>NZ_CP192072.1:0-4800000 GCF_050942315.1 Nonomuraea sp. CA-143628
ATGAACGATGTCGACCTCGGCACGGTATGGGCGAACGCCCTGAGCAACTTCCTCAACGAGAACGTCCCCATACAGCAGCGCACCTGGCTCTCCATGGTGCGCCCCATCGCCCGGGCCGACGACACGATCGTGCTTGGCGTCCCCAACGACTTCCTGAAGGACCTCATCGAGGGGAAGCTGCGCCCCCTCGTGGCCCACGCGCTCTCCCAGGAGCTCGGCCGGGCCATGCGCCTGGCCGTGATGATCGACACGACGGCCCCCGAGCAGCCGATGCCGGACCTTCATCCACAGCCTGTGGCTCAAAATTATCCCCAGGGGCTCGACCCCCAGCCACGTTATGCACAGCCCCCATCGCCCCAGCTCTACCAGGCTTCCGAACCTCCGCAGTTCTATTCTCCACAGCCGGACCCGGCCCAGATATCCACCGAATATCCACAGCCCACGTTCTCTTTTGAACAGGGGCAGTCCCCTGTGGAGAAACTGCCGGAGCCGACGCACAACCGCTGGGAAGCGAAGAGCAACAAACCCAGCGAACCCGCCCGGCTCAACCAGAAGTACACCTTCGAGACATTCGTCATCGGGGCCAGCAACCGATTCGCCCACGCGGCCGCGGTGGCCGTAGCCGAATCCCCCGCAAAGGCGTACAACCCCCTCTTCATTTATGGCGACTCGGGCCTGGGGAAGACCCACCTCCTGCACGCGATCGGGCATTACGCCCAGAGCCTGTACGACGGCGCGCGGGTGAGATACGTGAGCTCGGAGGAGTTCACCAACGACTTCATCAACAGCATCCGCGACCACAAGGCCGACGGCTTCCGCGGCCGCTACCGGGCGATCGACATCCTGCTCGTGGACGACATCCAGTTCCTGGAGGGCAAGGAGCAGACGCAGGAGGAGTTCTTCCACACCTTCAACACCCTCCACAACGCCAACAAGCAGATCGTGATCTCCAGCGACCGGGCGCCGAAGCAGCTGATCACGCTGGAGGACCGGCTGCGCAACCGGTTCGAGTGGGGCCTGATCACCGATGTCCAGCCGCCCGAGCTGGAGACCCGCATCGCGATCCTCAGGAAGAAGGCCATCCAGGAGGGCCTGGCCGCCCCGCCCGAGGTCCTGGAGTACATCGCCAGCCGCATCTCCACCAACATCCGCGAGCTGGAGGGCGCGCTGATCAGGGTCACCGCCTTCGCCAGCCTCAACAGGCAGGGCGTCGACCTGCAGCTGGCCGAGGTGGTGCTGAAGGACCTGATCACCTCCGACGGCGGCGGCGAGATCACCATCGCCACGATCATGGCCAAGACCGCCGAATACTTCGGCATCAGCATCGACGACCTCTGCGGCAGCTCGCGCAGCAGGGCTCTGGTCAACGCCAGACAGATCGCGATGTATCTGGTACGCGAGCTGACCGACCTGTCGCTGCCGAAGATCGGGCAGCAGTTCGGCGGCCGCGATCACACGACCGTCATGCACGCCGAGCGCAAGATCCGCTCGCTCATCGCGGAGCGCAGGTCGATGTACAACCAGGTCAACGAGCTAACAATGCGTATCAAACAGACGTCGCGCGGATCCTGACCCGTTATGCACAGCCTGTGGATAACACTGTGGATCAGGGGAAACGTCAAAAAGCGGCGGCCGTACGCCCCATCTTCGCCTGAAAAATCCTGCGCGACGCCTGGGGATAAAGCTGGGGACATCCTGAGGACAACCTGGGGACATCCGGTGGATGACTTGTGGACGGCCTGTGCACAGTCGAAAAAGGGTCTCTCGCGAGGCCGTTTAGCCCGTGGATAACCTGTGGAAAGCCGGTGGATGACCAGTGGATGAACGCACCATGATCTGGGGACGAGCTGTGGGCAACGAACGGCCATCCCCAGGCGCCGAAGTTTTCCCCAGGCGTAATCCACCGGGCATGTGGGCGACGCCACGCAAGCTGACCAGGGGAAACGCCGGTTGTCCACACTATCCACACCCCCTAGTGTGAAGACCACCTATCTCTCTTACTAAGAAACTCAAGACCCATAGAGGGGTTCTCCCGGAACTCGGGTGCGGGAGAGGCAACACTTGAATCAACGACGAACTCAGGAGGCTGATGACCGTGATGTTCCGAATCGAGCGAGACGTCCTCGCTGAGGCGGTGGCATGGACGGCACGCAGCCTGCCCGCGCGACCGTCGGTCCCCGTTCTCGCCGGAATGCGGATGGAGGTCACCGAGGACCAGCAGCTGAAGCTGTCGGGCTTCGACTACGAGGTCTCCGCCGAGGTGACGCTCGAACTCCACACCGGTGAGGCCGGCGTCGTCCTGGTCTCCGGCAAGCTGCTCGCCGAGATCACCCGCGCGCTTCCCGCACAGCCTGTGGATTTCGTCGTGGAGGGAGCCAAGGCGGTCGTCACTTGTGGCAGCGCCCGGTTCACCCTGCTGACCATGCCTGTGGAGGACTACCCGTCGCTGCCGGCCATGCCGCCGGCCGCCGGCCGGGTGGGCAGCGACGTCTTCGCCGCCGCCGTCGGCCAGGTCGCCGTCGCTGCGGGCAGGGACGACACGCTGCCCATGCTCACCGGCGTACGGATGGAGATCGAGGGCGACACCGTGACCCTCGCCGCGACCGACCGCTACCGCCTGGCCGTCCGCGAGCTGAAATGGCAGCCCGACCAGCCCGACTTCGCGGCGATCGCGATGATCCCCGGCAAGACGCTCGCCGACTCGGCCAAGGCGCTCGGCGCGACCGGCGCCGAGGTGGAGATCGCGCTCAGCTCGGCGGGCGGCACCGGTGAGGGCATGATCGGCTTCTCCAGCGCCGGGCGGCGTACCACGACGCGGCTGCTCGACCCCGAGTTCCCCAAATACCGCTCGCTGCTGCCGACGGAGTTCTCGGCGCGCGCCGACTTGTCCACAGGCACGTTCGTCGAGGCCGTCAAGCGCGTGGCCCTGGTCGCCGAGCGCAACACTCCGGTACGCCTGGCGTTCAAGAGCGGCGAGGTCGTGCTGGAGGCCGGCAGCGGCGACGAGGCCCAGGCCGTCGAGGTGCTGCCGGTGGACTACGAGGGCGAGGAGATGAACATCGCCTTCAACCACCAGTTCCTGCTGGAAGGGCTGGGCGCGATCGACTCGGACGTCGCCCGGCTGCAGATGACCACGTCCACCAAGCCCGCCATCCTCACCGGTGGAAAGCCTGTGGATGACGGCGGAGTCCCCGACTACCGTTACCTGATCATGCCGATCCGCTTGTCGAGCTGAAAATCCCATCGGGGATTATGGAGGCCTGACTAGGGGAGTTGGTACATCATGCAGATCGGCATGGTCGGACTTGGCAGGATGGGCGGCAACATGGCCGAAAGGCTGCGCCGCGGAGGCCACGAGGTGGTGGGCTATGACCACAACCGGGAGGCCAGCGACGTCGGCAGCTTGAAAGAGCTGGTCGACAGGCTGGAGGCGCCGCGCGCGGTCTGGGTGATGGTCCCGGCCGGCAAACCTACTCAGCAGACGGTCGACGAGCTCGGCAAACTCCTCTCCGAGGGCGACATCGTCATCGACGGCGGTAATTCACACTATGTGGATGACCAGAAGCACGCCGCCGAGCTCGCCGAGCGCGGCATCCGCTTCGTCGACTGCGGCGTGAGCGGCGGCGTCTGGGGTCTGCAGAACGGCTACGCGCTGATGTGCGGGGGCGACGAGCCCGTCGTCCAGCACATGATGCCGATCTTCGAGACGCTCAAGCCCGAAGGCGAGGACGGCTTCGTCCACGCGGGCGAGGTCGGCGCCGGACACTTCGCCAAGATGGTCCACAACGGCATCGAGTACGGCATGATGCAGTCCTTCGCCGAGGGCTGGGAGCTCCTGGAAGCCTCCGACATCGTCAAGGACGTCAAGGGCTGCTTCAGCAGCTGGCGCACCGGCACCGTCATCCGCTCCTGGCTGCTCGACCTGCTGGTACGGGCGCTCGAGAGCGACGAGCACCTCGAGGAGCTGCGCGGTTACGCACAGGACTCCGGCGAGGGCCGGTGGACCGTGCAGGCCGCGGTCGACCACGCCGTGCCGCTGCCGGTGATCACCGCCGCGCTGTACGCCAGGTTCGCCTCGCGCCAGGAGGACCCGCCCGCGATGAAGGTGGTGGCCGCGCTGCGCAACCAGTTCGGCGGCCACCCGATCGCCTCGGCGGAGGGCTCGACGGGCATGGGCGCCGACTCCCCCGGCGCCGACGTGACCCCGCCGAACGTGCGCTGACCCCGATACCGGTTTTCCACAGGCGCACGCCGGTGACCCCAGTGAGCTGCGTGGCCCACTAACCTTCTTGGGGTGCACGTCGCCCATCTGTCGCTGACCGACTTCCGGTCCTACGCGTCCGTGGAGCTCGGCCTGGAGCCGGGCGTCACGGCGTTCGTGGGGCCCAATGGCCAGGGCAAGACCAACCTGGTCGAAGCCCTCGGCTATGTCGCGACGCACTCCAGCCACCGGGTGGCGAGCGACGCGCCTCTCGTACGACGGGGTGCGAGCCGGGCCATCGTGCGCTGCGCCATCCACAGGGACGACCGGCGGGCGCTGGTCGAGCTGGAGATCAACCCGGGGCGCGCCAACCGCGCCCGGCTCAACCGCTCCCCCGTGTCCAGGCCGCGCGACGTCATCGGCCTGCTGCGCACGGTGCTGTTCGCCCCCGAGGACCTGTCGATGGTCAAGGGCGACCCCTCTGAGCGGCGGCGCTTCCTCGACGAGCTGCTGGTGAGCCGCACCCCGCGGTTCGCCGGCGTACGTGCCGACTACGACCGCGTGCTGAAGCAGCGAGGAGCGCTCCTGCGTGCCGCCTCCCAGGCCCGCAGAGGGGCCAGGAGCGCCCGGAGAGCCGAGAGTGACGCGGGATTCTCGGCGGCGGGCGCCGGAGACGTCCTGAGCACTCTGGAGGTCTGGGACGCGCATCTGGCGAGACACGGCGCGGAGCTCCTCCAAGCGCGGCTCGGTCTCATCGACGCGCTGCGCCCGCTGGTCGCCGGAGCCTACGCCGCGCTGGCCCCCACGAGCGCCCCCGCGACCCTGTCCTATCGCAGCAGTTTGTCCACAGGCGGCGACGCGGCTGAGGACGAAGTCCCCGGTGAGACGGGATCTTCCGATACACAGACGTTATCCACAGACTTGGGGAAAACCCTTGAAGAACGACTCCGCGAGCGGCTATTGGAAGTCCGCGCGGCCGAGCTGGAGCGGGGTGTCACCCTCGTCGGCCCGCACCGCGACGACCTGATCCTGGGCCTCGGCGAGCTGCCCGCGCGTGGTTACGCCAGCCATGGGGAGTCGTGGTCGTTCGCCCTGGCGCTGCGCCTGGCCGCCTACGACCTGCTCCGGGCCGAGGGCGGCGACCCGGTGCTGATCCTGGACGACGTCTTCGCCGAGCTCGACAGTCAGCGCAGGCGCCGCCTGTCCGAGATCGTCGCCCCCGCCGAGCAGGTGCTCATCACCGCGGCGGTGGCCGACGACGTGCCCGGGGAGTTGATCGGGGCCAGGTTCGATGTCGCGGAAGGGAGCGTGACGCGTGTCCGCTGACAGCACCTCCAACGTGCCCGCCGATGACAATCCCACGGCCAGGGGCGCGGCGATGGCCAGGGAGAAGCTGGCCCAGGCCAAGGCCGACGCCGCCAAGCGCGGCCAGCTCCCCCGCCGCGAGCCCAGGCGCAGGGCGGGGGCACGCAGGGACGCCGGCGATCCACAGCTTTTCGGACGCGCGATCTCCGACCTGCTGGCCGACCGCGGCTGGGAGCGGTCGGCGGCCGTCGGCGGGGTGTTCGGCCGCTGGTCCGACATCGTCGGTCCCGAGCTGGCCGCGCACACCAAGCCCGATTCGTTCGACGACGGCGAGGTGCTCATCCTGGCCGACTCCACCGCGTGGGCGACCCAGGTACGCCTGCTCGCGCGCACTCTCGTACGTCGGCTCAACGAGGAGCTCGGTCACGGCACGGTGACGAAGGTGAAGGTCAGAGGCCCGCAGAACGCACCGCGCGCGGCCGGGGGCCTGAGGGTGACCGGCAGCAAGGGGCCGGGAGACACCTACGGCTGAGCCGGATCGGCGCTAAACCCATGGGCCGGATCCGCGAGAAAACCCATCAGAGAGCCGCAGACGCGATGACCCCCACTCCTGTGGGGGGATGCTCGAAGAGGGGGAAATCAAGCGACAGGCCGTTACAGGCGCGTTCAATGCCACCTTGGGCCCTCAGAGCCGGTAGAATGAAACTGGATTCCGGACACGTCCGTTTGCGTGTCACCCCCGGCACGTATGCGGCGCCGATTCCCCCGGGTGATCAACGCAACGGGGCACTCACGACGGTGACGGGCACGGCAGGGGCAGCTTGACAACGGTCGCCTCCCCAGCCGCGTGTCCGCGGCAGGAGGATTTGGCACTTGTCCTACGACGCTAGCTCAATCACCGTACTCGAAGGGCTTGAGGCGGTTCGCAAGCGCCCGGGTATGTATATCGGTTCGACCGGTGAGCGCGGTCTGCATCACCTGGTCTACGAAATCGTCGACAACTCGGTGGACGAGGCCCTCGCCGGCCACGCCGACCGCATCGACGTCACCCTGCTCGCCGACAACGGTGTGCGGGTCATCGACAACGGCCGCGGCATCCCGACCGGCATCCACCCGGTCGAGAAGCGTTCCGCCGTCGAGGTCGTGCTGACCACGCTGCACGCGGGCGGCAAGTTCGACGGCAAGTCGTACGCCGTGTCCGGAGGTCTGCACGGCGTCGGCTCGGCCGTCGTCAACGCGCTGTCCACCGCCATGGAGGTGGAGGTCAAGCAGAACGGCCACATCTGGCGGCAGCGCTACGAGCACTCCAAGCCGACCGCGCCGCTGGCGACGGACGGGGAGACCACCGAGACCGGCACCACGATCACGTTCTGGGCCGACGGGGCGATCTTCGAGACCACCACCTGGAACTTCGAGACGCTCTCGCGCCGCTTCCAGGAGATGGCCTTCCTCAACAAGGGCCTGACGATCGTGCTGCGCGACGAGCGGCCCGACCACGTCAACGGCGAGTCCGTCGAGGTCACCTACTGTTACCAGGGCGGTCTGTCCGACTTCGTGACGCACCTCAACTCCAAGAAGGAGCCCGCGCACGCGTCGGTCATCGACTTCGAGGAGCATGGCGACGGCATCTCCGTCGAGATCGCCATGCAGTGGAACAACTCCTACAGCGAGTCCGTCTACACCTTCGCCAACACCATCAACACGGCTGAGGGCGGCACCCACGAGGAGGGCTTCCGCGCGGCGCTGACGTCGATCGTCAACCGCTACGCGCGCGAGCAGAAGTTCCTCAAGGAGGGCAAGGACGACAACCTCTCCGGCGAGGACGTCCGTGAGGGCCTGACCGCGATCGTCTCGATCAAGCTGGCCGACCCGCAGTTCGAGGGGCAGACCAAGACGAAGCTCGGCAACACCGAGGCCAAGTCGTTCGTCCAGAAGGCCTGCAACGATCACCTGCGCGCCTGGTTCGAGCGCAACCCGGGCGAGGCCAAGGACATCATCAACAAGTCGCTGCAGGCCGCCAGGGCCCGCCTCGCGGCGCGCCAGGCCCGTGACCTGACGCGGCGCAAGTCGCTGCTGGAGTCGGGCAGCGGCCTGCCGGGCAAGCTGGCCGACTGCCAGTGGAACGACCCCGACAAGTGCGAGCTGTTCATCGTCGAGGGCAACTCGGCCGGCGGCTCGGCCAAGGGCGGGCGCGACTCGCGGTTCCAGGCGATCCTGCCGATCCGCGGCAAGATCCTCAACGTCGAGAAGGCCAGGGTCGACAAGGTCCTGCAGAACACCGAGGTCCAGTCGCTGATCACGGCCATGGGCACCGGCGTGCACGACGAGTTCGACATCAGCAAGCTGCGCTACAACAAGCTGATCCTGATGGCCGACGCCGACGTCGACGGGCAGCACATCACCACCTTGCTGCTGACGCTGCTGTTCAGGTTCATGCGCCCGCTGATCGAGGGCGGCCACGTCTACCTTTCGCAGCCGCCCCTCTACAAGATCAAGTGGGACCGCAAGGGCGACGACGCCTCCTACGCCTACTCCGACCGCGAACGCGACGCGATCATCGAGGACGGCATCGGCCGCGGCAAGCGTGACCCCCGCGCCCACGACGGGGTCCAGCGGTTCAAGGGTCTCGGCGAGATGAACGCCAACCAGCTGTGGGAAACCACCATGAACCCTGACAGCCGCATCCTGCTACAGGCCACGCTCGACGACGCCGCCCAGGCGGACGAGATGTTCAGCGTGCTCATGGGTGAGGACGTCGAGGCGCGCAGGGCCTTCATCATCCGCAATGCGCGAGATGTCCGTTTCCTAGACGTGTAGCGCTCAGCCGTACAGTAGAAAAGGATCTTCACACGTGACGGAAGTGAACACTCCGCCTCCACCGTCTTCGGACCGCATCGAACCGGTCGACATCCAGACCGAGATGCAGCGCAGCTACATGGACTACGCGATGTCGGTCATCGTCTCGCGTGCCCTGCCGGACGTGCGTGACGGTCTCAAGCCGGTGCACCGCCGCGTGCTCTACGCGATGTACGACGGCGGCTACCGCCCCGACCGCGGCTACTTCAAGTGCTCGCGCGTCGTCGGCGACGTCATGGGTTCCTACCACCCCCATGGCGACACCTCGATCTACGACGCCCTCGTACGCCTGGCGCAGCCCTGGTCGCTGCGCCACCCGCTGGTCGACGGGCAGGGCAACTTCGGCTCTCCGGGCAACGACGCGCCCGCGGCGATGCGCTACACCGAGTGCAAGCTCGCGCCCATCGCCATGGAGATGCTGCGCGACATCGACAAGGAGACCGTCGACTTCCAGCCCAACTACGACGGTCGCTCCCAGGAGCCCGTCGTACTCCCGGCGCGCTTCCCCAACCTGCTGGTCAACGGCTCGGGCGGCATCGCTGTCGGTATGGCGACCAACATCCCGCCGCACAACCTGCGCGAGGTGGCCGAGGCCGTCAAGTGGTCGCTGGACAACCCCGAGGCCTCCGAAGAGGAGCTGCTCGAAGCGGCCATCGCGCGGGTCAAGGGCCCCGACTTCCCGACCAAGGGCCTGATCGTCGGCCGCCGGGGCATCGAGGACGCCTACCGCACCGGCCGCGGCTCGATCACCATGCGAGCCGTCGTCGAGGTCGAGGAGGACAACAAGGGCCGGCACGCCCTCGTCGTCACCGAACTCCCCTACCAGGTCAACCCCGACAACCTCTCCTACAAGATCGCTGAGCTGGTCAAGCAGGGCAAGGTCACCGGCATCGCCGACGTCCGCGAGGAGTCGTCGTCGCGGGTCGGCCAGCGACTGGTCATCGTGCTCAAGCGCGACGCCGTCGCCAAGGTCGTGCTCAACAACCTGTACAAGCACACCCAGCTCCAGGACACCTTCGGCGCCAACATGCTGGCCCTGGTCGACGGGGTGCCGCGCACGCTGCGGCTCGACCAGTTCATCACCTACTACGTGGCGCACCAGATCGAGGTCATCGTCCGGCGGACGCGCTACCTGCTGCGCAAGGCCGAGGAGCGGGCCCACATCCTGCGGGCGCTGCTCAAGGCGCTCGACCGGATGGACGAGGTCATCGCGCTGATCAGGCGCTCGCCGTCGGCCGCGGAGGCCCAGGGTGGCCTGATGACGCTGCTGGAGATCGACGAGATCCAGGCCCAGGCCATCCTCGACATGCAGCTGCGCAAGCTCGCCGCCCTGGAGCGCCAGGCGATCCAGGACGAGTTCGACGCGCTGATGACGGCGATCGCCGACTACCAGGACATCCTGAGCTCGGAGCCCCGGCAGCGGCAGATCGTCGGTGACGAGATGGCCGAGATCGTCGCCCGCTTCGGCAACGACCGCCAGACCGAGATCGTCGCGTACGACGGCGACATGTCGATCGAAGACCTCATCGCTGAGGAAGAGATCGTCGTCACCATCACCCGCGGCGGCTACGCCAAGCGCACCCGTACCGACCTTTACCGGGCGCAGAAGCGTGGCGGCAAGGGCGTCAGGGGCGCGCAACTGCGCCAGGACGACATCGTCGACCACTTCTTCGTCACGACGACCCATCATTGGTTGCTGTTCTTCACGAACAAAGGCCGCGTCTACCGCGTCAAAGCCTACGAACTGCCCGACGCCGCGCGTGATGCGCGGGGCATGCACCTGGCGAACCTACTGGCGATGCAGCCTGACGAGACCGTTATGGAGGTCCTCGACCTGCGTGACTACGACGTCGCCCCCTACCTCGTGCTCGCCACCCGCAGCGGCCTGGTGAAGAAGACTCGCTTGTCCGAGTACGACTCCCCCAGGTCCGGTGGTCTGATCGCGATCAACCTGCGGGACGACGACGAGGTCATCGGGGCCCGCCTGGTCTCCGAGGAGGACGATCTGCTGCTCGTCTCCAAGGGCGCGCAGTCCGTCCGCTTCACCGCCTCCGACGAGGCGTTGCGCCCGATGGGGCGGGCGACCAGCGGTGTCATCGGCATGAGATTCCTCGATGGTGACGAACTTCTCGCCATGAATAGAATCGCCGATGGTCAACATGTGCTTATCGCCACCAAGGCTGGGTACGCAAAGCGGACACCCGTCGAGCAGTATCCAGTTCAAGGACGTGGCGGTAGGGGCGTGCTGACTGCGAAAATCGTCAGTTCCCGTGGCAAGCTGGTCGGAGCAGTCATGGTCAACCCAGAGGATGAGGTCTTCGCGATCACGTCCGCCGGCGGGGTGATCCGGACGAGTGCCGGCGAGATCAAGCAGTCCGGCCGCCAGACCATGGGAGTGCGTTTGATGAATCTCGCCGAAGGCGACAGCGTGGTGGCCCTCGCCCGGAACGCCGAGTCCATGGAGACTTCGGTGGAGATTGAGGAAGACGGGGGAGGAGAGTAGGTCATGAACGCCCAGGGTGGCTCCGCCAGGACTCAGGCGGCCCGGGACAACGGCCAGCAGCCGAAGAAGCCCAATGAAACCGAGATCTTCGACGCAGCGGTCGACGAGGAGAAGGCGACGCCTCCGCAAGGAGTAGTGCCGCCCACCACGGGTCAGCCAGGGGAGGATCAGACGACGGAGGGCAACGAGACGGTCCGTCTCCGTCCTTCGCTGACTTCCGAGGCGCCTCCGCTTGTCGAGATGCCCAAGAAGAAGTCCTCCAGTTCCGCGGGGGCCCGTCTCCCCCGCAAGGCCCACCTGGTCCTGCGTCGCGTCGAGCCGTGGTCGGCCATGAAGTTCAGCTTCGTGGTCTCCCTCGTCTGCTTCGTGGTGCTGTTCGTGGCAGTGGCTGTCCTGTACGGCGTACTGTCCGCCTTGGGCGTGTTCGACTCGCTCGTGGACCTGGTCAACCAGCTCGGCAAGGGTGAGCAGGGGCAAAACTCGATCCCGATCGACATCGCCTCTTGGTTCGAGCCGGTCCGCATCCTCGGCTACACCGCCCTCATCGGCGCGGTGAACGTGGTGCTGATCACGGCACTGTCCACGCTGGGGGCGGTCATCTACAACGTGGCCTCCGACCTGGTGGGCGGCGTCGAGGTGACCTTCAGCGAGGCAGAGTAGTTTCCGTACGTGGTTCGTGGTTCTGTGGCTTGTGGTTTTGCGGCTTTTGGGCTCGCGTCGCCGTCGATCTTCCGGGGGCGGCGCGAGCAACTCGGGAGAGGCGGTAAGCTTTTCCTCGTCCGGACAACCGGTTCGCCTTCCCTGGTGGGGATGCGATACCGTTTGGCGTACGCGGGGCTATAGCTCAGACGGTTAGAGCGCTTCCCTGATAAGGAAGAGGTCCCAGGTTCAAGTCCTGGTAGCCCCACTCAGTTGACCAGCGAAAAGGCCGCTCTCCGATCTCCGGAGAGCGGCTCTTTGGCATTCTGAGTGTCTTACTGAGTGACTGGCGATCCCTGCTCCGCTCAAGCAGTAGTCAGCACAACCGAGTCGCTCTGCGACGGACGTCGTGGAAGCGGGCGCAGAACGGCCTGAGCATGCACATCACCGAGATCCGACGCCCGCCGCACCATGCCTCGCCCGCCGACCAAATGCAGCACTGCGATCGCCTGGCTGAGGCCAGCCAGCGTACGGGGTCGGGGGCGATCGCCGATCCGGGACTTCGTTCCTCAGCCCCGGCTCACGGAGCATCGTGGTAGCCGTGATCAGTAAGCCCGCCCAAAGATGACACGCTTGCCATACGCAGATGCTTCACCGCAATGCACGCACCATCCGGTCTCTGAAGCACCGTCGAGCGGAATACAGCGCGGAGTTGCTGCGACCTTGGCCTTGATGTCGTCCTCACACGCGGGACTGCCGCAGTGCAACACCAACGCCCATCCCGACGCTACGGCTTCCGTGAAGGAGTCCCAGGTGTCCACCCTCATGGTGTGACTGTCGCGGTATTCGGTAGCCCGCTGAAGAAGGAAGGCTTGGAAATCCTCCAGTACGCCAGGAATGAGCTCCGGCGCAGAAGACAGCGAGATGCTCTGTTTGCCCTCGTCGCCGAGCCTCTTGGCCATCACCACAGTGCCAGACTCAAGATCACGCGGACCGAGTTCCAGCCGGATGGGAACGCCGCGCAGCTCCCACTCATTGAACCGGAAGCCAGGCGAAAGCTGTGCGCGATCATCGACATGGGTGCGTATACCGGCCGCCTTAAGCCGTCCTGCAAGCTCCAGCGCCGCGGCCGAGGTCTGCGCGCCCTGATCGCCACGTCCAATCGGCACGATTACCACTTGATAGGGGGCAAGTCTGGGCGGGAGGACCAGGCCTTTGTCATCGCCGTGGGTCATGATGACCCCGCCGATCATCCTCGTGGACATGCCCCATGAGGTGGTGTGACACAGTTCGAGACGACCAGCTTCGGAGGTGTACTGAATGTCGAAGGCTTTGGCGAAATTCGTGCCCATGTAGTGGGAGGTTCCAGCTTGGAGCGCCTTGCCGTCCCTCATCATGCCCTCGATGGTGAAGGTACGGACGGCGCCGGCGAACCGCTCCCCGGCTGTCTTCTCACCAGGTACTACGGGGATCGCCGCGATGTCCCGCGCAACCTCTGTGTAGAGATCGAGCGCCAGCATCGTCTCGCGCATCGCGTCCGCCTCGTCGGCGTGTGCTGTGTGACCCTCTTGCCAGAGGAATTCCGTCGTGCGCAGGAACATGCGGGGCCGCAATTCCCAGCGCACGACGTTGGCCCACTGATTCAGCAGGAGCGGAAGGTCTCGATGGGATGAGACCCACTTGGCCATCATCTCACCGATGATCGTCTCTGAGGTGGGCCGAACGACCAGCGGCTCTTCAAGCTCCTTACCGCCAGCGTGAGTGACAACGGCGAGCTCAGGCGAGAACCCCTCGACATGATCGGCCTCTCGCCGGAGGTAGCTCTCCGGGATCAGCAGAGGGAAGTAAGCATTCTCATGACCGGTGTCCTTGATCCGGCGATCAAGTTCCCCCTGGATGAGCTCCCAAAGGCGATAACCGTACGGTCGGATGACCATGGTGCCCTTGGCGGGTCCCCTGTCAACGAGCTGCGCCTTTGCGACCAGCTCGTTGTACCAGGCCGAGAAGTCCTCATTCTGAGGAGTCACACCGCGTTCATCACGTCCCATGCAGGGAGATTATCGCTCATGGCATGTCCTCGTGGCTCATCGAGGAAGGCCTCGCAACAGTGCCCTGAGGGGACGGGGGCGGATGGCAGTCATGGGTTCTGTGACGCCCAATACATCAACCTGGTCTCATGCCCTCATGAGTGCAAACGGGCAACCCCTTGGAGTGAATGCTCAGCTCGGATTCCCCACTACGGTTCCCGAGTTGAGCGCCTGATCGTCACCAGGTCACGGAGAGTGTGTGCACGCCATAGATGCTCATGCTCTCCCGCATGCGCACCTGCTCGGGCGGAATGGCCAGCCGGAGCCCGGGGAAGCGGCGTAGCAGCGCGGGGAGGGCGATGCGCAGTTCGGCGCGGGCGAGTTGCTGGCCGAGGCATTGGTGTATGCCGTGCCCGAACGCCAGGTGCCCGCCGGCCGGTCGGGTGAGGTCGAGGCGGCCCCCGCCGGGGTAGCGGGCGGGGTCGCGGTTGGCGACGGGAGTGTGGACGGTGACCGTCTCGCCCGCCTTGATCGGGTGGCCGTCGATCTCGACGTCCTCCAGCGCCGTCCTGATCGGCCCGATGTGGATGATCGACAGAAACCGCAGCAGTTCCTCGACGCCGTTGTCGGCGGCCGACGGGTCGTCTCGCATCAGGGCCAGCTGGGCGGGGTGGGTGAGCAGCGCGTACGTACTGAGGCCGATCATGTTGGCGGTGGTCTCGTGCCCGGCGCTCAGCAGCAGGAACGCGACCCCGGTCAGCTCCTCGTCGTTCAGTTCACCGGTTCCGATGAGCCCGCTGAGCAGGTCGTCGGCGGGTTCTGCGCGCTTGCGGCCGATCAGCTCGCCCAGGTAGGCGAACACCCTGCCCAGAGCCGCGGCGGCGTCCTGCCCGCCGAGCGTGAGGTCAAGGAGCTTCTTGGTGTCGTCCTGGAAACGGGCGCGGTCCTCGTACGGGATGCCGAGCAGCTCGCAGATCACCAGCGACGGGAGCGGCAGCGCGAAGTGATCGACGAGGTCGGCGGGCGGCCCGCCGGCGGCCAGGGCGTCCAGGCAGGCCTGGGTGATCTCCGCGATCCGGGGTTCGAGCGCCTTGATGCGGCGCACGGTGAACTGGCCGGTGAGCAGTCGGCGGTAGCGGGTGTGTTCGGGCGGGTCCATGCGCAGGAAGAAGCCCGGCGGGATGCGAAAGTCGGACTTCTTCATCAGCTCCGTGCGGGACGGGATCGGCGGGTGCATGTGTTCGGGCCGGTTGCTGAAGCGCGGATCGCCGAGCACGGCGCGGGCGGCCGCGTGCCCGGTGGCCAGCCAGCCGAGGTGGCCGTCGGCGTAGGTAAGGCGGTGCCACGGGGCCGCGCGGCCGAGTTCGGTCGCTTCGTCGGGCGGGTCGAGGGGGCGTTGGCGCTGCGTGGGGTACAAGGGCAGAACTCCATATTCGTACGGCGTATCGGTTGCCGTACACTGTATCGCCTTCGCGAGGGGTTTCGACGTAACAGCCGCCGATCGGACGCTCGTGCGCTGTGGCGTGAATGGGCTGCTCCAGGGGACGCGGACCCGCCACGGAGGATTTAGGGCTCAGCGTGGCGGCCGGGCTGTCTATGTGCGGGCGGTGGTACGCCCCCACACCCAGCTCAGCCAGTCCCAGCCGAGCAGGCCGCACACGATGATCACGGCTCCGACGTCGGCGGATAGACCGAGTGCGGAGAGTATCTGCAGTTCCATTCGAAGCTCCTTAGAGGGGTTGTGAGAGGGGGTCTCCGCCACCGTCCCTCCAGATCCGGACGGAGACCCCAGGCCCCGGTTCGATCGTCACTTTGACGTGCGACGGGCTCGCCGGGGAGATTGACCCGGCCGCCATGGAGGTTTCGGTATGGCGGCCGGGCTGGCCAAGGGGCCTGCCTGGGCAGCAGGTTCGATACGTGCACGATCAGGGCCCTGGCGAGCGTGAATTCCAGCGTGCAGAGATCGGTCAGTGGGACGTCCTGGAGAGTCGGCCGGCCGGAGGCGGAGAAGACGAGTCCCTTCACACCCCACGGCTCATAGTCGGGCGAGGTGTAGACGTGGGCATCGAGCTGAAGATGCGGGCATGCGGCCCGCGCCTTGGGGATGCACCGCAGGCACGTTGGCGGCTTGCTGAGCTGGCCGGCCCCGGCGTGCACTTCCTCGTGGAACAGCCAGGACAGACGTCCGGTGCCGGGATCCATCGCGGGGGCCTGGCACACCTGGCAGAGCCGGTGCAGCATGCACTCCCGCTGCCGGAGGGTGTGCATCTCCTTGTAGTTGACCTTCCCGCGCCGATCGCACTTCTGCCGGGCCCACAGCACACCCATCACCCAGTCGCTCGCCGCCGGGTCGGCGTAGGACAGCCGACGCCCGTTCAGCGCCCAGACGTCGTGGATGACAGCAAGGTTGAGCGCGACGGTTTCGACCTCGTAGGCGACGACGTACGGCACCCGGACGGCGGTCGTGGTCATGGCCTGGTGGCCTGGGGAAGTTCGCACCAGGCGCGGTGACCGCCCTCGGTGGAGGAGGCACCGAAATTCAGCACGCCGCGGCTGATGTCCGCCCAGCCGCCAATGTCGGGATCGAGGGCGGGCGCGCCGGGGTCCTTCACCTCGATCACCATGCCGCCCCGCGCGGCAGGAGTCACAAGGATCTCGACGAGACCACCCTTGGGGGTGTGCCGGACGGCGCTGGCCACCAGTTCGCCGATGATGTGAACGGCGACGGCGACCTCGACCTTGGGGTGCTCGCTCTGTACGACGGTGCGGATCCAGGCGCGGGCATCGTCTACTGCGGCGGGTACGCCTGGCAGCGTCTGGTGAAGCATGGGGGACCACCTAGTGCTGCATAGTCAGTTATCGACGTGTCATATGAAGCTTGCCGCCTGACTATGTAACCCGTCAAGCTGTACGCGTGAATCACCCCGCGGATCGCCCGAAGTACCTCCGCATAGCGGACGAGCTGCGATCCAAGATCGCCTCTGGAGAGCTCGCCGTGGGAGACCGGCTGCCCTCCATCCCGGACATCACCCGGGAGTACGGCGTCGCACGCAACACCGCCGCCGACGCACTCGACGTTCTGACGTCCGAGGGGCTCGCCGTGGCTCGTCCGGGCTCAGGTACCTACGTGCGAGCGCAACCCGAGATCCGCCGTCTCGTACGCAGCTGGAACCGCAACGCCCGCGGCGGCTCGCCGTTCGCTGGCGAGATGGCCAATCAGGGCCAGGCCGGGACCTGGGACTACGACTCCCGGACGGCGCAGGCCTCCGCCGCGGTGCGCGAGCGCCTAGCCCTCGACGAGCCACCAGCTGGAGACCCCGACGTGGTCAGGACGACCTATACATTCCGGGGCGATGGAAATCCGGTGATGCTCTCGACGAGTTGGGAGCCGCTGGCCTTGACCCGCGGCACGCCCATCGTCATGCCTGAGGATGGTCCGCATGCTGGCGCTGGTGTGGTCGAGCGCCTGCGGCAGATTGGTGTTCAGGTAACGCACTCGGCTGAGGTCGTATCGGCGCGACCCGCCACCGAAGACGAGGCAAAGCGCCTCGACGTAGGGAACGCCGCCATCGTGCTGACGATCGAGCGGACCTACTACGCCGACACCCGGCCGGTCGAGACCGCGGACATCGTGATCCCGGTCGACCGCCACCAGGTGGTGTACGGCACGTCGATGTGGGACGAGCCCGCAGGGGAGTAGCCTCCCGCGCATGACCGACCGACACACGGTGAGTGAGGCAACGACCGCCCCGTGGAGGGTGGACTTCTACGAGAGTGCCACGCCGCTGGACACAACCCTCAACGACCAGAGGCCGACACAGGAGAGCCTGCCCGGAGTGGTCGACCGTTCTACCGTCATTTGACCCTCAGCTCACGGCCCCGGCCTTCCGAGCAGGCGTCGCCGAGGACTGCGGCGACGCGGTCCAGGACGGGCTGCGGCGGGGTGAACGGGACGCGCAGGTAATGGGTCAGGGTGGCGTCGGCCGCGAAGCGCGGGCCCGCGACGAGCGCGATTCCGTGCTCGTCCGCGTGGCGCACGACAGTATCGGCGGGTGTCGCGCTCAACCGAAGCCACAGGGCCAGCCCGCCGGGCGGGCGGGTGAAACGCCAGCGATCGTCGCCGTCGAGCAGGGCACAGAGGTGGTCGCGCTGTGCGCGCAACTCGTCCCGGCGCAGTTCGAGCACCGGATGGGGGTCGCTCAGGAGTTCGGCGGCGACGAGTTGTTGCATGGGAGAGGCGGACAGGGGTCCGGCCAGGGGGTGCTCCTCTAGGTCACGAACGAGCGAGGCTCGGGCACGGATCCAGCCGACGCGCAGCCCGCCCCATACCGACTTGCTGGCCGACCCGATGAGCAGCGCGCCGGCGATCCGCGGCATGCCGACCGGCTTCTCGCGCAGGTCGAGGTCGCGCATTGTTTCGTCGGCGACCACGGTCACCTGATGGCGGGCGGCCAGTTCGGCGACGGTGCGGCGGACGTGTGGGGACATCAGCGCCCCGGTCGGGTTGTGGAAGTCGGGCACCAGGTAGGCGAGGTGGCCGCGCGCGGCGGCGAAGGAGGACTCCAACTGGTCGAGGTCCCATCCGTCGCCGGTGACCCGGAAGCCGACCAGCCTCGTACCGGCGGCGCGCAGCACGTGGAGCGCGTCGACGTACGTGGGTATCTCCACCGCCGTGAGGCGGGGCCGGAAATGGGCCGCCAGCAGGGTCAGCGCGGCCCGCGTCCCGTTGGTGACCAGGATCTGCTCGGGCCGGGTGGCCATCCCCTCATGGCTGTAGCGCTCGGCGATCATCGCGCGCAGTTCGGGCAAGCCCGGTCCCGGCTCCCCGTGTTCGGCCAGTACGGGCCCGGCGCGATCGGCCGCTCGTCGCATGGCCTCCAAGTACGCCTGCTGCGGCGCGGCGGGGACGGCCCGGCGAAGGTCGATCGTCGATCCAGTGTCCCCGGACGCCGAGAGCGGGGCGACACGCTCGGCCACCGCTGGAGGCAACCGCACGAGGCTGCCGCTCCCATGCCGCGTATGGACCCATCCGGTCTCGCGCAGCCCCGCCAGGGCGGCCGTCACCGTGCCGCGGCTGACCCCGAGCGCCGCGGCCAGGCGGCGCTCGGCGGGCAACTCGCTTCCGGCGCGGATGCGGCCGTCCAGCAACGCTTCCCGCACGGCGCGGGCCAGCGCCGTGCTGAGTGGTTCGCCCGTGCCGCGCCAAGACCGCAGAGCCCTGGCCAGCTGCTGCTCTCCGATCCTCACTGGTCCAGTTTTCCACAATTGGACCAGGCGGCGGGGTAGGTGCCCCGCATACCGTCGTAACCGTTCCAGATGAAGGGAGAACCACCATGCACCCCACACTCGCCGCCGACCGCGACCAGCTGCCCGAGCTGTTGCGGGCGGTTTCGGAGCACAGCGCCGGCATCCTGGGGCGCCTGGCGGAACGGAAGGTCGTCCCCACGGCCCCGATCCCCGAGCCGGCTGCGACGCCCGTGCGGGGCGAGGGGCTGAGAGCGGCGCTTGAGGAGTTCACCACACGCTGGGAGCCGACGCTGTCGGCCAGCGCCGGCCCGCGCTACTGGGGTTTCGTCACAGGAGGTGTCACACCGGCCGCGCTGGTCGGTGACTGGTTGACCGCGACCTGGGACCAGAACTCCTTCACCTCCCTCGACGCGGCCGGGCAACACCTGGAACGCCAGACGATCGCCTGGCTGCGTACCCTGTTCGGGCTCTCCGGCGACCACCATGGGACGTTCGTCAGCGGTGCGACCATGTCCAACACCGTCGGGCTCGCCGTCGCCCGCGAGTGGATCGGCGAACGGACCGGCGTCTCGCCGGCCGAGGACGGGGCCGGCGCACTCGGGCCGGTGACGGTGCTGTCGGGCACCGCGCATTCCAGCGTGCCCAAGGGCCTGTCGATGCTCGGGCTCGGGCGCCGGGCCCTGGTGACCGTACCCACCAGCCCGGGGCGGGAGTGCGTCGACCCGGCGGCGCTGGAACTCGCGCTGCGCCAGGTGGACGGCCCGTGCGTCGTGGTGGCCAACGCCGGGACCGTCAACACCGCGGACTTCGACGATCTGCGCGCCATCGCGGCGCTGCGTGAGCGTCACGACTTCTGGCTGCACGTGGACGCCGCTTTCGGCGCCTTCGCCGCTCTCTCCCCTGCCCACGCCCATCTGTGCGACGGCCTTGACCTGGCCGACTCCATCTGCATCGACCTGCATAAATGGCTGAACGTGCCGTACGACAGCGCCCTTCAGTTCACCCGCCGCCCGGACCTGCAGACGGCCGTGTTCCAGAACGCCGCCGCCTACCTCGGCCCGCTCGGTGACACGCCCGACAGCGGCCACCTCACCCCGGAGAACTCCCGGCGCCTGCGGGCGCTGGCCGCCTGGTTCACCCTGCGCTCCTACGGACGGGACGGCCACCGCGAGATCACCGAACGGTGCATCGCCTGCGCCCAGCTACTGGGCGAGGCCATCGAGGGCATCCCCGGTCTGCGGCTGCTCGCGCCCGTCCGGCTCAACGTCGTGTGCTTCACCCTGGCCGCCGACCCCACCGCCGAGCGGCTGGCCGCTCTCAGCGAACGCCTCGCCGACGAGGCGTTCTTCACGCCTACGGTCCTGAACGGCGTGCCCGCCCTGCGCGCCGCCTTCAGCAACTGGCTGACAACGGAATCCGACGTCCATCACCTGGCCGAATGCCTGCACGCCGCCGTACGCCACGTCTGAGAGGGAGCCGGGCGTCATCCGCCGTCTGGAGTGCGGCGAACGCGGTGTTCTCATCGACGTCGATCAGGAGCCGGCGTCCCAGTAGACGGCGTCCAACCATTGGCGGACCTCAGGACGGCCGCCGGAGGGCTACCCGTTGGCCGGGGGATCCGTCGTGGGAGCGTCCGTCGGTGACGGGGCCGTTCCCTCGCCGCGAAGGGTGACGAGGGTGGGCTGGGGGCCGACGTTGTGGTGGATGACCAGTGTGGCCTGAGCCGTGCCGCCCTCGGCCGGCGAAGTGAAGCTCACACCGAACGAGCAGGACACGCCGGGAGCCAGGTTCTTGCGCTCGCAGGTGCCGTCCTTGCTGAAGTACGCCTTGCCGGCGCCCCTGATCTCCATGTAGGTGACCTTCAGCGTGGCGTCGCCCACGCTTTCGATGCGCACCTCGCTGTCGCAGCCGCCCTCGGCGGTGCAGGTGATCTCGCCCGGCGTGATCTCCACATCCGCCTTGCCGGCGGGCACCTTGATGATCTGTTTGCCCTCCCCGCTACCGGGATGCTGCTTGCTGGTCGCCTTGTCGGGGCCGCACATGAAGTCGGGACAGATCGGCGCGTGCGTCGTGATGAGCGCCGCGACGATGACCGCTCCCGCTCCGATGAGAGCGACCGCGATACCCGCTCCCTTACCTGACACGAACTCCTCCGATATTCCGGGATGAGGGCTGAAAAGCGTAAATGATCGGTGGGTGAGTCGAACCGCCGTTAGGACCGGATTTCTTCACGAAATGGGAGAAGTCGGTGTCGGCGACGGCCGTCCTGCCATGCGAAATCGCGGAGTCTCCTCCCCCGGTGCCCGACTATCGAGAGCCTCGGCCCGAATCCGCACACGTCAACGATAAACACGTTTCGGTTGCAATTCACATGAATACTTCTGTCACCGTCCAGCCGGTGCCAGGCCCTCTTCCCGCGTGTGGCGGGGCGGTGGTGCGCTCGCGAATGATCGCGTGAATCGCCTACATCCGAGCCGCGTTCGGGCTAGGGTGGCCAATTCGCGATCATGGAGGAAGCACTATGAAGCAGACCATAGCCCTGCGGATCGGTCGGTCGGCGCTCGTGGCGGCGTTGGCCGGTGGGGTCGTGCTGGCGGGCGTCGCGCCCGCGGCGAACGCCGCCCCCGCCCAGAAGGCGACGCTGGGGCCGTTCGGGTACGGCAGCCTGAAGCTTGGGATGACCGAGGCACAGGCCAAGGCGACCGGGCTGATCGTCCGCAAGAGGATCAAAGCCCCCACCACGTGCGCGACCTATGACCTGAAGACGCAGCGCTACAGCGGCGACCGGGCGGGGTTGTTCATCTCGAAGAAGCAGGGTGTGGTCACGATCTCCGGGCCCGGCACCGTCAAGACGCCTCAGGGCATCGGCAGGGGCTCCACCCCCGCGCAGCTGAAGGCCGCCTACCCCAACCTGAAGCAGAACGCGATGTACGGGACCTTTGCCACCGTGCCGGGCAATCCCAAAGCGTCCTACATCTTCCTCGTGTCGAAGAGAATGGTCGTCGGTGTGGTCCTGGTCCTGACCGCGCAGAACTGCCTCAGGTAGCGGCTCGTCACACGCAGGGGGGCAAGGCCCCGGTCCGCAGGTCTGCCTACGGGAGCACTGGACTCCCCGTCATGCCTCATGGTGGCCGAGCCGCGCATCGATGTACCCGCCACTGCGAGCGGCCCTCAGGACGGCGGCCAGGAGTGCCAGGCCCACGCCGATGCCCAAGGCGTGCTCGACGATCGCGACCGCTGTGTATTCCCCGGCCACGAACCCGCCAGGCCGCAGAATAACCATCGGCAGCTTCCAGCCGCTCCACGCGAACAACGAGCCGGACGCCCCGAAGGCCAGCGTCATCGGAACCCACCGCCGGAGCCGGGCGGGGCGGCCACGCGTGAGCGTCCACACGCTCCAGGCTCCGAGTAGCGCCCACAGCCCGGAGCTCCCGCTCAACAGTCGAGCGTTGAGCTCCATTTGAGCGCGATGAGCCGGGTCGAGGCCCAGCGTCCCGCCCAGTGCCCAGGACCACCAGAGCAGGCCCAGCCCGGCGGCCACCGCCATCGCCACCGTCACCAGCGCCGAGGAGTGTGCCGGGCCGTCACCGATCCGGCCCAGGAAGGGCCGCGGCCATCGCTCCCTCAGGTAGATCGGCAAGGCCACGGCCAGCCCCACCGCCATCCCGGCGAAGCCGATGGCGATGAAGACCTCCTCCCCCTGCGCGGCCGAGCCGGAACTGTCGCCCTGGTCGCCTCCGAGGAGGCTGCTGATCAGCACGTACGGAAGTATCGGGACCAGAAAACCCGCGCCCACCCACGAAAAGAAGATCACTGGTCCGGCCGCCAGCCGACGGCCCCACGGCTGGGCCAGCGCCAGCCCGAGCGCGATCCCGGTCGCCGCCATCACCACGGTGACGACGTTCAGCAGCACCCAGTCCGCGGTGCCGTAACCGTCCGGGGCGTGCCCGAACAGGCCCGCCGTGATCCAGACGACCTTGACGGCTAAGTACAGCGACATGCTGAGTGCCGCGCCGTAGCCGGCGAGCCTGCGCACCCGGCTCCATCGCGCACCTACGCTCGGAATGTCCGCCGAATCTCCTACCATCTGCCCCCGAACCTCCCTCAACCGGCTGATCTCGGTGCTACCGAGCCTTCCGGAGCCGTCGGTTGGGCAGCCTCCCCCCACGTGGTGATCCTGCTCCCCCGCACGAGGGAGCGGGATTGTCGCTGGGACCACCACACTCATGATCCCGGGCCTGGAACGGATTGAAATATGCCGATTGGGGAGTAATGCCTGCTGAGAAGGATCTGGAGTCGATTGGCGATGGCTGGTTGCTCCGGGGCGGCCCGAACGGCGGCTATCTGGCCTCGATGGCCATGCACGCCATGGCGCGGGCCGTGCCCGGCCGGTCCCCGCTGGCCGCCACCGTGCAGTTCCTGTCCCGTCCCAAGGTGGGCGAGGTGGCAGTGTCGCTGCGTACGCTCAGAGCCGGGCGTACGCACTCGACGGTGCAGGCGGAGCTGAGCCAGGAGGGCAGCCCTCGGCTGCTCGCGGTCGCCACCTTCGCCGAGCGGGGCACCTTCGATGAGGACGATACAGGCGAGGACCGTGCAGGCGAGGACGGTGCAAGAGAGGGCGGTGCGTCGGCGGGCTTCCAACACCGGTCCATGCCGGCCGTGCCCGATCCCGAGGAGTCCGTACCCCTCCCGCTCGACCGGCTCACCGGGAGCTTCGAGCGGCGACTGGATCGCAGGGCGCCCTCGGCGGAGACGGTGGAGTTTCTCCAGGGGGTGGCCTCCGGGCCCGCCCAAGTCGGCGGCTGGACGCGGTTCGCGGACGGGACGCCGCTCGGCGCCACGACCGTGCCGCTCATGATGGACTCCTGGCCGCCGCCACCGCATCGGCACTTCGGCTTCGGCGGCGGTGTCGTCAGCGTCGACCTCACCGTTCATTGGAGAGGGCGACCGGGGGACGGCTGGCACTTCGTGTGGTTCGAATCGACTCTCCTGCGGCACGGTTACGCCGAGATCGACGGCCTGCTGTGGCGGCCGGACGGTGTCCTGGTGGCGCAGAGCAGGCAGCTCGCTCGTTATACGCCTCCGGCCGGCTGAGGTCCGACTTGCGGGCAGGCTTCGGAGGGCGCGGGGGTGCACTATGGGCGGCCCGTGCCCGCCGGAAGGCGAGCGGCTCAGGTGGCTCCGGTTCGTACGAGGCCGCTTTCGTAGGCGTAGACGACGGCCTGGACGCGGTCGCGCAGGCCGAGTTTGGCCAGCACGCGGCTGACGTGGGTTTTCACGGTGCCTTCGGACAGGAAGAGGCGCTCGGCGATCTCGATGTTGGACAGGCCGCGGGCGATGAGGCTCAGCACCTCGCGTTCGCGTTCGGTCAGGACGTCGAGGCCGGCAGTGGGGATGAGGGGGACGACGCCGATGCCGACGTAGCGTTCGAGGAGGCGCCGGGTCACGCTGGGCGCGACGACCGCGTCGCCTCGCGCGACCACGCGGATGGCCGAGAGCAGGTCGGCCGCGAGAGTGTCCTTGAGGAGAAATCCACTGGCACCGGCGTGGAGGGCCGCGTAGACGTACTCGTCGAGGTCGAAGGTCGTCAGGATCAGCACGCGGATCTGATCGGTGCCGGCGCAGATGCGACGGGTCGCCTCGACGCCGTCGACCTCGGGCATCCGGACGTCCATCAGCACGATGTCGGGCCGGAGGTCGAGGGCCATCCGCGCGGCCTGCGCGCCGTCGGCGGCCTCCGCGATGACGCGCATGTCGTCGGCATTGTCGAGGATCATGCGGAAGCCGGTGCGGACGAGAGCCTGATCGTCGGCGAGGAGCACGCGGATCATACGGCGTCTCCCCCGACCGGGAGCGCTGCCCGTACGGCGAATCCGCCCTGGGAGCCGGGGCCGGCCGAGAACGTGCCGCCGAGTAACTTGACGCGTTCGCGCATGCCGCGCAGGCCATTGCCACCGTCGGTCCCGGCGGTCGTGCCGTGGCCGTTGTCGCTGATCTCGATGCCGATCTCCGTGTCCTGATAGGCGAGGACCACGCTGGCGGTGGCGCCCGTTCCGGCGTGTTTCATGGTGTTGGTCAGCGCCTCCTGCACGATGCGGTAGGCCGACAGGTCCACCGCCGAGGGCAGCGTGGCGGGTGCGCCTTCCACGCGCAGGCGTACGGGTGTGCCTGCCCTGTTGACCTGGGCGATCAGGGCGGACAGGTGCGCGAGGCCGGGTTGCGGATGCCAGGCGTCCTCCACCTCGCCGACCGCGGTGAGCACGCGTCGCATGTCGGCCAGGGAAGCGCGGCCGGTGGTGACGATGGCGTCCAGGGCCGTCCGGGTGCCGGTGGGGTCGTGGTCGAGCGCGGCGGCGCCGCCTTGGGCCTGGACCACCATGAGCGACAGGCCGTGGGCGACGACGTCGTGCAGTTCGCGGCTGATGCGGGCGCGCTCGGCGGCCACCGCGAGCGCGGCCTGCTGATCGCGTTCGCGTTCGAGGTCTCGGGCGTGGGCGTGGAGCTCGTCGAGGTAGGCCCGGCGGTTGCGGGAGCCGGAGCCGATCGCCCAGGAGGCGACCAGCGCCGAACCCAGCGCGGCCAAGCCGATCCAGGAGTCTGCCGAGGCGCTGCGGTGGACCGTCATGACCTCCTTCGGCACGGACGGGCCGTCGAGGACGGGGCCCGTGGAGAGCACGGCCGACGGGCCGAGCATCGGACGGGGGTCGTACGGCAGGCTCCAGGTGGCGGCCAGCAGCAGTGCGGCCAGGACGGCGAGTGATACGACACGGGCGTGACGGGTGGCCACGGTGTAGAGCAGGACCAGCACGCTCAGGTCGATGATGGTCAGGGGTGCGGCCTGGGCTACGTGCACCCCCACGGACAGCAGGCAGCAGGCGAGCATCGGCAGTGGCCGCCACCTGCGTAGGGTCACACCGAGCGCGGCCAATGTCGTCGCCCCCCACCAAGCCACCAACCAAGGAGTGCTCGTTGTCGCGTTCGGGTCGTTGACCAGCACGCACAGCAGGAGCAGCAGGGCGGCCAGGATCGCGTCCTGCGGCACCGGCAGGCGTGGCAACGCGCGAACAGCCGTCATAAAACCGGGAGCCTACGGCGAGGGCGGGTGCGGCCGCGTCCGTCCCAAGTCTGATTCTGCGGCGCCCGGATACATCTCACGACAGATGCGCGCGTGCGGCGGGGGACAGACGCGGGTGTACGGCCGTGGACAGCAAGGTGACCACATGACCAATCCTCGATCCCTGACCGGTCGCGCGATCACCGCCCTGGCCGTGGGCTCCGTCACGTTCACCTCGCTGATCGCGGGCTCGCCTGTCGCGACGGCCGCCGCGACAGGGCCGACCTCGGCCTCGGTCCAGTGGCGAGCCTGTCCCGCCTACGCGGACGACGTGATCCGCTCCTATGTCACCTCGGACGAGCAGCTGCGGAAGTTCCGCGCGCTGCTGGACCGGATGGAGTGCGGAACCGTCGGCGTACCGCTGGACTACCGCGAGCCACGCGGACGGCAGATCACCATCGCGATCACCCGGGTGAAGGCCGCAGACCGGAAGCGCCGGCTGGGCGCTCTGGCGCTCAACCCGGGCGGACCCGGCGGCGGCGGATACCTGTTCCCCCTCCAGATCGCCTCGATGAACGAGACGAACGCCAAGCTCAACGACCGTTACGACCTGATCGGCTTCGACCCTCGTGGGGTCGGCTACAGCACCAAGGCGGACTGCCCGGCCATGGGTGGTCAGCCGCCGGAGCCGGGGCCGCTGACCAAGGCGGCGGCCAAGCGCGTCCATGACGCCGGCGTGGCCAAGAACAAAGCCTGCGCGAACTCCGACCCCGCCTTCCTCAGTCAGCTCACCACTCTGAACTCGGCCCGCGACCTGGACCGGACGCGGATCGCGCTGGGGGAGCGCAAGCTCAACTTCGTTGGCGTCTCGTGGGGCACCTGGCTCGGCGCGGTCTATCGCGGCACGTTCCCCAAAGCCGTCGGGCGCATGTTCCTGGACAGCGTGGCGCCGGTGAAGTTCCGGCTGGACGACTTCGAGGACGGCCACGCCAAGGGCACCGAACGCAACTTCGGCCGGATGGCCGCCTGGATCGCCGAACGCGACGGCACCTACGGCCTCGGCACCACCGCGAAGGAGGTGCGGGCCAAGATCCTGGCGCTGCGCCAGGCATACGACGACAACCCCCGGCACTACACCGACTGGGAGATGGTCGCCGACGGCGCCACGGTCGCCATGCTGGCCGTGCAGAGCGCACCGGACTGGCCGCAGGTCGCCCAGGCGTTCAAGGAAATGCACGGCAAGGGCGACACCGCGCCGCCCGCCCTGAAGAAGCTTATGGACCACGGGCCGCGGACTCCCCCGGCGGCCGGCGCCCCCGAGCAGTTCAACCCGACCGCCGGCCAGGCCGTCTTCTGCAACGAGGACCCCAGCCGGCTCGGTTTCTCCGACGCCTGGGCCACCTACCAGCGCCGCCTTGAGCGCAGCCCCGTCACCGGGCGGGCGGGCGCCTTCACCGCCCAGTGTGCAGGCTGGCCGCTGCCGGTCCAGCAGATCAAGGTCCAGCGCGGCGGCGGGTCGCTGGTGCTGTCCGGGCACCGCTACGAGGCGGTCTCCCTGTACGAGTGGACCAAGCAGATGCACGCCGCCATCGGCGGTACGGTCTTCACCGTTGACGACGACGTGCACGGATCCGTCCTGAGGGTGCCGGACTGCGCCGCCGAACTCGTGTCGTACTTCAACACCGGGCGCATCGACCGCGGCTGCGACGGCACTCCCGTACCCGAGAAATAAATCTTTGGTCGCACCCATGCGCAACAACCGGTCGCGAGGCCGCAACGTCCGCACGTTACGGCGGGCCCGGGCCGGACGCGAGGCTGGCCGCATGAGCGTAACAAGATCCATGTCAATGGCGAGGCGGCTGCTCGCTCTGGTCGCCGGCGGCTGTCTCGCCATGAGCGCGGGCGTCACGCAAGCTGCCGCGAGTGCGGGCGTCACGCAAGCCGCCGCGCAGGAGGTGCCGACGCCGCGGCCGTCGATCGTGCAGCTGGACTCGGGCCGGATCCGGGGAGCGGACGACGGTACGGTCAGGACGTACTCGGGGATCCGCTTCGCGCAGCCGCCGGTGGGGCGGCTGCGCTGGAAGGAGCCGGAGCGGGTCGCACCGTGGCGGGGAGTGGCCGACGCCACCAAGCCGGGGCGGCCGTGCCTGCAGGTGGAGGCGGGTAAGCAGATCGGCGGGGAGGACTGTCTGTTCCTCGACGTCACCGCTCCCGCCAAGCCGTCGCGCGGGCCGCTGCCGGTGATGGTGTGGCTGTACGGGGGCGGCTTCCTCGACGGCTACGGCAGCATCTACAACGCCCGGCGGATGGCCGACCAGGGCGACGTGGTGGTGGTGACGCCCAACTATCGGCTGGGGGCGTTCGGTTTCCTCTCGCTGCCAGGTTTGTCCGGCTCGGGGACCTTCGGGCTGGCCGACCAGCTCGAAGCCCTGAAGTGGGTCCAGCGCAACGCCGCGGCCTTCGGTGGCGACCCGGACAACGTGACGCTGTTCGGTCAGTCCGCCGGTGGGATCAGCACCTGTGCGCTGCTGACCTCGCCGGCCACCCGTGGCCTGATCGACAAGGCCGTCATGCAGTCGGGGACGTGCACGCTCAACTGGCCGAACGGAACCTATCTTCCGATCCCGAGCGTGGGCGCGATACGGCCGTACCATTCGCTGAAGAGCAGCTGGGACATGAGCCTGGCCGCGGTCAAGCAGCTCGGCTGTCCGGCGGGCAAGGAACTGGACTGTCTGCGGGACAAGCCGGTCTCCGAGCTGATGAAGGTCAGCGAGAGCTTCGGCAGCAATGTCGCGTACGGCACGCCGTTGCTGCCGCTCGACCCGGCGCAGGCGCTGCGCACGGGCAAGTTCCCGCGCGTGCCGGTGATCTCCGGTGGCACCAAGAGCGAGGGCAATGGCTTCGTCGCCGGCGCCGCACAGGCCGGGTTCCCGGTGACCGCCGAGAACTACCCGCAGTTGATGAAGGGCGCGTTCGGCGAGCAGGCCGACAAGGTGCTGAAGGAATATCCGCTGACGGACTTCGCCTCTCCCGGCCTGGCCTGGGCGACACTGAGCAGTGACCGCGCCTGGGCCTGCCCGACTCTTGAGGGCGACAAAGCGCTGGCTGCCCGCACCACGGTGTACGCCTATGAGTTCGCCGACGCCAAGGCGCCGAACGTCGTGGGCGTCCCGTCCGACTTCCCGCTGGGTGCCCAGCACGCCAGCGACCTGCCCTACCTGTTCGACCTGGATGGCCGGGCAGAGGACGGCTTCACACCGGAGCAGTGGCGGCTGGCGGAGCAGATGATCGGCTACTGGACGTCCTTCGCCCACACCGGCAAACCCCAGGTCGACGGCGCACCCGCCTGGCGCGCGTTCACGCCGTCCGGCCAGACCGTGCTCAGCCTGAAGCCCGCGAGCCAGGGCGGCGTCGGCCCGGTCGACCTCAGCGATGAGCACCGGTGCGCCTTCTGGCGCGGGCTCGACGACTGACACCAGGCGCTGGTGCCCGGCCTCGAATGGGCCGGGCACCAGCCCGCTGTGACAGAGTGGGCGCACGTGATCAGAGTTCTGCTCGCCGACGACGACCCGATGGTCCGTCGGCATCTCAAGGTGATCCTCGGCTCCAGCACGGAGATCGAGGTCGTCGGTGAGGCCCGTGACGGGGCGGAAGCGGTCGAAGAGGTTCTGCGTAACCAGCCGGACGTGGTTCTGATGGATCTGCGGATGCCGGGCGTGGATGGGATCACCGCGACGAAGGAGATCGCGGCACTCGCCTCGCCACCCGCGGTCATCGCGCTCACGACGTTCGACTCCGACGAGCACGTGCTCGGCGCCCTGGAGGCCGGCGCCGGGGGCTTCCTGGTGAAGGCCACCCCGGCAGAGGACCTGATCAACCTGGTCAAGGTGGCGGCCGACGGGAACGTGGTGATGTCACCGAGCGCGGCGCGCAGACTGCTCGCGCAGTCGTCCAGAGGGGACGAGCGGCGCGACACCGCTCGGTCGCGGGTGGCCGCGCTCGCCGAGCGCGAACGCGAGGTGCTGGCCTGCCTCGGCGAAGGGCTGACCAATCCGGAGATCGCGGGGCGACTGTTCCTGTCGGAGACCACCGTCCGCAGCTACGTCTCCCGCCTCCTGGTCAAGCTCGACCTCACCCACCGTACGCAGGCCGCCCTGCTCGCCCACCAGGCCGGACTCCTCGACGAGCCCGGCTGAAACCACCCTTGAGGTGTCCGCTGTGCCGCGTTTCTCCAGACCGGAGCTCATTGTCAGCGACCGGAGGACCACGCTCATGGCCGCCTTCGGCTCGGCCGTGTTGTCCGCTGTCATACAGATCGTCCTGCACGCCGCGGGCACGTACCCGCGCGGCGCCGCCTCGCTCACCGAGCTGGCCCTGAACCTCCTGCTGGCCGCGTCCTTGCCGCTGGCGGTCCGCTTCCCGTGGACGGTGGGAGCGCTGGCCGTCGCGATCACGACGGCGCTCGCCCTCGGCGGCACGCTGGCGCCGGAGATGATGGCGTCGCGGATCGCTCCCGTGGCGGCCCCGTTCGTGGTGTCGTTCCTCGTCTTCCTTCTGCCCTGGCGGCAGGCGTTCGCCTTCGCCGCGGTCCTGGCGTTGCCGGCGATCCCGATCTGGTCCCCCTCATGGGGGGCGCTCTACAGCGGGCTGTCGGCCACCGCGCTTCCCGCCCTGCTCGCCCTCTACCTGAAGGCCCGGAGCGAGCTCGTACGGTCGCTGCGCAAGCGAGCCGAGCTGGCCGACTCCGAACGCCACCTGCTCGCCGAGCGAGCCGAGACCGCCGAACGCCGGCGCCTGGCCACCGAGCTGCACGACATCGTCACCCACCACGTCACCGAGATCGTCCTGCACGCCGACGCCCTGCGCGTCACCACGGGCGACGACGACGCCCGCGCCGCGGCCGAGCAGATCCGGCTCGCCGGCACGCGGACCCTCACCGAGCTGCGCGACCTCATGCGGGTGATGAACACAGGGGTCCGGACGGCGCCCGCCGATCGTCCCGACGACGACACGGGCGGCGACCTGGCCGCGCTGGCGGCGGCTGACCGAGCGGCGCTGCGTGTCGAGGGCGATCCCGGTACGGTGCCCGCGGTGGTGGCCCGCGCCGTCTACCGGGTGGTACAGGAGTCGCTGACCAACGCCCGCAAGCACGCCCCCGGGGCGCCGGTCACTGTCACCATCGCCTATCCCGGCGATCGGGTCGACGTCGAGGTGCGTAACGTGCCGCCTCGGCGGAGCGTCGATCCCACGCTGACCGGCGCCGGGTCCGGGATGGGCCTGACCGGGCTCAACCGCCGGGTGAGTCTGCTCGGCGGCACCTTCAGCGCGGGGGACGACGGTGACGGAGGCTTCACGGTCACTGTCAGCATCCCTGCCACCGCCACGTGATTTGCCGGGCAGGCTTCACGGTCACTGTCGGCATCCCTGCCGCCGTCACGTGATACGCCGCCACGCCAGATCAGTTGGTTTTACGGTCGCGACATCAGGCGAGAGCCGTGAGCAGGCCGATCGTCAGAGCCAGGCGCTTCGGGATGTGCTCGACCAGCAGGTGCTCGTGCCGGGCGTGTGCCCCGTCGCCCACCGCGCCCATGCCGTCCAGCACGGGCCGCCCGAGCGCCGAGATGAAGTTGCCGTCGCTGGCACCCCCGACCGACACCTCGTCCAGCGGCCATCCGAGCCCGGCGGCCACTTCCTGGGCCTCCTTGAACAGCCGCCGCGAGGCGGGGTTCGGGGTCATGGGCGGCCGATTCCACTCGCCGGTCACGGAGATCGTCACCCGCGGATCGGCGGCCCGCAGGCCGGCGAACACGTCGTCGATCCGCCCCATCTCGGACGGGTCGGTCACCCGCACGTCGATCCCGCAGCTCGCGTGACCGGCCGTGACGTTGCGCCCGGTGCCGCCGGTGATTACGCCGATGTTCACGGTGGTTCCGCGCTCGCGCGAGGCGGAGCCGGCCAGCGTGGTGACGATCTCGGCCAGGGCGTGGATCGCGTTCGCCCCCGCGTACGGGTCGAGCCCCGCGTGCGCTTCCACCCCGGTCACGCTGAGGTCGAACAGCCCCACGCCCTTGCGGGCGGTCTTGAGCGCGCCGTCGAGTGACGCCTCGAAGACCAGGCTCGCCAGAGCATCCGCGCTCGCGGCCTCGATGTGCGCGCGTGAGGCCGGGCTGCCGATCTCCTCGTCCCCGGTGAACAGGAAGCGCACGCTCGGATGCGGCAGCCCCAGCTCGCGCAGCCCGCGCAGTGCCCAGATCGACTGCACCAGGCCCGACTTCATGTCGAACACGCCCGGCCCGCTGGCCTTACCGTCGACCACCGTGAACGGCCACTCGGCCAGTGTCCCCGTGGGCCAGACGGTGTCGTAGTGGCTGAGCATCAGCACGGTGCCGGGCGCGGTTCCCTGGTAGGTCAGCTCAAGGATGTCACCGTACGGCCCGCCGTCGTGCAGGACCTCCGCGTCGGGCGGGCCGAGGAGATCGACGGCCCGGGCGCGGATCGCGTGCAGCCCCTTGACCAGCATGGCCTTGTCGGAACTGTGGGTTTCCAGCTCGACCACGGCCTTGAGGTCGTCGAGCATGGCCGGGAGGGCCTGCCGGGTCCAATCGGTGATCAAGACGGGAATCCTTTCAACGCTGATGGGCGACACTTCCGGATTTACCGGCGGCGTGGGATGCTCCGGGCTGTGAACGAGCCCAATAAGCCCGCTCGGCGCATCGACCCCCCGTATGACCGCGATGGTGTCGAGAGCACGCACACGTACGGCGCGGTGCTTCTCGGGCTGGGACTCGCGCTCTGCGTGGGTGCGCTCATCGTTGAGGACGGCCACCCGCCTTGGCAGGTGCTCGGTGTCTTCGCGCTCGTGGCGATCAGCGGCCTGGTGATGCGCATCGAGGCGGCGATACAACGACGTTCTCAGTGACGCCGCGCTGTTCGGTGGCGTCGATGAAGTCGTGGAGGACCTGGCGGGAGCGGGTGAGCAGGTCGATGTGCTCGTCCAGGCCGTGCATGCGGGCTCTCAGCGTGTCCAGGAGCTCGGGGCAGGGCTCGAGGTCGGGGGCCGCGCCGGTGGCGCAGGGCAGCAAGTACCCGATTTCCTGGGTCGACAGTCCGGCTTCGAGCAGCCGCCGGATCTGGGTCACGGTCAGGACGGCATCGCTGGTGTACTCGCGGTAGCCGCTGGCGGCGCGGCGGGGTTCGAGCAGGCCCTGAGCCTCGTAGTAACGCAGTTGATGCGTGCGGACTCCGGTCCGCCGGCTCAGCTCCCCGATCAGCACGCGCGCTGCTCCTTGACCTTCATATCGGTGTGAACGTTGATGATTCTGCCATGAGCACTCAAACCAACCGGAATGGCGACGTGACGGTCATTGGTCTTGGCCTGATGGGTCAGGCGCTGGCTGGAGCGTTCCTGCGCGGCGGCTACTCCACGACCGTGTGGAACCGTACGGCGGCGAAGGCCGAGCATCTTGCCGCCCAGGGGGCGAAGGTCGCCGACTCGGTCCGCGACGCCGTCCTGGCCGGCCCGCTCGTGGTCGTCTGCGTGTCCGACTACGAGGCTGTGCACGCGCTCCTCGATCCGCTGGGCGATGAGCTCGACGGCCGCGTCCTGGTGAATCTGACCTCCGGTACGTCGCTGGGGGCCCGCGAGACCGCGGAGTGGGTGATGCGGCGGGGCGGCGCCTATCTCGACGGCGCGATCATGGCCACCCCCGCGGCCGTCGGGGCGGAGGCCGTCCTCCTCTACAGCGGGCCGCGCTCGGCCTTCGACCTGCACGAGCCGGTCCTGAGGAGCCTTGGCGCGGGTACGACGTACCTCGGCGACGACCACGGCCTGTCGGCGCTGTATGACGTGGCCGTACTGAGTCTGATGTGGAACATCCTGAACGGCCTCCTGCAGGGTGCCGCCCTGCTCGGCGCGGCGGGTGTGGACGCCACGGCGTTCGCTCCCATCGCGAGCAAGGGGATCGAAACCGTGAACGGCTGGGTGTCCGCCTATGCGCGGCAGATCGACGACGGCGCGTACCCGGCCGTTGATTCCACCATCGACACTCACCTGGCCGCGATGGAGCATCTCATCCACGAGAGTGAGTTTCTCGGGGTGAACGCCGAGCTTCCGAGGTTCATCAAGGCCCTGGCCGATCGGGCCGTGGCGGATGGGCATGGCGGCAGCGGGTACGCGGCGATGATCGAGCAGTTCCGTCCCGCATGACACTCCGCTGCCGTCCTCGCCCAGGACGGCCCAGGACGGCCCAGGACGGCAGCGGAGCCTTGGCGGCCGCTATAAGTCGCTGATGTGGGGGATGATCTCGGTCAGTACCCAGAGCGCCAGGCCGAGGGCGATGAGGTTGACGCGGCCGCCGCCGACGTTGAAGGCGGCGAGCACGAAGCAGGCCAAGGCGAAGATGAGCAGAATGAGGGTGAGCATGCTGGGCTTCCGTCCGTCCGGTGTTACGGGTGTGGTTGCTCAGCGCTACCCATGATCGCCTGGTTCAGGCGTGGCGATTGATCGCATGCCCCGAACTGTGACCCAGCCGCCCAGGTGACGCGGATCTCTGATTCAGGCATGCGAAAGAAAGATCCCGGCCGACGGGTGTCCAGGACCGTGGCGGCACGCCATGGGCGTGCGGGGATCGGAAGTCCGCGGGTTCGAGTCGTCGGTGACCTCTCCGGTGGCCGGCTCGGCCGGAACTAGCCCGGTCCCGTGGAGAAGCCTGGGCTCGTGGAGAAGCCTGAGGAGGAGGCGCCCATGGAGGAGTACGCGACGGCCTGCCGGCTCGTCTCCGGCAGGGTGCCCAGCTTGCTGACCTCGTTGGTCAGCCCTTCGAGGACCGCGCGCAACTGGACCTGGGTGACCTCCGCGAAGGTGCGCAGGTAGGCGATGCGGCGTTCCAGTTCCTCGGCCTCGACCGACTGGACCTCTCCGCTCGCCCGATAGACGTTGACCGCCTGGCTGGCGGCCTCCTCCGCCTGCTGCTGCGCCTCCTGGAGGATCTGCTCGTACTGCTGGCGCGCCTGGCCCACCAGCCTGCGGGAGTAGTCCTCCGCCTCGGCTATCTGGGCGTCCGCCGTCTGCTGAGCGCGGGAGAGGAGGTTGACCGCGTCGACGTTGAGCCTGGCCGAGGCGCCCGGGGAGGTGTCGTGGCCGTGGTCCTTGAACCAGTTGCGCAGCCGGTCGACCTCCGCGCGCAGGTCGGCCTTCTCCGTGTCGCTGGCCGCTATGTCGTCGGCCATGCGCATGAGGAACGTACGTACCTCATCCGCGTTGTAGCCGCGGCTCCCGAGCTTGGCGCGTGAGAAGTCCTTGTTGCGTACCCGATCCGGCGTCAGTGGCTGGCGGTCGTTCGATGGGTTATGTGCCCATGGCGTCTCTCCAGTCACTGCTCTCTACCTCCAGCACTGGTGAATTCGTCGAAGCGGATTTGCTCGGCCGGCACGCCAGCGTCCAGCAGCCGGGCGATCGTGCTCTGAACCATCTCTTCGGAGCCGCATACGAAGACGTCCTGGCCACGCCAGGCCTTCAGGGCGACGTCCACCACATAGCCGCGCTCACCGCGGTAGAGCCCGTCATGGGACACGACGGGCACGACACTCAACCATGGGTGCTCGGCGCCCAGCTTGGACAGCGCCTCGATGTCATACAGCTCGCGGGAGGTCCGGGCACCCATGAAGAGGCGGATGTTGCAGCGCGCCCCTTCGTAGGCCACCTGCTCAATGAGCGCCTTGAGGGGAGCCAGGCCAGTGCCGCCGGCGATCAGGAGGAGATCCTTGGGCAGGCTCGTGTCGAGCGTCAGCTTGTCGCCCAACGGTGCGCCGATCTTCAGTGCGTCGCCGCGTTGCGCGCCGTGCACCAGGGCCGTGCTGACCGCGCCACCGTCGACCACCCGTACGTGCAGGTCAATCGTGTTGTCGCGACGCGGCGCGTTGGCGAAGGAGTAGAAACGCCACATTCTCGGTCGCAGCCCGACCGAGACCGACGCGAACTGGCCCGCGCGGAAGGGGTACGGGTAGTTGAGGCGAGCTCGGATCACCGCGATGCCGGGGGCGCGCGGCTCGTGCAGGATGATCTCGCCATCCCACCAGGGCGGCGTCGTGGCCGACGCCTCTTCGGCCGCTTCGCTCATCACCTTCGCGACCAGTCCGTACGCCTGCGTCCAGTCGTTGGCCAGAGCAGGTGTCCAGCGATCACCGAGGAAGTGCTGCAGGGTGGCCAGGAGGGCCTGACCGACAGCGGGGTAGTGCTGCGTGACCACGGCGAACTTGCGGTGGTCTCGGCCGAGTTGCTGGAGGAACGGCACCACGTCTTCCACGTGGTCGACGTTGCTGACGACTTGCCCCAGCGCGCTGACGAGCCGATCCCGCTGGGTGGCCATGGACACCGGGAACAGGGCGCGCGTCTCGGGGTACATCAGGAACAGGGCTGAGTAAAAGAACAGCGGCACCTGATCACCCGACCGGGCGACCTGGTGCCAGCTGTCCTTTAAGGCTTGCGTGTCCACTTACCCGGCTGCCTCTGCGGGCTTCTCCACGATGGAGCCGCGCACCTGGCCCAGGACCGTCACGACGTTCCCCACGACCTCCTCAGGCGCGCCGAGGTCGCGGAGCACGGTGACGAGGATGTCGCCGACCTTGTCGTAGTGCTCGTCGGTGATGCCCATGCCACGGTGCGCGTCGGCCAGGTCGTGGCCCTCGTACACCTCGGGGCCGCCGAGGACGGAGCAGAGCAGCATGACCATGTGCCGCTTGAGCCGCGCCATGTCGATGCCGTCGAAGTACGGCTTGAGGTCGGGAGTGTCCAGCACGACCGTGTAGAAGCGGTCCACCGCTTCACGGACGGTGGGAGCGCCACCGATCTTGTCATAGTCCGAAACCACAGCTACCACAAAACCTCCCAAATCAGACACACATGCACGTGCGGGTACATGAGGTCAATTTCCTTGGTTCTCCGCTGTCGCGGGCGTCCGTCCGGCTGGACGGGCGTCAGTCGGCGGTCTGGGCCTCCCACTCGGTGGAGGTCACGTCTGTCTTCTTCCTGCGGGCCATGACCGGCTCCGCGCGTTCAGGGCACGGCAAGGGCCGGCGGGCATGTCGAAGGCGGCGGCCTCGGGCTGCGGCGGTGGGATCACGCCGCACTCCATAGCCGCTGGCACCACCACGGCCGAAGCCGTGCGCGGTCTGAGCGCCATTCATGCCCCCATAGAGCGGATCCTGTGCAGGCCGAATGCCTGTACGGGCCCTTAACCCTTCAGGTGTCCGAACACGTGAATATGCCTCAGGCACACTAGGGGGTGACCAAGGTGCTGGCAACTCGTCGCTCACAGAGCGTGTCGCCTTTTACACATAGCCACTCCGCGGTCAATTCCGGTCGGTGCCCTGACTTCTCTATGACTACCTGTGGCACAACCGGGTCTGACTCTATCGGTTCATGGCGATTCAGCTGACAATGTCAAAGGAGAGCGCCTCTTCGTGGTGCGGGTCAGGGGCTGGGCCTGGGGCGCAGCCCCGAAGCGGACGTCCTGGTCGATAGCACGCAGTCGGCTGCGGCGGCTGGTGAGTTGGGGACCGTTCCATATTGGTGACGCTGGGGTGTCCGTCCTTTCAGGAATGGCCGAGTCAAGTCGCACTGAGTTACCTCGACCCCGCCCGAAAACGCGAACCATGATTTCCTGCTGACCTGGGGAAACGCGGCTTATTCGCGGCACTGAGACGTGCGTATTCATCACTGAATGCGATGCGGCAAAAAACAGAGCGACGGTCCGCTTGTGGCGGGCCGTCGCTCTCCATGGACGCTGCTGCCTGCGGTTATTCACATAGAGCGGTGTCGAGGGCGGCTTCGAAGTGTTTGAAGGCGGACAGTTCGGTGGGCAGCGCGGTGACGGCGATGGTGGCGGCCCGGCCGTCGTCGGTGATGGCGTTGGCGGTGGCGTAGCCGGGGGCGGAGCCGCCGTGGGACCAGGCGAAGCCGCCGCAGCTGAGTTTGAAGGTGGCCAGGCCGAGCCCGTAACGGGAGCCGCCGGTGGAGTCGAAGTCGGGGGCGTCGACAGTGGTCTTCATCTGCTTGAGCTGCTCGGGCTTGAGCAGCTTGCCGCCCAGGAGCGCGCTCATGAACCGGTTGAGGTCGGTGGGGGTGGAGATCAGCTGCCCGGCCGCCCAGGCCATGGAGGGGTCCATCGTGGTGACGTCGGTGTACGGGTCGCCGGACTTGGCGGCGTAGTAGCCCTTGGGGTGCGGGCCGCGGATGGACTGGTCGCCGAGGGCCGGCCAGTACGTTCTGCGCAGCCCGAGCGGCTCGATGATCCGCTGGGTGATCTGCTCGCCGATCGGCCGTCCGGTGACCTTCTGCGCGATCAGCCCGGCCAAGATGTAGTTGGTGTTGCTGTAGCTCCAGCCGTGGGTGGGGGAGTTCTTGCTGGTCAGCCCCGCGTCCACCAGCTCACGCGGCTCGTAGTGGGTGTGCTGGATGGCCAGATAGTCCTTGATCAGGACGTCGTCGTAGTCGGCCAGGCCGCTGGTGTGCTGCAGCAACTGCCGGACCGTGATCTTGCGGCCGTCGACGCCCTTGCCGCGCACCACCTTGGGCAGGTACTTCTCGACCTTCGCGTCCAGCTCGATCTTGCCCTCGCCGACCAGTTGCAGCACAACCGTGGCGGTGAACATCTTGGTGTTGCTGGCGATGCGTACCTGGCCGTCGACGGGGACCTTCGCCTTGGTCTCCAGGTCGCCCACTCCGGCGGTGTAGTTGCGGGTCCGCCCGTCACGGCCTCGTACGGCCGCCAGCGCGGCGGGGTACTTGTCGACCTTGACCAGGGCGTCCAGGCTCTTCTGCACGGCGTCGGTGTCGGCGCTCGCCGGTGTGGCGGACAGACCGAGGCCGCTCAGCGCGGCGACGGTCACCGCCGCCAGGGCCAGCCGGCTACGACGCTTGGTGGAGGGGTACGACATCGGGGGGCTCCCTGCTTGGTGGCTCGTTTGTGATGCCACCAGCCTGTCGGCCGGACCACCTCATGATCGATCCCACTCGCTGGAGTTCAGAGGTACAGCCAGCGCTACCAGGGCGGGCCGTCACGGCCCGCCACCCGGCTCCGCGCTACCAGTCGCCGCCTTCCTCCTCCTCGTCGCCCTCGAAGATCTCTTCGGCGACCTCGGCCGCGACGAACCCGCCCACCAGGCCGGCGGCTCCGGCCGCGGCCACCGTTCCCCAACCGGGACCGCCGCCGCGGTGGTGGTGGTCGTCGTGATGTCCGTAGCCCTCGTGATGCTCCATGTGACCGTGCGACCCATAACCGCCGTGCGACCCATAACCGCCGTGCTGGGCCAGGCCGGTCAGCCAGCGGTCGAGCTCGCTGGACCAGTCGGTGTGCAGCGCGTCGTCATGGCTGACGTGGAAGCGGCCGATGGCGTCGCCGGAATAGCGGCCGGCCCGCTTGTCGGCCTCCAGGATGACCTCCAGCCCGGCCGGGCTCGCCACGAAGGTCAGCTCGACCTCGCCCACGACCCCGGCGTGCTGGGCGGGCGGGTAGAACTCGATCTCCTGGTAGAACGGCAGGTCCTGGTGCACTCCGTACAGGTGGCCGGCTTCCAGATCGGCGGACTTGAAGTGGAAGCCGAGCCGCAGCAACGCCTGGAGGATGCGGAGCTGGGAGGGCAGGGGCTCGACCGCGATCATGTCCAGGTCGCCCTTGTCCACGGCCTTGGCGATGGCCAGCTCGGTGCGTACGCCGAGGGCCATGCCGTTCAGCTGCTGGCCGTCGATCTCGCTGATCGGCGTCTCCCACGGCACCGGGATCTGGAAGTCGAGGGTGCGGTCCTCGCCCTCGCGCAGCGTGAACGGGCCCGAGACCTGGGTGCGGGAGAACTCGCCGACCCCGCCGTGCTCGCCGTCGCCGTGCTCGATCTCCACTCGCGCCACGAGGCCGAGGGTGATGTGCTCGATCTCGGCGTCGAAGTCGCCGCCCTTGAGCCGTACCTGCCCGGTCAGCAGCCCGCCCGGCTGGATGCGCGGGGTGGAAAGGACGGTGTCCACCGAGGGCGCGCCCACGCCGAAAGCGCCCAGCATCCGTTTGAAGACCACGCTGTTGTCTCCCTGTCGTCGGGATCGGTTGTGTCAGCCGCCCGTCACAACGATCAAGGCCAGGGCCGGGTTCCGAAGCGGTCAGGATTCGAGAAGCGCGGGTCACCGAGCCGCGCCTAGCCTGAGCGATGTCGGGAGGGCGGTCCGCCGGTTCCGGCCCGCCCCGCCGATCGGGTAGACAGGGGGCCGTTGCCGAAGGGGGCGACCTGACAGGGAGCGCGACGGCGGCCCCGCCCAACAGATGGAGACAGGATGAGCATGGCCACGAGTGCGGACACGCAGTCGCCTGAGCCGCACACCGCCGACAGCCACGACCTGATCCGCGTGCACGGCGCTCGCGAGAACAACCTCAAGGACGTCAGCGTCGAGCTCCCGAAGCGCCGGCTGACGGTGTTCACCGGCGTCTCCGGCTCGGGCAAGAGCTCGCTGGTGTTCGACACGATCGCCGCCGAGTCGCAGCGGCTGATCAACGAGACCTACAGCGCGTTCGTCCAGGGGTTCATGCCGACACTGGCGCGGCCCGAGGTCGACGTGCTCGACGGGCTGACCACGGCGATCATCGTGGACCAGGAGCGGATGGGCGCCAACGTCCGCTCCACCGTGGGCACCGTCACCGACGCCAACGCGATGCTGCGCATCCTGTTCAGCCGGCTCGGGCAGCCGCACATCGGCTCGCCCCAGGCGTACTCCTTCAATGTCGCCTCGATCAGCGGAGCGGGTGCGGTCACGCTGGAGCGCGGCGGGAAGGCGGTGAAGGAGCGGCGCGAGTTCAGCATCACCGGCGGCATGTGCCCGCGCTGCGAGGGCATGGGCAAGGTGAACGACATCGACCTGACCCAGCTCTTCGACGACTCCAAGTCGATCGCCGAGGGCGCGATCACCATCCCCGGCTACAAGGTGGACAGCTGGTGGACGGTGGGGATCTTCGCCCAGTCGGGCTTCATCGACCCGGACAAGCCGATCCGCGACTACACCGAGACCGAGCGGTACGACTTCCTCCACCGCGAGCCGACCAAGGTGAACGTCAACGGCGTCAATCTCACCTACGAGGGGCTGATCCCGAAGATCCAGAAGTCGTTCCTGTCCAAGGACCGGGAGGCGATGCAGCCGCACATCCGGGCGTTCGTGGACCGGGCGGTCACTTTCACCGCCTGCCCCGACTGCGGTGGCACCCGGCTCAGCGAGGCGGTCCGGTCCTCGAAGATCAAGGGGATCAACATCGGCGACGCCTGCGCGATGCAGATCAGCGACCTGGCCGAGTGGGTCCGCGACCTCGACGAGCCGTCGGTGGCGCCGCTGCTCGCCAAGCTGCGGCACACCTTCGACTCGTTCGTGGAGATCGGGCTGGGCTACCTCTCGCTGGACCGGTCGTCGGGCACGCTGTCGGGCGGCGAGGCGCAGCGGGTCAAGATGATCCGCCACCTCGGGTCGTCGCTCACCGACGTCACCTATGTCTTCGACGAGCCGACGATCGGGCTGCACCCGCACGACATCCAGCGGATGAACGGCCTGCTGTTGCGGCTGCGCGACAAGGGCAACACGGTGCTCGTCGTGGAGCACAAGCCGGAGGCGATCGCGATCGCCGACCACGTCGTCGACCTCGGCCCCGGCGCCGGTACGGCGGGTGGCACCGTCTGCTTCGAGGGCACCGTCGAGGGGCTGCGGGCCAGCGGCACCATCACCGGCCGCCATTTCGACGACCGGGCCGCCCTCAAGGAGACGGTGCGCAAGCCCACCGGGACGCTGGAGATCCGCGGCGCGACGGCGAACAACCTGCGGGACGTCGACGTCGACATCCCGCTCGGCATGCTGGTCGTCCTCACCGGCGTGGCGGGCTCGGGGAAGAGCTCGCTGATCCACGGCTCGGTGTCGGGGCGGGACGGAGTGGTCTCGATCGACCAGGGCGCGATCCGCGGCTCGCGACGGAGCAACCCGGCGACCTACACCGGACTGCTCGAGCCGGTCCGCAAGGCGTTCGCGAAGGCCAACGGGGTGAAGCCGGCGCTGTTCAGCGCCAACTCCGAGGGCGCCTGCCCCACCTGCAAGGGCGCCGGCGTCATCTACACCGACCTGGCGATGATGGCCGGGGTGGCCACCACCTGCGAGGAGTGCGAGGGGAAGCGGTTCGAGGCCTCGGTGCTGGAGTACCACCTCGCCGGCCGCGACATCAGCGAGGTGCTCGCGATGTCGGTGACCGAGGCCGAGAAGTTCTTCGGCGCCGGTGAGGCGCGTACGCCGGCCGCGCACGCCATCCTCGACCGGCTCGCCGACGTCGGACTCGGCTACGTCAGCCTCGGCCAGCCGCTCACCACGCTGTCCGGCGGCGAGCGGCAGCGGCTCAAGCTGGCCACCAACATGGGCGACAAGGGTGGCGTCTACGTCCTGGACGAGCCGACCACCGGCCTGCACCTCGCCGATGTCGAGCAGCTGCTCGGCCTGCTCGACCGGCTCGTCGACTCGGGCAAGTCGGTCATCGTCGTCGAGCACCACCAGGCGGTCATGGCGCACGCCGACTGGATCATCGACCTCGGGCCGGGCGCCGGCCATGACGGCGGCCAGATCGTCTTCGAGGGCATACCGAGCGACCTCGTCGCCGCCCGCTCCACCCTCACCGGCGAGCACCTCGCGGCCTACGTAGGCGCCTGACCGAGGCGTTCGTGGACTCGGCGCCGGATCACCGTCCGGCGCCGAGCACCGTCCAACCGCCGGATCACAGCTTGAGCAGCGGCAATGCCTCTTACTTCGATAGTCGAAGCCAAGGTCGGGCGTCCTTTCGGAGGTGATCGAAACGCCCCCGCGCTTCCCCGCGAATGGGGTAAATTACGCGATCACTGATCGGCCGTTCGCACGGGTGCCGCCGCAACGGCAGGCGTCCGCGAGCCGCTGGGCTGGAGGTCGAAAGGCGTGACCGCGGACAGAACCGCGTGGGAGCAACACAGCGTGGCACGGGTGGTCTCGCCCGTCAGACCGCGCAAACTGGCGAAGGTGCCCTTCGTCGAGATGGCCGACGGGCGGTTGCAGGGAGTCGTGTCGAGCGGCTCGGACATCAGCCGGGTGTACGTCTCGTCGGTCACCGCCGGGACTCATACCTACAACTGCAGCACCAACAACAACCGGCCGTGCGGCGGCTTGTACGGCGACATGTGCAAGCACCTGCGATCACTGGTCGATGAGGCGGTGCTGCAGTACGGCCAGGATCGGGTCGCCGGCTACCTGCGGGTGGAGCTCGCCGAGGGCGAGAGGCTGTCCTACCACCTGAACGGCGGTGTCGAGCGTACGCAGGGGGCCGAGGTGTTCAGCCGGTTCCTGCGCCACCTGGCCTACCTGGAGTTGCCCATGACCACCGAGCCCATCGCCGAGCTGCACTGGTTCCCGTCCAACGGGGCGGTGGGCTGATGCTGAGCGTGCAGCTGGCGGAGTTGACCGACCAGCCCCTTCCGGGTGTCGGCGAGGCGCTCGACCTGGTGACGGGCTTCGACGAGGCCCTGACGAACGGCTTGGCCCGGCTCGGCGAGGAGCGCGCTTCGGCGCTGACCGACCTGGCCGGCGCGGTGGCGGCCACGCCGCTGGGTGATCGGGTGGGGGAGGCGGCGGCCAAGGTCGCCGCGGGCTCGGTCTCTGAGGAGAACGTCACGTCGCTGGCCGGCGGGCGTACCGCGCTGCTGGGCGCGGTGCACGACGCCCTGCTGGCCCGCCTCGACGCGGCACTGGGCCGGGAGCGGGATTCCTGGGCGCAGCCGCCGGCGGCCGGTACGACCGACAACCTGCTCAGCGGGTGCCGGTCCTGGCTCAACGAGCTGGCCATCACCGGCTGGCGAGGAGTCGACCACGACCTCGTCTCGGCCGTGAGCCAGACGATGGAGGCGCTGCTGGCCGAGCCGCGACTGCGCCGGCTGGCCGTGCTGGTCGACGGCCTGGCGGCCGAGCTGCGCGCGTCCTGCCCGGTAGCGACGATGGAGGTCGTACCCGCCCGGCGCTGGGCCGACCTGTGGGCGCGGGCGCTGGTGCTCACGCAGGCGGGCGGCCTGCCCGTGGGCGCCGGCGAGCCGGTGTCCGGGCGGCTGCTGGTGCTCGGCGTGGACGTGCACGAGCACGCCACCGCCGTGCAGGCGCAGGTCCACGCGATCCTGGAGCCCGCCGACGGCGGTCAGTGCCGCCTGGTGCGTACGAGCGTCGCCGCCACGAAGGTGGACACGATCGTCGGCGCGGCCGTGTGGCGGCTGCTGACCGGGGCCCCGGTACTGCTCAACGCGCTCGCGCAGCACCGCAGCCTGGACATCAAGGACATGCCGCTGCTCGGCGGCGGTGACCTGGTGTGGCACGACGACCGGGCCACGGTGGGGAAGCCCGCGGATCCGTTCACCACGGCACGGGTCCAGCTGGGCAGCGCGCTCGCCCCCGCCACGCCGCCGCTGGAACGCCACCCGGTGCGAATCGCCGAGCCGGTGCTGGTCGAGGGCTACTCCGTGCCCAAGGGCAATGAGACGGTGTTCGACCTCGGCGGCACGACGATCACCGTGGACACCGACCGGCTGCCGTCGTGCGGCCCGCTCACGCCCGCGATCGTGCGCGGCTCAGAGTCGTGCATCGGCCTGCTCCGCTGGGACGCCGGCCGGTGGCTGCTCCAGCCGCTCGCCGTTCAGGGGACGGTCAAGAAGGAGCCGGTCACCGCGCACAACGGCGACTGGGCGCAGGGCCCGACGGACCCCAAGATCGCCAAGTCCGCGACCAAGAACGGCGACGCGGTGGCCGTGCTGCGCGAGCGGGCGGGACGGCTGCTGCGCAAATGACCGCCAACAACGAGAACAGGCGGCAGGTGCTCTACTGGCGCCTGCTGGCCCGGGTGTTCAACACCGAGGAGCAGGCGACCCTGGAGTCGGCCAGCGTGGCCGTCGTGGACGACCTCGGCCTGCCGGCCGCCCTGCTCGACCCGTCGGTCTCGGTGGACAACCTCGTGCAGCGCTTCCCCGACCTGGCCGCCGAGTTCGACGGCCTGCTCGACGACAACGAGGACGCCGAGGACTCCGGTGAGCAGGTGCGCAGGGCCGCGCTGATCTCCAAGCTCCTGCTCAACGTCTTCGCCACCGGGACGGGCGACGTCTCGTCCTCCCAGCTCGCCGCCTGGCAGAAGGACGCCGGGTGGTTCAAGCAAGCACTCGGGGGAAGCGGCGGCAGTCAAGACGAAGGAGCAAAGGAGAGCGAAGGATCCAGCCAAGGCCGGGGGCTCGGCACCGGCGGCGGCGGTCGTGGAATCGACGACGCCGAGCTGAACAAGGCCCTGGCCAACCTGGAAGGCGACCTGGTCCGCCGGATGCGCCTGCGCGAGGTGCTGTCCAACTCCTCCCTGGCCGCCCAGCTCAATCCCAGCATGTCGCTCATCGAGCAGCTGCTGCGCGACAAGGACAACCTCTCCGGAGAAGCCCTGGCCAACGCCAAGGCGCTGATCCGCAGGTTCGTCGACGAGGTCGCCCAGGTGCTCCGTACGCAGGTCGAGAAGACCAGCGTCGGCAAGATCGACAAGTCGGTGCCACCGAAGCGGGTGTTCCGCAACCTCGACATCGAGCGGACGATCTGGAAGAACCTCACCAACTGGAGCCCAGAGGACGAGCGGCTGTACGTGGACCGGCTGTTCTACCGGCACACGGCCAGGCGGACGACTCCGGCCCGGCTGATCGTGGTGGTGGACCAGTCGGGGTCGATGGTCGACTCGATGGTCAACTGCACCATCCTGGCGTCGATCTTCGCCGGGCTGCCCAAGGTGGACGTGCACCTGGTCGCCTACGACACCCGCGCGCTCGACCTGACGCCGTGGGTGAAGGACCCGTTCGAGGTGCTGCTGCGCACGACGCTCGGCGGCGGCACGGACGGTACGGTCGCGATGGCCCTGGCCCGGCCGAAGATCGTCGACCCGCGCAACACCGTGATGGTCTGGATCTCCGACTTCTACGACAACCGGTCGCTGATCGACGACTTCACGTCCCTGCATCGCTCGGGGGTCAAGTTCATCCCGGTCGGCTCCGTGAACAGCTCGGGGTACGCCAGCGTGGACCAGTGGTTCCGCGAAAAGCTGAAGGACCTGGGCACCCCCGTGATCTCCGGCCACATCCGCAAACTCGTGCTCGAGCTCAAGAACTTCCTCACCTAGGAGACCCGCGAATGACTGAGACACTGCGTGCCCCCGCCGAGGTCAAGTACGCCGAAGAGCTCGACTGGCTGGAGTCGATCGACGACGGCCCCAAGCCGTTCTCGTGGCGGCTCAGCCCCCGGATGGTCCGCCTGTTCGTGCTCGGCTCCGAGCGCTCGGACGGGCTCGACCGCGAGATCCCCCAGAAGTGGTTCGGTGACCGCAGCTTCGTCGAGCGCAGCATCGTGACGCTGGCCTCCGACCGCGGCCTGCTGCTCATCGGCGACCCGGGCACCGGCAAGAGCTGGCTCGCCGAGCTGCTCTCGGCGGCGATCAGCCGCAACTCCACCCTGGTCGTCCAGGGCACGGCCGGCACCACGGAAGATCACATCAAGTACTCCTGGAACGTCTCCATGGTGATCGCCAAGGGACAGTCCCGCCAGTCGATGATCCCCTCGCCCATCATGACGGCGATGGAGCGGGGCGTGATCGGCCGCTTCGAGGAGCTGACCAGGTCGACCAGCGACGTCCAGGACGCCCTGATCTCCATCCTGTCCGAGAAGTACGTCTCCATCCCTGAGCTCGACGACGACAACATCGTCTTCGCCCAGCCGGGATTCTCGATCATCGCCACGGCCAACAGCCGGGACCGGGGCGTCAACGACCTGTCGTCGGCGCTGAAGCGGCGCTTCAACTTCGTCCGCATCCCCGTGGTGACGAGCAAGACCAGCGAGGCGGAGATCGTCCGGTTCCGTACCACGGAGCTGCTGCGCCGGCACCGCATCGAGCTGGACGTGCCGCCCACGCTGCTCGACATCCTGCTGCAGAGCTTCGCCGACCTGCGCAACGCGGCGGCCTCGGCCAAGAGCGACGACGACAAGCTCGAGTCGGCCCTGTCCACGGCCGAGCAGATCGGTGTGCTGGAGGACGCCATCCTGCACAGCCAGTTCTTCGGCGACCGCCAGTTGCGGGCGGAGACGCTCGGCGGCTCGCTGGTGGGCTCGCTGGCCCGCCGCCAGCCGGAGGACCTGGCCATCCTGAACAAGTACTGGCACGGCATCGTCGAACCCCGCAGCAAGAAGGACGGCGGGCCGTGGACGGACTTCCTCGAAGGTGGCCGTCAGGCCATCAAGACGCTCTCATGAGCCCGTTCGGCGCACTCCGCGAGCAGCTGCTGGACGCCGCCGCCGCGTTCGCCGGCGAGCCGGACACCCTGGCCGGGATCCTGTCGGGCCTGGTCGACGACGTCGACCGGGCACTGAGCGAGCAGCTTGAGATCTTCCCGGTGTGTCACCACTCGCCGGCCTCGGCGCTGGCCATGGTGCGGCGCCTGCGTGAGAAGCAGCCCAAGGTCATCTACCTGGAGCTGTGCGAGGACCTGCGGCCGCTGCTCGACGAGCTGCGCAACTGCCGCCTGCCGGTGGCGTTGCAGGCGTTCGCCTCCGACGTCGACGGCTTCCCGGCCAGCTGGGAGCCGCTCAGCGTGGTGGCGCCCATCACGGAGGTGTCGGCCGAGTACCAGGCCATCTCGTACGCGCTCAACACGCCGGACGTCGAGCTGGTGCTGGTGGATCGCTCGACGGACCACGTCTTCCAGTGGCTGCCCCGCGACCCGGCCGAGCCCAAGCAGGGCGGGGAGGACGACGCGGGCCTGCACGGCGACGCCGTGGGCGTCGAGATCGGCGACCTGCGGCCGGGCTTCGCCGAGCTGGAAGAGCACCTGCTGCACCACGGCAAGGTCCGGCACTGGTCGGAGTGGTGGGACCAGTACGTCGAGCAGCCGCTGACCGGTGCGGACTACGAGTCGTACCGGCAGGTCATGGTCCTGATCGGCAGCCTGTTCCGGCGCCTGCGCCCCGAGGGCGACCGGCGGACGGACCGCGACGAGGACCGCGAGCGCTACATGTGGACGCGGATGCGCGAGCACCTCGCCGCGACGGGCGCCGATCCGGCCGAGTGCCTGTACGTCTGCGGAGCCTTCCACGCGGCCAGCCGGGTGGAGCAGTTCGGGCTGGCATCGGACGCGCCGTTCGAGATCACCCCCCGCACGGCCACCCAATGGTTGTACGGGCTCATCCCGTCGAGCCACTCCGCCATCGAGGCCCAGTTCGGCCTGGCCTCCGGCTCGGTCTCGATCGCCGCGGCCACCTGGGAGAAGGCGCTGCAGCGCGACGGCGTCAAGCCGTATCAGCTGGCTGGCCAGAAGAAGCCGGGCAAGAAGCCGCGGAAGCCGGTGGCGCCCGCCCCGCCGGAGCCGGTCACCGACCGGTTGTCCGGTTTCCTGGGCAAGCCGCCGGTCCTGGACGGGCTGGACGAGGCCGAGCTGCTCGGCTGGTCCGTCGACATCGTCCGGCTGGCCCGGCGCAACGGCTACCAGTCCAGCACCGCCGACGCCATCGCCGTGTTCGAGACGTCGATCCTGCTCGCCGGGCTGCGTGGCCGGGGACGTCCGACGCCGTACGACTTCCAGGACGCCGCGGTCACCTGCATCGAGAAGGACACGGTGCCGGGACGCCGGGACGTGCGCCGCCTGTGCGAGATCCTGCTCGGCGGCGACCGGATCGGCCAGGTGGGCTACCACGCCATGCCGCCGCTGGCCCAGGACGTGTTCGACCGGCTGCAACCGCTGGGGCTGGACCTGAGCAAGCGCACGGTACAGCGGGCGCTCATGGACCTCAAGGCGGACCCGCACCTGGTGCCCTGCTCCGACCTGCTGTGGATCCTGCGCCACCTGCTGCCCGACGACGCCGTACGGCCCATCATGGGCGCGCGGCGACTGGGCGAGCGGGCGATCCAGGAGAGCTGGGACCTGACGATCGGCAAGCACCAGCGCTCGATCATCGAGCTGGGCTACGAGGGCATCACCGTCGAGCAGGTGCTGGAGCAGCGGCTGCGGCGCAAGGTGTGGGATCCCAAGGCGACCGCGGCCGTGGCGCTCGAGGCCGTCGAGGACTCGATCCTCTACCTGCGCAGCCGGCGGTTCACCGACGAGCTCGGGGCGCGGGCCGTGGAGCTGCTGGCCGCCGAGCGGTCCGTGGACGACGCGCCGGAGGTGCTGCGCCGGATCAGGCGGCTGCTGGCCCACTACCGCGCGACCGAGCCGGAGCTGCCGGCCTGGTGCGAGGCGTTCGTCACGGCGGGGTTCGCGCATTACTGCACGCTGCTGCCGACCGCCTTCGTGGACGAGTACACCGGTGTCCGGCAGGTGTCGGCCATGCTCGGGTTCCTGTTCACGATGGAGAGCCTGGCGCTGGCGCTGGGGTGTGAGCGGGCCCAGCTGGAGATCGCGGTGCGGCAGTCGCACCCGGAGGCGCCCGCCAAGGTGGCCCTCCTGTGGTCGGCCCAGTATCTGCTCGGCACGTTGCCGCTGGCCGAGCTGCGGGCGCGCTGTGACGAGCTGCTCGCCAACCCGCTCGTCATCCCGGCCTTCCCGGAGTACATGAGCGGGTTCGCGCAGGCGATGGAGCCGGCTCCCGCGCTGGCGTCGTTCGTGGTCGAGCTGATGTCGAAGGCCTTCGGCCGGTTGCCCGACTCCGTGCTGCTGCCGTGGCTGCCCGGCCTGATCACCACCCTGCGCGAGCAGGCCGGTGAGCTGGTGCCCATCCTGGTGCGCGAGGCGGGCCGTACGTTCCCCGGCAACCTGACCGCGCTCGACCAGTGGACACCGCCGTGGTCGGCGAAGCCCGCGAAGAAGGCGACGAGTGCGGCGGCGCCCGCGCCGGCGGGCCCGGTGACCGACCTGCTGGCCGGACATCCGGGCACGACCGACGCCGTGGCCGCGCTGCTCGGCTGCGAGGGCGGCTGGCAGCAGGTCGACGCCGGCCCGTCCGGCGGCTCGTCCAGCGGAGAGGCGGGCGCGCTGCTGGCCCGTCATCCCGAGACCGCCGACGCCGTGGCGGCAGTGCTCGTCAGCGTGTGAGCCGGGGCCGGCGCCCTACCGATTCCCTGGTGGGCGCCGGCCTGCGGGATGATCACGGCCGTTTGACCGGCGCGGTGGTCCGCGGGGTGATCGCGGCCGGTCACCGGGCCGAGTTCGGCGACTCACCGGGGTGGTGACGACACCGGGCCGAGCTCGGGGCGCTTGGCGACGCGGCCGTCTCCCGAGGACCGGCCGCGCAGACGCCGGTAGATCCAGGGCCCGGCGAAGCTCGCGACCCAGCGGACCTCGGCCCCGGCCACCCGCCAGCGCGCCGCCGGGGGAAGCGGCGTGAGCGGGACCGACCAGGTGTCGTCGCTGCCGGGCAGCCCGATGGCGTGGGCGATGGCGGCGGCGATCCTGGCGTGGCCCAGCGGGCTGGCGTGCAGCCGGTCGCTGCTCCACATCCTGGCGTCGGTGGTGAAGGAGTGCGGGAAGGTGTCGACGACGATGACGCCGTGGCGGGCCGCGGCGGCCTTGATCCGGTCATTGATGTCGAGCACGCGGGGGACCAGCCGCCGGGCCAGCGGGGCGATCTTGCCGATGTCGGGGAAGGTCACGGTCACCACGCACGCGCCGGACGCGGTGAGCTGCGCGAACATGTCTTCCAACGCCGAGGCGACCGCGACGGCGTCGAAACCGGGCCGGACGAGGTCGTTCATCCCGGCCATCACCGTGGCCAGGTCGGGCCGCAGCCGCAGCGCCGGGCCGAGCTGCTCGTCGCGGATCTGCCCGGCCAGGCGCCCGCGGACGCCCAGATTGGCGTACTGGACGTCGGGGTTCGCGACGGCCAGCTGCTCGGCGAGCCGGTCGGCCCAGCCGCGGTGGCCCCGGATGTCGTCGCCGTCGCCGAGGCCCTCCGTCTGGCTGTCACCGAGGGCGACATATCGGGCGTAGGTCATTCAGCGAGTAGAGCCCACAAGACCGCCGGGGTCAATGGCGTCTGAGTGATGCGAGTGGCGATCTCCGGCAGCGCGGCGGCGACCGCGTTGCCGATGGCCGCCGGCGGGCCGATCGTCCCCGACTCCCCGGCGCCCTTCATGCCGCCGGGCGTTCGCGGCGAGGGCACCTCCAGCGTCGCGAGCCGGATGTCGGGGATCTCCCGGGTGGTCGGCAGCAGGTACTCGGCGACCGGCTGCCCCTCCTCGGTGTAGACGATCTCCTCCGTCAGCGCCATGCCGATCCCCTGCGCGATCCCGCCGAGGACCTGGCCCTCCACGATCGCCGGGTTGACCAGCACACCGGAGTCGTTGACGGCCCAGTAGCCCTCGACCTCGACCGCTCCCGTCTCCGGATCGACCGCGACCGCCGCCGCATGGGCTCCGTAGGCGTACGTCATGTCGGCCGGATCGTAGGAGACCCGCTCCTCCAGTCCGGGTGTGGCCCCCTCGGGCAGGTCCCAGCCCCGCCACGCCGACGTGGCGATCTCCCGCAGCGTCAGCGACGCCTGCGGATCCCCCTTGACGCGTACGACGGAGTCGACGATCTCCAGGTCGGCCGGCGCCGCCTCCAGCAGATGGGCGGAGATGGCCACGATCTTCTCCCGCAGCCGGTCCCCGGCCAGGGCCAGCGCGCCGCCGCCCACCGCGAGCGAGCGGCTGGCGATCGACCCGATCGAGGAGTACGGCGTGGCCGAGGTGTCGCCCAGCACCACGCGTACCCGGTCGAGCGGCACCCCCACCCGGTCCGCCGCGATCTGGGACAACGCCGTCTCGATGCCCTGCCCGACCCCCGACACCCCCGACGAGACGACGACCGAGGCGTCCTGCTCCATGCGCAGGATCGCGGTCTCGAAGCCCCCGGCCAGCATGCCCATGGCCTTCATGCCCATCGACGAGCCGAGCCCGGTGCCCTCCACATGGCAGGAGTAGCCGACGCCGCGCCTGCGTCCGTCGTCACGGGCCGGGGGAGTGACCAGGTCGCGCAGGGTACGCAGGGCGCGGGGGTAGTCGCCGGAGTCGTACGCCTGCCCGGTCCGGGACGTACAGGGGAGCTCGTCGGGGCCGAGCATGTTGCGCAGCCGCAGCTCCACCGGGTCGGCGCCGAGCCGTCTGGCCGCCTCGTCGATCAGCCGCTCCCTGGTCCAGGTGGCCTCCGGCTGTCCGAAGCCGCGATAGGAGCCGGTCGGGGTGGTCGTCGTGACGACGGCGCGCAGCCGTACCCCCGCCCGATCGAAGCGGTAAGGGCCCGGCAGCAGCGTGGCGGTCACCGCGAACGGCGAGATGCCGACGTTCGACGGGTGGCCGCCGAGATCGCCGACGACGTCGGCGTGCAGCGCGACGAAGCGCCCGTCCGCGTCGAGCGCCAGGCGGGCCCGGTGCACGGCGGCCCGCGAGGGCAGGGTCGCGGCGAGGCGGTCCGTGGGCGACTCCGTCCAGCTCACCGGGCGGCCCAGGCGCATGGCGGCCAGGCAGATGAGCACCTCGTCCGGATACAGGTGCTCCTTCCCCCCGAAACCGCCGCCCGCGTCGCCGGTCACGACGCGTACCCGGTCGTGCGTGAGCCCGAGCGCGTCCGCGGCCTGCTCGCGTACGTGGTGCGGGGCCTGCGTCGAGGTCCGCACGGTCAGCTCGCCGTCGGCGAAGTCGGCGACGATGCCGCGCGGCTCCAGCGGGTACGGCGTGGCCCGGCCGAACGTGAACGTCATCTCCACCACGTGCGCGGCCCCCGCGATGACCGCGTCGCAGTCCTGGTCGCCGAGCGTGAAGTCGGTCAGCACGTTGCCGCCCCAGTCCGGGTACAGCAGCGGGGCGTCATCGGCCAGCGCCCGCTCGATCCCGATCACTGGGGGCAGCGCCTCGTAGCCGAGGTCGAGCAGGTCGGCCGCGTCCCTGGCGGCCTCCGGCGTCCGGGCGACCACCACGGCGAGCGGCTGGCCCACGTAGCGGATCGCCTCGTCGAGCGCCAGGTAGGAGGTGACGGGCTGGCCGGGGCTCAGGGTGACGCAGGGCAGGCGGACCGCGGCGGCGTCGCCCGGCGTGATGACGTCGAGCATCCCGTCGATCGTCCACGCCTCCTTGGCGTCCCAGCTCACCAGCCGTCCATGGGCGATGGGGCTGCGGACGACGACCGCGTACGCCATGCCGGGCAGCCGTACGTTCGCGACGTACCGGGCGCGCCCGGTCAGCAGCCGGGCATCCTCGCGGCGGGGCGTCCTGGCACCCACATAACCTTCAGCCATAGCCCGATTGTGAGCGTGGGCGGACCGCCGGTCTATCGACACACGGGTGTCACCCGGCTACCTTCCGGCGCGGGTGTTAACCGGCTGTCACTCGGCTGCCTCCCACACAGCCTCGAAGGCGGCTCCGGTGATCTCGGTCAGCTCCCAGATCTCCACGGCCTGCTCGGTGAGGAAGCCGTGCTCGTCCTGCAGATGCCGCCACCAGTAGCGGTGCGCGGCGCGGTCGGGTCCGATCTCGATCTGTCTGACCGCCCAGTGCTCGCCTTCGCCCTCTACGGTCTCGAACAGCCATAGGCCGCCGCGCTCGTCGTCGCCGCGCCAGTGGTGGCGCGGCAGGTCCGACTCGGTGAGCTGCTTGATCAGGTCGGGAAGCACGGCTCCACTCTAGGTTGATCGCGAGCCGCCATAGGTAGCCGGTGGGCATGAGGTGCCTGCCCAGCCGGGAGTTCGGCTGAGCAGGCCGGGGGTTCAGCTCAGCTGAGCAGACTGTCTCCGATCCAGCCCTCGGGTGCGCAGCCCGGTGGGATGGCGAAGACGGCCGAGCCGACGGGTGTGATCCACTCGTTCAGCAGGTCGCCCTTGGCCAGGTTGCGCTGGATGGGAACGAACTGCCGGTCGATGTCCGCCTGGTAGGAGGCGAACAGCAGCCCGGAGTCCGATTTTCCGTCCGGTGTGAGCCCTTCGTCGTAGTTGTAGGGACGGCGCAGGATGCGCAGCCCCGGGTCCGTGACGTGGGCCCGCCTGATGTGGGCGTACTCGGAGATGATCGGGAAGCCGAGCTTGTTCACCTGGCTGTAGTCCGCCTCGTCGCGTTCCGCCCGGCCGGTCAGCGGGGCGCCCGTGTCGAGGCGGCGGCCGATCGTGAACTCCCTGGCCACCCGGTCGGCCGCGTCCCATGACTCCAGGCTCATGCGGATGCGCCGCAGCACCAGGGTGGTGCCGCCGCGCAGCCACGCGGGTCCTTGGGAGATCCACACGGCCCGGTCCAGGTCGGCAGGCTGGATCGTACCGTCGACCTGGCCCATCAGGTTGCGCCGCGTCGCGCTCTGGAAGCCGCGCTGGATCCAGCGGACCTTGGCGAACGCGCGGGCGTCCTTGACGATCATCCGCAGCGCGTGGGCGACGGTGACCCCGTCGTCCGCGCAGATCTGCACCAGCAGGTCGCCGCCGCTCCACCGCTTGTCCAGCTTGTCGATCGTGAACGCCGGCAGCGGAGCCACCGGTGACTCCGCCTTGACCGCCGCGAACAGCCCCGGACCGAAGCCGAACGTGATCGTCAGCCGGGCGGCCGTCGCGGCCAGCTCGGGCTCGGTGTCGGCCAGCGCGGGCCGCCCCTGGGTGAGGCGGCGCGCGTCGTCGGTCAGCAGTTGGAGGAGCCGTACGACGGCCTCCTTGTCGCTGTCCGGCGACAGGTCGAGCCCGACGAAGACGGCGTACGCCTGCGGAGGCGTCGCGATCCCGGCCTGGTGGGGCCCATGAAAGGGCTCGACAGTGGCTTGTGCGGGGGCTGCGGTCAGGGCGCCGACGGCCGTCAGAGCGCCGCCGGCGATGAGACCCCGGCGGCTGATCACTTGTGGCCCATGCCGGGCTGGTAGTCCTCCTTGCCACCGGCGAAGTCCTTGCCGATCGCGGTGAACTCCAGCGGTTTGCCGCCCTTGACGGTGAGCGTGAACGGGATCCGGGCGCCCGGCAGCACCTCCTGCGCGACGTCCATCAGCATGATGTGGTCGCCGCCGGGCCGCAGCTCGTGCGTGCCGTGCGCGGGGATGACGAAGCCGCCCTCCTTGGGCCGCATGATCATCTTTCCGCCGGACTCCACGACCTCGTGCAGCTCGATCTTCGGGGACAGCGGCGAGGCGCCGGAGACGATCGTCACCTCGGCGTCGGTGTTGTTGACCAGCGTGCCGAAGGCGGCGCTCATCCCCTTCTTCGCGGTCTTCACCCAGGGGTCGGTGATGGTGATGGCCGCGGCAGGGGACTGCTCGGTGACGGCGGGGGACTGCTTGGCCGGTGCGGCGGCGACCTGCGCGGAGCCGCAGCCCGTGAGCGCGAAGGCCGTGGTGGCGGCGAGCAGCAGGGCATGGCGAGAGAACATGAGGGAATGCCTTTCTCCACCCGGTACGGCACGCCGAAGCGCGCCCTGCCGGGCGTGGTCATCGAAATGAGGGTCCACCGAAATGGGGGTCAGCTGGTTTCGACGACCATTGGCGGACCCCGCCCGGAGACCACGTGCCGCAGCACGGCGGAGCGGAAGACCGGTGGCTCCGCCGTACACGGAGCCGGGAACGGCGCCCGGATGACGGGCAGCAGCACGACCAGCAGTCGTACGGCCAGACGGCGCAGCAGCCCCCAGAGCAGGGCCTCGCCGCGCGCCAGCCACAGGGCGGTCAGCCCGATCGCCCAGCCGTGCGCGACCAGCATGCCGAGACCCGGCACCAGGCCCGAGTGCGCGTGACCGATCGCCGCGATCGGTGAGGCGGCGTGGGCCAGCGAGAACAGCAGGTGCATGACCACCTGGAGGCCGCCGAGCAGCGACAGGATCGCGCCCACGGTCCGCTCGCGCCCCGACAGCAGGAAGGCCGCCGCGAACGACAGCCCCAGCGCGATGCCCATGGCCGGTGCTCCGACCGTGCCGCCGCCGAACGCGTGCGCCGCGACACCCAGCCCGAGGCACACCGCGGCGAAGGCCGAGGTGCGGGCGAGGCGGAAGGGCAGACCGGCGGTCACAGTGCCGTCATCATGCCATGGCCGTTGGCCGCCCCGTGATCAAGCATCGGAGTGAATACTCACTCCGCTATTGACGGAGTGAGTATTCACTCCGTACCGTGGTCCGCATGAGTGAGAAACCAGTCCGGCGCAGGGCGCCGGGAATGAGCCCGGAGGAGCGCCGCGCGATGATCATCGCCGCCGCCCTCCCCCTGGTGGCCGAGTACGGCACCGCCGTCACCACCAGCAAGATCGCCAGAGCGGCGGGCATCGGTGAGGCCACCATCTTCCGGGTGTTCGCCGACAAGGACGAGTTGCTCGACGCCTGCATGGCCGAGGCGATGCGGACCGACCGCGTGGTCAGGGAGCTCGCCTCCATCCCGCTCGACCAACCGCTGGCCGACCGGCTCGCAGAGGCGGCCGACGCGCTCGGCGCGCACCTGGAGCGGATGGGCGCCGTGGCGGGAGCCCTACATTCCAGCGGCCACCGGGGCGGCGAGCGGGGCGGCCGCCCGCAGCCGGGCAGCCGGGAGGCGTCCATGGAGCTGATCGGGGACTCGATCGCCGACCTGCTCGAACCGGACGAGGCGACGCTGCGGCTGCCCGCCGCGCAGGTGAGCAAGGTCTTCCTGGGCCTGCTGTTCACCCGGTCGGCCGTCCTGCCCACCAGCCAGTTGGTCGAGGTGTTCCTGCACGGAGCCGTCGAGGAGAAGGAGTCGGCGTGACTGTATCCCTGAACCACACGATCGTCCCCGCGGCCGACAACAACCGGGAGGCCGACTTCTTCGCCGACATCATGGGGCTGGAGCGCCTGCCGCCCATGGGGGCCCGTGGGCACTTCGCCCCCGTGCGGGTCGACGAGCGGCTCACGCTCGACTACATGACCGTCGAGAATCCTGAGGGGCATCACTTCGGGTTCGACGTCGATCCGGCCACGTTCGACGCGATCCTGGCCCGCATCCAGGAGCGCGGCGTGCCGTACGGGAACCACCCCGCGACCCCCGACAACGGACGGATCGACCACCCGCTCTGCCCGCGCGGGCTGTTCTTCACCGACGCGGTCCGCAACCTTTACGAGATCATGTCGCCCGAGTGAGCGCCCAGCACGACTGCTTCTCCACCGGCATAATGGCGCTCAATGCCGAAATTACATGACCTGGCGGATTATGCGGCGACCATGGGTCCCGTCATCGGCGCGGTCCACGTGAACGTGCATGCCTCGGCTCGCGCGCAGGACGCGGGGCTGCTACCCGGCTTCCTGATCGACCTGCGCTTCACACTCCCCCTCCGCTCGCTGAGCCGCCGCTCGCTCGCCACGATCTACCGGTACGGCGACGCGGCCGAGCTCGACGCCGAGATCCAGGACCACCTGGACCTGGGCATGCTGGAGGAGGACGGCGACGGCGCGCTGCGGGCGACGGCCAAGGCGCTGGCGTTCATCGACGGCCTCTACGCCGTGCACGCCGCCACCACCGAGCGGATCTGGGCGGGCCGCGATCTCAAGACGCTCGCCGACCTGGCCGGACGGGTGATCGGCGCTGCCGGAGCGGATCCCGGTGACGCGCAGGGCGCCACGACGGATCCGGGCGCCTTCGCCGCGATGGCACCGCCGTACGAACCGGCGGGCACACCGGCGGGTGTGCTGCTGTTCAACCGGCTGGCCGCGCTGCGTTACCACCGCGCCGACTCGCACGCCGCCGCCTGGCGGGCCGCCGGCCTCACCGCCGCCGAGATCGTCGTGCTCGGGCCGGGGCCGCTGCGCGACCGGATCGAACGGGAGACCAACCGGCGGGCCGCCGAGCCGTACGGCGCGATCACCGAGCATGAGCGCGCGCTGTTCCACGACGGCCTGCTGGCACTGGTCTAGCGAGTCCCGGCCCGCTCAGAGCGAGCCGGGCAACGCCCGCTCAGAGAGAGGCGAGTAGCGCTCGCTCAGAGCGAGCCGGGCAACGCTAGCTCAGAGGGAGGCGAGTAACCGGCCCACCTCCGCACGGTCGTTGACGCCGAGCTTCTCGTACACGGCCTGCAGGTGGTTCGCGGCCGTCCGGGTGGAGACCGTGAGCCGGGCGGCGATCTGCCGGTTCGTCAGGCCGGCCGCCGCGAGCTGGACGATCTCCCGCTGGCGCGGCGTCAGCTCGGGCGTGGCCAGCTCGACCAGCGCGGGCGTCGACACCCCCGGGCAGCGCCTGGCCAGCGACCACGCCCTGGTCTGCGCCCCCTTGGCCAGAGCGCCCCTGCCCATCGCGCGGTAGGCGGCGGACTCCTGGGCGGTGGCCTCGGCGGCGTACAGGATCATCCCGAGCCGCTCGAACCCGGCCGCCACCGCACGCAGCTCGTCGGGGTCGCCGGTGGCCCGCGCGTGCCGGGCCAGGAGCCCGGCCAGGCGCCCGTCCACCCGTTCGGCCAGCGCGGACAGGCGATCGGCGGCCAGCGCGGGAACCCCAAGCCGCACCAGATCGTGCAGCGCGAACATCAGATGCCCGGACTGCTCCTGCTTCTCCGCGGCGTCGGCCGCCGACAGGCACAGGCGTACCGCCTCGTCCAGGTCCCCGCTGCCCGCCGCCACCCACACCGCGGCCTGCAGCGTCGGATAGCGGGTGAACGCCCATCGGGAGGCGAGCTCCTCTGCCTCGGCCTGTAGGTCGCGCGCTTCCGCCGTCCTGCCCAGCAGCGCCAAAGCGTGCGCCTGCTCGGCCAGGCATCGCCCCCGGTACGGCGAGCGCTCGTACAGCCCGGCGGCATCGTCGCGGCTCCAGCGCACGGCGCCCTCGGCGTCGCCCCGCAGCCTGCTGACCAGCGCGCGGAACGCCCCGAACCCGGAGACCGACAGCTCGGCGGCGGCCAGCTCCATGCCGTAATCGGCGGTGCGTTCCGCCGCGTCCAGCCGCCCGGCGAACGTCTCGGCCGCGCAGCGCGCGTCGAGCATCGTCGGCAGCGCGTGCGGCGTCTCGTCCCCCCAGCCTTCCACTTCGGCCAGGGCCTGCTCGACGACCGCGATGGTGTGCTCGGTCCGTCCCGAGTAGGCGCTGGTCCACGAGTCGAGCGCGGCCAGGTGCGCCGCGCCGCGCACGGTGATCGGCGTGCACGCGCGGGCCCGTTCGAGCGACTCGACGGCTCGGGTGGTGCGCCCCGCCCAGAACTCGGCCACGCCGAGGTAGATGTGCGCCTCCTGCTGCCAGGCCGGGTCGGTGAGCGTACGAGCCGCCTCGCCGAGCACTCGGCACGCCTCGGTGAGCGAGCCCGCCCAGGCGTGGTTGAGGCCCAGGCTGATGGCGTGCTGCGCGCGCTCGCTCTCGGTGACCACCGCCGGTGCCGTCTGCCGCAGCGCCGTCAGCGCGGTGTCGGCGTCACCGAGCACCATGAGCGCCTCGCCGAGCAGCGCGACCGCGGCCACGCTCGGTCCCGCGTCCATCGCCGCCCTGGCCAGCCGCGCGGCCAGGCGGGGATCCTGCCTGGCCCAGGCCAGCCGAGCGGCGACGAGCAGCATGTCCGGATCGGTGGTCGAGCCGCTGTCGAGCCGCCACACGGCCGCGCGCAGCACGTCCTCGCGCCGCCGCAGCCCGCTCGCCTCCAGCGCCTCGGCGAGCATCCGCAGCCGCCGCCGGGTCCGCAGCGTGCCGCAGGCGCCGCGTACCACCTCGCCATAGAGGGGGTGGCCGAGCCGCAGGTGCTCTCGCTGCACGTCGCGTACGGCCACGATCAGCCCGCGGTCCTCGACTCGCTCCACCGCGATCGGCGAGGTGAGCGAGACCAGCAGATCGGTGCCGAGCGGCTCGCCGAACGCCACCAGCTCCAGCACCTCCCGCTCCTCCTGGTCGAGGTGCCCGATCCTGGCGTCGACCAGCTCGCGCAGCCGGGTGGTCATCGACAGCTCGCCCTGCCAGCGCCACTGCCCGTCGGTCTCGGTCAGACATCCCGAGGTACGGCCGGCGTGCAGGACCTCGCGCAGGTAGAGCACGTTCCCCTCGCTGACCCTGGCCAGGTGCCTGACGGTCTGTCCGGCCACCTCCCCGCCGAGCGCCCCCTCCAGCACCTGCCCGACCTCGGCCACGGTCAGGGGCGGCAGTTCGACCCGGCGGAGCAGCTCGTCCTTCCACAGCGCGGCGACCGGCGCGGGCAGCGGCTCACCGCTGCGCACCGTGACCAATAACCTCGCGGCGCCGCTCTCCGCCAGGTGGTGTACCAGCGCGGCCGAGGCCGCGTCGAGCCGGTGCGCGTCGTCCACGCTCACCAGCAGTTCGTCCCGCCCCGCGCTGATGCCTAAGTGCCGTGCGGCCCAGCGCAGCAGGTTCTCCCCGCTGCTGGGCGGTTCGGTCAGCGCGTGGGCGAACGCGCCGAACGGGATCGCCGCCGCCGTCTCCGTACCCAGCGCCCGAACCACCCCGTACCCCTCCAGGCCGGACAGCGCCTGCGCCGCCAGCCTGCTCTTGCCCACCCCCGCGTCTCCGGCGATCATCACGCCCGCCCGCGACCGCAGTGCCTCCCGTACGGTCGCCAGCTGGCCCCCTCGCCCGACGAACGGCCATCTGCTCCCCAGCTGCTCGCTCATCGTGCCTCCTCTCACCCTCGATGATGGTGAGCGAGGTTCGCGGGAGGTTCAAGGCTGATCTCGGGTCAACCCGGCGGCGGAGAGCAGCAGGTCGACGATCGCCTCGCTCCCGCTGAACGGCACCGGTTCGCCACCGACTTCTTCGAGCAGCCCGCGGAGCTGGCCGCCGGACTGCTCAGGCTCGACCAGCCGTACGATGACCGTCCTCATTTCGGCACCATCTCCCCGACCGGTTCAGGCCAGGTTCAGGTGGAGCTCAGGTGGGGTAGGGCGCGGGCTCGACCTCCAGCTCGCGCATCCGCTCGGCGTACAGGGCATAGCGCCGCCGCGCGTCGCCGCGCCGGCCCGCCGAGTCCAGCACCCGCACCAGGCCGAGGTGGGCGCGCTCGTCGTAGCGGTCGCGTTCGAGCAGGCGCAGCCAGTAGCGAGCCGCCTCGTCGTGCCGTCCCTCGCCCGCCCGCGCCGTCGCGAGCCTGGCGGCCGCCCGCACGTACGCCAGCCGCGCCTCCTCCCGCAGCCCCACGGCCCAGTCGGCGTACGGGTCCTCCTCGCAGAAGTCGCCCCCATAGGACGCCTCGGCCTCCGCCCATGTCGCCAGCGCCTCCGCCGCCCGCCCCGCCTGATCCAGTTGCCCGGCCGAGCCCACCAGATCGAGGAAACCCTCCACGTCGACGTCCACGTTCGCCAGATCAAGCCGCAGCGCGCCCTCGTCGGAGACGACGAACTCGTCCGCCGGACGTACATGAGCCGGATCGAGCACCGCCCGCAGCGTCGACACCATCACGTTCAGCCGCTTCAGCCCGACCGCGTCGCCCTGCTGCTCCGGCCAGAGGATCTCCACCAGCCGCTCCCTGCCGATCGCCGCGCCCCGGCGGCTGACCAGGATCTTCAGCAGGTCGCGGGCCTTGCGCGACTGCCAGGCGGTACGCGCGACGGGCACCGCGCCGCGCAGGACTCGGAACGTTCCCATGGTCTCGACCCGCACGCGCGCCTCCGCCACCGGCGTGAACCGGCCGACCAGCGCGTCGATCCTGGCATCGAGCGCCCGGCAGCCGATCGCGTGCATACGGCTTCTGACCTGATGCGCGATCTCCCTGCCGGGCACCGCCTCGCCCAGCGCGGCCCTGACCAGCTCGGCCCTGGCCCGGCCGATCGGATCGCCGAGCGCCGACCACTGCCGTACGGCCTCGTCGGCCAGCCGGGAGTCGCCGTCGAGCTCGGCGCGCAGCTCCACCATCGCGGCCCGCGCCGCGTGGTCCCTGCGGCGCACGGCGGCGGACTCGGCCTCGGCCAGCAGCCCCCTGGCCTCGTCGTACCGTCCGGCGGCCAGCGCGACGCGCGCCGCGACCAGCCTGGCGTCCACCCCGGCGATGCCCTCCGCGTGCTTCAGCGCCCGCGCGGCCACGCGGGCCGCCTCGTCGGGATCGTCGTCCGTGAGCAGGACGGCCAGCTTGTTCAGGGCGTTGGACAGCTCCTGGACCTCGCCGGACCCGCCGGCGTCGGCGATGATCCGCCGATAGATGGCCATCGCCGACCTGCGGTCGCCGCGCAGCACCTGGATGTCGGCCAGCCGGATCAGCCCATAGCCGACGAACCGCGACCCCATCGCCTCCCACCTGGCCGCCGCGTCCGCGGCGTCGATCGCCGCCTCCTCCAGCCGGCCGAGCCCGATCAGCGCCTTGGCCCGGTTGGCGATGTTGAGTGCGGCGTACGGGGCGAACGACACCAGATCCGACAGCCTGGCCGCGATCTCGACCTCCGCCAGCGCCCTGGTGTAGGCGGCCTCGTCGAGGTGACAGGAGGCGCGATTGGCCCGGATGCGGATGAGCTGGACGACGTCCCCGGCCCGCTCGGCGTACTCCAGCGCGCGCAGGTAATAGGCGTCGTTGGCCCGCCGGTCGCCGTCGAGCGAGGCGAGCATGGCCTGCACGGTGTTGGCCGCGGCCAGGGCGCCCGGATCGCCCAGAGCGCTGGCCAGCTCCAGCGCCCGATCCGCCAGCTCGGCGCAGCCCGCCCGGTCGCCCTTCAGCCAGAGCACCGACGCGGTGGAGGCCGCGCACATCGCCGCGTCGGCCGGCGGCAGCCCGTACTCGAAGCCCTTGGTGTAGATGGCGATGGCCGAGTCGAGATCGCCGCGCAGATGGTCGATGAGGCCGAGCCTGCGGGCCAGGAACGCGTCGAACACCGAGGTCGCGGCCGCGCGGGCGAGCAGGTCGCGCGCCCGGGTCCAGTCGCCGCGGTTCTGCTCCGCGATGCCCGCCAGCCGCTGCATCGCCGGTGCCTGCCTGACCGGCTCGGGCAGCAGGGCGAGCGCCGCCACCACGTCGTCGCCGCGCTCGGCCAGGCGCAGGCCGTGCGTGCCGAGCAGCGAGGTGACGAGCGTGCTGTGCCGGGTGGCGACCGCGGCGCGCAGGGCCAGCTCGGGCTGGTCGTGCTCGACGTACCACCGGGCGGCGACGGCGGCCGTGTCGTGGGCCTCGTGCCGGTCGAGCGGCGCGTGCGCGGCCAGTACGTGGGCGCTGGTGGCGGTCAGCCGGTATCCGCTGGGCAGCCTGTGTCCGTCGGCTGTGGGGTGGGCGCTCGGCCCGTGTCCGTCGGTTGTGCGCTGAGTGCCCGTCGAGGTGGCCCGGTGTCCGTCGTGACCGGCCTCCAGGAACAGGCCCCGGCTGGTCAGCGAGGCCAGCGTGTCGGGCGGGGCGCCGAGTGCGGCGGCGAGGTCGTCGGTGAGCACGGGCAGCACGGTCGCCGCCCGCAGCAGCTCGCGCATCGTCGCGGGCAGGTCGTCGAACGCCGACAGCGTGAGCCGCTCCAGCGTGGCGGAGGTGGCGGCCAGGCCCGCGGCCGTACCCGGCCAGGCGGCCGGATCGGTGCGGGCGAGCGCGTCGAGCGCGGCCCGCACCGCGGCCGGCCAGCCGCCGCAGGCATCGTGCAGTGTGGCGGCGATCGCCGTCCCCGGCTCGCCCAGCCGCTCGCGCGCCCAGGCCGTGGTCTCGCCGATCGTGAGCGCGAGGTCGGTCGCGTCGAGGTCGAGCACCTCATGGTCCTGGCGGAGGCGGGCGGTGGGGAACGGCAGCGGCGCCCGCGAGGCGGTGACCACGTGCAGGTGGCGCGGGGCCGCTCGGACCAGCGTCTCGACATAGCGTACGGAGCCGGCCGCGCCGACGATCGTCTCGATGCCGTCGAAGACCAAGGCGAGTCCCCGGCGCAGCCGCCCCGACAGCGCCTCGGCCAGCGCGCCCGCCAGCGCCGCCGCCCTGGACAGCTCGTCGGCGTCCGGCCCGAGCGGGGACTCGGCGGCGGCGGCGAGCTCGACGGGCAGGTCCGGAACCACCTCCGCGAGGGCCGCGACCAGCGCGCCGGCCAGCGTGGTGAGGTCGCGATCGGCGGGCCCCAGCCGGTGGAGCACCGCGCCGACCGCCTCACTCCAACTCGTCAGAGCGATCGACTTGCCGTAGCCCGTGGTGGCCACCAAAGTGGTGAGCCTGTGCGTCAGCGCCCCGTCGAGCCGCCGGTCGAGGGCGGGACGGGGTTGCACCCACCCACGTTCCACCCACGCATGCTACGCCGGGGATCGCGAACGACTCCAGAGTTCGCAAAGTGCCACCTCCCGGTAACCGGGCCGGAGGCGCACTATGGTCGAGTACCTCTTCGAGGAGGGTCGCGGTGGATCAGGACCTGCCCGGCGGAGCGAGGCTGATCGTGGGGGTGGACGAGTCCCCGGCCTCGCGCTGGGCACTGGCGTGGGCCATCGGGGCCGCGCGGCTGCATCGGATGGCGCTGATCGCCGTCCACGTCAGCCGGGCCCCGGTACACCCCTTCCCCGAGGCGCTGCCCGTGCAGCACGCCATGAAGGCGGGGGAGGAGGCGCGGTGCAACGAGGTGATCGCGGGCGTGTTCGACGACGTGGCCGGTGGGCTGCCCGCCGACCTCACCACAGCGGTGGTCGGCCGGGTCGGTGATCCCGGCTATCACCTCGTCGACCTGGCCCGTGAGGGTGATCTGCTGGTGCTGGGGCGGGGCAAGCGGGGGATGATCAGCCGGTTGTTCCTGCCTTCTACGAGCATGTACTGCGCTCGGCACGCCAAGACTACGGTGGTGATCGTTCGGCAGCCGACACCGCCGGACGAGCCGCATCTGCCGGGGGAGCGTACGCGACGGTTCTGGAGCCGCAAGCACATCTAGTGGGGTCGGGCGTCCGTTCTTCCTCTCCCTAGGACCCCCGGATCTCTGGACTCCCGGACCTCCCGGATCCCCGATCCTTCGGGTCTTCGCCCCCCGGGTCTTCGTCTCTCGCTCCCCGGATCCCCCGGATGCCGGGTCCCCGGACCTCCCGGACCTCCCCGACCCCCCGGGGCTCTCGACCCACCCGGATCCCGGTCCTCGCCCCCGAGTCCTTGACCCCCCGGGTCCCTCGATCCCCCGAAGGGGGTATCTCCCAATAAGGACCCCAGCTACCACAGACCGTCACAGGGATCGAGACGGTCGTTAGACCAGGGCTTCCTTCAGGACGTTCAAGCCCCCGGGGATCTCGGTTTGCCGGATCGCGCCGTACCCCAGAACCAGGCCCTGCTGGGCGGGCCTCTCACCGCAGTAGGCGTCGAGCCGTTCCAGCGCGAGCCGAGGCGCCGGACGTACGGACACCCCGGGGGAGAAGCGAGCGCACAGGTGCAGCCCCGCGACCGAGGGGACCAGACGCAGGCGGTCGTCACCGGAGAGGGCGTCGACGACGAGGGCGTGCCGGGCGGCGTACTCGCGGGTGGCCTTCCTGATGTGCCTGGCCAGCAGGCCCTCGTCGATGAAGCGGGCCAGCGCGGCCTGCGTGGACAGCTCGCCGTGGCAGTCGCTCAGCTGCCTGGCGGCGCGCAGCGCGGGCATGAGCGAAGCGGGGGCCACCAGGAAGCCGAGGCGCAGCATGGGCAGCAGCGTCTTGGAGAACGAGCCGACATAGATGACCCGCCCCGCCCGGTCGAGGCTCTGGAGCGGCTCCAGCGGCCGGTCGCCGAAGCGGAACTCACTGTCGTAGTCGTCCTCGACGATCACGCCGCGCCGCCGCTCCGCCCAGGCCAGCAGCGCGGCGCGGCGAGCCAGCGACATCGGGGTGCCGAGCGGGAACTGGTGGGACGGGGTGACGTACACCAGCCCGACGGTTTTGGGGATGGCGGTGACGTCGATGCCCTCGCCGTCCACCGGGATTCCGACCACGCGGGCGCCCAGTGAGCGGAACAGCCGGCGCGCGGGCGGGTAGCCCGGCTCCTCGACCGCCACGCAGGCGCCGGGGTCGATGAGCACCCGGCCGATGAGGTCGAGCGCCTGCTGGGCGCCGTTGGTGATCAGGACGTCGTCGGCGCCGGCTCGTACGGAGCGGCTGATCCCTATATGTCGCGCGATGGCGTCCCTTAGGGCTTCATGGCCGGAAGGGTCGGCATATCCGGCGAGGCTGGTACGGAGCTCACGAGCCACCAGCCTGCGCCACGTCTCCATCGGGAACAGCCGGGGATCGGGCACGCCCACGCGGAAGTCGTACTCGTGGGTGGAAGCCGGCGCGTCGGCGGCCACGGACCGCCAGATGGCGCGGGGCCGTACGACGCCCTGGGGCGCCGACCTGGTGGCGCGTACCCGCTCCGCCGAGACGAACGTGCCCGCGCCCGCCCGGCCGACAAGGAAGCCGTCGGCCACCAGCCGGTCGTAGGCGACCGCGACCGTGTTCCGGGAGATCTCCAGCCGTCTGGCCAGCTCGCGGGTCGGCGGCAGGCGTTCGCCCGATCTGAGCCGGCCGTCGAGGATCGCGTCCAGCAGCTGCCGGTAGACCTGTGCGGCCAGGTCACCCCGACCATGAAGGCTTACATGGACATCCATCTTGGCCCAATCATTTGCCCAAAAATTGGATCTTATATCGGGACAAGGTGGGGCTTAAGTTGGGCCCATGACACAGCGCATGAATCTCGGCGAACTAGCCGGAGAAGCCTACAAAGCCATGGCCGGCCTCGACCGGTACGTCCGGCACAGCACCCTGCCCGCACCCCTGCTGGAGCTGGTACGCCTGCGCGCCAGCCAGATCAACGGCTGCGTCTACTGCGTGGACATGCACAGCGGCGACGCCAAGCAGGCGGGCGAGAGCGACGCCAGGCTGCACGCCGTGGCCGTTTGGCAGGAGGCCCCCTTCTTCACCGACCAGGAACGCGCCGCCCTGGCCTTCACCGAGGCCGCCACCAGGCTCTCGACCGACGACATCACCGACGAGATCTGGCAGCGGGCCGCCGAACACTTCGACGACCAGGAACTCGCCGCCCTGGTGGTGGCCGTCGCCACGATCAACGCCTGGAACCGGATGGGCGTGGCCACCCGCATGACCCCCGAGTCGTACAAGGGCTGACCGCCGGTGCCACTCCTACCGCGACGGGACCTGCGACGATGACTACTCCGGAACCCACTCCGGAACCCACTCCGGGACCCATAACGGCAAGCAGGCGGTCGAGCTGGGGGTCGAGCAGAGGGCTCCTCGTACAGGCGCAGCTGGCGAACTCGATCGGCGACGGCGCCTACCTGGTCACCTCGGCGCTCTATTTCGCCAGGATCGTCGGCCTGTCGGCGACGGAGATCGGCTTAGGGCTCACGCTGGGCTGGGCCGTCGGCACCGTCGCGGGCGTTCCCCTCGGCCACCTCGCCGACCGTCGCGGGCCGCGCGGAGTGGCCGTCCTCCTGGCCCTGACGACCGCTGCCGCGGTCATGTCGTTCCTGTTCGTGCGGTCGTTCGCGCTGTTCGTCCTGGCCGCCTGCCTGTACGGCACCGCGCAGACCGGCCTGTCCGCGGCCCGCCAGGCGCTGCTGGCCGGACTGATCGAACCGGACAAGCGCACCGAGGTCCGGGCCGTACTCCAGTCCACGATCAACGGCGGCCTCGCGGTGGGCGCCGCTCTGGGTGGGTTCGCGCTGCATGTGGACACTCGGGAGGCGTACCTGGCCGTGTTCGCGGTGGACGCCGTCAGCTTCCTGATCGCCGCCCTCCTGCTGCTCCGGCTGCCCGCTCTCGCCCCGGTCCCCGCTGCCGCCGGGCCGAAACTGGCCGTGCTCAGGGACCGGCCGTACGCGGTGATCACGCTGATCAACGCGGTCATGCTCTTCTACATGCCGCTGCTCAGCCTGATCGTCCCCCTCTGGATCGTCCAGCGCACCACGGCACCGACCTGGCTGGTCTCGGCCCTGCTCCTGGTCAACACGATGAGCGTGCTGCTCTTCCAGGTACGGATCGCGCGGCGGGTCAGGGGCCTCGCCGACGCCTCCCGATCGGTGCGGTACGCGGGCCTGGTCATGCTGGCGGCCTGCGCGGTGTTCGCGATGTCGGCCATCGGCTCGTCGGCCTGGCTCGCCGGGCTGATCCTGCTCGCCGCGGCCGGGCTCCAGGCGTACGGCGAGATGCTGCTCGGGGCGGGCGCCTGGGAGATCGGCTTCGCCCTGGCTCCGGCGGACAAGCAGGGCCAGTACCAGGGCTTCTTCGGGACCGGGATGGCGGTGGCCAGGATGCTCGGCCCGGTCGTCCTCACCACCCTCGTCATCGGCGGAGGCACGCTGGGGTGGCTGCTGGTCGGCGGCCTGTTCGTGGCGGCCGGCGCCGCGATGGGCCCGGCCGTGAGCTGGGCCACCCGCAACCGCTACGGTTTGACATGATCTACCTGGTGTCCGAGATGGGACGGGATAACCGGCCCCACCTGGGGTTGTTCATTCGTTCTTTGCACATCCGGTACATCTGGTTCGTGCACAACACAAGGACCGCAGCCATCCCTTGCTAGGCTGCATGTCAACCGTTGGGTCTCACCCCGGCAGGTGAGGCCGTCGAAGAAGTGGGGTCACACCGTGAAGAAGCTTGTCGTTCTGGCGCTGATCGCCCTTGGGGGGCTGCTGGTCTGGCGCAAGGTGCAGGCCGACCGCGCCGAGCTCGATCTCTGGACCGAGGCCACCGGCAGCGAGAACTAACCGACCTGGCGAGGCGATGAATGACGTCGTCCAGATAAAGCTGGCGTGCCTGGACCTGGCCGGCACAACAGTCGGTGACATCGCCATGGTCGAGCGGGCTTTCGCCGAGGCGATAGCCACTCAGGGCATCGTCCCCGGGACCGGCGCGTACGCGCGTGCCATGGTGCACGTGCACCGGTCCCGGGGCTGCCCGAAGATCGATGTCTTCCGAGGGATCTTCCCCGGCAACGAGGCCCAGGCTCAGGCGGCGAACCTGACGTTCGAGCGCTCATACGAGGGTGCGCTCGACCGAGCAGGTCTCGTTCCCATGCCCGGAGTCATCGAGGTCCTCGACAAGCTCCGCGGCTCCGGCCTGAAACTGGCCCTGATCACCGGCTTCAGCCGCGTCACCCTGAGCCGCGTCCTCAGCGTCCTCGGCTGGCACGACAAGATCGACCTCGCCATCTGCCCCGAAGACGTCGGCGGCCGCGGCCGCCCCTGGCCCGACATGGTCCTGCACGCCATCCTCCGCCTCGGCATCGAGGACGTACGACAGGTGGCGGTCATCGGCGACTCGGAAAGCGACATGCTCTGCGGCCGCCGAGCCGGCGCCTCGATCGTGGCCGGCGTGATGACCGGCGTCCACAGCCGGGAGCGACTCCTCAAGGGCGGCGCCACCCACATCCTGGACTCGATCGCCGACTTCCCTGGCTTGATCTTGAGCGAAGACCCGAGTAGGCAGCAGATGGGTGTCGGAGGCCGGTAAGCTATCTTCGTCACGTCGAGGGGCCTTAGCTCAGTTGGCAGAGCGCCTGCTTTGCAAGCAGGAAGTCAGGAGTTCGAATCTCCTAGGCTCCACCATTTCCTTCGGGTAGGTGGGCTGGGTGACACCCACCCGTTGCCCATCTGGGTGGTTGGCCGTGGGAGCCCGCCCCGAGCGGTCCTCGCTATCGCTCGGGCTGTTCTTCCTGGGGCGCCTTCGGCGCACAACGGGCTTCGCAAGGGGGCGCTTCGCGCTGGGGGTTCAGGCGCTGCTTCCAGTCGGGCCGGAGCCCCGACCCCTGGAGGACTTCGCTCCGCTCAGACGCCTTATTTTCTTGACACGCAGGCTCCGCCTGCGCGTTCAACGTGGCCGTTCATATGGAGTGAGCTGGAAGGTGCCTCCTGGCGCTGCGGTCCCAGTTCCAGGAAAGCCAAACTTGGTAGGTCAAGTGACTAGATGACAGTGGTCTAAAAACTGACTGACAGACGCTGCCACTCGTCATCATTTGCCACAATCACGCGTCACTCTATCCAGGTAACGCGAACGATCAGCGCAAGGCGCAGATGCTCCGCGACGATGAAGTGGAGGAATCCGCGGCCGCCGAACAGATCGAGCGTTCGAAGACCTCCCCCAAGCAACGGGCCTCTACCGGCGCGGACCGCATCCCTCCCGAGAACTGCGAGTTGGTCAGCAAGCCGCTCAACCTCAAGGATGACTGTCGGCGGGAGCCCGGCAATGACATGCTCGGCGTCGGGGTTGTACTCCCAGGTCCAGGCGTCACTCACCGACGACCTCTCGGCGCGCGGATGCCGTGATCTCATTGATTTCGGCCAAGGCTGAGTCCAGCTTGACTCTGTCGGTCGCGGTGGCGACCTCTGTCTCCAACGCGTGCAGGCGGGCCGCTCGGGCGGGATAGCGCTGAATCGCCACGAACTCACCCCATTGCTGCAAGAAGTTCTGCAGAGGTGCCACCGTGCTCTGTCGCGCCGCCTGCTCTGTCGCCTGGTCGAGGTGGTCGACAAACTGGCTGAGGTAGGCCGGAGCGATCTGAGCAACTGCTGCCCTGAGGGCGGCGGTGGTCAGTGGCGGCTGAGGGATCAGCGACTCGTTGTCTTGATGCGGGGTGGACATCGTTGACCTCCAAGCTGTTACACCTCCACGCTACCGATACAACTGAACCCTTATCCACCTTGGAAGCGCAGGTCAAAAGCCCTGTGTCGGGCGGCTGGCGTCCTCGTGTCGCTGGCGGCGTATTCCGGAGCGCGTAATCGTCAGGATAGACCTCTGCTGGATGTCGAGTCCGGTCTTCGGCTCAGGCGTCACCACTGTGCCGCCGGACGATCGGCGCCCGGAAGTCATGACTTGTCGTCCGTTCGTACGGTGGGGCGCTCCGTCTGGGACCTGTAGCCCTGGCTCGCTCTCCATGCGGATGGGTCGATGGCAGATGGGATGATCAGGCGGGCGGGTGCACGCCTCGCATGGAAGCGACCAGGTAACAGACATGAACGTCGTGCCATTAGTGTGCCATTAAGGGCGGCCAACAGTGGTCAGTCACGGTCACTCGCGCCGCGCCGCCGTACAGCGGCCAGTCGCTTGCCTGCCGCCCGGGCGTGCGGCCTGGAGGCCGGTCCCGGGGCGGCGGCAGGCGCACGACTTGGCCCGCTGCTGGAGCGTCTTCTTGAACTCCTCCGCGATCCGTGGGACGCGGTCGCGGAGCGTCCCGGTCAGTCCGCGGTGAGACACGCAGGGCCTCGACCAGGCGGGCCGTGTGCTCTCCGCGGACCTGGTCGTCCGATCAGTCGTGCAGTTTCTCCACCGGCACCGTCTCATCGGCTGGCGGCGGCTTGACGCGCGCCTTCATCCCCCAGTTAGACAGGCGGAGGTCATCCACGAAGGCGTAATACCGGTCGTCGCCGGCGGATCTGTCGAGGCTGTCGTTCGGCTCGCGCCAGGAACTCCACACTCTACGGACGAGTTGGTCGCCACCGATCCACAACCGCCAGGACACCTTCCAGGTGCCGTACTTGCCAGTGGGCTTGCTTCGGAAGCCGATGCGCAGGCCGGGTTTCGCCTTGTCCAGCTGCGCGAAGGTGATGCTGCCCTGGTAGAGGGTGGTGCGCACCCCGTCGTACACGCCTGCGGGTCGCCTGCCCGTTGTCGTGGCCAGCACCGCTCTGAGCGTGGCCTGGTCGGCGAGGTCTACGAAGCCGGACTTCAGCACGAGCCGGCATGGCGGCCAGTCGTAGGACACCCAGGTCTTCCCCGGCGGCAGGGGGTCTTCAGGGTCACGCTTGACGTACGACTCGTAGCCGCGCTTCCCGACGCAGATGTTGCGAGTACCGCGAAGACCCAGGTTGGGTTCTTCATGTCCGTCGCCACGATCTTGCCCTTGCCGAACCCCACGATGCCGCGCACCGGCTTGACGGAAGGCCAACTGCCGAACGAGAGCATCCGGGAATGCTCGACGACCTTCACCCCATGGCCGGGGACGAGCTGGCGCTGGATGGCGCCGGCCGGATCCATCTCGGCGTCGGCATGCACGGCCTGACCTGCGGTCACCGTGGCTACTGACACCAGGAGAACCGTCGCAACCATCCGTTGCTTCTTCACGTACGGATCGTCGCAGCGGCAGATCTCATCATGATCACACGTGCCGGACCGTTGGAGCGCCGTCAGAAACGGCAGTAGAGCGTGGTGGAATCGTCGAAGGCGCCGCATAGTGTCGGGAGTGATCGAAGCTCCAGGCTTCGTCCCTCAGCCCTGGCTCACCAGATAGCGGACTCCTGTTTGTGCGTACTCCACGTGTTCGATGAGGTCGGCGCGCTCGCATCGGTCCCGGAGCGTGCTGCCCCCGGGGCCAGGTGCCATCAAGGCGTCAGAGGATCAGCCTCAGCCTTCTTTCGGGAGAGGAGCAATCGGCGGGCGTCGCGATCCAAGCTGATGATGGTCACCTTGAGGCGGTCGCCAACCTCAACGACCTGCTCGGGAGCCTCGACAGGCATAGAGACGAGCTCGTCCAAGGGCACCAGGCCCTCGATGCCTTCTACGAGTCTGACGAAGACTCCGAACGGGACGAGCTTGGTCACGGTTCCGCAGAACTCCTGTCCCTCGCGAGCCCCATCGGCGAACTCCTGGAAAGGATCAGGCTGAAGTGCGCGAAGGGAGAGCCTGGCTTCGCCCTCTACGGTATCGAAGCAGAGAACGGAACAGGTGACTCGCTGCCCTACCTCGATGACCGCAGAGAGCTCATCGAAATGGCGCCAGGACAGCTCGGGGATCGTGATGAAACCTACTCCTGGATAGACGGGATGCGGCGGCCCATCATCCAGCGCCACGAACACACCGAACCGCTGCACGTCTGCCACTTCGCCGCTGAGCACCTCGCCAGGGCGGAGTCCTTTCAAAAATGCCCAGAGTACGGGATTCTCGGTCGCGGCCAGGGAAAGATCGATCATTCCCTGTTCCTCATCGACGGCGACCACTTCGGCGGTGACGCGCTGGCCGACCTGTCTGGCCTCATCCGACCGGTGACGCCAGGAGAAGTCCAAAGGCCCGATGTTCGCCGATGCCAGACCCAGACGTCCGTCGAGCCTTACCGCAGCCCCGTGAGGACGTCCCACATGTGTGATCGTCCCCGAGACGATGTCGCCGACCTGAACCACCCTCAAGATTTCAACTATGTCTTGATCGCCCGTCGGCCTGTCCACACTGCTCACCCTGTCATAACGGGCCCGGTCCCTGTGGATCACTTCATGAGGTAATGGATCACATGAGTTACTTCATGTACGACTTGATGGGCGAGACGCACGACGAGCCTGATGCGGAGGCGATGCGGCGGGTTCTGGATGGTCTGGCCGAGGCGGACGACGAGCATCCTGATGTGTCGTTGTCGCATGAGAGCGGGTGGTGTCTCAGCGCGTTCACCGGCGGCCTGCTGGTGTGGGAGAACACTGACAATGGCTCGCCGGCCCCCGGGAAGATGCACAAGGTCAGCCGCGAGGAGGTGCTGCGACTCTTCGGCCTACTCGCGGCGGGCGACATCACTACGGTCGAGGAGCAGCCCTGGCAAAGGTAGCCGGCCGAACTCGCTTGGGGCCGAATCGTGCGGCGTCGCAGTTGAGGTGGCATCTTGGGAACCAGGAGGTGCCATGAGTGTTGACTTCACGACCGTTTACGCGCAGTTGGTCAAGCTGTGCGAGAGATACGGGATTGCCGAGTTGGCTGTTTTCGGCTCGGTTGCTCGTGGCGAGGACGGAGACGGCAGTGACATCGACCTCCTCTATGTTCTGAAGCCTGACAGCAACATCGGGCTTGAGTTCTTCGCGTTCCAGGAGGAACTGGAAGATCTGCTGGGCCGTAAGGTCGATGTGGTCTCCAAGGAAGGTCTCCACTGGGTCATCCGTGACCAGGTTCTTACCGACGCCCGGGTGCTGTATGCAGCGTGAGGGCCTGTATCTGGTGTCGCGGCCCGGGGCTGTTTCGGTGGCGAAGGCGACGCGCACGTCTACCCTTCTTCGTGGCGATACAGCGGGCTAGCCAGCTCGGACCTGACAGGTTCCCCGGTTGCGAGGTCATAGTCGACCCGCACCACTGTGGAAAAGCGCTTGTCGCCGGCCTGTCCCCACAAGGCCGCGATCTCAGTTTGCAGGAGCTGGACCACGCCGAGGCTGCCTTGCGGGTGAATGCCCGTGAAGACGAGAACGTTGCCCTTGCCGTCGGGACGGGCCAGGCGTCCGAGGTAGGCGTAGTCCACGTTGCTTGCCGGTTCGCTGTCGGAACCCGAGCGGTAGACCTCGTCGGTACGCCGGTCGCGCAGCGTCCAAGCGCTGTCCTTGACCCACTCCAGTACCGGATCAGACTCAAACAGAGCACCTATCGCGGGCGAGAGCATGGGGCCGCAGATGACGATCAGGTTCGGGCGGTTGAGGTTGATCTCGCCACCGATAGCGACATGTTCGAGCTCTAGCGCCAGGTCGAAGCCGCGGGCGAGGTCTTCCAGCCGTTTGGCGGCCGTGACATCCTCCATGGCCACCACGGGCCGGGCGTTGGCCGCCTCCTGCTTGAGAGGGCTAGCCAGGGTGATCGTCCCCGTGCCGAGGAACGTCCCTTCGGGGGAAGGTCCGGTGTGGCGGATCTGATGGATGCGTCCGCGTGTCAGCCCTGCTTCTTTGGCGATCTGGGCGTACGACATACCCCGGGCGTGGAGATCTTGGATGACTCTGCGTCGCAGCCGGGACAACTCGGTGACCTCTTGCTGAGCCGCGTTGAGGCGTTCGGTCGCGACTCGGAGCAGTTGATACGGGTCGTCGATCGCGGCGATGCGCGCCACGTCGTTCGGTGGCATGGTTTCCCCTCTGCGGTAAACCACAGAGGCTAGGGCTCTAGACAGTTTGTCGTCTATTCCCCTTGACGGCAGGGATTTTCAGAGGCTGCCCGTTATGGGATGCGTTGCACGGATGGACGAGCGCCGATCGGGAACGCCACGCGGGCTCATCGCAGGCATCCATTCAACAGCAATGCCCACATCTGGAGAGCTTCGATGCGCGGTACTCGATGCGACTCCTCGACGCTGATAGACGCACCGCTGGTGATGCGACGGAGGAAGGCAAGGCCGCCCGACTCGCACAGCTCGTAGACGGTCTCGCTTTCGCGGCAGGCGCAGGTCCACGCGATCACCCGGCAGCGCTCGTTGGGGGACCGCCCCGGTTGCTGCCAATCCACGTCCACGCTGGCCGTCCTTTGCCGGGGGACATGCGGAGACAGGCAGTTGTTGTTCACTGGATGCCGCCAACCGGCGTGGGAAGGATGGCCCATACGGTGCGACCGTCGTCGTCTCCGGAGACGCCCCACGCGACGGACAGGCGGGACACGATGAGCAGGCCCCGCCCTCCTGGCTCGTCCAAGCGCGACACGAGAAGCTCAGGAGTGCCGTTCCCTCCCTCGTCCATGACGCCCAGCCAGAGCTGGCTGGGCTGTGCGTGCACGCCGACGACGAAGCGGCCCCCGAACCGCCCGCTTGCCGTGTGACGTAGTACCGGTAGGCCACTGGCGAGGTGTCTGCTGGTGCAGGTCCTTTTCCAGTGGCCCCCGGCCCGAACCCGCCGTGCACCTTTCGATGCAGCGGGCTCTCCAGTGACTACTGCGTGTTTGTCGCGGTGGGTTGCCCGGCGTGGATGGTCTCGTGGCAGGCGGCGCAGACGATCAGGGTTTTGCGTCGCATTCTGGTCATGAGTTCCGCCCACGGGGGCGGTGGTTGTCCCGCTTTGGCGAGATCTGCGAGTGCGCGGATGTGGTGTGTTTGCACCGTGGCCGGTCTGTTGCAGAGCTCGCATCGCCCGGCTTGGAGGCGTTCGATCAGTTGCTTGCCTCGTTTGCGGGTGAGCGGGGCCGATGGATGGTCGTCCAGGACGGCCTTCCGCTGCCGTTTGAGGGGAATGCCACCGAACCGTGCGACCAGTGGTTTCCTGCCTGCTCGTTCGACACGGGCTTCGAAGCATCTGCGTCGCCCGTGCGGTGTGATGATGGTGGTCTTGGTTCGCTTTGCCATCGTGGTCACCGTTGAGCGGTGCTTGGCCGCCAGTGTCTTGAGCATCGCGGTCAGCATGGTCCAGCGGAGCCTGTCCAGTTTCCAGACGTCGCCGGCCAGCAGGTAGTACTGGACGATGCCCCGGTATTCGGCCCCGAACCTGCTGATGATGTCGTAGTCGGTCAGGTTCGTCAGGTGGGGCTGGTGCTCGGGTTTGCCGTGCTTGAGATACGGGGCGCATTTGGCCTTGATCACCGGTGGCGGTACCTTCAGGCGGATCTTCCCGTTGGTGGCGCGCATGCCTTTGGTGAGCCGCTCGCCTCGGGAGATCTTGTTGTTGGCGTGCTGGACGGTGATGTCGTAGCCGAGGAATCGGGCCGCGCCTGTGCGGGCGTGGGTGATCAGTGTTTTGTCCTCGTTGGGTTCCAGTTTGAGGTCGTCACGTAGGAACGTCGCGAGGCGTTGCTTGATCTCCTCGGCTTCGGCTTTCGGTCCGATGAACCCGAGTAGGTGATCATCTGCGTAGCGGACGTAGCGCAGGCGCCGGTAGCCGGGATCGCTGGGATCTCCGACTGGGAGGCGGCGTAGTTGCTTGCGTAGCTCTCGCATTTCCGGGGTTTCGGTTTTCTCCTTTCTGCGGGACTGTTTCCTCCGGATGTAGTTGATCGCGTTCTCCACCTTGTGGTAGGCGGGATTGCTTTTCCTTGTCTGTCCTCGGGTGTATTCCGGGATGAGTATTGTTTCGACGAATGTGTCCAGCCGATCCAGATAAATGTTGGATAAGATTGGTGAGGCGACGCCGCCTTGCGGGGTTCCCGATAGGGTGGCGTGCCAGATCCAGTCTTCGAGGTATCCGGCCTGGAGCATCTGTTTGATGAGGCGCAGGAACCGGTTGTCGTGGATGTTCTCCGCCAGGATCGAGAGCATGACCTGATGGTCGAGTGTCCCGAAGCAGTCGGAGATGTCTCCTTCGATGAACCAGGTTGTCCCCGTCCAGTTGTGTGCCACCTCGGATAGTGCGGTGTGGCAGCCTTTTTGGGGACGGAAACCGTGTGAGCGGCCGGAGAATCGCGGTTCGTGGTAGGCCTCGATCAGGAGGCGGATCACTTCGCCGACGAGTTTGTCCGACCAGGACGGCAGGCCGAGCGGTCTTCTGGTCCCGTTCTGTTTCGGGATGTAGGTCCGCCGGACGGGCTGGAACCGGTAGCGCTCGTGGCGCAGCGCGTCGATGACGCGCTCGATCTTTGCCTCCGACATGCCGTCAGCGGTTTCCCCGCAGGCTCCGGGTGTCATCGCTCCGTGGTTGGAGTAGATACGCCCGTAGGCCATGAGATACAGGTGCGGGTTGAACAGTTGCCGATACAGTTCCTCACATGGCAGGCCACGCCTGCCGCGTTCACGCAGGACATTCAGCACTGTTTCGGCGCTCTGCATTGCGCATACCTCCCAGTTCTTGAATATCCGATCACCTGGCCCCCTTCGCCCTGTGGACGGCTTTCCCGCCCGCCTTGGCAGGTCGTGACTCCTGCGACTACTACGGGGCCTCCGTCGCCTTAGAACTCGCGTTCCTTAGGCGATCCCACGTTCGTCTCTGTCATACGTTCTAGCGCGACTTAGGCGCCCCACTCATCTCCTTGAATCCCCTCGCTGGGGATCGTCCTCACTCCTGAAGGTTGTGTCATAATGCACTCAATCCGACACAGGGAGCGGCGCCGGTGCCAGGCATGGATTTCCGGCGGATGCCTTCCTTTCATCGACTGGAGATTGGGGTTCAGCCAATCCAGGTTTCGCCATATCGCACGGGCCCCTCAACGCATCGCTTCCATGCCTGAACACGACCGTTGATTTCCTGGCATGCTACGGTCCCCTTCACCTTTCAGATCCGGGTAAGCCATCAGGCCCAGGAACCTCCCTTCAGTTCCTCCCGGCTCAACCGGGGATACAACAGAGCGCCTCGTGGCGCACTCGCGTTGGTGGCCAGCTCGCTCACGATGAGCTCCGCTTCCTCGACCACCGGCCAATCCTTCAGAAGGTAGGAGACGAATCGGCGGGCCTCGGTGATGGAGGCTCGGGAGCCGAGGAAGTGGCGAGACATACGCCATGGCATGGCAAGCTCCGATGTCTAGGGGGCTATACATCCATGCCATCAGCGTATGAGCGATTCTAGGGAAGGCTCAAGCTATTCCACGCATAAATGCGTCACGATGTGTAGCGGGACATCAAGCTTCGAAAGTCGCCGGCGAGGTCGGCGAGCAGGCTCCGCAACGCCTCCCCGTACACAGCAACCGACCCGAAAGCCTCAAAGGTCTCCACATGCATCCCGATCTCCTCGGGATCGGTCAGCGTGAGATCACCCGTGAGACTGTCCACGATGCTCGTGGAACCGTCGAAGATCGTGAAGCCATGCAGGGGGAAGCAGGGTGCCTCCACCGTCCACGGCACCACACCGAGCCTGACGTGAGCCAAGGTGGCCACCTGGGCGAGCCGGTCAAGCTGGGCAATCATCAAGGTGGGGGAGCCGGGCCAGGTACGTACCGCTCCTTCTGTGAGGATGAAGGAGAACTCGCGCTCAGAGTCGAACAACACGGCCTGCGCTTCCAACCGGACCGCCGCAGCCTTGGCCGCATCCCCTTCATCGACGTCACGGCCGAGAGCCAGAGCCAGCCGGGCATACTCCGCCGTCTGCAACAACGCGGGGATCATCGCTGACTGAAACGCAACCACCCGACGAGCTGAACGGAGACGAGTCGCGTTCGCTGCCTCACGTCCTGCGAGTCCACCCTTGAGCCGGGAGACCTCATCGCGCAGCCGTACGAGGAGGACGTCCAACTCTGCACGCCCGGACTCGTCAAGCTCCAGCGCAGCAGAGAGACGTTCCACTGTGTCGGGCGTCGGAAGGAGCTGACCCGTCTCTATCCGCGAGATCGTCGGCTGGGCAACCTGAGCACGCGCCGCAAGCTCCTTACCGGTCAGCCCGGAATCCCTGCGCAGCCGTCGCAGCAGCTCACCCAACGCCCTCAGCCGATCCCGCCGATCCTCCATAGAGGCCGTTCTACCACCGGCCATACACCGATCACTGGCGAATTGTTCTTATGAGGATCAAGCGGCGGCGCGGCGCGCCGCCGTACGCCCCGCGCCGCCGTCCCGCGCTGCGCGTGCGGTCTGGGGGCCGTTCTCGCGCGAGCGCCACGCGGAGCATCCCCGTACGGCCACCCCGCCGTGCACCCCGAACCCGCCGACCAAGCGCCGCGCCGCCGCACAGAACCAGCCACCGCGTCGCTGGCCGAACTCACTCAGGTTCGCCTTTCGGGTGCCTACTGCATTCGGCAGGCCATGCCGTTCCGTCATCACGGTCGTTCTTCCAGTGGGGAGCTCCACCTTCGCCCCTGCCCCCTGGTCTGCTTCCCCTGACGGGTGGGACGACGGCGACGGGAAGATCAGGCGTACGTCGTGCAGGCTGGCGCAGCGTGCGAGAGACTACAGGATGCGCTTGGCTCACAGCTATTCATGGGTTGGCCATTCAGGAGATGGCCTACCCATTGCTGCAGCGATCAGAGCCTCATCCATCACGGAGAACCATCCCCACCAGTAAGTAACTTCATTATAGTACCTACTAAGTGAAACAGCTCCTAGAGGATACTCATTTAGGCCGTCAGGGTGGACATCTACTTTAGCTAGATATATGAGGCCTTCGTCCATGCTTTCCAGCCATTCGGCGATGTCGTTGTCGACAATAAGGGCTTGCGGCATGTTCTTCTCACGCCACTCTTCCCGCTCGCTGTGAGTCCACAGCTTGGATTGATGGCGGGAAACTTGCTCGATCGCCTGCACTGCATCAAGTCTTTGGTCTACCAGAGTTCCCCAGATGCAATCTACTGCACGCCTGATTGGCTTAAGTTCTCTAACCAACTCCGTGGCTGCAGAATAGATAAGTTCCTGGCGCTTGAGTTGCTGCGTTGCTTCGAGTTGCAATTTCGCGATGCGCTCTTGGTGAGACTGGGACTTGTGCATCTGCCAATATGTCGTCCCGCCTCCAAGAACACCGCCGACAACGGTCGGGAGTACAGCGGTCAGCGCGGTATCTAACCATGACATGCTTGCAATCTTGCCTCCTCCGGTGCCCCATCGGAGGCCTATGCTGGCAATCGCCTGATGTTTGAGGGCTACCATCTGTCGACCGTGCCCGTCGCGTGCCCGATGGGAGGGGGAATGAGGGGGAACAGCAGGGAGCCGCCGGGCATATAGCCAGCGTCATGACCTGCATCGGGGCAGGTCACTCAAGATCGTCGTACGTGTTTGCAAGCAAGATGTCGGTAGCTTGTGTCAAAGTACGGTGGACGCGCTTGACGTCCAGGTTGTCGTGCCTGGCAGCCTCAGATGGACTTTACCCAGGAGCGGGCCTTCATCGCCGACATCCCCAGTTCATGCTGAACGAGTTGGATTGCTTGTTCCTCGTGTCCACGAACCTTGAGTTGGCGAACGCGTCCGGTGAGCTCCTCAGCTCTGATCCGGTCTGTGTATCGAAGCACGCGACGCTGCCTGAACGTCCGAAACATGCCCACCACCCACAAGGCGACGAAGCAGATCATGACTCCGATGAAGGCTAAAGGCACGAGGTCAACCATGAAATGATCATAGGTCGGGCCGCCCTTCCGATGAAGGCACCGACCTAAGTCTGGTCCGCACAGGTAGCAGTTTGGGTTGCAATTCCGCGCCGTACCACCCCGTTCCAGCAAGACCGCTGAGCCGCAACGGTCCACATGGGATTGCCTCGATCGATCAGGCATCGAGCTGCTAATGTGATTGGCCCGTTTGGGACGCACAGATGCTGCCCTCACGATCGCCTGTCTGTGGCCGGTCGCTCTACGTGGCTCGGGGCGATCGACGGCCCAGGGCTTCGTTCCTCAGCCCAGGCCCACCGATACCGAGGGACAGCGCTGTGCGGGGAGATGCCGAGACGTGACCGCCGTGCCATTAGCGTGCCATTAAGGGCGGTCAACAGCGGTCAGTCACGGTCACTCGCGGACCATCGACGGCCCAGGTCGAGGCCGTTCCGCCTGGAGATTAGGCCGATTTGCAAGCAGGAAGTCAGGAGTTCGAATCTCCTAGACTCCGCCATTTCCTTCGGGTAGGTGGGCCGGGTGACACCCGCCCGTTGCCCATCTGGGTGGTTGGTCGTGGAAGCCCGCCCCGAGCGGTCCTCGCTGTCGCTCGGGCCGTTCTTCCTGCCTGCTTGGAGGTCGAGTGAGGCGTCAGGCTGGGCGCCCCACCGCGTCGCCGCCGCTGTCGCCCCGGTGTGAGGGGTGGCCGGGAGCGGAGACGGAGAAGTCGACCTTGAGCGCGTAGCGGTGCGCCACGTAGGAGCTGATCGTGTATTCGAGAGGGTTCCCATGCTGGTCGATGATGGAGCGCGTCTCGACGAGCATCGGCGTGGTGGGGTCAACGTCGAGTTCGGGTGCATCGTCGTCGGCTGTGCGTGCCGTGAGGACGGAGGAGCCGAGAGTCGGGTGCAGTCCTGTGCGGCGGAGGGTCTGGTGCAGTGATCCGGTCTCCAGGTCTGCGGTGAGCAGCGCGTCGAGGGTGGCGGGGAACGTGGCGTGTTCGATGGCCACGGGCAGGTCGTCGAAGAGCCGGACGCGGCTGATGGCGACCACGGACGCGGGTTGCGTGGTGAGGGCCGGGTAGAGGGCGGCCGTCTCCTGGGGGGAGGCAGGGCGCACGGCGGCCTCCAGGACCCGGGAACGTGGTGTCTTGCCAAGGGCGAGGGCCTGGTCGTGGAAGCTCAGCAGGGTGCCGACCGGCCGGGCGGCGGCGGCCTGGCGCACGAAGCTGCCCCGCCCGGGTACCCGCTCCAGCAGGCCGTCGCGTTCCAGCCGGACCAGAGCGGCGCGCGCCGTCATCCGGGAGACGCCGAACTCCTGCGCCAGCCGCGATTCGGAGGGGAACGGATCGCCGACGGCGGCGCCTTCGAGACGCCGGCGCAACTGCTTCTCGATGCGCTCGTACAGCGGTTGCGACGCGGCCATGGCGGGTGTGTTCCTCCTCAGTCGGATGGTGTCGGCTCCCAGTGTGACGCCAGTCGACACCATCATCCATATCTGTATAGGCTGTATATACAGCATATCCGAGGCGACCCGAAAGGAGAGCATCATGTCCGTGGCCTGGATCGACGTCCCGCGTTGGGACGGCCCCCTGCCCTCACGCGAGGAGCTGGCGAAGATGATCGACCACTCGCTGCTGCGCCCCGAACTTACTCCGGCCGAGGTCGAGGACGGCCTGGCGACTGCCCTGAAGTACCGCACGGCGTCGGTGTGCGTACGGCCCGCCGACGTGGCGGCTGCGGCCGCCGCGCTGCGCGGCAGCCAGGTTCGCGTTGGCACGGTCGTCGGCTTCCCGCACGGCAGCAGCACCACGCAGTCGAAGGTCTTCGAGACCACCGAGCTGATCTCTCTGGGGGCGGAAGAGATCGACATGGTGATCAACATCGGTCGCCTGCGTGGCGGCGACGTGGCGTTCGTCCAGAACGAGATCGCCGCCGTCGTCCAGGCCGCCGAAGGACGCCCCGTAAAAGTGATCTTCGAGAACGCCTACCTGACCGACCAGGACAAGACCGCCGGTTACCAGGCCGCCGAGACCGCGGGCGCGGCCTTCATCAAGACCAGCACCGGGTTCGCCCCTGGCGGGGCGACGGCCGCCGACATCGCCCTGATGCGCCGCAGCGTGTCCTCCCACGTGCAGGTCAAGGCCGCCGGAGGCGTTCGCACCCTGGACGCACTCCTGCACCTGCATCAGCTCGGCGCCACCCGCTTCGGAGCCACGGCCACCGCGGTGATCCTCGACGACCTCGAAAGCCGCCGCAACGGCAACCCGCCCACCGCGAGCGCCGCCGAACTGACGCCGGGCTACTGAGTGGGAAGCACCGTGGAGGGCGTAGCGCCTCCACAACCCGCTTGGTCAGGCGGCTGCGAGGTCGAGGCGGGATGTTCATGAGCTGTCGCCAGCTGGGGTAGCACAGCAACCGACCAGTCCACGATCATGTGTACGTGGCGATGCTCCGGTTATTGGCGATCGGCCTTCTCAGCGGTGTCATAGCGGTGCCGTTCTGTTCGGTGCCACGTGGCGACGGTTTCGAACACGCGCGGTTCGCCGTGCTCACGGCCCTGGTCATTGGCCAATTCCTAACGGTTCCCGTCGGGTTGGCGGTCGGGTTCGTGCCGACCGTCATGGGCTCGTGGACGCGCCCTCCTGGTTATGTCTTGGGTGCGATCACGGCTGCGTTCGGAGCGATCGTCGCCACCCAGGCATGGCCCACGATGAGCTGGATCGACGGACGACCGTCCGGGCTCGGCGATCCAGACGGCGAGTCTGTCATAGCGTTTCTGGCCTTCGCTTCTGGTGCGGTCACCATCCTCGTCGGTCTCTCCATCGTCTTGGTTCGATGGTCTGGCTACGATCCGCAAGCCGCCCCGATGCGTCAACGGGGTCCACGTAGATACGGCAGGAAGAGACGATCCGGCAGGATGAGTCGTCGGCTTTTGCCCCACGCCGAAGGCCGTTCCCCGTGATCGAGGGAATGCCCTCGCTGACCTTCCTGAGGTGATGACCGCCGTCCACAACCGGCCGTACTCGCGGGCTGCGGTGTCGTCGAAGAGGAGTGGGTCATCCCTCGTCCTTTGCGAATTCCTGTCCGCCGTATGCGCGATCGTAAGGGTCGTAGAGATCGTCGTTGGCGTGGCGGTCCATGTCCTCGCGATATTTGGAGTCGTCCAGTCGTGGCATGCCACACGACACAGCGGCGAACTCGGCGCGTGACACGGCCCGGCGCCGGAGAGGGACCAGATCGCCGATGTGATGGCCATTACGGATAACGGCGTATCGCTCCCCACGTTCCAGGCCATCCATGATCTCCGCTGACCGATTGCGCAGGTCGCGTTGAGAGATCTCATGGGAGTGGTCAGGCCCAAGAGTACTCACATCCGGAGCCTACGGTGGTGTGCTATCCGGTGCTACAAAGTGGCCACGCCAAGATGCGTATCAAGCCCGAAGGAGCGATCGCTTACGCCCGCCCGGTCGGGCTACGAGGAAGCCGTTCAGGACGCTCTCCAGAACCGTACGGAGATGTTCACTCGCTACACCCCGCCGGAGTGGGAAGGCCGGGCGCGAGTTACAAGTTCGACGGTTCCACGGACGCGCCCTCTGCGAGCTGAATGGTCTTCCCGAGGAGGTCCGCGACGGCCCACTGCTGGAGCGTCTTCTTGAACTCCTCCGCGACCCCTGGGACGCGGTCACGGAGCGTCCCGGCCAGTCCGCACTGAGGCACGCCTTCTTCGGAGATAACGGCCAAGGGATGATGACGTTCATTCTCGATGAGGAGACCCGGGCCTCGCGCATCATCGACCTCCTCTGGGCCGGCTGACCAGGAGTTGGAGCCCAGTCGAGCGCCTTGCCGTACGTCTCCTGTAGTGGCCTGCGTCCTCCTCCACGGTAGTGTCCTGATCTTCGCGCCGTTCCTTCGGAGGAGTCATGTCCCGTCCCGAGCTTCCCCAGCCGACGCCCGGTGATGTGCTGTTGGTCGCCACGTGCTACGAGCACGGCAATGCCTTGTGGGGTGGGCTGCTCAACGAGATCGGGGGCCATCAAGAAGGCGACGTGCGCGTCCTCGGAGGCAGCGGGGTGCGGCTCCGCCTGGTCGTGGATCCTGAGTGGGATTACCTGCACGGCGGTAACGTTCCGGCGCTCATCCTGGACGGCGGCCCCGTGCCGCCGGTCGTCGTTTTGGCGGACATCCCGGTGGTGTCCGGCGGGGATGGGCCACTGCTGGTGGACTTGGCGGCGGTACCCGGGCGCGGCGTACGTGTTCCGCCGGCCCGGCTTGGCGAGATCCTGGCCGCCCTGCTGGGCGGCGCGCTCGCGTTCGACGACTTGGTGCGCGACATGGACAGGTGCGGAATGTACCAAGGGGACAGCGGCCGGTTGGCCTTCCCCGTGCTGACGGTGCCGCCGTACAGGTCCTTCCCCGCACTGCCCTCCACCGGCGCGGCCATGCTGGTCCGCACCTCCTTCGACGACGAGGAGGGCTGGCGCGCTCTGCTGGACGAATTGGGCGGGCCGGACGAGGACGGCTGGCTCGGCGCGGACCTGGACGCGGATGAGACGGATGAGACGGATGAGACGGATGAGGTCGTCGACGCGGATCACTACCCGTGGGAGGCGCTGGTCGTCGACGACCGGACCTTCGAGGGACTTCAGCCCGGCCAGGTCCCGGCGCTGGTGCCGCCCGAGAAGAATCCCACGCTGATCGCGCTCGCCGACGCCCGGACCTTCGCCGAGTCCGGCCGACCGCTGACCGTCGTCGACCTGTACGACACCCCAGGGCAACCTGCCGTCGTCCCTTGCCGCATGGTCGGGTCGATCGCGTGCAACCTGGAGATCGCCAACATGGACTTCTTCGATTTCGTTGCCGAGGAGGGCGTGGAGCCGTGGTGGGAGGGCTCATGAAAGACATCCAGGAGTTTGACGGGTAGCACGCGGCCTTGAGTGCAGGACGTGGAGATGCTCGCGGTCACGCCGCTCACGTCTGACTCGTCCGTAAGCTGATGTTGTGTCCCCTGCTCTGATCCTGCTCGACGGCGTCCGCTGGCGGGGTGTGCGCGTAGTCGGCGATCGTGCGCAGACCCTGCTGTCCATGCTCGCCATGCACGGGCGTGCAGGGGTCAGTGACGAACGCTTGGTCGAGGAGCTGTGGCCCGGCGAGGTGCCGGCCAATCCGACGAAGGCGCTGCAGGTAGTCGTCTCGCGGACCAGGGCGGCGACCCGTGCCGATGTCGTGGTGCGGATGTCGCGTGGTTACCGGCTTGGGCTGGCCGCCGATCAGGTGGACGCGCTGCTGGTCGGCGCGCTGGTGAAGGAGGCGCGGGCCGCGCTGGGCGAGGACGACGTGGCGCGCGCGCGTCGCCGAGCCGAAGAGGCCATGGCTCTCGTGGCCGGCGGCTCGGATGGCGCCGCGGGCGCGCTCGCTGGGCTGAGGGGCTCGGATGGTGCGACGGGCGCGCTCGCTGAGCTGAGAAGCATGGTGGCGAAGTGGGTGGCCGAGGCGCGGCGGGTGGTGGCGATCGCGCGGAGCCGCGCCGGCGCTCACGAGGCCGCGCTGCCGTTGCTGGAGGAGGCCGCGGCCGATCAGCCACACGACGAGGAGCTGCTCGCCTGCCTGCTGCGCAGCGAGGCCGCCGTACGAGGTGCCGCCGCCGCTCTGGAGCGTTACGAGCGGTACCGCGCGGGCCTGGTCGCGCGGCTCGGCACCGGACCAGGACCTGAGCTCGCCCGCGTGTACGCCGAACTCCTCGTCGCCGATCGGCCGGTACGCGAGGGCATCCTGTTCGACGGTTCCTCGCTGCTCGGCCGCGACGGTGACATCCGTGCGCTGCACGCCCTGTTGCAGACCAACCGGGTGGTCTCCATCATCGGTCCTGGTGGACTGGGCAAGACGCGGCTGGCACATGTCGTCGGCAGGGACGCCACGCAGCCCATCGCTCACTTCGTCGAGCTCGTCGGCGTGTCCTCGCCCGAGGGCGTGGTGGGCGAGGTGGGCTCGGCGCTCGGGGTTCGGGACTCGGTCAGTGGGCGTCGTGTCCTGACCGCCGAGCAGCGCTCCGACGTACGCGCCCGGATCGCCCAGCATCTCGACCAGGCTCCGGCTCTGCTGATCCTCGACAACTGCGAGCACGTGATCGAGGCCGTCGCCGAACTGGTGGCGTTCCTGACCGTGACGACCCGCGACCTGCGGGTGCTCACGACCTCGCGCGCCCCTTTGTCGATCCCCGCCGAACGCGTCTACTCGCTCGGCGAGCTGCCCACGGGCGACGCGGTGGAGTTGTTCCGCCAGCGCGCCACGGCCGCCCGCCCGGGTGTGCGGATCGACGAGGGAGTGGTCGAGGAGGTCGTCGCCCGCCTTGACGGGCTGCCGCTCGCGATCGAGCTGGCCGCGGCCAAAGTGCGGGTGATGTCGGTGGAGGAGATCGCACGGCGCCTGGCGGACCGGTTCGCCCTGCTGCGCGGCGGGAACCGCACGGCCCCCGACCGGCACCAGACGCTGCTCGCGGTCATCGACTGGTCGTGGAATCTGCTGGAGGAGCCGGAACGGCGGGCGTTGCGGTGGTTGTCGCTGTTCGGCGACGGTTTCACGCTGGCGACGGCCGAGCACGTACTCGGCCCGGATGCCCTGCGCGCCGTGGACGTGCTGACCGAGCAGTCGATGCTGAGCGTCCGCGAGACGACGTACGGCCTCCGCTACCGGATGCTGGAGACCGTCAGGGAGTTCGGGCGGATGCGGCTGAAGGAGGTCGGCGAGGAGGCGTCGGCCCGGGTGGCGCAGCGGGACTGGGCGACGGCGTACGCCCTCGAACACGCCTTCGCGCTGTTCAGCCCGGCGCAGTTCGCGGCGGCCGACGCGTTGCACGCCGAGGAGGGCAACCTCGCCGAACTGCTCCGGCAGGCTCTCGGCGAGCTCGATCCCGGCATGATGGTCCAGTTGCTGGTCGGCGTCGGCGGGCTGTGGTCGATCCGTGGTGACCACTCCCGGGTGTTCGTTCACCGGGACGCGATCGCCCGGGTGGTCACCGGCTGGGTGCCGCCGCCGTACCTCGTCGAGGTGACCAGGGGCGCCATGCTGATCACGCTCGCGAACATCATGATCGTCACCGACCGCAGCGGCGATCCGCTGCGCGCTCTCCTCCGCACGCTGCCCACCAGTGACACGACGGATCGGCGCTTGGCGGCGATGGCCACGGTCGTGCTCGCGTGCGACGCGCCCGATGGCGCTGACGTGCGCCGCCGGCTGGCGGAGTTGTGCCGGAGCGACGACCGTGACGTGGTCTTGGCGGCGATGCAGACAAGCGTCCACGTCTTGGAGAACTCGGGAGACGTGACCGGGGCGATCGAGGCCGCCGAGCGAATCCTGACGATGCTCCGCGAGGACGAGGGGCCGTGGTACGCCGCGATCATGCACGCCCTGCTGGCCCACCTGGTCATGCAGCTCGGCGATCGCGGGCGGGCGGTCGGACACGCGCGGATCGCCATCCCGGTGCTGAGCCGGCTCGGCGCCACAGACGATGAAAGCCAGCTCCGCTCGCTGCTGCTGGTGTCCGCGCTCGCCGACGGCGACCTCGACACCGCGGCGGTCGAGCTCGCCGAGCTCACCCGGATCAACGACACTGAGGCAGTGCTCGGCGGGGTGGAGATCGTCTCGTTGTGCGCGGCCGAGCTCGCCCTCGCCCGCGGCGAGACGGCCGCCGCGCTCGCGGAATACCGCCTGGCCGTCCAGCGGGCGCGCGACCTGCGCCTGCCCGGTGTGCCGCACACCGAATTCATGCCGTGGACGATGATGGCGGAGTCGGTCACCCTGACGGCGTACGCGTACCACGCCTCGCCGGAGGACGTTCAGTACGGCGAGGACCTGTTCTCCACCGCTCGGGGCTACGACCTGCTGACCGCGGAGAACCCCATCCTCGACTACCCGATGTGCGGCTCGATGCTCTTCGGGCTCGGCGCCTGGGGGCTGCTGCGGGGAGCCATGGCCCCTCGCGACGCGATCAGGTTGCTGGTGCTGGCCGAGCGGTTCGCGTACAGCGGCAACATGCCCAGCATGACCTTCGAGCGGATCGAACCGCACGCGGAGCGGGCCGAGCCCGGAATGCTCGCAGGCGTGCGGGCCGAGTACGGCGATCGACGCGGCCCCGACCTGCTCGACGAGGCGCGCGGTCTCTTGGAGCAGGTCTCCGGCCGTAACGGGCGCGGGTCACATGTGCCGCTTGTAACTGCGTACCGACAGCGGCGCGAAGATCGCGATGACGATCAGGCACGCCAGGAGCGTCCAGGCCACCTCTGTGCTGACGAGGGCACTGTTGGCGAGGTCGCGCGCGGCCGTGACCAGGTGTGAGACCGGGTTGAACCGGACGAACGCGGCCAGCCAGCCGGGCAGGGTCTCGACGGGGACGAACGCGTTCGACAGGAACGTCAGCGGGAACAAGATCATCATGGAGATGCTCTGGACGGCCTGGGCGCTCCGGGCGATCGTGCCGACCCACGTGAAGACCCAGGCCATCGACCAGCCCGTGATGATCGCCAGGAGGATCGCGGCGAGGACGCCGCCCGCTCCGCCGCCTGGGCGGTAGCCCATCACCAGGCCCATGCCAAAGGTCAGAGTGGCCGCGATCGTGTAGCGCAGCAGGTCGGCCACCATTGGGCCGGCGAGCGGCGCGATCCGGGCGATCGGCAACGACTTGAACCGGTCGAAGACGCCCTTCTCCATGTCCTCGCGGAGTTGCGTGCCCGTGGCCATGCACGTCGTCAGTACGGTCTGGGCGAGGATGCCGGGGATCATCAGGGGGAGATAGCTCTCCACGTCGCCGGCGATGGCGCCACCGAAGATGGTCGCGAACATCGCGGTGAACAGGATGGGCTGCAGCGCGACGTCGAAGAACTGCTCCGGGTTGCGGCGCATCTTCTTGAGGGCCCGCCACGCCATCGTCAGGGTCTGGACGATCGTCTCCCCTGTGGAGACGCGCCGCCGGGCGGCCGCCACGCGGTCGGCGGCCCGGACCGCCTCGCGGGCGGGTGCGGTCATGGTGCTCATCGGTTCTCCTTCGTGCCGGTCTCGTCCGTTCCTGTCTGGTCCGTTCCGGTCCGGTCGTCTCTGTCCGTCTCGTGGCCGGTGAGGGCGAGGAACACCTCGTCCAGGCTGGGCTTGGCCACACTCACCGAGGAGATCGACACCCCGGCGGTACGCAGTGCGATCAGTACGTCCGCGGCCAGGTCGGCCTGGTCGAGGGCGACGTTGAGGCGGCCCTGCTCCGGGCTGAGCACCGGGTCGGAGCCGAGGACGCGCCGTACGACCTCGACAGCCGCGGGCACCTCGCCCGGCTCGGCGAGCAGCAACTGGAGTGTGGAGTTGCCGACCGCGGCCTTCAGCTCGTCGGGGGCGCCCTCGGCGACTTTGCGGCCGTGGTCGATGACGGCGACGCGATCGGCGAGCTGATCGGCCTCGTCCAGATATTGCGTGGTCAGCAGTACGGTGCAGCCCTCAGCGACCAGACCGCGGATGGTGTCCCACATCTGGCCGCGAGTGCGCGGATCGAGACCGGTGGTCGGCTCGTCGAGGAAGATCAGCGGTGGCCTGGTGATGAGGCTGGCCGCCAGGTCGAGGCGCCTGCGCATGCCACCGGAGAACTGCGCGATCGGTCTGTCGGCGGCCTCCTCCAGGCCGAACTGGCCCAGCAGCTCGACGGCGACGCGCCGGGCACGCGGCGCGGCGATGCCCTGCAGGCGACTGAAGAGCCAGAGGTTCTCGCGGGCGGTCAGGTTCTCGTCGACCGACGCGTACTGTCCGGTGACGCCGACCAGCTGGCGGATCATGTGCGGGTTGCCGGCCACGTCGACCCCGAAGATCTCGGCACGGCCCGCGTCGATCTCCAACAGGGTGGCCAGCATGCGCAGCATGGTGGTCTTGCCGGCGCCGTTCGGGCCGAGGACGCCGAAGATCTCACCGGGGCGTACGTTCAGGTCGATCCCGTCGACGGCGCGGTGCTCGCCGAACGTTTTCACCAGCCCTTGCGCACGTACGGCCGGATCGGCGCCTCCGCCGAGGGCGGGGCCGCCTTCGGTACGTCCGAGTTCTGTGATGCTCATGGCTTCACTGTCGGCGGTGCCGGTTTCACGGCACCCTCGACCGGGTTTCACCGGTCGCCGACCGCAAGCCGGCCGTCGTCCAACCCGCGCAGGCACTCACACCGGCAACGGTCTTCTCCTGACCGCATCCGAGGCGGCGCCGTGCATGAGACAGCTGACTTTACGGCCAGTTGACGCGTGTGGTGTAGGTGGGGTGCAAGTGACGATCAAGCGTTGATCCATATGTTCTTCTCGTCAGGAAAACCTATGAAAAGGACGGTCCCTTGCCCCGCTCCTACGGCGAGTCCAAGCTCGTCGTCCGCTCCCCAGCCGGTCTACGGCTGCGGCGTTCGGGCTCTCTGCCCGCGCGAGTGGTGAGTGTCATGGGACTTCTCTCCTCAGGCAATCAGTCGAGACGCATCCGGAGGACCGCTGTGAAGAGCATCAAGAAAATCGCCCTCGTCTCCGCCATCTCTGCCTCCCTGATCGCAGTCATGGGCGGTGCCGCCAACGCCTCGACGTCCGCGGACACCGGCTCGACGTACGTGGCCTACGAAGGGCCGGGCTTCACCGGCCAGACACAGGTAATCGACAGGTGCGGCACGACCAACCTCCGTTACCGCGGGTCGTACAAGTGGTTCGGCTCCGGCCAGTCCGGCCGGATGCACAACGAGATCAACAACAGAGGGCCGGTGCACTTCACGCTGCCCACCAACGGCAACGTGAAGCAGGGGACGGGCGTCGGCTGGAAGAGCATCTTCGTGGTGTGCTGACGCCCACCGCCATAAGGGATCAGGACGCCCAGAGATCAGGACGCCCAGAGATTAGGACGTTCAGGATCGGGACGTTCAGGATCAGGACAAGGTGTCCTTGACCGCGATCTGGCCATCCGAGACGACGAACTTCTGGTTGGTGTTGTAGGGGTCGCACTGCCACAGGTACACCTGGATGCCGTTGCCGCGGCCGTTGGTGGCGTCCAGGCATAGGCGGTTGCCCGAGTTGAGGGTGGACTTGAGGATGATCTGGCCGCGCTGGATGACCCAGAGCTGGTTAGCGTTACCCAGGCACTGCCACTGGTAGACCCGGGTGCCGTTGGTTCGGCCGTTGGAGGAGTCCAGGCACATCGTCTGGCTCGTGCCGATGGTGTCTTCCACCTTGATGAGGCCGTCCTCGACGACGAACTTCTGGTTGGTGTTGTTGGGGTCGCACTGCCACTGGTACATCAGGACGCCGTTGCCGCGGTAGTTGCTGACGTCGACGCACATTGCGGTCCCGATCGGGACGGTGCGGTTGGCGGGCTCTTGACCAGCGGCCATCGCGGGCGGAGCGGTGACCGCGCCCATGATGGCGGAGATGACGGCGGCGGCCAGCAGATGGCGAGCGAGCATGGGTGCCTCCAGAAGAGTTGATCAAGACTTCAGCACCATGACACAACCGAACGTAGTTGATCAATCACCGTCCGCACAAAGCTTCGTGCGTCGCGACGTGATCCGGTTCGCAGCAGGAAGTCAGGAGTGACAGCGCCCCGCCGGGATCACACCCGGACTGAGGCCGCCGTCGAGGGAGGCGTCCCTAGCTCTTCGACGGGTACGTCGATGGCGCGCTGAGTGGTGAGACTCGCGCGTTCGATCCGATCGAGGCGGAACCATCGGATGGCCTGGCGGTGCCGACAGTGCGCAACGAGGAACCAGTGCCCGGCCGTGAACGCGAGCAGCTGAGGGTCCACCCGGCGCGTGGTCGGCGTACCGTGACGATCGCGGTAGTGCAGCGAGAGGACCTTGCGTTCCTGAAGAGCCTGTTCGATCGCGTCGCGTCGGCGCGGATCGGCTGCCTCGGTGGTGCTGTGGTCGATCCAGATGCGCTCGGTCAAGTCGTCCGCGTGCCGCCGCGCCTGCGGGTCCATCACCGCCAGCACTTTCACCAGGGCGGCTCGGGCCTGCCGGTCGAATGGTTGTCCACGGTGTGCCGCGATCGCCGCGGCGAGCGCGCCGGCTTCGGTGGCGGTGAAGTTCACCGGCGGCAGGGTGGCGGCGCGATCGACGACGTATCCGCCAAGTCGGCCCGGGCGTGCCCAGACTGGGAACCCGCCCTGTTGTAGCGCGGAGATGTCGCGCTTGACGGTACGGACACTGATCTCGAACGCGGTGGCGAGCTGTTGGGCGGTGCGGCCTCGGGGACCCGCACGGCGGAGATCTTCGCGGATCGCGTAGAGCCGGTCGGTGCGGTTCATCCATGAATGGTGCCATAACGGTGACATCCAGCACCTCCAGCATTGGAACATGACAGAGTCGCTAGAACCCATCCTGTTGCTGAGCGGTGCCGGTCTTCCCGTCTGGATCTGGGATCAGGTGCGCGAAGAACTGGCCGCATCGCACCAGACGGTGGTCGCCGAGCGACCACGTCATGATCGCGCTTCGCTCACGGAGTACGCCGCCGCGGCACTGGATTCGGCACCGTGGGAGCGATTCGCGGTCGTCGCGCACTCCAGTGGCGGGACTGTCGCGGCGGAAATCATGACCCTCGCGCCTGACCGGGTGAGCGCGTTCCTGGCGGTCACGGCCGTCGTGCCGAAGCCGGGACGCAGCTTCGTCGCGTCGATGCCGTTGCCGAACCGGCTCGTGCTGAGCCTGGCGATGCGGCTGGCCGGCACCCGACCACCCGATGCCGCCATCCGGCGCGGCGTGGCCGGCCGGGTCGACACGAAGACGGCCGATCGCATCGTGGCGGAGTTCCACCCCGAGTCTGCGCGTCTCTACCGGGACACGCCGCAAAGCGGCGGTTTTCCCGAACGTCGAGGCTACCTCTCCACCAGCCAAGACGCTGAGCTCCCGATCGGACTGCAACAGCGATTCGCGCGCAACCTCGGCACGAGCTGGAATGAATCCCTCGACAGCGGACACCTGCCGATGCTCGAAGCGCCCGACGCTCTCGCCCGGAGAATCGAGAACTTCCTCGCCGACAGTCCCAGTTGACTGAGAGGCGGACGAAGGCCACCCCCATAGGCGGGAGTGGCCTTTCTGGCTCAGCTCCTATGAAGCGAATGCGTACGCCGGGCGGCGGTGACGGCTCAGTTGTAGGGGTTGTCGTAGGTCACGGATTTGGTGCGACTGTTGTAAGTGTTGCCGGGATAGAACCAGCCGCCCGTCACGTACAAGGTGACATTCGTGAGGGTAGTGGAGTGGGTGTATTCACCGTCGTAGAGGTACAGGTACAACTGGCAGCCGGGGGGAGCAGCCGCCGTGCCCGTCTGGCTCGGATAGAAAATGGTGCTGCCGTTGACGGAGACGTAGAAGTTCGGCATGGGGTAGGAGCCGCTCCCCCAGCACAGCCGGAGCGAATACCTGAACTTCGTGTTCCCGTCGTCGAATGCCAGCGTGCCGGTCAGCTGGGCGAGCATGATCGACGGGCCGGCGTTCGAGGTCACCGTGATGGACACGGCCTGGTCAGGACCGTAGGCGGCGTGCGCGGGAGTGACGGGCACCAGGATTGCCGCGAGGGTTGCGATGGCGACGGCGACAGAGCCGGCCGCACGACGTACTTTGGAGCGTGTCAATTCCAACCTCATCTCTCGCATGATGTCGGCGGAGCGCGCACGGAGACTATTTTCGGGGTCTCCAGGTGTCCAGAGAGACGAGCGAGAGCCATTGATTCGGCCGGCATTAACTTGCGCCCTGGCGGCTCTCGCGAGGGTGAACCAGGCGTGCCACCAGGTCGGGGATCAGCCTGCGGAGCCGTAATACCGACGTGACGGGTGAAAGTTTCATTTCACCGGACACCTGCGGTGGCGATGGAGCGCCGGTACACGCCGCAGGAGCAGCGATGAAGCAGGCTCCGCGCCGTCAAGAACTTCCTGGAACTCGGCGAGTGTCCGCCGCCGCGTCGTCCTGGTCGGTCGGGTGCGCCGGCTCGGCGGCCTCCCCGCCGTCCTGCTCGTACGAACTGTCCTGCTCGTACGAACCGTCCTGCTCGTACGAACCGTCCTGCTTGTACGAGCCCGTCACCACGATCTCTTCGGCGTCCTTGTTACGAGTCACCCAGAGATAGACCAGTGCGCCGAGGAACAGCACGATCGACGTCCACTGGTTGATCCGCAGCCCCAGGAACGTCACCGCGTGGTCCACCCCGCCAACCGGGTCGATCCGCAGCCCTTCAATCCAGAACCGCCCCAACGTGTAGCCGGCGACATAGAGGGCGAACAGCCGGCCATGGCGGAGTGTGAACCGCCTGCCGACAAGGATCAGCCCGAAGCCGAGGGCCACGTTCCACAGCGACTCGTACAGGAATGTCGGATGGTAGAGCACGCCCGGCTGGCCGCCGTGCGCCTGGTCGATCTCCAGGCCCCACGGCAACGTGGTCGGACTGCCGTACAGCTCCTGGTTGAACCAGTTGCCCCAGCGGGCGATCGCCTGCCCGAACGCGATGCTGGGCGCGATCGTGTCGCCCACGGCGCCGAGGGACAGCCCTCGGCGGCGGCAGGCCAGCCACACGCCCACGCCTCCCAGTGCGACCGCGCCCCAGATGCTGAGGCCGCCTTCCCAGATGAACAGGGCCTCGTAGGGCTTCTTGATCGCGCGGTCGCCGAAGTAGATCTGCCAGTCGGTGATGACGTGGTAGAGGCGAGCGCCGATCAGGCCGAAGATCACCCCAGGAACCGCGATGTCGCTGATCGTGCCTTTCTCGCCGCCCCGGGCGCGCCAGCGGCGCTCACTCAGCCAGACGCCGAAGGCGATTCCGACAATGAAGCACAATGCGTAGGCCCGGATCGGAATGATGCCAAGATGCCAGACACCTTGGGAAGGACTGGGAATCAAGGCGAGAGGCATGTCAGTGACGCTAGCGGATTTGAGCTCGCTTGGCCGCATGCGTGACCTGATTGTGCATTTCTACGGCATGAGCGCTTCGCGCTCGCTCGGCCATCGCGGGGCCTCACCAGCGCCCTGGATGTCTCGCCGCAGCGTGCAGAACAGGTCTACACAGGATCGTTATGGGAAATCCCTTATCTCGCCAACACCACCCTCTTACTCTTTCCCCTGCTATATACCCTCAAGCAAGGACACTGATGAAGCTCTTATTCGCAGGCCTCGTAGCAACGGCCGCGGCCGTATCCGTGGTGGCCGTACCCGCTCAGGCGGCATCCGTAGCATCCGTGCAGGCCGCTCCAGTGGACCCGGTGAAAGCCCTGAAAGCCCAGCTGACCCCGGGCAAGGGCGTGAAAATCACCGAATCAAGCAGCATCACCCTCGATTTCACCACCGGCGACCAAGCTATGCAGGTACAGGTGAACACCCGCACGGCCGGCACCCTGGCTTTCGGCAAGGGCAATGTAGCGGCTGCCGACCTCCGTGTCCGCATGTCCTCACGCCAGCAAGGGCCCAAACCTCCCTACCGGGTCATCGCCGAGGGCAGAAACGCCTACGTGACCAACGCCGGCATCGCCAAGGCGCTGCCTTCCGGTCGTTCCTGGATCCAGTCGAAGGCTGATGGGCGGGAAAATTCCGTCCTCGGCATGGGCGTCACTTCAGCTGAACTGCAGTTCATGGTGAAAAACGCATCAGAAGTGGCGACCGGCGAATATCAGGGCACCGCCAAGCTCACTGACTTCCGGCACGACAAGTCCGCCGGGGAAGGCAACGTCGAGTTCCACCTGTACTTCGATCAACACAACCTGCTCACCCGCACGGTCGTCGACACGACGGCCTACCCGGACGGCGACAGCACGGCCTATGACCAGATGGTCTTCCACACCGATACCAAGTATTCGGGCTGGGGCGCCAAGGTGAAGATCGCCGCACCGGCGGCCGGCAAGGTCATCAGCGAGAAGAAGCTCAACGCGAAGACCCGCAAGGCCGCCATAAAGGCTGGCTATCCGGAGAGCGGCCCCTTCTAAACCGGCGCCGTATCTAGCGCCGTTCGAGCGTGAGCAGCGGCTCAGCGAACACCGGCGCCGGTGCGTCGGGATCCGCGGCAACCGCCTCCTCCAGGCGGCGGAAACCGGCCTCCAGCTCGTCGGGACTGAGCTGAGCGAAGAACGAAAGGGTGCGCAGGCGCAGCCGTTGGAGCATGTCAGCGTGGGTGCCGACGGACGGCTCGGTAACCGTGCCGAAGCCGGCAACGCGCCAGCCGTCCGACGTGAACATCTCGATGACCTCGTGCAGCGGCTGGAACAGCGCGGCGTCCGCCGCGAAGCCACGGGGGAAGTGCTCCAGCCACCACGGCCTGGGATGGTGGTCGCTGAAATTCGCGCGCAGTAGCAGCCGCCCGGCGGGCCTGAGCACCCTGGCCAGCTCCCGTACTGCCCGCGGTTTGTCCTGGACGTGGTGCCAGGACAAGAACATGAGAGCGTAGTCGGCGCTCGCGGACGGCACCGGCATGTCCTCGGCGGAGCCCGCCAGATATCGCACATCGGGATGCTGGGACCGCGCCTGCGCTGTCTCGCGCATACGGACCGACGGCTCGACGCCGGTGACCGGCCCGAACGCTCGCGCCAGCGCGGGGGTGAACCTGCCGGTCCCCGCGCCGACGTCCAGCCCCACCAGCGGACGCCCCTCGGGCAGCACCGCTGCGAAGGCGCTGATCCATGTCTGCTGCTGCCGCTCGGTAAGCGCGCGGCCACGCGCGTAGTCCTGGTGCTGCTCCGTGTCGTAGTCGATCCGCCTCATCGCCGCTCCCGGGTCAGCCGGGCCACGGCGCACCATCGACCCGATATATCGAATGGATACATCGGCACGATATGCGGCGTCCCGTCATGCCACAAGTGGGGCCACGACGGTCAGGAACGCAGGCTTCGCCGGACCCAGGGGCTAATCCGAGCCTGTCCTGCCTGCCAGTTCCGTGAGCCGGCGTTCGAGGAAGCGCCGTTCGGCGCCGTCGTCGGTGAGTTGCCTCGCACGTCGATAGGCGTCACGCGCCTCGTCGGTACGCCCGAGGCGTCGCAAGAGTTCGGCCCTGGTCGAGTGCAGGTAGCGGAAGTCGTCGAGACCGAGTTCGTCGACGACGCGCAGACCGGCCTCGGGGCCTTCGGTCTCGGCGACGGCGATGGCGCGGTTGAGCTCCACGATGGGCGAGCCGGTCAGGCGGGCGAGCCGGCCGTACAGGGCCGCGATCTGCGCCCAGTCGCACGGCGTCTCGGCGTGCAACGAGGCGATGGCGGCCTGCAGGACATAGGGTCCGCGGCCGCGCAGGGCGAGCGCCCGGTCGAGCTCGGCGCGGCCTGCGGCGAGCTGCTCGGTGTTCCACAGGGACCGGTTCTGATCGCCGAGCAGTACGAGCTCGCCGTCGCGGAACCGTGCCTCGCGACGGGAGTCGTGCAAGAGCATCATCGCCAGCAGCCCGTGAACCTCGGGGTCGTCCGGAAGCAGTTCGGCGAGCGCGCGCCCCAACCAGATCGCCTCCGCCGCGAGCTCGTCGCGGCCGCCGTAGCCCTCGTTGAAGATCAGGTAGACGACGGCGAGAACGGCGTCGAGACGCTCGCGGAGCAGGTGAACCGGTGGCACGCGAAACGGGATCCCCGCTGCTTTGATCTTGCGCTTGGCCCGCACCAGCCGCTGCGCCATGGTGCGCTCCGGCACCAGGAAGGCGCGGGCGATCTCGTCGGTGGTGAGCCCGCCGAGAGTGCGCAGGGTGAGCGCCACCTGCGCCTCGATGGCGAGCGCCGGGTGACAGCAGGTGAAGATGAGTTCCAGGCGCTCGTCGGGAAACGTCGTGGCGTCCATCGGCACCTCCGCACGCTCGTCGGCGACGAGCAGGCCGAATTTGGTGGCGAGGGCCCGGTCGCGGCGGATGCGGTCCGTCGCTCGGTTCCGAGCCGTCGTCATCAGCCAGGCGCGCGGGTTGCTGGGGACGCCGTCGCGTGGCCACCGGTCGGCGGCGATGGCGAACGCCTCCTGCGCGGCCTCCTCGGCGATGTCGAAGTCGCCGAGGAAGCCGATCAAGGTGGCCAGGACGCGGCCCCATTCCGCGCGGAAGACCTGTTCGAGCGTCGCTACCAAAACTCCTCCGGCATCCCGACGAACGGGTCCTCCATGGTCAGGGGGCCACCTTCGACCAATACACCTCCGAGGGGCGGATCTCGATGGCGCCACCGTAGCGTGCCGCAGGGTGTCGGGCGGCCACCTCGATGGCCGCGTCGAGGTTGTCGGCCTCCAGGATGAACCAGCCGCCAAGGGCCTCCTTCATCCCGACGAACGGGCCGTCCGTTGTCAGGGCCTTGCTGCCCTCGACCCGCACGGTGGTCGCGTTCTCGGGCAGGCCCATCGGCACCCCGGGGGTGACGCCTGGCGTCCGGTTGAACGCTTGGTAGTCGGCGTAGACCTGCTTCTGCTCCTCCTCGGACAACGCGGCCTGTCCCTCAAGCGCGGTGCCCTGAAAGATCAGCATGACGTACTTCATTGTTTCCTCCTCGTCGCTACCAGATTGGTCGCGCAGTAAGACGAACGGCGAGTCGCGAAATCGACAGGTCAGCACTGGAAATCTGACGCGACCATGATCAGGGAGCGGTGAGGTTGGCGCGGACGGCGGCGGCGCCGGATTCGGTGAGCCAGTCGGTGAGTGTACGCAGTCCGGGGTGGATGACGCGCAGCGACTCGATGTCGGCGTGCCATTGGTGACCGGTGTGCCAGTGTTTCCTGATCTCGGCGACCTCTGAGCTGATGGCGGCGGCCTCTTCATCGGTGACCTGCTCGTACCGGACCGGAATGCCAGTGGCCTCGGTGATCGCGGCGGCGGCCTCGACCGGGGTCGGTTCGTCGCCGGCCAGTTCCAGGGTTCGTCCGGCGAACCGGGTCGGCTCCGCGAAGGCGAGCGCGGCGAATTCGGCGATGTCCTCCAGCGCGATGATCTGCATGGGCTCGTGCGGGGGAAACACATGGCGGTGTACGCCGTTGGAAATGCCGTCGATGCCGATCGCCCCGTCGCTGAGATAGTTCGTCATGAACCGCACTGGACGCAGCACGGTAGGCAGCGCGATGTGATCGTGCAGGTACTGTTCGATCAGCGCTTTCCCCGCTGAACCTGCCACTTCTGTCGATGTCGCGGCGAGGGTGCTGAATACCACCTGCTTGATTCCCGCCGCGGCCGCCGCGTCGATCAGCGCCCGGCCACGGGCCACCTCAAGGTCTGTTGTGAAGGACACGGGTGGTATGCCGAACAGGCCAGCGGCGCCATCGAGCGCCGGCGGCAGACTGGTCAGATCGTCGAAGTCGCCGCGTACGAGCTGGGCACCCGCGGCGGCCAGTGCGGCGGCGGCGGGTGCGGTCAGGTCGCGCACCAGGGCTCGCACCGGCCACCCTCCGGCAAGCAGCCGCCGGGCGGTGGCGCCGCCCTGCTTGCCGGTGGCGCCGGTGACGAGGATGGGGGAGTCGGTGGTCATGGCGTCCTCTTTGGAGACGACGGATTCGGAGGTGACGGATTCGGAGGTGGTGGATACTGACACGAACCGGAATGCTCCACCCCCTTCCACGCCACAGACAAGGATTACGTGACATGACCGCAGCACCGGATGCGGCCCTTGCCGGGCGCGCCGATGCCCGCCGCAACCGAGAGATCGTGCTGCGTACCGCGATGCGCGTGTTCGCCGAGGAAGGGCTGGAGGTGTCGCTCGGCCGGATCGCGCATCGCGCCGGGGTCGGCGCCGGGACCGTCTACCGGCACTTCCCGAGCAAGGAGATCCTGGTCGAGGCGGTGCTCGCCGAACACGTCCAGGGATTCGTGGTCTCCGCGGGTGAGTGGGCGGGCCGCGCGGCGCCCGGCGACGCGCTGTTCGGGTTCCTGCTCGAAGTGATCGAGAAGTTGGTAGGCCGCAAGCACGTCTGCGACGCGCTCACCGCTGACAAGGGCTGGCCGCGCGCCGTCCTGGCCGCCGCGGCGCAGCGGTTCCACAAGGCGCTGGCTCGCTTGCTGCGCGACGCGAAACAGGCTGGTGCGATACGCGCCGACGTGCGGGTCGACGATCTGGCCGCGCTGGCCGTCGGCGGCGCCGCACTGCGTTCGGCACACCGGGACCTGGCACGCGGTACGCGGCTGGTGCGGCTGCTGCTGGACGGATTGCGTACCCCTGCTGTCACGAAAGCCAGTGGATTACGTGACGCACCTTCCCTTCAGCGTCACGAAACCGCCGCCCCCAGGGAGAGGCACTGCGAGGAATGCGGCGCCCGGCTGCGTGTCCGGGCCACCGGGCGGCCACCCCGCTACTGCGGCCCGACCTGCCGCCAGCGCGCCCGCCGCCGCCGCGTCGACGGCGAGGGTGGTCGAATTCTCGGCCACCTGGACGAGCCGTCCTCCTGACCTTGATCAGTGACGGAACAGGACGTCGAGTTCGCTGAAGTCCAGTGAGCCGTCCAGTGCCGTGAGACCTCCCGTGCCGAGCAGTTCCGCGGCGGCTCTGCGGGCCGCGGTGTAGGCGGCCTGGGCCAGCCCGGTGCCCACGCTGATCCTGCGTACCCCGGCCTGAGCGAGCTCGGTGACACTCGGTCCACCAGCGGCAGCCATCGCGTTGACCGGCAGCGGCGACTCGGCGCAGAGAGTGCTCAGCATCTCCAGATCGAGCAGGCCGGGAACGAAGATGCCGTCGGCGCCCGCCTCGGCGTATGCCGCCGCGCGCGCCAGCACCTCGCCCAGTCGGCCATCGGACGCACCGATCGCGAACAGGAAGACGTCGGTTCGCGCGTTGATGAACAGTTCCGGCAGGCCGGCCGCGGCTGCGGCTTCCCTGGCGGCAAGCAGCCTGGCGCTCTGCTCGGGGATGTCGAACAGAGGACCGCCGACGGCCGTGGAGTCCTCCAGATTGACCCCCACCGCACCGGCCTCGACCACCGCACGCACGGTCGCGGCGACATCCGCCGGAGCCGGCCCGTACCCTCTCTCCACGTCGACCGTCACCGGCAAGTCGACGGAGTCCACGATGCGCCGCGCGGCCTCCACCATCTCGCCCCGGCTGAGCCGTTGCCCGTCCCCACGGCCGAGGGACCACGACACACCACCGCTGGTCGTGGCGATCGCCGTGGCTCCGGCCGCGGCGATCACCGCCGCACTGGCGGCGTCCCAGGCGTTCGGCAGCACCAGCACGGACTCGGTGCTCAGAGCGCGGAACCGCCGGGCCTTCCCCTCGGTCGCGGCATCAGTGGAGTTGTCAACAGACATGTGCGTGACCGCCTTAGCGTTGTTCTGGTTTCCGAGGCACCTGCTCCCGGGATGCTGCCGGGCGGGGGAACGAGCGTCCACTGATTAAGCTCAGACCGAATCATGGGAGTAATGGAGGCGGCATGAAGGCGCGGCTGTCCTTTTCGGTGAACGATCTGGCCGAGACCCGGTTCGCCGTCTCGCCCATGTGGGAAGTCGTCACCAGCTTCAGAGCGCTGGCCGCCGCCGCGGTGCCGGACCCGCACCGCGGCTGGGCCGACCAGGTACGCCTTCGGCTCGCGGCGGCAGGTCTCGATCGCGGTTGGCTGGCCGACATGATTCCGCCCATCGGTCACCTCCCCGACTTTCTCAACCCGGCGCCGGCGACCGCGTCCCCCGATCTGCCCGAAGAGTTGGCCGCCATCGAGGTCACCGAACCCGAGCAGGTACGGCGGGACCTCGACTGCCTGGCCGCTGAGCGCGACGGCCGGTTGCCCGCGCGGCTGCGGAGCCTTCACCGGGACCCTCGGACTTACCTGCCTCAGATCGTCGCGGAGATCGAGGTCTACTGGGGGCTCGCGATAGCGCCATACTGGGCCAGGATTCGTACGGTGCTGGAGGCGGACGTCTTCCACCGGGCCCGCCAGGTGGCCGAGCAGGGCACGGCCCAGGCACTCGACGAGTTGCACCACACGGTGCGTTGGGCAGACGGCGGCCTCCACCTCGTGCAACGGCACTGCGCCGTCACCAGGATCGAGACCGGAGCCGGCCTGCTCCTGGTGCCGTCGGTCTTCGCCTGGCCGCGGGTGCTGACCCGGTCAGTCGCGTCCGAACCACCTCAGCTGGCCTACCCGGCTCGCGGGATCGGCACGTTGTGGGAGCGCCGGACATATGACCGCATGGAGGCTCTCGCGGCCGTGATCGGCCGATCCCGAGCGCTCATCCTGGCCGAACTGGACTCACCCGCCTCGACCACCGAACTTGCCCACCGGTCGGGCATTTCCGCGGCGGGCGTGTCCCAGCACCTCACCGCACTGCGAGCCGCCGGTCTGACCAGCGCCCACCGAGCGGGCCGCTCGGTGCTCTACGCCCGCACCAGCCTCGCCGATGCCCTGCTCACCGCGCAGATGTGAAAATCGGCTTGGTGCTGCGGCTTCATTGGGCCCCGGCCGTGCGATAGGCGGCGAGAAAGACCCTGACGGCGGCATCGGCGTAGTGATCGAGCTCGGATGAGGCGAAGCGGATGTCGTCGCCGCAGAGCATGACCTTGTTGACCGGGATCGAGGAGACGAGCCAGGTGAAGTGGTTGGCAGCGAGGACGGGATCGTCGATACGCAGCAGTCCGCGGCCGGTCAGCTGCTCGAAGCAGGACGCCAGCGCGGCGTGCACACGCTCGGGGCCGGCCTCGAAGTAGGCGTGGCCCAGTTTCGGGAAACGGCCGGCTTCGGCGATGACGAGGCGGCGTACACGCAGGTGCGAAGGCTGCGTGAGGGCGTGGACGAACTGGCGTGCGACCGCCCGCAGGGTGGTCTCGACATCATCCGTGGCCGCCAGGTCGCCCATGGCGTTGCGGAAGATCTGATCGATGCCGACGAGGCGGTCGAGCACGATCTGCTCGAACAGGCTCTCCTTCGGCCCGAAGTGCTTGTAGATCGTCTGCTTTGACGCGCCCGCGGCAGAGGCGATCTCGTCGGTCTTGGCACCGACGTAGCCGTCACGAAGGAACACCTCCAGCGCCGCATCCATGATCCGGCGCCGTGTCTGCGCGTGCGTGTCTGCGGCTTGCGGCATTTGGGCCCTCCAGGGTTCGCGCTGAGGCGAACGTTGACAGCCTCTGGAGTGTACCGTACGGTACTGTTCACCGTTTCGGTACAGTACCGTACGGTACGACTTGGAGGAGCCAAGGTGGGCACTGTCCAGTCCAAGGACGGCACTGAGATCGCCTTCGACGTCTGGGGCGACGGCCAGCCATTGATCATGATCGACGGGGCCACCGCCCATCGAATGGTCAACCCGACCAACGGTGAGGTGGGGCAGCTGCTGAGCGAGGAGTTCCGGGTCTACGCCTACGACCGCCGTGGTCGCGGCGAGAGCACCGACACCGCGCCGTACGCGGTGGAGCGCGAGTTCGAGGACCTTGCCGCCCTGATCGACCACGCCGGCGGGTCGGCCATGGTGTTCGGCTGGTCCTCAGGGGCCGTGCTGGCCCTGCACGCCGCCGCCGCCGGCCTGCCGATCACTCGGCTTGCGCTGTTCGAGCCGCCGTTCGTCGTCGACGACAGCCGCCCACCGCTGCCGTCCGACTACGTCGAGCGGCTCGACGCCTGCGTCGCCGACGGCCGTCCGGGCGACGCGGTGGAGCTGTTCATGACTGCGGCGGCGGGCGTCCCCGCCGAGGCCGTCGCCGGTATGCGACAGGCCCCGTTCTGGCCCGCCGTGGAAGAGGTGGCGCACACCATCGCCTACGACGGGCGGATCATGGGCACCACCATGTCCGGCGCTCCATTGCCCCGCGACCGCTGGGCCGCGGTGACCGTATCCGTCCTGGTCATGCACGGCACCGGTACCATGCCGTGGCTGATCACCGGGGCCCAGGCGCTGGCCGATCTCCTTCCCACCGCGACTCTGCGGGCCGTACCGGGCGAGAATCATGGCACCACGGCCGACGTGCTCGCTCCCGCGCTGCGGCAGTTCGCCCAAGGTCGCTAGGAAACGTCGGCGCTGGCCGTTGTCGCGCCCACGGGTGAGGCTCGCGGGGGCGGCAGGCCGCAGCTGCCGCCTGTGCGTCCGCGTTCACGCTTGATCGATCCGGTGGCAGGCGAGGGTTCTACACTCGCTCTCCATGACCCGATTAATCGATCGTCTCGGTCCTGTCTCCCTGATCCTCGCGCTGCTCGCCGTCCTCGTCGGCTCCCGGCTGACCCAGGGCTGGGTGATGCCGGGGCTCGGGGTCATCGCGGCGGCGCTGGCCTGGCCTGGGCTGCGGAAGCAAGCCACGATAGCGACGGTGTACAACCGCAGTACATCGGTGGCGGGGATGTCGGTGGGGGCGGTGGCGATCGGTCTTGGCGCGGCGAAGCTGGCGTCCACCGCTCTCTTTTAGTCGTGACAGCAAGGGTGGAGAGACGTCATATGATCGCGGCCGCCCGGCGGGGACCGATTCTGATGGTGTCGGGGCTTGTGCTTTCAGCGGTTTACGCGGTCGGCCTCCATGCGGCGATTCAGTACACCGTCGATACGACCATCGGGCACAACGTGGAGATGAACATCAGGTCTGGAGCGGACGAGCCCATGGATCTCAAGGGCCTGGCAGAGGATCTGGTCGGGATCCGAAGTACCGTGCGCAGACTGGCGTTTCCGGTAGGTGCTGTCACAGTCCTCCTCAGCGTCTTCTCCCTCCTGCTGCCCCGGTTACGGGGGCGGATCAAGCTCGGTGTGCTGGCAATGTCGGGCGGTTTGTGGGTGATGTATCCGTACACCGTGCTGCTCACCCTGGGCAGGTGGGGGTCGATCATGGTCGGTGACGGTGGTGCCACCGGAGCCCCCCATTGGTTCGCCGGCTTGCTTCCGCTCGGAGCGCTTGTCTTGTGCGTTGCCGCGACGCTGCAAGCTATCGGCCTCGTCCTGCTGGCCCGCCGAAGTACGACCGATTCCCACGCACCCGCCGCGTAGACAAGCGGGCGATTACGACAGCGGCCTTTAAAGTGTCGATCGTGACAATGAACCCATGGCCGTTGGGCGGCGACCTCAGCGTCGCGCGGATCGGTTACGGAGCGATGAAGCTGACCGGCTGGCCGCAGGGTGGTCGGCCCAGCCGGGAGACGGCTCTGGCGATCCTGCGCCGGGCGGTGGAGCTCGGCGTGAATCACATCGACACCTCGCACTACTACGCGCGTGACGGAGTGGCGGCCAATGAGCTGATCCGGGAGGCGCTGTCTCCCTACCCGGCGGACCTGGTGATCGTGACCAAGGTGGGCGCGCTGGTCGAGGGCTCCGATGTCGCCTTGCCGGCGGCCGAGATGACCGGCCTGACACCGGACGGCCTGCGCCGCGGCGTGGAGGCGAACCTGCGCTCGCTCGGGGTCGACCGCCTGGACGTGGTGAATCTGCGGATGGGTGGCCACGACCGCTCCGAGACGTCTCTGGCCGCGCCCCTGACAACGCTGCTCGAGCTGCGCGAGGAAGGCTTGATCCGCCACCTGGGCGTATCGAACGTCACCGCTGACGAATTCGCCCAGGCCCGCGCGATCGCGCCCATCGCCTGCGTCCAGAACCTCTACAACCTGTCCAAGCGCGATGACGACCCACTGGTCGACGCCTGCGCGGACGCGGGCATCGCCTATGTCCCCTACTTCCCTGTCGGCGGGTTCCAGCCGATCAAGGCCGGGCATCTGGACGCCATCGCCGCCCGCCACGGTGCGACGGTGCCGCAGGTGGCCCTGGCCTGGTTGCTGGCCCGATCCCCCAACATCCTGGCGATCCCCGGCACCGGCTCACCGGCGCACCTGGAGGAGAACATCGCCGCCGGCACACTGAAGCTGAGCGAAGAAGACCTCGCTCAACTGGGGTAGGCGCACGCGGCCCTCTCGTCCAGGCGTCAGAGCCGCCAGTAGACGGCGGTGGCGTCGTCGTGTGCCTTGCCGCGTGGCCAGCGGGCGCCGTGGGGGTCGGTGTGCTCGGCCGTACGGACCTGGTTGATGAGTTCGGCGGGACCGTCGGCTTCCAGGACGTTCAGGAGGCCTCGCCAGCTCGCGAGCTCGAAGCAGTCGACCAGGCGCGATGCCCCATCGCTGAGCAGCGCGGCAGCTCGTACCGCGGCCGTGGGAACGCTGCCGGTGAGAGAGTGTTCGGCGGCGAGGGGGTCGGTGGAGGCGACCCAGTAGCCTCCGTCACGGTTGCGGTGCTGGAGCTGGGCTTCCACGGAACCAAGGCGTTCCTGCTCGTGCTCCTTGGAGCCGGTGGGCAGGGTGTCCAGGTGCGTTCGCAGACTCGCCGTGACATCAGCCAGGCGATCATCGCTGACCACCATGGGTTCCGTGGCGGAGTTCAGGTCCAGGACGAGGATGGAGTCCGCCAGTACGAGCCAGTCCAGGGAGTTCGTTGTCCGGCGGAGTAAGAGCACGGTTGCCGCGGGTGATCCGGGATGGGCGAGGTCGCAGGTCGAGGAGTGCAGCGCGGAGACGGTCTCGATGCCCTCGGCCAACACGTCGGTCAACGGGAGGTCGTCGGCCGTCAGCGTGGAGACCAAGGACGAGCCGAGCATGCGCGTGTACCAGGCCACGGTGTGGACGCATCCGGTCTGCAGGCGTGCGGGATAGCCGGCGCCGTCGAGAACGACCACCGCGTCAGGGGTCGCGCCGACGAAGTCCTCGTTCTCACGGTTGAGACCACCCACCTCAGTGGCGAAGGCCAGGCTCACGCTGGTCAGCTCTCCTCACGTCGGTACGGCGGACTTGCCGACTCAGCGTACGGCGACGACAGCAGGTGCCGCTCGCGTGTCACAAGCGGCACCTGCTCCGTTACGGCTTGCTCAGACGGCTATGGCCTGCTTCAGACGGCGCGGCCCCCGCCCGGAAGCGCCGTCAAGAGCTCCCCGTCAGACGGTCCCCTCCCGGCCGGTCCCCTCCCGGCCGAACTCCAGAGTGACCCGTGAGTTGATCTCCTGGGCCTTGGGGGAGTAGGCGGGGTAGAACTCCTTTCCGCACTCCAGGTCCTTCAGCGCCGCCTTGATCTCCTTGTCCAGGTACGGCTTGGCCTCCTCCGGCTTGAGCTTCGGCTTCAGGACGAGGGTCTTGCCCTTGGGCACCTTGGGCAGCTCGCCCTTCCACGTCTTCTTGGCGACCTCCGTGACCTGCTGCCAGTACGTCCTGCGGCCCAGACCGTTCAGTGCGGTCGGCCTGGTCTCGCTGACTCCCAGGCACTTGGCGAACTGCTTGCCCAGCTGCGCGAGCTGCTTGTCCTTGTCGAGGACACTCAGCTCCTTCTTCAGCGCGGCTTCGAGCTGATCCCAGTAGTCGTCCTGGGAGGTGACGGTCTTGCCCAGCACCTCCTTGGCCGCTTCGGAGAAGCAGGCGTCATCGGCGGCGCGCCACTTCTTCAGCTTGTCGGCCGAGAGCGACATCATCGTCTTGTTGTTCGGGTTGTCGGGGAAGGTGGGGTTGACCACCTCGTCCTTCGGGAAGGCGTTCTCGGCCCAGACGCCGAAGCCGTACTTGGCCCGATACGCCCGCAGCGCCTTGAGGTCACCCTGAAGCCGATCCCACTCCCCGGGCTGCCAATTGTGCTTGGGCATCGGGGTGGCCACGTAGTCGAGGCCCTTCTCCGTCATGCAGGCGACACGCTTCGCCTCCAGTTTGGTCTGCAGCTCGTACGCGGCGTCGCCCCCCGGAGGCGATGAGGTGAGAGCGCCGAACGAGCCGACGAGCACGGTGGCCGCGATGGCCTTGGCGATGAGCATGGGTTGTTCTCCTTCTGGTATGCGGACATGCGAAACAGAACTCACGGCCGAAAGGCCGGATCAGGTGGGGGAAAGTCTCAGCAGGGGATCTTCATGTGGGACGCCTTCGGCGCCACCTCGGGCAGCCCGGTTACGAGATCGGCGTCGAGCACGGCGGTGCCTTGCGTCGCGCCCTTCCTTTCGGTGATCGCCTGGGCGGACATCTTCACCTTCCTGTCCCTGGTGTTGATCGTGCGTTCGCCCAGGTAGCGGTAGGTTTTCCGGTCGAAGATCAGCTCGGATCGGGTGCCGTCGCCCTCGTCCATGGCGACGGCCAGGCCGGGGCGGCCGGCGGCGTCCACGGAGTCGCCGATGAGCACGATGCCGTCCAGCCCGGCGGCGACCTGGTACAGCGCGGCGCCCAGGCTGGGCCGTACCACGGACTCGCGGACCAGGCTCTGGAGGGAGCGCCAGATGCGCAGCGGCTCCTCGCCCGTGTCGGCCACGATCTTCGCGCGTACCTGGGCGGGGTCCGTCGGCCAGGCGCCCAGCCGGGCGTACGCCGGCAGGCCGGGACAGGCCCCCGACTCGTAGACGATGTCCTCGACGCCGCGGTCCCAGTAGGTGCGGGGCGCCGGTCCCGTGGCCGACAGGCCCTGCGTGCGGCTCAGCCAGGGCTTGCCCACGTCGGCCGCCTCCCAGCGCTCCTCGTTGACCAGCACCTTGGTGTACTGCGTCTTCCCCGACCGGTCCTTGGTGTACAGGCTGCGCTGGGCCAGCATCTTGGTGTGGACGTACTGGCCGCGGGGCGGCACCACGTCAGGCTGGTCGGCGGCGGCCCGCGCGGCCAGGCCGAGCAGCGCCTTGGCGTCGGCCGGAGGCGCCGCGACCAGGTAGCCGGGGGTGTGCGGAGCAGAGCCGCCCAGACCCACCTCGGTGACCAGGATGCCGGCGGTGAGCGTCACCGCCATCGCGCCGACCAGCGCGACGCGCCGGACCGGCAGCACGGCAGGCCACCCGCGGCGCGGCCGGTCGAACCGGGACACCAGGGCGGCCCGCGAGCCCGCCAGTTCGCGCTCGGTCGCCTCGGGCATCTCGGCCCACACCCGGCCGAGCTGCTCCATCTCATCCATGATCTGCTCCTTCCAGCGCCTGGCGAACCTTCTTGCGCGCCCGGTTGAGCCGGGATCGCACCGTCCCGACCGGGACGTTCAGCGCCTCGGCCACCTCCTCGTACGTCAGCTCCGCCCACGCCACCAGCAGCAGTGCGTTCCGGTCCCCGGCGCGTAACCCGGCCAGCGCCGCCACCAGCGGCCGGTTGACCGCGAGCGTGCCCACTCCGTCCTCCACCGGCCCGCCGGTGATCTCCGCCGGGTCCACCCCGCCCCGCACGTACGCCCGGTAGCGGGCCACCTCACGCCGCCGCCGTTTGCCGATCACGTTCGAGGCGATGCCGTACAACCAGGGCCGGGCGCTGACCTGGCCGTACTGGTAGCGGCCCCGATGCTCGAACGCCGCCAGGAACGTCTCCGACACCACGTCCTCGGCCGAGTCGTGACCGAGCCTGCGAGCCGCGAAGCGGTGCAGGGCGGGCGCGTGCCGGTCGAACACCATGGCGAACGCCTCCGGCTCCCGCAACGATCGGCGGATCAGATCGGTGTCGGCGGCCTCGGCTATCGCCGGTTCGGCCATGAACTGGTCAGCTCCTTCACGCGGTGCCTGGTGCGGCAAGTGGGCAGATTCGCATGTACTTACCGCTGCTCCGCCGAAGAGTTCACGCCGGCCCGATATTTCTCCGCTCCCGTAGAAAGGGCCTCCGCTTCGCTCCGGACGTTCACTCAGGCGGGCTACCGCCCCCCTGGAGGGCCTCGCTTCGCTCGGACGCCCTTCCTGAGCGCAGGCTTCGCCTGCGCACCCCTGACCGGTGTCGACGCGATGGGGACTTCCCTCGGCCGACATACAAGCTTGCTCCCACCGATGGGCGGTGGGAGCATCCAGTCACTATGATCGCCGACTCCGCAGAACCGGACCAGCTCAGCTACCGGCCCGCCGCTGCTGCCGTCCTTCTCCTGAGCGCGGCCCTCATGATCATGCCGGTTCGCCGCGTCGTGATCGAGGTGAACGAGTACGGCCTCCAGGAATTGCGCGTTCCGGCGCTGATCCTGGTCGGGCTCCCTGTGTTCGGGGCGCTTATGGGCGCCTTCCTGAGATTCCGGGGATCAGGCGGTAGATTCTTCGGAATCGCCTTGGGGATCCTTATCGCCAGCGTGATCCTGATGGCGCTCCTCGCCTGCTGGTACTACTACTCGATCACTCACTTCTGAGCTTGTTCTTCAAGGTCTGAGATCGCGCCGGTTGTGGGAGCCGCGCGGCCGTCCGGGGCCAGGTTCGCTGGGGCTTCAGACCTTCCGGTGCAGCAAAGCGTTGTCACCGGAAGGTCGCTATGCGCTGTGTGAATTTCGGGCGTACCCGCGAAGGGCACTGGGTCCTTACTGCGCAGTGGTAGGCGCGGGGACCGGGCGTACAGCGATGGACTGGCTCAGCGGCCGCTCCCCACCTGTGAGGAACGGCGATCCCGTGGCCTCCTTCAACGTGCCGCCGGATCCGATCTGGAACGCGGCCAGCTGGTTCGTGTCCCGGATGGCGGCGAAGACGTCCCGGCCGTCCGGCGTGATCGCGACCGCCGCCACCTCGGCGTGATCAGGGGTGTGGACGGGGGAGTCGGCGGTCGGCTTGAGCGAGCCGTCCGCGAGGATCGTGAAGCCGAGCAGGCCACCGGCAGCCGTGTCGACGTCGGGGTCGTTGCTGGCGACGTACAGGTGCTGACCGTCGGGCGTGACCTTGAGACCGACCGGGCCGGTGGGCGCGGGGAACGGCGATCCGGGCACGGGCGTCAGCGCGCCGTCCGCGCCGCGCCGGAACCCCCACACGTTCTGCCCGACCAACGAGGTCACGTACACCAAGCCGCCGTCCGGGCTGATCGCGATCCCGAAGTCGGCCTGCCCGACCTTCGCCACGTCCTGCGCGGGTCCGAGCGTGCCGTCGAAGCGCACGGCGAATCGGGTGATGACTCGTGGCGGGCTGTCGGCGGTCTCGTCCACATCGGCGTACGAGAGGTAGAGGAAGCGCCCGTCGGGGGACAGCACCGTCTGCTTGGGGTTGTCGGAGGTGGCGCGGAAGTCGCCGAGCTTGCTGGGGTTGCCGTCGAGGCCGATCCGGTACGCCGAGATCGTCCTGTCGGCGGTGTTGGTCACGTACAGGGTGCGCCCGTTCGGGGAGACGGTCGCCCCCCACGGCTCGTCGCCGGTCTGGACGATCCGCGGATCCGGCTGGAGCGCGCCCTGCGCCCCCACGCGGAACACCGAGAGCGTGTCGGAGTCGCTGTTGACGACGTACGCGGTGGCTCCGTTGGGGGTGAGGGCGATGCCCCGGGGGAACTTGCCGAGGGTGGACACGGGCTTCCCAAGCGGTTTGAGGACCGCCCCCGGGCCGATCGCCAGGGAGGAAACATCACCGGAGCGGGCATTCGTGACGTAGACCACGCCGCCTGACGGCGGCAGGACCGGCCTCGTGGTGGCCTGGGCCAGGGTGGGAGAGGAGACGGAGAGCAGCGCGGCCGCGGCCAGGACGGCACCGCCCGCTCGCGTGGACGACCAGATGGACAGGGATGACTTCTTGTGCTTCATGGATTTCCCCGTGGTTCGACAGATGGGCCTACACCCTTTTGGGCGTGCCATCCCGTTCCATCTGGCCCTGGAGCGTCGCGCTCCATGCTCGCCTCTACATGGTCCGGTTCCCACGCAGGCGCCGTCGTTCCCACCATGCCCAATCGGAATCGGGGGACGTAGGCGGAGCTGGAGAGGTTCGACGGAGGTAATACTGGTCGACGGGGAGCACCAAGGCGTACAGAGACGGTCTGGCCCACGGGGGTAAGGCGACAAGAGCCTGGTGAAGTCGCCAGCGGGGTATGTCTCCTGTGCAGTGATCGCACAAGCACCTCGCGAATACGCGGTCAGCGGTCCCGACGAGGGCTGCCTCCTGCCAAGCCACCAAGGCCGCCGCTATCGCACCAGGTCGCATCCAGGTGTGCTCAAGGGCGATCACCGCCGCCATGGGGCGACGGCCGAGCCCGGGAACCTGATGGATCAGAGCTCTGTGGGTTCCGCATGCCGATCCTCGCGTACGGACCTCAGAAGGGCGCCTACGCGGCATGGCCCTTTCTGGTCGATGTCATGAGCCTGATGATCGCACACCGATGTGCCGGCCGTTACGGGTGACGGCGTATCGCTCTCCGCGCTGAGGAGGGCCGGCGAACGTCAGGCGGAGGAAGGGGGATCATGACGGGATACATGCGGTGGTGGGACATGCGTACCGAGCACATCGAATGCGCCGGTGGCGAGACACCGACATACGTACCAGCGACTCCATCGTGGCGCTCTCCAAGGAGTACAGATGAGACAAAACGTGCGCATTCCGTTGCCCGACGGCGATTCACTGGCGGCGACGGTGGCGCTGCCCGAGGGGACCGCGCCCGTGGCCGGATGGCCGGGCGTGGTGGTCGTGCACGAAATCTACGGCGTCGAACCGGACATGCTTGATGTGATGGATCTGTTCGCCGAGCATGGGTACGCGGCGGTCCTGCCTGATTTGTACAGCCACGGGACCAGGGTCGGGTGCCTGGCGCGGGCCATGCACCAGCTCGCGACCGGTAAGCCGGGTCGGCCGACGGCTGACATTGACGCGACCCGGCGGTGGCTGGCCGGTCGTGAGGACGTCGACGGTGGTCGGCTGGGTGTGATCGGGTTCTGCATGGGTGGGGGGTTCGCCCTGGCGTATGCGGCGGGCGCGCCGCCCGGTGTGCGAGCCGCATCGGTGAATTATGGGGTGGTTCCCCGGCATCAGGAGGAGCTGCGGTCGGTGTGTCCGGTCGTGGCGTCCTACGGTGGCCGCGACCAGGGATTTCGGTCGCACGGCAGGCGGCTGCGGGAGCACATGGCGGCGCTCGGCATCGAGCACGACGTCGAGATCTATCCGGCCGCCGGGCATTCCTTCATGACCGACGGCCATCATCCCGTCGCGAAACTCGCGCTGTTTCCGCTGCGTCACGGTCTCGTCCGTTCAGCGGCGGACGACGCGTGGCAGCGTACGTTCGGCTTCTTCGACCAGCACGTGGCCGGCGAATAGCTGGAAATCGCTAAAGGGTTCAGTACAGACGGGCGATACTTCGGCTGATAGCCTAATTAGCCATGAGGAAAGCTATCGTCGCGTTAGTGATCGCCGCTGCCACGCTCTTCTCGCTGTCCGCGTTCTTCGCGTCGCCTGCCTCGGCGACCGACGGGACGATCATCTCAGAGAATTGAAATAGGCTTTCTCTCCGATTTCGGTCCCGTCAATAGCAGAAGGCCACTACCCATGATTGGGCAGTGGCCTTCGACAGAACGTTTCAGCGACCGGCCATCAGGTCAGTCACAGTGTTCGAAGCCGCTGGTGTACGAGCTGCTGCCGACCGAGCCGCCCCACTTGACGCACTTTCCGGGCGCGCTGCGCTTGACCGGTCCCGCGTAATAGTCGTAGCTGCCCGAGTCGGTCGTCCGGTTTTCCCCTTCCGGTTCCAGGAAGGCCGACACCGCCGACGCTGTGCCGAGGCTCGTCGTCTTCAACGTCGCGACGCAGTTGTAGCCATTACCCGAGTTGTAGAGCAGGTAAGTGCGACCGCCGGTGAGAGCGGCTGAGTCGATGACGGAATAGCCGCTGCCGCAGACCTCCTCGGGGGTGTAGGGGTTGCCACCGCAGGCGTTGGTGCTCGTGACGGCCTTCTTCTGGCCCAAGGACACGGTGACGCCGTCCACGGTCGGGCTGGTGTCCATCGCGCCACTGGAGGTTCGCTGTTCGTAGTGCAGGTGGGGAGCGTTGGCGCCGCCCGTCGAGCCGACGGTCCCGATCGTGGTGCCCTGGCTGACGGTCATGGAGCTGCCGGCCGCCTTCACCTGGGTCGCGAGGTGGGCGTACCGGGTTCTGGTGCCGTCACTGTGCTGGATCTCTATCCACTTGCCATAGCTCGTGCTTCCCGCGTCGTAGAAGTACGCGGTGCCCGCAGCGGTGGCGCGGACGGTCTCACCGTTGATGTCATCGCCGCCGTAGTCCTGCCAGTCGATGGAGCCCGATGGGTTGTGGGCGGGGGTCCCGGTCCAGTTGTTGGCGTAGAAGGTCTTCCCACAGTTGAACGGGCTCTTGTGGGACACGGCCATGAGGCTGCTGTCCTGCGCTGAGGCGGCTTGGGGGATCAGTGCCGTCGCGAGAGTGAGCGTCAGGGCGGTGATCGTGGTTCTGAGGGTCTTGGGCCAGGTCGGCTTGCCAGTTGTGGGCATGCTTGCCTCTCTGAACGAGTCGTATGGGGGGATACGGTGGCGCCCAGGTCCTGATGTCGGTGAGCCTCGTGGTGACAGAGCTGCGTCGGGAGGGTCGATCATGAAGATAACTCTGAAAGTTCTTTTCATCAATCTCTCCGACATGAAATTTTGCGGCTGTTCCGCTTGCGGTGGCGCATTCGATTTAGGCGTCGCAGCCGCCCCCGGGTAGCGTCGAGGCCATGCGGCTTCATGTGGGATGCGCGATGTGGACGCACGTGCCTTGGCAGGGACGCTTCCTGCCTCATCCGCTTCCTCCCGCCGAACGCCTGCGGGCCTATGCCACCTGGTGCAACGCGGTGGAGGGCAACACGACGTTCTACGCGACACCGGCGCGCGACACCGTGGAGTCATGGGCCCGCCAGACCGACCCCGGCTTCCGCTTCGTGGTCAAGCTGCCCAAGTCGATCACGCATGAGCGCCGCCTTACCGGTGCGGGCGCCGACGAGGAGTTGCGCGCCTTTCTGTCCGCGATCGAGCCGCTCGAATCGCGGGCCCACGCCCTCTGGGTGCAATTGCCGGGGTCATTCGCGCCCACCGACCTCGGCACCCTCGCGGGCTTTCTCCGCGGCCTGCCTCCTTCGTACAGATACGCCGTCGAAGTGCGTCACCGGGCGTTCTTCGACGACGCGCGGTCAGTACGGCTGCTCGAAGGCGTGCTCGCCCGTGCCGGTGCCGAATGGGTCCCGTTCGACACCACCACCCTTTTCCAGAGCCCTCCGACCAGCGACGCCGAACGAGACGCGTGGACGAAGAAGCCGCGCGTGCCGCGCCGGTCGACGGCTCTCACCGACCGTCCGATCGTGCGCTACCTCGGCCGGGACGCCACGGAACGTACGGTCGAGGGCTGGCAGGAGTGGGTCGCCACGGTCGCTGAATGGCTGCGGGAAGGCCGCTCGCCGACGGTGTTCGTCCACACCCCCGACAACGCCGACGCGCTGAGCCTCGCCCGCCGGTTTCACGACGAGGTACGGGTCCGGGTGCCCGAGGTCGAGCCCCTGCCCGAACCCATGCCGAGCGAGCCACTGACCCTGTTCTGAGCGCGACACCATCCGTCCCGATGGCAAATTGCGCACCATTGGGGCAATCAACTACGGTCCTTGACCACTGTCAGCAGTCATGTGCGGAGTGATCAAGTGAAGAAGTGTAAGACGGGATTCGGCATCGCCCTCACCACGGCAGCGACGGTGGGCGCTCTGCAGTTGACCGCTCTGACACCGGCCTACGCGTCCCCCACCACCCCGGCGACCCCGACACCGTCCCCGAGCCCGACCGCCAGCGCGAAGCCGATGGGGATCTTCACACCCCTCAGCTACACGCTCCCGCTCAAGGGACAGCGGCAGCAGACGAACTACTACTGCGTGCCCGCCTCGTCGTCCATGAGCCTGTCGAGCTTCGGCGTGAACGTCAGCCAGGCCACCCTCGCCAAGAAGATGAAGACCACGACCTCCGGCACCAAGGGCGCGAACGCCGTACCGGTCATCAACGCGTACGTGAAGTCGCGCGGCTACAAGTACACGATCCCTACCGACGCGGACGGCAACCCCAGTGTGCTCATGAGCCGGGTGTCGCAGAACATCGGCGACCTGCGCCGCGCGCCGGTGATCGCCGTGTGGATGGAGCAGCTGCCCTGGAACAAGGGCAAGGTCAAGGGCACCAAGATCGGCCACGCGATCGTCGCCTACGGTTACAACAAGACCAAGGGCACGATCACCGTGTACGACCCGTGGAAGCCGACGGGCGGCTCCCACACCCTCAGCGCCTCGACCCTGGCCAAGGTCATCCAGCCGGGCGGCAACATGTACTACGTCTCCAAGCTCTGAGGTGACGCCGGGCAGGGGCCACGCGCCCCTGCCCTATATGGATTTCACCCAGGAACGAGCCTTGGCCATGGGCATCGCAAGCTCGTCCTGCACGAGCCGTACGGCTTCGTCCTCGTCGCCGCGCACCTTGAGCTGGCGCACGCGACCAGTGATGTCCATGGCCCTCATCGGGTCTGTGTACTTGTGTATGCGCCGCTGCCGCATGACCTTGACCAGCTGCATGACCCAATAGATGAGGAAGCTGAGAAAGAGTCCGGCGAAGATGAGAGAAATCACCGTTTCTAGCACGGATTGATCTTAGGATGCGGCCGCCGCCTCCCACGGGCTCCACACGGGGGATTCGCCCAGCTCGCACGTAAGCTTTGCCTTTCGACGGGGCAGCACAGCGGGCGGCCGACCTGCCGATTCCCTGCTCTCGACCGCCGGAGTCCTGACCCCTCGGCCGTGGTCGTCTACGAGGTTCACCACGCGGACGCCTCGCTGCCCCCGATGGGAGACGTATCCGTCATTTCGGCATGTCGACATGGTCGCGAGACGCTTTCAGGGAAGGACGCCCGCCCATGACGATCTCTCTCACCGGCCGCCCCGCAACCGGCCGCTACACAGTCGGCATGGCCACGAGCGCCGCCGACGTACAGGCCGCGCAACGGCTTCGCCACGAGGTCTTCGTCGAGGAGATGGGGGCACGGCTCGACAGCCCGATCTCCGGTCTCGACGCGGACAGGTTCGACGCGTACTGCGACCACCTCCTTGTTCGCTACGACGACAAAGTGGTCGGCACCTACCGGTTGCTCCCTCCGGGGCGTACGGACCGGCTGTACTCCGACGCCGAATTCGAGCTCCGCAACCTGGCCGTCCTCAGGAAGGACCTGGTCGAGGCGGGCCGCACCTGCGTACATCCCGATCACCGCGCCGGCACGGTGGTCGGCCTGATGTGGGCGGGCATCGCGCGCTACATGGTGAACGGCGGCCACAAGTGGCTGGCGGGTTGCTGCTCGGTACCCCTCGACGACGGGGGCGCGGTCGCGGCCGGGGTCGTCGATCGGGTGCCGCTGGGCCCGGCGGAGTACCGCGTGACGCCGCGCGACCCGTGGCGGATCAAGGGCGCCGCCCGTTCCGACCGGTTCGTACCGCCTGCGCTGCTCCGCGGCTACCTGCGGCTGGGCTCCTGGGTGTGCGGGGCGCCCGCGCATGACCGTGACTTCGGCACCGCCGACTTCTTCGTCCTGCTCTCGATGGCCAACGTCAACGCCCGCTACTTGCGGCACTTCCTGGGAGAACCGCGGTGACCGGCACCGCGGCCGGCCCGGTGGAGATCAACCCCTGGCTCCGCATGGGACCGTGCACTCCCGACGACTGTGTGGAGCCCCCCGCCGCCCTCGCCGGTCCCCTCCACCGGGTGGCGCGGCTCCTCGCGGCCGTCCTCGTGCTGCTCGCGGGCCTCTCGATCGCCCTGGCGACTCGCCGAGCCGGTACGGCCTGGCGAGCGGAGATCACGAGGACGTGGGCACGGCTGCTGCTGCGCGCCCTCGGCATCAGAGTCAGAACCACGGCCGACGTCGCTTTCTACACCGAACCACAGCCCGCGCCGACCGCGCCAAACGCACGAAGCGCGCCGACCGCCCCGGGACAGGGAGGCGCGCTTCTCGTGGCCAACCATGTCTCCTGGCTCGACCCGCTGGTCATGGCGGCCACGGTCCCGTCACGGCCGCTGGCGAAGCGGGAGATCGGCGAGTGGCCGCTCATCCGTACGCTGGCCGCGGGCTCGGGCGTGCTGTTCATCGACAGGGAACGACTCTCCGCCCTGCCGTTGGCCGTCGCCACGGTCACGAACGCCCTCAAAGCGGGCGACACCGTGATCGCGTTCCCCGAGGGTACGACGTGGTGCGGGCGTGGGATGGGGGAGTTCCGGCCGGCCGTGTTCCAGGCGGCGATCGACGCGGGCGCCGCCGTACGCCCGGCCACACTGCGCTACCGCGAGGGAGACTCGACGTCGACCCGCTGCTGCTTTGTCGGAGACGACTCGCTTCTCGCCTCCCTCCTGCGGGTGACGGCGACCCGCCACCTGGTCGCCGAGGTCACCCTCTTCGCTCCCGTACGGCTCGCGCCCACCGGACAGCGGCGGCACGAGGCACGCGCCACGCTGGCCAGGATCGCCGAGGCCCAGGTACGCGCCGGCGTCGTCGAGCACCACGAGGAACGCGCAGAGCAGCGCGAGGAACGCGCCGACGCGTGCGTTCCTGGGCGGCGCCGTGAGATGGCGCCACTGTCGCCATGACATGCGCCTGATACCGCTGCGAAGTGGGCACCGACCCCAGAGTTGCCCGTCGTCACAGGACGACGGGCAACCAGGGGCGTCCTATCGAGCCAGGGACGCGAGGGTGTCCGGCTTGTTGGTGATGATGCCGTCCACCTCATAGCCGATCAGCCGACGCATGACGTCGGGGTCGTCCACCGTCCAGGCGAAGACCGCCATCCCCAGGCTGTGGACGCGCCGCACGTACTGCTCGGTGATGTTGCCGTACGGCGGGTTGATGTGGGTGGCGTAGGCCGCCACCCTCGGCAGGTCCGCCATGGCCGGCGTGCCGAGCAGGCCGATGGGCACCTGGGGCATGGCGCGGTGGAACGTACGCATCGAGGCCCAGCTGAACGACTGCACGACCAGCCGGCCGGAGCTCAGCCATGAGGCGTTCTTCCGCAGCTCGTCGGCGACCCGATTCTCGATGCCCGGGTAGAGCTCCGGTGCCTTGATCTCCAGGAGCAGGCTGAGGCCGCTGCCGTCCATCTCGCTCAGAGTCTCTCCGAGGGTCGGTACGGGCTCGCCGTCGTACTTGGCGGCGAACCACGAGCCCGCGTCCAGCCGCTTGATCTCCGCGAGCGTGAAGTCGCCGACCCGCCAGGGCGCCCGGTCGGGGAAGACCTTCTCGACGTCCGTGGTGCGGGACAGTGTCGTGTCGTGCATCAGGATGAGCTTGTGGTCCTTGGTCTCCTGAACGTCGAGCTCGAACGCGTCTGCGCCCAGCTTGTCGGCCAGCTGGAACGCGGTGATGGTGTTCTCGGGCGCGTCCGCGGAGGCTCCGCGATGCGCGACGACCGTGGCCTGGGGGGCTTCGAAGTAGATCGCCGATGACGGGGTGGCGGTCGCTGTGGGGGCTACGGTGGCGAGGGCGGCGAGGGACGTGGCGATGATGGCTCCGAGTCGGGGGAACATGGGGGCTCCTCTGGCTTGGGAAGGCAGCCGACAAACCGAACTTGACAACCACGTGTGACGCGGAGTTGAGGGGAGAGCAACCCACTGATGCCAGGCAGATGAGCATTGAGGACATTGGCTGTCCGGGTCAGCCGCCCCCGCCCACGACGCGCTCCTGACGCTCCACTGATTGCCCTATGTCATCGGTCGAGCACGTGTCGTAACGAAGCCTTCCCCGTTCGACGGCCCGCCACGCGCGGCCGTCCTGTCCCCGAGCCGGTACGGATCTTCGGTGTAGATCACGACCTGAAACGCATATGGCCTGTTGCGATCGTAAGTAGAGTTCTGGCAGGGTCCCACGGGAGATTCAGGATCGAGCGATGAACGAGCAGTGGCGGGAAATCGGCGACCGGGTCTATGTCCGGCGCCATGAGTCCTTCGACATGAACGTCGGTCTGATCGTCGGTGACGACCACTGCCTGGTGCTGGACACCCGCGTGTCCCACCGGGAGGCCGCCGACCTGATCGAGGCGATCAAACGGGTCACCACCAGCCCGTGGACGGTCGTCAACACCCACTCCCACTTCGACCACTACTTCGGCAACGCGATGTTCCTGCCGGGCGAGATCTGGAGTCACTCCAGGTGCGCCGAGGAGATCGAGCTGTACGGCGAGGAGCAGCGGGCCAAGTGGATCGAGCGCCTGCCCGAAGACCGGCGGGCGGAGCTGGAAGAGGTGGAGATCGTCGCGCCCGACCACACGTTCACCTCGACGGCCACGCTCGACATCGGCGGCCGGATCGTGCACCTGCGTCATTTCGGCCTGGGCCACAGCAGCAACGACATCGTGGCGCACGTACCCGACGCCGGGGTGGTGTTCGCCGGTGACCTGATCGAAGAGGGCGCCCCGCCGGCCTTCGGCGACTCCTACCCGCTCGACTGGCCCGCCACGGTGGCCGCGATGCTGACCGAGCTGCCCGAGCGGGTGATCGTGCCGGGGCACGGCGCGGTGGTCGACCGCGCCTTCGCCGTCGCCCAGCAGGCCGAGCTGGTCGCCGTGGCGGAGCTCGCCACGCGGGCGCACGTGGAGGGGCTGCGTGACCTGATCACCCGGTTCCCCTATCCCGAGGACGTCGCCAGGCAGGCCATCGAACGGGCCTTCCTGCAGCTCGACAGCCAACTGGCCTGACCGTCGCGCACCAGGCTGGACAGCCGTACCGTCGTTTTCTATAGTGCATATTGCAATATAGAAGGAGGCATCATGGCACGACGCCACGACCTGGTAGGGCTGACCGTGCTCGCCATGCTCTCGGTACGTGCCAGCCACCCCTATGAGCTGCACCGCTTCATCGTCGACACGCACAAGGACTACGTGACCGGGCTGCCGCGCAGCCTCTACCACGCGGTCGAGCGGCTGGCGAAGGACGAGTTGATCGTGCCGACGAAGACCGACCGCGAAGGCCGCCGGCCCGAGCGGACTGTCTACGAGATCACCGAGGAGGGCCGCCAAGAGCTGGCGACGAGGCTGCGCAGGATGCTGGAGCAGCCGGATGCCGACCGGCGCACGCTGGTGGCCGCCGTCTCCCTGATCGGCGCGCTGCAGGTGCCCGACGCCAAGCGGGCGCTGCGCACGCGTACGGCCTCCATCGAGGGGACGATCAGCGGCATCGAGGCGCACCGGCGGGCGATGGCGGAGAACGGCCTGCCGGAGATCCTCATGCTCGAGATGGAGTGTGAGCAGGCCCTCTACACGGCCGAGCTGGCCTGGTTGCGCAGTGTGCTCGACCGGCTGGACAAGGGCGAGCTCGACTGGTCGGGCACGGTCAAGCAGTCGCTGATGGAGCAAGTGCTGGAAAGTTGAGTGGCCGCCGGGGTGCGCCAACACCCCAGCGGCCGGAAATCCGAACAAGGCGCCTGCCCTGTCCAGGACTCGCAGTCTCAGGATAGGCGCCGCGACAACAGGAGCAGTGCCATGTCCACTGAGATCAGAGACCTCCTCGCCAGGCTCGCCGAAGCCTGGAACGCCGGCGACGCGGCGGCCTACGCCGCGCTGTTCACCGAGGACGCCGACTACATCACCTTCTTCGGCCTGCACCTCCAGGGCCGGGAGGCCATCGAGGTCGCCCACCGGCAGCTCTTCCAGAATCCGATCAAGCTGACCGGAGGCGGCGGCGAGCCCATCGTCAAGCCGCTGGGAGACGGCGTCGCGCTGGTGATCTCCGGTGGCGGCTCGACCGTCGACGGGCGCCCCGACCCGAGCCGCGACTCGATCGTCACCTTCACCGCCGTCAGCACGCCCGGCGGCTGGCGCTTCGCCTCGTTCCAGAACACCCGGGTGCGCACGCCATGAGGAAGTCCCTGCTCGTCGAGGTGTCGGGGGTGGTCGAGGCGCCACCTGAGCGGGTACTCGAGGCGCTGGTCAACCGTGATCCGCTGGTCAAAGGCGAGGGCCGGTTCACCGTCGAAGACTTACCGGGTCACACCCTGACCGTCGAGGTCACCGACCGTTCGATCGCCTACCAGGGCGGCTGGTGGTACCGGGGCGAATGGTCGCTGGACGGGCACCCGCAGGGCACGCTCGTCGTCCATCGGGTGTACAACGTCGCGGAGTGGCTGCGGTGGGCGGTACCGCTGGCGAACCGGTTCTTCATCGGCTTCGACCAGGCGACACGCGAGGGGTTCACCGAGCGGCTCGCTCAGTTAGGAGGAGACTTGGGGTGCTCCGCGCACCTCACTTAGGCCGCTGATCATCGCTGAGCGTAGACGCCGGCAACCCCACGGGAGCCGTCGGCGTCTACGCCCGAGCCGGTTTCGAGATCTATCAGCGCGTCACGATGTACGCGCCGCCGATCACGCCAGCCTGATCTTGCCCTTCACCAGCTTGATCTTCTTCTTGGCGAGCGGCCGCTTGGCCGGACCTTGTACCACCGCACCCGTCAGGGCGCTGAACTGGCTGCCGTGGCACGGACAGTGGATCTTGCCTCCACTCACGCTCGCCACCGTGCAGCCCTGATGGGTGCAGATGGCGCTGAAGCACTTGAAGACGCCCTTCGACGGATGGGTGATCACGTACTTGCCACTGACGATCTTGCCTTTGCCGACCGGGATGCTCTTGGCGCTGGCCAGGACCGGACCGGCGGCCTCCTCTTCGGCCTCGGCGGGTCGCGCCCACAGGAAAACGGCTCCTGCTGCGCCTGCGGCGGCGCCACCTCGGGTGATCAGTGCACGGCGTGTGAGCATGATTGCCTCCTTCAACTAACCACACGATGAGAAGTGGCTAGTGGTTCAGGGGAAATCTTGCGATAAATCCACCTTCTTCGGCGAGCAGTGTTCCGCCGTGCAGCAGCGCGATGTCCCGCGCGATCGGCAACCCGAGCCCGGCCCCGCCGACATCCCTGGCCCGCGCCTCGTCCAGCCTGGTGAACCGGTCGAACACCGCCTCACGCTGCCCCACCGGAATCCCCGGCCCGTCGTCGAGCACCTGGAGCACGGCCTGGCCGTCCTCCTGGCGTACCCGCACTCGTACGACCGCCGCGGCGTGCCGTACCGCGTTGTCGACCAGGTTGGTCACCAGGCGGGCCAGGTGCGCCCGCGAGCCCTGGAAGACGACGTCAGGCTCGACGTCCAGCTCCATCCGCAGCTCGGGCCGCCGCTTGATACGCAGCGACTCCTCCGCCGCCACCTGGCCGAGGTCGAGGTCGCTCGTACGCAGCGGCTCACCCGCGTCGAGCTTGGCCAGCAGGAGCAGGTCGGCCGCGAGCGACTGGAGGCGCTCCACGTCGGCGAGCGCCTCGGCGGTCAGCTCGCTCTGCTCGGCCAGCTCCAGCCGGGCCCGCAAGGTGGCGATGGGGCTGCGCAGTTCGTGCGCCGCGTCCGCGACGAACCGTTTGTGCGTCTCGACGGCCGTCTCCAGCCGGTCGAGCGTGCCGTTCACGGTGGTCGCCAGGGCGGCGATCTCGTCGCCCGAGCTGGGCACGGGCACCCGCTGGTGCAGGTCGCGGGCCGTGATGTCGGCCACCTTGGCCCTGATGGCCGCGACCGGGGCGAGCGTACGGCCGACCGAGAACCAGGTCATGCCCGCCACCACGAGCAGCAGCGCGGGCACTCCCGGCAGGAGGGCGCCGTTGAGCGTCTCCAGCGCCTGGTCGGCACCGTAGAGCGAGGCCCTGGCCAAGATCATCCCCGATCCACCGGCCGTCGACACGGGCATGCGCGCGACCGCGAACCCGCTGTCCTGCGCCCAGTCGGTCGCCGCCGGGGTCCCCACTGTCGTGAGCATGATGTCCGGATCGGCGACCCGCAGCGCGAGCGCCGGCTGAACCGCCGACCCGGCCACCAGGTCATCGGAGAGGCGCGCCTGCCCGCCTGCGGTCGGCCCCGCCGTCGGCGCGTCGCTGGAGGTGCGCGCCCATTCGCCCGCGGTCAGCCCTCTTGCCGGCGTGCATCCGGTTGCGGTCGGCCCTCCTGCCGGCGCGTCGCTGGACGGGCGTGCCCGTCCGGCTGTGGCCGGCGTCCCGGAGGCGGGCGTCTGGACGGCTGTGGGCCGGCTGAGTGTGGCGGTCAGGTCGACGGTCTCCGCGTACGGAGCCGCGGCCACGGCCTTCCTGGCCGCCTCCGCGCCCGCGCTGCTCTGCAGGCTGCCCCGCAGCGCCAGCACCAGCACGACCGCCGCCAGCCCCAGCGCCACGGCCACCACCAGCGTCGCCGCCGCGGTCGCGCGCAGCCGTACGGACGCCATCCCCACGGGCAGCCGTCGCAAGGTCAGGGGTCCGCGCCACCAGGTCATGCCGCCTCCAGTCGGTACCCGGCGCCACGCACCGTCACCAAGGTCGTCCTGCCGAACGGTTGGTCGATCTTGCGGCGCAGCGCGCTGATGTACACCTCGACGATGTTCGGATCCCCGTCGTAGGAGAAGTCCCAGGCCTGCGCCAGCAGCTCGCTCTTGGAGACCACCTCGCCGGCCCGCCGCGCCAGCCCGTGGAGCACCGCGAACTCCTTCGGCGTCAGCGCGATCTGCACCTCCCCCCGGCGGCAGCGCAGCCCGGCCGGATCCACGACCAGGTCCCCGACCGTGATCGTCACCGGCCGTTCATGCCCGCCTCTCCGTACGAGAGCCCGCAGCCTGGCCAGCAGCACCACGTACGAGAACGGCTTGGCCAGATAGTCGTCGGCGCCCGTGTCGAGCGCCTCGGCCTCGTCGTAGATGCCGTCCTTGGCGGTGAGCATCATGATCGGCGTCCAGTTGCCGGCCTCGCGCAGCCGTGAGCACACGGTGTAGCCGTTCAGCCTGGGCAGCATCACGTCGAGCACGATCACGTCGTACGTGTTCTCCGAGGCCATCCAGAGCCCGTCGCGCCCGTCATAGGCCACGTCGACGGCGAACCCCTCACCCGCCAGGCCGCCCTTGACCAGATCGGCCAGCCGCTGCTCGTCCTCCACCAGTAGCACTCGCACACCGAACAGGGTCCCGCACCCAACCTAAAGCCAACCTGAAGATCATTTAGGGCGCCTTCAGGATCACTTCAGGTACGGCGGGCCAGGCTCGGGGCATCCGATCGTTTCCAGCAAGGAGATTCCATGTTCAAGCGACGTCTCGCGGTCCTCGGCGCGGTGGGCGTGCTCGTGCTCACAGGCCTGGGCGGATCCGCGATGGCCGACGAGGCTCCGTCGTCCGTCCCGGGTGTCAAGGTGACGTGTACGACGAGCGACGGCAAGACCATCGCGTTCGCCGAGCGGGCGCGCCCCACCAAGGACTTCGTCGCCAAGCCGGGCGAGAAGGCGCCTGAGGGCGGCGTGGCCCTGCGCCTCCGGGACGACCAGACGATCGAGATCGAGTCGCTCCCGGAGGGGGCGATCCCCGAGGGGGCGGTCACGAAGGCGCTCCCGGCCAAGCCCGCTGAGGGGTTCACCGCCGAAGGCGGCGAGCCGGCCGAGGCTGGGAAGACGGGCATCGCCCAGCCGACGGAGGACGGCAGCCTACCGACCAAGACCTTCGCCAAGACGGTCGCCGTCAAGTGCGAGCCGATTAAGTGAGGGCAGCGCCCGCCGTAGCACCGGGGGTGTACGGCGGGCGCGCTCACTCGGACCTGGCGGGTGCGCATCGACGGGGGCGCGCTCACTCACTCCGGGAGCGACGGGTGCGGCCCCAGGGCCCAGTACTCGAACAGGCCGTGACCCACGAGCCCGTCGTACTCGAAGCGCCCCACGGCGTCGACCATCCCCCACATTTTGGACGCGTCGTCGGGCAGCGTGTACGTCACGCCTTGCACGACCGGCTCCGCGCCCTGGTACATCCCATGCTTCCAGTCCGGCTCCAGGCCGTAACCGGTGCCGACCATGAGGTGGACCGGCAGCACAGGGGTGCACCGCACGTCGAACGCCTTGCCGCCGGGAGGCGAGAACGTGATCGTGGCCTCGACGACGTCCCGGGTCCCGGGCGCGTAGACAGGGTGGTACTCGGGCCGGCCCAGATACTCCTCCTCGCGCCCGTCGGACCAGACCCTGGTGGCCTCCTCCAGGACGCGGCGGCCCTTCTCGTCCTCCTGGATGATGCAGAGGATCGCGTGGTCGTCGAACCGCATGGGCGTGTACAACCAGTAGAAGCTGCCCGCGTTCTTCGCCTGGATGCCCGGCGGCTCGGGCTCGCCGACGGGCCTGATGCCCCAGGACCGGTCGCGGGTGCCCTGCCATCGGTCAGGGGTGACGGATATCTCGTCGTCCCCGATGCGGATGTGGCCGGACCAGAGCCCGGTCTGCGCCAGCCGTACGGAGTCGAAGATGACCCGCTCCTGCCAGCGGACGAAGTGCCGTGGCTCGAGCGTCGCCGGGATCGTGCCCTCCCAGGTGAGGTCGAAGGACAGGCCATGCTCGTTGGGCTCCAGGATGATCTGGAGCCGTTTGAGCCCTTCGATGACCTTCACCTGGAACGGGCCGATCTCGGTGTTCATCCGGTCGGTGCCGAGCTCGCGTGAGGCGCGGACGACCCGGTGCAGGTTGTCGTAGCGGACGCAGGCGAAGGCGTCGGTGACGCCCAGGTTGGGGTACTGGCCGGCGCCGACGATCAGCATGAGCTCGTCGGTGCCGGCGTGGCAGTTGAAGTAGTAGCGGTCGTAGAAGTTGCGGTCCGAGGTCGCCACGTGCCGCATGACCTGAGCCGCCTGGTGGATGGGGTAGTCGTCGAGCGGGGACAGCGCCATGCCGCCGGTTGTAGCAAGCGCTTGGTATGGACGTCAACGCCTACGGGCGGAAACACGCCCCCGAACACGCAACCGCCGAACGGCGCCCTCCAGAGACCGCGAAGGGCATCAACGCGAAGCGCGCCCCCAGAGACTCGCGAAGGCCCTCAATGCGAAGCGCGCCCCCCGCTCGATCGAGCGGGGGGCGCGCTTTCGCGCGGATCACGTCATCTTGCGCGATGCCTCATCCGCTTTGTCGGACATCTCGGACGCCATCCTCTCGGTGGCGTCCGCGGTCTTGTCCGCCTTGCCGCTGGCCCACTGCGACGCGTCCGAGGCTGAGTCCTTCATGTGCTCGGTCCACCGCTGGGCGTTGCGCCGGTAGAACAGATAACCGATCGCGCCCACAGCGATACCGGTCAGAAGGATCATCACCGGCATCCCCCGCGACCTGCGCGGGGTCGGGTCGATCCGCTCGGCGGCGTTGACCAGCATGGCGCTGACCTTGGGGGCGAGCTCATCCTCGACCCGATGCGCGACCTCTTCCAGCCTCGGGGCCGCCCAGTAGCGGGCGTCCTCGATGCGATGAGCGGCGACCACCTTGGCCTGGTCCGCCATCACCTTGGCCTGATCCGTCATCGGCGCCATTTGCCGGCCAGTTCTCATGGCCCGGGCCTTCATACGGCCCATCCACGTGGTTGGGACTACGATGACCACGCGGCGATTTTTCAGTGTCAGGGACACAACAACCTCCCCTGCTTGATGGGGCCCCGAGCCTGACCTTCCCGTAGCGAAGCGGCTCAATCATGGCCGTCCGTGGCAGGATGGCTTTTGCGGCCTAACGACCGTGGTCATCAAAATCCACAAAACCAACCTTGTACATAGAGGGGGGCAGCTGTCTCGTGGCCGAGAAGCTGATCGCAAACCTGCAGACAAATCGCGGAAATATCAAGATAGAACTCTTCCCCAACAAGGCGCCCAAGACGGTCCGCAACTTCGTCGAGCTCGCCGAAGGCGGCCGTGAGTGGACCCACCCGGGCACCGGGGAGACGAGCACCGGCCGTTACTACGACGGCACGATCTTCCACCGGGTGATCCCCGGCTTCATGATCCAGGGCGGTGACCCGCTGGGCGAGGGCATCGGCGGCCCGGGCTACGACTTCGACGACGAGATCCACCCGGATCTCTACTTCAACCGCCCTTACCTCCTGGCCATGGCCAACGCCGGCATCCGGTTCGGCAAGGGCACCAACGGCTCGCAGTTCTTCGTCACGGTCGTGCCCACGCCGCATCTCAACGGCAAGCACACCATCTTCGGCGAGGTGATCGAGGGCCAGGACGTCGTCGACGCGATCGCCAAGACGCCGACCGGCCAGCGCGACAAGCCGATCGACGAGGTGGTCCTGGAGTCGGTCACGATCGACCGCGTCCAGAGCTGACCAGACGCATCGTCCGGGGCTGACCTATGTGAGCTGACCAGACGTACCATCCAGGGTTGACCCAGGCGAACCGTCCTGGGCCGCCCAAGGCGCACGGGGCGGGCTGAACACGCCAGCGCGGCACTGCCGCGCAGGCCATAGGCTGCGGTCATGACCAGCCAGCCGCCCAGCCCGCCCCCGCAGCCAGAGCAGCCCGCGGAGGCCGTGCCGACGTGCTACCGGCACCCCGACAAAGAGACCTGGGTCCGCTGCCAGCGTTGTGAGCGCCCCATCTGCCCCGACTGCATGCGCGACGCCGCCGTGGGCTTCCAGTGCCCCGAGTGCGTGAGCGAGGGCAATCGAGGGGTACGCCAGGCGCGGTCGGCGTTCGGCGGCGCCGTGGTCACCACGCCATACGTCACCTGGGTGACCCTGGCGCTCAACGTGCTCGTCTTCGGCGCCCAATATCTGACGAGCAACGCGGTCACGGCAGAGCTGGCCATGCGGCCGTACAACGTCGTCGCCGGGCATGAGTATTACCGGCTGCTCACGTCGGCGTTCGTGCACGACGGGCCGTTCCACATCCTGTTCAACTGCTGGGCGCTCTACGTCGTCGGCCCCTACCTGGAGCGGGCCTTCGGGCACACCCGCTACCTGGCCGTCTACCTGGTCAGCGCGCTGGGCGGCTCGGTGCTCGGCTACTGGCTCGACCCGCTCGGCCAGTACACGGTCGGGGCGTCAGGAGCCATCTTCGGCCTGTTCGGCGCCGTGTTCGTGGTGGGGCGCAAGCTGAACATGGACGTACGCGGCATCGCCGTGCTGATCGCGATCAACTTGGCGATAACCTTCCTGGTCTCCGGCATCAGCTGGACCGGCCACATCGGCGGCCTGATCACGGGATCGGCCCTTGCCGGGGCCCTGGCCTACGCTCCCAAGAGCAACAGGACCCTCTGGCAAGTGCTGACGGTCGTGGGAGCGCTGGCCATCCTGGTCGTGCTCGTGGCCGTCAGATCCTCGGCCCTCCTGGGCGGCGTGGGCTGACTTCCCCAGGGTGTGGAAAAACTGTGGAAAAAACTAGCGCCAGCGGGTGGAGAGCACGACCCCGAAGATGATGAAGACGAACCCGATCAGCAGATTCCAGTTGTGGAGATCGCCGATGAAGGGTGCGCTGGGCGCCACGTAGTAGACGGCGATCCACAGGATGCCGAGGATCCACGACACCACCATCGTGGGAGCCAGCCAGCGCGGGCTGACCGTGACCTGCTGGGACTTCTGCGGCGGCGTGTAGACCGCCTTCTTGCGAGCCTTGGACTTGGGCACTGGAAACTCCTGCTGGGCGCCTGGGCATCCGGATCGTCCACAGGCTATTCGTTTTGAGAGGTAACCGTTTTGAGCGTAATAGTTTTGAGCGTAGTGGAAGCGTGCCCAGGATAGTCGCCACGCGCATGAGATGGCGATCCCCGGCGTCCGGATGGGCCGCGCTTACGCTGAGTGAGTGAGGGCCGTGCTGCGGGCCGCGGGGGAATCGAGCATCACCGCGGGCCTGATCCTGTTGTTGTTCTGCGCCTACCTGCTGTGGGGGACGGGCGTCTATACCCAGCGCATGCAGGTGCAACTGCAGCAGGAGCTGGTGGAGGAACACTCGCGCCCGGAGCCGGCCAAGCTCCGGAAGATCGAGCTGGGCCGGGCCGTGGCCATGCTGCGCATCCCGAGACTCGGGCGCGACTACCACTACGCCGTGGTCGAGGGCGTGGACGCGGAGCACCTGAAGAAGGGCCCGGGCCACTACCCCGGCACCGCCCTCCCCGGACAGATCGGAAATTTCGTCATATCGGGTCACCGGACCACGTACCTGGCGCCGTTCAACCGGATCGACGAGCTCCAGCGCGGGGACGAGATCATCGTCGACTCCCCCGAGGCCCGCTACACCTACCGGGTGACCTCGCAGGACGTCGTCTACCCCGACGAGGTCGACGTGATCGCCCCGGTGCCCGGCAAGCCCGACACCAAGCCCATCAGGGCCTACATCACGCTGTCGACCTGCCATCCCGAATACTCCGCCGCCCAGCGGCTCATCGTGTTCGGCGTGCTGAAGAAGACCGAGCTCAGGATGGAATGACATGTACGGATGGCTCTGGGACAGGCTGCCGGGCGGCACGGGCACCAAGCTGCTGGCGGCCACCGTGCTGGTCGCCGTGGCGGGCGTCGTACTCTGGTATGCCGTGTTCCCGCTTCTCGAACCCGCGGTGACGCTCGACGAGGTGACCGTACGGAAATGACCCGCGTGCTGGTCGTGGACAACCACGACAGCTTTGTCCACACCATCGTCCAATATCTGCGTGAGCTGGGCGCCACGTGTGACGTGCGCCCGCGCGACGACGTCCGCGTGAGCGACGCCGACGGCTTCGACGGCGTTCTGGTGAGCCCGGGGCCCGGCACGCCGGAGGCGGCGGGCGTGAGCGTCCCCCTGGTGCGCCACGCGGCCCTGCGCGGCCTGCCGCTGCTCGGCGTCTGCCTCGGGCACCAGGCGATCGGCCTGGCCTACGGTGCCACCGTGTCGCGGGCGCCCGAGCTCGTACACGGGCGGACCAGCGCGGTGTCGCACGACGGGCTCGGGGTGTTCGCCGGGATCCCCTCGCCGGTGCGGATGACCCGCTACCACTCGCTGGCCGTACGGCCCGACACGGTGCCCGCCGAGCTCGACGTGACCGCCCGTACCGAGGACGGCGTCATCATGGGGCTGCGGCACCGCACGGCGCCTGTCGAGGGCATCCAGTTCCATCCCGAGTCCGTGCTGTCGGAGCACGGGCACCGGCTGCTCGGCAACTGGCTGCGCGGGATCGTGTAACACTCGGCCGCCGCCGGACGACAGACAGATGAGCGTCCCCGCCGTTGCCCCCGAGCGGCGGGGGCGCTCTTTACGTGTTCGACGTGCCAGGGCCGCCCCCGGAGTGGGAAAGCGGCCCTCTTTTACCTGCCTGACATGCCAGAGCCGCACTCCCGGTGCGGGAGGGCGGCTCTGGCGGGCGGTATGGGGATCAGCCCAGATTGCCGTCGTCGATCGGTGAGTCGTCGGTCGGCTGGTCGTCCGTCGGCTGATCGGTCGGTTGGTCGTCCGTCGGCTGGTCGGTCGGCTGCGGCTGGTCCGTCGGCTGGTCGGTCGGCTGCTCCTCCGGGCCTGTGGAGACCACGATCGTTATGGTGGTGCCGGGGTTGACCTTCGTGCCCTCACCGGGAACCTGCTGGACGACCGTGCCCTGAGGCTGCTCATTCGCCTGCGGGACCGCCTTGACCTTGAAGCCTGACGCCCTGAGCATCTTCGTGGCGTCCTGCTGGGTCAGGCCGATCACGCTCGGGACGGCGGCCTGGTCCTTGGGCACGTAAAGGATGACGGTGCCGTCCTTATCGACCTCCTCGCCGGCCTTGGGATCGGTCTCGATGACCTTGCCCTGCGGCTTGCTGGAGATCTTGGTCTTGATCGTGCCGGTCAGGCCGGCATCCTCAAGGAGCTTGTTGGCCTCCTCGGTTGTGGCACCGACGAGCCCATCGGGGACCTTCACCTTCGGCGGCCCCTTGGACACGATCAGCTTGACCGTGGAGTCCTTCGGGACTTCGGTGCCTTCGACCGGATCGGTCTTGATCACCGTGCCCTTGTCGAACTCGGCGTTGGCCTCCTGCACTATCTCGGACTTCAGACTCAGAGCGGTGAGTTGGTCCTGGGCGGCCTTCGCCTTCTGTGTGGCGAGCGCGGGGATCTTGATCTGCCCGGTCGTCTTGGTGCCGCCGCTGCTGAACACCGCGTAACCGATGCCGATGAACGCGCCGATGATCAGGAGCGGGATGACGATCCAGGCCGCGGTCTTGAGCGCGGTGTTGCCGCCGCCGCTGTTGGCGCGCCGCCGGCCGCCCCGGCCGCCGTGCCCGCCTTCGTCGTACTCGTAGGGGGGCACCGCGCGGGTGCCCTGAGTGGCCGGGCCGGTGGCGGACTGGGTAGCCGTCATCATGCGGGTGCCCGCGCCGTAGTTGCTGGTCATCGCCATCGTCTGGGCGTCGACCGGCATGCCGGACATCGCCCGCTGGATGTCGGCCCGCATCTCGCCCGCGTTCTGGTAGCGATGCGCGGGGTCCTTGGCCATGGCCTTCAGCACGATCGCGTCGCACCACGCGGGGATCTCGGGGTCGATCTGCGACGGCGGGATGGGCTCCTCGCGTACGTGCTGGTAGGCGATCGCCACGGGGGAGTCGCCGGTGAACGGCGGCTGGCCGGTGAGCAGCTCGTAGAAGACGCACCCGGTGGAGTAGATGTCGCTGCGGGCGTCGACGCGCTCACCGCGCGCCTGCTCGGGCGACAGGTATTGGGCGGTCCCTATCACCTGCGCCGTCTGCGTCATCGTCGCGGCCGAGTCGGCCATCGCGCGAGCGATGCCGAAGTCCATCACCTTGACGTCGCCGTTGCGGGTGATCATGACGTTGGCCGGTTTGATGTCGCGGTGGACGATGCCGCCGCGGTGGCTGTAGTCCAGCGCCCGCAGGATGCCGTCGACCAGCTCGGCCGCCCGCTCCGGCAACAGCCGCCGGTCGGCCCGCAGCAGGTCGCGCAGCGTCCTGCCGTCGACGTACTCCATCACGATGTAGGGCACCGGGGCGCCCTCGCTGACGTCTTCGCCGGTGTCGTAGACCGCGACGACCGCCGGGTGGTTCAGCGAAGCCGCGGACTGCGCCTCACGGCGGAAACGCGCCTGGAAGGTGTGATCGCGCGCCAAGTCAGAGCGGAGGGTCTTGATCGCGACTACGCGGTCCAGCCGGATGTCTCGGGCGCGATAGACCTCGGCCATGCCGCCGCGCCCGACGACGCCGTCGAGCTCGTAACGACCTCCGAGTCGCCGAGGCTGAGTCATTTCCTGCACTGTCCCTTACCGTTCATCTTGGGTACCGGCCTGCTCGCGGGCCGCCGGTGTCCATCATCGACCCCGTGGCGCATCACGTCTCCTCCTTCGGCGGGTTTGTGACACCCGGGTCAGGCGAAGCACTTGGTGTCGGAGTTGTCGGTGTAGTGGTGGGCCTGGGCGTCGGTGTGGGAGTCGGGGTACGGGTTGTCGGGGTGGACTTGGGGGTTGGCTTCCTGGATGGTGTTGCCGTCACGCTTACCGTAGCCGAACGTGAGGGTACCGGCCTCTTCGACTTCACCGTAACGACGGGAGGTCGTCGAGTGTGAGTCTTGGTCCTGGACGGCTTCCACACCGGAGTCACGCTCACCGACTCCGACGGGTCGGCGATGCTGGGCGGACTGGGCACCGCGTCGCGGTCCATGAAAGTGAAGGCGCTGAGCCCGACGGCGGCGGCGCAGCCCGCGCTGGCGAACAGCGCCAGCGTCAGCCTGCCCCTGCGGCGCCGGGGCAGGGCGGGCGCCGCGCCGGGCCGCCCGGTGATCGAGCCGGGGGACGGTGAGCGCAGCGTCGTGGCCGTCGGCGCGGCGAGGTCGTCGGTGATAGACCCCTCTGCCTGCCGCCGCCACTCCTGGAAGCCCTCCTGCCGCTGCCGTGTCCGGGCGCCCTCCTGCTGTCGCGTCCGGACGCCCTCCTCCTGCTGGCGTACGCGGAAGCCCGCCGGATCGGTGAGCATGCTGAGCTCGGCGCCCGACTTGTTGGCGGCCAGCGACTGGCGCAGCCGCTGGGAGCGGTCGGCGACCTCCATGGCCGACGCGGGCCGCTGCCGCGGATCCTTGGACAGCAGCACCATGACCAGCTCGCGCACCGCCGCGGGCACGTCGACGCCGAGCGGTGGCGGCGGATCGTTGAGGTGCATGAGCGCGATGGCCACCGGCCCCTCGGCCAGGAACGGCGTGCGCCCCGACAGGCACTCGTAGGCCACCACGCCCAGCGAGTAGAGGTCGGTAGACGGGGTGAGAGGCAGACCCTGCGCCTGCTCCGGACTGACGTATTGGGCCGTGCCGAGCACGGTGCCCGTCAGCGTCACCGGAGCCGACTCCATGGCGCGGGCGATGCCGAAGTCGGTCACCTTGATGACGCCCTCGGGCGTGACGAGCAGGTTGCCCGGCTTGATGTCGCGGTGGATGACCCCCGCCGAGTGGGCGGCGTGCAGCGCCTTGGCCGTCTGGTGCACGACGTCGAGTGTCACTTCGGGCATGAGCGAGCCGTTGCGGGTCAGGATGGCGGACAGCGGCTCGCCGTGCACCAGCTCCATCACCAGGTAGGCCAGGTCGCGCTGCTCGCCGTAGTCGAAGATCTGCGCGATGCCGGGGTCGGCCAGGGCGGCCGTGATCCTGGCCTCGTTGCGGAAGCGGCCGCGGAAGGACTGGTCGTCCTGGATGTGGCTGCGCAGCACCTTGACCGCGACCTCACGTCCGAGCAGCTCGTCACGAGCACGCCAGACATCCCCCATACCGCCCGAGGCGATGCGGGAGAGCAAGAGGTAGCGGTTACCGAGCCGCATGGTCCAGCAGAGTAGCGGTCATCACTTGTTCAGCACCGCCTCCATCACGGCTTTGCCGATCGGCGCGGCGGTGTGGCCGCCCGTCGCCTCGGCGCCGACGTTGGCCGCGCCCGACTCGACGATGATCGCGACCGCGACCTTCGGGTCGTTGGCCGGCGCGAAGCTGATGAACCAGGCGTGCGGCGGCTGACCGTTGGACGTCTCGGCGGTGCCGGTCTTGCCCGCCACGTCGACGCCGGGGATCTGCGCCAGGTTGGCGGTGCCGTTGTTGACGACGCTGACCATCATCTCGCGCAGCTTGCCCGCCGTCTCGGAGCTGACCGCCTCCGTCAGCTCCTCCGGCTTGGCGTCCTCGACCGAGTCGCCCTTCGCGTCAGTGATCTTGTTGACCAGGTACGGCTTCATGACCTTGCCGTCGTTGGCGATGCCCGCGGCGATCATGGCCATCTGCAGCGGCGTCATCTGGTTGCTGCGCTGGCCGATGGAGGACATGGCGACGGCCGCCTTGTCCTCCTTGGGGCCGAAGGAGCTCTGGGCCACCGACATCGGAATGCCGATCTGTGTTCCCATGCCGAACTTCTCCGCCTGCTCCTTCATCTTGTCGTAGCCGAGGTCCATTCCGATCTGGCCGAACGGCGTGTTGCAGGACTTCTCCAGCGCGTAGACCAGCGGGACCTTCCCGGCTCCGCAGGCCGCGCCGCCGTAGTTGGGCAGGCTGATGGTGGTGCCGGGCAGCTGGAGCCGCTGCGGGGCGTCCACGATCGTCTGGGGGCCGCGGCTGGAGTCGTCCTCGAGGTAGGCCGCCGCGGTCACCACCTTGAACGTGGAGCCGGGCGGGTAGGTGCGGTCGATGTTGCGGTTGAGCAGCGGCTGGCCCTTGTCCTTGGCCAACTCCTCGTAGCGGGGGAACACCTCGCCTTTGTTGGTGCCCGAGAGCTCGGCCGGGTCGTAGGTGGGCAGCGACACCATCGCCAGGATCGCCCCGGTCTTGGGGTCGAGCGCGACGACCGCGCCGCGCTTGCCGCTCTCGCGCAGCGCGTCGTAGGCCGCCCTCTGAGCCTTGGGGTTGATCGTCACGTCGACGTTGGCGCCCCTGGTGGGCTCACCGGTGAACAGGTCGATGCTCCGGCGCAGCAGCAGGTCGGAGCTGGAGCCGTCGAGCAGTTTGTTCTCGGACCGCTCGATGTTGGACTCGCTCTCCGGCGAGAAGAAGCCGGTGACGTGCGCGTAGAGCTTGCCGTCGGGGTATTCCCTGAGGAAGCGGAAGTCGCCGTCCTTCTTCTCCACCGACTGCGCCAGGATCACCTTGCCGCCGGCGGTGATGCGGCCGCGCTCCACGGCGTAGCGCGCGTAGTAGTTGCGCTGGTTACGGGGGTCTTTGCTGTATTGCTCCACCCGTACGGCCTGCACAACGTTCACGTTGATCATCAGAAGCGCGAACATGACCAGACAGGCCACGGCCGCACGCTTCAGAGTGCCGTTCATCGCTGGAACACCTGCGTCATTCCCTCGTTCTGGATCGCCTGGGGCGGAGGTCGCCGTGCCGAGTCTGACATGCGTACCAATAGCGCGATAAGGATCCAGTTAGCGAGCAATGCCGAGCCACCCTGGGACATGAACGGGGTGACCAGGCCGGTCAGGGGGATGAGGTTCGTCACGCCGCCGACGATGATGAAGACCTGCCAGGCCAGGATAAACGACAGGCCGCCGGCCAGCAGCTTGGAGTAGGGGTCGCGGGCCGCGAGCGCGGTGCGCAGCCCTCGCTGCACGATCAGCGCGTAGACCATGAGCAGCGCCATCAGGCCGGTCAGACCGAGTTCCTCGCCGGTCGCGGTGAAGATGAAGTCGGAGAACGACAGCGGGATGAGGTACGGGTGGCCCTGGCCGAGGCCGGTGCCGAGGATGCCGCCCGCGCCCATCGCGAACAGGCCCTGCATGAGCTGCGCGCTGCCGCCGAGCTCGCGGTTGAAGAACTCGGCGTTTCCGGGGTCGAGCCAGACCTCGATGCGGGCGTGCACGTGGTCGAAGATCTGGCTGGCGAGGAACGCGCCGCCGACGAACAGCAGGATGCCGATCAGCACCCAGGAGGTGCGCTGGGTGGCGATGTACAGCATCACGATGAAGGTGCCGAACAGCAGCAGTGAGGAGCCCAGGTCCTTTTGCAGCACGAGCACGCCCAGGCTGACCGCCCAGGTGATGAGCACCGGTCCGAGGTCGCGGGCGCGGGGCAGGTCGATGAAGAGCAACCGGCGTCCGGCCAGGGCCAGCACGTCGCGCTTGGCCACGAGGTAGCCGGCGAAGAAGATGACCAGAGCGATCTTGGCCAGCTCCGCGGGCTGGATGATGGCGGGGCCGAAACCGATCCAGATGGTGGCGCCGTTGACGCTCTTGCCCAGCCCGGGAATCAGCGGGGAGATCAGCAGGAACAGCCCGGCGAAGCCCGCGGTGTAGGTCAGGCGCTGCAGCGTGCGGTGGTCGCGCAGCACGACCAGCGTGATGGCGAACAGGACCACGCCCGCGCCGGTCATGATCAGCTGGTTGGTGGCGGACGCGCCGCCGGTGCCTCTCGCGCCCGAGGCCTCGATCCGGTAGATCATCACCAGGCCGATGCCGTTGACCACCGTGACCAGCGGGAGGATCAAGGGGTCGGCCCATGGCGCGAACTTGGCGAGCACCAGATAGGCGGCCAGCATGAACCCGCCCAGCCCCAGGCCGTACGTCAGCATGCCCGAGGGGATCGCGCCGTCGAGAGCCAGGCCGACGTTGGCATAGGCGCCCATGACGATCACGACCGCGAATCCGAGCATGGCCAGCTGGGCCCCACGCCGCTTGGCCGGCATGAGGACGGGGGCTTCCGCCACTTCACTCATCTACTGAGGCTTCGCCTTCGTCTTCGTCGGGCTCGCGGTGGGCGAGGAACTCGTGCTCGGGGTGGTCTTCGGCTCAGTCGGCTCCGCCGTGGTCTTGAAACCGTTGATCCTGGTCACGCCTTCCGCCAAGGTCTTGACCTCGATGCCGCCTTTGATCAGCGCCTGGTCGGGCTCGGAGAGCTGGGACAGCGGCTTGCCGGTGTGCTGGGCCACCGAGAAGAACTGGAACGGCCCCACCTCCTGACGGATGCCACGGAACACGACCACCTCGTCGCCCTTGGCCCCGACGAAGAACTGGTCCTGGCTCCACTGCCAGCCGAAATAGCCGCCGGCGCCAATGGCGACGACGGCCACACCCAGGACCGAGACCAGCATGGGCCAGGCCCGGCGCCGCTTGACCGGCCGCCGGGCCGCCTGCGGGCCCGGCTCGTCGAAGTCGTCGTCGGTGAGCACCGGCTGGGGCGCGGTCACCGCGCCCGGCCGACCCGGCGAGGTGTCGTGCGCCTCGAGCCGAAGGCGCGTCATGCCCGCCGCCCCGACGGTCGCCGACTCGGTGGTGGGCGCCTGCTGCCCCTCGGCGAGCTCCAGGACGTCGGCCAGGACGCAGGTGATGTTGTCGGGCCCACCACCCCGGTTGGCCAGGTCGATCAGCTGGCGCACGACCTCTTCCGGGTCGTCGATGTTGGTCAGCGTGGCATGCAGGGTCTCCGCGCTCACCACTCCGGACAGACCATCGGAGCAGAGGAGATAACGGTCGCCCACCTGCGCCTCGCGCAACGTGAGGTCGGGATCGACCTCGCCGCTCCCGTCGAGTGCCCGCAGCAGGATCGAGCGCTGCGGGTGCGTCGCGGCCTCCTCCGGCGTGATGCGCCCGTCGTCGACCAACTGCTGCACCAGCGTGTGGTCGTGGGTGATCTGGTAGAGCTCCCCGCGTCTGAGCAGGTAGGCGCGCGAGTCGCCGACGTGCACCAGGGCCACCGAGGTGCCGTTCCAGAGCATGGCGGTCAGCGTGGTGCCCATGCCCTTGAGGCTGGGATCCCGGCCCACCATCTCGTGCAGCTTGCGATTGGCGTCGCGTACCGCTGCCTCGATGGCGTTGAGCAGGTCACCACCCTGTTGGGCCTCGTCTAGCGAGGCCATTGCGGCGATGGCGACAGAACTCGCCACCTCACCGTGTGCGTGTCCGCCCATACCGTCTGCGACGGCTAGCAGACGGCCGCTTGCGTACGCCGAGTCCTCGTTTCCTTCGCGGAGGAGGCCGACGTCCGAGCGGGCGGCGTAGCGGAGTGCGATGGTCATTTTCGCAATTCAATGACTGTCTTGCCGACGCGGATCGGAACACCGAGCGGCACCGGGGTCGGGCGGGTGACTTTTGAGCGGTCGAGATATGTGCCGTTGGTCGAACCGAGATCTTCCACGATCCACTGACCGTCCTGAGGGAAGAGCCGGGCATGCCGGCTGGAAGCGTAGTCGTCGGTGACTACCAGCGTGGCGTCGTTCGCCCGGCCAATGGTGATGGGCGTCTCCGTGAGATTAATGGTGGTGCCTTGCAGCGGGCCACCCGTCACAACGAGCTGGCGTGGCTCGCCCTTCTTATTCTTCGGCTTGGCCGCCGGTTTGGTGGGCTTGATGCCCTTGCGTGGACCCGCGGGGGCCGTACGTGATCCGAACAAGTCTGTCCGGATCACGCCGACTGCGGCAATGACGAAGAACCACAGCACAGCCAGGAAGGCGAGCCGGATCAGCAGCAGCGTGAGCTCGGACATGGACCGTCTGTCTACCCCTAATCGCGCCGGAACACCAGTGTCGTACGCCCCAAGGTCACTCGCGTGCCGTTCTGGAGCTCGACTCTGCGTACCGGCTGGCCATTGACGAACGTGCCGTTCGTCGATCCGAGATCGACTAGGGCGACTTGCTGACCCTCGACGCGAATCTCCGCATGGTGGCGAGAGACGCCGGGGTCCACGAGACGAAGATCGCAGTCGGTGCCCCTGCCCAGCAAGGTCACCGGAGTGGTGAGCTCGTAGGAGCGGTCGCCCTGCGGATCGTCCTGAGTGGACACGAGCAGCCGGGGCCGCCCGCTGAACGCGTTGGGCCTGGATGGTGGCAGATCACTCGCCGGCTGGCGAATCTCGTCCTGCTCCACCGTCGCGCCGCGGATGACTCCCGACCTGATGCGGAACAACCCCACTGCCAGGTCGGCGGCGGTTTCGAAACGAACCCGGACCGGTCCCACGAAGGAGTAGCCCTGTTCTTTGGCGTACTCCCTGGCGAGGTTGGCCAGCTCGTGGCTGATGCTGTCGGCATAGACCTCAAGCCGCTCGCTGTCGGTCGTGGACAGTTCAACCACGAAGTCGTTGGGCACGAGCGTCCGACCTTGAGCGACGATCGCCGCACGCTCATCCATCTCCCGCTGAACCGCGCTGGCGACCTCGACCGGCTGAAGGTCAGATTTGAACGCCCGCGCAAAGGCCCCCTCAACCAAGCCTTCGAGCCTTCGCTCGAAGCGCTGAAGGACTCCCACCGGGTACCTCCCTTCCTCCGTGCATATGATCGCGGCCGCCGGACGCGCTCACCGCGCCTGGCCTCCGCTCGTTCCACGTCGCGGGTGGTCCCGGCGCTCGTCAGCTGTCGCGCCCAGCTCCTCCGCTCCCGTGTCTTATGCGATCGTATCCGGGTTCAGTACCAGCGGCTGTTCCGTGCTACTGTTTCTCCGCACCCACAAGGGCGGGTGGCGGAACGGCAGACGCGCACGGTTCAGGTCCGTGTGTCCGAAAGGACGTGAGGGTTCAAATCCCTCCTCGCCCACTCGTTGACGGGGACCCTATGGTCGCCAGCCCCCCTCCGGGGGGCTTGCTTCCCTCGGGTCCCCTCGTCGTTTACACCGGGGGGCGACCCCCGGACCCCCAGCAGGAAACCCGCTGGTGGTTGCTCACCGCCGGACCCCCAGTAGGAAACCCGCTGGTGGTTGCTCGCCGGTTGAGATCCTTGCGTTAACCCAACCCGCCCGTGGTGCTCTTTGGGCGGGGTCTCGCCTTAAACCGTCCGTGGTGCTCTTCGGGTGGTTCCTTGCGTTAATGCCTGTAGTGCTACTCATCGGCCAGTTGCTGGCTTGAATACTTGTGTGTGCGGCAGACCCACACTGGCGAAAGAGGACCCGGATCGCAAGGGGCGGGGCCTCCTGTTTTTGGGAACCCTTGTGGGCGGCGTTGGGAACGGTACGCCCGGCCGGTTGCAGATCGCTTTCGGATGGCTTTCCGGCCGGGCGTGTGTTATTGCCCACACTTGTGGGGTTCTCGTGGGGTTAGGCGGCCATTGCTCGGGTGTCGAGGAGTTCGCCCAGTAGGTCGGTCAGGCTGACCATTCCGATGACCGTGCCGGCCTGGTCCGTGACCAGGGCCACGTGGGCGTGAGCCTCCTGGAGCGCTGTCACCGCCTCCGGGACTTGAGTGACGCAGGGCAGTTTGGGTACCGGGCGGGCCAGGTCGGCCGCTGTGCGGCTGGGATTGATCAGGGCGTCTCTGGCATGCAGCACGCCCTGTACGTCCTCTGGAGCGCCCACCAGGAGGCGTAGGTGGCCGCTCTCCGCCGCGGCCTGCTTGATGCGCGCGGCGTCGGCCGACGACGGGACGGTGACCACCTGGTCGATGGGGACCATGAGGCGCTCGATGCCTTCCGCCTGGAGGCGGAGGGCTCTGGTGAGCAGGTCATGCTCCTCTCTGTCCAGGAGGCCCATGCGGCCCGACTCGCCTACGAGCATGGCGAGCTGGCGCGGGGTTCTGGTGGTGGCCAGTTCGTCACGTGGGACCACGCCGAACAGGCGCAGGATCACGTTGGTCAGGCCGTTGAGCGCCGACAGAAGGGGGCTCATCAGCGACGTGAAGCCGCGGAAGGGCAGCGTCAGCAGCAGGGCGGCCCGCTCGGGGTGGGTCAGTGCCCAGGACTTGGGCGCCATCTCGCCCACCACCATGTGCAGGAACGTCACCAAGGCCAGCGCGATGGTCAGTGCGATCGGCATCCGCATCGACTCGGGCACGCCGACGGCGGCGAAGACCGGCTCCAGGTAGTGCTCGATCGCGGGCTCGGTGACCTGGCCCAGGCCCAGCGTGCAGAGCGTGATGCCGAGCTGGGCGCCGGCCAGCATCAGGGACAGTCGCCGGCCACCGCCCACCGCCGATTTCGCGGTGATCCGCACCAGGCGGCTGCCGTTGGCGGCCATCTCCTCCAGGCGGTGCCGCTTGGCGGAGACAAAGGCGAACTCGGCCGCCACGAACAGCGCGTTCAGCAGCAGTAGGGCCAGGCTGATCAGGATCATCGTCATCGGACGGCCTCCGCGTGCTGGACCGGTGCCAGCCGTACCCATGCGGGGACGCGGCGGTCGAGGGACAGGACGGTGAGTACGGCCTGGTGCTCCTGTTCGTCCTCGGCGAACGGGTCAGTCTCCGGAATGACGGGCACAGTCACGGTGTCACCGGGCTCCGGCATGCGCCCCAGCCTGGCGAGGACCAGCCCGGCGAGCGTGTCGTAGTCGTCGCTCTCGGGCAGCGAGACGCCGGTGGCCCGCTCGACCTCGTCGAGCCTGAACCGGCCCGGCACCTCCCAGACGCCGTCCGGCTGCGCGACCGCGCCGTCCGGCTCCGGGTCGTTCTCGTCGATGAGCTCGCCGACCAGCTCCTCCGCCAGGTCCTCGACGGTGATGACGCCGGCGAGGTCGCCGTACTCGTCGATCACGCATACCAGGTCGTCCTTGGCCGAGCGCATCTGGTTCAGTACGGCCGGCAGCGGCAGCGAGTCGGGCACCAGCACCGCGGGGCGGGTGATGCCGATGATCGGGCCGTCTTCGAGGCCGGAGGTGATCAGCTCACGTACGCCCGTTACGCCCACCACGTCGCCGTCGGCGCCGAGCACCGGGTAGCGGGAGTGGCCGCACTCGCGTATGACCTCCACGAGGTCGGAGATCGGCTGGGAGTCGCGGAGCACGACCACGCGCGGGCGCGGGACCATGATCTCCTCCGCGTTGCGGTCACCGAACTCCAGCGCCCGCTCCAGCAGCTCCGACAGTCGCGGCGGCAGTTCGCCCGCCTGGGTGGACTCGGCGATGATCCGCGAGAGCTCCTCGGGGGTCGCGCCGTGCTCCACCTCCTCGACGGGCTCGATGCCGATGCGCCTGAGCAGTCCCGTGGCCGCCGAGTCGAACAGGCGGATCACCGGGCCGACCACGGCCAGATAGACGAGCGTCGATCCGGCGAGGAACTTGGCGACGGGCTCCGGCCTGGCGATGCCGAGATTCTTGGGCGCCAACTCGCCGAGGACCATCTGCACGACGGTCGCGACGAACACCCCGATGGCCACGGACAGGCCGGTGATGACACCGCCGGGCATGCCGGTGTCCGTCAACCACGGACGGACGATCGTCGCAATGGCGGGTTCGGCCAGGAAGCCGACCAGCAGCGCGGTGACGGTGATGCCGAGCTGCGCGCCGGAGAGCATGAAGGACAGGCGGGAGGTCACCTGGAGGGCCTTCTCCGCGCCCTGGTCGCCGGCGGCGGCCTGCTCACGCAGGAGGCCCCGGTCGGCGGCCACGAAGGCGAACTCCTGCGCGACGAAGTAACCTGTCGCGGCGGTGAGCAGGAAGAGGGCGATCAGCCCGAGGTACGCGCTCACCGTGTCGAGCTCCGAAGAGGTGAGCGATCAGGGGATCCCGTGCGTCCGCACGGGCGAATATTCCAAGGGTCCGGGGCGGACACGATCATCCTTTCGATGGCGGAAGTCCATAAACCGTAACGATGCAGATCGCAGCAATGTTTCCGACGTGACGCTCCGCTAGTTCTGCGTACTTTTCCGTGGGAAAACCTTGGCGAGACGTCTTCACTGGTGGGGGGTTGGACGTAGCGTCTATGACAACCGAAGGAGAAAGAGGCCAAGTGTCTGAGGAAGACCGGACGAGAGCCATGCGCTCGCCGGGCGATGGCCGCCCGCTGCCCGGCAGGAACGGTGACGGTCAGCGGTCGGGCGGTGCCCCCGCGCATCGGATTCCGTCGACGCAGCAGGTCCCTCCGCCGGCTCAACAGGCGCCGCCGACGAACGAGTCGCCCTCCGACGCGCCGCGCGCCGGCAGTTCGCGCGTGTACGGCCGCGAGCGCAAGGGCGACAGCCCGATGAGGCCGTTCACGCCCAAGGCGGAGCCGACCCCGTCGGGGCCGAAGCCGCCGCGCAGGCGGATCAAGGGCCGGACCATCCTGAAGATCGTCGCCGCCGTGGTGGCGCTGCTGCTCGTGGTGGCCGTGGGACTGTTCTTCTGGATCGACTCGCGGCTGACCGGGATTCCCGGCGTGCTCGACGACTACCAGGGCCGTCCCGACGACACCCCGGGCACCAACTGGCTGCTCGTCGGCTCCGACAGCCGCAAGGGCCTGTCGGCGGCCGACCGCAAGAAGCTCGCCACCGGCAAGGCGGCCGGTCAACGCACCGACTCGATGATGCTGCTGCACATCCCGGCGGGCAGCGACAAGCCGACCCTCGTCAGCCTGCCGCGCGACTCGGCGGTCACCATCCCCGGCAAGGGCCGCAACAAGCTCAACGCCGCGTACGCCATCGGCGGCCCCAAGCTGCTCGCCCAGACGATCGAGACCGTCACCGGGGTGCGCGTCGACAACTACATGGAGATCGGCTTCGCCGGGTTCGTGGACATCGTCGACGCGGTCGGCGGCGTCGAGATCAACGTCCGCGCCGCGGTCGACGACCCCAAGGCGGGGCTGAAGCTCAAGAAGGGCGTCCAGACGCTGACCGGCGCCCAGGCGCTCGGCTACGTCCGTACCCGCAAGGGCGGCGCGCTGCCCGACTTCGAGCGGACCAAGCGCCAGCGCCAGTTCCTCGGCGCGGTCGTGAAGAAGGCGGCCAGCCCCGGCACGCTGATCAATCCGTTCACCTCGATCCCGCTGGCCATGAGCGCCACCGACGCGGTGGCCGTCGATTCGAGCACGGGCGCGTTCGACATGCTCTCGCTGGGCCTGGCCATGGGCGACAGCCCGGTGACCACGGTCGTGCCGTTCGGCGGCAACGAGATCGCGGGCGGCGGCAGCGCGGTCAAGTGGGACAGGGAGAAGGCCACCGCCCTGTTCAACGCGATCAAGGAGGACAAGCCGGTGCCGAAGGAGATCCTCGACGCCGGCTGATCCCATCCTCTGGCCGACCCTTGGGGGTGCCTAGCTTCCTGCGGTGGCGCCGGTGCTGGCGCCGATGGCGGCGGTGGTGGCGGCGATCACCATGACCGAGTTGATCGCGGCGATCGTCTTGGCCACCGCGTCGCCCGCCCAGTCGCCCTCGGAGATCTCCTTGATGCGGGCCTTGTTCGCGCCGGGGAACGCCTTGCGGTCGAGCTTGGCGGCGTGCATGACGGCGATGAGCACCGCCGTGCGCCCGTCGGGCTCGGCGCCCGCCAGGACGCCGCTCACGCGCTGCCTGACCTCCGCCTCGACGCTGCCGTCGGCCTCCGGCCAGCGGGTGGTGGGGAAGATGCCGAGCACCTTGCCGCGCTCCTCGGCCAGCACGCCCGTCTCGGCGAGCCGGACGAGCAGGCGCCGGCGCAGCTTGGTGGAGTGGAACCGCTGGACCCACCAGTCGGGCTTGCGCTCCTTGCCCTCATCCGCGATGCGGGCCAGCGCGGCGTCGAGTTCGTCGTCGCCCAGCGGCGTGGCGTCCTCGAGGGACACCTTCTTGCCGGTCAGGGCCACTCGCTCGTTGATCGCCAGCTCGGCGAGGATCGCGCCGCCGAGCGCCGGATCCAGTTGGGTGGCGCTGATGAGCTGCTTGCCCTCCTTCTCGCTGTAGGCGAGCAAGAGGAGTTCTTCCGCGATCGTCACACTCATTCCCTGACACTAGCGTCTTCGGTTCTCTGTGTTTACCTAGGTAAAGCGGGCATTGGCGTAGTCTCGTCGCACCCGGCCGAGGTCGGGTAGTGATCCGGTGGAAGCCGAAGCCGCGTCCGTCCGGCAAGCCGGGCGGACCGTGGTTTGAGAACCGCTTTGTCGGGGCCTGACTGCGCACTCCTGGCGGGAGTGCGCCTCTTGGGCCACCGCCCCGCCGGACGCTTTCCCGTTGATGCGGACACCAACGGGGGCGGGGACCGAGCGCTCAGTCAGGCACCCGGCTGTGACAGAAAATTACATCACGATTACCATCCGTAGCAACCGGTCGACGGCTCGCATAGCGAATGCCAGCAACAGTTCATACCCTGCCGCTCATGGGTATCTCCGAGAAGTTGCACGCGGCCGGGCGCCCCCTCCTCGACGCGCAGCTCGCGCATCCCACGGTTGTCGGCATCGGGCGCGGTGATCTGGCGGAGCCGGTGTTCCGGTCGTGGTTGGAGCAGGATTATCTGTTTCTGCTGGACTATGTGCGGGTGTTCGCGCGGCTGGCCTGGCAGGCGCCGGCCGCGCATCTGGGCGATCTGGTGGACCTGGCGCACACGACCTTCCATGACGAGCTGAGCCTGCACCGGGAGCTGTCGGCCTCGTTCGGGGCGGATCTGGAAAGTGCGCGGAAGGGGCCGGCGTGCGCGGCCTACACGGCGTTCCTGCTGGAGTCGGCTGCTGATTATGGCGAAGGGCTGGCCGCGCTTTATCCCTGTATGTGGGGATATTCGCAGCTTGGTCAGCGGTTGGAGTTGCCCGCCGAGCCGCGCTACCGGAGATGGGTGGAGACGTACGCCGATCCCGGCTTCGCGGCGCTGACCGTGCGGATCGCCGAGATGATCGACCAGGCCGACCCCGAGCCTGCGCGGGCGGAGGCGTTGTTCCGTGAGGGGATGGCGCACGAGCTGGCGTTCTGGGATGTCCCATAGTTATCCACAGGCTGTGGACGACGGTGCGTCGTACCCTGGTGGCATGCCTGAACTCCCCGAAGTGGAATCGCTCGCCGGTTTCCTGCGCGAGCGGGCGGTCGGTCGCACGCTCCTGGGCGTCGACGTGGTCGCCTTCTCGGCGCTCAAGACGTTCGACCCGCCGGTCACCGCGCTCGGCGGGCTGACCATCACGGGCGTGGCCAGGCACGGCAAGTTCCTCGACTTCGACTGCGACGGTCTGCACCTGGTCATCCACCTGGCCCGCGCGGGGTGGCTGCGCTGGCGCGAGGACCTCTCGGGCGCGAAGCCGGTCCGTCCGGGCAAGGGCCCGCTGGCGGTACGGGTACGCCTGGCGCCCGACGACGAGGGCCTGGCGCCCGGGTTCGAGCTGACCGAGGCGGGGACGCAGAAGCGCCTAGCCGTCTATGTCACGAAAAATCCGGATGACGTGCCGGGTGTCGCCGCCCTCGGCCCCGACCCCCTCGACGACGCCTTCACCGTGGCCACGCTCAAGGCCATCCTGAACGGCAGCCGCACCCAGGTGAAGGGCCTGCTGCGCGACCAGAAGGTGATCGCGGGCATCGGCAACGCCTACTCCGACGAGGTGCTGCACGCGGCCAAGATGTCCCCGTTCAAGATCGCCTCGACCCTCACCGACGCCCAGATCGCCGACCTGCACGAGGCCATCGTCACCACGCTGCGCGAGGCGGTCGAGCGGGCGCACGGCCTGGCCGCCAAGGACCTCAAGGCGGAGAAGAAGTCCGGCCTTCGTGTCCACAACCGCGCCGGTCAGCCATGCGATGTGTGCGGTGACACCATTCGCGAGGTGTCCTTCGCGGATTCCTCGCTGCAGTACTGCCCCACCTGCCAGACAGGCGGTAAGCCGCTCGCCGACCGCCGCCTGTCCCGCCTACTGAAGTAACACCTCCGTGCTGCGGGTCACGCTCTGACTATGACGGGCTTCTCGGGCTCTCCGGACTCGTGTGCGGGGGTGGGCGGGCGTCGGCGTAGGCCGGTGGCCATGATGAGGGCGGCGACGGCCGTGGCGGTCAGCGGCACCAGCAGCGCCGTCCTGATGGCCGCCAGCCCGGCCTCGGCGGAGGTCGCGTCGCCCAGTGCCGCCACGCTGACCGCCGTCACCATGGACAGCCCGAGCGCCGCGCCGAACTGGAAGGCCGAGTTCAGCAGTCCACCGGCCAAGCCCTGCTCGTCCTCCGCGATGCCCTCCGTGGCGACGATCGTGAGCGGGCCGTACACGAAGGCGAACATCAGGCCGATCAGCAGCATCGACGGCAGCATGGCCGCGTACGACCAGTCCATCCCGACCCCCACGAACAGGCCGTAGGCCGCGAGCCCGGACAGCAGGCCGCCGAAGATCACCCGGGCGTTGCCGTACCTCTGGACCAGCCAGGGGGTCAGCGTGGGCGCGAGCACCACGTCGGCGGCGGCGGCGAGCAGGGCCAGGCCGGTCTGGACGGTGGACCAGCCGCGCAACTCCTGCAGGTACAGCGTGACCAGGAACTGGAAGCCGAAGAACGACGCGGTGAGCAGCAGCGCCGTCAGGTTGGCGCGCACCAGTGGCGCGGAGCGCAGGATGCCCAGGCGGACGAGCGGGGTGGCCGACCGCCGCTCGATCGCCACGAAGGCCGCCAGCAGCGCCGCTCCGCCCGCGAATGCGCCGATGGTCCAGGCCGGGCCGTCGGCGGGGTGCTCCAGTCGTACCAGGCCGTAGACCAGCAGGGTCATCGCGCCGGTGATGGTCGCGGCTCCGGCCAGGTCGACGCCGCCGGTGGGCCGGGGCGTCGGCTGCTCCTTCAGCAGTGGGACGGCGGCGATCAGGATCGCCAGCGAGAAGAGGACGGGCGCGAAGAAGACCCAGCGCCAGCCGATCGAGCTCAGCAGACCACCGATCACCAGCCCGAGCGCGAACCCGGCGGCCCCCGTCCCCGCGTACACCAGCAGCGCGCGGTTGCGCTGCCTGCCCTCGGGGAAGCTCGTGGTGATCAGCGACAGCCCGGCGGGCATCATGAAGGCGGCCGCGACCCCGGTGAGGAACCTGGCGACCAGCAGCACCCACCCCTCGGTCGCGAACCCGCCCAGCCCGGAGAACACCACGAACACGCCGAGCCAGAGCAGGAACATCCTGCGCCTGCCCAGCAGGTCGGCCGCCCGGCCGCCGAGCAGGATGAAACCGCCACAGCCCAGGACGTAGGCGCTCACCACCCCGCTCAGCATGCCCGTGGACAGCCCCAGATCGGCCCTGATCGACGGCAGGGCCACGTTCAGCATGGCCACGTCGGTGCCCTCGATGAAGATGGCCCCGCACAGCACGATCAACATGCCCCAAGCGCGTTTGGACATGGTCGACTCCCGGTTACTTATCGGCATTCGGTTATCTCTGGTAACCGTCCAAATCATCCGGCAGTATGAAATGTCATGGAAGACGGCACTTCTAAGTCACCCGGTTACTGCGAGAGCACCGTGGACGACGACTACGACGTGTGGCAGTGGGACACCAGGGAGGACTGCGAGGTCCGGCAGATACTCGACCGCGTCGCCGACAAGTGGTCGCTGCTGGTCATCGCGCTGCTCGACTGCCAGAGCCTGCGCTTCACCCAGCTGCGCCGCGAGATCGACGGGGTCAGCCAGCGGATGCTCAGCGTGACCCTGCGCCACCTGGAGCGCGACGGCCTGGTCAGCCGTACGGTCCACCCCGTCGTGCCGCCACGGGTCGACTACGCGCTCACGCCGCTCGGCCGGACGCTGCACCAGACGATCAAGAGCCTGGTCACCTGGACCGAGGAGCACCGGCAGGAGATCGCCACGGCCCGTGCCGCCTACGACCAGCGACGCGAGATGATGGAGGCATGACGGTTCCAGAGATCTCGGCCGGCGACGTTCCCGCCGACGCCTACCTGCTCGACGTGCGTGAACAGGACGAATGGATGGCCGGGCACGCCCCCGAGGCGGTGCACATCCCGATGACGCAGATCCAGGGGCGGGTCGAGGAGGTGCCGGGCGACCGGACCGTCTACGTGGTCTGCCGGGTCGGCGGCCGGTCGTTCCAGGTCGCGGCCTGGCTCAACCAGCTCGGGCGCGAGGCGGTCAACGTCGACGGCGGCATGCAGTCGTGGGCGGGCGCGCGCCGCCCGATGGTCAGCGAGACGGGGCGCCCGCCGTTCGTCGCCTGACGGATGGCATAATCCGCTCGACAACTACACAAACCGCGGGAGCTCGGGGTGCACCGGGCTGAGAGGGCGACTGACCTGTCGCCGACCGCATGAACCTGTCCGGGTAATGCCGGCGTAGGGAGTGTGAGATGACGCATGTCGTCGACGAAGTCCCGCTGACCCTCGAAGGGACGCCCCCCAAGACGCTCGGGCTGCTCGACCAGGGGGCCCTGTGGGCGAACCTGGCCGTCAGCCTGCTGGGGTTCAGCGGCGCGCTGTTCCTGCTCGACCCGCTCGGCGGCAGCCCGCTCAGCCTGACCGCCGCCCTGCTCGCCGCGCTCGTCGGCAGCCTGGTCGGCACGGCCATGGTGGGGCTGTCGGCCATCCCGGGCACGCAGACCGGGCGGCCGGCGATGGTGCTGCTGCGCGGGTTGTTCGGGGCGCGGCTGTCCTACATCCCGACCGTGCTCAACATCGTCCAGATGATCGGGTGGGGCGCCTTCGAGCTGTGGGTGATCGCCAAGGGCGCGATGGCCATCTTCGGCGCCGTGGTGCCGTACCAGGTGTGGGTGGTGGTGGCGGGGGCGCTGACCACGTCGCTGACCATCTGGCCGCTCGGGTCGGTCCGGCTGCTTCGGCGCTACGTCACCATCGGAGTGATCATCTCGCTGGTCTGGTTCGCGGTGGCGTTCCTGTCCAAGGCTCCGGCGCAGGGCGGCGGGTCGTGGACGGCGTTCGCGCCCGCGGTCGACTACGTCATCGCGCTGTCGGTCTCGTGGGTGCCGATCGCCGCCGACTTCGCCCGGCACTCCAGGTCGAGCCGGGCGGCCTTCGCGGGCGTGGTCGGCGGCTACACGCTGGCGCAGGTCGCCTGCCTGGGGCTGGGCGTCTACGCGGTGGCCATCGCCGGGTCCGCCGCGGTGGCCGCCGACGGCACGGCCGTGTTCGGGGCGTTCGTCGCGGTGCCGCTGGGCGCGCTGTTCTTCGCGATCCTGGTGTTGCGGGAGGCCGACCAGTCGTTCGCGAACGTCTACTCCACGACCATGTCCCTGCAGAACCTCATGCCGCGCGTCGACCGGCGGGTCTTCTCGATCGCCATCGGCGTGCTGACCACCGCCATCGCGCTGGTGGTCGACGTGAACTCCTACGGGGCGTTCCTGGGAGTGATCGGGGCGGTGTTCGTGCCGATGTTCGCGGTGCTGGCGGTCGACTACTTCCTGCTCGGCGGATCCTCGGGGTGGAACACCGACGAGGACGCGCCCGCCCGCTGGTCCATGCTGGTGCCCTGGGCGCTCGGCTTCGTGGCCTACTGGCTGACCACCTCCACGCCCACGGTCGCGCAGTGGGACGGCCTCTGGGCGGCCGTACGCGAGGCGATCGGGTTCACCAGGCAGCTGTGGATGAACGGGGCCCTGGGCGCGGCTCTGGTGGCGGCTCTGGTGACGCTGGCGATCGGCTGGGCGACCAGGCGCGCGTCGATCACGCGTCGCTGAGTACGTACCTCAGGCCCTTGAGCGCTTTTCGATGTTGAGGAGATGACGCTTGGCGGCCTGGCCGCCCGCGTAGTCGCCGAGCTCGCCGTCGCCCGGCACGATCCGGTGGCACGGCACGACCACGCAGACGGGGTTGGCGTTGAGCGCGTTGCCGACCGCGCGCAGTGCGCGCGGGCGGCCGATGCTCTCGCCGATCTCGTCGAGGGTCGCCGTCTCGCCGTAGGGCACGGCCATGGTCTTCTGCAGCACCGTACGGGCGAACGTCGTGGCGATGGACAGGTCCACCGGCGTGGCGAAGGCCCGCAGGCGCCCGGAGAAGTAGGCGTCGAGCTCCCTGCGCACCGGGTCGAGCCGCCCGGGGTCGGGCCCGACGAACGCGCCCACATGCCGGACGACCAACTCGAAGACGGTGTCCTTCGACTCGAAGCTGCACGCCACGATGCCTTTGCCGCTCACCGCCAGCACCAGCCGGCCGACCGCGCCGTCATAGGTGCCGAACGCCACATCGGGCGGCACCTCGCCGCGATAGGTGGCGGAAGTCACCCGCAGCAGGGCATCGAGGTCTCCACTGGACATACCCGCCACCCTCTTCCGCCGCCCTGAAAGGCCGTGCCCGCAGCGTATCGGACGGATCGCCCGACGAACGCCGCACGCCACAGGCACTATGGAGGTGTGGGTGACGACAGAGCAGGCAGTGACGATGAGATCGCTCGCGCGGTGCTCGCCAGCTCGCCCAACGCCGTGGTCGCGCTCGACAGGGACCAGACCGTACTCGTCTGGAACCGAGCGGCCGAGCGGCTCTTCGGCTGGTCGGCCGAGGAGATGCTGGGCCGCAGGGCGCCGATCGTGCCGGGGGAGCTGACAGCGGAGCACAACGCGGTGCTCGAACGGGTGCGTACGGGCGGCCAGGTGTCGCTGCGTACCAAGCGGTTGCGCAGGGACGGCACCGTGCTCGACCTGAGGGTCGACACGAGCGCGCTGCTCACGGGCAGCGCCGTGGCGGGCTACGTCTTCGTGCACCATCTGACCGAGGCCGACGAGGCCGCCAGGAACCGTATGGCGCGGCGGGCCAGGCTGGTGCGCCGGCTCACCGACGTGGTCGGCGACATCAACGCCGAGCTGGAGCTGTCCACGGTGCTCGACCGCATCGCGGCCAGCCTGACCGAGCTGACCGGGGCCGACGCGGGCGGCTTCGTGCTCATCGAGGGCGAGCGGCTGCGGCTGGTGAGCGCGCACCAGTTGCCCGACTCGCTCAAGGACGTGACGGCCGAGCTGCGCACCAGCCTGGTCGGCAAGCTTTTACGCACCGGGAAGACGGTGATGCTGGAGTCGCAGGGCCTCGGCGACCTGGTGTGGGCCGAGCTCGACGGGCTGCACACGATCGCGCTCGGCCTGGCCGCGGTCGGCGGCCGTCCCTACGGGGCGCTGTACGCGCTGTTCGCCGAGCGCAAGCCCGGCCACCTGGAGCTCGAACTCCTGGAGCTGCTGGCCGGGCACGCCGGCATCGCGGTCGGCAACGCGGTGGCCTATCAGGAGGCCGTACGCCAGCGGGCGCACGAGCGGGCGGTGTTCGACGCCAGCGCCGACGGCATCGCCGTGCTCGACCGCGCCGGGCGGGTCAGCCAGTGGAACCCGGCCGCGGCCGAGCTCACCGCGACGCCGGGAGAGGCCGTCATCGGCGGGCCGCTGCCCTTCCCGCTGCCCAGTCCGGGCGAGAAGCTCACCTACCAGCTGGAGAGCGGGCGCTGGCTGGACGTGGTCAGCGCCAAGATCGAGGAGACCGGAGAGGTGGTCGTCGACTTCCGCGACGTGACCACGGCCAAGGAGCTGGAGGAGGCCAAGGACCTGTTCCTGGCCACGACCAGCCATGAGCTGCGCACGCCCATCACGATCGTGCGCGGGTTCGCCAGCACGCTCGACGCGCGCTGGGACAAGCTGAACGACACCGAGCGGCGCTCCGCCGTCCACACGATCGCCGAGCGGGCCAGGTCGCTCGGGCAGCTCATGGACCACCTGCTGCTCGGCGCCCGGGCCGGCGCCGACGAGCCGCCGGTGCGCATCGAGGCGTTCGATCTGGCCGAGCGGATCCACGCGGCCACGCTCGGGTTGCCCGTGCTGTCCGACAGGCACCGGGTGGAGGTGGCCATCCCCGACGCGCTGCCGTACGTCAGAGGCGACGCGCTCGCCACCGACATCATCCTCGGCCAGCTGCTGGAGAACGCCTTCAAGTACTCTCCGACGGGCGGCCTGATCAGCGTGGGCGCCTGGCCCGAGGACGACGGCGTGGTCGTGGTGGTGGACGATGAGGGCGTCGGCATCGCCGCGCCGGACCGGGAGCGGGTCTTCGAGCGGTTCGTCCAGGTCGACAGCGGTGACCGCCGCAGGTTCGGCGGAGTCGGCCTCGGGCTCTACATTGTCCGGAGTCTGGCGAGGGCTCAGGGCGGCGATGTGAGTGCCCATCCGCGACCCGGTGGAGGCACTCGAATGCGGCTCGTGTTGGGCAACGCTTCCCCTATCCGATCCGACACACCGATGCGGTAACGAGGTGGTAACGGTTAAGCTGATCTATCGTCCGATGTGTACAAGCTGTGATCGAGATGCGGTTTCTGGGATCGAGTAACGGGGCATTTCGGTCGTACCGGGGAGTGTTCCCGTGGGGGGCACTGGGAGCGGGGAGGTGGGTGTGTCAAGCGTGGTGCTACTGCCGTACGCGCCGTCCAGTGTCGCCGTCGCCCGCCAGCGTCTGAGCACTGACCTGCAGGATCGCGGGGTTTTCGCCACCGCGATCGACGATGCCGTCCTCGTGGTGAGCGAGCTGCTGAGCAACGCGCTACGGCATGCGCATCCGCTGCCGTCGGGCATGGTCAGGGTGGCCTGGCTGCGAAGTGACGAACACATCGAGGTCGCTGTGAGCGATGGCGGCGCGGCCACCGAGCCCCGTGCCGGCCGGCCGACTCTGTCGTCGCTCGGGGGCAGGGGGCTCGGCATCGTCGAGTACGTCGCGGAGAGCTGGGGAGTCCGCCACGACGGTGACATCACCACGGTGTGGGCGATCTTGCACGCCCCCAACGGATTGATGAACGGGCAGGTCCACGCACTGCGAGAGGCCGGATAGCAGCTACGCGCTCAGCGGCCGGCCGGCCAGGATCGCGCGCTCCGCCACGGTCCACGCCGTGGAGATCAGCAGGTAGAGCGCCGCGGCCAGCGGCAGCACCGCGGCGGCCAGCACCGTGCCGAACGGCATCAGCGGCATGAACCTGCGTAGGTACGCGGGCTGCTCATCAGGCAGTGTGGCGCTGACTTTGCGGGCCGAAATCCACGCCACGACCGCGATCAGCGCGATGACCACGGCGAAGACCAAAAATGGCCCGCTAACCAGACCGTAATTGGTGACGATTCCCGCCACATGCTGCCCCAAAGGGGCGCCCAGCAGGTCATGGCCCAGGAAGGCGGTCGGGTGCGTGGCGACCCGATACATCACCCACATGAACGGAAGCTGCCCCAATCCCGGGAGGATCGTGGCGAAAGGCGAGGTGCCTTCCTTCGCGTACAGCTTGGTGGTCTCCTTGGCCAGCCGCTCGGGGTTGCGCGACCACCGCTTCCGCAGCTCGGCCAGCCTGGGCGCCAGGCGCTTCTGGACCTGTGCGGCGCGGGCCTGGCGGATGCTGAGCGGCAGCAGCAGGAGGCGTACGGCCACGGTGAACAGCACGATGGCCACGGCGGCGTTGTCGCCGGACACGGCCAGCAGAAATGACACGAAAGAGTCGAACATGAGCCCTTCAATCAAAGAGAGATGGATCAGGGCTCACTGAAGAGAGCCCCGCTCAGCCGGAAGCGGGGCGCGATGACGGAGCTCGTGGCCGTGGCCGGCCTGCCGCCGCGGGATGGCGCTGGCGCTGGAAGGCCGTGCGCCGGGCGTACATCAGCGGGAAGCCGGGCGCGTCGCCGCCGATGGCGGGCAGCAGCCGGGCGGCCCAGGTGGCGAGCAGCAGGATCGCCACCATGGTCACGCCGATGAGCCAGGGGTCGAACAGGAAAAGCGTCACCGTGACGAGGACGACTTCCCGACCAAGGTGACGGCGATGAACACCAGAAGGGCGACCACGCCGATGATGAGGGCGACCTTGAGCAGGCCCATGATCATGGGGATCACGAAATTGAACAGCACGAAGAGGGCCAGGAGGGCCCCCAGCACGAGCATGACGACGCGACTCATGCGCCCACCGTACGTCCTGCGAGCATGATCCGCGAGGCTTACGAAGCAATGACGTAAGTGTCGATTCGGCATGCTCCCGCCGTACGGTGAAAGGGTGAGCACGCGCATCCTGGTGGTCGACGACGACCCGACCGTGGCCGAAGTAGTGGCGCGATATCTGGAGCGCGACGGGCACGAGGTCGAGTGCGTGGGCGACGGTGCCGAGGCGCTGCGGCGGGCGCTGGCCAGCCCGCCGGATCTGATGGTGCTCGACCTGATGCTGCCGAAGATCGACGGGCTGCAGGTGTGCAGGAAGCTCAGGGAGCGCTGGCCGGTCCCGGTGATCATGCTGACCGCGCTCGGCGAGGAGATCGACCGGGTGGTCGGGCTCGAAACCGGCGCCGACGACTATGTGACCAAGCCCTTCAGCCCGCGTGAGCTGGCGCTGCGCGTCCAGTCGGTGCTGCGCCGCGCCCGGGGGGCCTCGGTCACGGGTGGCACGGGCGTGCTGCGTGACGGCGACCTGGTGGTCGACGTCGGGGCCCACGAGGTACGGCTGGGCGGGGCCGAGGTGCTGCTCACCGCCCGCGAGTTCGACCTGCTGGCCTACCTCGTGCGCAACCCTCGGCAGGCGTTCAGCCGGTCGGCACTGCTCAACCAGGTGTGGGGATGGTCGTTCGGAGACTCCTCCACGGTGACCGTGCACGTCCGGCGGCTACGGGAGAAGATCGAGCCGGATCCGACGGCGCCTCGGCGGATCGTCACGGTCTGGGGCGTGGGGTACCGGTACGAACCGCTCGAACCCGCCGGCGACGGTGCGCCATGACTCCCCATCCCGCGGTGATGAGCGATCTGGGGATGATCGTGGCGGTCACGGCCGGGCTGGGGCTGCTGGTGGGGATCCTGGGCGTGTCCGTCATGTGGTGGCTGCGTACCCGCTCGATCGGGGTCATGCTGGCCGTCGTCATGGTGGTCGCGATCGTGGCGACGCTGGCCGGCGTGGTGGCGATCACGCTCAAGATGATCATCGAGGGCGCGGTCAGGGACATCGTGCTCAGCGTGGTGGCCGTCGGCGGGCTGGTCGGGCTGGGGGTGGCGTTCGTGCTGGCCAGACGGGTCGTGGGCGAGAGCAGGCGGCTGGTGGCGGCCGTACGCGATCTGCCGTTCACCGCGCCCAAGGGGCTGCCGTCGGAACTGCAGACGATCGCGAACACGCTGGAGGAGGCGTACGAGCGGGAGCGCGCCCTGGAAGGGGCGCGGCGCGAGCTCGTCGCCTGGGTGAGTCACGACCTGCGTACCCCGCTCGCCGGGCTGCGGGCGATGGCCGAGGCGCTCGAAGACGGCGTGGTGTCCGACCGCGGGACCGTCGCGCGCTATCACGGCCAGATCAAGCTGGAGGTGGAGCGGCTGTCGGCGATGGTCGACGACCTGTTCGAGCTGTCACGGATCCACGCCGGGGCGCTGCGGCTCACCCCTGCCCGGATCGGGCTCGCCGACCTGGTCGCCGACACGCTCGCCGGGGCCGAGCCGCTGGCCCGCGCCAAGGGGGTGCGACTGACCGCCGAGGCCGCCGAGGCGGTCCCCGTGCGGGCGGACCCGAACGCGCTGAGCCGGGCGCTGGGCAATCTCGTCGTGAACGCGATCAGGCACACGCCGTCGGACCGCACGGTCGTGTTGCGGGCGGCCGTCGACTCGGGCATGGCGTGCCTGTCGGTCAGCGACTGCTGTGGGGGGATCCCCGACGAGGACCTGCACCGGGTGTTCGAGGTGGCCTTCAGAGGCGAGGCGGCCCGGACCCCGACCAAAGACGGCGGGGCCGGGCTCGGCCTGGCGATCGCGCAGGGCATCGTGGAGGCGCACGACGGGGTGATCGGCGTGGTCAACGACGGGCCGGGCTGCCGCTTCGAGATCCGGCTGCCGCTGGTCTCGGGATAGCGCGCCCGTCAGGTCGGGGACTTCAACCGGACTCCGGGAGGGCGCTGTCGTGACCGGCGCCGAACGACTCCGACATCGCGCGGAACGTCGGGCACGGCCAGCGCCACATGCAACTCCGGCACCGCAGGATGGGGTGCTCGGCGTCGCTCGTGATGCCGCCCGCGTCGCGCGGCTGGTGGAGGTCGAACAGCCGCAGCCCGAGCTCGGAGAATCTGAGCAGGTCGTCGCGGGCGTCGGCGAGGAAGTCGAGGTCCTCGCCGGCGAGTTTCGTGTGTACGGGGACGAAGCCTTCGTGGTTGATCAGGCTGCGCAGGCGCCCCACTCTGTCATGCCACGAGGTGGCCTTCTCTGTGCGGATGAGGATGGCTTCCAGTCGTTCGCGGAGCCGTCGTCGGTGCGGGTCTTCGGGTTTCTCTGTTCTCATGAATGCTCGGGCCCGTGGGTCTCGCCCGGCCCCTCCTTCTCAAGTGAAGTAGTGACCAGAAGCGAGGTGCCGGGCCGCCCCCCTCTCCGGCCATGCCGGTGTCACACAGTCAAGCTTCGCGTACTCTCTGTTTTCATGGAGTCCAAACGGAGGACAAAATCCTGAGGTTGCCCTATCGGCGTGACAACGTGACCGGAAGCCTCCGCGCCGCTAGCCTGCCCATGTGGAGCTCAAGGTCTCGACTCGATCACATGCCGGCCATGCGCTAGTCGCCATCACCGGTGAAATCGACCTCTATACGGCACCCCACCTGCAGGCGGAGTTCGCTCGGCTGCTGCAGGACGGGCCCAGCCGCGTGGTCATCGACATGTCCGGCGTGGATTTCTGCGACTCCACGGGGATGAACGTCTTGCTGTCCGCGCTGAAACGCGTCAAGGAGCAGGGCGGGGCGCTCGACGTCGCCGCCCCACGGCCGGCCGTACGCAAGATTCTGCAGGTCACCGGTCTCGATTCGGTCTTCACCGTGCATGACGAGGTGCCGCAGGAGTTCCTCATCTCCGAGGGGTCATGAAGGATACGACGGTCGCGGATGTGGCAGTCATCGTCCCGGCCAAGGACGAGGCCGACCGCATCGGTGCCACGGTCACCGCGGCCCTCGCGCTGCCCGGCGTCGATCTGGTCGTGGTCGTCGACGACGGCTCGACCGACCAGACCGGCCGGGTGGCGCGGGCGGCGGGGGCCAGGGTGGTCCGTCACAGCCGCAACCGCGGCAAGGCGGCGGCAATGGAGTCGGGCGCCGAAGCCGTGCGCCTGCTCGACGGTGAGACGCCGCACCACTTACTCTTCCTGGACGCCGACCTGGGCGACACCGCCCGGGCCGCCTCCCCGCTGATCGAGCCGGTGCGCGCCGGCACGGCCGACATGACCATCGCGGTCTTCGTCACCCGCGTCAAGCTGGGCGGCCACGGCCTGGTCGTCCGCCTGTCCAGGGACGGCATCCGCAGGGCCACCGGCTTCGAGCCTGCTCAGCCGCTCAACGGCCAGCGCTGCATCACCAGAGACGCCTTCGAGGCCGCCCGGCCGCTGGCGCACGGGTTCGGCGTGGAGACGGCGCTGACGATCGACCTGCTGCGCAAGGGCTATCGGGTGGAGGAGGTCGAGGTGGAGATGGCCCATCGGGCCTCCGGCACGGACTGGCGGGCCCAGGTGCATCGGGCCAAGCAGCTACGGGATGTGGCACGCGCGCTCGCCACTCGGGAGCCGCTAATCACCCAAAACCTCGACAAAATCCGCCCAAAGCGCTAACCCCCTCCGCGCCTTTGCCCGGCAAACTTCCCCAACTCTCCTGATCGGCTGGGAAATGGGCGGTTTTCCCGGGTTGTGGGCATCGGTGCTTGTGGGGCATCGGTTGCGGGCATCGGGCTTGCGCTGCGCCCGCTTCGCCGACGGCAGCACCGTGACCGGCGACGTGCTGGTGCCGACCGCGGCTATCAGCACAGTGACCGAGGGCAGCATTGCGACCGGTGACGTGCCGGTGGCTGCCGATGGCGTGATGTGCGCTGCCTTCGAGTTGCCGGACGGCTCGTTCGAGCTGTCGGATGGCTTGTTCGGGCTGCCGACCGCGGAAACTGTGGCAGAACAGTGGCGGAATTGTCGGTGCGGGTCTGTTCACTGTGTTCATGGACACCGAACCGCGGAGGCGCGGGCCGTTCTGGGACGTGCTGGCCGGGCGGGTCCCGCCGCCGGCCGCGGCCGAGACCCTGGGCTGGCGGCTGATCGAGGTGGATCCCGAGCGGGGCACCATCGAGGTGGCGTTCGATGCGAGCGAGCGGTTCGTCAATCCCGTCGGCGTGATCCAGGGCGGTTTCCTCGCCGCGATGCTCGACGACACACTGGGGCCGGCGCTGGTCGCGACGCTGCCGGAAGACCAGTTCGCGGTCACCCTCGACCTGCACGTCCAATACCTCCGCCCGGCGCGGCCGGGGCGGCTCACCGGCCGGGGGCGGGTGGTGCGGCGCGGCAGGGAGGTGTGCTTCCTGGCCGGCGAGCTCATCGCGCCCGACGGCAAGATTGTGGCCGTGGCGACCGCGACCGCCCACCTCCAGGCCCGCCGGGACTAAGCCGTGGCGACCGCGACCACCCCCTCCAGACCCGCCGGGACCGAGGGATGTGGACCTTGTGTGGTGAGCACGTGTGGCCGGGGGCGCGCCGCCTCGCGTTGCGCCTGCCCACGGGCATGTGATCGCTTGGCCGGTGCCGGTGCCGGTGCCGGTGCCGGTGCCGGTGCCGGTGCTGGTGCCGGGCGTGGGGTGCGGGGTGCCGGGTGGGCGGATTGGGCTCGTGTGGTTGGCGCGTGTAGATCGAACGCGCGTCCGGAGTGCGGCGTGTGGAGTGCGGCGTGTGGCGGTCGGAGTCCTGTGTGCGCGTAGTGGGCGGCGGTTGCTGGCCGAAATCTCGTACGCGTTATGCCCGAAGAGACCACTAAAGTGGCTCTTGGACGAGCGTGGCCGGGGGCCGCGGTCAACCTGAGGAATGGAGTGTCATGAGCGATGACAGCCCCACCGGCCAGTCCGCATGGGAACGCATTGACACGACCATCCCCCATTCAGCCCGCGTGTGGAACTATCTGCTGGGCGGCAAAGACCACTTCGCGCCCGACCGCGAGGCCGGTGAGCTGCTGCTTCGGACATTTCCTGACTTCGCCGAAGTTGCGCGACTGCAGCGGGAGTTCCTCATCCGCGCGGTCACGTACCTGGTGGAAGAGGCCGGAGTCAGGCAATTTCTGGACATTGGGACTGGCTTGCCGACGGCCAACAACATCCACGAGGTCGCCCAGCGCACCGCCCCCGAGACCCGGGTCGTCTACGTCGACAACGATCCCATCGTGCTCGTCCACGCCCGTGCCCTGCTGACCAGCACCGAGCCGGGCGTCACCGCGTACATCGACGCCGACGTACGCAACCCCGACGTCATCCTCCAAGGCGCGGCCAAGACGCTCGACTTCAGCCAGCCGATCGCCCTGGTGATGTTGAGCATCGCCGGGCAGGTGCCCGACGAGGACGACCCGTGGGGGATCGTCGACCGGCTGATGGCCGCGTTATCGCCGGGCAGCTACCTCGTGCTCAGCGACGGCACCAACACCAACCCGGCCCTGATGGAGGCCGTCAGCGCCTACAACAAGGCGGCCGCCAACTCCTATCACCTGCGCAGTCCCGCCCAGATGGGGACGTTCTTCGAGGGGCTTGAGCTTGTCGAGCCCGGCGTCGTACCCACTCCCCAGTGGCGGCGGCCCAGTGACGCGTGGGACGAGCCGTCCAAGCTGGTGAGCGCGGTGTGCGGGGTCGCGCGAAAGCCGTAGGGGCTCCAGGACATCCATCGCCCTCTCTGATCCGAACCACCTGTGGCCGGCGCCGCGCCGACCACGGCGGGAGGGTGCATGGAAGCGGGACGCGAACCGGGCCGCATCGAACCGGGACCCACGTCGGGCCGCATCGAACCGGGACCCACGTCGGGCCGCATCGAACCGGGACGTGCGCCGGGGGGTTTCGAAGCCCGGTACGGGCCGTCCAGCCGCGGCGAAGCAGGACGCGGGCCGGGCTGGGGAGGTGAGCGGGTCCCAGGGGTCGAGGAGTTGCTGGAGGACGTCGCGCGGGGGGACAGGGCGGCGTTCGAGCGGCTGTACGAGGTCGTGGCGCCACGCGTGTTCGGGCTCGTGCTGCGGGTGCTCCGGGATCGGGCCCAGAGCGAGGAGGTGGCTCAGGAGGTCCTGGTGGAGGTTTGGCGCAACGCCGCGCGCTTCCAGTCGGGCCGGGGCTCGGGGATGGCATGGGTGCTGACGATCGCGCATCGCCGGGCGATCGACCGGGTCCGTTCGGCTCAGGCGAGTATGGATCGCGAGGAGCGGGCGGCCCGGATGGACGTGCACCGGCCCTTCGACGAGGTCGCCGAATCCGTCGAAACCCGGCTCGAACGCGAGCGCCTGCGCCGCTGCCTGCAAGGCCTGACCGCGTTGCAGCGAGAGTCGGTCACCATCGCCTATTACGGCGGATATTCCTATCGTGAAGTCGCTGAGCTGGTCAAAGTCCCGCTCGCGACGGTGAAGACCAGGATGCGCGACGGGCTGATCCGGCTGCGCGACTGCCTGGGGGTGGAGCGATGAGAGGCATGGCCGGCGGGCCCGATCCGCACACGCTGGTCGGCGCGTACGCGCTGGACGCCGTCGACGACGAGCTGGAGCGGCGCCACTTCGAGGACCATCTGACCGGGTGCGCCGAGTGCGCGCTGGAGGTCGCCGCGTTCGCCGAGACGGCGGCCCGGCTGGGCTCCGCCGTGGCCGTCGAGCCGCCGCCCGGCCTCAAGGAGCGGGTATTCGCCCAGATCGACCAGGTCCGGCAGGTCCCGCCGACCGTCGCCGTACCCGCCCAGCAGGAAGCCAGCTGGGGGACACCGCGGCGCTCCGAGCATCGGGCCGGGCGGCGCCCCGAGGGGCGATCCCAGCGGTCCCGGCGGCCTCGGTGGCGGCCGCTGGTGGCGGCCGTGGGCGTCGCGGCCTGTCTGGCGGCGGCCGTCGTGTTCGGCGTCGGCGCCTTGCAGGCCCGTGATGAGCTGGACCAGGTACGGCGGATGAACCAGGAGGTCGCCGCGGTGCTGACCGCGCCGGACTCCCGCATCGCCACGGCCGCGGCCAAGCAGGGCGGTCGCGGCACGGTGGTCGTGTCGCGCTCGCGGGGCAAGATGGTGTTCCTGGCCGCCGGGCTGGCCGATCTGCCGGAAGGCCAGGTCTATCAGCTCTGGCAGCTGGCCCCTGGGCGGATCGGGTCGGCCGGGCTGCTCAACGCCGACGCCGCAGGCCGCACGCAGCCGGTGATCGCCGCGCCGGGACCCGGGGTGGCCAAGCTCGGCGTCACCGTCGAACCGGCCGGCGGCTCCGCGCAGCCGACCACCCGGCCGCTGTTCCTGGTGAACCTGCCCGCCACCTGACCCTCGACCGCCATCCATCCGGAGGTCGGCCGCGAATACCTGGTACGGCAGCGCCGGCGAGCGCGTCACTCGAGGCCATCTCGTGAGTGACGCGCCGACCGGCCCGTTGTTGAACTGTTATCCGGCGCACCGCGTATCTCCACGTGACCCATCCCCACACCCCCCAAGGGGAAGCATGCGTTGGACCACGATCGTCGGCGCCCTGCTCTGCGCGACACTGACCGGTGGGTGTGCCGCTTCGGCGGCGGGAGCGCCCGCCGCCGTGGCCGCCTACGACCAGCAGGACGTCACCTTCAGCCAGGAGATGATCACTCATCACCGGCAGACCATCCAACTGGCCGAGCTGGTCGCGAAGCGCACTGACACGCCGTACGTACGCGAACTGAGCCAGAAGCTGGAGACCAACGAGAAGGCCGACATCGAGAAGATGTCGTCGTGGCTGAAGTCCTGGCAGGTGGCCGTGCCCGCCGAGGAGACCAAGGGCGTCGCCGACCAGGTCGCCCAGCTGACCCCGAAGTCCGGTAAGGACTTCGACAAGCTCTGGCTGTCCCTGATCTCGCAGCACCTCGACCACGGCGTCATGATGGCCACGTCCGCCCAGAGCGGCGGGAAGCACGCTCCCACGATCGAGATGGCGACCCGGCTCGTCTCCGAGCAGACCGCCCAGATCGCGGAGATCAAGGAGCACCAGGCCTGATCGTGACCCGTACACAGGACTCGCGGCGGCAGGTGGGCGTGACGCGCGCCAGGCTGCCGATGCGTCTTGCGCGGTCGGCCTCGTTCACGGTCGTCTGCGTGGCCCTGTCCGCCATCGGGCACTGGCTGGCGGGCGGCAACGCCCCTGGGCCGGGCATGGTCGCGGGCGCGGGCGCCGTCGTGCTGGTCGCGGCCACCGCGATGGCCGGCAGGGAGCGATCCCAGCCGCTGATCGTCGGGCTGCTCGGCACGGCGCAGGTGGGCCTGCATGTGCTGTTCGCCTCGACGGGCGAGTCCCCGCACCTGACCGGTGTCCACGGCCAGAGCACCTGGCCCGGCATGTTCCTGTGTCACGCCGTCGCCACGCTGCTGACCGCGTGGTGGCTGGCCGGCGGTGAGGCCGCCCTCTGGTCGTTGCTGCGCCGTCTCGCCTCGCGCGCCGTACGGATCCTCACGCCTGTCTCCGGCCCTCTCTGGCCGCCCGCCGCCCCCGTGGCCGCGGATCTCGTTCCCGACCGGCCGCGCGAGCGCATGTTGCGGTACGCGGTCGTACGGCGCGGCCCACCACTTCGTTCTGCCTGACCCCCCGACGACGCGAGCAGTCGAGCGCGTCGTGTCCGGCATTTCCGAAAACGAAGTGGAGACTCCCATGCTTTACCGCCGAATCGGCACCGTAGCCGCGGCAGCCCTGGCCCTCACCGTGGGCCTCGCGATCCCCGCCCTCGCCCATGTCTCGATCAACCCCGGCACCGCGGAGAAGGGCGGCTGGACCAAGCTCGCCTTCCGGGTGCCCAACGAGCGTGACGACGCCTCGACCACCAAGCTCGTCGTCACCTTCCCCACCGACCACCCCCTGCCCTTCGTCTCGGTCAAGCCCGTGCCCGGCTGGAAGGCCGAGATGACCGAGGGCAAGCTGCCCCAGCCCGTGGTCTCCGACGACGGGGACAAGGTCACCGAATCCGTCCTGAAGATCACGTGGACCGGCGGCAAGATCGAGCCGGGACAGTTCCAGGAGTTCGAGGTGTCGGTCGGGCCCCTGCCCAAGGACGTGGACGAGATCGCCTTCCCGACCGAGCAGACATACACCGGCGGCGAGGTCGTCAAGTGGGCGGACGCGCCCAAGAGCGACGGCACGGAGGCGGAGCACCCGCTGCCCACGCTGAAGCTGGTGGCGGCGGCATCCGGCGGGGAGCACGCCGGGATGGCCATGACCAAGGCGGCTCCGCCCGCCGCGCAGCAGACGGTCGCCGTGATGAAGCAGTCCGCCTCGTCGCCGGCGTCCGACGGCACGGCCAGGGTCATGGGCGTCGCGGGCATCATCGTCGGGCTCCTGGGCGGCGGGTTGGGTCTGGCGAGCTTCAGACGCCGCTCCACAGCCGCCTGACGAGCCGATCCACGGCCGCTTGACGCGCCGCTCTCCGGCCGCCTGACAACCCGCTGTCACCCAGCTCCCGATGAGTTTCCGGCCGTTAGCCTGTCTACACCCGCGACAGCGGTAGCGGCAGGGGGAGGGGCGCGGTGATGAGCGACATCCAGCAGCAGGTCCAGCGGGCCATCGACCGGATGGTCGAGTCAGGGGCGGAGCGTGGCGTGCAGGTGGCCGGCTACCTGCACGGCGAGCAGCTGGTGGACGCGGTCGCCGGAGTGGCCGATCCGGCGACCGGGCGGCAGGTGACGCCGGGCACCGTGTTCTACAACTACTCGATCGGGAAGGCGGCGACCGCGACGGTGGCACACGTGCTCGCCGAGCGCGGCGCCTTCTCGTACGACACGCGCGTGGCCGAGCTGTGGCCGGAGTTCGCCGCGCACGGGAAGGGCGCGGTGACCGTCCGGCACGTGCTGACCCACGCGGCCGGTGTGCCGGGCCTGCCCGCGGACACCACGGTGGCGGACCTGTGCGACTGGGACAAGATGTGCGCGGTGCTCGCCGACGCCGAGCCGTGGTGGGAGCCGGGCACCGCGGTCGGTTATCACGGCTACACCTTCGGCTACCTGGTCGGTGAGATTGTTCGCCGGGCGACCGGCAAGCCCATCTCGCAGGTGCTGCGGGAGGAGGTCACCGGGCCGCTGGGCGTGGCCGACGAGCTCTACTTCGGCATGCCGGCAGCCGAACACGGCCGCCTGGCCCGGCTGGAGGACCAGGAGGGCGCCGCGGACATGATGGCGGGCATGCCGGCGGACTCGCCGATGTTCAGGGCGGGCCCGTCGGCCACGTTCCCGTCGGCCGCTCTGGGCAACCGGGCGGACATTCTGGCGGCCGACATCCCGGCGGGTGGCAAGACCTCGGCCCGCGCCATCGCGCGCGTGTACGCCGCGCTCATGGGCGATGTCCCCGGTGTGCGGCTGATCTCTCCGGAGCGGCTGCGCGAGGTCACGGCTGTCACCGCCGAGGGCGTCGACCAGGTCTTCGGCAATCCTTCCTCGTGGGGGCTGGGGTTCTCCATCGGCCTGCCGGGGGTCGAAGAGCCGGTCATGAGCGCGTTCGGGATGGGCGGTGCGGGCGGGAGCTTCGCGTACGGGGACACGGCCGGCGGCCTCGCGTTCGCGGTGACCAAGAACCGGCTGACCGCCGACTTCTCCGCCGCCACCCAGCTCATCCAGATCGTCTCCGGCCACTGATCCCTGCGTGAACGAGTACTCCAGGCGGTTGTTCCTCCGGCTCGGCGGTGCCGCCGTGGCCGGTGGGCTGGTCCCCGCCGCGCGGGGATCGGCCCACCCGGCGGACTTCGCCCTCCTACGCCGCCGGTGGCGCGACGTGACGGCGGGCGCGGGGTTCGACGCGACCGCGGAGCCGTACCGGACCAGGCTCGTACAGCTGGGCAGCACCGCGGCCGGCTACCGGGACACCATGGCGCCGACCGGCACGTCGCTCTGGCCCGGCCTGGCGTTCCCGTCCTTCGTCCAGACCCCGGTGCGGCTGCAGGCCATGGCCCGCGCGTACGCCTTACCCGGGACCGGCCTGACCGGCGACGCGAGCCTGGCCGCGGCCGTCGCCACCGGCCTCGACCACTACCGGCGGCAGGTGTACGCGGCGGGCGCCCGCCCGGTCGGCAACTGGTGGCCCTGGCAGATCGGCACCCCGAAGCGGCTCCTCGACGTGGCCCTGCTGATCGGCCCGCACCTGACGGACCAGCAGAGCCGGGCGCTGAGCGAGGCCGTGGACCACTTCGTACCCGAATGGCGCCTGGACGACTACAGCGGCAACAGCACCGGAGCCAACCGGGTGGACCTGTGCACGGTGACGCTGCTGCGGGCCATCCTCAGGTCCGACGCGGACAAGGCCGCGCGGGCCGTCTCGGCGCTGGACCCGGTCTTCCCGTACGTGACCGAGGGCGACGGCTTCTACCGGGACGGCTCGTTCATCCAGCACACCTCCATCCCCTACCAGGGCGGATACGGAATGGTGATGCTGTCCGGCCTCGCGACGCTGTTCGCGGTGCTGCGCGGCACTCCGTGGGAGATCGCCGCCCCGAACCTCTTCGACATGGTCGACCGGTCGTTCGCGCCGTTCGTCCACGACGGCTTCTGCATGGACCTGGTCAGCGGGCGGGGGATCAGCCGGGATGCGTACGGTGACCACAGGAGGGGGCGGCTGATCGCCTCGGCGATCCTGCTGCTGGGGGACGCGGCGCCCGTCGCGGCGCGTACCCGCTGGCAGGGCATCGTCAAGGGCTGGGCGGTACGTGACACGGTCCAGCCGATGCTCGAAGAGGCCGACCTGGGGTTCCACGCCCGCCTGGCCGCGATCCTGGAGGACGAGACGATCCCCGCCGCGCCGGAACCGGAGGGGCACAGGCTGCTGCCGATGAGCGCCCGCGCCGTCCACCGGGGGCCGGGCTGGTGCGCGGCGCTCAGCATGGCCTCCTACCGGATCGGCCACTACGAGCACGGCAACGGCGAGAACTTACGCGGCTGGCACACCGGCTCGGGAATGCTCTACTGGTGGGCCAAGGGTCACGGCGACCAGTACTCCGACTCCTTCTGGGCCACCGTCGACCCCTACCGGCTGCCGGGCACGACCGTCTCCACCAAGCGGCTGGCCGACGGCGCCGGCGCGGCGTGGGGTGACACCTGCCCGCCGGGCCGCTGGGTGGGCGGCGCCACCGACGGCAGGTACGCGACGGTCGGCCAGCACCTGAACGGCCTCCAGAGCACGATGGAGGCGTTCAAGTCGTGGTTCTTCCTCGACGATGCCGTGGTCTGCATGGGCGCCGGGATCACCGGGCGGGACGGTGTGCCGGTCGAGACCATCGTGGACAATCGCCGGACCGGCGCGCTCCTCACCCTCGACCAGAAGGCGGGCTGGGCGCACCTGGCGGGGCACGGCGGCTACATCTTTCACGGCCTCCTGCGCACGCTGCGCGAGAACCGCGCCACCGACTCGGTGACCCGGAGCTATGTGACCCTCTGGCTCGACCACGGGACCGACCCGGACGCGGCCGGCTACTTCTACGTGCTCCTTCCGGGGGCGACCCCGGCACGGACCCGCGCCCGTGCCACCGATCCGACCTGGTTACGCGTCCTGGCCAACACCGCGCGCCAGCAGGGTGTCCAGGTGCCGTCGCTCGGCCTGACCGCCGTCAACTTCTGGAACGCCGGCGTGGCCGGCGGTCTGACCGCCTCCGCTCCGTGCGCGGTCCTCGTCAAGGAGGGCGGCGACGGCACGGCCACGCTGACGGTGTCGGATCCCCGGCGCGACCTGAGCGAGCTGACCGTGATCTGGGACCGGCCGGTGACCCGGGTGCTGCGCGGCCATCCGCTCCTGGTGAGCGCCACGACGGGCGCGCGGCTCACCCTCCGGTGGGGGCGGCTGTCGGACCGGGGCGGCAGCTCGAAGACGATCACCGTAAGGCTGGGCCAGGCCTAGAGGTCCAGGCGGACGCCGTAGGACTCGAGCCAGACGTTCAGGTCCAGGGCCAGCTCCAGGCTCATCCTCGACATCGTCGTGGTCGTCTTGCCGACCGGGGCCGCGGTGAGCTCCCTGACGGCCGCCGCGTCGAGCAGCGGCAGGATCGGCGCCTTCCCGGCGCGGACGAGGTCGCTCAACGTGTCGCGCAGTGCCTGCTCGTAGGCGACGTCCTGGGTCGCCGGGTACGGGCTCTTGACCCGCCGCAGGATCGACTCGGGCACCAGGTCGCCGGCGGCGGCGCGGAGCAGGCTCTTCTCCCGGCCGTCGAAGGTCTTCATGGCCCACGGCGTGTTGAAGACGTACTCGACCAGCCGGTGGTCGCAGAACGGCACCCGGACCTCCAGGCCGACGGCCATGCTCAACCGGTCCTTGCGGTCCAGCAGGACCGGCAGGAACCGGGTCAGGTGCAGGTAGCAGACCTCCCGCATCCGCCGTTCGAGGGCGTTCTGGCCAGGCAGGTACGGCACCTCGGCCAGAGCGCTCCGGTAGGTGTCGGCGGTGTACGACGCCAGGTCGAGCCGGTCGAACAGCGCCCTGTCGAGCAGATCGGCCGGGTCATGGTCGCGCATCACCATCGCCAGCCACGGGAAGGTGTCGGCCTCGACCGCCTGCGGCGCGTGGAACCACGCGTAGCCACCGAACAGCTCATCGGCCGACTCGCCGGACAGGGCCACGGTGGAGTGCTCGCGGATCGCCCTGAACAGCATGTACAGGGAGCCGTTCATGTCACCGAGGAAGTTGGGGATGTCGAAGGCGCGCACCACCGACGAGCGCAGGCGCGGGTCGGTCAGCTCCGCGGTGTCGAGCATGATGTCGGTGTGGTCGGAGTCGACGTAGCGAGCGAGCTCCTGTACGAACGGCGCGTCCGGATCACCGCGCAGCTCGTCGGGCTGGAACTGCTCGGCGTATCCGGCGAAGTCCACGGCGAAGGACCGGATCTGCCCGTGCTTCCTGGCCAGCGCGGTGATGGTGCTGGAATCCAGGCCGCCCGACAGCAGGCTGCACAGGGGCACGTCCGAGACGAGCTGGCGGCCCACGATGTCTTCGAGCAGGGCGCGGATCGTGCCGACGGTGACGTCGAGGTCGTCGGTGTGCTCGCGCGGCTCCAGCGCCCAGTAGCGGCGGATGGCCAGCCCGTCCCGGCGTACCCGCAGCAGGTGGCCGGGGCGCAGCTCGCGCATGCCCTTGAAGACGGCCCGCTCCGGGCTCCTGCCCAGGGTGAGCAGCTCGCGCAGGCCGTCGGTGTCGACCGCTGGCTCGACCAGTGGGTTGGCGAGGATCGCCTTCGGCTCGGAGCCGAACAGCACGCCGTCGCGCAGCGGGTAGTAGTAGAGCGGCTTGACGCCCAGGCGGTCGCGCACCAGCAGGAGCTCCTGGGCGTGGTCGTCCCAGATGGCGAAGGCGTACATGCCGTTGAGCCGGTCGGCGACGCCCGCACCCCATTCGAGGTAGCCGTGGAGCACCACCTCGGTGTCGCTCCTGGTGCGGAAGTGGTGCCCCTTGGCCGCCAGTTCGGCCCGCAGCTCGACGAAGTTGTAGATCTCCCCGCTGTAGGTGATGACGACCGGGCCCTCGGCCGTCATGGGCATGTGGCCGCCCTCGACGTCGATGACCGCGAGCCGCCGGTTGCCGAGTATGGCGTGCGGTGACAGCCACAGGCCCCGATCGTCCGGGCCGCGGCAGCTCATGGTCTCGGTCATGGCCTGGGCGGTGCCGTTTTCACTGGCCAGGTCGCGGCTGAAGTCCACCCATCCGGCGATTCCGCACATGCGAGAGTCCTCCCAAGAGTTTGGGGGTGTCGTCATATCGGGATACGTGCAACGTATCCGCGCGTAGGCGGTTGGTCTATGGACGGGAACGGAAGGACTCGTACAAATCAGGCGATTAGCCGCTGGAATGGCGGTATCGGGCGGACCTTTCAGTCCTAACTGGATTTGCCGAAATTGATCGACCCGAAAATGTCACCCGCTTGGAGCACCGGGCCGGTGATCCGGGCGTCGCCGCTGATCGTGTTGGACACGTCGTGCTTGATCTGGACGAGCCGGGCCGTCTCCGTGGTCCACGACGTGAGGTTCTGCCCGAATTCAACGTCTTCCTGGGCGCGTTCGACCAGGCTTTTGGCGGTTTCCTCCGGGGTTTGCGCTGTTTCGATGGCGGCCACGGCGTCGTCGCCGAAACGGCGGCGTACGAGGCCCGTCAAAGAGGTCCAGGCATTCTTGCCGGCTTCGCCCGCGGCGCCGCCGACAATCGCCGATATGACCGCCGCCAGAGCGGGAATGACGCTCGGATCCATCGCGCAGCTCTTTTCGTCAAGGACGTTCTCCCAGACTAGCGCTCCGCTTGCCACGATCCAGTGCGACGGGAACACTACTGAACCGTGGCTGGGCCGGAGAGCGGTGAGCAGGCGAACGACGCGGATATACGCAACGAGGTGTCCGGACAGGTGTCCGGCGGGGTGGTGCAGGCCAGGGACATAGGGTCCGTGACCATAGGCGCCACGCCTCCGCCGCCCCCCGTACGCATCCCCCGGCAGCTGCCCGCCGCGCCGCCCGGCTTCGTCAACCGGACCACCGAGCTGGCGCTGCTCGACCGCCTGCTTCTCCTTGAGGAGGGACCCGCGATCGCGGTGGTCAGCGGCCTCAAGGGGGTCGGCAAGAGCGCGGTCATCCGCCGCTGGGCGCACCAGGTGCACGAGCGGTTCAGCGACGGCCAGCTGTACGCCGACTTCGGCGCGCTGCGGCACCGGGGCGGCACCGAGGTCAGCGACGTCCTCGGTGGGTTCCTGCGCGCGTTCGGCGTCCACGAGGAGTGGATCCCGGCGGAACTGCCGGAACGGGCGGCCATGTTCCGCTCCATGACGGCCGACCTGCGGCTGCTCGTGCTGCTGGACGACGCCGAGCACGCCGCCGAGGTGACGCCGCTGTTCCCCGCCTCCGCCGCGAGCGCGGTCGTCGTGACCAGCCACCACCAGCTCGGCGAGCTGCTCGTCGCGGGGGCGCGGCCGGTCAGGGTCGCGCCGCTCCAGGACGAGGAGGGGGTACGACTCCTCTCGGGCATGCTCGGCGAGGACCGGGTCGCCGCCGAGCGGGAGCGGGTGAGCGAGCTCGTACGGCTGTGCGGCGGCCTGCCGATCGCCCTGCGGGTGGCCGGGGCGCGGCTGGTCCAACGGCCGACGTGGACGGTCGAGCGGCTGGTCGGCGAGCTACGGGACGCCGAACGACGGCTGGACCACCTGATGACGGAGGGCAGAGCGATCGTCGAAGCGGTTTTCGACTCCGCGTACACCGGGCTGCCGGAGCGGGCGGCCCGCCTCTACCGCCTGCTGGGCACGCTGCCCGGCCCCGGCTTCTCTGCCGGGGTGGCGCGGGCCGTCCTGGAGAGCGAGCCGGACCACGCGCTGGACCTGCTGCTCGACGCGAGTCTCGTCGAAGAGCTCGACGGCGACACCTACCGCTTCCATGACCTGGTCCGGCTGCACGCGGCCCGGTGCGCGCGGCGCGTGGACCCGCCCGAGGCGCGGGAGGCGGCGCTGCGGCGGGTGGCGGAGTGGTACCTGGGGCAGGTGGCCGCCGCCGATGCCGCCATGGGTCCCCGGTTGCGCCTGGCCGATCATCGGGAGCGGTTGTCGGCCGTCGGCCTGCCGTTCGCCACGCCCGGCGCGGCCCTCGACTGGCTGGAGAAGGAGCGCCCCAACGTGCTCGCGCTGCTGCGCGCGGTGGCGGCACATGAATGGGACGAGCTGGTCTGGCAGCTGGCCGAGGCCCTGTGGCCGCTCTATCACGAGCGCAAGCACTACGCGGACTGGATCGAGACCAACCGGCTGGGCGTGGCCGCGGCGCTCCGCGTCGGCGACCGCGCCGTGGAGGCCAGGATGCGAAACCAGGTGGCCCGCGCCCACCTGGAGCTCGGCGAAACCGACCAGGCCCAGGCCGAGCTGGTCCACGCGCATCAGGCGGCCCGCGAGGCGGCTGACCCGAGGATGGAGGCGGTCGTCCTGGAGTCGCTCGGACAGGTCGCCCTGGCCCGAGCGGTCGCCCTGGGCCCGCTCGGCCAGGCCGCCCACGACCCGCTCGGCCAGGCCGACCTGGAGCCGTCCGGGCAGGCCCGGGACCTGATGGAGGATGCCGCCGCCCGCTTCGCCGCCGCGCTGGCCATCCACGAAGGGTTGGGCAACACGCGGGGGATCGGCCTGCAGAGCTACCACCTCGGGCTGGTCCACAGCCGCGCGGGCCGGAACGAAGCGGCGACCGCCGCCTTCGACCGGGCTCTGGCCCTCATGATCTCGGCCGGTGACCGGCTCAGCCAGGGGAAGATCCACCTCGTCCTTGGCGAGGCCCACCGCGAGCTCGGCCACTCCGCACAGGCGCTGCACTCGGCGCGGATCGCCGCGGACATCATGCGCGAGCGCCGCATTCCGGCCAAGGAGACGCGTGCCCTGGAACTGCTGGCCGACCTCGACCGCAGGGACGCTGGGGACTATCTGCGGCGGGCCATCGCGGTCTGCCTCGCCTCCGGCAACCTGCCCAAGGCCGAAGAACTCCGCGCCCGCCTGGGCGACTGAGACGGCCGCTTCTCGCTCGCCTGAGTGAGGTCGGCGGCTCTTGCTCGCTCGCCTGAGCGGCTAAGCGAGGTCGATGGCCGCTTCCCGGTCGCCGACCCGGACGGTGGTCAAGGGGCCGTCGCCGTTGACCAGCCAGCCGTACACCGCGGACGGCAGGCACCGGGGGTCGAGGTCGCCGCGCGTTCCGGCGGAGGCGGTGACGTCGAACCGTCGCCCGTCCCGCAGCGCCAGACGAACCCGCCGCGCACCGGCCACCTCGGCCGCCATGAGACAGCCGGGGTAGCGCCGCAGGGTCTCCGCCGCCCAGCCGTCGGCCGCGTCGTTCCCACGGACGATGATGGCCGCCGTCTCCAGCCGCCGCCGGTCCGGCTCCTCGGCGTCCACGACGAGATGCGGGTCCCGTACGCGCTTCCCCTCGCAGGGCGCGGGAAAGCGCTGCCCCGCGCCGGTCACAGGGAAGCGGCGCAGGGACACGGTGCCGTCCTGGACCTCGGCTTCGACCAGGAACGACAGCACCTCGCCACGCTCCCCCAAGGGATCGGGCAGCGCGGTGGCGGCGGGCTCGGGCCCGGGTTCGAGGTCCATCAGCCGGTACGCGACGTGCCGTAACAACGTGCCCGCCCGGCCGGACTCGCCCAGCGTCCGCTCGGTGACCTCGTCATAGGCACCCGGCCGGTACGTGTCCATGATCCGCTCGATCTGCCCCAGCAGGTCCCGTCGCGGGTCGAGGCGGGGCAGCGCCCGGGACAGCGCGGCGGTGGGGGAGGCCGGATCGAGTTCTTCGGCCTCACGGCCGGACGAGGCCAGGAGGGTGGGGCGCCCCAGCGCGGCGCCGTAGAAGGTGACCGACCCGTGGTCCCCCACGACCACGTCCGCCGCCAGGAGCGCCGCCTGCCAGCCCTGCCGAGGAGGGAGCAGCACCAGGCCGGCGTCAAGGGCGTCCCCCAGCCACAGCCGGACCTGCAGGCCGCCGTGGCCGTACCAGACGTTCGGATGCGCGGCCAGGACCACCTGGTACTCGTCCACCGGCAACTCGGCCGTCAGCCGCGCGACCAGGTCGTCGTTGGCGCCGAGCAGGGAGTGCTCGCCCCAGGTGGAGCTGATCAGCACCAGCTTGCGGTCACCGGTGCCGAGGGCGCGCCGGTAGCGGTCGCGCCGAGCCGCGTTCGCCAGGATCCGGTCGAAGCACGGATCGCCGGTCACCACGGCCAGCGGCACCGCCTCCGGGCATTCGCCCGCCAACCGGGTCAGCTGCTCGTGGTGCGGCAGGGCGATGGCCGCCGGTACGAGCCGGCCATCGCGCACCAGCTGGCGCCGGGCGAGACCCGAGACGCCGCCCGTGGCGGGAAGCAGCCGGTTGTGCCCGGCGCCGTGCGGAACCAGCAGCAGCGGGGCCCTCAGCCGGTGCAGGTCGCCGTTGGCACTGGCGGAGACGGCCAGGTCGAAGGGAGTGTCCACGGCCTGCGCCCAAGAGACGACACGTGCCTCGACGTCCCGCAGATAGTCGCCGATCCCGTCGTCGAACGCCGAACCCGCGGCGACCGTGAACAGCACCTGGACACGAGGATCCGAACGGAACAGCGGCAGCACGTCCAGCAGCCGGCTCGCCGAGGTGACCGTACGTGCCACCGCGAGGATGTTCCGGCTGGTGCCGACCGTGCGCCAACGGCGAGACCCGGAGCCGATCGGTACACGAAGCCAACCCTCGCCGCTCACCACCACTCCGACCGGCCCGATTCCTCAGTTGAAAGCCCACCATATGACGATGGCCCGTCGTACAGGTACGCGGCCGTCCGATTCTTCGGGCGGTCCCGTCGATGCGGGCGTGCGGGAAGCCGGTCAGCGGGCGCGCTCGTGGTCGAGCACCGGGCAATCACCTTTCCCGTCATTTACCATATTCCTGGTATGTCGTTTAAGAGCTGAGGGAAGCGCCGATCACCTCTCCGGCGATGACGGTGAATTCCCGGTGCGATGCTTTGGGGCGCCTCGCCGCACGCAATCCCGCATTTCCCGACATATCCGGTGCATTCATATTATGTGGTGGCATGTTGTGAAATGAGGCTTTGCCTGTCGCCGGGAGACCGGGCCGCTCGCCGGGATTATGGTGGGAATGTTCATGCCGTATCGGCGTATCCCGGGGAAACCGAATCCGGCGCTCTCATCCGACCCTCAGTCATCAATCGGGGGACCGATCGTCATTCAGGGAGTGATCTCTGGTGCTCAAGCGTCTGCTTCTCACCGCCGCTCTGGCGGCGGCGTCCACCGTAATCGGCACCGGAACGGCCACCACGCAGGCCGCCAGCGCCGCGAGCGTCTGCCCGCCCACCGCCGAGCACGTCACCACGCCGCAGAGCGTGGCCAAGAAGTGCAAGTGGAAGTGGGACAGCCACCACCGCTACTGCAAGTACTGCTGGCACCACGACCACTGGTCCAAGGAGTGGTGCAAGAGCGGCGGCGGCGGTGGCGGCATGGGCGGTCACGGCCACGGTCACGGCCACGGCGATGACTGGTGGAATAACCACTGACCCACCAGCATCGACCCACGCACAACGGTCGCTCCGCGTGGCATCATCGCGCGGAGCGATCCCCCATGTGAAAGGCGCGTTCTTCGGCGCGCTTGGTGGTGAATTCCGGAATATCGCGTCGTCCGGAACCGGGCCCCTGCGGGGGAGTCAGGAAGTCGTGCTCGGGGACGACAAGCCGAGCATCCGGGTGGTGATCCGATGCAGGTGGATACGGAAGCGGTCCACGCTCCTTTCGCCTTCGGAGAAGCTGGAAAGAGGCGTGCTCATCGTGGCGTAGCGCACGAAAATGATGACGGACCAGGCGATCGCTCGCACACAGAGCTCCACGTCGGCCTCGGAGTCCATGAGGCCCGCCTGGGCGGCGCTGTTGAACTTGCTGTAGACCGCATGGACCAACGGCTCGTTGTAGATCTGCTCCAGGTTCTGCAGATCGGCGGCGTCGCCCAGCCAGCGGTGCATCAGCAGCGCGGAGATGTCGGGGTTGTCGAGGCAGAAGTTCAGGTAGTCGTCGACCAGCGCGTGGACGCTCGCCGCCAGCTGTGGCGCGCCCGACTCGTCGAGACGATCGAGGGCCCGCTCCAACAGGGCCTTCTGCGCGGTGTAACCGCGCCCCATCACCGCCAGATAGAGCTCCCGCTTCGACCCGGCGAGCTTCATGACGGTGTCGATGTCCAGGTCGGCGGCCTCGGCGATCTGCACCATCGTCGTCGCGTCGTACCCGAGGGCCGCGAACAAGCGCATCGCGGCCGAGATGATCCTTTCCACGCCGCTCCTTTCCTGAACACCTGCTTCCCGAACGCTGGCTGTCTGAACGGATGCGATTCGCGTCCTGAACGCCCGCGATCCGCGCCTCGGTCCGCGAGGTCGGCTAACCCCGTCCACTCCAACAGATCGGCTGTCAAGCCTCGGCAAAGCGACACGCGGCACGGCGGTCTGGCAGCATGGGATCATGCGGATCGGGACGCTCGGCGCAGCTCGCATCACCCCCATGGCGCTCGTCAAGCCCGCCCGCGCCGTGCCCGAGGTCGAAGTGGCGGCGGTGGCCGCCCGGGATCGGTCGCGGGCCGAGAAGTTCGCGGCCAAGCACGGCATCCCGCTCGTCCACGACTCCTACGAGCAGGTGATCGCCGACCCCTCCCTGGACGCCATCTACAACCCGCTGCCGAACGCCCTGCACGCCGAGTGGACGCTCAAGGCGATCGAGGCGGGCAAGCACGTGCTCGCCGAGAAGCCGTTCACCTCCAACGCCGCCGAGGCGCGGTCCGTCGCGGATGCCGCCGAGAAGTCCGGCGTGGTGGTCATGGAGGCGTTCCACTACCGGTATCACCCGCTGATGGAACGGGCTCTGGAGATCGTCGCCACCGAACTCGGCGAGGTCCGGCATGTCGAGACATGGATGTGCTTTCCACTCCCCAATTTCTCCGACATCCGCTACTCGCTGGAGCTGGGCGGTGGCGCGCTCATGGACGCGGGCTGCTACGCGGTGCACTGCCTGCGTACGCTCGGGCCTGGCGAGCCCTCGGTCGTGGGCGCGGCAGCCCTGCTGCGATCGCCGGGCGTCGACCGGGCGATGGCCGCCGACCTGCGCTTCCCCACCGGCGCGACCGGGCGGATCCACGCCTCCATGTGGTCGGGAAACCTGCTCAAGATCGCCGCGCGGGTCGACGGCGAACGCGGGTCGCTGCGCATCACGAACTTCATCGCCCCGCAGCTCTTCCACCGGATGACCGTGACCGTCGACGGCCGGCGGCGCCGCGAGCGCGTCGCGGGCGACGCGACCTACACCTGCCAGCTGCGCGCCTTCGTGGCGGCGGTGGAGCAGGGCACCCCGCCGCTGACCCCGCCGGCGGACTCCGTCGCCAACATGACGGTCATCGACGACATCTACCGCAAGGCGGGACTTCCCCTCCGCGGCATCCAGTAACCGGGGCCCCCATGGTGAGCATCCCCTGTCTAGTTCCCTACTTGAACGCCCTATATAACTGGTAGGAAATTAGATGTTAGGCGCCGGGATTTGGAGGGATGACCGTGGATATGCCGAACTTCCTGGTCGTAGGGGTCCCGAAGGCGGGAACGACGGCCCTGCACGCCGCTCTCCAGCGGCATCCGCAGCTCTTCCTGCCACAGGTGAAGGAGCCCAAGTACTTCCTCACTGACGGCCCGCCACCGGCCAGGGGCGGGCCCGGCGACGTGGAGACGTACCGGGAGCACGTCTGGAGGCGCCAGGACTACGAGGCGCTGTTCGCCGCGGCGCCCGCCGGGGCGCTGGCCGGCGAGTGCACGCCCTTCTACCTGTACGACCGGGACGCGCAGCGGCGCATCAAGGCGGCCGTCCCGCACGCCAGGCTCATCGTGATCGTGCGGGACCCGGTCGAGCGCGCTCACTCCAACTGGACCCACCTGTGGTCGGTCGGCCTCGAACCGATCGGCGACGTGGTACGCGCCTGCGAGGCGGAGGGCAGGCGGATCGCGGCCGGGTGGGCGCACTTCTGGCACTACGTCGGACTCGGCCGGTACGGCGAGCAGCTGGCCGTCCTGTACGAGCTGTTCCCGCGCGAGCAAGTGCTGCTCTTCCGATACCGGGACCTCGTCGACCGGCCGGCCGACACGCTCGACCGGATCTGTGGCTTCCTCGGGGTGGAGCGGGGGCTGCTGACCGAGATGCCGAGGGAGAACGTGACGGCGCATCCCGACGCGAGCCCCCGGCACGCGGTGCTGTCCTCGGTCCGGCGGCTCCTGCCCGGGACTCTGGCCGATCCCGTCGAGCAGCTGCTCCAGCGGCGGGCCGCCCCGCGCCGCCCGCTGACCTGGGAGCAGCGGCGGCAGCTCATCCCGTACTTCACCGACGACATCCGGCTCCTCCAGCAGGTGACCGGCGAGGACTTCAGCGACTGGCTCAGGCCCAGGGAGCGTTCGGGCGGCCTGGTCGGCAGCCGGCCGCCCGGCCAGCGGCAGTCCAAGAACGGGCGCCCGCACCCGTCCTGACGATCAGCGCAGTTCGGTGCGCAGCTCGTGGGCACCGTCGGCCCGGGTGTACTCGTAGTACAGCCGGATCCGCCCGTCCGGCAGGTCGACGATGTCGAGGTAACGCAGGCCGCCGCCCGCGTGCGGCGACATGGCCGCCGGGGCGGTCCCCACCGGGGTCAGCTCGCCGGGGTCGGTCCCTTCGGCGATCCCGGTGCGCTCCTCGTAGTTCTCGGCCGCGCTGGCCCGCCCGTCGTAGAAGGCCAGCACCCGGTCACCGGCGAAACGTACCGAGCTGATCCGTACGCCCCGCCCGTCCCACAGCCCCGGCCGCCCGCTCAGCGCCGTGCCGTGCCACGTCCACTCCAGGCCGTCGGCGCTGGTGGCGTAGTCGGTCACCATCCGGTCGGCCTCGTCGGAGTCGGCCAGCGGATGGCAGGAGGCCCACAGGTGCCACTTCCCGTCGCGCCGGACGATCACCGAGTCCTTCACGCCGGTCTTGGGGTCGCCGGGCAGGACAGTCTCGCGTGAGCGCGGGTCGAACCCGGCGGGGTCGTCGCTCTCCAGCACCTCCACCCGCCAGTGCTTGGTGCCCGGGGTGGCGCAGCTCAGGTACAGCCGCCAGCGCCCGTCCTCGGTGCGTACCAGGGTGGGCCGTTCCAGTGACTCGGCGGCCATCTCCTCGCGGGTGATCGTCGTCAGGGTCTCGAACCGCTCGCCGTCCACCGAACGGGCCACCACGACCGCGTACCCGCGACCCTCCCCCACGGGGCGGCGCAGCCGGTAGGCGAGATAGATCAGCCCGTCCGCCGCGACCGCGCTGGGACCCCCTGCCCAGTGCCCTTCGCCCGCGATCGGCGGTGCGATCGCGACGGTCGCGCGGTCAGGGTCGGGGAGCAGGGCAGCGGGAACGTCCGTGGGGTTCGACATGGAGTCGAGGCTAGGCCACGACCTGGAGTGGGACACCGCTGGCTCACCGACCCTTTGCATTCCCTTATTCCTACCTAAATAGTATGAATACTAACAGGGCCGCACCCCCGAACGTGCAGGAATCGGTAAGGGAAGTGGCCTGGTAGTCCGCATTCCTCCATCGATGTGGTCACTATGTGCATCGAATGCTTACTCCTTGTCATTGGGGGCGATACCTACGGCATTCCCCCAACTGCCGAGACGGGGGCCGGGTACATGAGCGAAACCACGACGAAAACCGCTGTGGACGAGGTTCACGTGCTGTGGACCTCGGAGGGCATGAGCTGCGACGGCGACACGGTCTCGGTGACGGCGGCCTCCAATCCGAGCCTCGAATCGGTGCTGCTCGGCCTGGTCCCCGGACTGCCGAAGGTGCATCTGCACAACAAGGTGCTGGCGGCGGAGACGGGCAAGGACTTCATGGCCCCCTTCCACCAGGCCGCGGAGGGCCAGCTACGCCCGTTTGTCTTCGTGGTCGAGGGGTCGATCCCCAACGAGAAGATCAACGGCGACGGTTACTGGACGTCGATGGGGAACGACCCGGTCACCGGACAGCCGATCACCGTCAACCAGTGGATCGACCGGCTCGCGCCGCAGGCGTGGGCGGTGGTCGCGATAGGCACCTGCGCGACGTACGGCGGCATCCACGCCATGGCCGGCAACCCGACGGGCAGTATGGGGCTCGGCGACTACCTGGGCCACGACTTCCGCTCGGCCGGCGGGCTGCCCATCATCAACGTGCCGGGCTGCCCGGTGCAGCCCGACAACTTCATGGAGACCCTGACCTGGCTGCTGTACCAGGCCGCGGGGCTGGCTCCCATGATCCCCCTGGACAAGGAGTTGCGACCGACCTGGTTGTTCGGCAAGACGGTGCACGAGGGATGCGACCGCGCCGGCTACTACGAGCAGGGCGACTTCGCCAAGGACTACAACTCCCCCAAATGCCAGGTCAAGGTCGGCTGCTGGGGGCCGGTGGTCAACTGCAACGTCCCCAAACGCGGCTGGATGGGCGGGATCGGCGGCTGCCCCAATGTGGGCGGCATCTGCATCGGCTGCACGATGCCCGGCTTCCCGGACAAGTTCATGCCGTTCATGGACCAGCCACCCGGCGCGCTGGTCTCCTCCACCGCCACCGGAGCGTACGGGTCGTTCATCCGCAAGCTGCGCGGCATCACCAACAGGACGGTCAACAAGGAGCCGAAGTGGCGCCACAACCGGCCTGAGCTGACCAGCGGCTACCAACCGGACCACAGCTAGGGGAGAGGGAACGTCGCGGTGACCATCCGATCCAAGGAGGCTCAGGAGACTCGGCAACTGGTCGAGATGTCCTGGGACCCGATCACCCGCATCATCGGCAACCTGGGGATCTACACGAAGATCGACTTCAACAACAAGGAAGTCGTCGAGTGCAAGAGCACCTCCTCGTTGTTCCGGGGCTACAGCGTGTTCATGCGCGGGAAGGACCCGCGGGACTCGCACTTCATCACCAGCCGCATCTGCGGCATCTGCGGCGACAACCACGCGACCTGCTCGGTCTACGCCCAGAACATGGCCTACGGCGTCAAGACGCCGCCGCTGGGCGAGTGGATCATCAATCTCGGCGAGGCGGCCGAGTACATGTTCGACCACACCCTGTTCCAGGACAACCTGGTCTTCGTCGACTACTGCGAGCAGATCGTCAAGGAGACCAACCCCACCCTGCTGCGCAGGGCGGAGACCACCGAGGCACCGCACGGCGACATCCACGGGTACCGGACGATCGCCGACATCATGCGGGCCTTCAACCCGTTCACCGGCGCGATGTACCGCGAGGCGCTGCAGGTCAGCCGGGTCACCCGGGAGATGTTCTGCCTGATGGAGGGGCGGCACGTACACCCCTCGACGATCTACCCGGGCGGCGTGGGTACGGTGGCGACGCCCCAGCTGTTCACCGACTACCTGTCCCGGCTGCTCAGGGTGCTCGACTTCGTGAAGAAGGTCGTCCCGGTCAACGACGACCTGTTCGACTTCTTCTACGAGGCGATGCCCGGCTACGAGGAGGTCGGCAAGCGGCGGACGATGCTGGGCTGCTGGGGTTCGTTCCAGGACCCGGCCGTGGTCGACTACGACTACCGCAACATGGGCGAGTGGGGCCGGGGCATGTTCGTCACTCCGGGCATCGTCCTGGACGGCGAGCTGCGCACCACGAGCCTGGTGGACATCAACCTCGGCATGCGGATCCTGCTGGGCAGCTCGTTCTACGACGACTGGGTGAACGAGGAGGTCTTCGTCACCCACGACCCGCTGGGCAACCCGGTGGACCGGCGTCATCCGTGGAACCAGACCACGCTGCCGAAGCCGCAGAAGCGCGACCTGGCGGGCGGCAACTACAGCTGGGTCATGAGCCCTCGCTGGTACGACGACCGCACGGGCGACCATCTCGCGCTCGACACCGGCGGCGGGGCCCTCGCGCGGCTTTGGACGACGGCGCTGGCCGGCATCGTCGACACCGGAGGCGTCCGGGCGACCGGCAGCAGCGTGGAGATCAACCTGCCCAAGAGCACGCTCCTGCCGGAGATGCGGTTCGAGTGGAAGATCCCCAAATGGTCGAACACGATCGAGCGCAACCGGGCCCGCATCTACTTCGTCGCCTACTCCGCCGCGATGGCCTTCCACTTCCTGGACCAGGCGATGGCCGAGGTACGCGCCGGCCGGACGCGGGTCTTCGCCGACTTCGACGTGCCCGATGACGCGATCGGCTGCGGGTTCCACGAGGCGGTACGCGGGGTTCTGTCCCACCACATGGTGATCCGCGACGGAAAGATCGCCAACTATCACCCGTACCCGCCCACGCCGTGGAACGCCAGCCCACGGGACGTCTACGGCACCCCCGGTCCGTACGAGGACGCGGTCCAGGGCATGCACATCTTCGAGGAGAACGGCCCGGAGAACTTCAAGGGCATCGACATCATGCGTACGGTCCGCAGCTTCGACCCCTGCCTGCCGTGCGGCGTCCACATGTACCTCGGCGACGGGAAGGTGCTCAAACAGGTGCACTCCCCGACGCTCGGCACGAGCATCTCCGGTTAGGGGCGGATCATGTCACTGACCGACCGCGAGGTGGCCGACCGGCTGGCCCGAGTGGACGCGTTGCTGGACGGCGTCGATTCGCTGCCCGACCCGGAGTCCACCATCGAGGTGCTCCAGGCGCTGCTCGACCTGTACGGAGAGGCGCTCGCCCGGATCGTCGCGATTGGCGGGGAACGGCTCGGGCCGGCGCTCGTGCGGGACGAACTGGTCTCCTACCTGCTGGTGCTGCACGACCTGCACCCGCTGGACGTGTCCGCCCGGGTCGAGCAGGCCGTGAGCGGTGTACGGTCCCGGCTCGGCGGCGCGGCCGTGGAGGAGGTGGCCGTGGCCGACGGGGTGGCGAGCGTACGGCTCCTGCGTGGTCGCGGCGGCTGCGGCGGCCGTGGCGGCACCGGCGGCTGTGGTTGTGGCACCGGCGGTGGCGGCACAGCAGGTGGCGGCGCGGCCGATCGGGCGGCCCTGCTGGAGCAGGCGATCCGCGACGCGGCCCCGGAGGTCGACCGGGTGGAGGTCGCGGAGATCGGCCCGCCACCCGTCATGATCACCATCGACGGCCTGCGTCGCGACCCCGGCGCACGGACGTCGTGAGGGAGCGCGGAATGGTGGAAGGGGGTCTGCGCGGCCTCATCGACCGGACGGCCGAGCGGCGCGCGGCTGACCGGCGCGCGGCTAACCCGTCCGGGGCCGACCGGTCTGGGGCTGACCCGTCCGGGGCTGACCGGTCTGGGGCCGACCATGACGGCAACCCCTGCCGGTGCGAGCTGTGTGCCGCGCCCATCCCCGCCGACCACCGGCACCTGCTCGAACCGGCGGTCCGCGAACCGCGCTGTGCCTGCCGCCCGTGCGCGCTGCTCTTCGAGCATCCACCGGCCGAAGGGGACCGCTACCGCCTGGTGCCCGACCGCCGGTGGTACCTGCCGGACTTCGTCCTTGACGACGCCACCTGGGCGAGCCTGGACATTCCCGTCCAGATGGCCTTCGCCTGTCATGACTCGGCCGAGGGCCGGACCGTGATCCGATACCCCGGCCCGGCCGGCGCGGTCGAGGCCGCGGTCGAGCCGGCCGCCTGGGCCGCGGTGGAGGCGGCCAACCCCGTGCTGCGGCGGCTGGCCCCCGACGTGGAGGCGCTGCTGGTCGACCGGACGCGCGACGCGCGAGACCACTGGCTGGTGCCCATCGACGACTGCTTCGCCCTCGTCGCCGTGCTCAGGTCTCACTGGAAGGGCCTTGCCGGCGGCCAGGACGTCTGGAACGAGGTCGGCGCCTTCTTCACCGAGCTACGGCGCCGAGCCAAGCCCATGCCCGTGGGCATGTCGAAAGGAGTTCCACGATGACCGGCTCCATCAAGGTGGGCCGCCCCGATGTGCGGCCCGACATGACCGCGCACCTGAAGGGCGTCCACGAGGGCAATTCGGTCGGCAACTACGAGCAGCAACCCGGCCACCTTCCCGACGGCCGCTCGACGGCGGCGCGATCCACCGGGATCAACTCGAAGGACCGCGACCCGATCGACCCGGCCATGCCCAACCTGTCCCCGGCATGAAGCCGGACTCCGCCTTCGCCACGCGGGAGGACGCGCCGCCGCCGGCGCTCAGGTTCGTGATCGAGAGCGCCGAGGCGGTGGAGCTCGCCGCGGTGCCGACGGTGCGGTTCACGCTGCGGATCGACGGCGCCGGCCCGTCGCCGATCCGCAGCGTCGCGCTGGACACCCACATCCGCATCGACGCCGCCCGGCGCCAGTACGACCCGCCCACCCGGCGGCGGCTCACCGAGTTGTTCGGCGCGCCCGAGGACTGGGGCCGGACGTCGAGGAGCCTGCTGTGGACGCGGGCGGTGACGCAGGTGCCCGGCTTCGACGGGCATACGGTGGCGAGCATCGACGTGGCCTGCACCTACGACTTCGAGGTGGCGGTCGCCAAGTACTTCCACTGCCTGCCGGACGGTGAGGTCCCGCTGACCTTCCTGTTCAGCGGGACGATCTTCTACCTCGACGCCGGCTTGCTGCGAGTGGCCCGGATCCCGTGGGACACCGACGTCACGTTCCGGATGCCGGTCCAGGTCTGGAAGGACGTCATGGAGCACTACTTCCCGCGCGGCGCCTGGCTCCGGTTGGACCGCGACGCCTTCGACCAGCTGTACGACTACAAGGTCCGGCACACGCTGGCGACCTGGGACGACGTCGTGGCGGCGCTGCTGGTGGGCGAACAGGACAGGGGCTGAGCGATGGACCAGGTGACAAAGGTCGCGCGCGCGGTGCTGTACGAGGGCTACCTGCTGTGGCCCTACCGCCCCTCGGCGCTCAAGAACGCGCAGCGCTGGACCCTGGGCGGCGTCTACCCGGAGCGGTGCGCCGAGACGGGCGACTCCTCGCTGATGCGCACCCAGGTGCTGATCGAGGCGGACCCGGCCGACACCATCGACGTCCGGGTCTGCTTCCTGCACTCCGTCGCCCGCCAGGTCGCGCGCGGCACCGATGAGGAGCTCGTGCCGGTCGCGGAGTTGACGGCCGGGGGCGAGCGCCACGTGGCCAGGGACGAGGCGACCGAGCGGGAGATCGCCGCGCTCGGGCTCGACCTCACGGGTCTCGTCCAGCGGGCCGCCGTGGTGGACATCGACATACCCGAGGGCGGGGACGTCGAATGGCTGATCGGCCCGGACGGACGCGGGGTCGGGGCGCTTTCGCGCAGCTGGCGGGCGCTGCGCGGGCGGGTCGAGATCAGCGCGGAACGCCCGGTGCCCGGCCTCTTCCGGATCACCGTCGAGGTCGCCAACACGACCGGCTGGGCGGGCGGCAGCCGTACTGAGGGGCTGAAACAGGCGTTCCTCTCCGCGCACACGGTCCTGCACGCGCCGCGCGGGCGGTTCGTCTCCCTGACCGACCCGCCGGAGGAGCTGCGGCCGCTCGCGGAAGGCTGCGACAACGCCGGCGCCTGGCCGGTCCTGGTGGGCGAGGAGGGCGAGCGGCACACCATGCTGTCGGCGCCGATCATCCTGTACGACTACCCCCGGATCGCGCCGGAGAGCCCGGGTGACCTCTTCGACGCCACCGAGATCGACCAGTTGCTCACCCTGAGCGTGCTCGCCCTGACCGAGGAGGAGCGGCGGGAGATCCGCGACGGCGATCCCCGGGCCAGGGAGATTCTCGACCGATGCGCCTCGCTCACACCCGAGCGGCTCATGCGGTTGCACGGCACGGTACGCGAGATCCGTCCGCTGATCGAACAGGAGCCGGTACATGACCGCGACGGATGACTTCTGGGCCCGGATGGAACGACGGGGCCCGGACACGGTGATCGTGGACGGCGTGACACTCGGCGCGGGCAGCCGGGTGCGGCTGCGCCCACGATCGCGGGCGGACGTCTTCGACCTCGCCCTCGGCGGCCGGGTGGCCGTCGTCGAGAGCGTCGAACAGGACGAGGCGGGCGCCCTCCACCTGGCCGTCACCCTTGAGGAGGACCCCGGCCGCGACCTGGGAGAGGCGAAGCTGCCCGGACACCGGTTCTTCTACTCCGCCGAGGAGATCGAGCCGATCGTGGAGGAGAGCCGGCCCGCCCGCGTCCTGGTCGCGGGCATCGGCAACATCTTCCTGGGCGACGACGGCTTCGGCGTCGAGGTGGCGCGGCTGCTGGCGGCCGAGGACCTGCCGCCCGGAGTGGACGTCGTGGACTTCGGGATCCGCGGCATGGACCTGGCCTACGCCCTGCAACGCGACTACGACACGGTGATCTTCGTGGACGCCGCGCCTCGTGGGGAGGCTCCCGGGACGCTGACCGTACTCGAACCGGCCGAGCCGGAGGCGGGCGTACCCATGGAGACCCACGGCATGGATCCGGTACGCGTGCTCCGGCTGGCCGCCGAGCTGGGCCGGATACCGCGCCGGGTGCTCGTCGTCGCCTGCGAACCGGAGACCGTGATGACCGGGGCGCCGGACGAAGACGTGCTGGTCGAACTGAGTGAGCCGGTACGCGCGGCCCTCGGTCCGGCGCTCAAGACGGTCCGATCCCTTGTCGAGACTTGATCGAAGCCATCGATGGACCGGGGTTACCGAAAACCGAGGAGGTGGAACCGGATGAGGAAGGGGCCTGTGGTGGCTCTGGTGACGCTGTGCGCGGCCGTCGCGATGATCGCCGCGCAATGGCCGGAGATCAAGCGCTACCTGAACATGAGAAGGATGTAGGCACTTCATGCATGAGCTAGGAATGTGCGAGGGCCTGGTCGACCTGGTCCGGCAGCAGGCGGACGGCCGGCGGGTCACCGGGCTGCGGGTCCGGATCGGCGCCCGCCACGCGGTCGTGGGCGAGGCGTTCGACCATGCCTTCGCGCTCGCCGCCGAGGGCAGCGCCGCCGAGGGGGCGGCGCTCGACCTCGTCGTCACGCCCGTCACCGTGGACTGCGGGGCCTGCGGTCACCAGTCGGAGTCCGTCGACGTGCTCGCGGTCTGCGCGCGGTGCGGCGACGACGACGTGGACGTCAGCGGCGGCGACGAGCTGGTCCTGGAATCGGTCCAGTTCAAGGATGGATCGGTCCAGTTTGAGGAGGAAGCGGATGTGCCTCGGGATCCCCGGTGAGCTGGTGGGGGACGTCGAGGAGCACACCGACCTCGCCATGGTGGACGTCAGCGGGGTACGCCGCCGCATCAACATGGGGCTGCTCGCCGACGACCATCTCAAGCCCGGCGACTGGGTGCTCGTCCACGTGGGGTTCGCTCTGTCGAAGATCTCCGAGGCCGAGGCCAAGGCCGTGATGGACATGCTGCACGGCCTCGGGCAGGCGTACACCGACGAGATCGACGCGCTCAAGGAATCGGACATCTCATGATGCGCTTCGTCGACGAGTTCCGCGACGCGGACGCGGCCCGGGCGCTGGCCGCGCGGATAGCCGCCCGGTGCGAGCCGGGACGCCGGTACAAGTTCATGGAGGTGTGCGGCGGACACACGCACACCATCTACAAGCACGGCATCGAGGACTATTTGCCGGAGGCCGTGACGCTGGTGCACGGGCCGGGCTGTCCCGTCTGCGTCATCCCCATGGGCCGGGTGGACGACGCCGTCCACATCGCCCGGCAGCCCGATGTGATCATGACGTCGTTCGGAGACATGATGCGGGTGCCCGGGGGAGCGGCCACGTTCCTGGACGCCAAGGCCCAGGGCGCCGACATCCGGATGGTCTACTCGCCCCTCGACGCGCTCAAGATCGCCCGGGACAATCCGGACCGGCGGGTCGTGTTCATGGCGATCGGCTTCGAGACCACGGCGCCGTCGACGGCGGTGACCGTGCTGCGCGCGGCGGAGGAGGGCATCGACAACTTCTCCGTCTTCTGCAACCACGTCCTGATCATCCCGGCCGTCAAGGCCATCCTCGACTCGCCCGACCTGCGGCTCGACGGCTTCATCGGTCCCGGCCACGTCTCGACGATCATCGGCTGCCGGCCGTACGAGTTCATCGCGCGCGACTACCGGCAGCCGTTCGTGGTCGCCGGGTTCGAGCCGCTCGACATCCTCCACGCGGTCGACCTGCTGCTCGGCCAGCTGGCCGAGGGTCGTGGCGAGGTGGAGAACCAGTACTCGCGGGTGGTCCCGTGGGAGGGCAACCGGATCGCCATGGAGGCGATCGGGACGGTCATGCGCGTGCGCCCGCACTTCGAGTGGCGGGGGCTCGGCTTCATCTCGCACTCGGCGCTGGGAATGGCCGAGGAGTACGCCGCCTTCGACGCGGAGCGGATCTTCGACATCCCCGGTACGCGCATCGCCGATCCCATGGCCTGCCAGTGCGGCGAGGTGCTCAAGGGAGTGCTCAAGCCGTGGGAGTGCAAGGTGTTCGGCACCGCGTGCACCCCGGAGACGCCGATCGGGACCTGCATGGTCTCGTCGGAGGGAGCGTGCGCGGCGTACTACAACTTCGGCCGGTTCAGCCGGGAACGAGTGCGGGAGGCGACCCGGGCGTGACCACCGAGAAGCAGGTCCTCGACCGGATCGAGCGCGTACGGCGCCGCCGCGCGGTGGTCCGGGAAGAACGCATCACCCTGGCTCACGGCTCCGGCGGCAAAGCGACCCGGACCCTGATCGACGCGGTCTTCCTGGAGGCGTTCCGCAATCCGCTGCTCGCCCCGCTGGAGGACGGGGCCACGCTGGCGCTGGACGGTGCCCGCGCGGTGTTCACCACGGACGCGTTCGTGGTCTCCCCGCTGTTCTTCCCCGGCGGTGACATCGGCGACCTGGCGGTCAACGGCACCGTGAACGACCTCGCGGTGTGCGGGGCCCGCCCGCTGTACCTGTCCGCCGGGTTCATCCTCGAAGAGGGGTTCCCGGTCGGCGACCTGCGGCGGATCGTCGCCTCGATGGCGGCCGCGGCGGAGGCGGCGGGCGTCACGATCGTCACCGGCGACACCAAGGTGGTCCAGCGGGGCAAGGCCGACGGCTGCTACATCACCACCGCCGGGGTCGGCGTCGTCGAGCGCCCGGCCACGCCGTCCATCTCCGCGGCCCGGCCCGGCGACGCGGTCATCGTGTCCGGGCCGATCGGCGAGCACGGCGTCGCCATCATGCTGGCCCGTGGCGAGCTCGGCATCGAGGCGGACACGGTCTCGGACACCGCTCCGTTGAACGGTCTGGTGGCCGAACTGCTGGACGCCCTCCCCACCCAGGTGCGGACGTTGCGGGACGCCACTCGTGGCGGGGTTGCCACGGTGCTGAACGAGGTGGCGAGCGCCTCGGGCGTCTCCGTGGTGATGGACGAGGAGTCCGTACCGGTTCAGCCAGCCGTTACCGGGATGTGCGAGCTGCTCGGGATCGACCCGCTTTACGTCGCCTGCGAAGGGCGGTTGGTCGCCGTCGTCGATGGCGAGCATGCCGAGCGGGCGGTGGACATCATGCGCGGCCATCCGGTCGGCGCCGGGGCCGCGATCATCGGGTGGGTCGGGGAGGACCCGCCCGGCCTGGTGCTGCTTCGGACCGCCTTCGGCGGGACTCGCATCGTGGACCTGCTGGTCGGCGACCCGCTGCCGCGCATCTGCTGACGCCCTGCGTTGTGGTCAGCGGTTCGCTCGGTCGCGAGCTGCCGGTGTCGTTGGTCAGCGGGCCGCTTGGTCCCTAGCTCCCGGCGTCGTGTTCAGCGGGTGGCCCGATCCCGAGCGCCCGCCACCACGGCCTGCCCGAGGCTGATGCCGCCGTCGTTGCAGGGGACGCGCCGGTGCAGCAGGACGCGCAGGCCGTGGCGGCGCAGCCCGTCGACCACGGCGCCGAGGAGGAGGGTGTTGCAGAACACCCCGCCGGACAACGCCGCCACCTCCAGCCCGTTGGCGGCCGCGACCCGCGTCGTGGCCGTCACCACCGCCTCGGCCAGCCCATGGTGGAAGCGCGCCGCGATCACCTCCGACGCCTCGCCCCGGCGAAGGTCGCCGACGACCGCGCGGATCAGGTCCGTGCTGTGGATGACCGTTCCGGCGACGTCGACCGGATAGCCGCCACGGACGCTCGGGTCAGCCCGCTGCTCCAGCTCCACCGCCGCCTGTCCGTCGTAGGTGACCGTGTCCCGGATCCCGAGGAGCGCGGACACCGCGTCGAACAGCCGCCCGGCGCTCGACGTCACCCGCTGCGCCGGGCCGTGCGCCACGAGCGCCGCCACGGCCGGCCACCGGTCCTGGTTGCGGCGGACCACGTCGAGGTCGTCGAAGTTCTCGGGGCCGTACGCGCTGTGCAGGAAGGCCGCGGCCATCCGCCAGGGCTGCCGGATCGCCGTCACGCCGCCGGGCATCGGCACCGGCTCCAGGTGCCCGGCCCGCTCGAAGCCCGCCAGGTCGGCGACGAGCAGCTCGCCGCCCCAGATCGTGCCGTCCGTGCCGTACCCCGTGCCGTCGAGGGCCACGCCGACGACCGGGCCGCTCTCGCCGTTGTCGGCCAGGCAGGAGGCGATGTGGGCGTGGTGGTGTTGCACGCCGAGCGGCTGGACGCCGTCGAGGGTGAGGGCGTACTTGGTGGACAGGTATTCCGGGTGGAGATCGTGCGCCACCACCTCCGGTTCGATCCCGAACAGCCGCCGGAAGTGGGCGACGCCGCCGGCGAAGGCCTGCATCGTCGCGTAGTTCTCCAGGTCGCCGAGGTGCTGGGAGACGAACGCGTGGCTGCCCGTCGCCAGGCAGAAGGTGCTCTTGAGCTGCGCTCCGCAGGCGAGAACCGGGCGAGGGAACGCCCAGGGGAGCGCGAGCGGCGCGGGAGCGTGCCCACGGGCTCGCCGTACCGGAACCTCCGTGTCGCGGAACACCCGGACCACCGAGTCGTCGAGGCCCACGTGAATCGGCCGATCGTGGCTGAGGAAGGCGTCGGCGGCCAGCCGCCGCGCGTCCTCGTCGCGGTGCGCGATGGGCTCGCCCGACAGGTTTCCGCTGGTCAGTACGAAGGGGCGGCCCAGTTCGCGGGCCAGCAAGTGGTGCAGCGGCGTGTACGGCAGGAGCACGCCGATGTCCCGGTTGCCGGGCGCCACCGAGACGGCGATGGGCGAGCCCGGGCGTCGTGGCAGCAGCACGATCGGGCGACGCGCGCCGGTGAGGGCGGCGACCGCCCCGCTCGCCTCACCGTCCAGCACACACAGCTCGCGTACGGCGGCCAGGTCCGGCGCCATCACGGCGAACGCCTTGTCCCCACGGTGTTTGCGGGCCCGCAGCGCCGCCACCGCGTCCTCGTCGGTGGCGTCCACGGCGAGATGATGGCCGCCGAGTCCCTTCACCGCGAGGACGGAACCACCGCGGAGCAGCGCCGCCGCCTCGGACACCGGATCGCCCGCGACCATCGCGCCGTCGGGGGTGTGCAGGACGAGGGTCGGACCGCAGGCGGGGCAGCACACCGGCTGGGCGTGGAAGCGACGATCGCGGGGATCGCGATACTCCACCGCGCATGCCGTACACATGGCGAAGCCGCGCATGGTGGTCGCGGCGCGGTCGTACGGGATGGCCGTGATGATCGTGAACCTGGGGCCGCAGTTGGTGCAGTTGACGAAGGGGTAGCGGTAGCGGCGGTCGGCCGGATCGAACAGCTCGGCCAGGCAGTCGTCACAGGTCGCCGCGTCCGGCGACACATGCGCGCGTGGGACGCCGCCGATCACGCCCGGTCCGCCGATCACGCTCATCTCGCTCGGTACGCACGTCCCGCCCGGTCTACCCGTCTTGCTCGGTACGCACGTCCCGCCCGGTCTACCCATCTCGCTCGGTTCGCCCGTATTGCTCGGGACGATGCGAAAGCCGCGGGCGCCTGTGGGCGGCACCGATTCCACGCCCACCCGGTCCACGACCGCCAGTGCGGGCGCGTTCCACCGGACCGCCTCGACCAGCGCGTTCACCGCTCCCGCTGGGCCCTCGACCTCGATGAACACCCCGAAGCCGTCGTTGCCGACCGTGCCCGACAGGCCGTACTGGACGGCCAGGCCGTGGACGAACGGCCGGAACCCCACACCCTGGACGATGCCCTCGACCCGAATCCGGGAGCGCACGATCGGGTCCAACGGTCAGTCCGCCTCGTCCAGCGCCCGCCGAACCGACTCCCACAGCACATGGCACACGGTGGCCTGCGCCTCCTGGATCCGATGCACGGAGGAGGACGGGATGACCAGCAGATGATCGACGGCACCACACTCGGCCAGTTGGCCGCCTCCCGAGCCGGCGAGCCCGACGGTCACCATGCCGAGGCGTTTGGCCTCCTGGAGCCCACGCACGACGTTCAGCGAGCCGCCGCTCGTCGAGATGCCCATCGCGATGTCCGTACCGGTGCCCAGGGCGGCGAGCTGCCGGGCGAAGACCGCCTCGAAGCCGATGTCGTTGGTGAGCGCGGTCAGCAGCGCGACATCGGCCATCAGCGACATCGCGGGCAGCCCTCTATGTCCGGGTCCGGGAGCGAGGAACAGGTGGGCCACGGCCTGCGCGTCGGTGCTGCTGCCCCCGTTCCCGAAGGTGAACAGCCGACCGCCGTCGGCGAAGGCCGCGGCGAGCGCCCCGGCGCACGCGGCGATCCGGGGGCCGAGCAGGGTGAGCACCTCTCGCCGCAGCGCGACGATCTCCCTGGCCTTCTCCGCCGTGGACCGGGTCACCGTGGCCAGCAGCGCTTCGACATCGCCCGCCGCAGGGGAGAGAAAGGGGTAGAGGGCGTCACTCACGGCCTTCTCCCCAGCACCGCTCTCCCCAGCACCGCTCACTCCGGCACCGTTCTTTCCGGCGCTGTTCTCTCCAGCACCGCGATGGCCTCTTTCGCGTGCACCAGGACCACGTCTCCGGCCCGCGCGTCGACCAGCCGCACGCTGATCTCCTCCGCACCGACGGCGGTGTCGGCCAGTGCGAGGTGGCCGGGCAGCAGGGCGACGATCCGAACAGGCACGGCCGTGTCCGAGCAGGTCACACACACCTCATCGGGACACTCCGCACTCGACCGACCCGAACCTCCCCGCGAATTCACGGGACTCGACCGGCCCGAATCTCCCGGCGAATTCACCGAACTCGGCTGGTCCGGATCTCGCGGCGAGGTCATCGGGAGACCTCCGTCGCCGCGAGCCGAGGGTCGTTCAAGAACACATGCACCAACTCCCACAGCACGTGATATGTCGTCATTTGGAGCTCGCGGGCGACCCGCGGATCACGGCTGCGTGCCGTGAGAAGGTGATCCACCATCGCGCCGTCGAGCCCGCCCGCCTTGGTCAGCGCCAGCGTCGTCATGCCCATCTCGCGCGCCACGGCGAGCCCCGCCGCCACCTCGTCACAGTCGTCGTCGACCGTGATGCCCACCGCGACGTCCCCGGTGCGCCCGAGCAGCCGCAGCTGGGTCGCGAACACTCCCGCGCGGGCGAGCCCGCTCATCGCCGACGCGTCATTGGCCAGCGAGAAGGCCGGCAGGGCGCGCTTCCCCACGATCACCGGATGGACGAACTCCACCGCGAGATGCGCCGCGTCGGCCGCCGACTGGCCGGTGCCGAAACTCAGCAGCCGACCGCCCCGATGGAAGCACAGGGCCACGGCATGACACGCGCGGGCGAGCCGCTCGGCATCCTCCGCCAGCGCGAGGCCGGCTTCGTCGCGTTCCTGGAGAGATGTGCCGAGAACGAGTGTCATGGATGATCCTTTCCTCGGCTCTCGATTCTCAGTTCCCCCGGGAGAAAGGCTGGCAATCGCGTTTTACGGGAGGTTGGAGTTTCGTTTCCTTTTAGCAGCGACAATGTAGACAAATGGCTGTACCAGTACAGAGAAAAGACCTCAACTGGCGCTGATCCGGTGGCGAAAGACCCAATAAGTCCAGCTCTGATAGAGCACCACCAGCGGCAGAAAAATCGCCGCGATCCTGGTCATGATGCCGAGCGTCTTCGGCGTCGAGGCCGCGTTCTGGATGGTCAGGCTGTAGGCCGGGTTGACCGTCGAAGGCAGGACATTGGGATACAGGACCGCGAACAGGCAGATCACGGTCACGCCGACGGCGATGGCGGACAGCAGGAACGCCCACCCCTGACGGCCCTTGGCGACGGCCCCGAGCGCGGCCACGAAGGAAAGAGCGGCGAGAGCGGCCAGGATCACCGTGCCGGGCCCGCCGCCGTGGAACTGCGTCCAGACCAGGAAGGTCACCGCGAGCACGGCCGCGACACCGCCGCTCTGCAGCGCCATTGTGGTCGCGCGCCGGCTAATCTCGCCGCTGGTCTTCAACGCCACGAAGACGGCGCCGTGCGTGACGAACAGAAGCAGCGTGGTCAGCCCGCCGAGCAGCGCGTACGGATTGAGCAGATCTCCGGCCGTACCGACGTAGTCGTGATGGGAGTCGAGCTTCACGCCCCGCACGATGTTCGCGAACGCGACCCCCCACAGCAGCGCGGGCACGAACGAGCCGATCGCGATGCCCGCGTCGCACCACCGCCGCCACGTCAAGGAGCTCCGCTTGCCGCGATACTCGATGGCTACCCCGCGCACGATCAGCGCCAGCAGGATGAGCAGCAGCGGGACGTAGAACCCGCTGAACAGCGAGGCGTACCACTCGGGGAAGGCGGCGAACGTGGCGCCGCCCGCGGTGATCAGCCACACCTCGTTGCCGTCCCAGACGGGGCCGATCGTGTCGAGCATCGCCTCGCGTTCGGCGTCGTTCCGCGCCATGACGTGCAGCAGCATGCCGACGCCGAAGTCAAACCCCTCCAGGACGAAGTATCCGACCCACAGGATGGTGATCGCCACGAACCAGATCTCGGTGAGTTCCACTACCCGATCCCCCTAGTAGGCGAAGGACGTCTCGCCGCCGTCCTGCGGCTCGGCACCGTCGGCGGGCGGCGGGGCCGCTCTGCCGTACTTGATCATGAGACCGACCTCCACCAGGGCCAGCGCGCCGTACAGGGCGGTGAAGACGATCAGCGAGGTGAGTACGGTTCCCGCGCCGACGCTCGGTGAGACGCCACGCGCGGTCTTCATCTGGCTGAAGACGATCCACGGCTGCCTGGCCATCTCGGTGAAGATCCACCCGAAACTGTTCGCGAGGAAGGGCAGCACGACCGACCAGACGGCGGCCTTCCAGACCCAGTCCTTGCCGTGGATCCGTCGTCCACGGGTCATCCAGAGCAGGACGAGCGCCACCAGCGCGGCGAGCATGCCGAAGCCGATCATCAGCCGGAAACCCCAGTAGGCGACCGGGATGTAGGGCCGGTAGTCGCCAGGTCCGAACCGGCGCTCGTACTCCGCCTGGATGTTGTTGATGCCCTGGACCTTGCCGCTGAACGAGCCGGTGGCCAGTTGGGACAGCAGGCCCGGGATCTCGAGCCGGTAGATCGGCTTGGTGCCGTCCAGGGTCCCGATGGTGAGCAGGGAGAACGGCGCCGGCTGCCGCGTCTCGTAGAGCGCCTCGGCAGCGGCCATCTTCATCGGCTGGGTCTGCGTCATGATCTTGCCGAGCAGATCCCCGGACACGAGGGTGCCGAGCGCGCCCAGCAGCACCGCCACGATGCCCAGCCGAAGCGACGGACGAAAGACGTCAATATCCCGCTTTCTAGCCAGATGCCAGGCGGAAACCGCCATGAAGATCACACCACCGGCCAGCCAGCACCCGAAGATCGTGTGCGGAAAGGCGACCAGGAGGACCTTGTTGCTCAAGACGGCCCCGAAGTCGACCAGCTCGGCCCGCCCGTCGACCCGGAAGCCCACCGGCCACTGCATGAACGAATTGGCGGCCAGAATGAAGTAGGCGGACAGCACCGTGCCGAACGCGACAATCCAGATACACGCGAGATGCACCTTCTGCGGCAACCGCTCCCAGCCGAAGAGCCACAGCCCCAGAAATGTCGACTCCAGGAAGAACGCCAGCAGCGCCTCCAGCGCGAGCGGCGCCCCGAAGATGTCGCCGACGAACCTGGAATAGCTACTCCAGTTCATCCCGAACTGGAATTCCTGCACAATCCCCGTCACCACGCCCATGGCGAAGTTGATCAGGAAGAGCGTCCCGAAGAACTTGGTGGCGCGAAGGTAGGCCGCCTTGCCGGTCCGCACCCAGGCCGTGTTCAGGATCGCCACCAGCAGTGACATCCCTATCGTGACGGGCACGAACAGGAAGTGGTACACCGTAGTAACCCCGAACTGCCAACGCGCGAGATCCAAGGCGTTCATGGTCGCTACTGTACGTATCCAAGCATAGCCAGCGTGTCATGACACACTGCGCCGTCACCACCGCCTACCTGTGCTGGCGAAGCGCTGGAGGTGTGATCACCGCTGTCAGACGTCAGCCTTCGTCCGAACCCTCCCGGGAGCAGTCGATCCACAGCGCTCCGGCTTGTGCCGTATCCCCGAACGTTCGCCGGGTATCCATTCTTCCGCTCCCCCAAGGGGGTTGCTCCTCCTAGGACCCCAGTCACGACTCCCCCGAAGGGGTTGCTCCTCCCAGGACCCCTGCCACGACGGACCGTCACCGGGGTTGAGACGGTCGTGTGACGAACCATCCGGGGGAACCAGTGCGGACACCGCGAGCTCGTGGGCGATCGTCTTCGCGGCACAAAACGGGCGTCACACACGTGCGACACTCGGTGTGACACTCCGTGTGACAGGTCCGCCGAGCCGTCCCGGCGGCGGCAGCTGGACGTGGGAGGCAGCAGCGTGCAGCGTTCGCAGCCGTTCCGGCACTTTGACGCGGCCCTGATCCGCGCCGCCGCGCACGCAGCCGAACCGAACGTCCCGCCCTGGCCCGAACCGGGCTTCCCGCCGCTTCCCGAGCCGGATGTCGTGCCGTGGTCCGAACCGCATGTCCTGCTGTCGCGCGAGCCGGATGACGAGGCAGCCGATGTCGAGCGGTGGTGCGAGTGGCTTGTACAGATCTGGGCGCGGGAATCCGTGGCAGCGGCCGTCTCGCTGGCCAGCCCGGTCCTGGCGGCCCAGATCGAGGCAGTCCGCGCGGGCCGTCGGCCCCGGCCCGGTCGCCTCCGGCGCATGGCGCTGTCGCTGGCCCGGTATCTGGTGCGGATGCGCGGCCGAGCCACGCCTTTCGGGACGTTCGCGGGCGTGGCCCCGCTCCGCTTCGGCGCGGCACCGGAGCACCCCGCCGGAGCCCCGCGTACGCGGACGACCGCGGACGGCGTGTGGCTCGCCGCGGTGATCGCCCGCCTGGAATCGGACCCGGAGCTGCGGCATCGCCTCCCGGTCATGGTGAACGATCTCGCGTTCGTACGAGGAGAACGCCTCGTGGTGCCCTGGCAGCCGCATGCCGGAGACCCGGCGCGCAGCGAGCTGACGCAGCTGTCGGTACGGCACAGCGCGGCCGTCCGCACGGTCATGGAGCTGGCCCAGGCACCCGTTCGGGCCGGTGACCTGGTCGACGGGCTGGCCGCCGCGTTCCCCGGCGCCAGGGTCCCGGCGATCGAGGCGATGGTCGCGGAGCTGGTCACGTGCGGGGTGCTGATCACCAGCCTGCGCCCTCCTTCGACCAGCGTCGACGGGCTCGCGTACGTGCTCGACCAGCTGCGGGACGCGGCGGCGAACTCGCTCGGCACCACGCCGCAGGACCAAGTACGAGAGGCCGTCCCGCAGGACCAGGAGCAAGAGGCCCCGCAGGACCAGGTAGAAGCACTCCCGCAGGGTCAGGTACAAGAGGCCACCCTGCCGGGCCGGGAGGCCGAGGTTGGCTCGCTGGGCCGGGGGTCCGAGGTGGCTCGGCTGGTTCGGGAACTGCGGGCGATCCACGTGGGGCTGCGGGTGGCCGACCGCGCGACCGGCGAGACCGGCAAGACCGGCGCGACCAGCGAGGCCGCCGTACGGGCCAGGCGGGCGGTCGGGGCGCGGATGCGGGACGTGGTGCCGGTCGAGGTCGCCCAGCCTCTCACGGTGGACCTGCGGCTGGGCGGCAGCGTCGTACTTCCCCGGGAGGTGGCTGCCGAGGCCGAGTCCGCCGCCGGGGCGTTATGGCGGCTGACACCGGACCCGGCTGGTCATCCGGCCTGGCGGGAGTACCACGTCATGTTCCTGGACCGGTACGGGGTCGGTGGTGTCGTACCGATCGAGCAGCTCGTCGATCCCACGGCGGGGCTGGGGTTCCCCTCCCATTACGACGGGCCGGCCGTTTCCGCGCCCCTGTCGCGCAGGGATCAGCGCCTGCTGGCCCTGGCGCAGCAGGCGGCCCTGGACGGCGCGCGGGAGATCGTGCTGGACGACGCCGCGATCGAGGCTCTGGCCGCGGACGGGATGGACGGGGCGCGACCGGTCCCGTACATGGAGCTGGTCGCCGAAGTCTGCGCGCCCACCACAGACGCGCTGGCCGCCGGAGCCTTCACCATGACGGTCCTCGCCGTCGACGGCACGGCCGCCGGCCTGGCGGGCCGGTTCACCGACCTCCTGAGCGACGGGCAGGACGGCGACCGGCGTGACGGCCTCCCACGCGGCCGTGACCAGCAGGGCGGCGGTTGGCAGGACGGTGGCCGGAGTCAGATGGTCGGCCTCTACGGTCGGCTGCCCGTCGCGGTGGACGGTGCCGTGCCCGCCCAGTTGTCGTTCCCCGCCCGGCACCCGCGCGCCCAGGACGTCGCCCGTACCCCGCTCCTGCTGCCGGAGCTGATCTCCCTGGCCGAGCACCGTGCCGGCCAAGATGGGCGGATCTCCTGGCGCGATCTGGCGGTCACGGCGGACAACGACCGGCTCTACCTGCTGTCGCCCTCACGGCGACAGGTGGTGGAGCCGGTGCTGAGCAGTGCGGTGGCGCGGCATGCGATGCCGCCGATCGCGCGCCTGCTGTTCGAGATCCCGCGTGCTCGAGCGGCTGTGGTGTCGCCGTTCTCCTGGGGGGTGGCGGCGTGTCTGCCGTTCCTGCCGCGGGTCCGCTACGGCCGCAGCGTGCTCGCGCCCGCCCGGTGGCGCGTCCCCACTGAGGTCCTGCCCGGGCCGGACGCCGCGTGGCGGGAGTGGGTGCGGGCCATGACAGAACTGCGCGCCCGCCTGCGGCTGCCCGCCGCCGTGTCCGTGGGTACGGCGGACCGCCGGCTGCGCCTGGATCTCGACGAGCCCATGAGCCTGGCGCTGCTCCGCGCCCACCTGGACGGCGCCGGCGAGGCCGCCGTCGTGTCGGAGGCGGCGGGACCGGCGGACCACGGCTGGTTCGGCCGCCGCGCGCACGAGGTCGTCATCTCGCTGGCCGCCACCGCACCGCCCGCCCGTGCCCCCGCCGCCGTGACGGTGCCGGGTCCGTTGCCGCTGGTCGGGCGGGAGGACGGGGTTCTGCCTGGGGCGCGAGTCCTGTACGCCAAGTTGTACGGGGATCCCGGTGTGGTCGACACGATCCTCACCAGGCACCTGCCCGACCTGCTTGAGACCTGGGACGAGCCGCCGATGTGGTGGTTCGTGCGTTACCGCGACCCTCGTCCGCACTTGCGGCTGCGGCTGCACCTGGTCGGCGAGCACGACTACGGCCCGTTCGCCGCCCGGGTCGGGGCGTGGGCCGCCGAGCTGCGTGGTCGTGGTCTGGTGGGTGACCTGGTCCTGGATACGTACCACCCGGAAACCGCACGATATGGATCGGGAGAGGTCATGGCCGGGGCGGAGGCCGTCTTCGCGGCCGACTCCGCCGCGGTGGTCGCCCAGCTCACGGCGCTGTCGGCGGCTCGCCACGTACACCCGCACGCGCTCACCGCGGCGAGCCTGGTCGATCTGACGGCCGCCCTGATGAGAGGGCGGGCGGCGGGGGCGCGTTGGCAGATCGAGCACCCTCCGGCCGGGCACGCTGCCCCGAATGACCGCGAGGTCGTCCGCCAGTCGGTCGCCCTGGCGGACCCAGACGCGGACCGGGCGGCGCCGGTGGCTCTCCCGGGCGAGGATCGGGCGGCGCCGGTGGCTCTCCCGGGCGAGGATCGGGCGGCGCCGGTGGCTCTCCCCGGCGGGGACCGAGCGACGCTCGCGGCTCTCCCCGGCGGCTCGCGGGTCGTCACGGCGTGGGAGGAGCGGCGGCGAGCCGTGGCCGCCTACATGGACCGCCTGCGCGGTGCGCCACATCTGACCGAATCGTCGGTCGTGGCGTCGTTCCTGCACATGCACCACATACGGGCGCTCGGGATCGACCGCGACGTCGAACGCCGGTGCCGCAAACTGGCCCGCGCCGTCGCGCTGACCTTCGCCGCCCGCGACGACACTTCACTTGGTGTCGACGAGTGACGCTGCCTACGACGACTCCTCGCCTGGCATCGGTGACTGACGGCGTCCGCGACGACGCCGCACCAGCCCCCAGGCCACGGCCCCCAGCCCGCAGCGGGCCGTGGCCTGGGGGCTGCGGCTGAAATCGCTCGGCGCCCGTGTCCTGACTGATCGCCTGGCGCGGTGGTAGGTATGGACTGTGGCCCCTTTTTTCCGGACCAACAGCCTGGAATTCGACTTCCCGCCGTTCGCCGGACTTCCGCCGACCCGCTATGTCCTGGCCGCGGCGCCGCGCTCCGGCAGCAATATGCTCGTCCGTACGCTCTGGCACACCGGGCTGGCCGGTTTCGCCGACGGGTATCTGGCGGACACCCATGTTCTCGACTATTTCGAGCGCTGGGGGTTCGACAGCGACGATCCGGAAGGCCGGGTGAAAGGCTATGTCGGTCGGTTAATGACCTGCCGGACCAGTCCGAACGGAGTTTTCGGCATAAAGGTGCATGGCGAGCACTTACAGGGACTCGAAGTCGATCTGGACGAGCTTCTCATGTCGCCCCAATACATCTGGCTAAGGCGCAGGGACCGGATCCGGCAGGCCATCTCGTACGTCCTGGCGAAGCAGACCGGCGTCTGGATCGTGGACGGGATCTACCTGTCGACCAGCCGGGCGCGGTCCGAGCCCCACTACGACTACGCCGAGATCCGCCGCCACCTGCAACACCTCGACGACGAGACGAGGGCGTGGCAGCAGTATTTCGACCGCCGCGAACGCGTCCCGCACGTCGTCTACTACGAGGACATGCTCGCCGACTACCCGGAAACCGTCCTCGGCTGCCTGCGGCACCTGGGCGTCGACCCGCCCGAATCCCTCCCCGAGCCCGGCATAAAGCGCCAGGCGGGTGCGGTCACCGAACGATGGGTGGAGATGTTCGAGCGGGACAGCGCCCAGGACGGAAACGAAGCACTGACCCTTAGGGGATCGTCGAGCTGAGCGGCCAGCGTCTGATCCGGTACGGCGTCCACCACACGTACCGCCCCACCTGATGCAGCAGGTCCGCCCGCAGATACCGCTCCGTCACCGTCGGCGCCAGGCTCGCCGCCCGCACCCCCCGCAGCAGCGGCGCGATCGCCTCCTCGCGGTTCGGGTTGCGGATGACGAGGCGCCTGAACGAGCCCGTCCGGCGGTCGCGGATCTCGATGAAGCCGGGGCCGAGCCGGTAGCCGCACTTCGCGATGTGGAAGGTGTCGCGCCACTCGGCCGCGATGCCGTCCCCGGCGGACCCCGCGTACACGGCCGCCGGAGGGTGCAGGTGGCTGAGCGGCCGCCAGCCGTCCGGGCCGACCGACATGCGGAGGGTCCAGTCGACCGCGATGCCGTGGCTGGTCAGCTCGCGGATGACGGCGAGGGCGGCCACCGCCGCCGCGCCGCCCGGGTCGTCCAGATCGACCATGTCGTCCAGCTGGGCGAGCTGGACGCCGTCCGCCGCCAGCCGGGACGCGGTCGCGAGGGGGTCGCCGGTGACGTTCACGCGGCCCGCGTACATGCCCCGGACGCGCATGGCCGCCGGGTCGCGATCCTTCCACAGCGTCATCGGTACGTGCGCCGGGAGTGTGGCGTCGGTGCTCATCGGGGTGTCCCCACTGGTACCGCGGCCTCCGAGAGTGCTGGTACGAGCGGTTCGCCGCGACTGAGATTCTCGCCGTCGAGCCGCATCAGGTCCTGGTTGGCGACGGCCGGCGCGACGTGGACCGCCTGGCCGGCGTCGCAGAAGATCAGGCCGAGTTCGCGCCAGCGCGCGAGCAGCTCGTCGATCCGCTCCTCGGTCACGTCGTCGTGCCGGGCCGCGGCCTTGCGTACGAGCGCCGCCGGGCTGTGCGGCGTGTCGAGCAGGCGGAACACGGTCAGCTCCAGCGGTTCGGTGAGGTCGAGCAGGTGCCAGGAGAAGCCGGGCCGGGTGTCGACGAGGACGATGTGGTCGCCCAGGTCGCAGTGGGTCAGGCGGCTGCGCGGGTAGGCGTCCGTCCAGGCGGCGACGGCCGCGCGCAGGCGGTCTAGGCAGTCCGCGTCGATGCCGCGGCGCGGGGAGTCGAAGACGTAGACGAGGTCGGTGAGCTCGGCTTCGGGCAGATCGTAGATGTGCCGGTACTGCGCGGCCGGGCGGAGCTCCCCGAAACCCAGCTCGGGCCGGTCGAAGTAAGGGCTGAAGCGCTCGACCTTCAGCCGGGTGGCGTTCGACGGCGGCATGAGGTGGACCAGGGCGGGCACCTGGTCGATCACGCTGTCGTAGTCGGCCTCGGACTCCTCCGGGAAGCCGTAGAGGTAGTTCCAGTTCAGGTTGATGCCGACGGTCTCCGCGTCACGCAGCAGCCGGACGTTCAGGCAGCCAGTCACTCCCTTGTCCATCAGGGTGAGCACCCGGCTGCTGAGGTTCTCCACGCCGGGCTGCATGTAGTCGATGCCGGCCGCGCGCAGGATCTCCAGCTGGTCGCGGCGCAGATTCGACTTGATCTCGTAGCCGATCCGCAGGTCGTAGCCGGACTCCTGGAGGCGCGGCGCCATCGACGTCAGGTAGGCCATGTCGAGGATGTTGTCGGTCACCCACACGTCGAGGACCCGATGCCGTTCGACCAGGCTGAGGATCTCCGCCACGAACCGGCCTGGGTCCTTGCTGCGGAACTGCATGAGCGAGCCGTTCAGTCCGCAGAACGTACAGTGGTGCTTCTCGCCCCACCAGCAGCCGCGCGAGCCTTCGACGGTGAGCCGCGGTTCCACCCAGGTGCCCGCGAGGGACCTGGCGTGCTGTTCGAAGTAGTCGCCGAAGTCGGGCGGGACCAGTGCGTCGGGCGGTAGCGGCCGGGCCTCCACCGCGTTCACGACCGACTCGCCGCTCGGTCCGCGCCAGCACAGTCCGGCGATCTCGCTGACATCGCCCCCGTCCCCGCCGTCGGCGCAGATCGCGGAGAGCAGCTGCGGGAAGGCCAGCTCGCCCTCGCCGCGTACGACGAAATCGATGAACGGGAAATTGCGGTGCATCGCCGCGCCTTGCGGACCCTCGCAGTTCGCGCCCCCGAACACCGTGACGGCATCCGGCGCCTGCCTCTTGACCGCGCGCGCCGCCGCGAGGGCCGCGGCGTTCTGGGCGAAGGTGGCGGTGAAGCCGACCACGTCCGGCGTCATGGCCGCGATCCGGGCGGCGGTCTCCTCGATGAACAGCGGCGCCAGCTCATGGAGCTGCGTCGCCTTGGCGAGCATCGGCTCCGGCACGCTGCCCCCGAGGAACTCGGCGAACTCCGCCACCTTCCACCGAGGCCGCTCGTTCAGCGCCGCCGAGAAGATCCACTCGCTGTGACCGGAGAAGTAGGAGCTCACGAAGGTGTCGTACTCCTCGAACGTGAAGCCCACGTGCTCGTCCACCCAGTCGATGTAGTCGAGCTTGGCATGGACGACGTCCACATCGGCGTCCGGGAACACGTCGAGGACCCGGCGCTTGAGCACACCGAGCGAGAGCGACGGCGCGTCGATCGACGACCACGGCATGTCCACCAACACGATGTGCATGGGTTTGTCCCTCATCTCCAGGTCGTACGTCTTGCCGGGTCACCACAGGCCGCGCCGGGACAGCGCGCGACGTGCCGCGTCGCTCTCGGCCGTCTGGGTGGCCGCGAATGCCGCGGCCACGCGCTCGGAGATCACGCCGCGAGTGACCCCGGCGGGCGTGGCGAAGTACGCGTACGGCACGCCACCCGCTTGGCCGACGCTCGGGGTGGCCTCGCCCCAGAACGCGAGGGAGACCGGTGCGTACCGGCGCAGGGCGGCGTGACCGCGGCCGGTCTCGACGATCCCCTCGCTCTCGATGACGAACGACAGCGGCTGCTCGCACGCCAGCGCCGCGAACAGGGCGATCATCAGCTCGTGGCCCACGGTCTCCCGCAGGATCGTGGCGTCAGCAATCCGCTCCTCCGCCAGGTCGAGCAGGAATGCGGCGAACGCCTCCTCCACCGACACCCCGGCCCCCGAGTACGGGACAAGCCGGAATCTGGTGAAACGCGGCGACCCGAGGAAGCCGTCGAGCAACTCCGCGTCGCCGATGCCATCCGCGGCCAAGGCGGACACGCTGCGCGGGAACGCCGACGCCAGGCTGCCACCCGCACCGAGCCGCCAGATGGTCGAGCGGAACCGGCGGGCGGCGGCGTCGAGCTCGTCCAGGTCGATGGTCTCCAGGCACTCCAGCTCGCCCGCGTCCGCCGCCACGGCCGCGGCGCCGTCGGCGGCGAGCCGCTCCCGCAGCCGGCTGTCGAGCAGCAGCCGCATGATCAGGTCGGCGAGCTGCTCACCGTCGAGTGACCGCACGACCGGAGTACTCATCGCGCCGCCCCATCCGGCCGCGTCGATCCTTCCGAGTGCGCCGCCCCATCCGGCCGCGTCGATCCTTCCGAGTGCGCCGCCCCGTTCGGCCGCGTCGACCTCTCCGAGTGCGTCGCCTCATCCCGCCAAGCGCCCACCAGCGCCTTCAGGCGGCCGTAGTTCCGCCGCGACTTCTCGACCAGCCGGCCGTCGTCGCGGAACATCGGGTCCTCATAGGTCACGCCGAGCAGGTTGGGGCAGCGCGGCAGCAGGTAGTCGGTGAGTTCGAGCTGCTCGTCCAGCAGCACCCCGTGATGCAGGTCGCGGAACTTGCCCTTCACGATCTGGCAGCCGGACAGGTGCAGCTCGCGGCAGCGTTCGAGCGGCAGCGCCTCGATGTCGTCGACCATGTGGCGGCCGGTCCGCCCGCGCAGCCACTGGTAGCTGAGCAGGTGGCCCACATCCAGCGTGACGTGCACGTCGGCGTCGTCGGCGAGCCGCCTGAAGTACGCGAAAGCGTCGAGGTGCCCGAGAACGAACGACCCGCCTTCGGTGAACCCGGGGAACTCGACGTGCAGCGGCAGCTCCAGGAGGCGAGCCGTCTCGGCCACGTTCCGCGTGGCGATCTCCAGGCCCGGCTCGGTCAGTGGCGGCGGCAGCGGGTACGGCAGCGGACAGCCCCGGAGGTTCCAGATGCCGAGGTCCTCGACCACCCAGCGGAAACCGTAGCGAGCGGCGAGTTCGTTGGTGAACTCGGCCGCGGGTCGCCGGTCGTAGCGCTCGGGCGTGCCCATGTTGAACTCGGTCTGATGGAAGGCCCGGCCGAGCCCGGCGGGCAGCGCCTGGAAGAAGCGGTCATAGGTGCGGATGTAGTCGGCCGCTCGCGGGATCGCGCGTGAGCGGGGCTGGTAGGCGAAGGCGGCGTAGGCGAAGTCGTCGCCATGGCGCTCGGCGAAGGTCCGCACGCGCGGCGTGATGTCCCCGCCGTCGTCCGTCTCCACGAACCCGACGCCCCGCCGGCCGAGCGACCCGCCGCCCCACGGCATGTCCATGAGGAGGCCGAATCCCAGCCTGGCTGGGCCGGTCTCGCCGGCCCGCATGGTCCCGGTCGTGATGTCGGTCGTCATGTCGGCCTCCTGACGGGCTCGCCGCTCGCGACCACCGGCGGAGCCTCCCGATGCTCCTCATCCGCGCGTTCTGTGTCCGCGTGTTCCGCGTCCGTGTGTTCTGTGCCTGCCGTCGCCTCGACCAGGCGGGCCAGCAACCGCCCTCCCTGGGGGGTGCGCGCCACGAGTACGCCGTCGGCGCGCTGCTCGACGTCACGCCGCGGCAGCGCGTAGAACCGCTCCCAGACCAGGTCGGCCACCAAGATCCGGCGGTACGTGTCCGCTTCGCGCTTCGCCCCCGTGAACCCGGCCGCGTCGACGTCCGCCGGCACCGTCCGTACCCATGGATACGGCCTGACGGCCGCGACGGTGGCTCGGGCCCCGGCGCGGCGGGGCAGGATCGCGCTCACCTTGCCCGGTTTGACCGTGTGGAAGACGCGCATCAGGCGGTCGAGCGCCTCCGCCCGAGTGGGCCCGCCAGGCACCGTCAGGGGATGCCCGACCCGCCCGGAAAGGTAGCTCAGCTCCGGATTGCCGGAGAGCGCGCCCGAGGTGTCCAGCGACAGGCCGAAGCCGTCCGGGTCCCCCGCCAGCCTGCTGCCGGGCTCGGACACCATGAGCTCCAGCGCGTCGATGCCGATGCGCTCCTGGTTCGCCGCGAGGAAGCGCAGGGACTCCTCGAACTCGGCGGGCGTCTCGTCGAAGACGTACCCCATCACCGAGAACCGCAGGACGATGCCCGCCGCCGCGACGTTCTCGACGATCCGCTGGTAGTCGTCCGCCCGCACACCCCGGTCCATCAGGTCGAGCAGCCGCTGGGAGGTCCCTTCGTAGCCGACCGACATCAGCTCGCACCCCACCTCGGCGAGGCTCCGGCAGAACTCGGGGTCGGCCAGGGTGGCGTCCAGCCTGCTGCGTACGCCGAATCCCACGTTGAGGCCGCGCTCGCGCACCTCGCGCATGGCCTTCACGATGAGCCGTAGGTTGGTGTTCTCATCGGAGATCGACACGAAGGCCGCGCCCGTGTCGCGGACCACGCTCTCCACGGCGTCGGCGATCTGGCGCACCGTCCCCTGCTGGTAGGCGCCCGGTGCGAGGGACCGGTTGCCGTACGAGCAGAACGCGCACCGCCCCCAGTAGCAGCCGACGCACGAGATGATCGCGACCTCCATGGTCTCGTTGAGGTACGACCGGACCGGCAGCCCGGCGAAGTCGGGCGGCCCGAGGTCGTGGAAGCGCAGCGTGACCGGCTGGTGGGCGGGTGTGCCGTGCGGCAGCCAGGTCATGCCGGGGACCGTGTCCGCCGGGATGTTCCCGTCCAGCGCGTCCAGCCAGCGTTCGAGGGGCTGCTCGCCGGCGGTCCAGCACAGCGCGTCCACCACGGCTTGTACGCCGGGCAGCCGCGCCAGCTCCTCGTGCCGGAGCATCACCTGCTGGCCACCGAGGCAGATCTTGGCCTCCGGCCGCAGCCGCCTGATCCAGGCGGCGATGAGCAGCGCGGGGGCGAGCTGGCTGAAGAACGCCACGGACAGGCCGACCACGCGCGGCAGGTGCCGGGCCAGCAGCGCCTCGACCATGAGATGCAGCCGCTCAAGCGGTATCCCCGACGCGGCGGGCGGTAACCGGGCGGACCGCCGCGCCGCGTCGTCGAGCTGGGCCAGATCCTGCCACGTCCGGACCAGGAACGTATCGCGCACCAGCAGCTCGATCGCGTGATGGGCGAGCCTGACCGCACGAGCGGGGCCCAGCTCTCCGGCCGGCTCCTTTCGCAGGACATGCGCACGGAGCTCGTCGACGTATCGGGCCACGACGTCGGCCATCGCCCCTCGGTACCAGGTGCCCGCCCCCTCGTCCGGCTGCTCGCGCACCACGTCGCCCAGCAGTTCCGGATGCTCCAGCAGGTCGTGCAGGAGGGCGATGTTCAGATCGGCCTGGTGGACCCGCCGCCCGTGCCGCCGTAGATGACCGGTGAGATAAGGCAGGCTCAAATAGGGAAAGAACCTGGCTTCGGTCTGCGGCGGAAACAGGAGCAGAACGTCGGCGTCGCGCGATTCCACCGGACCGGCCGACAGCCTCGTCAGCCCTTGGGTAGGTCGCCGGTGTCCTCCGCCGCCTTGTAGGTGTAGGAGTGGTATGACCCGCTGAGCTTGAGCTCGCTGGATTCGATCACCTCAAGCTGGTCCAGCTCGGTGAATTCGTCGTCGATGACCATTTCGGGTTTCACCGCGGTCACGGCGCCTCCTCGTGGGAATCTGCCAGGCAGTCTGGCGGTCCCGGCGGCAGTCAGCGCATGGACCGCACCCTTCTTAACCTGTTCAACGATAGCTACGTCATTCCGCACGTCAATAGCCGTCGAAAGCAGCCAAGGAGATGCATCTATTCCGGCCGGACATTAAATCGGGCGGGCCGATTCCAGAATGAAGAGTATTCGTCACCCGGCGGTGTGGGTCGAGGTGCTGTGGTAGTCGGTATAGGTATACGGATTATCGAGGATGGTCGTCTCGGGAATGTCAGGGTTCATCCCCTTCTGCCACGCCTCCTCGCCCATTGTTGAGCGCAGATACTCCACCGTCCGGTCGGTCGCACGGCGGGCCGCGGCGAGGTCGACGCCGACCAGGCGGTGCTCGTGCTTCACCACCCGGCCGTTGACCAGAACCGTGTGCACGTCCCCGCGCTGGGCCTGGAACGCGACGTGCCCGTACGGGTTGAGCAACGGGAACGACACCGGCGAAGCCTCGTTCTTGATGAGAACCAGGTCGGCCTTCTTTCCGGCGGCGATGACGCCGAGATCGTCGCGGCCGATGGCGCGGGCGCCGCCGCGAGTCGCCCACTCCACGACCTGGTCGGCACGCAGGCTGCAGTGCGTGACGGTGTCGCCCTTGGCGTGCGCCTCCAGATGCCGGCGAGAGCGGTCGGCGCCGAGGGTGGCGCGCATGGCGGAGAACAGGTCGCCGCTCCACCAGACGCTGGTGTCCATCGACAGCGACACCGGGATGCCGTGGGCGCGGATGGTCCAGGTGGGCGGGTAGCCCTGGCCCGCGCTCTGCTCGCTCTCGGTGGAGACCGAGATGGAGCCGCCGGTGGCGGCGATGCGGTGGTAGGAATCGGCCGACAGCGACGCGGCATGCACGTACACGGTCTCGGGCGTCATGAAGCCGTGCTCGTGCATGAGCCGGATGCCGTCGTCGCCGGTGGCGCCCCACACTCCGGCATGCGTGGTGACCGGGACGCCGAGTTCGCGGGCGACCTCGAAGGCCGGCCGCTCGGGAAAGGCGGGGTCGCCCAGGACGTCGAAGGCGAGCTGGAAGCCGAGCAGGTCGTCACCGGTGATCCGGCGCCGCACGAAGTCGCGGAACTCCGGCGTGCCCGTCCACTCCGCGGGCGGCTGCTGGATGTTGCCGTACGCGAGGACGTACCGGCCGGGCGCCGACCGGAGCGCGTCCACGGCCGCGTCGGCGTGGTCGACCGTCTGGAGACCGTGCGACCAGTCGACGACGGTCGTGACCCCGGCGTCCACGGCTTCGAGCGCGGCCAGCAGGTTGCCCGCGTGCACGTCCTCGGGCCGGAACAGCTTCCCGTGCTCCAGGTAGTACCAGACGAAGTACTGCGTCAGGGTCCAGTCCGCGCCGTAGCCGCGCATGGCGGTCTGCCACATGTGCCGATGGGTGTCGATCATCCCGGGCATGACGATGCCGTCGCTCGCGTCGATCTCGACGGCATTGTCCGGCGCCTGCAGATCTGGCCCCACGGCCGCGATCCGGTCGCCGGCGACGAGGACGTCCGTGCGGGGGAGCACCTGCCGCCCTTCGTCCATCGGGAGCACGGTGCCGCCACGCAGCACCACGGGCCGTCCGTCCATCGACTCCATCGCCCTCTCCTTACCGCCTCGCGCCGCATTGGCGAACGACTGTCCGCTGTACGGTCAGCGCAACTCTAGAAGCGCGGGAGAGGATGTCAAGCAGAGGATTTCCCGGTTAGAGTGCAACGGACCAATGTCCGTTCAACGGACGACGGAGGGTGAGTCAATGAGTGATGGGCCGCTGTCAGGAGTCCTGGTGGCCGACTTCTCCCGGATCCTGGCCGGTCCGTACGCCACGATGCTGCTCGCGGACATGGGCGCCGACGTGGTCAAGGTCGAGGGCCCGCAGGGGGACGACACGCGTACGTGGATGCCGCCGGTGCGCGAGGGCGTGTCGACTTACTATCTCGGCGTCAACCGCGGCAAACGGTCGATCGCGCTGGACCTGCGCGACCCGGCCGACGCGGCGGTGGCCAGGGAGCTGGCCCGCCGCGCCGACGTGCTGATCGAGAACTTCAAGCCGGGCGGGCTGGCCAAGTTCGGCCTCGACTTCGCGTCCGTACGGGCCGCCAACCCGGGCGTCGTGTACGCCTCGATCACCGGCTTCGGCTCGGGCGCCGGGCGCGACGTGCCGGGCTACGACCTGATGGTCCAGGCCATCTCCGGCCTGATGAGCCTCACCGGCGACGCGGACGGGCCGCCGTACCGGGCCGGGATCTCGGTCTTCGACGTCATGGCGGGCAACCACGCCGTCATCGGCATCCTGGCCGCGCTGCGGCACCGCGACGCCGTGGGGCAGGGGCAGTTGGTCGAGGTCAACCTGCTGTCGTCGGCGCTCACCGGGCTGGTCAACCACAGCTCGGCTTACGTGGCGGGCGGCACCGTGCCGTACCGGATGGGCAACGCGCATCCGAGCGTGTTCCCGTACGAGCCGCTGCCGACCGCGGACAACGACCTGATCATCGCCGCGCCCAACGACGGGTCGTTCCGCCGGCTCTGTGAGGTTCTCGGCATCCCGGACGTCCCCAGCGACCCACGGTTCGCGCGCAACGTCGACCGGGTGGCGCACCGCGAGGAGCTGCGGCCCATCCTCGTCGAGCGGCTGGTCAAACGGGGCGCGGTCGAGTGGTTCCAGCTCCTCGTCGAGGCGGGGGTGCCGAGCGGGCCGATCAACACGATCGACGGGGGCTTCGCGATGGCCGAGCGCTTCGGGCTCGACCCGGTCGTGGCCGCCGGGGAGGGGGAGCGCGCGATGCCGACGACGCGGCATCCGATCAGGTTCTCCGAGACTCCGGTGAGCTACCGGCTGCCGCCGCCCGACCTCGACGAGCACGGCGAGGAGCTGCGCGAATGGCTGACCTCGTGAACGGTCACCCCACGACCTGGAGCCGCGCGCATGGCTGACTCCGTGAACGGTTATCCCACGGCGCTCGGCGCGTCGACGCCGACGTCGATCACGCTCCTCGGCCACAACCTGGCCGAGGAGGTCATGGGCAAGGTCGGCTTCGGCGAGCTGGCCTTCTGGCTGGCCACCCAGCGGCGGCCGACGCCGGGCGAGACCCGCGTGTTCGAAGCCGTGCTCGCCGCGCTGGCCGACCACGGGTTCACGCCCACGGCGATCGTGACCCGGCTGACGTACCTGTCCGCGCCCGACTCCGTACAGGGCGCGCTGGCGGCCGGGCTGCTCGGCGGCGGCTCCCGCTTTCTCGGGGTCACCGAGGACAGCGGCCGCTTCCTGCACGACGTGCTGACCTCGCTCGACGGCCCGCCGCCGGACGACGACGCCGGGTGGGACGCCGTCGCCCTGGACGTCGTGTCGGCCCAGCGTACGGCGGCGCGGCGCATCCCCGGCCTCGGCCACCACGTGCACAAGGAGGTCGACCCCCGGACGCCCCGGCTGTTCCAGATCGCCGAAGAGGAGGGGCTTCTCGGGCCGCATCTGTCGCTGTTCGCCGCGATCGGCCGCGTTCATCCGCGAGTGCTGGGCCGTACGTTGCCGCTCAACGGGGCCGGGGTCTGCGGCGCGGCGCTCGCCGACCTGGGGCTGCCGCTGGAGCTGCTGCGTGGGTTCGCGTTGCTGGCCAGGACGGCGGGGTTGATCGGGCAGCTGGCCGAGGAGCTGCGCCGCCCGGTGGCCAACGAGATCTTCCTGTCGGTCGACCTGAACCACCGCTCCGTCTCACCCGAGCCACATCCCCCAGGAGGTTCGCATGGCTGAACTGGTCGCGGTGATCGCGTCCACCCACCATCCCTTCTTCTACCGGGCCAGCACCGCCACCGGGGAGGACCGTCCGCCGTTCGCGGACGAGTGGGTACGCAAGGTGGAGGCGTTCCGGGAGACGCTGACCCGGGCCCGCCCGGACGTGTTGGTGATGGTCGGCTCGGACCACTTCCACCAGCTGTGGCTGGACAACATGCCGCAGTTCCTGGTCGGCAAGGCCCCCTTCTACGACGCGAACTTCTACAACGAGGAGCGCGAGTTCGGCCTGCCGAGGATGCTGTTCAAGGGCCAGGAGGACCTGTCGGCGTACGTGCTGCGCGAAGGCATGGATGCCGGGTTCGACCTGGCGTTCTCCAACGAGCTGCGGATCGACCACTCGATCACGTGCCCGATCATCACGCTCCGGCCGCAGAACGACCTGCCGATCGTGCCGATCTACACCAACATCTTCGCGCCGCCGTTACCGCGCCCGGCCAGGTTCGTCCAGCTCGGGCGGACGATCCGGCAACTGGTCGAAGCGTGGCCGGCCGACAAGAGGGTGGCGGTCATCGGCACCGGGCACCTGTCGCTCGAACTCGGCGGGCCCCGCCAGTTCGGCCCGCACGGGCCGGACCCGGAGTTCGACCAGAAGGCCGTCGGCTGGATCGCGTCCGGGGACATCGAGGGCTGCCTGGCCGAGGTGACGCTGGACAGCCTGTGGACGCCGGGCAACGCCACCCACGGGTTCATGGACTTCATGTTGATGATGGGCGTCGCGGGCGAGGGCAGGAAGGCCGACTACGTCGACACGTACGACCTGTTCCACACCATGGAGGCCTACTTCACCTGGTATCCGACCGGAGGCGGCTCATGAGCAAGTATCTGCTCGACAAGTTCCTGTTCACCGTCGACCGCGATCCCGAGCTCGTCGAGCGCTACCGCGAGGACCCGCGCGGCACGGTGGCGATGTGGGAGGCCGACTATGCCAACCGCATCCTCAACTGCCACGACGGCGAGTCTTCCACCTGGCTGCGGTTCGACGACGTCGAGCGCGAGGCGCTGGCCACGCATGACTATCCGGCGCTGTTCGGGCTGGGGGCGCACCCCTTCCTCACGCTCACGTTGTTCATCGCGATGTTCGAGCGGGACCACGAGCCTCTGGGATTCCAGCTTGAGTACGCCCAGCGGCTCGCGCATTTCGCCATGCCCTATCCCGACATAGCAACCTGATTCATCACGAGGCGGTGACTTCGGGCACCGTCTCATATTGCGCCCAGTCGGCACTGATCGCGCCGGCCGTGGTGAGCAGCAGCGGCAGGTATTCCTGGGTCAGTTTCCGTACGGAGGTCTCGGCGGCGTGCACGTTGACGTTGACGGACGCGATGACCTCGCCGAGCCCGTTGCGCAGGGGCGCGGCCACCGACCGGATGCCCAGCGAGAGCTCCTCGTCCGTGAGCGCCCAGCCCTTGGCGCGCACCACCCGCAGCGCGGCGTCGCGCTCCTCCGCGTCCGGCTCCCAGCGCGGCTGGATGCCCGAGCGGCTCGGCTCGGCCAGGACCCGGCTCACCTCGGCGGGCGGCAGCGCGGCGAGCAGCACCTTGCCGAGCGAGGTCTGCAGGGCCGGGAACCGCGTCCCGATCTGCACCCGAAGGGCGACGATCTTCGGCACGGCCACCCGTGCGACGTACACGATGTCCGACCCGTCGAGCTGGGCGATCGAGGAGGACTCGTTGGTCTGCTCGACCAGCCGCTCCAGATGCGGCCGGGCGACCTCCCACAGGCCCATCGAGCGCACGTACGACATGCCGAGCTCCAGCACACGCGGGGTGAGGGCGAAGCCGCCCTGCTCGGCCCGCGCGTATCCCAGCTCCTGCAGGGTCAGCAGAATGCGCCGGGCCGTCGGACGGGCCAGCCCGGCCGCGGTGGCCACCTCGGTCAGCGACATGCTCGCCCGTCCCGGCTGGAACACTCTGATGACATCGAGGCCACGGGCCAGCGCCTCGATGAAATCGGGTCCGGTCTCGGCGCGCGCCATGGGAGGTCTTCCTCTGCTCGGTTGTCCGCATGGCGGCGGCGTCCCGGCCGTGGCACCTGCGGCGAATCGCCTGATTATACCAGCGGGCGACCGCCAGCCGGACACTTGTCCGAGCAGGTCAGCTGATCACCGTCACCGTGTAGTTGACCTCGCATCCGACGTCCTGGAAGCGGAAGTTGGTCGCGTTCGCGTACGGGCCGTCCAAGGTGGCGTTGAACCCGAGATTGAAGGTCGTGCCCCAGGGGATCGACGGGTGGTAGACGGGGTTGGCGACCGTGACGGAGCCATCTCCTGGCACCGACCAGTTGCCGTTCCAGGTCTCGGTGATCCGCTGGCCATTGGGGAGGTCGAACTCCAGGTACCACGGGGGCCCCAGCGCGACCACCTTGAAATTGTGCAGGGCCATGTCGACCGAGACGCCGGTGTCCCAGGTCGTGGCGTTGTAGTCCACCGCGCAGGGGAAGCTCAGGGACGTGGCTCGGGCCGGACCACCGAGGAGCGTGGTCAGGAGGAGAGCGGTCATCCCGGCACCCAATAATCGCCTTGTCGAGCGCATGGTTCGGCCTTTCTGGGACGAGGGGGTCGCCTTGCAGGGAGATCGTCAGCCGCGGCTCAATCAATGTCAACAACCGCGCCGACCAACCCGAAGACGGCGATGAAGACCGCGTAGCAGAGCACGATCACGACGGCGCCCACCACGTTCGCGCGGGCGGAACGGCCGGGTACGAGCCATGCCGCGAAGACCCTGTTCACCAGCGGCATGGCCAGCCACGTCAGGACGGTGACACTCAACACGTTGCTGAGGAACATGGCGAGATATCCCGGCAGGTGCGCCATCGTGAACCCACGGACCGCTGTCAGGCTGAGGATCATCACCGTGGGATAGAGAACGAGCAGCACGGTCATGGCCTGTTTCCAGCTCGGCGGGGCGCCGTCTCCCGCTTCGCGGCCGAACTGGAACCAGCCGCTGAACGCCGACTGGACCTTCCGCACGTCGTAGTCGACGAAGTAGTCGCGACCCTCCTCCAGCAGTCTCGCGCGGCTGTCGGACCCGAGCCATTCGTCCAGATGCTCACGCGTGTCGTAGCGCAGCAGCACGACCCAGCGATCCTGGACACCACTCACGGGCTCGAACTCCTCGGTGCCCATGAAGCCCGCGAACCTCTCCTGCGCTTTACGGACCTTCTCCTGCCAGCGCACGAAGTCGGCCTCGCGTCCCGGCCGCACATTGTGCGAGATCACCGCCGTGACGGCTTCCCGGACCGCAGTCCCCCCGGCGAGAACCTCCTGCGAAGCGGGCTCCTCCAGCATCGGGCGAACCTCGTCGAGCAGTTTCCGCCGCACCTCGGAATCAAGCCATGCGGTCAATTGCCTGATGCTGGAGAAGCGAAATACGACGACCCATGAATTCTGCTCGCCGGCGATCGGCGGATAAAGCTCGGTGCCCTCGAACCCGGGGAAACCACGGGCGATCTCGGTCGTCTTTTCCTGCCACCGCTCATAATCATTGTCGCGGCCTTGGCGAACTGTCGAGGAAATAACCACGGTCGCGCCCTGACTGTCGGGACTGTGGCCACCACCAGGCTTCATAGGGCCGAGTGTAGTGCAGCAGCGCCCGGGGAAGGAGCAGGATGCGGCGGTTGACCAGGTCGGCGAAGGGCCGAAACTTCAACCGCTTTTTACGGATCGGAGGGTTCGGAATGGACTCCAAGGATTTCATGGCGGAAGCGGTACGGCTCGCTATCGAGTCCGTAGAGAACGGTTGGGGCGGCCCTTTCGGTGCGGTGCTCACCAACGACGGAGAAATCATCGCCCGCGGACAGAATCGCGTCCTTCTCACGGGCGACCCCACGGCCCATGCCGAAGTGGAGACCATCCGCAAGGCCATTCAGATCTTGAATTCCCGGGCCCCCTCCATACCGGAGAGCCGGCAGAACGAATCGACACTGGAGCTCGTGCCGCGTCCTGAGGGATCCCCCGATCTCATGCCGGAGCGGGCCCGGATGCTCATGGGATACACGCTCTACAGCAGTGGCGCCCCCTGCCCGATGTGCATGAGCGCCATCTACTGGTCACGTATCGACAGGGTCTACTTCGCCTTCGACCTGGCGGCGACGAAGAAGATCGGCTTCGACGACGAGTTCCAGTATCAGGACTTCACCCGGCCTCTCGACGAGCGAAGGATCCTGATCCAGCAGGCTCAGCCCGAACTCGGCGCCAAGGCCTGTGCGGCGTGGATGAACAAGCCCGACCGGCACCCGTACTGACCGGGTTGTTCAGGTGATGGTGATGCGGCCGCTCCAGGTCGCGGCCGCGGCGCGGAAGATCAGGTACAGCCCGGTGTCGAAGTACGGGGAGACTCCCGTGTCGTAACGGCCGTCGCCGTCGGTGTCGGAGACACCGGTCGTAATACCGTTGAGGTAGCCGAGGCCCTGGTCGTCGCTGTAGGTCTGGAGCCAGGAGGAGCCGAGGGCGCCTTCGCCGGTGAACGGCGAGTCGACGCCGACGGGCTGGTCGGCGGGCGGGTCGGAGAGCCTCATGACGAAGGTCTGCCCGGTGGACCGCTCAAGGGTCGCGCCGGTGTAGGGCCGAGTCCCGTCGGGATTGGGGCCGGCGGGATAGCCGAAGACGTCGACGGTCGGCGTCGTCGTCTGGTCGATCGGCTGATTGAAGGCGAGGCCCTGCGCGCCGACGATGTCCGCCAGCCTCCCGTTGCTGGTCAGCGCTCCGGAGGCGGAGGGGACGACGCCGTAGTAGACGTTCACGAAGGCGAAGTCGCGGTCCTGGTCCTTGTACTGGGTGAAGTCGTAGTGGGTGAACGCCTGCTTGCCGACGTACAGACCGAACGGGGTGGTGCCTTCGGTGTATCCGGGCACGAAGGCCCACTTGTCGACCGTGGCCGGGGCGCCCTCCATGTCGTACACGCAGTGCGCGTCGGTGGCGACGAGGTTGCGGTATTGCGACTGCACGGCGGTGCCCGAACACCAATGCGGCTGACCGTCGGCGCCGACGAAGAACACCTTCCCCGAGGTCTGGGGCAGTTGCCCTTCCGCCTCTGGAGCCACCGGCACCACCAGACCGGGCTTACCGGACGGAACGACGGCGTCGGAGGTGCGCTCCCCGTGGACTTCGGTCGTCGGGGCATAGGGCGTGGCGCTCTTGAGGTTGGCGCCTCCGTCGGCGAGCCAGAACGTCGCGACCTGCTGCCCGTTCGCCATGCTGGCCAGCGGGGCCGACACCACGTCCGCGGCCTGAGCGGGTGTGGCGACGGCGGTGGCGCCCAGCAGTCCTACGCCGACACCTAGCGCGAGCAGCCTGCGTCGGATCATCGATCATCCCCGTTTCGTTGTGGCGCGTCCAGGACGGCCTCATCAGCATGGAAGCCGGTCTGGATCGACCAGCACCAAGATCGTAATCCGCGCGGGTCGCCTGGGGAAGACCTAATGCGAACTTATGTTCTACATCGCATGAACTTGGCGGCCGCCTGCGGAGCTGCCCCGAGCGGCCTGGCGTGCGGTCTTCGGGTCAGACTCGACGTGACTTCCTGGCGTCGTAGTCCAGTCGGGCCTGTTCGACCTTGTCCAGGTTGACCGACCAGTTGGCCAGCGTCTCGAACAGGGGTGCCAGGCTGCGTCCCAGTTCGCTGATCTCGTACTCCACCCGTGGCGGAACCTCGGGGTGGTAGGTGCGCACCACGAGCCCGTCGCGCTCCAGTTGCCGCAGTCGTTCGGTCAGCACCTTGGGGGTGATGGTCGTGATGCGGCGTTCCAGCTCCACGAACCGATGCCGCCCGAATTCGTTGAGCACCCACAGGATCGGTGTGGTCCAGCGGCTGAAGACGATGTCGACCACCGGAGTGATCGGGCACGCCTGCTCCGGGGGGACATCGGCAGAAGCCGGCCAAGGTGTGCTGTTGGTCACAATGAGCCTTCCTCGCCAATACTTTCCTCTAGGTACCTACTATTACAGCGCTAGTAGCTTCCATCGAGTCCACAGAGGACATCGGCCAACGGGAGTGAACATGATTGTGGTGACTGGGGCCACGGGCAACGTCGGGCAGCCGCTCGTGCGGGCGCTCGTCGCGGCCGGCGAGCAGGTGACGGCGGTGGCACGCGGGATCTCAGAGCTGGACGTATCGCAGGGGGTACGGCACCAGCGAGCCGACCTGGCCGAACCGGAGAGCCTCAAGCCCGCCCTGCATGAAGCCGAAGCGCTGTTCCTGCTGACTTCCCCCGACTTCATGGCGAACGGCGATCTCAGTGGCGCCATGAACGTCGTACGAGCATCCGACGTCCAACGGGTTGTGTTGCTGTCCTCCCATGGCGTGGGCACGCAACGCCACCCATCGCATCTGGAAGACGCCGTCAAGCAGTCGGGCCTGGAGTGGACGATGCTGCGGCCGGGCAACTTCGCCTCCAACACGGTCCAATGGGCCGGCTTGGTGCGTACGCGACGGGTGGTCACGGCGCCGTTCGGCGACGTCGCGGTGCCGGCCATCGACCCGGCCGACATCGCCGAGGTCGCCGCCGCCACACTGCGCGGGACAGGGCACGAGGGCAAGATTTACACGCTGACCGGACCGGCACCGATCTCACCCCGGCAGCAGGCCGCGGCGATCGGGGCCGCTCTCGGCGAGTCGGTACGGTTCGTTGAGCAGAGCCGCGCGGAGGCGCGGAACCAGATGCTGGAGTACATGCCCGAGCCGGTCGTGGAGGCCACCCTCGGTGCCCTCGGTAGCCCGTCCGCCGCAGAGCAGCGCGTCAGCCCCGACGTCGAGCGGCTCCTCGGGCGCCCGCCCCGCACCTTCGCCGAGTGGGCGGAGCGCAACATCGCGGCCTTCAAATAGCAGACCCAGGTCGCTTCTCGTGCGGCCGAGCCACCCCGCGGACTTGAGGCGGCTGGTGCTTTGGCGGGGGTTCGCGTGGGATAGACATGGATCATGTCCGGGCGATCCTCCCGGCCGAGAGCGGCGTGTCCGTGGGAGGCAGCAGGTGTTCGAGAGCCCGCGTCCACTGGTCGGCAGAACCGCCGAACTGGCCCACCTGTCGGGTCTCCTGGACGCCCGGAGGCAGTGGGTCTTCGTGTTGCTGACCGGTGAGCCGGGCATCGGCAAGACCCGGATGCTGGGCGCGTTCGCCGACCACGCGCGCGAACGGGGCATCATGACCATCGCCGGACGGGCCACCGAGTTCGAGCGCAGCGCGCCGTACGGGATCGTGCAGGACGCGCTCGCCGACGCCCACCAGCATCCTGACCTGGCCGGACACCTCGATGGGCTGCGCGCGCTGCTGTCGCGGGAGAGCGGGACGGGTGACCTGGCCGGTCTGGACCGTCACCGCCGCTTCCGCGAGATGCGTCAGGGCGTGGAGCGAATGGGCGAGTCGGGCACGCTGGTGGTCCTGATGGACGACGTGCAGTGGGCCGACGACGCCTCGGTGGAGGTGATCGACTATCACATCAGACATCCGCCGAACACGAACGCCGTGATCGTGCTCGCCTGCCGTACCGGCGAGCTGCCCAAAGGGCTGGCGCGGTCGCTGACCTCGGCGAACGTCGTCAACTTGCCGATCGGCCCGCTCTCGGCGGCCGAGGCCGACATCATGCTCACCGGGCAGCTGTCCCCTCCGGGGAGGCGGCAGCTGTCCCGTCCGGGAAGGCGGCGGCTGTACGAGCGCAGCGGCGGCAACCCGCTGTTCCTGGAGATCCTGGCCACGTTGCCGGATACCCCGGCCGCCGACCTCGCGGACGTGACCGAGACCGGTGCTCTCTCGGAGGTCACCAGGACCGATGCCCTTGACCGGTTGATCGTGGCCGAACTCGCCGGGCTGGACCCGGATCGGCAACTGGTGGCCCAGGCGGCGGCCGTCGCCGGTGACGACTTGGATGTGGCGTCCGTGGCGGCCGTGTCCGGGCTGGACCCCCGTACCGTCGAGCCGGCGCTGGACGAACTGGTGCGCCGCAGGGTGCTCGGCACGGCCGGGCGGGCGCTGGTGTTCAGGCATCCGCTGGTCCGCGCGGCCGCGTACCAGCTGGCCGGGCCCTCCTGGAGGAGGGCGGCGCATCGCCGGGCGGCGGAGCACCTGCTCTCGCGGGGCGCCTCGGACGTCCGCCGCGCGGTCCACATGGAGCACGCGATAGGCGTGGGCGACACGGACGGGGCCGCGCTGCTCGTCTCGGCGGCGGGGGCGGTGTCGGTCAACGCGCCCGCGACGGCGGCGCGATGGTTCCGCGCCGCCCTGGAGGCGTCGCCCGCTGACGCGACGCCGGAGCTGCGGATGTCGCTCGCCGCGGCGCTCGCCGTGTCCGGGCGGTTGGAGGAGGCCCGGGGGCTGTTGGACGAGCTCGTACGGGAAGGCGACGGCAGCAGGGACCAGGCGGTGGGGCTGCTGTCCGCGATGCAACGGTCACTGGGACGGCTGGAAGAGGCCAGGGCGCTGCTGACCGGCGAGCTGGCCCGGGTGGACGACTCCGTGGGCAGGCCGCCCCTCCTGGTGGAGCTGGCGGCTATCGACCTCTTGCAGGGCCAGTGGGACTCGGCGGCGGACAACGCCTCACAGGCCCTGGACCAAATCCTGGATCAGGCGAATCAAGCAAGCACCCGGTCTGGAACATCGGCCTCGGCCGTCACGCTGCTCGCTGTCGCCGAGCTGTACCGATGCCACTTCCCCGACGGCTATCGCCTGCTCGCCCGCGCCAAGACGCTCATGGACGCGCTGACCGACCGCGAGCTGTGCGACGACCTCGGCTTCGTGGCACCTCTGGCGTGGGGCGAGTTCATCGTCGACCACCACGACGACGCGCTGCGGCACCTGGCCCGCGGGTTGCAGGTCGCCCGTGACCACGGCCGCGACAACGTCGTCCCCCTGTTGCACGCGGCGCGGGCCATGGTCCGTTCCGCGCTGGGCGAGATCGAGGCGGCGCTGGCCGACGCCGAGGAGGCGGAGGAGATCGCGCGTCATCTCGGCAGCGCCGAGATGCTCGCGTTCGCGCACGTGGTCAAGTCCCGGCCGCTGCTGTGGCGGGCAGGTCCCGAGGCCGCCGTGCCGCTGGTGGAGGAGGTGCTGCACGGTCCGGGAATGCGCTCGGCGTGGTGGCGGACCATCGCCGACGACGTGGTGTCGGAGGTGCTGCTGTCGGTCGGCCGTCCGGAGGACTGCCGGCGCTTCCTGGCCGCCCGCGTCGGCGGTGATCCGTCGGGGCTCGGGCCCGGCGCGGCGAGTGTCTTCGCCCGACGCGCGCGGGCGGAGGCGGCCTGCGGCGACTTGACGGCGGCCGGGCAGTGGTACGAGCGGGCCGTCGCGGTCGTGTCGTCGGGAGCGCCGCCCGCCCGGTCCGCCGACGTCGAGACGGCCCACGCGACGCTGGCGATGGCCGCGGACCGCCCGCACGAGGCGGAAACGGCGGCTCGCGAGGCCGTGGAGTGTCTCGTCACGGCCAGGCTGCCCGTCGGCGAAGGCTTCGCCCGGATGCTGCTGGCGGAGGTGAGCGCGGACGCGGGCGACGTCCGCACGGCGCAGGAGCAGCTCGGTCAGGCCAAGGCCCTGTTCACCCGGGTCGGTGCTCCGTGGCCGGCGGCGCAGGCCGGGCGCAGGCAGCGCGGCGCCGCGGCCCATGGGGCGGGCGGGCGGCTGTCGGAACGCGAACGCGAGGTCGTCGAACTGGTCGGCGAGGGCCTGACGAACCGGCAGATCGGCGAGCGGCTGTACCTGAGCCCGCGCACGGTCGAGACGCACCTGGCCCGCGTCTTCCGCAAGCTCGGCGTCAACACCCGCGCGGCCCTGGTCCGCCGGTCGGCGGGTCAAGCGTGAGGTCACCTGGACATGGTGGATGGGCGGGCCCGGCCGCAGGATCCGTTGAACGACGTACCCCCTGATGGACCGGCATCCGTGAAATGACGGACCTTTCCGATTACGGGGCGATGGCTCTTCGCCGGTGAATGGCCACGTGGTGAGAATTCGGACGGACCAACCGAGCACCACGAACGGAAAGGCTTCCATGGGCACCCCCAGAAGACTGCTCACCGGATTACTCAGCGCCCTCATCGTCCTGACCGGCTTCGTCGTCGCGTCTGCGCCGGCCAGCGCCGACGTACTGATCTCCGAGGCGTCGCTCCACTCCTGGCACGCCAACAACCAGAACAAGACCATCGACACCAACGTCAAGGTCTACGCCAGCGGCAACGTCTACGGGGTCTCGACGGTCGAGTCGGGCGTCTACCTCACCGGCGTCCGGCTGTGCGCCAAGGCTCTGCTCCTCAACGTCGACGGCATGGTCATCGGTGAGGTCGGCGGCGACTGCTGGGGCGTCAACGGCACCATGCTCGGCTACTCCAAGCGCACGGAGAACTGGTCCGGGCAGGTCTCACCGGACATCGCCCAGCAGACGTACGCGGTGTCGATCGTGCACTGGAACAACGGCATCGACTGGGGTCAGGTCCTCGGCTTCGCCAAGTTCATCTGGACCGTGTACAAGACGCTCAGCACCGACGGCTCCGACGCCTCGGCCAACACCGTGGTCCTGCCCAACTACCAGCCCATCCAGTTCGCCGGCAACAACGGCAGCAGCGGTGGAGGTGGCGGCGGCAGCCCGCACAACCCCAAGCCGAACGATCCCTGACCGGAACCTCTTGGGGTGGCGCGACGACACACTCGCGCCACCCCTCCGGGCGTCATGTTGCTCCCCAGTCAGGTCAACCCATGTCCCGCGCCGACAACTTCTTGAAGACCATCAAGCACCCGGGGGAATGCCGATCGAACGACACCGACTCATCCTTCAGCTCCACCACCGGGGTGAACCCCACCAGTTCCCACCCATCCGCGCCGAGTTCGTCGCACTGCCGCTGCAATTCGCTGCGGCTGACCTTGCCGCCGAGTTGCTTCATCTTGTACTCCCACACCATGGTGCCTGCCTCTCGCGCGATCACCCGTCCAGGTAACCCCGGATCGCCGCGTGACGCTACCGCGCGGCCGCCGTCCAAGGTCGGAGCTTCTCCGGGTTGCGGACCGCCCAGATGCGCTTGATCCGGCCGTCTTCGACGTCGAACGCCGCCACCGTCACGGCGACGTCGTTCTGCTGAGCCACCAGACCGGGTTGACCGTTGACCGTACGCTCCAGGATGGTCAGGTCGGGCGCCCGGCCGGCGAGGGCGAGGATGTAGCGGGCGATCCGCTCACTGCCTTCGATCGGGTGGAGTCCGGCGCTGACCAGGCCGCCGCCGTCGATGATCGCCGTGGCGTCGGGGTCGAGCAGGCCGATGAGGGCGTCGATGTCCTTGGCTTCCCATGCCTGCTTGAAGTCCCTGACGATGCCGGCCTGCCGGGCTGCCGGAGCAGAGGGCGTGGCGCGAATGCGGCGGCGGGCCGAGGAGGCCAGCTGGCGACAGGCCCCCGGCGTACGGCCGACTATCTCGGCCACCTCGGCGAAGGAGTAGCGGAAGACGTCGTGCAGGACGAGCGCGACGCGCTCGGCGGGGGTCATCGAGTCGAGCACGATCAGGAAGGCCATCGTGATCGACTCGTCGAGGGTGACACGGTCCACCGGGTCGGCCGACCGGCCGGTGATCCACTCCGTGGGGTCGGGCAGTGGCTCGGGGATCCATTCGCCGACGTAGCGTTCGCGCCGGGTCCGCGCCGAGCCGAGCAGGTCCAGGCAGATGCGGCTGGCGACGGTGGTCAGCCAGGCGCCGGGGACTTCGATGGCGTCCTGCTGCTGCCGGGTCATGGCGTACCAGCGGGTGTAGGTCTCCTGTACGACATCCTCCGCGTCGGCCAGGGAGCCCAGGAGGCGATAGGCGAGATTGATCAGCTGGCGCCGCTCGCTCATGATCGCGCTCAGGCCCGGATCGGATGGGGTGGTCATGGTGCCGATGGCTCCCTTGCTCGCAGCTGCCCTCATCCGTTCGACGAGACCGCGCACCGGACTGTGAGGTGCGTCGCCTGACATTTCCAGCGGTTGTTTCGTCGGGCTACCGAGATCCGGATCGCAGCGATCAACGACGCACGGGCCGGACGTTCTCGCAGCTGACAACCACAAAGGAGAGCTTATGTTCACCGCTTATGTCGCGGTCACCATCTTCGCCGCGCTCTTGTTCGGCAGCGCCGCCGTCGTCTACCTGATCGGCCACGAATTTCCCAAGGCCCAGGCGGACATGAAGCGCCTGCCACGGTCGTGGGTACCGGTGCTGGGCATGATGCTGGCGGCGGGCTCTTTGGGGCTGCTGGGCGGGTTCGCCGTGCCGATGCTGGGGACACTCGCCGCCTACAGCCTCGTGCTGTACTTCGTCGGCGCGCTCCTCGCGCACCTGCGAGTGGGTTCCCGCAAGCTCGTGAACTGGGGCGGATTCTTCCTCACCGCGGTGGCCGCACTGGCCGTGAACCTGGCCTACCACTGGTCCTGATCCATAGAGATCGAGAAAGGAAACCTCGCCATGTCCACACCCACCACGACCGAGCAGTCACGCCTGCCCGACCCCGCCCAGTTCTTCCCCGAACTCGGCCAGATCGCCGGAGCCATGCTCAAGGCCACCCTGAACGGTGCGATTCCGCAGACCACCGTCAACCTGCTGCAACTCCGCGCCGGGCAGATCGTCGGCAGCACCTACCACACCGTCCGGCAGACCGGCCTCCTCCGCAAGGCCGGGGAAACGGAGGAGCGCATCACGGCGGTGGCGTCATGGCAGGACGCCCCCTACTTCACCGACGCCGAACGGGTCGCGCTGGAGCTCGTGGAGGCGGTCCTCTCCCCGAACCCGTCCGGGGAGCGCGTCCCCGACGAGCTGCACGCCAAGGCGTCCGCCCACTACGACGCCAAGGCGCTCTGGACGCTCACCCTGGCGATCAGCCAGATCTTCTTCTTCATCCCCGTCGCCCTCATCGGCAAGCCGATCCCCGGTAAGCCCCCTGGGAAGAACTACACCGGGTGATGAAGGCGAAGCGTGGCCGTCGCGCCGCCGTCCGGGGCGTTGGCGAAGGCGAGATCGGCGCCGATCACCCGTGCCTGTCCGGCGGCGATGGCCAGGCCCAGGCCATGGCCGTGGCCACGCTCGGCCCCGCCCGTACGGAAACGCTGCGGCCCCTCCGCCAGCAACCCGTCCGGGAATCCGGGGCCGTGGTCGCGTACGACGATCGTCATGTCGTTCACGGCGACCTCGACCGGAGAGCGCCCGTGGCGGTGGGCGTTGACGACCAGGTTCGTGATGATCCGGTCGATGCGCCGCGGGTCGGTGTCGACGACCGGCTCACCGGTCACCGTCAGCCGGACCGCGAGCTTCGTCCGGGCCACGCACTCCTCGACGACCCGGCCCAGCGGCACGGGACGGCGATCGGCCCACTCCGCGCCCGCGTCCAGCCGGGAGATCTCCAGCAGGTCCTCCACCAGCGCCCGCAGCACCCGCACCCGGTCACGTACCAGGTCGGTGGCCTCGCTCTCCGGGAGCAGTTCGGCCGAGACGACCAGCCCCATCAGCGGGGTACGCAGCTCGTGGGCCACATCGGCGGTGAAGCGCTGCTCGCTCAGCAGCCGGTCCCGCAGGCTGTCGGCCATCGAGTCGATGGTGGCCGAGATGTCGGTGATCTCGTCGCCGCCCCGGCCGCCCATCATGCTCCTGGCCTCAAGGTCGCCGTCCGCGATCCGCCGCGCGGTGCGGGCCACCCGCCTCAGCCGCCGGTTGGAGGTCTCGGCGGCCAATACGGCCAGAGGTACGACGATCGCGAGCGCGACCAGCGACGCCTTCACGATGTTCCGGTCCAGGGCCCACAGACCGCGTATCTCCGAGCCCATGTCGATCTGCACGGCGAGCACCTGGCCGTCGATCCGCTGCGCCGCCCACATCCAGGGAATGTCCGGCCGGCGGTCGTCGTACCAGGTGCTGAAGCGGCCGGTGCTCCTGGCCTGCTGGAGCAGCGCGGGCGGGACCTGAGTGGGCTGCGGCGCGTCGCCCGTACGCCGGTAGGTGTCCACTTCGGCCAGCAGCGCGCTGAAGGCCCGGTCCCTGCCCAGGTTCATGGACCGGTCGAAGGCGCTCCGGTGGACCAGCACCCCGACCGCCAGCGCGACCGCGCAGGACGTCATGGCCACCAGTGCGGCGATCTTCCAGCGCAGCGACCGCCAGTTCAGCAGCCCGCGTGCGGCCTTTCCCACGTCAGCGCCGCAGCTTGTAACCGAAGCCGCGCACCGTCTCGATCCGGTCGGCGCCGATCTTCTTGCGCAGCCGCTGCACACACAGGTCGACGACGCGGCTGTCCCCGTCCCAGCCGTAGTCCCAGACGTTGCGCAGCAGTGTCTGACGGTCCAGCACGATCCCCGGATTCGCGGCGAACTCCAGCAGCAGCCGCAACTCGGTGGGAGCCAGCTCGACCAGCTCACCGGCGCGGCGCACTTCCAGCCCTTGCGGATCGATGGTCAGGTCCCCGAAGACCAGGCCGGTGGCCTCCTGGACGTCTTCCGGGCCCGGAGTGAAGGAGGCCCGGCGCAGCAGCGAACGGATTCTGGCCACCAGCACGGAGGTGTCGACCGGCTTGACCACGTAGTCGTCGGCCCCCGCCTCCAGCCCCGACACCACGTCCAGGGCGTCACCCCGCGCGGACATCATCAGGATCGGCACCAGGCTCCACTCCCTGACCTGCCGGCACAGCCCGATGCCGTCCAGTCCTGGCAGCATCACGTCCAGCAGCAGCACGTCATGCCGCTCGTCCCTGAACAGTTCGAGGCCGGTCAGACCGTCGCCCGCCGTGCTCACGCGATAGCCGTAGCGCTCCAGCACCATCCCGACGGTCTTGCGGATCACCTCGTCGTCCTCGACGAGCAGCACGGTCACCGGAGCCGACCCCGAAAGCGACATTTCTCCCCAAAGGCTTGACGCAACAGACGATACAAGCCGCCGACATCCGCGACGCCTCAGCCGTGTATCAGCCACGAATCAACCCTCATACGGAGGAGGGGTATAGTCCGCACTCTACAACCCGTACACAGATGTACGAGATAGCGGGGAATGCGGATGCCATCCATTCAAGTGCGGCTCTCGGTGAACGGCCGCGAGCACGAGCTGGAGCTGGACACCCGGGTCAGCCTGCTCGACTGCCTGCGCGAGCACCTCGGCCTGACCGGTACCAAGAAGGGCTGCGACCAAGGGGCCTGCGGCGCCTGCACGGTGCTGCTGGACGGTGAGCGGGTCAACTCCTGCCTCGTGCTCGCCGCGCAATGCGCGGACGCGGAGGTCACGACCATCGAGGGGCTGGCGTCGTCGGAGGTCGGCCGGGCGATGCAGGAGGCGTTCGTCCGCAACGACGGCCTGCAGTGCGGCTACTGCACTCCGGGCCAGGTCTGCTCGGCCGTGGCCATGCTCACCGAGTACGAGGCCGGGGTGGCGAGCGCCGTGGGCGAGTCCGGCCTGACGGATGCCGAGATCAGGGAACGGCTGGCGGGCAACCTGTGCCGGTGCGGCGCGTACAACGGGATCCTGGCGGCGGTGCGGGAGGTCGCCCGGTGAACCCGTTCTCCTACGTATCGGCCACCGACACCTCCTCAGCCGTTGAACTCGCCGCAAAAGGGGCGAAGTACCTGGCGGGCGGCACCAATCTCGTCGACCTGATGCGCCAGGGCATCGAGACGCCGCACGAACTCGTGGACATCACCCGGCTGCCGCTCGCCGACATCGAGGAGCACGCGGGCGGCCTGCGGATCGGTGCCTTGGTCCGCAACACGCGGGTGGCCGCCGACGAGCGGATCCGTGATCGCTACCCGGTGCTCGCCCAGGCCATCCTGAACGGCGCCTCCCCTCAGCTGCGCAACCGCGCCACCGTGGGCGGCAACCTGATGCAGCGCACCCGCTGCGGCTACTTCTACGACCGGCACTCGGCGTGCGGCAAACGTGATCCGGGCAGCGGCTGCGACGCTCTCGACGGGTTCAACCGCACGCACGCCATCCTCGGCACGAGCGAGAGCTGCGTCGCCGTACATCCGTCGGACATGTGCGTGGCCCTGGCCGCGCTGGACGCCGTGGTCAACATCGCGGGCCGCGACCCCGTACCGCTGGTGGACTTCCACCGCCTGCCCGGAGACACGCCGCACCTGGAGACGGTGCTCGCGCCGGGGGAGCTGGTGACCTCCATCGACCTGCCGCCGGCCCAGCCGGGCCGCTCGGTGTACCTCAAGGTGCGCGATCGGGCCAGTTACGCCTTCGCGCTGGTCAGCGTGGCCGCCGTCGTCCGCATGGAAGCGGGCCGCGCCACCGGTGTGCGCATCGCGCTGGGCGGAGTCGCCGCCAAACCGTGGCGCGCGTACGAAGCCGAACGGCTCCTGACCGGCACCACTCTCGACGACGAACTCATCCACCAGGCGGCCGAACAGGCGCTGACCGGCTCCCGCCCACGCGCGCACAACGCGTTCAAGGCCGAGCTGGCCCGGCGACTGATCCGGCGAGCGTTGCAAGGAGTCAGGTCATGAATCTCGCCGCCCGCGGCTTCACCCTCGCCGGCAAGGCGCTGACCAGGCTGGCCAGGCTCCTGCCCGACGGCAGGCCCGATCCCCTGGCCCACCGCCGCGCCGAGCTCGGCAGGCCCGCCGACCGGCTGGACGGCCGCGCCAAGGTCACCGGCGCCGTCCGCTACACGGCCGAGCGGCAACTCCCCGGCCTCGCCTACGCGGTCGTGGTGGGCAGCACCGTCGCCAGGGGCCGGGTCACCGCCGTCCACGTCCCGCGGGCGCCCGGTGTGCTGCTCGTGATGACCCACGACAACGCGCCCGCGATGAAGCGCACCCCCGCGTACGCCACGATGAAAGGCCCGCTCGGCGCCGCCGCGCTGAGCCTGCCGGTGCTCAACACCGACGAGATCTTCTGGTACGGCCAGCCCATCGCGGTCGTCGTGGCCGAGTCCCTGGAACAGGCCCGGTACGCGGCGTCGCTGATCCACGCCGACTACGAGCCGTGGCCCGCCAGGCTGTCGATGGCCGACGGGAAACCGTACACGCCCGCGCACGCCGTGCTGGAGGAGCCCGTGACCAGGCGCGGCGATGTCCGCACGGCGCTCAAAGCGGCGGCGGCCACGGTCGAGGCCGAGTACACCACGCCGCTCGAACATCACAACGCCATGGAACCGCACGCCACCGTGGCCCACTGGGAGGGCGAGCGCCTCACGGTCTACGACACCGCGCAGTACCCCTACGGCGTCAAGGAGATGCTGGCCAAGAAGTTCTCACTCGCCGAGGAGAACGTCCGCGTGCTGGCGCCGTTCATCGGCGGCGGCTTCGGCGGCAAGACGCCGGCCTGGCCGCATGTCTGGCTCACGGTGGCGGCGGCCAAGCTCTCCGGCCGTCCCGTCAAGCTCGTGCTCTCGCGGGCCGACGTGTTCGCCATGACCGGCGGCCGGGCCCCGACCCGCAGCCGCGTCGCGCTCGGCGCCGACGCCAAGGGACGGCTCACCGCGCTCGTGCACGACGCCCTGGCCCCGTGCACGACCGACGAGTTCGCCGAGGCCGCGGTCGTCGCCTCCCGCCACCTGTACGCCTGCCCCAATGTCCACGTCGTCCAGCAGGTGGTCCGCCTGGACCGCATCCAGAACGCCTTCTTCCGTGGCCCCGGCGTCGCGCCCGGATCCTTCGCGCTGGAATCCGCCATGGACGAGCTGGCCTGGCGGCTCGACCTCGACCCGCTTGAGCTGCGCCTGCGCAACGAACCGGAGCGGGACCCGATGAGCGGCATCGCCTTCACCAGCCGCCACCTGCGCGAGGCGTACACCCTGGGCGCCGAGGCGTTCGGCTGGTCCCGGCGCACACCCGCACCCCGCGCGACGCGGGACGGCCGCTGGCTCATCGGGCATGGGATGGCCGCGGCGATCAACCCCGACGCCGTGCTCATCGCCGGGGTCAAGCTGCGCCTGTCCGCCGACGGCACCGTCACCGTCCGCAGCAGCACCAACGAACTGGGCGCCGGCACCTCGACCGCGCAGAGCCAGGCCACGGCCGACCGTCTTGGGCTGCCTCTCGACCGGATCCGCTTCGAGCAGGGCGATTCCAACGTGGCCAGGACCCGCATCCCCGGTGCCTCGGCCGCGACCACGACGCTCGCCTCGGCCGTCTGGTCCGCCCGCGACAACCTCGTCCGCGAGCTGCTGAAGCTGGTGCGCGACACCGACTCGCCGCTGGCGGGACGGTCGTTCGAGGAGGTGAACACGCGTGATGGTGGCCTGTTCGGGCCCCGAGGGGGTGAGAGCTACGAACGCATTCTGGCCAGGGCCGGGCAGGAGACCGTGGAGGTGGCGGGGAAGTCGGCGCTGCCGTACCAGACCATCAAGCGGGGCACCTACTCCTATGGCGCGCACTTCTGCGAGGTGCGGGTCGACGAGGAGACCGGCGAGGCGCGCGTCACGCGCTGGGTCGGCGCCTTCGACGGCGGCAGGATCGTCAACCCCAAGCAGGCCACCAGCCAGATGCGCGGCGGCATCATCATGGGCATCGGCATGGCGCTGACCGAGGAGACGCTGCTCGACGAGCGCACCGGCCTCATCGTCAACCGTGGCCTGGCCGAGTACCACGTGCCCACGCACGCCGACGTGCCCGACATCGACATCCACTTCGTCGACCGGCCCGACCCGCAGACCCCACTGGGCGCCAAGGGCATCGGCGAGCTCGGCATCGTGGGCGTGGCCGCCGCCATCGCGAACGCCGTCTATCACGCGACCGGCGAACGCGTCCGCTCCCTCCCCATCACTCCGGACAAACTCATGCAGCAAGATTGGAATACGGTAGGGGGGTATAGTATGTTGTAGAAGTCGAAAGCGTTCCTGACGGCCGAGGAGGCGGTATGACATGAACACCGCGAGCAAACTAGGTGCCTACGCCGTGGGGCTGGCCGTCGTCTTCGGCGGCGCCCTGGGCGTCGGAAACGCGGTCGGGGAGGGCACTCCCGCACCGGCGCCGCCCAGCCATGGGAGCGCCCACACCACTCCCACCAAGGTCGGCGCAAAACCGCAGGACGATACCCCCGGGGGGCTGCAGGTGTCCGAGAATGGCTACACCCTCAATCCGTTGACCACCGTCAAGGCCGGCGAGCCCACCGATTTCCGGTTCACCGTGACCGGGCCCGATGGCAAGCCGGTTACCGACTATCAGGTTCAGCACGACAAGAAGCTCCATTTCATCGTGGTCTCGCGTGACCTGGCGACGTTCCAGCACCTGCACCCCGAACAGTCCGGCGACGGGGTGTGGTCGGTGAAGCTGACGCTGGGCGACCCCGGCGCCTACCGGGCCTACGCCGATTTCGCGCCCACGGGTGGGAGCGGTCTGACCCTTGGTGCGGATGTGCCGGTCGCGGGCGACTATCAGCCACGTGCCCTCCCGGCGGTCAGTCGTACGGCGGAGGTGGACGGTTACTCGGTTACCCTGACGGGCGACCTGGTTCCCGGCCAGGCGAGCAAGCTCACGCTGAGCGTGAGCAAGGACGGCAAGCCGGTGACGGATCTGCAGCCTTACCTGGGGGCGTACGGCCACCTGGTGGCGCTGCGGGCCGGGGATTTGGCCTATCTTCACGTACATCCGGAAGAAAGCGACAAGGCCGGGCCCGAGATCACCTTCTACGCCGAAGTGCCCAGCGGCGGCGACTACCGGCTGTTCCTGGACTTCCAGCACGCCGGCAAGGTACGCACCGCCGATTTCACCGCCCGAGCAGCGGCCGGACAGCCCAAGCCCGCGGCGGAGCCGAGTGTCAGCCCGTCCCACGGCGACCAGACGCACTGAGTAGAAAGGGGGAGTGATGTCTTCCCTCACTGAAGGCAGAGCTGTCGAACTCACCATCGGCGGCATGACGTGCGCATCCTGCGCCAACCGCATCGAACGCAAGCTGAACAAGCTCGAAGGCGTGACCGCGACCGTCAACTACGCGACGGAGAAGGCGAAGGTCACCTTCCCCGAGGGCATTGATCCGCAGCAGTTGATCACTGAGGTGGAGAAGGTCGGTTACACCGCCGCTCTGCCCGCCCCGCCCAAGACGGAGGCGCAGCGGCAGGAGGAGCCGGAGGACGAGCTGCGGCCGCTGCGTCAGCGCCTGCGCACCTCGTTGGTGCTGAGCGTGCCGGTGGTGGCGATGGCGATGATCCCGGCGCTGCAGTTCACCAACTGGCAGTGGCTGTCGCTGGTGCTGGCCGCGCCGGTGGTGGTGTACGCGGGCTGGCCCTTCCACAAGGCCGCCTGGACCAACCTCCGGCACGGCGCCGCGACCATGGACACGCTGATCTCGCTGGGCACGCTGGCCGCGCTCGGATGGTCGCTGTGGGCCCTGTTCTTCGGCACCGCGGGCACGCCCGGCATGACGCATCCCTTCACGTTCACCATCGAACGCTCCGACGGTTCGGGCAACATCTACCTCGAGACGGCGGCGGCGGTGACCGCGTTCATCCTGGCCGGTCGCTACTTCGAGGCCCGTGCCAAGCGCACCGCCGGCGCGGCACTGAAGGCGCTGCTGGAACTGGGCGCCAAAGAGGTCGAACTGGCCGACGGCCGCCGCGTCCCCACCGAGCAACTGCAGGTCGGTGACACCTTCGTCGTCCGACCGGGCGAGAAGATCGCCACGGACGGCGTGATCACCGAGGGCAGCTCCGCGGTGGACGCCTCGATGCTGACCGGCGAATCCGTGCCCGTCGAGGTGAAGCCCGGCGACGCGGTCACCGGCGCGACGGTGAACGCGGGCGGCCGCCTGATCGTCAAGGCCACCCGAGTGGGCGCGGACACCCAGCTGGCGCAGATGGCCAGGCTGGTCGAGGAGGCGCAGACCGGCAAGGCGCAGGTGCAGCGGCTGGCCGACCGCATCTCCGGGATCTTCGTACCGATCGTGATCGCGTTGGCGGTCGGGACGCTCGGATACTGGCTCGGCACGGGCAACGGCGTGGCGGCGGCGTTCACCGCGGCGGTCGCCGTGCTGATCATCGCCTGCCCCTGCGCGCTGGGCCTGGCCACGCCGACCGCGCTGCTGGTCGGCACCGGGCGGGGCGCCCAGCTGGGCATCCTGATCAAGGGTCCGGAAGTGCTGGAGTCGACCCGCAAGATCGACACGATCGTGCTGGACAAGACCGGCACGGTCACCGAGGGCAAGATGACCCTGGTCGCCGTCCACCTCGCCGAGGGGGAGAACCGCGAAGAGGTCCTCAGGCTGGCGGGCGCGCTGGAGCACGCCTCCGAGCACCCGATCGCCCAGGCCATCGCCCGCGAGGCCCGATCCGACGCCACGGTGGAGGATTTCGCCAACGTCGAAGGGCTCGGCGTACAGGGCATCGTCGACGGCCACGCGGTGCTGGTCGGCCGTCCCCGGCTGCTGGCGGAGTGGTCCCAGCACCTGCCCGCCGACCTGGAACGCGAGCTCGCCGACGAGCAGGCCAAGGGCCGCACCGCGGTCGCGGTCGGCTGGGACGGCCAAGCCCGCGCCGTGCTGGTGGTGGCCGACGTGGTCAAGCCGACCAGCAAGCAGGCCATCGCCGACCTGCGGGCACTCGGCCTGACGCCGGTGCTGCTGACCGGCGACAACGAGGCCGTGGCCCGTACGGTGGCGGCCGAGGTGGGCATCGACGACGTGATCGCCGAGGTGCTGCCCGCCGACAAGGTCGACGCCGTCAAGAAGCTGCAGACCGAGGGCAAGGTCGTGGCCATGGTGGGAGACGGGGTCAACGACGCCGCCGCCCTCGCCCAGGCCGACCTGGGCCTGGCGATGGGCACCGGCACCGACGCCGCCATCGAGGCCTCCGACCTGACCCTGGTCAGGGGCGATCTGCGGGTGACGGCCGACGCGCTGCGCCTGTCCCGCCGCACGCTGTCCACCATCAAGGGCAACCTGTTCTGGGCCTTCGCCTACAACGTGGCCGCCCTGCCACTGGCCGCGCTCGGCCTGCTCAACCCGATGATCGCGGGAGCCGCGATGGCGTTCTCCAGCGTGTTCGTGGTGAGCAACAGCCTGCGCCTGCGCCGCTTCAAGTAATCCATTCGCGTGGCCGAAGGCGCTCACCGCCTTCGGCCACTCAGTGGTGGTACTGGTGTACCACCGCATGGCCCTTGCCCCGGGAGATCAGCCACTTGTTCACCGGCGTCGTCACCACGAAGGCCACGACCAACGACCCGGCCAGCGACGCCCAGAACAGCCAGCTGGTCAGCCCAGCGTCCATGGCACCGGGCACGAGTACGACCACCGCGTTGTCCATGACCTCCATCACCGCGATGGAGACGGTGTCCGCGGCCAGCGCCACCTTCAACGCGTCGCGAAAGCCGACCCCGGCCCGCAGCACGCCACGCATGGTCAGCCCGTAGCCGAACACGAAGGCCAACACCACCGACAGCACCACGGTGGTGAAGTTGGACAGGCCGGCGGCGGTGCCGATGACCATGCCCAGCACCTCGCCGATGGCGCACCCGGTCAGGCAGTGCAGGGTCGCCTGCGCGGCCACCGTCCACGTGGCCGTGGGCGGGGCGTGGTGATCGGTGGCCGGTTGATCGCTGTGGTCCATGATGCTGCTCCTTTCTGGCGACAAGCCTTGAGCATACTCATAGGGGGTATCGCGCCGCATTTGTCGCGTGTGGCGGCGTGTATCTAGCTCGCCGATTCGTAAACTGGCGAGGTGCCGAAGCTGTGGAACGAGACGATCGAGACGCACCGCCGCACGGTGCATGACGCGATCCTGGACGCCACTGTCGAGCTGGTGCGCGAGCGTGGGCTCCTGGCGGTGACGATGTCGCAGATCGCCGAGAAGACCGGCATCGGCCGCGCGACGCTCTACAAGTACTTCCCTGACGTCCAGGCGATCCTGCTGGCCTGGCACGGCCGCATGGTCGCCGGGCATCTGGAGCACCTCGCCCAGGCGGTGGAGCGCGAGGACGACGCCCGGCTGCGGCTCGAAGCCATGCTGGAGACGTACGCCCTGATGCATCGGCGGATGGCGCGGCACGGCTTCAGCCCCGATCTCGTCATGCTCCTGCACCGGTCCGAGGACGCCGGCCGCGCCCAGCGGCGGCTGCATGACCTGCTGTGCGACGCGCTGACGGCTGCCGCGCGGGCCGGTGACGTACGTGACGACGTGGCGGCGGACGAGCTCGCCGCCTTCTGCGCGCACGCGCTGCAGGCGGCCGTCGACCTGCCCTCGGAGGCCGCGGTCAAGCGCCTCGTCTCCCTTACCTTGGCCGGGCTGCGACCGCGCTGAGCTTGCCTTCAGCGGGACTCAGTGAGGGCCCGCTGAGGGCCGGCGGCGGCGCCTGAGGTGGGCGGTGATCAGGACGGCTTTCGCCAGAGCCATCACCAGGATGATCCCCAGGACGGCGTCCGTACCCAGTCCTGCCCACTGCGGGATCGCCAGCACTCCGGCGGCCAACCCCGCGTGCACGGCCACGGCCAGGACGGCGACCAGCGTGAGGCCGAGCGTCAGGTAACGGCTCCGGTGCGACGGGGCCGTGGCCGGGGCCGGGGCGGGGCTCGTGGTTCCGTCGGGGCGCCGCCAGTCCACGCTCAGGTGGTCACGCCTGCCCATCCTGGTGATGTTCCTGGTGAGAAGGGCTTGGACGCGCTGTAACCGGTCCTCGTCCGCGGCTTCGACCCGCACCGTCAATCCTTCCGGCGTGGCCCGCAGGGTGCAGGTGCCCCAGTCGAGGTCGATGGTGCCGTCCGTCTCGGACCAGTCTGCTTTAACGCTCTTGGGCCTTTCGCCGCCTGCGTGCGGGCCGTGGCCGGGGCCGGTGGGCAGGCCGCGGCCCATCTGGTCGGCATGGCGGCAGAGCTGGACGAGGTAGCGGCTGGCGCGATCGGTCGTGATGTGAGCTTCGACGCGTTGCATGGCTGTCCTTCCAAGGTTTCAGTACAGCGTGCATTCGATATATACACTATGTCTCGCAAAATCGTGTCGTAGGCTGGTCGCATGGTGAAGACCGCGGCACGGCAGCCGGTACCCGCCCGGCGTGCGGACGCCGAGCGCAACATCGCCGCGATCCTTCAAGCGGGCACCCGGCTGCTCAGCGCCGACCCCACGGCCAGCGTGGCCGACATCGCCAAGGCCGCCGGGGTGGGCAGGGTGACCCTTTACGGCCACTTCCCGTCGCGGGAGGCGCTGGTGGACGCGGTGCTCGACCACGCGGTCGGCGTGGCGGAGGCGGTGCTGGCGGACGATTCGATCGACACGGCACCCGCGCCCGAGGCCATGGCCAAGCTCCTGCGGTCGTCCTGGGAGATCCTCGACCGGCACCGCCGCCTGTTCCTGGCCGCCGACCGGACGCTGGCCACGGAGCAGATCAGGAAGCACCACGACCGGCCGCTGCAACGGGTGGAGCGGCTCATCGCGCGCGGTCAGCGCGCGGGCGACTTCCGTACGGACCTGCCCCTGGCCTGGCTGGTGACGACGTTCTTCTCGATCATCCACAGCGCGGCGCAGGAGCGTGAGACCGGTCGGCTGGCGGCCGATGAGGTCGAGCCGGTGCTGATCAAGACGATGCTGGCGCTGCTCTCCAAGCCCATCTGACCGCAGGCTCCATCCAGGAACCCTACCTGTGTATGGTTCACGGGTGCTAACTTGAACATCAGTGTTCGAGTTAAGGAGACTTCGGATGAGTCTTGGCATGCCTTCCGCCCAGACACGCACGAGCGGGTGGGGCCTGCTCGTGCTGCTGTGCCTGGCCCAGTTCATGTTGATCGTCGACATCACAGTGGTGCAGGTGGCGCTGCCCACCATCGGCACGGACCTCGCGCTCGACCGCGAGTCGCTGACCTGGGTGGTGACCACGTACACGCTCTGCTTCGGCGGCCTCATGGTGCTCGGCGGGCGGCTCGCCGACGCGTGGGGCGCCCGTCGCACGCTCATGATGGGGCTGGGACTGTTCACGGCGGCCTCGCTGGTGTGCGGGCTGGCCGGGAGCGGCGCGATGCTCATCGCCGGGCGGGCGTTCCAGGGAGTCGGAGCGGCGCTGCTCTCCCCGGCGGCCCTGGCCGTCATCACCACCACCTACCAGGGCGAACGGCGCGGCCGGGCGCTCGGCGTCTGGGCGGCCATCGGCGGTACGGGGGCGGCCCTGGGCGTGCTGCTCGGCGGCGTCCTGACCGCCGGGCCGGGCTGGACCTGGGTGTTCATCGTCAACGTCCCGATTGGGCTGGTGGTGCTCGCCACCGTGCCCGCCGTCGTACCGCCCACGCCCGGGCGGAGCGAGCGGGTCGACGTACCCGGCGCCCTGGTCGTCACACTGGCGACGGCCCTGCTGATCTACGGGTTGGTGACGGCGGGCGACGCCGGCTGGGGCGCGGCGGGCACGGTGCTGCCGCTGGTGGGGGCCGTGCTGCTGTACGCGCTGTTCGTGTTCGTCGAGCGGTCGGTACGCGCACCGCTCATGCGCGCCGAGACCCTGGCCAGACGGCCGGTGATCTCGGGGACGTTCGTCATGCTGATGGCCACCGGGCTGATGCTGGGGTTGTTCTTCCTCAGCTCGCTCTACCTCCAGAACGTGCTGCGGTTCAGCGCGCTGGAGACCGGGCTGCTGTTCCTGCCCGTGGCCATCGCGATCACGATCGGCGCGCAGCTCGGCGGGCATCTCATCGGCCGGGTCGGCGGCCGGCCGGTGGCGGTGGCGTCCTTCGTGGTGACCGCGGCCGGGGCGGCGCTGATGACCCGCATCTCGCCCGACGCGAGCGCGTACACCACGCTGCTACCTGGCTTCGTGCTGGCCGCCCTGGGAATCGGTCCGGCGTTCGTGACGGCCACCACCACGACCATGGCGAACATCCCGCCCGGCGAGAACGGCGTCGCCTCCGGCGTCATCAACACCTTCCACGAACTCGGCGGCTCGATCGGCGTGGCCGTCATCTCCACGGTCGCCGCGTCCAGCCTCGGCCCCGGCTCGGCGGCGGGCATCGGTGGCTTCGTCTCTGGGCTCACGCTGTGCGCCGTCGCCGCGGGTGCCGCGGCAGCCATCGCGCTGTGGCTGGTGCCACCGGGCAAGCCCGCGGCGGCGTTCGTGGGCCATGGGCACGGGCACGGGCACTGACCGAGTGCTAATCCTCCTCGCGCAGCCGCTTCAGCCGCGTCTGGGCGAACGAGCGGATCGTCTCGTCCTCGACCATGGCCGCGTGCTCCAGGAGCCCCAGGCCCAGGCTCGCCGCGGCCGCCGCGGCGAACAGCCGGGTCACCGGGTCGCCTTCTTCCATTCGGAGGAAGATGCCGGTCCGGTCGGGCTCCTCGTCATCCTGGAGGATCAGCCACTCGACCAGCTCCTTGAGCTGACCGGGGGGCAGACAGGACGTCCCTGCCTCAAGCTGCTCGATCGAGGCCTCGGCCAGGAACTCCAGCATCTTCCAGCGGATGGCCTCATCGGGGTCGAGGCTCAGGTTCAGGACCTGCGCGATGATGGGCCCGTGCCGCCCGTCGGCGTTCGCCAGCGCCACGGTGATCGCGTAGTAGCGGACATTGCGGATCGGGCCGGCCAGGAGGGCCGGGAGCTCGTCGATCATCGGGGCGGCGAGCTCTACCAGCTCCGACAGCAGCCAGGCGCCGGTCCTGACGACCACCTCGTTGTCGCTGTGGAGGAGCCGGCCGAGGTTCTCGACGGGGTATCCCGCGTACAGCTCGCTGAGCAGGTCGTTGGCCGCGGTGCCCACGATGTCGTCGTCGGTCGGGTGCGTGCGGATACGCTCGATCAGCTCATCGCCTAGTTGCGTCCGCATCGGCTGCTACCGCCTCCTTCTGCGATCCGACCCATCGAACTCTCCGGAGCGGTCGTGGTATTCGTAGCGCCTGAGGTTCATCTGGACGTCGCCGTACTCGTCGTCGTATCGCTGCCGCCGCACGTTCTCCTCGAACTCCCGGAGCTCTTTCTCCTCCCTCTCGATCCGCTGCGCGTGCCCGACCTCGTAGCCCAATCTTCCTTCCGCAGCTCGAGGCTCTTTCTCCTTTGAGCGAGGAGTTCATTCGCCTCATCCCGCGTCATTCCGCTGGCACTGGTGGGAGCGTCGCCGTGAATTCTTCCGTCGTTCGTTACGTTGTACCCCTGTCCACCGCTGCCGCGGTTGTCACCCCTGCCCCTTCCCCAGCGCCTTCTGCTGCCGCTGGCCATCCGGGCGATGCCGCCTTCACCGCCGAGACCACGGAGGCGGCGCCGTCCAGGCTCGCGGGCGCCACGGATAAAGCCTGACCGGCCTGCGCGAGGGATCGGCCGTTGACGCCGAGCCTGTTCCACTGGGTCTGCATGGCTTCGGCGGAGCCGCCGTGATAATTCTGCTGCGCGCCGCGGACGGCCGTCTCCGCCTGTGTCACCGGCGTTCCGCGCGTTCGCGGCCTCGGCTTCGGAGTTGTTCCTGACCACGCGGTCGAGCCCGTCGCCGGTTTCGCCGAGCGCCGTGGACAGGACGGTGAGCGCGGCCATCGAGGTCTCTTGGGCATCGGCGTAAATGCCGGCGAACATGCCGTCGTCCCCCAGGCTGATCTCCAATCCCGTCATGCCGGATGACCATACCTCGACATTTTCCCAAATGCGCGCGGCGCTGAAAGTTTTCATCGGTCATCGGTACGGAAGAAGAGCGGAAGAAAAACGGAAGAGCGATCTCCTAATATTCTCCGTCGTCGGCCACGACCAGTTAGGAAAAGCGATAACCGAGTGCCCGCGCTTTGTGCCACTGCGGCGGGCCCCTTCACCGAACCCGTACGGAGTCGACATGTCTGCACCCACCCCAGAGCAGGACGCGGCGTTCCTGGCCGAGTACGTGGACCGCTCCCGAGAGATCATTCGTGGCCTGTACGCCGCGCAGACGGCCATCGGACAGCTGGAGGGTCGGTCGGAGAGCGCCGACGGTCTGGTGTGGGCGACCGCTGACGGCCAGGGCCGGGTGACGCGGCTGAGCATCAACCCGCGGGCGCTGCGAAAGAGCGAGCGGGAGCTCGGCCACGAGGTGACCGCGGTGCTCCAAGCGGCCCAGAACGACGCCGCACGGCAGGCGCAGGAGGTCGTGGACAAGGCGTCGAGCCGTGCCGACGCCCTGCCGGAGCCGCTCGACGAGACCTTCGTCCGCGCACGGGGCGAGCAGGCCATCCGCGATCTCATCTAGCTCATCCAGGAGGCGCAGCGTGTACTTTCCGGAGAACGACTTCGGCGTCCGGGACGTGGACGGGCCCGCCCGCGAGGGCGCGCGGATGATGGCCGCCCTGGAGGCGGCCCAGGAGGACCTCGACAAGATCGTCGGCACGGCCAAGAGCCGGTCGGGCCACGTCGAGGCATCCGTGAACCCCGAAGGCCGCGTACTGAACGTCTCCTTCGGCCCCCGCGCTCTGCGCATGGGCAGCCAGGACCTGGCCGAGGAGGTCATGGCGACCCTCGACCTGGCGGGCGCCGACGCCCAACGCCAGGCCGACGCCCTCCTGCGCGACACCCTTCCCGGGTACGACCTGGAGCAGGCCGCCGTCGACCTCCGGCGCGTCATCGGCGACTGGCGCTGACCTCCGGCGCCGGCGGCGTGACCTACGACACGAGCGGGGTCAGGCCACTGGCGGCCGCCCACGCCCTGGAGGTTCAGTAGGTGATGAATCCGTACAGCGCCATATGGTTCGACATCGTGCTGCTCACCGTGTGATCGATGCTCGACGGCTGCACGGCGCCCTTGACGAACAGATAGTCGATCTTTCTGGAGCCGGACGTCACCTTCGCCCCATAGCCGGTCATGCCGAAGCCGCCGAGCGTCGTGGAGGCGATGTTCGCACGATTCGCGTCGATCCCGATCACCCGGATCGTCGAGGCGTTCATCAAGCTGGTGGCGTCCGCGCCGACGTGGATACCGGAGTCGGCGATGCCCGTGTCACCCGCGCCCGCGCAGGCGTTCGCTCCGTTCTGTTCTGGAAGGTGCATGGTCGCGGCGAAAACCGTGGTGCCCGTTTCCTTGATCGTGAACTTCGCCGCGATGGCGCTCGTACGCTTCCATTTGTAGGCGTTGGTGCTGCCATCGTCGTTGCTCGGCGGCTTGTACAGCGTGCACCCGGCTCCGCCGCCGTACGATGTCCCGGGCTTTAACCAGCCCGCACTCCAATACGCGGAAATGTCGCCCGCCGCCAGGCTCAGCGTTCTGGTGTTGTAGACGATGCCGTTGGTCTGCTTCTTCTTCAGGTCGCCCAGCGCCTGCTGAGCGCACTTGTGCGTGGCGCCCCACGCCTCGGGGTCGTCCCAGGCCACGATCGCCTTGTAGGTGCCCGCCGGATATCCGAACTTGGCCGAGAGCTGGTCGGCGTAGGCCGTGGCCTGTCCGGTGCCGCGTACCTGCTGCACGATCAGGAGATCGGGAGCCTGCACGCCGGAGGTGCCCGTCTTGCCGTTGTCGTCGACCAGCATCGACGTGAGGTGGTCCGGGCCGGAGATCCGGGTGCAGGAGCCGTCGGCGTTGTTCCGCACCAGGTTCTCGATGTTGTTGTAGACGCGCAGAACTCGGTCGGCCGCTTGCGCCTGCGCGACGGGGGTCGTGGTGGTGGCCAGTGCGACGGCGGCCGCGAGCGTGATCGCGCCGGATGATCGATGAATGAACGACATGATCGCAGGGTAACGATCGACGCTGAGAGCACCCCGCGACCGTGAACTCTCGATCCTGCCCCCGGTCATTCCACGTTGGGGAGATCGAAAGGTGGGCCCAGCGGGGGGTCGTTGGCCAGGTCGAACGCGGCGGCGAGGATGCTGACGACCTGAGGCATGGCCTGAGGCGCCAGCTCGTACTCGCCGCGCCGCCGCTGCGTGATCAGCCTGGCGCTCTGCAGCGCGCGGAGGTGGTGATAGAGCTGGCCGCTGGTGGTCTGCTCGCCGTCTCCGGCAAGTGACTCTTGGAGATCGGTGCTGGTGCGCCGCCCCTGCCGTAGGAGCGCCGCGAGCAGCGCCAGCCGCGGCTGACTGCCAAGGGTCTCCAGGATGTGGGCCACCGGTGCCCAGTCGGCCGACAGCAGATCGGCGAGGGAGAGCTGCCTGTCCCAGAGAGTTTCGCCGGCGGCCAGCCGTGAGGCTCCGATGTAGCCCACTGTCCCGAGCTTGTCCTCTTTCTTCGCCTGGCGAAGCATGCCGGTGGCCGCCGCGCTGAGTGACGGCGACTCCGGCGAGCGTCGCGGTGGGCCGGCGGTGTCGAGCCGACTCTCCAGGTGGGCGATCCGGCGTTCGAGTGCGGTTAGTCTGTCCTCGCTCATCGGGCTCTCCTACGTTATTCCGTTATTACGGAGCAGCGTAGGAGATTGGTGCCGTGCATGGCAATGGGTGAAGTGTCAGCAGGCTGAGATCCATCTGACGAACACGGCCCTGGACGGGATGCCGTTCGGCACCACCACGACGTGGTCCCATTCGTAGACGACGCTCGGTCCCTCGTCGCCTTCGGCGGGCACCATGTCGGGCGAGTCCAGGGGGCTCGTGCCCGTGCTGCCCACGCTGGCCACCACGCGCTGCTGGGCGTCCATGAAGACGAGCTGGCTGTGCCAGACGTCGGCGTGCTTGGTGAAGTCGGTGTCGCTCACGGCGTGCACGTGGACGCGAGTAGTGCCGCTCTCGATATAGACGTAACTGGGAAACTCCAGATGGCAGTCCCCGACCTTCCAAGGGCTGCCGAACGCCCCTCGCGCGAAGAGCGAGCTCGACGTGAGCGACAGAATCCTGGAGTCGGTGGCGGCGTCGGCGGAGGCTGGGGTCGGGATGCCGAGCATGGCGGTGAGTGAGACGATCGCGGCGACGGTGAAGAGACGCGGTCTTGAGATGCGCATGGATCCCCCTGAAAGGCAGTCTTGCCCTTTAGGCGTTCCACGCCGTTCCTTCTGCGGCCCAGGGGCCTCGCGTCCCTGCCACGAGGCGATCGGTGGCAGGGACGCTTGCCGGTCGAATGCGTCGACCGGAGTCCTGTCGCTAGCTCTTCGCCTTCTGCCCGGTTTCCTTGATGCAGTACGGGCAGAAGGGTTCAGGGTCGACGCAGACCTTGACGCTGTCGGAGTCGTTGGCGGGATCGAGATCCAGTTCCTTGCCGTCGGCGGTGGCCGCGTTGGTCGTCTCTCCGATCGCTGTGGCCTTGGCATGGATGGTCAACGTGGCCGAGGCGCCACTGGCCAGCGTGCCGACCGTCCACATCCCGCTCGCCGGCGCGTAGGTCCCGTTGGAGGCCATGGCGGACACGAAGGTGAGGTTGGCCGGCAGCGTGTCCTTGACCGTGACCCCCGTCGCGTCGTTCGGGCCGGCATTGCGTACGGTGACGCGGTAGGTGACGGTCTGGCCCACGGTCACCTTGGTCGAATCGGCGGACTTGACCACGCTCAGGTCCACGGCCGGGTTGACCTTGGTAACGGCGTCGCCGCTGGTGGAGGTCAGCCGTTCCGGCTCCGGGCCCAGCCGGTTCTCGTAGCCGACCGTCCCCTGGTTGGTGACCTCTCCGCCCGCGGCGTCCCGGCCGACCTTGACCTTGAACTCCACGGTGGTGCCGCCGGGCAGGCCCGCGGCGTTGGGCAGTGAGCCGCCGGCTGTGGGGGTGGCGCCGTTCCCGAGGGTGAAGGAGACCTTGCCGGCCGTGGCGTTGAACTCGCCCTGGTCATCGCCCGCCTGATCGGTCTTGTCCCCGCTGCCGGGGCCGTCGACCACCCGGAGCGAGCCGGGCACGTAGGTGGTCCCCACCGGGACGGTATCGGTGAGGCGTACGTTCTCCGCCGGGGCGCCGCCCCTGTTGACCGCGGTGAGCCGGTAGGTGATCACGTCGCCGACGTCGACCGGCCCCTGCGGGCTCGCGGATTTGCTGACGACGACGCACGGCGCGGTCGCGAAGTGGATGTCGTCGAGCAGGTTGCCGAAGGTGGCGTTCCCTCCGGCCGCCGAGACGGAACGGAAGGCGAACCTGGTGGTCGTCTGGCCCGCGGGCACGATGTAGATGCCGGAGTAGGTGCCCCAGCTCCCGGTGCCGTCCGACATGACCTTCTGTTGCACCGGGGACGCCGGATCACCGATGTCCAGGGCCATCGTGTCGACCCCCAGCCGGCCGCGGTGGGACAGCCGCCAGTACAGCTTCGCCCCCGGGGTGGTCGCGTGGTCCTGGTACAGGGTCGAGACCTGGTTGGCGTTCAGCTCGGCCAGTTGCCTGCCCTCCTTGGGCGGGGTGTTGGCCGGGTTCGGCGGGCTGGCCCACAGCTCGATCATGTGGTCGGTGGCGGTGGTGAGCCAGCCGGGCACGTGGTTCGGCGCACCGGTCTGCGAGGCGTCAGGGAACGAGGCCCACGTCCCGCTGACGACCGGCTGCTCGAAACCGCCGTTGACCAGCGACACCTGGTCGGGGCATGAGGCGGGATCCGGCGCGACCCGCGAAACCGCCGGGGCGGCGTCGGCCGGGACCGCGCCGATCAGCGTCAGCGGAAGGGTCGCCGCCGCGAGGGCGGCGACCGGGTAACACATCCATCGGATGCGCCTCATCGTGATGTTCCTCTCGTCGCGGAGTACTGCCTTCATCCACCGGACCGGGGAAACCGGCACCGGCGCCGGACGGCAGCCTCACCCGACGAGGGCATGCGGCGGCACGCGACACGTACGGTCGCACCAACAGTTGGCTTGATCTTGTTCAGCGCGTACACGACCCTCGGGCCTGGCGTGTCCCGCACCTATCAGGTGTTCCCGCCGCGTTCGGGATGGATGGCGTCGGTGTGCTCGGTGTGGGCGAGCGCCAGGTCGAGCAGCATGCGTACGTGCGGGTCTTCCAGACGGTAGTAGGCCATCCGGCCGGAGCGGCGCGCGGCGACGATGCGGTGGGCGCGCAGCAGCCGCAGGGCGTGGGAGACGGCGGACTCGCTCTGGCCGGTCACGGCGGCCAGGTCGCACACGCACAGTTCGCCGTCCAGCAAGGCGACCAGGAGCCGCAGCCGGTTCGGGTCCGACAGCAGCCCGAAGATGTCGGCGGTGTCGGTGAGATCCTCGGCGGCCGGCATCCGCTCGCAGACGGCGGCTACGCGATCGGCGTCGACCACTTTGGCGGCACAACCGTCCATCGCCAACACGCCCTCATCTGAAGAAGCATTCATATGAGCAAGATAGAGCGTCGCCTGGACAGCATGTCAAGTGCAGTCTTTGTCGGCATATGTCGCATAGCGCAGCCGTGAAGAGCAGCTCGAACAAGGGCATGGTCTCCCGCAAGCGCATTGGACGAGCGGGGCCACCGCGAACAAGGGCGCCTTCATCGCCAAGGCCAGGCGCGCCGCCCTGAACGAGGCCGGCGACGCCGCGGCGAACTGACGGCACGCGTCGCCGAGGCCACGGCGCGCCGCTGGACGTCGAGCCCAGCTACGACGAGCTCAAGGCCAAGATCGACGCGGCCCTGACGTCATGACGGCGGTCCCCTGCACCTCGGCACCGGGGCGGGCGTCGTCTTCAGGTACGTGAGCCTGGCCACGGTGGGCAGGCAGTCTTCGACAGGGCGCACGCATGAACTTCTATAACTTGTAGAAAATTATGCTCAGGCGCCGAACTGGCGACCGTCCCTTGACGTATCTCCCATCGATCGCAGTTTGGGAGGCTACGCCATGTCTGCTCGGTTGAAATGCGCTATCACCACTCTGGCCGGGCTCGTTCTCGTCGCCGGGTGCGGTTCGAACGACCAGCCCAAAATTGCGGCGAACCCTCTCTACCAGAATGCGGTGCTGAGCGCCGAGGACCTCGCCGCGAAGCTCGGTTGCAAGCCCGAGATGCGGACCAAGGCCGCCGAGCTCCGCCAGGGGATCTGCAAGACGGCCGACGGAAACTACGCGGTCACCAGCTTCACGACGGAAAAGGGCCGGAAAGACTGGCTGGATTATGCGCTGATGTACAAAGGCACCCATCTCGTCGGACGCCAGTGGGTCGTCACAGCCGAGCCTCCCGTCCTGGAGACCTTGCGCAAGAAACTGGGCGGCGAGCTCCAGAGCAGTGACGGCAACGGCTCCAGTCGCACTTCGGGCACGTGATCTCCCTTTCCGGCCAGGCGGCTGTCGGGCACGGCCGGGATCGCGTCGTCGCCCGGCCGTGTCCGGTGCTTCAGTGGCCGGCGTGGCCGTCCGCGTTCGCCACCGGTCCGGGCCTCAGCCTGTGATGGGTGGGGCCGTGCGGGTCGGCGCAGTGCTGGACGAGGCGGCGCAGGGCTCCGTCGTCGTCGAAGGCGTGGGTGTCGGAGGTGGCGTGGTCGATCTGCAGGGTCGTGTGCTCGATGCCGTGCTCGTCATTGAGGTAGCCCTCGACGGCCATGCGGGCGGCGTGACAGTCGGCTCCCGGGGTCACCAGCACGTGGGCCGACAGGGAGAGGTATCCGGAGGTGACCTCCCAGATGTGCAGATCGTGCACCTCGACCACGGCGTCCAGGGCGACGATCTGGCGGCCGACCTCCGCCGGGTCGAGTTCGGGCGGTGCGGCCTCCATGAACACCCGTCCTGAGTCGCGGACCAGCCCCCAGCCGGCCTTGAGCATCAGGGCGGCGACCACCAGGGCGGCGATGGCGTCGGCGCGGGTCCAGCCGGTCAGCCAGACGATGAGCCCGGCGAGGGTGGTGGCGATGAAGGCGTACAGGTCGTTGAGGATGTGCTGGAAGGCGCCCTCGACGTTGAGGCTGGAGCGATTGGCCTTGGACAGCAGCCAGGTGGCTGCCACGTTGATGGCGATGCCGGCCAGCCCGGTGACCACCACGAACAGGCCCTCGACCTGGCCCGGCTCGATCAGGCGACGGATGCCCTCGAAGGTGAAGTAGGCCGCGAGCAGCAGCAGGGTGATGCCGTTGACCTGGGCGGAGACGATCTCGGCGCGCTTGAGGCCGTAGGTGAAGCCGCCGCGGGGCGGGCGGGCCGCGATCCGCATCGCGACCAGTGCGAACATGAGCGCCATCGCGTCGGTGAGCATGTGACCGGCATCGGAGATCAGCGCCAGGGAGCCGGCGATCAGGCCGATCACCACCTCGACGGCCATGAACCCGACGATCAGGGCGAGCGCACCGCTCAGATAGCGCCGGTCCGCTTGCGCGCTGACCGCATGCCCATGCCCATGCCCATGGGTTCGGTCGTGCTGGTGTTGATCAGACATGCGCTGAGCTCCTTGTGACATCTGCCCAAGTGTTCATATATGCACATGATTGCGATTCCAGGGATCTCTCGTCAATACGTCAGGGCGTCAAACTCTCTCGCTTCTACATATGAACATCACATCAGATATCTAAACGCTTTGTAGTATGTCCACTACTCTCCGTGGAAGCCGGCTTGGGTCAGGTGGTCAGGACCTGACCTTTTGCCCCCAAGCCCACTGGATGGGGCAGCCACGCGCACAGGGAGGGCTGGCGCATGAGACCTGTCCACAGGGCTGACCGCGGCTGGAGGTCGATCACGGCCGCCGTGACGCGGCCGCCGTTCTTTCGAAGTCTCTGCCGTTTCCAGCCCGCGCCTACCGACCGGGGCGTGCCATCACCGCAGCACGGGCACGCCCCACCCATCCGGGCGCTGGACGCCGCCCTGCTCGACCTGGGGCGCAAAAGCCCGGGACGGCCGACGGCTCTCGCGCCGCCACTTCACCGCCACCGCCTCTATCGCCGGAACCGGCGACCACCGCGCAGTTGCGCGCCGCGCTGGCGACCGGACGACTCGGCCTGGAGTCGCTGCTGTCACGCAGGGACGCGACCACCATCAGCGCCGGCCTGGAGCCGATGCTGCGCGCTCTGCCCGGGCGCCCGCCCGCCGAGATCGACCGAACACCACGACAGGCCAAGATCGACGCTGATGCCAGTATCGGCGACCTCGCGCCGCGCCGGCGCCATCTTCTTCTCACCGTCCTCGGCGAGGCCCCGGCGAACCCGAGCCGGTGACTCCCGCACGGCGCGTCGTGACATGCGGGAGCTCAGGGGGAAGTCGTGTCAGTCAGTTTCTTGAGGAGCTGTTGTACGCCCGGCAGCCGGTCCTTGATCTCGTCAGGAGGTACGCCGTCGAGGGTGAAGATCGGTGTCTTCGACCGGTTCAGGCGGTCTGGAGCAGCTCGGCCAGGTCGGCGGGCATCGGCATGGGCTGGGTCAGACTCACTGTGGCGCGCCCGGTGTTGCCCTCGGGGTAGCGGCCCAGCGCCGAGCCTGGCGCGGCCACGATGATGCGCACGACCTGCCCGAGGGCTTCGCGCCGGTCGCGCAGGCGGACGGCCAGGGCGAACATGGCGACGTGGTTGGCGGTGTGCGGCCAGGGCCAGGGCTGGGAGATGATGTGCGCCCGTTCCAGGTGCCGCCACCTGGCCTCGGGGTCGGTGGTGGTGCGGGCGGCGCGCATCTCGGCGCGGTAGGCGGCCCGCACGCGGCTGGGCATCGGACGGCCGATCATCGGGATTCCTCCTGTGTAGACGAGCAGCAGCCGAGGCGACCTCCATCGGGCAGGTTCACCGCGCTCATGACATCGGTTCCAGCTCGGTGTCCCCGTCGCCGGTCTCCACCCCATAGGTCGGGCACAGCGCCACGGCGTGGCCGGTGGCGGCGAGCAGGTGCTCGGCCGAGGCCAGCAGGTCCATCAGCTCGGGCCGGGTCAAGCTGTAGAACGACTGCCGTCCTTCGGCCCGGTAGTCGACCAGGCCGCAGTCGCGCAGGCAGGCCAGGTGCTTGGACACCGTGGACTGGGCCAGCCCGAGCCGGCTGGTCAGATCCACGACGCGGGCCTCGCCGCGCGCGAGCCGCTGCACGATGCGCAGCCGGGTCTCATCGGCCAGGGAGTGGAACAGCGCCGCCGCCGGGGAGATGCCGGCGGCGATGTCAGCGCTGACGCACCGGCCACCTTCAGAATCGATCGCCATATGGCGATGATAGCCCGATGCGGGCATGCCAGCGCAAGAGGGCTGGTTTCGGATGCCTGCCCTTTTAAGATCGGGGACGCGCTGCGGCTCACGGACGCCGAGCCCGACCACCTCCACGTCCTCGCGGGAACCACGCCGAGCCGTACCGGACCACATCGGCGCGACGTCCGCCCGAGCATCCTCGCGCTCCTTGAGCGGCTGCCGCAGACGGCCCCCATCGTGGTGCCGGCCGCGTTCGATGCGCTCGCGTGGAACGACCTCGCGCCGCGCTCATGGAGGACTCCTGGCTCTTCTGGACGTCCTTGGAACCGAGTACGTCAAGGTGAGCAGGCCACTCTGACGGAGCCGGACAGGATGGCGGCGTTGCCGCCCTGGGCCCTCTACGTCAGCCGGCCAGGGGCTTGGATCTCATGGGAGCCTGCCCTTTTGATCCACGAACGCGGTGGGAGGAATAGGCGAGGGGGTCGGAGCCTCGGGCAAATCAGTGTGCTCGACCAGGCCGGTGCTTTCCAGGTACGTCATGTGACGCATGACGAAGTTGATGCCTTCTCCTGCGAACTTCCTGATCTCGGAATTACGGGTGCCGGCCCGCACCGCGGCCAGGGTGCTGAAGACCTTGCCGTGGGCGGCACGCAGCAGGTTGGCGTAGTCCTGGTCGAAGGCGGGGCCGCTCTCCGCCGCGAGCTGCGCCATCCAGCTTTGCTGGTCGCCATTGGGTTCGTTGGGTAGGGCCACGCCCAGCTTCTGGGCGGTCTGACGGGTCATCACGTCGAGCTTTGCGTGTTCGCTCATGATCTGTTTGCCGACTTGCTTGACACGCGGGGATGCGGCACGGGTCGCGGCGTATTCGCCTGCGGGCATCTCCCACAGGCCGGCCTGCCGTACCTTGATCAGCAGATCGCGATCGGCAGCCGAGAGCGGACCCGAGGACGTCTGCTTCCATTGAGCGGCGGCGGGGTCGGCTGACGGAGGGATGACCACCACGATCGCCACCGCGGCCGCCACGACGAAGCCACCGAGCAGGAGGAATTCGGCGCGGGCAAGCCTACGCCCGGCCGAAGGCGTGCTGTTCGTCATTGGCCTACCTCCACTTGATGCGTGTGCTTCTTTTCAGAGGTACGCGAGCTTGGCTCAACGAGTTCGACGTCATGTAGAAGCCGATCGGCCAGGTGACCACGGTGTCCGGCCCCGACGACCCAGGCCGGCGATGGCGTGCACCAGCGGCTCGGGCTGTCGGACGCTCTGATCCATGGGCCCATCAAGGCCGAGCAGGCTGGCGCGCGGCCCAGAACGATATGGCCCTCGTGGCGTGTCACCCAGCCGTCAACAGACCGACCCCGCATGAACGTTTTCGACATTTTGGAAACGTCCTCTTTCTTGTTGCCCTGGGGAAGAAAGAGGCCTTACTCTTGGGCTCATCTTGTTGATTATATCAGCATTTGTTGTGATATTTAAAAACAAGGATGTCGGGCGTATTGAGGCGAGATGGCCGGTGGCGGCGGTCGATGGTGTTTGGCGCACGACAGACGCACTCCACAGCGACGCGACACAGATCAGGGCCTGGGAAATGTGCGCTCATCGACTCGGGAGACAGAGCAGGCAAGAGAATCCGCTACGGGCTCAGGGTCAGCGCCAGGAACTACCTGACCGCTACACCGGAACCATTCAAACGGATGTGACGGCGGTGCGAATGGGAGGCCAGGTCGCTTGACCGGCCTCTGTCCAGCCAATTGGACAGGTCCGGCCTACGGGAGCAGGGGGATCCAGACCATGAATGAAGCGAAATCACAGAGCTTGGGAAAACTTCCGGGGGCATCCGGGCAGCCCATAATTTTCAAAGGCGATGTAGAGGAAATGCGAGCGCAAGTATCGCAGAACTTCTCGCCGCACGGCCTCAAGGTCGCCAAGGCCCATCCAAACGGTGGCCGATACCGGCTGCTACACCGTGGGAACATCGTCTTGCACACACTGGCGTACGGGGCGGAAATCCGGGTTGAAGTACCGGAGCTGCCCGACTTCTACAACATTCACGTGCCGTTGACCGGTGGTGGACGATTAATGATCGGGGGCCAGGATGTCGCTGCACCCCTTACTATCATCGGCCCTCGGCGGCGCATCGACATGAACTGGAGTGTCGATCACGACGTCATGATCATCCAGGTTCCTGAGGTGCTCATCGATCGGGTCCTTGAGGATCAGCTCGGCGATGCCCCGGAAAGGGATATGTGCTTCGAGCCGCAAGTCATCGATGAGAGCCCCCTGGGTCGAGTCCTACGCGCACTTTCCCTCCCGGCTACGGCGGGCGGAACGTTCCCCTTTGCGGCCTCATCTCTGGCCGAGCACCATTTCGAGCAGTTCTTGCTGCACACTCTGCTCGGCTCACAGCCCCATACCTACTCTGCCGACCTCGGGGAGCCCAGTGCTCCAGTGGCCTCCGCAGCACTTCGACGCGCGCGCCGCTTCTGCGAAGAACACGCCGCCGAACCGATCGGCCTAGGAGACATCGCCACGGCGGCCAGGGTGAACGTCCGCACCCTTCAGGCGGGCTTCCGCGAACACCTGCAGACAACGCCTATGGCCTATCTGCGCAATGTACGGCTGGCCCGGGCTCACGCCGATCTTCTCCACATCGCGGCGACAGGCGGCCGGACAACTGTTACAGAGGTGGCGCTCCGCTGGGGTTTCATGCACTTGAGCCGGTTCGCCGCCTTCTACCGCCAGACCTACGGTCACGCCCCCTCGGTCACACTGCGTGGACGACAGTGAAGGCGACGTTTGAGGCTGTGAGACGCGTGCGACCGGTTGAAGGGGTGCGGAAGCGTTGCCGGGCAGCCGTCGGCTCGTGATGCTTGAGGTGAGACCTCCCGCGGCACGCTATCCACAGAGCGCGTTTGGTTCTGCGCTATATGGATAGCCAACGTCGTGGGACGCTCATAATCTCCACTCTCAAGCACGAACCGGCGAACAGCCCGAAAAGCTCTCGGCTTTCGAGCCATGAGGCGTCGCCCATACGGGAAGAGGTCTGCGACGAGGCTGATCCGGAAGTGTGTGCAGTAGTGCGGCATGAGTTTTAGCCCCATTTAATATTATCGCCAGGCTGGTGAGTCGGCGCCCCGCCGTGGCTGCCTTCGGTATCGTCATCGGCGCTCTGAGCCTGTCGATCACGCGCATGCTTGGAAGAAATTCGAATTGCCAGCAAATGGACCGGTCTTCTTCATGCTTCATGTAAATATTCCGTTTCCGAAAGGAATGGTTCGGTGATCAACGCGTTCCGCATAGACATCCCGCAGGACCAGCTGGATGATCTACGAGATCGGCTTGCCCGCACCCGCTGGAGCGGCGAGATCGGCGGCCAAGGATGGGGCCGCGGCGTCCCGACCGGCTACCTGCGACAGCTCGCCGCCTACTGGGCCGACGGCTACGACTGGCGCAAGCACGAGGCCAGGCTGAACGAGCTGCCCCAGTTCACCACCGACATCGACGGGCAGACCATCCACTTCGCGCACATTCGCTCACCCGAGGCAGAGGCGACCCCGCTGATGCTCATCCACGGGTGGCCCGGCTCGTTCGTCGAGTTCCTGGATGTCATCGGCCCCCTGACCGACCCGGGTTCCTATGGCGGCGACCCTGCCGATGCCTTCCACCTGGTGATTCCCTCTCTGCCGGGGTTCGGCTTCTCCGCTCCGCTGCGCGATACGGGTTGGACGCAGGGTCGCATCGCCGACGCTTTCGCCGAACTGATGCACCGGCTCGGCTACTCCCGCTACGGCGTGCAGGGCGGCGACGTCGGCGCTTTCGTCGCCCCGGCCATGGGGCGTCAGGATTCCGAGCACGTGTTCGGCGTGCACGTCAACGCCCTGGTCACCTTCCCGATCGGGGCCGACGGTGAGATGGACGGCCTGACCGCGGCCGAATATGAGCGGCTGGCGCGCCTGGAGCACTGGCAGCAGGAGCAGAGTGGCTACGACAAGCTCCAAGGCACCCGCCCGCAGACCCTGGGACACGGCCTGAACGACTCTCCGGCCGGCCAGCTCGCCTGGATCGTCGAGAAGTTCAAGGAATGGACCGACAGTGCCGCCGACCTGCCTGAAGACGCGGTCGACCGCGACGCCCTCCTCACCGACGTCAGCATCTACTGGTTCACGGAGACCGGCGCTTCCTCGGCCCACAACTACTACGAGTCCCACCATGACCCATCGGCCTGGGCGTCACGCGAACCCGGGACCGTGCCCACCGGCGTAGCGGTCTCCCTCACCCAGGACGTCGCCATCCGTCGCTTCGCCGAACGCGACCACACCATCGTGCACTGGACCGAATTCGAGCGCGGCGGACACTTCCTGGCCCTGGAACAGCCCGGCCCGTTCGTCGCCGACGTGCGCGAGTTCTTCCGCTCTCTGCGCTGACTATGTGAGCGCGACTGGCCGCCCTGGAAACCAGGAATGATCAAGCAGCCGCGTGCATTGGGGCGGACCGGGGCGCCCTGTCGTGATTGCTCACAGTGGGTTTCCCCGGCCCGCCCGCCGCCCGCCCTTGTTCAGAGCCGACGAGCTCGGGAAGGCCGACTTCGCCGGCGATACCTCGGCCCGGAGGACGACGCCGTCAAGCACCACCCAGAATCAGCCCGGCTACGAGGTACGGCACGGCAGAACCTCAGTTTCTACGGCTCATCCCCACCTCATGGACGCCGTGGACACGCCTCCGCCGTTCGCCCAATGGCGGGAGTCAGGGGCGGTGAGTAACGAAAAATCGCGGTTCTCCACCGAGAAGTCGCGGTTGTCGACTGAGAAGTCGCGGTTCTCGGCGCTCGCCGGAGCGGCGGCGAACGCGAGTCCGGCCCCGGTGAACGCCAAAGTCGCGGCCAGGGCGAGAACGGTCTTGCGCACTTTTCCTCCTGATGCTCGTGTCTCTCGGTCTCCTGCGGTGGATCGTACGGAGAGCTGGAATGCCGGACTATCCGGAAAGTGAGCGGTTTACAGCGCGATCCGGACACTGGACGATTGTTTCCGGAACGGGGCGCGCGTCACGGGCGTGCGATCTGTCCTTACCATCCACGGCGATCGCCCACCCGTGCTCGTCACAGGCCGCGTGCGCGCGCAGCCACCCGCCCACAGCGCTATCGAGGGCGTCGGCGTCCAGGCTGATCAGCACCCATCGCACGGTGGTGGCGCCGGGTGCGAGATAGCGGCCGATCACCGGATGGCGACGCGCGCCCAGCAGGCCGAGCAGGGCGAACAAGATCGTCCAGCCCGGTGCCGCCTACAATCCGCCGGATCGTCGGGAGGACGACATGAGCTCCTCGGCCGTGATGAGTTCGAGTTGCTTGTGCCGAGTCTCCGGGCCGAAGGCGATGAGGGCGATCATGGCCAGGGCCATCGGGACGACACCGACAGCGGCGGTCACTCGTACAGAAGGGATCGCGACGGCGGTGACCACCAGGGCCAGGATCAGCACGCCACCGGCCTTGGTCGCTCCCGCGGACAGACCGCTGGTGCGGGCGCGGATCACGGTCGGATAGATCTCCGCGGTGTAGGCGGCGAGTACGGCGTTCAGGATGCTGATTCCCCATACCGGCACGACGAGCAGGACATACAGCAGAGTGCGGTTGGCGGCCACCTGATCGCCGAGCAACGCGAAGGTGGCGAGGGAGCCGCCCATCACCGCGGTCACGAGGATGATGGTCTTCTTGCTGCTCCAGAATCCGTACAGCAGCGCGATCGGCAGGCTGAACGGGAATCCGATGATCGCGGCGTTACGGAGGATCTCGCTCGCGTTCACCTCGGAGAAGCCGAGTCGCTGGAGGTTGGACGGCATCCACTGCTGGAAGCCGTACTGGGTGGTGCCGATGCTCAGGGCCAGCAGGACGACGACGACGGTCAGGCCGAGGAACGGCTTGCTGAACGCCAGCCGAGAGCCGCTCCCCAGGTTCTGCTCGACGGCGAGCTCGGACGGCGTCTCGACGATGGTGGCGCCGTATTTGCGCATCACGGCCTGGGCCTCCTCATCGCGGCCCTGCTTGATCAGGAAGCGCGGCGACTCCGGGATCCAGCGGTTCAACAGCAGCAGGATGAGACCGGTGGGCAGGCCGATCAGCCACAGCAGGCGCCAGCCGAACTGGTCCGGCGCGGCCCAGGTGGAGGCCAGCCAGCTCACGATGATGTAGGCGCCGGCGATGTCGCTGCCGATGAGCACGATCATCCAGCCGCGATGTCTCCTCGGCACCGTCTCCGAGAGCAGCACGAAGGTGAGTGGAAGCATGCCGCCGACGCCGAGACCCATGACGAAGCATGTGACCAGGTTCATCCAGAACTCGGGCATGGTGCCGCACGTCGACGTCGCGATGAAGATGATCGCCGCCAGCAGGATGGACGCCCGTCGGCCGATGCGATCGCCCAGCCAGCCCCAGATGAACGAGCCGATCATGGTGCCGGCGATGCCGGACAGCGGGTAGAGGCCGATCGGCAGCGCGTCCGCCGTCGGGTTGAGCGGTCCGCGCAGCCCGTACTCCGCCGCGGCGCCGGGCGCGAGGAAGGCGAAGGCGGTCGGTTTCATCACGTCGATCGTGATGGCGGCCGCCATGACCAGGAGCAGCCCGATGTGGGCGGGCCTGATCGGCGCGTCGTCGAGAGGGGTGATGCTCACCTGGCTCAGCTCGGGCCGGCTGCCTCGGGACTTCGGGAACAGGCTGTAGGTGGTGATGCCGACGCCGATGAACAGCAGGACCATGCCGACGGCCATCTCGGTCGTCACGGGCATGCCGGCGAGGTGATAGCGCATGTCATGGGCCATGAAGTAGCTCGGCAGCTGTAACAGCACGCCGACCGTGGTGATCGTCACGCCGGACCAGAACGCCAGCGGATGTTCGTACGAGGCAGATCTCACGTCAGTACCCTTCTGGCGGTTTCCGGCAGGGCTCGGTCCGGGGGATCGCGGTCATTAGGAGGCGCTTGTCCGGTTTTCCGTTCGGCGCGGTCGGCGCCTCGTCGATGACGGTGATGCTCGCCGGTACGCACGCGTCACCGAGTTGCTCGCTGACCAGCGTCCGCAGCGAGGCGAGGTCGACGGCCCGGCCCGCCACTGGCACCACGAACGCGTGCACCGCCTCGCCGGTGTCCTCGTCCGGGGCGCCGATCACGTACGCCTCCGCGATGTCGGGGGAAGCGGCCAGGACCCGCTCGATCGGACCGGCGTAGTAGAGGTTCGCGTTGACGATGATGACGTCCCGCGTCCGCCCGACGAGGTACAGTCGTCCGTCCTGGTCGAAGTGGCCCAGGTCCCGGGTGCGCACCCACCCGTCGATGAACACCTCCGCGGTCCGCGTCGGTTCGGCCCAGTACCCGATGGCCTGGGTGGGCGTGCGGACGTACAGCTCGCCGTCGACACCAGGCGGGACGGGCCTGCCGTCCGCGTCCCGGACCACGACGTCGATGACGTCGGGCGGGAACCCGACCGAAGGGGCGACATCTGACGGCCTGGCCATGGAGATCGTGCCGGTCTCGCTCTGCCCGTAGCCCTGGAACACGATCGGGCCGAGCACATCGAGCGCTTCGCGGAGCCGGGACGCCTCCAGCGGGGACCCGGACACCATGAGCGCCCGCAGGCTGCTCAGGTCGGCCGGGGAGCTGCGCTGCGCGGCGACGAGTTTGTACAGGCGGGGCACGGTGATGACGCTGGCGGACGCCCGATGTCTGGTGATCGCGTCGGGAAACATGGGCGGGTCGGCGACGACCATGGTCCCGCCCGCGGCAAGGGTGAGGACACCGTACTCCATCATCACTTGGCTGCTCAGCGACCCGAACACGAGGTAGCGCCGCAGGCGGGACGCCAGTTCTCGGATCGCCGGCGGCCACGCCGCCGGGCGGGCCGTCCACGCCGCGTTCAGCGCGGCGTAGGTCTGTGCGCATGCCTTTGGTGTGCCGGTGCTGCCGCTGGTGTAGACGAGCCGGGCGACGTCGTGCGGGCGGCCGGACAGGTGCGGCGGACCGTCCTCGTCGGGCGCGGCCAGCAGCTCGGAGACGGTCAGGGTGCGCGGAGCGTGCTCCGGCCCGGTGGCCGCGTCGGTCACGACCGCGGCGACGTCCTGGTGGAGCACGTGGCGCAGTTGGCCGCCGGACAGCCCGGGCCGCACACCGACGACCCGAGCCCCCACGACGTAGCCGGCGATCATCGCGGCGAACGCTTCGGGAGTGACGCCCAGCAGCATGGCGAGGCCATCCCCTGGCCCGATGCCCGCCGCGCGCAGTCCGGCGGCCATCCGCCGGACGAGGTCGAGCATCTGCGCGCCGGTGACGGTACGGGCACCGTGCTCGAAGACGGATCGGTCCCCAGCCGCGCCAAGGAGGTCCAGAATGGACCGCGGGTAGGGTTCAGCCGACGTCGGCAAGGCATTCCTTGACGAAGACGGCCAGGGGCTGCTGGTGCACCGCCGGCAGGTTCCACTGGTTTTCCAGGTTCTCGGCGAGGTGGTGGACGCCGGTCGGCGTCCCCTCTCGGTAGTGCCGCACCACCGGGTGCAGGTAGTTCGCGTCGTGAGCGTTGGCGACGTCGTTCTCGACGACCCTCAGGATCGAGATGTCGAACGGGTCGACGGCGTCGTGATCCTTTCCGTACTCCAGGGTGACGACGAACCTGTGCCGGGCATGGCCGAGGCCGCCGTCGGCGACGTACGCCACCGGGACCTCCTCCTGGTACAGCGCGGTGTCGCCATCCACGGTGACCACGTCGCCGAGCACGCCGAACTGCTGCCACAGCGCGGAAGAGCGGTTGACCCGGGCGATGATCGCGTCGCTGACCGCGTCCGGGGTCGGCTCGACCTTCCCGGCAGGCCAGGTCCCACCGTGGTAGCGGGTGGTCAGGATCCGGTGGAGCGCGCGCACCCCATAGCGGAAGCCGTGGATGAACCCGTTCGTGGACTTCTTGAAATCGCGCTGCTGGGTGAGCGTACCGGCGAAGTACAGACCGGGCACGGTGGTCGACTCGTACGCCGGCGTCTGCTCGGGGAAACGGTCGTTGACGACCAGCGCCGGCCGGCAACTGTCGTCGAACGCCGAGGCGTCGAACCGGAAACCGGTGCACACGATCACCCGGTCGTAGAACAGCTCGCGCAGTGCTTCCACGGTACGTGCATAGCGGAACATCACCCGGTAGCGACCGTCATCACGGCGTTCGATGCTCTCCACCGTGCCGTCGAGGACCGTGTTCTGGGACTTCAGCTGGTAGCTGTCGAGGAAGTTGTTGTTGACCGCGCGTAGGTGCCCGACGTAGTGCGACTGCCAGGCCATCTTGATGGAGTGCGGCCCGGCGACGTGGATGACCGCGGCCTTGGCCATGAGTGCCTCGGCGGTCTCGAACCCCGAGTTGCCCTTGCCGATCACCAGGACCCGCTGGTCGACGAAGGACGCCGGGTCGGTCTCGAACGTGTCGTAGCGTTCTGTGGCCTCGATGCCGGGGATCGGCGGGACGTACGGCTGGGAGACGCCGGTGGCCATGATCAGCCGCCGGCCCCGCCATGAACGTCCATCGCGGTCGACGGCGGTGAACCCGTCGTCGTCCCGGCTGATCCGGGAGACGTGGGTGTCGTAGTGCACCCGGACGCCGGTCGCCGCCGCGAAGTCGGACAGGTAGCGCACGAGATCGTCGGCCTGCGGGAAGTACAGCTCGCTGTACCGGGTGAACAGCAGCTCCGGATCGTCGCTGAGCAACGAGTTCCAGTCCATCCGCAGCCGCAGCTCCGGGTCCTCGTACCCGGTGTGCACCTTGTTGATGGAGATCAGCTGGCGGTGCCGTGGGAACCGGGTGAAGAAGGTTCCCGGCCCGGCTCCGCGTTCCAGGACGACATAGTCGTGACCGCCCTGTTCCAGCAGCGCGGCGAGCTGCAGCCCGGCCGGCCCGGCCCCGATGATCAGGTAGTCATGCGCCATGATCCGGAAGCTACGGACGGATTCTCAGAGGATTCTGAGAATTCACCGCCTATGGTCCAGGCATGCCCGCCGTCGAAGGCTCCATCAACCTCAGCGCCCCGTTGCGCTCCGCCGACCTGCACCGCGCCGCGACACCGGTGTCCGTCGTGGTCGACGAGGCCGTCCGCGGCCGCGTCGAGCGCGGCCGTGACCACCTGCGCGGCGTGCTGAGGGAGGAGGAACGCCCGGTCTATGGCGCGACCACCGGCTTCGGCGCCCTGGTCGGGTTCGCCGGCCGGGACGAGGAGACGGACCAGTGTGACAACACCCTGGCCCACCTCGGTGCCGGGCAGGGGCCGGATCTGGCCCATGACGTGAGCCGCGCCGCGATTCTCGTGCGTGTGTGGTCTCTCGCCCAGGGACTGTCCGGGGTGTCGGCTCACGTGGTCGACGGGCTGGCCGCGATGTTCGCCACGACGTTCGTTCCGGTGATCCCACGCTACGGTTCGGTCGGCGCGAGCGGAGACCTGATCCCGCTCGCCTATGCCGCCCAGGCATTACGTGGCCGGGGACAGGCGTCGGTCGACGGCCGGCGGATGCCCGCGGCCGAGGCGCTGCGCCATGCTGGGCTGACCCCGTTGACGCTCGACGGCCGGGATGCCCTCGCGCTCGTCAACGGCACCTCCCTCACCACCGCCGCGACCGCTCTGGCCCTGGACAGCATCTGGTCCTCCCACCGCGCGATACAGGCGCTCACCTGCCTGCTCGTCGACCTGCTCGGCTGCGACCCGGGCTTCCTCAACCCGCGCCTGCTCGACGCCTATGGCCATCCCGGCGCGATCGACGTCGCCGACGGCATGCGCAAGACCCTTTCCGGGATCAGCCCGACCCGCACACGTGCGCTGCAGGAGCCGTACAGCATCCGCTGCTCCCCACAACTGCTGGGCGCCGCCGAGGACGCCCTGCGGTACGTCGACGGTGTCGTCGAGGCCGACCTGTCCAGCGTCAGCGACAACCCGCTGTTCTTCCCCGACGACGACCTGGTGGTGCACGGCGGTAACTTCTTCGGGCAGCCGGCCGCGTTCGCCGCCGACGTCCTGGCGATGGTCACCGCCCAGCTCGGCAACCTCGCCGAGCGGCAGCTCGACCTCCTCGTCGACCCGGCCCGCAATGGCGGGTTACCCCCGATGCTCGCCGCCGGACCCGGCCGCCAACACGGGATGCAAGGCGTACAGCTCGCCACGACCGCGTTCGTCGCCGAGATCCGCCGCGCCGCCGTTCCGGCCGGCATGCAGAGCCTGCCGACCAACCTGCACAACCAGGATGTCGTGCCGTTCGGTACCCAGGCCGCCCTTCGCGCCTATGACATGGCCGCCCTGCTGCACCTGCTCTGCGGCTCGCTGGCGGTGGGACTGCGGCAGGCGGCGTACGTCGGCGCCCGCAGCCCCACGGCCCCAGGCTGCGCGGCACTCCTCGACGCCCTGGTCGAGGCGATCCCTCCCGTCGATCCCGACCGCCCGCTGGACGCCGATGTCCGCAAGGCCAGTGCGCTGCTCACCGCGATGCTCCCCTGAACCCAACGAGTCAGTTGCCGGCCAGGTCACGCCGCTGGAAGGCGGCGACACCGGCCAGAACGAGCGCCATCGCGACGGCGGTCAACCAGAGCAGCGGCGCGGCGCTCACCTCGCCCCCGGGCACCTGGGGGAGGTGGGCGTAGGGCGACAGGTTCCTGATCCAGTCATCGAGCTGGAGCAGCTCGCCGAGCTGGCCGAGCAGGGCGAAGGCCACCAGAGCCGTCCAGGCCAGGGCCGTCAGCCGGGGCAGCAGGCCGAACAGCAGCATCGCGATCCCGGCCAGTACCCATGCCGCGGGCACCTGTACCAAGGCCGCGCCCAGCAGCCGGGGGACCTGCTCACCGACCTCGCCCGTTCGCAAGCCGTGAGCCAGCCCGGCCGCCAGGCCGCCGGCCGTGAGGATGATCGGGGTGCCGCCCAGTGCGACGACCAGGTGGCTGAGCGTCCACCGCCGGCGGGGGACGGCCGCAGCCAGCACGGGCTCGGCGCGGGCGCCGGCCTCTTCGCCCTGCAACCGCAGCGTGGCCTGTACGGCGAAACCGCCCACGGCCAGGCCGAGCAGCCCCATCACGGCGGCCAGGAAGGTGTCCACCAGCGCCCCCGCGCCGCCCAGCCGCTCCAGTATCGCGGCGAGCTGCGGGTTGTCGTTGACGATGTCGCCCACGCTCTGGGCCAGCGAGCCGAACATGGCCCCGGCGATCGCGAAGCCGATCATCCAGCCCAGCAGCCCGCCCCGCTGCAACCGCCACGCCAGCGCGAGCGCACCGGCCAGGCTCGGCGCCGCGTCCGACGGGCCCAGCCGGGGCGGCAGCAGCCCGGCGCCCACATCTCGCCGCCTGGACAGCAGCGCGGCCAGCCCGACCAGGACGAGTCCGGTCAGCGCCAGCAGACCGACCACCCACCAGCGTTCGCCGGCGAAGGCACGTACCCGCTGGGCCCAGCCCAACGGCGACAGCCATGCCAGCGCCTCGACACCGGCGGCGTCACCCGAGGCCCGCAGCAGATAGGCCAGGCCGAGTACCGAGACGGCCAGCCCGTTGGCGGTGCGGGCATGCTCGGTCACCTGCGCGGCCACCAAGACGATGCCGGTGAACACCCACCCGGTGCCGCCCACCGCGAGTCCGAACCCGAGCGCGCCGGAGCCGGGAAGTCCTTGGCCGGTCAGCGCCGCAGTGAGCAGGAGCGCGATGAGGAGGTTGGCGCCACCTGCCACGATCACCGCGGCCGCCGGGATCGCGTGGCGGCCGACCGCGCAGGCCCCGATCAGTTCGGCGCGGCCGGTTTCCTCCTCCGCGCGGGTGTGCCTGGTCACCACCATGATGCTCATCAAGCCGGCCAGGCCGGTGGCGAGGGTGGTGGCTCGCCAGGCGGTCAGTCCGCCCACCGATGTCGGGTCGAAGACCGGGCCGGTGAGCGCCTGCAGCGCGGGGGTCGAGCCGATGGTGACGCCCAAGGCGAGGCGTTGTGCCATGTCGGGGTAGAGCTCGCCGATCGCCGCGGCGGTGGCCGCGACGACACCCGCGATCATCACGATCCAGGCCGGGAGCAGGAGGCGGTCACGGCGCAACGCCAGCCGTACCAGCGTGAACGTGCCCGTCATGACGCGCTCTGGTAGTGCCGCAGGAACAGCTCTTCCAGGGTGGGCGGCTGGCAGGTCAGGCTGCGTACGCCCGCGTCGGTCAGCAGTCGCAGCGCGGCGCCGAGCCGGTCGGCCTCGACCTCGAAGCGCACGCGCGAGCCGCTGACGGCCAGCTCGTGCACGCCCGCCAGCTCGGCCAGGCCGTCGGGGATCCGGTCCAGCTCGGCGGTGACGGAGCTGCGGGTCAGGTGGCGTAACTGCGCCAGGGTGCCGCTCTCGACGGCTCGGCCGTCGCGGACGATGGTGACCCGGTCGCACAGGGCCTCGACCTCGGACAGGATGTGGCTGGACAGCAGCACCGTACGGCCGTTGCCGCGTTCCTCGGTGACGCACTCGCGGAAGACGGCCTCCATCAGCGGGTCGAGCCCGGCGGTCGGCTCGTCCAGCAGCAGCAGTTCCACATCGGAGGCCAGGGCCGCGACGAGGGCCACCTTCTGCCGGTTGCCTTTGGAGTAGGCGCGGCCCTTCTTGGTCGGGTCGAGGTCGAAGCGCTCCAGCAGCGCCTTCTTGCGCCGCTGGTCGAGCCCACCGCGTAGGCGCCCGAGCAGGTCGATGGCCTCGCCGCCGGACAGCGTCGGCCAGAGCACGACGTCGCCGGGTACGTAGGCCAGGCGCCGGTGCAGCTCGACCGCGTCGCGCCACGGGCGGCCACCCAGGAGTTCGGCGTGGCCGGAGTCGGCCCGCAGCAGGCCGAGCAGGATACGCAAGGTGGTGGTCTTGCCCGCGCCGTTCGGGCCGAGGAAGCCGTGGACCTCGCCGGTGTCCACGGTGAGATCGAGCCCGTCCAGGGCGCGCACGTGCCCGAAGGACTTGGTCAGCCCGCTGATGAGGATGGCAGGATTGCCCTGCATGGGCGCCTCCCTGAAGCCGGTCCGATATGACGTTGCCGACCAGACTTCCCGGCGCTCCAGGATTTGACGTTAACAGCAGCAACTCCTCCGCACCAGACATGCCTCAGCGAATCCTTTGCGCCATCGGGACGATCGTTTGGTACGGAGGTGACCAGGGCCGCGGATCGGCCTGGTGCTTAAGGGCGCCTCATCCACTTGGCGAGGATCGCGGGGCTTGCGGTGCGCGAAGGCGGGGTCGTCGCGGCTCAGCCGCGGCCTTGTGCCGGCGCAGCCGGATGGCGTAGGCGAGTGCGGATCCGGCGAAGAGCACGCCGGTGACCAGCAGCCAGCGGCCGAGGTACGGGCTTGTGTCCAGCGCCGTTGACCGGTGGTAGTCGCCCTCGGCCAGCCGGAGGATGAGGGGGAACCAGATGAGGAACAGCAGGCCGGACAGCGCGACCGGTATGCGCAGGTAATTGATCGATGGCGGCCAGGTGGGGGTGCCGGACGGTCGCCGGCGGCGACGCCACGGCCGCCGTTGCACGGCGACGTCGGCGAGGGCGTACAGCGGGTACAGCAGGAGGTCGTGGATGATCGCGGCGCCGACGAACCACACCAGGAAGCCGATCCAGATGCCCGCGGCGACGACGCGGCTCGCGGCGTATCCGGCCAGGGCGAAGCAGGCGAGCAGCGCCAGCAGGTGCAACGGGTCGGCCCCATAGCGGCGGGCCATCCTCCTGCGGATCCGGGAAGGCATGTCGTCACTCATTTCGCCGTCGGATGGAAGCCGAGTTCGCGGACCCATTTCGTGTTGTGGACGCCTGGGGCGTTCGGGACGATGATCCTGGCGGGATAGCCGTGGTCGAGGGACAGATCGGCGCCGTTGACCCGCAAGGCGAGCAGGGAACGGGGGTCGGCCACCTGGGCAGCGCTCAGCGACGCTCGGCTGAAGGAGCCGCCGCGTTGCAGGGATTCGACGAGCACCTCAGCCGTGCCGGGCACCATCCCTGCCAGCCGGGCCAGATCGGCCAGCCGTACGCCCGTCCATGACTGTTCCGTGGACCATCCCTCCACGCACGCGATCGGCAGCGAGTAGGTGTGCAGCGGCATCGCCAGCAGTTCGGCGCGGCTCAGGCGCGCCGGATGCGGTCCGGCCAGCTCCAGCCTCCATGCCGGGCCGGTGTCGGCCAGATGGACACCCATGGCGGTGGCGGACTTGTTCACCTGGAAGTCGTTGGGGCCGGGGCCGTAGACCCGTCCGTGTGGGGCCAGCAGCGCGGTGCGGCGCAGCGGTCCGTCTATTGTCTGGCCGACGGACAGGCCGAGGGTGAGCAGCGAGGCGCCGCCCACGAAGGCGAGCACGCCTCGACGGGACATGGTGGGCTCCGCAGGAGACGGGGCAACCAGGCCATCGGGATCGGGCGGCTCCGGCCTGGTCTCTTCCAGCCTGGTCCGCAGCTCATGGAGAAGGCTCCGCGAGCGCAGCGATCGGATCATCTTCGGCAGCTTGAAGGCGACATGGACGACGAAGGCCGCGAGGAAGATCCACGCCCCGTACAGGTGGGCCGGGTAGAAGGAGAACGGGAAGACGTAGAAGAGCTGGATGTTCAGGATGCCGGTGACGAACTCGAACACCGCGCCGCCGACCAGGAGCAGCAGGCTGGCACGCTCCACGGCTTCGGCAGGGGAGCGCGCCGGTGGCCAGGTGAACAGCTTCGGTATCACCGACCACAGCTTGGCCAGCAGCACCGAGGTCAACGTCAGCCCGAGGATGACGTGCACTCCCTGCGTGACCCGGTACAGCCAGGCCGGGTGTGTCGGCCAGTCGAACAGGTAGAAGCCCAGCCATCCCTTTCCGGGGGTCGTGTCGTTGATCGGCAGTTGCGGATCGTAGGCGGCGTAGGACACCAGTCCGGTGATCGCGATGATCGGGATCCCGAACAGCAGGACGAAGCCGAAAACCGAGGTCAGCCACGGGCCGCGCAGCGGGCTGCGCCAGAACTCCGGCCGGAAGGGGCCAGGCGGGGGATGTTCTCGCAGCCAAGCGGTGACGTTTTTCCGATCTGACACTGAATCACCCCGAAACAAGTGTTCTGCCGGAAATACCCCCATTTAGGATCGCATAACTAGGCCGACCGACGTCGGCCGCTGCGGTCACCCGAGCCGTGCGCGATCTTCGCGCAGGAACCCCGCCGCAGGGGAGCCACGAGGTCGATCGGCCGGAACACCCACCACGTTCAGTCCCGGATCGGAGAAAACCGCCACCGGCCCGTCGAACTCACCCAGCCACGCGCGGAGCCGGTCACCCACGCGCCGGTCTGCCGCTCGGCGTCGCGGACATCATCGGCCGTCTGCGCGCCGACCGCATCACCTTGGTCTACGGTCCGGAGATTCGCGCCCTGAGGGCCGACACGCGAGAGGGGGTGAAGGTCATCGGTGGAGCCGGGCATTTCACGGCGCAATATCCAGCGTACGACGATCGGCGGGGTTGTACTGCTGGCCGGGATCGCGGCCATCGTCTCGTTCCGCCACATGCATGAGCTCTGTCTCCGGCACGGTGCCTCGCCAGCCTGGACCGGGCGCCTCGGCCTGTGTCGCGGATATACGTCGAGGGTCGGCCGAGGGAGAACGGTTCCGAGAAACGTGGTCACCTATTGTGTCGGCGCGTTACTCTGAGCTCTTTCTCGGCGCTCGAAGGAGGGCCACAATGACTGCTGCCATCGGTGGTGACGGCGCGAGTTCTCCCTTTCTGAAGGGCGTCGGGATGGCCGCCTCGGTCATGGGGGAGGTGGGGCCCGAGGAGCGCGCCGCGTGGGAGGCGTATCCAGGCGTGGCGATGCTCGGACCGGTGTTCGGTTGCGCTGTGCAGGTCGAGCCCTTGGTGTGGCGACTGCTGTCAGGCATGCGCGATGACATGCCCCAGTCGGCCCGTGACACCCTCCGGGCTTGCTTGTACCTGCGCGGCACCGATGAGCAGGATGCCAACGCGAGCAAGGAGTACGCCGGGGCGGCGTTGAAGCTCGACTGGGAGCGCCACGACGAGCTGACGGTCGCCGGGCAGCGGTTCCGAATAGTGCGCGGGGATCAGTTCGTCGGCATTGGTGCGCAAGGTCCTGAGCCGCCCCGCCCCACCGACCCCGACCCCGTGGACGAGGAATGGCACCACCCCTCCACCGACGAAGGGCGTCTCATCCACGCTGTGGTTCCCACCGGTCGGCTGGCCATCCTGCTCGGCCAGGGGTGTGTCCCTTTGATACCCGCGGCTGGGGCGGTTCCCGATGATGTCTATCGCGACGCTCGCCGCGTCGCCGGTACACATGGCGGCTTCATGCTGCTGCCGGCGAGGTTTGTGGTCGCCGAGCAGGTAGGGCGGAGCTGGGAGTCGCGCAGCCGGGACTGCCGTATCCCTCAGCAGGCCCGCCACCTACTCGCCCAGCAGTTGCGCCGCTATGACGGCGAAGGCGAGCCCAAGCCTGACCCCGAGGCGTGCGTCGCGTACGAGCGGGCGGCCCAGGCGCTGGAGCGCGACCGCGGTAACGAGGTCGTGGTCCGCGACCGACGGTTCCGCATCGCCCGCGTCGAGACGGTTTTGTACTTCACAGCCGACGGTCCGGAGATGCCCCGCCCCTCTGACTACGACCCCTATCCGCCCCCGGAATTGCACACCCAGCAGCTTCGCGAGGCCGGCCAACTCGTGGACACCCCCGAAGATGAGACATGAAGACGTTCAGCTGACCGGCGATCGCGCCCGCTGCGGGCGATCATCAGCGTCGACGCGGCGGGCAACGGTGAACAGGTCGGCCGGTTGATCAGGTGATCAGGCCTTCCGTGGACAGCAGGTCCGAAATCGAGGTCCACCGTGCCCCGGGTAGGGGTTCGAACAGTCGCTGGTTCCCCGCCGACACCACGATCTTCCCGTCGTTCTCCACATCGAGCACGCAGAGCAGCCCTGAGTTGCGGATTGCCAGGGTGGCGAAGAAGTCCCGGATCGACTCCGAGTCCCGGAACAGACGGCTCATGGTGCTGGTGGCGGCCATGAAGCACAGTTCCAGGTGATCGGGGCGCAGCCATGAGGCTTCGTGCACGGTGAGGTAGATGTAGCCGATCTCATAGCGCAGTCGGCCGTCTGCGTTGGCGGACCACCGGGGGTCGGTGTCTTCGGCGGGGATCGCGCGGGCTGTGGCGTAGTCGCGGACATGCTCGTCTTCGGTGAAACCGATCGTCAGGTCCAGTGCCAGCCCGGGGCTCAGAGGCAAGGTTCGGCCGCTGGTGAATCCGCTGGTGAACGGCGTCACCAGGTGTCGTCCTTCTGGCAACTCGACCACGGTATGCCCGGTGGAGTCATGGCCGGCTGTGTTGTCGGCGGCCAGGTCGGATAACACGCCCTCTGCATCGCGGCGATGCAGGTAAAGCTCATAGCTGTAGTCAAGCCCCATCCGCCGATGGTAGGGCCCTGCCGCGAACGGGCCGGAGCATGCCGGCGCAGGCTGTGTCTATGCCTTCGGTTCCTTGCCAGGACTGGGATGATCAAGCGGTGAGGTCGTAGTCGTCGTGGTAGCGCCAGTAAGTGGGGAAGTCGCGCCATCAGCGATCAACGCGCGGAGTTTGAGGATGGCTTCGGCCCCGGCCAGACCCCAGCGGGCGCCGGTGATGTCGAGACGGTCGCCGATCAGGTGGCGGCAGGAAGGACGCAAGCCCCGCCGGACCCCACGTCCCTACATTTTCAGAGGCCTGTTCTTCTGCGGCATCCGCGATCGGTCTACGTGCGCGAGGAGCTGATCGTCGAGCCGCTCGATCGTGGTCGCCGGCTGGATCGCTGAGACAGAAGCCGTCGAGCAGATGCGCCTGGACCAGGCGATCACCAAGGTGCCAAGAAGACTCACCGAGGAAGAGATCGCTGCCATGGCTACGAAGCTCGGCGACCTTCGAAACTACTCCACAGCGCCGATACGCAGGACAAGGCTGGTGCGTGCGAGCAGCTCGGCCTACGTATGACCTACGACCCGGCCAGAAAACAGTGATCGCCAGAGCTCAGCTCAGGCGATCATGTACCAAATTGTGTCCGAGGGGGGAGCCGAACCAATCGCACACCACTTCACCCTCACCACCAAGTTCCTGTTGGGCCAGGGGTGAATGGTGGAGCCGAGCCTTCTTGCGGTGCGTCACATTCAGCGTACGACCATCGGTGGGGTTGTGCTGCTGGCCGGGATCGCGGCCGTCGTCTCGTTCCGTCACATGCATGAGCTGTGCCTGCGTCATGGTGAGGACCATTTCGCGGCGGTGCTCATTCCGCTCGCGGTGGATGGCGCCATCGTGGTCGCCTCGATGTCCATTCTCCTGGCCAACCGGTACGGTTCCCGCGGTGGCGCGCTGGCCTGGAGTCTTCTTGTGGTCGCCAGCCTGGCCAGCCTCGGCGCGAACATCGCGGTCGCCGAACCGAGCATGATCGGCCGGATCATCGCCGCATGGCCGAGTGCCGCTCTGATCGGCAGCTATGAGCTGTTGATGTCCCAGGTCCGTCGGCTTTCCGCGACCTCGAACCGTGTGCAGGACCGCAAGGAGACGCTATCGGCCAAAGGGCCAGACGTTCCTGAGGCCGGAGGCGAGACGTGTGGTGATCTGGCTCTGCCCGTTTACCGAGCCGGGCGTCCTGACGTCGAGATCGTGAATCTGCACCGCTCTGCCTGGCGTTGGGCGCAGGAGAACCGACGCCCGGATGGAGCTCTCCCGTCTGGGAAGGTCATCGCTACGCAATTCTCGCGTAGTCCTCGTTGGGGCCGCTGGATCAAGAACGCTGGTTTGGCGGGGGATCTGGGATGATGCCGTGGGCTTCGATGATCGACACCCGATAGGTCGGATGCGGACGGTGCACCCCGCGTGCTGCCACAGGATAGTCGGGTCCAGGCGTCGGCTGGCCCGCGGGGTGATCGATTTCAACGATCTGCGATCCGACGGCTCGCGCCGCCGATCCCGGCGACATCGTCCGGCTGGGCGCGCACCCCCGAGGAGACGCTGGCCGTCTACCACGCAGTGAGCGGGGTGTCCGAGCTGGGCAGATGATGGCTGGCACCGCACCGGACCGGGAGATTCGCGCGTGCCGGACCGGGGGTATGGGCACTCTGTACGACGGCCGCCGGCACACACAGCACGATCACAGGTACAGCCCATGAACAATCCACCGGACACATCAGGCGCGCCCGGACCTCCGTCTCCGGCCGACGCCGTGGTACACAAGGTCGCCCAGAGGCCGGAGAACAGGCGGCTGCTGGCAATGCTGGCGGCCGCCGAGCACGGGATCCTCTACCTGGTGTCGTTCGCGCTGCTGGCCCTGGGCGTCGGCATTCTGGCCCTGATGATCCTCACGGTCGTCCAAGGAGGAGCGTCCGGCACTGAGAAGATCATCGTCATCCTCGAGGAGCTGCTCCTTGTGCTGATCGTGCTGGAGATCTTCGTGACGGTGCAGACCCACCTCGCGGGCGGCAGCCTGCAGCTCGAACCGTTCATCATCGTGGGCATCATCGCGATCATCCGCCACATCCTGTCCGTGGTCGTCCGGCTGACGATCCCGGGGAATCTGGCGGCGAGCCGCCAGCAGCTCATGGAGCTGGTCGTCTACGCGGGGAGCGCCTTAATGCTGGTCGCGGCGCTGGCGCTGGTGCGATGGTCGCAGCGACGGCCCGCTTTGTCCGCTGACGGGCGCGGCGACTCCAGCGCTTCCGGATGAGGGCCGGCCGATCCCGCCGCCAGCCCTCCTCCCGCCGCACCTGGTTCGGCCGTTCGTCCGGGCGCAGGCCGCGCCAGCGCGGCGTATGGCCACCGCCCGAACGAGCGCATCGACGCCGACGAGAGTAACGGCGACGGGTAGGCGCGGAGTTCATCTCTGTGGCGAGCCGTACCGGCCGTCTGGCAGTGGGCGGGCACGTCCCTCTCGGATGGTCTGGCGCAGGGCGACGCGGAACCGGCCGGGACCCCATGCGCGGGCGTGGACGCGCAGCGCGAGGGTCTGCCGGTCGGCCGGGCCGTCTTCCTCCAGAGCGCGGACGAGCAGCTCGATCTCCCGATCGAGCTGCTCGTCGGAGACGGCAGTGAATCGGCTGGTCGGCCCACTGGTTCCGAGCATGCCTGGAGAGGGGAACGTGCTGCCAGGTCCCAGCCGGAAGCGGCGGGAGCCTGTGGAGTCCTGCTCGCGGCGCAGCCGGGTGCGGTCTCGGCGCTCCAGGTCCCAGAGCTTTTCCTGTCCGGTCATGCCTCGCTCGCGCTCGTCCTTGATCATGGCGGCGTGCTCAGCGGGTTGGGCCTCGACCTCCTCCGCCGTCAGCGGACGAGCGATGTTCTCCAGCGATTGCTGTTCGGCGCGGACGCCGAGTAGCAATTCGGCGATGCCGCCGATGGCCATGGCGGCCGCGCCGATGAAGAATCCGAGTGCGACCAGGCTCACGTTGCCGCTGTGGATGAATTGGCCGAACAGTGCCGGTCCGGTGATGCCGCCGATCGCGGTGCCGACCGCGAAGAACAAGGCGATGGCCAGCGCGCGCGTCTCCATCGGGAAGACCTCGCTGACGGTCAGGTAGGCGGAGGCTGCTCCCGCGGAGGCGACGAAGAAGGTCAGGGCCAGCAGAGCCATGAATGAGTTGGTGGACAATGCCTGGTTCAGCAGCAGGATCGCGGTCAGCCCAGTCAGGACGGCGGAGACCAGGTAGGTTCCGGCGATCATGGGTATCCGGCCGACGGTGTCGAACCAGCGTCCCAGGAGGAGAGGCCCGAGGAAGTTGCCGAGCGCGAAGACGGCCATGAAGTACGGGATATTGCCGGAGGCCACGCCGAAGAAGCCGTGCAGCAGCGTGCCCAGGTCGAAGGTGACGGCGTTGTAGAGGAACGCCTGGCCGATGAAGAGGGCGAGGCCGAGGATCACCCGGCGCGGGTAGCGTTTCATGGCCACCCTGGCGATCTCCCGGAACGGGATGGCGTCGCGTTGCCTGACCGTGATCTCGCCCTTGGGCGGGGGCAGGTCGCCGCCGATCTCGGCCTCGATCTGGTCCACGATGTGCTCGGCCTCCTCGGCGTGGCCGTGGATGAACAGCCAGCGGGGACTCTCGGGAAGGCTTCGACGGGTGAACATGATGGCGAATCCGAGCACGCCGCCGATGATGAACGCCAGCCGCCAGCCGATGTTCATCGGGAAGAGGGCGGTGCTGAGGAAGGCCAGCGCGGCGACGCTGCCGATGGCCGCCCCTACCCAGTAGCTGCCGTTGATGGCCAGGTCCACCCGGCCCCGGTTGCGTGCCGGGATGAGCTCGTCGATGGCCGAGTTGATCGCCGCGTACTCGCCTCCGATGCCCATCCCGGTCAGGAAGCGCATGAGGAACAGGTACCAGGGCTCGAACGCGAAGGTGGTGGCCACGGTGGCGACCATGTAGAGGCCGAGCGTGAACATGAACATCTTCTTGCGGCCAAGCCGGTCCGTGAGCTGCCCGAACAGCATGGCTCCTACGCACGCGCCGGCGACGTAGATGGCCGCCGCGGTGCCGATGTCGGCGCTGTTGACGGCGATGCCGCTGCCGCGCTCCGTCATGCGGGAGGCGACGGCGCCGACGATCGTGACCTCCAGCCCGTCGAGGATCCACACCGTTCCCAGACCCAGCACCACCCTCCAGTGGAACCGGGACCAGGGCAGCCGATCCAGCCGGGCCGGGATGTTGGTCCGGATGACGCCAAGGCCTTCTGTGGTCATGGTCAAAGCTCCTTCACGGAACGTCCTTCAGCGGTGCTCCGGAGGGATATCGGGAGTAAGATCGCTTTGATGCTGCTTTGTCGGATTTTCGGGCATCGTTTCCGCTTCGAGGACGAGGGGGAGACGATGTGCTGGCATTGTCAGCGCGGCTGCGGAGCAGGCGGCGCCAAGAGCTACGCGAGCGCCCGGGATGCCAGCCGCTACGCCCGCGCCTTCGACAAGGAGGATCGCGACGATCTTGGCAGGCGAGCTCCCCTGGTGGGGCTCCTGCCGCTGCGGCTCGTCCGCGCTCTCCGTGAAAGGAGCCGGAGGCGGAGCTGAAATGTCGCTACGGGAACATGGACGCGAGGTCCCTAGGCATGCCAGCCTTCACGTCCTCCCATTCGCCTTCGGTGATGTGACGCTTGAGCACTTCCAGGACCGTCCTGACCATCTCCTCCGTGCTCCTGCCGTGGTTGAAGGTCACCTCGGCGCGTACGCGGTCGAGGAACTCCTCACGGTTCACTTTCACCGGGACGCTGCTCGGCCGCCAGCCGTCGAAGTAGACGCCTCGCAACAGCAGCGGAAGCTGGGCGGCCAGGTGAGCACTCGCCTCCACCGTCAGCCTGTCGCGCAGCGCGTGCAGCACGGCGCGCAGCGCGCCGTAGGAATGGTTACGCCGCTCCGGGGGCCAGCCGCAGGCCTCCTCGATCTCGTGCAGGATGCGGTTGGCCTTGTCCACTGTCCGGTTGAACGGCGCGTAGCCGGTTTCTACCATTTCGCCGACTCCCTTCCGGGCATCACCTCAACACTCCTCCCGGCTGCTCCCCGGCCACATCCCCAAGACGTGCAGTGGCGTGAAAGATCTCCAGGAGCATGGGCTTCACCATTCCCCGTCGGGGAGGCGGTCTGACATGCGGGGACGCGAACCGGAATGGCATGACGTGGGCGGCCTGCTCGACGCCGTTCAGGCGGGCAAGGCCGCGACCCTGCTGGTGGACGGAGAGCCAGGGACCGGCAAGACCCGGCTGCTCGACGAGACCGCCGCCACCGCCGGCGAGCGCGGCATCGCCGTGCTCCGAGGGGCACCGGAGGAGCTGGGCGAGCTGGTGCCGTGTGGCATCCTGTTCGAGACCCTGGACCTGCGGCTCGACCCGGGCTCGCGGGCGCTGGAAGCGTTGCGAACGGGCTTCGAGGAACGGGCCACGGCTCCGGTCCTGGCAGTGCTCGACGACCTGCAGTGGGCCGACCCGGCGACGCTGGTCACCCTGCGCACCCTCCACGGCCTGCTCGAACTCCAGCCGATCGGGTGGCTGCTGAGCCGCTCAACCGCCGGCGAACAGGACCAGTCCGCCTCCCTGTTCGACCTGCTGGAGCGACACGGGGCCGGCCGGGTGCGGCTCTCGTCGCTGTCCCCGTCCGCGGCCGTCGCCCTGGCCACAGACACGCTCGGAGTCGAGCCGGATCCGGCGACACTGGCCCTGGTGGACGCCGCGGGTGGCAACCCGCTGCTGATCATCGCGCTGCTCACCGGCCTGCGCGACGAAGGCCAGGTCCTCGACGGCACCGCCCTGCGCGTCCCCGACCGGTGCATCAGAGTGGTACGGCACTGGATCGACGGCCTGAGCACAGTCGCCAGGAACCTGGTGGAGACGGCCGCCGTGCTCGGCCGGTCGTTCGACCCCGAGCAGGCCGCGGCTCTGCTCGGCACGACACCGGCCGCGCTGCTGCCCGCAGTGGAGGAGTCCATGGCAGCGGGCATCCTGGCCGCTACCGCGCACGATCTCGCCTTCCGCCACGAACTGGTCAGGCTCGTCGTCGCCGAGCGGGTCCCCCCGCCCGTACGGCAGGCGCTGCTGGGTCAGGTCGACCTGGTCGCGGTCATCGATACCGCGATAGCCGAGGGGCGGCTGCGGGAGGCCGAGCAGTTGGTCCGCGGCGGACTGGCCGAGAACTCCTTCGCGCACGCTTCGACGCACAGCGTGGCCGAGCTGCGCTGCGTCTTTTCGGACGTCATGTATCTGACCGGCAGCCTCGAGGAGGCCATGCGGGAGGCCGAGACGGTGCTGGCCGTGCCCGACCTTCCCGGCCACATACGCGACCGGGCACTGCTGGTGCGCCTCTCCACCATGACGCGCCTGCGCAGCGACGGGGCGTCCGTCCGCGCGTACGCGCAAGAGGTCGTCGAGGGAGGATGCCGGCACGGCGCGGTGCTCACAGCGGCGGCCCTGATCGCGCTGGCGGAGACGGAGCGGGACGAGGGCCGCCTGACCGACGCGCTGGCGCTGGCCGCCGACGCCAGGCAGCTGACCGGCGCGAACGTTTCGGCCGTGCATCCGTACGACGCCCGGCTGGCCTCCGCCGCGATGCTCACCGACCTCCACCGGCTGGACGAGGCGCGGCTGCTCGTCGAGGACGCGCGCGAGGACATGTCCGCCCACGGCCACCTCGCCTGGGAGGCCGACATCTCCGCTCTCGTGGCGCGCTCCGAGCTACTCGAAGGGCGGCTGGACGGCGCCGCGAGCGAGGCCGAGCGGGCGCTGAGCCTTGCCGCTGACCGGGCCACGCCCCTGCCCGCCGTAGTGGCCACCGCCGTCCTGGCCACGGTCACGCTGCGGCGCGGCGACCTGCGGGCGGCCGCCCGGCACATGGCCGGCCTGGACGGCGACTCGCCCGGCCACGCCCTGCTGACGGCCCAGATCACGGAGGCGAGCGATGGGCCGCTGGCGGCGATGCCCCTGCTGGCCGGCCTGCTCGAACGGCAACGCTCGACGCTTGCCGTCAACCCCACCGCGAGCGCCTGGCTGGTCCGCGTCGCCCTCGCCGTGGACGACCGCGAGGTGGCCAAGACGATCGTTGCCACCGCAGAGGAACTGGAGGCCGTCAACCCGGGTGTGCTCGCCCTGACCGCGTCCGCCGCGCACGCGCGCGGCCTGCTCGACGGCGACCGCGATGCGCTGGCCCAGGCCGCCGCGCGCTCCGACGACATGTGGGGGAAGGCATCGGCCACGGAGGACCTCGGCGTCCTGCTGGCCGCAGACGGGCGGCACGACGACGCGGTGGGAAGCCTCGACCGCGCGCTCGCGATCTACCACGAGATCGGATCCGTCCGGGATTCGGCCCGCGTCCGCAAGCGGCTGCGCGGCATGGGCGTGCGCCACCGCCACTGGAGCTACGCCGACCGGCCCGTCTGCGGCTGGGGCAGCCTCACCGAGACCGAGCTCAACGTCTCGCTCCTGGTCGCCGACGGATGGTCCAACCGGGAGGTGGCGGAGCAGATGTTCATCAGCGCGCACACGGTCGCCTTCCACCTGCGACATGTCTACCGCAAGCTGCAGATCAACTCCCGCGTCGAGCTCACCCGCCTCGTGACGATCCGGGGGCGCGACGAGCCCGGCGGCTGACGCGTGAGCGCCAGAACTACACGTATGGGGGATGTGACGCGGCAGCCCCCGCGAAAGCTTCAAATGGTGTGGGTCTACGGACTGATCGCGCACGCGCTGACGGGCGGTCGGCGGGACTTCGTCTCCGAGAGCGGCCTGGTGGCCGACAAGTACCAAGTCCTCGTCGAGTCGGAGAACGCGCCCCGGGCGCGTGAACTGCTCGCAAGCATCAATCGCTAGGGGAGCCGCAATGGCGAAGGCAGTAGGCATCGACCTCGGCACGACCAACTCAGTGATCGCCGCCACGGAGGACGGGCATCCGACGGTGATACCGAACGCGGAGGGCGCCCGTACGACGCCATCCGTGGTCGCGTTCACCGACCAGGGTGAGCGGCTCGTGGGCCAGCTCGCCCGTCGTCAGGCCATCCTCAACCCGAAGGGAACAATCTACTCGGCCAAGCGCTTCATCGGCCGCCGATTCGACGAGGTCAAGAGTGAGATCAACGCCGTCTCCTTCGACGTGACGGAGGGGCCCGACGGCAGCGTCCGCTTCGACGTCAAGGGCAAGCAGTACGCGCCCGAGGAGGTCTCGGCCCTGGTGCTGCGCAAGCTGGCCGCGGACGCCGCGAAGTACCTCGGCGAGAAGGTGACCGAGGCGGTCATCACCGTCCCGGCCTACTTCAACGACGCCCAGCGCCAGGCGACCAAGGACGCGGGCCGCATCGCCGGGCTGGAGGTCCTGCGGATCATCAACGAGCCGACCGCCGCCGCGCTGGCCTACGGGCTGGACAAGAAGTCCAACGAGACCGTGCTGGTCTTCGACCTGGGCGGCGGCACCTTCGACGTCAGCATCCTGGACATCGGTGAGGGGGTCGTCGAGGTACGTTCGACCTCCGGCGACGGGCACCTCGGCGGCGACGACTTCGACCGCAGGATCGTCGACCATTTGGCCGATGAGTTCCAGAAGGAGCAGGGCATCGACCTGCGCCGCGACCCGCAGGCCCTGCAGCGGCTGTTCGAGGCGGCGGAGAAGGCCAAGGTCGAGCTGTCGGAGGTGACGCAGACCACGATCAGTCTGCCGTTCATCACGGCGGACGCCGCGGGGCCGAAGCACCTCAACACCACTCTCATGCGCTCCACGTTCGAGCAGATCACCGCCGACCTGGTCGAACGCTGCGTTCACCCCGTGGAGCAGGCGATGGAGGACGCCAAGCTCAGGCCGTCGGACATCGATGAGGTGATCCTCGTCGGCGGATCGACCCGCATGCCCGCCGTGCAGAACCTCGTACGCAGGCTCACCGGCGGCAAGGACCCCAACATGACGGTGAACCCGGACGAGGTCGTGGCCATCGGCGCGGCGATCCAGGCCGGAATCCTCAAGGGCGAGGTCGAGGACGTAGTCCTGCTCGACGTCACGCCGCTGTCGCTGGGCGTCGAGACGCTCGGCGGGGTCATGACCAAGGTCATCGAACGCAACACCACGATCCCGGCCCGCCGGACCGAGACCTTCAGCACGGCCGACGACAACCAGAGCGCCGTCGACATCGTGATCCTTCAGGGGGAGCGCGAGCGGGCGGCCGACAACCGGGTGCTCGGGCGCTTCCGGCTGGAGAACATCCGCCCCGCGCCCCGGGGAGAGCCGCAGATCGAGGTCACCTTCGACATCGACGCCAACGGCATCCTCAACGTCACCGCCCGCGACAAGGACACCGGCGCCGAGCAGAAGGTCACCATCAGCGAGACCTCCACGCTGGACAAGCAGGAGATCGAGCGGATGATTCAGGACGCCGAGCAGCACCGCGACGAGGACCTTCGGCTGCGGCAGATGATCGAAGTCCGTAACGAGCTGGACTCGGCCGCCTACCAGGTGGAACGCCGCCTGCAAGAGCTCGGCGACGGTGTCCCCGTTCACGAGAAGGCGCGTGCCGAACAGCTCGTCCACGATGCCCGCGAGGCGATCAAGCAGGAGGCGCCGATCGACCGGCTGCGCGGCCTCAGCGGCGAACTCCAGCAGGTCAACCAGGCGCTGCAGACCAGCCAGTCGGCCAACGTGCCCCCGCAGGGCAGGGCGGAGAGCGCTTCGGGCGGCCCGGCCGACGACGACGTGATCGACGCCGAGTTCACCACCTCTGACACGGAGTGACATGAACGGCCACGAAGAGCGTACGGACCAGGATGGTGCGCGGGCGGTTCAGGCCGGCACCGACGAGGCCGAGCCGCTCGCGGAATCGGAGGCGAAGCTGGCGGAGCTGGAGGACCGGTGGCTGCGTGCGGTCGCCGAGCTGGACAACGTCCGCAAGCGCATCGCCCGGGACACCGAGCGGCTCCGGGTCGAGGAGCGGGACAGGGTTGTCTCCCAGTGGCTGCCCGTCCTGGACAACCTGGAGCGCGCGCTGAGCGCCGCCGATGGGGACGGCGACGCCAATCCGGTCATCCAGGGGGTGCGCGCGGTGCGCGACCAGGCGGTCGCCACGCTGAACCGCCTCGGCTACCGCCGCCAGGACCAGACCGGCGTGCCGTTCGATCCCCAGCACCACGAGGCGGTCTCGACCGTCGAACGCGACGACGTCGCACCCGGCACCGTCGTGGAGGTGCTGCAGCCCGGCTATGGCGACGACCAGCGGCAACTGCGCCCGGCGGTGGTGGTGGTAGCCAAGAAGGCGGAGTGATGGCCGACCGACGCGACTTCTACGAAGTGCTCGGAGTCGGCCGTAGTGCCGACCAGGACGAGATCCAGCGGGCCTACCGCAAACTGGTCCGCAAATACCATCCGGATGTCAACAAGGATCCGGGGGCGGAGGACACCTTCAAGGAGATCTCGGAGGCGTACTCCGTGCTCTCGGATCCCGAAATGCGCCGCAAGTATGACGCGTTCGGGCACGACTTCCGCCAGGTGCCGCCCGACGTCGACCCCGAGCAGTACGCCAGGGGCCGTTCCCGTGCTCGTGCCCGCTCCGGAGCCGGAGCACGTGGCGGCGGCGGTGCCCAGTGGCGCACGAGCGGCGACTTCGGGACTGGCCCCGGAGGTATCGACTTCGAGGACCTGCTCGGCGGCATGTTCGACGGCCGGGGCAGGCGCTCCTGGGGACCCGTGCAGGGCGCGGACCAGGAGGCCGAGCTGACACTCCCGGTCGAGGAGGCCTACCACGGTGGGCGCCGGACGATCACGCTGGGCGGAGGACGGCGGCTGGACGTCACGATCCCGCCGGGGGTGACGGACGGCCAGCGCATCAGGCTGGCCGGCCAGGGAGGCCAGGGGAGCCAAGGCGCCCAGCCGGGCGACCTCTACCTCATCGTCCGGATCGCCGACCATCCCCGCTACCGCGTCGAGGGCCGCGACCTGCACACCTACCTGCCGCTGGCCCCCTGGGAGGCCGCTCTGGGCGCCACGGTGGCCATCGACACGCCGGGCGGCGAGGCCAAGCTGAAGGTGCCGCCAGGCACCTCGACCGGGCGCCGCCTGCGGCTGCGCGGGCGCGGCATGCCCAACCCCCGCGGCAAGCCCGGCGACCTGTTCGCCGAAGTGCGGATCGTGGTGCCGCCCAGGCTCACCGAGGAGGAGCGGCGCCTGTTCGAACAGCTCGCCGCCACGTCCCGGTTCGACCCGAGGAGAGGCTCATGACGACGTACGCGATCGTCCGCCCGACACGGCTGGGTCTGGACTCCTATGCGCGGGTCACCGGGCTGCACCCGGAGACCATCCGCCGCCTGGTGGTGCTCGGCTTGCTGGAACCGGTCAGGGACGCCAGGGGAGAGCTCTGCTTCCCGCTCCCCCAGGTCGCCGCGGCCGCCCGCATCCGGCGGCTGCACGAGGGCCTGTCGATCAACTATGCCGCGATCGGGCTGGTGACCGACCTGCTCGACCGGATCGAGGCGCTGGAGAGCTCCCTGCGTACGCACGCCTCACGACACTAGGGGGACTGGAGTGGACCCGAACACTATGACGCAGAAGTCGCAGGAGGCCCTGCACGGCGCCCAGACGAAGGCGCTGCGCTACGGGCACACCGAGGTCGATGCCGAGCACCTGCTGCTGGCCCTGCTCGAGCAGCCGGACGGGCTGGCCCCCCGGCTCGTACAGCACGCCGGAGCCGACCCGGAGGCCCTGCGCAGGGACCTGGAGCACGAGCTGGAACGCCGTCCCAAGGTCAGCGGCCCGGGCGCGCAACCCGGACAGGTCTACGTCACGCAGCGGCTGTCGCGGCTGCTGGACACCGCCGACCGGGAGGCGAAACGGCTCAAGGACGACTACGTCTCGGTCGAGCACCTGCTGCTGGCCCTGATCGAGGAGGGCGCCGGCACACCCTCCGGCCGGCTGCTGCACGAGCAGGGGCTCACCAGGGACCGGTTCCTGGAGGCGCTGACCGCCATCCGGGGTAATCAGCGCGTCACCTCGGCCATGCCGGAGGTCGCCTACGAGGCGCTGGAGAAGTACGGCCGCGACCTGGTGAGCGAGGCTCGGGCGGGCAAGCTGGACCCGGTGATCGGCCGCGACACGGAGATCCGCCGGGTGATCCAGATCCTGTCCCGCAAGACCAAGAACAACCCGGTGCTGATCGGTGACCCCGGCGTCGGCAAGACCGCCATCGTGGAGGGGCTCGCCCAGCGGATCACGAACGGGGACGTCCCCGAGGGGCTGCGCGACAAGACCGTCTTCAGCCTGGACATGGGCTCGCTCGTGGCCGGCGCCAAGTATCGCGGCGAGTTCGAGGAACGCCTGAAGGCCGTGCTGAACGAGGTCACGGCGGCCCAGGGACAGATCCTGCTGTTCGTGGACGAGCTGCACACCGTGGTCGGGGCCGGCGCGACCGAGGGCGCCATGGACGCGGGCAACATGCTCAAGCCCATGCTCGCCCGCGGCGAACTGCACATGATCGGCGCGACCACGGTCCAGGAGTACCGCCAGCACATCGAGAAGGATGCGGCCCTGGAGCGCAGGTTCCAGCCTGTCCTGGTGGACGAGCCTTCCGAAGAGGACGCGATATCGATCCTGCGGGGGCTGCGCGAGCGGCTGGAGATCTTCCATGGCGTAAAAATCCAGGACAGCGCCATCGTCGCCGCGGTGACGCTGAGCCACCGCTACATCTCCGACCGGTTCCTCCCGGACAAGGCCATCGACCTGGTCGACGAGGCCTGCGCGATGATCCGTACGGAGATCGACTCCATGCCGGCCGAGCTCGACGAACTCACCCGGCGGGTGATGCGGCTGGAGATCGAGGAGGCCGCGCTCGCCAAGGAGGACGACCCCGCCAGCCAGGCCCGCCTCGCCGACCTGCGCAAGGAGCTGGCCGACCTGCGCGCCGAGGCCGACGCCATGCGGGCGCAGTGGGAGTCCGAGCGGCACGCCCTGCGCAAGGTCCAGGCCCTGCGCCAGGAGCTGGAGGCCGTGCGCCGGGAGGCCGAGCAAGCCGAACGCGACTACGACCTCAACCGCGCCGCCGAGCTGCGCCACGGCAAGCTCCCCGAGCTGGAACGCCGCCTGCAGGCGGAGGAGGAGCAGCTGGCCCTGCGCCAGAGCGGCCGCAGGCTGCTGCGCGAGGTTGTGACCGAGGAGGAGATCGCCTCCATCGTCTCGCGCTGGACCGGCATCCCGGTCACCCGGCTGAAGGAGGGCGAGCGCGAGAAGCTGCTGCGGCTGGACGAGACCCTGCACGAGCGGGTCATCGGCCAGGAGGAGGCCGTGCGGCTGGTGGCCGACGCGGTCATCCGCGCCCGCTCCGGCATCAAGGATCCGCGGCGGCCCGTCGGGTCGTTCCTGTTCCTCGGACCCACCGGCGTCGGCAAGACCGAGCTGGCCAGGACGCTCGCCGCCACGCTGTTCGACACCGAGGACAACATGGTCCGCATCGACATGAGCGAATACCAGGAGCGGCACACGGTCAGCCGCCTGGTCGGCGCCCCTCCGGGCTACATCGGGTACGAGGAGGGCGGCCAGCTCACCGAGGCGGTGCGGCGCAAGCCGTACTCGGTGGTCCTCTTCGACGAGGTGGAGAAGGCGCACGCGGACGTGTTCAACACGTTCCTGCAGGTCCTGGACGACGGGCGGCTGACGGATGCGCAGGGCCGTACGGTCGACTTCCGCAACACCGTGATCATCATGACCTCGAACATCGGCTCGCAGTACCTGCTCGACGGGGTCACCTCCGACGGCGAGATAAAGCCGGAAGCCCGTGACCGGGTCATGAACGAGCTGCGCACGCACTTCCGGCCGGAGTTCCTCAACAGGGTCGACGACATCGTGCTGTTCAAGCCGCTGACCGAGGCCCAGATCGAGCGGATCGTGGACCTGATGTTCAACGACGTCAGGCAGCGGCTGGCCGACCGGCGGCTCACGCTGCGGGTCACCGACCAGGCGCTCAAGCTCATCGCCAACCAGGGCTATGACCCCGTGTACGGGGCCCGGCCGCTGCGCCGGTTCATCGCCCGCGAGGTCGAGACCCGCATCGGGCGGGCGCTGCTGGGCGGCGACGCTCCGGACGGCTCGACCGTGACGGTGGACGTCGACCACGGCGAGCTGAGCGTCACCTTCACCGAACCGGGGAGCTGACATGATTCCGACCACCGTCGCCTGCCCGAACTGCGGCAAACGGAACAGGGTGCCGGCCGCGGCCGACGGCGTACCCCAATGCGGGAACTGCCATCAGCCGCTGGCTTGGATCGCCGAGGCGAGCGACGACACGTTCGCCGAGGTCGCCGAGCGATCGGCGCTGCCGGTCATCGTCGACTTCTGGGCGGACTGGTGCGGGCCGTGCCGGATGGTCACGCCCGCGCTCGAACAGGTCTCGCAGGACTTGGCCGGCCGCGTCAAACTTGTCAAAGTCGACGTGGACCGGTCGCCACGCTTGTCCGAGCGCTTCGCGATCAAGCACATCCCGACGCTCATGATGATGGTCCGCGGCGAGGTCGTCGCCCAGCGGGCGGGCAGCGCGCCCGCCCACGAGCTGCGCAGATGGGTCGAGGACGCGATCAAGGCGCGCACATGACACCGGTACCCGAGACGCCGGACTTGTACGGCGCCTATCCCCGGCTGAGCGAGGCGCAGCTCGCCGAGCTCTCCCCCTGCGGCGAGCGCCGGGCCGTGTCGGGAGGCGACGTCCTGTTCCGTGAGGGGGATCCCACCTCGGAGTTCATCGTCGTGCTGGCCGGCAGGGTTGCCATGGTCGAGGGGCGCAGCCCGGACGAGCGGACGATCGCCGTCCACGGCCCTGGCCGGTTCCTCGGCGAGCTCAGCCTGCTCACCGGCCAGGCGGGATTCCTGACCGCCGTCGTCCAGGAGCCAGGCGAGGTGCTGGCCGTGCCCGCCGACGAGGTGCGGGCGCTGGTGGCGCGCGACCAGACGCTCGGCGACCTCATCCTGCGGGCCTACCTGGCCCGGCGGTCCCTGTTGATCGGGCTGGGCACCGGCTTCCGCATCATCGGCTCCCGCTATTCGGCGGACTGCCGGCGGCTGCGCGAGTTCGCCGCCCGCAACAGGGTGCCGCACCGGTGGATCGACCTGGAGGAGGACGAGGAGGCGGACGCGCTGCTGCGCGAGCTGCGCATCCCGCCCGAGGACACCCCGGTCGTGATCTGGCGCGGCGACAAGGTCCTGCGCAACCCGACCATTGCCGAGCTGGCGAAGGCGATCGGCCTGCCCGCCCCGGTGCCCGGCGACGGGGTCAGCGACCTGGTCGTCGTGGGCGCGGGCCCCGCGGGCCTGGCCGCCGCCGTGTACGGGGCCTCGGAAGGGCTGACGACCGTCGTGCTCGACGCCGTGGCCGCGGGCGGCCAAGCCGGCACCTCCTCTCGCATCGAGAACTACCTTGGCTTCCCCTCCGGCATCTCGGGCGCCGAGCTGGCCGAGCGCGCCATCATCCAGGCGCGGAAGTTCGGCGCGGTGTTGTCCATCCCGGCCGAGGCGACCGGCCTTCAGCCGGACGACGGCTTCTACGGCGTCGTCGTCGAGGACGGCAACATCGTCAAGGGCCACGCCGTGATCATCGCCACCGGCGCCCGCTACCGGCGGCTGGAGGTCCCCGAGTTGGAGAAGTACGAGGGATCGGGCATTTACTACGCGGCCACCCCGTTCGAGCTGCGCATGTGCAGCCGCTCGCCGGTGGTCATCGTCGGCGGCGGCAACTCCGCCGGTCAGGCGGCCCTCTACCTGTCCAGGAACGCGTCGTCGGTGCGCATGATCGTACGCGGTGACGACGTGCGCGCCAGCATGTCCCACTACCTCGCCGACGAACTCGACCGCACGCCCGGCATCGAGATCATGCCCAACACCGAGGTGTGCGAGCTCATCGGCGACGGCACGCTGGAAGGTGTCCGCGTCCGCAACAAGCGCACGGGGAAGTCCCTGGAGATCGCCACCAGGGCGATGTTCGTCTTCATCGGCGCCGACCCGCACACCAAGTGGCTGGAGGGTGCCGTGCCGCTCGACGACCGCGGCTTCATCGTCACGGGACAATCCACCACGTGGAACGCACCGCTTCCCCTGGAGACCGACCACCTGGGCGTCTTCGCCGCGGGCGACGTCCGCAGCGGATCGGTCAAGCGGGTCGCCTCCGCGGTGGGAGAGGGCGCCATGGCCGTGCGCCTGGTGCACGAAAGGTTCACCACCACAGGAAATCGACAGAGAAGACGGTGATCGACATGCCGGTGATGGCACACTCCAGATTCGAGCGCTTCTTCCGCACCGCCGCGGGACTCAACGTGGACAAGAACGACCTCAAGCGCTTCAACGACTTCGTCAACCAGAAGCTGTACGACATGCTCGTCGTCGCCGAGGCCGCGGCCAAGGAGAACAGGCGCGACATCATCCAGCCATGGGACCTGCCCATCACCAAGGGCCTGCAGGAGACCATGCACGACTTCCGCGACTTGGACGAGGAGCTGGAGCTATCGCCGATTCTGGAGCAGCTCACCGCGCTGCCGCCGCTCGACCTGTCGCTCAGCGTAGACGCCGAGGCCCGGCTGCCGGCCGTGGCGGGCGGGCTGTCCATGGCGCTCGCCCGGGCGTTCAAGATCGTCGAACCCGACCTCAAGAACCCCTCCAGCGAGCATTGGCAGCGCATGACCCGGCTGTTCGGCCTGCTCCTGTGACCATGACGCGGAGCGGCGAGAGTGGCGCCACCCTACTCAAGCGCTGCACCTAGATCTACACCCACTGCGGCTACGTCCTGCACGTACGGGCAGATGCCGCCCACCCCCGGCCTGCCGCTGTCTTCGTACGGTGGATGTTCGCGCAGCGACTGGCGGGTGTCAGCGTGGCGGGGATCGCCCGGATGCTCAACGAACGCGGCCTACCGTGCCCCTCGAACGTAGATCGTGAGCGCAACCCGCATCGGTCGGGACAGGCTTGGACGTTACGCACTGTTGCGGCGATCCTCGGCAATCCGCGTTACACCGGCCGCCTGGTCTGGAACCGGCAAAGCGCCAGCGCCGACGATGTCGCCGTACGCGGCTGGAACGCCCCACAAGAGTGGGCGATCTCTACGAAGCGGAGCCATCCGGCGCTGGTCGGCGACGACGATTTCGTCACCGCGCAGGCGATCCGGGCTGCTCGCCCCGCCCAGGACGGCAGCCGGCGCGTTTATCTGCTCGCGGGGCTACTGATGTGCGGGATCTGCGGGCGTCGACTGGATTCCCACTGGGTGAACGGACGTCCCGGATACCGGTGCCGGCACGGCTACACCAGCGCCAGACCCCGCTGGGTGGCCGGCCCGAAGTTCTTGTATCTACGTGAGGACCGGCTGCTGGCAGAGCTCTTAGCGCATGTTGGCGGCGGAGAACGGGATGGGCCGGCGGAGATCATCTCTGCATTGCGAGGCAACGGCCTGGTCATCGTCTGCCACGCGGAGACCCGTGTCGTAACTGGGCTCAACGCCAAAGAGCCCGCCTCGCAAGGCGAGCTCTTCATGGGGTAATCCTGTGTCCGAGGGGGGACTTGAACCCCCATGCCCCGCAAAGGGCACTAGCACCTCAAGCTAGCGCGTCTGCCTATTCCGCCACCCGGACTTGGTGCCTGCACGTGGGACCGTCATCCCGCGTCGGCTCCGTAAGGTTAGCAAACTCTGAGGGGTGCGTCATACCAGGATTCCGGAGGGAGGATGAGACGGCAATACGTACCCGATCGTAAGGAGCCTTCATGGCCGAGGACGAGGTCGTCGAGCTGTGCCGTGATCTGATCCGTATCGATTCGACCAACGCCGGCGACAACGCGGGGCCCGGGGAGAGGGCGGCGGCCGAGTACGTCGCGGAGAAGCTCGCCGAGGTAGGGCTCGAAGTGACGATCCTGGAGAGCGACGATCGGCGGGCGAACGTCGTCGCGCGTATCGAGGGCACCGATCCGGGCCGTGACGCGCTGCTGTTGCACGGGCATCTCGATGTCGTGCCGTTCGACGCGGGCGACTGGCGGCATCACCCGCTCTCGGCGGAAGTGGCCGACGGGTGCGTCTGGGGGCGCGGGGCCGTGGACATGAAGGACATGGACGCGATGATCCTGGCGGTCGTGCGGCAGCGGCTCAGGGAGGGGCGCCGGCCTGGGCGTGACGTGGTGCTCATGTTCACCGCCGATGAGGAGGCGGGCGGGGAATACGGGGCGAAGTTCCTGGTCGAGGAGCACCCGGAGCTGTTCGAGGGGGTCACGGAGGCGATCGGGGAGGTCGGCGGGTTCAGCGTGTCGATCGGGGCGGATCACCGGCTCTACCTGATCGAGGCCGCGGAGAAGGGCATGGCGTGGATGCGGTTGACCGCGAACGGCCGGGCCGGGCACGGGTCGATGCTCAACCTGGACAACGCCGTGACCGACCTCGCCGACGCCGTGGCGCGTGTGGGGCGGTATGAGTGGCCGGTACGGCTGACGCCGACCATGAGCAGGTTCCTGGAGGAAATAGGCGGCGGCGATCCCGAGGCCGCGATCGCCAAGCTGGGGCCGGTGGCCAGGATGCTGGGTGCGGGGCTGCGCAACACGGTCAATCCGACCATGCTGGAGGCCGGCTACAAGGCGAACGTGGTGCCGCAGACGGCCTCGGCGACCATCGACGGGCGGTTCCTGCCGGGGTTCGAGGAGGAGTTCTTCGCCACGGTCGACGAGCTGCTCGGGCCCAACGTCACGAGGGAGTTCGTGCAGCACCAGGTGGCGCTGGAGTTCGGCTTCGAGGGGCCGCTGGTGACGGCCATGGTGGAGGCGCTGCTGGCCGAGGACCCGGCCGGGCGCGCCGTGCCGTACACGATGTCCGGAGGGACGGACCTCAAGTCGTTCAGCAGGCTCGGAATCCGGGGCTACGGGTTCGCGCCGCTCAAATTGCCCGCGGACCTGGACTTCTCTGGGATGTTCCATGGGGTCGACGAGCGGGTGCCGGTGGATTCGCTCAGGTTTGGGGTGCGGGTGCTTGACCGCTTCCTGGATCACTGCTGAAAACCCCTTGCGGCAACCTTGAGTGATGCTACGGTTACGGATCGTTGAGGGGTGAGTCCACGGACCGGCCTCACTTGGTGAGGTCGGTCCTGGTGCTTCTGAAGGAGGGTTCACGTGGCACGCATGCCGGTGCGGTGGTGGCGGGCAATGCCCGCCCTCGCTTCCCGGCGCGTGCCCGTGATCATCTTCGCGAAGGATGCGATCGCCGATCGGGCCGCCCGGATGGCGCGGTTCGCGGCCGGCGCCCGCCAGGTCATCGCACGAGTAGTCGCGGCCGGCGTCCTGCTGGCCGCGGGATGGCTGCTCGCCGTTCTCTTCGGACTGCTCTTCGCCGCTCCGGCGGCCGCGGATTCCACCGCGGCGACAGGGACGGCCACAGCGGCCGGCACCTCTCACACCGTCACCGGGTCCATCACGGACGGTTTCCCCACGGCTGACGGAAGGGTCTCGGCGTCGGACAACGCCGAGGCGATGGCGGGGCGGACGGTCGACGGGCTCAACAGCCAGTCCGATCCCGGCCTGCCGCCTGCTTCCCCTGCGACCGACATCCTGGACACCAATGGTCTGGTGCCCAACGGCGGTGGCAGCGGCCCGTTCGGGCCAAGCATGGGAGATATCGCGCGGTCCTTCTTCGACCCGCGTATCGAGGCTCGGCGCGCCCCCTTGGCGTCCGTGCTTCCTCCGGTCGTCCGCACAGCGGCGGATGACCCTTCTTTCTCACCTGACTGACCCCCGCCACAGGTTCCGATGAGTACGGCGGCGGAGCGCGGCTAGATCCCCTCCGCCAGCGGGTGACATGTCAGTCATCTTGGTTCGCGATTCCCCGAGGTCTCCGCTGTGCGCGGCGCACTGCGACCTCGCATGCCCTCGGCTGCCCGCGAACCGTCAGGTATCCCCCTATGAACCAAGTAGGAGCATTCATCATGCGTACGTGGGCGAAGGCTTCGGCCCCCGCGGCTCTTCTAGCTGTAGCCGTCATGTCCTTCGGCAGCGGCACCGCGCTGGCCGACACCTCCGGCGACTCCTCCGTCGGCGGTGGCAACCAGGTCAACCTGCCTGTCTCGCTGCCGATCGACATCAGCGGCAACTCCGCCGCCGTGCTGGGCAAGTCCGAGGCGAGTTCCCAGGGTGGCGCCACGGTCGTCAACACCGGCAAGGGCGGCACCTCCGACAGGACCTCCGGCGACGGGAGCGTTCTCGGTGGCAACCAGGTCAACGCGCCGATCAACGCGCCGATCAACGCCTGTGGCAACGCCTTGGCCGTGCTCGGCAAGTCGGAGGCGGGCTGCAAGGGCGGCGCCACGGTCAAGAACACCGGTAAGTCCGGCAGCTCCAACAAGACCTCCGGCAAGGGAAGCGTCCTCGGCGGCAACCAGGTCAACGCGCCGATCAACGTCCCGATCAACGCCTGCGGCAACGCGCTGTCCCTGATCGGCAAGTCCGACGCGGGCTGCAAGGGCGGCGCCACGGTCAAGAACACCGGCAAGGGCGGGGCTGGCGGCAACCACACCTCCGGCCAGGGCTCCGTGCTCGGCGGCAACCAGGTCATCGCGCCGGTCAGCGCGCCGGTCAACGTCTGCGGCAACGCGGTGGCCGTGATCGGCAGGGCGTTCGCCGGCTGCAAGGGCGGCGCCACGGTCAAGAACGGCGGGCACACCCACTACCGGGGCGGTCACGGCTCGACGGGCAACGACACCGACGGGCGCTTCGGGGTCGGCAGCGGCAACCAGGTCATCGCACCGATCAGCCTGCCCATCGTGGCCTGCGGCAACGCCGTCGGCAACGCGCACGCCGGCTGCAAGGGCGGCGCCTCGGTCAAGAACACCGGCAAGGGTGGCCCTGGCGGCAACACCACGTCCGGCAAGGGTTCCGTGCTCGGCGGCAACCAGGTGATCGCGCCGATCACCGCGCCGGTCAACGTCTGCGGCAACGCGGTGGCCGTGATCGGCAAGGCGTTCGCCGGCTGCAAGGGCGGCGCCACGGTCAAGAACGGTGGCAGGGGCGGCGCCGGCGGTAACCACACCTCGGGCAAGGGCTCTGTGCTCGGCGGCAACCAGGTGGTCGCGCCGATCACCGCGCCGGTCAACGTCTGCGGCAACGCCGTGGCCGTGCTCGGGCTGTCCGGGGCCCGCTGCAAGGGCGGCGCCTCGGTGGTCAAGAACGGTGGTTCGGGCGCGGGTGGCAACACCACGTCCGGCAAGGGCTCCGTGCTCGGCGGCAACCAGGTGATCGCGCCGATCACCGCGCCGGTCAACGTCTGCGGCAACGCCGTGGCGGTGCTCGGCGACGCCGCGGCCGGGTGCCTCGGTGGCTCGAGCGTCGGCAAGCCGGGACACGATGGCTACCACCCCTACGGCCACTACAGCTCCCACCAGGCCGCCGACTCCAAGTCCGGCGGTGTGCTTCCCGCGCTTCCCCCGGTCCCGGTCCTGGGCAGCCTGCGGGGCGTGGGCAACATCACTCCGATGCGTGGCGGCGGCTCGCCCGAGCTGCCGGTCGTCGGCGACATGCCCCTGGTCGGTGACCTGCACGAGCTGTTCGGCCTGCCCGAGCTGCCCGGTCTGCCCGGCCGGCCCGCCACCCCGGTCAGGCACGTCACCCCGGCCAAGCACGTCAAGAACGGCAAGGCTCCGGTCACTCACGCCGCCCGCGCCGAGGACACGCAGTCGCCGCTGGGATCGGCGACCTCGCTGATCGCCGGCACCCCTGTCGGTGGTGCGGTGAAGCTCGCGACCAGCAGCCTGCCCACCGGCGACCTGGGTCTGATGAGCGCGGCTCAGCCCGCGGGCGTCACCGGGATGACCACCGGCTCGCTGTTCGCGCTGGTCCTGGGCGGGATGTTCGCCGCCTCGGCCACGCTGTTCGCGGCCACCCGCCGCTTCCGGCTCGGCCGGAAGTAAGGACAAGAACGTCTACCGCTCACAGCCGGTGAGCGAGTAGCGAAAGACGCTTTGCCCGTTCCGGGGGCGCGGCCCGGGGCGGGCAAAGCCATGTCTGATCACAGGGTGCTACGGACGCGCATGACCTTGCGGCGCAACCGTACATGACGGCTTCCGTCAGGATGCAGGCGCACCCGCGAGAGCTCCCACTTACCGTACTCCGCGTGTTCGGTGAGCAGCTGACGTGCTGCTTCGCGGGAGAGGTCGCGCGGAATGAAGATATCCATGTAGGAGTAGTCGAGCACAACGATTAGTCTCCAGGGTGAGTCAGGGGGCGATGCCGCTCGATGGGGCTTATTCTGCGTGCTTGTGGGTGCGTCCGGAAGCTAGTGGGTAGTCCCGGGGGAAGGAAAATTCCGCGAGTCGGGTTACCTTTCAGATCAGTGCCGGCTCCCGGCAGGGGGAATTGCAAGCGAACAGTGAGGTAGGAAGCAGCGTGCCAGCCAACAACGGCAGCACCGGTGGAACCCGCCGTCTGGTGATCGTCGAGTCGCCCGCCAAGGCGAAGACGATCAGGGACTACCTCGGTGCCGGCTACATGGTCGAGTCCAGCATTGGCCACATCCGCGATCTGCCGGAGCGGGCCGATGACATTCCCGAGAAGTACAAGGGGGAGCCATGGGCGCGCCTCGGGGTCAATGTCGATCATGAGTTCGAGCCGCTGTACGTCGTCAACGCCGACAAGAGGTCGCAGGTCAGCAAGCTGAAGCAGCTGCTGAAGGATGCCGACGAACTCTACCTGGCCACTGACGAGGACCGCGAGGGCGAGGCCATCGCATGGCACCTGCGCGAGGTGCTCAAGCCCAAGGTGCCGGTGCACCGCATGGTCTTCCACGAGATCACCCCACAGGCCATCCGGGACGCGGTGGCCAATCCGCGCGACCTCAACCTGCGCCTCGTCGACGCCCAGGAGACCAGGCGCATCCTCGACCGGCTCTATGGCTACGAGGTCAGCCCGGTCCTGTGGAAGAAGGTCAAGCCGCGGCTGTCGGCCGGCCGGGTGCAGTCGGTGGCGACCAGGCTCGTGGTGGAGCGGGAGCGGGAGCGCATGGCGTTCACGTCCGCCCATTACTGGGACCTGCAGGCGCTGTTCGACACGGGCAAGGCAGAGGAGCGTCCGCGTGACTTCACCGCGACGCTGACCTCGGTCGACGGCAAGCGGGTCGCCCAGGGGCGCGACTTCGCCACCACCGGCCTGCTGAAGACGAACGACGTGCTCCACCTGTCGGAGGCCGCCGCCGGTGAGCTGGCGGGCCGGCTCCAGGGTTCGTCGTTCGCGGTCAAGTCCGTCGAGCGCAAGCCGTACACCCGTAAGCCGTACGCTCCCTTCCGGACGACCACTTTGCAGCAGGAGGCGAGCCGTAAACTGGGCTTCTCCGCCAAGTACACGATGCAGGTGGCGCAGCGGCTCTACGAAAACGGCTTCATCACCTACATGCGTACTGACAGCATCACGCTGTCGGAGACGGCGGTGGCGGCCGCGCGCTCCCAGGCGATCAAGCTGTACGGCTCTGCGTACGTTCCCGACAAGCCGCGTGTTTACACCAGCAAGGTCAAGAGCGCGCAGGAGGCGCACGAGGCGATCCGGCCTTCCGGGGAGGAGTTCCGCACTCCCGGTGAGACCGGGCTCAACGGTGACCAGTTCCGCCTGTACGAGCTGATCTGGCAGCGGACCGTCTCGTCCCAGATGAAGGACGCGGTCGGCGAGTCCGTCACGGTCAAGGTGCGCGGCGCGTCGGCCACCGGCGAGGACGTCGAGTTCAGCGCCTCGGGCCGGACGATCACGTTCTACGGCTTCCTCAAGGCGTACGTCGAGGGCGCCGACGATCCGTCGACAGACCGCGACGACTCCGAGAAGCGGCTGCCGAACCTGACCGAGGGCGACGCGCTGAGCGTCTCGCGGCTCGACGTGGCCGGCCACTCGACCAAGCCGCCCGCCCGCTACACCGAGGCCTCGCTGGTCAAGGAGATGGAGGATCGGGAGATCGGGCGTCCTTCGACGTACGCCTCGATCATCGGCACGATCCTCGACCGTGGCTACGTGTTCAAGAAGGGCACCGCGCTGGTGCCGTCCTTCCTGGCGTTCGCCGTGGTCAACCTGCTGGAGCAGCATTTCGGCAACCTGGTCGACTACGACTTCACCGCCGAGATGGAGAAGGTGCTCGACGACATCGCCAACGACCGGGCGGAGCGGGTGCCGGAGCTGCAGCGCTTCTACTACGGCGAGGACGGCGACGAGGGTCTCAAGGAGATGGTCACCGACCTCGGCGACATCGACGCCAAGGAGATCAGCTCCTTCCCGATCAAGGACACCGACATCGTCATCAGGGTCGGGCGATACGGCCCATACCTTGACAGGGGCGGCGCTCGGGTGAACGTGCCCGAGGACATGACGCCCGACGAACTGACCGCCGAGAAGGCGGAGGAGCTCTTCTCACGGCCCACCGGCGACCGCGAGATGGGGACCGACCCGGTCACCGGGCACATGATCGTCGCCAAGGACGGGCGATTCGGCCCGTACGTCACCGAGATCCTGCCCACGCAGGAGGAGGAGACCCCGAAGCGGCGCACCAAGAAGGCCGACGCGGCGAAGCCGCGGACGAGCTCGCTGTTCAAGTCGATGTCGCTCGACACCGTGACACTCGAGGACGCGCTCAAGCTGCTGTCGATCCCCCGGGTCGTCGGTGAGCTGGAGGGCGAGGAGGTCGTCGCGTACAACGGGAAGTTCGGCCCCTACCTGAAGAAGGCCACCGAAACGCGGTCGCTGGCCGCGGAGGAAGAGTTGTTCACGGTCACGATCGAGCAGGCCAAGGAGCTGTTCTCGCAGCCCAAGCCGCGGGGCAGGGGCCGGGCGGCGGCCGCGCCGCCGCTGCGGGAGCTGGGTGAGGACCCCAACTCCAAGAAGCCCGTCGTGGTCAAGGAGGGGCGATTCGGTCCCTACGTGACCGATGGCGAGACGAACGCGTCGCTGCGCAAGGGCGACACGGTCGAGGAGATCACGATCGAGCGGGCGGCGGAACTGCTGGCCGAGCGGCGTGAGCGGGCCCCGGCGCCGAAGAAGACGACGACCCGGAAGGCGCCGGCCAAGAAGGCACCCGCGAAGAAGCCGGCGGCCAAGTCGTAAGTAGCATTGCCGCGTGGTGGTCTTGATCTTCGTGGGCCTGGTGTTCGTGGCGCATCTCTATCTGTGGCATCGGATGGTGCGCTCGACCACTCGGCGGGGGCGGCTGCGCACTGGCCTGACCTGGGGGTTGGTGGGGCTCCTTGCGCTGGTCGTCGTGACGTTCGCGGGGATGCGGCTGGAGATGTTCCAGTGGCTGGCGTGGCCGGGCTATCTGTGGATCGCGATCATGTTCTATCTGGTGATCGCTCTGGTCCTGCTGGAGATTCCTCGGTTGGTGGCGTGGTTAGCGCTGGTCCGGGGGCGGGCGGCTGTGCCGTCGCCGGTGGAGGTGGTGCGGCCGGTGACTGTGCCCGCCCCGGATATTTCGGATATTTCGGGGTTTGGGAAGGTTTCGGAAGTGGAACCGTCGCCGGGCGGCGACGCGATGAGCAGGCGGCTCTTCCTCGGACGGACCACCGCCGCCGTCGCGGGCGTGGGCGCGCTCGGCACGGTCGGGTACGGCATCGGCGCCGCGCTGGGTGATCCGGTGATCGAACCGGTCAAGGTCGCGCTGCTCGGGCTCGACTCCAGGCTGAGCGGCCTGCGGTTCGCCGTGGTCAGCGACATCCACCTGGGGCCGCTCACGGGCAAGGCGCACACCGAGCGCATCGTACGGATGATCAACGGTCTGCGGGCCGACGTGGTGGCGATCGTCGGCGACCTGGTCGACGGCTCGGTGGCCGAGCTGGGTCCGTTGGCCAGGCCGCTGCGGAGCCTCGAATCCCGCTATGGCGCCTATTTCGTGACAGGTAATCACGAGTACTACACCAGAAACGGCCCCGGTGAGTGGATCGAGGAGCTGGACCGGCTCGGCGTTCGCTCGCTGCGGAACGAACGGGTGGAGATCCGGCACCAGGGCGGCGTGCTGGACCTGGCCGGGGTGAACGACCTCAACGGCGCCACCGCGAACGACGGGCCCGACTTCGACAAGGCGCTCGGCGGCCGCGATACGAGCCGCTCCACGGTCCTGCTGGCCCACCAGCCGGTTCAGGTCTCGCAGGCCGCGCGTTATGGCGTGGACCTGCAGCTGTCGGGGCACACGCATGGCGGGCAGCTGACGCCGTTCAACCTTGTGGTGCCGCTGCAACAGCCGGTCGTGTCGGGGCTGGCGACGGTTGACGGGGTGCGGGTGTACGTCACGCGCGGCGCCGGGTTCTGGGGGCCGCCGGTCCGGGTGGGTGCGCCGCCCGAGATCACGCTGCTTGAGCTGCGCGCCTGACCTTGTGGGCGCGCTTGCCCAAGGCTGCGCTGCTTGAACCGCGCTGCTGACTTTCCGCGATCCGCTGGTCGCTCAAGCCTGCGAAGGGGTAGTATCCAAGCGGATACGTTGGAGGTGGGATGATCTCTTCCCCGGTGGAGGGGGCGTTCGGCGACCTGCTGCCCGAGCAGGGTGCGGTGCCCGAGGGGCCGACGCCCGACGTCACGTTCTGGGCGGAGCGCGGCGGCCTGCTGCTCAAACAGGCCAGACACGCGGCCAACATGAACCAGAAGGCGCTGGCCGGCATGAGCGGCACGTCGCGGACGACGCTGTCGGCCTACGAGCACGGCCGGAAGTCGCCCACGCTCGAAACGGCCGGGCGCATCCTCGACGCCGCCGGGTTCCGGCTGGTGCTGGAGGCCAAGGTCGAGTTCACCACCCGCCAGGGGGCCGACGGCCGCCCATTTCACGTGCCCAACCGGCTGCCGCGCCTGCCGGCGTTGCGGGCCCTGGCCACCATCCGCCTCGGCGACAGGGCCTATGATCTGGCCGATCGCGGGGATCGCCGGGATGCCTACGTCATGCTGTTGCGGGAAGGGACTCAGCGGGAGCTGCTCGAGCATCTCGACGGGCTGCTGCTGGTGGAGCTCTGGGATGAGCTGGTGCTGCCTGAGTCCGTACGGGCCGGGTGGCAGCCGTTGGTGGAGCTCGCCCGGCCGTACAAAAGGGACTAGCGAGACAAGAAGGATCTGTCTGGTGTTTTCGGGGGCCTATTCGAGCTGTGTATCATGCGCGACGGCCCGTATACGTAATACTCTCAGCGACGAGCAGCCGGGTATATCCGGCTCGTCTCCTGTCTTCCCATTTCCGGCGAGCACCTGGATACGCTGACATTATGACCGCCCGTGGCCGACGCCAACCGACACATGTGCTGGCTAACGCATCTTTCCGCCGGCTCTGGACGGCGATGTCGGTGTGCAGCCTCGGCGACTGGCTGAACATCCTGGCACTGACCGCCCTGGCAGGAAACCTGACCCAGGGCGACTACCGCACGCAGTCGCTGGCCGTCGGCGGCGTCTTCATCGCCAAGATGCTGCCCGCCGTCCTGCTCGGACCCCTCGCGGGAGCGTTCGCCGACCGCTTCGACCGGCGGGTGACGATGTTCACCTCCGACCTGGCCCGGTTCGCCGTGGTCCTGTCGATTCCGCTGGTCGGCAGCTATCAATGGATCATCGTCGCGACGATCCTGGTCGAGTGCGTCAACCTGTTCTGGGTCCCGGCCAAGGATGCCACGGTCCCCAACCTGGTGCCGAAGGAGCAGCTCGAATCGGCCAACCAGCTCAACCTGCTGGTCACCTACGGCAGCGCGCCGGTCGCCGCGATCCTGTTCACGGCGCTGTCCGTGGTGGGCGACGTACTGAAGAACGCCGTGCCGTTCCTGTCCGGCATGGACCCGACCGGGCCGGCGCTGATCGTCAACGCCTGCGCGTACCTGGTGTCCGCGTTCCTGATCTTCACGCTGCGCGGCATTCCCAAGCGTGACGGCGCCATCTCCACCCCGTCGGTGCTCAAGCAGATCGTCGAGGGCTGGCGGTTCGTGGGCGGCAACCGGCTGGTGCGCGGGCTGATCATCGGCATGCTGGGGGCGTTCGCGGCGGGCGGCGCGGTCGTGGGCGTCGCGAAGATCTACGTGGGCGCGCTCGGCGGCGGCGACGCGGCATACGGCGTGGTGTTCGCCGCGGTCTTCGTCGGCATGGCGCTGGGCATGTTCTTCGGCCTGCGGCTGCTGCGCGAGCTGTCGCGGCGCCGGTTGTTCGGTCTGGCGATCACCGTGGCGGGCGTGGTGCTGGTCGCGATCGCGATCATCCACAACCTGGTGATCGTGGTCATGCTGACCGTGCTGCTCGGGGCGTGCGCGGGCATCGCGTGGATCATCGGCTACACGCTCATCGGCCTCGAGGTCGAGGACTCGATGCGGGGGCGGACGTTCTCGTTCCTGCAGTCGACCGCGCGGGTCACGCTGCTGTTCGTGGTGGCGGTGGCCAACCCGCTGGCCGCGCTCGTCGGCGCGCACCCGCTGAGGCTGGGCGAGGTGGTCTATCAGTTCGACGGCACCAACCTGGTGCTGGTGGTCGGTGGCGTGCTCGCGACGGTCGTCGGCCTGCTGGCGCTGCGCCACATGGACGACAGGAAGGGCGTCTCGCTCTCCGAGGACCTGATCGCGGCGGTGCGCGGCGAGCGGCCGAAGTCGGAGACGGCGGAGCAGGTGCCGGGGCTGTTCGTGGCGTTCGAGGGCGGTGAGGGGTCGGGCAAGACGACCCAGTCGCGACTGCTCGCCATCTGGCTGCGCGATCAGGGCTTCGACGTCGTACAGACCCGTGAGCCCGGCTCGACCAAGGTCGGCATGCGGCTGCGCGCGATCCTCCTCGACGCCGCCGAACGCGGGCTGTCGGCGCGCGCCGAGGCGCTGCTGTACGCCGCCGACCGGGCCGAACACGTCGAGAAGGTCATCAGACCGGCCCTCTACCGCGGCTCACTGGTCATCTCCGACCGCTACGTGGACTCGTCGCTGGCCTACCAGGGAGCGGGACGGGCGCTCGACCCCGAGGACGTCTCCAAGGTCAACGCCTGGGCCACGGGTGGGCTGGTCCCGCATCTCACGGTGCTGATCGACACGCCGCCCCAGGTGGGGCTGACCAGGCTGGGCGGCGCGGCGGACCGGATCGAGGCCGAGCCGCTGGAGTTCCACGAGCGGGTGCGCAAGGAGTTCCGGGCGCTGGCCGCCGCCGATCCCGACCGCTACCTGGTGGTCGACGGGATGCTGCCGCCCGAGCAGATCACCCGGCTGATCCAGGACCGGGTGCACGAGCTCCTGCCCGATCCGGTGCCCCAGGAGTCCGAGGACATCACGGGCACGATGCCCGCCATCCGCGACTAGGGCGGTGTCCGCGAACCTTCGCGGACATCCGTTCTTTGTCTCCCCGGTCTCCCCGTGGGGGCCTGTGCCACGACGGACCGTCACCGTCCGCCCCCCGAAGGGGGTATCCCTCCCCGAGGACCCCTGCCACGACGGACCGTCACAGAGATTGAGACGGGCGTGTAACGGAACACCCGGGGAACCATCCCGGTCACCGCACTAGCCTTGTCGGGTGAGCGTCTTCGATGACCTCGTCGGTCAGGACCAGGCGGTGGCCGTGCTGTCCCGCGCGGCCGTGGCGGCAGGCGACGCCGTGCGGGGTGGTCGCGGCGCGGGCATGACGCATGCCTGGCTGTTCACCGGCCCGCCCGGGTCGGGCCGGGAGGAGGCCGCGCGGGCGTTCGCGGCATCGCTGCTCTGCCTGGACGGCGGCTGCGGTCACTGCGACCAGTGCCACCAGGTGCTGATCGGCTCACACCCCGACCTCGAGACGGTACGCCCCCAGGGCCTGTCCTACAGCGTCAAGCAGACGCGTGAGCTCATCCTGAGGGCAGCGGGCGCGCCCACGCAGGGCCGCTGGCGGGTCATCCTGTTCGAGGACGCCGACCGGGCCACGGAGTCGGCGGCGAACGCCCTGCTCAAGGCCATCGAGGAGCCGCCTCCACGTACGGTCTGGCTGCTGTGCGCGCCCGCCGCCGACGACATGATGATCACCATCCGATCGCGCTGCCGAGTGATCACCCTGGCCACCCCCGCCACGGAGGCGGTCGCCCACGTGCTGGCCACCCGCGACAGCGTGCCCTGGGAGACCGCCCGCTTCGCCGCCCGCGCCTCTCAGGGGCACATCAGCCGGGCCCGGGCGCTGGCCCTGGACGAGAACGTACGGCGGCGCCGGGAGGCCGTCCTGGCCATCCCTCGCTCGCTGTCCGGGGTCGGCGATTGCGTCTCGGCCGCCGAACGCTTGGTCAAAACGGCCGAAGAAGAGGCCGCGGCGGCGACGGCCGCGCTCAACGAGACCGAGACCACCGAGCTGCGCAAGATCTACGGCGAGGGGTCCACGGGCAAGGGCCTCAACCGTGGGTTGGTGCGAGGCGGCGCGGGGGCGTTGAAGGAGCTGGAGGACCGGCAGAAGTCGCGGGCCACGCGCATCAAACGCGACTCGCTCGACGCGGCGCTGCTGGAGCTGGTGTCGTTCTATCGGGACGTCCTCGCCATGCAGTTCGCGGCCGGGGTGGAGCTGGCCAACGACGACATCCGCTTCGAGCTCGACCAGCTGGCCAAGCTGTCGACGCCGGAGGAGACGTTGCGGCGGATCGACGCGATCATGCGGTGCCGCGAACGCCTCGACGCCAACGTCAACCCGCAGATCGCGGTCGAGGCGATGATGCTCTCCCTCCGGTCCGCCGTGTAGCGGGTTCTTTCCCGCCGGGTGGCCCTCGCGGAAGTTGGTCATGTGGCAGGAGCAGCAGATGAGGCCCTTGAGCGTCTCTGTAATGTGAAAGTCGAGCAGCTTTCCCCCCCAGAGCCCCTGATACGAGAACGCGTCGATGTAGCGGCGATCTTCGCTGAGCATCACGTGGGTCTCGTGCGGCTGGCGCTCGTCATGGTCGGTGACCAGGCGACCGCCGAAGACGTCGTCCAGGAGGCGTTCACGCGCACCCACGCCAGCCGCTGGCGGCTACGAGATCCGGACAAGGCGCTGGCCTATGTGCGTTCTGCGGTGTTCAACGGCTGCCGGTCCGTGATGCGGAGGCGGGCGATCGCGTTTCGCCGTGCCATGCCGTACGAACCGCCTGTCTGGTCCGCGGAGAGCGCCGTCCTGGTGAGCGAGGAGCGCCGCGAGGTGCTGCTGGCCCTGCGCGAGCTGCCGAGCAGGCAGCGCGAGGCGCTGACGTTGCGTTACTACCTCGATCTGTCCGACCAGGAGATCGCCGAGACCATGGGCATCAGTGGGGGCACCGCCAGATCAACGATCGCACGAGGGCTCGCCGCTCTCGGCCGAGCACTTGAGGAGGGTTCATGAACAGCCCTGTGGAAGAACGTCTACGTGCGGCTCTCACTGAGGCGGGTGCCACGGTCGATCCCAGCACGCTGCGGCCGCTCCAATCGCTCGACCGGCGCCGTCGCGTCGATTTCCGCTTGCTTGCTGTGGCTGGGGTTACGGTGGTGCTCGCGGGGGCGGCGACCGTGGCCGCACTCACGTCTGTCGGCGACGAGCAGCGCGCGGTCGCGGCCAACTCGCCGATCAGCGAGAAGGGGCCGCAGGAGATCCGTCTTTTCCTGTGCTCCACCACGTCGAAGAGCCCCGATTGCGCCGGGGGCGCCACTGCCGAGCAGGTGGCGGCGCTACGGGCGACTCTGGGAGAGCGGCCGGACGTAGAGTGGTTGGAATTCGAAGATCAAGCGACGGCCTACGAGAGTTTTCGTCAACACTACGCCGATAACAAGGCGGTGATTGACGGGGTTGAGATGAGCGACATGTTCGCGTCGTTCCGGCTCAAGCTCAAGCCCGGAGCCGACGTGGATGCGCTGCTCGGAAAGGCGAAGGCGATAGGTGGGGTAGTCGCTTCCTCCCGTACATCGCTGAACGCCCAGACGGGAGCCGCCGAGCCGCCGAAGATGGAGGTTTCGGTCTTCCTATGTGGGGACGATTCGTCCCTCCCAGGGTGCGGCGCCGTCATCACCCCGGGACGGTCAAAGAAGGATCAGCATATCGTCAGAGCGGGAAAAGGAATCACGCTGGCCCAGCAGAGAGCTATCGCGACGGCGATCGAAAAGATGCCAGACGTCGCATCAGTACATTTCGAAGATCAGCAAGAGGCGTACGAGAACTTCCGCCGTTCCTATGCTGACAACAAGTCTCTCGTGCTGGCAACAAAGCAATCTGATATGCCCACCTCGTTCCGTCTGACGATGAAGCGGACTTCCGGTGGGGACACGATGATCGACAAACTGCTCAGCATGCCCGGCGTCGCGCAAGTCGTCGATCAGAGGTGCATGGCCGAACCGTTGAAGATCTTCACGCGTTATGGCATCTCGCAGCCCGGAGGCAGCAAGCTGTGCGCTCCAAAGACGCAGTAGTGCCGTACCGGGGCGCCTGAGGGTGCCGCAGGGATCTGGCGGTGGGGTTCTCACGCCGCACGCGTAGACACACGTAATGTGGCAACCGAAGGCCGTAAGAACCCCCGAGGCCGTCAGGAGGCGAGCACGAGCCCATGGGAATGATCATGGCCGTGAGCTTCACCCGCTACGGGCGGCTCTACTACCTCGATCCCGGTGGCCACACCCCCAAGGTGGGCGACAAGGTGCTGGTCCCGACCGACTCGGGTCCTGAGGTGGCGGAGTGCGTGTGGGCGCCGCAATATTCGAGTGAAGACATCGACGGAATGCCGGTGTGCGCAGGCATAGCGGGAGAGGAACACCTCTCCCGCGACGAGACCAACAAGCGCCGCAGGGCCGAGGCCCGCAGCGTGTCCAAGCGGTTGATCAAACGGCACGAGTTGCCGATGAAGGTGGTGGGCGTCGACTACCTCGACCAGGACAACGTCTACACGGTCTACTTCTCCGCTCCGCATCGGGTCGACTTCCGCGCGCTGGTCCGAGACCTGGCCCGCAACCTGCGGGCTCGGGTGGAGCTGCGGCAGATCGGCCCGCGCGACGAGGCGCGGTTGCAGGGCGGCATCGGCCCATGCGGTCGCGACCTGTGCTGCGCCACGTTCCTCAAGGACTTCGAACCGGTCTCCGTACGCATGGCCAAGGACCAGGATCTCCCGGTCAACCCCCTGCGCATCGCCGGAGCGTGCGGGCGGCTGATGTGCTGTCTCAAGTACGAGCATCCGCTCTATGTCGAGACCCGCAACCGGATGCCGCGTACGGGCAGCCGGGTGAGCACGCCGCAGGGGGAGGGAAGCGTCCTGGGGCATAACGTTCCGGCGGACACGGTGACGGTGCGTCTGGACGATGGTGGACGGCGCTGTGCGTGCCCTTCCGCTTCGGTGTGCTCGCCCCGGCAGCAGCACGACAAGATGTACGGCGAAGAGGGCGGCACGTCGTCTCCTGGCGGATAGCGGCGGATAGCGGCGGATAGCGGCGGATACCGGCGGATACCGGCGGATAGCGACAGGCAGGCAGCGACAGGTGGCGGCCGGGTAGTCGGCGGGCACGACGCGGGCAGTTCACGGGCGATGCTTGTGAACTTCGCGCCCGTCTGTCGCGCCTTTGTGCTCCTCAGCTGCGCTTCTTGGCTGGGGCGCCTTTTCGGGCACGGGTCGGCGAGACACACTTGACCCGTATGCGGCACGGGCTGATGCCATCCGCAGGTGGGAGGGAGACGGGACGCGCGTAAGATTCGGAGCGTGTGGTTTCGGACACTGACCGTCGTCGCCGCGACTGTGTTGTTCGCCTCCGCCTGTGCCGGGACAGAGGCGCCGGCGGACGGGCTGAGCTGGGCCGACTGTGGCGACGGGTTCGACTGCGCGAAGCTGTCGGTGCCGCTCGACTACGGCCGGCCGAACGGCGAGCACATCAAGATCAGTGTGGTCCGGCTGCCGGCCACCGGCGACCGAATCGGGTCTCTCGTGGTCAACCCAGGCGGTCCAGGAAGTTCCGGGGTCACGTATGCGCGAGCCGCCCGATCGATCGTGAGCGAGGAGGTGCGCGAACGGTTCGACATCGTAGGGTTCGATCCACGCGGTGTGGGTGAGTCGTCGCCCGTCGAGTGCCTGAGTGATTCGCGGCTCGACGCGTTCATCGCCCTGGACACCACCCCCGACACGCCGCAGGAACGGGCCGCGCTCGAGCAGGGTTCGCGCGAGTTCGCGAAGGGGTGCCAAGCCGGGTCAGGCCGTTTGCTGCCACATGTGGGCACCGTTGACGCCGCGCGGGACATGGATGGGCTGCGCCAGGCACTTGGTGACCAGAAACTGACCTATCTCGGCAAGTCCTACGGCACCTTCCTGGGCGCTGTTTATGCGGATATGTTCCCCAGCAAGGTCCGAGCCCTCGTACTTGACGGCGCTCTCGATCCGGCCATCTCCCGGCTGAAGCTCAACGCCGACCAGGCCCTGGGCTTCGAACGCGCCCTCCGCGCCTACCTGGAGTCCTGTCTGGCCGAGGGCGACTGCCCGTTCCGCAGCCGTACCGTCGACGGCGCTCTGGCCGAGGTGACCGAGCTCCTGCACCGTACAGACGCCCGTCCATTGCCGGCTGACGGGCGGCAGGCCGGCGAGTCGCTCGCCACCCTCGGCGCCCTGACGCCGCTCTACGACCGCGGCTCCTGGCCTGAACTAACCGAAACGTTCCGCCAGGCCCTGAACGGCGACGGCAGACTGCTCCTCCGCAACGCCGACCAACTGATCGACAGACACGCCAACGGCGCCTACTCCAACCAGACCGAGTCCAACATGGCCATCAACTGCGTAGACGGCGCCTATCCCAAGGACGTCTCCGCCTACGCGGCCGCGGCGACGGACGCGGAACGCCAGGCACCCAGGTTCGGCTCCTATCTCATGTGGAGCTCGCTTCCCTGCGCCTTCTGGCCCGCCAAGCCGACACTCACAAACCGCCCACCCACCGCCAAAGGCGCCGCCCCGATCCTGGTCGTCGGCACCGAACGCGACCCGGCCACCCCGTACGCGTGGGCGCAGGCCCTGGCGAGCGAACTGAACTCGGGCGTGCTCCTCGGCTATGACGGTGACGGTCACACGGCGTACTTCAACGGCTCGACATGCGTGGACGACGCGGTGGACCGCTACCTGCTGACGGGCACGCCACCACAAGACGGAACTGTCTGTCCGGGCATCGGCTGATCGGGGGAGCAAGAACTCCTTAGGCTCCTGTAGACTCAATCACGCTGTACGGCACGCCGCCTTAGCTCAGTCGGCCAGAGCACTTCACTCGTAATGAAGGGGTCTCGGGTTCGAATCCCGAAGGCGGCTCCCAGCTCAAAGGCCCCTCGCGATGATCGCGGGGGGCCTTTTGCTAACACTCCTGCTAACAGGGGCCAGGTGCAGACGTCGGCATTACTACAGCGTCTTCGGTTCCCTGTGTTTACCTAGGTAAAACGGACATCGGCGTAGTCTCGTCGCAGCCGACCGAGGTCGGGTAGTGATCCGGTGGAAGCCGAAGCCGCGTCCGTCCGGCAAGTCGGGCGGACCGTGGGTTGAGAACCGCGTTGTCGGGGCCTGACTGCGCACTGCTGGAGGAAGTGCGCCTCTTGGGCCACCGCCCCGCCGGACGCTGTCCTGTTGGTGCGGACACCAATGGGGGCGGGGACCGGGCGCTCAGTCAGGCACCCGGCTGTGACAGAAAATTACCGCACGATTACCACCCGTCGCAACCGATCGCGTCAGAGAAATCCAACAACAGTTCTAACGGTAACCACCGGCTCGCATAGCGAATGCCAGCGACAGTTCATACCCTGCCCGATCCTGGCGCTCCTGGCAGGATGGAGTGCGTGCAAGGTGGGGACCAGCTGCCGGCGGGCTTCGCGATAGGCGACGGCTATGCGCGTTATCGTGGACCGTTGACCGACAGTGCGGCGCACCGGCACGCCGCCTTCCAGATCGTTGTCGCGGTTCGTGGCGAGGTCGCCATGCTGGATGCTTGCGAAACGTGTCATCGGGGCACGGTGCTGGTCGTACCACCGATGACGCGGCACCAGCTGCTCGCGGCGGCTGACGTGCTCACGTACTTCGTCGAGCCTCATTCCGCATTCGCCGACCAGCTGCGCGAATACGACGGCATCACCTCAGCGAGCCAGCTGCACGGCCTGGGGGAGGAAGGGATCCGCTCGTCCGCCGTTCATGCGTCCAGCGCGCTGGACCCGCGGCTGGTGGCGGCGATGGACACGACGATGGCGGACTGGGAACTGTCGATGCCGGAGCTGGCGGCGCGGGTTGGCCTTTCGCCCCAGCGGTTGCGCGCGCTGGCCCGGCGCGAGCTGGGGATGCCGCTGACGCGCTGGCGGGCTTGGGCGCGGTTGCGTCGAGCGGCGGAGGCGTTGACTGACGGCCAGTCGCTGGCGGAGGCGGCAGCCACCGCGAGCTTCGCCGATCAGGCGCATCTCACGCGCTGGATGCGGGAGATGATGGGCTTGACCCCCTCCGCGGTGCTGCCGGTGCTGCGCGCTCAATCGCGTCGCGCGGTGTAGATCGAGATGGACCCACTGATCGTCGGCACGACCTCGGCTTCCCGTACGTCGTGGAAGCCGGCTTCGGAGATCAGTTGGGGCAGGATGCCGTCGGCGTTGGGTTGGGTGTCCTGCTTGCCGTCGGCCAGTTGTACGACGCGGAAAGCCGTGCGCATCAACCGGGTACGTTGCCGTCCGTAGTCGGCGATCACCAGTCGCCCGCCGGACCGCAACGCCGCAAACATGGACGCCAGGACCGCACGCTTGATCTCCATGGGGCACTGGTGCAGGACAAGGCTGGACACCACAGCATCCGCCGAGCTTTCGCCGACGACCTCCGCCAGTGCGTCGCCGAGGCCTGCCCGCCACTCCAGTTCGGCGCCCGCGTCGTCAGCCTTGCGTCGCGCCCTGGTCAGCACCTCGGGATCGGGATCGACACCGATGATTCGTGCTCCCGGTTGTGCGTGATGCAGCAGCAACGCCAATGAGCCGGTGCCGCATCCCACGTCGATGACCACCTCACCGGACCGCGGCGCCACGTGCATGGCGACCAGCCCGCGCCACAACCGCTCCCGCATCAATGCGGCGACTGAATCGTAGAATCGAGTGGGCAGGAAACGGCCCATCGCAGGGGTGAAGGCTTGCTTGCTCATGCCGACAGCATTGACCGCGCGCGGTTGCCGCGTCTTGAACAAAGCGCTCGTCACGCCGAACTGCCGAATCCCTCTGATCTCAACTCCGTGCAGGGCCTAGCAGGTGTCCTTCACGGTTCGGGCAAAGATGTCGGCGGCGGCTGTCTCCGCTGAGTGGATGACGTGGGCGTAGACGCGCAGGGTGATCGCGGGGTCGGCGTGGCCGAGGCGGGCCGCTACGACGTGAACGGGGACGCCGGCCAGAAGCAGCAAGGTCGCGTGGATGTGGCGCAGGTCGTGCAGGCGGATCACCGGTAGTGGGTCGGAGGCGGTCTCGTTGTGGGCCTGATGAGCTTGCGCGGCAGGCCGATGACGGTCGTGGGATAGATCGGGCCGCCAAGCCGTCGTGAACACGGTGTCGTCAGAGCCCTTCCAGGAGTCGCCGATGCGGACCTTCTCGGCTTCATGGGCCTTCTGGTGGTCGCGGAGTACGGTCGCCGTGGTGTCGTCGATGCTGACCACGCGAGTCCGGCCGCTCTTGGTTGTGCCCTCGACGCGCTGGCCCTCGACCACTCCCACGGAGCCCTTGATGGTGACGCGCTTGCCGTCGAGGTCGATGTCTCGCCAGCGGAGGTTGCGCGCCAGCGGCGCATGGAGCGAATGCTTGTCAAGACGCTGAAGGTATTGCTGAATCGCCCTGCTATGGCCGCCTCACGTTCTATTGTCGCGCTCCAATGCGCACGTTTGGATCTAAAGGGCGATCTTCTGGGGCGTATCTCCAAACGGGGGGTTTCGAATGTGTCCCAGTGTCGCCCCCTGTCCTGCCCCCGGTGCTTTCGGGGCGGGCGGCTCATCGGCCTGTGCCGTCCTCCAAAAAAGGAGTCGTGATCATGACCGCATTGACCTACACCGTCTTCACCGACCCGGCGTCCGTGGAGGCGTCAGCGGCCGGACGGAGGTCCAAATCCACAGGGACGGTGTACCTGGTCATCACCAACACCGCAAGGAGGACGGATTGGTCCAGGATCGAGGTGAAGGTGCCCGTCGGCGACGGCGTTGGCGACCTCACCCCGAAGCTCCCGGAGATGAAGGGCAAGTACACCGACAACCGGTGGGGGACCCAGGCGAGTACCCAGGAGGTGAAGGTCGACCCGCAGCGGGACACCAACGTCTTTGAAGTCACCCCCAAGAGCGGGGGCGCAGCTTCTTTCAAACCCGGCGACTACCTGGTGCTGACGATGGAGAACGTCACCATCGCCGCCACCGCCGGGCCGGCCGTGCTGACGGTGAGAGAGAAGACCGAAGACGATGACGGGGAGCACACCCGCTACACGTCGGTGGCGCTGGTCAAGACCGCCCCGAGGGAGATTCCGGCGCCGCGTGACTTCCACCCGGACAAGGGCATGGTGGGCGCCGGCGAAAACCTCGCGCTGAGCTGGGAGGGGTCCCCCGAATTCGACTACAAGATCCTTTTCCCCGGCGGGCAGAAGGACATTTCCTCGGACGGGCGTACCTGGACCCCGCCCGACGCGCCGAAGCGGGCCACCACCTACACGCTCGTCGCCACCGACCCCGTCACCCAGAAGCAGCACTTCCTCACCACCACCGTCCAAGTGCGCTTCCCCGTCCTGGAAACGCTCACCGCCACCACCGCGATTGACACGCCCTGGGTCCAGGGGGCGGCGGACGGAAAGAGGGGGCGAGTAACCTTCACCAGCACAGGGGTGGAGATCTTCGGCAACTCCGGCGGGCAGGGGACCGTTACGGCCGACAGAGCCGACCTCAACGGTGTGAACACCGGCTGGGTGCAGGGGAGAAGCGCCGACGACGGGAAGATCATGTTCCCCAAGGACGGGCTCGACGTCCGCCAGGGAAGCGGAGCATGGGGAACCGTCCACGCCGACAGGGCAGACCTCAACGGCATCAACACCGAATGGGTGCAGGGGAGAAGATCCGATGACGGATGGATCGGCTTCTCCAAGGAGGGGCTGGACGTGCGTAAGGGGGCCGGGAAGTCCTGGGGATCCGTGTTCGCCGACAGGGCAGACCTCAACGGTGTGAACACCGAGTGGGTGCAGGGGAGAAGCGCCGACGACGGGAAGATCATGTTCCCCAAGGACGGGCTCGATGTCCGCAACGGAAGCGGAGCATGGGGAACCATGCACGCCGACAAGGCCGACCTCAACGGCATCAATACCGAATGGGTGCAGGGCAGAAGCGCCGATGACGGATGGATCACCTTCCCCGTGGAAGGGCTCAAAGTCCACCGGAAGGACGACAGCCACCTGACACATCTGGATGTCGGTTACGCGACCCACGACATCGTGAAAACCAGAATCGTGCGGGGACTGAATGACGATGACGGATGGATCAGCTTCCGCAGGGAAGGGCTGAACATCCGCCGGGAGGGCGGCATGGAACGGGGCACTCTGTTCGCTGCCAAGACTGAACTAAAGGGATGAGCCCCAACAGGGTCCACTCATAGGCATCAAGGGGTGGCGGCGCTGTGGGGCCGCCACCCGGCTATGGGCCTGCCGCCCACCAGGCATGCGGCTTGGGAAGGGTCGGGTCGGCAAAGCCGCGCTGAGCCGCATCTTTGTCCCCTGGCACCCGAAGGTCTTGCCAACCCGATTGGGTGACGAAGTGGGTGACAACGAGGAATTTCGATCATGGACCGTCGTCAGGTTTTGACATGCAAGGATGGCTTATGAGCAAGCTGACCGGACGGCAGATCGCAGACGAAGGGCTGGACGGGTGGGCATACCTGCTCGGCGCCCTGCAGACCCGCATCCTCACCAAGAACTTCGCGGCCGGGCTCTCAATCGTCAACGCCATCGGCGCGGCAGCCGAGCAAATGAGCCATCATCCCGACCTCGACCTGCGCTACACCCACGTAGACGTCCGATTGACCAGCCATGACGAGCGCGCGGTCACAAACCGCGATATCCGGCTGGCTCGCGCCATCTCCTCCATCGCCGCCGACGCCGGGGCGCGGCTGGAATCCTCGAACGTCTCCCGGCTCGAACTCGCCCTCGACACCCCGGCCGGAGAGCCGATTCCGCCGTTCTGGGCCGCGGTGCTGGCGATGGAGCATCTGTCCGGCCCTGACTTCGGCGACGAACTCCGCGACCCAGCCGACGTTCTGCCGGCCGTGTGGTTCCAGACGTCCGGCACCGAGGAACCCCGCCAGCGCTGGCATCTCGACATATGGGTGGATCCCGCGCAGGTCCAGCCACGCATAGACGCGGCACTCGCCGTCGGCGGCACGCTGGTCAGCGACGCGGAGGCGCCGAGCTTCTGGGTGCTCGCCGACCCGGAAGGTAACCGGGCGTGCCTGTGTACCTGGCAGTCCCGTGGTTGATAGCTGTCTGCGGCCTCGCAGCAGGACAAGGGCGTCATTTGGTCGGTCATATCCGGCTCTGCACTGAAGCTCTCCGCCTGTCGCGACTCGTCACGCTCGTGTCTCGCGGCAACAGATGCGCAACGCTCATAAGAAGCTCGGTGTACGGCTTGCGCGGATTCCGAATACTCATCCGGACCACGTACTGCCATCATTTTCGGGCGCACCGATCCTGGATTACTTGCGGATAATGCGAGGGCGAGTCCGTTTCGAAGTCGGCGCCCAGCGGAGGGCGACTGTCCGGATGCGTACGCCACTGCATTGACGGCGTTCAACCTGGCGAGCGTCCCCGCCGCAGCGTCCCCTGCTCCGTCCGAAACTGTGATGTCGGTCGCAGCGCAACATCCGAGGTTCCACCGTCCAACGCTGGAACGATTAAAGCGGGAAGCAACACGTAAGGGGGTCTCTCTGGAGCAGACGGTGGACGCCTACATAGACAAGCAGGCGAAGACCGACCCGGCGGCCACCGCGAACCGGCCGGACGGCCCGGTGGATATCCCCGACGTCGCCATCGATGATCTGTCCGCCGCCAATATCGAGATCCTGAAGGGCATGGCGCGAGCCCAGGGCGTCAGCTTCAGCGAGGCGATCGAGCGCCATGGGGCGTGGCCTGCGACCAAGCAGAAGCTGGTGCGACTTCAGCGTGCGCTCAGCGACGAGTTCGCCGGCGGCGAGCGCGCGGATGACGGTTCGAAGGTTTGGCTTGGCTTCAAGGGACAGATTCCAGCGCAGGCCGTCGAAACGGCCAAATCCCTTCCGCTTCAGGTGGAACTGCAAGGCAACCTTGGTTACACCGAGGCCGAACTGAACGAAGCGAAGAAGCGTGTACACCGCGCCCTGCTGAAGGACCCACGGTTCTCCAGCGTGGCCAGCTATTACGACGCCAAGTCGGGTACCGTGCAAAGCCTCGTGGTCCCCGCGCCCGCGGCCAAAGCGTCCGTCAACGATGAGAGCGCCCGGTCGACGGTTTCTCCACTGGTGACCAACCCCGCCATTACGATGGACGTGAAAGTCACGGAAGGGCCGGTCGCATCCACCTTCGCCGACCCGTACATCCGGGGTGGTGGCGATCTGCAGAACTGCACGTCCAACTTCAACGTGGTGGCAACGTGGGACTACGAGACGCGACGCCATGCCACGGCCGGGCATTGCGCCAACGGCGCGTCGACGCGGACGTACTGTAACTATCCAGTCGACGGAGGCAACTGCACCTCGATCACCTTGACGAATCAGTGCTGGATCGGTTGTGAGTACGGTGACGCCGCACTGTACACCCGGGGGAGTCTGACGCTCACCCGTACCTTCTACTACAACGCCCAGAACAAGGCGTATGTGGATGGCGAGGACCCCGTCCAGTGGGTCGGTGATTCCATATGTAAGTGGGGGCGATATTCCGGAAGCTCCTGCGGCACTGTGCAGAGGACCAACTGGTCCAACGACAACTCTGACAATCTCTTCGTGACCAGCATTCCCGTCGGAAACACCACATGCAGGGTTCGGAGATGCCCTCGATACGCGAGGCGCCTAAGAGGTGCGCCGTTCATGATGGGTTCTTCGTGGTCGAGCCTTGGGGTATGAAACGCTTGTAGAGCTGTTATCTGTCCGGATACAGCTCCGGGATACCAACGGCCGCTGGGTAACCATGGACGAGCGGGGGGATCGCACGGTTCCGCCGACGACGCCGACGACGCTGACTGTGACCGCGCCCTGCTTTCCAGGTCTATGGCGTGCAAGAGGCGCCGCCGTCGGCGCGACAAGGGGTACCGACGGCAGAGTGAAGGAGTTCGAACCCGCGCAGAAAGACAGACCCGAACGATTGGTGAGCGCCAATGACTGCGAACGCCACTGAACCGCGCGGATCTCGAACGGCAGCATTGCGGCATGCAGTTGACGTGCTGCGACTATGCCTGCCCGCCCCCGACCGCAAGGGCGTCCTCGGCTACGCGTCCAGCGGAACAGAGCGACGTGGCCCGGCCCTGTACGCGTCCAGGTGGAAGTCGCTGCTGAGGGCCGTCGCCGAAATATGGCGTCCTCGTATCGACCCGGCGCCGGGGGTGGCCGAATGGGTGCTGACCAGGGAAGCCGATGGTTGGGCGCTCCGGCTGGAAGGGGAGATCGGCCCTGCTGCGTACTTCACCACTGATGAGGAGAACGCGGCATTCGACTGGGCCCGCCGAGTTCAAAAGGCGATCCACTACGTGGGGCCGCCGCCGCTTTGAAGGCCCGGCTCTCGAACGAAGCGCTCGTGTGGGAGCCGGGGCCATCGGGTGCGGGGGCACAGCCCGGGGAGCGCGTCAATCGAAGAGGTCCTGACCATCGCGACCCGACGGGTCCATGCTGAGCAGGCTTTCGTGGAGCGACTGAACAGCGCGGCCGGTGAGTTCGCCCGTTGCTGTCGTCTCCATCAGCCGCCAGCCGGGGGAGTCGTCCGGTGCTTCGTCGTCCCGGCCGTGGGTGGTGAGGCGGTACAGCAGGCCGAAGATCGCGTCATAGGCCGTACTGCGTACGAGCTGTGTAAGGTCGTCGCGGTTTGCGCCGTTGGAGAGCAGGCGGCTCGCCGCCGGGATCGTCTCCAGCGAGCCGGGAGCGGCCCAGACGTCGATCAGTTCTGGCCAGACGCTTCTCAACGCCAGGAAGCGAGCGAGTTGAGGGATGTTCTCGGTGATCTCCGAGACCGCCCAGCCTTCAGGGTCATCGGCTCCGAGAGCTTCGAAACAGGCTCGCAGTGCGACTACCGCGTCGCGATCCACTTCGTCCATCCCGACATCTCACTACAGCCTCTGGTGGCGGACGAATCCGCGCCTTCAGAATGCGGTGTCGAAGGCTGAGGTCAGGGCCTGGCGCATGAGGGTGGGGAGGTCCTGTCGGCCGTCTCCTTCGGCCCAGCGGATAAGCGCGACATGGATGACCGCCAAACATGCGGCAGTCGTGCTGCGGATGCGGAATTCCTGGTCAGGGTCGGTGGTGCCGGCGCAGAGGGTGTCGACGACGGCGATCTCGGTGGCGTACTGGCTGTCCAGATGGCGGGCCTGCAGGGCGGGAGTGGAGATCATCAGGTTGAGGCGAGCGAGCAGGAGGTCCCGGTCGGAGCTGACGGCCATGGCGGCGGTCTGCACCAAGGCCCGGCCGATCCGCTGACGTAGTGGCTCCTCCTGTTGCTGTGCCGCCAGCGCCGCTGCGGTCTCCTGGTCGAACTCGTCGTAGAGCACCAGGTCTTCTTTGGTGGCGAAGTGCCGGTACAGGGTCATCGCGGATACCCCGGCCGCCTGCGCGACGTCGTTGATCGTGGTCGCGTCGTAGCCCCGTGCCATGAACAGGCGTACTGCGTGCGCCTGGAGCGTGCGCCGGGTCTCTGCCCGGCGCCGCTCACGCAGGCTTGCCGTCTCTCCTGTCACCTGATAGAACCTACCATGCTGATAGTTACTAACAAGTTTGCGGGGTGCGCAATGGGACAACCGGCAGAGAAGACGGCACTGGTGACCGGGGCCTCACGCGGGATCGGGCGGGCGGTCGCCGAACGTCTCGCCGCCGACGGGGCCCTCGTCGTCGTTCACTACGGGAAGGACGCGGCAGCGGCACAGGAGACGGTCGAGCGCATCGAAGGGGCCGGCGGGCGCGCGTACCCGATCGGCGCGGACCTGGAGGACGCGGGAGCGGTCGACGCGTTGTTCGCCGAGCTGGCGGCCGGTCTGGCAGGACGGCGCCTGGACATCCTGGTCAACAACGCCGCGGCCGCCCCGGCCGGTCCGATCGAGACCGACACGGCCGAGCAGTTCGACCGGCTCTTCGCGGTGAATGTCAGGGCGCCGTACTTCATCATCAAGCGCGCGCTTCCCCTGCTGGCCGATGGCGGACGCATCATCAGCGTCTCGTCGGCCGTCACCCGGATCGCCAATCCCGCACAGACCTCCTTCGCTATGACCAAGGGCGCGATAGAGACCATGAGCCGCACCCTCGCCCTGGCGCTGGGCGAGCGTGGCATCACGGTGAACGTCGTCGCGCCGGGTGCGACCATGACCGAGGCGAACACGTCGCTGTTCCCCCCTGAGGCGGCGGCGTTCCTGGCGGGGCAGGCTGCGCTGGGGCGGGTCGGCCGGGCCGAGGACGTGGCCGACGTGGTGGCCCTCCTCGCCTCCGACGATGCCCGCTGGGTGACCGGGCAGGTGGTGGACGCCAGCGGTGGGCTCCACCTCGGGGCTCGGGTAGCGCTCGCCACCTCAGATGTACGGGACGAGGCGCTGTCGTAGGGCGGCACCGCGCGATTCGTGCAGCGAGCTATATGAGTTGTGTACGCATAGCGCCATCGCTGTACGCTCTGCCCTATCCCGCCGACCCCCAACGAACGGAAACCCTCCGTGGCGAAGCTGAACCAGATCCTCGCCGTTGAGAAGGGCGTGAAGGCCAGTACGCAGCGCGCGGTGTCCGACGCCTATCACGCCATTCAGAAGGCGCCGCTCCTGTCCGGCCTGTCCCGTACCTATCAGCCGATCGACGACGAGGGCGAGCAGTTGCCGCCCGAGTCGACGCGCGTCCAGGTGAAGACCGAGGCGATCATCGCCGACGTCGCGAAGGCGCTGACGCGGCTGTTCGACGTGACAGCGACCAAGGACTGGACCAACGCCACCGCCAAGGCGGACGTCGTGGTCGACGGCGAGACTCTCATCTCCGGCGCCCCGGTCACGTACCTGCTGTTCCTGGAGAAGCAGCTCGTCGACCTGCACACGTTCGTGTCGAAGCTGCCGACGCTCGACCCGGCCGAGACGTGGTCGTTCGACGACAACGCCGAGACATGGCGCACCGAACCGGTCAAGACGACCCGCACCAAGAAGGTTCCGCGTAACCACGTGCTCGCTGAGGCGACGGACAAGCACCCCGCCCAGGTGCAGGTGTTCACCGAGGACATCGTGGTCGGCTACTGGACGAAGACCGCCTTCTCCGGGGCGCTGCCGGCCAAGCGCGTGAACGAGCTGCTGTCCCGCGTGCAGAAGTTGCAGGACGCCGTCAAGTACGCCCGCGAAGAGGCCAACGCGACCGCCGTCGATGAGCAGCAGGTCGGCGACGCCGTGTTCGGGTATCTGTTCGCCTGACGTTCGCCTGACCCAATGACTCCCCGTTGAGCGCGGGGTGCGCGTAAGCGCAAAGCTGAAGCTCAAGCTGAAGCTGACGAACGGCTCAAGTGGAGGTTCGAGTCCTCCCCGAGGTACGCGCCTCGGTAGCCCAAATGGTAGAGGCGGCCGATCAGACTCAGATTCTCGCTCTAGCCTCAGCATCGCCGTCGAGCGCCAGATCAACCGAGGATGGACTGTGATTGTTGAGATGCCGGTTCGAATCCGGCTCGGGGCTCTTCGTGCCCCGGTGGCTCAATGGCAGAGCGCACGTCGTCAGGACTGATCCGTTCTCTTAAACGCCGCTGGCGCCACACATGGCGGTACACATCAGGCCCCCCGGCTTGGGTAGTCCGGGGGGCCGCCGCCGTTCAAGGGCACGGTCGTCACGGCGCGCCGGACGGTTTCGCGGAGCAGGGTACGGCGCTGCTCATGCAGCTCCGGCGGCTCCTCGGCCGTCGCGGCGTAGACGTTGCTGACGGGCGACCACGCCATGGACATCGCGATGACCAGGGCCATCACGTCGAACGGGTCGCCTGGTCTCACGATGCCCGCGGCCTGCGCCTCGGCGATGGCGCGCAGTTTGTGGTCGTCGAGACGGTCGGCCTCCTCGACGAGGTGGCCGGCGGGACGTCGTTCCAGCCGGGCCCAGGTGGCCAGCCGGATGAGGTCGGGGCGGCGGAGATATTCGTCGTAGAGGCGTACGGCCCAGTCGGCCAGGTCGGTGGCGTCGATCGGGACGACGTTCATGATCCGCTCCAGCGAATCGGCGAAGATGGCGTCGAACAGCCCTTCCTTGCTGCCGAAGTAGGCATAGAGCTGCGCCTTGTTGGTGCGGGCTGCGGCCACGATCCGCTCGATGCGCGCCCCGGCGATCCCGTATTCGGCGAACTCCTGAGTCGCCACGTCGAGCATGCGACTGCGAGTCGCCGCGCCACGGGAGGTCATGGGCTGATCGGCCATGACGTCCACCATATCAAACAGAACAGTCGGTTTGTTTTGCGAGCGGCGGAGAGTTACCCTGCGATAGACCGAACAGTCTGTTTGCAACAGGGGTGACATACATGAGGAGCACGTGGGGATGGCAAGCGGACGGTTCCGCGACACTGCGGCAGGTGTCACTCGAACGGCGTGACCTGCGGCCTGACGACATCGCGGTACGCGTGGACTACTGCGGTGTCTGCCACTCCGATCTGCATGCCGTCAGTGCTCATCCCGGCGACACGAGCGTGCCCCTTGTGCCAGGCCACGAGTTCACGGGGGTGGTGACCGAGGTCGGGCCCGAAGTCACGCGGTTCGGCGTCGGCGACCCGGTCGCGGTCGGAAACATCGTCGACTCGTGTGGTGTGTGCGCCATGTGCCGGGCCGGTCAGGAGAACTTCTGCCACGATTTCCCGACCCTGACCTACGATGGCACCGACCGCCGCGACGGGTCGACCACGTTGGGCGGCTACTCCCGCGAATACGTCGTCCGCGATGATTTCGCCTACCCCCTCCCCGCCGGCCTCGACCCCGCCGCCGCGGCCCCTCTGCTCTGCGCCGGGGTCACCGTCTGGGAGCCGCTGCGCACACTCGGCGTAGGACCGGGTGCCCGCGTCGCCGTGGCGGGGCTTGGCGGCCTGGGCCATCTCGCGGTCAAACTCGCCGTGGCGCTCGGTGCCGACGCCACGGTCATCAGCCGGTCGGCGGACAAGATCGACGACGCCCGTCGCCTGGGCGCCCACGACCTCATCGAATCCACGGATCCGGGACGGATGGCGGCCGCCCGGGATCAGTTCGACGTCGTCATCGACACTATCTCCGCCCCCCACGACCTCGGCCCGTACCTGCGGCTGGTCGCCATGGACGGCACACTCAGCCAGCTCGGGCACCTCGGACCGGTCACCGTACAGACCACTGATCTGCTCGTCGGACGTAAGAAACTCAGCTCCGCGGGCAGCGGTGGGCGGCCCGCGACCGCTGCCCTGCTGGCGTTCTGCGCCGAGCGCGGTATCACCGCCGACATCGAGCTGCTTCCCTCGGCGCTCGTGAACGAAGCCCTCAGCCGTCTCCAGCGCAACGACGTCCGCTATCGGTTCGTGCTCGACATGTCTGACCTGCCCTGAACGACCGAGCAGGATGTGCTCACGCTTGCTGCGCGGTCTCGACAGTGAGTGTGTAATCGACGCCCGTGTGGAAATCGCCGGAGGACCCGCGAATGCTCAGTGTGTGACGGCCGGAGCGCAGCGGCTGGATGCGCGCCCAGATGCCACAAGCGTAGAACGTGGTCGTACCCCCCATGCCAGTCACAGGATTGTCCGCCACGCCGGCCACGTGAACGATGGCGTCCTCCATCCGTTCCGGGGTGACCGGCTTGCCGTCAAGGGTGGCCTTGCCTTTGGCGGCGGCCATGAACTTCTTGCATCCCGCCCTGGTGGAAGCCAGATTCACCAGCGGGGCCAGCATGGGCCGCCCCGCAGGGACCTGGCAGGTCCGCTGTGCGGTGCCGCCGAAGGTTCCGGCGAGGAACCAGATGTCCTTTGGCTGATTCCGGTCGCAGAACTTCCCGGTCGGGTCCGATACGGGGTTCGTGCTCTCCTTTTCGGAGGACGCCCATGTCCACCAGCGTCCTTGGACCGGCTCTGCCTGTTTCGCGGATGCACCGCCCTCTCGGGCCGGCCCACAGGCGGAGAGGAGGCCGAGGAGTAATAGAAGTGGTAAAGCCGATCCAGGGGGCATCCGAGAATCATAGGCCTCGATGGGCATCCGCTTCTTCAGTCGGTTCTCGTGATCAATGGTGACGGCGGGTAGCGGCTCAGGTGTTCTGGCAGACACCGGGATTGCCGATGGCCTTGGTGCCCTTCTCCCCGTCTTCCCCGTACACCTCGATCTTCTTCGCGCCCATGTCGTAAAACTGTGCCGACATACACGCGCCCACGCCGGTCGACATGAGGACACCGGGCAGCGTCCGGCGTAGGTCATCGCCGGAAACCTTCGTGTATACCTTGTACGCGCGTCCCTTCTTGTCGTATTCGACCTTCGTGATCTGCTTGACGATGGGCTCCCACTGCGGATTCCCCTTGATGGTGGGGTTGGCCAGGGTGGTCTTCTTGAATTTCGCGGTGATGTCCTGCGGCTGCTTGGCCTTGGGTTTGACCGCGGCGGCTGTGGCTGTTGTGGGTGCCGTGGTCGCCGCGCCCGATCCGATGGTGCCGCAGGCCGACACCATGAGACAGGCGCCTGTGACGGCGACGGCCGATTTGAGCTGGAAACGCGCTCCAAGCATGCGATGAGCCCCGTTCGTTGGCGCGATTTCGCGGCCGTGCTCCGCTCGGAAGGCGCCAGGGAATCGCCGGTCACCCCGATCAGGGCGATCACCATGGCCATCGCCTTCGCGGGGAATCGAAGACCAGCGATGTGCTAGTCGATCATAGGGGCAGGGCGGAGTAATTCAATAGTAAATTTTCTGAAACAATGGACTGCGGTGAGTCCGGCAGGCGGCTGTCTGCGTCGTTTGCCCGAATACGGTCTATTGTCGAGCGGTTCTGCGACCATCGCGTCGGTTGCTCACACTGGCTCGCACTGAAATGGGATTTCGAATCCTCAAGGGGGCGTCTGGCTCTGGGGCATCCGTTAAATACCTAGGTGGACTTCTGGGCTGGTTTGCAGCGCACCGCCGCGGTATCCCCGCGCAGAGTGCACCGCCCGGCCGCGTACGGAAGGAGCAGCGTGTCTCCGGCCTTGACCGGGACCGGCGGGGCATGTTCGCTCGTGAGGATCCCGGCGCCATCGGTGACCGCGACGATCGAGTACGTCGGCTCCAGCACGCTGACGGGATCGGGACGCAGCCTCTCGGCGGCGAAGAACTCGTCGGCGAACTCGGCGAAGAGGCGGCGAACCCCGGGCCGGGCGTCATCCGCCGGTTGGCGGGCGCGGCGTAGCTCGTTCAGCCGGTCCGCGCCCCAGCCGCTCCGGTCGACGCAGCCGAGCGCTTGGTCGTAGCCGAGCCCCAGGTGTCCGACGGCGGGGCCGTCTACGGCGAAGCCCTCCCATTCGAGCAGTACGGAGAAGTCGGTCGGCTCCTGCACCTCGACCATGAGGATTCCGGCCCCGATGGCGTGCGGCAGACCCGCGGGGCACACGATGGCGTCGCCGGGCCGCACCGGCACGTGGTTCGTGGCGTCGAGCATCTGATCGATTCGCTGGTCCGCGACCCAGCGGGCCAGTTCGTCCGGCTCGACGTCCCTGGTGAAGCCGAGATGCACCACCGCCTCCGGCTCGGCCGAGACGATCACCCATGCCTCGGTCTTCCCGTACGGCGAGGCCAGGTGGTCGGCGGCGAATCGCCGATCGGGGTGCACGTGCAGCGGTAGCCGTTCCCCCGCGTCCAGCAGTTTGACCAGGATCGCGGGGTCGGCGCCGTGTTCCGCGACGTGTTGTTCGCCCAGCCACCACACGGGGTCGGCGGCGATCGCCTCGGCGAGTGATCGGCCGTCGGGCAGCGTGGTCAGCCCTGCGGGTGCCGCCCCGTGCCGGCTGGTGGTCGAGGCGACCCAATCCTCCGGGTAGTAGGGATCATCGGCGGACGGAATCCCGCGGAACCGGCCGATGCGCCCGGCACCCCGGTAGAACGAGCGCGGGGTGTTCGCGGGCAGAAAGTAGCTGGGCATGCAGGTGCTCCAGGGGCAGGCGTTTCATGATCGGTACCATTCAGCGGGTAGTTCCTTGACCACTACGTCGAGTGGCCGGGCCGGTGTGAAGGGGCGTCCATACCGCCGCGTCACCTCGTTGAGCTCCTCGAGTCGCGCCCTGGCCGCCGCGGTGGCTTCCTCGCGGGCGGCGGGGTCGTGGGTGGACACGGCGTCGCGCCAGATCGACCGGCCGGCGAGGTAGCCGGCGGCGCCCGCCTGGCAGGCGATCTCGACCTGCGTCTTGAAGTCGGCGAATTCCACCCCGGCGGACAGGATGACCCACGGCACGCTCACCATGGAGTCCAGCTCCGCGCAGGCGGCGGCCGCCTGCTCGCGTCCTTCTTCCGTGTCGACGTAGCCGGGGAACTCCACCTTGAGCATGTCGACGCCGAGCTTGTTGGCGGTCGCGGCGGAGGCGATGATGCCGCGCACCCGGGCGGCCTTCCACTCGGCGGTGGTCGGGTCCTCGCCCGGCAGCGGGTACCAAATCGGCTCGACCACCAGGGGCAGGCTGAGCTCGGCGCATTCGGCGACGAGGCCGGCCACGAGCTGCCGCTGCTGCTCGGCGACGACGCGACCGCCGTCGGGGCGGTAGAACCACAGCAACTTGCACATGTCGGCGCCGGTCATCTTGATCCGGGTGGCGCTCCAGTTCGCGCGCAGCCGGGTACGGCGCGGTCCGTCCGCGTGCCGGTAGTCCTCGTCCTCGATGCTCGACATCAGCCCGACGGTGCCGGGCACCGCGCCGGAGGCCACGAGGTGGCCGAGGGCGTACAACGGGTCGAGCAGCACCGCCGAGATCGACGGGGCCACGGCCCGGACCACCGCGTCCTTCGCGGCGACGACATCGGCGAAGGTGACGCTCGCCGGATCGAGCGCGAGCAGCTCGGCGAAGTCGGACAGGTGGTCGAGGGCGCAGATGAGGAAGTAGCCATCGGCGCTGGTGACGCGCTGCAGGCCACGGATCTTGCCGGGATCGATGATCGAGTTCACGGGGTGTCTCCAGGTGCTACTTGAACGTAGGGCTCAAGTGGTGGCCTGCTCCGGCTCGCCCGCTCATCGTGCGGGCAGTCGGAGAGCAGCACGCCGGCGACAAACGTGTCGTCGAGCCCGATCGTGGGGCCCTGATGGGCCAGGTACGGCGTCGGCACGCACCACAGGCCCGGAGTGGCGCCGTGGCCGCTGCGGTACCGAGTCGCAGTGCGGCGCGCCGCCCGAAGGGCCGAAGACTGCTGGTTGTCATCGCTTCTCCTAAGACGCAGGAGTCTGAACACAGTGGTCCGGGGGATGACGAGATTGCGGGTTCCTGCCGTATTCGCTAGGCAGACCTGCCTATATCTGCGATAATATGCTTGTTTTCGAGAATTGGTCAACGGTTAGGTCGCAGAAACCTGAAATTAACCGCAGCAAGCCGCATCTCAGGAGTCGATCATGCAGGACACGGCACTGCCCGCCAAGCGTCGCGCCGAACTCGTGAGGTACATCCACGATCGCGGTCACGCCACGGTCGCCGAACTGGCAGAACGTTTCGCCGTGTCAATGGACACCGTCCGTCGTGACCTCGACCACCTCGCGGAGCGGCAACTGATCGCCCGCACCCACGGTGGCGCGATGCGCACGGACGAGCTGGCCACGGCAGACTCCCCGTTCGACAGCCGCGCGGCCGTGCACCACCGCGCCAAGCAGGCCATCGGCATCGCCGCGGCGCAGCTCATCTCCAACGGCGAGACTCTGATCGTCAACGGCGGCACGACCACGCTCGAAGTGGTCCGGGCACTGGCCGGCAAGCGTGACCTCACGGTGGTGACGAACAATCTGCGCCTGCCCCCCGAGATCCCGCAGGACGCCGTGCGCGACCTCTATGTCATCGGCGGCAGCTGCCGTATCTCATCAAATGTCACCATTGGGCCGGTGACTTTCGCCGACACCCAGGGCATCAGCGCCGATACCGCGGTGATCGGCGTCGGCGGCATCTCGGCCGGTGGCGGGCTGTCCACCAGCAACCTGCAAGAGGCCCAGATGATGCGCCAGATGATCGACGCGGGCACGCGGGTCGTCGTCGTGGCCGACGCGTCGAAGTTCGGCAGGAGCGCATTCGTGCACATCTGCGGCCTCGACCGGGTCTCGGTCCTGGTCACCGACGCGCCGCCGCCCGAGGACATCGCTGTGGCGTTGAAGGACGCCGAGGTGGAGCTGGTCACCGTGGGAGGCACCCGGACGCTCTAGCTCCCCACGCTCTGGTAGTGCCGGAGTTGGTGGCACCAGAAGCGGTAGGCGAGGGTGAACAGGGCGATGCCCAGGAGCGGGCTGCCGTACGCCACGAAGGCGGGTACGTTCAGGGACGCTGCCTTGCCCAGCAGGACGCTCGCCGGTACGTACGCCACAAAAGCGACCGGCAGCACGAACGTCAGCAACCACTGCGTAACCCCGCCGAACACACTCATCGGGTACGAGCCGAACTTGCTGAACACGTCATCCAGGAACCCGCGCAGAGCGGCGGTGTCCAGCATGCGCATCGACAGGGACGCCAGCGACAGATGGACCGAACCCTCCACCAGCGCACCGCCCATGACGGCCAGCAGGCAGAGGGCGGCCATGGACGGACTCCAGGCGGGGGCCGCCACCAGCAGCAGGACCAGGCCGGTCAGCAGGTCGCCTACCTGGCCGACGCCCATGCGTTTGGCCATGAGCTGGAGGAGCGGGTTGAGCGGGCGGAGCAGGACGCGGTCCAGCTCGCCCTCCCTGACCAGCCATTCCATGAAGATGAGGCTGCTCAGCGGCAGCATGCAGAGCGCGTGGGCGGTCAGGCGCAGGCCGTACAGGAAGGCGATCTCCCGCAGGGTCCAGCCGGCCATGGAGGGGAAGGTGTGCATGACGACCCATACGAAGGCGAAGCCGCTGCCCTGGTAGACCGCTCCGGTCGCGATGCCGATCAGCGCGTTGAGCCGATACTGCAGGGCGCCGCGCATGGTGGCGCGCTGGAGTCGCCAGTACAGGCGCAGGGTGCGGGCGAGCTCAGCCACCGTTGATCACCACCCTGCGGTGGGCCCGCTGCCATACCGCCCACAGCAGGACCGTGAGCCCGGCGACCCAGGCGACCTCGGCGGCCAGCGCTTGCCCGACCGAGGCGCCCGACAGGTGGCCCACGTAGACGGCCGCGGGCACGTAGCCCAGATACTTGAACGGCAGCGCGTCGGCCAGGGTGCCCAGCGCGCCGGGGAAGAACGACAGCGGGACCAGCGTTCCGGCGAAGAACTGGCTGGTCAGCCGGTACAGCAGACCGATCGCGCTCGTCTCCAGCGTCCAGAAGCCGATCAGGCAGATGAGCAGCGACAGCTGCACCGAGATGGCGTAGCCGAGCAGCAGAGTCCCGGCGTAGGCGAGTGGTTGGCCGGTGGGGGTGATCGAGCCGACCAGCAGAACCACGGGTATGGCGGGCGCCAGCAGGAGGAGGCCGCCAGCGGTGTGTCCGGCCTGGAAGGCGGCCAGCTGCGGCAGGTAGCCGGTCGGCCGGGACAGATCGAAGAACACCATGCCGGTGCGGATCCTGAGCAGGGCGATGTAGGGGATGACCGGCGTGGTGGCGAACGCCTGGAGGTTGGCCAGGCTCAGGTAGGCCAGGAGTTGCGGGAGCGTCATGCCCTGGGCCTGCTGCTGGGCGCCGTACACCGAGGTCCAGATCATGCGCAGCAGGAAGACCTGCGCGATCAGCGTCAGCACGGTCATGATCACGTCGCTGCGGTACGCGAGCTGGAAGCGCAGCCCGATGCGGGCCGTCCCGATCAGCGGGCGGATCATCGCGCGCCCTCGACGTACAGCTGCTTGATCACGCCCTCCAGATCGGGTTCCTGGATGGACAGGTCGCGGATGGTCTGTTCGGCGGCGACCTGGCCGATCAGCTCGGGGACGGAGGCGCCGCCGGCGATGTCGAAGGTGCGGGTCTGGCCGTCGGCCAGGTGGATCGCCAGCCGCCGGGGCGGGGCGTAGGCGGTGACGAGCGCGTCGATGCCGCCGTCATAGAGGACCCGGCCCTTGTCGATCACGATGATGCGCTTGCACAGCGCCTCGACGTCGGCCAGGTCGTGGGTGGTCAGGACGACCGTGGTGCGACCGGCCTGGTTCGTGTCGGAGATGAACTCGCGTACCGCCTGCTTGGCCAGGACGTCCAGGCCGACGGTCGGTTCGTCCAGGTACAGGATGGGCGGTTCGTACAGCATCGCGGCCGCCAGGTCGCCGCGCATCCGCTGGCCGAGACTGAGCTGACGGACCGGGGTGTCCAGGAAGTCGTCGAGGCCGAGCAGGTCGCGCATGCGGCGCAGTGAGGTGGTGAAACGGTCGGCGGGTACGTCGTACAGGTCGCCGACCAGGCGTAACGACTCGATCAGCGGCAGGTCCCACCAGAGCTGGCTGCGCTGGCCGAAGACCACGCCGATGGACCTGGCGTTGGCCTTCCGGTCCCGCCACGGCACCCGTCCGGCCACCTCGATCAGGCCGCTGGTGGGGGTGAGGATGCCGGTCAGCATTTTCACGGTGGTGGATTTGCCCGCGCCGTTGGGGCCGAGGTAGCCGACGACCTCGCCTTCGGGGATCTCGAAGCTGACGTCGTCGACGGCGATGCGCTCGTCGTACTGGCGGGTGAGGAGGGTACGCAGGGCGCCCATGGGACCGGAGAAGGTTCGAGGCCGGCGGAAGGCCTTCGTCAGTGACTCGACCTTGATCATGAAAACATCCTTCAGTGAAGGATGCGGTGTGGCAACTAATTTCCGGCCGGGAAAAAGCCGAGGCCCCGCCAATTTGCTGGCGGGGCCTCGGCCTTACGAGTGCGTACCGGTGTGCGTGTCGCCTCTCGGCGAAAGGCACAACGCGGCTCCAGCCGAACGGTATTCCGCGAAGGCAATAGGTGAGGCCCGGGGACACTGGGCACACCGGCCACGAGTTATGTAACCGAAGTCAGTCGCCAGACATTCCCGTGATGGGGGAAAGCAATTCGAGGGAGCGGAGCCAGGCTTTCCGGTCGGGGGCCATGGAGACGACGATCAGCTCGTCGGCCTGGGCCTGCTTGGCGAAGCGGTCGAGGTAGTCCCGCACCTCGGCGGCGGTTCCGACGCCGGAGTACTTGGCCATCTGCAGGAGCTGCTGTCCCGCCGGCGAGGCGAGGATGACGTCCGCCTCCTCCGGGGTGAACGTCTGGCCACGGCCGAGGAACCGGGTCACCCGGCTGCGCTTGGCCTCCAGGAACTGCGCCTCCGCCTCTTCCGTGGTGTCCGCCGCGATGACGTTGACGCCGGCGATGACGTACGGCTCCGCCAGTTGCCTGGACGGCTGGAACTCGCGCCGGTAGAGCGTGACGGCGTCCTCCAGCGCGGTCGGGGCGAAGTGGGAGGCGAAGGCGTACGGGAGGCCGAGCATGGCGGCGAGCTTGGCGCCGAACAGGGACGAACCGAGGATGTAGAGCGGCACGTCAGTGCCCTTGCCCGGGGTCGCGTCGATGCCCGGGATGCGGGATTCGCCCGTCAGGTAGCCCTGGAGCTCCAGTACGTCCTGTGGGAAGTCGTCGGCGGAGGCCGGGTTGCGGCGCAGGGCGCGCATGGTCTGCTGGTCGCTGCCCGGCGCCCGGCCGAGGCCGAGGTCCATGCGCCCGGGGTGCAGCGTTTCGAGCGTGCCGAACTGTTCGGCGATGGTCAGCGGGGCGTGGTTGGGCAGCATGATGCCGCCGGCCCCGAGGCGAATCGTTTGGGTCTGTGAGGCTACGTGGGCTATGAGGACGCTGGTCGCGGATGAGGCGATGGAGGGCATGTTGTGGTGCTCCGCGTACCAGATCCGCTGGTAGCCCCACTCCTCCGCGCGCTGGGCCATGGTCACGCTGGCGCGGAAGCTGTCGCCAGCCGTCTCTCCGTCGCCGATATGTGCAAGGTCAAGGATGGAGAGCGGGAAAGCCATGAACGGTGCAACCGCGGACGAGCCGTGGTTATTTCGGCGACCGAACAGTTACCTCGGCGGTCAGTATTCCTCTCTCCGTGGCTAGGCGAACATGAGGCGGCGAACACGGGGATCCAATTAGGGGGGATCACATTGCGCAGGGACGACGCGTTACCCAGCTATGAGCAGCTCTTCGGCGAACTCGACTTCTACGAGGGCGACGAGGCCCGGTCGGTCTACTCGCCGGCCGCCTATCTCGTAGACCTCCTCCGGCTCCTGGAAGGCGTCTTCCGGGACCCCGACCTGCTGGCCCGGCGGCCCGATCTGGCCAGGATCCCGCTGGACGCCGAGCACACGTTCACCGAGTCGCCCTACCTCGACATCGTCAACGAGGTGCTGGAGACGGTGGTCGGGAGCGACCCATACGAGACGCTGCGCGCGGCCCGGCACCCATTCGGGATGCCGTTCTCCCTGCTGGCCGAGCAGTTCAAGATGTACCTGCGCCAGCTCAAGGTCGCGCCCGAGGAGTTCTACCGGCTCTTCGCCCCCGACGTGGATCCCGACGTGGTCGCGCGGCTGTCTCTCGCGCTCTCGGCCGAGGACGTCCAGGTCGTGACCGTCCCGGTCACCTCGGAAGACCAGCTCAGAGCCGACTACGGGCTCGGCGCGGACGAGTCGCTCAGCGCGCTGGAGGACGTCGAGCGGTTCAGGCGGGCGACCGGGCTGACCACGGTCGAGGTACGCGAGCTGGTCTACCAGAGCGAGGATCCGCAACGGCCGCCGTCCACGTTCTTCGTCAACGGGGGAAATGAGACGGCTATCGCGATAGACGGCCGGCGACTGGTCGGTGCCGGGTTCGCGTGGTTCGAGCGGGTCAACAGGTTCGTCCGGCTGGCCCGTAAGACCGGTATGAGCATGACCGACCTCGACCGGGTGCTCACCACCTGCTGCGGCAACCAACTGGACGCGGCCGCGCTGCGTACCATCGCCGTGGTCGTGTTCCTTCAAAAGGGTTACGAGCTGACCGTCGACGGGGTGTGCGGCCTGGCCGTGCCGATCGAACCGGCCGAGCTCGAGGATCTGCCCGACGTGTCCGGGGACATCCTGGCAACTCACAACAAAGAGTACCGGCGCCGTTTGGCACGTTCCATCGAGACGGCCGAGAACGACATCGTCGACATCGTCCTGCGCTACCGCGACAGGTACGCCGCGCTGGAGCCGAGCCCGTTCGACCGGGGGGAGATCGGGCTGTCCGCGATAGCGCTGCTGCAACGGGCCGGGCGGTTCGTCGCGGCGCTCGGGGTGTCCGTCGGCGAGCTGTTCGACCTGCTGGAGGTGCTGGAGAGCGATCCGTCGCTGCAGCGGTACACGACCTTCCCGATCCTCGGCGGTACGGAGCCGCGGACCCGCGACTGCTACCGGATCCTCGAAGGCTCGGATGTGGCGTCGAGCCTGTGGCTGGCGCAGACGCTGCTCGCCGTCGGTCGCTGGATGCAGGACGGCGGGTTCAGCGCGCAGGAGCTGGCCGACATCCTCGGCGGGGGGACGCCGGCCGACGACGACCAGGTGGCCGTGCTCGACGGGATCAACCGGCGGTTCGAGTCGGTCGCGATGGGTCCCGAGCTGTTCGTGTCGCGCCGGTTCGGCGAGCGGGCGGCCCAGGTGGTCCACGACGTCCTGACCGCGTACGACGACGGCGTGGTCTCCGCCCGGGACGAGCGCCTGCTCCGCCTCGACCTGACCAAGGCGCGGCACGCCGCCTACGACGCCGTCACCGACCTCGGCCTGATCGTCAAGGAGGACTTCGTCGACCTGGGGCTGGATGAGCGGTTGACGGCGAAGATCTTCGCCGATCTGGTCTTCGCCGGCCGCCTCCAGAGTGACGGCGCGCTCGTCGCCGACGGGCTGCCGAAGACGGTGGCGGAGCTGCGGCTGGCGAGGGACTACAGCTCGTTCGCCGAGCCGCTGTTCAAACTGATCAACAGTCTCGGCAACGGCACCGCGTCCTTCTTCCCCTCCGACCTGGCCTCCCTCGGCAACCTGAGGGAGCAGCAGCAGGCCGAGCTGTACGACAACCTCGTCTTCAACGGCTACCTCGACAGCGAGGGCGACGTCACCGACCCCGGCTTCTTCGCCGACGAGGCGAACGCCGGGCGGTTCATGGTCAACGCCGATCTCGACGACGTCGCGCCGGGCGTACTGGCCGAGCTGCTGGACCGGGTCGACCGGTTCCGGCGGGAGCCACTCGCGCTCGACCCCGAGATCTTCGCCGAGCTGCGGGTGGACGAGGCGGCGCTGCTGGACAGCCTGCGCTTCAACGGCTACCTCGACGAGGACGGCGGCTACCTCGACAAGGTCGCGCTGGCCGGGCTGCGGCTGGACGACTTCGGGCTGGCGCTGGAGTTCTATCCGCGCCGACGGGCCATCCTCGACGCGATGAAGGAGCAGATCGCGGCCTTCCAGAAGGAGACGTACGCCTTCACACCCGACGACTTCGCGGACGTCGCCGACGACGCGATGGCCCAGCGGGTGATCGACGCCCTCGAAGGCCCCTACCTCCAAGAGGGCCGGGTGCTCGACGAGAGCGTCGAGGTGGACCTGGGGGACGGGTTCCTGCCCGCCGAGCAGGTGATCGTCGCCGGTCGGATCGCGGAGGTGCTGAAGGACGAGCAGCCGTACCGGCTCAACCTCCAGGCGGTCACCGAGCTGGGCTTCGAGGACGGGGAGCGGGCCGACCTGGTGAGCGTGCTCGTCGCGGCCGGGCACCTCGACGAGGCGCTGGCCGTGCCCGAGGACCGGCTCGACTACTTCCGCGCCGCGACCAACGCGCTCGACTTCACGGTGCCCGGCGTGGAGGACTACGCCAAGGAGCTGTTCTTCCTGCTGCACCCCGTGGCCAAGGAGCTCGGCGCGGCGGTCGAGGAGATCACGGACACGCTGGAGCGGCGGGCCGAGCAGCAGCAGGCGGCGTTATGGTCGGTGCTCGCCGACGCGTTCGGCGTGCCCGCGGCGACCGTCGAGGCGATCTGCGTCGCGGTGACCGGCGGCGTCCAGGAGGCGCTCGACGTGCTGGCCGCGCCCGCCCTCATAGCGGCCGAGGAGAGCGGCGAGGTCACGGCCGTGCCGCCGGATCCGCACTTCCGGCAGGCCTACCGGCGGATCCGGCGCTTCGCGCTGCTCGCGGCCAAGCTCGGCCTGGACCCCACCGAGGTCGCGGTGTCCTTCCAGGACCAGGACCTGGTCGGCAAGTACCCCGAGCCGCTGGCGCTGCCGCCGGGGCTCGACCGGTTCGACGCCGTGCTGGACAGCTTCGACGGCAACATCTACCTGTTCGGGGAGGGCGGCTACTGGACTTACGCGAAGGCCACGTACGCGCTGGCCGACCCGCGGCCGAAACAGCTCATCGAGCTGTCGACCCGGTTCACCGGAATGACCGGTGTGGACGCCGCGTTCGCGCACCCCGACGGCAGCGAGTGGATCATCTGCCACGGCGGCGACGGCGCCTCCCGCGCTTTCGTCAGGGAGCGCGGCGGCACCCGCTGGGCGGCGAAGGAGCAGGTCTGGGGCAAGGTCAGGAACAACTTCGACGACCCCCAGCGAATCGACAGCGCGTTCGTGGACGAGGACGGCAAGACCTACCTCTTCTCCGGCGACCAGTACATCCGCTACACCACCCCCGATTACACGGTGGTCGACGAGGGCTACCCGCGCGGCATCGACGAGTGGTGGCAGGGGGAGGGCCACGACACGCCGCTGCCCAAGGCGTTCAAGAAATCGGTCGACGCCTCCTTCCAGGACCGCGACGGCGGGATCCACCTCTTCACGGGACAGCGTTACCTCGCGGTAGGGGGTACGGAGGAGGCCATCGCCGACCGGTGGGGCCGGGTCCGCAACGTCTTCGACGGCGCCGAACGCGTGGACGCGGCCTACGCCGACGCGAGCGGCGTCCACCTCTTCGCCGGCAACCAGGTGATCCGCTACTCCGGCAGCATCGAGAACGACGGCGTCCGTGTGGACGACGGCTACCCGCGGCGCATCGAGTCGGACTATCCCGGCATCCCCGGGCAGTTCGAGTCGGGCGTCGAGGCGGCCTTCGCCGACTGGGACGGGGCCGTCCACCTGTTCAAGGACGGCCGGACGGCCAAGGGCGACGGCGCCGCCGTGCCGACGGCCGAGCGCTGGGGCGTGCAGGCCCCCGTGCTGCCCAGCGGTACGGTCGACGCCGCGTTCACCGGGCTGGACGGGAAGACCTACCTGTTCAGCGGCGGGAGATACCTCAGATACTCCGGCGCCGACTATTCCGTCGTGGACCTCGGTTACCCGCGCGCGATCTCCGCAGACTGGGGCGGGCTGCGCACGGTGGGCGCCTCGTTCGTGATGGACGGCAAGACGTACCTGTTCGGCGAGGGCGGCGAGCTCTTCGACGTGCCGCTGGAGCAGGAGAACGAGCTGAAGGCCGGCCGCCTGTCGCCCGCGCTGCGGCGGCGGTTCATGGAGCACGGGCTGACCTTCGCCGACAACGTGATCATCGGCGGAAGCGGCAGCGATACGGCCACGGACTGGCACGTCTCCACCGAGCAGCGGATCGACGTCACGCTCGTCCGCGAGGCCAAGCGGATCCGGGTGCAGGCCGACGCGGGCCACTTCTACGTCCGCTATTCGACCAGGGACTACGCCACGCCGGACGTCGGCTACCCCAAGCCGGTCGCCGACAACTGGTGGAACCTGCCCGCCGCGCTGGCGGACGACCCGGCCTTCACCACGATCGACGCGGTCTTCAGCGCCGGGGACGGCCAGACGTACCTCTTCTCCGGCGAGCGTTTCGTGGTGTTCGACCACCGGCACCGCTGGTGGTCCGAGCCCCGCACACTGCGCGAGCACTGGGACAGCATCCCCTTCACCAGGGTCGACGCCGCCTTCATCGGCAAGGACGGCCGGACGTACGTGTTCTCGGGCGACCAGTACGCCCGCTACTCCACCCGCGACTACACCAGGGTCGACGACCGCTATCCCGCGAGTGTCCCGGCGTTCTGGGGCAACGTGATCAGCAACCTGGCCAGGACCGGGCGGGTCGACGCCACGCTGGTCATGGACGCGACGGAGCTGGTCGAGGGCGTCGAGGTGACCCGTACGTACACGTACCTGTTCTCCGGGAACCAGTACGTGCGCTACGAGGGCTACGACTACACCACCGTGCAGGAGGGTTACCCGCGCGCCCTCGCGGACCTGCACCGGGAGCCGCGGCTGGGCAACCTGAGCGTCACGCTCGACGGCGTGGACGCGGCCTTCGCCGATCGGCGCAACGTCTACTTGTTCAGGGGGGCGCGGTGCCATGTCGTCTCCAGCGAGCTGTACCGGAGCTACGACGATCTCGCGCCGGTGAGCTGCGCGTTCGTCGGGGACGGCGCGGTGCTGGTCGAGGGGCCGGACGGGTGGCGACGGCTGTCCGCGATCGAGGGGACGATCGTCACGGCCACGCCGGTCCGGCCGCGGGTGCTGCGCCCGGTGCCGGAGGAGTTCAGGACCGGCCTGGACGCCGTCCTGGAGGGTGCCGACGGCACCACGTACCTGTTCAAGGGGCCGAACTGCTTCAACACCCGGCTGAACCGGGCGTACCCGCTCACGGAGGAGTGGGGTCGACCCCGTAACACGATTTATCAGGACAACGCGGTGGATGCGGCGTTCACCGGGCTGGACGGGAAGACCTACCTGTTCAGCGGGGACCAGTTCGTCACCTACACCGGCACCAGCGACACGATCGACGGAGATCCGCTGCCCATCGCCGACCACTGGGCCGGGCTGACCGGCGTGGCGCTCGCCTATGTGCGCGACGGCAAGACCTACGTCTTCGAGCACCCGGACGACGACGGCATGCTGCGCTATCTCGTCTATTCGGGAGAGGACTACCGGCAGCCCGACGACGGCTACCCCATGGTCACGGACGCCGGCTTCTGGGAGGTCCCCGGCGACGAGAGCGCCGCGGTGCCCGACGCGGTGCTGTTCGAGGGCGCCACCATGCTCCTGCTGTACGGCGAGCGGTGCGTCCAGTTCGACGAGGCGACCGGGCGGTGGTCCTACCCTCGGCCGACCGAGCGGATCTGGCGGGACTTCGGCCGCGGCCTGGAGCCGGACGACGCCCTCAGGACCGCGTTCACCGCGGCCGACGGCGCGACGTACTTCTTCTTCAGGGAGAGCTACGCCCGCTACGCCGACCGCGCCTTCTCGCCGCTCGCCCCGATCCGCGAGCGATGGGGCCGCGCGCTCCACCCCTTCACCACGGTCGACGCCGCCTGCGTGTACGGGGGCCAGACCACGTTCCTGTTCTCCGGCGACCAGTACGTCCGCTACACCGGAGCCGAGTACCGCTACGTGGACCCCGGCTACCCGAAGAAGATCATCGGGAACCTGCGCCAGGAGGAGGCGTTCGCCCGCCTGCCCGAGGCGTTCGAGGACGCGGTGACGGACCGGCCGCTGGACGCGGTGCTCGCCAACCGGCGCAACCTGTACCTGTTCGTGGGCGGCGCCTGCCACGTCGTGTCCGTGACGGCCGAGGCCGACTACGACCTCGGGCTGCTCGGCGGCGTGCGCAACACGCTCGTGGAGCGGCAGAAGGTCGACGCGGCGCTGGTCAGGGGCTCGCATACGTTCCTGTTCTCCGGTGACCAGTACGTCCGCTACACCAACACGGATTATCGCTACGTCGACGACGGCTACCCGCGCACGATCGACGGCTCGCTCAGCCAGGACCTGGACCTGCCGAACCTGCCCGACGCGTTCGCCGACGGGCTCGACGCGGCCTTCCGGGGGCTCGACGGCGGGACGTACCTGTTCAAGGGCACCCGATACCTGCGTGCCGACCGGGCCGAGCCGGACCAGCCGGTCAACAGCCTGTGGGGCAAGGTGCGCAACGCCTTCGCCGACGGGCCGGGCATCGAGGCCGCCTTCGCCGCGCCGACCGGCGAGCTGTACGCCTTCAAGCAGGGGCAGTACATCCGATACCAGCCCAACGACCTCGAATACGTCGCCACCGGTTATCCCCGGACCGTCAAGGACGACTGGGGCGACCTGCCCGCCGGCTTCGAGGAGGCGGGGCCCGACGGCGCCTTCGTCTTCGAGGGCCGGACGTACCTGCTCAGGGACGACAAGTACGTCCGTTATTCGGGCGCCTACGACACCGTGGACCGTACCTTCCCGCAGCCGATCAAGCACCGCTGGTCGGACAGCGCCGACTACCGGCTGAGTGACCTGCACACCATCGTCAGGTTCGTCGAGCTTGCCCGGTCGCGTCCCGACGGCCTGGCCGCGTTCCTGCTGAACGGCCCGGCGGCCGTCGAGGATCCGTACCGATATCTGGCGGACCTTTTCGGCTGGGACGCCGACGAGCTGCGGTGGGCCAAGCGCAACGCCACCTTGCTGATGACCGCTCCGCCGGAGGAGGACCGCTTCGAGATCGAGTTCGTGTTGAAACTGGTCGACATGTTCGCGGTCGCCGGCAGGTTCGACGCGGGGCCGTCGACGATCTACACCGACGTCTGGTCACGCGTCTTCGGCGCGACCCCGGCTCCCGAGGCCGCCAACACCGCCCTTTCCGGCCTGCTCGAACGGACGTGCAGCCCTGCGGACTGGGTCACCCTGTCGGCCCAGCTCCACGACGAGCTGAACCTGCTCAAGCGCGACGCCCTCGCCCCGTCGGCGATCATCCGGCTGGACGGCTTCAGATCGACGCGCGATCTGTACGAGAAGTTCCTGATCGACGCGGACATGGGTGGCGCCGGCCGGACCTCGCGCGTCCGGGAGGCCATCGCGGCCACCCAGCTCTTCGTGCACCGCTACCTCCTCGACCTGGAAGAAGTCGCGCTCCCGCCGGACCGCGACGAGAACGAGGTCAGGCGGCGGCTGAAGACCTGGTGGGGGTGGCTGAAGAACTACCGGCTCTGGGAGGCCAACAGGAAGGTCTTCCTCTATCCCGAGAACTACCTGCGCCCCGAGCTGCGCTCCGACAAGACGCCCGCGTTCAAGGCGCTGGAGAGCGACCTGCTGCAGGGCGAGATCACGCCGGAGACCGTACAACGGGTCTACAAGAGGTATCTGGACGAGTACACGGAGGTCTCCCGGCTGGCCATCGCCGGCGGGTACGTCTACCCAGAGGACGGGGCCGACGAGGGCACCCGGCGCCTGGTCCTGTTCGGCCGGACAAGGACCGAACCGCGCCGCTACTACTACCGGGGCGCGGAGTTCAGGGATGGCACGCACCTGTCCGCCACCTGGGAACCGTGGCTCAAGGTGGACGTCCAGATCGACGCCGACCGGGTCTATCCCGTGCACGCCTTCGGCCGCGTGTTCGTGTTCTGGACGGTCGTGGAGACGGTTCCGGTCGTGGTCACGTCCGACACGACCATCGACGCCACGAAGACCGGCGACACCCAGAACGTCAAGACCCCGCCGCCGATGTACCGCGTCAAGATCTTCTACTCCTTCCTCAACCTGAACGGGGAATGGGGCGCCGCGCAGTTGCTGGCCGCCGACGGCGCCCAGGCGAAGCAGATCACCGGCGTCCGGCTCTATGTGCAGGCGTCGAGGACCGTCCCCGGCGGGCCGGACGGCCCGCACGACTCGATCATCGTCACCTGCTCCGACGACGCCGTCGGGGTCAGGTCGGCGTTCGCGCTCACGCCCGAGCTGTACGCGGTCAACGCGGTGGGCGTGGCGGAGCCCCCGCGCGCCGTACGGCTGGACAAGATCTTCGCCGAGCCCGACACCAGTCCGGTGGACCAGGCCGGGGCCGTCCGGTTCAACATGCCGGCCGGGACCCTGGACCGGCCGTGGCTGAGCGTCGACCACAAGGGCGGCAGCTTCCTGTGCCGGCCGGTGACCGCGCCGAGCGGGGCGGAGCCGCTGCTCTCGCTGGACGGCAATCAGGACGGGCTGCCGAAGTGGAAGCGGATCGACGCCGCGTTCGAGCTGCCCGACGGCAGGCGATGCTTCTTCGACAACGCGGGCAAGCGCTTCAAGCTCGGCACCGAGAGGCTGGCCTCCATCAAGGACCGGTGGGGGATCGTCGGCACCGGCCTGTTCAGGTCCGGCGTCGTCGACGCCGTCCTCGTGCGAGGCGGACACATCTACGTCTTCTCCGGCGCCGAGTACTACCGCTATTCGGGCCCGCCGTTCGGAGCGCCCGACACCGGATACCCGAAGCAGCTCGACACCAACCCCGACAATCTGCCGCACTGGACCAAGGTGGACGCCGCGTTCACGCTCGACGGCACGGAGTACTTCCTGTCCTTCGCGCGGAACCGCTACGTCGACTCCACGAACCCGACCGAACTGAAGCCGATCAGCTCTCGCTGGGAGCTGCCCAAGGACTTCGTGGCGGACTCGGCCTTCGTCCACCACGACCGCCTCTACGTCTTCGCGGGTGACAAGTACCTCCGCTTCAGCGGCAAGACGCCCGACGGCGACCCGCAGCCGCTGAGCGAGAACACCGAGGGCCTGCCCCAGAGCGGTCCTGTGGACGCGGCGTTCTCCTACGACGACGGCCCCTACTTCTTCGACAACACAGCGGGCACCTACCTCGCCCCGGGCGGCCGGACCGCACCGACCAAGGAGCTGGGCCGCATACCCACGGCCATCGGGACGACCGAGGCCGTCGACGCCGCGTACGTGGACGGCGGCAAGCTCTACCTGACCAGCGGCCTGGAGCTGGTCCGCTACACCCTTGCCAAGGACGGAACCATCCCCGACTACGTCGACGACGGCTACCCCAAGCAGCTGAAGAGCCAGGTCAAGGCCGTGATCCAGCGCAACCGGCAGCGCTATGTGCTCGGCACGAGCCAGTACGCGCTGCTGGAGGCGGGGCAGGAGCCGACGGGACAGCTGGCGTACCGGCCGGTCGCCGGTAACTGGGGTGGCCTGCCCGAAGGCTTCCAGACCGAGTTCACCGGCGTGCTCGACGGCGCCAAGCTCTACCTGTTCCTCGGCGCCTACTACGTCGTCTACTCGTCGGAGCCGACGGCGCAGCGGCCGTACGAGTTCGCCGGGCTGCCGCACGAGATCGTCCGGCTGACGTCGAGCACGGCCTACCGGCTGAACAAGGAGCTGCTGACCGGCGGCGTCGCGGCGCTACTGGCTCCCGAGACGCAGGAGACGGACGAGCTGCCCGCCTTCAGCTTCGACGACTCCGACGCGACCACGATCAAGGTGCGGCCGCAGGTGGCCGGGACGCCGTCCAGCTCGCACCTCGACTTCCAGAGCGCCAACGGCATCTACTACTGGGAGATCTTCTTCCACGCCCCGCTGCTCATCGCGCAGGCGCTGAACAACGCCCAGCGCTTCGAGGACGCGCGGATCTGGTACGAGTACGTCTTCGACCCGACGGAGCGGGTGAGGTACTGGCGGTTCCTGCCGTTCCTGGCGGTCGACCTGCGGGCGCTGGTCGACAGCTGCCGCGCCGACCTGGCAGACCTGGGCCTCGACGACACGCCCGTCGCGACGGCCCTCGAACAGATCCTCGCCCGCCTGGAGGGACTGGCTCCGGCGTTCGAGCAGGCCGGCGAGCTCTCGCAGGAGGACAAGGACTTCCTGGCCGGCCTCGCGGGCACCGAGCTTAAGGACACTGGGCTTAAGGACATCGAGACCACGCTGAAGGCCCTGCCGGGCACGGCCGGTCTGCTGGAACGGACCGCCCTGATCGGCTGGCTCCGGCGGCAGTACGACCTCATGGGCGACCGTGGGAAGTTGATCTCGGCGTACATGGACGATCCGTTCGACCCGCACGCCATCGCGGAGCTGCGCCCGTCCGCCTACCGCCGGGCCGTGGTGATGGCCTACATCGACAACCTGCTCGACTGGGGTGACCTGCTCTTCCGCCAGTACACGGCCGAGAGCGTCGACGAGGCCAGGATGCTCTACATCTTCGCCTACGACCTGCTGGGGGAGCGGCCGGACGTCCTCGGACCGCGCCCGCTGTCGGCCGCGCTGACCTACGAGGACCTGCGTCACCTCCCACTGGCGGAGCTGGACGAGCTGGACGACGAGCTGAAGGCGCTGACCGCCGGGGGAGCGCTGCTGGAGGGACCCGGGGAGGTGCACCAGAGCGTCGCGAGCCCGTACTTCTACGTGCCCGAGAACAGCGTCTTCTTCGAGTACTGGACCCGTGTCGAGGACCGGCTGCGGAAGATCCGGCAGTCGCTCGACATCATGGGCGTCAGCCGGCCGCTGCCGCTGTTCGAGCCGCCCGCCGATGTCATGGCACTGGTCAAGGGCGCCGCGTCCGGTGCCTCGCTCGACCAGCTCACGGCGGGGATGGCGGCTCCGGTGCCGTACTACCGGTTCGCCTTCGTGTTCAGGAAGGCCCAGGACCTCGCCGACAAGGTACGGCAGTTCGGCAATGACCTGCTCAACGTGCTGGAGCGGCGCGACGTGGAGGAGCTCGCCCTGCTGCAGAACCGGCAGGAGGGCATGATCCTCGCCCTGACGCGCGGCATCAAGGAGGCGCAGATCAAGGTCGCCGAGGAGAACCTGGCCGAGCTGGAGGCCGGCAAGGACGGGGCGACGGCACGGGTCCAGCACTACGAGAAGCTGATCGCCGACGGCCTCTCCGCGCTCCAGGTCGAGCAGCTGGCCCGGATGAAGAGCGGCTCCGACGCGCACTTCGTCGCGGGCGGCCTGAAGATCGCCGCCTCGATCGCCCTGGGCGTGCCGCAGGCACTGCTCGGCCCGTTCATCTTCGGTACGGGCTTCGGCGGCGAGCAGATCGGCAACGCCCTCGACAAGGTGGCCGACGTCTCCTCCACGCTGGCCGAGGGATACAGCACGCTCGGCGAGCTGATCGGCGTGCGGTCGGAGCAGGAGCGCGCGGCGCAGGACTGGGATCTCCAGCTCAGCATGGCCAAGAGCGACGTGACCCAGCTCGGTCACCAGCTGACCAGCGCCCAGCACCAGCTGACGATCGCCCAGCGCGAGCTCGCCGTCGTCACGCAGGACATCGCCAACCAGGAGGCGGTGGCCGCGTTCATGAAGGACAAGTTCGCCGGCGCCGAGCTCTACCACTGGATGGCCGGGCGGATGTCCGGGCTGTACTTCCAGACCTACAACCTGGCGTACGAGATGGCGCGGTCCGCCGAGCGGGCCTACCAGTACGAGCGCGGCGAGGCCAACGGCGATGGCGGCTACATCCAGCCGATGTACTGGGAGAGCCGGCGCAACGGCCTGCTCGCCGGCGACAGCCTCGGCTTCGACCTGGAACGGCTGGGCAAGGCGTACGTCGACACCGACAGTCGCGGGATGGAGATCACCAAGAAGGTCTCGCTGCTGGGCCTGGACCCGCTCGCCCTGCTGGCCCTGCGCGGCGAGGGACGCTGCGAGTTCGCGCTGACCGAGGCGCTGTTCGACCGGGACTTCCCCGGGCACTTCCGGCGCCGGATCCGGACGCTGTCGGTCTCCTTCCTGGGCGCCGACGGGCCGCTCGGCGTCTACGCGACGCTGACGCAGCTCGACAGCAAGACCGTCCTGGCGGCCGACCCGAAGGCGGTCAAGTTCCTGCTCGACCCGAAGGGCGCGCCGCCCGCCACACTGCGCCCGGACTGGCGCTCCGGCCAGCAGATCGCCCTGTCGGACATCGAGGAGTACAAGGAGAACAACGGGCTGTTCGAGCTGCGCTTCGACGACGACCGTTACCTGCCGTTCGAGGGCACCGGGGCGGTCTCGCGGTGGCGGCTGCAGCTGTCGGGCCCGGCTCCGGCCGGTCTGAGCGACGTGGTCGTGACCGTCAAGTACAGCGCGGACCAGGGCGGGGAGGTCTTCGCCAACGCGGTCAAGGGGATGCTCAAGCCGTACGCGTCGGCCCGCTACTTCGATGTGGCGACCGAGTTCCCCGACGAGTGGGCCCAGTTCCAGGAGGGCGAGGACGACCAGCTCGTCCTGCCGTTCACGCCGGAGCTGTTCCCCGCCATGAGCGGACGCCAGATCACCGGGGTCTACCCCAGGTACGAGCTGGCCGGGCGCGGTTCGGTGCGCTTCCTGCTCAACGGCGACAAGCGGCTCGCGCTCGCCGACGGCAAGCTCCTGCGCACCCCCGGTCTCAGCGTCGGCGGGAACCCGTGGGTGCTGGTCCTGGAGGGTGACAAGGCGGCTCTCACCAACCTCGGCCTGGTGCTCACGTACCGGGCGAGCGTTCAGTAGGGGGCGGACATGTCGCTGTTGAGCAAGCTCAAGAAGGCCACGTCCAGGAAGAAGACGCGTCAGTCCCCGGAGCCCACCACCGCGAAAGAGCTGGCCGGTACGGTCGTGCTGACCAAGCCCAAGCGGTCGGACTCGCTGGTCGACCTGGCGCCCCCCGCCCCACAGCCCAAGCCGCCGGTGCTCCCGCAGTCGGACCGGGCCTTCCTGGAGAACGCCTACCAGAGGTACTACGTCAACGGGGTCCATACGAAGACGGCCAAGCTGCGCAAACGCCTGTATTCCTTCATGGGCAAAGGCGAGACCGGCTACCTGGAGCACGCGGTCACGGACGCCGAGTTCCGCGACTTCATCGCCGACAATCCCGACTACAGGGTGTCCAGCCAGAGCGCGAAGTCCCTGGATGAGGCGCTGGCAGCAGGCGACTATTTCCACGTCAGCAACAAGGCCTACAAGGAGAGACAGCTGGATCAGCGGGCGCGGCGCATCATCGTCAACGTGAAGACGCAGGAAGCCGGGCTCAAGCTGGCCAAGACCCTGACGTCGCTCTTCAAGGACAAGGACGTCTCGCAGTACTTCAGGAAGTTCAAGATCTACCTGTCGGGGACGGCGGCCGCGAAGAAGAAGGTGAAGTACGACAAGCTCGTCATCTACTACATGACCTCCGACGCGGACGCGAACGGGTCGGACCTGGTCGGGGACCGCATCGCCGAAACCATCACCGACACGGTGCCGGCGAAAGACCTGGACGACGCGGTCGCGCCCTTCTACAAGACGCGCACTCCGGGGGTCGCCTTCGCGGAGGAGCCGAAGTACTTCCTGGACAGCCAGGCAGGCAGCTTCACCCACAGCCGCCGCGACATCATCGCGGACGTCATAGAACGCAACGACAAGGTGGACAGCGCCGAGGCGTTCATCGACCTGGTGAACGCGGCCTTCACGGCCAAGGGCGTGAACCCGGCCGCGCCGCACACCCACCTCGCCGAGACGCCCTGATCCCCGGAGACGGTCGATGCCGAAGAACACGCTCAAGAAAAAGAAGAAGAAGAACAAGCGTCCCACCACTCCGGGCGTTCCCGGTGCCTCACCAGGTGTCGTCAAGTCGGTGAACCAGACCAAGCGCGCGGCGTTGGTCTCGAATGCCGGCTCCCAGCTCGCGCACGCCGCCCCGGCCCGCCGCCCGAGCGACGCCGTCATCAACCGGAACTTCCTCGCCAAGGCCTACCGGGAGTACTACAACAGCGTCGGCCGCAGACGCCCCACGAGGCGGACCAAGCGCTTGTACTCCTTCATGGGTGAGGGCCCGCCCGGTTACCTGAACACGCCGATCCGCAACGCGGAGTTCCAGAGTCTGCTCGACGGTGAGAAGTCGGGCGGCTACGAGGTGAAGGCCCAGAACGCTCGGAACTCGTCGGGCAACTGGAAGGAACTGCAGAGGGGCGACTACTTCCACCTGACCAACGAGACCCACCCGTTGAGCGGCACGCAGAGGACGCAAACCCTGACGAACCGCGCTCGGCGCCTTGTCGTCAACGTGAAGAACCAGGCGGCCGCGCTGAAGGCGGTGCGCGGTCTCATCCCGTTGTTCAAGAACGTCGACGTCGGCCCGTTCTTCAGGTCGTTCAAGGTGTTCCTGTCGAGCACGCCGGACACCAAGAAGGCCGTCAAACACGACAAGCTTGTCGTCTATTACGCCCTCAAGGACCCGAATGCCGCCGACGACGTCGGTAACCAGCTCGCCTCGGCCATCGAGACGGCAGTCCCCGAAGCGGACCGGGACTCGCAGTTCGCCCCCTTCTACGCCTATGTCCGCCCCGGAGTCGCCTGGTCTGAGGAGCCGAAGTACTACGTTCAGAAATTGGACAACAGCTTCACCGAGACCCGGGCGAACGTCATCGATGACGTCATAAAGAACAACGACGCGGTGCCCAATGAGGCCGCGTTCGTCACACTGGTGGACAACGCGTTCCGGGGTGCGCAGATAGATTCCGCGAAGCCGCACCGGCACACCAAGACGCCCTGAGACCGCTGGTCGCCGCCTACGGGAGCACCCCGTCAGGCGGCGACCTGGCAGGTTCTCTATCGAAAGCTAATCTCCTCATAGACGACCATGAGGAAAAGTGATTAGATGACTTGATATGTCCGAGGTAACGCGGCCCAGCCTTTCCGACGCTCTGACCGAGCGCATGCTGGAGCTCATCCGTACAGGTGGGCACCGGCCGGGCGACAGGCTGCCCTCGACGCGGGAGCTCTCCCAGCGCTTCGCCGTCACCACCCCGACGCTGCGTGAGGCGCTGCGCAGACTCGAGGCCACCGGGGCCATCGAGATGCGGCACGGGTCCGGCATCTACGTCGGAGCCGACATCGAGCGGCTCGTGCTCCCCAACCCCAACATGCGGGAGATGCACGCCGCCCAGCTGCTCGAGTTGCTCGGCGCGCGCATCGTCATCGAGCCGCCGCTGGCCGCGATGGCCGCGGAACGCGCGACCGGCGAGGAGCTGGTCGCGCTCCAGCGCGTGCTCGAGGCCGCCGTCAGGCACCTGCGCGGCCAGGACGCCGAGCTGCACGACACCAACATGACCTTCCACCGGGCGACGGCCCGGCTGGCGGGCAACAGCGTGCTGCACGAGGTGGTCGACTCGCTGCTGACCGTCCACGGTCCCGAGCAGCGGGAGATCCTGCAGCTCTTCGACGACCGGCGCCGTGACTACGACGAGCACCTGGCGATTCTGGAGGCCATCGAGGCGCGTGACGCCGCGGCGGCCGAGGAGCGCATGCGGGCTCACCTGGTGGACGTCAAGACCGTAATAGAGCAGAGGTTGCAAGACCCCCCCAAATGAAACAAGGAGGCCGGGGCATGATCCGGTCACGCGTTGTCACGCTCGGCGTGGCAGCTCTCTTTCTCGCCGCCTGTGGCGGCAATACCGAGGCGCCGCAGAAGAAGTCCGAACTGTCGCTGTACAACGACAAGGGCGCCTGGAGCAAATACTTCGACGAGATGGGCGCTCTGTCGAAGCAGCAGATCAGCTTAGGCATGAAGCCGGTCGGCTACACCGATTCGGCCCAGTATCAGGCGTTCATCAAGGCGTCGTTCCGCACGAACGTCAAACCCGACCTCTTCACCTGGCAGACCGGCGGGATGCTGGCGGAGATCGTCAAGCAGAAGCAGGTGGCCGACACCTCGGCCATCTGGCAGGAGGCGATCAAGGCCGGCGACCTGTCGCAGGACCTGGCCCCCTATTACACGGTGGACGGCAAGCAGTACTGCGTGCCGATGAACGTCGCCTACTGGGGCATGTTCTACAACAAGAAGATCTTCGACAAGTACGGCCTGCAGCCCCCCACCACGTGGGACGAGCTCGTCAAGGTGGCCGAGACTCTCAAGAAGAACGACGTCAAGGCCTTCTACCACACCAGCGTGCTGTTCTCCTTCGTCTGGTTCGAGCAGCTCATGGCGGGCATGGACCCCGACCTGTACGACCGCCTCTCCACGGGCAAGGCCAAGTACACCGACCCCGGCGTGGTCCAGGTGATGGAGAAGTGGAAGCAGCTCATCGACGCCGGATATTTCATCAATCCTGGCGATAAAACCGACCCGGGCGACGTGCTGAAGAACGGCAAGGCGGCCATGGTCTCCTTCGGCACCTGGTTCAACACCAGCATGACCCAGCGCGACCTGAAGGCCGGCACCGACTACGGCTTCTTCGCCATCCCGAACGTGAACGCCTCGCTCCCCAAGACCTCGATGATCTTCGAGAGCGGCCCGCTCTGCTCGCTGACCAAGGCGGCCGACCCCGAGGCCAGCCAGAAGTACCTCAAGTGGTGGACCACGCAGCCCGCCCAGGACAAGTGGGCCACGACCCGCGGCGACGTCAGCGCCAACCCCAAGGTGACGATCAAGGACGAGGCGCTCGGCCAGGTCACCAAGGACGCGGGCGGCGGCAAGTATCGCCTGGTCAACCGCTACTTCGAGGCCACGCCACCGCCGATCCTGACGGCCGCGCTCGACGGCTTCGGCAAGTTCGTGACCGAGCCTGGCACGTACAAGGAAGTACTCGCGACTATCCAGAAGGCCGCTGACGAGTACTGGAGCACGCATCAGTGAACGAGGGAGCGCCGCCGCCGGAGGCGGCGGCTTTTCGGGCGACCGAGCCTCACGGAGTGAGGCCATGAGCACGCGCGCGCCTATCCTTGGCCGTTTCCGGTACGGCTATGTCGCTCCTGCCGCCTTGCTGGTCGCCGGGCTGCTCTACGTGCCCTTCCTGTGGACGGCGTACCTGAGCTTCACCAAATACGACGGGCTAGCGCCGCCCGAGTGGGTCGGCCTGCGTAACTTCGGCAAGCTGCTCGACGACCCGGCGCTGCTCACCGCTCTGGGCAACACGCTCATCTGGGTGGTCGGCACGATGGCCCTGCCGGTCGGGCTCGGCCTGCTGGTGGCGGTGCTGTCGTACGACCTCAAGGGCGGCGTCTGGTATCGGGTGCCGTTCATGCTGCCCTACGCGCTCAGCGGCGCCGGGCTGGCCATGGTCTGGAGCCCGATCCTCTCGCACGACGGCATCGCGAACATCCTGCTCGGCGTCGACACCGCCTTCCTGCAGAAGGCGCCGCACAACACGATCGCCATGCTGCTGGTCTGGACCTGGCAGCAGCTCGGCGTCAACACGCTGCTGTTCGTGGTGGGGCTGCAGTCCATCCCCAAGGCGCCGATCGAGGCCGCGCGGATCGACGGGGCCTCGGGGTGGACGCTGTTCCGGCATGTCATCTGGCCGCTGATGGCGCCCCTCACCGCGGTGGTGGTGGGGCTGGCGCTGGTGGCGAGCCTGAAGACGTTCGACATCGTCTGGGTGCTGACGCAGGGTGGTCCTGGGCGCAACTCCGAGACGCTCGCGGTGACCATGTACAAGGACACGTTCGTGGCCAGCGACTACGGCTACGGCGCCTCGGTCGCGGTGATGCTCACCGTGGTCACGGGGCTGGCGTCCTACCTCTACCTCAGGAGGCAGGTGCGATGATCCGGCGTGCCGTACTCATCGTGCTCGGCCTGATCTGGCTGGGCCCGACCTACCTGCTGCTCGTCAACGCCGCGCGGCCCGCGGCGTCGTACGACCCGTCGAAGGCGTGGCAGCCGTCCGGCAGCTTCGCGCTGTTCGACAACATCGCTCGGGCCATCGACAGCGCGAACCTGTCGGACAGCCTGGCCAGCACCGCGCTCTACAGCATCGTCTCGCCCACGCTCGGCGTGCTCATCGGGGCGCTGGCCGGCTACACGATCGTGGTGCTCCGGCTGCGGCATGGTTTCTGGTGGTTCCTGCTCATCTTCGGCGGCACGATCTTCCCGTCGCAGATGCTGCTCGTGCCGCTGTTCGTGGGTTACAGCGATCTCGGCCTGTACGACACCAGGGGCGGCCTGCTCCTGGTCTACACGGCGATCAACGTGCCGTTGGCGGCATTCGTGCTGCGTAACTTCTACAGTGGAGTGGCGTTCTCGATCTTCGAGGCGGCCCGTATGGACGGCGCCACCACCTGGCGGATCTTCTGGCGCATCTACCTGCCGCTGTCGGTCAGCGCGCTGGCGGCCGTGTTCATCCTCGAGTTCACCTTCATCTGGAACGACCTCATCTTCGGCCTGACACTCACGCAGACCGAGGACGTACGGCCGGTGATGACCGCGCTGGCCGGACTGATGACCGACGTCTACGCGGGCACCCCGGTGCCCGTGGGCCTCGCGGCGGGGCTCATGGTCTCGCTGCCGACGGTCCTGCTGTTCCTCGCCACCCAGCGGCTGTTCGCCCGTGGCCTGTCTCTAGGGAGTGTTTGATGACCAGCCGGTTGCTGCAGCGGAGCCTCGGCTCGCCGGACTACGACGGGATCAGGCAGGCGCTGCGCAACGACACCTCGACCGCGGTGATCGGCGTGCGCGGCGTGGAGGTGCGTGTCGCGGTGCTGCCGCTGTTCACCCACGACGGCCGCCAGGCGGTCAGGGTGACGAGCACCGTGCCGTTGACGCACGTGCTGGTGGGCGAGGACAGCGCCTCCGGCACCGACGTCACGCTGCTCGTGCCCGAGGTGACCGCGCCCCGCGTGCTGACCCTGGAGTCGCGCGACGACGCCGGGCTCATCGGCTCCGCGGAGATCACGATCACCCCGCAGCGCAAGTGGAGCGTGTTCGTCGTCCACCACTCCCACCTCGACATCGGCTACACCGACCCGCAGGGCACGGTGCTCCGCCACCACCTCGACTACCTCGACGCGGCCGTCCGGCTGGCCGAGGAGACCGCCTCCTGGCCGGACGACGCCAGGTTCAGATGGTCGGTCGAGTCGTCGATGCCGGCGCTGAAGTGGCTCGACGCCCGGCCCGCCGACCAGGTCGCCAAGTTCGCCGCGCTGGCCCGCGCCGGCGTCATCGAGGTGACCGCGCTGCCGTTCCAGCTGCACACCGAAGCCTGCTCGACCGAGGAGCTCTACCGGCAGCTCCGCTTCACCACGCGGCTCCAGGAGAAGTACGGCTTCGCCACCAAGTCGGCCATGCACACCGACGTGCCCGGCGCGGTCGTCGGCGTGATCGACGCGCTGAACGCCGCAGGGGTGCGCTACCTCGCCGCGGCGCACAACTGGGCCGGGCGGTCCGTGCCGTACCTGCACGGGGGCGACAAGCTGACCCGGCCGTTCCGGTGGCGGGCGCCGAGCGGCAAGGAGGTGATCGTCTGGTTCACCGACACCCCCCACGGCATGGCGTACATGGAGGGCAACACGGTCGGGCTCACCGACTCCTACGAGCTGGCCGACGACCTGCTGCCGCGTTACCTGTCGGCGCTGGCCTCGCGTGGCTACCCCTACGGGCCCGGTACGTTCGGCTGGCAGGGTCCTGACGCGCCGCGTGAGCCGTATGAGCTGGATGTGCTGCACCTGCGGGTCCAGGGCGCGCACGCCGACAACGCGGGACCCTCGATCGTGCCCGCCTCCATCGCGCGCAAGTGGAACGAGCAGTGGGCCTTTCCCCGGCTGCGGTCCGCGGTCAACAGCGACTTCTTCGAGCACGTGGAAGAGCGCTACCACGACCGCCTGGCCGTACACGAGGGCGACTGGACCGACTGGTGGGCCGACGGGCTCGGCTCCGGCGCCCGGCCCCTCGGCTACGTACGGCGGGCGCAGTCCGCGCTGCGTATCGCCGAGACGCTGCACACGATCGCCGGCGCCGACGCGACCGAGCAGATCGACGAGGCCTACGACAAGGTGGCGCTGTTCAACGAGCACACCTGGGGCGCGGCCAACCCCTGGGAGGACGCCGAGGAGGCGGGCGACTCGGGCGGCCTGCAGTGGACCCGCAAGTCGTCGGGCGCCTACGACGCGCAGGACGACGCGGCCGACCTGCTGCACGCCGCCGCCCGCCGGTTCGGCGCCGCGCTCTCCGATCAGGGCGTGGACAACGCGGCGGCGCTGGCGTCCTTCGCCGTCTTCAACCCCGGGACGGCGAGCAGGACCGACGTGGTCCGCGCGTTCCTCCCCCGGGACGTTGTCGCGGCGGACGTGCCGATCGCCCTCGTGGACGCGCGCACCGGCGAGACGATCCCGCACCACGAGGAGTTCGTGGACCCGGCCGACTGGCCGACCCGGCCGATCGGGCGGCACCTGCACGCCGTGGTGCCGCAGGTCCCCGGCTACGGCTACGCGCGGCTCGACGTCGTCCGGGGTGAGGTCCGGGCGGCCGAGCCGGTCGAGCTCGACCTGGGCGGAGTGATCGAGAACGAGTTCTACCGGGTCACCTACGACGTCCGCGAAGGCGTCATCCGTTCGATCTTCGACAAGGCGGCCGGGCGGGAGCTGGTCAACGACACCGCCGCCGCCGGGTTCGGCCAGTACGTCTACGACCGCTACGCCACCGCTCCGCACTTCAACCACCTGTCCGGGCACGTCGGGGCGCACGACCGCACCCTGCTCGGCGACCGGGCGATCGGCAGGAACGCCACCATCGTCAAGGCGCAGCGGACCGCCGTGGGCGAGAAGCTGGTCGTCGAGCTGCAGGGCAAGGGCGTCGACTGGCTGCGCACCACGATCGAGCTGCACAACGGCGTCGCCCGGCTCGACCTGACCTACCAGCTGGCCAAGCAGGGCACGCCCGCCAAGGAGGCGGTCTTCCTGGCCTTCCCGTTCGCCTCGGGCCCCGCGACGGCCTGGGAGCTGACCGGCGGTGTCGGCGGGCCGGACGTGCCACGGGTGCCGGGCTCGGCCGAGTACATGCTGCCGATCAGGCACTGGATCGCCTTCGAGGACCCTGAGCTGACCGTCGCCTGGGCCACGCTGGAGGCGCCGCTGGTGCAGCTGGGCACCATCCACATGCCGTACGCGCCGTTCCCGCCGACACTGGACGAGGAGCCGGGCACGGTCTACTCCTGGGCGCTGAACAACATCTGGGACACCAACTTCCCCGCCCAGCAGCAGGGAGAGACCACGTTCCGCTACTCGATCATGTCGGCCCCGGGCATCGAGGGCAGGCGGTTGGGCGCGCGGGCGGCGGCCGGACTGACGGACCAGTTCGTCGGCGCGCTGCTCACCAGCGCGCCCGACGCGGTCAAGTCGTTCGTCTCGGTCGACCACCCCGACGTGCTGGTCACCTCGCTCGGGCAGAACGGCGACAACGAGATCGTGGTCCGGCTGCAGTCGCTGGCCGCCGAGCCGGTCGAGGCGACGGTCCTGCTGCCGGGGCTCCGGCGCGCCCTGGTGAGCGCCGGTCTGGAGCGGGAGCTGCGGCCGCTGGAGGTCTCGGCGGATTCGGTCAAGGTACGGCTGCCCGCGTGCGGTGTGGCCGCTATTTGGGGGACGTGCGAGTGAAGATCGTTGACATCCGGGCCACCACGGTCGCCGTTCCGCTGGAGGCGCCACTCCGGCACAGCAACGGCGCCCACTGGGGCCGGTTCGTCCGCACGATCGTCGAGGTCGAGGCCGACAACGGGCTGATCGGCCTGGGGGAGATGGGCGGGGGCGGGGAGAGCGCCGAGGCGGCGTTCCGGGCGCTCATGCCGTACCTGAAGGGTCATGATCCGTTCCAGCTGGAGGCGCTGCGGTTCAAGATCGCCAACCCGACCGCGTCGCTCTACAACAACCGCACCCAGCTCCTGGCGGCCATCGAGTTCGCCTGCATCGACCTGATCGGGCAGCAGCTCGGCGTGCCCGCGAGCGACCTGCTCGGCGGGCGGCTGCGCGACACCGTGCCGTTCGCCTCCTACCTGTTCTTCCGCTACGCGGCGGAGGGATACGCCGAGGTACGCACGCCGGACCAGCTCGTCGAGCACACCAGGCAGCTCAAGGCGGCCCACGGGTTCACCGTGCACAAGCTCAAGGGCGGGGTGTTCCCGCCCGACTTCGAGCTCGAGTGCTACCGGGCGCTGGCGGCGGCCTTCCCCGGCGACCGGCTCCGCTACGACCCCAACGCGGTGCTGTCGGTGGCCGAGGGGCTGCGGTTCGGGCGGGCCATCGAGGAGCTGAACAACGAATACCTGGAAGACCCGGTCTGGGGACTCGAAGGGCTCAGGGCCATCCGCGAGCAGGTCAGGGTGCCGCTGGCGACCAACACCGTCGTCGTCAACTTCCAGCAGCTCGCCTCCAACGTGCTGCGCCGGGCCGCCGACGTGGTGCTGCTGGACACCACGTTCTGGGGCGGCATCCGGCCGTGCGTCAAGGCGGCAGGGGTGTGCGAGACCTTCCAGCTCGGGGTAGCCGTGCACTCCTCCGGGGAGCTGGGCATCCAGCTGGCGACCATGCTGCATCTCGGCGCGGTCCTGCCCAACCTCACGTACGCGGCCGACGCCCACTACCACCAGCTGCGCGACGACGTGATCGAGGGCGGCAAGCTGTCGTACGCCGACGGGGCCATAGCGGTGCCCACGGGCCCGGGCCTGGGCGTCCGGCTCGACAAGGACCGGGTCGCCCGCTATGCAGAGCTCTACCAGGAGCTGGGCGGATACCCCTACGACCGGGACCCGGGACGGCCCGGCTGGTACGCCCAGGTGCCGAACGAACGCTTCGCCGACCCGACCGTGTCCCTGGAAGTCAGCACGTAGGAAAAGAATCGTCCTTGTTGGCGTGAGTCTGCTTCCGCTGCCCCCTGAATCAAGGTGGGTTGCCGAGGAGGCTCACGCGAACAAAGGTCGGCTCACCTGGGTCAGCTCCGGGGTCGGGCCAGCCGTTGCACCGCGCGCACCACGCTGGCGCGGCGCCGGGCGTGCTCTGTCGCATCGCCGTCGTCGGCGCCGGTGAGCATGCGGGCGAGCTGGGGCGCCGAGACCCACCATGCGGACAGCCCGATGACCAGGAACGCCAGGTGATCGGGGTCGAGGTCGTCGTCGAGGATCCCGGCGCGCTGGGCGGCCGCGTAGGCCCGCGTCTTGTCCTGGTAGAAGGTGGTGCGCTGCGCCTCGTCGGCCACGGGGCCACCGGCCAGGCCCTCCCACAGCAGCAGGCGTACGAGATCGGGATGCGCCACGTGGTAGTCGAAGTTGCGCCCGACGAACTCGCCGATGTTCTCGAAGTCGCCCGGAGGCGGCCCCACCGTCTCGGCGAGTTTCTTGAGCTCGTCGGTGAGCACCGTCTCGAACAGGGCCTGCTTGTCGCCGAAGTACTTGTACAGGCGTTCCTTGTTGATCCCGGCTCGCTCGGCGATGCGGGCCATGGTCGTGCCGTCCGGTCCGCGCTCGGCGAACTCGACCGTCGCCGCTTCCTTGAGCCGCCGCCGCGTCCCCTCGGTGTCCCACGCCATGGCGACATCCTAGCGTTACTCCATCTGCAACGTTGCGGTTGGAGTTTGTCGCGGCTAGCATCAAAAGCAACCGCACCGTTGGAGATGGATTTCAGATGAAAGATACGGACATGGCAGGCAGCCTTCCCGGTGGGACTCTCACGCTCGCGGACGACCTCACCATCACCCGCATGGGCTACGGCGCCATGCAGCTGGCCGGGCCCGGCGTCTTCGGGCCGCCCAAGGACCGCGACGCGGCCATCGCGGTGCTGCGCGAGGCCGTCGAGCTGGGCATCACCCACATCGACACGAGCGACTTCTACGGACCCTTCGTCGTCAACGAGATCATCAAGGAGGCCCTGTACCCCTACCCGGCGGACCTGCGCATCGTTACCAAGGTCGGCGCTCGCCGTGGTCCGGACGGCAGCTGGAACCACGCACTGGAGCCCGAGGACCTAAAGGCCGCGGTCCACGAGAACCTCCAGCGCCTCGCTCTGGACACTCTCGACGTCGTCAACCTGCGCCTGGCCGAAGGAGGCACCGGCGAGGAGTCGCTCGCGGAGCCGTTCGGCGCCTTGGCCGAGTTGCGGCAGGAGGGCCTGATCCGCCACCTCGGCCTCAGCGCCGCCTCCGGGGCCCAGCTCACCGAGGCGCAGGCCATCGCGCCCGTTGTCACTGTGCAGAACCTCTACAACCTCGCCAACCGGCAGGACGACGCTCTCGTCGACCGATGCGCGGCCGAGAACATCGCCTACGCCGCGTTCTTCCCCCTGGGCGGCTTCACCCCGCTCCAGTCCGAGGCGCTCACGAACGTGGCCGCCCGCCTGGAAGCCTCGCCGCAGCAGGTCGCGCTGGCCTGGCTGCTGCGGCGCTCACCCACGACGGTCCTCATCCCCGGGACCTCCTCCGTGGCCCACCTCCGCGAGAACATCGCCGCGGCGAGCCTGGCCCTCCCGGCCGACGCGATCGAGGAGCTCGACGCCATCGGAGGCTGACGCTATTGGAGGAGGACGCTATCGGAGGAGGAGGAGGAGGAGGAGGAGGAGGAGGAGGAGGAGGACTTGCCAGAATTACTCGTGTGAGTTAAAAATTACTCATGCAAGTAAGGAAGGAAGACTCCGTCACGACCTCCGCCCGCCGGGCGCAGATCGTGGCGGCCACGATCGAGACGATCGCCGACCTGGGCTACCACCAGGCGTCCTTCGCCCGCATCGCGGAGCGGGCCGGGCTCAGCAGTACGCGGCTGATCTCGTACCACTTCGATGGCAAGGACGACCTGATGGGCCAGGCGATTGTCACGATCTACGAGGGGATCGCCACGTTCATGACCGAGCGGGTCAGCGCCCAGGCCAGCCCCGGCGCCGCGCTCGACACCTACATCCGCTCGCTGATCGGGTTCATCCGCGACCACCGCCGTGAGATGCGCGCGGCCACCGAGATCTTCCTGAACTTCCGGCCGGAGAAGGGGACCACCGCGCAGGAGGCGGCCATTGACCCGGCCTCTCTGGGGCACATCGAGCGGTTGCTGGTCTGGGGGCAGGAGTCGGGCGAATTCCGCCGGTTCAACACCCGCGTGATGGCGATGGCCGTCCAGCGGGCCATGGACGGCCTGCCGTTCCTGCTGGAGGGCGACCCCGGCGCGGACCTCGACGTGTACGCGGACGAGCTGGTCGAGCTCTTCCGCCTGGCGACCCGGGCCACGCCGTGAGCTCTCGCGCCAAGACGCTGCTGCTCGTCCTCGTCGACATGGCCCTGCCCATCGGGCTCTATTACGTACTGCGCGCGATGGACGTGAGCTATCACTCCGCGCTGCTGATCAGCTCCCTGCTCCCCGGCCTGAGCGTGGTCGCCAGCCTGGTACGCCGCCGCCGGCCCGACGGGCTCGGCCTGTTCATGACGGCCATGATGGTCGGCAGCGCGGCCGTCTCCCTGCTCGTCCACGACCCCCGCTTCCTGCTGGCCAAGGACGGCTGGATCACCGCCATCTCGGGCCTGTGGTTCCTGGCCAGCGTCCGAGGCCGGCAGCCAATGGCCTTCGCCTTCACCCGCTTCGTCCTGGAAGGCCGCATCGGCCCCCTCAAGGGCGGAGACGGCTCGGGCCGCGAGTCCTGGGACGTCCTGTGGGAGCGGTTGCCCGCCTTCCGCAGGATCTGGCGGGTGGCGACGGTCATCTGGGGCATCGGCATGCTGACCGACGCCGCCGTCCGCGTGACCATGGCCTACACCTTGCCGCCCGACGTCGTCCCCGGTCTGGGCGGCCTGCAGTACGGCGTCTTCATGGTGCTGATGCAGGTCGTGATGGCGTGCTACCTCGTCCCCACCGGCCTGTACAACCGCTGGTCCCCGCTCTACTTACCCCTCAAGGAGTCACCCGCGTGACCGCCCCTCGCTCCCTGCCCGGCCCCCGCAACCTGGCCGTTCTCCGCATCCTGGCCGTACTCGGCGCGGCCGCCGCCGCCCTGGCCGTCTGGGCGGTCGTCCACGTCCTCGCCGGCGTCGAGCTGGCCTCGACCTCCGGAGAGGTGACCGCGGCCTCCGTGATCGTCGCCGCCCTGGTCGCCGGCCTGGCCGGCTGGGGCCTCCTGGCCGTACTCGAACGCGTCACGGAACGGCCGCGCGCGATCTGGACCTGGATCGCCGCCGTGTTCCTCGTCCTGTCCCTGGCCGGCCCACTCACGATGGGCACCACGGGTGCGGCCAAGGCGTCACTGGCCGCGCTGCACGTGGTGACCGCGGCCGTCCTGATCGTCCTCCTGCCGCGCCGGCGTACGCGTTAGGCCCACGTCCGTTCCCCCGAAGGGGGTTTCCGTCTAGGGACGCCAGCCACGACGGACGGTCATTTCCCGCTCCCCCGGAGGGGGTTCCCTCCTAGAGACCCCAGCCACCACGGACCGTCATTTCCCGCTCCCCCGGAGGGGGTTCCCTCCTAGAGACCCCAGCCACCACGGACCGTCACATGGACCGAGGCGGTCGTGTAACGAACCTCTCAGGGGCTAGGCCTGCTCAGGCAGCGCAGCCGGATTCCGGGCGAGCAGCCCACCATCCACCCGATGCTCGGCCCCGGTGATGAACGACGACCGCGGCCCCGCCAGGAACGCCACCAGCTCAGCCACCTCCTCCGGCCGGCCCACCCGGCCGAGGGGGTGCGCCCGGCCCCACTCCGCCACCTGCTCCTCCTGCGACAGCCCGCCACGCCACAGGTCGGCCGCCCACCGCAGCATCGGTGTGTCGACCGAGCCGGGGCAGACCACGTTCACCCGGATGCCGTCGGCCGCGTGGTCGAGCGCCATCGCCCTGGTCAGGCCGTTCAGCGCGGCCTTGCTGGCGGTGTAGGCGGCCACCTGCGCCTGCGAGGCGAACGCCTGCACCGACGACATCACCACGATCGAGCCGCCGCCGCGCGCCCGCATCCTGGGGATGGCGGCCTTGCAGGCCAGATAGACGCCCTTGAGGTTGATGTCGAGCACCTCGTCCCAGACGTCCTCCGGCGTGTCCTCGACCGTGCCGTAGCGCTGCACGCCCGCGCACGTCACCACGATGTCGAGCCCGCCGTACCTGGCCACGGCCAGGTCGACCAGGTCGCGCATGTCGCCCGCCCGTCGTACGTCCGCGACCCGCCCGGTCACGTGCTCGCTGTCGAGCTCCGCCCCCTTGTCGGCCCCGCAGAACACCACGGACGCCCCGCCGTCGGCCAGCCGGTCGACCACCGCCCGCCCGATGCCCATCGAACCGCCCGTCACCAGGGCGACCTTGCCGTCGAACTCGCTCATGCCAGCACCTCCGCGCGCAACCTCAGCACCTTCGTCTCGTGTGGGCCCAGGGTGAGCGCAGTGCCGTTCGCCACCGCCTCGGCCAGCCCGTTGGTGGGCATGCTGGAGAACGGTTCGAGCCCGACCGTGTAAGCCCGCCCCCACCAGGGATAGCCGGTGGTCGCACCGACCTCCTGCCACATCCACAGGTACGGCAGGAGCGTCGCATCCCACTCCACACGAATACCTACATCCCCGGAAATTTCGTACCAGCCCTCGGTAAATCCGGTTAGGTAGACGATCTCGCTCGGCGACCCGGGCTCCGGCACCACGCTCAGATCCGTCTCGCCGCCGCCGTCGGCGGGCACCACGGGCCACTTCCACGGCCCGCCCGCCTTGACCCGGCGGCCGTGGGCGTCGATGGCGCTCTCGTGCGGGATGACCGTCACGCCCGCCGGCAGCCGTACGCGGGCGCCCGGCTTGAGGAACGGCCGGCCGTACACGATGTGCTGCCCCCACATGGCGTGCAGCTCGACGCCGGACTCGTTGGTCGCGCGCCCCTCGATCTCCAGCGCGGCCGTCCCCGCCGCCAGCCGGAACGTCTTCTCGATCCGGTACGGCAGGCGCCGGGTGCGCACGCTGAGCCGTACCGCGACCTCCTGCTCGGAGTCGGCCACGACCTCGGCCCGCCACGGCAGCCCGGCGACCTCCCCATGCTGTGCCAGCCGGGCGCCGCGGTATTCGCTGGGCGCGCCGCCGTTGGGGAAGATCTCCTGCCAGCCGCCCTCGTAGTGGTCGATGAACTGGGCGACGTCGTCGGCGGCGCCCTGGAGGTGGTCGTGCGGGTCGCGGAGCCCCTGCGGCGAGAGCCAGACGAAGTCCGTGTCGGTTGGCTTGTGCAGAAATTCGATGACATCGCCGCCCTTATCGGGCACGACGGTCACGCGGAGCCGTTCGTTCTCCAGCACGACCGCCCGCAGCCCGTCGATCACGACGTGCCGCAGGCGAGCCGCCCAGTTCCGTGTACTCACCCGAAAGTCACATCGATGAAGCGCGGCCGGTAGATCGAGGAGTCCCGGTAGTGGTCGGTGTTGACGAAGCTGTTGACGTTGTAGGAGACGACGAGTCCGTTGCCCGCCACGTCGGGGTGCGCGTGGGCGTTGTAGGTGAAGATGTTCCCGTTCGTCTCGGGGGTGGTGTAGACGGCCTGCTTGCCGGTGAACGGGCCGAACGGCGAGCACGAGGTGTAGGCCACGATGTGCGAGCTCAGGACCTCGGTCGTGTCATGGGTGATCAGTACGTAGCCGTTGCCCACCTTGGTGACGCTGTACTCGTTGGCCACGCCACTCATGATCCGGGCCGAGTCGGCCTCGTTGCTCGACCAGGTGCCGTCGGCCTTGAGGTACTGCCACTGTCCGAGCAGGCTCTGGCCGGGCACTCTGGCGATGTGCATGTACTTGGGCGAGCCGAGATCCTCCACCCCGTAAACGTAGGTGTAGCCGCCGTCCTTGAGGATTCCGGAGGCCCAGGACACGCCGGCTGACGACGGCAGGTCGGTCACGCTGATCGGCTGGTCGAGCCGGCTCTGCGCGAACCTGGCCACCACGTTCCGGTGCCAGCGCCAGTCCCACGCGCCGGTACCGTAGCGCTCGTACTCCTGGTAGGTCACCTCCACGATGCCGCCCGCCAGGGTGGCGTCGCCGGCCCAGTACCAGTGGTTCTGGTCGCGCGGGGGCATCACCGCGGTCGGCTTCTCGGTGGTGCCGGCGTGGATCGTGGAGAGCTTGCCGTCGCGCTCCACGGCGAAGGAGTTGTTCAGGAAGACGGTCGTGCCGCCCTCTTCGACCACCGGCGGGCGGCTGCCGTCAGGGTTGATCTTGCCAAGGAAAGTGTCGGAGAAGACCCACACCTCTTTCCCGCTGGGCAGCTTCAGCGAGTACGTGCCGTCGGCGCCGGTCCAGTCGTCCAGGCGGCTGTTGTCGTTGCCGTACGCGGTGAACAGGCTGGTCAGCCTCGCGTCCACGGACGCGCCCCGCACCGTCGGCCCGCATGTCGCACGGGTGGTGGCCTGCTGCGTCGTGGCGGCGGAGACGGACGGCACCGGCTTGGGCGGTGCGGCCAGCGCCTGCTGGGGCACGGCCGCGAGGCTCAGCAATCCGATGGCGAGGGGGATGAGGGCGGACCGGAATCTCGTCATCACACGTCCTAAGGGAGGGGGGTTCCCTACAGTTCTAGTCATTTGATCACTTTGTGTCTAGGGCCTCACAGCGCAATGATCCAAATGTTGTGGAAGGCGTGGTTTCCCGGGATTCGTAGCCATCTTGTGGCTTTTTCCGGGCATGACGTGAGGATGATCGGGTAACCCGCCCCCATGTCCTTTGCGCGCTACGAGGGATGGCTGCTGGCCGGGCGCTACCGGTTGCTGTCCGAGCTGGGCCGGGGCGGCATGGGCAGGGTCTGGCGGGCTCACGACGAGCTCCTGGATCGCCAGGTCGCGGTCAAAGAGGTCACCATCGTCGGCCCACAGCACGAGGAGCTGATCGGCCGGACGATGCGCGAGGCCCGCATCGCCGCCCGGCTGAGCCATCCGCACATTGCGGCCATCTATGACGTGGTGCTGGTCGACGAGCGTCCGTGGATCGTCATGCAGCTCGTCCCCGCCCGCAGCCTCGCCCAGGTGATCGCCGAGCAGGGCCCGCTGCCCGTGGCCACCGTCACCCGCATCGGCCTGGAACTCCTGGACGCCCTGCGCGCCGCGCACGCCGTCGGCGTGCTGCATCGCGACATCAAGCCCGCCAACATCCTGCTCACCGACGACGGGCACGCGGTCCTGACCGACTTCGGCCTGGCCACGACCGTGGACGACGAGTCCCACGTCACCCAGACGGGCATGGTCGTCGGCACCCCCGCCTACATCGCTCCCGAACGGGCCGGCGGCGACCCGTCCACGCCACAGGCCGACCTGTGGTCGCTGGGCGCCACCTTGTACACGGCTGTGGAGGGCCACTCACCCTTCGGCCGCAGCACCGAGACGGCCACGCTGACCGCGATACTGACCAGCACCGCCTACCCGTTCACCCTGGCCGGCCCGCTCGCTCCGGCCATCGCCGGCCTGCTGGACAAGGACCCCGACCAGCGCAGCGACGTGGCCCGCGCCCACGACCAACTCCGGCGAGTGGCCGCCCGAAGCGAGCTGGGCCTCGCGGTGCCGTCGTACCTTACGGGCCGTGCTGCGTACGTGCGGGACGAGCCCCACCACGCGGCCCCGGCCTCGCACCAGCACCTGAGCCCGGCCCCGCACCACCCGGGCGCGGCCTCGCACCTGGGCCTGGACCCGCGTGTGGGCCTGGACCCGCTTGTGGACCTGGACCCGCGTGTGGACCGGTGCTCGCACCCTCACCCTCGCCCCCACCTCCGCCCGAGGCCGGGCTCGCGCTCGCTGAAGTCGGCGCGAGGGCTGGTGCGATGGTCGGGACCACGCTTAGGGACGATGCCACGTTTAGGGTCGATGCCCCGGTCAGGGACGATGTCACTGTCAGGCTCGACGCCAGGGTGGGTGGCGATGCCACAATCGGGCGTGATGTGGCGGTCGGCCATGGCCCGGCGGTCAGGCGTGGTCCGACAGTCGGAAGCGGCGCGGCGGTCGGCGGCGCTGCGGCGGTCAGAGGCGGTGCGGCGGCTGATCACCGAGCGCTGGCGCGAGACGGCCTTGATCGCCGCCTTGATCGTCGCGGTGATCGCCACCGGCTCCTGGTGGAACGCCGTACCCGGCAGCCCCGCTCACAGCACTCCCGCCGACAGCACTCCCGCCGACATCGCACCCGTCCTGGCCCTCGACCTGACCAGCATCCCGCAGGCCCACGCCGTGTCCCGCAAGCGACTCACGGAGACCTCCGACGGCCGCGAACGAGCCGACATCCGCCCCAACCCAGCCCCGGCCGCCACCTCCGGCAAGACCGCCACCGCGCTGAAGAAGGCCGAGAAGGCAGCCCAGAAGGCGGCGAAGAAGGCAGCGAAACAGGCGGCCAAGCTCGGTAAGACCCACGGCAACAAGCATTAGCCGGCCTGTCTCCCGAACCATGCTGACGCTGGCAAGGGCTTCTCATGGAGGTTGGGGCAGGGGTCGCTTTCAGTACGGCCGCATCTGGTCCAGCACTTTGGTAGCAAGTGTCAGAAATTCCTCCGCCTTCGGCAAGTCTCGGATGACATCGTCGGCGGTGATTTCCGGGCTGTCGGGCAGCGGGTATTCGGCGCCGTTGCGTCGGCGGCGCATCCGGTCGAAGGGGCGGAGAGACTGCCCGAGAGGCGGGTCTAGCTGGGCTGTGACCGCATCAAGCACCGCGATGTGGCCTCCTCTGCTGGTGGCTCGCAGCCCTTGATTCTCCAGGATGGATGCGAGGGCTTTCCTGGAGGCGTCATAGACAAGTTGGTAGGCGCCCGTCGGATCTGTCCGGCAACCGCTGCGTGCGAGTTCGACATGTCGCCTGGCTTGGGTAAGCAGAGTTTCGGCATGTTCCCGGCTCGCCGGTACGCGTTCCAACTGCCCTGACGACAGCATCATGTCGATCTGGTCGCGGCCTTGCATCCATCTCATGAGCTGTCCTCTTTCTTGATCAGGGGATGAAGGGGCTTGCCGCGAAGGGATGCTATGAACGGCTCGGGCGTGTCGCTGATCCATGACATCGATGAGATCCGGGTGATGTTCACTTCGCGGCCGAGGGCCCGCTCGGCTGTTCGCGCCGCGTCATAGAGCTCGTCCTCGTCGGATGAGCCCACGATGAGGACATCGACGTCTTGGGGCGGTGGTCCCGGCTGGTTCGCGTGTCGAGCGGCCCAAGAGCCGTAGATGTACGCCTCGTCAATGCCTGAGATGGGCCGGAGGAGAGGGGGCAGTACGGCGGCCGGACCGAAGGTCACGGTCAGCAGATCGGTGAGAGGTTTCGCGATGATCGTGTCGGTGTCGGCGCGGATCAGGCGAAGGTTGCCATGCCGCCTTTCCCGGATCAGGCCGGCCGCAGCGAACCGGTCCGCTTCTCGGCTCACCGTCGACTGCGACGTTTCGGTCCATACGGCGAGATCGGTGGTCGAGTACTCGTTCTCCGGGTGGAGGTACAACCAGGCGAGCAGCTCACCGACGGCGTTGGAGCGAAGGAGAGGCAACAGCAAGGGCGGGATCGGCCTCATAGATGCATACTACTATGCATCTTTAGCAAGTCCAATACTCTATGTAATCAACAGAGATCATGCCGTCACCGTCGAAGAGCGGCGGGTCTTCCCAGACGTCCCTCGAGCTCGGTAAGACCTACGGCAACAAGCACTAACCGGCTTGCCTCCCGTTAGCCGCGCCGAGAGTCAGTCTGCTTCGGGTGGCCGGTCCGCGCACGAGTGATCCACAAGGTGCGGTCCTCGTCGTCGATCGCGTACCAGATGCGGCCCCCCGATGTGGCCTCCTACTGCCATTGCTCCAGTGAGTCACCGCCCACCTTCACGACGCCCAGAGCGCCTTTGAGCGGGTGCTGGCGACTGTCCACATGTCGCGGATCACTGGTGATGGCGACCCAGGCCCGGTCGAGGTTCTCCCTGGCGTGGGCGAGTAGATGACCCCAACCTTCGGCGGCGCGTCGGTCGGCGAACCGTACACGCCATGGGTGAGGCCGGGGAACATCGTCACCTCGGCCTGCCATCACGACTCGCTGGTCGGGCGGGGGACCTCTGGCCCATCGCCGGGGAAGGGGCCTTGGAGCTCACGGGCGAGTTTCGGATCGCTCCAGACGACGGCCGTGGATCGCCAGGAAGCCAGCGCGCGGCCGAACGGCAGCAGCTCACCCGTGTCCGCCCCCGCCACCAGGTGGTCCAGCAGTTCGCGTACGCATTCACCGCGCTCGGCGTCGGGCAGCCAGGTGACCCAGGGAAGTTCCTCGGCAAGAACCTCCTCGGCCAGGCCGACGTTACGGCGAGCGACGATGGCCAGCGCACGTGCGGCGATGCGCAGGCTGGCGGTTCCCGCCTCGAAACGCTCCGCGCGCATCAAGATGAGGTCCTCGTCGTCACGCCGCTCAAGGATGACGTCGGCGTTGTCCAGTGAGGGAAGGATCTTCGAGGGGCCGCGAAGAAAGGCGCTGTACGAAAACCTCTTCGTCCCCATGGGTGCAGTGTATCTGAAGTAGTTCAGACATGCTGGCCATCCGCCCTGCATGAGGTCCAGCTCGGTGCAAAAGGCCGATGCCGGGACAGCGGAAATCCAGATGTCCACCGGGCCGGTTCGCAGGTACCCTGCGCGGGGGAATTGCGAAGGGAATCGCCGTGGCGCACGTCGAAGTAGGACATCTGACATACGTACTGCCCGACGGGCGGCCGTTGCTCAACGACGTGTCCTTCCGGATCGGCGAAGGCGTCAAGGCCGCGCTGGTCGGGCCCAACGGGGCGGGCAAGACCACGCTGATGCGGCTCGTCGCCGGGGACCTGCAGCCGGTGGCGGGGAGTGTGGCCAGCTCCGGTGGGCTGGGGGTGATGCGGCAGTTCATCGGCAGTGTGCGTGACGGGAGCACGGTGCACGATCTGCTGCTCAGCGTCGCTCCACCGGCCGTGCGGGAGGCGGCGGCGCGGCTGGAGCGGGCCGAGCTGGTGATGATGGAGCGCGACGACGAGAAGGCGCAGATGCGCTACGCGCAGGCCATCACCGACTACACCGACGCCGGTGGCTACGACATCGAGGTGCTCTGGGACACGTGTACGGTGGCCGCGCTCGGCGTGCCGTACGACAACGTGAAATATCGGGATGTGGCGACGTTGTCCGGCGGCGAGCAGAAGCGGCTCGTGCTCGAAGCGCTGCTTCGCGGACCGGACCAGACGCTGCTGCTCGACGAGCCCGACAACTACCTCGACGTGCCGGGCAAGGAATGGCTGGAGCAGGCGCTCAGGGAGACCCCCAAAACGGTCCTGCTGGTCAGCCACGACCGGCAGCTGCTGGCCAACGCGGCCGACCGGATTGTCACCGTCGAGTCCGGAAATATCTGGATCCATGGTGGTGGGTTCGCCACGTACGCGGAGGCCCGCAAGGCCCGCAACGAGCGCCTCGACGAGCTGCGCAGGCGCTGGGACGAGGAGCACGCCAAGCTCAAGGCCCTGGTCATCATGCTGAAGAACAAGGCCAGGTACAACGACGGCATGGCCCCCGCCTACCACGCGGCTCAGACACGGCTGCGCAGGTTCGAGGAGGCGGGGCCGCCCGAGGAAGCTCCCGCCGACCAGAACATCAAAATGCGCCTCAAAGGCGGTCGCACCGGCAAGCGCGCGGTCATCTGCGAGGGGCTGGAGCTGACCGGCCTGATGCGGCCGTTCGACCTGGAGGTCTGGTACGCCGAGCGCATTGCGGTGCTCGGCTCCAACGGCTCTGGCAAGTCCCACTTCCTGCGGCTGCTCGCGGGCGAGCGGATCGGCCACTCCGGCGTCGCCAGACTCGGCGCCCGGGTGGTCCCGGGTCACTTCGCCCAGACGCACGCCCGGCCCGACCTGCTGGGCCGCTCGCCGGTGGAGATCGTCATGACCGAGCACGCCAGGCTGAAGAACGAGGCCATGAAGGTCCTGGCCCGCTACGAGCTGGCCGGGCAGATCGCGGAGCAGCGGTTCGACACGCTCTCGGGCGGTCAGCAGGCGCGGTTGCAGATCCTGCTGCTGGAGCTGTCCGGCGCGACGCTGCTGCTGCTCGACGAGCCGACCGACAACCTCGACCTGGCCAGCGCCGAAGCGCTCCAAGCGGGTCTGGACGCGTTCGCGGGCACGGTGGTGGCGGTCACGCACGACCGCTGGTTCGCGGCGGATTTCGATCGTTTCCTGGTGTTCGGCGCGGATGGCACCGTTTACGAGGCTTCCGAACCGGTCTGGGATGAGGCCAGGGTCGTCCGTCCCCGCTGAACGCGTTAAAGGGCTCCATAAAGAGTTGGTACGGCAGGCGCGTGTCCCGCCCCTGCCGTGCCCATAGACCGGCTATCACGGCAAAGTGATCCCGCGTAGCCGAACCGTCAGCCTCCTCGCACTCGGGGCGATCTGCCTAGCCGGGTGCTCCAGCGAGGAACCGTCCAAACAGCAGCTCAAGCCCCTCGTCCTCAAGGAGCAGGTGTCGAACGTCGTCAAGTCGTCCGACGGCTACGCCGTGAACTGGGCAGGAATCCTCACCAACGCCAACCCGTGGCACTTCGGCGAGCACGTGGTGGCGACGATCGTCGGGCGTGACGCCGCCGGCACCGAGGTGGTCCGGATGGACCAGTCGCTCGACGCCGTACCGCCGGGCGGCTCGCTGGCCTTCACCGGCCAGGTCAACGCGCCCCAGAAGCCGGCCAAGGTGACCATCGACTATCGCCCCGCCCAGTGGCGGCCCGCCGCTCGCATCGCGTCGGCGTTCAAGGAGTTTCCCGTTTCACGGGTGCAGACGCTCCGGCAAAAGGACCGTTCTTATCTTATTACCGGCTATGTCGACAATCCCTATCAGCTAACCGCCAGTAGCCTGGTGGTGAACGTGTTGCTGCGCGACAAGGCGGGCAAACTGCTCGGCGGCGGCAGTACGTTCGTCGACGACGTGAAGGCGGGCAGCCCGCCGCGCTTCATCCTGACCGTGGGCGGCCTGCCCGCGGGCAGCGTGGTGGCCAAGACCGATGTGACGGCCCGGACCTGGGGTTCGACCGGCCGGCCCTTCGAGGATCTGGCGCTGGGCGGCGCGGTGCCGCTGCACACGATCAAGCCGACCACCGAGCCGTTCGCGATAGACCGCGGCAGCCAGGCCATGACCGAGCACCAGCAGTGAATTGCTCATCAAATATCAATCAAATAAGCCGATAAATCGGGCAGGGCGGCCGTCAGCTGCGAACCATGCCAAGCGCAACGAATTTCTTCGGCGGAGTGTCGTCGGCAAGGGCTTCATTCCCACAGAAGGAGTGGAACTACTAGTTACTAATCCATTACCTTCAGTCATATGAATGACCGCGCCCTGGTCGAGTCACTCCGCGCCCGTGACCCGGGTGCCCTCGCCGCGCTCTACGACGCCTACGCCGAGGGCATCCACAGATACTGCTGGTCCCTTCTCCTCAGCTCCGACGGCGCCCAGGTGGCGCTGCGCGACACGATGATCGCGGCGGAGGCCCACGCCGGCTCCCTGGCCGATCCCGGCCGCCTGCGCCCATGGCTGTACGCCCTGGCCCGCGCCGAATGCCTGCGACGGCGGATGGCCGAGCCGCCGAACGCCGACGAGGCCCTGGCGCAGGCTCCGCCCCCGGACAATCCGGCCGACGCCGACCTGCGCGTCGTGGCCTGGAACGCGATCCAGAGCCTGTCCCACGACGACCGTGAGGTGCTGGAGCTGTCGGCCCGGCACGAGCTGCCCACCCCGGAGCTCGCCGCGGTGCTGGGGGTCGCGGCGCGCCACGTCGAGGCGGCCCAGGAGGAGGCGCGCGAGCGACTGCGCGACGCGATCACGGCGGAGCTCCTGGCCAGGAAGAGTCCCTACGACTGCGCGGCACGGGCCGGCATCCTCAAGGGCTTCTCCGGCAGGCTGACGCCAGAGACGCGCGCCCGGCTGGTCGGGCACCTCTCGGGCTGCCTGACCTGCTCCCCCCACCGCACACGCCAGGTGTCGGCGGCCAAGGTCTTCGAGCTGCTGCCCCGGATCCCGCTGCCGGAGTCGCTCGCGGTCAGGGTGATGAGCTGCTTCGCCGACCCCGAACTCCAGCCCTACCGCCGCTACGTGGCCCGGCGCTCGGGGGCGCTGGACGCCGCCGGGTTTCCCGTTGCCCCGCGCAAGAACGCTCGCAGATGGCCTCAGGCGCTGGCTGGCGCGATGGCGGCGGTCGCGACCGTCGCGGCGATAATGGTGATCTTCCAGCAGTTCGGGGTCGAGGGCGGAGTGCCGGGCCTCGCGTCCGCCGCCTTCCCCGCGCCGGGCGAGCCGCCGGGCATCAGACTGCCCTGGCAGCCCGAGCCCCAGGACCCGCGGATCAGCGTCGAGCCCATCCTGGACAGCACGGCCACCGTCCCGCTGGGCGCCCTGCCCTCGGCGGCGACGCCGTCAACGGGCACCGTGCCCACCATCGGCGACCCGGCGAGCTCCGCCCCGTCCAAGGCCCCCGAGACGCCCGAGCCCCAGCCCGACCAGGTCACCCCCACCCCCGACCACCAGTCCGGCGAGCCCGGAGGGCCGGACGCGCACCCGGGCAGGGAGCCGGACAAGCAGCCCGGCAGGCACCCGCACAAGCACTCCCGCACACCCCGCCCCGACGACCTCCCGACGCCCGCCGCGACGCCGACCCAGACACCGGTCCCCCCGCCGGTCGTCACTCCGGCACAGACACCGGCCCAGACGCCCGGCCAGACGCCGGCACAGACGCCGACCGCGCCGCCGCCCGCCACCGTCCCGGCCGGCTGAGGCCCCTGCATGGAGGCGTACCAACTGCGCGAGGACCCTCAACTGGGCTGCCGGGTCTGTCCCCTGCCGGTCAGCGAGGAGCGGGCCGAGCTGATGACCAGGAGCCATCACGTCGCCTGGCCCACCTGGCTCGATCAGGGCCCCCGCATGCTCCGGGACGTCCTCGAACTGTGCCGCCTGCGCACCGCCCGCGGCCTCGCAGTCCTGTCCTGGCTCTCCGGGAGCGAGCCGCCCGGCCCGCCCGCCGAGCTCGGCTGGCTCTGGTCCTCGCGCCGCCTGACCGGGCAGCGCCAGGAGCGCCTGTACGCGGCCGCCGCCGCGGTGCCGGAACCCGTGCTCGGCCTCGTGCTCGCCAACTGGACCTGGGCGCTCGGCACCTGCCACGGCGGCCGGGTCGCCGCCCCCTACCTGGCGGGCACCGCCTACCCCGGCGACGGGTCGGTGGCCGCCGCCGCCACGATGACCCTCTACCAGACCTTCGACCGCCATCCGGAGTCCCGCCCGGCCATCGCGGCCGCCTGGGCCGCGGCACGGGCGGGCGCCGACTGGTGCCGGGCGGCCGAGCTGCACGCCGCCTACGGGACGCAGACGCCGGTCTTCACCTATCCCCGGGGTACGAGCCCGATCCCGGTGGGTGTGCGGCCGTGGATAGAGCGCCTGTTCCGCCTGCGTTGACGATGTTACGAAAGTGACCAGGATTACACAGAGTGACAGGCGGGAACTGTGTGCACTATGCACGCCATCAGAGCCGGACTCATGGCAGTCTGCCTGGTCGTCACCCTGTGCCCGCCGGCCGACGCGGCTCCCGGGCCGTCCCGCCGGAAGGTGATGCAGGCCCGCCACGCCGTACGGGATCGTACGCGGCAACTGGGCACCGCGAGCGCGCGGCTCGCCGAGGCCCAGTCACGGCTCGACGATCTCGCGGCCGGGGCGGAGCGGCTGGTGGAGGCGTACAACGGGGAGCTCGTCCACCTCGAACGCGCCAGGCGGGCCCGCGACCAGGCCCAGGCCCGGCTGGCGCTGGCCGACGCCGAGGTGGAGAAGGCCCGCGCGCCCGTCGCGCTGCTCGCGGCGCAGGGCTACAGCGGGCTCGACATGATCACGCCGATGCTCGGCATGATGACCGACATCGGCGACACCGACGGCTTCCTGCACCGGGCGAGCGTCCTGGAGCAGCTCAGCAGCGAGCAGGGCGCGGTGCTCGACCGGATGCGCGACGCCCAGGAGGTCTCCGCCATCCTGCGGAGCGCGGCGGCCGACGCCTACGCCGAGCACGAGGCCGTGTCCGAGCGCGCCAGGCAGGCGAAGGTCGCCGCCGAGGCGGCCGTCGCCGCGCAGAAGCGTGAGACCAGAGGGCTGGAGGTCGAGCGCGCCGCGTGGCAGCGGCGGGTCGACGCCGCGCGTACCCACGCGAACCTGCTGGCCAGGCGGCGGGAGGCGGCGCTGGCGCAGGCGCGCCTCAGCCGCGGGCTGCACGCGTCCGGCTCGCTCATGGGCGACGTCGCGGCCAACTGGGCGCTGACCCAGCTCGGCAAGCCGTACGTGTGGGCGGCCGACGGCCCGGACAGCTTCGACTGCTCGGGCCTGACCATGCGCGCCTGGGAGCAGGCGGGCGTCGGGATCGACCACTGGACCGGCACGCAGTGGACCTCGGGCCCGCACGTGCCGCTCGACCAGTTGCGCCGCGGCGACCTGCTGTTCTTCGGCTACGTCAGCAGCGACCCGAGCACGATCCACCACGTCGGCATGTACGTGGGCGACGGGCTGATGGTGCACGCGCCACAGACCGGCGACGTGGTGCGGGTCGCCTCAATGTGGCGAGGAGACCTGGTGGGCGCCACCCGGCCCCAGTGACCCGCGAAGGAGCGCCGGTGTCTGGAGTGAGGAGGGAGGGAGCGTAGCGACTGACCGACGATCGGAAGACGCCGGATTCCAGCGACTGAGCCGCGATCCGAAGGATCGCCATCAACTCAGTGACCTTCGTCCTTGGCGCGCTGGAAGGAGCGTTTGATCTCGACCTCGGCCTCCATCCGGCCCACCCAGTTGGCGCCCTCGACGGACTTGCCGGGCTCCAGGTCCTTGTAGACCTCGAAGAAGTGCTGGATCTCCAGCCGGTCGAACTCCGGCACGTGATGGATGTCGCGAATGTGCTCCATCCGCGGGTCGGTGGCCGGGACGCACAGAACCTTGTCGTCGCCGCCCTTCTCGTCCGTCATCCGGAACATCCCCACCGCGCGGCAGCTGATGTAACAGCCCGGGAAGGTCGGCTCCTGGAGCAGCACCAGCGCATCGAGCGGGTCGCCGTCCTCACCGAGGGTGTGCTCGATGAAGCCGTAGTCGGCGGGGTACTGCGTAGAGGTGAACAGCAGCCGGTCAAGCCTGATGCGACCGGTTTCGTGGTCCACTTCATACTTGTTCCGTTGTCCCTTGGGAATCTCAACGACAACGTCGAACTCCACCGCGGTTCCTCCGCTCACGCCGAGTGGGCGTTAATGTCTCGTAGGCGAACACCAGGAGAGAGGTCAGGCGACGTGGCGCGGCACGAGCGGTGGGTGATGCTGACCACTCTCGCCATGCTCCAGGTGCTGACGATCGTCATCGGCCTCTATGCGATGACCAACGACTTCAGCCTGGGCGCGCTGACGAGGGGATCGTCACCGACCGAGCCGACAGCGTCTCCTCAAGGGTCTCCCCCCGTCTCCGTGGTCACCGCGGGGCCGGTGCTGGCCCAACTCCAGGTGAGGGCCGGAGACGGACCTCTCACTACTAAGCGTACTTTGACCCAGCAGCTCACCCGCGCCCTGGGTGACGAAGCGCTGGGCGCTCGGGTGGGCGCCGTGGTCCTCGACGCGGCCACCGGCGAGCAGGTATTCGCCGCTAACCCCGACGTCGGCATCACTCCGGCCTCCACCACAAAGTTGGTCACCTGCACGGCCGCGCTGGCCGCGCTCGGTCCCGACACCCGCCTGTCCACCCGGGTGACGCAGGGCCAGTCGGCCAACTCGATCGTGCTGGTGGGCGGCGGGGATCCGACGCTCGCCGGGCCGTCGGCCAAGTCCCTGTCCTATCCCAAGCAGGCGTCGCTCGCCACGCTGGCCTCGCGCACCGCCGCCGCGCTGAAGGCCAAGGGCGTCACCAAGGTCACGCTCTCCTACGACGCCTCCCTGTTCACCGGTTCCACGCTGGCGCCCGGATGGAAGCCGGGCTACGTGCCCGACGGCGAGGTGGCGCCGGTCTACGCGCTGGCGATCGACGAGGGACGGCGCGACCCCACCGCGCGGCAGCCGCGCGTGTCCAACCCGCCGCAGTACGCCGCCGCCGCGTTCGCCCGGCTCCTGACCAAGTACGGCGTGAGCGTCGGCAAGTCGGTACGACCGGGCAAGGCACCCGCCGGGGCCGCCGAGCTCGGCCGGGTCGACTCGGCGCCGCTCTACGCGCTGGTCGAGCACACGCTGACGTTCAGCGACAACGACCTGGCCGAGGCGCTGGCCAGGCACGTCGCCATCAAGGAAGGCCAGCAGGCGTCCTTCGAGGGCGCGACCAAGGCCGTGGTCGGGGTGCTGCAACGGCTCGGCGCGGCCAAGGGCGTACAGGTCTTCGACGGCAGCGGCCTGTCCGCGCGCAACCGCATCAGCGCCGACGCGATGGCCCGGGTCATCGCGATCGCCTCCGCCGCGTCCCACCCCGACCTGCACCCCATCGCCTCCGGCATGCCGATCGCCGGGTTCTCCGGCACCCTGGGCAACGGCAGACGCTTCACCGGCGGCGACAGCAAGGGCCAGGTCGGCCTCGTACGCGCCAAGACCGGCACCCTCAACAACGTCAACACGTTGGCCGGCATGGCCACCACCAAGGAAGGGCGCCTGGTCACCTTCGCCTTCCTGGCCGACCGCGTCCCGAGCACCGCCGAACCGGTGCTGGACAGACTCGCCGCAATCGTCGCGAGATCATGAAGGTGCTTCTTCGCTGTGTTGATGGCGATCCTTCGGATCGCGGCTCAGTCGCTGGGATCCGGTGTCTTCCGATCGTCGGTCAGTCGCTTCGCTCCCTCCCTCCTCACTCCAGACACCGGCGCTTCTTCGCGGGCCTGACAAGAACCACGTACGGTGGACGGTATGCAGGTGATCGACTGGGATCTGGCCGTCACGACCGGCACGCGCCTGGTGCGCCCCGGTCCTCAGGTGAGCCGGGAGGAGGCCAGGCAGGCCGTCACCGAGCTCCGCGCGCTGTCACGTGAGGCCGAGGGCCACGTACGCGAGTTCACCAAGATTCACACTGAGACCGCGCCGCAGGCGGCGACCATCGTCGACCGTCCCGGCTGGATCAAGGCCAACGTCGAGGGCTTCCGCGTGGTGCTCGAACCGCTCACCGAGCGGGTCGGCGCCGGAGCCAACCCGCCGCCGGCGTTCGTCACGGCCGTGGGCTCCCGCATCACCGGCGTCGAGGTGGGCGCGGTGCTCGCCTTCCTCGCCTCGCGGGTGCTCGGCCAATATGAGCTGTTCCTGCCGCCGGACCCGACGGGCCGCGAGCCGGCCGGGCGTCTGACCCTCGTCGCGCCCAACATCGTGCACGCCGAGCGCGAGATGAACGTCGACCCGCACGACTTCCGCCTCTGGGTGTGCCTGCATGAGGAGACGCACCGGGTGCAGTTCACCGGGGTGCCGTGGCTGCGCGAATACATCCGCTCGCAGATGACCGAGTTCCTGCTGGCCTCCGACCTCGACCTGGGCACGCTGCTGGAGCGGCTGCGCACCGCCGCCGACACGGTGGCCGACGTGGTGCGCGGCGGCGAGGGCAACCTCATCGACGCCATCCAGTCGCCCGGCCAGAAGGAGATCCTCGACCGGCTCACGGCCGTGATGACACTGGTCGAGGGGCACGGCGACTACGTCATGGACGCCGTCGGCCCCTCGGTGGTGCCGTCGGTGGCCGACATCCGCGCCAAGTTCGCCCATCGCCGCGAGGGCGGCTCGCGCCTCGACCGCACGGTCCGGCGGCTGCTGGGCATCGAGGTCAAGATGAAGCAGTACGCCGAGGGCTCGGCCTTCGTCCGCGCGGTGGTGGACCAGGCCGGCATGGACGGCTTCAACCGCGTCTGGACCTCGCCCGAGACCCTGCCGACGACACCCGAGATCACCGACCCCAGCGCCTGGGTACGCCGCGTCATCGGCACCAACGCCCTGCCCGCCTGACTCGTCATGGGCCCGCACCCGGCCGTCGCGGACGTCCGAAGGGCCGTCCGTGAGGCGCTGGCCGACATCGGCGACGGCGCGCTCGTGCTGGCGGCGTGCAGCGGGGGAGCCGATTCCCTCGCGCTCGCCGCCGCGCTCGGCTTCGTCGCGCCGCGCGCGGGCCTGAAGGCCGGGCTGCTGACGGTGGACCACCAGCTCCAGGAGGGCTCCGCCGCCCGCGCCGAGACGGTGGCCGCGCTGGCCCCGGCCTTGGGCCTCGACCAGGCCGAGATCCTCACCGTCGACGTCGGCACGTCCGGCGGCCCGGAGGCGGCGGCCAGAGACGCCCGCTACGCCGCGCTCGCCGAGGCGGCCGACCGGCTCCAGGCCGCGACCGTGCTGCTCGGTCACACCAGGGACGACCAGGCCGAGACCGTGCTGCTCGGCCTGGCCAGGGGGAGCGGGCTCAGATCGCTGTCCGGCATGGCCCCGGTGACCGGCCGCTACCGCAGGCCGCTGCTGTCCCTCTCCCGTGCCACCACCGTCGCCGCGTGCGCGGCGCTCGGCCTCAGCCCTTGGGACGATCCGCACAACGAGGACCCCCGCTACACCCGCGTACGGGTACGGACCAGGGTGCTCCCGCTGCTGGAGTCGGAGCTGGGGCCCGGCGTGGCCGACGCGCTCGCCAGGACCGCCGATCTCGCCCGGGACGACGCCGACGCCCTTGACGAATGGGCCGACACGGCATATCAGAATTGCGCTCTAAGCGATATCACCGGTTCGGTGACGCTGTCCGTACCCGAGCTGGAACGCCTCCCAGGCGCCGTCAGGCGGCGGGTCCTGCGGCGGGCGGCCATCGCGGCGGGAACACCGTCCGGAGCCCTCTCCGCGACCCACGTACGTGCCGTCGACCGGCTCATCACGGCCTGGCGCGGGCAGAAGGCCGTGGATCTACCCGGGGGTCTGGCCGCTGTGCGGCGGTATGACACCCTGATACTCGCCATCAGTCCCATCCCGTAAGGAACCACAGGTGGACGCTGCCGATATGGGCAAGGACCTCGAGAAAGTCCTGATTCCCCAGGACGAGCTCCAGGCCAAGGTGAAAGAGCTTGCCGGGCGGATCGACGCCGACTACGCGGGCACGGAGCTCCTGCTCGTGGGCGTGTTGAAGGGCGCGGTCATGGTGATGGCCGACCTGGCCAGGGCGTTGCACGTGCCCGTCCAGATGGACTGGATGGCCGTGTCGTCCTATGGCGCGGGCACGAAGTCGTCCGGTGTCGTGCGGGTGCTGAAGGACCTCGACACCGACATCATGGGCCGCCACGTGCTGATCGTCGAGGACATCATCGACTCGGGGCTGACCCTTCACTGGCTGCTGGAAAACCTCAAGTCGCGCAACCCGGCCTCGCTGGAGATCTGCGCCGCTCTGCGCAAGCCCGACGCGGTAAAGGTGCCGATCGACGTGAAGTACGTCGGCTTCGACATCCCCAACGAGTTCGTCATCGGTTATGGCCTCGACTACGCGGAGCGTTACCGCAATCTCCCCTTCATCGGCACCTTGGCTCCCCATGTTTACAAGTAGGCGCCGGGAACACCGCGCCACCTGACGTACGTTGGTAGGGCAAGACCGGTGTAGCGGGCGGTCCCTCCGCGCGCTTCCCCGGTGTACCTTCTGAACTCCGGGAGGGTGACCAAGCGTCCCCTTCGGGTAGTCAGAAGTCGCGGCGTCGGATGCCGCGGCCCTGGGAATTCCCGGGGTTCCAGGCCATGGTCAGGAAGGGACGGGCCCGCAAGGGGTTCCGCATCGGATGGATCTCAAGCGATTTACACGTGGGCCACTGCTGTGGATCCTGGGCATCGTCGTGCTGCTCCTGCTCGTCACCCAGCTCTGGAGCGGCGGCGGCAACTTCAAGCAGGCCGACACGTCCACAGTCCTCCAGCAGATTCGCACCGGCAATGTAAGCAACGCCAAGATTGTCGACAAGGATCAGCGCATCGAGCTGACGCTGATCAAGCCGATCACGGTCAGGCCGGGTGACACGGCGACCAACATGATCCAGTCTGACTGGGTCGCCGGCTACGGGCCGAAGCTGACCGAAGAGCTGCAGGCGCAGGTTCAGGCGGGCACGACCAAGAGCTTCACCACCGAGGTGCCCCAGGAGAACTTCCTGGTCAGCATCCTGGTGAGCTTCCTGCCGATCGTCTTCATCGTCCTCATCTTCCTGTTCATCATGAACCAGATGCAGGGCGGCGGCTCGCGGGTCATGAGCTTCGGCAAGTCCAAGGCGAAGCTGATCACCAAGGACACCCCCAAGACCACTTTCGCCGACGTCGCGGGCGCCGACGAGGCCATCGAGGAGCTCCAGGAGATCAAGGAGTTCCTGCAGGCCCCGGCCAAGTTCCAGGCGATCGGGGCGAAGATCCCCAAGGGCGTGCTGCTGTACGGCCCGCCCGGCACCGGCAAGACGCTGCTCGCCCGCGCGGTCGCGGGTGAGGCCGGCGTGCCGTTCTACTCGATCTCCGGCTCCGACTTCGTCGAGATGTTCGTCGGCGTCGGCGCCTCGCGGGTCCGCGACCTGTTCGAGCAGGCCAAGGCCAACGCGCCGGCGATCATCTTCATCGACGAGATCGACGCCGTCGGCCGGCACCGCGGCGCGGGCCTGGGCGGCGGTCACGACGAGCGCGAGCAGACGCTCAACCAGCTGCTCGTCGAGATGGACGGCTTCGACGTCAAGGGCGGCGTGATCCTCATCGCCGCGACCAACCGGCCCGACATCCTCGACCCGGCGCTGCTGCGTCCGGGCCGATTCGACCGCCAGGTCACCGTCGACCGTCCCGACCTGGAGGGCCGCAAGGGCATCCTCAGGGTCCACGGTCGCGGCAAGCCGTTCGAGCCGGCGGTCGACCTCGACGTCATCGCGCGTCGCACGCCCGGGTTCACCGGTGCCGACCTGGCCAACGTGATCAACGAGGCGGCGCTGCTCACCGCGCGCGCCGACAAGAAGCTGATCTCGATGGACATCCTCGAGGAGTCGATCGACCGCGTCATGGCAGGACCCGAGCGCAAGTCGCGGGTCATGTCCGACAAGGAAAAGAAGATGATCGCCTACCACGAGGGCGGTCACGCGCTGGTGGCGCACGCGCTGCCCAACTCCGACCCGGTCCACAAGATCACGATCCTGTCCCGTGGCCGCGCCCTGGGTTACACCATGACGCTGCCGATGGAGGACAAGTTCCTGGCCACCAGGTCCGAGATGATGGACCAGCTCGCGATGCTGATCGGCGGTCGCGCGGCGGAGGAGCTCGTCTTCCACGAGCCCACCACCGGCGCCTCCAACGACATCGAGAAGGCCACGGCGGTCGCCCGCCGCATGGTGACCGAATACGGCATGAGCGAGCAGCTCGGCGCCCGTAAGTTCGGCTCCGGCCAGGCCGAGGTCTTCCTGGGCCGCGAGATGGGCCACGAGCGCGACTACTCCGAGAAGATCGCTTCGACGATCGACGAGGAAGTCCGCCGGATGATCGAGACGGCGCACGACCAGGCGTGGGACATCCTGGTCGAATACCGCGACGTGCTCGACAACCTGGTGCTGCAGCTCATGGAGAAGGAGACGCTCTCCCGCGACCAGGTGCTGGAGGTCTTCGCCTCGGTCGTGGTCAAGGAGCACCGCCCGTCCTACGCGGGCTACGGCAAGCGGCTCCCCTCGGACCGCCCGCCGATCCTGACCCCGAAGGAGCAGTCGGCCAACGGCTCGCTCGCCGCGGCCAGTCACCAGGACGCGCTGCCCTCTGGAGACAGTGCGTGAGTTCGCAAGACGTAGACCTGGGCCGGATCGAGAAGGCCGTCCGCGAGATCCTTTACGCCATCGGCGAGGATCCCGACCGTGACGGCCTGCTCGACACGCCCTCTCGGGTGGCCCGGGCCTACGCCGAGCAGTTCTCCGGCCTCGGACAGACGCCGGAGAGCGTGCTCAACAAGGTTTTCGACGTCGACCACGACGAGATGGTGCTCGTCAGGGACATCGAGGTCTACTCCACCTGCGAGCACCACCTGGTGCCCTTCCACGGGGTGGCCCACGTGGGCTACATCCCCAACGAGCGCGGCCAGGTGACCGGGCTGTCCAAGCTGGCCCGCCTGGTGGATGTCTTCGCCCGCCGCCCCCAGGTGCAGGAGCGGATGACCTCGCAGATCGCCGACGCGCTGATGCGCGTGCTGGAGCCGCGCGGGGTGATCGTGGTGGTGGAGTGTGAGCACCTCTGCATGACCATGCGCGGTGTCCGCAAGCCGGGCGCGAAGACGGTGACCTCGGCGGTGCGCGGAGATTTCCGTACGAGCGACAAGACCCGCGCCGAGGCGATGGCGCTGATCCTGCACCGATAAGCGTGCTGACTTTGCACCGATAAGCACCAGTCGGCGAGCCTGTGGCACTGATCGGATTGTTATTTGCGTGTGGGCACCCTCCACAGACCCCATCAACCATGACCGCCTAGGCTTGGGGCATGGTTGTCGGAGCAGAGGCGCGGTGCCTCGTCATGGGCGTGGTCAACGTCACGCCGGACTCGTTCTCCGACGGGGGCCTGTGGTTCGACGAGGCGGCCGCTGTCCGGCACGGGCTGGAGCTGGTCTGTGAGGGGGCCGACATCGTCGACGTGGGCGGCGAGTCCACCCGCCCCGGCGCCGCCAGAGTGCCGCTCGACGAGGAGCTGGCCCGCGTCGTGCCGGTGATCAGGGCGCTCAGCGCCGAGGGAGTGGCGGTCAGCGTCGACACCATGCGCGCCGAGGTCGCCAAGGCGGCGGTGGAGGCGGGGGCGAGGCTGGTCAACGACGTGAGCGGCGGGCTGGCCGATCCCGAGATGCCGCGCGTGGTGGCCGACACCGGCGTCGACTACGTGGTGATGCACTGGCGCGGCCACAGCCATGACATGGACCGCCGGGCCGTCTACGACGACGTCGTGACCGAGGTGCGCGAGGAGCTCGCCAAGCGGGTCGACCTGGTGCTGGCCGAGGGCGTGTCCGAGGAGCAGATCGTGCTCGACCCCGGGCTGGGCTTCGCCAAGAACCCCGCGCACAACTGGGAGCTGCTCGCCGGGATGGGGGAGCTGGCCGAGCTCGGCTATCCGCTGCTGATCGGGGCCTCGCGCAAGCGGTTCCTGGGGCGGCTGCTCGCCGACGCCGACGGCACGCCGCGCCCGTTCAGCGGCAGTGATTCCGCCACGGTGGCCGTGACGGCGCTGGCCGCGCACGCCGGTGCCTGGTGCGTACGAGTGCACGAAGTAGGTCCCAATGCCGATGCCGTGCGCGTGGCCGCCGCATGGAAGAGACCCGGAGCCAACACATGAGTGTCGACACCGCCGCGATCGAGACGGTCAACCAGGACTTCTATCTCGCGATCGAGGACGCCAACCTCGACAAGATGACCGAGATCTGGGCCGAGGACTCCGCCGACGAGCAGGTCAGCTGCGTACATCCGGGCTGGACCCTGCTCTCGGGGCGGTCCGAGGTGCTGCGCTCCTGGGCGCTCATCATGGCCAACACCACCTACATCCAGTTCGTGCTGACCGACGTCAACACCACTGTGCTGGGCGACGTGGCCGTGCTCACCTGCGTCGAGAACATCCTCACCGCCGGCGAGGAGGGCGAGTCCAGCTTCGCCGCCGGCAAGGTGGTGGCCAGTAACGTCTACGTGCGCACGGCGCAGGGCTGGCGGCTGTGGATGCATCACGGTTCGCCGGTGCTCCAGGGTGACGACGACGAGGAGGAAGGCGAGCTTGAGGTCTGATCGCATCACGCTGAAGGGCCTGCGGGCCAGGGGCCGGCACGGCGTGCTGGCGGCCGAGCGTGAGCTGGGTCAGGAGTTCGTGGTCGACGCGACGCTGTTCCTCGACACCGCCCCCGCCGCCGCCTCCGACGACCTCGGCAAGACGGTCCACTATGGTGAGCTCGCCCAGGCGCTGGTCGCCGTGGTGGAAGGCGAGCCGGTCGAGCTGATCGAGACGCTCGCGCAGCGCCTGGCCGACGTGTGCCTGGCCGCCGGCCTGGTGGAGTCGGTCGAGGTGAGTGTGCACAAGCCCGCGGCACCGATCCCGCTGCCGTTCGACGACGTGGTCGTCACCATTCAACGGAGTCGCGAATGAAACGTGGTGAGCTGTAGGTGAGCGAGAGGAGTAGCACGTGAACGTCGTACTGTCTCTCGGTAGCAATCTCGGACGGCGCTTCCAGACCTTGCAGGACGCCATCGACACCCTTTTCGACGCACCGGGGCTGGAGTTCGTCGCGAGCTCGCCCGTCTATGAGACCGACCCGGTCGGCGGTCCCGCCGGGCAGCGCCCCTACCTCAACGCGATCGTCATCGCCGAGACCTCGCTCCAGCCGCAGGCGCTGCTGGAGCGGGCGCAGGGCGTCGAGAACGCCTTCGGGCGGGAGCGCAACGAACGCTGGGGTCCGCGCACGCTCGACATCGACCTGATCGTCGTGGGTGACACGGTCTCCGACGACCCCGACCTGACGCTGCCGCACCCGCTCGCGCACGAGCGGGCCTTCGTCCTCGTCCCGTGGGCGGACGTGGACCCCGGCGGCGTGCTGCCCGGCCAGGGTCAGGTCGCCGACCTGCTCACGGACCTCGACCAGAGCGGCGTACGGCTGCGCGCTGACCTCAAGCTGCAGAGTCCGGATTGAGGCCCACTCGCCCCGGCCTGCTGGTCGGCATCATCGTCGTCGTGGCGCTGGTCGCCTGGATGGTGGTCAGGGAGTTCTACGCCGACCTGCCCATCGTGCCGTGGACCGCCATCCCCACCGTCCTGCTGCTGGCCCTCGGAGAGGCCTACAGCGGGTGGGTGACGAAGGCCCGGATCGACCGCAAACCTGACACCAAGCCGGTCGAGCCGCTGGCGGTGGCCCGGCTGGCGGCCTTGGGCAAGGCGTCGGCCTATGTGGGTGCGGTGTTCGCGGGCGTCTTCGGTGGGTTCGTCCTGCACACGGTTCAGCTGTTCACCAGGGAGACGCCGCGGTTCGAGTTCTTCGTCGCGGTGGGCTCGCTGCTGGCGTTCGTGGTGCTGATCGCCGCCGCCCTCTTCCTGGAGCACGCCTGCCGCATCCCGAAGGACCCGGAGGATCAGAGGCCCAGGTAGATGGCGCCGCGAATCACCAGGCGTTCGCTTCCTCGGACAGGTCCTCGTCGGCCAGGCGTACGGCGTCGGCGCGGGCCCGCGTGAGCCAGACCTCCCGTTCGAGCAGGCGGAGCGCGCGCCGGATCACGTCACTCGCCTGCTCGCCCTCCCGCATGGCGGCCTGGATGATGCGCTCATCCTCCGGAGTAGCCAGGAACCCGATGCCGGCCGTCATGGGCCCAAGCTAGCGGCCATGGTCAACTCTTGTCAGGCACTTGTTCGGCAGGGGCTCGTTTGCGGCCGAAGAGGTAGATGACCGGGAGGGTGCAGATCAGCGGGCCCAGGATGGCGAGCGGGCGTTCCAGCCACCATCTGAGGTCCGGTGGCACCTCGCCGCCGAGCGTGCCGAAGAACCACCACAGCAGACCCAGCGCGATCGCCATCCCCGTGGTGTGGAAGAGGAACAGCGGCAGGGCGTAGCGGTTGATGGTGCCGTTGACCCGGCGCCACCCGGGCTTCTCCAGGACACGCTCCATCGACGGCCGCAACACCTCCACCAGGCCGATCTGGAACAGCAGCAGCGCCACGATGACGAAGGTGGGCGGCGCCATGTTCGACCACTTGTCGCCCGGCACCCCGACCATCGAGCCCGGATAGATGCCCGAGTAGACCAGGCCGAACAGGGCGAACAGCCCGGTCCACAGGACCCCCACGTCATAGCGCCTGGGCAGGATGACGATCCGGTCGTAGAAGAAGCCGGCCTGGTGGGCCAGCCCCCAAACGATGATCATGTTCAGCCAGCCGACCCACTCGACGCCGTATCGGAAGCGGACCACGTCGATCACCAGGGCGGCGCCGCCCAGCCAGATGAGCGCCAGCACGTCGTAGTGGCGGTGCAGCCACAACGCCACGGGCAGCAGCGCGATCAGCACCAGATAGACGCCGAGGAACCAGAGCGGGCTGAGCACCAGCAGCACCACCCGCCACATCCACTCGACGTGGAACATCCAGGTCACGACCGCGCCGATGGTGATCCACACGCCCGACAGCACGAGCGCGGGCGCGGCCAGCGCGCGGATGCGCCGCCAGACGAACCGGCCGATGCCGATGCCGCGGGCCTGGGCGCGGCTCCACGACAGCAGGTGTACGTGGCCGCCGACGTAGAAGAAGAGCGGCAGCACCTGAAGCAGCCAGGTGAGTATCCACAACCCCGAGGTGAAGCCGAGCGGGCTGGTCGGTTCGGGCCCTTCGGGCTTCCACTGCAGGATGGTGAACGCCCAGTGCCACACCACCACCACGATCAGACTGAGAGCGCGCAGCCAGTCGACATATTTGTCCCGCTGCGGAGTCGCGACGTCGGTCACTTGTCGATGTCACCCACGACGAAGAACATCGAGCCGAGGATCGCCACCATGTCGGCCACCAGATGCCCGGGCAGCATCTCCCGGAGCACCTGGATGTTGCTGTAGGACGCGGAGCGCAGCTTCAGCCGCCATGGAGTCTTGTCCCCCTTGGACACGAGGTAGTAGCCGTTGATGCCGAGCGGGTTCTCGGTCCAGGCGTACGTGTGGCCTTCCGGCACCTTGAGCACCTTGGGCAGCCGCTGGTTGATGGGGCCCGGCGGCAGCGAGCGCAGCCGGTCGACGCACGCGTCGGCGAGGTCCAGCGAGACTCTGAGCTGGTCGAGCAGGATCTCGAAGCGGGCGTGGCAGTCGCCCGCGCCGCGCGTGACCACCTTCACCGGCAGCTCGGGATAGGCCAGGTACGGCTGGTCGCGCCGCAGGTCGAGGTCGACGCCGGAGGCGCGGGCGATGGGGCCGCTCACGCCGTACTGCAGGATCTGCTCGCGGGTCAGGACGCCGACGCCCTTGGTACGGGCCAGGAAGATCTCGTTGTCGAGGATGAGATTCTCGATGTCGGGCACCCGGCGCCGGGTCTCGGCGACGGTCTCGGAAACCCGGTCCAGCCAGCCGTACGGCAGGTCCTCCTTCAGCCCGCCGACCCGGTTGAACATGTAGTGCATCCGGCCGCCGGAGATCTCCTCCATCACGGCCTGGATGCGTTCGCGCTCGTTGAAGGCGTAGAAGATGGGCGTGATCGCGCCCAGCTCCAGCGGGTACGAGCCGAGGAACATCAGGTGGCTCAGCACCCGGTTGAGCTCGGCCAGCAGCGTGCGCGCCCACACGGCCCGTACCGGCACCTCCATGCCCAGCATGCGCTCTGCGGCCAGCACGACGCCCAGCTCGTTGGCGAACCCGGCCAGCCAGTCGTGCCTGTTGGCCAGCATGATGATCTGCCGGTAGTCGCGGACCTCGAACAGCTTCTCCGCGCCCCGGTGCATATAGCCGATGATCGGCTCGGCCGTGGCGATGCGCTCACCGTCGAGGGTGAGCCGCAGCCTGAGCACCCCGTGCGTCGACGGGTGCTGCGGGCCGATATTGAGGATCATGTCCTCGGTGGCCAGCTCTTTCGCCCCGACGCCGATCCCGACCACGCGTTCCGTCATATGGCAATGCTGCCACCGGCAGTCGTGGTGATCCAGCACAGGAAGAGGTCAAGGAACCCTATATCGGTGCATTCCGCCCACTGGACAGGGGAGGAACATCGGGAACGGGGGGAGAAAACCGTGCAAAGAATTCTTTTCGATCTTGCCGCCCTGATCTCGCGGGTGGTGATCGGTGTGATCTTCGTGACCCACGGATGGCAGAAGATGCAGATCGGGGTACCGGTCACGGCCGCCGCCTTCAACCAGATGGGGATTCCGCTGCCGTGGCTCTCGGCCGGGTTCGCCATCCTCGTCGAGACCGTCGGCGGGATCCTGCTCATCATCGGCCTGCTGGTCCGGCTGGCGGCCCTCGGGCTGGTGGTCAACATGCTGGGCGCGATCATCTTCGTCCACGGCGCCCGCGGTGTCCTGATCCAGAACGGCGGCTGGGAGCTCGCCGGCGCGCTGGCCGTGGCCTGCCTGCTGCTCGTGGCGGTGGGCGGTGGCCGGCTCGGCATCGACGGCATCCTGCACAACAGCTACCGGCGGCGCGCCGAGCGTCGCGCGGCCGAGCAGGATCTCGCCGGCCACGCGCCGGCCACCTCCATCAGGCCGGAGGCCCCATCGGAGGCGGACACCGCCCCCAGGCCGGTGCAACCGACGGCCCGGGACGATGACATGAGGAACGTGGACGAGCCGTCACACGGACGTTCACCGAGCGCCTGACCTCAGCGGGCGGCGAGGTCGCGGAGGGCGTCGACGAGGCGGTCCACGTGCTCCTCCGTGGTGCCGATGCCGATCGAGGCGCGGACCGCGGAGGCCGTGTCGTCCTCGCAGCCGCCATCGGCGGTACCGAGCAGGTGCCGGACGAACGGGTGCGCGCAGAACTTGCCGTCACGCACGCCGATCCCGTACTCGCCCGACAGCACCTCGGCCACCTCGCGCGCCGAGTGTCCGTCCACGACGAACGAGACGATGCCCACGCGCGGCTGGTCCGCCCCCCACAGCGACAGCTCGCGCACGCCCTCGATCGCGGCCAGCCCGGACCGGAGCCGGGCGATCAGCCGCTCCTCCTCGCGCACCAGCGCGGTCCAGCCGGTCGCGCTGAGCGCGTCGCAGGCGGCGGCCACGGCGATGGCGCCCAGGACGTTCGGGGTGCCCGCCTCGTGACGCGGCTCGGCGTCCTCGTGCCACTCGATGTCCTCGTCGACGGAGCGTACGGCGCCGCCGCCCTTGAGGTACGGCTCGCCGGAGGAGAGCCAGTCACGGCGGCCGACCAGCACCCCGGCCCCGAAGGGCGCGTAGAGCTTGTGCCCGGAGAAGGCGACGTAGTCGAGGTCGAGCGCGGTCAGGTTGAGCCGCCGGTGCGGCACCAGCTGGGCGGCGTCCACCAGGATGCGGGCTCCGTGGCGGTGCGCGATGTGCGCCAGGGCGGCGATGGGCCAGAGCTCGCCGGTGACGTTCGAGGCGGCGGTGACCACGAGCAGCTTGGGGCCGTCGATCCCGGCCAGGGCCTCGTCGGCGGCGCGGACGGCCGCGCCGGGGAAGGCGGGCGGCGCCAGGCGTACGGACCGCGTCCAGGGCAGCAGGGAGGCGTGGTGCTCGGTGTCGAAGACGACCGCGGTCGTGCCCTCGGGCAGGCAGCGGGCCAGCAGGTTCGTCGCGTCAGTGGTGTTGCGGGTGAAGATCACGGCGTCGTCGGGGCGGGCGCCGACGAAGGCCCTGACCGTGTGGCGGGCCTGCTCGTAGCGGGCGGTGGTGAGCTGGGAGGCGTAACCCGCGCCGCGGTGCACGCTGGAATAGGCCGGGAGCGCGGCGGTGACGGCGGCGCTGACCGGCTCCAGACAAGGGGCGCTCGCCGCGTAGTCGAGGTTGGCGTACGTCACCAGCTTGCCGCCCTTGACCGGCACTTCCAGATCGGCGCCCAGCACGGCGGGGATCGGACGGGCGCGCTCGACGGCCGGCGCGTCGGTGGCCTGGGCGGGCAGGGAGCTGAAGATCGTCAACGTGGACACGGCGAACCTCCTGGGGCCATCGGACCCCCGGAACACCCAGCGAGCCCGCGCTTGCCCACCACACCTCGTGGCGGACCAGGTCTTCACCCGGGGCACCCCGCCGCGGACGCGAGGGTTGCCGGCCAGCAAGCCGGGGCTGTGCGCTGGCACTCATGACCTACATCCGCACTATAACCGACACCCGGCCATGAATCGCAACCGCGAACTTATGCGGCCCCTGCCTCGTTGGTAACTGAAACCCCTGCTGTGAGGAGTACCTAATGCTGGACTGGGTGGCCGACCCTCAGATCTGGATCGGGTTTTTCACCCTGGTCGCACTAGAGATCGTTCTTGGCATCGACAACATCATCTTCATCTCCATCCTGGCCGGGAAGCTGCCGCCGGAGCAGCGCGACAAGGCCCGGGTCATGGGCCTGGGCGCGGCGCTGATCAGCCGGCTGCTCCTGCTGCTGGCGCTGTCGTGGGTGGTCCGGCTGACCACGCCGTTGTTCGAGGTCTTCGGCTACGGGATATCGGGGCGTGACCTGATCCTGCTGCTGGGCGGCCTGTTCCTGCTGGCCAAGAGCGTCACCGAGATCGGCCACAGCATGGAGCTGAAGGAGGAGGGCGGCAAGGGGCGGGCCGTCACGTCGTTCACCTCGGTGATCGTGCAGATCATGATCCTGGACGTGGTGTTCTCGCTCGACTCGGTGATCACCGCCGTGGGCATGGTGGACGAGCTCGGCGTGATGGTCGCCGCGGTGATCGTGGCGGTGCTGGTCATGCTGTTCGCGTCCGGGCCGATCAGCAGGTTCGTGGACAAGCATCCGAGCATCAAGATGCTGGCTCTGGCGTTCCTGGTGCTGATCGGGGTGGTGCTCATCGCCGAGGGGCTCGGCCAGCACATCTCCAAGGGCTACATCTACTTCGCGATGGCCTTCTCGGTGATCGTGGAGCTGCTCAACATCCGGATGCGGAGCAGGCACGCCAAGCAAACCTCCTCATAAGATGAAAAAGTGCGATTCGATCCCTGGAATCCGGATTTTGTTGCCTACCCCTACGGCGCGTACGCGGAGCTGAGGCGTGAGGCCCCCGTCAGCTACTTCGAGCCGACGGGGCAGTGGCTGATCTCCCGGCACGCGGACGTCAACGCGCTGCTCAGAGACCGTCGCCTGGGCCGCTCCTACCTTCACGTGGCCACGCACGAGGAGTTCGGCAGGCCGGAGGAGCCGGCGTTCCAGGAGCCGTTCTGGCGGGTGACCAGGGCCGGCATGCTCGACGTCGAGCCGCCGGTGCACACCAGGCTGCGCCGGTTGGTCTCCAAGGCGTTCACCCCGCGCATGGTCGAGTCGCTGCGCCCCCGGGTCAGGGCGATCGCCGAGGGGCTGGTCGGGGCGTTCGTCGAGAAAGGCGGCGGCGACCTGATCGCCGAGGTGGCCGAGCCGCTGCCGGTGACCGTCATCGCGGAGATGCTCGGCGTACCCGAGGCGGACCGGCACCTGCTGCGCCCCTGGTCGGCCGACATCTGCCGGATGTACGAGCTGAACCCGAGCGTGGAGTCGCAGCACGTGGCCGCCAAGGCGGCGGCGGAGTTCGCCGCCTACCTCGCGGACCTGGCCCGCGAGCGTGCCGTCCGGCCGGGCGACGACCTGATCAGCGCGCTCGCGGCGATCGAGGAGCTCACCGAGGACGAGCTGGTCGGCACCTGCGTGCTGCTGCTCAACGCCGGTCACGAGGCGACCGTGAACGTGACGGGCAACGGCTGGTGGTCCCTGTTCAGGAACCCCGCCGAGCTGGTACGCCTGCGCGAGGACCGGAGTCTGCTGCCCACGGCCGTTGAGGAGCTGATGCGCTGGGACACGCCGCTGCAGATGTTCGAGCGGTGGGTGCTGGAGGACATCGAGGTGCACGGGGTCGAGATCCCGCGCGGGGCCGAGGTCGCGCTGCTGTTCGGCTCGGCCAACCGCGACGAGGCGGTGTTCGATGACCCTGACCGGCTCGACGTGGGACGGCCGGACAACCCGCACATCTCCTTCGGGGCGGGGATCCACTTCTGCCTGGGCGCGCCGCTGGCCCGCATCGAGCTGATCGAGTCGTTCGGCGCCCTGCTGGAACGGGCGCCGAAGCTGGAGCTCGTCAGCGAGCCGGAATGGAAGCCGGGCTACGTCATCCGCGGCCTGAAGTCCCTCGACCTGACGACGGGTTAGCGCGGCCCCGACGGACGGTCCGCTCCCCCGGAGGGGGTCCCCTCCTAAGGACGTCAGCCACAGCGGACCGTCCGCTTCCGCTCCTCCGGAGGGGGTCCCCTCCTCACGACTGTCACGGTCTCTGTGACGGTCCGTCGTGGCTGTGGTCCCTCGGGAGGAACCCCCTTCGGGGGGAGCGGAAGTAGCCGGTCCGTCGTGGCTGGGGTCCCTGGGGAGGAACCCCCTTCGGGGGGAGCGGAAGTAGCCGGTCCGCCGTGGCTGGGGTCCCTGGGGAGGAGCTCCCTCCGGGGGTGGAAGTAGCTTCGCCGACGGGTCAGAGGCGCTCCTGGACGAGCCAGCCGAAGCCGCCGAGCCCCCTCGGGTCGATCAGCTCGCCCTCCTCCGAGGCGCAGGCCAGCGCCCGGAGGTAGGCCGTCGGATCGGCGTGCGCGAGGTCGATGGGCGGACGCGTGCCGGTGACCCCCAGAGCCCTTAGCGCATCGCGCTGTGTGGACAAGCCTGTGGATATCGCACCGGCCCGCCGCCCGGCCTCCGCGCACGCGTCGAGCGCCACGTGAGCGGTGATGTCGCAGGTGCCGTCGGGGATGGGCGCGACGACCGCACCATCTCGGTAGCCGGTGAGTGTGCCATGGCACGGACGGTTATCCACAGGGTGTGCATAATCGATGGCCACCGCGCGACCCCTCCTGAGCCGGGTCACCACGGCCGCCCACGCGGCGTCCCGAGGGCACCCGATCTCCCCGCGCGAGCCGATACGGCCCAGCGACGGCCACCACCGGTCGAGCCAGGCGCGGTCGGTGTCGGACACGGGGTCGCCCAGCCGCTCCTCACCCGTCTCGGTGTCGACCAGAACCAGCCGCGGCCCATCGGCCGTCTGCTCGGCCACGTCGAGCGGGACGTTGTCCAGCCACTCGTTGGCGATCGCCAGCCCGGTGATGACGGAGGGGATCCGGGGCCGCCAGTCGATGCTCTTGGGCAGGTCGTCGGGTCGGGGCGAGAGGTCGACGGCGGTGATGTTGAGCCTGGCGCGCAGCCCTGGGTCGGCGGCGTCGAGTACGCGGGCGACCAGGGCGCCCTCTCCCGCGCCGATGTCGACCAGGTCGATGCTGTCCGGGGCGCCGAGGTCGGCGTCGACCTGGGTGAGCAGGGCCAGAACCGCGTCGGCGAAGGCGGCCGAGGCGCTGACCGACGTACGGAAGTGGCCCGAAGGGCGCTCGCGGAGGTAGAAACCGTCCTCGCCGTACAGCGCGTGCTGCATCGCGGCGCGCCAGGTGAGCCACATGCCCTGGACTATCTCACGAAGTAGGCCCCCCGTAGATCAACGCGGGCGTCGGGTCGTCAACTCGGCGCCCGCCACCACGAGATGAACCCCTCTCCTCATCTCTTCCGACAGGGGGTGCATGTTTTGTATGCCCTTGTCCCTTTTGTGGGTAACTCAACATGCGGCAAAAGCCTGGTCACGTACGCAGTCGCGAACGGCCGTTACTCTGGGCGGCAGTGCCATCAGGGTCGACAGGGGTGGACGTCATGGACGCAGGGGATCGGCCGGCGCGGCTGGCCGTGGGCGTGCTGGGCGCGGGCAAGGTGGGTTCGGTGCTCGGTGCCGCACTGGCGCAGGCCGGACACCATGTGGTCGCCGCCAGCGGAGTCTCCGACGCCTCGCACCGGTGGGCGGCGGAGCGGCTCGGCGTGCGGCCGACCCGGCCCGAGGAGGTCGTCAAGACGGCCGGGCTGATCCTGCTCACCGTGCCTGACGACGCGCTGCCCGATCTGGTCAACGGTCTCGCGTCGACCGGCGCGGACCTGCGGGGCAAGCTGCTCGTGCACACCAGCGGCGCGTACGGGCTGTCGGTGCTGGAGCCGGCCGCCAGGGCGGGCGCGCTGCCGCTCGCGCTCCATCCGGTGATGACGTTCACCGGGAGGGACGACGACCTCAACCGCATCACCGGCATCTCGTTCGGCGTGACGGCGCCCGACACGCTCAGGCCCATCGCCGAGGCCCTGGTGATCGAGATGGGCGGCGAGCCGGTCTGGATCGCCGACTCCGACCGCGCCCTCTACCACGCGGCCCTGGCCGGGGCGGCCAATCACATGGTCACGCTCATCGCCGAGTCGCAGGAGCTCCTGCGGGGCATCGGTGTGGAGCACCCGGGCATCATGCTCGGCCCGCTGCTCGGCGCGGCGCTCGACAACGTGCTGCGGCTCGGCATCGCCGGGCTGACCGGTCCGGTGGTGCGGGGCGACGCGGGCACCGTACGCAAGCATGTGGACGCGCTGATCCTGGCGGCACCCGAGGCGGCCGACGCCTACATCGCCCTCGCTAGGCTCACGGCGGACCGCGCGCTCGCCGCGGGGCTGCTGAAGCCCGAAGAGGCCGAGCGCCTGCTCGACGCGCTCGGAGGCAACATATGGACCTGATCGTCGCCAAGAACCGCACCGACCTGGTCAAGGCGCGCGGCGAGGGGAGCGTCGCGCTGGTGCCCACCATGGGTGCGCTGCACGAGGGTCACCGCTCCCTGATCCGCGAGGCCCGCGTCCGCGCCGACCACGTCGTGGTCAGCATCTTCGTCAATCCTCTGCAATTTTCGCCAAACGAGGATTTTTCCCGCTATCCGAGGACGTTCGACGCGGACCTGGAGGCGTGCCGGGCCGAGGGCGTGGACGTCGTCTTCGCCCCGTCGGCCGACGACATGTACCCCGCCGGTCGCCAGGTCAGCGTCCAGTCGGGCGAGATGGGCACGATCGTCGAGGGCGCCGTCCGGCCCGGCCACTTCGACGGTGTGCTCACCGTGGTGCTCAAGCTGTTCAACCTCGTCCAGCCCGACGTGGCGGTCTTCGGGCAGAAGGACGCCCAGCAGCTCGCCATGATCCGCAGAATGGTCGCCGACCTCGACCTGCCGATCGACATCGTCGGCGCGCCGACCGTCCGCGAGCCAGACGGCCTGGCGCTGTCGAGCCGCAACCGCTACCTGTCCGCCGACGAGCGGCAGGTCGCTCTCACGCTCTCCAGGGCCCTACGGGCGGGCGCGGCGGAGGCGGCGGCCCTTGCGGAAGGGGCGGCTGAGCCCGTCCCGGCCAGGATCCGGGCGGCGGCGCTGGCCGTGCTCGAGGGCGCGGCTCCCCGGCTCGCGCTCGACTACCTGGTGCTCGTCGATCCGGCCACGTTCGCCGAGGTGAGCGAGTCGTATCGGGGCGAGGCGGTGCTGGCGGTGGCCGCCAAGGTCGGCACCACCCGGCTGATCGACAACGCCGTCCTGTCGCTCGATCCGGCCTGACAGAGGCATCGCCACAGCTCTACGCGTACCCGGAGGGCTGAGCCACCCCCCGGAGGCACCACCTTCGCTCGTGGGTTATCGTCATGTTGACGAAATCGCCTCAATGAGGAGACTCCATGAGTGCACCGGCGATTCCCCTCCGACTGACGGCCCCCGATCCCGGCTGGATCGCCGAGGCGGACGTGGTCGTCGTGGGCTCCGGCATCGCGGGGCTGACCGTGGCCCTGCGCTATGCCGAGCTGGATCCCGCGGCCAAGGTCCTCGTCGTCACCAAGGACGTGCTCTCGTCCGGGTCGACCCGATGGGCCCAGGGCGGGATCGCGGCCGTGCTCGACCCGCGCGACAGCCCCGACGAGCACCTGAGCGACACGCTGATCGCCGGAGTGGGCCTGTGCGACGTACGGGCCGTACGGACGCTGGTGACCGAGGGGCCGGGCGCGCTGCGGCGGCTGATGGAGCGCGGCGCCCGGTTCGACCGGACCCCCGACGGCGAGCTCCAGCTCACCCGGGAAGGCGGCCACCGGCGCGACAGGATCGTGCACGCGGGCGGCGACGCCACCGGAGCCGAGGTGCAGCGGGCGCTGGTCGAGGCGGTCAGGGCGGGCGCGGTGGAGGTCATCGAGCACGCGCTGGTCCTCGACCTGCTGACGGACGCGCGCGGCCGGGCCAGGGGCGTGACGCTGCACGTCATGGGCGAGGGCGCCCGCGACGGCGTGGGCGCGGTGCACGTGCGGGCGGTCGTGCTGGCCACCGGCGGCATGGGGCAGGTGTACGCGTCCACCACGAACCCCGTCGTCTCCACCGGCGACGGCGTCGCGCTCGCGCTCAGGGCGGGGGCCGTGGTGCGTGACATCGAGTTCGTCCAGTTCCATCCCACGGTGCTGTGGCTCGGCGAGGAGTCGACCGGGCAGCAGCCGCTGATCTCCGAGGCGGTCAGGGGCGAGGGCGCCTTCCTGATCGACCACGAGGGCCGCGCGTTCATGAACGGCGTGCACGAGCTGGCCGACCTGGCGCCGCGCGACGTCGTCGCCAAGGCCATCATGCGCACGATGCGCGAGAGCGGGCAGAGCCACGTCTTCCTCGACGGCCGCCACTTCGGCGCGGAGCGGTGGAAGACCCGCTTCCCCACGATCTACGCGGTCTGCCGCGAGCACGGCATCGACCCGGCCACCGAGCCCATCCCCGTCGCCCCGGCCGCCCACTACGCCAGCGGCGGGGTCAGGACCGATCTGCACGGCCGTACCTCCATCGAGGGCCTGTACGCGTGCGGCGAGGTCGCCTGCACGGGCGTGCACGGCGCGAACAGGCTCGCGTCCAACTCGCTGCTGGAGGGCCTGGTCTTCGCCGAGCGCATCGCCGCGGACATCCACGCGGTGAGCGGGGCCGGGGAGCAGGCGCCGATACAGCGGGCTCAGACGGCAACGGGCCTGGCCGACCCGCGGATCCGTACCAAGGTCCAGGCCCGCATGAGCGGGGGAGCGAGCGTGCTGCGCAGCCGCGAGTCGCTCGCGGAGACGGCGCGGGCGCTCCGCGACGCCCGCTGGACCCCCGTCCAGGTGCAGCCGTGTACGGAGTCGTGGGAGGCCACGAACCTGCTGACCGTCGCCACCGTGCTGGTCGGCGCCGCCTGGGCCCGGCTGGAGACCCGCGGCTCGCACTGGCGCGAGGACTTCCCCGACCGAGACGACAATGACTGGCTGGGCCACCTGGACGTGACCCTGACCGAGGAGGGGCCCCAGATGACGTACACGCCGCACGGCGACACCACGCCGCCGCGACTGGCGCAGGAGCTCGCCGCCGCCGGGCTGGATCCGGCGGAGATCGACGCGCTGATCGACCGGGCGCTCGCCGAGGATCTCCAGGAGGCGGGCGACGTGACGAGCCTGGCCACCATTCCGGCGGAGCAGCGCGCGGTCGCGGACGTGGTGGCCCGCAAGGACGGCATCGTCGCCGGGCTGGCCGTGGCCGAGGCGGTGTTCGTCCGGCTGGGCGCGGCCCGTACGGAGCGGCGGGCCAAGGACGGCGAGCGCGTCCGGGCGGGCGACGTACTGATGACCGTGGAGGGCCCGGTCAGGGGCCTGCTGACGGCGGAGCGCACCGCGCTCAACCTGGTCACGCACCTGTCCGGCATCGCGACACTGACCGGAAGGTGGGTCGAGGCGGTCAGCGGCACCCGGGCGAGGGTGCGTGACAGCCGCAAGACGCTGCCCGGGCTGCGGGCACTGGAGAAGTACGCGGTGCGGTGCGGCGGCGGCGTCAACCACCGGATGTCCCTGTCGGACGCGGCGCTGATCAAGGACAACCACGTGGTGGCCGCCGGTGGCGTGGCCGAGGCGTTCCGCGCGGTGAGAGAGCGCTATCCGGAGCTGCCGATCGAGGTGGAGGTGGACCGGATCGATCAGCTCGGCCCGGTGCTCGAAGAAGGCGCCGAGGAGATCCTTCTCGACAACTTCACGGTCGAGGAGACCGCCCAAGCCGTCCACATCGTGAGAAATCGGGCGAAGCTTGAGGCTAGTGGAGGGTTGACCTTGGAATCGGCCCGTGCTGTGGCCGAAACTGGCGTTGACTACCTTGCGGTGGGAGCGCTCACGCACTCGGCGCCGGCCCTCGACATCGCACTGGATCTACGGGGGTAATCGATGCTGCTAACGATCGACGTCGGCAACACGCACACGGTGCTCGGCCTGTTCGAGGGCGAGGAAGTCATCGAGCACTGGCGGCTGGCCACGGACGCCCGCCGCACCGCCGACGAGATCGCGGTCGTGCTCCAAGGGCTGCTCGCCCAGTCCCCATTGCTCAAGGGAGCCGATGTCAGCGGCATCGCGATCTGCTCGACTGTGCCGAGCGTGCTCAACGAGATGCGCGAGATGTGCCGCCGCTACTACGGCGATGTGACCGCGGTGATCGTGGAGCCGGGCATACGCACCGGCGTGCCCGTCCGCATGGACAACCCCAAGGAGGTCGGCAGCGACCGCATCGTCAACGCGCTGGCGGCCATCGACCAGTACGGCGGCCCCTGCGTCATCGTCGACTTCGGCACCGCGACCTCGTTCGACGCGGTGTCGGCCAAGGGCGAGTACATCGGCGCGGTCACCGCGCCCGGCATCGAGATCTCCGTCGACGCCCTGGCGGCGGCGGGCGCCCAGCTGCACAAGGTGGAGCTGGTCAGGCCGCGCTCGGTCATCGCCAAGAACACCGTCGAGGCGCTCCAGGCCGGCATCATCTACGGCTTCGCGGGCCAGGTCGACGGCATCGTCGAGCGGATGACGGCCGAGCTGGCCGACGACCCCGACGAGGTGACGGTGGTGGCCACCGGCGGGCACGCGGCGCTGGTGGTGGGTGAGTCGCGCTCGATCGACGTGCACGAGCCGTGGCTGACCCTGATCGGCCTGCGGCTGATCTACAACCGGAACACGGCATGAACAAGCGGCCCCCCGCTCGGGTGAGGGGGCCGCTTGCGTTCGTGGACCGTCTCTACCTGGCCGGTTACTCGGTCTCGGAGTCGCCGGTGTAGATGGAGCTCCAGCTGCCGCAGTTGCGCGGGTAGGAGCCGTGCAGGTCGATCTGGCAGACCTTCACGCGGAGGCTGGAGACGTCGTCGCTGTCGAAGGAGAAGCGCTTGAAGGCCGGGTAGCCGCAGTACTTCTTGGTGTAGACCGTCGACCAGTTGTCGTCGAAGTCGCTGGCCTGGAACTTCACGTACGCGCACTTGCCGCCCTCGTCGTAGCTGCGGTTGTCCAGGTCCCAGAGCTTGCCCCTGACAGTGATCGTGTTCGACTCGTGGTCGTCGTCGGCCCAATCCACACTGACCCAGCCGGAGGCCTTGGCCTGGTAGTGCTGCGAGTAAACCGGACCCCAGGAGTCGGAGTCCGCGGTGCTGGCGCTGGCGGCCGACGGCAGCGCAAGGGCCAGCGCGCTCGTGGCGGCGACGGCGGCGAGGCCGGTCGCGAGCTTCTTCATCATGATCTCTCCTTGAGCTCCCCCTGGGCCGGCGCCTTGCCGGTTCCCCCCTGAGCTCGATGTGGCATTTGTACGGGAGAGTTCTTGCAGCCACCCTGCAGAGAGGTGACGAGTCCTTGCAGTTCGCCATATCCCCTACGCTTTGATGCTGTGAGCGACGAACTTCCCGAGCAGATGCGCATCCGGAGGGAGAAGCTCGACCGCCTTCGCAGTGAGGGCGTCGATCCTTACCCGGTGACCTTTCCCCGCACGGCGACCAACGCGGAGGTCAGGGAGAAATACCAGGCCCTCGATCCGGACACCGCGACCGGTGACAAGGTCGGCGTCGCGGGCCGCGTCATGCTCAACCGCGTGGGCGGCAAGCTCTGCTTCGCCACGCTCCGCGACGGCAGCGGCGACCTGCAGGTGATGATCTCGCTCGACAAGGTCGGCGAAGAGTCGCTGGCGGCCTGGAAGCGCGACGTCGACCTGGGCGACCACGTGGGTGTGGAGGGTGAGGTCATCACCTCCCGCCGCGGCGAGCTGTCGATCCTGGCCGACCGCTGGCAGATCACCGCCAAGTGCCTGCGCCCGCTGCCGGAGAAGCACGTCGGCCTCACCGACCCCGAGGCCCGCGTACGCCAGCGCTACGTCGACCTCATCGTCAACGACGAGGCCCGGGAGATGGCCCGCATCCGCAGCGCCACGGTGCGCGCGGTGCGCGACTTCTGGCACGAGGAGGGCTACCTCGAGGTCGAGACGCCCATGCTGCAGCCGATCCACGGTGGCGCGGCGGCCCGGCCGTTCAAGACCCACATCAACGCGTACAACATGGAGCTCTACCTTCGCATCGCGATCGAGCTCTACCTGAAGCGGCTCGTGGTCGGCGGCATCGAGAAGGTCTTCGAGATCAACCGCAACTTCCGCAACGAGGGCGCGGACTCCACGCACAACCCCGAGTTCACCATGATCGAGGCGTACGGCACCTACCTCGACTACAACGACATGGCCGACCTTACCCAGCGGATGTACCAGAAGGCCGTCGTGGCCGCCCTGGGCACCTCTGTGGTCGTTCACGACGGCGTCGAGGTGGATCTGGGCATCCCGGAGTGGCCGCGCATCACCCTGTACGGGGCGGTGTCCGAGGCGCTCGGCGAGGAGATCACCACCGAGACCCCGCTGGAGCAGGTCCGGAAACTCGCCGACGGGCGCGAGATCCACTGGGACCCGAAGTGGGGCCAGGGCAAGCTCGTCCAGGAGATCTTCGAGGCCCTCGTCGAGCACACGCTCATCCAGCCGACGTTCGTCATGGACTACCCGCTGGAGACCTCCCCGCTGACCCGTCAGCACCGCGACAACCCGCTGCTGACCGAGAAGTGGGACCTCATCGGGTTCGGCACGGAGCTGGGCACCGCCTACTCCGAGCTCGTCGACCCGGTCGAGCAGCGCCGGCGCCTGGTGGAGCAGTCGCTGCTGGCCGCCGGAGGCGACCCTGAGGCCATGCAGCTCGACGAGGACTTCCTGCAGGCGCTGGAGTACGCCATGCCGCCCACGGGTGGCATGGGGGCCGGGATCGACCGGATGATCATGGCCTTCACCGGCAAGAGCATCCGGGAAACGATCTTGTTCCCGCTGGTCAAGCCGACCAACTGACCCACCTGCCACCGAAGGGTGTCGGCCCGGCTGCCACGCCGGGCCGCATCGGTTCTGTCGGCCCGGCTCCCACGACGGGCCGTACCCGTCCGGCTCGCCGGTTCGCGGGCGCTGTCGGCGGTGAGGTTGACAGCGGTCCAATCTCCTGCGGCGAGTAGGAGAACGCGGGCGGCGATTTCCGCCAGTTTCTTTACGCGAGCGACGACCTTCGCCAGTTTTTTGACGCGGGCCGACGCGGTGAGCCGGCCATCTCCCGACCGCCTGCGCCGGGCCGCGATGAGCGGCGCCCCCTATGGCGCATGAACCGTTCATGGTCTTTGGCACGCACTGCCGACCCGGCCGCGCGGGGGTACGAAGGAGTGCCCCAAGCAGCCACATTTCCGATATCTCGCATATTGAAGGCGAATAATATTCGCGTTTTGTGGATCTAAGCCCAGCGGGTCCACAGTGCCCCTGGGGAGAGGGCTGTAAGGGCGGCTGTGATCCCTCATCGAGCCCCGAAGTGTGCCGACATATGGCGAGTACTTCACATACTGCCGATCATGTCAATGGCGATGGTCAGAGAGCGGTATTCGCTGGCTTGACGACCTTTCCAGAATGCGTTTACCGTCTGCGAGGACGAGCAGCAGCCCTGCTCGGACATAGACGTCTCGAGTTCTGCTGTTGGGGGGAGGGCTCCCGATGTATGTGCTCACTGAGGGCGTCGAGCTTAGCCACGCGGATCTGGCGTTGCTGGCGGAGCTTGCCAAGGGGGTCACGGTTGATCGGGTTGGCAGACGACTGGATATCAGCGGGCGCACGGTACGCCGGAGACTTCGGGGTATCTGCGATCGCATCGGCGTCGCCACCGCGATCGAGGCCGTTGCCTGGGCCGCCCGCCGTCAGCTCATCTGACCGCTCTATCGGCCCAGCCGCCCGGGCTCCAGCCGTCAGAGTGCTTGTCGTGGTGTCCGGAGGTCAGTCGGCGATGCGTACGGCGCCCGCGAACGGACGGCGGGCGATGGACGCGATGCGTACGACGTCGCCGGTCTGCGGCGCGTGGACCATCATGCCGCCGCCGATGTAGATGCCGACGTGGTGCAGGTCGCCATAGAAGAAGACCAGGTCGCCGGCGCGCAGCTCCTCCTTGGAGATGTGCCGTCCGGCCGTCCACTGGTCGCCGGTGTAGTGCGGCAGTGAGATGCCCACCCGCTGGTAGGCCGCCATCACGAGGCCGGAGCAGTCGTACGAGGTCGGCCCCTCGGCGCCCCAGACGTACGGCTTGAGCTGCTGCGTGAGCGCCCACCTGGCGGCCGTGGCCGCCTTGCCGGCGCCGATGACCGGCAGGTCGACCCGCGTGGCCCGGGTGCCGGGACGGCCCGCCTCGCCGATCGCCCGCTTGAAGAGGCTGCTCTCGACCTTGGTGACGAGACTGGTGATCTTGTCGCGCTTGGTGCCGAGGTCCTCGACGATCTTCTGGACCTCGTCGATGCGCGTCTTGGCGCTGGCTCTGGCCTCCTCGGCGGCCTGCCTGGCCGTGGTCACCTGGTTGACCTCGAAGCCCTGCTGCTGCTCCAGCGCGTAGGTGGTGGCCGCCCGGTCGAGGAAGTTCTCGGGGTCGTCGGAGGTGGCGAAGTTGAGTGGCTGGCCGAAGCCGCCGTTGATGTAGGCGCTCTGGGCCAGCAGCGCGGCCTTGGCGTGCTTGGCGGCCAGATCGGCCTCGCTGGTGGACAGCGTCTTCTGGGCCGCCTCAGCCGTCTTCTTGGCGGTCTTGAGCTTCTCTCGCTGGCCGTTGAACTGCTCGCTGAGCGTCTCGATCTCGGTGTGGAGCTCCTCGGCCTGCTTGGACAGGTCCTTCAGCGAGGGCTTGGGATCGGCGACGGCGGAGCCGACGGGTATGGCGAAGAGGAGGGTGGCGATGGTCGCCGCGATGACACCCAGTCGGGTGGGGATCTTCCGGAGCTCCGGAGGGCGGGCGTGAGCGCCTGCCGGCTTCCCCTCGCGATCGCGGGTCTGCTTCACCAACCAGCTCCTCTCATCGGCGCCTACCGGGTTAGCTGACGGGTTCGGGCCGGAGCAGCCCTACCGAACGACTCGCTCGGATTCACCCCATGGGTGGTGGCGTCGGGATGAGGTCGCCACCGGCGGGTCCCCGGCTCCCCTTACGGGGATTGGGCGCGTCTCCACGCTGGCTCGCGTGAGTGACATCGTCGCTGGACACTAGTGCACTCCGGGTTCGTGCTCAACCAGAACTGCCAAGTCTGTAGAGGTTTCGCAACCGAAGGGTCACGAGGTGGTCTCGTGCCTGCCGGTGCTGAACAAACTTTATGTCCTTTTTGCACCAAGTTCGCCAAGACATGGAAGCCTGTCGGCCAAGGGGATCCCTCATCGTGCTCGATCAACCACGAGATGTCATGAGATGGGAGAGACGTCAGAGTTAGGGGGAGGCCGTAATCGGATCTGTACGCTGGAGACCCATGGAGCAGGTCGCCGAAGTGACAGTCCCGGACACGGAAGTCGTCGTCCGGCGTGCCCGCACGCCGGATGTCAGGACGATCCGTCTCCTGGTCGACACCTACGCGGGCGCCGGGCCCCGGCTTCTGGAGAAGGCCACCGTCACTCTGTACGAGGACGTGCAGGAGTTCTGGATCGCCGAGCGCGGCGGCCAAGTGGTCGGTTGCGGCGCGCTGCACGTGCTTTGGGAGGATCTCGCGGAGATTCGCACGGTGGCCGTCGATCCGGAGTTCCGAGGCTTCGGAATCGGGCACCGGATCGTCTCTTCCTTGATCAAAACGGCCCGGGAACTCGGCCTGCGCCGGGTTTTCTGTCTGACTTTTGAGGTGGATTTTTTCGCGAGGCATGGATTCCGTCCCGTACAGGGCACTCCGGTCTCACCCGAGGTCTATGCGGAGCTGCTGGCCTCGTACGACGAGGGTGTCGCCGAGTTCCTCGACCTCGAACACGTCAAGCCCAACACCCTGGGGAACACCCGCATGCTTCTCCACCTGACATCGGGTGACGCGGACCTTGACTAATGGGAAAGGTGATTGTTGATACCTATGTCGATACGTTGGGCAGCACAGGCATGTGTCCTGACACGTGCCACATGCGCACTCGAAGCGAGGTGACACGGTGAGCACCGGACAGCCGCCGTATCCACAGGACGAATCCGGCGAGAACTCTGCGCCTGGCGGATCTGAATACGGACATCACAACGCGGGCCGTCCCTATGGCGAGCCCGACCCGGATGCGACGGTCGTTGGCTACCGGGCGGACGACGCCTACGGTCAGCAACCCAACTACGGGCAACAGCAGCCGGGCTACGGCCAGCAGCCGCAGTACGGTCAGCAGCAGCAGCCGGGCTACGGCCAGCAGCCGCAGCAACCGCAGTACGGGCAACAGCCCCAGTACGGGCAGCAGCCCGGCTACGGCCAGCAACCGGAATACGGCCAGCAGCCCAGTTACGGTGGGCAACCCGGATACGGTCAGCAGCAGGCTTCGGGTCAGCAACCCGACTACGGCCAGCCCAACTACGGTCAGCAGCCGCAATCGCAACCCGGTTACGGCCAGCAACCGCAGTCTCAGCCTGGATACGGCCAGCAACCCAGTTACGGGCAGCAGCAGCCGTCCCAGCCGGGCTACGGGCAGCAGCAGCCGTCGCAACCCGGCTACGGGCAGCAGCAGTACGGCCAGCAGCCCCCGTCGGGCCAGCAGCCCGGCTATGGTCAGCAGCCCCAGTACGGCCAGCAGCCCGGTTATGGGCAGCAGCAGCCGTCCCAGCCGGGCTATGGCCAGCAGCAGCCGTCACAACCCGGCTACGGCCAGCAGCAGTACGGCCAGCCTGACTACGGTCAGCAGCAGCAGTACGGCCAGCCCGCCTACGGCCAGCCCCAGTACGGCCAGCAGCCCGGCTACGGGCAGCAGCAGCCGCACGGGGTCCAACCGCCCGGCGCCCCGGCCCCGCTCGCCGAGTGGTGGCAGCGGCTCGTGGCGAGGATCATCGACGGTGTCATCTTCGGCATCGCGAACTGGGTGATCGGTCTCGTCTTCGGGGCCATCCTGCTCTCCAGCTACAACTCCGTGACCGGCGTCTCAAGCGGCCTGCTGGGGGCGACCGCCTACGCTGCCGTCATCGCCATCGTGATGACGGCGGTGTACGTCGCCTACGAGTTCTTCATGACCAAGATGAGCGGCCAGACGGTCGGCAAGATGGTCATGGGGATCAAGATCGTGCCGACGGGCACCATGCTGCCTCCGGGCGGCCTGTCGAACGACGTGGCGCTCAAGCGGGCCGGCATCACCTGGGGTGGATACATCCTCGGCATCATCCCGTGGGTCGGGTCGCTGCTCGGCGGGATCGTCGTCGCCCTGAACGGCGCCTCCCAGCTCTGGGACAAGCCGCTGCAGCAGACGTTCGCCGACAAGTTCAGCAACACGGTGGTAGTGAAGATCAAGTAGTCTTCGCGGACGCGAAACAGAGGCCGGCCCGTGGCTGGCCTCTGTTTTGTATGTGCGGGCGGCGGCAAAATGGGTAGCGGTCGGTTCGCCGAAGGGGCGAGGTGGGTTATGACCGGGTTGCCGCCGTGGAGTGACGCCGTCCCCGCGGAATGGTGGGAACGCCTGGCCGCCCGGCTCATTGAAGCCCTCGTCTTCGGTGTCTTCTATTACATTCTGTTCGTCGCGCTGTGGGGCGGCTTCCGAACTGTCGGGTTGCTGGAGGTGTTCGACGGCCGGTTGCCCGGCGTGTTCGCCTGGCTGCTCGGTGGGCTGGGATATACGGTCTATGACTGGGCCGCGCATTCCATGAGCGGCCGTACGTTCGGCAAGGCGATCATGAGGATTCGCCTCGAACCGAGCGGCCTTCGGCGCGGTGCACTGCTGAAACGAGCCCTGGTCTATCCGGGAGCGGCGATGGTCATGGGCATTCCGGTGCTCAATGTGCTGGCCGGAATCTTCGTCTTCGGCGTCGGGATCCTCATCTTGATCGACAAGCCGCTGCAGCGTGGGCCGCACGACCGGCTCGCCGGAACGCGGGTGATCAAAGATCTCCGCTGAGCCTTGTGGGCCTGGACAGAAGTCTTTCCGCAAAATTTTCGCTTGATCCGGTAAGGAGCCTGGAGAGACTGGCATTAGGCTATGGGGCGTCCGGGTTGCCGGATGTTGGCGCACATGGCACATGGACGGCATCCATGTACCACTATGGTCAGGTGCGGGCGGTTGTCCACCTCGTGAGGCATGAGGGGCGCTCATGCCCAGGCCGCTTGTGGATAAAGCGCCCATCGAAACCCCCGTCCGCTGTGGAGGCGAGGACGAATGCAGGCCGTTACCGACGTATTGTCAGCGCTGATCCCGCCGGTGGTGGTGGGCGCCGCCTTCATCTTTGGCGTAGTGAAGTTGGTCCGATCCGAGGCCGCTGGACGCCGTCCAAACCCCCAGGATCAGGCCGAGAACCACAACTGAGCCGCAACTGAGCCGCCGCTCAGCAGAATCTCTCTAGCGCTGAATTGTCTCCGCGCCTTTCCGGGTATATGTTTGCCCTGGCGAATGAAACAATGCTCCGCGAAAGGATTGCGTAGATGGCCAAGCAGATCCAGGAGATTCTCATCGATGACCTCGATGGGGGCGAGGCCAATGAGACGGTCAGCTTCGCTATTGACGGCTCCTCCTATGAGATTGACCTGAGCGACCTTAACGCCAAGAAGCTGAGGGACGCGCTCACGCCTTTCGTACAGCACGCTCGTCGGTCCGGTGCCGTGACCACGCGTCGGCGCGGTCGCGGCGGGCAGCGTGCGATGAGCCGCGAGAAGAGCTCGGAGATCCGGCAGTGGGCCAAGGCTCACGGTCTGCCGGTGAGCGAGCGTGGCCGAATCGCCTCTACCGTGGTGGAGAAGTACGAACAAGCTCACTAGAGAGCCATCTCCTGACCATGCGCTTATGCCGCTCGCCTAAGAACCCCGGCGAACGCCATAAGCGCATGATCATTTATAGCTGTCTCTCAAATGCTGGACGGTTCGTGACGGCGATCTTCTAATCGCCCATATGTGATCATTTTGGGCTGCCCGCTCGGTCGATTCCGGGCGGTTTTCTGGCATGGTGCGTTCCAGCCCCCGTGTGGGCTCCCCGGTGCGGCGACGGTCTGGATCGGTAACCGTGACCGTCCGGATCGGTAACCTCGCTGACCGGACCGGCGATTTCGCGGCCCGCGCGTGCCGTCCCGGGATCGGGATTTCGCGGCCTGCCGGGTGCCGTGGTGCGATCGGGATTCCGCGACTCGCGAGTGCCGTACCACGATCGATTGGCGGCGGGCGCGCTTCCTTACATAGGATGTTCGGGTATGGCTCACGGATGAGGCATCGGCGATGCGCGGGCGGGCTCTCTCCCCGGCACCGGCCGCAAGCCGATCCATGTTGATCTGCCGACGTCGTGGCGACCAATTCCAGGCGCTTCACGAGAGCGTCCTAAACATCGTTCGCTTGCGGCGTATCGGGAACACGTAACCCCCGATCGGTAGTTGGATAGAGGGTGAACGCCCTGCTCCCGGGGAACGTCTCTGCTATAGAGCGTGTCAGTGGCAGTGGGCACGGTTCGCCGAGCCAGGGCTAGCATGCGGGATGACGGGACCGGATTTACCGGCCTGACTGACCGCTCTGTGAGGAGCGACGAGATGTTCGAGAGGTTCACCGACCGAGCAAGGCGGGTTGTCGTCTTGGCCCAAGAAGAGGCCAGGATGCTCAACCACAACTACATCGGCACTGAGCACATTCTTCTTGGTTTGATCCATGAAGGTGAGGGCGTAGCCGCCAAGGCTCTGGAGAGCCTGGGCATCAGCCTTGAAGGAGTGCGTCAGCAGGTCGAGGAGATCATCGGCCAGGGCCAGTCGGCTCCGTCGGGGCACATTCCGTTCACCCCGCGGGCCAAGAAGGTTCTTGAGCTGTCGCTCCGTGAGGCTTTGCAGCTGGGTCACAACTACATCGGCACCGAGCACATCCTGCTCGGGCTCATCCGTGAGGGTGAGGGTGTGGCCGCCCAGGTGCTGGTCAAGCTTGGAGCCGATCTCAACCGTGTCAGGCAGCAGGTCATCCAGTTGCTCCACGGTTACCAGGGCAAGGAGCCGGCCGCCGCGGGTGGCCCGCAGGAGTCGGCCCCGTCGACCTCCCTGGTGCTCGACCAGTTCGGCCGCAACCTGACCCAGGCCGCCCGCGAGGGCAAGCTGGATCCGGTAATCGGCCGTGAGAAGGAGATCGAGCGGGTCATGCAGGTCCTCTCCCGGAGGACCAAGAACAACCCGGTTCTGATCGGCGAGCCCGGCGTCGGCAAGACCGCCGTCGTCGAGGGCCTGTCACAGAAGATCGTCAGGGGCGAGGTGCCCGAGACGCTGAAGGACAAGCAGCTCTACACCCTTGACCTCGGCGCTCTGGTGGCGGGTTCGCGCTACCGCGGCGACTTCGAAGAGCGCCTGAAGAAGGTGCTCAAGGAGATCCGCACGCGCGGCGACATCATCCTGTTCATCGACGAGCTGCACACGCTCGTCGGCGCGGGCGCGGCCGAGGGCGCGATCGACGCCGCCAGCATCCTCAAGCCGATGCTGGCGCGTGGCGAGCTGCAGACCATCGGTGCCACGACCCTCGACGAATACCGCAAATACCTGGAGAAGGACGCCGCTCTGGAGCGGCGCTTCCAGCCGATCCAGGTGGCCGAGCCCTCGCTCAGCCACACGATCGAGATCCTCAAGGGTCTGCGCGACCGCTACGAGGCGCACCACCGGGTGTCCATCACCGACGGCGCGCTGGTGGCCGCCGCGCAGCTGGCCGATCGCTACATCAGCGACCGCTACCTGCCCGACAAGGCGATCGACCTCATCGACGAGGCGGGTTCGCGGATGCGCATCCGCCGGATGACCGCTCCGCCGGACCTGCGCGAATACGACGAGAAGATCGCCAACGTCCGCAGGGACAAGGAGTCCGCGATCGACGCGCAGGACTTCGAGAAGGCGGCCGCGCTCCGTGACCAGGAGAAGCAGCTCCAGCTCAAGCGCGAGCGGCGCGAGAAGGAGTGGAAGGCCGGCGACATGGACGTCGTGGCCGAGGTCACCGAGGAGCTCATCGCCGAGGTCCTGGCGACGGCCACCGGCATCCCGGTCTTCAAGCTGACCGAGGAGGAGTCGCAGCGCCTGCTCCGCATGGAGGAGGAGCTGCACAAGCGGATCATCGGCCAGGACGACGCCATCAAGGGCCTGTCCAGGTCGATCCGGCGCACCCGCGCCGGGCTGAAGGACCCGCGCCGTCCCGGTGGCTCGTTCATCTTCGCCGGCCCGTCCGGTGTCGGTAAGACCGAGCTGTCCAAGGCGCTGGCGGAGTTCCTCTTCGGTGACGAAGACGCTCTGATCAGCCTGGACATGTCTGAGTTCATGGAGAAGCACACCGTCTCCCGGCTGTTCGGCTCGCCTCCCGGCTACGTCGGCTACGAGGAGGGCGGCCAGCTCACCGAGAAGGTGCGGCGCAAGCCGTTCTCCGTGGTCCTGTTCGACGAGATCGAGAAGGCCCACCCCGACATCTTCAACTCGCTGCTGCAGATCCTGGAAGACGGTCGCCTGACCGACGCCCAGGGCCGGGTGGTCGACTTCAAGAACACGGTCATCATCATGACCACCAACCTCGGCACCCGCGACATCTCCAAGGGCATCGGGGTCGGGTTCGCCAAGTCCAACGACGCCGACTCCAACTACGAGCGGATGAAGGCCAAGGTCCAGGAGGAGCTCAAGCAGCACTTCCGGCCCGAGTTCCTCAACCGTGTCGACGACATCGTGGTCTTCCACCAGCTGACGCCGGCGGAGATCATCCTGATCGTGGACCTGATGCTCGCTCAGGTCGACGCCCGGATGAAGGACCGCGACATGGGGCTCGATGTCTCGCCCGAGGCCAAGCAGCTGCTGGCCGACCGTGGTTACGACCCGGTCATGGGTGCCCGGCCGCTGCGCCGGACCATCCAGCGTGAGCTCGAGGACTCGCTGTCGGAGAAGATCCTGTACGGCGAGCTCCGTCCGGGGCAGATCGTCAAGGTCACGATCGAGGGCGAAGGCGACAACGCGAAGTTCATCTTCACCGGTGAGGACGCGTCGTCCAGCCAGGTCCCCGACTCGGCCGCGGCGATCGCGGCGCCGATCAAGAACTGACGGCGCCCGAGTTCGACCTAGGAACCCCCGTGTGAGGGATCACACGGGGGTTCCGTCGTTTTCTCCGTCGTTGCCGAATTTTTGGAAACCTGGGTACACCGCCACCGGGAGTAGTACTACACTGCGTAGAGCAATGCCAAGTCTCGCCCAAGTCGTCCCCAAGGCGGCGTTTTCAGGGTGAGGGCTGCTCCCTGGGGAGTACTCGGGAATCAACTCAGGGCGGACGCGTGCGCCCCCCGGCAGCAGGCATGCTCGACAGGTCCGCATGATCCCCAAGGCGGGCGACGGGAACGACCATGCAAGCCGTGGAGGATTAAATGCGTCTGCGTCACCAAGACGGAACGCTGGTGCACCTCGCCTACAACGCAGGCGTACACCCGGCGGAAGACCTGGAAAACCTGATCGCCCACCTGACCCGCTACGCGGTGCCGGTGCGCAAGCGGCTCGGGGTCGAGCGCATGGGCGTCGGGCTGTGGCTCTCGCCCGGCGTGGCCGACCACCTGACGGCCGACCGCATCGAGCTCGTACGACTGCGCAGGTCGCTGGAGGAGCGCGGCCTGGAAGTGGTGAGCCTCAACGGCACCGGCGGGCGCAACCTGGAGGTGCCCGGCCCCGACTGGGCCAAGCCGGAGCGCTACCGCTACACGATGGCGCTGGCCAAGATCCTCGCGTTCCTGCTGCCCGACGACGTACGCTTCGGCAGCATCTCCACCATCCCGATCGGCTGGCGCCACGACTGGCCCGCAGACCTGCACGCCATCGCCACCCGACGGCTCCAACGGCTGGCCAGGGAGTTGCGCGGCATCTACAGCGTCACCGGCAAGACCATCCGCGTCGGCTTCGAGCCCTGGCCCGGTTGCGTGCTGGAGACGACGGAGCAGGCGTTGGAGCGGGTGTGCGGGATCGACTCCGAGCACCTGGGCGTCTGCCTCGACGCATGCCACCTGGCCTGCGGCGACGAGGAGCCCGGCGCGGCACTGCGAGGGCTGGCCGCCGCGGGCGCGCCGGTGGTCAAGCTGGGGCACGTGCACAACCACACAGGGGATACGCCCAGCACGGGCGCGGTGCTGTACGACACGATGGCGGCGATGCTGTCGGGGGCCGTGAGCGGGAGCGCGCACATCGAGGTCGAGACGCACAACCTGGCGGTGCCGGGCCGCGCCAAGGGGCCGGGGGCGCTGGTGTCCCTGCTGGCCGAGCAGCTCGACTGGGCCCGCACCAGCCTGACCGGCCTGGGCCTGCAACTCGCCGCGTAGCCCCGGCCGGGTGCCCGCCGACGGCATGGTCCCGCCTTGGGTTCGCTGCCCACACCTTCGGTATGTGACCCGTGGACCGCTGGGCCGCATGCGGGCCCTACGCGCCCCGGCATGTGACCTGTGGACGGCTGGGCCGCACGCGGGCCCCACGCGCCTCGCCATGTGACCCATGGACCGCTGGGCCGCAAGCGGGCTCTACGCGCCATGGTTCGTGGCGCTGACGGAGCCGTTGCCAGAGGCGCGTCACCGTCTCGTGGTCCGGCGGTCCGATCCCCGAGGCGGCGGGGCCGGACGGGCCGGTCAGGAGTGGGGCAGGCGGTAGGTGCCGTCGTCGAGGTGTTCGGCGAGGCCGTCCGTGATCAGGCCGTCCAGGGCGCGCTCCCGTTGCACCGGGTCGTCCCACACAACGTCGAGCGCCGCCTTGGGCACCGGGCCGTGGGCGGCTCGCAGTACGGCCAGCAGGCGCCCCCGGCACTGCCGGTCCGTCCCCGCGTACGTCTGACCCTTGCGGGCGGGCCCGGCGTGCGGTGGTTTGCCGGCCAGGCGCCACGCGCACAGCTGGGCGATCGGGCAGTCGGCGCAGCGCGGCGTGCGAGCCGTACAGACCAGGGCGCCGAGCTCCATGACGGCCACGCCCCAGCGGGCGGCGCCGAGTTCGGGCAGGAGGGTCTCGGCCAGGCGGCGCTCGGCGGCGGAGGTGGCCGTCGGCGGGTACTCCTCGGCCCGTACCGCCCTCGCGAACACCCGCCGGACGTTGGTGTCGAGAACCGCGTGCCGCCCGCCGTACGCGAAGCTGGCGACCGCGGCGGCGGTGTACTCGCCGATGCCGGGCAGTGCCAGCAGGGTCGCGTGATCTGACGGCACCTCGCCGTCGTGCTCCTCGGTGATGGCCTTCGCGCACGCGTGCAGCCGCAACGCCCGGCGCGGGTAGCCGAGCCTGCCCCAGTGGCGTACGGCCTCGCCGGGGAGCTCGGCCGCCAGGGCCTTCGGGGTGGGCCAGCGGTCCATCCACTCGTGCCAGATGGGCAGGACGCGGACGACCGGGGTCTGCTGCAGCATGATCTCGCTGACGAGCACACCCCAGGGTGTCGCGTCGGGGGTACGCCACGGGAGGTCTCGGGCGTTGTCCTCGTACCACTCCAGAACGGGGACGTGTAGGAGGTTCGGCTCAACCACGCGCCCTAGGGTATGCCGAGATGGTGACCAGCGGCGTGTCGTCACCCTCCGTGGCCAATGGATTACCATGCTGTGAGTATGGATCCGGATACGATGGGTGACGGCAGCGGAGACGTCTACTGGCGACGGCGTATGAGCGTGCTGGTGGCGGTTCTCGTCGTGGTGGCGGTTGTCGCTTGGGCGTGTTCCAGCGGGGGGAGTGGGCCGCAGCGTTCCTCCAACGCGCAGACCTCCGCGAGCGCGTCGCCTTCGACGGATCCACTGCTCGACGGCCTGCGCACTCTCACCATGGGCACGGCCACCCCCACGGTGTCGGTGTCGGTGTCGCCCACACCGAGCTCCAGCAAGGTCACGCTCACGCCCATGACCCGGCCCAAGCGGCCGGGCGAGCCCTGCACCGAGGCCGACCTGGTGCTCAGCATGCAGGGCAAGCAGGACGTCTACGCGGCGGGGGCCCAGCCCAACTTCCTCATCAGCCTGGTCAACACCGGCCCCGTCATGTGCTTGGCCGACGTGGGTCCGCGCTCCATGGAGGTGCGCATCACCTCCGGGGAGGACCGGATCTGGTCGACCTCCGACTGCGTGAGTGGTGAGGCGAGCGAGATCAAGCAGCTGCAGCGCGGGGTTCCGTGGGTGCGCTCGCTCGACTGGAATCGGCGCCGCTCCAGCAGCGACTGCCGTACGGACCCGCCGGCCGCCCTGCCGGGGACCTACGTGGCCGTGGTGCGCATGGGCAAGCTCAAAAGCCAGATGGGCGTCTTCCACCTCCGCTGAGGAACGTCCCACCGAGCACGGCCGCACGGCGACCGCTCCAGGCGTCAGACGTACGGACGTTGTGCTGCGGGCTTGTGGGACGTATGGACGTTGTGCTGCGGGCGTGTTGTGGGAAGTACGGGCGTTGCGTTCTGGACGCGTCAGATGTCGCGCTGCGGGCGGGTCAGACGTAGCGCTCCAGGATGGAGGATTCCGCGAGGCGGGAGAGGCCTTCGCGGACGCTGCGCGCCCGGGACTCGCCGACGCCGCCCACCGCCTGGAGGTCGTCGATGCTGGCCGCCAGCAGCTTCTGCAGCCCGCCGAAGTGGTTGACCAGCCGATCGACCACGGTGGCGGGCAGGCGGGGCACCTTGGCCAGGAGGCGGAACCCGCGCGGGCTGACCGGGCTGTCGAGCGTCTCGTCGCCGCTGTGCCCCAGCACGTGGGCGACCGTCGAGAGGTCGAGCAGCTCCTCACCCGAGAGCTGGTCGAGGTCGTGCATGGCCTCCGCGAGGCGCCGGTGCCGGCGGCCGGCGGGGGCCGGGAGGTAGTCGCGGACGACCAGCTCGCGCTCCGAGTCGACGCCTGCCACCAGCTCGTCGAGCTGCAGTGACAGGAGTCGGCCGTCGGTGCCGAGCTCGACCACGTAGCCCTTGATCTCGTCGGAGATGCGCCTGACCATCTCCAGGCGCTGGGCGACGGCGGCCACGTCACGGACCGTCACCAGGTCTTCGATCTCCAGAGCCGACAGCGTGCCGGAGACCTCGTCGAGGCGGTGCTTGTAGCGTTCGAGCGTGGCGAGGGCCTGGTTGGCCTTCGACAGGATGGCCGCCGACTCCTCCAGCACGTAGCGGATGCCGTCGAGGTAGAGGGCGATGATCCGCATCGACTTGCTGATCGCGATGATCGGCAGGCCGGTCTGGCGGGCGACCCGCTGCGCGGTGCGGTGGCGAGTGCCAGACTCGTCGGTCGGGATGCCGGGGTCGGGCACCAGGTGCACGGCGGCGCGGACGATCCGCTGGCCGTTGCCCACCACGATCGCGCCGTCCATCTTGGCCAGCTCGCGCAGCCGCGTGGCGGAGAACTCGACGTCGAGCTCGAATCCGCCGCTGGACACCTCTTCGACCACTTTGTTGTAGCCGAGCACGATCAGGCCGCCGGTCTGGCCGCGCAGGATCCGCTCCAAGCCGTCGCGCAGTGGTGTGCCCGGGGCCACGGAGGCCAGGGCTTCGCGACGGCGGTCGTCGAGACTCCTGTCGTTTGGCACCTGACCCCCGTGTCGAATAGTCAAGCCAAGCTTAGCCGCGCTATGTGACGTGCGTGAGTGCGTCCCAGACGTTCTCCACCTCGACCACCTCGAAGCCGGCCGCGAACGCCACCGGCCCGACGGGCACCAGCGACCGCTGCCCATCCCGTTGCCCGTTGCGCCGGCCGGTGCCCTGATCGAGGGAGCCGGCGGGCACCAGCCCGCGCTTGAACCCCAGCCTGGCGGCCTCGCTCAGCCGCCGCCGGACGTCCTTCACCGGGCGCAACTCGCCGGACAGTCCCACCTCACCCATGGCCACCAGACCGGCCGGCAGCGGCTTGTCGCCGGCCGCGCTGGCCACCGCCAGCATCACCGACAGGTCGATGGCCGGGTCGGCCAGCTTGATGCCGCCGACGGTCGCGGTGAACACGTCGCAGCCGCCCAGCTTGGCGTTGAGCCGGCGTTCGAGCACGGCCAGGATCATCTGCACCCGATAGGTGTCGAGCCCCGAGGAACTGCGTCTGGGCTGCTGCGCCTCGGTGCGGGCGACCAGGGCCTGCACCTCGGCGGGCAGCGGCCGGGTGCCCTCGACCGTGACGGTCACACAGGTGCCCGGCACCGGCTGGCTGCGCCGCGAGACGAATAGCCCGCTCGGGTCGGTGATGCCCTCGATGCCGCGCTCGTGCAGGTCGAAGCAGCCGACCTCCTCGGTGGGGCCGAACCGGTTCTTGATCGCGCGGACCATCCGCAGCCGGGAGTGGCGGTCGCCCTCGAAGTTGAGCACGACGTCGACCAGGTGCTCAAGGGTGCGCGGACCGGCGATCGAGCCTTCCTTGGTGACGTGGCCGACGAGCACGGTGGCCATGTTGCGCTCCTTGGCCAGCCGTACGAGATTGGCGGCCACCTCCCGCACCTGCGTCACCCCGCCCGGCACGCCGGTGGCCTGCGCGGAGCCGACCGTCTGCACCGAGTCGACGACGAGCAGCTTGGGCTGGACCTTGTCGACGTGCGCGACCAGCGCCGACAGCTCGGTCTCCGCCGCGAGATAGAGGTGGTCGCGGATGGCGCCGATGCGGTCGGCCCGCAAGCGGACCTGGGCCGCCGACTCCTCACCCGTGACATACAGCACGGTGTCGCGCTCGGCGATGCGGGCGGCCGCCTCGAGCAGCAGCGTCGACTTGCCGATGCCGGGCTCGCCGGCCAGCAGCACCACCGCCCCGGGCACCAGCCCGCCGCCGAGCACCCGGTCGAGCTCGCTCACCCCGGTCGTGCGCGCGGCCGCCATCTCGGCCTTGACCTGGCCGATCGGTATCGCCGGCGCGGTCGTCGCGCCGGCCTGGACGACGTGCACCCCGGCACGCGCGCCTTCTTCGTCGACCGTGCCCCACGCCTGGCACTCGCCGCACCGGCCCACCCACTTCGTGGTGCGCCACCCGCACTCGGCGCAGCGGTATCCGGGCTTCTGCGCAGACTTGACCATGCGGAGCAGGCTAGCGGGCCGCGCCGACAAACTTCACGAGGTACGGGTGGACGTTCACAAGGTACGGCCGGTCCTTCACCAGGTACGGCCGGTTAGGCCAGGCCCAGTTCGGCCTCGATCATGCGCTTCGGCTTGGCCCCGACGACCTGCTTGACCGGCTGCCCGTTCTCGAACAGGAGCATCGTGGGCAGCCCCATGACGCCGTAGCGGGCCGAGATCTCAGGGTTCTCGTCGCTGTTGAGCTTGCCGATGGTCAGACCGTGCTCGGCCTCGATCTCCGCGAGTACGGGGGCGACCATGCGGCATGGTCCGCACCATTCGGCCCAGAAGTCGACGAGCACCGGCTGGTCGCTCTTGAGCACCTTCTCCTCGAAGTTCGCGGTGGTCAGCTCGATCATTTCTCTCCTCTAAGAACGCAACCAGGGCACGCCGCGCCCAACTGGGCGGCGACCTCGGCGCGGCGGGCGAGCAGGACGCGGATCTCGTCGTCGATCTGGGCCAGCTTGCGCTGGTAGACGGCGACCGACTCGCTGCAGGAGCCGCCCGTGCTGTGGCCGGAGCGCAGGCAGTCGACGAAGGGCCGCGTGTCCTCCAGCGTGAATCCCACGGACAGCAGCGCCCGGATCTCGGACACCAGCTTGATGTCCTCCTCCGCGTAGTCGCGGTAGCCGTTGGATCCGCGTCTGGCGGTGAGCAGACCGTGCTCCTCGTAGTAACGGAGTGATCGGGTGCTCACCCCGGTCCGTTCGGCCAGCTCTCCGATGCGCATGCCTCCACGGTAAACGTTGACACTGACGTCAATGTCAAGCGGTCTGGGTGCGGTGACCTTCGGTGGGTTCGTCACAGGATCGCTTTGGCTTCTGTGACGGTCCGTGGTGGTTGGTGTCCTTTGGAGGGATACCCCCTCCGGGGGAGCGGAAGAAGGCCGTCCGCAAGGGCCCTGTGGAGGGGACGGAGAGCCGGCGGGCGTCCGTGGACGTGACTCGTGGACGCCGGACCGATCGGGCCGCACCGATCAGTACGAGCACCAGCGCAGCACGTTCGGGTAGGGCAGTTCGAGGCCGGGTGTCTCCGCGATCGCCTGGGCGGCCACCTCGGGGGTGAACTCGATGCGGAGCACCGCCTCCAGGTCCGCCCGGCGGGAGAAGGCCATCCGTAGGTCGAGTGGCTGCCGCCGCCATCCGTGGCGGTCCCAGAAGGACTCCACCGTCCTGGCGGAGTAGGTGGGCACCGTGCGCTGGAACCACCTGCCGAAGGCCCCGCGGGTGGCGTCCAGGTCGATGACGAAGGCCGTGCCGCCCCGCCGTACGACCCTGGAGAGCTCCCGTAAGCCGGGCTCGCAGCCGGGGCCGAAGAAGTAGGCCCACCGCGCCACCGCGACGTCCACGGACGCGTCCGGCAGCGGCAGGGCCTGCGCGGTGGCGGCGTGGATCTCGACGGAGGGGAGCGCGGCGCAGCGGCGGCGGGCGAGCGCGACCAGGTCGCCGTGGGGCTCGACGCCGATCACCTTCGCCGCCTCGGCCGCGAAGGCCGGTAGGTGGTAGCCGGTGCCGCAGCCTATGTCGAGCACCGTGGCGCCGTCCCAGGAGCGCAGGGCGCGCATCGCCGCGTTGGCGGCGCCGTCAGGGTCGACGGCGCGATTCTCCAGCTCGTAGACCTGGGGGGAGTTCCAGATGTTGGGGCTGGGGATGGCGCCTTTGGCGATCCGTGGCATGGTCCAACCGTAGGGCTCGCGCGCCAGATCGGCGTCACCGGCTTAGGCTGGCAACGTGGCTGACGTCATCCGAGTGCCCAGTGCGAAGATCGCATTGTCCACCGCTTCGGTATATCCAGAACGCACCCCCGACGCGTTCGAGCTGGCCGCGCGCCTGGGTTACGACGGGGTCGAGATCATGGTCGGCGCCGATCCCGTGAGCCAGGACATCGACGTGATCGAGCGACTCTCGGAGCATTACGAACTCCCCGTGCTGGCCATCCACGCCCCCTGCCTGCTCGTCACGCAGCGCGTCTGGGGCCGCGATCCCTGGGCCAAGCTGGTCAAGGCCCAGAAGGCGGCCGAACGATTGGGCGCCTCGACGGTCGTGGTGCATCCGCCGTTCCGCTGGCAGCGCGAATACGCGCGCGACTTCGAGGCCGGGCTGGCCCGCATGCGTGAGGAGACCGGGGTCACGTTCGCGGTGGAGAACATGTTCCCGCTCAAGGCCAGGGGCAACGACGTGGTCCCCTACTCGCCCGACTGGAACCCGACCGACTACGACTTCCCGCACGTCACGCTCGACCTGTCGCACACGGCCGTCTCGGGCACCGACGCCATGGAGATGGCCACCAAGCTCGGCGACCGTCTCGCGCATCTGCACCTGGCCGACGGCCTCGGCGTGACGAACAAGGACGAGCACCTCGTGCCAGGCAGGGGCAACCAGCCGTGCGCGCCCATGCTGGAACGGCTGGCCAAGTCCGGCTATGGCGGCCTGGTCGTGCTGGAGATCAACACCCGCAAGGCGGCGAGCCGTACGGAGCGGATCGACGATCTGGCCGAGGCCCTCGCCTTCGCCCGCCTCTACCTGGCGGCCGCCCGATGAGCGTCGGACCGATGAGGAAACTGGGCAAGGTGTTCGACAGCGTCGCGGACGCTTACGACGCGGCCCGGCCGACATACCCCGACGAGATGTACCACGCGCTGTCGGAGGTGTCCGGCGTCGAGTTCGACGGCGCGACGGCGGTCGACGTGGGCGCCGGCACCGGCATCCTGACGCGCGCGCTGCGGGCCCGGGGCTCGCGGGTGATCGCGGTGGACGCGGGCGCGGCGATGCTGGCCCGCCTGCACTCGAAGGTCGAGGACGGCGGCACGGTCGCGGTGCTGGCCGATGGCAACGCGCTGCCGCTGACGGACGGGGTGGCCGATCTGGTGACCTACGCCCAGTCCTGGCACTGGCTCGACCCGGTGGTCTCGATCGCCGAGGCCAGGCGGGTGCTGCGGCCCGAGGGGGCCGTCGTGGGCTGCTGGAACTTCGCCCACGCCGCCCAGGCCGACTGGCTGGCCGCCTATGAGGTACGGCTGGCGGAGGCGTGCCCGACCTATTGGGGCCAGGCGCTGGAGGAGTGGTCCGTGCCGCCCATCGCCGCCGCCCTGGACGTGGTCGAGGAGCGCTGGATCGCCTGGACCAGGCTGATCGGCATCGAGGACTTCCTGCTGGATCTCCGCTCGCATTCCTACATGGCGGCGCTGTCCCCGGAGGCCGCCGACGAGCTCGTCGCACGCCAGCGGACGGAGTTGCGCAAGGTCTTCCCAGAGGGCGTCATGCACGTGCCGATGCGCGTCTACCTGGTTGTGGGCCGGTGACCACCAGGCGGCCGGGGCGGCGGCCGGGGTCGGCGGACACACGGGGGGAGATTCTCGCCGCGGCCCGGCGGGTCTTCGCCGAGAAGGGGTTCGACAAGGCGACCGTGCGCGGCATCGCCAGGGAGGCCAAGGTCGATCCGGCCCTGGTGCACCACTACTTCGACACCAAGGAAGGCATGTTCGCGGCGGCGATGCAACTGCCGGTCAGTCCCGAACAGGTCGTGCCGGTGCTGCTCGACGGGCCGCGCGAGGAGATCGGGGAGCGGCTCGTCCGGCTGCTCCTGACGGTGACGGCTCAGCCCGAGACGCGCGAGCCGATGATCGCGCTGATCCGGTCGGCCATGACGAACCAGCAGGCCGAGATGATGTTCCGGGAGTTCATCACCAACGCCCTGCTCTTCCGGGTCGCCGACCGGCTCGAGGTGCCGCCCCTGCGGATCGAGGCCGCCTTCGGGCAGATCTTCGGCATCGTCATGGGCCGTTACGTGCTCAAGCTGGAGCCGCTGGCGAGCGCCGATCCCGAGGAATTGGTCGAACTGCTGGCCCCGACGATACAGCGCTACTTGACGGGGTAGAGCATTGTTCTGGGCGCGCCACCGGTCATAAGGTTACCAGTCGGTAGGATTCCGGAAGTGCCTGGCCGGTGACGTAACCGTACGCTGGCAGCCAACATCGTCAGTGGGAGGTCCCGTGCTCTGGGTGGCCATCATCGGGCTCGTCATGACCGTCCTGGCGGTCGCCGTGGCGGGCCGCAGGACGCTGTTCCTGTACAAACTCGCCACGGTGGGCCCGCCCGCGCCCGAACGGATCGAGTACGCGAAGACGCACGCGGCCGATGAGCTGAAGACTCAGCTGGTGGAGGTGTTCGGGCAGAAGAAGCTGCTCAAGTGGACACCGTCCGGCGTCGCGCACTTCTTCGTGATGTGGGCGTTCTTCATCCTGCTTACCGTCTACATCGAGGCGTACGGCGCCATCATCCAGGGCGCGATCACCGGTGAGCCCGACTTCCACATCCCGCTCATCGGCACCTGGGCGGTGCTCGGCTTCCTGCAGGACTTCATCGCGGTGGCCTGCCTGCTCGGCCTGGTCACCTTCGCGGCCATCCGGGTCAAGAACTCCCCCAAGGCGCTCGGCCGCAAGTCCCGCTTCTCCGGCTCCCACCTCGGGGGCGCCTGGCTCGTCCTGTTCATGATCTTCAACATCATCTGGACGCTGTTCCTGGCCCGTGGCGCGTCGGCGGCCAACGGCAACTTCCCCTACTCCTCGGGCGCCTTCGCGTCGCTGGCCCTGGGCAAGATCCTTCCCGCCAGCTCGCTGCTGGAGGAGATCGCGCTGCTGCTGCACATCGGCTTCATGCTGGTGTTCCTGGTCATCGTGGTGCACAGCAAGCACCTGCACATCTTCACGGCGCCGCTGAACGTGTTGTTCTCCCGCCGCCCCGACGGCCTGGGCGGCGCGCCCGAGTTGCGCGTTGACGGCAAGCCCGTGGACTTCGAGGACGAGGACCTGGACCCGGAGCGGCTCGGCCGGGGCAAGATCGGCGACACCACCTGGAAGGGCTTCCTCGACTTCTACAGCTGCACCGAGTGCGGCCGCTGCCAGTCGCAGTGCCCCGCGTGGAACACCGACAAGCCGCTGTCGCCGAAGATGCTCATCCTCGACCAGCGCGACCACGCCTTCAAGGTGGCCCCCTACCTGATGGCCGCCTCCACCGAGCACGCCGACACCGACGTGCTGGCGCTGCTGAACAAGCCGCTGGTCGGCGAGGAGGGCGTGATTCACCCAGACGTCCTGTGGTCCTGTACGAACTGCGGCGCCTGCGTCGAGCAGTGCCCGGTCGACATCGAGCACATCGACCACATCCTCGACATGCGCCGCTACCAGGTGATGGTGGAGTCGTCGTTCCCGTCGGAGGCGGGGGTGATGGTCAAGAACCTGGAGAACAAGGGCAACCCCTGGGGCATGTCCGAGATGAAGCGGGCCGACTGGATCTCCGAGCTCGACTTCGAGGTCGAAATGGTCGAGGACAAGATGCCCGAGGACGCCGAATACCTGTTCTGGGTCGGCTGTGCGGGCGCGCTGGAAGACCGGGCCAAGAAGACCACCAAGGCGGTCGCGGAGCTGCTGCACATCGCGGGCGTGAAGTTCGCCGTGCTCGGCCCGATGGAGGCGTGCACCGGCGACCCGGCCCGCCGCCTGGGCATGGAATACCTGTTCAACATGCTCGCCCAGCAGAACATCGAGACGCTCAACGAGGCGGGCGTCAAGAAGATCGTCGCCACCTGCCCCCACTGCTTCAACACCCTGGCCAACGAATATCCGCAGCTCGGCGGCACCTACGAGGTCGTACACCACACGCAACTGCTGGCCAAGCTGGTCGACGAGGGCCTGCTCACCCCGATCACGCCGATCGAGGAGAAGATCACCTACCACGACCCGTGCTTCCTCGGCCGTCACAACAAGGTCTACTCCCAGCCCCGCGACATCATGTCGAAGGTGCCCGGTGTCCAGACCCAGGAGATGCACCGGCACAAGGACCGCGGTTTCTGCTGCGGCGCCGGCGGTGCCCGAATGTGGATGGAAGAGCGCATCGGCAAGCGCATCAACACCGAGCGGGTCGACGAGGCGCTGACCACGAATCCTGACACCGTCTCCACCGCCTGCCCGTTCTGCATGGTGATGCTCGGCGACGCCATCAACGAGAAGAAGAACACCGGCGAGGCGAAGGAGTCCCTCGAGGTCGTGGACGTGGCCCAGCTCCTGATCAAATCGGTTAAAAGCGCCTCCTGACGGGGGAATGTCGGACTCCTCTACAGCGCTTGTAGAGGAGTTCCGCACGTCAGGGGGCCCAAGTGGCGGAAAACTGCCATCCACATAACGGGAAAATCACGGTAACCTCAACGTCGCATGGCTTCATTCGACGGGGAGGGGGCTCGTGATGCGCGTCGTCGTCACAGACGCGGAAGTCACGCTCGCCGACGTGCTCTCCCTGCGACTCGCGATCGAGGAGCCGCTGAGGGAAGGCACAGAGCTCGTGCTCAGGCACCGTACGACGGGGGTCGAGCGGGACGTGTTGCTCGGCACGCCGGGGGCCAGGACGCGGGAGGCCAGCCTGGCGGTGTCGCTGGCGCCGCTGATGCTCAGCCCCGGCCGCTGGGACGCCTATCTGCGCCGCGATGGCAAACGCTCGCGGCTGCGCAGCATCGATCCGGGCTTCTCGCTCGATCACCTCGACGCCTACGCCCTGTGCAAGCGGACTCTCGCCTATCGCTCCTATCGCACCCGCAACGGGTTCCTGGCGCTGAAGATCGCGGACGCCGAGCCGGCGGCGGAGGTGCGCTCGATCTGGTTCAGGGAGGGCCGGTTCGAGGTGATGGGCCTGCTCGCCTACACCGGCCTGGAGAACGACGACTCGCGCCACGAGGCCAGGCTGGCGCTCCAGCGCGAGCAGCCCGCCGGTACGACCATCCGCACGGTGGCCACCGTGCAGGGGGTGCGCTTCCACGCCGCGTTCTCCCTGGTCGACGTCGTCGAGGCCGATCCGGAGTCCTCGGGTGTCTGGGAGCCGTCGCTGGAGGTCGAAGGGGTGCCGACGCCCATGGCCCTAGGTGCCCGGCTCGACGACATCGACGGCAAGCGCCGTCGGCTGCACTACCCGTCCGCCCGGGTCGACGGGGTGGCCGTCAGACCCGCCTACACCGCCGAGGACGAGCTCCGGATCGAGGTGGGCCGGTGAAGGTCAGCATCGTCGTCTCGTCCGCGTACTCCATGCGCGGCGAGGTGCGCTCCACCCTCAACCTCGCCACCGCCCTTGCCGACCGCCAGCACGACGTCGAGGTGATCAGCCTCAGGCGGCACAAGGACAAGCCGTTCTTCCCCGTCAGCCCGAAGGTGGCGCTGCGCCCCGTGGTCGACGTCCGGCCCGGCGTCAGGCACCTGCTGCCGAGGGGGCAGGTACGCACCGAGGTGGCGCTCTGGCGGGTGCTGCGCGGCCTCAAGACCGATGTCCTCATCACCACCAGGCCGGGGTTGAGCGTCCAGGCGGCCAGGCACGCGCCACGGGAGACGCTCAAGCTCGCCAGGGAGTGGACGAACCCGGCGATACCCGGACCCGTCAAACGCTTCTATCCGCGTCTCGACGCGGTCGTCACGGCCACGGAGAGCGCGCAGGAGGAGTGGGGCAGCCTGCTGGGCGAGGGGACGCCCGTACACGCCGTGCCGGACGCGCTGCCGGACGGTCCGTGGCCGCGCTCGCGGATGGACAACCGCATCGTCGCGGCGGGCGGCAGCTGGGAGCCCGTCAAGGCGTACGACAGGCTGATCCGGGCGTTCGCCACCATCGCCGACAAGCGGCCGGACTGGCAGCTGCGACTGTACGGCGGCGGCCCCGAGGAGCGGCGGCTGCGCGCGCTCGTCCGCGAGCTCGACCTGCACAACCACGTCTACTTCATGGGCGTCACGCCGGACCTGGCGGGTGAGTTCGCCAAGGCGTCGATCGTGGCCAACACCTCGAGCACCGCCGATCTCGGCATGACCGTGCTGGAGGCCATGGGCTGCGGGGTGCCGGTGGTGGCCTTCGACGGCGCCAGGGGGCCGAACGAGTTCGTGGCCACCGGCTACAACGGGGTGCTGGTGCCGGCGTCCGACGGTGGGCTGGAGATGTTCGCGGCCGCGCTGCTCGCGCTGATCGACGACGAGCGCCGGCGCCGCTCGCTCGCGGCGGGCGCACTGGAGACGGCCATCCGGCACGAGGCGACAGGAGTGGGCGAACAGTGGGAGAAACTGATCAGCGACCTCCGCTGAGCGATTCCGCTTCCGGGTACCTTAGGAACATGCATGGGTACAGCGGAGACAAGCAGGCATATCTGACGCGGCTCAGGCGCATCGAAGGGCAGATCAGGGGCCTGCAGCGGATGGTCGACGATGATGCCTACTGCATCGATGTGCTGACCCAGGTGTCCGCGGCGACGCGGGCGTTGCAGGCGGTGGCTCTCGGGCTGCTTGAGGAGCACATCTCGCACTGCGTGGCCGACGCCATCAACACCGGCGGGCCCGAGGCGGAGGCGAAGGTCAAAGAGGCGTCAGCGGCGATCGCGCGTCTCGTCCGTTCGTAGGAGACGGCGGGCTCAACTGACTAGTCATGTTGTGCCGTGGTGAACCATCCTTATAAACGACCGTCCCGGACCCCACGGGGATCCGGGACTAGGTCATTAGTGATGGTCTTCAGCGGCTCGCCGAAGTCCGCAATCCGAGCGCGTCGTCGAGCTCGTCCAAGGTCAACCGCCGCTCGCTGATAGCGACAGCGGTGAGCACCTCGGCGTAGAGCGCAATCTCGTCCAACGCGACACGGTCGTGGACCCGAGAGTCCAGGTCGTCGTGCCCCACCGCGTCGTCCTTCCTTCCGCAGCCCACACCCTCTACGAGGTTACGGCGGAGGCCCTTCCGGCGACATGGCCCATCGGAGTCATTCCTTTCAACGTCTCCTGGGCCCCACGGGGATCATTTCCCCAATCCGAGATCACAATTCAGCTAATGGTGCGTTGCCTCAAGTCTTAGAACGATATAGGCGAGGTTAGGGTGAAATATCGGTATTAGTGGTTTAGAACGGCAAGTCATCGCGTTCGGCGATCAAGCGGTGCACGAGCGCCGCCGCTCCCGCGAACCCACGCTCCGGCACCCGCGCTCCTGTGACCCGGCCCCACGCCAGCCCGACGGCGTACGCGGCCCCCAGCACGGCCGCCGCGGCCGCCCGATCGGGCGGCTCGACACCGGATCCTGACGCCCGCAGCCCCTGCCGCACGGGACGCTCCGCCTCAGACGCCCGCAGCCCCTCTCGCACGGGCTGCTCCGCCTCAGCCGCCCGCGGCACACCGAAGCCCGGCGCCCCCTGCGCGCCGTGTGTGCCCGTTCCAGGGAGCGCGTGGGCCCCTGTCTCGGGTATGGCGTGCGCGCCCGTTCCTGGCAGGGCGTGGGATCCCGTTTCGGGTATAGCGTGTGCGCCCGTTTCGGGCAGAGCGTAAGCCCCTGTCTCGGGCAGAGCGTAAGCCCCTGTCTCAGGTATGGCGTGTGCGCCCGTCCTCGGTACGGCCGCGTAGGCGCCCGTCTCCGGCGGCCCGGAGCGCCACGGATAGGGCAACGGCGCCTGCGTGGGGAAGCCCTCGGGCTGGGTGGTCTCCGCCGCAGACGTGCTCGTCAGCCCCGCCCGGGCGAGCTCCTCGTACGCCCGCCGCAACCGATGGTCCAGATACCCGGGAAGCAGCCCCCGCGAGTCGGAGAGGTCCGCCAGGAAGGCCGCCGCCGCCCGGGACGGCTCGGTGGTGAAGTCCAGCGCCTCCAGCAGGTCGTAGACGGTGTGGCGGAAGTGCGTCTCGGGGTCGGTCTCCACCAGCGCCGCCCGGCCCAGCCGCTCCGGCAGCCGGTCGAGCCACGCCTGCCGTACCGAGTGGTCGTCGCGCAGGGCCGCGCGGTCGTCGAGGTGCGGCTGCCTGAGCGTGGGCTCCACCATCGTGAGCAGCGCCAGCGCGCGCGGCCTGAAGCGGGCGTCGGACAGCAGGATCTGGGCCGTGTCGGCCATCGTGGCGGCCAGCCGGAGCGCGGCGCGGGAGTGCCCGGCGCGCAGCCGCTCCGAGACGAGCGTGACGAGGTCGAGCAGCGGCGGCGCGGGCAGCCAGCGCACCCACTCGTCACCGGGCAGCGGACGCCGCAGGTATTCGCCGAAGGCCGTGATGAGCCGCTCGTTGCCGTCGAAGGCGGGCGCGTACGCGCACCACATGATCGTTCCCCAGATCGCGGCGACCGTGCTCGGCACGTCTCTGGCGAAGATCGCGTCGAAGGCGCTCAACGGATAGTCGCGCTCCGACCGGCGTTCCTCGGCCCGCAGCAGCCGCCGGATCTGATCGGTGAGCCCGGCGGGCACGTCTGGACCGACGAACGCCTGCGTGGAGCCCGGCTCGGCGGCGAAGTCCGGCCCGCGGGGGATCACCCGGACGGGCAGCACCGCGGCGGGGTGCCGGGCGTCGCGCGTACGAGCGTCCCTGGGCGGCGGCGACAGGTGCCAGCGGCCGTCGGCGGGGTCGTGCAGGTACCAGCGCGCGTGCGCCCCGAACAGCCACCGGTCCCCTTCGGGCGTCACGAGGGCCCTGGCCGCTATCACCTGGGCGCGATCGGGCACGGGGAGCCCCGGCCAGCGCGGGTCGGCGACCATCGCGCGGACCGTCGCCTCGACGGCGGTGAACGCATTCCAGGACCGCACGGCGGCCATCGTACTGGTCCGTTCTGAATCAACAACGGGCTTTACCCGGCAGAATGTCCGCTATGAGGGCAACGCTAGTAGGGGTTCTGTCGGTCGTGGGTGTGCTCGCCGGGTGCGGCACGGCCACCTCGGTGCAGCCGTCCCCCACCGGCCCCGGCGTCCTGACCCTGAAGGAGGCCTTACCCCCCAAGCCCGGCGGAGAGGTGGGCTCGGCGTCGGACGAGTTCGACACCGCCAAGAATCTGTCGGTGTGGAGCAAGCTGAGCGACACCGAAAAGGACCTCGATCGGATCGCCAAACTCGATGTGAGCACGACCACCAAGGGCTCGCTGTACTTGGAGCCCAAGGTTTCCGCCTGGTTTGACGGCTTCCGGGGCCCGTTCGTCTACCAGGAGCTCGCCGGGGACATCGTCATGCACGCGCGGCTCAAGGTCGAGGGCAAGAAGGGCGCCAAGCCCACGCAGAAGTTCTCGCTCGGCGGCCTGATGGCCAGGGTGCCCAATTCGTCCGGGAACGCGAACTGGCTGTCGTTGACCACCGGCACGGCCGATACGAGCGGCCAGCTGGAGATGACGTACACCAGGAACGGCAGTTCCGCGCCGAAGGAGGCCAAGGTCAAGACCGGCTGGGTGGAGCTCGTCCTGGCCAGGGTCGGGACCGTCGCGGTGGCCCTGTACAAGGAGGACGGCGGCGCCTGGAAGGTCGGCCAGCGGTGGCCGGCCCAGCTGCCCGAGGTGCTGCAGTGGGGGATGACCGCCTACACCGACTGGAACAGCTACAACACCCTCAAGAAGGACGCCGCCAAGGGCAACGCCCAGCAGGTCAAGGGCATCCCCGACGTCAAGATGACCGTCGACTTCGTCCGGTTCCTCCGGCCTGAGCTGCCCGACTACGCGGACGCGCTCAACACCGCCTCGGTGCCGGACGACGTCCTGATCAAAGTGCTGACGCCGTCCGGTGCCTGAGCGCCTTGGCCTGGTAGTTGTCCGGCGTGCGGGCGAAGCTCGCTCGGTCGTCGTCGGTGAGCTCGCGCACGACCTTCCCCGGCACCCCGGCGACCAGCACCCCGGCCGGGATCTTCTTGCCCGGACCGATCAGGGCGCCGGCCGCGACCAAGGTGCCCGCGCCGACGCGGGCGCCGCCGAGCACGATCGCGCCGATGCCGATCAGCGCACCGGCTTCGACATGGGCGCCGTGCACCATGGCCTTATGGCCGAGACTGACCCGGTGCTCCAGGACCGCCGGCTCGCCTGGGTCAGAATGGAGGCAACACAGATCCTGTACGTTGCACTCTTCGCCGATCTCTATCCGCTCGTCGTCACCCCGGAGAACGGAGCCGTACCAGATGCTGGACGCCCGGCCCACCCGAACCCTGCCCACCACGACGGCGCCTGGCGCGATGTACGCCTCGGGATGAATGTCCGGGACTGCTCCGTTGTCCAATGCTGCGATGTACACCCGTCACATCGTAATTCCCGCCCCAGGTCTGGTGTTCCGGTTGCGGACGTGGGCAGATGGCAGGAAAGTCGATTCCTGACGTCTCGACGCCAGACCCTTACAAGCTGCCGGTTTCCCCCGCCTCACGCAAACCCTTAGGTAACCCCCATGACAAACCAGCACGAGAGCATTCCCGATCTGATGCAAGAGGACACCTTCGAAGTCGTGATGCGCGGCTACAACCGCCGTCAGGTGCACGACTACATGATCCGTACCCGTAACCAAGTCCGAGATCTGGAAGAGCGGCTGGCGCGGGCGATCGACCAGGCCGAACAGGGCCGTGTCGAGCTGGCGGAGGCCAGGCGGCGCATGGTGGAGGCGCCGCAGAGTTACGAGGACCTCAGCCCCAGGCTGGCGCAGATCCTCCGGCTGGGCGAGGAGGAGGCCGCCGCCAAGAAGGAGGACGCGGAGGCCGAGGCCGTCAGCGTGCGTGACGCCGCCAAGTCGGAGGCCGACCGGCTGGTCTCTTCGGCACGTGAGACGTCGGACAACATGCTCACCTCCGCCCAGTCGGAGGCGGAGCGGCGCGTGGGCGAGGCGACGGCGGCCGCCGAGCGCATGCTGGCTCAGGCGGGCGCCGACGCCGAGGAGAAGCTGACCAGCGCCCGTACCGAAGCCGAGGACACCGTGCGCGAGGCGCGGGCCGAGGCCGACGGCGTGCTCACCGCCGCCAAGCAGGAGGCCGAGCAGCTCGTGGGGTCCGCGAGCGCGGAGGCCGAGCGGACGCTCGCGAGCTCGCGCGCCGAGGCCGAGTCGACGCTGGCGTCGGCGCAGCAGCGGGCCGATTCGCTCGACGAGCACGCGGGGCGTCGCGTCGAATACCTGAGCAACACGCACACGGAGGTCGTACGGAGGCTGACCGAGATCAGCTCTGTGCTCGGCGACCTCATGCAGACCGAGGGCAAGGCGGGCCCGCTCGTCATCGAACCGCCCACCGCGCCCGAACCCGCCGCTCTGGAGGCCGCCCCGCAGGAGGACCAGGAGACCCAGCAGGTCGAGGTTGCCCAGGTGCAGGAGTTCCAGGAGGTCCACGAGGCCCACGAGGTCCACGAGCCGGAGAGCGTGCCGACGGCGGCTCCGACGCCGCAGGACGACGTGCGGGTCATCGTCGAGGACAACCCGGCCGAGCGTACGGCGGAGGTCGAGCGGCCCGTCTCGGACGACACGGACGTCGACATCATCGGCCGTCTCTCGGACGTTCGCCGGTAATCGGCGCTGGTGGGTTGACCACGGTCCGTCACCCGACCGTCTCGATCGGTGTGACGGCCCGTGGTGGCTGGGGTCCTTAAAGGGGAGTGGCCCCTTCGGGGGGAAGAAGACGATCTGGGATCCCTGCGGGGGAGCAGTAGAACGGATGCCCGGCGAACTCGAAGGGCCCCGCCCGATGTGGCGGGGCCCTTTTCACGTCCCACGGGCGGAAGCCCCCGCCCCCGATCGGGTCGGAGGCTTCCGCGATCGTGGCCCCTATGGGGGCCCGGTGCCGGGGCCGCCGAGTCGCTGACCCCGGCACCGGGCTGCTCGCGAGCGTCCGCGGCGCACCGCTGGAGCGGTCCGTCGCGACGCTGTCACGGAGGCGCGGGACCGGCTCGCGGCTCGTGCTCGTCGGCCCTGCTCTCCTGGTCCCGGAGTTGCTCGCGCAGGCTCTCCGGGTCGTCGGCGTCGATGGTCATCGCACACCCGGCCTCGCGCTGCGCGGCGCTGAGCGGGTGATGTCGCGTGGCCCACCAACGGCCGGCGTCGCTCCGCCAGATGGTCCAGAGCGCGAACTCCCGGGCGATGTCGGCTAGATGCCGATCAAAGGACATCTGATCATCCCTCCGGGACCCGCGCAGGTTCCATCTCCTTGAAGCCTGCGTCACATCTCTAGAGAAGGCAATGATCGCAAGGGACAGGTCAACCTATCGCTTGACATTTCTGCTTGACCTAGGCGTCGAAGTCGTACTGAAGTACGTACGCCGCCGAGTCCAGAACCATCTCGTTGAGCTCGACGGGCTGGCCGTTGGCGGTGTAGGCGGTCCGGGTGATCACGATCACCGGAGTGCCGCCGGGCAGGTCGAGCAGTCCGGTCTCGCGCGGTCCCGGCATCCTGGCGCGCACTTCCTCGGTGAAGTGGGCGGGTGGCAGGCCGAGATCGCGCAGCCGCGCGTACACGCCGCCCGGACCCGTGTCGGGAGCGGTGATGGCGCTGCCCTCGACCAGGCCGGCCGGGAAGTACGACGTGGCCAGCTGCACGGGCCGGGCGTCGACCGAGTAGCGGCGCCGCCGTACCCACACCTCGCCGCTTTCGAGGACGCTCGCGACCTCCTCGCGCGCCCGCTCGCGCGCCACCTCCACCTCGTCCACGGTGAAGGGCCGGCCACGGGTGTCGGCGTCCCAGATGGTACGGCCCTGACCCCATTGCTCACGGGAGAGCCGGCGTGAGCCGTGCCGGCGTATCGGTTTGAACAATCGCACGTAGACCCCCGAGCCTCGCTTCGGTACCGCCAGCCCCTCGTTGATCAGTACGGCGAGCGCCTGCCTGGCGGTGGCGCGGGCGATCCCGTAGTCGGCCATGAGCGTGTTCTCGCCCGGTAGCCGATCCCCGTCGCGCAGTTCGCCGGACAGGATCCGGGAGCGGAGACCGTCGGCGATGCGTCGATAGATCGGGGGTTCGTGGGATACCGGGACTTCAGACACGTTCGACCACCCTCTGTCACCAACCCGTATGGCGTCTCCAGAGAACTTGCCCCGTCTTGTCCACGATCGCACAGATAAGGGGGATGGTCGCGAGCTTCTTTTGAGCGAATCATGCCCGTGTGGTGAAGTCGGCGGGGTTTCAGCGGACCGTTACCTTGGAACGGTCCCGGCCACTACTCGGCTCGCCCACCAGCGGCGAGTAATCAGCGCGGCTATCACGGCTCCCGCTGTGTTGACGATCACGTCGTCGATGGAGGAGAGGCGGCCCAGCCGCAGGCCGTACTGGAGGGCCTCCACGGTGATCGACGCGACGGCCGCCACGGCGGCGACGCGGGCCGTCGACGCCATCCGCGCCGTGCGTACGGGCGCCAGCGCGCCGAGCGCCGCGAATACCAGCAGATTGCCTCCCACCTGCACCAACGCGGTCTCCCAAGGGGCGCTGAGCACGTCGGCGAGGTCCCTGAACGGCACGAGACTGACTCCGCTCTGACCGCTTGCCGGGGTGAGGATCATCCACACCCAGGGGGCGGTTCCGACGGCGATTCCGATGTCGGCGAGGGCGGTGCGCATGGGTGCCGGGTGGCCCGCTCGGGCGCGGTGACGGGCGAGGAGCAAGATTGCCAGTACGGCCAAAGGCAGCGCAAAGGTACCAGCAATAATGACGGTTCCCCACAAATCCCACGTCCGAGCCATCGGACCATGATGGCGGCCGTCCCGTGGGTACGGGAACCTGTCGCTTCGGACAGGTACTTACGGGCGCGCGGGGAGGTGGTCGGCGAGGAAGGCGAGCGCGACCTCCCAGGCCCGCGCGGCGGGCTCCGGTTGGTGGAACATCGGCGACTCGCTGTTGTGGAAGGCGTGCCCGGCCTCCTTCTCGACGTGCATGAGCACGTTGGCCCGGCCCGCCGCGGCCTGCTCGACCGTGGCCACCTGGTCGCGCGGGATGTACGGATCGCTCCCGCCGAACACCAGCAGCAAGGGCGAGCCGATGCGCTCCATCAACCCGGCCGCCTCGGGCACGGCCGAGCCGTAGAAGGACAGCACGGCGTCGAGCTCGGTCTGGGTGGCCAGCATGAACGCGAGCGATCCGCCCAGGCAGAACCCGAGCGCCCCGCAGCCGCCGCTCACCTCGGGCAGCTCGCGCAGCCGGGCGAGGGTGAGCGCGCAGTCGGCCACGGCCTGCGGGAAGTCGAAGCGCCCGGCCAGGTCGATCGAGGCGGCCGTGCCTTCAGGGGTGTGCTCGCCGATCCAGTTGGGCTGGAGCCGCCAGAACAGGTCGGGCGCGGCCACCACGTAGCCGAGGCCGGCCAGTTCCTCCGCCACCTTCGCGATGTACGGCCCGACGCCGTAGATCTCCTGGATGAGCAGGATGCCGGGCCCGCTGCCGCTGTCGGGCAGCCAGACGTGGGCGTCGAAGGAGCCGTCGTGGGCCGTGATGCGTTCTGTGCGCTTCTGCATGGAGTCAAGGATGGCGATCAGCGGGTGGTTGTGCAGCAAGACGGGCCGGTGTGGCACAGATCGGCTATGTACGGCATGGCGCCTGGAGCCGCCGGAGGAGACGATGCTAGAGACATTCCAGGGCCTACCCAAGGAGCAGCCCGATGCAGGACGAATGGTCAGCGGCGGTAGACGCCCGTGCCCACGCGGCCGACCGGTTGGCCGAGGCCGTGCGCTCGGGCAAGCCGTGCGCTCCCGTCAGGGACATGGTCAGCACCGCCGCCGAGGGCTACGCCGTACAGGAGATCAACACGCGGCGGGCGCTGGAGGCGGGGCGGCGGGTGGTCGGCAGGAAGGTCGGCGTCACCAACCCGCTGATGCAGAAGCAGTTCGGCATCGACGAGCCGGACTTCGGCATGCTTTTCGCGGACATGGCCTACCTCGATGGGCTTCCTATCCCGGTGGAGCGGTTCCTGCAGCCGCGGGCCGAGGCGGAGGTCGCGCTGGTGTTCGGCCGTGACCTGGTCGGCGGGCCTTTCACAGCGGCCGAGGTGATCAGGGCGGTGGAGTTCGCGCTGGTGGCCATCGAGATCGCGGACTCCCGCATCGCCGACTGGGACATCACGCTGGCCGACACGATCGCCGACAACGCCTCCGCGGGCGCGTACGTGCTGGGCAACACGCCGGTCTCCCTGATGGGCCTGGATCTGCGCGGTGCCGCGATGACGATGACGCGCGGCGGCCAGGAGGTCTCGACCGGCTCCGGCGCCGCCTGCCTGGGCCATCCGCTCAACGCGGCCGTATGGCTGGCGAGCCGGGTCGGCCGGACCGATCACGCGCTGCGGGCCGGAGACGTGGTGCTGACCGGCTCGCTCGGGCCCATCGTGCCGATCGGGCCGGGCGACGACTTCGAGGCGCACGTCGAGGGCCTGGGGTCGGTTCGCGCGGTGTTCTCCTCATGAAGCCGCGCGGCGTCGTGAAGCCGGGAGCGCTGCCGAGTCCTTCCCGGTCCGGGGCCTGAGGGGAGCGCCGGTGCGCGGGCCACTCCTCGGACTGGTGGTGGTGCTGATGGCGGCGGGCTGCGGTGTCTCGCCCACGCTGGAGTCGCAGCCGGATCCCACGCTCAAGGTCGGCGCGATCATCTCGCAGACCGGGGTCTACGCCGTGCTCGGCGACGACATGGAGGCGGCCATGCGCCTCTACCTGGACCAGCACGGTGGCAAGCTGGGCGGCAGACCGGCCACGCTGGTCGTCGCCGACGACGCGGGCAACCCGGAGAAGGGGCAGCAGCAGGCCAGGTCGCTCATCGCGCGCGATCGGGTGAGCGTGATCACCGGTCTGCTCGCCTCGCCGGTCGCGGTGTCGGTGGTCAAGGAGGCGGCCGGCACGCCGGTGGTGATCGCGAACGCCGGCGCCGACGAGCTGGGCGGGCCCGGCGTCTTCCGGGTCTCGTTCACCAACCACGCGCACGGCTACGCGGCGGGCAGGTACGCCGCCGAGCGGTACGGCAAGGCGGGGGTCGTGCTGATGGCCTCCGACTACTCGGGGGGCACCGAGACGCTCGACGGCTTCACCGAGGGCTACGGGGTCAAGCCGCTCAAGCGCATCCTCACCCCGTACGGGAAGAGCGAGGACCTGACGCCCTACTTCAAGCGCATCCCGCCGGACGCCAAGCTCCTGTACGCCTTCTACGCGGGCGGCGAGGCGGTCACGTTCGCCAAGACCTTCAAGCAGCTCGGCTACGACACCAAGATCGACCTGCTGGCCTGCCAGAACCTCGCCGACGAGGACGTGCTCGAAGCCATCGGGGCCGACGCCGAGGGGATGACCAGCGTCGGGCTCTACTCACCGGCGCTCACCACGCCCGAGAACGCCGCGTTCGTGGCCACCTGGAAGGCCAGGACGGGCCGGAACCCGTCGGCCGTGGCGCTGCAGAGCTGGGACGCCATGCAACTCATCGACCGGGCGGCCGCGCTGGGCGGCGACCTGTCCACGGCGCTCGGCCGGGTGGGCGACCTGGCGAGCCCGCGCGGCACGTTCCGGCTCGACCCCACGACGCACAATCCGGTGCAGAACTGGTACGTCCGGAAGTACGAAAATGGCATCAACCGGGTAATCGCCACGATTCCCCCAGAAAGGAAGTAATCGCGTGCTGGATCGCGACCGCTGCCTCGCGTTGGACGCCGAGGATCCGCTGCGGGACTTCAGGGACGAGTTCGTGCTGCCCGAGGGCGTCGTCTATCTGGTGGGCAACTCGCTCGGCGCGCTGCCCCGCCGTACCTCCGAACGGGTCCGGCAGGCCGTCGAGGACGAGTGGGGCGGGCACCTCGTCGGCGGGTGGAACCACGCGGGATGGTACGCCCAGCCGCTCACCACGGGCGATCGGCTGGCCCCGCTCATCGGCGCGGGCCCCGGCCAGGTGGTGGTGGGCAACACCACCTCGATCGCCATCTACCAGGCGGTCGCGGCCGCGACGCGGCTGCGGCCCGACCGGCGGGTGATCGTCTCCGACGTACGGAACTTCCCCACCGACCACTACATGGTCCAAGGGCTGGCCAGGACGCTGGGCTACGAGATCCGCGACTTCGCCGAGGGACGGTTCGACGACGCGGCCGTGGTGCTGCTGTCCGAGGTCGACTACCGCACCGGCGCCCGCCACGACGTGCCCGCGGTGACCGAGCGGGTGCACGCGGCGGGGGCGCTGATGGTGTGGGACGTGTGCCACAGCGTCGGCGCCATGGAGGTGGACGTCTCGAAGGCCGACTTCGGGGTCGGCTGCACGTACAAGTACCTCAACGCCGGTCCCGGCGCGCCCGCGTTCCTCTACGTGAACCCGCGCCACCAGGCCGCCGCCGAGAACGTCCTGTCCGGCTGGCACGGCCACGCGGAGCCGTTCGCGTTCGAGCGGGACTTCCGGCCGGCCGAGGGGATCAGGAGGTTCGCGGTCGGCACCCCGCACGTGCTGTCGTTCGCGGCGCTGGAGGCGGCGCTCGACGTGTGGGAGCGGGTGCCGATGCGCCAGGTCCGGGCCAAGAGCGTCGCGCTGACCTCGCTCTTCATCGACCTGGTCGGCGACTCCCTGGAGCTCGCCTCGCCGCGCGAGGCCGCCCAGCGGGGCAGCCAGGTCAGCCTCTACCACCCCGACGGCTACCCGGTGATGCGCGCGCTCATCGACCGGGGCGTGTACGGCGACTTCCGCGCGCCGGACATCCTCCGCTTCGGTTTCGCGCCGCTGTACACCCGGTTCGTGGACGTTTACGACGCCGCCGCCGTCCTGGCAGAGGTGCTGGACAAGGAGCTCTGGCGAGAGGAGAAGTACGCCCAGCGGCTCGCGGTCACCTGAGCGAGTCACGTGAGCGAGTCACGCGAGCGAGTCACCTGAGCGGCCGAGTGCCTCCCTCTCGGGAGTGAGGCGGAAGATCGCCTGCGTCGGCGATCCGGCCGGAGGGCGCGATCGACAGGATTGGGGCAGTCGAAATACCGCCTCTCACCTGGAGATATCCCATGAAGCGCACCCATGCCGCCGCTCTCGTCCTCTCGGCCGCCCTCACCGCCGGGGCCTTCACGGGTCCACAGGCTGTGGCTGAAGTAGGGGTGCCGCCCATCAACGCGGCGGCGCTGCAAAAGAGCATCGAGGGCCTGCCCGCCGCCGACGCCACCGCGGCGGACGTACGGGTGAGCGGTTCGGCGGGCTCTTGGCAGGGCGTGTCCGGCGTGACGGACCTGTGGACGAAGCGGCCCGCCAAGGCCGGGGCCCGGTTTCGGGCGGGCAGCGTCACCAAGACCTTCACGGTGTCGGTGGTGCTCCAGCTCGTCGCCGAGGGCAAGCTGTCGCTCGACGGCACGGTCCAGGAATACCTTCCCGGTCTGCTGCCCGCCGACTACCCGGAGGTCAAGGTCGGCCAGCTGCTCAACCACACCAGCGGGCTGCCCGCGCCCAAGGTGAGCGACGACTTCGCCGACATCTACGCCACCCGGTTCGAGAAGTGGACGCCCGAGGAGTACGTCGCCAAGGCGGTGGAGAACCCGATCGAGTTCACGCCCGGCAGTCAGCAGCACTACCTGAACACCAACACCTTCGTCGCCGGCCTGCTCATCGAGAAGATCACCGGGCGCTCCTACGAGCACGAGGTGACGACCAGGATCCTGCGGCCCGTCGGCATGACCGACAGCTACCTGCCGGGCACCACGGTCCGCATTCGGGGCAGGCACAACCAGGGCTACCAGACCGTGCCCCAGGGCTTCCCCGACGCGATCAAGTACGGCGATGGCTACGTGGTGAACATGACCACGACCAGCGTCACCTCGACCTGGGCCTCGGGTGACCTCATCTCCACCACCGCGGACCTGGAGAAGTTCGTCAAGGCGCTGTTCGGCGGCAAGGTCGTGCCCGCCGCTCAGCTGGAGCCGATGTTCACGGTGCCGCCGGTGAAGGCGTACGGCGGCAAGGGCGACGCCGTCTACACCTCGGGGCTGGCCAGGATGGAGCTGCCCGGCGGCCTCGTGGCGTACGGCAAGACCGGCGCCAGGTGGGGCAGCGCGGCCGGCATCGGCGCCACCCGTGACCTGAGCCGCACGCTCGTCTACTCGGTCAACTCCACCGACGCCAAGAGCTCCGGCCAGAACCAGCGCGCCCTCGCCATCGCCCTGGCCGCCTTCGGGAAGTGAACCTGAACGCGGGTGGTCAGGTCTCGCCGTCGAGCACCTTGATCGCCCGCTTCGGCGCGACGCTACCCAACGCGCCGGAACTCGGCCAGCTTGGCGTCGATCCGATCCCTGATCAGCTCGCGGGCCTCCATGCGCGGTACCCCCGACATGAGCAACTGGTCGTAGTCGGTGTCGAGGTGGCGGATCGAGGCCACCAGGGCGAGCGTGATCGCGTTCTCGTCGAGGACCTTGGCCGCCGCCGTGCGCCCGACCCGGCCGCTGCCGCGCTGACCGGCGTGGGCGGCCACCTCCTGGGCCCGCGCGGGCGGGCAGCCGGGGAAGAGCCGGGCGATCTCGGCAGCCATCCGCGCCTGGTATTCGACGTCCTGGTCCGCCCGGCGCTCCCGGTCGCGCTCGCGGCGGCGCAGCCGCACCTCCTCGTCGGCCAGGCAGCGCTCCTCCGCCGCCGCCCTCGCCTGCTCCTCGACCAGCAGCCCTTGGCGCTGGTAGACCTTGCGCCGCCGGTTGTACTGGACGACCACCGCCGACAGGCCGCTCTCCTGCTTCGCCCGGCGGCTGAGCGCCGCGTTGCCCGCCGGCAGGAAGACCAGATGGTCCATGTCCGCACAGGTCAGGCAGCGCTGCCAATCCGCTTCCATGATCAGATAGGGGCCCGTGTCGCCGCAGGTCGCGCACGTCCAGGCGGTGAGCGGGACCATCACCACCAGGTCGGGCGCCTTGCTCTGCCGCTCGGTGAGCTGCCGCACCCGGGCCTCGCTGAGGTCGGGTGAGACCCAGTGGACGCGGAACGCCTGCTGCGCGCGGCCGGCGACGAAGCGCAGCTCGCGGCGGTCGCGGCTGCCGGAGACATAGGGGGTCTCCAGCGGCCGCAGCCCCTTGGCGGTCGCCCAGTCCTTCAGCAGCGCGGCGACCGTGACCAGCCGGTCGTCGTCGACGGGCGTCAGCTCGGCCAGCGTGGCCGCACGGCCCTGCCGCCAGGTGTCGACGTGCCGCGAGTGCACCCAGCGCAGGCCGGTCACGACGTCGATGAACGTCACGTATTTACGGCTGGCCAGCGCGATCTCGGCGGCGTCCGCGACCCTGCGGGCCAGATTCGGCTTGCTCATCGCTCCAGTCTCCCGCGCCTTTGCCGGGAGATGGCCCGGTCGGACGCATTCCTCGTGCCGGTCCAGGTAAGTAGTCAGGCGGATCAGGATATGGGGGGAATCGGTGCGCTTGCTCTGGCTCGGCGTGCTCGTGCTCGCACTCCTCGCCGCCTGCGGGCCGATCGGGCAGGGCCCGCTGCCGGTCGTGACGGGGGCCTTCGGCGTCAGGCCGGTCATCACGATCCCGGACGGCGTGCCGGATCCCCGGCCGCGGGTGACGGTGCTGTCGGCGGGCAGCGGGCGGCCGACCATGCCGGGGGACGTGGTGCTGGCGGACGTCGAGGTCCGCCGGTGGTCGGGCAACCTGCCGTACGCGAACACGTACGACGACCATCAGCCCGCCAGGGTCGTCTTCGACGGGCGGCACGTGCCGGACTCCTGGCGCGAGGCGCTCATCGGGCGGCCGGCGGGCAGCCGGGTCATGCTCGTCGGTCCCGCGGCCCTCTCCTACGGCCCCGGGCCGCCGCTCGGCGGGACCCGCCCGGCCGAGACGCTGGTGCTGGTCTTCGACATCCTGGGCGGGTACCCACCGGACGCCCGCCTCGTCGGGCGGGCCCTGCCGGACGTGCCGAACGACCGCGCGCCCCGCGTCCTCATCGGCGGCTCCGGCCCTCCGGTGCGGGCGGGCGCGAAGGTCGTCGTCCAGTACGTCGCGGTGGAGTGGCCGGGCCGCCGGGTCGTGGACTCGTCGTACCTGCGCGGCGGCCCCAGCGCCTTCACGCTCGGCCCGGGGGCGGCGCCGCCCGGCTGGGTGGCCGGTCTGGCCGGCCAGCGCGTGGGCGCCCGCGTCGCCTTTCCCACCGAGGAGGCGGGCCGTCCCCTCCTGTACGTCGTCGACATCCTCGACGTACTCGACACCAAATAAGACGGCCCTGACACCGGAGGGGATGTCAGGGCCGTCGCACCGTGGCCGAGGGGGATCAGCCGCAGTGCTCGGAGGGGCTTTCATAGGTCGCCGTGCCGACCGAGCCGCCCCACTTCACGCACTTGTTGTCCGCGGCCGCCTTGACGGGCCCCGCGTAGTAGGTGAAGTTGCCCGAGTCGGTGGCCTTCGCCTTGCCGTCCACCTGAAGGAACGCGCTGGTCGCGCTGGCCTTGCCGAGCGAGGTCTTCTTCAGCGTGGCGACGCAGTTGTTGGCGTTGGTGCTGTTGTAGAGCAGGTAGACCGTGCCCGAGGTGCCGAGGGCCTGCGAGTCGATCACCTTGTAGCCGTCGCCGCAGACCTTCTCCGCCGTGTACGGGTTGGTGCCGCCGCCGGAGCCGCCGCCGACGTAGCTCATGTACTTGTTCCAGTCCCAGTGCGAACCGGGGTCGGTGTGGTCCGAGCCGGGCACCTCGACGTGGCCGATGATGTGGCTGCGGTCCTTCGGAATGCCGTACCGGTCGGCGATGTTCCTGGTCAGCGCGGCCGACGAGCGGTACATCTGGTCGGTGAACCAGGAGGCGTCGTTGATGAAGCCCTCGTGCTCGATGCCGACCGACCGGTGGTTGTAGGAGCTGACACCGGCGTGGAACGCGCGGTTCTTCTCACGCACCATCTGCGTGATCTGCCCGTCAGACGAGCGCACCACGTAGTGGGCCGAGACCTTGGCTGCGGAGTTCTGGAACCACGAGATCGTGCCCGCGTACGAGCCCTGGGTCACGTGGATGATGATCCGGTCGATCTTCTCGTCGGTCGGCCGGTTGGACACGGCGTAGTTCGACGAGCTGGCGGCGGCCCAGAGAGCCCCTGGATAGTCGGTGGTGGCCGCGAGTGTGCGCGGGTCCGCGTTGTCGTACTTGCCGCGGTCCGGCTCCACGACCTTCGCGGCGGCTTTCACACCCGCGGTGTTGATGCCGTTGGCCAGCACCTCGTAGACGGCGTCGGCGTAGATCCGGGCGGTGCTCGCGTTGGTCGCGCCGCCGTACGCGGCGACCGCCTCGTACCACTTGGCGGGGTCCTTGCGCTGGGCCGCGGTCAGGCCCAGCTTGTCGGCCTTGGCGCGCAGTACGGCGGCGCCACCGAGCACGTTGGCCGCGTCGTCGGTCTTGAGCTTCGCCGCGGTCTGGGACGTGATCTTGGCCGCGTCCTCCAGCGCCTTCGTGGTGGGGTTGCTGACCAGGTGCATCACGCCGTAGCCGCCGCTGGCGCTGGGCTCGCCACCGTGGCCGTCAAGGTGTGTCTCGGCGTAGCCGAGCGCGACCAGCAGGTCACGTGGCACCTCGTAGGTGGCGGCGGCCTTGTCGAAGGCGGCCGAGAGGGTGACGGCGGTCGCCTGCGCGGAGGTCGCCTGGGCGGAGCCCACCAGGGCCGCCTGCTGGGCGCCCACGATGAGCACACCGGCCAACAGGAGCTTCTTCATCATGATCAGGACCCGCAATGCTCGGAGGGACTGTTCTATGCGCTGACGCCGGCTTTGCCGCCCCACTTGACGCACTCGCCGGCCGCCGCGGCGGTCACCGGGCCCGCGTTGGAGGCGAAGTTGCCGGAGTTGTGATCCTTTCGAATGGGATCTGTGGGACTAGGGTCGGCATTCGGCGCACAAGAATCGTCCAGAACCGATACAAAAGGTGGTCAGGCCTCTAAAGAGGAGCTGATGCACCATGTCGGTCACCTTTCATGTTCTTGGGCCGTTGGAAGTCCGATCGTCGGGACGGTCCGTACGGATCTCCGGCAAGAAGCCGAGGATCCTGCTAGCCACGTTGTTGCTGGACAGCGGCCGTATCGTCGGGGCCGACCAGCTGGTCGAGGTGCTCTGGCCCGATCGCCCGCCACGCTCCGCACAGGCGAACTTACGCACGTATGTCAGCTCCTTACGGACAGACCTCGGTGCCGAGTACCTCCGCGGCGACGGCTCGGGTTACGCCATCGACATCCCAGACGGCGCGCTGGACCTGCTGGCATTCGAGGAGCTGGTCGCGCAGGCCCGTTTCGCCGACGCGCTGGCGCTCTGGCGCGGGGCGCCGCTGGCCGACCTGCCGGGCAGCCCGCTCTGGGACCGCCGCCTCGAACCGCTCAACGAGGTACGGTTACGCGCCGCCGAAGAGCTGATCGGCCAGCGGATCGAGAGCGGCGACCACGCCGGGGCCATCACCCAGCTGCGCGGGCTGCTGGTGGAGCACCCCTACCGGGAAGACCTGTGGAGCCGTCTGGTCCTGGCGTTGAACCGGGCCGGCCGCAAGGCCGAGGCGCTGCGGGCCTACGCCACGATCCGCGCCCAGCTGGTGGACGAGCTCGGCGTGGAGCCGGGCGCCGACCTGCGTCGCGCCCACGAGTCGATCCTGGCCGACGAGGCCCCGCCGGTCGCGCCCCGGCAACTTCCACCGGATCTGCCCGACTTCACCGGCCGGGCCGACCAGCTGGCCCTGCTGGACAAGCCCTTCTCCATCGCGGTCGTCTCAGGTTCGCCGGGGGCCGGGAAGTCGGCGCTGGCCGTACACGCCGCCCATGGCCTGCGCGACGCCTTCCCCGGCGGGCAGCTCTATCTCGAACTCGACGGCAGGGAGCCGGCCGACCTGCTGGCCGAGGCGCTCCGGGCGCTCGGCGTGGAGACGCCGCCGCCGACGATCCACGAGCGCTCGGCGCTGTTCCGGTCGCTGCTGTCCAAGCAATCGATGCTTGTGCTGCTGGACGACGCGCTCGACGCCGCCCAGGTACGGCCGCTGCTGCCCGGGAACGACTGCGCCGTCATCGTGACCAGCCGGCGCCGGATCACGGAGTTACCCGGCTCGATCCAGGTCGACCTCGGAGAGCTGTCCGCGCACGACGCGCTGACGCTACTCGGCAGGATCATCGGCATGGATAGGGTGTCCCGCGAGCATGAGGCGGCCCTGGCGATCGTGGAGGCGTGCGGGCGCCTGCCGGTGGCCGTGCGCAGCGCCGGATCGCGCCTGGCGGGCCGGCCGGGCTGGTCGCTCTCGGTGCTCAGACAGCGGCTGGACGACGACCGGCTGAGCGAGCTGAAAGAGGTGCGGGTCTGCCTCGACCGCAGTTACCGCCACCTACCTGACGATGCCGCCCGTACGCTGGGCACGCTCGGCCTCCTGGGCGCCGTGGCCCAGCCCGGCTGGGTGATCGACGCCGCGCTCGACAGGCACCGCGCCGACGACGTCACCGACCTGCTGGTGGACGTCAACCTGCTGGAGCTGGTCGGCACCGACCCGGTGGGCCAGCCGCGTTACCGGGTGCCCGATCTGATCCGCCGCCACGCGCTCGAACGCGGCTCCGACCGTACCGGCCTGACCAGGGTGCTCGCCGCCTGGACCGCGACCACCGAGCACGCCATGGCCCGGCTGCCCACCACCGTCTTCAGCCTCACCGCCGCCAGGGCGCCGCGCTGGCGGCTGCCCGAGCAGACGCTCGACCGGCTGACCTCCGACCCGCTGGGGTGGTTCGAGGCCGAGCACGAGACGCTGGTCGGGGCCGTCGGCGTCGCCGCGGAGGCCGGGCTGGCCGAGTCGGCCTGGGGGCTGGCCGCCGCGATGGTGCCCTACTTGGACCTGCACTGCCATCTCGACACGTGGGAGCGTACCCACACCGTCGCTCTCGGTGCCGCCCGCGCGTCCGGCGACACCTACGGAGAGGCCGCCATGCTGCGCGGCCTGGCCCAGGTCTCCCTCTACCAGGACCGGTACGAGGAGGCCGTCGAGGACTTCACCCGATCCCGGCGGCTCTTCCACGACATCGGCGACCTGCGGGCGGAGGCGACCTCGATCTGCGGGCTCGGCGCGGTGAGCCAGTTCAGAGGCCGGCACGCCCAGTCGCTCGGGCACTTCAAGCGCGCCCTGGCCATGTTCCTGGCGGCGGACGACCCGCACGGCGAGGCGTTCGCCAGGCAGGCCATCGGCCGGGTCTGCCTCAAGTCAGGCGACCTGGCCCTGGCGTCGGAATCCCTGGGCCAGGCCATGCGGCTGGCCCAGGAGCTCGGCGACGCCCACCGCGAGGGCTGCGTCTGCCTGCAGATGGGCAACCTGCACAAGGCCATGTCCTTCCACCGGCACGCGCTCGACATCTTCGAGTCGCTCGGAGACCGGCACTGCGGCGCGTACGCCCTGCAGAGCCTCGCCGGGCTGCAGGCGGCCCGTGGAGAGTGGGCACCGGCCTCCGCGGGGCTTGAGCGGTCGCTGGAGATCTTCCAGGCACTCGGAGACCGGAGCGGGGAGGCGTCGAGCACGCAGATGCTGGGCGAGGTGCACCACTCGGCCGGGCGCACCGGGCTGGCACTCGACTATCTCAACCACGCCACTGTGCTGCGCCGCAGCCTGCCCGCCTAGCTCCGTGGGTCCAGGTCCGCGCGGATCATGCTGTACAGGACGCCGTCGTGCCACTCGCCTGCGCGGAAGCCGATTCCGCGCAGGACGCCCTCCCTGGTGAATCCGACCTTCTCCAGGGCGCGCTGCTCGGCCAGGTTGCTCACCTCGGTCGACGCCTGGACCCGGTTGACCGTCGAATGGTCGAACAGGTAGCGCACCAGGAGTCGCTGCGCCTGGGTGCCGTGGCCCTTGCCGCGAAACTCGGGTGCCACGATAAGCCCCATCTCCCAGCAGTAGGAGATGCTGGAGGTCGTCTGCTTGCTCCAGGACACCAAGCCCACGCGGTCGTCGCCCTCGGCGATCAGCAGCATGCCGCCGTCGGCGTTGAGCATCCCGTTGTCCTCCCAGCGCCGGCGGAGGCGGTGGGGATCCTGCCAGCCGTACCACTGATGGAGGCCCGTGCTCTCCTGGTCGTTGAACAGCCGGTTGAAGAAGGGCAGATCGTCCTCGGTCACCGGCCGAAGCTCGCTCGTCATGATCCAGACACTATGCGACGGACAAATCGCTTGAGGCGGGATCGCTGCGGCATTCCAGCCAGCGCCTCAAGAGACTCGGCCGCGCTCGGGCGCTTGGCGGGTGAGTGGTCCAGCATCCGGCGCACCACGTCGGGAACCTCGGGACCCTGGGTGTCGGCGCTGGTCGGCAGCTCGCCGGTGAGCAGCTGGTAGGCGATCACCCCGGCCGCGTAGACGTCGGAGGCGGCCGTCATCATCTCGGGCCGCTCGTGGCACTCGGGGGCCACGTAGTGGGCGTCGAGCACGTTGCCCAGCTCGTGGGCGACCGTGTAGTTGCGCGCCCCCGGCTTGGCGTAGTCGAACCCCGTCAGCACCGCGTGCCCGTCGGTCACCAGCACGCAGGCCGGGGTCAGCGCCCGATGGATGACGCCGTGGGCGTGCGCGTGGGCCAGGCCGCGCAGCATGTCCTGGATCACGCCGAGCCGTACGCCGGTGCCCAGGCGCAGGTGCAGCGCCTCGCCGTGCACGTCGTCGAGCACCAGCACGAACCGGCTCTCGTCGTCGATGGCGAAGAAGTCCCGCGAGCGCACCACGCACGGGTGCGGCGGGATGCGGGCCAGCGTCTGATAGGCGTTGGCGATCCGCTGCCGTTCGGCCGCCCGCGACTCCTGGTCGGCGAGCGGGTCGGCCTGGTAGACCCGGAGCAGCACGGTCTCGCTGCCCGGGAGTGTCGAGTTGAAGGCCCGGTATTCGGTCACCTTCGCGTCGCCGCCGAGCTGCTCCTCGACCTCCCAGTTGCCGAACCTGGGCGGCGCGGTGCTCCGGCGTACGGTCTGGTTGAGCGAGTCGAGAATCCCGGTGAGGTACGGCTTGATGCGGTGACTGCACCCGCGCCTGACCCGCGAGACGTCGCTCAGCGTGGCCAGCAGCCCGTCGAGGGTGGTGACGTTGACCGCGTCGCGCCCGGCCGGGTCGACGAGCTCGGCATCGGGCGAGGTGAGGACCACGAGGCTGTCGACGTAGACGCGCTCCAACCGCGTGTCCTTGGAGACCAGCAGCCCCTTCAGCGCCTTCGCGATGCCCCGCAGCTTGGTCACGGGAGAGCCGAACGCCTCCCTGCGCGGCGGGAACCAGCGCGTGCCCGACACCTCGATCCGGCCACGGGTGCCCTTGACGTCGACGACGACCAGCGAGTGGCCGGTCAGCACGAGCAGATCCACCTCGAAGACGTCGTCGCCACGTGGGAGCTCGACGTTGTGCAGCAACAGCCAGTCGGCGGGCGCGTGGTCGCGCAGGAATGAGATCACCCGACGCTCGGCGTCGTTGACCGGACGTCCCCCTCCGACGATCTCTGCCATGGGGCTAATCCTCCCACGTTCCAGCGTCGACAACATGCTGTCAAAGTGACAGCATGTTGTCATGAAGCGGATCGTTCACCGCGCTGTTTACGACACTCTCGCCGCCTGGGAGACCGGTCACCTGACCGCCCACCTCCGAAACGGGCGTTACCAGCGTGACCCGGGAGGTTTCGAGGTTGTCACGGAGGTGCTGATGGCGGCATGAGTGAGGCAAGCGAGGCGAGCGCACTGCTGTCGGCGACCACGCTGATCGCCTTCCGGCTCAACGGCCAGTTTCTGGAGGTCGCCGAGGGGCTGGCCAGGCCTGTGGGGCTGACGGCGGCCTGGTGGCAGGTGCTCGGCGCGATCGTGCACGACCCGCTGCCCGTCGCCGGCATCGCCAGGGCCATGGGTATGACCCGCCAGGGCGTACAGCGCATCGCCGACCTGCTGGTCGAGAAGGGGCTCGCCGAATACCGGCCCAACCCCGCGCACCGCAGGGCCAAGCTGCTGCGGCTGACACCGGACGGACGGGCGGCGATCGGCCAGATCGCCCCGGGCCACCAGAGCCTCGCCGACCGGTTGGTGGCCGAGCTGGGGCCTGCGGCGACGCGCGAGAGCCTGGAGACACTCCAGCGACTGTCCGCCGCCCTGGAGCGGCTGAGCGGACCGCCGCGCACATAGCCGTTCTGGGGACGGTTCATACGCGCGCCTCACAGCGGACGCCGAGCTGCGCGCGGTCGCCGACTGGACGAAACTCACCGCTAGATGGCGGATCGCCACGGCCGGCGACACCGCACTGTCCGTCCCGGCCCGAGTCGACCCCGACGAGCCTCGTAGCGTCATCCGCACGACGCCGCATTGGCGTCGTTCACCGAGATCGACCTGGCTGTCAACGCGACCCGGGACCGCCGCAAGCCGATCTGGATGGCCGTGGTGCTGCCCGATCTCGTCGTACGGGGCGAGCGCGCGGCCGGTCGTCCCGGGTTGCCGGTCGCCCCTCTGTATGACCGGCAAATGGCCGGTCGCCGCCCTGTCGACGGTCCACTCACAGTCTCATCATCAGCAGTACAAGCGCCAGGTAAGCCCATTGATCTCCAGATCAGCGGAGAACCCGTTACAAGAAAGGTGCGAAAAGATGTATCAAACGAAAAAGCTGGCACGCCGAGTGGTCACGTTCGCGATGACTCTCTTCTTAGCCGGGACGGCCATGGTCGGGGCAGCGTCGGCGGATGACACACCTGATCCCACTCCCACCCCGCCGGTCGTGAGTTGGACGGACGAAGCGGGCGACACCTACTTCGCCCAGGCACTCACCGCGGACGAGATCAAGGAGAAGGGCCTGGACAAGTACGTTGACATGGACAACCTGACCATGACCACGCCGAGGCTGGAAGACGCCACGACGTCGGGGATGAAGCCTGCGGAGCCTGAGGAGAGCACCGGCGGAACAGCAGCCGTGAAGGCCAATGGCTGCTGGCATTACTGGTTCGGGTACGGGACGTTCTCATGGCCGCGCCTGTACGGAAAGACCGACGTGGACTGGTGCGGCGACGGACGATGGGTCAGGTACGCCAACTCCTTCTGCTACGGCTATGACGACTACACGACCTACAACTACGAGGGTTGCAGCAATTACCCGAACTACGGCGTCGGCTGGAACCTCTACCGAGTGAAGACCCAATGGAGCCTGTGCTATGCGTACAACCCCATCTGGGGCTCGTGTCTTGCGCGTTCGAAGCCGATTCGGAGTTACCAGTTCCTGGGCAGCGGCGCCGTCCAGTACCTGGGCGCCGGCTGACCGATGAGGAGCCTCCGCTCGCCTTTCGAGGACGAGCGGAGGCCGGCGCACCCCGGAAAGGCGCGAGAGGACCGCAGTCCCCGATCGCCGGTGAATGTCAGAACTTGATGCGGGCCGCGACTGCCAGGTGGTCGCTGCCGGTGGCGGGCAGGGTCCAGGTGGTGACGGAAGTCGCCGCGCGGGTCATAACGTGGTCGATCCGGGCTATGGGGAAGGCAGCAGGCCAGCTGAAGCCGAAACCCTCCTCCGCCGGGGTCATCCGGGAGGTGACGGGAGCCAGGCCCCGGTCATCGAGGGTGCTGTTGAAGTCGCCCAGCAGAACGATCCTGTCCAGCTCTTCCGCGGCGATGGCCGCGCCCAGTGCGGCAGCGCTCTCGTCCCGCCAGCCGGTGCCGAAGCCGTCCGGCAGTCGGATACGGACCGAGGGCAGGTGAGCGACATATACGGCCACGTCGCCGGATGGCGTCCGCAGGGTGGACCGCACTCCTCGGCTCCAGTCTCCTGTGACCTCCGCGGGCCTGATGTCCACCGGCAGAGAGTCCGCAAGGGGATACCTGGACCAGAGCCCGACAGTGCCCACGACCGCGTGGTAGGGATGGCCGGGCGCGAGAGCGGTCTCGTAGACGGGCAGGGCGTCAGGCATCACCTCCTCCAAAGCGATGAGGTCGGCTCCGGCTTGGGCCAGGGCTCGCGCGGTTCCTTCGGGATCGGGGTTCTCGTCGTTGACATTGTGCTGGAGCACGGTCAGGCCGTGAGCCGGTCCCCGATCAGCGGGTAGCAACCGCTCACCGAAGAGGGCGGCCCAGACCGCTGCGGGCAGCACCAGGGACGCCATCGCAGTGGCCGAGCGACGCAGTAGCGCCAGGACCATCAGCACGGGAACGGCCAGGCCACCCCAGGGCAGAAAGGTCTCCAGCAGGCTACCGAGATTGCCCACGGTATTGGGCACGACGCCGGGGAACGCCAGCAGCCCGGCCACCAGCACCGCAACCGCCGCAAGCACCCACCCACGCGTCCAGGACCAGGACGGCCGGCCGGGCACGCCCACTTCGCCGCGAAGCCACCGGCCGACGCGACGAGGGCGCTTCCCCGTAGCGTGAACCTTCCGATCTTCGATGCTCATACGCCCGACCGTACGGGTCACCATCTGTCCTTGTGGACCGCCCGGCCAGGTAGTAAGCAGCTCGCCGGGCGGACCGACGGTTCCTGGGTTCTTGGCGGTACGGCCGGGATATGGGTCCAGTTCAAGATCGCTACTCCGGATAGCGGCCGGAACGTTTCCGGGGGCCGCAGCGCGCAGCCGTTCCGGGACGGTTCAGCGGGCCGTCGCCAGGATGACGCCGGAGCCGTGCGTCAGCTCGACCGCGACCAGCCGATCGTGGTTCAGCAAGGTCTGTCGCACACCCTCCTGCCTGCGGACGAACTCCTCGTCCCAGGTCACCCCGGGGTAGGGCACCATGTCGTCCACCAGCAGCACGCCGTGGGGGTTGAGCGCGGCGATCGTCCGTTCGAGCCCCACCTGCTTGCCCGCACCCGCGTCGGCGAAGATCAGGTCGAAGGTGCCCAGCCCGGCCAGCAACTCCAGCGCGTCGCCGACGCGCGGGTGAACGAACTCCGGCCAGCCCTGAGCCGCGAGCCCGGCCCGTTCGGGGTCGCTCTCGATCGTCGTCACCGTGACGTCGGCCCTCGGCCAGAGCCCGCTGACCAGCCACCCGGCCCCCGCCCCCAGCCCGGTGCCGATCTCCAGAATCCGGCCACCCTCCGGCACCTGGGCGGCCAGTACGGCGAGCAGCCGCCCGACGTCCGGGTCGCAGGAGCGGTCGAACCCGGCCGCTTTCGCCCGCTCATGGGCCGCCCGCACGAGTTCCGGCAGATCAGCGTTCATGACCATTTTCTATCGCACCCCCTCTCGCCGCTGCGGCGCGGACACATCGCCCCCCTGGGGCTCTGGCACGGACGTATCGCACCCACTCTCGCCGCTGTGGCGCGGGCGTATCGCTTCTGTCTCGCCGCTGTGGGCGCGGAGGTATCGCGCCTGCCCCGTCAGCTGTGGGCGCGGACCTATCGCATCCGCCCCCGCGGCTTGAGCACAGACAGCGTGGTGGCGGTCAGGAGCATGGCCAGCTGGCCGCCCAGTACCGCGACCTGTCCCCACTGACGGCCCTCGGCAGGCCGCGTCGCGCCCTCGGTCGCGGCGGCCATCCCCTCGGGGTCGAACAGGAACATCCCCAGGCAGATGACCGACACCAGAAGCACCAGCTTGGCCAGCACCCAGTAGTGGCGGGCCAGTCCCCAGTGACTGGTCAGGCCGAGCGTGATGCCGGTGGCCAGCGCGGTGAGGCTGAACGGGATGCCGCCCGCGAACACCAGGCTCGGCATCAGCCGGTAGGCCGCGTGGGCGAGCCCGAGATCGTCCGTCACCGTCGCCACGGTGTTCAGCACGACGAGCCCCCACACCTCGCCGAGCAACGCGACGGAGGCGATGACATGAACGACGAGCACGCCCTTGCGTACGCGCGGCTGTATGACCCGATTTGCTATCCCGACCACGGTTCGACCTCCGGATTCGCGGACTCCGGCCCATCCTGCTCGGCGGATTCGTCCCCGACGTCCCACCACGGGCGATGATTGAGCTACATCGTTCGGTGTAGTGGTGCCAAGCCCGGGGTGATCCTTGCTAAACCGGCCCGCGCGACAAGCCAATCATTATCGATGCGCGGATAAATGAAACTCGTTTAGCCGTGTACGACGCAAGCGCATATGCAGTTGGCCGGCCGGGGGGCTGGGAAAGTCGAATGCCAAGAAAACGAGGCGCCTCCTTGACCGCGAGCAGGCGTTTTTGGGTTGCGACATCGATCGGCTGCCGCGATTGTTATTGGCGGCACCTTCACAGCCCTGCACAAAACGACTAAGGCGCCGGGAATTCCGCGCCCATCAAACGGAGGAAACAAACATGATCCGTCGCATTCTCGCTGGTGCAGCCATCGCGGGCGCCGCTCTCGGCTTCTGCGTCTCCGCGGCTTCGGCCGACGTCGGCCCGAACCCCTACCACAACGGCCCGTCCATTCTGGGCCAGACCAGCATCCTGGACAGCCTCGCCGAGGTGAGCGACGCGGCCAAGTACACCAACGTTCCGGTCACCGCGAACCTGCAGGACGTCAACGTGCTGAACAACAACCACTGACACCATCGCGGCATAGGCGGGAAGGTCCGCTCCCGGCTCCATGGGCGCATGCCGCCTGGCGTGCCGTAGGGCTTCACGGGCGCATGCCGCTTGGCGTGCCGTAGGGCTGGCTCCATGGGCGCGTGCCGTAGGGCTCCACGGGCACATGCCGTAGGGTCGCCGGCGGCACCTTCCGCCGGATCGACGCTTGTGCGATCCGCCTGAACCAACTCCGTGGATACTCGCGAGGCCACGGAATCCGCTCGGATGCGCACCGAGACGGAACGCTGAGCGGCCCGGGTCACGATCGCGATCACGACCCGGGCCGCGAGGTGCTCCCCTTCCGCCCGCCGCCGGAATGCCCGCTCTTGGCGGAGCGCCCATGCCTGGCGGAGTGCCTGCGCCTGCCGCCGGAATGCCCGTGCCTGGCGGAATGCCTGTGTGTGGCGGAGCGCCCGCGTGTGGCCGAATGCCTGGCCCTTCCGGAATGCTTGCTCTTGGCGGAGTGCCTGCGCCCGGCAGAGTGTCCGCGCCCGCCGCTGGAGTGCCTGCGCCCGGCGGCGTGCCTGTGTCTGCCGGATTGCCTGTGTCTGGCGGAGCGCGTGTCCTTGGAAAGCCCGCTGGTGGATCGCGTGCTGTCGGACCGTGTGCTGCTGGAAGGCGGACTGCTGCGACGTGCGCTGCTGGGACGTGCGCTGCTGGTATGCCCACTGCTGGGACGTGCGCTGTCGAGACGGGCGGGCTCGAGAGGGACGGTTGCGGGACGGACGGTCTCGGGCCGGAGGGTCCCGGGACGGATCACCCCCATGAAATGCGGCTTGTTCAGCGGGTCGAGGCGGACGACCTCCCCGGTGAACGGAGCGTCGACGATCCGTGTGCCGTCCACGGCCAGCCCCACGTGCTCTGGCCCCTGGCGTCGCGGTTTGCTGTCGTAGAAGACGAGGTCCCCTGGCGCGACCTGCTCCTTGGGCACTCTGGCCCCTGACCGCCACTGCTCGTGCGTCGTTGTACCGATCGACACGCCCGCGCTTGCCCAGGCGTACTCCGTGAGGCCCGAGCAGTCGAAGCCCTTGGTCTTCTTGCCGTGTCCGATGCCGTAGCCGGGGCCCTGGGGCCCGCCGCCGCCCCACGAATAGGGGACACCGAGCATCCCCAGCGCGGCCCGCACGGCGACGCCGCCAGCGGCTGCGCCGTCGGCTGCCGCGCCTCCAGCTGCCACGCCGTCGGCTGCCACGCCGCCAACTGCCGTGTCTCCGGCTGCCGCGCCTCCAGCCGCCCTGCGTCTGGCTGCCGCGCCGCCAGTTGCCGCGCCTCCGGCCGACCCGCCTCCGGCCGCGCCGTAAGTTGCCGCGCGGTCGATCACAGCCGCCTGCGGGCAGCGCCCGGTGCTCTTCTCGCACGTCCGCCGGACGTCGGCCGTCGCGGTGCCGGAGTCCGGCGTCGCGAGCGAGCCGCACGCCAGGACCGTCAGCAGCAGGGCCCGTTTCACGTTCACTCCAGGGAGCGTTCCTCATCCCCTTTAGGGATAAAACGCCCTTTAGTTAGGCGGGGCCTGCATATGGTCATAAGATGAAGTTTGTCCACGCCGTGATATGTCGATAAATCGTGACTGTCCGGACATTTGGTGCAAATGGCGATCAAGTGCTAAAGAATTTGAATAGAGAGCTCGCTTCAGAGCTGGTCGCCGGCAGAGTGGAAATTCGTTGGATGGTCATTTATTCAGCGCGTTGACAATGCCATTCTCTCGACAATTCTTCGACCGCCTGAACTGGTTGATCAATTTTACCCGACGCTGTGGTGATTGTGTCGCCGAGCGCTTCTAGATCGGCCGCGACCTTCCGCACGAGGATCTAGACGATCGCGCGGTCGCTAGGTGCGAGTCTCGGGCGGCGGAAGATCCGGCTGCCGGATGGTTCATGACTTCGCTGTAATACGTCCATATTTTCGTGCATATCAGGTGGTGAAACATACTTCGTGTAATGTGAGACCGGGTTCGTGTCGACGACAACCCCCATGCGTGAGGTCTGATTGGGGGGTGCGATGACTGTGAACGGCGAGGCGGCCGAAACGTCGGAGCGCCTGCTGTACGAGGACGACCAGCTGCGCATCTCCCAGCGGGCCAGGTGCGAGGTTCCGGCGCTGGCGCTGCGTGGCGAGATCGACATCACCAACAGCTGCGCCCTCGCCCGGACCCTCGCCGCCGCCCGCGAGGGCGAGACGCACATCATCGTCGACATCGGCGAGCTCACGTTCATCGATCTGTCGGGTCTGCGCGTGCTGGCCATGCCGATGCTCGACCCCGCTGAGCGCTGGATACGGCTGCGTAACCTCACGCCGTTCCAGCGACATCTCCTGAACCTGCTGGGATGGCACTGACACCCGCACGGCACACACGAAACACGCCGCCCGCACGGCAGACGCCGCCCACACGGCCCAAGCCGCGTCAGACGATCATCGCCGCCGAGGTGCCCAGGCCCGTCGGCCCGCCCAGCCGCCACTCCGGCGGCCGGTGGTGGCGCCGTAGCGACGCCTCGTCATAGCGACGGCAGTCGCGATGCCACCTGAGGATGCCCGCCATCCAGTTACGCAGCTCCGCCACGTAGCCGTTCACGGCCGCGCGTGCCTCCCCGTCCAGCCGGAGGTCGTTGTACATGACCGGGAACTCGTGCGCGAAGACGTGCTCGAACCCCTTCATCCGGGACGTCATCAGATCGGCGACGATGCCGAGCGCCACCGGGTAGTCACAGTCGAAGAAGTTCTGGACGACCAGCAGGCCGTTGTGCAGCTCACCCTCGAACTCGATCTCCTTCTGGTACGAGAAGACGTCGTTGAGCAGGGTGGCGTAGTCGGCGGCGGCGTGCTCCAGCGAGACCATCGGCCCGGCCCGATAGACCTCCTCCGGGATCTTCTTCTCGCGGGCCAGGCGGCACAGGCTCATGGTCAGGTCGGAGCCGAAGGTCAGCCGCCGCATCTCGATGTAGTCGACGGGGTCGGGCACCCGGTTCAGCAGCTGGTTGTCCAGCTCCCACAGCCAGGACCGGCACATGTCCTCGATGGCCGCGCGGAACCTGCGTCGTGCGGACATGCTCATCGGCCCCGCCGTACGGGTCCAGAGATCGGACAGGCCCCGCTCCAGAGCGGTCACCGGAGCCGGGGGAGCCGAGCCGTCGAGCGGCATGAAGGCGCCGAACCGGTCGACGGCGGCGCGGGCGGCGGCCAGGTTGCGGGATCGGCCGAAGACGGCGGGGAAGTAGTCGTCGCCGTACGTTCCCCACGCCAGCCAGGCCGCGGCCAGATCCAGCTCCTCCAGCGCCCCGTCGGGATGGAGCCCGGAGGCGCACAGCGCCAGGTCGTAGTCGACGAGCTTCTCCTCGTCCCAGACGGCCGAGCCGGTGACGCCCGGCTGCGCTTCGAGTATCCCCATCGCGCGCGCCCAGGCGACCACGTTCAGGCGGGCGGCCTCCAGGTGGGGCGAGCCGCCGACCTCGAACGGCATGTAGAAGTCGGGGATCCGCGACGGGCCGACGGGCGTGTGCGGGACGTGGGTGAAGCTGCGGATCCGCTTCGCGCCGAGCAGGTCGGCGATCGAGGTCGTGCCCAGTGGTCGGCGGGTCGCGCGCTCGTTCATGTAGCGGCTGGAGGCCATGTGCCATTCGTGGCCGCCCGACTGCCAGTCCTGGAGCCCTTTGACGTAGGCCAGCACGCCCGCGCAGGAGAGCGGGTCGAGGCCCTGCTCCACGAAGAGCGGGCCCAGCTCGGTGAACACGGTGTGCTCGAACTGCTGCAGCCGCGAGGTGAGCAGGTCGTTGACCGCGTCGGCGGCCTCCTGCGTGGTGCAGCCGAGGAACTTCTCCAGCACGAGGACGCCGTTGCTCAGCTCGCCCTCGTCCTGGGTCTCCCGCTGGTAGGAGAACAGGTCGTTACGCAGGTGCACCGCGTCGGCGAAGGTGTCGCGCAGCACCCGCATCGGCCGGGAGCCGGCGACGCGCGCCGGGACCTCGGCCCCCACGGCGTGCTCGACCAGCCCGGCCGACCATGGCGCCCCGCCGACCTTGCGCCGCATCTCGATGTACTCGATCGGATTGGGTATCCGGCCCGCGTTGATGTTGGACAGCTCCCAGAGCGACTCGTTCAGCAGGTTGCGGGTGCTCTCGGCGAAGCGCTCCCGCCAGGCGAGCGACCTGGCGGGGACCGTACGGGCCCACAGGTCGGCCAGCCCAGCCTCGACCGGGTTGGTCGGCTCCGGCGTCGCGCACGACAGGTCCATCGGCATGAAGGCGGGCAGCCGGTCCAGGTAGCGCTTGCCGCCCTCACGGTCATGGCCGCGCTTGAACGCCTCCAGGAAGTGGTCGTCGAAGAAGAAGACCCAGACGTACCAGTCGGTGATCAGCGAGAGCTCGGCGCCGTCGCAGTCGGGATGGGTGTAGCCGCACAGCAGGGCGTAGTCGTGGGCGTCGAGGTCGGCCTGCTCCCAGATGCCCGAGCCCTCCAGCATGCCCATGCCGCGCGCCCACTGCCTGGACTGCGCGCGCGCCTCCTCGACGTGCGGGTTGAGGCGGGCCGGATACGGAAGGTAGAAGTCCGGCAGCTCGAACGGCTGGGCCGCCTCCCCATCCACGGAACGCGTCATCAGCCCATCACCTCGACGTTCTCCAGCATGCCCAGCGCGTCGGGCAGCAGGACGGCGGCGGAGTAATAGGCACTGACCAGGTACGACATGATCCCCTTCCCGTCGATGCCGGCCAGGCGGACACTGAGCCCCGGCTGGTACTCATCCGGAATGCCGGTCTGGTGCAGGCCGACGACGCCCGAGTCCTCCTCGCCGGTCCTGAACGCGAAGATCGAGGTGGTGCCCTCAGGGCTGATCGGGATCTTGTCGCAGGGCAGGATCGGCACCCCGCGCCAGGCCGTCAGCCTGCTCCCGTCGAGCTGGACGGTGTCGGGGTAGACCCCGCGCGCGTTGCACTGCCGGCCGAAGGCGGCGATGGCGCGGGGATGGGCCAGGTAATAACGGGTCTTCTTCCTGCGGCTGAGCAGTTCGTCGAGATCGTCGGGCGTAGGCGGGCCGCCGTACGTGGAGATCCGCTGCCGGGCATCGACGTTGTGCAGCAGCCCGAAGTCCCGGTTGGTGACCAGCTCGTACTCCTGGCGTTCGCGTAGTGCCTCGATGCTCAGCCGGAGTTGCTGGTCGAGCTGGTTCATCGGCTGGTTGTACAGGTCGGAGACCCTGCTGTGCACCCGTAGGACGGTCTGGGCGAGGCTCAGTTCGTACTCGCGGGGGCTGAGTTCGTAGTCGACGAACGTGCCGGGCAGCGCGGGCTCGCCGTGGTGGCCGGCGGCCAGCTCGATCGCCGCCTCGCCATGCTTGTTCTGCGGCCGGGCCCGCCGGTCCTGATGCGCCTCGATCTGCGCCCGCAACGTCGGCGAGACCGCCGTCAGCGCGCGGAACACCGCCCAGGGCAGGAGCAGCACCGTGCAGGTGGTGGCGGCCCTGAGCGTGTACGCCCACCGGTCCTCCCGCTCGGGGAGGTCGTGGCCCGTGTGATCGCCATCGGCCAGCGTCTCCCGCAGGACGCTGGTGCCGTACGGGCCGGTCTGCAGCTTGTCGGCCTTGCCGTGCGCGAGGAGCAGAAGGGCGTCGGCCGGGCGGCCCTCCTGCACGATCGTCTCGCCCCGCGCGTATTCCCGCTGCTCGAACTCCCCGGCCAGGGTGTCGAGCAGCGGGTCGCCGTCGAACCCGTGCAGCAGCGGCAGCTCGGTCAGGCTGGGCGGGATCACCCGCGTCACAGCGCCCGCGCGGGCGAAGCTGACCCGGCCGCCGCCGACCTGATAGGTGAGCCGGCGGTTCACCCGGTAGGTGCCGGCTGCGGTTTGTACCCACGGAAGCGCCCGCAGCAGCCAGCGTGAAGAGATCTCCCGCATCTGCGGGGCAGTCTTGGTCGTGGTGGCGAGCCGGCGTGCCGCCTCCGTGCCCAGGCTCTGCCTTGAGTCCCGCTGGTCCAATTCCGTCAACCGAAACACCGCCAATCATTGGGCCGGGTGAACCGATCCGCGCTCAGCTGCCGAGTGCGACGTCTTCGAGAATGCCGAGTGCGTCAGGAACGAGTACGGCAGCGGAGAAGTAGGCAGTGACCAGGTAGGAGATGACGGCTTTCTCATTGATGTTCATGAAACGCACCGACAAGCTGGGCTGGTATTCGTCGGGGATGCCGGTCTGGTGCAGGCCGACAACGCCCTGGTTCTCGTGCCCTGTGCGCATGAGCAGGATGGAGGTCGTCCGGGCGCCGGTGATCGGGATCTTGTTGCACGGGAAGATCGGCACCCCGCGCCAGGCCGGGATGCGGTGCCCATTGACCTCGCTGGCCTGCGGGTAGATGCCGCGCTTGCTGCACTCCCTGCCGATGGCCGCGATGGCCTGCGGATGCGCGAGGAAGAAGGCGGGCTCCTTCCAGACCGTGGACAGCAGGTCGTCGAGGTCGTCGGGCGTGGGAGCGCCACTGCGGGTGCGGATGCGCTGACTGAAATCGGCGTTGTGCAGCAGCCCGAACTCGCGGCTGTTGATCAGCTCGTGTTCCTGGCGTTCGCGTAGCGCCTCGACGGTCAGCCGGAGCTGCTGGTCGAGCTGGTTCATCGGCTGGTTGTACAGGTCGGAGACCCGGCTGTGCACCCGTAGGACGGTCTGGGCGACGCTCAGTTCGTACTCGCGCGGGGTGAGCTCGTAGTCGACGAAGGTGCCGGGCAGCGCGGGCTCGCCGTGATGGCCGGCGGCCAGCTCGATCGCCGCCTCGCCGTAGGCGTTCTGGGACCGTCCTTCGGCGTCCCGCGTGCCGCGCAGGTGGGCGCGGAGCTCGGGGGACCGGTCGAGGACCGCCTGCAGGTTCTGCCGCGAGAGCGTGAGCACGGTACAGGCGGTCTTGGCCGTCGCCGAGAACGCCCACTGGCCCGGCTCGCCCAGCAGTTCCTCGCCGAAGTGGTCGCCGTCGGCCAGCACCCCGAGGTTCTGCTCGTCGTCGTACGCGCCGCGCCCGGTCTTGGCCACCCGGCCATGGGCGATCAGGACCAGCTGGTCGAGGGGAGCGCCCTCGCGGACGATCTCCTCGCCCGACTCGTACTCGCGCTGGCTGAACCCGTCGGCGAGCGACTGCAGGACCTCGCCGTCGCTGAAGCCGCGCAGCTGGTGCAGCTCGGTGAGCTCCGCCGGGATGACGCGCACGTCCGCGCCACTGGTGGTGAACGTGATGCGACCGTCGCCCAGGGTGTAGGTCAGCCGGCGGTTGACCCGGAAGACGCCACCGGAGGTCTGCACCCACGGCAACAGCTTGAGCAGCCAGCGGGAGGTGATCTCCTGCATCTGCGGGGCGGTCTTCGTGGTCGTCGCCAGGTTCTTGGCGGCATCGGTGCTGAGGCTGAGCTGCTGGCCGTTGGCCTCGGTCGACTCGGTCGTTTCGGTCATCGTGCACCACCAATCTTTAGAGGGTTGCTAGCCGGGGTTTCGAGTGGCTCTGAGTTGCGGGGGGTAGCGGAGTTCGGGCGGAAGGGAGAACGTGAGGGTCTCCTCGGTCAGCGTCACCGGCTCCACGTCGGCGTAGCCGCGGGCGGCGAGCCAGGCCAGCAACTGGCTGACCAGCTCTTCTGGGACCGAGGCGCCCGAGGTCACGCCGACGGTCCGTACGCCGTCGAGCCAGCGCTCGTCGGCGTCGCCGGCCCGGTCGACCAGGTGGGCCGCCCGCGCGCCGGCGTTCACGGCCACCTCGACGAGGCGCCGCGAGTTGGAGGAGTTGGCGGAGCCGACGACGATGACCAGGTCGCACTGGTCGGCGATCCTGGTGATCGCCTCCTGGCGGTTCTGGCTGGCGTAGCAGATGTCGTCGCTCGGCGGGTCGATGAGCTGGGGGAAGCGCTCGCGCAGCCGGGCGACGGCGTCCATGGTCTCCTCGACTGCCAGCGTGGTCTGCGACAGCCAGCTCATCCTGGCCGAGCCGACGCCCGTCAGCTCGTCGGGCCGGGCCGGATCGACCACGTGGATGCGGTCGGGCGCCTCGCCGACGGTGCCCTCCACCTCCTCGTGCTCCGCGTGGCCGATGAGCACGATCTCGTAGCCCGACTCGGCCAGGCGTACGGCCTCTCTGTGCACCTTGGTGACCAGCGGGCAGGTCGCGTCGATCGTGCGCAGACCTCGGCCGGCCGCCTCGTGCTTGATCGCGGGCGAGACGCCGTGGGCCGAGAAGACGACCAGGGCGCCCTCCGGGACCTCGTCGAGCTCGTCGACGAAGATCGCGCCCCGGCCGCTGAGGTCGTCGACCACGTAGGTGTTGTGCACGATCTGTTTGCGCACGTAGACGGGGGGTCCGTAGCGTCTGAGGGTCTCCTCGACGGTGTCGATGGCACGTTCCACACCCGCGCAATAGCCGCGCGGAGCCGCCAGAAGTACTCGTCCCATGGTGTTCGCTCCTACCGGTCCCGGTGCGCGAGCTGTCCGGCCAGCACGGTCAGCGCGTCGCGCGCCTCGGAAGTGATGGGCGCCGCCTCCAGCGCCTTGGCGGCCTCGCGTACCCGCTGGTCGATCATGTCCTCGACCTCGGCCAGCGCGCCGGTGTCGAGCAGGATCCCGCGCAGCTCCGCCGCCCGCTCCTCCGTCAGCTCCTGGTTGCCGTGCCAGCTGCGCAGGTAGGACAGCTGCGCGGGCGTCGCCCGTCTCAGGGCATGCGCGATCAGGACGGTGTTCTTGCCCTCGCGCATGTCGTCGAGCGCCGACTTGCCGGTGTCGGCCGAGGAGCCGAACGTGCCGAGCACGTCGTCGCGCAGCTGGAACGCCTCGCCGATCGGCACGCCGAAGCGCGAGTAGGAGTCGAGCAGGTCGGGATCCGCGCCGGCCAGGGCGCCGCCGATCTGCAGGGGGCGCTCGACGGTGTACTTGGCGGTCTTGTAGCGGATCACCGTCAGCGCCGCCGACACCGTGGCGCCCGCCCGGAGCTGGCCGAGGACGTCGAGGTATTGGCCGCTGATGACCTCGGTGCGCATGGCGTCGAACACGTGGTGGGCGCCGTGCAGCCGGGCCGGCTCCACGCCGCACGACGACAGCAGCGCGTCCGACCAGGCCAGGCTGAGCGCGCCGAGCAGGATCCCGCCCGCCTGGCCGAACGCCTCGGCGCCCGGCCCCTCGTGCAGGTCGGCCAGGCTGCGGTGGATCGTCGAGCGGCCGCGGCGCATGTCGCTGCCGTCCATGATGTCGTCGTGGATGAGCAGCCCGGCGTGGCAGAGCTCGAGCGCCGCCGCCGCACTGATGATCTCGTCGCAGTCGTCGCCCCCGGCTCCCCGCCACCCCCAGTAGCACAGCTGCGGGCGGATCCGCTTGCCGCCGCTGAGGATGAAGCTCGTCAGCAGCTCGTACGCCGCCGCCACGTCCGGATCGGACACAGGCGCGCGCCAGTCGTCCAGGAATCCATTGAGGCGCTTGTCGATGCGAGGTCCCACGGGGTCTTGCCATCCGCCGACCGCCATGCTGCAGGGCTCCTTCTGTAAAGCGTCCGCCACCAATAGTTACTCATCCAATACGGAGAGTGTAAAGTGCCTTTTTGCTGGCTCTCGGAGCGACGGGAGGTGCCCGATCCGCCCGCTCATCGGGTGGATTTGCCGACCCCGGAAACCAAGATCGCCGCTGCTGCTCGCCACGGGACAACCGGGGTTGTTTCCTGGGCGAATGCCGGTTGACGGTGTAATGCGCGGAGCGGCGGGCAGGGCGAAGGGTTGTCATTCGACGTGGTCGGACGCCCGGCGGAGATGAGGAGCTTGTCATGCGCACCCTGCTGGCCCAGTCCTTCACTCTCGATGAAGTGGCCGGGCTACGCCAGTCCGTGGCGGAGCGGGCGGCGGACTGCGGGCTGAGCGGCGCGCGGCTGGAGGACTACATCCTCGCCGTGCACGAGAGCGTCATCAACGCCGTGGAGCACGGCGGCGGGCGCGGGCACTTCACACTGTGGACGGGCGACCGGATGCTCCGCTCGGAGACCATCGACGAGGGCTCGGGCATCCCCGACGAGTACGTCGCCGAGCATCGGCGGCCGCCCGACATCGCGCCCACCGGCCGGGGCATCTATCTCATCCGCACTCTGTGCGACGGCGCCAGCTTCCACACCGGCCCCACGGGCACCACGGTCCGGCTCACGATGTGGCTGCCGCGCCTGGCCCACGTCGCGCTGCAGCGCGCGCCGATCAGGCGGATCAGGGTGGCGGCCGGGAGCGGAAAGAAGCAGCACCACGGATTTCGGGCGTAACTATTTATCCGATATCAACCAAAATTCAACCATGTCACTGCATGGTCATCCTCTGTGACTACGCAACAGCTCTCTCAGGAGCTAACTGATATCCCCCCTCGCCCTCCGGCGGAGGAGGAGGCGTCCGGCAGTGTCGTGGGGATGCTGGAGCTCATCGGCTCCGTGGTGGTCCCGGTGGGCGTCGGGCTGTACGCGATGCTGTACCTGGGCATCCAGCAGATGTACTGGGTCTTCGACATCAATCCCGAACAGGCGGGGATCGACCAGTCCGTCCTGCTCGGGCGGCTCATGGGCACACTGATCATGCTCCTGCTCATCCTGCTGCCCGTTATCGGGGTCCTGGTGGCGGTGGGGTGGCTGCTCGACAAGGTGACGGGCGGTGCGGTGAACCGGCTCGTCCAGGCCGTCAGGCGGCGGCCATGGATCGCGGCGGTGATCGCCGCCGCCTGGTGCGGGGTGACCTATCTCAGCACCACCTACCTGTTCACGCTGGAGCTCTCGCCGCTGCACGTGCTGGGGGCCCTGGTGCTCGGAGTCCTGGCGTTCGTGGTGCCGTTCCGGCTGCTGCGCCGCAAGCCGGTCGGGCGGGCCGGGATGAAGGTGCTCGTGGGCGCCCTCACCGGAATCGGGCTGGGCATGGTCCTGCTCGTCGGGCTCGTCATAGGCGCGGGCGACGTACGTAACACCGGGCAGGCCAATGACCTGCTGAACATGGTGGGGTTCCAGGACCAGTGGGTGGTGGTGAAGGACGGTGACGACAAGCCGCTGTACGACGGGCGCGACCTCATGCTGCTCGGCGAGAGCGACGGCACGTACGTCTTCTACGACTGCGACTACATGACCACCTTCCGGCGACCGGCGGAGTCGACGAACCTGGGGGACATCCGCCTCGATCCCGAGCGGGAGCCGGGCTACACCTGCGGGAGCCTGGTCAAGGACGGGGAGGCGACCAAGCCCGAGAAGAGCTGACCCATCAGGCCGCCCCGGAGCCGCCGTTGCCCGTGAGGGGGCGGCGGTGGGGAGGCTCCGGCGGGGACAGCGCGGCGGTGAGAGCGTCCTGGAGGGTGCTGTGGACCGGCAGGTGCTCACCTATCCGGGTGACCTCGACGATCCGGGCCGGCATGGGCTGCAGCGCCGCCAGGCGGACGCTGCCCCCGTGCTGCCGGGAGAAGGTATAGGTGCTGAGCAGCAGCCGGAGCCCCGCGCTGTCCATGAAGTGCACCTCCGCGAGATCGAACACGAGGTGGTCGCCGGGCCGCTGGCGGCACTCCCGGATGAAGGCGTCGAGCCTGCCCTCGTTCGTGGCGTCCAGCTCGCCGCCGACGGCGATCACCGTCGCGCCGGGCAGGTGCTGGCAGGCGTAGGTCAGCCAGGACATGGGGTGGTCCGTCGGCCACGCATGGCAGCGAGCGGACGCGGCCGCATTGGGGGATAGCTCGCCATGCCTGCACGATAGTCGGTTCGTCGCGGGATATCGCGTTACTGGCGGCTGAATCCCCCCTTTCTCCGAACAGTAATTCGCCCGCTGTTTAGCTATTTATCCGTCCAAAGCAGTACCCAAGGTGGACCCAAACCTCGCGTAGAAGGTGTGGTTTTGCGAGGTTTGGGGGTATTCGTTCACTTTGAGCCCGGTCGGCGTGCCCGCCGGGCAGACGGACGAGACTCGGGGGGATCGCCGTGGCCATGCAAACAGAGATCCGCAGCCTGCTCGGCAGCCGTGTCATCGGTGCGGACGGCGAGGAGATCGGAAAGGTGGGGCAGGTCTATCTCAACGACAGCACGGGCGAGCCCGAGTGGGTGACCGTACGCACAGGGCTTTTCGGGATGAGGCAGACATTCGTCCCGTTGATGAACGCCCGCCGGTCGGGAGAGGAGATCCGCGTTCCCTTCGACAAGGACACCATCAAGGACGCGCCCAACATCGACGTCGACGGCCGCCTCTCGCTGGAGGAAGAGGCCAGGCTCTACCGGCACTACGGCATCCGGCCCACGGGCGTGCCGTCGCAGCGCACGGCCGGCGCCGACATGGGGCTCGGCGATGAGACGGCTCACGTACACATTCACAAGTACGTGGAGGTCGAGGAGGCCATGCGGCTCCAAGGGGAGGAGACGGCGACGAGCCCCGTCGACTACCTGCGCAGCCTCCGTGGGAAGAAGCGGCCGGAGGCGGCCGGCCAGAACCGCGGTGAGCGGTACGAGGCGGAGCGGCGCGAGCCGGATCGCATGCCGCTCGACAGCGGCGACTACATGAACGAGCAGGACGAGGACGTTCCGCCCCCCTGACAGTGACGCGGGTGAGAGCGCACCAATGCAACGGCCGCACGGTGAGCGGGCGGTTGAGCGGGGGTTGAGCGAAGGCCCAGGCCGAAGAATCGGCCTGGGCCTTCGTCATGGCCGCCGGGCGACGGACGGGCAGGCGTTCGTCAGGAGACCGGCGGACGAGCGGCCGTCAAGAGACGGACAGGTTGGCGTTACGGGCCGCTGTCTGTCAGGAGACGGAGGAACAAGTGCTCGTCAGGAGACGGGCGGGTAGGCGTTCTGGAGCAGCTGGCGGAACTGGGCGGAGAACCACTGGCCGGACAGCGGCGCGTCGGGCAGCGCACCCGTCAGGTTGTGGCCGTTGAGGTCGTTGCCGGTGTAGGTGGGGTCGCACATCCGGTCGAACTTCTTGCCCTCGTCGTTCGGGATGTCCTTGCTGGCACCGTCCGACTCACCGGGCGGCTTGACCCACACGTAGGCGTCCAGGCCGGAGTCGGGGTTGGCGGTCGGCCGCGCGCCGAGGCCCGCGCCGCTCTGGTTGCACCAGTTGCCGGCGTGGATGCGCCGGTCGATGCGTGACTGGTCGACGAAGGTGTTGAGGTCCGTCGAGGTGCTCGGGCCGCTCGGGCGGGCGCTGCCGCCCCAGCCGTTGCGCGAGGTGTCGATCAGCATGCCGAGCCCCGACTTGAAGCCCTTGCCGATCAGCGCGGTGCGCAGGGCCTGGGCGAAGGACGTCTCGTCCACGTACCAGTTCCAGTCGACCCACTTGGACTGCCGGACCGAGGTGCCGTTCACCGTGGAGTTGATGGTGAAATACAGCTCCTTGGTGGCGGAGGTGTTGGCGGTGTTGACGATGAATCCGTCCACGCTGTCCACTCCGGCGGCCGCGCCTGCCGCTGTGGAGTAGAAGAGGTTGACCGACGGGTTGAAGTTCGAGTCCCAGCCGAGCCACGCGTGGTGGGCGGCGTCGATGTAGGTGTAGACGTTCGACATCGCGTGCAGCTTGTTCAGCGCGTACTGGACGCCCTGGACGTAGGCGCCGGTGGAGTTGGCCTCGGCGCACTTGGGGAAGCTCAGGTTGGTGATCAGGTTGGGCAGCGAGTCGGGCTCGATGATCGTGACGATCCGCAGGTTCGCGTACTTCGAGTCGCTCATGATGGCGGCGATCGGGTCGATGTACTCGGTCTTGTAGCGGTTGAGGCCGTTCTCGGCGACTAGCAGTTCGCCGTTGGAGGCCAGCGCCGAGCAGTCGCGGTTGGGCAGGTCGTAGATGACGAACTGCACGGTCAGCGGCGCGGAGCCGTTGGCGGCGTCCTGGGTGACGGCCGCGTCCAGGTGCGCCCGCAGGCCCATGACGGACGAGCTGCCGGCGATGGCGGCGATGCGGTCCAGCCACACGGCGGTGGAGGTGTTGGCCACCGCGGCACCGCCCGGCTCGGCCGCGGCCTTGGCCTTCCAGTTGGGGTTGACGTAGCCGGTGGCGCCCGCGTACGGGTTGTCGACGTGCCCGGCGGGCGGGGTGCCGTCGTCATCGGCCTCGGTGGCGGTGACCGTCCGGCTGGTCAGACCGCTGGAGGCGACGGTGAAGGTACGCGTGCCGTTGGTGGTGTCGGAGTCCTGGGCCGCGCCCACGGTAACGGTCTGAGCGGTGTTCCAGTTGGCGGAGGTGAAGGTGAGCGACCCGCCCGAGGTCACGGTGAGGTCGGCGTCGCCGCTGCCGGCCGTGGAGGTGACGGTCAGGTTCGCCGACGGCTGGATGGCCGGCTTGACCGTGTAGGTGGCACTGCCGCCTTCCGGTACGGTCACCGCGGTCGGGGTGACGACCAGCGACTGCGTCTGCGTGGTGTCGTCGTCGACCTCGGTGGCGTTGACGGTGGCGGCGGTGACGCCGGTTCCGCCGACGCTGAAGGCCGCCGTGCCGTTGGTGGTGTCGGAGTCCTGGGCCGCCGCGAGGGTCACGGTCTGGGCGGTGTTCCAGTTGCTCGGGGTGAAGGTGAGCGAGCCGCCGGAGCTCACGGTCAGGTCCGTGTCGCCGCTGGTCCGGGTGGTGGCGACGGTCACGTTGGCGGTGGGCGCGGCCGACAGCTTGGCGGTGAAGGTCGCCGTGCCGCCCTCGTTGACGGACACCGAGCTCGCGGAGGTGACGACTGAGGGCGTCGTCGGGTTACCGCCGCCACAGGTCACGTTGTTGACGGAGAAGGAGGCCGGGTTCGGGTTGCTGCCGCTCCACGTGCCGTTGAAGCCGATGTTGGTCGAGGCGCCGGTGGCGAGGTTGCCGTTGTACGACAGGCTCTGCCCGGTGACGCGGGTCCCGGTCTGGCTCCAGTTGGCGCCCCAGCCGCTCGGGGTGTACTTCTGCCCGGCGGTGGGGAAGTCGAAGGCCAGCGTCCACGCGGTGAGTGGGTCACCGAGGTTCTTGAGGGTGATGTTCGCGGTGAAGCCGCCCTGCCCCGGACTCGTCGTCCACGTGTTGGGTGTGTAGGAGACGTCACAGGCGACCGCGGCCTGTGCGGCCGTGGTCTGGCCGGCGACGAGCCCTAAGGTCGCCAGGCAGGCGGCGGTCGCGGTCACGGCCCATCTGCGCAGGCCGCGGTGGAGTTTCACGAGCAATCATCTCCAGGAGCTAGAGCTGATGTTTGGGAGCGCTCCCATACTGAGCCGTGCTCACGGGCGTGTACAGGGTGCGGTGAAGAGCGGCCGCACCGCCGACCCGGCATGCTCGCCGTATGTCGCGGAACGTCCATGAAACTTTCATGCCACGCAGCCAGGTGGGAGGAAATATGCGGGTCACCGGGACGGCATTCCGTTGACATCTCCATATGGCCACCGACAATCCATTTTGGGAGCGCTCCCACCCCCTACTCCCATGGAGACCTCGTGTCGTACACAATGCTCGCGCGCCTGAGAAGGCGGCTCGCACCGGCTTTCGCGCTTGTTCTCATAGCCGGGGCGACCACCGCGCTGACGGCCGCGCCCGCCAGCGCGGCCGTCGCCTGCGAGGTGACGTACACCACCAATGACTGGAGCCCCGGCTTCACCGCCAGCGTCACCATCAAGAACACCGGCGACCCGATCAACGGCTGGACGCTCGGCTTCAGTTTCCCCTCGACCACACAGAAGCTCAGCCAGGGCTGGAGCGCCACCTGGGCGCAGAACAACCAGGCCGTCACCGCCAAGAGCCTTGACTGGAACGGCAATCTGGCCACCGGCGCCTCCACCAACATCGGCTTCAACGGCACCTACATCGGCAGCAATCCGAAGCCCACCGCCTTCACCGTCAACGGCGTCACCTGCGGGGGAGCCGGCGTCAACAAGCCGCCGACCGTGGCGCTGACCTCGCCGGCCGCCGGGCAGACGTTCGCGGCGCCCGCCACGGTGCCGATCGCCGCGACCGCCGCGGACTCCGACGGCACGATCGCCAAGGTCGACTTCTACCAGGGCAGCACGCTGCTGAACAGCGACACCGCCGCCCCGTACGCCTACAGCTGGCCGAACGTGCCCGCCGGCAGCTACTCGATCACCGCCAGGGCCACCGACAACCTCGGCGCCACCACCACCTCCTCGCCCGTCGGGATCACCGTGACGGCCGACAACACGCCGGCGCTCGTGGTGAGCCCGACGAGCCTGGCCGTGCCGGAGAAGGGCACCGCGACGTTCGGCGTCCGGCTGTCGCGGGCGCCCACTGGCAACGTGGCCGTCGCCACCGCGCGGACCAGCGGTGACACCGACCTCACGGTCAGCTCGGGCGGCAGCCTGACCTTCACCACCGCCAACTGGAACACCGCGCAGAACGTCACCCTGGCCGCCGCCGACGACACCGACACGACCGCCGGCTCGGCCACCTTCACGGTGAGCGCCAGTGGCTACAGCCCGATCACGGTCACCGCCACCGAGGCCGATGACGACCTGCCGGGTGGCGACAACGAGTACGTCAGGCGGTTCACCGAGCTCTACAACGAGCTGCACGACCCCGCCAACGGCTACTTCTCGCCCGAGGGCGTGCCGTACCACTCGCTGGAGACCTTCATGGTCGAGGCGCCCGACCAGGGGCACGAGACCACGTCGGAGGCGTTCAGCTACTACCTGTGGCTGGAGGCGGTCTACGGGCAGATCACCGGTGACTGGGCCAAGTTCAACACCGCCTGGGCGACGATGGAGAAGTACATCATCCCGGCCACGGCCGACCAGCCGACCAACTCCTTCTACACCCCGTCGAAGCCGGCCACGTACATCCCCGAGTCCACCTCGATCAACAACTACCCGTCGCCGCTGGACACCAGCGTGACCGTGGGCTCCGACCCGATCGCCAACGAGCTGAAGAGCGCGTACGGCACCGGCGACATCTACGGCATGCACTGGCTGCTGGACGTCGACAACACCTACGGCTTCGGCCGCTGCGGCGACGGCACCACCAAGCCCGCCTACATCAACACCTACCAGCGCGGCCCCGAGGAGTCGGTCTTCGAGACGATCCCGCAGCCGTCCTGCGACCAGTTCAAGCACGGCGGGCCCAACGGCTATCTCGACCTGTTCGTCAAGGACAGCTCGTACGCGAAGCAGTGGAAGTACACCAATGCCCCCGACGCCGACGCACGAGCCGTGCAGGCGGCGTACTGGGCGCAGACCTGGGCCAAGGCGCAGGGCAAGGAGTCGCAGATCTCGGGGTCGGTCGCCAAGGCCGCGAAGATGGGCGACTACCTGCGGTACGCGATGTACGACAAGTACTTCAAGAAGCCCGGCTGCACCAGCCCCTCCTGCGCGGCGGGCACCGGCAAGGACGCCTCCAACTACCTGCTGTCCTGGTATTACGCCTGGGGCGGCGCGACCGACGCGAACGCCGGTTGGGCCTGGCGGATCGGCTCCAGCCACAACCACTCCGGCTACCAGAACCCGCTGGCCGCCTGGGCCCTGTCGAACGTCGCCGAGCTCAAGCCCAAGAGCTCGACCGGCGTCACCGACTGGAGCACCAGCCTGACCCGGCAGCTGCAGTTCTACACCTGGCTGCAGTCGGCCGAAGGCGCCATCGCCGGTGGCGCGACCAACAGCTGGGAAGGCCATTACGGGACGCCGCCGGCCGGTCTGCCCAAGTTCTTCGGCATGACCTATGACTGGCAGCCCGTCTACCACGACCCGCCGTCCAACCAGTGGTTCGGCTTCCAGGCGTGGACGATGGAGCGGGTGGCCGAGTACTACTACGCCACCGGCAACGCCAACGCCAAGACGCTGCTCGACAAGTGGGTCACCTGGGCGCTGGCCAACACCACGATCAACGCGGACGGCTCGTACCAGATCCCGTCCACGCTGCGCTGGACCGGTCAGCCCGCGAGTGACTTCAGCTCCACGAGCGGCATGCCCGCCGCCAACCCGGGCCTGCATGTGTCGATCGTGGACTACACGCAGGACGTCGGCGTCACCGGCGCCTACGCCAAGGCCCTGATGTACTACGCCGCCAAGGCCAACCACACGGCGGCCAGGACCACGGCCAAGGCGCTGCTCGACGGCGTCTGGAAGTACCGCGACGCCAAGGGCGTGTCGGTGCCGGAGACCAAGACGGACTACAAGCGCGTCGGCGACCCGGTGTACGTCCCGCCGGGCTGGAGCGGCACCATGCCGAACGGCGACCCGATCAACTCCAGCTCGACGTTCCTGTCGATCAGGTCCTTCTACAAGAATGACCCCGACTACGCGAGGGTCGACGCCTTCCTCAAGGGCACGGGCCCGGCGCCGGTCTTCAACTATCACCGGTTCTGGGCGCAGGTGGACGTCGCCGTCGCCCTGGCCGAGTACGGGCGGCTCTTCCCGTGATCCGTCCTTCATGATCGCCCCGCCCCGCCGCGTCCTGCCACGTCGGCGGGGCGGGTCACCATCGAAAGGCCGCCCATGAGAACCCGGCTCGCGGCGCTCGCCGCGCTGTTACTCCCGCTGCTCTTCCTCTCAGCTCCTGCGCACGCCGCCACCGGCATTCATGTGAGCGGTACGAAGATCCTCGAAGCGAACGGCCAGGAGTTCGTCATGCGCGGCACCAGCCACGCGCACACCTGGTACCCCACCCAGACCAAGGCGTTCGCCGACATCAAGTCCCTGGGCGCCAACACCGTCCGAGTCGTGCTCAGCGGCGGGCGCTGGACCGCCAACAGCGTCTCCGACGTGGCCGACATCGTCTCCCGCTGCAAGGCCAACCGGCTGATCTGCGTCCTGGAGAACCACGACACCACCGGGTACGGCGAGCAGAGCGGCGCCTACACCCTTGACCAGGCGGCCAACTACTGGATCAGCGTCAAGAGCGCCCTGGTCGGCCAGGAGAACTACGTCATCGTCAACATCGGCAACGAGCCGGTCGGCAACAACGCCGTCACCCCTGACTGGACCACCGCCACCGCCAACGCGGTCAAGAAGCTGCGCGCCAACGGCTTCGAGCACGCGCTCATGGTGGACGCGCCCAACTGGGGCCAGGACTGGCAGAACGTCATGCGCGACACCGCGCGGACCGTCTTCGACGCCGACCCCGCCAAGAACACGATCTTCTCGGTGCACATGTACGGCGTGTACGACACGGCCGCGGAGATCACCACCTACCTGGACGCGTTCAGGACCGCCGGGCTGCCGCTGGTGATCGGCGAGTTCGGCTTCAACCACTCCGACGGCGACCCGGACGAGGACACGATCATGGCCCAGTCCGTGAGCCGGGGCCTCGGCTACCTGGGCTGGTCGTGGAGCGGCAACGGCGGCGGCGTCGAGTACCTCGACCAGGTCACCAACTTCGACGTCAACCAGCTCACGTCATGGGGTCAGCGGCTCTTCAACGGCGCCAACGGCATCGCGGCCACCTCGCGCGAGGCGTCGGTGTACGGCGGCGGCACCCCCGACCCGACCCCGCCCAGCGTGCCCGGCACCCCGGTCGCCTCCGGCGTCACCTCGACGGGGGCCACGCTGAGCTGGACCGCCTCCACCGACAACGTGCGCGTGACCGGGTATGACGTCTACCGGGCGCCGAGCACGCTGCTCGGCCAGTCGGCGACCAACTCGATCACGCTGAGCGGGCTGACCCCCGCGACCGCCTACCAGGTCTACGTGAAGGCCAGGGACGCGGCGGGCAACGTGTCGGGGCAGTCGGGCCAGGTCACCTTCACCACCCTCAGTGGTGGTGGCGGGGGATGCACGGCCGTCGCGACCGTACAGACCCAGTGGAGCAGCGGGTACGTCGTGCAGCCCGTGACTGTGACCAACACCAGCGGCGCGGCCAAGACCAGCTGGACGGTGACGTTCACGCTGCCCGCCGGGCACGTGCTCACCGGCTCATGGAACGCCGCGGTGACGGTGAGCGGGCAGACCGTGACGGCCAGGAACCTGAGCTACAACGGCGCGCTCGGGCCGAACGCGAGCACCGCCTTCGGCTTCCAGGCCAGCCGGCCGAACGGCCAGACCACTGTGCCGTCCGGCTACACCTGCGCGAACTGAACCACGGACCGGCCGGTGCGGCTCGCCACACCGGCCGGTCAACGCCTGCGAACCGGCCGGATCGGTCGATCCGGCCGGTCGACGAGCCCGGCCGGTCGATCTGGCCGGTCGGTGAGCTCGGCCGGTCGATGAGGAGGTGGTGCCGACAACTGTCACTGGTGGAACCGTTCCATGACACCATCCCGCCCGGATGGCGTGGCCGCGGCCGGCCGCGAGACCTCCCCCTCCTGCCGGCCGCGTCCGCATGCCAGGCGGCGGGTCGGGCGCCACCAGGTCATCGGGCCGTCACCAGGGCGAACCTCTGGCGGGCCGCCTCGATCGCGTCCTCGTCGGCGAACTCGCCGAACGCCTCCTCCTGATACCGCTGGGGTATCACCTGCCGGACCCGCTCGGGGTAACCGGCGCCCGGCGTGGGCACCCGTACCAGAGGTGGATCGCCGAGCCGGACGGCGATCGGGCCCGAGGCGCGCACCGAGACGGCCCACCCGGCGCCCGGACCGGTGATGGCGCACATGTGGCGGGCATAGACCCACTTCACCTGGGCCGCCGTGGTCGCGGTCGGCGGGTCGAAGCCGAACGGATCGACCGCGCACACGACCCGGCCGGCCTGCTCGCCGAACTCGTGCCCGTGGTCGTGGTGCTCGGCCGGGGTGGATCTCTCAAGGATGTCCGTGACCTGGGCGGCGAGCTGGTCGCGCAGGTCCGATCGCCCCGCCTGGTGCAGGCCCACGAACAGCGCCGCACCGGCGACGGGGATCAGGGCCACGACGGCGATCGCCGCGGCCCTTCTGGTCCTCACTTCTTCCGGAATGCGCATGACCTACGGGCTGGTGCAGGTCAGCGTGGGTGCGGGGCTGGGGGCGGTGCCTGTGGCGTTGAACCCGAACGAGGTGGTCGCGTTCGGCGCGAGCTGCCCGTTGTAGGTGGCGTTCTTGACCGAGACGTTGGGCGGCTGCGCGCTCAGCACGCCGTTCCATGGCGACCCGTCGAAGCCCTGCCCGCCGCTGAAGGTCCACTTGACCGTCCAGCCGTTGAGCGCGGTGGTGCCGTTGTTCTTGACCGTCACGTCGGCCTGGAAGTGTCCGGGCCAGCCGGGGTTGTCGGTCGCGTGCCAGGTGGCGGAGCAGGCGCCCGGCGTTGGGGGAGTCGGTGTGACAGTGGGGTCGGGCGTGCTGCCGCCGTTGGGTCCGACGCCGGTGACCTCGCCGTGGCCGCCGTCGAAGACGACGTCGGAGCAGCTGAAGAAGTTCTCGGCGCTGTCGGAGCGGATCCAGTCGACGTAGATCATGTGCCGCCCGCTCTTGCCGGACGGGAGCTGGACGTTCCAGTAGTAGTAGTTGAGCGCGCCGGGCCCACCGGTGGCCGGCGGGTTGGTGACGCTGCCGAACGACTCCAGGTCGGACCACTTGAGCGGGGCGTTCGGGTTCCAGCCGTTCTTGGTGATGTAGTAGACGAACGTGCCGGGGTGCTGGGCCCAGTTGCTGTGCCACATCTGGATGCTCGCGCCCGAGGTCAGGTGGGTCTGCGGCCAGTCGGAGCGGACGGCGTTGTAGGCGGTGAAGTCGTACGGGCCGCCGGTGCCGCCGCTGCAGAGCTGCCCGTCGGGGATGAAGCCGCTGGTACGGCCGCCGGCGTCGGAGCGCAGCACGGCGAACCAGTTGTACAGCGGCGTGGCGCCGCTCTGCGCGACGGCAGCGGCGCAGGCCGGGTTGTAGGGGATGATCTGCCCGTTGTCCCGCAGACCGTCCTTCCAGCACAGGTAGGTACGGGCACCGGGGAACATCGTGACGCCATGCGCCTGCGCCTGGGGAGCCACCAGGGCGGAGGCGAGCAATGTCGCCACCAGCGCGGCGGCGAAGGCCACCGACCGGATGAATCTCATGGGGATTCCCTTGTTCGTGCGACAGAGATCCCGCCCACGACCTGCCCGCCCGGCAGCTAGACGGATTGAACCACGCGCCGACCCGGCCGACAACGCGGCGTGAAACTTTCACCCCGTCCCGGTCAGGGTTTGCCTGGTCGCTCGCCTCGCTGCGGGCGATGGCACGGACGCGCGCTTGCCGGGGGCCACGTCGGCCGTGATGCTGCGTTGTGGGAGCGCTCCCAAACCTCCTTGTCAGAGAAGCGGGAGCAACATGCCATGAGGCGCGTGCACATCCACCTGATCATCGCGGCGATCGGCTCGATCCTCGCCGCGGGACTGTTCGCCGTACCGGCCCAGGCCGCCCCGGTGATCTGCGGGAAAGTGGACTCCACCAGCATCCAGGGCAACAAGTACATCGTCCAGAACAACATATGGGGAGCCGACACGGCGCAGTGCATCGACGTCAACCAGGCCGCCGCCGGCTTCACGATCACCCAGGCGGCGCACAACAAGCCGACCAACGGCGCACCCGCCTCCTACCCGTCGGTCTACGCGGGCTGCCACTACGCCCTCTGCACGACCGGGAGCGGCCTGCCCATGCGAGCCAACGCGAGCGGCTTCGGCAACGTGCGCACCAGCGTCACCATGAGCTACCCGAGCGCGGGCACCTGGGACGCGGCCTATGACATCTGGTTCGACCCGACCCCGCGCACCGACGGGCAGAACACCGGGGCCGAGATCATGGTCTGGCTCAACAAGCAGGGCTCCATCCAGCCGGTCGGCTCGCCCGTCGGCACGGTGAGCCTGGCGGGCGGCACCTGGCAGGTCTGGTTCGGCAACACCGGCTGGAACGTGATCTCCTACGTCCGCACCTCGGCGGCGTCCTCGCTGGACTTCGCCGTCGACACCTTCCTCGCCGACGCGATCAGCCGTGGGTACGCCCAGCGGTCGTGGTACCTCACCAGCGTGCAGGCCGGGTTCGAGCCCTGGGTCGGCGGGACGGGGCTGGCCGTCAACGCGTTCTCGTACACCACCTCGGGAGGCGGCACCGACACGACGCCCCCGACCACGCCGTCCGGCCTGACGGCCTCGGGCACCACGTCGAGCGGCACCAGCCTGTCGTGGACCGCCTCCACCGACTCCGGCGGCAGCGGGCTGGCCGGATACGACATCCTGCGGGCGACCGGTACTGGCGCCTTTGCCCAGGTCGGCACGAGCACCACCACCTCGTACGCCGACAGCGGCCTGAGCGCCGCCACCACCTACCGCTACCAGGTACGGGCCCGGGACGGCGCGAACAACCAGTCACCGGTGTCGAACACGGTCAGCGTGACCACCTCGACCGGCGGCGGGGGCGGCGGCTGCTCGGCCGTCGGGACCGTACAGAACTCCTGGAGCAACGGCTATGTCGTGCAGCCCGTGACCGTGACCAACACCGGCACCGCCACCAAGAACGGCTGGACGGTCATCTTCACGCTGCCCGCCGGTCACACCGTCACGGGTTCCTGGAACGCGACCCTCACGGTCAGCGGGCAGACCGTGACGGCCAGGAACCTGTCGCACAACGGCACCCTGGCGCCCGGCGGCAGCACCACGTTCGGCTTCCAAGCGAGCCGGCCCGACGGCAACACCCAGGCGCCGTCGGGGTACGGCTGCAGCTGACCGCGTGTGAGGGGTGCGGCCGCGCGTGAGGGGTGCGGTCCAGCCGCACCCCTCACTGCGGGCCCAGCGCGGTGGCGATCCGCTCACACCGTCGCGGAGCGGCCGGGTGCGAATTGCCGGATATTGGCCTCGGTGACACCGTCAGCGAGGAGATCGCCCAGAGCCTCGCCGACCGCCGGCGCGTACTTGAATCCTCCGCCGGAGAATCCGACGGCGACCGCGACGTGCGCGGCGCCCGGGAGCAGCCCGACGACGGGCCGGCCGTCCCCCGTGTACGACTCCACGTGCACCGTGGTCTGCACAGGACGCGGGTTGAGCCGGGGCAGCCACCGCCCGACGACCTCGCGGACCTCCGCCATGTGCTCGTCGGTGAGGTGGGGGTCCGGTCGCGCCGGGTCGGCCACCTCTGGGTGCGGGCGGGTCTTCACGCCTATCTTGACCGTGGCGCCGTCCAGGCTCGGAAAGCCGTAGACGGAGGCGCCGTCCGGCAGGCCGGCCCGTTCGAAGACCGGAAAGCGTTCCGCGCTGTACTGCGACGGGTCGTCCGGTACGAACCAGGTCTGCGCCAGCCGACGGGCGGTCAGCCCGGCCACCCCGATCGCCTCCCGCACCCTCTCCGGCAACAGCGTGGCCGCCCAGGCGCCGGGGGCCACGACCACCGCGTCGAACGTCTCGCTGCGAGCGCTTCCTCCCGTACCGCGGTAGGTCAGCTCGACCGTGTCGGACCTCACGTCGATGTCGAGGACCTCGGTATCATGGCGCACCGTCGCCCCGAGCGTCGTGGCCTGTTCGATCGCGGCGAGGATGGCCGGCTCGGGACGGAGAAAGCCGGTCGCGGAGTCATGGACGGCGATGTCCTCGTCGTCGACGGCGTGCTGGGGGAAGCGCTGCCGCAGGTCCTGTGCGTCGAAAACGCGGTGGGCCAGCCCCCACTTCTCGCAGCTGGCCACGGCCTGCCGGACGGAGGGGCGGTCCGCGGGCCCGAGGATCAGTCCTCCGGTCTGCTCAAGCAGACGTCGTCCGGTCGCCTCCTCCAGCCGGCGCCACAGCCGCTCGGCCCGGAGAACCAGCGGCGGCAGGTCCGGGTCTCCCATGCTGATGACCGCGAACCGGCGGCTCTGCCCGCCGGAGGCCCCGCGGTGGTGCGGGACGCCCCAGCGATCGAAGGCATGCACGTCCAGGCCGCGCTCGGCCAGCTGCCAGGCGGCCATGCTCCCCACCGCTCCGGCCCCGATGACCGCCGCCCTCCTTCGAGCGGATCCGACCGTTCTCATGCCGCCCTCCTTCGAGCGGATCCGACCGTTCTCATGAGGCCAGCGCCGGAGCGGCGAGGTACTTGAGGTTCTGGTACTCGATGAGCCCTTCGGCGCCGCCCTCCCTGCCGAGCCCGGACTGCTTGATCCCGCCGAACGGCGCGGCCACGTGGGACAGCAGCCCCCGGTTGATGCCGACCATGCCGCTGTCCAACCGGCCCGCGACTCGCGCGATCCGGTCGCTGTCGCGCGCCACCAGGTATGCCGCGAGCCCGAACGGAGTGTCGTTGGCCAGCGCCACCCCCTCCTCCTCCGTCCGGAACCGGCGGATGCCGGCGACCGGGGCGAAGACCTCCTCCTGCTGCAGGAGAGCGTCGGCGCTGAGATGGTCGAGCACCACCGGGGCGAACCAGCTGCCGGGTCCGTCGGGTACGCCGGAACGCCCCAGAACAGTCGCTCCCTTCGAGACGGCGTCGTCGACCAGCCGGTCGGCCTTGGCCACCGCACGGTCGTCGATGAGCGGACCGAGATCGACGTCCGAGGTGCCGAGCCCGACCCTGATCGCGGTGAGGGCCTCGGTAAGACGGGCCGCGAACTCGTCGGCCACCGGTTCCTGGACGAGGAACCGGTTGGCCGCCACGCACGACTGACCCCCCAGGCGCATCTTGGCGATGACCGCCTCACGGACCGCGAGGTCGAGGTCGGCGTCGTCGAAGACCAGGAACGGGGCGTTGCCGCCGAGTTCCATCGACGTACGCAGCACGTGCGCGCCGGCCTGCCGCAGCAGCAGCTTTCCGACGGGGGTGGACCCGGTGAAGGACACCTTCCGCAGTCGTGGGTCGGCGATGAGGGCGCCGCAGACCGCCCCTGGATCCGTGGTGGTGACCACGGTGAGGACTCCTGCCGGAACCCCCGCGTCCTGGGCGAGTCGAGCGAAGGCCAGCGAGGTCAGCGGGGTGAGCTCCGCCGGTTTCAGCACGACCGTGCAGCCGGCGGCCAGGGCGGGCGCGACCTTGCGGGTGGCCATCGCCAGCGGCACGTTCCACGGGGTGATGAGCAGGCAGGGGCCGACCGGGCGCGGGACGGTGACGATGTGCCAGCCGCCGTCGGGGGTAGGGGTGCTCCGGCCGGAGCTGCGGACCGCCTCCTCGGCGTACCAGCGGATGTACTCGGCGGCGTAGCGGACCTCGCCGCGGGACTCGGTGAGGGTCTTGCCGACCTCCAGGGTGATGAGGGCCGCCAGGCGGTCCTCATCGGCGAGCATCGCCTGGTAGAGCCGGTGCAGAATGTCGGCCCGCAGCCGGGTCGGGGTGGCCGCCCAGGCGGGGAACGCCTCGCTCGCCGCGGTGAGCGCGAGCAGTCCGTCATCCGGCTCGCAGTCGGCGACGGCGGCGACCGGCCGGCCGAGCGCGGGATCGGCGACGGCGAAGGTCCGCCCGGAGCGCGGCGCCGTCCACTCGGCGCTCAGGAAGCCACTGGGCAGCGACGCGGCCGCGGTCTCGGTGAGTTCGCGGTGCCGGGCGAGGTCCGCCGACGCCGGCGTGGGCTCAGGCGGATTCGAGGGCACGGGCACGGTCGAGAGCGGACTTGAGGACGTCAGCGGCACGGGAGATCTCCTCGGCGGTGATGACGAACGGGGGACTGACGTGCAGGGAGTTGTCGGCCAGCAGCCGGGTCAGGACGCCCTGCTCACGCGCGGCGCGCAGCACGGGGCGGGCGTCGACGTCGGGGGCCAGCTGGACGGCCGCGAGCAGGCCGACCCCGGCCCGGACGTCGACGACGGCTCCATGGTCGACCAGCGGGGCGAGGGCCTGGGCCAGGACGGGTTCGAGGTCCAGGACGCGCTCCAGCAGACCTTCCTCCTCAAGGATGCTCAGGTTCGCCTCGGCGGCGACGCAGGCCGCGGCGTGGCCCGAGTACGTCAGGCCGTGGCGGAAGGTCGGGGCGTCGGAGGTCTCGGCGAAGAAGGGCTCCCAGACGCGCCGGGCCACCAGCACGCCGCCCAGCGGCAGGTAGCCGGAGGTGATGCCCTTGGCCATGGTGAGGAGGTCCGGCTCGATGCCGAAGCGCTGACAGGCGAACCACTGCCCGACCCGGCCGAAGCCGGTGATGACCTCGTCGGCGATGAGCAGGATGTCCAGGCGGCGGCACAGCTCGGCCAGCCCGGTGAGGTAGCCGGGCGCGGGCAGCAGCACTCCTCCGGTGCCGATGATCGGTTCGGCGATGAGGGCGGCGATGTTGTCGGGTCCGAGCCGGAGGAGTTCCGCCTCGGTGGCGGCCAGGTCGTCCCATGGCACGCGGGCGGTCTCGGGGATCAGCGAGTCGCTGCCGTACCCGTCGCGGTTACTCTGGATGCCGGTGATGCTGGTACCGAACCCGTGCAGGCCGTGGTAGGCGTGCTCGCGGGAGACGATGACGCGCTTACCGGGCCGCCCGGCCACCTGCCAGTGCCGGCGCGCCAGCTTGCAGGCGGTGTCGACGGAGTCGGAGCCGCCGCTGGTGAGGAAGACCTTCGCGTCGGGGATGGGACTCAGCGCGGCGAGGCGCTCGGCGAGCCGGATGGCGGGGCGGTTGGCCATGCCCTGGAACAGGTGGTAGGTCTCCAGGACGTTCATCTGCTCACGAACGGCGTCGGCGATGCGGGCTCGGCCGTGTCCGACGTTGGCGTGCCACAGGCCGGCCGGCAGGTCGAGCAGGTCCTGGCCGTCCTCGGTACGTACCCAGGCTCCCTGCCCCGACGCGATGACGGTGCGGGTCTCCTCGATGGTGGACATCGCGGTCTGCGGATGCCACAGGCTGGTGCTGGTCAAGAAAGGCTCCTCATCACGTCGGGGGAGTGCTGCCGGTGGTGGCGGGAACGGCGTGGGTCAGGCGGCGGCCACGACGTCCTCGACGACCTCGGCGTGGATGTGCAGCATCCGGGCCACCAGGCCGTTGCCGCGAGTGAACTTCAGGTCCTCCGGCGCCACGGCGTCGTCCGCGCCGGTGAAGAACGCGGCACCCTGGTCCATCGACTTGTCGGACTTGTCATCGGGGTAGAGCGGGTTGATCGTGTTCTCGATCTTCGGCCACAGGGCTCGGGCGGCCTCGGTGCTCTCGAACTCCAGCGTCATCACCAGCGTGTTGGAGATGAGCTCCCCCGCGCACTCGCGCAGAACCGAGCCCCCGAGGTATCCGGGGTGGCCCTCCAGACCGCGCAGCCAGTCGATGAGGCTGGTGCGGGCCTGGTCGACCTTGGTGGGCTCGGCAACGAAGATGAAGACGTCACGACGCTTGGACATGGTGTTCTCCTGTCTCGCCAGTGCGGCGGGGATGGCATGGGGCCTGCGCGGCGGTCACCGCGAGGAGCGCGGCAGGTCGTAGAAGACCGCGCCGGTGGCTCCGTTCGAGTCGTCGTGGATGAGCTGGGCGCCGAAGGACTCCCAGAAGGCGACGGCGCCCGGGGAGTGCTGGTAGGTGTGCAGAGCGATGGCCTCGTAGTGCCCCTCCTGGTCAGCGCGGTCGAGAACCGCGTGGACCAGGGCTCTGGCGATGCCGCGGCGGCGGGCTTCCTTGCGGACGTAGACGCGTACGAGCTGGCCGTGCCGGCCGTCCTCGTACCGGTCGACGACGTGTCGCGGGGTGCGGCCGGGCTTCAGCCGTCCGCTGCGGATCCCGCCTGTGGCCAGGACCTCGTCCGTGCTGTCGTCGGTCACCACCAGGAGGAAGGGGCCGGCTCCGGGGGCGTAGTGGGTCAGCGGGTCGTCGACGTCGGCGTGGATCAGCGGGTCGTAGGCGTCGCCGAAGTCCTCGGCGATGCTGCGTCGCATCACCGACTGCGCGCCGGGCAGGGTGCGCTCACTCAGCGGGTGGATCGACCATCCCGTCGAGCCGTTCACGGGGGTCACCGCGCGCCCTGCGCGGCGAGCTTGGCCCGGTACGCCTCCCGGGCCTCCTTCGAGGCGTGGTGGTCGGACAACTCGTGGAGGTCGTCGGGCACCACGCCGTCGAAGGTGGGGTGAACATGGACGGTGACCCGGTCGAGGTTGCCGACCGCGTGCATCAGGGAGTGCTGCACGTCCTCGGCCACGCGGTGGGCCTCGATGATGCTCAGCCGGGCGTCGACACCGATCTCGGCGTCTCCCTCCATGCGGTGACCGGACCAGCGGGCGCGCACGCCGCCGACGGTCTCGACGCCGGCGACGCCGGCGATGGTGGTGCGCATCCGGTCGATCGTCGCCGGCTCCACACCGTCCATGAGACGCCGGACGATGATGACCAGGGAGTTGATCAGGATGCCGGTGATCGCCAGGGCGATGAGCAGGCCGACGATCGCGTCGGCGCGGCTGAACCCGAGCCACACGCCGATCACGCCGGCGACGACGGCGATCGAGGTGTAGCCGTCGGCGCGGGCGTGCTGGCCCTCGGCGATCAGCGCCGCGGATCCGATGCGACGGCCGGCCCGGATGCGGTACACGGCCACCACCTCGTTTCCGAGGAAGCCGACGATTCCGGCGGCGAAGACCCACCACAGGTTGGTCGGCGGGTGCGGGTTGAGCAGCGCGTCGATCGACTCCCAGATGATCAGCGCGATCGAGGCGACGATGACCAGGGAGATGAACAACCCGACCAGGTCCTCGGCGCGCCGGTAACCGTAGGAGTACTTCTTCGACGCCGCGCGCCGGCCCAGCCGGAAGGCGATGATCAGTGGGATCGTGGTCGCCGCGTGTCCCAGGTTGTGGATGGTGTCGGCCAGCAGGGCGATCGACCCGGACATCGCGACGATGACCATCTGCCCGATCGCGGTGGCCATCATCCCGGCCAGCCCGATCCAGGCCGTGCGGATCCCGTGGTTGGCCGATTCCTCGGCGGTCTGGATCGCTTCGTTGGCGTCGTGGGCGTGGGGGATCAACGTGTGCTTGATCCGCGCCCACAGGCCGGTCCCGTGGTCGTGGCCCTCGTCGTGGCCGTGCCCATGGCCGTGCCCGTGACCGTGCCCATGCCCGTGACCGGTGGTGGCCGACGCCTCGGCCGCGTGGTGATCGGCCGCGTGGTCGTCGTGGGCGTGATCGGAGTGGTCGTGCCCGTGGTCGTTCACGGTGGCGGGCGCGTCGTCGTGGGGGTGGCCGTGACCGTGGCCATGGCCGTGTCCGTGATCGTGTCCGTGATCGTCTGGGGTCGTGGAAGCTCGCATCGGGAGTCCGTTCGTGCCGGCGGGGAGGGAGTCGCGGGGCCGGGAGATTGTCGGCCGGCTGCCGAGTGGCGCCTGCCGCGTGACCACATCTTGTGCACAACCGCCAGCGGCGGTCAACTGTTGTCAACAATCTTCCGGTGGCAGGAAGGGAAACTCCAGCAGCGAAAGTCAGCGCCACGACCTGGAAATAGTCGTTCAACCGGCTTATGAAGATCAAAGAAAGGCCGGGAAACGTACTCGTTACAAGTGGGCAACTCGAAATTGTTGACAACAGAGAATCGGGTCCTTAGCGTTCCAGACACCACGCCGACTGGCCGCCTCGGACGGCTCGCACCGGGCGTGATATCTCGCCGCTTCGCCGCCTGCCCAGTCGCACCGACGGGCTCCGGCCCTCACCGGACCGACCACCGACGCTCCCACACCCACCGGACCGACCCCCACCGGAGGAACTGCTCGTGGACCTGACCAGTGTGCGCCCCAAATACATCACTTTCGATTGCTACGGGACGCTGACCAGCTTCGACCTCAACCTCACCGTCAAGCCGCTGGTCGCCGACCGGATCTCCGAGGAGGACATGCCGGTCTTCCTCAAGGACTACCGCGCGTACCGGATGGACGAGGTGCTCGGCGAGTTCAAGCTCTACCCCGACGTGCTCAAGGACTCCTTCAAGCGCACCTGCGAACGCTGGGGCATCGGCTACCGCCCCTCCGACGGCGAGGCCATCGTGGCCTGCGTACCGACCTGGGGTCCCCATGCGGACGTTCCCGCGAGCCTGGCCAAGCTCGCCGACGCCTACCCTCTGGTGATCCTCTCCAACGCCGTCGACGAGCAGTTGCGGCACAACGTCGACCAGCTCGGCGCCCCCTTCCACAAGGTGTTCACCGCCGAGCAGGCCAGGGCGTACAAACCGCGCTACCAGGCCTTCGAGTACATGCTCGACCAGCTGGGCTGCGAACGCGACGAGATCGTCCACGTCTCCTCGCACATCTGGTACGACCTGATCCCCGCCCACGAGCTGCGGATCCCGCACAAGATCTACGTCAACCGCGGCTACGACCCCTCTACGCCCTTCTACCAGTACGCCGAAACCGCCGACCTGTCCGGCGTCCCCGCCGTGCTGGGTCTGTGAAGCCCGCGAGGAGCACGTCGTGAAGCTGACCAGCTACTGGCTCGACACCGCCGAACCGCCCGGCGACTTCCGCCGCACCGAGCTCCCTGAGAACGTCGATGTCGCGATCATCGGTGCCGGGTTGACCGGGCTGTCCGCCGCGCTGCATCTCGCTCGCCGTGGCGCCAGTGTCGCCGTGCTGGAGTCCCACACCGTGGGCTGGGGGGCCTCCGGCCGCAACGGCGGCATGGCCACGACCGGCCTGGCCATCTCCCTCCCCGCCGCGGTCAAGCGCTACGGCCCTGAGCGTGCGGCCATGATGTTCACCGCCTACGACAACGCGATCGACACCGTCGAGAAGATCGTCACCGAGGAGCGGATCGACTGCCACTTCGAGCGCTCCGGCAAGCTCACCCTGGCCGCCAAACCGGCGCACTACGCCGCTCTGGAGCGTTCGGCGCGGGTGATCGAGAAACTTGTCGGCCGCACGGTTCAGCTGGTCCCCCGCGGCCGCATGCGGGACGAGCTCGGCAGCGACCGCTACTACGGTGCGCAGGTCGACCCGAACGGTGCGGGCGCCCACGTCGGGAAGCTGGTCATGGGGCTGGCCCGTGCCGCGGTCGGTCACGGGGCCCTGATAGCGGAGAACGCCGCGGTAACCGGCGTCCGCCGCGGCGGACGGGGGCACCAGGTGCAGACCACGCGTGGCGCCCTGACCGCCTCCGACGTGCTCATCGCCACCAGCGGCTACACGGGGAAACTGACCCCGTGGCTGCGCCGCCGCATCGTGCCGGTGGGCAGTTTCATCGTCGTCACCGAACCCCTGCCGGACGACCTCGTCGCCCAGCTCATGCCGCACCGGCGGATGGCGTCGGACACCAAGAACCTGCTGTACTACTTCCGTCCCACACCGGACAACCGGTTGCTGTTCGGCGGGCGGGCCCGGTTCGCCCTGTCGGACGCCCAGTCGGACCTCAAAAGCGGGGAGATCCTGCGCAAGGCCATCGCCGAGGTGTTCCCGCGGTTGCGGGACGTCCGGCTGGACTACTGCTGGGGCGGGCTGGTCGACATGACGATGGATCAGATGGTCCACGCCGGCGTACGCGACGGGATGCACTACTCCGTCGGCTACAGCGGCCACGGGGTCCAGATGGCCACCCACATGGGCAAGGTCATGGCCGAGGTCATCGGCGGCGATTCCACGGCCAACCCGTGGCAGGGCCTGGCGTTCCCGCCGGTTCCCGGTCACTTCGGGCCGCCGTGGTTCCTGCCGGCCGCCGGGGCGTTCTACCGCGCGCTCGACGCCGTTCGCTGATCGATCCGAGAACGTGTGACGACCCGGAGGTATCCCGAGTGTTGTACATGCTGAGGCGGTTCGCCGTCCTCGTGACGACCCTGCTGGTCGCCTCTTTCCTGGTGTTCCTCATCCCCTACGTCACCTCCGGGGATCCGGCCGCGCGGATCCTGCGGGCCCGGGTGGGCGACCTGGTCCAGGACCCGGCGACGCTGGCCCGCCTCCGGCTCGAGTACGGGCTGGACCGGCCGCTGCTCCAGCAGTACCTGTCCTGGCTGGGCTCGGCACTGCAGGGTGATCTCGGCCGGTCGTTCACCAACGGCACGGAGGTTCTTCCTCAGCTGATGCGGGCATTGTCGGTCACCGCCTCGATCGCCGTTCTAGCGCTCCTGCTCGCCCTGTTGGTCGCGGTTCCGCTGGGCGCCCTCTGCGCGGTACGGCGTGGAACCAAGCTCGACGGGGCGATCACCGGCATCACGCAGGCATTCGTGGCCGTCCCGGAGTACTGGCTCGCCCCGGTCCTGGTGCTGGTGTTCGCCCTGCAGCTCGGCGTGCTGCCCTCCTCCGGCTGGCAGGGGCCGTCGTCGCTGGTGCTTCCCTGCCTGACCCTGGCGCTGCGGCCGATGAGCTACTTCACCCAGGTCGCCCGCTCGTCGATGGTCGAGGTGCTCGAGGCGCCCTACATCACCGCCGCCCGCGGTCGCGGGCTGAGCTTCGCCCAGACCATGCTGCGTCATGGGCTGCGCAATTCCGTCCTGCCGGTCCTGACCCTGTTCGCGGTCTGGCTGGCCGGTCTGCTCGGTGGGTCCGTCGTCGTCGAGGTGATCTTCGCTGTGCCCGGGGTGGGGCGGCAGATGTACGACGCGGTCATCAACAACGACGTCCCGCTCATCCAGGGTGGGGTCGTGGCGGTCGTCGGCCTGGCCGTGATCATCACCACCCTCACCGATGTGCTTTACACCGTCATCAACCCGACTGCGAGGACGAGCCGTGTCCGTGCTTGACGTCTTCGGCGACAACACCCGTCGCGACAATTCCGGTGCTGAGCATCCGCCGTCACCGGCCGGAGCCACCACCGCCCCGGCCCGCCGGGGGCGCGGAAGCTGGCCGCCGGCGTTGCTGGCCGGGTCCATCATGTTCGGTGTGATCGCCCTGCTCCTGCTGCTGGCACCGTGGCTGTCGCCCTATCCACCGGCTCAGCAGAACCTCGCCGCCCGTCTGGAAGGCGCCTCCGCGGCCCACCTGCTGGGCACCGACCACCTGGGCCGTGATGTGCTCAGCAGGCTGCTGGACGGGGGCCGGTTCTCTCTTGCCGTCGCCTCGGTCACGCTGGTGATCTGCGCCGTCACCGGCACTCTCGTGGGGTTCCTCGCCGCCCGGCGGGGTGGCCTGCTCGACACCCTCGTCATGCGCGTCACCGACATCCTGCTGGCCTTCCCCGAGATGGTGGTCGCGCTCTTCCTCGTCGCGGTCCTCGGCACCGGAGACCTGACGCTGCTGCTCGCCCTGACCATCGGCGGGTGGACCCCGTTCTGCCGGCTGGCCCGTGGTGTCGCCCTGGAACTCAACGGCCGTGACTTCATCGAAGCGGCTCAGGCCCTGGGGTGCTCGGGGTGGTTCATCATCCGCCGCCACCTGCTTCCCAACGCCATGCCCCCGTTGCTGGCCCACACGGCACTGCGCTTTGGCCACAAGCTCATCACCGTCGGCGCCCTGTCCTTCCTGGGACTCGGCGTCCAGCCGCCGTCCTCCGACTGGGGATCGATGCTGTCCGAGGCCACCCCGTACCTCGACCGCCTGCCGATGCTGGTCCTGGCGCCCGGTGCCGCGATCTTCCTGGCCGCCCTCAGCGTCACACTCGCCGGCCGCGGCCTGGAGACGCGCCGGGCCCGGGCAGGCGGGTCCTCATGACCTGCGGAACGCCGCTGAGCCCGCGCGGCGATCAGACTGGAAACGCTCACGCCCTCCTGCGCCTGCGGACTGTGAGTAGCGGAAACGGCCCACAAACCCGGAGAAGCACACCCATGACCGCTCAGACCCCGGCCCCGGCGGCCAAGACCTCGAAGCGCACGCTGACGGAGGTGGTCACCGGGCTGCTGCGTAACCGCATCCTCAGCGGGGAGTTCCCGCCCGGAACCCAGATGAACGAGGTCGAGCTCGCGGCCTCCTTCGAGGTCTCCCGCGGCCCGTTGCGCGAGGCGATGCAGCGTCTGGTACAGGAAGGTCTGCTGGTCAGCTACCCCCGTCATGGGGTCTTCGTCCCCACCTTGACCATTGAGGACCTGGAGGACATCTTCGTCGCCCGCCAAGCGATCGAGCGGGAGGCGCTGCGCCGGGTCACCACCCGAGGGGTCTCCGCGGGCCTGGTCGCCGACCTCGAAGTGATCGTCGCGCGGATGAAGGACGCCGCCGGCGGCCCGGACAGGAGCGCACTGGCCGCCCTGGACCTCGCCTTTCACCGCCGGTTGGTCAGCGGTGCCGGCAGCACCCGGCTGGATCGGCTGTACGGACTCATCTCCAACGAGATGCAGCTGTGCTTCCGGTTGATCGTCGACAGCTACAGCGATCGTTCCGAGTTGCCGACCGAGCACGAGCAACTGCTGCACGTCATCGCCAGCGGTGACAAGTCCGCCGCCCTGGCACTTCTGGACCGGCACTTCGCCGAGGTGGGCGAACTTCAGGCGGCGACATCGGGCAAGCCACACAAGCACCACCTTCGACCTCAACCGCATCACCACCAGGATCCGTTGGCGCATGAACAGATCTTTCACGAACACGCCGACGGCTACCGCCACGGAGACGACCACAAAGCCCCACCGCAACCCCGGGAGCAGCCATGAGCGCACGCCTGGAGGTCCGTGACCTGACCGTTCACGCTGGTCGGCCTGGACAAGCCCCGCCCATCCTCGACCGTGTCAGCCTGACCCTGGACCCCGGCGAGGTGCTGGCCCTGGTCGGTGAATCAGGGTCGGGCAAGAGCATGGCCGCCCACTCGATGCTGCGCATGCTGCCGACCGGGTTGCACATGCACGCCGAGGCGCTGCGGCTGGGGGACCTGGACCTGCTCGCCGCCTCCTCACGGGCGTTGGACGGCATCCGCGGCCGGCGCATCTCCATGCTCTACCAGCAGCCCAAGCGCATGCTCGACCCGACCGCGACGATCGGCAGCCAGGTCGCCGAGCCACTGCGCCGCCATCTCGGCATGAGCCGGCCGGCCGCCCGCCGCCGGGTCGTGGAGTTGCTCGCCGACGTCGGGATCCCCGATCCCGAACGCCGCGCCGGTGACCATCCGCACCAGATGTCCGGCGGCATGGCCCAGCGCGTCATGATCGCCATGGCGCTGGCCACCCACCCGGACGTCCTCATCGCCGACGAACCCACCACCGCCCTGGACGTCACCGTCCAAGCGCAGATTCTCCGTCTCATCGCCTCCCTGCAGGCCGAGACCGGAATGTCGGTCCTGTTCATCTCCCACGACGTCACCACCGTCGCCTCCATCGCCGACCGCATCGCCGTCATGTACGCGGGCCGCATCGTCGAGGACGGACCGGCCGACGAGGTCATCACCGCCGCCGAGCACCCTTATACCCAGGCCTTGCTGCGCTGCTCCACTCTGCAGACCGACGACACCGGTCATCTGCACGTCATCCCTGGCAACGCCACCTCGGCACGCGCCGCCGGTAACGGCTGCCGATTCCGCCCACGCTGCGCCGTCGCGGACGGCGACGCGAAGCTGGGCTCCCACTGTGACAGCGAGGAACCCGACCTCACCTTCTGCGGCACCCATCGCAACTCACGCTGCTGGGTCACCATCGACACCCCACGACAGGTTCCGGCATGAACGACCTCGCCCAGAACTCCGACATCGCCGTCCTCGACCATGTCAGCAAGCACTATCCGTTGTCGCGGACCGGTTTCGGCCGCCGGCCGCACGTGCACTCCGTCGACGACGTGTCCCTGCGCATCCGGGAGGGGGAGGTGCTGGGGCTGGTCGGTGAGTCCGGCTCGGGCAAGAGCACTCTGGCTCGGCTCCTGCTCGGCCTCGTACCAGCCGACGCCGGACTGATCGACGTCGATCGGCTGAGGGTCGGCAAGCTGCGCGGCGCCCAACTGCGGCAGCTGCGCCGGTCGGCGCAGCTGGTCTTCCAGGACCCGCACTCCGCGCTGGACCCGCGCATGACGCTGCGGGAATCGCTGCTCGCCCCCCTGCGACAACACCGCATCGGTACGCCGCCGGAGCGCCTGCGGCGAGTCGCCACCGCGCTGGCGGAAGTGGGCCTGGACGACAGCTTCCTGGAGCGCCGGCCGGGCGACTGCTCCGGTGGACAGTTGCAGCGGGTGGTCATCGCCAGAGCTCTCCTGCTGGAACCCAAGTTGCTCGTCTGCGACGAGCCCGTGTCGGCCCTGGACGCCTCGGTGCAGGCGACCATCCTGAACCTGCTGGTCGATCTGCGTCGCTCGCGGGGGCTGAGCATGTTGTTCATCTCCCACGACCTGAAGGTGGTCGAGTTCCTCGCCGACCGGGTGGCGGTTCTGTATCTCGGACAGGTCGTGGAGACGGCCACGCACGAAGGCATCTTCACCGGCGCCCTGCACCCCTACACCCTGGCACTGCTGCATTCCGGTCGTGGACACCGCATCGACGCCGGTGCGGCGGATCAGCTGAAGGGCGAACCACCGAGCCCTGTCTCCCCGCCTTCCGGCTGCCGCTTCAACACCCGCTGTCCGCTGGCCACCGACCATTGCCGTACCGAGCCACCCGACCTCGTCGACATCGGAGACGGCCACCAGGTCCGCTGTCACCGCTCGGCGGAGACCCGGAGCCGGCTGACAGTTGAGGAGCTCCCCGTATGAGCCTCATGACCGGACGCGCCGCCACGGCGGCCACTCGCTGGACCCCGCCCGGCAAAGCGTACGCCGCCGGACGCTGGCGGGAAACGGAACGGCACACCACCATCACCGACCCCGAAACCGGCGCTTTCCTCGGCGAGGTCGCCGACAGCACCGCCGCGGAGGTACGCGAGGCCGTCGACGCGCTGGTGCACACCTTTCGGGCCGGCGCCGCCGACCGTACCGGCTGGCCGCTGTGGCAACGCCGGGAGGCCCTGCACCGCGCCGCCGAACTGCTGAGGCAGCACGCCGGGCGGTTCACCGCCATCGTGAGCTCCGAGGGATGTAAGACCATCAGAGACGCCCGCCGGGAGGTGGCCCGGGCAGCGGAGACCTTGCAGCTTTCCGCCGGTGCGGGACACGCCCTGCAGGGCACCAGCGTGCCGTTCGAGGACACCTCCCGCGGCGCGGACCGGCTCGGGTGGAGCAGCAGGGAACCGCTCGGGGTCGTCGCCGCCATCACCCCGTTCAACGACCCGCTGAACCTCGTGGCGCACAAGGTCGGCCCGGCGCTGCTGGCCGGCAACGTCATCGCGGTCAAGCCGCACGAGGCGACGCCGCTGTCCGCGCTCGCCCTCGCCGAGCTGCTCCTTGAGGCCGGTGTTCCCGGCGACCGGATCGCCGTGCTGCCGGGCGGCCCGGCAGCCGGACGGGAGCTGGTGTCGCACCCCGGCATCGACGTCGTCTCCTTCACCGGCGGGGTCCGCACCGCCGACGAGGTGGCCCGGCTGGCCGGCGCCCGGACCCTGCTGATGGAGCTGGGCGGATCCAACCCGGTCATCGTCGACCATGGCGTGGACCTGGCGGCGGCCGCGCGGGCCATAGCCGAAGGGGCGTTCGGGTGCGCGGGCCAGAACTGCCTGTCGGTGCAGCGGGTTTACGTGGTCGCCGAGCACTACGACGAACTGCTCAGCCACCTGACCCAGATGACCGCTCACCTGAGCGTCGGCAGCAAGCACGACGAGAGCACCGACGTCGGGCCGCTGATCGACACGGCGGCCGCGCGGCGTGTGGAGCGCCGGGTCGAGGAGGCCGTCGCCCGCGGCGCGGTCGTACGCGCGGGAGCGGTCCGTCAGGAAGCCATCTACCAACCGACCATCCTCACCGACCTCGCCCCCGACGATCCCATCATCACTGACGAAATCTTCGGCCCCGTGGTCAGCGTGCTGCCCGTGGCCGATCTCGACGACGCCGTGATCCAGGCCAACCGCGCGGCCACCGGCCTGCAGGCCGGGGTCTTCACCCGCGACACCACCTCGGCCCTGCGCACGGCCCGCCTGCTGCGAGCCGGCGCGGTAATGATCAACGACACGTCCGACTTCCGCATCGACGCCATGCCGTTCGGCGGTTTCCACCGCAGCGGCATCGGCAGGGAAGGCGTCACCAGCGCCGTCGTGGCGATGACCGCACCCAAGGTCATCGCGGCCCGGTTGACCTCCATCAGCTGAGCTCACTAACCCACAACACCCATCGGCTCTGCCAGCCCGACCGGGACGAACAGCCGTCAGCGGGTCATGTCGTGGTGCCCATTTCCCCTTGCTCTCCCCCCAACGACGTTCCGGAGGAACACCAGCATGGCCCGCACCCTCAACACCATCGCCGGATTGTCGACAGGCCTCGTCCTGCTCGCCGGCTGCTCGTTCGACTCAGGAAGCCCCGACGCCACCACGAGCGGCACCTCCAAGCTGGTGATCGCCGACCTGTGGGCGCCCGACTCCGGGTACGCCCTGGAGACCGACGACGCCTTCACCCTCACCCGCGCCGGCTGCCTGGAGACCTTGGTGGCCGTGGACAAGGACAACCAGGCCCAGCCCGCTCTGGCGACGGAATGGAAGCAGTCGGCGCCCAAGTCCTGGACGTTCACCATCCGTGAGACCAAGTTCCAGAACGGCACCGCGCTCACCGCCAAGGTCGTCGCCGACGATCTCAACCGGCTGCTGAAGGCCACCGCACCGCCGCGCAGCTTCTCTCCCAGCGTCATCTCATCGGTCACCGCCGTCGACGACCGGACCGTACGGATCGAAACACCGGAAGAGGACCACTTCCTGCCGCTACGGGTCAGCGTGCCCAACACCGGGATCCTCGCCCCTGAGGCGTTCTCCGGCACCACCACCAACCCGGTCGGCACCTGCACCGGGCCGTTCAAGATCACCAGCACGGGAACGGGGCAGTCGCTGGCACTGACCGCCAACGCCGACTACTGGGGCGGGGCCGTCGCCCTCGGCAGCGCCGAGATCCGCTACGCCGAGAGCGGCGCCACCCGCGCCACACAGCTGCGTACCGGTGAGGTCTCGGTGGCCGCCAACCTCCCCGTCACCACTCTCACGACCCTGAAGGGCGACAGCAAGATCGCCCTTCAGCAGACCGCACTGCCCCGCACCACCGGCCTCTACCTCAACACCCGCAAAGCCCCCTTCGACAACGTAGAGGCCCGCCGCGCGATCCAGAAGGCCCTCGGACTCGACGCCATCGTCAAGGGGGTCTACGAGGGCACCGCCACCCCGGCGGCCGGACCGTTCACCCCCGACGAGCCCTGGACACCGGCCGAACTGAAGCCGGTGCAGGGAGACGCCGCGGCGGCCAAGGCCGCCATGGCCGCCGCCGGAATCGACCCCGGCTCCCTCGGCTTCGAGCTCATCGCCTACTCCGACCGGCCCGAATTCGCCGACCTCGCCCAGGTGATCCAGGCGCAACTGGCCGAGGCAGGCATCACCGTCAAGATCCGCACGGGGGACTACGCCTCGGTCGAGGACGACCTCATGAGCGGCAAGTTCCAGGCGACCCTGCTGTCGCGCAACCACCTCATCGACATGTCCGAGCCCATCAGCATGCTGCGCTCGGACGAGACCTGCAAGGGCAGTTTCAACCTCGCCGGATACTGCAGCCCGAAGGTCGACGGGCTGGTCAAGGAGGCCGGGAGCACGGCGGACACGACCAAGCGCCACGCCCTCTACGGTCAGATCGCCACCCAGCTGGCCACCGACGTGGCGTTCATCCCGCTCGTCCACGAGAGCCTCACCATGGGCGTGGCGGCCGCCGTCAAGGGCCTGCCGACCGACCCGCTGGAGCGAAGCCTGCTGACGAAGGACACGAAGCTGTCGTGACCACCACCCCCGAACACACCGGCCCCGGGACGACACGGCGCTACGTCGTCGACGTCGTCCCGGGGGACGGCATTGGCACCGAGGTCGTCCCCGCCGCCGTCCGCTGCGTCGACCACCTGGCCGGAACCTTCGGGTTCACCATCGAATGGCGCGACCGCGCGTGGGGCTGCGACCACCACCGGACGCACGGGCGCATGATGCCCGTCGACGGTCTCGAACAACTGGCCTCCTCAGACGCCATCCTGCTGGGCGCCGTCGGAGCGCCGGACATCCCCGATGACATCACCCTGTGGGGTCTGCTCATCCCCATCCGCCGGGAGTTCGTGCAGTACGTCAACCTCCGGCCGGTCCGATCCCTGCCCGGAATCCGCTCCCCGCTGCGGTCGGATGTCCCGATCGACCTGGTCGTCGTACGGGAGAACGTCGAAGGCGAGTACAGCGAGGTCGGCGGCCGGGTCAACCGCGGCCGGCCCGGTGAGTTCGCCGTCCAGGAGGCGGTGTTCACCCGGACCGGCATCGAGCGCGTCGCACGCTTCGCCGCCGACCTGGCCCGGCGACGCTCGGGCCGGCTGATCTCGGCGACGAAGTCGAACGGCATCATCCACACGATGCCGTTCTGGGACGAGGTGGTGGCCGAGGTGGCCGACGGCAGCGGGGTGGAGCTGGAGAAGGTCCTCATCGACGCCCTGGCCGCCCGCCTCGTGCTGCGGCCGGAGTCCGTCGACGTCATCGTCGCCTCCAACCTGTTCGGCGACATCCTCTCCGACCTCGCCGGTGCCCTGGCCGGGTCGATCGGGGTCGCGCCCAGCGCCAACCTCGACCCCACCAAGACGTACCCGTCGATGTTCGAGCCGGTGCACGGATCGGCACCCGACATCGCCGGCATGGGCATCGCCAATCCGGTAGGCACCCTCTGGGCGGCGGCCATGATGCTGGACCATCTCGGCGAACCCGCGGCCGCGGCCGGGCTCGTGTCCGCCTTCGAGCACGTCCTCCGTGCGGGGACCGCCACACCCGATCTCGGCGGCACGGCGAGCACCGAGCAGTTCACGACCGCCGTCGTCCACGCCCTCGCCGAGGGAACGCCGTGAGCACGCGCCCGCGCGTGCTCGGCTCGGCGGTGAGCGCGTGCCCGAGATTGGAGACTCGGCGGTGAGCACGTGCCCGAGATTGGAGGCCCGGCCGTGAGCACGCACCTGCGGGCCGAGGCCCGGCCGGATCCACTGGACGCGACCGCCGTCCGGCGTCATCTGCACCGGCGGCCCGAGATCGGCTTCCTCGAGATCGAGACCGCGGACCTGGCCTGGGACCTCCTCTCCGATCTGGGCTGGCGGCTGCGCGGCGGCGGCGACCTCGTCGACGTACACGATCACCCTGGTCTGCCGAGCCGCGACGAGCTCGACGCCGCCGTCCAGCGGGCCGTCGCGCGGGGTGTGCCGGAGTCATCGGTGCGGCGCTTCCGCGACGGGAACACCGCCTTCGTCGCGGAGCTGCGGGGCGTTCGCCCGGGTCCGCTGATCGCCCTTCGGGTGGACATGGACGCCCTGCCGATCCAGGAGAGCGGCGTAGGCAGCCACCACCCCGCGGCCCAGGGTTTCGGCTCGGAGATCGACGGCGCGATGCACGCCTGCGGACACGACGGGCACGTGGCCATCGCGTTGCGGGCCGCGGCCCTGCTGTCCGACAGGCGGTTCGCCGGCACCGTACGGCTGCTGTTCCAGCCGGCCGAGGAGGGTGTCCGCGGCGCCGCTCCCATGGTGGCCGCCGGGCTGGTCGACGACGTCGACGTCCTGCTGGCCGTCCACCTCGGTTTCGGCACCCCGGACGGGTGCGTCGCGGCCGCGACCGAGCTGTACGGGACCTCGAAGCTGCGCGCGGAGTTCACCGGGGTCGCCGCCCATGCCAGCGGAGCGCCCGAACAGGGCCGCAGTGCCTTGGTGGCGGCGGCGTCCGCCGTTCTGGGCCTGCACGGCCTGCCCCGCTACGCGACGGCGACGACCCGCGTCAACGTCGGGGCGCTGCACGCACCCGGTGCGGCGAACATCGTCAATGCCCACGCCGTCCTCGACGCCGAGGTCCGGGCGGACGCCGCCGCCGAACACGACGACCTGGAGCGGCGTGCCCGCGCTGTCCTCCACGGCGCGGCCGCCATGCACGGTGTCACCGTGGACATCACCAGAACCGGCTGGGCGACCAGCGCGACCACCGACGGCGCGATCCTCGCCAGGGTCGAAACCCTCGCCCCGAGCTGCGGTCTGCGTCTTCTGCCGCCGCTTCCCTTGCGCGCGAGCGACGACGCGACGCTGTTCATGCGGCACGTCCAGGAACGCGGGGGACTTGCCGGATACCTGCTCGTGGGTGCCGGAACATACGGACCCCATCACTCGCCGACCTTCGACCTGGACGAGACCGTGCTGACCCCGGCCGCCGACCTCCTGGCCACGCTCATCCGATCTCTAGAGGATCCTTAAGGGATGTCAGGCGCGGGGAAGGGGCCCGCGTCGGTCAGGGTTCGCTGTTCGGCGGATCAGGCAGGTCCTGGAGGAAGTCGGCGCTCGGGACGAAGAAGAGCGTGCCGGTCACGGCCGTCGAGAAGTCGAGGATCCGGTCGTGGCCGGCCGGCGGGGCGCCGAGGAACATCCTTTCGAGCATCCGCTCGGTGACCGTGGGGGTGCGGGCGTAGCCGATGAAGTACGTGCCGAACTCGCCGCGGCCCACGGCGCCGAAGGGCATGTTGTCGCGCAGGATCTGCCGTTCGGTGCCGTCGGCGTCGACGATCGTGGTCAGGGAGACATGCGAGTCGGCCGGTTTGCTGTCGTCGTCCAGTTCGATGTCGGTCAGCTTCCTGCGGCCTATCACTTTCTCCTGCGCCTCGACCGTCAGCGCGTTCCACGCTCGCAGGTCGTGCAGGTACTTTTGCACGATGACGTAGCTCCCGCCGGCGAACGCGGGATCCTCCTCGCCGATCAGGACCGCGTCGCGCGCATCGGCACCGACGGGGTTCTCCGTTCCGTCGACGAAGCCGAGCAGGTCACGTACGTCGAAGTACTTGAACCCGTGCACCTCGTCGCGGACGGTCACCGCGCCGTAGAGCCGGTCCATGATCTCCGATGCCAGCGCGAAGCACAGGTCGAGGCGCTGCGCCCGGATGTGGAACAGCAGGTCACCGGATGTGGACACGGCACGATGCCGGCTTCCGGCCAGTTCGCGGAAGGGGTGGAGCTCGGCGGGGCGAGGCCCGGCGAACAGCCGGTCCCAGGCGTGAGAGCCGATGGCGGCGACGCAGCTGAGCGTGCTGTCCGGCGCCCGAAAACCGATGGCACGCTGCAGCGCGTCCAGGTCGGAGAGGAGGCCTCGGACTGCCGGTCCGCCACCCGGATCGATCGTCGCCACGATGAAGATCGCCGCTCTGGTCAGCGGGCTCAGCACCTGTTGGGGGAGCGCGTCCGTGGGTTTCGCCATGCCGCTCCTCCTCAAGCGTTCGTGTTCATCGTAGCCCTGCTCAGCACCGACGACTGGGACCTGGGCAGGGCTGTCCGACGTCGTGGCGTGTGGCCGGTCGTGCCCCTCATTGGGGGCCCAGCGCGGTGGCGATCTCGTCGAGACGGGCCTGGAGCTGTGTTCGGCAGGACGGTGTGAGGCGGCCTTCGCGCTCGCGGTCGGCCAGCTTGCGCCTCAGTTCCGCCATGCCTGGCTCGATCGGGCCGGGGGTGTCGAGCACGCCCTGCAGGACCTGCTGGAGGTCCAGCGTGACGTCGTGATCGATGGCCCCGCACGCCGCGGCGCCCGACAGCGTTCCGTGGAAGCCGGCCACCGCCTGCCGGGCCGTACGCTCCTGGCCGGCCGACCGCAGGACGGTGTGGGTGGACGGCCCCTCGGTGACAGCAGGTCCTGTGGTGCGAGCCGGGTCCGCGGTGGCCGGCGGCAACGCGGTGGCGGCAGGGCTCGTGGACGGCCCGGCCGTGACGGCGCCGTCGCCGGATGTGCGCGGGACGGCCGCATCGCCGGGCGCTCGCGTAGCGGGGGTCATGTCCGATGCGCGCGGCGGGGTGGTGGTGGACGCTCGGGGTGCGGCCGTGGTGCCGGCGGGGGGTGAAGGCGAGGTGGGGAGGTGGTCGACCGGGCGGTTGAGCCACAGCACCGAGGACAGCACCATCACGCCCGTCCCGGCGATGGCCAGGCCATGCCGTACCCGCCGGCCGAGAGCGGCGCCCCTGAGTGTGGCGGCCAGCGAGTCCGCGATCTCCGCCGCCGTCGGCCGCCGCGCCGGGTCGTGCGCGAGGCAGTTGCGGCACAGTGAGGCGATGCCGTGCGGCACGCCGGTCACCCGGGGCGGCGGCGAGGTACGGTGGGCGGCCTCGATCTGCTCCCAGGTGGTCTCCGGATAGGGCGTACGCCCGGTGAGCATGGCGAACAACAGCACCCCGAGCGCGTACACGTCGACCGCCGGATGGGTGGGGGCGCCGGCCAGCCGTTCGGGGGCGACGTAGGGCGGGGTGCCCCGGTCGTCGTCGGGATCACCGGAGGCGGCCGCGATCCCGAAGTCGAGCAGCTTCGGGCCGGACGCGGTGAGCAGCACGTTGTCGGCGGTGACGTCCCGATGGACCACGCCGCGGGCGTGCCCGTCGCGCAGCGCCCGCGCCAGCCGCAGGGCGATGGCCGCGGCCTCGGTCCAGGGCAGCGGCCCCTCGGCGATGCGCTCGCCGAGGGTGGAGCCGTCGAGCAGCGGCATCACCACGTAGGCCGCCACCTCGCCGTCCTCCGTCACGGTTTCGCCGTAGTCGTAGATGTCGATCACGTCCGGATGGAGGAACCGGGCGGCGGCGCGGGCCTCACTGCGTACGCGGACGCGCTCGCCGAGCCCGGCCTGGAGCGACGCGGTCAGCACCTTGACCGCGACCAGCCGGTGCAGCGACTGGTCGAAGGCCCGCCAGATCATCGACATGCCGCCGCGGGCGAGGGGATCCAGCAGCAGGTATCTGCGGGCCAGGACGTCACCCGGGTCAAGCCGACTCACGGATGACCAGTTCCGTGGGGAGGACGGGGTCGATGCCGGTCGTCCCGGCCAGCAGCAGCCGGGTGGCGACCATCGCGAGCTCCTCGACCGGTTGCCGGACCGTGGTCAGCGCTGGGACGGTACGCCGGGCGACGGGGGCGTCGTCGAAGCCGATCACCGCGACGTCCGCGGGGACCCGGCGACCGGCGCGGCGCAGGGCTTGGACGGCGCCGGCGGCCATCAGGTCGGAGGCGGCGAAGACCGCGTCGAGCCCGGGGGCGTGCCGCAGCAGCCACTGCATGGCGTGCGTGCCGGAGGCGGCCGTGAAGTCGCCGTATGCGACGGGCACCTCCGTCGCTCCGGCGGTGCGCAGCGTACGCACCAGGCCGTCGAGCCGATCTCGCGCCCCTGGCAGGGACGGCGGGCCGCCGATGGCGGCGATCGTCCGGCGGCCCGACAGCAGCAGGTGCTCGGCGGCCTGCCGGCCGCCGTCGTGGTTGTCCACGTCCACGTACGGGAGTTTGAGGTCGTGCGGGGGGCGGCCGACGTTCCGCACGGGCACGCCCGATGTGCAGAGCTTGATGGCCAGGGGATGGCGTTCGCGGGCGCCGATGAGGAGCACCGCGCCGCCTAACTCGGGAAGCACCGACGCGGTCGGGGTCACCGTCGTCACCATGAGCTGCGTGCCGTGCTCGGCCAGTACGGCACCGGCGGCCGACAGCAGCCTGGCGTAGTAGGGCTCGGAGAATAATCGGGGCAGATGGTCACAGACCACCGCCGTCACCCCGGCGGCCGGTCCTCTGGCCCCCGTTCCCCTGGGTGCGCGATGACGTACGTATCCCATACGGGACACCGCGTCGTAGACCTGCCGGCGGGTCGAGGTGCTGACCCGTACGGAGCCGGTGAGGACCCTGGATGCGGTCGCGGGCGAGACCCCCGCTTCGGCCGCTACCTGTGCCAGTGTGGGCTGCTCAGACATGGGAGCACCTCGCGGAAAAAGATCCTGGGAGCGCTCCCACGTTACCAATGTTTCGCCGCTGTTAACAGGGCGATTTGACAGTGTTGTCAGCACGAGACCCGCGAGCACGGCGTGCTCGCGGGTCTCGGAACGCCGTATCGGCTAGTGGGGGAGCGTGTTGTCGATGATGGGGTCTTCGGTGTCAGTGTCGGTGTCGGTTTCGTCGTCCGGCGTCGTCCGTACGGGAGCACAGCCCTGACCGCAGCCGCCGAAGCGGGCGGAGTTGATCGGCGTGAACGGGGTGGGCTCGGTGTCCTTCAGCGCCGCCAGCATGGTGTCCTTCCAGATCGGCCCGGGCACGCTCGCGCCGAACACCTCTGGGAAGTACTGGCCACCGATGGTGATGTTGTTGAGCTTGTGCTCCTGGGAGCCCCGGATGTCGCCGATGCTCACCGCTCCGGCCAGGTCGGGGGTGAACCCGGCGAACCACGCGGTGGCCTGGTTGTCGGTGGTGCCGGTCTTGCCCGCGGCGGGCCGGCCGATGCCGCCGACCTTTGACATCGTGCCCTTGGTGAACACCCCGCTCAGGACGTTCGCCGTGGCGTCCGCGACCTCGGGGTCGAGGCCGGCCGCCTGGTGGCACTTGGGGTTGTACTTGGTGACCTTGCCGTCGCGGTCGGTGATCTGGGTGATGGCCATCGGCTCGCAGTACTTGCCGCGGGCGGCGATGGCGGCGTAGGCGTTGGCGACCGTGATCGGGTCCATCTCGTTGATGCCGAGCGTGAAGGTCTCGTACTCCTGCAGCTTGTTGCCGTCGGCCCGCTCGATGCCGAGCGACTTGGCGGTCTTGATGGTGTCGCAGAGGCCGACGCGCTGCTCCAGCGTCAGGAAGAAGGTGTTGACCGAGCCCCAGGTGCCGGTCTGCAGCGACTTGAAGCCGGTGCCGCCCTCGTCGTTGCTGACGGTGTGCGTCGGGTCACCGATGTTCTCGCCCTTGCAGTTCTTGAAGGAGGAGTAGTAGGGGGCCCGATAGGTGCTGCCGACGGTGAAGCCGTCGTTGATCTTCATGCCCTTCTTGAGGGCGGTGATCAGCGTGAACGTCTTGAAGGTCGAGCCGGGCTGGAAGCCGATGCCGCCGCCGTGCTCCACGTTGGCCACCACGTTGAGCGACACTTCGCGCTTCCGCTTGGACGTGCCGTATTTCCTGCTGACCGCCATCGCCTTGATCTCTCCGGTGCCCGGTTTGATCAGGGCCTCGCTGGCGATCGGGTTGTCGCTGGCGAACACGTGCTTCCTGATGGCCTTGTCGGCCGCCGCCTGCATCATGGGGTCGAGCGTGGTCTTGACCTTCAGGCCACCCCGGCTGAGCAGCGCGGTGCGGATCTTCTGCGTCTTGCCGAAGATCGGGTTCTTGGTGATCTCGTTGCGTACGTACACGCAGAAGAACGGGTATTTGCTGGACTCGCAGCCGCCGGGCAGCGGGGTGCCCTTGTAACCGAGCTTCTTGGCCTTGGCCTCGGCGGCCTCCTGCGGCGTGATCTTGCCGAGTTCTTGCATCCGGTTGAGTACGGTGTTGCGGCGGTTCACCAGGCGATCCCGGAACTTCTTGCCGAGGTTGGGGTCGGTCGAGTTGGGGTCCTGCACGGCGCCCGCCAGAGTGGCCGCCTGCGCCAGGCTGAGCTGGGAGGCGTGCACGCCGAAGAACCGCAGGGACGCGGCCTCCACCCCGTAGGCACTCGCGCCGAAGTAGGCGATGTTCAGATATTTCTCGAGGATCTGGTCCTTGGTGTATTTCTCCTCGACGGCCATCGCATAACGCAGCTCGTTGAGCTTGCGCGCGTAGGTGGCCTCCAGCGCCTTGTTCTTGTCCTCTTCGGTGGTGGCGTTGTTGAGCAGCACCTGCTTGACGTACTGCTGGGTGATGCTGGAGCCGCCTTGCGCCGTCCGGCCCGAACCCAGGTTCTTCGCCAGCGCGCGGATCGTGCCCTCGATGTCGATCGGGCCGTGCTCGTAGAACCGGTAGTCCTCGATCGAGATGATCGACTTCTTCATGAGGTCGCCCATGTCGGCCAGCGGGATGACCTTGCGGTACTGCTCGTAGAACTGCGCGATCTGGTTGCCCTTGGCGTCGAGGATCGCGGTCATCTCGGCCGGCGGCTCCTCGGGGAGATCTGTCGCCTTGAGATTCAGCTCGGCGGAAGCGGTCTTGAACAGCGCCCCCGCGCCGCCCACCGCGGGCAGGGCGATAGCGGCCACCAGCACACCCGCAGCCGCTCCCGCTCCGGCAAGACGCGCGATACTCCTGGTGATCACGTCAGTCCCCCCTATTAGTATTAGGATTAATCCTATAGCCTTTAGGGTTGCGGGGCGGACGATGCGTAAGAGACTAACGCGGCAGACGACGATAGATGGGGCGATCGCCTATGCCGATGAGCACGGCATCGACGCCCTGTCCATCAGCGCGCTGGCCCGCCATCTGGGCGTGGCACCACCCAGCCTGTACGTCCACCTGCCCGGCGGGCTGCGTGACCTCCGGATCGCCCTGTCCGTCAAAGGACATCGCGACCTGGCCGAACACTGCCGCCGCGCCGCCACCGGCCGGTCGGGAGCCGACGCCTTGAGAGCGCTGGCCCACGCCCAGCGAGCATATGCGCGCGAGCATCCGGCCCTGTACGCGGCCACGCACTTCGAGGTGGACGGCTTCGACGACGAGGAAGTACGCAGTGCCGCGGACGAGGCGGCGGCCGTCACCGTCGACGTCCTGGCCGTCGGCTCGCTGACCGGAGCCGCCCTGGTGCACGCCGCCCGCGGCATCCGCAGTGCGGTCCAGGGGTTCTGCGCGCTGGAGTCGGCCGGGGTGTTCGCGCTGCGCGTCTCGCTGGACGACAGCTTCGCCTGGCTGGTGGACGCGCTGGTGACCAAGGCCATGGCGGCCACCGCGCTGTCCACAGGAGCCGCCGCGCTGTCCACGGGGGCCACCGCCGTTTGGGAGAGTGGGCCTCGGCCAACCTGATGGGAGCGGCGGTGACGCCCCTCGTCGCGCGCCCCCTGCCAGGAGAGTTTGGTGTGATCAGGGGGCCTTTGTCGAGCATTTCGAAGATTCTGAAAGCGCCCGCCACCCCGTGAGCCGGACCCAGGTCGGGGTGTGACAGCCGAGGCTCGATACTGGGGAGATGGTGATGGACGCGGCGCTCGTGGCCCGGCTGTTCGACGGGTCCATCGATCGCTGGGCGAATCTCCTGGAGAGTGCATCAACGTGAGCGACATCCTCTTCCCCGTCCGGCGCATCGGCCGCCGCGAGTTCGACTTCGCGCGCCAGGTGGCCATCATGGCGATCGTCAACAGGACGCCCAACTCCTTCCACGACCAGGGCCGGACGTTCGAGCTCGACCGGGCCGTCGAGGCGGCGCGGGCCGCCGTCGCGGCCGGCGCCGACTGGGTGGACGTCGGCGGGTTCGCGTTCAGCGCCGATCAGGACGGCATCAGCGTCGGCGAGGAGGCCGACCGGGTGGTCCCCGTCATCGCTGAGATCCGCAACGTGACGGACGCCGTCATCTCGGTCGACACCCACCGCGCCGACGTGGCGAAGGCGGCCCTGGCGGCCGGCGCCGACGTCATCAACGACACCAACGGCCTGCGCGAGCCCGGCATGGCCGCGGTCGCGGCGGAGAGCGGCGCGACCGTGATCGTGACCCACAGCCTCGGCGGCCCGGGAAGGGCGGTCGTCCGGCCGGCGTACGGCGACGTCGTGAAGGAGGTCGCCGACTTCCTGCGCGAGCGGGTCCGGTTCGTGCTCGACTCCGGCATCCCCGCCGAGCGGATCATCATCGACCCCGGCCACGACCTGAACAAGAACACCTTCCACTCGCTGGAGCTCATGCGCAGGCTCGACGAGATCACCTCGATCGGCTACCCGACCCTGGTCGCCCTGTCGAACAAGGACTTCATCGGCGAGACCCTCGATCGCCCGCAGCGCGAGCGGACGGAAGGCACGATCGCCGCGAACGTGACCGCCGTCCTGAAGGGCGCCCGGATCCTCCGCGTGCACGACGTCCCCACTACGGTCGCGGCCGTACGGATGACCGAAGCCATGCTCGGCTGGCGGGCCCCGATCGCGCCCCGGCATAATCTTGGGTGAGAAGAGGGGTCGCGGATGACAGAGCGCAAACCAGGTGGGATGAGCTTCGAGTCATGGATCGACCGGCAGATCCGTGAGGCGACGGAGCGCGGCGAGTTCGACAATCTGCCCGGCTCCGGCAAACCTCTTCCCGACCTCGACAAGCCGTACGACGAGATGTGGTGGATCAAGCAGAAGGTGCGCAGCGAGGGCCTGTCGATGCCGCTGCCGCCGACACTCGCCCTGCGCAAGGACGCGGAGGAGGCGCGCGCCGAGGCCGTGGGCGCCAGGTCGGAGACCGAGGCGCGGCGGATCATCGAGGAGATCAACGCGCGCATCCGCGAGGCGATCAGGACCGGGCTGCAGGGCCCGCCGCTCAACCTGATGCCGTACGACGTCGAGCGCGTCATCTCCGAATGGCGTGACCGCCAGGGCCGCTAGCGCCAACGGCGACCCCAGCCACCACGGACCGCCTACCCCCGAAGGGGTATCCCCCGAGGACCCCAGCTACGACGGGCGGCCTTCTTCCATCCCCCGAAGGGGTATCCCCCTTAAAGAGCCCCAGCTACGACGGGCGGCCTTCTTCCACCCCCCGAAGGGGGTATTCCCCGTAAAGGACCCCAGCCACGACGGACCGTCACAGGGATCGAGGCGGGTCCCTGTGGTGAGGATGCCCCTCTACTACCGGGTCCAATAGCTGTCGATGATCGGCTCGCGGCTCAGCAACTCCGCGAACAGGTCCTCCCACAGCGGCATCACCGAGTCGGCGTGGTAGTTGGCGGCCGTCCGCTTGGCCGCCGCCCCCATCCGCACCCGCAACGCCTTGTCCGACATCAGCTGGTCGAGCGCGTCGGCGAGCCCGGCGACGTCCCCGGGCGGCACGAGCAGCCCGTCCTTGCCCGAGGTGAGCACGTCGGCGGGCCCGGTGGGGCAGTCGAAGGCGGCGATCGGCAGCCCCTGCCCCATCGCCTCGATCATCACCATCGGCAGCCCCTCGAAGCGGGACGAGAGCGCATAGATCGACGCCCCGGCCAGCTTCTCCTCCAGGCGGTCCGTACGGCCCATCAACTGCACCCGGTCCTCCAGACCGAGCTCGGCGATGAGCGCGTTGAGCTCGGCCTTCCTAGGCCCGCCGCCGTACACGCGCAGTCGCCAGTCCGGATGCCGTCGCGCCGCCTGCTGGAAGGCCGGGATCAGCAGGTCGAAGCCCTTCTGCTTGACCAGCCGCCCGGCCGCCACCACGACCGGGTTGACCTGCTTGGAGACCGGCCCTGACGTGTGCAGCGCGTTGGGGATGCGCACGATGGGCGTGTCAGGCAGGAGGATGCGGTATTCGATCTGGTTCTTCGTGGTCAGCACGACGACCGCGTCGAAGCGGCCGTAGTAGCGGGCGATGTCCCGGGTGATCGTCTCGGGGTAGGCGCCGACGTTCATGTGGTCCTGGGCGACGCAGATGACGCTCTTGGGAGTACGGCGGGCGGCGATCAGATTGAGCGCGGGCCGGGTCGTGACGAGGATGCCGCCTTCGAGGCGCGAGACATAGTCGATGACCGCCCTCTCCACCCGCTCGGTGAAGTAGTCGGCGGCGAACTCCCCGAAGGGCACGATCTTGCCGCGCATCCTCCGCCACAGCTTGCGGCCCAGCGAGTCGACCGGCACCCCGGCGCGCTGGTCGGCCAGCGGAACCAGCGTCACGCGGGGATCGATGGGGAACTGGGGCTTGTCGCGCCGTCGTACGGCACTGGCGATCTCCACCTCGTGACCGAGCGCGACCATCGCGTTGGCCTGGTTGATGACGGTACGGATCGTCCCGCCCTGCCCATAGGCATGCAGCAGCAGATATCGGATCTTCATGAGTATCCCCAGCTCCGGCACATGGCCTGGAGCGTGTCGGGCACCTCCTCAGGTGTGGGAAGTTCGCGGCCCGGCTGCACGCTGCCGGAGCGGATCTTGTCTCGCCAGTCGCCGAGCCCCTTGGTGAGCACGTCGGGCCGGCCGTACGTGAGCATCTCCGGCTCCCAGGGGACGCCCAGGAACTCGCAGACGGCTCTCGTCTCGCGCTCGGGGTCGGCGGTCAGGTCCTCGTAGCGCATGGTCAGGCCGGTGTGCGCCTTCCTGGCCCGCTGGACCGCCTTCATGTAGCGCAGCGCGTCGGCCGCGGCCGCTTCGCGGTCGCGCTTGTCCGGACTGGCCTCGTGCCAGGAGGCGGCGATGGAGGCCGGGTGGCGCAGCAGGAAGATGAAGCGCGCGTCGGGCCAGCAGGTGGCGATGCGCTGGTGGGCGAAGGCGTTGGCCGGGGTCTTGTCCACGATGTGCCGCTTGCCGCTGCGGACCAGCTCGCGGTGGAGCACCCGGTCCCAGAGCAGGTGTTCCAGATCGGCCCGGTTGTGGCCGAGCGCCGCCATCGACCGTTCCGCCAGTGACGTCCCGAACTCGACCCCGAGCCTGCGCACATGCAGCTCGTGCGGGGCGTGGACCAGGGAGTGGGCGTCGAGCATCGCGCGCAGCAGGGTGGAGCCCGATCTGACGGGCGACAGGATGAACACCGGCTCGCTCAACAGCCTGTCGGCGGGGTCGGCAGGTGGCCTTGCCGGGCTCTCCGGAGCCGCCTTGCTGACCCGCGAGAACTGGACGCCGGCATATTTGCCGAGCGCCTTGTTGATCTTGTGCTGCCAGGTCATGCGCTTGGAGGTTACCCAGCGTTCCTGGCAATTGGCTGGCAGCGGGCAATCGGCGCGGGTCAGGTGAAGAGGGAGTTAACGCTGGTGCAGCAGCGGATGATCGCCTGCGGGCAGGCAGGTGAGCGGGCCCGGCGACCGTGCGTACCCGCCATAAAGTCGCATCCGCAGGCGGACGAGGAGGAACCCGATGGCGCACGGCTACCCCACATCGGTGCCCTACCGGGCGGGCACCGACGGTTACCACACCTTCCGCATCCCGGCGGCGGTGGTGACCAGGGCCGGGACGATCCTGGCCTTCGCCGAGGGGCGGCACGGCTCGGCCGGCGACTCGGGCCACATCGACATCGTGCTCAAGAGGTCGACCGACGGCGGCGCCACGTGGGACGGACCGCGCGTGGTCGCCTCCGAACCGCACAAGGGCACCGCGGGCAACCCCGCCCCCGTCGTGACCCGCGACGGCCGGATCGTCCTGGTGTACGTACGCAATGGCCCCGCCGCCACCGAGGACAAGATCAGGCGCGGCCAGGTCGCCGCCGCCGACGGCCGCCGCGTGTACGTGCAGGCGAGCGACGACGACGGCGTCACCTGGTCGGCGCCCCGCGAGATCACCGCGAGCGCGAAGCGGCCCGAGTGGCGCTGGTACGCCACCGGCCCTGGCCACGCGGTCGAGCTGCGGCAGGGGCCGCACGCGGGCCGCCTCGTCGTACCCGCCAACCACTCGGTGCCCCCGACCGGTCGCGACAACGGCACGGAGGGCAAGTACAACGGCGGCCACTGCCTGCTGAGCGACGACGGCGGCACCTCATGGCGCATCGGGTACGTCGACGGCAACCCCGACGGCTACCTCAACATCAACGAGTCCACGGCCACCGAGCTGCCGGACGGCCGCCTCTACGTCAACTCCCGCACCGACTCCACCGCTCCCGGCAACCGGGCCGACGCCTACTCGGCCGACGGCGGGCAGACGCTCGAAGTGCCGTTCCGCCCGCAGGCCGACCTGGTCTGCCCGGTCGTGGAGGGCAGCGTGCTGCAGTGTTACGCGCCGGACGTCCTGCTGTTCTCCGCCCCGGGGGCGCCCGACGCCAGGGCGGTGCTGACGGTACGGGCCAGCGCGGACGGCGGCGTCACGTGGCGGCCCGTGCACACGGTGTCGGGCCTGCCCGCGGCCTACTCGGACCTGGTCAGGGTGGACGCGGACACGGTCGGGCTGCTGTACGAGACGGGTGACACCAGCGCCTACTCCACGATCGCCTTCCGCCGCGTCCCCATCGCCGAGCTCAGCTGATCCGGCTCTCCAGCCAGGGCCGCCGAGCTCACCCGGTCCGGCTCTCCAGCCAGGGCCGCCGAGCTCACCCGGTCTGGCTCTCCAGCCAGGGCCGCCGAGCTCACCCGGTCCGGCTCTCCAGCCAGGGCCGCAGGACCGGCAGGACGTTGGCGACCTGCATCGCCTGTATGTGGTCGAGGCCGTCGAGCACGCGCACCTCCCAGCCGAGCGCTTCGAGTTCGGCGCGCCGGTTGACCATCGGCCCGGCGATGTCCACGTCCACGCCGCCCCACCGCTCGCCGTATTCGATCTTGTCGGCCGAGCCCGCGAAGCACAGGCGCGGGCAGCTCAGGCTCGCCTGCGCCGCCCGGTCGTCGAAGTCCTGCAGACCCTCGTAGAGCGTGACGAACTGCCTGGTCTGGGCCTCCGTCATGGTGACCTCCGCGGAGTCCCAGTCGTACTCGTCGGCCTTGCGCTCCGTCTGCTGCGGGGCGGGGTCCTGGCCGGACATCTCGTAGGTGGCCATGGTCACGCTGAGCATCTCCGCGTACGGTCCGTCGAGCGGCGGGTAGCCGCCCATCACGAGCGCCGACAGCCGGTCGGTCCTGATCGCCAGCTGCAACCCGCTGAGCGCGAGCCACGAGTAGCCGTAATAGGCGAACCGGTCGGCGTCCACGGCGTCGGCGACGGCGAGCAGGTCGGCGGCGATGTTGGCCGGGGTCAGCGTGTCCGGCTTGGGGGTGGCCAGGACGTGGCCCTCGTAGTCGAAGGCGACGACCCTGAACGCGTCCGACAGCCCGTCGATGAGGTTGCGGCCGAGCGCCGGGTCGACGCCCCATTTGCGCATGTCGTCGGCCTTGGTGCCTTCGATCGGCACCGGGTTGACCGGCAGCAGCACTGTCGGGCCCCGGCCGTGCACCTCCAGGTGGATCGTGCTTCCGTCGTGCAGTTTCGCCTCGGTCATCAAGGATCTCCTTCTAACTCCATACGCCGTAAACCAATCATCCACACAATAGCTTATGCCGTAAAGAGTTGAGGGTGGCGACTAGCCAAGTTTCCGCAATGCGCGATAGCATTCCATTATTCGGAATACGCTAGGAGAATCCATGGCCGAGGCCCAGTCGCCGGTGGGCAGCGTCGACCGCGCCCTGCTGATCCTTCAGGAGATCGGCAAGCACAGCCGAGGGGTGACGCTCGACGAGCTGGCCACCCGGCTCGGCCTGCCCAAGAGCTCGCTCCACCGGTTGCTCGGCGCGCTCAAGCATCGCGGCTTCGCCGCGCAGCCGGAACCCAGCGGGCCCTACTTCCTCGGCACCGAGATGCTCGCCACGGCCTTCAGATTCTACGAAACCATGGACCTGCGCACGCTGGTGCGCCCGTTGCTGCTGCGGCTGAGCGAGGAGTTCGCCGAGACCGTGCACATGGCCATGCTGGACGGCGGCGAGGTCGTCTACCTGGACAAGGTCGAGGCGGTGCGGTCCATCACGATGACCTCCGTGGTCGGCGGGCGCAACGCGGCCCACTGCACGGGCGTGGGCAAGGCGCTGCTGGCGTGGACCTACCCGACCGACGAGGCGATCAAGGCATGGGCCGACCGCTACGGCCCGCTCGCGACCAGGACCCGCAACACGATCACGAACCCGGCCAAGCTGGCCACCCACCTGGACCAGGTCCGGCAGCGCGGCTACGCGCTCGACATGGAGGAGAACGAACCCGGCGTGCGCTGCGTGTCCGCCCCGGTCTTCCTGGGGCGGACGGCTCCCGTCGCCGCGGTGAGCGTGACCGCGATCAAGGACAGGATGTCACCTGCCCGGATGGAAGAGGTGGGCCACAGCCTGCGGCGGGCGGTCGCGGAGCAGGGCTGATCGGTTGACAGCGCGATCTTCCGGGTGATCTCCTGGCAGTCTATCTGGAATGCCGTTCTGACATACGGAACAAAGGAGTGGCGATGGAGGTCGTACCCGTACCGCGCGCGCGGCTGGGTGAGGGGCCGTGCTGGGACGAGCGGACGGGGACGCTGCTCTGGGTGGACATCCCCGCGGGCCTGGTGCACCGGCTCGACCCCGCCGACGGCTCGCACGAGTCGATCGACGTGGGGCAGCCGGTGGGTGTGGCGGTTCCGCGCGTCTCTGGCGGCTTGGCGCTCGCCGTCAGGGACGGTTTCGCCGTACATGATGGAGAGCTGACCGTCGTCGCGCCTGTGACGGCGGCCGAACGACCCGGAAACCGGATGAACGACGGCGCGTGCGATCGCGCGGGCCGGTTCTTCGCCGGGACCATGGCGCAGGACGACACCCCCGGCGCGGGCTCGCTCTACCGCCTCGGTCCCGACCGCCGGGTCGAGCGGATCCTCGACGGCGTCGCGATCTCCAACGGCATCGGATGGAGCCCGGACGAGCGGCTGCTCTACTACGTCGACACGCTCACGGACCGGGTCGACGTCTTCGACTACGACCCGGCGACCGGTCAGGTCGCGGATCGCCGGTTGTTCGCTGTGCTCCCGAGCCCCGACGGCCTCACGGTCGACGCGTCGGGGCACGTGTGGGTGGCGCTGTGGGGCGGCGGGAAGGTGGTCCGGCTGCGGCCGGACGGGCAGCTCGACCTGACGGTGGAGGTGCCCGCCACCAACGTGACGAGCTGCGCCTTCGGCGGCCCCGACCTCGACATCCTGTACGTCACCACCGCCTGGGACGGCCGGACCGGCGGCGAGCTGTGGCGTCGCCGCACCTCGTTCACCGGCCTGCCCACCAACCCCTACCGCGACCTCATCCCGTGACCGGGACCTCGGCCCTCGCGCCGCTCAGTCCGTGACCGCCCCGATCAGCCCTTGACCGCGCCGGTCAGCGCCTGGACGAACCGGCGCTGGCCGAACAGGAACACGCCCAGCACCGGCAGCGTCGTCAGCACCGTGCCCGCCATGATCGCCGGCCAGTCGGCCCGGTGCTGGCCCTGGAACGACGTCAACCCCACCTGCACGGTGTAGTTGGCGTCCGAGTTGATCGCCACCACTGGCCAGAACAGATCATTCCAGGCGGTGATGAACGTGATGACCGCCAGCGCGGCCAGCGCGGGCCGGGCCACCGGCAGCACTACCTTGAAGAACACCCCATACCGCGAGCAGCCGTCGATCCGCGCGGCCTCCTCCAGCTCCCTCGGGAAGGACTGGAAGAACGAGGTCATCAGGAAGATGCCGACCGCCGAGCTGAGCTGCGGCACGATGAGCGCGCCGAGCGTGTCGGTCAGCCCGACCTTGTTGAAGATCAGGAAGGTGGGGATCACCGTGAGCTGGAAGGGGATCAGCGCGGTGGCGATGACCAGGACCAGCGTGATCCTGGAGCCGGTGAACCTGATCCTGGCGAACGCGTAGCCCGCCAGGCTGCAGAGCGCCAGCTGGGCCAGCACGATGGCGCCCGACACGATCACGCTGTTGAGGAACCAGCGCGGGAAGTTCGAGCCGTTGAGCACCGTACGGTAGCCGCCCAGGTCGATGCCCTCCGGCCAGAACGGCGGCGGGAACCGGTTGAGCTCGCCCTGGGTCATCACCGAGCTGAGGATCATCCAGACGAACGGCAGCACGGTCACCACCGACATCGGCAGGAGCACCAGATGCCACTTGCTGGGCAGGCGGAGTTTCACGCCATGGCCCCTTTCCTGCGCGCGATCAGGAAGCCGCCCACGATCAGCACGAGGGTGCCGACGAACAGGACATACGCCACGGCCGCGCCGTAGCCGGCCGTGAAGTAGTTGAAGGCGAGCTGCCAGATGTAGTAGACGATCGTCACGGTCGCGTTGGCCGGGCCGCCCTTGGTCGTGGTCATGACCAGGTCGAAGAACTGCAGCGCGTCGATCACGCCCCAGACCGTGAGGAAGAGCGTCATCGGCCGTACGGACGGCACGATGATGTGCCGGAACGTGGTCCACCGGCCCGCCCCGTCGATCGAGGCGGCCTCCAGGATCTCCTTGTTGATCTCCTGGATCGCGGCCAGATAGATCACCACCGCGAACCCGAACCGGGTCCAGAAGAAGATCAGGGTGAGTACGAACATGGCCTGTGAAGGGCTGCTCAGCAACCCCTGCACCGGCAGCCCGAGCTTGACGAACAGCCCGTTCATCAGCCCGAAGTCCCGGTCGAAGATGTAGCCCATCAGCAGCCCGGCCGAGGTCGCCGAGGCGATGTAGGGCACCAGGAAGCAGGTCCGGTAGAACCCGATCCCGCGTACCTTCCTGTTCAGCAGCACGGCCACGAGCAGGCCCGCGATCAGCGACGCCGGGATGTAGAGCGCGACGAGCAGCCCGGTGTTGCGCAGTGCCTGGAAGAAGACGGGGTCCTCCAGCAGCGCCCGGTAGTTGGCCAGCCCCACGTTCCGCCCCGGTGTCTGCAGGTCGGAGTCGGTGAAGGACAGCGCGAGCGCCCACACCATCGGGATCAGCGAGAAGCCGAGGATGATCAGCGAGGCGGGGCCGGCGAAGGTCCAGCCGGCGACGTTCTCGGCGAGTCTGCGGCGGTCGCGCGGCTGCCGGTGGCCGACGGCGGCCCGGTCCAGGGCCGGCGCGGTGCTGTTCACGATCCTGGTACGGCGAGTGCCGCGTCGGCCTTGGCGGCGGCCTCGTCCAGGGCCGTCTTGGGATCGGCCTTGCCGAGCAGGGTCTGCGCGATGGCCTCGGCCACGAACGCCGACACCCGCGGATATCTGGTCGTCGGCGGCCTGACCCGCTTGGCGTTGGCCAGGTTGGTGGAGATCACCTCGATGCCCGGATATTTGGTGAGGTAGTCCTGGTAGCCGGGCAGCTTGGTGATCGACTCGCGAATGGGCAGCGAGCCGGTGTCCTTCATCCACTCCAGCTGCTGTTCGGCCGCGGTCAGCCAGGTCAGGAACGTGGTGGCGGCCTTGACCCGCCGGTCGTCGTGCTTGAACACCACCCAGTTGTCGGGCCCGGAGACCGTCTCGTGGTTGCCGTTCGTACCGGGGAGCTGGGCGACGCCGTAGTCGACCTTGGCGGCCTGTAGGTCGGGCAGCACCCAAGGACCGGCCAGGAACATGCCGAGCCGGCCCGATTCGAAGAGCTTCTGGCCCTTCTCTGCCGGGCTGGAGTCCAGGTAGAGCGACTTGTCGTCGATGGCCATGCCGCGTAGCAGGCCGAGCGCCTGCTGCCCGGCGGCGGAGTTGAAGACGGCCTTCTTGCGGTCGGGGGAGAGCACGTCGCCGCCCGCCTGCCAGACCAGCGGCCACAGGCCCCAGACGGCCTCCTCGCCACCGCTGATCGCCCAGGTGGTGCCGAAGGTGCCGGACCCGGCATCGGTGGTCTTCTTGGCGATCGCCCGGAAGTCGTCCCAGGTCCAGTCGGGCTTCGGCGCCTCGATTCCGGCCTTGGCCAGCAGCTTCTTGTTGTACAGGACCACCATGTTGTCGACCACCGCGGGGAAGCCGATGACCTTGCCCTCGACGGTGGCCGCCTCCCGCTCGCTGGCCCAGAAGTCCGCCCAGCCGACGGCCGGATCCTTCGCGTACTGCGTGAGGTCGGCCGTCTTCGGGTTCCTGGCCAGGTTGGGCGCCCAGGAGCCGTAGAGGTAGGCGATGTCGGGATAGGCGTCGGAGGTGAGCGCGGCGGTGAGCTTGGGCAGCATGCCGTCGGCGGTCGCGGCCCCGGACTCGAGGATCACCTTGATGTCCGGATGGGCCTGGTTGAACCGGGCCACCAGCTTCGCGATCGACTTGGCGGCGGCGTCCGACTGGCCGTCCCAGACGGTGATCCGCACCGGGCCGCTCGCCTGCTCGCTCCCGGCCGGCGAGCCGCAGCCGGTCGCGAGCAGGGCGAGGCCCGTGACGGCGGCCAGGGCGCGCCTGATCGGACGCCCTTGGGTAGCGGTCAGGGCGCGGCTCATCGGACGCCCTCGGGAAGGAGGTCGCCGTGGGCGGCGATCATCTCGTCCACAAGGTCGTGGATCTGCTGGAGGGTGAGCGTGGCGGCGGCGTTCGGGTCGAGCATGGCCGCGTGGTAGACGTGGTCGCGGCGGCCTTCGAGCGCCGCCCGTACCGTCAGGTCGCCGACGTTCAGGAACGTCTGGTTCAGCGCGGCGAGCTGGGGCGGCAGGTCGCCGATCCGGGTCGGGCGCATCCCCGACCGGTCGACCAGGCAGGGCACCTCGACGCAGGCGTCGGGCGGCAGGTTACTGATCAGCCCGTCGTTGCGCACGTTGCCGTGGACCACCCTGCGGGTGCCGGTCTCGATCGAGTGGATGACCTCGGAGGCCAGCTCCATCGCGGGCTCGATCTCCACGCCCTCGCCGGCCGCCAGGCGCCGCTTGGTCTCCTCGTAGGTGTCGAGGTTCTCCTCCGACCAGCGCAGGTAGATGTCCACCGGGATGCGGAAGTGCGCCACCTGGTCGTCGTGGTGCAGGAACCAGGGCAGGTATTCCGAGCCGTGCTCGCTCGACTCGGTGGGGAAGTAGCCGAAGCGGCGGTACATCTCCACCCGCACGGTCCTGCGCAGGTCGGGATCCCGGGCGATCACGTCGTCGAGCGCCGGGTAGAGGTCCTGGCCACCGTGCTCGAAGCGCAGCACGAACGCCTGGTGGTTGGCCCCGGCCGTGACGAAGGAGACCTCGTCCTCGGGTACGCCCACGAGCGAGGCGAGGCGGGCCTGCGTGTCGCGCACCGAGTGGCAGAGCCCGACGACCCGCTTGAAGGGGGTGCCCTGGTAGACGGCCCGGGGGATCATCGCCATCGGGTTGGTGTAGTTGAGCAGCAGTGCGTCCGGTGCCAGCTCGGCCAGGTCGTTCCCCAGCCCGACCATCACCGGGATCGTACGGAGCGCGCGGAAGATGCCGCCGATGCCGAGGGTGTCGGCGATCGTCTGGCGCAGGCCGTAGCGGCGCGGGATCTCGAAGTCGACGCGGGTCGCGGCGTGCCCGCCGACGGCGATCTCGTTGATGACGTAGTCGGCGCCGTCCACGGCGGCGCGGCGGTCGAGGTGGGCCTCCACCTTGGCGCCGAGGCCGAGCGCGGCGACCATCCACTCGGCCATGGCCGTCGCGGTGGCGAGCCGCTCGGGGTTGATGTCATGGAGGACCAAGGTCGAGTCCCCCAGCTCGGGGAAGGTCAGGATGTCGGAGAGGACGTTTTTGGTGAATTCGACGCTGCCGGCGCCGATGAAGACGATGCGTGCCATCGGGCTCTTTCCCTCCACAGACCACGGCGGGCGTGAGGGCCCGCTGCGTGCGGCGAGTATAGCCATCTATCCACGATACAGACTAGCGTTCCGTTATACGGAAAGCTCTGAGAGAACGTCCTGGTCGGCGTTGCACGCCTTTTGCGGGGAATTCTCGACATCGAGACAAGATTGACAACACATGATCTTGCCCGATTTCCTTGATGTTGGAATCGCATTCCACTCCTCGGAATAGAAGGTGTGAGTATGGTCAACCTCCGATCGTTCTTCACCCGGTCCGCCGTGGTCGCGGCGCTGGTCATCGCGCCGGTGGCGGTCCTCGGCGCCGCCGAATCGGCCACCGCCGCCACGGCTGCTCCCACGGCCGCCGCCACGTCCGCTCCCCAGGCCGCCGCTCGTGCGGCGATCTGGAAGCCTCCGCTGCAGAGCCGCTGGCAGTACCAGCTCCAAGGCAACTCCGCCTATCCCGCCACCGGCGGCGTCAACGTCGACATCTGCCAGGTCCCGCAGACCGGCGGCGCCTGCGTGAAGCCGACGGTGTTCGACATCGACCTCTACGCGGACGCCGATGTGGTGGGCAACAACACCACGCTCAACACCGCCGCCGTCTCCGCCATCCACGCGAAGGGCGCCAAGGCGATCTGCTACGTCGACGCCGGCTCGATCGAGGAGTATCGGCCCGACTACCAGACGTTCGTCGACTGGGACAACAGCCACGGCAATTCCCTGCTGGGCAAGCCGTTCAGCGAGGAGTTCCCGAACGAGCGCTGGGCCAACATCAACAACGACCAGGGCCAGCGGGACTTCCTGCTGACGATGATGGCGGCCCGGGTCGACAAGTGCGCCCAGGCCGGGTTCGACGGCGTCGAGTTCGACGTGGTGAACGCGCACGAGGAGGGCAAGTCGGTCACCGGCTGGACGGTCACCCCGGCCACCCAGCTCATCTTCAACCGGGCCCTGGCCGCCCTGGGTCACGCCAAGGGGCTGTCGGTGGCGCTGAAGAACGACCTCTCCCAGGTGTCCGACCTGGTGGGGGACTTCGACTACGCGGTCAACGAGCAGTGCTTCGAGTTCGACGAGTGCGGGGAGCTGACGCCGTTCATCCAGGCGGGCAAGCCGGTGTTCCAGGTGGAGTACCTGACCTCGCCGGCCGGCTTCTGCGGCAAGGCGGCCACGCTCAACGTCAACGCCATCAAGAAGGCGACCGACTACTCCCTCAAGGATCTGCCCTACAAGCCCTGTAGGTAGGCGGGCGAGGTGGCCCCACCGGAGTCGGGGCCACCTTTCCGTGAAACAGAACGCTGTTCCGGGCTACCCGCAGGTTATGAGCAGACTCCAGGGGCCAATGGAACCCGCTGTACTTTCCGAATAGCAGAATGCTCGTGCGTATAGCGGAACCAATGCTACGTTCGGAGCCGAGTCGCGACAGTGGAGGGCATCATGCGTGGACTGGCCGGAAAGCGGGTGCTGATCAGTGGTGGCAGCAGCGGCATCGGCGCCGCCACCGCGCGCCGGTTCCTGGAGGAGGGCGCCCGGGTCATCCTCGGCGGCCTCGACGAAGCCGAGGTGGACCAGGCGGTGACCGAGCTGGCCCCGCTGGGCGAGGTGCACGGGCTGGCGGGCGACATCAGCTCGGAGGGCGACGTCGCCCGGCTGGTGGACGGCGCGATCTCGGCACTGGGCGGGATCGACGTCCTGATCAACAACGCGGGCATCGCCTGGCGCGAGCCGTTCCTGGAGATCACGCCCGACCACTGGGACCGGATCGTGTCGGTGAACCTGCGGGGGATGTTCCTGGTCGCCCAGGCCGTGGCCAGGCATCTGGTGGCGCGCGGCACCGGCGGAGTGATCCTCAACATGTCGTCCACGAACGGGCTCGGCGGCGAGGCCGACTATGCGCATTACAACGCCTCCAAGGGAGGCGTGCTGCTGCTCGCCAAAACCATGGCCGTGGAGCTCGGGAAACACGGCATCCGCGTCAATTCCCTTTGTCCCGGATATATCAAGACCCCATTGAATTCCACCATCTCGGCCGGGCTGGCGGACGATTTCGTGTCGGCGTACGAGCGCGACCACATCCCGCTCGGCCGGGCCGGACTGGCCGAGGAGGTCGCGGCCGGATACGCCTTCCTGGCCTCGGACGACGCGGCTTTCATCCACGGTACCGAGCTGGTCATCGACGGCGGGCAACTCGCCATCATGTGAGCACTTTTCTCGCTGATCGCGGCTGAATCGCCGTTATTAATTCGCGTGGACTTTCCGATGAATCCGCGGTCTCATATCCCCGCCGGTGTCGCCGAGTGGGGAGAGATGAATGCGGAGAATAGTGGGCATCGCCGCGACCGTCGCGGTCACGATCGGCCTCGCCGCCGTGCCCGCAGCCACGGTGGCGAGTGCCTCGCCGCAGCCCGTCGAGATCACCCGTTTCCTCGGCGAGCAGCGTCTGCCGTTCAAGATGTCCTACGCCGGCACCACGGTCGGTGGCCTGTCCGGACTCGATCGCGACCCGCTCACCGGCACCTGGTACCTCATCTCCGACGACCGCGGCCGCTACGGCCCGGCCCGCTTCTACACCGGGCGACTCGCCTTCGACTGGCGGACCGGCGCGTTCACCGGCGTGCACCTCACCGGCGTCAACACCTTCCTGCGCCCCGACGGGAGCACCTACCCGCCGTACGGCGAGCCCGGGTCCGCCGACCCGGAGACCATCCGCTACGACCGGTGGACCGACCGGTTGCTGTGGGGTGACGAAGGCGACCGTCCGGACGCGGGGCACCCGGACATCTCGCCGTCCGGCCTGTACGTCCACCGGGCCGACGCTCAGGGCCAGCAGGTCGGCGAGCTGCCGATGCCCGCCAACCTGCTCATGACCACCACGGGCAGCGGGCCCAGACGCAACTTCGGCATCGAGGGCCTGGCACTCACTCCGCGCATGAAGCTGTACGAGATCGACTCGCAGCCCATACCATCCGATCTCCAAGCGCCTGGTTACCGGACCTCGACGAGGCCCGGACGCCAGTACAGAACCTGGAGAGCGTCTTCGGTTCCCTGTGTTTACCTAGGTAAAGCGGACATCAGCGTAGCCTCGTCGCATGCCGGCCGAGGCCGGGAAGCGATCCGGTGGAAGCCGAAGCCGCGTCCGTCCGGCAAACCGGGCGGACCGTGGTTGGAGAACCGCGTTGTCGGGGCCTGACTGCCCACTCCTGGAGGAAGTGCGCCTCTTGGGCCACCGCCCCGCCGGACGCTATCCCGATGGTGCGGACACCAACGGGGACGGGGACCGAGCGCCAGTCAGGCACCCGGCTGTGACAGAAAATTACCGCACGATTACCAACCGTCGCAACCGATCGCGTCAGAGAAATCCAACAACAGTTCTCACGGTAGCCATCGGCTCGCATAGCGCACGACAGTTCATACCCTGGCCGGGGCCCGCGGCTGCGCACGGGCGAGTGCACGCTGGTGGTCGGGTTCGACGACAACTTCTCCGCCGAGGAGACGACGCAGTTCCTGGCGTTCGCCACCCGGAGCTGCTGAACTCGCTCCTACTCGCTTCGCAAAACGGTGAAGCATCGCAGGGCGTCGGGGAACCCGAACTAGCCTGACTTTTCATGACGTACCGGCCGCCGCAACAGCCACCGTATCCACCCCATCACCAGCAGCAGTTCAACGCCCCGTATCCCCCACAGCAGCCTCCTACCTTCGCCCCGCCTCCCGTGGTGATCGACGTCGGCGGGGACGCCAAGACGAAGGCGTTGATCGGTGGCTCCGTGGCAGGGGTCATCGGGCTCATCACGATCGTGTCGACGCTCACCGGCCAGGTCAGGGGCGGCGCCGGGAGCACTGTCGTCGCCGGGTTGTTCGGGCTGCTGTTCCTGGCCATCGGGGCCCTCCCGATCATCACGTGGCGCAAGCTCAGCCGCCCCCGCAAGCTGGTCTTCGACGGTTACGGGGTGCGCTGGGACGATCCCCAGGGCAGGCCGTGGGCGGCGCCGTGGGCCGAGTTGTCGGGGGTGGGCATCTCGCGCACCCAGCAGCGCCGGGTCAAGCTCGCCGACTACATCATGCGCAAGGTGATGGTGCGCCTCGATCTCTTTCCCGCCGACCCCGGGTTTCGCGCCCGACACCCGGAGTTGGAGCACCTGTGGGAGTTCCACACGGTCAAGAACGGTTACCGGCTGCCCCTTGGCTCCAACCCCAAGTACATTCCGGTCATCGAGCGGGCGATGCAGCAATATCGTCCTGCGGCCTACCTGGGGATCCGGGACGAGGGGTTCATGGTCGGGCTGGTGTAGGACCGCGATGGTTCCTGGGGGTTCGTCACACGACCGTCTCGATTCCTGTGACCGTCTGTGGTGGCTGGGGTCCTTCTGGGAGAAAACCCCTTCGGGGGTGAGGAGGGCGACCTGAGGTCCCTCTGGAGAGGTGCCCCCTTCGGGGGTGAAGAGGAACATGGCGTGGTGGCTGGGGGTCCTGAGGACGGATAGCCCGTCCGTCGGGGAGGGGGTGCCTCTGGACGGCCTCAGTGGGGGCGGGAGAGGCGGCGGGCGGCCAGTAGGAGAGAGAACAGGCCGACTCCGGCGGTGACGGCGAGCTCCATGAGGACGGGCGAGTGGACGGCGGCGGGCTCCGGCCGGGCGAGGTAGGGGGCGATGGTCCGCCGGAGCAGGTCGATCACGTAGGTGAGCGGGTTGGCCATCATGAGAGCGGTCAACCAGCCCGGCAGGCCCGCGATCGGGAACAGCGCGCCCGACAGGAACACCAGCGGCGTCAGCGCGCACCCCAGCGCCGCGTGGAAGGACGGCGTCGGGGAGATGACCACGGCCAGCAGGGCGACGAACGCGGTCATGGTGAACGCGATCAGCGCCAGCTCGGCGACCAGGGCGAGCATCAGCTCAGGCGCGTACGGGATGTGCGCCACCCCTGCCAGACCCAGGACGAACACGCCCTGACAGGTGGCCACCGTGGCGGCGCCCGCGCACCGGCCCGCCAGCAGGCTCACCCGATGGACGGGCGCGACCAGCATCTCCCTGAGGAAGCCCGCCTCGCGGTCGACCGCGACGGAGGCGCCGATGGCGATGGCGGGCGCCTGGACGGTCATCAGCAGTACGCCGGGAAACAGGTAGGTGAGATAGCCGTCACCCCCTGGGAGCATGGCGCCGAGCCCGGTGCCGAGGACCAGCAGGTACACGACCGGCTGGACCAGGGTCATGATCAGGCGGGCCGGGTCGCGGACATAGTGGAGCAGTTCGCGCTGCCACACCACATGGGCGGCCCGCGTCTCCCACCAGACCCGGCGCAGGAGACGTGACCAGAGGGAGGGACGGGCGTCGACGGTCACGGCCACACCCCCGGACGTGACACGCCGTCCAAGGTCCGGCCGGTGTAGCGCAGGAACACCTCGTCGAGGCTGGGACGGCGTACCTCGATCGAGTGGACGGGCACCCGCAGCACGGTGCACACCCAGGGGATGGCGGTGGCCGCGTCGGTCACCTGGACGTACAGGCCGTCAGGCCCCCACGCGCTGGACAGGCCCAGATAGTCGGACAGCGTGGCGGCCGCGGCCTGGTCGTCGCCGGTGCGCAGATGGATGCGGTCGGTGCCGATCAGTCGCTTCAGCGCGGCCGGGGAGTCGTCGGCGACCACCCGGCCCCGGTCGACCATGGCGATGTGGTCGCAGTATTCGGCCTCCTCCAGGTGGTGGGTGGTCAGGAACACGGTGATGGCCCGGCGATGGCGCAGCTCGCGCAGATGCTCCCAGATCTCCGCGCGGGCCTGCGGGTCCAGGCCCACCGTGGGCTCGTCGAGGAACAGCACCCCCGGCTCGTGCAGCAGCCCGCGGGCGATCTCCAGCAGGCGTCTCATGCTGTCGGACAGGGTGCGTACCAGTGTGTCGCCGCGGCCGGTCAGGCCCACGAGGTCCGCGGCCTCGGCCACGCGGCGGCGCGCGTCGTGTTTGCCCAGGCCGTAGAGCGTGGCGTGGAAGGCGAGGTTCTCGCGTACGGTCAGGTCGGCGTCTACGGTCGGCTCCTGGAAGACCAGCCCGATGCGCCGGCGTACCTCCTTCGGGTCGTCGCGCACGTCGATGCCCGCGACGAGCGCCCGGCCGCCGCTGGGCCGCAGCAGCGTGGACAGCATCGAGATCGTGGTGGACTTGCCGGCCCCGTTGGGCCCGAGGAAGCCGAACATCTCCCCGGCCTCGACGTTCAGGCTGATCCCGCACACAGCGCGCATGCCCTGGTAGGACTTGCGCAGTGAGCGGGTGTGGATCGCCCCCGGCCTCATGGGGCGGTCTGGGGGGCCGCGACGGTCATGATCGGCCGGTAGTAGCCGGCCGGGTAGGACTCGCCGACGGGCTGCCCGTTCACCTGCACCCAGGCGTGCGCGCGGAACGGCTCCACGCGCACCCCCGCGCACCAGGTGGGCCAGGTGCCCCGGAGCCGGCACAGGATGGCCGTCGCCAGCGAGCGCTGCAGGCAAGCGGGCCCGGCGCAGCGCCTGCTCACGGCGACCACGTCGTCCCTGGCGGCCAGGGCCTGCGCGGCGGTGGCGGCGACGGCGCCGCGCCGGATCACCCCTAGGACGCGCCGGATGCGGTACGGCCTGAGCCCGGCCAGTGGCCGGGCCGCGGCGACGGCGAGGAGCGCCGCCGATGTCCTGGCCAGTGAAGTCCGAGCGCGTGACTCGGAGGTCATCGGGTGGCTCACGGCGTCACCAGTCCGGCTCGGCGCAGGGCCGCCAGCAGGTGGGCGACGTCGCGGTCCGCCTGCTCGACGGACAGCCCCGGGTGGTTGCCGGTCAGCCTCTTGGCCACCTCGCCCGGAGAGGCGCCGCAGAGCAGGGCGCGCAGGATCAGCGTGGCGGTGGCGTTGAGCTGCCAGTAGCGGCCGGCGTGCTCGTCGAGCAGCACCATGCCGTCGATGGAGTGCGCGGCGGACACGCCGCCGCGCAGGCTGAAGGGCATCAGGAGTCTCCCGTGGTCATGGCCGGCATCCGGTGTGGGGTCAGTGAGCGCAGCCATATCTCGCAGGCGAGCGTCTGCGACAGGGGTTCCATGACGTGTGGCCGCGGGTGCACGCCGAGCAGGGCGGCACGCAGGGCGCCGGTGTCGATCAGCCCGAGCCGGCCCAGCTCCGACGCCTCGAACAGCTCCAGCACGCTGTCACGATGGCGCCGCCAGCCGGCGTAGAAGTCGGCGCCGTATTCGCCCTTGGTCGAGCGCTCGAGCATCTCGGCCGGCACGACGCCGTCCATCGAGGCCGCCAGCAGCGGCTTGTAACGGCCGAGGCCGGCGCGCTCGTCCGGCCGTACCGACAGCGCGGCCTCGATCACGGCGTCGTCCAGGTACGGTGCGGCGTACGGGAGACCCAGGCGTGAGGTGGCCTGGTCGATCTGGCGCAGCCCGGCCCCGCCGGTGCGCGCGTAGAGCAGGGTCTGGTGCTGGGCGCGCCGCGGCGACAGCGGCGCCGGCCGCGCGGCGGCGATCCCGGCCAGTACGTCGCGGGCCGCGTGCACGGCGCAGGCGGTGGCCCAGGGCGGCATGCGCAGCGGCGGTCCCCAGGCCATCGAGTACGGGTCTGCGGTCGCGGCCGTGGTGCTCAGATCGGCGACGCAGCCTTCCAGCCAGGCCGGGTGGTCGGTGCGGTCGGCCACCGCCCGCAGCATCCGCCACCAGGAGCTGCGCCAGCGGGCCCGGCGGGCGCGCAGGTGTGCGGGCGCTGTGAACGGCCGGTCTCTGACCAGATCGTGGAGGTAGGGCGGAAGCGCCGAGAACAGCTCGTCGCCGCCGACCCCCATCAGGTGCAGCCGGGAACCGGCGGTGCTCAGCCGCCAGGCCAGGTCGGCCAGCCGCGCCGCGTCGCGTACCCAGCCGGAGGGTTCCTCCATCGACGGCTGGGGCTCGGTCAGCCCGGCGAACCACAGCGGGAGCTCGTCGCTGCCGATGACGTGGTGCGTCGCATCCGGCAGGCCGGTGGCCGCGCGGAAGGCCCAGGCCGGGTCGTCGTTGCCGGGGTCCATGCCCTCGCAGTGCACGGTGATCAGGCTCGCCCGGCCGCGGGCGGCCAGGAAGCAGAGGCTGGTGGAGTCGATGCCGCCCGACAGGTCGGCGCTGATCGTGCCGCCGTCGGCGGTGCACGCGTCCACGGCGCCGGTCAGCGCCTCGCGCAGCGCCGTCGCCCCCTGGGCCAGGGGCAGGGCCGGTTCGGGTGGGTGCCACCAGGTGCGGATGCCGGTCATGCCGGTGGGCTCGATCAGCAGCGTACGGTCGGGGGGAAGGCAGCTGACGTCGCGCCACACACAGAGGTCCTGCAACGGGCCGACCACCCCGCTCGGTAGCAGCCGCGTGGCCAGCACCCGCTCGTCGATCCGCCCGCCGGTCGCCCACGCGAGCACGTCGGAACGGCTGGCGGCCACGGTCACACCGCGTACGCGGGCATGGAAGACGCGGCGGACGGCCGAGGCGGTGCCCCGCACCGCGACCCGGCCGTCGATCGAGGCGACCAGGTGGAAGCTGCCCGTCAGCCCCGCGACGACCTGCTCGATCCGCTCCACGTCGGGTATCCGGGCCAGCCGCAGGGCCAGGTCAGTGGCGGTGACCGGACAGCGCCCGATCACCGCCACCCGTGCCGCTCCCGCCGCCGCCAGACGGATCTGGTGGCCGGGCCAGTCCCCGATCAACCACGGCCGCCCGGAGGCGTGGTCGATCACCTGGCTGGCTCCAGGAAGCAGCACGCCTGCCGCGGCAAGACCGGCTTCACCATCGGGGAGGACGGCGAACCACATCTCACCTAGCACCGATGCTCCCGCCCGTCAGCCGGAGAACCACTGGAACGGCTGGGGGGCCCAATCAAGGACGAAGCCTGACGGGAAACCGCGCGTCAGGTCGGCGAAATCGCCGACTTCGGCCAGGGCCGGCGGCTCGTACGCGGCTGGTGTGTGCATGACCTTCTCCTTTCAGAGATGATGTCGGTCACGCCCATGTCTATCTACCTGGCACTGTCACTGACAGTAGCTATTCAGTTACTAATAGCGATGACCATGGTCACGGTTTCTGTGCCGACCGGCTACTGGTCGCAGGGGACTGGGGACGGGCACGCAGAGGGGCCGGCAGGGACGGGCACCCGGGGGGTCAGGGACGGGCACGCAGCGGGTTGGGGACGGGCACGCAGCGCATCTCGCCGCCGTCGGCGCCGAGCCAGCGCAGTAGCAGGTTGGCCTTGGCGGGCACGTGGTCGGCGGCCAGCAGAGTGCGGACCTCTAGGTGATCCGCCGCGTACCCGGCGAGCAGATCTCTGGCCCCCGCCCACAGCTCGCCGCCGAGGCCGGGGTGGCGCTCCTCGATCGCGCCGGCGATCTCCCAGAGATTGTTGGTCACCAGGCAGTAGACCAGCCGCTCCCAGCCATAGGCCGCGCTGACGCGCGGTGTCGTGTCCGGGTGCCGGTCGGCGACCAGCTTGACGCCCTCGTGGTCACGGAAGATCACCTGCGCCGGGGCGCCGGTGGCGTCCACGCCGATCAGTACGTTCTGCAGGTGGCACTCCAGGACCACACCGTGACGCAGGTACGCGTGCAGGACCGGCGGTACGACGTGCTCCAGGTAGCCCTGCCACCAGGCGAGCGCCCGGTCCTCGTCGAGGCCGTCGAGCGGGTTGCCGGGAAAGCCCTCGCTGATGCCCGCCGCCAGCAGCGCCGTCAGGCCGGGCCGCAGGTGCGCCCCCAGGCCGTCGCGAACGACCACCGCCAGCGCCTCGCCGCCATCGCCGAGGTCCACGGTGCGGTAGCCCCGGTCGGAGAGTACGGACGGTCTCGGCAGGTGGGCGGGCAGGTCGTCGAAGACCTCCCGCAGCCGGCTGTCTATGGTTGTTAGCCGGCGCAGGTCGTGGGCCCAGAGGCGGCGCACGTCGTTCGTGATCCGGACGTCGAGACTGAACTTGCAGAACAGGTCCGTGTCGGGCAGGTACACGGTGCGCAGCGAAGAGGTGGGCACGGCTATGGCGGTGCTTTCGCCGAGATAGCGCAGTCGGCCGTCCCGTACGGCGGCGGTCTCGCCCAGATTCCGCAGCCGCCCGTCCCGTAGGGCGGTATGGCCGCCCAGCAGCTCCAGTTGCCAGGGGTGGGCGGGCAGCAGGACGCCGCCATCGGGCGGCGGCGGTCCGAGGGCGTCCAGCGCGGTGGCGTCGCCCTCCTCCAGCACGATCTCGGGCGCCAGCCCGAGCAGGATCAGCGGGAAGCGGGCGCGGGCCTCGGGCGCGTAGGGGAGCCAGGCGTCCGGGCCGAGCCCGCCACGGGCCTTGGGCGCCGGGTGGTAGCGGTGCCCGGCGACCAGGGCCTGCTCGGACCGTAGGAACAGCTCGGTGGGTTCGATGAACGGCTGGGTGCTGGATGTGGGGGTTCGCCGGGTGGACAGCAGGGTGGCGACGACGTCCCTGCTGTGGCGGATCTCGCCCGCGAGGGTGTGGTTGGACACGCCGGTGTACGCGGTCAGCTCCTCGGCGGTCAGCGCCACCAGGAGGTCCAGGGACAGGGGGAGCCAGCCACCGGGCGTGTAGAGGGCGGGGTGGCCGGGGTAGCGTCCGGCGCGTACGCGCAGCAGGTGGCCGGTCGTGGGCAGACGGTAGGTCCGGTGGCCGTCGTTCTGGCCGCTCTCGGGGCTGACCACTTCACGGACCAGGCAGTTGAGGAGAGCCGTCATCGTCAGGGCGTCGGCGCGGTCGTGGTCCGGGTCCCGGTCTCGGTCGCCGTCCCAGTACCGGGCGTGGTTCCAGTCTCGGTTGCGGTCCGGGTCGGATCGGACGGTCACCTGTACCGCGTCCGGCCCCTCGGGATGGTGCGCCATCGCGGATCCCTCACCACTCGTATCGGTGGTCATACACGGGGTAACTACCCGTTATGAGTATTGAATTGGAGGATCCCCCTCAAGGCCGGGCAGAAGCGGAATTTGCCGCAAAGCTGGCACAGGTCCGTCCCGGTCTGGCCGCCGCCTACGCCGAGGCGCTGCCCGGGGCGCGGGCCACCATCCTGGGCCTGCTCTGGCGGGGCCTGCTGTACGAGCCGGTGCCCGGGTCGGCCGGGCGGGAGAGCCCAGACGGGCCGGGCAGCCCAGACGGGCAGGACAGCGCGGCCGGGCGGGTCCGGTTGGCCGATGGGCGTCTGCTCACCGGGCCCAGCCGCCTGGCGTACGACCTGGAGATGGGGGAGGACTCGGCGGTGCTGCTGGATGGGCGGGCCTACACGCGGCCGGGCGAGCTGCTGGCCGCGCTCGGGCTGCCGGGATCGGAGCGCTTCGGCGCTGATCTGGACCGCAGTGTCGCCTCACTGGCACTCGCGCGTGCCGGAGCCAGGCTGGGGCTGGGGACCGAGGCGGAGGAGGGGTCGCTGGAGTGGTTCGAGCAGAGTGTGGTGGACGGGCATCCCTATCATCCGTCCTGCCGTAACCGGCCAGGGGTGTCGGTGGCGGAGCAGTTGGCGTACATGCCCGAGCACCGGCCCGTCGTCGATCTGGATCTGGTGGCGGTGCCGGCGTCCCGGTGCGTGGTCATCGGGGCCTGGCCCGACTGGCTGCGCGACGGTGACCGGCTGCTGCTGCCCGCCCATCCGTGGCAGAGCAGGCATGTGCTGCCGGAGCTGGGGTTCCGGCCGTTCGTGGCCGGTGGGATAGCGGCCAGGCCGCTGATCTGCGTACGTACACTCGCGCCCGTCGGCGGCGGGCCGCATTTCAAGACGGCGTTCTCCACGCGGCTGACGTCCAACGTACGGGACATCTCGCCGGGCTCGATCCGTGACAGCGCGCCGCTCTCGGCCATGCTGGTGCACCTGGCCCGGCGGCTGGGCGGGCCGCTGCGGATCACCCGCAACCTGGCCGCCGCCTGCGCGGTGGTGGATGGCGAGCCCAGTGCCGACCTGGCGGTCCTGGTGCGCGAGTCGCCGACGGAGTACGCGGGTGCGGGCGAGACCGTGCTTCCCGTGGCGGCCCTCATCGTCCGGCCTCCGACCGGTGGGCCGCCCTTGATTCACGGCGTCGTCCGGTCTTCGAGCGGTGGCCCGCCCTTGATTCACGGCATCGTCCAGCCTCCGACCGATGGCCAACCGTTCATCCATGGTGTCGTCCAGTCTCCGTCCGGCAGTCCACGTCTGGATGCGGCCGTGGAGTGGCTGGGGGAGTTCGCGCGGCAGGCGCTGGAGGCGGCGCTGGGGCTGCTGGCGTACGGCGTGACGCTGGAGGCGCATGGGCAGAACCTCCTGGTCGTCCTGGACCGTCACGGCCGCCCGATCCGCCTGGTCTACCGGGACCTGGCCGACATCCGAGTCAGCCCCGCGCGCCTGCGCCGCAACGGCCTTACGCCGCCGCCGCTCAGCGCCCGCCTCATCACCGACGATCCGGAGGAGCTGCACGCCAAGCTGTTCGGCTCGCTCGTCGGCACCACCTTCAGCAGCCTCGTCTCAGCTCTCGGGCAGGGCGACCGGGAGGTGGAGGGGCGGCTGTGGGCGGTGGTGGCGGCGGTGGCCGGTCAGGTGTTCGACGACCTGCCCGCCACCGCGGACACCCGCGCCGATCGGGCGGCGCTGTTCGGCGCGGAGCTCCCCGTCAAAGCGCACACGGTGATGCAGTTCGAAGGCGGCCCCACCGGCGACCGCTGGGCCCGGCTGCCCAACCCGCTGTCACGGCCCTGACCTACACGCCGGTCCCAAGACGCGGACCTGACCCGCTTGCCCTTCAGACGTCGAACCCCACCGGCACCCGAGCCCCCGTGCGGGCCGACTCCAGGGCGGCCGTCACCATGGCCAGGCTTCGAATGTTGTCGTGGCACTCACCCTGCGGTGGCCGCCCGGTACGCAGCCCGGCCAGGAACTCCTCCAGCCCCTCTGCCAGCCCGCTGAACCGGGCCCGCCCTGGGTACTGGTCCGGTTCGGGTGGATGTCTGCGTACCTTGTGGCCGTTTGCCCCTTCCACCGTCGGCCGTCGCTCGCCGTCCCAGCGTGCCGTGCCGTGCGTGCCGGCGGCCCGCCAGCTGCCGGTCCAGGACGTCGCCTGGCCGGGCGCGGACCAGCTCCCGGTGAACGTGTAGCGGAGCCCGCCGGTCATCTCGAAGATCGCCGTGGCGGAGCAGGCGCCGGGGTACCAGGTCCACGCCGGCCGGAACGACTCGCAGTAGACGCTGACCGGATCGGCCCCCGACACCGCGCGGGCCGCGTCGAACAGGTGGATGGCCATGTCCTGTAACAGCGGGTGCTCCAGCGCGTCCAGGAACGGCGGCCCCTTGTACGGCATGAAGAACTCCGAGGTCAGTAGCCCGAGCGGCCCGAGCTCGGCCACCGTCCTGCGGAAGGCCACCAGGTTCGGCAGGAAGCGGCGGTTCTGGTTGACCGCGAACAGCCGCCCCGCCCGGTCCGCCGCGCTCACCATGCTCCGCGCCTCGTCGAGCGTGATCGACATCGGCTTCTCGCTGAGCACCGACACCCCGCGCTCCAGGGCGGTGACGGTGACCTCGCGATGAGCCCCGGGGACGGTGCAGTTGACGATGAAGTCGGGCTCCTCGCCGTCGAGCACGGCGGTGAGCGAGGCGCTGACGGGCAGCCCGTCCAGGCCCAGGGCGGCGGCGGAGGCGCGGGCGCGCTCCTCGGCCACGTCCACCCAGCCGACCAGCTCGGTGCCGGGATGGGCGAGCAGTTCGGGTGCCCACTGGCCGCCGATGTACCCGGCGCCGACGACCACGGCCCGCAGCGGACGGTCCTCGTCGAGGGTGATGAAGGTCATGCGGCTCCTACCAGGTGATGGGGGTGTGGGCGTTCCGCAGCGGCTCGCCGACGCCGGACGCGGGGGCGGCCCACAGCACCGCGTTGGCCAGCACGCGCCGTACGTCGGGATGGTGGTAGACCGGGTGCCCTTGGTCGCCGGGGCTGAAGTAGAAGACCCGGCCCAGGCCCCGGCGGTAGCAGCAGCCGCTGCGGAAGACCTCGCCGCCGCTGAAGTTGCTGACGAAGACCAGCTCGTCCGGTTCCGGGATGCCGAACGGCTCGCCGTACGTCTCCTGCTCGCCGATGACCAGCGGACGCGGTACGCCCTCGGCGATGGGGTGGCCGGGGGCGACCGTCCAGACCAGCTCGCGCTCGGCCCCGTCGCGCCAGGTGAGCGTGCAGGTGGTGCCCATCAGTTTGCGGAAGATCTTCGAATAGTGGCCCGAGTGCAGCACCAGCAGGCCCATCCCGCCGAGCACGCGCTGATGCACCCGCTCCACGACCTCGTCGGATACCTCCTCGTGGGCCATGTGCCCCCACCAGGTGAGCACGTCGGTCTCGGCGAGAACCTTCTCCGACAGCCCGTGCTCCGGCTCCTCCAGGATCGCGGTGCGCACCTGTACGCGGTCGCCGAGCAGCTCGGTCAGCCCGGCGGCGATGGCGCCGTGAATTCCCTCCGGGTAGCGCAGGCGTACGTCCTCCTCGCGTGGCTCGTGGTAGTTCTCGCTCCAGACGGTGACCTTGATCGGCATCCGTGTGCCTCCCCGAGGGGCCCTGCGGCCCTCTGAACGTCGTGGACCCTTTGTTGGATGGTTCTCGCCGCTATCGGGGGCGTTGAAGCCGGTTTCGGGGGAGAGATCGCCCCGATGTGAACTTCGTGGCGATTCAACGGCCAGGTGACGCCGCTGACCGTAAAGCACGGCCACATTCGGCCGGTGGCGGCGTCATCTGCGCTGATCCTCTTTCGCGGATGATGAGCTGAAGGTCGCAAAGCCGCATGTTGCCCAGGAGCGCCCATGTCCACGATTGAGACGCCGGAATCCCAGCAACGCCCCGCCGAGTCGCCGGTCATCGAAGAGCCGGGCCGCCGCAGGTGGGTGACCGCGGGGATCGGCTCGGCCGTCGCGCTGGTCGCCCTGGCCGCGGCCGGGTACGGCATCTTCCAGACCGTCTCGGCCAAGCCCGCCCAGCCGTACGGCGGGACGCCGCCCTGGTCCGTCCCGGACGACCCGGCCCCCGGGATGAAGGCCGCCGGTCTCACCGCCGGGCCGATGGGCACCTCTGAGCACTACCACGCCCATCTGAGCCTCTTCGTGGACGGCAAGGAGGTGGCGGTCCCGGCCAACATCGGGATCGAGGGGGAGGACATGACCCCCGTACACACCCATGACGGCCGCGGCGTGATCCACGTCGAATCCCGCGCCAAGGGCGAGGTCTACACCCTCGGCCAGATCTTCAAGCAGTGGGGCGTCACCCTCTCGGGGAACCAGATCGGCGCGCTGCGGACCGGCAACGGCAAGGTCCTCACCACCCAGGTCGACGGCAAGCCGTTCACCGGCGACCCGGCGAGCATCGTGATCAAGGCGCACGAGCAGATCTCGCTCGTGTACGGCGTGCCGAACCCGTCCTTCACCCCGCCGACCAGCTTCCAATTCAAGGCGGACGAGTAGTACTCACGCCGATCGCTGCGTCAGCCGGTAGCGCGACGGCGGGATCCCGTAGCGGTCCACGAACGCCTGCCGCAGCGTCTCGGCCGTGCCGAAGCCGCAGCGGGCCGCGACACCGGCCATGGGCAGGGTGGTCGAGGCCAGCAGGTGGGCGGCCGCCTCCGTACGGGCCTGCCGGACGAACCGGCCGGGCGTCTGTCCCAGGTCCTTGATGAACAGCCGGGTCAGGTGACGCTCGCTCACCCCGGCGTCGGCCGCCAGCGTGGCGGTGGTCAGGTCGGCGGCCAGGTGGCTGGTGATGTACTCGGTCACCTGCCTGACCAGCTTGTCCTCGCCCGCCGGCGCGCCGGTGAAGATGCTCATCTGCGCCTGGTTGCCGGGCCGTTGCAGGTAGGTCACCAGAGTGCGGGCGACCTTCCTGGCCAGGGCCGCGCCGTGGTCGTCCTCGATGAAGGCCAGCGTGAGGTCGAGAGCGCTGGTGACGCCGGCCGCCGTGATGACGTTGCCGTCGCGGATGAAGATGGGGTCGGGGTCGAAGGTCACCGAGGGGTGCCGGATGGCGAGGTCGCGCGCCCACTCCCAGTGGGTGGTCACGCGCCGGCCGTCCAGCAGGCCCGTCGCGGCCAGGATGCCGGCTCCCGTGCACACCGACGCGACGCGGCGGCTCTCGCGGGCGAGCCGGCGCAGGTGCGCCAGGATCGGCTGGTTCTCCGCGGCCTCCTGGTGGCCGATGCCGCCGACGACGACGACCGTGTCGAGGGGGCCGGTGACGCGTTCGAGGACTTCCTGGGCCTGCAGCGTCAGCCCGGTGCCGCAGGTGATGGGGTTGCCGCCGAGGGTGGCGAGCCGCACTTCGTAGAGGGCGCGGCGGGCGTGGTGGTTGGCCGTCACCAGGGCGGTGGTGACGCAGGCGATGTCGAGCAACTCCGCCGCCGCGTACCCGATGACGATGATCCGCCGTCTGGTCATGGCCAGACCCTATGTCGGAAGGACCAGGACCCCAAGTTTCCGGACCTGTCGATTTGCCCGCCTTCTGGCGGGGTGACTCGGGGTGGGACAGTCGGCGCATGACACAGAGATCATGGGGCCGATTCGCCTGGCATTACGTGGAGATGGTCATCGCGATGTTCGCCGGGATGCTCGTGCTGGGCTTCCTGTTCGACGCCGTCGGACTCGGGCTGTCGTACGGCCGGGATCCCGAACTGGCCTACCTGCTCATGGCGTTCGAGATGTCCGTCGGCATGGCCGTCTGGATGCGCTTCCGGGGTCACGGATGGGCCGGCACGCTGGAGATGTGCGCCGCCATGTTCGTGCCGGTCGTGCCGTTGTTCCCGCTGTTGTGGCTGGGGGTCGTCGACGGGATGGGGCTGATGATGGTCGCGCACGTGGCGATGTTCCCGCTCATGCTGCTGGTGATGCTGCGCCGGCGCGACGAGTACGCCCACGCGCACTGAACCGGCTGGCGTTTGTAGCAAGCGTTTGGTTGGATCGCCGTATGGACGACCGCGAGATCGCCGACCGCCTCCAGATCGCCGAGGTGCTGGCCCGCTACGCCTACGCCATCGACTCGGGGGACTGGGACCTGCTCGACGAGGTGTTCACCCCTGACGCGCTGATCGACTACCGGACGGCGGGCGGCATCCGCGGCACGCGGGCCGAGGCCAAGATCTGGCTCGCCGACGTCCTGGCCAACTGGCCCGGACGGCTGCACCTGATCGGCGCCACGAGGATCGCCTTCGAGGCCGGTGAGGCCCGCGTGAGCGCGGCGTTCGCCGACACGCTCGCTCCCGCGCGCGAACTGGTCTCCGCCGACAGCAAGGGGCTGATCCAGGGCGGCGGCTGGTATCACCACCGGATGCTGCGCACCGCCGACGGCTGGCGGAGCCGCGAACTCGTCGAAGAGCAGTCCTGGCGCACCATCCAATGAGTCAAGGCTGGTCGATCAGCACGGCGCCGGTGCTGCCGCGCGGAGTCAGCCTGGCCGCCTGGTCCTCGAACGGGGGCACGGTCTCGCCCGCGATCAAGGCCAGCAGCCGCTGGGCGGCGTGCGCTCCGTACGCCGGGATGTCCCGGGTCAGCGCGGTGAGCGGCGGGCGGACCACCTGTGAGAGCGGGGAGTCGTCCCAGGCGACGATCGACAGGTCGCGCGGCACGTCGAGCCGCATCTCCTGGGCGACCGACAGGCCCGCCACCGCCATGATGTCGTTGTCGTAGACGATCGCGGTGGGCCGCGCCGCCGAGCTGAGCAGCCGCCTGGTCGCCCTGGCGCCCTCCTCGCCCGTGTAGTCGGTGTGCACGGTCACGTGCTCGGCCGCGCCGGCGCACGACTCCGCGAACGCCCGATCGCGTACGGCCGTGTGGACCAGGTCGGACAGTCCGGCGACGCGGGCGATGCGGCGGTGCCCGAGCGCGACGAGATAGGCGATGGTCTCGCGGATCGCCTCGCCGTCGTCGGACCAGACCGCCGGCAGCGGGCCCGACTCGGCGGGATGGCCGATCACCACGACCGGCATGCCCAGTCGCTCCATGGCGGGCACCCTGGCGTCGGAGTAACGCAGGTCGACGAGGAAGGCGCCGTCCGTGCGGCTCTCGCCCCACCAGCGCCGGTAGACCTCTATCTCCTGCTCATGGTCGGCGACCACTTGGAGCATCAGGGCGTACGAGTGGTCCGCGAGCTCGCCCTCGATGCCGCTGATGAGCTCCATGAAGAACGGCTCGACGCCCAGGAAGCGCGCGGGACGGCACAGCGCGAGCCCCACGGTGTTGGCCCTGGCGCCGTTCAGCGCGCGGGCGGCGCTGTTGGGGCGCCAGCCGATCTCCTCGGCGATGGCGACGATCCTCGCCCGGGTGGCCTCCGACACCCCCGGCTGACCGTTGAGCGCGTAGGAGACCGCCACCTTGGAGACTCCCGCCCGGCTGGCGATGTCGGCGATCGTCGGTCGCTTCACGAGACCCTCCTGTGAACCGGTTATCTGCCCACACCCTAGGCCACCCACTCCATATGACCAGGGCCACGGTCAACGGCGCTTATCCGGTTCAGTCAGAAATACTTACCCGGCAGAGGCATAGCGAGGCAGGATCCCCGGCGTCTGAGGGCTGATATCAACCCTTTGGAGGTGGTCGTGGACGCTGCGGACGAGCAAGGCTTCCGCGAGTTCGTCTCTGCGCGCTCTCCCGCCCTGATGCGGCTCGGCTTCCTGCTCACCGGTGGTGACCAGCATGGAGCCGAGGACCTGGTCCAGACCGCACTGACGAAGCTGGCGGCGAAATGGCAGCGGGTCGAGGCGCCCGAGGCGTACGCCAGGCAGATCATGTACCGCCAGCAGGTGAGCTGGTGGCGCGCGGCCAACCGGCGCGGCGAGATCGTCCAGGCGGCCCCGCCCGACCTGCCGGGAGCGGACCGCACGCACCAGAGCGAGCTGCGCATGGTGCTGCGCGGCGCTCTGGCCAAGCTCACCCCGAAGCAGCGCACGGTGCTCGTGCTCCGCTACTTCGAAGACCTGCCCGACCACCAGGTCGCCCGCGAGCTGGGGTGCTCGGTCGGCACGGTCAGAAGCACCACGCACCGATCACTTGCCCGGCTGCGGCTGATCGCCCCCGAGCTGGCCATGGAACTGGAGGCCGCGACATGAGCCGACTGCTTCGCGACACCCTGGAGGAGTGGGCCTCGGAGGCGCGGGTCCCGCACGACCTGGCGGACCGGGCGCTACGGAGGCGCGCCTGGCTGCCCATCGGCGCGACGGTGCTGGCCGTTGGGCTGGCGGTGGCCGTCGCCGTGTTCGCCTTCGGCCTGCGGGGCGACAACACGACCGTGCGCCCGGCGACCGACGGCGTGAGTGTCCCGGTCAGGCCGACGGTGACCTCGACCGACGTACGCGGCGACGAGGAGAACGCGCCGCCGCGGAAGCTGGTCGCGGCCGGGAACGTGGCCTTGTCCGCATACTCCGTCACCAAGGTCGAGAAGCTGGAGGGCAACTGGGTGCGGGACCGGCGTACCTGGTCGCTCTACGACCCGCGCGATGACACCTACGAGCAGACCCCCTGGGCCTGGGTGGACGTGGCGCCGGGACTCCAGCTCGCCGCGGTGGTCGAGGGCGACCTGATCGGCAAGAAGGTGGGCATCCTCGACCTGAACACCCGGCAGATCAAGGCCTGGATCGGGCTGGAGCACGCCGTGGGCTCGGTGGTCTGGTCGCCCGACGGAACCAAGGTCCTGGCCACGGCCTACTCCGAGTACCCGGACCGGTGGCAGGTCCTGGGGAAGGATTCCAGGTCGATGCCCGAGTCCACGCGGATCGGCTATTACGTCATCGACGTCGCCACGGGTGAGGCCGATTACCACGAGCTCGGGCCGATGAGCAGGGACGGGAACTCGAACGCGCGTCAGGATCTCGGCTGGAGTCTGGACGGATCGCTGCTCTGGCAGCCCAGTGTCACCGGGACGGGCAAGGTCTTCCTCGACCTCGACGGCGGGCAGCGGGAGGCGCCGGCCGGTGACCACTACATCTACTCCACCGGCAGGTCGAAGGTCTCGCCCGACGGCAAGCTGGTCCTCGGCCGTGACGGCCTGCCGACCCGCATCACCGACCGGTCCGGAGCGGTCGTCGGCAAACAGGAGGTGCTTCAGCTGCTCGCCTGGGCCGACAACGACAACGTGGTCGCGCTCGGTTGCGCGGGGAAGTGCGGGAACGAGTTCGACAACGGTCTGGTGCTGGTCAGCGTCGACGGCTCCCGGATGACCCGGCTCACCGGTAGCCATGACAGGAACAAAGACCGCTGGAACTGGGTCCTCACGCCCAGAAACTAGCCACCTGGACGCCGGTCAGTCGATCTTGAACTCGTCGACGTTCTCCGTGGTCGCGACCTTCACCGGCACGGCCACGGTCTTGTCGATCTTCTCGCCCTTGGCGGCCTTGACCGCGGCGGCCATCGCCTGCTGGCCGAGCAGCGCGGGCTGCTGGGCGACGCTGGCGTTCATCGTGCCCGCCTTGACCGCCTTCAGGCCGTCGGGGGTGCCGTCGAAGCCGACGACCTTGACCTCCTTGCCCGCCTTGGCGCCCAGGGCCTTGATCGCGCCCAGCGCCATCTCGTCGTTCTCGGCGAACACGCCGTTGATGCCGGGGTGCGACTGGAGCAGGTTCGTCATGACGTCGAGGCCCTTGGTCCGGTCGAAGTCGGCCGGCTGCTGGGCCACGACCTGGATGTTCGGGAACGCCTTGATCCCCTCGGTGAAGCCCTTCCCGCGGTCGTCGTGCGCGGAGGTGCCGGGCAGGCCCTGCAGCACGACGACCTGGCCCTTGTGGCCGAGCAGCTCGGCCAGCTCCTGGGCCGCCAGCTTGCCGCCCGTCACGTTGTCGGAGGCCACGGTCTGTGTCACCTCGGCGCCTTTGACGCCGCGGTCGGCCGCGATGACCGGGATGTTGGCGCGTTCCGCCGCCTTGGCCGCGGGCGCCGCCGCGTTGGAGTCGACCGGGTTCAGGATGATCGCCTTCATGGCCTGGCTGGCGAAGTTCTGGACCTGGTTGACCTGCTGGGAGGCGTCATTCTGGGCGTCGGTGACGGTGAGCGTGGCGCCGGTCTTCTGGGCCTCGGCCTGCGCGCCGTCGCGGAGCTGGACGAAGTACGGGTTGTTCAGCGTCGACAAGGTCATGCCGATCTTGATGTTGGCTCCGCCCGGCGAGGCGGAGGTGTTCGAGCCTGACGGGCCGGCGGAGCCACAGGCGGTGAGGCCGAGCGCGAGAGCGGCGCCGGCTATGACGAGCGCGGGAATCCGCATGATCTATCCCTTTCCTATGACATCCCCCTGCGCCGCAGCGTGTCGACGAGGACCGCGAGCGCGATGACCACGCCGATCACGACCTGCTGCCAGAAGGCCGAGACGGAGAGCAGGTTCAGGCCGTTGCGCAGGACGGCCAGGATGAGCGCGCCGACGAACGTGCCGAGCGCTGTGCCCTTGCCGCCGGACAGGCTGGCGCCGCCGATGACCACGGCCGCGATGGCGTCGAGCTCGTAGCCGGCGGCGGCCTGCGGCTGGGCCGAGGCCAGGCGGCTGGCCAGGACGATCCCGGCGACCGCGGCGAACCCGCCGGACAGCGCGTACGTGATGAGCTTCTGCTGGGACACCTTGATGCCCGACAGCCGGGCGGCCTCCTCGTTGCCGCCGATGGCGTACATCGCGCGGCCCACATAGGTCCGGTTGAGGATCACGGCCGCGAGGGCGCCCATGACCAGCATCACGAGGACGGGGACCGGCAGGTAGCCGCCGATGGTGTCGCCCAGATGGGAGACCGCGTCCGGCATCGGGATGGGGCTGCCCTGGGAGATGACGAGGGTCAGGCCGCGGGCGATGCCGAGCATGGCCAGCGTGGCGATGAACGGCGGCAGCTTGCCGTACGCGATGAGAGTGGCGTTGACCAGGCCGCACGCGACGCCGACCGCCAGTGAGATCACGGTGGCCGGCGGCCAGGGCAGGCCCGAGACGCTGGCGGTCCACGCCAGGACGATCGCGGAGAGGGCGGCGACGGAGCCCACCGACAGGTCGATGCCGCCGGTGACGATGACGAACGTCGAGCCGAAGGCGAGGATCGCGGTGACGGCCGCCTGCACGCCCACGTTGAGCAGGTTCGTCACGCTGAGGAAGTCGGACGACAGCAGCGACAGCGCCACGACCAGCACGACGAGCGCCGCGAGCGCGCCGTTCTCGGCCAGCCAGGACCGCCTGAGGAAGACGCTACTGGCCACGGGGACCCGCCACCTCGGCGACCGCCAGCGCCATCACGCCGTCCTGCGTGGCCTCGGCCGCGGACAGCTCGCCGACCAGCCGCCCGCGCGCCATCACCAGGATCCGGTCGCTCATCCCGAGCACCTCGGGCAGGTCGCTGGAGATCATGAGCACCGCGTGTCCCGAAGCGGTGAGCTGGTTGATCAGCTGGTAGATCTCCACCTTCGCGCCCACGTCGATACCGCGGGTCGGCTCGTCGAGGATCAGCACCCCCGCGTCGGCCTCCAGCCACTTGCCGATGACGACCTTCTGCTGGTTGCCGCCGGAGAGCGTGCGTACCTCCTGGGCCAGTCCGGTCATCCGGATGCCGAGCTGTTCCGCGACCGCCGCGGCGGCGCGGCGCTGCCCGCCGCGGTCGACGAATCCGGCGCGGGTGGCCTCGCGCATGGTGACCAGCCCGAGGTTCTCGCCGATGTCCGCGCCCAGGACCAGCCCTTGGCCCTTGCGGTCCTCGGGGACCAGCCCGAGGCCGGCCTCCATGGCCGCGACCACGTTCCCCGGCGCGGGCCGCCGGCCGCGCACGGTGACCTCGCCGGTGTCGTAGCGGTCGGCGCCGAACACCGCCCTCGCGACCTCGGTACGGCCGGCGCCCACCAGCCCCGCCAGGCCGACCACCTCGCCCGCGCGCACCTCGAAGGAGACGTCCTCGAAGACGCCCTTGCGGCCGAGCCCGGTGACCTTGAGCAGCGGATCGCCCGCCTGGCCGCGCTCGCGCGGGAACCGCTGGTCGATCGGGCGGCCCACCATGAGGCGGACCAGCTCGTCCTGGGGCGTGTCGGCGGGCACCTCGCCGACCGAGCGGCCGTCGCGCAGCACGGTCACGCGGTCGCCGATCTCGGCGATCTCCTCCAGGTGGTGGGTGATGAACACGATCGCCACCCCGTCCTCGCGGAGCCGGCGGACGATCGAGAACAGCTTCTCGACCTCGCCGGTGGTGAGCACCGCCGTCGGCTCGTCCATGATCAGGACGCGGGCGTCCAGGGCCAGCGCCTTGGCGATCTCCACCATCTGCATGCGCGCGATGCCCAGCCGGGCGACCGGCGTCCGCGGATCGACGTCCACGCCGACCCGGGCCAGCAACTCCACGGCCCGCTCGTGCATCCTCTTGGTGTCGACGAAGCCGAACCTGCGCGGCGGCCGGCCCAGCGACAGGTTCTCGGCCACGCTGAGCTCAGGGACCAGGTTGAACTCCTGGTAGATGGTGGCGATGCCGAGCCGTTGCGCGTCGCCGGCCGTACGGATGTGCACGACGCGCCCGTCGAGCAGCACGCGGCCCTCGTCCGGGTGGTAGGCGCCGGAGAGCATCTTGATGAGCGTGCTCTTGCCCGCGCCGTTCTCACCGAGCAGGACGTGCACCTCGCCGGCGCGTACGGTCAGGTCGACGCCGTCGAGCGCCAGCACTCCCGGGAAGCGTTTACGCAGGCCCTCGGCCCTGAGAAGCTCCACTCCACGATGGTGTCCGCCACCGCGCCGACCATTCCGCGAACGCGCAGGTAAAAGGCAGGTTTTTACGAGGAAAGTACCCGTCTGGCACGGTGGCCGCTCATGTCAGCCTTGGTACGAGCCGGCGCGTGTTCGCCGAGTAGACCTGTTCGAGTACGTCCGGTGGCAGGTCGAGGCCGGAGATGGTCCAGCGGCCCATCAGCGGCGGATCGTCCAGCGAGTGGGCGAACGCCTCGTCGTCCGTCTCCATGAACCGGAAGTGGATCCGGTAGCTCTCCCGGTCCGGCGGGATCTCGTCGGTGCCGAACAGCACCCGGTCCGGGTGGCGCAGCATCAGCGCCCGCGTCGCCCTGGGCTGGCGGCCCAGCTCGGCGACGCGGGCGGCGATGTCGATGTGGAAGTTCGGGTACGTGTCGAGCAGCCGAGCCGCGAAGCCCAGGTTCTCCGGCCAGCAGCCCGCGTGGACGCCGATCACCGTGGTGGCGGGATGCTTGGCGATCATCGCCTCCATCGCGTCCATCAGCCGCTCGAACGGCGGGAACTCCGGCCCGGAGAAGTTCCAGTCCGGGCGGGCGGTCAGCAGTTCGAGCCGTTCGTTGCGCTCGTCGGCGGGCTCGAAGAAGGCCACCGGGTCGGCGGTGTGCAGCGCGATGGGGATGCCCGCCTCGCCGACGGCCGCCCACAGCGGGTCCAGCCTCGGGTCGTCGAGCATCACCAGCTCGCCGCGGTGGTCGCGGACCCGCAGGCCGACGTCCTTCCAGACCTTCAGCCCCGCCGCGCCCTCGGCCGCCGAGCGGCGTAACTGCGCGGCCAGCCGCTCGCCGAAGCCCGGCTCGGCCGTCTGCGCCCAGTCGACGTGGCAGAAGGTGGCGAACCTGGCGGGGTGGGCCGCGTCGTAGCGCTCGATGTTCGCGGCCAGCTCGGTGCCCCAGCGGCCGTCGAGGTTGACCATGCCGCGCAGGTTGACCTCGTCCATCAGGCCGATCAGGGCCGGTACGTCCTTGACCGTCCAGTCCCCGTCCTCGCTCAGCCACCGGCCCAGGTGAACGTGGGCGTCCACGGCGGGCACACCGGCCCGGTCGACCTCGTGGACCGCGACCCGGAGCTGGGACACCGGTCGATAGCGGGACAACGGCGGATCGTCTGGGCGCATGGTTGCCACCTCTCAGGGGATCAGGAGGGCTTTGACCGGGGTGGTGTGGCCGTTCATCAGGGTCGTGAAGATGTCGGCGCCCTGGTCGAGGGGGTAGGCGTCGGTCCAGCTGAGGTCCCATCCGCCGACCAGGTCGATGGCGGCGGTGAAGTCGGCGCCCGTGTAGGCGAAGGAGCCGAGGACGCGCTTCTCGGTGCGTACGAGGTCGGTGGCGTCGAAGCCGGGGTCGGCGGCGGCCAGGCCGAGCCATACCGTCACGCCGCCGGGGCGCAGGTGGGTGAGGGACTGCTCATGCGTGGCGGCGGCGCCGACGGCGTCGAAGATGACGTCGTACTCGCCGGTCAGCTCGGGGCCGGTGGTGGCGCCGAGCCGCGCGGCGATGGCCAGGCGTTCGGGCGAGCGGTCGGCGACATGGACGGACGCGGCCTTGCCGGCGAGGGCGGTGTGCAGGCAGGTGAGCCCGATGGCGCCGGCGCCGATGACGCCGACGCGCGCCCCGGCGGGGTGGCCGGCCAGGCGCCAGGCGTGCACCGCGTTGGCGGCGGGCTCGACGAGCGCGGCGGCGGTGCGGCCGACGCCGTCAGGCAGGGGGATGACGGCGGCGGTGGGTACCGCGACGCGTTCGGCGAAGCCGCCGGGCCGGTGGATGCCGAGGATCTTCCGGTCGCGGCAGATGTTGGGCTGCCCTTGAGCGCACAGGTCGCACGTGCCGCAGGCCAGGATGGGATTGACGATGACGGCCTGTCCGTCGTCGGTGTGACCGGTGAACTCGTGTCCCATGATGAGGGGCGGTACCCGGAAGCCCGGTGTCCTGACGCCGTGCAACTCGCTGCCGCAGATGCCGGACGCGGCCACGTGGACGAGCACCTCGCCGGCGCCGACCACGGGCTCGGCCACCTCGCGCAGCTCAACGACGCTCGGACCGGTGAACACCAGGGCCTTCACGTGCACCTCTTTCTATTCCGTATTGTGGAATGCCATTCCGAATCAGCGCTAGCAGACCATTTCCAGGAAGGGGGTGTCAAGTGCCGGACGACTCGGGGCCCGCTCCAGCAGCGGCCATCCGGTGCCGCGCCCCCGTTCGCGCGTCCACACTGCGGTCAGCGATCCACACCTGCGCGACCTGCCTGTTAGCGTTATCGCGGAGGTGGTGATCCGCATGGCTGGGGGATCGGACGGCAAACCGCGCACCAGGCCCGCCGTGCTCGGCGATGTGGCCGCGCTGGCCGGCGTCTCGGCGATGACGGTCTCGCGGGTGCTCAACGCGCCCGACCGGGTCCGCGCCGAGACCAGGGAGCGCGTGCTGGCCGCCGTGCGCGAGCTGGACTACTGGCCCAACTCGGCTGCTCGCCAGCTGGTCACGGGCCGCTCGGGCGTGCTCGGCGTGGTCAGCATCGACACCACCCTGTACGGTCCGGCCTCGACCCTCTACTGCATCGAGCAGGCGGCCCGGCTGAGCGGCTACACCGTGAGCATCGCCAGCCTGAGCCTGCTCAACCGCAAGTCGATCGAGGAGGGCGTGCACCGCCTCCGGTCCCAGTCCGTCGACGGCGTGGTCATCGTCGCGCCCCACGAGTCGGCGGTCGACGGCCTGCGTTACCTGCCGCCCGACCTGCCGGTGGTCGCCGTCGACGCGGGCAAGGAGGTCCCGGTGCCGGTGGTCATGGTCGACCAGCGGGCGGGCGCCGCGCGGGCGACCCGCCACCTGCTGAGCCTCGGCCACGAGACGGTCTGGCACCTGAGCGGGCCGGTCGACTGGATCGACGCCAGCGGCCGGATCGAGGGCTGGCGAGGAGCCCTGGAGGCCGAGGGCCGGCCGGTGCCCGAGCTGTTACGCGGCGACTGGAGCTCGCGCTCGGGCTACCAGCACGGCCGGTGGCTGGCCGCCGACCCGTCGGTCACGGCCGTCTTCGCGGGCAACGACCAGATGGCGCTGGGCGTCCTCAGGGCGATGCGCGAGGCCGGGCGCCGGGTGCCGGAGGAGGTGAGCGTGGTCGGCTTCGACGACATCCCCGAAGCGGCCTACTTCTGGCCCCCGCTGACCACGGTCCGGCAGGACTTCGGCGAGGTCGGTCGCAACGCCTTCCACCTGCTGCTCGACCAGATGGCCGGCACGAAGCGGGAGACCCAGCGGCTGGTGGAGCCCGAGCTCGTGGTCAGAGAGAGCACGGGCGCCAGCCGTACGAGGTGATCAGCCGAGGCGGATCACGTTCCAGGACACAGGAGGCAGCAGCACGCGCAGGGGATCGTGCTGGACGTCCGGGTTGGTCCGAGGAGCGACCGTGTCCGGCGCCTCGGCCGTGTTGCGCGCGTAGACGTCGGGGCCCGACAGCGTGGTGGCCTCGACGACGCGGACGTCGCCCAGCGACCGCGCGTCGATCTCCAGGGAGAGCGGCTCGTCGGTCGAGCGGTTGACGGCGAAGATCACGGTCTCGTCGCCGGAGTGCGTGGCGACGGCGTGCAGCAGCGGCACCTCCCCATACTCCTTGGTGTCGTGGCTCGGGGAGGTCGCCTCGACGCGGAGCACGTCGCCGGCGGCCAGGCGGGACGCCTGCGCGAAGGGGTGGAAGGTGGTCTGCTTCCACGCCGATCCACCGGGTGAGGTCATGATCGGCGCGATCACGTTGACCAGCTGGGCCAGCGAGGCGGAGGTCACCCGGTCGCTGTTGCGCAGCAGGGTGATCAGCAGGCCGCCGAAGGCCACCGCGTCCGCCAGGTGGTAGTGGTCCTCCAGCAGCGGGGGCGCGACCGGCCAGTCACGCGGGGGCTCGGCGGCCTGGAAGCGGGACAGGTACCAGACGTTCCACTCGTCGAACGAGAGGTTGATCTTCTTGCGCGACTTCAGCCGGGCTCCGACGCTGTCGGCGGTGGACACGACCGACTGGATGAAGTACTCCATGTCGGTCGAGCAGGCCAGGAAGCTCGCCAGATCGCCGTCCTTCTCCTCGTAGTAGGCGTGGCAGGAGACGTAGTCGACCACGTCATAGGTCTCCTCCAGCACCGTGGCCTCCCACGCGCCGAAGGTCGGCATCGACGAGGCCGAGCTGCCGCAGGCGACCAGCTCCAGGTCGCCGTCCACCATGCGCATGGCGCGGGCGGTCTCGGCGGCCAGCCGGCCGTACTCGCGGGCGGTCTTGTGGCCGGTCTGCCACGTGCCGTCCATCTCGTTGCCCAGGCACCACATGTGGATGCCGTGCGGCTCCTTGGCGCCGTTGGCGATCCGCAGGTCCGACAGTGTGGTGCCGGACGGGTGGTTGCAGTATTCGAGCAGGTCAAGGGCCTCGGCGATGCCGCGCGTGCCGAGGTTGAGCGCCATCATCGGCTCCACCCCGGCCTTGCGGCACCAACGGACGAACTCATCCACCCCGACCTCGTTGGTCTCGGTGCTGTGCCAGGCCAGGTCGAGCCGCCGGGGCCGCTCGGCGACCGGCCCGATGCCGTCCTCCCAGCGGTAGCCGGAGACGAAGTTGCCGCCCGGATAGCGGACCGTGGACACGCCCAGCTCGCGGGTCAGGTCGAGCACGTCCCGGCGGAAGCCGTCCTCGTCGGCCGTCGGGTGGCCCGGCTCGTAGATGCCGGTGTAGACGCACCGGCCCAGGTGCTCGACGAACGTGCCGAAGGTGCGGCGGCGTACCGGGGCAACGCGGAAGGCGGGGTCGATCGTGAGATGTGCTTCGTGCACTGTGCAGACTCCTCGAAAGTGATGCCTAGATTGTTAGCGCTCTCATAGGTCCGGTCAAGGCTCTTGACAGCTCACGTGTTACCGCAAACACTCGGGTAACCCGAAAAGAGGCCGCTCATGGAAGGTCCCTCGTCCGTCTCCCGCCGCCACCTCCTCGGTGGCGGCCTCGCTCTTCTCGGTGCCGGCGCGGCCGGCTGCGCCATCCCCGTCGGCCTGGGCTCGGCCCAGCGGCGGGTCCGCTACTGGCACTTCCTCGGCGCGAGCGACGGCATCATCATGAACCGGATGGTCGGCGCGTTCGCCAAGGCCAATCCCGACGTCTTCGTCGAGGAGAACGTGCTCGCGTGGGGCGAGCCGTACTACACGAAGGTCGCGATGGCCGGAGCGGGCGGGCGCTCGCCCGACCTGGCCACGTTCCACCTGGCCCGCCTGTCCGGGATCGGCGCCGGCCGGATACTCGACCCGATCGACGTCGACCTGCTCGCCAAGAACGGCCTGCGGGCCGCCGACTTCAGCCCGCCCATCTGGGAACGCGCCCACGTCAACGGCGAGCTGTACGCCGTGCCGTTCGACGCCCATCCCATGGTCCAGTACTACAACACCGACCTCTCCCGCCGGGCCGGCCTGCTCGGCGACGACGGCAAGCTGAAGCCGACCACCGGGACCGACGAACTGCTGGCCATGCTGCGCAAGGCCAAGGACGCACTCGGCGGCAAGCCGCCGCTCGTCTTCGACGCGCTCGGCCTCGGCACGGTGGGCCCGTGGCGGGTGTGGGAGTCGCTGTACGCGCAGAGCGGCGGCACGCTGGTGTCGGACGACGGCACCCGGATCACCCTCGACGACACCAAGGCGCTGGCCGCGCTGCGGTTCATGCGCCAACTCGGCCAGGAGGGGCTCTGCAACCCCGAGACCGACTACGGCGCGTCCGTGGCCGCCTTCACCAACGGCCTGGCGGCCTTCCTGTGGAACGGCGACTGGGAGACGACCGGGCTGAAGGAACGCAAGACGCCGTTCAGCATGGCCCGCTTCCCGAGCGTCTTCGGCAGCGGCGCGGCCCAGGCAGACTGCCACTCGTTCGTGCTGCCGCACCAGCGCAGCCGGGACCCGGAGACCGAGGCGGCGACCTACCGGTTCATCGCCTACCTGGTCAAGCACAGTGCCGACTGGGCGGTGGCCGGGCACGTGCCCGCCTACCTGCCCGCGCTTGAGGAGCCCGCCTACCTGGCGCTGCAGCCGCAGTCGGAGTACCGCTCGGTGATCACCGAGGTGGCCCTGGACCCGAAGGTGTGGTTCGCCGGATCCGCCTCACGGTTGTGGATCGAGTTCGGTGGCGCGTTCTCGCCGGTCATCAGCGGGGCGCGGACGCCCGAGCAGGGCCTGGAGACGGCCAAGCAGGCGCTGCGCCGGCTCATGTCAGCCCCCAACCCCTTCCCCGCCAAGGAGGGATGATGGCCACCACCGTCGCCGCCCCCGCCGCCACCGCTCCCGCCGCCCACGTCCAGGTACGGCGCCGCTGGACCCAGCACGGACTGCTGTTCGTCGCGCCCTTCCTGGTGATCTATGCCGCCTTCCTGGTGTGGCCGACCCTGCTCGGCCTGCGGATGAGCCTGTCGAGTGTCAACATCGCGGGCGGCAACAACGAATTCGTCGGGTTCGCCAACTACGCCGAGGCGTTCGCCGACCCCAGGATGTGGCACTCGCTGTGGAACACCGTGGTGTTCACCGTGCTGAGCACGATCCCGCTGGTGCTGCTCGGCCTGGGATTCGCCCTGCTGGTGCACAACCTGCGCTTCCTGCAGTGGCTGTGGCGGCTGTCGTTCTTCGGGCCGTTCCTGCTGCCGTCGGCCGTGGTCGCGGTGCTCTGGCTGCAGATGATCTACCCGCCCGAGTACGGCCTGCTCAACGGCACCCTGGGCACCGACGTCCTCTGGCTGGGCGACCCGAGCGTGGCGATGTGGTCGATGGTGCTGACCACCGTCTGGTGGACGGTCGGCTTCAACTTCCTGCTCTACCTCGCCGCCCTGCAGTCGATCCCCCAGCACCTGTACGACGCCGCCGCGATCGACGGCGCGACGGCCTGGACCAAGCTGCGCTCGATCACGTTGCCGCTGCTCGGCCGGACGACCGGGCTCATCGTGATCCTGCAGCTCCTCGCGTCGCTGAAGGTCTTCGACCAGATCTACCTGATGACGAACGGCGGCCCCGAGGAGGCCACCCGGCCGATCATCGAGTACGCCTACGAGGTCGGCTTCTCCGGCTACCGCATCGGCTACGCGTCGGCCATCACCTACATCCTCTTCGTCCTGATCGTCATCGTGTCGCTGGGCCAGCTCCGGCTGCTCCGCAAGCGCGAGGAGGCCCTGTCATGACCAAGCGGTTCAGCCCCTCCCAGATCATCCTGCTGGTGGTCGCGGCGGCGCTCGCCATCGTCTGGCTCGCACCCCTCGCCTGGGCCCTCGCCACCTCGCTGAAGCCCGAGAGCGAGACCACCAAGCTGCCGCTCCAGTGGTTCGGCAGCGAGCTCACCCTGGACGCCTACCGGCTGGTGCTGGCGACCGGCGGCATCGTCAAGTGGGCGATCAACTCGACGGTCACCGCGGTCGTCGTCACCTTCATGACCGTGCTGTTCTCGGCGATGGCCGCGTACGGCTTCGCGCGCACGCAGTTCCGCGGCCAGCGGGTGCTCCTGGCGGTCATCCTGGCCGGGATCATGGTGCCGCCGCAGGTGCTCATGGCGCCGTTGTTCGCCGAGATGGTCTCGCTCGGGCTGGTCGACACCTGGTGGTCGATCATCCTGCCGCAGGTGGCGGCGCCGCTGATCGTGTACATCCTCTACAAGTTCTTCCAGGACGTGCCGCTTGAGCTGGAGCAGGCGGCCTTCGTGGACGGGGCCGGGCGCTGGCGGGTGTTCTTCACCATCGTCCTGCCGCTGTCGCGCCCGGTGCTCGCGGCCGTGTCGATCTTCACGTTCATCACGACGTGGAACAACTTCCTCTGGCCGTTCCTGGTCTCGACGGACCCCAACACGATGACGCTCCCGGTCGGGCTGGCGAACGTCGTGCAGGGCACGTTCGGGCTCCGGTACGCGCAGATCATGGCCAGTGTGGTGCTCGCCGGGCTGCCGCTGCTGGTGGTCTTCGTCCTCTTCCAGCGCCAGATCATCAGAGGAGTCGCCCACACCGGCCTGGCCGGTCAGTGACTTCCATTCCCTCCGGGGCAGCTTCCTCGGCTCCCCGGAGGGGGCGTCTCCTCGACGGGACCTCGGCCGCGATCGGTCGGTTTCTTTCGTTCCCTCGGAGGGGGTACCTCCCCGAAGGGACCCCGGCCACGACCGGCCGGCCTCTTTCGCTCTCCCGGAGGGGGTATCCCCTCCAAGGGACCCAGCCACGACGGACCGTCGCTCACACGCCGGGCTAGGGTGAGCGGATGGTCGACCGCTCGTCCCCGTCTCGGCGACGGTGGGGCTCCGCCGGGCTGGACGCCAGTGCGGCGATGGTGTGCGTCCTGGCGTTCTGGCTGCCCTTGACCGGCCGGTTCGGGCCGTCCGCGTCGGGCGGGCTGGTCGCGTTGCTGATCGGCGGCATGCTGCTGCGCTCGTCCTGGCCGTTCGTCGCGTTCGGCGTCGTCACCGCGGTCACCCTCGCCGGTCTCGCCGTGGAGGCGTCCGGCGATCCGTTCCTCGGCGCGGCGTGGACGCTCTATCCCGTGGCGGTGACGCGGGGCACGCCCAGATCGCTGTCCGTCGTGAAGGCGTCGATCGGCCTCGGCGTCGTGGCGATCGCCCTGTTGGGCACCGCGCAGGGCGGGCTGCGGTATCCGCTGCTGAGCCTGCTCGCGCTGGGCGGGGCCTGGGTGCTGGGCGGTACGACGCGCCGGGCGAAGCTGGAGGCCGAGCACGCGGCGCGGGCCGAACGGCAGGCGGCGGTGGTGGCCGAGCGGCTGCGCGTGGTACGCGAACTGCACGACGTCGTCTCACACTCGCTGGGCACGATCGCGGTGACCGCAGGGGTCGCGACACGAGTGAGCGCCGACGACCCGGGCCGGATGCGGGAGCGGCTGGAGCAGATAGAGGTGGTCAGCCGCGACGCGCTGGATGAGTTGCGTACCACGCTGGCGGCCGTCCGCGTCGGCGAGGAGGGCGCCGAGCGTCATCCCCAGCCGGGTGCCGGGGGCCTGCCCGCCCTGGCCGAGCGCGCCAGGGGCGGCGGCATCGCGGTGAGCATGACGGTGACGGATGCCGACGCCCTGCCGCCGGGTATCGGCCTGGCCGTGTACCGCGTCGTGCAGGAAGGGCTGACGAACGCGGTCCGGCACGCGCCCGGGACGCGTTGCGCCGTGACCGTCCGCGGCCTTGGTGACGAGGTCGTGGTCACCGTCGCGGATGACGGCGGGGAGCCGCGGACGCCACCGGAGGAGCACGGCTACGGACTGATCGGCCTGCGGGAGCGGGTCGAACTGCTCGGCGGCCGCTTCGCCGCCGGGCCGTGCCCGGGCGGCGGGTTCGAGCTGCGCGCGAGCATCCCGGTGACGGCGGCTGCGGCGGTGGCGGATGGGTGAGCGTTTGGGTGAGCGTTCCACCGGGCGGGTGAGTGAGCGGGCGGACGGGCGGATCGGGGTGCTGATCGCCGAGGACGAGGATCTGCTGCGGGCCTCGCTGCGCGAACTCGTGGACAGCGACCCGGGGCTGATCACCGCCGGTGAGGCGCGTGACGGGCGGGAGGCGGTCGAGGCGGCGGGGCGGCTCCTGCCCGGCGTCGTCCTCATGGACATCCGCATGCCGGTCATGGACGGTCTGGCGGCGACGCGCGTGATCTGCGAGAGGCACCCGGCGGCCAAGGTCGTCATCCTGACGACGTTCGACCTCGACGAGTACGTCTACGAGGCGCTGCGCGCGGGCGCCTCCGGCTTCCTGTTGAAGAACGCCGCGCCGGAGGACATTCTCCGGGCGATCCGGACCGTCCATGACGGCAACGCCATGCTCGCCCCCGAGGTGACCAGGCGCATGATCGCGCAGTACGCCCTGGGCAGGAACCGCCCGCGGCCGGGCCCCTCCCCGTTCGCAGCGCTGACCGAGCGGGAGCGGGACGTCGTGGCGGCCATCGTCCAGGGCATGTCCAACGAGGAGATCGCGGCCGCGCTCTTCCTCAGCCGGGCCACGGTCAAGACCTACCTGAGCCGGCTGTTCCTCAAGCTCGGCGTCAGGGACCGAACCCAGCTCGTCATCCTCGCCTACGACTCCGGCTACGTGGAGAGCCTCGGCTGACGGCCGGATGTCAACCTTTGGCCGATGCGTCAGGCGCGGTCCGCTTGGAACCCTGGGCGCCATGATCGAGATCGTTGGCCTCACCAAACGCCACGGGGCGCGACTGGCCGTGGACGACGCCGGTTTCACCGCCGCCCCGGGCCGCGTGACCGGGTTCCTCGGCCCGAACGGCGCCGGGAAGTCGTCCACGTTGCGCATCCTGCTCGGCCTGGACCGCGCCGACTCGGGCACCGCGCTGATCGGCGGCCGGCCGTACCAGAAGCTCCACAACCCGCTGCGCACGGTCGGGTCGCTGCTTGAGGGGAGCGGCGCGCATCGGTCCAGGACCGCTCGGGCTCACCTGTCGTGGGTGGCCCGCAGCAACGGGATCTCGAAGGCGCGGGTGCGCGAGGTGCTGGCGGAGACCGGGCTGGCGGACGTCGCCGGCAAGCGGGTCGGCACGTTCTCACTCGGCATGGGGCAGCGGCTCGGTGTGGCCGCGGCGCTGCTCGGCGAGCCGGAGGTGCTGGTCTTCGACGAGCCGGTCAACGGCCTCGACCCGGACGGCATCCGCTGGATCAGGCGGCTGCTGAAGGAGTACGCGAAGGCCGGGCGTACTGTGCTCGTCTCCAGCCACCTGATGAGCGAGATGGCGGAGACCGCCGACGATCTGGTGGTGATCAGCGCGGGCAGGATCGTCGCCCAGGGCCCGCTCGCCGAGGTCACCACCGGGTACGCCTCACTGGAGGAGGCGTTCTTCGCCTTGACCGATCCGGCCCACCCTTCCCGTGACGTCCGGAGCAGGCCGTGACCCTGGGCAACGCCATCGCCGCCGAGCTCAGGAAGCTGCTCACCCTGCCCTCGGCCCTGTTCGCACTCGCGCTCGGCGCGCTGTCCACACTCGGCTTCGCCGCCATGGCCGCCAATTCCCTGCGAGATCAGCTCGACCGCGGTGAGTCCGCCTACACCACCACGATGGAGGTCGGCTTCGACCTCATCCCGATGGGCGCCATCGGCACGATCGTGCTCGGCGTCGTCATCATCAGCAGTGAGTACGCCGCCAACCGCAAGGACGCCGGCGGCGGCAGGCAGATCCTGGCCAGCCTCACGTGCGTCCCAAGGCGCGGCGTACTGCTCGCGGCGAAGACGATCGTGCTGATCCTCGTCTCCGGCGGGCTCGCGGTCGTCACGATCCCCGCCACGATCGCGCTGTCGCAGCTCCTGCTCGGCGCGCACGGCAACGCACCGGGCGCGGTGGTGGCGGCGCTCGGCTGGCGGACCGCGGGTGGCGTCGCGTACTGGGTGCTCATATCGGTGATCGCCTTCGCCGTCACGGTGCTGACCCGCAGCGGCGTCGTGCCGCTGATCGCGTTCATCGCCAACCTCACGCTGGTGTCGGTCACCTTCATGCTGACCAAGCTGACCCCGCTGGCGAACTACCTGCCCGACGTGGCCGGCGCGGGGATGATCGGGGTGTTCCAGCGTACGGAAGGGATGCTCGATCCGCTGCCCGGCGGACTCGTCATGACCGCCTGGGCCGCCGGGCTGCTGGCCATCGCCGCGCGCGTGTTCGCCCGGCGGGACGGTTGAGGAGATGGCCGTCATGACCAACGACCTCCGGAACGTCGTCGCGGCGGAGCTGATCAAGCTCCGCACCCTGCCCGCGACGCTGATCACCATCGCCGTGACCGTGGCCGGCGCGACCACGCTCGCCGTCGCCTTCGCCACTGGACGGCAACAGCTCGGCGGCTCGGCCTCCGCCGCCGAGGCCGCACTGCGTGTCGTGGAGTACGGGCAGATCGGGTTCATCCTGCTCGGCATCCTGGCCGTCGCCACCGAGTACGGCGGCAGCCAGATCCGCGCCACCTTGACCGCGGCCCCAGGCCGTACGCTGCTCATGGCCGGGAAGGCGGCCGCTTACGTGCTGATCGCGGCCCCGACCGCGCTGCTGACCCTCGCTCTGTCGCTGCTGGCGGCCCGGCTCGCACCGGGCATGAGCTGGACCGGCGAGCACGTCGGCGCCCTGGCCGGCGCGGGCGCCTACCTCGTGCTGATCGGCCTGCTCGGCTACGCGGTCGCCGCCCTCGTCCGCGACCTGATCGGGGCTCTGGTCGCCACGCTGGCACTCGTACTCGTCCTGCCGCCGGTCCTGGCGGGCGTGACCACGCTCACGCGCTATCTGCCCAGCCACGCCGGGACGCGCATGTACGAGCTCGCGCCCGCGCTGCCGGAGGACCTCACCCCTGCTCAGGGAGCGGTCACCCTCGCCGCGTGGCTGGTGCTCGCCCTCGCCACCGGCGTGGCCCTTTTCGCGAAGAGGGACGCGTGAAGCTTTCGCGAAGAGGGGCGCGTGACGCGATGGTGGGCCGCCGGTGGTCAGAGCAGTTTGTCGAGCGTGATCGGCAGATCGCGGACGCGCTTGCCGGTGGCGTGGTGGACGGCGCTGGCGATGGCCCCGGCGACGCCCGTGATGCTCACCTCGCCGATGCCGATCAGGCCCAAAGGCATGGTCGGGTCCGGCTCGTCCAGGTAGACGATGTCGATCGGCGGGATGTCGGCGTGCACCGGGATGTGGTAGTCGCCCAGACCCGGGTTCATGACGCGCCCGTTGCGCGGGTCGACGAGCGTCTCCTCCGACAGCGCCATGCCGATCCCCATCACGATGCCGCCCCGGAGCTGGCTGGCCGCCGTCTTCGCGTTGATCACCCGGCCGACGTCGAACACGCCGAGCCAGCGTGACACCCGCACTTCGCCGGTGTCCTGATGGACGCGTACCTCGCAGAACTGGGCGCCGGACGCGGCCTTGACCCAGCGCCGCCGGTCGTTGAGGAACTTCGCCATGAACCTGATCTGCCCGGCCACCGCGCCGAGGCCCGATTCGGCGCCGATCGCCGCCTCGACGGACGGCCGGCCCGCCCTGGACAGGATGACCTCGTAGCTCTCGCCGGCCTCCGGCCGGTCGCGCCGGTAGAGCCCGCCGTCCCTGGCCTCGACCCCGGCGAGCCGCTGCCCGCGCAACGGCGAGTCGCCGGAGCGCCGGGCCAGGGCCAGCACCGACCCCTTCAGCTTCTCGCAGGCCGACAGCAGGCTGGCCGCGACGCTCGCGGTCTGCGCGGAGCCGCCCGCCATGGGCCCGGTCGGCAGGTCTGTATCGCCGTACTCCACCCGAACCGCCTCGAACGGCACGCCCAGCTCGTCGGCGGCGATCTGCGCCTGCGCGGTCGCGCCGCCCATGCCCATCTCGTGGAAGCCGCAACGCACCACGACCGTCCCATCAGCCGAGAGCCGCACGGTGACGTTGGCCGTGAACTGCACCGACGGGTGGAAGGCCGTGGCCACCCCCATACCGACGAGCCACCTGCCGTCGCGCATCGAGCCGGGCTCCGGCGTGCGCTCGGCCCAGCCGAACCGCTCGGCGCCCAGCGCGTACGCCTCGCGCAGCTTCCGATGCGCGAAGGGCTTGCCGTCGAGCGGGTCGCGCTCCGGCTCGTTGCGCATCCGCAGTTCGATCGGGTCGACGCCGAGCTCGCCGGCCAGCTCGTCGATCGCCGCCTCCAGCGCGAACGTGCCGATGGACTCGCCGGGCGCGCGCATGAAGGTGTTGGGGATCAGGTCCATCTCGACGAGCTTCTGATCAACGAGGATGTTCTCGGCGTCGTAGAGGTGCCGGGACGCCCCGGTCACCTGCTCGGGACCGCCGCCCACCTTCCCGGATCTGGTGACGCTGGTGTGGATCAGCGCGGTCAGCCTGCCGTCCTGGCCGGCGCCGAGCGCGACGCGCTGGGTCGAGGGGGTGCGCCCGCCGACCGTGCGGTAGACGCCCTCCCTGGTCAGCATCATCCGCACCGCTCTGCCGGTCGCCCGGGCGGCCAGCGCGGTCAGGATCGTGCCCGGCCAGACCGAGCCCTTGCCGCCGAAGCCGCCGCCGACGTAGGGGGCGGTCATGCGTACGTTCCGCTCGGGGATGCCGAACCTGACCGCGAGGTGCTTGCGCATCCAGGAGATGGCCTGGCTGCCCTCGTGAACGGTCAGCCGGTCGCCGTCCCAGACGGCCGTGGTCGCGTGCGGCTCGATCGCGTTGTGGTTGTGGGGCGGGGTGGTGAAGCGCAGGTCCACCGACACCGGGGCCACCGCCAGGGCCGCCTCCGCGTCGCCCTTCTTGCCGCTGCCCGAGCCCAGCAGGCTGTTCTGCTGCGGCTTGGCGTTCGCCTCCTCCGCGGCGAAGTCCACCGCGGCAGGGAACTCCTGGTAGGTCACCTCGACCAGGCTCGCGCCGTGCCGCGCCGCCTCCAGACTCTCCGCGACGACGACCGCCACCGGCTGACCGTTCCAGTGCACTTCGTCGGTGTTGAGGTAGTTGACCGACGTCGCGGAGACCATCGTGCTCAGGTCGAGCATGCTCCGCGCGGGCGCCGGCTTCAGCACGGGCGCGTTCAGATGGGTGAGCACCGACAGGACGCCCGCCACCGCCTCGGCCGCCTTGACGTCGATGCCGGTGATCCGGCCGCGCGCGACCGTCGCGTGCACCAGGGCGGCGTAGGCGAGGTCCGGGTACGGGAACTCGGCCGCGAACCGGGCCTCGCCCGTCGTCTTCTCCGGGCCGTCGACCCGGTCGATGCCCCGGCCCACGGCCCGCTCGCGCGGCGGGCTCTGCGTCTCGGTGGTGGTGGTGGTCATGCCAGGCTCCCGTCGCTGAGCCGCCGCAGCGTCGCCACGATCGTCCGTTGGGCCAGCTCGATCTTGAAGGTGTTGTCCGGCCGGCCGACCGCCGGCTCCAGCTCCGCCTCGGCCGCCCGGCGGAACGACTCCTCCGTGGCCGGGGCGCCGAGCAGGGCCGCCTCGGCCTGGTGGGCCCGCCACGGCTTGGCCGCCACGCCGCCGAGCGCCAGCCGTACCTCCGACACGACCCCGTCCGTGACCTCCAGCGCCGCGGCTACCGACACCAGGGCGAACGCGTACGAGGCCCGGTCGCGCACCTTGCGATAGCAGGAGGGCGCCGTCAGCGCCGGCACCTCGACCGCGGTGATCAGCTCGTCGGGCTCCAGGGTCGTCTCCAGGTGCGGTGTGCCGCCGGGCAGCCGGTGGAAGTCGGCCAGCGGCACGCGACGCAGGCCGCGTACGCTCTCCACCTCCACGGTGGCGTCGAGCGCGGCGAGCGCGACGCACATGTCCGAGGGGTGCGTGGCGATGCAGTCGTCGCTCGTGCCGAGGATCGCGTGGTTGCGGTTGAAGCCGCCGATCGCGTCGCAGCCGCTGCCGGGCGCGCGCTTGTTGCAGGCCGACGCGCCGTCGTAGAAGTAGGGGCACCGGGTGCGCTGCAGCAGGTTGCCGCCCACCGTGGCCATGTTGCGCAGCTGCGCCGACGCGCCCGCGAGCAGCGCCTGCGACAGCATCGGATAGCGGGTCCTGATCAGCCGGTGGGCGGCCAGGTGGCTGTTGCGCACCAGCGCCCCGACGCGCACGCCGCCGCCGGGCAGCTCCTCGATCTCGGTCAGCGGCAGCCGGGTGATGTCGACCACCGTGTCGGGCCGCTCGATGTCCTCGCGCATCAGGTCGACGAGGTTCGTCCCGCCGCCGAGGAACTTCGCGTTGGGCTCCGTCGAGATCGCGCGGACGGCCGTGGCCACGTCGGGCGCGCTGACGTACGCGAACGGCTTCATCGCGCGACCTCCTTGATGGCGTCGACGATCCCGTTGTACGCGCCGCAGCGGCACAGGTTGCCGCTCATGCGCTCCCTGATCTCGGCCTCCGACAGCCCGGTGGCGCCGGGCTCGGTGACCGCGCTGGGCATCCCCGCCCCGTGCTCGGCCAGCATGCCGATCGCCGAGCAGATCTGGCCGGAGGTGCAGTAACCGCACTGGAAGCCATCGTGCTCGATGAACGCCCGCTGGATCGGGTGCGTGATCCCCTCGATGGTGGTGATGTCGCGGTCCTCGTACTGCACCGCGAGGGCCAGGCAGGAGTTGATCCGCTCGCCGTCGACCAGCACCGTGCAGGCGCCGCAGGCGCCCTGGTCGCAGCCCTTCTTCGTGCCGGTCAGGCCGAGGCGCTCGCGGAGCGCGTCGAGCAGGCTGACCCATGGTTCGAGTTCGAGCGAACGGGTTACGCCGTTCACTCGCATACGCAGCGTGACCACATTGCCCTCCGAATGAATGCGCGTCAGTTGAGGGCGACGTTAACAGGACGGTGTAATCTTAACAAGAGGACGGTGTTTCCTTATCTTGCTCGTATGCTTGGCTCAACCATGACGCGGTCGGCGTTTCTCCGGGCCAGACGTCCGGAGCACAAGCAGCAGCGGCGCGAGGAGATCCTCGCCGCCGCTCGTCGGCTTGCCACCGAATCAGGGGTCCGCAACGTCAGCTTGGGCGGGGTCGCGTCGGCGGTCGGCCTGGCGAAGTCCAACGTGGTGCGATATTTCGGGACCCGGGAGGAGATCTACCTCGAACTCACCGTCGAGGAGTGGCACGGCTGGTCGGACGAGGTCGCCGCCCGGCTCGCCACGGCCGCCGGTCCGGACGACGTGATCGCCGCGCTGGTCGACACGCTGGCCGACCGGACGCTCTTCTGCGACCTGCTGGGCCATGTCTCGATCACGCTGGAGCACAACATCTCGGTCCCGGCGGCCCGTGCCTTCAAGCGCGCCGTGCATGGCGCGATCGACGACCTGGGAGCGCGCGTCGCCCTGGCCTACCCCGGCCTGACCACTGGTGAGGGGATCGAGCTGGCCGGGGCGGCCGCCGCGCTGGCGGGCACGCTCTTCCCGATGTCGAACCCGCCGCCCGCCCTGCGGGAGCTCTACGCCCAGGACCCCGACATCGCCGCCCGTTGCCTGCCGTTCCGGCCGACGATGAAACGCATGCTCGCCGCGCTCGCCGCCGGACTGCCCACACAGCGCTGACCCACACAGCGCTGACCCGCGCCGGGTTGAACGCGCCGGGCGGGCCGCCGTCGGGATGGCGGCGCCGGGCGGGTCAGGTGGCGCGGGTCAAGGTGGGTGGGTCAGGGTGTGGCGAGTGCCTCGGTCGGGGAGAGGCGGGAGGCGCGGATCGCCGGGTACAGTCCGGCGACGGCGCCGATGGCCAAGGTGGCCGCGAGCCCGCCGGCCGTCGCCCACGCGGGGATCACCGCGGGCCATCCCTGGTACAGCGCGTACCCCATGGTGACGCCGGTGCCGAGGAGCACCCCGCCCGCCCCGCCGAGCGCCGAGAGCAGCAGTGACTCGGCGAGGAACTGCGTACGGATCTGCCCGCGCGTCGCACCCAGCGAGCGGCGCAGGCCGATCTCGGAGCGCCGTTCGAGCACCGAGATGACCATGGTGTTGGCCACCCCGACCCCGCCGACCAGCAGCGCGACCGCGCCGACGCCCAGCAGCAGCCCGGTGAACGCCTGGCTGGTCGCCTGCTTGGCGGCCAGCGCGTCGGAGGGCCGCGAGACGTCGACCTCGTTGGGCGCCTCCGGATTGGCCGTGCCCGCCAGCACCGAGCGTACGTTCTCCAGCTTCGACTCTTCCGTGCGGGTGTAGAGGGTCGTCGGGTACCCGTCGAAGTCCAGCTCCGCCTCCGCGACGGGCCAGCCGACCAGCACCGCGGTGTCCAGCTCGTCGGCGAGCGGCACCGGGTCGAGTACGCCGACGACGGTGAACCGCTTGCCGCCCACGACCACCTGGGTGTCCGGCCCCGCCGCGCCCACCCCGAGCCGCTGGGCCGCGCTCGACCCGAGCACCGCGGCCGGGTAGCGCTGGGTGGCCGCGTTGAGCCAGGTGCCGCTGCGCAGGGTCGCGCCCACCGTGGCCGGCAGGTCGAGCCGGGCGGCGTAGGTGTTGATGCCGTTGGTCTGCGCCTTGGGCACCTCCTCCGACCGGTAGACCTTGGCCGCGCTGACCTTCCCGGCCGCCGAGACGGCCTGGACCGGCCCGATCCGCTCGATCATCGCTTCTGCCTCGACCGGCATCTTGGCCGGCTCGCCCATCAGCGTCTGCCCGGAGGAGACGGTGAGCAGGTTGGTGCCGAGGGCCGAGAGCGTACGGTCGAGCTCGGCTCCCGACGAGGACGAGATGCCGACCACGCCGATCATGGCCGCGATGCCGATGGCGATGCCGAGCGCGGACAGGAAGGCCCGCAGCGGGCGGGTCCGCAGGCCGACGGCGCCGACCCGCAGCACATCGCCCGCCCGCATCCTGGCCGGGGTGAGCTTCGGCAGTCCCGCGTGCTCGACGACGGCCGCCATCAGGCCACTCTCTCTTCGGCCGCGGAGTCGGCGACGATCTGGCCGTCGCGCATCCGTACCTGCCGGGGCAGGCTCGCGGCGATCTCCCGGTCGTGCGTGATGATCACGATGGTGGTGCCGGCCGCGTTCAGGTCGTGCAGCAGGTCCATCACCCCGGTGCCCGAGACGGAGTCCAGGGCACCGGTCGGCTCGTCGGCCAGGAGGAGCGGGGGGTCACCCGCCACGGCCCTGGCGATGGCCACGCGCTGCCGCTCGCCGCCGGACAGCTCGTGCGGCTCGTGGTCGAGGCGGTGACCGAGCCCGACCCGTTCCAGCGCGGTCGCGGCGCGCCGCCGCCGCTCGGCGCGCCCGATGCCGGTGTAGACGAGGCCGTCGGCCACGTTGTCGATCGCCGGGACCTTGGCGGCGAGGTGGAAGTGCTGGAAGACGAAGCCGATGCGGGTGGCCCGCAGCGCGGAGAGCCGGCCGTCCGACAGTTTCGCCACGTCGTAGCCGTCGATGCGGACGGTTCCCGAGGATGGGCGGTCGAGGGTGCCGACGACGTTGAGCATCGTCGACTTGCCCGAGCCCGACGGGCCGACGATCGCGACGAGCTCGCCGCGCTCGATCTCCAAGGACACCTTGTCCAGCGCGGTGACGCCGCCGGGATAGGAGCGGGTGACGTCGGTGAGAGAGATCATCGGAAAAGAGATCAGCGACGGAGAGGCCAGCGACGAAGAGGTCATCGGGGCATCCCGACGCTCATGCCCTCGGTGAGGCCGTCGCCGGTGATCTCGACCCGGCCGCCGGAGAACAGACCCGTCTTCACGCCGACATATCGTGACTTGCCGCCTTCGACGACCTCCACGCCGTACCCGCCTTCCTGGAGCGCCACGAGCGCGGCGATCGGCACGGTCAGCACGTTCTTGCGCTTCGACGCCGTGAACGTCACGTCCACCGCGGCCTGGTCGAGCCCCTTGGCCGCCTTCTGCTTGCCGAGGGAGACGAGCGCCTCCACCCGCGTCTCGGGATCAGCGCCCTGCCCGTCGCCCGGTTCGATGACGGTGGCGACCTCGGTGACCTTGCCGGACACGGTCTTGCCGTCGGGCAGCGTGACCGATGCCTTGGCGCCCTTCTTCGCCACCCGCTGATCCTCCGTCTCCAGTTTGACGGTGATCACCTTGTCGGTGCCGGTGTAGGAGAGCACCTTCTGGCCCGGCGCGGTGGGCTGGCCGGCCTCGGCCTCCAGGCTGTCCACGCGTACCTTGGCGGCCGCGAAGACGACCCGGCCGAGCTCGACGACGCCGGTCTCGTCCAGGTTGCGGTCCTCCTGCCACTCTCTGACCGCGTCGGCCGTGGAGTCGGTGTACTCGTCGTCCACGGTGAAGCCGTCGTAGCCGAGGGCCTTGAGGTTGCGTTCGAGCTGCTCGACGTCCTTGCCCTCGGTGCCGATCCGCAGGTCGCGGTAGGCGGGTGTGGTGCCGTACATCAGCACCACCGGCTTGGCGTCGAGCCGGTACAGGGACTTGCCCCTGCCGACCGTGTCACCGCTGTCCGGCAGCCAGGTGACCGTGCCCGGCTTCCTGCTCACCGCCGTGGTGGTCGGTCCGTAGCCGAGGTCGCCGTCGGCCTCCCGCGTGTCGAGCAGCGTCTGCCTGGTCACCGTGGTGGTGGCGGGCGGCAGGGCACTGGTCGTCTTGCCCGCCGCCCGGTCGCCGCCCAGGAGGCCCATGCCGTTCACGGCCGCGCCGGCCGTACCGATGACGGCGAGCGCGAGGAGCAGGCCCGCGACCCGCCTGCCGCGACCGCGCCGGCGGCGCGGGCGATCCCCGCCCGCCGCCGCCTTGTCGTCGAGGGTGGCGGTGGACATCAGGAGCCGCCCTGGCCCATCTCGGGCAGGAACTCCTTCGAGCACTTCTCCTGCGCGGCCTTGAAGTCGGGGTCGTTGCCCACTTCCCCGGTGACGCGCAGCCCGGCGCCCTCGGGGTCGGGGAAGGACTCGACGCCGTTGTCCCGCATGCACTGGGAGAACTTGCGCATCTGCTCGGCCCTCTTGGGGTCCACCTTCCCGCCCGGTCCACCGCCGTTCGGCGCGTACTGCTTGCAGGCCTCCTGCGCCTTCTGCGCCGTCTCCGGGGAGATGCTCTTGTCCATCTTGAGCATGACCCCCTTGCCGGGCTCGGGGTCGTCCATGGGGACGCCGTTCTCGCGCATGCACTGAGCGAACTTGAGCCCCATCGCCTGCGGGTCCTGGGCGGCCGTGGCACTGGCGGCGGCGGCCGGTTTGCCGCTGCTCACCGATGCCACGTCGGAGCCCGCCGGGTCGTTCGCGCCGCAGCCCGCCAGGGCCAGTGTCAGCGCGAGCGGGATCGCGGCCAGGATGCCTCGTCGTCTCATGGTCTCCTCTTTCTCTGATCGCCTGTACGAGACGAGAGCCAACAGCGCACGCCGTTTCCCCGGCGTTTCCATGGGTGCTAACGCCGAACAAACAGCGCAACCGGCACTATCGCCCCAGTACATGACCGAAAGGGACGGGCGCGATGCGGGTTCTGGTGGTCGAGGACGAGCGCATGCTCGCCGACGCGATAGCCGAGTGGCTGCGCGAGGAGACGCACGCGGTCGACACCGCGCACGACGGGGAGGCGGCGTTGCAACGCATCGCGGTCAACGACTACGACGTGGTCGTCCTGGACCGTGACCTGCCGCTCGTCCACGGTGACGACGTCTGCCGGGAACTGGTCGAGTCCGAGTCGACCGCGCGGGTGCTGATGCTCACCGCCGCCGCCGAGATCGGCGACCGGGTGACCGGGCTCTCCCTCGGCGCCGACGACTACCTGGCCAAGCCGTTCGCGTTCCCCGAGCTCGCGGCCCGCGTCCTGGCGCTCGGGCGGCGCTCGCGCCCGGCCGCGCCACCGGTGCTGCGGCGCGCGGGGATCACCCTCGATCCCGCGCGGCGGGAGGTGTTCAGGAACGGCAGGTACGTGCCGCTGTCGAAGAAGGAGTTCGCCGTGCTGGCCGAGCTGCTGCTCGCCGACGGGGCCGTCGTGTCCGCCGAGCACCTGCTGGAGAAGGCGTGGGACGAGCACGCCGACCCGTTCACCAGCGCGGTCCGCCTGACCATACTCAAGCTGCGCCGCAAGCTCGGCGAGCCGCCGGTCGTGGAGACCGTGCCGGGAGTGGGGTACCAGATTTCATGACCACTCCCACGCTCCGCGCCCGGCTCACCCTGGTGTACGGCACGTTGTTCTTCGTCGCGGGGCTCACGCTGCTCGGCGTCACGTACCTCCTGTTCAACCAGCAGCTCGCGCAGAAGAAGACGTCCATCCTCGTCAGAGGCACCAACCTGGGCCCGCTGGACCCCGAGAAGGTCATGGACTGGGCCGCGCAGCAGGAGAGCCTGCTGCGCGGTGCCGCGACCACCTCGCTGCTCACCCAGGGCGCGATCGCCCTGGTCGTGGTCGGCTGCGCGGCGGTGGCGGTGGGGTGGGTGGTCGCCGGGCGGGTGCTCACCCCACTGCGCCAGGTGACCGAGACCGCGCGGCGAATCGCGGCCGCCCCGGTCGCCGAGCGCGGCCTGCACGAGCGGATCGCGCTGAACGGCCCGGCCGACGAGGTGAAGGAGCTGGCCGACACCTTCGACACCATGGTCGAACGGCTGGACCACTCCTTCGACGGGCAGCGCAGGTTCGTCGCCAACGCCTCGCACGAGCTGCGCACCCCGCTGACGCTGAACCGCGCGCTGGTGGAGCTGGCCATGCACCGCCGTACGGCCTCGGCCGACGTCAAGCAGCTCGGCGAGAGCCTGCTGGAGATCAACGCCAGGCACGAACGGCTCATCTCCGGGCTGCTGCTCCTGGCCCGCGCCGAGCACGAGATCGGTGATCGGTCACCCGTGGATCTGGCCGACGTGGTGAGCCACGTGATCGCGCAGGCCACCGCCGAGGCGACGGAGTCGAAGATCACCCTGCACGAGGCGGCCGGGCCCGCGCCGACCAGCGGGGACGCGCTGCTGCTCGAACGGCTGGTGCACAACCTGGTCGAGAACGGGATCCGCCACAACATCGACGACGGCACCGGCTGGGTGCGTGCCGACAGCCGCATCGCGTATGACGGGCGCGTCGAGGTGGAGGTCAGCAACACCGGGCCCGCCGTGCCGCCGTACGAGATCCCGACGCTGTTCCAGCCCTTTCGCCGGCTCGGGCCCGATCGTGTGGTCACGGCCAAGAGCGCGGGGCTGGGGCTGTCCATCGTGCGCTCGATCGCGCTCGCGCACGGCGGCGAGGTCTCGGCCCGTCCCCGCGAAGGCGGCGGCCTGATCGTGACGGCCACCTTGCCACCCCAGAGCCCGGCCCATCACTAGACCCGCACCCGCTCACTGCCCGGAGCAGCAGGCAGTGCTCCGCCTCAGGCAATAGATGTGTGACCTAACTTGGCTTTGACCGGTACTCGGCCCACAGATCGACGGCCTCCCGGAGATCAAGAGCCGTTGGGCACCGCATCTGGGCCGATGCGCCGGAGATCAGCGACCGCCGGCGACGTGAAGACGACGTCGGACACCTGTCACATCACTCGTCGTCCGGGAGGGCGGCCAGCGACTCGCGAGAATGCCCGAAAGCGGCGATTACCTCATCGAGCGAGACGCGCTCTCCCGTATCCGCGACCGACCGGGCAAGTACAAGCGCCAAATCACGCAGATCGGCCCCTGCCTCCTCAAACGCCACGACCTCGCCTGCACCCCGAGCCGCCTCCTCGGCACGTTGATCGTAGGTGGGATCGGAGAAGGCGATCGAGTTCAGCCACCAAAGGTTGAGGAGCTCGGGCAGGCGGTGGTATTCACCGGGCTCACGCGCTGCCTCCCACGCCTCGTGATACTGGGCGCTCATGCCCCCACGTTACCCGCGGCTCCCCTCGCGCCCCAGCATCCGCACTATCTGACTGACGACTCAAGGCCGCTGGTCAGGGGTTGATCGCGGTTCGGCTACGAGGGTAGGCATGGGAACAGCCGTTTGGGCATGATCGGGTTTGCGAAGAAACGATCAACCAGGAACGATACCGTGCCGCTCCACGTAAAAGGTGCTCACCGTCCGGCCGGTCTCCAGACAGCCGGGCGGGCTCGCCAGCTTGGCGGGCAGGGGTATCCGTCCCAGGTGTCGGTTCCAGCCGCGGGCGACGTGTCGGGAATCCGCGGGGTACCCCCCCGTGACCCCTGGCGGGCGTGGCGGTGCCGTCCCTCCAGTCCCACGCCGCCACGCCCGGTTTATCGGGCCTGCCCGGACAGCAACGCTGTCCAGATCATCCCAGCCTCATGGATCGAGCACGGCGAGGTCTCGCGGACTTCCGGGGTGCCGTCGAGTTGGACGGTCCGCCGGATGAACGCCTGCCCGCCGCCCTCGCACAGCTCGTACACCGTGGCCCGGCAAGAACAGGTCCAGGCCACATGACGTACCCGTTCGAGAGCCTGGTGCGGACGTCGCCAGTCCAGCCGGGTGTGACCATGCTGGGCCCTGGGCACATGCAGGTTCAGGCACTCGTCAGACAGGAGCACAGCGCACCTCAGCCGGTACTACTGGCAATGGGGTGCGAAGCTCGCGATACCGGAGAGCGATGTGACCAGCGGTGGCGACCGGGTTCTCCGTGCCATGGACGGCGTACAGCCGTCTGCCCGTCTTCTGTGACATCCGTCCCGTCCACCATCGATACCAACGCCCGTTCGTCCAGATGACGAGGTCCAGCCAGACCGACACGAGCGCGATCCCCTGTCCCTCGTGAACGTCGGCGGCGATCTGGAGGCCAGCGAGCGAGAGCTTCAGGCGCTCCGCAGAGGCGACCCAGGACGGGCGAGTAGTGGGGCCGTTGTCAGAACCCCTGATGGTCTTCGTTCTGGGTGGTGATTCCATTGATCCACCTGAATAAGTCGGTCGCGCCAGGCCCTTGCGGGTTACGCTGGATCGGCTTGTTCGTGCTGGTGGCAACGCTATGAACAGCGCGAATGCTGCAGAACTGACCGGAAGTACGAGTACGGACGGCGGTGGCTCCTCTCATGGCTCCCCATGGCAGGGGAACCCTGACCATCGGTCGGGGTAACGCTGAGGGCCGGATCTCCGGGTATATGCTCAAGGTCATCCGTGAGTCCATCGGATTGACCCAGGAACGGTTCGCCGAACGCATTGGCCTGGATGTCACGACGATTCAGGGGTGGGAATCCGGACGCCGCCCTCTCATGGCGATCTCCACAGGGACGTACCTGTCGTTGCGCCACTGGCTTCTACGGTCCGGCATCCAGCCGCGTCTGCTCTTCCAACTGGACATGGCCCTTGAGGCGGATCGGTTCGTTGGCTACGTGCTCGGCACGGAGCCGGAAAAGGCCGGAATCGAGAATCATCCGTTGGCGTCATGGGTGATCACCCGCCCGTTCACTGACCTCGTGGCCTGGCCCTTCACCGGGACCGCACCGTCCGCCATGGTGGGAGCCGCTCGGGGAACCGGCCGCCGGGGGCCGGTGGCGACCGCGCCCTCTCTTCTGCCTGACGAAAGCGCGCGTTTCTTCGATCACTTGAAGGTAGCGGCCGAGTGCGCCGACACGGATCGGGTGGACGGCATGCTGCTGCGCCGCCAGGCCCACTACGTCGCCAGCTTCGACGCCACTGCGGAAACCACGGAGTGGCTCACAGCCATGCAACGAGCTGAAGAGCGCCGGATGAACCGGGCCGGTGAGTGGACTCCGTCATGGGCAGTCGTACGGTCCGGTGCCCACTCACTGGCCAGGCTCGGCGACCGCGAAGGGTTGCAGCACTTCATCCGGGTTCACCTGGCCGACGAGGTCTGCGAGATGGCGAACCTCAACTACTGGGCTTACTGGCTCGGTGAGGTCGGCGAGCCCCAGTTGGCGGACACGTTCATGATCGAGCTGAAGCCGGACGTCTGGCGCGGGACCGAGCTTCTCCGGCATCTGATCGGCAAGCTGGACTCCGCCAACCCCTACCTCGACGTGGTGGCCCATACGCTGTGGGCACTGGTCATGCTGCGCCCCTCGACGTTGGACGCACATCGTACAGATGCCCTCAGAGACGTGGCCTTCCGTACGCTGGACGAGGCCATCGCGTCACCGCAGTCCCAGCGCGAACTGGAGGCGGTCATCTACGCTCTGCGCATGATCCACCGAGGGTGAGAGGGGATTCCATGGCGGAGGAACTGTCGAGGCTGACGGGCCTGCTGTATGAGATCGGACTGCTCAAGCGCTACAAGCGCACGGGCTGGCTGGTCGCGGGAGTACGGGATCCCGAGAGCATCGCCGATCACTCCTTCCGAACGGCGGTCATCGCGAGTGTGATCACGGCCCTGGAAGGTGGCAATCCCGAGCGTGCGGCGTTCCTGAGCCTGTTCCACGACACCCAGGAGACTCGCGTTACCGACATCCCCTACATCGGCAAGCGTTATCTGAAAGCGGCGCCGAACGAGGAGGTCACCGCCGACCAGGTGCGCGGCGTTCCGGGGCCGGTCGCGGAGATGATGGGTGGCGCGGTCGGTGAGTACGAGGAGAAGAGCAGCCTCGAAGCCGTCTGCGCCCGCGACGCCGACAAGCTCGAATGCCTGATCCAGGCCGTCGAGTACCGCGAGCAGGGGCATCAGAACGTCCAACCGTGGATCGACAGCTCGCTCGCTGCGCTGCGGACGGCGTCCGCGAAGCGCCTTGCGGACGAGGTGCTCAGCACGGGATCGCTGGAGTGGATGACGCAGGTCCTCAACGGAGAATGAGTCACCTGAGAGCGAGTCTGGGCCGGAGCCGTTCCGCGGTCCGGCGCCGAGATCTGAAAGGCACCCCAAATGGGACGAGTCGAGTACTGGAATGACTCGAACGTCCCGAAGGGGAACAGCCTGGTGTCGGCCTGCGGGACGGTCACCGTGGACGACGCGGGCCGCATCCTCATGTAGTGCCGACGGGACACCGGCCAGTGGGCGTTGCTGATGGGCAAGATGGAGATCGGCGAGACGCCCTCGCAGTGCGCCGTGCGGGAGACCGAGGAGGAGACCGGCGTTCGCGTCGAGCCGGTCGGCATTCTCGGCATCTACTCCGACCCCGGCCACATCGTGGCCTACACGGATCGCCCCTTCGGATAGCAGAAGGCGGTCTGTTCGGTACGTGGACGGCCGCTTGACTGGCGTTCTGGGTATGGACCGGTCGGATCGCCATCATCAGAACGTGTTCTGATACACACTCATGGCGTGAGCACCAGCCATGTCGACGCAGTGACATTTTCTGACTTGTCGAGAAATCCCCGAGCGGTCGCCGAGCGCGCGGCACGCCTGGGACGCGTGCGTGTCACACATTGGGATGCTCCAGACTTCTATCTGACCGCGGCGGACCGTGAGGAGGAACGCGAACGGACGCTGGCTACCGCGTCCCGGCTGTTCCTTGCCTTGATCAAGCAAGATCCCACCGCGAGTGCGCTGGTCATAGCCATGCCGGAGGTCTTCCCGTGGGTTCGCCACCTGTCCTCGGACGAACTACGTTCCTTCACTCTGGAACTGGTCGAAGCGCTCTCCGACGCGGCCGAGCTGGATGTCGATGCCACCATCCGAGAGGTCATCGCGGGCTGGCGGGCCACGGCCAGAATCAAGGCCGACCCCGCGCGCTACGCCGAGGCTCGCAAGCCCACGAGCGGCGACTTCGGGCCGGTGCAGGTTTCTGCGTGAGCCCGAAGCGCGGAGATCGGGTTACGGTGCCTCCGCCGGATGGCGAGTGGAGATGAATTGCGCACCCTGGACATCCATCACCACTCTGCTGATCAGTGGGTACGTCGGTGAGGTGCCGGGACCTAGATACGGGTGATGCCGGGAGGGTCGTTACGCTCCCGTGGCCCCATCGATGCGCTCCCGGATCAGGTCGGCGTGCCCGGTGTGCTGCGCGTACTCCTCCAAGAGGTGGATGTAGATCCAGCGGAGGCTGACCTTGCCGGTCGGCGCCTTGGGGTCGTCGGCCAGCTCGTCGAGGTCGATGCTCGCGACCGCGGCGTCGCAGGCAGCCGTCTCCGCGAGGAAGGCGGCGTAGTCAGCCTCGGCATCGGCGTCGGCCACCAGGTCGAAGTCGCCGTCTTCGTACTCCTCGGTGATGTGCAGATCGGGCAAGTCCTCGTGCAGGAACTTCTCCCGGAACCACCAGCGCTCGACTTCCGTCATGTGTCGCAAGAGGCCGAGCAGCGTCAGGTTGGACGGCTCCACGGAGGCGGTCTTCAGTTGCTCGGCGGTGAGGCCGGCGCATTTGCGCAGCAGGAACACCCGGCGGAGCTTCAACCAGTTATCCAGCATCTCGCGTTCGCCACAGGCCATGTCCGTCCGAGATCGCCGCTCTACGTCGGGTGCTGTCCACGTCATGTCACCATCATGATGACCTGCGCAACCGATTTTGCGGGTACGCGCGTGTCATGCCCGCCGCCGCCCAGGCGGCAGCACGAAGGGACAACCCACGGGTTCGTGGTTGCCGAGTTGCGTAGACGACGCCTCAGCTGTCAGGAGCCCGCTCCTGTCCGCAGGCGTATCGCTCGAAGATGGGGCTCGACCAGGGCATCCCTGTCCCGGCCTCGGCGACAAATCCTTGTCAGCAGGCTCTGAGGGGTCGACGTCGATCGCCTCCACCAGGTCGGCAATGCTCACGCCATTGTGGAGAAGGGCCGCGCGCTTTGGTCGGACGCCGGGAGCCGCGCCTGCCCTTGTGAAGTACGGTTGAGTCAACTTTAGTTCGGTCAAGTACACTTCGGCGCGCCTCTTCGTGGACGAGCTGATCAGATTCACCGGCGCGCCCGTGTCGCGGCCTTCCGCAGCTCCGGGATGATCGACCGTATCGCTCAGGTGCGCGGGCCGAAGCCCTGGTCGGCGAGCCAGGTGGCGCAGAGGCCGGGCCAGGCGGACGCGGCCAGGCCGCCGCCCTGGGCGAGCCCGAGCCCATGCTTGCCCTCGGGAAAGACATGCAGCTCGTACGGCGTGCCGGCGCGGCCGAGCGCGTCGGCGAACAGCAGGCTGTTGGCGGCCGGCACCCCTCGGTCCGCCGCCGTGTGCCAGAGGAACGTCGGCGGCGTCTCGGCGGTCACGTTGAGGTGCGCGGACAGGGCCGTCGCCTGCTCCTCGGTGGCGTCAGGGCCGAGCAACTGGCGGCGCGAACCCGAGTGCGCGCTCCACCCGATGAGGTCGATGACCGGATAGCCGAGTATCAGGGCATCCGCGCGGTTCCCGTCCTTGGCGGTGGCGAAAGTGGCGGCGAGGTGGCCGCCCGCCGAGAACCCCATGACGGCGACCCGCGCGGCCCCGCGCTCCCGGACGACGCGCACCGCCTGACGCAGGTCGTACAGCGGAGCCGGATGCAGCGGCTCGCGCCCCGGCTCGCCACCGGCCACCCGGTACGCCAGCACGTAGGCGTCGATGCCGAGCGTGACCAGCCAGCGGGCCACGTCCGCGCCCTCGTGGTCGGCCAGCCGGGAGTAACCGCCGCCGGGGCACACCACCACCGCGCCCGTGGCCGGGCCGTCCGCCGCGTAAAGCGTCAAGCTCGGGGATTCACCGGTGGCCGGGCCGGGGGGAGTCTCCGGCCAAAGGGGAACGTCGATCATGCCGGGCACTCTACTCTCCAGAAAAGTTAGGAAACTTTCCTAAGCGGGTTGACCGGGCCCCGTAACGCTCGTTGGATGAGCTGTCATGACCCCCCGTATCATCGCCACCGCCGCCCTGGTCGCCTCTCTGGCCCTGCCGCTGCCCGCGGCCGCCGCCCCCGCGACCTTCACCCACCCCGGAGTGCTGCTCGGCCGGGACCAACTCGACTTCATGCGTACCAAGGTCAACGCGGGCGCGCAGCCGTGGAAGTCGGCCTACGACCAGATGATGGGCCACTCGCTGGCCTCACTCACCCGTGCGGCCAAGCCCCGCGCCGTCGTCGAGTGCGGCCCCTACTCCAACCCCAACAACGGCTGCACCGACGAGCGCCAGGACGCGCTCGCCGCGTACACGATGTCTCTGGCCTGGTACGTCACCAGGGACGCCAAGTACGCCAAGAAGGCCATCGAGATCATGGACGCCTGGTCCGCGGTGATCAAGGACCACACGAACAGCAACGCGCCCCTGCAGACCGGCTGGGCCGGCTCGGTCTGGCCACGGGCGGCCGAGATCATCCGCTACACCTACACGAGCTGGCCGAACGTCGACCGCTTCGCCACCATGCTGCGCACCGTCTATCTGCCGAAGGTCATCAACGGCTCCAACAGCAACGGCAACTGGGAGCTGAGCATGATGGAGGCGGCCGTCGGCATCTCCGTCTTCCTGGAGGACCGGACGAGCTACGACAAGGCGATCACCAAGTACCGCGGCCGGGTGCCCGCCTATGTCTACCTCAGCACCGACGGGGAGCTGCCCAAGGGCGCGCCCGGCAGCGGCAACGACACTCGAGACGAGCTCGTCAAGTACTGGCAGGGGCAGACGACCTTCGTCACCGGCCTCACCCAGGAGACCTGTCGCGACTTCACCCACACCGGCTACGGGATCTCGGCCATCTCCCACGTCGCCGAGACGACCAGGATCCAGGGCCAGGACCTCTACCCGGAGGTCGGCGAGCGGCTCAGGCAGGCGCTCGGTTTCCAGTCGAAGTACCAGCTCGGCGCGGCCGTGCCCTCCTGGTTGTGCGGCGGCAGCCTGAACCTGGGCCTCGGCCCGATCACCGAGGTCGGCTTCAACCAGCTCCACAACCGCCAGGGCATCCCGATGACGAACACCCAGCAGCTCACCGAGCAGCAGCGTCCCGCGGGCACCAACCAGCTCTTCGTCGCCTGGGAGACCCTCACCCACGCGGGCAGTTAAGCCTTTCCTTAGGTGAGCGTTGACAACCTCGCTGCGCAGGAGTCGTCTGAGGGCCCACGACGAGCGAGGGGGTGTCCGGATGCAGGTTCCAGCGCCGTTGGAGTACGAGCGGGCCACCAGCGTCGATCACGCCATCGGGCTGCTGGAGCGGCTCGGTGGCTCGGCGCGGCTCATCGCGGGCGGGCACAGCCTGCTCCCGATGATGAAGTTACGGCTCGCCACTCCCGAATATCTGATCGACATCAACGACCTGCACGCCGAGCTCGGTTACATCAGGACCGAGCCCGGCCAGGTCCGCATCGGCGCGATGACCCGGCATCGCGAGCTGCTGGAGTCGGCCGAGCTGGCCGCGACGTTCCCGATCTTCGGTGACGCCGAGCGGGTCATCGCCGACCCGGTCGTCCGCAACCGGGGCACGCTGGGCGGCTCGCTCTGCCAGGCCGACCCGTCGGAGGACCTGTCGGCGGTGTGCACCACATTGGGCGCCAGCTGTGTGATCCGGGGCGGCGCGGGCGAACGGGTCGTGAGCATGGAGGAGTTCTACCGGGGTCCCTATGAGACCGCGGTCGAGGACGCCGAGATGCTGGTGGAGATCCGCGTTCCGATCAGGCCCAACGGGTCCAGCGCGTACGAGAAGGTCGAGCGGCGCGCGGGTGACTGGGCGATCGTGTCGGCGGGCGCGGCCGTGTGGCTGGACGGCGACGTGATCTCCGACGCCCGCGTGGGGCTCGCCGCGGTCGGCCCGAACACGACCGGGATGCCCGCCGTCTCCGCGGCCCTGCGCGGCAGGGAGCCGTCCGAGGAGCTGTACGAGCAGGCCGGGGAGCTGGCCGCGCAGCACTGCGACCCGGTCACGGACATGCGCGGCAGCGCCCTGTACAAGCGCCACCTCGCCAAGGAGCTCACCAGGAGGGCCCTGCGCCGCTCCGTCGCCCGGCTCAGAGAAGGGGTGTGACGTGCGCGTATCGATGATCGTGAACGGCGAGGAGGTCACCAGGGAGATCGAGGGGCGCCTGCTCCTGGTCCACTTCCTGCGTGACCACCTCGGGCTGACCGGCACCCACTGGGGCTGTGACACCAGCAACTGCGGCACCTGCGTGGTCTGGCTCGACGGCGAGCCGGTCAAGTCGTGCACCGTGCTCGCGGCGATGGCCGGCGGCCACGAGGTGCGCACGGTCGAGGACCTCGAACAGAACGGCACGCTCGACCCCGTCCAGCAGGGCTTCATGGAGTGCCACGGCCTGCAGTGCGGGTTCTGCACGCCGGGGATGATGATGACCGCCAGGGCGCTGCTGGATCGCAACCCCGACCCCTCCGAGGGCGAGATCCGCGAGGCGATCTCCGGTCAGATCTGCCGCTGCACCGGTTACGCCACCATCGTCCGCTCGGTGCGCTGGGCCGCCGCCAAGGAGGCGACATCGTGACCAGCACCGAACACCGGCCCGCCGGATTCACCGACAACGACCAGAAGCCGCTCGGCCACGGCCGGATGCTCCGCAAGGAGGATCCGCGCTTCATCCGCGGCCGGGGCCGCTACGTCGACGACGTGCAGCTGCCCGCGATGCTGCACCTGGCGATCCTGCGCTCGCCCGTCGCGCACGCGCGGATCGTGAGCATCGACGTCAGCGCGGCGCAGGCGCACCCGAAGGTCAAGGCCGTCGTCACCGGCGCCGACCTGGCCGCCCAGGGCCTGGCCTGGATGCCCACACTCTCCAACGACGTGCAGGCCGTCCTGGCCACGGACAAGGTCCGCTTCCAGGGCCAGGAGGTCGCGTTCGTGGTGGCCGAGGACCGCTACTCCGCCCGCGACGCCCTGGAGCTGATCGACGTCGAGTACGACGTGCTCGACCCGGTGATGGACGCCCGCAAGGCCCTCGACCCCGCTGCGCCCGTGATCCGCGACGACCTCGACGGCAAGACGGACAACCACTGTTTCGACTGGGAGACGGGCGACGCGGCGGAGACGGCCGCGGTGTTCGACACGGCCGACGTCGTGGTGAGCCAGGACATCGTCTACCCGCGCGTACACCCCGCGCCGATGGAGACCTGCGGCTGCGTGGCCGACTTCGATCGGGTCGAGAGCAGGCTGACCCTGTGGTCGACGACGCAGGCGCCGCACGCGCATCGTACGCTGTACGCCCTGGTCGCCGGGCTGCCCGAGCACAAGATCCGGGTCATCTCGCCCGACCTCGGCGGCGGCTTCGGGGGCAAGGTCCCGATCTATCCCGGCTACGTCTGCGCGATCGTCGCCTCGATCGTGACCGGCAAGCCGGTGAAGTGGGTGGAGGACCGCGCCGAGAACCTCATCAGCACCGGCTTCGCCCGCGACTACATCATGCGCGGCGAGATCGCGGCCACCCGGGACGGCAGGATCCTGGCCATCCGCACGAACGTGCTGGCCGACCACGGCGCGTTCAACGGCGTCGCCGCGCCGACGAAGTATCCGGCGGGCTTCTTCGGCGTGTTCACCGGCAGCTACGACCTGCGGGCCGCCTACTGCAAGATGACCGCCGTCTTCACCAACAAGGCGCCGGGCGGGGTCGCGTACGCCTGCTCGTTCCGCATCACCGAGGCGGTCTACCTGGTCGAGCGGATCGTCGACTGCCTGGCGTACGAGCTGGGGATGGACCCGGTCGAGCTGCGCGTGAAGAACTTCATCCAGCCCGACCAGTTCCCGTACACGACCAAGACCGGCTGGGTGTACGACTCGGGCGACTACGAGCCCACCATGCGCAAGGCCATGGAGATCGCCGGGTACGAGGAGCTGCGCAAGGAGCAGATGGAGCGGCGCGCCCGCGGCGAGCTGATGGGCATCGGCGTCTCCTTCTTCACCGAGGCCGTCGGCGCGGGCCCGCGCAAGAACATGGACATCCTCGGCCTCGGCATGGCCGACGGCTGCGAGCTGCGCGTACACCCGACGGGCAAGGCGGTCGTCCGGCTGTCGGTGCAGAGCCAGGGGCAGGGCCACGAGACCACGTTCGCGCAGATCGTGGCCGAGGAGATCGGCATCCCGCCCGCCGACATCGACGTGGTGCACGGCGACACGGACCAGACGCCGTTCGGCCTCGGCACGTACGGCAGCCGCTCGACCCCGGTGTCCGGCGCGGCGGCGGCCCTGGTCGCCCGCAAGGTACGCGACAAGGCCCGCATCATCGCCTCCGGCATGCTGGAAGTCTCGGTCGCGGACCTCGACTGGGACAAGGGCGCGTTCCGCGTCAAGGGCGACCCGGCCAAGTCCGTCACGATCCAGGAGATCGCGATGCGGGCGCACGGCGCCGGGGACCTGCCCGAAGGCATCGAGGGCGGCCTGGAGGCGCAGATCTGCTACAACCCGGAGAATCTCACCTACCCGCACGGCGCCTACATCTGCGTCGTCGACATCGACCCCGGCACCGCCCAGGTCAAGGTGCGGCGCTTCATCGCGGTGGACGACTGCGGCACCAGGATCAACCCGATGATCATCGAGGGTCAGGTCCACGGCGGCCTCACCGACGGGGTCGGCATGGCGCTGATGGAGATGATCGCGTTCGACGAGGACGGCAACTGTCTCGGCGCCTCGCTCATGGACTACCTCATCCCCACCTCGCTGGAGGTGCCCGACTGGGAGACCGGCTTCACGGTGACCCCCTCACCGCACCACCCGATCGGGGCCAAGGGCGTCGGCGAATCGGCCACCGTCGGCTCCCCGCCGGCGATCGTCAACGCGGTCGTCGACGCGCTCAAGCCGTTCGGCATCCGGCACGCCGACATGCCGCTCACCCCCTCGCGGGTGTGGGACGCCATGCGTGGCGTGCCCACGCCGCCGATCTGATCTCCTTTTGGAGCCGTAGATGCCGTACACCAAGCGCATGGAGGAACTGGTCGCCGAGCGCGTCCCGTTCGTCCACGCGGTCGTCGTCCGGGCCCAGCTGCCCACGGCGGTCAGTCCGGGCGACGACGCCATCATCCTGTCCGACGGGTCCATCGAGGGGTTCGTCGGCGGGCAGTGCGCCGAGAGCTCCGTGCGTACGGCGGCGCTCTCGGCGCTGTCGGACGGGCGGACGGTGCTGCTGCGGGTGCTGCCGGAGGGCGAGCCGGACTTTCCCGACTCGCCGGGCGCGCAGGTCGTGGTGAACCACTGCCTGTCCGGCGGCGCACTGGAGATCTTCCTGCAGCCACTGCTGCCGCCTCCGGTGCTCTGGGTCGTCGGCACCTCGCCGATCGCCACGGCTCTCGCCGCCCTGGCCGGGCCCTTGGACTTCACCGTACGAGCCGCGGACGCCTCGCCCGGTCCGGCGGGTGCCACCGCGGCCGTCGTGTGCAGTCACGGGCGCGGCGAGCCGGAGGCGATCCGGGCCGCGCTGGAGGCCGGTGTCGGCTATGTCGGCCTGGTGGCCAGTCGGCGGCGGGGCACGTCGGTGCTGGAAGAGATGGGGCTGAGCGAGGAGGAGCGTCGGCGGGTTCACTCGCCGGCCGGTCTCGTGATCGGTGCCCGTACGGCGCCGGAGATCGCGCTGTCGATCCTCGCCGAGATCGTGACCGCCATCCGTACGGGGGATCTCGCGCGGGCGGGAGGGCGGTAAGGACGTGGCGTCTCATGCGCCTACCGCGTTCGCCGGCGCGGACGGCATTCGCCGCCGCCTTGACGAGCTCGACTACCTGGTGGACGACGGCACGGCGGCGGCGCTGTACTTCGCCCTGACCCTCGGGCGTCCTCTGCTGCTGGAGGGCGAGCCCGGAGTCGGCAAGACCACCGCCGCCAAGGCCCTGGCCCGCGCCCTGGGCACGCCGCTGATCAGGCTCCAGTGCTACGAGGGACTGACTGCGGGCGAGGCCCTCTACGAGTGGAACTACCAACGTCAGATGCTGGCCATCCGCCTGGCCGAATCCCGCCACGACCGGCTGAACGACGCCGACCTGTTCACCGAGGCGTTCCTCCAGGAGCGCCCGATCCTCCAGGCCATCAGGCACCGCGGGCCGCAGCCGCCCGTACTCCTGATCGACGAGATCGACCGGGCGGACGACGAGTTCGAGGCGCTGCTGTTCGAGTTCCTGGGGGAGGCGGCGATCACCATCCCCGAGCTGGGCACCTTCACCGCCGAACGCCGCCCGGTCGTCGTCCTGACCTCCAACCGCAGCCGCGACCTGCACGACGCGCTGCGCCGACGCTGCCTGTACCACTGGATCGACTTCCCCGCCCCGGAACGGGTGGCGGAGATCCTCCGGCGTACGGTCCCCGCCGCGAACGACGCGCTGATCCACGCGGTCACGGACTTCGTCGGCCAGGTGCGCCGCCTCGACCTCGACAAGGCGCCGGGCATGGCCGAGACCATCGACTGGGTCTCGGCCCTGTCCTCCTTGGGCGCGTCTGGGCTGGTCCGGGACGACGTCGTACGGACATTGAGCACCCTCGCGAAGACGCTGGACGACCGCGCCGCCATCACCGAGGCGCTCGACCGGAGGGTTAAATGAAGATCGACAACGAGTTCACGGTCAGCGTGCCCATCGAACGAGCCTGGGAGGTCCTCACCGACCTGGAGGGCATCGCGCCGTGCATGCCCGGAGCCCGCCTCACGGGCGTGGAGGGTGACGTCTATTCGGGCAAGGTACGGGTGAAGGTGGGGCCGGTCGTCTCCGAGTACGCCGGGACGGTCAGGTTCCTGGAGAAGGACGACGCGGAGCGCCGGGCCGTCATCGACGCCAAGGGGCGGGACTCGCGTGGGGCGGGCAACGCCTCGGCGGCCATCACCGCCCAGTTGCGTGCTGACGGGCCGCGCACGGTCGTGTCGGTGGACACGGATCTGAAGATCTCCGGGAAGGTGGCGCAGCTCGGCAGCGGCATGATCAAGGAGGTCTCCAACAAGCTGCTCGGCCAGTTCGTCACCTGCCTCGAAGCCAAGCTCACGGAGCCGGTCCCTGACACGGCGGCTCTCGACCCGGCGGCCCCCGACACATCCGCCCCCGACGCGTCCGCCCCCGACGCGTCCGCCCCCGACACGTCGGTCACCGACACGAATGAGGTGCCCACCACCGAGGCGCCTGCCGCTGAGCCCCGCGCTACTCAGACGCCCGTCACTGAGGCACGTGTTCGCGAACCGGAGCCGGAACCGGAACCGTTGGACGTGCTGGGCGTCGCCGGTGGGGCCATCTACAAGCGCCTGGTGCCGCTCGTCGTCGGGGTGGTCGTGGTCATCGTGGCGGTGGTCGTCATCTGGACCGTTGTCTCATAGCGGGCGGCGGCCGGGAGCCCTGCTGGCGGGCGTAGACCGGGCGGCTTTCGCCGCGGCGCTGGCCGTACGGCTGCGGCGGCACGGTGTGCCCGTGGGCTTCACCGGCATCGAGGACTTCACCCGCGCCCTCGCGATCGCGCCCCCGGGTACGCTGCCGGAGCTGTACTGGACCGCGCGCGTCAACCTGGTACGGCGGCAGTCGGAGATCGAGCCCTTCGACGAGGTGTTCGCGGCCGTCTTCCACGCGACAGGGCCCGCCCTCGACCCGCACGCCCGCCGCAGCCCCCTCAGCACGGCGAACGGCACCACCGACGAGGCGTTCGCCCCGCTGCCGACCGCTTCCCACGGGGGCGACGACCCCGGCGGGCTGCCCTGGATGACGCTGCCGGCGGTGGTCGCGACCGCCGAGAGCTCGGACGGCCCGGCCGTTCCGGAACGGCTGCCGAGTGACGCCGAGGGGCTGACCGACGTACCGTTCGAGCAGCTCGGCGACCGGGAGTGCGAGCTGCTCGGCGCGTGGCTCGCGGAGACCGTGACCGCCTGGCCGGTACGGCGCAGCCGCAGGCGGACGGTGTCGTCAAGAGGGCGCGCCATCGCGGTACGGGCCACGCTGGCGCATGCTCGCCGTACCGGCTGGGAGCCGCTCCGGCTGGCCAGGCAGCGGCCCGTCGACCGGCCCCGGCGCGTGCTCATGCTCTGTGACGTCAGCCAGTCGATGCAGGCCCAGGCGTCGGCGTACCTCCATCTGATGCGGGTGCTCGCGGTGGTGGCGGACGCGGAGGTGTTCGCGTTCGCGACGACGCTGACCCGGCTGACGCCGGTACTCGCGCACCGCTCGACGACCGCCGCGATCGAGCTGGCCTCCGAGCGAGTGAGCGACAGGTTTGGGGGTACGCGGATCGCGACCAACGTACGGGCGCTGCTGTCCTCGCACCACGGCGCGAAGGTGCGGGGCGCCATCGTGCTCATCGGCTCGGACGGCTGGGACGCCGACCCACCGGAGCAACTGGCCGCCGCGATGGCCCGGCTGCGCCGCCGAGCGCACCGGGTGATCTGGATGAACCCCCGGGCCGCCGCACCCGGCTTCGAACCGCGCGTGGCCGGGATGGCGGCGGCGCTGCCGTACTGCGACCTGCTGCTCCCCGCCGACACGTTCGGCTCGCTCCGCACCGTACTCACGGAACTCGCTCGCGCCTGACACGTTGCCTACCAGGGCAGACCTTCACGGCAGGCGCGACAGCGCGCCGGACCTTGCACCCTCTGGTCACGGGGGCAGACCTTGTGGGCGTTCGCGCGCTGCCGCGCCGTCCTTCAGACACGGCGTACGGCAAATGCGTCACCTTCCGGCACCTGGAGAGGTGAGTTGCCGCCGCCATGCCCGTCTGCGGGGTAATCGCGCTCGCCGGTAGCCGTGCTCTTGTTGCTCGTGCTCGTCAATCAGGGTGATCCAGACGAGACGCGCCTGTGAGTAGCGTCCTCTGCCTGTCTCCTCGTAGCCGTGTTCGGCCGGTCGCAGCACGAGGAACTCCCCGCCCTGACACACCCACTCATACGCGCCACAGCACGAGGTTTCGCCGATGCGCACCCGCTGACACCTGGACGTGTCGAAAGGCTCCCAGCTGATCACACGACTAGGCAGCCGACCAACCGTGCGTCGCGACCTCGCGGCTCCTTTGCGCCCGTCGTCGGGCACGTTCATGGACCGACCCCGAAGTTCACCTCTGATACGACCTCAGCGATCACAGGCGACCACGGGTGACGTTCGAGCAATTCGCGATACCGTTCGCCGACCAGTCGCGCCACGGACGAAACCCCAACAAACTGGCATCCGGTGTAGACCCACCGCCCCGTCTTGGGATTAATCCGACCGGTCCACCAGATATAGCGCCACACGCCGTCAGGGCCGCACTCGACCCAAACGACCAGATCAATCCAGACCGACGCCAGCGCTACGCCGTAGCCGTCATGTACGTCCGCCGTGATCCCCTGCAACGCCAGCTCATCGCGCAACCGGTTTGCTACATGCAGCGCCGGACCCTCCACGCTGGTGACTAGTTCGCTACTTTGGCGAGGAATGCCGTGTTTTTTCCGTCCCTCATGAGACGACTCATTGCTATGTCTGAGGAGCATGCAGGCAGGATTCACTGGATCATTTGGACAGCGCGCCGACACCCCTAGACATCTGAGGACATCTTCCGGTCAACTAGATTTCCTGGCTTGTCCTGTGATGAGAAAGTAGGGTCATGGTCAATGAACGCCTCCGCCGCACTATGCTTCGTGCTGGCCTGGACATCCAACAGCTCGCCGACATGGCCCAGGTCAGCGTAAAAAGCGTCGGCCGGTGGCTCCAAGGAACCTCCGTTCCTTATCCGAAGACTCGCTATCGGGTTGCTGCGCTTCTTGAGGAAGACGAGTCTTATCTATGGCCTGAGGCCGTCGATCAAGCGTCCCTGGTGGGGGCGGAGCTCGTCGCTAGCTACCCGCGCCGGAACGACGTGCCACGTCATCAGTGGACGAAACGCTCCGGACGGCCAGCCGGAATATCGATTTGCTCGCGTTCGCCGGATTGTTCCTGACCGAAGAACACCCTGACTGGATTCCAACGCTCATCGCCAAAGCGGAAGCCGGAGCCAGAGTTCGGCTGCTCCTCGGTGATCCACAGGGAAAACAGTTGGTATCGCGTGATGCCGAACATCAGATCGGCGGAGGAGTCGCTGGTCGCGTAACGGCGGTACTGAGCTACTACACCGAGCGCATGCCCCTCAGCGTACATATCCGCCTTCACGACACTCCGCTCTACAACAGCATCTATCGTTTTGACGATGAGATGCTGGTTAATGTCCATGTGTACGGCATCCTCGCCGCGTACACGCCCACGCTGCATCTCCGTCGGGTCGATGGGGCATGGTTCAACACGTATGTGGAGTCCTTCGAGCGGGTATGGGCATCTGCTCGCCCACTAGAGCGAGGGGCCCCGGCGTGAAGAAGAAACGGCGTATCGACTACTGGCGCGACCCGGACGCGCCTGAACCGACCAGTCGCAAGGCATCAGCAAGCGTGTTCGTCATCAACGATAACGGCTACCTATTACTACTCCGCCGCACCGACAACCACCTCTGGACCATTCCAACCGGTGCGGTAAAGAAGGGGGAGACTGTTTCCGAAGCCGGTGCTCGCGAATGCCTGGAAGAGACGGGCATAGAGGTTGAGGTCACGGGCCTGGTGGGAATTTTCTCGACACCGGATCACGTGATCGTCTATATGCACGGCGACAAGGTCGATGAGGTACGTCAGCCAATCAATGTCTGCCTACGTGCTCGCATGTTGAGTGGCGCTCTACGGCCCAATCCAAAGGAGTCCCGCGAGGTGCGTTGGGTAGATCCCTCTCAACTCGGTAACTACGAGATCCAGCCAGCCATTCGGCGCCGCATCGACTGTGGCCTAGAAGGCGTGGAGCCGTACATCGACTAAGTGGACTAAGACTCCTGCCACGGAAGAGAGTCACCCGCGACCACTGCCCCGTCACCGGTCCATCAGATCTAGCGCCACACGCCGTTACTGCCGCGCGGAGGCTCATCGTGACGTCCCAGCCCTCTCTATCCGGCATCGTCCGGCAGCTTGCGGACCTTGTGGCAACGGTCATCCGCGAGATCCGCCCCCGGCTGATCCAAGCTGCACTATCGGGAGACCGGTCAGAGAGCCAGAACCTTCGACATGCCGACAACTTCCTGTCGGAGTACGACCTGTGGATGCACAGGCGCTATCGGGAACTCCTGACACAGATTCTTCCTTCGTACGTCTACGCCTCCGAGGAGGCGGCCCCGCAGGTCATCGGCGACGATCCAGACCCAGACCTATGTGTTCTGGTCGATCCGCTCGACACGAGTGAGCTGGCTGTCCGGGCCTTGTACGGCTACACGCATGTCCTGGTTTACTCGCGGAGCCTCGCCCGCCCGATCGCGGCTGTAGTGGGCGACATCTTCCACCACCTCCAGATCTATACCGCCGCCCGCGACGATGCCGGGCAAGAGCAAGCCTTCGTCTTCACCCAGGACGGCACGTCTTATCCACTGCGACTCAACCGGTCTGCTCGACTGCCAGAGTCACTGATCACGAACTACTCCATGAAGCCTGCCGAGCGCTTCCTTCCGCTTGCCCAGCAGACTGGCCTGATCGAGCAGTTGGGCCAGCTCTCTCAAGACGGTGTGAGCCGAGGCAGGATCGGCGTTGACTTCGGCTCGATCGGGCTGTGCCACATCGCCGCAGGTTTCAGTGACGCGATGGTCGAGTTCGTCAAGGGCTTCGCCACCTGGGATCTCGCCCCAGGGCACTACATCCTCCAGGCGGCCGGAGGGGTGGTCCTCGACCTCGAAGGCCGTCCCATTCCACTGGACTACGGGTTCGGCACCATGGACAACATCCGGAAAGCCATGGACCACCGACGCAAGTTTGTCGCCGCCTCCAGCCTGCCCCTTGCCCGAGAGATCCTCTCCGCCATGACCCTCACCGAATGAGCATGCGGAGGGACTACCTGCTGTGGGCGGCTTCTAGGTCGGACTGGTGTGCGACGGCCCAGAGGCCCAAGGCGCGTACCGGCCCCAGGAAGGAGCGGCCCAGGTCGGTGAGCGCGTAGTCGACGCGCAACGCGACCCTCGGATGGACCGTGCGGCTGATCAGACCATCCTCTTCGAGGGCGCGCAGTGTACGGGTGAGCATGCGGCGGCTGAGCCCCTCCACGGACCTGTCCAGCTCGTTGAAGCCGTGCGCGCCGCGCTCCAGGATCGACAGAATCACGACGCTCCACTTGTCACCAACCCGGCGCAGCACGCTGGTCGCGGGGCAGTTCTCGTGCTCAGCCACCGTGACAGGGACGGTGATGGCTGCAGTGGACATGAATGTGCCTTCTTTCGGACCTTTCACCGGTTGGCCAAAGATCAGGGTACGCACATCGACCTCCAAGGGGGATTTATCGTGATCGTGGTCAGCGGAGCGTCCGGGCAGCTCGGACGCCTCACCGTCGGGCACCTTCTCCAGCGGGTGGACGCCGCCCGCGTCGTGGCGTTGTCCCGTACCCCTGATGCCGTCGCCGACCTCGGGGTGGCCACCCGGTACGCCGACTTCGACGATCCAGCCAGCCTGCCCGGCGCGCTGGAGGGTGCGGAGCGGCTGCTGATGATCAGCATGGGCTCGCTCATCGGGGCGCCTCGCGGGCACGTCAACGCCATCGAGGCGGCGGTCGAGGCGGGGGTAGGGCAGGTGATTTATACGTCGTTCGCCAGGGCGGGCGAGCCGGGCCAGCCCCAGGCGCTCATCCAGAACCACGGGGAGACCGAGCGGCTGCTGGCCGAGTCAGGGCTGACGTTCACGGCGCTGCGGTTCAACCAGTGGCCGGAGATGTGGAACCTCGTCGGCCTGCCCGCCATCGCCGCCGCCACCGGGGTGCTGCCCAGCAATTCGGGTGACGGCCGGGTGGGACACATCACCCGCGACGACAGCGCCGCCGTCGCCGCGGCCGTGCTGGCCGAGGGCGGCTGCGAGGGGCAACTCCTCGAGGTCACTGGCCCGGAGGCGGTCACGGATGCGGACGTCGCCGACGCGCTCGCCCAGGTCACCGGCCGCCCGATCCGCTGTGAACAGGTCTCGGACGCCGGCCTGGCCGCGACGCTGTCCGAACGTGGGCTCCCCGATATGTACGTTCAGGGATGGACGGGCCTGGGGACGTACAAGCGCGACGGCTGGTTCGACGTGACCACGCACGCGGTCGAACACCTCACCGGCCGCAAGCCCACCCCGATCGCCGACTACTTCGCCGCTCACCCCGAAGCCCTGCAGCTCCCGGCTCTTCGTTCACAGCACTGAGACGCTCAACTCCACAACGTGATGTGGATGGACGGGCGGAAGCGGCCCACGTTCACGCCAGGGCCGCGCAGCATCGCCTGGGTGGCGCGTGGCGTGGTGACGAACCTGACCAGCTCGGCCGCCGCCGGAGCCACGCCGCCCTCGGCCAGCGTCATCGTGACCCAGCCCCCGTCGAACCGCAGGGCGGGCCCGGCGACGCGCACCAGGCGCCCGTTGGCGAGGTCCGGTGCCACCGCGAACGAGATCGCCGGCGCCACGCCGCTGTTGCGCTGCGCCTCCTCCAGCGCCGCGGCGTGGCTCTGGTAGATCTGCTGGTGGTGTTCGGGCACGTTGAGCTTGCGCAGCATCGTCGGTACGGCGCCGAGGTCGGTCGCGGCCGATGGCCCGAGCAGCCACACCTGGTCGCGAAGCTGGTGTACGCCGACGTCGCGCCCGGCGAGCGGGTGCTCGGGCCCGCACACGACGACGAGCTGGAAGTTCAGGAACGGCTTGCAGGACAGAGTCTCGTCCACGTAGCCCCCGGGGCTGGGGCCGATCGCCACGTCGACGGTCCGCGCGCGCAGCAACGACCCGAACCGCCGAGGGTCGTGCACGCTCAGCTCCACGTCGAGATCGGCGGCCCGCCCGGCGAACAACCCGATCAGGCCGGGCGCCGCGTGCTCGGCGAACAGGCTCTCCGCGGCGACACGTAACAGCCGGCGCCCGCGTCCTGCCTGGCTCACCTCGATGATCGTACGTTCCTGCAGGCTCAGCAGCTCCGCCGCCCTGCTGGCCAGCCGCAACCCGCCGGGCGTGAACGCGAGCCCGGCGGCGGTCCTGGTGAACAGCCGGTCACCGAGCTCCTTGCGCAGCTGGCCGACATGCAGGGAGACGGCCGCCTCCGACACGTCGAGCTCGGCCGCCGCCTGCTTGACCGACCCGAGCCGCACCACGGCCGCGAACGCGCGAAGCTGCGTGGGCGTCATGAGCAAAAACTACTGGCCGGGCATCAAAGATCATAGAGGTCCGGTGAACCGGTGGTACCGCACCGCGATTCCCCTGGGCGGAGGAACGCTACGCCGCGTACGGCGCCGAGGAGGACAAGGAGGAACGACGATGAGCGACACATCGACAGGCACGCCCAGTAGCCGACCTGGTGCTGGTGACAGTAGTAGGACCCGAAGCTCGGCATCCCACGACATAACGAGATAGTTGGTGGGCAAACAGATCACTCACTCACCATGCGACCGCCTCCTTCCGCGTTCCCCGAAAATACCAAGATCTACGAATGCGGCACCGATAGGTGCAATGTCCACATATGGGCAGATTCGATTGAATTCGCATACCGTCAATTGGCTGCGCTGTCTTGTTGTGCAAGATAAGATGCGTCATCTGTGTATCGTGCGCGTGGCTAGGTGGCCAATGGTACGTCCCAAGAACAGACTTCCCAGCTTGTTGCTGGTTGTCGCCACCCTTCTCGGGATCATGATAGGTCTGCCGGTCAATGTGGTCAGCGATTACCTTCCGGCCGCTGTGGTCGGTTACAAGGGCATCTGGATAGCGGGTCTTCTCATTCTTGCCCTGGCAATCGGATGTCTGACCTGGGCGATCCCGCGGTTGCAGGAGCGACGTCCTGTCGGAGCCTTGTTCAGCGTACCGGTACGGGAATCCTGGATCGACCGACCCGAGCTAGAGACGGTCATCACGGAATTAACGAAGGGGTCGAAGAGGTTCGCGCCTCTGAGTCGAATCGCCCAGACGGTTCGCCGACGTATTTTCCCGCCTGTAGGTAAGCGCGTGCTCATCGCTTCTTGGGGCGAGCCGAAGGGTCCGGGAAGGATTGCGAACGATGCGTGCGTCGTGGCAATCTTCGGCCATGGGGGTGCCGGCAAGACCAGCTTGGCCACAACCGCGTGCTATAGCCCCGATGTTCGCCGCTATTTCAAGGGCGGAGTACTCTGGATAACCTTGGGGCGTGACAAAGGCGGCCTGGATCTCGTGGAGCGCATCAATGGCGCGGTCGCCGAAATAAGCGAGCTGCGTCCGGTGACCTCAGATCCGGAGCAGGCGAGCCACTACCTGAAGCGAGCCCTTGCGGACCGCAAGATGACTCTGCTGGTCGTCGACGATGTATGGGACGACCAGGAACTGGAGTTGTTTCTGCCCAATGAGTCGACGTATCGCCTGTTGTTCACCACCCAGGTGCGTGCTCTGGTGCCCCATTACGCCTGCCCAGTGAGCGTCGACCATCTGTTCGAGGGCACGGCGTCCCGCATCCTATGCGACGGCCTGCCGGTGCTGCCGCTGGGTGCGGAAGGCAAGTTGCTAGATGTCGCAGGTCGCCTGCCGTTGCTGCTGAGCTTGATGAACCGGCGCCTGCGGGAAGAGGTGGCGCGAGGCGGAGACATCAGCCTGGCCGTCGACCAGGCTATCGGGCGGTTGCGCGAGAAAGGCCCGGCCGCGTTCGACATGCGGTCGCGAACCGTCCGCAAAAGATTAGTCGCCGACACCATGGAATACAGTCTCGGTATTCTTGAGCCCCAAGAGCGAGAGCGTTTCCTGGAGCTGTCCATTTTTCCGCAGAACACGGACGTGCCCATCGAAGTTGTTGAGCTTCTCTGGTCTGAGACAGGCCAACTCACATCCCCGGAGACTGTTCAGCTCTGTGAGCGCTTGGAAGAACTGTCGCTGGTGTCGAGAAAGTGGAACCATGGGCGCCAACTTCTCGTTCTGCACGCGACCGTCCGCGCGTACGCTCGTGTGGCGCTTACCGCGGAGGAAGTGGTCCGCTGCAACACTCGCCTGCTGGAGGCCCTCCCGGTTAACTCGGCTGACGCATCCGGAAAGCGTCGATGGTGGTCGGTGCTGGTCGGCTCGGACTACTTCTGGGAAAACCTTGTTTATCATTTCAAGGAGGCTGCGCTGGCCGATGAGCTGCAGAAAATCGTTTGCGACCTACGCTGGCTCAGCGGCAGGGTGGCCCGCTCCGGTGTGTCGGCGGCCGAAAAGGACCTGTCGGAGCTGCGGACGCCTCTCGCAGACAAGCTCTGCAGCGTAATTCTGCAGAACATTCATCTCTTCGACCCGGCGGATCCCGTCGAGGTCGTGGCCGCGACGCTGGTGACCCGCTTGCATGACATGCCCGAACTATCCGAAGGGATTAGAGAATATGTCGAGTCGTCGGCGGCTTGGCACCTGAGCCCGCGATGGCCCTTTCCCGACCAGTCTCCCGATCCCTGGCTGGCCGTGCGCGGGCACAGATCCAGCGTGGCCGCCATCGCCGTCGCCTCCGGGGGATCCTGGTTCGCGTCGGCTGGATTGGATGGGGTGCTCAGCAGATGGAGTGTGGAGGGGCTTCAGCAAACGACGTTGATCGCTCAGTGCGCCGGAATGACGTCGGTGGCCATAGCGCCTACGGGGAATTGGATGGTGGCAGGCGATAGCGAAGGCGTCGTGCACGTGGTCGCGGCCGGTGGCGGCGATGTCGTGTCCATGCGAGGCCACCAGGATGCGGTCAATTCGATAGCCATTTCCCGGGATGGCTCCTGGTTCGCGTCCGCGGGAAACGACGGAAGCATTCTGCTATGGGGAGTCGACGGCTCTCGCCAGGGCCGCCTGTATGCCCGCAGGGGCGAGGTGCAGGCAGTGGCCATTCCGGGGATGGGGCCGTGGCTGGCCTCAGCGGATTCGGACGGTGCAGTGCGGTTGTGGGACGAAGGGGGTGGCATCAGCCGAGTGATCTTCGACCGTTCTCAGCGGCTGCGGGACTTGGCAATATCGCCTGACGGGCAATGGCTCGCCGCGGTCGGTGACCTGGGCGTCGTCCAGCTCTGGCACTCCGACGGCCGCGAACGTGCCGTTCTGTGGGGACATCGGGGAGTGGTGCGCAAGGTGGCCATAGCACCTGACGGTGAGTGGCTCGTGTCCGGAGGCATGGACGGGACTCTTCGTCTCTGGACGGCTGACGCGACGAGAAGGCGTGTCGCCGAGTGCAACTGCGGCGGTGTGTCGGCACTGGCCATCGAGCCCCGTGGTGCCTGGCTCGTGTCTGGAGGGCTGGACGGCAGCCTCCAGATCTGGAAGCCCGAAGCTCTCTGGCGAATGGGATCCGCCAGCCATGGCGTAGACGTCAGGTCGGTCGCTGTTTCGCCCGACGGGACCTGGCTGGCGTCCGCCTGTAGTGACGGCTCCGTCCGTCTCTGGGATGCGAACGGAGCTTCGCGGGAACTGCTGGGACGGCATGGCCGCTGGACCAGCCAGGTCGCCATCGCAACGGACGGCACGTGGTTCGCATCCGCGGGATGGGATGGCCAGGTGCGCCTCTGGGCCCCGGACGGTTCCCAGAGAGGAATGCTGGCTGGACATCGAGGCGGTGCAACCGCCGTCGCGATCGCACCGGACGGGTCGTGGCTCGCCGCCGCTGACTGGAGCGGCTCGGTGCGCGTCTGGGATGTGGACTATCGGGAGACTCGCCGTGTGCTGACCGGTAGCAGGTTGTGGGTGAGCTCCATCGCGATCGCACCCGATGGCGCCTGGTGGGTGACGGCCGCGGAGGACGGTGCGCTGCTCCTGTGGGAGGAGGATGGCTCGTTGCGTGGCGAACTGCGTGGGCATCAGAGCGGTATCCGCTCGGTGGCGATCGCACCCGACGGCTCATGGCTCGTCTCGGCCGACACCGACGGTGAGATGCGGCTGTGGGACGTCAAGGGCTCCCTCAGGTGCGTGCTCTCAGAAGGCGACGGCGCCATAGAGAGCGTCGCCATCTCGTTCGACGGCTCACTGATCGCTGCGGCGTATACGAACGGCCTGGTCCGTTTGTGGGATCCGCATCGTGCGAGCAGCCTGACCGTTGTACGGCTCTCGGGCCCATTACGCTCATGCGCCTGGTTCCCTGGCACCCTCACCCTGTGCGTAACCGGTGCGAAAGGCATGTACTGCTTTACAGCCAACGGACCGCCGGCGACTGGCGAGCGGCAACTGCCGACGTGAACGCGGCGTATGGCCGGTATGCGGAAGGCAGGCCGGTTTGGGCGAAGAGCTGCCCCATAAGCGACTGCCTGTTGAGTTCGGCTCTCCTGTGCAGCACGGTCAGTCGCCTGTAACGCTGATCTGGGCGGTCCAGTCGGCGACGACACGTGTTCTCTTCGACGGTGCGGCCGGGACGACGGCGGCGAACCAGGTGGCCTGGACGAGGATGACCCGGTTGCGGAACTCCTTCTTGCCGCTCAGCACGGCGGGCTCCGGCCGGGTGAAGGAGAGTGTCGCGGCGTTGGGCCGGGCGGTGAAGCTCTGCTGTTCCCGTACGCCGTACCAGACGACGGCCCCTCCTCCGGAGGCGCGCAGCGCGTAGATCGTCGGGACCACCTGGGTGCGGTCGCGTACGTCCCACTGGCCGCGCAGGAGGCGCATGTCGGCGAGCCGGGCGGTGGCGGACTGGGTCGTGTAGGGGCCGGCGGCCAGGAGGCGCTTGGCCTCCGTGTCCTTGCCGTTGGTGGCCAGGGAGCGCGCGTGCGCGGCGGCCATCGCGCGGGGGGCGACGGCGAGGTTCTCGGTGTCGTCGGCGGCCACCGCGGTCGCCAGTCCCTCGTCGTCCACCGCGATCGGCAGGGCGGGTGCCTGGAGCGGGGTGGTCGATCCGGCGACCAGGCGCCAGCCGTCGGCGGTCTCCTGGAGGATGAGCTGGGTCCGGTAGTCCCTGCCCTGCTCGGTGATCTCGGCCAGGAACCAGCGGGCGCCGCCGGGGTTCTTCGGGATCACGAAACGCGTGCTGGTGAGGCGGGGCAGCGTGCCGAGCCGGTCACCCCGTAGCCTGGCGAGCCGGAAGACGGCCCGGTCGAGCTCCAACGCCAGGCCGGCGCTCGTTTCCTGCAGCCCGGATCCGTTCCGTTTCCTGGCCTGCTGCAGTCGCTCACGGTAGCCGTTGAGGACGAACTCGGCCCCGTCCTCCGTCAGTGTGGGCTGCGCCGGTGCGGCGCTCACCCGGGGCCCGGCGCTCACCGACCAGGCACCGGCCTGGGGTGACGTCCCGGAGGCACTGCACGCGGTGACCATGGCCAAGGCCAGGCCACTCACGAACAGCTGGCGATTCACCGGCACGGATACCTCCGCGACATGCCCGTGGGAGCGTCCTGAGCTGTCCTCATGATGTACGGCCCGCACCTGGCCCCGGTTCAAACCACCGGGGCTGGGACTCCATACGGACCGTGTTCAATCTACCGGGATCGTACGGACCGTGTTCAATCCACCGAAACCGTATGACGCGGCTCAGAACTCGGCCGCCGCGAGCCGGTGCGCACGGACGGTCGCGGGGCGCTCGTCGTACGCGGGGCGGGTCAGCAGCGCCTGCGCGAGGTTGGCCTTGATCAGGGCGGCGCCGCGCACGACCGGCACCAGCGTCAGTGCGAACAGGACGCCGATCACGGTGTTGAAGACCACGAAGGTGGTGGTGTCACTGCCGAGGCCGAGCAGCTCGGGCAGCCCGCCGTGGAACTCGGGCAGGCCGGCGATGATCCAGCCGTAGAGCGGGAAGGTCAGGCCGGCGATCGTCCCCGCCCACCAGACGATGGTGACGACGAAGGTGGCGATGGCGAGGGGGAAGGCGATGACGGCGTGCAGCATGTCCAGCACCGCCTGCCCGCTGGTCAGCGGGTTCATCGTGCGGCGGAACCAGCCGGCGTCCGAGGGAGCCTGGCGGTAGCGGGGACGCGCGACGCGGCGGCCGAGCACGTCGGGCAGCAGCACCCGCTCGACGTCGGCGAAGTTACGCGCCATGGCGGCGGCCGCGGCCAGGATCGGCAGGCCGACGAAGGCGACGGCGCTGCCCACTCCGGCCGCGACACCGGTCAGGACCAGGACGAAGGACATGACCGCGGTGGGGAAACCCAGCAGGGCGTAGCGGGTGTCGGTGGCGATGCGGTGCCGGAGCGTTGTCATGCCAAGAACGTTACGAGTCGACACCCCTCCAGATCGCTCCCGCTCACTGGCGTATCGAGGTAGTGCAGGCCCTACCAAGAACATCAGGTGGTGATGGCGTGCGACTCCATGTCGGCCACCGTCCACTCCTCGACCTCGTCCAGGTGGATCGCGGCCGCCGCCTGCGCCGCCGCGACGTCGCGGCCCGCCATGGCGTCGAGGATCTCCAGGTGGCGGCGGGTGGAGCCGGCGATCCGGTGCGGGCCGGTGGCGCCCAGCACGCGCAGCCACTGCACGAACGGCTCCGTCGAGGAGCGGACCCGGATGAGCCGCTCGTTGCCGGTGGCCGCCACGATCTCGGTGTGCAGGCGCGTGTCGCTGACGAAGAACGGCTCGTAGTCACCCTTCTCCGCGTACGCCAGCGCCTCGACGACCTCGGCGCGGAGTTCGGCGATCCGGGGGAGCGGCATGACGGCGGCGGCGATGCCGGTCGCCAGCCACTCGATGCCTTTGCGCAGCTGGCAGACCTCGTGGACGTCGGTGACGTCCGGCCGGGCCACGAACGTCCCCGACCGAGGCCGCGTCTCGATGAGCTGGTCGTGCTCCAGGCGGGCCAGCGCCTCGCGGACCGGCGTGCGCGAGACGCCGAACTCCGTGGCCACCGAGTTCGGGTCGAACCGGGAGCCGGGGGCGTAGACCCCGCTGGTGATGCGGTCGCGCAGGATCCCGTAGAGCTGGTCCGCGATGGAATCCACGACCAGGGACGAACCCTTCGAGAGCTTGACGGACTGACCCGGCACGATCTCTCCCTGCAGATGTGTGATGTCTAGTCGATCAGATTAGCCGCGCGGAGGGCCACCGCGATCCGCTCGCGTTCGGCGGGGCTCGCCGGCGCGAAGGGCTTTCGGGGACGTCCTCCGTTGCGGCCCTGCAGCTCCAGTGCCGCCTTGAGCGTGGCCGGCAGGTTGGGTCCGTCGATCGCCCGCCACACCGTGAGAATACGCTCGTGCAGCGTCAGGGCGAGCGCGTGGTCGCCGTCCTGGATGGCGTTCCACAGGTCGACGCTGAGCCGCGGCGTGACGGTCGGGATGGCCGCGAGCGCGCCGTGCGCGCCGAGCACGAACGCCGGGTAGTGCAGGTCGTCGAGCGCCGCCAGGATGGTGAACCGGTCGCGTACCCGGGCCAGCAGGTCGACGAGCAGGTGCATGTCGCCGCCGCTCTGCTTGATGGCCACCAGCTGCGGAACGGCCGCGAGCCGCTCGATCACGTCCACGGGTACGAGGGCCCACGGCACCACGTTGTAGAGCACGATCGGCAGGTCCACCGCGGCTCCGATCTCGCGGTAGTACGCCACGGTCTCCTCGGCCGACGGCGCGAAGACATAGTGCACCGGCGTGATCTGCAACGCGTCGACGCCCACCTCCTTCAGCGCCAGCGAATAACGGATCACCTGGGCCGTCGAGTTCTGGATCACTCCGGCGATCACCGGCACCCGCCCGGCGACCTCCTCGACCACGACCTGGCAGATGTCCCGGCTCTCCTCCAGGGAGAGCGTCTGGCCCTCCCCGGTGCTGCCGCACGCGCAGATCGCGGTGACCCCGGCTTCCAGCAGGTACTTGACCTCCTGGCGCAGTAGATCGAGGTCCACCTCGTCGTTCTCGTCGAACGGGGTCACCACCGTGGAGATCATCCCGTGCAGGTCCAGGTCGCTCATCGACATCCTCCTCGTGGCGCGGCTATTGCGGCCATGTTAAATCTAGTGTCTGATACATTAGATTATCACTCGGACATGAAAGGATGTCCAATGCAGAGCGGGACGCCAGTCAAACGTGTCGTCTGGGCCAGCGCCCTCGGCACGACCGTGGAGTACTACGACTTCACGCTCTACGCCACGACGGCCGCGCTGGTCTTCAACAAGGTCTTCTTCCCGGCCGAGATCCCCCTGGTCGGCACGCTGGCCGCGTTCGCCACGTTCTTCGTCGGCTATCTGGCGCGCCCGCTCGGCGGCCTGATCTTCGGCCACTTCGGTGACCGGCTGGGCCGCAAGAACATCCTCATCACCACGATGCTGATGATGGGCACCGGCACCTTCGCCATCGGGCTGATTCCCTCGTACGAGTCGATCGGCATCGTCGCGCCCCTGCTGCTGGTGCTCATCCGGCTGATCCAGGGCCTGGGGATGGGCGGCGAGTACGGCGGCGGCGTGCTGATGGCCCTGGAGTACAGCCCGAAGCGACGCCAGGGCTTCTTCACTTCACTGGTGCACATCGGCACCCCGGCCGGTGTGCTGCTGCCGGTCGCCCTGGTCACGGCGCTGGACGCGTTCCTGCCGGCGGGTGCGTACGAGTCGTGGGCCTGGCGCCTGCCGTTCCTGGCGAGCATCGCGCTGGTCGCCGTCGGCTTCTACATCCGGCTGCGCATCAGCGAGAGCCCCGAGTTCGTCAAGATGCGGGCCGAGCGCGAGGTGCGGAAGCTGCCGGTCAAGGAGCTGTTCGCCGACTACACGGGCAAGGTGCTGCTGTCGATCGTCGCCAAGGTGGCCGAGAGCGGACTGTTCAACGTCTACTACGTGGTCGCCATCGCCTACGTCACCACGGAGCTGGGTCTGCCGCGCGGGCCGGTGCTGATGGCGGTGCTGATCGCGTGCCTGGCCGAGTGTTTCACGCTGCCGCTGTTCGGGGCGCTGTCCGACCGGATCGGCCGGCGCAAGGTGTACGTGGGCGGCGCGGTGTTCCAGCTGCTGCTCGCCGTGCCGTTCTTCCTGCTCGTGCAGACCGGCAGCCTGCCTTTGATGACCCTGGCCATGGTGCTCGGCCTGGCCGTCGGTCACGGCTCCATGTACGGCGCGCAGGCAGCGCTGTTCGCCAACCTCTACCCGGTTCAGGTGCGCTACACGGGCCTGTCGGTCACCCAGCAGGTAGGGGCCACGCTCGGCGGCGGGCTCGCCCCGCTGGCCGGCACCGCGCTGCTCGCGGCCGGGGGCGGCCACTGGACCTACCTCGTGGTCTATATGATCGCGATCGCGGCTCTGTCCAGCCTGGCGGCCGGTCGGCTGGGCTCGGGCGAGCTCGACCGTGAGGCGCTCGGTGGAGTGCCCGCCGCCAAGGAGGCGATCCAATGAGCCTGTTCCTCGCCGAAGGCGACCCCGTGACGCTCGCCCTGCGCGGGTTCGCGCGGGTGCACGCCGACCTCGTCGAACTCAGCGAGGACCCGGTCTTCCTGCGGGCCCGCGACCGCGATCCGCGCCGGACCGTCGGGCTGGTGTCCGGCGGCGGCTCGGGGCACGAGCCGCTGCACGGCGGGTTCCTCGGCCGGGGGATGCTCGACGCGGTGGCACCGGGGCAGGTGTTCGCCTCGCCGCACAACCGGCAGGTGCTGGCGGCCAGCCGGGCCGCCGCCGGTCCCGGCGGGGTCATCCACATCGTGAAGAACTACACCGGCGACCGGATCAACTTCGGCATCGCCGCCGAACGCCTGCGGCACGACGGCATCGAGGTCCGCCGGGTTCTGGTCGACGACGACCTGGCGACCGAGAGCGCGGAGACGGCGACGGGACGGCGGGGCACCGGCGCCACCGTCATCGTGGAGAAGCTCCTCGGTGCCGCCGCCGACGAGGGGCTCGGCCTCGACGAGCTGGCCGCACTCGGCGCGCGGTTCGCCGCCGCCTCGCGCAGCCTCGCGGTGGCGGCACGGGCCCAGACCTCGCCGCAGACCGGCGCCCCCTCGTTCGAGCTGGGGCCCGACGAGCTGGAGTACGGCGTGGGCATCCACGGCGAGCGGGCGGCCAAGACGATCACCAGGCCGCCCGTCGGCGAGCTGGTCACCCGGATGCTCGACGAGTTGCTGGCCGGTCTGCCACCGGGCCCCGACGACCTAGTGGTGCTGGTCAACGGGCTCGGCGGGACCACCCAGCTGGAGCTGTACGGCGTCTTCGACCAGGTGGCGGGCGAGCTGTCGGCGCGCGGGCTGGGCGTGCGCGGCTCGCTGGTGGGGACGTACGTGCCCGCGCTCGACATGGCGGGCTTCTCGCTGACCCTCACCCGGCTCGACCCGTCCTGGGACCGCTGGTGGCGGGCCCCGGCCATGACACCCGCCTTCGTCCGCCTTGAGGAGAACCGATGACCGCGTCGCCCGTACTCCGCCGCTACGCCGCCGATGTGGAGGCGGCCCACGCCGAGCTGACGCGGCTCGACCAGCTCAGCGGGGACGGCGACTTCGGCGACAACCTGCGCTCCGGGCTGCGCCGCGTCATCGACGAGCTCGACCGGTCCGGCGCGGAGGGGCACGGGTTCGACGTGGCGGGACGGGTGTTCCTCGACGACGTCGGGGGCACGAGCGGGCCGCTGTTCGGGCTGCTGTTCACCGAGATCGGCCGGGCACTCGACGGTGATGTGCCGAGCTGGGCCGCGGGCGCCTCTGCCGGGCTGGCCGCGATCCAGCGGGTGGGCGAGGCCAACGTGGGCGACCGCACCCTGGTCGACGCGCTCGTGCCCGCGGTCGCGGCGCTGGAGTCGGACGGGGCCGGAGCCTTCGCCCGCGCCGCCACGGCCGCCGCCGACGGCGCCCGGAGCACGGCCGGGCTGCGGGCTCGGCTCGGGCGCGCCAGTTACGTGGGCGAGCGGGCCAAGGGTGTCGCCGATCCCGGGGCGGTGGGGGTGGCGCTGCTGTTCCGAGCGCTGGCCGAGGTCGAGGAGCCCGGCTCGGGAATCGCCCCGCCGTACTGACGGACGTGCGGTTACGAGACGCGCGCTGACGTACGGCTACCGGAAGCGGGCTGACGTACGGGGCGTGCGGTTACGGGACGCGCGCGACGCCGCCCAGGACGCCGCCCTTCGCCAGGCTGGCCGGGATGTACTGCTCGTCGTTGCGCCAGTCCTGCGCGGGTACGACGCCCGGTTCGAGCAGTTCGAGGCCGTCGAAGTAGCCGCGTACGGTGTCGCGGTCGCGCCAGGTCATCGCCCCCGAGCTGGTCTGCCGGTAGACGTCCTGGGCCTCGGCGAGCCTGGCCGGGATGCCCTCGTTCTCCTCGATGTACCCGTGCGAGATGATCAGGTAGCTGCCCGAGGCCAGCGGCTCGCGCAGAGTCTGGACGATGCGGGCCACCTCCTCGTCGTCGGCGAGGAAGTGGAACACGGCGACGACGAGGAGGGCGACCGGCTGCCTGAAGTCGAGGTGCGCGGCGGCGGCGTCCAGGATGGCCTTCGGGTCGCGCGTGTCGCCCTCGACGATCACCGTGTCGGGGTTGTCGGCGAGCAGGGCACGGGCGTGGACCAGGACGATCGGGTCGTTGTCGGTGTAGACGACCTTGGCGTCCGGGATGACGCGCTGCGCGACCTGGTGCACGTTGTTCTGGGTAGGCAGACCGGTGCCGATGTCGAGGAACTGCCGCACACCCGCCTTGGCCGCCTCCTCCACCGCGCGGATGAGGAACCCACGGTTCGCTCGGGCGATCTCGCGGATGTCGGAGCCGGTCTCCAGACTGATCCGGATGATGTGTTCGGCCGCCTCGCGATCGGCGGAGAAGTTGTCCTTCCCGCCCAGGAAGTAGTCGTACATCCGGGCGACGCTGGGGACGGTCGGGTCGACTTTCCCCGCGGGCGGCTCGTGCTCGGTCACGCCTGCACCCTCCTCACCTATGCCCGCATCTTACGAGGAATCAGGTGATCTGTGGCGATCTGTCAGTCCGGCGCCCAGTACTTCACGAGAAACCGCTCCATCCGCTGTACCACCGGGGTCCAGGTGGCGGTCAGGGTGTAGCGGCTGACGCGGTGGCCTCGGTAGGTGAGGGTGTATTTGAGGAAGTCGGCTCCCTGGGGCTTGGCCTGGGAGTGGCCGAGGCGCAGGAGCTTCAGGTCGTGGTGGAGTTTGCGCTGTTCGCCGCGGGTGAGGCACTTGTCCACGGTCGGGCCCGTACGACGGCTCAGGCGTACGCAACCGTTGGTGTAGACGATCACCCGGTTGTCGAAGCCCGCGAAGCCGCCCTGCTCGCGCAGCTCGACCAGCACCTTCTTGGCGACGGGCGTGGCCGATGCGGCGGGTGCCATGGTGGCGCTCAGGGCGGTGCTCAAGACCACGATGAGCGCGATCCGCAAGATTCTCATACCCCTACGACGCACGGAGCAGCGAATCGGCTCAACAGACGTGGGGGAGCGGCGTATCGGCTCATCGTCCCAGACCCGCGTCCCGCGCCCGGACGATCGCCTCGGCCCGGTCGGCGACGTGCAGCTTGGCGAAGATGTTCGACACGTTGTTGCGCACGGTCTTCGGCGACAGGAACAGGGCCGAGGCGATCTGCGCGTTCGAACGGCCCGCCGCGACCAGCGAGAGTATCTCCCGTTCACGGGGCGTGAGCTGCGGAAAGGCCGGGTCGTCCGAGCGCCCGGTCGCGTTGCCGGTGAAGAAGTCGGCGACGCGACGGGCGACGGCCGGGCCGAAGATCGCCTCGCCGTGGGCCACCGCGGTGATCGCGCGGACGATCTCGGCCTGGTTCGCCCCCTTGAGCAGGTAGCCGCGGGCTCCCGCGCGCATCGCGGCGAACAGCGTGGCGTCCTCCTCCGACATGGTCAGCACCACGACCGCGATGTGCGGGCTGTCGGCGACGACCCGCCGGGTGGCCTCGATGCCGTCCAGCCCTGGCATCCGTACGTCCATCACCACCACGTCTGGCTGCGACTCGGCGGCCCGCTCGACCGCTTCGGCGCCGTTCGCGGCGGTGCCCACCACCTCGATGCCGGGAATCGAGCCCAGCAGCACCGCCAGGCCGTCACGGTAGACCGGGTGGTCGTCGGCGAGCAGCACCCGGATCGTCTCGTCAGACACCGGCCGTCTCCATCGCCTGCTCCAGCGGGAGCCGCGCGCCGACCAGCGTCCCGCCGCCGGGCGGGCAGCTCACCTGGCAGTCGCCGCCCAGCTCGGCGGCGCGCTCCCGGAGTGACAGCATGCCGACGCCGGCCACCACGTCGACCCCGATGCCCACGCCGTCGTCGCGGATCTCCACGTCCAGCCTTCCTTCTCGCACGGTCAGCGTGATCTCGCACCGTGTCGCGCTCGCGTGCCTGGCCACGTTGGTGAGCGCCTCGGACACGATCCGGTAGGCCGCCACCTCCACGGCCGCGGGCAGCATATCCAGCCGCTCGTCGCCGCCGACCATGACCCGGAGCCCCGCCGACCGGAAGCGGTCCGCCTGCTGCTCGATCGCGCCCAGCAGGCCCAGCTCGTCCAGGGCGGGCGGGCGCAGGTCGTGCACCAGCCTGCGTACGTCGGCCAGCACACCGGTCACCTCCTCGGCCGTCTGCGCCAGGATGCGGTCGGCCTCGGCGGGCGCGGTGGCCGCCAGGTTCCTGGCCGCCTCGACGCGTAACGCCACCGCCCCCAGGCTCGGGCCCAGGCCGTCGTGCAGGTCGCGGCGGAGCCTGCGGCGTTCCTCCTCCCGGGCGAGGACCAGGCGGGCGCGGATGCGCTGCAGGTCGGTGCTGAGCTCGCTGGCCCGCGCCGCCGCGGCGGCCTGCCGTACGAGATCGCCGAGAAGCCGCTGGTCGCGTTCGGTGAGGTCGGTACGGCACAGCACCAGCAGCCCCACCACCTCGCCCCGGTAGGCGACCGGCAGCGACACCGACGGCCCGCGTGGCGAGCCGTGCTCCACCACGGAGCGTTCCCCGCCCGGCCCTTCGATCTCCACCCTGACGTAGGCCAGCCGGAACGCCTCGGCCAGCGTCCTGGCCACCGCGAGCAGCTGCTCGTCCGGGTCGGTGGCCAGTTCCAGCCGCTCGGCCAGCGTCGAGACCGTGGCGTACGGATCGTCTCGCGACCCGCGCACCAGCCGCCGGGCCACCCGCCACAGCCAGGTACGCAGCGGCGCGTACAGCACCGCGACGATCGCGATGGCGGCCAGCGCCGAGTCGCGCTCGCCGAGCACGCTCCCCGCCACGGTGAACACCGCCACGTCCACCAGCACGACCAGCGCCGCGAGCACGGCGTAGGTGACGGTGGCCGACAGCAGCCGGTCGACGTCGTACAGCCGGTACTTGGTCACCGCGACGACCACGGCGCCCGAGGTGACCGCGATGGACAGCCCGAGCAGCAGCGCGGGGACCTGCGGCGGCAGCCGGAGCGGGAACAGCAGCACGAGCATGTCGGCCAGCGCCGCCCACATCAGCCAGCGGATCTGGGCCCGCCGCTCGGCGCCGGAGGCCCGGTAGCGGCGCACCACCACCGCGAACGGCACCACGACACTCACCAGCACCGACACGTACGCCACCCGCAGCGCGACCTCCCAGACCGCGTACGGGAGCGGGACGGCGAACAGGTCGAACTCCAGGCGGTCAATCTCCGGCGGTAGCGCGGTCTGGTGGAAACGCTCCATCACCGCCGCGGGCGCCAGCGACAGCAGCACCGTCAGCGACCCGGTCAGTGCGAGGCTGGCCCTGGACAGCCACCGCCACAACGGGGCCGAGGGCAGCCGCCCGTCCGGGAACAGCAGGATCAGCAGCGGCAGCCCGAGAAGCAGCGACGCCCCGAAGCACGCGTAGAACCAGTACGCCGCGGCGGTTCCCGGCGTGCCCGGCGCGACATAGACGCCGTACACCGCCCAGCTCGCCGCGAGCCCGTCCATCAGCCACAACAGCCCGAACCCGGTCAGCACCCAGGCCACCGGGTGGCGGGGCAGCCGGCGCAGCAGCAGCACACCGGGCCCGAGCAGGGCCAGCCCCGACAGCGCTGCGGACCAGCCCGGATCCAGCTCGGCGTTGGGCGGGATCCGCACGGCGGCGGCCCGGACGTCCAGCGCCACCGTCGCCACGGTGATCGCCACCGCGACCGCGGCCAGCAGAACGGGCATGACCAGCGCCCGAGTCTTCATCACGTGAAGCATTACACCGGATTTGTCCGTTCCTGTCCCGGGACAGGAGTCCCGGGACAGGAACGGGACACCGGGCCCTGCCTGCCCGGGTCTGCCCACCCGGAAGCTGGTCCTCGTTGCTCACCACCCTGTGGAAAGGACCAGATCACCATGGATCCGCACATCACCACGACACCCGCGAAAGCCCGCACCGACATGCCTGTCTCAGGCGAACCGCCCATCACCGGCAAGCCGCCGCTCTCGCTCGGCATGGTGCGTGGCCTGGGCCTGTCGCTGACCGCCGGCACGCTCGCCTGGGCGACGAGCATCTTCCTGTACGGGACGCAGAACACCGGGTTCGAGGAGCGCGTCGGTGACCTGACCGGGCTCCTCTTCCAGGGCGGCGTGTTCGCCCTGCTCACGGTGCAGGCCAGGAGCCAGGCCACCGGGCTCACCCGGATCTCCCGGGGCATGCTCCGGGTCGAGGTGGTGCTGCTCGCGCTGGCCAGCGTCTGGTCGCTGCTGCACGGCGTCCTGCCCGAGCCCCAGCAGGACGGTCCGCTGCTGGCGATCCTCGACCTCTTCTGGCCGCTGTCGATGCTCGGCATGATGGTGATCGCGGTGAAGCTCGCGGTGGCCGGACGGTGGCGCGGGCCGCTGCGCTGGTGGCCGCTGATCGCCGAGAGCTGGGCCGTCGTGACCGTCCCGCTGTTCATCGTGTTCGGCGAGCAGGCGGCCCGGTGGGTGGGCGGGACACACCTGATCATCGGGTACGCCACCCTCGGCGTGCTCCTGGCCTGGCGTCCGGAGCTGACCCGTTAGGGCGAGCCGCCCGATGTCGGGCATTTAGCGATGAATTAGGGGCTTACCGATACGATCAGCTACTTATGGGGGATGCGCAGTTTGATCGGCGCGTCACCGTCGGTCCCGTACCCCTGGAGGATCGCTGATGGCGAAGGTCGACCTTCACCGCCAGGCGCTCGAAGACTGCCAGTCGGCGGCGAACCGGTTGTCCAAGGAGTTCGCCGACCTCGCGGGCGGGTATCCGGCCAAGACCGCCGACTCCTCGATCTTCGGTGACCTGACCGGCTCCTCCTCGCTGGCCGCTCTCCTCGACAAGATCGAGACCGGGGTCTCCGGCGAGCTGGGACACGTCCAGAACAAGCTCCAGGGCGTCGAGCGGGCGCTGGAGAAGGTACGCGACAACGTCCACACGGCCAACCAGGCCTCAAGCGTGTGATCAAGGAGTGAAGCGTGGAGCTCGGCGACCTGCCCGGCGGTAGCGGCCTCGCGGCCATCCTCAAGTCCGTCAGCGGCGATCCCGGCTCGATCCGCGGTGTGGCCAAGCGCTGGCGCGGCGCCGGCGGCAAGACCGGCGAGTACGTCGGCCGCCTCGGCACGTCGGTCAAGGGCGTCAACACGGCCTGGCAGGGCGACTCCGCCGACGCCTTCGACAAGTACATGCGCCGCTACTCCACGGCCGGCGGCGCGCTCCACGACGCACTGACGGACAGCGCGACGGTTCTCGACGACGTCGCCCAGGCGCTGGAGACGGCCGCCTCGAAGGTACGCGGGATCTGCGGCGACGTCCTCGACAAGGCCCGCGCCTACAAGACCAACAATCCGGACGCCACGCAGGCGGAGTTCGACAAGGCGCTCGCGTCTCCCGTCGCCGACGCGGTCGAGGACGCGAAGACGCACCTCACCTCGGTCAACAAGGTCGTGACCAAGGCCGTGAAGACGATCGGCGAGCACTGGAACGGGCGGGAGGCGACGTTCGCCGCCATCAAGGCACCCGGCGACCAGACGTTCGTGCCGGCGCCGGGCCACACCGTCCACTGGGACCCGACGCCGCTTCCCGACTGGCAGAAGACGACACTGGCGAGTGCGAACGGGGGCGGCAACGCCTACAGCCCCGCCTCCGCGTCCGCCCCGGTGGCCGCGTCTTCCGGGTCCGGCGGATCCTCGGGGTCTGGGGGCTCCGGGGGATCTGGGGGAGCGGTCGCCCAGGCCGTGCCGTACGTGCCGGGTGGCGGCACCGGCGCCGACATCGTCAACGCCGCCCGGCAGCATCTCGGCAAGCCGTACGTCTGGGGCGCCAACGGCCCGAACGCCTTCGACTGCAGCGGGCTCATCTACTACTCGCTGAACCAGGCGGGCATCAAGATCGGCGACACCACGGCGGCCGGCTACCAGGCGAGCGGGAAACCGATCTCAGGGCCGCCGCAGGCCGGTGACATCGTCTTCTTCGGCGCCCCGCCCGACCACGTGGGGATCTACATCGGCGACGGCAAGATGATCCACGCGCCGCACCCGGGGGCGAACGTCCGGGTGGGAGAGGTGGCGGTCCAACACGGCCCGATCACCTACCGCCGCTTCTGAACACACGCGAGCCGGGACCCGCGTGTGCGGACCCCGGCTCGTCGTGGTGTTACGTCGTTGATCAGACCGGAACGATGTTCTCGGCCTGCGGGCCCTTCTGGCCCTGCGTGATGTCGAAGCTCACCTTCTGGCCTTCCTGCAGCTCGCGGAAGCCCGAGGTGGCGATGTTGGAATAGTGGGCGAAGACGTCGGCGCCGCCGCCGTCCTGCTGGATGAAGCCGAAGCCCTTTTCAGAGTTGAACCACTTCACGGTGCCAGTCGCCATGTCGATCTCCTTTGATAGGCGCAGAGCCGGGACTCGCAGGTCACGAATCCCATGTCGCCGCAATGACCCATCCGGAAATGACCGGTGAAAACAACACGCCTTCGGGGGCGGAACCCGTCGGGCGCGCAAAGTTCGTGGGTACCAAAACTGCAACAGCTGCCACGCTAGCACGTGGCCTCTCATACTCCCTCCCGAAAAATGGGAGATCTTGCGGCCTGCCTGCGGGAACGGAAAATCGCCGCCTGGACACCGGCTCCCGACAGGTCGAGAAGCGCCGCCTGCCCCTGCCGCACGGGCCCGAGAGCGCGCGGCATCTGGGCGGTCGTGGCCATCGGCCATGCCCGACGCGGTCGACGCACTCTCGCCGCCGGCGCGACCGCAAAATTTATGTCAACCCGACATAGATAAAACAAAGCGGCATATCAGACATCTCTCATGTGGCGTCGGCAGAGTTCAGGGCGTGCGGATGACCTTCGGGGGCCGAATTCATCGGGATGCGGCCGGGTCATCCAGGATTGGACGTTGATCTCAGTGCGTTTCCTGAAGCCCCTCACCGTGACCCTGGCGAGTGCCGCCCTCGTCGCCCTGCCGTTCGCGGGCGGCGCCTTCGCCGACAGCGGCCAGCCGCAGCCCGCCCCGACGGTCACGCCGGGCGTGAAGACCACCCAGAAGGTCACGCCGGGTGTGAAGACCACCCCGACCACCAAGCCCACCGCACCGGTCAAGACCGGCCGCCCCACCGCGACGGACGAGAACGCCCGGCCCAAGCGCCCGACCTCCACCGCCCACGAGCGGGAGACCACGACCTCCACCCTCTACCTGAAGGAGCGCCGGACCTCCCTCGACGTGTCGGTCAACCCGACCCGCGTCAAGCAGGGCGCCTCCTACGGGGTGACCATCGTGGTCAAGGGCGCGTCGGCGGGTAAGGCGGCCACGATCACGAGCCCCGAGGGCAAGAGCTACCGCGTGTCGCTCGACCAGCGGACGGTCACCAAGACGCTGACCGTACCGGCCAAGGCCAAGCTCGGCGCCAAGACGGTCACCGTCAAGGTCGGCAACAGGACCGCCACCGCCCAGTTCACCGTCGTCCGCGGCGGCGACCACCGCGACGACCGCCGTCACGAGGGCAAGTAACCGACCACCGCCACGAGGGCGAATATCGGGAGGCCCTCGCGACGGAACCAGCCCGCGCTCCGGATCGGCCCCTCCCCGTGGCCGGTCCCGCCAACGCGGGCGCCCGCGCCGCCGTACCAGCTCTGCTGATACGGCGGCGCGGGCTTTTTCAGCGCTGACTCAGCGCGGGATCACACGCCGAAGGGCGGCGCGTACCGGATCGTGCCCGCCGGCAGCGGGCTCCCGTCCAGCGACATGGCCATCAACGCCTCGTCGGGCACGTCGAAGGACACGCCGATGCCGTGACCGGAGGCGATCGTGAACCCGAAGCGCGGGTAGTACTCGGGATGCCCGAGCACGACCACGGCACTCTCGCCCAGCTCGCGGGCCGCCTGGAGGGCCGCCCGGGTCACTGCCGCGCCCGCCCCCTGCTTCTGTACGGCCTGCGACACGGCCACCGGCCCGAGGGCCAGCGCGGGCGCCTGCCCGACGTGGCAGCGGGTGAGGAGGGCATAGGCGACGATCTCCCCGTCAGGGGCGACCCCCACCCAGGACAGGCCCGGAATCCAGGCCGGGTCGAGGCGCAGCGCCTCGACGAGGTCGGCTTCCAGCGGGGTGGGGAAGGCCGACAGGTTCACCGCGCGGATGGCGGCGGCGTCTTCGGGCATTTCCGCCCGCGTGATGATGTCGAACGGCGTGATGTCGAGCGGTGTGGTGTTCAACGGAACCCTTCATCGGAAGAGAGGGCTCCCGCGGAGAACGGCCGAGCTCAGCGGCAGTGACCGGCTCCCGGGCAGCCCGGAAGGACAGAGGAGGAGATGCCGCGCACAGCGGCCACCCAACGGGCGGTCATACGCTCCTCGCTCCCTTCCTGCTCAACCGGCATATCAGCCGTCGTTTCAACCGACGTCGATCAAGGTACCGCATGACTGTCCGCTATGTCACCTCGCACCGACCGAGATCATTCAGGTCTCGTCGTCCTGCAAGGAGCGGTGCAGGCGGCCGCTGGCGGCGTCCATGTGGCCGCGCATGGCTGTGACGGCCGCCGACGGCGAGCGCTGTTCGATCGCGGCCAGCACGGCCGCGTGTTCGGCGATGGTGGTCTGCGTTTCTCCGGCCTCGTGGATCGCCCGCCGGATCCAGACCCGCAGGAGCGAGCGGATGCTGCCGAGAATGTCGTCGAGGACCGAGTTGCCCGCCGCGTGCGCCAGCGTGAGGTGGAAGGCGACGTCCGCTTCCACGAAGGCCGTGCTGTCCTGGGCGGTGCGCATGTCGGCCAGGTGGGCGCGCAGTTCCTCGACGGCAGCGGCGTCGGCGCGTTCGGCGGCCAGCTCGGCGATCACCACCTCGATGTGCTTGCGGGCCTCGATCAGGTCGAGGACCTGGGGCTGGCCCAGCATGAGACCCCATTCGATGGCGCTGGGCAGCAGGCTGGACGTGCTCTGCCTGAGGTAGGTCCCATCTCCCTGGCGTACCTCGATGATGCCGAGCACGTCCAGGGCCTTCAGCGCCTCCCTGACCGTGGAGCGTCCGACGCCGAGCGTTTCGGACAGCTGGCGCTCGGACGGCAGCCGGGTGCCCGGCGCGAGGTGACCCGAGAGCAGCTGAGACAGCAGCTGCCTGGCGATGTCGACCACTGTGCTCTCGCGCTGGGGCGCGGCGAGGGAGATGGACGCCGTCTCCGCTCTCCCCGCGCGCCTGGCCTTGCCTTCGGACTCCGCCACGGTCTTCCCTTCCTCCATCAGCCAAAAGGCCTCATCAGCCAAAAGGCCTCATCAGCCCGAGGGCTTCATCGGCCTCAAGCCCATCGTTGGCCCCAAGGCTCGTCGACCCGAAGGTCCCAGCAGCCCGAAGGCGTCCGCCACGTCCACCAGGGTTCGCTCGTCGCCCACGTTCCCGGGCACGACGGCGTAGGAGAGCGTAGCCCCGCCGGGTACGCCTATCTCCCAAACGGCCACGCCGGGCCGCAGCGGTCCCAGCACACGCGCGCGATCCGCCCCCAGCCCGTCGCGCGCGACCTGCGCCGAGGTGATGCCACCCTTGGCGATCACCGCGGTGAGGTGCGGACGGAGCGAGGTCACCGTAGCGCACAGAGCGGCCATGACCTTGGCGCCGTGCCCGAGCGTACTGTGCCGGGAGTGCCTGACCCGCTCACTGGCGACGAGGGCGACACCCCGTTCGGCGAGGTCGAAGCGGGCGAGTCCGGCGACCCGGCGGCCCTCTGCCTCGGGCTCCGACAGGGCGGCGTCGGTGGAGGTCGTACGTACGGGAACACGAAGCTCGGTGGCGAGTGCGGCGAGCTGCGCGCCGGCGGCCTCGGTGTGGGACCCGCAGACGACCAGCGTGCCGCCGGTGCGGCGGTGTAGCGGCCGGTCGAGCAGCCTGTACGCCAGGCGCCCCGCGCGCATGGCGGCGAGGGGCGCGGCGCAGCGCAGCACGACGGGGACGTTCGCGGATCGGGCGGCGTCGATCGAGGCGGAGATGGCCGCCAGGTCGGCGTCCGTCTCCACATCGGGGACGACGACCGCACCCGGTACGGCCCGGCGCAGCACCGGATCCAGACCGCCGCGCCGTACCGTCTCCAGAGGGACCGTCGTCGCCGCGCGCCCGCCGGTCTCCCTGACCCAATCCGTCATGGTCCTGGCCGAGTAGCCGAAGACCGGGTCGGCGGCGAACTCGGTGTCGGCCGCCACCGTCCAGCGACCGTTCACCATGACGCGGTGTACCCCGCCGACCGTCGCCCGCCCGATGGCGGGATAAGCCGGGACGAACACCAGCACCCCGTCGGCCGCCCCGAGCGCGTCGGCCTCGGCGAACACGTGCCCGCGCAGGGTGGAGTCGCCGCGCAGGACGTACTCGGCGTCGTCGCCGCACCTGGCGCGCAGCCGGCGTACCAGGCTCACGGCCCGGCTCTCCTCCACGGCGCGGGTGTTGGTGAGGACGTAGTACGACGGGTCGGCGGGGAGTTCGGCGTCCGGGTCGAGCAGCACCGGCACGTCGGCCGCGGCCTGGGTGCCGGTGGGATCGTCGTCCAGGACGATGACCCGGCTCATCGCACCGGATCCCGCTCGGTCAGCTCCACGCGGACGCCGTTCGGCTCCCCCAGCAGGAAGCAGGCTCGCCGGCCCCGGCCGCCCATGAAAATCTGGGCGCTCTCCTGCCCCGGCAGGCCCGCGAGCGTCGTCTCGATGTCGGCGACGCTGAAGCACACATGGTGCAGCCCCTCGCCGCGCTCGCGCAGGAAGCGGGCGACGGGCCCGTCCCTGAACGGCTGCACGAGCTGGAGCATGACATTGCCCGCGTCGAGGTACGTGAGCCGCACCCCGGGATCCTCCGCCCGCTCGTCGCCGATCACCGTCATGCCCAGCCGCTCCACATAGAAGGGCAGGGCCTGGTCGGCGTCGTGGACGGCGATCCCGACGTGGTCGACGTGGTCGAAGTCAGCCAAGTTCCCTGACCTCGCGCAACCCGGTCCGCAGCGCCGCCTGGTAGATCCACAGGTCGCCGCCGTACGCGAGGATCCTGAACCCGCGCGCGATGAGCATGGCGGCCTCCTCCTTGCTCCCGGCCATGAACCCGGCGAACTTACCGGCGGCCCGCGCCGCCTTGGCCACCCGGTCGAGCGCCGCCAGGTAGTCGGGATGGTCGAACTGCCCGGGAATGCCCATGCTGTTCGTCAGGTCGAAATGCCCGACCCAGAGCACGTCCACCCCGTCCACCGCGGCGATCTCCTCCACGGACTCCAGACCGGCGACGGTCTCGATCTGGGTGATCACCATGGTCCGGGCGTTGGTGTCGCGCATGTAGGCCACGTTGTCGGTGACGGCGTAGTCGTCGTGCGCGACCCCGAAGGCCGCCCCCCGTACCCCGTCGGGCGGGTACTTCGCCCAGCGCACCACGTCCCGCGCCTGCTCGGCCGAGTCCACCATCGGGATCATGATCCCGCGCGCGCCGGCGTCCAGTGCGCGGGAGATCTGGGTGCGCTCGGCGGTGGGGACGCGGATGTACGGCTCGACGCCGGTCGGCCGGGTGGTGGCCACGACCCTGCCGAGGGTCTCCCACCCCCAGCCGGTGTGCTCCGCGTCATAGATGACGAACTGCGCTCCGGCGCCCGCCACGAGCCGGCCGATGCCCGTGGTCGCGAACTCGAAGACGAAGGTGCCGAGTACGAGCTCGCCGCTGTGGAGCGCCTGCTTGATGGGACCGGTCAACGGAGGACCTTTCTGCAGATTCTGGAGAAGTGGGGTGTGGAGTCGGTCACTGGAGGGCCTTTGCCGGATCGGTCACCGGAGGGCCTTCACGGCGAGACGGGTCGGTCATCGGAGGGCCTTTGACGAGAGACGCGGGTGGTCGAGAGCCGCCGGGTTGACCGGGTACGCCGGTGTGCGACCGGCGGCGACGTCGAGAGCGGCCTGGATGGCGCCACGCCCGTTGCCCAGCGCGAGCTCGTCGGTCCAGGCGACGGCGTGCGGGCTGAGCAGCACGTTGTCCAGCGCCAGCAGCGGGTCGGCCGGATCGGGCGGCTCGACCTCGAACACGTCCAGCGCCGCCCCCGCGATACGCCCCTGAGTGAGCACCTCAGTGAGCGCGGCCTGGTCGACGATCGGACCCCTGGCGACGTTGACCAGGTACGCGGTCGGCTTCATCCCGGCCAGCCGCCCGGCATCGATGAGGTGGTGGGTCTCCGGGGTCAGCGCGCACGTGACCATCACGAAGTCGGCCTCGGCGAGCAGCGTGTCCAGCTCGACGAGCGTGACACCGGCCGCCGCCGCCCGCTCGGGATCGGCGTACGGGTCGGCGGCGAGCTGCCGCATACCCAGCGGCGCGCACAGCCGCGACAGCTCGCGGCCGATGTTGCCCCAGCCGACCAGGCCGAGCGTCCTGCCGGTGACGCCGGTCCCCATGTAGTCCAGCTTGTCGTGCCACCGGCCCGCGCGTACCAGCCGGTCCTTCTCGCCGAGCCGGTGCGCGGCGGCGAGCAGCATCGTCAGCGCCGACACCGCCACCGGCCCGCGCACACCATCGGGCGTGATGGTGACCAGCACGCCGTGCCGGGTACACGCCTCGACGTCCACGTTGTCGTAGCCGACACCGAACCGGGCGACCAGAACCAGCCGGTCGGCACCCTTGAGCGTGTCGGCGGTGACCCTGGGGGTCAGGACGATCAGGGCGTCGTAACCGCGCACCGCCTCGGGCGGGATGTCACCGTCCACGGCCTCGATGAAGTCCCACTCCACCCCGTCGGCCGCGTCGAGCGCGGCCAGGCCGATGTCACCCCAGCCGATCCGCCCGTCGTCGGTCAGGAAGTCTCGGGTCAGGCCGATCCTGAAGGGCATCAATGGTCTCCTTCTGAGGGCGGTACGGGTTCGGGCGACGACGCCGGTCCTGGCTGGTGCGCTTGTCCTCTGGGCGCGTCTCTTGGGGGCGCGGGTCTCGCGGGTTTTGTGGATGCGGGTCTTGCGGGTGTGAGGCCTGCGGGCGAGATGAGGATCGCGACGGCCGGCGCGGTGAGGGCCGTCGTCTCGGTGCCGGGCGGATGCTCCTGTACGACCACGCCGCCTGCGTCGCCGCCACCGGTGATCGTGGTGACGGTGTGGCCGCGAGTGTCGATGAAGACCGGCTCGCCGCAGCCGTCACCGCCGCCGTGGCCGTGCTCGTCGTCGCCATGGCGATCGTCGCCGCAGCCGCAGCCGTCGCAGCCGCTGTGGCCGTTGCCACCGCCGTCGGCGTCCAGCGCCGCTGCCAGGACGAGCCGTCGTCCGCCATGGTGCACGGCCAAGCCGACCAGCCCCGCCGCAAGCCTGGGGTCGACGAGTCGCCCTCCTACGAAGGGGCGCAGGACGGCGAGCACATGCAGCAGCCCGGACGGCATGGCGTCGGCGCCGGTGGCCTGGTCGTCCGCATAGCTCTCGGCGGCGGCGGAGGCGGTGGGGGTGTCGATGGCGGTTGCGGTGGTGTGGTGGCTGTTCGCGGAGCCCTCGGCGGTTGTGGGGGCGAGGCGGTCGTTCGTGGAGGTCTCGGCGGCATCGCAGGCGTCTACGGAGATCGCGGCTGCTCCGGCGTTGGCGAGAGTGATCAGGGCGGCGGTCAGCCAGGTCGTACGGAACAGGGCGGACGACGCGGGATCGTGTGCGCCGCGCGGGGCGGCGAAGCCGAAGGTGGGCAGCAGGCCGACCGGGCCCACGAGCACGGGCAGGCCGTGTTCGGCGGCCTGCCCGACGAGCAGCGGGTGGACCGCCAGCGTCTCCCGCGCGCTCGCCTCGTCGTCGTGGTGAGCCTGGGCCGCGATGGGGAAGCAGACCAGGTCGAGCAGGTCGGACGGTAGAGACACGGCCCGGTTCAGCTCGGCGAAGTGGGCTCGGCTGCCGCCGCCGATCCGCACGGGCGCACCGGCGAAGGGCACCTGCGGACCGTGGAATGACGGTGGCCCACCTCGGAAGGGCCGGCGGGCGGCCTCGGCGAGTTCTCGGGGAGTGCCATGTGTACGGTCGAACGCCAGGAGTGTGTCGAGGCCCGGGACGTCACGCAGTGCGGCCACCTGGTCGGGGGACGAGCAGACGGCGCTCAGCGTGAGCGTCGCCCCGGCGGCCCTGGCGGCGGTGGAGAACCGGTCGGCCACCTCGCGCCACCCCGGCTCGTCCAGATCCACGGTCCCGTGCAGGAACGAGGGTCCGGCAAGCTTCCGTCCGTCCGCCGGAGGTCGCCCCAGGTACAGCCCCACCGACGGGAGCGTCCCTCCGCTTGGCTGTTCCCGCTGGGTGTGCGGCTCCGAGAAGGGGGGTGCCTCTCCGGCTGGCGGTTCCCCCTGGGTGTGTGGTTCCTCGTAGGGGAGCGGGCCTGCAGGAGAGGGCTGCGGGACTCGGAGTTGTACCCGTGTTGTCGCGCCACCGCGGATCCGGCGTCGGCGCGGGCGTGGCTGGGACAGTGGGTGGTCGGTGACCGTCAGGTGGAGGCGCTGGTGGACGTGGTCGCCGCGGCGTACCGGCACCGGCCGGCCCAGGCCGAGCGGCGTCCCATAGGTCTTGTAGCCGGCGTCGCTCCAGTTCCGGTGGTCCTCGGTCTCGAAGGTCTCGCCGTTCAGCTCGATCGTGACCAGCGCCCCACCGTCCCGGTAGCTCATGGTCCTGATGCCGGTGAAGATCTGATGCGGGCTGATCCGCCGCGGGAACTCCCCGGCGGCCAGTCCGTTGACCTCGACCGGGGTGCCCGCCAGATGCGGCGGGTGGATGAGACAGAGGCCGATTCTGGTTCGCTCGAAGTCGCGCTCCGCCCGACCGTCGAACGTGAACGTGAGTGAGTCCTCCGTGACGGTCGCCGTCCCACGCCAGCTGAAGTCCGCGCCGTGCCGCACAACCAGCGAGAGCGACGACGGGGGCGAGAGGGAGGGAGAGGGCGGCAATAGCGAGGGCGAGGGCAAGGCAGAGGTGGTGGCCGTGCCAGGGTCGGTCCGCAGCAGCCGCCCCGGCACGGTCATCCACCGGCCGTCCCTGACCAGCACGCCCACCCGGCGCAGCAGGAGCAGCCCGCCCAGCCGCACCCGGTCCAGATGCGGCCCGGCCAGCTCGAAGGAGACGGTCGTCGCACCCCCCGCCCCGGTCGCCACACGCTTCAGCCCGGTCATCGCCCACCAGTCCCGGTCATCGCTCGACCTCCTGTGGGCGTCCCTCGCCCGTCCGCAGCCTGAGCAGGCTCTGGGCGGTGCGCGGATACGACGGAACGGCGGTCAGCGCGTCCAGCTGGGCCGGTTCCAGGCGTAGGTCGGCGGCGGCCACGCTGGTCGTCAGCTCGGCGAGGTCCTCCGGGCCGATGACCGCGCTGGCCACCGCCGGACGGGACAGCAGCCAGGCGAGGGCCAGGTGTGCAGGCGGATGGCCCCACTCGGCACCCAGCGAATCCAGACGCTCGGCCGTAGCCAGGTGTTCGGGCGAGAAGCCACCGCCGCCCCAGCGAAGCTCCCCGCTGTACTCCCGCCCCCTGGCCCCGGCCAGCAGGCCGCCGCTCAGTGGGCTGAACGCGACCAAAGACAGCCCGAGGCGCAGGCAGGCGGGGACGAGCTCGGTCTCCGGCGTGCGGTCGAACAGGTTGTAGCGCACCTGGGCGCAGACCGGGCCGTGGAGGTTGCGGGCCGAGCAGATCCACAGGGCCTGGACGGTCTCCCACGCGGGATAGGTGGACAGCGCGGCATGGCGCACCTTGCCCTGCCTGACCAGGTCGTCGAGCGTGGCGAGGGTCTGTTCGAGCGGCGTGTCGGGGTCGGGGTGGTGGGCGTAGTAGAGGTCCACGTGGTCGGTGCGGAGGCGGCGCAGGCTCCGTTCGAGCTGCTGGATCAGGTGCCGCCGCGACAGGCCCCGGTCGTTGACGCCGGGTCCGACGCTCTCGCGGGCCTTGGTCGCCAGGACGACCTCGTCCCGCCGCCCCGCCAGCGCCCGGCCGAGTATCTCCTCGGCCGACTCGCGCTCGGTCCAGGGCGGTACGCCGGGGCGGTCGAACTGCGGGCGGTTGCCGTAGGCGTTGGCGGTGTCGAAGAAGTTGATCCCATGGTCCAGCGCGCCGCGCACGAGCCCGGCGGCGTCGGCGGCGCGGGGGGCCACCCCGAACGTCGCCGTGCCGACGCAGAGCCGCGACACCCTGATGCCCGTCGGGCCGAGCAGCGCGTAGTCCATGACATGGGACGGTACGTCTCAAAAGCGGCATTGGTCAACCGGTTGACCAATCGCGCAACGTCGATGTAACGTGCGCCACACCGGCCCTCTTAAAACGATTCAGATCGGTTGTGGGCCTGCGAAGGGAAGTGGTCAAGACCATGCCCAGCCTGTCTCCGTACGGCCTCACCTGCGAGTTCCTCGATCAGCCACTCGGCATGGACGAGACCGCGCCCCGTCTGTCCTGGAAGCTCCGCTCCGACGACCACGGCGATCGACAGACCGCCTACCGGCTGATCGTGCGTGCCGGAGACCAGGTCGTGTGGGACACCGGAGGCGCCGGCGAGCACCAGGTCGTCTATGAGGGAGCGCCCCTCCGGCCCTCGACCCGTTACGACTGGTCGGTGGAGGTGCGTGACGCGTGGGGAGCCGCGGCGGGCCGTACGGGTTCGTGGTTCGAGACCGGACTCATGGGCGGCTGGCGCGCGGCCTGGATCGCCAGGGACGACGGCGCGCAGCCGGTCTTCGAGCCGCCGGTCGAGGACGACCGCTCGTTCACCACCCGCAAGCTGACCGCGTGCGCCCACCTCCGCCGGGCCTTCGACCTGGCCGAACTCCCCGTGCGGGCGCGGCTGTACGCCAGTGCCCGCGGCCTGCACCGGTTCTCGCTGAACGGCGCGCGCGTCTCCGACGCCGAGCTCGAACCGGGTTGGACCGACTACCGGCACCGGATCAGATACCAGTCCTACGACGTCACGGCGCGGCTGCGGAAAGGGCCGAACGTCCTGGGCGCGCTGCTTGCCGACGGCTGGTGGAGCGGCTTCGTCGGGATGGACCCCCGCAAGGCGGGCAAGCTGTACGGCGACGCGCCCGCGCTCATCGCCCAGCTCGTGCTGGAGTTCGCCGACGGATCCCGCCATGTGATCGCCACGGATGAGGACTGGCGCGAGTCGCCGGGCCCGCTGCGCCACTCCGACCTGCTGATGGGCGAGTACTACGACGCCCGCGCCAGGCTGGACGGCTGGGACGGTCCCGGCTACGACGACGCCGCCTGGACGCCCGTGGCCGTCACCGGCACGGACACCTCGGAGCTGGTCTGGTCACGCAGCGCCCCCGTACGCGTGGTCGAAGACGTCCCGACCGTGCGCGTCCTGCGCGGACCCGGTGGCGAGACCATCGCCGACCTGGGCCAGAACATGGTCGGCCGGGTCCGGCTCACCGTCCACGGCGCCGAGCGCGGGCGGCGGATCCAGCTCCGCCACGCCGAGATGCTGGAAGAGGACGGTTCCCTGCACCTGGCGAACCTGCGTCGCGCCGAGGCCACGGACGTCTATGTCTGCGGCGGCGACCCGGTGGAGGTGTACGAGCCCGCCTTCACCGTCCATGGCTTCCGCTATGTCGAGATCACCGGGTTCGACGGGCGGATCGAGGTCACCGGGCGGGTGCTGCAGAGCGAGCTGCCGTGGACGGGTGAGTTCTCCTGTGACGACCCGCTGGTCGACAAGCTGCACGAGAACATCCGCTGGGGCCAGCGCGGCAACTTCGTCTCGGTGCCCACCGACTGCCCCCAGCGCGACGAGCGGCTCGGCTGGCTGGCGGACGCGCAGGTCTTCCTCCCTACGGCGGCCCGCGGTGCCGACGTGTCGGCCTTCTTCGCCGACTGGATGGAGGACGTGCTGACCGGGCAGGACGCGGAGGGCTCCTTCCCCGACGTGGCGCCGCTGGTCTGCCTGACCAGGGAGGGCGCGCCGGGCTGGGGCGACGCGGGAGTGATCGTCCCCTGGTCGCTCTACCGCCTGTACGGTGACCGCCGCGTGCTGGAGCGCTGCCTGCCCGCGATGGCCGCCTGGGTGGACCAGATCGAACGGCACAATCCCGACCTGATCTGGCGCCGCCGTACCGGAAGGAACTACGGCGACTGGCTCCAGATCGGCGTGGACACCCCGCGCGACGTGCTGGCCACGGCCTACTTCGCGCAGTCGGCCACGCTCGTCGCCGAGGCGGCGCGGATCCTCGGCAGGCCCGAGGCCGAAAGGTACGAGCAGCTGGCCGCGGCGATCAGAAGGGCCTTCAACCAGGAGTTCGTCGCGCCGGACGGCCGCATCCACGGCGACACCCAGACCTGCTACCTACTGGCCATCGAGTTCGGCCTGATGCCCGCCGAAGTGGCCGCCGAGCACCTGGTGCGTGACATCGCCGCGCACGACGGCCATCTCACCACCGGCTTCCTCGGGGTCGCGCTGCTGTGCCCGGTGCTCACCAGGATCGGCCGCGCCGACCTGGCCTACGAACTTCTCCACCAGGAGACCTTTCCCAGCTGGCTGTTCTCCGTCAGGCACGGCGCCACGACCATCTGGGAACGATGGGACGGCTGGACCCCCGACCGGGGCTTCCAGGCGGCCACCATGAACTCCTTCAACCACTACAGCCTGGGCGCCATCGGCGACTGGCTGTACGGAGGAGTCGCCGGGATCGGCCAGACGGCGGACTCGTCCGCGTACGCCGGTCTGGTGATCCGCCCGCGGCCGGGTGGCAAGCTCACCCGGGCCCGCGCCGTGCAGGAGACCGCTCGGGGGCGAGTCGAGTCCGCATGGTCGGTGACGGACGGCGTGCTCACGGTGGACGTGCTGATCCCCCCGGGGACGGACGCCACGGTGCACCTCCCCACCGGCGATCCCGAGGCGATCGAGTCCACCGCTCACGTCACCGTCCTCGAACGGCGTGACGGGACGGTCGTGTGCTCGGTGGCCTCCGGACACCACCGTTTCACGGCCCCCTGGGCCGCACATGAGAGGACAACGCCTTGAACACCCCCACTCGCCGCGATTTCCTCCGCACCGGTGGCTTGGCCGCCGCGGCGGTGACGCTCAGCTCCTGTGGCTGGGGCCGGACGGACCCCGCACCGGCGAGCGGAGGTACGGCCGGCGCGAGCCTGAAAGTGTGGGACCAGTTCACCACCTCCCCGCAGAACGAGACCGTCAAGAAGGTCTACGACCTGTTCAAGGGCGCGACGATCACCCGTACCTCGCAGACTGGCGACCAGCTCACCACGGTCGGCAAGACCGCGCTGGCCTCGGGCACCGGCCCGGATGTCATCTACTACCAGGTCGGCGCGGGCAACGCCGGCGTGCTGGCCGAGGCGGGCCTGATCAAGCCGCTCGACGACGTGGCCGCGAAGTACGGCTGGCTGGACCGGCTGACGCCGTTCGCGATCAGGGAGGCGTCGCTCGGCGGCAAGCTCTACGGCCTGCCCGACGAGTCGGAGAACACCGTCCTTTTCTACAACAAGACCCTCATCGACAAGGCGGGCCTGACCGTCCCCGAGACCTTCGACGACTTACTGACCTTCGCCTCGGCCGCCGCCAAGAAGGGCTACACGCCCATCGCGTACGGCCAGTCGGACGTCTACCCGAGCTGGTGGGCCTTCTCGATGATGGCCAACAACCTCGCGGGCGCCCAGCCGATGGGCGACCTGATCTTCGACAACAAGGGCAGCTGGAACACCCCGCAGCTGGTCGAGGCGATCAAGCTCTTCTTCGTCGACCTGGTCAAGGCCGGCGGGTTCATCAAGGATCTCAACTCGCTCGGCGGCCCCGACGCCCAGTCGCTCTTCCTGGCCGGCAAGGCGCTGATGAACCTCAACGGCACCTGGGCGGTCGGCACGATCGAGAAGGAGATGCAGGGCCAGGAGATCGGCATCATGGCCATGCCCTCGGTCAACGGTGGGCCCCGCGTCTATCCCGGTGGCATCGGCTCGGCCTACTACATCTCGGCCAAGAGCAAGAACGCGGACGTGGCCGCCCAGTTCCTCGACTCGCTCTACAAGCCGGAGGCGGTACGGCTCTGGGTCGAGGGCGCCAAGATCTTCCCGCCGGTGCCGTTCGACTCCGCGGGCTGGAACCTCAGCCCGCTGCAGAAGCTCGCCATGCAGGCGGCCCAGACCGGCGGTGGCGACGCCAAGACCAACATCGGTTACGCCGTCAACCACGGCCTGGCCGCGCCCGGCTTCCTCAACGCGATGACCAGCGGCTTCCAGGCCGTGGTCGCCGGGGACAAGACCCCGGCCAAGCAGGCGGAGGAGCTGCAGAAGGCGTGGGAGGCGGGCGTGACCTCATGACGCTCACTCTTACCGCTACGCGTCGCGGGGCCCGCGTGACTCCGTCGCCGTCCGGCAGGACGCTCGGCTACCTCTTCCTGCTCCCGGCCGGGCTGTTATATGTGGGTTTCATCCTGTGGCCGCTGGCCCAGTCGGTCTACCTGAGCCTCACCGACTGGGACGGCGCCAGCCCCGAGAAACGGTTCGTCGGCCTGGCCAACTTCCAGCGGATGCTCGGAGACGGCCTGTTCTGGCGCTCGCTCGGGCACAACCTCGTCTGGGTCGTCGTGGGCACCGCGCTGACGATGGGCGTGGCGCTCCTGCTGGCCATGTTCGTGTGGAACCGGCCACGGGGTTTCACCGCGCTGCGCACGATCTACTTCATGCCGCAGGTGCTGCCCGCGATCATCGTCGGCATCGTCTGGAGCTGGATCTACAACCCCGCCTTCGGCATCATCAACCGGGCGCTGGAGGCGGTGGGCCTCGAATCGTGGACCAGAGGCTGGCTCGGCGACCCGACCTTCGCCCTGTACGCGGTGATGGTGGCCTCGGTCTGGGCGACCGTCGGACTGGCCTTCGTGATCTTCACCGCCGCGCTGCACAACGTGGACACCGACCTGCTCGACGCGGCCCGGATGGACGGCGCGAACGGCTGGCAGCGCTTCCGGCACGTGGTGATCCCGCAGCTGTCCAACGCGATCACGCTCGTCACCGTGCTGCTGCTGGTCCACGGCTTCCAGGCGTTCGACCACGTCTGGATCATGACCAAGGGCGGCCCGGACAACGCCACCCAGCTCATCGCCACCTACACCTACCAGAAGGCGTTCATGGAGAACGAGGTCGGCTACGGCTCCACCCTGTCGCTGGTGCTCACCGTGATCTCGCTGCTGGTGTCGGTCGCGGTGGTCCGGGTCAGGGAGCGCGCATGACGATCACCGTGAAGACGGCCAGGTACCTGATACTCGGGCTGTTCGCGCTGCTGTTCGTGATGCCGTTCCTGTGGATCTGGTTCTCGGCGCTGAAGAGCACGTCGGAGATCAACCAGGACCCGTTCGGCATCCCGACCGCTTTGCACTGGGAGAACCTCGCCGAGGCGTGGACGACCGGCCGGTTCGGCTCCTACATCGGCAACTCTGTCCTGTACGCCGCCTTCGTGGTGCCGCTGGTGACCCTCTTCTCCTGCCTCGCGGGGTACGCCCTGGGCACCCGCCGGCTGCCCGGCGAGCGGCTCATCTTCGGCGCCTTCCTGCTCGGCATCATGATCCCGTTTCAGTCGATCATGATTCCGCAGTACTACCTGGTCAGGGATCTGGGCATCCTGGGGACGTACTGGGGGGTGATCGTGCCGAGCGTCGCGCTCGGCCTCGCCTTCGGGGTGTTCCTGATGCGCGCGTTCTTCCGCGGGCTGCCCGAGGAGATCTCCAACGCGGCCCGGATCGACGGCGCCACCGAGTGGCGGGTCTTCACCCGCATCGTCCTGCCGCTGGCCAGGCCCGGCATCATCACGCTGGTCGTGCTGCAGTTCATGTTCACCTGGAACATGTTCCTGATCCCCCTGCTGTACGGCCAGGACGAGGGGCTGCGCCCGATCTCCACCGGGATCATGTTCTTCGTCGGTGAGTACAGCGTGGACCGGTCGATGATCGCGGCCGGGGTGACGCTCGCGAGCATCCCCATCATCGCCCTCTATCTCCTCCTCCAACGGCACTTCATCCAGGGCATGACCGCCGGAGCTCTCAAGTGACCAGGGCACTCAAGTGAAAGGTTGCGGTATGAGGTTGGCAGGCAGAAAGGCCGTCATCACCGGCGCGGGCGGCGCCATGGGCAAGGTGTTCGCCCAGGTGCTGGCCAGGGAGGGCTGCGACGTCGCCGGGCTGGACGTGGCGGCCGAGGGGCTGGAGCTGTTCGGCGCGGCCGTACGCGAGACCGGGCGGCAGGCGCTCGAACTCAAGGCCGACATCACCGACCTCGACGCGACCCAGGGCGCGATCGACGAGGTGATCCGGGCCTGGGACGGGATCGACATCCTGGTCAACAACGCGGGCGGCGGCATGGTGCGGCCCTTCCACGAGATGACCGCCGCCGAGTGGAAGCGGATGGTCGACGTCAACCTGACCAGCGTCTTCAACGTGACCCGCGCCGTCGTACCGTCGATGCTGGCGCGCGGGGGCGGCCGGATCGTGAACATCGCCTCCATCGCGGCCCTGCGCGGCGGGCGCCTGGTCCGGCACGCGAGCGGCTACGCCGCCGCCAAGGCGGGCGTGGTCGGCCTGACCAAGGCCCTGGCCATCGAGTACGCCACCGACGGCATCACGGTCAACTGCATCGCCCCCGGCGCCCAGCACACACCGGGCCGCGACCGCGACACGCCCGAGCAGCGGGAGGCCCTGCTGGGCCAGATCCCCACCAGAACGCTCGGCAGCCCGGAGGACCTGGCGGAGAGCATCGTGCACTTCTGCCTGCCGTCCGCCGCCTACCTGACCGGCGTCATCCTGCCCCAGGACGGAGGTCACTCGATCTGATGTCGATGGACAGCGGCAGAGCGAAGTACGACGAGGTGTACGGCGAGGGCGCGGCCGACCGGCTGCTCGACGCGCTGTCGGGACCCGGCGCCGACCTCGGGCGCTACGGCGTGGAGTTCAACTTCGGCGAGATCTACTCGCGCCCCGGCCTGGACCTCAAGCAGCGGCAGATCGCCTCGATCGCCTCCCTGGTCAACATCGGTGGCGTCGAACCTCAGCTCACCGGGCACATCAACGCGGGGCTCAACGTGGGCCTCACGCCCGGGGAGATCGTCGAGGTGATCATTCATTGCGTCCAGTACGCGGGCTTCCCAAGGGCGATCAACGCGATCAATGTGGCGAAGAAGGTCTTCGAACAGAGGGGTGTGGCGTGAGATGCCGACCGTCGTACTGATCGGGACGCTCGACACCAAGGGCGAAGAGTACGCGTGGCTGCGCAACCGGCTGGTGGAGCTGGGCGGCGACGTGCTCGTGGTCGACGCGGGGGTGAAGGAGCCCGGCGTGCCGCTGCTCGCCGACGTCTCCAACACGCGGGTGGCCGAGGCGGCCGGAGGTGACCTGCGGGCGCTCCAGGAGGGGGGCGACCGCGGGGCCGCCGTCACCGCCATGGGCGAGGGCGCGGCGGCGATCCTGGCCGGGCTGTACGCCGAGGGCCGGGTAGACGCGGTGCTGGCCGTGGGCGGCAGCGGCGGCTCGTCGATCGCCGCGCGGGCCGTCCGCGACCTGCCCATCGGCCTGCCCAAGCTGATCGTGTCCACGATGGCGTCGGGCGACGTGTCGCCTTATGTCGGAGCAAGGGACGTCACGCTGATGTACAGCGTGGTCGACATCGCCGGCGTCAACCGGGTCTCCCGGGCGATTCTCGGCAACGCGGCCGCCGCGGCGGCGGGCATGGCCAAGGCACACCAGCTGGCCAGGGCGGCGCGTACCGCGCAGAGCGACGAACGGCCGCTTGGCGACGAACGGGTGCGGAGCGACGAACGGCCGCTGATCGGCGCGTCGATGTTCGGCGTGACCACGCCCGCCGTGGACGCGGCGCGCGAGCGGCTGGACGAACTCGGCTACGAGGTGCTGGTCTTCCACGCCACCGGGTCGGGCGGCCGGGCGCTGGAGGGGCTGGCGGCGAGCGGGCTGCTGGCCGGAGTGCTGGACCTGACCACTACCGAACTGGCGGACGACCTGGTCGGCGGGGTGCTGTCGGCGGGGCCCGACCGGCTGACGGCGGCGGGCGCGCACGGTGTGCCGCAGGTGGTCGCCCCCGGCGCGCTGGACATGGTCAACTTCGGCCCGCGCGACACCGTGCCCGAGCGGTTCGCGGGCCGGCTGCTGTACGTGCACAATCCGACCGTCACGCTGATGCGCACCACGCCGGAGGAGATGGCCGAGCTGGGCGCTCGGGTGGCCGCCAAGCTCGGCGCGGCGGGCGGCCCGACGGAGCTGTTCGTCCCGCTGGGCGGCGTGTCCGCGCTGGACGCGCCGGGCATGGACTTCCACGATCCCAAGGCCGACGCGGCCTGCTTCGAGGCGCTGGCCGCCTTTCCCGCGACCGAGCGGCTCGACCTGCACATCAACGATCCGGAGTTCGGCCGGAGGATGGCCGACCGGCTGCACCACCTGATCTCAGGAGGGGATGCCGCGTGACCAGGCGACTGGGGAACGGATCCCGCGTGACCAGGCGGCTCGGCAGGAGATCTCCCGTGACCCGGCGGTTCGGAGGTGAGTGCGCGTGACGAGGGAAGAGGTGCTGGCCAGGCTGCGCCGTACCGTCGCGGAGGGGCGGCCGGTGATCGGCGCGGGCGCGGGCACGGGCCTGTCGGCCAAGTGCGCCGAGGCCGGCGGCGTCGATCTGATCATCATCTACAACTCCGGCCGCTATCGAATGGCCGGGCGCGGCTCGCTGGCCGGGCTGCTGCCCTACGGCGACGCGAACCAGATCGTCGTCGAGATGGCCGCCGAGGTGCTGCCCGTCGTCGCCGACACCCCAGTGCTCGCGGGCGTCTGCGGCACCGACCCGTTCCGGGTCATGCCGCGCTTCCTCGACCAGCTGGCCGCGATGGGCTTCGCCGGCGTCCAGAACTTCCCCACCGTGGGCCTGTACGACGGCGTCTTCCGGCAGAACCTGGAGGAGACCGGCATGGGCTACGACCTGGAGGTGGAGATGGTCCGGCTGGCCCACGAACGCGACCTGGTGACGGCCCCGTACGTCTTCGACGAGGACCAGGCCCGAGCCATGGCCGAGGCCGGCGCCGACGTCCTGGTCCCGCACGTCGGGCTGACCACCAAGGGCAGCATCGGCGCGGGCACCGCCCTGACCCTGGACGAGGCCGTGACCCGGGTGCAGGCCATGCGCGACGCGGCGGCGGCCGTCCGGCCCGACATCCTCGTGCTCTGCCACGGCGGCCCGATCGCCGAGCCCGCCGACGCGGCCCACGTCCTGTCGCACACCGAGGGCGTGGTGGGCTTCTTCGGCGCCTCGTCCGTCGAGCGGCTGCCCACGGAACGGGCCATCACCGAGCAGGTACGAGCCTTCAAAGCGTTGAACTTCTGAGGAGCTGCCATGCACGTCAGTCCGGACTCCGTGCCCACGATGGCCTTCGACTGGGGGTCCATCAAGTGGTTCGTCACCCCGTCGGCCATCGAGGGGGCGAGCAGCACACTGGGCGAGGTCATCATCAATCCCGGGCAGGGACACGCCCGGCACAACCACCCGACGGCCGAGGAGATCATCTACGTCATCTCGGGCGAGGCGTCGCAGATGGTCGACGACGGCGAGCCGTTTCCGATCAAGGAGGGTGACACCGTGCACATTCCGGCGGGGGCCTACCACTCGACGTTCAACTCGACCTGGCGGCCGTTGCGGCTGATCGTCACGTACACGCCCGGTGGCGAGGAGAAGGCCCTGGAAGGGGCCCCCGACCTGCACCTGCACGAGCCCGGCAGCGTGGCGGAGTGGCGCCAGGCCTGACGAGCGCCCGGCTGGATGGCCTGTGACGGACGAGCGCCCGATCGGGCTAGGTGACGGGCCGGGTGAGGTGATGCCCCGCGGCCGGGCGGCCGGCCGCGGGGCATCGTTCTGCTCGGGCGGCCGCTACTTGGCGGCGAAGTCCTGGGTCCAGTAGATCTGGCCCTTGGAATTCTTGGCCGCGCCGACACCTATGAGGTTGTACTTGCAGTTCATGATGTTGGCCTTGTGGCCCGGGCTGTTCATCCAGCCGGTGACCACCGAGGCCGGGGTCGGCTGGCCCATGGCGATGTTCTCGGCCCAGCCGGTGCCGCCGGTGAAGCCCGCTCCGCGGATGCGGTCCATGAAGCTGCGGCCGTCCTGCGAGGTGTGGCTGAAGTAGTTCTTGGTCGCCATGTCGGAGGAGTGGCCGAAGGCGGCCTTGTGCAGCTGGACGTCGTGCTTGAGCGGCTTGCAGCCGCCCTTCACCCGCTCGGCGTTGGTCAGCCGCAGGACCTCGTTCTCGTCGACCGTTCCCACCACGTCAGTCGGCGGATTGGTGGTGTCGGTCGGAGTGGGGGTGGGAGTGGTGGTGGCCGTCGGCGATGGCGTCGGCGTGGTCGTGTCGGTGGGCGTCGGAGTCGGCGTCGTCGGCGTGCAGGACGACAGCCGGACCGGCCGCGACTTGCCGGAGTTGCCGGCGTAGTCGGTGGCGACCGCGTAGTAGACACCGGGGGCGCACAACATCGAGACCGTGACCCGAGGGCTGATGCCCCTGCCCGACGCGCTCTTGACGATCCGGTCGGGGCCGGCCACCGCGCGCTTGATGCGGACGCGGACGAGGGCGCTGCCTTCGCAGCCGCGCCTGGTGGCGGAGGTCTGGATCTTTCCGGCGGCGGTGACCTGCGGCTTGGCGACGGTCACACGGCATGCGGGTTGCGGCACCGTCGCGGCGTGGGCCGTGGCTACCGGCGCACCGAGGGTGGCCAGGCTCACGACACACGCGAGTACCCCTAGGGGTCTACGCATATGGGTGTCCTCCGTATGGATGGACGGCGGGTGGGCGTTCCGCATTCTGTCGGTGCCAGGCACCCTTTGTCATGAAATTTCGGACATCAATCTGTGATGTGGGTAAACCAGAGGGATGCCTGAGGCGTCGGGAACCCCTGCTCGGCCGGTGATTTGCGGCTGTAAGAGGTGGTTCGGGATTTTACTTAAGCGACGCCGGTTATGTCACAGTCTGTGACTGAGATGCTCTGGGCCGTGGTGGAAAGAACGGCCGGACCCCGGCTCGACGCGGCGCGTGGCCGGGTGGCGGAAGCCGTACATGCGGTGTCGCAGATTGACGTGGTAATCCGTATGGCTAACACTTGCTAGTGAAATAGGGGGATGGCCACGTCCAGTGCGCCCCCTGTTTCTCCATGGGACGCCTTGCCGGATGGCTCCGCGCTCCTCGCATCCCCAAAGGAAGTCAGCATGGAGATCTGGATCAACCCCGACTGCTCCAAGTGCACCTCCGCGCTCGAACTCCTGGACACCGAGAACGCCGACTACACCATCCGCCGCTACCTCGACGACCCGCCCAACGAGCTCGAGCTGCGCGAGGTGCTCACCAGGCTGCGCCTCGAACCGTGGGACATCACCCGCTTCGGCGAGGCCACGGCCACCGATCTCGGCATCGCCGGCTGGCCCCGCGACGCGGCCAACCGCAACCGCTGGATCAAGGCGCTGGCCAGCCACCCGATGCTCATCCAGCGCCCGATCATCACCGCCGGGGACGGGGCGGCCGTCGTCGGTCGCACCCCGGAGGCCGTCCGCTCGGTGCTGTCCCGCTCATCCTGACCACCGCACGTCCTGACCTTCACCTTTAACGGTGTGGCTCGCCCCAGATCGGCAGGTCCGGGTCAGGGGTGGGCAGCGCCGCGAGGACGGTGGTCACGTTCTCCCAGTCGGTGACCTCGGTCCGGTCGGCCACGAGCCGCAGCCGCTTCGGGATCTCGTGATGGGCGTCCTGGAGGACGTCGATGCCCTCGATGACCTGACCTGACACGGCCTCGTAGCCCATGCGGCCGCCTTCGCCTTTGAAGAAGGTGGTCCCGAGTTTGTCGTCGCCCCAGAAGTTGCCGATGGCGTTCAGCTCCGCCGCCGCCGCGTTGACGAATTCGCCGAGGTCGTGTTTCTCGGTGTCGAAGCCTCCGGCGGCGGCCCTGATGTGACCCGGGTAGATCTCCATCGGCAGGCGGAGCCGCATGCCCGGCCGCACGTCGTAGGGGCTGTCGAGGACGTCGCGGTTCGCCTGGTAGATGCTCTCCCAGAGTGAGGGGTCCTCGAAGAGCCGCTGGGCGATCTCCTGGAGCGAGTCGTAGTCCCCGCCGGGGGGCGTGACGGTGACGGTGTCCGGCCGCTCCGGCGGCTTGGGGTCAGGTTCAGGAGCCATGCGTCATCCCGCCGGTTTGTGGGCCATCGTGAAGTAGAGCAGCACCCTGCCGAGCGTCTGTTTCCAGGTGGGGATGAGGTCCGTGCCGCTCTCCCCGTTCAGGGCGTCGTACGTGGGGCCGTAGGCGGCTCCGCCGACCATCCGGCTGATGAAGTACTGCACGTCGGCGTTCTTGCTCACCGCTCTGGCCACCGGCATGGCGGCGTCGAAGGCGCCGTAGAACGCGACCGACGCGGTGAACTCCTTCAGCATCTGCTTCCCGTTGTCGCCCCACGAGCCCGGGTCCTCGCCGCGCAGCGCCTTGACTCCGGCCACCACGCCCACGTCGCCGACCGCGAAGAAGGCGCTGCCGATGCTGTATTCGGTGAGCTTGCTCAGCACGATCTTGGCGATGCTGTGTTCGAGCAGTTTCGCCAGCAGGCCCGCCTCGGCCCGCCGCATGAGGAACTGGGTGAGCTGGTAGGCGGCCCCGGCCTGCCAGGGAAAGGTGGTGATGAAGATGAAGCTGGCGAAGTTGGCGAAGGCGAGGGTCCAGTAGGCGTGCCGCGCCTTCTCGATGAGCTCCGCGTACTCCAGGCACGCCTCGCTGTTCTGCCGGCAGCGCTGGGCGAGCTTGTCGGCGTAGCCCAGCGCGGGAGGGTTCGGATAGAGCCCGGCGGTCACGGCCTTCTTGTAGGCCTCGATCCCTTCGCCGCCGTTGCGTTTCCACACCGCCTCGGCGAACGGGTAGGTCCGGTTCTGGCTCTGCTCCAGCCGGTCCGCGAGTCGCGCCCAGACGGCGGCGGCCTGCCGGGCCTTCGCCGGATCGCCGTCCGGGTAGTCGACCGCGAGCATCTTGAACACGAAGACGGCGATGCCGGCCGAGCCGGCGCCATAGATCGCACCGCGTGCGGGGCTGATGGCCATGGGAGATCAGCCGGCTATCGGCTGTCCCGAGGGCGACGGGTCGATCCCAGCACGGTGTCCGCGATGAACGGATCGACCAGGTCGGTCATCTCCTCCTCCGCGTTGCGCGCCGCCGCCTCGGCCGCTTCGACGATCGCGGCGGACAGCTCGTCGGAGCCCAGCCGCATGGCGCGCGGATCGATCGTGAGGCTCACGAGTGCTCCGGTCGGCCCGGTCTCGGCGACGACCCGCCCGTCCGCCGCCTCACCTCGGCCGCGCACCTCGGTGATCCGGTCCCTGAGCTGCTCCACCTGCGCGACGTCGGCGTTGAACTGCGCGAGCAGCCGCTCGATCTCCGGATCTCCGCTTCCCCGAAGCGCGTCTGCGGGCGATGTCATTGGGTCTCCCAGAGGTCGGTGCGCGTCGGCAAGGCATGACATGAGTACGTCCCCACGAGGCTCGTCTTACACACCCACCCCGCGTGTAACGTAGATCGTAACCCCTACAAAAGATAGTTTAGCGGTCGGAAATAGGGGATTTACCAACGCTCTCGGCAGGTCAGTCCAGGATGACCCATTGACACCTTCCGAAAACCTTTTAGCTTTTTGATTGGGCGTGCTGACGGGGGAAGCGACCATCCCTGGACCCATCCGTGAGGAACTAGAGGTCGAGCACATGGAAAAGATCCATCCCAAGGTCGAAGAGGCAGTCGAAACCCTCAGCCTCACCCCGGTCGCCCGGCGGCGCCTGCTCTCCGGCGCCGGTCTGGTCAGCGCCTCGGCGGCGGCGTCCGCGCTGCTGGCGGCGTGCACCTCCAGCCAGGGCAAACCCGCCGCCTCCGGCGGCTCGGGCGCTCCCGGAGACTTCCCGGCCACACCCAAGTGGAAGTTCGTGCTGGTCTGCCACGTCACGACGAACCCGTTCTTCACCCCCACCCAGTACGGGGCGCAGGACGCGTGCGCGCTGCTCGGCACCGACTTCCAGTGGACCGGCTCGAAGGACTCGATCGTGGCCGAGATGGTCAACGCCTGCAACACCGCCATCTCGGCCAAGGCCGACGGGCTTGCGGTGGCCGTGGTGGACAAGGCCGCCTTCCGCGAGCCGGTGGCCAAGGCGCTGGACGCGGGGATCCCCGTGGTGTCGTACAACGCCGATGGCGCCCGCGACGACAAGGGCAGCGCGCGGCTGGCCTACATCGGCCAGGGACTCTACGAGTCCGGGTACGCCCTCGGTCAGCGGGCCCTCCAGCAGGTGGACTCCGGGGAGATCGTCGGATTCATCGCCACCCCCGGCGCGCTCAACATCCAGCCGCGGATCGACGGCGCCCAGCAGGCGATCAAGGACTCCGGGAAACCCGTCAAGTTCACCCCGGTCGGCACGAACGCCGACATCACCAAGGGCCTGTCGATCATCGACGCGTACGCCCAAGGCCACGCGAACCTGGCCGGGATGCTCGCCGTCGACGCCGGGTCCACGCAGTCGATCGGGCAGACGGTCAAGAAGTACGGCATGCGGAGCAAGGGGCTCAAGGTCGCCGGCGGCTTCGACCTCGTACCCGAGACCCTGACGGCGATCAAGAACGGGGACCTCGACTACACCATCGACCAGCAGCCCTACCTCCAGGGCTTCCTGCCCGTGCTCTACCTGTACCTCTACAAACTGTCCGGCGGGCTGCTCTTCCCCTCCGAGACCAACACCGGCCTGCTCTTCGTGACGAAGGACAACGTCGGCCCCTACCAGACCACCAAGACCCGCTTCGAGGGCTCCGACACCGCGCAGAAGCTCGTGCCACGCTCCGGTGCCATCCCCCATGCGTAGGATCCGCGCGGAGTTCTTGCGGCACCGGGAAGCCAGCGTCCTGGTGGTCGCGATCGGCCTGGGACTGTACTTCGTGTCGGCGACGGACGTCTTCCTGTCCTACGACAACCTGGTCAACATCTCCCAGGCCACCGCTCCGGCGGCGATCGTCGCGTGCGGCACGGTCCTGCTGCTGGTCAGCGGCGAGATCGACCTGTCGGTGGGGGTGGTGGCGGCGCTGGCGCCGTTCATGATGCACTACGCCATCGACTTCTGGGGCGTGCCCGCGATCCCGGCGATCCTGCTGGCGCTGGCGACGGGGACCGCGATCGGGTTCGGGAACGGGTTCATCACCGTCGTGCTGCGGGTGCCGTCGTTCGTGACCACGCTGGGCACCTTCTACGCGGTGACCGGCGTGGTGCTCACCACCTCGCACGCCTATCCGGCCGAGATCCCCGCCTCCGTGGACGGGACGATCGGGCAGTGGCTCGGCGCGGCGAACTGGGCGCACCTCGGCTGGGCCCTGGTCATCGTGGCCGTCCTGCACATCCTGCTGACCAGGACCCGGTGGGGACTGCACACGATCGCGGTCGGCGGCAACCCGCTGGGCGCCTCGGAGGCGGGCGTGCGTACTGGCCGCATCAAGATAGGAAATTTCATGATTGGCGGGACGTTGGGAGCGTTCGCCGGGCTGATCGAGGCGTTCCGCATCCACACCATCGACCCGAACATCGGCGGCGGCACCGGGCTGATGTTCACCGCGGTCTCGGCGGCGGTGATCGGCGGCACGGCGCTCGCGGGCGGGTCCGGGACCATCATCGGCTGCGCGCTCGGGGCACTGGTGCTGGCCGAGCTGCAGAACGGGATGAACCTCATCGGCATCTCCGCCAACCCGTACTTCCTCATCCTGGGCGCCGCGATCCTGCTGTCCATGATCGCGAACGTCTCCCTCACCCGGTTGCGAAGGGCGGGACGGACATGACCGCGATCCTCCGTACCGAGTCCCTGTCCAAGCGGTTCGGGGCGGTCACCGCGCTCCGCGAGGTCAGCCTGACCCTGGAGCAGGGGGAGGTGCTGGGGCTCATCGGCGACAACGGCGCGGGCAAGTCCACGCTGGTCAAGCTCCTGTGCGGGTTTCACCAGCCCGACTCGGGCCGCATCCTGCTCGACGGCGAGGAGATCGCGCTGAAGTCCGTACGGCAGGCTCGATCGCTGGGCATCGACATCGTCTACCAGGACCTCGCCCTGATCAACGAGCTCAGCGTCTATCACAACATGTTCCTGGGGCGCGAGCACGTCGGGTTCGGGCGGCTGCTGAGCAACCGACGCATGCGCCGGCTGGCCGCCGAGCACCTGGAGGCCATGGGGGTTCGCATCCCCTCGGTCGACGTCGAGGTGGCCAAGCTCTCCGGCGGGCAGCGGCAGGCGATCGCCGTGGCCCGCTCGGTGTACTCGCGGTCGCGGATCCTGCTGCTCGACGAGCCGCTGGCCGCCATGGGCGCCAAGGAGGGCGCGCTGATCCTCGACCTGGTCAGCGACCTCAAGGCGCGCGGCGAGGTGTCCATCGTGATCATCGCGCACAACTACGCCCAGATTCTGGAGGTCTGCGACCGGGTCAACCTCCTCCAGCACGGCACGATCACCTTCGACAAGCCCACGGCGCGGACCTCGCTCCAGGAGCTCACGGATCTGGTCGTCGCGGAGTATCGCCGAGCCCGCACGAGAGGAGCACCGGAGTGACGCCTGCCCGCCTAGGGCAGCCAGCTCACCTTGCCGTGCAGGGCGGCGTAGCCGGCGAAGGCGACGGCGTCGATGAGCGTGTGCGCGACGACGAGCGGCATGGCCCGGCCCCAGCGCTGGTACAGGCGGCCGAACACCAGCCCCATCACCACGTTGCCGACGAAACCCCCGAACCCCTGATAGAGGTGGTACGACCCGCGCAGCAGCGCCGCCACCACGACGGAGCGCCAGGGCGCCCATCCCGCCTGCTCCAGCCGGTGCAGCAGGTAACCGCTGACCAGCACCTCTTCGAGTACGCCGTTCTGCGCGGCGGCCAGCAGCAGGACCGGGATCCGCCACCACACGTCGGGCAACTGCCCGGCGACCACCGAGAGGTTGATCCCGATGGCGTACACGACCAGGTAGAAGGCCAGCCCGGACCCGCCGATCGCGGCCGCGAGCAGGGCGCCGCGCACCAGGTCGCGGCGCGGCTCGCGGAGGTCGACGCCGATGGTCCGCATCGACTCGCCGGAGCGGACCATCAGGTAGGCGACGAGCGCGACCGGAGCCACGCTGATCGCGATGTTGACGAGCTGCAACGTCAGGTCCAGCCAGGGCCGATCCGGAGCCAGCGACCGGACGAGCACGGCCTGCTGGCCCTTCAGCTGCTCGGGCGCCGTGAGCGCGCCGATCAGCCGGACGAGGGCCAGGAGGCCGCTGGCCCCCAGCGAGACGGAGAACACCACGAGGATCTCGGCCCTGATCAGCCTCGGTCCGAGAGTCGGGAGCGGTGTGGCGGGGGATTGCGCGGTCATGGGCGCGGGGCAGACGGTCGAGGAGCCGCCGGAGGGGCGGACGGTTGCGGAACCGTCGGCCAGCTGTCCGGCCGCCCGCCGAAGTCGTAGTCGTGGACCTCGATGTCGGCGTAGCGGTCCGGTGTCAGGATGGCGCGTGCCGCGTCCTGGTCCGGGGCCCGGAGCAGCACCGCCGTGCCCAGCCAGGTGGTGCCGTCGTCGGCCAGCAGCGGCCCGTACGCGATCAGCTCGTCCCGGCCGGGCGGCACGGTGAGGTCGGCGGCCTGCCCCGAGCCGAGGCCGAGCACCAGGTATTTGTTGTCACTGGTCCGGCCACCGGGGAAGTCCCACATGGTGCGCCCCAGCAGGTTGCGCCACCGGCGCACCAGCACGTCACGGTAGACGCCGGCCTGGTAGTTGGGCTCGTCGAAGGCGAACGCGCGGGCGGCGGCGGAATCCGGCAGGTCGAGGATGTGCACGCTACCAGTGGGCGTCTCGTCGTCGTCGTCGGCGGCGAAGGTCGGGCCGCGGGCGATCATCTCCTTCGCGTACCCGTCCATGTAGGACCAGTGCTCCTCCAGCAGCTCGTCGCGCAGCGCCACCGAGCCGGGGCGATCGCGGTGGTAGCAGAAGAACTCCATCCCCACAGTGTGTACTACCTGGATCCCGGCCTTAGCCGTCAGCGCGGGAAGAAGTCGGCGCTCTGGACATACTCCATCGCCTTGACGAACGCCGGGTCGCTGAGGCGCGCCTCGAGCTCTTCCGGCCCGACCTCTTCGACGCGGGTCTGGATCCACCACAGGTTGCCGAGCGGGTCGCGCACCCGTCCTACCTTGTCGCCCCAGTACAGGTGGGTGACCTCGGTCACCGAGGTGCCACCGGCCGCGACGGCCCGCCGGTGCACGGCGTCGGCGTCGTCCACGTACAGGCGCAGGAACGCGGGCGTCGGCGGCCAGTCCGGCACCGCGTCGAACATCATCACCACCGCGTCGCCGATCCGGACCTCCGCGTGACCGATGCGGCCCTCCTCGTCGGCCACCCGGCCGAGTTCCTCGGCGCCGAACGCCTCCTTGACGTAGTCGATGAACCGGGCGCTGTCGCGGCAGGCGACGAACGGCGTCACGGTGGTGTAGCCCTCGGGAACGGCCATGATCTCTCCTTCGAAGCGGGTAGCCCGACGCTAGAGGGCGTATAGGTCAGTTTCTGTCCCACATGCTGGGCGAGGGCGGCCTGGGCGGCTTATGCGAGCGAGCCGGCTGACGGCCGCGCTGCCCGCGCCGACGCCCTGGAGTGGCCGACCTTCCGGCTGACACCGCTGGCCTGTGACTTCGAGGTCCACGAACCCGCCGAACCCACCGGGCATCCGCCCGCGATCGGCCCGCGCCGCAGGCCCAGGGCCACTTCAACCGTGAAGGTTGTGTTACGTCTACGTTATCGGCTGCGCTTGACACCGGAAATGTTAGCGATAACACTCGCGGGATCGGCTGTCTCCCGTGACGCACGGGCACCTCCCCATTTCCGCAAGGAGAAACATGAGATTTCCACGACTCGCGGCCGTGGTCTCCGTCCTGGCGCTAGCCACGGTCGCGACCGCGTGCGGCTCGGCCGAGAAGACGGTCGACAAGGAAGCGGCCGCCAGCGCCTCGGCCGGCTCGGCCGGCGCCCTGGTGGGCGTGACGATGCCGACCAAGTCGTCGGAGCGCTGGATCCACGACGGCGACAACGTCAAGTCCAGCCTGGAGAAGCTCGGCTACAAGGTCGACCTGCAGTACGCCGAGAACGACATCCCGACGCAGGTCAACCAGATCGAGAACCAGATCACCAAGGGCGCCAAGCTCCTGATCATCGCCTCGATCGACGGCACGGCCATCACCACGCAGCTCCAGGAGGCGGCCGACAAGAAGATCCCGGTCGTCGCCTATGACCGGCTGATCCGTAACAGCCCGAACGTCGACTACTACGCCACCTTCGACAACTTCAAGGTCGGCGTGCAGCAGGCCACGTCGCTGCTGGTCGGGCTGAAGCTGCTCAACGCCGACGGCTCCGCGGGCAGCGCCAAGGGCCCGTTCAACGTCGAGCTGTTCGCCGGTTCGCCCGACGACAACAACGCGACATTCTTCTTCAACGGCGCCATGTCGGTGCTCAAGCCGTTCATCGACAAGAAGACGATCAACGTCAAGAGCGGCCAGACCGACTTCAAGACGGTCGCCATCCTGCGCTGGGACCCGGCCACCGCGCAGAAGCGCATGGAAGACCTGCTGACCAAGACCTACAGCGGCGGCACCAAGGTCGACGGCGTCCTGTCGCCCTACGACGGCCTGTCGATCGGCATCCTGTCGGCGCTCAAGAGCAACGGCTACGGCACCTCCGGCCAGCCGTACCCGATCGTGACCGGTCAGGACGCCGAGCTCGCGTCGGTGAAGTCGATCATCGCGGGTGAGCAGTACTCCACCATCTACAAGGACACCCGGCAGCTGGCAGACGTGACCGTGAAGATGGCCGACGCCGTGCTCAAGGGCGGCAAGCCCGAGGTCAACAACACCAAGGACTACGACAACGGCAACAAGGTCGTGCCGTCGTACCTGCTCCAGCCGCTGATCGTCGACAAGACCAACTACGAGAAGGAACTCGTCTCCACCGGCTACTACACCAAGTCGCAGCTGGGCTGACGTCATGACTGATGACATCCTGTGGATGCGCGGGATCACCAAGACCTTCCCCGGAGTAAAGGCGCTGCAAGACGTCAACCTGTCCGTACGACAGGGTGAGATCCACGCGATCTGCGGCGAGAACGGCGCGGGCAAGTCCACGCTCATGAAGGTGCTGTCGGGCGTCTACCCGCACGGCTCCTATGAGGGCGAGATCTTCTTCGAGGGAGATCCGTGCCGGTTCGCCGACATCCGTGACAGCGAGCACCGCGGGATCGTCATCATCCACCAGGAGCTGGCCCTGTGCCCGCAACTGTCCATCGCCGAGAACATCTTCCTCGGCAACGAGCAGGCCACTCGCGGCCTGATCGACTGGAACCGGACCAACCACGACGCGGCCGAGCTGCTGAACCGGGTCGGGCTGCGGGAGAACCCCGTGTCGCTCATCTCCGACATCGGGGTCGGCAAGCAGCAACTCGTGGAGATCGCGAAGGCGCTGTCCAAGCGGGTGCGCCTGCTCATCCTCGACGAGCCGACCGCGGCGCTCAACGACGAGGACTCGGCGCACCTGCTCGACCTGCTGCGGGGCCTGCGTGACGAGGGCATCACCTGCGTGATCATCTCGCACAAGCTCAACGAGGTCATCGACATCGCCGACTCGATCACCATCCTGCGCGACGGCCAGACGATCGAGCGGCTCGACATGGTGGCCGACCACGTCACCGAGGACCGCATCATCTCCGGCATGGTCGGCCGCGCCCTGGAGCACCGCTTCCCGCCGCACGAGCCGAACGTCGGCGAGGAGGCGCTGCGCATCGAGGACTGGACGGTGCACAGCCCGGCCCAGCGGGGCCGGGTGGTGGTCTCCAACGCCAGCCTCACCCTGCGCAAGGGCGAGATCGTCGGCCTGGCGGGGCTCATGGGGGCCGGCCGTACGGAGCTGGCCATGAGCGTCTTCGGCCGCTCCTACGGCACCGACATCTCCGGCCGCATCTACAAGAACGGTCAGCAGATAGAGATCAAGTCGGTGCAGGACGCGATCCGCCACGGCATCGCGTACGCCACCGAGGACCGCAAGAGGTACGGCCTCAACCTGATCGAGGACATCAAGCGGAACGTCTCCGCCGCCGCGCTCGGCAAGCTGGCCCGCCGTGGCTGGGTCAACGACAACGAGGAGCACGAGGTCGCCGAGGGGTTCCGCAAGAGCATGAACATCAAGGCGCCCAGCGTGCTGAGCGTCACCGGCAAGCTCAGCGGCGGCAACCAGCAGAAGGTCGTCCTGTCGAAGTGGATCTTCACGGACGCCGACGTGCTCATCCTGGACGAACCGACCCGGGGCATCGACGTCGGGGCCAAGTACGAGATCTACTCGATCATCAATCGGCTCGCCGACGACGGCAAGGCCATTCTGGTCATCTCATCGGAGCTGCCGGAACTACTGGGCCTGTGCGACCGGATCTACGCGCTGTCGGCCGGTCGGATCACCGGTGAGGTCCCGCGCGAGGAGGCCACGCAGGAGGGCCTCATGCAGTACATGACGAAAGGACAGGACGAGATCCGATGAGCAGCAGTACCTCATCCACCGCCGCGGAGCCGGCGCCCATCGGGCAGGAGCCGCCTCCGCCGCGGGAAGCGGGCAAATCATCGTGGCTGTCGTTCAACGTACGGCAGAGCGGGATCTATGTCGCGTTCGCGCTGATCGTCGTGCTGTTCGCCTTCCTCACCAAGGGGGCGCTGCTCCAGCCGCAGAACATCTCCAACATCATCGTCCAGAACTCCTACATCCTGATCCTGGCCATCGGGATGATCCTGATCATCATCGCCGGGCACATCGACCTGTCGGTGGGCTCCGTCGTGGCCGTCACCGGGGCCATCGCCGCCGTGCTGATGGTCAACTACGGTGTGCCGTGGCCGGTGGCGCTGGTCATCACGCTGATCGCGGGCGGGCTGATCGGCGCGTGGCAGGGGTTCTGGATCGCCTACTACGGCATCCCGGCGTTCATCGTGACGCTGGCCGGCATGCTGCTGTTCCGCGCGCTCACGCTGACCGTGCTGGGCAACCAGGGCATCGGGCCGTTCCCTGACGCCGTCCGTACGCTGTCGAACGGCTTCACCGACAGCTACCTCGGCAACGTCGGGCTCGGCCCGCTGGGCGGCGCCGACGTGTTCAGCCTGCTGCTCGGCCTGGTGGCGGTGGCCGGCATGGCCGCCAGCCAGTGGCGCAGCCGGGTGGCACGGCTGGGTTACCGCCAGAGCGTGGACCCGCTGCCGATCTTCCTGCTCCGCATCGCCGCGGCCGCCGCGGTGATCCTCGCCGTGGTGGTGCAGCTGGCCAGGTTCAAGAATCTGCCCTGGGTGCTGCTCCTGCTCGCGGCGCTGGTGCTGGGGTACTCGCTGGTGACCAACCGCGCCGTGTTCGGCCGGCGGATCTACGCCATCGGCGGCAACCTCCAGGCGGCGCTGCTGTCCGGCGTCAAGGTCAAGTCGGTCGTCTTCTGGATCTTCGTGAACATGGGCGTCCTGTCCGCGCTCGCCGGGATCATCTTCGCCGGACGGCTGAACCAGGCGGGGCCCACGGCGGGCAACTCCTTCGAGCTGGACGCCATCGCGGCGGCGTTCATCGGCGGCGCGGCCGTACAGGGCGGCGTCGGCAAGGTGGTCGGCGCGGTGACCGGCGGTCTGATCATGGGCGTCATCAACAACGGCATGTCGCTGGTCGGCGCGCCGAGTGAGCGGGTCATGCTGGTCAAGGGTGCCGTCCTGCTGGCCGCGGTCGCCTTCGACGTGTGGACCAAGCGCCGCGCGGCGGCCGCCACCCGCTGATCGGTTCAGCTCACCTCGACTGAGGTGAGCTGGGCTGGGTCGTCAGCGGGCCGGTGCGGTGAGCGCCAGTTCGTCCAGCACGGTGTCGGCCAGCGCCCTGGCGCTCGGCGCGTAGTCGCGGGCCAGGGCGCGGAACACCTGCTCGGCCCGGATCGCCGGCCAGTCGGCCGGCAGGTGCTCGGCCGGCAGGTGCGGGTCCTGGCGGACCAGCTGCAGCCAGTCGGTGTGCAGGAGGAGCTGCCGGGCCAGGTCGTCGGCCGCCGAGGGGAGTGGGCGCGGGGTGTCCCAGCGGTCGAGGAAGGCCCGGTAGCGGGCGGCGATCCGCTCGGTGCTGAACGCCTTGCGTACGAGGTCGGCCGTCTCGGTCGGCTCGAACGCCCGCGCTTTCAGAACGGTGATGTGATCGCCGAGTTCGAGCGGGGCGAGGATGCCCGCGACGTCCTTGGCGCCCGGCGCGATCCACAGCCCGCTCTGCAGCAGCCCGAACCCGGCCCAGATGAGCTGGGAGCGCAGGTCGTGCCGGGTGCTGCGCCGGCTGTCGGGGATCGAGAAGCCCACCAGGGTCCAGGCGCCGTCCCAGTCGCGGTTGACCGCGCCGGTCTCCCAGACCCGGCGGCGCCCGTCGTCGAGCACCTCCGCCGCGTGCTCGGTGAGCCCGAAGTACATCCTGCGCCCCTGACGGTGCCGGGTCAGCAGGTTGCGCTTGACCATGCGGGTGAGCGTCGAGCGCACCGCCTCCTCGGTGACGCCGAGCCGGGCGAAGACGTCGATGACGCTGCCCGAATAGACGGCGGTGTCGCGCCCCAGCACGTAGACGCCGAGAAAGCTGAACATCAGGGACTGCGGACGGGCCGTCAGCACGTCTCCTTCGCCGAGCATCACAGCAAGAGGGTAGACGGATCCGTCACAGCCGGCAAAACTCTGACTCAGGTTGGGAAATTGCCGACCGACGCTGTTGACGGGCGTGATCGTGCTGCCTAGCCTCGCGATCACGGCGACTTACCGACGCGGGAGGCCGTACGCCCATGAACAACGCGGGAGTGGGAGGGTGGCCGGCTCGCCGGGCCCAGATGACGCCGGATCGTACGGCGTTCGTCTTCGAGGGCCGGGCGGTCACCTACGCCGAGGTGCACACGCGTGCGACGAGGCTGGCCGCACGCCTGCGCGAGGCCGGGGTGCGGCCGGGGGACCGGGTCGCCTACCTGGGCCCCAACCATCCGGCTCTGGCGGAGACCATGTTCGCCACGCACCTGCTCGGCGGGATCTTCGTGCCGCTGAACTTCCGGCTGGCGGCGCCCGAGATCGCCTACATGCTGGGCGACTGCGAGCCGGCCGTGCTGATCCACGCGCCCGAGTGCGCCGAGGTGGTCGGGGCGCTCCCCGAGGTCCCGCCCTTGCTGGTGCCGGACCACGAGGCCTTTCTCGCCGAGGGTGATCCGGCGCCGATCGACGTACGCGTCGGGCTCGACGACATCGCGCTCATCCTCTACACCTCCGGCACCACGGGCCGGCCCAAAGGCGCCATGCTCAGCCACGCCAACCTGGTGTGGAACACCTACAACATGCTGATCGGCGTCGATGTCACGAGCGAGGAGATGACGCTGATCAGCGCGCCGCTCTTCCACGTCGCGGCGCTGAACCAGACGTTGCTGCCCACGTTCGCCAAGGGCGGCTGCTCGGTGATCATGCCGGCCTGGGACGTGGACGGGTGCTACGACCTCATCGAGAAGCACGGCATCACCTGGATGTTCGGTGTCACCACGATGTTCGCCGCGTTCGCCCGGTCGCCGCGCTGGGCCACGGCCGACCTCTCCTCGCTGCGCAACCTGATGTCGGGCGGCGCCCCCATCCCGCCCGCGCTCATCCGCGTCTACCAGGAGCGGGGCCTGGTGTTCTGCCAGGGCTACGGGCTGACCGAGACGGCGCCGGGCGCGACCTTCCTGGAGGCCGGGCAGAGCGTGCGCAAGGTGGGCTCGGCCGGGGTGCCGGTGTTCTTCGCCGACGTACGGGTGGTCCGGCCCGATCTCACCGACGCCGCGGTCGGCGAGCGGGGCGAGGTGCTCGTCCAGGGGCCCAACGTGAGCCCCGGCTACTGGCAGAACCCCGCCGCGACCGCGGCGGCGTTCGCGGATGGCGGCTGGCTGCGCTCGGGCGACGTCGGCGCGTTCGACGCCGAGGGGCACCTGTACATCGTGGACCGGGTCAAGGACATGTTCATCTCGGGTGGGGAGAACGTCTACCCGGCGGAGGTGGAAGGCGTCCTCTTCGAGCACCCGGCGGTGGCCGAGGTCGCCGTGGTCGGGGTGCCGGACGAGACGTGGGGCGAGGTCGGGCGGGCGTTCGTGGTCGGCGGGGCGGCGGTGACGGCCGACGAGCTGCGGGAGTTCCTGGACGGGCGGCTGGCCAGGTACAAGATCCCGCGCTACTTCGACCTGGTGGACGAGCTGCCCCGGACCGGATCGGGCAAGATCCAGAAGGCCCAGCTGCGAGATCGGCCGCTGGACAGCTAGTTAGCTAATTGCCACAATGCCCTGGTGCTGGATGTGGACCTGGTCAAGGCGCTGGCCAACGACAAGCGGCTGCTGATCCTCGAGTGGCTGCGCGAGCCCGAGCGGCACTTCCGGCCGCAGCGTGACGGTGACCTGGTGGCGGACGGGGTCTGCTCGCTGTTCATCGCAGAGAAGCTCGGGGTGAGCCAGCCGACCTGCGGCGGGCATCTGAAGGTGCTCAGCGGGGCAGGGCTGGTGCGCGGGAAGAAGATCAAGCAGTGGGTGTTCTACCGGCGTGACGAGGACCGCATCGCCGCCGCCAAGGCGGCGCTGGGCGGCGATTGGTGATCCCCGACGCGGACCGTGGGGCCGTGCACACGAGCCCATGGTCCGTGTGCACGGCACTCCGTTACGGGCAGGGGACGATCTGCTCGGCCGGGCCGCCGACCTGGACCCAGTTGGTGCCCGAGCCGGTCCACTTGTAGACGCCTCTGCGGTCAGGGCTCAGGCCGTAGATGTCACCGTTGGTGACCGCCCAGTCCCAGCCGGGACCGCCGACGAGCTCCCAGGCGTAGGGCGTGTTGAGGTAGCGCCAGATGCTGCCCCGGTCCGGGGAGGTGGCGAACAGGCCGAAGCCGCCGCCGTACAGCCAGTTGGCCGGGCCGCCGACCTGGGTCCAGTCGGTCCCGACGCCGTTCCACCGGTATACACCGCTGCGGTCAGGGGCGAGGCCGTAGAGGGCGTTTTTGGTGACAGACCAGGTGGTACCGGGGCCGCCCACGTTCTGCCAGAGGTTGGGCGTGTTGAGGTAGCGCCAGATGCCGCTGCGGTCCGGGGAGGTGGCGAACAGGCCGAAGCCGCCGCCGTACAGCCAGTTGGCCGGGCCGCCGATCTGGGTCCAGCTGGTGCCGGAGCCGTTCCACTTGTACACGCCGCTGCGGTCGGGGGCGAGGCCGTAGAGGGCGTTTTTGGTGACGGACCAGGTGAGGCCGGGGCCGCCGACGTTCTGCCAGGTGTTGGACGTATTGAGGTAGTGCCAGATTCCGCTGCCGTCGGGCGAGGTGGCGAACAGGCCGAAGCCGCCGCCGTACAGCTTCCTGGCGGGCCCGCCGATCTGTGTCCAGCTGGTGCCATCGTCGTCGTAGCGCCACACGCCCGCGCTCCCCGGGGAGAGCGCGCAGATGGTGTGGGCGACGGTGGCGGAGGCCGGTGTCGCCACCAGGCCCACCATGGCCATGACCAGGGCGAAGAGCCCGGCGATTGTCCTGATTATGCGTGCCCTGGCCGACAGGCCGGGTTTGACGGTCACCCTCATGTTGATCCCTCCTGGGTGGAAACTCCGTCAGGGTGCCATCACGGGCTGTAATGGAGCTCCAACCAGGCTGGAACGGGGTATGAGACGACGGGGGCTGGTGGTGCGGAAGGGGGCAGGCATGCGGGTGAGACTGTTGGGGCCGGTGGACGTGCTGGTGGACGACGTCCCGCGAAGGGTGAGGGGGCTTCGCCGCACGGCCGTGCTCGCCGCGCTGGCGCTGCGGCCCGGTGCCGTGGTCAGTGTCGATCTCCTGGTCGAGGCGGTCTGGGGTACGACGGCGCCGGCCTCGGCCGCCACGACCGTGCAGTCCCATGTCTCCTACCTGCGCGGCGTGCTCGACCGCCGGGAGGCGATCACGGCCCGCCGGCCCGGCTACCTGCTGGACCTCGGCGAGCGGGAGGCCACCGACGTCCAGACCGCCGAGCGCCTCATCCGGCAGGGCATGGAGCCCGCGGCCCCGGAGGTACGGGCCGACCGCCTGCGGGCCGCCGTGGCGTTGTGGCGGGGCGCGCCGCTGGCCGAACTGTCCGGGCTGGCCTGGTTCGACGAGCAGGCCCAGCGGCTGGAGCAGCTGCTGCTGGAGGCGCGCCACGCCCTCATCGACGCGCGGCTGGCCCTCGGGCAGGATCGTCAGCTCGTCCCCGAGCTGACGGACCTGAGCAGGCAGCATCCGCTCCACGAACAGGTGCACGCGCAGCTGATGCTCGCGCTGTACCGGGCCGGTCGGCAGGGTGAGGCGCTGGCCGTCTACCAACGGCTGCGCCGCACTCTGGTCGACGAGCTGGGCATTCATCCCAGCCAGCCGCTGCGGGACCTGGAGGTGGCCGTGCTGAGACAGGACCCCGTCCTGGACCGGCCTGTTTCGCCGTCGCCCGCTTACCTGAGACGTTGCCCCGCCTTGGCGGCCGGCTGCTCCCGGCCCTGGCCGGACGGTGGCTCGGTCCGCGTGCGCAGGTGGAAGGCGCGCCGGTAGGCGGCGGGGGTGGTGCGCAGGGCGTCGTTGAAGCGGCGGCGGAGGTTCGTGGCCGAGGATAGGCCAACCCGGGCGGCGATCGCATCCACGGACAGGTCCGTCTCCTCCAGGAGCGCCCGCGCCCCGGCGATCCGCTGGGCGAGCACCCACTGCCCGGGGCTGGTGCCGAGCTGGGCGGTGAACATCCGGGCCAGCGTCCGGGTCGACACACCGCCGCGGGCCGCCAGGTCGTCGACGGTCAGTGGCTCGCCGAGCCGCTCCGCCGCCCACTCCAGCAGGGGCGCGAGCGAGTCGGGCGCCCGGTCACGCGATGGCGCGATGGCGTACTGGAGCTGCCCGCCCTCCCGGTGCGGCGGCATGACCATGTGGCGGGCCACCTTCGCGGCGTACGCGGCGCCGTGGTCGGTCCGTACGAGGTGCAGGCACAGGTCGATCCCCGCGCTGGTGCCGGCGCTGGTGGCGACGTCGCCGTGGTCCACGTACAGCACGTCGGGATCGACCGGGACGGCGGGGAAGCGCTCCGCGAGCTCGGCCGCCAGCCGCCAGTGGGTGGTGGCCCGCCGCCCGTCGAGCAGCCCGGCCTGCGCCAGGACGAACGCGCCCGAGCAGATGGCGGCGATCCGCGCGCCGCGCCGGTGCGCCCGGCGGAGTGCGGCGAGTACGGCCCCCGAGGCCGTGCGGGTCTGCCAGCCGGGGATGACGACCGTGTCGGCGCACTCCACCGCGGCCAGGCCCTCGGTGACCGTGATCGAGTAGCCGGCCAGGGTGGGTACCGGTCCCGGTGTCTCGGCGCAGACGCGGAAGTCGTAGAGGCGGGCCAGCCCGGGCCGTACGGTGGCGAACACCTCGGCGGCGCAGCTCAGCTCGAACGTCGCCTGGGGTGGGCTGGCCAGCGCGACGACGCGATGCTCCGACGACATGGCAGAAAAGTACTCTATGACGTCTTTTCTGGCACTGGGTGGGTGCCTGTCGCGCTCGCCAGGATGGCGGCATGGAAACGGACCGGCAGGCAATGCACATCGACGACGTGGAGCCGGTGGAGGTGGCGCCCGGCATCATCAGGCGGCGGCTCACCGCGACCGGGCTGGCGCGGGGCTGGCTCATCGACTTCGCCCCCGGCACGCAGTGGCCCGAGGTGGACGTACACGAGAGGGAGGAGCGTTACTACGTGCTCAGCGGCGAGGTGATCGAGGGCGAGACGCGGTACAGGGAGGGAAGCTACGTGGTGTTCGCCGCGGGCAGCCGTCACCAGCCGCGGACCGAGGTGGGAGCCCGCATGCTCGGTATCAATTTCCTGGTCAGCTGATCGGGGGCAAAAATGGAGATATGACCGACGCGCAGCTTGTGGGAGCGATCCGACTCCCCGATGGAACCTATGTTCGCGGCCGTGGCCTGTTGGACGAGCCGCCTACCGGGCCTGCCCCCGACTACGGCCTCTACCTGGGGACCTCGCGGTTGCGGAAGCGCGGCGGGGCCGGGTTGTCGTGGCCGCACCACTGGATCGACTGGCCGGACTTCCTGCTGCCGCGCGACCGTGACGGCGCGGTCGGCCTGATCCGCTCGCTGCACGAGCAGGCCAAGGCCGGTCGTCAGGTGGAGGTGGCCTGTGGACACGGCGTCGGCCGTACCGGCACCGTCATCGCCTGCCTGGCCGTACTGTCCGGATTGTCCCCGGACGAGGCGATCACCTGGACACGGGAGCACCACAACCGGCGGGCGGTCGAGACCCCGTGGCAACGCAAGTGGGTGACGCGCTTCCCGATGAGCTGAAGGCCCGGTTTCAGAGACGCTCGACGATCGTCTGGAGCTGGGCGACCTCGTCCCGCTGGTGGGTCGCCATATGAGTGGCCACCTTCTTGACCTTGGGGTCGGACCCCTCGGCCTCCTGGGTTCGGACCATCTCGATCGCGCCGTTGTGGTGCACGATCATGTGCCGGGCGAACAGCTTGTCGAACTTCTTGCCCTTGGCCTTCCTGAGCTGCTCCATGGCCTCCTCGGAGATGAGACCCGGCATCTCATGACCCACGTGGCTGGACATCTCGGGCTTGTTCCACGCCGTCAGCCAGCCCTTCATGGTCTGGATCTCCGGCTCCTGGGAGACCTTGATCTTCTCGGCGAGCTCCGTGACCTCGATGTCGCTCGCGCGGGACGGCGCCAGGCCGGCCATCTCCACCGCCTGCTCGTGGTGCGGGATCATCATCTGCGTGAACATGACGTCGGCGTCGTTGAACACGACCGACGGTGCCACGGACGTCGTGGCGGCGCCGCCCGACCTGCCGTCCTGGCCGGTCATGTCGTTGCCGCCGCACGCCGTGAGCAGGGCGAGTGTGCCCGTGGCGGCGGTATAGGAGATCTTGCGTTTCATGCGCACCGCGACGCGATCCCTTCTCGGTCCAGTACTGGGGAGGGCCGGGTGCCGCGCCCGGGTGGACGGGCGCGGCACCACGAATGTGGGGTTACCGCCGGTGGGTCAGGCGGACAACGGGTTCACGGCTCGATGGTGCAGGCCGGTGACGGGGATCTCGTGCAGGCTGCCGGAGTACAGATACTGGGTCATGCCGACCAGTAATCGCCGTACGTCCTCCTGCGGCCGGACCACCAGGCGAAGGAACTGGCTGGTCGTGCCCAGCTTGTTGCCGCACTCGCGTACGTACACGCCGTGCTCGGAGAGCAGGTGGTCGCGCAGCGGCACCCCGTCGTGCCCCGGGGGCAGCTTCACCAGCAGGAAGTTGCCCTGCGAGGCGTAGACGGTCAGCTCCGGCATCGCGCTGAGCTGGTGGAACATCGCCCGCCTGTCCTGAGCGAGCCGCCTGAGGCTCTCCTGGTACTCGGGCCGGCACTGCTTCATCATGAACACCACGACCTCGGCGAACGAGTTGAGGTTCCACTTGGGCAGCGCGTCGCGTACCTTCCCGGCCAGCGCCGGGTTGGCGACCATGTAGCCGAACCGGATGCCGTGCAGCCCGAAGTTCTTGCCCAGGCTGCGGAGCACGATCACGTTGGGCCGGACCGCGGCCTCCGCGGCCACGCCCGGATACGGCTCGGCGTCCACGAACTCGCCGAACGACTCGTCGACGATCACCAGGTCCAGGTCGATGAGCAGGTCGAGCAGGCGCAGGACCTCGTGCTTGGGCAGGTACCCGCCGTCGGGGTTGTTGGGGTTGCAGATCACCGCCACGCGGGAGCCGCGCATGCGGACGAAGCGTACGAAGTCATTGACGTCGAGGCCGAAGCCGTGGCCCTCCATCAGCGGGTACATGTCGACCCGCTTCCCGGTCTCCATCGGCTGGTCGGTCCAGCGGCCGAAGGTGGGGATCGGCACCGCCAGGCTCTCCTTCACCAGCAGGTGGTCGATCCAGGTGATCAGCTCGGTGGATCCGTTGCCCATCGCGACCGTCTTGGGGTGGAGCCCGAGGGTGGAGCAGAGCTCCGCGGTGATCGTGTCCGCGTCGCTCGGATAGAACTTGAGGATCGTCTCCAGGTTCCTCCCGAGATGCTCGAATATTTCCGGGGTCGGGAAGTAAGGGTTACACGGGATGCAGAAGTCCACCGGGGCAAGCTGACCCGATGATCCGCGCAGCAGTGAGAAGTACGAAGGGCTGTGCGCCTGCGCTCGCAAAAGGCTGAGCTCCACGACACCTCCTGGGGCACGTGTCCGGACGTGAGTAGGTACGCGGGGCTTTGGGAGTCGGTTCAGCCGAAACTGATCTTTCGGCCCGTGCCTTCGCCGGGGCAGCTCACTGTCGGCCCTATTTGGCGGACCACATTCCCAGGTGGGAGCCCGTGTCGGACGCCTGGATGGCGGCCGGGTCGAACGAGAGGGCGCCGTCGGTGGTCAGGCCGCCGGGTGAACCGGGCAGCACCCAAGCCGCGCCGGTCTCGGCGACCGTGCGGCTCTCTCCGGCGCTCGGCTTGGCCGGGCCGTCCTCTCCAGGAGGGCCGACGCCTGGCTTGGCCCCGCTGTCCTCGCTGGGGGCGCCCACGCCGAGGTCGGCGCGGCCGTCGCCGTTGAGGTCGCGCAGGCTGACGGAGGCGCCGAACCGGTCCCCGTCCTCGGCGGTCCCTGGGACACCCGGGCTGGCCTGGGTGAACAGCCGCGCCCCGGTCGGGCCCCCCTTGCCGCCTCTGAGCAGCAGCACAGCGCCGCCACCGGTCTTGCCGGGCACGCCTGCGGCGATGTCGGCGTACCCGTCGCCGTCCACATCCCCGGCGGCCAGATCGAAGCCGAACTGGTCACCTCGCTCGCCGCTCCCCGGCACGCCGGGGCTGTCCTGAGTGAAGGTGCGGGTACGGCGGCCGGGGCCGTCCGGCGAGCCGTACAGGACCTTGATGGTGCCTTCGTCGGACTTCAGGGTGTCGACGAAGCCGCTGGGGATGACGCGCAGCACCAGGTCGCCGTAGTGGTCGCCGTCGAGGTCGCCCACGGCCCCGGTGGCCGCCGCGTCCAGCCGTCTCGGCCGTCCGGCGAGCCCTTGCGGGCCGCCCTTCCAGAACAGGGACGGCTCGGCCGTCTCCTCCCAGGCGTGCGTGGTGACCAGGTCGTCCTTGCCGTCGCCGGTCAGGTCGCCGGCGACCAGCCTGGTCGGCTGCTCGTAGGTCCCGTCCAGGATGACCTTGCGGGCCGGGCGGCCGTCACGCGGGAGCGGGCCGTGGAAGACGTTCACCAGACCCCGCTCGCTGGTGGCGGCCAGGTCGTCACGGCCGTCGCCGTCGAAGTCGCCGACCGCCAGCTCCCGGCCCTCGGTCGGGTCGACCAGGTCCGGCGGGACGTCGGTGCGCGGGGGGTCGATCAGCGGGGTGCCCAGCGCCAGCCCGTCCTTGCCGCCCCACAGCAGGGTGACGAACCGCCGGTCCAGCTCGAAGGGGTTGTACGAGCTGACCGCCAGGTCGGTGTAGCCGTCGGCGTCGAAATCACCGGCGGCGGTGCGCGCCCCGAACGCGTCCGCGGCCACGGGATCGCCCGCCACGTTGGAGCTGTCGAGGTGCAGGATCCGGCGCCGGGCGGGATCTACACCACCAGCCGCGCCATACAAGATGGCGATATATCCGGCTTTGAGGATGTGGCCGACCGTGCCCGCCGGGGCCGAGACCGCGTAGTCCTCGAAGCCGTCACGGTTGAAGTCGACCTTGGCGGCGGTGAAGCCGACCGGGGTGGCGGTGAACCGGGCCGGGGCGGCGGTGCTCGGCAAGCTCGTGGCAGGCCGGGCGGCACTGTCAGAGGGCCTGGATTCGGCACCGCCCAGCACGAGGGACGCGCAGATCACCGTACACATGACGCCCCGCACAGACCCTCCACCGGCGCTAGACCTCAGCACGATACACAACGAGTGGTTGACACCATCCGGGTCGAGCGGAAAAGATACGGTCGTCCGTACAACTTAGGACGTGAGCGTATGACCGACTGGGAACGCCGGCTGGCCCTCGACCCGTCAGCCGTGGTGCCGCTCTACTACCAACTGCGCGAGCGCCTGAGGGCGGCCATCCGCGACTGCGAGCCCGACACGCCCATCCCCGCCGAGAAGGACCTCATGGCGTACGCGGGCGTGAGCCGGGCGACGGCCCGCCGGGCGATCGGCGACCTGGTGCAGGAGGGCCTGCTGGTGGCCAGGCAGGGCAGCGGCACCTACACCGCGCCGCTGGCCGTGGCTCCCGAGCTGGGCGCGGGCCCGGTCGGCTTCACCGAGACGATGGCGCGGCTCGGCCGCAGGCCGACGACGCAGGTGCTCAAGGCCCATCTGCAGCCGGCGGGCGCCGAGGTCGCCGTGGCGCTCGGTGTCCGGGAGACGGAGCAGATCGTCTTCGTCGAGCGGCTGCGCCTGCTCGAAGGCGCGCCCTGCATGCTGGAGAGCGCCCACCTGCCCGCCGAGCTGGTGCCCGGCATCCTCGACGAGGACCTGACCGGCTCGCTCTACGACCTGCTGCGGGTGAAGTACGGGCTGTCCCCCGCCAGCGGCAGGGAGACGATCGGCGCGGTCAACGCCGACTACCGGCTCGCCCAGCTGCTCCATGTCCCCATGGCCGCGGCCCTGCTCGCGACCGCCCGCAACACGTGCACCGAGAGCGGTGTCGCGCTCGAATACACCATCCGCCACGCGCGCGGCGACTTCGCCGTGTTCTCCGTGGAGCTCAACGACGCCAAGAACGCCCTGATGGGCCAGTAACCCCCCAAACAGTCATCTACCTGGACGGCATCGCCGTTCCGGAGGTTGAGCATGTCCATGATGACCCGGCGCAACTTGCTCAAGACCGCCGCACTGACCACGGCGTCCGGCCTGCTGGCCGCCTGCGGCTCCGCCGATCCGGTGGCCTCGGTGCCCGCCGACGGGGTGCCGCGCGGGAAGATCTCCGTCTGGCTGCACCAGACCAAGGCGTACGACGCGGTGTTCACCCCGTTGCTGCGCAGTTACATGCAGGAATTCGGCGGCGTCGACATCACCCCGCTCTACGTGCCCGTGGACAAGCTCGACGCCAAGCTGCTGACCGCCTTCGCCGGTGACGTGCCGCCGGACCTGTTCAGGATCGGCGGCTGGACCATCCCGGGTCACGCGCGCAAGGGCCGCCTCGCCCCGATCATCCCCAAGGCCATGGGCGTGGCCGACGAGAAGGCGCTGGTCCAGGACTACGACGAGCACGCGATCAGCTCGTTGTCGTACGAGGGCAGGCTCTACGGCGTCCCCACCGACTACACGATCTGTTACCTCTACTACCGCAAGGACAGGTTCAAAGAAGCCGGCCTCGATCCAGACAAGCCGCCCACGACCTGGGAAGAGGTCGCCGAATACAGCAAGAGGCTGACCTCGGCCGACGGCAAGAAGGTGGGCCTGCAGTGGATCCTGGGCAATCCGCAGTGGACGCTGATGCAGCTGCTCGCCCTGGTCAAGGGGAAGGGCGGCACGATACTCAGCCCCGACGCGGGCAAGGCGACGCTGGCCAGTGACGCGGGGGTCGAGGCGCTGCGTTACTACGGGAGCCTGGGCAACCCGAAGCTGTCGAGCCCGCTGTCCGGCTTCGGGCTGTTCGCCACCGGTGAGGCGGCCATGCTGGTCTCCGGGCTGTTCGCGATGGACCTGTTCCCGACACTGAACCCCAAGCTGACCTTCGGCAACGTCTTCGACATCGCGCCGATGCCGCGCTGGGACGCGGGCAAGCCGGTCGCCCCGGCCTACACCTGGGGGTGGGCGGTGGCCAAGCAGTCGAAGCTGCAGTACACCGCCTGGCACTTCGTCGACTACCTCCAGCGCCAGGACGTCGCGGCCAAGCAGCTCAAGGACGCCAGCATCCTCACCCCGGTCAAGGGCTGGGAGAAGTTGTCGGGCGCCGACCAGAAGGCGCTGGACATCATGGCGGACGCGGCCCCGTACGCCGACTTCGGCCCGCAGACGCCGGTGTGGAACGAGATGGCCAAGGCGCTGACCGACGCGGCCGACGCGGTGGCCTTCGGCAAGAAGACGCCCGAGCAGGCGGCGGCGGACTTCGACCAGGCCATGCGGATGACGCTGTGACGGTGTCCTTACAACTGGTGCCGCCCGTCACGCAGGTCTCGGGCAAGGGCCAGCGGTGGGCGGAGGCGCGTACCGGCGGCCTGCTGGCCCTACCGGCGGCGGTCTACTTCCTGGTCTTCTGGCTCGTGCCGTTCGTCGCGGCCGTGTATCTCAGCTTCACCAGCTACGACTTCGCCGGGACGCCCGAATGGACCGGCCTGGACAACTACCGGAGGATGCTCGGCGACCCCGGCTTCTGGAACTCGGCCCGGGTCACCGCCGTCTACACGATCGCCTCCGTGGTCCCGTCGATCGTGCTCGGCCTGGCGATAGCCGTGCCGCTGAGCAAGCCGGGCCGCTACAACGCCTTCCTCCGCGGGCTGGTCATGATCCCGGCGGCGATGCCGCTGGTGGCCACCTCGATGGTTTGGTCGGTGATCTTCGCTGACAAGGGCCTGGCGAACGCGCTGATCGGGATCGTCGGAGCGGAGCCGAAGCCGTGGCTGACCGACGAGGGGCTGGCGCTCTGGGCCCTGGTGATCATGACGACCTGGAAGCACCTCGGGCTCTTCGTGATCATCCTGACCGCCGGGCTGCAGGGGCTGCCGCTGAGCGTGTTCGAGGCGGCCGCGCTCGACGGCGCCGGTCCGATCCGGATCTTCTACCGCATCACGCTCCCGCTGCTGCGCCGCACGCTGCTGTTCGTGCTGGTCATCGCGGTGGTCGGGGCGATGCAGTCGTTCGTGCCCGCCTTCCTGCTCACCAAGGGCGGCCCGGCGGGCGCCACCGAGGTGCTGCCGCTCTACCTGTGGGCGACCGGCTTCGGGTTCGAGCGCATGGGCTACGCCTCGGCCATCGCGATGGTGCTGCTGGTGGCCATGCTGGCGCTCTCGCTCGTGCAGTTCAGGGTGCTCAGGGGAGGCGATGACGGGTGAGGGTGGTCCGCAACACTCTGCTGACGCTGGTCGTGGCCGTCCTGCTGCTGCCGGTGTACGCGATGTTCGCGGTCTCGTCCGCGTCGGACGCGACCGACCTCGGCGGGTTCGGCTTCGACGTCTCCCAACTGGGCGCGCACGTCTCGCAGCTGTTCGACCAGGGCGGCTTCCCCGTCTACCTGCGCAACAGCTTGATCCTCGCGCTCGGCATCGGCGTCCTCGAAGTGATCTTCTCCTCGGCCGCCGGATACGCGCTCGCGCAGCTCAGGTTCCCCGGCAGCCGGGTGCTGTTCGCGGTCATCGTGGGGACGCTGTCGCTGTCGCCGATCGTGGTGCTCGTGCCGATGTACCTCATCGTCAAGGAGCTGGGCTGGATCAACTCCTACCAGGGGATGATCGTGCCGTTCATGATGAGCGCGTTCGGGGTGTTCCTGGTCCGCCAGTTCGCCCTGGCCCTGCCGCACGAGCTGCTGCTGTCGGCGCGGGTGGACGGTGCGAGCGAGTTGCGGATCTTCCTCCGCATTGGCGTGCCGCTGCTGCGGCCCGCGCTGCTCACGCTCTTCCTGCTGCAGTTCCTCGCGCAGTGGGACAACCTGCTGTGGCCGCTCATCGTGGCCAACGATCCCGGCCTCTGGCCGCTGCCCGTCGGGCTCTCGCAGCTCCAGACGGAGTACGACTTCAGCATCGGCCTGGTCAGCACCGCGGCCCTGATCACGGCGGTACCGCCGCTGGTGCTGATGTTCCTGTTGCAGCGCTACTACGTGGCGGGGCTGACCTTGGGAGGGGTACGGAAATGAGCGCGTTCGGCGCATGGACCACCGCGTACGGGCTGCCCGCCTTCGCCTACACGGCGGACCAGGAGAGCGACCCGCGCGCGGAGTGGGACCCCGTCCTGGACCCGCTCACCCGGCGGCACTTCGTCCATGTCGGGAACCGGCGGATCACGCTGGTCGCGGACAACTACGGGCTCAGCGACCTGTTCGACGAGCACACCGGCCTGCTGTGGCTCACCCGTGGCACGGGGGTGACGCGCGTCGGCACCCTTTCCACCGATATTTCGGGATCTGAGCGGATCTTCGGGCCGACGTTCGCGATCGTCCGGGTCGCCGACGACCAGGTGTCACTGGAACGCACGGTGCTCTGCCCCGAGGGCGAGCACCCGTGGGTGCTGATCCGGCTGCGCGTGCGCAACCTGCTCGACGAGCCGGTACGGCTGGAGCTGACCGAGGAGTGGACGGCCGGCGCGGCCCGGGTCGAGCTCATCAGCGGCGCGAAGCCGACCGAGGATCCCGGGCTGGAGCTGGAGCTCGTCGGCGGCCCCAGGACCCGGTCCGGCCGCCTGGCCGTACCCCTGGAGCTGGCGGCGGGCGGAGAGCGCCTGCTGGAGCTGAGATACGGGCTGCTGGACGACGAGACGGACAGCCGAGCCGGCGAGGTGACGGGGGCGTTCGCCGGCAGCCTGGCCGCGCTGCGCGACCGGCTGCCGAAGGCGGTCGCCGCGCGGGCGCCCGAGGCCGAGCGGGAGGTCCCGTGGCACGCGGCGCTGCTGACCGGCGCGGCCTGCGCCGACGGCGTGCTCGGCGGCCACACCCTCGACCAGGGCTCGTGCTACTCCTTCCGGCACGGCTTCAACGGCGCCGCGCGCGACCCGCTCCAGCACGCCCTGCCGCTGGTGTACATCGAGCCGGACCTGGCCCTGTCCGTGCTGCGCAACACGTGCGCATGGGGCGGCCCCGACGGTGACCTGCCTTATGCGCTCGGACCGGACAAGCAGCCATGGACCGACCTGTTCCGGCCCTCGGACCAGAACCTGTGGGCCCTGTGGCTGGCGGCCGAATACCTGAGCGCGACGGATGACCTGGCGGCCTTCGGCGAACCCGTGCCGTATCACCCGGTCCACGGGGCCGCGCCGGTGTCGCTCGGCGCGAACCTGCGCCGACAGTTCAGGTTCCTCACCGACGTGGTGGGCCGGGGAGAGCACGGCCACCTGCGGATCCTGAACGCCGACTGGAACGACATGGCCATCACCGAGAGCGGGGTGGACCGCGAGCTGATGATCTCCCACGGCGAGTCGGTCCTGAACTCGGCCATGGCCGCCTGGGTCCTGCCCCGCTACGCGATCCTGGCCGAACGGCTCGGCGACCACGCGACCGCCGCCGAGGCCCGCAAGCTCGGCGAGGAGCTGCGCGAGCTGGTGGCGGGCGAGTGGAACGGCCGGTGGTACCGGCGCGCGTACGGCCCGGGAGCCGTCGTCGGTGAGTCCGACCTGTGGCTGGAGGTGCAGCCTTGGGCGATTCTGTGCGGCGCCGCCCCTCCTGAGCGGGCCGTGGACCTTTTGCACACGATCGAGCGGACCTCCGCCGCCGATTCGCCGCTGGGCGCCCGGCTGCGCTGGCCCGACAAGGGCGCTTACGGCCCCGGCGGGGTCGGCACGATCTGGTACGCGATCAACATGACGCTGATCTGGGCCGCCGCCGAGCACGCTCCCGAGCTGGGCTGGCAGTGGTGGCGCCGCATGTCCCTGGCCGCCCATACGGCTGCCTATCCGGAGGTATGGGAAGGCACGCTGTCCGGCCCCGACGCCTACCTGGCGCCCGAGACCGAGCGGCCGGGGCGCACCTGGGACCTGGCCGACGTCGGCGTGGCCATGCAGGCGTACCCCGTCGCCAACCTGCACAGCCACTCCCAGCCGCTGCTGGCCTACCTGCGGCTGCTCGGCGTCGAGCCGTTCCGCCCGGTCGCGGCGCCCGAGGACGCCGGGTTCGCCTCGCGGGTCCTGAGGGTCGGGCTGTGACGCGGCTCGGGATCGACGTCGGCGGCACGTACACCAAATGGGTGGTTTTGGAGGGCGAGACGGTGGTCGGCGAGGGCACCGTCCCCACGCCGCCGGACCCCGACGAGACGATGACGTTCGTGGCCTCGCTGGCCGCCCGCCGGGTGGAGAGCATCGGGATCGGGCTGCCCGGCCACGTGGACCGCGACACCGGGACCGCGCTGTTCGTGCCGAACCCGCCCGGCGACTGGGACGGCTATCCGGTCGGCTCGCGGCTGAGCGCCCTGACCGGGGCGCCGGTGACCGTGGTCAACGACGCCCGCGCGTTCGGGCTCGCCGAGCTGCTCCTCGGGGCGGCTCGCGGGCTGCCCGACGTGCTGTTCGCGGTGCTCGGGACCGGGGTGGGCGGGGCGGTGGCGCTGCGCGGCGGGATCCTCGTCGGCCCGCGCGACAATCTCGGCGAGATCGGGCACGTCACGGTCTCCCCCTGGGGGCCGGTGTGCTGCTGCGGCAACCGGGGCTGTGTGGAGACGTTCGCCGGCGGGCCGGGCATCGTGCGGGCCTTCGGCTCCGGCTCGCCCAAGGAGATCGCCTCGCCCAAGGAGATCGCCGAGGCCGCCAGGGCGGGCGACGGGCGGGCGCTGGGCGTGCTGTCCAGGGCCGGCTGGGCGCTCGGCGTCGCCCTGGGCGACGCGGCGGCGTTCTTCGGCGTCGGCACGGTGGTCGTGGGCGGCGGGATCTCCGGCGCGCTCGATCTCATGCGATCCGCCCTGGACAAGGAACTTGAGCGGCGACGTCCGCTCATCGGGGAAATCGCGGTGCTACCCGCCGTACTCGGCCCGATGGCCGGGGCGATCGGCGCCGCGCTCTACGGGAGGAGATCTGGATGAAATGGATACGGCGCGCGATGGACCTGCTCAGCGAGATCGAGCGGACACAGGAGGACGCGCTCGCCGCGGCCGCCCGGACGGCCGCCTCGGCCATCGGCGGCGGGGGCGTGGTGCACACGTTCGGGACCGGGCATTCGCGGATGGGTGTGGAGGAGATGTTCCCCCGCTACGGCTCCTATCCCGGCTTCCATCCCATCGTGGACCTGTCGATGACGTTCTACACACAGGTGGCCGGGTCGAACGGGATGCGGCAGGCGATGTTCATCGAGCGGGTCGAAGGGCTCGCCGACGCCATCCTGGCCAACTTCGAGCTGCGGCCGACCGACGCGGCCATCGTGTTCAGCGTCAGCGGCCTGAACGCCGTGCCGATCGAGATGGCGATGGGATTGCGCAAGGCGGGACTGCCCGTGGTGGCCGTCACATCGATGCGGGAGACCACGGCCGTCGAGCCCGGTCACCCCAGCGGGACCCGGCTCGCCGACCACGCCGACGTGGTGATCGACCTGTGCACCCCGGTCGGTGACGCGCTGTGCTCCGTCGACGGGCTGGCCGAGCCGGTCGGTCCGGGCAGCACGCTGGCCGCGGTCTCCGTGGTCAACGAGATCAAGGTCCGTACCGCCGAACTGCTCGTCGCGGGCGGCTGGGTGCCGCCGGTCATCTCCAGCGCCAAGCTCGTCGGCGGCCCGCGCTCGGAGGAACTGTTCGAGGCGGCCTACCTCGAACACGCCCGCCGCGCCGCCGCCGTGCTCAGGAAACCATGAGCGCCGTATTGGTGGCCGGCTCGGACGGCGGCATCGGCCGGGCCTGCGTGGCGGCGGTCGAGGCCACCGGCGGGGCCGCCTACGGCGTGGACCTGGCCGGCGGGATCGACATCACCACGCCGGGACACGCGGAGAAGGCCCTGGCCCAGGCGACGGCCGCACACGGGCAGATCTCCGGCGTCGTGCACGCGGTCGGCATGTCGGGCCGCTCGCTCGGCGACGGCGGCGTGGTCGAGTGCACCGACACGGCGTGGCACGAGGTGCACCGGGTCAACCACGAGTCGGTGTTCCGGCTGCTGCGCGCGGCGATCCCGGCGATGCGGGAGGGCGGGTCGATCGTGGTGATCGGCTCGGCGCTGGCCTCGTCGCTCGACGACGACTTCCGCACCGTGGCCTACGCCTCGGCAAAGGGCGCGCTGATCCCGCTGATCAGGACCGCGGCCCGCGAGGCGGCGCCGCACGGCGTGCGGGTCAACCTGATCTCGGCCGGGCTGGTGGCCACGCCGATGAGCCGCCGCGCCCAGACCTCCGAGGCGATCAAGGCCAAGCTGCCGTCGCTGATGCCGCTCGGCGCCGAGCTGTGCCAGCCGGAGGAGGTCGCCCAGGCCGTGCTGTGGCTGCTGTCCCCGTCGTCCGGACGGACCACGGGCGCGGTCATTCCCGTCGACGGAGGGTGGCACCTGCGATGAACGTCCTGTGGGAAGGCGATGTCGTGGTCGCGGGCGGAGGCAGCGCGGGGTGCGCGGCCGCCGTCGCCGCCGCGCGTGCCGGGGCGTCGTGCCTGCTGGTGGAGTCGGCGGGCTTCCTCGGCGGTACGGGTGCCGCGGTGCTCGACACCTTCTACGGCTTCTACGCCCCCGGCCCCGTCTCGCGGCGGGTCGTCGGCGGCGTCGGCTGGGAGGTGTGCGAGCGGCTCTTCGAGGCCGGCGCCGCCTTCGAGCGGCCCAACACCTACGGCGCGGGCACCGGGGTGACCTACGAGCCCGAGGAGCTCAAGCTGGTCTGGGACGAGCTGGTCCCGGACGCGCTCCTGCACGCCAGGGTCTGCGACTTCGTGCCGGGTACGGGCGTCGTCGTGGAGACGGTGGCGGGCCGGTTCCTGGTCAAGGCCCGGGTGGTGATCGACGCCACCGGGGACGCCGAGGTGGCCTGGCGGGCCGGGGCCACCCTCGAACGCCCCGGGATGCGGCTCCAGCCGATGACGGCCACGTTCCGGCTCGGCGGGGTCGATCTGTCGGCCACCAGCACGGCGGAGCTGCACGCGCTGATGGCCGACGCCGACCTGCCGAGGCGCGAGGGGTCCGTGCATCGGACCGTGAACGACGGGATCGTGCACACCAACCTCACGCGAGTGGCCGGCCTCGATCCGACCGACCCGGTCGAGCTGGCGGAGGCCGAGCGGGAGGGGCGGCGGCAGGTCCGCGACTATGTCGCGTTTCTGCGGGCGAAGGTCCCGGGTTACGAATCGGCCGTGCTGCTCAGCACGTCCGTACGTATCGGGGTACGGGAGTCGCGACGCCTGGTCGGACGATATGTCCTGACTTCTGATGATGTGTTGGCCGGGCGGGATTTTCCCGACACGATCGCGCGGTGCGGCGCGCCCATCGAGGACCACGACTCGGGGGCCGCCACCCGCTGGGAGTACGTCCACGACTTCGGCACCTACGGCATCCCCTACCGGTGCCTGCTCCCCGTCGAGGTCGGCGGGCTGATCGTGGCCGGACGCTGCCTGTCGGCCACGCACGACGCCCACGCCTCCGCCCGGTCCATGGGGCAGTGCATGGCGATGGGGCAGGCGGCGGGGACGGCCGCGGCGCTGGCCGTACAGGCCGGGGTGGAGCCCGCTGCGGTGGACGTGGAGCTGCTGCGCACGCGGCTGCGAGAAGAAGGAGCGCTTCTGTGACCGTCCGTACCGTGCTGGGGGATGTCGAGGAGCTCGGCATCACCTATGCGCATGAGCACCTGTTCATGACCGGTGGCTGGCCGGTGCGCAACGAGCCGGACTACCGGCTCGACTCCCTCGACGCGGCCGTGGTGGAGGTGACGGAGGCGCAGCGGCTGGGCCTTTCCGCGGTGGTCGAGATGACACCGCTCGGGTTCGGCCGCAGTCCGTCCCTGATGAAGGAGCTGGCGGAGCGGACCGGGCTGCACGTGATCGCGGTGACCGGGTTCCACAAGAGCGGTTACTACAGCGACGCGCACTGGATGCACCGCTACTCGGTCGACGAGATCACCGAGCTCCTCGTGGCCGAGATCGACCAGGGCATGGACGAGTACGGGCTGGTGGGGCCGCTGGTGCGGCGGTCGTCGGCCCGCGCGGGCGCCATCAAGATCGCCACGTCGTACCACTCGTTCGGGCGCGGTGTGGCGCGGCTGGTCGGCGCGGTGGCCGCCGCCGCCCGGCGGACCGGCGTGCCGGTCGTCACCCACTGCGACAAGGGCACGATGGGACACGAGCTGCTCGACGCGCTGGCCTCGGAAGGCGTGGCGGCCGATCGGGTGGTGCTCGGGCACATCGACCACAATCCCGACGCCGGATATCTCGCCTCATTGGCGGAGCGAGGGGCCTATCTGGCCTTCGACCGGCCGGGCCGGGTCAAGTACGGGCCGGACAGCGCGATCGTCACGCTGGTCGCCGAGCTCGCCGAGCGCGAGCTGGGGGATCGGGTGCTGTTCGGGATGGACCTGGCGCGCAGGTCGTACTGGCCGAGCCTGGGCGGCGGGCCCGGCCTGACGTACCTCCTGGAACGGTTCGTGCCGCGGCTGGAGGCCGCGGGACTGGGCGAGGTGGCGAAGGCGGCGCTGATCGGAAACCCGCGCGCCGCCTTCGCGCTGCGCCGTTAGGGCAGGTTCTTCTCCACCTGGTTCTGCCAGTTGGCGTTGGTGTTGAGCTCCGGGGTGGTGCCGGCGAAGGCGCCCCTGGCGTAGGTGTCGCCCTGGAGCTGGTACATCAGCCAGGCCGTCACATAGCCGAGGAAACCGCCGCCCGTGCCCTGGATCGTGTTGTGGTCGGCGCCCTTGAGCTGCGCTTTCGCCGCCGCTCCCGGGACCTGGCCGTAGTACGTCTGGAGGGCCGAGTTGGGCGAGATGAGGGTGTCGTTGGCGCCGCTGACGAACAGCACCGGGCAGGCCAGCTGGTCGACGTAGAACTTGTCTCCCGAGCCCACCCAGATGGGCGCGGGCAGCGCGATGGGGATGACGGTGTCGATCAGGCCGCCGGACTTGGTCGCGGTGTTCACCGAACCGCCGGCGCCCTGGGAGTGGCCGACCGCGCCGACCTTCGTCACGTCGAGCTTGCCGTAGAAGACGCTGGAGCTGTCGGTGTTCCTGGCGATCAGATATTGGGCGGCGGCGATCATCTCCGACCCGGTGCCGGTCGTGGTGTCGGTCGAGGCGACCACGGCGAAGCCCCAGGAGGCGAGCTGGTTGAGCAACCCGGAATACTGCGTGGGCACGGCACCCGTGCCGTTGCCCCAGGTGATGATCGGATGCTTGAACCCTCCGGCGCCTAGGTCGGCCGGGTAGTAGAGCTTGTAGCCCGTGACGTCGGCGGTGGTGACCGCCCAAGGGCCCGCGACCTTGTAGTGCGCCTCGATGGTGTCCGCGGCTTGGGCCGGTCTGGCCATGATCCCCAGCAGGACCATGATGACGGCCACGACGAGCTTCATACAGCCTCCACAAGTTGTACGGATGACCGAAACTGTCGCTTCACAAAGGACCGCTGTCAATGGTTGGATCAGCCCATGGATCACGTGCCTTCCGCCGCCGAGATGCTCGGCTGGATCGAGACCGTCGTGTCCCGGGGCATCCGGCGGCCGGGCTATCCGGCGGACGCGTGGACCGAGCGGTGGCTGGCCGAGCGGCTGACGGAGTTCGGCCTGGAGGTCGCGCTGGAGCCGGTGGAGGTGCCCCGCTGGCAGCCCGGCACCGGGGTGCTGCGGCTCGACGATGGCACGGAGCTGACCGGGTTCCCGCTCCCGCACACCCTGCCGACGGACGGCTTGCGCGCCAGGATCGCGCCGCTCGCCGACGCGCGGCCCGGCGACATCGCGGTGGACGAGCTGGCCTTCACCGAGCTGCCGCAGTCGTACGTCAGCACGCTGGCCACGTCGTCCTACGACCCCGAGGGCGTCTTCGACACGCTCGTCCAGACCCTCCCGTTCGGCCCGCGGATGATGGAGGTCGTCGAGCCGGCGCTGGAGGCGGGCGCGGCCGGCTTCATCGGGGCGCTGACCGGGCTGCCGTGGGAGACGCGCGACTACTACGTGCCCTATGACGCGATCGAGCGGCCGATCCCCGGTCTGTGGCTGTCCGCGACCGACGCCCGGCGACTCCTGGACCGGCTGCCCTGTACGGGCGAGCTGGTCGCCCAGTCGGTCACCGACACGGTGACCACGCACAACGTGGTCGCCACGCTGCCCGGCGACTCGCCGCACACGGTCATCATCGGCTCCCACCACGACGGGCCGTGGGCCTCGGCCGTCGAGGACGCCTCCGGCATCGCGCTCGTCCTGGCCGCCGCGCGTCACTGGGCCGCTGTGCCCGTCTCGGCGCGGCCGCACAACCTGACGTTCCTGTTCACGTCCGGGCACATGGCGCATGCGGCGGGCACCAGGGCGTTCATCGAGCGCCATCGCCCGATGCTGGCCGACGTGGTGCTCCAGCTGCATCTCGAACACGCGGCGCTGCGCTGCGAGGCCGTGGACGGCGAGCTCGTCCCCACCGCTGACCCGGAGGTGAGGTGGTGGTTCACCAGCCGGGTGCCGCGGCTGGAGAAGCTGGTCGCCGAGACGCTGGCGGAGGAAGGGCTGCGGCGGTCCTTCGTGCTGCCGCCCGACGTGTTCTCGCCCATGCCGCCGACCGACGGGGCGTTCTTCCATCCGGAAGGGGTGCCGCTCGTGCACTTCCTGTCGGCGCCGATGTACCTGTTCGACGCGGCCGACACCATCGACAAGATCGACGTGGCGGGGCTGGAGCCGCTGGCCCGCGCGGCCGTGCGCATCGTGGCCGGGACCGCCGGGTGGTCGCCTCAGCTGGGCTGAGCCTCGACTGCGCTGAGCCTCAACCGGGCTGATCCTCAGCTGCGCTGATCGAGGGCGGCCTGGGCCTTGGCGGCGTCCTCCAGGCTGAGCATGGGATGCGAGTAGATGTCGATCAGGGTCCTAGCGAGCAGTTTGTCCCCCTCCGGGCTCAGCACCTCGACGCCCAGGGCCCGGGACATGTGGTGGCGCAGGACGGTGACCGACAGCGCCATCGCGGTAACCACCGCCGCCCGGGCCTTGCGGGGCACCTGAGGGGGATCGGGCCGGGTCCTGTCGTACTCCTCGATCCACTCCTCGCTCAGCCGTACGAGCTCGTCGAAGACCGCCTCGGCCCGCCCCTCGGCCAGGGCCCGCCCCACATACGACTGGTAGTGCCCCAGGAGAGTCCGGGCGACGGCGATATAGTTCACGTCACTCGGCATGGGGTCGCTCCGGACCTGGTCGTTGAGCCGGCGGATCAACTTGGCCAGGTGTTCGTCGCAGGCGTCGCGCAGCGCCTCCTTGGAGCCGAAGTGGTGGCGCACCAGCCCGGAGGACACACCGGCGGTCTCGGCGATGCCCCGGATCGTGGCCCGCTCGAACCCGTGCTCGCCGAAGTGCCGCAGCGCCGCGTCGCGGATCCGGGCGCGGGCGGTGAGGTCTTCGGGGTCGGGTGCGATCGTCACGCTGTCACCGCCGTTTGTGTAGCCCGCTACCTTCGCATGAAGCCTACTATGCGTACGTATAGTGGCCACAGACGTCCGGACAACCAGGACGGCGGCTACGCGAAGATCGACCGTACCGGCGATCAGGACAGCAGCTCCACGTAGCCCTCGCTGCCGTTCACCCGGATGAGCTGCCCGTCCTTGATGCGCTGGGTGGCGCCCTCCACGCCGACGACCGACGGCAGGCCGTACTCCCGCGCGACCACCGCGCCGTGCGTCATCACCCCGCCGACCTCCATCACGACGCCCTTCACCGAGACGAACAGTGCCGACCAGCTCGGGTCGGTGAAGACCGTGACCAGGATGTCGCCCTCCTCCACCTCGGCGTCCTCCATGCTCAGGACGACCCGCGCGCGGCCCTCCACGACGCCGGACGACACCGGGATGCCCGCCAGCGCCCCCTCGGGCCGGTCGCCCGCGTCGTACTCGCCGTTGATCACCTCGCCCTCCGAAGTGATCACTCGCGGCGGGGTCAGCTTCTGGTACGTCTCGTGCGCCTCCCGCCGCTCGGTGATCACGGCGTAGTCCAGCTGCCCGCTGTTGACCACCTGCCTGAACTCCTCCAGCGACAGGAAGTAGACGTCCTCCGGCTCCTTGATCACGCCCTGCGCCACCAGCTTCCTGGCCTCGCCCATCAACGCCTGCTTGTACAGGCCGTAGCGCTGCAGGCACGCGTGCTTGGAGTACTCCCGGTAGCCGATGAAGTGGCGCACCAGGCTCATCTGCCGCGCCGCCTTCTTCGCCTTCCGGCCGCCCACCTTGCTTCTCAGCTGGTCCAGGAGGTCGTTCATCGAGCGTTCGGCGTCCGCGCGCCCCTGCTCGACGCGGCGCTCGCGCTCGCCGGGCGGGAAGTTCTTGATGTTGCCGAGGATGAGCGGGACGAGCAGCGTCGGGTCCTCGCTCCATCGCGTCCTGGTGAGGTCGATGTCGCCTTGGCAGTGCATGCCGTACTTGTGCAGGTACTCCTCGATGGCCTGGCGCACGACGTCGCCGCCGTCGAGGCCGGAGAGCCCGGTGAAGAACGTGTCGCGCTCAGCCCTCGCGAAATAGTCGACGACGATCGGGTACTGCCGGACCACGTCGGAGACGTCGAGCAGGTCGAGCCCCATCGCCGCGACGACGTTGTGGTCGGCCGACTGGCCGACGGCGTCGGCGGCGTTCTTCACGCCCAGCCAGGCGTTCATGTGCTTGTTGACCCAGTTCACCGACTGGATGCCGAGGAACGCCGACGCCACGCTCCGCGGCTCGAACATGATGTCGGTCAGCTCGCGATGGTCCTCGATGATGAACGCGAACACGTCGTCACCGGACTTCCCGGCGATCGCCTCCCGGAGCCTCGCCACGGACTCCTCGTTCTGCTCGATGAGCTCGGGAACCACGCGGGGGTCGTCCTCGCGGGACAGCTTGAGGTATTGGCGGGCCATCGGCAGGGGCCCGCCCTTGCCGAAGTTCATCACCGACGTCTTCCCGTGGGCCAGCCCCTTGACGAAGTCCTTCCTGCTCAGCACGGTGCGCAGGGCGTTGGCCATCAGCACGTCGACCTGGCCGAGGCTCTTGATCGTGACCGGTCGGGCCCACGTCGAGGAGAGCTCGAAGGACATGTCCTTGTAGAACCGGTTCCCGGCCACCGCCATCTTCGGGCGGCCGAGCCACTCGTCCAGCAGGAGGAAGAACGACAGGCCGAGCGGCATGAACGCGTCGGTCATCATCTGGCGGTGCCCGTAGGAGATGTAGACGTGGTTCTTGCCGTCGTCCGAGGCCGGAACCGGGTACAGCGTGGTGATGGGACGGCTCTGCAGCACGTGGAACACGCCGTCGGACAGGCCGTACTCGATGTCCTGTGGCCGGCCGAAGTGGGCCTCGATCCGCCGCCCGAGGGTCTCCAGCTGAAGGATCTGCTCGTCGGTGAGGGTCTGCGCGTGCTGCCGCGCGGCCTCCACCGGCCGCTCCTCCGTGCCGCCGTCCGCCGAAGCGCGCAGCTCCATCGTCTGGACGGAGACCACCTTGTCGATGATCTGCCCCGCCTTGACCCGATAGGTGTCGGCGTTGACCAGGCCGGAGACCATCGCCTCACCCAGGCCGAAGCCCGCGTCGATCGAGACCACCGTCCGGTTGGACGTGACGGGGTCGGCGGTGAACATGATGCCCGCGGCCTCGGGGAAGACCATCATCTGCACGACCACCGAGACCTGGACCGCGCGGTGGTCGAAGCCGCTCTTGATGCGGTAGGCCACGGCCCGGTCGGTGAACAGCGAAGCCCAGCACCGCCTGACGTTGTGGACCACCGACTCGGGGCCGCGGACATTCAGGTAGGTGTCCTGCTGGCCGGCGAAGGAGCTCGACGGCAGGTCCTCGGCAGTGGCGCTCGACCGTACGGCACAGGGGACGTCGCCGAGGTCCGCCAGGTGGGTGATGATGTCCCGCTCGATCTCAGCGGGAATGGCCAGCGCTTCGATGGCCGTACGGAGGCGGGCGCAGGCGGCGGCGATAGCCGGGCGGTCGTCGGCCCGCAGGCCGGCCAGCCCGTCGATCAGCATGCTGACCGTGGGATCCCCCTCCACGATCGCCCGATAGGCCGCAGTGGTCACGCAGAACCCGTCCGGCACGCGAACGCCGTCGATGCCGGACAGCTCGCCGAGGTTGGCGCCCTTGCCGCCGACCTGGGGGAGCAGAGTCTTGTCGATCTCGTGGAAGCCGAGTACGTAGGCGCTCATCGCTGAATCCCATCTGCCCTCTCGTGTGAAGGGCTTCGAGCCACTACCAATACAGTACAGTACTGTATTGAAATCAAACCGCAGGAGGCCCCATGCCCTTCGATCACCCCAGCTCGCCGCTCGGGCCGGTGTGGCGCCGCGCGGCTAGAATGCGGTCGTGTCTCGCACCTTCGCCGGCGCGTTCGTCGGCGCTGAGAGGATGAGCGTGGTGGCTATCCCCGAGCGGTCGACATGACCGGCACCGCAGCCTCCCAGCGGGGCACCGCAGCCTCGCAGCGGCCAGCCGGTCGTCCGCGCAGCCAGGAGGTGGACGCGGCCATCCTCGCCGCCGCGCTGGACCTGCTGATCGAACGGGGCGCCGTGCTCACCAGCATCGAACAGGTCGCCCAGCGGGCCGGCGTGACCCGGGCCACCGTCTACCGGAGATTCCCCGACAAGACCTCACTGCTGATCCAGGCCATCGAGTCAGTCCACCAGGCGCCCGAGTCGGTGGCCCTCGACTGGCCGGACATCGACCGGATGCTGACCGACTGGGCCACCTATCTGAGCATGCCCCGAAACCGCTGCATGCTCCGCCGGGTCTACGGCGCCGTGGACGACTATCCCGAACTGCTCCAGACGTACCGCAAGTCCTATAGCGGCGGCCGCGCCTCGGCCGAGCTCATCACGCTGGGCCGGGCCCGCGACAACGGCCAGCTGCCGCCGGACAGGGACCTTAACATCATCCAGCAGATGCTCACCGGCGCAATACTGCACCATCTCGGTGCGTATCCGGACTCGACGAGCGCCGCCGACGTCAAGACGTACCTCACAGCCGTACTCCAGCAGTTCGGCTACCAACCCTGACAAGCAAGGTCCTCCCTTTGGGCGCTTCGCGCTATGGGGTCGGGCTGTGCTTAATGGAGGGCTGCGCCCCCCATGCCCCCACAAAGGCATGGTCCTCGCTTCGCTCGGGCGCCCTTATCGGGGGCATCGCCCCCGCGCGAGGGGCTTGCCAGCCCCTCGCGCTCCCCGGCGTTCGGCTGATTGGACTTCGTACAGTGCTTCAGTTGTCACGGTCATTGAGACCCGAAGGCGGCTGAGCTCTGATCACGGTGTGGCACCTCGGGGAAGCCAAGAGCCGTGCCACGTTCGTTCCCGCGCCCATGGTCTGCTGTGGCCTCGGCGGGAGACAGGCAACGGCGCGCAGAGAGGTCAAGGGGTGGGCGGCGCCCCAACGTCACCCGCCTGCACTGGGATATGACGTCAATCTCTCTGGTCGGAGCTTATGAAGAGGCCGACACTGACTATCCGGCGCCGCGCTGGGGCCATCCCAAGGACCGGCGCACCGATCTCGAACAGATCCAGGCCGAACTGGCCGCGATCGGCGATGGCGGCATCCCGATCTTCCACGAGGACTTCGACGGCGGGACCAGCGAAGTCGCCCAGGTCGTGGGCGCCATGACCTGCCTGAAAGACCTGGCCAAGGGTTGGGACTTCCTACTGATCGGTGACTCCCAGTTGCTGTCGAAGGACACTATCGGCCGCAGGGGTGGCCTTCATCGCACAATTGGCCACCCACCCATGTCCAGGCCGGGCTGTTCGGTGGAACGCGAGGTTCGTCGCGCCCTGGCCCTGGCCACCAAACTCAAGGGCTTCTGCGCCGACAACAAGGCAGTCCGCCCCACCGGATGACCGATCCTCCTGGCCCTGAGCCGACTCAGCCCGATCCCCGCTGGCGACTCATATTAATCCCGGATCCTGATCCTCGGCCAGATCCAGCACCACCTCATCGACCTACCCGACATCGATGTCACCCGGCCACGCTGGCTGACCTGGTGAGCCCGTCCGCAAGCGGAGTGGCACACCAAGACAACCTCTGCCTCCATGAAGCACGAGAGCCGTTATGCGACCTTGTCGGCGTACTTCTGCCGGGCGGCTTGCCGGGAGACGCCGAGTGCGGTGGCGATGTGGTTCCAACTGTGGCCGTGGGCGCGCGCAACCGCCACCGCCTCGGTGAGTCGAGCCTCATCGGCTCGGACCTGCTCGGAGGTCTCGGCGATCGCACGCAGTTCGGACACGTCGTCGAACTCGACGTCGTCGGGCAGGGCGTCAGCCAACTGCTCAAAGCGCATGGCTGCGCGCTCGATCTCCTCATCGGTGTGCCTCATATGATCACCTCTCTTCGCTACAAGGCTCGTCGGAACTTGGCGCGTAGCGGCATCGCATGGATGGCCACCGGGTCGTCGCCGTCGAGGTCGAGAACGCCAATCTCCAGCATCCGCCCCGCCGAGTCCGGGCCGATCAGCATCGTGAAGCCTTCACCCATGTCAAGGCGGCGCATGGCGCACCGCCAGGCGTGGACGATGTCGGCATCGGCCACATCATGCTTGCGGGCAGGCTCTCCAATCCGCACACAGACAATATACCTTGTCTAGTGCGTGTTCTCGGGTTGAAACCCGAGCCGGGTCGACCCGGCGTTCCCATGTGTGCGAGAGACAGGCCTAGCGGACGGCTCCATTCAGCAGGTCGGCCCAGAGGGACCAGGCGTCGTTGATCGACATCGGCTGTGTCTCATGCACTTTGGGTTCATCATCGAGCTGGATCGTGCGACGGGGGAGCCCACGACTGCCGCTGACGAAGAGGGCGCAGGTTCAATTCAGCCAGGACGGCCGTGGGTAGTTGGGTGGCGAGGTCCATGGGGGCGGCGACACGAGCAAGCGACACGAGCGTTCCCTATGGACGCGTGCGCAGGTGCGGTGTGCATGCGAGGGAAGATCAACCCGAGCGACCAAGCGACTCGAAGCGACACGACCGGCCGTGAGCAGTCAGCCCCAGAGCCGGACCGTCCGCCAGACCTCTTGAACATCGCGCGGCCGTCCCCGGCTCGACTCCGTGACGACGGTCCGGCCGTTCGTCCGTTCGGTGCGCCGGATGACCCACTGTCCGCCTTCGCCGCACAGCTCGTACTCGACTCTGCCCATCGTGACGAATTCCAGCACACGGGAGCGCTCGACACGCTCGATGTACGGGGTCCACTCCAGGCCGACGTGAACGGTAGTCACTTGGATTCCCCGGTGTCTTGGGTGACTCGCTTGAGAAGGTCGTTCACACTCGCGATCGCTACGAACATGACCGTTTCGCGGGCCCGCCAGACGAGCAGTTCCCAGCGTTCGGCGCTGATCTCCCGGCCGCTGTCCGTGTGCCGACCGCGCCACGTCCTGTCATTCTCACGCCAGATCTCGAAGCCGGCTATCGGGGTCGGGGTCTCGTACTCGGGCTGATCCATTGTGCCTCGCCTCGCTCGCCTGTCCTCTCCTGATGCCAAGAGTAGGCATAGTGCGCCACGTGCGCTAGGTCCGCTAGGTGCGCCGCTATCGCCACGTGGAGTAGACGTCCCTAGCGTGATCGCGTGGCACAGATCGAGACCGAACAGCCTCGTTGGCGACAGGTGTACGCGGTGATCAGCGGACGGATCCGCTCAGGAGAAATTGACGTCGGAGAGCGCGTCCCGTCGCTCGTGGACCTGACGGCAGAGTTCGGCATCGCGAACGCCACGGCACAGAAGGTCGTCCGGCAGCTTCGCGCGGACGGCTTGATCCGGACAGAGCCGGGCATCGGCTCGAAGGTCGCTGACCGCGAATACTGGGAACCGGAGACCGCCTAGCCCTCGAAGACCCCGTGCCCGCTCAAGTGGACATTTTGGAAGTCCAAGAAGACTGCGACACGCTCGGTCATGTCGTCTCCATGAAAAAGCCCCGCCAGTCCCGGAGGACGGCGGGGAGTAATAAGCACAGCGTAGCAAACGGATCTGCACGGATGTGGGCCTCGCCGAGTAGCCAAGTTACATCTGGGACGGCCGCGCCACCTGCCACTTCCAGCGTGCAGAGCGAGGTGGCATAACGGCGGGCATCCATGCGGCAAGAGCGACGGAGAGGTGCGCCGCCAGTTCAACATTTGCCTGACGGCACGCGTCATCGGTGGAGCGCTCGCGATCAGCGAGGAGTCGACCGACGTCCGCTGGGTCAGCTTGGACGCGATCGAGGAACTACCCATGCACGGATCCCAACGACTCCGGATCGAGCACTTCCTCCAAGTAAAGTCGACGCCCTACATCGGGTGAAGAGGCCCCTGAGCCTGAATCCACGGCGTGATTTCGTCTGATCGTTTTCTGGTTCAATTCCTCGACGAGGGCCGGTTCCGCAGGTGGAAGGGCTGTTGTCGGGCGTGTGAGGGCCGCCGCGTTCGGGTCGCGGCTTGTCCAGGTGCATTTCGGGGGCTCGGGGATGCGCGTGACCGCGGTGGGTCGTCGGCTGTGCGTGACCTGGATTTCGGCTGGTCAGGCCACTGCGGCAGCGGGTGGGTCGTGGGTGGCGGTGAAGGCGTTCAGCCAGGCGGGCTGCCAGCGCCAGCGGGCGGGCAGGCGAAGGGTCAGGTGGCCGCGCCCGTCGGCGGGTCCGCGTCGGGCCAGCCGGGCGGGCACGGCGATGAGGTGGCGGCGCAGGGTCTGGCCGCGCGCCTTGGCGTGGAAGGCCGAGGCCAGGCAGCCGAGAGCGCGCAGCAGGTTGTGGGTGATGGCGGCCAGGGTGAGCCATGCGGCGTTCGCGGTGAAGACGCCGGAGGGGAAATGCGCGAGCGGCCCGTTGATCACATCAGCGTTGACCTGCTCCTGGACTGCATGATCGCGGTGCTGTTCCTCGGCCTGCAGGAGGGTATAGGGACTGTCGGTGAAGATCGGGTAGTAGCGGTAGGCGGGGAACAGTTCGTCTTGGCCGCGCGGGGCCTGCTCGTTGCGCATCTTGACCCGGCGCACGATCAGCCGGGCGCAGGCGGCCTTGCCCTTCTTGCTGGTGAAGGCGATGTAGGACGTTTCGGCGACCTCGGCGTCGGAGACCCAGCCGCCGGCCTGCTCGTCGAAGATCGCCCGCGGGTAGGCGATCGGCGTCCAGGCGTTCTCGTCGATGGCGGCGATGGCGGCTTTGACCTTGGGGTCGAGTTTGGCGGTGACCGAGAAGCGGGTGTCGTGGTCGCGGCAGGCGGCGATCACCTCGGCGCTGTAGAAGGCGCTGTCGCCGCGCATCAGGAGGGTGCCGGTGCAGCCCGCTTGGCGGGCGGTGCCGATGGACTCGCGGATGGCCGAGGCGGCGCCGCGCGCCGACCCGGTGGTGCCGCCGCGCAGCCTGGTGGTGGCCAGCACCGGGGCGGCCAGCGGCGTGGACAGCGTGACGGTCAGCGCGTTCAGCCCCTTGACCAGGACATTCTTGCCTTGGATCTTGGTGTGGCCGAAGCCGGAGCCCTGCTTGGCGTACCCGTAGGTGCGCCGCTGCATCGAGTCGATGTCCAAGAAGGCCAGCACGTCCTTGCCGGGCAGCAACGGCGTGTGCGCGGCGAGCGCGACCAGCAGCTCGCGGGCGACCTTGTCGAGCTGGCGGACGTTGCCCCAGGTGAAGGCGCGCAGGAACGAGCCCAGCGTGGACGGCGCCCGGATCCCGGCGAACATCGTGTCCATGCCGCCGTGTCGCAGCAGGTCCAGGTCGTCGATGCTGTCGGCGCCGCAGGTCATCCCGGCCACGATCGAGGCCACCTTCGCCGGCGCGTTGACGCCGTCGGCCGCGCCCAGCGCCACGTGCTCGCCAACCAGGCGGTCCAGGCCGCAGCGCTCGGCCAGTCGCAGCGCCGGAGCCAGCCCGGCGTAGGAGATCACGTGTTCGTCATCGAAGATCGCCCGCGTACGGCTGGCGGCGTGAAAGAATTCCAACTTACGAGGTGTCCTTTGCAGCGGGCCGATGGAAGCGTAGAGAACTCCCATCCTCCCAGCTCAAGGGACACCTCACTTCATTTCGCGAACCTCGCCCCGAACTTCACGCCGTGGATTCAGGCTGAGAGCCACTCCAGGGGCTTCCTGCATCGTGGCCGCCTTCTGGTTTCCCGTAGTTTCCTGGCAGCACAAAGGGCGGTATCGTCGAGGCATAAGCCCCGGTTCTGCCTCTGCATCGCACGCAGCCGGGGCATAGCTATGCCTGGCCGCCATTCGTTCAGCCCGCAGCGCGCCGATGTCGGCATAGCTCGCGTGCGGCCTGGGCGCGCGCAGTATTTCACTCCGTGGCTGCGGTGCTGCCCGTGCTGACTGCGGCCGCGTTGGTGCACGAACAAGTCATCGCAGGTTTCGCTGGCGCACCGCTGTGCGGGCATTCGGTGGTACAGCTGGAGGAACATCACGCCGTAGATGCTGTGATAGCGCTCGGGCGGGTCGCCGAGTCCGACGCTGAACCCGGACAAGGTCCTGATTGAAGACACCCCGGAAATCCGTTAGCCGTGCCTGGAGCAGGAACTCGCGAAAGTCGTCCAACGACATGTCGCCACTGGGCTGCTTGTCGGTGGTGCCTGCGATCGTGTGCTGCATGGGCGAGCTGGTCGAGCGAGTGGATGAACTGGACCGCGTGCTGGGAGTCGTGGATCGCGCAGAGGCGGAGCGTCGGCGATGGATGCATCGGATCGCGACGACGATCTGTCGCGATCCGATGCGGCGGATCCTGGTGCTGCGCCGAGCGGAGCAGCACACTCGCTTTCCCGGCCACTATGACGTGATGGCCGGCGGTGCCGTGAATGTGGGCGAGTCGTATGAGGACGCGGCAGTCCGTGAGCTGTCCGAGGAGCTGGGTGCCGGCGTCCCGGTGCGTTTCATGTTCAAGTTCTTGTGCCGGGATGGGGTCAGCCCTGTCTGGTTCGGGGTGCACGAGGCCGTGATCACTGAGCCATTGGTTCCAGATCCGTCCGAGATCGCTTGGCATGCCTGGCTCACAGAGCTCGAACTGCGGGAGGTCGTTGATCGATGGCCTTTCGTTCCCGGTGGGCGAGAGGCGGTGCGCCGATATTTGGTATCGGGGAACGAGGGCCGGCCGTCGGCCGGCTGATCGGCGGCATCATGTCGACATTTGCCGCCGGGCGGCAGGTCGCCGCGCAGGAGCCGTTCCATGGCAGCCCGCTGCTGACCCCCGTGACGGTGAAATAGATTCGGCCCAGCCGTCAACCTGGCGGGCCGCCGGAGGCATCCACCAGGCGTGAACACCGACGAGGAGTACACCGCGTACGTCAGCGGACGCCTGCTCTGGTTACGCCGGATCGCGTACGCGCTGTGCCATGACTGGCATCGGGCCGACGACCTGGTGCAGACGGCGATCACACGGCTGTACCTCAAGTGGCGCCACGCCCGCGAGGCCGCAGACCTGGACGCGTACGTACGGGTGATCCTTGTCCGGGTCTTCCTGAAGGAGCAGCGGGCCGGCTGGTTCTCCCGTACCAGGCTGAGTGCGGCCCCGCCCGAGGCGGTGGCCCGTGCGGGGGACGCGGACCTCGCCATGGATCTGCACCGCGCGCTGGACCTGGTGTCACCGCGGCAGCGGGCCACCTTGGTGCTGCGCTTCCACTGCGACCTGAGCGTGGAGCAGACCGCCGCGGTGCTCGGCTGCTCAACCGGAACCGTCAAGACCCAGACCGCCCGCGGACTGGCGGCCCTGCGCGCGCTGCTGGACATGGCGGCGACCAAGGAGGATCGCTGATGGACCTCAAGCCGATATTCGACACGCTGGTGCCGGAAGAGCAGCCACCCTCGCGGGTGGACGTGAAGGGCGCCATCCAGGCGGGACGCAGGCTGCGCCACCGCCGCCGGGCGCTGGCGGTCCTGGTGCCGGCCGCCGCCGCAGCCGCCACCGCGCTGGTGCTGGCGACCGGGTCGCTGACCGCGCCCGGCCGGCAGGACGTGGCCACCACCCCTTCACCCACGCGCACCGATGCGCTCCGGCCCGTCGCCGAGGTCTGGCCGTCCGCGGTCACCACCATCCCCGCCATGGCGGCGGACGGCTCGACGTACTGGCCCGTCACCGCGATGAGCGCCACCGAGTTGTTGCTGCGGGCGGACAAGTCACCGCAAGAGGGCCACAGGCTGGAGGTGTACGACACGGCGCGGCGAAAGGCCACGGTCCTGGGCGAGATTCCTAACGTGCGGGACTACTCCTTCCCCCAGGGCGTCGAGCTCGGTCCCACGTACATCCTCTGGTGGGCCACGGTTCTGAACGCGCGCGACGCCGTCGATCTGTGGGTGCTGCCCCGCTCGGGCGGAACGGCGGCCAGAGTGGCCCGGATCAGTGGGCCACCGATGTCGATCGACCGCATCGGAGTCCTGCGTGACCGCGTCGTCTGGTCGGTCAAGGAGGGCGGGCTGTACTCGGTCCCGATCACCGGGGGCACGGCGCGGGCCATGCCCGGCACCGATGGCCTGCACCTGGTGTCCTGGCCCTGGGCGGCCGACACGGGGCAGGCCATCGATCACCAGGCGAACCAGCGCGTGCTGGTCAACCTGGAGACCGGCAAGCGCACCCCTCTGCGCGCGCCGCAGGGAGTCAAGCAAATGCGCTGTTCCCCGACCTGGTGCATGGGCATGCAGGACGAGCACGCGGTGGTGTGGCGCCGCGACGGCGGTCGCCCGCAGCCCTTGCGCGGCACCTTCAGCCCGACGTTCTCGCAGATCCGAGGGGATCGGTTCGTGAACACCACCGGCCTGGACGTGTACGACCTCACGACCGGGCAGGGCGCCGAGATCGGGCCGAAGGCCATGAAAGGTGTGGTGACGATAAGTATGGGCCTTTCATCCAGTCTGGTGATCAGTTGGGACGCGCCGCCCTGCGCGAACCCCTGCCGCCAGGGGAAGGCCCCCGAACTGGTGGTGCTCAATCTGGCAGCTGTGCCTGACTGATCAGGCGGCCCGGGATTCGGCGGGGGAGCAGCAGGGGCCAGCAAGGGGTGATGCGCCGACCATGCGAAGCGGTCACAGCAGGTTCGACGGACAGCGACCGGGACAATCCATCCAAACCCGGTCGAGGTCCGGATCCGGCGGCCGGGGTGGCGGAATTTTCCGGCTGATCGTTCTTTTCGCGGCGTTCGCCTGGATCGCAGACGCCGCTGGCCCCTAAAGTGCGCCCGAATGTTCTTCGTCGCCGCGGTGGTCTGCCTGGTGGGGCGCTGATGACCACCTTCCTGCGACGGAGGTCTCTCGCAGGCACCGGATGAACTCCGACTGGATCGGTACCACGCCCTTCCTGGTGGCCGCGTAGACGGTCCTGGTCGGCTCGTCCTCCAGGGGCGAAAGCGTGATGTCGGGGCGGATGGCGCCCACCGCCAGTGACGGTACGAGCGCCAGCCCAAGTCCTGCGGCGACGAAGCCCTGCTTGGCAGCCCACTCCCTGGCCGCGAAGGCGATGCGGGGCCGGAAGCCGGTGCGCCGGTGGAGAGCGATCAATGTCTCCGAGCCATTGGGGAAGCCCTCGATCCAGGACTCCCCCTCTAGCTCGGCCACGCGCAGGCTCGTCCTGCCCGCCAGCCGGTGCCCTGCGGGCAAGGCCACCATCAGTGGGTCGTCCAGGAGATGGTGCAGGGTGAATCGGTCCTCCTCCAGTGGCTTGCCTGGGTAGGCGCTCACCACCGCTAAGTCGATCTCGCCGATCTGGAGGCGGGCCAGCAGCGGGCTGGTCGTGCTCTCCACGAGCGACAGGAGCACGCTCGGGTGTGCCCGCCCGAACGCGGCCATGGCGCGAGGGACCAGATCAGCGTTGGCGGTGTCGAACGCTCCGACTCGCAACTGGCCCACGTCGTGAAGATCGTTCCTCGCCGCCGCCAGCCTGGCCAGGATCGCGATCGCGTGCTCCAGCAGGCGGCGGCCCTCCTCGGTGAGCTCCACGCCGCGCGGATGACGATCGAACAGCGCGACGCCGAGCTCGCCCTCCAGGGACGCGATCTGGCGTGACACAGCGGACTGGGTGTAGCCGAGTGCCTCCCCGGCCGCCGTGAAGGTCTTCCTGGCGGCCACCTCGGCGAACACCTCCAGCCAGGAGACATCCATGACACTTCCCTCCAACAAGGGCTCGCTATGCGGGTTTCGCATGGTAGCGATGCCAGACATTCGTTGGTCACATCGGCGCGGACAACCTACGGTGATCGCCATGAAGATCGGACTTTATGGGCTGCACCGCGGTGAGAACGTCGACCCGGATACGCTGGCCAGGCGGGCGCGGCTGGCGGAAGAGATGGGCTTCGAGTCGATCTGGGTGGGTGATCACATCGCGATGCCCCCCTCCTCGGATGAGCAGGGCCGCCTGGAGGCCGTGGTTGCTCTGGCCCATTTGGCAGCTCTGACTACCACGATCAAGCTCGGCTTCGGCGTTCTGGTGCTGCCCCAGCGCCAGCCGGTCCTGCTGGCCAAGCAGCTCACCTCTCTCGACCTGCTCTCGCGGGGCCGCCTGATCGTCGGCGTCGGCGCAGGGTATGTGGAACAGGAACTGGCCGCCATGGGTGTCTCGCTGGATAGCCGCGGTGCCCGTACAGACGAGTATCTGGCCGCCATGCAGGCTCTTTGGGACGATCGGCCATTTGACGGAAATTTCGTGACCTTTGCTGATGTTGTGCAGCGTCCGCGTCCGCAACGGCGCCCGACGATCGTGGTCGGCGGCCACTCCCGGGCGGCCATGCGCCGGGCGATTCAGTCAGCCGACGGCTGGTATGGCGTCTACCTGACCCCGGATGAGGCGGCCCGCGCGCTGTCGGACCTTCAGGACGCGGCCAAGCTCTACGACAGGCCCGCGGTTCTGTGCGAACTAGAGATCACGATCACCCCGCCCCCGGGTCCCGTCGATCGAGACAGCGCCCAGCGCTACGCCGCATTGGGCGTCCACCGGCTGACGATCCAGCCGCTGGACGCCGAAATGGAAGCTACGGTGAGAGCCGGCGCAGGTCTCGTGGGGGCCTGAGGCAACACATTCGTGCCGCCCAGTCAAGGCCAGCTCGGCGGCCTGTCCGGGGAGCCACCGCCCGAGCACGGCTCGGCCGAGCGCGTGCGCTTCGTCGGGGAGCTATCGGCTCAGGCCGGCGACAAGGTTGATGGCGAGCGCGACGATGACCGTGCCGAACAGGTACGACAGCAGGGCTTGGCGGAGCACGGTCGCTCGGAATGTGGCGCTGCGCAAGTCGGTGTCGGAGACCTGGAAGGTCATGCCGACGGTGAAAGCCAGGTAGGCGAAGTCGGAGAACCGCGGCTGGGCATCGGGTTCGCTGTAGTGGAAGTCCACGCCGCCGCGAGCCGAGTAGTACAACCGGGCGTACCGCAAGGTATAGACGGTGTGCACCACCGCCCACGAGGTGATCACGCTGGCGACACCGAGCCCCGCGTGCAGCACGACCACGGACGGCTCGGTGGTGTCACCCTGGACGATCATGTAGCCGACGGCCATCAGGCTGGCCACCGCGGCGGTGAGGAGCAGCAGATCCGCACCCGCGCGGGTCGGGTCTTCCCGTAGTGCGTCGGCGGCTGTCGCGGCACCGTCGAGCCGGGCGATCCGCCACCAGGTCACGAGCAGGAACACCAGCGCCGCCATGTCCCAGCCGATCAACGGCACATATGGCAGCGGCATTGCCACCGAGGCCACAGCCAAGGCCAGCAAACCGCTGGCGGCAGCGATCAGTGCGGTCCGGCGCGGCGAGATTCCGGATGGTTCTGACGCCACCTTCGGCCGCATCGCGGGTCACCCCCTCTCCGACCAGCTCTTCTCAGAGTAGGGTCTTTCGGCTCGCGGCCGGCGAACGGGGTTTGGGTGTCAGGTGCCGAAGCCGGCCGCGAGCGTCGTCATAGTTCTCCGTACGTCACGTGCCGTGCACATCGCGTTATCGAGACGTCCAGGACCTCCCGGCGTTACCGTCAAAACGACCCGACGTCCTCAGTCCCCCGAGGTGCACCGTGGCCAACGCTGGTTGCAGGACGAACTCGCCTTCCACGCCTCCGACGCCAGTGGTCCGTCGGAGAGGCACTAGGAGCTGAGACATCCGTGCTATGGCCAGACGCCCTTCGCAACACCCTCAAAACTGGGCCGGATCGCGAAGTCTTGACTGTCTATCCGTATCGTTCCGCGTGTCCGAAATCGATCTGGTGCAATCTGATCAACTCTGCGGACAGCGAGATCGTCTTCGCCGACTACACCAACTACTTCCTGTGGCTCGAGCACCCCAATCTTGTGACGCTCCTTGAGTGGAAAGCCCGGCAGGGATGCAAGATCTGGTTCGTGGTCGGAGACCCGGAGAGCGACATGACCCGTCGCCGTGAGGAGGCGGAGAACGCTCCGTTGGCCGTCTCGACCCGCATCCGGATCACTCTGTCCGCGATCGAGCGACTGCGGGACGTCGCGGGGGTGGAGGCCCGGTTCGGCGATGAGCACCTCGGCATGAGCGTGTTCCGCTTCGACTCCGAGATGCTTGTCACCCCGCACCTGGCAAAGCTGGTGGGGCACGATTCGCCGATGCTGCACCTGCGGCGCCATCAGGACGACGGCCTGTTCGACCGGCTCGCGCAGCATGCTTCCGAGCTTTGGCGCAATGGCCGTGATGTGTGGGAACGGCCCCAGGTGCTGGGTGGCGGATCTTGCTGACCGCGTTCGGGGTGGAGTCCCGATTTCGTGGTACTTCCGGAAATGTACTAGTGCAATATCCGGCAGGACTAGTGCACTTGTTTTGGCTAAATGTCCGGATAGAGCGCACGCGGTGGGTGGCGTCGATACCGTGTGCGCATGGCACTTGATACGGCGTACGCATCTGTGCGGCGGGCGGACGTAGAAGACCATCAGGCGGTGATGGACGTCCTCGCCGTGGCGTTCATGAACGATCCCGTCGCCTGCTGGGTCTTCCCTGAGGCGGGAGAGAGAGATCGGCTGCAGCCGCGCTTCTACCGCTCCTTGCTCAGCCATCCCGCCGGGGAGGCATACCTGGTCGGCCGTCGCGAGGGGGCGTCAGTGTGGCTGACGTTGGCGGCGGGCCAAACGCTCTCTGGGGAGCATCCGGTCTCTGAGGGGCGTCCGGATGCACCAGAAACAGGCCCGGACGCGGGGCCGGACATGGCCTTCAGTGAGGACGAGGCGGGGCCGGACATGGCCTTCAGCGAGACCGAGGCGGGGCCGGACACGCTCTTCAGCGAGAGCGCCGCGCGGGGGCGGGCTCTGAGTGAGGCGCTGGATGGGCGGCACCCCGCTCACGAACCGCACCTCTATCTGCCGTGCATCGGGGTGATCGGCGAGCGGCGGGGCGCCGGGCTGGGGTCGGCGATGTTGCGGCACCGGCTGGCACGAGCGGACGCCGACGGGCTCGGCACTTATCTGGAGGCGAGTTCGCCCCGGAGCCGGGCCCTCTATCTGCGGTACGGATTCGAGAATCTCGGCGAACCGCTTCGCGTGGCCGACAGCCCGCTCCTGTGGCCGATGTGGCGCCCCCCGAGCCGCTGACGGCCGACGTACGACAACGCCGCCGACTGCGGGCCTGACATACGACGCCGCCGACTCGCGGCGTCCAGCAAACACAGCCGCCGACTCGCGGTGCCCAGCAAATGCAGCGGTATCCACCAACAAGCACAAAGGAAGACCAGATGACTCACGAAGCAGCTGCCAACGTTGATCGGCGCCCGCCGACCCTGGTGTTCGTCCACGGCACCAACTCCTCGTCCGCCCTGGTGTCGGGGCTGGTCGCCGAACTCGACCGGCGCGGGCACCGAAGCGTGGCCGTCGACCTTCCGGGACACGGCGGCGAGGCGTTCTTCCCCCGTGGGTACGAGGCGCCGCAGGATCTTGAGGCGCTGGCGACCGAGCCGTCGCCACTCGCCAAGATCACCATTGACGACTATGTCGAGCGGGTCGCGGATGTGGTGCGCGGCGCCCGCCAGGACGGTCCGGTGATCCTCGCCGGCATCGACCAGGGCGGTGTCACCGTGAGCAGGGTCGGCAACGCCATCCCCGACCTGCTCGACCGGGTGGTCTATGTCGCGGCGTACTGCTGCGTGGACCTGCCGAACATGGCCGCCTATCTCGCAACGCCGGAGAACAGTGAAAGCCTGTTCCCCCAATTGACCGCCGCGATGGTCGTCGATCCAGCGGTTCTGGGAGTGAGTCGGCTCAACTGGCGCTCGGCCGACCCGGCGGTGTTTCAAGGCGTCAAAGCGGCCCTTGCCGGTGACTTCACCGACGAAGGTGTGAGCCGGCTGCTCGACATGCTCGAACCAGACGAGACCGCCGGCATCCCCGTGGCCGAAGCCCGGGGCGAAGCGGAGACCTGGGGCCGGATCCCCCGGACCTATGTGCGCCTCACCCTCGACCGGCTGGTTCCACTGGCGCTGCAAGACCGGTTCATCAACGAGGCCGACCGCCTCACCCCGGACAACCCGACCGACGTGCGCAGCGTCGCGGCACCCCATTTCGGCCCGTTCGACCGGCCTGAACTGGTGGACATCTTCGCCGAGCTCGCCAGCCACTGACCTCACCCCGGAGGTCCCGGCCATGCGGCATGGAACGGGTTGGAACGTGCTGGAACGCCATATCTCCAGGGGACCGCCTCACAAACGGATGCGACGACATCGTTCGCCGCACACTCATGGGGAGAACAAGCATGAGCATTCAGTACGGCGTCACCGCGGTCACCGCGCAAGCGTCCTTCCTCCAGGGCGGCATCGCGGCCCGGTACCTGCCTTCGGCCGACGTCACCCCGTTCGCGGTGCGCCGGGACCCCTACGTCCGCGCCTCGGGGACACAGGGCATCGACTGTTCGATCAACCAGCACATCCCGACCTGCCGATTCCCGACGACCGACTGCACCAACCGCTGCCCCGACCCGGGGACCGGCTCCTTCTGCCCGACCCGCGAGTTCGTGTGCTAGCCGATGGTTCTCGCTCTGCCGGAACTCACCACCTACCTGCTGGATCGGCAGTACGTTCACCCGGAGGCGGTGGTCGACGGTGGTCTCACCATCGTCGACGCGTCCCGCCGCAATCACAACGTCCTGGTGAGCGCTGAGCCGGCGGTCGGGCTGTTCGTCAAACAGGGTCGTTCCGATCCGGTCCAGTCGGCTGCCGGCTGGACCGGGAGCGGATCGCTGGCGCACGAGGCGGCGGTCTACTCCCTGCTCGACTCACTGCCACGCCCTTCCAGCGACGGGGGGATAACGGGAGCACTGCCGCGCTGCCGCGGATTCGACGCCGAGCGCGATCTGCTCATCCTGGAATCGCTGCCGGACGCGTTGGATCTCACCTCGTACCACTCTCGTACGCGCCGTTTTCCGGCCACCGTCGGAACCCGGCTCGGGACCGCGCTCGCCGACCTGCACGAACGCGCCTTTCACGCGGCGCGGCGAAATCCGGCGGACTTTCCCGGGCGGCTGCCCTGGGTCCTCGGGATCGACCGTCCGGGAACGGCGTTCTACCGCGAGATGAGCAACGCGGGCCTCGAACTCGTCCGCATCCTGCAGTCGTCCCCGGAGCTCCGGGCGGCGCTCGCGGCGCTGCGTACCGGCTGGCGTCAGGATGCCTTCGTCCACCACGACGTCAAATGGGACAACTGCCTGGTCCTCGCGGGCGGGGCGTCGGGGCGGCGTACCCGGGTGGCGCTCGTCGACTGGGAGTTCGCCGGCCTGGGAGACGCGTGCTGGGACACCGGTTCGGTGTTCGGCGCCTACCTCGGCTGCTGGCTGGCCTCGATCCCGGTGACCGGCAGCGAGCTGCCCGACCGCTACCTGGAGCTGGCCGATTACCCGCTGACGCGCATGCGGCCGGCGATGCGCGCGTTCTGGGCGGCGTACTCCGGCGCGCGTGGGTGGGACGCCGCGACAGCGGACGCGGCGCTGATCCGCAGCGCCCGCTACGCCGGGGCCCGCCTGCTGCAGTCGGCGTACGAACGGGCTCAGGGCGCTGCCCGCGTCTCCACGACCGTGGTGTGCCTGGCGCAATTGGCGGAGAACGTGCTGGTACGGCCGGAAGAAGCGGTCGAGCACCTTCTCGGTGTGCCTTTGCGAGGAGGAGCAGGTGCACCACTGCGAGGCGAAGCTGACCTGGTCGGCGTGACCCTGCGAGGAGGGGCTGATGAGTGACAGCCGCGCGCTGGTGGCCGAGGCCGTCGCCGCGACGCGTATTCACCCGCCGACGCGCTACACCTGGTTCGGACGGATGTCGCCCCGGCTGACCGTACGTGCCGCCCGGGTGCTCAGTCCGCGTGCCGGCCGGGACTACCTCGTGCACCGGCTGGCCGGTCAGTTGTACGGCGACTTCTACCGGCGCGGCCGGGCCGAGCCGCCGCGATGGAGTGCCCAGGGGTCGTCCGCGAGCCGTAGCGGCTTCGCGGCCGCGCTGTCGGCGGCGAACTGCGGGCAGGGATATCTGGACGACGGTTGGCAGGTGCGCGGGATCGACGAGCGCGGGGTCATGGTCGTCAAGAACGGTCTGGAGTTGACTGTCCACGCCACCGAGCTGGCGGGCGTACCGGTCGTCGGCGAACGGGCCGCGATGCGGCTGCCCAAGGAGCTCTTCGAGATCTCCCCGGGCTTCTACCTGGCCCGCGCCGACCGCCCGATGGACACCGGGCCCAGCGGCCGGGTGGTGCGGTTGTACTGGAACCTCCGCGCGGACGGGGCCGTCCCGTTCGTCGGGGCCGCGACGCGACTGCTCAACTCGGCGGGCGCGGCCTTCCAGCTCAAGGTGCTGAACGACCCCGGCGCCTTCAGCCGGTGCGACGCGGGGGTGGTCTACCTGGCCCGTGACGACTATCCGGAGCTGGCCGACCTGATGCTGACGCTGCATGCCGAGATCGGTGGGTTCCTGTCGCCTCGGACACCGGTGTTCACCGCCGAGCTGGCGCCCGGTCTGGGGTTCGCCGAAGATCCCGGAACGGGGGAGAGCTTCGGGGAGCACCGCTGCCGGCTGCTCGCGGAGGCGCTGGTGCGGTCGCACGAATCGGGATGGACGGACGACGCGGCCAGACTGGCGGCCGTCGAAGAACGCTTCGCCCGCGCCGGGATCGACCTGGACGCCCCACACCTGAGCCCCGACCCGCCCGCCGACCCGGACGCCGCGCACCTGAGCCTCGGTCCGTCCAACGACCTGGCTCCCGCGCCATGACCCCCCAAGACCGCGCCATGATGGCGCGAGCCACTGCCGCGCCGGTTGGCGAGGTAGCGGCCGAGCACTTGGCGGTCGCGGTGGCGATCGGTGAGCGGCTGGTGAAGGAGGCCGTCTGGTCGGGGGAGCGCTGCAACTGGGTCGGGGCCGAGCCGGTGGACCTGCGAGACCGAGTCGGTGCGCTGACCTATCGGGCGCTGGGCCCCAATCTGTACGTGGGCAGCAGCGGCGTCGCGTTGTTCCTCGCCCAGCTGGCCACGACCACCGGCCAGGACGAGTTCCGCCGGACGGCGCTGGCGGCGACGCGGCATGCGATCTCCCGGCGCGACGACGTCAGCCCGGCCGCCCGTCTGGGCTTCTACAGCGGCTGGGCCGGAATGGCGGCGGCGGCGCTGCGCACCGGCCGGCTGCTCGACTCCGCGGAGCTCGTCGACGCCGGGAGCGGCCTGCTCCGCGACATCGCCCAGCAGCTCAGCGGGGTGGCGGAGGGTGGGGAGCAGGAGTACGACCTTATGTCCGGGGTGGCCGGGGCTGTTCCGGCATTCGCCCTGGGATACCGGTACACCGGCGACGAGCGGATGGCCGAGGCGGCGGTCACGGCGGCCCTGTGGCTGGGGAGATCCGCCAGGAAGTCCCGTACCGGCTGGTCCTGGCGTTCGCCCGGCCTGCGCAACCAGCACGATCTCACCGGCCTCTCGCACGGGGCGGCGGGTGTCGCCGTGGCGTTCCTGGAGGCGTACCGGCTGACCGGCGAGGAGATGTTCGCGACGGGCGCCCGAAACGCGATGCGTTACGAGGATCGCTGGCTGGACGTCGGGGAGGGCAACTGGCCGGACTTCCGGGAGAACACGGCCGACCGCCGCGCCCGTACCTTCGTGACGCTGTGGTGCCATGGCGCGCCGGGCATCGCGCTGTCCCGGCTGTACGCGTACGAGCTGCTCGGCGAGGCGCGGTGGCGGCATGACGCGATGACGGCGCTCGCCACCACGGAGCGGGTGACACGCCCGCTGACGAACGGCGGCGGGGCCGACTTCTCCCTCTGCCACGGGCTCGCCGGCAACGCGGAGCCCTTCGAGGAGGCCCGCGAGGTCCTCGGCGCCGCCGGCACGGTCATCCCACGGCTCGGCGCCGACGCCATCGGCATGGACATCCCGCGGCTCGTCGCCGATCACGGTCTGGAGCGGTACGCGCGCACCGGTGTGAGCTGGCCGTGCGGGACTCACACCGCGGAGACCCCGAACCTGATGCTCGGTCTTGCCGGGATCGGCTACTTCTACCTGCGGCTGGCCGTGCCGCAGGTCCCGTCCGCGCTGTTGCCCGTGCGGTGGGATCGGTGACCGATCACCGCTACGGCACCAGGCGGGTGGTGGTGACGGTTCGGTGGGACCGGTGACCGATCACGGCCACAGCAGCAGGCGGGCGATGGTGACGGTGCCGATCGCCACGATCAGGGTTCGTAGCACCGCGGGGCTGAAGCGGCGGCCCATGCTGGCGCCGATCTGGCCACCCAGAGCGGACCCGAGCGCGATGAGTACGACGGCCGTCCAGTCGAAGTCCGCGACGAAGAGGAAGAAGAGCACGGCGACGGCGTTCACCACGGCGACCAGAACGGTCTTGATGGCGTTGAGGCGCTGCAGGGTCTCGTCGAGGAGCATGCCCATCAGGGACACGTAGATGATGCCTTGGGCGGCGGCGAAGTAGCCGCCGTAGACGCTGGCCAGGGTGAGGCCGATGTACAGCAGCGGACCGCCGTCCCGGCTGCCGGGGTTGCCGCGCGATTCGCGGCGGCTTCGTACGTACCTGCTGATCAAGGGCTGGAACGCGACCAGGACGAGGGCGAGGCCGACCAGAACCGGCACGATCGTCTCGAACGCCGTGGCGGGCAGCGTCAGCAGGAGCGTGGCGCCCGCGAGCCCGCCCAGCACGGCGCCCACGCTGAGTTTCAGGATGCGACGGCTCTGACCGCTGAGTTCGGCCCGGTAGCCGATGGCGCCGCTGATGGAGCCGGCGATCATGCCGAGCGCGTTGGAGACCGTGGCGGTGACCGGCGGCAGGCCCGTGGCCAGCAGAACGGGAAAGGTGATCAGTGTCCCGGAGCCGACCACGGTGTTGATGGTGCCGGCGCAGACCCCGGCCACGAACACCGCGAGCATCTCTCCCGGCGTCACGCCGCGCGTCCCGGCGCCACATCGCCGCCAGAGCCAGAGCCAGAGCCAGAGCCAGAGCCAGTGCCAGAGCCAGAGCCAGAGCCAGAGCCAGAGCCAGAGCCGGACAAGATTGCCATGCGGGCGACCTTATGCGGTGAATGCTTCGCCGCTCACCGAAGGGTGCGGGCGCCACTGCCCTGTCGGCGCTCACCGAAGCAGGAAAGCGCCTACTTCCCAGGACAGAAGACCGCCTTGGCCGTCTGTTCGAGGGCGGCTGGGGAGAAGTCCATGTTGCTCACGCTCAACGTGGCGGACACGGCGAGTTGCAGGCGGCCATCGGGTGAGGTGAAGGTCGTGGCCATAAAGCCGGGCGCGCTGCCCCCGACCGTCTGCAGCGCGGGCTCTCCCCCGCACAGGCGGCCGGCGGGGGAGGGCTGGGGCGGCGCGCCCTCCGGCGGGTCGGTGATCACCTTTTGCAACGACGCCGGCAGCAGCTTGCCCTGGACGAACGCGCGCTGGAAGGCGCTGACGTCACGTGCGGTAGAGATCACTCCACCGGCCGCGTACCCATAACTCGCGTTGAGCCGGTCCATGTCGCGCAGCTTGCCTTCGGGGTCGGGGTAATAGCCATGCCCGTGCGGGCCCTTGATGGCCGCGGGCGGCTTGGTGGGCAGGTAGGTGTGGTTCATCCCGACAGGGGCGAAGACGCGCCGGGTGAGTTCGGCGGACAGGGGGTGGCCGGTCACCTTCTCGATGATCATGCCGAGGAGCACGTAGTTGGTATTGGAGTAGGAGAACTTCTCCCCCGGCGCCCCCGTCCGGGGCAGGCCGCGGGTGGCCTTCACCAGCTCGACCGGAGGGTAGTAGGTCGTGAAGTCGAAGTCGTCGAACAGCTCGGATGCGAAGAAGTCGGGGATGCCGGAGGTGTGCCGGATCAGCTGTCGTACGGTGATCTCATCGGCCCGCTCAACCAGGTCCTCCTGAGCCACTTGCGGCAGGACGGCGCTGAGCTTGTCATCCAGGCCGAACTTGCCCTCTTTGACCAGTTGCAGCAGCACGGTGGCCGTCATCTGCTTGGTCTGGGAACCGACGCGGTAGCGGGAGCCGGAGGGGATCTTGCCGCCCTTGCCGTTGAGAAGACGGGAGCCGGCCGAGCCCTGGCCGACGCGCTTGCCGTCGACGTACACCTCGCCGATGGCGCCGACCACTCCGGTGGTCTTCGCAAGGGCGTCCAACGCCTCCTGTACGTTCCCGGTCTGCGGTCGGTCGGCGGCGGTCGCGGGCGTGGTGGTGCTCAGTGCCAGCATCACGCAGGCCAGGCCGGCAGTACGAGCGGCGGTCGCACGATTCACAACAATGGTCCTCTCCTCGCGGGAGCGCGCGGGGAGCATCCGGCAAGGCCAAGACGCTCCCAGCGTGCTGACGTTCGAGGACTTTCTAGGCCAGCGGCTGTTTCCCCACCGTTTCCGCGGGCAGCGTGGTGGCGGGCCAGGCCGCGCGCAGCCGTTCGGCTTCGTGCTCGGCCTGCGAGACCCCGGCATGGAAGGCCGGTTGCCAGGACGTCACGTCTGACATGTCGGAGCCGAAAGCCTTCAGCGAGGATGCATCGGGGCTGACCGCCACAGCCGTGTCCGCGCCGAGCCCGTCGAATGGCTCGCGGGGGAAGTCGAGCGGTTCGCGGGGGAACAGGTGCGCCAGCGGCTCGACGAGCAGCACGACGCGGGCGCCGGTGGCCAGGGCGACGTTCGCGCCGCCCGCCAGGGCGCCGTCCATGTACCGGTGGCCGTTGATCGTGATGGGCGGGTAGGCGCCCGGCATGGCGGAGCTGGCCGCCACTGCGGCTACCAGCGGCGCGCCGCTCTCGCGGTCCCAGACCTTCGGCTCGCCGGTCTCCGCGTTGACGGCGGTGATGAGCAGTCGTCGGTCGGGCCATTGACGCGCGTTGATCAGGGACTCCATCAGGGCGAGGCGTTCCTCCTCAAGGATGGTGGGAGCTTCGAGGGCGATGCGGCCGACCCGGCGCCGGGCCTCCCGCGGTTCCAGAGTGGGGTCGCCGAGCACGGTGAAGACCTCGGCCATCCGCGCCGGGTCCGTTCGCGGGCGCGTCGGCGAGTCCGTTCGTGACCCTGCCTGCGAGTTCGTCGGTGGGTCCGTTCGTGACTCTGTCCGCGAGTCTGCCCGCGAGTCCGTCTGCGGGTATGCCGGCGGGGATGTCGGCGAGGCGGTCGAGCGCCCGTCCCGATCCTGCCGGGGGTCGCGGTCGGGACCTGTGCGGGTGGCGAGCCGGTCGAGGTCCTGGCCGGTCGCCAGCATGGCGCCGACGATCGCCCCGGCTGAGGTGCCGACGATCAGGTCGGCGTCCGCGAGGTCCACTCCGCGGTGCCTCAGCCCGGCGGCCAGGCCGGCCATCCAGGCCGTGCCGGGGACGCCTCCGGGCCCGAGGACCAGTGCCCGCGAAGTTCTGTTCATGACTTCCCCCCTGTGGAATTGGTACGAGGACAGCCTCAGACCTCAACCAAGGTTTATGTCAAGTCGGCTCGTCGCTCCTCGCGGTGCCGGCGGTGTGAGAGATTAGAAGGATTCGTGGAGGTCTCACCGATGCATGGGGAGTGCCGTAGGTGAAGTCACGCACGGCCGGTGGGGCCACCAGGCGCCAGGCCATGGCGGAGCATGTCCTTCGGCATGGCTCGGCCTCGATGACGGAGCTCGCCGAGACGTTCGGCGTGAGCGTGATGACCGTCCACCGTGACCTGGACCAGTTGGAGAGCCAGGGCATGGTGCGCAAGTATCGCGGTGGCGCGAGTGCCCAGGCCTCCAGCATCTTCGAGAGCAACATCGCCTACCGCAAGACCGCCCAGACGGCGGAGAAGGAGGCGATAGCCCGGCACGTGGTGGGGTTGATCGAGCCGGGGAGCTCGGTCATCATCGACGACTCCACGACCGCGCTGGCCGTCGCGCGCCATCTCGACGAGGTGGCTCCCCTGACCGTCGTGACCAACTTCCTGGAGGCGATCAGGCTCCTCGCCCCCATGCCGGGCATCCGGCTCATGGCGCTCGGCGGCGAATACTATCCGACGCACGACTCCTTCCTGGGCGTGGCCTGCGTCGACGCGGTCGAGGCGATGAACACCGACACGGTGGTCGTCTCCACCTCGGCCATCTCCGACCGGCACGCCTTCCACCAGGAGCAGGAGATCGTGCTGGTGAAGCGGGCCATGCTGGCCGCGGGCACGCGGTGCGTCCTGGCGGTCGACCACACGAAGCTCGACCGCGTGGCGTTGCACCGGGTCGCTCCTCTCGACGCCTTCGACGTCATCGTGGTCGATTCGCACGCGCCGCCCGAGGCCGTGCAACGGCTCCGCGACCGCCACCACCGCGTCGACGTCGCCCAGGTGGACTGACTACGGGAGGGCGGTGCGGGGGACGGCGAAGATGGCTCGGCCGCAGCTCAGCGGGGTGGCCGTCTCAGTGGCGCACTGGTTCTTCGTCCATTCTGTCAGCGACCAGACCAGGCCGGTGGCGTAGTCGTAGGTGAGGGATTCGGGATGCATCCCCCAGCACTCGTAAGCCGAGCTGTAAGGGTTGGCGCAGGTGTGGGATCTGCCGGTGGAGGTGTTCAGGGCCCATAGCTCGCCTGCCTCGTCCGCCCAGCTGTGCGCGACGTACCAGGTGCCGTTCCAGGACAGCACCCCCTGCATGTTGCCGACCCGGGTGCGGTACGCCTGGGCCGCCGGGGTGTAGCCGCTGGCGTTGGCGCTGAGCAGGAAGTTCGCGCCGCCGAGGTTGTACCGGTAGACCCTGCCGTGCAGGGCGGGGTCGCTGAAGTACTCCACGGCGGTCAGGGAGTCGGGGGTGGTGCTGCGGTCCAGGGAGATGGAGGCGAAGCACGGCACGCCCGTGTCGCTGCTCATGGTGCACGTGCCGCTGGCGTAGCTGTAGAAGCCGACCTCCGGCATGACGTACTGGTAGCCGTACGCGGCGTACCCGCTGCTCGTCTTGCCGATCGCCGAGCTCGCGTCGTTCACCCGCAGGATCTCCGACATGCTGAACACCCTGATGCCGGTGGAGTTGGCGCCCGTCGCGCTGACGTACAGCTTGTCGCCGTACCAGGCCATGCCGCCCATGTGCGTCTTGGCGGGGCCGAAGGTGTTGTTGGCGTAGCTGGTGGCGTTCGAGTTGGTGGTGCCGTCCGTCGGCGCGACCAGATAGACCCAGCGGTACTTCGGCGCCGACGGGTTGGTGTAGTCGATGAAGGCGACTCTGGCGTCGTTGTTGCGGGGGTTAACGCCGCATTCGCCGGAGTTGCAGTAGTTCCAGCCGCTGAGGATGGCCTTGTACGCGCCCCAGGTGCCGTCGTCGTCGGCGTCGCCGGAGGTGGTGAGGCTCTGTGGGATCCACGTCTCGGTGCTCGCGTCACCGCCGTCCCAGCACCAGCTGACCGTGGCGGCCGGCTTGATCGGCAGCCCCGCGGCCTCGGTGCTGTCGCAGGTGCGCATGGGGTGGTTGGCGCTGGTCATGACGTCGGCGAAGTCGGCCTGGGTGAGGCCCGGCTGCGCCTTGAGCGTGCTCAGGCCGGTCGTCGGGTGCCAGATGACACCGGCTCCGGAGACGGCGACGAGGGGGGTTCCGTAGGCGGAGTCGTCGACGGGGTCGGCGTGCGCCGGAGTGGCGACGGCGAGGGGGACGATGAGTAGCAGAAGGATGGCCACGAGTCTGGACAAGGGGGTGTCCTCTCTTACCGGCACATGTCCCCATATGTCGAGATGGGGACAGCAGAAATCATGGAAGCCGGAGCGGGCCCTCAGATAGCACTAAACACGTCTTAGTCGGATGAAATTGACATCAATGCGACGACTAGGGTGGCGGCTGTGACGGCCACCCCCCTGAAGTTGTCCCGAGGTCTGCTCTTCATCGCCGACGGCTCTCCCGCCTACGCGCGGCGCTACACGCACGACGGCGAGGAGCCCGTGCACGCGCACAGCTTCGTGGAGATCGCCGTCGTGGTCGCCGGCACGGCCGTACACCTTTCCTCCTCGGGACGGCAGGAACTGCAGGCCGGGGACGTCGTCCTGCTGCGTCCAGGCGTCTGGCACGGGTACGAGGACTGCGCCCGGCTCGTCCTGTACAACTGCTGCATCGGCACCGACCTGCTCCGCAACGAGCTGTCGTGGACGCGCGAGGACCCCCGGCTGGGCTACCTGCTCTGGACCGGTCCGCACTCGTTACAGCGCCGCGGCCTGCTGACCACCCATTTGGCGGATCTTGATCTGCGTACGTGCCTCGGCTACCTGGAGGCGCTCGACGGACTGCGCGACCACAGCATCCACCGACACCGGGCCGACGTCATCGGCTGGCTCTCGCTGTTCCTCGGGCACCTGTCCCGCACCGTCGACACCGGCCAGGATGAGGCGGCGACCGACGGCGCGGCGACGCATCCGACCGTCATGCGCGTGGTGGGCATGGTGGAGGGGGACCTCGCCCACGACTGGACGCTGAACGAACTGGCCGGAGCCGTCGCGCTCAGCCCCGCCTACCTGGTGCGGCTGTTCAAGTCGGCCACCGGATTGCCGCCGATGGCCTACCTGGGCCGGCTGCGCGTCGAGACCGCGGCCGACATGCTGCTGCGCACCGAGGAGCCGGTGACGTCGATCGCCCGGGCGGTGGGCTGGCCGGACCAGAGCCACTTCGCGCGCCGCTTCAAGGCGTACTTCGGACTCAGCGCGACCACCTACCGCAACCGGTTCCGTACCTAGACCCGTCTTAGCCGAGCAGCAGCCGGACCGGGCCGTGCAGGCCGCTCACCCGCTGCCCGGGGAAGACGAAATGCGTGGGGCTGACCGCGTCGAGATGCGGCGCGAGCGTGCCGTACACCTCGACCTCGACCGTGTTCTCACCCTCCCGCAGCGCCGCGCCGACGTCGAACCGGTACGGCGAGCACACCCTGACCCCGCACAACCGGCCGTTGACCCGCACCTCCGCGGTGCCGCGCACCCGGCCGAGGTCCAGGAGGCCGGTGTCCGGACGCTCGTCGAGATGGACGGTGCGGCGGTAGCGGACGCCGCCGCTGTACTCCGGCAGGCCCGAACGCTCCCAGTCGCCCAGCTCGATCGGGCCGGGCCCGGTCTCGATCTCGATCGGCCCGGTGAGGATGGCGCCGCCGGTGTGCCCGGCCTCGGTCACGACGCGCAGCATGGCCTCGCGTGGCCCGGCCCGGCCGTCGAGGGACACCGCCAGGGGGCCGACGCCCTCCGCCACCGGCTGACCGTCGATCAGCAGCTCGGCCGCGCCGCGCAAGGGCACCCGGAGGGCGGTGGCGCCCGGCGGGACCTGGAAGCGCAGCCATTCGACCCGCCCCGCCGTGCCCGGCTCGGCCAGCACGGTCGGCAGCACGACCGAGGACACGGCCGGTAGCCCGGCTGAGGACGTGGTCGGTGACGTGGGGTCTCCCGGTTCGTTTCGGTCCCCAGACAGCCAGGAGGTGTCGGGGAGGGGGTGCGGGCGGCGCGGCAGGTGCAGGGCGGCGGGGTCGCGGTACTGCGTCCGGTGGATCTCGGCCGCGACGCGTTCGCCGTCGTGCACCGCCCACCAGCCGGGCCCGGAGGTGACGCAGCCGTCGACCAGGACCGGCTCGACGCCGTCACCGACCCGGACGGTCACCTCGTTCGCGCCGGGCCGCAGCACCCCGGCCAGGTCGTAGCGGCGTACCCGGGGCTTGCGGTGGTCGGCGTACGGGTCGAAGCCGCCCTGGCGGCCCATCTCCACCCCGTTGACCAGCACCTGGCAGGCCGTCATCGAGGCCACCTGGAGCACCGGCCCCTTCGGTATGAACGCGGCGGTCAGCTCGGTCGGCCCCGCCGGACCGGTGATCCATTCCGGGCGTACGTAGTGCTCGGGGTCCGTCACGACGGCGACGTGCGCGCGCAGCCACCCGTCGTCCTCGGGCACCAGCCGGACCTCCAGCTGGTGGCTGCCGGGCGAGAGGGGCCGGCGGGCCAGCGCCAGGTAGCCCCGGTCGTCCAGGTCGACGTCATGGCCGTCGATCCGCACCGCCTTGGCGGCCGCGGCGCCGACGGCGAGGAACCCGTGCTCCGGCACGGTCAGCTCGGCCCTGAACCGGGCGCTCCGCCCCATGGCCACCTGCCCGAAGTCCAGGAACTCCTCCGGCACGTGCCCCTTGGGCCCGAGGTCGAGGCGGTGGATGGGATCCTTCCTGATGCCGCGCGAGGTCGAGTACATGGCGGGCCGCCACTCCTCGCCGTCCGTCCGCAGACTGCCGTGCGAGCCGAACGTCGCGTACGCGGGCCGCCACTGCAGGCCGTCCACGCGGTGCTCGACCTCCCAGCGGTGCAGGATCGGCCCGGAGTGGCCGAGGTCGCCCCAGGTGTCGTCCAGGGTGGGTACGAGCTCCATCTCCCATCCGGTGCCGAGATCGAGCTCCCTCGTGGAGGACGCGGGTTCGATTCCCGCCACCTGCACGCCCCGCTCGCCCTGCTGGCCCGGCTCGCCCTGCTGGTCCCGCTCGCCCGTGAAGACGAGCAGTGCGGCGGGCCCGGCGTCGAACGGCACGACGACCTCGGTGTGCTCGCCCTCCACCGTGTACGGCAGCGCGCGCACCCCGCCGCCGAACGGGTCCACCAGCAGCGGCGTCCCCGAGACGCCACGCACTCTCACCGGCATCTCGGCGGCGTACCGGCCGGGGTCGAAGTCGATGGTGGCCGAGTCCCAGCCCTGGTCGGCGCCGCGGTCGCCCGGCCGTTCGACCGACACGTGGCTCGCCATGGGGAAGGTGGCCTGGAGGTAGACGATGGTGGCACCGTCGAACTCCCGTACCAGCGGGGGGACCGGCGCCTCGACCCGGCGCAGCGGCGACAGCAGCGGACCGAGGTCGGCCGTCGTCGCGGCGAAGCGGACCCGCGAGCGCAGCGGCCCCTCCGGGCGCGCGCCCACGGCGACGACCAGCCCGCCCCGATCGGCGAAGGCCACCAGCGCCTCTTCCGTGGCCGGGTCGAGCGTCGTGCAGGCGGGCAGTACGATCCCGGCATAGGACTCGCTCGCGACCTCCAACCGCGCGCCATCGGATTGGCCGGGCCGGATGGTGGCTCGCTGGACCGAGTCGTCGTCGATCACGTCGGCGTCCAGCCCGAGCCGGTCCAGCACGCCGGGAAGCATCCGGAACCAGGCCATCTCCCCCACGATCTCGCGGTAGACCTCCTGCGCCCGCGCGGCCTCCGCCCCCACCCCGTCGAGCCGCGTGTCCGCCTGGACCGTCGCGGTGGGCATGAGGACCGCCAGGTCACAGGCGTGCCGACCCAGCGAAAGGGCCGCGCACAGCCGGGTGACGGCGTCGGCGAAGACGCGGTGGTGCCGCCAGTACGGCTGCCGCCAGTCCGTGGCGGGCGGCGCCCACTCCCACCACCCCGCCTTGGTCGTGTAGTAGACGGCGTGCGGGTTGTACAGGGTGGCTCCGGCCCGCAGCCAGGGCAGCAGCCAGTCGAAGGTCTCCTCCAGCGTGCCGCCCCAGCCGCTGGAGTGGAACGCCTCGATCCAGGTGCGCGGCCGGTCGTACAGGTGGGCCAGCGAGGAGTGCACCCGCGCGTCACCATGATGGTCCGAGCCCGGCGCGCTGAACCAGCGGTGCGTGCGCGCGTAGTCGGCGTACAACTGCACGCCCTCCACCGGATGACCGGCACGGGCGGGATCCTGCTGGTCACAGCCGCTCAGCAGGCCATGGCGGGCGTGCCACTCGGCGAGCGGCCGGAAGAACGCCTCCTCCGCCAGTTCGGCGCGGGTGCGCTGGTAGTCGCGGCGGATCTCGCCCGCCCGCTCGCCGTCCGCCCACAGCAGCGGCAGGTGCGGGGTGAGGTCATAGCCCCGGCGCTTGTCGAACTCCACGGCGAAGGTGTCCGACCAGGTCGGGACCGTGGGCAGCTCGTCCTGGAAGGATCCGGCGATGACCCCGCCCAGCCGGTGCCCCAGCCGGCGCTCGAACTCGCCGTGCACCCGGTCGATCAGCGCCGCGCACGCGTCCGCGGACAGGTAGTCGAAGCCGCGGGTGGTCACCGAGCCGTCGGGGGCCAGCCAGCGGCCGGCGAAGCGGGGCTCCTCGTCGACCAGCCGGGCCTGGAGGTCGGCGCCCGAGAAGCCGAGCTGGTCGTAGAACCACAGGGAGATCCCCAGCTCCTCGGCGTCGGCGCACACCTGCTCCAGCAGGGCCCACCACTCCTCGGAGAAGAAGGGCGGGTCGTCGGCGTCGGAGCCGAACATCGGTCCAGACGGCGCCAGGTTGAGTATCACGAGGTTCCACACGCCGCCCTCGGCGAACCGCTCCAACTGCCAGCGCAGCCGGTCGCGTCTCAACCGCTCGCCGCTCCACCACCAGATGGCCGCGGGGGAGTACGCCCGGGGTGGGTCACGCAGGATGTCGGCGAGCGCGGCGGGCAGGGTCATGCCAGCTCCAAGGGGTACGCGGCGGCTGAAGCGGCCTAACATTCGCATGTGATTCTCACGTTGTCCAGCGTTACAAAATAGCCCGCCAGATCACCTGATCCGACCGGCGGGGCCCAGCTCAGAGCGGCTGTGAGCGACCGTGTTACGTGGCCGGTCGTTTTCACATCCGGACTTGTGGCCGGTCTGGCGCGATATATACGTTTTCTTGACGCCCTCACCAGCCGAAACACCCATCTGCCGTCACTAGTGTGCGTAGTGCGCGATATTGATGGAGGGTGACCGGGATGGTGCTGGCTAAACGGCCGGTCGCTACTGAGGGAACACTGCGGTCGTGGCTGCTCGAAGGGCTGCAGACCGACCGTAAGCAGATCGAGCACGGCCCGCATGTGAAGCACTCGTGGTGGCGGGTGATGTGCCTGACGGGTGTCGACTACTTCTCCACGCTCGGCTACCAGCCGGGCATCGCCGTGCTGGCGGCCGGACTGCTGTCGCCGCTGGCCACGCTGTTCCTGGTGGCCTTGACGTTGCTGGGCGCGCTGCCGGTCTACCGGCGGGTGGCCGCCGAGAGCCCGTACGGGCAGGGCTCGATCGCGATGCTGGAGAAGCTCGCCCCGCAGTGGTGGGGCAAGTTCTTCGTGCTGGCCCTGCTCGGGTTCGCGGCCACCGACTTCGTGATCACGATGACGCTGTCGGCCGCTGACGCCACCGCGCACATCCTGGAGAACCCGTTCGTGCCCGACTTCCTGTCCGGGGAGCGGGTGATCGTCACGCTGGTGCTGCTGGCGGCGCTCGGCGGGGTGTTCCTGATGGGGTTCACCGAGGCCATCGCCATCGCTGTCCCGCTCGTCTTCGTCTATCTGGGGCTGAACGCGGTGGTGGTGGCGACCGGGATCGTGCACGTACTCCAGGCGCCACGGCTGGTGTGGGACTGGGAGAGCGCGCTGAGCGCGAGTTACAGCAGCCCGCTGGCGATGATCGGGCTGTCGCTGCTGGTGATGCCCAAGCTCGCGCTGGGCATGTCCGGGTTCGAGACCGGCGTGGCGGTGATGCCGGTGATCAAGGGCGGCATCGAGGAGCGGATCGCCGGAACCAGGCGGATGCTCACCACGGCGGCGTTGATCATGAGCGTATTCCTGATCTTCTCCAGCTTCGTGACCACCGTGCTCATCCCGCACCAGGAGTTCGCGGAGGGCGGCAAGGCCAATGGACGCGCGCTGGCCTACCTGGCCCACGGCTACCTGGGCAACTGGTTCGGCACGGTCTATGACATCAGCACGATCGCGATCCTCTGGTTCGCCGGCGCCTCGGCGATGGCGGGCCTGATCAACCTGGTGCCGCGTTACCTGCCCCGGTACGGCATGGCGCCGGAGTGGACCGGGGCCGTGCGGCCCCTCGTGCTGGTCTTCTCCGCCATCGCGTTCGCCATCACGATCATCTTCGACGCCGACGTCGATGCCCAGGGCGGCGCGTACGCCACCGGTGTGCTGGTGCTCATGCTGTCGGCGGCGGTCGCCGTGACGCTGTCGGCCCGCAAGAAGCGCCAGCACGCGGCGACGGCCGGGTTCGGCGTGATCTCGGCGGTGCTGGCGTACACGCTGATCGACAACGTCTTCGAGCGGCCGGACGGTGTGAAGATCGCCTCGTTCTTCATCGCCGCCATCGTCAGCCTGTCGGTGATCTCGCGGGCGACGCGCTCGACCGAGCTGCGTGTCATCGACGTGCACCTGGACTCGCTGGCCGAGGAGTTCGCCAACGAGGCGTGCGGCGAGATCCATGTGATCGCGAACGAGCCGCAGCAGCGCGACCAGGCCGAGTACAACGACAAGCTGCGCGAGACGTGGATCACCCACCGGCTGCGCAGCAACGAGCCGGTCCTGTTCGTCGAGGTGACGGTGCCGGACGCCTCGGAGTTCGAGACCGAGCTGTACGTCCAGGGCGAGGAGCGGTACGGCCACAAGATCCTGAAGATCGAGAGCTCGGCGGTGCCCAACGCGCTGGCCGCGCTCCTGCTCTACCTGCGTGACCGGACCGGCGGCGTACCGCACATCTACTTCCACTGGACCGAGGGCAACCCGGTCGTGGCGATGCTGCGTTATCTGGTCTTCGGCGGCGGCGACGTGCCGCCCCTCACCCGCGAGGTCCTCCGCAAGGCCGAGTCCGACCCGGAACGCAGACCGCACGTCCACGTGGGCTGAACCGCGCTACTTCGCCGGAGAGCCCGGAGAGCACAGGGCGGCGTCGAAGGCGGCGAAGAGGTGCCGGTCGTCCTTCGGGGTGCCCGTGACGTACACGGTCGCCGCCCGGCCCGCCCGGTTCCGCCCGCTGAGCACCCGCACGCCCGGCAGACCGCCGTCGTGCATGAGGGCGAGGCCGCAGCTCAGCGGGTAGGTGTACAGCCCCAGGCCGTAGCGGCTGCCCGCCGGGTCGGTGGCGGGGACCGTGCCGGTGAGCATGGTCCGCAGCGTCCGCTGGGGGATGGCCTGCCAGAACCGGTTCAGGTCCGCCGGCGTGGAGACCAGCCCGCCGCCCGCCCCGAAGCCGTAGCCGGGAAGCTGGGTGATGTCCGTCTCGCCGCCCTTCGGGTTCATCGGGTTCACGCCGTAGTTGTGTGCGTGCTCGCCACGGATGTCCAGCTCGCCGTTCTTGGGCCAGTACGTACCGGGCAGGCCGCGCAGCACGGTGTCCTCGGTGACCCGGCGGAAGTCCTTGCCCGTCACCTTCTCGATGATCATTCCCGCGACCAGGAAGTTGGTGTTGGAGTAGAACCAGCGCTCGCCGGGCTTGCCCACGGGCTCGCGGGTCATCGCCAGCGCGAGGTGGTCGGCGGGGATCGCGGGCTTGGTCCAGTCGACCAGGTCGAAGTACTCGGGCAGACCGCTGGTGTGCAGGAGGAGCTGGCGGACGGTGATCGGCCGGCCGTCGAGCGAGCCGGGCAGGTAGTGCTCGACCCGCTCGTCCAGGTCCACCTTGCCCTCGGCGGCCAGGCGCAGCACGGTCACCGCGATGACCGGTTTGGTCACGCTGGCCACGCGGAACCTTCCGTCGGCGCCGACCATCGGCTTGCCGGTGCCACGCTGGGCCGTGCCGGAGGTCCACGTGGTGGTGCGGCCGTTCACGTCACGCACCGAGACCACCGCGCCGGTCAGACCATCCTGCTTGGTCAGCCGGTCGGCCTGCTGCTGGACGCCTTCAGTGGTGGCGACGGCGGCCATGGCCGGAGAGGCGGCGCTCAGGAGCACGACGGCGGCCGCGGCTGCTGCGAGGTACTTCCGCATTTTGGGCATCTCCTCTTTATCTGGGGTGATGTCCCAATCCTTGGCTCTCCGGCTCTCAAGATCAGTCACGTTGCCGGGCTACTTGGGGGTAGGGCTCGCACTACTCCAGGGGGCGGAACGCCTTGAGCGTCAGCTCCACCAGGGCGTCGGCGTACTCGGGCGTGAGCGGCCCGGATCGGTGCAGCCAGCGCTGGTAGAGGGGGGCGTAGAGCAGTTCGAGCGCCAGATCGAGGTCGGCGTCCGCGGCGAACTGGCCCGCCCGCTGCGCACTGCGCAGCCGCTCCTTCTTGGCCTCGTCCACGGGTCCGGCCAGCTTCTCGCGGTATTGGGCGGCGAGCTTCGGATCGTGGATGATCTCCGTGTTGAGCGCCCGGATCGGCGCCTCGAAGGCCGGATCGGCGAACTCGGCGACCGTCGCCCGCATGACCACCTTCAGGTCGGCCTCGATGTCGCCCGTGTCGGGCAGCGCCAAGCCCTCGGCTCCCTCGCTGAGCGTCAGGAAGGAGTCGAAGATCACCGCGCCCTTGCCCGGCCACCACCGGTAGATCGTCTGCTTGCCCACCCCCGCCCGCGCGGCGATGGCTTCGATCGTGACCTTCGCGTACCCCACCTCGGTGACGAGCTCGCGTGCCGCGTCGAGGATCGCCTGACGCGACCGTTCGTTGCGGCGGCCGGGGTCCGGCTGCTTGGCGTTGGACATGCCGGTGAGGATAGCAGCCCTTCGAGACGAGACGTTCCGTCTTGACGAGTTGCGGGGAGCAGGGCAAGCTACGTCAGGCGAGACGAACCGTCTCGTCTTTAAGTCGAGGAGGTGGGGCCAGTGACGAGCACCCGAGTGTGGTTCATCACCGGAGCGTCCCGGGGCCTGGGCCGGGCGTTCGCGGAGGTGGCGCGGATTCGCCTCGGTCGGCCTGTACGCGGCGGGCAAGTCGGCCCTCGACTCGGTCAGCCAGGCGCTGGCGATGGAGGTCGAGCCGTTCGGGATCAAGGTCACGATCGTTCAGCCGGGCGGGTACGACACCGGACTGTTCACGGTCGGCACCACGGTGACCGAGCACCTGCCCGAGTACGAGCCCCTGCGGACGAAGCTGGCCGAGATGTGGGGCGACGACGCCGGGCCCGCGCCGAGCACGGCCGCGCCCGTCATCATGGAGCTGGTCGATCTTCCGGAGCCACCGCCGCGGCTGATCGTCGGTAGCCACTCCTTCGACCTCGTCCAGCAGATGGACCAGGCTCGTACGGAGGTGTACCGCGCCTGGGAGCACCTCAGCCGGAAGGCGCCGGGCTGAACGGCCCGTGACCAGCGACAAATAGCGGAAAATCCGTATATGAGACGGCCCATCCTGGGCCAGGCCGACAGCGTACGCTGCTCTGCATGCGCAGACGGGTGATCGACGACCGGTTCGAGCTGGTGGAACGGCTCGGCGGCGGCGGCATGGGCCTGGTGTGGCGGGCCTGGGACGTGGCCCTGCACCGGGAGGTCGCCCTCAAGGAGGTACGCCCGCCCGACCCGGACATGGACGAGCGCGAACCCGAGGCCGCCCGCGAGCTGCGGGCCAGGGTGCTCCGCGAGGCCCGCGCCCTGGCCCGGCTCAACCACCCGCACGTCGTGACCATCCACCACATCGTGGACCACGGCGACAGCGGCTATCCGTGGCTCGTCATGGAGCTGGTCTCCGGTGGATCGCTCCAGGGACGCCTCGAACGCGGCCCGATGACGCCGCACGAGACCGCCCGCCTCGGCCGCGAGATCCTCTCCGCGCTGCGGGCCGCGCACGCCGTCGGCATCCAGCACCGCGACGTCAAGCCCGCCAACGTCCTGCTGCGGCCGGACGGCCGGTCGGTGCTGACCGACTTCGGCATCGCCGCGGTGCGTGAGTCCACCAGCCTGACCGCGACCGGCTCGTTCATCGGCTCGCCCGAGTACATCGCGCCGGAACGCATCAACGGCTACGAGGGCGATCCGTCCTCGGATCTGTGGTCGCTGGGGATGCTGCTGTACGTCGCCGTCGAAGGCCGTCATCCGCTGCGCCGGGCCACCACGCTGGCGACGCTGGCCGCGGTGCTCAACCAGGACGTGCCGCCGCCGCAGCGGGCCGGAGCGCTCGGTCCCGTGCTGGGCTACGTGCTCACGCGCGACGTGGCCGCCCGGCCCGACGCCGAGACGCTGGACCGCATGCTCGCCTCGGTGACCGACGCCCCCGCGTCGATGCCGCTCGCGCCGCCGGCCTGGGCGCCGGGCCCACCGCTCCCGCAGCCGCCCATGGGCGCACAGCCGACCGGTGGCACGCCGTACCCACAACCAACGGGCGGCACGCCGTACCCGCACTCGCCTTTAGGCTCGCAGGCGCCTATGGGCCCGCAGCCGCCCATGGGCTCGCGGCCGACCGGCCCGCAGTACGCCCAGATGAACACCAGCCCGCCGCTCCCGCGCTCGGTCACCGGCGTCAACCGCCGATCGAAGCGCGGCGCGGCCCCGGCCGTGATCGCGGTGTCCGCCGCCGTGGTCGTGGTGGTCGGCGTGCTGGTGTGGACGTTCCTGCCCCCGATACTGAACGGCGACGCCGCCGACGACCCGCGGTCCACCAGGTCCGGGCAGCCGACCAGCACCACCACTAAATCCGGGAAGGCCAAGGCCACGCCCAAGGCCACGCCTGAGGACACCGAGACGGCCGCCGCCGACCCGGGCAACCTGCTGACCCCGGCTGGGATCCGGACCGCGATCGCCAAGCTGAAGCCGGCGATAGGCGGCACCAAGGTCATCAGAATGGTGATCTTCCCCGGCTACGCGAGCGTCCAGGCGCCGGTGAAGGGCGAGAAGGGCGTCTACGAGAACTTCATGTACCGCGACGGCACCGTCAGTAAACAGCTCGGGGGCAGCACCACGGACGAGGATCCGGTGGACCTGACCAAGTTCAATTGGGACGCTCTGCCCGCCCTGCTCCGCAAGGCGAACCAATCTCTGGGCGTCCGTAAACCCACCACCCACTACGTCACGGTGGACCCCGCCTTCGCGTTCCTGGGTGCCCGCGAGGCGCTGCTCGTCTATGTGAGCGACAAGTACAACCGGACGGGCTACCTGGTGGCCGACACCAAGGGGAAGGTGATCAGGACCAATCCGGCGTGAGCGCGATGTCCCGCTGCCGCCGCAGCGGTGAGAACACCAGCCAGAGCACCGCGAGCCACGAGCAGGCCATCGCGACCGCCAGGGTCGTGCGGGCGCCGAGCCACGCGCCGAGGGTGCCCGCCAGCAGGCCGCCGAACGGCATGGCGCCGCGGATCAGCCACCGGATGCTCGCGTTCATCCGGCCGAGCAGCTCGGGCGGGCAGATCGACTGCCGGTAGGTGATCTGCAGCACGTTGTACGCGACGGTGGACAGGCGCGAGGCGAACAGCCCCGCCGCCACCGCCAGCACTCCCCAGCCGGGCCCGCCGAGCGGGATGAGCAGCGTGAACCCGCCGAGACACAGCTTGCCCGCCCATAACGCCCTGGCCGGACCCACCCACCTCGCGAACGACGTGGCGAGCACGCCGCCCACGATCCCGCCGGCGCTGCCCAGCCCCAGCACCAGCCCGAGCGTGGCGGGATCGGCGCCGAGATCACCGAGCACGAAGACGACGACGAGCGTGGTGATCATGGCGTCGCAGAGGTTGGAGATCGCGCTGCACGCCACGACGCGCCGCAACACCGGGTGCCCCAGGACGAAGGTGATCCCCTCGGCCGCCGCCTTGCGCATGCTCCGGGCCTCGCGGACGGCGGGCCGTGGTTCGGGGGTGCGGATCAGCAGCAGGGACGCGATGCCGATCACGTACGAGAGGCAGTCCACGACCATCACCCGAGCCGCGGTGTGCAGCAGCGTCATCAGGCCGCCCGCCAGGGAGGGGCCGACGGCGAGGGCCACCGCGTTGGTCGTGGCGATCTTGCCGTTGCCCTCGATGAGCCGCCGCCGCGCCAGCAGGACCGGCAGGTAGCTCTGGCAGGCGATCTCGAAGACGACGTTGATCGAGCCCACGAGGAAGGCCATCGCGTACAGGTGGCCGATCGTCAGGTGGCCCAGCGCCGCCGCGACGGGGACCGAGGCCACCACCGCGCCCCGCGCCACGCCGCAGCCGATCATCAGCGGGCGCTTGACCACGCGGTCGACGATCATCCCGGCGGGCAGCGTCATGATCAGCCAGGCGGCCGTGGCGCAGGCGGTCAGCACCCCCACCTCGAAGGTGGTGGCGCGGAGCATGGTGACGGCCACGAGGGGGACCGCCAGCGTCGTCACCGCGGCGCCCAGGTCGCTGATGCTCTGCCCGGTCCAGAAGAGCATGAAGTCGCGATTCTTGAGGAGTGTGCCGTCCTGTTCGGATGCCTGCCGGTTGATGGTCACGTAATCGACCGTACGGAAACCAGTGCCGACTTACTCCGGGCTGACACGTGGTCCGTCATCCTCTACCCAGAGTGGAAGGGGTGCTGGTCGTGACGGAGCCCGACGGCCCTGCCGTGCGCCCATGGAACCGGCTGGGGCTCCGGATGCGGCTCGCGCTCCTCTACGGCGGCTCGTTCTTCGTCGCCGGATCGCTGCTGCTCTGGTCGACGTACCTGATCACCGGGCAGGCCCTGGACCAGCAGTTCCCCGCGAAGGGCATGAGGATCGTCGGTGAGCGGGCCGGGCCCGTGCAGGAGGGCGCCGTCCAGAGCGACATGGTCTTCGAGAAGGTGAGCGTCCAGCAGCGGGCGGACGGCGTGCTCGACGAGATGCTGCGCTCCTCGGTGCTCATCATGATCGTGATCGGGGTGATCGCGTTCGTGCTCGGCTATTTGATGGCGGATCGGGCGTTGCGGCCGTTGGATCGGGTGACGGAGACGGCGCGGCGGTTGTCGGAGAGTACGTTGCATGAGCGGATCGGGTTGCGGGGTCCGCAGGATGAGGTCAAGCGGTTGGCCGATACGTTCGATGCGATGTTGGATCGGTTGTATCGGGTGTTCGAGGCGCAGCGGCGGTTCATCGGTAATGCTTCGCATGAGTTGCGTACGCCGTTGGCGATCAATCGCACGATTTTGGAGGTGTCGCTGGAGGAGCCGGCGGCCTCACCCGATCTGAAGGCGCTGGCTCGTGCGCTGCTGGGGACCAATGCCCGTTATGAGCGATTGATCGAGGGGTTGCTGCTGCTGGCCCAGTCGGAGCAGGAGCTCGCCATCCGCAAGAGCGTCGACGTACGCCAGGTGATCCGGGCCGTGGAGGAGCAGCTCGACCTGCAACCCCGCAAGCGGCCGGTCACCCTCCATCAGGACCTGAGCGCCGCCCTCGCGATGGGCGATCCGCTGTTCCTGGAGCGTTGTGTGTTCAACCTGCTGGAGAACGCGATCAAGTACAACGTGCGCGGGGGTGACGTGTGGTTGCGACTGCGGCAGGAGGGTGACGAGGCGGTCGTGGTGGTGGAGAACACCGGGCCGCAGGTCTCGCCGTACGAGGTGGACGACCTGTTCGAGCCGTTCCGCCGGTTGCAGGGTGATCGGGTGCGGTCGGCGCGCGGCGCGGGGCTGGGACTGTCGATCGTCCGGGCCATCGTCGACGCCCACGGCGGCACGGTCACTGCCGAGGCGCGGCCGGAGGGCGGTCTGACCGTGACCATGCGGCTGCCTCGGCTGGAGCGCCAAGCGGCCCTCCGAGCCTGAGCCGAGATAACGGACTGTGCGCGTACGTACATTTTCCGATGCGTTGTATGCCCTCTATGTCTACTGTCTGCCGCATCGAGCGCCGTCCAAGCAAGGTAGGTTCATGCGCGCGCTGACCGTACTCCTCTCCACCGTCCTGGTTTCCGCGACCCTGGCGGCTCCCGCGACCGGCCTCGCCGCCACGAAACCCGCGGCGGCCACGACGGACGTCGTCTATCAACGGGCCGACTTCGCCTCCGGCACGCCCGAAGGGACGGCCGTCGGCGAGGGCCTGTCGTTCGCCGCCGCGGTCGGCACCACCACCTACACCGACGCGCTCGGCACCAAGAGCTGGGAGTACGCCCGCTGGACCGGCCCGGAGCGGCCGATCGGCTTCGCCGCCACCGAGCTCATCGCCTCCTGGACCGCCGACCTCCCGGCGGGCAGCTGGCTGCAGGTCGAGGCGCGCACCCGGCACACGGCCGGGCTGAGCAAGTGGTACGTGCTCGGCCGCTGGGCGTACGGAGAGGGCGACATCCGCCGCACCTCGGTGCCTGGGCAGGCCGACGCGGACGGCACCGTCTCCGTGGACACGTTCGTCGCGGCGGCGGACAAGCAGATCAACGCCTACCAGCTACGCCTCACCCTGTATCGGACGCCCGGCTCCGCCGTGACGCCGACCGTACGGACGCTGGGCGCGATGGCCTCGAACGTGCCTGAGCGCAAGACCGTGCCGGTCAGTCCGGGCGGCGGCGCGTGGGGCACCGAGCTGGCCGTCCCGCGCCGTTCCCAGAACGTGCACGAGGGCCACTACCCGGAATGGGACGGCGGCGGTCAGGCTTGGTGCAGCCCGACCTCGACCACGATGGTCCTGGGCTACTGGGACAAGTGGCCGAGCGCGCAGGACACCTCCTGGGTGGATCCGTCCGATCCCGATCCGGAGGTCGACTACGCCGCCCGCTTCTCCTACGACCACGCCTACCAGGGCGCGGGCAACTGGCCGTTCAACACCGCCTACGCCGGTCGCTACGGCATGGACGGCTTCGTCACCCGCCTGCGGACGCTGACCGAGCTGGAGAAGCTGATCAGCGCCGGAATCCCGGTCATCACCTCGCAGTCGTTCAAGAAGGGCGAGCTGCCGGGCGCCGGGTACGGGACCAACGGGCACATCATGGTGATCGTCGGCTTCACCGCGGAGGGCGACGTGATCGCCAACGACCCCGCCTCCGCCGATGACGACGCCGTGCGGCACGTCTATCCGCGGGCCGCGTTCGAGAACGTCTGGCAGCGCAGCTCCAGCAGCGGCGGCATCGTGTACGTCATCCACCCGCCCGGCCGTGCCCTGCCCGCGACCACACCGGGACTGCCCGCCAACTGGTGACGCTCAGCCCGCCCTCCGGTAGCGGTCGAGGGCGGCGCGGGCCTGTGTGGTGATCGTGTCGATCACCACGGCCGCCGGTTCGATCGAGTCGACCAGGCCCACGCCCTCACCCGCGAGCAGCGCCATCTCCTCCAGGTCACCGGTGGTCAGGCCGCGCATCGGGACCAGGAAGGAGAACTTGTGCATCTCCACCGGCTCCCCGTTGACCACCGTGTGCCCGATGACCTCCAGCCCCGAGGTGTCGCGCGGCACCTCGTCCGCCCGGTCGTGCCACTCACGGACGACCCGGTTACGTAGCACCCGCGTCGGATTGAACGCCGGATGCTCCGGGCCGAACACCGGCGTACGAGCGGTGTCGGTGCCCCGAGCCGTCACCAGGCGGCTCTTGTACCCCTCGTGCGCCGCCGACTCGGTCGTGGCCACCAGCCGCGTACCGATCCAGGCGCCGTCGGCACCGAGCATGAGCGCGGCGGCCAGCCCCCGGCCGTCCGCGATCCCTCCCGCCGCCAGGACCAGCGCCGGGGCGACCGCGTCGACCACCAGCGGGACCAGCGCGAACGTCGGCAGCGTCGCGTAATTGTGCCCGCCCGCCTCCAGCCCCTGCGCCACCACGACGTCCACCCCGTCGTCCACCGCCCGCTTGGCGTCGTCCACCGAGCCGACCTGCTCGAAGACGCGTACGCCCGCGCCGTGCAACTGCCCGATCCAGCTCTTCGGCGGATGCCCCCAGTGGAACGACGCCACCGCGACACCCGCGGCGCAGACCGCGTCGATCTGCTCGGGCTTGGCGAAGGGGGTGACGAAGTTGACGTTGAACGGCCCGGTCGTGCCGGCCCGTACCGCGTCGATGGTCTCGACCATGGCGGCGGTCGGCATCAGCCCCACCCCGAGCGACCCCAGCGCGCCGGCGCCGCTCACCGCGATGGCCAGCTCCGGCAGCATCCCGGCGAACGCCATGCCGGCCTGCGCGATCGGGGTGGTCAGGCCGTACGCCTCGGTGAAGCGTGTCCGCAGTTCCATATAGGCGCCTTTCCCCTGTGTAGCGATATCTCCTGACAAAGGGGCGTTCCATGCCGTTCCAAGTGAACACATCCGACCTATTGACTCGCCTGACTGCCGGTGGTCATATCGAGAAATATTAGGAAAGTTTGTTAACGAGCGCACGTCAAGGAGCTGTGCCATGTCCAGAACGGTGCCTGTCTTAGCCATACTCGCCATGCTGGCGACGACATTGATCGGAGGTATAGCGCAGGCGGCCACGAACCGCTATGAGGCGGAGGCGGCCACGATCTCCAAGGGTGTCCTGGAGACCACCCACACGGGTTTCTCCGGCACCGGCTACGTCAACGGCGACAACGTCTCGGGCAGTTACCTGGAGTTCGCCGTCACCGCCCCCTCGGACGGCAGCGCGACCCTCGACCTGCGCTACGCGAACGGCACCACCACCAACCGCCCCGCCACCATCACGGTCAACGGCACGGCGATCGCCACCGGCCACGCGTTCAACAGCACGGGCACCTGGGACACCTGGACCACCGCCACGCTCACCGCGACGCTGCGCGCGGGCGCCAACACGGTCCGGGTCACCGCGACCACCGCCAACGGCAATCCCAACCTGGACTTCCTCGACGTCACCCCCTCCAGCACCCAGGACATCGCCTATCAGGCGGAGAGCGCCGTACTCTCCCAGGCGGCGGTGGCCACCAACCACACCGGCTTCACCGGCACCGGCTTCGTCGACTACGTCAACACGACCGGCGGCTACGTCGAGTGGACCGTGAACGCACCCGAGGCGGCCACCGCCACGCTGACCCTGCGCTACGCCAACGGCACGAAGGAGAACCGCCCACTGGACATCTCGGTCAACGGCACCGTGGTCGCGGCCGGCAAGGCGTTCAACCCCACGGCGAACTGGGACACCTGGCTGGATATCGCCATCACCGCCCAGCTCAACGCCGGGCCGAACACGGTCAGGGCGACCGCCGCGGCCGCCACCGGCGGGCCCAACCTCGATAAGCTCACCGTCTCCGGGCCCATCGACTCCCACGCGCCCACGGCCCCCGGCCAGCCGAGCCAGACGGCCATCACCTCGTCGAGCGTCACGGTGACCTGGACGGCCTCGGCCGATGACGTGGGCGTCGCCTCCTACGACCTGTTCGGCGACGGGCGGCCGTGCGGCACCGTCTCGGGACAGACCACCACGGGCACCTGTACGGGCCTGAGCCCCGACACCGACCACGCCATCCACGTCGTCGCGCGGGACGCGGCCGGCAACGTCTCCCCGCCGAGCCCCGATCTCACCGTCCACACCCCCGTCGCGCAGAACCCGTACGGTGACCCGTACCTGGTCTCCATGTTCGACGGCACCACACTGAACGGCTGGACCCCGCACGCGGCGGCCGGCTGGACCGTACGCGACAACGCCATCCACGGCACCGGTACGGCGGGCCGAGGCTGGATCTACTACAACAAGCAGCAGACCGGCACGTTCCGCTGGATCTTCAGCGTCCGGCAGGTGTCCGGCGACCACGCGCCGACCGTGCTGATCTGGGGCACCACCACGCCGATCAGGGACGCACTCAGCGCCATCCAGTTCCAGCCGCCCAACGGCGGCCACTGGGACTACCGCCCCGGTCACAACAACGGCGGCGGCAGCCTGTTCACCCAGTTCCCGCACACCAAGTGGGACATCCACAACTGGAGTCAGTGCGAGCTGGTGGCCAACCAGAGCACCGGCGAGGCGAAGATGGCCTGCTGCCCGATCACCGCGGGCACGCCCACGTGTACGGCGGTGAAGGTGCTGGCCTTCAAGGACACCACCGCCGGGCAGACCGGCCCGCTGGCCATCCAGATCCACAACAGCGGCATCCAGGACGAATACCGCGACCTCTACCTGGAGTCCCCGGTGGTGGTGAACCCGGACGGCTTCATCACGACGGGCTGACGTCCAGGTATCCCCGGCCGATCTCGGGCGGCCGGGGACCCGGGATTCCGAGTGCTGAGACCGGACACTCTGGTCGGGGCCGCTACCGGAAGCGGCCGCTCTTCGACCGGGCCAGCAGGGTGAGCACTCCGGCGGCGGCGACGAGTGCCGCACCGCCCACCGCCCACGGCAGGCGGTCGTTCCCGGCGGGTGCGGGCCCGGCGGCCGCGGCCTCTGACAACGTGGCGGGTTCGGGTCTGGAGCGCGCGGCGGCGGTTTTGCCGCCCCGGAAGACCACGTCCGAGCATGAGTAATAGGTGTCTGGCGTGTCGGAGTTCTGCCAGATCGTGTAGATCAGGTGGCGGCCGGTCTTACCGGCGGGCAGGCTGCCCTTCATGACGTACGAGCCGTCCGCCATCGCCGGGTCGGTGACCTTGAGGAAAGGCTTCTTCTCCAGGTCGGACCACTTGAGCGGGCGGGACGGGTTGTAGCGGTCCGTGGTGACGTACAGCCGGAAGGTCCCCTTGTGCGGGATGGTGCCGCGGTATTTGAAGGTGAAGCCCGCGCCGGCCGTCAGCTTGGTGGCGGGCCAGTCCTTGCGGGCGAGGTCGAGGCCGCTGTACCCCTTGATGCCGCCGCTGCACAGCTTCCCGTCGGGGATCACCTGGCGATCCCGGCCGGCGACGTCGGCCACTCTGAGGTTGTCCCACCCGCGGGGCAGCGCCGTACCGCTCACCGCCAGGGCGGCCTTGCAGGCGGGCGACTTGGCCGTCCGCGGGCTGTCGGCGCCGCAGGCCGCCGCCCGGCTGAGGGGGTTCTCCAGTGCCCCGTGGGCACCGGCCGGCCCGGCGGGCAGCAGCAGGCCCACGCCGAGCACGGCGACCGCCACACTCGCGATCCGGCGACGCATGATCACGTGGCAGTCCTCCTCGGCTCGCGAACTCCGTCCTGCGTACAGGTACGGACGCCCGGCCGTGCGGGTTCACCCGGACTCGGCGGAGAACCGGTAGAACTCCTGGAGGACCCGCGCGGCGGCATCCTCGCCGACCTCGGGGCACACATACCCGCCGGCCGCGATGTGCGCGCACAGCTCCGGGTCCGGCCGCAGGTGGTGGGTGCGCAGGTAGTAGGTGACCGTGTCGGTCCAGACGTACGTCCCGTCGGTGCGGAAGCTCAGCGGCACCACCTCGCCGCGCGCCGGCTCGACCCGGTCCACGTCCAGCCCGGTGGTGCCCAGGATCGGCGTGCCCGCCTCCAGATAGCCGGCCAGCCGTTCGCGTTCGTCCGGGCTGGACACCAGCGGATGACCGGGCTCGAAGTACGGCACCCCGTCCCTGACCCCGTCGAACACTCGGGCGACCATGATCACGGCCTCTTCCCCTCCAAGCTGTACTTGTCGCCACCGTAGGCGACCGGATAGTAGCTGTAGGAGTCGCCGAAGTGGTGGACGGGCTCATGGGTCAACGGCACGTCACCGGTCGCGTGGTCGGCGATCTGGTACAGGCGGTCGAGCACCTCGTTGTGCCACGCCTCGCGACCCAGCCGCTCGAACTCCGGCCGCAGCGCCTGGATCCGCTCAGTGAACACGTCGATGTCCTCGCGCGTGAGCTGGTTGTCGATCCACTCGCCGTCGTCGTCCATGTAGTGCCAGGCGAAGTCGTTCTGGGCGTACTCGATCTTGTCGAGGCCGAACGAGAAGGACCTGCTGAGGTCGATCCCGCCCACCCCGTCCCTTCCGTGCGCGAGCCAGTTGCCGCCCCTGCGGTCGGTGTTGCCGATCAAGGCGTCGAGCAGGCCGAGCCGCCTTCCCCCCGCGCTTTCGTGGAAGGGCAACAGCTCGCCCCTGATCTCGGACGGGTCGACGCCGTCCATGAACTGCATGTAGACGGCGTCCCGGTTGAACGGATCCCGGATGACGTGCGGAACGGGAGCGCCGATCATTCGCCCGACGAGGGAGGCGAGCAGGTCCTTTTTCACCGTGACGTGCCCGTAGAGATGGAGTTTCCGGATCAGGACGGTTCCGTCGCGGAACCGGACCGTCTGCACCACTCCATGCTGGCCGCCGGCCAGGAACTTGGGCTGCGGCTTCTCCTGCTCCAGCTTCGCCTTCAGCGTCTCCTCGTTGAGCGCCCCCGGCGGCAGCTCGGGACTCGGCCGGGCCATGTCCGCCGGGACGTTCGGCTGCTGGTGCGGCTGCTCCGGCCGGGTGGGCTGCCACTGGCCGTCTTCGCGGAAGATCGGCCGGCCGTCGGCGCGGTATTGGGGGATGCTCCCGGTGTGTGCCTGCCGGTCGGCGCCGATGTAGACCATCTTGTCGGCGGCGATGACCTCCCGGCCGGTGAGGTCGGCGAGCTGCCGCACCGCGACGGGATTCTGGCCGAGGTCGCAGCCCAGGAGGCGCAGCTTGGCGGTGGGGTCGGCCCGCACGACCGGGTCGTGGGCGAGCATCGTGCCCACGTCGCGGCTCGACAGCCGCTCGTCACCGATGTAGAACCCGTGGCGGTCGGTGCGGATGCCCACGTCGATGACGCCGGGCGTCTGTCGCAGCAGCCGCATGTCCGCGCTGGGCATGACCGCCCGGCCCGGATCCCGGTACCAGACCCCCGCGGTGACCTCGTGCCTGCTCTGCCGGATGAGCTCCCGGTGCCGGGGCGTGAGCACCGGCACGGCCGTCCCGCCGCCCCCGGGTTCGGCCCGTCCGGTCCCCTCGGCCGGTGGTCGGCCCGGGCCGTCGTGCGGGTCCTGGCCGAAGTGGTACGCGGGCGCCCGCTGATCAGCCGGACGCCCCGTGCCCTCCGCCCGTGTGCCCTCCAGCCGGGTGCCTTCCAGCCGTGGCGCCTCTCCCAAGCGCGGCACGCGCAGGCCGTCGGCGGCGCGCGGGCCCGCGTAGCCCGCCCTGCCGTCGATGCCGCCCACGAAGCCCGCCACCGCCGCCTTGGCCAGCGTCTCCGGAGTGAGCTGACCGCTCTCGTAGAGCATGGGGATCGAGCCGATCACCGAGGCCACACTGCTCTGGGTCGCCACTCCGCCCACGGTCTGGGTCAGGAACGCGGCCACCCGCTCGCGCGCCGTCAGCTCCTCCTTCAGCACGACGCCGCCCAGCAGTCGCGGACCGCCGACCTTGGCGATGATCCCGCCCAGCCCGGCGAACGCCAGCCCGGTCAGCAGCCCGCCCTCCACCGCCGCGGCCGTCTTGCCGCCGTCCCATTCGTGCCGCTTGCCCTCGGCGAACTGCCAGAGCTGGGTGCCACCGTCGAGGCCGACCATGAACGCGATGCTCAGCAGCAGCAGCTTGGCGATCGTCCGGACGTTCAGCCTGGCCATCGAGCAGGCGGGCCCGATGGCCAGGAACGAGGCACCGCCTGTGGCGGGCCCGAACGCGTAGGACCGCAGCAGCAGGAAGGCCAGCAGGATCAGGCAGAGTGCGATGTACTTCTGCGTGTAGTCGGTGTCCAGGCCGTATGACTCGAGCTGTTTCGCCGCCGCCTCGCAGGCTTTGGCCAGCTCCTCCACGTACGCGGGATCGTCGGTGGTGAACTTCCCCCAGTAGCCGCACAGCGCGGTGGCCGCGGGGCCGACGGCGTAGGCCAGCACGTGGTTGAGCGCTTCGTCCCCCTGGCCGCCCGCCGTGCGGCACATTTCGGCCGCACCGCGCAGGTCGGCGGCTCGCGCCAGGCTCTCCTCGCCGTCGCCCTCCGGGTAGTCCATGCCGACGACCCAGCCGAGTACCGGTTCCACGTACGGGAACGCGGGGCCGAGCAGAGTCTTCAGATCCACGCCTCAGACCTGCGGATACAGGTGATCGGCCCGCTCGTAGTTGCGGGCCGCCGTGTCGACCTGCTCCGTCAGGTCGTCGACGCTCTTCGCGCCCTGGTGGAAGTCTTCGAGGAGGTCTTCGAGCGTGCCGGTGAACCGGGCGGCGAACTGCCGCCCGTACTGGTCGTGTCCCCACGGGGCGCTGTCGAGTACGGACCGCACGAGCCCTCTCGCCTCACGCAGGGTGGCGGCGGGGGCGCACCAGTCCGTGCCCGCCCGGCGCATCTGGCCCCAGGCGACGTCGAACCCCTGTGCCCACTCGCTCATCGACTCTCCCCGCGCTGGAGTGGCGCGTCCGGGAGCATCCGGTCAAGGTCGAACTCGCCGCCGAACAACTGCTCGGCCGGCATCCCCTCGGGTACGAACGGCGCCATCAGCTTCCGCGACTCCTCGGCGACCCGCGCGTTGGCCTCGGTGATCTGGTCGAGGACCGCCTGGGCCAGCTCCGACGGGGAGAGCCGGGTGTAGACGCGGGGATGGAAGACGACCTCGTCGATCCTGCCCTGCGGACCCGCCGTCACGGTCACGTTGCCGTCGGAGACCGTGGCCGTGACCTCCCGGAGCTGGGCGTGTGTCTCCCGGACCTGGCTGACTTGCCTGCCGAACTCCGCCACCAGACCCTCGATGGCCGCCTGCAAGTCATCGTGCATTCAGCATCCCTTCACCGCCGAGACCCACATAGTCCCATATGTCACACAAAATCGCAGGAAACCGCCCAGCAACACTCTTGTATTATTAATAAAATACGAATAATGTCTCCCCTCAACCGGAACCCGCAGGTCAGGCGTTCCGTTCGAAGGGAGTCAGCATGGGATCGAAGATTCCCAGGGCGGCCCGACTGGTCGCCGCTGTCGTCGCTGTAGGGCTCGCGGCGGCTTGCGGGGGCGGTGCGAGCGCGCCCGCGAGCACCGCGGCGAGTGGCGATCCGGCCCAGCCGGTCTCACTGACGTTCTGGTCGTGGGTGCCGGACATCCAGAAGGCCGTCGACGCCTTCAACACCGCCCACCCCGGCATCAAGGTCAAGCTGGAGACCATCACCCCGGGTCCCGACGGCGGATACGCGAAGATGCTCGCCGCGGTCAAGGCGGGCAACGCGCCCGACGTGGCGCAGGTGGGCTACGACTCTTTGCCCTCGTTCCTGGTCAACGGCGCCCTGCAAGACGTCACGGAGTACGCGAAGGACGACGCGGCCAAGTTCGTCGACTGGCAGTGGCAGACCGGCGTCTTCGGCGCCAAGGTCTACGCGATTCCCCAGGCCAGCGGGCCTATGGGCTTCTACTACCGCAAGGACCTGTTCACCAAGTGGGGCCTGGAGGCGCCCAAGACCTGGGACGACTTCGCCGCGGCCGCCGCGACCATCAGGAAGAAGGACAAGAGCGCCTACATCTCGACCTTCGCCGCCAACCAGGCGCCCTGGATGATCTCGCTGGCTCAGCAGGCCGGGCAGCAGTGGTTCGGCACCGAGGGCGACGCCTGGAAGGTGACGATCGACAACCCCGACACCCGCAAGATGGCCGCGTACTGGCAGAAGATGCTGGACGACAAACTGGTCAAGACCGAGGCCGACATGTCCAACGCCTGGTACAAGGACCTGCAGACGGGCAGCATCGTTGGCTGGATCGGCGGCTCGTGGGGCGACGCGATCATCCGCGGCAACGCGCCCGGCACCTCCGGCAAGTGGGCGGTCGCGCCCATGCCCCAGTGGGCGGGCGCCGCCCAGTTCACCTCCGCGAGCTGGGGCGGCGGCTCGGCCTCCGCCATCCTGAAGGGCACCAAGAACCCCGGCGCGGCCACCGAGTTCGCGGTCTGGCTCAACAGCGCCCCCGAGAGCGTCAACACCCTGCTGTCGGCCGGGTACGGCTGGCCGTCCGTCAAGGACACCAGCCAGATCACCAACCTCCAGAAGGACGACACGGTCTTCCCCTTCTACGGCGGCCAGAACATCTGGGAGGTCTTCAAGCAGGCCGACGCCGCCGTGGCGACGGACTGGCGCTGGCCCCCGGTGAGCGACGCGCTCTACTCCTCGCTGACCGACAACGCCAAGGCCGCGGTCCAGGGCGACGGGACGCTCACCGACGCCTTCGCCAAGACCCAGCAGGCGATGGTCGAGCAGCTCAAGGCCAAGGGCCTCAACGTGGTGACGGGCGGTTGACGGTGACCGGGGTGACGCGGGGGGCGCGCGCGAACTCGCGGCGCCCCGGTCGGCCGAGGACACACGTGGTGGTCCTGGTCGCGCCGTTCTTCGTGGCCTTCGCGCTGTTCTTCCTCGCGCCGATCGGCTACGCGATCTACCAGAGCTTCTTCAAGCTCACCAGCAGCGGGCTCGGTCTGACCGAACCGGTGCTGGAGTTCGCCGGACTCGGCAACTACGCCACCGCGCTGAGCCAGGAGGCGTTCGTGGCGAGTATTGGCCGGGTGCTGGTGTTCAGCCTGATCGAGGTGCCGACCATGGTGGTCTGCGCCTTGGCGCTGGCGCTGCTGCTCGACTCGGCGCGAGCGCGCTTCCGGCCGTTCTTCCGCGTCTCGTTCTTCCTCCCGTACGGCGTGCCCGGGGTGATCGCCTCGCTGCTGTGGGGCTTCCTCTACGTACCGCAGACCAGCCCGCTCATCGACGTGCTGGCCGCCATGGGCCTGCCGCACGACTTCCTCGGCCCCGACACGATCCTGCTGGCCATCGCCAACATCTCCACCTGGCAGTTCGCCGGCTACAACATGCTCGTGCTGATCGCCGGGCTGCAGGCCATCCCCCGGGAGCTGTACGAGGCGGCCAGGGTGGATGGCGCGAGCGAGCTGCGGATCGCCTGGCACGTCAAGATCCCGCTGGTGCGCGCGCCGCTGATCCTGATCACCGTGTTCACGCTCATCGGCACCCTCCAGCTGTTCGTCGAGCCGCTGATACTCAAGCCGCTCACCACGGCGATCAACAGCGACTACACACCCAACCTGGCGGCGTACAACCAGGCTTTCGGCCAGGCGGATGTCCATCTCGCCTCGGCGGAGGCCACACTTATCGCGATCATGGCATTCGTGATCTCCTTCGGCTTCCTTCGACTGGTGAACAGGAAGGGGAACAGAGCGTGGTGAACCGGTGGAGACCGGCCACTGTCGTGGTCATGGCGCTGCTCCTCGCGGCGGCGGTCTACTTCCTGCTGCCGGTCGTCTGGGTGCTGGTCGCCGCGACCAAGAGCACCGCCGACCTGTTCGGCACCTTCGGTCTGTGGTCGCCGCACCCGCAGCTGGGCGCCAACCTCGGCCGCCTGTTCGGCGACGGGCTGTTCGGCCGGTGGATACTCAACAGCTTCCTGTACGCGGGTATCGGCGCGCTGGTGGCCACCATGCTGTCGGCCGGGGCGGGCTACGCGATGGCCAAATACCCCTTCCGGGGCCGGGAGGCGCTGTTCAACCTGGTGCTGGCGGGCGTGCTCGTGCCGGCCACGGTGCTGGCGCTGCCGACGTACCTCATCTTCAGCCAGGCGGGCCTGACCGGATCGTTCTGGTCGGTGCTGCTGCCCAGCGTCGTCAGCCCGTTCGGCGTCTACCTCGCGCGCATCCACGCCAACGCCGCGATCCCCGACGCGCTGCTGGAGTCGGCGCGGCTGGACGGCGCGGGGGAGTATCGCATCTTCTTCAGCATCGGCCTGAAGATCATGAGCCCGGCGCTGGTCACGATCTTCCTGTTCCAGTTCATCGGCATCTGGAACAACTACTTCCTGCCCCTGGTGATGCTGTCGGACCAGAACCTCTACCCTGTCACGTTGGGCCTGGCCCTGTGGAACTCACAGACCTTCAGGAACCCGGCCTTCTTCGAGCTCACGGTCACCGGCGCGGCGGTGTCCGCGCTCCTTCTCGTCGTCACCATGGCCTCGCTGCAGCGATTCTGGCGGGCGGGCCTCACCGCAGGGAGCGTCAAGGAATGAAGCACGACCGAGTACATTTCGGCGCCGACTACAACCCCGAGCAGTGGTCGCCGGAGGTCTGGCGCGAGGACATCCGCCTCATGCGCGAGGCCGGGGTCACCATCGTCACGCTCGGCGTCTTCTCCTGGGGCCTCGTCGAGCCCGAGCCGGGGGTCTACGACTTCGGCTGGCTGGACGAGGTGATGGACCTGCTCGGCGACGCGGGCATCGAGGTCAGCCTGGCCACGGGCACCGCGTCCCCGCCTGCCTGGCTGTCGCGCCTGCACCCCGAGACGCTGCCGGTCACCCGCGACGGCGTGCGGCTGTCGCCAGGCTCGCGCCAGCACTACTGTCCCAGCTCGCCCGTCTACCGCGAGGCGGCCGTGAATCTGGCCGTCCAGCTGGCCAAGAGGTACGGCGGGCATCCCGCGCTGGGCATCTGGCATGTCGGCAACGAGTACGGCTGCCACATCCAGGAGTGCTACTGCGACGTCTCCGCCGAGGACTTCCGCACCTGGCTGCGCGAGCGCTACGGCGACCTCGACGCGCTGAACGCCGCCTGGTCCACCACGTTCTGGAGCCAGCGGGCCGCCGACTGGGCCGACGTGCTGCCGCCCCGCGCGACCCCGACCCTGCGCAACCCCGCGCAGGATCTCGACTACCGCCGCTTCAGCTCCGACGCGCTGCTGACCTGCTACCGGGCCGAGCGGGCGACGCTCCAGCAGCTGACCCCCGACGTGCCGATCACCACGAACATCATGGGCATGTGGGAGCCGGTCGCCGACTACGCCTCCTGGGCGGCCGACTTCGACGTGGTGGCGCTCGACATCTACCCCGAGCCGAAGGACCCCGGCGCGCACATCGACGCGGCCTTCTTCCACGACCAGATGCGCTCGCTGGGCGGCGGCCGACCGTACCTGATGATGGAGACCGCGACCAGCGCGATCAGCTATCGCCCGCCGAACCGGCCGAAGCGCGACGGCCTGAACCGGCTGTGGAGCCACCAGGCGGTGGCGCGCGGCGCCGACGCGGTCATGTACTTCCAGTGGCGGGCCTCGGCGGGCGGCGCGGAGAAGTTCCACTCGGCGATCGTCTCCCACGGCGGCGCGGACAACCGGATCTTCCGCGAGGTGGCCGGGCTGGGCGCCGAGCTGGCGGCGCTGTCCGACGTGGCGGGCTCGCGGGTGCGTGCCGACGTGGCGATCGTGCACGACTACGCCAACTGGTGGGCGCTGGAGCTGGACGCGCGGCCGGGCGAGCTGAAGGTCCCCGAGCGGGTACGCGCTCACTACGCGCCGCTCTGGCGGGAGAACGTCACGGTCGACGTGGTGACCCCCGAGGCGGATCTGTCGGCGTACAAGCTGGTCGTGGTGCCGAACCTCTACCTGTGCACCGACGCGGCGGCCGACAACCTGCGCGGCTACGTCGAGGGAGGCGGGCACCTGCTGATGTCGTTCTTCAGCGGGATCGTCGACGAGTGCGACCGCGTCCGGCTGGGTGGCTACCCCGGCGCCTTCCGGGAGCTGCTCGGGCTGCGGGTGGAGGAGTTCTGGCCGCTCAGTGAGGGTGAGACCGTGGGCCTGACCTCCGGCGGGAGCGCGGACCTGTGGGCCGACCACGTCGTGCCGGAAGGCGCCGAGGTCCTGGCCGCCTACACCGGCGGCCCGCTCGCCGGGGCGCCGGCGATCACCCGGCACGCCTTCGGCCTGGGCGCCGCCACCTACCTCGGCACGCGCCCCGACGAGCGGGCCATGCGCGAGCTCGTCCGCGACGCCCTGCGGCTGGCGGAGGTCGCGCCCGTCATCCAAGGGCTGCCCGACGAAGTGGAGGCGGTACGGCGTGGGGAGCACCTGTTCCTGCTCAACCACGGTGACCGGCCCGTGAGCGTGGCCGGGGTGGAGCTGGCTCCCCGTGATGTCGTCGTACTGGCCGGGTCATGAGCGGGCGCTTCGCGGGCAGGACTGCCATCGTGACCGGTGGCGCGTCGGGGATCGGCGCCGCGACGGCGGCGCGACTGACCGCTGAGGGCGCGTCCGTCCTGGTCGTCGACGTCGTCGCGGAACCGCCGCGGACAGGCGCCGGTTACCTGCGCGGCGACGTGGCCGAGGAGGAGACCTGGGACCGGGTCGCCGAGTGGGGCCCGATCGACGTGATCGTGAGCAACGCGGCCGCCGCCGAGGTGGCGCCCGCGCACCAGACCACGCTGGAGTCGTGGAACCGGCAGCTCGGCGTCAACCTGACCGGCACCTTCCTGGCCGCCCGCAGGCTGCTGCCCGGCCTGGCCACCAGAGGTGGCGCCATGGTGGTCACCTCCTCCGTGCACGCGCTCGTCGGCCTGCCCGGACGTCCCGCGTACGCCGCCGCCAAGGGCGGGCTGACCGCGCTCACCCGGCAGCTGGCGGTCGAGTACGGCCCCGCCGTCCGCGTCAACTGCGTACTCCCCGGGCCGATCATGACGCCCGCCTGGGACCGGGTGGACGAGGCGGGCCGGGCGGACAGTGTCCGGGCCACCGTGCTCGACCGGTTCGGCACGCCCGAGGAGGTGGCCGCGGTGATCGCCTTCCTGGCCTCACCGGAAGCCTCGTTCGTCACGGGAGCCTGCGTGGTCGTGGACGGCGGCTGGAGCATCGTGAAGGACTCGACGTGATGGCGGCCTACAGCGGGCGCGGGCTCCACGGGCAGACGGTCGAGGCCATCGCCTCGATGATCTTCGGCGGGGAGTTCAAGGCGGGCGACAGTCTCGACGTCACCGTCCTCCAGGAACGGCTCGGCGTCAGCTCGACGGCGCTGCGCGAGGCGATGAAGGTCCTCACCGCCAAGGGACTCATCGGGGCCAAGCCCAAGCTCGGCACCTATGTACGCCCGCGCGCCGACTGGAACCTCCTCGACGGCGACGTGATCCGGTGGAAGTTCGCCGGGCGCCCCGACCCGGGATTCCTGCGCGACCTGCACGAGCTGCGCTCGATCGTCGAGCCCCAGGTCGCCCGGCTGGCCGCGCTGCGCCGTACCCCCGAACAACTCGACGCGCTGCGGAAGGCGCTGGACGCGATGGCGTCCGCCGCCGACCCCGTCGCGGCCGACCTGGACTTCCACCGGGCGCTGCTCGCGGCGGGCGACAACGAACTGCTCATCCGCATGGAGGTCGTCATGGGGGCCGGCCTGGCCGGGCGCGACCGGCTCGTCCACGGCTCCAGCGGCAGCGACGACCCCGTACCCAGTCATTTGGCGGTGCTGACGGCCATCGAGAGACAGGACGGCGACGCCGCGGAGGCGGCGATGCGGGACCTGCTCGACAAGGCGTGGCGCGACCTGGAGGAACTGCTGTGAAGATCACCAGGATCGAGACGTTCCCGGTGCCGCCGAGATGGCTGTTCTGCCGCGTGGAGACCGACGAGGGCATCGTCGGCTGGGGCGAACCCGTCGTCGAGGGACGGGCCGAGGTCGTGCGGGCCGCGGTGGACGTACTCAGTGAATATCTCCTCGGCCAGGACCCGCTGCGGATCGAGGACCACTGGCAGGTGCTCACCAAGGGCGGCTTCTACCGGGGCGGCCCCGTGCTGTCCAGCGCCGTCGCCGGGCTCGACCAGGCGCTGTGGGACATCGCCGGGCAGCACTACGGCGCGCCCGTGCACGCCCTGCTCGGCGGGCCGGTCCGCGACAAGGTCAGGGTCTACGCCTGGGTCGGCGGCGACGACCCCGGCGAGCTGCGGGAGGAGATCGACAGGCAGGTCGAGGCCGGGTTCACCGCGGTCAAGATGAACGGCTCGGGCCTGATGCCGCGCTCGCTCACCGCCGCCGACCTCGCGTCCGTGGTGGGCAGGGCGGAGATCGCCAGGTCGGCCCTCGGCCCCGGGCGCGACTTCGCCATCGACCTGCACGGCCGCGCCACGACCGCCAACGCCAGACGTGTCCTCGCCGCCGTCGCCGACCTGCAACCGCTGTTCGTGGAGGAGCCGCTGGCCCCCGACCACCTGCACCGGCTCCGCGACCTGACCGCCGCGACGGACGTGCCGATCGCGCTCGGCGAGCGCCTCTACTCCCGCACCGACTTCCTGCCGGCGCTGACCTCCGGCCTGGCCGTGGCCCAGCCCGACCTGTCCCACGCGGGCGGCATCTCGGAGGTCAGGCGGATCGCCGCGCTCGCCGAGACGTTCGACGTGCAACTCGCCCCGCACTGCCCGCTCGGCCCGATCGCGCTGGCCGCCAGCCTGCAGATCGGCTTCGCCACGCCCAACTTCCTCATCCAGGAGCAGAGCGTGGGCATCTACCACAACAGCGGCGCCGAACTCCTCGACTACGTCCTCGACCCCACTCCGTTCACCTTCACCGACGGCCACGCCCACCGCACCACGCTGCCCGGCCTGGGGGTGACCATCGACGAGCAGGCGGTACGGCAGGCCGCCCGCCACCCGCACGCCTGGCGCAACCCGGTCTGGCGGCACGACGACGGCTCGATGGCGGAATGGTGAGACTTGCGCATGTCCCTGACGGTCAGGCTTGGGCGGTCACCACGCTCGCCGAGGTCTCCCCGTGCACGCCGTGCCCGTCCGTACAGTGGGCCAGGTTCGCGCGGACGGCGGCGTGGAGGTCCCGGCGATGGACGGAGATGTGCGGGCCCACCGCCGAGAAGCCGAAGAGGCAGCACAGGGCGTCCGGTCCGCCGGGGATGGTGACCGGCACCGTCCACTCGCGCAGTTCGACCTGATCGAAGCCCGCCTCCTCCACCAGGTCGGCGACCTCCTCCCCGCCCAGCGACCACGGCTCCTCGAACAACGCGGCCGGTCCGGGGCCGAGCACCGCGCCGACCGCGTCGTGCAGGGCGCGGAAGAGCGGGTTGCGCCGGAGCGGTGACCAGGTGGCGATGGCGATCCGCGCGCCGGGACGGGCGGCCCTGCGCATCTCGGCCACCGCGGCGCGCCGGTCCGGGACGAACTGGAGCGCCTGTTGCATGGTGATCAGGTCGAACGCCTCGTCCGACACGTGCAGGGGAGCCGCGCCGCACTCGACGTACTGGATCGGGGCCCCGCTGACGGGCGGCTCCTCCCGCGCGAGCGCGAGCATGGCCGGGCTCGGGTCGGTGCCGACCACGGCCCCGCCGTCGCCCACGGCCGCCGCCATGACGCGGGCCACCGTGCCCGGCCCGGTGCCGATGTCGAGCGCCCTGGCTCCCTGGGCGGGAGCCAGCTCCTCGACCAGCCGGTACGCCCAGGGCCGGAAGATCCCCGGCACCAGGACCTCCTGGTACGGGCGGACCTGGCGGGTGTCGGCGGCCTCGTACACCGTGTCCGAGGTTTGCCGGCCCCGCCGGGAGCCGCGCGCCTGTTCCAGCGTCGTGGCCAGGACGTCGACCTCGTTGGGCGAGTTGTACAGGTAGAAGGAGGCGCGGATGGCCGCCGGGATGCCGAAGCGGCTGCACGCGAGCTGGGCGCAGTGGTGACCCGAACGTACCGCGATCCCCGCCTCGTCCAAGGCCGTGCGCACCTGCTGGAGCGGCATGCCGTCCACCACGAAGGAGAGCAGCGGCAGTCTGTCGGTCGTGTCCGCGGGGCCGATGAACCGGATGCCGGGCACCTCACCGAGCCGGTCCAGAGCGTACTCGATCAGTGCCTGGTCGTGGGCGGCGACCGCGTCCATCCCGATCTCCGAGAGGAAATCGCACGCGGCCCCCAGGCCGACCGCCTGCGCCACCGGCGGCGTCCCGGCCTCGAACTTGAGCGGCGGCGCGGCGTAGTGCATGGCGTCCACGCTGACCGTCTCGATCATCTCGCCGCCGCCGAGGAAGGGTGGCAGGCCGGCCAGCAGCTCGTGCCGGCCCCACAGCACGCCGATCCCGGTGGGCCCGCACATCTTGTGCCCGGAGAACGTCACGAAGTCGGCCCCGAGCGCGGCGACGTCCACCCCGAGATGCGGAACCGACTGCGCCGCGTCCACGACCAGCAGGGCGCCGACCTCGGCCGCGCGGGCCGCGATCGGCGCGATGGGGTTCACGGTGCCCAGGATGTTCGAGGCGTGCACGACCGCCACGACCTTGGTCCGCTCCGTGACCAGCTCGGCCAGGCGGGACAGGTCCAGTCGGCCGTCGTCCGTGATGCCCAGATAGCTGACCTTCGCCCCCACGCGCTCGGCGAGCAGCCGCCAGGGGATGAGGTTGGAGTGGTGCTCCATCTCGGTCAGGACGATCTCGTCGCCGGGACCGACCCGGAGCCGGCCGTCGCCCCACATCAGGGTGTTGGCCAGGAGATTGGTGGCCTCCGTGGCGTTCTTGGTGAAGACGATCTCCTCGGCGCGCGGCGCGTTGACGAAGGCCGCGATCTTGCGCCGGGCACCTTCGTACAGCTCGGTCGCCTCCACGGCCAGGCGGTAGACGCCACGGTGCACGTTGGCGTTGGCGCGCGTGTAGTAGTGGCTGAGAGCGTCGAGCACCACGGCCGGCTTCTGCGTGGTGGCGGCGCTGTCGAGGTAGACGGGGGGACGGGAGCCGTCAGCGGCTGTCTCGAAGAACGGGAATGCCTTCCGTATCGACTCGACGTCGATCGTCATCGTGGTCTCCTCCTGCCGAACGGTGTCGCGGCAGTCTCACCCCGGCCGGGCCGCCCGGATCCAACTGGAGTTGCGCGACGGCATCCCACGATTCTCCGAATTACGATAGCGGCTTTTTCCCCGCCGCCCGCTGGCACAAAGCGGCGGTCATTTATGGCCGTCGATGGCCGTCGAATTCATCACCTAATCTGGCGGCATGGCCAGCGATTTCTTGGTCGACGGCGGCCGGATCATGGCCATGCGCCGCGCACGCGGCCTGTCCCGGCGCATTCTGGCGAATCTCGTGGGCTGCAGCGAGGAATGGCTCCGGCTGGTCGAAAAAGGCGCCAGGCCGCTGGACCGATTATCCACAATCATGCGAATCGCCGACGTACTCCGCGTCAACGACCTTTCCGAACTCATCGGCGGTCACATAACACTGCCGGCCACGGGCGACCACGGCGAATGCGATGACGTCGGCCGGGCGCTGTTGTTCCCCCGGCTGTGCGCCGACGAGGTCACCGAGAGCGTGCACCGCGTCCACCGCCACGTGTCGTCGGCGTGGGAGATCTGGCGGCGCTCGCCCAGACGCTACACCGAGCTGCGCCGCCGCCTGCCCGCCCTCCTCCTGATGGCCGACACGTCGGCGGAGCACGCGAGGGCCGAGGACCGGCAGGCCGCCGCCGCCGACCTCACCGACGTCTACCGGCTGTTCGCGACGCTGCTGCGCGGCTGCGGCCACCACCCCCTCGCCCTGCTGGCCGCCGACCGCGCCGTGGCCGCCGCACCCGCCGACCGTGGTGTGGCCGCCGCACCCGCCGACCGTGGTGTGGCCGCCGCGCCCGCCGACCGTGGGGTCGCCGACCGCCACCTGCCCGCGCTCACCCGGGCCGAGCTGGCCGAGGTCCTCATCCACCTGGGCCGGTACGCCGACGCCCGCCGCCTGTGCCTGGCCGCGACCGAGCTCACGGACGACCCGTCGACCATCGGCACCTGCTACCTGACGGCGGCGCTGGCCACCGCCGAGGAGAACGACCTCCTCCGGACCGAGGAACTCCTGAACCGCGCCCGCAAGCTCGGCGGACAGCTCGGCGTGGACTTCATGACCGAGGTGGACCTGCACGCGGTGGTGGTGGCGGCACGCATGGGACGCTACCGGCAGGCCATCCGGCTGGCGGCGGACGTCGACGCCGACCGGCTGTACGCGAAGGACCGGCAGGCCCGCTATTTCCTGTCCCTGGCCACGGCCCACGCCATGGACCGCAACCCGGAAGCCGCCACCGCCATGCTCAGGAAGGTGGCGGAGACCTGCCCCGAGGAGCTCAAGTACAGCCCTCAGGCCGGCCGGGTGGTGGACCAACTCCGGCGACTGGACTGCGAGACGACCCGCGGCGAGCTACGGCAGATCGCCCGGCTCACCGCGTGAAGGACGCGATGGCCCCGAGCTGTTGGCCAGGAGTCTCACCGGTGTCATATTCGGGTGGAAGATTGAGTCGCTCGTCGCTGGAGGCTCGGCGGTGGCAGGTCAGCGGGAGTACGCGTGGCCGAAGGGAACCTTCCTCGCCCGGCTCCCCGCGGCGATGCCGGCCGAACTCATCGAGCTCGGCGTCACTCGCGCGGTGCCCGACGGAACCCCGCTCGTACGTCAGGGCGAGCCGGGGTCACTGGTCTATCTGATCCTGCATGGGCTGGTGAAGGTCACCACCTGGGCGGAGAACGGTGAGCGCGTGCTGCTGGCCGTACGGGTCCGCGGCGATGTCATCGGCGAAATGGCGATCCTGGGTGGCGGCAGACGCAGCGCGGACGCCGATGCGTGCGGCCTGACCTCGGTCTGCGTCATCAAGGGGACCGCCTTCCTCGGCTATCTGCAGCGCCATCCGGCAGCCGGATTCGCCCTTTCCGGGCTGCTCAGCGATCGTCTGCGGTGGGCCAACCAGCGACGCCTCGAGTTCGCCGGCTATGACGCGGACGTGTGCCTGGCCAGGATCGTTCTCGCGCTGGCCGCGCGCCACGGTCACGTCGTCGGGGAAGGCGTGGACATCGGCGTCCCCCTCACCAGGGCCGAGCTCGGCGGCCTGATCGGTGCCAAGGAGGCCACGGTGCAGCGGGCCCTTCGATCGCTGGCCGAGCGCGGATGGGTCCTGCGCGGTCATCGGCGCGTGGTCATCACGGACATGGACGGGCTGACGAAGTTCGCCGAGATCGTTTCGCGGAACCCATAAAAATCACGCTGGTCTCCCGCCCAGTGGCATCAGCGTCTCTCTTGTACGGCAGGGCATCGCGACAGGGAGTGAGATGAACGACACGCCGGAATACCGGGCCATGCTGACCTACGACATCGAGGACTACAGCGGGCGCAACAACACGGAGCAACATGTCCTGCAGTCGGCCATGATCCGGCTGCTCGACCTCGCGGCGGGCGCGGCCGGGCTGGGCCTGCTCGACTGGAAGCGGCAGCCCCAAGGCGACGGCGAGTTCGTCGTCCTTCCTTCGAGCATTCATCCGGCGCGGCTCCTCGGCCCGTTCACGGACGCGCTACGCGAAGCCGTCGACGCGCACAACGACACCGCGTCGCAGCCCCGCCTCCGCCTGCGGCTCGCCATCCACGCGGGTCCGATCCACGTGGACGGTCCCGCAGGATCGCCGGGCCGGCACGCCGTCGCGAGCGGGCGGTTGGTGAACGCCGACGCCCTGCGGGCGGCACTGCGAACCGTCAAGGACGCGAACCTGGGGGTCATCGTTTCCGACACCTTCTACGCCGACTACGTCGGCCAGGGGTATGGCGGCCCGTCGGCCGACGACTTCCGGCGCGTGCGCGCGAAGGTCAAGCAGCAGGAGTACACCGCCTACATCCATCTGCCGGGGCACAACGTGCACGCGATCCGTGGACTCGAGGAGTTCGACGTCGAGGCCGGGCCGGAAGACGAGAGCCGACCCGGCCCGACGGCCGGCGGGGTGAACGTCCGCGGCGATTGGTACGGGGGAAACCAGGTCCAGACCACGGGTGACGGGGTGAGCTTCGTGGCCGGCCGCGATATCAAGCGTGTCGCACAACCCGAACGGAAGCCTCGCCCATGACCGAGGAGACACCGCCGCAGGAAGAGCCGGAGATCGCGACCGACGAAGCCCCTGCCGAGGAAAAGCCCGGCAAACCGGAGCCGTCGCTGACCGAGCGCATCGAACAAGAACAGAAGGAGCGCCGGCTGCGCGCCGAGATGATCGACGTCGGGCAGAACTGGTACGGCGGTTCAGACTATCGAGCCGACAACGGCGGCACGGTCTACGGAGCGGGCCGCGACCTCCTCATCCAGCTCGGTGGCGAGGACGCGGACGTCCGCTCCTGGCCGGTGCCCACCGAGGACTTCGACACCATCCGTGCCTGCCTGGTGACGACCCTGTCGCAGCGGGAACTGCTCGAACGACTGGCCGCCGGTCCCGTGGTGCTGCTCAGGGGGGACCCGCACACCGGACGGTGGACGGCGGCACTGCACGCCCTCATGGAGCACGGCTTGACGTGCAACCTTCTGAGCGTCAAGGACCCGAAGAAGATCCGGCCGGAGAACCTTCGGCCGGGCAACGGCTACGTGCTCCGAGCCGACGACGGCACCTGGCCGCGCCATCCCGAGGCAATGCTTGAGCGGCTGCGCGCGGTTGCGTCGGAGAGTGCCGCCACGATCATCGTCGTGGTCACGAACGACTGCGCGATCACCAAGTCCGTGGTCACGCACGAGCCGCCCACCGCCACCGAGGTCTTCCGCAAGTGGCTGGTGCACCACGTCGAAGGCATCGAGCAGGATCTCGCGGCGGAGGACGAGCGGCTGAGCGAGCACATCGCCGGCTGCCGTCCCTGGGAAGCCGTCAGGATCGCCGAGCAGATCGTGGGCGGCCTCCGACAGGGGCGAACGCTGGCAGACATGATCACGGAGCTGCCCTACGCGGCTCTCGCGCAGCTGTCTGAGAACCTCAAGAATGACCAAACCGGCCTTGGCCGGCATTTCCTGGTCAGCAGTGCTGTGCTGCACGGCCTTCCCGAGGCCATCGTGTCCGATGCCGCGCTGGCTCTCGCCGTAAGGGTCAGACAGGACGAGCAACGCGACGAAGACGACGGGGAAGACCGGGGCATCCCCGTCTGGGAGCGGCTCCATGAGTGGACCGGCTATCCGGGGCTGAGCACCGCGGAAGCGGCGCGGGGCGGTGAGGGGCAACGCGTCGAGATCCGGCCGAGCATGGCGGCGCGGCTGCTGGCCCTGGTCTGGGAGCAGCAGCCCGCCATCCGCCCCGCTCTGTACGACTGGCTCGCCGAACTCGTCGAGGCAGACGACTGGCGGGTCCAGTTGAAGGCCGCCTACGCCGTCGGCCGGCTCGCGACCTGCGACTTCCAGGTCATCGACAAGCGCTTCTTCACGCCTTGGAGCAAAGAGGAAGATCGGACGAAGGTGCTCACGTGGGCGCTGGAAGCCGCCGCCGTCAACGACCCCGACGTGGCCGTGCTGGTACGTGACAAGTTGAAGGTCTGGACGACCGGCACCTATCTCCAGCGGCTCTCCGCCGCACTGGCCTATGGCTCGACCATTGGGATCAGGAACATCAAGGACGCCCTCGGCGCGTTCCGCACCATCGCGCACACCGCCACATATCTGGAGCCCTGCGACGCCGTCGCCCGATCCGTGGCGGAGGTCTACACCTCCGCCACGGCCAAGACCGTCCTGCGGGAGCTGGCCCGATGGGCGAGGGGCGAGGTCGGCGAGCGGCTGACCGCCGCGCTGGCCTTCGTCCGGTTGGCGTCGGCGCTTCAGGAGCATGAGTCGTACCCGCCGCTTCATGAGCACGAGCCGGTGAGCGAACTCGCGCTGCTCTGGACCAATGCCCTGAACTGGGGCCTGTCTCAGAAGTTCGGCACCTCATGGCTGCCCGCGTACACGCCTTCCTCGTGGTCGCTCATCGCCGAGTGGGCGGAGCGGGCGGCGACCAAGCCCGAGGTGAACGCCGTCGTCGAGGAGATGCTCGGCCGGCCCATGAACAGGCTCCGGCCCTCCTGGACCTTCCATCTGTATCTGTGGCACAAGCGCGGAACCATCACCGGCAACCAGTTCTCCCGATATATCCGACTCATGAGAGAAGGCTGAAATGCCGTCCATCAAGAACTCTCTGCTCATAGGGCGCTGGACGAGGGTTCCGGTCCGCTCCGCACCCGAGGCGGCGCCACCACCTGCCGCGCCAGAGCCGGAGGTCACGCCCGAGGAGGCTTCTTACATCTTCACCGCCCCGGCTCAGGGCGACGGCTACAAATTCACCGTCAACGTGTGGCTCTGGCGGCGCTCGGCCACGGGCTCGCTCGTCTTCCGGCCGTGGAAGGAGCTGAAAGAGGACAAGGACCACTCCATCAAGGACTATGTCCGGGAGATCGTCCGGCGTTCGCTGCGCCGGCACAGCATCTTCGAGCCGGCCGAGGCCGAGGAGACGGCGAACGCTGACCTGCTGCGTTGGTTCGACGACCGGCCGACCGACTCGGTGACGGGCAAGTGGCGCGCGACCGTGGAGCTCGATGTGCCCGAGGAGGTGAAGAAGCTACGACGCGCTCACGAGAACGAGCTCTACAAGATGGATGCGAGGGCGAAGGAGATCGACCAGCACGTGCAAAAGCTGCGCGCATCGCGGGCGGTCTGTGAGCGGTTCCTGTCGGAGAGCATGAACAGCTCGACCGCCCGCCATGCCGTACGGCTCACGCAGGCTCTGGACAAGGTGGCCGACATCACGGACGAGATGCTCGACGAACGGAAGGAGAAGGTGGAGGAACTGCTCGAGCTCTTCGCGAAGATCGTTGACGCGCAGCGCCACGCGAACGCCTTCGAGCTCGTCATGGCCAGCGAGACCGCGCTGAGGACGGCCTTCCGGCAACTGGGTGTCCCCCTTCCGCCGCCGGATCCTGATTCGCCGTTCGCCCTCATGGAGGAGACGCGCTGAGCACGAGATTGATCAGGACCGCGCTCACCGTGGCCGTCGTACCGCCGAGCACGAGCCAGAATCCCCATCGGATGAGCCGGTACTTCTGGCCGACGATCTTGCTCACCCTGCGGAGCTGGTCCGCGATCCGCTCCAGGTCCAGCGTCGACGAGCGCATCAAGGCGCTGGACACGGCTGCGGTGGACGCGAAGCGCGCCACGTCGCCGAAGTACATGACACCGCTGCTCTGCTCCCGCCGGTCCAACCGGGGGTAGACGGCACTCGCGAGCACGATCACCGCCGCCAGGGCCGCGGCCGCCCCGGCCCACCACAGCCACTCGACGGCGTTGGACAGCGTGAAGGGCGACCAGCTGCCCGCGAGCAGCCCGCCCGCCACGGCGCCGAGCCCGATGCCGACGATGCCGAGCAGGACCTGCGCCTTGGTGTCCGCCTTGTTCAGCTCCTCGCGGGCTTCGCTGAGCAACTGGGCGCCATAGGCGCAGGCATCCGCCTCGGCCGACTGCCGTGGGTCGGGCGTGGTCCGGGCGAGCGCCCCCAAGACTCGACGCAGCACGGGGAACCTCCTGCATGGCGTAGGGCTCGAACGTCACCATCGTGCCACTCCATAACTGGTGGTTCTAGTTATGAGAAATACCATCTCTTGGACTTCTGGTTCGTTCTGCCGGAGGCTGGGGACGTACGCCACCTACCTGAGGAATCCAGATGACGACCTTCGTACTTGTTCCCGGCGCCTGCCACGGCGCGTGGTGTTTCGAACCGCTGGCGCGCCGGCTCCGCCAGCACGGCCATGAGGCGTACCCGATCACGCTGACCGGGCTGGGGGCCAGGAAACACCTGCTCAACGCCTCGGTCAACCTCGACACGCACGTCGAGGACGTGGTGAATCTCCTGGAGGACGAGCAGATCACCGACGTCGTGCTGGTGGGGCACAGCTATGGCGGAATGGTGATCACCGGTGCCGCCGACCGTGTCCCCGAGCGGGTCGACGGTCTGGTCTATGTCGACGCCTTCGTACCCGAGGACGGAGACTCCTGCTGGACCTTGGCCACGGACGACCAGCGACACTGGTACATCGGCGACGCCCACGCGAACGGCTACGCGACCGCGCCGCTGCCCTTCTTCGATCCGCGGGCGACGCCGCACCCGTTGGCCTCCCTCATCCAGTCGATCCGCCTGCGCGGCGGGCTCGACCGGTTCCGGAGCAAGGACTATGTGTACGCGGCCGAGGGCGAGGGGGAGTCGGCCTTCAAGCCGGCCTACGAGCGGGCGCTGGCCGATCCGTCGTGGCGCGCGCATGCCCTCGCGTCCAGGCACAATGTGATGCGGGACGCGCCCGACGAGCTGCTGAAGATCCTCCTGGCCACGAGCGCCTAGTCCCGCCGCGCATCATCGCGTCGCCCGGTCGGGAGCGTTGGTCCGCCGGCGGTCTGGGCGGGTTTGCCGTGGTCCGGCGGTGGTTCCTGCTCCGGCACAGGGGGGAGCGGGGGCGGTTCGTCCCGGAAGAGTTCGGGCACCGATCGGTACAGGATCGCCGCGATCGGCACGGCCACGATCGCGCCCGCGATCCCCGCCAGGACGCCGCCGACGGAGAGCACGATGATGATCGCCAGCGGATGGAAATGGAGCGCCCGGCCGACGATCAGCGGCTGGAGGACGTGGTTCTCCAACTGCTGCTCGACGACCAGGACGCCGACGAAGATGAGCGCGTAGATCGGGCCCTTCGCACCGAGCGTGACCAGCGTCGCGACGGCTCCGGCGAAGAAGATGCCGACGATCGGGATGAAACTGGCCAGGAAGATCAGCACGGCCAGCGCCGCCCAGAGCGGGACGCCCATGACCGCCAGCACGATGCCCATGAGGATGCCGTGCACCGCCGCCACGGCCACGGTGCCCTGCACGTAGTGCGAGAGCGTGACCCAGGCCGTGCGCCCGGCGCGATCGACCCGTGGTGCGACCGTACCGAACCCCTTGAGGAACCACGCCCAGATCCGGTCCCCGTCCTTGAGCAGGAAGAACGTCACGAAGAGCAGCAGGACGGTCGCGGCCAGCGCTTCGAGCAGCACGACGGTGCCCGCGAGCACGGTCGAAGTGATCTGCCGCTGTTGCTCGGTGACCAGGTTGGCGATGTCGTCGACCCAGTTGCTGAGCTGGTTCGGCTTGACGTGCAGCGGACCGGTGTAGAGCCAGCCCTCCATCGTCTTGGCGGTCTGCTGCACCTGCCGCACCAGGCCGGGAAACTCCTCGTTGGCCCGTACGCCGATGACCCAGCCGGTCCCCGCCACCACGGCGAACGCGACGAGCATGGTGATCCACGTGGCGTAGATCGGCCGCAGACCCATCGCGCGCAGCCGTCTGGTGAGGGGGAACAGCAGTGCGGTCAGCAGCAGCGCGACCGCGACCGGCAGGGCGATGAGGTGCATCAGCACCACGGCGTTGACCACGTAGTTGGCCACTACGCCGATGAGGATCAAGCAGGCGCTCCAGGCGGCCAGCTTGGCCAGCGTGGGTGGCACCAGCCCCCAGAGGGGCCCCCGATCCGGCTTCACGTCTTCCAGCCTCTCACCTCCGATCCTGATAGGCACGGATCCCGGCCGCCCAGTAAGGTGCGCCCGGGATGATTCGGCGCAGGCTCGGGTAGATGCCCAGACTGAAGATCGAGCGGGTTTGGACGGTACGGTGAGCAGGCTCGGACGGTTGTCGGCGGCTTGGGCTCGGGCGAGAAGTCGTCATGGCTGGCTGGATCATCTGGTCCGGGCCGTGATCCGCTACGACAAGGTGGACGCCGGCCGGTTGTCGGCCGCGCTGACGTACTACTCCTTCTTCGCCACCTTCGCGCTCGCGCTGCTGGGATTCGCCATTCTCGGCCGATACCTGGACTATCCGCCGGTGCTGGAGGCGGTGCGGCACTATCTGAGCGAGAACTTCCCGAGGCTGGACGTTCAGGCGTTGATCGACGCGCGGGCGACGGCCGGGGCGGTGGCGTTCGTCGCGCTGCCGTTGACGGGCTTGTTCTGGATGGACGCCCTGCGCTCGGCCAGCCGGGCGATCTGGCGGATCGAGGAATATCCGGGGCGGTTCTTCCTGCGCCAGCTCATCGACCTGGCCGTGGTGGCCGGACTCGGTGTGCTGCTCTTCCTGTCGATCGCCCTCGCCTTCGCCGCCGAGTGGCTGCTGAGCTGGCTGGCCGTCCACACGGTGGGCACGGACGCCGACTGGGCCCAGTGGATGCTGTCCGCGGCCGCGTTCGTCATCGGTCTCGGCATCAACACCCTGCTGGCCATGGCGTTGCTGACCGCCCCGCCCCGGCTGCACCTGCCGCTGCGCAGGGTGATCGGCCCGGCCCTCGTCATCACGTTCGGCCTGGAGATCCTCAAGACCCTCGGGCAGGTCTACCTCAACCTCACCGCGGCCAACCCCGCCTACCAGGTGGTCGCCGGAGCCGTGGGGATGCTGGTGTTTCTCAAGATTCTCAATCAGCTCATCCTGTTCGCCGTCGCCCTGGCGGCCACCAGCACCACCGGCCAGGTCAAGGACCTGACCACCGGCGCTCCTCCGCTCAGAAAGTCGCCGAAGGTCCCTCTTCAGTGACGGACAGTGGGAAAACTCCTCCGTTTCCTCGGCCTCGCCAGGGGGAGAGACTGGTGACCAAGGCCGAATGATGGAGGTAGAACCGATGCGCTTAGCGTCTGTAGTGGTGATCCTTTGGCTGATCGTCGGCGCCTTCGCGGCGGGGCAGCGCGACTACTACTCGGGACCGGTCGACAACTGCAACAAGCTGGCCACCATCGCCGTGACGATCGTGGCCGGTCCCCTCAACTATGTCGGCATGAACCCGAAGATCGCCTGCGAGACACCCCAGCCCAGCAAGTGACCCCGGCTCAAACTCGGCGGTTGGCGTCCTCCAGGTAGTGCAGGACGGCGGTGACGCGCCGGTCCGCCCGGTCGGTGGGTGCCAGGTCGAGCTTGGCGAAGATGCTGCGGATGTGCTTGTGCACGGCGCCATCGGTGACGAAGAGCCGCTCGGCGATGGCCGCGTTGCCCAGACCCTCGGCCATCAGGGCCAGCACGTCGCGTTCGCGTGGGCTGAGGCGCTCCAGCCGGGTGTCGGGCCGGGTGCGTACGAGCAGCTGCGCGACGACATCCGGATCGATGGCCGTACCCCCGTCCGCCACCCGATGCAGCGCGGTCAGGAACTCGTCCACCCGCCCGACTCGCTCCTTCAACAGGTACCCGAGCCGGGAGCTGCCGTGGGAGAGCAACTCAGTGGCGAACGCCTGCTCGACATAGGCGGACAGCACGAGCACGGCCAGGTCCGGCCGGCGGCGCCGGGCCTCGACGGCCGCGACGATCCCTTCGTCGGTGTGGGTCGGCGGCATCCGTACGTCGACGATCGCGACGTCCGGCTTGTGGGCCTCGACGGCGTCCAGGAAGCCGCTGGGGTCGCCGGCGGTGGCCACGACGTCGATGCCCTCGGCACGGAGCAGCAGCGCGAGCCCTTCGCGCAGGAGCGGATCGTCCTCGGCGATCACGATCCGCATGGCAGGCTCACGGTCACGGTGGTGGGCCCACCGGGCGGGCTGGTCAGCATGAATGTCCCATCGTGTGCTTCGGTACGTTGGCGGATGCCGACGAACCCGGACCCGTCGCGTTCGTCCGCCCCGCCCTGGCCGTCGTCGGTGATCCGCAGGTGGAGCCGGTCGTCCTGGAGGCGGGCCAGGACGTCGGCGTGACTGGCACGGCTGTGCTTGGCGATGTTCGTGAGCGTCTCGGCCACCACGAAGTAGGCCGTCGCCTCGACCGAGGAGGCGCACCGGACGGGCAGGTCGGCGTCGATCCGGCAGGGCACCGGGCAGGCCGTGGCCAGACCGGTGAGCGCGTCAGAGAGGCTCCGGTCGGTCAGCACCGGCGGCAGGATGCTGCGGACGACCCCACGGAGCTCGGCGAGTGCCTGCTCGGCGGCGTCCTGCGCGCGTTCGAGAATGGCCTCGGCACTGGCCGGGTCGCGCGCCACAGCCCGGCGGGCCGCGCCGAGCAGGACGTTGACGGCGACGATGCGGTTCTGCGTCCCGTCGTGCAGCGACCGCTCGATGCGCCGCAGCTCGGCGGAGTGCGCGTCGAGCGCGGCGGCGCGGGTCGCGGTGAGCTGTACGACGCGCAGCGCGAGGTCGGTGCCGGAGACCGGTGCCAGGAGCCGACGTCCGGGCCAGGCCTGCAGCCGTGCCATCCCCGGGATGACCGTGGCGGTGATGACGATCCAGCCGAGGCCCAGCAGGGAGACGGCGAGGGCGCTGGGCCAGCCCTGCACAGTCCAGAGCCCACTGGCCGACGTGGCCGCCACGTCCGGTGGCAGCAGCTGCCAATACAACGGGAAGGGGATGTCACGCACCGCCCAGAGGGGCAGCGAGAGACCGATGACACCGACGCACAGCCCGAAGACGGCATGCGTCGCCGCCCAGCCCGCTTCCCGGCGTACGGCCGGGTCCGCGAGGGCGGCGCGCAGCCCGTGCGGCACCGGCTCCGGGCCGACGACCTCCGGGCCCCAGCGGGAGAGCCGCCCGCGTTCCCGATCGGCGACGACACGCACCACGCGCAGCGTGACGGGCGCCAGCAGCAGGCCCACGCCGACGAGGCTGGTGACCGCGGTGGCGATCAGCAACGCGAAGGCGACCAACGCCAGGAACGAGGTGCCGAGCCCGCCGACGAGGTGTTCGAGCGCTTCCAGGATGACTCGGGCGCGGGCGAGAGCGAACGCGTCCCAGCGGGCCGCCCGCCGGCCGGTCGTGGGGTCGTCCGTCGGCATGCGGCACCTCCCTGGCCCAGGAGATCGCCCGGGCGGCGCCTCCTCAGCCCAGGACAATAGGGCATCACTTGGGCGGTCGGCAGATCATCGGCCGAGGAGTACAGCCTGCTGTACCCCGCTTGTCCCATGGGTGGGATCGTCGTCAGCGGTGATCGTCCGTAGCTTCGATGTGTGACAGCCCATCGAGTGAGGAGCACCTCATGTCCGAGATCCTGAACGTCTCCGAGGCAGCCCGTCCGGCACAGTCCGCCGACGCTCGGCGCGGAATGCTCCGTCCCGTGCTGTGGCTCCTGCTCGCGATCAGTGCCGTCCTCAACATCGTGACCTCGAACATCGGCTCCAACATCTTCGTCGGCATCGGATTCGGGCTCGCCACCATCGCGTGCGCCGTCGCCCTGGCCGCCCACCACTACCGCCACCGGCGCCCCTGAGCAGCTCAGGGCAGTGAGGCGGGCAGTCCGAAGGGCGTGAAGTGCTCGGCGCCGATGAACGAGGTGATCTCGCGGATGCGCTCGCCACGCAGGGTCAGTACGTTGATCGACCAGGCGAGGTGTGCGCCGGAGCCGTCGTTCCGGAGGTAGCAGGCCACGGCGGGCTGGCCGTTCGCGGTGACCGGGAGGTGCCGCCAGCTGCCGCAGGCGGTCAGCGGGACCCGCGTGGCGAAGTCGGCGACGGCCGCCAGGCCGTGATACCAGTGCGGCAGCGGCGGCATCGACCAGGTGACGTCCTCGGTCAGGAGCGCGACCAGGGCGTCGGCGTCGCCGCGTTCGAGCGCGGTGGAGTAACCGGCGACGATCTCCCGCACCCGGGCGTCGTCGATCTGGCGCAACGTCCGCTGCTGGGTGGGGGCGGGCACCTTCTCCGCGACGATCTTGCGGGCTCGGGCCAGGGCGGAGTTCACCGACGTGGTGGAGGTGTTCATCGTGGTGGCGATCTCGGCGGCGGAGAACCCGAGGACCTCGAAGAGCAGCAGCGCCGCCCGCTGGTTGCCCGGCAGGTGTTGCAGGGCGGCGACGAAGGCGAGCTCGACGGCCTCACGCTGCTCGTAGCGCGCGGCAGGGCCGCCCGCGCCGAGACCCGCGTCTGGGTAGGGGCCCAGCCAGGCGATGTCGGTCAGCGGGGCGTCGCCGAGCACGGCGCGGTCGCTGGACGGCCCGAGGTCCATCGGCAGGGCCCGCCTGCCCCTGGATGCGATGGTGTCCAGGCAGGTGTGGGTGGCCACGGTGTACAGCCACGAGCGCAGCGAGCCGCGACCCTCGAAGCGGGCGAGCCCCCGCCACGCCCGCAGCAGGGCGTCCTGGAGGGCGTCGTCGGCGTCGTGGGTGGAGCCGAGCATGCGGTAGCAGTGGGCGTGCAGCTCCCGGCGCAACGGCTCCACGAGCCGGTTGAACGCGGCGTCGTCCCCGGTCCGCGCCCGGACCAGGTCTTCGGCATCCTCCGCCGACGTGGCGGAAAAGACTTCGCTCACAAGCGACGATTCTGCCCCATCCCCGGAGTCACCTCTTGGACCGACCACCAACCTCCAGACCAGGAGAACTCCAATGCACAACACTCTTGAGGTCCCCGACGCCCGCCTGTATTACGAGGTACGAGGCGAGGGCCCCCTGGTGGTGCTCGTCGGCGCCCCGATGAACGCCGACTCCTTCGCCCCGGCGGCCGAACTGCTGGCCACCGACCACACCGTGCTCACCACCGACCCGCGCGGCATCAACCGCAGCCCCCTCCACGACCCCGGCCAGGACTCGACCCCGCGGCTGCGCGCCGACGACCTGTCCAGGCTCCTGACCCACCTCGACGCCGGCCCGGCCGCGATCTTCGGCTCCAGCGGCGGCGCCGTCACCGCGCTGGCGTTCGCCGAGGCCCACCCCGAGCAGGCCCACACAGTCATCGCGCACGAGGCCCCGGTGGTCGGCCCGCTCGAAGACCGCGAGCAGCTCTACGCCGGGACCGACGACCAGATCGCCACCTACCTCGCGGGTGATGTCATAGGGGCCTGGCGGAAGTTCATGGCTCAGGCCGACATCGTCATGCCGGACGGCGCGATCGAGATGATGTTCGGCGGCGAACGCGACCCGCAGCAGGTCGCGGACGAACGCCGCTGGTTCGCCCACGAGATGCGGGCCACCGTCCACTGGCAGCCCGATTTCGCCGCCCTGCGCGCGGCGAGCACCCGCGTCGTGATCGGCGTCGGCGAGGACTCGGCCGGTCAGATCTGCGACCGCACCTCGATCGCGCTCGCCGCGGCGCTCGGCATCGAGCCGACGATGTTCCCCGGCGGCCACATCGGCTTCGCCGACGACCCGAAGTCCTTCGTCACACGGCTTCGGGCGGTTCTGTCCGAGGGCTGATCGGGCGGCGTCAGCCCGTACCGGTGATCAGAGCGAGGGCCACGGCCAGCAGCGCGATCACCGGAGCCGCCGCGGGGAGCAGGTGCACGCTCACCGTGGCGGCGGCCGCGCCGAGCGCCAGGGCGAGGAGCACGGCCACCAGCTCGGGAACGTACGGCCGCCCGTCCTCGGGAGTGAGGAAGCGGGAGATCGAGCTGGTCAGCGCGCCGGTGATGAACGTCGTCGAGCCGATGAAGGTCCGCAGGCGATGAGTCACCGCGCTCTGGACGCCCATGGCGAGGGCGGCGGTCGCGATCACCGGCAGGTGCGGGCCGGACAGGGCCCAGGCGATGGCCAGCGCGAGCAGCAGGACCAGTTCGGCGGCCAGGGCCAGCCTGATCCGGGTGGCCCAGCCGGTGGCCGAGCCGATGAACCGGAACGCGGCCACCAGCCCACAGGTGAAGGCGATCAGCGCCACCAGCGAGCCCAGGGCCTCGGAGAGGTGGCCGCGGCCGGCTGACACGCCGAGCAGGACCAGGTTGCCGGTCATGTTCGAGGTGAAGACCCGGCCGAGGGCGAGGAAGGTGAAGGCGTCCATGGAGCCCGAGGCCAGCGCCAGGCTCAGGACGGGCAGGCGGTTGGTGGCCGACATCCCCTCATGGTCGGCCGCCCGTGCGGCCCGCTGGGGGAGGCGCGCTGAGCCCAGCTACAGGACGACGGGCTGGGCGCGCGTGGTGGGCGGCTACGGGACGGCGGGGTGAGCGGGCGTGTTGGGTGGGTTCAGCCAGTCGGGGGTGCGCCACTGCTGGACGTTCGCGCGGGTGCACGGACGCAGCGACAGCGAGGCCCCGTCGGGCTCCAGTTGCAGGCACAGGCCGCTGGCGACGTGCTGGACCTCCCAGTAATGCCACCGGTTGTACGCCGAGCGGTAGGTGAAGCGCCAGAGCTGGTCGGCGGAGTCCGAGCAGGGCGCGCGGGACGGGCGCCGCCGGTCAGGTGGGCCGGTGGCGGTCAGGCAGCCGCCCATGCTCGTGATCGCGTACGCGCCCTGGGCGTTCCGCCGGTAGCCGAACGCCTGGTTGACGCCGCCGTGGCAGGTCCACGTGATCAGCTCCGTGGCGCTCGTGGAGCTGGCGTCCAGGCACACGCCGTTCTCCGAACTGGCCAGCGAGCTGCCGAGATCCGGCGGGCGGGTGGCGACCAGCCAGCGCTGGCCGGGCCGGTCGGCCGCGCAGGCCAGCAGGATCAGCGGGGTGCCGGAGTCGGCGGAGCTCTGGTTGGGCTCGGCGCACAGGTTTTCCCTGGGGGAGGCGATAGTGATCGCATGGTCGCCGGTCAGCCGCCAGAGCTGGTCGGCGGAGCCGTCGCAGTCCGCCTCGGTGAGAAAGATCCCTTCGGTGACGCGCCGGGCCTCCGGGGTCAGGCAGCGCTCGCTCACGCGGTTGCGGATCCGGTGGAAGAACGCGCCGTCGTGCTTGGCCGGTTCGAGGTCCCAGCGCTGGGCCTCGGTGGGGACCGTGTTGATGGCCGAGCCGCCCAGTCTGGCGTGCGGGGGAGCGGTCGTGGAGGTGTTGACGACGAGGGGCTTGCCGGGCGCGTACAGGGAGAGGATCAGCACGTTCGAGCGCTTGAGTGAGTCGGGGATGTAGGTGTCGACGTACACCACATAGGCCAGGAAGGCCGCGGCCGCGAACACCACGGACAGCGTCGTGCCGATGACCAGCCTCCTGCGGCGGGCGGGCCGGGGCGGCCCGGGGTCGGCCAGCCTGCGGTAGGACCGCAGCCACTTGTCCACCGTGGCGTCCGGCACGTCGTGCACCAGGAGGAAGGCCCGGATGACCGGCTCGGCGCTCTCGACGTCGTTGAGCCAGCCGGTGCGCTGCTTGGTGACCTTCTCCAGGTCTGTCCGGTCGAAGGCGAGTTCGCGTCTGGCGGCCCGCGCCTTGAGCTCGGCGAGCTTGGGCGCGCGCGCCTCCCAGCGCAGGTCCTTGAGCAGCCGCTTGTACGCGGGCAGGTCGTGCGCGGTGAACGGATCGGTCGCGGTCGCCGCGCGGTTGGCCCAGCGTGACTGCAGGATGCCGCCCAGCGGCGGGAGCGCGGCGGCCAGGCAGGCGAAGACGATCGCGGGCGGGATGTGCGCCGGGTTGAGCTGGGGCTGGCCGTCGGTGGCGAAGTTGACGTAGATGCCGGCCAGCACGGTGAAGACCGCGCTGAGCACGACCACCGCGCCGATCACGAGGGCGAGCTCGCGTGGGGGATTGCGCATCTGCTCCGTCCGACACTGTGTGTCGGCTTATGGTAACGGAACGTACGCCTGTCTATCGGGCGATGGCCGTGCCTCTTAAAAGAGAATCAAAAGCCGGCGAGTAAGCCGGATCAGTAGTCGGGTCAGAAGCCGGGGAAGATCCGCCGCAGGTCGTCCAACGTGAGGCTGTCGCTCGTGAGGGTCACGGCGCTCGGCGTGTGCTCAGGGGAGTGGCGGCCGGTGGTGAGACGCAGCCACCACTCGGCCGGCGCGCTGAGTACGGCGTCGGGCTGAGCCGGCTCGTCGGTGAGGCTGACCGCCTCACCCACAGCGAGCCCGAAGGAGCGCTCGGGCGAGGTGGTCCGGATGGCCACGCCGACCTGGCGTCCCGCGAGCGCGTCGGCCTTGCCGATGAAGTGGATGAGCATGCCCACCTGGTCGAGCAGCAGCTCGGCCGCGGCGGGGGCCAGGGCCGTCGCCGGGTCGAAGGCGACCTCGACGTCCCACGAGTGATGGGCGAGCTCGCTGAGCCGCAGCCCCGCCGCGGTCGCCACGTCCACGGGGACCGGCAGGAAGCCGAGGTCGATCCGCAGCTCCTCGCGCGTCTGCGCGTCGAGGCCCTCGTAGCGGCTGACCAGCGCCTCGTCGGCGGCCAGGAAGCCTTCGGCCCGCTCGACCGGGGACATCGCGTCCCAGCGTGCCCAGACCGACTTGTTGAAGTCCCCGTCAGGACCGGCGGTGCCGCTCAGCGTGGCATCCAGGCGGGCCAGGTTGATCTCGGCGCCGCTGCCCAGGTGGCTGAGCACCTGCGACACGTCCCACTCCGACGCGCCGGACGGCCGGGTGAGGTCGTCGGCCGCGAGGCCGCGGACAAGGGTGGCCAGGTGATCGTGGCCGCTGCGCAGCGCGTCGATGATCTGGTCGGCACGATCGGTCATGTTCGTCTCCAGGGTGGGGACGCGGAGATGTCTACGGTCCGCCGCGTTGCGAATTTTGTTGACGGGTCAAGCATATGTCCCCGCAAGTGCTCTCCGCGGCGGCGAGTGCCTGTCGGCGCCCCCGCGATCCGAAGGCGCCGACGAGCCTCACGCGGACGTGTCCCGGGGCTGGAGGGAGTCGAACACGGTCATTCCCGAGGCCGGGTCGAGGTCGGTCTCCGTCGCCTCCGTCAGGCGTGCCATGGTCATATAGAAGCCGATCGTCAGGATCGCCTCGACGATCTCCCGCTCCGAGAAGTGGCGTCGAGCCTGCGCGAACACGCTCTCCTCGACCCGGACGGCCTCGATCACCTGCTTCCCGAACGCGAGCAGCGCACGGTCCGCGTCATCGAAGGCATTATCGGCGAGGTTCCCCTGCTCGATCGCGTCGATCTGCGCCTGCGGAACGCCGACTCCCAGGGCGATCGGCACGTGTTGCCGCCATTCGTAGGCGCCGCCCTCGATCCGCGCGACGAGCAGGATCAGCAGCTCGCGCCGTCGGTGCCCGAGATCAAGGCTGCTGAGGATGGCCGTGCCCAGCCGCACCTGCGGGAGCACACACGACTCCGCGTGCGCCAGCATGCGGAAGATGTTGAGTTTGACCGGTAGGGCCGCGAGCACTTTGGCCGCGTCCCCGGTCGCGTCGTCAGGATGGATGAGGGTCAATCTCGCCATCGATACCTCCGGCCGTGTCGTCGTGTGACCGAGCCCCTGAGAGTCTCACCCGCGCAATGGCCTCATCAACCGGGTTCCGCGACCTCCTGAAGCGGCAGGTGACACGCGGCCAAGTGCGGCGGGTCGTCACCGTACAGCTCCAGCGGCGGCACCTCCTGGGCGCAGACGTCCTCGGCCTTCCAGCAGCGCGTACGGAACCGGCATCCCGACGGCGGGTCGAGCGGTGAGGGCACCTCGCCCTGCAGCAGGATCCGCTCACGCCGAGTCCCCGGCGTGACGTCGAGGACCGGCGCCGCGGACATGAGCGCGGCGGTGTACGGATGGCGCGGCTGGTCGAACACCTGCTTCGTCGGACCCGTCTCGACGATCTTGCCGAGGTACATGACCGAGACGCGGTCGGCGACGTGGCGGACGACGGACAGGTCATGGGAGATGAACACGTACGACACGCCCAGCCGGGCCTGCAGGTCGGTGAGCAGGTTGAGCACCTGCGCCTGGACCGACAGGTCGAGCGCCGACACGGGCTCGTCGCACACGATGACGTCCGGTTCGAGGGCGAGCGCGCGGGCGATCCCCAGGCGCTGGCGCTGACCGCCGGAGAACTCCTGCGGGTAACGGCGGGCGTCGCTCGCCCGCAGCCCCACCATCTCCAGGAGTTCGGACACCCGCTTCCCGCGCTCCTTCGTCGGCACCAGGTCACGGTGCGTCCGCCACGGCTCGCCGACGATGTCCTCGGCGCACAGCCGGGCGTTCAGTGACGCGAACGGGTCCTGGAACACCATCTGCACCCGGCGCCGCCACTTCAGCAGCTCCTTGCCGCGCAGCGCGAACGGGTCCGTACCCTCGAACCTGACGTGTCCCTGGTCCGGGCGCTCCAGCATGAGCAGCACCCGGGCGAGCGTGGACTTGCCGCAGCCGGACTCCCCGACCAGGCCCAGCGTCTCGCCGCGGGCCAGCCGCAGGTCGACTCCGTCCAGAGCGCGCAGCCGGCTGCTGCCGGAGGCGCCGCGAGCGACGTGGAAGGTCTTGCTCACCCCTGCCACGTCCAGCAGGGGCGCCTCCATAGCGGATGTGTCAGTCATCGGTCAGCTCCTTCCAGTGATGACACGCGGACAGGCGACCGGGTCCGGCCTCGACGAGGACGGGACGCTCCGCCGCGCACACGTCGCTCGCCATCGAACAGCGCGCGCGGAAGGCGCAGCCCGAGGGCACCGAGTGCAGGTCGGGCGGGCTGCCCGGGATGGACTTCAGGGTGACGCCGCGCGCCACCTCGGCCGGCACCGAGTCGAGCAGCCCGCGCGTGTACGGGTGGCGCGGCCGGGCGAACACGTCCGCCACCCGGCCGGTCTCGACGATGTTCCCCGCGTACATGACGGCCACGTGGTCGGCCTGCTCGGCTACCACCGCGAGGTCGTGGGTGATCAGGATCAGCGCCGTCTGCTGCTCGGTGCGCAGCTCGCGCAGCAGCTCCATGATCTGGGCCTGCACGGTGACGTCGAGGGCGGTGGTGGGTTCGTCGGCGAGCAGCACCTTGGGGTGCAGGGCCATCGCCAGCGCGATGAGCAGCCGCTGGCGCATGCCGCCGGAGAACTGGTGCGGGTAGGCGCTTACCCGGGCACCGGCCTCGGGGATGCCGACCCGTTCCATCAGCTCGACGGCCCGCTCGCGCGCCGCGCGGCGCGAAAGACGCTCGTGGATCCTGAACGGCTCGGCCAGCTGGGCGCCGACCGTCTGGACGGGGTTCAGCGCGGTGAGCGCGTCCTGGAACACGATGGACAGGCCGGGCCCGGCCAGCCGCCTGCGCTGCGCCGGCGACAGGGTGAGGATGTCCGTGCCGTCCAGGCGTACGGCGCCGCCGGCCACGTGCGCCACCGGGTCGAGCAGGCCGACGATGGCCTGCGCCGTCATGCTCTTGCCGCAGCCGGACTCGCCCAGGAGCGCCAGGGTCTCACCGGAGCGGACGGAGAAGCTGACCTCGCGTACGGCGCGTACCGTCCCGGAAGGGGTACGGATGTCGACCGCCAGCCGATCCACCTCCAGCACCGGGCGGCCGGACTCTGCGCCATTCGGCTCGCTCACGCGCGCACCTCCGTGTTCTCGGGGCGGGAGTTCTTGCGGCGGGAGCGGGGCAGGGTGAGCCGCCACCGCTGGCCGGGGTCCATGGCCAGGCGCGCCCAGGACGCGAGGACGGTCGCCGAGACGGTCGTCACCACGATGGCGACGCCGGGGAAGACGGCGATCCACCAGGCGCTCTGAAGTACCTGCCGCCCTTGGGCGACCATCAGGCCCCAGCTCATGTCCGGCGGCTGGATGCCGATGCCCAGGAAGCTCAGCGACGATTCGGTCAGCATCACGAAACAGAAGTCCAGGGTCGCGACGGTGAACAGGGTGGGCAGCACGGTCGGCGCCACATGCCTGCCGATGATCGCCCAGCTCTTGGTGCCGAACGTCCGCGCCGCGTCCACGAACAGCCGGCTCTGCAGCTCGGCCGACTCCGCCCGCGCGGCCCGCAGGTAGACCGGGATGCGGGCGATGGCCAGGACCAGGACGATGTTCCCGGCGCTGGGGGAGAAGACGTACAGGACGACCACGGCCAGCAGCAGCGAGGGGAAGCTGAGGATGACGTCGGCCACGCGCATGGAGACGTTCTCCCGCCAGCCTCGGTGGTAGCCCGCCCACATGCCCCAGACCGACCCGACGACCAGGGAGATCACCACGGCCGGGATGGCGACGGAGAGCGTCGTACGGCTGGCCACGATGAGCCGGGCGAGCAGGCTGCGGCCGAGCGAGTCGCTGCCGAGCACGAACGCGAAGCCGTCGTCGAGGCTGAACGGTGGCCGGTTGACCGCCCGCAGGTTCTGCTTCACGGCCAGGTCGCCGAGCAGGATCGGCCCCACGACGGCGCCGGCGACCACGATGACCAGGATCACCACCGCCAGGCAGGCGAACCGGTCCCGCAGCAGCAGCCGCCACCAGGTGATCCGCCGAGCGGCGGGAGGAGCCTCCACGAGGCTGGTCATGCCGTCACCCCCTGACGGACTCGGGAGTCCAGGAGCGCGTAACAGGCGTCGATGACGATGTTCAGCGCGAAGATGGTGATCGCGGTCACCAGGACCGCGGCCTGCAGCACCGCGAAGTCGCGCTGCAGGATCGAGGTGATCATCAGCTTGCCGATGCCCGGCCAGCCGAAGATGGTCTCGACGACCACGGCCCCGTTGACCAGCCCGACCGCCAGGTCACCGGCCACGGTGAGCGCGGGTGGCGCGGCGTTGCGCAGCGCGTGGCCGAAGACCACCCGCAGCTCGCTCGCGCCCTTGCTCCGGGCCACCTTGATGTACGGCGCCGACAGCGCCGTGACCATCGCCCCGCGCACCACCTGCACCAGCACGCCGAACGGCCGGATCAGCAGGGTGAGCACCGGCAGCACCCACGCCGCCGCGCCCTCGGTGCCCGAGGTGGGCAGCCAGCCGAGCGCCACGGAGAAGACCAGGACGCCCATGATGGCGAACCAGAAATCCGGCATGCTGGCCGCGGTCGTCGAGGTGAAACTGGCGACCCGGTCGGCCAGGGAGTTGGGGCGGTAGGCCGCCCAGCTCCCGACGACGACCGCGCCGAGGATCGCCAGGATCATCGTGGCGCCCGCCAGCTGCAGCGTCGCGGGGAACGCCCGCAGCACCGCGTTGGCGGCGGGTTCGGCGGTCCGCAGCGACTCACCGAAGTCCAGCCGGACGACCTGGGCCAGGTAGTCACCGAACTGGACGAGCAGCGGCTGGTCGAACCCGTGCCGGGCGGCGAACTCCGCCCGCATCTCAGCGGTGGCGCTGAGCGGCAGGTAGAGGTTCGCCGGGTCGCCGGTCAGGCGGGCCAGATAGAACACGCCGAGAACCACCACGACCAGCGGTATCGCACTGGAGGTGACGCGACGCCGCAGGAAGGTCAGCACACCTGCTCCTTTCAGCCGGCCGGGTGCAGCTCGGCGAGGCGCATCTCGTCGTTCGTGGCGGCGTTGGGCTTGTACGTGACCTTCTTCGACAGGGCGAGGATGCCGGTCATGTGCGCCAGGACGGCGTCGCGTACGACGTCCTTGTTCTGGAACTCCAATGCCTTGGCGAACGCCGTCTGGCGCTCCTCGCCCGAGGCCTGCTCACCGGCGCTGATGAGGTCGTCCAGCTCGGGGGTGCCGAAGCTGCTCTGCGCGCCCTTGGTGCCGTAGATCTGGCCCATGGTGAAGGCCGCGTCACCGGCCTGGTTGCCGTGCTGGGCCTGAAGCAGGGTGGGGCCGGCGTCCTTGGGGAAGGGGCGCAGCAGGTACTCCAGCCAGGCGTTCACGTCGAGCATCTGGATCTTCACCGAGAGCCCGGCCTCGGTGAGCGAGTTCTGCACGACCTCCATCGCCTCGGCGGCCTTGGGGTAGATCCCGTTCCGGCCGATGATCGTGATGGGGGTGTTCGTGGCGACGCCGGCCGCCTTGGCGTCCGCGATCAGCTTCTTGGCCTGCGCCATGTCGTACGGCCAGGGCTGGATGGCCGAGCTGTGACCGGTCACGCCTTCAGGGACGAGCTGGCCCGCCGGCTTGCCGAGCCCGGCGAAGACCGAGGCGACGAGCCCGTCCTTGTCGATGGCGTAGTTGATCGCCTGGCGCACGCGAAGGTCGTTGAGCGGCGGCTTGGCGGCGTCGATGCGCAGGTAGGAGGTCTCGTTGTTGGGGAACTGCACGGCCGAGTCGCCGGCGCCGTCCTCGGGGGCGAGCCCGACGGCGACATCCGCCTCGTCGCTCTTGATCATGGCCGCGCGGATGCTGCCCTCACCACGCCAGACGTACTCGGCCGCGGCGAAGTCCGGCGCCTTGCCCCAGTATCCGGCGAACCGCTCCAGGCGCAGGCTGCGGCCGGCGTCCCACTTGGCGATCTTGTACGGGCCGGTGCCGACGGGCTCCCGGACCTTGCCGGTGGCGTTCGTGGTGGTCGGCACGATCTCGACGAAGGACAACCGCAGCGGGAGGATCGGGTCCGGCTTGGCCGTCTTCACCTTGAGGGTCACGTCGTCCGCGGCCGTCACGGTGAGCTTGATGCCGCCGAAGACGTACCCGTTGACGTTGCAGTCGACCTTGGAGCCGAGCGTGCGCTCGATGGAGAAGGCGGCCGCCTTGGCGTCGAACGCGGTGCCGTCGTGGAACTTCACGCCCTTGCGCAGCGTGAAGGTCCACTCGGTGGGCGAGTCCTGCTTCCACTCCGTGGCCAGCGCCGGCTGGAGCTGTCCGGAGCTCGGGTCGCGCTCCGTCAGAGCCTCGGTGATGTTGGCCCGGGTGACGCGTCCGGTCGCGGTGAGGGAGGCGTCGCACGGCTCCAGCGTGGGCGGCTCCTCGGGCAGCACGATGCGGACGGTGCTCGCCGCCGCGCCGCCGGCCGACGGCTCGGGGCCGCTGTTCGCGACCGAGCAGGCGCCGGCTGACAGCAGGGTGCCCAGCGCCAAGAAGGCAGAGGCCGCCTGACGGCGGCGGGGGGTGATGATCATGTTTCCTCCGAAATCGCCTGCTCGTCCCCGTCCCCCGAGTCCGTGAATGGCATGACGGGGAGGGCGAGCAAGCCGGACAGGGAAGCGGCGGCTCGCGTGACAGCGGGGGGCATCAACAGCGACCTCTTGTCTACATATGGAGACAGTGGCTATATTTGTAGCCGAGACATTAAGTGGGTGTTTCGCCACACGTCAAGAGGTGATCGATGACGCAATCCGCCCCGGACTCGTTACCTCAATCCGCCGAGGCCGGGGGAGGCGTGCGCAGCGTCAAATCGGCCGAGCGGACCATCGCGGTGCTCGAACACCTCAGCTTCGCCCCGAAGGCGTGCTCACTGCGCGAGCTGGCCACCACGCTGGGCCTGCCGCGGGCCAGCGGTTACGCGCTGCTCACCACGCTGGTGAGCACGGGCTGGGTGGAGACCGATGGTGGCGGCCGCTACCGGCTCGGCATCCGCGCGCTGCGGGCCGGGATGTCGTACATCGAGCGGGACGACCTCGTCCAGCGGGCCCGTCCGGTGATGAACGAGCTCAACGACGAGCTCGGCGAGACCGTCCACCTGGCACGTCTGGACGGCGTGGAGATCGTGTACCTGGCCACCAACATCTCCAAGCACTCCCTGGCCGTCGTCACCCGCCCCGGCCGGCGCCTGCCGTGCTGGGCCACCGGCCTCGGCAAGGCGATCCTCGCCGGGCGTCCCTGGGCGGAGGTCGACGAACTCCTGCCGGAGACCCTGGAGCCCCGCACCGTCCACACCTTCACCGACCGGGCGGCACTGCGCGCCGAACTTGAGGAGATCCGGCGCCGTGGCCACGCCGTCGACGAGCAGGAATCGACCCTCGGACTGCGCTGCTTCGCCGTCCCCCTGGACTTCGGCCTCGTCACCAACGAGGCGCTCAGCTGCTCCGTCCCCCTCGTCCGCCTCGATCCCGACCGCGAGGAGGCGATCGTGGCCGCGCTGCTCCGGGCTCGGGCCCGAATCATGCGCTGAAGAGCGGCCTAATCCACCGCACGGAGCACGGCGACGCCCGAAGGCGGCAGTGCGACGGTGCCGACGCTCTCGTCCGACGGGTCCAGGGCGTTGGTCCACTCGCCGCCCAGGGCGATGTCGTGCTTGTCGCCGGTGTGGTTCAGCAGGATCAGGAAGCGGCGCCCGGCTCCCGCGCGGACGCTCGCCTGGACCCCGGCAGGCAGGCCCTCGACGACCGGGGTCACCCCCGCTTCGGCGAGCGCCCGGCCGAGGACCGCCCGCATGGTGGCCGCGTCGAGCCGGGTCGACAGGTAGCGGGCGATCCCCGCGCCGAACTCGTGCCTGGTCACGGCCGGGCGACCAGCCCAGTCGGCGGAGTCGAAGACGAGCTCGGGCTCGGCGCCTGCCAAATGCAGGTCCTCCCGCCACAGGTCGGCGACCCCTTCGAGGTGCGCGAGCACCCCGTGGCCGCGTACGGGGAACCTCTCGTGCTCGGCCGCCGGGCAGAACTCCTCGACCCGGACCCCGAGGACCTCGCGCAGCGGGGCGGGGTAGCCGCCCAGGTGGACCCGGTCATGCTCGTCCACGATCCCGCTGAAGAAGGAGACGGCCAGCGCGCCGCCGCCGGACACGTACGACGAGACGCGCCGCGCGTCCTCCCTCGACAGGAGGTACAGGTTCGGCACGACGACGAGCGCGTAGCCGGTCAGCTCGGCCGAGGGCGGCACCACGTCCACGCCGACCCCGAGGTCGAACAGCGGGCCGTAATGGTCCAGCAGGCGCTCCTCCTGCCGTACGCCGTCCGAGGGGTGGGAGTCGAGTTCGAGCGCCCACCAGCTGTTCCAGTCGAGCAGGATCGCCACCTGGTTGCGGACCCGCGTGCCGGGCAGGTCGGGCACCGAGGCCAGCTCCCGGCCGAGCGCCGCGATCTCACGGAAGACCCTGCTGTCGGCCCCCGCGTGCGGCACCATGCCCGAGTGGAACTTCTCGGCGCCGCCACGTGACTGCCGCCACTGGAAGTACAGGATCGCGTCGGCGCCCTGCGCGACGGCCTGCCAGCTCCACAGCCTCATCTGGCCGGGCTGCTTGATCGCGTTCCTGCCCCGCCAGTTGACCGCGCTCGGCGCCTGCTCCATCAGGATCCACGGCTGCCCGCCCCCGGCGCCGCGCATCGTGTCGTACACCAGGCCAGGGGCCAGGTGCGGCCGCTCGTCGTGGGGGTCGGGGTAGGAGTCGACCGCCACGACGTCCAGCCGCGGCGCCCAGTCGAAGACGTCCACGGCCTTCAGGCCGCCCAGGAAGTTCGTGGTGATCGGCACCTCGGGGGTGATCCGCCGCAGGATGCCCGCCTCCAGGTCGAAGCAGTCGCGCAGCGCCTCGTTGCTGAAGCGCAGGTAGTCGAGCTGCTGGGCCGGATTGGGGTACGTCGGAGCCGCGCGGGGTGGCTGGACGTGGTCGAAGGAGGCGTACCGCTGCGACCAGAAGTCCGTCGACCAGGCGTCGTTCAGCGCCTCCAGATCGTCGCCGTAGCGCTCGCGCAGCCAGCGGCGGAAGTCGGCCGCCGACACCTCGCAGTAGCAGGCGGCGATGTGGCAGCCGTACTCGTTGCCGACGTGCCACAGCCCGAGTGCCGGATGGTCGCGGTAGTGCGTGGCCAGCCGCTCCACCAGGAGCGCCGCCCGTTCCCGGTAGACCGGGCCGGAGGGACAGAAGTGCTGCCGCCCGCCGGGGCCCAGCACGGTCCCGTCCGCGGTGACCGGCAGGATCTCCGGGTGCTCGTGGACGAGCCAGGGCGGCGGGGACGCCGTCATGGTGGCGAGGTCGGCGGTGATCCCGTGCGCGTGCAGGTCATCCAGGACCTGGTCGAACAGGGAGAAGTCGTACGCCCCGCGTGCGGGCTCCACGCGTGCCCAGCCGAACACCCCGACGGTGACGAGGTTGACCCGGGCCTCGGCCATGAGGCGCAGGTCCTCCGCCCTGGTCTCGGCCGGCCACTGCTCGGGGTTGTAGTCGCCGCCGAAGGCCACGCCGCCGAGCCGGCGCCAGAACCGGTCGCCCGGGGACAGGGCGCCGGTGGTCCCGGAGCCCGGCCTGACATCGTGAGGTACGGCGTTCATCGTCGGCGCGACGGCCTCGGCGGGCGAGGGCCGCCGCTCCTCCTTTCTTCGGCGGGGCGTGCTGCGGCTGGTGGGACGTTTCTTCGGCGGGGATGCTCTTCGGTGGGGCGTGCTGCGGTCAGTCGGATCAGGCGGTCGGCGGCGGTGCGCCGGTGCTCTCCCTGACGATCAGCTGAGGGGGGACGAAAGCGGTGGCGGGAGGAGCCGTGCCGGTCTCGATCTGGTCGATCATGAGCGACACGATCCGCTCGGCCACCACGTCGAAGTCCTGCCGGACGGTGGTGAGCGAGGGGGAGAGGTAGGCCGACTCCTCGATGTCGTCGAAACCGACGATGCTCACGTCCTCAGGGATGCGACGTCCCGCCTGGATCATCGCGCGCATCACGCCGAGGGCCATCTGGTCATTGGCGGCGAAGACGGCCGTCACGCCGGGTCGCCGGGCCAGGACGCGGCCGGCCTCGTAGCCGCTGGCCGCGCTCCAGTCGCCGAACAGCATCTGGGGAACCGCCGCGTCCGCTTCCTTGAGCGTCGCGTGCCAGGACTCCGCCCGGCGCCGCGCGGCATAGGAGTCCTCGGGCCCGGCGACGTGCCAGACCGTCTCGTGACCGAGGCCGAGCAGGTGACGGGTGACGAGCCGGGCGCCGAGTGCCTGGTCGGTGTCGACCATCGGGTGGCGGAGGCTGACGTCGCCGTCGGCCATCACGACCGGCACGTCCGGCGGCAGGCGCAGCGCCGGGGTGTCGAGGATCTGCGCCTCGATGACCACGATGCCGTCGACGGCCTGCACCGTCAGCTGGTCGAACGCCTCGTGCACGGCCCGCTCGGTCTGCGACTCGACGGCGATCATGTTGACGGTGTATCCGGCGCGCTGCGCCGCCTTGGTGACGGCGTCGACCGTCCGGGCGTTGCCGAAGCTGCCGAGCCCGAAGCTGATCAGGCCCAGAGTGCGGAACTGGCCGGTGACCAGGGCGCGGGCGGCGGTGTTGGGCCGGTATCCGAGGACCCGCATGGCCGACAGGACGCGCTGGCGGGTCTCTTCCTCGACATTGCTGCGGTTGTTGACCACCCGGGAAACCGTCTGGCTGGAGACTCCGGCCATCGCGGCGACGTCGGCCATGGACGGCCGCCTGGGCGAGCGCCGTCCCGCCGCGGTTTTCTGGGTCGCCCCGTCCACTGCCACCTCTGGTCATCCGATGGGCTTGCTGTCGTGCAAACTCTCGCACGATGTTTACGTGAACATGACCCATCCGTCAATGGGGAGCTGCTCTAGCCGACAAACAGTGACAAATAGTGATAAATCAGGCATTGGCGTTAACTTTGGGTTACCTATTGACATGTTCTGGCGGCGAATGGAGACTACGGGACATCTTCGCCATGTTTACGTAAACACGGAGCGCCGCGATCGCAGCGCCGAGCGCTCCACGGTGGCGCAGGTAATGGGGCGGTCCATGGATCGCCATGCCCCGACAAGGAGAGTTCAGTGCCAGTCTTCGTGGCAGCGCGAACATCCCACGGCAGGAGTACGGGATGACCGCGCCCGCCGGTCTTGCCGGGCCGGTGACCGCGCCCGGCGGTCTCGCCCGGCCGGTCCTGCGTCTGCGCGTCGCCGGTTACGCCTTCTTCCTGCCGTTCTTCGTGGTCTTCCTGGTCGCGGTGGTCGCGCCGCTGGCGTACGCGATCTATCTCAGCTTCTTCCAGGAACGCATGATCGGCGGCACGGTCTTCGCCGGTGTGGCCAACTACACCCGGGCCATCGGCGACGCGCTGTTCGGCGCCGGCCTGCTTCGCGTCGCGCTCTTTCTGGTCGTGCAGGTGCCCGTCATGCTGCTCATCGCCCTGGGCTGCGCGCTGGCCATCGACAGCGGCCGGCTGCGCTGGCCGTCGTTGTTCCGCATCACGATCTTCATGCCGTACGCGGTGCCGGCCGTGGTGTCGGCCCTCATGTGGGGCTACATGTACGGAGACCAGTTCGGCCTGGTGGGCCAGATCGGCAACGCCCTCGGCGTCGCGGTCCCCGACCTGCTCTCGCGCTCCTGGATGCTCTCCTCCATCGGCAACATGGTGACCTGGGAGTTCGTCGGCTACAACATGATCATCCTGTACGCCGCGCTGCGGTCCGTACCGACCGAGCTCTATGAGGCGGCCGAGATGGACGGAGCGGGCGCCATCCGCATCGCCTGGAGCATCAAGCTGCCCGCCCTGCGCCCCGCGCTGCTCGTGGCGACGATCTTCTCGATCATCGGCAGCTTCCAGCTCTTCAACGAGCCGAACATCCTCCAGAAGCTCGCACCCGCGGTGATCGGGACGAGCTACACGCCCAACATGTACGCCTACAACCTCGCCTTCAACGGCCAGCAGATCAACTACTCGGCCACCGTCGCCGTGCTGCTCGGCGTCGTCACCATCGTCGTGGCGTACGCGGTGCAGATCATCACGGCGAGAAGGGAGAAGACGCTGTGACGGCAGTCGCCGAGGCGAACCGCACCACGGGCGGGCACGCCGCGCACCGCTCCACCAAGGCGCGGCGCCGGGGGAAGAGTCCCGCCCTCACGGTGATCATGCTGGTGATGTTCGCGTACGCGGTGCTGCCACTGTTCTGGCTGCTGGCCAACGCCAGCAAGAACGGCGGGGACCTGTTCTCGACCTTCGGCCTCTGGTTCGGCGGGGACTTCCACCTGTTCGCCAACATCGGCGAGACCCTGAGCTACAACCACGGCATCTTCGTCCGCTGGTTCGGCAACACCGTGCTCTACTCCGTGGTGGGCGCGGGCGGTGCCGCCCTGCTGGCCACCCTCGGCGGGTACGCGCTGGCGAAGTACGAGTTCCCGGGCCGCAAGCTGCTGTTCGCGGTGGTGCTGGGCGGCATCTCGATTCCTGGCACGGCCCTGGCGGTGCCGACGTACCTGTTGTTCAGCCGGGTCGGGATCGTCGACACCCCGTGGGCGGTGCTCATCCCGGCGCTGTGCAGCCCATTCGGCCTCTACTTGATGCGGGTCTACGCGGCCGACGCGGTGCCCGACTCGATCCTGGAGTCGGCCCGCATCGACGGGGCGGGCGAGTTCAGGATCTTCCGTACCATCGCGCTGCGGCTGCTCGCTCCGGGCTTCGTCACGGTCCTGCTCTTCGCGCTGGTCGCGACGTGGAACAACTACTTCCTGCCGCTGATCGTGCTGAACTCGCCGGACTGGTTCCCGCTCACGGTCGGCCTCAACCAGTGGAACGCCCAGGCCAACAGCGGCACCTCCGGTGCCGGTGACGCCACCTACACGCTCATCCTGACCGGCAGCCTGCTGTCGATCGTGCCGTTGATCATCGCTTTCCTGGGGCTCCAGCGGTTCTGGCAGTCGGGCCTCGCCACCGGAAGCGTCAAGCAGTGATTCCCGACAAAATCCCCGTGGATAAGGAAACGCCATGAAAACCCTTCCATCACGGCGCGGTGTCATTCCCGCCGGGATCGCCGCGGCCCTGTCTCTGGCCCTCGCCGCGTGCGGCGGCGGCTCCGGTGGGAGTGCCGCCGCCCCGTCCGCCGCCGCCCCCAGTGCGACGGCGGCCGTGCAGGACGCGCTGTCCAAGCCCGCCGAGCTGACCTTCTGGACGTGGGTCACGGGGATCGAGAAGACCGTCGCCCGCTTCACCACGAAATATCCGAACATCAAGGTCAATGTGGTGAACGCTGGTCAGTCCGCCGACCAGTACACCAAGCTGCAGACCGCGATCAAGGCCGGCTCCGGCGCGCCCGACGTGGCGCAGATCGAGTATTTCGCGCTGCCGCAGTTCGCCCTCGCCAAGCAGGTCGTCAACCTGGCCGACTACGGCGCGGCGTCGCTGAAGGACAAGTTCGCCGACTCGGCGTGGGGCCAGGTGGCGATCAACGGCGGCGTCTACGGCGTCCCGCAGGACACCGGCCCCATGGCGATGTTCTACCGCAAGGACATCTTCGACAAGCTGAAGATCAAGCCGCCGGCCACCTGGGCGGAGTTCGTCGACGCGGCCAAGAAGATCAAGGCCGCCGACTCCGGCTCGTTCATCACCTCGATCGACCCCGGTGACGCCGGCGGGGTGGACAGCCTGATCTGGCAGGCGGGCGGCGCGCCGTTCAAGACCACGGGCGAGACCTCGGTCAGCGTCAAGCTCGACTCCGACCCGGGCGTCAAGCAGTGGGCCGGCACGATGAGCACCCTGCTCGGCGAGAAGCTGGTCGACCCGCAGCCCGGCTGGACCGACGAGTGGTGGAAGGGCATGGGTTCCGGCAAGTACGCCGTCTGGCTGACCGGCGCCTGGGCGCCGAACGGCATCATCAACTCCATCCCCAAGACGAAGGGCAAGTGGGCGGTCGCCCCGATGCCGCAGTACGACGCGGCCAAGCCGATGAACGCCGAGAACGGCGGCTCCTCGGTGGCGGTCATCCCGCAGAGCAAGAACATCCCGGCCGCCGTCGCCTTCGCTCAGTGGCTCAACTCCGACCCGGAGGCCGTCAAGTCGCTGAACACCGAGGCCGGCCTGTTCCCCGCCACGAAGGTGCTGCTCGACGACCCCGCCTTCCGTGACGCGCCGCAGGAGTTCTTCGGCGGCCAGAAGATCAACCAGGTCCTGAGCGACGCCTCGGCCGCCGTCCGCCCCGACTGGCAGTACCTCCCGTTCCAGGTGTACGCCAACAGCATCTTCAAGGACACCGTGGGCCAGGCCATCGACAGCGGCGGTGACCTGTCCGCCGCGCTGAAGACCTGGCAGGACCGCATCTCCTCCTTCGGCACCGAGCAGGGCTTCACCCTCACCAACGGCGGCTGACCCCAGCACGACCACGACCGGCGGCCCGGTGGAACGCACTCCACCGGGCCGTCAACGCTGACACCCTTAGCCCGAGGCGAGATCGCGGCGGCGCAGGCCGTACAGGCCGAGGATCGCGAGCACCGCGGCGAGCACGGTCAGCACCACCGTGGCCACCGGGGCGAAGGACCCCAGCGGATGCCAGGGCAGGTGGGACAGCACCGACGTGTTCACCAGCCACCCCGGCAGGTTCATGTAGGACCCCAGTACCTGCATGAACCCGCTGTAGACGAGCACCGCCCAGGCCGCGTTCACGGCCCGTGGGGCGAGCCCGAGCAGCGCGGCGGGCACGGCGAGCAGCACCAGCACCTCGGGGGCGCGGATGAGGCTCGCCCAGGCGACCTCTCCCACGAGGCCGGCCTCGCCGGTCGACAGGGCGGCGCCGATGCCGAGCGCGGTGCCGTATACCACGGGCAGAACGACCACGGCGAGCGCGGTGACCAGCAGGGACGACCAGTACCACGTCGATCTGCCGGTCGGCCCGGCCAGCACGGGACCGATACGCCCGCGCACCTCCTCCACCCGGAGCCGGACCACCGACAGGACCGCGAACACGCCGGTGTAGAGGGACCCGGTGAACACCATGAGGCTGATCCAGGCCCGCCCGAAGTCCGCACCGGAGAAGATGGGGAGATCGGTGGTCTCCATTCCCCCGGTCATGGCGCCCAGGACGAGGCCGACGGCGAGGAACGCGACTCCCCACGCGAGGATGGCCGCCTGCTGGAGCCGCAGCGCGAGCGTGAACGGCGAGCGCAGCCACGCGGGCGCCGACGCCTGGCCGGGACGCGGGGCCAGCAAGGAGGCACCGAGATCCCTGTGGCTCGCCAGCGAGTAGGCGCCCGCGACCAGCAGCGCGGCGAGAAGAACCGAGAGGCCGAGCGGCCACCAGCGCTCCTCGCCCAGCACCCGGGCCTGCTGGGACCAGCCGATCGGCGACAGCCAGAACAGCGGACCGCCCTCCGGGCTCTGCAGCGCCCCCGCGCCGCGCAGCAGCCACGCCGTGAAGAGCACGATGCCCGCCAGCCCGTTGGCGCCTCGGGGATGCTCGGTGACCTGGGCGGTGACCGCGGTGACCCCGGCGAACAGCAGCCCGGTCGCGGCGAGCGAGGCGCCGAACAGCAGGGCGCTGCCGGCGGGGAACCCGATGCCGATCGTCGCGGCGGTGGTGAGGACCGCGAGCGCGGCATTGCTGATCACGGCGACGACCAGCGCCGCGGTGAGCTGGGCGTGCCGGCCCACGACGGCCGCCCGGATGAGCTCGGCCCGGCCCGTCTGCTCCTCCGTCCGGGTGTGCCGGGTCATGAGCATCATGTTCATGATCGCGGCGGCCAGCAGGAACTCGACCCAGTAGGCGGCGAGGAAGTAGCTCTGCGTGGTGACCTCGCCGAACAGGGGCCCGCCGAGCACCCTCATGAACGAGACGCGGATCATCTGCGACGCTTCGGCCAGGGCCTCGGGCGTCGGGACGACCGCGCTGACGGCGGCGTAGTAGAAGCGTGGGACGAGGGCCGTGATGGCGATCAGCCAGATGGTGAGCTTGATCCGGTCGCGGCGCAGCGCCAGCCGTACCATCGCGCCGGTGCCGGTCAGGTGGCTGCTCGCCGCGCTCGATCCGGTGCGGCCGCGCGCGTGCGTTACCGTGGTGGTCATGCCGCCTCCTTGTGCGCGTAGTGCCGGAGCATGAGCTCTTCGAGCGTCGGTGGGTGGCTGACCAGCGAGTCGATGCCGAATGTGGTGAGGTGCCGGATGGCGGCGTCGAGGTGCTCGGCGTCCACGCCGAACCGCACGCTCCTGCCCTCGGTCTTCACGTTGTGGACCCCGGGCAGCCGGTCGAGGCCGGTCACGCCGGCGGCGGTCTCGGCCACGACCGTGGTCCGGGTCAGGTGCCGCATCTGCGTCAGCGTCCCCGACTCCACCGCCTTTCCGTCGCGGATGATGGTGATCCGGTCGGCGAGGGTTTCGACCTGGGCCAGGATGTGACTGGACAGCAGGATGGTCCGGCCGGCGGCCTTGGCCTCGGCGACGACCTGCTGGAAGACCGCCTCCATCAGCGGGTCCAGCCCGCTCGTGGGCTCGTCGAGGATCAGCAGCTCCACGTCGGCGGCGAGGGCGGCGACGAGGGCGACCTTCTGGCGGTTGCCCTTGGAGTAGGTCCGGGTCTTCTTCTTCGGATCGAGCTCGAACCGCTCGATCAACCCGTTCCGGCGCTCGTTGTCGAGCCCGCCACGCAGCCGGCCGAGCACGTCGATGGCCTCGCCTCCGGTGAGGTTGGGCCACAGCTCCACATCTCCCGGCACGTACGCCAGCCGCCGGTGTAACGCGACAGCGTCGGCCCAGGGGTCACCGCCCAGCAGCCTGGCACTGCCGGAGGTGGCTCGGATCAGGCCCAGCAGGATGCGGATGGTGGTGCTCTTTCCCGCCCCGTTCGGGCCGAGAAAGCCATGCACTTCTCCGGTGCCCACGGTGAGGTCCAGCCCGTCGAGGGCCCGTGTCGGCCCGTAGGCCTTGACGAGCCCGGAAATGGCGATAGCGGAATCCATGAGGTTTCTCCGATGGCGGATCTTGTTGAGTACGGGTGTCAGGCGAGCCGGCCGGTGGTCTGCGCGTCGGCGGGTGTCAGGCGAGCCGGCCGGTGGTCTGCGCGTCGGCGGGTGTCAGCCGAGCCGGCCGGTGGTCTGCGCGTCGGCGGATGTCAGCCGAGCCGGCCGGTCACCGTCGCGTCGAATTCGCGGTCGGAGAGGGACCTGTTGAGGTTGAGAAGTGCCTCGGCCTGCCAGCCCACGACGTAGCGGGTCTCCGGCCGGTCCGACTCCACGGCCTCCCGGATCGTCGTCGCGACGACGCCGGGGTCGGTGGCCTGGTCGTTCTGATGGCCCACCGGCGCTTCGGCGGCACGTGCCATGGCCTCGGCCATCTCCCGGTAGGCGCCGGCCCCGGAGATCTCCCGCAGCTGCCGAGCGGTCCCGGCCTCGAAGTCGGTCTTGATGATGCCCGGCTGGACGACCACGACGTCGATGCCGAACTGTCCGACCTCCATGCGCAGGGTGTCGGAGAAGGCCTCTAGGGCGTGCTTGGAGGCGTAGTACCAGGCACCGAGCGGAAGGGCGATCTCGCCGCCGATCGAGGAGACGTTGACGATCGTGCCCGAGCCCCGGGCCCGCATGTGTGGGAGGACGAGCTGGGTCAGCCGGGCCGGCCCGAACACGTTGACCTCGAACTCGTCTCGCGCCATCACCATAGGCGTGTCCTCGACCGCGCCGTGGACGACGGCTCCCGCGTTGTTGACCAGGACGTCGATCCGCTCGTGCGCGTCCAGGACGGTACGGACGACCCGCTGGAGGTCTTCTTCCTTGGTCACGTCCATCGGCAGGGCGTGACCGCCCGCTTCGCGGATCGCCTCCATCTGGCCCACTCGGCGCGCCCCACCGTACACGACGTGACCGCCGCGCAGGAGTTCGAGTGCGGTGGCGTGGCCGATGCCGGATGAGGCGCCGGTTACGAGGCATATCTTGGCAGCCATTGTCGGTCCCCTCCACGTGAACGGTCATCGTTCACATATGAGGAAAGCTACGGATGCGTTCGCGGATTCGGCAAGTTAAGAATGTCATTCTCGCAGGTCAGAAGGGCACAATTGGCGAAACGACAGTGCTGGCAAATGCAACAACTCCGTGCTGCGTGTCGCAATCAATAAGGGCCCGGACGCATACTTGGGCGGGCGCGACAAGCGGGAGGGCGCATGCCAGGAGGCCACCTCACGTACGAGGACCGTCGCAAGATCGCTGAGGGGCTGGTAGAAGGACTCACCTATGCGGAGATCGCCCGTCGCCTGGGACGACCGAGGTCGACCATCGGCCGCGAGATCGCCCGCAACGGAGGCCCGCACGGCTACCGTGCGGCTCGGGCCCAGCAGGCGACCGGACGGCGGGCCCACCGCCGGCCGCACTCGCCGCTGAGCACACCGGCCACCGCGGAGATCAGCGGGCGTGACCCTCAGGCCGTACAGGAATTCGAGCGGAAACTCGCCGGCGCGATGTCAGGGATCCCGCCGATGGCGGCCAAGGTGATGGTCTGCCTGTTCACCAGCGACAGCGGCGACATGACCGTCGTCGACCTGGTGGAGCGGCTCCGGGTCAGCCCCGCGTCGATCTCCAAGGGGATCGGCTGGCTTGAGCAGGTGGGGCTGGTCAAACGCGAGCGTGACAACCGGCGGGACCGGTACAGCATCGACGTCGACGTCTGGTATCGGGCCTGGTTGGTGGGCATCCGGTCGATGACGCTGTGGGCCGACACCGTCCAGGAGGGCGTCGACGTTCTCGGCGTCCAGACCCCGGCCGGCTCCCGGCTCCTGATGGCAAGCCGGTTCTTCCAGGTCCTCAGCAACGACATGACCCAGGCGGCCGAACATTACCGGCAGATCTTCTCCGGCGCCGGGGACGTCAGTGCCGAACCACCGTCAGGCCGCTGATCGGCGTCGGTCAGGTACGCCGGGATGGGTGAGTTGCACGATCACCGGCATGTCCGAGACGACCGCCACCGCGTAGGGAGTGCTGGGGGACAGGGCATCGGAAACCGCCAGGTCCTCCAGGCTCAGGTCGCTGGTGCGCTGCGCGGGCACCGTCGCGCGGTACGGGCCGAGCGGCTCCTCGCCCGTCGCGCAGAACGTGAGCTCGACGTGGGCGTTCTTGGGGCTGACGTTGAACAGGCAGAGCCGGTCGCCCCGAACGCAGCCGTCGGTGATCGCCATCTTCCAGTTTCCCACCAATGTGCTCATTCGCGACTCCTGTCCTCTCCTGCGACATTCGTCCGCCTACCCCGACAAGAGCGGATATATCGGATTAAGAGCCGGTGAATGAGTCCAGCGAGCGTCCGCGAGCGTATTGTCGGGGATCATCGGCGGTGTGAAGATCGGGGAATGGCCCCTTCAAAAGCCGTTCTCTCCGCGCTCGCCGTCGCCACTTCCGCCTTGCTGATCAGCGGAAACGCCGAGGCGGCCGCGGATGTGCCGTTACCCTCGGCGATCTTCCGCGCCACGCACAACAGCTACTCCGGAAACGTCAGCGGCGCCAAGAACTCGATCGCCTACCAACTCGACCACGGCATTCGCTTCCTCGAACTCGACATCCACGACAACGGTTACGCCACCTCACGCGACTACTCCGTCGGCCACGACTCTCCCGGCAACCAGGTCGACCACACGGGAAATCCCGCCTCGAACCTCCTGCGCGACTGGCTCGGCGTGATCAACACCTGGTCCGCGCAGCATCCCACCGCCGCACCGATCGTCGTCGCGCTCGACATCAAGGACGATCTGACCGACAACACCTCGTACGCCGCCGGCAACCTGGCCGCGCTCAACCAGGAGCTCACCTCCGTCTTCGGCTCGCGGCTGTTCTGGGCCAAGGACTACCCGGCGAGCCCGCCGTCGGTGGACGCGCTGCGCGGCCGGGTGCTCCCCGTGATCTCCGGTGACGGCACGACCCGCGCCCAGTACAAACGCGACGTCGGCTACCACCCGGCCGTCGCGATCAACGGCCGCGGCCAGGTCGTCGAGGTGCACGACTCGGGCGCGGGCGCGCTCTGGTATTGGAGCGGCACGTACGGCGCCGACGGCCGCGTGACCTGGTTACGCCACGGCAAGTACGACAACGGCGTCACCCCGTCCGTCGCGCTGAACGACAACGGCGACCTGGTCGAGGTCCACCAGTCCCAGACCGCGACCACCCTCTGGTACCGCGTCGGCCGCCTCGGCGCCGACGGCGAGATCACCTGGTCGGCCAGCCACCAGTACGACAACGGCGTCCTGCCGACGGTCAGGTTCACCGACGCGGCGGGCACCCAGCTGCGCGAGATCCACCGCAGCCAGAGCAACAGCCAGAACTGGGACTGGGACGGCGTGCTCAACGCCTCCACCGCGACGGTCTCCTGGAGCGGCAACGCCAAGACCTCCGACGCCCGCTACGACGCGACCACCTCGACCAGCGGCTCGTCGCGCGTGCACGTGTGGACCGGCGCCGACGGCCCGACCCCGGCCCAGACCCTGCGCCTGGACACCGACAGGGTCGCCGGCGAGCGCATCCGCTACCAGCAGACCGCCTTCGACGAGTTCCAGAAGGGCGACAGCGCGGAGCTCCAGCAGGGCGCGCTGTTCTACGCGGCGACCGCCGGTGAGCCCTCGTTCATCACCGCGGCCCGGCAGGCGGGACGGCTCGTACGCGGCTGGGACTTCGACTCCGAAGACGACGCCACCGACCCACTGGCCAACTATCCGGCGTCCAACCACCCGTACGACACCTGGTACCAGGGCCTCCTCACCCGCTCGGGCGCCGTCGAGTAGTCAGGCGGTATTGGCCCGCGCGGCCTCACACGGCGTTCGGCGAAGCAGGGCCGAGATGTGGTCGCGCACCAGATCATGGAAGCGGTACCGGCAGGGTGCGGGCTCTTGCAGGAGGTGGACGTCCAGCAGCTGGTCCAGCTGCCGCCTCGCCCGCACCACTGTCGTGTGCTGCACGGCCGCGGCCTCGTCGACGCCGAACTCGGTGCCGGCCTGCGACCCCAGCACTCGGTACACGCGTCGCTGATCCTCCGTGAGCCGCTGATAGGACAGATCCAGGGCGGCGGTGACGCTGTGGCGCCCGGTCGTCAGCTCGGACAGCCGGTCGTCGGTCAACCGGTCGAGCAGATGCCGCACGCTCCACGTCGGACGTGCCCGTAGCCGGACGGCGGCGATGCGGATGGCGAGCGGGAGCCGCCCACACCGCTCCACGGTCTCCGTCAGCACGCCCGCCGGCGCGTCCGCGACATGCTCCCGCCCGACCATGCGGGTGAACAGGGCGACCGCCTCCTCCAGCGGCAGGACGTCCAACGACAAGGTTCGCGTGTCGTCCAGGCCGATCAGCCGGCGGCGGCTGGTGACGATCAGCAGGCAGCCCGGTCCGGCGGGCAGCAGCGGGCGGACCTGGTCCTCGTCGGCGGCGTTGTCCAGCACGATCAGGACTTCGCGGTCGGCCACGACACTGCGATACAGCGCCGCGCGATCATCGATATGCCCAGGTATGCGGTCATCGGGGATGCCAAGCGCGCGGAGCATGCGGGCGAGCGCGTCACGCGGATCGACGGGTGTCATTTCCCGGGTATGGCCGTGGAGGTTCACGAACAGCTGGCCGTTGGGAAAGCGAGAGCTGAGCAGGTGGGCGGCATGAACGGCCAGCGCCGTCTTTCCGACTCCGGCCATGCCGTCAATGGCGATGACCGTCGCCGTGTTCGCATTCTGATAATCCGACAAAGCCGTCAATTCATGCTTTCGGCCAACAAACGCCGCAATATCGGCCGGTAGTTGCCGTGGAACGGTCACCGGTGCTGGGCAGGTCTCTTCCGGATCAACGCGTTCAGGGGAAGCCGACGGGCCGCGAGCGACGACGGCCAGCATCGCGCGCTCCTCGCTGTCCAGCTCCAACGCCTCCGCCAGCAGCAGGATCGAGGTGATGCGCGGCTGCTGGAGCACGTTGTGCTCCAGCCGGCGGACGGTCCGGACGTTGAGGCCGGTGCGTTGGGCCAGCTGCTCCTGGGTCAGCAGCGCCCGCCCCCGCCATCGGCGCAGCAGCGCCCCCAAAGACAACTCGGCCTCGGGACACCGTATGACTTCCGTCGGTAGGGAAGTGGTCAACCGAACGTGATTGCCGTTCATCGATTTGTGCTCCAATCCAGGGAGCCGCCCCGTTTTCTCTCGCCGCCCTGGTCGGCGAGATCCCCAAGTACATCGAAAGCGCTTTCCAGCTGTTCCCGCCACTGTTGGACGAAAGCGGACGGAATCGGACGGCCTTGAGACGGATGAGACGATCGCGACCTGCGGTTATCTCTCTGGCTCGGCCGCGACTGGTTTGAATGCAATTGATGAGCATCGCCGCAATTAGCCAGAATGAAGGCCATGAGCGACGGGGACGAGGGCGGCAACCGCCAAGCCCAGGTGCTGTCACCGTCCGACGACGGGGGCGAGGTATGCCCCTACCAAGGACTTGTGCCGTTCGAGAGGGAGAAGACCGAGTTCTTCTTCGGCCGCGCGCGGGCCACGCACAGCCTCGTCGACCGCCTGGGCGCGCGCCTGGACGGGCACGGGACCGTCCTGCTGGTCTCGGGTGCCTCGGGTGTGGGCAAGTCGTCGCTGTTGCGGGCGGGGCTGCTGCCGGCGCTGGCCCAGGAGATGCTGCCGGGCTCGCGGCATTGGCCGCGCCTGCTCATCACACCGACCTCGACGCCGCTGCTGGCGCTGGCCGAAGAGTGGGCGAAGGCGTTCGGCGAGCACATCGAAACGGTGTACGAGCAGCTGCGCGACGATCCAGGACGGATGGCGCCTCTCCCGGCGGACGGCCGTCTCATCCTGGTGGTCGATCAGTTCGAGGAACTGTTCACTCTGGTGAGCGACGAGCAGGAGCGCCAGGCGTTCGTCAGCGCGCTGCACGCCCTGGCCGAAGGCCCACGGGGCGCCGGAGTGATCGTCGGTGTCCGCGCGGACTACTGGGACCGCTGCGCGGCCTATCCGCAGTTGGCCGAGGCCATCCAGGACGGCCAGGTCATCGTCGAGCCGATGTCGGAGTCGGACCTCCGGCTGGCCATCACCGGTCCCGCGGCCGCCGTGGGCCTGGAGATCGAGCCCGGTCTGGTGGAGACCATCCTCGGCGAGTTACGCGTCGACCAGGCCGCCGGGGACGGCTACGAGGCCGGTGCCCTGCCCCTGCTCTCGCAGGCGCTGCGCAACACCTGGGAGAGACGTGAGCACGGTCGGCTGACCGTCCGGGGGTACGAGGAGTCCGGCAGGGTCCGCGATTCCGTACAGCGCACGGCCGACGAGATCCTCGACCGGCTGTCGGCGGAGGACCGCAAGACCGCCCTCAGACTCTTCCGGCGCATGACACTGATCACCGCGGGCGGGCGGGTGGCCCGGCGCAGGGCGACGCTGACCGAGATCCACGCCGCCGCGTCGGCGCTGTCGGCGGATCGGCGCGGCCAGGTGACGGCGCTGCTGTCCGCGTTCGCCGACCAGCGCCTGCTCACCCTGTACGAGGACGCCGTCGAGATCGCCCATGACGCGCTCCTGATCGCCTGGCCGACCCTGCGCCAGTGGCTCGAACCCGACTTCACCGCGCAGACGGTGTACGACAGCCTCATCGACGACGCCGCCCAATGGCGCGAGCACCACCGCGACCCCGCCTTCCTCTACCGGGGCGCCCGGCTGCTGGCGGTTCAGGACAGCCGGCACCGCTGGGACCGCGACCCTGACAGCTTTCCGCCACCCGGCCCGGCCGCCGAGGGCTTCGTCGCGGCATCGACGCGGGCGGCACGACGTACCGGCCGCCGTCGCCGGTTGGTCATGGCCGGTCTCGCGGTGCTGTCGGCCCTCGCTCTCATCGCGGCCGGCGCCGCCGTCAACGCCGCGAACGAGGCCGAGGTGCAACGCGGGGTGGCGCTCTCCCGGCAGATAGCGGCGCAGAGCGAGATCACCGGCGACGTCCCCCTGTCCTCGCTGCTGGCCGTGGCGGCGTGGCGGATCGCCGACACCGACGAGGCCCGCAACCGCGTGCTGGTCGCGGCGACGCGTACCGGCCGGGGGACCCTCACCGGGCACACGAGAGGCGTCACGGACCTGGCGTTCAGCCCCGACGGCTCGTTCATCGTGACCGGAAGCGACGACGGTACCGCGCGGTTCTGGGACGTGGCGAGGCGGCGGCAGCTCGGCGCCCCGATCACCCGGCCGAAGTACGAGTGCTCAGCCGTCAAGCTGGCCCTGAGCCCCGATGGGCGTACGCTGGCCACGGCATGTCTCGACACCGTCCGGTTCTACGACGTGGCCACCCGTCGCGACCTGGGCGCCCCGCTGGATCACGAGGAGGTCGTGTCGGCGCTCGCGTACAACCCGGACGGGAAGACCCTCGTGACCGGCGACTTCAGAGGCGTCGTCCGGCAGTGGGACGCGACCACGCACCGTCCGTACGGGACGCCCATGGGCCGCGCCGACAACGGACCGGACCTCGCGTCCATCGTCAGGGCGGTGGCGTTCAGCCCGGACGGAAAGACCCTGGCCGTCGCGAGCAGGATGACCGCGCAGCTCTGGGACACCGCCATGTCCCGCCGGATCGGCGGCCCGCTCGCCGGGCACACCGAGAACGTCATGAATCTCACCGTCAGCCCGGACGGCACTACCCTCGCGACCGTGAGCTGGGACCATACCGCCCGGCTGTGGAACATGGCCACACGGAAGCAGACGGGTGCGCTCAGGGACCGTAATACCGGTTTCAACGCGATCGCCTTCAGCCCGGACGGCACCCGGATCGCCACCGCCGGAGCCACCGGCCGTACCGTCCTGTGGGACAGGGCCAGCCGCCAGCAGCTGACCGCGCTCGCCGACAATGGCAGCGGTGTCCAGCGCGTGGCGTTCAGCCCGGACGGGAAGATGCTCGCCGCCGCCGGCGACGACGCCGTGATACGGCTGGCCGACCCCCAGATCCACCTGCAGGTCGGGACCTCGATCCCCGCTCAGGCGGCCGTCGCGCTGAGCCCCGACGGACGGATCCTGGCCACCGGCGTGGCCGACGAGATGGACCCCGCGATCCAGCTGTGGGACGTGGCCACCCAGCGTCGTCTCGGCCCGCCGCTGCGCCCCCAGGGCGCGCGCCGTTCCGTGTCCATGATCGAATTCACCCGCGACGGGCGGACGCTCCTGACGTCCAGCTCGGACGGCCTGCGGCTCTGGGACGTCGCGAGCCGCCGCGAGATCGCCCATGAGGCGACGCTCAAGGGCGTGGCCAGGCTCAGCCCGGACGGCAGGTACGTCGCCGTTCAGCAGGACAAGGCCGTCGCGTTCTGGGACGTCGCGAGCCGCCGGGAGAGTGGGCCGCGCATCAGCGTCCCCGACCACACCGACGTCATCACGGCGATGGCGATCACTCCCGACGGCTCGACCCTGGCGACCACGGGCTTCGACAACCAGGTACGGCTCTTCGACGTGGCCACCCGCCGCCAGATCGCGGGCTCGCCGCCCGCGGCCAACGGCGGGTTCGTCAACGACCTGGCGTTCAGCCCCGACGGGCGGACGCTGGCACTCACGGCCGCCGACTCCAGCGTCCGGTTCTGGGACGTGGCGCGGCACCGCACACTCGGCATCGCCCTGATCGCCGAGGACGGCGCGATCAACACGTTCGCATTCAGCCCGGACGGACAGATCCTCGCCACCGGCTCCGCCGACGTGGTGCGGCTGTGGGACGTACGGAGCCACCGGCAGCTCAGCACCCCGTTGACCGGCCACACCCGCGGCGTGACCTCGATCGCCTACAGCCGGGACGGGACGACCATCGCCACGGTGGCCGGTGACGGGACCGCGCGGCTGTGGAATGTCCGCCTGCCCGCCGACCCGGTGGCCGCGGCGTGCGCCAACGCGGGCCGCACCCTCACCAGCGACGAATGGGCGAGCTACGTACGGGGGGAGGCGTACCGGCAGACGTGTCCATGACCCAGGGGAATCCCACTGGAATCCACCACGGAGAGAGAGCGAGCATGTTCCTGCGAGGCTTCCGGCGACGGACGGGCAAGCCCGTCCCGGAACTGGCCGCGTTGTTCCGCTCGATCGTCACAGAAGGCCGGGACTTCCACCCGATGGCCTCCGACTTCCTGGAACACTTCATGGACGGCGCCGGTGCCTCCAGGACGATGTCGCTGCGCTGGCTGCGCTCGTTCAAAGTGATCAAGAAGGCCGAGCGCAAGAACCAGAACCGGTTCGAGCGGCAGCTCGTACGAGAGGCGAAAGTGTTGCGCGACGGCGCGTCGACCTGGCTGCACGACTACTGGGACGCCCGGATCAACGCGTTCATCGGCACGGAGCTCTTCTACGTCAGCCGGATGAGCCTGCTGCGCTCGCAGGGCTCGTTCGTCCTGACCCGGGCCGGGCTGGAGGTGCGGATGTCGGGCACGGTCCGCCATCACTGGTTCGATCCCTATGACTGGGACCGCGGCCGATGGGTCTACATCCCCCGGCACGGGTTCGTGCCCATCGCGGTCGGCCGGGAGCTGGTGGAGTCCGACGAGGCGCGCGACTTCCTGATGGAGTCACGACATGTCCAGACGTTGGCGGGCACCTATGTGGACGGCCGATGGCCCCGGCGCGGCAGCGCGAGGTTCGAGTGGTCGCTGGTGAGGACGAAGCACTGATGGCCGCCGACCACCCCCGTCCACCTGATCCCACCGAGGCCGGCAGCGCCGCGGACTTCGTCCGGTCGCTGGCCCGGCTCAAACGGTGGGCGGGCGAGCCGTCGCTGAGCAGGCTGCGCTCTCTCGGCGGCCAGACGGTGACCTCGGACGGAACCACGATCGACGCGTTGCCCAAGAGCACGACCTCGCATGTGCTCCGGCAGACCGACAGGCTGCCGCGGTGGGACTTCGTGAAGGCGTTCGTCACCGCCTGCTTCCGTTACTGCGACTATCCGGCCGAGCTGATCCCCGGCGAGCTCGAACGCTGGCGGGTGGCCAGGACCTCCTTGGCCGGGCCGGTCCCTCGTACACCGCCCGCCTCGGATATGGAGCGGCGGACGTCGCCGACGATCGAGCCGCAGGCGGTGGACCCGGCGGAGGCGATGGCGGCGGAGGTGTCCGCGGCGGTCGCGGCGGAGGCGATGGCGGCGGAGGCGTTCGCGATGGTCGCGGCGGAGGCGGTCGCGGCGGTCTCGGTGGGCGGCGTCCAGATCGCGGCGACCGACGCGGAGACGACCGACCGTCCCGGGCGCGACCACGCCGCCGAGCTCCTGGCGCGGCGAGTGGCCCGGGAGGAGGACAGGGCACGTAAGGGGCTGCTCGGCGGTTACACCATCGCACCGGTCTCCTTCGGACCGTACGAGGACCCGATCCACCTGGACGACGCCGGCGGCGAGATGAAGGATGGCCCGCGGTCGATCGGCCGCTTCTTCACCGACCTGAACCCGCGGCGCCTGCTGATCGTGGGCGAGTCGGGAGCGGGCAAGACGGTGCTCGCCATAGAGTTGGTGCTGCAACTGCTGGAGCCCTTCCTGACCGGCGGCGAACTCCCCGGCCACCCACAGATGGTCCCGGTACGCCTGGACGCCGCCCGATGGACCTTGGGCAGCCCGTTCGAACCATGGCTGGCCGAACAACTGGCGCACGACTTCGGACTCACGGCCAAGGACGCGGAGCGGCTGGTACGCGACCGCCAGGTGCTGCCGGTGCTGGACGGGCTCGACGAGCTGGACCCCGAGCCGTCCATGGGACCGCCACGCCGGGCGATCGGCCTGCTGACCGAGCTCAACCGCTACAGCGACCTCTCCGGCCGGCGGCCGGGCGCGGTCGTCGTGACCTGCCGGGCCGCCCGCCACACCGAGCTGTCCCTGGTCCGCGCCGGGCTCGACAACGCCACCCGGATCCATCTGTACGACCTGACCATCGAGCAGATCAACGCCTACCTGCGCACCCGCTGGCCCGACGGCCATCCCTGCGACATCCACCGCGACGGCCTGCACGCCGCGCTGTCCGGACCATCCGGGAGGGCCGTGCACGCCGCCCTGGCCACGCCGTGGCGCCTGCTGCTGACCGTGACCGCGGTGGAGTCCGGCGCCGATCCGGACGAACTGCTCCGCGTCGACCAGGACCCCGACACGCGTTCGGCGGCCGCGCGGATCGCCCGCAGGCTGCTCGGCGCGTACGTCCCGGCGGCGACCGCATTGGCGCCACGCGCCGCCCACGGCACTCCCTACCGTCCTGAACAGGTGCGGTCCTGGCTGGAGAACCTGGCCGCCCACCTGCGGTGGCAGGCCGCCCGAACCACCGAGAAGGATCGGCCGCCGCCCGGCATGACGCCGATCGACCTCGTTCCGCACCTGCTGTGGCCGATCGGCGGCCAGCGCCGGGTACGGGCGGTGCACTGCCTGTGCTGTGTGATCTTCGCCGTCGTCGCCATGCTGGCGTTCTGGGCGGGGTCGGCGGTCGACCGGCCCGGTGACCCGCGCGACTGGCTCGGAGAGGGGCTCACCTTGTCGCTCATGGCGGGCTGGGTGGTCATCGCCACCGGCCTGTCGATGTCGCAGTGGCCGACCGCCGCCGGTGGGCGGGCCAACGTCCCCCGGCGGCGACGGGTGATCGGCGGCCTGTTCGGCGCCCTGGCGGGCGGCCCGGTCGGTGCGCTCTGCGGCCTGACCGGGCTCGTGCTGACCGAAGGCAGGGTCTTCGGCCCCGTCTTCGCCATCGCGGCGGGGGCGGCCGGGGGCGCGGTGTTCGGCGCGGTCATCGGATTGACCGCCGCCGCCCGGCAGGGCGAGCGCATGACCATATCCGAGGCGATCCGCGCCGAGCCGGTCACCCTGCTGGGCTTCGGACTGTGCGGCGCTCTGACCGGCCTGCCGCCGCTGCGCCTGGCCGGCGCCGGTCCGGTGGCACTGACCGCGGAGATCATCGGGGCCTTCGCTCTAGCCTTCGCGCTCGGGGTGCTCTTCAAGATCACCACTGGTGGCTGGAGCGAGGACGCGGAGCTGGCCCACCCGCGAGAGGCCCTGCACCGCAACCCGATGATCGGAGTGGCCTTCGGGCTCACCGGAGGTGTCGCGGCCTTCCTGGTGTTCGTCATGAACCAGGGCGTCGTGCAGTCACTGGCCTGCGCGCTCATCGGCGGGGTGACCTTCGGCCTCGCCTTCGGCGCGGTCGCCTGGTCCCGCACCATGATCGGGTTGATCATCGCGGCCGCGCGCGGGGTGCTTCCGTTACGGCTGTGGACCTTCCTCGACTGGGCCTGCGAGGCACGGCTGCTGCGCGTCAGCGGCGCCACGTACCAATTCCGGCACCGCGAACTCCAGGACTTCCTGACCCCGCCCGAGCCCGACTGACCCACCCGAGACTTCCTGACCCCGTCCGAGATCGGCGGCCCCGTCGGCGGCCGGCGCGACGTAGGGTCCAGGACAGCAGCCACTTCACGGCCGACCGCGTCGGTCCTGGCGGAGATGGGAGCCATCATGACCGTCACTCCGGCGCAGCTGCGCGCCCTCGCGAGTCGCGCCGAGGCGCTCACCGCGGAGGTACGCGCGCTCTGCGGCACCGCCCTGAACGGATCACCGGAACGCGAGCACCTGGCCGGCGCGTGGCAGGCCGCGGACCAGCTGGCCCGAGGCGCCGAGGATCTCCAGCAGGCGGCCGCGGACCTGGCCAGGCTCCAGGACCAGCCGTGCGGCCTGCCGTGGGGCGTCTGCCCCGAGCACGGCAACACCCTGTCCGCCAGCGGGGGCGTCTCCACGTGCCGGGTGTGCCGTCGCTCCTGGACCGGCGACCTGCTCGGCCAGCCGTGCCGGGAGCCAAGGACGTGGAAGGTGATCGACCGGGCCGGGACGGAGACGAGGATGTGCGACGGGCACGTTCTCGGCGCCCGCGCCGCCGCCGCGGGCGCCACCTTCATCCGCCTCGACGAGGCGGCCGCGCAGATGTGACGCTATCGCCGGGCTCGTGGATTCACCCGGCAATTGGTGTGGAGATACTGGGCGGCGCCGTTCTTGAAGTCGTAGATCGCGACGGTCTGGGTGTCTTCCAGGGGATCGTCGGAAGGCATCAAGAAGTGCGTGTCACTTACCGGGAGCAGCTCGTACGTGATGCGTTCTGGTTTGCCGAGGAAGCTCGCGTGCATGGGGTTCAGGGCGAAGGTGAGCGAGAGTTTTCCGTCCTTGGCCGCGACCTCGTAGTGGGTGCCGAGCCGCCCGTACGTGCCCTCGTACCTGGACAGGTCGAGGTTCAGCGAGGGATCGGGTTTCGGCAGCTCCGGGATCGTGACCGCGCCGAGCTCGGCCAGGATGACGTTGAACACCTTCTTGTAGAAACTGTCTCGCGGTCCCACGTTGGCCAGCATCGAAATGGCGAGATTCGAGTCCGGGAGAATGCGCAGCCGGGCGTTCTGGCCGACGGTGCTGCCGTCGTGGGCGTAGACGGTCTCGCCGTGCCAGTCGCACACGATGAGCCCGAGGGCCCACTCCGGGCCGTACATATAGGGGTCGGGAATGGGGACGCGAGATTCCATCATCTCGCGGATGATCCCGGGTGCGGCGATGCGGGTGCCGTTCGGCGCCTTTCCCTCGTTGAGGAAGACGTGCGCCATCGTGAGCACTTCCCGCGCTGTCGAGTTCACGTTCCCGCCGGGGCCGTAGGAACGCGGCAGATGCTCCACCGGTGAAACGATGGGGCCCTCGTCGACGGACCGGATGATGTGGCTCGTCGCGGCCCGGCTCGGGTCCACTTGCTCGTGCCGGCTGGTCGTGGAGGTCAATCCCAGAGGGTCGAAGAGACGATCCCGCATGATGTCGTCCCACTTCTTCCCGTCGATCACCTCCATGATTCGGGCGAGGATCGCGTAACCCAGGGCCGCGCTGTAGCCATGGGTGTATCCGAGGGGGTGAACCTGGGGCGCGTCGGCGATGTCCGCGACCATGCGCTCATATACGTCGTCGTCCTCGCCGGGGTCGCCGAAGTCCTCCTCGATGCCGTTCGTGTGGTTCAGGAGGTGGCGGGGCGTGACCTTGGCGCTCACCTCCGGGTCGGCGACCCGGAAATCAGGAAGGTACGTCCGCACCGGCTCGTCCAGGCCGACTTTTCCCTCATCGACGAGCCGCATGAAGGCGAGAGCGGTCCATGTCTTGGACAGCGAACCGCACTGGTAAATGGTGTCGGTCGTCGCGGGTTCTCGCGCCGACAACTCCTTGACGCCCAAGGCGAAGTCGGTGATCTCCCCGTCCTGGAGAATGCCGATCGCGACACTCGGGACCTGGTATTCGGCGAGGAGCTCGGCCGTCCGAGCCTTGATCCGTGTGATGTCCAGCTCTTTCGCCATCGGGGCCTACTTCGGGAGGCCGACCGCGTTGGCGGCGTCGGCCTCGAAGTATTCGGTGGTGGCGAAGGAGCCGGCGTACTCCTCGAAGAAGCCCTTAACGCCGTCGATCGAGTCGTGCACGATGACGTTCACCGCCTTGGTCCCGTCGGTGCTCGACACCGCCAGGGTCCACTTCGCCCCCTTCGGCAGCTTGCCGTGCGCCTTCTTCAGTGAGCCCCAGAATCTGTCCCCGTCGGAGATCGTGGAAACCGCTATTACATGCATGCTCGTGTCCTCTCCCGAATGTTTCCGAATGAACAAAGGCTACGTTGCATTCGATTTATGGTCAACGCTTGATGAAGTCAGTAATCGCATTGACCTGCGCATATGGTGGATAATCGTTGCAACAGCCTTGTGGGGAAATGCAATACCACCCAGCCTGTCGTTGCAATGTCCTGTCGGTGAAAGCACACTGGACCCTGCGGACCGTTCACGACAGGAGAGGCGCCGATGCCCGGAGGCAGGCTGACCCATCAGGATCGTCGGCGGATCGCGACCTGGCTGGCTGAAGGGCTGGGCTACGCCGAGATCGCCAGGCGGCTCGGCAGGCCGACCTCCACGATCAGCCGCGAGGTGGCGCGCAACAGCACGTTCGGCGACTACCTGCCGGACCGCGCCCAGCAGGTCGCCGTGCAGCGCGCCCGCCGGGCCAGACCGGCCCAGGCGGCGGAGCCGCCCGAGGGGCTGCCGGCCGAGGCGGCGCGCGGCTTCGTGGATCAGTTCGCGGCCCTGCTGGCCGCGATCGGCCTGCCACGGATGGCCGCCCGGGTGTTCGTCTGCCTGCTCACCTCCGACGGTGGGAGCCTCACGGCCGCCGAGCTCGTACGCCTGCTGCAGGTCAGCCCGGCGTCGGTGTCCAAGGCCATCGGCTACCTGGAGGCCATGGACCTGGTCGGGCGCGGTCCGGATCCCGGCGGGCGCCGCGAACGCTACGTCATCGACGACGACACCTGGCTCCGGGCGTGGCGAACCGACACCGGAGCGCACGCCGAACTCGCGCGGGCCGCGCAGCGCGGAGTCGCCCTCTTCGGCGCCGGCTCGCCCGCCGGGACCCGGCTGGGCCAGATGGGACAGTTCTTCGACTGGCTCAGTGGCGAGATGAGCGGCAGCCGCCTGACCGACACCGTCAGGGGCGATGCGCTGACGGTGCTCGCCGCGCTGGTGCACGCCGCTCGGCCGCTCACCGTGGACGAACTGGTCAGGGCGTTGGGACTGCCTGCGGACCGGGTCGCCGACGCCCTGGCCGCGATCGAGGAGCACCCGGTCATCGCCGACCCGCTCACGTTGCTGCGCACGGAGCCCGGCACGTACACCGTCACCACCAGATCGGACCGCCTGAGCCCGGCGCAACGCGCGGCGCTCGTGTGACGGCCAGGAGATCATCTTTACCGTGTCGCAGCGTCACTCTCTGTATCGAAAAACTACAGTGAGTGCTGGCTATGGATCGGGCGGAAGATCATCGTCTGGCCTGATGAGCAGCCCTGTGCCCGTACTGTCAGTCCCTTTTCTCGAAAAGAGAACCAGCATGCCGCGCATCAAGAAGACCGCTATGGCCGTTGCCGTGACCCTGACCTCCTGTGTCGGTGCGCTCGGCGCCTTCGCCGTCCCGGCACTGGCCGATCTCGGCGGTGCCTCCGGTCCGGGTGTCCGCGCCGCCGCCATCGTCAACGCCAACGGCTTCGTCGTCCGCTCCAAGGGCGTCACCGGGGTCCGCAAGATCGCCACCGGCCAGTACTGCATCCGGCTCGATGCCGACATCAACGCCGCCAACACCGTCCCGGTCGCCACCACCCAGTGGACGGGCTCGCCGTGGGACTCCAGCATCTTCGTCCGTCCCGACGGCAACATCGTCTGCGGGGACGCCCGCGACATCTTCGTCGGCACCGGCAGCGCGTCCGGCGCCCGCGACACCGGCTTCCACGTGATCATCCCCTGACCGAAACCGTCCTCGAGCGGCCGACCGGTTCGCCGCCCGGGCGAACCGGTCCCCTTACGGCGGGGCGGACACGGCGGTGATCTTGGCCGGGTTCATCATCCACAGCACCTGGTCGATGCCCTGCTCCGAGGCGTTGACCGTGAGGACGGCGAACACCGCTCCGTCGCGGCTCAGCAGCGCGGCGCTCTGCCCGTTCGCGCTCGTATACGCCACCTCGACCCCGACCCAGAAGTGGCTCGCGAACGCCCTGTGGAACTTCGCCACCCGCGACGCCCCCACCACGGGGAAGCGGGAGACGCGCGGGGCTCCGCCGCCGTCGGAGTAGCTGATCACGTCCAGGGCCAAAAGCTCTTCCAGCGCCGTCAGGTCGCCGACGCGGGCGGCGGCGACGAAGGCCGTCAGCAGCTTGCGTTGTTCGGCTTTGGCCACAGGCGTACGTCGTTCGACGAGCACATGCTTGCGCGCCCTGCTGACCAGCTGCCGTACGGCCGGCTCGTTGAGCCGGATGATGTCGGCGATCTGCCGGTAGGGGTAGTCGAAGGCCTCGCGCAGCACGTATGCCGCCCGTTCGGTGGGCGTGAGCCGCTCCAGGAGCAACAGCACCGCGAGCTCCAGAGCCTCACCGCGCTCGGCGCCGAGGTGCGGATCGGCACTGGTGTCGACGGGTTCGGGCAGCCACGGGCCGACGTAGGTCTCCCGGCGGACGCGCGCGGACCGGGCGACATTGAGGGCCAGCCGGGTGATCATCGTCGCCAGGAACGCGGCCGGATTGTCCACCGTGGCACGGTCGTACGCCTGCCAGCGCAGCCAGACGTCCTGCACCAGGTCCTCGGCCTCGGTGGCGCTCCCCAGCATCCGGTACGCGATCCCGAACAGGCGCGGCCGCACGCCGTCGAAGACCACCGCGGCCTGCTCAAGCTCCTCCGGATCGCCCGATTCGGTGCCCGCCACTCCCATCGCCCCCGCCGAGACCTTTCGCACCGGGATGTGTCTCCACCGACCGTACTCTCCGCTCCACCTGGCCTGATGAACCGCCCCACGGTAATGAAGTCCTTGCCGGTCGGCGTGGGCGAGAAGAGACAGCGCAGGGAAGGAGGGCCCTGGGAAAGATTCGCCGGGGCTGTCACAGGCCGAGAGGCTGCCCTGTCTTAGCTCGCGGACCGGCCGGCACACAGGTGCCCCCGGCGGGCAGGAAGGCTCATCATGAAGATCGTGGTAATCGGCGGGACCGGCCTGATCGGGTCGAAGCTCGTGACGAAGCTGAGAGAACACGGCCACGATGCGGTGGCGGCCTCACCGAACACCGGCGTCAACACGCTCACCGGCGAAGGTCTGGACGAGGTGCTGACCGACGCGGCCGTGGTGATCGACGTGTCGAACTCGCCGTCGTTCGAGCGGGCCGCGGTGATGGAGTTCTTCGAGACCTCCACCCGCAACCTGCTCGCCGCCGAGGCGGCGGCCGGGGTCGACCACCACGTCGCGCTGTCGGTCGTGGGCACCGAGCGGATGCCGGACAACGGCTACTTCGCCGCGAAGATCGCCCAGGAGCAGCTGATCGAGAAGTCGGGGATCCCGTTCTCGATCGTGCACGCGACGCAGTTCTTCGAGTTCGTCCGCGGCATCGCCGACGAGGCCACGGACGGCGACCAGGTACGGATCGCGCCCGTGCTGTTCCAGCCCATGGCGGGCGAAGACGTCGCCGAGGCGGTCGGCCGGGTCGCGGTGGGCTCGCCGCTGAACCGCCGGGTCGAGGTGGCCGGGCCGGAGCAGTCGCGGATGGATGAGTTCTTCCGCGACGCCCTGGCCGCTTGGGGCGACCCGCGTACGGTGGTCACCGACCCGCACGCGCGCTACTTCGGCACCGAGCCGGGCGAGCGGACGCTGGTCCCCGCCGACGGCGCCAGCCTCGGCCGAATCCGCTACCGCGACTGGCTGAGCCAGAACGCCGCCGGTAAGTAGTGCACTGATCAGGCGGGCAGGCCGGTGTCCGGGTCGTAGAGGTCATCGGTGGACAGCTTGTCCTGGCCCAGGTGGGCGCGCATGTCGGCGGCGATGCTCAGAATGCGTTCGGCCGCCGGGCGGTGAACGCGCCGTCCTGGCGGAGCGCCCGATCGCCGCGCGGCCTACGAAGGCGGAGCCACCAGCTCGGAGATCGACTCCAGTGCGTCGAAGCGGGTGAACTCCTCGCGGAGCTCCCGTGCGCGGGTGCGGTAGGAGGGCGTCGAGAGAACCGCGTCCACGGCCGTACGGACCGCGGCGGCGTCGGGTTGTCCGGTGCCCAGGTCGACGCCCGTGCCGCTCCACTCCACCCGGGCGGCGATCAGCGGCTTGTCCTCGGTGGCGCCCGCGACGACGAGGGGGACAGCGTGCCGGAGGGCGGCGTGCACTCCGCCGTAGCCGCCGTTGGTGACCAGGACGTCGGCGTGGGGCAGCAGCAGGTCGAAGGGGATGAAGTCGGCCAGCCGCGCGTTGTCCGGAACGTTTCCCATGATGGCCCGTACCTCCTCGGCGCCGCTTGGGCGCGCGGTGGCCGCGACGACGAGGGCATCGGAGTCGGCGAGGGCGCGCACCGTGGGGATCACCAGCTCTTCCAGGTTCACGTTCGCGAACGTCCCCTGGGTGGTCACCACGACCGGGCGCCCGTCCGAGAGCTCCTTCCACCACGACGGCCGCTCGAAGGGTCCGACAGGCGGCGACGGTAGCGGGCCGACGAAGCGGAAGGAGCTCGGCAGGTCGTCACGAGGGAATTCGAACCCCGGGACGGTCAGCTGCAGGAAGTGGTCAGGGGCGGTCATCAGGCTGGTGAGCACGAAGCCAGGAAGGGTGACCCCGATCGACTCGAACACCTTCTCCATGTACTGCTGCGCGTCCTCGTGCAGCTCCGGCATCCATCCGGTCGCCGGAAACGGCGGTGAGATGCCCACGGCCACGCTGATCGGACGGGTGCCCGGCTCCGACGCCATGGAGAGCGGCAGGGCCCCCACGAACAGGTTGTCGGTGATCACCGCTGTGGCTGGGAAGTCGGCCAGCAGACTGCGCAGCGCCGCATATTGCGCCGGAATCGGGTCACCGAAGATGTGCTTGACGTCGAATCCGAGCTGGGCCGGGCCGGGGGAAAACAGGTTCCGCTCGGGAAACTCCTGGTCCATGTACCGTTCGTCGTAATCGGCCTCTTCGGGGAGCGCTGTGAAGAACGCGCCGACGGCCTCCGTCCGGTCCTTGAACCTCGCTCCGGTGAGTACGGTCACCTCATGACCACGCCTGACCAGATCGGCGGCGATGGTGAGAAGGGGCGCCACATGCCCGTGTACGGGCGTGGCGGCAACAAGGATCTTTGACAAAGTGCTCTCCGCTAATGGAATGGGGCAACAGCCGGGTGATGCTGGCGCGGGCCGGTCGTCGCCGGAGCATCGAGCTCCGGCGACGGCCGCCTCCGTGCCTTAGGACCTGCTCTTCTTGCTGCCGGACATGTTCGAGACGACGGCCACGCAGCCGACGGCCAGGAGGAGCTGCACCACGAGCACCAGCCAAGCCTTGTCGGTGAAGCCGAGCAGGTAGGCGATCCCGGTGCCGACGGCGGCGGCGACGGTACCCGCGGCGATGGTGGCGAACCAGCCGATTTCCTGACGTCCGGGCAGGATGAGCCGGCCCAGGCCGCCGGCGATGGCCCCGGAGATCACGCAGCCGATCAAGAAATAGAGCATGTCCTTCTCCTTGTATGTGTGTTTCGCGAGAATGCGTAAGCGGATGGAGCTCGGCTATTAACCGTTCTGCGGCGGTGCGTCCTGCTTTGCGAGGTCGCCGCAGGTGAAGCCGTCGTGGCGCTCGGGATCGAGCTGGATCCGGCTGAGGTTGGTGGTCTCCATCGGCCGTCGGAAGGTCTCGAGCTTGTCGCAGTCGTACAGGACGTACGTGCCGTCGCTCTCGCCGAGCAGCATCATCCAGCGGCCGTCGTAGAGCGTCTTGTCGTCCTCGGCGCTCTTCAGCACCGTCCACTGGTCCTGGAAGCCGACATAGCCCAGCAGGTCGTTGGCCTGCCCGGTCTCCTGAACCTCGATCGCGCCCTGGATGAGAGCCAGGATGAGCAGGAAACCCAGCCCGATCCCGGTCAGGCCACCGGCGATCACCTTCGTTCCGGCGCGGCCGACCGGCTTGCGCCGCAGCAGCCGGAACGGGATCAGGAAGGCCAGCACGCCCAGCCCCACCGCGATGACGACCATGACGAACAGGTCCAGGTCGCCGACGAGATTGAAGACGCCCCAGTACGTCGCCCCGCACCACAACGCCGCGATCGTGGCGACGATCCAGGGCCGCTCCCTGATCCTCTGGAAGAGCCTGCTCGCCAGGCCGCCGGTCATCTTGTCGATCAGCCAGCCCAGGCCGACGAGGACGCCGAGCAGCGGGATGGCGACCAGTAAGAGAAGGACCAGGGTGCTCATCATCCGGCCGAGCAGGACCGACTGGTCGACGCCGACCTGCTGCGGATTGACGCCGAAGACGGCGTACATCTGCTCGACGCCGATGTAGAGGACCGCGTAGAGCGCGACCGCCACCGGTACGACGACGGAACCGATGCGTTCGAGCATGTCCAGGACGCCGCTCCCGCTCTCCTGCTCCGCGGGAGTGTCGTTCTCCGGAACTACGGGAATGTACGGATGTTCCGGCGATATCGGATGACTCGACATGGCGCACAACCGTAGAGAGCACCCGCATGCGGAACATTGAGGGCGCATATACGCGGGTGGTCGCCGTGGTGTTCGACGACCCTGGGCACGCCAGGGACCCTTTCACATTCCAGTCAGTTCTTACGCACAACGCCTGCCTAGGATTTGCCGGTGTTCTGGCGAGGCGCCCTGCCTGACCGCGACCGCTACTCACGCGTCGCGCGAACGGCAAGGGCTTCGCGGGGGGAGGTCACGGGACCTGCGGGACACCACCGCCCAGGTCGGCGCCGTGGAGACGAGGTCGCGTGATGGAGTTCGGGGCGGAGGATGATCGTTCATGGGTACAGGGCTGCGGTTCGCCCTGCTGGGGCCGGTCCGGGGGTGGAGTGGCGAAACGGAACTCGACCTCGGCGCACCCCAGCAGCGGGCGGTGCTCGCGTTCCTGCTGTTGCGCGAGGGCGAGGTGGCCTCGATCGACGAGGTCGTGGACGCGCTGTGGGGTGAGCGGGCGCCGGGCAGCGCGCGGCCCATCGTGCGTACCTATATATGCCGATTACGCCGCGCCATGTCGTCCGCCGAGGATGACGAACGGGTGATCAGGTCGCTCAGCGGCGGCTACGCCATGTCCACCGGCACGGTCTCCGTGGACTGGGACTCCTTCCGCGCGCAGGTGCGCGAGGCGCAGGCCATGAGCGCGCAGGGGAGCACCGCCGAGGCGGCCGACCTGCTGCGGAACGCCTTGCGGCTGTGGAAGGGCACACCCCTGGGCGGAACCGGCGGCAACTACATCGACCAGGAGCGGATGCGCCTGGTGCAACGCAGAGTCGCGGTGCTGGAGGAACAGCTGGCCCTCGACCTCGAACTCGACCGGCACGCCGAGGCGAGCGAGGAGCTGGCCGCGGCCGTCGCCGCCGACCCCATGCGGGAGCGGCTGCGCGAGCTGCAGATGATCGCCCTGTACCGGTCGGGACGGCAAGCCGAGGCGCTGTCCGCGTACGACGATGTGCGGCGGTTGCTCTCCACGGAACTCGGCATCGACCCGGGCGCCGGCCTGCGCGATCTGTATGTACGCATCCTGCGCGCGGATCCCGCGCTGGCCGCACCGGCACAACGCCCGGCACAGGCACAGGCACAGGCACAACGCCCGGCACAGGCATCGCGCCCGGCTCCGGCCCTGCCGGCCGAGCGCCCGCCCGCCCAGTTGCCCGCCGCGCCGCCCGGCTTCGTGGGCAGGGACGCGGAGCTGGCCGGCATCCACGACGCGCTCAGCCCCGATGGATGGACGCCCGTCGTGGCGATCACCGGTCTCGGCGGTGTGGGCAAGAGCGCGCTGGCCGTCCAGGCCGCGCACGCGCTGCGGGACCAGTTCCCGGACGGCCAGGTCTACGCGAACCTCGGGGCGTCGAGCGGCCGACCGGCGAACCCCGCCACGGTGCTGGGCTCCCTGCTGCGTTCCTTCGGCGTGCCGGAGGGGCGGCTGCCCGGCCGTCTTGAGGAACGGGCGGCATTGTGGCGAACCGTCCTGTCCGATCGGCGGGTGCTGATCCTGCTGGACGACGCGAGCAAGGCGGATCAGGTACGTAGCCTGCTGCCGGCGGCGCCAGGCTGTGCCGCGATCGTCACCACGTGGCGGCACATGATCGACCTGCCCGGCGTGCGCTGGATCAGGCTCGACGCCCTGCCCGCAGGCGACGCACTGGAGATGCTGGCCCGGCTGGCCGGCCACCGCCGGGTCCTTGAGGAGCGACAGGAGGCCGTCGAGCTGGTCGAGCTGTGCTCGCACCATCCACTGGCCGTACGCGTGGCCGCCGACCTGCTGCAGGCCAGACCGCACTGGACCGTACGGCAGATTCGGCTCCAACTGGACGATGAGCTGTACCGGCCTGTGGGCGGGAACGACGGCTGCGCGCTGATCGAGGCCCCCTTGCTTCTGGCGCAGAGCCGGCTCGGCGTGCGGCAGGCGACGGCCTTCCGGCTCGCCGCGCTCCCCGACTACGGCGAGCTGACGGCGGAGTCGGCCGCGGCGCTGCTCGACCTGCCGCGGCCGCAGGCGCATCGGCTTCTGGAGTCCCTGGTCGACGCGCACCTGCTGCTCGCCGGGCCGCGCGGAACGTATGCCTACCCCCGGCTGGTCAAGGCGTTCGCACGCCGACAGGCATGGGCGCGCGAGGGTGGCGAGCGGTGCGACGCCGCGTTGGGCAGGCTGCTGCGCTTCCACTCGCAGCGTCCCGCCGCCACGGTGGCGTTGCCCATGGCCTGATCGCCTCCGTGCCCCCTGAGCGGTACCAGCGCGGGCGGCCATCACCGGTGGGAGCCGAGTTTGGCGGTGATGGCCGCCCTGGCTGCGGTCCGGGAGTCGTACAGGCGATCAAGGGCCGCCCGCCAGCTCGCGCGGGCGGCCTCGTCGTCACCGACGGCGTGCAGGGCATCGCCGAGCCGATCCAGGACCAGAGCATCGTGGTCACGACCGTGCCATCCGTGGCCATCTTCGTCGCCCAGCGCCAACGACCTGCGATAGCTGTCGATGGCGGCACGGTGCTCACCCAGACTGTGCTGCGCCCAGCCGATGGTGTAGAGCACGAAGCTCTGGCCGACCGCGTTGCCGATCGCGGTGTGCAGGACCAGTGCCCGTTGGCTGTGTTCCAGGCCCGTGCGATGCTCGCCCAACCGGATGAGCACCCAGCCCACCGCGTTCAGGGCGCCCGCCTCCTCGAAGGACGTCGCCCCGTCCTGCCGGGACAGTTCGAGTGACCGCCGCGCGTGGCGCAGCGCCTCCGGGTAACGGCCCTGCTTGTCGAACAGCCGGGTCAGTTCGAGGTGCGCGAAGGCCTGTCCCTTCACATCCCGCAGCTCGGCGAACAGCCTCAGAGCATGCCCGTAGTTCTCGTGCGCCTCTACGGGCAGTTCGGCGCGGGTACACGCCGACGCCAGAGCGTGCAGGGCGTGGGCATGCATGGACGCGTCGCCCAGCTCGGCCGTGGCCCGCACCGCGATCCGCGCCAACGCCAGCGCGCTCTCCGCAGGCCGTAACAGAATCAGGTAGGTATGCGCCGACCAGGCAAGATGCGCGACATGGTGGTCGAGCCCGAGCCGGGCGGCGTACTCGACAGTGGCGAGGATGACGCTCTCCTCGACGCCGAACCAGGCCAGCGCCTCGGTCGCGTCGGCAATCCGCTCCGGGGTGACGCCGTCGCGCGGCTCAGGCAGGGGAATCATGTTCTGGCCCGGCTTGATCAGCTCCGAACAGCGGTGGGCGGTACGCAGGTAGTGGTCCAGGTGCCGGTGCAGGGCCGTCGCCAGATCGCCGTCCGCGTCCTCATCCGTCGCCATCTCGGCGGCGTACGCGCGGAGCAGGTCATGGAACAGGTAGCGGCCCGGGACGTGCTCGGTCAGCAGATGGGCTTCGGTGAGCTCCGCCAGCAGGCGGCGCACGCGCTCCAGGCTCACACCGGCCAGTCCGGCCGCGGCCCACTCGCCGATGTCAGGTCCGGGCGCGGCGCCGAGCAGCCGGAACAGCCGGGCGGCCTCTGGGGTGAGCGCGTGATAGGACCAGGAGAACACCGCGCGGGGAGCGGCGGTCGCGTCGAAACCGGTGTAGGCGTCCAGGCTGCCGCGCTCCCGGCGCAGCTCCGCCGCGATGGACGCCAGCGTGAAGGCGGGATAGGTCAGGGCATGGGCGGTGACAATGGCCAGCGCGAGCGGCAGACCACCGCACAGGGCGAGGATCTGCGCGGCCGCGTCAGGCTCCGCGTTCACCCGCGCCGCGCCCAGTCGCGCGCGCAGCAGGTCTCCCGCCTCGTACGCGGGCAGCGGGCCCACGGTCATCGCATGGGTGTCATCAACGAGTCCGCCGAGCCGGTCGCGGCTGGTCACGATGACCAGGCAGCCGGCGGCGGCCGACAGCAGCGGGCGTAACTGCTCGGTGTCCCGGGCGTTGTCCAGCAGCAGGAGCATCGGCCGTCCGGTGACTCGGTCACGGAACAGGGCCGCCCGCGCTTCCACGGTGGCCGGGATCTCATCCGCGGCCACGCCGATGCCGGTCAGCAGGAAGCCCAGCGCCTTCCCTGGGCTCATCGCCTGTTCGCTGGGGTGGAAGCCACGCAGATTCAGGTACAGCTGCCCCTCGGCGTAGTGGTGGGCGACCTGATGCGCCCAGCGCACGGCCAGGGCGGTCTTGCCGACGCCGCCCATGCCGCGGATGACCATGACCCCTGCCGTTCCGGGCCCGAGCACTGGCATCCGCGCCAATTCCGCGCGCCGCCCCGCGAAGACCGGCGGATCCGCGGGCAACTGCGCGGGCCTGGTCTCGGCCGCGTGTTCCCACAGTCCAGGCGCGGAGGGTGGCACCTCGGGGGCTCTTCCAACGGTCGGCCGGTCGAGCAACTCCGCTCCGGCCGCCGTCAGTTCGGGGCCGGGGTCGATGCCCAGATTCTCGGCCAGCCGCGCGCGTACCCGCTGATAGACCTCAAGGGCCTCGGCCTGACGGCCGGTCGCGGCCAGCAGTTGAACCAGCCGGGCCTGCAGCAGCTCATCCAGCGGCTCCCGCGCGGCAGCCGCCCGCGCGGCCGGCAGCATCGGCGCCGGCAGGCCGGCGGCCAGCGCGTAATGGGTGGCCTCGCCCACCACCGCCGCGAACTCCCGGTTCAGCGTGACGAACACCGGCCGGGCGCGGACCACGGGCATGATGCCGCTACCCGCGGCTCCCCGCCACAGCCCCAGTGCCAGCAGGTAGTGCTCCACCGCTTCGGCGGGCCGACCCTCGGCGACGGCCGCGCGGGCCCGCACCACATACTCCCTGAACCGGAGGAGGTCCGAGCTGTTCGCATCCACGGCGAGCTGATAGCTCCCCGCCGCGCGCAGCAGCCACCGGCCCGCCTCACGTGATCCCAGGTTCGGCTCCAGCGTCCGGCGGAGCGTCCCGACATTCCTGTACACGACGTTGAGCGCGGTCCGCGGCGGGTCCTGCCCCCACAGCCCGTCGACCAGGTCCTCGACACCGACCGGCTGTCCCCCGGCGGCCAGCAGCAAGGCCAGCAGCGCATGCTGCTGCGGCGCGCCCGGACTGACCTCGCGCTCGTCCCTCAGCACACGCAGCGGACCCAGCACGCCGAACCACATCCGCCGGTGCAGGACAGGTCACCACCTCACGCATGACGTGCTCTTCCACTGCGCAACCGAGAGTACGCCGACCGAGACCAGGCGGTTCAGACGCAGAGGGCGTTGACCTTGTCGAGCGCGGTTTTCATGCTCGTACGGACCTCCTCCAGTTTGGCCTTGGCGGCGTCCGCGTCGCTGGGGTCGATCTGGGCGCCCGTGAAGACGTCGGCCATGCCGTTCAAGGCGGTCGCGAGATCCCCATCAGCCTTGCCCGCCAGGTCCTTCACCTTGGCGCCCACGTCGGCGTTCAACTTGTTCATGGCCGCGGCGTCGCCCGCCGCGGCCTGCACCTGCGTGGTGTAGTCCTGATAGACCTTGAAAGTCTCCGCGCACGTGTCGGCGTTTCCGCTGCCGCAGGCGCTGACGCAGGTGGCGAGCACGACGGAAGCCGCGGCGGCGGCGAACGTTCGGCGGGACGGTACGCGGAACGACGGTACGCGGAACGACGGTACACGGAACATGGACTGCCCTTCTTGGTCGGAGAACCGTCACTCGCCCGAGGAGGCGGACAGGAAATGCGAGGGGGCGACTTCACGCACCGGTCTTGTCGCTCGCGACGACCCTCAGGGAGACGACCCCCAGGAAGGAGACGGCGAGGACGACCTGCAGAGCGAGCACGAGCCACGCTTTGTCCATGAAATCCAGGACGTAGGCGATCCCCGCGGCGGTGACACCGCAGGAGATCGTGGCCGTCCCCCCGGCGCGCCGGCGGCCCGGCACGAGCAGCCGGGCGAGGCAGCCGATGAGCGCTCCCGCGAGTACGGAGCCGATCAGGAACATGACCACATCGACCCCCCTCGACCTGCCTTGACGATTGACTTCGATCGTAGAAGTACCACCGTCGACGGAAGATTGACGCCGCGCATACGAGGAGACGCCCGGGCGTTCACGGCAGAGCAGTCCTCCCGGTGCCCCGAGCGGTCCCGCCGGCCAACGACCAGCGGGCCATCAGACGGGAGATCAGGACAGGAGAGGGAGAAGGTCCCGCGCGTCCTGCTGGGTGTCGAGGGTCATGACCTGATCCACCAGGCGCTCCCGGCCCGGTGCGAGGCCGTGGAACTTGGCGAGCAGCCGCTCGTCGGAGAGCGGGTTGGTGGGGGTACCGAGGGGATCGTTCACCCTGGCCCGCCGGACGGCGCCGGAGGTCGTGGTGACGGTCAGGGTCGGCTCGTCGATGCCGCCCATCTCCGGGTCCACCTCCAGGTCGATGAGGTTCATGAGCTCGGCGGCCCGAGGGTCGCTTCGCCGTTCGGGGGCGTAGGCGGCCAGGTCGGCGTCGCCGTACAGGACTCTGGCCGCGATGCCGTACGGCAGGCTCAGCTGCGCGCGGGAGAGGGTGGCGACGTCGCGGCCGCCGCACATGTCGGCCACGAGCGGGCTCAGGCGGACGTGGATGCGGGCGATCTCGCCTACGTGCAGGTCCAGGCCGCCGATCGCGTCGATGGCGGAGTGGGTGCTGCGGCAGGAGGCGTACGGCTTGATGGAGCAGCGCGAGATCCGCCACACCGTGCCGAGGTCGCGGGTCAGCGCGCCGGGGTCGGCGTCGGCGCCCGCGTAAGTCCGCAGGAAGCCGCCCCATACGTCGTCGAAGATCCGGCCGGGGCCCCTCGTGCCGGACGCGGCCAGCAGCGCGGCGGTCAGGCCGCCCTCGGCGGCGCGGCCCGCGTGCAGCCGCTTGCTCGCCGCGCCGTCGTGCACGAAGGCCCACAGGCCGCCGGAGAAGCTGGCCGCCAGCCCCAGCGCGTGGGCGGCCCGCTCGCTGTCCAACCCCAGCAGCCGCGCGCTCGCCGCCGCCGCGCCGAACGTGCCGCAGGTGCCCGTCGAGTGCCAGCCGGCCTCGTTGTGCGCGGCGTAACCGCCACACGCCTCCAGCGCGCGGCGCGCCACGTCGTACCCCAGGACGACCGCCTCCAGCAGCTCGGCGCCGCTGACCGGGCGATCGGCGAGGCTGAGGCAGGCCAGCGCGGCGGGCACCACCACGGCCCCCGAATGATCGCAGCCGCCGGTGTCGTCGAGTTCGAGCGCGTGCGCCGCGACGCCGTTGAGCAGCGCCGCGTCGCGCGGCGCCACGGTCAGCCCGGTCCCCCAGACGGGTGCGGACCCGGGACCGGCCAGGCCGGGAGCGGGGGTGGCGGCTCCGGCCAGGGCGGCGCCCAGCGTGTCGAGGAGGTGCCGCTTGGCCCGCTCGACCACGTCGGACGGCAGTGGCGGGGGCTTGGCGACGAGGTCGGCGAGCGGGAGAAGTGGAGTCATCAAGGCAGCTCCGCGATGAGGCCGGCGAGCGGGAGGAGTGATGTCACGAGGTCAGCTCCGCGAAGACGTCGGCGGGGTGGCCGGGTTCGTTGCCCGTACGGGTGGCGCGCCAGTGGTCGGCCACCTCGCTGCCGGTCGCGAACCACACGCCGGGCCGCTCACGCATGGTCGACAGCAGCGAGCGCAGCAGACCGATGCGGCCGGGTGTGCCGATCACCTCGGGCTGCAGGCGCAGCACGTAGCAGAGGCCGAAGCGGTGGTAGGCGTCGAACTCCTGGGTCCAGTTCTCCAGCACGGCGGCGTAGGGGGCGATGCGTGACTGCCCGGTGGGGAAGGGCGGGTCGAGGTTGAACATGAAGTAGGGGTGATCCTCCAGCTCGTGGTGGAGCGGGATCTCCACCAGGCCGGCGGGGTGGAAGTACGGCAGGTCATCGCCCCGCCACGAGGACGACCAGTCGATGCCGAGCGCGGGCAGCTCGGCCGCGAGCCCCGGCTTCCATTCGCCGATCGGCGTGCGGAAGCCGCGCGAGAGCGAGCCGGTCACCTCGGCCAGCGCGTCCTGGCCGCGCCTGATCGCGTCGAGCTGCCCGGCGAGGTCGAGCGGGTCGAAGTCCTCGTGCGCGTGGCCGTGGTTGGCGATCTCGTGGCCGGCCTGCCCTACCTCGCGGATCAGCCCGGCGTGCAGGCCGGGCACGAACCACGTCGACGGCACCCCGTCCAGCGCTCCGAGCAGCCGCTCGACGCCGCGCGTCGCGCCGTACTGTCCGACGGACAGGGTCTTGACGCGGTCGCGGGTGCTCGGGTCGGCGGCCAGGATCGCCAGCTCGGCGTCGAGATCGACGGTGATCAGTACGGCGCAGCGCGCGTCATCCGGCCAGGTCATGCCGCTCCCTACAGACGGCCGGCTCATGCCGCTCCTTTCAGACGGCCAGGTCATGCCGCCCCTTCCACCAGGTGGCCACGTCCACGCCGGTGGCGAACCAGACGTCGTCGTGCGCGCGCATGTGCTCGAACAGCCGCTCCAGCAGCAGGATCCGGCCCGGCTTGCCGGACACCTTGGGATGCCACAGCGTGCTCAGGCACAGCCCCTCCGCGTGGTAGCCGTCGAACTCGCGCTTGTAGTTGTCGAGCGTCGAGCCGTAGCCCGCGATGCGATCCAGCCCGGCCGGGTAGTCGGGGCGGCGGGTGTAGGCGAGATAGGCGTAGTCGTCCATGTCCCAGCGGACCGGGATCTCTACCAGCCCGCCCGAGTGCAGGTAGGGGCGGTCGTCGCCGCGCATCGAGCTGGAGTAGACGAACCCCTCCTCGGCCAGGATCCGCGCGGTCACCGGCGACCAGTCGCCCGACGGCGTACGGAAGCCGACCGCCTCGACGCCGAGTACGTCCTTGAACACGGCCTGGCTGCGCGTGAGGATCGCGCGCTGCTCGGCCTCGGTCTTGCCGTAGTACGGCTCGTGCCGGTAGCCGTGGTGCGCCATCTCGTGCCCGCGCTCCACGATCATCCGGCAGCGATCCGGCCAGGTCTCCACCACCCAGGCGGGCGTATAGAAGGTGGCGGGCAGCTCGAAGGCGTCCAGGAGGTCGAGGATCCTGGGCAGCGCCCGCCACGGCCCGTACGAACCGAGCGTGAAATATTCGGGTTTGGCGAAGACGCTGCCGTCCAGCATCGCCGCCCCCGTCGGCCCGTCGAGGTCGAAGGCCAGCGACACGCACGACTTGTTCCCGTACGGCCAGCGACTCACGTGGGCGAGCCGTTGAGGGTGATCTGCTTGATGGCGTTGTCCTTGAGACCCCACTTGTCGAGCAGCTGCTGGTAGGTGCCGTCCTTCTGCAGGGCGCCGAGTGCCTTGACGACCGCGTCGCGCAGGCGGGTGTCCTGCTTGCCGAATCCCATGCCCTGGTTGACCTGGGTGAACGGGTCGCCGACGACGTTGAACTTGCCGGGGTCCTGCTTGGCGATGTAGGGGAGGGTCTCGCTGCCCTGTACGGCGGCGTCGAGCCTGCCCTGGGTGAGCTGGGTACGCGCGTCCGCGGAGCCCTCCGTGCCGATGATCTTGATCGGCTTGCCGGCGCAGTTCTGCTCGCTCCACTTCTTGATCTCGTCAGGGAAGGACGTACGGCGGCTGGCGCCCACGGTCTTGCCGCACAGGTCCTTCGGATCGGCGACCTTGGTCGTGGAGAAGAACTGCGCGCCCGAGGTCATGTAGCCGACGAGGTCGAGCGTCTTGCGGCGCTCGGGCAGGTCGCTCATCCCCGAGAGGATCATGTCGATCCGCCCGGTGGTGACCGCGCTCTGCAACTGCTCGAACGACGTCTCTTGCCACTTGAACGTGACGCCGAGCTGCTTGCCGATGGCGTTGCCGAGGTCGATGTCGAAGCCGGTGAGCTGGTTGGTCGAGGGGTCCTTGAACTCCAGCGGCGGGTAGTTGGGCACGTTGCCGACCACCACGGTCTTGGATTCGGCGATCTTCGGCGGGAGCCCGCCGTCCGAGGCGGCCTTGAGGTCCTTCGGCGCCTGCGCGGTGCAGGCGGTAGCGGCCACGGCGAGGCAGGCGAGGAGGAGGATGGGACGAGACCGATTGGGATAAGACCGATTGGGATAAGACAAGGTGAACTCCTAGAGAACCGCTGAGAGGAAGGTTTTCGTACGCTCGTGAGTGGGGTTGACCAGCACCTGGTCGGGGGTGCCCGTCTCGATGACGCGGCCGTCGTCCATGAACACGACCTGGTTGGCGACCTCTTTGGCGAACCCCAGCTCGTGGGTGACGACGACCATGGTCATGCCGGAGGCGGCCAGGTCGCGCATGACCGCCAGCACCTCGCCGACCAGCTCCGGGTCGAGTGCCGAGGTGGGCTCGTCGAACAGCATCAGCCGCGGCCGCATCGCCAGTGCGCGGGCGATGGCGACCCGCTGCTGCTGCCCGCCGGACAGGGTCGAGGGGTAGGCGCCGGCCTTGTCCTTCAGCCCGACCCGCTCCAGCAGCTCCAGCGCACGGGTCTGGGCGGTGTCGCGCGATTCGCGCAGCACTCTGATCGGGCCCTCGACCACGTTCTCCAGCGCGGTCATGTGCGGGAACAGGTTGAAGCGCTGGAACACCATCCCGATCGGCCGCCGCTGCCGGGCGATCTGGGCGTCGCTGAGCTGGTGCAGCTTCCCGTCGCGCTCCGTCCACCCGAGTAGCTCGCCGTCGACCCAGGCGGCGCCCTCGTCGATCGTCTCCAGCTGGTTGACGCAGCGCAGGAACGTGCTCTTGCCCGAGCCGGACGGCCCGATGACGCACAGCACCTCGCCCGCGGCCACCTCCAGCGAGATGCCCTTGAGCACGTGGTGGGCGCCGAAGCGCTTGTGGACGTCGACCGCCTTGATCATTTCTTCACCCCTCGGGAGAAGCGGCGCTCGACGACCAGCTGGCCCAGACTGAGGATGGTGACCACGATCAGGTACCAGAACGTCGCCACGAACAGCAGCTCCATGACGCGGTTGTTGGCGTAGTAGATGTTCTGGGCGCTGTGCAGCACTTCCTGGTACTGGATCGCGCTGGCCAGCGACGTCAGCTTCACCATGCTGATGAACTCGTTGCCGATCGGCGGCAGGATGACCCGCATCGCCTGCGGCAGCACGATCCTGCGCATCGTCTGGAAGCGCGTCATCCCGATCGCCTGCGCGGCCTCGGTCTGCCCCTGGTCGACCGAGAGGATGCCGCCGCGTACCACCTCGGAGGTGTAGGCGCCCTGGCAGATGCCCAGCCCGAGCAGCGCGGCGATGAACGGGGTCATCAGGTCGACCGTGCGCGCCTCGACGATGCCGGGGATGACGAAGTAGGGGAAGACCAGCGCCAGGTTGAACCAGAGGAACAGCTGCAGCAGCTGCGGCGTGCCACGGAAGATCCACGTGTAGAGGGCCGAGACGGCGCGGGTGACGGGGTTCTGCGACATCCGCATCACCGCGAACAGCACGCCCAGAGCCACCCCGACGATCATGGCGAGCACGGCCATCACGATGGTGTTGACCACGCCGGTCAGGATGGCCTCCGCGGTCAGGTACTGCCCGACCACGCTCCACTCGATCTGCCCGCCGGCGAACGAGACGACGATCGCCACGAGGGCGGCCACCACGAGGATCGCCGCCACGTAGCGGCCGTAGTGCTTGCGCGCCACCCGGGGCAGGTGGGCGACATCTGTGGACATGGGGATCTCCTAGGAGCGAGAGGTCAGAGCGGGTGACAGCACCCACAGGACTCGAGCGACCTGATCGCCGGGGTTGGTGAAGGTGTGGGGGGTGTCGCCGGGGAACAGGAACGAGTCGCCCTCGCGCATCTCGACCCGCTCGCCCGCGGCCTCGATCGTGAACAGCCCCTTGAGGACGTGCACGAACTCGATGTCGACGGGCAGCGTGTACGGCTCGCGGCCCGACCCGCCGCCCGGCTCGATCTCGCTGAGCAGGACCAGCAGCCTGCTCTCGTCCTTGGGCGTCAGCTGGTACTCGGTCATGCCGCTGCCGCCGAACTCCAGCCTGACCCGGCTCTCGGACCTGACCAGCCGCCCGGCCGAGCCGGCGAACAGGTCGGCCACGTCCAGGTCGAGCGCCTCGCACAGGCGCAGCAGGGAGGCGACCGAGATGGACACCTGTCCCCGCTCGAACCTGGACAGGAAGCCCTTGGTGAGCCTGGCCCGCTCGGCCACCTCGGTGAGGCTGAGCCGGCGCCGGCGCCGCAGCTCACGGGCCCGTGGGCCAAGTCCGGGCGAGTCCGGAAGCAGGATCACGTCGCGGGACCCTGGTAGTCGCGGGCCCAGGCGCGCTGCCGCGCCAGCACGTCGGTGAGGCGGTCGATCTGCTCCAGGACCCGGTCGGGGGAGGTGGCGCCGTAGCCGGTACGCGCGGCGAGAGCCGCCTCGACGGTGAGGTGCGGACGCACGTCCGGCGTCAGCCGCGCGTCCACCGCGGCCAGGTCGGCGTCCGACAGTTCGTGCAGGTCCAGGCCCTTGTCCTCGCACGTACGCACGAGCACGCCGGTGATCTCGTGGGCCTCGCTGAACGGCACGCCGCGGCGCGAGAGCCAGTCGGCCGCCTCGGTGGCCAGCGTGAAGCCCTCGGTCGCCTGCCTGCGCAGCTCGTCGACGTTCACCGACAGCGTGCGCACCAGGCCGGCCATGGCGGGCAGCACGATCACCAGGGTGTCCACGGTGTCGAAGACGGCCGCCTTGTCCTCGGCCAGATCCCGGTTGTAGGCCAGCGGCATCGCCTTCAGCGTGGCCATCAGGCCGTTGAGGTTGCCGAGCAGGCGGCCCGCCTTGCCCCGGGTGAGCTCGGCGATGTCGGGGTTCTTCTTCTGCGGCATGATCGAGCTGCCGGTGGCGAAGGAGTCGTGCAGCTCCACCCAGCGGAACTGGCGCGAGGCCCAGTTGCAGATCTCCTCGGACAGCCGCGACAGGTTCACCCCCAGCATCGAGGCGGCGAACAGGAACTCGGCCACGTGGTCGCGGCTGGCGACGGCGTCGATGGAGTTCTCGCACGGCCCGTCATAGCCCAGCTCCGCGGCCGACAGCTCCGGATGTACGGCGATCGCCGACCCGGCCAGCGCCGCCGAGCCCAGCGGGGAGCGGGCGGTGCGCCGGTCCCAGTCCGCCAGCCGGTCGGCGTCGCGGGCGAACGCCTGCGCGTGGGCCAGCAGCTGGTGCCCGAACACGATCGGCTGGGCGGGCTGCAGGTGGGTGAAGCCGGGCGCCGCGGTACGGATGTGCGCGCGGGCCTGCTCCACCAGGCCGTCCTGCAGCTCGGCCAGCGCCAGGACCAGCTTCCTGGCGTTATCGCGCAGGTACAGCCGCAGGTCGTTGGCCGTCTGGTCGTTGCGCGAGCGGCCGGCGCGCAGCTTGCCGCCCACCTCGCCCAGCCGCTCGACCAGGACCCGCTCCAGGAAGGTGTGCACGTCCTCGTCGGAGTCGTTCGGGCCGACGCGTCCGGCGCGTACGTCCTCGTCCAGCGTGTCGATCTCCGCCAGCAAACGCGCCGCCTCGGCCTCGTCGACGATCTCGGCCCTGAGCAGCTCACGGACGTGAGAGCGCGAGCCCGCCAGATCGTAGGCCGACATGCGGAAGTAGCTGTCGGGTGAACGGGACAGGGCGAGCAGGGACGGGTCGGCGGGCGAGCGGAAGCGTCCACCCCAGAGCTTTTCGGACAACGCGGTTGCCTTCCGGTAAACGAGGTTTTCCGACATAGTGGTCTGCGGCGCCAAGGGTGTCAATAGCAGCCTTTGTCCGGAAACGTGCTGTTCACAGGGGGAGTTACATGTCTCAGGGACCCGTCGACGCCTCGCGGGTGCCACGCTTCGCGGGGCCCGACACCTACGCCCGGTTGCCCCGCATCGACCAGGTGGAGCGGGCCGAGGTCGCGATCGTGGGCGTGCCGTTCGACAGCGGGGTCTCCTACCGTCCCGGCGCCCGCTTCGGCCCGGCCGCGGTGCGTCAGGGCAGCAAGCTGATCAGGCCGTACAACCCGGCGCTGGACGTCTCACCGTTCGCCGACCTCCAGGTCGCCGACGCCGGGGACATCGCGTGCAACCCGTTCGACATCGGCCAGGCCATCGACACGATCGAGCAGGCCGCCGGGGAGTTCGAGGCCAAACTCGTCACCATCGGCGGCGACCACACCATCGCGCTGCCGCTCCTGCGTGACGTGCACCGCAAGCACGGGCCGGTGGCGCTGCTGCACTTCGACGCCCACCTGGACACCTGGGACACCTACTTCGGCGCCGAGTACACCCATGGCACGCCGTTCCGCCGCGCGGTGGAGGAAGGCATCCTCGACACCGAGGCGCTCAGCCACGTCGGCATCAGAGGGCCGCTGTACGGCAAGGCGGACCTGGCCGAGGACCGCAGGCTCGGCTTCGGCATCGTCACCTCGGCCGACGTCATGCGGCGCGGCCCCGACGAGATCGCCGACGCCCTGCGCCAGCGGATCGGCGACCGCCCGCTCTACATCTCCGTCGACATCGACGCGCTCGACCCGGCCCACGCTCCGGGCACGGGCACCCCGGAGGCAGGGGGCCTGACCAGCCGCGAGCTGCTGGAGATCCTGCGCGGGCTGTCGGGCTGCAACCTGGTCGGCGCCGATGTGGTGGAGGTGGCCCCCGCCTACGACCACGCCGAGATCACCTCGGTCGCGGCCGCGCACGTCGCCTACGACCTGATCAGCCTGTTGGCGCTGGGGAAGCGGGCATGAGGACCGGGGGAGACCTGGTCGCCGAGACGCTGGTCGCGCTCGGCGCCACGACCGTGTTCGGCGAACCCGGTCAGCACGCGCTCGCCATGTTCGACGCGCTGCGCCGCTCGCCGCTGCGCTACGTCGGCTGCCGCACCGAACTGGGCGTCGCCTTCGCCGCCGACGGCCATGCCCGCGCCACCGGGACCGTGACCCCGTTCATGGTCTCCACCGGTCCTGGCGCGCTGGCGACCCTGCCCGCCCTGATGGAGTCGCGCCTGGCCTGCGCGCCGGTGGTCGGCATCTCCAGCCAGATCCCGTCCGACGGGCTGGGCGGCCGCAGGAAGGGGTACCTCCACGAGCTGCCCGACCAGGCGGCCTCCTTCCGGGGCGTGGCCACGTCGGTCCAGGTCGTACGGGCGGCTTCACAGATTCCCTCCGCGCTGGCCCTGGCCTGGGAGGCGGCGCTCAGCGTGCCGCAAGGTCCCGCGTGGGTGGAGATCCCGCAGGACATCCTGCTCGCGCCGACGGACATCCCGGTGGTGGCCGACCTGAGCGTGCGTCCGCGCACGCCGCGACCCCGTGCCGAGCTGGTACGACAGGCCGTACAGGCGCTCGACGCCGCGTCTAACCCCGTCATCCTGGCCGGCGGCGGGGTCGCGCTGTCCGGGGCGGGGCCCGAGCTCCTCGCCCTGGCCGAGCGGCTGAGCGCCCCGGTGGCCACCACGTTCGCCGCGAAGGGTGTCTTCCCCCGCGAGCATCCGCTGTCGTTGCAGTCGTGGCTGGAGGACCGCTTCGTCACGGAATTCCTCGAAGAGGCGGATGTGCTGCTGGTCGCGGGCACAGGGATGGGGGAGCTGTCCAGCAACTACCACACGATGCGCCCGCGCGGCCGTGTCATCCACATCGAGGCCGACCCCGGCAAGCTGGAGGCCAACACGAGCGGGTCGCTCGCCGTACACGCCGATGCCAAGGCGACGCTGGGCGCGCTCGCCGAGGCGGTGCGGCCCAGGGAAGGCGACGGGCGCGCGGAGGCGGCCGTGGCGGCCGTGCTGCGGCGGGTGCGCGACCGGCTCAGCGGCCACGAGCAGGAGTTCGCGCTCCTGGAGTCGATCCCGTCCGACGTGCTGTCGTTCTGGGACATGACCATCCTCACCTACTGGGCGTGGTCGGCCTTCCCCGGCCACATGTGGTCGGCGCAGGGCGCGGGCGGCCTCGGGTACGCGCTGCCCGCCGCGGTCGGCGCGGCGGGTTCCGGACAGCGCGCGCTCGCGATCTCGGGCGACGGCGGCGCGATGTACGGCCTGGCGGAACTGGCCACCATGCGCCAGCACGACCTGGACGTCACCTGGCTGATCGTCGACGACGGGGGCTACGGCATCCTGCGCGAGTACATGACCGGCGCGTTCGGCACTCCCACCGGCACCGAACTGGTCAGGCCGGACTTCGCCGCCCTGGCCGCGTCGTTCGGGGTCCCCGCTCGCGTCGCCACGCCCGCGTCCCTGGCCGGGGAGCTCACCGACGCCCTGGCCGAGCCGGGCCCGAACGTCGTGATCCTGCACGCCAGTCCCCGCATGTTCGCCGGCACCTGAAACCGCCGCTCCGCGCGTCGCCGGCAGCGGGCATCAGCGGCGGCGAGCCTCAGGGTCTCGCCAGGCGGTATTGGGCGGGCGTGACGCCGTACGAGCGGGTGAACCAACGAGTCAGATGGGCCTGGTCGGTGAATCCGACCTCGCTCGCCACCCGGGCCGTGGGCCGTCCCCGGGCGAGCAGGCGGCGGGCGGCACGCAGGCGCAGCTGGCGCTGGTAGTCGCTGGGCGCCAGTCCGTACGTCGTGCGGAAGGCCCGATAGACGGCGTACCGGCTGGAGCCGGTCCAGGCCGCGAGGTCGTCGGCGTTGATCGGCTCGGTGTAGCGGTCGTCGATCAGCTCGCGGGCCTTCGCGGCGAGATACGCGGCAGTGGCCGCGCGGAGGGTGGCGGGTGGTTCGGGGGGTCTGCGCGCGGCGAGGCGGACAAGGGCGGCGATCGTGCCGGAGAGCAGTTCGTCGCGCTCCAGCGGGTCGGCGCCGCCCAGCAGCGCGGTGTGCAGGTCGCGTAGCCGCGTCGCCAGGGCCGGAGAGTTGAGGACCGGACTGGCGAACAGCGGCAGTCCGGCGGGGCGCCGCGTCACGTCGGTGAGGACGTCGGTGATCAGCTCCTGGCCGATGTGCACGATCCGATAGGTGAATCCCAGCTCGTGGGCCGCATGCCCGTCGTGGACCTCATCGGGGTTGAACACCATGACCATCCCGGCCGCGCTCGTATGCCCGGCGCCGCGGCAGGTGAAGGTCTGCGCGCCTTGCTCGGTGACACCGAAGGAGTAGGTCTCGTGGCTGTGGCGGTGATAGCGGTGGCTGAGGAAGCGCGCGTACATGGCCTCCAACGGCATCTCGGCCGAGCGCCAGTAGCTGGTCCATTCCCGGGCCGCGTGGCCCCTGCCGGTCATCTCGTCATCACCTCGTTCCATGGATGTGAGTACGACTCGCGGCGCACGAGCGTACAAGACCAGCCCATCGCCTTGAGCACAGGATGGTCGCTGCTGTCGCGCCCGCCTCCTTGTTTCCAGGGCGCGGAAAGACGGAGGTTCCCTATGGCAGACACGGAAACGAGTGGCGCGGGCCGGACCCAGCCCTACGTACTGCTGGCCACGACGATGCTGCTGTGGGGAAGCGGCTTCAGCAGCTCCAAGGTGATCGTGGATCACCTGCCCCACTCCGTGGTCGCGACGTTGCGTTTCGGCGGTGGAGCTCTGGCGCTCCTGGTCGCCCTGCGGTTGTCCCGGCAGCTCGGCGGTGCCCGCCGGCGGTCGTCGCCGCGGGACTGGGCACGGGCCGCCGGGGCGGGCGTGATCGGGGTTTTCGCCTACAACCTGTTCTTCTTCTGGGGGCTGTCACTCGCGCCGGCGATCGACGGAAGCAGCATCGTCCCGGTCATGAGTCCCGTGCTGACCACCGCCTTTCTGCTGATCACGCGGAAGGAGAACGCGTCAGTGGCGCGGGTGGCCGGGTTGGCGACCGGAGCGGTCGGCGCGCTGATCTTCTTCGCGGGTTCGGCCGGAGCCGCGGGCACGGGCCAGGCCCGGCTCATCGGTGATCTGCTGTTCCTGCTCAGCGCCTGCTGCTGGGCGGCGTTCACGCTGTCCGGTCGCCGCGTGCTCGCCGGCATCGAGCCGCTCAAGGCGACGACGTACGCGACGCTGAGCGGGGCGGTGCTGCTGGCGATTTACAGCGCGCCGGCGGCCACCGAGGTCGCCTGGCAGGATGTGCCCGCCTACGTCTGGCTGAACGTCGTCTTCGTGGCGCTCGGCCCGACGGCGGTGGCGAATCTGCTCTACTACCGGGGCATTCACGCCGTGGGTCCCGCGTCGGCGTCCATCATGATGTTCGTCGTGCCCGTCATCGGGACGGCGTGCTCGGCCGTGTTCCTGGGCGAGTCCTTCGACACGGTGCAGGCCACGGGAGCGGCCGTGCTCCTCGTCGGCGCGGTCCTCGCCGTCACCCAGGGCAGGTTCCGGGCGCGGCGGCCCGACACCGCCGCTCGGCAACCCACCTCGTAGTGGTGCGCTATGCGGGGCATATGCGAGTGATATGCGGGCCCTCGATTACCTTTCTGCTTCGGGTTCGCCCTGAAGGCGGCCCTCCCTTCCGATAGAACGGGATCACCATGGCGCCGACGTAGTCCTGTCCCCACAGGACTCTCGGCATCAAGGAACTGAGCGCTAAGCGTCTCCCCCCATACGCACCTGTTCAGAGAGAAGTGAGCATGCTCGCAATCGGCAGGCCGACCTGGCCGAAGACCCTTAAACTTGCCGTCCTTGCCGTGTCGGCCACTTTCGCGGCGGCAGCGCTGATTCCCCAGGCCGCCTCAGCGCAGGGCAGCAGCGTCATGGCCGTGTCCCACAAGAGCCCGTTCAACTGTGGGAAGACCTTCAACGCCAACAACTGGACCCCCACTCACAACCCATCGGGCTCCATCGACTGGCAGAACTACGGCAGCGACACCATCAACGGTGAGACCGTACGCGCCACCGCCGCCGGCACCGCGTACTTCTACAACTTGGGAAACACCAGCTACGGCAGGTATGTGGAGATCCGTCACAGCGACGGCACCAGAACCCGGTACGCCCACCTCGCGACCCAGGTGAAGGCGGCCGGCAGCTCCATGACCGTCAGCCAGGGCACCGTGATCGGGACCGTCGGCTCGACGGGCGGCTCCAACGCTCCCCACCTGCACTACGAACAGCGCACCTCCTCCGGCGCGATGGACACCAGCCCGACCGTTGAGGGCGTGACCGTGTCCTTGGGCACGAAGAAGGCCATCAAGAGCACCAACGGGTGCGGCGGGGGTGGCACCCCCAACCCCAACACCCCCGAGAGCGTCTGTGGCGCCGGGTTCACGGTCATCGACTCAGCCGCGCTGACGGGTGGCCGCGCCTACCTGCTGTACAACTCGGGCAACAGCAACAACTGCGTCGTGACGCTGAAGACGACGAACCTCGGCAAGGGGTCGGCGGTGTCGGCCTTCCTGGAGCCGCAAGGGGCGGACAGGAAGACCGACTCGGGCAGCTTCGACTACTACGCGGGACCGGTGAAGCTCGCCGCTCCCGGAAAGTGCGTCAAGTGGGGCGGCTCGGTCGGCAGCAGCACGTACACCAGCGGCTTCGAGCACTGCGACTAACCTCACGGCCGGTCGCTGAAACGTTCTGTCGAAGGCCACTGCCCCATCATGGGTAGTGGCCTTTGAACTGCAGGGTCGAGTTCACCGCGCTCACCCGTCGCAGCGTAGCGGGGGCTGGGGGGGCTCAACCGGCGGCGAAGGCGCCGACGGAAGCCGCGCACAGCAACAGCCCTGCGGCGTGCGCCAGGCTGGTCCGCTCGCGCAGTACGAGGGCGGCCAGGGCGATTGTGAAAGCGGGGTAGAGGGAGGTGATGACGGCGGAGACGGTGAGTGTCGCTTCGCGGGTGGACAGGAAGTACATAACGGTCGCGCCCACGCCCAGGACCCCGGTCCAAACCGCCGCCCACGGCACCTGTGCCATCCAGGGCAGTCGCGCCGGGCCCGTGGTCCGGGCCGCTCCAGCGGTCCGCGTCGCTTCGACGGGTTGGGCCGCCCGCGCCTGCCAGTCCCGACGGCCGGCCAGCGTGTAGACGGCCAGGACCACGACGGCGGACAGCTGGCTCGCGGCCACCGGCCACAGGCCCGCTGTGTCCCCGGCCCGGCCGAGGCAGACGAACAGGGCGGCGAAACCGAGCCCGGCCAGCAGCCCTTCGGCCACTCCAGCACTACCACCACCGTCACCGCCGCGCTTGCCCGGCTGCGCGGCGACCAGCCAGATCCCGGGGATGGCCAGGGCGACGCCGAGGACCGCGAGCCCCGTGAACTCCCCGCCGGACAGCAGGTCGACCGGGATGGGCAGACCGGCCGCGCCGACGGCCGACAGCGGCCCGGCCACGTTCATCCGTCCCCGGGACAGCCCGCGGTAGAGGGCCAGCGTCCCGACCGCCCCACCGAGCCCGGCGCCGATCCCCCATCCGATCGCGCCCATGCTGGGCTGGGCGCTGACGGCAAGGGCGGCGGCCAGGCCACCGATCGCGGCGGCGGACTGCCCGACGAGCCCGACCAGCGCGTAGTGGGTACGGCGCGACAGCAGCCCACCGAGGAAGTCCGAGGCGCCGTACAGGGCGGCGGCGGCCAGGGCGAGCAGAACCGCCGACGGCATCAGTGCTCACCGCCCGACGCGGTAGCGAGGTGGCACGCGTTCGGACTCGTCAAAGCGCTGTCCACGATGGTCCGTCCTCTCTCAGGAGTCATATGAACCATGCTCGCGGCGGATTGGATGCCTGGACAGGGCCGATTCCAGTCTGCGGCAGAGGTCCGATTTCCGCATTCGCTGGACCGATGGTCGAAGCGGGCCACAGGCTGGGGACGTGCTAGATGACGCTTCTTCCACGACGACCCTGCCGTGGTTCGCCCGGCCCGCCGCCCGGTCCTGGACCTGCGCGCCCGCTCCTGCCGGAGTGCGGGACTTCCACGCCGCCTTGCCCGGCTACGCGCCCACTCCGCTGACCGAACTTCCCTCCCTGGCCGCCGAGCTGGCGGTCGGCCGGGTGTTCGTCAAGGACGAGTCGTCCCGTCTCGGGCTGCCGGCCTTCAAGGCGCTGGGCGCTTCCTGGGCGGTGCACCGGGCTCTGGCGGAGCGTACCGCCGTGGAGCCCGTCACGCTGGTCAGCGCCACCGACGGCAACCACGGCCGCGCCGTGGCCAGGACGGCGCGGCTGCTCGGGCGGCGCGCGCACATCTTCGTCCCCCGAGGTGTCCATCCGGACGCTGTGGTGGCCATAGCCGCCGAGGGGGCGGAGATCACCCGGGTGCCGGGCTCGTACGACGACGCCGTGCGCCAGGCGGCCGAGGCGGCCGGCACCGCCGCCGACGCGATCCTGATCCAGGACACCGCCTGGCCCGGCTACGAGACGATCCCGGGCTGGATCGTCGAGGGCTACTCCACCCTCTGCGTCGAAATCGACGAGCAGCTCGCCGCCGCCGGAGCCACGGCGCCCGGGCTCGTCGCCGTCCCGGTGGGTGTCGGCTCCCTGGCCCAGGCCGTGGTCACCCACTACCGCGGCCGTCCGCCCGTATCGGCGCCGGCCTTGCTGTCGGTCGAGCCGGAAGCCGCGGCCTGCGTCATCGAGAGTCTCACCCGTGGCGAACCCGTCAGCGTCACCACCGGCCCAACCGCCATGGCCGGGCTGAACTGCGGCACCCCGTCCAGCATCGCCTGGCCCTACCTGTGTCGCGGGCTGGACGCCGCGGTCGCCATCACTGACGCCGCCGCCGCTCGCGCGGCCGGTGACCTGGTGGAGCTCGGTGTTTCAGCGGGCCCGTGCGGGGCCGCCGCGCTCGCCGGTGTCCGCGGGGTGCTCACCGGGGAGGGCGCCGACGGGCGCCGTAGGGCGCTGGGGCTCGGCCCGACCTCGGTGGTCGTCCTGCTCAGCACCGAGGGCACGGCCGCCAACCCGCATGGGGCCTGTCCTTGAACCCGCTATTCAGCCGAGATCCGGATGGGGGACGTAGCGGTCCGGTTGGATCAGGTCGAGGCCGCCGTCGTCGGCCATCAAGGTGTCCATGTCCCCGATGCGCCAGCCGGCGCCGAGCAGCGTGGGCACGAGGGGATGCGTCCCCGGGACCGCGATCCGGGCGGTGCCCGCCTCGGCGGCGGCGAGGGCGCCGAGCACCGCGTCCGCGCAGTCCTGTGGGCTGACCCCGCCGCCCGGCCCGATGACGACATCGTGGCCGGTCCGGCGGGCAGCGGCGTAACCACCGTCCGTGGCGTACACCGCGACATCCGGCAGGGCGGCGTACCAGGCAAGGGTGGCACGACGCGCCCCTCCGGAGGCGTGGGTGTCCAGCGCCGCGATGTCGTCCGCATCCGTTCGCCGTACCGGTGGCGCGGGCAGTCCCGCCGTCGGCCCGGTCAGGTAGAGCAGCGGGATCCAGGGACGCAGCCCGTGCCGGACATAGAGGGCCATGGCGCGGGGGTCGGACGAGGCGAACGTCACTTTCGGCCCGTTTTCGGAGAGCAACTCCGTGAGCATGGTCCGGCCCACCCCTGAGGACTGATGCTCGGGCAGTACGAACAGATCGCCCAGGTGGGTGAGGGGGCCACGCCGGAGCGTGCCACCGAAGCCGAGCGCTCCACCGGCCTCGTCCGCGGCGAAGAGGAGCGTGCCGAAAGAGCGCTCGGCGTCGAGGAAATCGGGTGTACCGGACCATCCGGCCAGCAGGCCGAACCTCTTGGCGACCTTCCGTACGGCGGGCATGTCATCGGTTGTCGCGGCTCGAATCACACGTCCTCACTTTAGAGCGGGAGCGTGCTTGCGAGGTGGCCGACGGGGCGGAGCACCCGGCCCGTCGGTCGCGTCAGCCCACGATGACCGTGAGGTCGAACGTGCCCTGGTGAGGGATGCGGAGGGCGTGGAAGCGGCGGGCGCCGTCGCGGAAGTAGCGCACGCTGCCGGCCGCGACGGTCGCCTCCATCGCGGTGCCCCAGCGGAAACGGATCGTGGTGCGGCCTCGGCGGACGTCGAAGCCGTCGGCGGTGGCCGTGGTCGACCCGCCGAACGTGGCCTGCGTGCCGTTCGTGAAGGTGAGGACGTCCGTGGGACGGAGGACGAGGGGGATCTGCTCGGTGGCGGCGGCGTTCGCCTTGACCGTGCGCCGGATCGTCCGGGGGGTGACCAGGACGTCCGTGGCGACGTTCGCGTTGCCGTAGCGGATGCCCAGGGCGGCGGGGGGCGGGCCGCCGGTCCACTCCTTGCCGCCGGGGGCGCCGCGGAAGTAGGTGGCGGGCAGGGGGCCGTTGGAGTCGGGCGCCTGGCCGGGGAAGACGGTGGCCCAGCAGGCGTAGTTGTTGTCGTTGAGCCCGCAGATGATCGTGCCGGCTTCGGGATGCCACAGGAAGGTCAGGCCGGTGCGGGCGAGGGAGGCGCGGTCGCCGAAGTAACCGCCCAGGTACAGGCCGGGCTTGCGGACGTACAGGAAGTCCTGGCCACGGTCCTTGCGCAGCTCGACGAAGTTGTCGGAGCGCAGGTAGGGCAGGTCCGCGATGGCGGCGGCCCGCTGCCGTCTGGTGGGGAACCCCTCGCCGTAGAGGCCGTGGGTGAGGATGCGCGGTGAGGTGTCCTGCTTGGCGAGCGGCGTCACCGGATCGGTGGACCTGGCCCAGGCGGCGCGGGCCTCGGCGAGGTCCTCGCGGGCGGTCATGAAGGCCGACAGCAGCGGCACCTGGCGGATGAACGTCCAGTTGAGCGCGGTCCTGTCGGGGTCGGGCCGGACCTCGTCGTACCAGCGGGCGCTGGTACGGGTGGAGGGGGCGACGTTGACCATGTACCCGGCGCCGTCGGGCTCGCGCAGCAGGTTGTAGGACAGGAAGCCGGTGAAGGCGCGGGCCATGTTCACCAGGTTCAGGTCTGCGGTCTGCTGGTAGGCGTCGGCCATCTCGGGGAGCATGACCTCGAAGTTGTAGTTCATGTCGTGGCCCCCTTTCTCGTGGAAGAAGCCGGCGGTGCTCAAGCCGGTCGCGGCGAGGCGGGGGAACGCCTCGGTCAGGCCCTTGGCCAGCGCGGGGTCGGGGTCGAGCTTGAGCGCCAGTGAGGCCCCGGCCAGGCCCGAGGTGGTCTGGTTGGCGTAGCTGAGGGGTTCCTGCCAGACGGAGTGGTTGGCGGGATCCAGGAACCAGGTCATGGCCTTGTGCAACGCGGCGGTGATCTGGGCCTGCCTCGTCGGCAATGCCCCGGCCGCGCGCAGGATCCGCAGGGTCTTGGCCAGGTAGCCGATGCCGAACCCGGTGGGGGCCAGGCCGTGCTCGTCGCGGCTGTACTCGGGGAAGGAGCCGTCGGAGTGCTGGAGCGACAGGTAGTGGCCGAGCGCCGCGTCGAGCGCGGCCAGCAGGTTCGCGTCCCCCGCGTACGGGTTCCACGGGCGGGCGTTGGCGTAGAACCAGGCCAGCGTGAAGACGTGCTCCTGCACACGAGCGTTGTACGACGCCGCCGGCGAGCGCCACCAGCCACCGGCGAAGAAGCCGCTGTCGTCCATGTCGTTGACCATGGGCGCGAGGGTGGCCAGGTACGGCGCGAAGCGCTGCTCTTGGGGAGAGAACGAGGCGCGATTCAGGGTGGACAGCGGCGGCAGGTCTGGGACCGCCGCGAACGCGGAGCCGGGCACGAGCAGGGGGGTGGCCACCGGGAGCAGAGCGGTGGCGCGCAGGAGGGTGCGGCGAGAGAGCATGATCAGCCTTTCAGACCGGTGTGCGCGAGCCCCTCGATGAACTGCCGCTGGGCCAGCACGAAGACGACCAGGATGGGGAGGGCGGTCATCGTGGCGGCAGACAGCTGTACGTTCCACAGGGGCGAGCCGTAGGCGTCGACGAACTGGGTGAGCGCCTGCGGCAGGGTGAACTTCGACGGGGTCGACAGGAACACGATCGGTTCGAGGTAGAGATTCCACGAGTGCAGGAACGTGAAGATGGCGACGGCACCGAGCGCCGGCCTGGCCAGCGGCAACGCCACCCGGTAGAAGGTGCCGAAGCGGCCGAGCCCGTCGACCCTGGCGGCCTCCTCCAGCTCGCCGGGCAGCGTGATGAAGAACTGCCGCATGATGAACGTCGCCAGCACGCTGGGCGCGCCCAGGATCGGCACCAGGATCAGCGGCCAGTGCGTGTCGGTCATCCCCAGGGTGTGGAACATCTGGAACAGCGGGACGATCGTCACCTCGCTGGGGATCAGCAGGCCGACGAGCACGACCAGGAAGAGCACGTTCTGGCCGGGGAAGCGGACGCGGGCGAAGGCGTAGCCGGCCATCGCGGCCACCGCCATCGTGCCGACGGTCACCACCGCGGCGATGTAGAGGCTGTTGAAGTACTGCTGCCCGAACGGCTGCAGCTCGAAGACCCTGCCGTAGGTGGAGAAGTCGAACCTGGAGGGCACCAGCGCGGGCGGGAAGGCGAAGATGTCGCCGATCGGCTTCACCGACGAGGTGACCATCCACCAGGTCGGGAAGACGAACGGCACGCACAACACGCACAGCAGCGCGTACAGCGCGAGCTTGACCCTACGACTCATGGAAGACCCACCTCCGGCGCAGCCGCCACTGCAGCAACGTCAGCGCCGCGACGATCAGGAACAGCAGGACCGACAGGGCGGCGCCGTAGCCGAGGTGCCGGAACTGGAAGGCCTGCTGGTACAGGTAGTAGACGAGGACGGTGGTGGACATGCCCGGCCCACCCTGGGTGAGCACGGCGATCTGGGCGAACACCTGCAGCGACCCGACCACGGTGACGATCGAGGTGAGCAGGATCGTCGGGCTGATCAGGGGCACCGTGATGCGCAGGAACCGGGTCCAGGCGCCGGCGCCGTCGAGCTGCGCCGCCTCGTACAACTGGCGCGGCACGCCCTGGAGCGCGGCCAGGAACAGGACCATGTTGAGGCCCACGTTCTTGACGACCTGGACGACGATGACCGACAGCAGGGAGGTGGTCTCGCCGCGCAGCCAGTTGGGACCGTCCACGCCCACCACGCCGAGCACGCCGTTGACGCCGCCGTCCTGCTGGAGCAGGAACTGCCAGACGATGGTCCAGGCGACCAGCGACACCAGTACCGGAGAGAAGAACAGCGTCCGGAAGAACGTGGTGCCGCGCAGCCGCTGGTCGAGCAGGATGGCCAGGAGGAGGGCGAGGGCGAGGTTGAGCACGACCAGGCCGACCGAGAAGAGCGCGGTGCTGGTCAGCACCTGCCCCATGTTCGGGTCGGCGAGCAGCTTGGCGTAGTTGTCGCCGCCGACGAACTCGAACGTGCCCGCCAGTACGTTCCACTCCTGGAGGCTGTAGTAGACGACCAGGCCGAGCGGCAGCAGGACGAACAGCGCGCTTCCGACGAGCTGCGGCGAGATCAGCAGGTAACCGACCAGGGCGTCGCGCCGGGGGATCGTCCAGAAGGGGCGGCGCCGGGTGGCGGCGCGCTCGGCCACCCGGTTGCCCAGATCCGTCACCGTCACGTCATCCGCCCAGCAACGGCTGGATCTTCGCGCACACGCTGTCCAGCACCGCCTTGACGTCGGCGTCCGGCTTCCACAGCGGGTCGAGCGCGGCCCTGGTGGTCTGGGCGAGCTCGGCCTGACCCTTGTGGCTGGGCTTGACCACGCCCTTCTCGATGCCGTCGATCACCACTTCCTGGAGCTGGTCGCTGTTCAGCATGGGACTGGTCTTGGCCATGGTGTCGGCGGTCAGCAGGGAGCTACGCGCGGGTGGGAAGTACGCGGCGAGCTTGGCGGAGTTGGCGGCGTTGGTGAAGTAGGCGAGGAAGTCGGCGGCCTGCTCAGCCCTCGGCGACTTCTTCAGCACGCCGATCCCGGCCTGGCCCATGACCGCGTACTTGCCCTTCGGCCCGGCGGGCAGCGGCACCAGGTCCCACTTGAACGTCGCGTCCTTCAGCATGGCGGCGCGGGAGATCTGGGCCACGGCCATCGTGGTGTCGCCGGAGAAGAAGTCGACGGCGGTGCCCGGCCCCGGCATGGACTTGTCGGTGAAGATCGCCTTGTGGACGAACGTCATGGCTTCCACCATCTCGGGCGAGTTGAACTGGCAGGTGGCGCCGTCGTCGCTCCACGCCTTGGCGCCCCAGCCCTGCCAGATGGTGGCGAGGTTGTCCCAGGCCTTGTAGTCGAAGTTGAGGATGGTCAGACCGTTCTTGCCCTTCGCCGCGACGGCCTTGTTGATCTCGTTGGCGTGCTCCCAGTCCCACTGGCCCGCCTTGATCAGCTCGCGCGGCGACTTCTGGCCTGCGGCCTTGACCAGGTCGGTGTTGACGAAGATGCCGAAGGGCGAGGTGGAGAACGGGTAGGCGTACAGCTCGCCGCCGTTCTCCCACAGCCGGGTGGCGGCGGGGACCAGCTCGTCCGCTTTCTCGATCTTGCTCTTGAGCGGGACGAGGGCGCCGGAGCCGACGAAGTCCGGGGCGGAGTTCTCCAGGATCCACGCCAGGTCGGGGGCGTTGCCGCCGGCGATCTGGGTGGTCAGCGTGGTCGTGTAGTTCTCGAACGGGATCGGGTCGAAGGTGATCTCGCCGACCTGCGGGTGGGACTTGCGGTATTCGGCGGCGATGTCCTTGAACAGCTTCAGGTGGGCCTCGTTGGAGGTCCAGATCGACATGCGCAGCGGCTGCAGGCCCTTCGCGGCCGGTGCGGCGTCACCGCCGCCGCAGGCGGTGGCTGTGAGGAGGGCGGTCAGCGTCAGGGCCGCAAGCTTCCCGGGTGCTTTCATGGGGGATTCTCCTTATGGCTTCAGTAGCCGGTGACGTCGGGCCAGCGCAGCTCCACGCCGTCGCCGCCGAGCCGGTGCTGGTAGTCGGCCAGGAGCCGCCCGTCCGCGCGCACGGCGTGCGGCGTGGTGGCCTGGTCCAGGCAGAAGGCGGCGAGCGCGCCGGCCGCCTCGCCGACGTTCCACTCCACCGGGTGCAGGCGGTAGGCGCCGTTGGTGATGTGGGTGGTGCCGATGTTCTTGGAGGCGGGCAGCAGGTTGGTCATCCGCTGCGGGATCAGCGCCCCGAGAGGGATCTCGAACGGGGAGCAGGCGACGTCGATGTAGTTGTCGCCGCCGGTCGAGGGGTGCAGGTCGATGCGGTACATGCCCACGCCCACCGAGTCGTGATAGGAGGCGGCGCCCTTGTCGCCGCGTACCGCCACGGACAGGTCCTGTTCGGTGACGGTGGTCAGGGCCCGGATGCGCCGGGACTCGCGGATGTAGGGGGCCTGGGCGAGCCCGTCGGCGCTGCCCGTGACGTCGCCGCGCAGCCGCAGGCCCGGGTAGCCGGTGCCGCCGTCGTGGCGGGGGGCCTCGGTCTGCAGCCAGTACATCACCGACATCGACAGCTCGCGGGCCGCCGCCAGGTGCCGATCGGCGTCCGGCACGTCGATGATCGGCCCTTCCAGGTAGTCGATCATCGGCCAGTTGACCAGCGTGATGTCGCTGTCGTACGTGCCGGGCCGGAAGTTGTCGCGGGCGGCGATCCTGCGGAACGTCCACAGGTTGCCGTCGCCCGGATTGACCCGCTGGTCGGCCTCCACCAGGCGGGGGTCGTCACCCGGATTCGGGGTGAAGGAACGCTCCACGATCTCCAGCGTCCGCGGGCTCGGGCAGCGCCACGACAGCAGCCGGTCGCCCCAGAAGGGGGGTTGGTAGGCGCGCCAGAAGTCGTACGAGGCGGGCTTGTCCACGGTGTGGTCGCCGTCCACGTGGTCGATCGCGAAGCACACGGACACGGCCTGCATGTTCATCGGCTGGGCCGTCGCCGGGGCGCTCGGCTCACCGGTCTCGTCCTGCGACTCGAAGCCGGTCACGTACTCGGCCCCGGTCAGCGGCAGCAGCTCGCCGGTCTCGGTGGCGTCCAGCACGTACGCCGCCACCGCCGTGATCTCGTCGCCGCTGTCGCGGTGCGCGAGCCGCACGGCCGTGACGCGGTCGCCGTCCACCTCGGCCCTGATCGGCCGGTACGGCTGCAGTACGCGTAACCTGCCCGACCCCCGGTAGGGGGCCAGCATCTCGTCGATGACCGCGACGGCGACCCGCGGTTCGTGGCACAACTTGCTGACGTGCCCGGCGCCCGGATTCAGCTCCCGCCAGGCCCGCGCCCGCTCGGTCAGCGGGTAGTGGTCGCGGTAGTAGCGCCGGATGCCGTCGCGCAGCGCGCGGTAGCTCGCCGTGACGCCGAACCGCTCCACCCAGGTGTGCTCGTCCGGGGGCACGGCCTGGCTGGTGAGCTGTCCGCCCAGCCAGTCGTACTCCTCGGTGAGCACCACCGAGCGCCCGGCCCGCAACAGGGCCAGCGCGGCGGCCACGCCGCCCAGCCCGCCGCCGACGACGAGTGCGTCTGCCGATATCTCAACCACGTGGGGTGTTACCTCTCCTCAAGTACGGTCTGTGTCTGTGCCCGTCACGGGGCCCAGGGTCATGTCCGGGGTGCGGGTGCCAGCGTCATGTCCGGAGTGCGGGTGCCAGCGTCGATCCCTCGACCAGCTCGCACGCCAGCAGTTCCTGCGGAACACCACCGCGTTCCAGCACCCCGGTAAGCAGCTCGACGGCCCTGCGCCCCATCTGCCGCCGGGGAATGCGGAACCCGGCGAAGTCGATGTCGGTCGACACCGGCCTGGTGGACGCGCCCAGCGCGAGAATGGACAGGTCGCGCGGCACGTCCAGGCCACGGGCTCGGGCGCTCTCGACGATGGCCACGCCGTCGGCCAGCTCCTCGGCGAACACCACGGTCGCACCGGAGTCGAACAGCCCGTCCGCGGTGGTCAGGTGCAGCCCTTCGACACCGGTCGCGGCCACACCTTCGGTGAAACCGCGCAGCCGGTCGGCGAAGGACTCCGCGCCCGCCCCCACTCCGACATAGGCCATCCGGCGGTGCCCGAGCGCCGCTGCCCGCTCGACCAGCGCGCGCATCGCGGGCGGGTAGTCGGCCCCGACGTACGGCACCGGCCCGCCGGCGTCGTCGCGACGGCCGACCGAAACGAACGGGATGCCTTCGGTCAGCAGCCGAGACAGGTCGTCCCGGTCGATCGTCCGGCCGAGCAGAACGCATCCGTCGGCCAGCCGAATGCGGCTCTCCCCACTGAAGATCCGCCGCCGCTCACCCTGCTCCACCTTGGCACTGGTGAACAGCAGCAGGTCACACCCCGCCTCCTCGGCACACTCCTCGATGCCGACCAGGAACGGATGGTAGAAATCAGCACCTTCCGCCGGAAAGACGGCCTCGTAGGTGAACACGCCGTAGATACGGTTACGCCGCTCGGCCAGCCCGCGCGCCGCCGGGTCGGCGACGTATCCGGTCTCCCTGATTACTTGGAGTACTCGGTCGCGGGTCTCAGGCGAGATCCGCACCTCGCCGTCGGCCCGCCCGTTGAGCACCAGTGACACCGTCGTCTGGCTCACTCCGGTCATGCGCGCGATGTCCTGCTGCGTCAGACGGCGCCCTGAACTCGTCACTGTGCGTATCACCTATCGTCCTGCTAATGCGCATTAGTTCGGTCATTGTGAAACCGGACATTAGAGGATGTCAAGGGGTAATAGCTGAAGTAATTCGTATTATCAGCAGTGTCGGTCTTGGCGAGGATGGCGACGCCCAGTAACGTCGCCAAAACCCGCCCACGGTATCTGACCTGGCCTTCCGGGGCTGTGACCAGCCCAACCTCGACGCCTTTGTCCGCCCAGCAGAGGGGCGGTCCCGGCTACTGTGCGGCGAACGGCCGGAAAGCCGGACGGAGGAGCGAACGAGTGAGCAGGAAGCTGACAACCGACCCGGCGGCTCTCCGCAGCGCGGCGAACGATCAACTGGCAAGTACAGAAGGAGCATGGGCCGGCGGAGCCGTCGCTGTTGAGGGGTTCCTCCGACAGGTTGTTGCCGATATCGGCCGAATGCCGACGTTGAGCGTTGCCGATGCCGAGTTCCGGCATTACAGCTCTGGATATGCGTCCTACATCGACGTCTTCATCACCAAGCGAGACGGCTCGATGTGCCGTTCCGACAGCGGCTGGACGGAGGTTGGCGGGTTACCCCTGGCACTGAGCCGGCTCGCTCCACTGGCGGCACTCTTCAAGCCCGACGTCCGATCATCGGGGCCTGGCGGTGCCGGTAGTCGCGGCATGCCGGATCTGTCGCTGGTCACGGACGCCGCCCCACCGGGATGGGAGGAGGAGTTTCGGCAGATCGGCCAGGCGCTCGATCGACACGATGTCGCCTTGCTCGGTTCTCAGGTCCTCAGCTTGCGCTTAGAGGCCGGGCTGCGGGTGGAAACAAACCTTGGCAGCCCGCCGTACAGCGTGTTCGATGCCTGGTTTCACTGGATGGACTGATACGTCGTGGCGGATCACGCTGATCGCTGGTCGGAGGAGGTGGCGCGCAGTTGCGCCAGGTCCAGTTCGATACGGCGTCCGTGGACGGTCACGACGATGCTGGCGCTTTCGGCTCCCGTTGCCGTGAGGTAGTCGAACAGAGTGGACAGCAGCATGTCGCTGCGATTCTCCAGCCGGGACACCACGGCCTGTCCCACGCCGAGTTTCCTGGCCACTTCGACCTGGGTCATCTGTCCGGCTTTGCGGATCATCGCTAGGTTCATGGCATAGGCGCGGTCCATTTCCTCGGCCGCCTCGTGCGCCTGGGCCACGTCAGCGGCGAGTTCGGGATCGGCGAGTAGTCGGTCCAGGTGTTCGTTGCCGCGGACGAAGGTGTTGTCAGGCTCGGTCATGGCTTCTCCTCAAACGCTGTCTCCCGTTTCCACTGATCGATCAGCCCGTCCGCGCGTGCGGCCACGCTGTCATAGAACAGATCGCCCAGCTTGGCTTTGTCGCCGGCGAACAAGGCCACGACGACCTTCCCGGTGTTCGGTGGAAACCAGCAGATCAATCGCACCGCCACCTCCGGATGGTAGGCGTGCGACACCCGCCACAGCTGATGACGGCGCGACTGGCGAACCCACCGGAGCGTGGCCGTTTCCGTATCCGGGGCGATCGGTCCAGTCATATTCCGAAGCTGATCCAGGGCGCGGGCGGTGAACACCAGGAGCAGCCGCGATCACTGATCGCCGGCGCGGGCTTCTGTTTCGAGCCGGTCAAGCCACGCACCGAATTCGGCTGGCCAGTCAATGTCCACACACCCACTATGCCATCAGGGTCATATGCCTTTCAAGTCATATCACTCCGGAGGTGGCATCTTGGGTCAGCACGCTGATCGGATGATTCCCAGCGCCTCCTCGACGCGATCCGCGTGGGTGCGGAAGCTGAGCACGCACAGGCGCAGGAAGAACCTGCCGTCGATGGTGGTGCTGCTCAGGTACACGCGCCGGCTGGAATTGATCTCGGTCAGGAGCCGCCTGTTGTCCTCGTCCGTCCCGCGCAGCCGGAAGAGCACCACGGTCAGGTCCGGGTCCCACGGCACCTCGAAGCGGGGGTCCTGGGCCAGCTGATGGTGGACATGGACGGCGAGGTCGAGCTTCTCGTCCAGCTCCCGTTCAAAGGCCCGTACGCCGTGCAGATGCAGGGGCAGCCACAGTCGCAGCCCGCGGAACTCCCGGGTCAGCTCCACCCCGAGGTGCCCGAAGTCGGGCAGGTCGTCCACCGGGCTGAGGTCCTGCAGGTAACGGGCGTCGGCCGCGTGGGCGGCATGCAGTACGGCCGGGTCGCGCACCAGGAGCAGGCCCGTGCCGTAAGGCAGGAACAGGCTCTTGTGCGGATCCAGCGCGATCGAGTCGGCCGCCTCGATCCCGGCGAGCCGGTCCCGGCCCCGCTCGGTGAGCTGGAACCCGCCACCGTAGGCGGCGTCCACGTGGAACCACAGCCCTTCCTCGCGAGCCAGCTCGCCCAGCTCCACAAGCGGGTCGATGGTGCCGGAGCTGGTGGTTCCCGCGGTGCCGACCAGCAGGAACGGACGCAGCCCCGCGGCGCGGTCGGCGGCGATCATCTCGGCCGCTGACGAGACGTCCATGCGCAGGTCCGCGGCGGCGGGCACGGTACGGATCCGCTCGGCGGGCAGGCCGGCGACGCGGGCGGCCTTGGCGACGCAGTAGTGCGTGTGCTCGGTCACGTACAACGTGCCGTCGCCCAACACGCCGTCGCCGTCGCCGTCGCCGTGTCCGTGGAAGTGGGCGTGGCGGGCGGCGAGCAGTGCCGAGAGTGTCGCTACCGACGCGCCCGTCGTGACCAGCCCGCCCGAGCCCTCCGGCAGCCCGAACCGTTCGCAGAACCAGGTCAGCACCCCGTGCTCCATGGCGACCAGCGCGGGCGCCACCTGGGCCACGCCGGTGAAGCGGTTGACGGTCTGGGCCAGCAGTTCGGCCAGCGCCGCTGTGACCAGCCCGCCCGCCGGGAAGTACGCGAGATAGCCAGGACCGGCCGTGTCCACGCCTTGCCCGGCGGCTTGGCGGAAGAGCTCCAGGAGCGCGGCGAAGTCGCCGGGACCTTCGCCGGGCGGGCGCCGCAACGTGGTGACCAGCTGTCCGGCCTGCCGGTAGTCGCTCGCGGGCGCCGAGTCCAGCTCGCGGACCCAGTCGGCGAGGAAATCCACCGCGTGCCGGCCCAGGCGCTGAATGGCGGAGGGGTCGAGTTCGAGAGGGAGAGCGCGTTCGTCGGTCGTCATGCGGGCACGGTAGATACGCGGCGTACGCGAAGGATTGGACGTTATTGCACCCCGCGCTGGTAGGCACGCGGCGGCACCCCGACGAGGCGCCGGAAGTGCCGCGAGAGGTGCGACTGGTCGCAGAACCCCACCGTGACGGCCGCCTGCGCGGGCGGCATGCCCTGCCGCAGCAGCTCGCGAGCCTTCGCGACGCGCAACTGGGTCACGTACGCGTGCGGCGGCATGCCGTACGCGTGCCGGAAGGAGCGCAACAGGGCGTACGGCGTGACCCCCGCGGTGGCCGCCAGCTCGGTCAGGCCCGGCGGGTCCGGCATCGTCGCGTGCAGCAGATCCCGTACCTGGGCCATGCTCTTCCTGCCGGTCCGGCGGGCCTGGCGCTGCGGTCGGCGCGTGCCGTACGCGCGGAGCATGAGGGTCAGCAGCGTGTGAAGCTGGGAGTCCGCGGCCAGCGACGCGCCGGACTCCGCCGCGCGATGGGCGGCCGCCACTCGCCGGGCCATCCGCGGGTCGGTGATCACCCGCCGCTCGAACGACGGGGTCCCGCCGGGCACGCCGAGCTCGTCGGCGACCTCCCGCACCTGCTCGACGCTCGGGTACAGCACCCGGTACGTCCATCCGTCGGTCGTGTGGGGCCCGCCTGTGTGGACGACGTCCGGCTCGATCACCACGACCTCGTCCGTCCCCGCGTACTGCACGCCGTCAGAGAACCGGATCTCCTCCTGGCCGGCCTCCAGCGTTCCCATCGCGTACGTCTCGTGGCTGTGCCGGGCGAACCGGTGCCGGACGAACTGCGCACGCATCAGGTCCAGGCCACCGAGCCCGCGGTAACGCCAGTAGTGGGCAGATTCCACATATCCCTTCATAGCGCGAAACCGGGTGAAACGCGCCGGCGCGCATCACCCGGATGGAGGATGCCGGGGCGGCGTGATGGGCGATGTCGCGAGACCCGCCCCGACGGGAGTCTTGAGACATGGAAGCCATCGAGGTGACAGACCTGCGCAAGACGTACGGGGACACCACCGCCGTGGACGGCGTCACGTTCACGGTCCACGCTGGGGAGACCTTCGGGATCGCCGGCCACAACGGGGCGGGCAAGACCACCACCGTCGAATGCCTCCTCGGGCTGCGGCGCGCCGATGGAGGCAGCGTGCGGGTTCTGGGCGAGGACCCCGCGCGCCGGCGCCGGGCCCTGGCCCAGCGCATCGGCGCCCAGCTCCAGGAGGGCGCGCTGCCGGAGCGGATCAAGGTCGCCGAGGCGCTGCACGCCTTCGCCTCCTTCTACCACCAGCCCGCCGACTGGCGGGAGGTCATGGAGCGCTGGGGACTGACCCCCTTGGCGCGCAAGGCGTACGGCGACCTGTCCGGCGGGCAGAAGCAGCGGTTGATGCTCGCCCTGGCCCTGGTCGGCGACCCCGAGGTGGTCGTGCTGGACGAGCTGACCACCGGCCTGGACCCCGTTGCCCGCCGGGAGACCTGGCGGCTGGTACGGGAGCTGAAGACCTCCGGCACCACCGTGGTGCTGGTCAGCCATTACTTCGACGAGACCGAGGCGCTGTGCGACCGTCTGGCCGTCTTCGCCCACGGCCGGATCCGGGCCATGGGCACCCCGGCCGAGATCATCGCCCGGACCGGCACCTCCAGCCTGGAGGAAGCGTACTTCGCCCTGGAAGGAGCGGACCAATGAAGGCGTTCACCGCGCTCACCACGACCGAGCTGAGGCTGCTGCTGCGCGATCCCGCCTCGGTGTTCTTCATGATGGCCTTCCCGCTGATGCTGCTGGTGCTCAAGCGCGGTGACAGCGGCGCGGTCCCCGGCTACATGGCGATGATCGCGGCCATCGGCGGGATGGGCGCCATGCCCGGCATCGTGGCCGCCTACCGCGAGCGCAAGGTGCTCAAGCGGCTGGCGACGACGCCGATCTCCCCGGTCCTGCTGCTCGGCGCCCAGCTGGTGGCGCAGGTCGCCGCGGCCCTGGTCGGCTCGGCGCTGCTGGTGGTGGCCGCGATCGTAGGGTTCGGCGCGAAGCCCCCCACGAACGTACCCCTGCTGGCCGTCGCCTTCGTGCTGTGCTCGGTGACGGTCTGCGCGCTCGGCTTCGTGATCGCCGCGATCGTCCGCAACACCAGGGGCGCGAGCCTGATCGGCATGATGGTCATGTTCCCGATGGTCTTCCTGGCGGGCGCGGCCGTTCCCCGCAAGGCCCTGCCCGACTCGCTGCGCGCGATCGGCGACTTCCTGCCGCTGACCCCGGGCGTGGACCTGCTGAACGCCGCCTGGACCGGCGCCACCGCCCTCTTCCCGATGATGATCCTTACCGGGATAATCGTGGCGGGCACGGCGGTGGCCGCGGCGCTGTTCCGATGGGAGTGACGGAGCGGGAGGAGTGGCGGGGTGGGGGGAGTGACGGCGTGAACGTATGGGAGGCGCGCTGGGTGCGCGCCTTCCACCTGTTGTTCTACGCCTGCCTGGCGCTGGGGCTGATCCTGTCGATCGGCGAGAACAAGAGCCCGGCCCCCGTCACTCTGGTGGTGCTCGCGTCGCTGGCCGGTTGGCACTGGTTCTTCGTCGTCCGCCGCCCGCACCTGCTTGGCCGGCTCCGCCCCATGGCGTTCCATCTGGCCGTGCTCTGTGCCCTGTACGTCGCGCTGGTGCTCACCGACCGCTCCTTCGATGTGGTGATCTTCGGGCTGATGCCCCAGCCGTACGTGCTACTGACCACCCCCTGGTCGTACGCGGGGGCCGTGACGACCATCCTGTGCACGTTCGCGGCGAGGGGCTACCTCGACGACCCCGACGCCCTGTGGCGGCTCGCCGGGAGTTGCGGCCTGGTGGTGGCGATCGGCATGTTCTTGACCTACGTCCTGCGCCAGAGCGAGCAGACCAAGACGCTCGGCGTGCTGGAGGAACGGGCCAGACTGGCCAGGGAGATCCACGACACTATCGCCCAAGGGCTGAGCGGGATCATCACCCAGCTTGAGGCGGCCGAGCAGGCCATGCCCGAACCGGGCGCACCCGACCTGCCCGCCGTACGCAGGAGGATCGCGCTGGCCAAGGAGCTGGCCCGCGACAACCTCCAGGAGGCCCGCCGCTCGGTGGACGCGCTGCGGCCCGGGCCCCTGCAGGACGCGCGCCTCGACGCCGCCCTGGCGCAGGTCGCCGAGCGATGGTCACGTACGTCCGGAGTGAGCGCCACCGTGACGGTGGAGGGCCCGCCCCGGCCACTGCCCGGCGAGGTGGGCGCCACGCTGCTGCGCGCGGCGCAGGAGGGGCTGTCCAACGCGGCCAAGCACGCGCGGGCCGGCCGGGTGGCGATCACGCTGACGTACATGGACGACGAGGTGATGCTGGACGTGTTCGACGACGGTAAGGGCTTCGACCCGGCCGCGCGCGGTTCCGGTTACGGGCTGGCGGCCATGCGCGAGCGCGCCCGCGGCGTGGGCGGAACGCTGACGGTGGAGACGGCGCCGGGAGAAGGGACGGCACTGTGCCTGCGTATCCCCTCAAGCTGATGATCGTGGATGACCATCCGGTGGTCCGCGACGGGCTGCGCGGCATGTTCGACCACGTGGACGACATCGAGGTGGTGGCCGAGGCGGGCGACGGGTACGAAGCGCTGGCCATGGCCAGGCAGGCGCGGCCGCACGTCATCCTCATGGACCTGCGCATGCCCGGCCTGGACGGCGTGGGCGCGATCGAGCGGCTGCGCGTGGACCACCCGGAGATCAAGGTGATCGTGCTGACCACGTACGACACCGACGCCGACGTGACCCGGGCCATGGCCGCCGGGGTGGCGGGCTACCTGCTGAAGGACGCGCCGCGCGAGGAACTGCACCGGGCGGTCCGTACGGCCGCCGCGGGCGGCGCGGTCCTGGCGCCGTCGATCGCCTCCGCGCTCATCCGCGGACCCGCGGCGCAGGCGCCGAGCCCGCGCGAGCTGGAGGTGCTGCGCCTGGTGGCGCGGGGCGCGGCCAACAAGGAGATCGCGAGAACTCTGCTGATCAGCGAGACGACGGTCAAGACGCACCTCAAGCACGTCTTCGCCAAGCTCGGCGTCGAGACCAGGGCGGCGGCGGTCGTGGTGGCCATGGAACGTGGGCTCCTCTGACGCGGTCTGTCATTCAGCGGACACAGCGTAGGGAATCGGGAATCTCTCCGGTTACCGTTCAAGGGAGCGTTCCAATGGAGGGAGCCGTCCGTGGATGCAGCGGTGTCGCCCACGCGCAAGGTACTCATCAAACTTGACGAGATCAGGGCGTCGTATAACGAAACGGACGGCCGTCTCATCGATCGCCCGACGCGGACAAGCCGCCTCAAGGACGTCGCCACACTCCTCGTCGCCGGGCGCAACGCCTACGAGCAGGACAAGGACGTCGCCGGCTTCGCCGTCTTCCTGGCCAAGTGGCCGGAGATCTGTCCGGTCACGTCGGCTCAGCTGGCCGGGGTGGCTCTGGCCGCTGAGGACGGTGGGGCCCTGGGGGATGTCTGGGAGCGTGTCTTCGGCTCGTACCTGCGACTGCTGGAGCAGAGGTGGGCCGAGCTGAAGATCACTGACCGGCGGGTCCGTGACCGCATCCTGGCCGGTCTGCGCCGCTGCGCCGTCACGGTACGCCCCGGCGCCGACGGCGTCGTACGGTTACGCGCGCTCACCCGCCAGGATCAGCACCAGAACGAGTCCTTCCTCCTCCTGCTGCGCCGGGTGGTGAACCTGCTGCTCGACGGCGGCAACGGTCCGGCGCCGACCATGCTCCAGCTCATCCCCCCAGCGGAACCGCTGCCCCGGGACTACGGGGACACCGGCGCCGCCATCCGCGACGCCAAGTACACTACCGACCTCACCTTCGTGCCCGTGCACGAACGCGACGCCGTCCAGTACATGATCATGCGTGTCACCACCCAGATCACCTGGCCCGACGGTCAGCCGCTGGAGCTGCCGGGAACCGTCTGGCCGCTGACGATCCCCCTCCGGAACGGATCCGCCCGCTACGAGCTGATCACCGACGACAACCGTGTGGTGCGTGCCGAACGGCTGGGCGACGTGGTGGACCGGCCGCTACCGGCATGGTACCCACGGCCGGGCTCGATCCAGGAGGGCAAGGACACGCTGCAGGGGCGGTTCGCGCTCGGTGGAGTGGGCGACCGGCTGCCCGGCGGCAATCGTCCGGCGAAGGCGTGGAGCCTGGCCGAGCTCGGCCAGGTCGCCTCGGCGTTCGAGCGCATCCCGGCCGGCGACCTCGAGGCGCTCAAGGGCACCTCACTGATCCGCGACACGCCCGTGGATCCCATAGCGGCCGGCCGGCACGGCGGCGAGACCCACGTGAGCAAGGGCGGCCTGGACCTGATCGGCCCGGAGCCCGCCGAACCGACACCGCACGTCCACTACTTCGACCTCGCCTTCGACGACATGACCCGCGCGGCGTGCGGTCCGCCGGGCGACTGCGGGCCGGGCGGCGACTGGACCCTGCTGCACGAGATCGGCCATGTGGTCACCATGTGCCCCCACGAGCAGGCCTCACTGTCGCTGGCTCGACTCAGGGACAAGCCGCGGCAGGCGTACGAACTGCTCGACCAGCGGCTGCGCGCCTTCTTGGCGAACGCCGATAATCGGCTCATCCAAGCCTTCACCACCTGGACCACCGCGTACGGGGCCTATACCGACGCGAACGACGACTTCGTCCCCGTGGCGAACCAGACCTGGGCGGCGCTCCGGGAGACCGTACCCGCCAGAGTCGGAGAGGTCGTAGCGACCTTCGCCAGGGCGCAGGCGGCAGCTGTCGCTCAGGCGGACCCCACGCTGGCCGCCGCCCGGACGCTGGACGCGTTGCTTCCTGAGGGGCAGCGCGATGTCGTCAAGGTGACCACGGTGCTGCTGCTGCGGCATACGTATATCGCGGGGTTGGCGGCGCCTGGGCTGCTGTTGGCGAGGTTCGCCGCCTATGCCGCACAGGTCGGGTTCCAGTCGTGCACGCCGTACGGGCGGACGTCGACCAAGGAGTTCTTCGCAGAGACCTACGCGCTGTTCACATCGGATCGGGAGCGGCTGTGGGAGATCAACTGGCGGATGTGCGCTTGGCTGGAGGACGGCTATCCGCCCGTGGAGGAGTACCTACCGCGGATCCGCTGATGGATCGTAGCCGGTGGTGACTCTCCGTGGTCGCCGGCTTGATGAGCCGGCCGATTGACTTGAGGGATTACGGGGCGGATGAGAAATTTCCGACTGCCGATCGTGTGGTTACAGAAGATGTCAAGTCGGCGCGGCTTTGTGGGGTCCAAATATGTGAATCGACGGATTACGGAGTGTTCGCCTCTCGTCACTTGGATCTCACTCATGCCAGTTCAGGGGTGGCCTAGATCACCCACGAACCATGCCCCCAGGCGTGAACGAACGGGTTATGGCGTCATTGACTCGGATTCTGGTAAAGAGGGGAAATCCGGGTCGGACTTGCCAAATGTCTGACGGGGCCATTGACGGCCGCTTCATCCGATGGGTACGGCGATCCCGGCCTCCGCGCTGGACGGCGGCCCCGGCACCTTGGGTGGCGACCATGCTGCGCACCGTATTCGAGCAGAGCGACGAATGGTGCGAATGGTCGCCGGGTTATAGGTGCCTTCTCAAGCACCATCTCACTGGACTTGTCCGTTTCGGTTGATGAACACCAGGGGTGCTGTTAACTTCACACGGTGGACGACACGCGGGTACGGACGGAGGCGATCGAGGACTTCGCGGTGACCTTGCGGGAACTGCGCACCTCGGTCGGCAACCCGTCTTTTCGGGAAATGTCCGGCCGGTCAGGGGCGATTTCTCACACAACGCTGCACGAGGCTACGAAGGGTAACCGGCTCCCGAGTTGGGAGACCACCGTCGAGTTCCTCAAGGTGTGCGGCGCGGACCCGGCCGCGTACCGTGAGCGCTGGGAGCGAGCGAACCTGGCGGTCAGGTCGGGGAGCGCCGGGGAGCTTTCGATTCGTACGGACGCCTCAGCGGATCATCTGCCCTACGGAGTCGCGGAACCCCGTACGGTGCAGTTCGCCAATGGATGGTCGACCGGCGAGATCGTGGGCCAGGTCCCTACGCCGGGAGGACAAGGGCGACCGCGGTGGATCCGCCCGGCCGCGTTCGTGGCAGCGGCCGTCACCATAGGGTCGGTGGCCGTCATCGTGACCACCGTCAATCGCGGCTCCACGCCCGACGTACAACCCGGCCCGGCCCTGTCCGGCACCTCGGCGATGGCCGCGCTGTCCCCGGCCGATTGCCCGGTGCGTTCGACCAGCCCGCCCTTGGCCGCGCCGCTGCACAAGGGCGACGCGGTGACGTTCATCGAGGACGTCACGCTCCCCGACTGCTCGCGCGTCGGCACCGGTAAGACCGTGACCAAGACATGGCGGCTCAAGAACGCCGGGTCCGTGCCGTGGAAGGGATATTCGCTGCGTCGCCTCGACGTCACGCAGCAGGCCGATCAGTGCCAGACCATTTCCCACGTGCCGATCAAGGACACGCAACCCGGCGAGCTGGTCGACATCCAGACCGTCGTCACCACGCCGAGCAAGCCGGGCCTGTGCTACGTGCGATTCAAGATGGTGGACGCTTCGGGAACGGTCCTTTTCCCCGGGAGCCGGCCGGTCAACTTCCAGATCATCGTCGACGCGCCATAGTTCCCCGCCGCGCAGGATGCGGCGGGGAACCATGGTCTTCGGGAGGGGTCAGGAGCCGATAACGATCCCCGTGTAGTAGTTCTTGAGGATCCTGGAGTAGCTCCAGCCCGCTCTGGCCTTGTCGCGGGAGCCGTACTGCGACATCCAGTCGCCGTTGACCCAGTTACCGCACGCCGTCGTCGTCGAGCAGTACTGGGCCCGGAAGATCTTCCCACTGCGAGTCAGCCGGGTGCCCCAGGTCGCGTCCACCGCGGCGTTCGTCACCGCCTTCGCGGAGCCGGGCTTGTACACCTGGCTCGACGTGTGGTCATAGACGTCGAAGCACTGGCCGCTCGGCGTCTTGCTGGCGGAGTGCAGCGCCCAGTACCAGCCGAAGTTCTTCACGGCCATCGCCCCGGCCTTGAGGGACTCGGCCGGCCAGCTCGTCACCCACTCGTTGGGCAGGACGTTCTTGACGTAGGTCTTGAAGTCCACCCGCTCCACGCGATTGAGGGACTCGCGGTACACGAGGATCGTCGTGGGCAGCTTGCTGTCCGTGCCGTCGGTCTTGCATTGGGTCGGCGGCAAGGAGCTACCCAGGAACTCGTGCGAGGCGTTCTGGTTCTTGAGAGTGGAGTTGAGGTTGGCCTTGGCACCCGGGGCGAAGTCCTGGTAGGTGCCGGTGAGGCCGGTGTTGAAGTAGACGCGGACCTTCTTGCTACTGCGGTTCCAGACGGAGGCGGCTTCGTTCTTGATGCACTTGCCCTTGCCTTCGCCGGGGCCCTTGAAGTCGTAGCAGCTGGGCTGCGTAGTGGAGTAGTCGGGGATCGATGTGGTGAAGTCGGAGACCGAGCCCTTGTTGTTGCTGTTGAAGTAGTAGCAGAACTCGCCGTTGTCGCAGACGCCGTCGCGGCTGGCCGCCGAGGCGGGCGTCGCGGTGGCCAGCATGGTTCCGCCGAGCGAAATCGCCGCGGTGAGCCCCGAGATCAGCCGTACAGTCCGTGAAGGCACAGGTGTCTTCCTCTCTTGTCAGCGGTCGGGGTTCGTTATCGGACGTTGTAGCCCTGCGAGTTCCAGAACGAGGTCGGGTTCGGGTTCTCCAGGTTCGGGTCGCCGACGCTCTTGGACGCCCGCGTCTGCCGTCCGGGGCGCATCTCGACGTGGGTGTGCGCGGATCCACTGCTCGAAACCCCGTGCCACGACTCGTCGGCGATGATCTGGCCGCGGGTGACCGTCTGGCCCACCCGCAGGGAGGACCGCGGAGCGGAGTGCAGGTAGATCACCGTCTTGTTCGCCGCGGAGTTGTAGACGGCGATCGTGGACAGTCCGGCCCTGCCGGTGGATCCGAACTGGACATTGGTGATCGTGCCCGCCACCAGGTTGTGAACGTCCGAGCCGATGCCGCGGGCGATGTCGATGCCCTCATGCCGGCCGGAGGTGGAGGTGTAACCGTCGAAGCCGCAGCTGATCCCGCCGCCGGAGGTCGCGTACAGCGAGTACGACATGTTGGTGCGCGCCGTCGACGACGGGTTGAACTCGTGCGAGGCGTTCTGGTTCTTGAGGCTGGCGTTCAGGTTGCCCTTGGCGCCTGCGGCGAAGTCCTGATAAGTGCCGGTATTACCGGTGTTGAAGTAGACGCGGACCTTCTTGCTGCTGCGGTTCCAGACGGAGGCGGCGGCGTTCTTGATGCACTTGCCCTTGCCTTCGCCGGGGCCCTTGAAGTCGTAGCAGGTGGGCTGCGTCGTGGAGTAGTCGGAGACCGATCCGGTGAAGTCGGAGACCGATCCCTGCTGGTTGCTGTTGAAGTAGTAGCAGAACTCGCCGCTGTCGCAGACGCCGTCGCGGCCGGCCGCCGAAGCGGGCGTCGCGGTGGCCAGCACCGTTCCGCTGAGTGCCATCGCGGCGGTCGTGGCGGTGAGGATCCTGGTGAGCGTGTTCATGCCGTTCTCCTTTGTCTCTTATGTCTGTTATGTCTGCGGGTTCTGAGTTTGGGAGGGGTCAGCGGCGCTGGTACTCCTCCCAGGTACGGATGGTCACCTTCGGGCCGTCGTCCGGCCCGCGGTTGGCGAGCCCGTTCTGGCCCAGGTAGTAGTCACCGATCTGGTGCTGGGCCTGGGTGGAGAGGCTGGTGTCGTTGATGGCGGCGGCGTGGATGTGCCACGGCCAGTCGCCCTGCTGGGGGCTGCGCACCCAGGCCGCGAAGCCGACCCGGCGCAACGCGCGGCAGACCGCGGTGCGGGTGGCCGCGGTCATCCCCTTCACCGAGACGTCGATGACACCGCCGCCGTCGTGGGTGCCCACGGAGGTCGGGTCGCCGCCGGGGTTGTACGAACCCTGGTCCAGCGCGAGATCGCGGCCGAGCAGGCGCTTCGCCTCGGCCAGCATGTTCCGGGTACGGGTGTTGACGACGGCGGTGCCGTAGGACACCTTGGCGCCCGGGTCGACGGTGGCGGTGACGGTGAAGCGGCCGGCTCCGAGCTTGGTGAGCGACCCCTTACCCGGCAGGCCGTTGGCGTCGAGACCGGTGAGGCCGAGCGACTTCTGGTACTTCGCATAGGCGGTGACCGTCGTGGAGCCGAAGTAACCGTCCACCCACTTCGCGTCGAGCAGGCTCCGGTCGCGCAGCGCCTGCTCAACGAGGAGCACACTGGCCTTGGCACCCGGGGTCTGCGTGTTGTCAGGCCGCCTCGGGTCGATCAGGGCCGCCTTGACGGTGGCTTCCATGTTCACGCTCGGAAGGGCCCTCATGCCGGCCGCCTCGGCCGCCGACATCACGGACCCTTCGGCCAGTGATGTGAGCAGGGCGGCCGACAAGAGGGCAGCGGCGCCTGAGGCCAACTTCATCGTTACTCCTGTGGTGGGATTGCTGGGCGGCGGGATCAATCTCGCCGGTTACCCAACGTGTCCACAAGGAGATCGGTGTTGTCAGCCTGTCCACACGCCATCTGACAGCCCTGGCCGTACGCCGTCTGACAGGCGTTCCGGTGGCGCTGACAGAGCCTGACCAGGCAAGACGTGCACCATGACGTCGGCCAGGAGCCGACGGCGGAACGGCCCGCTCCGCGGGCGCGGCGACACCGTCGGCGGCTACACAGAGTGGCCGACGGCGCGCAGCGAGTGGGAGGTGTGGGGCGCTAGTGCCAGTTGTGTGGCGCGCGTTTGAGCGTGTAAGCCGCCTCTGGCAGGTCGTCCCGGACGCGGATCATCCAGCGGACGAGATCGGTGGTGAGGTCGGCCCGGATGGTGGCGAGCGCGGGATCGTCGTACCGGTTGTCCAGCTCCGCTGGGTCGGCGGCCAGATCGTACAGTTCGCCGGTGCCGCGCTCGTCCAGCAGCAGCTTCCACTGCCCGCGCCGGAGCATCACCGTCGTGCCGGACTGGGTGACGGTGTTGAGCTCGTCGAAGGTGCGGCCCTCGTACGGGAAATGCAGCGGAGGGCGCTCGTCGACATCATAGGAAAGCCCGCCGAACCCGCGTTCGCCGTACCCGCTGGCGAACTCCTCGGCCGGATACGGCGCCCCGGTGAGCATGGGCCACAGGCTGCGGCCCTGGACGCCGGGCGGGATCTCGACGTCGAGAGCGTCGCAGATCGTCGGAAACAGATCGGCGAGCGAGACGAAGTCGGCGCGATTGACCATCGGCCGCACGTCGGGCCCGGATACGGCGAATGGGATGCGCATCAGACACTCGGCCATGCCCGCGCCCTTGCGCTGCAGGCCGTAGTCGCCGGTGTAGTCGCCGTGGTCGGCGACGAAGAACACCAGCGTGTCCCGATCACCCAGGTACGTGAAGAACCGGCGCAGTTGGTCGTCGATGAGACGGAGCATCCCGCAGTAGTTGGCGCGGTATCGCCGCCACTCCGCGTCGTAGCCGGGCCGCTTCTCCTCGACCAGCTCGCGCAGCCAGGTGTACATCCCGCCCTTGCGCTCGGCGCCCTCGGGCCCGACCATCCGCTCGGGCATCTGCTCCGGCGGGAACAGGCTGAAGTACGGCTCCGGCACCTGGTACGGGTTGTGCGGCTCGGGGAACGACAGCCAGGTGAAGAACGGCCGGTCGGCGGGCGTCCGGTCGATCGCGCTGATCGCGTCGTCGACGATCCGATACGGAAACTGGCACTCCAGCGGAAACGGCGTCGGCTCATGGCTGACCGAGTGGTCGAGCGCGCCGAGCCACTGCTCGAACCGGGCCTGCTCAGGCGTCCCCGCCGGTCCGCGATTATGCCCGTACGGTGCGGCGAAGGTGTCGAAGTCGGCGGGCTGCCGGTAGAAGTGCGTCTTGCCCGCCATATGCAGCGCGTAGCCGGCCTCACGCAGCACGTCCACCAGATCGGCGCCGCGCAGCACGTGCTGCGGGGCGCTGTTCTGCCGGACCCGGTGCGCGGACGGATACCGCGCGGTGAGCAGGCTGACCCGGGCGGGCACGCACGCCGGCGACGTGGTGTACGCCCGCTGGAACTGGGCGCCGGTGCTCATCAACCCGTCGAGGAAGGGCATGGTGTCCAGCGGGAAGCCGCTCGCGGCCGTCCAGCCGGCCCGCTGCTGATCGGTCATGATCAGCACGATGTTAGGTCGGTTCACAGGTTGTGGGCCTCCGGCTAGCGCTTCGCGTACATCGGCTTGAGGTAGTCAGCCCGCGGCTTCCAGTTGGGGAAGGCGTAGTCGTCCAGGCTGACCTGCGCGCCCTTGCTCTTGGCCGCCGCGATGGCCAGGTCGCGCTGCTTGGCGCTGTCGCTGGACAGCTTGGTCAACGCCGCGCGGACGTCGGTGACATCGCCGGTCAGCGCACCCTGGACGATGTCCCCGAGGGTGGGGGTTATCGGTTTGAGCTCGATCTGCACCCGCTGGAGGTCCTTGTTGCCGGCGATCGGTTCGGGGGCGAGGAAGACGCTCTCCTTGAACCAGCCGATCAGCTTCTTGTACGCGGGGTGCGCCTGGGACTGCTCGACGACGGAGATGTCGCGCGGGGGCTGCGACATGGTCCCGGCGACCGTGCGCGAGTACTCCTCGGAGGCGAAGTGGTCGCTCAGCAGCTTGTTCGCCGCCTCGGCCTTCTTGCTCGTCGGCGACAGCCAGTAGTCTCCCGGCTGCGGCGCATGGTAGGTGGCCACGGTGGCGCCCGCGTCAGGCACCAGAATCGGCCCCACGCCGAGCTTGTCCCCGAAGCCGGGCGTGTCCTTCAGCGCCACGCCGGGGCACCAGGGGCCGTCGAAGTAGTAGGCCGCGATCCCGGCGGTCCATCGGGCCCGTGCCACGTCGTCGAGCCAGGAGTTCGCCCCCGGCACCAGCACCTTGTCCTGCCGCAGCGAGACCAGGAACTCGATCACGTCGAGGTATTCGTCGGCGTGGTAGGCGTACTCGCCGGTCTGGTACCTCAACCCGCCGCCCCCGGCGAACCCGGCCGCCTGCGCCAGGTCGTGGACCTGGTCTCCCAGCCGGAGTGGCATGCCGACGTTCCACACCCAGCCGTACGACTGGCCGCCGCCCTTGCTCTGCACCGCGCGGGCCGCGGCCCGGAACTCGTCGTACGTCTTCGGCGGCGCGTCCGGGTCCAGCCCGGCGCGCGCGACCAGCTCCGTGTTGAACCACGTCACCGTGGAGTAGGTCTGGTGGCTGAAGATGGGGAAGGCGTAGATCTTGCCGTCGAAGACGTGCAGGCCCTCGATGAGCGAGTCCTTGACCTGGGCCTTCGCCGCGTCGCTGAGGTCCAGCGGCTGCGCCCACCCGGCGGCGACGAGCGCCGCAGGGGGAAGGTTGAGGCCGGCGTTGGTGCGGATGTCCGGCAACTGGCCGCTCTGTTTGGCCAGCTGCAGCGCCTGGCCCATCTTCGCCGGGTTGTAGTAGGTGTACTGCACCGGAACGCCGCCGGGGCTCTTGGCGAACTTGGCGAAGATCTCCGCCTTCGCCTTCTGGAGCTGGTTCTGGTGGTCCCACCAGGTCAGCGAGTTGCCGCCGGCACCGGCACCGCCGCCACCGCCCGCGCCGCACGCGCCGGTCGCCGTCGCGGCGGCCAGCGTGCCCGCCGCGGCGAGGAATCCCCGCCGAGTCATCCCGGTCATCGGTCCTGCCTTCCACCGCGCGGCGTGAAGGTCTCGTGAAAAAATGTTGCCGCGCGGCAAATTCATTCTTGCCACGCGGCATGCCGCGTGGCAAGACTCTTCTTAGCAACTAGGAGGATGAACGACTGTGGTGACACAACGTGACGTGGCGCGGCGGGCGGGAGTCTCAGTTCGGACCGTCTCCAACGTCGTGAACAACTTCGCCTACGTGGCCGAGGAGACCCGTGCCCAGGTGCAACAGGCCCTGGACGAACTCGGCTACCGGCCCAACCTCGCCGCGCGCAGCCTCAACCGGGGGCGGTCCAACCTGCTGGCCCTCGTCCTGCCGCTGGACGTGCCGTACTTCACCGAACTGGCCGCCCACGTGGTGGACCGCGCCGAGGAGCGCGGGTACACGGTGCTCATCGACCGCACCGAAGGCGTGGCCGAACGCGAGCGGCAGATCGTCATGCGGCGAGACCGGTCGGCCCTGTTCGACGGGTTCATCTTCAGCCCGCTCGGCCTGACCGAGGACGAGCTGCGCGACTGGGCGGGCAAGTGCCCGGCGGTGACGCTGGGTGAGGTGAGCGTGGAGGGCGTGGACCACGTCGCCATCGACGACACCGCCGCCGCCCGCGCCGCCACCGCGCACCTGGCCGCGCTGGGCCGGAGCAGAATCGCCGCCATCGGCGTGGTGGAGAAACCGCACGGCAACACCTCCGCACACCGCTCCGCCGGCTATCGGCAGGCGCTGGAGGAGGCGGGACTGCCCATCCGGCCCGAGCTGGCGGTGCCCGTACGCCGCTACCAGCGCCAGGACGGCCGCCAGGCGATGGACCGCCTGCTCGATCTGGCCGAGCCGCCGGATGCCGTGTTCTGCTACAACGACCTGCTCGCGCTCGGCGCGATGCGGGCGGTGCTGGCCCGAGGACTACGGGTGCCGGAGGACGTCGCCATCGTCGGGTTCGACGCCATCGACGAGGGCCGGTTCGCCACTCCGCCGCTGACCACCATCGCGCCCGACAAGGAGCGGATCGCCGAGCTCGCCGTGACCCGCCTGCTGGCGCGCATCGAGGGTGACGAGAGCCCGGCCGTCCACCTTGAGGCGCCGTGGCGGCTGATGGTCGACCAGAGCACCACGGGCGTCGCCGGAGCGAGCGGATGACGGTAGCGATCCCATCCGCGGCGCGACCGCCCCGTGGCCGCAACACCCTGTACGTCTGGCTGTTCCTGACGCCGACCGTGCTGCTGTACGGCGCGTTCACCGTCTACCCGATCGCCGGCAGCTACCTCTACTCCTTCACCGACTGGAACGGGTTCGACGCGAGCCCGTCGTTCATCGGCGTGGCCAACTACCGCGAGGTCCTCGCCGACCCGATGTTCTGGAGTTCGTTCCGGCTGACGCTGACGTTCATGGTCTTCGCGGTGCCGGTCCAGGTGCTGGCCACCCTGCTGCTCGCGATCGTGCTCAACTCGCCCCGCATGCCGCTACGCAAGCTGTTCCGTACCGCCCTGTTCCTGCCGGTGGTCACCACCACGGCGATCGTCGGCGTGGTCATGCAGTTCGTCTTCGACCCGGCCAGCGGTCCGGTGAACCTCGCGTTGCGCGAGGCCGGTCTGGCGCCGGACGGCATCGACTTCCTCGGGCAGTCCTCCTCGGCACTGGGCACGACGATCGCCGTGTACGTGTGGAAGTGGTTCGGGATCACCCTGGTCTACTGGCTGGCCGCGTTGCAGACCGTACCGAACGAGGTGTACGAGGCGGCCCGCCTCGACGGCGCCGGCGCGCTGGCTACCCTGCGGCACATCACCGTGCCCCTGCTCAAGCCCTTCCTGGTCATCATCACCCTGCTGTCGATCGAGGCGTCGTTACAGGTCTTCGACCTCGTCCTGACCATGACCGGGGGCGGCCCGTTCTACTCGACCGAGGTGATCGAGGTGTACATCTATCGCTGGGCCTTCGCCGCGACGATCCCCCGGCTCGGGTACGCCTCCGCGGCCGCCGTGCTGTTCGGGCTGTTCGTCTGCCTTGTCGGGTTGCTGCAGCTGCTCGCCATGCGCGCCACCCGCCGGACCAGGAGCGCGGCATGAGTCGTACGCTGCGCCGACTGCCCTGGTGGCTCGCCGCCGCCGCGCTCGCCATCGGCTGCCTGATCTGGATCTACCCGTTCCTGTGGATGGTCTCCGCGTCGCTGAAGACCTCGGCCGAGGTCTTCACCAAGGGGCTCGACCTGCTGCCCGGCGGCGATCCGGCATGGGACAACTACGAGCGCGCGTGGGTCAGCGCGGACTTCGGGAAATACCTGCTCAACACCGTCATCGTCACGGTGTGCACGGTGGTGGTCGTGGTCGTCAGGTGCGCCATGGCCGGCTACGCCATCGCCCGCCACGACTTCCGCGGGCGCCGGATCGTGATGGGCGTCCTGATCGCCACCCTGTTCGTCCCGGCCGGATACACCATCATCCCGCTGGTCGACCTCGCCCAGCGGCTCGGCATGCTGAACTCGCTGACCGGCATGGTCCTCGCGATGTCGGGCGCCGCGCACGTGGCGGCGATCCTGCTCTACGTCGGGTACTTCCGCGGCATACCCAAGGAGCTGACCGAGAGCGCGCTCCTCGACGGCGCCGGGTTCGCGACCGTCTTCTTCCGCATCATGCTGCCGCTGGCCAAGCCCGTGACGGCCACGGTCACCGTGCTCACCTTCCTGTCCACCTGGAACGCGTTCTTCCTGCCGCTGGTCTTCACCTTCTCCCGGCCCGACCTGCGCACCGTCAGCGTGGGCATGCTCGCCTTCGTCGGCGAGAACACCACTGACTGGTCGGGGATGGCCGCTGCGGCGACCATCTCACTGCTGCCGGTCGTCGCCCTGTTCATCGCCTTGCAGCGCTACTTCGTCGAGGGCATCGCCGGCGCCGTCAAGTCCTGAAATTTCCCGCTATTTCCTGAGAAAGCGAGCACTGTGAGCATCCCGCGTCCTGAATACCCGCGTCCGCAATTTGTCCGCACCGAATGGCAGTGCCTGAACGGAGCCTGGCAGTTCGAGCGGGACGCCGGCGACTCCGGGCTTGAGCGTGGCCTGGTCGACCGGGACCTGACCGGTGAGATCTTGGTGCCGTTCTGCCCGGAGGCACCGCTGTCCGGCATCGGCAACCCGGACTTCCATCCGGCCGTCTGGTACCGCCGTACTGTCCAGGTGCCGGAAGGCTGGGCCGGGCAGCGGGTGCTGCTGCACTTCCAGGCGGTGGACCACGACGCCACGGTGTGGGTGGACGGCGTCCAAGCCAGCCGGCACCGGGGCGGTTTCACCCCGTTCAGCTGTGATTTGACCACTGCGGCCGACCCGGCGCACACGTACACCGTGGTCGTGCGCGCCCGCGACCCCCGCACCGGCCCGCAGGCGCGCGGCAAGCAGGCGGTCACTTTCGAGGGCACCGGCGCGCGCTACGGACGCACCACCGGCATCTGGCAGACGGTGTGGTGCGAGCCCGTGCCCGACGCGCACCTCGGCCGGCCGCGGATCACGCCGAATGTCGCCGCGTCCGCGTTCCGGATCACCGTGCCGGTGTCGGCCAACCGCCCGGGGCACCGCGTCCAGGTGACGGTCTCGGACCAGACCGGTGACCTCGCGCGGGCGACGGCGCGCGCCGACCTCGACCTGGCCCCCGAAGTGTGGCTGCCACTGCCGGACGACCGGGTGCGGCTGTGGTCGCCCGAGGATCCGCACCTGTACGACCTGCGCATCGACCTGCTCGACGGCGACGACGCCGTGGTGGACACCGCCACGAGCTATGCCGGGCTCCGCTCGGTCGCCATCGACGGTCACGCCGTCCTGCTCAACGGCGCGGTCCGCTTCCAGCGGCTCGTGCTCGACCAGGGCTACTACCCGGACGGCCTGATGACCGCGCCCACGGACGAGGCACTGCGCCGCGACATCGAGTTGGCCATGGCCGCCGGGTTCAACGGCGCCCGGTTGCACCAGAAGGTGTTCGAGGAGCGGTATCTGTACCACGCCGACCGGGCGGGTTTCCTGGTCTGGGGCGAGTTCGGAGACTGGGGAGCCAACACCGGCGGGCCTTCGGGAGACAACCAGCGACCGACCGCGTCGTTCGTGACCCAGTGGCTGGAGGCCGTCGAGCGCGACTACTCCCACCCGTCCATCGTCGGCTGGTGCCCGCTCAACGAGACCTGGCAGCGGCTGACCGACCAGATCACCGTGCTCGACGACGTCACCCAGGGGATGTACCTGGCCACGAAGGCGGCCGACCGCACCCGCCCGGTGGTCGACGCGTCCGGCTACGCGCACCGGGTCCCGGGCGCCGACGTCTACGACTCGCACTGCTACGAGCAGGATCCCGAGGCGTTCGGCAAGCTGATGGCGGGCCTGGCCGACGGGACGCCGTACGTCAATGCCGATCCCGACGGCACGGCATGGTCGGTGCCGTACCAGGGCCAGCCGTACTTCTGCAGTGAGTTCGGGGGCATCTGGTGGAACCCGGACCTGCGCCCCGAGGAGCACTCCTGGGGATACGGCGAACGCCCCGCGAGCGAGGAGGAGCTCCAGCAGCGGTTCGCCGGGCTGGTCGGCGTCCTGCTGGACGACTCCCGGATGTTCGGCTACTGCTACACCCAGCTGACCGACGTCTTCCAGGAACAGAACGGCATCTATCGCTTCGACCGGACGAGCAAGCTGGACGTCTCGCGGATCCGCGCGGCCCAGCTACGTCCGGCCGCCATCGAGCAGGGGTGACATGCCGGTCGCGTTGTCTGCTGGCGCACGGCTCTTGTGCTGACCGATTCACATACCACCCTGACCGGATTCGATCAATATGATGCTCCGATCTTGTCAGGTCCATCAGTCTGGTCAATAGTTGCGGCAAAGCAGTCAAATTCGGTCCGCTGCCCGATCGAACGTGACTAAGGAGCCGCCCAGTGCGACCAAGCCCCTTCCTGCGCCTCGTAGCCGTCGTGATCACCGCGGTGGCCATGTCAGGCATCGCCCCCACTCCGGCGGATGCGATGCCTGACAGCAACCGGATCAAAGCGGTGACCTCAGGAAACGCCCGCTTCGAAGTGCTGTCCCCAACCCTGATCAGGACCGAGTACGCGGGTGACGCCAAATTCCTCGACACCCCGACCTTCAACGCCGTCGGGCGCGGCGCCTTTCCGGCGACGCCGTTCACCTCCAGTACGACGAACGGCTGGCTCACCATCAGGACGAGCGCGCTCACCCTGCGCTACCAGGTCGGTTCGGGCCCGTTCACCCCGCAGAACCTCTCGGTCAGCCTGAAGACCACGACCGCCGCCCCATGGCAACAACTGACCTGCCCGGCCGGAGCCCTGTGCGAGGCCGAAGACGTCTCGTACGGCGGGCTGGCTGTCGCCACAAACCACATCGGCTTCACCGGCGCGGGTTTCCTGGCGGGCTTCGAAGGCACGGGCAACTCGCTGTCCGCGGACGTGAACGCGACCACGTCAGGGCAGTACCAGTTCGCCATCCGCTACTCCAACGCCGTCGGCGGCGACGGTCAGCACACGCCGCGCACGCTCACCCTGTCGGTGGACGGGGGCACCGGCCAGACGGTGACCCTGCCGGTGACCGCGAACTGGGACACCTGGGCCATCGCCACCCCGGGCGTGCAGCTCGCCGCGGGCCGGCACGTGATCACGCTGACCCGCACAGCGGCTGACTCCGGCAATGTCAACATCGACAGTCTCGCGCTGCTGCCACCGGGCGCCGGCTATCCGCCGCCGTCGGCCAGAGCCACCGTGCCCTGCGCGTACGGCACGAGCTGCGAGGCCGAGGCGGGCGGGCTCGCCGGTACGGCCAAGGTGGCGCAGGACCACGCCGGTTACACGGGCAGAGGTTTCGTCGCCGAGCTCAACCAGGGCGCCGGCCTGGCCACCCGCCTGGTGGGCGTGCCCGCCGACGGCACGTACACGCTGCACATCCGCTACGCCAACGGCGTCGGCGGCGACGGCCAGCACCAGACGCGAACGGCCACCATCACAACAGGCGGCGCTACGCAGCAGATGACCTTCCCGATCACGGCCGACTGGGACACGTGGGCGACGGCCGCCCTCCCGATCGCCCTCAAGTCCGGCACGAACGACATCACCCTCACCTGCCCCGGCGCCTCCGGCTGCCGCGTCAACGTGGACACGCTCGCGGTGACCGCCACCGGCACGGCCGCCCCGCCGCCGCACCTCCCGCTCGGCGGCTACCGCCGCAGCCTCGACAACGTGAACGGTGACAACGGCACCCCGCCGACCACTCCGGGCCTGCTGCACAAGGACGGCTGGTACCTGCTCGACGACACACCCTCCGCCCTGTACGACCCCGCCACCGGGAAGGTCACCCAGCGGCCCGGCGGCAGGGCGTACCAGGACGGTTACTTCTTCGGTTACGGTCACGACTACAAGCGCGCCCTGTCGGACCTGTCCACCCTGACCGGGCCGCCGGCGCTGCTTCCCCGTTGGGCGTACGGCGTGTGGTACTCCGAGTACATCGACCGCACCGCGGCCGACTACCAGAACACGATCCTGCCCAGGTTCCGCTCCGAGGGCGTCCCGCTGGACGTCCTGGTCACCGACACCGACTTCAAATCGCCCAACACCTGGAGCGGCTGGCAGATCGATCGCGCGAAGTTCCCCGACCCGAAGGCGTTCTTCGACTGGTCGGCCGCCCAGGGCCTGCACAACACGCTCAACGTCCATCCCAGCATCGTTGGCGACGACCCCCAGTTCGCCCAGGCGCAGGCCACGGCCAAGGGCAAGCTCCGCAAGGGCGGCTGCGCCGGGTCCGCGGGCGCGAACTGCTACACCTTCGACTGGGGCGACCCCGACCAGCTCAAGGCGTACATGGACCTGCACAAGACCATGGATCAGCAGGGCAACGACTTCTGGTGGCTCGACTGGTGCTGCGACGCCTCGCAGTCCTCGCTGCCCGGCGTGACCCCTGACGCCTGGATCCACCAGCAGTACGCCGCGGCCAACGGCGGCTTCGTGCTCTCCCGTGCCTTCGGCTCCCTCCAGACAGGCTCGTACGCCGGCCGCTCGGGCCTGCCCACCGGCCCGTGGGCCGACAAGCGCACCACCCTCCACTTCACCGGCGACACGTCCTCCACCTGGGGAACCCTCCGGGCGGAGGTCGGCTACACGCCCGGCGAATCCGCCGCCACCGGCATGGCGTCCATCAGCCACGACATCGGCGGCCACAACGACACCACGGGCCTGCCGGGCTCGGAGACCTACCTCGACAACGGGCAGACCAGGCGGACCAGCAAGCTGCCCGACGACCTGTACGCCCGATGGGTCCAGTTCGGCACCTTCCAGCCCATCGACCGCCTGCACAGCAACCACGGCGACCGGCTCCCCTGGCAGTACGGGACGGCGGCGAAGGACTCGGCGAAGAAGTTCCTCAACCTGAGGGAGAACCTGGTCCCCTACACCTACACGCTGGCCCAGGAGTCCAACGCCACCGGCGTCCCGATCGTCCGCCCGACATACCTGGAATACCCCGAAGAGGAGAACGCGTACGCCACCGCCGCCACCCAGTACTTCTACGGCCCCGACCTCCTGGTCGCGCCCGTGACCACGCCCGGCGCCACGGCCACGACCTCGGTGTGGTTCCCGCCCGGGCAGTGGACCGACTACTTCACCGGCCAGACCTACACCGGCGGCACCACCCGGAACATCACCACCGGCCTCGACACGATGCCCGTGTTCGTCAAGGCCGGGGGCATCCTGCCGACCAGGACCGCTGACGTCGCCAACGACGTCCAGAACCCCCTGGACAAACTCACTCTGAGCATCGCCTCGGGGGCCTCCGGCTCGTACACGCTGTACGACAAGACCACGATCCGATACTCGGAGTCGGGAGGGCGGCGGACCGTGAAGATCAGCGGCAAGGCGCGCCAATGGACGCTCAACTTCCTGAACGCGGCACCTCCCACGGACCTGCCCGCCGACACGTACCGCTATGACAGCGCCACCCGCACCCTGACCGTCAAGCTCCCCAAACACACGACGCGGCTTAGCTTCACTTCCGGCTGACACCCGAGGCCGCACCTCCGGCTGACATCCGAGGCCCCGTCGGGGCGGGGCCTCACATGACGCAGATCGGTTCGGCCATGCAGGCATAGATCGACCTCCTGCCCGCGTCCTTGTTTGGCGACATCGCGAGGAGGACAGGTGGATCCAGGATTTGCGGCGAACTTCCGGGAGTTCGTCATCGATCGATCAGGAGCGCTGTTCCGTACCGCGTACCTGCTGACCGGTGACCGGCACGTCGCCGAGGACTTGGTCCAGTCGGCGCTGGCGAAGACCGCCGCGAAGTGGCGCGGCCTGCGCGACCCCGAGGCCATCGAGGGCTACGTCCGCCGCGTCATGTACCACGAGCAGGTGAGCTGGTGGCGACGCCGTTCGCGCGTCGCGGAAGTGTCCACCGGATGGCTGCCCGAGCAGATCGGCGACGGGCACGCCGAGGTGGTGGATCTTCGCCTGGTGATGCGCGCGGCTCTCGCCCGGCTGACACCCCGGCAGCGGACCATGCTCGTGCTGCGCTACTTCGAAGACCTGTCCGAGACCGAGATCGCGCGGCTGCTCGGTGTCAGGGTCGGGTCGGTGCGCAGCCAGATCTACCGGTCGTTGGAGCGTCTGAAGAAGGCCGCACCTGAACTGAGCACCGTGAGGGAGTTCGGATGAATATCGAGGATCTGCTGCGTGAGACTCTCTCCGACCTGGCCCATGAGGAGCAGCCACCTCCACCGGGCCGGTTCCTCCAGGTCAAGCAGGGTCGATCCCGTCGGCGCGGCCTCGCCCTGGCGGCGGCTGCGGCCGTAGCCGTGATGGCGGTCGGATCCACGGTCGTGGTCCAGGGGCTGTCCTCCGTCTCCAAGGATGTCGCCGGGCAGGGCTCTGGCGAGACGCTTGTGGAGACGAAACAGGGACAGACCACCCTGACCGTGAGAGAAGGACTGCGGCTCTCACGGATCTTGGAGCAGCTGGCGACCGCCACCGGCAGACCGCTGGTGGAGTTCCAGCGAGCCGCCAAGGACAGCAGGGCGCTCGGCCTTCCGGCCTACGCCAAGGGCGCGCTGGAAGGATTCGCCTTCCCCGGCACCTACGAGGTCTCGCCCACGTCGAGCCCCGACGAGATCCTCGCCGCGATGGTGACACGCTTCAATCGCGCCGCCGAGGACAGCGACCTGGTGGACGGTGCCAGACGTGTTGGCCGTACGCCACGGGAGATCCTCATCATCGCCAGCATCGTCCAGGCCGAGTCGCCCAACAAGCGCGACATGCCCAAGATCGCGCGGGTCATCCACAACCGGCTGAACCACACACCCGAGATGAAGCTGGCGATGGACAGCACGCTTCTGTACGGCCTGAACAAGTTCGGCGCCAGAGCCTCGAACGAGGATCTCAAGACCCGGTCGCCGTACAACACCTATGCGCGCCTCGGCCTGCCGCCTGGCCCCATCGATAACCCGGGCGCCGACGCCATCGAGGCTGCCTTGAAGCCGGCCGCCGGGCCGTGGCTGTACTTCGTGACGATCGATCCGAAGACGGGCGTCACGAAGTTCGCCAGTTCCCCATCCGAGTTCGACAAGCTGGTCGAGGAATACAGAAGGAACCTAGGGACCGGATGATGGAAGCGGGGCGCCGCAGTCCTCGATCCGGCCTACTCCTGAATAGTCGGCACGTGAGCGTCCAAGCTGGTCAAGGCCTAGGAGTTCGCTTTCCGGAGCAGGTCGTCGATGGACGGTGAGCCTTGCCCGTCGCGGGCGGCGCCCATGCTGAGGAGGGTGGCCAGCGGAATCTGGGCGACCAGCGGCTGGCTGGCGGGGTCGGTGAGGAAGGACGATCCCTCTCCTGACAGCTTCGCGAAGATCTCCTGGATGAGCTCCTGTCCGCGGGTGTGGGCGAGCCATTCCGCGAGCGTGCTGTCGGCCGCGAGAGGGGTCGGCGGCATCGCCAGATCGAGGTGAATGCGCTGTTCCAGGGGCAGGTCGCGGGAGGAGGGGCCGACGTGCACGCCGTATTCGCCCGGTTCGGCCACCCACCGACCGTGCCGGGTGCTCCAGTAGCTGAAGGCGCGGGCGTCGAGCTCGATCACCACGCGGGCGCTCTCGCCGGGCGCCAAGCGCACTTTGCGGAAGCCGCGCAGCTCGCGTACGGGACGGTCCACGTCCGCGACGGGGTCGCTGACGTACACCTGGACGACGTCGGCGCCCTCGCGCGCGCCGGTGTTGGTGACGGTGACCTCGACGCGCGCCTCGGGCCGGGTCGGGTCGGGTACGTGCACGGACAGTTCGGAGTACGCGAAGGTGGTGTACGACAGCCCGAAGCCGAACGGGAAGGCCACGTCGCCCTCGGTGCGGTCGTACCAGCGGTAGCCGATGTAGAGCCGTTCCCCGTAGTGGACCTGCCCGGCCGAGCCGGGCCAGTTGACGTGCGCGGGCGTGTCGCAGAGCCGGTGCGGGACGGTCTCCGCCAGCCGGCCGGCGGGCGCGGCGTGCCCGAAGAGCAGGTCGGCCGTGGCGCTCCCGCCGGCCTGGCCGGGCAGCCACATCTCCAGCAGGGCCGCCGCCCGATCGGTGAGCGGGCCGGTCAGCACGACGCCGCCGTTGCTCAGCACGACCGCGACCGACGGGTTGACCTCGGAGACCGCCTCGATCATCTGGAGCTGTACGGCCGGCAGGTCCAGGTCGTCGCGGTCGAAGCCCTCGGACTCGGCTTCTGACGGCTCGCCGAGGAACATCAGCACCACGGCGGCGCCGCGAGCGGCCTCCACCGCCTGCGCGAGCAGGGCTTCGTCGGCCGTCCCGTCCAGGCGGAACCCCGGCGCGAAGGTGACCTCACGCGAGGTGGCGGCGCGGATCGCCGTCAGGGCGTCGTCGACCCGCGTCGGGTTGATCTGGGAGCTGCCGGCGCCCTGGTAGCGCGGGGTACGCGCGAACTCGCCCAGGACGGCGATCCGGCCACCGGTGTCCGGGTCCAGCGGGAGCAGGCCGCCGTCGTTCTTCAGCAGGACCGCGCATTCCGCCGCGACGCGCCGGGCGAGCGCGTGGTGGGCGTCGAAGTCCGGTGCGGGGGCCTCGCCCTCGCGTGGCAGCCGTACCCGGTCGTGGGTGTCCAGCAGGCGGGCCACGGCGGTGTCGAGGATGTCCTCGCTGAGCTCGCCGGCGCGTACGGCCTCGACGATCGTGGCGGCGCTGCGGCCGCCGGTGCCCGGCATCTCCAGGTCCAGCCCGGATCGGAGGGCGGCGACCGGATCGTGCACCGCGCCCCAGTCCGAGACAACATACCCGTCGAATCCCCACTCCTCGCGCAGGAGCGTGGTGAGCAGCCAGGGGTTCTGTGAGGCGTACACGCCGTTGATCCGGTTGTAGGAGCACATGATCGTGGCGGGCCGCGCCTCGCGGACGACGTGCTCGAAGGCGGGCAGGTAGATCTCCCGCAGGGTACGCTCGTCGACCTCCGCGCTGACGCGCATGCGGTCGGTCTCCTGGTTGTTGGCCGCGAAGTGCTTGACCGACGCGCCGACGCCGCGCGACTGCAGGCCCGCGACCCACCCGGCCGCCATGGCGCCGGCCAGCAGCGGGTCCTCGGCGAAGTACTCGAAGTTGCGCCCGCACAGCGGGGAGCGCTTCATGTTGACGCCCGGGCCGAGGAGCACGTCCACGCCGAGCGCCCTGGCCTCGACCGCGAGCGCCTCCCCGACCTCGCGCAGCAGGCTCTCGTCCCACGACGAGCCCAGCGCCGCGGCGGTGGGAAACGACGTGGCGGGCATGCTGTCGGCGAGCCCGAGGTGGTCCGAGCCGGCCCGCTGCATGCGTACGCCGTGCGGGCCGTCGGTGAGCACCGCGGCCGGCACGCCCGCGCGGGCCACCTCCGCGGTCGCCCAGAAACCGGCGCCGGAGACGAGGCTCGCCTTCTCTTCGAGCGTGAGCCGCTCGACGACGGAACGTCCGTCGGTCATGTTGTGACCTTCCTGGTAGGGGAGTGCGGGTCAGTTCGAGAGCGCCTGCTGGCGGCGGAGGTCGAGCGTCTCGCCGACTCGGCCGGTGTCTCGCGGATAGGTGACGTACAGGATCGAGAGCAACAGGCCGTTCACGATCATCAGGATGACCAGTACCCAGAGGAACACGCCCTGGATGCCGATCGTCGCCGCGAACGAGCCGGCCAGGAGCGCGAACAGCGCCCACGCGATCGTCTCGAACACCGTCAGCCAGATCGCGTACGCCTGGCCGCGCAGCTCGGGCAGCACGACGGCGGCCACGATGGGGCGGTTGACCGGCGGGTTGAGCCCCTGGCAGGCGCCAAGCAGGCCCCAGAAGACCGCGTACACGCCGATGCTCTCGTACCGGAACTGCGTGCCGAAGAAGGCGATGAGGGCGAACAGGATCTGGGCCAGCTGCAGGACCAGGACGCGGCCGCGGCTCGGCATGAGCCGATCGATCCTCGGGAGGATGAATCCGGCGCCCAGCGTGGCGATGCTGTAGCCGACCCCCAACGGCAGCGCTACCAGGATGGCCGTGGAGTTGGAGATGCCGCGCTCGGTGACGAGGAACTGGACGCCGAAGATGATGATCAGCAAGTGGCCCGACAGGAGCCGGCTCAGCATCATCACGGTGTAGGTGGGGATGCGGAACAGCCCGACGACGGAGGCGACGGTGACCTTCGTCTTCGGCCGCTCCTCTCGGGCGAGGTCGGCGAGCTGCTCTTCGGCGCCCCCGATGTCCGGATCCTTGTAGAAGGTGAGGACCAGGAGTCCGGCAGCGATGCAGACCCCGCCGAGCGTCCACAGCGCCCAGCGCCAGCCGTCCGCGAACCCCACGAAGACGGCCATGACGGGGCCGAGGGCGATGGTGGCGACTTGGAGCGTTCCGAAGAAGATGCCGTTGGCCCGGGCGCGCTGCTCGTCGGGGAAGGAGTCGGCGATGACGGCCATGGTGATGGGAGAGCTACCGATCACCGCGGCGGACATGAGAGTGCAGCAGATCAGGAGCTGGACGAAGTTCTGCGAGAAGCCGGCGGCGATGCCGAACAGGCCGCCGGCCACCGTTGTGGCGGTCAGCGTGGCGCGGCGGCCGATGCGGCCGGCCAGCCAGACCCAGAACGGCCCGGCGGGAACACTGGCGATCTTGCCGAGGGCGGCGATGAGGCCGAGATGGCCGCTGTTGAGCCGCAGCGCGGTCGCCAGCGTGGGGAAGAGGGTGTTGATGAGGCCGGCTTCGGTGTTGTCGACGACGCTCACGCCGGAGAGGACGGCGAGATTGCGCCAGCGGTGGGGGATGTTGGCGGCCTGAGCCGCTCCTGGCTGGACGGACGTGGTGGAGGCGCTGGCATCCATGGGGGGTCCTGTCTGCAGTGGTGCGATAAAGCAAACGCCGTCTCAGGGGGCTGAGACGCCGGGTGGTGCTGAGAGAAGGGCGAATTTCTGGTCGATGCGGCGCAGTACCGCGGCGGGTATGTAGCCGTAACGGGCGAGATCGAGAAGGCTCATGGAGGCGGGGGCGGAGAGCAGCTCCGACTGCACCAGCGCGGGCGCCTCCTGCGCGAGGACGTCCTTGGCCCCCGTGATTCGCAGGAGCTCCAGAAGCGGGGCGCGGAGTAAAGCCGGGGCGCGCAGGTTCTCCATCGCGGGCAGCGGCGCGGCGACGGCCGTCGCGCGCTCGCGCTGTTCGCGGACCAGGAGGTGCTTGGGCTCGATGTCACCGTCACGTGGGATGCCCAGGCGCTCGTACTGGCTGGGCGGCGCGTCATTGTCGAGCATGAGGCGGCGCAGCAGCTCGATCATCCGCAGCTCCACGTCGTCGTCGACGATCGGCGTCTCCTGGGCCGGATCCTCCTGGAGGTCGAACAGGAGCGTGCCGTGCTGCCAGGGGTTCATCCACGAGGGCGAGGCCGGTATCCGCATGGTGCGTACGCCCTTGGTGAAGGTGAAGGGCTCGGCCGGTTCCCACCCCTGGAGCTCCTGCGTCGAGAAGCGGGCGCGCATGTGGGTGGGCATGAGGGTGAACTCTTCGAGCGGGCCGTTGGCCTGCTCCTTGGCGGCGCGCATGTAGACGTAGCGGCCGTCGGTGACGTTGACGTGCCCGCCGTGGATGCCGAACAGCGCGCCCTCGCGAACGGGCTCGACCTCGGCGAGGTCCGTGCCTCGCATGTCAGGGGTCGGCTCGATGCCGAAGTAACGCAGCATGGTCGGCGCGATGTCGATGGTCTGCGCGAGTGTGCCCCTGCGCTGATCCTGGCCGCCGGTTCGCGGATCCCACAGGAACATCGGCAGATGCACCAGCTCGTTGAACCACGGCATCACCGACTTGGCCCACCAGCCGTGCTCGCCGAGCAGGAAGCCGTGGTCGGTGTTGACCAGCAGCAGCGTGTCGTCCCACATGGCGTGCTCGTCCATGAAGTCCAGGACCCGGCCGAGCGAGCGGTCGCACATCGAGACCAGGGCGGCGTACTCGTTGCGGGCGTGCTCGACCTGGTCGCCGGGTTCGAGGACCTTCTGGTACGGCGGCCAGTCGAACTCGGGGCCGTCGTAGTCGTGCGGGTAGAGGTCCTTGTAGCGCTGGTGGGTGAAAAACGGCTCATGCGGATCGAACATCTCGATCTGCAACAACCACCGGTCGGCGTCCACGTTGGTCTCGAGGAAGTGCAGGCCCGCGTCGACGGTCCGGGTCTGCGAGTGCTCCGCCTCGGTGGCCATGTAGGTGCGGTTGACCGCGTCCTGCCGCCTCATCGCCTCGAACGGGCCCTTCGGGGCGTCACCGACCACGCCCTTCCACGGATCCCCTTCCTGGCCGCGGAAGAACTCCCAGGTGCTGTAACGCGTGTGGTAGGTCGCGCCGCCGTCCTCCCAGTAGTGCGGGTGGTCGGAGGCCAGGTGCGTGTGCACCCCTGCCTGCTTGAGCAGCTCCGGCATGGAGTCGTCGAACGGCTCCAGCGGGCCCCAGCTGCGGTGCAGGAAGTTGTACCGTCCGGTGTGCATCTCGCGGCGCGCGGGCATGCACGGCATCGAACCGGCATAGAAGTTGTCGAACGTCACCGCCTTGGCCGCCAGACGCGCGAAGTTGGGCGCGTCGATGAAGGTGTCGGCATAAGGCGAGAGCATGTGCCGGTTCAGGCTGTCGAACATGACGATGATCGCCCTCATCGCGACGTCTCCTCCGTCCGCACGATGGTGGGCGGGGAGTCCTGATTGAGCGGCTCCCCGTCGAGCAGGCGCCGGCGCAGCTCGATGAGGGAGGCGATGTGGTGGTCCATCGCCTCGGCCCCGCGCCGATGAAGCCACTCGTCCATCTGGGCGCCGAGCTCGACGTCGTAGCCGGGCGGAGGCTCGTCGAACCGGGTGCGGTCACGGTGGCGGTAACGCGCCACCTCCGCCACCCGGGTGTTGATCTCGATGTCGAGCAGGCCTATCACCTGCTCGACCGGCATGAAGCCGGCGTAGCCGAGACGTGCGTACAGGTCGGGATCTCCGAAGCGGGTGGGCGGGTTGTACGGGCGCGTCAGCCAGTCGATGAAGATGGTGTAACCCTCTTCGGTCACCTGGTAGCGCTTGGCGTTGCTCGCCCCGGGGCGCTCCTCGATCGTGTGCTCGACCCAGCCGCGCTCCTCCATCGAGGCCAACGTCCGGTATGCCTGGCTCATGGTCGTGTTCGAGCGTGCGAACCGGCCATGCGTGTCGAAGAACTTCTTCAGCTCATAGCCCGTGCTGGGACGGTTGAGCAGCGCCCCGAGGAGAAGGATCTCAAGCTTCATCAAATGTGCCCGTTCTCGTAACAGAGTTAACCGTGCCACAAGTGGAATGGTGATACCATGACATAAGTGTCATGCTCTGTCGAGAGTCTTCTCGCGGAAGCTTTCGCCTGATCAAGCCAGGGCAGGAGATCTTCTGGACCGAGCTCGGCGGCTCGGCCACGATGAGGACATGACGGGGAGTAGATCAACGCGGCCGCCGACGGCGGGCGGAGGAGCAGGCTCGGGCCTGAACTGGACGGCAGTGAGCGCTCTGGCGGCCGCGATCGCCGCCGTCGTCGCCCTGGCCGCGTACCTGGCGCCGCCGACCCCGCCTCCTCAGCCCCAGCCCCAGCCTCAGCCCCAGGCCCAGCCCGACACGGAAGTCCCCACCCCGGCCCCGCGGTCATCGTCACACGAACCGGTCACCACCCGGCATGCGCGACGGACCCCGAAACCAGCGCCCGAGACCAGCACGCCCGAACCACCGAGCCCCACGCCAGAGGCCCTGCTGCCGGCGGTCCGGCCCGGCGGCTGCGACGAGGCGGCGGCGGCACTGACCGCATACCGCCGGAACGCCGGGTCCGTCCGCAGCAGCCAGGCGGCCGCGGCTCAGCAGACGTACAGCGACCTGATGGGCGCACGTCTCGAAGCGGAAGGAGTGGTGGGGGCGAAGATCAGTCGGCTGGCCCAAGAATTCCAGGAACTGAACTTTCGCATGACCGGCATGACCGGCGGCGATCCCAACCAGGTGATCGCGGACATCAACACAGACGCCGCGGAGCTCAACAGGCTGTGCGAATCTCCCTGACCTGACGACACGTCACAGCAGGGCTGAGAGACTCGAAGGCGTGAGCAAAGAGGAGCGTCCGCTCGTACGCGAGTTGTTTCCCGACCTCGTGGCGGAGCTGATCGCGTGCCTGAGAGAAGAAGGGGAGGAGCACCTCGCCATCTCCGCCTGGGACATCCGGTTGTACGAAGAGTGCGGATGCGGTGACGACTTCTGCCAGAGCTTTCATACGGCCGAACCCCCAAAGGGGGCATATGGCCCTGGGCATAGAAATGTTCCTCTCATCCCGGCAAAAGGTGATCTCATCCTTGACGTTGTCGAGGAGCGAATCATGTACGTAGAAGTGCTGTACTATCCCAGGCTGCGACGTCCGGCGGACTGAAGGTCGCCGGCATCCGCCGCCTCCCGGTGGCGCGCCGTCAGCGATCCCTGGCCGCGCGGCGGGCGGCGTCGATGGCCTCGGCGGGCACCGATCGGGCCGGGCGGGTGAGGATGCGGCGGATGGCCGCCGCGGGCACCTTGGGCTCGCGGTCCTCGGTCAGCAGGCCGTTCCGCTCCTGCTCGGTGTCCGTCAGCTGGGTCCAGCACAGACCGGCCAGCTCCGGGTTGTCCAGCACCGCGTCCACGATCTGCCGGAAGCTCTCGGTCAGCTCCTCGGTGGAGCCGACGGTGCCGTACCCGTGCCAGGCCTCGTCCCGCGCCGGGCGGAGGCTGGTCCCGCCGATCTCGGACAGCACCACCGGCTGGCCGCGCCGGACCGGGTCGCCGAGCAGGGCGACGCGCCGCGCGGGCGGGCGGTCGCCGAGGATGCGCGCGAGCGCCTCGGGACCGTCATAGCGCTCGCGGATCGACTCGCCGGTAGGCGCGTAGTCGTGCAGCCCCCAGATGTCGCTCTCCGTGTGCTCCCATCCGTCGTTGGAGATCACCGGCCGGGTGCCGTCGAGCGCCTTGGTGAGGTGGTAGAGCGCGGCGGTGGCGTGCCGTTGCTCGGGTACGTCCGCCCCGTGCCAGACGCCCCAGCTCTCGTTGAACGGTACCCACGTCACCACGCACGGGTGGCCGCGGTCGCGGGCCACGACCTCCAGCCATTCGCGGGTCAGCCGCTCGACCGTGCGGGGCGCGTACTCGTACGCGCTGGGCAACTCGCTCCACACCAGCATGCCGAGCCGGTCGCACCAGGCCAGGAAGCGCGGGTCCTCGACCTTCTGGTGGATCCTGACACCGTTGAACCCCAGTTCCTTGGCCAGCTCCACCTCCCGGCGCAGCGCGGCGGCGTCCGGTGCGGCCAGGTGCGAGCGGGGCCAGTAGTTCTGGGCCAGGACCAGGCGCAGGAAGCGGGGCTGGCCGTTGAGCAGGAAGCGGCCGTCCCGGACGCCGGTGCTGCGCAGGCCGACGTACGAGGTGACCGCGTCGATCGGCGCGCCGTCGCCCCCGATCACCTCGACCCTGGCGGCCAGGAGCGTCGGCTGCTCCGGCGTCCACAGCAGGCGGCCCTGCTCCATCTGGTGCCGGGCCGCCGGGATGGCGATCGTCCACCGGCCGTCCCGCCGGTCGGTGCGGCACGTCTGCTCGGCAAGGACCTCCTCGCCCAGGCTGAGGACGACGCGGACGTCCACGGCGGGATCCGGCCTGCCGGACAGCTCGACCTCGACGGTGACGGACGCGCCGGGGACGTCGGGGGTCCAGTGCAGGCCGCGGACGTGCAGGTCGGGCACGACCTCCGCCCAGACCGGCTGCCAGATGCCGGTGGTGCGGTGGTACCAGATGTCGTGCGGCTCCGCGCGCCAGTCCTGCTTGCCGCGCGGCTGGGTCGCGTCGTCGCACTCGTCCTGCGCGCGGACCACCACGACCTGCTCCGCGCCCGGAACGACGGCCTCGGTGACGTCGAAGCTGAAGGGTGTGTGGCCGCCCTCGTGCTCACCGGCGTACTCGCCGTTGAACCACACCCGCGCCCGGTAGTCCACCGCGCCGAAGTGCAGCAGGAGCCGCTCGCCCGGCCCCGGCTCGCGCTCCAGGCGCAGCGTGCGGCGGTACCACACGATCGGGTGGGGCTCGGGCTCGTGAACGCCGGACAGCTCGCTCTCAGGCGGGTACGGCACGATGATCGCGCGGGTGAAGGCCCCGGCGTCGCGGTGCCAGCCCTCGGCCAGGCCGCGGTCGCGGTCGTCGGCCGCGTACCCCCACTCGCCGCACAGGTCCTGCCAGTGCGGGCGGACCAGGAGGGGGCGGGGGTAGTCGAGATCGTGGCGGGAGTGGGTCACGAAAGGTCCTCCAGAAGGGTCAGCACGGTCACCGAGTGCGGCGCGATCTCCCACGCCCCGCCGCTCGCCTCGACCTCGCCCAGATCCCGCACGGCGATCGTGTCCTGCGCGCCGAGCGTGTTGACCGCGCCGAGACCGGGGACGTCACCGCCGACGGTGCGCACCCGCGCGCGGGCCGGGGTGGCGCCGGAGCTGCCGTCGAGGACGACCCGCACCCGGATGCTCTCGTCGCGGTGGCGGTTGACGACCGCCACCCGCACCGAGCCGTCGTCGGCGCGGGTGGCCGACACGTCGATGTACGGGACGGTCATGGGCGCGGTGAGCAGCCGGCCGTCAGGGCCCCAGTTGTCGCCGAGCCGGACCGCCGCCGTTCTGGCCGGGCCGTCCACCTCGGACGGCAGCACGGTCCTGCCGGTGTGGTGCCGGTAGAGGTGCCAAAGGTGGTAGATCGCCGAGCGCAGGGCGCCATCGGGGCGGGCGACGACCAGGCCGTTGGCGTTGACCAGGTTGACCGGGTTGGCCATGGACACGGGCGAGGGCAGGCCGGCGGAGCGATGGACGGCGTGGAACACTCCGGCGCAGAAGACCAGGTCGGCGACCGTGCGGGGGCTCCACCGGTTCACCCGCACCCGGCGTCCTGGGCCGCCGCCCGCCTCGGGCCCGGCGACGCCGCCTCCAGCCTCGGGCAGCTCGCGCTCGGCGACGCCGCCGTCGGCGCCGGGCAGTGGCTGCGGCCAGTCCTCGGGTTCGAGGTGGCGCATGGTCCACTCGTCGAGCGCGAGCGCGGGCGGGCGCTCCAGGCCCACCTCGGCGGCGAGCTCGGTGACGAGCTGGGAGTAGGCGTGGATCTCCCGCTCGAAGTACAGCGCCTGGGCCACGACGGCGTCGTAGTCGTCGTCGCCGGTCCACAGGTGGGTGCTGGCGCCGTAGAGGTGCAGGGACAGGTAGTCCAGCAGCTTGCCCGCGCGCGCCAGCACCGGGCGCGTCCACTGCTCCTGCTGCCAGGGGATGCCGACGCCGACCAGGCGGATCTCGGGGTCGACCAGGCGCATGAACCGGGCGTGCTCAAGGGCGGCGGCGGCGTACTCCTCGGCCGTGCGGTGGCCCATCTGCCACGGGCCGTAGACCTCGTTGCCCACGCCCCAGTACCGCACCTTCCACGGCTCGGCCCGCCCGTTCTCGGCGCGCCGGCCGGTGAGCGTGGTCGCGCGGGCGGAGTTGGTGTACTCGACCCAGCGCACCGCCTCGTCCACGTTCCGGCAGGAATGCACCAGGTACGGCTCCGCGCCCGCCGCCTCGCACCAGGCCAGGAACTCGTCGGTGCCGAAGCGGTTGGACTCCTGCCCACCCCAGGCCAGCTCCAGCCGGCTCGGCCGCGTCCCGCGCGGGCCGATGCCGTCCTCCCAGTGGTAGGCCGAGGTGAAGTTGCCACCCGGCCAGCGGATCGGTCCCGGGCCCAGCTCGCGTACCAGGTCGAGCACGTCGGCGCGGACGCCGTTGAGCAGGCCGGGCTCGGCGACGGACAGCGGTGAGCCCTCGTCGAACACGCCGCCTTCGATGTTCCCGAAGAACGCCGATTCCAGGAAATGTCCGTAGACGTCGTCGTCGATCCGGCCCGCCGGACGGCGGGTGTCGATCGTCACGAGTGCCTCACTGCCGTGGACAGACATATGGCTCAGAACTCCATTCCGGTCACTGCTTCACCGCTCCCGCGATGCTGTCGACGAACTTCCGCTGGAGGACGACGAACACGGCGATCACCGGGATCAGCGAGATCACGGCGGCCGCGGCCATCCCCGACCAGTCCGTTTCGCGTTCACCCACGAAGACCGTCATGCCCACGGCCAGCGTTCGCAGGTCGGGGTCGCTGAGCGTGAACACCAGCGGAAGCAGGTAGACGTTCCAGGCGAACAGGTACGTGAGGATGACCACCGTGGCGGTGATCGGCCAGGCCAGCGGAAGCATCACGCGGAAGAAGACGGTGAACTGGCCCGCGCCGTCCAGGCGGGCGCACTCCTCCAGCTCGTTCGGCAGCTTCCTGAAGAACCCGGCGTACAGGAGGGTCGAGGCGATCTGCCCGCCCGCGCCCAGGCCGAGTATCACGCCGGCGTGGGTGTTGAGCAGCCCGAGCTGGTCGGTGAGCTGGGTGATCGGGATGATCGTGTAGCCCTCGGGCAGGAAGAAGGTGACCAGGAACAGGCCGATGACGACCTTCTTGCCGGCGAAGTCGTAGCGGCCCAGCACATAGCCCGCCAGGGCGCTGCGCACGACGACCAGCACCACCGTTCCGATGGTGATGACGAGGGTGTTGACGAAGTACTTGGCGAAGCCGACCTCGGTCCAGGCGCGGGCGTAGTTCTCCCAGACCGGTTCCTCGGGCAGCAGGCCGAGCCCCGAGCCGAAGATCTCGGGCGAGGTCTTGAGCGACGCCGAGACCAGCCAGATGAACGGGTAGATCCACAGCGCGCCGAGCACGAGCAGCAGGACGGCGGTCACCACCTGCCCGGCGCTCGGACGGCGGCCGCGCCCCGGGACCCGCCGGGTGCTCGCGAGTGCCGTCATGCCGAGCCCATCCGGTTCCTGGCCCAGCGCATGCCCAGCGCCTGAGCTATGGCGAGGACCATGGTGAGCAGCCCGAACAGCACCGCCGCGGCCGAGGCGTACCCGAGCTGGGGGACGGTGGCCTGGAAGGCCGTGCGGAAGATGAAGATCTCGATCACCTCGGAAGAGAAGGACGGGCCCCCGCCGGTGAGGGTCTGCATCAGGTCGAAGACGTTGAGCGCCGCCACGGTGTCGATCAACGTGATGATCACCAGGAACGGCACCAGCAGCGGCAGCGTGACGCGCCGGAACTCCGCCCAGGGGCCCGCGCCGTCGATCATCGCGGCCTCGTGGACGCCCGGCGGGATCGTCTGCAACGCGGCCAGCCAGTAGATGAGCGTGATGCCCAGCCACTTCCACACCCAGACGGCGATCCCGGCGTAGAGCGAGGTGCCGGCGTCGGCGGCGAAGTTCGCCGGTGAGTCGATCAGGCCCGCCCAGACCAGCGACACGCTCACCGGACCACTGGCGTCCAGCAGCAGCGTGAACACGATGCCGACGATCGCGCCGGTGGTGACGACCGGCAGGAAGAACAGCGTGCGGAAGAAACCCTTGAACGGCGTCTTCTTCCGGTTGAGCACGATCGCCAGCGCGAGCGCCAGCCCGACCCGCAGCGGCACGGCGATCAGGAGGAACACGATCGAGTTCCAGAACGCGTTCCAGAACAGGTCGTCCTCGATCAGCCGCGTGAAGTTCTCGACGCCGATGAACGTCCCGGCGTCGGCGAAGCCCGGCCAGTCGAGGAAGCCGAACCACCACGACGCCAGCAGGGGATAGATGGTGTACGCGCCGTACCCGACGAGGGTCGGCAGCAGGAAGAGGTAGATCCACCAGTCCTTGCGCAGGCGCCTCAGCCGTCCGGGCCGGGGGCGCGCGGAGTGGGTTGTCGTCATGGTGCTCCTGTCCGGCCGCCCCTCAGCGGCCGGCGTAGTCCTGCTGCTCGTAGTCCTTCTTGCGGTCCCAGTTGGCGAAGACCCAGGCGTCGAGACCGACCTGGACCCCCTTCTTCTCCTTGACCGCCTTGATGGCGCGCTCGCGCTCGGCGCTGAGCTGGTCCTTGTAGCGCCGGAGCTGGCCGCCCACGTCAGAGCTGGAGCCGGTCAGCACCGACTGGACGATGTCGCCGAGGTCCGGATGGATGTCGCGCATCTCGGCCAGCACCTGCCACACGCCCGGCGTGCCGACCTCGGGCACTGGTCCGATGCGCACGTCCTCCTGGAAGTTGGCCACGCACTGCCGGTAGGCGGGGTGCACCTCCGCCTCCTTCACCACCTCGGCCAGCGCGGGCGGTTGGTCCATGGCGGCGGCCAGCTTGAGCTGGAACTCCTTGGTGGTCATCTGCAACAGCACCTCGGCCGCGGCCTTGGCCTTCTTCGACTGGCTCGACACCCAGAACGTGCCGGGCGACGGAGGGCTGTAGACGAAGTTCCTGGTGGTCTCGGGGCACGGGATGTGCCACACGCCGACCCCGCGCTCGACCGCCTCGGGCTCGTCCACGCGCAGGCCGCCGACGAACCACGCGCCCCACGGGTAGATGGCCGCCTGTCCGGCGGCCCAGCGGGCGCGGGCGTCGCGGGGGCCCATCGAGGCGGACGCCGGGTGGACGACCTTGTCCTTCTGCAGGGAGACGAGGAACTCGATGGCGTCGATGTACGGCTGGGAGTCGTGGACGTACTCGCCCGTCGCCCAGTCGACGGCGCTGATGCCGGTCCCGGGGGAGCCCGCCGTCATGGCGAGCCGGTGCACCAGCGTCGCCAGGTACGCGGGGTCCTTGAGCGGGATCACCATCCCGTACGCGCCCGAGGCGTTCCCCTTGGTCACGCGGCGGGCGATGGCGCGCAGGTCGTCCCAGGTGGCCGGCTCGTCCTTGGGGTCCACCTTGGCCTCTTTGAGCAACGCCGTGTTGAACCACGGCACCGCCTCGTGATTGCGGCCGGAGAACGGGGCGAAGGAGTAGATCTCACCGTTGAAGCGGTGGATGCCGTCGTAGAGCTGGCCGGCGATCGGGCTGCCGGCGAAGTCGGCCAGCTTGCCGACCGGCTGGAACCAGCCCTCGCTGACCAGGGCGGCGGGGGAGACGGATCCCAGCCCCGCCAGCGAGTGCACGTCCGGCATCTGGTTGCTGCGCCGGGCCACCTGCAGCGCCTGGCCCAGGTTGGGGGCGTCCATCTGGCGCCGTTCGATCGTGACGCCCTTGTGCCCCTGCTCGTAGGGGGTGAAGAGGTCGCTCTCCAGCATCTTGGTCAGCGGCCTGAACTGGTCCCACCACTGCAGCGCGTCACCCGCGGCCTGGCTCCGGCGGCTCATCTGCCCGCCGCCGGTGCACGCGGTCAGCGCCGCGGCCAGGACGGCGGCGCTCGCGCCACCGAGGAACTGGCGGCGGCTGACGCCTGCCATGCCGGACGGGATTCCGGGGATTCGGCGATGCGACCCCATGGCGACTCCTCTTGGTCGTCGGCTTGGTCACGATCCCGCCCAGCCCTGAAGGTTCAGGACTCCCCGCGAAGCGGATCCATGTTTGCGCAAACCTATGGCTGACCTCTATCAACGTCAAGGTCATGATGGTTAGCTTCTTAAAAGACCAGTTCAGAGGCCATGGCCTCCTCTGCCACGTGTTTGCGGAAACACGCATGACGGTCCCGTGGGCGGTGACAGAGGGCGTCGATGTACGCTGTACGCCGCTGCTACGAGGAAGGGAGAGCGCCCCGCGTGGCTCGACTACCAGGAACGGGATCGTCCGGTGGCCCTTCGATGGCGGACGTCGCCAAGCTCGCCGGTGTCTCAGGCCAGACCGTGTCACGGGTCGCGAACGGCAACGACCGGGTGACCGCCGCCACGCGGCTCAAGGTCGAGACGGCCATGAGACAGCTCGGCTACCGCACCAACATCGCCGCGCGGGCGCTGGCGACCGGCCGGTTCGGCACGATCGGCGTCGTCATGTTCAACCTCAGCGCCGTGCTCAACGTCCGCATCGTCGAGGCCGTGGTGAGCGGCGCCCAGGCCCGCGGCTACTCGGTGAGTGTCGCGATGGTCGACGGCCCGACCGAGAAGGACATCCGCGCCGCCGTCCGCGGCCTCACCGACCGCGCGGTGGACGGCGTGATCGTGATCGAGGCCCGGGTGCTCGACACCCCGCATCTGCGGCTTCCCGACGAGGTGCCGGTGGTGATCGCCGACAGCAGGGCGGCGCACCGGCACCCCACGTTCGGCATGGACGAGGCCGCGGGCACCCGCGCCGCCGTGGATCACCTGCTCGGGCTCGGCCACGCCACCGTCCACCACGTGGCCGGTCCTGCCGGCTCGATCCCGGCGCAGCGGCGCCGGGCCGCGTGGCAGCGGCTGCTGAAGCGGGCGGGCCGCGTCGTCCCGCCGCCCGTCGTCGGAGACTGGTCCCCGCAGTCGGGCTACGACGCCGCCCGCCGCCTGCTGGCCGACGACGCCGTGACCGCCGTCTTCGCCGCCAACGACCAGATGGCCGTGGGCGTGCTGCGGGCGGCGGACGAGCTGGGCCGCAGGGTGCCGGACGATCTGAGCGTCGTCGGCTTCGACGACCTCGACTTCACGCCGTTCCTCAGCCCGCCGCTGACGACCGTGCGCCAAGACCTCGCCGCTGTCGGCCGCCGCTGCCTCGAACAGCTGATCGCGCAGATCGAGGCCCCGCAGGGGGCCGAGGCGGCCGCCTCGGCCAGCCGGTTCGTGCTGCCGGAGCTGGTGGTGCGGGCCTCCACGGCGCCGCCGCGCCGCTGACCTCGATTTCGCCGTCCGTTGACAGGCCAAATGGGTTAGCGCAAACATGAATGCGGTCAGCCGATCCACGCATCGGCCCCCTCCGAGAAAGCAGGTCCCATGCTGCGCCGACTGTCGACTATCGCCATGACAGCGGTTCTCGCCCTCTCGACCATCACCCAGGCCGCCGTCGCGGAAGGAGTCCAATCCGTGGCCAACGACAAGCCGCGCGCCCGCGCGTACGGCGCTCTGGGAGCCAACTTCAACGAGAACCTCGACACCCTCGACTTCCGGGAACTGCGCGAGGCCAACGCGCAGTGGGTCCGCGGGTTCTTCCCGATGCCCCAAACCGACCAGGGCGACCCCGCCAAGCACATCTCGATCAGCACCATCAACAAGGCGGCCGCGCGCGGCTACGACACCGTGCTCAGCCTGAAGTTCCCCTACAACTCGGCGTCCTTCCCCGCGCCGGGCAGCGCCAAGATGGCCGCGGAGCTGGCCCGGCTGGACAAGGTCCTGCCCACGGTGATGGGCAAGGTGGACATCCTCGCGATCGGCAACGAGCCCTTCATCGAGAGCCTGCCCGCCGAGCGTGACCAGCGGCTCAACACCTTCTACGAGACCGTCGCCCGGCACGTGATCGACTATCGGCGCGAGAAGTGCGGCGCGAAGTGCGGCACCTCGCTCTACATGGGCGCGCTGAACCGCCTCGACCTGCCCGACCGCCGCACGCCGGCGGCCGAGCGCTGGATGACCTTCGTGCGCGAGACGCCGGAGATCGCGGGCGTGGACATCCACCCGCACGTCCCCTCGCAGGCGGCCGCGAAGCCGTTCCTGGACTACATCCTGCCGAAGATGCGTCCGGACCAGACGTTCCTGGTCACCGAGTTCTCCATCGTCTGGTACTGGCAGCAGCACCTGAAGGACCCGATCCCGGCCACGTTCGCCCAGAAGTACGGCTTCCCCGCTGACACCCTGGTCTGGCAGGTCATCAAGGCCGCCATCGACAAGCCGTTCACCGAGCAGAAGTGGGACGACTTCCTGAACAGCAGCCCGTGGTTCACCAGCCAGAAGAACTTCCTGCGCGACCAGATGAAGCTGTACAAGGGCACCGGGCGGCTGGCGGTCGCCACCTACGGCTTCAAGCAGGACGACCCGATGGTCACGAACTTCGGCCCCGACAAGACCCCGTGGCTGCTCAACAGCGTGTACGCCTCCAAGATCGTGCGGCCCCGCGGCGAGCTTTCCGGACGCGGCTACTGGCTCGAGAGCTTCCGCAAGCTGCAGCAGCCCTGACCAGGCCGCACCGGCCGTCGCGAACCAGCGACGGCCGGCGCGGCTCAGGATCGCCGTCACCAGTGCCCTTCTCGTGGCTGGCTGCGATCTTCGGTGGCGACCAGGACGTCGAGCAGCAGTTCCTGCAGTTCGAGCCGGGTGGCGGCGTGGGCCGGGTCGGCCCACAGGTTCTCCAGCTCCATCGGGTCGGTCTCCAGGTCGTACAGCTCGCCGGAGCGCGCTCGCGTCGTGGACGGCGCGCCGTGGTAGACGACGACCTTCCAGCGCTCGTGCCTGAGCATCGTGGTGTGCACCGGCTCCTCGTACGGGTGACCGCTGTCGCGGTACTCGCACAGCGCCCAATCTCTGACCGGCGCTTCCCTCTCCCCCCGAGCCAGCGGCAGGAGGTTCTGCCCTTGCCCGCGAGGCAGCGGCGGCGTGCCCGTGGCCGCGAGGAACGTCGTCCCCAGATCGATCCACTGGACCAGCTCGGCCCGCCGCTCACCGGCGGGCAGCCCAGCTGGCCAGCGCATGACGAGCGGCACGCGCACGGCGCACTCGTACATCATCGGGCCCTTCAGCATGAGCTGATGATCGCCGAGCATCTCGCCGTGGTCGCTGGTGAAGACGACCAGGGTGTCCTCGGCCAGGCCCGCCTCGTCGAGAGCGGCGAGAATCCGGCCGACCTCGTCGTCGACGAGGCTCACCATCGCGTAGTAGTTGACGCGGACATCTTGGAGCTCGGCTTCGGTGTACTCCGTGTAGCCGCGCGCGTGGCCGGCGTAGGACCGGTGTGAGGCCTCGGTCAGTACGGGCGGCTTGCCGGCGAGTTCGTGTTCCCGGGTGACCGGACGCCGCAGGGCCTTGCCGCGGTAGCGGTCGACGTACTCTTTCGGCGCGCCGAACCCGTGATGCGGGTCGAAGAAGTTGGCCACGAAGAAGAAGGGTTTGTCCGCGTCGCGCGAGCGCCGCAGGTAGTCGATGGTCTCGTTGCCGATCCACCGGCTGTAGTGGAACTCCGTCGGAAGAGAGTCGAAGTCGGACTCCGCACCGGCCTGGTACAGGTCAGGACGTACGGCTCGCAACCACCGGTGGTAGGCGTTCTCCGATGATCCGACGTAGGGGTCGTGCGCCCACCGGAACACACGGAAGCCGTCGTCCAGGCGCGGCTCAAGACGGCCACCGAAGCACGCCCCGCCGACGTGGAACTTCCCGACCAGGCCGCAGTCGTAGCCGTGATCGGCCAGGGTGCGCGAGAACAGGCGCTCGTGCGCGGGCAGCCCGACGCCGTTCGCCCAGGCGCCGTGCGCGTGGACGTAGCGGCCGGACATGAGGCTGGCGCGGGAGGGGGCGCAGACCGGCGCCTGGACGTAGCAGTTCTCGAACAGGACGCCCTGGTCGGCCAGCCGGTCGAGGTTGGGCGTGTCGATCTCGTCGTTGCCGTAGGCGCCCATGGCGTCGAAGCGTTGCTGGTCGGTGCAGATGAGCAGGATGTTCGGTCGGTTCATTTCTCTCAATCTCAGGACTTCACGGCCCCGGCGACGCCTTCGACGAAGTAGCGCTGGAGCGCGAGGAAGACGAGGAGCAGGGGGATCAGGGAGATGGTGCCCGCGGCGGCGAGACCGGACCAGTCGGTGGAGTTGGTGCCACGGAAGGCGAGCATGCCCACCGAGAGCGTGCGCAGATCCGGGCGGCTGAAGGTGAACACCAGCGGCAGGAAGAAGTTGTTCCAGGCGGCCAGGAAGGTCATCACGCCTACCGTCGCGGTCACCGGCCCCGCGAGCGGCAGCATGACCTGGAAGAACGTACGCAGGAAGCCCGCTCCGTCCATGACCGCCGCCTCTTCGAGCTCACGCGGGACCCGGCGGAAGTACCCGGCGTAGAGCAGGACGGCGGCGACGTGGCCGCTGCCCGCGAGGGCGAGGATGATGCCGGTACGCGAGTTCAGCAGTCCCATGAGGTCACTAAGCTCGACCACCGGGATGATGGTGAGCCCGTGCGGCGCGAACAGCGTCGCGACCAGCACGACGACCACCGCGCGTTTGCCGATGAAGTTCCGGCGGGCGATGACATAGCCGGCCAGGGCGCAGCGCAGGACGACCAGTGCCACCGTGCCCAGGGTGACGACCACGCTGTTCACGGTGTACGTTCCGAAGTCGGCGTCCCGCCAGGCGCGTACGTAGTTCTCCAAGTGCCACGATTCGGGGATCAGATCGAGCCCCCCGGAGAAGATCGCCAGCGAGTCCTTCAGTGAGGCCGAGACGATCCACAGCAACGGGTAGACCCACACCAGGCAGACGACGGCGAGCACGATCACCTGTGCCCAGATCCCGAGACGACGGCGTCTGGCGACGGCGCTCATGAGCTGCTCCTGACGCGGTTGGCGTAGCGGATGCCGACGGCCTGGATCGCGGCGAAGGCGAGCGTGAGCAGCCCGAACAGCACGCCGAGCGCCGCGCCGTACCCGAGCCGAGGCGTGGAGTTGGCGAAGGCCTGCTGGTAGATGTAGACCTCCGTGGCGAGGGTGGAGAAGAACGGCCCCCCGTTGGTCATCGTCAGGACCAGGTCGAAGATCTGCATGGTCTCGATGGCCGTGAGGAGGGCGATGATGATCAGGAAGGGCTTGAGCAGCGGAAGCGTCACGTGGCGCAGCGACGCCCAGACGCCCGCGCCGTCCGTCTTGGCGGCCTCGTACACCGTGACCGGGATCGTCTGCAGTGCGGCCAGCCAGTAGACGAGGGTGATGCCGAACCACTTCCACATGTGGACGCCCATCACGGTCCACAGGGAAGTCCCGGGGTCTCCGAGGAAGTCGATCGGCTGGTCGACGATCCCCAGGTCGAGCAGAAACTGGTTCACCGGGCCACCGGCCGGGTCGAAGATGAACCCCATGACCACGCCGATGATCGCCGTCGTCGTCACCACGGGGACGAACAGCGCGGTCCTGAAGAGCTTGGCGAGCGGCAGCCTCGGGTTGTTCAGGATGAGCGCGACCAGCAGGCTCAGCCCGACCCGCAGGGGCACGGTCACCGCGATGACCGTCAGCGTGATCCCGAGTGACTTCCAGAAGAGCGGGTCGCCGAACGCCTCACGGTAGTTGGCCAGGCCGATGAACGGCCGCTCGGAGCCCAGGCCGTTCCAGTCGAGCATCGAGTAGTACAGGCTGGAGATGATCGGCCAGACCGTGTACGCGCCGAACAACAGCAGGGTGGGCAGCAAGAAGAGGTATGCCCACCGCTCCGACCAGATCCTGCGAGCTCGCGTCACGCCGCTCATGACCGCTGGTACATCCGCGCCGGGTAGTCCTCGCCCGGCCGCCAGTTCGCGAACTTCCAGTCGTCCAGGCTCACCTTCACCCCCTTCCCGGACACGACCCGCGTGGCGCGTTCCCGCTCGGCGGCGAGCTTTCCGGTGTATTCGCGAAGGGCCTTCCGAATGTCGGTGATCTGACCGCTGAGGACGCCCTGCGCGATCTCGCCGAGCGTGGGCCTCGGCTCCTTCATCTCGCCCATCACCTGCGCGACGGCGGGGTTGCGGGCGATGGGGCTGGGCGCGAGCCGTACGGTCTTGCCGAACAGCTCGACCGCGCGCTTGTACGTCGGGTGCACGTCTGCCGTCGCCACGGCCTCCAGGTCGAGGGGAACCTGGTCCATGAACGTGGCGAGCCCCTTGGCGAACTCAGGACCGGTGAACCGGGCCAGCAGGTCCGAGGCCGTCTCCACCTGCTTGGACTTGCTGGACACGAACAACTGTCCCGAGGCGGGAGGGCCGTAGAGGACCGGCTTGCCGTCCGGTGACGGAACGGGACCGACCCCGACCTTGTCGACGAACCCCTTGAACTGCCCGTTGACCACGCCGATGTTCCACGACCCGTCGAAGAACATGCCCGCCACCCCGGTCGCCCATCTGGCCCGCGCGGTCCTGGCGTCGAGCGAGGTCGACGCGGGAAAGACGACCTTGTCGCGGACCAGGGACAGCAGGAACTCCAGCGCCTGGACGAACGGGTCGCCCGCGTAGACGTATTCGCCGGTCCGTGGGTCCACCAGCCCCATCCCGTTCGCCCCCTGAGCCATGGCGAGCGGGGCGCCGGCGGACATCGCCAGCTCGACCACGTGGGTCTGCAGCCGCTCGGTGAACTGCAGGCCCTGGATCCAGCCGTACGCCCGCCCGCCGCCGTCCTTGGTGATCCGCGCGGCGAGAGAGCGGAACGCGTCCCAGGTCACCGGGCCGTTGTCCGGGTCACCACCGGCCTTCTCGACCAGCTCGCGGTTGAACCAGGTGAGCGTGGCGTACTGCCGGAAGCTGAAGACGGGGAAGGTGTAGAGCTTGCCGTCGAAGACGTGCAGCCCCTCCAGCAGGCTGTCGGCGGGCAGCTTCGCGCGTAACGCGTCCTGTCCGGCCAGCGGCGCGAACCAGCCGCCCGCGACCAGCGCCGCCTCGGACGAGCCAAGGCCGGCGATCGAGTGCACATCGGCGATCTGGTCGCTCTTGAACGCCAGTTGCAGCGCCTGGCCCATCTCGTTCGGGTTGAACACCTGGTGCTCCACCCGAACGCCTGGGTTGGTCTTGCCGTACTCGGCGAAGATGCGCTCGTACAGGGGCTTCAGCGGCTGGAAGTGATCCCACCAGCGGATCACACCGCCGCCGGCCGCCGTGACGGCCTCTTTCTCCGAGGTACGGGAGCACCCGGCGAGGGCGCTCGCGAGGGCGACGCCGGACAACCCGAGGAATCGCCGACGGCCGAACGTCGTCATGGAGGTCCTCTCCTTCCCGAAGGCGAACGTTCGCCTATGCTGAGCTACGCCACGCGACTCCGTCAACCCCCTGATATCGTGAGGAGATCGCGCTATAGGGCAGTGGCGCAGAGCCGCTCATGCGAACGTTCGCCTTCCGGAGGTAACGCCGTGGCCAGTGTCTCGATCAGGGATGTCGCCGCGCGCGCCAACGTGAGCTTCCAGACGGTGAGCAAAGTGCTCAACGGCAAGGGCGCCGTCAGCGCGGCCACCCGGCAACGCATCATCGAGGCGGCCGAAGAGATCGGCTACATCCCCAACGCGCTGGCCCGCAGCCTGCAGTCACGCAGCTCCCTGACCCTCGGAGTGATCACTGTCGACTTCACCAACACGACGCCGGCGCAGTTCCTCGTCGGCATCGAGCGTGAAGCACGGCAGCACGGCCTCAGCGTGATCCTCAGCAGCCTCGAACCGGACGGCTCGGACTGCGTACGTTATCTGCGCGTCCTGATGGAGCGCCGGGTCGACGGGATCATCATGAACGCCCCGGCGGCCGAGGAGGACGAGGAGGTCGGCCGGCTGCTACGTGCCGGGCCGCCCGCTGTCAGCCTGCACGACATCGCCGGCGGCGGCGTCCCGAAGGTCGGCCCCGAGTCCGAGGGCACCGCGGCGCTTCCGATCCGCCACTTGCTCGCGCTCGGTCATCGCCGGATAGCCATGGTGACCGGCTTCCAGCAGCGTCACAGCGCGCAGCGCCGCACCGCCATCTACCGCGAGGTGCTGGCCGAACACGGCCTGCCCTACGATCCCCTCCTCATCGAAGACGGCCAATGGGAGGTCGAGGGCGGCTACGCCGCCACCCACCGCCTGCTGGACCGAGCCGGGGATATAACGGCGATCTACGTTCAGAACGACCTCATGGCAGTAGGCGTCCTAAACGCGCTACACGAGCGAGGGCGGAAAGTCCCCGACGACTGCTCGGTCGTCGGCTGTGACGACCACCCGGTCGCCGCCCGGACGATCCCGCCGCTGACGACCGTTCACCTGCCGTTCTTCGACGCCGGAGCGGCGGCCGTCCGCCTCCTCCTCGACCGGATCGCGGCCAGGAACACTTCGCCGGAGGATGTCATCGTCCCCGTGTCCATGATCTACCGCGCGTCCACCGCCTCGGTGCCGGCCGGAAGCTGAAACGGATGTTTTTCCTGGTGTGACCTACCTGCGCGATCATCGATTAATTTTTCCGGGTTATTGACGATATATCGGCACCTGGGAAAACTCACCCGCAAGCTGCGCACCGAACGGACCGCGCGCTGATGCGGAGGACGTAACTGATGACTGATTCCAACAACGGGTTGACCGTCGGCCGACGCTCCCTGCTGGCGGGAGCCGCCGGCCTTCTGGGAACGGCGGCACTGCCCGCGACCGCCGCGCAGGGGAGCACCTCGATGAAGCGATACCCGTCGAACTGGCCCGACCTTGAGCCCTACGGCCTCGCCGACACCCGGCTCGATTTGTGGCCGCGCGAGGACAACTCCCTCATCCTCCCGCTGGAGCTCCGCCCCCGTGACAAGGAGCTCGGCCGGGTCTGGATGCGGGACACCTACGTCAACTGTTTCGTGGTGAACGGTCGTCCGATCTACGTCGCCACCGGCACCACCCGGGCGCCCGGGGTCGCGGGCGCAGCCCCGTGGAACGACGGCATCTTCATGTGGGTGTCCCCGTCCCTGCGCGGGCCGTGGAAGCTGGCCGACACCACCGGTATCCGCCCCGGCGCCGAGAACGGTAAGGTCTGGTCGCCCGAGTTCGTCGACGAGAACCGGCCAGGCCGCATGGTGGTCGCTCCGTGGCAGGAGTACTGGACCGACGACCAGTTCGGCAAGCGCGGCGATGTCTGGGCACCGGAGGTGCACTACTTCCGCGGCAAGTGGTACATCGTCGCCTGCATGGGCGACCACGCGCACAAGGTCGGCTCGTTCATGCTGGTGAGCGAGGGCGGGCCCGAAGGGCCGTACCGGCTGGTCGAGGGCAACCACGACAAGCCCTTCGGCGACCCCGTTCCCGGCGGGCCCGCCTTCATCGAGCCCGGCGCCTACCACCACATCGACGGCAGCCTCTACAGCGAGGGGGATGACGCCTGGCTGGTGCTGCACAACCACGTGTACGCGAAGTTCCGGGACGACATGGAGGACATCGTCCCGACCACCAACCTCCCGCAGTTCCAGCAGACGCCCTACACACCCGAGCCGTATCTCGAAGGCGCGTACGTGTTCAAGTACGGCGGCAAGTACTTCCTGCTCCAGGCCGCCTGGAATCGGACCTCGACCAACGCCGACGGCAGCACCCGCTACGCCTACGACCCACCCGGCACCGGTCGCGCGCAGTACCACTACGACGCGGTCGTCGCCGTCTCGGACACCTTCGAGGGACCGTACTCGAAGCGGTGGACCGTGGGTGTCGGCGCCGGCCACAACAACTTCTTCGTGGATCACACCGGCAAGCTGTGGGCGACGTTCTTCCGCAACCCCAGGTTCGGCTACTGGGCCGACCCGTCACGCGTCGGCGACACGGCGGTGCCCGGGATCGTGCGGGTGGAATGGACGGGACCGAAGGGCAACCGCCTGTACGTCCAGCGCCGGAACCACTGACTCTGTCCCCCGAGCGAGCTACCGGCGAATGTCCTCCGTGCGGTGACGATTCCGCACCCGTCGACTCCATAACGTAACGGGCGTGGCACGACATCTCGGCCACCTTCCCGATTCCGCACTGGAGGACATCATGCCCCGCAAGCTCAAGGCAGCCCTTGTGGCCGCACTGTGCGTCACCGTGATCGGGGCGGGGGTCACCGGTTGCGAAGAGGACTCGATGGACAACTGGGACCCACTCGCCCCCACGACCCACAAAGCCGACACCGGCCGGATCGTGGGAACCAAGAAGATCACTGTCGCCGGCCGGTCGGTGAACGTGTCCTGCTCGGGCGACCCGGCGAAGGGCAAGCCCGTCATCGTGCTGATGCACGGAGGCGGTGACGGGCTGGACAAGATGGCCGCTCTCCAGAAGACGCTGAGCGCGAAGAACCAGGTCTGTAGCTACGACCGGCTCGGCGCGGGCGCCAGCGACCAGCCGGACGGCCCACAGGACTTCGCCGGCACCGGGAAGATCCTCACCGGCGTGCTCGACCGGGTCGCCGGTGACGGCCCGGTCGTCCTGGCGGGGCACTCGCTGGGCGGACTGATCGCCGCCAGATACGCCCCCGACCACCAGGACAGGGTCAAAGGGCTGGTCCTGATGGACGCCACGCCACCCACGATGGTGCACGACATCTCGACGGTGATCCCCGAGTCGGCGAAGGGCCCGGCAGCCGAGGTACGCGCGCAGAACCTGGCGATATTCCAGGGACAGAACCCGGAGAAGCTCGTCATCACCGATGGAAAGGCGCGCTCCGCCGGAGACATCCCGGTGGAGGTGATCCAGCACGGCAAGCAGTACCTCGCGGCCATCCCCACGTACGGGCCGCGCCTGGAACAGGCGTGGTCCGCGGGCCAGCGCAAGTGGCTCGCGCTGTCCAGCGCCGGCAAGCTGAGCACGGCCACCGGCAGCGGCCACTACATCTACCTCGACCAGCCTGACGTCGCCGTCCAGGCCATCCAGCGCGTCACCTCGGCCGCGGAAGACAGCGCCTGAGCCCGGACCCACAGCGATTCCGTTGACATCCACCGGAGAGGCGTCGCTCGCACCGGGGCACAGACCGCATGTGATCACGCCTCATCCGTCGGCGACGGAGGAATTTTGGGTCCGGACAAGTTCCAGTTTTTCCTTCACTCTCGGGCTTGTGACCTACCCCCCACGGAGGCTTGCGATGGTGCTTGCCCAGATCGCTCGCTGGACCGCCGCTCTCAGCATGGCGGCGGCCATGACCTTCGCAGCCGCCCCGTCCGCTGCCGCGGCCGCGCCGCCCGACTTCCGGCCGGGTGCGCCCGGTCTCGGTGACCCCTACTTCCCCCTGGAGGGAAACGGCGGGTACGACGCCCAGCACTACTCCCTCAACCTTGGCTACGACCCCGCTACCAAGGTGCTCAAGGGGACGGTGCACATGCTGGCCCGCGCCACCCAGGACCTGTCCCGCTTCGATCTGGACTTCCAGCAGCTCACGGTGAGGTCGGTCACGGTCAACGGCCGCCAGGCCGCCTACGTGCGCGACGGCCAAGAGCTGATCGTCACGCCCAGGTCGGGCCTGCGGCGTCAGAGCGTTTTCGACGTGGCCGTCACCTACGACGGCATCCCGCAGCCGCTCGGCGGCCCGATCGTGTTCGGCCTGCCGTACGGGTGGATCGCCACGGAGGACGGCGTGCTGGTCGCCTGCGAGCCGAACGCGGCCAGCACCTGGTTCCCCTCCAACGACCACCCGAGCGACAAAGCGACCTACTCCATCGCGGTGACCGTCCCGAAGGGGCTCACCGCCGCGGCCAACGGCGTGCTGGCGGCGCAGGTCACTCACGGCGACACGACGACCTTCCTGTGGAACGAACTGCGTCCGATGGCGTCGTACCTGGTCACGACCACGATCGGCCGGTTCGACGTGCAGCAGGGCAGGACGCCGGACGGCCTGCGCGAATGGGTCGCCACCGATCCGACCGTGCCCGGTACCGAGGTCGTCTTCCAGCAGACGGCCAACATCACCGACTACTGGAGCGAGCTGTTCGGGCGCTACCCGTTCGAGGAGACGGGCGCGATCGTGGACAACGTCCCCATCGTCGGCTTCTCACTGGAGAATCAGACCAAGCCGCTGTACTCCGCCGTCCGCAGCGAGACCACGGTCGCGCACGAGCTGTCCCATCAGTGGTTCGGCGACAGCGTTTCGCTGCGCACCTGGCAGCACATCTGGCTCAACGAGGGCTTTGCCACCTTCGCCCAGCGCTACTGGACCGAGCACACCGGCGGCCAGACCGTCCAGGCGTGGTTCGACCAGCAGTACGCCGCCAGGCCGGAGTCGTTCTGGCAGTCGAAGGTGGCCGATCCGCAGCGCGACACCATGTTCAGCACCGCCGTCTACAACCGTGGCGGCATGACTCTCCAGGCGCTGCGGGCGAAGATCGGTGACGAACCCTTCTTCCGGCTGCTGCGGACGTGGGCGGCCGATCACCGCTACGGCCTGGCCGACACTGATGAGTTCATCACGCTCGCGGAGAAGATCTCCGGCCGGGACCTGACCGACTTCTTCAACGTCTGGCTGTTCACCCCGAGCAAGCCCGTGACGTGGTGAACTGAGCGAGAGGCGCCCGGCCAGGAGCAGCGGATGTCGCGCTGTCCCTGGCCGGGTTTGCCCAGGTTGCCCAGGTCAGAGCCGGGCCGCGGTCCAGCAGTCCGGGGCGCCCGCCTTGCCGCACTTCGCCAGTGCGTCGAGGACCTTGGCCAGGTCGGCGGTCTTGGCGTTGCCGGGGTCGTTGGACTCCTGCTTCGGGTCCGCCACCGTGTCGTAGTACTCCGGCTTCGACACGCCCTCGTATTCGACGTACAGGTCCCCGGCAGTACGTACGGCCGTGTAACTGGGGGGTTGGGAGTTGCCCGCCTGGACAGGTTCGGCGTCGGGGTCCGACTCTCCGGTTGTGGCCGGCTTGGGTTTGACGTGCTCGATCAGGGCCGCCTTACGCCAGTCCTCGGCCTTTTTGCCCTGGATGAGCGGCAGCAGGCTGCGGCCGTCGCGGCTGTCGCGGGTGGCGGCGCCGACGCCGGCCATGTCGAGGAAGGTCGCGAACAGGTCGACGTTCTGGGCGATGGCGCCGGCCACGAGGTCGCCCTGCCGTCCCGCCGCAGGACGCTTGACCAGCAGCGGCACGCGTATGTCGTGGTCATAGGCGGTGGACTTTCCGCGTACGAGGCGGTGCTGGCCGAGGTGGAAGCCGTTGTCGCTGGTGAACACCACGTACGTGTTGCGCTTCTCGGCGGCCGTCAGCGTGCCCAGGACGCGGCCCACCATGTCGTCCACCGACTGGACCATGCGGACCCGGTCGCGGTAGTCCGTACGCAGCTGGTTGACCAGCCCGGGAGCGAGCGGTTCGCGGCGTACCCAGGAGGGCTTGTCGGCGGTGTCCTCGTCGAAGGTGGGCAGCTTGCTCACATCGATGTCGTTGCAGTCGGGCCCGCCGCAGTCACCGTTCGGGAACTCCCCGGCCGGGAACTCGGTCTTGGGCCGATCACGGCGGGCCGGCGGGAAGCGCGGCTCTTTCTCGCCCGGCTTGACGTTGAGCCTGGAGTGCGGCGCGAACGGCGCGACCTGCAGGAAGAACGGCTTGCCCGGGGCGCGCTCGCGTGAACGTGCGATGAAGTCCGTAGCCCGCTTGCCGAGCAGGTCCACCAGGTATGTGCCGTCGGAGGAGTCCAGGCCGGGCGTCTCCCCCTTCACATAGTTGGTGAGCTGGTACTTGTACTCGCCGTAGCCGTTGGCCGCCACGTGCCACTCGTCCCAGCCCGTCGGCACATGATAATTGGGGCCCGTCACCGGGTACTCGTTGATGTACTTACCGAGGTAGCCGGTACGGTATCCGGCCTTTTCCAGCGAAGCGGCGTACGTCCTGGGCTCGAGCGGCGCGAACGCCTTGTAGCCGCCGCGGTCGGTGTTCAGGTTCGTGGCCACGCCGGTGTTGTGCGGGAACTGGCCGGTGAACATCGAGGCGCGCGACGGGCAGCACAACGAGTTCGACACATAGTAGTTGGTGAACGTGGTGCCGTCGTCGGCCAGGCCGCGCACGGTGTCCATGTACTGCAGCAGGTCGGCGGACATGTCGTCCACCAGGAAGAAGATGATGTTCGGCTGCTGGGGCTTGGCGGCCGCGGCCGTCCCCGCGCCTGCCTGGGAACCCAGGCTCAGGCTGAGGACGAGCGCGAAGGCCACCGCCAAGGCTCTGCGGGTATGTCGGGTCATCGTCGTGACCACCTTCTTGACAATTCGGGAAAATTGAGGGTGGAATGCACGCTAATGGCCCTCGATACGACAGATCAACCGATTGATCCTGAAGATTTCCTGGCAAGCGCATCGAAGTACGGATTCAAAATCGTCGGCTTTTATGTCGGGCCTTGTCGGACAGAATTCAATGCCAAGACAATGGCGATGCCGCGACGGGGAATTCTGCCGGCCGAACGGACCTCGGCCGTGGGATCGCGAGAGCTTCGTCCAGGGACCGTACGTGGCCCTTGCGGCCGTCGCCGGTCGGCAGTGCCCGGGTCGTACAGCTAGTGCGGGTCAGCGCACGTCGACCGGGCGCAGTGTGAAGCCGTCGTTCGGCTTGCCGGCCAGCAGGGCGGCCAGGCCGCCGCTGAGCGCGTAGGTCCTGCCCCCGGGGCCGGGCGTGACGGAGCTGGTGACCGGGTCGGTGACGGTGTCGGTGACCTTGACGGTGGCGGACTTCCAGTTGCGGTCGGGGCTGACCCGCTGCACGACGGCGGCCTTCCCGCTGAGCAGGCCGCTGCTGACCACGGCGAGTGACTTGTCGGGCAGGACCCGGATGCCGGCGGTGAGGGCCTTGAGGTCCTTGGAGAGCTTGACCTTGGTGGCCTTCTTGGGGTTGTCGACCGGCACCCGCACCAGGCTGCCGTCGGCCTTCGCGACGATGAGGATGTTGCCGGGCACCCATGCGACGGCGCTCATGCCCACGTTGTTCAGGAAGTTCGGGACGTCCACGTTCCCGGCCAGCAGCTTGTGGCTCACGAGGATGGATGCCCGGCCCTTGCGATCGATGCGGAAGATCGTCGAGGAGAGCTGGTCGACGGCGTACGCCGTGCCGTTCGGAGCGACCGTCACGTCGGCCACGAGATGCTGCTTGTCGTCCTTCGCGACCTTGTTCAGGTCGGCGTACCAGAGCCGGCGTCCGCTGCCGATCTGGTAGGCGGCGACGCCCGCGACCTTGAACTTGGTGGCGTCCGTGGAGCGTTCGGCCGTTCCGTAGTCCACGTTGCCGGCCAGGATCCGGTTACCCCTGGTGTCAATCCGCACGGCCTGCACCGACACCAGCTTCTTGTCGTCGATGATGGTGCGCACCTTGCCCTTCTGATCGACGGAGGAGATGGTGCTGTGCGCCAGCGAACCCGTCACGAACTTCCGGGAGCCCGGGTAGTAGTCCGCGGAATGGGGGAAGACACCCGGCCCCTTGGCCTCGATGGTGGACGCCGCCCGACGGGTCTGGCCGGCGGCGGCGTGCTGGTCGGTGGCGGCGAGGGCGCCGGTGGTGCCGGCCAGCGTGGTGCCGAGAACCGTCATGGTGGTCAGGGCCGCGGCGGTCGCGGACTGCTTCAGCTTCATGGGGCGTTCTTCCTTCCGAAGACGCGGTCCGGGCCGTTGCGCCGGACATCGCGTACAGGACGCGGTGGGCGGGATGCCCTGCCTCCTGCTCGTGGCTTGGAGTCTGCTGCCGCCGGGCGTTCACAGCCTGCCCCTGGCGGGGGCAGGCTGCCGGCGTCCCGGTGCTCGATACTCGGCGTATGAGCAAGAAGACGGGGTTGGGGGAGTTCCTCAGGATGCGCCGGTCGCAATTGCGACCGGCGGATGTGGGACTCCGGGATTTCGGAGAGCGCCGTCGCGTGCCGGGGCTGCGCCGTGATGAGCTGGCGCAGCTCGCCGGGGTGGGCTTGTCCTACTACACGCGCCTGGAGCAGGGGCTCTCGCTCAACGCGTCACCCGAGGTGCTAGACGCGCTGGCCCGCGCCCTCGGTCTTGACGAGGTGGAGCGGGCCCACCTGCACGACCTGGCCCGTGCCTCGCGCCGCACCGGCGGCCGGCGTAGGCCCCCGCCGGAGCGAGCGGGAGACACGACCCGGCAACTGCTCGCCGCGTTCGGCGACACGCCCGCGATCGTGGTTGGGCGCCGCAGCGACGTACTGGCCTGGAATCGGATGGGACACACGCTGTTCGCCGGGCATCTGGACCCGCACATCCCCGATCAGCCCGACCGGCGTCCGAACACGGCCCGGCTGGTCTTCCTGGACGCGCACACACGGGACCTGTACGTGGACTGGCCGAAGAAGGCCAGGGACGTGGTGGGGAAACTGCGGCTCGCCGCCGGGCAGCATCCGGACGATCCTCGGCTGGCCGCACTGATCGGTGAACTGACCATGAAGAGCCCGGAGTTCGCCAGTATGTGGTCCGAGCACCGGGTCAGAAAGTGGGACCTCGCGACCTACCGCATGCACCACCCGGTCGTAGGCCGCATGCGACTCAACCTCCAGACCCTGAACGTCCCGCAGGAGGACGGCCAGCGCATAGTCGTGGCGACCGCCGAGGCCGGCACTGGGTCAGCGGCAGCACTGAGCCTTCTCGCCCAGGCCGGTATTCCGAGCGGTGTTCGATCTGTGCGCCAGACAGGGCGAACCGAGGCTGCGGGGATGCGCCCCGGCCCTTGAGCGGCACGCGAGCGCTTGCCAGCCGATTGAGCGGATCCTCAACATCGCCTCAACATTCGCCGCCTTATGGTCCGGGAAGACCCTGATCAAGCAGAATGGCGGACTTGATGATCCCCCTCACTTCTTCCGACCCGCACCGCCTGGGACGGTTGACCGCAAATGCCGCTCGGCGGCCTCGAGCGCGGACTTCGCCGCCGCGCTGCGCCCCGCGCGTACCAGGGCGGTGGCGGTGCGGGCCGGGTCGGCCAGCGGTCCGGCCGCCCACAGGTGGTGCGCCAGACGCTCGGCGGTGGATTCGCCACCGGCCGCGGCGACCTCCAGGGCGTCCGCGAAGCGCAGGAAGTACGGATTCTTCGGTGTCGGCTGGGAGCGGTGGCTGGCCTGATCGTGCGACTTGCCTGGCAAGTCACGCTCCCGCGGGCCGGGGGAGCGGTGTGTTGCCAGGCAAGCTATCCGATCTTGGTCAGATGACGCGGACCGCGAACTGGTCCCCGTCCAGGACCCGGGACTTGTAGTAGAAGGCGCCCAGGTCGGATCCGCCGAGAGCGTTCTCCGCCAAGGGAATCATGCAGGCGCTGTAACCGCCGGAGTCGGCGGGGTCGCGGATCCACAACCACGACGCGTTGCAGTCGTACCCGGTCCCGGTGCCCCAATCGATGATCACGATGTTCCGGCCGTAGGGCTGGGAGTATGCGCCGTTGTAGGTGGACTTGAAGGGGTACTCGTCACAGGACCAGGTTCCAGGAGTCGTGGGATTGGGATGCCCCGGCGGGCATGCCTCCCAGTGGCCCTGCCTCGGCACGCCCGCCCAGACGTGGTCCTACGACGGCATGCGGCGCCTGCGCAACCAGGCCACCGGCATGTGCCTGGCGATCGCCCACGGCGAGACCACGCTCGGCAAGTTCGCCATCCAATGGCCCTGCAAGACCACCGGCGAGCAGCGCTGGCCGTTCGGCTAGGACGTCCCGATATCGGCGAAGACGGCCCGCGTCTGGGTGATGCGCCCTGGCAAATGACCCGGGAGCGGAGACCATGAGCCTTTGCCAGCGGGCTCTAAGACACGAAACCGATGACACCGAAGCCGGGTCGCGCGGCCGCGTGCCGCATCCACTCGACGCATTGGGAGACAGCGTCATCCAGGTCCAGGGACGGCGTGGAATGGCATGAAGCAGCTGTTGTCCAGGAAGGTGCCGGTGAAGTCGCATAGCCGCTCATAGGCGTAGCGGTACTGGAAGGCGTGCGACTCGTCCGCGGTGAACGGCCCGCCGTGGACGGCCGCGCTCAGTGCCTCGTACGCGGTGGGGGCGCCGGCTCGCCGACGGGCGCGCCGACCATCCTGGCGCCCCGGTTGACTCCGTCATAGGCGGCGGTCGCCCGCTCGATCTTCACCCGGGCCGGCTCGGCGAGGTCGGGCACCATCGCCTTGCGCGCGGTCTCGCCGGGCGTGGCCGTCAGCCAGCGGACGAAGACCAGCGCCAGCAGCACGGGGAAGGACAGGCCGGTCGTCAGGAACAGGGCCGGGATCGCGATCACGATGAGCCCGCTCGCCACGTCCGACAGGACGCCGGCCCTGCGGAACCCGATCAGGTCCACCAGCGTGCCGCCGAACGCCGCCGAGATCACGATGGGCAACGTCGAGGCGAACGCCGCCATCCCGGTGAGCGCGGCGCTGCCGGTGGTCTCCAGGACGAACCACGGCACGGCCAGCATGGACAGGACGTTGCCGGCGGCCGAGACGGCGCCGGTCGCTTCCGGCCGCTCGGCGCCCGCCGTTGTCAGTAGCCACGTGGCTGTGGTGAACTCAGGGTTGCGAGGGCCGAGGGCGGTGCGGACGCACGAGGGCGGACACGCGGCGCAGCATCACGGCCAGAGGGAAGCCCGTCCAAGGGGCAGGCTGAAATCGGGGATCACTTGGTGCCACGGCGGTGTGCCAGCGGTTGATGACTCGAGGGCTCGCGAAGCGGTGTTCATGCGATCAAGGGCGACACGTACCACCTGGGCGCGGCCGGACGCTGACGGCTGCCAGGCCCGCTCGGCGAGATCGCCCGCATTCTCGCCGTCCACCTCGGGCACTGATCGGGCACTGATCGGGCACCGAATCGTCCTGGCCGCCGCGCATCAGGGAGGCCCGGCCTCCGGCAGGGATCGCCATGAAGCTCACGTGGAACTCGTCGCGCCGCACCCACGCCCTCTCGTCACGCCGCCGCTCGCCGGCGCCTCCGATCATCCCGGACACGATCGCGCCCAACCTCGCGCTGGACCAGGAGATCACGGCCCGGCTGGCGGCCGGCGAGCCCGTCGTCCACCTCGGGCTCGGCGAGGCCCGGCTGCCCGTGCACCCGCTGCTCCTCGACCGGCTCGCCGCCACGACCGCGGCCAACTCCTACGGGCCCGTGGCCGGGGACCAGGCGCTGCTCCAGGCCGCCGCCGGATACTTCGCCCGGCGGCGGATGCCGACCGAGCCCGAGCAGATCGTCGCCGGGCCCGGCAGCAAACCGCTGCTGTTCGCGCTGCTGTCCGCCCTGCCCGGGGACGTGGTGCTGCCGCGGCCGTGCTGGCTGAGCTACGTCCCGCAGGCGCTGTTCGCCGGCCGCCGGGTCATCCGCGTCCCCGTGCCCGACGGGTACGGCGGCGTGCCCGACCCCGACGCGTTCACCGGCGCGCTGCGCGAGGCCAGACGCGCCGGCCTCGACCCGCGCACGGTCATCCTGACCACGCCCGACAACCCCACCGGCGCGCTCGCCCCGCCCGAGCTGGTCCGCCGCGTCTGCGAGCTGGCCGCTTCCGAGCGGGTCGCCGTCATCTCCGACGAGATCTACCGCGACACCGTCCACAACCCCGGGACGCCGTACGCGAGCCCGGCCGAGTTCCTCCCGGCGCGGACGATCGTCACGACCGGACTCAGCAAGAGCCTGGCGCTCGGCGGCTGGCGGATCGGCATCGCCCGCCTGCCCCGCAACGCGTGGGGCCGCGCCCTGCGGTGCAAGGTGCTGGCCATCGCCAGCGAGGTATGGTCGGCGCTCGCCGGCCCCATGCAGGCCGTCGCCGCCGGCGCCCTCGACGAGCCGCCGGAGATCGTCGAGCACCTCCGCGCGAGCGCCCACCTGCACGGCGCCGTCGCGCGGGCGGTGCACACCGCGTTCACCAAGGCCGGGGCCGTGTGCCCGGAGCCGCGCGGCGGCTTCTACGTCTACCCCGACTTCGAGCCTGCCCGGCCGGTGCTCGCGGCACGAGGGCTGACCACGTCGGCCGGGCTGCAGTCGTACCTGCTCGACCAGCGCGGGGTGGCCGTCCTCGGCGGCCACCACTTCGGCGACGACCCCGGCAGGTTACGCTTCCGCGCCGCCACGAGCCAGCTCTACGGGCGCGACGCCGACGAGCAGTGGGCGGCGCTGCGCGACCAGGATCCCGTCCGCCTGCCCCACATCGCCGCGCGGCTGCGGACGATAGCCGAAGCCGTCGAGACCCTCACCTCCTGCCCCCTGGCCGGGCCGAGCCCCTGGCCGCGGTAACCCCCACGAGCGCAAGGCCCAGCTGTCGCTGAGAGGCATGGAGGCCTCCAGCGTGCCCCGGTCGCCGGAACCGGCCGCGTCGTCTGGCCGGGGTCGGCGTTGGGGAGGACGACCACGGCCGCGACCAGGTCGGCAGGGGGCCGCTAAGATCGGCGTCGCTAGACTCGGCGCGTGTCCAGACGACAGGAGATCGCCGACGCGGCGATCGGACTTCTCGCCGCAGAGGGCATTCGCGGTCTGACCCATCGCGCCGTCGACCGCGCCGCCGACCTGCCGGAGGGCTCGACGTCCTACTATTTCCGGACCCGGCAGGCGCTGCTCCGGGCAGCGGTCGAGCGGCTCGCCGAGCACACCACCGCCGACCTGGCCGCGCTGCAGGAGCGCGCGGACTCGTTCACGGGCGGCCGGGACGAGGTGATCGAGTCCGTCACGTGGCTCGTCGGCCAGTGGCTGACCGCCAGCCGGGACCGCCAGCTCGCCAGGTACGAGCTGACTCTGGAGGCGATGCGCCGCCCTGAGCTGCGCAAGGTGCTGCTGGCCAGCGGCGCCCGCATCCGCGACATGGTCGTCCGCCTGCTGGAGGCCGCCGAGGTGCCCAACGCGGACCTGTGGGCCGTCGACCTCATCGCCTACGCCGACGGGCTCCTCCTCGACCACCTGCTCAGCCGTCCGGGCGAACTGCCCGATCTGCGTCCCAAGATCCGCGGTCTGCTCGCGGCCGTCGGCGAAGCCTGACCACCGCCGGGAGCCACGGACAAAGGGGCCGCCGCTACGGGGACTGCCGTACGGCCCGAGTACTCTACGAATGTAGAGGACTCTATAGGTGTAGAGGAGCGAGTGCGTGACCATCACTTTCCCCACGAAGCGCCCGTCCCCGTTCGACCCGCCGGAGGAGCTGCGCCGCTGGCGCGAGGAGGCGCCCATCCAGCCCATGACCTATCCGGGCGGCCACGAAGGCTGGCTGGTGACCGGCCACGCGGCCGCCCGCGCGGTACTGGCCGACGCCCGGTTCAGCAGCCGTCTGGAGCGCCTGCGCTGGCCCGTCGTCTGGGAGGGGGCCGACCCGGCGACCTTTGTTCAGCCTCCCGGCTTCTTCATGCAGCTCGACCCGCCCGACCACACCCGCTTGCGCCGCCCGCTCACCGCCCAGTTCACCGTGCGCAGGCTGAAGGCGTTGGAGCCGCGGATCTCGCAGATCACCGCCGAGGTGCTCGACGCCATGGAGGGCGTCGGCGCGCCCGCCGATCTGGTACGCGAGTTCGCCCTGCCCGTTCCGTCCCTGGTGATCTGCGAACTGCTGGGCGTGCCGTACGCCGACCGCGAACGGTTCCAGCACGACTCCGCCACGGCGCTGCGCATCGGATCGGCCCAGGAGGAGGTCATGGGCGCGATGGCCTCGCTGTTCGGCTACCTGTACGAGCTGGCGGGGAGCAAACAGGCGAACCCGGCGGACGACCTGATCTCCGGCCTCGTCGCCGACGGCGAGCTGACCCAGGAGGAGATCGCCGGGGTCGGCCTGCTCCTGCTGGTGGCGGGCCACGAGACGACGGCGGCCATGCTGGGGCTGGGCGCGTACGTCCTGCTGGAGAACCCTGGCCAGCTCACCGCGCTGCGCGCGAACCCGGCCCTCATGGAGGGGGCAGTCGAGGAGCTGCTGCGCTACTTGTCGGTCGCCCACCTCGGGCCGCTCCGGGCGGCGTTGGAGGACGTCGAGATCGCCGGACGCACGATCAGGAGGGGCCAGGTGGTGACGCTGTCGATCCCGGCCGCCAACCGCGACCCTGAGCGTTTCCCCGATCCCGAGGCCCTTGACGTCACCCGGCCCGCGCCGACCGGGCACCTGGCCTTCGGCCACGGCATCCACCAGTGCCTGGGCCACCACCTCGCCCGGATCGAGATGCGCATCGCGTACCGGGCGCTGTTCGACCGCTTCCCCGCGCTGCGGCTGGCGGCCTCGCCAGAAGAGGTGCCGATGCGGACGGACATGACCATCTACGGCGTGCACCGCCTGCCCGTCGCCTGGTAGCCCTGTCGACCTCGGTCAGGCTCTGAGCATCACCGAGACCGCGGCTGGCCCCGACGGCTGCCTACTTCTCCGTCCACGGCTCGTACGTGCCGTCCCCGGGAAGCACCCAGACCTTCACCTTGGGCCTGGCGAGAGTCCGCACCAGGGTCGCCTTTCCTGTCGTCTTCGACAGGCGGTAGACCGCCACCCCCGTCTTGGTCTTCGACCGGACGATCAACCGCCCCGACCGGTCGAAGTCGAGGTCGTCGATGTACTGCCCCCGTGGCAGGCGCGCGGTCACGGTGCTGATCGTCCGGCCGGTGCGCAGGTTGAGCAGGCGCAGCTTGCGGAGCTTGGACGTCTTGCCGACCGGGGCCGCCACCGTGACGTAGTCGTTGGCCAGCGCCAGCGGCGACAGCCGCGACTTCACCGGCGTCCGGCCACGCAGCCCCCTGTCGAACACGATCGCCCGGTCACCTTCCAGCAGCAGCCTGTTGCTGTCAGGGCTGAACCCCTGCCACGAATCCGTCCCTTTCGGAGGTGGCAGCACTTTGCCCGTCCGCAGGTCGGCGAGAATGCCCAACCCCGGCCCCGAGGTCTCCGTGACCACATAGCTGCCGTCGTCCGACACCGAGGGCCACTCTTCGTAGATGTTGTCCGCCGTGAGTTTCCGCGACACGACCCGTTCCCCGCTGTTCAGCGTCCGCTGCACGAACAGCCCATCTGATTTGCGGAAATAGAAGAAGTTCCGCCCATCGCCACTGACCAAGAACGACGTCCGGCTACCGGCGTTGACCGCGTCGGCGGGGGCCACGGCGAGCGCCTCCGGCACCTTCACCACCTTCCCGTTGGTCAGCACCAGTTCCCAGGTCTGTGCGCGCTGCGCGTAGGCGATCGTGGCCGACGAGGCGGTCGCCGCCGCGGCAGGCTGCGCGATCAGTGTGGTGGGGGCGAGCAGGAGACACGCGAAGGTCGTCCGGAATTTCATGCTTTATGGGATGCCGACATGCCGCCGCAGGTTCGACCGGCGGAGTGGTTCCTCATCCGCGATCGGGATGTGTCGATCACTACAACGGCCATCGGCCGCATCAGGCTCGTAGGCAACGGCCACCCGATCACGATGAGTATGTGGTGGTGCCGATGGAAGGCCGAATAGAACGCCACAAGATACTTGGAGGAGCGATCAACGAGTACCGCCGAGCCGCCTAGCTCGACTGGTGAAACCCGAGCTCAACCCACGTGCGCGCGTTTTGACGCCCTACAGGCTCGGGCAACTGCTCCGTCGGCGGTACGACGTACCACCAGCCCGTCAATGAGGCCTTGAGCGTGTACGGGCTCACGCTCCGCACCGGCTGAGCCCCCTGTCGGCTCCGCTGACCGAAACACCGCGCCGCGTGCCTCGGCCGACCCGGGCATGCGGCGCGGCATTTTTTGCCGACTCACCGATGACTTTTCGCTTCTCGCCTGGTCTGCCCCTGTCGAAGAGATTCGGACCCACCAGTGAGGAGTTCGCGATGAAGCGACCCGTCGTCGGCGGCATGCTGCTCGCCAGCACCGACCCCGAGCGCCTGCGCACCTGGTACGTGACCGCGCTGGACCCCGAGGAGAACACCGACATCGAGCAGTACGGGGTGCTCAAGTTCGGCGAGTTCTACCTGTTCATCGACACGCGGGAGGACGTGACCGACAAGAATCCGGAGCCCGGCAGGACGATACTGAACTTCCACGTGGCCGACGCCCGCGCCGTCGCGGCCCGCATGGAGCAGGCGGGCGCGTCGTGGCTGGCACCGCTCGAGGATCGTGACGGCAGCCTGTTCGCCACCGCGATCGACCCGGACGGCAACTACGTGCAGATCATCCAGCTCAGCGAGGCCCACCTCGCGGCCATGTGAGGCGATCATGTTCGAAACGACGAAGGCGTTCAGCGGGTTCTCGGTGGACGACATCGCGGCGGCGAAGAGGTTCTACGGCGAGACGTTGGGGCTGCGTGTCTCGGAGGAGCACGGCATGCTCACGCTGCACATCGCGGGCGGCACCGACATTCTCGTCTACCCGAAGGAGCAGCACACCCCGGCGACGTTCACGTGCCTCAACTTCCCGGTCGAGGACATCGACAAGGCGGTGGACGAACTGACGGCACGGGGAGTGCGCTTCGAGCGCTACGAGGGCTTCCCACAGGACCCCAAGGGGATTCTCCGCGCCGAGGGGCCGCCCATCGCCTGGTTCACGGATCCGGCGGGAAACGTCCTGTCGGTCATCCAGCAATAGCGAACGGCTCGGAGCCACGCCCGCCGTAGCATGCCGAGGATGAGGATCATCGGCTCGTTACTCGTCGTGCTCGCCGTCGCCGTGGCGGCGTGCACGACGACGAGCGGAAGCGGAAGCGTGAGCGGCAGCGAGAGTGCCACGCCGACCAGTGGCCGCAGCACGCCCACGGTGCCCGTGCTCGAAGAAGACGAAGACGATGAGACGCCCACGCCGGGGCCGCTCGTGACACCCACCGTCGGCGGCTCCGGCTGGCGGTACGCCTACATCAGCGAGCACGAGCACGCGGACTCCAACCTGACGGACATCATCGCGACAGGACGGAAGGATGCCTGGGCCGTCGGGGTCGACGACGGGTCGCTCCTGGTGTTGCGTTACGACGGCAGCCGCTGGCGCCAGGTCGATCCGCCTCGGGGCCTGGGCGAGCTACCGTCGGATGCCCGGGTGCTCGCGGCCGCCTCGGCGCCGGACAACGTCTGGCTGCTCGTCCCGACGATAAGCTCGGCCGATGGGATGGACACCGACACGACGGCCGTCCGCTGGGACGGTTCCCGCTGGCGGAAGATCCCCGGAAAACTCGAAACGGTCGCCGATCTCGAGGTGTTCGCTCCTGACGACGTCTGGACCGTCTACGGCGTCGAGAGGCGGCACGCCAGACGATGGGACGGAAGGGCCTGGCGCAAGGTGCGGCTGCCTGCGGAGGCCGAGTCGATCAGCGGGACCGGCCCGTCGGATCTGTGGGCAGTCGGCGCGCGGGACTCAGGGCCGGGGATCACGAGAGACGAGGGGAGCCAGCCCGCCGCGATGCACTGGGACGGTCGCTCCTGGCGCCTGGTCTCCACGCCGACCTACGCGTTCGCCGCGCCGAAGCCCCCGGAAGGAGGCGCGGGGCTGTATTCGGTGCTGGCGCTGGCCGCGGGCGACGTGTGGGCCGTCGGCGAGCACACCTTCAACCATGGCGAGGTGGACAACGAGCCGGATGATCCGCCTCCGGTCCTCCTGCACTGGGACGGCCGCCAGTGGACCCGGCGCAAGGCGCCCACCTTCGGCTACTGCTGCCCACTGCCGGCTCCGGACAGATCCGGTGGGATCCTTCTCGCGGTGGGGAGTCCTGGTCTGGGGGACTCCTGGCGCCTGAGCCCTGACGGCCGCCGCACCGGCGTGCGGCGCCTGCCTTTCATCCCGGGGCAGAAACGCGGCCACAGGATGTTCGCGCTGGAGGCACTGGCTGGCATGCCCGGCCCGAGGACCGTCTGGGCGGTCGGCAGGGTGGGCGTAGGGGACGACCGCCGGGCTGTCATCGCCCGCTACCGCTGACTGCCGAGGGACCCCTCGACGAGCGCGTCACCCGGTACGGCAGGCGGGAACTCAGGGTTGGGTCGGGGATGGAGCCGGATGTGAGCGGGGGCTTCCGGGCGGGAAAGTGGGCTCATGTCCGCAGTGAAGAGGCTCAACCCCTGATCGCCTGCGCCTCCATCCTGTTCTCGGTGGTCGCCGTGGTGGTCGGGCAGTTCGGGCCCGATCCCTACCTGGACCCGCTCAACGTGACCGTCAGCGAATACGCCGTGTCCAACCACGGGGGCGTCACGGAGGTCGCCATGGCGGTCCTGGGTATCGGGTCACTGGCTCTGCTGGCGGGGCTGCGGGGGATGCCTGAGTGGTTGCTCCGGGTGTGGTCGGGGGCGCTCGTGGTGGCGGCTCTGGTCCCGACCACACCCATCGGGGTGGATCTCGATTTGGCGGCGCAGGCGCACTGGTACGTGTCCGTCGCGGCGTTCGTCAGCCTGCCCGCCGCGGGCGCGCTGCTGGTCCTGTACCGCTTCATAACTCATCGCGTGGTGCTTGGTCTGCGGCTTTGACCTCCAGGCGCTGCGTAAGCAAGATCGCGGTCTATGTCGGTTCGTCTGCTGTATCTGGCCTTGATTCGGGTGTTCGGTTGGCTGGTGCTGCTGGGTCGTGGTCAGGCGTCCAAGGATGTCGAGATCATGGTGCTCCGGCATGAGGTGGCGGTGTTGAGGCGTCAGGTCGTCCGGCCGAAGCCGGACTGGGCAGATCGGGCGCTCTTGGCGGCATTGGCCCGCTTCCTGCCGACGGTGCTGCGAACTCATCGGCTGGTCACCCAGGCACCCTCTTGGCCTGGCATCGGCGTTTGATCAAACTCTCGTGGACCTACCCACAGCGCGCCGGCCGTCCTGCGATGAGCAAGGAGGTCCGGGGTCTGGTCCTCCGTCTGGCGCGCGAGAACCCCAGGTGGGGGTATCGGCGGGTACATGGTGAACTGGTTCGGCTCGGCGTGCAGGTGAGTGAAGCGACCGTACGTCGGATCTTGCGTTCGAGCCGGCATCAAGACCGTGATCACCGGCATCCGGACGCCGCGCATGAACTTGAGCATGGAGAGGTGGGTGCAGTCGTGCCGTCACGAGCTTCTCGACCGCTGCCTCGTCTGGAACGAACACCATCTTCGGCACGCCCTGCGCGAGTACGAACGGTTCTACAACCAGCACCGAGCCCATCAAGCCCTGGACCAAGCAGTGCCGCTGCGTCCCGTCCCCGATCCGATCACGGATCCAGAGCGAATCACGGATCTGAAGGTACGGCGCACCGCCCTGGCTGTCATGAGAACCTGGTGGGCTCGCACGCCACGCCCATGGGAGTCATCGGCTGCGATATCAGGTCACGACCTGGACCGCCCCCTTGGCGACGTTCCCCAAGCTCGCAAAAAGGCACCAGTGCAAACCCTCGCGGAGGTTGCCGTTGCTGCTCGCGGTCTTGCCGGGACCGACGTAAATACTCGGACCGACTGGCCCAACTCCGCTCGAACAGGTATGGATTCGGGCCTGCAGGATGTGCTTGGTCGAGTTCGCTCCCTTGAGCCTTTCGCCTCCGGCGAAGAACGTGGCGACGGCTATGTCCAAGGGGTTCGTGCACCTGTTCCTGAACCAGATCCTGGCGCTTAGCCCGCCCCGATCGCCGTCGCCTTTGGTGAACACCTCGCGGTCCACCTTCCAGCACTTCTTGGCAGCTGATTCCGTGGCGGCGCCGGCCGGCGGGCTCGCGATCATGGTGAGCGCGAATGCGGCCGTGGCGATGGACAGAAGCTTTTTTGTCATCATATGGATTTCCCCGTGTCGTGATGGATGACCTCGACGTTAAGTGAGGGCGGTACAGGTCTCGTATACGATTCCGCGCCGTCGCGTGTGCATGGCTATGCCGACCAGCGCCGGGGATATACGCCGTCCCGCGCATACGTGTAGGCCGCGTGTATCCCCTCAGGACACCGTGGACGGTCATCGACGCGTCGTCGCCGTACGTACGCTCCAGCGGTTTTCGGCAAGCGCAGGCAAGCCTCGGTCTGGGCGGAGGTTCTGGCCTCTGACGCGTTCTGTGCTCTGTTGACACGAAGGGGAAACCTTATGATCAAACGCATCCTCACCACCGCCGCGGCCACATGTCTGGCCGCAGGCGTGCTCGTTCCGGCAAGCGCAGCGGCAAGCGCGGAGGCCAGCCCGACATCGGCCCTTTCCGCGGAGGCAACGCCCAGCCTGACGACGGCCGGAAGTTCGGGCTCGCAGGGCGGCAGCAGGAAGTGGCCGAAGTGCAAGTCGCGCGAGTGGACCAAGGATGGGGACAAGGGCGGTTCGTCGGGAAACCTCCATCTCACCGAGAGCGACGGCGATGGAGCTACCGCTGATTTCCGGGCCAACGGTGAGTACTTCTTCCTCAGCACCGCGACGCCGGTCACGGCCTCCCTGTACCGGAAGCTGCCTCACGGGAGCGCCGAGCTGGTGAAGAAGTTCCAGTCCAGTTACGGCCGCCCGCACGTCGACCTGGATCTCGGCGAGGGTACGAGGGTGTACATCGTGCTCGCCAGCAGACATGGTTCCTGCGTCAGCCACACCTTCACCGCATGACCGGCGGACACGCATGGCAGCACGACAACAAGTCGCGCACTGCCGAAGGCCGTCGCATGATGATGAGATTCGTCGCGGTCACAGCGCTTGCGACGGCCGTGCTCGTCGTACCGGGAAACGTTCGCGCCACGGCCGCAAAGCCCTACGGCTGGGTCATCATGGGCGACAGCAAGGCCCGTCAGGTGGTCGTCATGGACTCCAAGTACACGACGTGGAACAGTACGGCGCTGAAATGGAAGTGGAAGCCGTCGGCCAAGAACGGTTTCCCGGAGGCGGACGCCTGCGGGAAATGCACGGGCGCGATCTCGGAGGTACGGCTGCGCAACGGCGGCCCGGGGCAGGTAGGCGGCAAATCGGTCGTTGCCGTGGAGGATGAGGGGTTCATCGGCGTGGTCTCCTACCCGTCGGGAAAGCGCCTGTGGGCGATCAATGCTGGTGGCGCGGATGTCATGCCCCATTCCGCCGAACTGCTCCCGGGAGGCAACATCGCCGCCGTGGCGAGCAAGGGCGGCTGGCTGCGGGTGTACACCGCGTCGCAGGGGCCGGCCTCGAAGTCGTACACGGAATACCCCCTGCCCGGCGGGCACGGCGTGCTGTGGGATCCGGCCAGGCGGCTTCTGTGGGCGCTCGGCACTCACCATCTGCTGTCGTTCGAGGTCGGCGGAACGCCGGCCAAGCCGACACTGAAAGAGGTCAGCAGGACCACATTGCCCGGCAAGCACGGCGGGCACGACCTGTGGCCGGTCTTCTCCGACCAGGACAGGATGTGGCTGACCACGAACGACACGGTCTTTCAGTACGTCAAGTCCACCGGCACCTTCGTCACCATGAACGAGTACAGCGTGCGCCTGGTCAAGGCGATCGGTGACCAGCCGACCACCGGGCAGATCCTGCGGACCAGGCCGAAGAGCGGTTGTCCCGCGACGTGGTGCACGGACACGGTGGAGTTCTTCAACGCCACCGACACGCGCGTACTCGCCGACGCCAAGATCTACAAAGCTCGCTGGTTCACGCCCGGCTACCAATAGAGGGCCTCGACTCGATCTGTTGTCAACGCGCCAGGCAGGCCGGACGAGCGGGGACTCGCCCGGCTCGCCGACAGCTGACCGTTCCTCCCGACGGCCCGTCGAAACAGGTGTCGGGCATACGATTGATCCGATCTGGCAGTGTTTGTAGATCGGGGGCGCGAGATGGCGCTGAGGGTCGGCGTCCTGGGAGAGATCCAGATCGCCAGGGGGGACACGCCCAGCAGGATCAGATCGGTGAAGCAGCGCACTCTGCTGGCCGTCCTGGTGGCCTGCTGTGGGACGACCGTCTCGGCCGATCGGCTGCTGGATGCCCTGTGGGGTGACAGTCCGCCGCCCTCGGCGCTGGAGAATCTGCGTTCGTACGTGTCCAAGCTGCGCCGTTCTCTTGGCCACCGCGTCGAGGCCGTGCCGGGCGGGTATCGGTTACGGCTGGCCCCCAGCGAATGCGACGCCGACCGCTGCGCCGAACTGGCCGAGTACGGCGACGCGGCGGCCGAGCGCGGCGACGCCCGGATCGCAGCCACGCAATACCGCGCGGCTTTGGAGGTGTGGCGCGGTCCGGCGTACGGTGATCTCGCGGATCATCCGCAGCTCAGGCAGGAAGCCGCCCGGCTGGAGGAGCTCAGGCTCATCGTGTTGGAACGGCGCGTCGACGCCGACCTCGCCTGCGGCCGTCACCAGGACCTCGCGGCCGAACTGGCTAAGCTGACGGCCGAGCACCCGCTGCGGGAACGCTTCTGCGCCCAGTACATGCTCGCCCTGGCTCGTTCGGGACGGCAGGGGGAGGCGCTTTACGCCTATCAGCAGATGGCGCGGGGCCTGGCCGACGAGCTCGGCATCGACCCCGGGACCGAGCTGCGCGCGCTCCACCAGGCGATACTGACCGACGACCCCGCCGTGCTCCGCGGTGGGGACGACGTGCCGGCGCAGGCTCCGGTGCCCGCCCAGCTCCCCGCGGCCACCACCCACTTCACCGGTAGGGCGGGACAACTGCGGCGGCTGGTCGAGGTGTTGCAACCCGGTGCGCTGGTGGCCGTGACAGGGACCGGCGGGGTGGGCAAGACAGCCCTGGCCCTGGAGGCGGCCTATGCCGTACGCGATCGCTATCCGGGCGGTCAGCTGTATGCGAACCTCCGCGGGGCGGGCGATCGGCCCGAACCGCCTGACACTGTGCTGACCGGGTTCCTTAGAGCGCTGGGCGTCGACCGCATACCGCCAAGGCTGCAGGAAGCCGCTGCCCTGTTCCGCACCATCACCGCGGACCGAGGCATGTTTGTCCTGCTCGACAACGCCGCCGATGAGGAACAAGTGCGGCCGCTGCTCCCCGGCACCGGCGATTGCACGGTCATCATCACCGCTCGGAGCAGGCTTACCGCGCTGAACCCCGCTCACGCCATCGACCTGGACGTCCTCCACCCGGACGAGGCGATGCGGCTGCTGACCGCCGTGGTCGGCGCCGAACGCGTCGAAAGGGAACCGCGGGCGGCCCTGGAAACGGTCATGGCCTGCGGGCTGCTACCGCTGGCGATCCGCATCACGAGCGCCCGGCTGCCAGCGCGTCCTACGTGGACGATCGCCTCGGTCGCAGGGCGACTGGCCGCACCGGAGCGGCGACTGGGTGAGCTGCGCGCCGGTGATCTCGACCTCACGCGGACCTTCGCGCTCAGCTACCGCCAGCTCAGATCGGAGCAAGCGCTGGCCTTCCGGAGACTCGCCCTGGCCGACGGGCCAGATCTCGATGTGGATGCCGCCGCGATCATGCTCGACCGGGGGGCGGCCGAGACCGAAGACATCCTGGAAACGTTGGTCGACCTCAACCTGCTCAGTACTGGCGTGCCCGGTCGCTATCATTACCACGACCTCCTGCTGCTGTATGCCCGCCGTGTGGCCGAGACGGAAGACACCGCGAGCGAAGTCGGGGCTGCTCTCCTGCGGTTGCTGGGCTACTACACCGCGACGGCCCGCTCCGCGATCGAGATCCTCGATCCGCACGAGACGCCCCCGTGTTCTCTGCTCGGCGGGACGGTCGCCGGATGTGCGTTCACCGATGTCGACATGGCCCGCGCGTGGCTTTCCGGCCATGTGCCGCACCTGTTCGCGGCCCTGGAGCAAGGGGTTTCCCGAGCCGAGTCCATACCTCTCGCGACCGACCTGCTCAACCACGTGAAGTGGATACAGCGCGGCGGGATGGGATGGGCCCGCGGCGAGGACATCGCCCGGCGGCTCGCTTGTGCGGCCGTACGCCTCGGTGATCAGCGTAGTGAGGCTCTGGCCCGCAACTGGCTCGGTGTCTTGCTCTACCGGCAGCACCGGCTTCCCGAAGCCATGCGGCACCTCGAGCGCAGCGTGACATTGTGCCGCGACGGCGACGATCCGGTGCTTCTCAGCCGATCACTCCACGCCCTGGGCTTCGTCCACTACTATCAGCGACGCTTGGATGACTCCATCGCCGTACGCGAGGAAGCGATCTTAGTCCTGCGTGAGCTCGGCGAGCCCAGCACCGAGGCGTTCGCCCACACCGGTCTGGCCCGCTGCCACAGCGAGGCCGGACGCCAGGATCAAGCGCTGGCCTGTCTGACACGCGCCGCCGAAGCGGCCAAGCGCAGCGGCGCGCCCCTTGCCAAAGCGGTAGCAGAGTACGAGCATGGCATATTCCTGCGTGAGCAGGGCGACTACGAGAGGGCCTCAGCCCGGTTCCGCGAGGCGCTGTGCATCGCCGAACGGGCCGATCACGGATCGGCACGGACCCTCATCCTCTACCACTGGGCCGAGACCCACCGGCTGGCGGGGCGGACCGACGAAGCCGCGACCAAGGCACAGGAATGCCTCACCCTGGCCAAGGAAATCGAGGACGACTTCAACGCGGCCCGAGCTCTGACCATACTGGGCCGTACCTTGCCCGATGACGAACTCGCTCAGCAATGCCTCAGCGAGGCACGGTCCATCCTTGACACGCTGGGCTCGACGCCCGAGGCCGGCGACCTCTGATGCTTACACGCGCGCCCTCACGGTGACTCGAAGGTGTAGCCGATACGTCGGGGATATAGGCACCACCCTCAATCGCCGTCCGGCCACTCGCCTACGACCCGGATGATTCCGCTGACCCCGTTCTCGCTCTCAGGGCCGCCGCGTCATCCAGACCGGGCGGAACATCCCCCACCCCGAGCCCACGCGGGAACGAGGCAATACCGCCTCACCACGATGGCAAAGCAGCACCGCAAGGATGGTCCGCTGCTTCGCTGACCGGACGACGGTCATCTGCCCAGCCTCGCCGAGTCCAACTTCACCCAGCACGCCGAACCTGACCATCTCACGCCTCCGCTACGGAGAGTAAACAGGATTCTGTCCAAGAGAACGATCCGACTCTCATCTCCGCGTCGCGACATCGGCGTTCTGGAGGGGGGCACGCCATCCTGCGGGCCGTCTGCGACCTGTGGGAGCAGGTCGTCGAGTTCGTGTCCGGCCCCACCAACGACTGACCGGGCCCGATGCCGACGCGGGATGGGAGGACCCGGGACGTCAAGGGCCTTCGCTGGAGACTCCCGCCTGGTGGAGCGGCTCTGTGCCCACGGATCTCCCTCTCTGTCGCCGGCCTGGTTCCTACTGCCCGTCCTCCGTGTCTGCTCTCGGCAGTTCGCCGCAGCACCAGCACAATTTCATCATGATCGCGAAATATTGCTGGAGTGATGGGCGATTTCGTGTGCCCAGCATATGCGCTCCATATATGCACACTCAGCACACTGAGGAACGTCAGCGGGAAGGGAGGCCGCGACTCTGCCTTTCGGGGGAAGTCCCAAGGCGCGCTTGAGGAGGCGCGACATTGCGAAAAGCGCGCTGCTTGACCATCCAGTCAAGTATCCCTCCACGATCCACTTCGCAGATCACTTTGGGGTTTTGACTTTGCCGAATAGCTGAATTGACCTGTGTGGGCTCAACAGAGCGCCTCTATATTGAGGATGGGAGTATGTTATTCATGCGTATCCGCAGCATTGTGGCGACCGCCGCGGCGACTCTGGTCGGCGTCGCCGGTCTATCGGCCGCTCCAGCATCCGCAGAACCCACTCCGGGAAAGTGCTACAAGGGATATGTCTGTTTCTGGCGTGCCAAGGAAAAAAAGATCCACTACAAGACGCAGACGGACGAGAAGGCGGGCTGGTCCAATATCACGGTCAGCAACTGGCGTCAGCCGATGTGGGTATTCAACAACGGGAACGGCGATCACCTGTCCGCGGTAAAAATAACATGGGCATACGAGGACTCCGGAGCCGATAACCACTTCCCACATACGACCTGTTTCAGCAACAACCCCCACGGCCACCACAAGGGATGGATCGGGTGGTACCAGCGCGAAACACTCCGTGTAGCGGTAACCAGAATTCACTGGGTCAACCACTGCTGAGGCTTCCCAGCCGGAATTCAGGAAATTTCAGACGGCAGCCTTCACTATAAACTAGTGCGCATTTCACAGAGAGGAATCTCCAGCATGCATGTCATTCGCGGAATTGCTGCCTCTGCTGCATTTCTAGCCGGCCTTGTCGTCCTTTCGGCCGGCCCGGCATCGGCCGAAGCGTCCCCCAAGGGATGCTACAGGGGGTACGTCTGCTTCTGGCGCGAAGGGCAGAACCATATCCACTACAAGACGCCGAGAGATGAATCGCCATATTTCGGCCATGTCACGGCCAGCAAAGAGGATAATAATCTCTGGGTTTTCAACAACGGAAATTCAGATCATCTGCCGGCGGTAAGCGTCTCCTGGGGTTACGCAAATAGGTTTGGCGTGATAGCTGTAATCCACCACAACTGCTTTACCAATAATCCACACAAGCGCCACAAAGGCGTGATCGGAAAGCGTGTTGAAGTCGGCGACCACGTGTCGGTGACTTCGATTCACTGGGTTAAACACTGTTGAGAAGCAAGCTCTCTGCTGCGCTCGTGATGCGCCGCTCCCACTCCGGCCGCCGCGCCCACGCCCGTGCCCGTCGAGCGCCCCGACTCGGCCTTGCCGACGACGCCCGCCACTCCGACGCAGCAGGCGGTCGGCCGTACGCGGAATAGCACCGGCAGCGACCTCGCCATGACGGTCGCCGTGCTACGACTCCGGCAGCCGTTCACCGCCGTCGTGCCGGGCATGCTCGACCGCAAGGGGTACGTCAATGCCGGCATCGAGGTGAAGGCGTGCGTCACCGGCAACACCCCCAGCGAACCATCCCCGTGTCGTGGGTGCCGTGGTCGTTGTCCTATCGGCCGATGCCGCCGTTGTGGTCTGACCCGCGTTGGCGTGAGCCGCAGTTCGCCGGCCTGACGCTGTGCCGCTTCTGTCTGGGTTCAGGCCAGGTGGTGAGTTTGGGGAGCGGGACGCGGCTGCTCGCCGGCGACTGCCCCATGTGTGCGCCGCCGCCGGTGAAGCCTTAAGCGCCCAGGCGCTTCTATCCCGAACCGATAGCAGGGCGGGTCATCACCAGCTCACCCATGCCGCCGTGGCATCGTCGTGCACCTTCACCCCCTCCTTCGGGCCGTGCTCCCGCTCGGCCGCGCGTACCAGCTCGACCAGCCTGCTAGGCCCGTCCTTCTTCGCCGTGGACGCCAGGCTCTCCCAGGTGTGGCCGTACCACTCGACCAGCCGCGAGACGCCGTCGGTGACCATCAGCACGCCGTCCAGGTCGCCCCCGTCCACCGACCCCGTGAGCGCCTCCCGTGCCGCCTCCGGCCTCGTGCTGGCCACCCAGAACCCGCCCGCTTGGTTCCGCAGCGACCGCACCAGCTCCCGGCTGTACGGGCGGCCTCCCGGAAGGTGTGCGGTGCGGTCGTCGTCGACCACGGTGATCCGCCCATCGCTGCTGCGGAGAGCGATGGGCGAGTCGCACAGCACCAGGTAGTCCAGTCGCCCGGCGCGGCGGCGGACGATCGCGGCGGTGGACGACGGGGAGTCCGCGTTGGTCAGGTCGCAGGTGGCTTCGTGGGCGGCCATGGTGGCGCGGATCGCGGCGGCGAGCGCGTCGGGCAGGTCCACCTCGGGGTCGGCTGACAACTGGCGGGCGAGGGCGGCGCCGAGGTGCGCGACGAGCCATGGCACGTCGTGAACGCAGCCGGACTCGACGCCCTGGGGGGCGGTGGCGCCGTCGAGTACCGCGATCCAGTCGGGTCCGGCGATGACGTAGTCCTCGTTGCGGCGGCCGGGGTCGGGCGCGGGCTCGGTGGTGTAGGTGATGCGCACGTTGGGTTCCTAGTCCGGGATGGGGAAGCGGTAGCCGAACGAGGACATGTCGGCGGCGATCACCGCGCACATCACCTCGACCGGCCGGCCGGTGTCGGTGAACGTGGTGCGGATCAGCTCCACCACAGGCGTGCCGGTCGGTAGGTCGAGTGCTGCTGACTGCAAGGAGGAAGGTCACCCTTCCTCGATCGCCGCCTCCACCAGAACACGTGCGGCCCAGAGAATGGCCTCCTGTTCGGCCTGCGGGTCGAGGGCGCGGACGTCGCGCAGGGCGATCTGCGCCTCCCAGCCGCCCACGACGGTCAGGGCCGAGAGCAGGCGCTGGAAGGATGCCTCGCTCAGAGTGCCGCGGAGCGGTTCGCAGGCGCGCTCCAGCCAGACCACCCGGCGGAGGCTCCGGCGCGGGACGCCCGGCTCTTGCGCGTCATTCGCCGGCGGATCGACGGTCAGGCGGATCAACCGGCGGCCCAGCGGAAGCGATTGCGATGAGTGCTCCAGCATCGTCCTGATCACGGCGACCACCCGGGCTACGGGATCGTCGGCGAGCGCGGGGTCGTCCAGTACCTGCGCGATCGGGGGTTCGTTGAACGCGCCGAGGGTGGCGTCGATCAGCAGGTGGTCGAGGGTCGGGAAGTACGTGTAGATCGTGCGGCGGGACACGTCGGCGTCGGCCGCGATCTCGTCTATGGACGGCGTCGCTCCGTCGGCGCTCAGCCGGATCACCGCGTCGACGATCGCTTTGCGGGTGCGGCGGCGCTGCGCTTCGCGTCCGCCGCGGCGGCCTGAATCGTCACTGGTCATCGTGCCCTGTCATTCCTCAGTCGGTCGGGGCGGGCCGGCGGCCGGCTTGACGGTCGTTCACAGCATGAGTATACCTTGATGCATTGATTGCACAGCAGTGCAGCAAATGCACTACTGTGCAAGCGGTGGCGATCGAAGGTCACATGCCACCACGAGCACCCCCGAAAGGACGGAATTGTCATCATGAGCAAGGTCTGGTTCGTCACCGGCTCCTCGCGCGGTCTGGGCCGCAACTTCGTCGAAGCCGCGCTGTCGCGCGGTGACCAGGTGGCCGCGACCGCCCGGAGCACCGCGAGCCTTGACCCGCTGGTCACCACCTACGGCGACGCACTGCTTCCGCTTGAGATGGACGTGACCGACAAGGCCGCCGTCTTCGACAGCGTCAAGCGGGCCGAAGAGCACTTCGGCCGTCTGGACGTCATCGTGAACAACGCCGGCTACGCCCAGGTCGGCGCGGTCGAGGAGCTGACCGAGCAGGACCTGCGCGACCAGCTGGAGACCAACCTGTTCGGTGCGGTGTGGGTGATCCAGGCCGCGCTGCCCTACCTGCGTGAGCAGCGCTCGGGGCACATCATCCAGCTGTCCTCGGCCGCCGGCCTCATCGCCATGCCGCTCGGCGGCGCCTACCACGCCTCCAAATGGGCCCTGGAGGGCTTGAACGAGGCCCTCGCCGGTGAGGTCGCCGACTTCGGCGTCAAGGTGACCATCATCGAGCCCGGCGGCTTCGCCACCCGCTCCGGCAACAACCCCGACCCGCTCAACAACGGCCACATGGCCGAGCCCGACCCGGCCTACGACAACCTGCGCCGCCGCCTGGGGGCGATGGCCGGCAGGCAGCCCGCCGGCGACCCGGCCGCCGCCGCCCAGGCGCTGCTCACGCTCGTTGACGCCGACAACCCGCCCCTGCGCATCCTGTTCGGCCAAGGCTTCTACCCGATGATCCAGCAGGCCTACACCGACCGGCTCAAGATGTGGGCCGACTGGCAGAACCTGTCGGCGCAGGCGCAGGGCGGGGCAGATGCGTAGCCGGATCGGTACCCGGTCGCGGACGGCGGGCTGTGCGGCCTCGCGAATGGCGTAGACGATCGCGAGGGCGGCCAAGGTGCCGGGGATGACGGAGACGAGGATGGCGGTGCGGACGCTGAAGACCGCGACCAGTCCGAGCGCGAGTAGCGGTCCGCCGATGGCTCCCAGGTTGTCCATGGCGCGCTCGAACCCGTAGGCCCTGCCGTAGGCGCGAGCGGGTACGTGATCGGCGAGGAGGGCGTTGCGGGCGGGGACACGGAGTCCTCGGGCGAGCCAGGCTCCGGCGCGCAGGGCTCCGGCTTGCCAGACGTTGGTGACGACTCCCAGGAGCGACGACAGAACCGCGGTGGTGGTGTAGCCGCCGGCTGCTACGGCTCGGCGTCGCGTGGGGTCGTCGGCGAGTGCCCCGCCGGCAAGTCGGCCGACTCCGGCCAGGCCATTGGCGATGCCTTCGATGAGGCCCAGGGCTGTGGCGGGCGCTCCCAGGGTGGAAGTGAGGAGGCTGGGGAGGAGGGCGGTGGGGACCTCGTGTCCGACGTCGGCGAGGAAGCTGGCAGACCCGATCCCGGCAACTTCGGGGTTCATCCACCGCTCGTCGCCGGTGTCGGGCTGCTCGTTCGTGGAGGGCTCTGCCACGGGCTGATCCACGAATACGCGCAGGTCGCATAGGGCGGCCGAGTTCTCGGCACCCACAGGGCCGGTGGTCGGTGTTCGTCGGGTACGGCGGCGCGGCGCGCCGCCGTAGGGTGGTGTGGGACCTCGCTGTGCCGGAGGCCCTCAGAAGTATGGTGACCAGCCGGGGCCGATCGCGGTGGCCGGGCCGAACTGGTTGCCGCCTTTGCCGTTCCAGATGGTCAGCGTTCCTTTGGCGGCTGAGAAGAGGTCGCCCACGCCGTCGGCGTCGAAGTCCGGTGTGGCCGACCCACCCATCCCGGCGTAGCGCGGGTTCTGCGCGTGGGTGAGGGTCTCCCAGCCCAGGAAGTGTGACACCCCGGCGGGGCGGCTCTTCTCGACCCATCGCTTGGCGTAGGGAATGTCGTCGTATCCGAGACGGTTGTGCAGCGCGTTGAAGCCGACCTCGAAGTGCTCCCCGAGGTCGCGGGTGACCTTTCCGCCGCACAGCCAGGACGGCACCGTCCCGCCCAGTTGCAGACGGGCGTGCAGGTCCATAGCGCGTCGCAGCCGGTGCTTTGCCGTGGCGTAGAGGTCCACGCCCTGGTGGTGAGCCGTCTCCGCGACGTGGGAGATGGCCGCGAGGCCCCATCCGGTGTGCCAGAAGTCGCGGCAGGTCTCCTGGGTCAGCCCGTCCACGAACTTGGTCTGCCCGTGCCAGTAGTCGATGATCTCCGCTTTGGTGTTGTACGTGCTACCCGGCGGCGCCTTGGGCAGCGAGCCGTCTGTCTCGAGGTAGATGTAGGCGGGCAGCCTGCCGCGCCAGGTCGTGACGGCCCGGTCGAAGGAGGCCCGGTCGTCCAGATGCACGGCGATGCCGATAGCGGCATCTGTCATGATCAGTTCCCAGTTGCCGTTGTTGTTGGGCCTTCCGGCGATCAGGGGCGGGAGGTACACGGTGCGCAGCTTGCCGGCGAACCGGCCGGCCTGGGTCCATCCGGTGTAGGTGTGCTTGATGAGCTCGGCGGCGCGGGAGAAGTTGGCGCCCGCCCAGCCGGTCTGCAGCGGCGCGTTGCTCCCGGTGTGCTTGGTGATCACGGCCGACCAGGCGTCCATGATCTGGATCGCCTTCTGCGCGTAGCGGGAGTCCTTGGTGAGGTACCACCGCAGGGCGTGCGTGTAGGCCGCCATGGAGTCCTTGCGTTCGTCCGAGCAGCCGTTGTCGGGATTCGACGACGGGCCGCACTCCACGTTCGCGCGGGGCTTGGCCGTGTAGGACAGCGAGGCATAGGGACTGCCTTGCAGGTCGTTCCAGGCAGACTTCCACGGCTCGTTACCGAGGTTGGCTCTGACGAAGTCGAGCTGAGCGCGGCTGACCAGGACGCCAGGATGCTTGAACACGGCAGCCTGCGCAGGTTGCGGGACGGATAAAGCGCCGACCACGAGCATGGTGGCGGCAAGAGGACGAGCGAGACGCACGGGCTTCCTTCCAAGATGAGGACGCTCATTCCGCCAGCCGCCGGCTCAGCCGTCAAGGCGATCATGCCGTGAGCATGGGCCCGATATACCCGCCGCATACCGGACCCACGGTTGGGCATCTCTCGGGGTCAGAATTCCGGCAAGACGACGACGAGGACGACCCGGCCACGGGCAAGGTCACCTGGAGGGGCGAGAAACCCGGCAGAATCCTCGACGCGGACGGCAGAAACGTCCTGGTGGCATCAGGTCTGGAACTCACGCTGTACGGCAAGGCGCGCACATGGACGCTGCACGACGTCCCGTTCGGCAGCGCCCAGGACTTCTCCCTTCGGCTCAGCGTCGATCGCGGCAATCACCGCCATCCTCGGATGGACAGGGCGACTCGTTAGGCTGCGTCACAGCGAGATCGCGAGCGGGTGAGCTGAGAGGTGACGGGTGGCTGGGGAAGCAGCGCGGCTGCTGGCGCGCTTCGGCCGCCGGTATGCGGCCGCAGTGCGTCTGGCGACGCTGGTTCCGATCTGCGGGATCGCCCTGTTCCGTGCCCCTTCCGGGCACTTGACGACCACCGCGTACGTGGTCGGCGTCGCTGCCGCCTGGACCTGCGGATACGCGTGGTGGCTGCGCTCGGGCCGGGGAAGTGGGCCGGTGGGCCTGGACGTGGTCGTCCTGCTGGGGCTGTTTGCGAGTGTCTTCTTGACCGGCGCCGTCGAGGACAGGAACACCGGGTGGCTGCGACTGCTGGCCACTTTCGCCTGTGTGACGTGCCAGTGGCACACTTCGCCACTGGCAGGCGGCGCGGCGGCGCTGGCGGCCGGGGGCGGGGCGGCGGTCCTCCTCACCGCGGCGGGAGCGGCGGACACGGACGCGAGCCTGATCAGAGGGACGGTGTGGATGGTGCCGGCGGCCGCGCTGTCCAGAGCGGCTTGGGTGCTCGTCCAGCGCGCCGCGAAACGGGCCGACCAAATGGCGGCCGAGGCCGTGCGGGCGCGCGGCGAGTCGCTGGTGGCCGCGGCAATTCGTGCCGAGGAACGCGAGCTCGCCAACGCGTTACACGACACGGCGGCGACGACCCTGCTGATGGTCGGCATCGGGCAGGTGCGTTCGGACGCGGACTGGCTGGCATCGCAGGCGCGCCGCGATCTGGACAGGCTGCGCTCCGACAGCGGGCGGGCACAGCAGGACGCCGACCTCGTCGACCTGCTGCGCACCGACCTCGACGCCACGCATCTGACCGTGGAGTTCGAAGCCCCCGCGCAGTTGCGGCTTCCGTTCGACGTCGCCAGGATGATCGCCGACGCGGCACGGGAAACCCTCACCAACGTACGTCGCCACGCGGGCACGACGCGCGCGACCGTCCGGCTGCGTGGGGACGCGCGGACGCTGCGACTTGACATCGCCGACCAGGGGAAGGGATTTTCGCCGACGGACGTGCCGGCCACCCGGCGCGGCATACGCGAGTCCGTGCGCGGCAGGATGAGCCGCGTCGGCGGCACGGCCACGATCACCTCCGCCGAGGGCGAGGGCACCCACGTACGACTGGAATGGCATGCCGGCCATGAGTGACACCGTCGAAGAGGTGACGCGTGCGCAGCTGAGGCACGGCCTGCGGATCGCCACGCTGCTCGTCGCCATGGCAACCGTGTTCGGGCTCGGACCGGCCAACTTACTGCACCACTTGGACGCCTATGAGTCACCGCTCACGCAGCTGGCCGCCTTGGCAGCGCTGGGAGCCGTGCTCGCCGGCGAGGCGACGCTGCTCGTCCGAGGGCGTTCGTGGGGCCGGCTGCGCGGGCCCGCCATCGCCATCGTGCTCAGCGCGTCCGCACTGTCGTATGTGACCCTTCCTGATGGGCGCACATCGACCACCGTGGATTGGATTTTTGGCGCCGCCAACTGGGTGGGCGTCGTCGTACTGCTCGATCGCCCACTGCGGACCGCCGCGTCGTTTCTGCTGGCCCACGAGCTCACTGCCCTGCTCCACCTGCTCCTTCTCGATGACCCCAGTCGGAAGGACCTGGCACGGTTCGCCACCGGCTCGGTGACCGTGTTCGGCCTTCCTTTGTGCGTGGCCGTGGTGGCGGCCGTCATGCGCGGCCTCAGCGCGGCGGCGGCGACCTCCCGCAGGGAGATCGAGCAGGTACGCATCGCCGAGGCCGTCGCAGCGGAGTCCCACCGCCGAAGGCAGCAGCGGTTCGCCGCGCTGTCGGCGACCACGGTCCCGCTCCTGGAGGGGCTCGCCGACGGCTCGTTGCGTCCCGAGGACCCGGTGGTCCAGCGGCGGTGCGCCATTGAGGCGGCCCGGATGCGGAGACTGTTCGCCGAGACCGACACTGTCGCGAATCCCCTGTTGCACGAACTGCGCCACTGCATTGACGTGGCGGACCGCAAGGGCGTCGTGGTGGAACTGGACGCACGCGGTCAGTGGCCCGAGCCGCCCGTGGCCGTTCGGCGCGATCTCACCGAGGCGGTGCTCATCGTCCTCGCCACCGCCGTCTCTCGGGCACGGGTCACCGTCGTGGGCAGTGCGGACCTGGTTTCGGTCAGTGTGGTCGCGGACTGCGGTGAGGTGAACGTGCCGAGCCCTGTGACACCCGGCGTACGGGTCGAGGCGTTGAAGAACGACGATACGGTCTGGATGGAGGCCCGATGGCAGCTGATTCGGCAGCGGACGAGCTGATCACCGCGGTGATCGTGGACGATCACGCGGCCATCGCCGCAGGTGTGCGCTCCTGGTGCTCCCAAGCCGTGCCGCCGATCAATCTCATCGATGCCGGGGACCGGCTCGCTGATGTCTGGACCGGCCCTGGCGCCGCCGCCCAGGTGGTGATCTTCGATTTGGAGCTGGTGCCGCGCCGACCGGACTTCGGCGAGCTTCGCAGGCTGGTAGACAGCGGCAGGCGCGTGATCGTGTATTCCCAGCACACCGACGATGCGACCGCCATCAAGTGCGTAGACCTCGGCGCGCTCGCCTACCTGACCAAGCGCGAGGGACCTGACCACCTGGTACCCGCCATCCGGGCGGCCGGGCGGGGCGAGCCCTACACCCCTCCGTCGCTGTCCGGGGCGCTCATCGCCGACGACGATCCTGGCCGGCCGCGCCTGTCCCAGCGCGAGACGGAAGTGCTGCGGGCGTGGTTCGTGTCCTCGTCCAAGGAACTCGTCGCCGCGAAGCTCAACATCACTGTCAAGACCGTTGACACCTATATCGCGCGGGTGCGGGTGAAGTACGCCAACGTGGGGCGGGCCGCTCGTACCAAGAGCGAGCTCGTCGGCCGCGCCCTCGATGACGGACTCATCACGCTCGCCGAGCTCAACCAAACGGTTACCCCGATGTAGGGCGATCACCTGACACCGGTGCGCCCTGCGCCTTCGTAGAGTGGTGATCAGTCGCGGCGCACACCGGCACCTAGACGGGGTCGGCGGCGGCGTTGATGGGAGACAGCGCCGCCGCCGGGCGATGACACCGTTCCCACACGAGCCGGCTGTCCTGCACTTACCAGCAGATGTCTTCTGCCCTTCACGTCGGCTATCCAAGAGGACAGGAAAAGCTCTGATGGGACTGAAGATCAAATTCCTGGGGCCATGGGAGGCCACGGCGAACGGTGAGCCGGTGAAGGTAACCGGTAAACGGCGGGTTGGGGTCTTGACCAGGCTGGCATTGAGCGCTGGGCAGCCGGTCCCCGCGGAGGAACTCCTTACCCAAGTATGGGACCAGAGCACAGCGACAACGGCAGGCAAACAACTGCACATCGTGGTGTCGAAGCTTCGCGGCGTACTCTCACCGCACCAAGGCGACGACATCATCACGACCGTCTCCGGCGGCTACCAGCTGAATCTCGCGTGCGAGAGCATCGACGCCCACCTGTTCACGCTCCTGGCCCACCAGGCACGTGCCGCGTGGGCCCAGGGCGAGATCGCGAGGGCGGACGCACTGTTCCAGCGGGCTCTGGCTCTGTGGCGGGGTAACGCGCTGGCCGACATAACCGCCTCATGGGCCCAGATCGAGTCAGCCCGCCTGGAAGAGGAGCACCTGACCGCACTGGAAGACCATAGCGACCTCCGCCTGGCGGTCGGTGATCATCACGCGTTGGTGCCGGCACTCACGGCTCACGCCGAGGCCCACCCGTTTCGGGAACGCCCTCGCGCCCAGCTGATGCTGGCCCTGTACCGGGCCTCCCGATCGTCCGAAGCCCTCGCGGTGTACCAGGAGACTCGCCGCGTCATGGTCGATGAGCTGGGCATCGAACCAGGAGCGGTGTTGTGTCGGCTGCAGCAGGCGGTACTCCGGCGAGATCCTGCACTCGACCTCCCCTCCCCGGCGCAGCGAACCATGCTCACCAAGCCCGTCATTCCGGCCGAACTCCCCGCCGACACCCGGGCGTTCACCGCGCGCGCCACCGAAATCGCCTGGCTGCGCAAGACGCTCACCGACACCGTGCGCGCATCGCCAGCCGTCGTTGCGATACATGGCCCCGGTGGGATCGGCAAATCCGCGCTGGCAGTCCACGCCGCGCACGCCATCGCCGATCACTTCGCTGACGGCGTTCTCTACGTCGATCTGCGCGCCGCCACCGCCGGATTCCAGCCGCTGTCGCCGATCGAAGCTCTGAGCCGGGTGCTGCGCTCACTCGGGCTCGACGGTGCCGCCATACCGCCCACCCTGGACGAGGCCGCCGACCGATACCGCTCCCTTACCTCGACGCGCAACCTCCTGGTCATCCTCGATGACGCGTTCGACGCGAGCCAGGTCCGGCCTCTCATTCCCGCCGGGCCCGCGTGCGCGGTCATCATCACCAGCCGCCAGATCATGGCCTCACTCGATATGCCGAGGCATCTGCACTTGACTGGGCTCGACCAAGCCGACGCGGCCGCGCTGTTCGCCCGCCTCGTGGATCCAGGCCGAGTTTGTGCCGAGCCGGAAGCGGCACGCCAGATCGTACGACACTGTAGCGGCCTTCCTCTCGCGCTCCGCATCTCGGCGGCGCGCCTGGCTGCTCGCCCCGATCGCACGTTGTCCCATCTGGCCGATCAGCTCGCCCACCCAGGCCGCCGCCTCGATGCCCTCGAACACGCCGACCTGTCGATGCGGGACAGCATCGCGGTCAGCCTTCAGCACCTTCCGAAAGAGCCTGCAGGTCACGACGCCGCCCACGCATTCTTCTTGCTCGGCCTCCTGGAAACCCCCACCCACACGGTGGCTGCCGCGTCCGCTCTCACCGACTGGCCGGAACACCGTGCGGAAGCCGCCCTCGACCATCTCTTGGACGCCCGCCTTGTCGAATCCGCCGGGCCCGGCCGCTACCGGATGCACCACCTGATCCGCCTCTACGCCGGCGAGCAGGCCGCCCGTCACGTGCCCGGCGATCAGCGCGGTCCTGGCTCGCCACCCCGGGCGAGGCGAACACCTGGGTCGCGAACGAACGTGACAGCCTCCTCGCCATCGACCGGCAGGCAGCAGTCGACCCCGGCGCCGCGGCCACCGCACAATGTCTCGCCGCAACCACCAATTGGCTCTCCTGGCGTAAGGGCCGGCTCATAGAGCAAGCCCCCACCGGCAACGCACCCCGCAAGGCCGCCTTGCGCGACCTCGCCATCGGCGCTCTACGCCTGACCGGCGCGACCAACCTCGCCCAAGCCATCCGGCACCTCTCCCGAGACGCCACCCGCCCCCTGACCATCCTCGGGCTCACATGATCAACTAACTTTTCCGGGGCCCTGCTGCACGACAATCCAAAGAAGCCGTGAATACCTCAATCCGGCCTGAATTCCGTGAGCCGGTATGTCTGGGGTATGTTTCTTCAGCCATCGTGACATGTTTTGTTGCGGTAAGTCCAGCGGCGCTGCGACTCTTTTTCAGTACTCCTCCAGGCAAAGAAAAGAGTAACCATGAAAAAGACACTGGCCGTTACCGTGGCAGCTCTGGCAGCGAGCGCCGCGCTGACCACTCCGGCGCAGGCCGTGGCACTTGGCAAGAGCAAGGCGCAGCGGCTCATGATGGCAGTGCAGCTCACGCTGGACTCCAAGTCAAGCTTCGACAAGTGGGTAAAGGCTCGTGTGAACCGGAACACCGAGGCCGTCAAGGCCTACAAGTTCGACTGGAGTTCCAACGGCTGCTCGGTGCCGAAGGGAATAAAGAACGCCGACTCCTGGAAGTTCGTTTTCCTGGTTCCCTGCACCCGGCACGACTTCGGCTACAGAAATGTCAAGAAACTCGCGAGTACGAGCAGCTGGAAGAATACGTACAAGAAGGGCGTGGATTTGGCATTCTACGGTGATATGAAGAGGACGTGTGACAGGAGTTTCTCCGGCGCGAAGAAGACTGCCTGCAAGACCGTGGCGTACGAGTTCTACGCCGCGGTCAAGCTGTTCGGATAGTCACAGCTGGTTCCTGATCGGTTCCGGCGTGTCCGGGACCGGCTGCGCGAGGTAGCCCGCCACCTCGACGGGGGCGAGGAGGCGGGCTTCGCGCAGGAGTTCCAGCGACTCCCGCCAGGACTCCCTGGCTGCCGTACTCCGAGTCCGCGCCGGCCGGCCAGCGACAGCTCCGCCTTCTGCACCCCGGAGACGCCGCTAGTGTCATGCGCCTGAAATTCGTCGGAGATATTTAGCGAGGGATTCAAGTATCTCTTCGGCGGTCTTCTTCCACACGAAGGGGCGGGGATTGTCGTTCCACTGAGCGATCCAGTCCCGGATGTCCTGCTCCAGGGACTGGACGCTCTTGTGCACTCCACTGCGGATCATCTGGTCGGTCAGGATAGTAGGCAGCGGCGTAGGGGGAAACGGTGGGAAGCCGTGGCTGCTGTCAACGATCTGCTCGAGTAGGGCCGTTGGAGTGCCAGTTGCGGCAAAGAAGCCCCGGAGCTTGATCGCTTCGGGGCTTCTTTACTGGTGGGGCTACCAGGACTTGAAACCTAGGATCTCTCCCTTATCGGGCAGCTCGCACCTAAGTTCCGATCACTGGCTCCGGCGTCGAGACCTGGCTGAAGAGGCCGCCAATATCCGCCAGTGTTCGCGGTCGTCGCGCAGTTCGTCACTCAGCCTGCGGGTCTTGAAGTCGACGGTTGAGCGGCCGTGGCCCTCGCGGAATTCCAGCCAGGCTGACCTGAGCGGGATGACCGGCTAACCGGTCACGCGGATGAAGTCGCAGGTCTTCGAGGGGCCATCGCTGATGGGACTCTTCCCCTTGGGGACGATGCAGGCCATATAGCGGTAGTTCGTCTTCAGCGGGAACGCCTTGGTGTACGTCGTTCCATCGATCCTGGCTCGGGAGTCGCCCTGGACGAGCCCCAACCCGTTGTTGACAGCGAAATAGATGTCGTAGGCGCCGTTGATGTTGCTACCGGGCTTGAAGGCACGACCCCACATGTACCACGTGCCTCCGTACTTGCCCTTGCGGAACTGCACGGTCTTCTTGCTGCTCCCGGAGCCGAAGGTTTTCTGGAGCCGCGTCTCGACGCTTGTGGCCTTCGTCGGCGGGTTCCACGACCATCCCGCCGCCGCCGCCGAGGCCGCTCCCGGGATCATGGTCATAAGCGAGGCGGACAGCGCCGTTGTGGCGATGCCTGCCGCGATCCGGTGCATCGTACGCATAATGAGAAGGAACCTTCCGTATTCGGTACGTGATTGCCCTCGATCTGCGGGCACTCAGAAGAAACGTTAACGACGAGCGGTATATCGACGGTATGTCGACCGTTTCCCCAGTGACCACAATGGGCCGAAGAGCACCTCCAGGGACTGGACGCTCAGTGGAACGGCAGTCCCCGCCCTTTCATGTGGAAGAAGACCGCGCCGAAGAGATAGAAGAGATACTTGAATCTCTCGCGAAATATCTCCGACGAATTTCCGGCGCATGACACTAGGTCGAACTGGAGATAGACCTTGCGCGTCTCGCCGGTGAACGGGCCGGTCCCCTCGTCCCTGGCCTGCATGTCGTCGCCGAGCACCGTGCTGGCCGCGCTGACCGCCTGGAGGTGGGTGCCGTGCGTGGCCGTAAGGGACTTCACCGAGCCGTCCGCCGGCGTCAGCCGGAGCGTAGGCTGGCCCGATCCCTCGCTTCTGCCGTTGAAGTACGCGGTGGCAGGCTCCTTGATCCTGCTCATCAGGAAGAAGCCGGCCGTACCGGCGGTGATGGCGCTGGTGAGGTCGGCAGTCAGCCGCGTCCGACGTGGCCGCCGAAGCGGCCCGAGCACCTGGCACCAGGAGGGAAGCGACCAGGATGAGTACAGCACTGCGAAGAGTCCCGACATGGCGACAGCGGGTCAACACGCGGTGTCCTCCGGTATGTCCGTCACCTGTCGCTCAGGAGATCGCGGAGGAGGCCCTCCACCGGGCAACGGTCGTGACCGATGAAACGCTGGTCCTGCCTACGGAAGGTTGTGCGATGGGACTGGGCATCAAGATCTTGGGGCCGTGGGAGCTGACGGCAGGCGGCGACGTGCTGCCGCTGTCCGGCAGTCGGCGGATCGGCCTGCTGACCCGGCTGGCGTTGAGCGCCGGCCGGGTGGTCACCACTGACCAGCTCCTCACCGATGTCTGGGGGAGAGCCGGGCGTCGACGGCGCCGAAGCAGCTCCACATCGTGGTGTCGAAGCTTCGCGAGTCCCTCGCGCCCGGGCGCTCGACGAGGTCATCGTGACCGCGCCGGGTGGATACTGCCTGGACGTGCCACCTGATCACGTCGATGCTCATCTGTTCATGCGGCTGGTGCGCGAGGCGCGTGCCGGCCGGGCCAGGGGAGAGATCGTTACGGCGGACAGGTCGTTCCGGCAGGCTCTGACCCTGTGGCGGGGAGACACCCTGGCGGGCATGTCGGCGGAGTGGGCCCAGATCGAAGCCACCCGCCCGACGGAGGTACGTCTCACCGCTCTGGAAGATCGCGTCGATCTGCGGATGGCGACGGGAGACCATCACGCGGTGATACCGGATCTGACCGTCCACATCGAGGCGCACTCGCTGCGGGAGAGGCCGCATGCGCAGCTGATGCTGGCGCTGTATCGCCGCGACACTCCTCATCGAACAAGGCGTGGACATCAGCGTCGTTCAGGAAATCCTCGGCTACTCACAACTGACCACGACCAAGCGCTACACCCACATCACGGCGACACTTTCGACCGAGGCAGCAGCTCGCATGGGCCGCGCTCTCTGGGGTTAACTGCAACTGGGCGGACTTCTTGATCGTGAAGATCGGGGAGTCCGCCCAGGTCATTGAGGTAGGGCGCCCGGGGCTCGAACCCGGAACCTACGGATTAAAAGTCCGCAGCTCTGCCAATTGAGCTAACGCCCCCTAGCAACAGCACAAGGGTACAGAGATTACCGCCCCCCACGCGACGCCCTTAAGCCCCCTCACCGATAAGCCGGGAGCCCCGTCAGCGCTTCCCCCAGCACCAGCGTGTGGATCTCCTGGGTGCCTTCGTAGGTGAGGACGCTCTCCAGGTTGTTCATGTGCCTGATCACAGGGTACTCCAGCGTGATCCCGTTCCCGCCCAAGATCGTCCTGGCCTGGCGGGCGATGTCCAGCGCCGCCCGTACGTTGGCCAGTTTGCCGAAGCTGATCTGCCGGGGCTCCAGCTTCCCCGCGTCCTTCAGCTCGCCCAGGTGCAGGGCCGTCAGGCCCGCCTGTGCCGTTCCGACGTACATCCAGGCCAGCTTCTCCTGGGTCAGCTGGAAGGCGCCGATCGGCTTGTCGAACTGCACGCGTGTCTTCGCGTAAGAGACCGCCGCCTCCAGGCAGGCGCGGGCGGCGCCCACTACGCCCCAGATGATGCCGAAGCGGGCCTCTGAGAGGCACGAGAGCGGGCCTTTCAGGCCGGAGACTTCCGGGAGTACGGCTGAGGCGGGCAGGCGTACGTCGTCGAAGTACAGGGACGAGGTGACCGAGGCCCTAAGGGACAGCTTCTTGTGGATCTCAGGGGCGGAGAAGCCGGGCGTATCGGTCGGTACGACGAAGCCGCGGATGCCTTCGTCCGTCTGTGCCCACACGACGGCCACGTCGGCGATGGAGCCGTTGGTGATCCACATCTTGGAGCCGTTCAGGATCCAGTCGGAGCCGTCTCGCTTGGCGTACGTGCGCATATTGGCCGGGTCGGAGCCGTGGTCGGGCTCGGTCAGGCCGAAACAGCCGATCGCATCACCGGCGGCCATCCGGGGCAGCCATTGCTCTTTCTGCTCGGAAGAGCCATAACGCCAGATGGGGAACATGGCCAGCGAGCCCTGAACCGATACGAAGGACCGCAGACCCGAGTCTCCGGCTTCCAGCTCGCGGCAGGCCACACCGTACGAGATGGCGTCCGTGCCGGCGCAGCCGTAGCCCTCCAGGTGCATGCCGAGCAGGCCGAGCGAGCCGAGTGCGGGCGCGAGCTCGCGTGCGGGGAAGGTGCCCTGCTCGAACCAGTCGCCGACGTACGGCAGGACGCGGTCGTCGACGAAGGACCTGACGGTGTCGCGGATCAGCCGCTGCTCGCCGTTGAGCCGGTCGTCCAGGCGCAGCAGGTCGTCCATCGAGCGTCCTTCCATCACGTAAGGGCCTACCAGGGTTCTACCAGGGGGAATCCTGATGTGCGAACGCCGGGTCGCCGGGCAGTCTTGAGACATGAGCGAATACAACGTCAAGCAGCTTCGTCGGACCAACAACGGCCGCGTCATCGCGGGTGTCTGCTCGGGCCTCGGGGAGTACCTCGGGATCGACGCCAACCTGATCAGGATCGGCCTGGCGATCGTCACGCTGTTCGGTGGGCTCGGAGTCGGCGTGTACGCCGTCGGCTGGCTGCTCATGCCGGAAGAGGACAGCAACACCTCGATCGCCCAGGACCTCCTCGGCAAGCAGCAGGCCAAGTCCACCTGGCAGGACAGCACCGACTACTACCGCGGCGAGCAGAAGCCGCAGCAGTGATCAGGCGGGGGCGGGGGTCTCGACCCGGGACTCGGACCAGAGTATGGCGAGCACGGCCGCGGCCGTCACACCCGTGACGCCGGCCAGCGCGACCACCGGCTCCGGTCCGAGTTTCTCGGCGGCGAATCCGCCGATCAGGATCCCGATCCCTTGTACGGCCAGCAGCCCCGACTGCACCAGGCCGAACGCCTGGCCACGTTGGTCGGCCGGTACGCACTGGACGAAGGCGGCATTGGCCGCAAGCTGGTATGCCCCACCCACCCCCGACAGGAACCACGCCCCCAGCACCACGGCCAACGGCGGCTGCAACGCGGCCACGACCAGCGGCAGACAGCTCAAGATGGCCATCCACCCCATCATGCGCAATCGCCGCGGCGGCGTGACGAACCTACTGAAGAAGAACGCCCCCACCGCGGTCCCCATCGGCATCGCCGCCATCAACAGCCCGGTGACCACCGGGACCGACAGAGTGCCGGTGCTGAGCTTCGCCGCGTAGGGGACGGCCAGGCCCTCCGGCAGGATGTAGAAGCCGCAGAGCCAGGCGAAGAGCACGAGAGTGCGGAGTTTCCGGTCGCCGAAGACGAGCCGGGATCCCGCCCTGACCATGGCCCACATCGACGGCCTGCCGCTGTGGTGAGCGGCCCCGGGGCGCCGATGGACGCGTGCGACCAGGATCAGCGCGGAGCCCAGGAACGTGGCCGCGTCGACCGCGAGCGCGCGATAGGGACCGATGGCGGCGATCATCGCGCCGCCGGCCGCGAAGCCCAGCATTTGGATGCCCTGGTTCGTCATGTTCTGCAATGCGGAGCCGACGAGGTAGCGGTCACCTTCGAGCACCTCGGGCAGCAGCGCCGCGCGCGCGGCCGAGAAGGGCGCGCTGAGCAGCACCACGAGGAACACCAGCCCGCACAGCACGGGGAACGGCACCCCCGGCAGCGCCATGACGCTCACCAGCGCCGCGCGGAGCAGGTCGCACGTGATCATGACGCCTCTGCGCGCGAACCGGTCGGCCAGGCCGGCCAGCAGCGGGCCGCCGAGGATCGTCGGCAGGTACGTCAGCGCGTAGACGGCCGCGGTCGCGAGCGGAGATCGCGTGCGGTCGTAGACGAGCACGGCCAGCGCCACCTGGGCGAGTTGGTCACCGAGCAGGGACAGGCTCTGGCCGTACCAGAGCGCGCGGAACTCCCTGATGGCGATGACCTCGCCGTATGTGACTTGGCGCGGGAGGGCACGGCGATGCCGTCCCAGCAGCCGTCGCGTCCGCATGGCCCCCATTGGACTCCGCTGTGCCTGACTCAGAGTGTTCGCTATGTCACCTAAGGTGCCCGATCATTTGACGGGCCGCAACCCAAAGCAGCCAACCCATTGCGAACGGTTACCAGCCTAGTTCATGGAGCCGCGCGTCATCGATGCCGAAGTGGTGCCCGACCTCGTGCACGACCGTTATGCGCACTTCGTCGATCACGTCGGCCTCGGTATCGCAAATCTGACATATCGGATTGCGGTAGATCTCAATGCGGTCGGGCAAGACTGCGGAGTACCAGTCGCCGCGCTCTGTGAGGGGGATTCCGGTGTACAGGCCCAGGAGGTTGGGTTCGGGCGCATCGTCGACCACCGTGACGACGACATTGCTCATCGCCCGGGTCAGACCTGGGGGAATCACGTCCAACGCCTCGGCTACGAGCTCCTCGAACCTCTCCCGCGAAACCTCGATCACCCTTGCCATTCTGCCTCGCAGGTTGGGTAAGCAAGAAACCGTATGAAGTTCGCTGACAGATTGAAGACAGTCCTCCAGTCGCGGGTGTCCAGGGTCGTGGCCGTACTCATCGTGGCCGCCGTGGGCGCCTGGCTCGGCATCTTTCTCAGCGGCACCGTCAGAGCTCAGGTCGGCCCGGTGGAGACGGGTATGTCGCTCCGGCCCGCCTGGAACGGCGAGACGATCGTGGACGCCAGCCCGCTGGGCACGCTCACGTTCCGCACCCACGACGCGCCGCTCCGGCTCCGCATCTCCCTCGAGAACATCGACCAGGAACGCGCCAAGGCGATCATCGAAGACCCGCGGCTGGCGGACCGGCTGCCGGAGATCATCGAACGTGACCTGCTCGACGGTGTCCGCGCGCTGCTGATCCGCTCGCTGCTGTGCGCGGGGGCGGGGGCGCTGATCGCGAGCCTGCTGGTGTTCAGGCGCCCCAGAGTGGCGCTGCTGGGCCTGCTGGTCACCTCAGTGGCACTCGCCGGCACCAGCGCGCTGGCGGCGCTCACGTTCCGCCCCAATTCGCTCGTGGAGCCCAGATACTCGGGGCTGATCGCCGCCGCGCCGTCGCTGGTGGGCAGCGCGGAGTCGATCGTGACGAAGTTCGAGTCGTACCGGTCGCAACTCACCAAGCTGGTCACGAACGTCTCCAAGCTGTACGACACCGTGTCGACGCTGCCGTTGTACGACGCGGACCCCAGATCCATCCGCGTCCTCCACGTCTCGGACATCCACATCAACCCGATCGCCTGGAACGTCATCCGCTCCCTGAAGGACCAGTTCAAGGTCGACATGATCATCGACACCGGCGACATCTCCGACCATGGCACGAAGACCGAGAACAAGTTCGTCGACGAGATCGGCACCCTCGGTGTCCCGTACGTCTACGTTCGCGGCAACCACGACTCGATGATCACTCAGAAAGCGGTCGCCAAGCAGAAGAACGCCGTCGTCCTGGACGACCAGACCCAGAAAGTGGCGGGCCTGAACATCTACGGCCTCGGCGACCCCCGCTTCACCCCCGACAAGACCGTTGCCGTCGACTCGGACCCGGCCGTCCTGGCCCAGTTCGGCCGCTCGCGTGTGCCGCGGATGGGGAAACCGGACGTGGTCGCCGTCCACGACCCGGAGGTCGGCCGCGGCTTCTCCGGCGCCACACCGATCATCCTCGCGGGTCACACCCACGAACGATCGACGACCATGCTGCCCTCGGGCACCCGCCTCCTGGTCCAGGGCTCCACGGGCGGCGCCGGCCTGCGCGCCCTCGAACACCCCCAGCCGACCCCCGTACAGGCCTCGGTCATGTACTTCGACAAGGCGACCAAACGCCTGCAGGCCTGGGACGACATCACGCTCGGCGGCCTCGGCGAGCAGTCGGTGTACATCCAGCGTCACGTGGAGCGTGACCCGGGACGTATGATTTCCCCAGAGCCAACGAACGCCCCGTCGCCAACGGGATCGATCACTGGCACGACGTCGCCGGCCGCTGGTCCGCCACTTTGGCATCAAGGGCAATCGTCCCCTATGCTTCAGAGGTCTCCAACGGAAGACGACAGGGAAAGTTCCTGAGCCCCCATCGTCTAGCGGCCTAGGACACCGCCCTTTCAAGGCGGCGGCACGGGTTCGAATCCCGTTGGGGGCACGGCGAAGCGCCTGGCGCACCGCAAAACGGTTGGTCGAAAGCCAACCGGGAGCTGGTAAGCTAAGCGAGTCGCAAAGCAAGAAGCAAGGTCCTGTAGAGCAGTTTGGAGTGCTCGCCACCCTGTCAAGGTGGAGGTCGCGGGTTCAAGTCCCGTCAGGACCGCTCGGGTCAGGTAGCTCAGTTGGTACGAGCGTCCGCCTGAAAAGCGGAAGGTCGGCAGTTCGACCCTGCCCCTGACCACCATTATTCACCAGCAGGAAAGCCCCGCCCATGATCACATGGACGGGGCATATTCGTGTCTGCGTGTCTACGGTTCCGGAGCGAGCGGAAGATCTCGTTTATCACCGTCGCGCCCTCCTGGCGGAAAGCGTCTTCGACCCGTTGAGGGTCGCGATCGGTCCGTCCGGTTCTCCCGTGGTCGGGCCGATGGCCGCTGCCCACCGGTTCGCCTGCGGTCTCATTGGGCGCTGAAGAGCGGCTGCCACACATCGCAGCGCGCTTCTCCCCGCGCAACTCTCCTTGAAGAGCCCGCGGAGCTCCTCGACAAACGTGACCAGTGGTGCCTGGCCCGGCCTCTTGGGTGCGCGCAAGGAGGAACTGCGGCACCACGGCGCCGGCCCGCACAAGGCCGATGACGCCGTCGCCACGTATCTGGGCGCCGAGCAGGACCTCGGACGGCTGCGATCGGAAACTGACCTCACCGCAGCCGCCGGACTGCTACTCGGTGCCTGCTCCCAGTACGCGTTCCTGAGCCACATGTCGCTGTCAGGGGACCGTGACGACGACGAGGCCGCGGATCAGTCGCCCGCAACCTCCTCCAGCAACTCGCCGAATGAGGTCGCGTGCTGGAGATTGGACTCGAACATGGCGGGATGAGCCGGGTACGGCAACGGACTGGAACGCGTTTCCGCGGGCCGCGACACCCGCTGACAACAAACCCCCGAGAATGGACGTCTGTATGCGTCAGCCCTGTACCGTACTCGTTTTCCTCTTTCGGACCATGGCAGGCCTGCCGGAGTATGCGGTCTTCCAGCGAGCGGATGATTCGTATTGGCAGAGCGTGAGCGGCGGAGTCGAGGAAGGCGAGGATCTGGAGACCGCGGCCCGTCGCGAGATCGCCGAGGAGACCGGCCTGACTGCAGGAGGTCCGCTGGTCAAACTCGACATGGTGAGTGGAGTGGAGAAAAGCTGCTTCGCGGCCGCCAAGTTCTGGCCCGAGAACGTCTACATCGTGCCCAAGCACTTCTTCGCCATGGACATCACTCGAGAAGGGGCCGAGATAGCGCTATCCCAAGAGCATCGCGACGTTCGGTGGCTGCGATACGAAGCCGCGTATGAGTCGCTGCGCTACGACGACGACAAGACAGCGTTGTGGGAGCTCGACCAGCGTATCCGCCGCGCAGACCTGCCAAAGGCACCATGAGGCATTCTGGTTCCGTGATCTGGACCGCTCCCCACGTCGCTCGAAGCGACGAGCCCTTTGTCGCCGACGAACGGGCCATGCTGGAAGGCTTCCTGAACTGGCACCGCAGCACTTTGCTGCACAAGTGCGCAGGGCTCACCGCGGCGCAATTGGCCGAACAGCCGCTCGCGCCATCCAAGCTGTCCCTGCTCGGCCTGGTCCGCCATCTTGCCGACGTCGAACGCACCTGGTTTCGCCGCCGCTTCGCCGATCAGTCATTACCAAGCCTCTACAGTCGGCCCGACACACCAGATGCCGCCTTCGACGAAGCAGATCCCGCGCGAGCGGCCGAAGACCTGGCCGCACTGACCGCCGAGCAGGACGCTGCCCGCCTGGAAGTCGTAGTCATCTGCCACAGGGGCTCACCGTCCTTCGTAACGCGCGATCGCCAGCGCGGCGCCGGCGGTGCTCGCGGAGGCCGCGATCGATGAACAGGCGCCGGTGAGCGAGGAGCCATCTCCTGCCGCACAGTGCGTTCTCAGGGAGCGGCAGGCCGGAGTGTACGAGCGGAGCCCCACCTGGAAGGGCCCTGGACCGCCGCTCACCAACGCCATGGCTACAACCTAACCCAACCTGTCTTAGCCTGTCTAAGGCATTCCTAGCAATAGCTGGTCTATGCCACTAGGTCCAGGGATACCTAGAGTCGTCCTGTGATGGAATGGGACCCACGGCTCTACAAGTGGGAGCAGATTGCTAACGTCGTCGCCGAACGCATCGACAGCGGCACCTACCCTGCGCTCACTTTGATCTCCGAGGTGAAGCTCCAGGAGGAGTTCGACGTCGCACGCGTCACGGTGCGCAAGGCGATGGAGGCCCTCAGAGAACGCGGGCTCATCACCACCAAGCCGGGCAAGGGCTCCATCGTGGCCCCACAGTAGCCACGCCTTACTCTTGGATTGCCACACTTCGGACGGCGCTCACAGGCCTCATCAGCCCATGACAACCAGCGACGTCTTCCTCATTGAGGATCACGGCAAAGATTGGGAAGGGCTCCGGTACTAGACGAGCGTCTACGGGAGCGACGACTACGCACCATCAGCAGTTGAGCGCGTGGCAGGCAAGCTCGGGCTTCGGCCGGTCGCGGCCCGCACCGCCATGCGCTGGCAGCACCACGACGGACAGCCAGAGCGAGAGAAGGCCGTTACGGAGTAGGCCAGACGGGGAGACAGGCCGCAGACAGTGGTCGTCAAAGCCATGACTTCGGCGGGATCACCAGCGCCGAGATGATCGTGAGAGACGTGATACGGGGCGAAGTCAGGTGTAGTCGGCGTACGCCAAATGGATCCCGCAGTTGCGGCACCTGAACAGATAACCAGTTGGGTTGCCATCCTTGTCGAGCGCAGCAAGGAATTCCTCTACCTGCCCGGACGACCATCCACCAGCGGATTCCTCGAAGCGCAGCATTTCCCGCGCATCCGGGTAAGCGACGAGCTCTGATGCCCCAACAGCGCCGAGGAAAGCAGCTCCGTCGCCGCAGTGGAACAGCCAACGGTTTCCCTGCCAGGTGTAGAAACCGGGGGTTCGGCGACTGATGATCTCGATCTTCTCCGATGGGACGTCGCTTGGAACGTCGTACACATCTACGAACATGGCGTCGAAGCGGGCTGCGAGGCTTCCGTCCGCGATGCACCAGGGGCATGGCTCACTGTCGAGAGACTCAACGCAGCAGACCGGCCCTGTATAGACGTATCCTCTCTGTCTCCCACAGCACACGCAGGCGGCATCAGATGCCTTCACGGATCCCGTATTGAGCGGGTCCGGGTGATAGGCGAAGTCGGGCAGCACGGCGGTAGCGTACAGAGCGGACCGGCAGAGGGCGAAAGGTCATGCTGCCGCAGGGCTTCCTCTCATCGGGGGTCTTACGGCGTGCGGCCTGGGGGCCGTCGCGGACGGCGGCGGGACACTGGGCCGGGCGTCGCACGCCTGCCGCGCCGTACCGATTGAAGGCTCCGACCGGGGTTGCCACACCGCCGCGCAGATACAGCCCTTACGATCGCCGCGGCGTGGTCGGCCGCCGTGCGTTGTTGGGGGCGATCGACGATCCAGGGTTCGTTCCTCACCCTGGCTCACGGAGCAAGGCGGCTGATCACCGATTAGGGCGTGGGAGGTTGTGCACTATGCGTGCCAAATTCATGACCCTTGGCTGAGGGATTCCACAGGGCGCTCGGGGCACTCCAAGCAGACGAACATGTAGAGCGATCCAGCGTCCTGGATCATGAGATCGGTGGGATTCTGCACTTCCGGAGGGGCGTGAGGGGTGAGCAGCGGACGCTCTTCGATGGGAGCCCAACGCTTGCCGCTCTCGATGTCGAGTTCCCAGCTCGCAATTGTCAGCAGGTGTGCCATCTCGTGGCCTCTGCCGCACTCGAACTGCACCGGATCCTGGATCCAGTCCACCCAGCCTCCAACCTTGCTCCCCGGAGCAGTTGAGAGGTGCGAGAAGTAGCTCCAGTCGACAGAGTTCGAGGCATCCTCTTCCCATGCCCAGATCCGATTCCTGAGCTCATCGGGAAGTCCCCAGCCAGCCGGATATTCCTCCACCCGCTCCGGCGACAGGACGCAAGCCGCAGGGAGATACGAGTCATCGCTGTCAGGATCTGGCTCGGGGGCCGCAATGAGCAGGCTCCCGACCTCTTCCGCCTTCCGCCAGCGCACGATCGTATGAGGCTGAAAGTACGGCTCGTGGTCGAGCGAGCACCACAACACCTGGAGGGTGTCGGTGTCATCGGGGAAGGGCAGCTCGGGAACATCTCGAGCGAAAAGCTGCATGACTGGGATCAGTGGAAGTGGATCCCAACCTTCCGAGGGGTCATGAGACAGCGGCTCTGGACAGATTGGCCAAGGCTCATCCGCAGGCCATAACAACGGCCCGCCCATGGAACTGTCGGTGATGGTCGGCTTTCCCCGACGCGGATGCAGTCGAATTGCGGTCCGGCGCTGACCTGCCAGTTCAGGGAAGACAGCCGCTACGTCGAACGGCGCCGAGGGCGTCGTCAACCCCATGCTCACCACTCCGATCGCAACAGACGACGTCGTAATGGCACACCGTAGAGCAGAGGACCGACAGAACGAATCCCTGTTCGCGCTGTGATCGTCGTGCCATTAGCGTGCCATCAACCGGGGTAACGAGGGGTCAACCACGGTCACTTACAACCGGTCTCAACCGCAGGCCAGCGCCTCTACGAGCCAAGAGCCTTACAATTCCCAAGCTGACAGCGCGGGTTCGATTCCCTCACTCGCGCCGCTCCCCCGAGGGGGAAGGTGATCGTCGCGTCCGCCTCGTCAGCGGTGTCCGGTTCGTATCCCGCCCATGCCGGGATCGTCATCTCGAACTCCGGATCCGTGATGCGATAGAAGGTCCCGTCGAAAGTGATCATCTGTCGTCCCTATCTGTAGCCGACGACTGTCTCGGCGACGATGGTGGCGATCACTTGGGAACTTACTGATCACAAGGTTCATACAGGGGTCAGCAGCCACCGGGCGAAGCAGCTCTCTTCGTCGAGCTGGGTGTACCAGCGCACCTTGAACCCGAAGGTTGTGTACGTCGTCGTTATCAGAAGGCCCGGATCGCCGTCGTGCGACGGTCGCCCGTGCACCGACGGCAGCGGTCCTGGTCGGGCAGGCACCAGGGCTTGCGAGTGGGGTCCGGTGCCGTCGCACGCGGCGCTGAACAAGGCGAGCTCGCCGCTGCCCACGATGAGCGGGGCACCGTCTTCATCGTCGCTGTCCGGGTGGCGGAGGGCCTCGGTCAGCACACGCGGGTAGTCAGGACCGGATGCCTGCACGATGGCGATGCCGCCGTCCTCTGCCTGGAAGACCTCCATCCAGCTGTCATCGCGAACGACTCCGTCGCCGCCGACGAGGGCTGCCCAGCCGGCTCCGACCGGGATGTTGGTGTCGTCCGGGCCAAGATCCACGATGTCGTCGTATTGGTTGTCGCTGAATCCATGCCACGCGCCTCGCAGTGAAGCGTCGACGGCGAGAAACGGATCGCCGTTCGTCCAGAGCCGGCCAGCATGCACCCACGGTCCTCGCACTGGTCCATTGTGGAGGAAAGCTCAGCGAAAGCCGCACGAAGATGACGCGGAGGGGTCGAGGGCTCGTGCAATATGCGTGCAATGATCTTGCTGGCGAACGGTTCAACACGCCCCACCGTCACAAATCATGCCTCCGGCGGGGGCTCCGGCACCGGGCGATCATCGCACAGGCCGCAGGGGAGAAGATGATTAAGCAGCGGAGTACTCGCCGGCGCGGATGGAGATCATCAAGAGTTGCAGTTTGGGCTGCCACTCACGGCTCGTATCTAAAAGTGCGCCTCAATCGAGGCCTCTGCCATCGTGCGATGACTCAATTAGGCTGACCAGCGCCACCGGTCGAGTTCGGTCCACTTTGCTTCGAGGGCGACGGCTAGTTGGCCCCCGAAGGCGACCGTTCCCTTGTGGGAGGCGAACGCGATCCAGGTAAGCGTGTCATCGCTCCACACGCCCTCAGCGCCGGTGTACTGAGGTTCGAACATTTCTACATCTACGAGGTAGTCCGCGCCGTACTCGCGCAGTTCTGTTATGCGGCCGCCGCTCATGTCGCGTACTGCGGCGCGCACCTGGGCGAGTCCCTGCTCGTCCGACATCGATGCCTCCGTCAGCACGAGGACGTCGGGTGGAGTTGGCTCGGCGAGCATGGGGTACCACGACCTGCTCACCAGCCCCCACCGCTGCTCCAACTGTTTCTGTCGTTCGAACGACTCGGCGGGCGCCAACACGCGTCGGTACGGCAGCGGTTCCACCGGAAGGTCGGCCCGCGTTACCCAGTCTCGCAGGGTCGACTGAAACAGCCGGCGTTCCTCGGCCATTGCCTTGGCCTCGGTCTTGTTTGATGCCGTTTGCGTGAACGGTGACTGGGCCGTTTCGGCGGCCTCGGATAGGGCGTCGACGAGGTCGGTGAACTCGGGCAGCCGGTCTGGATCGAGCCGCTCCACGTGTTCCAGGATCGCTGCGATCACGTTGTAGCGAGGGAAGATGCGCCAGGCTTCGCGACGGTAGTTGTACCCGAATGCGGACCGTCCCTGGTTGGGCAGTGCGGCGTACTTGTCGGTCAACTCGTCGTAGCGCTCCGTCAGATACCGACGTGCCGCCATGTGCAGCGTTACCGAGTCCATGCCACAAACTCCCCATGATTCAGCCGCCGGCGCACTCTGATGCCTGGCAACGGACGTCTTTAGTCCAGCAGCACCTGGCCCAGGCTCATGAAGCGATTATCGCTCCCAGGCGTTTTTGTGTTTGTGACAGCAACGTCACCCGCTTCCCTCCGGGGTCGTCCATGGCAGGCTGACAGGGGTGTGGTTACTTCCTTGGCCGGCGGCGAAAGATTCGGACCAGGGCACGGTGTTGCCCAGGGCACTTCGGACGGTTCGGGCCGTCGACACCGCCACGATGATCGAGCTGCTGCGTGAGACCTCCCGCTCGGCCGATTCTCGGGCCGTCGAGCTGGTGGCCTTTCATCTCGCGCCGGGAGGGACGCATTATGTGATCCCTTGGCCACGTAAGCCGTGGGAGGTGTCCGTCGAAGGCGGCATTTCCGCGGCCATGGTGCTCATGATGAACGACGGTGCGCTCATCATGAGCGGCCTTCACAGAGCTGTTCCAATGCCACGTTTCCGGCAACTTCTCAAGACGCTGTCACGGTGGGAGGAGTATCGGGTGGCGCTGCGTGCGAGGGGCATCAGGCGAGGCCGATGGGGAGACCGATACGGCACTGAGCCATCTGGAGCACATGCGCATGATCGCCGACGTGTGTCACAACCTGCCGGGCGATTTTCTGCCCAAGAGCCGCAGGGCCCGCGAGCGGAAGGCCATCGAGAGCCTCCGGTTCCACCTACGGGAACTCGATCCCGACGATCGTGCCGCTCAGTGGGTCGCGGAGCACCCGGAAAGTCAGGGGTTCGACTACGTTCGTGTTCTCCGCGATCGGATCAAATGGAAGCACGCTCGGTAGCGGCGTCACCGAGCGTGCTGACCTTCAGCCGTGAAGCTGGCCAGCTATCCGAGGGCGTCGCCCAGCTTGCGCAGGAGCGGCATGACGAATCGAGAGGTTCCCGTACGGATTGTGGGGGCGGGCAGGTCCCGCTACCCGGCAGGCCTGTCCGGTCTGCGTGACCTGATCAACCGGCGGCCGAGCAGGCCCAGGTAGAGCAGCCATCCGGCGGCCACCAGGGCGAGCGTGGCCACCGGCTGCCACCCGGGCAGCTCGGCGATCGACTGCCGGCATACCGCCATGGTGACCGGCACCGTGTACACGGCGAAGAATCCCAGGCCGAGCACCCGCCCGATCACCAGGAACCACGCGTACACACGCACGCTCAAGGGAGCCTTCGCCGAACGCGCCTTTCTGGCGAGCGTGGCCCGCAGGTGCGCTTGCGCGTCGGCCATGAGGTTCTTGTTTCCGCTGGCGTTGGCGACGGCGTAATAGACGTCGGTCCGCATGAAGAACATGAACTGCCAGGCGATCTGCGACAGGCCGATGGCCACGACCAGCCGTACGAGGGGGAGTTCGACGAAGTACAGCGTGCACGTCGCGGCGCAGGCGAGGAACCAGTCGACCCGCATGCCTGCCAGATACGCGCGGTAGCGCGCCCGCCTGGGCACTGCCCAGATGCCGGTGATCCTGGTCTGCGCGACGAGGAACTGCAGGCGAGTCCCGAGCGACAGCTCCGCCCGTACGCCCAGAGACCTGGCGGCGGAGATGTGGCCGAGTTCGTGTACCAGCACGAAGAGCCACGTGCCGGCCACGAACGCGACAGCGAACGAGAGGCTGTCGGACCACACCAGGGCCGACAGACTCGGCAGGATGCCAGGGTCGGCAATGGCGGCGGCGATGGCACAGGCGGTCAGCAGGATCAGCACAGCGTGCGCGGGTCTGGAGAAGAGCCAGGCCACGTGGTGTGGCCGAATCCGGTCCCACCGGTTCGGCGGCCGATCGGGACGGTTGAGCAGCCCCGCGCCGCCAAGCCCGGTGAGGAACGCGTCCACATCCACGTCCACACCCTGCTCGGTCAGCACCCGGGCACGCGCCTCCGCGACCGTTCTGGTGCCGTCAAGCGATGCGATGACGGCTGCCGCCACACCCGGCACGTTGACGAACGTCTCGCCGTTGCCTATCACGTAGTCGTCGGGTCCGTCGGCGACCACGGTAAGGAACGACAGATCGGTCTTCGGATGCAGCCCCGCGGACGTCACGCGCAGACCTCGCAGTCGTCCAGCCGGTCGAAGTCCCTGGCGGTGGCGGTGAGAGTGAGCAGGTCCAGCCAGAGGGTCCTGCCCTCGATCGCGGGCGCACCGGTGCCGGTCAGGAAGCGGATCACCTCCGAGGCGAGCATGCCCGACACGATCGCGCACAGCGGGCCGAACGACGGGATGGTCCGCCCGGCGTTGTCGGCGACCGGCAGGACGGTGGAGCCGTACCGCTCGGCGAGCGCGCGTTCCTGGCAGGTAAGGCAGCCGGTCTTGCCGGGTACGACCAGCGGCCCGATCAGGCCGGCGTGCTGGTTGAAGCCGCCGGTGACGAACGGTGTGCCCGCCTGGACGCACGCCTGGTTGACCCAACGGCGGATGTGCGGCTGCGGCGTGTCGACGGTGTTCACCACGAGATCGGCGTCGGTGATCACGTCCTCGGGGCCGGTGATGCGCCGCTCGACCTGCCGGACCTCCAGTTCGGGGCGGTGGTCGAGCAGCCTGCGGGCGGCGGCGGCCGTCTTGAGCTCACCGAGATCGCGCCTGGCGTAGAGATGCTGGCGGTGCAGGTTGCTGAGCTCCACCCGGTCGTCGTCCAGGATGGTCAGCCGGCCCACGCCGGAGGTGGCGAGCTGGAGGGCGACCTGGCCGCCGATCGCGCCGGCGCCGAGCACCGCGACGTGGCTGTCCGCCAGGTCGCCGAGTGCGGCGGCGGCCCGTTCGGCCGGGTGGAACATCGACAACCACAGCGCGAACCTGGACAGTGCGGCGTCGGCGGCCAGCGTGCCAAGGTCGGCGTCGGTGACGAGGATCCGGCTGGCGCGTAGTTGTTCGACGGCAGCGTCGATGTCCTCGGGAGTGACGTCGTCGATGAGGGCGTACAGGTCGCTCTGCTCGACGGGGGCCCGCGCGCACAGGCGGATCAGGCGGCGCAGCGGCGGCTGCGCGGGTTCCAGGATCTGGCCTGTCGGCGGGAGATCACCGAGCCGAACGCGCTCGCCGGCATCGTCGATGAAAAGGGGGAAGGCCGGATTCACTTGAATCCTCGGCATGGAAGCGACTCCCGGACGGTCCGAGGCAGGGCCTCCTGCGGGCGTGGGAGCTCCGCAGGAGGCCGCATGATGGTCAGCAGTTGGCGCCGGAGCTGGTGGTCTCGACTTCTTCGACCTTCTTGATCTCAATCGTCATGATGCAGTCCTTTCATCGATCTTGGACTTCCCTGGAAGGAAGGGACGCGGACGACGTTAGGAGTGGTCACTTCCGCTCTCCTTCTCCTTTTCTTCCATTGCGAGGGGGCCAAGCGGTTGGCAGTGCTGACAGCAACGTCACCATGTGCGGGTCCCTCGTTGAGTCTTGATGTACATCATCATGTACACTTCATGGCATGAAGGTGATGACCATGTCCGAATCGCGGGCCAACTACGCCGCCACGCTCGACGCCGTCATCGACGACCAGGAAGAAGTCCTCATCACCCGCCCCGGCGGAGAAGGCGTCGTGATGGTGTCGCAGCGCGAATACGAATCGATGCGCGAGACGCTCTACCTCATGGCCTCTCCGGTCAACCGCAGACGGCTGTCGGAGGCGGTCGCCCGTCTGGAGGCCGGAGGCGGAACCGTCCGCGAGCTGGCCGATGAGGACACCACCTCGTGAAGATCCTTTTCGACGAACTCGCCTGGGAGGACTACTGCTACTGGCGGAGAGAAGATCGACGCATCCTCAAAAGGATCAACCAGCTGATCACTGACATAGCCCGAAACGAGAACGAAGGCATCGGCAAACCAGAGCCGCTGAAGTACGAATGGTCCGGCTACTGGTCCCGGCGCATCACCTCAGAGCACCGGCTCGTCTACCGCGTCAACGACGACACCATCATGATCGCCGCCTGTCGCTATCACTATGAGAACTAGCGGCCGTCCGGCTGGCAAACCCCGGCATCCCGCCTCGTTCGGAGAGAGAAGCGCTCCTTTACCGCGTCGGTGTGAAGGACGAGACGATCAGCCAGGCGCCGGCAGCCGCGATCACGACCACGACGGCGAGTTCCTTCGTCCGTCCGAGCGTCATGCCTTTCGGTCGTCCGCCGATCATGCTTCGAGCCAGGTGGACGGTCCCGGCCCAGGAGATCCGCGGCCGAGGGCGCCAAGCGGCCGCCGCGACGAGGACGGCCGCGAGAAGCAGCTGCCACCGTACCGACTCGGCGAGCGTTATCTCCAAGTCGCTGATGTACGTCGCGACGTCGAGCAGCGGGAAGAGGAGAAGGGCCGTCGCGGCCGCGGTGCCGGCCACGCGTCCCCATCGGGCGGAAGCGGTGGCTCCCGCGGCCGCCGCCAATGCGACGAGGACGACCGGTAAGCCGATCCCGTCGGCCGTACCGGACCACCACGCGAGGCCGTCCAAGGACGAGTCCGGAAGCATGACGTAGGTGACTCCGAACACCCTCTCGTCGTCGTATGTGACCATGCAGCGGTGGAACATCGCCGCCCACGCCGCCGCCCCGACGGCACCCGCCCATAGGATGACCCCGTGCCGTCTCCGGGGCAGAGGTGAGCGGGCCGCCAGGAGCAGCGCCCCAGCGGCCACCGGATAACAGACGACCAAAGGCCAGGGCAGTACGAGCGCACGTTCCTGCCCGGTGCATGGGTCGGGGCCCGGCAGCAGAAGCGCGATGACGAGCCCGAACGCGAGCACGGTGCCGACCGCGGCGACGGCGGTGAGCATGGCCCGACGTGACCCGCGCAGGAGAAGGCCGGCCACGACGACCGGCAGCAGGAGAACGCCCCAGAACAGCAGTTCTCCCGGTACGTACTCCAGCGTGTACGGACCTTCCATCGGAAAGGGGGCCGAGCTTGTCGTAGAACAGAACCAGCCGACGCTCTGCCTGCCGACCCCGAAGGCCGTCAAGATCACTGGCCCGGACGCGGCCAGGACCGCGCCCAAGCGCAGCACCGCCGCCACCGGGGACGGCGCCGCTTCTGCCGCGGGTTCCTGCATTACGGCACCTCCGAAAATGGGTATGGGCCCGCGGCCCTCCTTGTCGAATAGTGAATTTAGCTGATCTAAGGCATCTTCGATTTGCGCCTATATAACTTGTGGGTATCGCCACTCGCGTTTACTCGTGACATTGCCGCCTCCCAAGGCGCATACTGCCGACAATCGGTGATTGCATGGCACACCGCAACGGGGTTTCGCATCAGGGGGTAACAGCGTGAAGGGCTTATCCGGCTTATCGGCGTTCATCGCAGCCATCACATTCAGCGTTTTATTCGTCACTTCCGGTGTATCCAGCGCCGCAACCGATCCCGGCTTCAGGCTGGATATGGGTAATCCCATTGTTCCGGCCGACCGGCCGCCTTCGCGGCCCACGGGCCTGACGGTAACCGCTCAGTACGCGAATGTCCGGCTCGATTGGTCGCCGTCAACCGACGACAACGGCGTCCGCGGGTATGAGGTGCACCGCTCGACCAGAGCGCGGTTCACACCGTCCGCCAGCACGTGGATAGGCGAGACACAAGGGGCCCAGAGCGTCACCTTCTGGGACGAGGGGATGCCCGCCGGCGTGTATCACTACCGGGTCGTAGCTCTGGACACAGCCTCGCAGAAGAGCCCGCCATCAGCCTCGGCGGCGGTGTCGGTGACCGTACCCGGTGATCCGCCCTCCGCGCCCGGCACGCTTTTCGCGGGTGGCCGTACGGACTCGGCCGAACTGCGATATGCCGTACCCACGGCTCCCCATGGCCTTAAGTACTTCCAGATCCACCGCTCGACCACATCAGGATTCACGCCGTCTCCGCGAACGCTGATCGCGAAGACGGGCCCGATCGTCTACTCGGACTATCGCCTCGAGCCCGGCACCTACTACTACCGGGTCATCGCCATCGACTACGCCGGCCAGGCGGGCGCTCCCTCCAATGAGGCCTCGGCGCGCGTTCCCGACCTGGCGCCCAGCATCCCGGTGGCAACCGCTGAGGGTGGCGCGGGCAAGGCCGTGGTCTCCTGGTCGGCGGCGGCCGACGACGACGGTGTGACCGAGTACGAGATCTACAGATCCCGCTCGTGGAATGGGGGAGTCGGCACAGGTTCGATTCTGATCGGCCGGGTCGCTGGGCTCACTCTGGTGGACACCGGATTGTCCGCAGGCCGTTTCTACTATCAGGTCCGCGCCATTGACACGGCGGGGCAGTACGGCGAACTTTCCTCGTCGGCTCCTGCCGATGTCACGGACTGTTCGGCCGCCGACTGCCTGGTCGCCGCCTACGGCATGAACGAGGGGTCCGGCAATGCCATCGGCGACTCGTCGGGAAAGGGTAACAACGGGACGACGACAGCGACCACCTGGGCCCCAGGTAAGTCCGGCAGTGCCTTGTCATTCACCTCGAACTCCAGCGTGGCCCAGGTGCCCCACTCCGATTCCCTGGGGATGGACGACGCTTTGACAGTGGAGGCGTGGGTCTACCCGACCCAGATCACCTGGTCGCATCCCATTGTGGAGAAGGGGGCGAACGGATCCGACGAATACGGGCTCTTCGCGGCGATGAGCAACACAGGGTCACCGCCCTCGGGCCCAGCGGCGCAAGTCGATCCGTATTACCCAGGTGTCAGCAGCACCGGCAGTCCGACCGTACTCCCGACGAACACGTGGACCCACGTCGCCTGCACCTTCGGCGGCGGCAGCCTCAGGGTTTACGTCAATGGCGTGCAGGTCGCGGAGACAACGGGCATCAATTCCATCGTGCCGAGCACGAACCCGCTGCGCTTCGGCCAGAACACCTACTACGGGATGTATTTCAAGGGCCTCATCGATGAGGTCCGGATCTACTCCACCACACTGACGGCCGCGCAGATTCAGGCAGATATGAATATCCCCGTCTGACGATTCGCTCTGTTCGGCGCCGCACCCCCGCGGCGCCGAACAAGAGCTCTGCTAGGGATTTTCCTGAGCCCGGTGACGGCCCAGCACCGCCGCGATGGGGACCGCCGCCGCCAGGCCGCTCAGCAGTACGGCGGCCAGCGCTCCCAGGATGGACGGCGCGTTGTCGAAGGCGAGACCGACGGCGGCGAGCGCCGGGCCCGCGTTGCGTACCGCCGCGACTCCGCCCATCGTGGTACGCCGTGCCGGTGGTCCGGTGGCCAGGGCCGTACCGAGGGCGAAGGCGAGGACGGAGAAGACGAAGCCCGCGAGCAGGCTGAGTGAGCCGATCAGCGCGACCACGTCACGCCAGTTGCCCACGAGCATGCCCACCAGCACGATCAGGAACGTCACGTTCGACGCCTTGGCGGCCACCGGCTGCCATGCCAGCGCCGTGGGCGCGGCGTAGTGTCGCACGATCAGTCCGACGGCGAACGGCACCAACTGGAGGACCACCACGGTCAGCATCAGCTTCGGCACGTCGAGTGCGACTCCGCCACCCACGTCGGCCGCCTGGAGGATGAGGTTCGCGGTGGGTCCGAAGGTGACGCTGCCGATGGCGGCCAGCAGGACCTGCATCGCCGCCCCCGCGACCACGTCCCCGGTCTGCACCATGCCGAGTTTCGCGCCGAACGGGCCGCCAGGGGAGGAGGCCGTCAGGAGCAGCGCGATGTACGCCGCCGCGGGCAGGCCGAACAGGGCGGCGACGCCCCAGCCGAGGAGCGGGATGGCGACCAGGTTGGCTACCAGCGCCAGGACGAGCAGCGGGACGTTCGCGAAGACGGCGCGTAGAGCCGGAAGTGTCGCGCCGAGACCGGCGGCGAACATGGTGGTCGCGATGAAGAGGACGGTGACGGCGTTGAGCAGCAGGTGCAGCGTGTTCATGAGGGTTCCCGGTCCTCGTGACAGAGCGACGTCGCTCCGCCCCGCAGTCAGTCGGTGAGGTCGCCCAGCCAGCGCAGTGCGGTCAGTCCTGGCATGAAGCAGTATTCGCCGCCGCGCGTGACGACGAATTGGGGTAGAGAGACCAGGCGTCGCCGTACGGGACGCCGGGGGATGGTGAAATCCCCGGAGCCCGAGCCGACGACCGGGTCCTTGGCGTCGCCCGCGCCGAAGAAGACGCCGTCGTTCATCCATTCGGACTGGACGAACTCGAACTGCCGCCCCAGATGCGCTCCCACGAAGGCGAACATCAGCCCCCGGTCGGCCCCGTCGTCTTCCAGGACCCCGTCCGGCAGCGGCGGGCCGTACGCCGTGCCGCGCCTGATCATGCGGTGCAGCCGCGGCACTCCGGCGACCGCGGCGTCACGAGGATTGCCCCGGCGGATGTGGCACCCGCCGGGGGTCGTGAAGCCGGCGGCGTCGTCCCGCTCGAACAGGAACACGTTGCTGCGCGTCCGGTCGGCCCCGAGAGCGGGGTCGTCGTGCAGAGGGCTGAGCGCCAGCGGGGCGCCGCTGCGCCAGCGTCCCATGATCTTCGCCGCCAGCAGCTCCTCGTCCGACGGATCGGTGGAGTTGTCCTTCAGGTACCGCCGGAACAGGGCGACGCGCTGGTGGAGTTTGCGGAAGACCACGTAGCTGCCGTTGCGCCCGAGCACGTCGGGCTGCGGGGTCTGGATGCCGCCGAGCTCATCGCGGTAGCCGAGGACGAACTCGCCGGCCTTCAGCGGCGTCTCCAACGGGTTCGTACCGGCTATGCCGCTGCCCTCGACGGCGGGATGGCTGATGCCGTCGCGGTAGCCGAAGGGTTCGGTCTCGGTGGGTAGCGCGTGGCAGTTCTGGCGCCAGATCGCCGTCACGCCGGGCAGGGCCTCGTACGCCGGCCGGGCGCGGTCGATGGCGGCCTCCAGCCGCGCGCTGTCCGGCGCGAGTGCCACCAGCACCACGTGGACGTCAGGCGTGCCGAGCGGAGGTTCCCAGTGTTCGGGGCTGCTGTCGCCGGTGTCGCCCAGCGCGTTGGCCCGCGCCGCCATGCCCTGCCGGAACTCCCAGGCGAAGGTGTCCAGCCATTCCGGCGGAACACCGAGCGCCTTGAGACCGTGACAGGTGAGCGCGACGCTGACCCAGGTCTCGCCGAGCGGGCTCACCGTGTCGGCCGCCGAGGTCACCACGGCGCCGACCCGCCGCATCAGCTCCCGCCCGTGGTCACGGTCGTCGATGCGGAACAGGATGTACGTCGCCGCGTACGGCGTCGGGCGAGGGCTGAGCACTCCGCGCTGGATGTCGTCGAGCTCCAGCTTGACGATGGTCATCTGAAACCTATTTCGCCGAGACGATGTTGTTCCAGAAGGCGCGCAGGCTCTCGTCGACGCCGAACAGCGAGCTGAAGATCGTGGTGTCGGCGAAGATCACGTCACCGGCCCGGTCACCGCTGGGCGGCATCCACAGGAACATGTTGAACTCGGTGTTGCCGGCCTCGGTGAACGGGTGCGGCCTGGACATGTCGATCGGCTGTCTGCCCAGCACGTGGATGACGTTCGGGTCGTCGGTGGTCACGGCGTAGTGCGGCAGGTGCATGTGGAAGTTGAAGCTGGACACGCCTTCCAGCCACCTCTTGGTGTCCAGATCCCTGGCGATGGACAGCGGGGCGCTCTTGCCCCCTTCCGTCACGGCGGGACGCAGCCCGTAGCGGTTCTCCACGGGCACTCCCAGGCCCGCCATCAGCGATCGGGTGTACCTTCCGAAGCGTTGCTGGCGGGGCACCAGCGCGTCGCCGTGATGGTGATACTCCATGTCGCGCACCGCCATGTCGTCCGACGCGCCGACGTCGTGATGCGGTCCCAGGGCCAGGCAGGTTCCCTCGCGGGTGAGGAAGTCGCGCACCGCCTCGATCTCGGCGGGTGTGGCGTCCTGCCCGGTGATCATGTGGTCCAGCCCCCACACGAACAGGGTGTCGGTGTCCGCGAGCACCCGTTCGTCCAGCGGGGTGTGGAAACCCGCCTGATCGACGCGTTGGTACACAGGCACGGGGTATCCGGTGGCCTCCTCGACGAACTGCTGGAAGGGCAGCCAGCCCCAGAAGAACAGCTCCAGCCCGCCCGCGATGCCCTGCTGGAACCGCAGCGGATCCGACCATTTCGGGTCCTCGTAGGCCGGCCACGTCACGCGCCGCACTTCGGTCATCGTGGAGAACCGGTTGTCCAGCTGGGTCACATCCCGGCCTGCCTCGGCGGGATAGCTCCACGCCACATAGATGCTCAGCCGGCGCCGGCCGGGGCTGTAGGGGCGCGGCACATGGTTCTGGTTGTAGGTGCGCGCGGTTCTGGACTCGCTCATCTCGTCTCCCCGAAAGCGCTGATGGATGTCCTCACAGAGCGCTCACTGCAGCTGGTCGAGCATCTCCGACATCGCGCTCTTGATCCGCAGAGCCTTCTTGATCTCGTCGGCGGTGACGTACGGGTACTCGCCGTACTCGATGAAGCTCGGGCAGTGGTGCTCACGGACGAATCTGATGAAGGCTTCGGGGTTGGTCTTCCAGTCCTCGGGGAAGCCCTCAAGATTCTCGAAGGCCGTGTTCACTCCCGCCCGGGTGAACAGGGCGATGGCGTCTTCGGTGTACTTGTCGAAGTCGGTGTCGAAGATGCCCTGGTACATGAAGCGCGTGTCGTCGTCGAAGAGCACCCAGCGCAGGTAGTGCAGCTTCAAGGGCGCGAGCAGGTCGGGGTCGGCCTCCAGCGCCTTGGCGAGGGTGTGGCCGTACTCGCGGATCGCGTCGGCGCGGCCGGGTTTGACCTTCGCGATGATGGTGAAGCCGTAGCACGCCGGGGTCCGCGGGTAGACAGGGCCGTATTTACCCTGCTCCAGGTGGTCGGTCTCTTTCGGGATGACAGCCGCCTGCGGCCTGATCTCCATGCCGATCCCCTCCGTCGTTCTACTGCTGGGGGAAGGCTAAAACCGGCTGAATGTCCCAATTGTCGCATAATGCGGCTTTTCGAGCCAGTCTGGACAGCGGGATCAAGCTTGATCCACATGGTATCAATGGACGATTCTTACGCTAGGGATCTCTCCTAGGTGTCGCTAGGGATTGGGCACTTCATGGTGTACCACTTCGCCGTTCTGGGCTCCGTTCAGGTCTACCCGGAAGGGACGCCCCAGACCCCGATCCATCTTCGTGGCAAGCCTCGGGCCGTACTGGCCACGCTGCTGCTCAACGCCAACACGGTGATCTCCCGAGACGGGCTGGTGGCCGCACTGTGGGATGAGCCGCCGGCCACGGCGGTGGCCAACATCCAGACCCACGTATGGCGGCTACGACGGGCGATCCCCGGTGGGGACCAGATCGTCAGGACCGAAGGGTCCGGCTACCTGCTGTGCGTCGAACGCGATCAGCTCGACGCGCTGATCTTCATTGACGCGGCGCGCGAGGGGCGGCTGGCCGTCCAGCGAGGCGAGCTGGCCGTCGCCGAGCGGGCCTTCGGCCGGGCGGTGGCGCTCTGGCGGGGCCGCCCCGCCGAGGACCTCGTGCTCGGTGACATGGTGACGCCCCGGATCGCCGAGCTGGAGGAGGAGCTTTACCAGGCGCGTTCTGACTGGATCGACGTCCGGCTGGCCCTCGGGCAGCATGACCAGCTGATCGGTGAGCTGCGGAAGATCGCGGACGCGCAGCCACTGCGCGAGCGTTTCTGGGGCCAGCTCATGCTCGCCCTGCACCGGGCCGGGCGACGGGGTGAGGCGTTGGACGCCTACCGGCGCGTACGGACGCTCCTGGTGGAGGAGCTGGGCGTCGAGCCGGGCACCGAGTTACGCCGGCTCCACACGAGCCTCCTGGAGGACCATGAGGCACCGGCCGCACCCGTTTCGGGGACAAAAGCGGTTCCCGACCTCACAACGTGGCACCACATCTGCCAGCTACCCGCGGACCTCGCTGATTTCGTGGGCAGGAGCGCAGAGTTGAAAACGATTACCACGACTCTGCGCGGCAGAGACTCCGCCGCCTCCGCGCCCATGATCGTGACTCTGTCCGGCGCCCCCGGCCTCGGCAAGAGCACCCTCGCGATCCACCTCGCGCATCTGCTCCGGCCCGCCTTCCCTGACGGCCAGCTCTATGTACGCCTCGGCGCGGCCTCACCCGCTCCGCGCGATCCCTGGCGCATCCTCGGGGAGCTGCTGAGAGCGCTCGGAGTGGACGGGAGCGCGCTCCCCGACACGCTCGAAGAGCGCGCCACCCTGTACCGGTCACGCCTCGCGGACCGCGAGATCCTCATCATCCTCGACGACGCGGCGGACGAGGCGCAGGTGTCGCCCCTGCTGCCGGGCACGGCGCGGGGCGCGGTCCTGGTGACCTCCCGCGCGCAGCTCGCCCTCCCCGGCGCTCAGGCGATCTCCCTGGACGTACCCGGCGAGGACGAAGCGGTGGAGATGCTCGAACGTACGGCCGGACAGGCCCGCGTGCGCGCGGAGCCGCAGGCGGCGGCGTCGATTCTCAGCTCCTGCGGCCGCCTGCCGCTGGCCATCCGCATCGCCGGGGCGAGGCTGTCCGCCCGGCCCGCCTGGCCGTTGTCCGACCTCGCGGTCCGACTGGAGGACACGCGCCGACGCCTCGACGAGCTGGCTCTGGGCCAGCAGACGGTTCGGGCCAACTTCGCCGTGAGTTATGACGCCCTCACCGACGTGGCGCGGCGGACGTTCCGGCTGCTCGGCCTGTGCGGCCTGGAAAGCGTGCCCGAGTGGGCGGCGGCGGCGCTGCTCGGGGAGTCCAGGGATGTGGCGGATCGCGCGCTGGAAACCCTGGTCGTCGCCGGTCTGGTGAACGGGCCCGAAGCCTGTGCCGCGGGCGGCCTGCGATACCGGCTGCACGATCTGTTGCGGGCGTTCGCACGGGAACAGGCCGAGGCGGAGGACAGCGAGACGCAGCGGCGCGCGGCCCTGCTCCGGCTCGTCAGGGAGAGCCTCGACCGGGTGACAGCGGCCGTCGGCGACCTCCCCCTGCCCTGCGCGCCCACGCCGAGCGCCGGCGAGTCCCGCCCGGCGGCAGGGGAGTGCGGCTCCGGGTGGCTGATGGAGGAGCGCGGGAACATGGTGGCGGTGGTCGAGCTCGCCGCCGCTTTGGACAGACCCGCCCTCGCGTGTGAGCTGGCGTACCATCTGACGGCCTATCTACGGATCCACGGCTTCTTCGACCAGGCCACCCGGGTGCACGATGCCGTCATCGCCGCCGCGACCCGGCTGGAGCTCACCCCCGCGATCTTGACCACCCGGCTGTTGCGGGCGGATCTCCTGGTGGAGCGCGGGATGTTCGGCGACGCGCTGCGGGAGTTCCAGTCCTTGCTGGAGCCGTTCGAGCGCTTGGGCGACCGGCACTCCACCGCGTACGCGCTCAGCGGCCTCGGCATCTGCCGCCATGTGTTCGCCGACTTCGAGGAGGCCCTGGACCGCACCACGCGCGCGGTCGACCTGTTCGAGGAGCTGGGCGATCACTGCGGGCTGCTCAGCGCCCTGATCCACCTGACCTCGATCCACCTTGAGCTCGGCCACCACGACCAGGCCGCCGAGGTCTGCCGTCGTGGGCTGGAGCTGGCGCGCGGCGCCCGCACCGCGTACCCCCGGGCGATCCTGCTCCGGGCCCTGGGCATCACCCACTACAGCAAGGGCGAGGTGGCGGAGGCGATCCGGCGCTATGAGGAGAGCCTTGAGCTCAGCCGGCGGGACGGCTATCCGATCATCACCACCATGACCGAGCGCCGGCTGGGGGAGGCCCTGGGCGCGGAGGGCCGGTTCGACGAGGCGGAGCGGACGCTCACGCACTGCGGGCGGAGCTTCGCGCGCTTCGGCGACACGTACGGTGAGACGCTCACGGCTTACGCCCTCGGGGAGGTCGCCTTCCGCCGTCATCGTCCCCAAGAGGCACTGCGGCACCTGACGCACGCGCTCGACGTACTGGGAGTACGGGAGATGCCGCTCTGGCGCGCCCGAGTCCTGCGTGAGATCGGCCGGGTCCATGCCGATCTCGGCGACCCGGACGCCGCCCAGGCCGTCTGGAGCGAGGCGCTGGCCATCTTCCACAGCGTCGACTCCGGGGAAGCGGCGGAGGTGAGCGCCTTCCTCGCCACCCTGCGGACGCGGCAGGTGGCCGCCGGGTGATTCAGCCGCCCGGCCGGGTGACTCGGGTGGCCGCCGGGTGACTCAACCGCCCGTTCCCCGTACGACCGGCACGGCCGTGACGCCCGCCTGCCGCGCCGCCCGCCGGGCCGCACCCGGCCCGGCCCCCGTCGCGACGACGGCACCTTCGTGCAGCGCGACCCAGGAATGCGCGTCGGCGGGGAGATCCTCCAGCGCCCGGGCGAGCTCGACTCGCCCCGGTCCGGCGCGCAGCGCGCGAGCCCGCTCGCGGCGTCGCCAGAACAGGTGCTGTCCCACGATCAGCGGCCCCAGCGGCAGAAGCAGCGGTACGAACTCCAGCTCGGTGAACAGCACGGCGAGCGTCAGGCCCAGCAGCAACGCCCCCTCGACCACGGCGGCCCACCAACCGGCGGTCCTGCCGTACGCCTTGGCCGCCACCAGCGGCCACACGGCCAGCATCAGGCAGTCGCCGAGACCGGCCAGGCTCGACACCGGTCCGTAGCCGGTGGCGAGTATCGGGGCGAACGGCAACCCTTCGACCCGGGACACGAAATCAGCCGTCAGAGAGCTCACCCCCGTGGCAAGGGCGTCATAGACGGTCAGGGCGGCGGCCAGCCCCGCCACGTGGGCGGCCCGCATCCCCGTCTGCGCCCACATGTTGGCGACCCCGACCGTGAGGAGGATCATCGTGAGGTCGTTGACGACGAGCACCGCCGTCTGCCATTGCGCGAAGTACGCGGCCACGTCCGCCGCGCACAGCAGGGCGGCCGCCAGCGCGGCGTTCCGGCCGCCCAGGAGCGGCGACAGGACGAGTTGCGACACGGTGAAGACGACCACACCGAAGATCGTGACGACGAGCCCGATGGGCATGTGCATGTAGGCGAACGGCATGGCGACGAGCGCCACGACCATGATCCAGATATCGGCCCAGACGAACCTGCCGACCGGCGGGCGTGGCATCGTCAGCCTGGCGAAGTAGCTCGCCGCGACACCCATGGTCAGCAGGATGAGCAGGTAGAGGACCAGCCCGCGCAGGACCGCCTCGGTCATCAGGGCGCTCATCGGACTCCCATCTCGGCGACCGCCTCCGCGGCCGCCCGCAGGGCCGACTTGCCTGTCCGGGCGGACTCGGTGGCCGTGAAGTGCTCGAACGTGTGCTCCCGCAGGTCCGCGCGGACCCGGCAGAGGCCGGGAAGCGCGGCCGGATCATCGACGAGCTCGATGCCCCGCAGGGGAAGCCCCAGGTCGGCCGCGCGCTCCTCCAGCCGGGACACCAGCGCGCGGTTCACGTTGCCGGTCACGGCGTGCAACACCGGTCCCGACCGGGTCTCCTCCAGCACGTATCGCGTCGGGAGCGGGATCTCGCGCTCCGCCTGGAGGAGGTCCAGCACGTCGCGCGTGGTGACGGACGAGGGTGACAGCCGGCCGAGGACCCGCGAGGTCGCCGGTACGGCGGCCAGCTCGCAGGCCGGCTGCTCGCCCTCGGGCAGCACTTTGACGATGTCGCCGGTGACATAACGGAGCAGCAGGGTCGTGTCGCGGTAGGTGGTGTACGGCGTCACCACCAGCACTCCGTGCGCTCCCGGAGCCGCCGGCCGGAAGGTCTCGGGATCGAGGACCTCGACGTGCCCCTGGTCGGTGGGGAGATGCAGGTGTTCCTGCCCGCAGACCTGGCCGCCCACGGGGGCGATCTCCGTCATCGAGTAGCTGTCCAGGACGCGAGCCCCGAACATGGCCTCCGCCCGCTCCTTCAGCGCGTCGGTGAGGACCTCGCCACCGGAGTGGATCTCTTCGAGGCCGAAGTCCTTCGCGTCCCAGCCGCCCCGCTCGGCCTCCTGGACCAGTGCCGCGAGGTACGAGGCCGTCGTGTTGAGGTGGGTCACCTGCGGCCGCTTGCCCGGGACGTGCAGCGGGACCGCCAACCGGTCCAGCGCGGCGCGGGGGGCCACGAGACCTACATGGAAGAAGGCCGCCCCGGTCATGGTCGCCGCCCGCTCGATGAGGATCTGGGCGATGGACCGCGAGGTGATGCAATTGGCCCAGACATGCTCGGAGCGGAGTCCACCGGCGAGCATCAGCGCCAAGGCCGACATGCCCGACATCAGGTCGATCTCGTAGCGGGAGAACCAGACCATGGTCGGCACACCGGTCGTGCCCGTGGTCTGGGCGAGTACGGCCGGGCGGGCCCCGTCCGCGACGAACGCGGACGGCAGGTCACGCAGCGCGGCCTTCGTCGTCGGCTCGATCGACGCCAGGGACTCCAGGGTGATGGATCCCGGGTCGATACCGTGCTGCTCGAACCACCGCCGGTAGTAGGGGGTGTCGCGGGCGGTCAACCGTAACGTCCGACGGAGCCGGCGCGTGGCGAGGTCCCGCTGCATCTCAGGGTCGGGCGCGGTCAGCATCTCGCCCGCGCCTTCACCGGGGGAGCCGAACTCCTCCAAGGTCGCGCGGAGGTCTTCGACCAGCGCGGTCACGTCCTTCACCCGGAACCGGCGGCCCGCCAGCATCGACCAGGCGTACCCCATCTGCCGGGCGGCTGTCCCGAACATCCTGTCCCATCCTTTGCGCGGTGGTCATGGAACACGACGGTCCCTGGGAGCCGGCACGCTCCCAGGAGCCGTCAGGTGGGACCGAGCCTCAGCCGTTGAGGCTGAACACGGCAGTGGAGAGGGCGCTGACGACGTAGCGCGCGTAGAACCTGACCGTCTTGACCATGACTTCTCCCTTCGTTCCTGCCCCGGGTAGGGGCCAGGAACGACTGTCGTCGCGGGGCCTACACGATCGCTACACGGCCGCTATCAGCGCAGGTCAGCGCTCTCCATCGCGCGCTGGACCGCGTCGAGGAGGGTGGCGGCTCTGCGGTCAGGTGTTCCTTCCTGAATGTGGTTCATGACGTAGCCGAACGCGAGGCCGCTCGCCGGGTCGGCGAAGCCGAGCGATCCGCCCATACCGGGAAACCCGAAGGCGGTCGGGGTGTACCAGAAGGCGTCGGGTGTCGGCAGGCCGAAACCGGTGCCGATCCGGACGGGTACCCGAAGAATGCGATCGACACCACTGACCTGCTCCGCGGTCGCCGCCGCCAAGGTCTCGGGGGAGAGGATGCGCCGCCCGTCGACCTCGCCGATCAGCGCGGCGTAGAAGCGGGCCAGCGCGCGGGCCGTGCAGATGCCGTTGGTCGCGGGCATCTCGGCGGACTGCTCGTCGGGGTCGTTGTGGTCCAGCGTGGGCGTGATGATGGTCAACAGAGACCGCACGGTCAACGACGTCGGATCGGTATAGGCCGCCATCACCTCGCGCATGGGTTCGGGAAGGGCGTCCAGGTCGATCCGGGCCAGCGCGTCCAGGTCGATCGGGGCGGCGATGATCCGGCTGACCCGATGCCGCTCGGTTTTCGGCAGCCCGATCCACAGGTCCAGGCCGAGCGGTCCGGCGATCTCCTCAGCGAGGAACGTGCCGAGGCTGCGGCCGCTCACCCGGCGGACGACCTCGCCGACCAGCCAGCCGTAGGTGTGGCCGTGGTAGCCATGGTCGGTGCCCGGCTCCCAGGATGGGCGCTGGGCCGCCAGCGCGGTCACCATCGGGTCCCAGGCGATGGCTTCCGCCGGGGTGATCGGGTGGTCGATCGTGGGCAGTCCGGCCTGGTGGGTGAGCAGCCAGCGGACGGGGACGCGGTCTTTGCCGTTCGCCGCGAACTCCGGCCAGTAGTCGGCGACGGGTGCGTCGAGGTCCAGCTCGCCGCGCTGGGCCAGCAGGTGCGCGCAGGCTGCGGTGATGCCCTTGGTGGTGGAATAGACGACCTGCAGGGTGTCGCGCTCCCAAGGGCGGCCGGTCTCGGGATCGGCGATTCCGCCCCACAGGTCGACGACCTTACGGCCGTGCAGGTAGACGGCCACCGCGGCGCCCACCTCCTGGCCGCCGGCCAGATTGGCGGCGAATGCCGTACGCACTCCTTCGAATCCTGGTGCGGTGCTGCCGCCGATTTCGGGCATGGGTCATCGCCTTCCGGTCTTGTGGTGTCGCCGGGAAGTGCTAGCCGCGCCACTTCTCGATGAGCCAGGCGCAGACTTCCGGCTCGGTCATCTCGGGAAACTCTTCGGTGAACGCGAGGAGGGCGCGCAGCGCCTCGCCCCGCTCCAGGCCGCGCGCCGCCGCGTGCCTGAGGTACTCCTGACGTGCGGCGGAAGGACGACCCCCGCCCGCGCCGCGGCCGGGCAGGCCGTTGCGCCACTGCGTTATTTCCGCCAGCCGATCAGCCCGCCAGCCGGGAACCCCGTCGATCTCGACGTCGGGCTCGGGAAACGGATGGGTCGAATCGCTCGGATAGCGGGAGCGCCATTTGTGCACCGCGTGCCGGCTCACCCCCAGCGCTTCGGCGATGCCGATACCGCCGAGGTAGTGCTCGGTCATGATGCACCAACTTCTCTGTCCGGCCTCCTTCGTGGATCTCATGACTACCACGCCTGAGGTGCTGTCCCGGGCGCGGGTGAAACCTTGTCTCTGCCAGAGACGACGATAGGCCAGTGCGGGGAACATCGTCAACGGCGGAGACGAAGTTTCCGCTGGCGCGGAAATTCGGGATGGAAGTCTTCGGCCGCATATGAGTGAGGCACCGCGCGTACCCTGGAAGGGAAGGTGAGGGACCGTGATGACCACACAACACCGGGACGCCGCGCTTTCCCCCTCAGAGCAGGCGACCATACGACAACTGCTCGACGCCGACCGTCAAAGGACCGAAACCCGCATCGCCGTGCTGGGCCATGACCGGGACGAGATGATCCAGTCGGCGGCGCAGTCGGCCTCCGACGACGAGCACGACCCTGAGGGGACTTCCACCGCCTTCGAGCGGGCCCACATCGAGGCCCTGCTCGACCAGGCCCAGACGCACCTCGTCGACCTGGACCTGGCCGTCGAGCGGCTGCACGACGGCACGTACGGGATCTGCGCGAAATGCGGGCAGCGCATCGCCATCGAGCGCCTGATGATCCTGCCGGCCGCCAAGATGTGCGTCGGCTGCGCCGCCCACCACCGCCACTGACCGGCGCCTGGTGGCTCAGGTCTTGCGTCTCCAGAGTTTGCCCGTCGCCAGGTCGAAGTAGTAGACGCGTTCGCTGAGGTCGCTGCGGACCAAGAAGGGGCCCTCTTTCGACCACCCGAGGGCGGTGCCAAGGTAGTCGCCGCCGGGGAACCTGAGAGGGACGCTGGACAGACGCTTGCCGGTCTCTGGGGCGAAGGTGTCGACCCGCGCCCCCTGGTCGGCGATGACCACGAAGCGGCTGCCGTCCGCCCGGAGGTAGTAGCTGTCCTGGGGTTTCAGGGGAAGGCTCATCCTCGTCCGTCCCAGGTGATCGAGAACGAGCACCTGGGATTGCGTCGTCACCACGATCCCGTTCTCGTTGAGGTCGTGGACCTGCCGGGCGCCGGGGAGTGACACCGTGGTCCAGGTCTTGCTGTCGGTGACCTGGGCGCCGTCCTTGGCCAGGGCGATGTACCTGCTCTGGCCGGCCCACGTCGCCGTGGGCACCGCCGTGTCCGGGAGAGCGGCGGTGAGGTAGTGAACGCCCTTGGCGTCCTGATAGACCATGCGTCGATCTTTTCTGTCCAGGTAGACGACGGCCTTCTTGTCGGAACTGCGCACGAACGGTGCCACCTGGGGCGCGCCGCCTTTCCTGATGATGTACGGCGCGGCCTGCGGGAATGGCTGCTTGTTCACCAGCCACGTGCGGCAGGGGTCGTCCATTTGGTCGGTCCACGGACAGGTGGGTCTCTTGTATTCGCTCACCGTCATGAACTCGGCCCGATAATCTGGGAACGACAAGGGTGGCGTGTATTCGGGCAGTTCACGCTGTAGCGGGTGACCAGGAGTGAGTAGCGTGGCCGAAAGCACGATCGCCGTTCCCGCCAGATAGAGGCTCCGCGTCGACCATTCGCGGATGGTCCGGTCCGTCTCGTCCGGTGCTTCGGGCCGGGCGCTCAGTTTTCCAGCGGCACGGGGTACGGCCGCCGCCACGATAATCACGATGACGGCATGGGTCAGCCGCGCCGGAGTGATGTCCTGGCTCGCCAGCAGATAGCCGCCCGCCACCACGGCGCCACCCAGGCCGAGCAGCCATGCCGTCCGATAGATGTTCGCGTCGTCCTGGGCAGGGAGCGTTGGGGCGGCCGGGAGTCGTACCTCGCGAAAGACGGAAACAGCGCACCAGCCCAGCACCAGATAGAGCGGGTCATTGGTGAAACAGGCCAAGGGAACGGCCGGGACGAGAGCGATCAGCCGCCATCGGCGCAGGCCGGCGAAATGGTCGATGACCTGGCGGGCATTGGCTGTTGTGACGGAAAGGCCCGTCAGCGTGGCGAACCTGGTGAGCCGCTCCGATGTGACCGGAATGGCCGCCATCAGCACGGTGACCATGGCGACTACCCAGGAGATCATCGGAGGTACCGTCACGAAGTGCCACCATATATGGTGCTATATCGTGAGTTCGGATGATATATGGCGGCAATTTGGCATCGCTACGTGGCGTGCTCAGCGTTCGCGATTATCGGCTATGGCGTCCGGCGGCCTGACGCTGGTGATTGTCGCGGCGGCCCTGTGGGGATCAGGGTCGATAACCCCGGCCCTTCACTGGAGCCTCCAGGATTTCTTCCTCCACGCGGAGGTGGACCAGAATGGCGTCCTGTCGACCACCATGTACATCGAAGTGGAAAACGAGGGGCTGGCCTCGTTCGTTCTCACCGGTATCTCGGCGGAAATTCCTGGCCTCCGCCTGTTACCTGCTGACCAGGCGAAAGAGGAGACCTCTGTGGTCACCGTGGAGAGCGGTGACATGCCAACCATGAAAAGGCGCATCGTCATCACCGACTGCGCGGCGGTGCCCTACGAGCCCCAGCCGATCCGCTTCACCTATCGAACCTGGCTGGGTCCGGGGTCAGTGGAGGTGACAGGCGACTCATGGGGGCTGCCAGGATCCACAGGGCGTGTTCCGGTCGCCTGGCAGAAGGCTATGGCGGGCAAGGTCTGCAATGAGGCGGTGAGTCCAGATTGGCCCTGACAGGCAACTCGTCCGTGAATTACGGCCAGCCGGGCTGGTCGGGCGGCATGCCGCCTGCCGCAAAGATCGCCACCGGTTTCGTCTTCGTGTTCGGTGCCCTCCGTTTCAACGGGTTCGACCTGCTGTTCGACCCCGTCGGATGGGTATTGTGCGCGTCCGGGCTGTTGCAGCTACAGCGATCCGTCAACGACCCCTTCAGCCGGGCCAGGTCCTTGGCTGCCGCCATGGCCTGCGTCTCGTTCATCGCCCTGATCGCGTCCGGTGAGCCCTCGAGTCGTAGCCAGGCGGATTCCCCCATCCCGATCACGCAACTGATCGAAATCGCCAACACGCTCGGTGCCCTGCTCGCGGTCTGGCTGATCGCCGAGGCCATCATCAGACGGATCCTTCCCTGCGGGGACACCTCCGGGGCCGCCCTCCTCGACGTGCTGCGCTGGGCCGTGGCCGTTCTGGGAGTGCTTGGCACGCTGGCCGGGTACGGCTACGCCGACCTGGGCCCGATCACGGCCATCGCCTGGTTCGCGACCGTCGTGGCCCTGGTCGTCGTGCTCTACCGCTCGGCGCATTCGCCGTACCTCTCCCCGACATGGGAGGGCCCTGTCCGTGAGAGCGCGGGGACCGCCGATGAGGGACGGCCCCCGGGCGCTGACTAGCGCGACGGGACCTCAGGCCGCCGCGCCCGTTTCCGACCTGGCCGCGCGCACTCCGCGCAACGCCTCGGCCCAGGCGGTCACCTGGTCGAGCATGCCGCAGACCGAGGCGTCGAGACCCTCGCCGGGGACGAAAGCGCCGGTCGAGAATGTGGGGTGCGTGGGGATGGCGGGTTGCGCGCGGACCGTGGCCACCTGGAGCTCGGCGAGCACGAGCCTGAGGGCCTCGGCGGCTCGGACCCCGGCGGCCCATCCGCCGTAACTGACGATGCCGGCGGCCTTGTCGTTCCACTCCCGGTACACGTAGTCCAGCGCGTTCTTGAGCGCGCCGGGGAAGGAGTGGTTGTACTCCGGGACAAGGAACACGAAGCCATCGAAACCGCTGATCAGTGCGGACCATTCGCGGGTGTGCGCGTGCTCGTACTGCTGGAAGTTCGGATTGCCGCCCTCATCGAGGTTGCCGAGGTTGTGGTGCGCGAGATCGATCAGCTCGTAGTCGGCGCCACCGTGAGCGCGCGCCGTGTCGAGCACCCAGGAGGCGATCTGCTCGCCTCGGCGTCCGGGTCGGGTGCTGCCGAGGATGATGCCAATGCGGAGTGCCATGACGCCCTTTCGAGAGAGTTGACGCGTCAACTCTAGGACCGGCCGAGTTGACGCGTCAACTCTGCTGGTCGGTATGATTCCGCCATGGCGGAGACCCGTACGCTGGAACCCGAGGAGTGGGAGCTCTGGCACACCTGGATGCTCGCGCAACGCCTGCTTGCCCGGGAGTTCGAGCGTGGTCTGCAGCGCGACTGTGGCATCTCGAAGGCCGAGTTCAGCGTGCTGGTGACGCTGTGGAAGGCGCCCGGCCGCGAGATGCGCGTCGGCGAGCTCTCCGAGTCGCTCGCCTGGGAGAAGAGCCGGGTTTCGCACCAGCTGACCCGCATGGAGAACCGCGGCCTCGTGGAGCCGACCCAGAGCGGGGCCGGCGGCCGCCGCACCGGGATCGGGCTGACCGCCAAGGGCCGTGAGCTCGCGGAGAGCGCCATCCTCGGGCATGCCGGCAACATCCGCCGCTACTTCCTCGACTCGCTCACGCCCGAGCAGGCCGCGGTCATGCGGGCCTGGAGCGAGGAGGTAGTCGACCGCATCGAGCCGCGCCGCCGCGAGGCCACCAGCGACCACGTCTTCTAGAGCAGGCCGGACGCTGCCCCTCGGAGGGGGTTTCTCCGAGGGTCCCAGCCACCACAGACCGGCCTCTTCCCCGCCCCCGTAGGGGGTATCCATCCAGGGGTCCCCAGCCACTACGGGCCGTCATCCTCCGCTCCTCCGGAGGGGTAACCCTCCAAGGCCGCCCCCAGCCGCCACGGACCGGTTTCTTCCGCTCCTCCGGAGGAGGTTTCCCTCCAAGGCCCCCAGCCATCACGGACCGGTTTCTTCCTCACCCCCGGAGGGGGTTTCCCTCCAAGGGACCCTAGCCGCCACGGACCGTCACAGGGATCGAGACGGTCCGTGGGACGAAGCGCCTGGAGTCACCGCCCTAGCGGGTAGTGCAGACGGTTCCGTTGAGGGTGAAAACGCCCGGCAGGACATTCGGCCCGCTGTAGTTGCCGACGAAGCCGATCGTGGTCGATCCCCCGGTCGGTAGCGAGCCGTTTCCGGGTTCGTTGACGGCCTTGACGTCCGGCCCGTTCTGCGTCCAGGTGGCGTTCCAGCCGCTGCCCAGGCTCTGCCATGTCCTGGGCCAGGTGAAAGCCAGGGTCCAGCCGTTCATCGGCGCGCCGTTGTTGGTGACGTCGATGGCGCCGACATAGCCGCTGGCCCAGTCGGTCTGGACGGCCAGCCGTACTGTGCAGGAGCTCGAAGCGGGTGTGCCGGTGGTGAAGGTCAGCGGCGGGGAGGCCCACGAGACGCCGCCGCCAGTGTCGCGGGCGATCACGTTGAGCGTGTAGCGGGTGCCCGGCGTGAGGTTGCTCACCGTGAGCGAGGTGCCGGTGCTCTCGCCGAGTTGCTCGCTGATGGCTCCGTTCTGGCGGTGAAGCTCGTACTTGGCGATCGGGCGGGCGCCGGGGGAGGCGGCGGGCCAGGAGATCGTGGCGGTCCGGTCCGTTACGTCGGCGGCGGTCGGCTGTCCCGGCGTGCCTGGGCGGCCGGCCTGGGGCGTGGCGGGGTGCAGGACGACGGTGGTCATCGAGAGTGGCGGCAGCGTCTGGCTGGTCGCGCTGCCCGAGGTCAAACCGGTGATGCTCGTGGCGCCGTTGGTGTGGGTCAATACGGTCGGCGCCCCCGACGCCGGGCTGAAGCCGGAGTAGCCGATGGTGACGGGGTAGGACGTGTCGGACGACGTATTGATCAACAGGACGGCCAGGTCGCCGTCGGGGCGGCGGGCGGCGTGCGCGGTGACCTTCGCCTGGCCGGTCGCGGCCCGGATGAACTGGTCGCCTGGGCGGGCGAACTTGCTCATCATTTGCAGGGCGTAGTAGGGCGCGAAGGGAGTGTTCAGCTGCGGCTCGCAGACGCTTCCGTCGGAGGTGCACGTACCGCTCGACAACAGGCCGAAGTCACCGTAATCGGTCTGTCCTTCGACCTGAGTGATGTTGCCGATGCCGTTGTGGACGTTCCACCAGTCGACCGTGAACACCCCGTTCGCCAGGAGCGTCGCGTAGTCGTCGGCGGCGGCCAGCGCGCCGGGCTGGGTGGTGACGCCGCCGCTGCTGGACCCCGTGTTGAACTCGGTCATCGCCATGCCGATCCGCTCAGAACCGGGCCCGGCGTACTTCGCGATCTGCTGGCGGGTGAGCTGGATCATGTCGGGGACGTGGGCGGCCTTGTCGAGGGCGCCGGGGTACCAGTGCAGGATCACGAAGTCGATCTTTGGTCCGGCGATCGAGAGGACGGTCTTGTTCCAGGTGCCGTCGTCGCCGTCGGCGACTATGGCGTCGGGCCAGTTGGCGGCCGTGGTCAGCACCGCGCCGATCTTGATGGTGGGGTCGACCGCCTTCATGGCGTCCGCGTACGTCACGACATGGCGGGCGTACTCGGCCGGGCTCTTGTCGGCATGATCGTCTGCCTCCCAGGCGGAGCCGTAGTGCCCGTTGCCGTAGTTCTCGTTGCCGATCTCCCAGTATTTGACGCCGTAGCCCTTGGTGATATTGGCCTGACGTACCCAGGCCGCGGCCTCGTCGGCGGTGCCGGTGCCGTAGTTGGCGGTCACCATCGCCTGCGCCCCGGTGCGGCGCACGCCACTCATGAAGGTGTCGAAGTCGGTGTTGGGCGCCACATAGCCGCCAGGAGCGGTGTGAGTGGCCCAGTGGTAGATGTCCGAATAGGAGCCGCCGGGATAGCGCAGCAGCTTCACCCCGGCATCCTTGAGCAGGTCGGCGGTCGCGTTGGTGCCCAGGTTGGTGTCCCAGATGGCATGGTTGGTGCCGATGCCGGTCTCCGGGACGGTGGCAAGCGCGGCGCGGGCGTTGACGGTCACCGCGACAGGGGTGACCTCGTCGGCGTGCGCGGCGGGGACGTTCAGGGCGGTCAGCGTCAGCAGGACGGCGGACGCGGCTCGTAATGCGAATCTCGGCATCGGTGCACCTCGCCATGGGTAGCGGCATTCACTCGACGCCCCCTCCTGCCAGGCGGCAACATGATCATGAGGGGTGGCGTCATGCCCGTCAACCAACGGTGAAACTTTCACGCCGACGGGCTGACGACCCGCGGATCCGCCCCACACCATCGTCCGGCCTCCGCATGCTGACCGCCCCGACCCAGGGGCGGCGAGGTCAGGAGGACGGCTTGCGGTCGGTCCAGCCGGCTTCCAGTACGGCCTGCGAGCTCCACACGGTGCCGGGTTCGAAGGCGCTCTGGACACCCTCGGGCTTCACCAAGACGCTCTCGTTCGCCAGGCCCCGCCCGGTCGCCTGGTTGAAGATCAGCCGAGTCTCCACGACGCCGGAGTACTTGGTGTGCTCCTTGACCGCCACGGCGGTGCCCTGGCGGCCCTCCGCGTCCGTGACGTTCTCGATGACGTCGACGGTGTCCAGGTCGGCGAGCATCCGGAAGGCGGCCCCGCGTACCTGGGGCGTGACCGGCATGTCGATGATCAACCCCACGCTCACGTTGAAGAGCCAGGGGTCGGCCGGCATCGGGTCGCTGTTGGACCCGGGGCTGTGCCCCTCGTACGAGCTGAGCAGCCACGCCTTGAGCTTGGCCGGGTCGGTGGGCAGGCCGCGCAGGTCCTTCATGGTGACGTTCCGGCCGAGCCAGAACACCTCCCCGTCGACCAGCGGGCTATGGCCGGTGTACGCCTTCCGGGGAAAGGTCTTGAGGGTCATCGGGAGTGGCTTGCCCGGCACCTTGACCGGGATCTTGGCCGGGGAACCGGCCTGCTTCCACGCCTCCTCGTCCGCGGCGGTGGCCGGTCGCGCGCCGAGCGGCTTGATGCTGCCCCACTGGTCCCCACGGGTGGCGTTGGGCGTCCAACCCTCCTCCCGCTGCCGGTCCATGACCCGATAGTCGGCGCCCTCGACCGCGAACAGGGTCCGCTGCACGGACACGGTGTGCCAGTAGGCGCCGGTCCCGGCGGGCTGGCGGGCCGCCTTCGCGGCGGCGGTCAGCAGGATCTCCCGAGCCGACAGCTTCACCTTGGGCGTGGGCGAGGTGATCGTCGCCGGGGTCTCCGGCACCGTCGTGCCGCCGGTGCCGGAGACCATGACGGCCACGGCGGTCGCGGCGGCGGCGCCGACGAGGCTGAGACTCCACACCGGTCGTACGATCCTGCGCTTACGCCGCACCGGACGGGGCCGGGACATGGCGTACGAGAGCTCCGCGGCCCTGGTGCTTTCGTCGACCGGTGTGTCGCCGAGGTGAGCGGGCCGGGCGGCCCGTAGTTCGTCGATGGGGTTCATGACCACTCCTCGCTGAGGTTCCGCACCCGGGGCCGGGACTGTCCCGCTGGTTCCATCGCCTGCTTGAGCCGCTTGCGCGCACGGTGCAGCCGTACGCGGAAGGCGGCGGACGAGCAGCCGATGACCCGGGCAGCGTCCTTGGGGGACAGGCCCTGCCAGGCGATCAGGAGGAGGACCTCCCGGTCGTCCTCCGGCAGTTCGGCCAGCGCCCGCAGTACGCCGAGCCGCTCGGTCACCTGGTCGGCCACGTCGCCCTCGGTCCAGGCCCGCAGCTCCGCGTTCAGCGCCTCCCGCCGGGTCTCCGCGCGGATGTTGTCGCGCAGGACGTTGCGCGCGACTCCGAGCAGCCAGGGCAGGGCCGGCTCCGGTACGTCGTCCAGCCGCCGCCAGGCGACCGCGAACGTCTCGCTCACCACCTCGTCCGCCGCCTGCCGGCCCGCGCGACTGACCACGTACGCCCACACGCGTTGTCGGCATTCGTCGTACATGCTGGTGAACCGGTGCGAATCATCCGTCACCGCCTCGGCCCCTTAATCCCGGACATGGTTCTTCTGACACCAGGAAGTGGTCTGAGCATCTTCGTTGTTACGTCAATCCCGAAATATCCTGATGACCTGCCGCTCAGCCAAAGAGGCAATTCTGGATGGACCCGGACTGATCACTCACAGATGGCCTAGGCTCAGCCGCCATGGGCGATGAAGCGGGGATGAAGTACGACCGCGTCGGCACGATCGCCGATGGCGTGCTCAAGGCGGTCGACGACGTGGCGGAGGGAAGCAAGAAGCTGGGCGAGGCGCTCTCGCCGGTCACCTACGTCCCGGTTCCTTCCGTGCCGGGGTTCAACGCCTTCGGCAACACCTCCAAGGCCGTCAGCTGTGGCTCCGACTACGCCGACACCCTGACCGCCGCCGCCGACGCCTCCGAGTTGCTCGGCGCCCTGCTCGACAGGGACGAGAAGCGCCTGCGCAAGGTGATCCAGATCTTCAGGACCACGGATCACGAAGAGGCCGACCGTATCTGCGCCAACTCGGCCAAGTCGCTGGACGTCTACAGCGCCCACGTCCACAGCCACGGTCTGCACGGGAACGACGAGACCGTACGCGCCATGCAGATCGACAAGCTGCACGACTCGATCGACGGCCCCTCCGTGATCGGAGCCGACCTCAACGCGATCACCGAGGACGGCCAGACCGATTGGAAGATGGCGGGGCCGCAGTCCATCGCGAGCTTTGCTCAGGAGGGCTACACCGTCTATTCGGGCGCGAGCACCCCCGACGGCGCCATCGCCGGCACGTCGCCGACGGGCACGCGCATCGACCACGTGATCGGCTCACCGAGCGTCGAGTTCGGCGGCCGGCCGCAGCTGGTCGACGGGGGCAGCTCCGACCACGACGGGCAGAAGGTGGACCTGATCATCCCCGACTGGTGACGCGACCTTGTCCCCGACCCGACCGGTGACACGACCCGACCGGTGACACGACCCGACCCAACCCGCGACGTGGCGTGACGCTACCGGGGCTTGAATCTGATCTCCGTCTTGGCCGCCGACCGCCCCTCGCCGTCCTCGATCTCGACGTTGCCCATGCCGGGCGCGTTCCCCGGCAGTGTGATCTTGCTGCCGGGGGCGTCGAGCTTGATGTTCTCGCCGCCGCCCACGCTCTCGATGGAGTCGCCCTGCCGTACGAGGACCGCGTTGCCGAACGGCTGGTGCCAGTTGTCGCCCAGGATCGGGATGGAGTCGCTCGCCTGGTACTTCCTGCTCGCCTCCTCGAACCGGACCTCCCACTTGACGCCGGTCTCCCGCTCGAGGCTGTGCTTGAGGTCGACGGCGCTGTTCGCCTTGAAGCCCGCGTCGATGTCCTTCTTGAAGACCTCCTGGAGGGTCACGACGTCGGCGCCCGAGCCGGCGATCAGCTTGGCCATGCCGGGGATGTCTCCGGGGTCCGTGCCGTTCTTGTCGCGCCAGGCGTTGCCCGCGCCCTGGCCCACGTTGAGGTTGAGCATGGTCAGCGTGCGCGGCTTCCACTGCTTGGCGTGCGCCTCGAACTGCTCCTTGTAGTAGGCGAGTTCCTGACGCTTGGCGTCGAGCAGGTCGTCGAGCCGTGTGCGCATCTCGGTGGCGGTGCTGATCGCCGTACTGACCAGGGTGGCCTGGTCGGCGTTCTTCGGGCGGAAGGTCAGGCCGTTCAGATCCTCGGTCACGGGTACGTGCTTGAGCTTGTCCCACTCGTCGTCGAGCAGGCTCTGGTACGTCTGGAGGACGGAGGCCATGCTGTCGAGCACGTCGCCGACGTTCCCGGCCTGGGCGCTGAACAGCTCCATGTCGCTGGTCAGCCTCTTGCGGTACTTGTTGAAGGCGTCGGCGGAGTCGCCGACCCATTCGTCCTTGTTGAAGACGGCCTGTGCCGCGTCATGGACCTTGCCCTCCGCCGAGGACGCCTTGGTCCCCAGCGCCCGCCAGGAGTCGGCGATCGTCTCCAAGGTGGACGGCGACGCTTCCAGTCGCCACAGGTGAGAGCTCCGCACCGAAGCCGTCGAGCTCCCCTGACCGTCGGGTTCCTGTCCCATGGACGACCTTTCCTCAAACGTACGAGCAGCCCACCCCTACACAACCTCGACAATTCGCGCAACTCAGGGTGCGGTCTCCAGTGACCGCCCCCGTGCGCGGCCGGCGGTCACGTGAGCCGCGCCCGCCAGCCGTACGGTCACCGCCAGGCCGCCTTCCTGACGGCCCACGGCCGTCACCGTGCCGCCGTGCGCGTCGACGATGGCCCGGACGATCGACAGTCCCAGCCCCGCGCCGCGCGCCGACCGCACCCGATCACCCTGCAACCGGCGGAACGGCTCGAACAGGTCGTCCACCTCGTACGGCGAGACCTGCGGCCCGGTGTTCTCCACCACCACGACCGCCTCGTCACCCTCCTGCCGCAGCCGCAACCACACCTCACCCCCGCGCACGTTGTACTTGATCGCGTTCTCCAGCAGGTTGAACACACAACGCTCCAGGAACAGCGGATCGCCCACGGCCACGGCCTGCCGCACATCCTGATGCACGGTGATGTGCCGCTTCGTGGCGGCGAGCTCAACCTGCTCCAGCACGGTTCGTACGATCCGCGGCAGCTCCACGGGCTTGCGAACGGCGAGCTCCTGCTCCGACTGGGCCAGCAGCAGCAACCCCTCGATCAACCGCTCATAACGGGCATTGGTCCCCAGCAACGCACGAGCCAGCGCCTTCAGATCGGGTGAGGCCGCCGGCTCCTCCAGCGACACCTCCAAAATCGTGCGATTGATCGCCAACGGCGTACGCAACTCATGCGAAGCATTACCGATAAAACGCCGCTGCGCCTCGAACACCCGATACAACCGATCCAACATCGCATCGAACGTATCGGCCAACCGCTTGACCTCATCCTGCGGACCCCGCAACCCGATCCGCTCATGCAACGTACTCTCCGACAACCGCCGCGCCGTCTCCGTCACCCGATCCAACGGCCGCAACGCCCGATCAGCCACCAAATAGCCGAGCACGAACGCGATCACCCCGATCACGATCATGATCACCACCGAGGACCGCAGCATGTCACTCAGCACGGTGGCCGCGCCCTGCTCCACATCGACCCGTACCTGCCGGACGGGCGAGCCGGCGTCGGGCGGCACCTCCTCCGTACCGGCGATCAGCGGGCCGCCGAACTTCGTGACGAACTGCGTGTTCATCGCCCGAGCCGTCAGCAGGTACGTGACCCAGAGCAGCATCGACCCGGCGACGAAGAACAGCCCGCCGTACAGCAGGGCCAGCCGCACGCGCAGCCCGAGCCGGTCCCACGGCCAAAGCCGCGTCACAGCCGGTAGCCTTTGCCGGGGACGTTCTGGACCGCGAGCGGCGCGCCCAGTTTCCTGCGCAGCGACGTGATCGTGACGCGCAGCACGCCGGTGCCCGTGTCGGCGTGCTCGTCCCAGACGCGCCGGCGCAGCTCGGCGGAGGTGACGAGGTCGCCGCCGGCCAGCAGCAGCTGCTCCAGGACGTCGAACTCCTTGCGGTTCAGCGCGACCGCCCGCTCGTCCCTGGTCACGGTACGGCGGCCGGGATCGAGCCGGATCCCGGCCCGTTCCAGCGGCGTCGGCGCGGCCCGGGACGACCGGCGGGCCAGTGTCCGGATCCTGGCCACCAGCTCGGCGAACGCGAACGGCTTGACCAGGTAGTCGTCGGCCCCCAGAGACAGCCCGTCGACCCGGTCGCGGACCTGCCCCGCGGCGGTGAGCATGAGGATCCGGCTGGAGTTCGCCAGCTCGCCGCAGACGTCGTCGCCGTGCACCTCGGGCAGGTCGCGGTCGAGGACGACGACGTCGTAGTCGACGTACGAGGCCAGGTTCAGCGCCTCCTGCCCGTCGTAGGCCACGTCGACGGCGATCGCGTGCAGCCGCAGGCCGCGCGCGACCGCGTCGGCCAGTTCTTCCTCGTCCTCCACGACAAGCACTCGCATGGGGTCGAGCGTGGCGGGTCGGGTGTTAGCCGCGAATAAGCGCCTTTGTCCGGCACACCGGCCGCCCCGACGCGCGCCTCCGAGCGCTTCGTCACATGTTGATCATGTGTCCCGAGAGACCGTGGATCGCTTCCTTGACCGCCTCGCCGAGCGTCGGGTGGGCGTGGACGTTACGCGCGACCTCGTGCACGGTGAGGTCCCACTGCTGGGCCAGCGTCAGCTCGGGCAGCAGCTCCGTCACCTCCGGGCCGATCAGGTGCGCGCCGAGCAGCTCGCCGTACTTCTCATCACTGATGATCTTGACGAAGCCGTTCGCGTCGCCCAGGCCGTGTGCCTTGCCGTTCGCGGTGAACGGGAACTTGACCACCTTCACCTCATAGCCCAGGTCACGGGCCTGCGCCTCGGTGTAGCCGAAGCTGGCCACCTGCGGCTGGCAGTAGGTGGCGCGCGGGATCATCACGTAGTCGAGCTCCATGGTCTCCGCCTCGCCGATCGTCTCGGCGGCGATGATGCCCATGGACTCGGCGGCGTGCGCCAGCATCAGCTTGGCGGTCACGTCGCCGATGGCGAAGATGTGCGGCACGTTCGTCCGGCACCGGCCGTCGATCGCGATCGCGCCCCTGTCGGTGAGGGCCACGCCGGTCTTCTCCAGGCCGTAGCCGTCGACGCGCGGCGCGAAGCCGATGGCCTGCAGCACCTTGTCGGCCTCCAGCACCTGCTGCTGCCCGTCGCGGGTGACGGTCACCTTGACCGTGGCGCCGGTGTCCTCGATGCCGTCGACGCGGGTGGAGGTGAGCACCTCGATGCCGAGCCGCTTGTAACGCTTGGCCAGCTCGGCCGAGACCTCCGCGTCCTCCAGCGGGACCATCCGGTCGAGGAACTCCACGATCGTCACCTTGACGCCGTAGTTGTGCAGGACGTACGCGAACTCCACGCCGATCGCGCCGGCGCCCGCGATGATGATGCTGCCGGGGAGCTGATCGGTCATGATCTGCTCCTCGTACGTCACCACCCGCTCCGACAGCGACGTGCCCGGGATCAGCCTGGTGCTGGCCCCGGTGGCGATGATGCAGTTGGCGAAGGTGATCGTCTCGCCGTTCACCTGGATCGTGTTGGCGTCGAGGAAGGTGCCGCGGCCGTCGTACTCCGTGATGGCGTTCTTCTTCATCAGGTAGTGGACGCCCTTGACCCGGCCGTCGGCCACCTTGCGGCTGCGCTGGAAGGCGGCGCCGTAGTCGAAGGTGACCTCGCCGCTGATGCCGAAGGTCTTGGCCTCGTTGTGGAAAATGTGCGCGAGCTCGGCGTTGCGCAGCAGTGCCTTGGACGGGATGCAGCCCACGTTCAGGCAGACGCCACCCCAGTACTTCTCCTCGATGACCGCTGCGCGCAGCCCGAGCTGGGCGGCGCGGACCGCGGCCGTGTACCCTCCGGGACCCGCGCCGAGAACGACGACGTCATAGTGAGTGCTCATGAGTCGGACCATACCGCCCGCCCAACTCCACTCCTGAACCTCGCCCCTCTGTCAAGGCCCTGGCCGAGCCGCTCGGCCGAACCTAGACCTCCACCTTGTACGGCAGGGCCAGCTCGTCCGCCGGAACCCCGCGAATGCCCCAGTTGACCTTGGGCATCTCGATGATGGTGATTTCCACGTCCTCAGCGTCGAGCTGAGATCTTTCATAGATCGTCCGGATCAGCGCCCGCTTGGCTTCGTCGCTGCGGCCGGTGAAGCAGACCACCTCGATGATCAGGTAGTTCGGGCCGCGCTGCGGGCACACGAAGTCCTCGGCGTCCAACAGCAGGAACCGGTGGAACCGCTTGTCCTCCGGCAGGCCCCACGCGCTCACCACGCAGGAGTGCAGGAGGTCCGAGAGCTCCCGCTGCCGCCCGGCCCACGCGTCACGACGCCCGTAGATCTTGAGCTGTGCCATGCCAGTCAATATAGGGAGTCACCGCGATTGGTACCCTGACCCCTGATGTATCGCCTCGTGTTCACGCAGGTCTTGCGACGTTTCGACGCCGAGGCCGTGCACCATCTGACTGTCAGGGCCCTCGCGCTGCTCTCGGCGCTACCCCTGCTCAAGCGGCTGCTCCACCGAGCTCTCGCGCCGCACGACCCGGTTCTGCGCGTCAGCGCGTTCGGCGTGCACTTCCCCGGACCGCTCGGCCTGGCCGCCGGGTTCGACAAGGACGCCGCCTGCGCCGAGGGCGTCGCCGCCCTGGGCTTCAGCCATGTCGAGGTCGGCACCATCACCGCGCACGCCCAGCCCGGCAACCCCCGGCCCCGGCTGTTCAGGCTGGTGCCGGGACGGGCCGTCATCAACCGGATGGGGTTCAACAACGCCGGGGCGGCCGCCGCGGCGCGCCGCCTGCGCCGCACCCGTGGGGTCCCGGTCGTGGTCGGGGTCAACATCGGCAAGACCAAGGTGGTGCCCGAGTCCGAGGCCGTCGCCGACTACGTGGCCAGCGCCAAGGAGCTGGCGGCGCTGGCCGACTACCTCGTGGTCAACGTGAGCTCGCCCAACACGCCTGGGCTGCGCGACCTGCAGGCCGTGTCGCTGCTGCGCCCGCTGCTCGCCTCGGTGAAGCTGGTCGCGGACGGCACGCCGCGCCGCACACCGTTGCTGGTGAAGATCGCGCCCGACCTCGCGGACGAGGACGTCGACGCCGTCGCCGACCTGGCGCTGGAGCTGGGACTCGACGGGATCATCGCGACCAACACCACGATCCGGCACAGCGGCGAGACCGGCGGGCTGTCGGGCCGCCCGCTCAAGGCCCGCTCCCTGGAGGTGCTGCGCCGGTTGCGGGCCCGCGTCGGCGACCGGCTCACGCTGGTCTCGGTGGGCGGCGTGGAGGACGTCGACGACGTGTGGGAACGCCTGCTCGCCGGGGCCACCCTGGTCCAGGGCTACACCGGGTGGATCTACGGCGGGCCGTTCTGGGCCGCGCGCATCCACCGGCAGCTGGCCCGCCGCGTCCGCCGCCACGGCCTCACCTCGATCTCCGAAGCCATCGGCCGTACGGCCTGAGGCGCGCGACGCGAGAACGTACGGTGTTAAGCGCGTGACCTGGAAAATGCGATCCCGGAAACGGGACCGCGTGCGTTTCCCGGCGTTGCTAGGGTTCCCGGATGCTCGATGATCTGCCTGACATACCCTCGCGTCTTTGCCGGGACTACCTCGCACTGGCCGATCGCCACGCGCCCGGTCTGGTCGAGGGGCTGTACCTGCAGGGGTCGATCGCGCTGGACGACTACCGGCCGCGGGTGAGCGACGTCGACTTCGTCGCCGTGACCAGCCGGTCGCCCGATCCAGCGGTCCTTCGTACGATCCACGCCGAGCTGAAGCCCAGCGGGGCCAAGCCGCACTTCGACGGCCTCTACGTGACCTGGGACGACCTGCGCAAGGACCCGGCACAGGCCCCCGACGGCCCGTCGGTGCGCGAATGGCGGCTGACCGAGTCGGGACGGGCCGAGCGACACCTGGTCACCTGGCACGTACTCGCCCAGGGTGGGGTCGCGGTGCGAGGACCGGCGGCGGCCCAGCTCGGCATCCACACCGACTGGGACACCCTCGCCCGGAAGACCAGGGAGAACCTGGCGACGTACTGGACCAGGTGGGTCCAGCGCAGTGCCCGGCGGATCTCCTGGCCGGGCGTGGCCGCGCTGAGCGACTACCAGACCACGTGGGGAGTGCTCGGCATCGCCCGCCTGCGCCAGACGCTCGCGGTGGGTGAGGTGACGTCGAAGTCGGCCGCCGGCGAATACGCGCTGGAGGCCTTCCACGAGCGCTGGCACCGGATCGTGCGCGAGGCGCTGCGGATCAGGCAGGGCGGCCCCGCGCTCTATCGCAATCCGTTCCGTCGCCGGGCCGACCTGCTGGCCTTCATGACCATGATCCTGGAGATGTGACCCCGGCCCTCACACGCTGGGCCTGGTCGACTCCGCGTCGTGGGTCATCGAGTCCAGCCGCGTCATGACGTCGGCCACGCGTACGGCGGCGGGCCGGTGCGGCCTGCGCCGCTGCCACGGCTTGGGCCCGTCCAGCGGCCGGTACTCCACCCCGATCGCGTCGAGCCGGCCGAGATGTTCGGTCAGACGGGCCGGGAAGTCGCTCCCCGCCGAGCCGGACCACGCCACCTCCGCCAGGGCGCACGCCCGCGGCCACGCCCGGTAGTCGAGCGTACGGGCGTCAGGGATGCGCTCGCTCCAGAGCTGGGCCTGCGCCCCGACCACCCGCGACCGCTCCTCCTCGGACCAGTCGTCCGGGGCGGGGGAGAAGGCCGCGACGTCGGCGACCGTGATCGCGTCGCCGATCGCCACGGGCTCGTCGGCCGACGCGGACTCCGCGTAGTCGAAGTACAGCGGGAACACCGGCGTCGCGATCACCTCGTGGCCCGCCGCGGCGGCCCGGCGGCCCACGCTCATCCCGCGCCACGGCATCACCAGCGTGTCGTGCCGCAACTCGCCGCTGACGAACGCCTCGTCCCACACGACCGCCCGCGCGCCGCGATCGGCGAGCGCGTCGGCGAGCCGGCGCAGGAACCACGCCTGCAACTCGCCCATGGACGACAGGCCCAGTGAGTCGCGGTAGGCGGTGATCTCGGGGGAGGCGGCCCAGTGGTCGAGGACCACCTCGTCGCCGCCGATGTGCACGTATGGGGTCTCGCCGATGGCGCCGATCAACTCGTCGAAGATCGTGGTCAGGAACTCCACCGTGGGCGGCATGGGGGACAGGATGGCCGGAGTGATGCCCCACCGCTCCAGCACCTGGTAGTCCTCATCGGAGGAGCCGAACTCCGGATAGGCGGCCAGGATCGCCTGGGCGTGTCCCGGCACGTCGATCTCCGGTACGACGGTGACGGCGCGGGCCCGCGCGTAGGCGGCGATCTCCGCCAGGTCGTCGAGCGAGTAGTGGCCGCCGTGCGGGATCTCGTCGTAGGTCTCGGGCTCGCGGTAGTGGTTGGTCGCGGTACGCGAGCGGTGCGACGACACCTCGTGCAGCCTCGGATAGGCCCTGCTCTCCACCCGCCAGCCCTGGTCGTCGACCAGGTGCAGGTGGAGCCGGTTGAGCTTGTGCGTCGCCATCAGGTCGACCAGGCGCAGCACCTCCCGCTTGGGGAAGAAGTGCCTGGCCACGTCGAGGTGCAACCCACGCCACGAGAAGCGGGGAGCGTCCTCGATCCGTACCCCGGGAACGATCCACGCCGCCTTGGCCGACAACGCCGAGCGGTAGGACGCGTGCGGCAGCAACTGGTGCAGCGACTGTCCCGCGTAGAAGGCGCCCGCCCGGTCACCCGCCGTGATCTCCACTCCGCGCGACCCCACGACCAGCCGGTACGCCTCCGGCCCGAGCGCGGGGTCGTGCCGCAGGTCGACGGCTCCCGCGTCGCCCGGCCGCAGGTCGAGCACCGGGAGCGCCAGTCGTACGGCCTCGACCAGGTCATCGGGCCCCGAGACGGCCGCACCCGGGGTCAGCTCGTAGGAGGCGGAGAGATCACTCAGCAGATTGGGGCGAGGAATCATGCTTTGAGATAGTGCTGCAATCCGTCGGCGAGCGCCACCGCGATCCGCTGCCTGAACGCGGGATCCTTGAACTTGGCCGCGTCACCCGCGTTGCGCATGTTGCCGCACTCGATGAAGATCTTCGGCACGGTCGACAGGTTGAGGCCGCCGAGGTCGTTGCGGTAGTCGAGGGCCTTGCGGCCGATGTAGTTGGAGTAGGGCAGGCCGGTGCCCTTCGTGAACGCGTCACGCACCGCGATGCCCAGCCTGCTCGAGTCGGCCACGACGGGGTCGACCGGGCCGTTGATCTTCTTCGGCATGATGACGTGGAAGCCGTGGTCGGTGGCCGGGGCGCCGTCGCCGTGCACGGAGATCGCGGCGTCGGCCTTGGCCTTGTTGCCGATGGCGGCCCGCTGGGTGATGCACGGCCCGACGCTGTTGTTGTCGGTCCTGGTCAGCTTCACCTTGGCGCCGCGGGCCTCCAAGATCTTGACCATGCGGTTGGAGACGTCCCAGCTGAAGGCGGCTTCGGTGTAGTGGCTATTCGTCTCGGTGCCGGTCGTGTCACACGGCTTCCATTTGGTCAGCACGTTGACCTTACGGTTGATGGCCGTGGGATTGCGGTAGTTGCCGCCGTTGTGCCCAGGGTCGATGACGATGGTCTTGCCCTCCAGCGGGCCGGCCACCGCCTGAGGCTTGGCATGGGCCTGAGACCTCGCCTGGGTCGGCGCCGACGCCGGGGCCGAGGCTGGGGTCGTCGCCGCTGCTCGGGCGGCCTGACCTGCCGCGGCGCCACCGCTGTCGGTGCCGCCGCACGCGGTGGCGATCAGGCCGCAGGCGGCGAGGAGTGACGCTGGAAGAGCACGCATACGCTCCAACTTACGTCAAGCGGCGTCCTCACCTGACGCTTATGTCAAGAGCGGCTCCTGTGGGGAGCGCGGCTCCTCACCTACGTCAAGAGCGGCTCCTGCGGGGAGCACGGCTGCTCACCAGACGTGTTCGCCCACCTCCTGCCGCTCCAGCAGCGCGGCGAGCTCCCGGGCGTCCTCGGCGTCGAGGCCGAGGACGACACGGGGGCGGCCCCACGGGTGGTCGAGGGAATGGGCGACGTAGCTGGCCACGGACTCCGCACCGACGTCGATACCCCTGCCCCTGTCCCGGCCCGCGCGCCACTGCGCCCAGGCACGTTCGAGCTCGGTCGCCGCGCGCTGGGCGCAGGACACCAGTTCCGGATCACGCATGGCTGTCCCCCCGGATCAGATCGTGTCGCATGACCCTGACGAGTAAACCGCCGTGCGGCGCCGCCGCCGCACGGGTTGACCCAGCTTTGGCTCTCTCTAAACGGGACCCGTGCTCCGCCGGACGATGAGTTCGGGGGTCACCTGGCGCAGGCGGGCTACTTTCGCGGGGTCTCCGATCCGGTCGCTGAGCAGTGCCGCCGCGGACCGGCCCATGGTACGGCGCGGCTGGTCGACGGAGGTGAGAGAGATGTGGTGCGAGGCGGCCAGGTGGGTGTTGTCGTAACCGACCACCGACAGGTCGTCCGGCACCTTCAGGCCCAGTTCCGCGGCGGCCGAGAGGACGCCGAGCGCAACTACGTCATTGGCGGCGAAGATCGCCGTGGGCCTGGGTTCGCGGCTGAGCAGGGCGAGGGCGGCGTGCCGGCCGCTCTCCTCGGTCGACTCCGCGGCCTCGACCATGATGTAGGGCGCCAGCGAGTGCCTGCGCATCGCCACGAGGTAGCCCTCGCAGCGTGAGGAGCGCGGACCCTCGATGTGCGCGATCCGTTTGTGGCCGTGATCGACCAGGTGGTCGATGGCCAGCCGGGCGCCGAGCTGGTCGTCGTCGACCACGATGTCGACGCCGTCGAGCTCGATGTCACGTTCCCCTACGACGACCGTCGGCGTGTAGGAGGTCGCCTCGATCAGCGTCTCGCTGGTCGGCGCGATGCCGAGTAACACCAGCCCGTCGACCCTGAGCTCCAGGAAGGCCTCCACGGCCTCGTCCTCGAAGGCGGGGTCCCATTGGCTGTTGCCGATCAGCATGCGCAGTCCGTCGCCGTGCAGGCTCTCCTGCAGTCCGTCGAGGAACTCGGCGTAGAACGGGTTGTGCAGGTCGGCGACGAGCGCGCCGACGAGGTGGGTACGGCCTTCCACGAGGCTCCGCGCGACCGCGTTGGGCCGGTAGCCGAGCTCGCGGGCCGCCTGCAGCACGGCTTGCCGCCGGTGCTCGCTCACGTGCGGGGATCCGCGTAGTACGAGCGAGACCAGCGATTTCGAGACGCCGGCTCGCTCGGCGACGTTGCGGATGGTCGGTCGTGGCCGAGGTACCGCGTCTACCTCCCGGAGGTCGGTAATAGTTGAAGAGTTGACGGGTGGTCCTGACATGTGTCTCCCCCGCGATGCGAAGTTGGGCACCTGTCTGACCAAACGATCGAGTTCGCCGCAGGGTACGGCCTCATGTTAGGGAAGGCTGATATTGACCACTTGGCTACATGTCCGCTATTAGGCACGGCGTCGGATACTGTGCTGTTGTGACACCCGGGAAGTCAGCCGAAGCGGCCCGACCGGCTCGGCGCAGGCTCAGCGTGGATCGCCGTCGCGAGGAGCTGATGGCCGCGGCCCTCGAACTCTTCAGCACACGCGACGCGGAAGACGTCTCGATCGATGACGTGGCCTCGGCCGCCGGCGCTTCGCGGGCATTGGTCTACCACTACTTCGGCGGCAAGCAGGAGCTCTACGTGGCGGCGCTGAAGAGCGCGGCCGACCAGCTGGAGTCGCGGCTGCGCCCGCAGGGCGGCGGCAGACCTCTCGATGAGCTGGCCTCGGGGCTCGGGCGCTACTTCGACTTCGTCGAGGAGCACGCGGCCGGCTTCGCGGCGCTGCTCCGCGGCGGCCCCGCCAACCGGGCGGGGGAGGTCGGGGAGATCGTCGACGGTGTGCGGCAGCGTCTCTTCCGGCTCATCCAGCGGCAGATGCGGGTGGAGCGGCCGAGCCCGGTGCTGCGCACGACGCTGAGATCGTGGATCGCGTCGGTGGAGACCGCCGGCCTCGACTGGCTGGAACACCGCGACATCGAGCGTCCGACGCTGGAGAAGATGCTCGTGGACCACATGGTCTCACTACTCGGAGTAGCCGCCGGCTATGACCCGGAGGTCAACCGGCTGCTGGATCTGCTGACCAAGGAACAACTGGCCTAGGTCCCCTTCGGGAAGGATGGCGCCGGGCGGGCGGCGCCAGCTCCCCATTTACGACATGACGTCGTCACCTGGGTGGACCGGGCTGTCCAGCACGGCCCACCATTCAACCCCCCTGAGGTTCGTGACGACCTCGGCACTACTCCGAGCGCTGCTGCGGAATCCCCGCCAGCAGTGCGCGAACCTCGGTCTCCCGGTAACGCCGGTGACCGCCGAGGGTACGAATCGACGTCAACTTGCCTGCCTTCGCCCACCGGGTAACGGTCTTGGGGTCGACCCTGAACATGGTCGCGACCTCAGCGGGCGTGAGCAGCGGCTCGGCCTCGGGTGTACGAGCTGACATTTGTGCGGCCTCTCCTCCGTGTGGACCGGCTCAGCGATCCTGTGACTCCCTTTGCGCGTGTCACGGATGTCCCCCTATAGCCCAGAGCGTGCGGCTTTTCTGAGCCATATGCGGCATCACCCGAAGTGACCATACCGCCACGCAGAGCGATTTGCGAGCCCTTCTTTGACCCAACTGCCCGCTCACATGGCGATGTCACGCTCGGTGATTCTAGCGACACGTTTCGTGGTATCGCAGTGAAAACGGCAAACTACTCAGTTCGCAGAAGAGAGCAGCCGCGAGTCATGACCTACTTATGCAGGTCAGACGGTTGTATTGGGGTTCAGTTGGCAGATTCCAGAAGTTGCATTGACTTCCAGCGCAGGATCACCCTCTGATACATGGCGTAGGCAAGCTCTTCTTGACCCGTGTCCAGCCCCGTGAGGGCCGCTGAGAGCTCCGCGACGGACTGATCCGCTTGCAGCGCGTCATCATTCATGAGGCGCACGAGGCCGCCGTAGTCGAGCTCGACCAGCGAGTGCGGGTGGAACTCCTCCAGCCACCTGGCCACGTCCTCCACGTCCAGGTTGGCCGCCACGTCGCCCAGGTGCCTGCGCAGCACCTGCAGCGCCCGCGCGGAGCGCCTCCTGGCCTGGGCCATGGAAGTGACGTAGATGAGGTTGCGGCCCGTCGTGGTGGTCACGTCCTGTCCGGGCGTCGCGGAGCCGAGCACCAGCCAGCGCTCGTTGCCGTCGAAGGGCACGAACCACGCCGGTGGCACGTGCCACGCCGTCGTGCGGATGTGGGTGCGGAGCGCGGCGGAGTCACCGGTGCGCTTGTACCGGTCGAAGTCGTCGGCGGTCTGCTCGGCGATCGCCTTGGGCACGAACCGGTCCATGAGCTTCGCAGGAGTGCTGCCACGCAGCCTTGAGAAGGCCAGCCACGAGCGAAGCCGGGTCTGCCACGGACACACATAGAGACGGTCCTCAACGCGCCGCAGATAGGCGTTGGGGCTCTCCTGCGCGGGTGCCGGGTGGGGCGGCATGCCGAGCAGGCGCCTGACGGCCTCGGCGTGCTCGGCGTTGAGCGCGGTGGCCCGGCGGGGTCGATCACGCGATTCGGCGTACTCGGCCCAGACCTTGCGCTCGGACTCGGCGAACGCGGTCAGCGGCTCGTAGACCCGGAGGTAAGCGGCATAGGGCAGCACGGAGGCATCGTGTCATGAAGACAACCGGCTCGCATCGTCGCGCTACTACGCTGATAGACGAGATCCGTCGCAACGGGGCGGCGGACACGGGACAGGGAGTCACTACCGTGACCGATGTCTTCGGTTCGTCCCACAAGGACGTCCATGAGCAGGTCGTGTTCTGCGCCGACGAGCAGAGCGGCCTGCGGGCCATCATCGCCATCCACAACACCGCACTCGGACCGGCCCTGGGAGGCACCAGGTTCTATCCGTACGCGGGCGAGCAGGCGGCTCTGGCCGACGTGCTCAACCTGGCCAAGGGCATGGCCTACAAGAACGCGCTGGCCGGTCTCGACCATGGTGGCGGCAAGGCCGTCATCATCGGCGACCCGCGCCGGGACAAGAGCGAGGCGCTGCTGCGCGCGTACGGCCGCTTCGTCGAGTCGCTCGGCGGGCGTTACATCACCGCCTGTGACGTGGGCACCTACAGCGAGGACATGGACGTCATCGCCCGGGAGTCACGCTACGTGATCGGCCGCACGCTGGCGCACGGCGGCGCGGGCGACTCCTCGATCCTCACCGCCTTCGGCGTCTACCAGGGCATGCGCGCCTCGGCCGAGCGCGTCTACGGCTCGCCGTCACTGCGCGGCAGGCGGGTCGGCGTCGAGGGCGTCGGCAAGGTCGGCCATCGGCTGGTCGATCTGCTGCGCGAGGACGGCGCCGACGTCGTCCTGTGTGACGTCGATCCCAAGGCGGTCGAACGCGTACGACAGCGCCACCCCGAGGTCGACGTCGTGGGTGACGCGGTGACGCTCATCGCGGCCGACATCGACGTGTTCGCGCCCTGCGCGCTGGGCGGGGCCCTCGACGACCACTCGGTGGCCAGCCTCCGCGCCAAGATCGTATGCGGGGCGGCCAACAACCAGCTCGCCCATCCGGGCGTGGAGAAGCAACTCGCGGAGCGCGGCATCCTCTACGCGCCCGACTACGTGGTCAACTCGGGCGGCGTGATCCAGGTCGCCGACGAGCTCGAAGGCTTCAACATGGAGCGTGCCAGAGCCAAGGCGACCCAGATCTACGACACGACTCTGAAGATCTTCGCGATCGCGGCCGACGAGGGCGTCCCTCCGGCGGTCGCAGCAGATAGGCTGGCCGAGCGCAGAATGTCGGAAGTCGGGCGTATTAGGGGCATTTGGCTGGGCCGCTGACGCCCCGCGCCCATACGACGTACCGAGCTGGGCACAAAACAGGTACGGTAATAGGCGAACGATAGGCTGACGCCCAAAGTCAGGCGGCGTCAGTGTGTGGTGCGTTAGCGACGAGGGGTCGGGGACGACCCCACACGAGGGGGTCGAGCCAATGGGGCGCGGCCGAGCAAAGGCCAAGCAGGTCAAGGTTGCTCGCCAGCTGAAGTACAACAGCGGTGGCACGGATCTTGATCGTCTTCGCGATGAACTCGGGGTCGGAGACTCCAGCGACAATGACGACGCCGCCGACGACCTCAGCGATGAGCTGGCGGATCGCTATGCAGATTACGCCGACGACTACGGCAAGAACGACGACGACCGGTAACTGTTGTTCCGGTTGAGTACGCCGCCCCACGGCAACCATCCGTGGGGCGCTTTCTTGCCGCCTGGCGTTTCTACTTCTTAGGGTTACGGCTGGCCGCCACCCCCTTTTGATCCTTTGGGGTTACGGCAAGCACAGCTGGCCCCACCCGCCGTACAGGGCTGAGGGCCTCCAGGAATACGGCCGCTGAGCCCGCACAGGGCTGGGCGCCGTTACAAGACGGTGCGACCGTCTGGGTGCTGACGGCTGGCAGGTGTCGTCAGTGACTCCTGCCAGCCGCTGCGTCTACGTGACGCTGCCAGCCCGTGCCTCTACGTGGTCTCCCACCCTGTGTGTCAGCGGTAGGTGGCTTGGCCGGTGCCTGCTGTGATTTCGCCCATGATCCAGGCCGGTTGGTTGCGTTCGGTCAGTAGGCGGATGGACTCGTCCGCTGCCTCCTGGGCGACGATGGCGGCCATGCCGACGCCCAGGTTGAAGGTCTTGTCCATGTCCTGCTGTGCGATGCCGCCGTAGCCCGCCAGGACCGAGAAGATCGGTGGCGGGGTCCACGAGGAGCGGTCGAGGACCGCGTCGAGGTGGCCGGGCAGTGAGCGGGACAGGTTGCTCTCGATGCCGCCGCCGGTGATGTGGGCGTAGGCGTGGACGTCGACCCTCCGGGCCAGCTCCAGGCAGTCGAGCGAGTAGATCCTGGTGGGCTCCAGCAGCTCGGCGCCCAGCGGCCTGGCCAGCTCGGGCAGGTCGGCGTCGAGCGACAGCGACGACTCGCGCAGCACGTGGCGTACCAGCGAATAGCCGTTGGAGTGCACCCCCGACGACGCCAGGCCGAGGACCACGTCGCCGGCCCGGACGCGGTCGGCGCCGAGCATCGCCGACGCCTCCACGACGCCGGTGCCCGCGCCCGCCAGGTCGTATTCGTCGGGGCCCATGGCTCCCGGGTGCTCGGCGGTCTCGCCGCCGAGCAGGGCCGCCCCGGCCAGCCGGCAGCCCTCGGCGACGCCGCCCACGATCTCGGCGATGCGCTCGGGCACCACCTTGCCGCAGGCGATGTAGTCGGTCATGAACAGCGGCTCCGCGCCGCACACCACCAGGTCGTCGAGGACCATGGCGACGAGGTCGACGCCGATCGTGTCGTGCTTGCCGTACTGCTGGGCGAGCATGACCTTGGTGCCCACGCCGTCGGTCGAGGTGGCCAGCAGCGGGCGCTGGTAGCGCAGCAGAGCCGAGGCGTCGAACAGGCCGGCGAACCCGCTGGCGTCGTCTACCACCTCGGGCCTGCGTGAGCGGGCCACCTTGGCCTTCATCAGGGAGACGGCGCGCTCGCCCGCCTCGATGTCGACCCCGGCGGCCTCGTACGTCGTCACGCCTTGCTCTCCAACACGAACTTGCCCACGTTGTCCTGGTCGATGGGGATGGGATAGGAGCCGTCGAAGCAGGCCCGGCACAGCCGCTCGGCGGGGATCGTGGTGGCCTTGGTCAGGCCCTCCAGCGAGATGTAGCCCAGCGAGTCGGCGCCGAGCGAGGCCCGGATCTCCTCGACGCTGAGCGAGCCGGCGATGAGCTCGGCCCTGGTGGCGAAGTCGATGCCGTAGAAGCACGGCCAGGCCACGGGCGGCGAGGAGATGCGTACGTGCACCTCACGAGCGCCGGCCTCGCGCAGCATCCTGACGATCGCGCGCTGGGTGTTGCCGCGCACGATCGAGTCGTCGACGACGACCAGCCGCTTGCCCTCGACGACCTCGCGCAGCGGGTTGAGCTTGAGCCTGATGCCGAGCTGCCGGATGGTCTGCGAGGGCTCGATGAAGGTGCGGCCGACGTAGGAGTTCTTCACCAGGCCCTGGCCGTAGGGGATGCCGCTCTCCTGGGCGTAGCCGACGGCGGCGGGTGTGCCGGACTCGGGCGTCGGGATGACCAGGTCGGCCTCGACGGGGTGCTCGCGAGCCAGCGCGCGGCCGACCTCGACCCGGGTGACCTGGATGCCGCGCCCGGCGATGGTGGTGTCGGGGCGGGCCAGGTAGACGTACTCGAACAGGCAGCCCTTCGGCTCGGCCAGCGCGAACCGGCGCGACCTGACGCCGCGCTCGTCGATGGTGAGCATCTCGCCGGGCTCGATCTCACGGGTGAAGGTGGCGCCCACGATGTCGAGCGCGGCCGTCTCGGAGGCCACCACCCAGCCCCGCTCCAGGCGGCCCAGGACCAGCGGGCGGATGCCCTGCGGGTCGCGGGCCGCGTAGAGCGTCTTCTCGTCCATGAACACCAGTGAGTAGGCGCCCTTGACCTGCGGCAGCAGCTCGGCCGCCGCGTCCTCGATGGACCGGTCGTCCTGGGCGAGCAGCGTGGTGAGCACTTCGGTGTCGGTGGTCGCCCTGGTCGCCCCGGGGGCCAGCCGCTGGGCCAGCTCCGGGGTGTTGATCAGGTTGCCGTTGTGGGCGAGCGCGAGGCCGCCCTCGTCGGTGGAGCTCAGCGTGGGCTGCGCGTTCTCCCACACACTGGAGCCGGTCGTGGAGTAGCGGCAGTGGCCGATGGCCAGGTGCCCCCTGAGGGTGCCGAGCACCGACTCGTCGAAGACCTGGGAGACCAGGCCCATGTCCTTGTAGACGAGGATGCGGCTGCCCTCGCTGACCGCGATGCCCGCGGACTCCTGTCCGCGGTGCTGCAACGCGTACAGCCCGTAGTAGGTGAGTTTGGAGACTTCCTCGCCTGGCGCCCAGACACCGAAGACGCCGCAGGCGTCTTTAGGAGCATGGTCTTGGGGGTCCAGGTCATGGCCGAGCCGGCCGTCGCCTTTCAGCACGTGCTTCAGTCTAGGTCGGCCGCTCCCCTGCTCGCACCCGGGGGCCAGATCAGAGGGCGTGCGCCGAGCGGCCGGCGTTGGATCCGTCGCGGATGATCTCTCCGGTGAGGTTGCGGTTCGCCGCGGAGCCGAGGAAGACGATCAGCGCCGCCAGGTCGTCCGCCGTCGAGAGCCGCCGGGTGGGCGTGCGGGCGGCGAGCGCGTCCGCGACCTCCTGCGGGACGGGCCGCTCGCGCTCGGTGAGGGTGAATCCGGCGGCGGCGACGTTCACCAGGATGCCGTCCTTGCCGGCCTCCCAGGCCAGTGCGCGGGCCATGCCGTGCAGGGCCATCTTGGCCGTGCCGTACGCGCCGGGCCCCGGCAGTCCCTCCTCCGCCGCGCCCGACGAGACGAACACGATCCGCCCGAAACCGTTCCGCCGCATATTGGGTAGTACGGCCCCCGCGAGGATCGCGTTGCCGACCACGTTGGCGTGCAGGGCGGCCGTCCATTCCGCCGCGGGTACGTCCTCGAAGGCCACGCTGTTGGGCATGATCGTGCCCCAGCGCACGGCGTTGGCGACCAGGGCGTCCACGGGGCCCGCCTCCCACACGGCGGTGGTGATGCTCGCGTGGTCCTCCAGATCGAGGTGGACGGCCGTGGCCTTGCCCCCGGCCTGCTCCACCCGCTTGACCACCTCGGCCGCCCGTTCCTCGCCCGAGTGATAGGTGATGGTGACGCGGGCTCCCGTGGCTCCGTAGGCGACGGCCGTGGCCGCGCCGATGCCGGACGAACCGCCGGTGACGAGCACGTGCATGATGGACTCCTTAGTAGTTAGCCGACTAATTAGCCAGCTAACTCCAAGGTGAGGCCTGCCCGCAAGCCGGTTTCGCTGGGAGTGAAAGGGTCGTTAGGGCATGGCACGCAGCAGGCGGCCGAACATGTCCCGCTCGTCCGGGTCGAACGCGCTCAGCAGCTCTTCGTCCATCCTGGTCCAGATCTGTTCCACGGGCTCGCGGACGGCCTTGCCCGCGTCGGTCAGCCAGACCCGGCTCGTCCGTGGCCGGTCGGGGTCGGGCGAGCGGTGCAGGAAGCCGGCCCGCTCCAGGCGCTGGACGGTCTTGGTCACAGTCGGCGGCTCGACGCCCAGCCGCCGGATGAGCTCGCTCTGGGTGAGGCCGTCTTCCCGCCACAGCTGGTTGAGCAGCAGCTCCTGGCCGCTGTGCAGGCCGAGCGGGACCAGGGCCGCGGCCATCTGGTTGCGCTTCGTCTTCATGACCATGATCAACGCGTAGGTCAGGGTCTCTTCCAGCATGTCCTCATCTTGCCCGTCGCCTGCCATTTTGGCGCATGGTGACCCAAGGATGAGCGGGCTCTTACCGTGTCGCGCGGTTTTGGCGATGTCAGCCGCGAAAAGGTGAAGTATCCGGCATACAGACCCGTCGGGAGACGCAGACGTGACCACACCTGGGGATCCGAACCAGCCTCGCCCGAACGACGGCGACCAGCCTCCGGAGGAGGAGCCGCGGCCCCGCCGCGAGCCGGGCAAGCCGTTCCACCCCGACCTGCCCACCGCGCCCGAGACCCCTGGTCCGGCCGAGGTGGAGGAGGGTGGCGAGGCGGAGGAGACCCAGGTGTTTCCGACGCCGGGCGCGCGGCCGTCCTACCCGGGGTGGGACGACGAAGGAGCGGAGCCCCGGAACGGCGCACCGGGACCCACGCCGCCGTCGCGCTACGAGCCGCCGACCACGCCCGAGGGCGAGGTCCCGCCGTCGCCGGGCGGGCCGCCGCGCTATGAGCCGCCGACCCCGCCCCCGGCCTCGCCGCAGGGTGAGCCGCCGTCACCGCAGGAGGAGCGGCCGTCGTTCATGCCGCAGCCCCCGTCGTACGGGGAGGCCGGGCCGCAGCCCCCGTCGTACGGGGAGGCCGGGCCGCAGCCCCCGTCGTACGGGGAAACCGGGCCGCAGCCCCCGTCCTATGGGGAAGGTCAGCCGCCGGGCCCGCCCCCTCGAACCGAGCCCATCCCGGCCGTGCCCGGCACCTCGCCCTCCAGCCCGTACGGCGGCCCGCCCGGTGGCGGTGGCCCCGGCTACGGCCCGCCGCCAGGGGGCGCCTACCCGCCAGGGGGTCAGTACCAGCAAGGGGGTCCGTACCAGCCGTATCAGGCCGGCCCTCCCGCCCCGCCCGGCAGCGGCCTGGCCACGGCCTCGCTGGTGCTGGGCGTCGCCAGCCCGTTCCTCGTCTTCGTCTGCTTCACCGGCCTGCTCACCGCGATCCTGTCGATCGTCTTCGGCTGCGTCGCCCTCAGCAAGGGCGTGGGCAGGGGCCGCGCCATCGCGGGCATCGCGGTCAGCGTCTTCGCCCTGATCATCTTCACCGTCGTGGCCATCTGGTTCTGGAGCGTGGTCCAGGAGTGCGGCCACCTTCCCGGCCAGCTCGCCGACCAGTGCTTCGAGAGCAAGTTCCCCTGGATGAGGCGGACCCGCTAGGAGAGCGGGAGATGGCCGGACAGGTCGGCACGGGCGCCGCTCGCTGAGACGGCGCCCTTCGCCATGGCCTCGGCCCAGGTGAGGCGGCCCAGCGCGAGCTCGATCCAGGTGCGGCCGTCCGTCTCCACGACGTTCGGGGGAGTGCCGCGCGTGTGCCGCGGCCCGGCGATGGCCTGTACGGCCGCGTACGGCGGCACCCGCACCTCCACCGTCCGGCCGGGCGCGGCGGTCGCCAGCCGGTCCAGCAGGTGGCGTACGGCCTGCCGGGCGGCGTCGCGCTCGGGCCGGAGATCCCGTTCGTAGGCGGCGAGCACGGCGGAGACCAGCGCGTCGGCCAGCGCCGAGGACGGTCCGTCGAAGGGCGGTTCGTCCAACGCCACGAGTTGGGCGTCCAGTGCGGCCCGCATTTTTTCCGGGTCCAATTTCCGCGAAGGCACTTGACCATTGTGTCGTGGAAAGCGTTCATCGTGTCGGAGGTCCTCGTTCACCTGCGGTTTCGATGGCGGTCGTAGCGTCCCCGCCGTAAGACAGCTCATTTTGGAGGAACTGTGGCGAACCGGTTGCTACCGCTGCTTCCCGCGCATACATCTGGACGATCGGCGATGACCTGCCGGTTCCGCTGCGGCAACGCTTGTGCGCACGATGTGGCCAACACCAGTGACAACACCTACTTCGGCGATGTGGTCGCCGAGGCGATGTCCCGCCGGGGCATGCTCCGCGCCGGCGCCCTGGGCGCCCTGGCCGCCGGGGTCGTCGGGGTCGGCGTCGCCGGGGCCGTACCGGCTCTGGCCGACCCCACGGAACCGCCGGAGGCCGAGCTCATGGGCCACTCCTCGGGCGGCATCCGCTTCACCCCCGTGCCGCCGAACAAGGAGGACGCGCTGACCGTCGCCGAGGGCTACACCTCGGGCGTCGTCGCGCGCTGGGGCGACCCCGTGACGGCCGACGCGCCCGCGTTCGACTTCGACAAGCAGAGCCCCGAGGCGCAGGCCAAGCAGTTCGGCTACAACTGCGACTTCGTCACGCTCTTCCCGATGGGCGCCAACCGCGGGCTGCTCTGGGTGAACCACGAGTACACCAACGAGAACCTGATGTTCCGCGGCTACACCACCGGTGCCGCCGCCACCGAGGAGCAGATCAAGATCGCGCTGGCCGCCCACGGCGGCTCGGTCGTCGAGATCGAGCGCGTCCGCGGCACCGGCCAGTGGAAGCTGGTCACCACCGGCCGCAGGCGCTACAACCGGCGAGTCACCGCCCAGACGCCGATGCGCTTCAGCGGCCCGGCCGCGGGCAGTGACCTGCTCAAGACCGCCGCCGACCCGAAGGGCCGTACCCCCGTCGGCATGCTGAACAACTGCTCCGGCGGCTCCACGCCGTGGGGCACCGTGCTGACGGCCGAGGAGAACATCGACCAGTACTTCGTCAACGGCGACAAGGTCCCGGCGGCGCAGCTGCCGTACATCTCCCGCTACACGATCACCACCGGCACCCCGTCGAGCAGCCGCCGCTTCGACCGCGTCGAGGAGCGCTTCGACCTGGCCAAGCACCCGAACGAGGCCAACAGGTTCGGCTGGGTCGTGGAGATCGACCCGTTCGACCCCGACTCGACGCCCGTCAAGCGGACCGCGCTGGGCCGTCTGAAGCACGAGGCCGCCAACACCACGCTGGCCCGCGACGGGCGCGTGGTCGTGTACATGGGCGATGACTCCCGCTTCGAGTACATCTACAAGTTCGTGTCGAAGAACCGTTTCATCCCCGGTAACGACCGGCACAACAGGGACCTGCTCGACGAGGGCACGCTCTATGTCGCCAAGTTCACCGGCGACAGCCCCGCCGCCGAGATCGACGGGTCGGGCAAGCTGCCCTCCGACGGCGCCTTCGACGGCTCCGGCCAGTGGATCCCGCTGGTCTCGGGCGACAGGTCGTACGTGGACGGCATGACCGCCACGGAGGTGCTGGTCTACACCCGCGTCGCCGCCGACAAGGTGGGGGCGACCAAGATGGACCGCCCCGAGGACATGGAGCGCAACCCCGTCACCGGCGGTGTCTACGTGGCGCTGACCAACAACACCAACCGCACCGCGGCGCAGGTCGACGAGGCCAACCCGCGCCCGTCCAACAAGCACGGCCACGTGCTGGAGATCGTCGAGCGGCGCGACGACGCGGGGGAGAAGACGTTCGCCTGGTCGATCCCGCTGGTCTGCGGCGACCCGAACGACGCGGCGACCTACTTCGCCGGCTACGACAAGACGAAGGTCTCGCCGATCTCCTGCCCGGACAACGTGGCCTTCGACCGGGACGGCAACCTCTGGATCGCCACCGACGGCAACCAGCTGGGCAGCAACGACGGTATGTTCGTGATGCCCGTGCGGGGCAAGGAGCGCGGGCACCTGCGGCAGTTCCTCACGGTCCCGCTCGGCGCGGAGACCTGCGGCCCGATGGTCACCGAGGACCAGCGCAGCGTGTTCGTCGCGGTGCAGCATCCGGGCGAGCTGGACGGCGCCACCCCCGACAAGCCGGCCAGCCACTGGCCTGACGGAGACCAGCCGCGTCCGTCGGTCGCGGTCGTCTGGCACGCCAAGGGCCAGAAGATCGGCGCCTGACCGGAAAACAGCTTGACCTGAAGTTAAGTTGAGCTTCTAGGCTGCCATGCATGAGCATGGAAATGACCGCATGGCATCAGCTGTATTCGATGAACAACCAGACGGAGCGTCGCCCACTGTCCAGGGCGACGCTCCGTCGCGTCGGCGCCTTCGCCCGGCCGCATCGGCGGCGGGTGACGTACTTCCTGGTGCTGAGCGTGGTGATGGCGGCCCTGGCGGTGGTCTCGCCCGTCCTCGCGGGCCGGGTCGTCGACGCGATCGTCAAGGGTGAGACGTTCGGCATCGTGGCCGGGCTGGCGGGGTTGATCGCGGTTCTCGCCCTGGCGGAGGCCGGGCTGGGCCTGGTGACCAGATGGCTGTCGGCGGGGCTCGGCGAAGGACTGATCCTCGACCTGCGTACGGCGGTCTTCGACCACGTCCAGCGGATGCCGATCGCCTTCTTCACCAGGACCCGCACGGGCGCGCTGGTCAGCCGGTTGAACAACGACGTGATCGGCGCGCAGCGCGCCTTCACCGACACCCTGTCCAGCGTGGCGGGCAACATCGTGACGCTCGTGCTGACCCTCATCGTGATGATCGGGATCTCCTGGCAGATCACGCTGCTCGCGCTGTTGCTGCTGCCGGTGTTCGTCCTGCCCGCGCGCCGGATGGGCACCAGGATCGCCCGGCTGCGGCGTGAGGCGGCCGACCACAACGCGGCCATGGGCACGCAGATGACCGAGCGCTTCTCCGCGCCCGGCGCGACGCTGGTCAAGCTGTTCGGCCGGCCCGCCCGCGAGTCGGCGGAGTTCGCCGCGCGGGCCAGGCGGGTGCGTGACATCGGCGTGCGCACGGCCATGACCCAGTCGGTCTTCGTCACCGCGCTCACCCTGGTGTCCGCGCTGGCCCTGGCCCTCGTGTACGGCCTCGGCGGCTTCTACGCCCTGCGCGACCAGCTCGACCCCGGCTCGGTCGTGGCACTGGCCCTGCTGCTCACCCGCCTGTACACGCCGCTGACCGCCCTGGCCAGCGCCAGAGTGGACGTGATGAGCGCGCTGGTCAGCTTCGAGCGGGTCTTCGAGGTGCTCGATCTCGAACCGCTGATCAAGGAACGGCCGGGCGCGGTCGGCGTCCCCGACGGGCCGGTCTCCGTGGAGTTCGACGACGTGCATTTCGCCTACCCCGCCGCCGACAAGGTCTCGCTCGCCTCGCTGGAGGAGGTCGCCGTCCTCGACTCGCGCGGCGGGGTCGAGGTGCTGCACGGCGTCTCCTTCACGGCCGAGCCGGGCCAGATGGTCGCCCTCGTCGGCTCCTCGGGCGCGGGCAAGTCGACGATCGCCCAGCTCCTGCCGAGGCTGTACGACGCCGACTCGGGGTCGGTGAAGATCGGCGGCGTGGACGTACGCGACCTGACCGCCGACTCGATCCGCGACACGCTCGGCATGGTGACCCAGGACGGGCACCTGTTCCACGAGACGATCAGGGCCAACCTGCTGCTCGCCCGGCCCGAGGCCGACGAGGCGGAGCTCTGGGAGGTGCTCGGCCGGGCCAGGCTGGCCACGCTCATCGAGTCCCTGCCCGACGGTCTCGACACCGTGGTCGGGGAGCGCGGCTACCGGCTGTCGGGCGGCGAGCGCCAGCGGCTGACGATCGCCCGGCTGCTGCTGGCCAGGCCCAGGGTGGTGATCCTGGACGAGGCCACCGCGGCGCTCGACTCCACCTCGGAGGCGGCCGTGCAGGAGGCGCTGGGCGAGGCTCTGCAGGGCAGGACCGCCGTGGTGATCGCGCACCGCCTGTCCACGATCCGCGCCGCCGACGTCATCCTGGTGATCGAGGACGGGCGGGTGGTCGAGCGGGGTACGCACACTGAGCTGCTCGCCGCCGGGGGTCGCTATGAGGAGCTGTACCGCACCCAGTTCGACGAGCCCGCCACCGTCGGGGCCGCGTGAATGGGTGCGGCTCGGTCGCGTGAGCGGGTGCGGCTCGGTCGCTCAGGCGGCGGTCGTCTGCTCCCGCCGCTCGGCTCGCGGCTGGTTCACCTGGCTGTCACTCGTACGGCGGGCGCGCAGGGCGTACAGGCTGACCGGGACCGCCGCCAGGACGAGCACGGCCGCCAGCACCAGCGTGAACTGGTAGGCGTCGAGGAAGGCGGCCAGCGGCGGCCGGTCGCTGGCGCTCTGCCGGGAGTTCAGGATGGCGCCCAGGACGGTGATGCCGAGCAGCCCGAACACCTGGCGTGACACGTTCAGGACCCCGGAGGCCACGCCGGACCTGCCCGTGGGCATGCCGGTGAGGATCGCCGAGGTCAGAGGCACCAGCAGGCCGCCGCCCAGGCCGTACAGCAGGAACCAGGGCAGCACGTCGCCGTACCCGCCCTCGGCGCCGATCCCGGCGAGCATGAGGATGCCGGTGCCCATCAGCGCCATCCCGAGTGCGACGGTCGGGCCGATGCCCAGCCGCGCGCTGATCCGCTGCGACAGGATCGAGGTGACCGCCATGAGCAGGGCCATCGGCACGTACGCGGCGCCGGCCTCGGTGGGGGAGAAGGCCAGCACGTTCTGCAGCCAGAGGGCGCTGAAGAAGTAGATGCCGAACACGCCGAACGACCAGATGCCCATGGTGAGCAGGCCGCCGCTGAACACCCTGGCCCGGAACAGCGACAGGTCGATCATCGGCTCCGCGGCCCGCGCCTCGACGAGCAGGAACGCCAGCGCCGCCGCGAGGGAGAGGCCGAAGGCGGCCAGGATCTCCGGTGAGGTCCATCCGGCGGCGTCGCCCTCGATCAGCGCGTAGGTCAGGGCGAACAGCGCGAGCGCGGAGGTGGCCAGTCCCGGCAGGTCGAGGCTGTGCCGTACCCGGGTGAAGGCGGGACGGACGGCCCAGAGCGCGAGACCCAGCGTGACGATCCCGATCGGCACGTTGATCAGGTAGATCCAGCCCCAGTGCAGGTGCTCGCTGATGAAGCCGCCGGCCACCGGGCCGAGCGCCATCGACAGCGCGCCGGAGGCGCTCCAGATGCCCACGGCCCGGCCGCGCTCGCCCGGGTCGGGGAAGATCTGGGTCAGCAGCGCGAGCGCCGTCGGTGTGAGCAGCGCCGCGCCGACCCCCTGCACGGCGCGGGCGGCGATCAGCGTGGTGCCGTCACCGGCCAGCCCGGCGGCGAACGACGACAGCGTGAAGATCACCAAGCCCGTAGTGAAGACCCGCCGGGCGCCGAACACGTCGGACAGCCGACCGCCGACCAGCATGAGCCCGGCGAACACCAGGATGTAGCCGCTCACGATCCACTCCAGCCCCGAGATCGTCAGCTGGAGCTCTCGCTGGATCGTCGGCAGCGCGACATTCGCCAGGTTGTTGTCGAGGTAGGTCATGAAGGTCCCGAGCGTCACCGCGGTGAGCGCCCACCAGCGCCGGTCCATATCCGTCTCCTATACGCCGTACTTGTACGTCGTATAGTGAACTTGTACGTCGTATAGTTGTCAACCGTGATGGGAAAACTGACCGCGGAGGCCATCGTCGAGCGGGCCTTGGAGATCGGCGACGCCGAAGGGCTCGACACCGTGACGATCAGGCGCCTGGCGGCCGACCTGGGCGTGACACCGATGGCCCTCTACTGGCACTTCAAGAACAAGGACCAGCTGCTCATCGGCATGGCCGACCACCTGATCCTGGACTTCGTGGTCAAGGGCGACGACGACCGCCCGTGGCGCGACCGGCTACGGGAGCTGGTCGAGGGCCTGGTCAGGGTCCTGCGCACCCACTCCTGCGCGAGGAACGTGCTGGAACAGGTGGACAAGGTCGCGGTGCCCAGCTTCCTCGCGGTCTGGAACGAGGCCCTCGGCCTGGCACGGACGGCGGGGTTCACCATGGAGGAGTGCTGCCTGATCTCCAATTATCTGCTGCAGAGCGCCATCTCCATCGCCGACGCCCCGGTCCGCCGCCGCCGCGGCCGCACCCCCGAGGAGATCACCGAGATGGCCCGGGTGAAGCGCCTGAGCCTGCAGTCGCTGCCGGCCGAAAAGTACCCGAACCTGGTGGAGATGGCGGGCCCCATGGCCGAGGGGATGACCGTCGAGTTCTACGACTCGTTCGGCGTGGACCTGGTGGTCAGCGGCGTGGAGGCGCTGGCGGCCAGACGTTAAAATGGCGATCATGGCATTCGAGCTGGTCTGCGAGATCGAACCCCCCACGAAGCCCGACCTGAAGCACGTCCGGCACCAGATCGGCACGATGAGCAAGGTCGCGCACTCGTTCCTCATCCCCGACAACCACATCGGCCGGGCGACCGTGTCCAGCGTGGCCGTCGCGCACGAGGTCGAGGCGATGGGCGGGCGGAGCATCGCCTGCCTCAACTCCCGCGACCGCAACCTGCTCGGCTTCCAGCGCGACCTGCTGACGGCCGCGGCCTACGGGGTCGACCAGTTCCTGTTCGTCTACGGTGACAAGCCGGCGAGCGGCAATCGGACCAGCGACCTGACCGTCCGCTCGATGATCGAGGAGGCCAAGGGCTTCGACGGGAGGTTCCGCGTCGGCGCGGCGGCCGGGCTGCGTCCCCTGCCCGCCTGGAAGCGCGCGGCCGACTTCCTGTTCCTCCAGGTCGGCTTCTCCCTGGAGGCCCTGCTGCGCTGGCGCGAGGCCAACCAGGTCGACGTGCCGGTCTACGCGGGGGTGATGGTGCTGGCCAGCGAGCGCCACGCCCGCACCCTGGCGGCGGCGATCCCCGACATCGCCATCCCCGACCGGCTGATCCACGCGGTGGCGGCCGACCGCATGGCGGGCGTGGACGCGGCCTGCGAGCAGGTGCTGGCCATCCGCGACTCGGGCGCCTTCGACGGCGTCCACCTGATCCCGGTCAGCCGCTACCGCGACGTGGAGTCGAGGCTGGCGGCGGCTTTCAGATGAGGCCCCCGCTCGCGGTCACCTCGGCGGCGCTACACGTCCGGTGCGACGCCCATGAAGCGCTGGATCGCGAGCATCTCGGCTTGATCGTCGGGATCGTCCCGCAGCCGGGCGGCGTCGGCCACAGCCTGCTCCAGAAGCATCTCCCTGGGGGAACGCACCGCCTCTGAGTGGTGCCGCCGATCGCCCGCCGATGCGCGGTGTGCGCCCTCCCCAGCTTCATCGGGGCGAATGTTGTGCATGGTGTCAGGTGTAACACATTCTGTGATCGTCACGACGGTCGCGGCCGGGCCAGTGCGGCGAATAAGGCGCCCGTCAGCGCGACGGCGAACAGCATCGCGTACGTCCGCTCGAACCCGTGCATCACCTGCCCCACCGCCACCGGCGACAGCTTTGCCAGCGTCCCCGCGTACACCTGGGCCCGTTCGGCCGGCCCCACCGAGCCGGCCAGGACGCTCAGTGACACGCCCACGCTGATCACGATCCCCATGTTCATGACCATCACCCGGAACCCGTTGACCACCCCCAGGCTGCCGCGAGGCAGCGCCCGCATGACCTGCGTGGTGTTGCCGGTCAGGAACGTGCCACTCCCGCACCCGGCCACGAAGAGGCCGACCCCGATGATCCAGTACGGCGTGGCGGGGTCCGCCGTAAGCATCAGCGTGCCGAGCCCCGCGGCGCTCATCAGCGCGCCGCCGATCGACACGGCGTACGGGGAGATCTTCAGCGAGCCCGCCAGCGGCGAGGCCACCGCCATGCCGACCGGCACCGGCAGCACGCTCAGCCCGGCCGTGAAGGCGTCCACGCCCCTGGCCGCCTGGAAGTACAGCGCCACGACCAGGATCAGCGCCGAGCGGGCCAGTGCGTTGCAGAACGAGGCCACGTTGGCGAAGGCCAGCAGCCGCTCCCCGAACAGCCGCAGGTCGAGCACCGGATGCGCGGCCCGCCGCTCCACCAGCGCGATCACCGGCACCAGCACCGCGAACACCGTCGCCCCCGTCAGCACGACAGGGCTCGACAGCCCGGCGGAGCCCGCCTCCGACAGGGCGATGAGGATGGCCGAGAGCGCGGCGAACACCAGGGCGTTGCCCAGCGCGTCCACCGGTTCGCGGGGGCCCCGGGGCATCTTGCGCAGGATCACCGCGCCCCAGCCGAAGGCGATCAGGCCGGCCGGTACGTTCACCCAGAAGATCCACTGCCAGCCGGCCGTGTCCGCGATGAGCCCGCCCAGCGTCGGCCCGGCGAGCTGGGCCACGGAGAGGGTGCCGATGTAGACGCCCATGCCCTGGCTGAGCTTGTCGGGCGGGAACGCGTCGGTGATGATGACCGTGCCGTTGGCCAGGATCATCGCCGAGCCGACCGCCTGCAGCACGCGCATCGCGACCAGGAACCACACGCCCGGCGACAGCCCGGCCAGCAGCGAGGCGACGGTGAACAGCGCGAACCCGGCCAGATAGATCTCGCGCCGCCCCAGCAGGTCCGCCACCCGGCCGAAGAACACCAGGCTCGCGGTGTTGACCAGCAGGAACGCCAGCAGGATCCAGCCGGACTCGAAAGGGCTCGCGTGGAAGTGCCGGACCACGGCGGGCAGCGCGACGTTCAGGGTGCTGCCCGCGATGCCGATGAGGACGAGGCCGAGGCTGGTGACCGAGCACACGCGCCAGGCGTAACGGAGGCGGTCGTCGTACGCGAGGGGCATGCGGTCCACTATGACGTACGACGTACGTCCGATTTGTCGGGGGGCTATCTGGCCCGCTTGCGCAACCCGTCAAGATCGTGGATCACCACGCGCCGCCGCCCGGTCTCGATCAGCCCGCGGTCCCGTAGCAGCCGCAGCGCCTTGCTGACGGCCTCGCGCGAGGCCCCGGTCCACCCGGCCAGCTCGTCCTGGGAGAGCGGCAGCGCCACGCGTACGCCGCTGTTGGTCTTCTCGCCGTAGCGCTCGGCCAGCTCGATCAGCCGGGTCGCCACCCGGCCCGTCGTGTCGAACGCCCCGTACTCGATCCGCTTCCGGTCCGCGTCGCGCAGCCGGCCCGTGACCAGCTGCATGAGCAGTACGGCGATGCGCCCATGGGCCTGCAGGAACGCGGGGAAGTCGCGGACCACGATGCCCGCGATCGGCTCCAGCGCGGTGACCGTGGCCGACCGCGGTGAGCCGTCGATGGCCGACATCTCCCCGAGCAGCCCGCCCGGCCCGCGTACGGCCAGCACCACCTCGGTGCCGCTGCTCGTGTGCGACGAGACCTTCACCCGGCCCTCGGTCAGGACGAGCACCCAGTCGGAGGTGTCGCCCTCGCTCATCACGGTCGTGCCGCGTTCCCACCTGCGCGGGCGTCCCGCGGCGCGCATTTCCTCGACCTCGTCGGCTGTGAGCATGGAGAGGAACTCGCCGGGATCTGCGTTCATGCGCCGATTATGTCGGTACGGTCAGCGCCCTTCTAGGTCATTGCGGTCAGAACGTAGGCACCCACGAGTTCTTCCTTGCCCTTGAGGCTCAGCTTTCCGAGGGGGTTCACCGTGACGCCGGCTCCCAGTTGCCTGCGCGTCGTCTCGCCGATCACCACCGTGCCCGGCTCGGCGAGGGACTGCAGCCTGGCGGCCACGTTCACGCAGTCGCCCATCGCGTTGAAGCCGCGCAGCTCCGGGCTGCCGATGTTGCCGACCAGGGCGGGGCCGGTGTTGACGCCGACCCGGAACGTCGGCCAGGCTTCGGCGTCCTCCCGCTTCCAGGCGATCTCCTCGGCCACCTCGGAGGCGGCCTCCTGCATGGCCAGCGCGGCCCGGCAGGCCGCCCTGGCGTGACCGTTCTGCGTGGCCGGGGCGTTGAACAGGGCCAGCAACGCGTCGCCGACGAACTGCACGATCGTGCCGCCGTTGGCCAGGATGCAGGGCACCGCGGCCGTGTGATAGCGGTTGAGCATCTCGACGATCTCGCCGGGCGTGACCCGCTCCGAGAACGTGGTGAAGCCTTTGAGGTCGGCGAAGAGCGCGGTCAGCTCCTTCATCTGGCCACCGAGCGCCGCCTGGCCGGGGTCGGCGAGCAGGGCGTTGGCCACGTCAGGCGACATGTACTGGCGGAAGAGTGTGTCGAGCTCCTGGTAGAGGCGGGCGTTCTCCAGGGAGATCGAGATCTGCCCGGCCAGGGTGGCGGCCAGCGCCTCGTCCTGCGCCGTGCGGCCGATCGGCACCTCCAGCACGCCCGCCAGGTTGCCCTTGACCGTCAGCGGGAAGGCGAACAGGTTGTCGCGTCTGATGGGGGCGTCGCCGGCGAACTCGTACTCGCGGGAGCCGATCTGCGTCTTGCCGTCGGCGACGAGGCCGATCCGCACGTCGCCGTACGCCTGGCGGACGCGTTCGAGCGCGGTGGCCAGGAGGTCGCTCTCGGACTGGCGTACGCGGGTCTGGGCGCTCACCGCCACCAGGGCGCTCAGGCGCTCCGAGAGCTCACGCTCGCGGGCCAGCGCCTCGCCGGCCCGGTCGAGGACCGCGGCCTGCCCCTCGTTGAGCCGGAACTTGTCCGATAACCGGGTGGCCGCCAGCGGCTCGCCGCGCCGTACGTGCTCGACCAGCTCTTCCAGGACCTCGTCGTAGTCCCGCTGGATGCGGGCCACGGTCGCCGACAGCGCGACCGAGTCGAACAGGCCGCCGCTCGACCCCTCACGCTTGAACTGTATGTAGGCGCTGTAGGCGACGAAGACGAAGGCCAGCGTCAGCAGGATGTGCCACTCCCACCAGGACAGGTGCCAGTTGAGCTGCGACATTCCGGCGATCATGGCCTCGGCGAGCAGTGCGTAGGCGGTGATCAGGCTGACCAGCATGGCCGACGGCCGCTGCCGGTGCAGCTGGAACATCATCACGCTGGCCGCGCCGTACAGGCCGAGGCCCGGCAGCGACAGCCACACGAGCCAGTTGACCGGCTCCCTGAGCGGTGGCTCGCTGAGCGGCGTCAGCCCGGGGATCAGCGAGGCGAGCCCCCAGAGGATCATGAATCCGAGGAGCACGCCCCGTATGAGGTGCTGGGATCTCATGACGGTCCGCGCCGCCCGCTCGCCCAGCGGGAACGCCGAGGCGAACGCGAACCCCGAGGCGATCGTCAGCCCGACCTGCTGCCCGAGGTCGAACCCCATCGATCCGGTGGGCAGGATGATCTGCGGAGTGGCCAGGCCGTGCAGGAAGAAGAAGCCGGCGCTGGCCAGGAACACCATCGAGACCAGGAAGAGCCGGGCGTCCTGCCGTTTCCGCGACGCCTCGCTGATCAGCGCGCCGAGCGCCACGTTGAGGCCGGCCACCGAGATGATCATCCAGAAGTGGCTGGAGTGGTGCTCCCACATGATGTTGAGGTGGCCCTGGGCCAGCAGCAGCCAGAGGCCGAGCAGTGGCAGGACCAGATGGATGGCCCAGACGATCCCTCGCACCGGCTGCGTGGCAGGAGGGAGGTAGGGACTGGCGGTCGACAAGGTCATCCTCCGTGGAATGCGTGCGCCCCCGAACGGTCCCGATTATCCATGGTAGGCAGGCCCGGCCAATGCGTCCTTTTACCCACAGCCGACTTTCATGACTCGTCAAGTAGCGTTATCGCCTTCTGTCTGATTTGTCCCGTAATGAACCCGTTATACGGTTCCTGTCATCCGTTGGAACGGTTGAAACGTGAACCTCATGCTCAACCTGAGCAACACCCGTTCCTCGGAAGGAAAGCCGTGGCTATCAAGATTCGCGGTGCGCGCACGATCACCCTCGCCACTGTTGGAGCGCTCGCCGCCTCGCTCCTCGCCGTTGGCGGAGTCGCCACCGCGTCGTCGGCTTCAGAGGTGTACGCGTGCGTGCACAAGAAGACCCGGTACGCCCGCATCGTCAACGCCACGACCCCGTGCCGGAAGACGGAGATCCGGATGGTCATCGGCGGCGGCGGCCAGTCGACGACCACGATCACGGAGGGCACCAAGGGCGACACCGGCCCGCAGGGGCCGAAGGGCGACACCGGCCTCCAGGGCCGTCAGGGCCTCCCCGGCAAGAACGGCAAGGACGGCCTGCCCGGTAAGGACGGCCTGCCTGGTAAGAACGGCACCGACGGCAAGGACGGTCTCCCGGGCAAGAACGGCACCGACGGGGTCGATGGCAAGGACGGCAAGGACGGCCTTCCGGGCAAGCCCGGCGCCGACGGCACCGACGGCAAGAACGGGCTCCCGGGCAAGGACGGCGCCGACGGCAAGAACGGTCTTCCCGGTAAGGACGGCAAGGACGGCCTGCCGGGCAAGGACGGTAAGGACGGCCGGGATGGCAAGGACGGTGAAGACGGCAAGGGCATCACCTACACGACCTACACCCGCTCGAACACCTTCAGCTCGGGCAGCGGCTCCGCCTCCTGCAACAGCGGCGACGTGGCGACCGGCGGCGGCTTCACCATCAGCGGCAACGGCAACGTCACCAGCAGCGCCCCCAGCGGCGCGTCGAGCTGGTCGGTCACCGCGGCCAAGAACGACACCAACAACAACCTGACCGGCGGCGGCCACGGCGGTGTGAGCGGCACCGTCTACGTGGTCTGCCTCAAGAAGTCCTGACCCTCAAGAGGTCCTGACTCACAAGACTCTCTGACAAGCGAAGGCCGGTACGAACAGCACCCCGTACCGGCCTTCGCGCTGAAACCTCAGCCGAACAGCGCGGGCAGCGTGCCGGAGTGCGTCTCGCGCAGCTCCTCGACCGGCACCTCCAGCACCCCCTCCACCACCAGCGACGTGCCACCGGTGATGCCGAGGCCGTAGCAGGGCACCTCGTGGTCGGCGCAGAGCGCGGCGAACCGGTCGAACGCGTCCGGCCGGACCGTCACCAGCGCGCGGGCCGACGACTCGCTGAACAGGCCGGTGAACGCCTCGCCGCTCAGCGCCACCGTCGCCCCGATGCCCCTCGCCAGGCAGGACTCCGCGAGCGCGATGGCCAGGCCGCCGTCGGACAGGTCGTGGGAGCCCTCAAGGAGCCCCTGGGCGGCGGCCTCCACCAGCACGGTGGCCATGGCCTGCTCGGCCGCCAGGTCGGCCGCCGGCGGCAGGCCGCCGAGGTGGCCGTGGGCGACGTGCGCCCACTCCGACCCGCCGAACTCCTCCTTCGTCTCACCGAGCAGCGCGATGCGCAGGCCCTCGGCGACGAATCCGGTAGGGACCCGCTTGGCCACGTCGTCGATCACGCCGAGCACGCCCACGACCGGTGTCGGGTGGATCGGGGTCGAGCCGGTCTGGTTGTAGAAGGAGACGTTGCCGCCGGTCACCGGCACGCCGAGGGTCCGGCAGGCGTCGGCGAGCCCGCGTACGGCCTCGGCGAACTGCCACATGACCTCGGGGTCCTCCGGCGAGCCGAAGTTGAGGCAGTTGGTGACGGCCAGCGGGCGGGCCCCGGTGACGGCGACGTTGCGGTAGGCCTCGGCCAGCGCGAGCTGGGCGCCCGCGTAGGGGTCGAGCCGCGCGTAGCGGCCGTTGCCGTCGGTGGCCAGGGCGATGCCCCGGGTCGTCGGCTCGGCGCCGGCCATGACCTCGGAAATGCGCAGCATCCCGGCGTCGGCGGGTTGGGCGAGCACGGTGTTGGAGCGGACGTAACGGTCGTACTGCGACGTCACCCACTCCTTCGACGCCAGGTTCGGCGAGCCGAGCAGCTCCAGCAGCGTGGCGCGCAGGTCGGCGGGCCGGTCGAGGCGGTCGGGAGTGTCGGCGTTGAGCGCGACCTGCCCGGCGGGCTCGTGGAAGGGCCGCTCGTAGACCGGGCCGTCGTCGGCCGCGGTGCCGGGCGGGATGTCGACGATCGTCTCGCCGTCCCAGGTCATCACCAGCCGGCCGGTGTCGGTGACCTCGCCGATCACGGTGGCCGGGACGTCCCACTTCTCGCAGATCGCCATGAACGCCGCGATGTCCGACGGCCGGACCACGGCCATCATCCGCTCCTGCGACTCGCTCATCAGGATCTCCTCGGGCCTGAGCGAGGGATCGCGGAGCGGGACCAGGTTGAGGTCGACGTGCATGCCGCCGGTGCCCTTGGCGGCCAGTTCGGTGGTCGCGCACGAGACGCCGGCCGCGCCGAGGTCCTGGATGCCCACGACCACGTCGGCCGCGTAGAGCTCCAGGCAGCACTCGATGAGCAGCTTCTCCATGAACGGGTCGCCGACCTGTACGGCGGGCCGCTTGGCGTGCGACTCGTCCTCGAAGGTCGCCGAGGCGAGCACCGACGCGCCGCCGATGCCGTCGGGCCCGGTCGAGGCGCCGAACAGCACCACCTTGTTGCCCGGCCCCGGGGCGGTGGCCAGCTTGATCTGATCCTTGCGCAGCAGGCCCACGCAGAGCGCGTTGACCAGCGGGTTGCCGATGTAGCAGGGATCGAAGACGACCTCGCCGCCGATGTTGGGCAGGCCCAGGCAGTTGCCGTAGCTGCTGATGCCCTCCACCACACCGGGCAGCACGCGCCGGGTGTCGTTCTGGTCGGCGCCACCGAAACGCAGCGCGTCCATGACCGCGATCGGGCGGGCGCCCATCGACATGATGTCGCGGACGATCCCGCCCACGCCGGTGGCGGCGCCCTGGTGCGGCTCGACGTAGGACGGGTGGTTGTGCGACTCGATCTTGAAGGTGGCGGCCCAGCCGTCGCCGATGTCGACGACGCCGGCGTTCTCTCCCATGCCGACGAGCAGCGCGTCGGACTTGGGGGCCTTCGTGGCGAACTGCCGCAGATGCACCTTGGACGACTTGTACGAGCAGTGCTCGGACCACATGACGCTGTAGATGGCCAGCTCGGAGCCGGTGGGACGACGACCGAGGATCTCCTTGACCCGGTCGTACTCCTCCTGCTTCATCCCCAGCTCGGCGAACGGCATCGGCTCGGCGGGCGTCTCGACGGCCCGCTTGACGCTGTCGGTGCTCACGCGTTCACCAGCTTCTTGAGGATGGAGGTGAAGAAGCCGAGCCCGTCCGTGCTCGGCGCGCCGACGAGGTCTTCGACGGCGTGTTCGGGGTGCGGCATGATGCCGACCACGTTGCCGGCCTCGTTGCGGATGCCGGCGATGTCGTTGACGGAGCCGTTGGGGTTGCCGAGGTAGCGCACGACCACGCGGCCGTCGGCCTCCAGCGCGGCGATCGTCTCGGGGTCGGCGACGTAGCGGCCCTCGCCGTGCTTGATCGGCAGCACGATCTCCTGGCCGGCCGCGAACGAGCTCGTCCAGGGCGTGCCGGTCGCCTCGACCCGGAGCCGCTGGTCGCGGCAGACGTAGTGCAGCGAGGCGTTGCGCGTCAGCGCGCCCGGCAGCAGGTGCGCCTCGCACAGGATCTGGAACCCGTTGCAGGTGCCGAGCACCGGCAACCCCTCACGGGCGGCCGGGACGAGCTCCCGCATCAGCGGCGCGAACCGCGAGATGGCGCCGCACCGCAGGTAGTCGCCGTAGGAGAAGCCGCCGGGCAGGAAGACGGCGTCCACACCCTTGAGGTCGTGGTCGGCGTGCCACAGCGGAACCGCTTCCGCGCCGGACAGTCTGATCGCTCTGGCGGCGTCCTGATCGTCGAGAGTTCCTGGAAAGGTGACTACCCCCACGCGGGCGCTCATGTCTTGCGTTCCTCCAGCGTTCGTGGTGTGCACCGCCAAGGTTATCTGGTGCTCGCCGATGCCTCCCAACAGCGTCTCCGATGCCTCCCAACAGCGTGTACGGCATGCCAGGGGGCGGGCCGCCATAACGGCCCGCGAAGGGGTCAGATGGAGCGGACGGCTAGACCGCGGCCAGCTCGCGGGAGCGGCGGTTCGCCGTCTCCTCCCAGGCGAGGGTCTTGCGGAGGTGAACCGTGGTGCCGCGGCCAGGAGTGATGCCAAAGGAGATCTCGTCCACGACCGAGCGCATGATCAGCAGGCCGCGGCCGTTCTCGGTGTCGGGGGGCGGAAAGTGCAGGGGCATCGAGGGCAGGCCGACCCCGTTGTCGACGACGCGTACGTCGCAGCGGCCGTAGCCGATCGAGGCCGTGACCTCATAGCGGTTGGCCGGGCCACCATGGCGCACCGCGTTAGAGCACGCCTCGGAGACCGCGAGCAGCATGTCGGAGATGCATGTCTCGCTCACGTTGAGCGAACGCATCGCATCCCCTAGCACTCGTCTGACCATCGGTATGCCGATCGCATCCCGAGGCAGCGCCAACGAGAACTCAATATCCACCGGACTCCTCCGGGCTCCGGAATGTCACCTGGAGTAGGTTTCCCCGTGAAATCGGGGCTAACCGCAAAATCACGTTGTTGTTATTTACTGTTGGCAAGCCCGTGGCATTGTGGCATGCCGGAACCCGACTTTAGCCGCTCGCGGGTATTTCGATGCGTCAAATGTGCTGTTCTACTCTTCAACCCGCACGACGTAGTCCTCGATGACGGTGTTGGCCAGCAGGGTCTCGGCCATCTTTCGGACGTCCGCAAGTGCCGCCTCGTCGGCCGGACCGTCCAGCTCGACCTCGAAGCGCTTGCCCTGCCGGACGGCCGCGACGCCGGAGAACCCCAGCCTGGGCAGCGCGCGGGCGATGGCCTGGCCCTGCGGGTCGAGAATCTCGGGCTTCAGCATGACGTCTACGATGACGCGCGCCACTGCGTTCCTCCTGGGTGCGGCGGGAGTTGGGAAAGCCAGCCTACCGGCGCGTGTGGCAGGCAACACAACGGGAACGGGGAGGGCATGGGGCTTGCGCGGAGGGCTGTGACGTCTGCCACGATGTCCCCAAACGCGTACGAACCACCACCACATGGTCCGACGCTCGAAAGGCTGGCCTAAGGTGGCAACCCCATCGACTCCGGCCCTGACCGCACAGGAGTGGCACGTGACACTCGACGCCTCTCGTGGTGCACAAGCACCCCCGGAGCTCGTCCAGCTCCTCACCCCCGAGGGTGAGCGGGTCGAGCACCCCGACTACGACATCGACCTCAAACCCGAAGAGGTCCGGTCCCTCTACCGCGACCTCGTGCTCGTCCGGCGCATCGACCTGGAGGCGGTCGCCCTGCAGCGGCAGGGCGAGCTGGGCATCTGGGCCTCGCTGCTCGGCCAGGAGGCCGCGCAGATCGGCTCGGGCCGCGCGCTGACCGACGCCGACATGGCCTTCCCCACCTATCGGGAGCACGGCGTGGCGTGGTGCCGCGACGTCGACCCGGTGAAGCTGCTCGGGCTGTTCCGCGGGGTGAACCATGGCGGGTGGGACCCCAAGGAGCACAACTTCCACCTCTACACGATCGTGATCGGCAGCCAGACCCTGCACGCCGTCGGCTACGCGATGGGCGTCCAGCGCGACGACGCGAACGCGGCCGTCATCGCCTACTTCGGCGACGGCGCCAGCTCCCAGGGCGACGTGAACGAGTCGTTCGTCTGGGCCAGCGTGTTCAACGCGCCGATCGTGTTCTTCTGCCAGAACAACCAGTGGGCCATCTCCGAGCCTCTGGAGAAGCAGAGCCGCATCCCCCTCTACCGCAGGGCCTCCGGGTTCGGCTTCCCCGGCATCAGGGTCGACGGCAACGACGTGTTCGCCTGCCTCGCCGTGACCAGGCAGGCGCTCAAGAACGCCCGCGAAGGCCAGGGCCCGGTGCTCGTCGAGGCGTTCACGTACCGGATGGGCGCCCACACCACCACGGACGACCCGACGCGCTACCGCGTGGCCAGCGAGCTGGAGGCGTGGAAGCTCAAAGACCCGATCGAGCGCGTCAAGGCGTACCTGTTCAAGAACGAGTTCGCCGACCAGGCCTTCTTCGACTCGGTCGAGGGCGAGGCCGACCAGCTCGGCGCCGACCTGCGCAGGCGCTGCCTGGCGATGCCCGACCCCGAGCCGCTCGCGATGTTCGAGCACGTCTACGCCGAGCCACACGCCTTGATCGACGAGGAGCGCGCCCAATACGCCGCTTACCTGGAGGGCTTCAGTGAGTGAGCGAACCCATGAGCACACGTCGCGGGCGAAGGAGACGTCATGACCGTGCTCAGCCTGTCCAAGGCGCTCAATGAGGGCATGCGCAAGGCCATGGAGGACGACCCCAAGGTCCTCATCATGGGCGAGGACGTCGGCAAGCTCGGCGGCGTGTTCCGGGTCACCGACGGTCTGCAGAAGGACTTCGGCGAGGACCGGGTCATCGACACCCCGCTGGCCGAGTCGGGCATCATCGGCACCGCTATCGGCCTGGCGCTGCGCGGCTACCGGCCGGTGTGCGAGATCCAGTTCGACGGTTTCGTCTTCCCCGCGGCCGACCAGATCATCACCCAGCTGGCCAAGATGCCGATGCGCTCGCTCGGCGCGATCAGGCTGCCTGTCGTCGTACGCATCCCCTGCGGTGGCGGCATCGGCGCGGTCGAGCACCACAGCGAGTCGCCGGAGGCCTACTTCACGCACACCGCCGGGCTGCGCGTGGTCTCCTGCTCCAACCCGGCCGACGCGTACACGATGATCCAGCAGGCCATCCGCTGCGACGACCCGGTCATCTTCTTCGAGCCCAAGCGCCGCTACTGGGAGAAGGCCGAGATCGACACCGTCGGCACCGACTGGTGGCTGCCTCTCGACCGCGGCCGGCAGGTGCGCCAGGGCACGGACGTCACGCTGATCGCCTACGGCCCGATGGTGAAGACCTGCCTGGAGGCCGCCACGGCCGCCGAGGCCGACGGGCGCTCGGTCGAGGTCATCGACCTGCGCTCGCTCAACCCGCTCGACGCGCCGCTGGTGATGGAGTCGGTACGCCGTACCGGACGGGCCGTGGTGGTGCACGAGGCGCCGGTCAACAGCGGATTCGGCGCCGAGCTGGCGGCGAGGATCACCGAGCAGTGCTTCTACCAGCTGGAGTCACCGGTGCTGCGCGTCGGCGGCTTCTCCACGCCCTACCCGCCGTCGAAGTTGGAGGAGCACTATCTGCCCGACCTCGACCGGGTGCTCGACGCCGTCGACCGCGCCTTCGGCTACTGAGGAGGGAGACTCATGCGACGTGAATTCAAGCTCCCCGACGTGGGCGAGGGTCTGACCGAGGCGGAGATCGTCCGCTGGCACGCCAAGCCCGGTGACACGGTCAAGGTCAACCAGATCGTGGTGGAGATCGAGACGGCCAAGTCCATCGTCGAGCTACCGATCCCCTGGGACGGCGTGGTCTCCGGCCTGATGGCCGACGAGGGGCAGACGATCGACGTTGGCCGGCCCATCATCGCCGTCGACACGGACGAGCCGGACGACGCCTCCGGCAACGGCGGCCGCCGGGCCGGGGCGGCTGACGCCGGCGGGGTCAAGGCGGACGCCGACCGGATCGAGGCGCTGGCGGACGACATGGTCCCGCGTCCCCCGGCAGAGGGCGCCGTCGAACCCGGCGCCCACGGCAGCCCCGCCCCCAAGGAGGAACGCCAGGCGGTCCTGGTCGGCTACGGCGTCAAGACCGGCACCACCAAACGCCGCCCCCGGAAATCCCGCCCTGACGGGCCCGCCCAGCCACCCGTGGTCCCGGCCGCTCCCGAGCCGTCCGTGATCCCGGCCACCCCGGTCGCGAACCCGTCCCGCGTCGAGGTCACCGCGCCATCCGGCCCGGCGGCGCTGCGGCGGGTCGCCGTCCTGGCCAAGCCACCGGTACGCAAGCTGGCCAAGGACCTGGGCGTGGACCTGACCGCTCTGGTCGGCTCGGGCCCGAACGGCTCGATCACCAGGGACGACGTCCACGCAGCCGCGGAACAGCCCGCCCAAGAGCGGGCGATCACCCAGCAGGGCGAGGAGGAGCGCATCCCGGTCAAGGGCGTCCGCAAGATGACCGCCCAAGCCATGGTGACCAGCGCCTTCACCGCCCCGCACGTCACCGAGTTCCTCCAGCTCGACGTCACCGAGACCATGGAGGCGGTCCGGCGCCTGCGCACGATCCCGGACTTCGCCGAGGTCAAGGTCTCGCCGCTGCTCCTGGTCGCCAAGGCCGTACTCACGGCCGCCCGGCGCCATCCGATGATCAATTCGTCATGGGACGAGGCCGCTCAGGAGATCGTGGTCAAGCACTACGTCAACCTGGGCATCGCCGCCGCCACCCCGCGCGGCCTCGTCGTCCCCAACATCAAGTCCGCCCACGGGCTGTCCCTCCCCGAGCTGGCCGCCGAGCTGGGCCGGCTCACGGAGACCGCCAGAGCGGGCCGCACCCAACCGGCCGAGATGGCGGGCGGCACGATCACGATCACGAACGTGGGCGTGTTCGGTGTCGACACCGGTACCCCGATCCTCAACCCGGGTGAGGCCGCCATCCTCGCCTTCGGTCAGATACGGGACATGCCGTGGGTGGTGGACGGCGAGCTCGCGGTGCGCAAGGTGACGACGCTGGCGCTCTCCTTCGACCACCGGATCGTGGACGGTGAGCTGGGGTCGCTGTTCCTGCGCGACGTCGGCGCCATGCTGGAGGACCCACTTCGCATGCTCGCCTGGAGCTGACCGAGGACGCGTGCGCGCTCGTCCGACGGCCGGGCGGGCGCGGGTGTCTGAGGGTGAGCGGGCGCGGGGACTCGCAGGAGTTATCCGAGGGCGGGCGCGGGGACCTGCCCGAGCTACCCGAGGGCGGGCGTGAGGACGCGCTTGTCGGCCGAGGTCGGGCCGTGTGACCCGACCCAGACGGGTGCGCCCAGAGCGTCCGCCACGGCCGCGGGCCAGTCGGTGACGGCGTCGCCGTACACCGGCTTGGCCCGCAGCAGCCGAGCGGTGCGCGTGGCGGGGTCGCCGAGCCGGAAGTCAGCCCCCTCGTACGCGTGGCACAGCCGCGAAACCGGCGCGTCCAGGTGCGTCAGCGCCAGCGCGTCGACCCCGCCCGCCACCTCCACCGCGTACCGATGCGCCACGGCGTCGAAGTGCCCCACCCGGAACGGCCCCTGCCACGGCCCGGTGCCGTTGTGCGGTTCCGGCAGCTCCAGCGTGGGGTCCTCCGTGACCAGCGGCCCCGGCCCGTGCCGGGGAGTGTAGGTGCGCAGCACGCCCAGCCGGAGCACCCCGGCCCCACCGAGCAGCTCCAGCGCGTTCGCGAAGGTCGTCGTGCTCCAGGTCGTGTACGGGTCGAACCCGTGGTTCTCGTCCAGCAGCACCCCCTGAGCCCCCTCGAACACCACCGGCCCCCGCCTGAGCAGGTCATCGGTGGAGTCCACCAGCCGCACCCGCGACGCGAACGCCCGGTAGGCCGCCACGCAGTCCGCCACCGGTGGCCCGTCCACCCCCAGCGCCTCCCGCAGCAGGCCCAGCTTGCGGGTCAGCGTCGCGGGGGAGTCGCCCGCGCGCGGGGCGAGCGCGCCGTGCGACAGCGAGTACGCCATCGCCTCACCGACGCCCATCCCGCACGACCCGTGCCGCTCCGCCCCGCGCGCCAGCTCGCGCCGCCGGCCCGCCTCGACGTGGTACGGCGTGGCCAGCAGGCAGTCCCGATGAACCGTGATCAGCCCGTACGGATCGGGCACGCCGAGCAGTTCCAGATGGGCGGCCTCGGCGGAGAGCGCCAGGGGATCGACCACCACGAACCTCGACAGATGCGTCGGCACCCCCCGCAACGTCCCTGAGCCGAACTGCGCGAACGTGTGGTGCCGCCCGTCCGGCAGCACCACGTTGTGCGCCGCCTGGGCGCCGCCGTTGAAGCGGACGACCGCGTGGACCGGCCGGGTGGCGCACAGCCAGTCCACGACGGTGCCCTTGCCCGCGTCGCCGTACCCGAGGTCGACGACGATGACATGTTCGGTCACGAGTCGAGCCCGTCGAGCGGCTCCGACACCACGAGCGTGCCCCGGTCCAGCTTGGCCAGCGCCTTCGACACCGACTCACCGGCGCGCGAGCCGAGCCCGGCCAGGTCGTCGAGGCCCTCGTCGAGACCGATGGCGTCCTCGCCGAGCCCGATCGTGAGCGCGATCGTCTCGCAGACCGCGTCGAGGTCGTCGAGTTCCAGCACGTTCTGGCCGAGCAGGTCGCGCCAGACTTTCAGCACCCGCGCGTCGCCGGCGTAGCTGGAGCCGGCGGGCAGGATGTAGTAGACGTCGTACTTCTCGGTCAGCTCGGCGACGATCGCGGCCACGTCGATGTCGCGCGGGCGCGGGTCGCCGATCAGCTTGGCGACGGCCTTCCCGCTGACCCGCGGATAGGGCAGCTCGTCGCCGATGATGAACAGGTATCCCCGCTTGCCGCGCTTGTCGTAGCAGTCGATCGAGGTGTGCCTGGCCATGAAGTACATGGCCAGCTCGTACGACTCCGACATCTGCCCGCCGCCCCCGCCCTCCAGCAGGATCTGGCCGAGCTGGTCGTCCATGCGGTTGTCGGACTCGAACTGCCCCACCTGGAGCGGCGCCCGGTCGCAGGTCGCGTCGCCGATGGCGCCGAACATGATCTGCGGGTCGGCGGCGTACCCCTTGCGCAGCAGCAGCCCGAGCAGGTCGGGCAGCTTGGCCTGCAGCGTACGCGGGACGTGGCCCATCGAGCCGGTCACGTCGAAGAGCACGGCGACGGCCAGCGAGTTCGGGTGCTCGTCGGAGTCGCGGCTCTCCCGCGTGACGCCGAACGGGTCGAGGTCGGGGTGGGTGGTGGAGGCGCCGCCGTCGCTGTAGGCGAAGGCGCTGGCGCCGGTGGCGGCCCGGTAGCGGGCCGCCGAGCTGTAGACGTCGGTGGACCAGATTCCGCTGCCCATGATGTTCTCCCTAGAGGTGAAGGGGCCGGTAGGTACGCGGTCCGTAAAGGTCTTCGAGGAGCTCGTCGAGCTCGCCGAGCAGTGCCCACGCGTCGGCGGGCGGGCGCAGCAGGCAGCCGCGTATGAAGGCGCGCATCGTGCGGGGGTGCTCGCCGAGCAGCCCGGTGACACATTGGGTGACGCCCAGCACGTCGTCGGACGCGTCGGAGAGCTGTGACCGGCACCAGTCGACGAGGACGAGCCCGTGGTCGAGGGGGTGGACGAGTACGTGGCGGGGGAGCACGGCGCCGTGCGTGACGCCGGCCCGGTGCGCCAGGCCGGTGGCCACCAGCAGCCGCCGCCAGATCCAGGCCACGTCCCGGGGGTCGAGGCCGGTGCCGATCCGGGTCAGGGGGACGAAGCCGCCGGGTGCCCGGCTGAGGACGTTCGCCTGCCGCACGGCCCGCCCAGCTTTATGCCGAAATTTCGAGACAAGGCGGGGGATGTACGGCAGGAAGCGGGGGTCCGCGTCCGAGGCGAGCCGGGTGAGCGCGGCGGCCTCCCGCACCAGCAAGTGGTTGTCGGCCGGATCGCGCGGCAGCTTGAGCAGTGCGTCCCCGTCCGCCGGATAGAGGATGGCGGTGCCGCCCCGATGCAGCGGCGGCCCGATTCGATAAGGCCCGACCTGCTGGCCCCGGTTGAAGTCGGCCCACAACTCGGCCAGCCTGGCGAACGCCTCGGCGGTCCCCGGCGACAGGTCCGGGTGGAGTAACCGGGCATAACGCCGGTAGACCCGCGCGGGGGAGTCGCCCGTGAAGAGGTCGGCGGCCGAACGCGCCCCTGTGACGATCGACGCGGCCTCCTGGGCGTTCACCGGATCTCCTCCTCCCGTGAGGGCCGCAGCAGTGCGGGGTGGAGCAGCCGGGCGTCGCCCGCACGGTACAACTTGGCCCGTGGCCCGCCCCTGGGCCCGCCGGTCTGCGTGGTCTCCCCGGTGCCCTCCACGAACCCGGGCACCGACAGCACCTTCCGGTGGAAGTTGCCCGCGTGCAGCGGCGTGCCCCAGACGCTCTCGTAGATCAGCCGCAGCTCGGAGATCGTGAAGGTGTCGCCCGCGAACGCCGTGGCCAGCGGGGTGTACTCCAGCTTCGACCGGGCCCGCTCCACGCCGTCGGCCAGGATGCGCTGATGGTCGAAGGCCAGCCGCGGCACGTCGTCGACCGGATGCCACACGGCCGCCGCCGCGTCGGTGCCCGCCCGGGGATCGGGCAGGTCGGGGGCGAAGGCCAGGTACGAGATCGACACCACCCGCATCCGCGGGTCCCGGCCGGGGCCGCCGTAGCTGGCCAGCTGCTCGATGTGCGCGGGCGCGGTGTCCAGCCCGGTCTCCTCGGCCAGCTCGCGCACCGCCGCCCCCGCCAGGTCCTCGTCGGGCTTGATGAAGCCGCCGGGCAGCGCCCAGGCGCCCTCGTACGGCTCGACGCCGCGCTCCACGATCAGCACGTGCAGCCGCCGGTCGCGGATGGTCAGCGCCACCACGTCGACCGTCACCGCGACCGGCGGGTAGCGCCGCGGGTCGTAGCCGGCCAGGAACTCTTCCATCGACAAGTCCTTCTCAATCTGAGTAAGTCTCGACTTGAGAATAACCAGCCATCATCACGATGTCCAGAAATTTGGGCATTTACGAGATCGCGTTTAGTTGTTAAGAAGGTTTATTAACAAACTCCATCGGCCTTGCGAGGACCCATGGCGCGCTCCCGGCTCATCCTCATCCTGCTCTGGACCTGCACTTTGCTGGTCAGCGCTGGAGGTGTCGCCCTGGCCGCCCCGGCCGCGACCGCCTCCTCGACAGCTCTCTCCGGCTACAAGATCCAGTCATCCGCCAAGGTGTCGGACTCCGGCGCCGCGATCTCCACTCCCGGCTACGCGGCCTCCGGCTGGTATCCGGTCGGCCCGCGCTCGACCGTCCTGGCCGGGCTGCTGGAGAACAACGTCTACTCCGACCCGTTCTTCTCCACGAACATGCAGTCGATCCCGACCGCCGACTTCGACGTGCCCTGGTGGTACCGCTCGGACTTCACGCTCGGCTCGGAGACCGGGTTACGCACGTTCATCGACATCAGCGGGGTGATGTCGAGCGCCGACGTGTGGGTCAACGGCAGCCAGGTGGCCACGGCCGCCCAGGTCGCCGGCGCCTACACCCGCAACGAACGCGACATCACCGCGCTGGTCCACTCAGGCACCAACTCGGTGGCCTTCCGCGTCAACGCCAACAACCCCAACAACAACCTGACGATCGGCTGGATCGACTGGGTGCAGGTCCCGCGCGACGACAACACGGGCATCTTCCGCGACGTGCTGATCAGGCGCAGCGCCGACGTCTCCCTGCGCGACGCGCACGTGATCACCAACCTGGCCGTCCCGGCGCTCGACCGCGCCGACCTGACGATCAAGGCCGATGTACGCAACGGCACGGGCAGCGCGGTGACCACCACGGTCAGCGGCACGATCGGCTCGCTCACCTTCTCCCAGAACGTCTCGTTAGCCGCGAACGAGACTAAACGGATCACGTTCAGTCAGACGTTGACCAACCCGCAGGTCTGGTGGCCGTACCAGATGGGCGCCCAACCCCTCTACGACCTCAACCTCACCGCGACCGTCGGCGGCGCGGTGAGCGACTCGCTGACCCAGCGCTTCGGCGTCCGCAAGGTGGAGTCGGGCAAGAACGCCAGCGGCCGCCGCTTCTACAAGATCAACGGCCGGTCGATCCTGATCAGGGGCGGCGGCTGGTCGCCGGACATCTTCCTGCGCAAGGACCTGCGCTACCTGGAAGACAAGATCCGCTATGTCAAGGACCTCGGCCTGAACACCATCCGCGTCGAAGGCCACCTGGACACCGACGAGCTCTACGACCTGGCCGACAAGTACGGCATCCTGATGCTGCCCGGCTGGGAGTGCTGCAACAAGTGGGAGGGTTCGTTCGCCACGGCCGACTATCCCATCGCCAAGGCGTCGATGCAGGCGGAGGCCACCCGGCTGCGTAACCACCCCAGCGTGATCTCCTTCCTGATCGGCTCCGACAACCCGCCGACGGCCCAGAAGGAGACCAACTACCTCGACGCCCTGACGGCCGCCGAGTGGCCGCTGCCGATCGTCTCCGTGGCCTCGGACAAGTCCAGCCCGCAACTGGGCAACTCCGGCCTGAAGATGCCCGGCCCGTACGAGTGGGTGCCGCCGAACTACTGGTACAACAAGCGCGAAGGCGGCGCGTTCGGCTTCAACTCCGAGACCAGCGCGGGCCCGGACGTGCCGACGCTCGACTCGCTGAAGCGGATGATGACCACCGCGCAGATCAACTCGCTCTGGCAGAGCCCGAGCGCGACGCAGTATCACCGCTCCCCGTCGAGCACGTTCAACAACCTGACGATCTACCACAACGCCCTCAGGGGCCGGTACGGCGTGCCGTCCAGCCTGGCCGACTACGTGAAGAAGGCGCAGCTCGCCCAGTATGAGGCGGTCCGCGCGCAGTTCGAGGCGTACGGCCGCAACTTCACCGACTCCAGCAACCCCTCGACCGGCGTCATCTACTGGATGCTCAACAGCGGCTGGTCATCGCTGCACTGGCAGCTGTTCGACTACTACCTCGACCAGGGCGGCTCCTACTGGGGCGCGCGTGAGGCGAACAAGCCGCTGCACGTGCAGTACTCCTACGACAACAAGTCCGTCGTCGTGGTCAACTCGGGCACCTCGGCCGCCTCGGGCCTGACGGTCAAGACCGACGTGTTCAACATGGACGGCACCTCGAAGTACACCAACACGGCCGCCGTCACCGCCCCCGCCGACGGCGGCAAGGCCACCGCGGTCACCATCCCGTCGATCAGCGGCCTGTCCACGACCTACCTCGTACGGCTGAGCCTGCTGCGCGGCGGCGAGGAGATCGACCGCAACGTGTACGCGCTGTCCACCGCGAGCGACGTCATCGACTGGGACAACAACGACTGGTACTACGTGCCGACCACCAGCTACGCCAACCTGACCGGGCTCAACGGCCTGGCCCAGGCCCCGATCACCGCCACCGCCACCTCGCCGTCCCCCGGGAACGTGAGCGTGACGATCAAGAACACCGGCACGGGCGCGATCCCCGCGTTCATGCTCGACGCGCACGTCGTGGACGCGGCCGGCAAGCCGGTGCTGCCGATCCAGTGGTCGGACAACGCCATCAGCCTCTGGCCGGGCGAGTCCAAGACGCTGACCGCCACGTTCCGCGTCTCGGACCTGAGCGGCGCGGCGAGCGTCAGGGTCTCCGGCTGGAACACCGCGACGCTCACCGTCCCGGCCGGTCCGACCGGCCCGCCCGACACCGAGAAGCCCAGCGTGCCGGGCAATCTGCACACCACCGCCAAGACGTCCAGCAGCGTCTCGCTGGCCTGGGACGCCTCGACCGACAACACCGGGGTGACCGGCTACGACGTCTACAACGGCACGACCCTGGCCACCACCGTCACCGGCACGACGGCGACGGTCTCGGGCCTGACGGCCGCCACGGCGTACACGTTCACGGTCAAGGCCCGTGACGCGGCCGGCAACACCTCGGACGCCTCGAACGCGGTCACCGAGACCACCGGCAGCGGCCCGGTCATCTACCAGGCCGAGGACGCGACGATCTCCCAGGGCGTGGTGGAGTCGAACCACGACGGCTACACGGGCACCGGGTTCGTGAACTACGACAACCTGACCGGCAGCTACGTCGAGTGGACGGTCAACGCCCCCGTGGCGGGACCGGTCACTCTTGAGCTGCGCTACGCCAACGGCACCACGGTGAACCGGCCGATGACCATCACGGTCAACGGCGGTGCCGCCGTGACCCGCGACTTCAACGCCACCGGCGACTGGGACACCTGGCAGACCTCCACCCTCACCGTGAACCTCACCCAAGGAGCCAACAAGATCAGAGCCACCGCCACCACGGCCAACGGCGGGCCGAACGCCGATCGGATCTCGATAAGCTGACCTCATGATTCGCCACGTCGTGCTGTTCACCTGGACCGAGGACGCCACCGAGGAGCAGAAGGCCACGGTGGCCACCGAGTTGCGCAAACTGCCGGGGATCATCCCGGAGATCCGCGCTTACACGGCGACCGCCGACGCGGGCATCAACCAGGGCAACCACGAGTTCGGGGTGGTCGCCGACTTCGACAACGTCGACGACTACCTGGTGTACCGCGATCACCCTCAACACCAGAAGGTGATCGCGGAGCACATCAAGCCCATCATCGCGAGCCGAGCCGCCGTTCAGCTTTCGCTGTAGGCTGCTCGTCGGTCCACCCCAGCCGCTCGACCAGCAACGACTCGAACGTCTGGCCGATCGGGAACGTGGCCTGCTTGCCGTCCGACCGGAGCATCTCGCTCTGCACGGCCAGCAGGTCACCGCTGTCCCGGTCGATGATGATCTGCTGCTGCAGGGGGTCGCCGAGAAGCAGCGCGACCCCCGCGCGTCCCTCGTCGTCCTCGACTCCGTCGGTCACCTTCACGTGCGGCAGCCCGGCGAGCATCCGATAGACCGCCGCCCGCGTGCCCGGAGTGCTCGGTTTGTCGAGGAGCAGCCACCTGCTTGCCGCCCAGAGCCAGGCCTCCTGGGTGTCGGGGCCGTCCGCGGGATAATGCTTCAGCAGCTCGGCCTTGAGCGCTTTGGCGTCGGTCGGCAGTTGCTCCACAGGCTTCAGCTTTTTCGGGTCAAAGGGGGTGAAGAACACCCGGCCGAGCGTGCAACCGCTCTTGGAATTGCAGAGCCGCGGCGAGCCGGCCTCCTTCCAGGCCCGATTGTCGGCTGGCGTCAACGGCACGGTGGTCACGGCCTTCCACTCGTTCCGCGTCTCCCCTTTCCGATTCACCCACAGGACCTCGCCGGTCCGCTGCTCGACGACGTAAGCGGGCTTCCCCTTGCCGACCTGCCGCGACACCTGCCGCACCTCCCGCCGCCACCAGGCGCCCGTGCCCGGAGACTGCGCGGCCAGCCGGTCCGCCGCCGCGGCGAGCACCGGGGGCACGTTCGAGGTGGCGGCCGTCTGGACCTCGCCTCCGCCCAGCCTGGGCACCACCACGAACCCGCCGACCAGCACCAGGGTCACGGCCGCCGCCGCGAGCGTCACCCGGGACCAACCGGGCAGGCGGCGGCGCGGGGCGCGGTCCATGAGCTGCGCCCGGATCCGCATCGTGCCGGCCGGATCGGCGGGCGGCACGTCCGGCATCACATCGTCGATGAGCTGGAACTCCTTCATCACACCTCAACTCCCAGCGCGTTACGCAGCTTGGTCCTGGCCCGGCTCAGCCGGGAGGCGACGGTGCCGTTGGCGATGCCGAGCGCCGCGGCCACGTCGTCGTAGGTCAGCTCGCCGTAGGCGACGAGCAGCAGCACATCGCGCTCACCGCGCGAGAGCCCGGCCAGCGCGGCCGAGAGCTTTTGTACGGTCACTCCGGCGGTGACCCGATCGGCGACCCGCTGGTCATGGCCGCCCTCGTCCGGAGGCGGGCCGGATCTCGCCAGCGCCCGGTAGTGCCGCATCTCGGCCCGCCGGTGCTTGCCGATGAGGTTGGTGGCGATGCCGTACAGCCATGGCCTGATGCCGCCCTTGGCGGCGTCGAAGCTGTGGCGATGGCGGAACGCGGCGAGAAAGGTCTCGGCGGCGAGGTCCTCGGCGATGTCGAGGTCGAGGCGGCGGCCGATGTAGCGCCGGATCTCCTCGTAGTGCGCGTCGAAGACCGTGGCGAACCGCTCGGGGTCGGCCACCGCTCCGTCAGGGAATGTGATCATGCAAGGGTCTCCCTTGCCGGGGAACAGGGACACTGGTGATTACCCGCTCCCGGGAGACCCTTCCGGTTAGATTTCCGGCGGGTTGTTCTCGCGGTGCATCAGCTGGTGGTCAGAGGTGCGGCCCCGCTTCGGGGCCAGCACGATGCTCAGGACCACGCCCACCCCGCCGACGATCATGAAGATGACGCCGATCGTGTCCATGTGCACGCTCTGACCGAACACGTCCGGTTCGATGGCGAATCGCAGGATGGCGCCGAGCGTGAGGAAGAAGATGCTGACCCCGACACCCATGACGACCTCCAGAACGGCAAAGAACGCGTACGCCCTCGGTCATACCCGGGTATGCGTGATCACACGCTCAGGCGAGACAGGAGAGTGGCTTTCCGCCATTGAACGTGATCATGTCGCCGATGGCGGCGACAAGGTCGACCTCGCCGCCCCGGGGCAGTCCGTCCAGCTCGGCGTAGGCGCGGTGTAGATTGCCCACGATGCGCTCGGCGTCGAGTAGCTCGCCCCACTCGCCCAGGTCGGTCTCGCGGGCCGCCTCCAGCGGGGTCAGCCCCGCCGCCCGCCCGCGCTCGGCGGTCGCCAGCACGAACTCCAGATAGCCCCGCACCCGGTCGAAGACCTCGGGCCCGCACACGTCGCCGTGCCCCGGCACGACCGTCTCCGCGCCCAGCTCCTTGAGCTGGTCGAGCGCCTCGATCCCGCCCGTCACCGAGCCCATCAGCACGAACGGCGTGCCGCCGTTGAAGGCCAGGTCACCCGCGAACAGCAGCCGCCGCTCCGGGATCCAGACATAGGAGTCGTTGGTCGTGTGCGCGGCGAAGCCGACGTGCCGCACCTCGCAGCGCAGATCGTCGGAGTAGACCGTGACCCGGTCGCTGTAGGTGAGGAACGGCGCCGCCGCCTCCAGATGGCCCCACTCCACGTCCGGTGACCAGGCGAGCGTCCGATACTCGGGGATGCCCTCGGCCACGATCAGCTCGCGGGTCCGCTCGTGGGCGACGATGGTGGCCTCTGGGAAGAGGTAGTTGCCGAACGTGTGGTCGCCGTGGTGATGGGTGTTGATCAGCGTGGTGATCGGGCGGGCGGTGATCTCGGCGATGGCCCGCCGGTACGTCCGCGTGCGCCGCTCGGTCGAGCAGGTGTCGATGGCGATCACCCCGCGCCGCCCGGCCAGGAAGCCCGTGTTGTTGATCCACCAGCTCCCGTCAGGCTGAATGTAGGCGTAAATGCTTGAGGAGACCTCTACCAAACGGGGTGGCGGCAGAGTCCGGTCGTCGTGGTGAGAGGCGCTCATGTCGTGAACGTACCGTGTGGGGGCCGTACGGACTGCGCGTTTCTCAGCAGAACGCCCGCTCCACAGCGGAGCGGGCGTTCAGCGGGAGGCGGCTGGTCTAGAAGGCGTCCTCCGGCAGGTCCATCAGGTCCTGGCCGGTGGCGGTGAGCACCCGGCGCTCGGTGGCCAGGCGGGGCAGCACGGTCGTCGCGAAGAACGAGGCGGCGGCGACCTTGCCCTGGTAGAAGGCGTCCTCGCCGTCGGCGAGCCGGGTCAGCGCGATCTCGGCCTGGCGCAGCAGCAGCCAGCCGATCACCAGGTCGCCCAGGGCGAGCAGCAGCCTGGTCGTGTTGAGCCCGACCTTGTAGACCTCGCTCGGCGTCTCCAGCGCGCCCAGCGCCCATCCGGCCATCGTGTCGCCCATGACCTTGATGTCGGCGGCGGCCTCGGCGAGCAGCTTGCGCTCCTCCTTGAGGCGGCCGTTGCCGGCGTCGGAGGAGGCGAAGGCGTTGATCTCGGCCAGCAGCGAGCCGATCGCGGCGCCCTGGTTGCGCAGGATCTTGCGGAAGAACAGGTCCAGGCCCTGGATCGCGGTGGTGCCCTCGTACAGGGAGTCGATCTTGGCGTCGCGGATGTACTGCTCGATCGGGTAGTCCTGCAGGTAGCCCGAGCCGCCGAGCGTCTGCAGGGACCGGGCGAGCAGCTCGTACGACCGCTCGGACCCGACACCCTTGACCAGGGGCAGTAGCAGGTCGTTCATGTCGCGCGCGTGCCGGTCGCCGGGGTCCATCTGGATGGCGTCCTGGAAGGTGGCCGTGTAGAGCACCAGCGCGCGCATGCCCTCGACGTACGACTTCTGCAGCATCAGCTCGCGGCGTACGTCCGGGTGATGCGTGATCGGCACCCGGGGCGCGGACTTGTCGGCCATCCTGGTCAGATCGGCGCCCTGGGCGCGGCTCTTGGCGTACTCCAGGGCGTTCAGGTAGCCGGTGGACAGCGTGGCGATGGCCTTGGTGCCGACCATCATGCGGGCGTGCTCGATCACCATGAACATCTGCCTGATGCCCTCGTGCACGTCGCCGACCAGCCAGCCGATGGCCGGGTGCTTGTCGCCGAAGGTGAGCTCGCAGGTCGTGGAGACCTTCAGGCCCATCTTCTTCTCCACGTTGGTGACGTAGGCGCCGTTGCGCTCGCCCAGCTCACCCGTCTCCAGGTCCACGTGGAACTTGGGCACCAGGAACATCGACAGGCCCTTGGTGCCGGGTCCGTGTCCCTCGGGGCGGGCCAGCACCAGGTGGAAGATGTTCTCGGCCATGTCGTGCTCGGCGCTGGTGATGAAGCGCTTGACGCCCTCGATGTGCCAGGTCCCGTCGGGCTGCCGGATCGCCTTGGCCCGGCCCGCGCCGACGTCGGAGCCCGCGTCGGGCTCGGTCAGCACCATGGTGGCGCCCCAGTCGCGCTCGATGGCCAGCTCGGCGAAGCGCTTCTGGTCGGCGGTGCCTACCTCCCACAGCGTGTAGGCGAAGTTGGGGCCGGCGGCGTACATGTAGAGGGCCGGGTTCGCGCCCAGGACCATCTCGGCGGTGGCCCAGGCCAGGCTCCGGGGGATGCCGGGGCCGCCCAGCTCGCGCGGCAGGTCGAGATGCGCCCAACCGCCGTCGACCACCGCCTTGAACGACTTCTTGACACCCTCCGGCATGGTGACCGAGCTCGTGGCGGCGTCGAAGACCGGCGGGTGGCGGTCGCCCTCCTCGAACGAGTCCGCGAGCACGCCGGTGGCCAGTCTGTTGACCTCTTCCAGGATGCCGCGGGCGACCTCTTCGTCGACGTCGGCATACGGCCCGGTGCCGAGGATCTCGCGTCGCCCGAACACCTCGAAGAGGTTGAACTCCAGGTCACGGACGTTGCTCTTGTAGTGGCCCATGAGTGTCGATCTCCTTGAACCGGGGGCGTTATGTACTGGCCAGTAACCTTACTCGAAATGCTACCCGCGAGTAACCGTGAATATGCGTGGCATGCTCATCTCCATGGACGCCGAAGAACTCGCCACCCGCTGGCGAGAGCGACTGGACTCCTGGGCCATCCCCGCCGAGATCATGGCCAAGGCGCCGGTCGATCCGTGGGGCCATCACCCGGCGCGCTTCGCCACGCGTACCGACAGGGCGCTCGCCGAGCCCGACGACGGGCCGACCGCGACGCGCCTCATCGAGGCGCTGGACGAGGGCGCCACACTGCTCGACGTCGGCGCGGGCACCGGCGCCGCGTCGCTGCCGATGCACGACCGGTTCTCCATGCTGTACGCGGTCGACACCTCCGCCGCGATGCTCGACGAGCTCGCCCTCAGGGCGGACAAGCTCGGCGTCCCGCTCACCACGATCGAAGGCCGCTGGCCCGACGTCGCGGAGCAGGTGCCGGTGGCCGACGTGGTGGTCTGCGCCCACGTCATCTACAACGTGCCCGACCTGGCCGACTTCCTCCGCGCGCTGAACGACCACGCCAGGCGCCGCGTCGTCATCGAACTCCCGCACCGCCACCCCATGAGCTGGATGGCCCCGCTGTGGCAGCACTTCCACAACGTGGACCGCCCGGTCCGGCCGGTCGCCGAGGACTGCGTGGCACTGGCCGCCGCGCTCGGCTTCCCCGTACGGGTCGAGGAGCGGGAGGCGCCGCTGGACCGGTTCAACTCTCTGGAGGACCTGGCCGACAGCGTCTGCCAGCGCGCCTGCCTCGACCCCGCGCGCTCGGCGGAGGTCGGCGCGACGGCCCTGGAGCTGGGCATGTGGCCGCTGCCACGGGAGCGCTGGACCACGATCTGGTGGGACTGACCAGCAGAGCGCTGAGTCGCTATCTGGTGGGACTGGCCAGCTTGTCAGAATGATGTTCTATCGGGGACGCTGTCCGGATGAAGGCAGTCGTCTGCACCGCGTTCGGCAAGCCGGTCGAGCTCATCGAGCGGCCTGATCCCATCGCGGGTCCCGGCCAGGTGGTGGTCGAGGTCGAGGCGGCCGGGGTCAACTACGTCGACGGGCTGATGGTCGGCGGCACCTACCAGCTCAAGCCACAGCTGCCCTTCACTCCGGGGTACGAGGTGGCCGGGCGGCTGGCCGACGGCAGCAGGGTCCTCGCCATCACGGGGCTCGGCGGTTACGCCACACATGTCGTCATTTCGGAGGAGCAGGCCGTACCCCTGCCGGAGGGCCTCGATCCGCGGACCGCGGCGGTGTTCGCGCAGAGCTATTGCACGGCCATGTACGCGCTCAGGGAGCGCGCCGGGCTGCGGCACGGTGAGCGGGTGCTGGTGCTCGGCGCGGGCGGCGGGGTGGGGCTGGCGGCCATCCAGGTGGCCAGGGCGCTGGGCGCCGCCGTGCTGGCGGCCGCCTCGACGCCGGACAAGCGCGAGCGCGCGGCGCTGGCCGGGGCCGACGAGGTCATCGGCTACGAAGGGCTGAAGGGCACGGCGAGGCGCTGGGGCGTGGACGTGGTGGTGGACCCGGTAGGGGGCGAACTGTCCGAGGAGGCGCTGCGCTCGCTGCGCGAGGGCGGGCGGCTCCTGGTCGTCGGCTTCGCCGGGGGCGGCATCCCGCGGCTGCCCGCCAACCAGGTGCTGCTGCGTAATCGGGCGGTGGTGGGGGTGGACTGGGGCGCGTGGTCGTTGAGCCACGCGGCCGCCAACCGGCTGATGCTCCAGGAGCTCCTCACGATGCCCGGGATCGACCCGGCACCACCGGAGGCCAGGCCCCTGGAGGAGGCCGGACGGGCCATGGACGACTTGATCAACCGCCGGGTCACTGGGAAGATCGCGCTCGTCCCTGCCTCGTGAGCGTCAGGACGCCGGCGATCACATAGACCAGGGCGCCATGCCAGATCGACTGGACCGCCGAGCCGAACACCCCCTCCCCGTCGAGTACGAGCTGCACCGGGTAGTCCAGGACCGCCGTGATGGCGGCCGGCAGCAGCGCGAACCTCCACGGGTGCTTCAGCGCCCACAGACGCGCCTGGCGGGTGACCCGGTCGCCCTCGTTCGGCTTGGACACCGCGCCGATGGCGGCGACCAGCGCGAACACACTGATCCCCAGGCCGAGCGACCACACCAAGCCGGCGGAGTCGGAAAGCACACCCAGCACGAAGCTGACCGCGGCCGTCGCGCCACCGCTGACGGCGGCGGTCTTCCAAGGGGCGCCACGCAGAGCGGCGCCGGACAGCGAGACCTCATCGCGTCGACTGATTTCGTTCATGTCCCCAGAGTGCCTTTCGCCACCCCTTTATCGCATCGGGGACCTACCCTGAGCCCTCCCTGACTTGTCGGGCATGATTCGGGCATGGACGAAACCTGGATTATCCGGCCGGCCCATGCCGACGACGTGCCCGCCGTCGTGGCGATGCTGGCCGACGACCCGCTCGGCGCCAAGCGCGAGGGAGATCCGGCCGACGAGCGGTATCTGGCGGCCTTCGCCCGGATCGACGCCAACCCCTACGACGAGCTGATCGTCGCGGAGCACGGTGGCAAGATCCTCGGGACCATGCAGCTCACCTACCTGGCCGGGCTCTCGCGGCTCGGGGCCGAACGCTGTCAGATCGAGGCCGTCAGGGTCGACGCCTCGACCCGGGGTCAGGGTCTGGGGCGCGAGATGATGCGGTGGGCGATCGACCGGGCGCGGGCCCGGGGTTGTGCGATCGTCCAGCTCACGTCGGACAAGTCGCGCACCGACGCGCACCGGTTCTACGACTCGCTCGGCTTCGCTGCCTCCCACGAGGGTTACAAGCTGTCGCTGAGCTGAGCAGCCTCTTCGGGGGGCTACTCGGTGTCGCCCAGCTGGTCGATCATCCACCTGCACCACTCGGCGCGGTGCCGCTCGTACCCCAGGCCGCACCGCAGCGTCGCGTAGTTGCCGAAGCGCGGATCGCCGAACGGAGGCGGGCCGCCGAACGCCGCCTCCTCCCGCTCGTACTCGGCCAGCCGCGCCTCGTGCGCGGCCAGCTGGTCGGCGAACATCCGCCTGACCAGCCCCGCCTCGGCCAGCCACGCCGCGTACGTCTTGAGCACCAGCTCGTCCCGCTCCGGCCGCTCCTTCGGCGGCCGGGTCACCCACCCGCGCAGCTCCGCCGAGCCCTCGTCCGTCAGGTGGTAGACCTTCTTGTCCTGCGGCCCCGGCCCGTGCCTGGTCTCGTAGCCGACCAGGCCGGCGGTCCGCAGTTTCTGCAGCTCGGCGTGGATCTGGCTGTGCCCGGCGGTCCAGAAGAAGCCGATGGGCCGCCGCATGGCCGCGGCGATGTCGTATCCGGTGCGGTCGCCGCGAGCCAGCACGGCGAGGATCGCGAATCCCAGCGTTGAGGTCATGGTGCCGCCAAGGGTATTGTCACCAACGACTATGTCACTTCAGACATAGTGTGGTGAAGGGGCGGCGATGCGCGCGATCATCGGCTCGATCGGACTTGTCCTGGTGCTGACCGCCTGCGGTGGCGCGGTCAGCCCCACGACCGCGCCCCCTACCCCGCTTCAGGCCACGCCCACACCGGCGCCCAAGGTCACGGGCCCCAACGTCTCCGGCTGCTTCACCAGCGCGGACGGAAAGATCTTCACCTACGGCGACGACCTGCCCGGCGTCATCACCGGCAAGGGCGCGGTCGGCGTGGTGATCACGTACGAGCGCAACGGCAACGTCTGCACCTGGCGCCCGCTCTCCGACCGCCTGGTCGCGGCCGGCTACCGCGTCCTGCTGTACGCCAGGCCCGGCACCGAATACCCCGACGAGGTGACGGTCGCCATGGCCAAGCGCCTGTCCAAGGAGAAGGGCGTGCGTCGCCTGTTCCTGGTCGGCGGCTCCATAGGCGCGACCGCCTCCGTCCCGGCGGCGGAACGGCTGGGCTCCAAAGTGGCCGGGGTCGTCGCCCTGTCCGGCGCGGTCGCCGAGGGCGAGGCGGCCAAGCTGACGGCCCCGCTGCTCCAGATCGGCAGCGAGAACGACGCGTACGGCGGCGCCAAGGACCTCCAGCGCACCCACGACGCCGCCACCAAGGCCCCCGACAACGAGCTCCACGTCATCAAGGGCGAGAGCCTGCACGCCTCAGCGCTGTTCGGCAGCCCTCACGGCCCCGAGGTGCTCGACCGGATCATCGCCTTCATGGATCGGTACAAGGGCTGACCTCGACCAGGTTGTCATGGTAGGCCGGACCCCGGCCCATGTCGGCGTCGCGTTCGGCCACGACCGCGTTGGCGTTCGCGCCGCCGGGGCTGTGCTTGGGCCAGCGGCCCTTGGGCGAGGCCACCACGCCGCGCGCCACCCGGTCGCTCACCTCGACGTGGGCCAGGAACTCGCCGCTCGCGTTGTGCACCCGCGCCCGCTGCCCGCTCACCAGCCCGCGCGCCTCGGCGTCGGCCGGGTTGACCAGCACCACGGGCTCCTTGGCCCGGCGCCTGAGCTCCGGGTTGTTGCCGAAGATCGTGTTGAGGAAGGTGTGCGCCGCTGGCGTCACCAGGGTCAGCGGGTACGGCGAGCCGTCGGCCGTACGCAGGGAATGAGGCGGAACGTACGCCTTGCCGCGCGGCGGGAAGCGGAGCCGGCCCGAGGCGGTGGGGAAGCCGTCGGCGAAGGGGGTGAACGGCTGGGGATAGTTCATCCGCACCCATCCCTCCTTGCGCAGCCGGTCCAGCGTGACGCCCTCCAGCGACGGGTGGCCGCTGCTCAGCAACTGCTCGGCCAGCTCCAGATCGGAGTGGTACAGCGACGGCTCCGTCATCCCCATGTGGGCGGCCAGACGGCGGAACGTCTCCGTGGTGGACAGGCACTCGCCCGGCGGCGCCACGGCGGGCTCGTTCCAGAGCAGGTAGAGGTGGCCGTACCCGGCGTGCAGATCCATGTGCTCGGTCTGCATGGTCGCGGGGAGCACGATGTCGGCGTAGTCGACCGTGTCGGTGGGGAACTGCTCCATGACCACCGTGAACAGGTCCTCGCGCGCCAGCTGGCGCCGGATCCGGTTGGCGTCGGGGGTCGAGCCGACCGGGTTGGCGGCGTACACCCAGAGGCATTTCACCGAGTCCAGCTCGGAGGCCAGCCGGGTCATGGTCAGCGTACGGACCGGCTTGGCCAGCAGGTCGTCACGCATGTCGATATTGAGGTGCATGTGGCCGCTGGTGGAGTAGGCCACGCCGCCGCCCGGATGGCGCCAGTCGCCGGTCACGCCGGGGATCGCGGCGATCGTCCGCAGCGCGGTGCCGCCGCCGGCGTGCCGCTGGATGCCCATCGTGGTCCGGATCGCGGTCGGCCGGGTGCGCGCGAGCCGCGTGCCCAGCTCGCGGATGTCGGCGGCCGCGATGCCGGTGATCTCGGCGGCCCGCTCGACGGGGTAGGCCAGGATCTCCTCACGGAAGGACTCCCAGCCCTGGGTGTGCTCGGCGAGGAACTCCTCGTCCTGGGTGCCCTCGGCGAGCACCACGTTCAGCAGGGCCAGCGCGAGCACGGCGTCGGTGCCCGGCCGGATGGCCAGGTGCCGGTCCGCCTGGTCGGCGGTCCTGGTGCGGATCGGGTCTATGGCCACCACGTACGCGCCGGCCGCGCGGGCGTCCTGGACGAACTTCCACAGGTGGTGCCCGCTGGTCAGCGTGTTCGTGCCCCACAGCAGGATCAGCCTGGACAGCGCGAGATCCTCGGGGTCCATGCCGGCGGGTGTGCCGTTGGTCAGGCTCAGTCCGGCGCCGCCGGCCGTGGCGCAGATGTTCAGCCAGTGCTTGGAGGCGCCCAGCATGTTCCAGAACCGGCGCCCGGCCACGCCCTCGCAGCCCTGGATGTAGCCGAGCGAGCCCGTCCCCACGTACGGCCAGATGGCCTCGCCGCCGTGCTCGTCGATGATGCTCCGCAGCCTGAGGGCGATCTCGTCGAACGCCTCCTCCCAGGTGATGCGCTCGAACTCGCCCGACCCCTTGGGCCCGGTTCGGCGCAGCGGATACAGGATGCGGTCGTCCGCCTGGGTATGCTCCAGATACCGGTTGACCTTCACGCAGAGGGCGCCCCGGGTGTAGGGCTGTTCCGGGTTGCCGCGCATCTTCACGGCCTTGCCGTCTTCGACCGTGACGATCCAAGAGCAGGTATCAGGGCAGTCCAAAGGACATGCCCCCAAAACTCGCAACTCACCCGACATGCGACACAGCTTACGTGTCGCTTCACCAGGCATCAGGGGAGCCACGACATGCCCCGACGCGCGGTAGAAATCAAGGGTGAAGGATTGAAGGGGCCCAAAGATCGTACGGTCGGTCGGGAAGGTGCAGAATCTCTGTCGGTGGCCGAAATCAGGGAACGTGATGACGCGGAGGACCTCGCGGAGGGGGATCCAGCCGTGGCTGAAGCGCGCGCTGAAACGGACGTCTATGTAGTCGAGCCGTTGCTGCCCCAGCGCCTGCGCCGGCCCTCCGACCTGCTGCGTTTCTTCACCACGCTGCTCGTGCTCGCCGCCGTCGTCCTCATCGCCCTGGTCGCCAAGCAGACGCTCAACGGCCTCGAAGCGGACGTCAAAGAAGGCACCACCCTCGTCCCCGATCTGCTCAGCCGCGTGGCGTCGTTCCTGGGCGGCGCGGCCGTGCTCATCGTGCCGGTGGCCTTCGCCGTCGAGCGCGTCTTCCACCGCGACGGCCTGCGGGTGGCCGAGGGCCTGATCGCCGCGATCATCGGCATGGTCGGCTCCTTCCTGCTCGGCCAGTGGCTGATCGGGGGCAGCGTCGAGGACCTGCGCATGCTGCTGACCGGCGGGCGTTCCATCGAGCCGCTCAACACGCTGCTCACCTCGGTGGTCGCCTACACCACCGCCGTACGCATCTCGCGCCGTCCCACCTGGCGCATGCTCATGTGGACGGTGATCGCGCTCGACATCTTCGCGCTCTTCTCCGCCAGGCAGATCACGCTGCCGGGCGCGATCGTGCCCGTCCTGGTCGGCATGGCCGTGGGCTACGGCACCCTGTACGGCGTGGGCAGCCCCAACACCCGGCCGCCCGGCAACGCGGTCATCGCCGCGCTCCGCAAGCTCTCCTTCTCCCCGCAGACGGCCCGCCGCATCGAGGACGACCACCAGGGCAGCCGCCGCTACGCCATCGGACTCAAAGACGGCAGCAGCCTCGACGTCACCGTGCTCGACCGCGACCGGCAGGTCGCCGGTCTGCCGTACCGGCTCTGGCGGCGGATCCGGCTCAACTCGGAGACCAGGCGCCGGGCGATCAGATCGCTCCGCGCCGAGCTGGAGCGCGAGGCGCTCATGGCCTACGCCGCGCAGGCGGCCGGCGCGAGCACGCCACGTCTGCTCGGCACCAGCGAGATCGGCACCGAGGCCGCGCTACTCGCCTACGAGCACCTCGAAAGCCGCCCGCTCGACGACGTGCCCGACGCCGACATCGACGACGCCCTGCTCGCCCAGATCTGGGAGCAGGTCGCGCTGCTGCAGATCCAGCGGCTCGCCCACCGGCGGCTGACCGGCGACAGCATCCACCTCGACCGGGCCGGCCGGGTCGTGCTCACCGACGCCCGCAGCGGCGAGATCGCGGCCGGCGACCTGTTGCTCCGGCTCGACGTCGCGCAGCTGCTCACCTATCTGGCGCTGCGCGTCGGCGCCGAGCGTTCCGTACGGGCCGCCGCCGCCGTCATGGGGTCCGACGCGCTGGCCGCCGCGATGCCGCTGCTCCAGCGCATCGCCCTCACCCGCGAGACCCGCTCGGCGCTGTCGAAGGACAAGGGCATGCTCGGCGAGCTGCGCGAGCACATCGTGGCGCTCAAGCCGCAGGGCAAGGTCGAGGAGATCCGGCTGGAGCGGTTCCGGCCGCGCACGCTGGTCACGATGATCGCCAGCACGCTGGCCGCCTACTTCCTGCTGTCGCAGCTCAGCCAGGTCAACGTCGTGCACGTGGTGACCACCGCCAACTGGGCCTGGTCGGTGCTGGCGCTGGCCGCCTCGTTCGTCAGTTTCGTGGCCGCCGCGCTGATGCTCAGGGGCTTCGTACCCGAGCATCTACCGCTCTGGCGCACGGTCCTCGTCCAGTTCGCGGCCTCGTTCGTCAAGCTCGTCACGCCCGCCGCCGTCGGCGGCGTGGCGATCAACACGCGCTACCTGCAGAAGCGCGGCATCTCGCCCGCGCTCGCGGTGGCCAGCGTGGGCGCCTCGCAGCTCAGCATGATGGTCTTCCACATCGCGCTCCTGCTGCTGTTCGCCTACATCACCGGGTCCAACACCGCCACCGCGTTCAGCCCGTCCCGTGGGCTGGTCGTGGTGATGCTGTCGGTCGCGGTGCTGGTCGTGGTGCTGTTCGGGGTGCCGCCGCTGCGCCGGTTCATCACCGGGCGGATGCACAAGCTGTTCGCCAACGTGCTGCCCAGGCTGCTCGACGTGCTGCAGTCGCCGCGCAAGATGATCGAGGCCTGCGTCGGCACCCTGATGATCACGATCGCCTTCGTCGTCTGCCTCGACGCCTGCGTCGAGGCCTTCGGCGGCGACATCAGCTTCACTGCCGTCGCCGTCGTCTACCTCACGGCCAACGCGATCGGCTCGGCCGCGCCCACACCTGGTGGCCTGGGCGCGGTCGAGGCGTCGCTCACCGTGGGCCTGACCGTGGCCGGGCTGCCCGCCGAGCTGGCCACGTCGGCCGTCCTGCTGCACCGGCTGCTCACGTTCTGGCTGCCGGTGCTGCCCGGCTGGGCGGCCTTCACCTACCTCCAGCGGCACGAAGCTCTATGACCTTGTCGATGGCGTCGAGCTCGTCCTGAGTGAACGCCGGGCCGTCGACGCAGGCCACGTTGTCCTCCAGCTGCTTCACGCTGCTCGCGCCGATCAGCACGCTGGTCACCCGCGAGTCCCTGACCGCCCACGACAACGCCATCTGCGCCAGCGACTGGCCGCGCGTCTTGGCGATCTCGTTGAGGTCGCGCGCCAGGTCGCGGTCGATCCGGTCGGCGCTCAGGAACCGGCTGGTCGCCGCCCGCGAGTCGTCGGGGACGCCGTCGAGATAGCGGTCGGTCAGCAGCCCCTGGGCGAGCGGTGAGTAGACGATGCACCCCATGCCCGCCTCCTCCAGCACGTCGAGCAGCCCGTCCTCGATCCAGCGGTTGATCATCGAGTAGGACGGCTGGTGGATGAGCAGCGGCGTGCCCAGCTCCCTCATGATCCGCGCGGCCTGCGCCGTCTGCTCGGCGGAGTAGTTGGAGATCCCCGCGTACAGCGCCTTGCCCGAGCGCACCGCCCGGTCCAGCGCGCCCATCGTCTCCTCCAGCGGCGTCTCGGGATCGGGCCGGTGGCTGTAGAAGATGTCGACGTAGTCGAGCCCCATCCGCTCCAGCGACTGGTCGAGGCTGGCGAGCACGTATTTGCGCGAACCCCACTCGCCGTACGGCCCCGGCCACATGTCGTAGCCGGCCTTGGTGGAGATGATCAGCTCGTCCCGGTAACGGGTGAAGTCCTCGCGGAAGATCCCGCCGAAGTTGCGCTCCGCCGAGCCGTACGGCACGCCGTAGTTGTTGGCCAGGTCGAAGTGCGTGACGCCCAGGTCGAATGCCCGCCGCAGGATCGCCCGCGAGTTGTCGATCGGCCGGTTGTCACCGAAGTTGTGCCAGAGGCCGAGCGAGACGGCAGGCAGCTTGAGGCCGCTGCGCCCGCTGCGGTTGTACGGCTGGCGCTCGTAACGGTCGTCGTCCGGCTGGTAGGTCATGAGGTGCCTCTCTCGATGATCCAGGAGAGCGCGAAGGCCTCTTCGCGCCAAACGTCATAGCGCCCGCTCCGGCCGCCGTGACCCGCGCCCATCTCCGTCTTGAGCAGGAACGGACCGCCACCGGCCGTGGCTCGGAGCCTAGCGATCCACTTCGCGGGCTCGTGATAGAGCACCCGGGTATCGTTCAGGCTGGTGATCGCGAGAATCGGCGGGTACGGGCGATCGTCGACGTTCTCGTACGGTGTGTAGCTCTTCATGTAGGCGTAGACGTCGGCGTTGTGCAGGGGATCACCCCACTCGTCCCATTCGATCACCGTCAGCGGCAGCGACGGGTCGAGGATGGTGTTGAGCGCGTCGACGAACGGCACCTCGGCCACCACGCCCGCGAACTCCTCCGGCGCCAGGTTCGTCACCGCGCCCATCAGCAGGCCGCCGGCCGAGCCGCCCCTGGCGACGATCCGCTCGCTCCAGCCCGACGCCTTCAGGTGTCTGGCCGCCGCGACGAAGTCGGTGAAGGTGTTCTTCTTCTTGGTGAGCTTGCCCTCCTCGTACCACCGACGGCCCATTTCGCCGCCGCCCCTGATGTGCGCCACGGCGAAGATGAAACCGCGGTCGAGCAGGGACAGCCTGGGGACCGAGAAACCGGGGTCGATGGAGGTCTCGTAGCTGCCGTAGCCGTAGAGAACAGTGGGGGCGGGCCTGGCGGTGTCCTTGCGCTTGACGAGGGAGATCGGGACCCTGGTGCCGTCCTCGGCGACGGCCCACTCACGGAACTGCTCGTAGTCGGCCGGGTCGTAACCGCCCAGGACGGGACGCTGCTTGAGCAGGATCAGCTCGTGAGTGGCCAGGTCGTAGTCGTAGACGCTGGCCGGGGTGATCATGCTGGTGTAGGCGAGCCGGAGCCTGCCGGTGCTGAACTCCGGGTTGCCCGCCGGCCCGACGTCGTAGAGCGGCTCAGGGAACTCGATCTCGTACTCGTCGCCCCCCTTCGGGAGGACGCGGATGCCGGTCAGCCCGTCGCGGCGGAAGTGGACGACGGCGTGCCCGGCGAACGCGTCGATCTCCAGGAGCCGGGTGTCCGCGCTGTGGGCGATCACCGGAGTCCAGGTGCCGGGAGCGTCGAGCGGGGCGGTGGCCAGCTCGAAGTTCTCGGCGTTCTCGTTGTGGAGCACGTAGAAGAAGTCGCCGGCGTGCTCGATGCCGTACTCGACACCGGCCTTCCTGGGACGGACGACCTGGAACTCGCCCGTCGGATCGGTGGCGTCGAGGATGCGCACCTCGCTGGTGATCTTGCTCCCGGCGCCGAGCACGAGGTACTTCTCGCTGCGGGTGAGCCCGATCCCGACCCAGTAGCGCTCGTCCGTCTCCTCGTAGACCAGCACGTCGTCCGGCGAGCCGAGCGTGTGCCGGTAGACCTGGAAGGGGCGCCAGGCGTCGTCGACGCGCGTGTAGAAGAACGCCGACCCGTCGGCCGACCAGGTGCCACCGTAGAAGACGTCCTCGATCTCGTCGTCGAGCAGCTCGCCGGTCTCCAGGCTCCTGAACCTCAGAGTGAAGCGCTCGTCGCCCTTGTAGTCGGTGGAGTAGGCCAGCATCGTCCCGTCGGACGTGATGGCGCTGGTGCCGAGGGAGAAGAACGCGCTGTCGCCCGCCAGCTCGTTGCCGTCGAGGATGACCTGCTCCCGGTCGAGACGCTCGCCAGGGGTGACCGCGGGCGGGGTCTCGCCGTCGGCGGGCACGCGGCAGGAGACGGCGTACTGCTTGCCCTCCTCTGTCCGGCTGAAGTACCACCACTCGCCCTTGCGGCTCGGCACCGACAGGTCGGTCTCCTGGGTGCGGCCCTTGATCTCCTGGAAGACCTGCTCCTGGAGATCGCCGAGATGAGCGGTCTGCTCCTTGAGGAACGCGTTCTCCGCCTCCAGGTAGGCGATCGTGTCGGGATCGTCCTTATTGGTGAGCCAGGCGTACTCGTCGATCACGGTGTCGCCGTGATGGGTGCGCTCAGTCGGTGACTTCTTCGCCAGCGGCGGTGTTTTGCTACTCACGTGGGGAGTCTATGTTCCGGGCCGTGATCGTTCTGTGGCCTCCCATCGGTGTGAAGGCGTCTCGAGTGGTCGGGGGCGCTGCTAATCTTTAGAAGTCGCCAGGTGCGGCGCAACCAACCTCCTCCACTCCGGTGGCTTTGACGTGGGTTGTGTTGTGCTTGGTGGCAGTCGCTTCGATTCGCTACCCGGTCTACGGGATGGTAAATTGAAGAGGCGGTCGAAATTCCAAGCAAGTCCGGTCAATTTGACACAAAAACGGACTGGTGAAAGAATAGAGACACAACGGAAAACGAAATGAACGCCTCTCGCAGGTTGGGGAGTACGCGTCCGTTTCTTGAGAACTCAACAGTGTGTTAAAAGCCAGTGCATGATGCACAACCCCGTCATGTCTGCGCCTTTATGGTGTGGATGTGGTGGATTCCTTTTATATGGTTGGGATTTCTTTCCCTTCAGACATTGTTTGGAGAGTTTGATCCTGGCTCAGGACGAACGCTGGCGGCGTGCTTAACACATGCAAGTCGAGCGGAAAGGCCCTTCGGGGTACTCGAGCGGCGAACGGGTGAGTAACACGTGAGTAACCTGCCCCTGACTCTGGGATAAGCCCGGGAAACTGGGTCTAATACCGGATACGACCGCCTCCGGCATCGGATGGTGGTGGAAAGTTTTTTCGGTTGGGGATGGGCTCGCGGCCTATCAGCTTGTTGGTGGGGTAGTGGCCTACCAAGGCGACGACGGGTAGCCGGCCTGAGAGGGCGACCGGCCACACTGGGACTGAGACACGGCCCAGACTCCTACGGGAGGCAGCAGTGGGGAATATTGCGCAATGGGCGGAAGCCTGACGCAGCGACGCCGCGTGGGGGATGACGGCCTTCGGGTTGTAAACCTCTTTCAGCAGGGACGAAGTTGACGTGTACCTGCAGAAGAAGCGCCGGCTAACTACGTGCCAGCAGCCGCGGTAATACGTAGGGCGCAAGCGTTGTCCGGAATTATTGGGCGTAAAGAGCTCGTAGGTGGCTGGTCGCGTCTGCCGTGAAAGCCCGCAGCTTAACTGCGGGTCTGCGGTGGATACGGGCCGGCTAGAGGTAGGTAGGGGCAAGTGGAATTCCTGGTGTAGCGGTGAAATGCGCAGATATCAGGAGGAACACCGGTGGCGAAGGCGGCTTGCTGGGCCTTACCTGACGCTGAGGAGCGAAAGCGTGGGGAGCGAACAGGATTAGATACCCTGGTAGTCCACGCTGTAAACGTTGGGCGCTAGGTGTGGGGATCTTCCACGATCTCCGTGCCGGAGCTAACGCATTAAGCGCCCCGCCTGGGGAGTACGGCCGCAAGGCTAAAACTCAAAGGAATTGACGGGGGCCCGCACAAGCGGCGGAGCATGTTGCTTAATTCGACGCAACGCGAAGAACCTTACCAAGGTTTGACATCACCCGGAAACGTGCAGAGATGTGCGCCTCTTCGGACTGGGTGACAGGTGGTGCATGGCTGTCGTCAGCTCGTGTCGTGAGATGTTGGGTTAAGTCCCGCAACGAGCGCAACCCTTGTTCCATGTTGCCAGCACGCTCCTTCGGGGGTGGTGGGGACTCATGGGAGACTGCCGGGGTCAACTCGGAGGAAGGTGGGGATGACGTCAAGTCATCATGCCCCTTATGTCTTGGGCTGCAAACATGCTACAATGGCCGGTACAGAGGGCTGCTAAACCGTGAGGTGGAGCGAATCCCTAAAAGCCGGTCTCAGTTCGGATTGGGGTCTGCAACTCGACCCCATGAAGTCGGAGTCGCTAGTAATCGCAGATCAGCAACGCTGCGGTGAATACGTTCCCGGGCCTTGTACACACCGCCCGTCACGTCACGAAAGTCGGCAACACCCGAAGCCCGTGGCCCAACCAGCTTGCTGGGGGGAGCGGTCGAAGGTGGGGCTGGCGATTGGGACGAAGTCGTAACAAGGTAGCCGTACCGGAAGGTGCGGCTGGATCACCTCCTTTCTAAGGAGCACCGATCGGATGACGGAAGTCATCGATCTACGCTGTGCCTGCGAGCGAACGTCTCGCACACGGCAAGCTCATTAGTGGAGCACTGGCTACTCAACCGGTTCCGGTCTTCCGGGCCGTTGGTACCGCCGCTGGAGACAGCGGAGTGGGAAGACGCGTCCTGAGACGATCTGAACTGGTTGGACACACTGTTGGGTCCTGAGGAAACGGACCTGGGACTGCGACCGCATCCCACCACCCACGCCAGTGGTTGCCCGCAAGGGCCTGACCTCCTGGCGCCGGGTCGGCGGGGTGGGACGTCGGCGGAAGTCGGCGCCCTTGAGCGGTGGGCAGTCCCGTGGTTTGTGGATACCTCATGCAGGGCCGCCTTCTGTCACATCGCATCGATCCTTCTCCCTCCAGGGGGAGCGGGGTGGTTGGTCTGGTGGCGGGTGGGGTTGGTTGCTGTTTGTTGTTTGAGATTTGCATAGTGGACGCGAGCATCTTTGTGGCCAAGTTTTTTAGGGCACACGGTGGATGCCTTGGCATCAGGAGCCGATGAAGGACGTGGGAGGCTGCGTTAAGCCTCGGGGAGTCGCCAACCAGACGTTGATCCGGGGATGTCCGAATGGGGAAACCTAGCACCAGTCATGTGGTGTTGCCTCCGCCTGAATGTATAGGGCGGTTGGTGGTAACGCGGGGAAGTGAAACATCTCAGTACCCGTAGGAAGAGAAAACAAGAGTGATTCCGTGAGTAGTGGTGAGCGAAAGCGGATGAGGCTAAACCGGGCGTGTGTGATAGCCGGCAGGCGTTGCATGTCCGGGGTCGTGGGACCCTCTTAAGGGAGCTGCCGCTTTCTTGGACAGTGATAAATCGATGGGTTAGTCGAAGCCTCTGGGAAGGGGCGCCGTAGACCGTGAGAGCCGGGTAGGCGAAAATCTGTCGACTGTTTGAGGGGATCCCAAGTAGCACGGGGCCCGAGAAATCCTGTGTGAATCTGCCAGGACCACCTGGTAAGCCTAAATACTCCCTGGTGACCGATAGTGCACGAGTACCGTGAGGGAAAGGTGAAAAGTGCCCCGGTGAGGGGTCGTGAAATAGTACCTGAAACCGTGTGCCTACAAGCCGTAGGAGCTTACATCAGCTTGCTGGTGTGTGATGTGACTGCGTGCCTTTTGAAGAATGAGCCTGCGAGTTATGGTGTGTGGCGAGGTTAACCCGTGTGGGGGAGCCGTAGCGAAAGCGAGTCTGAAGAGGGCGTTTGAGTCGCATGCTGTAGACCCGAAGCGGAGTGATCTACGCATGGGCAGGTTGAAGCTCAGGTAAGACTGGGTGGAGGACCGAACCCACCAGGGTTGAAAACCTGGGGGATGATCTGTGTGTAGGGGTGAAAGGCCAATCAAACTCCGTGATAGCTGGTTCTCCCCGAAATGCATTTAGGTGCAGCGTCGCGTGTTTCTTGCCGGAGGTAGAGCACTGGATGGCTGATGGGCCCGACAAGGTTACTGACGTCAGCCAAACTCCGAATGCCGGTAAGTGAGAGCGTGGCAGTGAGACTGCGGGCGATAAGGTTCGTAGTCGAGAGGGAAACAGCCCAGATCACCGACTAAGGCCCCTAAGCGTGTGCTAAGTGGGAAAGGATGTGGAGTCGCAGAGACAACCAGGAGGTTGGCTTAGAAGCAGCCACCCTTGAAAGAGTGCGTAATAGCTCACTGGTCAAGTGATTCCGCGCCGACAATGTAGCGGGGCTCAAGTACACCGCCGAAGTCGTGGCATTGATGCAGATTCGTCTGTGTTGATGGGTAGGGGAGCGTCGTGCAGCCGGTGAAGCAGCGGAGTGATCCAGTTGTGGAGGCTGTGCGAGTGAGAATGCAGGCATGAGTAGCGAATCGAGGGTGAGAAACCCTCGCGCCGGATGACCAAGGGTTCCTGGGGCAGGCTAATCCGCCCAGGGTAAGTCGGGACCTAAGGCGAGGCCGACAGGCGTAGTCGATGGACAACGGGTTGATATTCCCGTACCCGCTTCAATGCGCCCATATCGAACCTCGTGATGCTAAGAGTCCTTAAGTCCTCTGATGTCCTTCGGGACTAGGGGTGAGGCTGAACGCTCGATCCGATCGGGTAGTAGGTAAGCGATGGGGTGACGCAGGAAGGTAGTCCAGCCCAGGCGATGGTTGTCCTGGGGTAAGCATGTAGGGAGTGAGGTAGGCAAATCCGCCTCGCATGAATCCTGAGATGTGATGCCGAGCCGATTGTGGTGAAGTGGATGATCCTATGCTGCCGAGAAAAGCCTCTAGTGAGTGTTGTGGCGGCCCGTACCCTAAACCGACTCAGGTGGTCAGGTAGAGAATACTAAGGCGATCGGGTGAACTGCGGTTAAGGAACTCGGCAAATTGCCCCCGTAACTTCGGGAGAAGGGGGACCTCTGCTGGTGATCAGGCTAGCTCTGTGAGCTGGTGGGGGTCGCAGTGGCCAGGGGGAAGCGACTGTTTACTAAAAACACAGGTCCGTGCGAAGTCGTAAGACGATGTATACGGACTGACGCCTGCCCGGTGCCGGAACGTTAAGGGGACTGCTTAGCCGACGTAAGTTGGCGAAGGTGAGAACTTAAGCGCCGGTAAACGGCGGTGGTAACTATAACCATCCTAAGGTAGCGAAATTCCTTGTCGGGTAAGTTCCGACCTGCACGAATGGCGTAACGACTTCCCCGCTGTCTCAACCGCAGACCCGGCGAAATTGCACTACGAGTAAAGATGCTCGTTACGCGCAGCAGGACGGAAAGACCCCGGGACCTTCACTACAGCTTGACATTGGCGTTTGGAGCGTCTTGTGTAGGATAGGTGGGAGACTGGGAAGCTCGGACGCTAGTTCGGGTGGAGTCATTGGTGAAATACCACTCTGGTCGTTTTGAACGTCTAACTCTGGTCCGTGATCCGGATCGGGGACAGTGTCTGGTGGGTAGTTTAACTGGGGCGGTTGCCTCCTAAAGGGTAACGGAGGCGCCCAAAGGTTCCCTCAGCCTGGTTGGCAATCAGGTGTTGAGTGTAAGTGCACAAGGGAGCTTGACTGTGAGACTGACGGGTCGAGCAGGAGCGAAAGCTGGGACTAGTGATCCGGCATCGGCGTGTGGAAGCGGTGTCGCTCAACGGCTAAAAGGTACCCCGGGGATAACAGGCTGATCTTCCCCAAGAGTCCATATCGACGGGATGGTTTGGCACCTCGATGTCGGCTCGTCGCATCCTGGGGCTGGAGTAGGTCCCAAGGGTTGGGCTGTTCGCCCATTAAAGCGGTACGCGAGCTGGGTTTAGAACGTCGCGAGACAGTTCGGTCCCTATCCGCTGCGCGCGCAGGAGACTTGAAAGGGGCTGTCCCTAGTACGAGAGGACCGGGACGGACGAACCTCTGGTGTGCCAGTTGTACCGCCAGGTGCACGGCTGGTTGGCTACGTTCGGAAGGGATAACCGCTGAAAGCATCTAAGCGGGAAGCTCGCCTTGAGATGAGGTCTCCCACCATGAGAGTGGGTAAGGCTCCCGGTAGACGACCGGGTTGATAGGCCGGAGGTGGAAGCACGGTAACGTGTGGAGCTGACCGGTACTAATAGGCCGAGGACTTGACCACAAAGCATCTTGCTCGCGTCCACTATGTGATTCTGAAACAGCAAACGCGTGTGTGTTTGACAGTTTCATAGGGTTACGGCGGTTATGGCGGGAAGGAAACACCCGGTTACATTCCGAACCCGGAAGTTAAGCTTCCCAGCGCCGATGGTACTGCACTCGGGAGGGTGTGGGAGAGTAGGTCACCGCCGGACAATCTTTGGTTACGGGAAAGGGCTCCACGCTTGTGGGGCCCTTTTTCGCGTTATGGGGTCAGGCTCCGTTCTCGGGCTTCGCGCCGTTCTCGGGCCTGGAGAGTTCGGCTCGCACGAGGCGGCCTGGAGACGGCCTGCTGGAAGGACAGTGAAGGCGTGAGGAGGGCGGCCGACGACAACGCGGCTTCCCGCTCAGGCGTTGGCGCTCCTCGGCCGTAACGTGGTGACGCATCCGGACGCCACCGCATCCGGCAACTGGGCTAGCGCGGCGTGACGAGGCCGGCTTCGTAGGCGGCGATGACGAGTTGGGCGCGGTCTCGGGCCTGCAGTTTGGCCAGCAGGCGACTGATATGCGTCCTCACGGTCCCAGGACTCACTTGGAGCTGGGCACTCAGCTCGGCGTTGGACAGTCCGTGGGCGATGAGGGTGAGCACCTCGCGCTCCCGATCTGTCAACTTGTCGAGCCCGCGGAAGACCGGCTGGGCCGGCCGCCGGACGAACTCCGCGATCAATCGCGTGGTAACGCTCGGCGCGAGCAGTGTCTCGCCCGACGCGACCACCCGAATCGCCTTCAGAAGATCGTCGGGAGGTGCGTCCTTGAGCAGGAATCCGCTGGCGCCCGCTCGCAGCGCCGAATAGACGTACTCATCGAGGTCGAACGTGGTCAAGATGAGCACCCGGGTATCGCCGACGATCTGCTTGGTCGCGGTGATGCCATCCATCTCCGGCATCCGGACGTCCATGAGCACCACATCGGGTGACTCCGTCCGCACAAGAGCCACCGCCTGCTGTCCGTCGGCCGCTTCCCCGACCACAGTGAGATCGTCCTCCGAGTCGATCAGCAAACGGAAGCTGCCGCGCAGCAGTGCCTGATCGTCGGCGACGAGCACTCGAATCAAGAGATCTCCCACAACGCGCCCACCGTCAGCGGGCTCGGCCTGATCCGCTGGACACTGTCCCAGTCGACTGCGCCTTCTGTCTTTATGCCACCCAACACCACGGATACCGACGTACGCTTCAACACCACGGTACCGACGTACGCTCACGATCTAATGTTGCGCACACCATGACGAACCAACCCCTGACGCTCGCGCACAGATCGGGATGGTCCGGCAAACGGTGGGAGCGCGGTCGAAGGCAGGTGGCGGGCACTGCGGTTACCAGCTGATACGGTCCTTCCACTGCCGACTTGCCGCCCCTCGCCGGGACACTCCCCACAGATCCGCCGCCGTCGCGGGACATCGCCATCTTCGAGCAGCGTTGCACGGGAGTGGCGAAACTTTCCAGAGCCCAAGCACGCTGAGGGGGCGGCGCCGCCCGGGCATGGCGCCGTCCACGATATGTCCCGAAGACCCGACGCGAGGCGGAGCCGTACCACGATATGTCCCGAAGACCCGACGCGAGGCGGAGCCGTACGTCGGGATATCTGGTGACCGGCGTGAGCCGGGGAGATGACGTCCCGCAGAGCGGTGTAGTTTCCCATCCGTTCAGCCCTGTTCGCCCACGTAGGGAAACACACAACGAGATCGTTGATCCACCACTGAATGGGACACCACCGAGCCGCAGGGCGGTCAGCGGAGCTGTGCGCTGGAATTTCTGGTGATCGGTGTGAGCCGGGGCGGTCAGTGGAGCTGTGCGTCGGGATCTCTGACGACCGGCGTGAGCTGGGGCAGTCAAGCGATCTCCCATGATGCGTACACGCCGAACCCGCTCCCTGGCAGAGGTCCGGCCTCGAACGTGCCGCCGTGGAGCATGGCTCGTTCACGCATCCCCGTGAGACCGTGTCCGCCCGCCACGCCTGGCAGGCGTCGCTGCCCCGGCCCGTCGTCGACGACGGAGATGCTCAACGTTCCATCCACCACCGACACGCTGGCCTGGCAATGGGCGGGAGCGGCGTGCCTGACGACGTTGGTGATCGCCTCTTGCACGATGCGGTAGACGGATAATTCCATGCTGTCGGGCACGGCCCCGCTCATCGAGAGGTCGACGCGCACGCCGGCCTCGGCTGCCCGGTGTGCCAGCGACGGAAGGTCGGCGAGGCCGGGCAACGGCGCGTTGTCGGGTGTGCTGCTGGGTGCGCGCAGTGCGCCGAGGAACTGGCGCATCTCCACGAGCGAGCTGCGCCCGATCTCCTCGATGGCCCGTAACGCCTCGCGTCCTTCCTCCGGGTGCTTGTCCATGACCTTGGCCGCCACCCCCGCCTTGACTGTGATCATGCTCATCGAATGGGCGACTACGTCGTGCAGCTCGCGCACGATCCGCAGGCGCTCATCGAGCACAGCCCTCTCGGCCTGCCTCCCGGCCTCCCGGGCGGCGAACTCACGGCGGGTGCGCGCTGTCGTGCCGAGACTCCAGCTCGCCGTCAGGACGAGCCAGGCCATTCCGACGATGAAGACGGGGTCCGGCCATCGGTCCATCCGTGGTGCTGCGCTCATGGCCGAGGCCAGCATGGCGCCTCCCATGACGAGCAGGCCCGACACGAGGGCGATCGCCGAACGCCGTATGGGCCGGGTGCACGCCACAATGTAGACGGTCAGGGCCGCCACCATGACCGGCATCAGCCGGTTCACCTGCAGCGAGAGCACCAGGAGGCCGGCTAGGAGCGCACCGTAGTATGCGAACTCCGGCCAGATCCGCCGCACCGCCACAGGTATCACAAGTAGCCAGCAGCTCAACGCTGACGCGGTGCTCACTTCCAGGCTGGGATCCATCATGGACGCCAGCGCGAGCAGCACCGCGACAATGGTGTCGGCCAGAATGAGCAGCCGGTGCGAAGGCCGGCGGGCGAGCAGGTTCACGGCCCGACGTTATCGATGAACGAGCGCGGGCGAATCGGAGCACGGGCCGTCAGACCGTAGTCGTACTCCGCTCTCGCAGGCCTGCACCGTATGACCCTGGTCGGACAGGCAAGATCGGATCAGGCTCCGATGTGCGCACCCGCCGCCGTGCAGCATCGTGGCCCGCATGAATCGACGCGGACTCATCGCCTTGTGTCTCGCCGCCTGCCTCGCCGTGTCATTCGGCGGCATCGCGCTGGCCTCGGCGCGGGCGTATCGCCTTGTTTGGAAGGAGTGCGGGGACGGCTTGCGCTGCGCCGAGCTGGTCGTTCCCGTGGACTGGGCCGATCCGGGCGGGCCCAAGACCTCGGTACACGTGGCCAAACTGCCCGCGACAGGCACGAGCATGGGGCCACTGATCGTCAACTTCGGGGGTCCGGGCACCAGCACATCAATGCTCAGGCGGAAAGCCGGCCCCGACGCCCCACCGGAACTACCGGCACTGCTCAACGAGCTGCAGAGCCGGTTCGACGTCATCGCCATCGATCCGCGCGGGCTGTCCGAGCCCCAGAGCGGCAAGAGAGCGAGCTGCGCGGAGCCAGATGCGCCCATCTTCGGCCTGATCCTTGCGCGGACGAAGCAGGACTGGGACGCCCATGCAGCCAAGAACGCCGCCCATCAGGCAAGCTGCCGCAAAATGGCCAAGTCGGCGTGGTACGGCATGACGGCTTGGAATGTGGCACATGACATCGACGAGCTGCGCGCCGCACTCGGCCAGGACAAACTCATCTACGCGGGCAACTCGTACGGAACCGTCTACGCCCAGGCCTACCTGGAGCTGTTCCCGCAGCGCGTCGGTCGGATGTACTTCGACGGAACCGCCGATCACACCCAGCAGGAGTTCGAGTCCTGGATCCGCAACTACGCGCTCACGCAGGAGCGCCATCTCACCCGCTTCCGCGACTGGTGCGCCCGCCGCGCCGACTGCGCCCTGCGTGGCAGGGACGCCGGCAAGGCGTGGGACGAGCTCGTTGCCAGGGCGCGCCGCGCGCCACTGCCGGCGTCGGCCGACCGGACCGTGCATGAGGGGCAGCTGTACGCCGGCGCGGTCAAAGGCATGAATCCGGCGTACTGGCCCCAGCTCGCCACCGCCATCCGTAAGGCGCTCGACGGCGATGCCGGAGACTTCCTGACAAAGCTGGCGCCGGATCAGGGCGGCTCGTCCGTGAGCCAAGACTCCCTGTGCAACGACTTCATGCCGAAGTTGCCGACGTATGAGGAGTTCCAGGGCATCGAGGCCAGACTCCGTGAAATCGCACCGAGGTTCGGCTGGCTGGAGGGCCGCTTCGAGCTCGGGCGGTGCTGGGGGCGTAGCGGCGGCGCGTCCTGGGCGCCGCACCCGTTGCGCGTCAAGGACGTCCCACCGATCCTCTTCGCGATCGGGGAGCTCGACAACAACACCAACTATCTCGGGCAGCAGCACGTCGCCGAGCAGATTCCTTCCGCGCAGGTCCTGTGGCACGGCGACGGCCACGCGTCATGGGCGGCCAACATCTGCCTGCGGCGGCACGTCTTCACCTATCTGACAACGGGCGCGCTGCCCGCCCCGGGCACACGCTGCCCCGCCGAACGCATCCAACAGGTGGGAAAATGATCGAAGTCGCAGATCTGACGAAGGTGTACGGTTCCATGCGGGCGGTCTCGGGACTGACGTTCGACGTCAAGCCCGGACAGGTCACGGGCTTTCTCGGGCACAACGGGGCCGGCAAGTCCACCACTATGCGAGTGATCCTCGGCCTTCACACGCCCACGACGGGCAAGGCGTTGATCAACGGCGTCCGCAAGCGCGACCTTCAGGACCCCATGCGTCAGGTGGGTGCCATGCTCGACGCCGCCGAGGTGCAGGGCGGGCGGAGCGCGTTCGATCACCTCCAAGCGCTGGCGTATGCCGGCGGAATCGCGCGCGGCAGGGTCGTACAAGTTCTCGAGGAGGTCGGCCTGGCCGGAGCGGCGCGCAAGCGAATCGCCGGGTTCTCCCAGGGGATGCGGCAGCGCCTCGGCATCGCGGCGGCCTTGCTCGGTGACCCGGGCGTGCTCATTCTCGACGAGCCGGTCAACGGTCTCGACCCCGACGGCATCCGTTGGCTCAGGACGCTGCTGAGATCGCTGGCGGCCGAAGGGCGCACCGTCCTGCTGTCGAGCCATCTGATGACCGAGATGTCCCTCACCGCCGACCGGCTCATCATCATCGGCCACGGTCAGCTGATCGAGGACACCACGACAGCGGAGCTCCTGGCGCGCTTTCAAGGGGGCGTGCTGGTCCGATCGCCTCATGCGGACCGCTTGGCGCGGGTGCTCGAAGCTGCGGGGGCAACCGTGCGCCCCATGCAGGAGACGGGCGGGGGCTTCGCGCAGGAGACGGGCGTCCGCCGCATGCAGGAGACGGGCGGGGGCTTCGCGCAGGAGACGGGCGTCCGCCGCATGCAGGAGACAGGCATGGGCCTCGCGCAGGAGACGGGTGTGCCCGCCGCGAGCGAAACCGCCCCGTCTCCGGCCATCCCCTCGCAGATCGGGCTGCTGGTGTCCGGCTTGCCCGCGGCCACCATAGGTGACATCGCTCTGGCGAACGGCTGCGCTGTTCACGAGCTGGTACCGCGCCGGGCGTCGCTGGAAGAAGCCTTCATGGAGATAACCCAATGATCAACGTCGTCGCATCGGAATGGCTCAAGCTGCGCTCGCTCCGATCCACCTACTACGTCTTGGCGGCCACGCTCTCAGCCCTGGCGCTCAGTGGCTTCTCCGCCTTCGCGATCTCGCACTACTTCGACACCAACGGTTTCGGTGGGGAGCCCGTCGGCACCGGGATCAGCTTCAGCGCCGACATCACCCCCATACTCTTCGGCATGCTGGGCGTTCTCGCCATCTCCGGGGAGTACGGCACCGGCATGATCAGGCTGACGCTGACCACGATCCGGCGCCCGTGGATGCTCCTCCTGGCCAAGGCTGTCGTCTTGGCCGCCGTGGCCGCGGTGGCGGGACAGGTGCTGGCATTCGCCACATATTTCACCGCGCAGGCACTGGTAGGTGGACGCCCGATCGGCGCCTCGTTCTCCGAACCGGCCGCCCTGGCCGAGGTGCTGGCGACAAGCGCCGGGTCCGCTGTTGCCGCGGTGATGGGGTTGGGCCTGGCCACGATTCTGCGGTCGACACCGGGAGCGCTCATCGGGCTGGTCGCCCTCATGCTGGCCCCGACCGGGCTGGAGCGGTTCCTCCCCGCTCCTTGGAACGACTGGATGAGCTCACTGACGGTCCCATCGCTGACGAGGCAACTGGCCGGCGTTCCCGACTCCGGCGGCTTCGGCCCCGCCTCGGCCACCGCCATCCTCACGGGTTATGCCGTGATCTCCCTTCTGGCGGCGACCCTGGCGATCACCCGCCGCGACGCCTGACCGCAGCTGACCGTACTGATCGCCTTGTCGGAAGGAACCAACACGATCGAGACCGCATGGATCTTCCGTCCGGATCCTGCGGATCGACTGTCCGGACCGATCCTGCGCACCGACCGTCCGGATCCTGCGGACCGACCGTCCGGTCAAGCGGAGCGACAAGGTCCACGTCGACTTCAACTTCGTCTTCGACCGCAGCGGCGGCCGTTATCTGGAGTAGTCAAGCAAACTGGCTGGTCAGCGGCTTGAGGGCCGTTCAGGTGCGTAAGGCGAGTAGGTCGCTCGCGTTCGGTGCGCAGATGGATGGTCGAGAGGTCTATCAGCCGCGTGAAAAAGATCAATAACGTGGCGGAGTCGCGCAGCGGCCGAGCGGGAGGATCGCCTGCTCGGCCCGCCGTCATGATCGCTCATGTACGAGGCCATCATCACGTACATGAGCGTGGTACCTCGATCAGTGTCCGGCCGTCTCAGCTCTGCCGAGTTCGGGCGCGCAGGGCCAGCGGCGCCAGGAGGAAAGCCGCGCCGGCGGTGAGGAATGCACCGGCGCCGGCGGTCCCCACCAGCGCGGCGGCCAGGGCTGCGAGCGGGGGGACGAGAGGCTGGGCCACGCCCCAGGAGGAGCCGTGGAAGGCGAACCAGCGGGGCCGTTCCGCCTCGGGGGCGGCATCGGCGATCATCGACTGCCAGCGGCCCAGCAGCACGCTGTTGACAGCAGCGCTGGCGAGGTAGGCGGAGACGGTGACCAGCGAGCTGCTGGTCACCGCCATGACGAGAGCCAGGACGCCGAGAGCGGCGGCCCCAAGGGCGAGGATCGCCGTGTGGGAACGGCCGGTCAGCAGGCCGCCCGCCGCCCACAGCGCCAGGGGAGCGAGCAGCGCGGCACCGGTCAGCGCGAGGCCGGGCAGCCAGGCGGGGGCGCCGCGTTCCAGCAGGGCCAGCGGCAGGTACATCATCACGGCGAGGTAGCCGATAGCGAAGGCCGTGCCCGCCATGGTCAACCGCCACAGCCTCGCGGGCGGTTTCCACCGAGCCTTCTGCTTGGTGTCGGTGGCGGGTGGGCGCCGGGTGCCACGCGGCAGGAAGGCCACGGCGATGACGGCGGCGGCCAGGCAGGTGAACGCGTCGGCGACCACGAGCCATCGCACACCGAGTGGGAGCAGGAACGCGGCGAGCAGACCGGCGAGCGCGCCGGCGGCCGACAGAGCGACGCCCATGACCGCGAAGGTGTGATGACGTTGCTCGCCTTCAGCGGCGCGGGCGAGCAGCTCTTGGCCGGCGGGCTCGTAGACCTCGAAGGCCAGGCCGACCAGCGCGATCGCGGCGATCATCTGGACGGGCCCGCGGGCGAGGGTCAGCACGAGCAAGGCGGCGCCGGTGGCGGCCAGCCCTGCGGCCAGGACGGTCCGAGGAGCGAAGCGGTCCAGCAGAAACGCCCCCGCCCAGCGCGAGGCCAGCGCGCACACGCCGAAGGTGATCAATGCGGCAGCGGCCAGATCCGGCCCGGCCAGCACAGCCAGGAAGGACAGCGCAAAGGCGCCGAGCTGGTTGAGGATGCGCACCCACACCAGCGTCCGCGCCGCCGGGGGCAGGGATATGCGCATTCTCCTCCTCGATCGGAAACCAGGTCCGGACATCATCAGACGTCATCAGGACCATAAGCGGTAGCCATCTTCGCAAGCGCCTGTGACAGTTCCCGCGGTCACATTGCGTGCGCTCCGCACTTCAGCGGAGACCACATCTAACCGCGCCAGGCCATTCTCGCTGGCAGACCCGTTAAGACTGATCAGTAGCTCTGATCAGATTCGCCCTTGCGACCATGGATTCGATCATCAGCGTCCGGACACCGCACGTGATCTTCCCAAGGTCGCTTTGTTGCCCACCGAACGTCGAAACCCTCGATCAGCTCAATGAGCCGATCGAGGGCAGAGGTCAACGATCAAGCTGAGAGCTGTGCCTGGGCTCGGGTGGGCCGCCCGCTACGCGCCCGAACCGCCGCCCCGGCCCAACGGGGTCAGGCGGGTGCGTTGAGAATGTTGTCGGTGAAGTGGCGGCCCCAGTGCGGGCGGCTGCCGTCGAGATCGTCCACGTCGTACTCCTCGGCGAGGTCCCAGGAGGTCAACACCTGTCCGTTCCTGTGCTTGACCTCTGGATCGGCGGCGAGGACGGCGATGACGCGGCCGATGAAGCGAGGCGTCTCCGAGGCCAGGAAATGCGGGTCGCGTTGACCGCCGTCGCGCCAGGTGGCCTCGGTGACGCCGAACCCGTCGAGCATGGCTTCCGAGCGAAGGAATCCGGGGCTGACGGCCAAGGCGGTGATCCCGTGCGGGCGAAGCTCTTCGGCCTGGGCCAGAGCCAGGCGGTTGATGGCGGTTTTGATCAGGTCGTAGGCCAGGTTGCCGCGGTAGTGGGCGCCGTCGCCGTCGGTCACCTCGATGATGAGGCCGCCTGGGTGTTCCCGCATGAGAGGTACCGCGTGCTGGCTCGTGATCAGGTGTGTGAGGACGGCACGCTCCCACAGGAGACCGAGTTTGTCCAGGTCGAGCTCCCAGAACGGCGTTCCCCACTCGGTCAGCGGGTCGCCGCCCCAGACGTCGTTGACCAGCAGGTTCAGCCGGCCGTGATCGGCGCGTACCCGTTCGATGACGGCGGCGACCTCGGCGGGGCGGGTGTGGTCACAGCGGATGGCGATGCCGTTTCCGCCGGCCTCGGTGACCAGTTCGGCGGTCTCCTCGATCGTCTCTGGGCGGTTGAGGTCGGATCGCGCGGCGCGGGTGGAGCGGCCGGTGACGTAGACGGTGGCGCCGGCGGCACCGAGTTCTACGGCGATTCCGCGCCCAGCGCCGCGGGTGGCACCGGTGACGAGGGCGACCTTTCCGGCAAGAGGTGGCGTCATGAGAGGTGTCTCCATGGTGGATCGGGTGTCAGTAGCCGAGCGGCTCGTCGACGAGGACCACGCGAACGCGTCCTTCCTCGATGTCGCCGTGCAGGGTCAAGACCTTGTGGACGGTGCTGCCCATGCCGTAGGCCGAGCGGGCGCGGGCGTCCTCCAGCGGCAAGCTGTACTCGTGGACCCGGCGCATGGCGGTCTCCAGGTCGGGGACGATCTTCTGGACTCCGATGATGAGCAGTACGTTCTGGGCGCCGTACGCCATCGAGGCCAGCTGGCTGCCGCTTGCGGAGGCGATGACGAGGTCTCCGCCGCAGGTGAGTGCGTGGACGCTGCCGACCACCCACTGCGGGGCGGCACCGAGGCGGCGCATCTCGCTCATCTGGGTGGCGGGGTCCATCGCCATCATCTGTGGCCGGGTCGCGGTGTAGCGGCCGGATTTGTCGATCTCCTGGGTCAGGCCGATCGCCTCAGTAGTCACCGATGAGGCGGAGAACACCTCGGCGCCCTCGGGCAGTAGTTCCAGCGCCGCCAGCCGTGCCGCGGCCGCGTCGGGGACGTGGCGTACGTGGTAGCCGCGGGCTTGCAACGCCGTTGCCGCGGTCGCGATGGCGGCGGGGTCGGCCGGGATCGCATAGGCGGCGTTGGGGGTCATCATGGTCATGGTCATCTCCTCGGTCGCGAGCTGGAGCAACATAGTAAACGAATATTCGTTTACTATGTTGCCATGACGATGGGGCGGCCAAGAACGGTCAGTGACGAACAGATCCTCGGCGGAGCCGCACGCGTGATCGCACGGGTGGGTCCGGCGCGCTTGACGCTGGCGGAGGTGGGCCGTGAGGTCGGTTTGTCCGCGGCCACGCTGGTGCAGCGCTTCGGTTCCAAACGCGGAGTCCTGCTGGCGGTGGCTGCTCACGGGGCTGAGACCTTGCCGAGCCGGGTGGCCGCGGCTCAGACCGCGAGCGCTCCCGTTGAGGCTCTGATCGACGTCCTCGCCGGCATGGCGGGTAGCATCCGCAGTACGGAGGAGTTCGCCAACCACCTGGCGTTCTTGTTGCTGGATCTGGCTGATCCGCAGTTCCAGCGGATCAGCCGCGACTACGCAGCCGCCGTGGAACGCGCGATCGCAGAGGTTCTGGCCGTCGGCCAAGCCGTCGGCGAGCTCGTCCAAGGTGATGTCAGCCGGTTCCCGCGAGCGATTCACGCCGCCTACAACGGAGCGCTCATCGCCTGGGGGCTGGCCGGCGAAGGCGATCCGGCCGAAAACGTACGCGAGCAGCTGGCCCTACTTCTCGGCCCCTACCTCGACTCCACGAGCCGGTCGCGTACTTCGCCAGGACGGCCACCGCTCCCGGCGGTGCCCCGCCGCCCGATCGGGCCGCAGTGAGGCTGTGGGACTGGAGGGCCGCGACGCCTCTGGGGTACCTCACCGTCTCCTGCTGAGGTCTCAGCCATCAGGGCTGATACGGCCGCATTCACCGTGAGATGGTCGGGCAGCGATCCGGCCACGCGGACGAAACCGTGCTCGGGTCGCGTTCAGGAGGCATGTTCGCGCTCACCACCCGCGTCGGCCCCCACCGCCAGATCTCCCTGACCGCCCGCGCCGCTTGGCCTTCGCGCTGAGATCCGTGTCGCCTTGGCCTGGGGTGCTGAGACTCGCGTCGTCCTGGCTTGGCGCGCTGACACTGATGCGCTGGGAGGCGTCACATCCCGACGCCCTAGCATGGAACTCGAAGATCGGAACTCCGGGAGAGGCACTGTGGCGACCGAAACCGACCTGCGGCACCTGCGGCGATGTGTGGAGTTGGCGACGGAGGCGCTGGAGGTGGGAGATGAGCCGTTCGGGTCCGTGCTCGTGTCCGCTGACGGGATCGTGCTCGCCGAGGATCACAATCGCGTGGCCGCCGGCGACAATACCCGGCATCCGGAGTTCGAGTTGGCTCGGTGGGCCGCAGCGCATATGACGGTTGAGGAAAGGGCGGCCGCGACCGTCTACACCTCTGGGGAGCACTGCCCGATGTGTGCGGCCGCGCACGGGTGGGTCGGGCTGGGGCGCATCGTGTACGCGAGTTCGTCGGAGCAGCTTGCCGGGTGGCTCGCCGAGTTGGGCGTTCCCGCGCCGCCGGTCCGGACACTGCCGATCCAGCAGGTCGTTCCGAGCGTCCTGGTGGAGGGGCCGGTGCCCGAGCTTGCGGCCCAGGTACGGGAGCTGCACCGACGTCGTCACGGCGCCTCTGGCTGAGGTCCGCCCGGTACGGACCCCGGGGAACTGCACCGCTGTCGTCACGGCCCCGCCGGCTGAGGTCCGCCCAGTACGGACGTCGTCACGGCGGTCCCCCGATGTTCGCGATACGGGCTCGGCAAGTCTGCCCCGTCGAATTGCAGGTCCGGTCAAGCGTGCGGGTCCCTGCCAACAGCCCACTCATCCCGTCAGACGTGCGGCTCCCCCCGTCAGCACCCGTGACCGCTCGCCCGGCCAGGTGTCCGCGAGCGCGTCGTACACCCGCGTACGGATTGCGCCGGGGCCGAGCTCTGCCTGCCGCGCGAGGCCGCGTTCGCACCACTCGTTCACTGCGTTCGTTCACCGCGTGACACCGTGGTAGGAGGTGAAGGCGAGGATGCGGTGCCAGGCGTCGGTGCAGGCGTCCTGCCACTGCTCGTAGGAGTCGTCGAAGAACGAGTGCGGGGCGCCGTCGTACACGTGCTTCTCGTACGGCTTGCCAGCCCGGTCGAACTCGCCGGTCAGCGTCGCGTACTCCTCCGGACTGGTGGCCACGTCGTCTCCCGCGAGCAGCATGAGCAGGGGTGCGGACGGCTGGCCCGTGCGGTCGCCGACGAAACGTGGCGGCCCGTAGAAGCCGACGGCTCCGGCCAGGCCGAGCCCGGCCGAGGCCAGCCGCCAGGAATAGCCGCCGCCGAGGCAGAAACCGACACTGAACAACGGGCCGGGGTGCCAGCCGCGGATCGTCTCGGCGGCGGTGGAGGCGTCGAGTTCGACGTGTCGCGGTTCGAGCAGGGCCATGTGGGCGTATCCGTCGAACGCCTCGGCCCGGGGAGCGGTGCCGGCGCTGCGGCCGTAGTAGTCCATCACCAGGGTGTGGAAGCCGGCCTCGGCGAATCGCTGGGCCAGGTGCGCGTAGAACGGGTGGAAACCCCGCACATCGGGCATCAGCAGCACGTTGTTGCCGTTGGGGACTTCCGGGGCCGCCCGGTAGGCCAGGAAGCGGTTGCCGTCGGCGACGGCGAGTTCCAGCGGCCCGTGCTCGGCCACCCGTCCGGTGACGGCGGGAGCGGCCGGGGGCTTACTGTCGAGGTCGTGGCACATTGTGGGGCTCTCCTTCTCCAGGTCTGACGGGGTGGAAGCCTGCCAGGGGCTTCGGCGGGTGTCCCAGGCTCCGTGGTTCCGGGTACTGGCAGGGCCACCCTTCGCGGTGGAGGAAGCCGACATACTGGGTTCCGTGGGAGAACGACAGGAGCTGGCGGGTTTCCTGCGGTCACGTAGGGAGCGGGTCACGCCGGAGAGCGTCGGGATCAGAGGGTTGGGGCGCCGCCGGGTGGCGGGGCTGCGCCGCGAGGAGGTCGCGCAGCTCGCCGGGATCAGCGTCGAGTACTACCAGCGGCTGGAGCAGGGGCGAGCCGCGCATCCGTCACCCGAGGTTCTCGACGCCATCGGCGCCGCCCTGCGCCTCGACGACGTGGAGCGCGCGCACCTGCGTACCCTGGCCGGTCCCTTACGGGAGCGGCGGCGCGCGTCGCCCGCCGCCGACGTCGCCCGGCCGGAACTGGTCGGCATGCTGGATCTGATCCGCACGCCCGCCATGGTGATCAACGACCGGTTCGATGTCCTTGTTGCCAACGCTGTGGCCGCGCGCCTGTTCAGGTTCGACGGGGGTCGTCCCAATCTGGCTCGGCGGCTGTTCCTGGAGCCAGACAGCAAGTACCTGTACGTGGACTGGGACCAGGTCGCTGCCGAGACCGCCGGGCAGTTGCGGGTCACATTCGGGAGGTATCCGGAGGACATCGAGCTGGCCGGTCTGATCCGCGAGCTGCGTGAGAAGAGTGCGATGTTTCGCGCGCTATGGGGTGGCGGTGACGTCAGCATGCGCACACATGGGGTGAAAAGCTTCCGGCACCCCGCCCTGGGCACCGTGACGTTCACCTATGAGCACTTCGTCCCCGCCGGGGACTCCCGGCAGCGGCTGATCGTGCTCGTGCCGGTCGCGGGCAGCGCCACAGAGGCGGCGGTGCAACTGCTCGCGAGCTGGGCGCTCGCGCCGGTGCACGACTGATTGGCGCTTCCGGACGTAGGCGGCGGCCTCAAGCCGGCGGTCATCCCATCGCACCGCACGTGCGGTCCGGCCAAAGTACAGTCCCCCGTCCAGCATCCAGGGTTCACTCGTTCCGTCAGACGTGCAAGTCCCCCGACAGTACCGTGACCGCTCGCCCGGCCAGGTGTACGCGGTCCCCGTCCAACCGCACGTGCACCAGCCCGCCCCTGGCCGACAGTTGCGCGCCCACCATGGTGTCCCGTCCCAGCCGCTGCCCCCAATAAGGGGCCAGTGCGCAGTGTGCCGAGCCTGTCACCGGGTCTTCCGGCACCCCCACGTTCGGGGCGAAGAAGCGGGAGACGAAGTCGGTCGACGAGCCCTGCGCCGTGACGATCACGCCACGGGCCTCGATGGTGGCCAGTGCCGCGATGTCGGGTGCGAGTGAACGTATCGTCGCCTCCGATTCCAGCTCCACCACCAGGTCGAGATTGCTCCTGCCGACCTGCACCGGTGCAGCTCCGAGTGCATTTTCCAACCCGTCGGGAACGTCTGTCGGCGACACTTCCTTCGCCGGGAAATCCATCGTGATCATGCCGTTGGCCATGCGATTCACGGTGAGAGTTCCGCTCGCCGTACTGAATTCGAGCTGACCGCCGGCCGCACCTGTGGAATAGAGCACATGTGCGGTGGCCAGCGTGGCGTGGCCGCAGAGGGAGACCTCGACCGCGGGGGTGAACCAGCGTAGCGAATCGCCGAGCAGGAAGGCGGTCTCCGACAGGTTCATCTCCGTGGCGACCGCCTGCATCCATGGCTCGGGAGAGGGCGAGTCCAGCAGGCACACCGCAGCCGGATTGCCCCGGAAAGAAGTGTCGGTGAAGGCATCTACAGTGAACACGCGCATGTATGGAGGCTATCGGGGGAGAGATATCCAGGTGATACCTGGCCGCTAGCCGTACAAAATGGAATTAGTTGTGGGCGTGTCGCACGGCGAACTTCTCGCCGTCGGTTAACGTCCAATGGTGGGACGTGCCGATTGAGGTGAGTTCCTGAGGAAAGGACAAGCCGATGGGGGCAGTGCGCAAGGTGGTGAGCTACCTTGGCCTGGGCGGGATCGACCACTACGACGACGGCTACGACGACGAGCAGTACGAAGAGGAGTACATGCCGGCGACGGAGCGGGCGGCGAGGCGCTGGCGTTCGACCGCCGACTCGTCACGAATCGTGATGGTTCAGCCGCTCAAGTACAACGACGCGCCGATGATCGGGCAGCACTTCCGTGATGGCCAGACGGTGATCATGGACGTGACGGGCATGCCGATGCCGGAGGCGACCAGGATGGTCGACTTCGCGGCCGGCCTCGCCTATGGCTGTGAGGGTCGGATCGAGCGCATCGCCGACCGTGTGTTCCTGCTCGCGCCGGCCCACGTGGAGATCGAGAGCTCCTAGGCCGCGCGCGGGCCGCGACGGATCAGCCGGGTGAGCTCGGCCGAGTCGTCCGCGGCCTGTTCCGCTCGCGTGTCAGCCTCACGCGCGTATCCATGCAGCGCCCACACCGCGCCGTCGGCCAGCTCCTTGAGCTCGGCGATCTGCGCGGCCACGTAGCGGGCGTCTGATTCAACGGCCTTGCGGCGCCGCCAGAGTTGCCAGCCCGCCAGGCCCAGCAGTGCCACCCCCGGTGCGGCGAGCACGGGCACCCCCAGCCCGTCGGCCAGCAGAGCTCCGAGGAGCAGACCGACCCCCGCCACGATCAGCGCGACGGCCGCCCATGGCGGCCGTCGCCGCATCATGCCCTGGTCCACGATCTCGCGTTCGGCCGCCGCGAGCGAGGCATCGTCCGGCCCCTCGGGGTGCAGCTCGATGTCGTGGCCGAGAAGTGACACGGTCACCGTGGCGGGCGTTGTGAGCCGGCTGTTGGACTCCAGCTCCTCTGCCACGCCGCGCAGGATCGGGCCCGCCACGTGCAGGGCGAGTGCCGCCAGATGCGGATCGGAGCCCGGGCGCAGGTCGTCGAGGAGGTGCGAGCTCAGCGCGGCCATCGGCCCCGCGGGGCCGCCGAGCCCGATGAGTGAACGGAGTACGGCCAGCGGCTCGTCCTCCTCCCACGCGGCGGCGGGGCTGCCGGAGCTGTTGGTGAGCGGGGTGGAGGAGTCGTGCTCGGCCTGCTTCGCCGAGGTGATCTCCGCGCATCGGGCACGCAACCGGGCGAGCCGCGCGGCGGCCTGGACGGGCGTGGCGAGTTCGGGGATCTCCGCCATCTCCGGGAAGTCGAGCAGCGAAGGGGGCACGACCACCGACGGCTCACCAGGGAGGAGCGCCTGCGTCCACTGCGCCGCGTCCGCGTGCTCGGGTACGGCCACCGCGTCGAGCTTGCGGAGCACGAAGATCTTCCCGGCCGGACCGTAGGCGCCCCTGGCCGCGGCCAGCCAGAGCGCGCGCTGACCGTGGGTGACCGGCTGGTCGAGCGACAGGTCGCCGAAGGCGGTGCCGAGCCAGGAGGCGTGGATGCGGCTGCCGTGGCCCGCGACGGCCAGGGCGAGCGCCAGGAAGAGCGCGGTCTGCTGCTGGTCGCGCCCGGCCGCCTTGCTCAGCGGCGCCAGCGGATCGTCACCGGCGAGGATCGCCACCAGCGCTTCGACGGCGGGTGGCAGCCAGTAACCAGGTTTGTCGGGAAAGTCGGGCGGGGCCGGGGGCGCGGCGCCGTTGGCGGCCAGGTGAGACAGCAGCGCCTCGGCATATCGGTGCAGCTCGGTTGCTGCTTGGGGGTCGGCAGTCAGGTCCGTGCTCAAGGCAGAGAACTCCCCCATAGTGGCCTCAGTTCATGACCGCGTAAAGCCTAGCCGGGGGGCGCGCCGTCCAGGTGGAGGCGCGCCCGCACGTGCTACATGCGCTCGGGCACCGGGACGCCGAGCAGATCGAGCCCTGTCTCCAGGACCCGCAGGGTCAGCGCGCAGAGAGCGAGCCGGTGCGCCTTCGTCTCGGCGTCGACCCCATCCTTGATCACCGGGCACTCCTCGTAGAACGTGCTGTAGAGGCTGGCGGTCTCGAACAGGAAGGCGCAGAGCCGGTGCGGCTCCGACAGTGCCACGACCTGCTCCACCAGTGCGCCGAAGCCCAACAGGTGGAGGGCCAGGGCGCGCTCGGCGGGCTGGCCGAGGACGATGTCGCCGGTCGCGTCGGCCGGTGCCACTCCCGCCTTGCGGAAGATGGAGCGGATCCGGGCCGTCGCGTACTGCATGTAGGGGCCGGTGTTGCCGTTGAACCCGAGCATGCGGTCGTAGTCGAAGACGTATTCGCTGTCATGGCTGACCGACAGGTCGGCGTATTTCACCGCGCCCATGCCCACTGCGTGCGCGATCTCGGCCCGCGCGGTCTCGTCGTAGCCGCGGTCGGCGATGATTGCCGCAGCCCGGTCGACGGCCTCCTGTAGCAGGTCCATCAGCTTGATCGACTCGCCGGACCGGGTCTTGAACCGGCGCCCGTCCTTGCCCAGCATCATGCCGATCTGGACGTGCTCGGCCGAGGCCGTCTCGGGCAGCCAGCCGGCCAGCTTGGCCGCCGCGAACACCATGCGGAAGTGCAGCGCCTGGTCGGCGCCCACCACGTAGAGCATGCGGTCGGACTTGAGGTCGTGGACCCGGTAGCGGATCGCCGCCATGTCGGTGGAGGCGTAGCCGTAGCCGCCGTCGCTCTTCCTGACGATCAGTGGCAGCGGCTTGTCGTCGGAGCCGGTGAAGCCGGGCGGGAAGACGCAGAGCGCGCCCTCGCTCAGCACGGCGACCCCGGCGGCCTCCAGGTCGTCGCAGGTCTTCTCGAGCATCGGGTTGTACATGCTCTCGCCCGCGATGTCGGCGTCGGTGAGTGTGACGCCGAGCATGCCGTAGACCTTGTTGAAGTAGCGGATCGTGGCGTCCATGAAGACGTGCCAGAGCCGCAGGGTCTCCGGGTCGCCCGACTGGAGCATGGTCACCCGCTTGCGCGAGCGGACCTTGAACTCCTCGCCGCCGTCGAACTGGCTCCTGGCCGCCTGGTAATACTCGGTGCCCATGCCGGCTTCGAGCTGCGCGACCGCGGCCTCCTCGCCGATGTCGAGCAGATGCTCGATGAGCATGCCGAACGGCGTGCCCCAGTCGCCGAGGTGGTTCTGCCTGATGACGGTGTTGCCCAGGTGCTCGTGCATGCGGGCCAGCGAGTCGCCCACGATCGTGGTGCGCAGGTGGCCGACGTGCATCTCCTTGGCCGCGTTGGGCGCGGAGTAGTCGACCACCACGGTCTGCGGCGGCGTGGCGAAGCCGACGCCCGCGCGCGGGTCGTCGAGCATCGTGGTCGCCTCGGACTCGATCCAGGAGTCGTCGAGCGCGATGTTGAGAAAGCCGGGACCACTGACCTCGACCGTGCCGGGGAAGTCGGACAGCTCCGCCGCGATGGCCTCGGCGACCTCCCGCGGCGCGCGTCGCAGTCGCTTGGCCAGGCTCATCGCGACGTTCGCCTGGAAGTCGGCGAACTGGGAGGGCCTGATCAGCGGATCTGCGTCGGCGTACTCGGAGCCGAACGCGTGCGCCAGCGCCTGCTGGACGCGCTCGGTGAGCACTGTCTGCGGGTCGGTCATGGTCTAAGGGTACCGGCGACCTTGACCGCCACGCTGATGCCCGCGGCAGCCACCACGGAGATGCCGACGGCGGTCAGATCGTTGCTCAGATCGCCGGGTTCGAGGGCGAAGAAATGGCGGATGAAGGGGATCGCGAGGGCCAGCGCGAACAGCCCGGCCATGCCGCCGATCATGGCGATCCGCCCCAGGGTGAGCGGCTTGGTGATCAGGATGAGCACCCACCAGGTGGTGAGGAAGAGCGCGATCGTCGCCGACGTACGGTCCTCGATCAGGGTGGAGGTGCCGCTGTGCGCGGCCCAGAACGCCAGGAACACCGCGCCCGCGCAGAGCAGCCCGGCGGGTACGGCGAAGCGCAGCACCCGGGGCACGAACCCGGGCTTGGCGCGTTCGAGTGTCGGCGCGAGCGCCAGGACGAACGCCGGGATGCCGATGGTCAGCGCGTTCACCAGCGTGGAATGGCGTGGCGCGAACGGGAACATCAGCCCGAGCACCCCGGTGAGCAGCGACAGGGCGATGGCGTAGAACGTCTTGGTGAGGAACAGGTTCGAGACCCGCTCGATGTTGGCCAGCACCCGGCGGCCCTCGCCCACCACGTGCGGCAGCGAGGAGAACTTGTCGTCCAGCAGCACCACCTGGGCGACGGCCTTGGTGGCCGGACTGCCCGCGCCCATCGCGATGCCCAGGTCGGCGTCCTTCAGCGCGAGCACGTCGTTGACGCCGTCGCCGGTCATCGCCACGGTGTGGCCGCGCGACTGGAGCGCGCCGACGAAGGCCCGCTTCTGCTGCGGGGTGACGCGGCCGAACACGGTGTGGGTGTCCAGCAGCTCGGCCAGCTTGGCCGGGTCGTCCGCCGGCAGGGTACGCGCGTCGATCGCGCGGTGGCCGTCCGGAATCTCCAGGCCGGTGGCGATCGCGGCGACGGCGTCAGGATTGTCGCCGGAGATCACTTTGATGGTGACGCCCTGCTTGGCGAAGTACCGCAGGGTCTCATGCGCGTCGGGCCTGATGCGCTGCTTGAGCGTGACGAGCGCGACGGCCTCCGCCCTTCCGACGGCCTCCGCTCCGTCGGAGGCGGAGGCCAGGCTGTCCGTACGGCACAGCGCCAGTACGCGGGTGCCGGTCGAGGCCAGCTCGGCGGCCCGCTCGTAGCCGTCGGCCGTGGCGTCGAGCAGGACGTCGGGGGCGCCGAGCAGCCACACCCCGTGGGGGCCGAAGTCGGCGCCGCTCCACTTGCGCGCCGAGGAGAACGGCACGACGTCGACGGCCGTCCACCCGTCGGCCGCCGCGGGGTAGCGGGACTGGATGGCCTTGGCCGTGGCATTGGGCCGGTGGTCCACGTTGGCCAGGGCGGCGAGCGCCTCGTGGATCGGCCGGCCCTCGCCCAGGGGGAGTACCTCGCCGAGGTCCATGCCGCCTACGGTGAGCGTGCCGGTCTTGTCGAGGCAGAGCACGTCGACCCGGGCCAGGCCCTCGATCGCGGGCAGCTCCTGGACCAGGCAGTCGCGGCGGCCGAGCCGTACGACGCCGACCGCGAAGGCGATCGAGGTCATCAGCACCAGGCCCTCGGGGATCATGGTGACGATGCCGGCGACCGCGCCGGTGATGGCGGTGCCGAAGTCGGCTGAATTGCGCAGCTGGCTGTAGATCAGCAGCGTGCCGATCGGGATGACGAGCCAGGTGATGTACTTGATGAAGTTCGCGACGCCGTCACGCAGCTCCGAGCGCGCGAGGTGAAACCGGCTCGCCTCCTCGGCCAGCTGTACGGCGTAGGCGTCGGTGCCGACCTTGGTCGCGACGAACGAGCCCGAGCCCGCGACGGCGAAACTGCCCGACAGCACCTCGTCGCCCGGCAGCTTGTGCACCGGATCGGCCTCGCCGGTCAGGAGCGATTCGTCGATCTCCAGTCCGTCGGACTCGACGACCTCGCCGTCCACCAGCAGGCGGTCGCCGGGCCCGAGCAGGATCAGGTCGCCGAGCACCACCTGGCGAGGCGGGATCTCCTGGTCGCGGCCGTCCCTGCGGACCGTGACCGGCGCCTCGTTGATCACCGCGAGCTTGTCGAGCGTGCGCTTGGCCCGGAGCTCCTGCACGATGCCGATCAGCGCGTTGGCCACGATGACCAGCCCGAACAGCCCGTCCTGCCACGCGCCGAAGATCAGGACCAGCGCCCAGAGCACGCCGATGACCAGGTTGAACAGGGTGAAGACATTCGCCCTGATGATCGCGCCGAGCGACCTGCTCGACCGGCGCGGCACATGGTTGGTCTTCGCCCCTGAGACCTGTGCCGAAGTTAAGCCGTCCACACAACCCCCAGATTTGTGGATCCGCCACAGACTATGGGGTTCCCAGGCGATGCGGGCGGTGTGTGGTCGCGATCTATGGGGTTCTCAGGCGATGCGGGCGGTGTGCGGCCGCGATCCTGTCGCCGATGCGCGCCACGACGCCCTGCGCCGACAGGTCGGCGGCGAGCCGGCAGGCGGCACTGATGCCGGCCGCTCTGGACGAGCCGTGCGCGATCACCACGGTCCCGTTCAGCCCGAGGAGTACGGCACCGCCATAGGCCTCGGCGTCCAGGCGGCTGCGCAGCTCGCGCAGGCGTGACCGCTGCAGGAACGCCCCCAGCCTGGCCGTCCTGCTGTCGTCGATGGTCCGCCGGAGCTCGCCGAACGCGTAGCGGACCGCGCCCTCCATGGTCTTCAGCGCGACGTTGCCGGTGAAGCCGTCGGTGGTGATCACGTCGGCGATGCCGGTCAGCAGGTCGTGGCCCTCGATGTTGCCGATGAAGTTGAGGCCGGGGGAGCCTTGCAGCAGCTCGTGGGCCCGCCTGACGATCTTGTTGCCCTTCTCGGCCTCACTGCCGATCGTGAGCAGGCCGACCTTGGGCATGGAGATCTCGTACGCCAGTTCGGCGTAGACGGACCCCAGATGCCCGAACTGCACAAGCATCTCCGGCTTGACCTCGGCGTTCGCGCCCGCGTCGAGGAGCAGTGTGGGTTTCGGCAGTGTGGGCAGCGCGACGGCGATGGCCGGCCGGAGCACGCCCTGCTGGGCCTTGAGCCTGAGCCGGCCCGTGGTCACGATCCCGGCGGTCGAGCCCGCGGACACCACGGCCGACGCGTCGCCCCGCCGTACGAGATGGCAGGCGATCGCGATGCTGGAGCGGGGGCGGCGCAGGCTGGCCAGCGCGCCCTCGTCCATCGCCAGGGCCTCCTCGGCCCGCACGATGGGGATCTCCTTGGTCGCGTCATGGTCGGCGAGCGCCTCGTAGAGCACCTTGGGCGAGCCGACGAGCACCACTGCCAGCCCGCGCTCGCGCACGGCGTGCACGGCCCCCGCCACGATCTCGTGCGGTGCGTGGTCGCCGCCCATGGCGTCGAGCGCGATCGGCCTGGTGATGTCGGACAAAAGGTCACCTCGTACGGCTCGCGGAGCGTTCCTGTGGCGTGGCCGGAACGCGGTCGCGCCGCGGTCCGCCCCCGTTTCGCCCCCGTCCGCATCGTAGGCAGGGTGTCCGCCGGGCCGATCAGCGGGTGGCCGGGTCAGCCGACGCTGTTCAGGTTCCAGTCGGAGACCTCGCGCGAGACGATGACCTTGGAGAACACGGACTGGCCCGTGACCCGGATGAGCGGTCCGTCGCTGCGCGTGCCGCCGCTCACATGGCGCTTGCCGAACATGGAGACGCCCTCGTCGATCACCTGGGCGTTGTCGGGCACGAGCACGATCAGCTTGCCGAAGCGGGCGTCGGCCTCGATGGTGATCTCCCGGCCGGGCAGCACGGCGTCCGTCAGGTCGATGATCAGCGCGCCGAACCTCGCCGACAACCTGGTGTGGCGGGAGGCGACCCAGCGGCCCTTCCTGATCACCTTGCTGAACGTCGAGTCGATCGTCTGCTGCTCGATTCCGAGAGCCACGATGTTTGGCGCCGACACGTCGGGCAGGTCAGAGGTGATGGGGACCAGTTCACCGACGGTCTTGGCCGTATAGGCAGCATCGAGGCGGTCCGCGTGTTCGAGGCTGGTGAGCCTTCCGGTGGCGAGGGCCTCACCGAGCACAGCGGCCACGCGGTCGCGGTCGGCATCGGAGGCGCGCAAAACGGGATCAGGGGTCACAATTTGCCAGTCTATTCCCTCTCGCGATATGTCGCGAGTGGTCAAACCTCAGCGAAAACTTGGAGACCAATGGAACCAGGGACGCCGTGCATAGCGTCCGGGTATAAGAACCGTAGACGCATGACAGGCGCCAGAGGTTTACAGCGGATCGAACAAAAAAGATGGGAAAGGCTTAGTGATCTTGAACCAGGCGGGCACGCGCCGCTTCAGGGCGTACACGTCCAAGCACCTAGACGAGCTCCTGCGACGTGCGGGGCTCGACGATGAGCAGCGGCTGAAGGTACGCGCCGTCGCCACCGTGCTGCCCTTCCGGACGAACGCCTACGTTGTGGACGAGCTCATCGATTGGTCGGCAGCGCCCGACGATCCCATATACCGTCTCGTCTTTCCCCAGGAGGACATGCTTCCGGCCGCGGACGTCGCGAGGCTGGCCGACCTGCTCAAGGCCGAGGCGCCCAACGTCGAGATCCAAGCCGAGGCCAACCGGGTGCGTGCGCAGCTCAACCCGCACCCCGCCGGGCAGAAAGAGCTCAACGTCCCCCGGATCGGCGCGGAGCCGGTGCCGGGGCTGCAGCACAAGTACCCCGAGACCGTGCTCATCTTCCCCAAGCAGGGGCAGACCTGTCATGCCTACTGCACCTACTGCTTCCGATGGGCGCAGTTCGTCGGCGACGCGGACCTGAAGTTCGCCTCCGACGACATCGACCAGATGGTCTCCTACATCCGCCAGAACCCGCAGGTCACCAGCGTGCTGATCACCGGCGGCGACGCCATGATCATGGGCGAGCCGGTGATCAGGCGATACATCGAGCCGCTGATCGGCCTGGAGCAGCTGGAGTCGATCCGGATCGGCACCAAGGCGCTGGCCTACTGGCCGCAGCGGTTCGTGTCCGACCCCGACGCCGACGCCACGCTCGAACTGTTCGAGCAGGTCGTGGCCGGGGGCAAGAACCTGGCGTTCATGGCCCACTTCACGCACCCGCGCGAGCTGGAGTCGCCGCTGGTCGAGTCCGCGGTCAAGCGGATCCTCGGCAGCGGGGCGACGATCAGGACCCAGGCGCCGCTGATCCGGTCGATCAACGACGATCCCGCCATATGGTCGGGCATGTGGCGGCGGCAGCACAGCATGGGAATGATCCCCTACTACATGTTCGTCGAGCGTGACACCGGCCCGCAGGACTACTTCGCGGTTCCGCTCGCCCGCGCGTACGAGGTCTTCAGGGAGGCCTACTCCAAGGTCTCAGGGCTCTGCCGGACCGTCCGGGGGCCTTCCATGTCGGCCACCCCTGGAAAGGTGTGCGTCGACGGCGTGACCGAGATCGCCGGTCGGCGGGTGTTCGTGCTCCATCTCATCCAGGCCCGTGACCCCTCTCTGGTGGGCCGGCCGTTCTTCGCCGAGTACGACCCGTCAGCGGTGTGGCTGACGGACCTGCGTCCGGCCTTCGCCGATCGCTTCCCGTTCGAGGCCTCCATGGAAGACATGCTCGTGCCGGCCTGAGCGGTCAAGCGCGTGCCCCGCAAGCGGAAAGATTGAGCCCCCGGCCCGTGGCAATTGTTTTCCCGACCGTTGTCGACGGGCCGTCGGGGCGCCTCTTCTGAATGCGGGTGACGTCAACGGAATATCGGACATACACCCCGGCTATTTCCCGATTTGTCTCCCGACTCGACACCCCTTCCATGATTGCCCCTGGGCTGTTGAAGGCCGTTTGACGTGGACTTTCCGTGGCCTGCGCCCGGCCGGGCGCGGTGATACAACTGCGTCAGTAGCTCAGCCGGGACGGCGCGCTTCGTGTGGTGCCCATAGCGTGTACGCCACGGCATTCGGGGGTTATCGAGCCGCATCTCAGCTTTATTCGAGAGCGCTCGATCACGAGCCGGGAAGGCAAATCATGAAACGTATTATCAAGACGGCGGTCGCCGTCGCGGGATTGGCGCTGGCCGCGGCGTCGTTCGCGCCGGCCGCCCAAGCTGAGGCCCGTTACTCCGCGGTCGGGAGCCTGCCGGGGGGCGGTGATCCGGTCCAGCCCCTGGGCGGTGTGAAGGGCCTGAACGGCTTGTCAGCCGGGGCCAAGCTCGGTGGGGTTCTCGACACTGAGGTGTCCGGTCCGCGAGCCGCCTCCGAGCGGACTGAGGGGGTCGCTCTTCGGGCCGTTCCCCAGCGGGGCGTCGCCGCCAAGGAGGTTTCGCCGTACTTCGGCGGGCGCCTGATGAGTCCGCCGCCGAGCAGGCGCACGGGGCGGCACGCGGACGGGCCCAGGGGCGGCCGCATGGACGGTCCCCGGGGCGGGCCCATGGATGGGCGCATGAACGGCCCTCTGGACGGCCCCAGGAGCGGGCCTATGAACGGGCCCATGAACGGTCCCAAGGGCGGGCCCATGAACGGGCCCAAGAGCGGGCCTATGAACGGGCCCATGAACGGTCCCAAGGGCGGGCCCATGAACGGGCCCATTAACGGCCCGAAGAGCGGGCCCATGAACGGACCCAAGGGCGGGCCCATGGATGGGCGCGCGGATGAGCCCAGGGGCGGGCGCATGGACGGGCGCGCGGACGAACCCATGGATGGGCGCACGGACGGGCGAAGGGACGGGCGTTGGGGCTGGGGCCCGGACTCGCGTACGCATGGTCGTAGGGGCTGGGGCTCGGAGGCGCATGCGCATGCGAGCACTCGCACAGGCGCCCACGCGGACGCCCAGGCAGGCGATCACCCGGACGGGCGTGCGGACGCACGTGCGGGTAGGCGCAGGGACCGGTTCGAGAACCGGTTCGAGGACCGGCTGAAGCACCAGCTCGAGAACCAGTTCGAGAACCCGCGCACGGACCCGCGCACGAACTCGCGCATGGATCGGCGTACGGGTGAGCAGGCGGGCGTGGGCGAGGTGCCCGGTGCCGCGCGCCTGGCGGAGCCGGTCGCGTCCGTCGACGAGATCGCCCCGCTCGTCGAGGACGCGTCCCACGCGGTCTCGACCTACGGGAAGAAGGCCGCCGGGAGCCTCAGCGGCACGGTGACCCCGCTCGCGGGGACCACTGAGGCGACGGCGGACGCTGTCTCGGGCTTCTCCCGCACGGCCGATCGCGGCGTGATGGCGATCTGACTCAGGCTGGTGGCGGTGTGGTGGCGATCTGGCCCAGGCAGGTGGGGGTGTGGTGGCGATCTGGCCAAGGCGCTGATCGCGATCTCACCCAGCCTGATCGCGGCGTGATCGGGGCCCAGCCCAGGCCGATCGCAATCTGGCCGAGGCCGATCGTGGTGTGATGGCGACCGGGCCGAGGCGCTGATCGCGGTCTCACCCAGGCCGATCGCGATGTGATCGCGATCTGGCCGAGGCGCCTTCCGGATGTCGGCCGTTCGGGCCGTGGTGGCGGTTCGCGAGTGTCATAGGTGCATGCGCTCGGGAACAGGCCTCGACGGCCACGAGACGGCGCGTCCGGCGGGAAACATGATCGAGGGTCGGTACGTCCCCGGAAACGTGGGACGCACTGCCACAGAACCGGCGTGGCCGGTCGGCGAGCCCCAACGGTGCCGGGGTGTTCGACACGGCCGTCGCGCATATGTCACGAACCGCCCGCGAGAGCGGGTGGTCTTCTGGCCGGCCCGGGCGGACGCGCCCGGGCATGGGCCGCGCCCGCGCACCGCCACACTGCAGGGCTGTGGCGTCGCGTGAGTCGTGGCCCGCCGCCGGTCCCGGATCCCGGGGCCGGCGGCATCGTCATTTCCGCGACTATGGCAGGCGGACGCCGGTGCGGCGGGCTATCTGGGCCTGCAGCCTGGCCATCTGCCAGTGGAGGTCGATGAGTTGCTCGGTCAGTTGGGCCCGGGGAACGTCTGCCACGTCCTCGACGGCCAGATGGTCGATCGCGGCCGCTAGCTCTCCCATCGCGCGCTCCCACTCCATCGGCGTCCTCGTATCGAAACAACGTTCGAATGATATCGGAACACCGGCCACGGTGTCAGTTATTTGCCCCGCGAGTCGCGCGGGCATGGCCGCGGGCATGACGAAACCGCGGACGCTTGACGGCGGCGTCCGCGGGGATCAGCCCTGGTTGAGGGGCGGGGAGCAGCCCAAGGGGGTCGGCCCTAAGGGGTCAGTCCTGAGGGGTCAGCCCTTGTTGTAGGCGGCGAGTACTTCCTTGGGGTCGCCGTCCATCTTGATCTTGCCCTTGTGCAGCCAGATGACCCGGTTGCAGGTCTCCTCGATGACCCTGAGGTCGTGGGCCACGAGGAAGACCGTGCCCGCCGACTCGCGGATCTGCTTGATGCGTTCCTCGCTCTTCTTGCGGAACTCGCGGTCGCCGGTGGCCAGGGCCTCGTCGATCAGCAGCACGTCGTGCGTCTTGGCCGAGGAGATGGCGAAGCGCAGCCGGGCGCCCATGCCGGAGGAGTAGGTGGACATCGGCAGCTGGACGAACTCATCGATGCCGGAGAAGTCGACGATCTCCTGGTATTTCTCCTTGACCTCGCTCGGCGTCATGCCCATGGCGTAGCAGCCGAGCACGATGTTGCGCTCGCCCGTGAGCTCGCGCATGAGCGCCGCGTTGACGCCTAGCAACGACGGCTGGCCGTCGGTGTAGACGGCGCCCGAGTGTGGCGGCAGGAGGCCGGCGATGGCGCGCAGCAGCGTGGACTTGCCCGAGCCGTTGCGGCCGACGACGCCGATCGCGTCACCGTGGTAGGAGACGAAGGACACGCCCTTGACGGCGTGCACCTCCTTCATCTGCGGACGGCCCTGGCGCTTGACCAGCCGCGTGAGGGCGTTGACCGCGTTGCCCTTCTCGTTGTCGCTGGCCGCGCCGTAGACCCGGTAGACGATGTGGAGATCGTCGACGATGACCGTGGGCGTGCCCGTGGGGACGTCCAGAGGCCGTTTGCCGGCGGGGGCCGGGTTGGGGTGCACCCTGACGTCCTTCTTGGGGGCGTCCGCCTTGGGGACGACCTCGCCGGGGACGGCGGGCTCCTGGCCCATCACCTGTGACAGCTCCTTGGTCAGTTCAGCCACGCCCGTACCTCTCCTCAGCTCGCCAGAAGTACCAAAAGCCGAAGCCGAGTGCGAACACTGCCCAGAATACGCAAGACAGCACCACCATCATCGGGGGGTTGTGCCCATTCTCCGGATGGTAGGTCTCGATGAGGATGTCGCGCATCCACTCGATGTAGGAGGCTGCGGGATTGAGATACATCACGTCGGCCACCCACTGAGGCAGCTTCGCGGAGCCGACGACCTTGTCCTGGATGGAGAAGAAGACGCCCGAGGCGTAGAGCCAGGTGCGGGTGATGAACGGCAGCAGCTGGTTGAGGTCGCGCATGGAGGAGCCGAGCCGGGCGATCACCAGGCCGGCGCCGATGTTGAACAGCGTCTGCAGCAGCAGCACGACCGGGATCATCAACCAGAACCACGTGGGCCATTCGCCGGTGACCACCACGAGCACCAGGAGCACACCCATGGAGATGGCGAGTTGCTGGAGCTCTTGGATCGTGTAGGCCAGCGGCAGGGAAGCTCTGGGGAAGTGGAGCGCCCGGATCAGCGAGAGGTTGCCCGAGATCGACTTGGCCCCGGCGGTCACCGTGCGCTGCGTGTAGGTGAAGACGAACATCCCGGTCAACAGGAAGGCCGGGTAGTTGTCGATGTTCTTGCTGCCGCCGAGGATCAGGCCGAACATCAGGAAGTAGATGGCGGCGTTCAGCAACGGGGTCAGGACCTGCCACAGCTGGCCCAGAGCCGAGTTGGAGTACTTCGAGACGTTGCGCGAGGTCGCGTACGTCAGGATGAAGTGTCGCCGCTCCCACAACTGGCGCACGTAGACAGGGAACCTCGGCCGCGCGATGGCACGGCGAAGCCCGTATCTCTGGGCGAGCTTGGCCAGCGGCTCCCCGCTTCGGCCGCCCGCCTGGGCGTCCGCTACAGCGGATTCCGGCTGGCTCATGGCAAGGACTCTATTGGATCCGGCTCGTTGAGGTGTCTGCCGCGACGGTTCGCGACAGACTGTTGGACGGTGTCCCGCGTTGACCGGTTCCAAGGCTGGTACCAGGGCATGCCAAGACTCGCTCAACCGTAGCTCAGCGACACGCGGGATGGCGGCTAGGGCGCGACCAGTGGCGCCAAGAGGGTATTTTTCATCAGCTGTTCACGTCCCGTAGTGTCCGCTTTAGAGGTTCTTCTGTGGCTTTGGTGCTCTATGCGAGAAATGACTGTGACGTTGGATAAGCGCACGTGTGACCGAACTGCAACGCGCCAGAGACTCCCTGGTGGCAAGTAGTAAGGGATAGTCGCGATCGACTGGCAGGGCGTCGGCTGGTTTGACCAGGTCAGCCAAACCCGGGGGACGACAAGGAACCCCCGTCAGGCTGCTCACGATCATCGCAGCTCAGCGCTTACGCCCACCTGTTTGAGGGAGGAATCTTTTTACCATGCGTGTTACTAAGGGCGCACAGATCGTCGCCGGTACCGCGCTGCTAGCCCTCGCGGTCGCCGCGTGTGGCGGCGGCGGATCCACGACCGGCAACACCGCGTCGAGCGGAGGCGGCGACACGCCGGTCCGCATGGAACTGGGTGAGCCGCAGAACCTGCTGGTCCCGTCGAACACCACGGAGTCCGAGGGCGCTGAAGTCCTCGCCGCGGTGTTCGAGCCGCTCGTCAACTATGACGAGAACAAGCAGGTCGTCCTGGCGGCGGCCGAGTCGATCGAGAGCACCGACAACAAGGTGTGGACGATCAAGCTCAAGCCGTACACGTGGCAGGACGGTACGCCGGTATCCGCGCAGAACTACGTCGACGCGTGGAACTACGCGGCCAACCAGGACAACGCTCAGGGCGCCGGCTACTTCTTCGGCCGCGTCGAGGGTTACGCCGACCTCAACCCTGGCGAGGGCAAGCAGGTCACCACCAAGGAGATGAAGGGCCTCAAGGCGGTCGACGACTCGACGCTGCAGGTCACGCTCACCGCGCCGTTCTCCCAGTTCAAGACCATGCTGGGCTACACCGCGTTCTACCCGCTGCCCAAGGCCGCCTTCGGCGCCGACGGCAAGGTGACGGCGGAGTACGGCGAGAAGCCGATCGGCCAGGGCCTGTTCAAGCTCGACAAGCCCTACAAGAAGGGCACCGACCAGTCCATCGACCTGTCGGTGTACGACAAGTACCCGGCCAAGAAGCCGACTGGCTGGACCAAGCTGCAGTTCAAGCTCTACAACAGCTCTGAGACGGCCTACAACGACCTCCAGGCCGACAACGTCGACATCCACGACTCGCTGCCCGCCTCGGCGATCTCCAGCGCCAAGACGGCGCTCGGCGACCGCTACCAGGACCAGCCTGACGCCGGCGTCGGGTACATCGGCTTCCCGCTGAAGTACAACGACGAGTACAAGGACGTCAAGATGCGCGAGGCCATCTCGATGGCCATCGACAGGAAGACCATCGCCGAGACGGTCTTCTCCGGCACCCGTTCGCCGGCTGACGACTTCATCAACCCGGCCATCGACGGCTACCGCCAGGGCGCCTGCCAGGCCTGCCAGTACAACCCCACCAAGGCCAAGGAGCAGTACGCCGCGGCCAAGGGCCCGGCGAAGCTGGAGCTCGGCTACAACGCCGACGGTGGCCACAAGGAGTGGATCGAGGCCGCGGCCAACAACCTCCGCGCCAACCTCGGTGTCGAGGTGACCGTCAAGCCGTTCGAGAAGTTCGCGAGCATCCTTGACGCCCTCGACAAGAAGGAATACAAGGGCATGTTCCGGATGGGCTGGGCGATTGACTACCCGTCCGCCGAGAACTACCTGACGCCGATCTTCTCGACCGGCGCCATCAAGACCGGTTCGAACTACGCGGGCTACTCCAACAAGTCGTTCGACGAGACGGTCGCCAAGGGCGACCAGGCGGCGACTCCCGAAGAGGGCTTGAAGTTCTACCAGCAGGCGGACGACATCCTCATCAAGGACCTTCCGTACATCCCTGTGTACTTCTACCGTAACAACTCGGGATACTCGACCAAGGTCAAGAACGTCAAGATCAACCTGCTCAACCAGGTTGAGTGGGCCGACGTCGAGAAGGCCTGACGCTGTTCGCGGGGGCGGGTGCCTAGCCGCCCGCCCCTCGGGAGCCCGCCACGAAGGCAGTCATTGGGGCCGTGAGAACCCCAGGTCCCGGCGACTGCCTTCTTGGCATGTACGGGAGGCTTGAATGGGCCGTTATGTGATCCGGCGCCTGATCCAGGCGATACCAGTCCTGCTGGGCGCCACCCTCTTTATCTTCGTCATCGTCTTCGCGCTCCCTGGCGACCCCATCGCGGCGCTGGCCGGCGAGAAGAGACAAGACCCCAACATCGTGATGATCCTGCGGGATCAGTATCACCTCAATGATCCGGTGCTGGTGCAGTACGGGTACTACATCAGCAACATCTTCCTGCACGGCGACTTCGGCAAGACCTTCGCCGGTGTGCCCATCACCCAGTTGATGGCGGGCAAGTTCCAGGTCACGCTGAACCTGGCGCTCGTCGCCCTCGTCATGGAAGCGATCATCGGTGTCCTGCTCGGTCTGTGGGCGGCGCTGCGCCGCGGCCAGGCCATCGACACCATGATCCTGGCCGCGACGCTGCTGCTCATCTCTGTCCCCCCGCTGGTTACCGGCTTCGTGCTGCAGCTGTGGCTGGGCGTCTGGCTGAAGCAGACCGTGGGCACGGAGATCTTCCCGATCGCGGGAATCAACGCGGGGCTGAAATCGTATTTGCTCCCCGGATTCGTGCTGGCGGGTACGTCGATCGCGTATCTCACCCGGCTTACCAGAACAAGCCTGGTCGAGACCCTGAGATCCGACTACATCCGAACAGCGACCGCGAAGGGACTCTCCAGACGAAGAGTCATCGGCCGGCACGGGTTGCGTAACGCGCTGATCCCCCTGGTCACCTATCTGGGCGCCGACCTCGGCACGCTCATGGGCGGCGCGGTGATCACCGAGACGATCTTCAACATCCCGGGTATCGGCCTCCAGATCTATCAAGGCGTATATCTACGAGAGCAACCTATCGTCGTAGGTATCGTGACAATCCTGGTGCTGGTCTACATCGTGGCGAACCTGGTCGTGGACCTGTTGTACGCCGTGCTCGACCCGAGGATCCGCTATGAGTAATGACCCACAGGTCGGACCTGTCCAGACCGCCACCGCGCCGACCCCTCCGGACAAGCTCAAGAAGGAGACGAAGCCCGCGAGTCTCTGGGGCGACGCCTTCTATGACCTGCGACGTCGGCCGATGTTCATCTTCTCGTGCGTCCTCATCGCGATCCTGCTGGTCATGTCGTTCTGGCCGTCGCTGTTCACCTCGATCAACCCCTTCGACGCCAAGACCTGTGAGCTGGCCACGGCCAGGCAGGGGCCGAGCGCGGGCCACATCTTCGGCAAGGACAACCTCGGCTGTGACGTGTACGCCAGGACGATCTTCGGTGCGCGCAACTCGATCGTGATCGGCGTGAGCACCACCATCATCACGGCGATCGTCGGCGGTCTGCTCGGTCTCCTCGCGGGTGCCCGCGGCGGAGCCGTCGACACGGTCACGTCCCGGGTCACGGAGGTCTTCTTCGCGATTCCGTGGATCCTCGGCGCGCTGCTCATCTCGGCCACCTTCAGGGACGCGAACCTGGGCATCTGGATCGTGGTCATCGCGCTGGCCGTGCTGGCCTGGCCGATGACGTTCCGCATCATGCGGGCCGCCGTCATCACCGCCAGGAACCAGGACTTCGTGGTCGCGGCCCGAGCCTTGGGCGCAAGCCAGAGCCGGGTCATGTTCGGGCACCTGCTGCCGAACGCGGTCGCCCCGGTGATCGTCATCGCGACGATCAACCTCGGCGGGTTCATCTCGGCCGAGGCGGCACTGTCATTCCTGGGGGTCGGGGTTCAGTCCCCGGACATCTCCTGGGGTCTGATGATCGCCGACGCTCGCAACCGGTTCCTGGAGGCGCCGCTGCCGCTCGTCTTCCCAGCGGTGTTCCTGAGCATCACGGTGCTCGCGTTCATCATGCTGGGCGACGCCGTACGCGACGCTCTCGACCCGAAGCTCAGGTAGGAAGGGGGTTCAAGTGAGAAAGGCATCAACGGACGTGTTGCCCGCCGAGGGAGGGCTGGGCGACGAGCCGCTGCTCGCCGTGGAGAATCTGCACGTGGAGTTCGCCACCCGCGCGGGCGTCGTGCGTGCGGTCAACGGGGTGAGCTACTCGCTCAGCCCCGGTGAGACTCTGGCCGTGCTGGGAGAGTCGGGTTCGGGCAAGTCAGTGACCGCCCAGGCGATCATGGGCATCCTGGACATGCCGCCGGCCCGCATCCCCAAGGGTGAGATCCGCTTTCGCGGCACCGACCTGCTGAAGCTCTCGGACGAGGCGCGCACCCAGGTGCGTGGCCAGCGGATCTCGATGGTGTTCCAGGACGCGCTGTCCGCGCTCAACCCGGTATTCACCGTGGGCTGGCAGATCAGCGAGATGTTCCGGGTGCACCGTGGCATGTCCAAGCGCGACGCCTACAACAAGGCGATCGAGCTGATGGACAAGGTGCGCATCCCGGCCGCCAAGCAGCGCGTCCACGACTATCCGCACCAGTTCTCCGGGGGCATGCGTCAGCGCATCATGATCGCCATGTCGATCGCGCTGGACCCCGAGGTGCTGATCGCGGACGAGCCGACCACCGCGCTCGACGTGACGGTTCAGGCCCAGATCATGGAGCTGCTCGCCGAACTCCAGCGCGAGAGCAACATGGGCATGATCCTCATCACGCACGACCTAGGCGTCGTGGCCGACGTCGCCGACAAGATCGCGGTCATGTACGGCGGGCGGATCGTCGAGAACGCCAGCGTGCACGACATCTACAAGACCCCGGCCCACCCCTACACCAAGGGGCTGCTGGAGTCGATCCCCCGGGTCGACCTCAAGGGCCAGGAACTGTACGCGATCAAGGGTCTGCCGCCCAACCTGCTCGACATGCCGACCGGCTGCGCCTTTCATCCGCGATGCCCGTATCGCCAGGACAACTGCGTGACGGACAACCCCCCGCTCTACGAGATCAGCGGCTCGCGCGGCAGCGCCTGTCACTACTGGAGGGAGGTCCTCGATGGCGACCAAGGGTGAGCGGATTCTCGAGGTCCGGGACCTGGTCAAGCACTTCCCGCTGACCCAGGGCATCCTGTTCAAGAAGCAGATCGGCGCGATCAAGGCCGTGGACGGCGTCTCGTTCGACCTCAACAGGGGCGAGACGCTGGGCATCGTGGGCGAGTCAGGCTGTGGCAAGTCCACACTGGCCAAGGTGCTCATGGCGCTGGAGCGGCCGACCTCCGGCTCGGTGAAGATCAACGGTAAGGACATCGCCAAGGCCAAGGGCGGTGAGCTCAAGCGGATGCGGCGCAACATCCAGATGGTGATGCAGGATCCGTACACCTCCCTGAATCCCCGGATGACCGTCGGCGACATCATCGGCGAGCCGTTCGACATCCACACCGAGGTCGCCCCCAAGGGCGACCGCCGCCGCAAGGTGCAGGAGCTGCTGGAGGTCGTGGGACTCAACCCCGACCACATCAACCGCTACCCGCACCAGTTCTCGGGCGGGCAGCGTCAGCGCATCGGCATCGCCCGCGGGCTGGCGCTCCAGCCGGAGATCATCGTCTGCGACGAGCCGGTCTCCGCGCTCGACGTGTCGATCCAGGCCCAGGTCATCAACCTGCTGGAGCGGCTGCAGAACGAGTTCGACCTGGCGTACATCTTCATCGCCCACGACCTGTCGGTGGTGCGCCACATCTCCGACCGGGTCGCGGTGATGTACCTGGGCAAGGTGGTGGAGCTCGGTAAGGACACCGAGATCTACGACAAGCCCGCTCATCCGTACACGCAGGCGCTGCTGTCGGCCGTGCCGGTCCCCGACCCCGAGGGCCGTGAGCAGCGTGAGCGGATCATCCTTCAGGGCGACCCGCCGTCGCCCGCCAACCCGCCGTCGGGCTGCCGCTTCCGCACCCGCTGCTGGAAGGCGCAGGAGATCTGCGCTGAGGAGGAGCCGCTGCTGCAGATCCGGCAGGGGACGGCGCACGCGAGCGCCTGCCACTTCGCCGAGACGCACGACGTGGTTCACGTCGGCTGATCACCGACATCACGCCCATCAAGGCCCTCCGCGGGAGCTTCCCGCGGGGGGCCTTGGCGGTTGTACGGCGATCCGTCAGTGGGTCACAAAAGCGCCGAGCCGGTCAGCGGGTGGCTATGACGGCCGAGCCGTGGCCGAACAGGCCCTGGTTGGCGGCCAGGCCGACCCTGGCGCCCTCGACCTGGCGCTCGCCCGCCCGGCCGCGCAGCTGCCGGGTCAGCTCGCAGACCTGGGCGATGGCCTGGGCGGGGATGGCCTCGCCGAACGAGGCGAGCCCGCCCGACGGGTTCACCGGTACGCGCCCGCCGAGCGCGGTGTCGCCCGCCCGCAGCAGCTTGCCGGCCTCGCCTGGCGGGCAGAGGCCCACGTCCTCGATCCAGTCCAGTTCGAGGGCCGTGGACAGGTCGTACACCTCGGCGAACGAGACGTCGCCCGGCCCGACGCCCGCCTCCTCGTAGGCGGCGTGCGCGATGGCGGCCCTGAAGGGGCGTTCCGGAGGGGGTACGGCGGCGGAGGAGTCGGTCGCGAAGTTCGGCAGCTCCAGGACCGTGTTGGGGAACGTGGGCGTCACCGTCGAGACGGCGGCGATGCGCACCGGGTCGGCCACGCCCAGTCGGCGGGCGTACTCGGGCGAGGCCAGCACCAGCGCGGCGCCGCCGTCCGAGGTCGCGCAGATGTCCATGAGGCGCAGGGGGTCGGCCACCATGGGCGAGGCCAGGACCTCCTCGGCCGTGACGACCTTGCGGTAGCGGGCCATCGGGTTCAGCGAACCGGCCAGGGAGTTCTTGACCTTGACGGCGGCGAAGTCGTCGGTGGTCTCGCCGTACAGGGCCAGCCGTCTACGCGCATAAAGGCCGAAATATGCGGGATTAGTGGCACCAAGCAGCCGGAACCGCAGCCAGTCGGGGTCGTCCGGGCGGTCGCCGCCGACCGGCTTGAAGAAGCCCTTGGGCGTGGCGTCCGCGCCCACCACCAGGGCCACGTCGCAGAGCCCCGCCATGATCCGCGTACGCGCGATGTCGATCGCCTGCGCCCCCGACGCGCACGCCGCGTAGCACGAGGCGATGCGAGCGCCGGACCAGCCGAGGGCCTGGGCGTAGGTGGATCCGGCGACGAACCCCGGATAGCCGTTCCTGATCGTGTCGGCGCCCACCAGGAACTGGACGTCGGTCCAGGCGATCCCGGCGTCCCGCAGCGCCTCCCGGGCCGCCGCCACGCCGTACTCCGCGAACGGCCTGCCCTGCTTGCCCCACGGGTGCATGCCCGTGCCGAGCACCACGACGCTCACGACGCCCGCCCCCACATCCACACCAGAGGTCCGTCGGCCAGCGGGCCGTGGGTGAGCTCGACCTCCATGCCGACCTCCAGCTCGTCCGCCGTGAGGTCCTTGACCTGCCCCAGCACCACGATGCCCGCGCCGGTCAGCTCCACCGCCGCCAGCGTCACGGGCGTGTACGGCTCGGCGGCCACGAACGGCTCGGGCGGGGGGTAGGCGGCGCTCGTGTACGACCAGACGCGGCCGCGTCTCGGCAGCCTGGTCTCCTCCATGGACTCCCCGTCGCAGTGCGGGTTGCGGCAGAACCCGCGCTGCGGCGGGAAGCAGACCGTGCCGCACGCCGCGCACCGGGTGCCGATCAGATGGGTGCCGGTGTCCTCGATGACGAACCAGCCGTCGATCGCAAGGCTCATAGGGAGGAGTATCACACAAGCGCTTGCTAGGTTACATCCCTCCCGCGCCAACGGTGCCGGACGAGCACCCGGGCCGACATGACCGCCGTCAGCAGCACCATGCCGAGCACCACCGGCAGCCGCGACGACGGCGCCTGGGACATCGGCGGCCGGGAGACCGGGCCGTCGCCGAAGTAGCCACCGGTCCCCACACCGGCCCCGGCGGACGCGGCGGGCCTCGCCAGGCGGTCGGCCGCGCGCAGGGCGAGCAGCGCGTTGGCCACCCCGTGCCCGTACGAGCGGTTGTAGCCGTCGGCGGGGCGTCGCCTGGTGCCCTGCTCGATGGCCGTCCGCACGTGGTACGGCGAAAGGCCGGGGTACATCGCCTTGATCAGCGCGGCGATGCCCGCCACCATGGCCGCGGCCGAGCTCGTCCCGTCGCCCACCACGTACGAGTCGGCGCCGTCGGCGGTCACGATGCCGGTCCCCGGGGCGACCACTGAGAGGTAGTCCTGGCGATTGGAGAACGGCGCCACCTCCAGCCGCCGGTCGACCGCGCCCACCGCGATCACACCGGGGTAGGCGGCGGGGAAGTTCTTCTTGTTGGTCGTGTCGCCGTCGTTGCCGGACGAGGCCACCAGCACGGCGCCGCGGCTGATGGCGTACTGGACGGCCTCCTCCTCGGCGGCCGAGCCCTCCCAGGAGCCGCTGCCGCCGCCGAGCGACATGCTGATGACGTCGGCGCCGTGGTCGACCGCGTAGCGGATGCCTTTGGCGAGGGCGTCGCGGCCGCCGGCGCGCTGCTTCTGGCGGAGCGGGTCGCCGTTCTCCAGCGTGACCCTGACGGACAGGACGCGGGCGGCGGGGGCGACCCCGATGACCCCGCTGTCCGCGTGACCGCCGCCCGTGGTCCCGGTCACCGCTCGGCCGACCGCTGTCCCGGTCGCTGCGAGATCGCTTGCCGTCCCGGTCGCCGCGAGATCGGTCGCTGTACCGCTTGCCGCGCGGTCGCCTGCTGCGGGGTCGCCCACTGCGGGGGTGCCTGTTGCGGCCTTACGTGTTGCGGGGACGTCTGCGGTCCCGTGGCCTGCCGTCCCGCGTGCCACGGTCGGGCCGTCTGGTGTCCCGCCGTTCGCTGTCAGGCTGTTCACCGCCGGGGTGCTGCGGTTGTGGCCGCGGCCGGCGATGAGGCTGGCCATGGCGGTGCCGTGGTGGCCCCACAGGGCTGGTTCGCCGGCGTCGCCGGTCAGGTCGGGCCCGGCGACCACCGCGCCGGCCAGGTCGGGGTGGCGGGCGTTCACGCCGGTGTCCAGTACGGCGACCAGCACGCCGGCGCCCCGGCTCAGCTTCCACGCCTCGGGCAGGCGCAGGGTGGCGAGCTGCCACTGTCCGGCGCGGGCCGCCGAGCCCACGTCATCGGAGGCGCTCGGTCCCGCCCCGGCCACCAGGACCCCCGCCGCCAGGGGCCCGGCCATCAGCAGGCCCACCGCCAGTGATCCGGCCAGGGGCCTGATCATCTGGTCAGACTTCCGTACAGGGCCGTGGCCAGCCGGCGGGCGGTGTCACCGAGGCGTCTGGCGACGAGCTCGCCCGGTTGGTACGGCCGGCCGTCCGCGTACCCGGCGGCCGTCGCCACGACGTAGGCGTCGTTCGACGAGATCAGCGCGCCGGTGACGTACTGCGACTCGCCGAACCGCTCGGCCGGCCCACCGGGAAAGGCCACCGGCCGCACGGTCGGCAACCGCCCCGCGATGGTCCCGGACCGGTCACCCAGCCCATCACCCCGGCCGGTAGCCGACTCTGGGCCCGCCAAGTGCCCGGTCCCGTTCTCGGGCCCGATTCCGGGCAAGTGTCCGGTGGCCGGGTCCGGCAGTTGGTCGGTGTCGGTCTCTGGCGGCATGGCGGGCAGACGGCCTGTGCCGGTCTCGGCCCCTGCTTCGGGCAAGCGTCCGGTGGCCGCGTCTGGCAGTTGGCCGGTGCCGGTCACTCGCGACTCGCCGAGCGGACGGCCCGCGCCGGTGTCCGGCGTGCCGCCGAACGGACGGTCGGCGCCGGTCCCCGGTGTGCCGTCGGGCGGACCGCCGGTACCAGCCCCTGACGGCCCGTCGGGACGGCCGGTGGCGGTCGCTCGCGGCGCGCCGGGCAGACAGCCGGTGCCGGTCTCTGATGACCCGGTCGGCAGGCGGCCCGCGAGTGTCAGCGGGAGGTCGTCCGTCAGGCGGTCAAGGGGCCGGAGGGCATCAGGGCCGGTCAGTACGGCGATGCCGACCGTCGCCACGAACGTCTGCGTGCTGTCCGCGTACGTGGCGCGTAAGGCCGTGACGCACCCACGCAGCAGCCGCGCGACCCCGGGTTGGAAGGCCACCCGGCACGGCGACTCCGGGGCGACGCCGGCCAGGACATAGGTCACGCGGGCCCCGGAGGGGCTGGTGCCGGGCACGGAGCTCGGGAACACCCTGGCCACCGGCCACGCGTGCCAGCGTTCCGGCACGGGTGGCTCCGACGACGGCAGGGCCGCGGACAGCAGTGAGAGCAGCACAACAGACAAAGGGAACACGTGCACCTCGCGGGCAGGGGAGGGGTCGCCCGATGCCCGTGCATTCTGACACGCGATCGACGGTCCAATCTGACGCTTCGGTAAACAGACCGATACGCGGTGTAATTTCCTTTTGGCGGCTTTCGTCGCGCGGAGAGGGCGAGAGCCGCACATGGGCTCGGTCAGGGCGAGGGTGAGAGGCGCACATGGGCTCGGTCAGGGCGAGGGTGAGAGGCGCACATGGGCGCCCGGTGGCAGGCCGAGGCGCTGGGCCGCGTCGCCCGAGTTCACGGCTATGGCGATCAGCCCGGCCGAGTCGGCGAAGGCCACCAGCTCGCCCGGCGGCACCGCCGCGAACGTCTCCCGGTACGGCAGCGCCAACTGCCTGCGCCCCAGCCAGACCCCGAGCGTGTCACCGATCCGCACACCCAGCGCCGCCAGGTCGCCCGCCGCGATCGACAGCTGGGTGTTGCCGTAGCGGTCGACCGAGACCACCTCACCCTCGACGGACCCCTCGCGTAGCTTCGAGGTCGGCTCCGGCAGCGAGACCAGCCGCGAGAGCGGAACCTCGGGCCCCAGCTCGGCCGGTTTCAGCCCGCCGCACAGCCGCCCGGCCACCGGCGAGAACACGTCCCGCCCGTGGAAGGTCGGCGAGACCGGATGCAGGAAGTAGTCGGCGTTGCTGATCTCGTAGGCCGCCTCCGCCCCGCCGCTGGCGTGCATGGCCCACGAGAGGAGCCCGTTGTCGGGGCCGATGAACACCCGCCCGCCCGCCTCCACGGCGACCGCCCGCCTGGCTCCGCCCGCGCCGGGGTCGACCGCCCCGATGTGCACGCCCTTCGGGAGATAGGGGATGGTTTGGGAGAGTATGGCGGCGCCGCGCCGTACATCGCCCGAGGGGATCAGGTGGCACACGTCGATCACCCTGGCCTCGGGGGCGATCCCGGCTATCACTCCATGACAGGCGGCCACATAGCCATCTTCGAGTCCGTAGTCGGTGAGAAGTGTGATGACTGAGGTCACATTTGGTGACTGTACGTCTCTCAATCCGCCGTGAACACCCGCACTCCGCACATTACGATTGGCACGGGCCCGCGTTCCCACGATGTGATCGTCGCGCGCCCTTCCGAGGAGGACACCATGGACACTGCGCCGGTCAGCGGTGACAGTGCTGCCCAGGAACCGTCCAGACGACCCCTCTCCGAACGCGATCTCGAACTCCTCGCCTTCGAACGCCAATGGCGGCGTTACGCGGGTGCGAAGGAGCAGGCCATCAAGGAGACCTTCGGGTTCTCCGCCACTCGCTACTACCAGCTCCTCGGCGAGCTGATCGATCGGCCGGAGGCGCTCCAGCAGGATCCGATGCTGGTCAAGCGGCTGCGCCGGCTGCGTTCCACGCGTCAGCGCGAGCGCGCCGCCAGACGGTTTGGCATGCGTCCCTGACCTGCTGGGTAAGGCAGGCGCGTGAAGAACATCAGACAAACGGGATCACCCGGTATGGAAGCGATCCTGAAGGATCCGGCGGGAGTCGTGATCGGGCTCGACTTCGACGGCACTCTCGCGCCGATCGTGGCCGATCCCGCCTCCGCCAGGATCCATCCGGAAGCGCCGCCCGTACTCGCCGAGCTGGGCAGGTACGTCAATGCGGTGGCGATTGTGACCGGCCGGCCGGTGGCCACGGCTCTGCGGCTCGGGTCCGGCCTGGCTGACGCGCCCGGTCTGGCTGACACGCCGGGCTCAACCGACTCGCCCGGCCCGACCGACGTGCCCGGTTTGGCCGATGTGCCCGGCCTGGTGGTGCTGGGGCATTACGGATTCGAGCGCTGGGAGGACGGCCAGGTCTCGGCGCCGCCGCCCCCGCCCGGCGTGCTCGAGGCCGAGGCCGAGCTGCAACTGCTGCTCGTCTCCCTCGGTGTGAAAGGCGTGGCGATCGAGGACAAGGGCCGGGCGGTCGCCGTGCACACCCGGCGCAGCGCCGACCCCGAGGGCACGCTGGAGGCCCTGCGTGAGCCGCTGGCCGCGCTGGCGAAGAAGCACGGGCTGGTCGTCGAGCCCGGCCGGCTGGTGCTCGAACTGCGGCCGCCGGGCATGGACAAGGGCCACGCGCTCGGCCTGTTCCTGGCCGAGCGGGCGGCCAGGTCGGTCATGTTCGTCGGCGACGACCTGGGCGATCTGGCGGCCTTCGACGCGGTCAGAAACTCGGGGTTGCCAGGGGTGAACGTGTGCAGTGGCTCTGCCGAGGTGACCGCGCTGGCCGAGCGGGCCGACATCGTGGTGGACGGCCCCGACGGCGTGGTGGCCCTGCTGCGGGAGCTCGCGTCGGCTTTCAAGGGGAGCTGACGCGTCGGCTTTCAAGAGGAGTTGACGCGTCGGCTTTCAAGAGGCACCGAGGCTTTCACGAGGCACCGAACCGCGCCGACCCGCCTGCAAGTAGGCAATCCGCCTACGAATAGGCAACCCGCCTGCAAGCGCGCGCCGGTACGGTCGCGGGATGTCGAAGAGATACCTTGCCGTGGCGGGCCTGTCCGTGGCCGCCGCCCTCCTCGTCCCGGCCGCCCCTGCGTCAGCGAGCACCGCGAGCCATCCGCTCAAGCTGCGCCAAGGGCTGACGCTGTCCCTTCCGAGCTCATGGAAGGTGTACGGCAAGGGCGACTGGATCCATGTCGTCACCGGCAAGTGCGCCAAGCCCAAGGGGGAGTACTTCACACCGGAGTGCCGCGGCTTCTGGGTGCTCGGGCCCGCGGCCATCAAGGTGGGTCACGAGCTCAATCCGTACACGCCCGACCAGCCCTTCTACTCAGCGACCGACGTGGAGCCCTGCCCGCTCAACCGCAAGTGGGGCCAGACGTTCAACGGCGCGGCGGCCAAGGGGCTGCGCCAGGTCGGGCCCGGCCACAAGGCGTACTACCGCGCGTGGAAGGGCACCTGCGTCTCCGGGACGGGCAAGAAGCGGGCCACTTTCGTCCAGCGGGAGTGGTATCTGCCCAAGAGCGGCGTCCTCGTCGTCGACTCATGGAACACCCCCGGCCTGCCCGGCGTACTCAAGCACGCGACCTGGCGATAAGCGCTCAGGCGCGCGGCCTGGCGATGAGCACGCCGCCGGCGGCCAGGCCGATGAGGGCGGGGACCAGCAGGAACGCGTTCCAGGTGCCGAAGCCGTCGGCGAGCGCGCCGAGCGCGAGCGGCCCGAGCGCCATCGCGGACCCGGCCCAGATCGGCGCCGCCGCGCCGGCCCGGTCGGGCCGGTCGCCCGCGTGCGTGATCAGCGCGGCCATCGCGAGCGGGAAGTGCAGGGACGCGCCGAGCCCGCTGAGCGCGAGACCCGCGTAGGACAGGACGGGCCAGGTGCTCAACCAGAAGAGCAGCCAGCCCACCGCGGTGACCGCCAGGGCGCCCAGGAAGAGCCGCGCGGGCGGCAGGCGTAAGGCCAGGTACGCGCCGGCGAACCGGCCCGCCGCCAGCCCGGCCAGGAACGCGGTCAGCCCGGTCGCGGCGGCGGCCGCGCTCAGGCCGGTGCGCGCGGCGAACAGCTCGGCGGCCCACAGGTTGAACGAGAACTCCAGCGCCACGCAGCAGCACAGCACGCCGCCCGCCACCAAGAAGCGCCACCCGGGCGGCGCCGGTCCTTCGCCGGTGGGCGAGGCCGCCACGGTCGTGGCCGGGGGCCAGACCCGCGCCATCGTCACGACCAGCAGCGCGGTGAGCGCGGGGGTGAGGAGCAGCGCGGCCCGCCAGCCGAGCGCGGTCTGCGCGACCGCGCTGAGCAGGAAGGTCGCCGCCACGCCCGCCACGACGCCGACGGCGTTCGCCTCGCTCAGCGCGGCCGGGCCGGCCGGCCCGTGGTGCTCGCTGAGGGCGGCCATGGCGCTGTAGAGGGCGATCGAGCCGAAGCCGCCGGCCACGCCATAGCCGAGCAGCGTCAGGGGCAGCGCGGAGAACAGCACGATCAGGAGCACGCCCGCGTTCATCCCGGCCAGGCCGATCCAGGTGGTGACCCGCCTGCCATAGCGCCTGGTGAGGAGCGGGAGGGAGAGACCGGCCAGGATCGTGCCCACGGCCATCGCGGTGCCGTGCAGGCCGGCGACCGTGCCGGAGGTCCGCTGCTGGAGGCGGAGGAGCGGCAGGGCGGCGCTCAGGCCGTAGACGAACGTGGCGAACGTGCCGAGGATCAGGTAGATCAGCCAGGTCGGCCGGTCCCTGGTCAGCCGGGTGCTCTCTGAGATCGCCGACATGCTAGGCCAGCGCGTCCAGCTGGGCGGCGAACCACTTCTGCGGCGGGAGCGCGGTGGCCGCCGCCTCCAGCCGATCGCGGCGGTTCATGCGCTCCTCCTCGGGCATGACCAGGGCGTCGTGCAGCGCGACGGCCGTGCCGCTCACGTCGTAGGGGTTGACCAGGAGCGCGTGCGGGCCCAGCTCGGCAGCCGCGCCCGCCTCGCGCGAGAGCACCAGCGCGGCGCGCGGCGACAGGATCGGGCCCTCCTTGGCCACCAGGTTCATGCCGTCGCGGATCGGGTTGACCAGCAGCACGTCGGCCAGCCGGTAGGCGGCCAGCGAGCGCGGGTAGTCGTCGTTGACGTTGAGTATCAGCGGGTCCCAGTCCTCGGTGCCGAACTCGTCCTCGATCTCCTGGGCGCAGCGCTGCACCGAGGCGGTGTATTCGCGGTATTCGGGCAGGTCGTGCCGGCTGGGATAGGCGAACGCCAGATGCACCACCCGGCCGTGCCACTCCGGATGGGCGAGCAGGAACTCCCGGTAGGCCACCAGCCCGCGGACGATGTTCTTGGACAGCTCGGTGCGGTCGATGCGGACGATCAGTCGGCGGTCGCCGACCTGCTCCCTGATCGCGGCGATGTTGGACTCGACGTCGGGCTCGTGGGCCCGTGCCCACAGCGCCTCGCCGTCGACGCCGAGGCCGTGCACGCCGATGCGGGTGGTCCTGCCCTCGTGGGTGACCGTACGGCCGGCCCGGTCGACCTCCGCGCCGAGCAGGGCGCGGCAGCAGTCCATGAACGCCCCCGCCCAGCGTTCGGTGAGGAAGCCGGCGTGGTCGGCGCCCAGGATGCCTTCGAGCACCTCGCGCGCGACGTCGTCGGGCAGCAGCGAGAAGTATTCGGGCGGGGCCCACGGCGTGTGGCTGAAGTGCGCGATGCGCAGGTCGGGCCGCTCGGCGCGGAGCATCGCCGGGGTCAGCGTGAGGTGGTAGTCCTGGACCATCACGCGGGCCTCGTGCCCGGCCTCCTCGGCCAGCGCCAGCGCGAACGCGCCGTTGTAGTCGCGGTAGGACTCCCACTCGCGCTCGAACCTGGTGCCGAACAGCGGCGCGTTGGGAATGTCGTAGAGCAGGTGGTTGACGAACCACAGCGTGGAATTGGCCACGGCGTTGTAGGCGCGGTGGAAGGTGGCCGGCGGGATGTCGAGCATCCGCAGCGCGCCGGTGTCGTAGCCGGCCTGGTCGAGCCGGCCGCCGGGCGCCTGGCGTACGGCACCGCGGTCACCGTCGGACAAAGCAGCACAGACCCACAGCACGCCGTCGTCCTTCAGGACCCCGGAGAGCCCGGACACCAGGCCGCCACCGCCGCGCTTCATCGTCAGCACACCGTCGTCCGAGACGGTGAACGAGACGGGTCCTCTGTTAGAGGCGACCAGGACGCTGTTCATTAAAGCTCCCTCCGACCATAGGATCCCAGCTATGGCGCTTGATGACCTAACCGAGGAACTCGCCCGCTCCGCCGCTGCCGGAGATCATCGCGCACTGGGCGAACTCCTGAGGCGGATCGAACCCGACGTGCTGCGCCATTGCGCCCGAATCCTGCCCTATCACCAGGATGCGGAAGAAGCCTCCCAGGACACCCTGCTGGCCGTGGCGCGCAACATCGGGCGCTTCGAGGGGCGGGCCAGGTTCAGCACCTGGCTGCACATCGTGACGGCCAACTGCGCCCGTACGACCTACCGCACGCTGAAGCGCCGCTCGGCCGAGCAGACCTCCGACGAGCTCCCCATGCAGAAGCCCGACGCGCGGCGGGTCAGCGTGATCGCCGGATCGCGGCTCGACCTGCTCGACGCGATGGAGTCGCTGGAGGCCAGCAAGCCCGACCTGGCCCAGGCCCTCGTGCTGCGCGACATCGTGCAGCTCGACTACAACGAGGTCGCCGAGCAGCTCGGCATCCCGCTCGGCACCGCGAAATCCCGCATCCACCAGGCGCGCAAGTACGTTCAGGGCGTCCTGGGGGAGGACTACCGCTGAAAGTTTCACTGAGACTGTACGTCTCGCTTCGTGAGACGGTTGGTGGCTTGACGCGCCTGGCCAGGTAGAGTCAGGCCAGACAACTGAATATTGCTCATCCAGAGGGGTGGAGGGACCGGCCCTGCGAAGCCCCGGCAACCCTCCCGGATTCAGACTCGCGACCTCGCGAGGCCGACCGGGACAGGTGCCAATTCCGGTCTGCGGTCAAGGTGGCCGCAGGCGAAGATGAGGGAAGGCCTCGCTTCATGTCGCACGATTTCGGACCCGCTGTCGCTCTCTCCTGCCGCGAGTGCGGCACCCGTTACGAACTCGGTCCCAGCTTCGCCTGCCTGGAGTGTTTCGGGCCGCTCGAAGCGGCCTACTCTTTCGGTGACGTCACCCGGAAGGACATCGAGTCCGGCCCCGCCAACATCTGGCGCTACCGCTCACTGCTCCCCGTGCCCGTCGACGTCGCCACCAAGCCGAACATGAACCCCGGCTGGACCAAGCTCGTCAAGGCCGGCAATCTCGGCCGCGCGCTGGGCATCAAGTCCCTGTACGTCAAGGACGACTCGGGCAATCCCACCCACTCCTTCAAGGACCGGGTGGTGGCCATCGCCGTCGAGGCGGCGCGTAACTTCGGGTTCCACACCCTTTCCTGCTCCTCCACCGGCAACCTCGCGGGCGCGGTCACGGCCGCCGCCGCAAGGGCCGGGCTCGACGCCTGTGTGTTCATCCCCGCCGGGCTGGAGCAGGCCAAGATCGCCATGGCCCGGGTGTTCGGCGGCAAGCTGGTCGCCATCGACGGCTCCTACGACGAGGTCAACCGGTTCTGCTCCGAGCTCATCGGCGACCCGCTGGGCGACAAGTGGGGCTTCGTCAACGTCAACCTGCGGCCCTACTACGCCGAAGGCTCCAAGACGCTCGCCTACGAGATCGCCGAGCAGCTCGGCTGGCGGTTGCCCGAGCAGATCATCATCCCGGTGGCCTCCGGCTCCCAGCTCACCAAGATCGACAAGGGCTTCAAGGAGCTGATCGCGCTCGGCCTGGTCGAGGACCGGCCTTACAAGATCTTCGCCGCGCAGGCCAAGGGCTGCTCTCCCGTGTCGGCCGCTTTCAAGGCCGGCCACGACGTGGTCCAGCCGGTCAAGCCCGACACCATCGCCAAGTCGCTGGCCATCGGCAACCCCGCCGACGGCCCGTACGTGCTCGACATCGCCCGCCGCACCGGCGGGGCGGTGGAGGACGTCACGGACCCCGAGATCGTCGCCGCCATCAAGCTGCTGGCCTCCACGGAGGGCATCTTCGCCGAGACGGCCGGCGGCGTCACCGTGGGAGTGCTGAAGAAGCTCGTCGAGACCGGGCAGCTCGACCCGGAGGCCGAGACCGTGGTGCTCAACACCGGCGACGGGCTCAAGACGCTCGACGCCGTCGCCGACGACGCCCAGCCCACGGCAGTGATCCGGCCCTCGCTCGACGCGTTCCGCGCGGCTGTCTGACAACCAGGAAAGGCAAGTTAATCATGAGCGTTTCTGTGCGGATTCCCACCATTCTGCGCACCTACACCGGTGGTAACGCGGAAGTGAGTGGGGAGGGCGCGACTCTCCGTGACGTGCTGGCGAAGCTCGACTCCGACTACCCGGGGATCGGCGCGAGAATTCTGGATGAATCGGGCAAGATTCGTCGTTTTGTCAACGTTTATGTCGGCGAAGAGGATGTCCGTTTTGTCGACGGACTTGACACGGCCGCCCCCGAGGGCGTGCAGATCTCCATCATCCCGGCGGTCGCCGGAGGGTAGTCACCCGCTCACTTCAGAAGGCGCTCCCATCTGGGGCGCCTTCTGTTTTTTCCGACAATTCAACGTTGAACGACTCACTCGCCGATGAAATGCGTAATTTGTTGATTGACTCTGTTGCCAAACGCTGTGCCACAGGTATGGTCGAGGGCGATCGCCTGGTTATTTCTCCATATGTCAGGCGATTGAGGGTCTCGCGTAGGAATGGGCGGGATCTATGAGCCCAGTAAGAGGAGTCGGAAGTGGCGCAGGGCACCGTCAAGTGGTTCAACGCGGACAAGGGCTACGGCTTCATCGCGGTAGACGGTGGCAAGGATGTATTCGTCCATTACTCAGCGATCATGATGGATGGCTATCGCTCGCTCGAACAAGGCCAGCGCGTCGAGTTCGAGATCACGCAGGGGCAGAAGGGCCCCCAAGCGGAGTCCGTGCGAGCGGTCTGAACTCACGAAGCTGGTATGTACCGGCAGGTCGCACGGCAGCGCAGTCCGGGCGAAACCGCCACTCATCCTTCGTCGACTCGGCTACGGCGGGTCCGGATGGGCCCGCCGTACTGACTGACCTGGGCATGCGGGTGTCTCAGCTTGCACTCGGCAGGGTAGAGTGCTAAACAGTTCGTTGGCACTCTCTGTTCGAGAGTGCCAACACTGGATCGGGACGATGGGGTCTGCCGAACGGAGATGCAGGCCCATGCCGTCGCGGGCGTCGGCTCGGTCCATTGAAGCCACCCTGCATCTGGGAGGTCTAGCCTTATGGCAGCCAAGATGATCGCGTTTGACGAGGACGCCCGGCGCGGTCTCGAGCGCGGCATGAACCAGCTGGCCGACGCGGTCAAGGTGACCCTGGGTCCCAAGGGCCGCAACGTCGTGCTGGAGAAGAAGTGGGGCGCTCCCACGATCACCAACGATGGTGTGTCCATCGCCAAGGAGATCGAGCTCGAGGACCCGTGGGAGAAGATCGGCGCCGAGCTGGTCAAGGAAGTCGCCAAGAAGACGGACGACGTCGCGGGTGACGGCACCACGACGGCCACCGTGCTCGCCCAGGCGCTGGTGCGCGAGGGCCTGCGCAACGTCGCCGCCGGCGCCAACCCGATGTCGCTGAAGAAGGGCATCGAGTCGGCGGTCGAGCGGGTCAGCGAGGAGCTGTCCAAGCTGGCCAAGGACGTGGAGACCAAGGAGCAGATCGCCTCCACCGCCTCCATCTCCGCCGCCGACCCCGAGATCGGCTCGCTCATCGCCGAGGCGATGGACAAGGTCGGCAAGGAAGGCGTCATCACCGTCGAGGAGAGCAACACCTTCGGCCTCGAGCTTGAGCTCACCGAGGGCATGCGCTTCGACAAGGGCATGACGTCGATGTACTTCGTGACGGACTCCGAGCGCATGGAGGCCGTGCTCGAGGACCCGTACATCCTGATCGTCAACTCGAAGATCTCGGCCAACAAGGACCTGCTGCCGCTGCTCGACAAGGTCGTGCAGTCCGGCAAGCCGCTCCTGATCATCTCCGAGGACATCGAGGGCGAGGCCCTGGCCACCCTAGTGGTCAACAAGATCCGTGGCCTGTTCCGCTCCGTCGCGGTCAAGGCTCCGGGCTTCGGCGACCGCCGCAAGGCCATGCTGGGCGACATCGCCACGCTGGCCGGCGGCCAGGTGATCTCCGAGGAGATCGGCCTCAAGCTGGAGAACGCCACCCTCGACCAGCTGGGCCGCGCCCGCAAGGTCGTGGTGACCAAGGACGAGACCACCATCGTCGACGGTGCCGGTGACCCCGAGCAGATCGCCGGCCGGGTCAACGAGATCCGCGCCGAGATCGACCGGACCGACTCCGACTACGACCGTGAGAAGCTCCAGGAGCGGCTGGCCAAGCTGGCCGGCGGCGTGGCGGTCATCAAGGCCGGCGCGGCGACCGAGGTCGAGCTGAAGGAGCGCAAGCACCGCATCGAGGACGCCGTTCGCAACGCGAAGGCGGCCGTCGAGGAGGGCATCGTCCCCGGCGGTGGCGTGGCGCTGCTGCAGGCGGGCGCCAAGGCGTTCGACAAGCTCGAGCTCAATGGCGACGAGGCCACCGGTGCCGCGATCGTGAAGAAGGCGCTCGAGGAGCCGCTGAAGCAGATCGCCGTCAACGCCGGCCTTGAGGGCGGCGTCGTGGTGGAGAAGGTCCGCAACCTGACCCCGGGTGAGGGCCTCAACGCCGCTTCGGGCGACTACGTCAACATGTTCGAGGCGGGCATCATCGACCCGGCCAAGGTGACGCGCTCGGCGCTGCAGAACGCCGCTTCCATCGCGGCGCTCTTCCTCACCACCGAGGCGGTCATCGCCGAGAAGCCCGAGAAGACCCCTGCCGCCCCCGCCGGCATGCCCGGTGGCGGAGACATGGACTTCTAAGTCTCTTCACCAGAGACCAGGTCTCTTCTCACCAGACCGGCCCGGACGCACGTCGTCCGGGCCGGTCTGTTTTTGTGCGAAGAGCCGTACATGTGATCATTTAAGGGGCTTGACCCAGCGCGACCACATGGGCTGGAGCGCGTAGCCGGCGGCGGACCACGCCCCATGGGCGGAGACGTTGTCGTCCAGCACCATGGCGTCGGCGCGGAAGGCGCCGAAGGCGGCGAAACGGGACTCGGCCGCGGCCAGGAGCGTGGTGGCGATGCCCTTACGGCGGTGGGACGGGTGGACGGCGAGGCGATAGAGGTGCGCTCGCCAGCCGTCCCAGCCCGCGATGAGCGTGCCTGCCAGCTCCCCGTCGAGCTCGGCGAGGAGCAGGGCCTCCGGGTCGCGCTCGATCAGCGCCACCACCTTGTCGGGCGAGTCGCGCCGGTCGGTGCCCTCAGCGGCCAGGAGCCAGAAGTCGAGCACGGCGGGCACGTCATCGAGCCCGCCGTGTCGTACCTTCACCCCCGAGGCTGCTTCCATCATCAGACGCCGAAGTGGGCGACGATGTGGCCGCGCGCGAGCGTGTTGGCGGTGATGTTGAAGCCGACCACCGCAGGGCTGGCGTCACTGTCGACGCCCAGCTCGGCCACGCCCAGCGCGTGCACCGTGAAGATGTAGCGGTGCGGGTCGCCGGGAGGGGGAGCGGCGCCGCCGTAGTCCTTGCTGTTGTAGTCGTTGCGCGCGTGCGTGGCCCCCGCGGGCAGGCCCTTGAACTCAGGAGCGGTGCCGGCGCCCGTGGGCAGCTCGGAGACGGAGGCCGGGAGGTCGAAGAGCACCCAGTGCCAGAACCCGCTGCCCGTGGGGGCGTCGGGGTCGTAGCAGGTCACGGCGTAGCTCTGCGTCTCGGCCGGGGCGCCGGACCACTGGAGGTGGGGTGACAGGTTCTGGCCGGTCATGCCCCACTTGTCGAAGACGTGCAGGTCCCCCAGCCTCTCCCCGTCCGCGATGTCGTTGCTCTGGACCGTGAGCGAGGGGACCGACGGCAGGTATTCGTGTGGCAGCGGTGCGGGCACGGCGTCCTCCTTGGTAGAGATCCTCCACTACTCCAGCCATCCTAGGAGTGCGTCGGTCTCGCGAGGCGACGTGCCCGCCCGCGCGTCAGACGGCCTGTCGGCCGGTCACCGCGCCCGGTCGCGCGGTTATACGGCCAGCTGGGCAGGCAGGGCCTTTCCGTGCAGGACGGTGAGCGAGGTGACCGCACGGGTGAGCACCACGTACAGCCTGGCGAGGCCGCGGGGCTCGGCCGCCACGATGTCGGCCGGCTCGACGACGATCACGTGGTCGTACTCCAGGCCCTTGGCCAGTGTCGCCGGGACGATCAGCAGCCGGTGCTCTTCGGTCGTGTCGGGGTCGAGCACGGCGTGGGCCAGCCCTTCGAGCTGCCCAGACACCTCCGCCACCAGGGCGTCGGGCACGATCACGCCGATCGAGCCCTCCCGGGCCATGGCCTCGCGCGCGGCCTCGGCGACCGCGCCGCCGGGGCGTACGCTCAGCGAGCCCACGCCGGGGCGCAGCGACCGCGGCGGGGCCAGCGCCGGGGCGATCGACGGCAGCAGGCGGGCGGCGTAGTCGAGCACCTCGCGCGGCACACGGAAGCCCAGCGTCAGCTCGGTGACTTCGCCCTCGTCCTGGCCCAGGTGCTTGAGCACGGTCTCCCACGAGCTGGTGGACCACGGCGTGGTGCCCTGGGCGAGGTCGCCGAGTACGGTCGCCGAGCCGTTGCGGCAGCGCCGGCCGAGCGCGCGCAGCTGCATCTCCGACAGGTCCTGCGCCTCGTCGACGACCAGGTGGCCGAGCGAGGGCGTGCGTTCGATCAGGTCGCCGAGCTCGTCGAGCAGCGCGGCGTCGGCCGCCGACCACTTCGCGGACTTCCAGCCTCGGTACGGTTTCTGCCATAGCAACATTTGCTGCTTGTCAGGCGACAAATCGGTTTTGGCGGCTTTTGCAAGGAATTCGGGGTCCGAGAGGAGCTTGAAGAGGACCTGCTGCGGCACCAGTTTGGGCCAGACCGCGTCGACGAGCTGCTTGACCGGCTTGGACCTGGCCACGGCGTCCTGCACCCGGTCGTCGGGCGACTCGCCGCGCTGCTCCATGCGTACCAGCACCATGTGCGCGAGCCGCTGCGCCAGCGCCGCCCGGCCGGGCCCGTAGCGGGTGGTGCCGCGCAGCGAGGCGACGATCTCACGTACCTCGTAGTCGGCCACCCGGAAGCGGTAGGCGCCCTTGCTGTAGACGACGCCCTCCTCCGGCTTCACGATGTGCAGCCACAGCGCCCGCTCCAGCACGGCGGCCATGCGGGCGTCGCCCTTCAGCGCCGAGACCATCGGATCCTCCGGCGTGGCGTGCTCGCCGAGCAGGCCCGCCACCGTGGTCTGGTCGACCTTGACCTCGCCGAGCGCGGGGAGCACGGAGGAGATGTAGGACAGGAAGGCGCGGTTGGGGCCGACGATCATGACGCCCGACCTGGCCAGCCGCTCGCGGTGGGTGAACAGCAGGTACGCGGCCCGGTGCAGGCCGACGGCGGTCTTCCCGGTGCCTGGCGCACCCTGTACACAGACGGTCTGGGTGAGCGTGGCGCGGACGATCTCGTCCTGGTCCGGCTGGATGGTGGCGACGATGTCGCGCATCGGGCCGGTGCGCGGGCGCTCGATCTCCTCGGTCAGGATCTTCGACGGCCCGATGTCGCCGCCCTCGCCGAGCGGCTCGTCCTCGAACGCGGTCAGCAGGCCGCCGTGATAGCCGAACCGGCGCCGCCGCGCGACGCTCATCGGGTCGGCGGGGCTGGCCTGGTAGAACGCCCGGGACACCGGTGCGCGCCAGTCGATCACCAGCGGACGGCTGCTGCCGTCGTGCACGTGGCGGCGGCCGACGTAGATCGTGGGGGGCAGGTCGTCGTCCGCCGAGCGGTCGAGGCGGCCGAAGAACAGCGGGGTGTCGGGGTGGTCGGCCAGCGCCGCCACCCGCTTGTCGAGCAGCGACTGCAGGATCTGCTGGGACACCCAGTCGCCGGCCGCGTCGGCCGACAGCGACTGGGCGTGCAGCCGCATGGCCTGGAGCGCGGCTCTCGACTCGGCCAGATGGGCCTGCTCGGCCGCGAGCACGTCGGCGGGTATGTCGGGGGCCAGCTGGTGTGCGGGCATGCGAAAGTGCCTCCCTGGTCGAAGTAACGGAGGTGGTATAGGCAGCGAATCGACCAGCTTAGTGGTGTGTCCGGCAGGCTTCCAAAGCATTTAGCCGGGGTAGAGAGGGACCGTGGCCCGCGTACGGTTTGTTTTCTCCCCGATCATCCCGACAGTGGCGAGTTTCCTGCTGGCGGCGCTGTGGGCGTTGTCGGTGTTCGCGGGGTGGGGGCTGGAGGCGTTCTGCGCGGGGGGTGAGTCCGCGGCGGGCTGTTCGCAGCGGCTCGGCTCGGTCTCGACGCTGTCAGGGTTGTTCGCCGTGGCCGCGGCCTGCTGTACGGCCGGTGCCTGGCTGGTGCCTTCCGCAAGGAACGACCCACGCGTGTTCAGCCGGTTCATGGGCGTGAGTGTGGCCGCCTGGATCGCCGCCGAAGGAGTGCTCTTCCTGGGCGGCCTGCTCGCCAGATAACGACAACCTGCCAATAACCGAGAATTCGGGCATATCAGGTGCATTTGCCGGATCATGGGGGTATGTCGCTGGCTGATTGAGGCGCGCAGCGGCGTAGCACGCTGGTGAGGGGGGTGGTTCGATTGTCGACAGCCCGCGGAGTCTCGTGGACGTGACGACGTCGATGCCTGGCCGCTCGGAGGGTGAGCGGCCGGGCCTCGCCTCTTGGTGCTACACCCCGCCGTGCACGTCGTCGGCGTCGATGATCTGGTACGCGTAACCCTGCTCGGCCAGGAACCGCTGGCGGTGCGCCGCGAACTCCTGATCGACCGTGTCCCTGCTGACCACCGTGTAGAAGCGGGCGCCGCCGCCGTCGGCCTTGGGCCGCAGCACCCGGCCGAGCCGCTGCGCCTCCTCCTGACGCGACCCGAACGTGCCGGACACCTGGATGGCCACGGCCGCCTCGGGCAGGTCGATGGAGAAGTTCGCCACCTTCGACACGACCAGGACCTGGATCTCCTTGTCGCGGAAGGCCTGGTAGAGCCGCTCGCGCTCCTTGACCCTGGTCTCGCCCTTGATCACCGGAGCGTTGAGGTGCTCGCCCAGCTCGTCCAGCTGGTCGATGTACTGGCCGATGACCAGCACCTGCTCGCCCAGGTGCCGGCGGACCAGCGCCTCGGTCACGTGGGTCTTGGACGGCGTGGTGGCGCAGAAGCGGTAGCGCTCCTCGGACTCGGCCATCGCGTACGCCAGCCGCTCCTCGTCGGTCAGCGTGACCCGGACCTCCACGCAGTCGGCGGGGGCGATCCAGCCCTGGTTCTCCATCTCCTTCCAGGGCGCGTCGTAGCGCTTGGGGCCGATCAGCGAGAACACGTCGCCCTCGCGGCCGTCCTCGCGCACCAGCGTCGCGGTCAGCCCGACGCGCCTGCGAGCCTGGAGGTCGGCGGTCATCCGGAAGATCGGCGCGGGCAACAGGTGCACCTCGTCGTAGACGACCAGACCCCAGTCGCGCGCGTCGAACAGCTCCAGGTGGCTGTAGACGCCCTTCCGCCGGGTGGTCATCACCTGGTAGGTGGCGATGGTGACCGGGCGGATCTCCTTCTTGCTGCCGGAGTATTCGCCGATCTCGTCCTCGGTCAGCGTGGTGCGCTTGAGCAGCTCCTGCTTCCACTGGTGCGCGCTCACCGTGTTGGTGACCAGGATCAGCGTGGTGGCCTGGGCGTGCGCCATCGCGGCCGCGCCGACGATGGTCTTGCCGGCGCCACAGGGCAGCACGACCACGCCGGAGCCGCCGTGCCAGAAGGCGTCGGCCGCGTCCTGCTGGTAGGGCCGCAGGCTCCAGCCGTCCTGCAGCAGCTCGATCTTGTGGTGCTCGCCGTCGACGTAGCCCGCGAGGTCTTCGGCGGGCCAGCCCAGTTTGAGCAGCGCCTGCTTGACGTTGCCGCGATCGCTCGGGTGCACGGCCACGGAGTCGTCGCCGAGCCGTTCGCCCAGCATGGGCTGGATCTTCTTGGACCGCAGCACCTCTTCGAGCACGGCCCGATCGGTGGAGGTCAGGATCAGCCCGTTGGTCGGGTCCTTCTCCAGCTTGAGCCGGCCGTATCTGGCCATGGTCTCGGCGATGTCCACGAGCAGCGCGTGGGGCACCGGATAGCGGCTGAAACTGATCAGCGCGTCGATGACCTGCTCGGCGTCGTGCCCGGCCGCGCGCGCGTTCCACAGCGCCAGCGGGGTGACGCGGTAGGTGTGCACGTGTTCGGGGGCGCGCTCGAGCTCGGCGAACGGCGCGATGGCCTTGCGGCACTCGCCGGCGTTCTCATGGTCGACTTCGAGGAGCAGCGTCTTGTCCGACTGGACGATGAGCGGGCCGTCGTTCACGGACATCCCTTCTACGGTTGACGCCTATCCAACACATCAGACGGCAAGAACAGTCCCCGAACAGGTAATCAGTCGTCGAGGTAGCCGTTGAGGCCGAGGAAGAGGAAGACGGCGAGGTTCAGCGCGAGGCCCACCCCGAACAGTGTCCAGCACCATGCGAGCAGGCTCTTGGCACTGGCGGGCTGCGTGCTCGACCGGCCGAGCGCCATGCCCGCGAGGATGGCCCCGGGGATCGCGAAGATGTTGCAACAACCGACGATCGAGAGCAGATTGAGCACCAGCGCGACGATGGCGGTGGCCTTCGGCCCCTCGGACGGCCGAGGGGGCGGAGGATAGCCGTAACCGTACTGTGGCGGGGGCTGCTGGCCGTATGGTGCGCCGTAGGGCTGGTACGGATATTCGCCCGATGGGCCTTCTTGGCTCATGCCACCTCCTGACAGGTCAACATTTATCACGGAATGGCCACGCGCCCTGCCGGGTCTGCTGTCTCGCCATAGATCTGGACCCTCTCATACGTCTTTAGTGATCGAGACCCAGAGCAGGGGAGGCGAGTTGCACCCGGACGACCTACGAGTCTTCACGTCGTTCGTCACGACGCGATCAGACAGCCTCATGCGCCTGGCGTACGTGCTCACCGGCGACCAGCACGCCGCGGAAGATCTCCTCCAGAGCGCGCTGGCCAGAACCGCGGACCGATGGCGGAGCATCAGGGGCGATCCGGAGGCGTACGTCCGCCGGGTCATGTACCACGAGCAGGTCGGCCGGTGGCGTAGCCCGCGCTGGGGGCGCGAGCGCGTGGTCGAGACGCTGCCCGAGCGGATCGCGGGCGACGGCACCGAGCGGGTCGACGACCGGCTCACGCTCGAACAGGCCCTGCGCCGGCTGCCCGTCAAGAAGCGGGCCGTGCTGGTCCTGCGCTACTTCGAGGATCTGCCGGAGTCCGACGTCGCCAGGATCATGGGGTGCTCGATCGGCACCGTACGCAGCCAGACCCACCAGGCCGTGAAGCGGCTGCGCGAGCTGGTGGGCGAGACAGTTCGTCTGGAGGCCTGAGATGACAGTCGACGAACGCGCGGTCACCGAGGCCCTGAGCAGGCTGGCCGGCCAGGCGCGGCCGGTGGATCCCGAGCTGCTTCTGTCGCGTGCCCTACGGAGGCGGGCACGGCTGAAGTGGCCGAGATGGGGGCTGGCCCTGGCGGCGGCGGCCTGTGTGGTGGCCATCGGGGTGGTGGGACTGCGGGCGCGCGAACAGCTGGCGGTGTCCCCCGTGAGCTCGCCGACGGCGAGTACAGAGCCCACCGCGAGCATGGTGCCCACTGCGACGAGGTCCGCGACGGACCCGCCCGCCACGGCGTACGTCCGGGACATCCCCGGCCTGCCGCGCAACACGATCGCGCAGTTCGCGACCGTGGAGGACTGCATGCCCAAGGGCAGCCCGGTGCACAGCATGGACGGCGAACGGCTGCTGCCCCAGTACGGGACCGTCAAGGACTACCGGTGGCTCGTGGAGGCCAAGGACAAATTGGGCGTGACGCGGCTGGTCGGCAGCCGCAAGGGGTTCGTGCTGTGCACCCCGGGCGTCCGGCTGGTCAGCTATCCGACGGACCCGATCTTCTCCTACTGGGGCAAGAACCCGCCCGGCAAGCTGGCCCTGCGCGGGGCGCTCAGCATCGACGCCTACGACGGTCAGATGCAGTCGGAGATCAACCCGGGCCGTGACGGCGACCCGTACTTCCTGGTGGTGGCCGGTCGGGTCGCTCCGCAGGCGACCCGGGTGGAGGTCGAGTGGGCGGACGGGCGGCAGATGACGGCCAACGTCCGGAACGGCTTCTACATCGGCCGGACGCGGGTGTACCCCGACAAGAAGGGTGCCTACCGCCCGGCCGTGCTGAGCAAGGTGACCGCCTATGGCTCAGACGGGCGGGCGCTGGGCGAGGTCAAGGGCATCGCGTGGGGTTCGACGGGAACCATCGACGCGGACGACTAGCCGAGCCTCGACCGCAGCGCCTTGCGGTCGAGCTTGAGCACGCTCGTGACCGGGATCGAGTCGACGAACCGTATCTCCCGGGGATACTTCACCCGGCCGACCCGGTCACGAGCCCAGGCCATCAGCTCCTCTGCGCCGGCCGTGCCGCCCTGCCTGAGCTGGACGAAGGCCACGACCTCCTCGCCGACCCGCGGGTCCGGGCGGCCCACGACGCCGGACATCACCACGTCGGGGTGCTCGTTGAGCGCGTCCTCGACGTCGCGCGGGAAGACGTTGAACCCGCCGCGGATGATGAGGTCCTTCTTCCTGTCGACGATGTACAGATAGCCGTCGTCGTCCACGCAGCCGATGTCGCCGGTACGCAGCTCACCTTCGACCAGCGCGGTGCCCGTGGGGTCCGCGGCGTGCTCGCCCCAGTAGCCGAGCATCAGCGAGTCGCCGCTGACGCAGATCTCCCCGACGTCCCCCGGCTCGGCCTGGTCGCCGGAGGAGTCGCGGATCGTGATCGTGTAGCCGGCCAGCGGCAGGCCCACGCTGCCGATCCGGCGCCGGCCCGGCGGGTTGAACGTGGTCACGGCGCTGGTCTCGGTCATCCCGTAGCCTTCGAGGACCTGTACGCCGGGCATCCGGCGCTCGAACTCCTCCAGCGTCTCCCGGCCGAGCGGCGCCGCGCCGCAGGTGAGGAAGGCCAGGTCGGGCAGGGGGTGGGACTCCAGCGGCTCGGCCAGGAGCATCTGGAGCATGGCGGGCACGACCGTTCCGTACTGGGCGCGCTGCGCGGCGGCCAGTTCGAGGAACGCCTTCGGGTCGAACCAGCGCATCAGCACCGCCTGCTGCGGCTCTGTGGCGTGCATCCCGGCGACCGTGATGATCAGCCCGTACGAGTGGGAGAGGGGCACCGGCACTATTGCACGATTTTTCCCGTCTTGGTGGGACATTTCGTAGGCGTCCTTGGCCACCTGCCAGAGACCGCGATGGCTCAGCATGACGCCCTTGGCCATGCCGGTCGTGCCTCCGGTGTACATGAGCGCCGCCAGATCGGTGGCGTCCCGCTCGACGGGCCCCCGCTCGGTCGCCCGCTCCAACTCCCCCGTGTCCACAAATATCGGGATCTTTGGCTCGGCGGCCTGGACCGTCTCCACCAGCTCGGGCGAGGTGATGAGGGCCGTGGCGCCGCTGTCGTCCAGGATGTGCCGCAACTCCGCCGGTCCCACCAGGAACACCACGGGCGTCACCACCGCGCCGGCCGCCCAGATCGCCTCGTAGATCAGGCCGACCTCGGGTGAGTTCGCCATCATCACCACGACCCGGTCGCCAGGGCGTACCCCCGCCTCGACCAGCCCGCCGCAGACCTTGCGGGCCCGCTCGGCCAGTGCGTGGGCGCGGTGCCAGACCCCCTCGTAGTGGACCGCGTCGAAGTCGTCGAACCTGCTCCAAGACTCCTCGGCCAACCGGCCCAACGTCAGCTCGCTCACGGTCCCAACCTCGCCTGATCATCGCTGGGCGTCAAGACAGGTCGGAGACCCCGGTGATGCGATGGAGCGCGAAGCGATGGACGGCGGCCCTGGTCTCGTCGTACGCCGTGAGGTAACCGCCCTCCATCCGCGCCGGCTCCAGGATGCGCGAGGTGGCGTTGCCCTGGGAGTCGAGGTAGCCGATCCACACGCGTACGCCCTGCCTGATGGCCTCCTGCAGCGCGGAGATCGTGGCGGTCGCCGGGCCGCGCGGGATCTGCCCGCTGGGGGCGTCGGCGGGCTCGCGCCGCGTCAGGTGGGCGGCGTCGCCCGCCCGCAGCGCGCGTACGGCGGCGGCCGTGACCTCGGCGTCCAGGCCGTTGGGCGAGGGTACGGACCGGGCCGGCGGCAGGCCCTCGGTGCGCCTCCTGTCGAGCTCGGAGATGATCACATCGCCGTCGAGCGACTCGGCCACCGGGGCGTACCCCATCGAACGCAGCGCGTCGACCAGCGCGGCCCGCGAGGAACGGGAGGCGATGACCGTGGGCGCCAGCCGGCGCAGGCGGAGCGCGGCGGCGCGCCGGTCGGCGGTGATCTGGTCGAGCAGGGCCGGGTCGTCGCAGCGGATGTAGGCACTGGCGGTGCCGACCCTGATGCGTCCGTGCCGGCGGGCCACGTCGGCGATCAGGTAGGACAGCGCCTGCGGGACCGGCGTCGCCGAATGGCGCTCCAGCATGGCCAGCAGCTCCTCGGCCCCCTGGCCCGCGTCGAGCGCGCGGCGGACCGAGCCCTCGCCGAACCGGTAGACGGTCGCGCCCCCCTTGGACTCGATGTCGGCGGCCAGATTCATCCAGCGGTTCAGCTCGCTGGTGAGCGGTCCGGGCGCGACGGCGGTCAGGTCGGCCTGGAGCAGCACATGATCGACCGGCTCGGGCAGCAGCGGGGCCAGCACCGAGGCGGTGTCCTCGCCGGACAGCAGCGCCCGGCCGTGTCCCGACAGCACGCCGAGCCCGGTGACACCGACCTGCTCGGCCTCCCGCAGCGCGAACTCCGTCAGCTGCTCCCTCAGCGGCCCACGGCGGCGCGGCTGCTCCCACGCCAGCCGGTCGAACACCGACTCGCGCGTCGGCGCCAGGCCGGGCGCCGACGCGAGCACGCCCAGCGCCGCCGACCGCACACCCGGCGCGGACGAGCGGCGCAGCTCGGTGTGCAGCGCGTTGAGCGGCCGGTCCCGGTCGTCACGCTCGCCGACCAGGCCGGGGACGCGGTCGGTGTGCAGCCAGGTGATCGCCAGCGCGGCCCACCGGTCGGCGGTCGGCCGGACCCGCCACAGGTCGTAGCCGGTGGTCGGCAGCCACTCGCCGTCGACGTTGCCGCCCGCCGCGATCAGCCCGGCCGCGTGCGCGACCTCCACGGTCAGCGCGGCGGCCCACTCGGGCACGTCCAGCTCGGTCGCGGTGCGCTTCAGATCCCGTACGCCCAGCCCGCCGGTACGCAGCACGCCCGGTGGTTCGGCGCTCCACCGCTCGCACAGCTCCTCGACCGTCCGCACGAACGTGAACGCCTGCCCCGCCGCCGTCCGGTCGGCCAGCTTCTGGTCCCGCGCGGCGCCTTCCAGAGCGGGGGGTACGGCGTACAGATTCCGGTGTACGAGGCCGTTACGCAGGTAGAGGCCCACCTCCCGAGGCAGGGCCACGCTCTCCTCACCCGTCGCCGCCAGCAGCCCGCGGGCGAGCAGCTGATCGATGGGCGATCGGGCGGAGGCGACCCGCACCTCACGTCTGGCATTGGGCACCCGGCCCGTCGCAGGCCCCCAGGTGAGCTGGTCGAGCGCCGCCCTGGCCTCGGGCGAGACCTCCTCGATCAGCTTCCCGGGCCGGGCCAGGGCGGCGGCCAGGCGTTCCTTGCCCGAGCCCGTGGTGCCCGGCGCGATGTCGTCGGCCATCTCGGTCAGCTGCTCGGGCGCGTGGTGCCGGAACGCCTCCACCGCCGGGGGCCCGAGCCCCGCCGGGTCGTCGAGCACCTTCCGCACGCCGGGGGCCAGGGCCAGGGCGCTGTCGGGGCCGTAGACGAGGGCCAGGTCGCGCAGGTGGTCGATCGCCGCCGACAGCGCGGGCTCCGGCTTGCCCGCCGCGAGCGCCCCGCCGACGAGCGCGCGCAGGGCCGCCTTCGTGCTGGGCTCCGGTCGTACGGCCAGCGTTTCGAGGACGGCGAGCGTGAAGCGGTCGAGCCGGTCGAGCGCACGGCCGATCGCAGAAGGGCTGCCCGCGCGTACGGCGAGGCCCTCCAGATGCGCGGGCACCGGAGTGATCAGCTCGGGGCGCGCCGAGACGAGCGCCCGCAGCTGTTCGTCGGTGCGCCCCCTGATCCACTCGGTGAACTCCATCGTTGCCATGGTATGTCCACCCCGATTGGGGCAGCATGGCTCACGTGATTGAGCGAGCGGACCAGCTCATACTCAACTACGTCAGCGCGGCCGCCGACGCGGCTCATGGCGTGCTCAGATCCGACCAGCGGCTCGACTTCGCCAAGCGGCTGCGGGCCAGGATCGAGGTCGAACGGCAGGGCAGCCAGAACCCACGCCAGGTGGTCAAGGTGCTCGCCCGGTTCGGCGACCCGGTGACGCTGGTCGAACGCGAGGCCCGCAGGCTGGCCGAGGCGGGGCCGGACGGCGCGCCCGGTGCCCCGGCCGGAACCCGGCCCGGAACGGCGCCCACGGCCGCGCCGGGGGCCGCACGGGGAACCGTGACGCCGGGTGCCGTGGCCAAGGCGGAGCGGGTCGCGGGGGCGGGCGGGGCGACGCCGTCCTTTCCCAAGATCGTCGACGATGTGGCGCCGGCGGGAGCCCCGTTGGGCCGGCGCCTCGCGGAGGACCATCTGGCCCCGCGGCCCCTGCGCGGGCTGCCGTTCGCGCGGCTGCGGCAGGCGGCCATGTCCAGTGCGAACCCGATGGCCACCCGTGGACGGGACGCCGGCACCATCGTCAAGGAGTACCCGCGCGAGACCGCGGCGATGGTGGTCCTGGTGCTGGCCGCGCTGCTGGTCCCGGTCGGCCTGCCGGCCGTCGCGATCTTCCAGGTGCCGGTGCTGGTGTGGGCGTTGGGAGCGTCGCTGGTGGCGTTCTCGGAGGGCTGGGTGCCGCGTGACCGGCTGATCGGGATCGGTGCGCCCCTGGTCGGCTACACGGTCGGCGGCGGGCTCATCGGCGGTCTGCGGGTGGGCGCGGAGCCGGGGGTGCAGGCGTTCGTGGTGCAGTTCTTCGACGTCAGCGGTGTGATGTTCATGATCGGCACGGCTCTGGGCGTCGGCTGGCTGGCTTACCGGCTGGTGGAGGTCAACTGACCGGGGCGGGGCTCGGGCTCGGCAGGAGGCCCACGGCCAGGCGCACCCAGGCGGTGACGAACTGGTCCTTCTCCGCGTGTCCCGGCGACTCGCCGACCGTCTCCTGGAACAGCCGGTAGTGCACCACAGAGCCGCCGAGCACCGCCGCGATGCCGTTCCAGTCGACCTTGGCGTCCTCGTATTCGGGCTGCGCGCGGAACCAGGTCGTGATGGCGTCGAACATGGGCTGCAGCAGCCCTTCGCGCACCACCGCCACCAGCTCGGGGAACTGGCTCAGGTCCCGGAAGAACACCCGGGTCAGCTCCGACTCCTCCCGCACCTTGGCCAGCCCCGCGCGGCACAGGTGCGACAGCCGCGTCTCCAGGTCGGCCGAGGTCTCCATGTCGCCCAGCTGGGCCAGGCTCTCGGCCACCTGCGTACGGGTGCGTGCGGCATGCTCGTTGATCGCCGCGGCGAGCACCTCGTACTTCGACTTGAAGTGCCGGTAGAGCCCTCCGGCGCCCGGGGAGAGCCCTGAGGCGGCCTCGATCTCGGCCACCGAAGTGGCGGAGTAGCCCCGCTCCGCGAAGAGCCGCAGGGCCTCGTCGATGATCCGCTCACGCGTCGATCTGGTCATTCTTTCCTGATACCTCCGTGATGGAGCGTAGCCGTCACGGCGCGGCGCGCCGGATCAACCCCGCGACGACCGAGCCGACGATCAGCCACACCAGCGCCGCGAGCCCGTAGTTGACCAGCGTCGTCCACCGTACGTCGGCGAGCTGGAACAGGTTGGCCAGGCCCACCGACAGCGGCGAGGCGAGCGATTCGACGAACTGGTACCAAATGTTGGCCGGGTTGGCCCGGAACACCGTGAAGATCGCGTACAGCACCAGGATCAGCGCGGCCAGCCGGGACGCCAGCCGGACGACGGCGGCCAGGAACGTCACCACGCCCCGCCACACCCTGACCGGCCCGGTCACCTGCCGGGGCAGCGCGGGCCGGTGCGGCCGGGGCTGGCCGAGGGAAGCGCTCGAGGTGGGCTGTTCGGGCGGGCTGAGGGAAGTGCTCAGGGTGGGCTGTTCGGGCGGGCTGGGCCGGTTGGCGGCGGCGACCAGCCGGTCTCCCGCTTCCGGCGGATTGGGGGGCTCGGTCACGGCACTCCTCCCGATAAGTAATTCCTTTCTTCCCACTCCCACGGTCCCACAACAAGGGCCGTTACCCGTAATGCGGACGCGTTTGGCATCCTTCACCTTGTGCGGACATCGGTGGGTTTCGACCTGGACATGACATTGGCGGACACACGGTCGGGCATCGCGGCCGTCTACGACGAGCTTTCGACGCGCCTCGGCGTGCCCATCGACAGCCAGGCGATCATCACCAGACTCGGCCCGCCACTCGAACAGGAGTTGGCGAACTGGCTGCCGCTGGAGGCGATCCCGGAAGCCGTGATCCTGTTCAGGGAGATCTATCCGGAGCTGGGCGTGCCCGTGCACACGGCCATGGCCGGGGCGATGGAGGCCGTCGAGGCCGTACGCGCGCAAGGGGGCAGGATCATCGTCGTGACCGGCAAGAACCCGCGCGACGCGGCCAGCACCGTGAAGGCGCTCGGGCTCGCCGTCGACGAGGTGGTCGGGTCGGTCTTCGGGGCGGCCAAGGGTGAGGCCCTTACGCGCTTCGGCGCCGGAGCCTATGTTGGTGACCATGTGGCGGACATCGAGGCCGCGCGGGCCGGGGGAGCCGTCAGCGTGACGGTCGCGACCGGCCCATACACGCTGGCCGAACTACGTGATCACGGAGCCGATGTGGCGCTTGGCGACCTGACGGAATTCGCCGACTGGTTCGCCGGATGGCGTTCGAGTGGGCAACTCCGGTAAATGCCGGGAATTTTCCTGGTCGCCCCGGAGCCTCGCGGGGCATAACCTACATCCATTCGCCTTTTACGACTGTTTGAACGAGGTTCCTCCTGTGCCGAGTGGCAAGGTCAAGTGGTACGACGCCGACAAGGGTTTCGGCTTCCTCACCCGCGACGACGGTGGTGAGGTCTTCGTGCATTCCTCCGCGCTACCCACAGGTGCCGGCCCGCTCAAGCCCGGCCAGAAGGTCGAGTTCGGCGTGGCCGAGGGACGACGCGGCCAGCAGGCCCTGTCGGTGCGGATCCTCGAGCAGCCGCCGACGCTGGCCAAGACAAAGCCCAAGGCCAAGCGCAAGAAGCCGGACGAACTCGTCGTCATCGTGGAGGACCTGATCAAGCTCCTCGACGACGTCTCGACCTCCTACCAGCGGGGCAAGCACCCTGACGCGGCGCACGCGAAGAAGATCGCGCAGGTGCTCAGAGCGGTGGCGGACGACCTCGACGCCTAGCCGTTGGGGTTCGTCAGCGGCTTGGTCGTGTCGAGAGTGGTGTCGACGCGCTGATCCCGCCGATCGGCGCGTCGATCCTCCGTGTCCCAGGCATCTCGATCCTCGTGGTCCGCGTGGCCTGCGTGACCTGCTCGATCCGCTTGGTCCGCTTGATCCGTTGGGTGGGCTTGATTCGCGACCTGGAGTCCGCGTGTCTTGGCCCGGATCCGCTTGCGGCGGCGCACGATCAACCAGCCGAACGTGCCGGTCAACGCCACGGCCAGCGTGACCAGCCCCGCCGCGCTGCTCTCGGCCAGCGACAGCAGCAGCCCGATCAGCCCGCCGAACACCCAGGCGAGCTGCAACACCGCCTCGACGACCCCGAACGTGGACGAGCGCACCTCCTCGCCGATCTCCCGCTGCACGATCGCGTCGAGGGCGAGCTTGCCGAGCTCCTGCGCGAACGCGGTGACGAGCGAGATCGCGACCGCGGTCCAGAGGCCGAAGAACACCGCCGTGGCGATCGTCGTCACGCCGGTCACAGCCAGTGTCAGCAGCGTGATGAGGTGCGGCGAGTGGTTGCGGGTCCAGTTCGCGACCACCGCGCCGACCAGGCCGCCCAGCCCGGCCGCGGCCGCGAGCAGCGCGATCGTCTTCGGGATGTCGAAGAACGGGTCGGGTACGGCCAGCCACGGCACGCCCTTGTCCTGCACCAGGAACAGCATGAAGAACAGCAGGAAGCCGGAGAACAGGCGGATGGCCACGTTCGCCCAGACCGCCTCGGCCACCGCCGGGCCCACGTTCAGGAGGGTCCGCCAGCGCAGCGGCCTGCCCTCCTCCTCGTCCAGTTCCAGCTCGGGCGAGTCGACGTGTCGCGGCAGCCGTACGGCGAGGACACCGATCAGGAGGAAGGCGACCATCGCCGTACGCAGCACCGCGGCGCTACCCAGCCACGCGGTCAGGCCCGCGGCGACCGGCACCATCACGCCCGCCGAGATCAGCGAGAACAGCGCCACCCGGGCGTTGGCCGAGACCAGCGTGATGTCGGCGGGCAGCACGCTCGGCATGATCGCCGCGCGTGACACGTTGTACGCCTTGGACAGCACCAGCACGCCCAACGCCCCGACGAACAACGTCGGCAGATCGCCGGGCCCCACGGCGGCGGCCATCGCGAAGCACAGCAGGCCGCGGCCGAACAGCGTGCCCGCCATGACATAGCGGCGGCCCGACCTGAACCGGTCGAGGATCGGCCCCACGAACGGCGCCAGCAGGGCGAAGGGCAGCATCGTGATGACCAGGTAGAGCGCCACGGGCCCACGGGCCTCGCCGACGGGCACACCGAAGAAGACGGTGCTCGCCAGCGCGACCGTGACCAGCGCGTCGCCGCCGCTGTGACCGGCGGTGAGCTCGATCAGCCGGCCCAGCCCGGTGCGGTCGGCGCCGTTGGCATGGGTGAGGCGCCGGGTCGCCTTCCCGACCTTCTGCGCGCCCCTGCCGACTTTCTGCGCCCCTCTGGCCGTGGCCTTGCCCGCCCGCGCGGTGCCGCCCGCGGTCGCCTTTCCCGCCCGCAGGGTGGCCCGGCCGGCGCGCGCGGTGGCGCGGCCCGCGCCGGCGACGCCTCGCCCGACGCGCCGCGTGACCTCACGAGCCGTGTCCCAGCCTCCTTGCACGCTTACCAGTCTTACCCGATCGCCGCTCACAAACGGCGACGGATCGCCCGGGGATGGGCCCACCGATGTGCCGCCAGGTGATCGGGGATGGGCGGTGTGAACCCCTTCAGATTCGGTGCCAGCGGGTCCGGATGACCAGTTGGGTCCGGATGAGCGGTGTGAGTCCCTTCAGGTCCGGTGCCACTCCTTCCCGATAGTCGCCCGCCCACGGCGGCGGGTGTGTTCGAGGTCGGGGCTGTTGGTGTGCTGTGAGGGGTTGGGGGTGTGGGGCGTCTTCTGGTTCGGTGCCGGTGGGTCCGGGATGGGCGGTGTGGGCACCTTCAGGTCCGGTCATGGGTGAGAATGAAGTGTGAGCGAACAGCACCTTGCGGCGGAGGCGGACAGATGACCCGCACCCGGACCCGCGTCTCCCCACCCGACCAGGCGTGCGTCGCCGCGGTGGACCTGGCGCGCGCCGCCGCGGAGGAGCTCGCGCGGCCGGGCGAGCCGGGTGAGCACCTCGGTTACGAGGGCGAGGGCGACCGCATCGTCACCCATTACTTCGCCTGTCTCGACCGGGCCTACCGCGGCTGGCGCTGGGCCGTCACCGTGACCCGCGCCTCACGGGCCAAGAACGTCACGGTGAGCGAAGCCGTCCTGCTGCCCGGCTCGGGGGCGTTGCTCGCGCCCGAGTGGCTGCCCTGGAGCGAGCGGCTGCGCCCCGGTGACCTGGGCGTCGGTGACCTGCTGCCGACCTCGGAGGACGACGACCGGCTGGAGCCGGGTTTCGTCAAGACCGACGACGAGACCGACCATCAGACGATTTTCGAGTACGGCCTGGGCCGGGCCCGTGTGCTCTCGGCCATCGGCAAGGACCGCGCTGCCAGACGCTGGCACTCGGGCGAGCACGGGCCGCATACGCCGATCGCACACGCCGCTCCCGCGCAGTGCTCCACCTGTGGTTTCTACTGGCCACTCGCGGGTGGGCTCCGGCAGGTGTTCGGGGTCTGCGCCAATGAGTACGCCCCCGACGACGGCAAGGTGGTCGCCGCCGACCACGGCTGCGGGGCTCACTCGGAGGCCGCGGTCATGCCGCCGTCCGTCGAGCAGGCCACGCCCATCCTCGACGACATGGGCTTCGACCTGATGGAAGAGGAGGCCGGATCCGTCGACGGAACGGCCACCGAGGAGCTCGGCCACTCCTGACCGCGAATGTCGGTGAGGGCCGCTAGCCTACGGTGGCCCCCCTCGGCGGACCCCGGACTCGTGCCGGAGCCCGCCCCACCAGCGACCAGGATCGTGACAGATGACCGACACCTTTGGCACCGACCGGACGCGGGCCGCAGTGCTCGCCGCGTGGACGGCCTCGACCGCCCGATTCCGCGAGGACGCCAACGCCGAGGAAGATTTCGCCCTCGGCGGCTACCGCGACCGGCTCATCGTGGAGCTCGCCCAGAACGCCGCCGACGCGGCGCTGCGCGCGGGCGTGCCAGGGGTGCTCCGGCTGACGTTGCGCGACGACGTCCTGACCGCCGCCAACACCGGCGCCCCCCTCGACGCGACCGGCGTCGAGGGCCTGTCGACGCTGCGTGTCTCCGGCAAGCGGGACGAAGCGGGCGCCGCCGGCCGGTTCGGCGTCGGGTTCGCCGCGGTCGTGTCGGTCTGTGATGAGCCGTCGATCGGTTCGCGCGAGACGGGCGCCGCCCGCTGGTCGCGCGCCGAGACGGCCGCCGTGGTGGCCTCGGTGCCGGAGCTCGCCGCCGAGCTCGGCTCGCGCGGCGGCCACGTCCCGCTGCTGCGCCTGCCGTTCGAGGCCGAGCCGCTCGACGTGCCGGAGGGCTTCGACACGCTCGTACGCCTGCCGCTGCGCGACGCCGCCTCGGTCGCGGCGGTCCGGCGCATGCTGGCCGAGACCAGCCCGGCGCTGCTGCTCGGCATGCCCGCGCTGACGAGCATCGAGATCGACCTCGACGGCTCGGAGCGCCGGGTGTCGGCCGACGGGTGGCAGCTGGTGTCGGAGTCGGGCGAGTTCGGTCCCGACGAGGTGGCGGCCCTGTTCGCCGACCGGCCCACCGAAGAGCGTGCCCGCCCTTACTGGTCGCTCCGCTGGGCCGTGCGCGTCGCCGACACGGAGCCCGCCCCGCTGCCCGCCGGGGTGCCGCCGGTGGTGCACGCGCCGACGCCCAGCGACGAGCCGCTCGACCTGCCGGCCCTGCTCATCGCCTCGTTCCCGATGGCCACCGACCGGCGGCACGTGGCCAAGGGGCCGCTGACCGACTTCCTGGTCGAGCGGGCCGCCGACGCCTATGTCAGGCTGCTCGGCGAGCTGCCGCGCACCCCCAAGCTTCTCGACCTCGTCCCCGCCCTGATGGGCAAGGGCGAGCTCGACGCCCGCATCCGGCGGGCCATCCTGCTGCGCCTGCCCGCCACCCCGTTGCTCCCGGCCCTGTCCGCGCCCGCTCCGGCCGTGCAGACGCCGTCGTTCGCCGAGGCCGAGGTCTATGAGCCCGACGCCGAGTGGCAGGTCGAGCACCCGGCCAGGGAGCCGCATGAGGACGGCTGGATCGTCGCCGGCGAGGAGGCGGCCGTGGTCGCCGGGTCGGGCGACCTGCTGGCCGCGATCGCCGACTTCGTCCCCGGCCTGCTGCCCGCCGGGTGGCCCGCCCGGCACCCGGCGATGGCCTCGCTCGGTGTGCGCCGGGTCGAGCTGGCCGAGGTCGTCGACCTGTTGTCCGGTGAGGCGGTCGAGGCGCGGGAGCCGTCGTGGTGGCGCTCGCTCTATGAGGTGCTGCCGGCCGACGACCCCGAGTCGCTGGGCGCGCTGCCGGTGCCGCTGGCCGACGGCCGCCTGGTACGCGGGCCGCGGGGCACTCTCATCCTCGACCTGGGCGGCACCCGCCTGGCCTCGGCCCGTGACGGGCTCGACCTGACGCCGCTGGGGCTGCGGATCGTGCACCCGGACGCGGCGCACGCGGCGCTGCTGCGGCTCGGCGCCGCCGAGGCCACGCCACGGACGATCCTCGAAGACGCGATCACCAAGGCCGCCGTCGCCCAGTCCCTCGACAGCGCGGACTCCGAGCCCGTGGCCAAGGCCGTGCTCTCCCTGGTGGAGGCCGCCTCGCTGGTGCCGGGCGAGGCACCGTGGCTGGCCGAGCTGGCGCTGCGCGGCACCGACGGCGAGCTCTACGCGGCGGGCGAGCTGATGCTGGCCGACGGCGCGCTGGCCGGCCTGCTGGAGCCCGACACGCACCTCGGAGTGGTCGCGCCGGAGCTGGTGGAGACCTATGGCTCCCGCGTGCTCGAAGCCGTGGGCGTGCTCGACGGGTTCGCCGTGGCGCACGACTCCGATGTGCTGCTCGACCATGACGACTGCGACCACGACCTCGACGGCGAGGACGACTGGCTCGACCACGTGCTCGACCTGCTGCCTGAGCTCGAACTCCCGCCGGTGGTGCCGGACTTCGCCGCGGTGCGCGACCTGGAGCTGGTCGCCGACTGGCCCGCCGCGCTGGCGCTGCTGACCAGGCCGCCGCTGCGGGCCGCGCTGCACCCGCTGCGGGTGGAGGGCGTCGAGGTGCCGTCCTACACGGCGTGGTGGCTGGCCAACCACCCCGTGCTGGACGGGCGGCGGCCGCGCGAGCTGCGGCTGCCCGGCGCCGATCCGCTGCTCCAGGGCCTCTACGGTGACGCGCCCGGCGGGCTCGACCCGGTGGCGCTGGGGATGCTCGGCGTACGCACCACGCTGGCCGAGCTGCTGGCCGGCCACGGCGGTCCCGAAGAGCTGCTCGACCTGATGGCCGACGAGTCCATCGAGGTCGACCGCGCCCAGTTGCGGGCCCTGTGGATCGCGCTGGCGGCCGTCGAGCCGGCGCGGGTGGCCCCACCGTCGCGGGTACGGGCCGTGCTCGGTGGCGACATCGTGGTGGCCGCGGCCGACGACGCCGTCGTGGTGGAGGCCCCCGACCTGCTCCAGCTCGTCACCGACCGGCCTCTGGTGCTGGCCCCCTACGACCTGGCCGAGTCGCTGTCCGAGCTGCTCGACCTGCCGCTGGCCGGCGAGCTGGCCCAGGGCGAGGTCACGTCCGAAGGCGAGACCCGCCCCGTGCCGCCTGAGGTGCGCTCCCTGCTCCCGACGGCTCCCGAGACCTACGTCGAGCACGAGAAGCTGCTGGTCGACGGTGTCGCCTGCACGTGGCGCTTCTTCGAGGGCTCAGTGCACTGCACCGGGCTCGACGGCCTGGCGCGCGGCCTGGCCTGGGCGACCGGCCAGTGGAACGACCGGCTCGCGGTGGCCGCGCTGCTGCACGACCCCACGGCCGTGCCGCTCCTGCTGGCCGAAGCCGACCTGTCGTAGCGCCAGCCTGCCCGTAGCGGTGTGAAGGTTCACGCCGCCGGGCAGGTGGCGTTCGCGCCGGGGTTCTTACCGGTGAGGAAGTAGGCGTCCACCAGGCGGCTGACGCAGGAGCTGCCGCTCAGGTAGGCGCCGTGCCCCTCGCCCTCGTACGTGACCAGGACCCCGGTCTTGAGCAGCCCGGCGAGCTTGGGCGCCCATGCGTACGGCGTGGCCGGGTCGCCCTTGCCGCCGATCACCAGGATGGGGGCGGAGCCGGTGGCGTCGATCTTCTTGGACTCGTCGCTGCCGGGCACCGGCCAATGCGCGCAGATCGAGCCGAGCCCCCCGGATTGCATGAGCGGGAAGATCTTGGCGGTCGCGCGTTCGACCCGGTCGATCTCGGCGGGGCTCGGCCGTTCAGCGCTGTCCACGCAGTCGATCGCCAGGACGCTGGTCATCAGCGTCGAGTACGTCCCGTCGGGCTTGCGGCCGTTGTAGGAGTCGGCCAGGGCGAGCAGCAGCTTGCCGTCCCCCTTGGTCGCGGCGGCGGTCGCCTGCTCCAGCAGCGGCCAGGTGAGCTTGGAGTAGAGGGCGGCCACGACGCCGGTGGTCGCCAGGCCCTTCGTCAGCTTCCGGTCGGCCACCTTGAGCGGCTTGTCCCGCAGGCCGTACAACAGCTTCTCGACGTTTTTGCGCACGGTGGCGGGGTCGGCGCCGAGGTCGCAGCCCTGCTTCAGGCAGTCGGCGGAGAACGCCTCGAACGCCTGCTTGAAGCCCGCCACCTGCGTCTTCGCGCGCTCAGCGAAGGTGACGGTCGGGTCGAGGGCGCCGTCGAGGACGAACCGACCGACCTTCTTCGGGTACTGGGTGGCGTACACGGCGCCGAGGTGGGTGCCGTACGACATGCCGAAGTAGTTGAGCCGTTCGTCGCCCAGCGCGGCGCGGATGCGGTCGAGGTCGCGCGCGGCGTTGACGGTGCCGACGTGGGGCAGGAGCTTGCCGGAGATCTTGGCGCAGGTGGCCGCGAACTCCTTGATGGCCTTTTCTATCTTGTCGCTCGCGGGGTCCACGGAGGTCCACTTCTCGACGCTGCCGCACTTGACGGGTGCGCTGCGCTCGACGCCGCGCGGGTCGAAGCTGACCAGGTCATAGCGGGCGCCCAAGCCGGCGAAGGTCTTGGCGGTCATGGACAGCAGGTCGACCCCCGAGCCGCCGGGGCCGCCGAAGTTGAAGACCAGGGAGCCGAGCCGGTCGCCGGAGGCTTTGACGCGGATCAGCGCCAGGTCGATCCGCTCGCCGTTCTGCTTGGCGTAGTCGAGTGGCACCGCGAGCTTGCCGCATTCGATGGCCGGGTCGGGCGGGGCGGGCTTGCCGTCAGGGCCGGTCAGGCCGGTGCACGGGCTCCAGGCGAGGGAGCCCTTCGCCGTCTGGGCGGGTTGCGTGGCGGTCGTGCTCGCCGTGGGCTGCTTCGCTGATCCGCAGCCCGCGAGGGTGGCGCTCGCGAGGGTCACCGCGCACAGGAGCGAGGGGAATGACGTCTTCTTCATGCCTCAAGCATGATCAGCCCACTTTTTCCCAGGTAGTGGGGTAAAACAGCACTTTCCAGTGACTTCGGGGATCGGCTGGAGGTGACGAATGTCAGCTCCGGGACGCCCGCCTGTGCACGTACCAGAGGCCGAGCAGCCCGAGCCCGACCCCGGCGACGCAGGTCCAGATCCACCACGACTGCTCGGCGGCCGGGCGGAAGATCAGTAGCGCGACCAGCGCGAGCGCCCACGCGACCGTGCCCACGGCGACCGCCGCGACGTCGTTGGTCTCGATCGGCTCCGGGTCGGGACGCCATTCCTGCTTCACGAGATCCAGCCTAGCTTCCAATCGGGTCTCGATCCCATCACCGCCACTTTTCGCAGATGACGCAAACTGTCACTGTTCGCGCGTGAGTGACACAAGTAGCGGTATCGACAGGTTCTTCGCAATCTCCGCACGAGGCTCGACGATCTCCCGTGAGGTCCGTGGCGGGCTGGCCACGTTCTTCACGATGGCCTACATCGTCGTGCTGAACCCGATCATCATCGCCAACGGCAAGGATGTCCAGGAGCAGTTCATCGGCGACGGCTCCTCGCCCAATCTGCCCCTCGTGGCAGCGGGCACGGCGTTCGTGGCGGGCGTGCTGACCATCCTCATGGGGGTGATCGGCCGGGTGCCCTTCGCGATGGCGGCCGGGTTGGGGCTCAACGCCTTCGTGACCTTCAACATCGCCTCGGTGATGAGCTGGGAAGAGGCCATGGGGCTGGTCTTCCTGGAAGGCATCATCATCGGCATCCTGGTGTTGACCGGTTTCCGGGTGGCGGTGTTCAACGCCATCCCGGCCCAGATCAAGACCGCCATCAGCGTCGGCATCGGGTTGTTCATCGCGCTGATCGGCTTCGTGGACGCCGGTTTCGTGCGCCGGGTGCCCGCGGGGCCGCCGCTAGAGATGGGCATCCACAACACCCTGACCTCCTGGCCGATCTTCGTCTTCGTCGTCGGGTTGCTCGCGACGGCGGCACTGGTGGCGCGCAAGGTCAAGGGCGCGATCCTGATCGGCATCATCGGCACCACCGTGCTGGCGATCATCGTGGAGTCGATCGCGAAGGTGGGCCAGTCCTCCGACAAGAACCCCGGCGGCTGGATGTTGAACGTGCCCACCCTGCCGGACCAGATCATCGGCTTCCACAACCCGCTGGTGCTGTTCAAGGAGTTCGACCCGTTCGGCGCGTTCAGCCGGGTCTCGGTGATTCTGGCGGTGCTGTTCGTCTTCACGCTGCTCATCACCGACTTCTTCGACACCATGGGCACGATCGTCGGGGTCGGCCGCCAGGCCGGGCTGGTCGACGCCAACGGGATGCTGCCGCGTACCCGGGAGATCCTGCTCGTCGACTCGATCGGCGCGGCGGCCGGCGGCGCGGGCTCGGTCTCGTCGAACACCACCTACATCGAGTCGGCCGCGGGGGTCGGCGAGGGCGCGCGGACCGGCCTGGCCAGCGTGGTCACCGGCCTGCTCTTCCTGGTGGCGATCTTCTTCGCGCCGCTGGTCACGGTCGTGCCGTATGAAGCGGCCGCGCCCGCGCTGATCGTGGTGGGCTTCCTGATGATGACCTCGATCCGTGAGATCGATTTCACGGACTACGAAGTGGCCATCCCGGCGTTCCTCACCATCGTGGTCATGCCGTTCACCTACTCGATCTCGAACGGCATCGGCGCCGGCTTCATCAGCTACGTGCTGATCAAGATCGTTCGTGGCAAGGCGCGGGAGATCCACCCGCTGCTGTGGGTGGTCATGGGCCTGTTCGTGATCTACTTCGCGCTCGGCCCGATCAGGGTGCTTTTCGGGGTCTAATGCCTGGTGAGGCCGTCTGCGCATGGGAGGCGGCCTCCGGGTATCAAAGAGTGAGACGAGAAATGAGGTAGGGAAATAACGTGGAGTGCCGTATAGTTAGCAAAGGTAATGACTCATGCTAACCAAGAACCAGTCCCAGATAAACCTGCGCAGCGACGCAGGCCTGGCCACAGCCCTGCGCGTGTCGCTGGCGCGGCTGACCAGGCGGCTACGACGACAAGCGGCGGCGCACTCGCTGACTCCCACACAGTTCGCGACCCTCGCCGCGGTGGAACGGCATTCCGCGATAACCCCCGGCGAATTGGCCGAGCTCGAGAAGGTGCAACCCCCCTCGATGACTCGCGTGATCGCCGCGCTAGAGGAACGCGGTCTGGTGTCGCGCACACCGCACCCGACCGACCGGCGACAGGTGACCGTGACCGTGACCGAGGCCGCCCAGAAACTGCTGAAGGAGGAACGACGTCTCAAGGAAGCGTGGCTGAGCCAGCGCTTGAGGGATCTGACCGCGGAGGAGCGGGCGATCCTCAGGCAGGCGGCGCCGATTCTGGAGAAACTCAGCAGGATCTAGAGCCTGAAGAACCCAAGACCGGGATGTTCCGGTCTCTCAAGGTACGTAACTACCGCATGTTCGCAGCCGGTGGCGCGGTGTCCAACGTCGGCGGCTGGCTGCAACGCACCGCCCAAGACTGGCTGGTGCTCGATCTGACCCATGGCAGCGCGGCGGCCCTAGGCACGGCGACCGCGCTGCAGTTCCTGCCGATGCTGCTGTTCGGGCTCTTCGGCGGCGTGCTGGCCGACCGCTACCCCAAACGGCCGATCCTCATCGTGGCGCAGTCGCTCATGGCCGTGCTCGCCCTGGTCATCGGCGTACTGACGATGACGGGCACCGCCCAGGTGTGGCACGTCTACGTGATGGCGTTCACGCTGGGTGTGATCTCCTGTGTCGAGGTGCCGACCAGGCAGGCGTTCGTGGTCGAGATGGTGGGTCGCCGGGATCTGTCCAACGCGATCGCGCTCAACAGCTCCATCTTCAACCTGGCCCGCGTCGTGGGACCGGCGATCGCCGGTGTGCTGATCTTCCTGTTCGGGGGCACGGGACCGCTCTTCCTGATCAACGCGGTCACCTTCGCCGGCGTGATCTCCAGCCTGATCTTCATGCGGAAGTCGGAGCTGAACCTCTCCGTGCCGGTGCCGAGAGCCAAGGGCCAGCTCCGCGAAGGGCTGAGCTACGTGCTGCATCGCGAAGAGCTGCTGATGCCGGTGCTGCTGATCGGGTTCGTGTCGATGTTCTCCCAGTCGTTCTCGATGTCGATCGCGCTCATGGCCCGCGAGGTCTTCAAGGCCGGCGCCTCGTCGTTCGGACTGGCCTCCAGCATGTTCGCCGTCGGCGCGCTGGGCGGGGCGCTGCTCGCCGCCCGCCGGGCCCGGCCGTCACGCCGCATGCTGATCGCCGGGGCCATCGGGTTCGGGCTGTTCCAGATCGCCACCGGGCTGGCCCCGGTCTATCCGGTGTACCTGCTGCTGCTGATCCCCACCGGCATCGCGCTGATCACGATCAACACGGCCGCGAACGCGAGCGTCCAGCTCGCCACCGCGCCGGACATGCGCGGTCGCGTGATGGGCATCTACATGCTCGTCTTCACCGGTGGCGCGCCCGTCGGCGCCCCGCTGGTCGGCTGGCTGTCGGAGCTGGGCGGGCCCAGGACGGGCGTCATGCTCTCCGGGCTGCTGGTGCTGGTCGGCACGGGCGTCGCGGTGATGCTGACGAGGCTGATCACAGCCCGAGTGAGCGAGCCGGTGCTGGCGATCGCCTGAGCACGTTGGAGAATCGGGTGGCATGAGGTTATTCGCGGCACTGATGCCGCCCGATGAGGTGCTCGACGAGATCGAGCGCGCCATCGCGCCGCATGTCGGTCAGGTGCCGGGCCTGCGCTGGCCGGACCGCGCCACCTGGCACATCACGCTGGGCTTCTTCGGCGAGGTGCCCGAGCACGTCCTGCCGGAGCTGCAGGTGCGGTTGGCCCGCGCCGTGGCTCGGCATGCCAGCCTGGACCTGGCCTTCACCGGGTTCGGGGCGTTCTCGTCCGCCCGCCGGGCCAGGGTGTTCTGGGCCGGGCTCTCCGGTGACTCGATGATCCGGCTGTCGGAGTCGGTCAGAGCGGGCGCCCGCCGGGCGGGGGCCGTACAGACCGACGACAAGCACTTCCACCCGCACCTGACGCTCGCGCGGGCGAAGGCGGAGATGGACCTCCGCCCGCTCGTCGAGTCGCTGTCGGAATTCAGCGGCTCGACATGGCGGGCGAAAGCCGTCCATCTCGTACGTAGCCATCAAGGGCCGCAGATGAGGTACGAGTCACTCGCACAATGGGATCTGGCACCCATCAGGCGCGATTAGGCTCCAGATTGTGGACCGTCCTCGCCCTTGGCTGCTGCCCGTCGTGCTCGGCCTCCTGCTGCTGATCGTCGTGATCGGCGCCCTGCTGGCCTGAGTTACCAGGCGTAGTCCTCCGGCGCCGGACGGTGCCCGGGGAAGATCTCGTCGAGGCGGGCCAGCGCCTGCTCGTCCAGCTCGATCTCCAGCGTGCGCAGGCTGCCGTTGAGCTGCTCCTGCGTGCGCGGGCCGATGATCGGGGCGGTGACCGCGGGCTGCTTCAGGAGCCAGGCCAGCGCCACGTACGCGGGGTCCTCGCCGAGTTCGTCGCAGAACTTCTCGTACTGCTCGATCTTGTCGCGGTGCTTCTCGAGCTCCGTGACCATGCGGTCGGCGGCCGACCGGCCCTTGTCGATCTTGCGCAGCACGCCGCCCAGCAGGCCGCCGGCCAGCGGGCTCCACGGGATCACGCCGAGGCCGTATTCCTGGCTGGCGGGCAGCACCTCCAGCTCCACCGCGCGGGTGAGCAGGTTGTAGTGGCTCTGCTCACTGACGAGTCCGATCGAGTTGCGGCGGGCCGCGGACTCCTGGGCCTTGGCGATGTGCCAGCCCGCGAAGTTGGACGATCCCACATAGAGGATCTTGCCCTGCTGCTTCAGGACGTCCATCGCCTCCCAGAACTCGTCGAACGGCGTGTTCCGGTCGACGTGGTGGGCCTGGTAGATGTCGATGTAGTCGGTCTGCATGCGCTTGAGCGAGGCGTCGCAGGCCCGGCGGATGTTCAGCGCGGACAGCAGATTCTCGTTGGGCCAGTCGCCCATCGCGCCGTAGAGCTTGGTCGCGATGACCGTCTTCTCCCGGCGACCTTCGCCCTTGGCGAACCAACGGCCGACGATCTGCTCGGTGATCCCCTCGCCCTGCTTCCAGCCGTACACGTTGGCCGTGTCGAAGAAGTTGATGCCCAGCTCATGGGCCCTGTCCATGATCGCGAAGGAGTCTTCCTCCGTGGTCAGCGGGCCGAAGTTCATGGTGCCCAGGCAGAGTGGACTGACCCGGAGGCCACTGCGTCCGAGGTTCACATAATCCATGAACTCCACCCTAAATACCTGGAGTGCACTCCAGGCTAGTAGGGGTGGCGGGGATGCCTGGAGTTCGCTCCAGCCTACTAAGATCGGCCGGGTGAACTCGGGCCTGCTCCGCGCGGCGGTGCCCCTGTTCCTCTCCATGGTCACCACTACGGTCGGCACTCTGGTGGTCACTTCCGTGCTCGGCAGGCACGCCACCGTCACGCTGGCCGCCTTCGCGGTCATGTCGGCCGTCCTGAACCCCGCCTCCGCCGCTGTCGTGGGCGCTCTCCGCGGGCTCGCGCCGTTCGTCGCGCCGTACAAGGACTCGCCCGCGGGAGCCGTGCCCATCCTGCGTGACGCGCGCTGGCTCACCCTGCTCGTGGGTACGGCCGGCGCGCTCGCGGTGCTGTGCGTGCCCCTGCTGGCCCGCGCCACCGGGGCGCCCGCCGAGGTCGTGGCCGAGCTGGGGCCGCTACCCTGGCTCCTGGCGCTCTACCTGCTGGTGTTCGCCTCGGGCGGTGGGGCCAACACCGTGCTCGTGGCGCTCGGCCACAGCCGCCAGGTCCTCTGGTCCAGCCTGGCGGCCAGTGCCGCGATGGTCGGCGGCACGCTCGCTCTGGTGCCGCCGCTCGGCCTGACCGGCGTGGGCGTCGCCTGGCTGCTGTCGGGCGTCGCGGGTGTGCTCGTCTCGAACCTCTGCCTGCGCCGCGCCCTCGGGACGCGCGTCGGCCAGGGCCGGCCGCGCATCAAGGAGATCGTCCGGCTCGGCCGGGTGAGCATTCCGCTGGCGGGGACAGTTCTGATCAAGTTCGGCGGTCTCGGGGTCGTCACCTTCGCCGCGAGCGCGACCGGCACCCGTGACGTGGCCGCCCACGCGGTGCTGAGCACGCTCACCGGGTTCATCATGCTGGCCTCGATCTCCGTGGCGCAGGCGTCGGTGCCCGAGGTGGCCAGGGCCCGGGACGTGACGGAGGCGCGCCGGGCCAACCGGGCCGCGGCCCTGCTCGCCCTGGCGGGGACGGCGGTCGCGGCGGCCGTGCTGCTCGGGTTCGGCGACTCGGCGCTGGTGCTGTTCAGCGATGACGCGAGCGTACGAGAGCGGGTCGCCGCGCTGCTGCCGCTGATGCTGCTGGCCTCGACGGCCGACGGGGCGCAGGCGGTTCAGGGCATCGGGCTCACCGCGCTCAAGCGGTCGGGGGCCAGCCTGATCTACTTCGCCGTCGGTTACGGGGCGATGGTGGCCGTGGCCGCACCCGTGGCCGCGACCTGGGGGCTCGTCGGGCTGTGGTGGCTCATGGCGGTGACCAACGGGGTGCTGGTCGTGCTGCAGGGCACCGGATTTCATCGGCACAGCGCTACCGTCGGCGCGGCGTCCGTTGGGGCATGATGGCGGGGTGGGGGATGTTGTGATTCGTACGGCCGCCGGGGTGCTTGCGGTCTTCGTGGTGTTCGTTCCGGCAAATGCGGCCTTCGCCGATGACGGCGAGAAGAAGCTGTTCACGTTCAAGGACGCGCGGATCACCGAGTCGAGCGGGCTGGCCGTGTCGCCGACGAAGGAAGGCGTCTACTACACGCACAATGACAGCTCGGCGGCGCCGACGTTCTACGCGGTCGGTTCCGATGGGCGGACGCGGGCGACGTACCGGCTCCAGGGGGCGCAGGCTCGTGACTGGGAGGCGATGGCCGCGAGCAAGGACCCCGCCACGGGGCGTGGGGTGCTGTGGTTCGCCGACATCGGCGACAACCTGGACGGGGCTTGGCCGAACGTCTCCATCTACAAGGTCATGGAGCCGGAGACGCTGCGGGACGCCACCCTTCCGGCGGTCCGCTACCGGTTCCGCTACGCGGACGGCGCCAGGAACGCCGAGGGCATCATGGTCAACCCGGTGACCGGGCGGCTCTTCGTGGTGTCGAAGGAGTTCTCCGGGGCGGTGTACCAGGCGCCCAAGAAGCTCAGGAGCGACCGGGTCAACGTGCTCCGCAAGGTGGGCACGGCCCCGATCATGGCGACGGACGCCGCGTACGCGCCTGACGGCAGCTCGTACGTGATCCGTACGTACTTCTCGGCCACGGTCTTCCGGCCCTCGGGTGAGTCGATCACCAGGGTGTCGATGCCGGAGCTGAAACAGGCCGAGTCCATCGCCTACACCCGCGACGGCAAGAGCCTGCTGACCGGCTCGGAGGGCGTGCGCAGCCCGGTCTACCAGGTGGCGCTGCCCGCGGCCGCCTTACCGGCCACCACTCCGTCCAGCTCGCCGCCCCACCGGCCGAAGACGACCGCGTCGCCGTCCGCCCGGCCGGAGGCGGCGGCCAAGGGGCTCAGCGCGCGTGACGTCCTGATCTGGCTGGCCGCCGCCGCGGGCGCCAGTGGCATCATCGCGGCGATCGCCCGCCGCAGCCGGTAGGCACGGCGTCCCCCCGCGCCCGTAGGCGCGGCGTACCCCGTGCCCGGTAGGCGCGGTCGGCGGCCGGCCGGTAGGTGTGGTCGGCGGGCGCCCGGTGGGTGTGGTCGGTGGTTGCCCGGCAGGTGTGGTCATGGCTGGCGCATCGTGGCGGTGAAGATGTCGCCGCGGAGGGCGCGTTCGACCACCGCGATCGAGCGCGACAGGCGCACCAGCCGGGGCCCCTCCTCGCGGTAGGCGTCCAGGACCGCCTCGATCGCATGAGGCGGCAGGTGGCCCTTGAGGTCGACCGCGGCGCCCCGGTAGCCGGCGCGGGCCGCCTCGATCGCCGCGCCGACGTGGTGGCTCGCCATCCTGGCCAGCGCGATCGGGTGGCGGCGGAGCACTTCGTAGGCGCGGTAGTCGGGCGGCACCGCGTCGAGCAGCCAGGCCACTGCCGAGGTCTCCCAATCGGGGACGCTGGGCGGGCGGACCTCGGGCGGCCACTCTGGCGGGAGATACATGACGCCATCGTACTCACGTTCGATTTGTCGGTGTAGTGGTGGCTTTACCTGGGGTAACGCCGCAATGGTAGGAATGGAGATCGGCCGATGGTCGCCAGTGATCTTGTTCTCGTCGCCGGGGTCGGTGGAGTGGGCCGCACGGTCCTTGAGCAGTTGCGCGCCCAGGACGTACCGGTGCGGGCGATGGTCCGCCGCGACGACGAACGGGCGGCTGAGCTGCGCGCGCTCGGCGCGGAGGTGGTCCTCGGCGATCTGACCCGGCCCGAGACCGTCGCGGCCGCGCTGGAGAGCGCCGGACGGATGTACTTCGGGATGCCCGTGTCGCCGGACCATCTGCTGGCGGCGACCGTGGTGGCCACCGTGGCGCGGGAGTACGGGGACCTGACCGGGCTGGTCGACATGTCACAGATGACGGTGTCGCAGATGACCGCCATCAGCACCGCCCAGTCGCACCAGCAGCGGCTGCACTGGCTGGCGGAGCAGGTCCTGAACTGGTCCGGCCTGCCCGTGGTGCACATCCGGCCGACGGCGTTCCTGGACAATCCGCTCTTCACCACGCTGGCGGCGCGTTCGATCCGGGAGCGCGGCACGATCGAGCTGCCGTTCGGCACCGGGCGTACGTCGCCGATCGCCGTGGCCGACGTCGCCCGGGTGGTCGCCACCGTGCTCCGTGACCCGGCTCCGCACGTCGGGCACGTCTATGAGCTGACCGGGCCGCGTACGGTCGACATGACGGAGATGGCGGAGGAGTTCTCACGGGCGTTGGGGCGTCCGGTGGCCTATGCGGACGTGCCCCTGGACCGCTGGCGGGCCGAGGTGCTCGCGAAGGCGGGCCTGCCGCCGCACACCGAGCAGCACATCGCCACCATGGCCCGGCTGCACCGCGAGAACCGCTACGACCGCGCGTCCCACGACGTGGAACGCCTCACGGGCGTACCCGCCCAGACGATCGAGGCGTTCGTGGCGGCGCGCAGGGACTTCTACCTGGGCTGAGCCGTTCCGTACCAGGGGAGCACTGATAGTTGAAGCTGCCTTTCCTGGACTTAGCCGGTGACCTGCGCGAATGTGGAGAGAACGACCCCCCATGCCATGACAGCAGCCAACGGGGAGGATCCGCCGCTGTGGACATGAAACTTGAGGTCGTGGTGATGCCGGTCGCCGATGTCGACCGGGCCAAGGACTTCTACAAGGCGCTCGGGTGGCGGGAGGACGCCGACTTCGCCGTCGGCGCGGACTTCCGGGTGGTGCAGCTGACCCCGCCCGGCTCGCCGTGCTCGATCATCTTCGGCAGCGGGGTCAGCTCGGCCGCGCCGGGTTCGACGCAGGGCCTGCATCTGATCGTCGACGACATCGAGGCGGCACGGGCCGAGCTCGCCGAGCGCGGGGTCGACGTGGCTGAGGTGTTCCATGACGCGGGCGGGGTGTTCCACCGGGCCGGGACCGAGGGACGGGTGCCGGGTCCGGACCCGGACCGCCAGAGCTACGGCTCCTACACCTCCTTCAGTGACCCTGACGGCAACGGCTGGATACTCCAGGAGGTCACCACCCGGCTTCCGGGCCGCTGAGCCCGGAGAGCCGGCCTCACGAAAGGAGGCGCCAAGATGCAGGTGACATACAGCTCGGTGGCCCAGGTGGCCGATGCCCTGCGCCGTGCGGAGGCCGCGCACGGCCAGTACGAGCAGGAGCTCGGGCACGCCGACCCCGACTGGCCGACCTGGTACGCCCAGTACATGGCCGACGAGCAGGCCAGGGACGCCGCCGCCCGCTGACCCAGAAGGTTGATGGATCAGCCAAGTAAGCGCTAGCTTCCTTGGCATGCGCGTCCTGGTCAGCGGTGCCTCGGGGTTCGTCGGCTCGCACGCGGTCAAGGCCCTGATCGCGGGCGGTCATGAGCCATGCCTTCTGGCGAGGAATCCGGAGAAGGTGCATCGGGTCCTAGGCGCCGGGGACTGGGTGATCCGGCAGGGGGACATCCGTGACGCGCCGGCCGTACGGGCCGCTCTGGAGGGGTGTGACGCGGTGCTGCACGCCGCCGCCGACATGGGGGTCACCGGCCACGGGGCGGACCTGCGCGGGTCCAACGTGGTCGGGCTGCGCAACGTGCTCGGGCAGGCCGCCGAGCTGGGGCTGGATCCGATCGTGCACGTCTCCACGATCGCGGTGTTCGTGCCGCCGGCCGGGCCGCTCATCACCGCCGACAGCCCGCTGGCCAGCCCCAGGAACGCCTACGGCCGGTCCAAGGTCGAGGGCGAGCGGTACGCCAGGGAGCTGGGCGGCGTGACCATCGTCTATCCGGGCGGCATCATCGGGCCGGGCCAGCCGACGCTCGACGCGCTCAACGAGGGGCTCCGCGCGGGCCTGCGGTGGGGCTGGCCGATCGTGCCGGGCGGGGTGGGCGTGCTGGACGTCCGGGATCTGGCCGTCGCGCTGGCCCGCTGCTTCACGCCCGGACTTCGGGACCGCCGCTACCTGCTTGGGGGACATTTCCTGACCTGGGGGCAGTTGGCGGACATATGCGCGAAGGTGACGGGACGGGCGGGCGTGACCTACCGGATGCCCGGTGGCCTCCTGCGCGGGATGGCCGCGACGCTCGACGGGCTCAAGCGGCTGGCGCCCATCGACTACCCCCTCACCCGTGACGCGGCCGACTTCATGCTCACCCTGGTCCCCACTGACGACGCCCCCGCGCTCAAGGACCTCGGCGTCACCCTGCGCCCAGTGGAAGACACCGTTTCGGATACATTGCGGTGGTTGACCGCTGAAGGCCACCTGGATCCCGGCAGAATCGGCAAACTGGCGCTGTGACAGAGAAGATCGGTGTCATCGGGGCCGGCATCGTCGGCCTGGCGGTCGCCCGCGAGCTCGCCATCACGAGAGGTGCGGAGGTGACGGTCCTCGAGAAGGAGGACCGCGTCGGCGCGCATCAGACCGGACACAACAGCGGCGTCGTCCACGCGGGCATCTACTACCCGCCGGGCTCGCTCAAGGCCAGGCTCTGCCGTGAGGGCGTGGCGCTGCTCAAGGAGTACTGCGCTCAGCACAGCCTGCCGTACGAGGAGGTCGGGAAGCTGGTCGTGGCCTCCACCAGCGCGGAGCGGCCACGGCTCGCGGCGCTGGCGGAGCGGGCCAGGGCGAACGGCGTGCCCGGCATCACCGAGCTGGACGCGCTCGGCCTGCGCGAGGTCGAGCCGCACGCCGTCGGCGTCGGCGCGGTCCACTCGCCGCACACCGCGATCGCCGACTTCCCCGCCGTCGCGCGCCGACTGGCGCTCGACGTGGCCGAGCTGGGCGGTTCGGTACGGCTGGCACACCCGGTCAGGGCGATCAGGGAGACTTCCGGGAGCGTCGAGGTGCTGGCCGCCGGGCGGCGCTTCGCATTCGACCGGCTGGTGATCTGCGCCGGACTGGGCACCGACGCGGTGGCCCGGATGGCGGGACGGCCGGGCGACATCAGGATCGTGCCGTTCAGAGGCGAGTACTACGCGCTCGACGGAGCGGCCAGGGACCTGGTGCGCGGCCTGATCTACCCGGTGCCCGACCCCCGTTATCCGTTCCTCGGCGTCCACCTGACCAGGCACATCGACGGCGAGGTCCTGGTCGGGCCGAACGCGGTGCTCGCGCTCGCGTACGAGGGCTACCGGGGTTACAACCTCCGTAATTCCTGGCAGATTCTGCGCTGGCCGGGCACGCTGCGCATGGCCCGGCAGCACTGGCGCACCGGGCTCAAGGAGGTTCACGGCTCGATGGTCAAGGGGGCCTTCGTCCGGGCCGCGCGCCGCTACGTGCCCGAGCTCACCGCCTCCGACCTGCGGCGAACCGAGGGCGGCGTACGCGCCCAGGCCGTGGCGAAGGACGGCCGGTTGGTCGACGACTTCGCCGTGGACGTGGAAGGCAGGGTCGTGCTGGTGCGCAACGCGCCGTCCCCAGCGGCGACCTCCAGCCTGGCGATTGCTCGGCACATCTCCGGAATTGTCCCAGCACTCGTTCGGTGAGGGCATCCTTGGAGATGATGGAAGCGCGACTGTTGATCGTCGAGGACGACCCCAACATCCTCGAACTCCTCGCCGCGAGCCTGAGGTTCGCGGGTTTCGACGTGTCCACCGCCAAGAGCGGCCTGGACGCCGTCACCGCCGTCCAACGGCACCGTCCTGACCTGGTCGTCCTTGACGTCATGCTGCCCGATCTCGACGGCTTCGAGATCGTCCGGCGGCTGCGCGGCGGGGGTGTGCACGTTCCCGTGGTCTTCCTGACCGCGCGCGACGAGACCGAGGACAAGATCCGCGGGCTGACGATCGGCGGCGACGACTACGTCACCAAGCCGTTCAGCCTCGAAGAGGTGGTCGCCAGGATCCACGCGGTGCTCCGCCGTACCAGCGGGGAGTCGCCGGCGCCGCCGCCCAGGCTGACGTTCGCCGACATCGAGCTGGACGAGGAGAGCCACGAGGTGTGGCGCGGCGGCAACGCCGTGTCACTGTCGCCGACCGAGTTCAAGCTGCTGCGTTACTTCATGACGAACGCGGGCCGGGTGCTGTCGAAGCCGCAGATCCTCGACCACGTCTGGGACTACGACTTCAGGGGCGAGGTCGGGATCGTCGAGTCATACGTGTCGGTGCTCCGCCGTAAGATCGACAACCGCAACCCGCGCCTCATTCACACGCTGCGCGGTGTCGGATACGTCCTGCGGCTGCCGCCGAGTCCGTGATGCGCGGCCTGCCGCTCAGGATCAAGCTCATCGCCGCGATGCTGGCGCTGCTCGGCGTCGGGCTGACCTTCATCGGCGTGGTGAGCGTCTCCGTGCTGCACGGCTACCTGATGAACCGGGTCGACAGCCAGATCCAGCTCCTGGCCGTACGCGTGGAGAACAAGCTCAAGCACGACCAGGAGAAGCGCAACCGGGGCAAAGAGACCAACGACAAGATGGCGCTGATCGAGTCCGACACGATCGTGCTGGTGAAGCCGCCGGGCGGGGCGCTCATGCCGGTGTTCGGCGACCGCGACGTCGACGCGCGGCCGAGGCCGCAGCTGTCGACCGCTCCGGGCGCGAACCCCTACACCACGCGGGCGGTCAGGGGCGACGGCGAGTGGCGGGTGTTGCAGACCTCGACGGTGGTGGGCGACTACGTGATCGCCGCGGACCTGGAGGAGGTCAGGGACATCACCCGGCGGCTCGGCCTCATCGAGCTGCTGGGCGGCGGCGGCATCCTGCTCATCCTCGCCGTCGTGGGCGTCGCGATGGTCCGGCGGAGCATGCGTCCGCTGGCCGAGATCGAGAGCACGGCCGAGGCCATCGCCGGGGGCGAGCTCGGCCGCCGGGTGCCGGCCGGCGACCCGCGTACGGAGGTGGGCCGCCTGGCCCTGTCCCTCAACGGGATGCTCGCGCAGATCGAGGCCGCGTTCGCCGCCCGGTCCGCGTCCGAGGCGGCGGCCCGCCGCTCCGAGGACCGGATGCGCCAGTTCATCGGCGACGCCTCGCACGAGCTGCGCACCCCGCTCACCTCGATCCGCGGCTTCGCCGAGTACGCCCGGCAGAACCAGAAGGCCGACCCCGCCGAGCTGATGCAGCGCGTGGAGAAGGCCGCGGGCAGGATGAGCCTGCTCGTGGACGACCTGCTGCTGCTCGCCCGCGTCGACCAGCAGCGCCCGCTGCGCATGCGGCCGGTCGACATGCTGGCGCTGGCCGCCGACGCCGTGCACGACGCGCGCATCCTGGCGCCCGACCGGGTGATCAGCCTGGACGTCGTCGGCGGCGCGGCCCTGATCGTCTCCGGCGACGAGGTACGCCTGCGCCAAGTGGTCACCAACCTCATGACCAACGCCCTGACCCACACCGAGCCGGGCACCCCAGTGACGGTGAGAGTGGGGGCGGGGGCCGACAAGGCGTTCTTCGAAGTGGGCGACAAGGGACCCGGCCTCACGCCCGAGCAGGTCGAGCGGGTCTTCGAGCGCTTCTACCGGGCCGACTCGGCCAGATCGCGCCACCGCTCGGGCGAGGACCGGGGCAGCGGGCTCGGCCTGGCCATCGTGCAGGCGCTGGTGCAGGCGCACGGCGGCACGGTGCTGCTGGACAGCGCACCGGGGTCGGGCTCGACCTTCCGGGTCGAACTCCCACTCGCCTTGGAGTGAGCGTTCAGCTATTCCTCAGCCTCCTGAGTCACTCTGAGTAGGTGACTAGACCCGAGGCGCTGATCATGGTGGTGGACGACGAGCCCAGCATCCGAGACCTGCTGTCCGCGAGTCTGCGCTTCTCCGGCTTCGAGGTGCTGACCGCCGCCGACGGCTACGAGGCCGTGGAGGTGGCCGAGCGGACCACTCCTGACCTGGTCGTGCTCGACGTCATGCTGCCCGATCTCGACGGGTTCGAGGTGGCCAGGCGGATCGGCGTACCGGTGCTCTTCCTGACCGCCCGCGACAACACCGAGGACAAGATCGTCGGGCTGGGCGTGGGCGACGACTACGTGACCAAGCCGTTCAGCCTGGAGGAGGTCCAGGCCAGGATCCGCGCGGTGCTCCGCCGTACTCGCGGGGAGAACACCCCCGCGAGCCGTCTCCAGGTCGCCGACCTGGAGCTGGATGAGGAGGCCCGCGAGGTCTGGCGCAACGGACGGCAGGTACGCCTGTCGCCGACCGAGTTCAAGCTGCTGCACTACTTCATGTCCAACGCCGGGCGGGTGCTGTCCAAGGCGCAGATCCTCGACCACGTGTGGAACTACGACTTCGGCGGCGACGCCGGCGTGGTCGAGTCATACGTCTCCTACCTGCGGCGCAAGGTCGATGACGTCGAGCCCAGGCTCATCCACACGCTGCGCAGCGTTGGATATGTGCTCCGGGAGCCCCCGGCGGGCTAGCGTGGTCCTATGGATCTGCTGGGCGCGTTGGAGGGGTTGCGCCACCGGCTCGATCGCGAGCTGTTCCCGCTCGAGATCGGCCCGGCCGCCGACGACCGTCGCGCGCTCAAGGAGCTGACCGGCCAGCTCGACGACTACCTGCTGCCCAGGCTGCGGGCCATCGACGCGCCGCTGCTGGCCGTGGTCGGCGGATCCACCGGGGCGGGCAAGTCGACTCTGGTCAACTCGCTGGTCGGGGCCGACGTCGCCGAGCCGGGCGTGCTGCGGCCCACCACGCTGGTGCCGACGCTGGTGGTGAGCCCGGCCGACCGCGACTGGTTCATGGGCCAGAACGTGCTCCCCGGCCTTTCCCGCGCCACCGGATCGGCCACGGGCGCGCTGCGGGTGGTCACCTCTTCGTCGCTCGGCGCCGGGCTGGCGCTGCTCGACGCGCCCGACATCGACTCGGTGGTGACCGCGAACCGTGAGCTGGCCGCCCAACTGCTGGCCGCCGCCGACCTGTGGCTGTTCGTCACCACCGCCGCCCGCTACGCCGACGAGGTGCCGTGGAGCTTCCTGCGCTCCGCGCGCGAACGCAGTACGGCCCTGGCCCTCGTGCTCGACCGCGTGCCCGCCGAGGCCGTCGAGCCCGTCACCCGCGACCTCGAACGCCTGCTGGTCGAGAACGGCCTCGACGGCACCCGGCTGTTCACCGTGCCCGAGGCGGCGCTGCCGTCGGAGAAGGCGCGGCTGCCCGCCGAGCTGGTCGCGCCGATCTCCGCCTGGCTGTCCGAGCTGGCCGCCGACGCGGCCGAACGGTCCCGCGTCGTACGGCAGACGCTGTCCGGGGCGCTCGACAGCCTGGTCACGCGGGTGCCGCTGCTGGCCGACGCCGTCACACGGCAGCAGGCCGGGTTCGACGGGCTGCGGTCCATCGTGTCGGGGGCCTACGCGGGCGGGCTGGCCGACTTCGACGAGGGCATGCGCGACGGGTCGCTGCTGCGCGGCGAGGTGCTGGCCCGCTGGCAGGACTTCATCGGCACCGGCGACCTGATGCGGTCGCTGGAGAGCCGGGTCGGCTGGCTGCGGGACCGGATCGCCGGATTCTTCACCGGGCGGGCGCCCGCCGCGTCGCTGCGGGACGCGCTGGAGAGCGGCGTCGAGACGCTGATCAGAGGCGCCGCCGACGGGGCCGCCGAACGCAGCCTGGAAGGCTGGTCGGCCGCTCCCGGCGGGCCCGGGATCATCGCCCGTGTCGGTGCGGTCGACGCGGCCCGGCTCGGCCGGACCTCTCCCGACCTGGGCAAGCGGGCGTCGGCGGCGGTGCGGGGGTGGCAGGAGTACGTCCTCGACCTCGTACGCCACGAGGGCGCCGAGAAGCGGACCACGGCCAGGATCGCCTCCTTCGGGGTGAACGGGGCCGGGCTGCTGTTGATGCTGGCCGTTTTCGCCTCCACGGGTGGGCTGACGGGGATCGAGGTGGGGATCGCGGGCGGTACGAGCGTGCTGTCGCAGAAGCTGCTGGAGGCGGTGTTCGGCGATCAGGCGGTACGGACGCTGACCGTGCGGGCGCGGGACGATCTGCGGGAGCGGGTGCGGGTGCTGCTGGAGGAGGAGGCGGGGCGGTTCACCGCGCTGCTTTCGGAAGTCGAGCCGCCGGCTGGAGCGGCGGACGCCCTGCGGGCGGCCGCTCAGTCGGTCCGTGCGCATCGTGCTGAGCTGCCGTCGCGTCCGGCGCCGATCGACGTCGGTGAAGGTGCCGCCGACGGTGTCGGTAAAGGCGCTGCCGAGGGCGTCGGTGGCAGTGCTGCTGAAGGCGTCGGTGAGCGTGCTGCCGGAGGTATCGGTGACGGTGCGACCGAAGGTATCGGTGGAGGCATCGCCGAAAGTGAGGGGCCGTGAAGCTGCTGCGCCGTAAGGAGGGGCCGTCGCTGGACTCCCGGCTGGCCGCGCTGCTGGAGGCGGCCGAGCTCGCCGAGGGGCGGCTGCCGGCCCAGGTGGTGTCCGACGCGCGGGCGGTGGCGGAGCGGGCCGGGACACGACGGAGCCTGTCGGTCGACCACACCGTGGCGGCGCTGGCCGGGGCCACGGGGAGCGGTAAGTCGTCGCTGTTCAACGCGCTGGCCGGGGATGAGCTGGCGGCCGTGGGCGTCACCCGGCCGACCACCTCGACCGCGCAGGCGGCACTGTGGGACGGGACGGGCGCGGGTCCGCTGCTCGACTGGCTGGAGATCCCCCAACGGCACACCCCACAGACCCCAGCCGCCGATGCCGATTTTTCCGGACTTATCCTGCTAGACCTCCCCGACCATGACTCCATCAGGCTGGCGCACCGCCTGGAGGTCGACCGGCTCGTGGAGCTCGTGGATCTGCTGGTGTGGGTGCTGGACCCGCAGAAGTACGCCGACGCGGCGGTGCACGAGCGCTACCTGCGCCCGCTGTCCGGGCACCGGGACGTGATGGTGGTGGTGCTCAACCAGATCGACCGCCTGCCGCCCCACGCGGTGGACCGGTGCCTGCGCGACCTGCGCCGCCTCCTGGACGACGACGGGCTGACCGGGGTGCCCATCCTCGGCGTCTCCGCGCGCACCGGCGCGGGCCTGGCCGGCCTGCGCGAGCTGCTGGCCAAGCGGGTGGCCGAGCGCCGCTCCTGGTCCGCCCGCCTGTCCGCCGACGTGTCCGCCGCCGCCGACCGGCTCGCCGACCCGTCCCTTGGCTCCGGTACGCCGGGTGGCGCAGTGGCAGGCTTGGGGGCGCCGCTCACCGACGCGTTGTCCGAGGCCGCCGGGGTGCCGCTGGTCGTGGCGGCCGTCAGCAAGGGGCATCGGCATCGGGCCGTGGTCGCCACCGGCTGGCCCGTCACCAAGTGGATCCGTCGCTTCCGGCCCGACCCGTTGCGCAGGCTGCGCATCGGTACGAGCAGCGCGGCCAAGCCGGCCGACCGGGAGATCATCGGCCACACGTCCGTACCGGCTGCTTCGGCCGTACAGAAGGCGCAGGTCGAGACCGCTCTCAGGGACGTCGGTGAGGCGGCGGCGAGTGACCTGGTGGGGGTGTGGGCGGCGGCGGTGCGGCAGGCGGCGCGGTCGCGGGCCGGGGACCTGGCCGACGCCGTGGACCGGGCGGTGGCGACGACCTCGCTCGGGGCGACCCGGCGGCCGAGGTGGTGGCGGGCGGTGGGGGTGCTGCAGTGGCTGGTGTTCGCCGTCATGGTGGCCGGTGGGCTCTGGCTGGGGGCGTTGTTCGGCATGGACTACCTGCGCCTGCCTCAGCCGCCCCTGCCGACGGTGGGTGTGGTGCCGTGGCCCACGGTGCTGCTGGGCGGGGGTGCGCTGGCCGGGGTGGTCATCGCGTTGCTGTCCCGGCTGGCGGCCTGGGCGGGTGGGCACCGCCGGGCGCGGCGCGTGGCGAAGGCGTTGCGGGCGGCCATCGCCCGGGTGGGCGCCGACTACGTACTCGATCCGGTGGAGGGCGAGCTGGCCAGGCACGCCCGCTTCACCGAGGCGATCACCCGAGCCCGCGCCTGACTGTTCCCTACGTGCTCAGAACCGCTCAGGGGCGGCCGATGGGCCCGAGGAGGAGGCTCGACAGGATCGCGGCCAGGCCGGCGAAACCGGCGGCCACCAGGAACGGCAACGACGGCCCGAACTCCTGCGCCACCACCCCCGCCACCCCCGACCCGGCCGCGGCCCCCACGGTCACCGCCATCGACACCCACCCGAACGCCTCCGCCTGCGCCCCTGACGCGAACTCGTCCACCAGCAAGGACGTGGTCGTCAGCGCGGGATTGAGCATGAGACCCCCGGCGAACAGCACCACCCAGAACACCGGCAACGAGGACACCAGCACCAGCGGCGCCAACGTGAGACCGAAGACCAGGATCAGCCCGCTCAGCCTGCGGGCGGGCGCGGCGGTCCACCGGCGAGCGCCGTAGAGGGCCGCTCCGGCGACACCGCCCAATGACAGGGCCGCCACCAGCAGGCCGGTCGCGGCCGGAATGCCCCGGGCCACCGCGAGAGCGGGCACCCCGACGTCCAGCGCCCCTATGGCCCCGCCGAGCAGGACGACCACGCCGAGCAGCACGCGCATGCCGACATGCCGGAACACCCGGCCCCGGCCCGCCGACATCGAGGGGCCGGTGACCCGCAGCACCCGCGAGAAGGCCAGCGTGCCCGCGCCCGCGGCGGCGGCCACCACGCCCAGCCCCATTGACGCCGACACCAGCGCGATCAGCAGCCCGAACAGCAGTGGGCCGATGAGCATGGCCAGCTCCTGCACCAGGTACACCAGGCTGTAGGCGGCGGTACGCCCCTCCGGGGCCATCCGGGCGCCCCACTCGATGCGCATCGTCACCGAGATCGGTGGCAGCCCGGCCCCCGCCGTCCAGGCCAGCGCCAGGATCACCCACCCCGGCCAGCCGGACCCGGCGCCGACCACCAGCGCGATCAGGGCCGTGACATGCGCTGACGCGCTGACCGCCAGCACCCCGCGCGGCCCCCGCCGGTCGATGAGGCGCCCCTGGACCGGCCGGGCAATCCCCGCGCCGACGGCGAACGCCGCCGCGGCCAGCCCCGCAAGTACGAGCGAGCCGCTCGACGCCTGCACCACCAGCACGATGCCCACCGGCGCGACCTGCTGGGTGAGCTGGGCCAGGAACCCGAGCACGGCCTGCGCCGTCACCCCCGGCAGGCCGAATAACTTCTGGTACGTCATGCCTGGTCTCATATGTCAATGTCACCCGTTTCCGAGGGAGTCGGCGATCGTGTGCAGCGTGTCGAGCAAGGGCCGGAGAAGGGGGTGGGTCTCGGCACCGCGGCGTACGGCCGCGAAGACGCGTCGCTCGGGACCCGGCGTGCGGCGTACCGCCACCCCGGGCAGCACCATGTCACGCAGCGCCAGCCTGGGCACGAGCGCCACCCCCGCACCCGCTCCGACCAGCGCCACCACGGCGCGGAAGTCGTCGGAGCAGTGCGCGAAGTCCGGCGAGAATCCGGCCTGCTCGCAGGCGAACGTGATCACGTCGTGGACGGGATTGCCGGGATAGGGGCCGATCCAGGTCTCCCCGACGAGATCGCCGAGCTGGACCGAGGCGTCGGCGGAGCTCGCCAGGGGGTGGTCCTGCGGGAGGACCAGGTCGAACGGCTCGGCGTACAGGGCGGACCGGTGCAGGCGGGGGTCGGCCGCGTCGGGGGCGCCTCGGTATTCGACCGCGATGGCCAGGTCGGCCCGGTCGTCGAGCAGCATGGACAGGCTTTGGTCGCCCTCGGCGTCGAGCACCCGTACGCGTAGCCCCGGGGAGCCGGTGCGCAGGGCCGTGATGGCGGGGGAGAGCACGGCGCTGATCGCGGTGGCGAAGCAGGCGACCGTCACCTCGCCCGCGGCGCCGGTGGTGTAGGCGGCGACCTCGGCCTCGGCGCGTTCGAGCTGGGCGAGCACCTCGTTGGCGTGGGCCAGCATGATCTGGCCGACGGCGGTCAGGCGCACGCCGCGCGCGTCGCGGGTGAACAGCCGGTGGCCCACCTCGTGCTCCAGCGCCAGGAGCTGCTGGGACACGGCCGACGGGGTGAGGTGCAGGGCGGCGGCCGCGGCGGTGACCGTGCCATGGTCGGCCACCGCGCGCAGCGTACGCAGCCGCCGCGTGTCTATCACGCAGCGAGAATACTCAGCGCCTATACCGGGTGGGGCGTGCGGGCCTTGATGAAGGCGTCGACCGCGCGGTCCACGTCCTCGGCCGAGTGGGCCGCCGACAGCTGGACCCGGATCCGGGCCTGGCCGTGGGGTACGACCGGGTAGGAGAAGCCGATCACGTACACGCCGAGCTCCAGCAGCCGCTCGGCCATGGCCCCGGCCTCGGCGGCGTCGCCGATCATCACCGGGGTGATCGGATGGTCGCCGTGCAGGATGTCGAACCCGGCCTCGGCCATCTTGGCGCGGAAGCGGGCGGTGTTGGCGCGCAGCCGCTCACGCGCCTCGCTGGAGGTCTCCAGCAGGTCGAGGATGCGCAGCGAGGCCGAGGCGATGACCGGGGCGAGCGAGTTGGAGAACAGGTACGGGCGGGAGCGCTGGCGCAGCAGCTCGCAGATCTCCTTGCGCGCCGCCACGTAGCCGCCGCTGGCCCCGCCGAGCGCCTTGCCCAGGGTGCCGGTGATGATGTCCACCCGGTCGGTGACGCCGTGCAACTCGGGCGTACCGCGTCCGGTCGGCCCGACGAAGCCCACGGCGTGGGAGTCGTCGACCATGACCATCGCGTCGTAGCGTTCGGCCAGGTCGCAGATGTCGGCCAGCGGAGCCAGGTAGCCGTCCATGGAGAACACGCCGTCGGTCACGATCAGCCGCCGCCGCGCGTCGGACGCCTCCTTCAGCCTGGCCTCCAGCTCGGCCATGTCGCGGTTGGCGTAGCGGTAGCGGCGGGCCTTCGACAGCCGGATGCCGTCGATGATGCTCGCGTGGTTGAGGGCGTCGGAGATCACCGCGTCCTGGGCGTCGAGCAGCGTCTCGAAGACCCCGCCGTTCGCGTCGAAGCACGAGCTGTAGAGGACGGAGTCCTCCTGGCCGAGGAAGTGCGCAAGGCGGCCTTCGAGCTCTTTGTGCACTTCCTGGGTGCCGCAGATGAACCGTACCGAGGCCATTCCGAAGCCCCAGCGGTCGAGCGCCTCCTTGGCGGCCGCGATCACCTCGGGGTGGTCGGCCAGGCCGAGGTAGTTGTTGGCGCAGAAGTTCAGCACCTGTCGCCCGGCCACGCCCACCTGCGAGCTCTGCGGCGTGGTGATCACCCGCTCGGGCTTGTGCAGCCCCGCCTCGGTGATCTCGTCGAGCGTCGCACGCAGCTGATCGCGTACGTTCGTGAACATCAAGCGCTCCAATCCAGGATGACCTTGCCCGTGCGGCCGCTGGCGGCCGTGTCGAAGGCGGCGTCGAACTCGGCGTACGGGTAGCGGTCGGTGATCACCGGAGACAGGTCGAGGCCCTTCTCCAGCAAAACCGACATGTTGTACCAGGTCTCGAACATCTCCCGGCCGTAGATGCCCTTGATGGTGAGCATCGAGGTCACCACCGTGGCCCAGTCGATGGCGAACTCCTCGGCGGGCAGCCCGAGCATCGCGATCTTCCCGCCGTGCGTCATGTTCGCGATCATGTCGCGGACGGCCCGCGGGTTGCCGGACATCTCCAGCCCGACGTCGAAGCCCTCCCGCATGCCGAGTCGCGTGATGCCGTCGGCGATCGAGGTCCGCGCGACGTTCAGGGCCAGCGAGACGCCGACCTTGCCGGCCAGGTTCAGCCGTTCCTCGCTGACGTCGGTGATCACCACGTTGCGCGCGCCCACGTGCGTGGCCACCGCCGCCGCCATCAGCCCGATCGGGCCCGCGCCCGTGATCAGCACATCCTCGCCGACCAGCGGGAACGACAGCGCGGTGTGTACGGCGTTGCCGAACGGATCGAAGATGGCCGCCACGTCGGGGTGGACCGGCACCCGGTGCACCCACACGTTGGTGGCGGGCAGCGTGACGTACTCGGCGAAGGCGCCGTCCCTGTTGACGCCTAGCCCGATGGTGTTGCGGCACAGATGGCGGCGCCCGGCCATGCAGTTGCGGCACTTGCCGCAGACGATGTGCCCCTCGCCGCTCACCAGGTCGCCGACGGAGATGTCCTCGACGCCGGGCGCTACCTCGACCACGTGCCCGGAAAACTCATGCCCCACGATCAGCGGAAGCTTCAGAGTTTGCCGCGCCCAATCATCATATTTCCGGATATGGAGGTCGGTGCCGCAGATGCCGGTACGCAGCACCCGGATCAGCACCTCGCCCGGCCCCGGTGTGGGCTCCGGCACGTCGGCCAGCCGCAATCCGGGCTCGGCTCGATCCTTGACCAGCGCTTTCATGGCTCCATCTCTCCCTATGTCCCCGAACCTAACGCACTGTGCCCGCTCTCTGAGGGAGGTGTCCATCGAGGGATTCTTAAGTGCCCCCACAGCTCCCCTTCACGCCCGCCCTCACCCCCTCAAAAAGGGATGACCGATTTCGCACTTTTTGCGGTGGTTTTTTGCATAAACGAGCGCTAGCCTCTCAAGACGTGGACATCGTCACTGGAGTGGAAGACCTGCGCATCGGAGTCATCGGCCTCGGCCTGCGCGCGAACCTGGCCCGCTACGCCCACCGGCCGGGCCAGGGCTCGGTCGTGACCGCGCTCTGCGACACCGACCCCGCGGTGCTCAAGAGTCAGGCCGGGCGCTTCGACGCGGAATTCCTGACCGAGGACTACCGCCGGTTGCTCGACCGCGACGACCTCGACGCGGTCATCGTCCTGACCCCCGACGACACGCACGAGCGCGTCGCGATCGACTGCCTGGAGGCCGGCAAGGCCGTCTACCTGGAGAAGCCGCTGGCCATCACCGTGGAGGGCTGCGACAACGTCCTGCGCGCGGCGCGGCGTACCGGGACCCGGCTGTACGTGGGGCACAACATGCGCCACATGGGCGTGGTCCGGCTGATGCGCGACATCATCCAGCAGGGCGTCATCGGCGAGCCGAAGACGGTCTGGGTGCGCCACTTCGTGTCCTACGGCGGCGACTACTACTTCAAGGACTGGCACGCCGACCGCACCCGTACCACGGGCCTGCTCCTGCAGAAGGCCGCGCACGACCTCGACGTGATCCACTGGCTGGCCGGCGGCTACACGACCAGGGTGAACGCCCTCGGCGATCTCATGCTCTACGGCGACCTGCCGCGCCGCGAGCCGGGCACGCCCAGGCCGGAGGGCTGGCTGAGCGAGTACGAGTGGCCGCCCACCAGTCGCGCCGGCCTCAACCACGTCGTCGACGTCGAGGACGTGTCGGTGATGAACATGCGCCTCGACAACGGCGTCATCGCCGCCTACCAGCAGTGCCACTTCACCCCCGACTACGTACGCAACTACACGGTCATCGGCACGGAGGGCCGGTTGGAGAACTTCGGCGACGGCCCCGGCGACACGGTCAAGGTCTGGAACACCGGGCCGTCGGGCTACCGGGGGGACGGCGACATCGCGTACCGGGTGCCCGACGCCACCGGCTCGCACGGTGGCGCCGACGCGGAGATCATGCGGGAGTTCTGCGGGTTCGTCCGGGACGGCGGGGTCACCGACACCTCTCCGGTGGCCGCACGGATGAGCGTCGCCGCCGGCTACATGGCCACGATGTCGCTGCGCGACGGCGGCATGCCGTACGACGTCCCGCCGCTCGACCCGGACCTGGCGGCGTACTTCGACCGGGGACAGCTGGAACCCTGACGCGCGGGCGGACAGTCCCTCTATGTGGATATGTCGACACGTGCCCTGATACGCGCCGGGGACAAGGCGGCCTTCGCGCAGCTCTTCGACGACTACGCGAAGGCCGTGTACAACCATGCCTACCGCCTGACCGCGAACTGGTCCGCGGCCGAGGACGTGATGGCGCTGACCTTCCTCGAAGCCTGGAGGTTACGCGGCCGGATCGACCCCGAGGGCGGCTCGCTGCGGCCGTGGCTGCTGGGCATCGCCACCAACGTGGCCCGCAACGCCCGCCGGGCCGCCCGCAGACATGACGACGCGCTGGCCAGGATGCCCAGAGGCGAGAGCGTGCCGGACTTCGCCGACGAGATCGTGGGCCGGATCGACGACGCGGGGCGGCTGGCCGCCGTCCGCGCGGCCTACGACTCGCTGCGCCGCCAGGAACAGGAGGTCTTCGCGCTCTGCGTCTGGTCCGGGCTCGGCTACGCGGAGGCGGCCGAGGCGCTCGGCGTCCCCGTGGGCACGGTACGGTCCCGGCTGTCGCGAGCGCGCCAGAAACTCGGCCAACTCGCGGAACCGCCCCCCGCGCCCCGACAGGTAGTAGGTGACCAAGGCCCCATCAAGAAGGAGATCCGATGAGCTGGCCATACGACCGCGATCTTCCCGAGGGCCGTCACCAACTGCTCAAGGAGTTCGTGATGACCGAGATCGACAAGCCGAAGCGCCGACTGCTGCGGCCCATCGTCCTGGCGCCCGCGCTGGGCCTGGCCGCGGCGGCGGCCGTGGCGATCCCGCTGCTGTTCGGCGGCACCCCCGCGTACGCCATATCCGACAATCCCGACGGAACCGTCCACATCCAGATCAACGAGGTGAAGGACGCCGACAAGCTTCAGGCGGACCTACAGGCCAAGGGGATCAACGTGGTGGTGAACTACATCCCCCGGGGCAAGAAGTGCAGCCCGCAGCCCCGTGCCGCGCATTTCCTGCCGAAGGAGACGGGACTCGTGGTCTGGCCGCCGCAGGAGGAGGGCTACACCATCGACCCGAGCGTCATCAAGGAGGGACAGACCGGAGTGCTGGAGTTCAGCGTCGGTAATGTCCAGGGGTCTGTCGTGGCGGGCATCTGGGCGGGCGTCGCCGAGGGCCCGGTCGCCGACTGCACACTGGTTGACACCACGGACGCGCCGTTGTCGCACTGAGCCCACGTGGAACGGCCCACGCCGAACGGCCCACGCGCGCGGCACACGCGGAACGGCCACGCGCACGGCAGGCGGTCTTGACGGGGGCGCCGGCCGTCCGCGGTCGTTCCAGATAGGCGGCCATTCCGGATAGGCGGTCATTCGGGGTAGGCGGTGCTGAGGGTCAGCTCCTTCCACCCGTCGAAGTCGCCGCGGAGTCTGTCGAGCTTGGCGTTCGCGACATTCAGCGCGTCCGCTCCCAGAAGCAGCCGCAGTGGCGGGTCCTCCGACCGCACCACAGTGAGGATGGCCTCGGCGGCGCGCTTCGGGTCGCCGGGCTGGCTCCCGTACGTCCCCAGGGTGGCCTCCCGGCGCTTGCCGGCGGTCTCGGCGTAGTCGTCGATGTGGGTCCCCGACTGCCGCATCGAGGGCCCCGACCAGTTCGTACGGAACCCGCCGGGTTCGATGATGGTCACCTTGATGCCGAGCGGCGCGACCTCCGCCGCGAGCGACTCCGACAGTCCCTCGACCGCGAACTTGGTGGCGTGGTAATAGCCGGTGGCTCCGAACGCGGCCAGGCCGCCGACCGAGGAGAGGTTGAGGATGTGGCCGTGCCGCCTGGCCCGCATGCCGGGCAGTACTGCCTTGGTGAGGGACACGAGCCCGAAGACGTTGGCTTCGAACAGCTCGCGTACCTCGCCGTCCTCGCCTTCCTCGATCGCCGCGAGGTAGCCGTATCCCGCGTTGTTGACCAGGACGTCGATGCGGCCGAAGACCTCCTCGGCCCGCTGGACGGCCGCCGCGACCTGCGCGGGGTCGGTGACGTCCAGGGCCAGGGCGAGGGCTCGGTCGCCGTGCGCGGCGACGATGTCGGCGACCTTGTCCGGGTCGCGAGCGGTCACCACGGCCCGCTCGCCGCGGTCGAGGACGAGTGTGGCCAGTTCCCGGCCGAGGCCGGTGGAGCATCCGGTGATGAACCAGACAGACATGATTACCTCTCTTGCTCAGCCATGGTGATGTCGCACATCACGGGTGTCGCGACGACGCTGCCCAGCAGGGCCAGCGCCTGTTCGGACGGGCTGCCGGGCTCGGCCTGGTAGACCACGAGCTGCTGACCGGGCGCGCTGTTGACGGTCAGGGCCTCGTAGCTGAGATCCAGCTCGCCGACCACCGGATGGCGCAACCGCTTGAACTCCGCCGTCTTGCCGCGTACGTCGTGGCGTGCCCACAGGCGGGCGAAGTCGGCGCTCTTGAGCGACAGCTCACCGACCAGGTCGGTCAGGCGGGGATCGTCCAGATCCGCACCGGCGGTGGCCCGCAGGGACGCGACACAGTCCCGCGTGACCTTCTGCCAGTCGCGATAGAAGTCACGGGCCTGCGGATCCAGGAACACCGCCCGGACCAGGCTCCGATCACTCAGCCAGCCGAACAGCGCCACGCCGAGCGCGTTGCCGGCCAGCACGTCCATGTAGCGGCCCAGCACCAGGGCCGGGGTGTCCGGCCAGCGCTCCATCAGCTGGACCAGACCCGGGCTGACCCGCTCGGGCCGCCCGGTCCGCCGCCTGCGCCGCGGCTGCGGGCGGGCCAGCTCGTGCAGGTGCGCGACGGCGTCCTCCTCCAGGGTCAGCGCGGCCGCCAGCGCGTCGAGCACCTGCGCCGACGGATGCTTGTCCCGGCCCTGCTCCAGACGGATGTAGTAGTCGGTGCTGACTCCGGCGAGCATCGCGACCTCTTCCCGGCGCATCCCGGGAGTGCGGCGGCGGCCCGCGGTGGGCATCCCATGAGCTTCGGGTCTGGCCAGTTCGCGCCGCGCTCGCAGGAACTCGCCCAGCCGGTTGTCGCTGTCCATGCCTTCGAGGTTATGTCTGACCAGGAAGAACAGGGTGGACCTGGCACTCCCAGGCTGCAGGTCGGGGCCCCTGGCTTGGAAAAGCCGTTCTAACTGTGCAACACTGTTGCACAGTTAGAACATGGTTGGGCGAGGAAGACATCAGCACAACGAGATCAACGCGGCTTTCAAGAGGCTGCGCAAGATCCAGGCACTTACCGTGGTCGAGAACCACAACGGGCATCGCTGGGGGTGTGTCCAGTGCTCATGCGGAGCCGCGCCCTTCAAGGTGTGGTCGACACCACGTAATCCGGGAAACCATGCCAAAAGCATCCTCGAATGGGCTTACGAGCATGCTGAATGCGGCACGACGGAGGAGGACTCATGAAGACCTGGAGCTTCCACATCATTCTGAATCGGGAGCCCAACAACGAAGAGGCGGACGCTCTCTTCGAGGCAGGTCTGGATGACTGCGCTGTGGCCGGGGGGCCGGATGGCAGCATTCACCTCATGTGCGATCGCGAGGGGGAGAGCCTCTTGGAGGCGATCACGTCCGTGCTCATCCAGGTCGGCAAGGTCAACGGGTTGTGGGCCGTCGGCGTGGGGCAAGGGGATGCGGTGACGCTTGGTGACGCCGCCCGGCGTCACGGGGGGCGCACACAGGCCAGCCTGCGCCAACTCGCCAGCGGACAGCGTGGGCCCGGCGGCTTTCCCGAGCCACTCATCGAGGCCGACAACATCAGCCTCTACTCGTGGGCGGAGATCTCCGAATGGCTGCGTATCAAGTTGGGCGATGACATTCCGCCGGGTAACCGGGAAATCGCACTGGCTGACGCCACGGTCAAGCTGGCCTGCCGAGCAGGTGCCCTGCACCGGGCGTCCAAGGTGCAGGACCTGCTGGAAATGGCCTGCCGTCCCCTCCGGACCGAGACCGAGACCGAGGCCGAGCCCGGCGCCAAGCCCAAGCCCGAGCCCAAATCCGGCGCCAAGTCCGAGGTCAGGGTCGCCTGACCGGTGCCCGCCGGGGGTGAGCGTGGCGGGCACCTCGGGCCAGGCGGGCAGCTCGCGTCGGGTGGGCGTCTTGGCCGCCATGCCCCCGCCAGCGGGCGGGCGTCGTGGTCCGGTCAGCGCTCCTGGTGTTCCTTCTCCAGGTCCGTCAACGCGACCGACGGGTCCTCCACCCCCTGCGTGAGCTGGCGCGGCCCATTGGGGCTCTCGGCTTCCTGGGCGTCGGCCACGGCCTCCGCGGCCGCCTCCGAGGCCCTGGCGACCTCCTCGTCCGCCGCCGAGCTGCCCGGCTCCTCCTCGCGCGTCGCCGCCGACCGGGGCAGCGCTTCGGTGAACGCCTTCGAGACGCCCTGCAGCGCCGAGGTGACCTCGCTGGGGATCACCCAGAACGTGTTGCCGGGGCTCTGCGCGAGCTGCGGCAGCATCTGCAGATATTGGTAGGCGAGCAGCTGGGGGTCGGGGTCGTTGCGGTGGACCGCCTGGAAGACCTGGTCGATGGCCCGCGACTGGCCCTCGGCCTGCAGGATGGCGGCGGTGCGCTGGCCTTCGGCGCGCAGGATGGCGCTCTGCTTGTCGCCCTCGGCGGTGAGGATCTGCGACTGGCGCTGGCCCTCGGCGTTGAGGACGGCCGCCCGCTTGTCGCGTTCGGCGCGCATCTGCTTCTCCATCGCGTCCTTGATGGTCTTCGGCGGGTCGATCGCCTTGACCTCCACGCGGTTGACGCGGATGCCCCACTTGCCGGTGGCCTCGTCGAGCACGCCGCGCAGCTGGCTGTTGATGTGGTCGCGGGAGGTGAGCGTCTTCTCCAGGTCCATGGCGCCGATGACGTTACGCATGGTGGTGACGGTGAGCTGCTCTATGGCCTGGAGGTAGTTGGCGATCTCGTAGGCCGCCGCCCGGGGGTCGGTGACCTGGAAGTAGATGACGTTGTCGATCTCGACGACCAGGTTGTCCTCGGTGATGACCGGTTGCGGGCGGAAGGTCACGACCTGCTCGCGCAGGTCGATCATCGGGTAGACGCGGTCGATGTACGGGATGACGAAGTTGAGTCCGGGCTTGAGCGTACGGTTGTAGCGGCCCAGGCGCTCGACGTTGCGGGCGCGTGCCTGGGGCACGATCCGCACGGCCTTGAGCACCGTGAACACCGCGAAGAGGATGACGAGCAGTCCGACCACCAACAGCGGATCCATGGTCACTCCCGGGGATATACGAGGGCTGTGGCGCCCTCGATCTCGATGACGTCGACGGTCGCCCCCGTGGGGATCACCAGGGTTTCGTCATAGGCGCGCGCGGACCACTCCTCGCCGCCGATGCGTACTCTGCCGTCCCTGCCGGTGACCTCCGACAATACGTACGCCTGCCTGCCGACCAGTGCCTCCACGCCGAAGCGTTGCAGTTGTGGCTGCCGGATGTGGCGCATGGCGATCGGCCGGATCACGATGAGACCGGCCGTGGAAGACAGGGCGAAGACCAGCAGCTGCAGGGGGACGGGCAGCCCGATGGCGGCGGTCGCCGCGGTGAGGAGAGCGGCCGCGCCGAGCAGCCCGAGCGCCGCGGTGACGGTGAAGATCTCCGCCACGCCGAGGACTACTGCCAGGATTATCCAGATGATCCATTCATCCATGCTCCGGCCCTCCTAATGGAATAACGGGCCTGTGTGCTCGCCTGGTTCCCCCTTCCCTACGGTAATGCGGGAATCATTGCTGTGGCAGGGTCGCGGGGTCGTACAAGGCACTGCCTTGGCGCCATTTGTCCCACGGGAGTTGCCAGAATCCCCAGCCGTTGTCCCACGTGAGCTCGCGGTCGGTGCCGGTGATCGTCACCGGGTCACCGCGCAGCGAGGTGTCGAAGAACCAGGCCGCCTGGTCGGGGCGGGCGTTGACGCAGCCGTGGCTGACGTTCGCGTGGCCCTGGGCCCAGAGGTTGTTCTTGGCGTGGACGTATTCGCCGCTGTTGGAGATGCGTACGGCGTGGTCGATCATCACGTCGTAGAAGCCGGGCTCGCCCTTCTTGCGGCCGGGCGAGATCATGCGGACCGGATCACCCTTGTCCATGGTCAGGTGGACGCCGCTGGTCGTGGTGTATTCGCGGGTGGTGGCCATGCCCGCGCTGATGGCCATGCGCTGCGCGACCCGGCCGCCGCGCCTGACGACCATCTGGTGGGTCCGGGTGTCGACCGTGGTCGTCTGCTCGCGGCCCACCTTGAAGGCGAACGTGCGGTCGGTCAGGCCGTAGACGCCCGGCGCCATGCGTACGCCGGTCAGGTGGGCCGTGACCGTGACCTGCTGGTCCGGCGCCCAGAACGCGCGGGTGCGGTAGATCGCCCGGGTGTCGTTCACCCAGCGCCACGCGCCCTCGACGGCCGGTTTGATCTCCAGCGCCCGCTCCACGGCCGCCTTGTCCTGGATCGGGGTGTCGAAGTCCATGATGATCGGCATGCCGACGCCGACGGTCTCGCCGGGCAGCGGCTCGATGGAGGCGATCTGAAACGAACGGTTGGCGGCGCGGGTGCGGAAGCGGCCCATGGCCACCGTCGACGGGCCGGCCGAACCCGCCGCGGTGGCGGTCACCGTGTATTCGGCCCCGGGGGCCAGCGTCCAGGAGGAGCGCCAGGTCGTGCGCGACGCGTCCAGCTTGCCCGGCACCAGCGCGCCCGCCACGTACGCGATCACCTGGCTGAGCTTGCCGCCCTGCGCCTGGACGACCAGGCCCCGGTCCGTCCGGGCGCCCCGCGTGTCGAAGGCGGGGGAGACCTGGACGACAGGCGGCTTGGGCGCCGGGCGGTCGGCGGTCACCGGGCAGCAGCCCGCGGTCAGGAGTAGGGCCACGAGAAAGATGGCCGCGGCGCGCCGCATCTCGATCCTGCTTTCCGGGAAGGGGATACCCAGGTTAGCGGAGGGTCACTGAATGAGCACGCCAAGTCACCTATCGGATGGTTCCGGAAACCTCCCCCAATGACCGGCCGCCGGCCGTGGCTCGGATCATCACGGTGTCGCCGTCCTCCAGGAATGTCCTGGTCTCGCCGCCGGCGAGCTTGAGTGGATCGCTGCCGTTCCAGGTCAGCTCGATGAGCGAGCCGCGTTCGTCGCGCTGCTCGCCGGAGATGGTGCCGCTCGCGAACAGGTCGCCGGTCCGCAGGGACGCGCCGTTCGCCGTCATGTGGGCGAGCATCTGGTCCGGCGTCCAGTACATGCCCGAGTACGGCGGGCGGGACACGACCTCGCCGTTGAGCGACACCTCGACCGAGACGTCCAGCCCCCAGTCGTCCGTCCTGCGCAGGTAGTCGAGCGGTTCGGGATCCTGTACGCGCCCGGCCAGCCGGGGCAGCGCCTCCAGCGGCGTGATCCACGGCGAGATCGAGGTGGCGAACGACTTGCCCAGGAACGGCCCGAGCGGCACGTACTCCCACGCCTGGATGTCGCGCGCGCTCCAGTCGTTGACCAGCGTCACCCCGAACACGTGATCCTCGAAGGCCCCGGCGGGCGAGCCGAGCTCGGACGGTACGCCGACCACGAAGCCCAGCTCGGCCTCGAGGTCGAGCTTGGCGGACGGCCCGAACCGCCCGGCCCCGAGCTGGCCGTGCGGCCGGTCGATCGGGGTGCCCGAGACCACGATCGTGCCCGACCTGCCGTGGTAGCCGACCGGCAGGTGCCGCCAGTTGGGCAGCAGCCCCTCGGTGCCGGGCCGGAACATCCTGCCGAGATTGGTGGCGTGCTCCAGCGAGCAGTAGAAGTCGACGTAGTCGGCCACCTCGAACGGCATGTGCAGCCGCACCTGGTCGAGCGGGATCAGGTGCGGCTCGGTGATCGCGAGGTCGGAGGTGAGCTTGTTGGCGATCAGTGTCCTGGTGTCGTGCCAGGCGGTGCGGCCCCTGGCCATGAAGGGGTTCAGGCTGGGCGCCGCGAACACCTCGTCGTGCAGCGCGGCGGCCAGGTCGAGCACCCGGTCGCCGTAGCGCACGCCGACGCGTGGCCGCTCGCCGCGCCGGGAGAACACCCCGTAGGGCAGGTTGTCTATTCCCCAGCTCACGCGTTCTCCTCGATCAGTCCCAGTGCGCGCAGGTCGTCCAGCGGGGCGCCGGTGCTGCACGAGCCGTAGCTCACCAGCACCGCCCTGGCCCGTTTCGCGGTCTCCTCGGACACGGCGCGGGCCAGCCGTACGAGGTGGCCCACGTCGGTGGTGCGCAGCACGGGCGCGGGGTCGCGTTGGTCCACCGCCTCGCAGACGGCCAGCAGCAGGTTGAGGAAGCCGTGCCGGTCGACGCCGAGCGTGGGGTCGAAATGGCGTACGGCGTGGTGCAGCCCGGCGGTGGCCTTGAACTGGAGGTCGTGCTCGGCGCAGAACCGGATGAACGCCGCGAGATGCTCGACCGACGGGAAGGCGTCGGCGGTCAGGCCGCCGCAGCGCACCTTGAGCGCGGCGCCCTCGGGCACGTCGGCGACGTACTTCCCGGCGGGCACCTCAACGAACAGCCGCACGCCCGGTGGCAGGCCGCCGCGGGGCAGCTGGTCGAGGGCGTCCGCGCGCAGCTCGACCGAGTCCACGGGCAGGTCGTCGAATGGCGGGATGTCCGGCGTGTCGACGATCAGCCCGATCCGGCGAGGCGGAGCCTCCTCGCGGCGCAGCCCGTCGAGGCGGCTGGTGGGGCAGAGGAAGCGGTGGGTGAGCACCTGGGAGGCCCGCTCCAGGTCGCGCTGGTGGCGGGCCAGCGCCTCCGACATGTGCAGGGAGGTCGGCGGGAACAGGCCCGCGTCGTCGATCAGCGCGAGGTAGAGATTCATGAGGTTCATCGGGCCCAGGTCCAGGCGTAGCCGGGGTCCTCGCAGGTCAGTGCGGCCTGGCCGAGGTCGAGCGGGCGGAAGGTGTCGATCATCACGGCCATCTCGCTGGTGGTCGTGATGCCGCGGCTGACCGCGTCGATGACCGCCTCCACCGCCCCGGGTTGCGGGCCGTGCGTGAAGCCGGCCGGGTGCAGGGAGATCGAGCCGACGTCGATGCCGGAGCCCTTGCGGGCCGAGTAGTCGCCGCCCACGTAGAACATGAACTCGTCGGAGTCGACGTTGTGGTGGTTGTAGGGGATCGGTACGGACTCGGGGTGGAAGTCCAGTGGCCGAGGACAGAACGAGCAGATCACGAACCCCGGCCCCTCGAACGTCTGGTGGACCGGCGGCGGCGCGTGCGTCTTCTTCACGATCGGCTCGAAGTCATTGATGTTGAACGCGAACGGGTAGAGGTAGCCGTCCCAGCCGACCACGTCGAACGGGTGGTTGCGGTAGACCAGCCGGGTCAGCCCGCCCCGGGTGCGGACCAGCACCGGGACCTCCTCGCCTTCGACGACGAACGGCTCCGCCGGGCTGCGCAGGTCGCGCTCGCAGTAGGGCGCGTGCTCCAGGAACTGCCCGTACTGCGACAGGTAGCGCTTGGGCGGCCTGATGTGCCCGGACGCCTCGATGGCCAGCACGTTTACCTGGCCGTCGGGTACCCAGCGGTGGATCGTGCCGGTCGGGATGACGATGTAGTCGCCCGCGCCGGCTTCGATGACGCCGTACGTCGACTCGAAGCGGGCGCGGCCGTCCTGGACGTACACGCACTCGTCGCCCATGGAGTTGCGGTAGAGCTCGCTGGGGCGGTCGCTGGTGGCGTACGACAATCGGACGTCGGCGTTGCCCGCCAGCTGCATCCGGCCCGTCACCAGGTCGCCCGCGCCGCGCAGGTCCTGGGTGCGGAAGTGGCGCGGCGACAGCGGCAGGTTCGGCTCCAGGCGCGTGTCGGTCAGTGGCGTGACGGCCTCGGCCTTGACGATCGCGGTCGGCAGATAGCGGTGGTAGAGCAGCGAGGAGTCCGACGAGAAGCCTTCCTCGCCCATCAGCTCCTCGGCGTAGAGGCCGCCGTCGGGCCGCCTGAACTGCGTGTGCCGCTTTCTGGGCACCTCGCCAACGACACGGTAGTAAGGCATCATCGCCTCCAGTGCGTCCGATTATCGGACGTGTGTGTCCTCTATACGCAACTACCGTCCGCCATCGGCTAAGGGATGTCAACCCAGCGCGCCGGACAGCTCGGCGGCCGCCTCGACCACGCGCGGCCCGGCCGACTCGCTGAGCGGCCCGAACGTCACCACGCCCACCGACGCCTCCAGCCACGGCAGCCCGGACACGGGCGCGGCGATCCCCCGCGCGCCCTCCTGCAACTGCCCCTCCGTCACCAGATAGTCGGCCCGTCCCTCGCGCAGCGCCAGGATCGCCCGCCCGGCGGCGCCCAGCGACAGGGAGTGGCGCGACCCCTCCCGGTAGGCCACGTGCATGTCCGTCCACGACGGCTCCACCACCGCCACGGCCAGGCCGTCGTCGCCCTCGGCCACGGTCAGGTGCGCGGTCGCGCCGACGTCCTCGGCCAGCCGCCGCAGCGTGGGCAGCGCCGCCGCCCGAAGCAGCGGTTGTACGGCCTGGGCCAGCACGAGCACGCCGAACCCGAGGTGCACCCGCCCCTCGGCGTCACGGCGCACGAACCCCTCGCTCAGCAGCGTGGTCACCAGCCGGTAGACCACCGGGCGCGACAGCGACAGCTCGGTGCTCAGCTCGGTGGGCGTCCGTCCGCCTTTGCCGTCGGCGAGCAGCCTGAGCAGGCGGAGCCCGCGTTCCAGGGTCTGGGCGGATTCAGCGGCCATGAACCGATTATCTATGCGTGAGCCAGGAGTAACGCTACGCGCTGGTGGGGTACGTATCGAGGAGACGAACTGGGGGTGGGATGCGGCAAACATGGGCATTTGTCGTTGCCGGGTTGAGTCTGTGCGCATTGCTCCCCACGCTGCCCTCGGCCGACTTCCACCCGGTGGCCGTATCGAGGGACCTGCCCGCCCAGCACGTGGATCCCCCGACCAAGCGGCTCGTCGAGGACGTCTTCTACGTCACGCAGGGCATCGAGGTGACCAATCGCCTGCTGCCGTTCCAGGACGGCCTGACCATCCGCGGCGCCGCCCTGGCACCGGGCGTGACCTTGGACGACACGGGCCGGCTGCACGGTGTTCCCCAGCGTCCCGGCACCTTCGCCACGCCCGTCCGCCTGTGCCGTGGCCAGGACTGCGTCGATCAGCAGGTCACGGTCGTCGTGCTGCGGAATGTGCCCTGGCAACCGAGTGAGCTGGCCTTCCCCGGCAAGGTGGGCAACCGCTACGACGACCAGATCGGGATCTCGGGCGGGCCCACCGGCGTGCCGCCCACGTTCTCCGTGACCGACCACGGCAAGCTGCCGGCGGGCGTCACGATCGGCCCCGACGGGCACATCGGCGGCATTCCGGAGGCCGCGGGAGTGTCCGAGGTGCCGGTCCGCATCTGCGTGGCGGGCAACTGCGCGGGCGTCGTGGTGACGCTGATCGTCGTCTGATCCGGTAGTGCCTGCCTGACCGGCCATTCGGGGGATGGCGGGGCTGATCCGGAGGGGTCGCGCGGCGCACACTTGCCGGCAAGCGATCGACTCAGGAGGCCGTCATGACCATGCTCAAGCCCCACGCCGCGCCGAACCCCACCGAGCCACCGCCCGCCGTGCAGGCCGCCGCCACCTTGTGGTTGGTCGCGGTCGGAGCCGGGGCGTTCGAGACGGTGCTGGCCGTGACCGATCTGCTGTCCACCGGGACGGCCTCGGCGGGCGAGTTGCTGTCCGGCGCCGGGATCCGGCTCGTCGTGTTCGCCGCGGCCGTCTTCCTGACCCTGCGGCTCAGGCAGGGCCGGAACTGGGCCCGGTGGACACTCGCGGTGACGCTGGGCGTGTTCGGCACGCTCTCGCTGGTCATCGGACCCGTCCAGTGGCTGATGGAGGGCCACTCCATCACCGAGGCGTTCGCCGGGGCCGACGTGATGGGCCTGCTGTTCGGCGGCAGCCGGGTGCTGCACGTGCTGGCCGTGCTCGGCGCCGTGGCGCTGATGTTCCAGCCGAGGGCCAACGACTTCTTCCGCTCAACCGGACGCCAGCTCACTTCGGCCGGGCACGGTCTCCGCGACCGGGACGGGCGCGCGTAGGTTACGCACCCCCGGAGACAGCAGCGCGGCGAGTGTGGACAGCACGACGAGCGCCGCGCAGCCCAGCAGCGCCGTCCGGGTGCCGACCAGGCTCGCCACCGGCCCGGCCAGCATGAGCCCGATCGGGCCGAACATCAGCGAGCCCAGCGCGTCGTACGAGCTGACCCGCGACAGCGACTCCGGCGGCACCTCGCGCTGCATGGTCGTCTGCCACAGCACCCCGAACACGTCGAAGCACACGCCCAGAACGAACGCGCCCGCCACGAGCGCCCACAGTGGCGCGCCCGTGCCCAGCAGCACGTACGGCAGCGCGGTCGGCAGGCAGAGCAGCGTCCCGACCAGGATCGGCCGCCTGGGCCGGACCCGCAGCGAGACGATCACTCCCACGATCGTGCCGGCCGCCTCGCCGGCCAGGAACGCCGACCAGGCCGCGGGCCCGCCCAGACTCTCCTTGGCGATCAGCGGCCCGAGCACCCCATGACCCGCCTGCAGCCCCATCACGAGCACGGAGAACTGCGCGACCACCACCCAGATCCACTGCCGGGTGCTGAACTCGCGCCACCCGTCACGAAGGTCGGCCAGCATCGAATGCTCGGCCGCCGCGTCGCGCTCGGCGGGCGTGAGCCGCAGCGCCGCGATCAGCACCCCGGCCACCGTGAACATCAGCCCGCTCACGGCCAGCGCCCACCCGCTGCCGAACAGCACGACCGCGCCGCCGCCCAGCACCGCGCCGGCCACCCGCGAGCTGTTCGCGCCCAGGCCGAGCAGCGCGTTGCCGGTCTGCAACCGGTCGGCGGGCACGACCTCGGGGATGATGCCGGTCAGCGAGGGGAACAGCATCGCTATCGCCACGCCACTGGCCGCCGCGGCGGTCGCCATCGCGGGCAGCGGGGTCCAGCCCGACAGCATCATCGCGGCCAGGGAGAAGAAGGCCAGCGCGCTGATGAACTCGCTGACCATCATCACCCGCTGCCTGGGGAACCGGTCCGCGATCACCCCGGCGAACAGCATGAACACGATCATCGGCAGCGCCTCGGCGGTGAGCACCACGGACAGCGTGGTGGCGTTCGCGCCGGGGAGGGCGAGGATGCCGAAGGCGAGCGCCACGGGGGCGAAGGAGGTGCCCAGCACCGAGATGGTCCGCGCGGTCAGCAGTAACGTGAACCGCCGATCCCGGAGCAGCCCGAGATCGCGAAGATAGCCGTGCACGTGGTAAGCCCCCTAATCCCCCAAATGCTCACTATTGTGATGGTTCTTCGCATCTGCTGTCGTCTGAATATCTCCGTGCTTGTCACGCCACTGACAAGACCGGAAGCGGAATGTGCAGGCGTTTGGCAAGAATCGAAGCTCTTTCTGCCGTAATTTTCTAGGTCCCTGTAGTCGGCGAGGGGACCCGGGCATGCCCGAGGCACTGATCGAGCGCGTGGCGCGATGGGCGCGGGAGATCCCGTACGCGCCCGCCTACACCTTCGTCGATCACCTGGGTGACGGCTCCCGCGAGACCCTGACCTGGGCTCGGGCTGACCTCAAAGCGCGGGCGCTGGCCGTACGGCTGCGCGAGGTCGCGGGTCCCGGTGACCGGGTGGCGATCCTCGCTCCCCAAGGGCTGCCGTACGTGGTGGCGATGCTCGGCGCCCTGTACGCCGGGATCGTGGCGGTGCCGTTGTTCGCGCCCGATCTGCCGGGGCACGCCGAGCGACTGAGCCGCGCCTACTCCGACGCCGAGCCGGTCGCCGTGCTCACGACCACGGCCGCGCTGCCCGGCGTGCGGGACTTCGCCGCCGGGGTTCCGGTGATCGCCGTCGACACGGTCTCGGACCTGCTCGCCGACGAGTGGGAGCCGGTGCCGATCGGGCCCGGTGAGCTCGCCTACCTGCAGTACACCTCCGGCTCCACCCGGGCGCCCGCCGGTGTGGAGATCACCCACGGCAACCTGGAGGCCAACGCCGCGCAGCTGTGGGAGTTGTTCCGGGCCAAGCCTCGTACCTCGGTCGCGGCTCTGTGGCTGCCGCTCTTCCACGACATGGGGCTGGTCGCGACGATCGCGCTGCCGATGGTGGGGGGCAACCAGGTGGCGTTCATGGATCCGGTCGCGTTCGTCATGCATCCGGTGCGGTGGCTGCGGCTGCTGAGTGAGTTCGACGACGTCTACACCGGCGGGCCCAACTTCGCCTATGAGTACACGGCGGCCAGGGTGGGCGCGGCCGATAAGGAGGGGCTGGACCTGTCTGGGGTGCGGGTCATGCTGAACGGCGCGGAGCCGGTACGGCCCGGCACCGTCGAGGCGTTCAACGCCGCGTTCGGCGGGCTGCTGTACGTCACCGGCCGGATCAAGGACCTGATCATCGCCGACGGGCGCAACCACTATCCCCAGGACATCGAGGTCACCGTCCAGGAGGCGCACCGGGCCGTGTGCCGCGACCACGTGGCGGCCTTCTCAGTGCCGGGGGAGGAGACCGAGCGGCTCGTGGTGGTGGCCGAGCGGTCGCGCGGTGGTGCTTCGGCCGATCCGGCGGAGGTGGCGGCCCGGGTACGGGCAGCGGTCCGGAAATTTCACGATTTATCCGTGCACGACTTCGTGCTGACCGGCACCGGAGCCGTACCCCGGACGACCAGCGGCAAGATCGCCCGGCGGGCCTGCCTGCGGGCGTACCTGGAGGGCGCCCTTGTTTGAGTCGGCGGGACGCCTGATCCACCGCGGCCGGTGGACGCTGCTGGTCCTGAGCCTGGTGGCGGCCGTCCTGGTCGCGCCCTTCGGGCTGCAGCTGTTCGGCCGGATGGCCGACGGCGGCTTCGCCGATCCCGCCGCCGACTCGACCACCGCCGCCCGCTGGAACGACGCCTGGTACAGCGGCAACACGCCCGACGTGGTCGTCCTCTACCGGCACCCGCAGGTCAAGGTGCGCGACGCGCGCTTCAAGAAGGCCGTACACGACTCCCTGCGCGCCCTGCCCGCCCAGTACGTACGCAAGCTGGCCACCTACTGGACCACCGGCGCCAAGGAGCTGATGTCCACCGACGAACACGCCACCTACGCCCTGATCACCCTGAAAGGCGCCAAGCAGCAGGCGTACGCCGCGATCAAGGACCGGCTGCCCGTCGCGAACCTCCAGGTCCAGGTGGGCGGCTCGGTGCCGCTCCTGAAGGAGCTGAACGACCAGACTGCCGCGGACCTGGCGCGCGCCGAGGCGATCTCGATGCCGGTGCTGCTGGTGCTGCTCGTGGTGGTGTTCGGCAGCGTGGTGGCCGCCGGGCTCCCGCTGCTCGTCGGGATCTTCGCGGTGCTGGGCGCGCTCGTGCTGCTCAGGCTGCTCACCGAGGTGACCGAGGTCTCGGTCTTCTCGCTGAACGTCGTCACCATGCTCGGTCTCGGGCTGGCCGTCGACTACTCGCTCTTCGTGCTGAACTCTTTCCGGGAGCAGATCAGGTCCGGCGCCCCGACCCAGGAGGCCGTGGTGCGCACCATGGCGACCGCCGGGCGTACCGTCGCCTTCTCCGGTTTGACAGTGGCGACCTCGCTGCTGGGGCTGCTGCTGTTCCCGCAGATGTTCCTGCGCTCGATCGGGCTGGGCGCGGCGGCCGTGGTGCTGGTGGCCATGGTCGCGGCGCTGGTCGTCCTGCCCGCCGCGCTGTCCATCCTGGGTCCCCGCGTGGACGCCATCCGCATCACCCCTGACTTCGGCTCGGCCCGCGTGGGTGCCGGTCTGTGGCACGCGATCGCCTCAAGCGTGCTGAAACGGCCGGTGCTCTACCTGGTCGCGGTCACCGCCGTACTGCTCGCACTGGCCGGACCGTTCGCCCACGTACGGTTCGGCAACGTCGACCACCGTGTCCTGCCCGCCGCCGCCGAGAGCCGCCGCGTCGCCGAGACCGTCGACCGCGACTTCGCCAAGAACTCGATGGCCACGATCGACGTCCACGCCCTCATCGAACGCTCCTTCACCACCCGCTCCGCCGCCGTCGGCCCCCTCGGCCAGGGCTACACCCCGATCAGCGCCGTCACCGCGATCGACCCTACGGACGCCAAGCCCCTCGCCGACCGCCTGCGCAAGCTGCCCGGGGTCACGGGCGTCGACCTGGCCGGCCTCTCCCAGCCCAACGGCGCGGTACGGCTGGCGGTCCGCTACTCCTACGATCCCATGTCGGCCCAGGCCCAGAACCTGGTGACCCTCATCAGATCCATGACCCCGGAACCGAACATCCGGCGCCTCGTCGTAGGCGGCCCGACGGCCGCCCAGATGGACCTCCTGGCGAGCCTCCTGTCCAGGCTGCCGTGGATGGCGCTGGTGGTGGGCGGGGTGACGTTCCTGCTGCTGTTCGCCGCCTTCGGCTCCATCGTGCTGCCGCTCAAGGCCCTGCTCATGAACGTCCTGTCGATCGGCGCCTCGTTCGGCGTGATCGTCTGGGCCTTCCAGGACGGCCACCTGGCGACTTGGCTGCACTTCACGTCGACGGGGACCATCGAGGCCACAGTGACGGTGTTGATCCTGGCGGTGGTTTTCGGGCTGTCGATGGATTACGAGCTGTTCCTGCTGTCGCGCGTACGGGCAGAGTGGCTGCGAACGGGCGACAACACGGCGGCGGTGGCGACGGGATTGCAGCGGACCGGCGGCGTCATCACCAGTGCGGCACTGTTGCTGCTGGTGGTGATCGGGGCGTTCTCGACGGCCGGGATCACGATCGTGAAGCTGCTCGGGGTGGGCATGTTCGTGGCGATCGTGGTGGACGCGACACTGGTGCGGGCGCTGCTGGTGCCGGCGACGATGCGGTTGCTGGGCGGGGCCAACTGGTGGCTGCCTGGGGTGCTGCGGGGGGTGCATCGACGGATCGAGTTCCACGAAGGGCCTCCGCCCTCGGGAGGGCCTTCTCCGGCTCGGCTGTCTGCTGGGCGGGCGCTCGCTGAACGGCCGCGTGCTGCGCTTGCTGAACGGCGGCTTGCTGAACGGCCGCTTGCTGGACAGCTGTCTGCTGGGCAGTCGCTTCCCCCGAGCGCGCTTTCCCCGGACGCGCTTTCCCAGCCAGCGCCGTCCCCGGGCGCCGCGTCGGCGAGTACGAGCGGCGGCGGGGCTCGGCGCCCCGATACGGCGAGCAGCCCGCGTTCCGGGAGGTCGATCAAGCCCAATCCGGACGGCCCCGGCTGGTCCTGGGCGGAGGACAGCCCCGATGCAGCGGCGGCGGTGACCGTCAACGGCCGCCCGGCCATCTTCGGCGTGGACACCGACCCCATACCGGTCTCCGCCGAACACGACCCCCCTGCCGCCCTCCCCACCCCGCGCCCCGCCGCACCCCTCGTCAGAAAGCGCCCCTACAGCACCGCCGAGCCCGCAGCCTCCAAGCGACCCCAGGTCACCGCCCGCCCGACCACCACAAGCCGGGCCGGGGCCGATCCGGATGCCCCGCCTGGACCCAACGCCTCGGCTGGTCCCGACACTCCGGCAACTCCGGGCAGTACGCGGCGGCCAACTTGGGAGAAGGTCACCACCGGTCGTACCAGGGTCGTCAGGGCGAACCCCGACGGACCCGGCTGGACCTGGGCGGAGGTGGACACGTGACCTTGACCGTCGCCCCTGTACAGCCCGCCACCCGATCCCGGCTGCTCCTGACGGTCGTCGGCTTGGCCGGGTTCGTGACGACGCTGGACAACACCGTGGTCACCGTCGCCCTGCCCAGCATCCAGCGCGATCTTCAAGCTCGCCTGAGCGCGCTCGAATGGGTCGCCACCGGAGGCGTGGTTGCGCAGCGGGCCGCTGGGGTTCGTGCGGGGCTTCAGGGCCGTTCTCGAACCCCTCGCCGCGGAGCTCGTCGTCCAGGCGGACGACGCCTGCGCCGACGCCGAACTGGTCCTGGCGCCCGCGCTCGGCGCCATGGGCAGGCACCTGCACGAGAGGTACGGCATGCCGTACGGGATCCTGCAGTTCCAGCCCAGCGAGCCGACCGGTGAGTTCCCGAACCCGCTGATCCCGTCCCGGACCCTGGGCAGGGTCGGCAACCGGGCCAGCTTCGCCGTGGTCGAGCGGCTTGGCTGGCTGATGCTGGGCCGCATGATGAACCGGCGGCGCGGGCAAGTGCTGGGGCTGCGACCGTTGCGGGGGAGCCCGTTCGTGGCCGACCGGCGGGATCGGGTGCCGGTGTTGTGCGGGGTGAGCCCGCTGGTGGTGCCCAGGCCGCACGACTGGCCCGACTACGTCCACCTGACCGGCTACTGGCGCCTGCCACCCGATCCGGACAGCCCCACCCCGGACAAACCCGCCCTCCCGCCCGACCCGGACAGCCCCACCCGGGACAAACCCGCCCTCCCACCTGGCCCGGACCCGACCGCCTTCCCGCTGCCCCCAGACGTCGCCGCCTTTCTAGACGATGGGCCGCCGCCCGTGTTCGTCGGGTTCGGGAGCATGGTGCCCGATGAGCCGGACGCGGTCGCCGAGCAGGTGGTCGTGGCGCTGCGATTGGCTGGGGTAAGGGCGGTGGTCCAGGGGCTGCCCGTGACCGCCTCGGCGGACGTCTGTCCGGTAGGGGAGGTGGCGCACGAGGTGCTGTTCCCGAGGATGGCGGCCGTCGTACACCACGGTGGGGCGGGGGCCACGGCGGCAGGGCTGGCGGCCGGGGTGCCGAACGTGGTCTGCCCCTTCTTCTCCGACCAACCGTTTTGGGGCCGACGGGTGGCGGCATTGGGAGTGGGGCCGCCGCCGTTGCCTATTCGGGCGCTGAGCGGGCGGTCATTGGCGGCGCGGTTGCTGGCCATATCGGAATATCGCGAGAACGCGGCGCAACTTGGGGGGCTACTGCGGGTGGAACACGGGGTGAAGAACGCAGTGGATCTCATTGAAGGTAGCTGATCATCCAGATATTGTGCGATATGTCCGCGATCACCCCCTGGAGTAAGGCGCCATGCGACTGAGGAAGATTTTCGTCATCGGATTGGCACTCTCACTGCTGGGCATAGGCGTTCCAGCCTGGTCGGAGGACGATCCGCGCAGCTGCAACGACCTGATGTCCGGTGACACCCCGGCGTACGTCGTGTGCCGCTGGATGGCCACGCCCGACGAGGCGCGGGACATCGCCAACTTCTGGCTCTCCAACGACGGTGAGCACATGCAGGAAGCCGGCCCGATGAACCCGATCCTCGTCGACTGCACCGAAGCCGGCAACGAGTGCGCCAACGACTCCGAGGGCGACGGCGAGCTGCACGACGTCGACTCGCCTGATGTCGACGGCGCCGAGGACGGCGGCTCGCCCGAGTGCCAGTCCGGCGAGGAGTGCTTCGTCAACCCCGAGGGCCTGTCCAAGGCCGAGATCCAGGCTGCCGAGAAGTCCGCCGGCGGCCAGGCCGTCAAGGCCGCCGCCGCGGCCGGGATGCGCGTCTGGATCGACACGGAGCTGGCCGACGACTGGAAGGCGGGCAAGCTCGCCGAGGCGGCCAAGAAGGTCGCCGCGGTCGCGGCGCAGCAGGGGGCCGTGGGGATCAGGTTCAGCTCGCAGCTCGGGTTCAACAAGACGTTCGAGACGGCTGACGAGATGGACAAGTTCGTCACGGAGGCCACCACCACGCTCCGCAACCTCGCGCCGGGCAAGAAGCTGGCCGTGCACACGGTGGTGCCGGTGCTCGGCTGCGGCGCCAACGACACGTGCAAGGCCGAGGTGACCAAGAAGTACCCGCTGCTCGACCCCGAGCGGATCGGCGCCTGGCTCACCAAGGGCCTCGTCGACCAGCTCGCCCTGGACGGCGGACACCTGGCGACCGAGTACGCCACCTGGAAGATCGACGCCACCGAGGCCCAGCGCAACCAGTGGATCCAGGTCAGGGCCCGCGCCTGGGACGCCTACGGTCAGATCACCGCGGAAGACGCGGGCTTCGCCGCCGTGGGCTCGCCGCAACTCACCGCCGAGCAGGCCACCCAGTCGATCACCGACCGCATCGCCACGCCGCTCCAGGCCGACGCCGCCGAGACGATCACCCTCTGGTCCCGCTGGCAGAACGACCAGGGCCAGGTCAGCAGGCTGTACGGCGAGAAGTGGGCGCAGAACGCCACCTGGGACCAGCTGAAGAAGCTGACCTCGATCCGTCCCCGGCTGGCCACGATCTACGACCCGTCGGCGCCGGAAGTCGACTCGGCCACGGACCTCAAGAAGCTGTCCGAGGTGTTCGGCCAGGTGTATCTGCACACCACCTGATCAGGTCAAATGCTCGTGACGACCCGGGCGGACGCCCGGGTCGTCGTCATATCCGGGCAGTGGTCAGCCGGTCGTGCCGACCCGGCTCAGGTCGTCGTGCTGACCCGGGCGGCGAGGCGCTCGCGCAGCGCCGTCAGGCGGGAGATCTCCTCGTCCAGGGCGGTGAGCCGGCGCTGGACGACTCCGGTGCCCTGGGTGCAGCCAGTGCTTCCGTACGGCGGCAACGTATCGCCCTCCAGAAGGTGGAGGCGTTCGGCGCAGCTGCGTACGTCCTCGACGGTCAGCCCCAGCGACAGCAGCTCGCGGATGATCCGCACCAGCGTCACGTCACGAGGCCCGTACTCCCGCTGCCCGGTCATCGTGCGCGGCGCCGGGGGCAGCAGCCCGCGCTGCTCATAGAAACGCAGTGCCCGAGGTGTCGTGCCCGCCGCTGCCGCCGCGTCGCCGATCCGCATCAGCTCTCCAAAGGTAACTACAGCTCTACGATGACGGCTCCGAGATGCCGGCCGCCGATCATCTCGTGCAACGCCTGGGGAGCCTGCTCGATGCCCGACACTCGTACGTGCGGGAACGTGATCTCGCCGGAACGCAGCCAGCCGCCGAAGCGCTCTGTCCACTGTGTTCGTGCCCGCGCGTCGTCCGGGGCACTGAAGCCACGCATGGCGATGCCCTTGAGGATGAGCTGGTAGGTGTCCAGTTCGACGGGCGCCGTCGTACCGGTGCCGTGTGCCGACATCTGGCCGGACAGTGCGCCGACCAGGACGAACCGTGCCCCGTGCCGGGCCGCGGCAACCGCCGCCTGGAGCTGTTCGCCGCCGACGTTGTCCAGGAGGACGTCGATGCCGTCCGGCGCGATCTTGGCCAGCTGCTCGCCTATCGGCTCCGCGCCGCGGATCACGGCGGCGTCGTACCCCAGCTCGGACACCAGCCGTTCGGCCTTCTCCGGTGAGCCGGTGCTGCCGATCACCTGGCCCGCGCCGAGCAGGCGGGCGATCTGCCCGGCCAGCGAGCCGACCGCGCCGGCGCCGCCGGAGACGAACACCGTGTCGCCCGGCCGTACCTCGGCGCCCTGGGTCAACGCGGCGTACGCCGTCCAGCCCTGTGCCAGATGCGCCACGGGGTCGGGCAGCGTGTCACCCAACCGGGTGTACTGGGCCACGGCCGCGTACTCGCGCCACCCGAGCCAGTGCGAGACCAGCTCGCCGGGGCGCAGGCCGCTGTCCGCGGGCGCTGACACGACCTCACCGATCGCTGCCCCGAACAGGGTGTCACCGGGGAGGAGCGGGGGGAACGGCGCGCCCTTCACCGATCCGCCGATCAGGGTGCGGAGCGCGGCGAAGACGTGGAAGAAGCGGTTGCGGACCAGTACCTGGCCTTCTTCGGGCACCGGCAGTGGCGTCTCGACGATCTCGAAGTGCTCCGGCCTCGGCAGGCCGTCAGGCAGACTGGCGAGCCGGACTTCTCGGGACGTGTGGGGCAGGGCGGGCATGCGACGCTCCTCAGCGGTGGGCAGGGGGCCCTTATGGCGTCGCGACCCTAACCCTTGACCTATACGTCAAGGGCAAGTCCGCATGGTGAATGGTTCACCGCCCTGGGGCGTACGGCGAAGGTGATTTCCGATAGCACGAACTGGCCAGACGGCTTGGGCCCGGGGAGCACGAGGGCTAAAAGGTGTGGGGACGTGTCCCCACCGTCACCGCCCGAGCTCCATCGGCGCGGAGCGCCTGAAGGCGGTGACCATACTTACAGGGCCGGGCCCGATGACACGCGTCAACACACGCCGACAGCGCCCTCTGGCGAACGCTGCCCGCTTCAGATTGTGCCAGGCGGTCTCAGAGTTTGATCAGCTTGGCGTATGGGGTCGTGATGCGTTCCTGTCGTGATCCGAAGTCGATGAGGACGGCTTCGTCCTCGACGCCGATGACCCGACCGAGACCGTAGCGGTCATGGGACACCTGGTCGTGCATGCTGAACTGCTCGACCGGCGGGGCCGGAGGCGGGGGTTTGAAGGGGCTGGTGGGCAGGTGGCGCCGGGTCGCGGCGCTGGGTGGCTTCATCTACTCCAGTATGCGCCACCGCGAGATCTTAGAACGCCACATTCGCCGCAGTGGTTCGGTTTTCGGGCGTGAATACCCAGGAACATCGGCCTTATGCCCGTTTTATTGGCGTCCGGAAAGCCGTCGAGGACGGGCGGACCTCACTGTCAAGGCCGGGGGTTGGCGAGCTGCCAGTCGCCCTGGCGATCCGTCGTGTCCAGCTTGGGTGGGCCGCCGCCCGGCAGGCCCAGCGCGGCCAAGATCATGGGGTACGAGTTCTTGAACTCCCGTTCAGGCGCATGCTCAGGGCTTTGACCGTGTAGGCGGAGATGGTTCGCCCAGGTGGGCCGGGTGCCAGGGGGAGCCGGGCGGGTCCAGGGAGCCCATGAAGCTGTTCGTGCCGCTCGACATGTAGATGGAGACGCCCCTCAACCTCGAGGCCAGGGCCACGGGGTCGTTGGCCGCCCAGACCCGCCTGTCGCGGATGGGGTCGCCCCACAGGGCCTTGGGGTCCTGCTTCTCGCTGGCCTGGGCGTTCATGATGAGCGCTGGCGTGGTGCTGCTGTGGGGAGCGACGGGCGGCCTCGGTGCGTACGGCGTGCAACTCGTCAGGAACGGCGGCGGCATCCCCGTCGGCGTGGTGAGCTCGCCGGAGAAGGCCACCAGGACCTCGGCATCGAGGACGGCCTCCTCCGCGAACGCATCGGCGAGGACCGCCTCAGGCTCTTCCGCGCACCGCGTTCATGAGGGATTCATGGCGGCCCGGCGAGCACGGAGCACGATCTCCAGCTCGAAGCGGATGTCCGGATCGGCGAGCTGGTCGCCGTAGAGCTCCTCCAACTGCCGCAATCGGTAGCGAACCGTCTGCGGATGTACGTGCAACCGAGCCGCCACCTCACCCGCCCCCCGGCCGTACCGCAGCCAGGCCAGCAGCGTCTCCGCCAGCCGGTCCTGCTGCGTGGGCCGCAGATGGGCCAGTGGCGCCAGGCGTACCTCCGCCAGCGCGTCGACCAGCTCCTCGTCCTTGAACACCACCAGTGTCGCCATATGGTCCGCGCAGTGCAGCAGGCCGCGCGGCAGCACGCCGCGCCCGGACAGCTCCAGCGCCTCGGCCGCCCAGCGCAGCGACGCCGCGGCGGCGGTCAGGGGTACGGGCGGCCCGATGGCGCCCAGGTAGCCGCGGAGCGCGGTCTCCAGCATGCGCGCCTGGCCGGGGCCGTTCGGGTCGGGTATGAGCAGGCATGGCGTGGCTCGGTCCAGGCCCATCAGCACGTCGGGCGGCATCGCGGGTGAGCGGCAGGTGCCGTGCTGGTCGTCGAGGGCGACGCAGGCCACGGTCTTGGGCAGTCGCCACCCGGCGGCCTTGGCCAGGTCGGAGATGGCCTCCGCGCCGGCGGGCGGCCGGCTCAGCAGCAGGTCGAGCAGGCGGTTGCGGCGGCGCTCGATCTCGCCCGCCGCGTGCGCCTTGGCTTCGTGGAAGCCCTCGGTCGCGGCGTCGGCGAGCTGGTCGAGGTAGACGAAGATGGCCTCGCCCAGGTCGTACAGGGACTGCGGGGAGAGCCCGAGGGTGTCGGCGATCTCGGTCAGCCGCCGCCAGCCGACCCTGGCGCCCAGCCGCATCGCGGCCTGCAGCGGCTCCAGGTTGCGTCCCTCCGCCGCCTCGCCCTTGCCGATCATGCGGAACGGTTCGGGGTCCCAGGGGGCGCCGGGGTCCTGGATGTGGTCGAGGAAGCCGTCGATGGCCTGCTCGACCGCCATCCTGACGACCTTGATGTAGACCTCGTCGGACGGTCTGGCGTACTCGGGGATGCGAACCTGGATCTCCGCGATCACCTCGGCGGAGATCCGGCCGATTCCGGCCCTGAGCGTCTTCACGATGTCCGCGGAGATCCGGGTCTCGCTGGTGTCACTCTTGATGGCCATCGTCCCTCCTGTCGCCATTGTTACCCGTGCGGCAGAGGTTTGTGTAGCAAGTGCTTGCTTTACTTCTGCAGGAAGGCGCCGAACTCCTCCACGTTGATGAGGCCGTCACCGTCCTTGTCGAGCCTCTCCACCCCGGCCTTCGCGGCCTCCAGCGTGACCGGCTGACCGAGCACCTCCATCAGCCCGACCAGCTCTTCGGCGGAGATCCGGCCATCGTTGTCAACGTCGATCAGATCGAAGGTGATCGTGTAGTCGTCGCTCATGGGCTGCCCTTTCGCGGGATCCGTATCGGTCAGACCTTAGTGGCGCTCTCTCGAAGCGCGTCGATGAATGCCCTGACTTCTCGTCTTTTATCGCCGGAACGCCAGGCGATGGCCAGCTCACCCGGCGGGAGTCCGGCCACCGGCCGGTAGACCAGGCCCGGCCGCGTGTAGAGCGCGGCGTTGCCCTCGGCGACCAGTACGACGCCCAGTCCGCTGGTCACGGCCTCGAACACCTCTTCAGGCGTGTTGGCCGTGAACCCGATGACCGGTTCGTCGGTACGGAGGTCGCGGGCGAGCCAGTAGTCGCGCAGCGGCCCGGCCGAGGCGGGCAGCGCGATGAACGGCTCGTCGCGCAGGGCCTCGAACGGGATCTCCGCCAGCCCGGCGAGGGGGTGATCGTCCGGCATGGCCACGCCTCTGCCCTCAGTGGCCAGAACATGCGTGCTCAGCCCCTCGGGCACGGGCAGCCAGATGAAGGCCACGTCGGAGCCGCCGTCGGCCAGGCCGCCGCTGGGGTCGTCCCAGCCGACCAGCCGCAGCGACACCTCCCAGCCGGGCATCGCCGCGCGGAACAGGCGCAGCGCCTCGTGCTGCAGTCCCCGTCCGACGGCCGTCTGCATGCCGATGACCAGGGTGCCCGTGGGCGCGGCGGCCCTGGCGGCCTCCAGTCCGGCGGTCCACCGGTCGAGCAGCTCACGCGCCACCGGCAACAGCGCCTCACCCTGCCTGGTGAGGACCACCCCGGTGGGCACACGCTCGAACACGTCGAAGCCGAGCTGCCGTTCCAGCGCCCTCAGCTGCTTGGACAGCGCGGGCTGCGAGACGAACAGCCGCTCGGCGGCCCTGGTCACGTTCAGCTCCTCGGCGACCGCCACGAAATAGCGCAAGTCACGCAGGTGCACGTCCATAACCGATGGTTATAGCAGAGGGTCTTGGACGCGCCGATCGTACCGCGAGCAGGATGAACCACATGAAGACCCATGAACTTGGAAACGACCTGACGGTCCCCGCGATCGGTTTCGGCGCCATGGTGCTGTCACCCGGCGTGTACGGCGACATCGACGACACCCGCGCGGAAACGGCGCTCAAGGCGGCGCTCGACGCCGGAGCGGTACACATCGACACCAGCGACGCCTATGGCGTGAACGGCCACAACGAACGCCTGGTCGGCCGGGCGATCAAGGGGCGGCGTGATGAGGTGGTGGTCGCCACCAAGTTCGGCCTGGCCATCCCGGAGGGTGAGGCGAGCAGGTCGCACCCGGTGGGCTACGCGTTCGGCGAGCTGCGGGTGAACGCCGAGCCGAGGCTGGTCCGCCAATACGCCGAGCGGAGCCTGCGCAACCTGGACACCGACGTGATCGACCTCTATTACCTGCACTACGTGGACCCGGGCGTACCGATCGAGGAGACGGCCGGGGCGATGGCCGAGCTGGTCGAGGCCGGCCTGGTCAGACACCTCGGCCTGTCGAACGTGACCGCCGACGAGCTGCGCAGGGCGCACGCCGTGCACCCGGTGACGGCCGTACAGAACGAGTGGTCGATGTGGCGCCCGGTCGATCCCGACCTCCTCAAGACGGCCCGCGAGCTGGGCGTGGGGATCGTGGCCTGGAGCCCGCTGGGCAACGGCTTCCTCACCGGCACCGTACAGCGGCTCGGCGAGGGCGACTTCCGGCACAACGCGCCCCGCTTCTCGGCCGACAACCTGGCGAGCAACAACGACCGTTATGCCCCGATCAGGGACCTGGCCACGCGCCTGGGCATCACCCCGGCCCAGCTGGCGCTGGCCTGGCTGCTGCACCAGTACGAGCACGTGGTGGCCATTCCGGGCAGCCGCACGCCGGCGCACATCGAGGAGAACCTGGCCGCCGCCGACCTCGTCCTGCACCCCGACACGCTGGCCCGCGTCGACGAGGCGCTCGCCGGTTTCGAGGTGACAGGCGGCACACTGCTCTAGCCCGCGACAGGAATGCGGACGGCCTCGACCCAGGCGGGCGGGGACGGCGGATCCGCGCCGATGAGCGCGGCGATGAGGCGGGCCGACGACGGCGCGTCGGGCCACGGAGTGAAGCCATCGGTCAGCACGATCACGACGCCGGGCCGTTCGGGCAGGGCGAGGGCCGCGCTGATGCCGACCCGCATGTCCGTGCCGCCCCCACCGGCGAGATTCACCTGCTGCGCGGACGTCACCCGAGCAGCGGTCTGCACATCGGCGTCACAGGCGAGCACCGTGACCCGATTACCGCCGACGCCGACCTCCCGCAGTACACCGGTGACCTCGGCGAGGGCCGCCGCGAGCTCGTCCTCGCCCATGGACCCCGAGGTGTCGATGACGATCGCGACGACCGGCAGCGGGCGGCGCAGGCTCGGCAGCACGATGCCGCGCAGTGCGGCGGTGCGGCGGGACGGGCGGTGGTAGGTGTAGTCGACCGCCCCGGCGGCCCAGGCGACCGCCTCCCGTACGGCGCCCGCGAGCACCCGGCGCCAGTCGACCGTCGGCTCCAGGATCTGCTCCGCCCAGCGTTGCCAGCCGGCCGGGAGGCTGCCGCGGTTGCGCTGGTGGGCGCGCATCGCCTCAGCGGTATGCCGGCGCAGAGCCTCGGACTCGACCGTGCTGACGCCGCCCGGCCCGCCGTCACCGGTGATCTCCCAATCGCCCGGTGAGCCGTGGGCGCCGGAGCCGCAGTCGGAGCAGGCGGCGGACGGCGGCAGTCGCGGGAGGTACTCCTCGAACAGCCGTCCGGCCGTCAGCCCGAAGGTGCCGGGTTCCACCCGGCCTTCCGGCAGTGCCAGCCCGTCGGCGAGCAGGTCATCGTTGATCTCGCAGTCCTGGGCGACGTTCACGCGCAGCCGGTCGCGCTGGTCGGTGGCCGGCAGCCGGTCCGCACGGCCGTGGTGGTCGCGCAGCACGTGAGAAACCTCATGGATCCATACGCCCGCGAGCTCGGGAACGGGCGTCGCCGCGACGAACGCCGGTGACACGTAGCACCGCCAGTGCCGGTCGACGGCCATCGTCGGCACGCCGCTGGTCGGCACGACCGTCAGCGAGTAGAGCGCGGAGGCGAGGTACGGCCGGTCGCTCGCGGCGCGGTAGCGCGCGGCGAGCAACTTGACTCGGTCGAATTCGGCCACGGGTCAGGAGGCGCTCGGCAGCGCGCCGGACAGCTGGAGCAGATCGAGGAACGCGTCGATGCCGCTCGGCACCGGCCAGTCGGTGTCGCGCATCGCCGCGAGATCCCCGGCGGCCCGGGCCGCGACGTCCGGTACACCGGCGTCGACGGCCTTTGCCAGCACCGCCCAGCCGGCCTCCCAGCGCCGCCGCGTGAGGTCGCTCTGCACCGCTGAGACGATGGCCGTCAGGAAGGCGAGCTGCCGGTCGCCCCTCTCCGGTAGTGCGAAGGCGGCCGGATTGGCCAGAACGCGGTCCGGGTCGGGCAGGTCGAGCTGTTCGAGGTAGGCCAGCAGCTCCAGACCCGTGCCGTCGCCCACCGCGCCGATCACCGCGGCCGCGACCGCCTTCTGGTCGGCGCCGGCGGCGTACCCGACCGCCAGCAGGCGCAGCACCATCTCCCAGGTACGCGGCGACGGCCAGGCGCGGCCCCGGCTCTCCGCGTCGCCGGGCAGATGATGGGCCAGGCCGGGCCGTGCGGTGAGGAACCCGGAGACCACCCCGCGGGCGCGGGCGACCGCGCTGGGCACCCGAGCCGGGTCGATGAGCGGCAGGGGTACGGCCGGCCAGGTGCCGGCCATGCCTCGTGCGACCGTTCGCGGGTCGTGCGTCCACTGCAGGTGGACGAACCGGTTCGCCAGTGGCGGGCTGAGGTGCCAGCCGTCCGCGGCGCTGGACGGCGGGTTGGCGGCGGCGACCACACGGACCGGCTCCGGGAGTGACAGGCTGCCGACCCGGCGTTCGAGGACGACCCGCAGCAGCGCCGCCTGGACGGCAGGGGGAGCGGAGGACAGCTCGTCGAAGAACACGATGCCGCGCCCGGCCGTGGCCAGCCGCACCGCCCAGTCCGGCGGGGCCATCGGTACCCCGGTGGTGGCCGGATCATCACCGATGATCGGAAGGCCGGCGAAGTCGGAGGGCTCGTGCACGCTCGCGATCACCGTCTCCAGCGGGACGCCGAGCCCGGCGGCCAACTGCTGGAGGCCGGCGGACTTGCCGATCCCCGGCTCGCCCCACAACAGCACGGGGAGGTTCGCCGACACCGCGAGCGCCAGCGCCTCCAACTGCGGGTTCGCGGCCGGCTCCGTCCGCTGGGAGCCGAGCCGGCGGACCAGTTCGTCGGCCGCGGCCAGCGGGTCCGGTGTGAGGTTCTCATCGGTGACGGTCAATGTTCCTCGTCCTAACGGTCCCGGTCCAGCAGGAAGTCCAGGTCGGTGCGCTTGAAGGAGCGGATGAGCTGGGAGAGCGACTGGCCCATGTCGTCGGTGACGTCGGGGTTCGCTCCGGCGGCCAGCAGCGCCCGGACCAGCGCGACGGAGCCATTGGCCACGACCGCCACGTGCAGCGCCGTGCGCCGGTTGTGGTCCACGGCCTCGAGGTCGACCCCGGCCGCCAGCAGGCGCGGCAGCAGGACCTCGTGGTCCAGGTGGATCAGCGCGTGCAGGAGCGTGCGGCGGCGACCGTCACGGAAGCGCGGGTCGACCCCGGCGTCGAGCAGCCTGAGCACTCCCGGCGTGTCACCGTGCTGAGCCCGGCTGTACAGCTCCCGCTGCTGCTCCCGCAGAGCTTTCGGCAGCCGCCCCTCGCCGGAGGACACTGTCCGCGCCACGGCGAAACAGCCGGCGACCGCGCCGCCGAACGCCCGCATCGCCTGTTCACGCCGCTGCTCGTCCGCGCTGTGCGGCACCCGTAACGCGCCGTCCTGGAAGCACACCTCGTGCCACTCACCGCGGCAGCGCACCCGAACCGGGGACGGGGGCCGCGGATCCGGCGGTCCGACCGGATCGGTGGGGTCCGCACGCATCGGGAAGAGCGCGTTCCGGACCAGCGGATGCAGCCGGTCCGGATCCGCGTCGTCGTGACGGAGTACGTCGAGGTCCGGCAGCCGCCGCCAGCACGCCTCGGGCAGCACCGGGGTGCCGGAGGTCTCCTCGGGGTCGATGATCCGGATCCGCAGTTTGTCGGTCCACCTGCCGCGTTCGAGCAGCAGGGAGCTGCGGTAGGAATGCGGAATCTGGAAGCGACGCCCAAAGCCCTCGCGGATGAGCAGCAGGATCTCCGGCTTGAGCCTGGTCAGCGCCAGCGGGAGTTTCTCCAGGACAGGCAACGGATCGATCGCACCCCAGTGGTGCTGGAGCGGTGACGGATCCAACGCGATTCCCGCCGCGGCGAACGCCGCCTCGACCTCCCCTCGCTCATGCAGCAGGGTCACCCATTCGGCGTGGGCCGGCGGGTCGGCGGGACCGGGGTCGGCCGTGGGCAACTCCTCGGCGGCGCGCCGGGTCCCGTCCGCGTTGAAGAACGGCGGCCGGTTTCCGCCGCCGTGGCGTTCCAGCAGCGCGCCGGTGTGCCGTACATCCCACAGGTGCCGCAGCGTGGTCCAGTTGTGCCGACGATCGCCCGAGCTGACGGCATCGTCGATGCGGCCGAAGCACAGGAGTAGCCGCTGTGGCCCATCCACCATCGTTGGCGTGGTGACGTACAGATACCGCGCGCCCCGGTAACCGCCCAAGGTCACCGTCTGGCCGGTGCGGATCGTCGTACGTCCGTCCAGGACGCGCGGCAGATGCCAGCGCAGCAGGTCCGGAGCGAAATGGCGGAGGTCGTCCTCGACGGCGGCCGCGACGGCGCCCCCATGCTCCCGGGCGATGTCGGCCAGGTCGAACGCGACGTCGACGTTCGCGGCGGCGCAGGCGCCACGCCAGTCGCCGGCGAGCCGTCGCTCGGTGGCCCGCTCGATCATCCACCGGGGAACGGCGTACCGCAGGATCCGCCGTCGGCTCGACGCCTCGTCCGGTGGGTACGACGGCGTGCGGCGCGGCGTTGCCTCGGCGGTGGGGTCGGGGACTGGCGTGCTGACGGCGTTCACCGGTCCTCGGCGAGTTCCGGATACTCGCGTTCGATCCGATCCGTGATGAAGTCCAGGTCATCGCGATAGAGCAAGGTGAGCAGGCCATAGAGCGAGACGGGCTCGCCATGGATCTCGCCGGTCAGGTCGATCCGCGCCCCCGCGGCGAGCAGCGCGTTGATGAGCGCCACCGAACCGTCCCCGCAGATCGCGGAGAACAGCGGCGTGCGCTGATTCTCATCTCTGGCATCGATGTCCACTCCCGCCGCCAGGAGCCGCCCGAGCAGACCATCATGGTCGAAGTGGGCCGGCTCGGCCCCTCCACGGCCGTGCACCCTTGGATCGACGCCGGGGTCGAGCAGGTGCAGCATGTGGAGCAGGGTGCGCTGTCGGCCATCACGGACGCGTGGATCCACCCCGGCGTCCAGCAGCCGTAGGACTCCCGGGAGGTCGCCGTGCTGGGCCCGCGCGAAAAGGTCCCGTCGCTGGTCGAGCAGGGCCTTGGGCAGCCGTCCTGTTCCGGACGTCCACGTGTGCCGTGCGGCGAAGCAGCCGGCGATCGCGCCCCCGAACACTCGCATGGCGTCCTCCCGCTGCTGCTCCTCCGCGCTGTGCGGGATGTGAAGGGCTCCGTCGCGGAAGGACACCTCGTGCCACTCGCCGCGGCAGCGGATCCGGGCCGGCTTCGGGAGTTCCGGGTCGGCCGGCTCCACAGGAGCGTCCTGGCTCGGGAACAGGGCCTCGCGTACGAGCGGATGGAGCCGCTCCGGCGGATAACCGTCCCGCAGCAGGTCAAGGTCGGGCAGGCGGCGCCAGCATGCCTCGGGGAGCACCGTGTCCGCGGGCTCCGCGCCTATCTCGAATTTGACGAGTCGGACGCGCAGCCCCGCATCCGATCCGTCGGTCTCGAACAGGACCGCCGCGTACTGTCGGTACGGAAGCCAGAAACGGTCGGTTCCCACTGCGGCCGCAAGGCGACGGATCTCCGACTCCACCCGGGTCAAGGCAAGGGGTATCCGCGCGAGAACGTCGAGCGGATCAACGCGATTCACCTGGTAATAGGGCTCGACCTCGAGCGGCGCGGTGTCCAGATCGATGCCGGCGGCCGCGAACGCCGCTTCGACCTCGCCGCGTTCGTGCAGCAGCGTGACCCACTCGGTCAGCGACGCCGGGTCAGCGCGGCCAGGGTCGGCCGTGGGCAGCTCGTCCGCCCCGCGCGGTGTGCCGTCGCCGTGGAAGAACGGCACCCGCGCCTTGTCGCCGCCGCAGCGTTCACGCAGGTCGTCGGCATGGCGCACATCCCACAGGTGACGCGACGAGCTCCAGTCCTGGGTGACGTTGCGCCAGAACGCGCAGTACGCCCAGTCGGTCTCCAGATAGGTGTCGTCCTGGTGGTCAACCGACCCGACGTGCAGGCGCAGCCGCTGCGGGCCGTGGGCCATCCAGCGGGGCGTCTGGAGGTACAGGTACGGGGCGTCTGAGGCCACACCCAGCCGCCCCAGGACCATCACCTGGTCGGGCACGATCGTCGTACGCCCGCGCTCCAGGCGGGGCAGGTGCCAGCGCAGCAGGTCAGGGGCGAAGTTGCCCAGGTCGTCCTCGAGCGCCGTGGCGACGGCGGCGCCGTGATCGTTCGCGATCTCGGCCAGGTCGAAGGTGACATCGACGTTGGCGGCGGCGCAGGCGCCACGCCAGTCGCCGGCGAGCCGTCGTTCGGTCGCCTGATCGACCATCCACGAGGGGACCGCGTACCGCCGGATCCGCCGCAACCGGGACGCCTCGTGCGGCGGATACGAACGGGACGGCGTACGAGGTGGCAGACCGGCCGGTGAGGGCGCCGCGCTCACCGGTAGAGGCTCCCGATCGCGTGCAGGTCCGGATGGGTCCGGGCGGCGGGACGGAGCCGCGGCGCCAGCGCCCGCTTCACCTGGCGGGGCACGCCGGGGCCGAACCCGACGTATTCCAGCCGGGTGTCGTCGGGAACGGCGGCCAGCAGGGCCTTGGCACCACGGCCGGTGATCCCGGTCCGGCGCAGCTCCAGCCGGCGCAGTGGGCTGCCGGGCAGAGCCGCGGCCAGCACGGCCGCGCCCGTGTCTCCGGTGACGTTCGCGGGTGCGCCGAGGCTCCGCTCCGATGGCGGACGTCCCAGGTCGAGTGCCTCGATGCCGCTGAGCGCGTCGGCCAGCGCGCGTGCGCCGTCCGGCCCGATGCCGTTGCCACCGAGGCCCAGGCGCACCGGCCGGGCCGGGTCGGCCACCGCGGCGAGCGTGGCCGCGCCGGCGTCGCCGAGATGGTTCGCCGGAAGGTAGAGCTCGCGTACCCCGGCGTCCCGGATGAGCGCGGCCAGCAGGTCGGCGGACTCCGAGCCCAGCCCGTTCCCGCCCAGGAACAGCCGCTCGACCGGGTTCGGCCGCTCGGTGAGCACGACCAGCAGCGCCCGCAGTCCCTCCCGCGTGAGCCCGGTGTTGACCAGGTCGAGAGTGCGGATCGTGGTGTTCCGGCGCAGCATCGCGGCGAGGGCGCGGACTCCGTCGTCGCCCACCGGGTTCCGCTTGAGCCACAGGGCGCGCACGGTGGTGTCCGTGGCCAGTCGAGCGGCGAGCGCCTCGGCGCCGGCCGCGTCGATGCGGTTGCAGCCGAGGTAGAGAGTCTCCAGGCCGTGGCCGGGAACGAGCGCGTCGGCGATGGTCCGGGCGCCGTCGTTCCCGATGGCGTTGGTGCCCAGCAGCAGATGGACGGCGTGCGGCGAGGCCACCGTGGCCGGGAGCAGCCGCGCCGTACCAGCCGGGCCGAGGCCCTGCTTGCACAAATCGACTCGGCCGTCGGGCCGTACGGTGCCGAGCGGGAAGGTCTCGTCGGCCGCCACCGGGGTCGGTGCGGCCAGCCGGGCGACCAGCGGACCCAGGTCCGTCAGATCGGCCGTCGGTACGTCAAGGTGCTCGATCGCGGGGCAGCGTACGGGCGTCGGCTCCATCATCACCAATCCACCGGTCGGTAGTCCTTCAAGAACAGGCCGGACATCCGGTTCCCGCCTACACCACGCACGATCGGGTCGTAGACCCGGGCGGCGCCGTCGATGACGTCCAGCGGCGGGCGGAATCCGGCCTCCCGCTGCGCGGTCTTGTCCGGATGGGGGCGTTCGTCGGTGACCCAGCCGGTGTCGACGCTGTTCATGTAGATGCCCGAGGCCGCGTAGTCCGCGGCGGCGGTGCGGGTCAGCATGTTCAGGGCGGCCTTGGCCATGTTGGTGTGCGGATGGCGGACGGTCTTCTGCTCCCGGGAGAAGCTGCCCTCCATCGCCGAGACCTGTACGACGTACCGGTCCGGCCACGGCGAGGACTCCAGCAGACCGCGCAGCCGGGACGTCAGCAAGAACGGCGCGAAGGAATTCACCAATTGGACCTCCAGCCACTCGGCCGGGTCCACCTCGTGCAGCCGGAGACTCCAGCTGTTGCGATCGCGCAGGTCCAGCGGCTGACCGGTCTCGTCCGTCCGCCCGGCGGGGAACAGCGCCTCCAGGGCGTCCCGCCGCGTGACAGCTTGCCCGGAGCCCGCTGGAGTCGCGACCGCTGGCACGGGTTCCGGCCGCGCGGCGACGGCGGGCGCGACCGTTCCCGACAAGTCCGCCACGTCGGTCTGCGCCGCCGTACCCGATAAGTCCGCCACGTCGATCCGCGCGGCCAGGCCGCTCAGCGGCGCGCGCTCCGCCGCGCGCACCTCGCGGTGGTACGCGCCGGGTCGGCGGATCGTCTGAGCCGCATTGTTGACGAGGATGTCGAGATGACTGAACCGCCGCTGAACGGACTCCAGCAGCCCCGCGACGGCCGCCAGATCGAGCAGGTCGACACCGTGGACGTGCACCCGGTCCAGCCATGCTTCGGCGTCGGGCACGGCCGCGAGCCGACGGGCGGCATCTCGCGGGTAGCGGGTGGTGACCAGGACGTCCGCTCCGTCGCGCAGCAGCTTCAGCGTCAGCTGGAAACCGATCTTCACCCGCCCCCCGGTCACGATCGCCCGGCGGCCACGTAGATCGCAGCGGGCGTGCCGACGGGCCAGGTTCTCCTCGGCGCAGTCCGGGCACAGCAGGTGGTATTCCGGATGTACCTGCTGGTAGGCGGACTTGCAGACATAACAGCGTCGCGTGCCCACCAGCGGGCGCCGGGTCGGCGCGGACCGGTCACCCGGCTCTGCGGAACCGGCCTGATCCTGGGGGCCCGTCGAGGCGGCCGGCGGGACGGGCGCGGGGGATGGATCCTGCTCTCGATAGCGCGTCGTGGCCGCCGTGGCCTCGTGGTCGCGTCGCCTGCGCTCGGCGTGCCGCGACGCCTTCCGGGTCTTCTTCCCCGCCCGGTACAGGTGCGCCGCGGCCTCGTGCACGGCCGCCCATCGAGGATCAGCCGGATCCGCCGCGCGTGCCTGGGCCATCACCCGCAGGCAGGCCTCGACCTCGGCCGGGTTGGGGAGGGTTCCTGATTCGGGCGGCGGTGTCCCGGTCAAGTCAGGATCGACGACCGACACCCACACCCCCACCGATGACGTCCACGATTTAGGGCAAGGCTGGTCGGATTCGAACCGACGTCCTCCAACCTGCTGTAAGGCGCGACGACCTCTGCGCTACAGCCTTGCCGCTGGAGATCTTAGCGAAGAGTACGGACATTCCATGGCCACAACGGATGTGTGGGACCTGTCCGGCGTATGCGGCGCTGAATGTGTGCGCCGTCGCTGGGTAGCGGTGGCGCCATGCGACTGACGTACACCTCTGATCTGTGGTGGAAGAACGCCGTTGTCTACTGTCTGGACGTCGAGACCTTCAAGGACGGCAACGACGACGGGGTCGGCGACTTCCGGGGGCTCACGCAGGAGATCGACTACCTCGCGGGGCTCGGGGTCACCTGTCTGTGGCTGATGCCGTTCTTCCCCACCCCCAACAGGGACGACGGCTACGACATCACCGACTTCTACACCATCGACCCGAGGCTCGGGACGCTGGGCGACTTCGTGGAGTTCATGCGGACCGCCAAGGATCGCGGCCTGCGGGTGATCGCGGACCTGGTCGTGAACCACACCTCCGACCAGCATCCCTGGTTCATCGCGTCGCGCTCCAGCAAGAAGTCGCCGAAGCGCGACTGGTACGTCTGGTCGGACAAACCGGAACCCGACGATCCCAAGCAGGTGGTCTTCCCCGACAAGGAGGACAGCATCTGGCAGCTGGACACCTCCACCGGCCAGTACTACCTGCACAGCTTCTACCGCCACCAGCCAGACCTGAACGTCAGCAACCCCGAGGTCCGCGATGAGATCGCCCGGATCCTGGGCTTCTGGATGGAGCTCGGGCTGTCGGGGTTCAGGGTCGACGCCGTGCCGTTCCTCATCGAGAACGTCCACCCCCAACTGGCCGACCCGCACGAGTTCCTGGCGGACCTGCGCGCCTTCATGACCCGGCGCGAGGGCGCCTCGGTGCTGCTCGGCGAGGTCAACCTGCCCTACAAGGGCCTGCTCCCGTACTTCGGCGACGGGCTCGGCGACCAGCTCACCATGTGCTTCGACTTCATCGGCATGCAGCGCGCGTGGCTGGCGCTGGCGCGCGGCGAGGCCGAGCCGCTCGCCGACGCGCTCAGCTCACGTCCCAAACCGCCCAAGGACTGCCAGTGGGCGATGTTCCTCCGCAACCACGACGAGCTGACGTTGGACAAGCTCACGGACAAGGAACGCCAGGAGATCTTCCAGGCGTTCGGCCCCGAGGAGGACATGCAGATCTACGGCCGTGGCCTGCGCAGACGCCTGCCGACCATGATGGGCGGGGACATGCGCCGCATCAAGATGGCCTACAGCCTGCTCTTCTCCCTCCCCGGCACCCCGGTCATGTTCTACGGCGAAGAGATCGGTATGGGGGAGAACCTCAAGGCGGAGGGCCGCATGGCCGTACGGACACCGATGCAGTGGTCACCGGACGGCGGCTTCACCCGAGGCACCCCCGAACGCGCGATGCCGGAGGCCGCCTTCGCGCCCGCGCGGATCAATGTGGCCGACCAGAAGCGGGACAACGACTCGTTACTGCGCTGGTTCCAGCTGCTCATCGAGCGCTACCGGGAGTGCCCCGAGCTGGCCTGGGGCGACTGTACGGTGCTGGAGACGGCCGATCCGGCGATCCTGGCGCACCGCTGCGACGCCGATGGCGCCACGGTGGTGGCGATCCACAACCTCGGCGAGACCGCCCAGGACGTGGAGCTGAAGCTGGTGGGCCTGGAGACGAACACCCTCACGGACCTCCTGGTGGACGGGACGCTGGAGGTCTCGGAGGAGGGCGTGGCCCGGCTGACGATGGACCCGCACGGCTGCCGCTGGCTGCGCGCCTCCCCGAAGGAGGTCCCCGCCGAGGACGCCTCGGTCAAGTCCCAGTGATGTGACGAGGGTCCGTGATCCATGGGTTACTTGCCGCATTTAATGTCCACGCCATGCACACCATGAAGCTTGGGGCCGTCGCGCTGATCGCGCTGGCCCTGATGGGCGTACCCGCGAACGCGACCGGTGACAAGACCGTCACTGTCACCGTGATGGGCACCTCCGACATCCACGGCAACGTCCTCAACTGGGACTACTACAAGGACGCGGCCTACGCCGACAGCGCCGGCAACAACGTCGGCCTGGCCAAGGTGTCGACGCTGGTCAACAAGGTGCGAGCGGAGCGCGGCGCCGGCCGGACGCTGCTGTTCGACTCCGGTGACACCATCCAGGGCACCCCGCTGGCGTACTACTACGCCAAGGTCGAGCCGATCACCAGGAACGGCCCGGTCCACCCGATGGCCAAGGCCATGAACGCCATCGGCTACGACGCCGTCACCCTGGGGAACCACGAGTTCAACTACGGCCTGCCCCTGCTGGCCACCTGGATCCACCAGATGAAGGCCCCGGTGCTCGGCGCGAACGCCGTCAGCGCGAAGACCGGCCGGCCCGCCTACCTGCCGTTCGTGATCAAGACCATGAACGTCAAGGGCGACAAGCCGGTCAAGGTGGGTGTGCTCGGCCTGACCAACCCGGGTGTCGCGATCTGGGACAAGGCGAACGTCGAGGGCAAACTCCGCTTCACCGACCTGGTGGCGTCGGCCAAGAAGTGGGTGCCGATCATCCGTGGCCTGGGCGCCGACGTGGTCGTGGTGACCGCGCACGCGGGCGACAACGGCATGTCGTCGTACGGCGGCGACCTGCCCGTGGAGAACGCCTCCGCGATGGTCGCGGAGCAGGTGCCGGGCATCGACGCGGTGCTGTTCGGGCACGCGCACAACGACGTGGCCCAGCGGTTCGTCACGAACCAGGCCACCGGCAAGCAGGTCCTGCTCACCGAGCCGAGCAAGTGGGGCCAGCGCCTCAGCGTGATCGACTTCCAGCTCGCCAAACAGCGCGGCAGATGGACGGTCACCAGCAAGTCCTCGGCCACGCTCAACACGAACACGGTCGCCGAGGACCCGAAGATCACCGCCCTGCTCAAGCCGCAGCACGACGCCACGGTCGGCTACGTCAACAAGGTCGTGGCCAAGTCGTCGGAGCAGCTCTCGGCCGCCGAATCGCCCTACAAGGACACCCCGATCCTCGACTACATCCAGCAGGTCCAGGTCGAGACCGTCAAGCAGGCGCTGCCGGACAACCAGCTCCCGGTCCTGTCGATCGCCGCGCCGTTCAGCCGCACCGCCGTCTTCCCCGCCGGCGACATCCGGGTGCGTGATGTGGCCGGGTTGTACGTGTACGACAACACGCTGCTGGCCGTGAAGCTGACGGGCGCCCAGATCAAGGACTACCTGGAGTACTCCGCCAAGTACTTCAACCAGCTGGCTCCCGGCGACCCCGTGGACGTCGCCAAGCTCACGAACGCCGGCAACACGCCGGACTACAACTACGACCAGCTGTCGGGCGTGTCGTACGACATCGACATCGCCAAGCCGGTGGGCCAGCGGATCGCGAACCTCACCTACGAGGGCGCGCCGGTGCCGGCGGACAAGGAGTTCGTGGTCGCGATCAACAACTACCGGCAGTCGGGCGGCGGCGGGTTCCCGCACGTCGTGGGCGCGCCGGTCCTGTACAACGCCCAGGTGGAGATCCGCCAGGCGCTGATCGACTACGCGACCGCGAAGGGCACGATCAACCCATCCGACTTCGCCGCCACCAACTGGCGCCTGACGCGTGACGGCGCGCCGGTCTTCTGACGTACGGCTCTTCTGACGTACGGCTCTTCTGACATACGGCGAGCAGCGGACCGGCAGGCTGAGGCGTGAACGCGCCTCAGCCCGTCGTCCAGCGACGCAGTTTGTCGGGATTGCGGACCACCCAGATGCGCTTGATCCGATCGTCCACGACCTCGAACGCGAACACCGTCACGATGATGCCGTCTTCCTGAGCCACCAGACCGGGCTGACCGTTGACCGTACGTTCCAGGAACGTCATGTTGTTCATCACTCGGCCGGCCAGCTCGATCCAGGCGTGCGCGATCCGCTCGCCGCCTTCGATGGGGTGCAGGAAGGTGACGGCGGAGCCGCCGCCGTCGGCGATCGCCGTGGCGTCGGGGTCTAGCAGGCCGATGAGGGCGTCGATGTCCTTGGCCTGCCATGCCTGCTTGAAGTCCCTGACGACGCCGGCGCGCTGGGCCGCCGGAGTCGCGGAAGGCCGCGCGGCCCGGACGCGGCGGCGGGCCGAGGAGGCCAGCTGGCGGCACGCCGCCGGGGTACGGCCGACGATCTCCGCCACTTCGGCGAAGGAGTGGCAGAAGACGTCGTGCAGGATGAACGCGACGCGTTCGGCCGGGGTCATCGACTCCAGTACGACCAGGAAGGCCAGGTTGACCGACTCATCCAGGGTGACCCGGTCGGCCGGGTCGGCCATGGTGTCGCTCGTGACCCACTCCGTACGTTCGGGCAGCGGCTCAGGGAGCCATTCGCCCACGTAGGTCTCTCGCCGTGACCGCGCTGAGCCGAGCAGGTTGAGGCAGATACGGCTGGTGACCGTCGTCAGCCAGGCGCCGGGGGACTGGATGGCGTCCTGCTGCTGCCGGGACATGGCGTACCAGCGGGCGTAGGTCTCTTGGACGGCATCCTCGGCCTCGGCCAGGGAGCCCAGGAGCCGGTACGCGACGTTGATCAGCTGACGCCGCTCGCTCATGATCGCGCTCAGGCCCGGATCGGATGGGGTGGTCATGGTGTAGCCGGCTCCCTTTCTCGCGTCTGCCCTCACCGGTTCGACAAGACAGCGCACCGGAATGTGAGGTCGTGGTACGTGGCCGCCACGTGGTGCCCGCGTACCCGGCACGTGGCCGGTACGGATGCCGCCCGTCCCGCCTGACCGGCAGGCTCGATACCGATTCTCCCCAGCTGATCAACAGCGGAAGGAAAGACATGAGCAAGGTCATCAGCGCCCACGCCGTCTCGGTCGACGGCTACATCACCGGCCGCGACCCCGGCGCCGGCCGCGGCCTCGGCGACGCGAACATGCTGTTCGACTGGTACTTCAACGGCGACACACCCAGCCAGGCGTTCGACGGATTCAACCTCAGCGAGCCCAGCGCCCGCCTCTTCGACGACGCCGCCGCACGAGTAGGGGCGATCGTGGCCGGCCGCAACACCTACGAGGACTCCGACCACTTCGGCGGCGGCAGCCCGCACCCGGCGGCCCCGCTGATCCTCCTCAGCCACCGACCGGCCCCGGAAATCACCGAGCGGCAGACCCTGATCACCACCGGCATCCAGGACGCGATCGCGGTCGCCCGCCAGTTCGCCGACGGCAAGGACGTCGGCCTCATGGGCGGCGGCGTGCTGGCCGCCGCGCTGGAAGCGGGCCTCGTCGACGAGGTGATCCTCCACCAGGTGCCCGTCCTGCTCGGCGCCGGCCGCCCCTTCTTCCAGGAGCTCCCGAAACACGTACACCTCCGTCTGCTGGAGGCCGTCCCGGCCCCCGGCGTGACCCACCTCCACTATGAGGTGGCCCGATGATCCTCATCACCGGAGGGCTCGGCATGATCGGCGCCCACACCGCCCGCGCCCTCTCCGACCTGGGACAGGAGGTCGTGGTCACCGCCCACCGGCGCTCCGAGGTCCCCTCCTTCCTCGCCGGCCGGGTCACCGTGGAATCCCTGGACGTCACCGACCGGGACGCCTTCCTCGCCCTCGCCGATCGCCACGACATCAGCGACATCGTCCATCTGGCAGGCAGCATCCCTGACAAGGACCCGGTCGGTTTCTTCCGTACGGACACGATCGGCCTGCTCAACGCGCTAGAGGCCGCCCGCACCTGGGGCGTGCGCAGATTCGCCGTCGCCAGCAGCCTCGGCGTGTACATCGGCGCGGCCGAGACCCGCTGGCACGAGGAGCTCGCGCTGCCCACCGCGGACCTGCCACACCTGATCATCGCCTTCAAGAAAGCCGTCGAGCCGCTCACCACGCACAGCCTCCAGGGCAGCGGGGTTCAGCCGGTCGTGCTCCGGATCGGGAGCATCTGGGGACCGCTGATGGACCCGGAATCACCGTTCAACCCCATCCCGCCGTACATCAACGCCGCACTCCGCGGTGAACAGCCGCAGCCGCTGTACGCCGACGACGGCGGCGACAGCTGCTACGCACCCGACGCCGGGCGCGCCATCGCGTTGCTGATGACCACGGAAACCCTGCGGCACACCACCTACAACGTTTCCAGCGGCCGGCCGTTCACCAACCGCGAGCTCGTGGACGCCGTACGGGCGATCACCCCCGGACCGCGGCCCGACCTCCTGACCGGACGGCGGAACGGCCCCGGCGCCGACCCCTACCTCGACACGACCCGGCTCACCCACGACACCGGCTTCGCCCCGGCCTTCGACATCGCCACGGCGGTCGCCGACTACGTCGCCTGGCGCGCCGAGAACCCCCGCTGAAGGGGCACGCTGGCCACGTGCGCGCCGCGATCAAACCCTGGCTCACCTGGTGCCACACCATCGATCCTCACATTCTGCGGGGTTGTGTTGTCGGACTGCTGAGACGAACACACCACCCAGGAAGCCGTCGTACACCGGCTTCGAGGCGACCAGGAGGAAACCGATGAGTGACTTTCAGGCCATCGCTGACCGCGTCGAGATCGAGGCGCTGCGCGCCGAGTTCACCGACGCGGCGATGATGCGCGACCGCGCCCGCCTCGCGTCCCTGTTCACCCACGATGGCGCACTGCGGATGCCCAACATCCCCGCCGAGATGGTCGGCCGGGAGGAGATCCGCTCCGTGGGCGAGCAGCTGCAGAGCCAGTGGGACTTCTTCGTGCAGAACACGCACCCGGGCACGATCCAGCTGGACGGCGACACGGCGACCGGCCGCGCCTACATGCAAGAGGTCGCACGTGCCCTCGACGGCCGCGAGGGGCTGAACTACGCCATCTACCACGACCGCTACCAGCGCACCGGCGAGGGCTGGAAATTCACGGAGCGGGTCTATGAGGTCAGATACCTCGACACCACCCCACTGACAGGCTCGGCTCCACTGGCAGACTCGGCGCCCAGCACGGCCGGGGCGCCCGTTGGCCCGGCGGCAACACCTTTCGCCGACCGGGCATCCGAGCAGCGCCTGGAGCGGACGGCCGCCGCGCTGACCGCACACGGTTTCACCGTGGAAATCCTCGACGATGCCGCCGCCGCGCGTACCCGCGTCAAGGATCTGATCCCGGAGGGCGCCAGCGTGTTCACCGGGGCCAGCGAGACCCTCCGCCTGTCCGGCATCGATGAGGACATCAACACCAGCGGGCGATACAAGTCCGTCAAGGCAAGCAGCACGACCATGGACCGCGCCACTCAATTGGCCGAGATCTGGCGGATGATCGCCTGCCCCGACGTCATCGTGGGCAGCGTCGCCGCGGTGACCGAAACCGGCTCCCTGGTGGCCGCCTCGGCCAGCGGCAGCCAGCTGGCCGGCTACTCGGGCGCCGCGCCCCGCGCGATCTGGATCGTCGGGGCCCAGAAGGTGGTTCCCGACCTGGGCACCGCGCTGCGGCGCGTCGAAGCCCACTGCCTTCCACTGGAGAACGAACGGGCCATGAAGGCGTACGGGCAGCCCAGCGCTCTGAACCGCTTGCTCATCCTCAACGCGGAACCCCACCCGGGACGCGGCACCGTCCTGCTGCTCCGCGAAACCATCGGATTCTGAACCACCAGGAGCTGTCAAGCGCCGTGATCGGAAACGCGCGCCGGGTTGGGGCATGATGCACGACGTCACCAGTCGAGAGCGACGGGCCGTTCGTACCGAACTCCTTGGAGCAGGTCTTTCAGTAGTACGGCCAGGCCGGGCGGAAAGACCCGCTCCGTGGTCGCATCGAGTTCGGTCGCGGTCCACCATCGGTGCCCGAATCCGTCATCCACAGATCCGGGAACCTCCGCCGTTGAGACTCGGGCGAAGAAGTACGTGTGCACGGTGTAGTAGCGGCTTCCCTGAACGGACCACTCTCCCTCATTGAGGGCTACCGGCTCTCCCAGGTCTTGGCGCGTGATGATGAAGCCGGTCTCTTCGTACACCTCTCGACAGGCCGCTTCCACCGCTGATTCGCCTGGCTCGATCCCGCCACCAGGTACGTGCCATGCGGGCTCGTGGGGCCAGGGATCGGGCGGGACGAAGCGGAACATCAGCACGCGGTCGGCGGGGTCGACGAGGATGACACGTGCCGTGGGGCGCTTCGTGATCATTTGTCCGAGGCTACCGGCAACTCGGCGAAACCTTCCGGTCACGGCGCTAGCAGGCGTGACGGCGCCGTCCCTCCAGATTTCGCCGCCACGCCCGTTCTAGCGGGCTCTTCCGGACAACAATCCCGTCCAGATCGCCCGAGCCTCATTGATCGGCCGGATAGAGCTCTCGTGTACTTCGTGGCTGCGGTCGCGTTGGATGGTCCGGCGGATGAATGCTTGCCCCGCGCTCTCGCACAGCTCGTAGACCGTCGCCCGGCAGAAACAGGTCCAGGCCACCACGCGCGCCCGCGCCAGCACCGGGTACGGCGTGCGCCACTCCAACCGCACATGATCACCCTGAACCCTGGCCACGTGCGGACTCAGACACTTATCCAGCACAGTCACGAATGCTCTCAACGATCAGGTCGACCACTCTTTCGGGGCACTCACCCTTCACGATCTGAGGTTCCGTGTCGCTGGGCAGAGACACCAGGTAGGAGCCGGAACGCGGCCCTATGGTCACCGTTATGTCGAAACGGCCCTGGGGACCGATGACGGCGAGTTCGGGCGGGTACCGGTGCAGCCACGACTGAAGAGGCCGATTGAGCCAGGTGGTCTCATCCGTGCGGTTGGTGAAGAGCCCGAGACTGATCGTGTGATGGCGCCGGACGCGGATTCCCCGCTCTTCGAGAAGTCGCTGAATGACAGCAAGGGCTCTGTCTTGGCTTTCCGCCGTAGCGTCGTCGACGGGGATCGGGGTGGTTCTAGAGTTGCCCATGGGTCGCACCTCCAGTATGCGATCAAGGGCCCGCCGGACGAGTTGCAGTCGTTTCGGCGGGTCCGTTGTTAAAGCGTTTCGCTAATCTCTCGGCCCTGTTGCGCGGCTACCGTCCAAGCATGTGTGATGGGTATCCGGGCGAACGAGAGGTTGCCTGACCTGGGCAACGGGGCAACGGGAAGGGGCAACGGTGAGTTTTGGGGAACAACTCCGCCGATATCGCCAGCAACGTAATGTTTCGCTGTCGGGCCTTCATGCGGTGACCTACTTCTCCAAGAGCTATCTCAGTCGTGTTGAGCGCGGACTACGCAACCCGGAACGCCTACTCGCCGAACTCGCTGATGACGCTCTGGGAGCGGACGGAAAGCTCCTGGAGGCATGGGTTGGCGAATACGAGAATGCGCCGCCTATCCTGGAGACACGTTCAGGAGGTAATACCACGAAGCGACGTACGTTCATCAAGACCACGGCGCTTGCCGCAGGAGTTGGGCTGACCGATGGAGTCGGGCAACCAGACCAGAGCGCAGCAGCCGTGGCGCGTCTGCGCGATGCTCTCATCCCTCACGCTCCGACCTCGGCAGATGCCCTCACGGCCGCCTCGTTCGCTCGTGTCGTCACCCGGGCTCGTCGAGACTTCGCCGCGGCTCGTTATACCGAGCTCGCCGACAGTCTTGCCGCGCTGATCCCCGTTGCCCGCAGCGCGTCCGACCCGGCTGACCTGGCGACCGCCGCACAGGTCTTCCACCTGACGACCCGCACGCTGATCAAGCTGAGCGCTTCGCCGTACGCATGGATAGCCGCGCATCAAGGAGAGCAGGCCGCGCACGCCAGTGGTGATATTCGAGCCATCGGCGAAGCTCGGCGCGACCTGGTCAGTCTTTTCCACCGGGCCATGGACTATGGCAAAGCGCGGGACATCACGGTGAGTACGGCCGAGTCGCTGCGCCCGCAACTGCGTTCGGCTCCTGCTCCCGCATGGGGCGCGTACGGAGCGCTGATGTCCACGGGAGCCATTGCCGCAGCTCGCTTGGAAGACCGTGACAGCGCGCTCGGCATGTTGGCGGAGGCTGAAGAAGCCGCCCGGCACGCCCCCAAGCTCGCGCTCAGCCTCGGCCACGTGGTCACTTACAAGATGGGCGTATCCATCGTCCTTGGCGACGCGGGGAGCGCCGTGGAGCACGCCAAGACCATCGTCCCGGACGAGATTCCAACGTCGGAGCGCCGCGCCAGCTATTACACGGGCGTCGCCGAGGCGTACACGCTGTGGGGGAAGATCGATCGCGCGGTGCGTGCGCTCCTGGTCGCCGAGAAGATCGCTCCCTCGGAGGTCAGCCGATTCGGCCCCCGGCAGGTGATCGCCGATCTGCTCCATCGAGACCGCCACAGCAAGCTCTCCGGTCTGCGAGCTCTCGCGCGCCGCTCCGGCGTAAGCCTCTGAACGACGGCGGCCGATCATCGCAGTGTGGAGAGTAGGAGCGTCTGGTGTCCCTGGACGGGGCCGGCAAGGGAGAGTTCGACCTCTCCTAGCTCACTTTCCGTAGAAGGGGTTCGGCTTGAGCCGGACCCCTTTGCCTGCTCGAGATCCCCGCCTGATCATCTCACCCATCGCGGGCAGAACTCCACATGGAGCTGGTCCCAGCCATGCTCTTCCAAATCCGGCCAGCTGTAGAGGCTGCGGCAGACGTGGTAGTTGCAGGCGCCGGGAACGTAGAGCTTCGTCGCGGCGTGGGGTGGCCCGTCCTTGGTGACGGCGAAGAACTCCTGTGCTGCCGCCCGGAACGCTGTCGTGCCGCCCGTCAGGAACAGGGTCTCGGCGTAGACGGCCTGATGGAGCAGATTGCTGTGCTTCGGATCGCTTCGCACTGAGGTCTCGAGCCCGTGGCCGGCCGGCAGGTCCCTTGCCGGGACGCTTGCGGTGCGGAGCTCTCGGCGGGCGTTCCCCGCGTTGATGAGCTTCCGCAGTCGCTTCCACCGGGAGGGTCGGAACTGCACCGCGCGATGGGCCAGCACGAGGTCGAGCCGCTTCTCGTCGTCCCAGCCAACCCCGGGAGCGGTCGGGGTGGTGCGCATGGGCAGGTAGATCAGGGATCGCGGGGATCGCGCCGCGAGCAGCATCAAGGTGCCAATGCGTCGGCCGTCTGTCCGGTCCACATACATCTCGTACCAATGTCGGTTTTCGTAGAGGGCCCCGTTCTTCAACGGTCTAGCCGGTCGGATCACCCGGAACTCCGTGTCGGCGAGGCGCCCACGCTGGACGGCGACCTTCAGCCTCAGGTCGTCGCGTGTAAGGGCGGCTCGCGAAGCAGCCATCCAGATGTCTCCTCTTTAGCTTCGCACTCTCATCGAGATTGTCTCGATCATGGACGAGGAGGACCACTTATATAAGTGGGCAACAGCAGGTCTCCCGGATCGGCGGCCCTGTGTGACCTTCCATGATGTGATGAAGGCTGTCGGCAAGGACATCTACAAGAAATGAATCCCCTGAGCCCGTCCTTCCTGTGGCGCATGTGCAGCCTCCTGGTGTTGGCCGTCGCGATATCCATGGCGGTCTCCATACGGGAGTCTTGGGCGCCTGAACCACCCTTCAACGGGTGGATCGACATGGTCGAGGTGGAAGGACGGGTCCTCATCGTGCAAGCGGTTAGCGGGACGAACTCCACGGAATGCCTCAAGGCCGATAAAACTGAAGTGGCCGAGTCCAAGACGAGCGTGCGGGTCCGTGTCGTGCTTCGCGACGTCTGCCCGCGACGTGAGCGCACGCTACTGGAGAAGTGGCGGGACGAGTTGTGGCCGCGATCGTACATCGGTACCGGCGGAGTTGTTGTTGTGCCTGTCACGCTCGACCGCCCCCTGGGGCGCCGGAAGATCTTCGACGAGCAGGGGCATGAGGTCCAGGTCTGCCCGATCGCGGGCTCGCGATTGGAGACCATACAACGGTGCCAGATGTAGGGTGCGGGTGCCGAACACTGCAGGCAAGGGCGAGCACTTGATCTGGGGTGTGCCATGCTACTCAAGCCCGCCGATCGGCGCGGGCTGACTCCGCTGTTCCGGCAGCACGTCCAGCCCTACGGCGAGGTACGGCTGGACGTAGGCAAGCGTCTGCCCCTGGGCGGTGGCGCGGCTACGCCGGGCTTGTGTTCCTGGGCGGGCGTTTCGGCCTTTTCACGCTTCCCTGCCCGCCGCCAGATGCTGGAGTTTCAGGACGACCATGTCGTCACCGAACGCGACGATCAACCGTCCATCCGACGCGACGGCAACGTGCGAAACCGCGCCGGGCAGGTCCAACTGCTGTAGTTGACGTCCACTGTCCAGGTCCCACACCCGGACGGTACGATCCGCGCCCCCGGTCACCACGACCGGCACGCCCTCCCATTCTGTCACGACCACGGCCAGCACCGCCGCCGTGTGTCCCATCATGGGTTCGCGGAGCAGTCGTCCGCTGTCCAGGCCCCACACCCGGACGGTACGATCCGGGCTGCCGGTCACCACCACCGGGACGCCGTCCAGGGCGCCGATCGCGGCAGCGTTCACCACCCCTTCGTGACCGGTGTTCACCCCACCGGCGTGACCGGTGTCCGGCTGGCAGACCGCTCGGCCGCTGGACAGCCACCACACCCGTATCTCGGGCGTATCAAATCCGTGTCCGGCGGTGACCGCCACCGGGCGGCCTCGTAGCGCGCCGACGGCCACGGCAGTGACGTGCGTGTACTCATCTCCTCTCCCGGTGACGGATGTGCACATGGAGCCGTTGTCCAGGAACCACACGCGCGCTTCGTTGTGATGCCCGCCGGTCACCGCCACGGGACGGCCGTCCAGGTAGCCGGTGGCGACTGCGGTGATGTGGCCGTGGTGGTCCTGCTTGTAGTGCGGGGTTCGGAAGGTGATGTCCACGGCCTGGCCGGCGGGCAAACGTAGCAGCCGAGGCTCGAATCGCTGGTTACAGTTGATCACCGCTATGGGATCCCCGTGGAGGTCGGCCAGGGCGAGCCGAATCAGTCCTTTACCAGTGGGGATGGCAGGTCCCAGCGAAGTGCCGTCGGCAAGGTCGGTGACGCACACGTATCCCTCGCCCCGTCTGGCGTCCTTGGCGGGTTCGTCGTGGTGCGCCGTGACGATGACTTCGCGGCCGTCGACCTCACCGACCGTCAGGGCGGTGATGTCGCCCGGTAGGCGGCCTGGCCGCCCGGCGATCGATGCGGCACACACCTCGGCCAGGTCCCAGGCCTGCACCACGGACGACAGGAAGCCGCTGGTGACGGCGATCACCCGGCCGCCGGCCTCGGCCACGCGAACCGCGTCAGGTCTTCCGCGTCCCGACGGCAAGGGCGTACACAGCGGCTCACCTGTGGACGCGTCCAGCACGCGCAGGCACCCATCCCTGTCAACGGCGACCAAGATCGGACGGCCATCGAGTTCCGCGGTCGCGAGCGAGCGGCCGCGATGCCCCAACACGCCCTCGGGCAGCAGTTCTCGGATGAGGGTCCCATCGCGCAGGTCCCGGACTTCGACTGGGCCGTCGTAGCCACCGCAGACCACGACGGGGCGACGGTCGAGGGACAGCGCGAGCAGGCTTTTCGACTGGCCGGACATCTCGATCGCGGCCGCGACCTCCTTCCCGTCGAGCGGATCCCACACCCGCACAAAGCCGTCGGAGTCACCGGTGACCGCGACCGTGCGGCCGTCCAGGGCCGTCGAGGCGATCGAGATCACCCTTGCATCGCCGTGCGCCTCGAACGGGGTGCCCAGCGGGCGCCCGGCGAGCAGATCCCAGACCCTCGCCGCCGGTCCACCGGAGATCGCGACCGGACGGCCCGCCACCATGGCGACGGCGAGAGGATCGCTCGTGTTTCCTTCGGCGACGAACGGCGAGCCGACGCGCCGCCCGGAGCCGAGGTCCATCACCCACACACTCGCCCGCATGAGCCCGTCGACGATGCTGTACCCGCTGACGATCAGCGATGGACGACCGTCGAGCACCACGGTCTCCAGGGCTTCGACACCTCCATCGTCGAATACGGGCCGGCCGACACATCTGCCCGATTCCAGATCCCAAGTCCAGCCGTCACGGCCGAAGGACGCGACGGTCACCACGCCCTGGCCCGGCGTCCCGCCGGCGGCAACCGCCCAAGCCCCTGCCGATCCCAGTTTCTCGTGGTCAGGCAGATCGGCCGACCACAGCAGCGCGCCGTCCAGCGATGTGCCCGTTGCCCACTCGACCCGGAACGAAGCCTCCGCGCCATGCTCGTCCGGCGCCTCAGCGAGCCGTCGACACAAGTCACCGGCCTGCCATCGTGCGGCGTCCACGGCCAGAACCTGGCGCCGCGCGGCGGGCGGCAGGTCACGATGCCTACCAACGGACGTACGGTAGACCGCCGCGGCCAACCGCGCCTCGGTCCCCACTGCTCGCGACGTGAGCGCCAGCACCTCATCCGGGTCAGCGTGGATCAAGTAGTGCGCATCGCCCAGCATCTTCTCGGCTGACGATTCCTCCGAGGAATCCCTGCCGTCCTGGCTCGGTAAGGGATGATCACCAGTAGACATGGCCAGCACGCTAACACCGCCCCGCGTACGTAGCCGCGACACACCTGCGGGCCTGCCGGGCATGAACCCCTTGGGCTCGTCCTTCCTGTGGCGCATGTTCTGCCTCCTGGTGCTGGCCGTCGCCGTCTCCATGGTGGCCGGCATGCGGGAGTCCCGGCCGGTCGATCCGCCCTTCCCCGGGCGGATCGACACGGTCATGGTGGAAGGACGGGTCCTCATCCTGCAGGTCTTCGGCGCGGCGAGCGACTCTGCATGTCTCCAGACCGACAAAGTCGAAGCAGTCGAGTCCGAGGCGAGTGTTCGGCTTCGGATAGTGCTTCGCGATGCCTGCCCGCCCCCCGAACGCACGCTGCTGGAGATGTGGCGGGACAAGTTGTGGCCGCCTGCCGTGCTCGACATCCTCCGTGGCGTCGAAGTGCCCGTCCTACTCGAGCGGCCCTTGGGACGCAGGAAGGTCGTCGACGAGACAGGCCGCGAGCTCCGGGTCTGCCCGATCACGGGCTCGCGACGGAAGACCATGCAACAGTGCCTGACGTAGGTGCGGGTGCCGAACGCTGCAGCCAAGCTCCCTCGGAGGTCAGCCGAACCGGCCTCCAACAGGTGATCACCGACCTGCTCCATCGAGACCGCCGCAGCAAGCTCTCCGGTCTACGGGCTCTCGCACGCCGCTCCGGCGTGATTCTCTGAGCTTCCCATCCGACTTGGGGCGGCGAGGAGAAGCGATTCGGCCATCTGCGTGTTGGTGAGTGGCCAGCCAATCGCGCCGATGGGGAAGCGTACCCACCTCGTACGTCCAAAACCTGGCAGTATCCGCGGGATGGAAGATCCCATCGCTCGGACCACCGCCACGTACGACCGCATCGCCCCCGTCTTCGCCTCCCGCACCGAGAACCCCGACGCCGTGTTCCGCGCCTTTCGAGAGCGCTTCGCTGCCGCGCTGCCCGCCGGAGGACGCGTCGCCGACCTGGGATGCGGCCCGGGAAGGGACGCGGCCTGGTTCCGAGAGCAGGGGCTCTCCCCGGTAGGAGTGGACCGCTCGGCCGCCATGGCCGCATTGGCGGCCGACCGCGGCGTTCCCGTGGCTCTGGGCGACCTGCGCCACCCGCCACTGGCTCCCGGCTCGCTGGCCGGGTTGTGGTCGGTCGCGGCCCTCCTGCACGTACCGGCCGACGAGACCGTCCCCACGCTGCGCGCCTGGCACGCGGCCCTGCGCCCTGGGGGCGTGCTCGGGCTGAGCACCTCGTCCGGCGAGGGCGAGGTCTGGGAGCCGGTCCCGCAGGCCGAAGGGCTCCTGCGCTGGTTCGTACACCGCAAGCCGCGCACGCTGCTCGCGGTCCTCGCCGAGATCGGCTTCGAGGTACGTGAGCACGCCGAGAGCACTACCCACCGTACGTGGCTCAGTGTGCTCGCCATCCGTCGCGAGGTTTGATCACCCGCGTGCCACTGCCCACGCTCACCATCACCACGCGAATCGGCAAGGGCGGCAGCATACGAACCGTACTGCTCGACGACCGCGGCCACGTCACCCTGCTCAAGCTCCACCTGGGCCGAGTTGATCTCGTGCTCGGCCGCGCCGACGTGCTGGTGAAGTAGCGATCAGTCGGCCAAGTCGTCGGTGTCGGACCTCGTTCCCGTGTCGAACCTCGCCGTCACGGGCGCCGCGCTCCAGTCGCTCACCTCATCGCCCCTGTCGACGCGCAGCAGCCGCGCCTGCATGACGTCCGTCAACTGGTCGGCGCCGGGCAGGAACTCCGGGCCGTTGACGAAGTGCATGACGGCCCCGACGACGTCTTGGCGGTCGTCCTCGTCGAGGTCCTCGGCGGCGAACGGCCTCCAGCCCGTCGCGGTGGCCGCCGCGAGGAGGCGAGCCGGGTCGTGGACGTGCACCTCCAGCAGGCTGATCGTGCGTACGACCGGCCCGGGGAAGGCGTCGAGGCGGGCGTCGCCCGGCGTGCGGCTCTCAAGGTCGGCACCGAGGCCGGCCGAGTCGCCGCGGCCCCGCCGCAGGGACTCCCACGTGGCGGCCAACTCGGGGGCGTCGGCCCAGGTCCCGTTCACGACATCGGCCAGCGTACGACGGAAGGAGGCGGCGGGCGCGTCGGGCAGAGCCGCCGCGATCCGCTCCGACTCAGCGCGGGCGGCGGGGCCCAGACCGTGCTCCAGCACCGAGGAGAGAAGGTAGGCGGCGTGCTGAGCGACGGCGGGATCGGTGCAGGTCAGTACGGCATGCAGGGTCGCGGGCTGGCCGGAGCGCTCGACGAGGGCGTACACCCTGCTCTTGGCGCGGGTGTGCTCGCAGTGGAAGGCGCGAGGGACGGCAGAGGCCATGATCGGGTTCTCCATCGACGTGAGGTACGTGGAAAACCGCTGGTGGGCGTGGTACGGCCACGCCCCCTGACGGAGAAGTCCTGCCCGCTGGTGCTGCTGGTACGGCCAGCTGCCCGGTTCGGTGTTCGCATCGTAGCGCTTGGGTGTTGTTTCGGGTGGCTACGCTGTCGGCGCATGGACCCGATCTTCCAGCTTCCGTCCCATTCTCCGCTGGCCACGGCTGTCTCCGAGGACTGGGGTCTGCTCCCGCTGCGCGTCCCAGCCGGTTGGAACGTCATCTACAACACCCTGGAGGCCCGACGCCTGCCGGATGGAAGGGTCGAGACCAACGACTCCGAGGACCTGTATTGGGCCCGTACCGCACCACCGCCGTGGCTGACCGCGCAGGAGGTGGCGGAGAAGGGTGGCCTGCGGGCTCGGGAGATCAACATAGACGCCGGCTGGTACGGCGGCTACGGCTTCCGCGTCGTCGTCCTCGACCCCGATTGGGACCATGAGCGGGCCTCCTACACCACGTCCGACCTCGGTGAGTTCGTCGCCACCCTGGAGACATGGATGTGGATGATCACCCAGCTAGGGGAGCTCCCCAAGCCGTGAGCCCATCGCTGCGGGCACTCGCGCGCCGCTGCGGCGTAAGCCTCTGCTGGACGATGCTGATCGCTTGCGTGCTCGCGCTGGCATCCTGCGCCGCGGAACCTTCGCCGGTGTCCGCCCCGGCGTCCTCGGCGGGCTCGCCGAAGACCGCCGTATGGACCCGCGACTACCGCCACATCGGCGGCGAGATCTGCGGTGACGGCTTCACGATCACTCGTGTCCTCACCACCTCCCGTCTCCTGCTGGCCGGGAGAGCGCACTGCGGCGACGACACGAGACACGTCCTCGACGTCCGCCGTTAGAAGAGGATGACACGCCTGTCCCCGCCCCCCGCCCACCTCCGACCACCCCTCTGCCAAGGCCATGAACGAGATCCCCAAGGTGGTGTTCTCCCGCACCCTGACATCGGCCGACGACTGGCCCGAGACCCGCATCGCCGGCGGTGACACCGCGGAGGAGATCGCCAAGCTGAAGGCCGAGCCCGGCAAGGACCTCGTCGCCGCCGGCGGCACCGCGTTCATGCACTCCCTGATCAAGCTCGGCGTGGTCGACGAGTACCGGCTGTGGGTGCTGCCCGCCGTCACCGGCAAGGGCGCGCCGCTGTTCCCCGAGCTGGATCAGGCGGTGAACCTGCGCTTGGTGAAAAGCACGTCCTTCCCGTCCGGCGTCCTCGAACTGGTGTACGCGCCAGCCGACAAGTAATACCCAGCAAGCGACACGGTCACGGTGGCACCGGGGGCAGGCGCCTGCCCGTCCCCAGTACCGGCCGCGCCTGAGAAGCCGCGGTCGAACCCAGCACGTCAGGCCGTGAGGGCGGCCGCCGCTTCCCGGTAGATGACATTCGGGTCCTCGGACAGCCATGCCTTCACCTGGCGGCTCCAGTCGTCGGCGAGCACCTCGGGCCGATGCGCCTCGATGCCGTCGAGGGCCGCCGCGACGATCACCTCGGGGGCGCCCTTGTCGCCGTCGTACCAGGCCATCATGTCGGTGTCCGCGGCGCCCAGGTGCAGGCCCGTCACCAGTGTGCGCTGGTGGGCCAGTTCCAGACGTACGCTGTTGGTGAGCGCCCACTCGGCGGCCTTCGCAGCGTGGTATCCGCCCGCGCCGTCGAAGGCGAGCCACGAGATCGCGGACAGGACGTTGAGGATCGCGCCGTCGGCCAGCTGGGGCGCGAAGGCGCGGATCACGTTGAGGGTGCCATAGAAGTGGGTGTCCATCTCGCGGCGAATCGTGTCCAGGTCCCCGGTGACCAGATTCGCCCCGGTCGAGATTCCCGCGTTGTTGATGACGATCTTGACATCAGGTGCCGCTGCCGCCGCGGCGGCGACCGATGCCGGATCCGTGATGTCGAGGCGTAGCGGGACGACCCCCGGTATGTCGATGAGCTCCGGGCGGCGGGCAGTGGCGTACACCTTGCCTGCGCCGCGCTCGAGGAGAGAAAGGACGAATTGCCGTCCGAGGCCGCGGTTGGCCCCGGTCACCAGCACATGTGCTCCATTGATCTGCATGCGGATAGGTTAAAACCTGACGTTGACGTCAGAGGCAACTGTTGTGATGGAGGTCACGGTGCGTATCGGCGAGTTGGCGGCAAAGTCGGGCGTCAGCGTACGGGCCCTGCGCTACTACGAAGAGCAAGGACTGCTGGCCGCGTACCGGAGCGACTCCGGGCAGCGCCACTACCCCGAGTCGGCGGCCGACCGTGTCCACCTGATCCAGATGCTTTACGCGGCCGGTCTGTCCAGCCGGACCATCGCCGAACTGCTGCCCTGCGTCGAGGCCAAGGTCAGCACTCCGGAGTCGCGCGCCCAGCTCGCCGCCGAGCGCGATCGCATCGATGCCCAGATCACCGCGCTGACCCGTACCCGTGACCGCCTGGACGTGATCATCCGGAACACCGAAAGTCCGGACAGCGGCTGCGGGTGGATCGCGGACCAGGACGTCGCCGCAGAGGCAAGTCACTCCGCGACGCCGTAACACCGCATCCTGGTGAGGGTTCCAACCTTCTGCCTCTCGCGGGACGTGAGAACCGGTGAGAGGAGATCACTCACCTTGGATCGTTACGACGGCTTCCGCGAGTTCGTGCTCGCCCGTCAGCAGGCGCTGACGCGCAGCGCGTACCTGCTCACGGGAGACGCACACCTGGCCGAGGACCTGATGCAGAGCGTCCTGCTCAAGGTCGCCGGGCACTGGCCCCGGCTGGTCCGGCAGGGCACCCCCGTGGCGTACACCCGCAAGGCCATGATCAACCAGTACATCTCGTGGCGGCGGCGCAAACAGCCGGAAGTGTCCTACATCGACCCGCCGGAGCGCGGGCACGCGCACGACGATGCCACGGTTGATCGCATCGTCCTGCGTCAGGCGCTCGCCAGGTTGACGCCCCGGCAGCGCGCTGTGATCGTCCTGCGCTTCTACGAGGATCTCAGCGAGCGGGAGACCGCGGAGATCCTCGGCTGTTCGCTCGGCACGGTCAAGAGTCAGACCCACCACGCGCTCGGCCGCCTGCGTGTGCTCGCGCCCGAGCTGTCGCAATTGTTCGCGGAGATGAAGGAGGTGCGCCGATGAACGGGCTGCGCGAGGCGCTGCATGAGGTGGCATCCGACGCCCCGGCCCTCGACCTGGCCGATTGGGCGATCACGGGCAGTCGGCGCAGGCGAAGGGCCCGTCTGGCCGTCGCGTCGGTCTCCATCATGGGAGGGCTGGTGGTGCTCGTCGGCGTCGCGCTGGGCGTGGTGCCCGGCATCAGGACGGTGACGGCCGGCAAACCCGTGGTGGCGACGGAGACCGGCGGGATCGCTGATCTGCCCGGCCGGGGTGTCGGGCCGCTCAGCCACGCGTACCGGACCTTCTGCCTCGTCGGCGGACCCATCCCGGCCGACTGCAGGAACGGCGGGTGGCGCGTGGTCACCCGCTCCGGCGCGACGTACCACGTACCGCAGGCGCTGGGCGTCAAGAGCGGGCCGACCTTCTACCCGCTGGCGATCAGCCGCGACGGGCGCGTCATCGCCTACTACAGCAGGTCGGCCGGGACTTTCCAGGTACGTGACCTGGAAAGCGGTGCCGTGCGGGCCGCGCCCGTCGCCATCGCCGAGGCGAAGCTGGGCGGCAACGCGCGTCTGGAGCTCTCCAACGATGGGAGGTACCTCGCCTTCACCGGCTATCCGTCGCGAAAGGAGGACGGCCTGATCATCGATATGCGGGCAAGGACCACGACGCCCCTGCCGGCCGGCTGGGACCCCAGGAGCATCGACGGCACGACCGTGACCCTGGCCCGGTACGGGCGGTGGGGGCAGAAGCCAGGGATTTGGGTGATGCCTCTTACAGGGGGTGGCTCGCCCGTCACGGTGGGCGACATCTACACACGCATCAGCGCGCTCTCCCCCGACGGTGCAGCCGTGGCCGCGCTGGCGCAGGGGAAGTCCCCGGGGACGCAGGACGACACGATCAGCGTGCTCGACGCCAGGACCGGCCGGGCCACGAGCACGGTCACCATCCGTGGCCTGGCGAAAGACACGGGCATGGTCACCCTCGGCGCCTGGCTGAACGCGGCCGAGGTCACGCTTGCCACCTTCCCCTCGGGGAACCGTCAGATCACCTACGCGGTGAACGTGCGGACCGGCCAGGTGAGGAAGCTGGCCGTCTATCGTCCCCAGGCCGCGATGCACCTGGTCGTCCCCGGGGCTCCCGCCACCGCGTGAGGAGCCGCTCAAGGCTGCCCCTGGGCCACGCGGTCCGGGGGGTCCTCGGCTTCCCAGCGCAGTAAGTCGCCCGGCTGGCACTCGAGCACCTCGCAGAGCGCGGTGAGCGTCGTGAAGCGCACCGCCTTGGCGCGGCCGTTCTTGAGCACCGCCAGGTTGGCGGGCGTGATCCCGATGCGGTCCGCGAGCTCGCCCACAGACATCTTCCGCTTGGCCAGCATCACGTCGATGTCGACGACGATCGGCATCAGATCATCTCGTCCAGCTCGGCCTGCATCTGCGCCGCTTCGCCGTCGCGCGCGACGGCCTGGGCGAGCAGCACCCGCAGCACGCGCACGATGAGCGCGACCCCCAGGATGGCCACGCCGATCCCGGCCATGATGACGCTGACGCCCGGGTCGTCCCGCTGGCCCGGCGCGTTGATGGCCGTGACCGCGAACCACACGAGGGCGGCCGCCACGATCGCGCCGATCACGATGTCCACGTACCGGAAGGCGGCGTGGGAGAACACGGTTCCGCGTCGCACCATCGTCACCAGCCGCCATACGCAGACCACGGCGACCTGGACCGACAGCATGCCCAGGATCGTGATCAGGCGCAGCGGGGTCAGCGGGAGTGACCCGTCCTCCGGGTCGTTCCCGCTGATCAATGTCCAGATCATCAACACCTGTATGAACACGGTGCCGGTGAGCACCACCCCGAGCACGGCGCGCAGCGCGAGCACTGTCAGCTTTCCCATGACGCATCCTTCCATCGAGTTGCGATGGGAATCTATCGAATTTCGATAGGTGAAGCAAGGGCAGGGCTACGGCTTGCCCGCCGACTGACGAGCGGGCGCCCGGCCAGGGCGGCGTCCCCCGGGTTAGAGGTACGACGGCCCCGTCACCGCGCTCGCGCAGCACGCCCCGCAGCCGCAGCGCCGCGAACGACAGCCCGTGCGTGGCGAACAGCGCCGGCCGCGAAATGTCCGATAAATGTCCGGCTTATGGCCTGGCCGAAAATTGCTCTGTTTGGAAGCGTTGGCGGCAGCAGCTGCATGGCCATGGATTCATGGTCGGCATCTGATGATTACATTCCAGAAAGGAGTGGCGATGCTCCGCCAATCGGCTAAAAAGGTCAGCCTATGGCGCGTGGCCGCATCCATTCTCGCTCCGGTGACAGCGTGCGTGATTGCCCTCCCGCAGGCAGCGCACGCTGAGTCGGCCGCGCGGCACGCAAGCGGAATAGGGTGCACGACGTCAGCGCTGACCGACGTCGTCGACCGTACCGCGCGAGTGTCGGGTGGTGCGTCGATCAGCTGCAACCGCTTTCTACTCCCCGAGCAGATGATGCTCGTCGTCTTCGTCGAACTGTTCCGAAACGGCGTCAAGGTTGCGGCAGCGACTGATAACAACACCGGCGCGTATGGCTGTTATGCCGGAGTCGAATTCCTCGACAACGCGCCCGGCAAGCAGAAGTGGCAGGTGAGGGCTACTTTCGGCGGTGTATGGCACGAGACGAAGTGGGGGAACGTTCTCTACCACTAGCGCCTGCATCCCCATAACGCCCTCGATTCTTCGGAAGGGAAGTTTCGATGTCATTGCAACTCACCCGTGCCGGGGCACACATCTCCCGCTTGTGTGCGGTGGCGGTACTCACGGCCGGCGCGGCAACGGTCGGCACGGCGTCGACCACAGGCCCGGCTCAGGCAGCGGCGCCCAAGTGCGACATGTGGGTGCTGGCGGACAGGGTGGATCGAGCCGGGCGAGTTTATGGTGCGGGCGGCTCGAACAGTTGCCTGAGCGGTGTCGGGCTGGGTTATATCACCGTCGATCTCTATCTCGACACTCGCTGGGTCGCCGGCCGGCGGGTCATCGACTGCCGTAGCGGCAGATGCGCCACATCGAGCGGTGAGGTGACCATCCCCAGGGGATCGCATTCGTGGTGCGCCATCGTCCGGGGCGGCTGGCTCATCGGCTCAGGCGATACAGGGACGATTACAAAGTCACACTGCATAGTCACCAACTCCTGATCTCACCTCCAGCTTGCCCGTGGGCGCTTTAGGGTTACAGGTACGACGGTCCGGTCACCCGGTGACGGAAGGTCCACCAGACCCACGCCTGTGAGGCCACCAGGAACGGGATCAGCGTGAGGATGACCGGCACAAGGAGCGCGCCTGAGGTGCCCGGTACCAGGGGCAGCCGGAGGCCCGCAAGGACGCCGATCGCCACCAGGGCCGTCGCCGTCAGGGCGTACGTGCGGCCCTCCCCGGTGCCGCCGGACAGCACCGCCGCGCGCTCGCGGAGCACCCCCCGCAGCCGCAGCGCCACGAACGACAGCCCGTGCGTGGCGAACAACGCGGCCACCAGTAGAGCGGGCAGCAGCGCAAGGGGCCCGTGGATGCCGAGCAGCACATCACTGAGCAGCGAACCCCAGCTCAGCGCCAGCCCCCAGCTGCCCGCCACGACGGCGCCGTCCCAGATCCCCTGCCACCGGACGCCCGCCAGCCGCCCACGTAGCCACAGGCCCATGTCCCGGATGACCCAGGAGAGCAGCAGCGCCACGACGAGCGAGTAGTTGCCGCTGAGCAACGAGCCCTCCAGCGCGGGGAAGAGCCCGGCGAGCACCCCGGCGGTGGCCACCAGCCACACTTCGTTGCCGAGGAAGAACGGCGCGATCGCGGCGATCACCTCACGCCGCTCGCCCGGGGTGCGGCCCAGGTACGGCAGCACCATGCCCACGCCGATGTCGGCCCCGGCCAGCACGAGGTAGCCGATGGCGAAGAAGGCCAGGATCAGGATCTCCATGACGGCTCCTCAGAAGGTCAGTACGGGGGCGACGGTCTCGAGCGGGCGGTCGCCCAGCGCGACGGCATCCGGCCCCTTGCGGGCGGTCCTGGCCAGCAGCCAGTAGTTGACCAGGATGAGCACGGCGAACACGGTGACGAACGCGGTCAGCGAGAACCTGATCTGGCCGTACGACACCGGTGACATGGCGTCGGCGGTCTTCAGCAGGCCGTACACGGCCCAAGGCTGACGCCCCATCTCCCGGAACATCCAGCCGGCGATCATGGTCACGAACGGGACGGGGATCAGCGCGGTCAGCAGCCGGTGCCACGGCCGGAAACCCCGTACGACCGGCCGGAACAGCATCAGCAGGAAGCTCGCCCCGGAGACGAAGAAGAGCACCGCGAAGAGCGACATCATGGTGATCCCGGAGGCACGCACCCACTCCAGCGACGGCAGGTAGTCACCCGGGCCGTACATGGCCACCATGTCCGCCTGCGCCTCGGCCATCCGCCGCGCGCTGCCCGACCAGGCGGCCAGCTTGGTCATCTGCAGCGTGTCGAAGCCGAGCCCGCCGAACGTCGCGGTGAACAGCGTCGCGGGCAGCGCCACGCCGATCCCGATGCGCAGCGACTTACGGAAGAAGTCCTGCTCGGTGGTGCGCCTGGCCAGGTGGTACGCGCTCACCCCGGCCATGAGGAAGCCGCCGACGATCAGCGCGCCGCCGCCGATGTGGAAGAAGGCGACCAGCGCCGCCGGATTGACCACCAGCGCGCCGAAGTCGGTGAGGCGCAGGACGCCGTCCTTGAGCTGGTAGCCCACCGGGTTCTGCAGGAAGCCGTTGGAGATCAGGATCCAGAACGCCGAGGCGTAGGCCGTCAGCGTGACGACCCAGATCAGTGCCAGGTGCGCCCAGCGGTTCAGCTTGTTCCAGCCGAAGATCCACAGGCCCAGGAAGGTGGATTCGATGAAGAACGCCACGATCGTCTCGATCGCCAGGGACGAGCCGAACACGTTCCCGGCGAACTCGGTGAGCCCGCTCCACGACAGCCCGAGCTGGAACTCCATGACGAGCCCGGTGACGATGCCCATCGCGTAGTTGATGATGTAGAGCTGCCCCCAGAACCGGGTCATCCGCATGTGCACCGGGCTGCGGGTCAAGGTGGCCCAGGTCTGGATGACGGCCACCAGCGTCGCCAGGCCGAGGGTCAGCGCGACGAACAGGAAGTGCGCCCCCGCGGTGAGGGCGAACTGCAGGCGGGCGAGGTCAACGGTCTCCATGGTCAGAGGTTCCGGCCAAGGTCATCTCCGCCGCGTCATGCTGGGGCGGGCACCTGCCGTACACCTGTGGTGTCAACCGGCCGCCCGCCGTACCACTCAGGGAGTAAGCCAGCCTGGCGTGATCATGCCGGCCTCGTAGGCGAGCACCACGAGCTGCGCCCGGTCGCGCGAGCCGAGCTTGGTCATGATGCGGCTGACGTGCGTCTTGGCCGTGGCCGGGCTGAGCACCAGCCGGGCCGCGATCTCGTCGTTGGACAGCCCGGCCGCGACCAGCGCCATGACCTCGCGCTCGCGCTCGGTGAGCGCGTTGAGCCGGGGCCCCGGCTCCGGGCGCTTGACCCGGCCCGCGAACTCGGCGATCAGCCGCCGGGTCACCGAGGGCGCGATCAGCGCGTCACCCCTGGCCACCACGCGCACCGCGTGGATCAGCTCGGCCGGCTCGGTGTCCTTGACCAGGAACCCGCTGGCCCCCGCCCGGAGCGCCCCGTAGACGTAGTCGTCGAGGTCGAACGTGGTCAGGATGATCACCTTGACGCCGTCGAGCCGCGGATCGGCGACGATCACGCGGGTCGCCTCCAGGCCGTCCAGCTCGGGCATCCGGATGTCCATCAGCACCACGTCGGGCCGCAGCTCGCGGGCCTTGGCCACGGCCTCGGCGCCGTTGGCCGCCTCGCCGACCACCTCGATGCCGTCCTCGTCGCTCAGGATGGACCGGAACCCAGCCCGTACGAGGTTCTGGTCATCGGCGAGCACCGTGCGGATCATCGAACTCCGTTCAGGAAGCAGAGGTCATGCGTTCAGCGGTAAGTGGGCGACGACCTGGAAGCCGCCATCAGGCCGGGGGCCCGCCTCCAGTGTGCCGCCCAGCGCGGTGGCGCGCTCCCGCATGCCCTGCAGCCCGAACCCGGTCCCGCTGGTGAACGTCGCGCCCGGCCCATCATCCTCCACGCGGATCACGATATTTCCGGACTCGTGGGTGACGGTCAGCTGAGCCGTATCGGCTCCCGAGTGCCGGGAGACGTTCGTCAGGGCCTCCCTGATGATGCGCGTGGCGGCCAGGTCCACCTCGGCCGGCACCTCGTCCAGCGGCCCCGACAGCTCGGTCCGCACGTCCAGCCCTGACGCCGCGACCAGTGCCTCCACCCGGGCCAGGCTGTCGGCGGGCGCGGTCGGCGCACCCTCGTCCACCTGCCGCAACACCCCGAGCGTGGTACGCAGCTCGCGCAGCGTCTCCTTGCTGGCCTCCTTGATCGCCCGGAGCGCGGCCTCCGCGTCCTCCGGCCGCTTCTTCAGCCCGTGCAGCGCCGCCGCGGCCTGTACGTTGATCATCGAGATGTTGTGCCCCAGCAGGTCGTGCAGCTCCCTGGCGATGCGCAGCCGTTCCTCACCCGCCCGCCGCTTGGCCTCCTCCTCCTTGCCGTGCAGGGCGTCGAGCACGCGCTGCTCGGCCTCCCGGAGGTAGGCGCGCCGGTTGCGGGTGACGCCCCCACCGGCGACGGCGGCCACCACCCATCCGGCGATCATCATGAACATGCTGTCGCTCACGTGCCTGACCCCGCCGGTCTCGCCCAGGCCCATGGCCAGCATCGTGGTCGCGCCCGCGGCGATGGCGGCGATCAGGTGGCCCAGGTCGGCGGCGGTGTACAGGGCGACGAACGCCATGACCATGATCGGCCCGTCGAGCCGGGCGAGGGGATAGTAGAGCGCGACGGCCGCCAGCACGGCGATCAGCGCCACCACCGGGTAGCGGCGCCGCGCCAGCACTCCGGCACTGGCCACGAGCGGTAGCACGACGTCCAGCGCGTTCGGTGTCACGGCGGGTTGGAAGAAGGAGGTGGCGACCGTGCCCGCCAGCGTGACGATGACCACCGCGACCGACACGATGGTGCTGGCCGACAACCTGCGCATGGGGCCCATTCTGTACGGAGGCCCGCTCGGGTGGCCAACCGCCCCGCAATGGGTAGAGCCGGAGCATGAGCGAAGAAGACGACTTGCGGCACGTCGAAGAGGACCTGGCCAGGCTGCGCGCCGAGACCAAGGACCTGCGCGACCAGATCCGCGACATGGGCGCCACCGACCAGGTGGAGATCAGCGCGATGATCAGCATGGCGGACGAGCAGGAAGGGCTGATCGCGGAGCTGGAAGGCCGCCGAGACGACCTCCTCCGGCGTCTTGAGGGTGCCGGTTAAGGAGCGAACAGGGCTGGTTGACCGCGCTGGTCAGCGCAGGGGCGCGCCCACTTCGTGCAGGTGCCGCAGCGCCTGCCCGTACGAGGTGATCAGTCCCGTCTCCAGGTAGCTGACCCCCAGGTCGGCGCAGTACTGCCGGACGATCGGCTGCGCCTTGCGCAGGTTCGGTGACGGCATGTTGGGGAACAGGTGGTGCTCGATCTGGTAGTTGAGCTGCCCGAGCGCCACGTCCACGAACACGCCGCCCTTGACGTTGCGCGAGGTCAGCACCTGCTTGCGGAGGTAGTCGAGCTTGTCCTCCTTGGTGAGGATCGGCATGCCCTTGTGGTTCGGCGCGAACGTGCTGCCCAGATAGACCCCGAACAGCCCCTGGTGCACCAGCAGGAAGAGCAGCGCCATGCCGAACGGCAGCACGGCGAAGATCAGGCCGAAGTAGCAGGCGAAGTGCGCCAGCAGCAGCGCCCCCTCCATCCTGCGGTGCTTCGTCGTCGGGTGGAACACCGCCTTGACACTGGCGATGTGCAGATGCCACGCCTCCAGCGTGAGCAGCGGGAAGAACCAGTACGCCTGCCACTTGGCGATGAACCTCGGCAGCCCGCGGCTCCGCTCCACCTGGTCGGTCGACCAGACGATCACGGCGGGCGAGACGTCGGGATCCTCGTCCTCATGGTTGGGGTTGGCGTGGTGGCGGTTGTGCTTGGTGTTCCACCAGCCCCAGCCCAGGCCGATGCCGAAGTCACCGATGATCAGGCCCAGGATGTCGCTCGCCCGGCGGGTCCTGAAGACCTGCCGGTGGCCCAGGTCGTGGGCGACGAACCCGATCTGCGCGGAGGCCACGGCGAGCGCGACAGCCACCAGCAGCTGCCACCATGAGTCGCCGACCCACACGAACAGCGCCCATAGACCGACATAAGCGGCCAATACCAGGGTCAGCCGCACGGCGTAGTAGACCGGACGCCGGTCCAGCAGGCCGGCGTCCTGGATTTGTCGGGCCAGTTTGGCGAAGTCACTGCCACGGGTTTCGAGCGTGCCTGTATCGGCCACAGGTCTCCTTATTTAGAGGTGGAAGTTACCCCCACCCGGCGCATTCTCCGCGATAAGGAGAGATCACGGCTAGTGCTCCGCCATCGCGCCTGCTCACCAGGCTGCCCAGTATGGTCCATGCCGACCCATGCTCGGCGCGAGGTCACGGGGACGAGAGCGCGTGCCTCTCCGGATTCGCGATCGCCGCACCCCTGACCAGGGCCTCCGCGTAGCGCTCGTCGCCCAGCGCCGCCCGGCACCGCCCGGCCAGCGCGACCACGAACGGATCGGCCGACTCGGTGATCCCGCGCAGCACCCGGGCCGCCCCCAGCAGCTCGGCGGCCATCAGCGGGTCGCGGTGCTCGGCCACGCCTTCGAGCACGGTCGCGCGGGCCGTCCTGTCCTCGCAGGTGGCCATGAGCTCCAGCGCCCTGCGTGATGGCTCGGCCGGCTCGGCCACGCGGGCCAGCTCGACGTTCATGAACGCCCTGAACTGGGGAGGAGCGTCGATGTCCATGCCCAGGGCGCCGCGCAGCAGCCGGGCGGCCTCACCCGGATCGCCGGAGCGCCGGGCCAGCTCGGCTCTGGCGTGCGTCACCCGGGCGATCGTCAGCGCGTCCTCCGAGCGCAGCGCCGCCTGCCAGGCCCGCTCCAGGGTGGTGGCGGCGCCCGCGTGGTCGCCGGTGCGCATCATGAGCTGGCTGAGCCGCAGCAGGAACATCATCGGCCCGAGCGGCGCCCCCAGCCCGGACAACTCCGTCGCGATCGGCTCCGGCTCCTTGGCCAGGGCCAGCGCGCGGGCGAAGTCGCCACGGTTCTCGGCGGCCAGCGACAGCCAGAAGTAGGCGGCCCACTGCCCCCAGCGGTCGCCGGTCCGGCGCAGCCCGTCGAGCGCCGGCTCCAGCAGGGACTCGGCCCCGTGGACCGCCCCGTACTCGAACCGCACGATGCCCGCCACCAGCAGCGCCGTCGACCTGGTCCACGTGTCGGGATGATCGCCAAGCCGCTGAGCGGCCGCCTCAGTGAGGGCCACCACGTCGCGCGGCGGACCCATGGCGATGCCCATCGCCCAGGAGTGCAGCGCCGCCGGATGGTCGGACTCCCGGACCGCCCGGCTCGGCTCGGCGCCCATGGCGGCCATCATGCACAGCCCGTGGGCCAGCTCCCGCCCCTCGGGCGGGACGTCACCGACCGTGCGCAGCGCGGCGGTCGCGTTCGCGATGACCTCGTGCCGCCGCCCGCGCATGATCCACGGCCACATCCTGGGCAGGATGATTCGGAGCGGGTCGTCGGAGTGCCGGAACGCCGCGTCCAGGTTGCCCTGCTCGGTGTCGAGCACGGCCAGCCACCTGACCTGCTCACCGGTCCGCAGATGCGGCTCGGCGGCCTCGGCCAGCTCGGCGTAGTAGCGGGCGTGGGCCTGCCTGATCTCCGGCAGGTCGCCTGTGACGTACTGCCTGATCGTCTCCAGCATCGTGTAGCGGTCACCGGAGAGCGCGATCAGCGACTTGTCGACCAGCGAGGACAGCAGATCGAGGTCGCCGCCGCAGACCCGCCCGATCGCCTCGGCCGTCGCCCCGCCGGAGAACACCGACAGCCCGCGCAGCAGCTCCCGCTCCTCCGGCGACAGCAGGTCCCAGCTCCAGTCGATGACCGCGCGCAGCGTGCGGTGCCTGGGCTCGGAGGTACGGCTGCCGCGAAAGCCCAGCCGGTCGCCGAGCTGCTCGACCAGCACGGACATCGGCATCGTACGCAGCCGGGCGGCGGCCAGCTCGATGGCCAGCGGGATGCCGTCGAGCTCGCGGCAGATCCGCGCGGCCTCGGCCGGGTCCGGGCTCAGGTCGGGCCGCGCGGCGGCGGCGCGGTCGCGAAGCAGCTCCACGGCGGGCTCCTCCGCCAGCGGGAGTACGGGGTGCAGGGTCTCGCCGGGGATGTTCAGCGGCTCCCTGCTGGTGGCGATGACCCGCAGCCCGGCCACCTCGCCCAGCAGCCACTGCGCCACGCGCGCGGCCTCGTCGATCAGGTGCTCGCAGTTGTCCAGCACGATCACCGGTGATGTGCCACGCAGCGCCCTGACCAGGTCGGACGTCTTGAACACGGCTTCCAGCGCGGCCCGCACCCCGGCCGCCGGGGCCAGCTCGACCAGCCACACCCCGTCGGGCACGCGCAGCGTCGCGGCCGCCTCGACGGCCAGCCGCGTCTTCCCCGCCCCGCCGGGCCCCACGAGGGTGATCAGCCGGACGCCCGCCGGGATGCGGTCGACGTCGTCGCCGCGGCCGACGAAGCGTGTCCGAATGCGGGCGACGTCATCGCCGTGGCCGACGAAAAGCGCCCGGATGCGGGCGACGTCGTCGCTCCGGCCGACGAAGCTGGTCAGCCGGGCGGGCAGGTTGCTCCTGGGCTCCGGCTCCTCGTCACGCAGCGCCGCGAGGTGCGCCTCCCGCAGCTCGGCCCCCGGATCGACGCCCAGCTCGTCCGCCAGCCGCGCCCTGATCCGCTCGAAGACCTCCAGCGCCTGGCCACGCCGTCCGTCCGCCACCATGGCCCGCATCAGCAGCGCGTGGAACGGCTCGCGCAGCCGGTGCTCGGCGACCAGCTCCTCCAACTCCGCCACGACGTCGCCGCCCGCGGTCAGATCCGCCGCGATCCGGCTCGCCAGCGCCGCCAGCCGCAGCTCCTCCAGCCGGGCGGCCGGGGCCAGCGCGAAGGGCAGGTCGATGCCGCCGAGGGCCGGGCCGCGCCAGAGCGCCAGCGCCGCGTGCGCGTCGCCCGCGCGGGCCAGCCGCTCGAACGCCCACGCGTCCACCTCATCGGCCGGTACGTCGAGCAGGTAGCCGCTCGGATGGGACGAGATCAGCCCGGGAGCCTCCCTGCGCGCCCTGGACACCAGCGACTGCAGCGCGGCCATCGGATGCTCGGGCGGCTCACCCGGCCACAGGTCGTCGATCAGCCGGTCGTTGGTCACCACCCGGCCGGGATCGAGCGCCAGGCGGATCAGCAGCGCCCGCACCCGCGCGCCGCCGACCGCGGCCCCCGCGATCTGGAGCGGCCCCAGGATCCCGATCCGCATCCACCCTCCAACAGCGGCCGCCGGCCCGTCCTCGGACGGGCCGGCTCTCGACGGCCTCCCGCGCCACAGGTGCGGGCGCGGCTCAGCTCTTGGGGGCGGCGCTCTGGACGACCTCGAACGACCAGATCTGCGACCCGGACGCGGCGGGCCCCTGGCCGTGGCCATGCCCCTGGGCGGCCCCGGCTTGCGCTTGCGCGTGCCCGCGCTGGAAGGCCTGACCTTGCTGCCACGTCTGGAAGTCGTCCTCGCTGCGCCAGCGGGTGTAGACCAGGTATTGGTCGGTGCCCTCGACCGGCCTGAGCAGCTCGAACCACTCGAACCCGTCGGCCGACTCCACCATGCCCGCCCGGTTGGAGAAGCGTCGCTCCAGCTCCTCCCGCATCTCCGCCGGCACGGTCAGGACGTTGATCTTCACGACTGACAACGGAACCCCTCTCCTCGCCTCCAACGCTAGCGTCAGCGCGCTACGCCTGGCGATCTGGGCGCGCGAAGGTACAGCGTTGGACTACGAGAACACCTTCGCCTTGAGCGACGGGAAGCGCTGGACCGTACGCAGGAACGTCTTGAAGCCCATCCTGGCGGCCCGGCTCTCGCCGATGAACTGCTCGGCCGCGCGGAGCGAGTCCCGCACGGCCGCGAAGCCGTACTCGCGCATCCGCTCCTCGTACTCCGCGATGGCCTCGACCGTGTCGCGCCCGCCGGTCAGCGCCAGGCAGAGCAGGCGGGCGTCGCGTAGCGCGGTGTTGGCGCCGATGCCGCGCATCGGCGTCATGCTGTGGATGGCGTCGCCGAGCAGCGTGATGGTGGTGGCCGGCCACGGCTCGATCGGGATCGAGGTACGGATCGGCAGCAGCGAGACCGTGTCGGGGTCGGACAGGTCGATCAGCTTGTGGAGATCGGGATGCCAGGACTCGATCATCTTCGCCACCGTCTGCTTGAGCCGCGCGCCCGGCAGGTCGGCGACGTCGGCGGGAAAGCGGTCCTTGGTGGCGCCCACGGCCCAGAGGATGTAGCTGCCGGCGTTGTCCATCAGCGCGCCCTGCTGCTCGGTGGCCCCGATGGCGCCGACCGGCGCGGTGTCGCTCAGGTCGTGCGGGGCGCAGAACAGGCCGAGGCCCTTGGGCGGGACGATGGTGTTCGGGCCCTCGACGAGCCGCCGCGAGATGAGCGCCCTGGTCTCGTCGGTGAGCGGGAACTTGCCCGCCACTGTGGTGATGCCGGTCTCGACGCGCTCGGCGTGCGGCAGATACTGCTTGCGCACCCGCGAGTTGCCGCCGTCGGCGGCGACCACGACGTCGGCCGTGTCGCTGGAGCCGTCGGCGAAGAACAGCTCGACCCGCCCGTCGGGCAGCCGTTCGTAGCGCTCGTACGTCTTGCCGAACCGCACCACCTCCTCCAGCCCGGTCAGGAGCACCTGCCTGAGCGTGATGCGGCTCACGGAGTGGTGGTCGTCGGCCGGGTCGGCCGCGGGCGGGGTCTCGATCAGCGCGAGCGTGCCGAGCCGCTCGGTGAGGAAGCCGAAGTCCTGGCCGCCCTGCCCGGTCGTGGCGAGGAACGCCTGCCAGAGCGCCGTCGGCAGGCAGTCGTGGAGGGCGCGGGCGCCGTTGGGGTCGATGTGCACCCGGTAGCCCTGCAGCCGGTCGGCCGGAGTGCGGTCCCGCTCGTAGACGGTGACGTGCTTGCCGGCCTTGAGGAGCCCCTGAGCGAGGCAGAGGCCGCCGACCCCGCCGCCGATGATCGCGATGTGCTCTGTCATGTCCATGACTATCAACCGCATGGATGATTCTGTCAACCATCCGGATGGATGATAGTGTTCCGGGCATGAGACGAGCGCCGGAGGAGAAGCAGCGCGACCCGGAGCGCACCAAGGCCCGCATCCTTCAGGCGGCGCTGGAGGAGTTCGCGGCCAAGGGGTTCGCCGGGGCGCGGGTCGGCGAGATCGCGGCCAGGGCCGGGGTCAACAAGCAGCTGATCTCTTACTACTTCGGCGGCAAGGAAGGGCTCTTCCGCGCGCTGAACACCCGCTGGCAGAGCGAGGAGAGCGTGTTCGCCGATCGCGGGTCGTCGCTGGGCCGGCTCATCGCGGGCTACGCGCGCGCCAATTCCAGCCGCCGTGACTTCGGCAAGTTGCTGGTCTGGCAGGGGCTCACCGACGACGCCCCGCCCGATCCCGCCGTCGACGACGAGGTGCGCCGCGACCTGGAGCACCTGCGCGCCCGCCAGGAGGCGGGGGAGTTCCCCGCCGACCTGGACCCGGCCGCGGTGCTGGTGGCGCTGTTCGGGATGGCCTCGGCGGGCATCGTCTTCCCGCACCTCGTCCGGGCCGCCTGCGGGCTCGACCCGGGCTCACCCGAGTTCGGCGACTACTACGCCGAGCAACTGGAGCGGCTGGCCGACCACCTGCGCGACTAAAGCTGGACTACGAGGTCAAGGGCAGCGGACGATCATCCCCGCGTACGAGAGGTTCCCGCCGAACCCGAACAGCAGCATCGGCGCTCCCTGCCGCACCTCGCCCCGCTCCAGCAGCTTCGACAGCGCCAGCGGGACGCTCGCGGCCGAGGTGTTGCCCGATTCGACCACGTCACGGGCCACGATCGCGTTGACCGCGCCGAGCTTCTGCGCGATCGGCTCGATGATCCGCAGGTTCGCCTGGTGCAGCACCACGGCCGCCAGCTCCTCCGGCTTGACGCCGCCACGCTCGCACGCGCGCCGGGCGATCTCCGGCAGTCGCGTGGTGGCCCAGCGGTAGACGGTCTGGCCGTCCTGGGCGAAGCGGGTCGGCGTGCCGCCGATGCGCACCGCGTTGCCCAGCTCGGGGGCCGAGCCCCAGACGACGGGCCCGATCTCCGGCTCCGCCGCCGCGCTGAGCACCGCCGCCCCGGCGCCGTCGCCGGTCAGCACGCACGTCGTACGGTCGGTCCAGTCCGTCACGGCCGTCATCTTGTCCACCCCCACGACCAGGGCATGCGTGGCGGCCCCCGCCTTGATCGTGTGGTCGGCCATGGCCAGCGCGTGGGTGAAGCCGGAGCACGAGACGCCCAGGTCCATGACGGCCGCGTCCGGCACGCCGAGTTTGGCGGCGACGCGGGAGGCGATGTTCGGCGCCCGCTCGGTCTGGGTGCAGGTGGCCACGAGGACGAGGTCGATGTCGGCGGCGTCGAGCCCGCTGCTCGCCAGGGCCTTGGCCGCCGCGTGCCCGGCCAGCTCGGTCACGCCCTCCTCCGGCCCGGCCATGTGCCTGGTACGGATCCCGACCCGCTTGGTGATCCACTCGTCGGAGGTGTCGACCATGGCGGCGAGGTCGTCGTTGGTCAGCACCTTGGCGGGCTGATAGTGGCCGGTGGCGACGAGTCTTGATCCAGTCATGGCCGGGACTATAGCAACCGAACGTTCGGACGCTAAATGGCGCCCGGACGCTAAACTGCCTGGATGAGTCCACGGAGATCCGTGGCGGAGGCCCTCGGCACCCGCTCCGCCATCCTCGACCGCTCGGTCGCCATCGCCTCCCTCGAAGGGCTGGAAGGGCTGACCATCGGCCGCCTCGCGACCGAGCTCGGCATGAGCAAGTCCGGCGTTATCGGTCATTTCGGCTCGAAAGAGGCGCTGCAGCTGGCGGTGCTGGAACGGGCCGGCGAGGTCTTCCGCGCGGAGGTCTGGGAGCCGGTCGTCCGGATCGAGCCGGGACTGCGCCGGCTGCGGGCGCTTTGCGAGGAGTGGATCTCCTACCTGGAGCGCGGCGTCTTCCCCGGGGGCTGCTTCTTCGTGGCCGCGGCCCACGAGTTCGACGGGCGCGTGGGGGCGGTGCGCGACGCGGTGGCGGCCCGGTTCGACGCCTGGCGGGGACGACTGCTCAAGGAGACGCGGCGGGCCGTGGCCGCCGGGGACCTGCCGGGCGGCACCGAGGCCGATCTGCTGGTGTTCGAGCTGAACGGCCTGGTCATGGCCCTGAACCACGCCTTGCAACTGCACGGCGACCGGCAGGCCGTCGTGTGGGCGCGCCGGGCCGTACGGGCGCGTCTGGGCATGCCTTAGGCCGGCGCGCTCAGGGGGAATCCTGGAGCACCGCGACCCGGATCGTCCCGGCGGCGTGCAGGCTGGTCAGGAGCGTCCAGTCGTCCGCCGGGTCCAGCCATACCTGAAGCTCCTCGGGGCCGCGCGGCCGGGGCAGTGACCCGGCCGGCTCGTAGAACGACGCGACCAGCACCAGCGGTACGGGCGCGGCCCACTCCTCCGGAGCCGGCGGCACGTGCCTGCCGCCGAGCAGCGCGGACCGCTCCTCAGGCGTGCACTCCTCCAGCGGCCCGGCGGCGGCCAGCTCCGCCTGCGCCCTGACCTGGGCGTCCAGCGCGATCCGTTCGCGCGCCTCGCGTCGCTCCTCCGGAGTGGCGAGCGCGTCGTAGCCGGGCCTGAGCGCGCCGACCAGCTCGTCCGGCTCGTTCGCGTACGCCCGCGAGCCGCCGCCAGAGAAGATCATCTCGTACCGGTACAAGGAACCGTCGACCTTGACCGGCATGGCGGGCGGCCGGTCCGCCGCCGAGGTGTTGCGGACGACGACCGCCGCGCGGTTCGCTTCACTCATCGCCACCATGGCTCTTCCGTCTTCTCGTTCCATCGGGTGATCGCGAACAGGGCTGTGAGCTGCGCCTTGTCGGCCGCCCGGTGGTAGAGGTGGTCGGCCAGCTCCAGATAGGACGAGTAGTCCAGGCGCCTGCCGAGCTCAGTGTGGTTGCCGGCGACGTCCTTTTTGTCGTGGTTGAGCGGGAACTGGTCGTCGCCGAGCCGCAGCGCCAGGTCCACCGTTCCCAGCGCCAGTTTGATCTGTGCCTGGTTGACGCCGAGGTCCAATGAGCCGTCGGGGAGGCGGAACTCCGTGTGGTCCGTCCGGCCGCCCTCGACCGATTGCACGTTGACCGCGGAGTTGCGCTCTAATTGCGAGCTCACCAGTTCGTCCAATGTGACGTACCCGGCGGGGTCCCACATGTTGGGCGCACAGTGGACGAGCCCCCGGTGGCGGTCCTGCTCCGGGTTCGTCATCAGCCGCAAGAACGTGTCGAAGTAGTTTCTGTTCACCAGCCTCAGCAGCCGCTGGTAGAAGGCGGGGATGTGGTCGAACGCGGAAGTGTCCACGTGGACGTGGCCCCCCGTGCTCGACGTCGCCACGCCGCCGTGCGACTTGATGATCTCGAACGCGAGCCGCATGCTTTCCCACGTGCGCGGCGTGTCGTACAGCGGTGGTGGGACGAGCTCTCCGGCGACCGTTACGTCCTGTTCCAGCCGCCAGCCGTTGTCGCCCTCGTAGTAGCCGACGTCGTGGCTGGTGTGGTACGGGTGGATCCACGGATCCCGAGTCAGCCCCGCGTCGTACAGGTCGCGGGCGATGGCCAGGTTGATCGCGTCCTGGTGCGGCTTGAGCGACTCGGGCAGGTCGTACTCTATCTCCCGGGAGAACTTGAACCCGGTCCCGGGCGCGGCCAGTCCGCCGGTGGCGTCCTCGGTCAGGTAGGGCACAACCGGCTCGCCGCGCTCCGCCCGCGCGAACGCCGCCGCGAGGTCGCGTTCGAACGCCTCGGGGTTCCACCGATAGGAGACCTCCGGCTCGCGGGGCCGGCTGTCCCAGGCGCGGGCGCGGGCCTCCAGCGCACGAGCGTGCTCCGCCTCCAGGTCGGAGACGCGGTCGCCGGCCTTCACCGTCGACGCGCCGGCGGCGGCAGCGTCACGGGCGGCGGCCTGGCGGAGCTGGTCTGTGAGCGCCTCCTCGGCCTGGCGCATCAAGGTCGGCGTGAAGCGGTACGGCACCTCCGCCGGCGCCCGGTGATAGGAGTTCAGCCGGTGGACGAGGTCGGCCCGGTCGGCGGCGCCGGCCGGGTCCAGCCCGCGCTCCTCGGCCCCCGTGAACACGTGGGCCAGCCGCTGGACCGAGTGCTCCAGGCCGAGATCGCCCGCCAGCTTCCGCAGGGGATCGAGGACCCACGCCGGGGCGTCGCCCGGCCCGCTCACGATCCGGTCCATGCACGCCAGCGCACGCGTCGCGGGCTCGCCGAGTCCGATCGCGTACCGGTCGGACACCCGCAGCCTTGCCCAGGTGTCCGGAGTGGTGTCCATGTATCCCCGCAGCGCCGCCACCAGCGCCGCCCGGTCAGGAACACCTACCGGGGCGAAGCCGAGCCGCTGCGCGCGCTCGGCCACGTGGGCGAGGCGGCCGATCCGGTCGCCGAGGCCCAGTTCGCGCGACAGCCCGAGCAGCGGGTCCAGCGGGGGACGCGGCGCGCCGTCGCCGACGACGACGCGGTCCATCCGGCCCAGGAGCGCGGCCTTCGCCGGGTCCAGGCACGCGCCGGGGAATCGCTCGTCCATGACGAGCGCGTCCCAGCCGTCCGTGTCGCGTTCGCGGTATCGCGTGAGGCTCTCCACGAGCTCCGCGTGGGTCGCCGGCCGTTCCGGGAGAGCACCGTGCGTGTCCGCCTCCACGAGCATCTCGGAGAACGTCCGGAGCGCGTGCGAGAATCCCGCCTCGGCCGCCAGGTCACGCAGCCGACCATCGGGCGCGACCGAGCGGAGCGCCCGGTCGGTACGGCTCACCGCCCGCGCGGCCGGGTCGCCGAGCCCGTCAATGGCGTGCTCGTCCGCGATCCGCAGCCCGTCCCACAGCTCGGAGTCGCTCTCCCTGGCCCGCCCCAACTCGTGCACCAGGTCGTGCCGCCCCGCCACGCCCTGGACGTCCACGCCCCTCGCCTCGGCGTCCAGGAACAGGCGCCCTAAATGATCAAGCGAGTAGAGCCCGAGGTCCAGGTCGAACGTGAGGTTGCGAAGCTGGTTGACCCTGATCTCGCGGGTGGTGCCGTTGGCGGAGCCGATCGCCAGATCCATCCGGCCGAGCGCCCGCGCGAGCGGGAAGGAGGGGCACGTGAGCTCCCCGTTGGTCAGCCACAGGCCGGGAAAAACCAGCGGGTCCGTCTGCCGGTACAGCTCCAGCCGATCGACCAGGTCCAACCTGTCCGTCGCCCCGGCGGGGTCGAATCCTTGCCGCTGCGCCTCGTCGAAGACGCGTACCAGCCCGTCGAAGGCGGCAGGCATGCCCACGTTACGCGACAGCTTGTGGACGTGGGTGACCATGTCTCTCGTGGTGGGGTTCTGCATGGTGGAGGTCACGGTGCGGCCCATCGTCCCCAAGGTGTGCGCGAACGCCTCGTCCGGCACCTCGATCCGCAGCCTGGTCGCGATGCGGCGGCCCAAGGAGGTCACGTCGGGATCCAGGGGCGGCGGGGTTGTGCCGTCCCGGTTGATGAGCTTGTCGATGCGGCCCTTGCCGGTGCCGTCGCCGTCCGCGTGGTGAGCTCCGGCGGGCGCGCCCTCGCGCGGTGCGGGGGCCCCGTCCTGGGCGTGCGTCGCCGGCTCCGGAGCCGTGTTCACCGGATCCCGAGCCTGGTCGAGGGCGGCCGGGCGGTCCGGGCCCTGCACGACGGCACCGCCGTCGCCCTGCTGCGAGCCGGCGGCGCGGTCGGTGTTCGTGGGCTGCGACCTGTGGCCGGCGTCCGGGGATCGCCCCCTGTGGTCGGCGTCCTGCTGTGAGTCCGCCTGGACGGGGAGGTTGTTCTGCGCGTCCGGGCCCGGCGGTGGCAGGGTGGGCGGCACGTACGGCGTGTGGAGAGGGAGGTCGTGGAGGGGCTGCGGGTGCCCTGGCGTGGTGTTCGACGCGCCGGATACGTGGGCCGGCACGCCCGCCTGGCCGTGCGCCACCGGCGCGGGCGCCGCGCGGCCGCCGTTCACGACCGCGCCCCCGGCCGAGCCGTCCCCCGCCTGGACCATGTGGCCGTTCGCCGGGTCGGAGAGCAGGTGACCCGCCTGACCGTCTGCCACACCGGACCCGTGGTGAACCATCTGGCCAGGCGCCTGGTGGGCCGTCTGGCCTGTTGCTGGACCGGGAACCTGGTGGGCTGCCCGTCCGTCTGCTGGAACGAGCGGGTGGGCCGCCCGTCCGTCTGCTGGACCGAGCGCCGGGCGAACGGCCTGGCCGGCCGCCTGGGCGTCTCCGGCTGGACGCGCGTCCCTCGGGCCGATCCGCTGCTCCGGCCCGCCCGGAGCCTGGGGCCTCTCACCGCTCAGCACCACCTGGGTCGGCTCGATGACCCGCCGCGACCCGGAGCCGTCCGAGGTTCTGACCCCAGCGGCCTCTCCGCCCAGGCCCCGCCCTTGACCGTGCGTCAGATCGTGCCCCGGACCGGCGGGGTGCCCGCCGGAGACCGGGTCCGGACCGGCGGGGTGCTGGGCGGAGGACAGGTCCGTGCCGGTGGACCGCCCGCCCGCGCCCGGCTCGGCGCTGTGCACCGGGCCCGGCGTGTCGCCGGCCCCCAGTAACGCGATGTGGCCCAACGGAGGAGGGGCGGGCGGGGGAGGACCAGACAGGGAAGGAACGGATGGGGAATGGCCGGAAGGGGAATGGCCCGACGGGACCGGCCCGGCCGTGAGCTCGCCGGCCGGCATGGGCATGTAGTGGGTCCGGGCGCTCTGCGGGATGCCGATGCCTCCGGCCGTGCCCGCCACGAAGGAGTAGAACAGGTGCGCCGGGTCGAGCTGGTCGCTGAGGGCCAGCCCGGGTATCGATCCCACGGTGCCCGACACGCCGCCGGCCAGCGCCCGCCCGTAAACGCTCTGCCCCATGGCCGCGAGCTGGTCGCGCACCCCCAGCTCGGCCCGCGACACGATGAACACCAGCTCCCGGGTGGCCAGGCGCGACAGCCCGAAGTCGACCCCGGTGAACACCAGGCCGGTCAGCGCCCCGTTGCCCAGGGACAGCAGCAACGAGTCGAGGTCGAGCTTGTCCCGGTTGCCGAAGAGGATCTGCGCCGTCTGCACGGACAGGTCCAGGCCGCCCATCACCGCGGCGAAGCCCAGCATGTTCATCAGCAGCCGCCACTTGAGCGCCTGGATCGACATCCGGGTCATCAGCGTGCGCACCTGGATCAGCTTCAGCACCGACGGCCCGTACAGGTACACCCACACCAGCAGCCGGGCGATGGCCAGCGCGAGCAGCGCCAGCGCCGCGTACTGCATCCACTGGGTGTGTTCCATGTCCTCCGCGTGGTCGCGCAGCCGCCGGGCCTCCTGACGGATGGCCTCCTCCACCCGCTTCAGCAGCGCGTCACCCTCCAGGTTCGCCAGCTGGGGCGCCGTCCGCCCGTCACCGGCGAGCAGGTTCAGGACCCGCTGGAACGCGTCCTTGGCGGCGCCGTCCCACTCCGAGCCCTTCAGGTAGCGCAGCACCGGCTCCGCGTCCTCGATGCGGATGGCGGCCAGCTCGTCGGCCAGCGCCTCCAGTGCCTCGGCCTCCCGCACCAGCGCGTCGGGAACGGCCTCCGGGAACGCGCCGGCCGTCAGCGGCAACGCCAGATGCCTGACCAGTTCGGGGACCAACCCCAGATCCAGCCCCATCAGCCGCTTTCCCGGACCGTCACGCGCCCGGCCCGCGCCGGTCGGCGCCCGGCAGGAACGACTCGAAGCCCGTGCCCTCGCCGAACAGGTCCTCGAACGGGACGTCCTCGGCGACCATCGGCCCGGCCAGGGTGCTGAGCTCCGCGGAGACCTTTTGAGTGGCTATAGCGGCCTGCTCGACGACGCATGCCGCCAGCTCGGTGGGCGTCAGCTCGCGGTACACGCGGGGATCGAAGTCGACGGTCCGCAGCTCACCCCGGGGTCCGACGGTGACGGTGACCATCCCGTCGTCGGACTGCGCGGAGCCCGTCAGGTCGCGCACCTTGCGGTGCATCTCCTTGACCTGTTCGGTCTGCCGATCGACGTCCTGGAGGAGTTGTTGGAGCAAATCCCATGAATCACTCATCGTCGCATCAACCCCACGAAGCCATCAGGACGCACGCATACTATCGATCAAGTCGGTGAGTCAGGGAGGGTGCGGCCGGATGGAACCCGACGGCGTCAGTTACAGCGCCAGCCGGATCAAAGGGCTGGCGGGGGCGATGGGCGATCTCGCGGACAGTCTGCGGGGCGTGGAAGACCGGTACGAGACGCACAAGGAGGCGGCCCGCAAGGCGCTCGGCGACGACGACTATGCACGCGCGTACTGGCAGGCGAACGGGCAGCGGCTGGAAGCGATCGGTACCGCACTCAAGCTCCTCACCCAGGCCGCCCAGCGTGAGGAGGGGCGCCTCGGCAGCGCCTCCGCCACCTACCGCGCCACCGACGACGCCAACGGCTGAGCGTCCCCAGATCCCAGGCGTTCCCGGAGCGGAGGCGCGCCGGACCGATGCCGGGACAGCGCGCTTAAGACGCCGCGCGTCCCCGCGGGGTGCGGCGTCGGTATGAGGTCGCTCCGGTCAGCTCGCCGAGAGCTCTTCGAAGAGCGTGAGCGCCGCCTGGCGTACGTCCTGCGGTGCGAGGCCGTCGAGCGTCTCCCTGGCCTGGACGACGTCGCGTGTGGTGGCCAGCGTGATGGCCACGGACTTGGCCGCCGCGCGGTCCAGCGAGCCCGCCGGCGCGGCGTCGGCCAACTGCTGGGCGCTCGCGGCGAGGTCGAGGTTGTCTCTCAACGGGCCTCCTCGGGTGATAGCGGGTCGGCCCATTGCATCACCTGACAGGGTGATTCAGCCACTTTTCTTGGGGCCGTTCCCGTTTCGTCGGTCGAGAGGTCGTGCATACGTCCCCGCTTACCCCGTCTGACCACACGTTACGCACCCGGTATCGCGAGGCCCGATTCGTAGGCGGTGATCACCGCCTGCACCCTGTCGCGCAGCCCGAGCTTGGCGAGCAGGTTGCTGACGTGCGTTTTCACGGTGTGCTCGCTGACCACCATGGCCTTGGCGATCTCCGCGTTCGACAGTCCGCGCGCGATCAGCTGCAGCGTCTCACGCTCTCTCGCGGTCAGTACGTCCAGCGCGTCGGCGGGCCTGGCGGCGGGCCGGGAGGTGAACTCGGAGATCAGCCTCCTGGTCACCGTCGGCGCCAGCAGCGACTCACCCTCCGCGACCACCCGTACGGCGTTGACCAGATCGTCCCGCCGCACGTCCTTCAGCAGGAACCCGCTGGCCCCCGCCCGCAGCGCGTCATAGACATAGTCGTCGTGGTCGAACGTGGTGAGCATGAGCACCCGGCACCCGGTCTCCGCGCACACGATCTTGGCCGCCTCGATGCCGTCCATCCTGGGCATGCGGATGTCGAGCAGGAGCACGTCCGCGTCGTGTTCGCGGACCGCGGCGACGGCCTGGAGCCCGTCGCCCGCCTCGGCCACCACGTCGATGTCCGGCTGCGCGTCCAGGATCATCGCGAACCCGCCGCGGACCAACTCCTGATCGTCGGCGACCACGACCCGGATGCCCGGGGCCGCGTCCTGGCCGGTCATGCCGAGGCCAGCGGGAGTCGTACCGACACGTGGAAGCCAGGCCCGTCGGTTCGGGGACGGGCCGCGGCGCTGCCACCGCAGGCGGCGGCGCGCTCGCGGATGCCGATCAGCCCGTGCCCGCCCGAAGGCAGCCCGCGCCCGCTTGACGGCAACCCGTGCCCGTCGTCGGTGATGTCGAGCATCAGAGTGTCGTCCTCCCAGGTGAGCCGGATGTCCGCGTGGTTCGCGCCGGCGTGCTTGACGATGTTGGTGAGTGCTTCCTGCGTGACCCGGTACGCGGCCACCGCGCAGTCGGGCGAGACGTGCCGCGGCGTGCCGGTCGAGGCGAACGCCACCCGCAACCCCGTGTGGGAGACCTGATCCGCCAGGGCGGGCAGGTCGTCGATGGTGGGCTGTGGCGCGCGCGGCGCCTCCTCGTCCTTCAGCACGCCCAGCATCCGGCGCAGCTGCGTCATCGCGTCCCGTCCCGCCGCGGCGATCGCGTCGAAGGCGGCCTCCGCCCGCGCCGGGTTGCTCCTGACCACCACGGGCCCCGCCTCGGCCTGGACGACCATGAGACTGACCGCGTGGGCGAGGATGTCGTGCATGTCGCGGGCGATTCTGGCGCGCTCGCGCTCGGCCGCGCGTTCCGCTTCCATCTGTCGCTCCCTTTCCAGCCGTTCGGCCCGTTCCTCCAGCGCGGCGGCGTGGGCGCGGGAGGTGGCGGTGGCCCTGCCGATGGCGTACGCGGCGACGAACAGCACCGTCCCGCGCAGCGCGGTCTCCGACGAGCCGACCACGAGCAGGCCACCGGTGACGGTCATGGCGAGCACGAGGATCCGCTGCCAGGTGCCGGAGTAGGCGGCGACCGTGTAGAGCGCGACCATGCCGCCGTACCAGATGGGCTGGCGCGCGACGTGGTCGGCGAGATCGTAGAGGGCGCCCGTGCACAGGCAGAGGACCAGTACGGTGATCGGCGCCCGCCGCCGCCAGACCAGGGGCAACGACGCGGCGACCACCACCACGTACCCCCACCAGTCCCAGGGCTCGCCGGTCCGCTCGTCGCTGAACAGCAGGGGCCAGATCTGGACGATCAGGATCACCGCGGTGAGCGCGGCGTCCACCCAGAGGTGAGGGAGCGCCGCGATCCTTCGACGGACGATGTCGATAAGCGACAAGTCGGACACAGCGCCCCATCTTTCCCTATGCCGGCTCTCACGCATGTACGGGAGCGTGCCTCGCCGTCGTCGGACGGCGGCCCATCAGCGGCAGGAACGAGACGAACAGCAGGATCGCGCCCAACGGGATGAGGTCCTTGTCGACCGCCGACAGCACGACCTCGCCCAGCACCGCGACCGGCACCCAGGCCTTGACCAGCCGGTGCCCGGCGAGCAGGGCGGCGAAGGCGAGCTGGGCCACGTAGAACAGGATCGGCCCCGCGCTGTAGACGGCCAGAGAGACGCCCGGCACCGCCTGTACCTGCTCGAACATCGGGCCCATCGCGTCATGGTCGGCCGCCAGGAAGCCGACGATGATGTCGATCGCGAACTGGGCGGCCGCGCAGCCGATCCCGACGACGCCCGCGACCAGGGCCGCGGTGGCGAGGGCGGACCGCCCCAGCATCCTCCGCATCTCCCAAAATATCGGGATAAACAGTGTCAAAGCCCCGAGAAAGGCGAGGTGTCCGGCGGTCCAGGCCAAGCCGGGGCCTCGGACGCCGTCGAAACCGTCGACGATTCTGAGCAGACCGTAGGTCAGGACGAGCAGGGGGGCGGCGATGAGCGCGGTGCGGTTCTTCACGACCGGTTCTCCTTCGAGCTGCGGGATGTTTCGAGCTGCGGGATATGCAGCCCATCCTCGGAGTTCGCCGCTCAAAGGGGATCGCCGCGACGGGCGATCCTTGGACTCCCTCTCAAGAGCGAGTCCCGTCGCCCACGAGGGCGATCCACCCTCAGGAGGCCGCTTCGATGACGCCGTGGACGGCCCGGGAGACGCGCTCGGCGGCCGTGCCGGGATCGGGTCGGCCGGCGTCCAGCCACGCGATGACCCCTTCGATGGTCACCGCGAACACCAGCCGCGCCGCCCAGTCCGCCCACTTCGGATCGGTGATCCTGGTGGCCAGATGATGGCGGGCGATCCGGACGGACTCGCGGGTGAAGTCGTCGATGAGGTCGCGGAACTCCGGCTCGCGAGCCGCATACCGGAACAGCAGCCGGAACCCGTCGGGATCAGCGTCGGCCGCCCGCATGAGCGCCGGGATCGTCTGGTCGCTGTAGCCCGATTCCCCCACCCGCTCGTTGAGCCGCGAGCCCGCCCGGTCGAGCACCGCCCGATAGAGGTCGGTCTTCGACTCGAAGTGCCGGTAGAGGATCACCCGGCTGACGCCGGCCTCGGCGGCCACGTCGTCGAGACCGGTGGCCGTGTAGCCACCGACCGCGAAGGCGCGCGTCGCGGCGTCGAGGATCTGCTCCCGGCGCTCGGCCCGGGGCAGCCGCCGGACGGTTTCCATGCGCGCTCCTCTTGTTTACTTGGAAGTCTACAAATACCGTTGTTCACATGCCAGTAAACAAGCTTCCCTTCGACCAGCCCGAGCTCCTCCGCCCGGCCCCGCTGCTGCGCGCGCTCCAGGCCGAGGGGCCGGTGCATCGCGTAAAGACGAGCACGGGCGACGACGCCTGGCTGGTGACCGGCTACGAGGACGTGCGACGCCTGCTCGACGACGACCGGCTCGGCCGCTCGCACCCCCAACCCGAGACCGCCGCGCGTATCGGCGAGTCCGCGCTGTTCGGCGGCCCGATGGGCGATTTCGACACCGAGCACGAGGACCACACCAGGATGCGGGCGGTCTTCCAGCCGCACTTCTCGCCGAAGCGCATGCGGGCGTTCCGCCCACGCGTGGAAGAGCTCACCGACCAGCTGCTCGACGAGCTGGAGCGGCAGGGCTCACCGGCCGATCTCCACCAGGCGCTGGCGCTGCCGCTGCCGATCCTGGTCATCTGCGAGCTGCTCGGCGTGCCGTACGAGGATCGCGACCAGTTCCGCGCCTGGACGGAGGCGGCGGGCAACACCGCCGACAACGCCCGCTCGATGCAGGGCCTCGTCGACCTGTACGAGTACGGCAAGAGGCTCGTCGAGCGCAAGCGGCACGCGCCGGGCGACGACGTGATCTCTCGCATGGTCGCGCAGCCCGACACGGACGACGACGAGATCGCGCGGCGGGCCATGAACCTGCTGTTCGCCGGACACGAGACCACGGTCGTGCAGATCGGCATGGGCGCGCTGTACCTGCTGGCGAACGCGGAGCAGTGGGACGCCCTGCTGGCCGGGCCCGACCTGCTCACCGGGGCGATCGAGGAGATCCTCCGGGTGCCCATGGTGAACGGGACCGGCGGCATTCCCCGATACGCCCGTGTCGATCTGGAGATCGGCGAGGTCACGGTCCGGGCGGGCGAGCTGGTCCTGCTGCACATCGGCATGGCCAACCACGACGAGACGATGTTCGCGGACCCGGAGCGGTTCGACATCACTCGGGAGGCGATGGCTCACGTCTCGTTCGGTTACGGCGCTCGCTACTGCATCGGGGCGCCGCTGGCCCGGATCGAGCTGCAGGCGGTGTTCGCCCGGCTCATCCCGCGTTTTCCGGGGATGCGGCTGGCGGTGCCGGTCGAGGAGCTGCGCGTACGCGCCGACTCGCTGACGGCGGGCCTGACGTCACTGCCGGTGAAGTGGTGACGTTTCCCTTGCTCAGGAGGGAATGCGTTCGAGCAGGCTCTGCATGTCGTCGGCGTGCTCCTGCTCCTCGCCCGCGTGCTCCAGGAACTCCGCCGCCACCGACTCCGACTGCAGCCCGGAGGCGGTGTAGTGGTGCCGCTTGTAGCGGAGCACGCACACCAGCTCGGTGACCAGGGCCTCGTTGCAGATCTGGATGACGCGCTCCAGATCGGCGCCGTAGGCGTCAGTGATCGGGCCCTTGTCGATCTCGGCGCGGGCACGCTCGCGAATGGTCTTGATGTCGGTCAGGAACTCTGCCATGGCGCCCCTATGCCCACTTGTATGGCAAAGACGCCCCATCACCCGCAAAATCAGCCCTCACCGTTGGCGAGCCGGGCGACGGTGTCGGCGACGCGCCGCTGCCTGGTCTCGGCCTTCTTGGCGCCCTCGACCTGCAGGACGTAGCGGAGTTTGCGGGAGTACGACAGCCCTTCGAAGAAGCGCTTGGCCTCGGGAACGTCGTCGAGCGCGGCGGCCAGGTCGGCCGGCACCGCCACCTCCCGGGGCGCGGTGTCCAGCTCCAGCGTCACCTCCACCTCGTCGCCCGCGGCCACCCCCGCGCCCTGCCGGTTCTCGGCGCTGACCGGCAGCATGTACCGGCCGCCCATGGAGGCGACCGTGCTGCGGTAGCCGTAGCCATTGATCGTGACGCTGACGGCGGGCCGCCTGCTTCCGCCGAGGCCCTCGACGACCTCGGCGGGGACCTCGATGCCGGTGGCGGTCTTGCCGCCCAGTTCGACGACGCCGCGGAATCTCATCGGAAGAATCCTTCCAGGGCCGGTGCCAGGGCCGCGGCCTTGACGATGTGCGTCTGGCCGTCAAGCGTGTGGTGCTCGGCGTTGGGCAGCACGTCGGCCCAGGCTCGCATGCCGTTGCGCATCCATGCGGGGCTCTTGCCGCCGCAGATCACCAGGGTCGGGATCTTGACCGAGGCCCAGGGGGCGGCGGGGAGCGGCTTGCCGCGCTCGTAATCGGCCACGAACGCGACGTCATAGAGCAGCGTGTGGACGATGGCCTTCATACCGGACCAGGCGGGCATGAAGCGCATCATGGCGACGAGCACGCCGGGCAGGTTGACGCCCTTGCGCATGAAGTAGGCGACCGCCTGGCCCCGGCGCCCGGTGGCCACCATCTCTTCGAGCTGCCGCACGTAGTCGTCCGGGATCGGCGGCCTGGTGTCGTCGACCACGAACGGCGCCTCGTAGACGGCCACCTTCGACACCGGCAGGCCACTCTCGACGGCCGCCATGGCCAGCCCCGCGCCGGAGGAGATGCCGTACAGGAAGGCAGTGCCGCCCGCCTCCTCCACCAGCGCGGCCAGATCCTCGATCTCGCGCTCAGGGGAGAACGGCGCGGTGTCGCCGCTGTCGCCGCGCCCCCGGCGGTCGTAGGTGTAGACAGTGAAGCTCCGAGCCAGCTCCTTGGCCAGCGCCGGGTTCGGTCCGGCCGCGCGGTGGCACATCGCGCCGTCGACGAGGATGACCGCCGGACCCTGGCCTATGCGGTCGTACGCGATCTGGGTGCCGTCTTTGGAAGTGACCTTGTCCATGTCTGTCTCCTTGTCGGATGGTCGCAGCCTCTCACCGACAATTATTTTTGTCAAGCTTGGAGCTGGGCAGAGAACGTGCTCATGCATGCCGCCGCCGGAGGCGTGGGCAGCCAGGCCGCCCGGTTGCTGGGCGCGGGCCGCGTGGTGGGCACCGTCGGCAGCCCCGCCAAGATCGAGACCGCCAAGTCGGCGGGGAGCTGCGGGTGCAGGTCGAGTCGCTGCGGCTGGAGCAGGCCGTGGAGGCACACCGCCGCATCGAGTCCGGCCGCACGGCCGGCAAGCTCGTACTCGAAATCGAACGAATGTGAGTGCCCGAACTCAGTACGGCGGATGGTGTCGGTGAACGCGGCCGCGTTCACCGACACCATCCGACGGGATCGCAGAGCGTCAGGTCACCTTCGGCGTCGCGCACGCCTCAGCGTCGACCGGACGGGAGCCCGAAGAGCCGAGGCGCGCGGTCCTTCCTGGCGGCCCTTGGGGTTCAGCAGAGGGCCCCCTTGTAGTAGGCGTAATGAGCCAGTGAATGCAGCACGTTCTGGCCGGGACCCGCACACAGGTCGTAGTCGGGGGATGCGGCCACCAGCACACGTACCCAGACGCGGGTGTTCGCATCGCAGTGCACATAGTACGGCGGATGCCCCCCGAGCCCGGTCGTGCCAGGCACGAAGCCGCAGTAGTTGTCCGCGTGAGCGGGTGAGGCCGTCACCGCGGAGGTCGCGATCGTGGCCAGGAGGACGGAGGCGGCGACGGTCGCCGTTACCAGCTTGCCGAGCATGTGATTCTCCTTGTCATGGCCAGCGGATGTCGCCGGGCTTGTCGCAGGTCTGGCCGGCGTACCAGGCGCTCTTGACGATGAAGACGTGGCCGATGTCGGTGCGTCCCGGAGGGACGCACAGATCCGGCTCGTTCGTCGGGGTAGTGAAGTGGACGTGGATCCACACGTTCGTGCGGCTGTCGCAGTGGTAGTAGACGGTGCGAACTCCCTCCACCTTGAAGCCGCAGCCGTCAGCATGTGCCTGAGTGAGAGGAAGGGCCACCGGAAGAGCGGTCAGCGTGCCGGCGATGGCGATGCCGGCGGCTGCGCGTCGTACGTGTGACGTTAGGCGTTTCATGGATATGAGTTCCTCCTTGGTCTTGAACCGCAGCGGCCATATCGCCAGGTCGCCGCGGTGCTAGCCAGCAAAGCCCGTGGTCCGGGTGTCCAACAGGTGTGCGGACGGACTCGGACGGACTCGGACGGAGTCGCTCCATCGATGACCAGACCTGGACGGCGGGTTGCCTCACACAGACGTGATCACCTTGGCATTTGGTACGGCGGGTCGCCGAAGTGCAGGCTCTCCGGGGGATGGCCGCTCACCGACTTGATGAGATCGGAGGACACCTCGCGCACCTTGCGGTTCAGGATGCCGAGCGCCTGGTCGATGAGCGCGCGCGTGCCGACAGCCCGAGGTCCTCGGCGCCGTGCATGACGGCGGACAGCTCATGAAGCGTTGCGGGGACGCTCTTCGCGTCCATCGGGGAGTCTGCCATCTCGCTGGGTCGATGCCGCTTAACGTCCGAGGCGGCCCTGTTCGTAGGGTGGCTTCATGAGCATCGCCGATGATCCGGACCGCGCACCCGCCCGCTCGCACCTGTACGCCATGGGACTGTCGGAGGAGGAGATGCGCCGCCCCATGATCGGCATCGCCTCCACCTGGACCGGCACGATGCCCTGCAATCTCACCCAGCGTGAACTGGCCGCGCACGTCGCCATGGGGGTGCGCAGAGCGGGCGGCACGCCGATGGAGTTCAACACGATCGCCGTCTCCGACAACCTCACCATGCACACCCCCGGCATGCGGGCGTCCCTGGTCAGCCGCGAGATCATCGCCGACTCGATCGAGCTGATGGGCCGGGCGCACGGGTTCGACGCGCTGGTGTGCATCGTGGGGTGCGACAAGACCGTACCGGCGGGCATCATGGCGCTGGCCCGCCTGGACGTACCCGCCGTCGTCCTCTACAGCGGCAGCATGATGCCCGGCCGCTGGCGCGACCGGGACGTCACCATCCAGGACATGTGGGAGGCCCTCGGCGAGCGCGCGGTCGGCCGGCTCGACCAGGCCGACGTGGACGACCTGGCCAAGTACGCGTGTCCGGGCCCCGGCACCTGCGCCGCCCAGTACACCGCCAACACCATGGCCTCCGTCGCCGACTTCCTCGGCCTGGCCCCGTTCGGCATCGGCGACATCCCGGCCGTCGCCGAGACGAAGAACGCCGCGGCCGAGCGCGTTGGCGAGCTCGTCATGGACGCGCTGGCCCGCGACGCCCGGCCCTCGCGCATCCTCACCGAGGACGCCCTGCACAACGCCATCGTCTCGGTGGCCGCCATGGGCGGCTCGACGAACGCCGTACTCCACCTGCTCGCCATCGCCCGCGAGGCCGGGCTGCCGCTGCGCGTCGACGAGATCGGCGCCATCTGCCGCCAGGTCCCCATCATCACCAGGCTCATGCCCAGCGGCGCGCACACCGCCGCCGACCTGTGGCGCGCCGGCGGCACCGCGCTGGTGGCCCGGCGGCTGCTGGAGGCGGGCCTGCTGCGCGCGGACGCCGCCCTGGTCGACGGCCGTACGTACGCCGACGTCGCCGCGGCGGCGGAGGAGACGCCGGGTCAGCAGGTGGTCACGACCGTTGAGAACCCCGCCAAGGCGCGCGGGGCGCTGGCCGTCCTGCGTGGCTCACTCGCCCCTGACGGATGCGTGCTCAAGCTCAGCGGCAAGGCGGATTTCCGGCATGAGGGCCCGGCCAGGGTGTTCGACGGTGAAGAGGCGTGTTTCGCGGCGATCCAGGAGGGGCGGATCCTGCCGGGAGACGTGATCGTCGTCCGCTACGAGGGCCCGGCGGGCGGCCCTGGCATGCGGGAGATGCTGTCGATCACGGGCGCGCTGGTGGGTACAGGGCTGGGGGATTCGGTGGCGTTGGTCACCGACGGGCGGTTCAGCGGGGTCTCACATGGAATGGTCATCGGGCACGTCGCACCCGAGGCGTACGTCGGCGGGCCGCTCGCGCTGGTACGCGACGGGGACGTGGTCGTCATCGACAGCGCGGCGGGCACTCTGGACCTGAACGTGGCGGAGGAGGAGCTGGGGCTGCGACGGGACGCTTGGGTGCGGCCGGAGCGGCCGGTCGAGCGGGGCGTGCTGGCCAAGTACGCGGCGACCGTCAGATCCGCCTCGGACGGTGCGGTGACTGTTTGACCAGTGCCAGAGCTCTTGGCTGGCTAGCCTGGGACGACAATGACTCGAACCTTCTTCGAACCCGGCGAGACCGATGAGTTCGAGGCGGCCGTGGATCTCCTTTCCCGCCGCTGCCTCGCCTGGGCGGACGAACGCGGCCTGCCCGCCGACGAGACGGTGCTGGCGGCGGCCCTGGAATCGCGCCACCGCAGCCGCGACGGCCGCCTGGCCTACTGGGACACGGACCAGGTGCGGCGTTTCCTGCTGGAATGGGTCCCGCACTACGTGGTCGCTCCTTGGGACATCCTCGAGGCCGCGCCGGACTGCCTGCTGACCTTCCTGCGCTACCTCGACGCCTCAGGTCTGCGCGACCCGCGCGGCACCGCGGTGGCGGACCTGTCGTCCGCCGTGACCGAGGCCGAGTACACCGCCGCGCTGAACGATCCCCTCCGCCAGAGCGTCGCGAAGTTCTGGACGCAGACCGCGGTCGACAGGGGTGTCGATTTCGACGATCGCCGGGCGGTGGAGAAGTTCCAGCGGGACCTCGACGCCGGGCGGGTGACGTTCGACGCCGAGGCCCTCGACAGGCTGATGGAGGCCCGGTACACCCAGTCGGGTCCGGATGAGGAGCGCGCGTTCGCCCAGCCGCCCATCGCCCTCCCGTCGGCGGCGGAGCTCACGGAGGCGGCGGCGCGGAGCGTTCTCGTACGGCGACTCGCCGCCGTGGCGGAGTGGGCCGGTGCGGACGGGAGACCGCTCACCGCCGCGGGGGCTCCCCGGCGCCCCGACGCCCGAGAGCTGGCGGCACTGCTGGAAACCGGGGAAGACAACCTGCGCGTCGTCGAGATGCGCCAGGTGAACCGCCTGCTCGCCTGGGCGAAGAAGGCCCGCCTGATCCGTGCGAGCAAGGGACGGCTGTTCCGGGTGGCCAAGGCCGCGCCGATCCTGCGCGATCCGGACGCCCTTTGGAGACGTGCGTTCGAGGCGTTCTTCGAGCTGGGCAGCACGATCGGGGCGCCGCCTTCGTCCTGGTACCCCGTCTCCATGCTCGTCGAGTCCTTCGACGAGATCCTCCCGGACGTGCTGAACTCGATGTACGGCCTGCCGAGTCCTGTCCCCGTGGCCCGCCTCCAGGAGTCGGTTTGGCTGGCCTGCAAGGAGTACTTCCTGGTCGATGACAAGGGGTTCCGGGAGGAGGCGTGGCGGCGGCAGGTCGATCTGGACCTGGTGTCCGCACTCGAGGCGCTGGCCGCGCTCGGTGCCGTGGAGCTGAGCCATGGGGCGGCCGACGAGCTGTACTCCAGCGACCTCGATCACGAAGACCAGCCCCTGGAACCGGAGGCGGCCGCTCGGCTGCGCGCCCGCCTGCGCGATCCTGACCTCCTTCTGGCCCAGCTGACGCCGTTGGGCCTGCGGGCCACGCGGGAACGCATGCTCGCCGAAGGCCGCGACGCCCCGCTGATCGGCGAACTGGCCACCGCGCCGCCCGCCGCACTGCTCGGCCTACTCGCCCAGCACTATCCGCCGGAGGCGGCCGCCGTCGAGCTGGCCGGGTGGCTGGCGGTGCCGGGGCAGGATGTGGAGACGCTGCTGCAGGCCGTACGGGACTGCCCGTTCCGTACGCGTGCGACGGCCATGCTCGGCGCCATGACGGAAGCTCTGACCGACGGCCTGCCCATCATCCGCGGCCTGCGTGACGACCCGGTCCTGGGACCCATCGCCTTGACCGCGCTCCTCGACGGCGAAGACATCCAGCCCGAGTCCCTCAACAACCGCGAACAACTGCTGCTGCTGGCGGAAGGGCTGCTCAACCTCCTCGAACTCGGTGGACCGGAGGCCGTCCTCGAGCAGGTCGCCGACATGGCGGGAAAGGACGCGACGGAAGTGATCGAGGCGGCCGTGAGCTCTGGGCATCCTGACGCCGTCGGCTTGGCGGAGCTGGGCGAGCTCGTGGCCCAGTCGGCCCGCGCCCACCCGCTACGCCTCGTGCCTGGCAACGCGCCGGGGTCGCGCGGGCGGCGTCGCGGCCACGGCCACGGCAAGAGGCGCAGACACTGACCTGTCTTCCTGCCACGTCATCGAACTCCAGCCGGAGGGCTAGTTCGTCACCTACGGGTCATCGGAAGCAGCCAGCCGCTGTGGACACGACCTAACGGCGGGACGGCAGGCTCGGCGTGACCGTATCCGGTCCCATGTGATTCCAAAGGATCGACAGCGGCGAGAAGACGATTCGATCCCCTGACGGGAGGTTCGTCGTACCGAGGTGCAGGACATACCCGGCACGGAACCTGTCGCCGAGCTTGTCTCTCAGCCAGCGCAGGTGCTTGGCGTCCTCGCTCTTGGGCGTGGCCGATGCCTTGACCTCGATGCCGACCACAGTGCCATCGCGGCGCTCGAGGATGAAGTCGATCTCGCGCTTCTCCCTGTCCCGATAGTGCCGCACGGTGACATGTCGGCGGGCGAAGGTCGACAGCTTGAGAAGCTCCGCGAAGACGAAGGTCTCCAGCAGTCCGTCGAGGGCTGGATGACCAGGGGCAAGGAGCGACTCCGCGTCCACGTCCATGCAATGGGCGGCCAGTCCGCTGTCGGTCACATAGGTCTTGGGCGCGTGGGTCACCCGTGAGCTGAGCTCGTTGGACCATGCGGGCGCCGGAGCGACCAGGAACACGGTTTCCAGGTAGGCCAGATATGTACGCACGGTTGCGACGTCCAGCCCCAGCCCGTCGGCGATATGGGCGAGGACGAGCTGGCCGCCTGCCCGGGCCGCGACCAGAGCGATCAGATCGGGGATCGCCTGGGCCTTGTTGACATGGGCGAACTCGCGGATGTCGCGCGAGATCACGGTGTCCAGGTAGCCGCGGAACCATGCCCGAATCGCCACTGGTGAGTTCAGGCGCAGGACTTCCGGATAGCTGCCCTGGCTGATGAGGTGGATGTAGTCCTCGCGTGTCCATGCCGACTGGCGACCGGTGAAGCCCGCCGGGTCGATGAAGGCCTGGTCGCAGAATCCGCCCGTGTCGCCCACGCGCTCGCTGACCGCGAAGGGCCACAGGTTCACGAAGGCCACCCGGCCCGCGAGCGACTCCGACAAGGTGGGGATGCTGAGAAAGCGGGTCGACCCTGACAGCACGAACTGACCTGGAGACCAGTCCTCGTCGACTACCTGCTTGATGGCCAGAATCAGGGGATCGCCGGCTCGTTGAATCTCGTCGATGATCACCGGTTGAGGCCGTCTGCGTACGAAGGTGCGCGGATCGTCCTTGGCGATGGCGAGCTCTGAAGGATCGTCGAGGGTGGTGACCGTGGCTTCGCCGAACCGTCGGCAGGACTGGAGCAGCGTTGTCTTGCCGGACTGGCGCGGCCCGTTGATGATGACGATCCTGAGCTCTGCGAGAAGCTCCTTGAGAGAGTCGGCTGCGAGCCGAGGAAGAAGATCCATACCGCCCTCACCTGCAAATAGACTTCGACGCAGAGCTGTTTTCCCTGTTTCGCGGCCCAAGTTTTCCCTGTTTCGCGGGCCGCGCGTACGCAGGATCGCCGATCGACGCTCAAGGAGACCCGCAGGCTGGCGTCCTGACCTTGGGCTGGGGTCAGCGGACCTTTCGGAAGAAGGCCCGCACGTCATCAACCAGCAGGTCAGGGGCCTCCATGGCGGCGAAGTGGCCGCCCCGGTCGTACTCCGACCAGTGGATCACGTTGTGCTCGCGCTCCGCGACCCGCCGGATCCCGCCATCGCCGGGGAAGACCGCGACCCCGTGCGGGACCTCCGAGCGTTCGACCGGCGTTCCCCACTGTGCCGAGCCCTCCTTGTAGAGCCGGGCGGATGAGGCGGCGGTGCGGGTCAGCCAGTAGATCGTCACGTCGGTGAGCATCTGGTCCAGGTCGACCGCGTCCTCGGGCAGGTCGTGCGCGGGGTCGGTCCACTCCTTGAACTTCTCCACGATCCAGGCCAGCTGGGCGGCGGGGGAGTCGTGCAGGCCGAAGGCTATGGTCTGCGGCCGGGTGGCCTGGATCATCGCGTAGCCGGAGCGGTCGTTGTCGGCGTACTGCTGCACGCGAGCCAGTTCGGTCTCGGTCAGACCCTCCATCTCGGCCGGGTCGAAGGTCGGGAAGCCGAGCGCGCCGTTGACGTGCACGCCGGCCACCCGGTCAGGGGCGACGCGACCGAGTTCGGGGGAGATGACCGAGCCGCTGTCGCCGCCCTGGGCGCCGTAGCGCTCGTAACCGAGGCGGCTCATCAGCTCGGCCCACGCGCGGGCGACCCGGCTCAGGTCCCAGCCGGTCTCGCGGGTGGGGCCGGAGAAAGCGAAGCCGGGGATGGACGGGGCGACGACGTGGAAGGCGTCGGCGGGGTCGCCGTCGTGGGCGCGGGGATCGGTGAGCGGGCCGATGATCTTCATGAACTCGACGATCGAGCCGGGCCAGCCGTGTGTGAGGACCAGCGGCAGCGCGTCCGGCTCGGGGGAACGCACATGCAGGAAGTGGATGTTCTGGCCGTCGATCTCGGTGGTGAACTGCGGGTACTCGTTGAGCGCCGCCTCGTGCTCGCGCCAGTCGTACCCGGTGCGCCAGTACTCGGCCAGCCGCCGCACGTACGAGACCGGGATGCCGTACGACCAGCCGACGCCGGGCAGTTCGTCGGGCCAGAGGGTGCGTGCCAGCCGGTCGTGCAGGTCGTCGAGCGCGGACTGCGGGATATCGATGCGGAACGGACTGATCTCCGTGGTGAACGTCATGCGGTACACGCTAGGCATGAGCTAGGACAGGACCAGTCCTAGGAGTGCGGCAATCTGGAGAGCATGTTGGAGACATCGGCCCGGTTGCTCAAACTGCTCTCGCTCCTGCAGACCCATAGCGAGCGGTCGGGTGTGGAGCTGGCGGAGCGGCTCGGCGTGACCGTGCGTACCGTCCGCCGTGACATCGGGCGGCTGCGCGAGCTCGGCTACCCCGTGCACGCCATCCCGGGTGCGCCCGGTTACCGCCTCGGCGCGGGTACGGACCTGCCGCCGCTGCTGCTGGACGACGAGGAGGCGGTGGCGGTCGCGGTGGGGCTGCGGACGGCGGCCGGGGGCTCGGTGTCGGGGATCGAGGAGACCTCCGTACGGGCGCTGGCCAAGCTGGAGCGGGTGCTGCCGTCCCGGCTCCGGCATCACGTACACGCGCTGCAGTCGATGACCGTGCCGATGGGGCGGGCGGGTTCGGTGGTCGACCCGGCGGCCCTGACCGCCATCGCCGCCGCCTGCCGTGACCACGAGACCCTGCGGTTCGATTACCGGGCGCACGACGGGCAGGAGAGCGTCCGCGCCGCCGAGCCCTGTCGGCTCGTCCACTCGGGACGGCACTGGTACCTGCTGGGATGGGACACCGACCGGGCCGACTGGCGTACCTACCGGATCGACCGCCTGAGCCTGCGGACGCCGAACGGGCCGCGGTACGTCCCCCGCGACCCGCCCGACTCCGACGTGGCGGCCTACATGTCCCGGTCGATCTCCAGCTCTCCCTATCGGTATCAGGGCCGATTCAAGATGTACGCGCCGACCGAGGTCGTCGCAGCGCACATGACGGCCACGACGGGGACGATCGAACCGATCGACGAGCGGTCCTGCATGCTGTCCAGCGGGGCGAACCACCTCGACGAACTCGCCGTCTGGGTCGCGCTGATGGACATCGACTTCGAGGTGCACGCGCCGCCCGAACTCGTCGACCGCGTCCGCGCCCTCTCCACCCGCCTCGCCGCCGCTGGACGCGTGCGTGTCAACCCAGCTTGACTAGATTGACGGCCCGCTTGAGGAAGACGATGCCGTCGATCATGTCGAGCTGGGCCGGGTCCAGCGGGAAATAGGCGAAATCCTGGGCGACACGCTGGGTGGGCTTCGTGACGGCCTCGGCCAGCCGGCGGGCATCGATGAGCGAGTGGTCCCACGGGAGCGTGGACAGGGTGCCCTCCACGGTGTCCTCGGGCGGGGTGTCGTCGCCGACCGTGCCGAAGGCGGAGGCCAGGAAGGCGTACCGGTCGCCCAGGTTCGTCCCGGTGATCGCCCCCGCGCTCCACCACTCCAGCGTCTGGTCGCCGAACGACATGAAGGTCTTGTTCCGCTGCAGGTGCAGGTTGGAGGAGAAGACCAGGGCCGGGCCGTGCTCGGCGATGGCCCGCAGGTTGTCGGCCATCATCGCGTCCCGCAGGGCCGACAGCCGGGTCCACCGTGCCGGGGACGCGTCGGCCATCCAGTAGTGGAAGCGGAGCAGGCCGACGGCGGTGCGCCCGTACAGTGCCGCCAGCTCCCTGTCCTCCCCGCTCAGCCCCGGCATCTGCGTGTCGAGCAGCGCCACCAGGTCGTCGGCGATCAGCCGCAGCCGCTGGGCGTCGGCGGACTGGCCGATCGACTGGGACGGATCCATGGCCGTGGCCTCGTTCGACCACCGGTCGTCCGGGCCTAGCAGCGTGTCGAGGGTTTCCCTGGTCACCACGGCGCTGGGGAGCGGGCCGTCGAGGAGGTCGTAGAGGCCGGTGAGCGCCTGACGCGGGCTCGCCGCCCAGTACTCCAGCGGGCCGTCGAAGCCGAAGAACCGGAGCTTTTCATCATGGCTCTCGTTGTACGTACGCATCCAGCGGACGAGCTCGCGATTGGCCGGGGAGGTGCCGAAGTTGTGGCTGAAGCCGCGCTCCATTACCTCGTCGAGCGTCCCCGTGCCTGTCGTGATGTAGTCGTTCACCACGAGGCCCATGAGGCAGTCGCTCTCGATGGCGAACGACCGGTAGCCCTCGTGCTCGACCAGATGCCGGAAGATCTCGTTGCGCGCCTCGCCCAACTCCTGCACGAAGTGCCGGGCCTCGCCCAGGCCGAGCAGCAGGGGCTTGGCGGGCAGTGACTGGAGGAACGCCGAGATGCTCGCGCCGTCGAGCGGACGGGCGGTGTCCTTGATATCCATTCCTTAAACGGTATCGTTGAACTGTCGATGTAAACTTTCCCGCGCTAATACCCTCCCCCACCGCGATGGACCTTCAATCGGTGATGCATCCATGAGGCCAGTGGATCTGGCGCGCGAGCACGGCCTGTCCACCCAGGCGATCAGAAACTACGAGGACGCCGGCATCCTGCCCGCCGCCGAACGCACCGTCCACGGCTACCGCACCTATACGCCACTGCACGCGCAAGCGCTGCGCGCGTTCCTCGCCCTCGTGCCGGGCCACGGTCACCACACGGCCACGTCGATCATGCAGGCGGTCAACCGGGGTGCCATCGAGGACGCGCTGCGGCTCATCGACGAGAGTCACGGCCAGCTCCTCGACGACCGCCGCACCCTCCAGGCCGTCGAAGCCGCGCTCCGCGACCTGGCGCCGGTGCCACAGGAGCGCGGCGACACGTTCATCGGCCCCCTGGCGCGCAGGCTCGGCATCCGCCCCGCCACGCTGCGCAAATGGGAGAACGCCAGGCTGATCCAGCCGCGCCGCGATCCGCAGACCGGCTACCGGATCTACGGCGCGGCCGACGTACGGGATGTCCGGCTGGCCCACCAGCTCAGGCGGGGCGGCTACCTGCTGGAGCAGATCGCCCCGCTGATCGCTCAGGTCCGCTCCGCCGGAGGCGTCGCCCCGCTGGAGTCGACCCTGCGCGATTGGCAGGCCCGCCTGTCCGCCCGGGGCCGCGCGATGCTCAAGGGCGCGGCTGACCTGGACGCGTACCTCCACGCCCGCTGAGGTCGAGGTCATGGATTGTCGGCGAGCACACAGGCGACGGGCGGATCGAGCTCAAGGGTCTCGACCCGGAGCTGAGTGAAGCCGGCCTGGGTGAGCAGGTCCTGGAGCTCTTGGGCGGCTCGGACCGTGGTGTCCCGGGTGGCACCGGGGGAGCGGGGCTGGCTGACGAGCGCGATGCGTCCTCCGGGGCGGAGCAGGCGGCGCAGCTCGCGAAGCCGCGCCATCGGGTCGGGCCAGAACCCCAGGGAATTGACGGCGAGGATGGCATCGAGCGGGTCACCGAAGCTCGGCAACCGCTCCACGGAGGCGCACGTGAGGTGCACGCGGCGGGCGCGGACGGCGGCGGCGTTGTGGCGGGTGGCCCGCCGGACCATAGCCTGCGAGTGGTCGACGCCGAAGACATGGCCCTGTGTGGCGCGGGCGGCGAACTCGGCGATGGCCACGCCGGGACCGAAGCCGATCTCGAGTACGCGGTCGGTGGGCCGCACGTCCAGCAACGACACCGCCCAGATGTTGCGCTGCCGGTTGGAGGGGCGATGAGCGAACATCCAGCCGACCGCCGACCCGACGATGCCCCGGGGTTGATGGGCCTGGCCCACCAAGTATCTGATCACGCGTTGCTTGAGAGATGTACCCGCTGTCTGCATGATCCGCAGTCAACGGCTTCAAGTACGCTTGAAGTCAACATGGACTCTTGAGGCCGACATGGACGAGCAGTTGACGATCGGCGAGCTGGCTCACCGCACCGGTGTGGCCACCTCCGCTCTGCGCTACTGGGAGGACCTCGGCCTGCTACCGGCACCGGCCCGGGTCTCCGGCCAACGGCGTTATCCGCCGTCGGCGGTCGAGCTGGTCGGGGTGGTGTTGTTGCTGCGAGGCGTCGGTTTCACGTTGCGGGAGGTCAAGGAGTTCGTCGCGGCTCGCTCGCCGGACGGCGACGGCTGGCGGGAGCTGTACGAACGCAAGCTCACCGAGCTGGATCAACGGATCGCCCAGGCTCAGGTGGCACGCACGGCCATCGCCCATGGGTTGGCCTGCCCGCACGAGAGCATCTTCGAGTGCGCCAACTTCACCAGCGGGGTCACGGCGCTCCTGGCGGGACATTCTGTCGAAGAGGCTCATTCGCAGATTCATTCGCACCCGTCTTAGGAATGGCGCGCGTTTCGCAGGTGCTCGGCCATCGTCTCGCTGACCGGGATGTTGGTAGGGAGCTGCGGGGCCTCGAAGTAGCGGGCCTTGTGCTTGCGCAGGAGGGCTTCTCCATGCTCCGCCCAGGAGAACCCACGCTTCTTGAGCAACTTCTGGAAGACCACGCCGGCTTTCTCGGGGTCACGTTCGGCGAGGATTCTGATGGCCGCAGGGGAGACGCTGTCATCGCGCAAGTAGCTGGTCATGGTCTCGCGGTAGCGTCGGCGGGCGATCAGGGCCGGGTTGTCGAACAGGGCCTGAAGCAGGCCGAAGTCGAAGTAGAAGCTGAGCCCCGTGTCCGGGTCGAAGTGGATCGCCACGGTCTCGGCGAAGGCCATCTCTTCGGCGAAATCGAAGTCGGCCCGTGCCTTTTCGGTGACAGCTGCCTTTTCTGCGACGGCGTTCCAGAACGCGTTCACCCGCTCGGTCAGCACGTCGCAGGAGACGACGATGAGTTCGTCGCCGTACAGCTCGATGAAGAGCTCCCGTTGGTCGGCGAGTATGCGCCGGGCGGTGGCAAGCTTCTCCGGGTTGCGGAAAACCAGCTCGGGGCTACGCAGCGACAGCTCCGCAGCCTGGGTGAGCAGGGTGGCCCGTTCACTCGCGGGGAAGGCGGCGAGATTGCCGCTGACCAGCCAGTCGTCTCCGAGGGGAACCACCCGGCCGATCAGGAACATGCCTTTCTTCAGCGGTCGGAAGGCGGCCTTGCCCATGTTGGACCGGGTGCGATAGGTCAGCTCGTCCACCAGGTTGAACAAGGAGATGGCGTCTCCATCCTTCGCCCGTACCTCGAAGATGCCCTCGACGACGTCCTTCCAGCCGAGGAGCATGTCGCGTTCCTCGGCGCTCAGCTCGGGATGGGCCAGGACGAATCTGTCGACCACCGTGCCACCATCTTGGAGCCTGTGCTGGAGGATGAAGTGGTCGATGACCAACGACGCGCCCGCCTCATCGTCGACCAGGCCGTCAGGAAATGTCTGGTCCAACACCGTTTCCAGCCGCCGCCGAAAGCGGGCCGACAGGGCGAAGTCGACCAGTTGCTCCTTGAGCGTCCCCGCTCGCTCCATCAGATCCACGACAAACCCATCCAATCGGCGGTTCCGAGCACATGATCGTGACCATTGTCGAGGTACGAGCCGCCTGATCGCAGGTTGTCGACGGCTTTGGCGCCGCCATAAGGGATGCCGTACGTCAGGAGCCCGTGATGCTGAGCAGCGAAAACCACTGATTGATGACGCGAGCCTTTCCACGAGACGGTGGTATGACGGCGAGATAGCTGGTCACGCTATTGCGCTTGACCCGCTTCTTGAAGGTCTCGCCGTGGCTCAGAGCAGCGGTTTCGCGCCCAGGGAAGCTCGCCGTAAGCGTGCTTCCGGACCGGGCGATGAAGCTGTCTCCCTGCAGGGCCCCGTACCAGATGAGGGCCCCACCCGCAGAGGTCTTGAGCGCGAAGATCTCCGGTACGAGTTTCGGCTGGTAGCGCACATTCCACTGGCCGCCCATCCCTTTTCGCTCATCCAGCACGGCATTGGCGGTCTCGGTGGTGAACTTGCCCGGAGCGATCGTCTGCCGGGCCTGCGGGTCGGCGCCCGCCGTGGCGATCAGGCGTACATGCGACTGGGCCGCCTGCCGGGGTGAGATCGCGAGAGTTCCGCGCTCGTCCGCTGGTAGCGCGGTGGCCAGTCCGTCGCGATCCTTGGCTATGGTCGGCACCTTCATCGTCGAGTCCGTGAGGGAGGACGCGACCACGCGCCACCCTTGGGGCGTCTTCTGGAAGATGGCCTGCGTCCAGGATTTGCTCCCTTTCTGCGTGAATTCGGCCAGGAACCACGGCGGATTGGCGCCGCTCCTGGGAATGGTGAAACGCGTCTTGCGTATCTCCATCGGATTGGTGCTGCGGTTGCCGATCATCCCGTTCAGGCGCTCGTCGGCCTTGGTCTGCCGCAGGGAGAGCCCAGCCTCCGCCGCTTCCCATCCTTTACCCTGCAGTTTGGCCTGGTCGGCCAGCTTCTCGTAGCGGCCGAGAATGCCCTTGGCCTCAGCCGCGGTGACCACTCCTTGCTGGGCTGGAGCCGTACTTGCCGCTCGCCCGCCGGCTGCCCATGGGGATTGCTGAGTGGATCCGCCCCCGCAGGCGGCGACACCAGAAAGGACCAGAATCGCAAGAACGGGAGCTGAATGGCGAATGTTCATCGCTGTCTCCGGATGTCGATTGCCACGATGTACGTGGCGCGGATCGACTCGGGTTCAGACAATTACCAGACATTCTTGTTATAGATCGCGCTGAATTTCACCGAGGTGTCTGGAAGTTGCTTCTCAAGGCATGGGGGCGGCCCCCGGAGCGGTTCTCCAGGGGCCGCGGTGGCGGACGACGCCAGTTCTATGCCGTCGGAATTTCGCGCACGAGCCTGGAAGTCCAGTCGCACCAGACGAGTCCGGGCAGGAACGCCCCGCCAGCCTCGTCCAGGTGCTCCTCGACGTAGGGGATCGTCGCGTCGCAGACCTCGATCCCGAAGTCGAAGAAGTCGACGGTGTCGGTGTTCAGGTGGTAGCTCCAGCGCGGGTTGTAGGGGGTCTGGCGCTTGAGGATGCGTCCGATGACGTGCGGCCGGTCTGTGGTCTCGCCGTTCACCAGGTCGCGGGCGTGCTGGATCTTCACAGGGTCGGTGAGCTTGATGATGAACTGCTCGTGGGTGATGTCGGTCATCACGAAGTAGGCCGAGTCTGCCGCCTGAGCGGGTGTGGGGGCGGCGACGCTGAGCGCCGCGATGGCGACGAGAGCTGTGAGGGTCTTGGTCAGGATGCTGCGCATCGAGATCCTTCCATCCCGTAGCGATTACCGAGGGTTGCGATCGCATACGCTAAGTAATCATGCGGAGGCGAGGGCGGCCTCTAGCGTCACAGTGACAACGCGGTCACCGAGAGCGAGATTGTTTCGAGGTCAGGCCGCGAGTCACCGCCCCTTGCCGGGGAAGGAGCACTGCTCAGCTCTTCCCAGGAACCTCTTGACGATCCCCCAGAAAGAGGCACTGTCGATGGCGCAAGTCTGGTCGACGCTCACGGACACGCCGGGCAGTTCACTCGCGGCCTTGGCCACGGCCGAAGAGTCGGCACCCGCCCTGATCCGGGCGCGGAAGGACTCGGGCATGTCGGTGAGGGTTGTCGCCTTCAGGAGCCGGGGGTTGTCCTTGTACGCCTGACGGAAGCTGTCCCAGGCCTGCTGTTGGTCCTCAAAGCGGACGCTTTCCACCTCCGGCCGGGCTTCCAGCGCCAGTTGGAGGTTCTTCCGTTCTGCCGGGGTGATTCCGACGCCCGCGCAACTCGCGATGGACATGCCGTCCGTGCAGAGGAAGGCCGAGACCTCGGGCCCTTCAGACACCGTGCTGCTCTGTGACATAGCGACGATGCTTTCCTGCGGTTCCAGCGAGGGGGCGGTGAGCTCTACCACTCCGAAGATTGTCACTGCGACTGCCATAGTGACGGCGGCGACTCTGACCACGCCCTTCCTGGAGCCGCGGCTGGGCCGCGGAGCGGGGAACGGACGTTGGTCGTCGCGGACGATCTCCGCGCGAGCCGACATGGCGTCGCGGAGCCGCTCTTCAATGCTGTTCATGCGTTGTCTCCCAACTCGTGAAGGAGTCTGGCCCGGGCTCGGGCGATCACGGACCTGACGGTGCTCTGCCTGATGCGCATGGCCTCGGCGATCTCGGCGTCGGACAGGTCGAGGTAGTAGCGCATCACCAGGGCCTCTCGCTGGCGCCGCGGCAGGCGGGCCAGTGCGCGCAGCACCTCCCGCCGCGACTCCCCGATCAGCGCGGCGGTCTCCGCCGAGTCGGCCAGGCCGGCGACCGGCTCGACCCGGCGCAGCGCGAGCGCCCGGCGGCGAAGGACCGACCGGGAACCATTGAGCACGCACGTCCTGACATAAGCGATCGTCGTGACTCCCGGCCGCCACTTGCCATGCAGCCGGGCGAACACGTCCTGCACCACGTCCTCGGCCGTCTCTTGGTCGCCGAGAAGCAGCACCGCGAGCCGGACAAGACTGAGCCGATGCTGGCGATAGAAGGCGACCAGCTCAGTCTCAGGGGGTGCGGCCGGCGGAGCGGACACCTTCGATGCCGGCTCCCCCAGCCGCAAGATTTCGCTGTCCATGGTCTATGAACGCGCACCCCTGCCGATCCGCTGCTTCTCCACATCAATAACCCGTAGCATCTGCGTGTCTCGCCCGATGGTCTGGTATGGGCGCGCCTGTGGAGACTGCGGGGATGCTCGAGGCGATCTTGCCGCATCAGGCAGAAGAAGCGGATCTGAAAGCACCCGCGGGTAGCGTCTTGGCTTCCGACGTACTTTTCCAGTCAGGGAGTGCCTTCATGCTCGTAAGAAAGCTCGGACACTTAGCCCTGCTCACCGCGGCCTCGGCCGCCATCGCGATCACGGGCCTTTCCGCTCCGGCGAGCGCCACCGCGGAAAGGCTGGCCTGCCCCATCTTCTTCGTCTGTGTCTACTCGGCGGCCTCGACCAATCCCGAACTCATCCCGGAAGGCGACTCGCACACCTTCCCGGCCGGGTTCGTGATGACGGGAATCGTCAACAGCACCACCGGAACCCGTTACTGCGTCACTGGAAGTCCGAGTTTCGGACTTTCACCACAGCGAGAGGTCGTCCATACCCAGCCGGTCACCAGAGTGGCCCCCGGCGGGGTCTGCGCGCAGTAATCGAACGGTCCATTCAGTGGGGCGGCCGCTCGCCGCCCCACGGGAATCCAGCAGCGCACCAGTCCTCCATGGGCTGGCGATCTCGCCCGATCACTTGTCTCGTTACGCTTCGCGAGCCGCCGGTGAAGCGTCACACTGTGTGTGCGGCCATCGCCTCTCTTCGGTCCAGGTCATGTTCTCGAAGGACGACGCGATGGCCGTCTCCATGAGACATCCCGGCTTGATCCTGGGCAGTCCTGCGCCAAGTCTGTACATCCCGGGCCCGTCGATCGGCTGATCCGATGGGCGTCCGACGACACTGCTGGCATGGACGGGCGTGAGGCGAGTTCGGCGGCGGAGCGGGCCGAGTTCGGGGGTGCCGTGTACGGCTCGCTGCTGGCGGCCTCAGTGGTCGCCGGCTCCGCCGCGGAGGGCGGACCGCCGTCCCCGCCGGAGCTCGTGACGCTCCTGGTGTGTACGGGAGTGGTGTTCTGGATCACCCATGTCTACGTCCAGGTCGTGAGCTCCGGCTATCCCGCAAAGCCCCTCACCTGGGCGAACCTGCGCACGGTCGCCAGGCGCGAATGGCCGCTGGCGCAAGCCTCGTTCCCGCCGTCGATCGCCGCGGCCATGGCCTCCGGGCTGGGCATGTCCAACGCGGTCGCGGCTTGGGCGGCGCTGTGTGTCGCGGTGGCGAGCCAGGTCACCTGGGCGGTGACGGCCGCGGTCAAGATCGGCTCTTCCAGAAGAGTCGTGGTCATCTCCGGAATCGCCAACCTAGCCCTCGGCCTGGCCATCGTCGCGCTCAAGACCGTGGTCGCCGGCCATTGATTCCGCCAGGACAGGATCGCTGGGGAACGCCGGCGCGTGACCAAAGACTGTAGGTCGTACATCGATGGATGTATGACCGTTTTCGCCTGGCGGGACGAGCTCGGCGGGGTTTCGCGCGGCGAGCCTTGAAACATGACGAGACGGATAGACGCACTGGACGTGTTACGCGGTGTGGCGATCATGGGCACGCTCGGGACGAACATCTGGATCTTCACCAATCCCGGCGGCCCGGCGGAGCTGATGGGACTCGGCGGCGACATCGGCGTGGCGGAGTCGTTCCTGCGGTTCCTGTCCAACGGGAAGTTTCTCGGCTTGCTGACCCTGCTGTTCGGCATCGGCCTCGAACTGCAGTACCGCAGTGCGGTGCGCAAGGGGCTGACCTGGCCGGGCAGGTACCTCTGGCGTGCGGCCCTGCTGTTCGCCGAGGGCGTGCTGCACTACATCCTGATCTTCGAGTTCGACGTGCTGATGGGCTACGCGATCACCTCCATGATCGTCGCCTACCTGATCGGCAGGAGCGATCGCACGGTGCGGGTCTGGATGATCAGCGCGGGCACTGTGCTCGTCTCTCTGGTGGGCCTTCTGACGATGGGCTTGCTGGCCTCGGGTGACGATGCCTTCACCAGCACCGCCACCACCCTCTACAGCCAGGGTGGCTGGACCGACCAGGTTGCCTCTCGCCTCCAGCGGTTCGCCTTCTACCGTTCGGAACTGGTCTTCATCATCCCCTTGGGCGTGGTGCTGTTCCTGCTCGGCTCACGGCTGCTGCGCGCCGGCGTTTTCGATGAACGCGGCGCGGGCCTGCGCAGGAAGCTGACCGTCATCGGACTCGGGGTCGCCGCGCCGCTGAACCTGCTCACCTCCTTCGCGGGGCCCGCCTGGTTCGCCGTCGACCGCTACATCCTGGCGCCGCTGGTCGCCCTGGGCCTGCTGGGGCTGATCAGCTCGATCGTCCTCGGCATGAGCGGCTCGCCCGGCGTGGTCCGCAGGGCCGTCTCGAACGTCGGACGTACGGCGCTGTCGTGCTACGTCTTCCAGAACCTGGTCGCCAGCGCGCTCTGCTACGGCTGGGGCCTGGGCCTGGCCGCCGAGCTCGATTGGCTGCGCCCCTGGTGGGTGCCCGTGGCGTGGGCTGGGATCTGCCTGTTGTTCGTCATGCTGACCTCGCTGTGGCTGCGCCGGTTCCAGCGCGGGCCGCTTGAGCTTGCCTGGCAGTGGGCCTACCAGGCGCCTTGGGCGAATGCCGTGGGAGGGGTCAGTTCGACAGGCCGTGGGACTTGACCCACTCGGTGGCGACCTCGTCGGGGTCCTTGTGGTCGTTGTCCACGAGCGAATCGAGCTTGCTCAGCTCCTCGGTGGTCAGCGCGGTGTTCAGCTTGGCCAGAGCGGTTTTGACCGTGTCGGTGGCCTTGTCGGTGCGGATCAGCGGGACGATGCGCTGGGCCGGGATGAGGTGTTTCGGGTCGGCCAGGACGACCCAGCCGTTCTTCGCGATGTCCACGTCCGTGCTGAAGAGGTTCCCCAGCTGGACGTCGCCGCTCTTCAAGGCTCCCTTGACCAGCGGCCCGCTGGCGTCGAGGGACTTGAACTCCTTGAACTCCACACCGTAGACCTCCTTGAGCCCGACCACGCCGACCTGGCGGGTCTTGTCCTCCGGAGGGCCGCCGAAGACCAGCTTGCCGTTGTGCTTGGCCAGGTCGGCGAGGGTGCTGAGGCCGTACTTGGTCGCGGTGTCCTTGGTGACGGTGAAGACGTCCGCGTCCTCGGCGGCCGCGGGCGGCAGGACCGTCAGTCCTTTCGGCAGCTTGGCGGTGAGCGCCTGCTGCAGGGCGTCGGAGTCGCTCGCGGTGGCCTTGGGGTCGAAGTGCAGCAGGAGGTTGCCCTGGTATTCGGGCAGCAGGTCGATGTCGCCGTTCTGCAGCGCGGGCACGACGATCTCCCGCGAGCCGAGGTTGGGCTTGACCGTCGTCTTCACGCCCGCGGCTTCGAGGACGTCGGCGTACAGGTAGCCGAGGATCTGGTTCTCGGAGAAGTTGGCTGTACCGATCACGACCGTGGAGTCCCCGGACGCGGCGGCGGGCGGCGGCGTGTTCAAGCTGGTCGTGCCTCCGCCGCAGGCGGCGAGCACGGGGAGTGCGGCGAGCGCGAGCGCGCCCGCGACGAAGTTCCGGCGATTCATGAAGTCTCCATCAGAGCGATGATCAAGTAAGGCGGTGGCGGAAGAGAACGCGGTGGATTCCGGCGAGGATGAGGTCCACGGCCACGGCGAGGACCGCGACGAGGACGGCGCCGCCCAGGACCTGGGTGAGGTCGCGCTGGGCGAGGCCGTCGAAGATGTACCGGCCGAGGCCGCCGAAGCTGACATAGGCCGCGATGGTCGCGGTGGCGATGACCTGTACGGTCGCCAGCCGCAGCCCTGTCATGATCAGCGGGGCGGCGAGGGGGATCTCCACCCGCCACAACGACTGGAGCCCGGTCATCCCCATGCCGCGGGCGGCGTCCTTGGTGTCCGCCTCGACCGCGGCCATGCCCGCGTAGGTGTTGGTCACGATCGCCGGGATGGCCAGCGCGATCAGGGAGATGTACACCGGGGTCATGCTCAGGCCGCTGACCAGGAAGACCAGGGTGACGATGCCCACGGTCGGCAGGGCGCGACCGAAGCCCGCGAGGTTGATGGCGAGGAACGCGCCCCGCCCGGTGTGGCCGATGAACAACCCGATGGGCAGCGCGATCAGCGCGGCGACGAGCGTGGAGAGCAGGGAGTACTCCACGTGCTCGAACAGCCGCTGGGCGATGCCCTCCGGGCCGGCCCACTGGCCGGCGGAGGTCAGCCAGGCGATCAGCTGGGAGAAGAGATCCATCATGCGCGCGCTCCCTTGCGGATCCAGGGGGTGCAGAGCCATTGCACAGCGACGAGCACCGCGTCGGCGGCCAGCGCGAGCAGCAGTGTGAGGACCACTCCGGCGAGTACGGGAGTGGGGAAACTGCGTTGGAAGCCGTCGGTGAACAGCTGGCCGATGCCGCCGTACCCGATGTAGCTGGCCACGCTGACCAGGGAGATGGTCATGACGCTGGCCACCCTGACCCCAGCCATGATCACCGGTAGGGCCAGCGGGAACTCGACTTTCACCAGCGTGCCGAACCCGCCCCTGCCCATGGCGAGGGAGGCTTCCCGGACCTTGGCGGGCACGCTGTCGAGCCCCTCGACGGTGTTACGAAGCAGGACGACCAGGGTGTAGACGGTCAGTCCGGCGATGGCGGTCGTCCTGGTCAGCCCCGTGATCGGCAGCAGCAGGACGAACAGGGCCAGCGACGGCACCGTGAACATGATGTTGGAGATGCCCAGCAGGAGCCCGCGGAGCGGACGGATGCGGTGGGCGACCACGGCGAGCGGCAGCGCGATCAGCAGGCCGAGCAGTACGGCGGGGACCGCCGTGCCCAGGTGGTCCAGCGTGAGCGCCAGCAGGTCGTCGGTGTGCGTGGTGAGCCAGCCCCATTCGATGGTCATGCGAGGCTCCGCTGATGGGCGTGCACGACGTCGTCTCGGGAAGCCCCGACCAGCACGCCCGCCGCGTCCACCCGTACCGCCATCCCGGTGGGAGAGGAGACGGTCTCGTTGAGCGCCGAGAGCAGCGAGTCGGCATCGGTCAGGCCACGCACCGGGGTGAGGGCCGCCTGCCCGATCGACTCCGACCCGTCGAGCGCGTGGACGTCCAGCCAGCCCGCGGGCTTGCCGTCAGGGGAGACCGCGAGCAGCCAGCGTCCCGTCGCCTCCTTGCGCGCCTGCGCGGCCGTGTCGGTGGTCTTCACCGCCGCGATCGGCTCGTACGGCACCTCCTCCAGGGAGATGAGAGACAGCAGCTTCAGCCCGCGTTCCGCGCCGAGGAATCCGGCGACGAAGTCGTCGGCCGGCCGGGCGAGCAGTTCGGCGGGCGGTGCGCACTGGACCATGTGCCCGCCGGTGCGGAAGATCGCGATGCGGTCGCCGAGCCGTACGGCCTCGTCGATGTCGTGGGTGACGAAGACGATGGTCTTGCGTAGTTCGGCCTGCAGCCGGATCAGCTCGTCCTGGAGCAGGGTCCGTACCACCGGGTCGACCGCCCCGAACGGCTCGTCCATGAGCAGGACGGGCGGGTCGGCGGCCAGCGCGCGGGCGACACCCACGCGCTGTTGCTGACCGCCGGACAGCTGATGGGGATAGCGTTTGCCGGACTCGGCGGCCAGGCCGACGACCTCAAGAAGCTCGGCGGCCCTGGCACGGGCCTTGCGCCGGCCCCAGCCGAGCAGCGTCGGCACGGTGGCGATGTTGTCCAGGACCGTACGGTGCGGGAACAGGCCCGCCTGCTGGATGACGTACCCGATGCCACGCCGCAACTGGGCCGCGGGCAGCTCCCGCACGTCGCGCCCGCCCAGGCTGACCGTGCCGGAGGTGGGATCGACCAGCCGGTTGATCATCCGGAGCGTGGTGGTCTTGCCACAGCCGGAGGATCCGACGAGCACCGTGATGCCTCCTTCGAGGAACTCCACGGAGAGGTCGTCCACAGCTGTCGTGCCGTTGGCGAACCTCTTTGTGACTGACTCGAATCGGATCATGGACACCACCCTTGCCGGTCTGCATGTATTCATGCAGACTCATGCACGAATGAAGATGTGTCAATAGTCGGTTTTGCGCAGGTGAAAGGGAGTTGAACGCCGTGGCGTCTCGAATCGTAGGCGTGACCGTCCCACAGATCGAGCTCGACGGACATGGTCTCGACAGCGAGACGGTCGCGCTGCTCGCCGACGGCATGGCCTGCGTGGAGGTGCCTTTGGCCGCCTACGACAAGGTCGAACAGTCGTGGCGCAGGGCGGGCGAACTCGTCGCCACCGGGCGCGTCTACGGGCGCAGCACCGGCGTCGGCGCCAACCGCACCCTGGACGTCGATCCCGCCGACTTCGACCTGCACGGCCTGCGCCTGCTGCGCAGCCACGCGGGCGGGATAGGGGCGCTGCTGCCCGCCAGGCAGGTCCGGGCGATGATGATCGTCCGGCTCAACCAGCTCCTGGTGGGAAACGCCGGGCTCCGTCCCGAGGTGGTCCGCGGGCTCGCCGTGGCGCTCAAGGCCGGAGTGCACCCGCCGGTGAACGAGTACGGCGCGGTCGGCACCGGCGATCTGGCCGCGCTGTCCCAGCTCGGCCTGGCCCTCGCCGGAGAGCACCCCTGGCACGACGGCCCCACCCCACCACCGCCGATCAGCCTCGAAACCGGCGACGCATTGGCCCTGATCAGCAGCAACGCCCTCACCCTGGGACAGGCGGCGCTGGCCCGCCACAGCCTGGACCGCCTGCTCAGGGCCGCCCATGTGGTGGCCGCGCTCTCCCTGCTGGCCGTCGACGGCTCGCTGGAGGCTTTCGCCGAGCCGGTGCACGCCGCCCGCCCGCATCCGGGCAACATCCGTGCCGCCGCCGAGGTCCGCCGGCTCGTCGGCGCGCCGGAACGGCCCGCGCCACCGACCGGCCGCATCCAGGACCCGTACGCCTTCCGCTGCTTTCCCCAGATCCACGGGCCGGCTCTGGAAGCCTCCGACGCGCTGGAGCGGGTACTGGCCATCGAGCTCAACGCGGGCGCGGAGAACCCCCTGATCAGCGCGGATGGCCCGGACGGCGGGCTGGCCTCGTACCATCACGGGGGTTTCTTCTCGGCTCACGTGGCGCTCGCGCTCGACCAGCTGTCTCTCGCACTCCTGCCGACGGCGCGGCTGTCCGCGGCACGGCTGGCGGCCCTGAACGAGCCGGGCATCACGGGGCTGCGTCCGTTCCTCGCCGGTGGGGCGTCGGCCGGTTCCGGGGTGCTCATCCTCGAATACAGCGCGAACGCCGCCCTCGCCGAGCTGCGGAACGCGGCGGCTCCGGCCTCGTCCGGTCATGCCGTACTGTCGCGGAGCGTGGAGGAGGCCACGAGCTTCGCCTCGCAGGCCGCCCGCCAGGCCCTGCGGGCCGTCGAGACGTACCGGCTGGTGCTCGCCTGCGAGCTCGTCGCCGCCGTCCGCGCTCTGCGTCAGCTCGACCGGTCCTTGCCAGTGGGTCGTGCGTACGCGCTGGTGGACGACAATCTTGACCTATCGATGGAGGACCGGCCGCTCACGGCGGACGTCTCGGCGGCGGCCGGTCTCCTCGACACACTGGCCGATCTGTAACCCCTGGAGAGTCATGAACACGGACGATGTCGCGCCGGAAGCCCGCTTGCTGCGGCTGTTCGAGGGGCATCGGCTGACCCCCGCCCAGCGGCGGATCGCGCACTGCCTGGTGCAGCACGCCGGGCAGGCCGCCTTCCTGTCCAGCGTGGAGATCGCCGAGCTCGCGGGGGTGAGCCAGCCGTCGGTGACCCGGTTCGCGATGACCCTCGGGTACGACGGCTACCCCGCGCTGCGCAAGCAGATCCGCGAGCTCGGCCTGCCCGACTCGGCGGGCCGAGGCGAGACGGGCGAAGGCGCGCCGCTGAGCGAGACCCAGCGGGCGGTACGCACCGAGATCGCCAACCTTCAGCATCTGGCCGACTCGCTGTCGGACATGACGGCGATCGTTCGGGCCGCCAGGCTGCTGGCACCCTCACGGCCCCTGCTCGTGCTCGGGCTGCGCGCGGCGGCGGCGCAGGCCGCGGGTTGGGCCTACTTCGCGGCTAAGGTCCACCCCGATGTGCGCCTGCTCAACGAGGGCGGTTCCATGCTCGCGGACCGCATCGATCAGGCGGCCGACGCCGGGGCGAGCGCCCTGCTCTGCTTCGCCCTGCCCCGCCACCCCGCCGAGCTGACGGAGGGCCTGTCGGCGGCCAAGAAGGTGGGGCTGAGCGTGGTGACCATCGCCGACAACGCCTTCGCGCCCTCTGCCGACCTCTCCGATGTGCTGCTGCCCGTGCCGGTCGGCACGGAACTGGTCTTCGACACGGCCTGCGCGCCCATGATGCTCGGCCGGGTCCTGCTGGAGACCATGGTCGAGGAGATCCCGGGCGCGCAGGCACGCCTGGAGGCGTTCGAGCAGTCAGCGGCCTCGCGCGGCTTGTTCACGGACTAGCTATTGACTGAATGTATTTATTCACGATAAGCATGTATGCATAATTTCCAGTCGGGGAGGTCAGGAACATGGACCAGAGCAGCGGTCCGCGCCCGGTTCGGGCGCCGCGTGGCACGACGCTCAACACCCAGGGGTGGCAGCAGGAAGCCGCCCTGCGGATGCTCATGAACAACCTCGACCCCGAGGTCGCCGAGCATCCCGACAAGCTCGTCGTGTACGGCGGCACCGGCAAGGCGGCCCGTGACTGGCGCTCCTACGACGCGATCGTCCGCACGCTCGGCACCCTGAAGGCCGACGAGACGCTGCTCGTGCAGTCGGGCCGCCCGGTGGGCGTGATGGCCACGCACGAATGGGCGCCGCGGGTCCTCATTGCCAACTCCAACCTGGTCGGCGACTGGGCCACGTGGCCGGAGTTCCGGCGGCTGGAGCAGCTCGGGCTGACCATGTACGGGCAGATGACGGCCGGTTCCTGGATCTACATCGGCACCCAGGGGATCCTCCAGGGCACCTACGAGACGTTCTCGGCCGTGGCCGCCAAGAAGTTCGGCGGCACGCTGGCCGGGACGATCACCCTGACCGCCGGGCTGGGCGGCATGGGCGGCGCCCAGCCGCTGGCCGTCACCATGAACGGCGGGGTGGCCATCTGCGTGGACTGCGATCCGCGTTCCGTGGACCGGCGTATCGAGCATCGTTACCTCGACGTCAAGGCTTCGTCGCTGGATGAGGCGCTGCGGCTGGCCTACGAGGCGCGGGACGCGCGCCGGCCGCTGTCCATCGGGGTGGTCGCGAACGCGGCGGAGGCCGTACCGGAGCTGCTTGCGCGCGGTGCGGAGATCGACATCGTCACGGACCAGACGTCGGCGCACGATCCGCTAATGTACCTGCCGGTCGGGGTGGCGTTCGAGGACATGGCCGCCGAGGCGGACAAGGACCCTGCGGGCTTCACTACCAGGGCTCGTGAGTCGATGGCTCGGCACGTGGAGGCGATGGTCGGCTTCCAGGACGCCGGGGCCGAAGTGTTCGACTACGGCAACTCGATCCGGGGCGAGGCGCAGCTGGCTGGCTATGGGCGGGCCTTCGATTTCCCCGGGTTTGTGCCTGCCTACATCCGGCCGCTGTTCAGCGAGGGCAAGGGGCCGTTCCGCTGGGCGGCGCTGTCTGGCGACCCTAAGGACATCGCCAAGACGGACCAGGCGATCCTGGACCTGTTCCCGGAGAACGAGTCGCTGGCCCGCTGGATCCGGTTGGCGGGGGAGCGGGTGCACTTCCAGGGGCTGCCGGCGCGGATCTGCTGGCTCGGGTACGGCGAGCGGGACAAGGCGGGCGAACGGTTCAACGACATGGTGGCTCGTGGTGAGATCTCCGCTCCGCTGGCCATCGGCCGTGACCATCTGGACTGTGGCAGCGTCGCCTCCCCGTACCGGGAGACCGAGGCCATGCTCGACGGCTCGGACGCTATCGCAGACTGGCCGCTGCTTAATGCCATGGTGAATGTGGCCTCTGGTGCGTCGTGGGTGTCTATCCACCACGGTGGGGGTGTCGGCATCGGCCGGTCCATTCACGCCGGGCAGGTCACCGTTGCCGACGGGACTGCGCTGGCCGGGGAGAAGATCCGCCGGGTGCTCACCAACGATCCGGGTATGGGGGTTATTCGGCACGTCGACGCTGGGTACGACCGGGCCAACGAGGTCGCACAAGAGCGTGGCGTGCGGATCCCGATGCGTGAGGGCGACTCGGCGTGATCGATGCTTCGCAGGTTGAGGGCAATTTCCGGGGGATGTGGCGCGAGCTGCTGCCCGTCGGCCGGTATGACGCGACCGGCGGGTATCGCCGCTATGCGTGGAACGCGGCCGACGACGAATGCCGGGCCTGGTTCAGGGAGCAGGCGCTTGGGCGGGGTTTGACGTACGAGGTCGACAGGAACGGCAACCAGTGGGCCTGGTACGGCGACCCCTCGGCGGGGGACGCCATCGTCACTGGCTCCCATTTGGACTCGGTGCCTGACGGGGGAGCGTACGACGGGCCGCTTGGCGTCGTGTCGGCGTTCGCGGCCCTGGACGCGCTCCGGGATCGGGGCGTGCTCGGGGACCAGGACGTTCTTCGGGACCAGGGCGTTCTCCGGGACCGGCGCACCACGGGTGGTCGTCCGCTCGCGATCGTCAACTTCGGTGACGAGGAGGGGGCCAGGTTCGGCGTGGCCTGCGTCGGGTCCCGGCTGATGGCTGGGGTGCTGGACCCGGGACACGCGCGGTCTCTCAGGGACCAGGACGGCGTCCTGCTCGGCGACGCGATGGAGCGTGCGGGGCACGACCCCGCCGGGATCGGCCGCGATGACGAACGACTCGGGCGCATCGCCGCGTACGTCGAACTCCACGTCGAGCAGGGCCGGAACCTCGGCGACGCGCCGGTCGGCGTCGCGTCGGCGATCTGGCCGCACGGCCGCTGGCGCTTCGACTTCCACGGAGAGGCCAACCACGCGGGCACCACCCGCCTGGAGGACCGCCGCGACCCGATGCTGGCCTACGCCGCCACGGTCCTGAACGCCCGCGAGCAGGCCAGGCTGGCTGGTGCGCTCGCCACCTTCGGGAAGATCTCCGTCGAGCCCAACGGCACCAACGCCATCGCCTCCCGGGTGACCGCCTGGCTGGACTCGCGGGCCGCCGACTCCGCCACGCTCGACATGCTGGTGAAAGAGATCATTCACCAGTCGGGGGCGGAGGTTACTCGCGAGTCGTTCACGCCGGTGGTCGAATTCGACGGGCCGCTCCGGGACCGCCTGGCCGCTCGGCTCGGTGGGGTTCCCGTTCTGCCGACCGGGGCGGGGCATGACGCGGGCATTCTCGCCTCGGCCATCCCCACGGCCATGCTCTTCGTACGGAACCCGACCGGTGTTTCGCACTCGCCGGAGGAATTCGCTGAGGAGGCCGATTGCCTCGCTGGCGTGGCCGCCTTGGTCGCCGTCCTGGAGGATCTGCTGTGAATGGGCGATTCTGGGCGAGGTACGCGTGGACCGGCGCGTCGGAGCCCGGCGGGTTGGAGTCTGGTGTCCTGATCGACGTCTCGGGGGGCCGTATCGTCTCCCTTCAGGCGGGCAGCGCTCCTCCCGGCGACGCCGTCGTCCTGGACGGCCTGGTTATTCCGGGGCTGGCCAACGCCCATTCGCACGCCTTCCACCGGGCGCTGCGCGGGGCCACGCAGCTCGGCGGCGGCACCTTCTGGACCTGGCGCGAGACCATGTACCGGGTCGCGGCGCGCCTCACCCCCGACGAGTACCTGGAGCTGGCGCGGGCGGTTTATGCCGAGATGGCCCTCGCGGGGATCACCTGCGTCGGCGAGTTCCACTACCTCCATCACGCTCCCGGGGGCGTCGCCTACGACGACCCGAACGCGATGGGCGAGGCGCTCATCGAGGCCGCCGCCCAGGCCGGCATCCGGATCACCCTGCTTGACACCTGCTACCTCTCGTCGGGATTCGGCGCCCCACCGGACGAGACCCAGCTCAGATTCAGCGACGGTTCAGCGGAGGCGTGGGCCGAGCGGGTCAGCGGCCTGAAGGAGCGCGATCACGCTCGCATCGGCGCGGCCGTTCATTCGGTCCGTGCCGTTCCCGCCGACCAGCTCGAAGTGGTCGGCGCCTGGGCGGCGCAGCGGAACGCCCCGATCCACGCGCACGTGTCCGAGCAGCCCGCCGAGAACGAGGGCTGCCTGGCGGCGTACGGGGTCACGCCTACGCGCCTGCTCGCCGACCACGGGCTGCTCGGGCCGCGTACCACCGCCGTGCACGCCACACACTTGACCTTGGAGGACATCGAGCTGCTCGGTGGCTCCGGCACCACGGTGTGCATGTGTCCCACGACCGAGCGCGATCTCGCGGACGGCATCGGGCCCGCTCGTGAGGTGCAGGCCGCGGGATCGCCGCTGTCGCTCGGCAGCGACAGCCAGGCCGTCATCGACCTGTTCGAGGAGGCTCGGGGGATGGAGCAGAACGAGCGGTTGCGCACGCGTCGCCGCGGACACTGGACGGCGGACGCGCTCCTGCGGGCTGCCACCGCTGACGGCCACGCGTCCTTGGGCTGGCCGGAGGCGGGCACGCTGAAGGCTGGCGCGCTTGCCGACCTCGTCACAATCTCCCTCGACTCGGTCCGAACCGCAGGCCCGCTCCACGGTGCGGAGACCGCCGTCTTCGCGGCCACCGCCGCCGACGTCAGCGACGTGGTCACGGGTGGCCGGGTGATCGTACGGCGCGGCGTCCACCAGCTTGTTCCCGACGTCGCGGGCGCGCTGCGGCAGGCTCTCGCGCGGGTGGCGTCATGACTCGCGCGGTTGGCAGCACGACTAACGAGGTTGGCGGCACGATGGGAAGCCTCCTGATCACCGGGATCTCTACGCTGGTCACCAACGACCCCTTGCTGGGCGAGGGTCCGCTCGGGCTCATCACGGACGCCGCCATCGTCGTCTCCGGCGATTCCGGTGAGAAGATCGCCTGGGTGGGGCCGGCTTCGCGGGCTCCCTCAGTGGATCGGATGTACGACGCCGGCGGCCGGGCCATGCTGCCCGGTTTCGTCGACTCCCACGCCCACCTGGTCTTCGCGGGGGACCGTACGGCCGAGTTCGACGCGCGGATGCGCGGCCTGCCCTACACCGCAGGCGGGATCCGCACGACGGTGGCGGCCACCCGCGCGGCGAGCGACGAGGAGCTGTCGGCCGGGGTGGCCCGCCTGGTGGGTGAGGCGCTGCGGCAGGGCACCACGGTCATCGAGTGCAAGTCAGGCTACGGCCTCACCGTCGAGGACGAGGCCCGCCTGCTGCGCATCGCTGCGGAGCACACCGACGAGGTGACCTACCTCGGCGCGCACGTCGTACCGGCCGAGCACGACCCCGATGCGTATGTGGAGCTGGTGACCGGGGCGATGCTGGACGCCTGCGCTCCTCACGCCCGATGGGTGGACGTCTTCTGCGAACGAGGGGCGTTCGACGGCGACCAGGCGCGGACCGTACTGGAGAGCGGCATCAAGCGCGGCCTCGTGCCCAGGATCCATGCCAACCAGCTCAGCCATGGACCAGGCGTCCAACTCGCCGTCGAACTGGACGCCGCCTCCGCCGACCACTGCACCCACCTCACCGACGCGGATGTGGACGCATTGGCCTCCGGGACCACGGTCGCGACCCTGCTGCCGGGGGCCGAGTTCTCCACCAGAGCCCCGTACCCGGACGCCCGCCGCCTCCTGGACGCTGGCGTGACGGTGGCACTGTCGACCGACTGCAACCCCGGCTCCAGCTTCACCACCAGCATGCCGTTCTGCGTCGCCCTGGCGGTTCGAGAGATGGGCATGACTCCGGACGAGGCGGTTTGGGCGGCGACACTGGGGGGTGCGCGGGCGCTGCGGCGCGACGACGTGGGCCGGATAGCCGTGGGCGCACGCGCTGACCTGATGCTGCTGGACGCGCCCTCCCACGTCCACCTGGCTTATCGACCTGGGGTCCCGCTCATCTCTGCTGTGTGGCAGCGTGGCCGCCAAGTGGTGTCCTGACCGACTTCAGGCAGGAATCGCACGGCCGCGACGACCAAGGACGTCCTCTTCAGGTGGACACGGCAGGCATGCGTCGGCGACATGTCCTTGATCACACGAAATCCATGCTGAAGACGATAAACACGCACAGGAGTACCGCCAGGCCAAGGACAGCGAAAACCGTCAGCATGACGGCGGTGACCACCAATCTGTCCTTCCACGGCTTCGATATCACTGCCCCATGATCCCATAACGAGTCCGCCTTGATGATCATCTCGTGCGCGGCATCCTCCTCGGCCTGCACCCACGAACCCCAGCCGCGAATGGCCGCTGTCACCGGTCGTGTCGGAATCCATGGGCATCCTCACCCTTGAGGCAATGGTCTGATCACGTACTCAATCTCGTTCATCGGCGCCGTCCGCTCCCAGGACAGCAGGTCGCAGGTCGTTCCAGTGATATCCGCAGTTCTCAGGGGGAAGGCCCTCGAACGTGTGCAGAGGATCAATTTCCAGGTCGCACAATCGCTGCTCTTGTGAGAGCGCGTGGTAGGCCAGGGCCTTGTTCATGGCGCTCATCACGTCGGAGGCCTCCACAACCCAGGTGTAGGGCGCCTCTCCGTCGAATCGTTCATCACCGGCGATGGTCACCGTGAAGGTCTTCATCTCTTGTGGCTCCTTCGGTACTTCGGCGTGCAGCACCATGTGGGCGAGAGCCCAGGTGGATCGGACCCGCGCTTTGGCGAAGACGGGTCAGCGGGCACTCTTGACAGGGGAGTGGGACTCGATCTGCGACCCCGCGAGCCGGGCTGCGCCCCTGAGCACGAATTCCGGATTGGTCCTAATCAAGGACTCGCACTGCGTTTCCGCAGACGCGGCGGACGAGCCCAGGGAGGCGTCCGCCGCGCTGCTCTCACCGGGCCTCGCCTTGGAGGATCTGATCGAAGGTACGTTTGGCGACTGCGTTCAACGTCCACGCGGTTTCGCGGACGGTGCTCTTCTCTCGGTCCGTACGACGGACGAAGCCCTGGCCGGCGGCGGCGCACAATTCGTACGTCATTTGGCGGCACTCGCAGGTGTGTGAGACCACGCGGATACGCTGAGTCCGCTGGGCCGGTTCGTACCAGGTCAGCACGACATGGCCCGGCTGCGGCGACGCGACGTGCGGACCATGGAAGTCGGGGATGTCATCCCGCCATGTCACCAAGTCCGCCCCTCGAAGATCTCGACGAGGTTCTTGAGCGCGACGTCGACGCGAACCATGACGAGTTCGCGGATGTGATCGCCGCCTGGAGGCAGCCGGTAGCCGTGCTTCTCCAGTACGGCTTGGATCTCGGCTGTCAGGCAGGACCCGAATCGTAGGTCTGTGATTGGGTTACCCATGGGTCGGACCTCCCGTGTCCGATCAAGGGCCCGTCTTGGCGTTTGGGTCGCGAGGACGGGCCCGACTCCCTTGAAGGTTTGCAGTCCTCAGGCTAAAGCAAACGTCTGCAAACGTCTGCCCCCGATCGCGAACGTGGGCGGGTGATGGGCCACGGATGCGGACATTTACGGTCTATGTTCATGACGATCGACCATGAGGGGCCGGTACCGCTCTATCGCCAGCTCGCCGACCTGCTGCGGACACAGATCGCAGACGGCACACTCCCGCCCAACCGGCCGATCCCGACCGAGCAGAGGTTGATGCACGAGCACGAAGTGGGCCGCGACACCGTCAGAAAGGCCATCGGCATCTTGCGCGAGGAGGGCTTCGTCATCGCGATCCAGGGCCGCGGAACCTTCGTGGCGCCCCGTGAGAACTGACCTGAGCTATCCGCTTCCTTTCTTCCCCGCTGGCTCCTGCGGGTGACCCGTGCCCGGAGCCCACCGGAATAGGAAGCGCGCCGTGCAAGGGCTCGATGAGCAGGACTTCACGGCTGGTCGGGTGATCAAGAAGGCAGCCCAGCGCTTTACCACCAACATGGACGCGTGCTGTTCGCGCTGGTCGCCAATCGGGTGATCGCGCCGCAGAGTAAGTTGTTGGTCGCTGAATGGGCAAGCGATCACACAGATCGAGGCGGAACTGGAGCAGATCAAGACCTAGCGCGACATTTTGGCTAAACTCGACATCCCAACCCCGAAGAAGATCGTCGAAGCTATCCCCACCGCAGACGCCTGACCAAGAACAACACCCCCGCAAGTGTTTCCCCAGCTCAGACTTCAGATCTGTGTGCTTTCCCACTACACATCTGCGGAACGCGGGTATAACTCATCCGGACAAATACTCCATTACCGCAGCGGTGGCGATATTCATCATCTGACGTGACCGAACGGGGCCAACCCACTTGGCCTGCTGAAAATCACTTTCGGAAGCAGCAAGTATCTTTCCGACAGTGTCAAATCCGAGCGTCTTAAGCCGGCCTTTAGCAAACGCTGTCATATCTAGTTTATCGACCGATCGATCCAGCTGTGACTTGATAAACTCCCGCCGCTCCTCGTCCATTTTATCGACGTCAAGCCGAGCGATACTTTCATATAGTTCGTGGTTCGCTCCGAATTCCACCATGCGCTTGATTGAGATCGCCCGTCGGAGCCATGTTGTCGCGGACACTGGATCCGCCTCTGGGCCTGTCCTTGCTCCAATGTTCAGCATGTACCGCGTGCCCGTTAGGCCTCGGGTAGCGACCAGTCCGCTACCAGCTTCATGCAGAATTCCGCTGTAGCACAGGAGACGAAGCGATTCCTTCACCGGCGCGGGTGCATCTCGATGAATCCAGATGAACACACGTTTATCTGCATCTCCAGCTTCGCCTGATTTTTTCCTCAGCATAGGGATGATGTGTTTCTGAAGAAACTGCCGACCCCAGTCGATTACAGATCGATGCCCTATGTAACGGTCACCGAGTGCCGAGTGCTCACTCCAAATAGCCTCTCGATAGTACTCGCGCATGGTCCGCTGTGCATTGTTCGCGCTCAGCGGAGAGGCCGCCGAAACCGTCTTGAGAAGGGTGCGAGGATTGCCGCTAGCGGCGAAAGCTAGGGCATCAAATATCTCGCCATTTCTTGCAATATTAGATTGCAACTCGGGATCTTGGCGCAGCACTATCTCTCGCATCGCCTCGAGATAACCTTTATCCAGAATATCTCGATTGACATTGACGAGCTCCGCATCATGACTCAGCTGAAAGGAGTCTCCAAAGTATGTTACGCCGGGGTATACTGCAGCCTTAACCGATAGATAGGGACTTCGCAAGTCGCGCATTAGGGTAAAGAATTGGCGCTGCTGCTCTGGGATGAAAACATGAGCGGCTTCATCTACTAGAAGTACTACCCGTCGCACGGAAGTTTGAGAGCAAAGATCCTCAATCGCATCCTTGATAACTTCTGGATCGATGCCGGAGTCGACCCCCTCTGGAAGAGAATCGTTTTTCCAGGAATCTTCTAGCTGGCTTCGCAATTTTTGTAGGCGTAGCTCAGTGACTTCGTCGCTATCGTCGCGCGAAAGCGTAGCAAAAATAGTGCTGTTGTGGCGAAGCGCTCCCTTCTTGCGCGCTTCTCGAATTATTCGCTCGCAGATTTTAGCCAGCATCCAATGCTTGAAACGTTCGGAATCTGCCGTCTGCAGCAATCCTGCCTTATTGAAGGTGATATAAACAGCTAGCGTTTTAGACGTGGAAAAGCTTTCATCCAACTCCTTTTGGGCTACTTTAAGGAGAAAGGATTTTCCTACACCTCGTGCACCTTGCAGAACTACTGTCTTCTTACTTTTCAGTGCGTCGATCGTGCGACGGTCAAATTCAGTCTCTACGAAGTAGTCACTGACTTCTTCGGGTGTTAGGTCTTCCGTGCGGAAGTATAGCTCGCTCACGCCGTTACGTTCCCTTCCTCGAGGGGCAATCCCAACAGCTTTCGTACCGAAGGGAAACTTGACAGGTGATCCTCAAGTGACGCCTCGACGATTCGGCGCTGAGGTTCGCCAAAGTCAACATAATAACGTACCATAAAGCAGTGGATTATCGAGCGCAGTACCGCGTTAGCGATGGATAGCCATTCTTCGACAATATCTGCCCGGTAGGATATGTCATTGGGTAGCATTTGCGATGTTGCAACGTTTCCATGAATGTACTCTGAGCATCTCCGATACGCCCCTTTGAGGGATTTGATCATTTGCTTTTGCTCGGAGATTGCCTCTGGACAGAACTCCATCAAAAATGACGTGGAATAGAGTCCCTCTTCTGGTGAAATGATCGAGGACCAACTGATATCTAGGTTTCCGCTAATCCATTGACGTCGCTTAAATTCCAGCGCACTCAGATAGGTAGCTCCTGCTGCTACTTCAAGAAACGATCTCAAGCTGGAAAATGCTTGACGATACAAGCCGCTCATGATCGCATAAAATGCCAGACCGAAATCCTGGTGGGCAGATCGTAGTTGCTGAGATTCCGGGTAATTGTCAAGGACGCGGAGCCATGACGTAAGATCTGCCTCTAGGTGTAGAACCTTGTTGATTTCCGGCTCGGCCTCACCTGTGGCGCGCTTAATATGATCCATGCATGTTTGGTGTAGCCTAAGCATCATATTTTCGATGCCGTGCGCGCTGGCGGCTGTTGAATCTCCCACACAAGTAAAGTTAGCACCGTCTTCGCGACTTGTCCTCTAATCGTGGAGCGTTCGGTGCGATTCGGTCATTTGAGACCAAATATCAACAAGGCGTCAGATGGCTGGGTGGAAGAGGGCGATCGCGGTACTCGTGTCTGAGTACCCAGGGATCGAGAACAGCCCGTGGGCATGGGAGTGAAGGGTCGCCCAGGGTCTCTTCCCATGATCGCAGCCGGGAACGCTGCTCACTGACGAGCAGCCATGCGCCGGTCGAGATGAGGCGGTGGATGTTGCCCATGTGCACGATCGGTATCTCTCCGGCCTCGTACCGGGACGCGGACTTAGAGGGCTGGCTGGTTGATTACTGAGGGCTTTCCAACCTGAAGCCGCAGGTCGAGGGCATGCCGCGCGGATTGGCCTGATCGACAAGTAGAAGAGCCCCTGGTAGAAGGGTTGTCGACCAAGATCAACCTTCACAACTGGAGGCTCTGAGGTGTTGTTGTACCGTGCTGCGCTGCCATTGTCATCTCGGACGCTGTCCTACCTATCCGGCATCCTGCGCCGGCACCGCAAGACGATCGGCACACCCTGGCGCCGCCTCAACCCCGGCCAGCAGGCCCTGCTCGTATTCGTCCACCTGCGCAAAGGCGAAACCCTGACAGAGATCGCGGCCGGCTTCGGTGTCGGCATCGCGACCACCTGGCGCTACATCCGCGAAGCCGTCACCCTGCTCGCCCACCGCTCGCCCCATCTGGACCAGGTGTTACGCGCGGCTAAGCGCGTCGGCTACCCCTACCTGGTGCTGGACGGCACGCTGGTCCCCATCGACCGGGTAGCCGCCGACCGGCCCTACTACTCCGGCAAACACAAGAAGCACGGCATGAACATCCAGGTCCTGTCCACCCCCGACGGCACCCCCTTGTGGACCTCCGGCTCCCTGCCTGGCTTGGTGCACGACCTCAAGGCGGCCCGGATCTGGGGCATCCTCCGCCGCCTGCAAGCCGCCGCCCCGATCACCCTCGCTGACAAGGGCTACGTCGGCGCTGGTGATCACGTGTGCGTGCCCTACAAGGGGCGCAACAAGCCCGCTTCGCAGAAGGCCGCCAACGCGGCCCACGCCAAGCTCCGCGGGCCTGGCGAACGCGCCAATGCCCAGCTGAAAACCTGGCGGATCCTCCGCAAACTCCGCTGCTGCCCACTCCTCGCAGGCCAGCTAGTCAAGGCAATCCTTGTCCTTCAGCTCCGCGAAGCGGGATCAAAGCCGCTCAATGGTCCAGGAGGGGTGGGCTGATGGGCCTCTACAACCTGCTGCTGGTCGAGCTGGAATGCCCTCGATGCCTTGCGCATGCGATGTGCGAGGTGGAATTCAAGCTCGGGCTTCTGGACCTGCAGAGATACCGGCTCGGGGACGCCTTGCGATGGGCTGGTGGATACCGGAACAAACCGCCGCGACGCCCGGACGAGGGCACAGCCGACGGTGAGGGCTACACTGAGTGCCCTCACTGCGGCAAGGACTTCTGGGTTCACGTGTACGTCCGCGAGGATCAGATCTTGGAGGCGAGGCCCGATCCCGATCGCCCTAGCTACATCGCATGACAACAATCACTAGGTCCGCTGTTGACTGGGCCATTAGGATGAAAAGGCCTCACTGATCTGGCGCGAGGCAATTGAGTCGTGGGATGTGCCTGGCGTTCGCCGCCCAGGCGTGGCGCTACGGCGCACTTGACCTGAGCGTTGCGAGTGCACCAGCCACGATCAGCCAACTCGCTTAGCGGAGATCGTCAACCGGCTGTAGCCTTCGCATAGTGGAACACGTCGGGCGGGAGCGGGTGGTCCAGACGCCAGACGAAACGGATTGGTCGTTCGCCTTCGTGGCTGACGTAGCGCATAGGGCCGGCGTAAGTGTACGGCGGCGCGCCCAACCCTTCGTCACGCTTGGACTGGCGAATCAGCAGGTGAACGGTGGACTCGCCGGATAGGTAGCGGCGAGCGGTTGCGGCGGAGGAGCGCAGGGTGCTCTGCGATTCCCACTGGAACAACTCCTGGCTGATCGCCCGATCGTGGTACAGCGTGGTCGGGGAGTAGCGGCCTTCAGCTTTGTCGATAGCGACGAAAAACAGGTCCGCCTTGTGCTCCTGAACATATTTGATGCCCTCGCGCATGTGGGCAGGCTTGTCGACGCCGAAGGCGGCCAAGACTTCATTCTTGCTGTAGCGGGCATGGACGTGCAACGGCACGATCGGGTCCAATTGCGGGGTGACGTGACGAATCCTTGAGTGCAGCACACCGGCTAGTTCTCGAAGCTCCATAGCCCGAGCGCCGGTCAGCTGCGCGAGTCTGGCCTCCATATTGGAGGCAGGCTGAGTACCGCCCCACAACATGACATCCAGCATGGCCAGGAGACGCAGCTCGCGGGGCGATCGCGGGATTCGGCCGTTCAGCACTTCGGCCAGGAAGGCGAGGCGCTCGACGTCGTCGATATGCAGCATCCGGCCGAAGGCACGGCCCAACTGCTCATCAGGGGTATCTGGTTCAAGGCCCGCGGCGTACCGCAGGGAGGCCCATCCCAGCCGCCGCCGGTAGAGGTCCTCCACATCCAGCCCGGTCTCTTCCAGGAACTGCGACAGAGTGACATCGCCGAGATCGCGCAGCTCGCGAGACAGGTCCTTCCAATTGAGGCTGAGCGCTTGCTGTACGTTCTCAAGGACTAGGCGGCGTACGTCGCGGTCCAGGTCAATAACGCAACCGGCGGGCAAGGTAGGAAAGCCCTGCTCGATCTCGCGCGCGACTCCGGTACGACTGGCGCCGGTGAGCGCCCGGTAGCGCCGATCGAAGCGAAACTGCTTGTGCTGGTTGCCAACGAAGTCGAGCACGGTCAGGCACGGCTTGTCATCGGACAGCCGCAGACCACGGCCGAGCTGCTGCAGGAAGACAGTGGCGCTGTCGGTGGGGCGCAGGAAGAGTACGGTGTCGATCTCTGGAACATCGACGCCCTCGTTGAAGAGGTCAACGGTGAACACTGCGTTGATCCTGCGTGCTCTCAGGTCACGCAACGCTTGGGAACGATCGCTCGGCGAGCTCTGCGCCGTGACTGCAACCGAGGGGAGTCCCGCTCGGGTGAAGCGGTCTGCCATGAAGCGGGCGTGGTCGATGCTCACGCAGAACCCGAGGGCTCGCATCCGCCCGACGTCGCCGATCTTGCGATTGAGCGTCTCCAACACAACGGCCACCCGACGGTCGTTGCCTGTGTAGACGCCGGACAACTGGCCTGTGTCGTACCCCTGTCCGCGACGCCAGTCGACCTGGCGCAGATCGGTGCCGTCGTGGATGCCGAAGTACTGGAACGGCGCGAGTAGGCCTCGCTCGAGCGCCTCCCACAACCGCAGCTCGGACGCGATCCGACCGCCGAACCAGTGCTTGATGTCTTGCCCGTCGGCGCGTTCGGGCGTTGCGGTCAGACCAAGCAGCACCTTCGGGTGAACGGTGGACAGCAAGTGCCGGTAGGTCGAAGCCTCGGAGTGGTGGAATTCATCCACAACTAATACGTCAAACGCATCCGTCTCTGGCACCGGGTTGGCGTGCAGAGATTGGATCGAGGCGAACACGTGCCGCCATTGCTCGGGGTGCGCGCCGCCGACGTACAGTTCGCCAAATGTCTCGTCGCGCAGCACCTGGCGGAAGGTGAGCAGGCTCTGCCGCAAGATCTCCTCACGGTGGGCGACGAACAGGAGCGAGTCAGCCTGGCCGGCGTCACGTAGCCGGCGATAGTCCAGGGCAGCGACCACGGTCTTGCCGGTGCCCGTGGCCATGACCACCAGGTTCTGCCATCGGTCGTGGATCTGGCGTTCGGCGGCGAGCTCGTCAAGGATCTCGCGCTGATAAGGGTAAGGACGGACATCGACGTGGGCGAAGTCGATGACGACCTGCCCGCTGCCGGAGCGCTCGGCCGACAAGGCACGGTCGAGCCGCTCGGCATCCTGCGCCGGGTCATACGGCTCGAACGAGGGGTCGTCCCAGTAGTCGTCGAAGGTGGCCGCGAACGTGTCGATCAGATGTGGCTGCTCTGCCTGGGCGAGCCGTACGTTCCATTCCAGGCCATGACTGAGAGCCGTCTTGGACAGGTTCGAGGAGCCCACGTAGGCCGTGGACAAGCCCGACTTCCGGTGGAATAGCCACGCCTTAGCGTGTAGGCGGGTCATCCGGGTGTCGTAGGAGACGCGGACGTCCGCGCCCATGGCGGCCAGCCGGTCTACCGCGAGGCGGTCGGTGGCGCCGATGTAGGTGGTGGTCAGCAGCCTCAGTCGTCCACCGCGCGCCAAGAATTCTTCGATCGCCTCTGCCAGTACGCGTACGCCGTTCCATTTCACGAAGGCGCACAGCAGGTCCACGCGATCTGCGGAGGCCAGTTCGTGCTTGAGCTCATGGCCGATCTCTGGTTGGCCTCTGCCGTTTACCAGCAGCGCGCTGCCTGTAAGAGGAATTACTGGACGCGCCGGGAACCGCACCTGCCCGGCTGCGTCCCGGCTTCTGGCGAAGCCCAGTAGCTCCTCGGCGGCCTCCACGAGTTCTTCAGGTGCGGCGGCCTCAGGCACCAAGTCGCCGATCAGATCGGCGACACGGTTGACGATTTCGACCTGCCGGGCCAGCCTCGCGGCGTCGGTTTCCCCTCGGACGGCGCGCAGCGCCCGGCGCGTCAGCGCGGCCAGATGCCGTGCCAGCGTTTCGTGGGAGTCGGCGATGTCCAATGATCGTCGGTCGATGAGCTCGCGGTCGGGTACTGCGCGTAGCAGGGCGCCTACTTGGCGGGTAATTAGGTGCTCGTAGACGCCCGGTTGGAGATCGCTCACGCCCGCGACTATAGGGCGCGGCATGGTGATGTGAGGGTATAAGCGTCTTGCTGCTTCAGCTCAGTAGCCGAACACCTCGGGCGACGATAGAAAGATCACCAAAGACCGAGGCTAATCCAACTTTGGGGTTACATGGCACGCAACCGAACGCCATTCGCAGACTAGCTCCGATCTTCAGATACTCGGCATCAAGTAGACAGACCTACTCGCGAGCCGTACCAGTTGTCCATCGAGCACGATGGTGCGCCACATACCGCGGATCGATTCGATGTGGGTGCTTCACGGTGAGGTCCCCCGTGGTCTGACCGGTTCGAGCATCGATCACTTTAAGATCATCAGACAGGTAAATAGCTCCACTGTCGAACCGGACGTGATCGTTTGGGCAGAGGCAGAGGACGTTTTCAACAACGTCGGGGCCGCGGTGAGGACTGCCGAGTGCCTGAATATGAGCTCCCTCGCTGTAGAGGCCGCCGGCCACTTCTATGGCGAGTCCACAGATTTGGCACTCGTGGTTGTACCAGGCTTTAACCTGCTGAACGACCTTGCTGCTGCGGACGATTCGCTGAATTACGGTCTCGATCACCGATGCTGGGCCCGGGGCGTTTGCGGCCATATCGATCGCGCCCTGAAGTGGAGGCGGCGTAGCTGTCGTAGGTGCCTCGTCTGGGATCTTGACCAGGGTGAATTGCCAGATCCGGAATCCGTCGATGCCTACCCTCGCTCCGTGGGACTCCACACGAAACAGCCCCTCGTACCGTAGTCCCGAGGCAGGAGCATGGGGCGAGTCAGGGTTGCGGCCCCGGACCACACGGACGGGCAGCCCCTCGAGCTCGCTGCGGACCAATCCGGCGTTACCCGGATCAGATAACTCTTGATCGCGGACCTGCCGGCGTGTGTCTGCGTCGCGACCGCCGTGGCCCGTGTAGACGATGGTGTCGCCGTAGTCCTTGTCGTCCACGTACCCGCCGGAGACCACGATGGAGTCGGCGCCGTCATTTCCTGTTCCCGAGATGCCTGCCTGGAGCGGAGCATGGACGCCCGCATCGTGCAGCGCCCGCCGATTCACGTACGCCGTCCCTACAGGTTGGCCCTGAATGTGCCCAAAGATCCTCGCCATGCCGACATAACTAACATGAGCGTCAAATAGTTCCAAGCGGACAGGTCGTCTCGTGCTGGTAGCAGGATTGCCCCAAAAGCCCGCGGGCTGACATCGTTGGTGGTCCGCTCACCCTCAGTGATGGGACCTAGTCGAAGAAGGTGGCCTGCTCGTTCGCCGAGACGAATGGCGACCTGGATTCGGTCCGGCGGGCGTCTATTTTTCTCTCTATTCCGCACGCTTCGTACGCTTTGTTCTGTTTGTCGGCCAGCCCATGACGGATACCCGCAGTTGATCTAATCTTGGCTAAACGTCACAGGTGGCGCCGGTCCGCCTACAGATTGACTGGGGCCTGCCCATCTGGCACGAACGGAGGGCCGATCGCGGTGGCTGGTGGTCGAAGCGAGTGGGAAAGGCATCAGGCAGCTCAGCGTAGAGAAGCCGAACGACGGGCCCGCGAGGCTGCAAAACGCGCCAGGGAGAAAGAGCAAGAACGCCAGCGGCAGCATCTGGAAAAGCAGCAGGCGGCGACCGAGCAAAAGAGCGCGAAGGTTGCGAAACGCATCGAGGAACTGGATCAAGTACTGCTCGTCTCCCTCCACCTTCGCCCCCTGGCCTTCGACCAGATGAAAGTCGTCGCCCCCGCGATGCAGTTCGACGCCGGGCGCCTGGGCGTTCCCGAGCCGCCTCCGGACTGGGCGGCGTACGCACCACTTCCACCGTCCGGGCTCAGCAAGTTCTTCAGCAGCCAGTCCCGCTATGATCGCCGACTGCAGGAGGCGCGCGGCCGGTTCGATAGTGCGGTGGCTCAGCAGCAAAAACGTGAGAAGCAGCGCCTTCGTGAGTTGAGTGCGGCTCGGACAGCTCACGATCGTCAGACGGCCGCGGTCACCAGCCAAGTCGCGGCGGACAATGCCAAGTTGGATCGCCTGCGCGAGGAGTTCGATGACGGCCAGCCAGAAGCCGTGGAGTGGTTCACCGCCAGGGTTCTGGAGAGATCGACCTACCCGAAGGGCTTCCCTCGTCTCTACCAGGTTGCGTACCGGCCGGAGAATCATGACCTCGTCGTCGAATTCGAGTTGCCGCCGCAGAGCGTCATCCCCGACGTACGCGCCTACAAGTACGTCAAGGTTCGAGACGCCATAGACCCGGTGCCGCGACCGCAGACAGAGGTCAAGCAGCGATATGCCAAGCTCCTCGCATGCGTGGCCCTGCGTACGCTGCACGAGATCTTCGCCGCGACTCCAGGCCGGATCGTTGAGGCGATCGTGTTCAACGGGCGCCTCCACACCACAGATCAGGCAACCGGCAAGAAGGTACGCCCCCACCTGCTGAGCGTGGAGGCCGAGCGTGCCGCGTTCGAGGAGCTCGTCCTTGCCGACGTCAACCCTGTGGCCTGTTTGAAGCGCCTCAACGCTCTCGTTTCCCCCAACCCTTACGACCTGGAGGCTATTGAGCCGTTCATCACCTTCGATCTCAAGCGGTTTCGGTTCTCCGAGGACATGGATGTCGTCGCCGGGCTGGATTCGCGGCGGAATCTCCTCAAGCTGACACCCACCGAGTTCGAGCACTTGATAAAGGAGCTGTTCGTGGCCATGGGCGCCGAAGCCTGGACCACTGTCCCTTCCAAGGACGGTGGTGTGGACGCCGTGGCTACCAGCAAGAACCTCTTCTTCGGCGGCGTCTGCCTCATCCAGGCCAAGCGATGGAAGGGTCTGGTCGGTCTGGATGCCGTCCACGCACTCACCGGTGTCATGGCCGACCACAACGCCACCACCGGTGTCCTGGTGACTCCTTCGTGGTTCGGGCGTGCCAGCGAGCAGTTCGCTCAGCGGAACAGGATCACGCTGATCAACGGCGCTGAGCTCAAACACCTCATCAAGCAGTATCTGAACATTGATGTGATCCCTGGGACATCGCCTCCACGAAATGCTCGGGCATCAGATAACTCTCAGTCTGGCCGCCCCGGCCCCAGCAGCTGACGGAGCAGCGGGCTCGGGACCCGCGTGCACCGATCCGTCGTGTCACCCTCGTGGCGGAGCGGTCGACTCCCGCACCACGAGCTGGGGTACCACGACGCTCGAGGTCGCGGTCATGTCGCCGTCGACGAGCTGTTCGAGAATGGTGAAGGCCCGCTCTCCGAGGTCCTCGAAGTCCTGATCGACGGTGGTGAGCGACGGCTGCCACATGGCGACCAGCGGCTGGTCGTCGAACCCGACGACAGAGATGTCACGGGGTACGTGTATCCCGCGGTCGGCCAGTGCGCGCATGAGGCCGATGGCGATCTCGTCGTTGCCGCACAGGACGGCGGTCACGTCGTCACGGCCGGCGATCCGCTCGCCCCAGCGGAATCCAGAGGTGGCGTCCCACTCGGCGTTCATCACCGCGGGGACGGGAATCTTGGCGTCGGTCAGTGCGGCGCGCCAGCCGTCGGTGCGCCCGGAGTGCTTTCCCGCGGTTGGGCCCGCGATGTGGTGGACGGTCCGGTGCCCGAGCCGGAGCAGGTACTCGGTGGCCTTCCGTGCGGCCGTGCGCTCGTCGATGAGCGCGGCGGGGACGCCGCCGGTCCGGCGCGAGCCACCGCCTGCCACGATCACGGGGAGCCCGTCGGGGAGCATGTGCCGGGCGTTGATCCCGGCGCGATCGAACTCCAGGACGATCGCTCCGGCGGTCGGCTGGGCGAGCGCGAGATCGATGGCGCGCTTGACGTCGTCGTCCTCGCCTGACTCCACGACGGTGATCGTCACCGACATTCCCGCCTTGCGGGCCGCGGTCTCGATGCCCTGGAGGGTGCGGGCGTAACCGTAGTTGGCCGTCGCTCCGGCGAAGACCGAGACAAGGGTGCGCCGACCGGAGCGCATCGAGCGCGCGGCGCCGTTCGGGCGGTAGCCCAGGCGCTCGATCGCCTCGTGGACGCGGCCGGCGAGCTCGGGAGCGACGTACTTGGTCCCGTTGAGGACACGCGAGACGGTCGGCACGGACACCCGGGCGGCACGGGCGACATCGGCCAGAACCGGTGCGCGGTAGCCCTTCTGCGTGGTCATGCACCGAGGATATGCGCTGCACTCGTCGGATCATCGTTTTCCCACCGGCGTACGGCAGCAGATTTCCTGGAGGTAGCGAATCGGCTACGGGCTCTTGTCAAGATGTTGGGTGTATGTAGGATAACGATATCCCAAGCAGCGGCTCAGAGGTGGGTCGATTGGTGCGGGATGTCAGAACGAGTCCTCGCCGGGCCGACCGGGCGGGGATGTGTCCATGCGCCCTGGGATAACGATTTCCCGTCGAGATGATTCGGGAGCGTGCACAGGCCGTCTCGAAAGAGAGAGCTGATGAGGATCAAGCGCACCCGCTCCGTGACGACAGGGATCGCCGCCGTGGCGACCGCGCTCAAGTGGCGCGACGAGTGGACGATCGACCCGGTCACCGGAGCGGTCGCGTGACCGTCATGCTGCCTGGGCTGCCCGAGGAGGACGAGCAGCACCTCGAGTGGGGCAACGACGTCCTCCGGCTCGTGATCGCCCACGGGCCGGACACCGCCCCCCGGCTCGTGGCCCTCTGGCACGCCGCCGAAGGCGGGCCGGACCTGATGGCGTTGCGCCGTTCGGCACTGCCGGTGCTGGAGACGGCGGTCCTGGGCGAGGGCCGGTCCGGGACGTCCGGCAAGCGGCACGTCGACGGCGCGGCCGCCCAGCGGCTGCGCCTCACCGGCCACCGCGAGCGGCGCGACGGCGACCGCACATGCCTGGAGCTCGACCTCGCCGAGGAGGAGGCCGGGCTGCGCGCCTGCGTCACGTACGAGGTACACGACGGCGTGCCGGTGGTGCGGTCGTCGGCGACGGTCACCGCGGTCCGCCCGGTGGTCCTCGACCACGCGACCACCGGCGTACTCTCGGGCCTCGGCCATGGCGCCCGCTGGGAGGAGGAGCTCGTGCTCTGGGCGGCGGCCAACCCCTGGAGCGGCGAGTTCCGCTGGCACCGCGCCACGCTCGCCGAGCGCGGGCTGATCGACGTCGGCATGGTGCGCCACGGCCAGGTCGGATCCAAGAACCGCGTCAGCCTGACCTCCACCGGCGCCTGGTCCACGTCCGAGTACCTCGCCCAGGGCATCGTCGAGGACACCCGCACAGGACGGATGCTCGCCTGGCAGATCGAGACCAACGGCGCCTGGCACGCCGAGCTCGGCGACCGGTACGACGACGTCTACCTGCTCGCCACCGGACCGACGACCCTGGAGCATCAGTGGGCCGGCGCCGTGGGACCCGGAACGCAGGTGCGGACCGTGCCGGTCAGCCTCGCCGTCGTGCCCGGGCACCCGGACGGGCGCGAGACCACCCTCGGCGCGGTCGCCGCCGCATTGACCACGCACCGCCGTCGCGTCCGCCGCCCGCACCCCGACCACGACCGGTTGCCCGTCGTCTACAACGACTTCCTGAACGGCCTGATGTCCGACCCGACGACCGAGCGGGTCCTTCCCCTGGTCGAGGCCGCCGCCGACCTGGGCGCCGAGTACTACGTCATGGACGCCGGCTGGTACGACGACGAGCTCGGCGGGTGGTGGGACTCCGTCGGCGCCTGGGAGCCCTCCATCAACCGGTTCCCTGGCGGAGGGCTCGGGGCCGTGCTCGACCGGATCCGCGACCTGGGGATGAAGCCGGGGCTGTGGCTCGAGCCCGAGGTCGTCGGCGTGCGCAGCCCGGTCGCCCGGAGCCTGCCCGTCGAGGCCTTCTTCCAGCGGCACGGGCACCGGGTCACCGAGTGGGGCCGCCACCAGCTCGACCTGCGCCACCCGGCGGCCCGCGGCCACCTGGACGCGGTCGTCGACCGCCTCGTGGGAGAGTTCGGCCTGGCCTACGTCAAGCTCGACTACAACGTCGACATCGGCCCGGGGACCGACGCCGGGCGCGGCGAGCCGCTGGGCAACGGGTTGCTCGGCCACGACCGCGCCCTGCTCGACTGGGTCGGCGCGGTCATGGACCGGCACCCGGGCCTGGTCGTCGAGGGCTGTGCCGCCGGAGGCTCACGCACCGACGCCGCGACCGGGGCCGTGTTCCCGATCCAGTCGCTGACCGACCAGCAGGACTTCCGGCTCACACCCCCGATCGCGGCCGCCGCGCCCCTGACGATCCCGCCCGAGCAGGCCGGTGTGTGGGCGTCCCTCGACGGGACGATGACGCTTGAGGAGACGGCGTTCTCCCTGGTGACCGCCCTGCTCTCGCGGGTCCATCTGGCCGGGCGGATCGACACCCTGAGCCCTGGGCAGCAGGCCGCCGTCCGCGAGGCGCTGGCCGTCCACCGCGCCGTCCGCCACGCCGCGGCGAGATCCGTGCCCGTATGGCCCCTCGGCCTGCCCGGCTGGCGCGACCCGTGGGTCGCACTCGGCGCACGCGACGGCGGAGACCTGTACCTGGCGATCTGGCGCCGTGCCGACGACGAGGGCCGCGAGACCCGGGGCGGGGAAAGCGTGCACCTGCGGCTACCCGGGATGGTCGCCACCGGGGGAGTGCAGGTCCTCTACCCGACGTGGGGTGGTGAGTCCGCCGCGATCGTCGACGGCGGCACCGTGGTCGAGGTCAAGCTGCCGGCACCGCTGTCCGCCCGGCTCCTGCGCGTCCAGGTCGCCGACCGGCCGGGCCCTTCGTGATGAAGGCGACCAGAGGCCTTCGTTTTTGAGCAGGGGGACAGCGCGGCCGACGGCCGGCGGCGTCCCACGAGAGGAGACCGACGATGATCACCACGAGACTCGACCGGCTACGACGCTGGCGGCGCAGGGCCGCGGCCAGCGTGGTCGTGGTCGCGCTGAGCACCACCCTCGCCGTGCCGGCCGACGCGGCGGCCGCCGAGGTCACCGGGACGGCGTTACCCAAGATCGTCAAGACGACGAGCGACGCCGGGTTCGTCCACCCAGGCGTCGGACTGACCGCCGGCAACCTGGAGAACATGCGGACCCAGGTGCTCGCGGGCACCCAGCCGTGGGCCGGCTACTACGACGCGATGATCCAGACAGGGTTCGCCTCACGGACTTTCAAGGCGCAGAACGCGGGCACGTCGGACGAGCAGCCGCTCAGCGACGCCTACAACGCCGTCTCGATGCGCTCCCGCGCGCTCAACGACGGCGTGGGCGCGCTGACGCAGGCGCTGCGGTACGTCGTGACCGGCGAGGAGGTGTACCGGGCCAACGCACTGCACGTCATCCGCACGTGGAGCAGCCTGGACCCGGCCAAGTACCGCTACTTCGCCGACGCGCACATCCACACCGGCGAGCCGCTGTACAAGATGCTCGTGGCCGCCGAGATCATCCGGTCCACCACCCCGGTCAACGACACCCTCGACGGGTACGACCTGCGCTGGACCGACCGCGACCAGCAGCGGATCAAGGACAACCTGATCCGCCCCGTCCTGAACACGTTCCTGTACTCCCAGAACCGGCTGTGGAACCAGCACCTGTACGGCGTGGTCGGCATGATCGCGGCCGCCATCTTCCTGGATGACGCCGACCTGTACGCCAAGCGCGTCGAGTGGTACACCGTCAACTCGACCTACACCAGCGAGCACACGATCAACGGCGGCGACGTCAACGGGTCCCTCGCCGCGCTCTTCCGCGTCATCTCCGCCGAGGACAAAATCAACCCGTACGGTCGCGATTTCATCCAGCACATGGAGATGGGGCGCGACCAGGCGCACGCGCAGGGCGACGTCGACATCCTGACGACGCTCGCACGGATCGTGAACAACCAGGGCACCCGGCTCGACCCGGTGGCCGGCACCGTGTCCACCGCCGGGAACGCCGTCAGCCCGTACGAGTTCCTCGGCAACCGGACCCTGGCCGGCGGCGACGTCTTCTACGCGTTCATGCTCGGCGAGGACGTGCCCTACGTCGACACCTCCGGCGGATCCGGCAAGCTCTCCCAGGCCTACCGCGGGCGGCTGATCGACTCGGTCAGCGAGCTGTACTACCAGTACACCTATGTCGCCGGCGTCGACGTCAAGGCCAAGGCGCCGCACGTCGCCGAGGTCTTCGCGCACCGCGACGGCCCGCTCTACTACAACGGCACCGGGGTGGCGAACTTCTGGAACCTGCGCGGCTCGGACTTCAACGCCGCCGAGTACTGGGTGGCGTTCCCGCCTGAGCTCGCCGGTTCCAACGGCTCGGTGCCGCCGGTTCAGGACGGTCCCGAGCTCGATGTCGCCCAGTTCGGCCACGCCGTCGGCGACGGCGCGCAGCCGGGCGCCGACGAGGACGGCACCCGGTACGTGCGCCTCGACGCCGCCGCCGACCAGGGGCGGCTCGCGGTGCGCCGGGCCGTGTGGCCTGGCCGCGCCGGCACCGCGCTCATCGGGTTCAAGGTCCGCACCGATGCGGTCGCGACCCTCGAGGTCCGGCCCACGCCGGGCGCCCAGACGCACGCGACCGTCCAGCTCCCCGACACCGGGGGGAAGTGGCGCTACGTCACGCTCGACATCGACCAGGCCAGGCACCCCATCTCCCCGGTGGGCGACAACATCGTGTTCCTGCGCGCCACCGGTGGCAACGGGCACGTCGACGTCGCAGGAGTGCTCGCTCAGGCGAACGGGACGCTGACCCCGGCCGTCTTCGCCGCCGGCGACTCCTTGGCCGCCGTGGCCGTGGTCGGCGAACCGTTAACCCGCATGCTGTCGGCAACGGGCGGCAGCCCGATCACGTTCCGCATGCAGGGCTCGCCGTCGTCGGCCACCCTGTCCAGCGACGGAAAGCTCACCTGGACCCCTTCCGCCGGCGACACCGGAAACCACAAGTTCCTTGTCGTCGCCTCCGTCGGGGAGACCGACACCGCGCTGCCGATCACCGTCACGGTCGCCAAAGACCGGGCGGCGGCCGTCGAGGCGAGCCTCGACGGGCTCAAAGCGCCCGAGACGTACACGACGGCCACGTGGACCGACGTCGCCGCCGCTCGGGACGCCGCCCTGGCCGCGGTCGCCGACGCCGGCTCCGCCGAGTTCGCGACGCTGCTCGAGAACCTGCGCGTCGCCGTCGACGGCCTCGCGCTGCTCAACCCGCGGCTGGAAGACCGAACGCTCGACTTCTCCAGGATCGTCACCTCCCCGCTGTCCACCCCGACCCTCGTCGCCCTGACCGACGGCGACAACCAGACCACCTGGGGCGACCAGCGCGTGCAGAGCATCGTGCTCGACTTCGGCGTCGGCTACCGGCTCCGCGCCGACGGGTTCGGGTTCCTCGCCCGGGACACCTTCCCCAACCGTGCCGAGGGCACCAACGTCTACGGCTCCGTCGACGGTCAGACCTGGACCCTGCTCACGGAGCGCCCGAACGCCGGCAACGACGTCGGCATCGAGCAGGTCCCCGTCCGCGCCGACCTGCGCGACACCGCCTACCGGTATCTCAAACTGCAGGTTGACAAACCCGGCGTGCCGTCCGACCCCGCCTACCCGGGCATATGGACCCTCGCCGACTTCCGCATCGACGGCGAGCGCTCCGAGGTGGGCCTGGATACCGTCCTGGACCTGGCCGATGCCGTCGACCTCACCCCGTACTCCCGCGCATCCGCGATCCTGTTCACCCGTGAGGCCGCCGCTGTGCGGGCCCTGGCGCTGGAACAGGGCGCGGACACCCGTGCGCTGGCCGTCCGCCTCCTCGATGCCTGGGAGCTGCTGGAACCCGCCCCGGTCGGGGCCGCCGAGGTCCAGCAGCCGTGGGTCACCGCCAGCAGCCCGTCCTGGGACGGGCGCAAGGACGCCGCCGCCAACGGCTGGTCGATGTTCGATGGCGACGCCAAGACCTTCACCGACACGACCCAGTCCTCTGGGTGGGTCAGCGTGGTCCCGGATGACGGCGCCACCTTCACGGTGAAGACCGTGCGATTCCTGCCCAGGGACGGGTTCGCTTCCCGGGCGAGCGGCGTCCAGTTCCAGGGCTCCGGCGACGGCGGGCAGACCTGGCAGACCTTCGCCACCGCCGGCACCGTGACCAGCGCCTCCTGGAACGAGATCACTCTCGACCAGCCGGTGACCTACGGGGCGGTGCGCGTCCTGGCGCCGTCGGGCAACACCAACCTCGCGGAGGTCCAGCTCGTACGGACGATCGTGGACACCACGGCCGTGCGGCTCTACCTGGCCGAGACCGACGGACTCGCGGAGGACGACTGGACGCCGGAGAGCTGGGCGACGCTCACCGACGCACGCACGTCCGCCTCCGCACTGGTCGCCGACGGGGCCGAACCGACCCAGCAGGCCGTCGACGCGGCGGCCGGCGGCCTCGCGAACGCCGTCGCCGCCCTGGAGCCCGCGGTCCCCGCCGGGAGCACCACCGAGCCGCCCGGCCAGGGCGTCCTGTCGAGCGACAGTGGCTGGGCCGACGGGCTCGCGGATGGCAACCACACTGTCACGATGAGTCTGTGGTGGGGCCCGAACGCCACCCGGGTCAAGCTCTACGAGAACGGCGAACTCATCGCGACCCGCGACCTGACCGACGACACCCCGAACGCCCAGCACGTCTCCGTTCCGGTCACCGCGCGCCCGAACGGTGACTACGAGTACGTGGCCGTCCTGATCAACCGGAACGGGCAGAGCACGACCAAGCCGCTGACCGTTCGCGTCACCGACGCCGAACCCGGCGTCGGCGTGCTTTCCCATGACAACTGGGACAAGAACGGCTCGTACACCGTCTCCTTCGACCTGTGGTGGGGGACCAACGGCACGGCCTACCGGTTGTACGAAGACGGCGTGCTCATCGACACCCGGACGCTGACCGCGGCGACCCCCGCCGCCCAGCACGTGGCCACCGCACTGACCGGCCGGGCCGCCGGCGAGCACACCTACCGCGCCGAGCTGGAGAACGCGGCCGGCGTCACCCGGACTCGCGAGATCGTCGTGAAGATCCGCTGACCGGAAGGCCGCCCGCCACTTCGCGGGGCCTGTTCGAGCACGTGGAGGGCTGGAGAGCCGATCGGGCTTCCCAGCCCTCCAGGAAAGCCTTGAAACGACTCGGCCAGCGCGGTCCGGTTCTTCGCCAGGCACCTCCGCCGAGCGGTCACCTCATCGGCCTGACGTGTGCGGCCGCGGCGCCCGGTGGCACCTGCGAGCGTCCCAGACGCCACCACCGCCGGCGGACCCGTCGGTCTCTTCTACAGTCGAAGATTGCCGCCTGGCCAGGTGATCTCCAGAAGTGTCCAGTCTGGGAAAAAACTCCTGCCGACGAGTATGACAAGTGCCCAGAACAGAACTCCGATCAGCGGACCAATGTAGTCGTCGTCATCAGTCCTGCCGAGATGAATGACCAAGGGGACAGCGGCAGCAAGGCCGACTCCAGCGACCGAGATGCCGATCCAGCCGAGCTCGTGACCCCGATTCAGTAAGCTCCCCAACTCTCCAAGTATGATCAACCCGGCCAGGACCCAGGCGCTGACAAACACCCACCGTGGCGGTCGCTTAATGCGTCTGAACGATCGGGGCCTGGGTGACTGCTGAGGCGGATATGCACGTTGGGGCCAAACGATGCCTTGCGTTGGCGGCTGTGCGTGATCGTGCACCGGTGGCTCTGCGGAGTAAGGGGGCGCGGCTTGGTGAGGTTGTTGTGTCGCCGGGCCTTTTCGGTCTTTGCGGTGGTAGGCCAATGCATCGTACACAAAGCTGCCTGCGGCAAATATAAGACCCGCAATGGCAATGAAGGTGGCCACCTATCTAGCTTCCAGCATGCCGCACACGCTTGCCACGACTTCACGTACTGATTTCTTCGGTGATCGTGTTTGGCCTCGACTTCAGAGGCTCGTTGGCGTTCATCGAGGTCGCTATTTTGTCCGTAATATCCCGCATCCGCGCTCGCCACGGCGAATGCGCCGTCGGGGGCGGTTGGAGAGGAGAACAGGGGTGGGAGTCCCTGTCCGGCGACCGGTGACCTCACCGGGTGTCGTGCTGGAATTGTTGCAGGTCGGCCAGCTTCAGGGCGGGGTCGCCGAGGGGTGGTGCGGTCGGGTCGGCGCGTAGACCGGCGAGGAAGAGGTTGGCGTGCCGGTGGGCGAGGGCTTTTTGGGTCTCGTTGGGGATCGGTCCGGGCAGTGGCCGGGACAGTCGGGTGAGTAGCAGTCCGATGTCGCCGAAGACCACGTCTGTGCGGAGCCTGCCGGTTTTGTGGGCTTCCTCCAGCAGTTCCTCGACGAGCCGCGCCGAGGTGGTGCTGGCGGCCTTGAGCTGCGGCTCGTTCAGGTCGAGCGCGACCAGCAGCGTCGGGATCACCGCCGAGGTCCGTAGGTCCAGAACGGCGTGGACGTAGGCGGCCAGCGCGTCGAGTGGGTCTGGATGGTCGTGTCGGGCCTGCTGTACGGCTTCGATGGTGCCGGTCAGCGCGTGGAGGGCGACGGCGTGCATGAGTGTGCCGCGATCTGTGAAGCGCCGGTACAGCGTGGCGATCCCCACCTCGGCGCGTCGGGCGATCTCCTCCAGCGACGCGCCCGGGCCCTGCTCGACGAACACGTCCCGCGCCGCCTCCAGCAGTCGCTCGTGGTTGCGGCGTGCATCGGCTCGCATCCGCCCTCTCTCTCCTGGCTCGGCCTCACCCTACCAGTAGACGGAGGATAGTCCTTCGTTTATGGTTACCGGAGGACACCCCTTCGTTTATGAGAGGCGGATGTGATGACCGACGCACCTCCTACGGGTGAAACCCGGCCGGAGCGTCGCTGGTTCGCGCTGGCCGTGATCGCCTCCGCACAGCTGATGACCGCGCTGGACGCCACGATCGTGAACATCGCGCTGCCCTCAGCCCAGCGGGCGCTCCAATTCAGCGACGCGCAACGGCAGTGGGTGGTGACCGCCTACACCGTGTGCTTCGCCGGCCTGCTCTTGTTCGGTGGGCGGGTGGCCGACGCCGTCGGCCGGCGCCGATCGTTCCAGATCGGGCTCGCCGGATTCGGGCTTGCCTCGCTGCTCGCCGGGCTGGCGCCCACACTGCCGGTCCTGATCGCCGGGCGTGCCTTGCAAGGGGCGTTCGCCGCGTTGATCGCGCCGACCGTACTGTCGCTGCTCGCGGTCACCTTCACCGACCAGCGGGAGCGTACCCGGGCGTTCGCCATCTACGGGGCGGTGGCCAGCAGTGGCGCGGCGGCCGGGCTGCTGGCGGGTGGCGTCCTCACCGCCTATCTGGACTGGCGATGGTGCCTGTTCGTCAACGTGGCCATCAGCGGCGCGGTGCTGGCCGTCGGCCGCATGGTGCTGCCCGATCCACCCCGGTTCGGCGCTGCCGGCCTCGACGTCGCCTCGGCCGTGCTGGCCACCGGCGGGCTCGCCGCCGTAGTGCTCGGATGCAGCCAGGCCGCCGCGGGCGGCTGGGCGCAGCCGACCGCGTTCGGTGCGCTGCTGGGCGGACTGGCCATGGTGGCCGCGTTCGTCCTGCGGCAGGCACGGATCCCAAGCCCCCTGCTCCCGCTGCGCATCCTCGCCGACCGCGGCCGCGCCGGCGCGTATCTCGCCGTCGCCACGGCGGTCGTCGGAGCATTCGGCATGTTCCTCATCCTGACCTTCCACCTGCAGGTGGTTCTGCACTACTCGCCTGTCCGCACCGGGCTGGCCCTGCTGCCGATGACACTGGCGAACGCGCTCAGCGGCTACCAGCTGGGCAACCGGCTGATGCCGCGTCTGTCGCCTCGGATCCTGATCGCCGGCGGGCTGCTGGTCGCCGCATCCGGGCTGGCCTTCATCACCCAGCTCACCCCCGACAGCGGGTACGTTGCGACCATCCTGCCCGCCCAGGTACTGATCGGGGCCGGCATGGGCGCGCTGTTCCCATCGGCCTTCCAACTCGCCATCCACGGCGTCACCCAACAAGACGCGGGTGTCGCCTCCGCCGTGATCAACGCCGCCACCCAGGTCGGCAGCTCCATCGGCACAGCCATCCTGAACACACTCGCGGTCACCGCCACCGCCACCTACCTCGCCACACACCCCACCGCCCCGAGCCTGCATCGAGCGGCGCTCGTCCACGGGTACGCGACCGCGACCGCCTGGGCCACCGGGCTGCTCGCGGCCATAGCCGTGCTCGTCTATCTCCTCATTCCCGCACGACGACAACCCACCGAGCACAAGCAGACGACCCACGCGCAGACAACGAAAGAGGGAAGTTAAATGTCCATCCAGCTCAATCACACCATCGTCCCCGCTCGCGACAGGCATGCTTCCGCCGAGTTCCTGGCCGGCATCTTGGGCATATCAGCCAGCCCTGACGTCGCCCGGTTCACCCCGCTTACCTTGAGCAACGGCGTCACCTTGGATTACATGAACCTCGCCGACAACCCCATGCAGCACTACGCGTTCCTGGTCTCGGAGGGCACCTTCGACGCGACGTTCGAACGGATTCGTGCGGCCGGCCTCACTTTTTGGGCCGATCCCCATCGCCGACAGGAGGGTGAGGTCTACCGTTCCCGCACCGGCGGCCGCGGCGTCTATTTTTCCGACCCCGACGGGCACCTTATGGAAATACTCACCCGCGACCTGACCGGCCGGGCGATCTAAAGGGAAGAACTCCCAGGTCAGGGAGGCAGTGGCGGTCCCTTGCGGTCCGTTCCGAGGCCGGAGACAAGGATGACCTTCTGTCCGGGATCATGGGAGTTCTCCTGCTTCCAGCGTTGTGGGCAGATCGGACAACGCCTGGATTCGCACCTAACCGAGTGCCGGCGGGTGCTCTGCTGGACGGCGTCCCCAGGCCGAGATCAGCGGCGCGAGTGTCAGGTCGAGTTCGCCCGCGTGGATGGCGGCCAAGTGCGCGTCGATCTCGGCGTCGTCGGCCAGGCCGGCCGCGAGCAGCTCGCCGCGCACGTGCCGGATGGTCGCCGCCTCCAGCCGGTCGCAGGCCGGCCCACCGACTGGGAAAGAGCCCGCCGCGGCGACATCTACCAAGCCGGCCTCACGCAATGCCCGCGGCAGTGTCCGGCCGTAGCGCAGGTCCGCGCCGCGGCGCGTCAGCAGCTCCCGGACCGCGTCGCGCAGCCGGTTGGCCCGCCGCTGCGCCGGGCCGCTGTCGTCCAGGCATGCCAGTGGCTGCAGAGCGGTATCGGCGTCCTCGACCAGCAGCCAGCCGCCGGGCCGCAGCGCCGCCGCCATCGTGGCCAACGCCCGAGCCCGGTCGGGTACATGGATCAGCACGAGCCGGGCGTGCACCAGATCGAACGTCCCCGGCTCCGGGGGCGGATCAGCGGCGACGTCGTGCCGGCGCACCTCGTACCCGCCGCCTGCCTCCAGCCACGACGGGTCGATGTCCGTGGCCAGCACGTGCCCGGTCGGACCGACGGCCGCCGCGAGCGCCTCCGGGATACTGCGGCCACCGGCCCCCACCTCCCAGCAGCGCGAGCCAACCCTGACCCCCAGCCGATCGAAGTGCCCCCGCGTCACACCGTCGAACAGCTCGGCCAGCCAAACGAATCGCTCACCCGCCTCGGCGCGCGCGTTGTCCAGCAGGTACCCGCGGGCGAGAGCGGGCTCTCCACCAAGCGCGGTAGTCCTGCCTATCGGATCCGGTCGGCCACCGACGTGCGGCGGGCGGGGCGAGGAGGTCATCACTACATGGTCGCATCGCGCCGGAGGACCGGGACCTGATCCAGCCCTCGCTGATCGTCATCCCGCTCGAGGGATGGCTGTGCCAATCGCGCTGATATCGCGGCGAGGGGAGGCCTCTGCACCCTGTCTGGCTCAGCGAGGATCGGCGACGCAGAATTCATTGCCCTCCGGGTCGCACATCACCGTCCAGGTATCGAACTCGTGCACCACTGATGCGCCGTGGGAGACCAGCCGGTCGATCTCGGCACGTCGGTTGATGGCGATGACATCGAGATGGACGCGGTTGCCGGTGCTCTTCTGATCAGTGACCTCGCTGAAGAAAAGGATCGGTCCAGGGCCATCCAGAGCCACGTTCGGGTCGGTGTCGGGAGTTCGTCCGAGGCCGGCGAGTCGCTCGATCTCGGCGTCGTCGTACGGGCGAACCTGGTAGCCGTCGAGCGCCTCCGCCCAGAACCGTGCCAGCGCGGGCGCTCGCTCGCAGCGAAACACGATTTCCCGCAATACCGCCATGCGCGCCACCTCGTTCCTGGAACCCCACCATGCAGAGGACGATATGTCGGATAGGTGATCTTTGGCCATTCGGTAGCGGCGTGGAGCCTGGGGAGACGGTCACGACGGGCGATCGACCACCGGCCGCCGGTGGTTCTGATGCGAAGGCAGTTCCCGACCAGCACATCAGCGTCCGTGAGCTCGCCGAACTGCTCGGCTTGCCCGCCGCCGACGACCTGGCCGAGTCTGAACTCGCGGGGTCATCACGTCAGATCGTCCGGCAGCTGTTCCGATAGGGGAACTCCGGGATATGGGTTTTCCAGTCCGCCGGGGACAGAGCGCCGAACTGGGCACAGAGCGCATCCTTGATCTTGCCGGGTGCGATGAGGTGGGTGCGGAGACGGCTGTGGTCGTCGACGGCCAGGACGGTCGAGCCGTCCAGGGTGAACGCCAGCGAGCGTAGGGAGCTGACCTTCAAGGTGCTCGCATCCGGCTCGAAGCCGGCGAGCGGCGACCCGAGAGGCCGGTCGGTGGCGATGTCCCATAGCTGGATCTGGTTCGCCGTGTCCGCCACGGCCATGAGACCTCCGTCGGGGGAGAAGGCCGCAGGGGCGCCGCCGATGGACACCTGCTTCTCCGGCTGAAGTGTTCCGCTGTTCCGGAGCGTGAGTTTGCCGCTGTCGTAGTGGTAGTCGGCGAGAACTCCGGTAGGGCTCAGCGCTACCGGACGATCCATGCCGGAGTTGGGCGGGACCACCCGCTCGCCGGTGGAGGCGTCGACAACGCCCTGGTCCGAGGCGGAGATGACGGTCCGGCCGTCCCGGCTGAAGAAGACGCGGTAGTCCCAGATGGAGATGCCAAAAGGACCGTACTGGCCTGCGGTGGGCTGTCCGGCGACCGAGGCGCGCGGGGCTCCCGAGGCGATGTCCCACAGGGTCAAGAGGGAGGCGTTCCCGGAGCTGTCCTTGGTGAGCGCGGCCAAGGTCCTGCCATCGGGTGAGAACGTGACAGAGCCGAAGTCGGCGAGGCCGAACCGGGTTCTCAGGACGGTCTTCCTGCGCGCCGTGGCCACGTCCCAGATGTAGGTGTCCCCATCGTCTTCCACGCTGGCCAGCAGGCGGCCGTCCGACGACAGCCGGTACTCGACCGAGCCGGCCTGCCGCACGGCGGGGATCGTTGCCCGGCGCACCATCTTGACGGGATCCCAGATCGTGACGGGCCCCAGGTCCTTGACCGGACCCAGATCGGCGACCACAAGGGTCGAACCGTCGTCGCTGAGCTCCGCGGCGGCGCCGTACGCGCGGTCGCTGAAGGCGACCGGGTCGACAATGGCGGCAAGGGACACCACGACGGTGGTTGAAGAGGCGTTCGCATGACATCGCAGGGTGCGGTCGCCGGGCCCGAACCTGTAGTTGAAGCACTTGGCGTCGGCGTGCGTGAAGATCGGATGGTCAGACGCGTCCTCGACGGGGGCGGGGTCCAGTATGTCTCTGGTGTCCCACAAGGCGCCGTTGAAGGAGACGTACCTGCTGGTGGTGCTGAAGATGATCCGCTCGTCGGCATTGGGGACGGAGGGTTTGCGGATGGTCCGCCACTTGATCCGGGAGGGGGCGAGTCGCGTGAAGGGGACGAGCCCGAGCCGGCTGTCATCCGCGAGCCGGTTGCCCTGGACCAGGGCGAGGAGCTTGTGATCAGGACTGAACGCGACTTTCAAGATCGGTTTTGCTCCTGTGGACAGCCGCACGGTGCGTGCCTTGCGGCCGGTGCGCAGGTCCCAGAAATCCAGCGACGCCTCGTGCGTGGTGATCAGATATCGCTGGTCCGGGGTCACCACGGCCGAAGGCAGATAGTACGGAATGCGCACCAGGCGCTCGCCGGACGAGGTGTCCCACACGCTCGTGGTGGTGGCGCTCTTGGCGAGCAGCAGGTGCTCGCCTACGGTCTCCAGGATCGGCGGCGCCTGAAGGGTGATCGGCCGGAGCCGGCCGGTCGCCGTATCCAGCAGGACGATGGTGCCGTCCTGAACGGGCAGCGCCAATGTCTTTCCGTCGTCACTGAGCCGTAACCGGGCGAAGCCTTCGGTGTTCAGCGGCTGGCCCGGGAAGGTGAACGACCTGATCACCCGGCGCGCGTCGACGTCGGTGATCTTCACGTCGTTGCCTCGGACATAGACGCGGAGAAGGCCGGTGCGGTCGATGTCGGTGCGCCAGGTCTCGTCGACTCCGGCAGGACGGTAGGTGTACAGCTCGGGCTGAGCGTAAAGCGTCAGCAGGGCATGGCGGGTCTCGTAACCGCCGGGGCCCAGGCTCGCGGCGGCGACGGCGAGTTGTTTGGCGGTGATCGGATCAGTACGGCGCATCGCTATGGCTGTCCCCGCCACACGGCTCCCGACGGCGTAGGCAAGCTGCCGGGAGATGGTCAGGGCCCGCTCGGCCAACCTCCGGCCCTGGACGATGGCCGTGCCCGCCGTACCGGTGGCGATGATGAGCAGGACCGCCAGTGCCGCGCTCAGCACCGTGCGGTTTCGGTTGCGCCGCCGGGTCGCGTCCTGCTCGGCCTGGCCGTACTGGATACCGGCCTCCAGGAAGGCCCGTGCCTCCGGCCCGAGACCGGCAGGGTCGGTCTCGATGGCGTTCCGCGCGATCTGCAGGCGTGTGTCCCGATACAAGAACGCGGAGTCGCGCCCCTTCCTGGCCCACTCCTGGGCGTCCTCATCGAGCTGCTGCCGGACCAGCAGTGAGGCGCGGCGGGCCTCGATCCAGGAGCGGAGCGGCCACCAGGTCCTGATCAGCGCTTCGTGGGTGATCTCGACCGTGTTCTGTTCCACGGTCACCAGCCGGGACTCGACGAACTTGTCGAGGACCTCACGGACCGCACCGTGCTCCGGTGGAAGCAGTTCCGTCAGCGGCAGCCGGCGGCGCGTGTCCTCCGTCCCATCGCCGAGTCGGACCAGCCGCAGCAGCAACTGCCGGGCGGTCTCGCGGCCGGGCAGGTCGAGCTGCTTCATCGTCTCGTCCGCGGTCTTGGCCACGGACCCGCTGATCCCGCCGGTCGCGCGATAGCCGGCCAGGGTGAGCTTCCGTCCCTCCCGAAGCTCCCAGGTGACGAGCAGGGAGTGCGAGAGCAGGGGAAGCGCGCCGCCGCCTGCGGCTCCCAGGTCATCAAGGAGCAGCCCCACCAGCCCCGGCTGAAGGGTGAGTTCCGCGAGTTCGGCGGGTCCCTCGATGGCCTCGCGTAGCTGCGCCGTGGTCATCGGGCCGACGATCAGCGGCTGCTGGAGGGCGGGCAGCAGCTCGGGATAGGCCGCGCAGTGGCCGAAGAAGTCGGCGCGCATCCCGAGGACCACCACTGCGGACGCGCAGGCCGCGTGCAGTGCCCGGATGAAGACCTGGCGCTCATCCTCCGCGACAGCGGCGGTGAAGATCTCCTCGAACTGGTCGACGATGACGATCCTGCCGTGATCGCCCGGCCCGAAGAGGTCGAGTAGACACGAGGGGTCGGTGACCAGGCGCTGTCGTACGTCGGCCGGGCGGTCGGCGCCGCAGAACTGTTCGGCGAGAACTCGTACGGGGTCGTCCCCCGGTGTGAACAGCACGGGGGCGCAGGGCGAGAACCCCTCGGCGGCGGGGAGGAGACCGGCCCGCAGCAGTGACGACTTGCCCGCCCCCGAAGGCCCGGCCACCAGCAGCGGATCATCCAGCGCGGACTGCGCTTTCACCCGGCCCTCGAGCGTGGCGGTGAGCTCCTTGCGCCCGAAGAAGTAATGCGCCTGCTTGGGGCCGAACGCGGCCAGCCCCGGGTAGGGGCACTCGCCCGGAGTGGGGCGGGGGCCGGTCGGGTGCCGCGCACCGGTGGTACGGGCCTGCTCCCAGCGGATTTTCCACAGATCGTGCTCGGATCGCCACCACGTGTGCCTCGGGTGGTAAGGGGCTGGGGCGTCCGTGTGCGTCAGGAGCACGCGGACCAGCGCCCAGAGCAGGGGGAACTCTCTGGCGACGCTGCCCCTGGTGAACCACTCGCTGACCGTCTGCGGGGTCAGTTCCGCGGTGATCTGCTGGGCCTCAAGCAGGTTGTTGGCTTGTTCGATGGCCTTCGCTCGCGAGAACCCGGTCGTCCGCTCGCGGGCTTGCCGTTCCAAGAGGACCAATTCCTGCTTCAGCACCGCTCGCGGGGCGGGCAGATGCTCGGTGCCGGTCATGCGCCGGGCCTTGGGCCCCGGGCGTCCGTCCGGTGCCTCCGGCCGGATCGCCGATCGGCGCCTGCGCCACCTGGGCGTTTCCAGCGCCGATCCGGTGTGTCCGGCAACCCTTCATCTGCCACTGCCCACCGGCTGAACTGGTGGGCGGCGGCACACGAAGGGTTGCCGGACAGGGAAAGGACGCGTCGATGAACCTCGCGATGTGGGCACTGGTGCCGATGGCCGGCGTGGCGTGCGCGGCCCTCGCGGCGGTGCTGATGGTCCTCATAGCCACCCGAGGCTGCGCGGCGGCCGATCGGGCACGGGTGTTGCGTGCTCTCGCCGAAGTGGTCCGCGCGGTGTGGGGCAAACGGTGACCAGCCGACCGGGACCACCATCCACGCGACTGCGATCCACCGTCTCACCCGAGCCTCCAGTCGATCCCGGTCACCCGCAGCGGCCGTCGGCCTCCTGAGTCCAGTCTGCAAGTCCGGCATCGATGCCGTCGGTGATGATGCCGAAGGGGTTGGTGTTCTCGCTGTGCACGGGTGAGATGTGCGATCGCCGTCTATCCACAGCGCCGGCGAGCCGCCGGTTGGGACCGCCGGGGTCCCTGGGTGCCGCCACCTGCGCGTTCCACGAAGGTTCATGCCCCCATCACGCCATGGTCGGTACGGGGGTTGGCCAGCGATCTAGCGTCGTGAGGCCCGATAGACCTCATGCTGCGGAGCCCTCTCATGCACCTTCGTCATGTCCTGGTGAGCCTTGCCTTTGTGCCCGCGCTCGCCACGCCAGTAGCTGCCCACGCGTCAACGGCCGACGATCCCGGCGTGCTGCCCCAGAAGACTCACTTCGACCTTCAGGCCCACCGCGGTGGCATCGGTATGACGACCGAGGAGTCGTTGGAGGGGTTCGGTAAGGCTATGCGCCTCGGGGTCAGCACCCTGGAGTTGGACACCCACGTCACCAAGGATGAGAAGGTCGTCGTCAACCACGACCGGCAGATCAGCGCCCAGAAGTGCCGTGACACCGCACCGGTCACGCCCGGCGATCCGCTGTATCCGTACGTCGGAAAGTACATCAAGGACCTGACCCTGGCCCAGATCAAGACCATGGACTGCGGGTATCAGCAGTTGCCCGGTTTCCCCGAGCAGGAGCAGATCAAGGGCTTCCGGATGATCGAGCTCAAGGACGTCTTGAACCTCGTCAAGAGCTACCGCGCCAAGCAGGTCACCCTCAACATCGAGACCAAGGTCGAGGCGGGCGCGCCCGAGCAGACCGCGCCTCGCGAGCTGTTCGTCCGCCGGGTCTTCGAAGAGATCCATGCCTCGGGGATCGAGGACCAGGTCACCATCCAGTCCTTCGACTGGGGCGCATTGCAGGAAATGCACCGGCTTGCGCCGACGTGGCCGCTGGTGGCGCTGACGAACTACGACTTCCTTCAGATCGGCAAGCCCGGCGCCTCCCCGTGGCTCGGTGGCATTGACGTCGACGACTACGAAGGCGATTTCGTGAAGGCGGCCGCCTCCATCCCTGGCGTCACGGCCCTGTCTCCTAACTACGGCTTCCCGCAGAGTGGCAAGGTCGGTGACCCAGGCTTCCGCTTCTACCCCGATCAGGCGATGGTGTCGGAGGCGCACGCTCGGGGCCTGAAGGTCATCCCGTGGACCTGCGACGACCCCGCCACCATAGAGGCCCTCATGGACATGGGCGTTGACGGCATCATCACGAACTACCCGAACCACGTCCGGCAGATCATGGCCGGCCGCGGTATGCGACTGCCGAAGGCTTACGCGCCGCGCTGACTCCCTCTCGGGCTGGCAGGGTCGGCGTAGTGGTGGTCGTCAGCAGGAGTCATCAACGTCGATAACGCCTACCTGTTCGGGACCCACCAGAACCAGTTGGCCATGTTCGGCTCCTTCTGGCCGAGGGAGTCAGTGCGGGTCGGTTTCGGGATCCCGGCGGGCGTCTGTGGCATTTCGCCAGGGAGATTCTGGTTCGGTGCCTGCGGTGTGACGGGCGTGCGTTGGGGGCCGCTATCCGGGCGTTGCGTGACGGAGCGTAGGCGCGGTCAGCTCGTTCCCCCTTCGTGATCAAGATGCGCCATGCTGCTGACCTTGCCAGTGGCGGTGATGAGCAGTTGGGGTGATGAGGCGTGAAGAGGCGGAGCATAGCCGTCCTCCTGACGGTGGCGTTGGCAGCCGTGCCGACACTCAGCACCTCCGCTCCACCAAGCTGCCGGGTGCGGCCACTCCCAGATGCCGAGGCCGAGGACCTTGCCATGCAGAAGTGGCTCCTTGAGGAAATGACGAAAGAGGAAGAGCTGCCGCCCAGCGCGGATCCGTCAGCAGCGGCGTACGGCGGCTACATGTCTGATGTGAAGGCAGGGACTGAGGCACCCTTCGGCGTTGAGATCGTGGAGCCGCCAGGCTGTCCCGAGATCAGCGGTCAATGATCCCCATGCTTGCTTCCTGACCGAGTTCATCACCACCCCAGAACGCCTCCTGGTTGGGTCCCGTTGTCGAGGCGCTGGCCTTTGCGTCGCTATTACCTAGCGTGACGACGCATGTGGTTCCGGCATCTAGGCCTCCCGAGGCGAGATGTCCACTCCTAACCATTGCCCTGGTTTGCCGCATCCTCTCCGCGCTCCCATCCGTAATAGCCACCGCGTGATCCGTGCCATCGATCCGTGGTTGGTTCCGTGGTCGCCACGGATGCGGACCGGCCAGGCCGGGAGAAAAGCTGTGAATACCAACACGCGACTACAGGAGCGACCATGATCAAGACCGTGCTGCACCCCGTGTCCGACCTGGCCAAGGCCAAGGCGGTGTACGCCGCCCTGCTCGGCATCCCGCCGCAGACCGACTCGTCCTACTACGTCGGCTTCGACGCCGAGGGCCAGCACATCGGACTGGTGCCGGGCGGCGGACCGCAGGACATGACCTCGCCGGTGGCCTACTGGCACGTGCCGGACATCGAGGCGAAGCTGGCCGAGGTGGTCGCCGCGGGGGCCACCGTGAAGGAGGCCGCGCACGAGGTCGGTGGCGGCCGCCGGGTGGCCACCGTCATCGACCCCGACGGCAACGTCCTCGGCATCTTGCAGGACCAGTGAGCACCGACCTGCCCCTGCCGCCAATCGGCCCCACCTCGTTCAAAGGACCTGCCATGACCTCGTTCGAATCCGTCACCCTGGAAGTTTCCGACCCCACGGCCGCGGACGCCTTCTATCAAGCCTTCGGTTTGGGGGCCTACGTGAACGTACGCGCCTCCGACGCGCCGACGACCGGCTTCCGTGGCTTCGCGCTGTCCCTCGTGGTGTCCCAGCCGGGCAACGTCGACGCCCTTGTCGGCGCCGCCCTCGATGTCGGCGCCACGATGCTGAAGCCGGCCACGAAGGTGTTCTGGGGCTACGGCGGTGTCGTACGCGCCCCGGACGGGACGATCTGCAAGATCGCGTCCTCGGCGAAGAAGGACACCGGCCCTGCCACTCGGGACATCGATCAGGTCGCGCTCCTGTTGGGCGTGGCGGACGTCAAGGCGAGCAAGCGGTTCTACGTCGATCGCGGCCTGGCGGTGGCCAAGAGCTTCGGCGGCAAGTACGTCGAGTTCGACACCCCGTCGTCGGCCGTCACGCTCGCGCTCTACCCGCGCCGCGCCCTCGCCAAGGACACCGGCGTCTCCCAGGAGGGCGCCGGATCGCACCGGATCGCCATCGGCGGCGACGCCGGGCCCTTCACCGACCCTGACGGGTTCGTCTGGGAGGTCGCGTCCGTCTGAGGCACGCGGTGGGGCCGACCTCTACGGCATCCCGCGGGAAACCGGCGGTGAAACGAGCCTTTCCTCCCTCATCGGTGGGGCCGAAGAAGCAGTTCCACCGCCCGGCTTTCCATCGCGACGCGAGGTGATCGGCTTGCGGAGGCGATCGTGCAGGCGGCGGTCGATGTCGACGCTTTCTACACGCGCGGACACCGGTTCCGTGATCAAAACCAGTTTCTGGAAGGGACTTCACTAAGGAGAAGTAGCTTCATCCAAGCCGATCTGAAAACGTCTCCCTTTATGATGATCAGCTATGTCCGACTCCTCATCCGCTCCCCTGTTCCGCCTCACCGTCGCTGCGCATACCGCCACGTCAGTGTCGCTGCACATCGTCTCGGTGTACGGCGAGCAAGACGTCTCATTCTCCTGGGCGAACGAGAGCTTCGTGATCAAGTTTCTCGGGTTCCTTCTGGACCCGTCCGCGATTGCGGCGATACCAGATGACCCATCCGGCGCCATCGCATCGATCCACACGACTGTGCAGAGAACCGGGAGGTCTCTTTCAGCGAAGCTTCATGTCGAGGTTGCGCAGTCCGCGTGGCTTGGGGGCGTAAGAGCAAGAGCAAGCCGGATCAAAGAGGGAAGCTGGATCAGCGACACCGTCGATATCCTCATGGAAAGTTCCTACTGGGAGCCGATCGCTTCCGGTGCCGCTGCTAAACCGATCGAGGATTCGGGTTACTCGTTTCTCTATCTTCCCCGCGCCGCATGGAGCGACATGGTCGAAACCGATCCGGCACTGTTCGAGGTGCCCGCCTACCCTCCGAGGGAATACACAACGCGTGACGTGATCGTCAAGCCGAAAACAATACCGGTAGATTGGATCGGCCGAGCGGTGCGCATCCTCGGGGGAGCCGGTCAGACCATAGACGGCGGACTCTTCATCGACGGTCGCTTGGTAATGGTGGCACAGGCAGACTCCTCTGGGTTGAAAACCGTCGGCTTCGTCGGGGCCCACGCGATTGCACGTCTCGTTCCAAAGGACGGCCGCCGTAGTAGCAAGTTCACGTACGCGAAGGTCTTCGATCATGTCAAGGCCAGGCCCATCAGTACCAGGCGAGATGGCGAGAAGATCGAATTGGCGTTCCGAATCCCGCCCGGTAATCGCGAGTTACTGATCCGCGACAAAGCCTCGGTGCTTCACTACCTCCACCAAGTTCTTTTCCAGGAGGATGGCTGCCCGATGCTGAAGGGAGTCACGAGTGAGCTGGAGAAGGCGCTTGACGACGACGCAAAACGTCTCGGTATAAAAGAACTGGGGGACGTGATCGCTCGCGTTGCCGACAACTACATCGCGGATTACACCATTACATACGCGCCTGGCAAGAATCTCGACACGCTTTCACCGGCAGAAGTGCGGGCAATCGTCCTGGCCGACTGGCCGATCGCGAAGCTCCTGATAACCGCGACCCACGCGAAGTGGATCACGCATCTCGCGGAGGTGGGACCAAACCCCGTTGGCACGCGAGCGATACGGCAGTGAACTTGCCGTTCAGCTGTAAGCTGCCAAACTCGCAAGAGCGTAGCTACGGATTGGCGGCCAGCCGAACGCCTGATTGCTCATGCCACCCCATTCGATGCCCTGCTCGTCCACGCAGTACTGCGGCCAGGCGGCCCCGCCGAACTTGTCGACCACCAGCCAGCCGGGATCACGTGGTAAAGCGATCACCCCTCGGCCTCGTCTCCATAGTCGAGGGTGCTGAGCTACGCCGTCCTTGCCCGGCTTGGCGTGAAGCAGTGGGGGCACCCGCAGGAGGTGAGGAGTTGGCGTGGGAATTCGCGCTACAGGCCGCTGTCAGGCTGGATAGCTACCGGGTGTCGGTGAGGCGGAGGACGCTCAGCATGTCGGAGTAGCGCGGATCGCTGCCCGAAGGGTAGAAGGACGCCTCGACGCCCACCCAGCCGTGGAAGCCGCCGTCGTCGTCGAGGATCTGCAGCAGCGGCTTGACGTGGGAGTTGCCGGTGTAGCAGAACTCGCCGCGCTCCCTGGCCAGGCACGTGCACCAGTGCCAGAGCGTGTCGCGCCGGTCGTTGTTGGAGACCTTGACCAGGTAGTACTGGATCGAGCTGTCATTGGTGGCCGTGCCGCCGCCGTAGTTGGGGCAGCCGCCGCTCGCCTGGCACGCGCTCGCCGACGACGGCTGGGCGTAGGTCAGGCACCAGGTCGTCGTCGTGCACGTGCGATAGGCCGTGTTGGTGAACACCTGCCCGGTCGAGGTGGTCACGTTCTCCTTCGTCCAGGACGCGAGATCCTGCTTGAGCGTCCCGGGGAAGGCTTGCACGGTGCTCATCGCCCGGCGCGTGGACAGCGCCGCGTTGCTGCCGTAGCCGTAGGCGTGGGTGGCCAAGGTGTTGTACTTGCTTTCCAGCCGGACGAGCGTGCCGTCGCTGTTGGGTCGCAGGTACCACTGTTCGGACCAGGTCTGGGCGATGTTCCACGTGATGTTCAGGACGTCGCCGGCGACGCTGAAGGTCCCGGTGCGCGATTCGGGCGGGGAGTCCATGAACCCGCCCGCCGTCAGCACCTCGCAGTGGCGGGCACGGGTGTGGCCGACCGCGCCGCTGACGGTCGAGCAGCTGTCGAGGTCGGGTGTGGTGCCAGTGCCCTCGCGGGCGGTGGGTGCGGTCTGCCACCACAGGTACGTGCGCGCCGTGACGGTGCCGTCGGTCGCGAACTGGTACGTGCCCAGACGCACCCAGTTGTCCCGTACGTCGGCGCGCATCCGACCCCGGGTGACGACGTAGTTGGCCTTGCCGCCGGGGAGGTCGACGGCAAAGGCGGGGGCCGGGAGCAGCGGTAACAGCAGTAGGACGATGGCAAGGAATCGCATCATAGGCTCCATATTTCGGCCAGGTCCGGAATGCTCTCTGCTGCCAAAGAATAGCCTCTTCTCCACTTCCGGTCATGACCCTTATTGGGCTGTCTCGTAGAGCTCGATGACAAAGTCATGCGGCTTGCCCGCTCCTCTTGGTTCATGCCTCACCTTGAGACGACCAGCTGACATTGAGCCGACGTCGAGCCAACATCGAGATGACCCACTTAGCTTTGCCGCCCATGAAAGCTCATTCCAAGAGCCGGAAAAGGCTGGTAGGTGTCGCCATGGTGGCGTTCAACCTGGCCTTTGTCCTACCGGCGGCATCGGCCTCGGCCACGCCGTCCCTCGTTGTACGAGACGGACAGACCCAGCCCGCCTTCTCCTACGCGGAGGCGGTGCGCGAGACGGTGTACGTCGAGGCGCCGATGGACAGCGATCATGACGGCCGCCGCGACCGCATCGCGGTGGCGGTCATGCGGCCTGCGGAGACCCGGAACGGGATGAGGGTCGCCACGATCATGAAGGCGACGCCTTACACGGGCCGAGTGACACAGGCGGCGGTGCCCGACCCGGGGGTCTTCTCCGACTGGTACGACGAGTACTTCGTGCCACGGGGTTACGCGGTGGTGGAGGTCGAGGTGCAGGGGACGGGCGCATCAGAGGGATGCCCGATGACTGGCGGCCGCGCGGACGTCCTCAGCACGACCGCGGCCATCGACTGGCTCAACGGTCGATCACATGCCACCTATGCGGACGGGCGAGCGGCGGTTGCCGACTGGAGCGCCGGCGCCGTGGGCATGGTCGGCCTCTCTTACGACGGCACCCTCGCGGAAGCGGCCGCCGCCCAGGGGGTGGCGGGTCTCAAGACCATCGTGCCGGAAGGGGCGATCTCCAGCTGGTACGACTACGCGCGAGACCAGGGGATCGCCTATGCCGGCTCGCTGGGCAACCGCTATCCGGAGTACCAAGCGAACCGGGTCATCAGCGAAAGCGCCAAGGCCAAGTGCGGGGACGTCCTGACAGAGCTGGGAGACCGCGCAGCCGATGACAGCGGCGACTACACGCCCTTCTGGGCCGAACGGAACTACCGGCGGCACGTCTCTCGCGTGCGGGCGTCCGTCCTTCTCGTGCAGGGACTGAACGACACGAAGGTTCGTGGTCGCCAGTTCGCCGAATGGTGGCAGGCCCTCAAGGACAACAACGTGCCGCGCAAGCTATGGCTGCACAACGGTGGACACGAAGACCCGCTTGTCACAGGCGCTGGCGCCTGGCAGGAGACCCTGCACCGCTGGATGGACTACTGGCTTTACCGCCTCGACAACGGAATCATGCGGGAGCCGCGAGTCACCGTCCAGCAATCGGACAACTCCTGGCAGACCTCCGCCGATTGGCCTCATCCCAGCTCCCGACCGGTCCGAATGTGGTTCGGTCCGGCCAGTTCATCGGCTGCGGGCACTCTCAAAGCGACGCCCACCACCGGTGTCACCCAGGACTTCACTGACGACGCCGCGCAGGCTGAGACAGACATGATTGCCAACCCATCGGTCAGCGCACCTCACAGGCTTGCCTATCTCACCCCTCCTCTGACCCGGCCCATGCGTCTCTCAGGTACGCCGGAGGTGCGCGTACGGATGACAAGCACCACAACGAGCACCCCGCTCACGGCACTTCTGGTCGACTACGGCCCGGCGGCTCCTGGCGCGGCGGTGTCAAAGCCAGAAACCGCCGACCTGTCCGACGTCACCCCGAAAGGCAAGCCGACCAAACTCCCGGTCATCAGCCGCGGTTCCATTGACATCAAGAACCGCGACTCCTTGATCCATCCAAGCCCTGTCCGCCCTGGCCGGGCCTACACCGTCAGTTGGCGTTTGCAGGCCACAGACCACATTTTCCCAGCGGGCCACCGTATCGGCATCGTGATCGTCGCGAACGACAAGGACTACGTCACTACCGACCCCTCCGCCAAGTCCGTCACCATCGACCTCGGCCCGAGCAACGTGTTGCTCCCCCTGGAGAACTGGCCACCGACTGGCTGACGATCTTCGGCCCAACCGGCGTGCTGATCGCCCTGTCCGCCAAAGGCCGATCCCGGTGGTCGTAGTGAGTCGGAAAGGCAGCAGGTGGCGGCGCGGTCAGAGCCCTACTGCTCCATCGATCTGTTCCCGAAGCAGGTCCGCGTGGCCATTGTGTCGCGCGTACTCCTCCACCATGTGCATCAGCACCCAGCGCAGTGACACGGGTCCTTCTCCGGGTTCATCCCCGGTGAGTTCGAGGTCCGGGGCCGCGTCGACGAAACGATCCGCGAACGCGATCTCCGCCTGCCACGCTTGCCACGCCTCGGTAACCATCTGCGCGTCCGCGTTCGCCACGGTGAATGCACCGTGGGGCGCGAACAGGGGCGGGAGCTCCTGTCCGGCCATCACCCGACGGAACCAGAAGCGCTCGGAGTCGGCCGCGTGCCGCACGAGGCCCAGGAGCGACAACGCCGATCGACCTACCGCCCGCTCCGCGAGCTGCTTCGGCTCCAGACCGGCGCACTTGTGTGCCAGGGTTTCCCGATGCCAGCGCAGGAATGCCACCAACGTCGTACGCTCATCCGCTTGCGATGGCCGTTTGGCGCGGGATTTGCCGTCACTCTGGACGAACGGAGGGCTCGACATCCCATCATCATTCACGACCGCAGAGCGATCAGGGGTGAGCTTCCCGCCATTTCGTGTACTGCTTGGCGGTGATCACTTGGTCGGCGGGTGGCGGGCTGATGTGCAGCTTCATACCCCACCTGGATAGACGGATGTCGGCGACGGCGGAGATGTATTTGTCCGGGGAGGTCTCGCCCTTGATGTTGTTCGGTTCGCGCCATGCGCTCCACGCCCTGCGGACGAGCTGGTCCTTGCCTATCCACAACTTCCAGGAGACTGTCCAGTCCGGGTAGTCTTCAGGCTTGGCGCCATAGCCGATGACCATCTTGGGATACGCCTTACGCAACTCAGCGAAGGTGATCACGCCTTCATAGAGCGTGGTGCGGGTGCCGTCATAAACCGGGCCGGGCTGCGTGCGGGCGGTAGTGGAGAGTACGGCCTTGAGCGTGACGGGGTCGGTGACACGGATGTGCCCTACCTCGATGAGGACGGGCGGCTGCCAACCTATTAAGATCCACTTCTTCTTGGGCGGCCGCAGGGCTGGATTCTTGTCGTACTCGTAGTAGCGCTTGCGCGTTTGTATATAGCGGGTCCCAAGCGATGGATGGGTCAGGTCGGTCGCCATGACCCCGCCCGTGCCGAACTCGACGACCCCGGCAGACCACTTGGTCGGCTTGCGGACGTCGTCTGATGCGATGGCGGTTGAGGCGGAATAGACGGTGATCCGCACGCCACGTCCCTTGACGAACTGCCGTTTCAGCGCGGCGACCGGGTCGAGCGCGACAGCGGTTTGGCCCGCTGTGACGTGCTGGTCGACAGCGGCGTGCGCGCTCCCCGGGGTGCCAGTGGCCAGCACCGCGACGGTCAGTGCCACGGCCGGGGCCACCCTCCATCGGCTCATCGCGGCTCGTCTCCTCCTGCTCCATGCCCGAGCCGTACGGCGTGGGGCGTTCCGGGAGTGATCGTCACAGAAGGAGATCACGCCTCCATCACGACCGCTCGGTGCTGCGAGCAGAATTCCGCTGCCTGGTACGGCGCCAGTAGCCTCCTCCAACACCTAGAACGACCTTCGGTCTGACAAAGCCTGTAATAAGGTCCTGGATCATGCCCGAGCCTCTTCATCCGGATGATCCCCCAGTAATCGGCCCATATCGGCTGAATGGCCGCCTGGGAGTCGGCGGGCAGGGTGTCGTTTACCTGGGCCAGGCCAGGGACGGGCGGTACGTGGCGGTCAAGGTGCTGCATGCTGCGGTCTCCGACCAGGTGCTCGAGCGGTTCGCCAAGGAGGTGGCCGCCGCCCGGCGGGTCGAGCCGTTCTGCGTCGCCCAGGTGCTCGACGCCTCCTTCGAGGGCCGGCGGCCGTACATCGTCACCGAGTTCGTCGAAGGGCTCTCGCTGCAGCAGGCCGGTGTACACCACGGCCCTGCGCTCCACCGCATGGCGGTGTCCACCGCGACGGCGCTCGCCGCCGTCCACCGGGCCGGAATCGTGCACCGCGACTTCAAGCCGGCCAACGTGCTGCTCGCCAAGGACGGGCCCCGCGTCATCGACTTCGGCATCGCGCGCGACACCGAGGCATCCCTCACCGTCACCAGCAGCATCGTCGGCACCCCCTCCTACATGGCGCCGGAACAACTCGGCGGCCACTACACCGGACCCGCCGCCGACGTGTTCGCCTGGGGTTCGGTGATGGTCTACGCCGCCACCGGCCGCCCGCCCTTCGGCGTCGACCACCTGCCCGCCGTCATCTCGCGCATCCTGTACGCCGCCCCCGACCTCGGTGACATGGCCGAACCCCTGCGCTCCATCGTCACCAACTGCCTGGCGAAGGAACCGTCCCGCCGCCCCACTATGCAGGACGTGCTGCTCCAGTTGCTGGGACAGCAGCGCGTACGGCCGACCGCCCCCTCCGAACTGGTCGCGGACACCAGGCCCACAGCCCGTTCCACGCCTCTGCGCACCGGCCTGCTCGTCGGCGGCACCGCCATCGTCGTCACCTCCGTCACCGTCACGGTGACCCTGCTGCTCGGTCTTCCGGGGCAAGGCCCGAACCGAGCCGCGGACGGTGCCACGAGCTCACCGGTCACCGAAGCCTCCGAGTCCCAGGGGAAACAGGCGCGGGATCCCTCGAGGAGCACCCCCAAGAGTTCCCCCAAGAGGACTTCCAAGAAGACTCCTACGAGTTCCCCCACAAGGCCTTCTCCCACGAAGTCTTCTCCCACAGAGCCCGCCACCGAGTCCACGCCGTCCCCGGCCGATTCGGCGCCGGAGGCTTTCGTGTTCGGCAGCTTGGCCGCGCAGGGCAGCAAGAACGGAACCTGCTACGAGAGCGGCGTCCGCGTCCGGTTCCGAGGGAGGATCCTCGACGACGCCGAACCGATAGTGCACCGCTGGGTGATCGACGGCCGTCAGCGCGGCGGCACCACCACCAGCTACAGCCCCACGGGGCCATGGGAGGCCGTTACCCAGGAAGGTATCTCCGAACCCGGCACCCACACAGCCACCTTCTGGGTTCTCAAGCCGGGCGCGCGTCGCTCCAAGACCATACAGATCAAGGTCTGCTGACGGACGCGCCCACTTTTGCCGGAAACGAACGGCAGGTTCATGGGGGACTTGTCGCGTTGCCCAACCCGGCCAGTCCGGTGTCGATGAGCCGGGCCGCGCTGTGCACGTCGGCGATGACGGCGTGGCGGACCTGTTCGGGCGTGCGTTCGCCGTTGAGGCTCCGGCGCAACGCCATGAACTGGACACGCCAGAGCCCGAGCAGAGCGGCGGCCGCGATCTGACACAGCGGATCGTCGCTGCCGTGCCCGGTTCGGGCGGCCAGCGCCTCTGCCGCGACCGTGACGAGTTGCTCGGTCATGTCCCGGTGATACGCGCGCAGTGAAGGCGTGGAAAGGATCAGCGCGTTGAAGTCCTGAATCCTTGCGCTGGCCTGAGCCAGGTCTGCTTGCGCGCCCAGCCAGGACACCAGAGCGTCCAGTTCGCCGGCCAGGATGTCCAGCGCCGCGTCGGTGGGGGTTCGGTCGGCTCGTGCCAACCCGGTGCGCAGCGCGGCCATCGTCGCTTCGGGGAGGTCGAGGATCAACGCCTCCTTGCTGGGGAAGTAGTTGAAGACGGTCTTCTCGGACACCCCGCACGCCGCGGCGATCTCGGTGACGCGCACCGCGTCGAATCCGCGCTCCAGGAACATCGCGGTGGCGGTGTCGGTCAACTGCTGGCGCATGAGCCGCTTCTTACGCTCCCGCAGCCCCTCCACCACGCCGGACCTGTCGGGAGCCTGCCAGTCCACGGTGGGTGAGCTCATGCGCGAACTTTAGTTACTGCGACTGCAATCTTCCAGTCGCCGAAAGTAGTGTTGGCCGCGCTCTTGCGGCTATAAATTCAGTCGCTGTAATCTTTCGGCGCCAGTAGATATTGCGGCCAAGGCATTGGGAGTGGTCTCGTGAGTGAACCTCTCGTCCTGACGACAGCCTCCTCGCATGAGCGGTGACGTGGTGCAGTACATCGGCCTGTTCCTGCTCGGCGTTCTCGCGGGTGAGGAGCTGATCGTCCGCTACGGCATCCATCCCGTACTGTCCGGTCTGGACGACCGTGCGCACCTGCTTGCGCGGCAAGCCCTCATCCGCCGCCTGCGGGTGGTGGTGCCGATTGTGATGCTCCCGGCGGCAGCGTTCGCCCTGGTCGGGCTGGTCACCGTCACCGGTCCCGGTCTGACCCTGCGGTGGGCGACACTGATCGCGATGGTGGTGTTCATGCTGTTGTCGTTCCTGGGTACGGTGCCGATCAACATCAAGGTCAACGACTGGCGGGCGGATGCTCCACCGGCTGACTGGAAGGCCGTGGTCCGCCGCTGGGCGCGGATCGACGTGCTTCGATCGACCGCGGCGACCGCCGCGTTCCTGTTCGCGGTGCTCGCCGTCGCGTACGGTACGGCGAGCTGACCCGCCGGGGTGCCGATCGCAGGCCATGCCTGGCCGTATCCGTGAAACGCCGCCCGCGGGCACCCCCGACCGCCCCCAGCAACGCCTGTTTATGGGCGCTTAGGTAGGCGAATGCGGAGTCGTAGGTCTACGGTCGGTGCATGGGCGGCTGGGTGTTTGCGCTGTGGGGGCTCGGCGGCGGGCTGGCCATTGAAGTGCTGGACTTCATCAAGGGCGTGCGGCGGGTGCACACCTGGCCGTGGCGTTACCCCTACGGCCCTGGTGGCGGCCCCTATCTGGTGTCGGTCCTGGGCCGGGCGGCGGCCAGCGCGCTGATAGCCGGCGCTGCGGGCGCCTCCGTCAACGGCATGACCCCGTTGATCGCCGTGGCCCTGGGCGCGGCCGCGCCGCTCATTCTGGAAAAGCTGAGCCAGCAGATCCCCGTGCAGGCGGACCTGCCCGCCACCATCTCTATGACGGAGACCCCACCCGCCGCCGACACTCCGACACTCCCTCAAGACCCGCCCGCTCGCTCAGAACGTTCATCCGGGCAGGCTGAGGTAACCGGCCTGGGAGGAGAGCGTGATGTTGCGCGCTGACTCTCTGGCAGGCCGCATCGTCACGGCCTTTGCCCGCACCTCCCCCGCCTTCCGTCCGTCCGGGGACAACCGGGCCGGAAGATGGTGGCGGGCCTGGACACGGACCTCTCCTGCCTTGGCGCACTCGCCCCTCGGCGCCGTACGTCGGTCCCTCGATCTGGTCGGCGCGCACTTGGCCGACGCGGACTTGATGCGAGCGAACCTGGCCGGCGCGGACTTGGCTCGCGCGGACTTGGCCGGCGCGCACTTGGCCGACGCGAACCTGATGCGAGCGGACCTGGCTGGCGCGAACCTGCGTGTTGCGTACCTGACTGGCGCGGACCTGGCTGGCGCGAACCTGATCGGCGCGGACCTGACCGGCGCGTATCTGAGGGATGCGCACCTGGAACACGCGCACCTGGCCCACGCGAACCTGGCCGGAGCGAAACTGCCCAACGCGGACTTGACCGGCGCGGACCTGAGGGACGCGAACCTGACCGGCGCGGACTTGGTGCGCGCGAACTTGACCGGCACAGATCTGAGGGGAGCGCACCTGACCGGTACGGATCTGAGGGACGCGAACCTGACTGGCGCGTACCTGATGCGCGCGGACATGACCCGCACGGACCTGATGCGAGCCAACCTGAGGAGCGCGTACCTGGCCGGCGCGGACCTGACTGGCGCGAACCTGGACGACGCGCGGCTGGGCAACGCGGTGTGGGATGAGAGGACCAGGTGGCCCACGGCCGTATGGCAGGAGCGCATGCGAACGGCTTCCGACAGGCTGCCGGGCGGCCGATGGCGGGTTCGGACCCAGGGGGTCTCGGAGGACGCTTCGTTGCTCGTTTGACCGGCCGGAATGGGACCCAAACCCGGTGTCCCGCACGTCGCGGGGCCGTTGTCCGCGCTCGCCTTTCCATCGCGACGCGAGCAGCCCGGTGCGTGCCGAGGGCTCGCTCCTCAGGCCGCGGGATCGAGGGCGGGATCGGTCGTGAGGATCCGCTGGTGGAGTTCCCGGATGGTCGTCCCCGGCTCCAGTCCCTGTTCGGAGATCAGCGTCGCGCGCAACCCGGTGTACACCGACAGGACCTCGGCCTGCCGTCCCGACCGGTACAGGGCGAGCAGGAGCAGCGCGTGCAGCGGTTCGTGCAGCGGGTGGGTGGCGGTGAGTTCGCGTAGTTCGGGGATCACCGTCGCCTGATGTCCGAGTTCGACGTCGGCCCTCAGCCTGCGGCAATTCCACGGGCCAGAAGCGGGCGGTGTCGAATTCGTCTCCGGGAATGTAATCACCCTTGGGGGTTAATCACCCCCAAGGGTTACTCGTCAATGGATCTCCATTGACGAGTCCCGGGCGGAAGAACAACATTGCCGCAGCCTTCCCGTCATTCCACTCAATGTTTCAACGCGCCGAAAAGGAAGACGGTTCACCTCGCGAAGAAACCATTCGCGAAAAAGACTGCGTGGAGACCAGATGCATCATCATGCCCATTCTGTCACTCGACGAGCGTTGTTATCCGTCGCCTGCGCCACGCTGCTCGTCCTCAGCGGAGTCGTCAACGCCACGGAAGCCGACGCGGCCGTCCCCTTCGAGGTCCAGAAGCTCGACGGCACCGGCAACAACGTCACGAATCCCGCATGGGGAAAGGCGGGCACCGCCTATTCACGGGTGGGTCCGACCCGCTACGCCGACGGGGTGAGCACCCCTCGTACGGGGCCCAATACCCGTTACATCAGCAACCGCGTCTTCAACGACGTCAACCAGAACATCTTCTCCGAGCGGCGAATCACCCAGTGGGCCTTCACCTGGGGCCAGTTCGTCGATCACACGATCGGCCTGCGCGACGCCGCCGGCCCGACCGCGACCGTGGCGAACATCCCGTTCAACAGCGGCGATCCGCTTGAGACCTTCACCAACACCCTCGGCAACATCCCGTTCAGCCGATCCGCGGCCACCTCGGGCACGGGCACCAGTACCGGCAACTCGCGCCAGCAGACCAACACGGTGAGCTCCTACCTCGACGCGTGGGCCGTCTACGGGGGCACCGACCAGCGGCTCGAATGGCTGCGCGAGGGTCCGGTGGACGGCAACCTGGCCAACAACAGCGCCCGGCTGCTGATGCCCGGCGCGTACCTGCCCCGGCGTACCAGCCGGGGGAACGCGGCCACCGCGCCCGCCATGGACGCGGATGGCCGGCTGCTGGCCGCCCCGAACAACGCGATGGTGGCGGGGGACGTCCGGGCCAACGAGAACATCGCGCTGACCGCGACCCAGACGCTGTTCGCCCGCGAGCACAACCGGATCGTGTCGCTGCTGCCCGCCTCCCTGTCGGAGGAGGACAAGTTCCAGATCGCCCGGCGGGTGGTGATCGCCGAGCAGCAGTACGTGACCTACAACGAGTTCCTGCCGGCCGTGGGCGTCACCCTGCCCGCCTACACCGGCTACAAGTCCGGCGTGAACGCCAATCTCAGCAACGAGTTCGCCACCGTCGGCTATCGCGCGCACAGCCAGATCCACGGCGAGGTCGAGTTGGAGACCGACGCCGACCGCTACACGGCCGCCCAGCTACAGGCCTTCGAGAATCAGGGCATCGAGGTCGCGATCGACGATGGAGAGGCGGAGATCACGATCCCGCTGAACGTGGCGTTCTTCAACCCCGATCTGGTGCCCTCCCTCCAGCTCGGCCCGCTGCTCCAGGCCATCGGCTTGGAATCCGAGTACCGCAACGACGAGCAGATCGACAACCAGCTCCGCAGCGTGCTGTTCCAGGTCCCCGTCACCGGCAACCCGGGATGCCTGGACGGGCCGACCCTGCCCCAGTGCTTCCGCGGCGTCGTCGACCTCGGCGCGATCGACACCGAGCGGGCCCGTGACCACGGTTTGCCCAGCTACAACGAGCTCCGGCAGGCGTACGGGCTCGCGCCACGCACCAGCTTCACCGCGATCACCGGTGAGGCCACCGACGCCTTCCCCGCCGACCCCGTGCTGACACCCGGCAACGAGATCAACGACCCGGACAGTCTCACCCACACTCAGCTCTTCAACATCGACGGAGCGCCGCTCACGGTCGGCGACGAAGTCGCCGGGACGCGATCGGTCCGCCGGACCACAACGGCGGCGCGACTGCGCGCGATCTACGGGAACGTGAACAACGTGGACGCGTTCGTCGGCATGGTCGCCGAGCGGCACGTGCCCGGCACCGAGTTCGGCGAGCTCCAGCTCGCCATCTGGACGAAGCAGTTCCAGGCGCTGCGTGACGGCGACCGGTTCTTCTACGGCAACATCGCCGGCCTGGACACCATCAAGCAGCAGTACGGGATCGACTTCCGGCGGACGCTGGCGCAGATCATCGCCGCCAACACCGACATCCCGGCCGCGGAGCTGAACGACAACGTCTTCCTCGTCTCCGACGCCAAGCTGCCCCCCACGACCTGCAAGATCGACTACACGGTGACCGAGAGCGTGCCGGGGCTCTTCCAGACCGCCCTGAACATCACCAACCTGGGCACGGCCCCGACACAGGGCTGGACCCTCCGCTGGCGATTCCCGAACGGGCAGAGGGTCGCCCTACTCTGGAACGGCGTCGTCTCTCAGTCGGGCGTGAACACGACGGTGACCAACGCGAGCCGGAACGCCGCCATCCCGCCGGGCGGCACGCTCACCGGGGTCGGGTTCATCGCCAGCTGGGATGGCGCCACCAACGCGGAGCCGCCTGACTTCACGCTCAACAATGCTCGCTGCGCCCGCGGCTAGACATCTCATTCCTGAACACCCAAGCTCACCCCGAGCTGGTACGCGATGACGAGCGTCTCAGGTCTGTTCCGCGCACCTAGCTTCCTGAACAACCGGGCTTGGGTGTTCTCGACCGTCTTGCTGGTGATGCCGAGCGTGCGGGCGGTCTGCCGGATGGTGTGCCCGCTGGCGATGGAGCGAAGGATGTCCCGCTCTCTCGACGTGAGCTCCGGGACGCGCGGGAGGTACTCCGCCTGCCCGGAGAGGTACGGGGAGGTCATGACGAAGCAGTAGCCCCGAGCCACCAGCCTCAGGACCGTTTCCAGCTCCCGGCGGACATCGGTCGCGCAGATGAGGGCACGGGCGCCGTGACGGAGCGCGTCCGTGACCGCGTCCAGGTCCGGCACCGTGGACCGGACGATGACGACCGGAGCGCACAGACGCGCCGGCAACCTCCAATCCTGTGGAAGAGGATCCACAAGCAGGACGGTCAACGGGCCCCGGTGCCGGTGAATCCCGGGGTCGCCGATCACGTCGTTCGTCCGGGTGAAGACGAAGGCCGTTCCACGCTCCAGGAGCGCGATCCACAACTCGGGGCAGACGCCCTCCGGCCGGGCGTGCACGACCACCAGCTCTGAGCATCCGGGTTCCGGACGGCGGCGGTGCGCGTCCTCGGCATTCTTGGGCACGTCGAACAGGCCGAGGGAGATCCCGCGAGACACCGCATGAATCTGCGAGCTCACGCCAAGTTTCCGGTAGATGTGCCGTTTGTGGCTCTCGACGCATCGCGGGCCGATCCTGAGCAGCCCGGCGATCTCCGAGACACGGTGCCCACTGCCGATCAGCGAGAGGACGGAGATTTCGGTGCTGGTGAGCGCATCGATGGGAGCAGCTTTCACACGGACCTCCCGACGGAAGTTCCGTATATAGATTGAATTAATGTGACATGCATCGTCAATAAAGTGGGCGAGGCTGTTTGATTGGTGTGCGTGCGGTCGCGGTCAGCTGGTGAGCACGGACGCCCCACTGCCGCGCAGGGCCCGCTCCTCCGCGTCGGCCAGCCAGAAGAAGACCGGCGGCAGGCCGAGCTCGATCACCGCCAGCGCGATCTGGAACCACTGCGGCCAGCCGTACACGGCGAGCGAGAGCAGCCGGCCCACGCCGCCCAGCAGGAAAACGCCGGCCAGCCACCGCACCACCCGAGCCGGGATCGGACGCTGCCGCGCCGCCCAGAGCCAGGCCAGCCCGTAGCCGGCGAAGCTGGCCCCCATGAACCGGCCCCAGCTGTCGACCGTCGCGCCGGCGGAACCGGCGCCGGGGATCGCCGTGTTGCCGAGTGCCACGTGGAACAGGCCGATCGCGACGCAGGACCAGCCCATCAACTGCGTGAGTATGCGGAGAACCTTGGCCATGATCCCTCCAAGCTAAGTTGACATGCGTCTACTAGATTGAGCGCGTTAGTAGACCCATGTCAACTAAGCTTCCTGTGTGCCGACCCGCCAGCGACTCACGCCCGCCGACCGCCGCGCCCAACTCCTCGCCGTCGGCGCCCGGCTCTTCGCCGCACACCCGTACGCCGACGTGCTGATGGAGGAGGTCGCCGAAGAGGCCGGTGTCTCCCGGGCCCTGCTCTACCGTCACTTCCCCAGCAAGCACGCCCTCTTCGCGGCCATCTACCAGCAGGCGGCGGATCAATTGCTGGCCGAGACGCGACTCGACCCCGCCGACTCCCTGGTGGAGCAGCTCATCCAGGGCATGGACGTCCATCTCGACTACTTCGTGGCGAACCGTCACGCCGTCCTCGCCGCGAACCGGGTCCTCGCGGGCGACCCGGTGATCCAGACGATCATGGCGAACGAGCTGGACGCGCTCCGTGCGCGGTTGCTGGCCGTACTCCCGCTCGCGGACGAGAGCGCCCGCGAGGCCGTGTCCGGCGTCCTGAAGAGCTGGCTGGTTTTCGTCCAGGTCCTCTGCGTCGACTGGCTCACCCATGAGACCTGTACTCGCACCCAGCTGCGCGATGTCTGCGTCGGCGCGGTTCTCGGCGCCCTGCGGCCGCTGCTCGCCGAGGACCCCGCCCCCGACTGGCCGCGACAAGGGCCCGCTGCGGGCGCCTAGGGGGCCGACTTTGTACCAATTTACGGGTGCAAGTCACATCAAAGTCCCGCGCGGGCCATGATCGAGACTGGCCGCACGCTCGTAAAACGGGGGGCGTGCAGGCTGTCCACGATTGGAGCAACGTGCGAAGAAAGACGACTCTGCTCGCTACGGCGCTTTTAGCACTGGCGGCGCTGCTGCCTGTTCCCGCGGCCGGCGCGACGACCGTAGGACAGAGCAGCATCACCTGGGCGCCCTGTGAGGAGGAACCCAGCGCCGAGTGCGGCAAGCTGACCGTCCCCATCGACTGGTCCAAGCCGAACGGCGAGACCATCGACCTGGCCATCGCCCGGCGCAAGGCCACCGACCCGGCGGCTCGGGTCGGCTCCCTGGTGATCAATCCCGGCGGACCGGGCGGGTCGGGTGTCGAGGCCGTGTACGGCGCTCCCGACTCCTACACCGAGGAGCTGCGGAAGCGCTTCGACATCGTCGGCTTCGACCCCCGGGGCGTGGGCCGCAGTCACCCGGTGATCTGCTCGGCCTCGGTGTACAACCAGATGCCGCACACCGTCATGTCGAGCCAGGCCGACTACAACGCCTGGGACGCCTTCACCAAGAAGCTGCACCAGGACTGCCGGGCACGCACCGGCCCCCTGTACGACCACGTCGACTCGCGCAACGTCGCGCGCGACATGGACGCCCTGCGCGCCGCCCTCGGTGAGGAGAAGCTGACCTACTACGGCATCTCGTACGGGACGCTGATCGGTCAGATGTACGCCGAGATGTACCCGAACCGGATCCGGGCCCTCGCGCTCGACAGCAACATGGACCACAGCCTCGGCGTCGCGGGCTTCCTCAGCACCGAGGCGATCGCCATCGAGGACGCCTTCGACCAGTTCGTGGGCTGGTGCGAGGCCGACACCAGCTGCATCCTGCACGGGCGTGACGTCCGAAAGATGTGGAGTGATCTGCGGGCCAAGGCCCGGCGCGGCGAGCTGTACTACCCGAGCGCCCCGGACCGACCGATGACCGAGCTGCAGGTCATCTACAACGCGGCGCTCGGCACCGAGGGCCCCGACTGGCGCCTGCTGAGCGAGGTCATCAACTGGCTGAGCGGCGGCCCCGAGCCGTCATGGGTGCCGCCGCTGCCCGGCCGGGGGCCCGTGGAGGGCGACACCGCCGAGCTGCCCACGCGGATCCTCTGCCAGGACTACAACCTCCGGGTGCGGAACTACCCCGAGTACGCCTTCTACATGGGCCTTTCCAAGCGGTTGGCACCCGACGTGGGGTATCACCCGTACCCGATCGACGACCTGCCCATCTGCCTCAACTCCACGCCGACCAACCCGCCGCACCGGCTGAAGTACACGGGCGACGCGCCGATCCTGCTGGGGAACTCGCTGCATGATCCGGCCACGCCGTACATGTGGTCCGCCAACGCGGCGCGGCAACTCGGCCCGAAGGCCGTCCTGCTCACGTATGAGGGCTGGGGTCACCGCATCTACGGCAAGGACAAGTGCCAGACGGACATCATCGACCAGTACCTGATCGCTCTGACCGTGCCTCCGCCCGGCACCCGCTGCGCCGTGGGCACGCCTGAGGAGAGCCTGCGCATGCGGCAGCAGTTGCCGCAGAAGACGTGGCCAACGGACAAACAGCACTGGTAGGTGAACATAGAGCCGCCGGACCACGGCACACGCCGCGGTCCGGCGGCCTTCTCATGCGGGGGGTGGGACCTCGTCACCTTCCCTGGCGGGCGGCCTTGCCGCCGGCGCCGAAGAACAAGACGGTCGCGGCCAGGCCCAGCACGACGACGAGCACGTCGGCGACCAGCGTGAGGGTGGGCAGGGTGATGAACAGGCCCACCAGCTTGAACAGGACAGAGACGATGACGATGATGGTGGCGAAGATCCGGACGGCGCCACCGCCGCGCAGCGCCAGCCAGGCGAGCAGTATGAGCACGAGCGACCAGAAGATCGTGCTGTAGGCGAGCCCGGAGTAGATCATCTGGAGCGACTCGAACCGGTCGCTGTGGATGTCGACCTCGTCGAGGCTTACGGGGGCAGAGCCTCCGTCCGAATTCGCGGCGATCTGTTCTTTGATCGCCTCCGCGCCGGAGACGATGAGTCCGATGGCGCTGATCACGTTGAGCGCCGCGGCGCCGATGGCCGCGTACACCGCTCGGGTTAAGTTCGCCGGTCTCTCGGTGGCCTTGGCGGCGCGCCGGCCTTCGAAGTCGGCGGGTGCTTGGCGTTCGTACATGGCCATGCGGACCTCTTTCAGGAACGTTGAGTGTCTTGACGATGCGGTGATTGCCGACCTGCGTCAGGCACTCCGCGATCGTTAACGCCGCGCGTATCTCGAACGGCCCTGAGAGGTATAGCAGATTCGCCCGACATTCGAGGGCGGCGGCGAATTCTGGAACCGCCGAGCGATAGCAATCCGCTCCGTTCGATCGGCGGCGGAAAGCGGCTCCTTAGCTGGCTGCCCCGCCGCTCACCTGCGAAGGAAGGTGGGCGGAAGAAAAGCGGAAGAGCGATGCTTTAATGTCCTGCGACGTCAGCCGGGCTCACATCGCCGACCGCGGTAATCACGTACTGCAAAACAGAACGTGAGGCCCAAGGCCGAATCTCCGCTGAATTGAGCTCGCGGAAGAATGGGTCAATTCGCGGGTTCGCGATGGCTGCCTGAGGCCAGGCGGCGAACCTCTGTGGCGACCTCGTCCCAGACGGGCTCGGGGAGTTCGTGGCCGACGCCCGGCAGGGGGACGAACCGCGCGCCGGGGATGCGGGCCGCGATGCGACGTCCGGCGTTCGGCTTGATGAGTGGGTCGGCGGTGCCGTGCAGGACGAGCGTCGGGGCAGCGATGGAGCTGATCGGTGGGCCGTGCCATTGCGCGCCGATCTGGCGGCTCTGGGATTGCCGGTCATGGACGCCGGCGTCGGCGAGTTGTTCGAGCAGCTCGCGGGTGGCCTGTTCGTCGAAGGGATAGGCGGGTGAGGCGAGGATGCGGGCCACCGCGACGCCCGCCTCGATGTCGCCCTCCGGTGTCTCGGGGAACTTCAGGCGGGCGAACCTGGCGAGCGTCCCGGGCCGGATGTAGCGTAGGGTCCCCAGGCCCGCGGCGTCCCCGGGGACCGCGGAGACCGTTGTCAAAGTCCTGACGCGGCCCGGATGCCGTATCGCGACGCGCTGTGCGACGGCGCCGCCGAGCGACTGTCCGAACAGATGCGCCGACTCCCACCCGAGAGCGTCCAGGACGGCGGCGGCGTCGTCGGTCATCTCCTCGGCGGTGTACGCCTTGCCGCGCTTGCGGAACAGTGCGGTGATGGGGCTGCCCGTGGCTGCCGACTCCAGGTGCGTGGACTCTCCCGCGTCGCGCTGGTCGTAGCGGGCCACCGTGAAGCCGTGCGCCGCCAGCGCCCGGCACAGGCCGTCGGGCCACCGGCGGCGAGCGACGCCGAGCCCCGTGACCAGCAGGAGCGGGTCTCCTTCGTGGCCGTCAGTCAGCCGGTCGTAGGCCAGCCGGATCTGCCCGTTCTCGGCCCAGCGGACCGGGGTCCACAGGTCGGTTGGTGCTGCGCTCATCGTCCCTCCAAAAAACTGCAATCAGTGATCGCAGTATTAGCATAGGCGAAGGATCGCGAGAGAGGACACATATGGCCGACGAAACGACAGTGGTGTGGGAGCGTCCCGAACGCGGCGCACGCGGTCCCGCGCCCGAGCGCAGCCGCGCTCAGATCACCACGGTCGCGGTCGAACTGGCCGACGCGGGTGGGCTGGCCGCTCTGTCGGTCCGGGCGGTCGCCAAACAGCTGGGGACCGGCTCCGCGTCCCTGTACCGTTACGTCTCGAGCCGCGACGACCTTCTTGATCTGATGGCCGACGCCGTCACCGCCGAGGTCGACCTCGGCGCGCCGCTCAGTGGCGATCCAGTCGACGACATGGTCGCGCTCGCTGCCCAGGTCAAGGCCCTGCACCTGCGCCACCCTTGGCTGAACGACATCCCGCCCGAGCCGCTGCGGCTGGGCCCGAACGGGCTCGGCTACCTGGACCGGGCGTTCCAAGCCCTTGCTCCCGCGCCGGTGACCGACCGGGCCAAGCTGGAAGCCATCGCCGTCATGAACGCGCTGGCGACCCTGTTCGCACGGACCGAACTGCGGGCCCGGCGCGCGCCGACAGGAAGGCAGGCCGCCCAGGCCGCCTACCTCGCCAGGGCCGCCGCAGAGGGTACGCACAAATGGGTGATGGCGGCTATCGCCGACGGCACCACCAGCGTCCCCTTCCACGATCCCGAGGCCCTGTTCGCACGGATCGCACGACAGGTCCTCACCAGCCTCATCGGCTGACCACCATGTGACTCATCGGGCGAAAGCGACGGCCATTCAGTTCAATGCGCGGCCGAACCCGGGGTGCCTCCCAGGGGTGGCGGCTTGTTCTGGGTTGATCAGCGTCGGCTTCGCCGTACTCACGCCCTCGGGTGAGCCTGCCAGTACGGCCACCACCGGCTCGGTCAGGACACCGAGCGCGAGGTCGGCCTGCCCGTCCCTGTTGAAGTCGGACAATCGAAGTGTGGCGCCGAACGACTGAACGTCCTGCGTAATGCCCACGTCACCCGGCTTGAGCAGCTGGGCTCCGGCGTCCGGCAGACGGTCCTTTCCCCCGTACAGCAGGAAGACCGCGCGTGATGCGCCGACCGCCACATCCGCGTACCCGTCGCGGTTGACGTCGCCGACCGCGAGACTCCCGCCGAACCCATCGCCGTCCTCGGGATCCTTGGGTACGCCGGGAGAGCTCTGGGAAACCAGCACGCCCTTGGCCTCCGGACCGGTGGCCGAGCCGCGGTAGATGAAGATCTGGCCGCCGGGATCGTCCGCGTCGGCATAGCTGTTGCCCGCGATCACATCGCCGAAGCCGTCTCCATTGACATCGCCGACGGAGAGGGATCCCACTCCCCATGCGTCGAAGGTGGGACCGGCCACGTCCGTCAGCCCGCCGGAGGAGCCTCGGTAGACAGCCCCCGTACCCTCATCAGCCGGATCGTCGTCAGAGTAGGCGACCACGAGATCGTCGACCCCGTCGCCGGTGACGTCGCCCGAGGCCAGCGCATTGATGGCACTGGACTTCTTGAGCAGCCGAGGCCGCGGTGGACTCTGCCGTATTCGGCTGCCTCCATAGACCACCCAAACCGACTCAACCGTCGCCACCCCCAAATCCTGGTAGCCGTCACCGTTGAAGTCGCCCGCCGTCAGCAGCTGCCCGAACGCCGGGTCTCCCTGCTTGAGCTGAACCGTCGACCGGCCGGACAGTCCCTCCTCACCACCGAAGACGATCGTCACAGCGGCGGGCCGGTCGTCGCGTTGGTTGTTCGCGCCAACGGCGAGATCGGCGTATCCGTCGCGATCGAAATCGCCGCCGGCGAGCACCGCGCCGAAACTGTCACCCTTGGTCGAGACGCCCGGCAGACCCCCTCGCCCAGGTTGGAAAAAGCCACGCGTGCTGAGTCCGTCGGCTCCGCCGTACGAGACGACGACATATCCGGAAACCGTGGGGTCTTCTTCGTCCGACCACAACCCAGGAGCACCGATGGCGAGGTCGGCATAGCCGTCACCGTTGTAATCGCGGGCCTTCACCGTGTCGCAGCCCACTCGACATTTTCCGTGTGTGGTGGGCGCCTTCAGCGCCGGCGAATGGGCCGCGGAGGGACTCTTCGCTGGTTCAGGCGCTGGAGGCTCGGCGGAACACGCGGCCAGGCTCACCGCGACACCCATGGCGACCAACCCACGAACGATCGTCAGCATGACCGGCAGGATAAGCCGATCCGTAACGAGCCGCCGAGGGCCCGTCCCTGCTGACGGCTGGTCACAGGCGGGCGGTCCACTCGTGGCTCGTGAGGACGTCAGCACCCCTGGCAGGGAAGACGCGGTTGATCAGGAAGTCGTGCACGTCCGGTTCCCCGTCGGCGCAGGCGTCGCTGAGCACGGTCAGGCGGTAGTCGCGGTCGGCGGCGTCGTAGAGCGTGGCGGCGACCATCGCCCCGGTCGCGACACCGGTCAGCACGATCGAGTCGATGCCCTGGGCGCGCAGGAGCAGGTCGAGGTCGGTCGCCGCGAACGCGCTGGCGCGGCGCTTGAGGACGACCGCCTCGCCCGGCAACGGCTCGATGCGCGGGTGCACGAGCGTTTCGGGGAATTCTTCGTGGAACAGCGTCCCCGACCCGTGCAGGGCGCTGATCAGCGGGTTGCTCGCTGCCACATCAAGGCCCGAGGCCCGGAGCCCGAAACGTATGAAGACCACGGGGATTCCGGAGGCTCTGGCCGCGGAAAGAGCCCTTTCCACGGCGGGAAGCACGTTCGCGGCGAAGGGGTAGTTGTCCACGATGCCCGCCTGCAGGTCGCCGACGATGAGCGCGGTGGTGGTCATACGGTTTCCTTGTCTGTACGGCGCGCCCGTGACGCTGCGAGGGCCTGGGCCACTGTGATCGCGGTGCTAGTTGGTACAGTCCTGGTTCTTGAGTTCCAGGCTAACGCTGTAGATCTTGCTGTGGTCGAGCAGGAACCGGTAGAAGGCCTTCCGGTTGCCGGGAATGTTGGTGACGAGGTGGTCCTTGCTACCGCTCGCGGTCGTCTCCAGCTTCGGGTACGCCTTCCGCAGTTGCGTCCTGGTGGAGCCGATTCCGATGCCCTGGGGGGTCTTCACGCCCTTTGGCGCGCTGATCACCGCCACGCCGAGCTTCTTGGAGATGTAGATGCCCACGGCGTCGCGGCCCGTGGGGTGCTTCTTCAGGTCCCAGCCCGAGCAGTCGCTGTACCCCGTCTTCCGGACGATCTTCCCGGTGGCCTTGGCCTGCCTGGTGCTCATCCCCAGTTTCACGCCCCCGTAGCCGAACGGCCCCAGTGCGTCGCTCCGGTGAGCGGCGGCCGTGCCGGGGGTGGCCGCCTGTGCGGGGGCCGTGCTGAGGGCGGCGAGTGAGAGGGCCCCGGCGGCGATGGCGGTGCCGAGCTTGACCATGGTGTTCATGTCTTCCTCCCCATTGGATTGGTATGAGGGGAAGGTAGGCCGGGCGCGTTGAGGGTCTGTTGAGGATCTGTTCATCCGGCTCATGGTGCGACGGTCACCACCGGCTCGGTTGGGATGGCAGGCGCGAGGACGGCAACCCCAGGGATGGGGACGGCATCTAAACGACGTAGTCGATCAAAGATGACGGGGTGGTGAGATGGCGTCGGCTCTGTTACCTGGTGACCCGCTTCGGCTGGGGGATTTCTGGCTGGCGGGGCGGCTCGGGGCCGGCGGGCAGGGGGTGGTGTACGAGGCGTACGACTCCCAGGGCGACCGGGTGGCGATCAAGGTGTTGCACGGAAACGCCGCCGGTGACCGGGGTCTGCGGGCCCGGTTCGGCAAGGAGGCCGCTGCCGCTCAGCGGGTGGCCTCGTTCTGTACCGCCCGGGTGCTGGCGGTTGATCTGGACGCGCCCAAGCCCTACCTGGTCAGCGAGTACGTCGAGGGGCCCAGCCTGCGCCAGGCGGTCGACGGTGGGCGGCGGTTCAGCGGCGACGAGCTGCACCGTCTGGCGACCGCGGTGGCCACGGCGCTGACCGCCATTCACGACGCCGGGGTCATTCACCGCGATCTCAAACCCGACAACGTGCTGCTGGGGCCCGACGGCCCGCGCGTCATCGACTTCGGCGTGGCGCGGACCCCGGAGATGTCGCTGACCGCGACCGGCCAGGTCACCGGCACCCCCACGTACATGGCTCCGGAGGTGTTCACCGGGCAGCGCGCCGACACTCCCGCCGACGTGTTCGCCTGGGGCGCCATCATGGTCTATGCGGCGACCGGTGACGATCCTTTCCGGGCGGAGAGTCTGGGCGCGGTCATGCACCGCGTCCTGTCGGCCGAGCCGGATCTGACGGTGCTGCCACGGTCGGTGCGGCCGCTGGTCTCGGCGGCCCTGGCCAAGGACCCCCTCGCCAGGCCGGTCGCGCGCGAGCTGCTGCTCGGCCTGGTCAGCGGCGGCCTGGTCAGCGGCGGCCTGGGCAGCGGTGGCCTGGTCAGTGGCGGCCAGGGCAGTCAGGCCGACCTGCTCATCGTCGGCAGTGCCGAGGCAGGGCTGCTCGACCGTGGGGCCCCGGCCGATCCCACTCTCGGCACCCTGGCCGACGACGCCTACGAATTCCTCGACCCCGCCGAGCGTGATCTGGTCCCCGATCTGTTCCTGCGCCTGGTGAACGTCACCGACACCGGCGAGGTGACCGTACGGGCGGCGTCGCGGGAGGAGTTGTCGGAGGCCAGGACGTCGCAGGAGCGGGCCGCGCTGGAGCGGATCCTGGAGGTCTTCGCGTACCTGGTGACCACGCGGGGCGATGACATCACCCTGGCCAGGCCGGCGCTGGTGCGGGCCTGGCCGCGGCTGCGGACCTGGGTCGGCGACGAGCGCGACGGACTGCCCACGCACGACATGATCCACACCGGCGCGCGCCACTGGAACGCGCATGGACGTCGTGACGGCGACGTCTTCCAGGGCAGCCGCCTGGAGACGGCACTGCGCTGGGCCGCCACCGGCCGCCGCCACCTCACCCTGAGCAAGCTCGAACGCGACTTCCTCGACGCCTGCAACGCCGCCACCCGCCACCGGGTCCGGCGCCGCCGCCTCTTCACGGCCGTCCTGGCCGTCCTGCTCGTCCTCGCGCTGGCGGGCGGCGGCCTCGCCCTGCGGCAGAGCCGCCTGGTCTCGGAGCAGAGCAGGATCGTCGCGGCGCAGCGGGACGAGGCGGTCGCGGGCAAGGTCGCGGCGCAGGCCGACACCATGCGCGCGACCGACCCGGTTCGGGCGATGCTGCTCAGCGTCGCCGCCTGGCGGCTGGCCCCCGTCCCCGCGACGCGGGCGACCCTGGAGAACGCGTGGGCACAGCGTGAGCGCGCGGCGTTCACCGACCCAGACACCGGCGCCGAGACCGTACGGCAGATGACCACGGACGGGCGTACGTTCGTCAGCGTGTCCCCGCGGGGCGTGCGGATCTACGACGTGCGTACGGGGAAGAGGGTCGGCGGCTGGAACGACCTGAAGATGGGTACGGACAGGTTCCTCGGAGCCGACCTCAGCCCCAGCGGCCGGCTGCTGGCCGTGGCCGCGGGCCATGCCGTCACCATCTGGGACACGAGCACCGGCAGGCAGACGGGAGCCAGGCGCAAGATCGAGGTGCCGGGATTCTTCGGCGGCGTCCAGTTCCTGACCGGCGACCGGTACGTGAACGTCTTGGGATCCCAAGGCGGCGACCTGTGGGACACACGGACCGGCGCGACCGTCTCCACCAGGGCCGGCATGCTGCGGCCGGCCGTCACCCCGGCCAACGACCTGGTCGTGAACACCGACCTCGAAGGGCGTTTCCAACTGCTCAGACTGCCGAGCGGGAAGCCGGTGGCGAGGTGGCACGACGGCGAGACCTGTGTCAAAGACGGGCAGGTGGCGGCCATCAGCCCCGACGGTCACATGGTCGCGTGCGGCACCGGCTCGGGCATCGAGTTCGTGGACCTGCGCACCGGGCGTACGCTCTCCCAACGGACGTCCACGGGCGGCGGCCGGATCTGGTTCAGCCCCGATGGCCGCTACCTCGTGAGCGACGGCAACGACCGCTTCGAGCTCATCCGCGTCTCCGACGGGACCACCCTGCTCGACTACCGGGCCGCCCCGCAGAACGTGGCCTTCGACGGTACGACCCTGCGGTACCTCGCCGACGAGACCGTCGTGAGCCTCGACATCTCCGATCTGCTCCACCCCGTGCGGCTGCCCGGCCACGCCCCGGAGACCGCGGTGTTCAGCCCCGACGGCCGGTTCCTGGCCACGCAGCCGACGGCCGAGTCGCGGCAACTGGTGCTCTGGGACATGGTGAGGCGCCGCCCACTGGGCTCCCCGCTGAAGGTCACCATCGGAGACAGCCTGATGGCCCTCGCCTTCAGCGCCGACGGGCGGCTGCTGGCGTCCATCGGCGGCCTGGGACAACAGCTGGAGATGCGGGACACCTCCCAGCCGTCGCATGTGTCCACGGCCCGGTTGCCGGACCCCTGGACGGCATCCACGGTGGCGGTGAACGGGAACGGGACGCTCGTCGCGGTCGGCGCCAGCGACACCAACGACGACCTTGAGGGCACGGGGCACAGTCGCGTGTTCGTCTGGGACGTGCCGCACCACACGTGGATGCGGTCCATCGAGACCGGGAACCTGTGGGAGGTCGTGTTCCGGCCGGGTAGCCCGATGATGGTGCCGGTGACCAGCATGGGAAACCATTTGATCGATCTCTCCACCGGCTGGCCGGTGGGCCCCGGCTTCGGCCCGGGGGGCCTCGACGGCGGAGCGCGGACGATGGCCTTCAGCCCTGACGGAGCGATCCTCGCCACCGGCGACGAGACGGGCAGGCTCGCGTTCTGGGACGTGGCCACGGGCGGCAAGCGCGGCCCGACGTTCCGGGCGAACCCCAACGACGGCGTCGGGATCACCCAGATCGTCTTCTCCCCGAAGGGGGACGTGGCGGCGTCCATCGGCGTGGGAGAGATCCAGCTGTGGGACGTCGCCACGCCGCGCAAGCTCGGGCCATCGATGGTGGTGGAGGGGGAGTCCGTGTTAGCCGCGTTCGGAGCAGATGGGGCGGTACTGCACACCCTTGATGACACAGGCGTGCTGCGCGACGTTTCCGTCGGCCCCGAGGCGACGGCCGCCACGATCTGCGCCCGCGCCGGGCGGGGGCTGACGCGGGCCGACTGGCAGCGGTATCTGCCCGGAGTGCCGTACCGGGAGGTCTGCCCGTGATCGTTGGGCCGGCCCGTTCCCGATCGAGCGGGGACGGGCCGGTGGTACGTCTGGCCGAGGTCAGCTCAGGAAGCTGCCGTACGGACCGTTCAAGATGCCATTTTTCTGACTCTGGTTGAAATGCGTGTTCGGGTAGTCGTAGAACGACGCGGACATCGGTGTCCCGTCGGTGGACGACGAGTCGGGCAGGCCGAAGGCATGGCCCAGTTCGTGGACCATACCGCCGTACCAGCGGTTCATCGGGCCGTTCACGCCCGCGGCGCCATCGGCGTCGTGCTGGTTCAGGATCACCCAGCCACCGCCACCACCACCGCCCGCGCCGTTGCCCTCCGCGCTGATCTCACCCACGTTGATCCAGCGCGGGTCTGGCGATCTCAGGTTCAGCTTCCTGAGGAGTTCTTGCTGCATGTTGAAGACGGTCCACCAGTACGGATCGCTCCCGTTGGGGGTGGTCTCGTACCAGTTCTTCACGTGGTCGCCGTTGACGACCTCCACCACGGGGTTGTTGAGGGTGAAGGTCTTGCCCAGCTCCTGCTTGTAGTAGCGCTGCGCCTCCCGCATGACATTGGCGATGCCGTCCGGCCACCGCTGGTCGTAGGCCACGTCGGAGGGCTTCAGCCAGTACACCCGGATCGTCTTTTCCGGGGGTGTGGTGGGGTTGCCGCCACCGCTGGTGTAGTTCGGCAGCCGCCAGGTCCGCGAGGACACCGCGTCGCAGGGCAGTTGTACGAGGCCGGTGTTGGCGGCCGACGAGCCGCCTGCGGGGACGACGCACTTGCTGGAGTGCACGGCCTGGAGCCTGAAGGTCTTGTCGGTGCCGCTGACCGTCACCAGGCGGAACTTCTGGTTGTTGGCGCCTGAGCAGTTCCACTGGATGACCGTGGCGTTGTCGGCGGTGGACGCGCCGTAGACGTCCACGCATCTGCCGCTGGTCGAGGTGCCGACGGTGTACTGGTCGGTGGTGCCACTCACCGGGGTGAAGGTGAAGTTCTGGTTGCCGCCACCGTTACAGGACGCCTGCGTGAGCTGGACGCCGTTGGTGGTGGAGCTGTTGGGGAGGGTCAGGCAGTTGGCGCCGTTCTGGTTGACGGCTGTCGAGGTGAACGTCGTGGCGGCGTTGGCCGGCGAGGTGCCGCCCATCGTGATCACAAAGACCAGGGCGGTGGTCAGCGAGGTAAGGGCGGCGGCTAATCGTTTCATCGATGCGCGTCCTCCGAGTCCTGGGAGCGAGGGCAGACTTGTGGCTTACGATGACGCGCGAAAAGGTTTTCGGCAAGATCTTGTGAACGTTACAGAGAGAGCGGCGAGGACAGCAGGTCATGGGGGTGGCGGCATTGCGTACGATCGATGCGGCTCGCGAAATGCTTTTCGGAAAATACTGCGAGATCGCGCTGGTTGAGGGCGGTAGGACGCATCAGTACGGGCACCGCTGATAGGACGACAAGGAGACATAGTGCAACGCATCGGGATCATCGGTGTCGGCGAGATCGGCCGGGCCATGGTGGACGGCCTGTGCGACGGCATCGAAGAGCCGCCGGAGATCTACCTCTCGCCGCGAGGCGCCCGTACAGCCGCGGAGCTGTCCGAGCGCTACGAGAGCGTACAGGTGTGCGCTGACAACCAGGAGGTGGTGGGCCGTTCCGAGATAGTGATCATCGCCGTACGCCGACCAGACCGGCACGAAGCCCTCGCCGGCTTGAGGGTGGACGACGGCAAGATCGTGGTCAACGTGATGGCCGGCGTCGGCAACGACGACCTGCGCCGGACGCTGGCCACCGACGCCCCGCTGGTACGGGCCATTCCGCTGCCCGCCGTACGCGAACGCCGCTCCGTCACGGTGACATACCCATCGCACCCGGTGGTGGATGGTCTTTTCGAGCATCTGGGCGGCGCGCTCCCGGTCGCGGACGAGGCGGCCTTCAATGTCTTCTCCGCACTGACGGGGACGCTCACCACCCACTACTCCTACCTCGCCACACTCGGGTCGTGGGCCATCAGCCGCGGCATCGCCGCCGACGACGCCGACCGTTACGTTCGCGGCCTCTTCCAGGGGGTCGGTCGTTCCCTCAGCGATGAGACCCGCTCCCTGCACCAGCTCGCGGCCGACCACGAGACCCCGGGCGGAAGCAACGAACGCATCCGCACCAGGTGGTTCGACACGGCCAACTCCGAGGCGCTGACCAGCGCACTTGACGGGCTCCTCGCCGACCTCACATAGCCGCGTCGGCAGATCGCGTGGGCCACATCGGAGATCGTCGCCGCTGGCAGGCTGGTGCTGCATGCGGGTCCACGGTGTAACGGTCGGAAGCAGTTCCGCTCGGTCTGCTCAACGGCTGGAAGAGGTGCGTGCGGCGCAACACGGCCGCACGCACCAGACCGGTCTCGATCCGCCTTAGAGCATGAGCCCGTACTCGATGGCCGTGGCGGCGGAGGCTGCGGCCTGTACGGCTGCGACGGTGACCAGCGCTACGACGATCGTGATCACGAATCTGATGGCAGTACGCATGCGGGTTCCCTTCAGCTGTCGGTTGGCGCATTTCCCTTTCTTCGACCTCTTCGACGCGGGGCGGAGTCGGGATGAACAGGCGGGCCAGAACACGGCGGATCTCGGCGGACAGCCGAAAGCCGGATCAGCGGTGCTTGTTGACGGCCGCCACGATGAGCCTGGCCAGCCGGTCGGCGGTGGCGTACCCGGACTGAGAGATCTCGCAGTCGAGGGTTATCCAGAGGTTCGAGACGCTCAAGGAGATGTGGGTGCGGTGGAGTATGAGACCGCCGATGCGGGTGTATGTGTGGACCGTATACGCCTCGTCGCCTACGTTCGGCCCCTTGCGGAGCTTGGCCCCGGGGGTGCGCTTCGGCTCCTCCTTCATGGACTTGACCGCGTTCTGGTGAGCGGTCCGGGCCATCGCGACACTCTTCGCATGAAACACCACGGCGCTAACCCTCTTGCCGTCCGGTCTGGTCCAGTCGCAGACCTCGGAGGACGAGAACCCGCGCTTTATCGAGCCGCCGATCAGTGAGCGTACCTGGGCATTGGTCAGCAGGTCACATGTGTCGAAGTCGCGGGTGAACAGGGCCTGAACCGTCGGCTTGGCGGACGCCTTGGAGGTGGCGGGGGGAGTGGCCGTATGGCCGGACGGGGTGCCGAGGTTCGGCATGACCTGTACCAGGATCACCACTCCCGCTGCGATGCTCAGCGCCACCGCGAGTGCGGCGCCTATGACGATGGGTGTCCGGCGGCGGCGTGCGGGCGGGGAACTCGGCACCGTTCGCTCGCGGTGCTGGGCCGGATCGGTCGTGGGCGTGCCTTGCGCGATGGCGTTCAGCCAGCCGGCCACCTGGTCCGGGGGACAGCGGCGTACCGGATCCTTTTCCAGGATCGCGGCGAGTACGGGGGTGAGCGGGCCGGCCAGGCGGGCCGGGGCGGGCTCCTGCATGAGGACGGCGGCCATCACGGCGGCCTGGTTGGCGCGGGCGAACGGCGGGCCGCCCTCCACGGCCGTGAAGAGCGTGGCGCCGAGCGCCCACAGGTCGGCGAGGGGGCCGTCGGCCTCGCCGCGCAGGCGCTCGGGGGCGATGTAGCCGGGTGAGCCGGTGAGCAGGCCGGTCTGCGTGAGTGCGGCGTCGCCGGCGACGGTCGCGATGCCGAAGTCGGTCAGCAGCACCCGTCCGTCGTCGGTGAGCATGACGTTGGCCGGCTTGACGTCCCGGTGCAGGATGCCCGACGCGTGCGCGGCGCCGAGGGCGTCGAGCATGCGCAGGCCGATCCCGGCGACCTGGCGCGGCGGCAGCGGGCCGTTGGTGCGTACGGCCTGGTCGAGGGAGCGTCCGCGGACCAGTTCCATGACGATCCACGGCCGTCCGCCGTCGAGAACGACGTCGTGCACGGTGACGATGGACGGGTGCGAACGCAGCCGCGCGGCGGCCCGCGCCTCGCGCAGCGTGCGTTCCAGCAGCTCGGCCCGCGACGCGTCGTCGAGGTCCGGTGGCAGCCGGACCTCTTTGATGGCCACCTCCTGCCGCAGCAGTTCGTCCATCGCTCGCCACACGGTGCCCATGCCGCCCTGGCCGAGCTGCGACAGCAGCCGATAGCGGCCCGCGAGCAGGTTCACCGCGCTGCCACCCAGGGCTCGGGGCGGTCCATCTGTTGCCTCCTGGTGAAATCAGGGTCTATGCGAAAGGTCCTGATTTTAGGGGCGAATCGGTTGGAGCGCCTGATCTTCTCCCTCGGTTCCCGCATCTTGATTCGTCGGCGGGCCACCGTGCCACCAGCCGCCGGGCGCGCGTTGCCCGAAGTGAGCAGCCGTACCAAGAGCGAAGATCGTCAGGGGGCGATCCCGAGGACCTCAAGGATGCGGTAGACGTCGGTAGAGGGATCGCGTAGGAGGATGTCGCAGTTGGGAGCGTGGCCAGGTGCGCCGGGCTCTGGCGCGGGAGCGCAGCGCCCGCTCGGGCAGTCGGCCACGAGGTGCTGGGCCAGTTTGACCGCCGTTGCCTGGCGGCCTTCCTTGATCAGCTCCTCGAAGTGGTGAGGCTCGACCAGCTTTTCGAAGTCTGCGAATTGCTTGGTCCCCCGAAGCTTCGCCGGGATCGTCGTACGGTCTCCGCCGAGTCGGCCAGGCGTGCCCGACGCGAAGTGGAGCCAGAGCCAGAGTTCGAAGTGTGGGTGGGAGAAAGCGACGTTGATCCCGTTATGGCGGGCAAGGCGAAACGCCTCGTAGATGTCCTCGTTCTCATCACGGTCGAAGATCGCCCAGAACACCGTGTTCTTGATCCCCTTCGTGGACTTCTTGAGCCTGATCGCCTCTCGTACCGCTGGAACGGGCTTGTAGCCGTTGAACTGTTGCCCCTCGGTGACCTTGCGCGGGGTGAGCTGGATCTGGAAGTTGTGCTCCGCTCCAAAACGGTGGTTGAGATGGTGGAAGTAGCTCCGCTCGGTCTGGCCCTCGCAGACTACGAAGAGGACATTGTTCTTTCTGCGGCTGCCCAGACCTGGACGCGGAAGCGTGGTTCCACCGGGTGCCCCGCGTTTGGCCATCAGGTAGGTACCTCCGGTGTCGGCTCCGTGAGTGGGCCGGCGAGCGTCTCTGCGATCTCGCCGACGGTCAGCCTCGGTACGCCGCCGTATGTACCGGCCAGGTAGTTGCGATCGAGGGCCTCGGATTTGCGGGGGCGGGCGTCGGTCAGCGGATAGATCTCGGAAGCGCCGTCTCGGTTCTTGACGGTGATGCGTACCTGGTCCCGCTCCAGCGGCTGGAAGAGGTGCGTGCGGCCCAGCAGGGTCGCGTCGTGGACCGTGCATACCAATTGCGCGTTGTTGGGGTTGGCCGCCGGATCCTGGAAGAGCCGGAGGACTTCGGCGGCGAAGAGGGGATGCAGGCTGGTGTCGAGTTCGTCGATGAGGAGGGCCGCCCCGTGGTCCAGGGTGGTGAGGAGGGGGCCGAGGAAGGCGAACCAGGATCGGGTGCCCATCGATTCCTGGCGTTCGTAGCTCAGCGCGACAGGGCTGTGGGGCCCTTGGTGCACGAGTCGGAGCTCGCCGGTCAGGCTGTCGATCTCGGTTCCCACGACCCCCAGGTCCGCGACCTTGAGAAGCGCGATGATGCGATCCCGCTGCCGTGGGTCGTCGAGCATCTTGCGCGTGAAGCTCTGTCGATCTTCAAAGTCGCGGCCTGGGCTGATCCACCAGAGGTTGTGCCGGAACCAGTCGTGGATCGGCTTGAGATGGGGCTGATTGAAGGCCGCGGCGACGGTCAGGAACAGCGCGTCGGGCCGGGTCTGGGAGACAAGGCTCTCCTTCGGCCCCTTCAGCCCTTCGCCGGGAAAGGTGAAGGGATCGTCGGTGTCGGCGTCGCGTTCGAACCAGACCTGCCGGCGGGCCCGTCCGCCGGGGTATGTATGCAGCCATTCGGTCTCGACTCGTTGGTCGGAGACCTCGAAGCCATAGATGTACCGGTCGCCGCCGAGGACGATGTCGACCTCGAAGAGGGAAGCGTCCGTACGGGCCGCCGGGTCGAGTTCGTACGGCTCGCGCGGGATGCCGTCAAGGGTGGACCAGCCGTGGACGGAGTTGAGGACCGCCTGCCGCATCCAGCGGATGGCATGCAGGACGTTCGACTTACCGGACGCGTTCGAGCCGTAGATCGCGGTCGTCGGTAGATAGGCCAAGTCGGGGTCTTCAGCCAGACCGGCAGGGCGGCTTGCCCCCTGGTTGAACTTGCTCGCCGCCAGCCAGACCTCGAACTCGTCACGGAAGGATCTATGGTTGGCCCCTCTGAATCTCAGCAGCACCGCACACCCTACTAATCCATACCCTGGATCGATTCTAGAGGGATCCATGAAGATTATCTACGCAACGCGGCTGCTCGCGCTGTTCGAATGTCTGAGAGAGGCGCCAAGCAGCACAACTCACAGGTGACCATTTGCGTCTAATTCGCCGTGGAATCGCTCAGCGGGGGAGATCCGCAGCACATCGGGGGCTACTGGCTGGCCGGGCGGCTCGGCTCCGGGGGGCAGGGTGTCGTCTACGAGGCCTACGACGCGGACGGGCGCCGCGTGGCGCTCAAGATGCTGCACGCGGCCGGCCACGACGGCAGCCGGGATCGGTTCGCCAAAGAGGCCACCGTCGCGGGCCGGGTGGCGTCGTTCTGTACGGCCAGGGTGCTGACCGCGGATCTGGACGGGCCCAGGCCGTACATCGTCTCCGAGTACGTGCCGGGGCCGAGCCTGCGGCAGGCCGTGCGCGAGGGGCGCAGGTTCACCGGTGACGACCTGCACCGGCTGGCCACGGCGGTCGCGACGGCGCTGACGGCGATCCACGAGGCGGGGGTCATCCACCGCGATCTGAAGCCCGACAACGTGCTGCTCGGTCCCGACGGGCCGCGGGTGATCGACTTCGGCATCGCGCGGACGCTGGACATGTCGCTCACCAAGACCGGAGAGGTGTCGGGCACGCCCAGTTATATGGCGCCCGAGGTGTTCACCGGGCAGCGGGCGGGGGCTCGGGCGGACGTGTTCGCCTGGGGGGCGATCATGGTGTACGCCGCCACCGGGCAGGAACCGTTCGATGCCGACAACCTCGGCGGCGTGATGCATCGGGTGTTGTCGTACCAGCCCGATCTGAGCGCGTTGCCGCCTCGGGTGGCCGCGTTGGTCTCGGCCGCGATGAGCAAGGATCCCGCTGCCAGGCCGACCTCCCACGAGCTGTTGCTCGCGCTGGTCAGCGGCAACGGTTCCGATACCTCAGAGCTGCTGGCGGAGGGGAGCCGGGCCGCCCAGGGGGTGCGGGGCGAGGATGGGGCTGATCCGGCGCTGGGCGCCATCGCGGAGGACGCCTATGGCGCGCTCGGGCCTGAGGAGCGTGAGCTGGCCGCCGAGGTGTTCCTGCGGCTGGTCGCCGTGGACGAGGACGGCCGTGAGAGTGGAAGGACGGTCTCCCAGGACGAGCTGTTCGGTGGGCGTCCCGAGCACGAGGCCGCCGCCATCCGGCGCATCCTGCGGACCTTCTCGTACGTCGTCGCCGCCGACGACGAGTCGGTCGCCCTGTCGCGTCCCGGGCTGCTGCGGGCCTGGCCCAGGCTGCGCATGTGGGTGGACGCCGACCGTGAAGGGCTCGTCGTCCTGAGCCAGATCACCAGCGCGGCGCGGCACTGGACCGGCAACGGCAGGCGCGACGCCGACCTGCTCCAGGGCAGCCGCCTGGAGCAGGCGCTGAGCTGGGCGGCCACCGGGCGCCGCCACGTGACGCTGACTCCTCGCGAGCGCGACTTCCTCCAGGCGGGCACCGCGCTGACCAGGAAGCGCGCCAGACGCAGGACCCTGACCACCACCGGGTTGGCCGGACTGCTGGTGGTCTCGCTCGTGGCGAGCGGGCTGGCGTTGTGGCAGCGTCAGCAGGCGTCCGACCAGCGTGACGTGGTCACGGCCAAGCAGGTGGCGGCCGAGGCGGACCGGCTGCGTACCACCGACCCGGTCCTGGCGATGCTGCTCAGCGTGGCGGCCTGGCGCGTCTCCCCGCAGGTCGAGGCCCACTCCGCGCTGATGGCCTCGGCCCAGCAGCAGGAGACCGCGGTCTTCCACGACCCGCAGGTCACGGGGCTGGCCACGCGGACGCTCAGCGGTGATGGCCGCACGCTGGTCAGCGTCAGCGAGGGCGGGGGTGTGAATGTGTACGACGTCCGCACGCACGAGCGGACGGGTGGTTGGAAGGGGTTGGGGCTGAAGGGCCAAGAGCTCAACGACCCCGTGCTGAGCAGGACCGGGCGGCTGCTGGCGGTGTACACCCATGACGAGCTCGGTGTCTGGAGCCTCGCCGACGGCAAGCGGCTGTTCAAGGAGAGCTTCCCACCGGGCGACATGACGATCCAGATCGACATCGGTGAGGACGAGGCCACCCTCGCCGTCAGTTTCAACAACGACCTCGACCACCTGGTGGACCTGCGTACCGGCAGGAAGTTCGGCAAGGAGGCCGTCTCGCACGGCTGGGGTCCGGTGATCGACCCGACAGGCAGGCACCTGCTGCTCACCGGCGACAGCTTCGCCGAGCGCGCTCTGCCCGGCTGGACCCCCGAGCACCGCTACCCCGGCTGCCGTCGGCCGCACTCGGTCGCCGCGTTCTCACCCGACGGCCTCACCCTGGCCTGCGCGGGCAGCGACGTGGTGCTCCTGGACGCCGCCACCGGGCGCCGCCGCGACAAGCGCGACTGGACCTGCGACGTCTGCGAGGGCTTCTCCCCGCGGCTGCGCTTCAGCCCTGACGGCCGCTACCTCGCCGCGTACAGGGGCCGGAAGCTCCGGGTATGGAAGGTCGCCGACCACGACGTCGAGCTGCTGACGTACCAGGCCGAGGGCAACCTGACCGGCGTCGGTTTCGACGGCTCCACGCTGCGTTACCTGATGGACGACTCGGTGATCAGCGTGGACCTGTCCCCGCGCGCCACCTCGGTCAAGGCGGGGGGCAACGCCGTCCTCAGCCCCGGCAGCCAGTGGGCTGCGGTGCGCGCCGTCGACAGCAAGTACGTCCGGCTCTGGAACGTGCACGAGCGCAAGGAGGTCGCCCGCTTCACCGTCGAACCGGATATGTCGGCTCTGTTGGCGTTCGATCAGCCGGCCAAACGGCTGCTCATCGCCTCGGAAGCCGGGCGGATCGAGCTGGTCGACGTCGGTACCCGCAAACGGATCTGGTCGATCCGCTCCCGGCACGAAGTCGACGGCTTCCCGGCGTCACAGGCCGCCTTCAGCCCGGACGGCAGGACGATCGCGCTCGTCCTCGGCCCGTACGGGCAGACCCCGAAGTCCTGGCTGACCGTGCTCGACGCGGCCACCGGCCGGGTGCTGCACGACAGCTTCACCACCACCAGCGTCGGCGGCCCGTTCCTGCCCGACGGCAAGAGGCTCGCCACCGGCTCCGGCAGGTTCATCGACCTCGCCACCGGCAAACCGGTCGGTGAGGGTTACGACATGGCCTATGGCGGTGAGGCCGGTGTCGCCTTGAGCAGCCGTGGCCTCATGGCCGTCGCCTACGACGAGACGGGACGCATCTCGCTCTGGGACCCGTCCGGGCCGACGGCGTTACGTCCCATGCTGCCGAAAGCGGCGGGCCCCGTGGACGCCCTGACGTTCTCACCGCGCGGGGACGTGCTCGCGACGGCGATCAACGGCGGCCTCGTTCAGCTCTGGGACCCCGTCAACAGGCGGCGGCTCGGGGGCTCCTTCGATGCCCGGACGATCCAGGATGTCAACTCGCTGACCTTCAGCGCCGATGGCCGCACGCTGTACTTCTCGGCCGGCGGCGACATCCTGGAGATTCCCGTGGGGACCGAGCGGGTGGCCGCCCTGGTGTGCGGGCGCGCGGGCCGCCGGCTCACCCAGGCGGAGTGGAGCCAGTACCTGGGTGACGTCGCGTACCGGGAAACCTGCCTATAGCGGGATGAACAGCGCCTCGAACGGTGGTTCGCCGACGCCGGTGGTGATGTGTCCCAGCCCTGTCGTGTCGGCGGCGAGCACCAGGTCGCCCGCGCCGAAGCGGCGTCGGCTGCCGTCCGTGACCGTCACCTCGATCGTGCCGCGCAGCATCATCACCCACTGCTCGCGCGGCGCCGGATGGGCGGCGCTGTCGAAAGCGGCGCTGCGGACGAACTGCACGCCGCCCTTCGACGGCAGCCCGCCGACCGCCATGGCCGGTACCCCTTCGGCGACCTGCCGCTGGGCGAGCGCGATCTCGCCGTCCTCGAACGCCGATCCGCCGTCCTCGGTGCGGGCGATCCTGGTGAAGCGCATCAGCTCGCTCCGATGAACTGGTGGTCGGTACGCAGCCGGCCCTCGCCGTCCACAGCCAGGATGTCCAGGCCGCCGCCGACGGCCTCGCCCGTCCGGGTCGACACCATCGACCACCGGATGGCGAGCACGTTGGGCATGAGGGAGTACGCCTCCTCGGCGGCCTCGAAGACGTGCTCGCCCGGTTCGACGAACATCTCGTAGGCACGGCTCACCCTGGCGTCCAAGGCGTCGTGACCCCGGACCTCCAGGGGCGGCACCGGAAAGGCGAGCGCTGTGGCGGCGTCGCGGATCTCCTGGGGCGGGTCGACCAGTACCTGGATCCCGTCGGGCGCCCACAGCTCGCGGATGAGGGCGCTCCGCGTCGCCGGGTCGGGCTCGTTCCACTGGGCGATATAACGGTCGGCCCACTGCTTCACATCAAGTTGGTTCATGTGAGTAGTGTCCGGCGCGGCCTGCGACTTTGCGATTCCCTGCAGGGAATCGTGCCGCTGTCACGTAGTCGCAAGCCCTGATGGGCCTATCGGAGCCGGGCTATACTCCGACGGGTCTCAAAGCTCCAAGAGTCGGTACAGCGCTTTCCATCCATGCATAAGAGGCAGGCTGTTCGCCGTGGCCATCCCCACTATTGACCCTAAGGTCGGGCTCCAGGAACCACCGGCCAGGGCGGGGGAGTTGACTAGGACAGAAAGCTTGTCGGCCGACAACTCGGGCCCACCGAAGACGACTAGATTTGCCCTTGTATGGGCTGGTTCGACCATTTCCACGGTAGGCACACGGACACTCGGTGTCGCCTATCCGCTCCTCGCTCTCGCGCAGACCAAATCGCCCGCCGCCGCCGGTTGGGCGGGGTTCGCCTGGACCATCCCCATCCTGGTCTTCTATATCCCCGGTGGGCTTCTGGTCGACAGGATGTCCAGCCGTTCGATCATGCTCTGGGCGGAGTTCGGCCGCTGGCTGACCGTGGCGAGTGTGGCGTTCGCGATGCTCTTCGGTGGCCCCTCGCTCTTTCACCTTCTCACGGCGGCCCTGCTTGAGGGCACGTTCTGGGTCATGTGCAACCTGGCGGAGACGGCGTTGCTCCCGTCGCTGGTCAAGCCGGTCATGATGCGGCGTGCGCTGGCCAAAAGCGAGGGGGCCAGCCATCTCGCCTCGCTCGCCGGTCGGCCGCTCGGCGGATATCTGTTTGGAGTGGGAGCGTTTATCCCTTTTGTGGTTAACGCCGTGCTGTTCGCCATTTCCTTGGTGCTGTTCTGGAAGGGGAGTCCGGGCGGCGGGCGGCGGCCCGCCCGCCATTCGTTGCAGCTCAGCGATCTGTCCGTGGGCTTTCACGTGCTCATGAAGCAGGAGTTTCTACGGGGCGCGATCATGCTGGTCACCATCACCAACCTGATGGTCAACACGCTCATCATGATCTTCGTCGCGGGGTCCGACGGTGCGCCGTCGCTGACGATCGGGCTCGTGCTGGCGGCCGGTGGAGTGGGCGGAGCGCTGGGCGCAACTCTGACCTTCTTCCAGCGGCCGCTGCGTTTCACCCTGCTGATCCACACGGGGATCTGGCTGCTGGCCATGCTCCTCGCGATGCTGGGGTCGGTGCTCCGGTCGCAGCCGCTCTTCTTCGCCATGGCCTTCTTCACCACCGGGATCGGCGGTGCGATGAGCAATGTGGCGATCAGGGACGTGGAGGTCGCCAGAATCGACCCGGGGACACTGGCCCGTGTGGTCGGGGTCTCGCGACTGTCGTCCTATGGCGCGCTTTCCCTCGCCGCGCCGCTTGGTGCCTTTCTGGTCACCTGGCACGGCGTGACGGGCGGCACGATGCTGCTTTTCGGCGCGATGCTGGTGCTGGCACTGTCGGTTCTGATCGTGCCGCGACTGCGCAAATGGCTGACTCCGCCGCTACCGGACTTCGTCGGCGAGCCCCACATGGTGTGACGTCACCGGGCGCCGACCAGCCGGTGAGCGTCCTGCTTCATGTGCTCGGGCAGCGCGGGCCGCTGCGCGGAGATCGCCGCCTTGGCCAGGTCCACCGCTGAGGTGGTCTTGCCCGCCAGTTCCTCCACCCGAGCCGCATAAAGCAGCAGCGGACCGTCGTCCACGGCCTCCGCCAGCGCCTCCATCATCTCCTGCTGGGCCTCCTCCAGACTGTCGGTCTCGGCGAGCGCCAGCGCGTGCGCGATCTTGGCGAACGGCCACCGCAGCGGCCGGGCCCGGTCCAGGTCGCGCAGCGCGGCGCGGGCCCGGCCCATGCCGGCCAGCATCTGGCCCCGGCCGAGCAGGGCGTCGGCGTTGTTGCCCTCACGGTCGAGCACGTCGTTGAGCACGCCCACCGCCGCGTCCGGATGCCCGCCGTGCCACAGCGCCCACGCCAGCTCGGTCTGGATCGTGAGATCGGCGGGCGCGCGTACCATCGCCGCCCTCAGGTGGCGTACGGCCTCGTTGGGGGATCCTTGAGTGAGCCGCAGCCGTCCGATGGCCGTGAGCATGGGGCCGACAGAGGCCACCTCGCCGGCCGTCTCGAAGCTCTGGGCGGCCGCGCTGTAGCGGGAGACCGCGTCACTCAGCTCGCCCCGCTTGAGCGCGATGTTGCCCAGAAGCGACTCGATCTGCGCTCGCACCCGGAGGTCGTCCTGGTCGGAACGGGCCAGGCCCTCCTTGCCGTGCTGCTCCGCCAGCACGAGATCGCCCTCGCGCAGGGCGCTCTCGGCGGCGCGGAGATGGTCCTCGGTCGGCAGCCGGTCCGGAAAGGCGCGGGGCTGGTAGTCCTCCTGCGCGGGAGCCTGTAAGAGGCGGTCGTACGCCAGCTCGTACGAGCTCTCGCCCATGTGCTGATCGGCCCGGAGCAGGTGCCGGGTCACCAGCAGGGCGACGGTGGCCCTGCTGATCCCGGCCAGCCGGATCGCGCTCTGACGGACGGGCTGCCGGCTCCCCGACCGGTCGGCGAACGCCAGCCGTAACCACGTCCGCAGCCGGTGCTCGTCACCGTTGAGCCGCTCGGCCGCGATCTCCGCGATCACCCGGTGGTAGTGCTCGGAGAGCGTCTTGTCGGCGTACAGGCTCGCCTCGCCGGCGGTGATCTTCGTGGCCTCGGCGGGCAGCGCGTTCCACAGCGCCTCGCACACCACCTGGAGGTGGACCGGGTCCACGCCCTCCGCCTGCTGCGCGGGGTTCGCGCGCCCCCTGATCTGGATGAGGTCTCGGACGATCTGCTCGGCCACCCCAGGGGCGAACACGTGCCCGGTGCCCTCGATCGGCCTGGTCACCGCCTCCAGCGCGCCCGCCTGGTCCAGCGCCTCCAGCGGGAAGCGTTCCCGGTCGGAGCCGGCCAGCTCCCGCTCGTACGGCAGCAGGTCCCGCAACCGGTCCGCGCGGATCGACAGCAGCAGCCGGAGGCCGGGATCCGCGTGGAGCGCCTCGCCGAGCTGCCCGAAGAACCAGTCCCGGTAGGGATGGCGGCGGCGGCCGGTGGCGAAGAGCTCCTCGACCTGGTCGATGGCCACCATGGTGAGGGTCGGATCGCCGTAGGTGTCGCGTTTGACCGGCCGGGCCCGCAGGAACGCGGGGATCGTCATGCTCGCCAGCCGGGTGGGCGTGGCCATGGGGGACCACGACATCAGCAGGGCGAGGACGTACGGATCATGGGCGGGGAGTGCGGCCTGCGGAAAGCACGACCCGTAGGACACCCGGCCGAGAGGGAGGACGTCGGTCCGGTTCGGGCTGAGGAGCGGGATCACGCCTGCCTGGATGAGGGAGGTCTTCCCGCTACCCGAAGCGCCATACAGAACGGTCAGCCGTTTACTCTGCCAAAGCTGGCAAATAACGCGAGACTCCGCGTCGCGTCCGAAGAATCCATGCCGATCTTCGCCGCGAAAGACGCGTAACCCCCTGTATGGTCCCGGCGCCGCCTGCCGTGCGTCCATACCGGAAGTGCCCATGTCGTTCCTATCCGCAGCCGCGTTTCACCGCACATTTCCTCCGTGACGGTCAAGGTGGGCGAATTCTTCGCATGCGCGCGCGGGCGCGCGCCCATCCTGCTGGATGAGGCACTCATCGGGCGCGCCTTGCACGCCCGATTTCCGCCTTGCTGCTGAGAAATGCGGAGTATGTCTTAAATTGAGTTGGAGAAGCCCGCTCCCGGCTCCTTCTTGTCGCTCTGGCAGGATGCCACCGCTGCTCGCAGGGCGGCGCTCTCCATTTCCGGCACGTGCCGCAGGGAAGCGGTGGTGTCGTCGATCAGGAGGCGAGATCTGTACTGCCCATCACGCATGTGCACTCCCCGTCCATTTCGGGCCATCCGAATGTCAAATGATGTACAGGCGCTTATGAGCGTGAGTGTGTCAGCCCGGCCGAGGCCGGTCTGGCTTCTTCTTATTTCGATTCTGTGATAAACGGATGGACTAATCAAGCTCTAGGATGAGACATATGATTACCGGCGTCTGGGGCGGAGGTTGACGTGACGGAAAATTCACACTCCATGGTGCCGCAGGGGCCGAAGGTCTGGGAAAGGGTCCCCAAACGTAATCCGAACTTCACCGGCCGCGCGGACCTGCTGACCGTGCTCAGGAAGAGCATCAACACCGTCACCGCCGTCGTGGCGCAGCCCCAGGCCCTCCAGGGGCTCGGCGGCGTCGGCAAGACACAGCTGGCCATCGAGTACGCCTGGCAGTACCGCGCCCATTACGACCTGGTCTGGTGGATCTCCGCGGACCAGCCGGTGCTGGTCCCGTCGTCGCTGGCCGCGATGGGCCAGGTGCTCGGACTCCCGCCCGCGACCGGTGCCGAGCAGGCCACCCAGGCGGTGCTGCGTACGCTGCAGAGCGGCGTCCCGTACCGAAGCTGGCTGGTGATCTTCGACAACGCCGAAGAGCCCGACTACATCAAGGACTTCATCCCCAGAGGGCCCGGCCACGTCCTGATCACCTCGCGTAACTCGCGCTGGAGCGACCATGAGCCCACCATTCAGGTGGACGTCTTCAGGCGCGAGGAGAGCGTGGAGTTCCTCCGCAAGCGCCTCGGCGGGGCGGTGAGCGAGGCCGGGGCGGCCCTGCTGGCCGAGAAGCTCGGCGACCTCCCGCTGGCGCTGGAGCAGGCCGCCGCCCTGCTGGCCCGCACCCTGATGCCGGTGGACGAGTACGTCTCGCTGCTGGAGGAGCAGACGGGCCGGCTGCTCAGCCTGGAGAAGGCGCCGACCTACCCGCAGTCCATGACCGCCGCGTGGCAGCTGTCGGTCTCGCAGCTCGAGGACCGGGTCCCCGAGGCGGTCGAGCTCCTGCGCTGCTGCGCCTTCTTCGGCCCCGAGCCCATCCCGCGCGACGTGTTCCGGCGCGGCAACCGGCTGGTCGGTCCGCGGCTGGCGCCCATCCTGTCCGACGCCATCCTGCTGACCAACGCGCTGAGCAATTTGGAACGTTACGCGCTGGTCAAGGTCGAGCCCGCCGCCCGCACCCTTCAGGTCCACCGGCTCAACCAGGCACTGCTGCGCGACGAGACGCCGGAGAAGGACCGCGGCGAGCTCCGCCACGAGGTGCACCTGCTCCTGGCGGGCAGCGCGCCGAGCGACCCGGACGACGAGACCAAATGGCCCAGTTTCGAGGAGCTGGCCGCTCACCTGGAGCCGTCGGGGCTGATCAACTGCGTCGAGCCGAACGTCCGCAAGTTCGCGATCGACCTGGTGCGTTATCTCTACGTACGCGGGAGCTACAAACAGGCGGAGGCACTGCTCGGCGAATACATCGAGAAATGGACAGAGCAGAGCGGCGCGCGGCACCAGGACGTGCTGGTGGCCCAGATCCACCTGGGCAACATCAAGCTGGCGCTGACCCTCTATCCCGAGGCGTACGAGATCGACTCGAGGGCCTTGGAGGTGATGCGGGAGGTCCTGGGCCACGAGCAGCCGGAAACGCTGTGGGCGATGAACGGCTACGCCACCTCGCTCCGTGGCCGTGGCGACTTCCTGAGGGCGCGCGACGTCGACGCGGAGGTCCGTGAGGGGTACGAGCGACTGTACGGCGAGAACGAGCTCCGGACGCTGCGCGCCCGTAACAACCTGGCCCTCGACTACGCCCTGACCAGCGAATACGGCGAGGCGCAGCAGATTCTCCAGGACGCCTACCTCTATATGAGCGGCGCGGAGGGCAGCGGCCGGCGCCTCCTGCTGCAGACCTGGACCAACCTGGCTCGCGCGGTGCGGCTGAACGGCCGGTTCCACGTGGGGACCGACATGGCCGAGGAGTCCTTCAGATACGGCGTGGCGCAGCTGGGCGAAGACCACCCCGCCACCCTGCTCGGGGCCAAGGAGCTCGCCATCAGTCAGCGCCGGACCGGCCGGCTGGGCGAGGCCCTGGAGCTCATGCGGGACACCTACACCCGGCTGCGGCGACTGTACGGAGACGTGCACGCCGACACGATGGCCGCCGCCCTCGGCCTGTCCAACGCCCTGCGCGCCTTCGGTGAGCTCGACGAGGCCCAGGCGATGGTGGATCGCGCGCTGGAGTTCTACCCCCAGGTGTTCGGAGAGGACCACCCGTTCACCCAGGCGAGCAGGATCAATCTGGCGCTGCTGGCCCGCCTGAGCGGCGACGCCGCCAAGGCGCGGGAGATCGATCAGAACGCCCTGAAGGTTCTCACCGAGCGGCTCGGCCGCGATCACGACTACACGGTGACCTGCGGCATCAACCTGCAGAACGACCTGGCCGCGCTCGGCGAGTTCGACCAGGCCCGGCGGCTCGGCGAGGAGAACTACCAGCGGATCCAGACGCACTTCACCCCCGACCACTACCTCAGCCTCGTCTGCGCCGCCAATCTGAGCCTGGACCTGCGGGCGACGGGCGCGGAGGACGAAGCCGCGCGGCTGCACGAGGAGACGATGAGGCGCTTCGACCTGATCGTGGGACGTGACCATCCCGACACGCTCGCGGCGCTCGCCGGTGAGCGGCTCAACTGCGACTTCGACCCGCCACCCATCTGATCCGGCCGGGCTCCGGGCTCAGCTCGCTCCGCGGAGCCGCGCCATGTCGCGGGCGCACCGCGCGGCGATGTAGGTGATCAGCCGGTACAGGTCAGGACAGTAGACGGAGGGAGTCGCGAAGCCGGTGTCCTGGCTGTAGCGGTGCGCGTAGAGCCCGCCCCCGCAGGTGGAGACGATCTCGCAGCTGCGGCAGGCAGGAGACAGCGCCAGCTCGCCGATCTGCCGCGCGACGATCGACGGGTGCAGCAGCGCCCGGTCGAGCGGGTCTCTGAGCACGTGCAGCGGGGTTTGGGGGGCGCCGGGGTAGGCGCTCTTCAGGATGTCCGACTGCTGGATGCGACCGTCGGTCTCGATCACCACCATGCGCACCGGGGACAGCCCCACCGTCTCCGCCCGCGAAGGGCTGCCGAGCAGCAGGCGCAGGATCTCCTGGAACATCCGGATCTCGGTCTGCAGCACCGGGCTCTCGTACCAGCGGTCGAAGATCTGGATCAGCCAGTCGGCGTACGGCGTCGCCGCCGAGCCCGCCTCGCGGAAGGGCGGCGGGGCCGGCCAGTTGCCGTGGGGCAGCAGGAAGTCGATCGCCGGCGGGTCGAACTCCAGCAGCGCCTCATAGGTGCGCACCGGGTCGTTCCGCACGTCCACCGTGCACAGCAGCCCGCCGAACAGGCGGTGGTACGGCCCTTCGGTCAGCCGGCGCAGTGACGCGCTGACCAGGGCGTGGCTGCCCCGGCCGTCGGCGAACCGGCGGTGCCGGTCGTGGCCCTCCTCGTCGCCGTCGACGCTCACTCCGACGCGGATCTCCAGCGAGTCGAACAGACGTAGGAACGATTCGTCGAGCCGTACGCCGTTGGTCTGGATGTTGACGTTGACCCGGGTGCCGGTGCCGACGGCGCCACGGATGCCGCGTACCAGGCGGGAGATGAGCTCGGGGCCGGCCAGCAGCGGCTCGCCGCCGTGCAGGATGATGTCCACCTCGGGCAGGTTGTGGCGGCGGGCATGCTCGGCGATGCGCTCGATCGTGCGGTCGGCGACGGCGTCGGACATCCTGCGGGGCTGATCGCGCCAGCTCTGGTCCGCCATCTCGTACACGTAGCAGTGGCGACAGGAAAGATCACAGCGGCTGTGAATCTTCAGGATGAACTGCTGGAAGGCGAACGGCTTCCATCCGTCGGCCAGCAGCGCGTCGACGTCGAGGAATTCCGGGAACCCCTGGGTGAGCAGCGGTTCCGAATCAGGGCTTCCTAACAACGGCTACCTCTTAAGTGTCGTGTGCCCCAGCACACTCACCGCTCGGGTTTCGCGAAACGCTGCACCCGGTCCCTATTTCTCATGGCTTCGAGGGATAGTCAAGATTTACCCAGATTTGAGCGCATTTCCTCTTGGTGGTGGAGCAGTTTTTCGAAGAACAGATACAGCTCGTCGATTTCCGCGACGAGGGGGAGCCAGTCGTAGGTGCCGAGCCCGTCCTGTTCCAGAGGGGAAAGCAGGCGGGCGGTGGCGCGGAGCTCGTTGGACGGGATCTCGATCGGCACGATCTCGGCCATGCCGTCGCGGTAGGCGCGGGCCAGCGGGTGTCTCGACCCGCGTACCCCGAGGGCCGCCAGGGCCGCTTCGGCGGGATGTTTGGAGATCGCGCCGTCGGCCAGCTCAAGCGAGCCGGGATTGGCGATCGCCACCAGCACCCGCAGCTCGGGCGGCAGGTCCCGGAGCACGCGCGGAGGGCGATCCGACTCGGCGCGCCGCTGCCCGCGCGCCAGGAGCAGCAGCACCTCGGGGATCCGTTCGCGGAGCCCGCGCTGCACCTCCGCCACGCAGTCGGCGGGCGAGCGCTCGGAGACGGCCAGCCGCCGCCCTGTGGCCTGCCGTACGAGCGCCAGCGGCTCCACCAGCATGGCCTCCGTCAGCACCTGGTATCCGCTGTCGGGGTCCTCGCTGAGCGCGTAGGCGTAGCGGCCGACGGGGTCTGTGGAGCGCGGGTCGGCGGATCCACGCAGCTCACGGGCGAGCTGGTCGAGATCGCGCCGGGTTTCGAGCGGCGCGTTCGCCCGGCGTACGTCAGAGGCGGCGAACTTCCGCGACAGGAACCAGGCCACGGTCGCCGCGACGGCGGTGCCCGCGAACAGGGTCACCGTGAGCTGGATCGGCACGAGCGACACGGTGGAGAACGCCACGCCTATCGTCACGACTGCCGCGGTGGCGGCGGCGGCCAGCATCCTGAACCGCGAGGAGCGCTCGCGGACCACCTCCGCCCGGGCCTGGCGGAACTCCGCCCAGTCCGCGGCGGTCCGCGCGGCCCTGGCCTCGGCGATGCGTCCCACCAGCTCCGCACGCTTGGGCGGCCACTCTTTCGGCGCCTGACGGTCGAGCCGTTCGCTTTCGGCGGTGAGGGTCTGGTGCTCCAGCCGGTCGCTCACGGCGGTGAGGTTGCGGTTGAGGATCATCATCTCGGCGCGGCGCTCGGAGTTCAGCTCTTCCAGGTGTTCCACGATCGCGCGCATGGCGTCGTCGAGGGCGCCCGGCTCCTCGTCCTTGAGCGGCATGGCGGCGATGCGCTCGACCAGCTCGTCCAGCTGGCCCGGGAAGCCGGGGGAGCCGTCGGCCACCAGCACGACGTGCACCGCGCCGCGCAGACCGGCCAGCACCGGAGGGCTGACGTAGCCCGTGGCGAGCAACGCGGTGAAGACCGGACGACCGCCGGCCCGCACGTGTCTGGTCTGGGCGACCGTCTGGACGGCGTTGGCGACCTCGTCGTCGAAGAAGACGGCCTCGGACAGCTTGACCAGGGCACGCGGCTCACGCCGGTCAGGCAGGTGGAAGGCGATGCCACCATCACCGGTCTCCGTTCGCTCGATGGTGAGGCCGGCGGCGAGCAGGCGGCTCTCGACGAGCATGGCCAGCTCGGCGAGGCCGGGGGAGTGACTGTGGCGGGCGGACGCGCTTGTGACCAGCTCGGCGTCGATGACCGACAGCGGCCCCGCGACCTCGAAGCTCGCCCAGCTGAGCTGCAGCAGCAGGCGGAGGTTGCCGCCGCTGTGGCGCAGGAGTTCGAGCAACGCGCTCTCGGTGAAGGGCCAGATGGCCGCGTCGTCGTACCCCGGGCGGGCGGCGCCGATGTACGCGCCGAGCACCAGCCGGGCCTCATCAGGGGTGAGCGGCAGCATGTGGCAGGCACCGGTGCCGATGCGCTGGCGCAGATCGGGCGGTACGCGCTCCCATGCCGCGTCGTTGGACACCAGGAGCAGCAGCCCGGCCGCCTGCGGGATCACCTCGACCAGGCTCTGCAGCAACCCGATGTTCGCGGTCAACGAACTGCGGCCCTCCGGCAGGAACTTCTCGCACTGGTCGAGCACCAGCACGAACGGCCGACCGCCCCTGGTCACCAGCCTGGTCAGCAGTTGCAGGCCGTACCGGCAGGTCAGGGGGTCGTCGATCTGGCCGCTGACGCCGAGCGCGCGCGAGGCGTCGGGGCTGATCGGACGGCCGCACAGCCAGTCGTAGGCCACGCCGGAGAACTCGGGGCGCAGCAGGAACGACAGCGCCCGCTGGAACTCCGGCCCGCTGCCCGCCACGGCGGCGATCTCCTTGGCCTGCTCCTCCAGCACCTCGCCGGCCTCGACCTGATGCGTGCCGAACAGGTCGTACACCCGGCCGGGATCGTCCCCGACCGCGGACAGGACCGCGCCCCTGCTGGCCGGGCCGTCGGCGTGTCCGGCCCGATCGCCCGCGAGCGCACCCAGGTAGCGCAGGCTCAGGTCCGTGAGCAGGTCCTGCGGCAGCTGGGAGACCAGGCGGCGGTACTCGGCGACGAAGTCGTCCTCCTGGAAGCGCAGGTAGAGCTGGACCGCCCGAGGATCGGCGTCGTTGACGAAGGCCATCATGTGACGGGCCGCGTGCGTCTTGCCCACTCCGTGGGCGCCGTACAGGCAGGCGAGACCTCCGTCGTGGGTCCGGTCGTCGCCGAACCCGCGCAGGTAGTCGGTGGCCCAGCGCTGGGCCTCGCGCACCCCGGGCAGGATCGCGGTGGGGGTGCGCCGGGCCCAGTCGCGCAGGAACTCGGCGAGGGAGGTCTCCTCGGCGCTGGAGATGCCGCGGGCCGGAAAGGGATTGCGCGCGGGGTATTCAAGCATGGAAGCCTCTCAGCCTGTTCCATCTGTCGCGCTGCCATATCTTGAGCCGCACCCAGCGCTCATGAATGCGCAGGTCTTCGGCCGCCGGCCATGGCTCGTCGCTTTCGTACTCGCTGAGCCGCAGGTCGAGGAGCACTTCGAGGTGCTGGATGGCCTGCCCGATCGTGTACGGGCGCTTGCTGAAGACGTTCTTCACGCCCTGCTCGTCGAAGGGCGCGGGCGGGTTGCCCTTCCACCGGAATTCGGCCAGTGCCGCGATCTGCTCCGGGGTCAGCGTGTCGAGGTCGAAGACGTGCCCGCGCTCCGCGAACGCCTGCCTGTCAGCCTCGGTGATCTGGACGGTGTTCGCGTGCTGGTAGCTGTCGATGACGAAGACCACGACGGTGCTGGTGTTCTCGAACACCTTCTGGGCCTGGGTGATGAGCTCCTTGGCGGGCACGCCCTCGTACCGGATGCCGAAGCCGGCGTTGCGGCCGGCGAACGTCGTCGCGGTGAATTCCGCGATCTCCTGCAGGTCGTACTCGTTCATGGGGTTGGCCGCGCCCCTTTCGCTCAGCGTGCTGAAATGGGCGCGCAGCGCGGGCGGGATGTCGATGCCGCTGGCGTTCATCTTGTTGCGCAACGAGAGCAGGGTCGAGCACAGCACCGCGTAGGCGTCGTGCGTCATGTCACCGCGCTCCGCGCGATGCGTCACGAAGGTGAAGCCGGGCGGCAGGAGCGATGCGGCGGCCTGCTGGTACAGGTACATCGCATGATTGGCCAGCGACGTCCGCCCGCTGTTGCCCACCCCCGTGATCAGGAAGAAGGCCGGTCCCCCCTTGCTGATCGCCTCTTTCACGGCCGTCTCGATGACCGCGAGCCGGATGAAGCCGGCCAGTTCGAGGACGAGTTCGCGGTCGGCGGGCAGCGCGAGGGGGTCCAGCGGGCGGGCGGCGTAGGGGTTTCCGGCGGGCAGTCCGTACAGGTCGTAGCGCAGGTCGTCGGACATGTCTCAGCCGCCGATCATCGTCAGGTAGACCGGCAGGTCGTCCGCCGCGGCCTCGAAAGCGGAGTCGGCGAAGATGGGCGCCAGGAAGTCGTGCCTGCCGCGAAAGGTCAGAGTCAGCTTCTGCAGCGTCTCCGCCCGCGCCTTGAACCGCGTCTGGAAGCCCTGGAGCACGTCGGCCGCCAGCTTGTCCTGGTGGACGAGCTCCAGCGCCACCAGCAACCCCGGCTGCCGGAGCACGCTCGCGAACAGCTCCGGGCTCTGCACCCGCAGCACCACCAGGCGGACCACCAGGTCGGTACGCAGAGCGGCCAGGCCGGGGGTGCCCTCGATGATGGCCTCCGTCACCCGCAGCAGGTTGAGCACGCGTTTGATCTTCCGGGGATTGGGCGTGAGAATCCGCTCCAGCGTGCCGACGTGCTTCCTGGCCAGCTCTCCAGGACGGGATTCGCGGATGAACCGGCCCACCTCCGCGGGGCCCAGCGGGTAGAGGTGCAGCGGGAGCTGGATCATCTTGTCCAGGTAGTCGTCGCCGATGGCCGCCTGGTCGGGGAAGCCGAACGGCTGGTATTTCACCAGGACCCCACGATCGACCACGTCCTTGGCCAGGGCGATCACCACGAAGACGTGCTTCAGGTCGAGGAAGAGCTTGATCGACTCCAGCAGGTCGATGATCTGGTCGGGCTCGCACCGGTCGAGGTCGTCGACGAAGAAGACGATCTTCTTGCCCTGCTCGGCCAGGCGGTCCACCTCCTGCTGCAGCAGCCCGCGCAGGCGGCCGGTCTGGCTGTCGACCTGGCCGCGCATCGCGGCGTACTGCTGGGCCAGCTTGTCGATCTTCTCCACGCTCATGGAGCTCAGGGTGAGCCTTTTCAGCATCTCGTCGGCGGCCAGCTTCGCCATGATCGTGCCCAGCCGGCGGACCGTGCCGGCGAATCGGTGCTCGGGGTCCTGGTCGAGCTCGGCGTGGAGCGCGTTCAGCAGGGGAAGCAGCATCTCCGGCTCGCGGCGGTGCACCCAGGGGTTGAAACGCACCCGGACGATCTCCTCGCCATGCCGATCGAGTAAGCGCCTGTCGACCATTTGGAGCAGGGTCGATTTCCCACTTCCCCACGCGCCGTAAATGCCGATCGTGAAAGGCGTCTCGGTGTCGGGATTGGTGATGATCGAAACGAGGGGATCGACGTAGCGGCGAAACTGGAGTAGATCTCCACGCCAATTGGCCGGGGCATCCGAGAGCATCGCGATATCGGGCATAGTCCCTCCAAGGATGAGGATGCATCCTTGGCGCTGCCTGATACTTCAGGTTATCGAACTGTGACGTGCGTTCTTGTCCCTTGTATCCCTTTGGTCGGTCTTTTGGGCAAACGGTGGCGGCGGGGTCAAATGGCGATTGTGAGGTCTTCTCGGAATGGAGGACAGATGGACACACCGGCCGCGGACATCCTGGCGAACGTCGACTTGTTCGCCGACGACCAGCGCGAACACCTGCTCGACGCGCTGGCCATCGCACGCAGGGAATGCCCGGTCGTGCACACGCGCACCGACGGCGGCTACTACATGGTCACCCGCTACGAGGACGTCCGCACGGTGTGCATGCGACCGGCGATCTTCAGTTCGGCGCAGCCGGGCGTGCGTGGCGTGCCGGTCCGGCTCATCCCGCTGGACGTCGACCCGCCGGACCACCGTCAATACCGCAAGTTCCTCGAGGCGTACTTCTCCCGCTCGTTCCTGCTCCGGTACGCGGAGCAGATGCGGGAGATCGCCCGGGACGCCATAGCGGGGTTCATCGACAAGGGCCGCGTGGAGATGGTCCGTGACTACTCCGTGCCCTTCAGCGCCGGGTCGCTGGCCCGGGTCGTCTTCGCCACCGACAACATGGAGCTGATGCGCCGGGGGGTGGCGGCGGTCAAGCGGTGCGCCATCGAGAGCACGCCCGAGACGTTCGAGGCGGTCGCCCTGCTCGCGATGGAGGCCATAGCCGAGGCCGGCGAGCGGCCGGCCGAGCAGGAGAACGTCCTCAGCGCCCTGGCCAGGGCGAGCGTCGACGGGCGGCCCCTGACGAGAGAGGAGCAGGTGGCGATCGTCACCACGCTGCTGCTCGGCGGCCTGGACACCACGCGCGGCGTGATCGTCAACATCGCCTACCATCTGGCCACCCGCACGGACATCGAGCCGATCCTGCGCAGCCCGGACTGGTGGCGAGGTCCGATGGACGAGTTCCTGCGCTTCGAGACGACCGTGGCGTTCATGGCCCGTACGGTGACTCAGGACACCGAGCTCGCCGGCACCCCGTTGAAGGCGGGAGACCGGGTCGTCCTGCAGTTCTACTCGGCCAACCGCGACGCCGAGCGCTTCGACCGGCCCGACGAGCTGGTCTTCGACCGGCGGATCAACCCGCACCTGGCGTTCGGCGCCGGGGTGCACCGCTGCATCGGCCAGAACTTCGCCCGGATCCAGCTCGTGATCGCCTTCGAGGAGTTGCTCAAGCAGGCGACGAACTTCCGCCTCGAAGCGGGCGCCGACATCCCACGCCAGGCCGGCGAGCCCTTCGGCAGCCCCTCCGAGCTGTACCTGACCTTCGACCGCCGGAGTGGTTAGCGCGGGCCGATTGGGGCAGGGCCTGCATTGTGTCCGGTAAGGGGTGGTTCTCCCGGTGGCCGGTGATCCGGCAGCTCAAGGGAGCGGACGGTCGGAGCGACGCCGTGCGCTCCGCCCGTACGGACGCGCTTGCCCCGCGCACCGAGGAGGCCGACACGGTCGCGCGGTCGATCTGCCCCTACTGCGCGGTCGGCTGCGGCCAGCTCGTCTACGTCAAGGACGGCCGGGTCACGCAGATCGAGGGTGACCCGGACTCGCCCATCTCGCGCGGGCGGCTGTGCCCCAAGGGTTCGGCGAGCAAGCAGCTCGTCACCCATCCCGGCCGACAGACCCAGGTGCTGTACCGGAGACCGCACGGCACCGAATGGGAGCGGCTCGACCTCGGCACCGCGATGGAGATGATCGCCGACCGGGTGATACGGACCCGGCGGGAGACCTGGCAGCAGACCTATGAGGGCAAGGTCGTGCGCCGCACCATGGGCATCGCCGGACTGGGCGGGGCGACGCTCGACGACGAAGAGAACTACCTGATGAAGAAGCTGTACACCGCCCTCGGCGCCATCCAGGTGGAGAACCAGGCCCGTATTTGACACTCCTCCACCGTCCCCGGTCTGGGGACCAGCTTCGGACGCGGCGGCGCGACCACCTTCCAGCAGGACCTGGCGGGTGCGGACTGCATCGTCATTCAGGGCTCCAACATGGCCGAATGCCACCCGGTGGGCTTCCAGTGGGTGGTCGAGGCCAAGGCGCGGGGCGCGAGGGTGTTCCACGTGGATCCGCGCTTCACCCGGACCAGCGCGCTGGCCGACCGGCACCTGCCGATCCGCGCGGGCAGCGACATCGTGCTGCTCGGGGCGCTGATCAACCATGTGCTGGCCAACGAGCTGGACTTCCGTGAGTACGTGCTGGCCTACACCAACGCCGCCGTGATCGTGTCCGAGGACTTCCGGGACACCGAGGACCTTGACGGGCTGTTCTCCGGGTTCGACGCGGAGACGGGTACGTACGATCCGCGGAGCTGGGCGTACGAGGGGCCGGGCGAAGGGCCGGGCGAGGAGACGCCGGGCGCGCAGGCGCCGGGCGCGGACTTGGAGGGTGGTAGGCAGCACGCCGAGGCCGCGGGGGCGGACACCTATGGCTCCGGGGGCGCCGAGGCGCATCCCACCCCGGCGACGGATCCGACGCTGACCCACCCGCGCTGCGTCTACCAGATCCTTCGGCGGCACTTCGCCCGCTACACCCCGGAGCTGGTCGAGCAGCTGTGCGGCATCTCGCGGGCGCACTTCGCCGAGCTCGCCGACGCGATCACCGCCAACTCCGGCCGGGAACGCACCACCGCCTGGGTGTACTCCGTCGGCTGGACCCAGCACACCGTCGGCGCGCAGTACATCCGCACCGCCTCCATCCTCCAACTGCTGCTCGGCAACATGGGCCGGCCCGGCGGCGGCATCCTGGCGCTGCGCGGGCACGCGAGCATCCAGGGCTCCACCGACATCCCGACGCTGTTCAGCCTGCTGCCCGGCTATCTGACCATGCCCCACGCCCACCGGCACGAGGGCCTGGACGACTACCTCGCCCGGGAGGGCGGCGACGTCGGCTTCTGGGGCCACCGGCGCGCCTACCTGGTCAGCCTGCTCAAGGCGTGGTGGGGGAACGCGGCCACCGAGCGGAACGACTTCTGCTTCGACCACCTGCCCCGCCTGACCGGCGACCACAGCCACTACACCACCGTCATGGGCCAGATCGACGGCACGGTGAAGGGCTACTTCGTGATGGGCGAGAATCCGGCGGTCGGCTCCTCCGGCGGCCGGGCGCAGCGCCTCGCCCTGGCCAACCTCGACTGGCTGGTGGTACGCGACCTGACGCTGGTGGAGACGGCCACGTTCTGGAAGGACGGCCCGGAGCTGGAGACCGGGGAGATGCGTACCGAGGACATCGCCACCGAGGTGTTCTTCCTGCCCGCCGCGAGCCACGTGGAGAAGGAAGGCACGTTCACCAACACCCAGCGACTGCTGCAGTGGCGGGAGAAGGCCCTCGACCCGCCGGGCGACTGCCGCAGCGACCTGTGGTTCTACTACCACCTGGGCAAACTGGTCAGGAAGCGGCTGACCGACGACGAGATCGACCGGCCGCTGCGCGAGCTGACCTGGGACTACCCCGAGCTGGGAGAGCACCGGGAGCCCTCGGCGTCGGCCGTGCTCCGCGAGATCAACGGGGTCGGCCCGGACGGGCGGGCGCTGTCGTCCTACACCCAGCTCAAGCCGGACGGATCCACCAGTTGCGGCTGCTGGATCTACTGCGGCGTGTACGCCGACGAGGTCAACCAGGCCGCCCGGCGCAGGCCGGGGCAGGAGCAGTCGCCCGTGGCGCCCGAATGGGGCTGGGCCTGGCCGGCCAACAGACGCATCCTCTACAACCGGGCCTCCGCCGACCCCGAGGGCCGCCCGTGGAGCGAGCGCAAGGCGTACGTCTGGTGGGACGCGGAGCAAGGGAAGTGGACCGGGCAGGACGTGCCCGACTTCGAGCTGCACAAGCCGCCGGACTATGTGCCGCCCGAAAGCGCCCGGGCCGAGGACGCGCTCGCCGGGATCGACCCGTTCATCATGCAGTCCGACGGAAAGGGCTGGCTGTACGTGCCCGCCGGCCTGGCCGACGGTCCGCTGCCCGCGCACTACGAGCCGCATGAGTCGCCGGTCGGCAACCCGTTGTACGCCCAGCAGGCCAACCCCGCCCGCAAGATCTACCCGCGACCGGAGAGCCCCTACAACCCGCCGGAGTCGCCGCGCTACCCGCACGTGCTGACCACGTACCGGCTCACCGAGCACCACACGGCGGGCGGCATGAGCCGGCCGCTGGCCTACCTCGCCGAGCTGCAGCCGGAGCTGTTCTGCGAGGTGTCGCCGCAGCTGGCCGCCGAGGTGGGGCTGGTCAACGGCGGCTGGGCCACGATCGTGACCAGTCGCACCGTGATCGAGGCTCGGGTGCTGGTCACCGGCCGGGTCCGGCCACTGCGGATCCAGGGCAGGGTGATCCACCAGATCGGCCTGCCGTACCACTGGGGGTGGGGCGGCGGCGGCCTGGTGACCGGCGACGTCGCCAACGACCTGCTTCCGCTGGCGCTCGACCCGAATGTCTACATTCAGGAAGGCAAGGCCGCGACCTGCGACGTACGGCCTGGTAGACGGCCGAGGGGGCAGGCGATGCTCGACCTGCTGGAGGTGTACCGCGATGGCTGAGCGGATGGGCTTCTTCACCGACACGAGCGTCTGCATCGGCTGCAAGGCGTGCCAGGTGGCGTGCAAGGAGTGGAACCAGCTGCCCGACGACGGCTTCGTGTTCGAGGCGAACTCCTACGACAACACCGGGGCGCTCGGCGCGAACACGTGGCGGCACGTGGCCTTCATCGAACAGTCCCGCCCGGTGCCTCTGCCTTTGGACGACTCCGCTGACGACGGTGTGGAGCGGTGGCTGATGTCATCGGACGTGTGCAAACACTGCACACACGCCGCCTGCCTGGACGTCTGCCCGACCGGCGCGCTGTTCCGTACCGAGTTCGGCACGGTGGTGATCCAGGAGGACATCTGCAACGGCTGCGGCTACTGCGTATCCGCCTGCCCGTACGGCGTGATCGAGCGGCGCGAGGACGACGGACGGGCATGGAAGTGCACGATGTGCTACGACCGGCAGCGCGGCGGCCTCGAACCGGCGTGCGCCAAGGCGTGCCCGACCGACTCGATCCAGTTCGGCCCGCTGGATGAGCTCCGGGAGCGGGCCGAGGAGCGGGTGGAACGGCTGCACGCCGACGGGCAGGCCGAGGCCCGCCTGTACGGCGAGAGCCCGGACGACGGGGTGGGCGGCGCGGGGGCGTTCTTCCTGCTGCTGGACGAGCCCGAGGTGTACGGGCTGCCGCCGGATCCCGTGGTGACCACTCGCGACCTGCCGTCCATGTGGCGCTGGGCGGGGGCGGCGGCGCTGTCCGTGGCCGGGGCGGTGGTGGCGGCATTTGTCGGGTCAGACGCCTTCACTGGTCCGCGAAAGGGGGCGCGGCGGTGACGGGGGAGCGGCCGACCATGCCGAAGGGGGAGCGGCCGACCATGCCGAAGGGGGCGCGGTCGACGATGCCGAAGGAGGTGGGGCCGTGACGCGGGAGCGGTCGATGGTGCCGGAAGCGGATTTCCGGTCCTACTACGGACGGTCAGTGATCAAGGCCCCCGTCTGGCACGAACCACATATGCCGGTATATCTCTACGCGGGGGGCCTGTCGGGGGCATCGTCGGCGATGGCGGTCATGGCCGGGTTCACCGGGAACGACCGGCTGGAGCGCACCGCCCGGCTCGCGGCGGCGATCGGCGCCGCCGCCGGCACCGGTTTCCTCATCGCCGAACTGGGCAGGCCCGAACGCTTCCTCAATATGTTCCGCGTGTTCAAGCCCACATCGCCGATGAGCATGGGCTCCTGGCTCCTGGCCGCACAGGGCGGGCTGTCGGCGGTCGCCGCCTCGACCGAGCTGACCAGGATCCTGCCCGCCGTGGGAGACGCGGCGGCCCTCGCCACGGTTCTGACCGGCCCGCTGACCGCCACCTACACCGCCGTCGTGGTCGCCGACACCGCCGTACCGGCCTGGCACGAGGCCTACCGCGAGCTGCCGTTCCTGTTCGCCGGGAGCGCGCTGGCCAGCGCCGGGGCGGTGGGCATGCTGGCGACCCCACGGGCACAGGCGGGGCCGGCCCGCGTCGTCGCGATGGTGGGGGCCGCCGTGGAGAGCGTCGCCGGCGCGGTGATGGAACGGCGGCTCGGCCTGGTGGGCGAGCCGTACCGGCTGGGGAAGGCGGGGCGCCTGATGCTCTCGGCCCGTGTACTGACGGTCGGTGGCGGGCTGCTCGCGTCGGTCGCCGGACGCAGCCGTACCCTCACCGCCCTGTCCGGTCTCGCCCTTACGGCGGGCGCCTTGTGCACCCGGTTCGGCGTCCTGGAGGCGGGCAGGGCCTCGGCCGCCGACCCGAAGTACACGATCGTCCCCCAGCGGCAGCGCCAGACGTCAGCCTCTTGAAGCCTCTTGGAGCGCCGCGTCGAGAATCGTGTCCAATACCTCCTGCGAACTCTGGAGCTGAGCGATCATCTCGGCGATATGGGCGCGCTCGCGCCGCAAGTCCTCGATGAAGGTCGGGCAGCCGGAAGACACCATCAGCTCGCCCTCATCGTGCACGCAGTGCAGGACCCGGGCGATCACCGTGGTGGAAAGCCCGGCGGCGAGCAGAGCGCGAATGTGGCGGACCGTCGGGATGTCCGCCTCGGTGTACTCGCGGTAGCCGTTGCCCAGCCGGACCGGCTTGAGGAGACCCTGCTCCTCGTAGTAGCGCAACAGCCGCTTGTTCACGCCGGTCTCGTGAGCCAGATCACCGATCCGCATCTTGACCTTCACATAGATGAGAAGCCTTAGCGTCCCAAGTATTGCCGATCAAGAAGAGCGAGGAGAAGTCGATGTCAGGCGCAGTGATCATCGGTGCGGGTCCGGGGATCGGACAGGCGGTGGCTCGCCGGTTCGCCAGGGAGGGCCTGCCGATCACGCTGATCGCCCGCAGCGAGCAGACGCTACGCGCTGCGGCCGAGGTAGTCGCTCCCAGTGGTGTCCCGATTGTCACGTCGGCAGCCGACAGCACCGACCAGGCCGGATTGAACGCCGCACTCGACCAGGCTGTCAGCGAGCATGGCGTGCCGGACGCCGTCGTGTACAACGCGGCGATCATCCAGGCGGACGCGCCGGGCGAGTTGTCCGTACGCGGCCACATGGAGGCATGGGCGGTGAACGTGGTCGGCGCGCTCAACGCCGCGGCACACGTCGCGCCCGCCATGGCGGCACGCGGCAGCGGAACGTTCCTCATCACGGGCGGCATGCCCGAGCCCAAGCCGCAGTATGTGAGCCTCTCCCTGGGCAAGGCAGGAGTCCGAGCCCTGGTCACGCTGCTCGATGAGGAGTACGGACCTTCCGGAGTACACGTGGCGAGCGTCACCGTGGCCGGCCCGGTCGCCCCCGGCACCGACTTCGACCCGGACGACATCGCCGAGCGCTACTGGCAGCTGCACACGCAGCCGCGGGACCGGTGGCAGCGGGAAGTACTGCACGCGGGCCCAACGCCGCTGGGAGATTCTCTCTAGAACGGTGTGTAGGGCGGCCGCCACGTCCACTACGGCCGTGACGTCGCCCGCGCGGGGAACCCGTCCCCAGGGTTATCCCTCAAGGAAAATACGGATCTTGAACGGTTGGCGGAGCGTGCCGGAGTATCGGGGCGCCCCTACCAACCGGAGTTCCCCCATGCGCAAATTCCTCGGCCATCCGCTGACTCAGGCATTCGGCCTGCTCTTCGTGGTGCTGGCCGTCTTCTTCGTCCTGCAAGCCGTCCTGGCCTCGGTCTTACAGATCGGCCCTGAGAACTTCACCCCGTTCTTGGGGCTGCTGCTGGGCCTGACGGGAGTGGTGGCAGCGCTCGTCACCATTCCGCTGGCCCGGCGCATGGAGGGCGAGTCGCTCGCGGGCCTCGGCCTTCCGGCCAAGAGCGCGGTCCGCCACCTGTTGAGCGGTCTCGCGGTCGGCGGGGGCGTTCAGGTGCTGGTGTTCGGGATCATGGCCTTGGCGGGCTGGTACACCGTCTCGGCGGTCAAGGTGGACGTCGGGTCGCTCGTCACCATGACGTTGCTCGCCCTGTGCGTCGGCTTCTGGGAGGAGTGGGCCTTCCGCGGCGTGCTGCTGCGGCTGCCGGAGAAGGCCATCGGCTCCTGGTGGGCGCTTGTGTTCAGCGCCGTGATCTTCGGGCTCATCCACGCGCCCAACGCCAACTCCACGCCCCTGGCGCTGGTCGGCATCGCCGTGGTGGGCGGGCTCGTGATGGGTGGCGGCTTTCTGCTGACCCGCTCGCTGTGGTTGCCCATCGGCATCCACACCGGCTGGGACCTGTTCCAGAGCTCGGTACTCGGGGCGGGATCGACCGGTGCCGGCGCCATCAGCGAAACCCCTTTGCTGCGCGGGCATGTCAGCGGCCCGGAGCTGTGGACGGGCACCCCCGGCGTTCCGGAGGCCGGGCTCCTCCTCATCCTGGTCGCCATAGTCGTGGGAGTCGTCCTCCTCGTCCTGGCCGCGCGGGCGGGCCACATCCGGGCGCCGCGCAGGAAGACGGCTCTGGCTACCGTGTGACCATGCGGGTGATGATCGCCGACGACTCCGCGTTGTTCCGCGAGGGCCTGGCCGTCCTTCTGGAACGCGCGGGGTTCACCGTCACCGGCCTGGCCGGCGATGGGCAGACACTGGCGCGACTGGTTCTAGCCGATCCGCCCGAGGTAGCGATCTTGGACATCCGCATGCCGCCCACCTATACGGTCGAGGGCCTGGAGCTGGCCATCCGGCTGCGCCGGGAGCATCCGTCCGTCGCGGTGCTGCTCCTGTCCAACCACGTGGAGACCCACCACGCCGGAGAGCTCTTCGGTGGTAACCCGCACCGGACGGGCTACCTGCTGAAAGATCGGGTCGGAGCACCGGCCGAACTGGCCGACGCGCTGCACCGCGTGGCGGCCGGACAGACCGTACTCGACCCCGTCGTGGTCTCGCAGCTGGTGTCCCGGCCCCGTGAGCCCGGCCCGCTCGACCGGCTCAGCCCACGCGAGCGGGAAGTGCTCACCCTCGTCGCGGAGGGCAGATCGAACCAGGGCATCGCTGACCTGCTCGGACTCACGCAGAAGACGGTCGAAGGCTACGTCCGTAGCACTTTCGGCAAGCTCGGCCTAACGGACACGGCCGCCGATAACCGACGGGTCCTGGCCGTCCTCCGATATCTGCGCAGGTAACACGGCTCGTACGGTGGTTCCCACCCCAGGCGGGCTGTGCAGTGAGAGAGTCCCCCCGCACGCCTCCACCCTGTCGGCCAGGCCGCGCAAACCTCCTCCCGGCACGGCACCCCCGCATCCGGCATCGGTCACCTCCACGGTCACCAGGCCCTTCTCCAGCACAGCGGTGATCCCCACGGATGCCGCCCGGGCGTGCCTGCTCGCGTTGGCCAGCGCCTCCGCGGCCACGAAGTATGCGGTGCGCTCGACCTGCGGCGGCAGCCGTACGGGCAGCTCGGTTCGCACCCGGACCGGCAGGGCGGCCCGCTCAGCCAGCGAGCCGAGCGCGGGACCCAGCCCAGCCTCGGCCAGCACGGCGGGGAACGCGCCGCGCGCCAGCTCCCGTAGCTCCTCCAAGGCCCGGCCCAGCTCGGCGACAGCCTGATCGAGGCGAGCCGGTTCGTCGCGTGCCAGTCCCAGCAACAGCCGCACGTTGACCAGCCGCTGCTGGGCGCCGTCATGAAGGTCTCGCTCAATTTGGCGCCTGGCCTCATCGCCGGCGTCGACGAGTTCGGCCATTCGGCGCGCCGCTTCCCTGCGTCCGAGCACGACACGGTAGGCCAGCGGCCAGACAATGAAACCCAGCACGACCAGGCTGTCCACCAACTCGCCGGTGAAGTAGACCGCGAACCCGCCGGCCCGCGCCAGATTTTCCGCCTCAAGCGCCATCAGCAGCAGCATGACCAACAGCCCGGAGAACATGACGGCCGCGTCGCGTTCCTGCCGCGGCAGCCGGGCCCAGCGCAGGAACATCGCCGCCGACAGCCCGACCACGTACGCACCGACGATCACCACACCGAAAAGGGCCAGCGCCGTCCGTCCTGCTTCCCGGCCGAACGCCTGAGCCAGACAGAGACACCCCCCGCCGGGCGGCTCTCTGTACGCCATCGACATCGCGGCGGACAGGAGTGGCACCGCGTAGCCGAGCGCCACGACCCCTCGACGGACCGGTGTGTCCGCGCGGCCGTGCGGGAGCACGACCATCACGTGTCCGAGCAGCCCGTGCTGGAGGGCCGCCGCCACCGCGCCCAGCACGACAGCCACGGGCACGCCCGTGTAGCTGACCCCGGTGGCCAGCCACATCACCCCGCTCCAGGCCAGCAACGATCCCACCGGACTGTCCGGCCACCGTAGCCTCGCCCACAGGCCACCCGTTACTGCGGCGCCTCCTGCCGCATAGCCCATGAGCAGCAGCGGGACCTTCGTCACCACGAAGTCCGCACCGATGATGGCCACTGTTCCCAAGGCGGCGAGCACGACCGCGAGCGGGGTGATCAGCCTGTGCACCCGACCATTGTGAAGCCTGGCCATTCCAGGGCATACCGGTGGACGCGCCGGATCCCGTGGTGAGCATCCGCTTCGCGTACCACGTCCTCCACGGAACGGGTCCGTCAGTCTGCGGTCTGGTGGTACGCCAACTCGTAGAGGTGGCCGCCCTTGATCAGCACCGACACTTCGATCGGCCGCTCACCGTCGCTGTAAACAACCCGGAACTGCCGAAACACCGGCACATCAGGTGGGAGATCCAGTCCCTGCACCTCCGCTTCAGTGGGCTGTCGAACGGAGAGGCGATCTATGAAGTGGCGCTGCGGAAACCCGAGGTCGGCCAGCGCCTGTGGCGCGCCACCGCGGATTCTTCCCCGGCTGGCCAGCGGGCTTCCCGCTGCGATGCTTACCGGGTAGTAAGACCATGACAGTTCCACGGGGGCGCCGTCGTGCAGAAGGAGCCGATGGCGCATGACGACCAGATCTTCGCTGCTGGTAGCAAATGCCGCAGCCACATCGCTGGGCGGCGCTACCTGTCCGACCTTCAGCAGCTCATAGCTATATCCACGGGGATCTGGAGACATATACGTGCTCGCGTTGACGACGAGAGGCTGCCTGTCGCGGACGAACACGCCCTTTCCCGCGTGGCCGCGTACGAATCCTTCGTCCTTCAGTGCCTGAAGAGCACGCTGGATTGTTGCGTTCGCCGCAGCGAAACGCGCCACCAGATGCGGTGTGGAAGGGAGTTGCTCGCCTGCCTTCAAGTCGCCGGACATGATCTCCGCCCGCAGTTCTGCTGCGATCTGCTGATGGCGCGGACGAGAATCCAGCCGCCTACCCACGATTGCAGGTCCCCTCACTTGATGATCACCTGATAGCGCAACTCGCGACCGTAGGCCACCATCGTCATCACGCTGACCTCAATCGGCGTTCCGTCGCCGGTTCGGACGATGCGGGTCAGGACCAGAACCCAGTCCTCTGGTCGAAGTTGGAGAGCGTCTTGCTCCGTCTCGGTCGTGGGGCGAGCTCGGACGGCTTCTTCCGCGCTGTGCGGGTGGTAGCCGAGGCGGGCGAGCAGAGTGGGAGCCCCGCCAGAGATCTTCCGCATCTCGGCAAGCTGGGTGCCACGGGCGATCGTCGCCGGGTAGTAGGAATCGGCGAGCTCTGTTGGCCGGCCGTCCGCGAGCACGAGACGGCGGCGGACGAAGGCGGTTTGATCCGCCGCCAGTCCGAAGGCCCGCACGACTTCCTCCGGCGGATGGACCTCTTCCACTGCCTGAAGGTGATGCGTCCCAACCTTGCCGTGCCGGGAGGCTTCCTCCGCCCATGCATCAGGCTCTCCGGGGCGCCGCGGCCGCACGTAGGGCGCGGAAACGCTGACCCAGCTCGCGTCTTCCATGCGCTCCTCCTTCGGTTGGTTACGAGCTGCTGATCGGCTTCGGGCAAGTACTGTCAGCGGAGTCGCAGATGAGGGCCGGCCAGGGGGACCAGTTCGCCGATGATCGGCGCGCCGGGGATCTCGCCGGCCACCAGCAGGCCGCCGGAGGTCTGGGCGTCGGCGAGCAGTAGCAGGTCGTCCTCGCTGTAGGCGCCGGGATCGAGCCAAGGGCTCACCCAGTCGAGGTTGCGGCGGGTGCCGCCGCTGACGTAGTCGTTGCGGACTGCCTCCCTGGCCCCTTCCAGGTACGGTACGGCCGCCACGTCCACGACGGCCGTGACGCCGCTCGCTCGGGCCAGTTTGTAGAGGTGGCCGAGCAAGCCGAACCCGGTCACGTCTGTGGCGCACTCCGCTCCGGCGGCCAGCGCGGTCCGGGAGGCGTCGCGGTTCAGGGCGGTCATCGCCGCGACCGCCTGCGGGAACACCTCGCCGGTGGCCTTGTGCCGGGTGTTGAGCACGCCGATGCCGAGCGGCTTGGTGAGAGAGATCGGCAGTCCGGGCCGGCCGCCGTCGATGCGCAGCAGCCGGGCGGGGTCTGCCAGGCCGGTGACGGCCATGCCGTACTTCGGCTCCGGGTCGTCGACGCTGTGGCCGCCCGCGACGTGGCAGGCCGCCGCCTTGGCCACGTCGAGGCCGCCGCGTAGGACCTCCTTGGCCAGCTCCATGGGCAGCTTCTCCCTCGGCCAGCCGAGCAGGTTGACCGCCACCAGCGGCTCCCCGCCCACGGCGTAGACGTCTGACAGGGCGTTGGCCGCCGCGATGCGGCCCCAGTCGTAGGGGTCGTCCACCACAGGGGTGAAGAAGTCGGCGGTGGCCACGATCGCCCGGCCGCCGTCGATACGGACCACGGCGGCGTCGTCCCCGTCGTCCAGCCCGATGATCAGCTCCCCCGTGGCTCCGGGGCCATGTGTGTGGAGGTCCGCCACCACGGCCTCCAGCTCGCCTGGCGGGATCTTGCAGGCGCAGCCGCCTCCGTGCGCGTACTGCGTCAGCCGTACCGTCTCGGTGGTGCGTGTCATGGCGCCCTCGGGTGGCTCGCGACGGGTGTGGCGTTTGAGGTCATACCCGCTGTGACGGGTAGGTTCTGCGTTGGAGGCGTCTGGGCGCCTGGTGGCCCCCGCGGTCTTCAAAACCGACGAGGCCGAGGTCCTCGGCCTGGCGGGTTCGATTCCCGTCCGCCTCCGTTCTATTTTCGAAGGGTGGATCCACGCAGGCACGTACCCCGTACTGATGCCGTACTCGCCGATCCGCGGCTGGTCGCGGCGGGTGGGCGGCTGGGCCGGTCGGTCGTCAAGGACGCGGTGGCGCGCGCGCAGCAGCGGGCGCGGAGCGGTGAGATCGGTCCCGAGGAGGTCGCTGACGCGGCGGTGGCGGCGCTTCCGCCGCGGGCCGCGAGTCTGCGTGCGGTGATCAACGCGACCGGCGTGCTGGTCCACACCAACCTGGGCCGGGCACCCCTGTCGTCCGCCGCGATCGAGGCGATGGCCGCCGCGGCCGGTTCCGCCGACGTGGAGTTCGACCTGAAGACCGGCGCCCGGGCCCGGCGCGGGCGGGGGGCGCTGGACGCGCTCGCCCGTGCCGTGCCGGCCGCCGAGGACGTGCACGTCGTCAACAACAACGCCGCCGCGCTCGTCCTGGTGGCGACCGTACTCGCCGCCGGCCGGGAGATCGTGATCAGCCGGGGCGAGCTCGTGGAGATCGGCGACGGGTTCCGCATCCCCGACCTGCTCGTCTCCACCGGGGCACGGCTGCGCGAGGTCGGTACGACCAACCGCACCTCCTACCGCGACTACGCGGCCGCCGTGGGGCCGGAGACCGGATGCGTGCTCAAGGTGCACCCGTCGAACTTCCGGATCGAGGGCTTCACCGGCTCCGTCGAGGTACGCGAGCTGACCGGGCTCGGCGTGCCCGTCGTCGCCGACATCGGCTCGGGGCTGCTGGCGCGCGAGCCACTGTTGCCCGAGGAGCCGGACGCGGCGACCGTACTGGCGGCCGGGGCGGACCTGGTGACGGCCAGCGGTGACAAGCTGCTCGGCGGACCCCAGGCGGGTCTCCTCCTCGGCCGCCGTGACCTGGTCGAGCGCTGCAGGCGGCACCCGCTCGCCCGCGCTCTGCGGGTCGACAAACTGACGCTGGCCGCGCTGGAGGCCACGCTCCGCGGTCCTGTCGTGCCCGTCCGGCTGGCGCTGCACGCCGACCCGGCGGCGCTCGGCGACCGTGCCGCGGCCCTCGCCGGGCGGCTCGCCGAGGCGGGGGCCGACGCGCGGGCGGTGCCGAGCCAGGCCGCCGTCGGGGGCGGCGGTGCGCCCGGGGTGACGCTGCCGAGCGCCGCCGTCAGCCTGCCCGAACGGCTCGCCGCACCGCTGCGCGCCGGTGATCCGCCGGTGGTCGGCCGGATCGAGGGTGGGCGGCTGCTGCTGGACCTGCGCACCGTTCCCGCCGACCGCGATGGCGACGTGGCCCGCGCGATCCTCGGGGCGAGCGGCTGATGTACGTCGTGGCCACGGCGGGTCACGTCGATCACGGTAAGTCCACGCTGGTGCGGGCTCTCACCGGGATGGAGCCCGATCGGCTGGAAGAGGAGCGGCGGCGGGGGCTGACGATCGAGCTGGGGTACGCGTGGACCACGCTGCCTTCTGGGCGGTGCCTCGCCTTTGTGGACGTACCGGGGCATGAGCGGTTTCTCAGCACAATGCTGGCGGGGGTCGGTCCGGTGCCGGCGGTGCTGTTCATGGTGGCGGCGGACGAGGGCTGGATGCCGCAGTCCGAGGAGCACGTGGTGGCGCTGGAAGCGCTCGGCGTACGGCACTGCCTGCTCGCGGTGACCCGAGCCGACCTCGCCGACCCCGCCCCGGCCCTCGAACAGGCACGCACTCGCCTGACCTCGGCCGGGTTGGGTGGGGCGCGTCCGGATGTGGCCCGGTTGGGGTGTGGTGCGGTTGAGGCGGTGGTGGTGAGTGGGCGGACCGGGCAGGGGCTCGATGAGCTGCGGGAGGCGCTGGATCGACTGGTCGCCGCGTTGCCGGCGCCCGATCCGGAGGCGCCGGTTCGGCTGTGGATCGACCGGGCGTTCAGCGTGACGGGCAGCGGGACGGTCCTGACCGGGACCCTGCCCGAGGGCGCCATTTCGGTGGGTGACGAGCTGGCGCTGGACGGCGAGTCTGTACGGGTGCGGGCGCTGGAGTCCCTGAAGGAGCCGCTGTCCTCGGTGACCGGCGTCGCCAGGGTGGCGGTCAACCTGCGCGGTCACGGCCTGCCGGAGCGCGGCCATGGCCTGCCCGAGCGGGGCCGGGCGCTGGTCACACCCGGCAGGTGGACGTACACGGACCTGGTCGACGTCCGGATCACCCCCGTCGGGACCCTCCGGGACACCGGCTCCTGTCCCGGTCTCGAAGCGGCTGACGTTCCGGGAGGAAGCGGCTTTCCGGGCGGAGGCGATGTTCCGGGCGCAGGTGCCGGGCTGGAGGGAGGCCCCGGTCTAGGAGGAGGCGGCGTTCTGGTAAGCGGTCGGGGAAGGGAGGAGGAGTGGCGGCTGCCTCGGCGACTGACCGCGCACATCGGGTCGGCGGCGGTGACGTGCGAGGTGCGGACGCTTGGCGGGCGCGTCGTACGGCTGCGCCTGGCCCGCCCGCTCCCGCTCCACCTCGGAGACGTGCTGCTGCTGCGCGACCCCGGCCGTGACCGGGCCGAGGTGCGGGTGTTGGCGGGGGCGAGCGTGCTCGACGTGCGCCCGCCCGCGCTCGGCCGCCGGGGCGCGGCGCGGGCGCACGCCGCCCGGCTGGAGTCGGCCGCCCCGGACGCCGCCTCGGCCCTGCGCATCCATCGGTTGCTGCGCGCGGCCGACCTGACCGCCATGATCGGCACATCCAGTGACCTGGGCGAGGGATCGGTCTGCGGGGACTGGTACGCCGATCCCCAGTGCTGGGCCGAGCTGGGTGAGCGGCTGGCTGACACGGCGCGGCGGTACATCATCGAGCACCCCTTGGAGCCCGGCATGCCGATCGAGGCGGCCCGCCACGTGCTCGGGTTGCCCGACCGGCAGTTGGTCGCCGCGCTGGTGCGGGCGCCGTTCACGCTGGCCGAGGGGCGGATCGTGACCCGGCCTGCCGGGCTGCCCGAGCCGGTGGCGCGGGCGGTTGAGCGGCTGAGGGGGGAGTTGGCGGCACACCCCTTCCAGGCGCCGGAGGCTGGGCGGTTGGCTGAGCTGGGGCTGGGGTCGCGGGAGGTGGCGGCGGCCGTACGGGCTGGGCGTCTGTTGCGCGTGGCCGAGGGGATCGTGCTACTGCCTGGCGCGGACGTACGAGCGGCGGAGCTGCTGCGTCACCTGTCGCAGCCCTTCACGGTCAGTCAGGCCAGGCGGGCCCTCGACACCAGCCGGCGGGTCGCGGTGCCGCTGCTCGAACACCTCGACCGGAGCGGGCTGACGCAGCGAGTGGACGAGGTTCATCGCCGCTGTTTCTGATCACCCCGAGAGCCACCCCCGCAACCCCCGACAAGCCCGACAAAAGCACTGCAAACACCGTGGCAATCACTCGGACAACCACCCCCCCCGCAACCGCCCTGACCTGGGTTTCTCCCGGAGGGCGGGTATATATTCGAGTTTGGGGATAAACCATCGTCATCGGGGGGTTGCGATGGTTGGAGACCTGCCGCGACGTCTTGTCGCGGAAGCCATCGGAACGATGTTGCTGGTTCTCTTCGGCGCCGGATCCGTGGTGGCCGCGCTGGTCATGCAGAACGGCCGGCTGGACTACGCCGCCCTGGGCATCATCTCGTTCTCGTTCGCCGTGGTGGTCGCGCTGGTCATCTACGCCTTCGGCAGTACGTCCGGCGCGCACATCAACCCGGCGGTCACCATCGCCCTGGCCGCGGGACGCAGGTTCCCATGGGCCGAGGTGCCGTTCTACATCGTTGCCCAGCTCGTCGGCGCGTTCGCCGGCGGGCTGTTGATCGTGGGCGGGTTCGGTCGGCGGGCGGTGGACAACGGCGTCGGCCTCACCGCGCTCGGCCAGGGCGTGAACTATGGGCAGGGCATCCTGCTGGAGGCACTGGGGACGTTCCTGCTGCTGCTCACGATCATGGCGCTGGCGGTCGATCGGCGGGCGCCGAGCGGCTGGGCCGGGTGGATGATCGGATTGGCCGTGGCGTGCGAGATCTTCGTGCTCGGCCCGCTGACGGGTGGTTCCGTCAACCCGGCCCGTACGTTCGGGCCGTATCTGACGACCACGGTGTTCGGCGGTAGCGCGCCATGGTGGCAGTACGGCGTCTACATCGCCGGCCCGATCATCGGCGCGGTGCTGGCCGTCGTGGTGTACGACCTGGTGGCCCGCCCGATGCGCGAGTTGCCCGTGACGGCCGAGCAGGGCACCGCCGGAGAGATCATCGGTGCGCGGGGGGAGGATCTGCCCGAGGCCGCTCATGGCGCCGGGGGTGACATCCCGACGGCCCGGCGCCCGCACGACGACCGGATCCGTGACCGAGTGGGGCACATCGGCCGCCGCCGCTGGCGCCCCGGCCATGGGGGGTGATTCGTGACCAAGTGAGCGAACGAACATCCGCCACCTATCGGGCAAGGGGGAGTCATGCCCGGCAATAGGGGAGTTTCATACGAGGGGCCAGGCAACGTCCAGGTACGCGAGACCGACTATCCCGAATTCGAGCTCAAGGACGGCCCAGGGGTAAACCCGGCCAACGTAGGGCGCAAACTACCGCACGCCGCCATCCTCAAAGCGGTGGCGACGAACATCTGCGGCAGCGACCAGCACATGGTCCGCGGCCGCACCACGGCCCCGCCGGGCCTCATCCTCGGCCACGAGATCACCGGTGAGGTGATCGAAGTCGGTCCCGACGTGGAGTTCACCAAGGTCGGCGACCTCGTGTCCGTACCATTCAACATCGCCTGCGGCCGCTGCCGCAACTGCAAGGAGGGCAAGACAGGCGTCTGCGAGAACGTCAACCCCGACCGGCCCGGCTCGGCGTACGGCTACGTCGACATGGGCGGCTGGGTAGGCGGGCAGGCCGACTACGTCCTGGTGCCGTACGCCGACTGGAACCTGCTCAAGTTCCCCGACAAGGAACGGGCCATGGAGAAGATCCTCGACCTGGCCATGCTCGCGGACATCTTCCCGACCGGATTCCACGGCTGCGTGAGCGCTGGGGTGGGGCCCGGATCGACCGTGTACATCGCCGGTGCCGGCCCGGTCGGCCTGGCCGCGGCGACCTCGGCGTTCCTGCTCGGAGCCGCCGTGGTCATCGTCGCCGACCTGAACAAGGAGCGGCTGGACCAGGCCCACACCTTCGGCTGCGAGACGATCAACGTGGCCTTGGGCGAGCCGAAGGACCAGATCGAGCACATCCTGGGCGAGCCGGTCGTGGACTGCGCCGTCGACGCCGTCGGCTTCGAGGCCCGCGGCCACGGCGGGGAGTCGGACATGGAGCGTCCCGCCACTGTGCTCAACACGCTGATGGACGTCACCCGGGCGGGTGGCGCGCTCGGCATTCCCGGCCTGTACGTCACCGGTGATCCCGGTGCGCAGGACGAGGCGGCCAAGCACGGTTCGCTGTCCATCCGGATCGGCCTCGGCTGGGCGAAGTCGCACTCCTTCGTCACCGGCCAGTGCCCGGTCATGAGGTACAACCGCCAGCTCATGATGGCGATCCTCAACGACCGGGTGCAGATCGCGAAGAACGTCAACGCGACGGCCATCTCGCTGGACGACGCGCCGCGGGGCTACCACGAGTTCGACGAGGGGGCCGCGCGCAAGTACGTGCTCGACCCGCACGGCATGGTCGCCAAGACGGCGTCCTGACGACCCGGTCTCCACTGCGAGCGGCGCGCCGCGCGCCGCTCGCAGCACCTCCAGGGACGGCCCCTGCTCGTCCGGTCGATCACGATGAGGTCGTGGCCCGGCCGAACAGCCGGCCGGCGAGGTCGACGCCCACGACCGTGCCGCTGTCGTCGCGGCTGAAGTAGCCGCGCTGCCCCTTCAGCCCGCCCTCGGTGATGATGTACTCGTCACCGTCTCCGGGCAGGAACCCGAAGGCGGCCGGCGCGTAGTCCGGGGGCATGTCGGCATCCGATGCCTGGCGGATCTCCGGCTTGATCCCGACCTCAAGGGTGAGCTGAAGCCCGTCCGTGGCGATGTCGAGGTTCATGGCGTCGATCTCGTACCGGCCGACGACCTGCCGCGCCCGAGCCCCGTCGTACGGGATCGGCTCGGGGTCCCGGTCGACCACGCCGAGGTGGTTCTCCAGCGCCCAGCGGACGACGGCCTGGTTGAAGGGGTAGCCGTCAGGGCCGCCGTTGGCCAGGGAGACGACGGCGAAGTCGTGTTCGGGCACGATGATCAGCTCGGCGAACTGCCCGTTGCCCGATCCGCCGTGCCCGAAGGTACGGACTCCGTCCACCTCACGCAGGAACCAGCAGATGCCGAAGGCGTCGCCGAGCGTGCTGGCCCGCAGCTCGACCGTCGGCTCCTGCATGCGGCGCAGCGCCTCGGCGGGCAGCACACCATCACCGGTGCCGAGGTGGAACCGGGCCCAGCGCAGCAGGTCGCTCACCGACGACACGCTGCCGCCGCCGGGGTAGTTGGCCTGCGAGCCGGCCCGCCACGACGTCCACGGCCGCGCGGCGCGCATCGTGCCGTCCTCGCCGCGGTTGTAGCCGACGGCGAACCGCCGGATCATGACGTCGTCGTGATCGAAGAAGGTGTTCGACAGCCCCACCGGCTCCAGGACCAGCGCGGCCACGGCCTTCTCGAAAGGCAGGCCGGTGACCTTCTCGATGACCCGCCCGGCCAGGTTGTAGCCGGCCTGGCTGTAGGAGGCCCGAGCTCCGGGCGGCGCGATCAACGTCAGCTCCTCCAGCTTCGCCACGAACGCGGCCAGGGAACCGGCGCCCTCATCGGTGTCGATCAGGTTCCAGTCGAGCCCGGCGGTGTGGTTGAGCAGGTTCAGCACGGTGATCCGCGCGGCGGCGGCCTCGTCGGCGAGCTTGAGCTCGGGTACGTAACGTCGTACCGGTGCGTCCAACTCCACCTTGCCTTCGGCGACCAGCCGCATCAGGGCGGTCGCGGTGAAGGACTTGGTCACCGAGGCCAGGGGGAACAGCGTCTTGTCGTCGACCGGCAGCGGGTTCTCAAGGCTCGTCACCCCGTGAGAGGCGACGAACTCCTGGCCGCCGGCCAGCACCCCCACGGCGACACCGGGAATGCCGAACTCCTTGGCCGTCGCCGCGACGAACTCGGACAGCTTCTCCTGCGACATTGTGTGTCTCCTCTTCTCCCGACCGTTCCCGGCGAGATCTCGTACGTTCTGGCGTGCAGATAGGACGATGGCCGCCGTCGCTGATACGGGCCTGACAGCGCCGTGATACGCGCCCGCAGTCCTGAGATAGTTGACACGACATATATGTCGTGTAATGTAATTTCCATGAGACACGAGATGATCAAGCAGGTATCCGTGGTCAGCACCGGAACGGTGTCGATCCACCCGGAGCACGTGGCCGCCACCCGCAAGCCGATGTACTGGTGGCTGTTCACCTCACGCCGGTGGACGCCTCCGCTGCCGATCAACGTCTATGTGATCGAGCATGAGCGTGGGCTGGTGCTGTTCGACGCGGGCCAGGATCGGGCCTCGGTGACCGACGCCGGCTACTTCCCCGGCGGCATCACGGGAGTGATGTACGACCGGCTGGCCCGGTTCGACATCGGCCCCGGCGACACCCTCACCGCCCAGCTGGCCGCCGCCGGCCACGACATCGCGGACGTGCACACGGTGGTGCTCTCCCACCTGCACCAGGACCACATCGGAGGGCTGCGGGAGCTGACCGGCGCCGAGATCGTGGTCAGCGGTACGGAATGGCGGACGCTCGATGGAGCCCTGCCCGAGCTGCGAGGGCTCCTGCGCTCCCACATCGACATCCCCGGGCTGCGCTGGCGGCACATCGAGTTCGGCGACATCCAGGATCCCGGGCTCGCGCCCTTCACGACCGGCCACGACCTGTTCGGCGACGGCAGCCTCGTGCTGCTGCCCACCCCCGGTCACACTCCCGGATCGCTGTCGCTGCTGGTCCGTGGCGCCGGGCACGCGCCGCTGCTCATGGTCGGCGACCTGACATACGACGCCCATCTGCTGCACGAGGGCCATGTGCCGGGGGTAGGAGAAAGGCGGCAACTGGACGACACCACCAAGGCGATCAACACGCTGCGGGAGAAGAACCCGGGCCTGGTGATCCTGCCGGCCCACGATCCGGGAGCGGCCGCCCGGCTGGAGTCCGTGACGGCAGCCCTGGCCAAGACCGGCGGACGCCCATGATCGCCAAGCTCGTGGCGGCAGCTCTCGCCAAGACACGACAAGCTGGCTCACATGCGACCCGCTGAAGAACTCCGCTACCTGATCCTGGCCGCGCAGCGCGAAGGCAACCGGCTGCTCGGCCAGGCGCTCAAGCCGCTCGGAGTCACGCCCTCCCAGGCCGAGGTGCTCCGCATCCTCGCCGATCGCCGGCCCCTCACGCTCAACGGGCTCGGCGAACTGCTGGTCTGCGAGAGCGGTAACAGCCCCAGCCGCCTGGTCGACCGGCTTACCACGATGGGCCTCATCGACCGTCAGGTGTCAGCGCACGACCGCCGCCACATCGAGCTGTCCCTCACCGAAGAGGGCAGGCGCCTCGCCCGGCAGATCACCACGATCGAGGATGATCTGTACCGATCCATCGACGCCGCCGCCGAGGGGCGCGACCTCGATCAGATCACCGCCTTCCTCCGAGCGTTCGTCGCCGATCTGCCGGCCGGCCGGGCCCTGGCTCGCCGGATCGCCGGATCGCCATCGTGAACTCACCGGATCGCCGTCGTGGAGATCGCCGAATCACCAGCTCACCGGGCAAATCGAGCGGCATCTAACCTTTTGCCCGCTTTGGTGGGCAATGCGATGATCGGAGGCGTCGACTGCCGAGCGGATGGGTGGAAGCATGTCGAGTGATCATCGTCGGAAGGCGCTGGTGGTACGGGGCGGCTGGGAAGGGCACGCCCCGGTCGCGGCCACCGAGCTTTTCATCCCCTACCTGGAGAAGCAGGGGTTCGAGGTGAGCCGGTCGGACTCCCCGGCGCCGTACGCGGACTCCGCGTTCATGGCCGGGATCGATCTCATCGTGCAGTGCTACACGATGGGCACGATCGAACAGGCCGAGCTCAATGGCCTGCGGACCGCCATCGAGTCGGGCACGGGGATGGCGGGCTGGCACGGTGGCATCGCCGACTCCTACCGCAACTCCTCCGATTATCTGCACCTGATCGGCGGGCAGTTCGCCTGCCATCCGGGCAAGGAGCCGGCGGAGCGGCAGGGCACGGCGGCGGACAACTTCGTCCCGTACACCGTGAACATGCTGCCCGAAGCGGCCGATCACCCCATCACGGAGGGCATCGCGGACTTCGGCCTCGTGACCGAGCAGTACTGGGTGCTGACGGACGACTACATCGACGTGCTCGCCACGACGACGCAGCAGGTCCGTCCGTGGGACCCCTGGCATCGGGAGGTCACCTCGCCGGCCATCTGGACCCGGCGGTGGGGGAGCGGGCGGATCTTCGTCGCGACCCCGGGGCACAGCCTCGACGTCCTGGAGGACGAGAACGTACGCACCATCATTGAGAGGGGCATGCTGTGGGCCAGCCGGTGAACGTGGGCGTCGTCGGATGCGGCGCCATCTCGGCGCAGTATTTCCGGACCATCGACCGGCTGCCGGAGCTGCGGCTCGTCGCGGTGGCCGATCTGGACCTTGACCGGGCGCGGGAGGCGGTGCGGCCTTATGCGGGCGTCGACGTGCTGAGCGTGGCGGAGCTGCTGGCCGACTCGCGCATCGACATCGTGCTCAACCTCACCATTCCGGCCGCCCATGCCGAGATCGCGCTCCAGGCCATAGCGGCGGGCAAGGACGTCTATTGCGAGAAGCCCCTTGCCGCGACCGCCGAGCAGGCCGCCGGGATGCTGCGGGCGGCCGGCGCCGCTCAGGTGCGCGTGGGGTGCGCGCCGGACACCGTGCTGGGCACGGGTACGCAGACGGCGCGCAAGGCGATCGACGACGGCCTGATCGGCAGGCCCATCGCGGCGACCGCGACGATGATGACGCCCGGTCACGAACGCTGGCACCCGAACCCCGACTTCTACTACGTCCCCGGCGGCGGCCCGCTTCTGGACATGGGGCCCTACTACGTGACCAGCCTGGTGACGCTGCTCGGCCCGGTGGAGTCGGTCGTCGGCGCGGCCAGCCGTACGCGGGCCAAGCGCACGATCGGCTCCGGACCCCGCCAGGGCGAGGAGATCCCGGTGACGGTGGACACGCACGTCACCGGAGTGCTCGTCCACACCTCGGGAGCGCTGTCCACGCTGGTGATGAGCTTCGACGGGGCGGCGACCAAGTCGCCCAACATCGAGGTGCACGGCGAGGCGGGCTCGCTCGTCGTGCCCGACCCGAACTACTTCGACGGATCCGTCCTGATCTCAGGGGTCGGTGAGGGCGAATGGCGGACGCTTCCCGTGGCGGCCGGCTACGTCGAGGGCGGGCGCGGGGTGGGCCTGGCCGACTTCGCCGCGACCCCGGCGGGCGAGGAGCCTCGTACGAGTGGCTCGCTGGCCTTCCACGTGCTCGACGTCATGGAGTCGCTACTGGCCTCGGCGCACTCCGGCGCGGCGGTGACCATCACGAGCACCTGCGAACGCCCTTCGCCGGTGAATCTGACTCAGCCCACCGACTAGAGGTAAATGTCCGTTTTGCTCGAACTTCTTGACGGAAATTAAGCAAGATCTGCTTCTGCATTGCCCGGGATTTCGCTTCATCGTTAGGACGTCAGGTGAAGCTTGCCATGACCATTCACCCCCCGGGCAAGAGAAGCAGGTCCTCATGGTCAGACGGTCCCTCGCCACGCTAGCCGCCCTCGTCACCTCCCTGATCGCCGTCCTCGCGTTCGCCCTACCGGCCCACGCGGTGACTCTGGAGCAGAAACTCGCCGCGCTCTCCGGATTCAGTCAGCCCACCGCCGCCAGCGCCGCCTCCTGGCGGGCCGCCTGGCAGAACCAGGCGGCGTGGGCCGACTACGCCTTCGACTGGTCCACCGACCTGTGCTCCAGCAGCCCCGACCAGCCCCTCGGTTTCGATTTCCGGATGCCGTGCCGGCGACACGATTTCGGCTACCGAAACTACAAGGCCGTAAGCCAATTCCCGGCCAACAAGGACCGTATCGACAGCGCCTTCTATTTCGATATGAAGCAGGTGTGCGCCGGATACTCGGGAGTCTCCAAGGCCACCTGTGACGGCCTTGCCTGGACGTATTACCAGGCGGTCCGGCAGCTGGGTAGCCTCGTCGTCACCGACGACCAGATCCAGCAGGTCAAGCGGGACGCCGAACGGAACGCCCAGAACGCCGACGCTTAAAACCGGTGGAGACGGAGGATGCCGTCGGCTCAGCCGCCGAACGTCACATCCTTCGTCTCCACCACCGCGGCGGTGCGGCCGGGTGCCGTGTGGTAGCGCCAATAGAGGTTGGTGTGCACGATGACCTTGTCCGGCGGCGGGGCGCCCCACGGGCTCTGGTCCTCCGTCGTGTGCGCGTCACCGACGAGCGTCACGTCGTAGCCACGGACGAAGCCCCCGTGGATCGTGGACCGGATGCATTCGTCCGTCTGCGCCCCGGTCACGACCAGGCGCCCGATTCCGGCCCCGGCCAGCACCTCTTCCAGGTCGGTGTCCTCGAAGGAGTCGGCGAACGTCTTGTGCACCAGCGGCTCCGCCTCCCGGCGGACCAGCTCCGGGACGTACTGCCAGGCGTCGCTCCCCTTCGCCACCTGCTCGCTGGAGTGCTGGACCCAGACGATCGGCACGCCCTCTTCGCGAGCCCGGTCGACGAGCGTGCCGATGTTGGCGACGACCACGTCACGCTGGTGCGTGCCGGCCACGATGCCGATCTGGACGTCGATCACCAGCAACGCGGTGTTGGGTCGATCTGACAGTGTGGTCACGACGATCTCCTCTGTCGGCCGGACATGCCACGCAGGCCACACTAGGCCGCGCCACCGACAAACCTTCAGCGTGGCGACGCTTCCCGGATGGTCAGGAGCCAGGTCTCGAACTCCGAGACCGCGTCGTCCATCGTCCGCTGAACCACCTCTTTGACCCCGGTCCTGGCCAGCCTGTGCCGTAGCGCGGCGTCGTCGAGCAGCCGGACGATGCCCTCGGCCAGCGCCTCCGGATCTCGCGGCGGGCAGAGCAGCGCCGTGCGGTCGTGCTCCGCGTAGCTCTCCATGCCGTGGTTCCGCGTCGTGACCAGCGCGGCCCCACAGGCCATGGCCTCGGCGCCGGGAAAGCCGAATCCCTCGTACTCCGATGGGACGGCGAACACGGCCGACCGGTTGTACAGGCCGCGCAGCCTGGCGTCGCTCGGCCCCGGATGGTGCTCGATCCAGAAGGGCAGCCGGTCGGCGTCGTACGCGCCGAAGCACCACGCCCGCACCACCCCGGGGCGCGCCTCCCGCGCCAGCTCCAACGCGGTGATCGCGTCGCCGGTCCGTTTCGACCATTCGCGGCGCGCCGGAAACCCGACCAGGACCCGTTCCGCCGAGTCGATCGGGGTCCGCAGGAAGAAGGTCGAGCTGTCGACGGCGCATTCCACCAGAGCGCACGGCGCGCCGGAAACGCTCTCGACGATGGACCGCAGCCGCCGCGCGCCCACGGCGATGGGCCAGCCGGTACGCATGGCCGCTTCCATCGCCTCCCGCGCCGCTCCGTCGGGCCGCAAATAGCTTTCGTAGTCCTGCAAGAACAATGCCTTAAGGCCCAGATACGCGGGAAGGGTGGCCACAAGCGGTACGACCTGCCAGGTCGTCGCCAGTACGACGTCGAAGGGATCATGACGCCCGGAAAGCGTATGGAGAAAGTCGGCCGGGTCGGATACCAAAACGCTGCGGGTCCGCGGCCCGGCGGAGAACCATGGGTGCGGATGGGCGTCCGCCGGCATTATCGGCGCGACCGCCCTGGTCGGCGGCCCGAGAGGGTGGCGTACGGGCCGCCGCGGGTGGACGAGCAGAATGTCATGGCCCCTTTCCCCCAGGCGGGAGGCATAGGAGTAGACCGTCTTGAGCGCACCGATAGGCGCGGATGAGGCCCTGGCCATGATGAATGCCACGCGCACGGTCATCGCCTCCCACTAAGCGATTCCATAGCCGAGTTTCTTGCGCGGGCGGGTATTCGGGAACCCCCTGCCGCGAGAGCGCCTTCTTCACTAGATACGAAGCCTGACGGGAAATCAATGACGCCAGTTGGCCTTTTCTGGTGAAATATTCAATGGATCGAGTGGAGACGAGATGCTTGCTCACCGGCGGCTATGAGCCGCTGCGGGGCGTCTTGTCGAGCACCGCCTGCGAACCCGCCCCGAGGGAGTGCTACCGTTCGTAGTCGCCCACATGCGGAGTGCATGGATGGGGCGAACGGAAGGTAACCTTCACGTTACTGCTTGCTGGCTTCGGTTGTTTGGAGATCGCCCGGCATATGTGATGGGATCACTGCGCACTTAACGATCTCCTCACCCAAGGGGTCAAATGGCAACGAACCTCCCCTCCTTCCCTGTCGTGGACGAGAACCCGCTCGACACCTGCATCCGGTTCCGGGAGATCGCTCCCGTGGTGGAGGTGGAATTCCCAGGAGGCGTGCCCGCCTACCTGGCCCTGACCCACAAGGCCGTACGGGAGATCCTCGCCGGGGACAACAAGACCTTCCTGCGAGACCCCAAGCACTGGCCCGCCCTGCACGACGGATCGATCCCCGAGGACTGGCCGCTGCGCGCCATCATCCAGGGCGGGCACCTGTCCACCATGGACGGCGGCGACCACCGGCGGCTGCGCGGGCTGATCATGAGCGCCTTCACGCCGGCCCGGGTGCAGGCCATGGAGGGCCGAATCCAGCAGATGGTCGATGAGTTACTCGATGAGGTGGCGGCCGCCGGCGACGGTGTGGACCTGGTCCCCGCCTTCACCGAGGCGCTGCCGATGTGGGTGATCTGCGAGCTGTTCGGCGTGGCGCCCGAGGACCGGCTGCGACTGCGGAACTGGACCTCCACGCTGCTGGCGCACACCACTCCGCCGGAGGTGGCGTTCGCGACCCAGAACGACCTTTGGGCGTTCCTGCAGGCCCTGGTGGAGCGCAAGCGGCGCGAACCGGGTGACGACCTCACCACCGGACTGGTCCAGACCCACGACGAGGATGACAGGCTCACCACCGACGAACTGGTCGGCGTGCTGTGGATCATGCTCGTCGCCGGCCACGAGACCACCGTGCACCTGCTCGGGTACGCCATCGTGGCGCTGGCCCAGAACCCCGACCAGCTCGCCTTGGCCAAGGCCGAGGGCCGGTGGGCCGACGTGGTCGAGGAGACCGTGCGCTACCGCCACTCGGTGATGATGACCAGCTTCCGCTTCACGGCGGAGGACGTGACCATCGCCGGGGTGCCCATCCCCAAGGGCAACGCGGTGGGCGTGGTCTTCCAGGCCACCGGCATCGACCCGTCGGAGCACGGCCCGAGCGCGAACCAGTTCGACATCACCCGTGAGTCGACCGGGAACCTCGGCTTCGGCCACGGCCCGCGCTACTGCATCGGGGCGGGACTGGCCCGGCTGGAGAGCCGGGTGGCGCTGGAGACGCTGTACCGGAGGTTCCCGGACCTCAGCCTCGCGATCGACGTCGACGACATCCCCTACTCCCCGTCGTTCTTCACGATCGGCCCGCTGTTCCTGCCTGCCAACCTCGGTGTGGCCCAGCCCTGACGTACCGGTGTCCGGCCCGGCAGCCCACGGTTGCCGGACCGGACATTACGGGCCTGGGCCGACAAACGTAGATCATGTAGGGTGAGCCCGGCGTATCCTCCGACGGCCTGGAGCCCGCTGTGCCGCACATGTCTCGTCGCCAGGTTCTCTCCCTGCTTCCCGCCGCCGGCCTGCTCGCCGCCGTACCCTCCCCCTCGTACGCCGCCGCAGGAGTCGATCACGCGCGGCTGCTCGCCAACACCGTGGCGATGTTCGCGGGGACCCCGGAGGTCAATGCCCGGCCCGAGGTGGCCGCCAAGCTCGCGGCGATCCTCAACACCGCCAGGCAGCGGCTTACGGCCATGGACAAGGCGGCCGACGGCGAGTTGTTCGCCGGTCTGAGCCTCGGCACCGACGACGCCAACCTGCGGCTGGCCTTCCAGTACCTGTACGAGATCGCGCTGGCGACCCGCACGCCCGGCGGCGGGCTCAACGAGGACGCCGCCGCCCAGCGGCGGGTCATCGACGGTCTGCGGTGGTTGCACGAGCGCTACTACGGCGACCAGTCGAAGGGCTACTACGGCAACTGGTTCAACTGGGAGATCGGGATCTCCATCCAGGTGAGCAGGACGCTGGCCCTGCTGGCCGACCGGGTGCGGGCGGAGCGGCCCGAGCTGACGGCGACCTACATCGCCTCGATGGACGCCTACCTGCGCAACGGCAAGGACGGCGACGTCGACCTCGACTCCCGCTTCCACACCGGGGCGAACCTGGCCGACATCACCGCCAACCGCATTCTGCAGGGCGCGCTCACCGGCGACGACGCCCGTGTCGGCAAGGCCATCACCGACCTGGCCACCGTCTTCGCCACGGTCGACCCCTACAACCTCCAGCACGGGGTCACCGACGGCTACTACCGCGACGGCTCCTTCATCCAGCACGACTCGGTCGCCTACACCGGCTCCTACGGGCGCAGCCTGCTGACCCGGGTCGTACAGACCCTCAAGACGCTCGAAGGCGCGGGGAGCGCCGGCGTCCCCGACCTGCCCGGCGTGGTGTACCGCTGGGTCAACGACGGCTTCGCCCCGCTGATCTTCGAGGGGTGGCTGATGGAGATCGTCAAGGGGCGGGCGGTCTCGCGCACCGGCACCGGCTACGCCGACGTCGGGGTGATCGTGGAGGCCATCGCCGACCTGGCCGACCACGTCACCGCGGCCGACGCGCTCGCGCTGAAGAAGTACGTCAAGTTCCTGCCGGCCGCCGACACGGCCGCCTTCGCCTCCCCGGTCAGCATCGCCCGTTACGCGGCCATCCGCGCCGACGCCGCCATCCCGGCCGCCGACCTGAACGCGCCCGAGCGCTGCGTGGCGTTCAACGCCATGGACAGGACCGTCCACCGGCGCCCCGGCTACGCCTTCGCCCTGGCCCGCAGCTCTGACCGGATCAGCAAATACGAGTACATGAGCGGCGAGAACCTCATGCCGTGGTTCCAGGGCGACGGCGCGCACTACCTCTACCTCGCGGGCGAGGACCAGCGCGAGGCGTTCGGCGTCGACTACTACACGGCCGTCTCGCCGTACCGGCTGGCCGGGGTCACCGCGCCGGTGGAGGACCGGCGGACGGTGCCCGAGTTGTACGGCCGGCTCTGGTACGAGAACCCGGGCCACCCGCTGAACTTCACCTCCTCCTCGGAGTCCCAGAACACCTACGTGTACTTCCCGCGCGCCGAGAACGCCTTCTCCGGCGGCGCGACGCTCGGCGCGTACGGCGTGGCCGGCATGGTCCAGTCCGACGACGCCGCGTACACCGCCGAACAGGCGGGCATCCTGCCCGACGACTTCGTCGCCTACCAGAACGCCCGCGCGACCAAGTCCTGGTTCCTGCTCGACGACGAGATCGTGGTGCTGGCCGCGAACATCTCCGGCCAGGGCGGCCGCGCGGCGGTGACCACCGTGGACAGCCGCATCGCCGCCCCCGGCGACGCGGTCGCGTTCACCGGCCAGGGCTGGACCGGCACGCCCTGGCAGGCGGGCGACACCACGCCGCCGCGCTGGCTCCGCTACGCCAACGGCACCCGTCGTACGGCGATCGGCTACGCCTTCCTCACCCGGCAGCCCGTCGCGGCCGGGCTGGAGACGGTGACCCGCAGCCGCCGGGTCGTGCGCACGAGCAACCCCGACACCAACATCACCAAGAACGTCTTCACCGCCTCGGTCACCCACCCCGCGACCGGCGGCGTCACCGCCCTCGCCTACGCCCTGGTCCCGAACGCGACCGAGGCCCGCCTGCACGGCTACGCCAACGGCCCGCTGACCGTCCTGGCCAACGACCGGCACGTACAGGCGATCAAGCACAAGACCCTCGGCCTCGTCGCCGCCAACGTCTTCACCGACGAGCCACGGCACGCCGAGCGCCTGCTCATCGACGGCCCCGCCTCGGTCATCGTCCGGTCCGGCAAGCGCACGGTCGTCGCCCTGTCCGACCCGACGATGAAACGAGACCGCGTCACGGTCGTCCTGGCCGGCGCGCCTCTCAGACTGGACACGGCCGACGAAGGGGTGACGGTACGCCGGGTACCGGGCGGCACCCTGATCCAGGCGTCGACCCGCCACGCCCACGGCCGCTCCTTCACCGCCACCCTGCGCTGAGCCTGTTCCCTTCAGTGCTGCTGACCTGCATGAACTAGTTAAGGAACGATTGTTCTTGACCAATCATTCCTTAAACCGTATGTTTGTGGCATGGGACGACCGAGAGGCTTCGACGAAGCCGAGGTGATCGCCGCGGCGGCGGCGCTGTTCGCGAAGCGGGCCTACGACGGAGTCTCCGTCGACGACCTGGTCACCCACCTCGGCGTGCATCGCAACAGCCTGTACAAGACCTTCGGCAGCAAGCGGGGCCTCTACCTGGCGGCCCTGCGATGGCACGTGAAGCACCAGGTCCACCCGCTGATCGCCGAGGTCGGCGCGGCGCGCGACATCGACGAGGCGGTGCGCGGCACGCTGGCCGCGCACAACGACGACGTGGGCGCACTGGACCTGCTGCTGATGGCGGCGACCGAGCGCGCCCCTGTCGACCAGGAAGTCCGCACCGAGGTCAGCGCCGCTCTGCACGCCCTCGACCAGGCCGTGAGCACCGTGCTGACCGGCACCTCACCCGACCACGCCGACCGGCCCGCACCGGCGCTGGCCGAGGCGCTGACCTCGGCGTTGATCGGGCTGCGGCTGCGCGCCAGAGCCACCGCCGCCGCCACGGAATCCGACCTGGCGGGAGCCGCTCTGGCGCGACGTCTCGGCCCCGCGTGACCCGACATCTACCGAAACAAGGAGTACGACATGGCACACCTGCACGCCGACGGCGACACGCTCGTTGTGGAGATCGAAGGACTGGACAAGCTCTGGTCGCTGAAGAGCCGCCTGACGATCCCGCTGGCCAACATCCGTGGCGCCACCGCCGACCCCGGCATGATCAAGACCCCCAAGGGCATCCGCACACCCGGCACGCACGTCCCCGGAGTGATCACCGCGGGCACCTTCCTCCTCGACGGCGAACGCGTCTTCTGGGACGTTCGCGACCCGGCCAAAGCGGTCGTCATCGAACTGGCCGACGAACGCTACGCCCGTCTGGTCATCCAGGTCGACGACCCGCGCAGCACCGTCGACCTGGTGGAGAGCCTCATCACCCGCGCATGACCCCCGCCCCACTCACTTGAGCAACGGCTCCAGCCGGTCGGCGCAGGGCGTGTGGCCGATCGTGCGGCACAGCCGGAGAGCCTGCTCGGCCGCCCGCTCGGCCTCGGCGCGGTCGCCCTGGCCGCTGTAGAGAATGGCGAGTTCGGTCAGGGCCGCGAGCTCGGGCAGGCGGTAGGAGTTGAGGTGCGCGGTGTCGCGAGCGAGCAGGGCGACCCGGATGGCGCCCGCCAAGTCGCCGCGGGCGGCGAGGAGACGAGCGCGGGCGACCGCGGCGTAGCTCTGGTGCCACCGCAGATTCGCGGCGCCGCTGAACTCGTCGGCCAGGTCGAGGTGGTCGCCCGCCTCGTCGAGCAGGCCGAGGGGGATCTCGGTGTCGGCCAGCGCGATCAGGGCCGCCGCCTCGATGAGCCTGTCTCCCTGGTCGCGGGAGAGGCCGAGGGCGCGGCCCGCCGCCGTGCGGCCGGCCGACCACCGCCCGGTCTCCCAGTACAACCGGCTGAGCCAGGTCTGTATGTAGGCCGCGCTGCCCGCGCCCAAGGTGCCGGACAAGGTCGCCGCCTCCGTCAGGGCGGATTCGGCTTCGTCGTAGCGGCCCTGGTCGACCAAGGTGGAGCCGAGATCGCGCAGGTCATTCGCCTCCGCGTAGGCCAGTCCGTGCCTGCGGCTCAGGCTGAGCGCCTCTTGTCGGCAGCGCTCCGCGCTCTTCAGCTGACCCAGGTGGTGATACTGCATGCCGAGCCTGTTGAGGGTGCGGTTGCGTCCGACGACCGAGCCGAGCTCCGTGAAGAGGTCAGCCGCACGGCGGTTGTAGACGATCGCCTGCTCGAGGTGGCCCGTCCATTCCAGGGCCCAACTCAGGCTCGCCCAGGACTCGGCCATACCTTCCCGCCAGCCGCACGCGGTGGCGATATTGGCGGCCCGTTCGAGATGGTGGACGGCCTCCTCGCTGCGAACCGCACGGAACAAGCTCTTGCCCATCGCGTAATGCAACATGGCTTGCATGGCAGGCATATCAGTCTGCTCGGCGGCGGCGAGCAGGGTCGGTGCGATCTCCAGCCATTCGCCGTGGCGGCCGGTGCTGTTGCAGATGATCGACACCTGCTCCGCCAGCCGCCAGGTCCCGGGATCGGGATCGCGGCGGGCCGCCTGCGCCAGCGCGGCCACCAGGTTGGAGATCTCTTCGGCGCTGGGCGGGACCGGCGAACCGGCCACCGGTGAGGCGTGCCCCGGCAGCCGGATCTCGTCAGGGGCGCACCAGGCGGCGATGGCGTCACCAAGGCGGAGATAGTGGTCGAACAACCGGCTCCAGGCGGCGTCGCGATCCGGGTCGCCGCCGACCTCCACGCCGGCGTAGAGCCGTACCAGGTCATGGAGCCTGAACCGGTCGGCGCGATGGTGCTCGACGAGGTGGGCCGCGGCCAGGACCTTGACCGCCGTACGCGCCTCGGCGAGCGGGACGCCGGCGGCCGACGCCACCGCCTCGACGGTGAAGTCCGGCCCCGGTACGAGTCCCAGCACGCGGAAGACCCGCTGGTCGGCCGCCGACAGCGCGCGGTAGGACACGGAGAAGGCGAGGGTGACGGGGTTGTGGTCGGTTCCGTCGACGGTGAGACCGGTCAGCGGGTCTCCGGCGGTCAGCTCGTTCACCACGGCCGCGGTCCCGCTCCATGGGGTGGCGGCGTTGGCCGCGGCGATGCGCAGCGCGAGCGGCAGGCCGCCGCAGAGCCGGACGAGGTCGGCGCGGGCCACCGCTTCCGACTGGCTGTCAGCGGGGCCCAGCATGCCGCTGACCAGGGCTAGGGCGTCTCGTTCCGGAAGAGCGCCGAGTGAGCGCTGCTCGGCTCCCGCCTGCGCCACCAGCTCGCCCAGGTGCTGACGGCTGGTCACCAGCGCCGCTCCCGACGGCGGCAGCAGCGGGTCGATCTGCTCCGCCGAGCGGGCGTTGTCCAGGACCAGCAGGACCGTACGCTCGGCGAGCAGCGAACGGTAGAGGCCGAGCTGCGCGTCGAAGCCGCCAGGGGCCTGCGCGGGATCGACGCCGAGCGAGAGCAGCAGCCGGGCCAGGGCCGCGGCCGTGGTCAGGGGTTCGTGCTCGGCGTCGTAGCCGCGCAGGTCGACATAGAGCTGGCCGGAGGGGAAACGGCTCTTCGCGCGGTGGGCCCAGTGCAGGGCCAGCGCGGTCTTGCCCGTACCGGCCGTTCCCGTGAGCACGCACACCGCGCCGCTGGTGTCCAACGCGTCGTCCAGCCACGCCAGCTCGCGCTCGCGCCCGGCGAAGCCACGGATGTCGCGGGGCAGCTCGGCGGGCCGCGCGGGACGTACGGCCTGGATCGTCTGCCCTGCTTCGTCCTGTCCTGCCTGGTCGGTCAGGAGCTGCTGGTGCAGCTCCCGCAGCGTCTGACCCGGCTCGATGCCCAGCTCGTCGACCAGCCGGTTCCGGGTGTCCCTGAAGACCGCCAGCGCCTCGGATCGGCGTTCGCACCGGTGCAGCGCCAGCATGAGCTGCCCCTGCAGGCGTTCGCGCAGGGGGTGCTCGGCCGCCGCCGTACGGAGTTCGGCCACGATCTCGCTGTGGCGGCCCAGCACCAGCTCGGCCTCGAACAGCTCCTCCAGCGCGCCGACCCGGCGATCTTCCAGCCCGGGGCGTTCCTGCTCGATCAGCAGCTCGCCGGCGCCGCCGAGCGCGGACCCGCGCCACAGCGCCACCGCCGCACGCAACCGCCGCGCCGCGGCCTCGGGGCGCCCGCCGGCCAGATCCTCCCAGGCGGCAGCCCTGAGCTGCTCGAACACCTCTAGGTCGACCTCACCGCCGCCGATGTGGATGCGGTAACCGGTGCCGACGCGGCTGATCAGCCCTCTGCCCAGCAGCGCCCGCAACTCGTGGACATAGACCTGTAATCGGCCGACGGCGGTGCGCGGGGCGTGTTCGCCCCACACCAGGAACATCAGCCGGTCGTCCGACACCGTGCGGTTCGCGTTCAACAACAGCGCGGCCAGCACGGTGCGCTGCTTCGGCGAGCCCAACTCGATCGGACCGCCGGGCCCGTCTACCGAGACGGGCCCCAGTATCCGATAGTGCTGCACTTGTGCCCCCTGTGCGCCCCATGTTACGCCGTGCGATCTCCACAGTCCGTCAGCTTCGGAATCAGAACGGAAGAAAAGCGGAAGAGCTGCCTCGTATGGTCCTCCGACATGCGTCAAGAGCAGCGACCGCTACCTCGACAACGTGCACTGCGGTTGAGCGTCTCGGCGCAGGTCCTGGACCGTCCGGCGGGGGCGCCGGTCAGGGAGTGCCGCGCCGAGACGCTCGGATGGCCTTTTCAGCGAGAGCGGCGGTCACCGAAGTGGCAGGTCGGTGTGGAACGGGGGCAGAGCGGGTGACGGAAGCGGAGCGGCCCAGCGCGATCGGGCAGGCGCTGCTGGCGATCAGCGATCAGTGGAACCTGCTGATCCTTCAGCGGGCCTTCCTCCTGCGCATCCGGCGCTTCGCCGACTGGCGGGACGAACTGGGGATGTCCGAGTCGGTGCTGGCGAGCCGGCTCAAGGAGCTGGTCGCGGGGGAGCTGCTACGACCGGCCCCTTACCGGGAGCAAGGTCGTACCCGCACCGAATACCGGCTGACCGAGCGCGCGATAGAGCTGTGGCCGATGCTGGTGGAGATCTGGTCATGGGAGCGCAGGTGGGTGCCGGACCGCCAGGGGCTGTCGGAGCTGGTGCACGACGTCTGCGGCAACCGTACCGACGTGGAGCTGGGCTGCGCGGGCTGCGGCCAGGCGCCGGTCGCCGCCCATGACACCGAGATCGTGCGGGGCATGGCCACCTTCGCCCAGGTGGCGGTGCCGCGCCATCATCGCAGGACCCTGCGCGGCAAGGCGGCCGCCGACCCGCTGTCGTACTTCCCCGAGACCTTCGACCTGCTGGGCGACCGCTGGAGCACGGTGATCCTCGTGGCCGCCTTCCTCGGCACCCGGCGCTTCGCCGACTTCCGGGCGGAGCTCGACGTGGCCCCGTCGGTGCTGTCCAACCGGCTGCGTCAGTTCAGGCAGCTGGGCGTGCTCGCGGTGGAAGAGCCCGGGTATCAGCTGACCGACAAGGGCCTGGACTTCTTCGGCATCTTCGCCTATGTCGTCGACTGGGCGCAGCGGTGGTACACCGGCCCGCCGGACACCGACCTGCGCGTCATTCATCGCGCGTGCGGTCAGCCGTTCCGCCCGTGCTCGCGGTGCCGGTCGTGCGGGCAGGAGCTCAGCCGTACGGAGGTGCACTTCGCCGTCCCTGAGGGACGGTTTCCGTCGCCCAGGACGCGGATCACAGTTTCAGCTCCCGCTTGAGGATCTTGCCGACGGGGTTGCGCGGCAGCGCCTCGACGATCTCCACCCGCTCGGGGAGCTTGTAGGAGGCGATGCCCTGGTCCCTGAGGAAGCCGACGACCGACGCGAGGTCGATCTCGCCCTTGGGCACCACGACCGCGCAGACCTTCTCGCCGAGCACCTCGTCGGGGTAGCCGGCGACCGCCGCCTCGGCGACCGAAGGGTGTCCGGCGAGCAGGGCTTCCAGCTCGGCGGGGGCGATGTTCATGCCTCCCCGGATGATGATGTCCTTCGCTCGGTCGACATAGCGCAGGTATTGCCCCCGGTCGCCGGCGATCTCGAAGAGGTCTCCCGTCTTGAGGTAGCCGTCCTCGTCGAACGGGTCCACCGAGGCCGTGCCCGGCAGGTAGCCCGCGAAGACCGTGGGCCCGCTCAGGTACAGCTCGCCGGGGACTCCCGGTTCGGTGATCTCCTTCCCGTCCGGCGCGACCAGCTTGGTACGCACGCGATCGAGCAGCTGCGGCGCCCCCGGTGCTCCCGGACGCGGGAAGAAACGGGCGCGGACCTCCGGGTCGGGCATGTGGGCAGGGTCCGACAGCAGGGCGACGCCCTCGTTCGAGCCGAAGAAGTTGATGATCGCGATGCCGTGCTCGTCCTGCCAGCCGCGCACCATCGGCGGCGGCAACGGGGCGGCGCCCGAGCCGATCCGGGTGAGCGAGGAGATGTCGGCCTTGGCGAGGATCGCCTTTTCGCGCAGCAGCAGGGTGAGCAGCGCGGGCGGAGCCAGGGTGTAGGTGACCCGCTCGGCCGCGATCTGGGCCAGGAAAGTGGGCAGGTCGAAGGGGTGGTGCTGGACGAGCACGGCCCCGACCCGCAGCCACGGCAGGAAGACGCCGCCGATGCCGGCCATGTTCACCATCGGGAACGGGTTGAGGATCACGTCCTCGCCGGTGAGCGCGGGCGCGGCCGTACAGATCGCCTCGACCGCGAGCCAGTCGTAGTGGCACCTCGGCACGCCCTTGGGAGTGGCCTCGGTGCCAGAAGTCCAGCAGATCGTCACCCGCTCGGCGGGGTCGGCCGCACGCCGCGGCACCTCGTCGCCGGTCACGCCCTCCAGGTCGTCCGGCCACGACAGCGTGGGCGTGCCCTCGGGTGCTCTGGACTCCCGGCCGGTGATCAGCAGCCCGGCACCGGACATCGGCAGCAGCTGAGCCAGCTCGTACGCGCGGTACTGCACCGGGAACGGCGTGACCGTCGCGCCGAGCCGGACCGTCGCGAGGAAGCTCACCGCCAGCTCGACGCTGTTGGGCAGTTGCACGGCCACCACGTCGCCGGGACCGACCCCTTGCGCGCGCAGTACGCCGGCCACCCGGTCCACCTCCGCGCCGAGCTGTCCCCAGGTCAGCCGTTTCACCGGACCTTCAAGCATCTTGTTGAGCGGGTCCACGATCGCTGTGTCATCGGGCTGGGCCGTCACCCGCGTCCTGAGGAGCTGGTCGATCGTGTCACCGGTCCACCAGCCCTTGGCGGTGTAGCGGGCGATCCGGTCGGCGGAATGCGTCATCGCGACTCCCGTGAGGTGATGACCGCAACGCTAGAAAGCAGAAATGAGACCGTCAACGCCCGGATATTGACGCCTGAATTCGCTTTTCATAGCTTCCAGGGCATGGCCGACATTGTCGTGATGACGGATGAATCGGGCGAGCCAAACCCGTACCTGCTGGGCGTCTACGCCCCGGTCCAGGACGAGGTCACCGCGGACGAGCTCACGGTGATCGGGCGGATCCCCGCGGACCTCAACGGCGTCTACCTCCGCAACGGCCCCAACGCCCGTTTTCCGGTGACGGGCCGATACCACTGGTTCGACGGCGACGGCATGGTGCACGCCGTGCACTTCGAGAACGGCCGGGCCCGCTACCGCAACCGCTGGATACGTACCAGGGCCTTCGAGGCGGAGTCGGCCGCCGGCCGCTCGCTCTGGACCGGCGTGATGGAGAACCCGAAGGACAACCCGTTCGGCAACGCGCGCGGCCTGCCCTTCAAGGACACGGCCAACACCGATGTGATCTTCCACCGGGGCAGGGTGCTGGCCTCGTGGTATCTGTGCGGCGCGCCGTACAGTCTGGATCCGCTCTCGCTGGAGACCCTCGGCGTCGACACCTTCCTCGACACGCTCAACGGTGACTTCATGGCGCATCCCAAGGTGGACGAGCACACCGGAGAGCTGTTCTGGTTCGACTACGGGCCGCGCCCGCCGTACCTGCGCTATGGCGTGGTCGGACCCGGCGGCAGCGTCGAGCACTGCGTCGAACTCGACCTGCCAGGGGCGCGGCTGCCGCACGACATGGCGATCACGCGCAACCACGCGATCCTCATGGACCTGCCGCTCTACCAGGACCTCGACGCCGCCCGGCAGGGCCGCTACAAGCTGACCTTCGACCGGGAGCTGCCCGCGCGTTTCGGCGTGCTCCCGCGACGCGGTCAGGCGGACGAGATCCGCTGGTTCGAGGCGAAGCCGTGCTACATCTACCACGTCGTCAACGCCTGGGAAGAAGTCGATGAGATCATCCTGGACGTCTGCCGGGTCTCACGCCCGGCGCCGTCCAGCACCGGCTCACCGCTGGCGCGGATGATCTCCTATCTGAAGCTCGACGCGCGGATGTACCGCTACCGCTTCGACCTGCGAACCGGCCGTACCTCGGAGGAGTACGTGGACGCCGACCACAACACCGAGTTCCCCTCGATCGACACGCGCTCCACCGGCCACCCCACGCGGTACGCCTACAACGTCACCGTGGCCGACGCCGAGACCAACCTCTTCGACGGCCTGGTCCGCTACGACAATCTCACCGGCGCGAAGGAGACCTACTCCTACGGCCCCGGCCGGTACGGCAGCGAGGCGCCCTTCGCCCCCCGCGACGGCTCGACCGGCGAGGACGACGGCTACCTGGTCAGCTTCGTCACCGACGAGCGGGAGGGCCGCTCCGAGGTGCAGATCCTGCACGCCGCCCGGATCTCCGAGGGCCCGATCGCCCGCGTGCTGCTGCCGCGGCGGGTCCCGCTCGGCTTCCACGCCACCTGGGTACGGGCAGAGCAGCTGGCGTGAATCCTTCGCTGACGGTCTCCCTCGGGTTGTGGCAGGATCGCCCCGCGGCAGAGGCCCTGCTGACGGCCCGCGCCGCTGACGAGCTCGGCTATCCGTCGCTCTGGATCGGCGAGATGGCCACGTATGACGCCTTCGCCCTGGCCACCGCTGTCGGGCTGGCCACCACGCGGATCGGTCTCACCATCGGCCCGCTGGCGGTGTCCGTACGCGATCCGATGATGATCGCCATGGGGGCGGCCTCGGTCGCCGCGCTGACCGGGCGGCAGGTGGACGTCGCCGTGGGCACCTCCAGTCCGCTCGTCGTGGAGGGCTGGCACGGGCGTTCGCGCGCCCGCTCCGCGACCGCGCTGCGGGAATCCGTCGCGGCCCTCCGGCCGCTGCTGGCCGGCGAGCGCTCCGACTTCACCGGAACGTGCGTGTCGAGCAGCGGCTATCGCCTCCGGCTGCCCGCCCCGCGCTCGCGGCTGTCGGTCGCGGCCTTCGGGCCGTCGGCCGTCCGGACCGCCGCCCTGGCCGACCGCATGGTGCTCAACCTGATCACGCCTGGCTCGGCCGGACGGCTGGTCGCCCAGCTGCGCGCCGTCAATCCGGCCACGTCCGTGGTCGCCTGGGTCACCGCCGCCGTGGACCCCGACCGCGAGGCCGTCGATCGCATCCGGCGGGCTGTGGTCGGGTACTTACCCGCTCCCGGGTACGGCGAGATGTTCGCCGAGGCGGGCTTCGCCGACGTCGTCGCCTTCGCCCGTACCCGGCCGCACCCTCGGGAGCTGTTCGCCGCGGTGCCTGACGAGCTGGTCGCCTCGGTTTCGCTGCTCGGCGACGTGGACGCGGTCGGTGCGCGGTTGGCGGCCTACGCGGCGGCCGGGGTGGAGGAGATCGCCCTGGTGCCGGTGAGCACGGACCGCGACCCCGGAGGCGCGGCCACGCTCAAGGCTCTGATGACCGCCTATTGAGGGCAAGGAGGTTGGCCGTCCGGCCGAGCCGTCGAGAGGCTCAGGCCCCATGCGGTGTACAGCCCGAACGGCACCGGGGCTATGCAGCCGGCCTTTTCGAAGTCGCCCCGATAACGCCATGCCTCGCCGCCATGTTTGCTCCAGAAGTGGATCCTGTCGGTCATGGCGATCGCATAGTAATCGTCCTCGGCTTCGCTCTGCCCGTATACGGCGCCGAAATATACGCTCCCACTCAGCGCTGCCCGCGCACCCGCGTTCTGAGTGACGTCGACGAGACTCTGGCGGGTCTCCCCGTCGAGCTGCAGTGACCATGCGGTCCCGGGAGCTACCCGTTCCCCGTCTTCCTCGTCCTCTTCGGCGACCTGCTGGGAGGTTGTGGGTGCCGAGGGGACGGCCCTGCCGGCCGGCGCTGACAGGACGAGCACGACAGCGGAAATCGCGACCGCGACCGCGACAACCACTAATCCCGCGACTGCCATGGCCGAGGTCCGCATGACCATTCACTGTATGCGAGAAAGAATTGTCAGTACATTTTTGTGGTGCTGCGCTGGACGGCGGTGGGGGACAGGCGGACGCCGTTGGCCGTGACCCGGTGGCCGCGGGTGTCGGTGACCCGCACGGAGAAGGGGCCCTGGCCCGCGCCGGACTCGGCGATCCAGTAGTTGAAGTCGGCGCGGGCCAGCTTGCGCCAGGTGCCGCCGGTGGACTTCACCTCGACCGAGGTGAGCGGGTTGCCGTGGTCGATGACCAGCAGCGCCAGCCACCACTGCGACGAGCCCTCCTTGACGCGGAAGGAGAGCGGCTGGCCGACTTTCGGGTTGGCGACCGGGCGGTAGGTGACGCCCACCAGGCCCTTGGCGGGGTCCGCGACGCGGGCGAAGGCCGTACGGCTCAGGTCGATGTGCCCCGCCTGACACTCCGGGCACTGGTCGACGACCTTGACCCGGACGGTCCCCTTCGGCCCGGCGACGTCCAGGTAGCCGCCGCAGGCAGCGGCGGCGGCGTACTCGCCGGGGGAGAGCGCGACATAGAGGTCCCCGGCGGGACGTGACGGATACGAGCAGTTGCCGCCCCCCGACTGGAGCTCATACAAGGTCGCCTGCCCCTTGGTCGCCTGCGCTGATTGCGCGAGGGCGGGGGCGGGGGCGGAAAGAAGCAAGGTCGCGGTGAGAACGGCGGGTAAGCGTCGCATCCGTTTGGTTCCTCTCATAAGGGACGGATGTGACAGTAGCGAAAAGAGTGAATCTCAGTACGATAAAGCGCCATATATCGTCGGAGGCTGTCACGTGAACAGCTGGCCGCCGTTGACGTCGATGGTCGCGCCCGTGACGGCCTTGGCGTGGTCGGAGGCGAGGTAGATGACGGCGCGGGCCACGTCCTCCTCCGTGGCGATGCGGCGCAGCGCCATCGCCGAGACGTCCCGTGCGAGGATCTCCTCGAACGTGACGCCTTCCGCCGCCGCCCGGGTGCGCATCCAGTCGTCGAGCAGCTCGCTGGCGATCCAGCCGGGCGCGACGCAGTTCACCCGTACGCCATGCGGCCCGAGCTCGTCGGCCAGGCAGTGTGACAGCAGGTGCGCGGCGGCCTTGCCCGCGGCGTAGTCGCTGCGCCCCGCGTAGCCCGTACGGGACGACATAGAGGTGATGTTCACGATCGAGCCGGAGCCCTGGGCCACCATGTGCGGCGCGATGAACCGGCAGGCCAGCAGCGTCCCGTAACCGCCGGTCTCGACGGCCCCACGCCAGGTCTCCAGGCCGTCGACGGACATGTCGAGCACGTTCCTGCGGTGCGAGCCGGGGAAGGCGGCGTTGACCAGCACGTCCACTCGGCCGAACCGCTCGATCACCGTATCGGCCAGCCGCCGTACGTCGTCGATCCGGGTCACGTCGGCGGGTACGGCCAGCGCGCCCGGCACCTCGTCGGCTGTCTTCGCCACGGTCGCGGCGGTACGGGCGGCCACCACCACCCTGGCGCCCTCTTCGCTCAACAGCCTCGCCAGCGTCCGCCCTAGCCCGGGACCCGCCCCAGTGACGACCGCGACCTTGCCCTCCAGTAGCACGGGTTGACTCTACCAAGCGTTTGCTCGCTACCCGCCGTATTTACACCATGGACAACATTTCGTCAGCCGGTTAAGTTCGCTGCGAGATGACAACGATGTCAGTCCCGGTCCCTCCAGCAAGGAGCAGCGATCGCTGATGGTGTCACGACGTACTTTCCTGTGGGCGAATGGCGTGGTCCTCGCGGCCGGCGGCCTCGGAATCACACTCCCCAGCCCGGCCGCCGCCGCAACTCGAATCCCCCTTCTGCCGAACTTCGGCCGTCCCACCCGACTCGATTTCGCCGACGTCAGCACGCTTCATGGAAACGACCAGTTGCTGCTGACCACCCTCCAGGGAATCGTCAACCGGCGGCAGCCCCGCCTCTACTTCAACTACGACAGCGCCAATTACGACCAGCGCTGGCTGTCCAGCACCGGCGCCGCCGTCACACGCCATGACCGGCCCCTCGACCTCGTCGCCCGCTACAAGAGCGAGGTACGCGGAGCGATCGTGCACGACCCCGCGGTGCCCGACTCCGTGAATGTCGCCACCACGCTGGCCGGGCTGGAGAACGCCGTCGCCGCCACCGCCGAGCAGGCGAGCCAGTACGGCCTCAGGATCATCACCGACCTGCGCGGCCGTTTCAAAGCCGACGACATTCTGGGGACGTACCGATGGCAGCTCGACCACCTCTTCCCCCGCTGCACGCACGCGCTGCTCACCGGACTCCCGCCGACCAGGACGGTACGCGTGGACGGCGTTCAGTGGCGCGAGATAGCCCGCGAGAGCGAGCGCGTCCGTGACTCCTCCAACAGGGCGGTCCGCACCTTCGACCTGAGCCAGGAGCTCTCCGGCCAGGACGGCGTGTATCTGCGTTTCCAGGATTCCCTCGGAGATGACGGCTGGGGCGCCTCGGTCGGCTCGGTGAAGGTGACGGCCGACGGCAAGGAGATCGTGTCCTTCGTCCCGGGCACAGAGGCCGAGACCCCGTACCTGTTCGACGGCCTCAATTCTTCCATCGGCGGGGACGCCAACCGTTTCTCCGACGGCGGCGGCTACTTCATCTACCGATTGACCGCACCGGCCGGGACCCAGCAACTCCTGGTCGAGGTAGACCTGTGGAACCAATACCTGGTCACCGCCGCCACCACCGCACCCACGCGGGTGGAGCCCTTTCCGTATTTCCGCGACTACGCGGCGGCGATGCGCGCGATGGTGTTCTGGCTGCCGCCCTCGGGAGAGACGGGCAAGTTACTCGACGAGATTCTCAGCAAGGTGAAGCCCACCACTCCTTATGCGGGCTGGTTCTCCAATGACGTGGCGGGTGAATGGGGCGGCGTGGACCGCGCCTCACAGCACGCCGTCGAAGTGGTGCCCGCCGACTACTACATGAACGCCACCGTGCACGCGGGCGTCGCCGCGAAGGTCTCCGATCGCGTACGCCCGAGACCGGCGGCCACGTTACGCGACCGCGTCTATCTCACCCTCACCTTCGGCGAGGGCGACAACATCCAGTACTGCCAGCGCAGAATGCGCGAACTCTGGGACGACCCGAAACGCGGCGCCGTGCCGGTGAACTGGACCGTCAGCCCCCTGCTGGCCGACATCGGCCCCGCGCTCCTGGTGTACTACCAGCGCACGGCCACCGCCAACGACCTGCTGATCTCGGGCCCCTCCGGCGCCGGCTACACCTACCCGGGATCCTGGCCCGCCAAGGACCTGGACGCCTACACCGAACTCAGCGGCCGCTTCCTGCGCGACACCGGCATGGACCTGGTCTACGCCTACAATTATCGCAACCCGGAGAACACCGGCTGGGTGGCGTTCGACGAGCGCATCGCCGGCTCGTACCGAAAGAACACTCCGGTGCGCGGCATCATCCAATCCTGGGAAAGCGGCGACCTGCGGACCCGACCGGCCGGCATCCCGCTGATCGGCAATTACTCCCCTCAGGGAAAGGCCCAGGAATATCGCGACACGCTGCTGAAGCACATCGAGGGCTGGGACGGGAAATCACCGCTGTTCATCGCCGGCGCGATCAACGCCTGGAACTGGACACCGGCCGACGTCGCCGAACTCGGCACCCTGCTCACCGACCCTTTTGAGATCGTCCGCGGCGACACCTTCTTCAAACTGCTGAACGACGACCACTGATCCAGCTGGGTCGGCGACCCCGTCGGCCCAGCCCCGATCTCTGATCAGCCGTTGCCCCTTTTACGCATACGTTGGGTGCCGCAGTTGCCGAAGCTCGTCGAACCGCCGAAGGCCTGGACGCTGGAAGCCGAAGACGCCTCGTTGGCGCGTAGGTTGGTGACAAGCCCGTTGAAGGCGACACAGACGTCCTTGGCCTGCGCTTTCACCGGACCCGCGTAGTACTTGTAGGCACCCTTGTCCTCGAACTTGTTGGCGCCGCTTCCGACGAAGAGGGTCGCCCTGGTCAGGGTGGGTTGCCCCACGAAACTCGACTTGATGGTGACGACGCAGTTCTCCCCGGTATGCGCGTTGTAGAGCAGGTGGACATAACCCCGGACGATGCGCCTCTCATCGGTCACCGTCCGGGTGCCGCCTGCTACCTTCCCGAAGCCGCTGCCGCACACCTGCTCAGGGGTGTACCCGCTCCCGCTCCCCGCGGTGGAGGCGGAGGCTGGTAACGCGCTGAGGGCGGTCGCGAGCAAGGCCGCTGCGGCGAATCGTGCCGTGAGCCTGCTCATCCGCTCGTTGTCGCTGAAGCTCATGCTTAGTACCTCCTTGGGTACGGTCGGTCGAATCTTTGGCAAAGGGCCCGGTATTTCCGAGGTTGGCGGGCGCGGCGGTTGTCCGGAACCGGTTGGGCGTGAAATCGCTGGTGAAGTCCGGACAATGAGTTGTCCGCGGACAATCGTTCTGTTCAACTGATCACCAGAGAGAGAAGGGAGCGGGAAGGAGGCGACCGCGATGAGCGGCCGGGTGGGCAGGCCCCAGGGCAGGCCGAGAGGGAGCACGGAGCAGGCGAACGCGCTGGCGGAGTTCCTGCTGACGCTGACCAGCGGGTTGACCGTCCGCGAGCTCGCCGAGCACTACCACGTGGGCAAGACGCTCTGGGGCGAGTACCGCTCCGGCCAGAAGATCATCCCGCTGGAACTGCTGCGCCGGCTGGTGCAGGACCGCACGCCGGACGAACGCACCCGCCAGGTACGCATGGAGACGGCCGCACGGCTGCACCAGGCGGCCCTTGAGGGACCACTCCAGACACCCGCTCCAGCGGCCTCACCGTCGATCACCGGGCCGTCGGCGGCGCCAGAGCCCGCAAAGGCATCGGCCGGGAGCCGGCGCCCACGCCCCCTGACGCGCAACATGCTCAACAGCGGTGGAGCCGGAATCGTGCTTCTCGCGGTGCTCATGCTGCTGCTCGGATTAGGCCCGGCGAGCAGCATGGACACCGCCGCGAGCGCGCCCGGCACCCCCGAGGTCGGCGATGCCCCGACGGCTGCGCCGCTCACGGGCACCAGCGTGTTCGCCATCGGTCCGGATGGCCGTGGCATCTTCCAATGGGACGGCGAAGACGCGACCCGGTGGACCAGGATCGGCGCCGCCGCGAAGCAGCTCTGGTCCGGCCCTGCGGGCCTGTTCGCGACCGGGATGGACAACCTGCTCTACGCGTACGGAGGGCGTCCCGGCTTCTGGTTCCCCATCGGCGAACCTGGCGGCGACCTCGCCATCAGCGGCACACATGTCTACCGGCTGGCCGCAGACCGTCAGGCCGTACACATCTGGGACGGGCACGGCACATCATGGACCCAGATAGGCGGCCCGGCGGCGCGGTTGTACGGCGGTGAGCCGGGCCTGTTCGCGACCGACCCGAACGACGGCCGGATCTTCACCTACCGGGGCCGCCCCGGCCAATGGGATTTCGTCGGGACGGCGGGCGCCTCGTTCGCACTCACCAACCGGAACCTGTACGGCCTCACCCCGGAACGGACCGCGGTCAACCGCTGGCTCGCGGGAGCGCGACCGCCCTGGGCCTACGCGGCGGGCCCGGCCGACGACCTGTACGGAGGCGCCGCCGGCCTCTTCTCCACCGACCCGTCACGCGAGCGGCTGCGCGTCCTCATGGAGCCGGGGATCGACACCAAGAACCAGAACTGGCAGGACATCGGCCCAGCGGGCGCGGAGGTGCGGGTCGGCCGGCGAGAGGTGTACGTCCTGAGCAAGGATCGCTCGCAGATCCTCCGCTGGTCCCGCGACACCGGCACCTGGCGCCGCATCGGCGGACCCGCCCGAACCATGACGGTGTGGGCAGCCGGGGATGACGCGGGCGCGGGGAGAGCCGGCAATTCGTAACGGTGTGGCGGATCGATCGGCACCCTGTTGACACCTCGTAACACGCGGCTGATGATCGCCATCAGGGCGCCCGCAGGCGCTGTGCGCGTCGGGTCGGGTCGGAGCTCTTCGCTGGAGAGAGGCATACCATGCGCATCGCGAGCCGATTATCAGCCGCCATCATGGCCGGCCTGCTGCTCATCGCCACCCTCGGTGGCCCCGCTAGGGCGACTCCTGCCACCATGTCCAGGCTGCTCATGGGTCCATGTCTGGTGAACTACTCGGTCACCACCTGGCCCGGCGGTTTCAGCGCAGACGTCGCCATTACCAACCACATCATCCCGCCACCCAACGGGACGCTCACCTTTATTCTTCCGAGTAGCCAGCAAATCACCCAGACGTGGGACGCGACCGCGACCCAATCGGGTCAGCAGGCTACGCTCGTTCTTCCTCCCTGGCACCCGAACATCGGGATGGGAGAGACATACAAGCTCGGCTTCAACGCGACCGAGGGCGGGGTGTACACCAACGCGTTCGCCTTCAGGCTCGCCGGCCAGCTCTGTGACGTGATTTACCAGCCCTGATGGTTCCTAACCGCGACCGACCTCCAGCGCGGGGCACCACGGCGACTGTTCGCGGGCGCCGACCCGGCCGCAGAACCCCACCTGCGCCGGTTGACCGAGCCCATCCACGTGCTGGACGGAGATGAGCTTGTCCAGCGGAACCTGACGATCGACATCGCCGCCGAAGTCGATCATGCCGCTCTCCCCGTCGAGCGCCTTGTCGCCGTGCACGCCGCTGATGGCGTGCCAGACCGCCGCCGAGGTCAGGGGCATGCCAGGAGCCTCCTCCCGCAGCTGCTTGACGGCGTTGACGTAGAGCCTGACGGCGTCGAAGGCGAGCGACGCGTGACCGTCCAGCGAGGAGCTCGCCACCTGGCCGCATTCGTCGGGGAAGAGCGTCTCCAGCTCCGCGTAGAGCTCGTTGGTGCCCTCGCAACTCGCCGTGCCCAGCGTGAAGTCGAGGAAGTCGTACGTGATTCCGGGAAAGATCTTGCGTCGGTCCACGTCGGCGGCCATGCGGGCCACGTCGTCGTCGCCGAGAATGGCGGGCGGATCGGACTTGCACACCTCGTTGATGCCACCGAGCATCGTTTCGAAGTCCTCGGGACGTCCGGCGAAGAAGATCAGGCCGGAGTAGCGGCACGCTTTCCTGCCGACCTCGCTCGGCCCGGCGGCGTTACCGTCGGTCTCCATGCCTGAAGGGGAGTACGCGACCGGTTCCGTGGCGAATCCGCGGGCCTTGAAGCTCTTCACGACATCGTCTTTGAGATTGGTGCTGTAGATGTCCGTGGCATCGGCGGAATAGACCACGCGCACCTTGCGCGCCAGGTTGCCAAGGTGGGCGGCGTACGCGGCGGCGATCTCGGCCTCTCGCCTGTTCTGCGGCGCGACCTGGAAGTACATCGGCGACTGGGTGACAAGCCCGTCCGCGGAGGCGGTCGTGGCCACCATGGGCAGCCCGGCCTTGGTCAGGGCGCGGATCGTCCGGTTGGTGGCCTCCCTGCTCTGGTCGAGCCCGGTCACGCCGAGGACCGTGGGATCCTTCTCCTTGAGCCGCGCCAGGATGTCGACGGCCTGGAGGCCGTACGTCATGCCCGATCCCGCCCTCGCCGGGTAGATACGGACGATGGGCTCCGCGGGGCCGGACTTGTGGAGCTGACGCGACTGCGCGCTGGCCGCGCCCTGCAGAGCCTCGCGCACGAAGGCCAGCGCCTGCGGAGATCTGCCCGTGCTGAGCAGCGCCGACAAGTGGACGAGTGTGATCAGGGGACGCTCCGGATCCTGACTGTGCAGCTCGTCGGCCTTACGGTTCAGCTGGTTGATGGTCTGGATGGTGTTTTGCAGCTTCGCGTCGGCCGACGGGATGGCGAATCCGTACGGCGCGACGCCGACGCATTCACCCGTGGGCATCGTCTGAAGCGTGCTGGAGTCGGCCACGGACGAGCCCAGCCCGCAGTGGGCACTCCGGTAGTCCTGGCCTGCGGACCACTGCTGGAAGCCGGCACCGCTCAACCCCGACATCGCGGTGATGACGAGCAGCACGCTGGTCGAGCGACGCGCCCAGCGTGGCGGCTCGGGAATCCGCAGCCGCGCGTCCTGGCTGACCTCCGTGCGCCGGACGACGTTGTATTCCGGGTCGTCCGGCGACATGACGTCCGGCACGGTCACCGGCAGATACCAGGGAGCCCGCGTCCTGAGCCGGGCCCGGCGCAGGAAGGTGTCCCGCCAGCCGTCGTAGAGGCCGTCACTGAGTCCCCAGAAGCGGTCGTCGCCCCAGTCGGAGCGGAGCCGGGAGCCCGGTTCCGGCACTTCCGCGCGGCACGCGATGACGAGCAGGGGATCGAACGCGCCCGTATCAATGCGGACATCGATGATCGTCTCCAGGAGCGTGTCGCCGCCGTTCTCCTCGCTCGTCCCATCGAGCAACGCCACACAGTACGACATGCGCCGCGCCGCTCTGGGACGCCAGAAGCGGCGACGATAGGCGACGCGAAGGTCCTCCAGAAAGGCGTTGACCATGAGCTTGCGGAGCTGCTCGACATTCGCGACATCTTTATGCGGACCGGTCAGTCGTTCGGCGAAACCGGCGAACGTGCCGGGATCCTTCGGCGCGAGATAGGACTGGCGGAGCAGCCACTGGTACTCCCCGCCGAGCCCCAGGCGCATCCGGAACCAGGCGAGCGGAAACACGTGCACGCAGAGCACCCACAACCACCAGGGCACGCGGCCGCCCACCGCGAGTTCCGCCTGTGGCGAGCGGAGGAATCCGAACACCCACCTGCGGCGGACTTCTCGCTCACTGAGCCTGCGCAGGAGCGTCGGCGGATGATCCTCCACGCCATCCGGGTGATCCTCGACGCCGTCCTGCCGCAAGAGCCAGTTCACCAGGCCGAACCTGCGGAAACGCACCTTGCCGTCGCGGCCGTTGACGTTGCTCCCGAGCCCCTGCGCCAGCGTCACCAGCGCGTCGCGGGTGGCCTCGACGGAGGCGCGCTCCGAGGCCAGCGCCTGGTCGCTGAAGGTGCGCAGGCCGTACGGCACTCGGCGGGGATCGGTTTCACGGAGGAAGTGGGCGATGCCCTGGGTGAGCGCTGTGTGGTTTCGTCCGCCGACCAGGTAGATCACCGGCAGGCCCTCCCTGCCCTGCATCACGCCTCTGTGCCGCTCAGGTAGGGGACATTCCCCGCGTCTCGGCCGGCGGACGACCTTGGCGATCAGCCGCAGCAGGGACCCGGCGCCGGGGAAGACCGGGATGTCGGCAGGCGCGGGAACCGTGATGTCGGCAGGTGCGGGAGAGGCCATGACGAATCCAGACGAATCCAGGGGAGGGGAGAGGGGGCGCGACGGCTCCGGCGTTCAGCATCTCACCCGGCGATGTCTCGCTGAGGCCTTTTCCGCAGTCCCAGGCACGAGCTGAAAGGGAGTTTCTGTCGCAGCGGTGCTCTAGTCTCCCGACAATTGATCAAGCCGGAAAAATCGGGAGAAGCGCGGAAATGACCTACCTCGAGCTGTCTGAGGACGGCGCCGGATCGCACAAGTTCTACGAGGTGACGGTGGCGGGCACGCTGGTCACGGTCACCTACGGGCGCATCGGCGAGGCCGGACAGACGAAGGCCACCTCCTTCCCCAGCGTGGCGAAGGCGCAGGCCGCGGCGGCGAAGAAGATCGGCGAGAAGACCCGCAAGGGCTACGCGCCCGCCGTGCGCGGAGTACGCCAGCGCCGGGCCGTCACCCGCAGGGTCATCGCCAGCACCCGTTCGACCGCCCGGCAGGCGCCGGTCCTGTGGCGCTTCGACAGCGGCGCGGCGGCGTTCGGCATCTTCGTGGACGACGAACGCTGCTGGGTCGGCAACCAGAATGGCGACGTCTACACCGTCACTCACACCGGCACGGTGACCGGCCGCTTCCGGCTGCCCGACGGCGTCAAGTGCATCGTGGCCGACGACTTCTGGATCTACGCCGGATGCGACGACGGCCGCGTGTACGACCTGAGCGGCAAGGTGCCGAGGTCCGCCTACGAGATCGCCGCCGACGTGGACATCTACTGGCTGGACATCCACGACGGCGTGCTCGGCGTCTCCGACCGGGCGGGCCGGATCACCACGATCGACTACGAGGACGAGTTCCAGTGGGCGCGGACCGGCACCGGTGAGTCCGCCTGGATGGTCAGATGCGACGAGGACGCCGTCTACCACGGCCACTCGCGCGGCGTCGCCCGCTACGACATCTCCGACGGCACCCTCGTGTGGGAGAACAAAGTGGCCGACAGCGTGCTGTTCGGCTGGCAGGAGGAGCACTCCGTCTACGCGGGCACGGGCCGCAGCACCGTCCGCCGCCTGGCCAAGGGCGACGGCCGGGTGGAGGCGACCTACCAGTGCGACGCCGCCGTCTACTCCTGCGCGACCTCGCCGGGCGGCCGCCACGTCTTCGCGGGCGACAGCCACTCCTCGGTCTACTGCTTCGACGCTTCCGGTGAGCGGCTGTGGAAGCTCGCCACCGGCTGCGGGTCGGCGTTCTCCATGCAGTACTTGGACGACCGCCTCTACATCGTCACGACCGACGGCTCCCTGGTCTGCATCGACGCCAGTGAGGAGGCCATCGCCGCGGCCCGCGCGGGCAACGTGCCGCAGCCGGTGGACGTCAAGGCGGCGGCGTCGCTGCGGATGGTCGAGCCGTCCACCGTACTGGAGACCGTGTTGGAGACGGTCGTGGAGTCCGGTGGCGCGGGCGAGGGCGTGGTGGTGGAGTGCGTCAGGGAGGGCGAGCGGTTGCGGGTCCGCGTGGTCAGCCCCGGTTACGAGTCGTGGAACGTGCAGTTCCCCAAGGACGTCCGGGAGGCAGGCGCCCGTTATCTGGTCGACGGCGTACGCTCGGCCGGGCAGGGCGGCTTCTACCGAGCGTACGGGGAGATCAGGCGCCTGCTCTGACCCCCGTCCTTGAGCTCGCCACCGCCGTCACGCCGCGTGCATCGGCTGGTCCCCGTGCTCGCCGGTGCTGTCCGCGCGGGCCGGGAGAAGCAGAGCGGTGATGATCACGGCCACGGACAGCACCGCGCCGATGATGAAGGCCAGCCGCATGCCGTCGAGGGTGGCGAGCACCTGCGTGACTCCCTCAGACCTCAGGGTTTCGGCTCGCGCGCTCATCACGGTGACTACGAGCGCGGTGCCGATGGCCGCGGAGACCTGCTGCAACGTGCTCAGGATCGAGCTGGCGTGGGAGTAGAGCGACGGGGGAACCGCGCCGAGCCCGATGGTGAACACCGGGGTGAAGGTCGCGGCCAGACCCACCATCAGCAGCGCGTGCAGTCCGAGGAGCTGCCAGAACGGCATGGTCATCGTGATCTGGGTGAAGCCGGCGAGCGCGAGCGTGATGCCGATCGCGCCGGGGACGATCAGCACCCGGCCGCCGAACTTGTCGAACAGGCGGCCGACGATCGGACCGAGCAGCCCCATCGCGAGACCGCCCGGCATCACGAGGAGTCCGGTCTGCAGGGGAGTGAGCAAGCGGATGTTCTGCAGGTACAGCGGCAGCAGGATCATCGAGCCGAGCATCGCCATGAAGGCCACCGACATCATGATCAGCGCGACCGTGTAGGTGCGGTGGCGCAGGGTACGCAGGTCCAGCAGCGGCGTGCCGCGCTTCTGCAACGACAGCTGGCGCACGACGAAGACGGCGATGGCGAGCAGACCGGCCGCCACGATCGCGGCGGCGACGCCGACGTCACCACCTTCGAACCGGCTGAGCCCGTAGACCAGACCGCCGAAGCCGGCCGCCGCGGTCACGACGCTCAACCAGTCGATGGTGCTGGACTTGGTCTCCCCGACGTTCTTGAGCCGCTCCAGGCCGCCCCAAGTGATCAGGGCGGCGATGGGGAGCACCACGGCGAACAGCAGCCGCCAGGACCCGAACTGGAGGATCACTCCCGAGACCGCCGGACCCATCGCCGGCGCGACCGAGATGGCCAGGGTGACGTTGCCCATCACCCGGCCCCGCTCCTCCTCGGGCACGACCTGCATCAGCGTGGTCATCAGCAGCGGCATCATCACCGCCGTCCCGGACGCCTGGATGATGCGGGCGCCGAGCAGCACTTCGAACGACGGCGCGGCGGCGGCCAACGCCGTGCCGAGCAGGAACAAGCCCATCGCGGTGGAGTATGCGCTGCGCGTGGAAACCCGCTGCAGGAACCATCCGGTGATGGGGATCACCGCGGCCATGGTCAGCATGAAGGCGGTCGAGAGCCATTGCGCGGTCTGCTCGGTGATGTGCAGCGCTTCGATCAACCGAGGGATCGCATTGATCATGATCGTTTCGTTGAGGATCACCACGAATGTGGCGAGCACCAGCAGCCGGATCACGGCCGGGGTGCGACCCGAAACGGCGGCCGCGGGTTTGGCGGGTGAGTCGAGCTCTGGGCTGAACACGGTACCTCTATCTGGGTTGTCGGACATGATGTGGTCATCGGGCTCACACGATGTTGTGGTCACGCAAAGACTGACCGGCACCACCGACAAAACTCATCGCCCCCGCCCCAGCATTCCGGTGAGTGAGGCGAAATGTCACCCGGTTTTCACTGGCGGCCGATGACGATCTCCAGGTCGTCCGCCGGAATGACGGCGCCACTCTGGCCGGTAGGTTGACCGACCATTAGCCTGTGCGGTGATGAGCGTTGAAGGGCTGCTCGCAGGCGACCCGAAGCACGTCGGACGCTACGCGTTGACGGGACGGCTCGGCGCCGGCGGCCAAGGCATCGTCTATCTGGCCAACGCGCCGGACGGCGCCCAGGTGGCGTTGAAGGTGATCAACGCCGAGGTGGGTTCCGATGCCCGCCGCCTGTTCGAGCGCGAGTTCGCCATTCTGCGGCGGGTCTCCAGCTTCTGTACGGCGCAGGTCCTCGACGCCGATGTGACGGCCGACCCGCCGTACATCGTCAGCGAGTACGTTGCCGGCCAATCCCTCCACGCCTTCGTCGCCGAACACGGGCCTCTCACAGGACCCGAGCTCGACCGTCTCGCGGTGGCGACGGCCACGGCCCTCATCGCCATTCACCGGGCCGGCATCGTCCATCGCGACTTCAAGCCGCAGAACGTCCTCCTGGGGCGCGACGGCCCACGCGTCATCGACTTCGGCATCGCCCGCGTACTTCAAGACGGCGCCGCCCTAGCCAGCGCCCAAGTGGGCACTCCCCGCTACATGGCCCCCGAGCAGATCCGAGGTGAGGAGTTCGGCCCCGCCGCCGACATCTTCGCCTGGGGCGCCACCATGGTGTACGCCGCCACCGGCCGCTCCCCGTTCGAGGCCGGCTCGCTGCCCGCCGTCCTGTATCGCGTGCTCAACGAGCCGCCCGACCTCGGCTCCCTGCCAGGCCATCTCCGCTCCCTGGTAGGACGCTGCCTCTCCAAGGATCCCGCTGACCGTCCCACGGCAGCCGAGCTCCCGCTGTCCATCATGGATCTCGGCGTCGGCCCCCCAACCGAGCCGCGTCCTGCTGCCGTACGAAAACCAACGAGACGGGCGCGGCGCACGATATTAGCGTCGAGCGCGATCGCCACGGCCCTCATCCTGGCGGGCGGCGCGCTCTGGTGGGCGAGAACGAACGAGACAACAACGACGGTCACAGAGCCCGCGACGACCAACGAGCCTCCGGGATACTCCCAAGCCGCGGCAGGGGCGGCACGGACGGCCTTCGAGGCCTGGTACAGCCTCGACTACACCGACTACGACGCCGGCGAGCGCCGTACGCTGGCACTGCTCTCCGGGACAGCGGCGCAGGACTACCAGCATCTGGTCGCCAATTCCAAGAACGCGGTGGTGGCCGCGAAGGCGAAGCAGACCGCGCGGGCGACCGCCGTGGGCATCGTGTGGGCCTCGCCGCAGCGGGTGTCGGTCATCGTCACCGGACTCAGCGCCATAACCCGCAACGGAACCCCGACGAAGTCGGAGGACCCCCTGCTGTTCGCCGAGATGGTCCCCTCAGGCGCGGGCTGGAAGATGGACTACGCGCGAACCACACCGTCCGGCTCCCCGGCTCCGGCCGACGCCGCGTGGCCCACAGCGCAGGTACGGCAGATGGTCACCGACGCCGCCCACTGCCAGACCGAGGCGTTCATCAACGGGCCGCGCCTGGAAGAGCGGCCGGACTTCTTCGATCGTTGCACCACGGGACGGGCCGAGCAGTGGTGGCGAGAGCTGGCCGCGGTCCCGGATGCTCAGGTTCCCGCCTGGTGGAGCTGGCAGTACCGGGAGATCGGTACGGCCTTCGAACGCTTCGACGGGCCCGACGTAGCCACCTTGATCCACCTCGGCGACTCGGCCAAGGCGCCTGACCACGAGGTGGTGGCGTACCGGCTGTACCTGCGCCGGGTCGACGGGCGTTGGAAGCTGGAGGACGTCACTTCGCCGAAGGACAATCGATCCATGTTCGAGCGGCGTACCAAATGAGCCCGACCGCCCCGATCCGTCCCGGCGACCCGGAACGGATCGGCCGCTACCGGGTGCTCGGCCGACTCGGCGCGGGCGGCCAGGGCGTCGTCTTCCTCGCCACGGGGGCCGACGGACGGCAGGTCGCCGTGAAAGCACTGCCCCGGATCTCTGACGAGGCCGCCCGGCATCGCATGGCGGCCGAGCTGGAGCTGCTGCGCAGGGTCTCCGGTTTCTGTACGGCGCAGGTGCTCGACGCCGATCTGACCGCCGACCTGCCACACATCGTCACCGAGTACGTCCCCGGTCCCTCTCTGGCCGAGCTCGTCCGCCGCGAGGGCCCCCTGCGCGGCGGGGCACTGGAACGGCTGGCCGTCGCCACCGCCACCGCGTTGACCGCGATCCATCGCGCGGGCGTCGCCCACCTGGACTTGTCCCCCCGCAACGTGATCATCGGCCCGGACGGCCCCCGCGTCGTCGACTTCGGCCTCGCCCGCGCCGTCGGCGGCCCCACCACGAACCCCCTCATCACCGGCACGCCCGCCTTCATCGCACCCGAGCAGTTGGCGGGACACCCACCGGCTCCCGGAGCCGACGTCTTCTCCTGGGCCGCGACGCTCGCCTACGCCGCGACAGGCCGTCCTCCGTTCGGTGACGACGCGGTGCCGACCGTCGTCTACCGCGTACTCCATCAGGAACCCGACCTGTGCCCGGACACCGACCTGGACGGTTTCCTGCGCGCGATCCTCCAGACCTGCCTGGCCAAGGACCCAGCCCTCCGCCCATCCGCCCAGGACCTCCTGTATCACCTTGTCGACCGCACCCCACTGAAGCCTGCCGAGGTACCGGCACCGACACCGGCACGCGGCTTGCGGTGGGGATGGATCGCCGCGGTGGCGGCGGTCGTCGTACTGATCGCGGGTGGACTCGGCGTGATGATGTGGAAAGGGTCGCCCGGCCAGCCCGGCGACGGAGGAAGGCCGGCGAGCGCGGGTGTCCTCGCGCCGCCACCGCTCTACGCCTTGGAGGCCGGAGCAACGGCTCGGACCGCCTACGCGATCGTCAACAGCTTCGACTACAAGACGCTCGACAAGGACCTCCGGGCAGTGGATGAGGCGACCACCGGACGTGCGGGCGTGGAGTACACCGGCCGCCTCCAGGACCAGGCGCGACAGATCCGCGACGAGAAGATCGTGCAGCGGGCGGTGTCATCCGAGAGCGGCATCGTCGCCGCACGACCTGACCGGGTCGTCGTACTGGTCTGGGGCCAGATCAACACGACCAAGGGTTCCACCTCCGACTACCACCTCGGCGGCGTGGTCATGGAGATGCGCAGCGTCGGAACGGTGTGGAAACTGGACCACGTCTGGCCGCCGAGTCCGCAGCCGGATTCGGCCGAGATGACGACGGGGGAGTGGCCGTCCGGCCGGACGACGACGCTGCTGTCGGCCGCGTCGGGCAACGGTACACGCGCCATCGCCCTGGAAGCGCTCACCGCGACGGGCGCACGGGTGTTCCGCCTCGGCACGGACGGGACCGTGACCAGGCTCAACCTGGTCCCCGACGGCAGCTCTTTCCGGGTCGAGAGCAGCCGGGAGCTTGGCGCGTCCTGAGCCGTTCAGCGCTTACGAACGTAAGTGGTGTCGCTGCCGAGGAGGATGCCGTCGGCGCTGGTCGGCGCGATTTCCGGCACCGGGGCCCCGTGCTGGTCGACAAGGGTGGAGTGGGTCTCGCCGGGGGCGAAGGCGTGGCGTTCTCCCCACTGCCGCAGGGTGAGGATGACCGGAAAGAGGTCACGGCCGACCTCAGTGAGCACGTATTCCTGGCGGCGCCCCGATGGCGCGGTGCGCTGGGCCAGGAGCCCGTGAGCGATGAGCTTGCGGAGGCGGTCAGTGAGGATATTGCGGGCGATGCCCGTCCGCCGCTGGAACTCGGTGAACGATCGGGCCCCGTCCATCGCGTCGCGGATGACGAGCAGGCTCCACTTGTCGCCGACGAGGTCGAGCGTGCGGGCGACGGGGCACTCGGGGTCGGTCCAGTCGGGGTTCGCGGCGCTCATGTGACACCTCCCGATCGGTTGCAGATTGAAACCATTATGTCGTACGGTCGAATTGGTTGCAATCTGCTACTGATTGAGTTTGGAGTGCGATGGACATGTGGCGGCGGGTGCTGCTCGCGGTGGTGTGCGGTGTCGCGGTGGCGAGCATCTATGCCGCGCAGCCGGTTCTGGAGCCGATGGGACACGATCTCGGTCTGTCGGCCGAACTCACCGGGTGGATCGTCGCGATCGGCCAACTCGGCTATCTGGCCGGGCTGGTCCTGCTGGTGCCACTTGGCGATGTGGTCGACAGACGCCGACTCATCGCCGCGCACCTGGCGCTCACCGCACTGGGCATGATCCTGACGGCCTCGGCGTCAGCCTCATGGGTGGCGTTCGCGGGGCTCGCGGTGGCTGGGGTGTTCGCGGTCGTGGTGCAGACCACGGTGGCCTACGTCGCGTCGGTCTCGCCGCCCGCCGAACGCGGACGGAACATCGGCGTCGTGACCTCGGGCGTTGTGGTCGGCATCCTGGGCGCGCGGGTCGTCACCGGCACGCTCGCCGAGGTGTGGGGCTGGCGGAGCGTCTATGCCGTGCTCGCGGTGCTGTCACTTGGGCTGGCGGCCGTCGTCCTCGTCGTACTGCCGTCAGAGGAGCGCCCCAACCGGCCTACGGGGTACGGGCGGGCTGTCGTCTCACTCGGCCGACTGTTCGGGCAGCGCGTCTTCCTGACGCGGGGGCTCATCGCGTTCTTCCTGTTCGCCTCGTTCGGAACCCTGTGGAGCGGACTGTCCCTGCCGCTGACGAACACGCCATGGCAGCTGAGCGAGAGCCAGATCGGACTGTTCGGCGTCGCCGGACTCGCCGGCGCACTCGGCGCGGCACGCGCGGGACGGTGGGCGGATGCGGGACGGGCGGCCCCGGTCACCGGTCTCGCGCTCACCCTGCTCATCCTGTCGTGGGCAGCCATCGCGCGGCTGCCGTGGTCACTGTGGCTCCTCATCGTCGGAATCGTGGCTCTCGACTTCGCGGTCCAGGCCGTACATGTGAGCAACCAGCACCTGCTCGCCGCCGCGCATCCGGAGCGCACCAGCAGCGTCATCGGCGGCTACATGGTCTTCTACTCGCTCGGCTCCGCCCTCGGCGCGGCCGCGACCACCGCCATCTTCACCGCGTACGGCTGGGCGGGCTCCAGTCTCCTCGGTGCCGGATTCGCGGCCTGTGCGTTGGCCGTCTGGGCGACCGACAGACGGCGAGTAGCCGGTGCTACGACATCAGCCACGTGGTGAGGGCGACGGCGGCCTCGCGTAGGTCGTCGTCGCGGCGCTTCTCACTCAGCTGGTCGACGGTCAGCCGGAACTGCGGGGCCGTGACCACGAACACCTGGTTGTACAGGGACCGACTGCCAAGGGCGATCTCGGTGCCACCGGACTGCGCTTCGACGCCGAGCGTGGTCAGCTCGGGGACCTCGACCTGAGGGAAGTCCTTGTACTTGGGCGGCGCCGACGGAAGGGCGACCGTCACCGAGGCCGTGGGAATCTTCTTTCCCCAGGAGCAGGTCAGCGCGCCGCTGGCGTCGTACCGCTTGCTGAACTTCTTCCCTTTGATCAACGCGCCCATGGCCGCGACCATCCGGGGATCGTCACAGCTCTTCGGCAGCGCGAACGGCCGCGGAAGTGCGGTCGTCGCGGTCAAGGTGGGCGGCGCGCTTGATGTGGCTGGTGTGGAGGTCCCTGAGGAGGCGGCAGGGCTGCCACCACCGCAGCCTGTGAGCAGGCCGCCGAGGACCGTCACCCCTAATAAGACCTTGGAAATCATGGACATGCGCCAAGTATCCAAGATCGCCGGGTGTCCAACCAGGGACCGTTTCTCAGGGAGTTCTAAGGCGGGCTTTATAGCTCTTTCGACTTATTTTTATGAATATGGGGTGATGGAGCGCGGGCCGCAGGAGGCTGATGCGGCCGAGGTTCGGGGAGCCGTGGCCGGTGGCGCCTGGCGGTTCGCCGTCGCGGGCGGCGCGCTTCTCGTCGTGGCGCTGCTGGCGTACTGGCTGGGAAGCAGTGGTGGGAACGGCGAAAAAGCCGCGCCCAAGCCGAGCCCGACGCCCAGTGCGACGCTCACGGCAGCCGAGGTCTTCAAGAGGGTCGGGCCGTCGGTGGCGGTCATCCAGACCGGGAAGTCGCTCGGAACCGGGGTGATCGCGGCCGAGGACGGGACGATTCTGACGGCGTACCACGTCGTCAAAGGCAGTAATAACGACAAAGGCGTCACCGTGACGTTTGCCGACGGCACCAAGACGAAGGCCACTATCGCGTCGTCGAACCCCAAGCGCGACGTCGCGACCCTCAAGCCCGCGAAACTGCCGGAGATCGTCGTCCCGGCGACGCTCGGCGGTGCCGTGGCCGTGGGCGCGCCCGTCACGGCGATCGGCAATCCGCTGGGCCTGACCTACAGCGTCTCCACCGGCGTCGTGTCGGGCCTGAACCGGAGCGCCGAAAAGGGCGACCTGAGTGGGCTCATCCAGTTCGACGCCTCCGTCAACCCGGGCAGCTCCGGCGGCCCCCTCCTGAACGCTCGCGGCCTGGTGATCGGGATCGTCGTCTCGATGGCCGACCCGGGAGGCGACGAGGCGTTCGCCGGGATCGCGTTCGCGGTGCCGATCGGCGTGGCCCTGGGCAGCGAAGGCGACGGCCCGCCGGGCGGGCCGCAGATCTAGAAGGAAGACAATGACCTCGACCACGTCCCCCGAGTCGGCCCATCCGCTCGAACAGGTGCTGTTCGAGGTCAAACGCACGATCGTCGGGCAGGACGTCCTGCTGGAGCGCATGGCCGTCGCGCTGATCGCCGACGGGCACCTGCTCGTCGAGGGCGTGCCGGGCCTGGCCAAGACGCTCGCGGTACGGTCGCTGGCCGCCGCTATCGCCGGGAGTTTCCAGCGCGTCCAGTTCACCCCCGACCTGGTGCCCGCCGACCTCGTGGGCACGCGGGTCTACCACCAGCACTCCGGCGAGTTCCGTACCGAACTCGGCCCGGTGTTCGCGAACCTGTTGCTGGCCGACGAGATCAACCGCGCCCCCGCCAAGGTGCAGAGCGCCCTGCTGGAGGTGATGCAGGAGCATCAGGTGACGATCGGCCGTGAGACGTTCCAGGTGCCGGAGCCGTTCCTGGTCATGGCCACGGAGAACCCGATCGAGTCGGAGGGCACCTACCCGCTGCCCGAAGCGCAGGTCGACCGATTCATGATGAAGGTGGTCGTCGACTATCCGACGCAGGCCGAAGAGCAGGCGATCGTCGCACGGGCGCTGCGCCCGCCGGAGCCGCCACAGCCGATGGTGACGGCCGAGGACCTGGTGGCGATGCGGGTTCGCGCTCGGGAGGTGTACGTCGATCCGGCGATCGTCGACTACGCGGTACGGCTGGTCGCCGTGACACGCTCCCCCGCGACGGCCGGGCTGGGCGAACTGGAACGGTACGTCACCTACGGGGCGAGCCCGCGCGCGTCCATCGCGCTCGTCACGGGCGCTCGGGCGCTGGCGTTCCTGCGCGGTCGCGAGTACGTCCTGCCGCACGACCTGTCCGAGCTCGCGCTCGACGTGCTGCGTCACCGCCTTGTGCTCTCGTACGAGGCCCTCGCGGATGAGGTCGACGCGGACACAGTCATCACCAGGGTGCTCGGGGCCGTCCGGGCGCCCGACGTCGTCCTGCAGAAGCGCTGAGCCATGGCCACCGCCCCCGAGAAGCTCCTGCTCCGCCTGGAGTGGAAGGTCGTCCGCCGACTGGACGGCCGGCTCCAGGGCGACCACCGCACCGCACATCGTGGCTCCGGGATCGACTTCACCGGGTTGCGTGCCTACAGCGACGGCGATGACGCCCGGCACATCGACTGGAACGTGACCGCCCGGCTGGACGAGCCGCACCTGCGGGTGTTCACCGAGGACCGGGAGCTGACGGTGTGGCTGGTGCTCGACCGGTCGGCGTCTATGGCGGCCGGTCGGCCGGGGCGCGGCAAGCACGACGTGCTGGCTGAGCTCGCGCTGGTCCTCGCTCGGCTGTTCGGGCGGGGTGGTAATCGGGTCGGCGCGCTGCTGTACGACACCGGGATGCTGCGCGTCGTGCCGCCCGGTACGTCCCGGCGGCACGCGCTGCGGATCGGGGCCGAGCTGGAACGCACCGCCGAACGTACCTCTAAACGCACGTCTAAACGCACCTCCAAGGCCCGCCCCGGCGTCACCACTGACCTGGCGGAGATGCTCGACGCCGCCGGACGGCTCGCGCGCCGCCGCGCCCTCATCGTCGTCCTGTCGGACTTCATCGGCGACGGCGACTGGGAACGCTCGCTCCAACGCCTGGCCCGGCGGCACGAGGTGGTCGCGCTGCGCATCGTGGACACGGCCGACGACGTGCTGCCCGAAGCCGGGCTGATCGTGGTCGAGGACGCCGAGACCGGCGAGCAACTCGTCGTCGACTCCGCCGACCCGCTGCTGCGGGTCCGCTTCCGCGCCGCCGTCGACGCCCGCGACGCCCAGCTCACGGCGGGCATGCGCCGGGCCGGGGTACCCGTGCACCGCATCGACACCGACCGCGATCTGGCCGAGGCACTCGTCGAGGTCGTCGCCCGAACCCGGGACCGGTCGCGATGACCGAGCTCAACAGTCACCCACACCCGGGACCGGCCGTCATGACCGAGCTCAACAGACATCCGCACCCGGGACCGGCCGTCATGACTGAGCTCAGCAAAGGCGAAGGAGCGGGCGCATGACCCTGTCCTCCCCGCTGCTGCTGGCCGTCGGACTGCTCGTCACGGCGGCCCTCGCCTGGGCGGCCGTCCTCTCGGCGCGCCGGAGGACGGCCGCACTCGCCGCGGCAGGCGTCGCCGTGCCGGGCGCCCGCCGTACGCATCTCGGCATCGGCCTGACGATCGCCGGCATCGCCGTACTCGCGATCGCCACCGCCGGACCGGCGGCCATGGTGCCGGTCCCACGGACTGCGGGCACCCTAATCCTCGCCATAGATGTCTCCAACAGCATGGGCGCCGACGATGTCGCGCCCACCCGCCTGGCGGCAGCGCAGCGGGCGGCCCGCGCGTTCGTGGCGGCGCAGCCCGACAGCGTCGACATCGGAGTGGTCGCGTTCGAGAGTGGCGCGCTCACCACCGCACGTCCCGCCGCCGACCACTCCATCGCGCTCAAGGCCATCGACCGGCTGAAGATCACCGGCGGTACCTCGCTGGCGACGGCCATCACAGCCTCACTTACGGCGATCACCGGCAAGCAGGTGGCCATCGGCCGCGACGGCACCGCGCCAGACATCGGCTACTGGCCGTCGGCGACGATCGTGATGTTCTCGGACGGCCAGAACCAGGGCGCGGACGTCGAACAGGCCGCCGCAGTGGCCCAGAAGGCAGGCGTACACATCCAGACGGTCGGCGTCGGCACCACCGCCGGGGCGACGGTGCAGGTCGACGGCTACCACCTGCAGACCTCGCTCGAAGAGGACACCCTTACCTTGATCGCGCAGACCACCGGCGGCGCCTACCGCCCCGCCTCCGACGCCGCGCGCCTCGACGGCATCGCCGACACGATCGACCTGCGGCTCACCGTCTCCGACGAGCCGCTGCCCCTCGCCGGCGGGCTGATCGGGCTCGCCCTTGCCCTGCTCGCCGCAGGAGCGGCGCTCACCGTGCTCCGGTCTGGACGGGTGATCTGAATGTCGTTCTCATGGCCGTGGGCGCTGCTGTCAGTCCTGGTCATCCCGTTGATCTTCGCCATCCGAGAGTGGGCGCGACGCCGCCGCCGACGGTCCGTCGTGCGCGTCACCTCGATCGCGCTCGTACGGACCGCCCTGCCCGGCCGTACGCGCTGGACACGGAAGATCCCCGCGGCACTGTTCATCGCCGGGCTCGCGCTGCTCGCGGTCGGAGCCGCGCGACCGCAGGCGTCGGTGCCGGTGCCGATGAAGTCGGCGACGATCCTGCTCGCGTTCGACACCTCCGGCTCCATGTGTTCCACGGACGTCGACCCCAACCGCATCACGGCCGCGAAGAAGGCCGCCGTGGACTTCATCGAGTCGCAGCGGGGCGGGCCGCGCATCGGCCTGGTCACCTTCGCGGGCACGGCGGGCCTGCTCGTCCCTCCCACCGACGACACCGACTCGCTGATCAAGGCGCTGGACAACCTCACCGTGTCCAAAGGCACCGCGATCGGCCAGGCCATACTCACCTCGATCGACGCGATCGCGGAGGTCGACCCGTCGGTTGCCGCCACCGGCGCGAAACCCGTGGACGTCGGGGCAGGCTACGCCGGTGCCGCGATCGTCGTGCTCACCGACGGCGCCAACACCCAGGGCGTCGAGCCGCAGATCGCCGCGCAGGAAGCGGCCGCACGCCGCGTCCGCGTCTTCACCATCGGCTTCGGCACCACGAACCCGACCCCGATGGTCTGCGACAACACCCAGTTCGACGGCGGCTTCGGCGGCTGGGGCGGCGGTTTCGGCGGGCGCGGCGGATTCGACAGGGGCCGGAACCCCCGCACCATCGACGAGCCCGCACTCAAGCAGATAGCCAAGACCACCGGCGGCTCCTATCACCGCGCCGAGAACGCCGACCAGCTCCAAAACGCCCTCGCCGCCCTCCCCGGCAGCTTCACCGTCATCCACCAGCGAGTCGACACAGCCGCCGCCTTCGCCGCCGGCGGCGGCATCCTCATCGCCGGGGCCCTGTCCCTCTCCCTCTGGTGGAACCGCTCCCGGACCCCGACCCGCTGACGGTGTCACCGAGCCTGAACATCACCGAGCCCGCGGTCGTCAGAAGATTGGCTGGCAGCAGGAAGGGCCCTCCGGTGAACATCAACCAGAGGCCGTGTTCGGGGAGGAAGGCCATTGTTGAAGTTCCAGGTGCTCGGTCCCATGAGGGTGCTGAGAGGCGACACAGAGATACCCATCAAGGCCCCGAAACAACGTACGGTGCTCGCGCTTCTCCTCAGCAGGGCCAATCAGTTCGTCTCCATCGACCGGCTGATTCAGGAGGTCTGGGACGAGGAACCGCCCGCGTCGGCGAAACAGACCCTTCAATCACTCGTCTCACGGCTCAAACGCTCATTGGAAGCAGGCGCGCCTGGCGCGGTGGTCAGCTACACGAACGGATACGAGCTCGTCTTATCCAACGGCGCCGACTTCGACATGCGGACATTCGACGACGCCGTGACACGGATCCGGGCGCGGGCCGCCGCCGGCTACGGCCAGGACGTCGCCGCGTGGGTCGACCAGGCGCTCGGGCTTTGGCGGGGCTCCGCCTTCGACGACGTTCCGGCGACACCGGTCATCTCGGCGGAGGCCACGAGGCTGGAAGAGGCACGGCTGCAGCTCTGGGAGATGTGGGCCGACATCCGGCTGGCCCGCGACGCCCACGAGGAGGTCATCGTCGGGCACCAAGCGCTGCTCGCCGAGCATCCGGTACGCGAGCGGCTGTGGGGTCAGCTCATGCTCGCCCTGTATCACAGCGGTCGCCGGACCGAGGCGCTCAAGGCGTACATCGAGGTGCGTGAGCTGCTCGTCAGAGAGATCGGCGTCGAGCCCGGAGGAGAACTGCGACGACTCCACGCGCAGATCCTCGACAGCACGGTTCCTCCCGCTGAAACCCCCACGAAGACCGACGTGCGCGCCAACCCGGCCAACCGCGCCGCGGTTCTCCTTCCCCGCCAGTTACCGCCTGACCTGGCGCGTTTCATCGGAAGGCAGGAGGAGCTGGCTGGGGCGCGTGAGCTGTTCCGCCAGGGCAGGGCGCGCAACAGGGGCACCGTGATCGCGATCTCTGGCATGGCCGGGATCGGGAAGACCATGTTCGCGCTCCATCTGGCTCATCAGATGCAGGACAGGTTCCCCGACGGGCAGCTCTTCGTGGATCTGCACTCCTCCGAGGCCCAGCCACTCGACCCGGCCGAGGTGCTGCAGCGTTTTCTGCGGTGGGTCGGAACCTCCGGCCAGGACGTGCCCACTGAGCCAGGGGATCGGATCGCGATGTACCGCAGCGTGCTGGCGAACCGCCGCATGCTGGTGGTGCTCGACAACGCCGCGAGCGAGGCACAGGTGGAACCGCTGCTGCCCGGCGGGCACCAGTGCTCGGTGCTGGTGACCAGTCGCAGGAGGCTGCCCGGGCTCGCCGGAGCGCATCACTTCGAGCTCGACCTGTTCACCGAGGAGCAGGCCGGCGAGCTCCTAGCGGACGTCATCGGGCCGGACCGGACGAGCGGCGGGTCAGAAGAGGTACGGCGGCTGGCCGCGCTGTGCGGACGCCATCCCCTCTCGTTACGGATTTCCGCCACCCGGCTGGCGGCCAAGCCGCACTGGACGATCGACCTGCTGGTGAAGCGACTGGCCGACGAGCGGAACAGACTGGCCGAGCTGGAGTATCGCTCCACCACGGTGCGGGCCGGTTTCAACCTGAGTTATCAGGGGCTTCCTCCCCGGGCGCAGCGGTTGTTCCAGTTACTGGGGCTGCTGCGGGTGCGCACGTTCGCCGCCTGGCTGGCCGCTCCGCTTCTCGACACCTCCCTGCGCGAGGCCGAGGAGCACGTCGAGCTGCTCGTCGAAAACCAGCTTCTGCAAGTGGCGGGCCGTGACCGGGCCGGGCAGTTTCGCTACCGCTTTCACGATCTGATCCATCTCTACAGCCGAGAATTGGGACAAGCCCATCTGACGGCGTACGAGCGGATGGCGGCGATGACACGGCTGCTGGGTGCCTGGCTGACGTTGGCCGATCGTGCCCATGACACCAGCTACGGGGCGAATTTCCTGCTCAATCACGGCGACTTCCCCAGATGGCCGCTGGACCCGTCCCACTGTGACAGCCTGCTGGCCGATCCATGGACGTGGTGGGACACCGAACGTGAGTCATTGGTCGGCTTCATTTTCCAGGCGGCCGACGAGGGCGCGCACGAGGCATGCTGGGACCTGGCGGTCACCTCTACGACCCTTTTCGGTACGTACGGATACCTTGACGACTGGCAGGTCACCCACGACGCGGCGCTCGCCGCCACCCGGCGGCATGCGAACCGGCGGGGCGAGGCCATCGTCCTGAGCCACATGGGTGCGCTTCGGATATACCAGCGCCGCTACCAGGAGGCCCTCGGCTTCCTGTCCCAGGCAGCGGCGAATCTGGCCGAGCTGGGTGACATGCGGGCGCTGGCGCTCTGTGATGTGGGCATGGGGATCGCCAAGCGGGGGCAGGGTGACCTGCGCGGTACACTGCGGCATTTCCGCGAGGCGTACGAGCTGCTGAGTGAGCGGGCGGATCCGTTGGCCGAAGCGCACGTTCTTCTCCAGATGGGGCAGACCCACCTCGCGTTGCTCGATGTGGCGGACGCGGAGGGCGCCCTTGACCAGGCCCGTCTCCTCGCGCGCAGTGTCGACAGCGGGCCGGTCGAGGGCTACATCCACTACTGGCTGGGGATGACCTACCTGAGCAAGCAGGATTACGCCGCGGCGAGTGGTGCGTTCTCCCGGTCGGTCCGCCTGCTTTCGACGACCGGAGACACACGAGCCGAGGTGTCCGCGCTGGAGGGCCTGGCTCGTAGTCACCTTGAGGCCGGAGAGCGCGAGAAGGCCGGTCACCTCCTTCTTCAGGCCGGCGCGATGGCGCATGAGGTGCCCGACCGCGCCCGTGCGGTACGTGCGCTGACCGAGATCGCCACGCTGATGGCGGAGCTGGGTGATCACGGCCACGCCCTCGACATGGTGAACCGGGCGATCGGTCTGTGCGCGAGCGTCGGGGACGCCGAGACGAAGGCGGGACTGCTCGATCGGCTCGCCGAGGTCCGGCACGCAGGTGGGCTGTAGCCGCCGGGCCGACCTCGTCCGGGCCTCCGCCGCAGGGCAAGTGCGGCGGCGGCCCGGACGAGGAGCGCGGGTTACTCACACAGATGGACGCTGCCCGGATCGAAGCCGGCCGCTTCCGGCATGGACAGGTTCCAGGGGTTGCCGGCCTGTCCGGATCCGGTGCAGGCACCGTAGGAGCTGTCCCACGCGCCGCCGTTCCTCGGCGCCCGGGTGAACATCCCGAAGTCCCCCTTGACGGCCGGTGCGGCGCTGCCGGTCGGCTGCCCGGTCAGGTCGATCGCCTGGCCGTTGTGGTAGAGGTACTGGTCGGGCATGTAGCTGGAGCGCAGCACCGGGTTGCCGCCGTTCTGCCGGACCTGCCCGTCGGCACAGACCTTGAAGTCCAGTTGCTGCCAGATCGGCGGCGCGTTGTTGAAGATGGAACCGAGCGCCTCCGTCGCCCCCGAGGTGGCGAAGAACATGTTGTACACCTCGATCGCCACCTGCTGCACCTCGGCCGGCATGCGCTGGTCGGTGGACACGCGCGCCAGCCACGCAGCGGTTTCGTCGCCCACCTTCGACACGCCCAGCATGGGCCGGTAACCGATCAGGCCGCCGGAGACGGACTTGGCCGCCACGCATGTGCTGTTGTCGACGAGCGCGACCGGCTTGCCGGTGGCCAGGTAGGCGCGGCCGGGCAGGATGCCATCCGCGTTCGCCGTCGCGGTCCGGACCCTGCCGTCATGCTCGTTGAGGTCGGCGGTGCTGTAGGTGAGGTCGGGCGGGACGATGCCATAGTCGTCGTAGAAGGCCTGGAACATGTTCATCACGAACGCGGGAAGCACGGTGTCCCCGGTCCGGTCGTCGTAGTCGACGTACTGGCTGCCGTCCACGATGGTGCCGTCGTCCGCCTTGACGAAGGAGACGGTCACCTTCGCCCTGATCTTGTAACTGGTGTCGCGCGAGTCGAACCAGGAGGGCTTGGTCGAGCTGGTGGGCCGGTCGGTGTAGGGATTGGCGAAGTGGATCCAGTTGTCGATCCCCTTGCCGGGCGGATGGTCGACCGGATCGGTTCCGGCCTCGACGACCTGCTGGTGCCAGGCCTGCATGGCTGTTTTGATCTTCGGCATCACGCATGTGCGGCCCGGCCCCGAGTCGCACGTCGGGAACGCGGTCACGTCGCCGGAGGTCTTCAGCCCCCAGTTGTACAGGGCGTTGCGGCTGACCAACGGCGAGTTGATCCAGCTGAAGGTGGAGCTCGCGTCGATGTCCTGGTTCTCGTCGAACAGCGCGACCGCGTCCACGGTGTGCTCGGCGAAGGTGCCCTTGATGGGCCGGACCGCGACGGCGTCGAAGACGATGCTCTCGTCCCCTTCCGCCCCGTCGAGCGCCGTGCTCAACGTCACCTTGGGAACGCCGTCGAACATGAACGCCCCGAGCGACCTCCACTGGTTGGTATTGACCTGCTGGGAGATCGTCCGTTTCCGCACGCCGTTGGCGGTCTCGATCTCGTACGTCGCCTCCTTGGTGTAGCCGTAGTGATCCGGCAGGTGGACGAGGACCTGGGCCGGCTGGCTGAGCGACTTGCCCAGCGTCCAGGTGCCCTTGATCCGCATCGTGCTCCGGCCCGGGTCACGGGTGTGGCCGAAGTAGTAGTGCCCGGCGTAGCCGCCGCCGATCTGGTGCAGGTCGATCTTCGAGGGATAGTGCCCCTGCCCGTCGTCGGCGAAGGTGAAGGCGAAACTCCCGTTATTGGTGCCGGTGGTCCCGCAGCGAGGTGTAGGTGTCCCGCCGGGGATGCTGTCGATGACGAGGGAGCCGGCGGGCAGACCTGTCGCGCTGCACGCGGGCGGATAGGCAGTTCCGTTGTCCTGGTAGGCGTAGCCGGGATCGAAGCGGAGTATCTCGTTGCCGCAACTGTAGGAACAGTCGCTCTTCCAGGTCGCGGGCTGGTGGAACCAGCAGCGCAGGTCGCTCTGGCTGCACGGTCCGTCGGGCTCGTTGAGATTGTTGGGGAACTTCTCGCCCGGATAACAGGCGTTGGAGCTGTTGCAGAACAGCTCACGCGGCGGTTTGACGTTGCGCCTGTTCTGCGGGGCAGTGGTGTCGGTACCGTTCCACCAAGCGGGACGGAAACCCGACACGTAGGTGTTGGGCGACTCCAACGCCTCGATGGGGTGCCCGGCCCAGCCCAGCACCTTCTCCGGGTACGGCCAGTACTGGGGGGTCTTGGCGTCGGTGTATCCGCTTTCCAGGAACGGCGCCCGGTCCGCCGGATAGCGCGGGTTGATCGGGTTGTTCGCCCATCCGACGCCCCAGAAGCCGTCACCCTGGTCGGTGTAGAAGCCGCTGTTGTAGGCCCAGAGCGCGAAGAACCAGTTCTCCATCTTCGACGGATCCCCGTTGTTGATCTTCATGCCGGCACTGGCGGTCTGGTTCCACTTCTGCTCGAGGATCTGTACGCCGGCCGCGATGTTCGTGGCGAAGTCCAGCGCGATCGCCCGCTGCTGGTCGTACGGCTTCGTCGACTGCCCCTTGCCGGGCAGCCGCATCCCGTCGGTCACCTGGGTGACGCCGTAGCCGCAGTCCGCCTTGTCCCAGTGCACATCCCAGTCGTCATCGGGGCTGGAGTTGTAGATCGCCAGACCGTAGTAGTTGCCGATGAGGGGATTTCCGGTCTCGCCGGGGACGACCAGGCGCGTGGCCTGCCACATGTTGGACTCCTGGGCGGTCACACCGAGCATGACCTGCGCTGGGATATAGCCGCCCCCCACCAGACCAGGTCGCGGGAACAGCCCTTGCGGGGTGTACGCGGGCATCCCGAGATTGTTCCAGTTCTGCGGCCGGGTGAAGTTCGCGAGCGCGCCTCGGACGGCCTGGTCCACCGCCCATTCGACCTGCCGCGGCTTCGGCTGCAGTGCCTGGTTGCGGGGATCGTTACGGGGAACCGAGCACGTCCGTTCGCCCTCGACCGGATCACTTGAGGAGCCGCTCTCCGCGGTGACCTTCGAGGACGGCTTCGCAGGCTTCAAGGCTGGACTTGCTTCGCGGCCCGCGGCGGGTTCGGGGGAAGTCGGGTGGGCGGTGTCGATCGTGAAGTCAACGGTCTTGCCCGTGGCCGTCACTCGCATGGCCACGTTGACCGGTCTCGGAGCCGCAGGCGAGGAGACCGCCGCGCGCGGGTCGGTGCTACCGGCCCAGTCGACGGAGGTGAGGGCGGCGCGCCCCTGGGTGGAGACCTGCGCCCCCGCTGAGGCGTCGAGCCTTGCGACGGAGGAGGAAAGTGGCGCGGTGGTGGCGACGTCACCGGTCAGGAACACCCGCCCCTCGGAGCCGGTGGAGATGCCGACCGACCCCCATTTCCCCGTGGCCAGGTCCGTGATCTCGGCAGGCTTCACGGCCCGAGGCTGGGAAGGGACAACGGTACGCCGGACCACCGCGGCGTCCTTGTCGTGGTCCATGAACACCACACCGCCGCCGGCGTCCACATGAAGCCGTAACGGGACGTCCCGGGTACGGAGCAAGGGAACGCGCTTCCCCTTGTCCGTCACCATGACCAGCCGCCTGCCGTCGGCGGCCACCACCCCGCCCTGGACCGGGACTGGAGAGGTCACCTGCCCCGCCAACTCCAGCGGAGCGCCCACCAGGCCCTTGCCGGCGTCGACCCGCATCAGCCGGGTCCTGCCCCGAGTCTTCGTCTGGTCCTGCACGCCTTCCTGGATGAGTACGGCAGACTCCCCGGTTCCGCATCCGGGGTTGAAGTAGGCCAGGGACGTCTGCACCGGCAGCTTCCGTACGCTGCCGCTGACCAGGTCGACCACGGCCGTGAAGCCGCCCTTCGCCGAGAGCTCTTCTTTGTTGGTGAAGGTCCGTGGGGCGTAGACGACGACGATCCGCCGCCCTCCACCCGTCAGACAGGCGTTGCCGATCCACTGATCCGCCTCGAAGCCCGGCTCGGACAGTGTGGCGACGGTGCGCCAGGCATACCCGTCCTTCTCCTCGGCGACCAGGACGTGCAGGCCATCGCCGTCCCCGGAGGTCGCCCAGATCAGATCGCCCGACCGCTGCCACCCGTTGCCCAGCAGGCCATCTCGCTGACGGGCATCCACCACGGCCGGGCCGCCGCCGGGATGGCGGGGCGCGGCGATGTCAGCCTCGGGACCGGGTGGTTCGGCGGCGGAAGCGGGGGCCGCCAGAAGTGAGCAGATGAGACTTGCGATGAAAAGTAAGACCCAGCGCCGATGCGCTCTCATTCGTGACCCCTCTTTGCTTGCGGGGAAGTGGCACTTTCACGCACGCGGGCCTGCCGGCTCGCCGTCGGTTTGACCGGCGAGCCGGCAGGCTGCCATGGAGTACGCCCGATATGTCGCGGCTCGGGTGGCCGGTGGGCTTCTCAGAGGGAGAAGGCGGCTGTCATGCCACTGAGCCGATCAGTGGGCAGCGATGATGGACTTGGCGTTCGAGACCCACGTGTTGAAGATCGACAGGGCGGTGGTGAGCTCGGACCGGTGCGCATCGAGCAGTTGCTTCTGGTAGGCGGTCTCCACGGCCTTGTAGTGGCCGACCAGATTGATCGCCTGCTCGCAGGCCGCGTCCGCCGCGGCGACACTCTTCTCCTCGGTGCCGGCCACGGTCGTGGCAGTGCGCTCACCCCACCGGGAGTCGTTCTGGGCATCGAAGGGAGTGTCGTACTGGAAGCCGCGTCCGGCCATGCAGGCGCTCCAAGAGGCGAACACGGCCTGCATGCGGCTGTCGCGCATCGCCGACGACATCGCCTCTCCCGCGAGCATCCGCGGATCCACCGGCAGGACCGTCGCGCTGCCCTTCAGCTGCGTGTCTCCCACGGCCGCGCAACCGCCCGCGGGCACGGCCGTACCGGCGGCCGTTTGGTCTTCACCACCGAGGTACGCGCGCAACGCGTCCGAGCTCGGGCTCACCGCCTGACTGGCGTTCGTATCGCTAGACCTGTCGATAAAGGTGGAGGGATATCCAGATTGGGCAACGTCCGCCGGCGGCAGGTAGCCGAGCGGGTCCATGTCCTTGTCCTCGGTCAAGGCGCCGAGCGTGGTGGGCGTCCAATCGGTGAACCCCAGCGAGTGCATGCAGTCGGTCGCCTTCAACTCGCCGGCCTTGTCGAGCAGCGCGATGTCGCTGAGCGAGGTCATCACCGGGTCCAGGGGCATCGCCATCGGTGTCCGGCTGGTCACCACAGGGATGGCGCCGAGTGTCGGCTCAGGGAGCGGGTCGGCCGTCGGCGGCCCGTCGGACGGATCGGGCGTCGTGGGGGTGTCCAGCGTCGGCCCGCCGGAGCTCGCGACCGGAGCCGGCGTGTGACCGGCGGCCGGCCCGCCCCCGTCGGCGACTGCCATGGTGGCGCCGCCGCCGACGACGAGAACCGCCGCGCTGAGCGCCGCGACGACCGCGGCCTGCTTCCTCCGCCTGGCTGAAACGACATTCTCGCGGTTGATCGAGTGCATGATGGACGACCCCCTAATGCCAGGTGCAGACGTAGTTGCCGCTGATGAGAATGTAGGTGAGGTTGCACGGCCCGCGATCTTGGTTGTACAGGTAGACGTTGTAGAGGTTCATTTTGGCGGGGTTTACGGCAAGAATGCTTTGGCGGGCGTTCCCGCTGCATCCGGCCCTGTTGATCAGGGCCCATCCGTATCGGCTGTCAAGGTGTCGCTCCTTCCACTCCTGCGTGGTGTAGGCGACGTTTCCCTTCGCGGTAGGCCATTGCGTCAACCCGTTGCCGCAGCTGTTATAAGCGGTCAGCAGTAACCAGCTGTGATAGTTGTACTCGACGTAATACCGGTCGCTGAGTCTCATGTCGTACCAGTACTGCGTGGAGGTACCGTTCCGTGGCCATTGGCCGACCAGGCCTCCTTTCGCTAAAGAGGAGTAGTACACCTCCAAGTAGTTCCCGGTCTGCGCGTTCTTCCAAGAGATCTTTCCGTTCGCGTGCGCCGCGAGCGCGGGGACCGCGCTGAAGGCCAGCGTCGCCCCGGCCGAGACCATTGCCGCCTTACGTATCCATCGCGCGGCCTTTGAGATGGCTGATGGTTCGCCTGGTTTCATATTTCCTCCCGTTTCCTGGTCGCGCCTTCGTGGGAATTCACCCGCTGATCCACTCGGTGGAACGCTATGGCGCTTCTCAGCGCGACGCTTGCGCCGGGATTGCATGCGGCAAGCACCATGATGAACGGCAGGTAGTCGCGGCTGCCTGGTGAAAACGCCCGCAGAGGTGGATCTTGGACGCTAGATTCGCGACATGCATGCGCAATCAGCGATGTTGAGCAGTGAGGTGCCCTCTTCGTCAAGGATCATGGATTTCACGTTGCTCGAGACCGCGGCTGGTCCGCTCGTGGTCTGCGCCGACTCCAGATACGGAGGAGTGTGGACCTGGGATCCCCTGCGAGATGTGTGGCAGGAGCGGCCGCTGACCTTCGCCTGCACGGGGGATCCGCAGGCCGCCCAATATCCCGATGCCGAGAACGACATTCATTCGGTGGCCGCGGTCGTGTCCGGTGGCCGCGTGGTCCTGGCGGCGGGAGGCGACGAACAGGGGTTCGCCTTCTGGGACTTGGAGAGCGGCGAACTGATCCGGGGAGCACATTTCGACGACCCCTACCTTGCGGCCATCACCGAGGTGCGGGGGGAGGGACCGCCGCTGTTCGTGACCGCCACGCAGTACGCGGAGGAGATCCTGCTGTGGGGACCGTCCGCGGAGGAGCCTGTGGAGCTGCCCAACGAGATCGGCCGCATCGCCTGCCTCACGGCGTCCTACGGCCTCGGCTTCTCGCTGGCGGCGGCGGGCGGGATGGACGAGGGGCTGATGGTGTGGGATCTGCCGGCGGGCGGGGAAGTGGGGTCGTTCGACACCGACGAGAAACGCGTACTGGCCGTCTCGCTGGCGAGGCTCGCGGGTGACCCGATCCTGGTGGCGGGGGTCGAGGACGAGATCCATGTGTGGGGTCTGGCCGCCGAGCATGGGGATGATCCCATCCACGACCCGCTGATCGGCCATGAGGACGCCGTCGTCGCCCTGGACACGGCCGTGATCGGCGATCGTGTCCTGGCGGTGAGCGGGGGCGACGACGAGACGGTGCGCCTGTGGGACCTGGCGACCGGCACGCAGCTCGGCGATCCGCTGACCGGCCATGAGGGAAGCGTCGAAACGGTCCAGACCGCCATCCTCAATGGGCGGCACGTCGCCCTGAGCGCGGGTCGGGACAGCAGAATCAATATCTGGGACCTGCAAGCCATAACGAGGTAGAGGGCCCACCTGGATCTGCCGTCAGGCTCGTTCGGCGGCCTGGCGGGTCCGGCATCCGGCGGACCCGGTTGTCCGCCCGCTGCCCTGTCCTTCTCCTTCTGGTGGAACCGCCCCCGAACCCAGACCCGCTGACGGCACCTGCCCGATCACGATCCGGATCCCGGCACGGTCAGCCGCGTGTGTCGACCGGAACGTCCAGCGAGAGGTACGCCGACAGAGCGCGGAGAAAGTCCGGGGCGTCGAACACCGCGCCCGCGGAGACGACGCCGGTGGCCTTGGTCCGGCCGGTGAGGATGCGGTCGACGGCCTCCACCGCGAGCGGCGCGGTGATGGCGTATATGTCCTGACCGGAGGCGACCACACGGCGCTCCATACCGCCGGAGCGAACGAGGACGTCGACGACGAAGGTCTGCGCGGAGCGGCCGCGCTCGTCGACGGCGACCGGTGCCGAGGCGTCAGGAGCGAACAGGTCCGCGGCCGCCTTGGCGGTCATATAGGTACGCACCTCCGGGACGGCCAGGTGGCTGGGAATGGTGACGACGTCGGCCATGGTGAACTCTCCGATGACGTTCTGGGGACCGAGCGGAGCCGGGAAGGTCCACTCCAGGGTCGGCAGAGCGTCATCGTGGTACTCCAGCTGTCCGCCGGTGTAGCGGACACGTCGGCCACCTCGTCGCTGCCCCGAGACCGCGCCCGCGGCAAGTGTTCCGGCGGTGGGGTGCCAACTGCTCAGGCCGTAGGCCACGTGTACCTCGTCCGCCGCCGTCCAGTCGCCCATCGCGGTGGTGACCAACAGGTCGCCGAGGCCGCCGTAGAAGGCCATTGCCGGGACCACCACGGCGCCCGCCTCGCGGGCACGCTCCGCGAAGCGCGCGAACGTGTCGACGTTCGCCTCGATCTCGGCCGCCACATCGACGTACGGGATGCCGGCCCGCAGCGCCGCCTCGACCAGCGGACCGCCGGTCGTGGCGAAGGGCCCGGCGCAGTTGATCACGGCGTCGGCGCCGTGCAGCGCGCGGTCGAGCGAGGCCGGATCGTCGACCGACGCCTGCCGCGCCTCAAGACCCGATTGAGCCATCGCCTGCAGCTTGTCCTGGTCACGGCCGAGAAGCAGGGGTACGTATCCGCGCTCGCGCAACTCTGCGACCACGAACCGCCCGGTGTGTCCGTAGGCACCGAACACCGCCACATTCCGACCCGATCCCATGTCTGCTCCCTCATGCTCGAAGTGATCCACGGGGAAAATCCTGTCCGGATTGCCCCATCGGCACCAGCGTCCGAAACGACACGACCCGTACAATTCCCGACATGAGCCCCTTCCCGCGTTCCGTCGCGGTCGCCGCTACCGACGGGATGCTGCACTTCGAGCTGGCCCTGGCCTACGAGGTCTTCGGCTCCGCCCCTGACGCCGTACCGGGTCCCTGGTACGACGTCCGGATCTGCGGCACGCACGCCGTCCGGGTCGGCCGGTTCTCGGTGGAGCCGGACGGCGGGCTCGACCGGCTGGCGCACGCCGACACCGTGATCGTCCCCGCCTTGGCGGACGTCGACGAGGACCCGCCGGCCGACCTGGTCGAGGCGGTGCGCGCGGCCCATGAGGCGGGCGCGCGGGTGGTCTCCCTGTGTACGGGCGTGTTCGTGCTGGCCGCCGCCGGCCTGTTGGACGGGCTGCGCGCGACCACGCACTGGGCCCATACCGACGTACTGGCCGCGCGCTTTCCCCTGGTGGAGGTCGACCCGGACGTGCTGTACGTCGACAACGGCAGCGTGCTCACGTCCGCGGGCAAGGCCGCGGCGATGGACCTGTGCCTGCATCTGGTCCGCCGCGACCACGGCTCGGTGATCGCCAACGTGGTCGCCCGCCGCCTGGTCGTGCCGCCCCACCGGGCCGGTGGCCAGGCCCAGTTCGTCACCACACCCGTGCCCGACCAGGACGGCCATCCCCTGGCCGAACTGCTCACCTGGGTGATGCGGCGGCTGGACCAGCCCCTCACCGTGGAGGACCTGGCCCGCCAGGCGAACATGAGCTCGCGCCACCTGGCCCGCCACTTCCGCTCAGTAACCGGGACCACCCCGCTGCAATGGCTGCTGACGCAGCGGATCCGTCGCGCGCAGGAGCTGCTGGAGATCACGGACGACAGCGTCGACGTCATCGCCTCGGCGGCGGGCATGGGCACGGCGACGACACTGCGCCGCCACTTCCACCGAGCGATCGGCGTACCGCCGGATGCCTACCGCCGCACGTTCCGGGCGTGAGGCTGGTCGAGGTCATTGATGTCCATGAGAAGCAGTTGCCGGCTCCACGGGGTCTCGGCCAGGAGCCCGGACCTCATCAGCGTGAACCCGGTCCTCTCGCTACTATGCCCGGCGTGAGCGATGACCCTTCTGCGATGAGCACCGGGCGCCTGGAGGCGTTCAGCGACGGCGTGTTCGCCATCGCGATCACCTTGCTGGTGCTCGAGATCCGGCTGCCCGAAGGCTGGGAAGAGGACCTCGGGGGCGCGCTGCTAGGACTGTGGCCGTCCTACCTGGCCTATGTGATCACGTTCCTGCTGGTGGGGTTGATCTGGATGAACCACCATCGGATGTTCCACTTCATCCGCAGGACTGACGGCACACTGCTGACCCTCAATGTGCTCCTCCTGATGGATGTCGCCTTTCTGCCGTTTCCCACGCATGTGCTGGCCGAGGCGTTGCGCGCCGAACACGGCACCCAGATGGCCGCCGTCTTCTATGGAATCGCGCTGGTGATCGGCGGCATTTTCTACAACGCCGTGTGGTGGTACGCCTCGTTAGGACACCGCCATCTCGGCGGGCACATCACCCCAGCGGAGGCTCGCTCGTTGCGATTTCGCTGGGGCATGGGGCCGGTGCTCTATCTCGCCGCTACCGTCATCGGCGCGTTCAGCGCGATAGGCGCGCTCGTGTTCTACGTGGTGCTGCTCATCATCTATATGTTCGACATGCGCCCCAGGCGAAAGGCCGTGTAATACCACGTTCCGCGCCCTTACTGTGCGGGCGGCGCCGTGCGTCAGTGCTTCGCGGCGCAGTCGTAGAGGGTGGTGCCGCCTCCCGTCATTGGACTGCTCGGTGTGGAGGCGGTGGGATTTTCCCCGTACGCGGCGGCGGGGACTTCTCCGCAGTTCTCTTTCAGCCATTGCGAGCGGTGCGTGCTCGCCCCGCCCATCATGGCGCCGAAGCCGCCCCGACCGGAGCCCAGGACGAAGCGTAGCTGCCCCGAACTCGTCCAGTCCTTCAGCTGCTGGACGGTCGGGGCGTCGTCGATGCCGATGAAGCCGCCCATGCCGATGACCGTGGCGTCGCTGTTCAGGATGAAAGTGGAGGCGAACATGGCGCCGCCCTCGGTGGCGAGTTTGATCCGGGCGGAGCCGGAGTTCTTGACGGCATAGTCCAGGATCTTGCGCTGGTCGGGGGTTAGCTCGGCGCCGCTGCCGGGGAATCCGGATGGCATGCCACCGTTCCCGCCGGGAAATCCACCAGGAAATCCTTCGGGGAGCTGCATCCCTTGCGGGAGCTCCATGCCTTCCGGGAGCTTCGTGCCTGGCGGGAGTTGCATTCCTTCTGGGAGTTCGAAGCCGCCCTGGGCCGGGCCCCCTCCGCCTGCCCCTTGGCCGAACGGCATGGTCGGCGGCCCCGCGGTGGGGTTGGCGCCGCCCATCATCGACGTGGAGCCGGGGACACTGACCGCCCAGGCCGCAGGCCCCGAAAGCACCGCCAGGACCGCGACGCCGACGGCGGCGGGCAGAAGCTGTGGCCGCCCGGCGGGCAACAGTCGTCGCCGACCCGCCAGCAGGAGCAGGACGATCCCCGCCACCCCGGCCGCGCCCACCAGCCACGCCACCCAGCCGTTCCAGGACGGCACCCGCCCGATCACGACATAGGCCCAGGCCGTGGTCACCGCCACGGTCCCTGCTCCCAGCGGGAGTGCCCAGCGAGCCCCCGCCCGGTGGGCACGGGCCAGCGTCGTGGCGAACCCGGCGGTGACGGCGGCGACCGCCGGGGCCAGCTGAGTCGTGTAGTACGGGTGAAAGATCCCCTTCTGAGTGGCGAACACCAGACCGCAGACCACCAGCCAGGTACCCCACAGCACCCACCCGGCCGCGGCGAGCGGCTCACCGGGCATCGTGACTCCGCGCCAGCGCAGGACAGCGACGGCCAGGGCCAGCACCAACGCCAGCCCGCACAACGGCAGCAGCCAGCTGATCTGCCCACCGACCTGCTCGTTGAAGAGCCGTCCCAGCCCGGCCGCTCCACCGAAGGAGATGCTGAACCCGCCCTCGCCGCCGAAGATCCGCCCGAGGCCGTTGTAGCCGACGACCAGGTCCCAGGCGCCGCCGTCAGTGCTGCCGCCGATGTACGGCCGATTCCCCGGCCAGAACGCGACCATGGCGACCCACCACAGAGAGGACACCACAAGGACGACGCCACCGATCAGCAGCTTGCCGAGCCGCCCGAGCCAGGGGCCGCGCGCGCCGACCAGCCAGGCCGCCCCAAAAGCGGGGATCACCATCCAGGCGGCCAGCATCTTGGTCATGAAGCCGAGACCGATCAGGAACCCGGCGGCGCACAACCACCTCAGGCCGGAGGTTGCCCGCAAGGCGCGGGTCAAAAAGTATGCCGCCGCCACCAGCGTCAGCACGAGCAGAGTGTCAGGGTTGTTGTCGCGGTTGATCGCCACCGTGATCGGGGTCAGCGTCAGAACCAGCGCGGCCAGCAGCCCCGCCGCCTCGCCCGCCCACAGGCGTACGGTCCGGTGCAGGAGGAACACCGTGGCGATGCCCTCCAATACCTGAGGCAGGATCATCGCCCAGCCGTGCAGGCCGAAGATCTTGGTACTGAGCACCTGCGGCCACAGCGCCGCCGGCGGCTTGTCGACGGTGATCACGCCCGCTGGGTCGTACGCGCCGAACAGGAAGTTCGTCCAGCTCTGCCCCATCGACTTCACGGCGGCGGAGTAGTAGCTGTTGCCCCAACCGAGGGAACCCAGCGCCCAGCCGTACAGACCGGCGGCCAGGAGCAGGATCACCGCGAGCGCGGCCGGAGCCGCCCATCGGGGGGTGGATGGCGGAGTCATCTCGTACGTCACTCTCTAGAGGGGGGTGGTGCGGCGGAAGACGGCCAGCCGCAGCACCACGAAGCGGACGACGGTGACCAGCACGGACGAGGCGGTGAGCACCAGCGTCTCGGCCGCGGCCGACGCCTCGGGCTGGACCTCGCGGAACAGCAGCACGGCGGCGGAGGTGACGACGTACCCGAGCAGGAACAAGGCACCGGCCCCCAGGTGCGCCCGGCCGGCCCCCGTACCGGACCAGCGGAAGGTGAGACGGCGGTTGGCCTCGGTGTTGAGGAGGGTGAGGACGAGCAGCGACACCAGGTTCGCGAGCACGGGCGGCCACCACGCGCGCAGCAGCCAGTACAGCAGGGCCTGACCGGCCGTCGAGAGCACACCGATGGCCACGAAGCAGCCGACCTCCCAGGTGATCCGGGAGCGCGCCCTGCTGGGGGCCAACACGGCGTCAGGGTGCTCGGCGGCGGGGGCGGGGCGGCTCGGCAACGGGGCCCGCGCGGCGCCCGACGCCTTCATCCGGGCCACCCGCCACAGCCCGCGCAGGTCGTCCGTGGCGGTGTTGACGACGTCGACCCGCGTGTCCACGTCCTCGACCCAGTCGACCGGGACCTCGTGGATGCGCAGCCCGTTGTGTTCGGCGAGCAGCAGCAGCTCGGTGTCGAAGAACCAGGCGTCGTCCCGCGTTCTTTCGAGGAGCGGGCCGAGCACGTCCGTACGGGCGGCCTTGAAGCCGCACTGCGCGTCGCTGAACCGGGCTCCGTGCGTGAGCCGGATGATCGCGTTGTAGCAGCGGGAGATCAGCTCGCGGCGCGGTCCGCGCACGGTACGCGCGCCGGGAGCCAGCCGGCTGCCGATGGCGAGATCGGAGTGGCCGCTGGCGAGCGGGGCGAGCAGCGGCATCAGCGCGTCCAGGCGCGTGGACAGGTCGACGTCCATGTAGACGACGATGTCGGCTTCGCTCGCACCCCACGCCGTACGCAGCGCGAGCCCGCGCCCTTTCCTGTCGAGGTGGACCACCTGCGTTCCGGGCAGTTCGGCGGCCAGTTCCCGGGCCACCTCCAGCGTTCGGTCAACGCTCGCGTTGTCCGCCACGGTGATCCGCCAGGGGAACGGCATCCACGCACTGAGGTGCTCGTGGAGGGTACGCAGGCATCCCGGGAGCGCCCGCTCCTCGTTGTAGACGGGGATGACGATCTCGACCGTGGGATTCGGCAGCATCGAGGGCTGGAAGTCGCGGAGGGCGCCCCGGCCGCGGGCAGTGTTGGTCATCGTTGTCCCCGGATGGCGGGCTCCACCGGGGTCTCGGCGATGGGCGGTACGGCGGATCGCGTCGCGCGCTTGGCCCGGATCCTCTCCTTCCGGCTCTCGACCATGGTGTACAGGGTCGGCACCAGGACGAGCGTCAGCAGCGTCGAGCTGATCAGACCGCCGATCACCACGATCGCGAGCGGCTTGGAGATGAACCCGCCACCGCCGGTGATGCCCAGAGCCATCGGCAGCAGGGCGAAGATCGTGGCCAGCGCCGTCATCAGGATGGGACGGAGCCTGTTGCGCCCGCCTTCCACGACGGCCTCATGCAGCGGCATCCCCTGACCTCGGTACTGGTTGATCAGGTCGAGCAGCACGATGGCGTTGGTGACCACGATGCCGACCAGCATCAGCAGGCCGATCATCGCCGCCAGCCCGAGCGAGGTGCCGGTGGTGAGCAGCAGGCCGATCGCGCCCGTGGCGGCGAACGGGATCGACACCAGGAGCAGCAGCGGCTGGATGAGGCTGCGGAAGGTGGCGACCATGACGAAGAACACCAGCGCGATGGCCGCCACCAGGGCCAGGCCGAGGCTGCCGAAGGCTTCGTCCTGGTCGGCGCTGGCACCGCCGACGGAGTAGGTGGCGCCGGCGGGCAGTGTCAGCTTGGCGAGCCGGCTGTCCAGGTCCGCGCTGATGGCGCCGAGGTTGGCGCCGGTGATCTTGCCGGAGACGGTGACGGTACGCTCCCCGTCGATTCGGCTGACCGAGACAGGTCCGTTGACCTGCTTGACCTCGGCCACATCGGCGAGGTCCCCCTTCCCCGGCAGGTCGAGCTTGCGCAGCTCGCCGAGCGAGACGGGCGCGTCGCCGGTGTCCACGACGACGTCGGCGGTGGTGCCGTCGAAGGTGAGCTGGGTGACCGTGCTGCCGCGGAACGCCTGGGACACCAGCTGGCCGACGGCAGCCTCGGACAGGCCGCGCTCGGCGGCTTCCTTGCGATCGACGGTGACCTCGACGCGCGGCGCGGTCTCGGCCAGGCCGCTGGTCACCTCGGTGACGCCGGGGATGGCCGCCATCGCCTGCTGGACGACTCGCGCCGCGTCGCTCAACGTGTCCTGCTCACCGGCGTGGACCTGTACCTCAAGTCCGTCGCCGCCGAATCCGCCGGTCTCGCCGATGCTGATCTCTCCGGCGTCGGACAGCTTGCCCAGCTGATCGCGCAGGGTGTTCTCCACGGCCGCGGTGTCGCTGCCCTCGCGCAGGGTGAGGGAGTAGCTGGCGCGGGCCGTACCGCCACCACCGCCACCCATGGGACCGGCGAACCCGACACCGCTCGCGCCACCCACGGTGACCTGGTACGACTTGACCGCGTCGAGGCCCGTCAGGACCTTCTCGACCTCCTTGGCCTTCGTGTCGGCCGCGGCCAGGGACGTGCCGACGGGCAGGTTCTGGGTGATGTTGACGGTGTTCTGTCCCGCGTTGTCGATGAAGCTGGTCTCCAGCCTGGGGACCAGGGCGAGGGTGCCGATGAGGATCGCCAGAGCGCCGGCGACCGTCGTGAGCCGGTGCCGGGTGGCGAAACGGATCACCGGCACGTAGGCGCGCTGGAGCAGGCTGCGGCGCTCCTTCTCCTCCGCCTTGTGCCGATCACCGCCGTCCTTGGGCGGCTTCAGGAACCAGTAGCTCAGCACCGGTACGACGGTCAGCGACACCAGCAGCGACGCGAGCAGCGCCACCGTGACGGTGATGGAGAACGGGCCGAACAGTTCGCCGACGAATCCGCCGACGAAGGCGATGGGCAGGAACACCGCGACGGTGGTGAGGGTGGAGGCGGTCACCGCGCCCGCGACCTCGCGTACGCCGTTCTCGATCGCCTGCCGTTTCTGCTCGCCGTAGGAGAGATGGCGTTTGATGTTCTCCAGGACCACGATCGAGTCGTCGACGACGCGGCCGATCGCGATGGTGAGGGCGCCGAGGGTGAGCATGTTGAGCGAGTAGTCCCAGGCCCACAGGGCGATCAGGGCGATCAGCACCGACAGGGGGATGGAGACGGCGGTGACCAGCGTGGAGCGCAGTGAGAACAGGAAGACCAGGATGATCAGTACGGCCATGGCCAGGCCCAGCAGGCCCTCGGTGGTCAGGCTCTCGATGGACTTCTCCACCTCCGGCGCCTGGTCGTAGACGATGGTGAGGGCGGCGTCCGTGCCGAGGGCGGTGGCGAGGGTGGGCAGCTTGGCGCGTACGTCCTCGGAGATCGACACCGCGTTGCCGCCGGGCTTCATGGTGATGGAGACGCCCAGGCTGGGCTTGCCGTCTGTTCGGGTGAGCGTGGTCGATTCGGCCAGGCCCAGCTTTACAGTGGCCACGTCGCCCAGGCGTACGGGCTTGGGCTTCTCGGCTTTCGTGGTGGTTGGGGTGGCTTGTGGGGAGCCCAGGCGCTGGTTTTGGTTTTGGGGCTGAGCCTGGGGCTGGGATGCCTGCGCGGCGGGGGCGAGGTAGAGGTCCTTGAGGTCCTTGATCGACTCGAACCTGCCGCCGACCTGGACGCTCAGCGTCGTGTCCGCGTGAGTGAGGGATCCGGCGGGAATCGGCTGGCCCGCGCCCTGGATGGCGGTGGAGATGGCGCTGGTGTCCAGCCCCTTCTTCTTCAGCTCATCGGTGTCGGGGGTGATGGTGATGACCTGATCCCGGGTGCCCGTGACGGAGGCCTCCTTGACCCCCTCGATGCCGGTGAGCGTCGGGACCACGTGGGTCTTCAACTGCTCGGCGAGCCGCTGCTGGGACTTGTCGGAAGCGGCGGCGAGCTGGATGACCGGCAGGTCGTCGGTACTACCCACGACCACCTTCGGCTCAACCCCGTCCGGCAGCCGGTCGGCCAGCCCGCTGACCACCTGCTGGATCTTGCTCTGCGCGTCGTCGATGTCGGTGCCGAAGTCGAAGGCCACCTGGACCGTCGAGCTGGACTCCCGCGAGGTCGAGTTCACCCCGGTGACGCCGGTGACCCCGCGTACCCCCTCCTCCAGCGGCACCGTGACCCGGTCCTCGACGATCTGCGGAGCGGCGCCGGCGTATGTCGCCATGACCGATACCTGGGGGAACGACAGGGAGGGCAGGAGTTGTTGCTGCAGCGCCGGGGTGACGTAAACGCCGAACGCGAGCACCACGACCGTGATGAGCGCGATGAGCCCCCGTTGGGCAAGGCTCAATCTAGCCAGAAACGACATCTTTCCACTTCTCTTCGCATGGGTGCGCGGGAACGGCTTGGGACCACTTCAAGCCTCGGTGCGTCGCTCTGGGCGGACGTCCGCCTGGAGGAGGGTTCTGAACTGCGGCGATCGCAGTAGACGCGGGCGCGGACTACTGCGTCCGCGGTTCCGGGGGATCAGCTTTTCTGCGGTTCTTGGGCGATCAGCGGACTTGGGGACGGACCAGACCGGTCTCGTACGCGATGATCACCAGCTGGGCGCGGTCGTGCGCCTTCAGCTTGGTCATGGCCCGGTTGACGTGCGTCTTGGCGGTCACCCGGCTGATCCCCAGCAGATCGGCGATCTCGTCGTTGGTACGCCCGTGAGCCACGAGCACCATCACCTCACGTTCGCGCTCGGTGAGCACAGCCAGGTCTTCCGGCACATGCTGGGCCGAGACACCGCGCCCGTCCAGGAAGCGGGTGATCAGCCGCCGGGTCGCCAACGGCGACAGCAGCGCGTCACCCCTGGCCACCACCCTGATGGCCTCCTGCAGCTCACCGGCCTCCACACTCTTGCCGAGAAACCCGCTGGCACCCGCCTGCAGCGCGGCGAAGACGTACTCGTCGATCTCGAACGTGGTCAGGACCAGCACCCGTATTCCGGCCGTGGCCGCATCGCCGGTGATCTCCCTCGTCGCGGCCAGACCATCCATTCCGGGCATGCGGATGTCCATCAGCACCACGTCGGCCATGGTCTCCCGCGCCAGCCGTACGGCGTCATGACCGTTGGCAGCCTCGCCGACCACCGTCAGGTCTGGGGCCGAGTCGATCAGCACCCGAAACCCGGCACGGACCAGCGCCTGGTCGTCGGCCAGCAGCACTTTGACGGTCATGACCTGTTCTTCCTTGAGAGGGGTCATCGCCGGCTCTTTCTCGAGACGGGAAGCACGGCGTGCACCCGAAACCCACCACCATCCACGGGCCCGGCGACGAAGGCCCCATCGACCGACAGGGCCCGCTCCCGCATACCGATCAGCCCGTGACCGGTCCCGGAGGCTCCACCCGCATAACTCCGACCGTCATCGGCCACGTCGACGATCACCTCATCGGCGGCGTAGTCGATCCGCACGGTCGCGGTCGCCCGCGGCGCGTGCTTGCTCACATTGGTCAGCGCCTCCTGAACGATCCGGAACGCGGCGAGATCCACCGGAGCGGGCAACGGCCGCGGATCACCGTAGATGAGCCAGCCCAGCTCCAGCCCGGCAGCGGTGAAGGAATCGACCAGCTCAGGCAGCCGATCCAGCCCCGGCGCGGGCTCGGTCAGCAGCTCATCACGGCTCCCCGGCCGGCGCAGCAGCCCCACTGTCGTCCGCAACTCATCCAGCGCCTCTCGGCCGGCTTCACGCACATGGCCCAGCGCCGTACGGGCCTGCTCGGGTTCGGACGCCAGCAAATGCGCGGCGACCTGCGCCTGTACGTTGATCAGCGCGATGTGGTGGGCGAGAACGTCGTGCAACTCCCGCGCGATGTGCAGCCGTTCCTCCATCACCCGGCGTTCGGCCTCCTCCTCACGCGTCTCCTCGGCCCGGCGCGCCCGCTCCTCGATGGCGGCCACATAGGCCCTGCGGCTACGCAGCGAGTCCCCCACGGCGGTGGCCATGCCGATCGACGCGATCGGCGCCAGCATCTCGGGCGTCAGCAACGCGCTGCCGCCGAACACCACCCTGGCCGCGGTGATCACGAGCGCAGCCAGCCCTCCGTAGGCCCAGGCGTGCCGGCGCGGGACTCGCGAGGCCACCGTGTACACCGCGATCGCCGACCCCAGGTTCAGTGCGCTCCGCCCGCCGTCGATCACGGCGGAGGCGATGGACCCGATGACCGTGACGACGAGAACGGCGCGGGGCCACCGCCGCCGGAAGACCAGAGCACCGCAGAAGACCGAGGCCAGCGCGATGTCGTACGCGGTGAGGGACCGCAGTTCGCTGTACCACTCCGCCCCCGGCGGCGGGGGGCCGCCCGGCGACAGCAGGGTCATCGCATACACGCACACGGCCAGGATCGTGTCGGCCACGTAGGGTCGGGAAAGGAGCTCCCGTCGCAGCCAGGTCACCGTACGCACCTCTAAACATTAGGTCTGACCTGGGGGAATTCCCTCATCCCTTGGTACCCATCCGCGCTACTGCGACCGTAGTACGGCCGGATCAGAGGGTTCGACGAAGGCATGCGAGCGGCCCCCAACACTGCGATGAAGGCCGTGATACCGACCCTCGGCATGGCATTGCGCTGATGGCCGTGAGCATGCACGACGTGGCTCGTGCCGCCGGTGTCTCCCAGCGCACGGTCTCCAATGTGGTCAACAACTATGAGTATGTCCGCCCGCAGACGCGCCAGCGCGTGCTCGACGCCATGGCGGAGCTCGGATACGTCCCCAACGCGGCCGCCCGAACCCTTCGATCCGCCCGTACGGGGCTGGGACGATGGTCTTTCCGAGCTCCACGTCGTCGGCGAGCAGCAGGTTGAGACGGGGAGGGTCCACGACTCTGGCGACCGGCTCCAACTGGTAGTCCTCGATGGCCACGCCGGAGCGGAAGGAAGCCTGCAGGTTCTTCACGTCCGCGCTCATGACGGCCGACCATCGGATGGCGTCGAGAAAGGCGGCAAGCCGCTCCGGTGAGTCGAACCCGTCTATGCCGACGTTGGGCAGGGAGTCGCTCAGGAGCACCTTAAGGCCCGGCTACACCTCCCAGATGATCGTGAGCGAGTTCGCCGTAGCGGCCGTTTTCGACGCTCTGCAGGATCACCACCGTGTTGCGGAGCGAGGGGACGACGTCGCCGATCACCCACCTCCTGCCGCGCACCGATACAAGGCTGCCGATCCCCGGCGTCTTCGCTGTCACGCTCGTCATGTCCCACTCCTCGCCGATTGCTTCAGCGACAGTCTCGCGGAAGACGTGGACCGGACTCTAGGACATCAGACCGATTCAGTCCAGTAACGCCAAATCACTTGTGCGCTCGCTTCACAGTGTGTTCTCCTTTTCTCGCCACAACACGTCGAAGAAGGAACTGCGATGACTCATCTCCACGTCCCACGACACGTCTTCTCGGTGCTCGCCGAGGCCGATCGAACCGCATCAGCGCGCAGCGAGCAGGATCTTCCCAAGGCGGAGACGCAGAAGCCGACCCGCGTCACCCTGCCCGACTTCGCAGGGCAGAACGCCGCCGTCGCCAAGCAGTGACTGGCCGACCCGGGGTGGGACGAGCGTAGGGACATCAAGCTCGACTCCCAGGATCCTCATGGCTCGCTTGTGCTACTCGTGGCGGAGGACTGGATTGTGACCGAACAGCCTCATCGTGCCGGCGCCGAGGCCGTACACCGCGTTGGACTCCAATGCCGACGGCATGCCTACTTGAAGCTGCAACCGCATAAGCACAGATGTCTCTCAGAAAGCCAACAAGCTCACCGTAAAGCACATAAGTCGCATATATGCGCATACGGTCCGCTGATTCACGCCAATCACAGGAACATTGTTCCACTCTCCCAGCGTTTTCGGCCTATTTTTCGGGAGAAGTCGGACAAAATACCACATACGTACACTCTGGGGGCTATTTAAATCTCGCTCCCAGATATTTCTGGGTGTAGCTTCTAACGGCTTCGCATCGATGACCCAAGGCGCATTATCTGTGATAAACGATCATTTCCCAGTCAGGTGGCCTATTGGCACCCTCATGGACAGGCTCAGCCCGGAGGAGCGAACGGAACTTCTGACTCTCGCGCCGTCGTCCCTGCGGCAGGCCGGCGAACCACTCATATATCAAGGAGATCGAGAGAGGTCCGAGGTCTATCTACTGAGGTCCATCCCAGATCAGCGGCTCACGGCGTGCGTGAAGGTGACGGCGTACCTCGAATCGGGCGGGGCGGCCATGCTGGGCATCCGTGTCAGCGGCGATGTGGTCGGCGAACTTGCAGCTCTGCGCAGACAGCCGAGATCGGCCATGGTGACCACGTGCAGTCCGATGTTGGTGCACGTCATCCGTGCGCAGGCGTTCACCGACTTCCTCGATCGCCACCCGGCGGCATGGAATGCACTGGCCAGGATGATTGCCGACCGGCTCGACTGGGCCAACCGTAGAAGAACCGACTTCGCTCAGTTCAGCGTGCCGGTAAGGGTCGCGAACGTGCTCGTGGAACTCTCTGGCCGACACGGAGTCGACAGGGTAGACGGAAAACGGGATCTGGGAGTCGTTCTTACCCATGAGGAGATCGCCAATCTCGTCGGCGCGAGGAAAGACGCCGTCTTCAAGGCCATCCGACGTTTCAAGGACCTTGAATTGATCGACCCCAGTCATCGCCGGAAGATGATCATCGACCCGATCGGTCTGGCCAACTTCCGGTAAAACGTACTGGTACGTCTTGAGACGACGTGATCTTCGTCAGACTCTATCCCCGTCGATCTCCCCGACCACTCTGGTCGATCTTTCTCGCAACCACAAGGTGACGTGATGCTTGATTCTGATTTCAGCCGCCGCTTGGTCGTGGCGGTCGATGCGGAGGGATACGGTCGCGGTGACGACCTACGGCACGACTCGATCCAGTCGGGTCTGGCCCAGGTCATGGACCGCGGCGCACGAGAGGCTGGCCTGCGCCGCGAGACCTGGGCTCGCCAGGAAGCCGGCGACGGTGAGGTCATTGTCCTGCCCGAAGGGGAGCCAGAGCTCCGGGTCATCGACGACCTGGTCCGCCGCGTTCGCAAGGCGCTCCACGACCACAACCGCGAGCGCCGCGACGATGCACGCCTGAGGATACGCATCTCGATCGGTCACGGGGTCGTGAAACGTGGCGCGATGGGCTTCGTCGGCCAGGTCGTGGTGACCACCTGCCGGCTGCTCGACGCAAAGGCCGCCCGTACCGCCCTGAAGGTGAACCCGCGCGCCGACCTGGTGCTGATCCTCACCGATCGGCTCTATGAGGACGTCATTCGACAGCTCCACACCTCCTACCAACCAGAGTCCTTCACCCGGCTTGAAGTGCCGACCAAGGAACGCACCGAGATCGCCTGGATGTGGATGCCCCCAGAAGACCTGGATCAGAAAGGAACTCTCGACATGGACAATCTGCCCGAGGTCGCCGACACCCTGTGGGCTCTGATCGCTGGTGGCGCCCTCGAACGTCTCGGCGCCTACGGCACCGAGACCGGGCTCGGTGGCGCTCGGAAACTGCTCACGAAGATCAAGAAGTTTCGCTCCGAGCAGGGCCAACCGGCCGACCCGGAGTCGCGCGACGACCTGCTGGAGTCCCTGGAGAAGCTGGTGCGGGTCGACGCCACCGCGAAGCAATTCGCGCAGCAGTTCAACGCCGAGCAGATGACCGTCAACCTGATCACCGCCCCCATTTCCGGTGAGGAGATCAACTTTGGCATCCGAAACTGACTCGCCGGCCGAGGGGGTCCTGATCGGCGAGGAAGCCACGCCGGTCGATCTAACTGATCAGGCCGAGGCGACGGACGAAATCTTCGCCCAGGTCTCCCAGGTCCAGACCGTCATCAACCACATCCACGGCAACGTCGGTGGAGCCTCTTTCGGTATCTCAGGTTCCCGCCCCAACTCTCGCCGCACGTCCGGCCCCGTCTCCCAGCACGAGATGGAGGAGGCCCGCACTTGCTACGTGCGCCACGCCAGCTACAAGGCCGCCGCCGAACAGCTGGAGAGCGGCAACATGGTGGCCTTGATCGGCAACGTCGGCACGGGCCGCCGGACGGCGGCGCTCAACCTGCTTCATGACTTCGTCGGCGCGCGGCGCGACAGGGTGGTGGAACTCAGCCCGTCCTACACGCTGGAGAAGCTGGCCGCCCGCGAAATTCGGCCAGCTCACGGCTATTTGCTGTGCGACTGGCCCAAGGACGACGTTGACGGGAGCATCGCCGACTTTCACGTGCGGGAGATCAGGCGCCACGTGCGCGATGCCGGAGCATATCTGGTGATCACAGGGACGGCTACCTCGCTGCCCGAAGGAGACCAAATACCTTGGCTACCGCCGCCTGCCTGCGACGTTCTGCGGGCTCACGAGGTGGCGCCCGAGATCGCTGACGAGGCGGCCGCCCAGATCACCACCGACCATGCCATGACCGACGTGGTGACGCTAGCGCGTGATCTGGCCTCAGGGGTTCCGCTGAACAAGGCGCTCGGCAGGCTGGACTCCGCCGGGCGGCGCGACGTGGTCGCCTGGTTCGATGGCCCGCGTACTCGAGGCGAGCTCTTGGAGATGGCAGCCATGGCATTCGCCGCCGGCCTCCCGGAAAGCGACTTCGAATTGCTGCTCGCTCAACTGGAGTCCCTCGCCGGTATCAGCGTGGAAAAAGCAGATGCCATCTCGGCGGATGATCCAATGCCGAGCCGCCGTCTGCTCCGGGTGGCAGAGGGCTCGCTCTTCAATCTGTCGCCGCAACGCAGGCTGGAGTTCAAGGTCGAGGGCCACCGAACACATGTGATGCGGGAGCTGTACCAGAGGCACGGTATGCGGTTGTGGGATCCGGTCACCGAATGGCTACATGAGTGCGCAAATCTACGCGATCCGAGCGTACAGGCGGAGATTGCTAGGGGCGTAGCGGTTCTGGCCTCCGTCGCGGACTACTCATACGTCGAAAGCACCTTTCTCACCCCATGGGCCCGCGGAACGGGCGTCATGCGCAGGCAGGCCACCGCCGCGATGGCCATCTCCTGGTTGTGCATGGACGAGACGACCCGTCCGGAGGTTCTGCGTACGGTCAGCTTGTGGACGAGGGCGTCCGCCGTCAGACCCAAATTCACCGCCACCCTTGCTTGGTCCGGTGAGCTGGGCATCCGGTTCCCGCTGGAGGCGACCCGGATGCTTTGGCTGCAGATCAGAAACAGTGAGAAGCCTGTCCGGCATGCGGAGATTGCGCTGGCCCGTCTGTTCGCAGCGCTGACCGAGGCCACCGGCAACGCCCTCCCGATGCTCGACCGGCTGGCTCATCAGATCAGCAACGACAGGCGGATCGGCCGTACGGTCGACCCGCAGATTCGGGCGATCTTGGGCGTCCTGTCGGCTCGCCCGGACGGTGTCAGGACCCCCACAGTCACTGCCCACCTGCGCAGTTGCCCTGAATCAGCTGCACCCCTCGCCAAACTTTGGTCCGCGGTTCTGGTCAAGCGCCCTCACCGCCAGGATGCACTGGCTGCCCTGTACGACGCCGTCTGCGCCTTCGACGAGCGCGACGACGATGACCGCGACCGTGTCCGTGCCCTGTTCGCAGCGCTCGTGGAGGCACTCCCTGCGAAGGAACGGCCGCTACTGGCCCATGACCTGCGGCGTTACGCCATCTCCCGAAACGCAGACGAGAACCGGCTGGAGCTTCTCCTGTCGCTGCTCCGGATCTTCTTGAACCCGGCTGTACTGTCCCTCGACACCCCTGGAAAGCGTCCATGAGCTACCCCGTGATCAGCCAGATTCCCCTTGATCCTGTCGCCAAGCAAGGGTTCCTGAGCAAACCCCGGCGCCCGATCTCCAGCCTGCCCCGCCAGCTCCCACACCAGCGGCTCGTCTTCGAGTACGACGGCACGTTCGTGCTGGGTGACCGGCGACTGCGCGGCGACGAACCGCACGTACTGCACGGCGACAGTGTCAGCGTCGTGGACGTGGCCAAGGACCACCCGGTGACGATCCACGTGTCGATCAACTCCTCCGGCGCCCACGACTTCACAGTCGCTGCACATTTCCGCTGCACGGTCGATGAACCGATCGAGGTGGTGCGCGCCGGTCTGACTGACGTCGCTGAGCATCTGGTCACCTACATCCGGGCCTACCAAAAGCTCTTCGAACTCGGCCGAAGCTACGGGTTGCACGAGGTCCACGAGTTGTGGACGATCGTGCACGCCCAGGTGAAGGCTTACACGACCGTAGTGCCGTGTGTGCTGTCCGGCATGTCGGCCGAGTTCGCCGGCCTCGACGTATACGCCCCCGACGAGATCGCCCACGGGCGGCGACGCTACGAAACTGGCCTGCACAACATCCAGGGCGAATACGGCCTCCGCGACGCTAAACGCAAGCTCGACCGTGACTTCGAACTCGATGAGCAGGATTACCTGCACGCCAAGGATCGCAGCGCCAACGACTTCACCCGGCAAGAGGCGACCCTCGACCGGGATCAGCAGATCACCGAAGCCACGAAGGTCAGGGACTTCCTGAACAGCGGTCCTGGTGCCGCCGACGGCCTGTACTTCACCGCTCGCGGTCTCGACGACCAGCAGGCCGCCGACCGTTACGCCGCTCTGGGTGACCGGGAATACAGCGCTACCCAGCGCGGGATCCAGCAGGAGCATGAGTTGCGAGTCGTTCAGGCCCGCGCCAGGGCCGATGTCGTCCAGGCAGCGATTGCCCGGGGTCTGTTCGACGAGACAAGAGGCAAGGAGTTGCTTGCCAGCTTCGATGACGTCGAACCTGAAGCGGACGTGAAGGAGCTCGAAGGACCCGCTTACGAGGCCCGTGCCGAGGTTACGGCGGGCGAGACCGACGACGATTTCTTCATGGAGGAGGACGTCCGTGGTTGACATCCTCCACGGACCCAAGGCGGCCGAGCAGCACGGACGGCACCCCCGGCGCCGGGGACGGCTTACTCCTGGTGCGTTCCTGCGCCGGTTCACCGGAGTCGACGAGAAGATCCTCGCAAGTGTCCCGCAGGAACGTTCCCGCTACACCAGCCTCGGCGGAGTCGTGGTCAGCACCGCGCTCATCGCGGGAACCTCCATGCTGGGTGCCCTAACACTGCTGTCGCACGGATCCCTGCAGTACCTAGTGCCAGTGGCGGTGTTGTGGGGCCTGATCATTGCTAACGTCGACCGATTCCTGATCACTAGTCTCCACGGCGACGCTGACGGCTGGTCCCGCTGGGGCAACGTGCTCATACGCCTCGCCCTCGCCGTTGTCATCGGGGTCTTCATCGCCGAACCGCTGACCCTGAAGATATTCCAGGAACGGCTCGACCGGCAGATCATGGTGGAGCGCGACCAGGCGATCAGCCTGACGGAGAGTCGATTTAAGCAGTGCAACCCCCTTAGGGGGCAAGCGCCTTCGAGTGTCGACTGCACCGGTTATCTCCTCGACGGCGGCGACCAAGCGCTCACCGTCGAAGGCAACATGACAGAGAGGCAGCGTACTCTCAAGGCCGCGGAAGTTCGGCTGGCGGCGGACGTAACAGAGCATGCGACTCTGGTGAGACGCCGAGACCAGGAATGTTATGGCAAGGACACGGAGCAGACCACGGGCATACCTGGCGACGGTCCTGAGTGCAGGATGCGGAAGAACGCGCTCAACACTTTCCTCACTAACCATGACATCTCTCAGCAACAGGCGGACGTGGCGCACCTGAGGGAGCAGCTCAGCTCGCTCGCGGTCGATCGCGCAGGTGCCGAAAAGGAACGCGTAACGACTCTCAGCAAGAAGATCGCTGAGCATGCCGAGGAGAAGAAGCGAGCCTACAGCGACATCGGTCTGCTGGACCGATGGGAGGCATTGGGCACGGTCGCCGGCCGGAGCGGCATGGTCAACTTCGCCCACTGGTTGTTGCGCATCATCTTCGTCCTGCTCGACTGCATGCCAATCATCTCGAAGATGCTGAACGGCAAGACCGAGTACGACCGCCTTCTCACGCAGGAGTTGCGCGCGGGTTCGGCCTGCCACGAGGCCGAACTGAACTTCACCACCCGGCAGACGACCGGCGATTACGAGATCAGGCTACGCGAGGAGGAGCGTCGACTGAAAGCCGAGCGCGGCAGGATCGACCGAGATCAGCGCGTCGACGAGGCATCTAGGGACGACGAGATCGACCGTCTCGCCCGCACCCTTATTACCTCGATGCCAACGCAACGATAACGACCCTGTCCCATACGGTAAGTAACGAGCACATGCTGGAGCGCAGATCGTCCTTGATCGCTCCGGGGGGCGCCCCCAACGAAAGCCACCTGATCTTCCGCACCCGTCGGTACGAATGCCGGCTCTACATCTCTCCAAGCAGTTGGACGTCGTCGAGTTCAACGCCGAGATGGCGTTCGAGTTGTCGGACAGCCTCCTCTGAGGTGTCGAACTCGTCCCCCAAAGCGGCTACGCTCCCGTCAGGGTTGATGACCTCAAATCGAACGCGGCCCGCCGCCGTTGGCCGCAGCGCGAACCGAAGCTCTTTCGTAACTGCGCGACGCTGGCGGATCCTTGGCTTGGGTCCGTGGAGGATTGTTGTGACGCGCCTGAGCAGCTCCACGAGGTGAGAGGAGAGCTCTGGTTGAGAGGCCAAGCGGAGGATAGTCGCGAGGTCATCGACTACGTCGACTTCGCCTCGCTCGGCGCCCTTCAGTATTCGGATCAACTCGTATACCAGAGCTCGCTCTTCGGCGAGCCGCTCATTCCAGTAATTGATGAGCGCATCCTTGGACGCCTCGCTCAGAGGTGAGTCTGTGATGCGACGGACGGTCTCAGTGATGGGTGAAGGCGGCTCCGGTAGGTCAGCGTTGGCATCAAAGACGCCGGGTCTCACGTGCCCTGCCAGCGCTAGAAGCCCTTCTAGCCGTACGCCAAGGATGTTGCTCAACCTCGCCAGATGTTCTACCGAGGGTCGGCTGCCGCGCCCCCACCTCAAGATCGTGGAAGGACTGATCTCAAGAGCTTCCGCCAGAGATGCGTCGGTTGGATAGCCCATGGCTCGTGCCATTTGAGTCAGCCATGAGGAGAAGGAAGTCTCTTCGCTAGTGCTGCTGGACCCCACCGATCGACTCCCCTCTCTATCGTCGTGCGCAACTGCACCATAGTCATCGCACATCTTGATACGCAATTGATCAACGTGCGGATCATTCCGCAGGTGCCCGCCAGGTGGACACCGATCCACGCGGGAACTCTTAGAGGCCGTGGCGACAGCCAGCCGAAGAGGCCTTGACGAAAACTTTCGCATACTCCCGTCCACGTGCAGATATGTGCCCGTGGAACCAGATGTCCAGGTGATCACCTAGAGGATTATTCGGCGCAATCCGATCTCCAGGTTCAGTTGCGCATACGGAAGTTGACGCGCGTCTGAGGGGTATGAGGAGGTGTAAGCTAGCCCGAGATCTACCGAATGACCAAGACATGAACATTGGTCATAAGGCGAAGTATGCCCCACAACGGGGGACGGCCCGGCGGGTCGCCCGAGAGCTGCAACTCTCGGACCCGGCCAGGCCGATGTCCCCTCTCCACACCCGCAAGCTGCGGGGCCCGTCTCGAAACGACTCGGAGAAAGGATCTGAGGTGAACTATATCTGCGGTCCGTAGCGACTCGTCCAGCGGATCGGTGACATCTAAGCGTCGATATGCACTTGTTGTGGGCCGTCAACGCCCAGGGTGGTCGACGCGTCGCCGATGCAGCTCCCGATCACATCATCCGTCGCGAGAGGGCGACTTCCAGAGCGAGCTTCTGATGGACGCTGTCTCTCGGCACCTGTCTGGCTGACCGCTGGCACCAGCGGCAGCCAGACCCATCTCCAGGCTCCCGGCTCTTGCCTGGGGTCTTGGCGCGGATGCCTCCTCAACAGGATGATTATGGTCCGGAACCAGCACGACTGGCCGCCCGATCTTGAGGCCGTATCGGCCTGCCTCATCTGCGGGCTCCTCTACGGCGAGTGGAGCGAGAACAACTCCTGTGATACCGAGTGATCCATGGGCAACGAGACCTGCGTCGATGGGTTCTCCAGCGCGCCGGTAAAGACGATCCCGGCCTCTTGGGACTGCCCCTTCGAGGACTCGTTAAGCCCTCCACAAAATAAGAAGTCCGGCAACCGAGCTCGGCCCACCCAGGGTGTTCCCTGGGTGGGGAGCGCAGGTGTCAATGGGTCGAGTACGTGCGGGTCTGGCCCATTTTCCGTGCTCAACGGCCGTGTGGGAGACACTGTTGCACAGAAGGTCGGGTTGGCTCTCGCCCGAACATGATCCGTTTGATCATCCTAAAGGTGCGTGGAATCTGGCCGTGGGGGTGATCATGTCCCTTCGATCCTAACCACAGAGCTGGGGAGATGGCTTGAGCGGCACGATGGTGCTGGAGGGGAAGTGGCCGGCTCTTGGCCGACATGCGCGGGCGGCCGAGTGGCTGCAGATCTGGGCGGATCTGGGAAGGTCGCCGCGGACGATCGATGCCTACGCACGCGGGTTGGCCGAGTACCTGTAGGTATGCGAACGCGAGGGCGTCGATCCGGTGACGGCCAGTCGGGCGCATACCGGCATGTTCGTGTGGGTGTTGACCGAGCGTCCCAACCGTCGGGGCGCGAACGTCGTCGCGCTCGATTCGGGCTCCGGTTTGTGCCTGCACTCAGGGGTGTGGTCCGTCGAGTGCTGGTTTCCTTGGCCCCGATTGCTGCGGAGCACGGCAAGGCCGCTGAGCGGGTCTATGACCACGCCCTTCTTTCACGGCACGTCCTGAGTGATCGTGTGTAAAGGTTCCTTGACGAGCTCTAGGCCGACATCAATCCCCCGCGCGGGAGTTTCTGCTTGACCGCATGCCCGGTAAGGGAAGCGAATTAGGCGCGGTGTCAAGCGCCGCCGCGCATGGTCGCCAAGGCCCGAGCATCGGAAGTAAGTACTCAGTCTTGCGGCATGAAAATCTGTGGCCCTAGTGCTGTCCGCGGCAGGGAAGTCCTACGTACTTAATCAGAAGTTGGGCCGATATCGGACCGGCGACCGTGGTGAGAACAGCCAATGCCCACCGGCGGGCGTAGCGCCGAGAAAGCGCCCATCGTCTAATAGAAACGGAAACTCGTTTTGGAGCTCCTTATAGCTGTCGTTGGTTACGATGATGCTGCCGGTCTCGTCAGCGAACATCGTCACCAGTCGGTCAGCCTTTCCATGGGTTCCGGCGGGGGTCGGCAGGATGATTTCCTGCCGAATGGCGTTGTCGAGCATCATTTGTTCCGCTAAAGTCAACTTATGCCGCAGGGTCGCATCGACAAAGACCGTAACTTTTGCGCCGGGGAATTTCTTCTGAAGTGCCTGAATGCCGTTGAGGAGTAGGCTGAGGCTAGGAATGTCGCCTTTTCTGGCATCTCGCCCGTACCAGGCTAGATTTGAGCCGTCTACAACGAAGGACTTCGCTGTGGTGGACGTCATTTGTGTCAGGGAGGTTCCTGAGGGAGTGAGTCGGTCCAACGCGCTCATTTGACGCTGGATCTCGTCGATCGGTAAGGTATCGCCGCTTGTGAAATCCCGGATTTCCTGATCTAGAAGAACTTCGCCGGTCTTGTCGAGGGTAGCTTTGACATGTAGCAGGCCGTCCACCGTGTAGGTGTAGCGGAGATTGAAGATGGCCTCTTCCCGGCGGAGAGGCCTTGGATACTTGAGCTCGAGCTTGGTCAGCTGGAAATTCTCAGGGTCGTCGAGTGACTTGGCAGGATCCGCCTCCCATACGGGAACAGTGAGTTGGGATCGCCCGTCGTCGATTGGGGTGTACTTTTTCTCTTCAATGGCGGGAAGTGGTGTGTGCTGATCGATTATCGCGCTGAAGACCTTTCTGCCACTTCGTTGGTCAGTGGTGCTGGTGCCAAGGGCGAACATCGACGACACACGCAGGTAGCTGTCGACCTTTCCATCGAGGATGGCCGCGGCGATCGCCGCTCCCCGAGCGACGGCTGTCATGGGATGACAAATGACGTCTGGCACGACCTCATCGTCTATGAGCCTCTCAACGGCGTCTCGTACGCAGGGGAGCTGGCTGGTTCCCCCAATCATAAGGACTCCGTCGATCTCGTCGGGGTGCATGCCGACTTCGTTGAGACATTGCCGGGCTGGTTGGAGCGCCTGTTCCACGAGATCAGCGATCTCCCGCTCGAACTCGTCACGGCCCACCTGCACTAACTTGCCCTTGCCAGGGATACGGGCGACCGCCGTCGGCTCCTTCGACAAACGGATCTTGGTTCGTTCGACAATGAGGTCGAGTTCCCGGCTCTCCAGCTCTGACAGGACTGGATGGCTTGGGAGCTTACGGAGGAGCAGTTTACGGAGTCGCTTATCCAATTCGATGCCACCCAGTTGGGTGATGCCTTTGGACGCAAGTTCCTCGAAATGCCCATCGATGTGTTCGAGGAGCGTCACGTCGATGGTCCCGCCGCCCCAGTCGAAGACCATGATGCGGCCCTCTTGCTGCATGTCGTGCATGTAGGAGAGTGCTGCGGCGGTGGGTTCGTTCAGCAGCGCCTTGACTTGGATGCCTGCCGCTCGCGCCGCCGCACGCGTACGGTAGCGCGCAGCCCCGCGGGCGTTGGCGGGAACAGTGATCACCGCGCTGTCGAAGGGCCGCAGGAGGTTGTCTTCGGCGCGTTCGCGCATGGCGCGGAAGACCCCGGCTGCGGCCACGCTCGCCGGGACGGAGGCGTCGCGCAGCCGGATGCTCTCGTCGTTGCGGAGCATGCGCTTGCATGCCTCGAAGACTCGGTTGGAACGGAGCTTCGCCTCCCAGCCGAAGAGCGCGCCGAGCCGGGTCGAGCTCTCACCAACGATGGTGGGGAAGACGCCCTGGAATTCCTCATAGAGCCAATCGGAGTCGATGTTGTCCGCGTCGAGGGGGAGAACCTCGACCTCGTCCCCGTTCCACTGCGCAACCACGGAGTTCGTCGTGCCGAAGTCGATGCCCGTTGCCATCTTCAGTGCCCTCCAACGGGGGAGTCGTCATGGATCGCGCTTGCCGGGTCGTCAGTGTGGCGCAGTTGCCCACTTCGTACGGTCTTGCGGGTGGCCATATCGACATACGCGGGTCGTACGACAGCCAGGTAGGGGCCATCGGTCGGCAGATTCACCGCGGTGAAGCACTCTGGGCTCTCCGCCGGAGTGGTGACGCGCTTGAGCCTGGTCACCGTGAACCATTCGCCGACGAGCAGTCGGATACTGTCCAAGTCGGTGGCCTCACGCAGATGGGAGTCGAGTTCGGCCAAGTGGGCCAGGTGGAGCCGACGGGCGCGGAAGGCGTCCAGGACGCCTTGCCGCAGCGCCTCCACGAGCTCTTGCTGTGTGAGGGTGTCAGCCGCAGGCTGGGGTGAGCCGGAAAGTAGCTCAGTGACCTGCCGAACGAAGTCCTGCAGGATCGTGGCCGGGTCCAGATGGTGGTGCTCGCTGACCAATCCGGCAAGCCGTGCCGCCATCTCCTGGTGAACGTCGCGCTCGATCTCCGCCCGGACCTCGCGTTCGACCTCCTGGCGTATCTCGGCTCTCAGCGCCTGCCGGACGTGCTTCTTGACGGTCTTCTCCAAGTCCGAGGAGAGCCGGTCAAATCGGGCGTCGAGGGTGGCTTTCAGATCACCGTCCGTCATCTGGGGCGCAGAACGTCGCCCTGGGGACGCTGGGTTTGACCTCCCCGAACTGGATGGCTGGCTGTTGCGACCGCGGCCCTTGCCCTGGGGTCCTCTCTCACTGCTCGGCATTGATGATCTTTTCTGTTGGAGGAGATACATGGAACTCGGCGAGTAGCTCTTCTGCGGCGCACTCGCGCAGCGTCCGGAAGTCCGCACTGGTACTCGCTGGCGTGCGCCGGGGGAGCGGTTCCAAGGGCGGCAGGAGAGCGGCGGAGCGACTGTCGGTCGGCGGAAGGAAAATGTCCTCGCTCAGCGGTATCACGAAGAACGGAGTCTCGCTGGTCGCCCGCCTCAGCCGACGCTCGGCTCGGTTAATGGCGGCTTCCTGCTCGGTGATTCCTCGGACTTGCCGAAGTAACCAACGGTATCGCTCCTTCCAGTCAGGGTCGCCGTGTGCGAGCCCGAGCGCGAGGTAGGGATTCTGCCAGTCTTCACGATCATTGACGAGCGTCTCGCGCCGCTTCCGGACGAGGGCCAGGTTCTTGGCGGCAATCTCATCGCTCGCCACGTCCTTGTTGGAGAGCAGCTTGATGGCCAGCTCCAGCTCGTTGTTCTGCTGGGCCAGGTATGCGCCCATATTGTGGACCTCGGCGAAGGTCTCTTTGTCAAGCAGCCATCTGCCGTTCTCATCGACCGCAGCGGCCGCCTCCAAAAGCTTCTGAGCCTGAACGCTGGCCTTCTTGAAATTGCCCGCGAGAATATGCAGATAGCAGACGCAGAGCCCGCGCCAGGTGTGGAACTCACTCAGCTTGGCCTCGATTGCCTCGGCTGGCGTCCACAGAGCGGCGAGGGCGCCCCACAGGGCGTGATCGTCGATCAACTCCTGCGGCCATCGTCCTAATTGGGCGCCGTGTTGCATCTGATCGAGCCGCGTCTGCTGCTCCAAAGGCAATTGGCCGCGGAGCCGTACGTCGACCTCTCCTCGCCACAGCCTGGTGAGCATGCCATAAATGTCGTCGCCGCCGAGATGCTCCCCGTCCAAAAAGGTGTGCCGGCGTTCCATTTCGCTCCACTGGAGCCGCCCTGCGTCTGCGCGCGTGATGGTTTCCGGCGCCAGCCGGGCTCGTACGTAGACGCCCTCACCGGGGTCGGGCCTCAGCCGCCACGGGTGCTCGTCCGCGCCGATTAGCCCGAGATCGATGAGGTCGTCCACGATGGTCAGGGGAACTCGCGGGACGGTCTGATCGATCTCATCGGCCGTGACTCGGGTGGGGTGTCCCAGCGCCGCGAGATAGCAACGCCATCTAGGACCGCCGTCCAGGAACTCGTTGGACAGTGGCCTTATGGCGCCCATGCTCGGCAGGTCCATGGCCAGCAGCTGGGCGTGCCGTTCCCCTCGGGGGCTGAGCCAGGGCATCCCCGCTTGCACGAGGTTGTTCAAGGCCTCAACGAGCCGGGGGGGCGTCATGACACTCAGGAGACCTCGCACCGCATGGGGAAGATCGGGTCCCGGCGCGGAAAGAATCGCCTCTTCGACGGTCACGCGATACTGCTCCGGGGCGCCCGGTGAACACTCGAGCAGGTCGCGCAAACCTCGCTTCAGGCTCTCGATGGTGTCCCGGCCGTGCAATCCCAGGGTTGCCCAGGCCATAGCGGACTGGTCGGCGATCCTCCCGTCGGGAGACCTGGCCGCCTTGCGTCGCGCGCGGTTCTGGCGCCACGCGGCCACTGCCTCCGCGCGCGTGACGTCATCAGGTAATGAGCTGTTCATATGCGCCAATGTGAAAGGTTTGTCCAGTGCACGTTATCGATCTACTCCGCTCGGAGGCGGCCGTCGCCGCTCAGGATGCGCAGCACGTCCAGTGCGGCTCCACGGGACAGAAGCTCGTGGTTGCGCTCATTGCGCCGGTTACGAAGACAGCCATAACAAGATGTCTCCTCACCGCACTCACAGGTTGACATACGTTGCAGCGCGGTCTCCGCCACGGTGTCTAGCCGTTGGGCAATCCGTAGCACCGATCCGGCGCCGCCTGGCACGTTGTCGTAAACGACCAGGCTCGTGTGGCCGTCCGCTCCTGCGTGAATCGTGCCGTCGATGTCGTCCCGGCTGATCTCCAGGCCATGGGTCGCGCCCTCGAGCAGGGCGTACAGGGTGGACAACCAACCCTCTCGCGGCCGGCTCAGCCCCTCGAAGCGGATCTCCAGAATGTCAGTCTCGTACGTGTGCGCGAGTGTGCGCCATTGCAGGGGGCCAGTGCACTCGCCTTGCCGCAGCGGGCTGGTGTGGCTTTTCGGCAGCCGGCCCAGGTGCGCGCTCGCCCAGCCGCACCATTCGCAGATCACGTAGCCCGATCCGATCGGGCCTTCGGACAGTGCGATCATTTCCCCCCTCGCTCCTGAGCGGCACTGGACGACCACGCCGTTCGCGGTGCGCCAGCGGAAGAGAGCGGGATCGTCGGCGAGTTTGACGACGAGCGTGGCGCCGTTCCAGGACGTCCTCGGCGGCGAGGTGGACGGCTTGCTCGTCCTTGGTTCGGCCACGAAGCCGAATTCGGGGATGCAGTACTGCCGTGCCGGCGAGTCGGAGGGCGTCTTACATGCCGGGCAGATCGGATCTGGGTCGTCTTCGACGTGGCGGAAATGCTGGCAGTTCCGGCAGACGTAGTAGCGCTTGCTGATGAGTTCGCGCCCCGGCAGGCGGTAGACGCCGGCCGAACGCCACAGCACTCCGCCCGCAACGACCTCCGAGCCCGGGGCGTACTCGTAGATGGCGCTGGACAGATCGCGAGCGAGTTCCAGCTTCGAGCCCACGGGGTTGTCACAGTGAATTGTGCGCAGTTCGACTGTGTCGACGGGGAAGCCGTACTTCGGGAGTACATTCCGGTTCGCCAGGAATCCGATGAGATTGCGAGTCGTGAGGGTGTTGATCGTGCGCTGATAGCGGTCTGCCAGGCCGTACCGCTTGGAGGCGATTGCCTCCTGGATCTTCTGCTCGAAGATGGTGATGTCCTGGTCCAGCTCCTGGCGCACCTTCTCCAGATGTTCACACAGATCGATCACCCAGCTTCCAGACTCCACCCCGATCTCGGAGTGCACCTCGGAAGGCGGGACCTGGCGCAGCGTCTCAGCGATCCCGGCGGGTACGGGGCTAAGGAAGTCGAGCACTCGGTTGCAGGGCGCGTCCGAACCGCCGTTCGGGCGGAAGAACTCGCCGGCAGTCCGCCATATTGCGCCGCTCGTGGACTTCGCGTACCGGAAGAACGCCCCCAGAGCCACGGAGTGGGCGTGCCGACGGTCGATGCGCTCATTGCCGAGCGGCACGTACGGCGCGCGTACCTGGCCTGCGATCATCGCTTCAGGCTGTTGATAGCGCGACAAATCGTGAGAACGCCGCTGGGCATAGGACAGGACCAGTGCCGCGGAGTCGGCGCGTCGGCCCGCGCGCCCGGCACGCTGGATGTAGTTGGCCGTCGTGGGCGGCATGTTGCGCAGCATCACCGTCTGCAATTCGCCGACGTCCACGCCCAGTTCGAATGTCGTCGAGCACGACAGCACATTCACTTCGCCGCGCAGGAAGCGCTGCTGGATGTTGGCCGCCTCCTCGCCCGTCCACTGGGCGGTGTGTTCCCGTGCGGTGAGCGGGATGGGCATCATCGACTGATAGAGGACCGTGTAGTGCTCATCAGGATCGGCTTTGGCCTCGACCAGGTGGCCTTCGCAGCCCATCATCGGGCATACGCCACGTACCCTAACGCTGGTGAAACGGCGGCAGAGCTCGCACCGGTAGGACATATCGGCTGCAGAGACGCGGATCCGGCTGTGGTCCACCTGATGGACCACACCGACCCGACGAGGGTTGTCGCTGGGCAGCCAGCCGTTCTTCTGGTTCGTCAGGAACTTCCAGCAGCCCTCGAGCACGGCCTTCGGATCGGCGTTGGAACCCAGGACCGCGAGCAGGCGCGTCAAATAGTCGAGCCGTCGGTTGCGTCCCCGGGTGGGCAGCCAGCTCAGCACCTTGAGCTTGGCCTCCGCCCCGTCCTTGCGTACGTAGATCGGTCCCGTCCGCGGCTTGAACGCCTCGTCTCTGGCGTCCACGTCGGTCGGCATGGTGAGCACGCCCTGGTTGCGTACCGAACGGATGAGCTCTTCCAGCAGGTCCCAGCATTCGGCCTCGGACAGGCCGAGCGAGAGGAGCGGCGCCGGTAGCCTCCACCCAGGGTCGCGGTCCAGCCCGACTCGGATGAGACCGAGGCCTTCCAGGGACTTGCGCTCGTCGAGAGCGAGCAGCTCGCGCATCACCCAGAGCGACACCTCGCGCTGCCGGGTCGGCGCATCGTCCTTCGCAGGGAAGACACCAGCCTGCTCTGCCACCTGACTCACATGGAAGATAAGGGTTTTGAGATTGACGTCCTGGTGTTCCTCGGTCGCCCGGTCCAGACCCTGGAGGATGAGGCGCCGATGCTGCACCTCGCTGTAGCTGACCTCAAGGTAGGGGGAGAAGAAGGCCGCCGCCTGCCGGCTGTCGTTGAAGGTGAGGAGCTTGCGGCCCTCCCCCGGGTGGTCGGCGATCTCAGCGTTCGGCGCTGGCGGGATCTGCTGGTAGAGCGCGGTCGCCAGGACGGCCGTCGCGGCGTCGTTGCCGCTCTCGAACTGCCGGATCATCTCGGCGCCCCGCCCGCCGCAGACGAGACAGCCGCTGGGAGAGGCGGCCTTGGTCTTGAGCTTGCGTACCGGCCGCAGGGCAGTCTCCGCGCAGCCGTTCTTGCCGCAGGAGAGCTGCGGCTGGGCGTGCAGCGCGCCGCAGCGGGGGCAGAGATGGGCCACCTGGCTCTCGGTGGTGGAGGCCTCCTCCAGCGTGACCTCGTCCTCGTCTGTTATCTCCGGAGCGTCATCGAGCAGCAGCCACGTCCGAACGCCGTCGTTGCCCACACGCGGAGTGAAGATCTGGCCGCCGGTTGAGAGCGCTATCGCGCCGATCAGGTGGACCGCGCCGCAGCGCTTGCACCCGGCCATCTCGAACATGGCGCCGGCGCACTCCGGGCAGGATTCGTGCCGATTCAGGGATACGTGTGGCCCGCTGGACGTGAGACACGTGTAGGCGCCCTCGGTTGCCCGGGCGAACAGGTGGTAGCGCGCTGATAGGACGGGGGCACCGGCCGCGTCGTGGATCCGGCTGCCTACCTCGACCAGGGCGGCGAGCCCGCCGGCTGGGTCATCCTGGCCGCCGAAGATGACCTGGGCCAGGTCGTCGAAGGACCGGGGCCCGGCGACCAGAGTGCCGCGGAACCGCGCCATCGCGTGCTCGTGCGCGAGACCTGCGGCGGCGTTGGCGTACTGCTCGCCCGCACGCCAGAAAAGATCGTCCGCTGGATCGTTGCTCCGAGCAAGCTCCTTGTAGTCCTGCGCCGACAGCGGTCCCCAGAACGGCCCCGACGGCATGCTGATGCGGGTGGCGCTGATGAGATCCCTGCGACTCGCGTCATTCTCAGCCCATTCGAAGGGCACATTGAACAGCTTGGTCGCGAAGTCCATCACTGCCTGCGGCTCGTCACCGACCGTGGCGCTGGTGGCGATGCACTGCAGCCGCTGCTGCGGTGCCACCCGGTCGTGCAAGCGGCGCAGCAGCATGCCGAGTTCCTCGGCTTTGGCGCCGTCGTAGACATGGGCTTCGTCCAGGGCAATGAATCTCCAGCGCCCACCGTGCTCACCCTCGAACAACTCCATGTCTGCTGGCCGAAGGAGCAGGTACTCCAGCATCGCGTAGTTGGTGAGGAGGAGGTGCGGCGGTGTGGCACGCATCTCCTCCCGGCTCAGCAGTTCGTTGGGCAGCCGCCTGTGACCATGGTTGAGCTCCTCGAACTGCGCGAGTCCTTCGTGTCTGCGCTCCTTAGTATCGCCGGTGTACCGGCCGAAGGTGATGAACGGCGTCTGGGCCAGCAGCAGGCGCAAACGCTTGAGCTGGTCGTTGGCGAGGGCGTTCATCGGGTAGAGGAGAAGTGCCCGGACCCCGGGGGTGAGCTTCCCCTTCTCGTGTTCGGTGACCAGCGCGTTCAGGATGGGCAGGAGGAAGGATTCCGTCTTGCCGGAACCGGTGCCCGTGGCCACCACCAGGTTCCTGCCGCTCGTGGCCTTGCGGATTGCCTGTTCCTGGTGGAGATAGAGAGGCCGGTCCAGCGGTAGCGCCGGCCCGCCGAGCTTCTCGAACGCGGGCGAGAGCACGTTCTCGTCAAGGAGCTGTCGGAGGGTGGCCCCGGGCTGGTACGGCGGCGTCGCCTCCAGCAACGGTCCCTTCGTCAGCATCGGACTGCCCGTGATCTCGGCCGCCAGCGCCTGCGCGATCTTCGTATCGCGTACGGGGAGGATCGAGCGTAGGTAACGCCGGTACGTGTTCGTGATGAGGGCGCTTGTCTTCAGCGGATCCACGGTCAGCTCCGATGTACAGGGGAGATCAGGAAGATTCAGTCGGCGGGCCGGGCAGCCACGATGAGTTCCGCGCGGACCAGGTCGATGGTCGTCAGGACCGGCGCGATCTTGGCCAGCATCCGCCAGAGGAAGCGGAAGCGTTCCTCCAGGACTCGACAGTCCGCGTGCCCATGCGCGGCCATGCGGGCGATGAGCGCGAGCGCGATCGACATAGCGGGCAGCGACACCCACCCGTGCAGCCGCTTCGGATGGCAGCGGGCGGCCACGTACTTGCCCACAGCCCGGAACTCGTTGTTACGCAGCACTAACCCCTCTCGCACGACCCGCTCGGCCTGATCGGCGAGTTTGCGGCCGTCGCGACAGTTGCGTTGGTCGAACAGCAGGCGCGCGGCCGTCACGCGGGTGTCCTCATCGAGCAGGGCCGAGGGGACGACTTGCGCGGCGCTCCAGAGGCTCTCGAGCATCTCCGGATCCTGACGGGCCATCAGCTCCGCGCCCATGTCGAAGAGGCCGGCTGAGGCATAGGGGTCGTCCTCTCCCCTGAGGATCGCGAGCGCTGACTCGCCGCACTCCGCACGCACCTCGGCCAGCAGGTCGAAGTCCTCTGCGGCGTCGGCAAGCAGGGGCCCCGTCAGCAGGGCGGCCGCCACGGGAGCCTTGCGCCACAGCGCGATGTCGGACGCCACGCAGTGATCCACCTTCGAGGCTGCCAAGCCGGTCGTGATCAGGGCGACCACCGCGCGATCAGGGGGCAGGCAGGCATCCGGGACGGAACGGATCGCCTCGGGATGGTTCCGTAGCAGGGCCGCGGAGTCCTCGATCCAGCGGCCCGCCGTGGAATGGTCGATGCGGTTGGCCAGGTCGACGATTGTCCACAGCCGGTCCAGGCGGCTCACCTTCGCCGGGAACGCGTCCGTCCCCGCCAGGTAGCTGGACAACTGCAGGTCCTCTGCATCGCCTCCCTCATAGTGCCCGGGAGCCTCGCAGACCAGCATCTCCCGGGGGTGGGGCCATCGCGGCCACTCGGACGAGACCCAGGGATCTTCGACGGCCAGCCGTACGTGCATGCGTCCGGCGTTCACCAGGTCATCGGGGAGCGGTATAGAGCCGTCCTTCTCCACAGGGATGATCTCCGGCTCTCGCCAAGGGGCGGTGCACAGGTAGAGGCCCGCGGTCAGGTTCTCCACCCACACGCACTCGTCGAGGAGCAGTGACTTACCGGCCGCAGTCATGCCGGCGGCGAGCCGGGCAGGCCGCACGCTGCCGACGAGCACGGGCACGCTGGCGAGTGGGAGTACCAGATCAATGCTCCGGTACTCCTGCACAGTGTCCTGAGCGCGGCGCAAGTTGTAGCGGCCCCGTCCGGACGGCGCGATCTCCTGGATGACCCGCCGCCCTGCCTGCACCTGGAGCGGCGGGAGCGCGTCGATGCCCGGCACCTCGATCAGGAGCGCATCGGCGTCGCCGAAGCCCTCCGTGTGCAGCCGCACAGGGCCAGCGTTCCACTGGGGGCTGCTGCTCGCCTCCTCCACGAGGACCCGCATGGAGGGCGGGGCGACGATGAGCGGTTCCGTCTCGCCCGAGGTCGTACAAGTGACGACCCGTTCCCGCTCCACGGGGGAGTAGGAGATGGCAGGGCGGTCAATGGTCATGCCAGCCTCGCAGGTCAGCGAGGCCTCTCCTGGGACCAGGCCGTCTCCGTTGAACAGCCGCACCGGTGGGGTGCAGCGCAAGGCTAACCCCTCGCCGATGGAGACGGTCCGGCGGGCGTTGCGGCCAATCGGGCCGCGTACCGTGACTTCGAAGGCTCCAAGGAGCGGCCGCGGCAGGCCCGCCCACAGCTCCTCGGAGATTTCCGTGGGCTCTTCGACCGTGAACCGGCGGGTGAGGAATTTCTCGTCGCCCGTGGCCGACCGGACGTCGATTAGCCAGGTCGTCGGCGTTTCCGCAGGTAGCCACACGACGGGAGGCTCGCAGTAGACCGGCGAGCCGTACGGCGTGGTGACACCGGGAACCGGATCGCCGGTGATCACTCGCGGCTTGCTGTGCCCACGGATCGGCCTACTTCTGACGCCGTCGCCGCTAAGCGCGACCCACGTCGCGCCCTCCAGCGCTACCTGGGCCAGCCGCCACCCGTCCCAGCCCACGGGCAGAGGGCTCTCTGCGACGATGCGGGGCGGAGCGTCGGCGACCACTTCCCTGTCACGGGGGTGAAGGAACCAGACGGCGTCCGGAGGGACACCGAGGTGAGACTGGAGCTGACGGCCGCTTTCAGTGAAGATCAGCAACGGGTCGCCGGAATCGACGATGCCGATCTCCGTCTCGTGTTCCGTCCCCTGGAGGGAGATCTGCGCGACACGGGCGGGCCTGGTCAGGGGGAAGGACGTGGTCGGCGCTCCCTCCGCCGCGCCGACCCACAAGGGTCGGCTCTTGACGAGGTTCGGTACACCGTCGACTGTAACGTTCCAGCGCGCGGTGCCATCAGGAGCCTCCCCAACGGGAGGTAGCACGATCTGAACGCCCTGCCCGAACGGGTCCAGCGCCAGCCGGGGCCGCTCGACTTGCGTGAGCCGGGGGGGCGTGGCCGTGCCGCGCCCGAGGTCCAGTCGGCCCTGCTCGATCAGCTCCTGGGCTCGCTCGATGAAGCGTACGGGCAGGCCGAGACCGCCGAGGTCGGATTCGGGTGACCTCATGCGGTCCAGCAGATCAAGGCAACGGTCGATCACATCCACGGCGAAGTCGGTGCCGTTCCTGATGAACCTGCGCGCGGGCACGTCCAGGGAGTGCAGGCGCGTCTCCCGCGCGGTCGCCCACGCGAGCAGCGCGTCGGCGTCTGTCGCGGGATCTTGCGCGCGCCGGCGCAGGAGCAGAGCGAAGAAGTCGTCCAGGCAGAAGGTCGGTATGCCCGCATGCATGAGAATCGGTCCCACATACTTCTGCTCCCGCTCGGGAAACAGGGGGAGGCGGAACCTTTTCAAAGCGTCGAGATACGCGACACCCCACGCAGTCGAGTCCTGTGGAATGGTGAACGAACGGTAACCCAGCGTCGTCCTCAGATAAGGCCAGAAAGTGCCTTGTCGATAGTGATGAACCGCCACCCCAGTGAGGGTCACGGCGACGCAGGCCGGCCATCGGTCGAAAAGGGAGAGATGCTTCCCTTTCGTCACCTTCAGCTGATACAGGGCGCCGAGCGCCTTGCCGGTGGAATCGAGGGAGTCCTGGTCGACCTCGACCTCCGTGAGCAGGGAGACGGTCGGGAGCAGGGGGCGCCATTCGGATTCGCGTCGGTCGAGAAGCTCGGCCGACTCCATAGCCGATATTTCTGACACGTGGCTTTGGGGAGACATGGAAGCGCACCGCCTGTCATTCAGCAGCCGAGCGGCGCGAGTAGCCCGCGATGCCGACGTACCGCATTCTCCAACGTTTCGCCTTGACGGCTCGGTTGGAAGGGCATGGGTCAGAATTAAAGCAGTTGTTGATGATATTCACAAGCAATCCTCTGCTTTGAGAATGAATGGGAAGAGCGATCCATGGCATGGCATCGCCTCAGGACTCTTCGCGATCCAGCCGGAAGCCGCCGCCGCAGCGCACAGCAGTCGCCTTCCCGGTCGTCGTAGGAGCGGCCCCGCTTGCGGGGGCGCGTGTGCCATGTGGAGCGAACTTGCTTGGAGGCGCGAGCCGTGTCATGCCGTACTTCGAGTGCGTGCTAGCGCACGTCTCGGCCAAAGACTCGTCGGCATTGGGTGCCCAGGCCGGGCTCCGCTCCATGGCGTCGGTGGCCGCGTTGAGGATCGTCTCGGCCGCATTCACGTCACCACGGAGCAGGGCGTCCGACGCGCGTCGTTTCGCCTCCTGCGCATCGAGGAAGAGTTGTAGGCAGCGACGCTCTTGGTGGTGCCGTCGCCGTTATAGAGCACAGTGCCCTGTACAGGCCGATCTCGTTGGCCAAGAGCTGTTCCTGCTTCCCGGACGAGTTGACGGTCGTGGCGATGAAGTTGGTCTCGCTCGTGTGCGTGAGGGCCAGCAGACCTGGGCTCTTGGTGAGGCGGATGCGGAGCACCTGATCGCCTATGTCCGTGTAGCTCTTGTCGGCGTGCGCAGTGGCCGGAACCAACATGGTGGCGAAGGCCGGAACCAGGACGGCCAGCGAACGGAGAATCATCGATGGTCTCCCCGGGGTGAAGGTAGCTACTAGAGAATCACATGTGAACTCAGCGCACAATATATTTCCTGATCTGGACAGTAAGCGAGTGTCGGCCGTAAGATTCCGCACACGTACTAACCTCTGTTCTGCCAGACTGATAGTCCCCCTGGGACGAGGAGCTGACGGTGACGAGCACTGCCGTAGAGCGGCCGGAGATAGGCCGGCTTGTGTCGGTTCGAGGCCAGCGTTGGGTGGTCGGCGAGGTGGAGCCCGGGCCGGGCAGCACGCTGGTGACGCTGCAAAGCGTCGAGGACGGGCGCTACGGCGACACGCTCACCGTCGTCTGGGAGGTCGAGCCCGGCGGCAAGGTGCTGCCCAGCGGGGCGCTTCCTGAGGTGACGTCCGTGGGCTTCGACTCGCCTGGGCGACTGGCCGCCTTCCTCGACGCCATCCGCTGGTCGGCCGTAACGAGCGCTGATGTCAAGACACTGCAAGCGCCGTTCCGCTCGGGCGTCGCTATTGAGGACTACCAGCTCGAGCCGGTGGCCCGCGCCGTCGACGCCCCCAGGGTCAACCTGCTGCTCGCCGACGACGTCGGCCTGGGCAAGACCATCGAGGCCGGGCTCGTTGCCGAGGAACTGCTGCTGCGCCATCGCGGGCGGCGCATCATGATCGTCTGCCCGGCCGGCCTGACCATCAAATGGCAGGAGGAGATGGCCGAGAAGTTCGGCCTCGACTTCACGGTCATCGATACCGATCGGTGCGCCAAGGTCCGCCGCTCGTATGGCAGCGCCGCTAACCCCTTCGAGATTTACCCGCTCAGCATTGTCAGCCTGCCCTGGCTGCGCGGGCAGAAGGCGCAGCGGCTGCTGGCCGAGTTGCTGCCGGCCGACGGCCCGTCCTATCCGCGCACCTTCGACCTGCTGATCCTGGACGAGGCGCATCACGTGGCCCCCGCCGCCCCCAAGCAGGCTTACGCGGTCGACTCACAGCAGACCAAGCTGATCCGAGGGCTGGCACCGCACTTCACGCACCGCCTCTTCCTCTCAGCGACCCCGCACAACGGCTACGAGGCGTCCTTTACGGCGCTGCTGGAGCTCCTCGATGACCAGAGATTCGCTCGGGGGGTCAAGCCGAAGCGGAGCGCCCTGGACGAGAGCGTCGTCCGGCGGCTGAAGAGCCAGATCCGCGAGAACGGCAGGGAGAAGTTCCCGAAGCGGGTCGCTAAGGAGATCCCCGTCCTGTATCCCGAGGACGAGCGCGAGGCCCACGAATTGCTTAAGGAGTTCGCCAAGCTCCGCAGAGCGCGGTTGCGGCAACGGCGCGGGCGCAGGGCGGCGGACCTGGTCACCCTCCTCCTGAAGAAGCGGCTGTTCTCAAGCCCTGACGCGTTCGCGCGTACCATCGACGTCTACCTGGAGTCCGTCCAGAGCCGGGTTGAGACGCTGGCCGACAGCGACGACATGCCGGAGTGGATGGAAGACTACGACGAGGACGTCGCTGGCCTCGGCGATGAGGAACTTGCCGAGGCTGAGGATGACGCGGTGACCCGCGCGTATCCTCTGCAGGGCGGGGCCACGCCCGAGGAGGTCGAGCTGCTGCGCCGCATGCGCACGTGGGCCGGCCAGTACGCGACCCTGCCGGACGCGAAGGCCGCTGAGCTGATTACCTACCTGAAGGCGGTCTGCATGCCGGATGGCAGCAACTGGTCTTCAGAACGTGTCGTGGTCTTCACCGAGTACAAGGACACTCTGGACTGGCTGCAGTTGCTGCTGGCCCAGGAAGGTTTGAGCGGCGACGCCGTGCAGACCATGCACGGGCAGAAGCCGGCAGGGGAGCGTGAGCAGATCCGGCGCGCCTTCCAGAAGGCTCCAGAGGAGCATCCGGTACGCGTCCTGCTCGCGACGGACGCCGCGGGCGAGGGTATCGACCTGCAGAACTACTGTCACCGCCTGGTGAACTACGACATCCCGTTCAACCCCAACAAGCTCGAACAACGGATCGGCCGCATCGACCGGTACGGTCAGAGCCAGACCCCCGAGATCCGCCACTTCGTCGGCGTGGTCAAGGGTGGCGCGACCGACACCTATGAAGCCGACCTCGAGTTCCTGTCCCGCGTGGCACGCAAGGTCGCCCAGCAGACCCAGGACCTCGGCCCGGTGAACGCGGTCATCTCCGAGCGTCTGCAGCGCCGGTTGCTCGGCGAGAACGTCTCCATCGACCACGTCGAGGAGGACGCGCCACCGGACGAGGTTCCTATCGAGCACGACCTGCCCGAGCAGGTGCGCAAGCTGCGCGCCAATCTCGACCGCACCATCGACGAGCTGCGCATCACGCCGGCCAACGTCAAGCGGGTTGTGGACACGGCTCTCCAGTTGACCCGCCAGCAGCCGCTGCGGCCGCACGTGGACGAACGGCATCTCGCGGAGGGCTTCTGGGAGGTCCCGATCCTCACTGGATCCTGGGAACGAGGCAGCGTTGGCCTGCTGGAGAAGCTCTCCGACGAGGACCTGGCCAAGGGCGTCGTGCCCCGGCGCAGGCCCATCACCTTCGACTCCGCCACCACCCGTGATCCCGATGGCCGAGTCCGTGACGACGTGGTGCTCGCCCACCTCAACCATCCTCTGGTGGCCATGTCAACCGGCCTGTTGCGGGCCGCGGTCTCCAACCCGGAGATCGATCTGAACCGCGTGACAGCGGTCGTGAGCGATCACCCCTCCCTCGAAGGGGTCTTCATCGGCGCCTACTCGCGCTTCGTCGTGGCCGGCGGCGACGGCATCCTGCTGCACGAGGAGATCCTCTACAGCGGCGGTTGGCTGCGCGAGCGCCACCCCTGGTTCGCCCGCGCCGCCTCGCTGACCCAGACGCGGGAGATCCTCGACCACGCGCTCGCCGAAGGTGTCCCCGCCCCGGCTCACCTGCGCTCCCGGCTGGCCGAAGCCTGGCCTCGCGCTCGTGAGGGCCTGCTTGACGCCGTCTACTCGCGTTCAGCTGACCGGGAGAAGTCCCTTGCCGGTGTCCTCGCCCGGCGCCAGGAGTCCGAGCAGAATACGATTATCTCCAACCTGAGCGAGTTCGAGGCGACGCTGCGCGGCAAGCTCGCCGAGGACGAGGACGACGCGCTGATCAGCTTGAGCGAGATCACCAAGGACGCCCGCGAGTTGGCCCAGTACCGCCGGGACCGGCAGTCGTGGCAGGACCGCCTAACGCAGCTCGCCGTCGAACGCGACCGCGAGCTGGAAGTGATCGCCGCCCGCTACGCCGACCCCCGTCCCCACACCTTCCCCGTCGCGTTGATCTTTGTCGTTCCCGAGCGTGAGGCAGCCACCCGATGAAGTTCAGCAAGCCCCGTGACCCCAATCGGGAGCACCTCGACTGGCTCGGCCTGGTCGACGTCTCCGGCCCTTTCCTGAGCCTGCCGGTGCTGCGGAAGACCTGGCCCTCGCTGGACGCGCTCACCAAGCAGGACCGCGAACGGCTGCGTTCCCGACACAGCACCTGGCAGAGCTCCGGCGACCGGGCCGCCTGGATCGACTACGTCCTGCACGACCTGCTCGGCTGGGGTGACGCGCTGCGGACCGAGGACCTTGGCAAGTACGAGGTGGCTGTGCCCGAGCACGACATCACCCTCGTGCCGGACTTCACAATGAACGGACGGTTGCTCGGGCTGATCTGCGAGGGCGACCCGGTCAAGCGGATCCCCGGCTCGGAATGGGCGGCCACCCCCGCTGACCGCGTGGCGCATCTGTGCCGGGCGCACGACGTGCCGCTCGGTCTGGCCACGGACGGGCGGCGCTGGGCGCTGGTCTGGGCGCCTCGGCAGAGCGTGACCACCACTGCGGTCTTCGACGCCATGGCCTGGAACGAGGCGGCCGAGCTGGTCGTGGTCCGCGCCTTCGTCTCGCTGCTCGGTCGTGAGCGCTTCCTCGGCGTCACCGAAGACGAGACGCTGCCCGCGCTGCTCGCTGCCAGCAAGGACAACCAGGAAGTCATCACCGAGCGGCTCGGCTCCCAGGTTCGTCAGGCGGTCGAACTCCTCGTCGCCGCCATCGGCCGGGCCGACGCCGCCGATCGCGACCGTGGTGGTCCGGGTCTGGGGAGGGACGTCACACCGCACGATGTCTACCGGGGTGCGGTCACCGTCATGATGCGGGTGGTCTTCCTGCTCTTCGCCGAGGAACGCGGCCTGCTTCCCGCCGACAACGACCTCTACCTGCGGGCGTACTCGGCCGGAAGGCTGTGTGAGGAGCTGGAGCAGCGGGCCAACGCCGGCTCGGAGACCGAGCTGGAGCACACCTACGCCGCCTGGCACCGGCTGCTCGCCCTCTGCAACGCCGTCTATCGAGGCGTTGACCATCCGAAGCTGACCATGCACGCGCACGACGGCTCGCTGTTCGACCCCGACCTGTATGCCTGGCTGCCGCTGTCGGTCGACGACCGCACCGTCTTGCACATGCTCCGCGCCGTGCAGTACGTCTGGATCAGCGCGGGCAAGCAGCGCACCAACCGCAGCATGAACGTGCCCGACTTCGAGAGCCGGGACAAGTCGAAGAAGGGTGAGCGGCGCAAGCTCAGCTTCCGTACCCTCGACGTCGAGCAGATCGGCTACGTCTACGAGGGCCTGCTCTCGTACGAGGGATTGCGCACCACTGACGTGGTAGTCGGCCTCGTCGGCGCAGAGGGCCTGGAGGAAGAGGTACGACTGCGCAACCTCGCTCGGCTCTCGTCTAGTGACCTGGCTGAGAAGTACAAGGAATCGGGCATCGGCAGCGTGTCGGCCGTGGAGAAGGCGCTTGCGCCGATGGGCCCAGTTGAGACTGAGGAGGCCAGGAGCAAGCTGCTCGCGGTCACCAAGGGGGATGCCGAGCTGACCGAGCGGCTGCTGCCGTTCTACGGGGTCATCCGAGCCGACCTGCGCGGCCAGCCCACGGTCATCCTGCCCGGCGCCCTGTACGTCACCGAATCCTCGCTCCGCAAGAACACCGGCACCCATTACACGCCGCGTGACCTCGCCCAGCAGGTCGCCGAGGGCGCGCTTGAGCCGCTGGTCTACCGTGTCGGACCGCTCCAGACCGCCGACCGCAGCCAGTGGGTGCCGAAGACGGCTGAAGAGATCCTCGACCTCAAGGTCGCCGACATCGCGATGGGTTCGGCCGCCTTTCTGGTCGCCGCCGCCCGCTATCTGGGGGATCGTCTGGTGGAGGCGTGGTCGCGCGCCGGTGACGAGCGCGCTGCTGTCTACGTTTCCGGCACGGCGGACCGCGCGCTCGAGGCTGATGAGGATCCCGTCGTGATCGAGGCCCGGCGGCAGGTCATCGAGCACTGCCTGTACGGGGTGGACGTCAACCCGATGGCCGTGGAGATGGCCAAGCTGTCGTTGTGGCTGGTCTCCATGGACCCGCGGCGGCCGTTCACATTCCTCGACGACCGGCTTGTTGCCGGCGACTCACTGCTCGGGATCACCTCGGTGGAGCAGTTGGAGTACATGCATCTCGATCCTCGTCGCGGGCGCAAGCTCTACAAGGACGTCGCGGTCGACTTCACCAAGGACGTGCGGTCGCTGCTGGGAGACGTGGCCGAGCGGCGGCGGGCGCTGACCAGCATTGAGGTCGATGAGGACGATCCGCTTGGGGCGCTGGCCAGGAAGCGGAGCATTCTCGGGCAGATCGAGCTGGACACCGCGCAGGTACGGTCATTCGCGGACCTGCTGGTGGGGGCTTCGCTGGCACACGCGGTCGAGCAAGGGCGGCTGACGGCGGACCATCCGGTGCCGGGGCATGGCGATCGGGCCCGGGGGTTCGACGCGGCGTCGCTGAAGGCGTCGGCGCTGGCGAGTGCCAGCGTGCGGCACGACCCAGAGAGCATGCTGAAGGAGCGGGTTCAGCGAAAGGAATGGCTGGAGACCGATCGGGTCACGGGATATTTCGACAGACATCCAATTCACTGGCCGCTGACCTTTCCAGAGGTGTTCGATGGAAAGCGTCTGAACGGGCCTGGATTTGATGCGATAATTGGCAACCCGCCTTTTCTAGGTGGGTCCAAGATTAGCGGTTCGAGTGGGCCAGCTTATCGTGAGCACCTAGTCACGGCGATCGCCCGGGGGGCGAAGGGTAACGGGGACCTGGTGGCCTATTTCTTGCTGAGGGCGCATGCTCTGCTCAACGGGGCTGGGCAAACTGGGCTTATCGCCACCAATACTCTCGCCCAGGGCGATACCCGCGAGGTGGGATTGGACCGGCTCATTGCGGCTGGGGTGACGATCCGGCAGTCGGTAAAGAGCAAGCCCTGGCCCTCGTCGAGTGCGGTGCTGGAGTATTGCGTGGTGTGGAGCAGTTGTGCCGCACTAGGGGAGGCGGCGACGCGTATGGCGGACGAGGTGGAGGTCTCGGGTATAACACCGTCGCTCGACCCAGAGTCCCGGGTTGTAGGAAACCCGCATCGCCTGGTCGCCAGTTCGGGCATCGCAATCTTCGGTACTTATGTGCTGGGAATGGGCTTCACTATGGAGCCTGAAAAGGTTAGCGCTCTCATCCGGCAGGATGAGCGCAATAGGGGGATCCTATTTCCGTATCTGAACGGACAGGATCTGAATTCGCGGCCTGACTGCTCCGCTAGCCGTTGGATCATCAACTTCAAGGACTGGCCCGAATCTGAGGCGAAGAAATATCCGCACTGTTATGAGCAGGTGGTCAAGCTCGTCAAGCCGGAGCGTGCTCAGAACGCCAATAAACAGGTTCGTGAGCGATGGTGGCAATATAAGCGGCCGACGGTGGACCTGTACCGTGCTATCGCTAGTCTCGAGCGGGTCATTGTGATCACGCTCGTGAGCAAGGTCGTGATGCCGGTGATGGTACCGACCGGGCAGGTCTTCGCGCATAAACTCGGTGTCTTCGCGACCGATGACACGGCCATGCTCGCCATGCTGTCGAGCGCCCCGCATTACTGGTGGACTCGCGCACGCTCGTCCACGATGAAGGCGGACATCAATTATTCGCCCTCCGACGTGTTCGAGACCCTGCCCCTCCCCGAGCTCACCCAGGAGATGCGCGACCTCGGCGCCCGCCTCGATACCTACCGCCGCGACCTAATGCTCTCCCGCCAAGCCGGACTCACCACCACCTACAACATGGTCAACAACCCGGCCAACACCGACGACGACATCGCCGAACTCCGCCGTATCCACGTCGCCATCGACGAAGCGGTCTGCCGTGCCTACGGTTGGACTGATCTGCTGGACAAGCTCGCTCACGGCCACCACCCGGTAGCTCGCGAGACCCGCTTCACCGTAGGCCCGGCAGTCCAGAGGGAGCTCGTGGATCGCCTGCTGGAGCTTAACCGCGCCCGCTACGCCGAAGAGGTCAAGGCAGGCCTGCACGACAAGCCGGGAAAGAAGGCCCCCCGCCCGAAAGCCGCAAACAAGCCGGCGAAGGCTGAACCCGAAGGACGCCTGTTTTGATTGACGACCAGGGCGACCTCTTCCCCGACCTGGGGAACAGGCAGCAAACACTCGACCTCGCCCCCGCGCTGGCCGTGCCGGAGCAGGCCCCCGGCGTGCCCCTTGACGCCCCGCAGCAGTTCGCGGAGGCTGACTCCTTCCAGGTTCGCGAGGAGTTCGAGAAGCTGGTCCGGCTCGACCTGCTCGGCCCATGGGGCGGTGACCTGGAGGCGTTCTCGCATCGGGCGGCGGGTCCCCGGGAGCGGTACCTGCTGGGCATGCTCGGCTCGAAGCACACGCCGAAGTCGGCGCGGGAAGAGGCGGGCGAGGTACCCGACACCGAGACCGGGGTGAGCGGCGACGCCCGCGACGCCGAGCTCAGCGACAAGCTGACCCCGCAGAACCTGGGCCGCATCTGGGCCTCCTCCATGGGTCTGTCCTTTGCGGTCCCAACCGGCGTGGACGCCGTCTCGGTTACCACCTCGTGGGGCCGGTACACCAAGACGGAGATCGAGCTCGAAGGCGGCAAGAAGGTCAGCACCTGGGCGCGCGAACCGATCATCGCGGACAAGGAGATCCGCCTCGACGGGGAGTCGACTTACCACGTGCCGCTGACTGGCGGCGAGCAGGGGGTCTACCTGGCGGTGGCCGTGCGGTCGCAGCTCAACGACCGGCGGATCGTGGAGCTCACGCTGGTCAACGCGCAGCCGGAGCCGGAGAGCAATCCCGACGCAGCCTGGCTGTTCCAGGCGGAGCTGCGGGTCCGTGCACTCGACGGACACGCGGCGATCTTCCTGCCGATCGACGATCCCCTTGACGGCGACAGCCAGTGGGGCAGCGAGGACTTCGAGGAGAAGCACCTGCGGCTGCTCTATCGCAACCACCGCCGTTATGCCTCCGGGCGCAACATAGCGGTGCACGCGAAGGTGCGTGACGACGAGCGTGTCGCGAACGAGCTGGTCACCACTTGGATCCCATACCACGACGTGCCCGCCACGATCGCCGCAAGCGACGGACTCGGCGGCGTCGAGCTCTCTATGGACAAGCTGGCCACGGCAGACCTCGACCGGCTGAAGCAGGGTCTGTCCCCACTGGCGGACGGCTACCTGGCCTGGCTCGACACCCAGGAGCACCGCGACGACGTGCCCGAAGCCCTGCGCAAGACTGCGGAGAAGGCGGTCTTCGAGGCCAGGCTGATCGCCCAGCGCGTTCAGAAGGGCGTCGAGCTGTTGACCGATCCAAGCCATCCCGGCCATGAGCATGCACTCCGTGCTTTCCGCTTCGCCAACTCGGCCATGGCCGATCAGCGCCGCCACAGCACTGCCGCCAAACTCCGGCAGGAGAAAGGCTGGGGGTATGAGCAGGCGCTGGCCGAGGTCGAGAGCCGCGGTCCGGGCGAGGCGTCCTGGCGTCCGTTCCAGCTCGCCTTCGTCCTGCTCAACCTGCCGGCCCTGGCCGATCCAGGACACGCGGAGCGGGCGGCGGACCGTACGGGACTGGTGGACCTGCTGTTCTTCCCCACCGGCGGTGGCAAGACCGAGGCGTACCTGGGGCTGACCGCGTTCACACTCGCCATCAGAAGACTGCAGGGGAAGATCGGTTCGGGTGCGGACACCCGGGACGGGTCGGCAGGTGTGGCCGTGCTCATGCGCTATACCCTGCGGCTCCTGACCGCACAGCAGTTCCAGCGCGCCGCAGCGCTGATCTGCGCGGCCGAGGTGCTGCGCAGGAAGGAATCGGCGGCCTGGGGAGCCGAGCCGTTCCGGATCGGCCTGTGGGTGGGCGCGGGTGTCTCCCCCAACTGGTTCGGCGAGGCGATCGACCAGATCGACGAGGCCAGACAGGCAGGCGACGGTAAACGTACCAACGTCCTGCAGACCCTGACCTGCCCGTGGTGCGGCGAGGAGCTGGCCGGTCATAAGGACCTTCACCCAGACACCGACCGCCGCCGCGTCCTGCTCTACTGCCGTCGCGGAGAGGGCGACGACCCTTGCCCATTCTCCAAGCGGGGCGAGGACGCGATGCTGCGCGAGCTGTTCGCCGGCCGCGAGGGCGACGACCTGAAGGCGGCCCTGGCTGTCCACCGCGAGGGCCTCCCGATCCTCACCATCGACGAGGAGATCTACCGTTACGCGCCCAGCCTCGTCATCGCGACCGTCGACAAGCTCGCACAGTTGCCCTGGAAGGGCTATGCCGGGTTGCTGTTCGGCCGGGTCTCCCGGAGGTGCCCGCGGCACGGTTACCGCCACGACGACCTGGACCTGAAGACCGACTGTGGCGACAGGCACTTCAAGAAGAACGATCTCGCGGCCGTCCCACAAAGCGAGCCCGTGACCCGGCTGCGGCCCCCGGACCTGATCATCCAGGACGAGCTGCACCTTATCTCTGGAGCGCTTGGGACTACGGTGGGCTTGTTCGAGACCGCCATCGCGGGGCTGTGCACCTGGCGACTGCCGGACGGCCAGGAGACCGGCCCCAAGATCGTCGCTTCGACGGCCACCACCAAGCGGGCCAAGGCTCAGGTGCTCGGCGTGTTCGGCAAGGACCTGGCGATCTTCCCGCCGCAGGTCATCGACATCGGCGACACCTTCTTCTCCCGGCAGGTCCCGCTCTCTCGCAAGCACCCCGGCCGCCGCTACCTCGGTCTCTGCGCGCACGGGGTACGGCTCAAGTCTGCCGAGATCCGCCTGGCGGAGATCCTGCTGATCGCGGGGCAGACCCTCTTCGACAAGTACGGGGCTCCCGCCGACCCCTATATGACGCTGGTCGGCTACTTCAACGCCACCAGGGAACTCGCCGGGATGCGGCGTTACGTCGACGACGACGTCACCACGCGCGTACGCCGGCATGGCAGGCTCAAGGGACTGTCGAACCGGATCGCGAGCAAGACGGGGATGCTCGCCGTACAGGAGCTCACGTCGCGCATCTCGTCCGGAGACATCAGTGAGGTGCTGCGCCGCCTGGAGCACCGCTTCAACCCTGACCTCGACACCTCGCGTCGCCGCCTCGAGATCCCCGCGGAATGGTCGGACGTGCTCAAGGAAAAGGACCGCGACAAGCGCCGCAAGCCCCACCCGCTGGCCAGGAAATGGGCGGATCGCAACGATGACGGCAGCCTGCCCGTAGACGTCGCGCTGGCGACCTCCATGCTGCAGGTCGGCGTGGACGTCTCCCGTTTCGGCCTGATGATGGTCATCGGGCAGCCCAAGAACACCGCCGAGTACATCCAGGCCTCCTCGCGGGTCGGACGTGACTCGGACAGGCCGGGTCTGGTGCTCACGTTGTACAACTGGTCCAGGCCCCGCGACCTGGCCCATTTCGAGGACTTCGAGCACTACCACGCCACCTTCTACCGCCAGGTCGAGGCGCTATCGGTGACGCCGTTCACGCGGCGGGCGCTCGACCGTGGCGCCACTGCCGCCTTCGTCGCCGCAGTGCGCCAAGCCGCCGAGGGATACTCGCGTGACCTCGACGCGCACGACGTCCCGCTGGATGGTGAGATCGTCCAGGCCATCACCAGCAGGTTCCTGGCTCGGGCGGAAGCCGTGGGGGAGGGCAGGGCCCGGGAGTATCTGCTGGAACGGCTGAAGGTCATCATCGACCTGTGGACGCTGAAGAAGACCGGCTCCACCCGCCTCGGCTACAGAGAGGGAACCTACAAGAAGCAGCCGCTCGTCGGACTGCTCGAATTGGCCGGTGACGGCAAGTGGGGCGACCTCACCGTCGGCCAGTCGATGCGGGAGACGGAAAACGAGATCAATCTGATCCTCCCCGGAGGCGGGCAGATCTTCGCACCACTCTATGGGGCTCCGGCCTGGTCGTTCACCATGTCAGACACGGAACAGGATCCGACGGACATACCTGAGGGTGACGAGCTGGGAGAGGTGACCAAGTAGATGGCCGGCGACAAATACCGGGTACGCGCTGGAGCGGTGCGCCCCAGCCACCTGATGTTCACCAGCGGTGTCGGCTCCCTCGTCGACCTGCCCAACTTCTCCGTTCTGATCTCGGGGCTGGACGATTGGCGCTACGAGGGCGCGTACGGCTGGCAAGCTCTCGCCGAGCCTCGATTGCTCGCGGCGATTCAGTCCTTTCCTCACCGCAAAGGCGATCCGGAGTGTCTGGATTTCCGCTCGGTTAAGGAACTTCGCCCCGCCCCCTGGACCGCCGGTATCGAACGCGAGCCGTCCGGCCCGGCCTCCAAGGTCGGCGTGCCCACCGTCCCGTTCCCTGGATGGATGCGCTGCACCGCGTGCGAACTCCTCGCACCCATCGACTCCAAGGTTTTCGGCTTCGAGAACGACAAGCCGCGCAAGCCGCATGAGGCCCGCTTTTTCCATGACAACTGCGGCCGCAAGCGGAAGGGACGCAAACCGCTCGCCGTGGCGGCACGTTTCGTGCTTGCCTGCACCGGCGGCCACCTGGACGACTTCCCTTACGTGGAGTTCGTCCATCACGGGCAGCCATGCGCCAAGGTCAGCCACCCGACACTTCAGATGACCGACCGTGGCGGGAATCTCGGCGCCAATGTCGAGGTCAGGTGCACGAACTGCGATGAGAAGCGCAACATCCGCGCTGTCCTGGGGCGCCGCGGGCAGGATCAGCTGCCGCGCTGCCGAGGCAGGCACCCACACCTATCCCGCTTCGACGAAGGCGGCTGCAACCGGCAGTTGCACGTGCTGGTGGTCGGCGCGTCCAACCAGTGGTTTCCGCAAACGCTGGCTGCGCTGGCCGTGCCCCAGACCGGTGCGAAGGCCATCGACACCATGGTCGAGAGGCACTGGGAGGCCATCAAGCCGCTGATCCTGCCGATGTATCCCTGGGCTAGGGAGAACCTGCCCGCCATGCGTGACCACTTCGCTAAGTGGTCGGACCAGGATGTCTGGGAGGCCACCGAACGCCGCCGCGCGATCGAGGCGGGTGGCACGGAGAAGAAGCCTCCGGCCTATCCGGACCTGCGCTCGCCGGAATGGGAGGTGTTCTCCGCCGAGGAACTGCCCGAGCCGAACGACGACTTCACCGTGCGACGGCTCGACGAGGTTCCCGGCAGGCTCAAGGAGGTCTACGCCGACGTGCTCCAGGTCGAGAGGCTGCGTGAGGTCCGCGCGCTGATCGGCTTCACCCGGCTGGACGCCCCTGACCCCGAAGATCCCGAGTTGGTCACCCGCGCACCCCTGAATAGATCCAAACCGCTCTGGGTCCCGGCCAGCCAGGTACGCGGCGAAGGGATCTTCCTGCGCCTGCCAGAGGATCTGCTGCGTGGCTGGGAGGAACGGGTCATCGAGTCCGAGGCCATGACGCAGCACCTGGAGGCGTACACCCGATTCCGCAGTTATCGGTATTCCGATCGCATCAAAGGAAACTTCGACGCCGCACGCGGCTGGCCAGGACCGCGTTTCTACGCGCTCCACACCCTTTCCCACCTGCTCATCCGCACGATTGCGCTGCAGTGCGGCTACAGCTCGGCGAGCTTGTCGGAGCGCATCTACGCGGGCACCGCGGACGATCCTCGCAGCGGCATCCTCATCTACACCGCCGTCCCGGACTCGGAGGGCACGCTCGGTGGCCTCGTCTCCCTCGCCGAGCCCGACAGGCTGGTCGAGCTCACGTTCGGCGCTCTGCGCGACGCACGGCACTGCTCATCCGACCCGCTGTGCGCGGAGCGGACCCCGCAGGCGCCGGCGGACTTCTTGCACGGAGCGGCCTGCCACGTCTGCCTGTTCGTCTCGGAGACGACCTGCGAGCGAGGCAACCGCTACCTGGACCGCCGTTTCGTCGTCCCGCTCGCTGATGAACCTGAGCTGGCTCTCTTCGCCGGATTGCTATGAGGGAGAGAGCGAAGGCGGAGAGCACGATCGCTCGGGCGGCGAGCCGCCTGAGCGCGAGTGACCTGCGCCTGCTCGCCGCCCGAATAGAGGAGAACTGGCATCGCGAAGCCATCCTCGCCGCCGTGCCGCGCACGGGTTTCGCCGAAGTGGCCGCGGAGGTGTTGGACTCCGGTCAGACAGGCGGCGAGCTGGCCGCCTACCTTCGTGGCCTCGCCGCAGGCTTGGAAGCACAAGCCGACCGCGTGCGGGTGGAAGCTGTGTGGACAGGCCCGCGTACGCTACCCGTGCCCGTTCGGGCAACCGGCAATGTGCTGACCGAGGTGGTGTCCGAGGCCAGGTACGAACTGGCCATGATGACGTACTCCGCCAAGCCGTACGAGCTGGTGCTGGCCGCACTCGCGGAGGCGGTCGGTCGCGGGGTGACGGTGACCGTCGTCGTCGAGACATTAGCCGGGGCGGGCTCAGCCATGAGCGGCGGCGAGCCGGCCGCAGCCTTCGCCTCGGTGGCCGGCATAGAGCTGTGGCACTGGCCGCTGAGCAAGCGCGATGAGGCGGGAGCCAAGATGCATGCCAAGCTCGCCGTGGCCGATCGGCGGACACTGCTGGTCTCCAGCGCGAACCTGACGCAGTCAGGAGTCGCCAAGAACATTGAGGCCGGGCTGCTCGTACGAGGTGGCACCGCTCCGCTCCGCGCCGCCGAACACATTGCTGAGCTACGCGCGAAGGGAATCCTCGAGCGATTACGGTAAGCCACTACCTGGAGTTTCGGATCGTAGAAAGAGGTATGTCATGCGGGACGATGCCACGGTGACAGCGGGTGACATCGCCCGATTGGCAGGTGTGGGCCGTGCGGCCGTCAGCAATTGGCGCCGCAGGTTCCAGGACTTCCCCGAACCTGTTGGCGGGACGTCGTCGAACCCGCTCTTCTCGCTCAACGAGGTTGAGTCCTGGCTCCGCACCCAGGGCAAGCTCGATGAGCTTCCTTTTGATGAGCGGGTTTGGCAGCAGATTCGTAACTCCACTGATGACCTCCAACTGCTGTCCGTCGTGAGTTCCGTGGCCTGCTCACTCGTTGGAGGGGACGCCGATCCACCTGCAGAACTGGCCGATGCCGCGAGTCGGCTTGCGGCAGAGCTCGGGACGCGCGAAACGGTCGAATTTCTCTATCGCCGCTATATCGAGACCAACTCTCGGCGAGTCCAGGTGCCATCAGCAGAAGTGGCTGCCACGATGGCGGCGCTGCTGGAATCGTCGGGCACGGTGTTCGACCCGCATTGCGGCTTCGGCGGACTCCTCATGGCTGCCGTCGACGCGGCCCGGCGCCAGGCAGGGCGCGTGTTCGGCCAGGAACGGGACGCGGCCATGGCGAGACTAGCCGCCGCCCGCCTCGCTGCCCAAGGCATCGAGGCGGAGATCCGGACCGGAGACTCTCTAACCGCCGATGCCTTCCCGGGCATGGAAGCGGACGCCGCCGTCTGCATCCCTCCCTACAGCGAACGGGGCTGGGGCTACGAAGAGCTCACCAATGACCCACGCTGGCAGTACGGTCTTCCGCCACGCGGAGAGTCAGAGCTGGCCTGGGTACAGCACTGCCTAGCACGGGTCAGACCCGGAGGCCAGGTGGTCGTCCTGATGCCGCCCGCCGCAGCCACACGCCGCTCCGGCAGGCGAATCCGTTCGCAGCTTCTCCGCACCGGTACCCTGCAAGGAGTGATCGGGCTTCCCGCAGGCTCCGCGCCACAGTCGACGCAGTCGCCTCAGTTGTGGCTGCTGCGTCGCCCCGGCGACAACGACGCCGTCCCCTCCCAGGTCCTGATGGCCGATTGTGAGCTAGAGAACGTGCTTCCCGTGTGGCGGTCCTTTCTCAAGGAAGCCAAGGGGGCCATATCGATCATCGACCTACTCGACGACGAGGTCGATCTCACGCCATCCCGGTACTTGGCTAAAGCGGTAATACCGCCGACAGGCAACGTGGACGAGTCACGGGCAGAGCTGGCCGCTCTCTCCCTCAAGCTGGCCGACACAGTACCGAACGTGCTCCAGGAGCCCCGCGCCCTCACCATGACCACACTCGGCGAACTCGTCCGCGCCGGGGCGGTCCAACTCGAGCAGACGCCGATGCGCATGGACACCGAGTCCGGCGACGTGCCATTGCTCACCGCGAAGGACGTCACGTTGGGCCGCGGCCCAACCGGCAAAGGCACAGCCGAGGTCGGCACGATCACCGCTCGGCCAGGTGACGTGGTCATCCCCGCGATCACTCGCGTGGTTCATGCCCGGGTGCTCACTGAGGAGGTCACCCTCGGTCCGCACTTGTTCATGATCCGCGTTGATCCGGAGCTCTTCGATCCGCACTTCCTCGCCGGCTTTCTCAGGTTGTCCGCCGAACGTACCGCGAGCGCACATTCCGGCACCTTGCGGATAGACGTCCGACGGGCACAGATACCTCGACTGCCGCTTAAGGAGCAGCGCCGATACGGTATGGCCTTCCAACAACTGGAGGGATACGAGCGGGCGATCGACGAGACCGCCAGAATCGGCAAGCAACTGGCCGCACAGATCCTGGAAGGGCTCACTGTAGGCTCGCTTCAGCCGGTCACTGAGTGACGGCGAGCATGAGCTGGGCGGTGGTTGGCCGAGCACGGGGATCGGTGTTGAAACACGCCGCCATTGGCCCCTGGAGCGTCCGCGGCAGCCCCGTGATGTCAGGACGACGAGTACAGATCTGGTGGGCGACGGTGGCGAACGTCGGTCCGTCGAAGGCCAGTCGCCCAGTCGCTGCAAAATACATTGTGGACGCCCAGCTGAACACGTCCGAAGGCGGGCCGACGTCCTGACCGGAGACCTGCTCGGGGGACATGTAGGCAGGCGTGCCCTTGATCTCTCCGGAGGTGATGGTGACCCGATCGAGAATGCGGGCGATCCCGAAATCGATCACCCGCGGACCGTCGGGAGCCAGCAGGACGTTGCTGGGCTTGAAATCCCGATGCACGATGCTGGTGCTGTGAATGCCCCGTAACGCCGCAGCCGTGCCGATAGCGAGCCGGATCAGCGCATGCGCGTCCAGGGGCCGACCATGGGCGACGAAGTCCTGCAGGGTAGGGCCGGGGACGTACTCACTGACGATGTACGCGCGGTCGTCCGCGATCCCGAAGTCCAGGATGGGCGCGGTCGCGAACGGGGGAACCCGCTGAGCGGCGGCAATCTCCCGGCGTAACGCCTCACGCTCGGCGGGAGCGAAATCGAGCGAGGAATGGAGCACCTTGACCGCGACCTGCCTGCCGGCAGGACTTAAGCCGAGATGAACGGTTGCCTGGCCTCCTCTGCCGAGCCGTCTGACGAGCCGGTACGGGCCGATGACATCGTGGGGGTGGTCCGACGGGGGCGTAAGCTCTGGACGCCTGCTGAACACGGCCTGCCGCAGCATGAAGGCGTGGAAGGTGCCGCCCCACCACGGCCCCAAAGACCAGGCCCACAACACCAGCTGGGACTGCCAGGCCGTGTCCGGCATCGTGGCCATCGGGTCGCGCACGATGATGAAGGCCGCCAGGCACACGAGATAGACCGCTGCGGCGACGCCCTGCCTCCAGCTCCCCAAGCGCACCGCCGCCGCGCCGATGGCCAGGGAGGTGGCGAGGCCAAGCGAAAGGAGCGGTATGACCGCCCAGAGATAGCTGAACGGAACCGCCAGTCCGGCGGGTCCTGCCAGGATCTGCTGGGTCGGCTTGTCGGGAATCGGCAAGGCCTCGGCCGATGGTGGGATTGCCCAGGGATCCCATGATATTTGGGACTTTCGAGCAGAATGCGTGCCATGCGTCGTCGTCAAGGGCAGGGGTTTCGCTGGGAAGACCCTGGAACGGAGCAGGAATCCTTGTAGCGTTCCACCGAACCACGGGCCGACGCACCATGCTGCCCAGGCGAGTTCGTTGCGCCAGTCACCGGAGGGCCAGTCACGCAGCCCCTCCGTCGCAATGAGTCCCAGAGCCAGGCTCAGGTAACCGGCGGCAGTAACGGCGACCAGTCGGCTCCTGAGCCGGAAGGCGGCGAAGCCGATGCTCAAGGGCGCGAGGACCCCGATCGACAACAACGGTACGATCACCCACGCGTAGCTCAGCGTATCGATCAGCGCAGGCCTGACATGAGTGGGTTCAAGAGGAACGTGATCGTGATCGTTCTGCCGGGCCATAGCCCGAATCTTAGGTAAAGCTGAGGTATGCGCGGCACCTGTAAACGCCGCCTAGATCCGGTAATTTCTTCTGGGAAGCAGAGCTCGAAGGAGAGGCGGCCGGATGACCAGACAAACGATCGGCGGCCGATACGAACTCGACCCTTTGTCGCGTCGTGGAGGCGGCATGGGGGAGGTCTGGTTCGGTTTCGACAAGCGCTTGGATAGGCCGATCGCGATTAAGTTCATTCGGGTGGACCGCCTGCCTGACGGGAAACCGGACAACGAGCTCGCCCAACGATTCGTCAGGGAATCCCGCATTACCGCCCGGTTGGAGCACCCTGGCGTCCCTGCGGTGTACGACTGTGGCACCCACCAAGACAACCTGTACCTGGTCATGCAGCAAATACCCGGCGTTTCCGTTCAAACGCTGATCGACGAGACGGAGATCCCCATCTCCTGGGCCGCGGCCATCGCCGCCCAGGTGTGCTCGGTGCTCGCGGCTGCTCATGTCAACTCGCTGATTCACCGGGACCTCAAGCCCAGCAACCTCATGCTGACGCCTGAAGGCGCCGTCAAGGTGCTTGACTTCGGCGTCGCCGCAGCCATCTCACCCACCGCTACGCGGCTGACGCGGACCGGGATGACCGTGGGCACGCCGGAATACATGGCGCCCGAACAGGCTATGGCCGGCACCACCAGCCCGCAGGCTGACCTGTACTCCCTCGGCGTCGTGCTGGATGAGATGATCTCCGGCGTTAATCAGTTCGGTGGTCCCACTCCGCTGGCGTCCCTGCGCAACCACATCGATCGAGTGCCGCGGCCGCTCCGGCGCCTCAGGCGAGATGTGCCGGAGAAGCTGGAGAAACTCGTCCTGTGGATGCTGGAGAAGTCGCCCGACCGTCGGCCCGCATCCGCTGCGGACGTTTACGAGCGGTTGCTCGAATTCTGCGGCGATTTGCCACCTCTTGTCGGCTATGTAAATGCCGCTTCACCGCAACCAGTCCAGATGTATGCGGGAGTGGTGGGCCGAGTAGGCGCGCCTGCGGAACGGGGCGCTGGCGGGACGGCTCCCATGCCGACACCTTCAGCACGTCCTCGCCCTGTCGATGTCTCCTTCCGGCCGAGCGACATCTCGTACGCGAGGAAGGACGCCGAACTGCTCAAGGCGGAGTCTCGTTTCACGCAAGCAGCGGAGGTGCTCGGCAAAGTTGTGCGGCCTGCCGCTGAGACGCTCGGTGCCATGGAACCCGAGGTGCTCACGCTCCGGATCGAGCTGGCGGATGTGCTCTTCCTCGGAGGGGACTACCGGCGTGCTGCCCCGGAGTTCGCGCAGCTCGCCGACGACATCGCGCAGCGAGATGGGCCCGCCAACGATCTGGCCCTTCGCTTCCGCATGATGGAGGCCAACGCCCTGGCCATGCTCGGCGACACGAATCTTGCCCTGCTGAAGCTCAGGCGACTGCTGGCGGATGAGCAACGTTTCGGAGTGGACGAGGATCGCATCCTTGAACTTCGGCGCCAAATCGGCTTGCTCGAGCTGGGCGCGGGTGATGTGGTCCACGCGAGGGAGACCTTCCGCCCCCTCCTACAAGACCTAGTGCGGCGGTACGGTACCAACCATCCCAGCGCACGAGCGGTCCGCGAGATCCTCGAAGGACTGGACACCTGACCTGACCGAGCCCGTTAGGGGGTGACCGGTCGTCAACTACCTGGGAGATGAGCGCTGGAGATGGCGAGGCTCGGCATTTACCGGGACTTCCTGCGGGACTACGCGCGCTTGGAGCGTTCCGTGCAGGACCGGGTGGACGAGGTGTTCCAGGAGTTCGAGCAGGCCACGCACGCCGGGCTGCACCTGGAACGCATACAGGGGGCCGCGGATCCGCGTTTTCGCACCATCCGAATCAACCAGTACTGGCGTGGAGTGGTGCTGGTCCCGGAATCGGGTGATCTCTACCTGCTGCTGAAGGTGCTGGGGCATGACGCGGCCTATCGGTGGGCCGAGCGCCGCCATGCCTCCGTGAACGCCGCGACCGGCCGGATCGAGATCTGGGACATCGCCGCGGTCGAGGAGACTCAGACCCAACTCGACGGGATGGCGAGGTTGGCTCCTGGCCGGCTCTTCGATCACCTTGGTGACGCCGTCCTGACCAGATTCGGCGTAGAGGGCAAAGTTCTCGCCTTCGCCCGCGCGCTGACCGACGTCATCCAGCTCGAAGCAGCGCAGGGATTCCTGCCGGAGACGCAGTACGACGCGCTGGTCGGACTGGCTGCGGGCCTTACACCGGAGGCGGTCTGGGAGGAGATCAGCGGCAGCGTTTCGGCAGAGCGGTACGACACCGAGGACCTCGTCGCTGCGATCGAGCGCACGCCGGAACGGGTCGTACTCGTACATGGCCCGGATGAGCTGATGGAGGTCTTCCGACACCCGTTCGCCACCTGGAAGATCTACCTACATCCCTCACAGGAACGCGTGGTCCAGGCCGCCTATAGCGGAAGCGCTCGCGTGACCGGCGGTCCCGGCACGGGCAAGACCGTCGTCGCCCTGCACCGCGCCCACCACCTCGCTTCGCTCGGCGCTGGCCAGGCCCTGGTGACGACCTTCACCTCCACCCTGTCCGCCTCGCTGGAAGCCGGTCTGCGCCTGCTGACCGACTCCGAGAAGGTCCGCGACGCCATCGAAGTACGGCACGTGGACCATCTCTCTCATCGAATCTTCTCCGAGGAACACGGCCGTCCCGCCATCCTGGCGGACCGTGAGGAGAAGGAAATCTGGCGGCGTATCGCCCGCAAGCTCGACGTGCCGTTCAGCGTGGCGTTCCTCGCTGAGGAGTGGCGGCACGTCGTTCTCGCCCAGCAGGTGTTCAGCGCCGCCGACTACCTGGTCGCGAAGCGGGCGGGACGCGGAAGGCGCCTAGGCGCCAGGCAGAAGGCCCAGGTGTGGCAGGCGCTGTGGGAATTCCAGGAGGAGCTCAAGCGGCGCCGGGTGTGGACGTACGAGACCGTCTGCGTGGAGGCAACCCGCCTGCTGAGCGCACGCGCGGTGAAGCCGTATCGGCATGTCATCGTGGATGAGGCGCAGGACCTGCATCCGGTGCAGTGGCGCTTGCTCCGCGCCTCTGTCGCCGAAGGACCTGACGACATCTTCATCGCGGGCGACAGCCACCAGCGCATTTACGACAACCGAGTGTCGCTGCGGGACGTCGGTATCAATGTGACTGGACGGTCTACCCGCCTGAACGTCAACTACCGCACGACTGCCGAGATCCTCGCCTGGAGCCTCGCCATGATCCGCGGAGAGACCGTGGACGACATGAACGGCGGGCTCGATACCGTCGAGGGGTACCGATCCCTGGTGCACGGCATGCCACCAGAACTGCGCGGCTTCGGGTCACAGCGCAACGAACTGGACGCCCTGGCCGCTAAGGTCGCCGAATGGCTGGAGGCGGGCGTGGAGCCGGACGCAATCGGCATCGCGGCGCGCTCCGGTATGCTGGCCGACTCCGCCGTTGCCGTGCTTGAGCGCTCGGGCATTCCCGTCAAGTCCCTTGCCAAAGCCCGTGAGGAAGACGGCGTTGTCAGAGCCGGAACCATGCATCGCATGAAAGGGCTCGAGTTCCGCTGCGTGGCCGTAATCGGAGCCGGCGAACACCAGTTGCCACCCGCCAGCGCGATCACACCGGCCGCCGAAGACGAGCTGACACACGCTCATGACGTGCAGCGTGAGCGCTGCCTGTTGTTCGTCGCCTGTACCAGGGCGAGAGAACGCCTCTACGTGTCGTGGCACGGCGCGCCGAGCCCCTTTCTCATCTCACAGGACGGATGATGGCCACTCTCTCAGTACTGCTCCACCAGATCGACAACAGCACGGTGCTCCTGCCGGAGTTCCAGCGCGGCTACGTATGGAATCGCGATCAGGTACGAGGCTTGATGCGCTCCCTGTACAAGGGATTCCCGGTGGGCGGCTTGCTCATCTGGGAGACGGAGCCAGGCCCGGCCTCTGTCCGCGGCGCAGCGCCGGATGGCGGCGTGCGGCGGTTGCTGCTCGACGGTCAGCAACGCATCACCTCGCTGTACGGCGTCATGCGGGGGCGTGCCCCGGCCTTCTTCGAAGGCGACGTCTCCGCGTTCACCGGCCTGCGGTTCAACGTCGAGGAGGAGGCGTTCGAGTTCTACGGCCCGGCCAAGATGAAGGATGACGTGCGATGGGTGGACGTCACCCGCCTGTTCACGGAGGGCCTGGAGCCGTTCATCAAGGACTTCGCGCAGTTGCCGGACAAGTTCGCGATCTACCTCGAACGCCTCAACCGCCTGAAGAACATCGAACAGCGTGAGTTCCACGAAGAGAAGATCACCGGCCCGGACAAGGACGTCGATGTCGTCGTGGACATCTTCAACCGGGTCAACTCCGGTGGCACGGCACTGTCTAAGGGCGACCTCGCGCTGGCCAAGATCTGCGCGCAGTGGGCACCTGCCCGTCAGGTCATGCGCGATCACCTCAATAACTGGTCCGAGGCGGGCTTCACGTTCTCACTCGACTGGCTGTTGCGGAACACCACCGCCGTGGCGACGGGACGCGCGGTGTTCACCGCGCTCAACGAGGTGTCGGCGGAGGAGTTCGAGACAGCGCTGGACAAGGCGGTCGGTTATGTGGGCAGCGTGCTGGACGCCGTCTCCGGACGGTTGGGACTCGACCACGATCGAGTGCTCATGGGACGCTACGCGATCCCCGTGATCTCCCGCTTGCTCCATCTGGCCTCGGGCGGCAATTTCACCGACAGTTCCCACCGCGATCGAGTGCTCTACTGGTACATCCACTCCGCGCTCTGGGGCCGCTTCGCAGGTTCCACGGAAACGGCGCTCGCCCATGACTACGAGGTGGCCGAGCGGGCCGGCATCGACGGGTTGATCACCGCCCTGGAGCGCTGGCGCGGCGGCAACCTGGAGATTCAGCCGCACGACTTCGAGGGATCTACGCAGGGCTCGCGGTTCTATCCGCTGCTCTACATGCTGACCCGGGTCAAGGGAGCGCGCGATCTCGGTAGTGGGCTCGAGTTGAAGGCCGAGATGCTGGGCAAGCTCACTTCGCTGCAGGTACACCACATCTTCCCGAAGGCGTTGCTATATCGGGCGGGCTACGACCGCAGCCAAGTGAACGCCATCGCGAACTTCTGCTTCCTCACCCAGGACACCAATCTCAAGATCAACAAGAGGCCTCCTGAGGACTACTTCGCTGAGGCGCAAGCGAAACATCCCGGTGTTCTTGCTTCACAGTGGATTCCGGAAGACCCCGACCTCTGGCGGCCTGAGCGCTACCTGGACTTCCTGGCAGCGCGTCGAGAGCTTCTGGCCGAGGCAGCACAGTCTCTGCTGACGGAACTCAGAGACGGTGCCCTGGGAGCCGGTCAACTGGGACCCGTCGGCGTTAGCGAGACGCAGGACGACGTCCGCGTGGCTCAGATCAAGGGCATGGTGGAAGCGATGCGTCAGCTCGGCTACGTCGAGCCGGCTCTCGACAGTGAGATCGCGGATCCCGTCGACGGACGTGTCCTGGCTGTGGCAGAGGCATTCTGGCCTGAGGGGCTTCAGACCGGCCAGGGCAAACCGGTCGTCTTGGAGCTCGACCCGGAGTCCTCGGACATAGCCCGTCTGGAAGAGCTCGGCTTCATGGTCTTCACTTCTGTGGACGCGCTACTCGGCTATGCCGAGCGGCTCAACCGGACACGGGCAGGGGAGAACGACGTTGATCAGCCCGCAGAGGACGCGCCTTCGGAGTTCGATCAGGCCATGCGCTCCATCTACGACAGGGCCAGGAACGAGGCCAACTATCACGCGAGTTACTTCTTGAGCATGCTGGCGGAGCACGGCAGTCTTGCCACGGCTCGGAAGCTGCTCAACACGCCGGCGGTCTCCGACGGCTTCGCGGCCCTTTGGGAGCGCGGCAGGCTGGACCTCACCGTCGAGGCGCTGGTCGTACAGCCTCAGTTCGCGAACCTTTTCAGCCCCGCCGAGGTTGAGATCGCGAGCCGCCGCCTTGGCCAGTTCGGGCATTCGTGATGCCCAAGCCGTGTCCCACGCCCTCAGGTGACAGGTTAAGTCAGCTGACTGCGGGTTCGCGGTCATACGTGCGCGTGTAGGTACCCGATGTTCGAGCTCTGCACGGCCGCCGGCCTGTGGTTCGTACGGCATTACCCGTTCGTGGAGCCTGCGGACATCCTTGAAAGTGCGTGGATGTCCGCTTGCGCTGCGCAGGCGCTGTGGATCCAGATCCTTAGCGGTCAGGCACGGTGACTACGGGGCAGCCGCCTATCATCGAGCGTCGCTCTCGGCTGCGCTCCGACAGCGTCACTGGGATGTCCCGCTGGCTCCGACCCCGAAGACCGCGCTCCCTGTTGGCCGTGGGAGGAACGGAGGAGTACCTCGCTGGCGTCGTTGGCCATCACGACGTTGACTGAGGGCATGAGGTTGTTCGGTGCGGGTGCCTGTGGGCTGTCGTGAAAGTCGATCGCCGACGCACGCCTCGGCGCCTACTCCGCGGAAGGCTGGCCGGCCGTGGGGTTCTCGTTACTGGGTTCGGTGCGCTGGCCGACGAAGCTGCCCAGGTTGGGGATCGTGTAGATGAGTTTCTCCTCGCGCAGTCGCTGCATGGCTTTGCGGAGGGTGCCGCGGGCTACGCCGAACTCCTGCATGAGTTGCACCTCGGACAGTAGGTGCTTGGGCCGGTAGGTGCCATCGCTGATGCGCTGGCGGAGGGTGTCGGCGATCTGCTCCCACCTGAAGCGATCGGGCTCGAACTCAATCACTCTCTAACCATAGGAATACCTGCACATACAGCTCGTTCCAACCCATGTGTTGTCATGGCATGGACAGGCCTGTACAGGGCTGGTTAGAGTGAAGCCATGGCGATGCGCAGCTATGACCTCGACGTTCTTCGCGCGGCGTTTCCGGCCTGGTCGCTCTTCAGCAGTGATGCGGGTGTGTTCTATGCCACCAGGCGCGGTGTGCGGCTCCGCAACGCGCAGATCGATGCGGGCCTTCACCAGACGGTGAGTGCCGATGATGCGGCGACGTTTGTGGCGCTGCTCCACGACCAGTGCGCCGGGCGGTGATGTCGTGGTCACCTGGACGATCCTGGCCGACTACCACGGGCTGCATATAGCGGCTCCGCACGTACAGGCCGAGTCGGTGGGCTGGCAGCAGAGCCGGCCACGGGCGAATCGGATGCGGGTGCGCGAGCACACGTGCAGCTGTCAGCGCCCGATCTTCGAGCTGTGTACGTCGGGCGGGCTCTGGTTCGTCCGGCGCATCTCCGGCGAGGGCCCATCAGAAGTCGTGGAGAGTGCCTGGCTGTCGGCCCGAGATGCCAGGGATCTGTGGGTGCAGATCTTGACTGGTCAAGCGCAGTGACCCATCAGCGGCACCTGCTCTTCGACCATGGCGTCCATCACCTACCGGGCGATCTCCTCAGGCGCGGCCTGGTCGGTGCAGAAGTGACGATGAAACAGCCCGTTGCCAGCGCAGTGCAGGTCGACGAATGTCTCACCCCACGTTTGCGCACGGTCAACGGAAGACGCGGCACTCAGGCTGCTGGGAGTCACCCCGGCGAGGAGGAGAGGAGAAAGGGCTTGAGTTGCTTGGCGAACTCGACGGCGTCGGCGCGAATGTCCCGACCGGGTGCGCCTCGTGCGATCCTGACGGAAAGCAGCTTGGATCCATCAGGCACCCATGCCAGCGCATAGGCGCCCACTGGGGTCCCCTCCTTATCCTTGATCAAGGCGCTGAACCCGGGCCCTAGACCGTTCGGCAGAGACACTCCCTTGTCGCTTGCCTTGGTGGCTTCGAGACTCTGGATGGACGTAGCCATCGGAGCTCGCAGCTCTATCAACATCCATGCGGGCTCTGAAGTGTCCGGCGCTCTCGTCACTTGGCAGTATGCGAAGTGCGCTATCGAGTCCGTTCCATCCGCATAGAAGTCATGTAAGCCTGTGGCGCGAGCAATGGCATCGCGGGAGATGAGGCCACATTCACGAGGCTCGGCGGTTACGTTACCCAACGGACGCCGATCCTGTTGTACAGGAGGGGATGAGCAGCCAGTCGTGAGCAGGAGAGCGGCGAGAGCGGCTGACAGCAAGACACGGCTGCTCATTCGTCCGCCTTCGGATCTGGTGGCGACCCTGGGGGAGTGAATCCGCTTCGGACCGAGGAGTCGATGCCGCTGAAGATCCGCGACGCCTTCGATTGTCCTAGCCATTCTGTATATGCGAAATCCTCTGTGGCGTCCATGGTGCTGCGCGGCTTGAGCTGTCCGTCCTTATTGAGGAAGTCTCCCGGTGAATCTTTGGCGTAGTTGCGGAAGGCGTGTGGATGTGTGCCGCCAGGGGTGGAATCCTCGCCGAACAGCCCGTGTCGTAGCATTGCGCCCGCGACAAGATCTTTGAACAAGTTCTGACTTTCGATTAGTGTAGATCCGGCTTGGGCTCGTGCTTTCTTGCCCTCCTCGAACTTGAAGGCGTCATCAAGGCTGTCCTGCATGCCCTCGTATCCCGCAACGACTTCATCTCCGGCGGGCGTGAGAACCATCTTTGTCGTATTTATGATCGCATCACTAAACGCCTCGTAGGATTCGTCCTTCCGATCCGCCTTATTGATGTCGGAAAGATTGCCTGCATCTACTACGAGGTAGAGGGATCTGCTCAGATTGAAAACCTTGGCCTTGAATTCTTCGGCCGTGGCGCTGACCATGCCCGCTTCGAGATTTTTCTGCCACTCTTTGGCAAGCTCGGCCTTGGTGGCGTTCGGATGGCTTCTCTGCCACTCTTTAAATGCTTTGGTGCTTGCCTCTTCAATTTGGTCTGCTTGTGCGTCCACAACCTTCAGGCTGTATCTGCCGTGAGCTTCGGTGATCGTCTTGAGCGCCTGGGGATCACCAAATGCCCACGTCATCATATCTTTGAGAGCCTTGCGTTCGAACTGGGCGCCGTACGGTTGCTGACCCGGCAGATTTGGATCCGAGTCAGCCAGGGGCGTAACACCCATGGTTTCTTTGGGGCTGCTTCCGGGGATTCGATTAACGTCGCTGATGTAGGCGGACAGGACGCGTGCTGCGCTCAGTTGCGTCTTTGGAAGCACCCACTGAGCTTTGTTGTCGGCCCAGAAGTGCACTGCCCATGAGGCGATCAAGGCTGACTTGTACCCTCGAGAATTTTCCGGAGGTTCGGCATGGTCTCGATACGTGGTCGTGGCGGCTTCGATCGCTCGTCCCATCTCCCGACCGCCGTCATCCCAACGGTTGTTCCGCATCAAGAAAGCGAGCGGTTTTCGCGCTGGGTCGGCGAAGAAATCTTGCGCAACCCTAGGATTGTTGGCCAGAGCCGCTGCCAGGCCTGAGCCAAACCCTATTATGCCTCCTCGATCACCAGGGCTCTTCTGCGTGTTGTCATATACCTTGTTCGCCAGGTCGCGCAGAAATGCGTCATCGAAGGTGCCGTGTCTCAGCAGCTCGTTCACGGTGGAGCTGTCTCGAACATCCTTGTTGCTGATCAACTGGTCGCCGTACCCCTTGGGCAACTTCATGTCGCCGACTCCGCGGGACGCCGTTCCTAATATGGTTCCGAGGGTGCTCAGAAGTCGCTGTGCATCAGACTCAGGCCCTTTATCATCCTTGCCGATGAGCATGGTTGCTTGAGACTGATCGAGGTCTCTGAGGAGCTCTTTGAGCTCCTCAGGTGGCATCTCTTTAGCGAACGCGATGGCAAAGTACGGATCATGCTGATGCTTCTCCAGCGCATCGAGCGTCTTGCCGCTGAGAGGTCGCTGTAGGAAGGGGAAGTTTCGTCGCGCGGCGCGCAACTCGTCGGCTACCTGCTTGGCCGCTGCCGCACCGCTGGTGGGCGAGTTCGACACCCAGAGCGACTCATCCGCCCAAACCACACCCTTGTCGAGCCCGATCTTCTGGGTCGCAATGATGAGGTCCAGGCGTCGCTGTAAATCGGGAATCCGCTCGCCGATCTGGAAGCTGATGTCCCTTAACATGCCTGGTCCGGACATGTTCGTGTCGGCTGCGCGCAAGGCGCTGCCGATCTGGTTGTCAATCTCAGGCCATGACTGCTTCAGTCGCCGAATCTCGTTGATCAGCTGATTCATCAGCGCTGGGTCTATACCGATGCGTGTCGGATGCGGGCTCATCAGCGAGGCGCCCCGGGATCGGTGCGAAAGGGAAGTTGTCCCCGCCCGCGTCCTAGGAGGTCGGTGGGCGACTCGGCGGAGCCGGGGGTCACGGGTGTGGATTCGAGCAATGCGAGTGCCCGGTGAAAGACGCCTTTGTAGGCGGCCTCCCAGGCTTGGCAGTCCTCGACAAGCTTGTCCGCTGCCTTGCCCTTCATCGCGCCGCTTTGGAGCAGACCGATGAGCTTACGCAGATCATTGGCATGCTGGTCGCGTAACTGCTCGATCGTGCGCCGAGCGGCGCTGATCTGTTCCTGTGTCGCCATCATCCGGAAACCCTGGATCTCTGCGGACGACTATCTGTGGGATCAATGTGACAATAAGGGACGCTCGGAGCTTCGTCGAGTGGAACTACTGAAGCGGCATTGGTGGCACGCTCGATTCGACTGGCTGCCCCCTCTTCCGCAACTCGGGCCTTGAGGTAGTTCTCCATCGCCAGCGGAGTATGGGCGACGTACAGGGTGAAGTTGGCCAGCGGTTGCCAGTCCGGTCGCCCGTTGCCGCGGCGGAGCATGACCAACTGGTCGAGCCAGTCGATGCACTCCGGACAGCCGGCACGGTGTTGGACCAGAGGTGGCGAGCGCGCACCACACAAGCCGCCCCTCCTGTAAGCCCTCGGCCACTTTCAGGGACAAGGCAACCGCCCTGTCCCGTTCAGCGCTACCAAGCTCGAGCTCAAGAAACTGCTCAAGGCGTACGGTCCACTCCGCGACACCAGCTCTGGTTAACCCTTCCACATCTCCTAGCGGTCAGTTGCTCCGGCGGCATCGTCACTGTGGGGCGCGCAGGCTACGGTGCTGATCGTGGGCGCTGCCCGACGACGGAGAGCGGCCCCTTAGCACCACCGGCGTCGGCTGCAGAATCGCGATTCGCCTCCGTCGCCGACGTGTACGTCAATATCCGTGTTGCCGTATCTCGTGTCCCCAGTGCTGGTGGACGACTCGTAGTTGTAGCCGATCACGAGCTTGATCTTCTGACCCAGTTTCAACGGCTTTCCGGCTTTCGGGGACTGCGCTAGCACCAAATGCTTCCCGGCGGGCACCTTTCGGCTCTCCCGTGTGGCCGTATCGTCGACTGCTGCTTCAACGGGCTCGAAGAAGCGCTCCGCCTTCTCCTCTGACCAGCCCACCACTTTCGGCATCTTTCGATGCTTATTGTACCAGGTTCGCTCCTCGCTGGTCGCCCATGTGACCGACGCTTCTCCGAACTTTTCCACCACGGCGCCCGGTTTGGGAGACATCCGGAATATGATGCAGTCGGTCTTGTCGTGACAGGAGCTGATCATGCCGATGCCCTCGTCGTCCAAGCGGATGTCCATCGTCCGGGCGGTGTTCTGAGCCTCGGTGAGGGACTTGCCGACCAGATCCGGCAGGCCAGCTGCTCGCGCAGTCTCGGCTATGGCTGCAGCCTTTCGGATTCGGTTTCGTAGCCGAACAGCCGCATGCAACCGCCCACGACGGCCAGGATCGCAAAGAGTGTGAGGCATCCGGCGGCCTTCGAGTTACCTGCCATATAGTGCGCTCCCGTGCTGGTGTGGAACGGCCCTCTGACCTGCCATCGTGATGCTTGCGTCACTTAAGCGATGAGCAACGACAGCGATCTCTAGTCGCCTCATCTGACGCTCTGGTGCCCGCGTGGGTTTACGCCACTGCTCATCGGCCGATCTGACGGACCACACCGGTCCCTACAAGGCGGGTGAGGCCAAACGCGATCCTGTCGGGTATGACTGCTGCATCTCGAATGAAAAGCAGAGCCTCTTCTTCACAAGTTACGACGTTTCACGCTCCCGAAGGACCATCGAGCAATACCTCGACTGGGCGCAGAAGAGCAGTCCGGCCGAACTGCCCAGAGAACTGGCCAAGGGATTGATCGCTGACTTCGAGGTCCGGCTCAATCCGTACCGGACGGTGGAAGCCTGGTTCCGCTGTGGATCCAACAACTCACTCATCGCCATCACCGTCAAACGGAACCCCGCACGAGACCAGGACCACGACCTCATTCAGCTCATGCAAATCGCCCAGCGGCGGTTCGCCGAGATGTTCAACTGCGAACCTGGCGGCTACCCAACCGGCAAATGACTCAGTCCGCTGCCAACGAGGGTGAGCACCTCCTGCTCGCGTGGGGTCGAGCGAACCTGGCTCACGGGGCCGGGACAGCAACTGCGAGACCACGACGGGGTCGAGTACGGTCTGTCCGGCCGCCACGCGACGCCCGGACTCCGGATCGCCGGTCCACAGCTGAGGACTGTTGACGTGCCCGCGCTGGATCATCGGTTCACGCTCGTACCAGTCCCTGAGTCGCGCCCGCATGGAACTACCTTTTGTTCTGGTTGGTCATGCTGGCTACTGTTTTCGGCATGCCGGAGTCTTTCGATCAACTGTCCTTTGACGCTGGTGACTGCCTCCCGCCAGCATCTCGCGATGGGATGGTGCCGGGATTGCGCTACATCGCCGGCTGGTTCACTCCCGACGCCTGCGCGTCACTGCTTTCATTCATCGACGCCGCCGAATGGTCGACACAACTGCGACGACGAGTGCAACACTACGGCCACCGCTACGACTACGGCCGCCGGAGTGTGGCGAGGAATCCCCTGGTCGCCGCCGCTCCGCCGATCCCGGCATGGGCACGACAGGACGCCATGCGCCTGTTCCGCGAAGGAATCATGGACAGCGAAGCGAACCAAGTGATCATCAACGAGTACCAGCCGGGACAGGGCATCAGCCCACACGTCGACTGCGTGCCCTGCTTTGGCCCGGTCGTCGCCGCGATCTCCCTGGGCTCCGCTTGCGTCATGGACTTCACCCATCCGGCGGACGGTACGAAGGTGGCGATATCTCTCGCCCCCGGCAGCCTGTGCGTCATGTCAGGACCTGCCCGCTACACCTGGCGTCACAGCATTGCCGCACGCAAGAGCGACCCCACCACGGCAGGCCGCATCTCGCGCACGCGGCGCGTGTCAGTAACCTTCCGCACGGTCAACGACCCGGCGCTGTAATCGGACTCTCGGGCTCCTGTCGGCCAAGGCCATAACAGGCGAACGTTGCTTGAGGCGGCACTAGCTGTGTAACGCGGGTCGAACGTATGGTCGACTGGTCGCGGTCCGGCTAGCATGGCGTGCCATGGCGGTCACCGAGGAGTTGATCTCGAGGCTGCGGGCCGCGGCCACCGCAGGGGATCCGGACTCCGCTCGCGAATTGGGCCGCCTGCTGTGCATGCTGAGGGCCGACTCCCTGGAAGAGCTCATGAACGGGGAGTTCCTCGCTACTTGGCCGGAGGAGCCATGGCTGCGCGCCGCCATGCGCGCCCGCCCCGACGATCAGCTCGCCGCCGTCATGCTCGCCGGGCGGCTCGTTCAGCAGATCGCCTACTGGCACATCGATGATGACCACGCGATCGCGCATGGTGAGGACGACCGCACTCTCGCCCGTAGGCGGGACGAAGCACACGCCCTCTACGCGCGGGTGCTGAACGCGGACCCCGGCAATCTCGCCGCGCGCGCCGGAGTCGCCACCCTGAGGGCCTTGGTCGACAGAACCGGCCCCATCGACGTACTGGAGAAGGAGCCTCCCTTCTCGTACTACGAGCTCCATCTGGAGATGGGGTCAGGCTCGTTCAGCCATTCCGAGCGTGTGGTCACCACTCATCCGGACGAGGTGCGCTGGGCCTGCTCCTGGCTCATGGCTCCGGTGGTGGCGGAGGTGGAAGAACCGCCCTTCGGCGTAGACCTTCATCTCTTCGCCTACACGGAGGGTCAGTTCGGCGGCACGATCCATCTCGGCGAGCATTTCCATGCAGACGGCACACTCAACTGGGACGCGGTCGAGATCCCACCGCTCATCGGCGAGCCACTTCCCGTGGGTCACCCGGCCGGCACGAGCCATTACGGCTACTCCTGCGATTGGGGATAAGTTCGGTCCGGCCTTTCAAACGCGGGTCTGAACCGATCCCGGTGGTCGAGAAACCACAGGTCTCGCCCGAAGTCGCCGGTCTTGGGGGTTGCGGCCTGCTTTGTCATGGGCGTCGGGGGCTTTCTATGCTCAGCGTGTGCTGGGGAGAGACGACGAGACCGAGGTGCTTGAGTCGTTGCTGCGGCACGTCGCCGAGGGACGCGGCGGCGGGGTGATCCTGCAGGGTGAGCCCGGAATCGGCAAGACGGCGCTGCTGTCCTACATCGAGGAGCGGGCCACCGGCTTCCAGGTGCTGCGCGCAGTCGGCGTCGCGCCGGAGTCCGGTTTCGCCTACGCGACGTTGCACCAGCTGCTGCTTCCCGTGCTCGGCTTGGTCGACGGGCTGCCGGGTCCGCAGGCACGGGCCATGAACATCCTGTTCGGGCGCGCGCACGGAGCACCGCCCGATCCGTTCCTGGTGGCGCTGTCGGTCCTGTCGCTGCTGTCTCTGCTGGCCGACCGCCAACCGGTGCTGTGCGTCGTCGACGACGCACACTGGGCGGATCAGCCGACGCTGAAGACCCTGGCATTCGTCGCCCGCCGCCTGGACAACGAGCCTGTCGCGCTGGTGCTGGCCGCACGGGTCGATGAGGGACACGGCATCGACCTGCCCGACCTGCGCCGCGTCCCGCTCATGGGTCTCGACCGGGAAGCGGCCAAGGCCCTGCTCGCCGAGCGCTTCGGCGAGCGACGACTGACCGAAAGCGCACTGAACCACTTGCTGGCTGCCACTGGCGGGAACCCACTGGCCCTGATCGAGCTCGCGGGAAGCCGGATACCGCCAGAGGGGACGCACGAGCCGCCGGCCATGACCGACGAACTCCAGCGGTCGTTCCTGACCAAGGTTCGAGCGCGGCACACCGAATCGCTGCCGCTGCTCCAGCTGATCGCCGCTGACGGCTCGGGCAGCACCGACGTCATTGAGAAGGCGGCCGCTTCGCTGCGGGTCGACATCGGCCCACTCCACCGCGGCGAGCTTGATGAGCTCCTGACCCATGACGGGCCCCGCCTGGTGTTCCGGCATCCGCTGATCCGATCCGCGATCCATCACAGCGCCACAGCGGACCGGCAGGCGGCGATCCACCGTGCCCTCGCTTCGGCCTTCGACGATCCGGCCGACCAGCATCGTCGTGCCTGGCACCTCGGGCAGGCCGCCGTCGACCACGATGAGCAGGCCGCCGAGCAGCTCGAGCGCTCGGCAGAACAGGCTGCCCTGCGCGGTGGCCCGGCCGCGGCCATGGCCGCGCTGTCGAGGGCGGCCGAGCTCACCGCGGACGGTCCGCGCCGGGGACGGCGGCTGTGGACCGCCGCGCACGCCGCACTCCATGGCGGGTTCACCGCCAAGGCCGAAGAACTGCTGGATCGAGCCGAGCGCGAACCCCACCTGAAAGAGGAGGACCGGATACCCCTGGCCGTGATGCGAGCCATCGTGGCCGTGTTCGCCGGCTCACCCGAGGACGCGCTGGACCTCATCCGACCGTGGATGCCGCGCGCGCTGCATCTCGACCGGCGCCGCTTCGCCCCGACTGTCGCGATGTACGGCGACCTCGGCATCCGCGCCCTCCGACCGCAGGCATGGTCGGACCTGGGCGGCTGGCTGGAGGAGATCACGCCGGCGCCGGACGACCCGGAGGAGGCGGTGCTGCTGCTCCTGCGCCGTGCCTGCCGGGCTCGTACCGGCCGCGATCCGGAACCCGCGGTACGGGACACCGCCGTGCTCGGGTCGCTCACCGATCCGATCACGATGACCCTGGCCGGGGCCGTCGCTCGCGGGCTCGGAGAGCACGAGCTGGGCAGGCGTCTGTACCGCGACGCCGGACGGCTGGCCCGCACCAGCGGATCACTCGGTGCGCTGGCCTGGAACCTCGAGTACCAGGCCGCCGACGAGATCGCGCGGGGCAGGTACGGCCTCGCCGAGGCTCACGCGGAGGAGGGCTGCCAGTTCGCCACCGAGGTCGGTCAGTCGAGCACAGCCTGCCGCAACCGAGGGCTGCTTGCCTTTTGCGCGGCCGTCCGGGGCCGTCCGGACGCCGGTGAGCTGGCCACCGAAGTGCTGGCCGAGGGGAGCGACCGCAGGCTGGCCGACGCGATGTCCTATGCCTGGCGGGCTCTCGGCCTGATCGAGTTGGGTGCCGGCAGATACCGCGAAGCCGTACGGCACTTCGAGGCGGTTGGCGCCTGGGACATCGACGCGCCCGCGGACCTGGTGATGGGCACCGTACCCGACCTCGTCGAGGCACTGGTCCGCGCCGGTGAGCGCGACCGGGCCGCCGCGGCCACGGCCCGCTACGCCCAGTGGAGCCGGCACACGGCCGCACCGGAGCTCGGCGCCCTCGCGGCTCGCTGCCGGGCGCTGACCTGCACCGATGGAGCGGCCGACGTTCACTATGCGGAAAGCCTGCGCCTGCACGCCAGTTCCGACTCCCCGCTGGAGCAGGCCAGGACCGAACTGCTGTTCGGTGAGTGGCTGCGGCGTGACCGGCGACGTTCGCAGGCCCAGCGACACCTGCGTGGCGCGGCGGAGACGTTCCGTCGCATCGGCGCGCTCGCCTGGGCGGATCGCGCGCTGGGTGAGTTGCGCGCCACCGGGGAATCGGTACGGGCCCCCGAGGCAGGTGCGCTGAGCTCGCTCACCCCGCAGGAACTGCGCATCACGCTGGCCGTCGGCGAAGGTCTGACCAACCGGGAGATCGCCGCGCAGCTGTTCCTCAGCCCGCGGACCGTGGACTACCACCTGCGCAAGGTCTTCCAGAAGGCCGACATCACCTCGCGAGCCGAACTCATGCGGCTGGTCCTCACCGAAAGCCCAGCCGGATACCAGACCTGAAACCAGCCTGAGACCGGCGAGTTCACTGATGCGGCGACCACCTGGATCTTCTTAGCGTTGGCGACGTCACGGCCGACGCCCTTGGCGGGCGCCCGGCGATTCGTCAACCCGGAGTGTGCCGAATGGCTCGCTCCCGGGAGCTCACCGAAGGAACACACACTCATGTCATCCGTGGATCTAGACGACGGCCGCCGCGCCGGTCTCAGACAATGGGCAGGGCTGGTGGTGTTGGTCCTGCCCGCCATGTTGCTGTTCATGATGCTCACCATTTTGTTCCTGGCCATCCCTCAGCTGACGGCCGAACTGCGGCCGACCAGTACCCAGGCCCTGTGGATCATCGACATCTACGGCTTCCTGATGGCCGGTCTCCTGGTCACCATGGGCACCCTCGGGGACAGGATCGGCCATCGCCGGCTGCTGATCGCGGGTGCGGCCGTCTTCGCCGTCGTCTCGGTGATCGCCGCCAACACCTCCGATCCCGCCCTGATGATCGTCTGGCGGGCGGTGCTGGGCATCGCCGCTGCCACCCAGATGCCCGCCACCCTCGGGCTGATCTTCTCCACGTTCGCCGACCCGCGGCAACGAGGCATCGCGGTCGGCATCTGGTCGGGCGGCATCTCCGTCGGCACCGGACTCGGCCCGGTGATCGGCGGGGCGCTGCTGGAGGCGTTCTCCTGGCGCGGGGCCTTCCTGGTCGCGGTGCCCATCATGGCCATCGTGGCGATCGGTGCCCCGCTGCTGCTGCCCAACCCCCGCAACCCGGCAGCCGGCCGCCTGGACCTGTTCAGCGTGCTGCTGTCGCTGGCGACCCTGCTGCCGATCGTGTACGGCGTCAAGGAACTGGCCAGGCCGGACTCGCTCCTGCCGGCGCTGGCCGGTATAGCGCTCGGGCTGGCGTTCGGCGCGTGGTTCCTCGTACGCCAGCTCCGCCTGCCCGAGCCGCTCCTGGACGTGCGGCTGTTCGCCAACCGTACGATCAGCGGTGCGCTGGGCGTATTCCTGCTCGCCGCGACCGGGCTCGGCGGTATCTACCTGCTGTTCACCCAGTACCTGCAGCTCGTCGAGGGACTCTCGCCGCTGCGGGCGGGGCTGTGGGTGCTGCCGGGCGCGGCCCTGCTGGTGGTCGTCTCCACGCTCTCGCCCATCCTGGTACGCCGTATCCGCCCCGGATACCTGATCGCCGCGGGGCTGGCCGTGCAGGTGATCGGCTACCTGATGCTCACCCAGGTCGACGTCGCGGGCGGGTTGCCGCTGTTGGTCACGGGCTTCATGGTGCTCTATCCCGCCGTCGCGCCGTCCATGGCGCTGACCACCAACCTGGTCGTAGGCTCGGTGCCGCCGCAGAAGGCAGGGGCGGCGTCCGGGCTGGCCACCACTTGCAGCGACCTGGGCATCTCACTCGGCATCGCCATCATCGGCAGCATCGGCGCCGTCGTCTACCGTGCCCAGGCCAGTACCGTCCTGCCCGGCGGCCTGCCGCCCGAGGCAGCCGCGGCCAGCCGCGACAGCCTCGGCGGCGCGGTGTCGGCGGCGCAGGCGCTCCCGAGTGAACTGGCCGCGGCGGTGCTCGCTCCCGCTCGTGAGGCCTTCGCCGGCGGGCTCAACGTGGCGGCCATCGTCGCGGCGGTCATCGCGGGCGGCGCGGCGGTTCTGGCGCTCCGCCAACTGCGTCACATTCCGCCCACTGGCTGAGAAGGGGACTCCATCAGGATGTCTCCGCCGAAGGGGCGAAGCCAGCCCGGAACTCCGCTTCAACCTCCTGGCCCGCTTACAACCGGCGGAACGAATCGGGTAGTTGCCATGTCGAGGTCATAGTGGAAAGCGCGGGCTCGCCTGGCAAAGGTGAGAACAAGGATTACATCGCATTCCAACGCCCTGGCAGCTACACGAACTCGGGCGCGGCCTCGAACCAATCGTCGTGTGGTGGCATCCAACAAGGTCACAGCATCAAAGGGACTTTATGTGACCATCTGGTTGAGCGGCCCCTTCGGAGGAGGCAACCATGTCACTGCGGATGGGCCTTTCGCCAGGCGACTGGGGCTGCGCGTGACGCAGGGCACCCTCGCAGCCGTGAGCGTGTCCCCGGCATGATGATCCGCAAACGCGCCCCACGCTCCACTCAGCGAATCGACGTGACCCGCCTTCCCGAAGACGTCGTAGCGCTCATCGACGCCCTCGAGCCCGGCGAGAGCCTGGTTCTCACGCGTGACGGCGCATCGATCGCGACGATCTCCAGCACCATTGACGTGGTCGAAGGCGCCATCGTCGATCCTGGCGCGCCAGATGAGGCCAACGATCAAGCACCGATCGACTACGAGAGCGCGACAGTCGTGGCCACCGCGATGGAGCTGTCGACCGCGGCTCGGGTGGCGCTGTCCACCCAGCTCGGGGCGGACTACGTGGTGCTCGATATGCACGCGGCTCCCGCGACAACCGATGTGCTGCTGGTACCTCCAGGCAGCCCGCAGCTGATCGCAGCGCTCCGATCGATGTTCCCGAAAGCTCGCGTCGTCGTCACCGAAATCGAGGACCACGAACTCGGAGTCCAGTACCACGGCCCGGTCCGGCGACTGCTCGACGCCGGCGCTGATGCGTATCTACCTCCGGCGACCCTCCCACACCTGGCCAGGCAGCTTGACTACACACTGAATCAAGGGCGGGAGATTACCGGCGGGATCGCGACACCACTGCAGATCGCGCCGACCGTGGAGCCGGCAGATCCAGAGGACGAATGACGAATCCGACCCTGTGGTCAACGATCGCGCTGACGCTTACCCTGGCGGCCGACGCTGACAGTGCGTACCGAGATGCCCTCGTCGGCGGTGGCGATGCCGACAGCGGCGCTGGTACCCATCACGCACGACCGGTCCGAGGCGTGTGCGGCCTCTATCAGGCCGCTCGGCGCCGTCGCCGTGGCGATGGTCTCGCCTTCGTGATCCAGCAGCGCCACCTCGAAATCGCTGACCAGCCACATGCGCTCGTCTCCGGCCGGCATGGCGAATGCGCCGTAGCCATGACGCAAGAGCCGGGCCTTCTTCCGGGGAGTGAGCCACCCAACGTGGGAGTCACGGCCCGCCCAGCGGGCGGTGACGAGAACTCCGCGAGCCGTGGCATAGCCCGTCAGCTCGGTTTCGTCGGCACCACCGGAGTGCCACAGTCCCAGGAGTTCCAGATCCAGGCTGAAATGCGCCACGACGCCGCGTTTCCCGTCTGCCACCACCAGTCCGTGTTCGGTGGCGGTCAGTGTTGGGTCGCCGCCGATGACGCGGGAGATCGGTGACTCGTCGGTTGCCGCGAGACCGGGTGCCGCGTCGCCGAGGTCATCCAGGAGCACCTCGTGCTCCCAGTCGCCCGGCTTCCCGACAGCCAGGCGGCAGACCCCGCCGGTAGGAGGAAGGACCGCCGCTAAACGCCCTTCGCCAAGGCCGGCCAGCCGCAACACCTCGTGCTCGTGGGCCGCGACGGGCGAGACATCGCTGAGCCGGAACTCCTGGAGCCGGTTGCCGGCCCAGATCCGGTCGGCTGCTACGTCGACCGCCAGCGGGGTCTTCCAACCAAGGTCGTGTCGGGCCTTCGCCTCGCCGGACACCGCGAAATCGCGCAGGACCCGAACGACCCTCGTCCGGTCACACGCGTGAACCACCAGCTCGCCATCGGTCCAGATTTCCATGCCGCCTCCCGCGCCTACTTGATCAAGAAGGAGACCATATCGGAGGCAACAGACAGACAAGGCAGATCGCGCTTGCCTAACCGAGCCGATCCAAAGCCCGCCCGACCGCTCGCATGAACGTACCGGGCGGATTTCTCGGCAGCTCGTCCTTCAGCAGGAAGACCCACAGCAACGCAAACAACCTGCGACATTCCAACAGTCGGCGTTCCTCAGCGGAGTCGAGCTCGAAACGCACCTCGCTCTCCCCGTTTACCCAGCACGATACGTGCTCGGCCATCTCGGCGACCTCGGTCGCCCGATCGCTACGCCCCGACTCCTCGAAATCGACAATCCTGACGCGCGCGCCGTCCCACAGGAAGTTCGCCGTGTTGCCATCACTGGCCCCGAACACCGGCCGAACCCCACGCTCACCCGGTTCCCACCCGGACAGCCACCGCGCGCCCTCTCTGACGGCCTGGTCCGCGAGCTCGTTCTTCGGCTGCCATTGCCCGGCCCACGCGAGTAATTGATCCCTGATCCGCTCCACCGGCCACAACCGCTGCGGTACGCGGTCGAGTACCTGCCGGGGCACTGCGCTATGCAGCCGGTCCACCGCCTCCACCAGTTCCTTCTCCGGTACGGCAGGCAGTAGAAGGAGCGGCGTGCCCTCGATGCGCGACATCACCACCAGATCGGTCCCGTACTCCACGGGTGAGGGCGCGAGCCCGGGCGCGTGCTCCGCGAGCAACTGCAGCGCCCGCCATTCCCGCTCGGCGGCGCCAGGCTTGCCGTCGGTGAAGCGTTTGCGCACCAGGTCGCCGTCGATCTGCACATCGTGGGTCTGCATGAGTGGATATTGAACCAGCCATGGGCGACGGCGCGGTCTGGGTCGAGTGCTGCCGTGAGGATATGAAGGACGGCTCTGGAAGGTGGCCAAGGACGAGACCACAGGCCCGGAAGGTGCGCCGGTCGCCGTATCAGGGTGTCTCGCGCTGAAGGTCTTCCCGCGGCAGGTCGGCGATCGCGCCCACCAGTAGTGGTCCGTTCAGCAGGTCGGCGGTGAACGTCACGCCGGTGAGGCGGGCCGCCATCGCGAACATCCGCGCGAGGCCATGCTCGGCCAGGTCGTCGTAGCGCTGGTCCCACTCCTCGTCCGAGCCCGCTTCCAGAGGCAGGCCGAACTCACGCATGAGGCCGGCGAGCCGGTCTGTGTCGGTACCGGAGCGATCTTCGGGAACGGTCGGGTCGAAAGCGGTGATCATGATGCCATCGGCGGCGTAGTGGAAGTAGTCGCAGGCGTAGTCATGTCGTAAGACGGACACCACGTCGGTGCCGGCCGACAGCCGCGCCAGCGTCGGGTCGCCCGTCCCCGACCAGCCGGACGGTTCCACCGCCGCACACCCGTCGCCGGTTGCGACCACTCCGACGTAGCCACCTCCGTCACCGCCGCCGGTCACCATCGTGAAGTCGGAGACCGCCAGATCCAGCTCGGCGAAGCTCATCTCCGTGCTCGTACGGGCGCCGAACCGCCGCAACACCTCGGCCGGGTCGAGCCCGCGCAGCAAGGTCACGCAGTAGATCTCGCCGAGGAGGTTGCCCTGATCGTCGTACGGCGGTTGCAGCCAGCGGAACGGCGCCAACGCATCGATCGTCATACCGGGATCTTGGCAGGCCCTACCGACATAGTTCGGCCCACTTCATTCTTCCGCGTATCTACTGTTCGAGAGTGACCTGATGCCGCTGGAATCACGGAAAGTCACTAACGCGCCCCTGGGCATCGAGAACTCGCGATAGTTGAACAGGCGACTCCAAGCTCAGCATCAACCCGTAGCCGCCAGGACCATCTCGCGATCGAGATCGGATAAAGCCATTGGATCACGATATGTCTGGAGGCCGACAGCCGCCGCAAGAGGCACGCAGGAGTCCCGCCGCGAGAGCGAGCGCGGCAGGACTCACAGATGCTGGTGGCAGGCGTCCAGTGGGGCAGGCCCCGCGGTCAGACTTCGACCGGCTCCAGCACGAACACCGGGATCTCCCGATCCGTCTTCTTCTGGTAGTCGGCATACGGCGGATACGCCGCCACCGCACGCTGCCACCACTCGGCCTTCTCCGCGCCAGTCACTTCACGGGCCCTCATGTCCTGCTTGACCGGGCCGTCCTGAAGCTCCACACGGGGCTCGGCCTTGAGGTTGAAGTACCAGACGGGGTGCTTGGGAGCGCCGCCCTGCGAGGCGACCACGGCGTATCGACCTTCATGTTCCACACGCATCAGCGGCGTCTTGCGGATCTTGCCGCTCGCGGCGCCCAGGTTGGTCAGCACAACAACGGGCAATCCCGTGTCCCTCAGGGTCGTGCCCTTGGTACCGCCGGAGCTCTCGTACAGCTCCACTTGCTCACGCACCCACTGCGCGGTGCTGGGTTCGTACTCACCCTCAAGAGGCATGTCATCCGTCCTTAGGTCGGCCGACTCGCGTGCGAAGGGTGCAACGCCCGCACCGTGCGGGTTTCATCCATGCATGGCGGTGACGGCGCCGGCAGCCGTTGGGAGGCGGGCCGAGAGCGGATCCATCCAGAGCGGAACCCGCAGTCGCTCGGCAATCCAGGCGAGCTCTTGGCGGCGTTGCAATGCATTCCTGAGAGGAACCACCCCGCCTTGAAGGCACGGCATCCCGCCGAGGCAACCACCAGTTCGACCTGGCCGTCACTGGGCGGCTCGACCTTCTCGCTGCGGCAGCGCATCGGCCAGGCGGCCGGAGTCGGTCTCCATCAGGCACACCTCGGCGGCCGGTCCGGCAGCCGCCATTCGCTAGCTCAGCTGGGATGATATCCGTACGACCTTGGCGCTAACCGAGGTTCATGGCCGCGACCCATCTAAGCAGCTGCTATCTGATGAGGAATTGGGATCATGTGGAAAGAGCTCATCAAGCTCCTGTATCCAGAAGCTGGATTCTCTGAAGGGGTGAGTGGCTCAACTCTGGCGACTGCCGAGCGAAATATGAACGTGCACATACCTGGTGATCTGCAAGAATTGCTGCGGCAAACCAATGGCGTGCTCGATCGCTGGGAAGTCGATGTGATATGGCCGATCGACCGGATAGTCCGGGACAATTCAACATTTCGAACTTTTCCGGATTTCAAAGAACTCTACATGCCGTTCGACTGTCTTCTTTTCTTCGGCGATAATGGCGGAGGGGATCAATTTGCTTACGTAGTGGAGCCCGATCGCCATGACATTTTTGTCTGGGATCACGAGAATGACAGCAGGCAATGGGTCGCGGGCAGTCTTGAGGAATATCTTCGGCGCAGACTGACCTCGTCCGGTGACGAGTGGTACAGAAGCGACTGACCTCGGTCTGTTCAGACCGCTGGCGTGGCATTCGGAGGTGTGGTCCGCCGCTCGAACCGGCACCGCCGGAGTACGTGACGCCGACGAAGCGGACGGGCAGTCGCCTGCGCAGTAGATTGCCAAGCCGGCGGGCGTTCCAGGACGTCCGCCGGCTCCTCATGATGGATGATGAGGCGTGCGGGAAGACGACTTCGATCACTACAAGGCGCTTGTGTCGGTGTGGTTCTCCGATCCGACATGCCTGACATGGTCTGAGCTGACCGGGTTGGACGACGTGGCGCGCGTCTTCGGTGCCGACCTCGCCGCAGCGGAACACATGAGCGTGGAAGATGCCCAGGTTGAGCAGTACAACGCGGACATCCCCGGCGTCCTGCCCATTCTGGTTGCCGGGACGATCGGCAGTTGGACGCTGGTCGTCGAACCGAACGGATGCGAGGGCGCGAGACCCGAAGTACTGCGGGCACTGTCGGCCCGCGGACGAGCGGTGAGCGTTCTGCTTGACAGCGGGCAAGGCGACCGTATGGGTTACGCCACCGCTGGCGAGTTGCGCGCCGTCCGGATGACGACCTCCCCACCTGCCCGACGCCGCCGCCTTTTGGGCGGCGCCGACGCGATCATCGACTTGGCCAACGCCGAAGATCTCTTCGCGCGGCAGGCCGCGGCCCTCCTGGCAGCGGAGCACATCACCGGTGAACGGCTTACGGAAGAGTGGCTCCTGAGCGGCCTCACGCGCATGTTCGTCGAGGATCCGCTCCCCGACGACATCGTCCCGGAGCGGTACCGTGATCATCGCGTGCTGAACGATCCCTGAGATCCGGGCGCTCATAGACGAGCCCTCACCTGGAAAGGTCGCCCGCATCAGAGCCCGGATGGTGAGGGCGATGGTGAAGGGTTCGCAACTGCGGCACCCCACTGCGGAGGAGGCTCTGGAGGTCCTGCGTGGTGACAAGGACGCCGCGCGACGCAGGGAACTTCGTCGCCACGTCGCGTCCCTGCGCGACGACCTCGTACGGGATGCCGCTCCGGAGCAGGCGCTGCGCCTGCGGGCAGTGAGCGTGCTGCTGGACGCGCTGGGAGACGACCTCGCCGAGTCCGCACGCGCAGTCGCCGACCACGCCTATATGGGGCATCTCACTGACGAACAGAAAGCCGTCATCGTTCTCAAGTCCGGAAAGTCTCTCAGCCGGTCTGGCCCAAGGTCACGGTGCGGGATCCGGGTGTGAAGTCGCCGAAGGAGTGTTGCCAGGACTCACCAGGCCAGTAGTACGTCACAAGGCCCTCGGCGGGCCGGTAGCGGGCTGTGTAGAGCGTTACCGTCCCCTGCTCGTCGACGGATCGATACAGCGGCGGCTTCAGCATCGCCGCCACGTCCGCACCCGCGGCGCGGATGGCGCGCAGCCGCTCCTGCGTCCGCATGGCCCGCTCCTGCTCGTCGGTCACCGGCAGGTGCTGGTGATTGGCGGCGCAGGCGTCCGGTGCCAGCGTCGGTGGCATATCCGGGCCCACGAACACCGTCACCGCCTTCTTGGGATCGACAAGGGTGAGGTTCTGGGGAACGGCGACCGGCAGGGACCGCAGCCTGCCGACCGCCTCATCGACGGTGTCGCACGTCTCCAGCAGGTAGCGCACGAGGATGAGAATGGCGAAGCCGCGTCCGTAGACGGAACGTCCGCCCCAGGTGAGCGAGACCGCGAGACCGGCGTCGTTCATCCCGTCCAGCAAGCCCCACAGCATGTCCTGCATCCCGATCACGGGGCGCAGGAAGCAGGAGGAGACGATGGTCCCCTCGCACTGATCGGGCCGTAGGTCATAGTTGCGGAGCAGAGTGCCGTTCTGGGCGATCTGGGTGCAGGACTGGGAGAACGGCCGCAGCGCCGCGTGGGTGAGGAAGACTTCCGCCTCGGGCCGGTCGAGCTGGCCGGCCAGGCGGTCCAGAACCGGGACCAGTTCCGGCATGTGCGCACGGAACATCGCCCGAACGCGGTCCGCGCCCCCCGGAGTTCGCCCCTCCGCGGTCAGCAGGCCCTCCATGTCCTGCCACAGGGCCCGGGCGTGGGCGGCCCACCGCCCGTCGCCGCCGTCGCCGACCTCGATCGCCTGGAAGGTCTTGTTCTGTTGCCGCATGGCTGCCACTTCCCTGTGAGAATCGGACGAGGTGCGGGCAACCTAGCTAATTGTGTGGGTAATTCACCAGGTTGCCGCCATCGACGACGGCCAGGCGCTGGATCTGATGAAGCCGCTGAACGCGAGCGTGGCCGCTTCCAAGTAGGCGATCATGTCCCGCGTTGGAGAACGACATAGGCGCCGGGTCAGGCGGTGCGGCGGGAGCGGGCCAGAGTCAGACCACCGAGGACCATGGCGATCGGTCCGACGACCAGGTCCACGTACCCCCCGACTATTCCGTAGCCGGTGCCGGGACCACCGTCGGCGGCGGCCACGACCAGCCCGCCGATGACCGCGCCTACCAGCCCCACCGCCAAGGCCACGATGGCTCCCCTCCTCCCGCCGTTGCCGACACGACGGACGGAGCGGGCCAGAGCCAACCCGCCGATGACGATGCCGGCCAGCCCCAGCAGCGCGGCCACCGCGGACCAGAGACGCCCGGCGGTCAAGGTATAAGCACTGACGGGCTGGGCCAGAACATGCGCGGCTGCCGGTGCGGCGTGCCCCAGAATTCCAAGCAGGGCGGCTTGCAGGTGAGGGACGGACATGAGGTTCCTTTCGGTCGGATGATGGGCGTCGGTGGCATATTCAGCGCTGTGGATCGCCTATGCCGGTCGAGGCGCTGGTGACAAGCGGGAGCGCCTGGGGGCTACGGAATCGATCACCGCCGTCGATGCGACAGCGCGGATGGCAGCAGGACGGTCACGCGAAAAGGCGCGGTGATGCCCGTTCAGTCGTGCGTGCCGGAAATGAAAGCCGAGTCGATGCTGCCGTCGGTCAGCAGTTGTCGCAGCGCGCGCTGCATGGATTCGGACTCGTTGAGGTGCGGGAACGGCTCGCCGACAGGAGCGTCGACGCCCAGGAACCGGCAGAGCGGCTCCCAGCCCTCGCGGACGTCGAACACCAGGAGGCGATCCGCGGGCAGGCTCTCCTGGACAACGGCCAGGTGCCGGTGGAACGCCGCTACCGCGAGCTCCTCGTCGGGCATGCCCCGCTGGAAGTCCCAGGTGTCGCCGAAGGTGGACTCTCCGATGAGGTCGAGAACCGGGCGGAGCCTCTCCATCGTCCTGAGTACCGCGGCCCCCGCCTCAGGCAGATCCGGCGGCACGTCCCGGCGGGTGGCGATCAGAGTCTGCATGCTGAGGTACCAGCGATGCGGATCGCGGACGGTCAGGATTACCTTCGCATCCGGGTAGACCTCCGCCTGCTCGCGCCAGAAGAAGCTGGCCGGCCAGTCCTGGGTGGAACGGTAGCCGTTGAGCACGCTGTCCCAGTCCAGCGGCAGACCGGAGGCGGCGGGCAGCCACCGGTCGACGTGGCCGGGATTGCTCCCGATTTCGGCCATGTGGTAGCAGGGACCGAATCCGAGCCTTTCCAGCGCCGCTTTCATCGATCTGGTTCCGGTACGCGGGAATCCCGCGCCGATCACGTGTAACACGTCAGCCTCCTGCTGTAGCGGCTGCGGCGTTCACCTTTCGGCAGACGTTGTCCGCGGCCTTGGCGTAGGTGTCGGATTGGTAGGGGGCTCACCCCGTACGGACGTACAGGCGAACAGAAGCGGATCGAGGGTCTCGATCGCGGGCCGGGGTCAGTTGCTCAGCTCGGGTTGGCGGGAGCGGGTCAGAGCCAGCCAGCCGAGGGCCGCACCGGCCAGCCCCAGCGCCAGGGCCACGGCTGCCCCGAATACTCCGTTGCCGGTGCCGAGACCGCCGTCGGAGACGGCCAGCTTCACCGCGCCATTGAGCCCACCGATCAGCCCCACCACCAGGGCCACGATGGCTGCTCTCCTCCCGCCGTTGCCGGTACGACGGACGGAGCGCAGCGCCAGCCAGCCGATGACCACGCCGCTCAGCGCCACCAGCGCGGCCACACTGGCCCAGATTCGGGCGGGGGTTCCGATGAAGGTATCCACACCCTGGGCCGCGCATTCTGCCTGCGTCGTACAGACTGGCGAGGTCGCCTGCGCGGCAAGCGTCAGCAGGACGGACATTGAGCTTCCTTTCGGGCGGATGACGGACGCCCGCAGCATGTCCAGCGCGGTGGATCGCCTGCGCCGGTGACGAGAGCGAGCGTCTGGGAGCGTTTACGGAATCGATCGTCGCGCCGTCGAGGCGGTCGCGGCCTCCGACAGCGGATGGCAGCGTCTACGCGGTTCTGCGTAGACGACTCGTGCCTCGGTACGCTTGTCGTCGTAGGCGGTCGCGCGTCCGGGCGGAGTGTTCCCGCAGGCAGGAACCGTAGGATCGCGGTATGGAACACCGAGTGGCGTCGTTGCGCCTGCCGGTGCCGGCGCAGGACGTGCTGGTCGCGCTCTTCATCACCGTGATGCAGGTGCAGGGCACGATAGTCCGCAATGCCGGCGAGGTGGTACAGCGTCCCCTTAGCGACCTCGGAAATCTGGGATATGTCCTGCTGGTCGTGAGTGGTGTGGTCGTTGTCGTCCGACGCCGGTGGCCGGTGCCGGTGTTCGTCACTGCCGCGCTCGTCAGCCTGGTGTACTACGGCCTTGACTTCCCGGACGGGCCCGGTTGGCTCGGGCTCTTCGTCGCCCTATACACCGTCACCGCTTACGGGGAGGGACGCCGGTCGCTGATGATCGCAGGCGTGGGCACCTCGGTGCTCGCCATCGGCTGGCTGGTCGCCGCGGCCGACATCGAGCCACGCGCCGCCATCGGCTGGGTGTACTTCCGGATCGGCGCGTCGGTGATGAGCGCGGCCCTCGGCGAGTCCGTCCGGTCCCGGCAGGTCATCGCGGCCGAAGCTCAGCAGCGCGCCGAGCTGGCCGAACGGACTCGCGAGGAGGAAGCGCGGGCGCGGGTGGACGCCGAACGGCTCCGGATCGCGCGCGAGGTCCACGACACCGTCGCGCACGCCATAGCGATCATCAACGTCCAGTCCGGTGTCACCGCGCACGTGCTCGACAGGAAGCCGGAAGTGGCGCGCGAGGCGCTGCGTGCCATCGAGCAGACCAGTTCTCGGGCGTTGCGGGAGATGCGGGCCATCCTCGGGGTCCTGCGTGACGACGACGGTGACGACGGCGACGGGCGTGTGCCGTACCCCGGGCTGGAGCAGATCGACGAACTGGCCGCCAAGGCACGCGCGGCCGGACTCGACATCGAGCTCAAGGAGACCTCGTCCGCGGCGCCGTTGCCCAGCGCGGTGGGAGGTGCCGCGTACCGGATCCTTCAGGAGTCGATCACCAACGTGATCCGCCACGTCGGCCCGACCGGAGTGACGGTGACGCTGAACCACGGGACCGAGACATTGGAGATCCGCGTGACCGATGAGGGCCGCCGCGCCGCCCCAGGTCATGACCCCGCGGACCCGCACCTACCGGCCCGGCATCAGACCGGCCGCGGAATCCTCGGCATGCGCGAGCGCTGCCACCTGCTGGGCGGAGAACTCGACGCCGGGCCGCTTCCAGGCGGCGGGTTCGAAGTGAGCGCACGACTGCCTCTCGCGCCGACCGGGCGGAGCCTATGAACGCGGCAGCCGCCGCACCGTTGATCAAGGTGCTGCTGGCCGACGACGAGGGTCTCGTACGATCCGGGTTCAAGGTCCTGCTCGACCTCGAGGAGGACATCACGGTGGTGGGAGAGGCCACCAACGGCGCCGAAGCCGTCGAGCGCGCCGTCGCCACCCGCCCCGACGTCGTGCTCATGGACATCCGCATGCCGAAGGTGGACGGGATTCAAGCCACCGCCCGGATCGCCCAGACGCGCGGGTTGGAGCAGGTCCGGGTCATCATTCTCACCACCTACGACACCGACGAGTACGTCTTCGACGCCTTGCAGGCCGGTGCCAGCGGCTTTCTGCTCAAGGACGCCGGACCGGCCGAGCTCCTGCATGCCATCCGGGTGGTCGCCGCGGGAGAGGCGTTGCTCGCGCCGCGGATCACTCGACGACTCATCGGCCAGTTCACCGCGCGACGTACAGCCGCCCGGGTCGCGGAGGACCGGCTCGCGGTGCTGACCGAGCGCGAGCGCGAAGTGCTGGCCCTGGTGGGACAGGGCCTGAGCAACAACGAGATCGGTGCCGAGTTGTTTCTGAGCCCGGCCACCGCGCGTACCCATGTCAGCCACGCGATGGCGAAACTGGGCGCGCGCGATCGTGCGCAACTGGTCGTCATCGCTTACCAAACAGGGCTGGTCAGCCCTGCGATGTAGTCACCTTGGCTCGGTGAAATGGATTACGGCGTATTTGCGGAAGGCCGTGACGAGGCGGCTGCGGTCGTCGGCTCGGGTGGCCAGCACGACGTGGCTGGGCTCGACGCCCTCCAGGGGGATCATGGTGAGGTCGGGGCGCAGTTCGCCGATGCGGGCGGTGGCAGGGACAAGGGCAACGGCCTGCCCGCTGGCGACGAGTTCGAGTTTGTCCTCGCCCGTCTCGATGAGGGGACCGTCGGGCGCCGGGCTTCCGTCGGGCCGGGGGTCGGCGCGCCAGAAGGCGTTCCAGACCGGGTCGAGCGCCCGGGGCAGGGGCTCGTCGGCGATGTCGTCGAGGGTGACCGATTCCTTGCCCGCCAGGCGATGATCAACGGGCACCAGCAGTGCCCGGGGTTCGTCGTAGAGCACCGTGACGTGCAGCCCGTCGGTGGGGAACGGCAGCCGGGCCACCGCCGCGTCCACCCGGTGGTCGAGGAGCGCGGCGCGTGGTTCGTCCCAGTCCAGGTGGAAGATCCGCACCTCGGTGCCGGGATGCCGCTGGCGCAGCTCGCGTACCGCCGGGGTGACGACGAGGTTGCCGATGTAGCCGATCGCGATCCGGCTGGGCTGGGCGGCGGTCCGGGCTCGTGCCGCCGCGCGGGTGGCGGAGCGCAGCACGGCGAGGGCCAGCGGGAGGAAGACCTCTCCGGCGTCGGTGAGCCGGCTGCCCTGCGGGGTACGGTCCAGCAGGCGGGCGCCCACCTGCTGTTCGAGTCGGGCGATCTGCCGGCTCAGCGAGGACTGGGTGAGGTGGAGGGCGGCGGCCGCGCGACCGAAGTGCCGGTGCTCGGCGACGGTGGTGAACGAGCGCACCAGCCGGAGGTCCAGGTCCACCGGAGGGAGCGGCGAGTCGGCCATACGTCCAGCGTAATGCTTCTAACTGCGGTGATGCGCGAATCGGGATGCGCCTTGCGAAACATTCATTGGACCCTGAGTGGGCTGCGGTCCCAAGCTGATGAGCAAGTTGAGCAGCCCAAGGAGCATTCTCATGAGGACCACCACCGTGGTCGACGCGGCCCGCCAGGCGTTGGGGCCGGTCGGCTTGACGCTGCCGGTCTCGTTCACCAGCGCCCTGTCCATCGACCTGCAGCGCGAGGCCGTCGAGCGGCTGGAACGCGCCGGCTACCACGTCGTCTGGACCAACGAGGTCGTTGGCGGAAAGGACGCCCTCGTGCAGCTGGCAGTGCTGCTGGCCGCCACGCGGCGGATGGTGTTCGGCACCAGTATCGCCAACATCTGGGCCCGATCACCGCAGACCATGCATGGCGCGGCGGCCGTACTGGCCCAGGCATATCCCGGCCGGTTCGTGCTCGGGCTGGGGGTCGGCTATCCGCAGCAGGCGGCCGACACCGGCCGGGAGTTCGGCAGCCCGCTGGCCACGATGCGCGACTACCGCGAGCGGATGGACAGCCCGACCTCGCCACCCGCACCCGACGTGGCCTATCCGCGGATCATCGCCGCGAACGGCCCGAAGATGCTCGCGTTGGCCGGCGAGATCGCCGATGGGGCGCTGCCCGCCGGGGGGCCTCCCGAGTTCACCGCGCAGGTCCGTCGGGTGCTTGGTCCGGACAAACTGCTGGTCATCGGGCTCTCCGTGGTCCTGGGCGGCGGCCGCGATCAGGCGCGGGAGATCGCACGGGAGTGGGTGTCGGGCAGCCTCCGCCAGTCCTGGTACGCGGCCGCCCTGGCCCGGCTCGGCTACTCGGACCAGGAGATCGCCGAGGTGAGTGACCGGCTGGTGGACGCGATCATCGCTTACGGTGACCCTGCCGACATCGCCGCCAAGGTACGCGAGCACCTGGCCGCCGGCGCGGATCACGTGACCCTCATGCAGCCGATCGGCACCGACTTCTCGGTCGGGGTGGACCAACTGGAGCGGCTCGCGCCGGCACTGCGCGACGTCACCGCCCACTCAGACCAGCGCGCCGGCGGCTGACCAGCGCTGGTAGAACGACAGTGTTCCTGCCGGTGTAGCGGTGCCGGCGGATCCTGTGTCAGCTGGATTTGAGTGAGTAATTGCTGTGCACGGCGCTCAACCATTTGGCGTCGATCTCGCGCCCGGTGATCCGGCCTGCCAACCGTAGGGCGGACGTGACGCTGATCTGGATGGTCACGGGGTCCTCGATCCCGTAGTCATCTGGGTTGTCCAGCTGGAAGGCGAGGCCCTCCATGAGCGTGTCGAGGGCGTGCGGGTCGGTGCCTCCTCGTTCGGTCGGCCAGTCGATGGCGAAGAGGGTGACAACGATCCCGTTGACTGCCCAGTCCAGGCGGTAGTTGTCGTAGCCGCATCGGATGCTGAGCGCTCGTGTGTCGCGCGACACCTCTTGAAGGAAGGACAGCGGTGTGCGGTAGAGGTTGAACAGTAAGGCCTGTGCCCAGCCGTTGGCTGTACCGGCCCACATGCCGGGACCTGGCTCAGGTTCGGGTCGCGCCAGGTTGTCGATGTCGCATCGGAACGCGCTGGCCGGGTCGCCGCCCAGGCGACGGCACAGCTCGTTGCCGCCCATGCCCTCCGCCCACAACAGGTGGAAGCCCGAGTATTCCTCGCTGTCGAGGCCGAAGGAGACCAGCAGGTCGTACAGATCGGTTGGGTGAGGCATGAGGGCCTTTCGATGAACGGTGGCCACGGTGGCCTTGACGCGCTTGGTGATGATTCGGGAGACGACGACCGCAATGCGTTCGTGCCCCTCGTGCCGCAGTTGGACCTCGTCACCAGGCCGGTTCGCGGGGGTGATCCGGCAGGACAGAAGACACCCGTGAACAGCCCATGATGAGCCTTTGCGATCATCCGGACACCTTGGCGTCCCAGTCGATCCGATAGTCAAAGATCCAGGTCATCTTCTCGGGCTTGCCCAGCTTGCCGAAGATCCGGATCGCGTAGGCGTTGACGACGCGGCCGACCGGCCCCGCCGCCTTGCTGGCGTTCTTGCGGGTCGTCTCCTTGATGACCCGCTCGACCCGGGGACGGCGCTCGGCCTCATAAGCGGCGAACGCCTCGGCATAGGGGAGGTCGCGTAGGCAGCGGGCGAGCTGAATCGCGCTCTCGATCGACAGGGACGCACCCTGCCCCGAACTGGACGACGGCGCGTGCACCGCGTCGCCGACCAGCACGATTCGGCCCCGGCTCCACGTGACGGTTGTGGGTGGCATGTTCTCCATCGGGCCGACGATCACCACGTCCGACAGGTCGGTCCGCTCGATCAGGTCCCGCGCCGGGGTGCCGTCGGAGGCGAACTTCTCCGCCAGGATCGGCAGCCACTCGGCGGCCGGGGTCGCCTGGACCTCGGCAGCGGTCATCGGCTCGGGGTGCGGGAGGTTCGCGAACCAGACGGCGTCGTCCGCGCCGAAGACCTGGTAACCGAAGAACGCCTTCTTGCCGAAGGTCATCGGCATCTTGCCCTCGGTCGAGGGGATCCCCGGGGCCCGGACGTGGGCGCCGAAGCTGATCAGACCTGCGTACTGCGGTCCTGGGGCCGCCGGGTCGATGAGGGAGCGGACGGTCGAGCGGATGCCGTCGCAGCCGATGAGGATGTCGGCGGTGGCCCGGGTGCCGTCCGCGAAGTGCGCGGTCACCCCGTCGGCGGTCTCCTCGGCCCGGACGAGGCGCTTGCCGTGCTCGGTTCGGATACCGCGCCGCGCGGCCTCGTCGTGCAGCACCCGGTAGAGCTCGTCGCGCCAGACGAACTGCATCGGCCGGATCCCGGGCGGGTTGCCGAACTCGGCGAGCGGACGGCCCTTCCAGTCCTGGAGCACGATGCCGGTCATCGGCGCGCCGAGCGGCCGGATCAGGTCGGCGCAGTCGATCGCGTCCAGCGCGTCGACTCCGTTGGGGGCCAGGCTCATGCCACCGCCGACCCCGTCGGCGGTCTTCTCGTACGCCTCGTAGACGGCGGCGTCGATGCCCGCCTTCTGCAGGGCCATCGCGGTGACCGGCCCGGCGATCCCGCCGCCGATGACGAGTGCTGTCTGCACGGTCGCGGTGTTCTGTTCCATGGCTGGATAGTTTCACTGCAACTAGTAGCGAGTCAACTAGTAGTTTTCGGAGTAGTGTCGGTGACATGAGTACTGCGTTCCGGGGTTCGCCGCTGGCCCTCACCGTCCTGGCGCTGCTGCACTACAAGCCCCTGCATCCGTACGGGATCCAGCGGCTGATCAAGGACTGGGGGAAGGATCTGGTCGTCAACGTCGAGCAGCGGACGAGCCTCTACCGGACGATCGACCGGCTCGCGGAGGCCGGCCTGGTGGCGGTGCTGGATACCGAGCGGGACCACGCCTATCCTGAGCGGACCGTCTATGAGGTCACCGACGCGGGCCGTGAGGCCGCCCGTGAATGGCTGGTGGACCTGCTCACGGTTCCGAAACGGGAGTTCCCGCAGTTTCCGGCGGCGCTGTCCCACCTGCTGCTGCTTTCGCCCGAGGAGATCCCCGACCTACTGGAGCGCCGGCGGACGGCCGTCGCGGCGTCGGTGGCGGAACTGCAGACCGCATTGACCGGTCAGGCCGAGGGGGGCCTGCACCGGGCCGGCCTGCTCGAACTCGAATATCTGCACGCGGTGGCCGTCGCCGAGGATCGCTGGCTGACCGCCCTGATCGATGACTTCCGCTCCGGCCGGCTGACCTGGTCCCCGGCCGACTTCGCCGACCCGCAATAGGTACGGGCTACTCATGCCGAGGCGAGCGCCGCAGCAGCGCTGCGCGCCCGGCGCCACGGATTAGGTGCGCCACTGGCGGGGCAGTCCACGATCGTGAACGCTTCTGGATGCCGATTCACATTACTTGTCAGTTCTGGTTGCCGACAAAGAGCGCTTGGGATGTACTTCATTTAAGCACATCAAGACATTCATCTTTGATCGTCGCGGGTGGTGCTCATGCGAGCGGTAGATATTGTGTTTTTCCTCTTTCTCTTTGTCTGGATTTCGGGAGTATTGGTCTATTGCGTGGCGGCAGTAGTCGTCGAGGGGAGGCGCAAGCGACGGGCGAGGCTTCGGCGGTCCCGCAGCGGCAGGGTGCGTGAGCGAGAAATACGCGCCTGGCAGGAAGGGGCTGCGTTGCATGAGTGGACACGTGAGCAGGCACTACATGAGCGCGCAGCAGAGGCTCGCCATGAACGCCAGGCTAAGGGGGAGGATCTTATCCCACCACCTGCGAATAGCATGGAGCGTCTGGAGCGCCTGCGTCGCCAGGCCAGGTACGAAGATACGGACTAGTACTCCACTGACACTTCGCGATCTTGGGCGTTCACGAGCCACGTCGCGCTGCCACCGCCTACGTCCGCGGGCTACTTTCCGAGCTCGAACGCAAGAACTGCTGGAATCTGGCCGAGCACGCCGGGCCGACCGGCCCGATTAAGAGGACGGGCCGAGTACGAGTGTGGGGGTGACGTAATGCTCCCCTGGGGTGCGGTCGTCGGCGAGAACGTTCGCGGCGGCGAGCTCTCCCATGGCCCGGAGTTCGAGGTCGATGGTCGTCAGCCGCCGGACCCCCTGATCGACGATTATCCCCTCCCAGTTGTCGACTCCGACAACCGCCAAATCTTGAGGTACGCGTAGCCCCTCGGCCTCGCAGACATTGAGCACCCCGCGGGCGATGTGGTCATTGCCGCAGAACACCGCGTCGACCTTCGCCCCGGAATCCAGCAATTCCCGCATGGCCTTGACTCCCGACCCTTCGGACCAGGAGCCATAACGTGTCGGAGCGGCAAGGCTGAGCCCGGCCTCTTTCAGCGTGGTGAGCATGCCGCGCTCTCGCAGGCGTACGGCGATGCTCGACGGATCGCCGGTGAGGTGGGCGATACGCGTGCGCCCGCGGTCGAGCAGATGGCGGGTGGCGAGAGCTCCCGCGCCCTCGTTGTCGGGCAGGTAGACGACGTCCGTGGGGTCGTCGGAGGCCGCGAAAGCGTACGTCACCGGCACGGTGAAATGGTGGGTGATCGAGGGTGACTGGCGCTCGTGTCCGTCGCCTATGACGAGAAGTCCATCGATTTGGCGGGCCTGGAACTGGCGAATGCTCTCGGTTATCTCGCGATGGACGAGAACGTCTTCGTCGAAAACGAGGGCGGCTTGCTGGAGCTTGCCGAGTTGCACGACGGCGCCGATGACCACAGGGCCGGAAAACGTACTCGCCGCGCGGTGGGTGAGCACGCCGATCGTGCGGCTTCGGCCCAGCGCGAAGGAACGCGCGAGCTGATTCGGCCTGAAGTCGAGGCGCTCGGCGACGGCGAGCACCCGCGCACGCGTCGCTTCGGAAATCCGGTCCGTTCCGTTGAGCACTTTCGAGGCAGTCGAGAGGGATACTCCTGCGATCGCAGCCACATCACTCAGCCGAACACTGCCCTTGCGGTTGGACGGCACCGCCTGAGTGTACCGAAGGCCGGACCTGGAGACGGCGCCTCGTTCGGCAGGTCCTCCTTGACAGCGACGGAGGCTGCCGCTCACACTGCGGCCAATGCGAAATCGGTTTCGCACCGGTGATGTCATGGACCAGCGAGGAGAGCGCGCATGTCGGTTGGCCCCACCCCCGCACGCCGATTGACAGGGAAGAATCCATTACCTAGACGGCTCGCTTCCGGGCTGGTCGCGATCGCTGTAGCCGTGACAGCACTCGTCGCACCAACCGCATCAGCCCAGGCCGCACCAGGTGATGCCGTACTCGGAGACTTCGAGAACGGCGTCACCCCATGGTTCACGGCGGCCAGCGGCAGCACGAGCGTGTCGCTGACCGTGACCTCCGACACGCCCGCGAGCGGCAGCGGCGCCGCCCGTCTCAGCGTGAACGCGCCCAGCGGGACCGCGGAGCTGGCACGCGGTGTCCCTTCGATCGACGCCCGCTCACTGACCTTCGCCCTCCGCAGCACCCAGCTGAAGGGCATCGTCGTCCGGCTGGTCGACAGCACCGGCCAGGCACACCAGCAGACCCGCCCGCTCACTCCCGGATCGCAGTGGCAGACAGTCACCGTGAGCGACTTCGCCCCGGCCGGCGCGGCGGAGTACATCCACTGGGGCGGTGCGAACGACGGCGTCTGGCATGGCCCGCTCAAGCAGCTGTCGCTCCTGGTCGACGCGTTCCGCGTGGTCAACGGCCCGGCCGCGACGATCGACGTCGACGACGTGACCGTGCAAGGGCCGGCGCCCGACCTCGCGATCGTGCCGAAGGTCACCGGTAACGCGTTCAGCACCGGGGACGAGGTGTCGTTCGGCATCCGGACCGCGGCGAAGTCCGTGGAGTGGACCGTACGCGACGTCGACAACGCCGTGGTGGCCTCCGGCGCGCGGGAGACCTCGGAGTTGGGCGGCACGCTGACGCTGGGGAAACTGCCCACCGGCTGGTACGCGGTCGATCTCGTGGCCGTCCAGCCCGACGGCCGCCGCGTCGCGGGCGGCACTGACGTGTCAGTGCTCCCCGCGTCAGACGCGCGCGAGGAACGCATCGGCGTCGCGACGCATTACGGGCAAGCCTGGTCTCCTGACACGATCCCGCTCATCGCCAACGCGGGAGTCGGCTTCGCCAGGGATGAGGCCTATTGGGCCCAGGCGGAGAAGGTCAAGGGCACGATCGACTTCCCGGCGAGGGTGGACGCCTACACCGCCGCGCTGTCGAAGAACGGCCTCAAGTTCTTCGACATCCTCGCGTACGGCAACAGCCTCTACCACGAAGGCGAGGCGCCGGCCACGCAGGTCGGGCGGGACGCGTTCGCGAACTACGCCGACGTCTCGGTCGCCACGTTCGGCACGGACGACACCTTCTACGAGGTGTGGAACGAGTGGAACCTGCGCGACCGGACCGGGCCCGCCGGTGCGACCGCGGCGAACTACGCGGCGCTCCTGGCGACGACCGCCAAGCGGGTCCGCGCGGCTCATCCCGGCGTGCGGCTGGTCGGCCCGGCGCTGGCTCCGATGGACAACTGGTCGAGCTGGGTGGACGACTTCATCGCCGCCGGCGGCCTGGACAACCTCGATGCGTTCACCACGCACCCCTACGACTTCGGCGCGGAGCCGGAGGCGTTCATGAACCACGTCGCTGTGATCCGCGCGAAACTCGACGCCGCCGGGCACCGCGACATGCCGATCTGGCTCAGCGAGCACGGCTGGCACACCTCCGACACGCCGCTCGGCGCCGATGAGAAGTCGCAGGCACGTGATCTCTCGCGTGCGCAATTGCTGGCTCTCGGCAAGGGGATCGGCCGCTACACCGTCTACGACTTCAAGGACGACGGCACCGACCCGAAGAATCCCGAGCATCGCTTCGGAATGATCCGGAATGAGAACGACCCTCGTGGGGCGTACACCCCGAAACCGGCCTTCGTCGCGCAGGGCATCCTGACCCGACAGACCGACGACCGCGAGGTCCGGCAGGCGCTGGCCCTCGGCAGCGGCCAGTACGGCGTGGAGTTCGGCGCCCGCGCCGGCGAGCCCGCCGCGACCCGCATGCAGGCTCTTTGGGCACTGAAGCCGGAGACCTGGAGCGTCAAGGCGGCGGGCGAGGTCACGGTGACCGACCTCTACGGCGCCCAGGCGACGCTGCGGCCGGACGCCGACGGCCGCGTCCACGTCGCCGTCGGCAAGGATCCGGTCTATCTCACCGGAGAGCTGGGGGAGGTGCGGACGCAGTCGCCGTACGCCCTCACGGTCGACAAGGCCATCGAGGGTCTCGCGCCCGCGGCGAAGTGGACGGTCACCGCCGGGGACCGGGCGCTGGACGTGTCCCTGCGGACCGGCACCGGAACGGCACCGGCGCAGGTGGCGGCGGGGGAGAGCCGGTCTGTGGCCGTCACGCTGCCGGCGGCGGGCGTGGGTAGCCGTACCTGGACCGCCGAGGTCCGCGAGGGTGATCGCACGATCGGGCTGCTTACGGCGAGCGCCGAGGTGGTGGCTCGGCTCGGGCTCACCGGTACGCACGCGCTCAGCGCCACCGGTGCCGACCTGCTGCGACTCACCCTCGTGAACCACGGCGCCGAGCCCGTCAAGCTGGATGGGATCGATTGGACCGTGGGCTCGTCGAGCGGCCGGTCCCTACCCGGCACGACTGTCGCCGGGGACGGCAGCGTCTCCGTTGACGTACCGCTGACCGAGCTCGGTGCCTGGTCCGCCACGGCCGTCGGCGACGCGACCGCCACCGCGCACGGGACCCTCGTCGACGCGGATCCGGTCGATGTGCCGTTCCGCCCGGTGAAGGTGGACGGCAAGGTCGACAAGGCCGTGTCCGTCCTTCCCGCGCAGACGCTCGGCGCCGCCGAGCAGGTCATCACCGGCTGGGCGGGAAATGACGATCACAGTGGCCGTCTCTGGCTCACCCACGACGCCAAACGCCTGTACGTGACCGCCGTGATCACCGACAATGCGCATGCCCAGCCCGCGCGGGCCCTGAACATCTGGCAGGGCGACAGTGTCCAGCTCGGTGTGACGCCAGGGTGGCCCGGCGAAGGCGCCATGCCGGTCAATGAGATCGGTACGGCTCTCACCAGCGCCGGTCCAGTGGATCTCGCGCGCTGGTTGCCGACGAACGCCACCACCGAGGGGCTCGCGTCGGCGGTCAAACGTGACGAAACCGCGAAGACGACCACGTACGAGTTGTCCGTCCCGTTCAGTGCGATCGGGGTGAAGCCCGCCAACAGGATCCTTTCGGCGACCGTTGCCGTCAACGAGAACGACGGCACCGGCCGGCGCGGATGGAGCACGTGGGGCAAGGGCGTGGCGGAGTCGAAAGACCCCGCGAAGTTCCGGTCATTGCGCCTGCTGGCGGTCATCGCGGCCAAGCCCTGACCGGCTGGACGGGACGTCCCGGGGTTCGCCTCAGAAGGGCGAACCCCGGCATTCCGTACGCCTCAGAAGGGCGACCCCGGGCATTCCGCACGCCTTACCGACCATCCGCCAATGCGGATTAATACGGCGATTGACACGTTCTGCGATCTTGTGGTGTTCTACGAAAGCGGTTTCGCAAATAATGATGCTTGGATCTTTAGGACAGCACTTGACTGATTCCGCCTCGCCCATGAAGCCCACGCGCGTGCTGGTCACCGGTGCCGATGGCACCATCGGCCGGCCGGTCGTGGAGGCGCTGCTGAGCGCGGGCATCCCTGTGACGGCACTCTCGGCCGCATGGTCGGCGCCGTCGCCGGCCGACCGGGTGTTCACCGGTGACGCCGCTGACGCGACCCTTGTCCGACAGGCGCTCAAGGACGCGGACGCCGTCGTGCACCTCGCCGCGATACCGCATCCTGGCCTGGGAACGGCGCGCGAGGTCTTCGTGGGCAACACCTCGGCCACCTTCACCGTGCTGGACGCCGCCGGCGAGCTCGGCGTTCGCCGCGCGGTCATCGCGAGCTCGATCAACGCGTTCGGGGTGCCACTCAACCGGCACGATCTCACTCCCGCCTACTACCCGCTCGACGAATTGTCACCGGTCGCGCACGACGATGCCTACTCCCTGTCCAAGTGGGTCGATGAGCAGACCGGAGCCTGGGCGTACAGCCGCTGGGACATCACGGTGATCGCCCTGCGCTTCCCTCTCGTACGCGACCTTCCTGAGTTGCGCGCGGCGGCCGCGCGGCTCAGCCAGAACCCGGATGAGCAGGCACGTCTCGCCAGGGAAGGATGGGCGTATCTGGCGATGGCGGACGCGGTGGACGCGGTGTTACGCGGGCTGACCCGGCCGGTCTCCGGGATGCACACCTTGTTGCTGGCCGCGGAGGACACCCTCGTGGAGGAGCCGACCGATCTCCTGCTCGACCGTTTCGCACCGAAGAGCGAGCGGCGCCGGAACTTCCCCGGCCGCACCGCCCCGATCGACACCGCCGCCGCCCGCCGCGTCCTCGGCTGGATCCCCCGGCACCGCCTCAGCGACCCGATCTTCCTGGAGACGCCCGCATGAGTGACAACACCAGCGCGTTCGAGCAGCCGTGGGAGGCGCCGGACGATGTGCGCATCACGGGCGTTCGGGTTATCGCCACCGCCCCCGAAGGCATCCCGCTGCTCGTCGTGAAGGTGACCACCAGCGACGACGGTCTTTACGGGCTCGGCTGCGCCACGTACGCACAGCGGTGGCGCGCGGTCGCCTCGTACATCGAGGAGCATCTCGCCCGGCTCGTCATCGGGCGATATCCCGGTGACATCGAAGACCTGGTGCGTCTGGCCCGCTTCTCCGGCTACTGGCGGGAAGGACCGGTGGGCAACAACGCGATCTCCGGGCTCGACCAGGCATTATGGGACATCGCAGGGAAGCGAGCCGGACGGCCCGTGCACGAGCTGCTGGGCGGGAAGGTACGCGCCGCCGCCGACACGTACCTGCACGCGGGCGGGTCCTCGATCGAGGAGACCCTTGACCAGGCCGAAGGTCTTCGCGAGGCCGGGCTGCGGCACATCCGGCTCCAGGTCGGCCAGTCGGGCCGCGGCACCTACGGCGCTCCGCCGACGGCTGAGATCTCCGACGCGTCCGCGCCGTACCCGGGTGGCTGGCGCATGTCCGAGTATCTGCGGCGTACGCCGGAGCTGTTCGCCGCCGCCCGTGAGCGCTTCGGCGGCGAGATCGAGCTGCTCCACGACGTTCACTCGCGTCTGACCCCGAAGCAGGCGGTCGTTCTCGCCCGTGCCCTGGAGCCTTATCGGCTCTTCTTCCTCGAGGACGTCGTCGCCCCCGAGCACTGGGATCGGCTGCCGGAAGTGCGCGCCGCCTCGCCCGTACCGATCGCGGTCGGTGAGCTGACGACGTCGGTGACGGACGCCGCGCGCCTGGTCCTGGGGGGCGGCGTGGACTTCATCCGCTCACATGTCTCCGACATCGGCGGGCTGACGGCCGCGCGCAAGATCGCCGCGGCGGCCGAGCTCGTCGGCGTCCGTACGGCCTGGCACGGTCCCGGCGACACCTCGCCGATCGGCGCCGCCGCCAACGTCGCGCTCGACGTGACGAGCCCGGCGTTCGGCATCCAGGAAGGACACCTGTACCGCGAAGCCGTGCACGAAGTGTTCCCGGGAACCTTGCGCATCGAGAACGGCTGGCTTCGCCCGAACGAAAGTCCAGGCTGGGGGATCGATCTCGACGAGTCCGCCGCCGCCCGCTACCCCGCCGGCCTATCGGGGCACGACGCCTGGGCTGCCCGCGTCCGAGGGCTGGACGGAGGACTCATCGCCCCCTGATCGCAGCCCTCATGAGAACACCAGCACCAAGTACTGAGGAGACCCATGCCCCCCACCCATGTCCGGAAGTTCGCTGCCGCCCTCAGTGCCGGTGCCGCGGCGCTCGCTCTCACGTCGGGCTGTGCCGCCGAGAGCCCGTCGAAGCCCGGCCCCGTGTCCATCACCGTCGCCGGTCAGCCCACCCAGGAGAACCCCGATCAGCTCAAGGCGTTCAAGCGTAAGATCTCCGACTTCACCACGGCCAACGCCGGCATCAAGGTCACCGGGGACGAGTCCACGTTCGACGTGAACACCTTCCAGGCGCTGGTCGCCGGCGGGAAGCTCCCCACGGTGTTCTACGTGCCGTTCACCGAGATGCAGGGGATCATCGCCCGGCAACAGGCCGCGGACATCACCAGCTATGTCGGCGCCGACTCCGCTGTGAAGCGGATCAACCCATCGATCCTGAAGGTCGCCACCGGTCCGGAAAGCCATGTCTTCGGGGTTCCCGTCCAGGCGTACAGCATGGGACTGCTGTACAACCGCGCCCTGTTTACCAAGGCCGGCCTCAACCCCGACGCGCCGCCGAAGACCTGGGACGAGGTACGGGCCGCCGCGAAGACCATCCACGCCAAGACCGGTGTGCAGGGGTTCGGGGCCATGACCAAGGACAACACCGGCGGCTGGGTGCTCACGACCATGAGCTACGCCTACGGGAGCAAGATCCAGTCGGATGACGGCAAGCAGGCCACCATCAACAACAACGCCACCCGCGGCGCGCTCGAGTTCTACCGCGCACTGCGCTGGGACGACGACACCTTCGGGTCCAACTTCCTGGTCGGGTACAAGGACATCACCAACGCCCTGGCCAGCGGCAAGGTCGGCATGATCGTGCAAGGCGCGGACACCTACACCCCCGTTGTCCAGTCCCTCGGGATGAAACCGGACGACTTCGGCCTCGCCCCGTTGCCGCAGGCGCCCGGCGCCCTCGGCACCCTGGGCGGCGGATCCGTGGCCATCATCAACCCGCGGGCCTCGGCGGAGGAGATCAAGGCCGCGCTCAAGTGGATCGACTTCGCCGAGTTCAACAAGTACAACAACCAACAGGCAGCCGTGACGGGCGCCAAGGCCGCCGCCGCCGACAAGCTACCGGTGGGCGCACCGGTGCTCCCGCTCTTCGACCAGGCCACCACCGACCGGTATCTGACCTGGGTGAAGGATTACATCAACGTCCCGCGCGAGCACTTCGCGGCCTACTTCGACTCGGCCAAGAACCTGCCGCTCGTGCCCGAACCGGCGGCGAAGGCGCAGGAGACGTACGGAATCCTCGACACCGTCACGCAGGCGGTGTTGACGCGACGAGACGCCGACATCACCGCCCTGCTCGATGACGCCCAGAAGAAGGTCCAGGCCGCAATTGACGCGGGCTGAACCGTCGCTTCCCGTCGCGCCGGTGGTTCGCCCCGGCGCGCCGGGGTCGACAGTGCAGAAAGGGGCTTCCGGCACGATGACGGATGCAATCACCACCCCTGAGCCAGGGCGTTCGGGCCGGGTCGCGCGCTGGGTCCGCCGGGGCGGGCTCTCGACGTTGATCTTCTTCATTCCGCTGCTGGTGTCATTCGGGTTGTTCTCGTGGTGGCCGATCCTCCGCTCCCTGCTGCTCAGCCTGCAGCGGACGAACTTCCTCACCTCCGAGTGGGTCGGCCTCGACAACTTCGCCCGCGTCCTGCGGGACCCTCTCCTGCTGACCGCGGTCTCCAACACGCTGTGGTTCACGGTCCTGGCCTTCGTGATCGGGTTCCCGGTTCCCGTGCTGGTGGCGGTGTTCATCGCCGAGTTGCGGCGCGCGAGGAAGATCGCTTCCGTTCTCGTCTACTTACCGGTCATCTTCCCGCCGGTCGTCGCCGTGCTGCTGTGGAAGGCGTTCTTCGACCCCAGCCCGCAGGGCGTGTTCAACTCCATTCTGGGCTGGTTCAACGTCGGTCCTGTCGCCTGGCTGAACAATGGCGATCTGGCCATGCCGTCGATCGTGCTGCAGGCGACGTGGGCGTCGTTCGGCACCGCGACGATCATCTATCTCGCGACGCTGATGAGCATCCAGACCGAGTTGTACGACGCGGCCGAGGCCGACGGAGCAGGGGTGCTTCGCCGGTTCTTTCACATCACCCTTCCCCAGATGCGCGCGGTCCTTCTGGTGATGTTCCTGCTCCAGGTCATCGGCACCTTCCAGGTCTTCACCGAGCCGTACATCATGACGAACGGCGGCCCGGAGAACCGCACCGTCACGGTCTTGATGCTCATCTATCGGTACGCGTTCATCTCGGGCGACTACGGCCGAGCCACGGCCTTGAGCATCTTGCTCGCGCTCGTTCTCTCGGCCCTGTCCGCCGTATATCTCAGGGCGACCAGACGCTGGAGCACCTCATGACCACCGGACCCGAACCATACGAGCGCGGGATCCTCTCCTTCATCGATCGTCGCCGGCCGACCGTCCGCGTCGCGATCGGGGTGATCGGAACGCTCGTCGTCACCGGCCTGGTGATCCTGTGCGCCGGCCCGCTCTTCTGGCTCTTCAAAGCCGCGACGTCGACCACCACCGAGACGCTGTCGGCGCCGTTCTCCCTTTGGCCCAGCGGCATTCACTGGGACTCCTTCGTTCAGGTGTGGACGCGCGTCGACTTCGGCCGATACTTCTGGAACACGCTCGCGCTCATGGCCGGGTCGCTGTTCCTGGGGCTGCTGGTCGCCACGACCGGCGGATACGGTCTGGCCGTTCTCAAACCGAGGTATGCCAAGCCCGTGTTCGCGGCGATCCTCGCCACCTTGTTCATTCCCGGCGTGATCTCCCTGGTGGCGCTCTACCTGACCGTCATCGACATTCCGCTCGTTCACGGCAGCCTGCTGGGCTCGATGTGGGCGGTATGGCTGCCATCCTCGGCCAACGCCGTCAACGTGCTGCTCATGCAGCGCTTCTTCGCCAACATCCCCGGCGAACTCTTCAACGCGGCGCGCATCGATGGAGCGGGACCGTTCAGGATGTTCTTCTCCATCGTCCTGCCGATGTCACGCCCCATCCTCGGTGTCGTCAGCCTCCTCACGCTCGTCGCCTCTTACAAAGAGTTCCTTTGGCCGCTGCTCGTCCTGCCGAACCCGCAGGACCAGCCGATATCGGTCGCGCTGCCGAGGCTGCAGAGCACGATCGACTTCTCCCAGTTCATGGCCGCGCTCTTCATCTCGGTCATCATCCCCGTCGGTCTCTTCCTCATCCTCCAGCGCCAGTTCCTCCAGGCGGCTGGGAACGCCGGCGCCCTCAAGGGCTGACCTGCCTCGGAGAAAGGACACCAATGCCCCACTTCGACCAGCTTGGCGCGCGCTTCGGGGTCAACTATCTGCCGCGAGAGAACTGGTGGTACGCCTGGGCGGAAGACGACGACACCTTCGCCGAAGATCTCCACCAGATCGCCGCCCTGGGGTTCGACCATGTCCGGGTGCAGTGCCTGTGGCCGCTCTTCCAGCCCAACCCGTCGTGGGTGTCACCGCGCGCGCTCCGCCGTCTCGTCCACCTGCTCGACCGTGCGGCGGAGAACGGACTGGACGTCTGCGTGACCGTGCTGGACGGCTGGCTGAGCGGCTTCGACTTCCGGCCCTGCTGGTTGGCGGACGTCGATCCGTTCACCGACCCCGAAGCCGTCGACGCCGCGGAACTACTCGTCGGCGCGGTCGCGCGTGCGGTCGAAGGTCACCCGGCGCTGTGGTGCGTCGACGTCGCGAACGAACCCAACGTACTCATGAGGCACCTCAAAGCGGGAGAAGGCGAGGCATGGGCCGCGCGGATGCTTGGCGCCGCGCGTGCGGCCGCCGTGCCGGTCACCGTAGGAGTCGACCATGTGCCGTGGATGAGCGACGACGTTCCGATCGGCCGGGCGTTCCTGGCCGGCGCGTGCGATCTCATTCCGGTGCACGCGTGGCCGTACTTCACCGGGGCCCTCGCCCGGGTCGGCGAGGAGCGCGCCTGGGCCATTCCCGACTATCTCTCGCAGGTCGCTCGCGCGACTGCCGGCGCCGCGGGCAAGCCGTTGTGGATCCAGGAGGTCGGGGTCTCGCCGCTCTGGCTTGCGGACGTGGCGGTGGAAGACTTCGCCGAGCGGATGTTGCGGCGAGCCGCTGCGATCCCCGGACTTGGCGCCGTGACCTGGTGGGCGTCCCACGACATCAGCCGCCGCTTCACGGGGTTCGATGAGCTGGAGTACGGCCTGGGCCTCATCGATGCCGAAGGGCGGACGAAACCGGTCGGGGCGCGGGTGGCCGAGGTGGTCGCGGAGCTGCGTGATCGGCCGCGTGTACGGACGGCAGCGGAGACGGCGATGGTCCCGCCGAGTGGACAAGCGGGGGAGCCGGCGATCGTCCTGCCGACCGGACGGGCGCCTGACATCGACTTCGCCGAAGAGTGGTTCGCACACATGGGAGCGACCGTCGGACCTGCGATCGAGCTCGAAAGGAGTGTGTCATGACGGTGCTGCATACGGACCTTCTGGTCGTCGGAGGAGGGCTCGGGGGAGTCGCCGCCGCCTTGACCGCGGCGCGCCTCGGCATCCGTGTGGTGCTCGCCGAGCGGTCGGACTGGCTCGGTGGCCAGCTGACCACGCAGGCGGTTCCGCCGGATGAGCACCGCTGGATCGAGACCGATCTCGGATCAGCCTCGTACAGGGAGCTCCGCGAGAACATCCGCGCTCACTATCACCGCCTATATCCGCTTACGCCGGACGCGGCCGTGGACCCGCGGCTGAACCCGGGCCGAGGCAACGTCTCGGCGCTGTGTCACGAACCGAGGGTGGGCGCCCTGGCGATCGAGGAGCTGTTGTCTCCGCACCTCGCCTCGGGAGCGATCACCGTGCTCCGTGAACACGAAGTGGTGCACGTGGACCGCCGTGACCGGCAGATCACCGGCGTACGGCTGCGCGGCCGGGATGGCGGCACCGTGGAGGTGACCGCCCGCCTCGTGGCCGACGCGACCGAAGAGGGCGATCTCCTTGAGCAGGCCGGCATGCTGTACACGATCGGGGCGGAATCGCGCGACGAGACCGGCGAGCTGCATGCGCCGCTGGAGCCGGATCCACGAGACCAGCAGGCGATCACCTGGTGCGTGGCGCTCGAATATCGCGAAGGCGAAGACCACACGATCGACCGTCCCGCCGACTATGAATACTGGCGCGACACTGTCGACCCACGGTGGCCCGGCCCGCAGCTGTCCTGGAAGGACATCGTGCCCGACACGGGGGAGGTGCGGTGGCGGCCGTTGTTCGTCCACTCGCCTGAAGACGCGGTTCACACCAGCGCCGACGACCTGTGGCACTACCGTCGAATCCTGTCGCGGCAGAACCTCGACCCGAGCTTTCCCGGTGGCGAGATCACGCTGGCGAACTGGCCCCAGATCGACTATTGGGAGCGCCCACTGCTCGGGGTGAGCCCGCAGGAGCGCGAGCAGGCGCTGGCGGAGGCGCGATCCCTCACGCGCGCCTTCGTCTACTGGATGCAGACCGAGGCCCCTCGCCATGACGGCGGTAACGGCTATCCCGAGCTGCGCCCCAGGGGCGATGTCATGGGCACTTCGGATGGCTTGGCGAAGGAAGCCTACATTCGCGAATCACGCCGGATCCGCTCGGTGTTCCGGGTGACCGAGGCACACATCGGGGTGGAAATGCGGGGGCCAGGCGCGGGGAGCGCCCTTCTCGAGGACAGCGTCGGCATCGGCCACTACCGCATCGATCTGCACCCCAGTACGGCCGGCAGAGGCTATGTCGACATCGACTGCTTCCCCTTCCAGATTCCGCTCGGCGCCCTCATCCCGGTCGACGTCGACAACCTCGTCGCCGCGAACAAGAACATCGGCACCACCCACATCGCCAACGGCGCGTACCGCTTGCATCCGGTCGAATGGTCGATCGGCGAGGCGGTCGGCGCGCTGGCGGCCCAAGTCGCCGAGACGGCGCAGACACCGGCGCGGCTCCGGGCCGACCCCGCGAGTCTCCGCCGCCTGCAGCGGCGTCTTCGTGACGACCTCGGTGTCACTCTCGAATGGCCCGACGACATCCGCACCGGTCGATCTACGAGCTGAACCCCGGCTTCGGCGCTCCATCGCTCGGCGCCCCCTTGCTCGGCTGGCTCCAGGTGATGATCTGGCCTCGCTCGGCGATGCGTTTCCGCAACTGCTCGATATCGATGTCCTGAACGGCGACATGATCCCGGAGCGACAACGTCGCCGCGACGGCGGCCGACTCAGCGAGTACGCAGAAGACAGGTTCCATGCGGGTGGCCGCGTACGCGATGTGCGTCGCCGACAGGCACACGGGCACGAGCAGGTTCTCGCAGTCGCTCTTGCGCGGGGTGATGGCGCGATAGGGGACGGGATACGGCTGGCCCGTCCCCATGTGTCCGCCGATGAACATGTCCCCCTCGGTCGCCACCCCGAGTCGCGCGGTTTCGGGATCGCGATGAGCGATGCGCCGAGCGGGGTACACATCCACGCCGAAGAGGGCGAGGCCGATGGCGTCGGAAGGCTCCGTCTGATTCAGCACATCCGCGTGCGTGAGGGTGTACTCGCCCTTGAGCCGCCGAGATACCCGTACATAGAGCTGGTGCGGCCACCCGCCGGTCTCGGGAAAGACACTGGCGTCCAAGCCGTACGCGGCCGTCTCTTGCCGGAACTCGCCGGGCACCTCCGGGTGGGTCGAGAGGAAGTGGTGCAGGCCGCGAAGGTAGTCGATGTGATAGCGCCAGATCCGCGATCGGACGTTCCAGTCGCCGTCCTGGTAGTCGTGGCTCACGCCGACAGGCGCATTCGTGACGAGAGAGGCTCGCTGGTAGTTGTATTCACCTGAGTTGAGCCATCCGGGAAATATATCGCGGAGCCTGTCCAGCTGGTCGCCGGAGCTCCTACTTACGGACTTGATGTGCTCGACGTATCTACGGACCAATTCAAACGTGTCCGGCGAGTAGTCGTCCGGCGCGGTGATCTCGGCCTTGTTCCGTATGTCCGTCGTCAGATAGAAGCGGAAGTTGTATGCCTGTGTGTAGCCGTCCGCCGAGCCGATCGGCAATCCGTGATCATCGTCGATGAGCGGGAGGAGCTTGCTGGTGCTGTCGCCAGGCACGACATAGGGGTCGATCGGCGTCCAGTTCGTGATCTGCCCAACACCGGCCGGTGTCTCGCCGAACGCCTGGCGCGATTCGCGTCCGGTCCGATAAGGAACCCCCGCGAGAGCCATGAGGTCGCCTTCATAAGAAGCATCCACGAAAACCGATGCCGATATGTCGCAAGGCTCTCCCGATTCGGCTGCCGGCGCGGGAACTCCCCAGGCGTCCGGCGGTGCAGGCGCAACATGGATCGTGTCGATATGGTCGCCATTTCGCGTCACCGCGACGATGCGGTGCTCGAAAATCACGGTGATGCCGGCCTCGGCGACCCACTCATGGAATTTGCGCACGATGTCCGGGGGATGGTTTCCGAAGCGGAAGATCACATCACTCGTCAGACCGCCCACGGCCTCGGGAACTGGGCAGTCCTGCAAGGGTTTGATTCCCGAACCCAGCATTCCACCCAGCCAACGACCTGGCTCGACGAGTATTACGGACGCGCCCTCCTGATGTGCCGTGATAGCGGCGACACAGCCCGCGGGCGTGCCTCCGTACACACAAATATCGGCCCTCATCTGTTATCGATTCCGTCCTGTTGGAGCGTTGGGTGCACGCCATGGAAGGCTGCGGAGTCTGCATATCTTCTCGGGCTGTGACAGCCCGCGGAATAGCCGTTCTGGTCGAGGCCATGCACATTTTTGACGGGAGACCACAGGATGCCCGTGAGCCTTGATGGCTATGTCCTGGCGCCCCGGCGCCCTGAATTCAGCCGCAGCTCCGATATTTACGAGGGGTGGTGCATGCTGCTTCCGAGGAGCGGAGCGTTCTCCTACGAAGTCGATGACGTAGTGGCGTCTGGAAACGGACGTAGACCTGTGGGTGAGAGGGGGCTTCGCGGCGAAGCGCGCTTCGGCGATGTGGTCATCAGCCCACCCGGCAGCACACTACGGCGGCAGATGCACGAGCCGACGTCGTTCTTCTTCGCGCGATTCCTGACCGTCCTGGAGCCGCCGATCGGCTGTAGCCGACTGCGCGACGTCGACCGGCTGCACGCCAACCTCTCACTTCTCGAATCCACGCGGTTGGATGCCGACCTGGTCACAGCCCATGTGGTCAACGATGTACTCATAGCCGTACATGGGGATCGGACGCGTGAGGATGCCCTGGTGCGTAAGGCGATCGTCTTCATTCTGGATAATTTCGCGTCGCCAGATCTTTCGCTTGGCGACCTCGCGAGAACGCTGGGCGCCAGCCCTTCGTCGCTCTCGCGCCGCTTCCGTGACGTTCGAGGCGTCACCCCGATCCAATACCTGCGCGGCGTAAGGTTGCGGAAAGCGCGGGAGCTACTGAGCGGGACCGACTTCACCCTGCAGACCATCGCCGAACAGTGCGGGTATCGCAGTGCGTTCTATCTCAGCCGAGTCTTCAAAGCCGGCACCGGTCAGTCGCCTTCTGAATACCGAGCGGGGAGCCGCGTTTGAGGCCGCTGGTTCTACGCGTGAGTTTCGCTGCCGGCGGCGAAGTGCATCGATGCGAGCTTGGCGGGATCGGCCACGATCGCGATGGCGGCAATCCGATCGTCGGCGACCGTGAACGAGATGATGGAGAGCGGGGTTCCGTCCTCGCGCCACGAGACGTACCCGGGAAGGCCGTTGACCAGCACCGCCTGATGTCGTGCGACAGAGCCGGAGACCATCTTCGCGCCGGTGGCGACCGCGGTGGCGCCGAGGGTGACGACCACCCCGTTCGGAGTGTCGACCGTCAGTTTCACGTCCGGGTCCAGCACGCGCAGCAGCGCCTCGAAATCGCCGCCCATCGCGGCCGCGCGGAAGGCGTTGATGACCTGTCGTTGTTCTCGTCTGGCGATCGTCGGCCCTTCGGTTGCCTGTACCTTCCTGCGGGCGCGGCTGGCGATCATCTTGGTGGCGTCGGCCGACTTGCCGAGGATCTGACCGATCTCGGCGAACGGCACCGCGAACAGGTCGTGCAGCACGAACGCCAGTCGCTCGCTGGGCCCGAGCGAGTCCAGGACGACGAGCAGCGCGAGCCCGACCGAGTCGGCGAGCGACACGATCTCCTCGGGTTCGGCGCTGTCGTCGACCGTGATCACGAGCTCGGGCAACCCGTCTCCGTAGGACGCCTCGCGGCGGGACCGCAGGACGTCCAGGCTGATCCGGCCGACGACCGTGGTCAGCCAGCCCGCCAGGTTCTCGATGGTCGTCGCGTCCTGGCGAGCGAGCCGCATCCAGGCCTCCTGCACCACGTCCTCGGCGTCGGCGTGCGATCCGAGCACCCGGTAGGCGACCGCGCTCAGCCGGTCGCGCTGGGCCTCGAACGCCTCGGCCAGCAGGTCTGTCCGGCTGGTGTCAGTCATCGGGTGGTTTTCCTCGGATCAGGGGTTATGACGGGCCTGGAGCGTCGCATGGTCTACGGTCGGTCAGCCGTCGGCACGGTTTGGGCGGCGCCGCTGGCGGAGTGAGATCTGGTTGCCGTCCGGATCCACCGCCTCGATGCGAACGCCGAACGGGTAGTCCTCCGGTTGGGGCCGATCGAAGGTTACGCCTCGCCGGCGAAACACCTCGAAATCCTTCCTCAGGTCGTCCGACTCGAGAATGAGCGGACCGGCGGCGGCACCCGACTGCTTCACTGTCGGCGCGTGCGACCAGAGGATGATCTCGACGGGACTGTCGCCAACGCCCACGGTGAGGAAGCGTCCTTCCGGCCCCGGGTAGTCGATGCGCTTCTCCAGGCCGAGCCCTTCGGTGTAGAACTTCAGTGCGCGGTCCTGGTCGGTGACGTTGACCGTCACATACATGATGTTCGTCAGCACCCTGGTCTCCAATCTCGTTGTTGGTCCGACGACCGTGGGCGTACACGGCCGTCGCTCCTATGACGGCCGCGGGCGCCAGAAGGTAACGAGTGGACCGAGCTCAGCGGCGGCAGGGGGTATCCGCGCGGATCCGGTTCTATAGGTGGTCGCTGATTGCCTCTCGCCAGCAGGGCGTTCGATGAGCTCGCTACCGGGCTCACCTGTTCGATGCGGTGTGCCCGTTCATTCCGAGTGGGGCCCGGTGCCCCGCCCCTCCGCCGTCGGGCGTCCGAGCAGCTTGTCGAGGCTGCGGCGTTCGCGTTTGGTGGGGCGGCCCGCGCCGCGAGCTCGTACGGCCACTGTGACGATCTCTTCGCGTGGAGGGGGCGGGGGGCTTTTGTCGATGTAGCATTCGGCGGCCACGGGGGCGCCGACGCGTTTGGTGATGATCCGGGAGACGACCACGATGCGTTCGTGTCCGTCGTGCCGTAGTCGGACTTCGTCGCCGACTCGGACGGCGTGCGCGGGTTTGACCCGTACTCCGTTGACCCGGACGTGACCGCCCCGGCAGGCGTCGGACGCGATCGATCGGGTTCTGGTCAGCCGCACCGACCAGATCCAGCTGTCCACCCGAGCACTCAGCTGCTCACCTGCCACTCCCACACTGTACTGAGACCGTCGCATGGCTCCCGGCCTCTACGGGACGACCTCCCGCTACAGCGCCGATCTCGCGGTGTCCGGACGGCACAGCGGATACCTCAAGGCGCACAACGTACTGATCCAGCCCAATGCCATGACCGGCACGATCGAATCCCAGCTCGACGGCCGACACCTCACCCTCGGCCCTCTCCCCCAGCGGGTGGCTAATCGAGCTTGGCTTCGCGGCCGTGGACGATGAGCGCGTACAGCACGAGCACGTCGACCGCGATGACGGCGAGTGACCACCAGGGGTTCACGGCGATCCAGGTCAGTTGCGTGATGGCGTTCAGCATCACCAGAACGATGCCGACCAGCCTGGCCCAATCCTGGCCCAGGGTGACGGCGATGCCTGTGGCCAGCACGAGCACGCCGAAGAGGAGATGGAGCCAGCCCCAGCCGGTGACGTCGAAAAGCAGGAGCCGGGCGGGCGTCTGCACGTAGACCCGATTGGCGAAGACGGCGGCGAGACCGGTGATGATGTTGAACAGCCCGGCCAGGACCATCATCATCCCGCCGAACCAGATCCAGCCGACCCAGCCGGTCACATGGCGTGCTTGGTGATAGGTCATCGAAATCCCCCTTGAGCTCTGACTTCGTCGTGGGGCCTGGCTCCCTTGTTCGAGGCCGCACCCCAGTTGCTTCCCTCACCAACCCGACAAACACGACAGAAAGGGATGTAAAGGCATGTGGAGGGACAGTGTTTCCCCCGCCTTGGCGAATTCGATACGCAAGATCGTCCTCCCATGGCAACCCCGCTGAGTCGGGCCGGACCTGGCGTCCGAAGGATCACGATTCCGATACGTTGGGCGGTATGCTCCCCGCTCTCCCTCAAGCCGCTCGTGCTGACGTGCGACAGGTTCCGTCCCGGTTCGCCTGGCTGGACGCGTTGCGCGGCATCGGCGCGCTGGCGGTGGTGGGGGAGCATCTGACGACCTGGGCGATGCCGTGGCTGCGGCCGGTCTCCTTCAACCTCGGCGTCTACGGCGTGCTGGTGTTCTTCCTGGTCAGCGGCTACATCATCCCGTCCTCGCTGGAACGGCACGGCGACGTGCGGGCCTTCTGGATCGGCCGGTTCTTCCGCCTCTATCCGCTCTACCTGGCGGTCATCGCCCTGGTCCTCGCTCTGGCCTGGTGGATCCCGGTACGGCCGGAGGTGCCCAGGGAGCTGTCCTCGGTGGCCGCGCACCTGACGATGCTGCTGGACACGGTGGGTACGGCAGGTGTGCTGAACACGATGTGGACGCTGTCGTACGAGATGGTGTTCTATCTGCTGGCCGCGGCCCTGTTCGTGACCGGCGTACGCGACGGACGGAACCTGCTGCCGGCCGTATTGGCGCTGGTCGCCGCCGCCGCTGGGCTGGTCCTGACCGGGCCGCCGCTGTCGGGCGGCTGGCTGGCCTGGGTGTCGTCCGGCCTCTTCGTGGTGGGGCTCGGCTGCGTGGTCTCCGGCCGCGGGCGTACGGTCGCGGCCTGCGCGCTGGGCTTGATGGCGCTGGCCTTGGTGCTGCTGAGCAGCCGCGTTCCCTGGTTCGGGGCGGCGATCCTGGCGGTGATGTTCGCCGGTACGGCGATCCGTCGCTGGGAACGCGGGCAGGCGCCGCTGTGGCCCGTGGTGGTCACCGCGATGGTCGTGGCCGCGACGCCGCTCTGGGCGCTCAACGCCGGTTGGTGGTGGGTGCAGCCCGACGTGTGGGGGCTGACCGTCCTCCTCGCCGCCCTCACCTTCGCCGGTGGCATGGCCTTACGTGCCCGCCCCCTTCCTGCCGTGCTCACCTGGCTCGGCACGATCAGTTACTCCCTCTACCTGGTCCACCTGCCGTTGCTGCTGATCGTCATGGAGCTGGCCGGTGAGATGCGCTGGTCGCCGCTGCCTCTGCAGATCGGGATCAGCGTGATCTTCCTGAGCCTGCTCATGCCGGCCAGCTGGCTCAGCCACCGCCTCATCGAGGGCCCCATGCAGCGCCTCGGGCGTCGGGTCATTTCCCAGCAGGTCAGTCTTCGGCGAGGACGATGACCAGGTCGCGGGGGCCGAGGGTGACCGGGTCGGACTTGCCGGGGTTGAGCACCACGCCGAAGTTGGGCGGGGCGGTGGACTCGACCGCCAGCCGGTAGCCGATGGCGGTCTCGCCACGGGCCCGGGCGGCGGCGATGACGGTGGCGAAGCTGACCGTCATTCCAGGGCGGACGTAGTCGGTCGCGGGCTTGAGGTAGATCTCCGACCCGTCGGCGTCGAAGAGGTAGCGGAACACCGCGCCCAGATGCGGGTTCTCCGACAGCTGGGTCATCAGCAGGCTGATCAGCTTGGTGCCGACCACGAAGTCGTCGGCCTTGGTCACCTGGGCCAGGCGGCGGTTGCGGTCGTCGTTCATCTCGCTGACGATCGGGAAGCGCTGCCCGGTACGGGAGGCCAGGTCGCGCAGGTGCAGCAGCGTCACCAGCGTGCGTGAATCCGCGTACTGCGACTCCAGTCGGTCGTCGGCCAGCACGATGATGTGGTCGAACATGCCCGGCTCCAGCGACTCCAGCGTGATCCGGTCGGTGGTGTCGCACTCCTTGACGTTCAGGGCCAGGTTGGTGAGCTCGAACGCGAACTCGGATTCGTCGACGGCGGCGGCCACGTTGAGGATCGAGCCGGGGGCCACGTACTGGTCGAGCTCGGCGACGATTTTCGGGGCGCGGCTGTTCCAGCCGAGCATCAGTGTGCTCTCCGGGGGCGCGGCCTCGCGGACGGGAAGGGAGATCGCCTGCTGGACGATGGGCGGGAAGCTGCGGACGAGCCGGACGGTGGAGTCGTCCTCGGCGATCACGATCATCTGGTCGCCCTCCATGACCTGGGTGTCCATGGGCGGGTTCAGGACCACCGAGCCGTCGCCGCGCCGGATCCCGATCAGTGAAGCGGTCTCGTACGCGAACAGCGCCTCCCCGTACGGGAAACCGGTCAGCTTCGGCTCCGTCCGCATGTAGATCTCGTCGCCGCCGAAGTCCAGCAGGTCGGTGACCACCACCGACAGGCCCGACTGGCGGCAGGTCTGCACGATGAGCCGGGAAGCGATGTCGTCGGCGTCGACCACCTGCGCGTGCCCGTTGGCGGCCAGTTCGGCCGCGACGCGGTTGCCGGAGTCGGTCACCGAGGCGATGATCGGCGGGCGGCGGCGGCGCCAGTTGCGGTTGGTCAGACCGAGGAGCGTCTTGACGACGTGCGCGTCCGGATCCTCGCCCGATGGGGAGAGAACGATGACGGACCGGGCGGTGTCCAGGCTGAGCATGTCGAGATCGGTCGGTTCTATGGTGCTGCCACTGCGTACGACGACACGGGTCTTGCCGGTGTCCTCGACCCGCGTGCGCAGTTCCTCCTCCATCTCCAGCTTGTCGCCGTCGCCGAGGATGGCGATGCAGGACTTGCCTTCGCTGGCGTTGGCCTCGACCAGCTCGGGGATGATCGTGAAAATCTGGTCCGACCAGCCGACCAGCACCGTGTGGCCGGACTCGACGATGCGGGAGCGGCCCTTGCGCAGCTCGGTCAGCTTGTTGTCCAGGCCGGTGGTGAGCACACCGACGAGGCTGGAGACGATCAGCAGGCCGCCGATGGTGATGGCGAACCCGAGGACCGTGAACATCGTGCTGCCCTCGTTGTCGCCCGCGACCGTGCCCGGGTCCATGGCGCGCATGAGGCTGCCCCAGAGCGCCTCGTACCAGCTGTCGTGGACATCGCTGTCGGCGAAGAGAATGGACAGGCCCGCGAAGATCACGACCATCACGACGGTGACGAGTGCGAGCCAGCCGATGAGGGCGGGTGTGCCCTTCGACATGCTGTTGTCGAACCGGTAACGCAGACGTTCTCGTCGTGTGGCCATGACCTAACCCATCGTTTTGGGCATCCTCTCGCCAGAGGCGGTAGGGGATGTGCGAAAAGTACCAATCGCCACAATTTTCCCCTTACTTCTGTCCTGCCGCTTGCATCTCGCTAACAAAGGGGTGAAGTAGCGCCGCTAGGTTTTCGCCTTGGTGGGCACGCATGACGAGTCCAGCGTGTCCAACTGCTGGGTGGGCTGGCGTGGTGACCGCGTGGTGGTGGGCGTACTGGTGGTCGTACTGGACGGAGAGGGGGTGGCGACCTTGCCGGCGCGGGCGATGGCGAACTTGACCGCCCGGCGGATGCGCGGGTAGTCGGGATAGGCCGGGTTGTACCTAGGTGGTACGAAGTTCACCTTGGCCACCTTGGCGCCCTTGACCTGCTGAGCGAGCGGCACCAGATCCTGCAGCAGATCGCGCGGGATGTCGGTGAGGAAGGTCTGCTTGGCGGCCTTGGCCAACGCGTTGAACTTCAACAGCACGTTGCCCGGGTTCAGCTGCTTGAGCATGGCGCTCATCACGCACTGCTGGCGCGCCATGCGGGTGTTATTGTCGGCGCCGGCGCAGGTGCTGCCCGGATGGTCGCGGGCCCTGCCGTACCAGAGGGCCTCGTTGCCGTCGAGGGTACGGGTGCCGGCCTTGACCACGCCGCCGTCGGCGCGTCCTACGCCGTAGCAGACGTCCCGCTCGACGTTGATGGTGACGCCGCCGAGAGCGTCGATCAGGTGTGCCACGCCCCACATGTTGACGAGCATGTAGTAGTCGATCTTGAGGCCCAGGATCTGGCCGAGCGTGCCCTTGACGGCCTCCGGGGCGCGGTCGGCGGAGCGGCCGACCACCTCGGGGTGCATGTCGGCGTACGCCCAGACCCCGTTGAGCAGGTCGGACGAGCCGCGGCCCTGGCCCGGCGGCAACGAGAAGTTCTTCGGCGGCGGGAACCGCTTGGCCAGCGCGGACCCCGGCGGGAACGGCGCGTTCTCCAACTCGCGCGGCAGCGCCAGGACCACGGAGTTGCCGGTGCGGACATCGATGCTGACCACGTTGATGCTGTCGGTACGGATGCTCACGCCCTTGCGGGAGGCGGCGCCGTCCCCGCCCAGCAGGGCGATGTTGAGCCGATCGCGTCCCTTCCACGGATCCTTGTGATCGATCGGCTTGGACGGTGAGGACTTGAAGACGCTGCCGATCGCGTCGTCAGAGGTACGAGCGGTCGTGGCGGCCAGCCCGAAAGGCAGCGCGACGGTCACCGACAGCACGCCCGCGACCGTGGCCGTACCGAGCTGTCCCCACTTGCCGAGCCTGGCGGGTCGCAACACGATGTACGAGCTGATCACGACCCCGGCCCAGGCCAGCCCGCCGACCACGCACAGGACGGTGATCACGGTCAGCCAGGTCGGATCGAGCAACAGGCCGGCCAGCGCGTTACGGTTGATCAGCGCGATCACGGCACCGATCAGCAGCACGCCGAAGGTGCCCATCATGATCATGCCGGTACGCTTACGGCCTGCCAGAAAGTGCGCGACGCCCGGAACGACGACCGACGCGAGCGTCCAGCCGATCACGGATGGAGCAGTCCACCTGCGCATCCAACCTCCCCCATAGGCAACATATGCCTCATTGCGTAGGGAATTTAGCAACTCACCACGCTTGGGGTGACCTAGACGGAGGTTCCCTGGGTTTCCTGGCAAGTGAAACGGCCACGGGCACAACCCGTGGCCGGGACGCTCTAGCTTCCGCGTTTGCCGTACAGGCCGACTGTCAGAGAGACGCCCAGCGCGGCCAGGGCGACCTGGATGCCGAGCTCGATCCAGTCGATGCCGCGGGTGTCGGCCACGCCGAGCGCGGCGGCGAAGGCGGTGCCGACGAGCGCCGCGACGACGCCGATCACGATGGTCAGCCAGATGGGGATGCGCTGGCGTCCGGGTACGACGAGCCGTCCCAGAGCGCCGATGACGATGCCGATGATGAGGCCGGAGATGATGCCGGTGACTTCCATGCTGAGACTCCCGATTGGTCGGCAACCTATCCGGGCAACGAACCACCTCCCGGACAGGGTTCCTCAGTCGGGCGGCGGGAGGAAGACCTTAAGAGAGTCGTAAGTCGGCTCTGCGAAGCTTCAGGCACATCGAGAACCGGTCCTTACCAGGAGGAACATCATGAGGACGATCGCCGCAAGCCTCTTCATCTCCCTCGACGGTGTTGTCGAGGAGCCGGCGGAGTGGCATTTCCCGTACTTCAACGACGAGATGGGCGCGGCCGTGGGCGGTCAGATGGCTGACACGCTGCTGCTGGGTCGTAAGACGTATGACAGTTTCGCCGGGGCGTGGCCGGAGCGGGAGGCGGAGGGTGGCGAGGACGCGGGTTTCGCCAAGACGCTTGGGGAAGCCCGGAAGATCGTGGTGTCGCGCCAGCCGTTGGAGTTCACCTGGCGTAACTCCGAGCTGCTTCAGGGCGACCTGGTGGAGGCCGTGACCGCTCTGAAGAGCGAGCCGGGCGGCCGGATCGCGGTGAGCGGCTCGGTCTCGGTGGTCCGGCAGCTGTTGCAGGCAGGGCTGCTGGACGAACTGCACCTGCTGGTGCACCCGATCGCGGTCCGCAAGGGCGAGCGGCTGTTCGACGAGGGGGACACCACCGTCCCGCTGGAGCTGATCAAGTCGGAGACGTTCACGACTGGGGTGCTGTACCTGGTCTACCGGCCTGCCCAGGCCACCGCCGACGCCTCCTACGGCGACGCCAAGACGCACCTGCCCCAGGACGAGCAGTAGAAGCCAACGTGTCACGGGGTCCGGAGGGGACCCCGTGACGTCGCGGGTTGGCATCCATTAGGCGGCGTCGAGGGCTTCGGTGATCTTGCGCGCCATTTCGGTCATGGTGGGGCTGGGCTGGCCCTTGTGGGGTCGGGTGGCGGCTTCGATGGCGACGATGACGGTGCGGCGGAAGTTGTCGGCCTCGGCCGGATCCTGCTTGAGCAGGCTCATGGATGCCGTCAGGGCCGGGAGTACTTGGTCGGCGAGTGCGGCGACGGTCTTGCCGTACTTCACGCCCTTGGGCGCCTTGGCCAGCACGTGTCCGACCAGGCCGGTCGCGGAGGTCAGGGCGATGGAGCCTTCGGTGGCGGCCTTGTGGGCCGAGCCGGCGGCGCCGGCGGCGGACATCAGCGAGACGGCGCCCCAGCCGGCGGTGCGCAGGGTGAGCTTGTCCTGGTCGGTAAGGGTGATCGACATGGTGGTGTGCTCCTTCAAACTCTTACGAGGTTCGACCGAACGGACAGACGCTGAACCGTTCATGGGCTCTACCATCCCCGATCGTTCTGATACCGGGCCGATGCCGTCCTGACGCGGCCGCTGACACGACGAAGGCTGATGGGCTCAGGTGTGTCGGGGGGAGCGGATCAATAGGGTGGCCAGCACCTCGTCTGGGCCGACAGCGCAATAGATGTGTGGGACGTCGGCCTGCCAGGAGACGTGCTCACCCGGGGCGGCCAGCAGAGGGACGTCGGCCGGGCCGGCGCGCAGCACGCCCGCGTAGACCGTTACGTGCTCGGTCACGCCGGGGGCGTGTGCCGGCGAGTGCTGTACGACGCCGGGGCGGACGCGCATGCGCAGCAACTCGAACGTCGCGGTCGGCTCTTCGAAGACCTCAAGCAGCGTGGCCGTTACGGCGGCGCCGGGCACGTGGACGGCCTCCGCGGGCGGTGCGCCGGGCTCCAGAACCAGGGCCGTCAACGGTACGCCCAAGGCTCCCGCCACCGCGTAGAGCGTCTCCAGTGTCGGGTTGCGGGTGCCCAGTTCCAGGCCGGACAGGGTGGCCTTGCCGATGCCGGCGTTGCGGGCCAGCGCCGACAGGGAGATGCCGCGGGCCTCCCGCAATCGCCGCAACCGGCTCCCGATTTCCGTGTCACGGCCGTCCACCCGGCAATCTTTGCACTCGTCTGCCGGACTTGTACCAGGGTGCCTGCATGGTTAGGGTTCGTTCCGTAAACGGAACGGTTAAGGGGGAGTGGGCGTGCGGGTGCAGGCCGTCATGGCGGGGCTGGTCAGTGCGGTGGTCGGCTACGCCAGTTCGTTCACCGTCGTGCTCGCCGGACTGCGTGCCGTCGGGGCGACGCCGGGGCAGGCCGCGTCCGGGCTGCTCGCCCTGTGCTGCGGCATCGGCGCGGTGGCGGTCGTCCTCGGGCTGCGGTACCGCATGCCGATCAGCATCGCCTGGTCCACCCCCGGCGCGGCGCTGCTGGTGGCGACCGGTCCCGTGCCCGGCGGCTTCCCGGCCGCGGTCGGCGCGTTCATCGTCTGCGCCGGGCTCATCGTCCTGGCCGGCCTGTCGCCCTGGCTGGCCCGGGCGATCGCCGCCATCCCGCGTCCGATCGCCGGTGCCATGCTGGCGGGCGTCATCCTCAGCCTGTGCACCGCACCGGTCCGCGCCGTCGTCGACGTCCCGCTGCTGGCCGTGCCCGTCGTCCTGACCTGGGCGGTGTTACTGCGGTACCTGCGGCAGTGGGCCGTTCCGGGCGCGCTCGTCGTGGCGGTCATCGCCATCGCGGTGCACGGGCCCGGCAACGGCCTGTCCGGCGCGTCGCTGCGACCCGTGATCGAGCTGACCACCCCGACGCTGAACCTCTCCGTAGTGGTGAGCATCGCCCTCCCGCTGTTTCTCGTCACCATGGCCGCGCAGAACGTCCCCGGTATGGCGGTCATGGCGACATACGGCTACAAGCCGCCCCTGCGCCCGGTCCTCGTCGCGACCGGCCTGGCGAGCGCGGCGGCGGCACCGTTCGGCGGTCACGCCATCAACCTGGCCGCGATCACCGCGGCGCTGACCGCCGGCCCGGACACCCACCCTGACCCCGGCCGCCGGTGGATCGCGACAGTGGCCCTCGGCGCCGGGCAGCTGACGCTCGGCCTCGGCGCCGGCCTGGCCATGGCCCTGGTGCTGCTGTCCCCACCCGTGCTGGTCATCGCGGTGGCCGGCCTCGCGTTGCTGCCGGCGCTCGGCTCGTCGCTGGCGGGCGCGGTGACCGAACCGGAGGGGCGGGAGGCCGCGGTGGTCACTTTCGTGGTCACCGCGTCGGGGATGACGATCCTGGGCATCGGCGCGGCGTTCTGGGGCTTGGTCGCGGGCGGCCTGACCGCACTTCTTCTGCACCGGCGACCACCGTTGGAACGGCGACCGTCATCCACCGTGGAAACCGGGGCGGAACGACCCGTGGGCCAAGTGGCTGGTATGTCGGCCGATCAGCCGTCGTAGTGGAAGGTCCTCGCCCCTCAGTCCCACATCATGGGCCCGTCGCTTGAGGGATTCAGTGCGGTGAGTGGCGAGGCCAGTCTGCTTGTCAGGTCGGCGATCACCAGCTCGGTCAGGGTGCCGGGGAAGGTGTGCCGGTTGAATTCGACGTCCCAGACCATCGTCCACCGGTTGGGGTCCGGATCGCTGGTGTCCCACCAGATGGTGTCGCGGCCTTCAGTGTTCGCGCACCACAGCAGTCCTCCAAGGGCGGGATGCACGGTCATCGCCGTGTCTTCTTCCCAGTCGAGGTATTCGACCCGCTCTTCGTGCTGCTGCTGGAGTTCCTCCGGATGTCCGATCGTGATGCCGTTGATCCCGATCGCCCCGTACACCTCGAACAACCGCTTGTAGTCGGCCGGAAGCCGCAACCCGAGCGCCCGCTCGATCGCCGGCCAGTCGTAGGTATAGCCGCTGGTCCGTGGCTCCCCGATGATCGTCGCCAACTGCGCCAGCGTGTCTCGCGGCCCCTCCTCTACAGCCGCGGCGGGGTCGACGTCCGGCGGGAACAGCACGCGCGGACGTGGCACCGCCGACAGCGACAGCACGGACAGGTCCAGCCGCCCGTCGAGCCACCGATCGAGGAACCCTGTGGCGCTGTACGGCAACCGCTGCCACCCCAGACCATCGGCATCGACCAGCACCACCGGCCACTCGGCCGGCTCGCCGCTGACCGGAAGCCACCAGCATGTCTCACCACCGTCGAACATCCCCCACAACCGCAAGCCGCCGGGCTCAGGCGCGATCGGTGACGGGACCACCCGCTCGCCCGCCGCTCGCCGTGAACGCAGCCGCTCGCTCACCACGGCCTCCTCCGCATCCAGGTCGAAGCCCTTCGGCGCCCCCGGAGCGAGCAGCCGCAGCACGCCGGCCAGCCTCCCGACGCCGTACTGGCCGACCAGCGCGGCATAATCCTCGGGCACCCCTGTGGTCGCCTTGACCGTCGCCGCCTGCCCGGCGACCTCGAGTGCGAGCGGCACTCCCGGGAAGGAGGCCCGCTCCGGCACATCCTTCAGCACGAGCGGAGCGAATTCCCAGGCGTACGGAGGCGACACCGCGACCAGGGCCTCTCCCAGACCGAGGCTGCCGCGCACCCGCGCGGCGAGCACCTCCGTCATGGGTGCGTCCACCAGTTGCCACGCCGGATCCGGCGAATGCTGGGTGAAGATCCTGGTCGGCCAGTCGTTCGGGTCGGCGGAGACCGAGGTGTCCCAGAAGTAGTACTCGCTTCCGCGCGACTCACCCCACACCAGGAGCCCGCCTGGTTCGGGATGGAAGGCGTACGGGTGAGACGGCGGATCACCGGCGCGGATGCTGCGTTGCAGCCCTTGCCGCTGGTCGAGTTGCCGGAAATACCCGCGGCGCCCGGAGCGATGGGGCATCACGACCCAGATCCACTCACCGACCAGCACAGGTCCGTACCTCTCGGTGAACTCTTTGTAGTCGTCGGGAAGCCGGAGGCCGAGCCACTGTTCGACGCCGGGCCAGTCGACGGGAAAGGCGGCAGGGGGCGGCGGGCCGATGACGGCGGCCAGGGCAGCAAGATCCATGCCTGGATTCTGCAGCACCGCCCGACACCGTACTCGCCGCGGTCGATGAGCCGGCCTCGGGTGATGACGCTGTTGACCCGTGTGGCGTTGCGGATGTCGTGCATCGGGTCGGCGTCCATTAGGCGGCGTTGAGGGCTTCGGTGATTTTGCTGGCCATTTCGGTCATGGTGGGGTTGGGCTGGCCTTTGTGGGGTTGTGTGGCGGCGTCGATGCCGTCCTGACGCGGACACTGACAAAGGCAGGTGTGATCTCAGCGGGGATCAGCGACGCAGAATTCGTTGCCCTCTGGGTCTCGCATGATCGTCCAGGAGTCGAACTCGCGAACCACTGACGCGCCTTGCGAGACCAGCCGTTCGACTTCAGCCGATCGATCAGCGGCGATGAGATCGAGATGGAGGTGGTTGCCGGGGTTGCCGGTCTCAGGGACTTCGCTGAAGAACAAGATCGGCCCAGGGCCGTCGACGGCCACGCTGGGGTCGGTCTCGGGTGTTCGGCCCAGGCGGGCGAGCCGCTCGATCTCGGCGTCGTCGTATGGCCGTATCTCGTATCCGTCTAGTGCTTGTGCCCAGAACCGGGCCATCGCAGACGGCCGCTCACAATGGAACACGATCTCCCGTAGTACCGCCATCTATGTCCCTTCTTCGGCAGTTGAAGCAGAGCCGGCGCGGCGACGATCATGCTGGGGGTGCGGAGACACCTTCCCGGGATTGAGCCGGAGTAGTGGCGTAGCAGGGAGGAAGGGGCGCTGGAACGACCGCGGCCGGGTCGATGACGGCGCGGCGCTCGCCGGTGGGCTGGGGGCAGTGGTCGTCGCGGCTGATGCGGATATCGGCCACTTTCGGGGCCAGGCGGTAGGTCGCGAAGGGCACGGTGCACTCGGTGTGGCCGTCCTCCCAGCGCAGCCACACCACGTCGTCCTTGCGCGGGTTGACCATGGCCAGCGTGTCGCGGCTGTCGTTGAGCGGCTGGTAGTCGTCGGTGACGTCGTGGAACCGGCCGGTCTGCCCGTGATCGTAGAAGCAGACGGAGGGCGAATCGCATCGGTTGGGATCTTCGCCGTGAATCTGGGGGATGGCCTGACTGGCGGCGGGCCGTACTAACAGGGTCACCACCGTGGCGATCAGTGCCCCTGCCACGAGCCCGGCCAGGCCGACCAGCATGACGCGGGCGCGACCCGGCCGGGCGGCGGCCGGGTCCGGTGCGTCGGTCTGGGATGCCTCTCCCTCGGCGTCCTGGGCGGCGGGCTCGAGGTCCCCCGGAGCAGCGGGGTCGAGGTCGCCTGGGGTGGCGGGGTCGAGGTCGCCCGGGGCGGCGACCCGCCGCCAGGCGTCCTGCCAGCGCGCGACCTGCGCCTCGATCTGCTCGGACGGCATGTCGCAGGCGGTGAGGCATGCCGTTATGTAGGCCTCGACGAAGGCCAGCCGCGGCAGGCTGGGCAAACCCCGCCCATTGAGTGTGTAGGACACGGTGCTCGGCGGCAGGGCGTCCACCTCATGGCCGTCTGGGGTGGTCGAGCGGCCGGCCAGGTGGCGCAGTCGGCGCAGTGAGGGCCGTCCCGCCCAGAGCCTGAGCCGATCGAGCGCCTCGACGAATTCTCGGGCGGTGCTTGCTGATGCCGGGTCCGGCGGAGGCGAGGTCACCGCATCGGCCATTTGAAGATCACCTTCGTGGAGTCGGAGAGCGGAGTAGTCGGCTGCACCTTTAGCGTCTTACGCCCGTTGTACGAGATCAGTCAATTGTGTCCAAGAGTGTTGCGCCGCTTGTTGGACACCTGTCCGCCCAGGTGAGCTGGCTGTGCCTGGCCGAATTCGGGCCAGCATCCTGCAATTCCCCAAATGGTGGAAACACCGAGAGGACTCCCGCCATGCATGCCGCAAGATACGCCGCGCTCGGTGCCGTCCTGGTGGCCGGCGCGATCATCGCCGCGCCGCCGACCCAGGCGGCCACCTCATCTGTTCCCCTGGGCTCGACTGTCGCCCAGGCGTCCCAGAGCACCGCCGTCCAGGCCGCCCACGGCAAGGAGGTCGCCGCAGGGTGCCTGCACATGTACCGTCCCGAGGTACGTCCCGGCAAGATCGCGGCCACCGTCTATGCGCCGGGCTGCCGCGGCGTGCTCTTCGGCACCAACCTGGTGCGCAAGCGCGCGTGGGGCTGGCAGACCATCAAGTACATCACCTGGCGCGGCCCCGGCCCCCGCACGCTCTACGCGGGCTGCAAGAGGGGCACGACCTTCACCTACATGACCGAGGCGTGGGTCGTCTCCCAGAACCGCCCGGTCTACAGCCCCAAGCGTCGCGGCCGCTGCTGACCTCACCGGCCTGACCCCGGCACTCGGCGCCCCGGCATGCCTGACCCTGGCGCTCCGGCATGCCTTGCCGAGGTCCGCGCCGATGTCCGCGCCGACGTCCGCCGGCTCAAGGGCATCGCACGGCACGCCCCGCCAGGTCACCGGCGGGGCGTGCCCTGCGAAGGCGTCGGCTCGGGGATCGGCGGGCCGTCATCTGCCTCTGTCGTACTCCAGAGTTCGCGAGGGCAGCAGCGTGGCCAGTGCCCAGCGTCCGGGGCCGAAGACGGCGATGATCAGAAACGACCAGCAGAAGAGGGCGGCCGGTTCGCCGCCGTTCTGGATCGGGAACAGCGCCTGGGGCTGGTGGACCACGAAGTAGGCGTACGCCATGGTGCCGGAGCAGACGATGGCGGCGGTACGGGTGCCCAGCCCGAGCAGGACGAAGATCCCGCCGGCCAGTTCGATGACCGCGGCCCACCACCCGGGCCACTGCCCGAAGCCGGGCGCCGGGCCGTGCGGCCCGCCCAGCACGTTGAAGAGGGTCGCGGCGCCGTGGCAGGCGAACAGCAGACCCACCACGAACCGGTACAGGGCCAGGACCAGCCCCTGATTCTTGGCCAGAAGCTCCATAGCGCATCCCTTTCAGAAAGAGGTCGGGAAGCGGGTTCATGGCATGTCGGCAGCCGGCCCGGTGGAGGGACGGCCGCGATCGTGACCCGCTAGAAGGGCATTGGGAGCGCTCCCAATGAGTTTCTGGAAGCTGGTCGTGAGCTGTCAATCTCAATCCCCGGAAAAAGGCGCCCCCAATAGTCGGCAAACGCCTCATGTGGCCATATATCCGCACTGACTCGGACGGTCAGTGAAATTTTCACCCCTGCATGACTAGGGCAGGGCCAGGGCAACCTGTTCCACCAGTAGGGGCCGATCTTGAAATGCCCGTGCCCGTCACATCTGTGTTGCAGCTTGACCTCTCCTACCCGTCACAGACGCTTGCCGGAAAATACTTCTCTACATGAGCAGCCGGGAGCGGATCTTCGACGACTTCGCCAAAGCCGTCTTCACAAAGGTGCTTCGCCGCAGGAAGTGGCGGAGCCGCCTGCTCATAGGAATTCATGAGGGAGCCGCGGGTTTGGCGCCCACGGTGCTCATCGATGCCCTGACAAACCGGCTGCGACTAGGCAAGACACCGCTGGTGCCGTACGCGGTGGTGGATGAGCGGGCTCGTGTGGCGCGGCAGATCGCGACAGGGCTGACGGCTCCGAGGGGGTGGGGCACGCTTCGCTTCCCCCAATACAACGTCTTCAGGGCACTCGAGTCGGATGCCTTCGCCGGAATGGATCCGCAGGATTGTGCCTTCAGAAAGCTCCACCCTTTCCTGTGCCGGTTCGTCCAACTTCCGGGCGCGCCTGATCCGGTTCTTTGGTGGATCCGGATGGTCGGCTTCGCCATAGTGTTCGCGGGCTGGTTCGAACAGTTGCGGTTCGGCGGGACATGGAGACGTCGCATGCGCCGCAACTGGTTCGCGAAATTCGCCGGGGGAAGCCACGAGGATTTTTTCGAGCAGGCCGCGACCATCATGCGTGGCAGCGACGAGCGGAAGAAGGAAGGCGTGCTTCTCCGCGCGCTCCTGTGCGATCTGGACGCGGCGTTCACCCCGCGGCTGTCTCCTTGGCGGCGACGCCGGCGGAGCGGATTCATGCTGTTCATCAAGAACGGCGACGAGCTCGCTGATCTCGTACGGCAGGCGATAGAGGACACCAAAGCGCGACACATCACCGTGATCTTCGCCCGATCCGGTCAGGCCGCGGGCGCGCCGAATCTCGCCGAGGCCACGCTCCGTCTCATCCTGCACGGAGACACCGAGCTTCAGGTGACGACGAGGGACATGGCGGCGGGTGCCACCGCGGAGCAGCTCGCCGGCGCGTACAAGATTCCGGTGAGGCTGAGCAGCTCCGCCCTGGTCGTCGTCGTCGCTGTCCTGCAGATCGTGATCCCCACCGTCGTTGGCTATTTCGGCGCCGCGCGGCTTTTCCAATTCTGGCCCTGGTCCAGGGATGAGACCTGTCTCGGCGAGACCGCTGGTCATGCGGCGACGGCGACCACGCCGATCGGCCTGCTCTCCTCTCAGGAGGCGACCCGTCTCTACAACGCCGACAAGCAGGCGATCGACGACGAGAACACCCGGGTCAGGGGCCTGGCCAGTAAGAACCCCGACATGAGATACACCATCAAAAGGATCGTCTACCTGGGCTCCGGTGTCGCGGGCGCCTTCGACGCCGGAGTCGCCTACAACGGCGTGATCCCCGAACTGCACGGCATCCGACTGGCGCAACGGAAGATGAACGAACTCGCCGAGGGCAATCCGCGAACGAAGGATCAGCTCTCGGGCAACGTCTTCGTCATCGTCGACATCCGGGAGGCCGGCAAAGACTATGCCCAAGCGCCTCAGATCGCTCAGCAGGTGGTGCGGCAGTCAACCGAGACCGTCCTCGGTGTCATCGGGCTCGGCGAGAGCAGACAGCAGACACTGGAGGCCCTGAAGACCCTCGGCGACGGCGGGCTGCCCATTCTCGGCATGGGCGCCACCTCCGAGGATATGCAGGCCCATCCGCTCTACCATCAGATCTCCTTCGACAACCCGTACCAGGCGCGCATGTTCGCGGCGTTCGCTCGACAGGCCAACATCATCCGGGCAGGTGAATCCGGCCGCTGTGTCCCCGCTGACAAAGCACTGGTCATCGGCGACCCCACTGACAACTACAGCCTCCGGCTCGGGGAGGACCTCGTGGCCGCGTTCCCCGTAGACAAGGCGCACGTCATCTGGTTTCCGCCGCCGGGATCGGCGACGTCCGTCCATCCCGCGGGCACCTTCGTGACCAGCGACTCGGAGTTGCTGGAAAAGGCGTGCGCGCAACTGACTCAGGGTGCCGACGACCGTACCGTGGTCTTCTGGTCCGGCAGGGGGGAGCGTCTGCGGGACTTTCTTGTCGCGGCCAAGGACAGCGCCGCCTGCCCCGCGTCGTTCACTGTGGTCAGCGGTGGCGACATCTCGACCACGGCCGTTCTCAAAGAGCGATTTCCCACCGACTTCGCCGGCGTGACGCTCTTCTACTCCGCGCACGCGCTGCCGAGCAGCCCGCCCAACAGCGCCGGGGATGACTACGCTCACCGTTACCTGGACCTGTACAAGACCACGAATGATCCCTGGTACGACAACTGGCGAGGACCGATCGCCTATGACGGCCTCGTCACCATGGTGTCGGGAATCAACACCGTGTGCCGGGAGAACGGGCCGGCCGGCTGCGGGAGGGGATCGGTGGCCAGCCATTTCCGCTACCGCGTCGGAGGAGAGTCCGGGCTTCGGGGCGCGACGGGGATCATCCGGTTCGTCAAGGATCCGTGGGCGACCGCGGTTCCCGCGCCTCTCCAGAAGCGGTTCCTGATGCTCCGCGCGACGCCTACGGGACCATCGATCGTCATGGAGTGCGGGCAGCGCGACACCAACGACCTCAGGACCACCTGGGGGCCCAAGGGCGCGTTCGACTGCCCGAGTGCATAAAGGCCACGAAATCCGGACGCGGCGTACCATTTCCGCTCGAATCGGAACTACTTTTGGACTTGACGCGCACCACGTATCACGCCGGCCGGAATTTTTCTTTCTGGTGTTCCTTCCGGAACGGAAGTTAACATGCGGTGACTCTAGCCATTCATTCGGTAAGGACGGATATGGCGCTGGAATCGGAGAACGGGGCCGTTCGTCGCTTTGACGACATCGCTCGCGCCATTGTCGCCGAGGTCGCCCCCAAAGAGGCGGAATACTTTCCGGCGATCGCCCGGGCCACCCGGAGCAACCCTCGGCGAGCCTTCCGCGGCGGCGGTGACGACCTTCTCGGGTTCTCGCTCGCGGACGCGGTGACGCTCCTGACGCCCATCGTCCTGACCGTCCTGACCGGCGCGGCGACCAACACGCTCACGCAGGCCGTCGAACGTACCTCGAAACAGGTCTCCAAGAGCGTGTGGAACAAGCTCTTCCCTTCACGCCCGGCACCGATCGCCGACTCTGAGGCCGTCGTCCCCGTTCTCGACCCCGCTCAGGTGAAGGAGACCGCGCGGGCGGTCGAGGAGATCGCACTCGCGCTGGGCGTGGACAAGGCGACCGCCCTCCTCCTGCGACAGGCGACCTTCGGGCACCTGTCGGGCGAGAGGTGACCACGCCGGGCGAGATGGTGTCAGGCCGCAGGCTGAATCCGTTCACGCTGCCGTCGTCGACGACGTCCCGGTTCCTCATCCTGATCACCGCGACGATCGCCTGCTCCCTCTACCTCGCCCTGTTCCTGTTCGAGCTCCGGCTGCGCGTCGCCTATCTGCCCGAGCACGTCCGGCACGCGGAGTGCCTGTCATCGCTGCGTTCCGGCGCGGGCTCGGTCGAACCGACCCTGCTCGTGGACAGGTACGGCGAGTGCGCCGCGGGAGTGACGGCGGCCGAGGCACTCCTGCCGATCGGGTCGCTCGTCGTGCCCGCGCTGTTCGCCCTGCTGCTGTACGCGCTTCACCCGCTGTGGGCGTTCCGCCGCGGGCTCATGACCCTCGCGGAGGTGAGTGACGGAGAAGCCCACGCGGACCTGGTACGTACGTTCACCTCCATCGCCGAGCAGGAGGCTCCCGGCAAGAACGTCCGATTGCTGGTGGATCCGGGCAGGGGAGAGGTCACCGGGCGCGCGCTCGGCCTGCCGCGACGCCACATGGTGGTGCTGAGCATGGGGCTGGTCCTCGAACACGCGACGACGCCCACTGTTACCGAGGCGGTCCTGCGGCACGAACTGGCGCACATTCGCAACCGCGACGTCGGCATCGCGCACTTCACGGTGGCGATCTGGTGGTCGTTCCTGCTGACGGCCTGCGTGCCCGCGCTGGTCGCCACGGCGATCTGGGTTCCCAGCGGCCTGCCTCTCCAGTGCGCCAGGCTGGCGGCGATGACTGTGGTGCTGTGGCTGGCCAGGACCGCGGTGCTGCGCGCTCGCGAGCACCACGCGGACGTCAGGGCGGGCGACACCGCCGAACGGCAGGAGACGATGGCCGCGGCGATCGAGACCGCCTCGTCGAACCGGCACTACCCGGGGCCGCTGCGCTTCTTCAGCAGCCATCCCGCCCGGCGGTATCGCCTGGACGTACTGAACGAGCCGGGCAGGCTCCTGCGCCTGGACCAGTGGGAGATGTTCAGTGCGGGGTCGCTGGCGGGCCTGGGTTTCGCACCCGTCTACCACTCCTATTCGCGGCTCGACACCGAGGGCGTGATCGACGCCCGCTACTTCATGCCCGGGCTCATGTTCGGGCTGCTCATCTCGGGCGTCGTTGTCGTGGCCGTCTGGAGGGCGAGCATCGGGCGGCTCGCGGGACATGGTTCGCGGATGAGTCTGTGGTGGGCCTCGGCCAGCTTCACGGTGGGCGTCGTCGCCGGCCAGTACGCGGCGATGATCCGCGCGGAGGTGTGGATCTGGACCCTCGTCTCCGTGAACCCGCTGGTCGGACTCACCTACTGTCTCGTGCTTCTGCTGATCATCCGGGCCTTCCTCTCCTGGGCCAAGGCCTGCTCCTCGGCCTGGCTGGCCGGCACCACCCACCCCCGGACGATCACCCTGGCGGCCGTGGCGGTGTCGGCGGTGGTGATCGGCCCGTGGCTGGGTTTCTGGTTCTACGGCATCGCCGCCGTCGTACAGGTCGGTGTCACGTGGGACCTGCTGGTGGTGACCCTGGTGACGATGGTCAGATACACCCCACTGGTGCTCACCATCGCGCTGGCCTGCGCCTACCTTGTGGCGGCCGGGACGCGAGCGCGGCCGGCACCGGGGCGCGGCCTGCGGCTTCATCTCGACGACTCCGCGCCCGTCCCGCTCCAGCGCCTGACCGCCCATCTCGTACGGGCATCCCTGCCGTTCGCCGTGGCCTGCTGCCTCATGGCGGTCGGCGGTTTCGCGCTGCAACCCATGCTCACCGCGGGCAGCAGGCAGAAGGAAACGGGTCAGTTCCTCGAGGCCGTCTACGTGACCATGGGCGTGGCCGTGGGCCTGCTGGCGCTGGCCGCGCTGACGGCCGGGATCCTGGTCGGAGGCCGCGGCCGGGGAACGTGGGCCGTGGCTCATGCGGGGGTCATGCTCCTGACGGCGGCCGTTCCGATGGCCCTGGTGATCCTCGGCCACGTCGCCGTGGCCGAATGCGGGTGGGAGCGGGCGGGCGCCTGCTTCGCGCAGGGCGCGCCGCTCCAGGTGGCGATCGGCAACTACGCCACGCTCACGTACACGTACGCGATCTACCCCGGTCTTCTGCTCGCCGGGTGCGGCAGCCTCATCAGGACCTGGAAGCGCTCGCCTGCACCCGAACCGTCCCGGACCGTCAACCGCCCGGTCGTGGCGAGCGCGACGATCGTGATCACGCTCGCCCTGGCGGCCGGCGTCTACGGCGCCGTGGTGAACTGGCGGCTGGCCGTCGGAGCCATCCCCGCGGCGCGCATGACCTGGCAGCAAGCGGTCATGGAGGCGGCCGACCAGCCGATCAAGCCGGGCTCGGTTCCGCAGCTCGACGCCTGCCGCAACGCATTGCGCGTGTTCGCCAGCCCGGGGGTGCGCGACGCGCTCAACACCGACCAGCGCTACTACGTGCTGGCGGCCGGGCTCATCAACCATGTCGCCTCGTCCGACGACCCCGCCCTGCGGGCGATGGCGCAGGCCGGACGCGTCTGGCTGGACAGGGGTCGCGCGGACATGGTCACCAAAGTAGTCACCAGAGTGCTGCACTACTGCGTGCTCGTCGGAGGCGAACACCAGGTCGATCTGCAGGCGAGCGTCGTTCCTCGGGCAAGCGTCGTTCCGGGGACAAGCTAGGCCAGGCACGCCCTGACGCCGTACCGGACGCCGGTGTTGAACGCGTTGATCCGTTGGGTGGCGCTGCCGTGATCGCGCGGATTCGTCCAGGGCGTGTCACCCGACAGCCCCCGCAGCGTCGCCGCGATCTCTCGGTTGTCGCCCTGCTCCCACGTGAGTGTGCCGTCCCTCGACGCCCCCGCGAGTGCCGCCCCTCCCATGCAGTCCGCCTGCAGTTCGATCTGCGGCACCAGATATCTGGGCGGCATACGATTCTGGATGGAGTGGCTCCATTCATGCGAGATGACCTGGTAGACGAGCCCGTCGCCGTAGGTGTAGCTCATCCTCATCAGGTTGATGTCCCAGGCGATGAAATGCTGGGACGTGCAGTAGGAGGCGTTGTAGGGCAGCACCTTGTATCCCGAGCACGCGGGCCGGTACGGGCTGCGCCCGTCGTAGGAGCCCAGGACGCGGGGCGGCGAATATCTGCCGGGGAAGTAATCCGACCAGTGATCTGACCAGAATCGATGGACCGCGTAGACGGCCGTCCCGATGTCCTCCTGGAGGCCGTCGGCTTTCACCCCCGCCTCGGCTCCGTTCGCGCCTCCTCCGCCGATCCATGTGACGGCGAGAATGGTCACCACAGCCAGTCGTAAACCCGCTGACATGGAGCCCCCATTTGCTGGTTGTTCGCTTTCGCCAGGCTCCGAACGATAAACGCGTGCATACGCTGCGAATAGTCTCGGTTACCGAAATATCACCGTTGCCTTCGGGTGGGCGAGGGCCTGCGTCGTACCCCCTCGTGAACTGGGGTCAGAATGTGGCGATCGGGTTGACTGGGCTGCCGGACGTACCGGCGAAGCGGACCGGCGCGACCGCGAGGTGGAAGTCCCACTGCCCGAGCTCGGCGGCGGTCGTCGCGCACGCCTCCAGGTCGCAGTTGTCGAGCAGCCACAGACCCATAGCGACGAGGCTCACGGCATGAACCGGCATCAACACGTCTTCGTACCCCGACGGCTGAACGTCCTGGGGGGTGTCAGCGCCGATCAGCGCCACTCCCCGTTCATGCAGCCAAGGCAGGCAGGACGCGTGCCAGCCGGCCTGCGTGAAACCGCCGACCGCACCGGCCTCGTGCCGGACGCGGCCATAGCCGGTCCGCAGGAGTACGGCATCGCCGGGTCGCACCCGCACACCCTGGCGACGTTCGGCCTCCTCGAGATCGTCGGGATAGACACCCTGCCCCGGTTCCAACCACGGCACATCGCGGACCTTCGCGATGTCCAGCAGGACGCCACGCGTGATGATCCCGTTCGCCGCCGCCGTGACGGCGGCCCACGCCGATCCTGTTTCGGCGTCGACCAACGAATGCGACCGTCCGTTGTACATCGTGCCGTCCCAGAAGATGTGGCACGGCGAGTCGACGTGGGTGATGGTGTTGCCGTGGAACATGATGCCGAGCCGCTCGTTCGAAAAGCCCCAGCGCCGGTCGTTGTGGAATGCGGGCACCGGCATGTTCTCGGCACCCGGCATGTCGGCGGCGCACGGGCACGTCGTCGTCGACCGCTCCATGTCTTCCGGTACGGCAACCTCCCACGCGCACGACACACTCCTGCCGTGGCGCACGGCCCGCGCCGCCGCCAGCCGGACATCGTCGGTGATGTGGTTCAGGGTGCCGAGCTCGTCGTCGTCGCCCCACCGTCCCCAGTTCGACAGCGTGTCGAAGTATCCGAGCACGTCGTCCTGTGTGGGCATCGGTCGCCCTGCCGTCATCCCAGCATCAACTCCTCCGGTCACCTGGTACGAGGCACCGCGGGCAGCGTATCCCGCCCTCTCCTTTGACATGACGATCCCCGCGGGTCAGGGCAACTGCGCCGGCAGGCCGCGCGGGCTGACCTTCGCGACGATCAGCGCCGGGGCGCTGGACGTCTTCACGGCGGCGAGCGCCTGGTCGAGCTCCGCCGCGGTGTCGACGGAGTAGGTGGACCGGACACCGAGGCCGTTGGCCAGCTTGACGAAGTCCCATCGGTTGAGCAGGACGTAGGGCTTCGGCGGCACGCTGGGATCGCTGAAGTAGTGCACGTCGATGAGGTACTGCTCCAGGCCGTAGATGCCGTTGTCGATGACCACGACGACGGGATTGCGGCCGTAGCGCGCGAACGTGGACAGTGCCTGGGCGGTCATGTGGAAGCCGCCGTCGCCGCAGATGACCAGGGGGCGCCGGCTCGACCCGAAGGACGCGCCGACCGCGGCGGCCACGGAATGGCCGATGGAGGCCCACACAGCACCGCACAGGAACCCGTCGCGGCCCTTGACCGGCAGGTTCGCGGCTGAGGCGCCGCCGAGGAAGGTGTCGGGGATCACGAGCCACGAGGTGTCCAGAGCGGCGCCGATGCTGTCGAACACCTGGCCGTAGGTAAGCGGGCCCGAGGCGACGGGCGGGGCCGGGTCAACGGCCACGGGCAGGAGCTCCGGCGCCTCCTTGGCCGCCTCGGCCACGAGCGCGGTCACCAGAGCGGCGATCTCCGCGTTCTGCTTGCTCCCGTTCTTGATCTTCACCTTGCCGTCGTAGGCGATGACGATGCGGTTGACGCTCTCGCGGACGAACGTGGCGTAGCTGCTGGGAAAGACGCAGCCGAGCATCACGATCAGGTCGGCCCCCTGGACGGCGGCGGGCAGGGAGCTCGGCGGAGCGAAGACCCCGGCCCAGCCGTCCTCCTGTTCGGAAAGCACCGACTTGGCCGGCACCTGGGTCACCCACAAGACGCCGAGCTTGGCGATCAGCTCGGCCACCTTGTCGGCCAGCCCGTAGCGCTGGATCTCGGTGCCCACCATGAGCACCGGCTTCGTGGCGGCGCGAACGAGGCTGACGATCGTGGTGGCGAGTTGCTGCTCGGTGCCCGCCGCCGGGTTGGTGACGGACAGTGTCCCGTCGGGAGGCGTACAGGGCGCTGTCCAGATGGTCCGGTCGATCTCGATGTAGACCGGTCGCTGCCTCCTTATCGACGTCGAGATCGCGTGGTCGACCAGCGCGGGCACGTCGGTGGCCCGCTCGGCGCGGGCCGCGCTCGCGGTGACCAGCCGATAGGCGTTGAGGTCCCCGTCCGGCCGGCCGGTCGAGTGTGAGAACAGGACGTCGAAGTCCTTCAGGTTGGCCAGGTTGGCGGCGTTCGGGCCGCCGTTCAGGACGACGACCGGACTGCGCTCGACGTACGCGCCGGCGATGGCGTTGATCATGCTGAGCATGCCGACGCCGTTGGCCACCGCGACGGCGCCGAGGCCCTTCGTACGCGCGTAGCCGTCGGCCGCGTAACCCGCTTCGAGGTCGGTGGCGGTCACGACCGGCTCGATGTTGTGCGCGCTCACGGCGTCGAACAGCGGCGCACAGTAAGTGGCGGGCACGCCGAACAGAGTGTCGACCTGCTGCTCGCTGAGCCGCTTGAGGATGTAGTCGGCAACGGTGAAGGGCACGATGACGCTCCTGGAGACGCCCGCCGTACGGCAGCTCAGTGGGATGGGGGCAGGCGCGGATCGTCCGGCCGCTTGGCATACTTACTCAGAGTAGCGGAGCGAACACGCGGGTAGGCGTACCGCACAGGGCAGCACTCATCGGAGGTCGGAAATGTTGCTGGATGAGCGTGGTGTGAGCACAGTCCCTAACCTGCCCACCCCGGATTTCACCTTCGATCCCCATCAACCGGGCGCGTGCGTCGCGGGTCTGCGGCCCTACCGCAAGGGGTCCTATCGGCTCGACAAGGAGGTGCTGGGGGACAAGTTCGTCGTCCACAACTATGGCCATGGCGGCGGAGGCATCACGCTGAGCTGGGGCTGCGCCGCCAAGGTGCGCGACATGGTGCTCCGGCGCCAGACCGAGACCGGGACGGTCGAAAGGGAGATCGCGGTGCTCGGCGCCGGCGTCATGGGGATGACCGCCGCCACGCTGCTGCTCGACCTCGGCCTCAACGTCACCATCTATTCCGACCGCAAGCCGGTCGACACCACGTCGTACAAGGCGGGTGGCCAATGGGCGCTGTCCATCCTGGAGTATTCCAAGGAATTCACGAAGGTCCAGGAGCTCCAATACATCATCAGAACCGCCCACACGATGTTCAGGGCCTGCATCGGCAAGGGCTTCGGCGTCTCCGAGTGTGACAACTACAGCGTCAACGCGACCTCCGGTATCGACGTGGTGCACGACCTCGTGCCAGGGCTGTTGCCGCAGCGCGAATACCTGGCGCGTCTGCCGTTCGAGGGGCACAACACTTCCGGATACCGGTATCGGACGTTGCTCGTCGAACCGCCGATCTTCATACCCAGGCTGGAACGCGACCTGAGGGCGCGCGGCGTCACGTTCGTGAATCGCAGATTCATCAACAGCGCGGACGTGCTCACGTCCTTGACGCAGAAGGTGATCATCAACTGCACCGGGCTCGGCGCCAAAGAGCTGTGGAACGACTCCGCGATGCTCTCACTCAGGGGACAGCTCGCGATGCTGCGGCCGCAGGTCGACCTCGAATACCTGTACGGCCAGAACGGGTACCTGTTCCCACGCAACGACCACGTCGTCATCGGGGGGACCGTCGAGGACAACGACGAGGAGGTGTTCGATCCGGAGAGGTGCAGGGGACTGGTGCGGTACATGGCCGGGGCGTTCGGCCAGCTACCGGCGGTGCCGATGCCGGACTTCCACGTCCACCATCCGCGCAACGAGCTTCTGGTCGATCCGAGGTTGTCGATCTCCACCTGACACAGAGCGGTGGACTGTCATCGTCGCCGGCGTGTCCGCACCCGCGGGATCAGGTTCTGCTCCGACGGTTCCGGGCGTTCGACGCGGGTGGGATCGCCGCGTACGAGCTCATCGTGGACACGCCACCGGGCGGCGGTGACGGCGCGCTCCGCCGCCTCGTCGCCATGCTCTATGCGTTCCCGCAGCAGCCGCATGGCGATCCGGCGATTGAGGCTGAACTGCCGCTCGGTGTCGACCACGACGACGATCCCCGTGGGCCGGTGGGTCGCTCGTACGGCCGTGCTGGCCTTGTTGCGATGCTGACCGCCGGGGCCGCCGGTGCGGCAGGCGACGATGTCGACGTCCGCTTCCGCGAACGTCGTACGCGGGGTGTCGACCTGGCACGTTTGGGCGATGACGTACCAGTTCTTCCGGCCGGTGTTCACCCGGTAAGGGCTGGGCGCCTGCCAGCACAGCGTTCCGGTCCATGAGGCGGCGAACGCCTCGGCGTCGTCTCCCGCGATCCGGATGAGGACCGATCGATAGGTGCCGGGCCGGTCACCGGGAACAGTATGGGCCCGGTGGATCTCCAGATTCTGCCGGGCGGCGTCGGCTTCCAGGCGGTGCAGCAGCCGGGCCAGCGCCCAGGCGCACTCCTGCGGGCCGCGCCCGGCCGACAGGAGCAGGTGGACGCTCACGGCCAGGTGCACGCTCACGACCGCCCCCGCCTGCGGCGCTGCTCCCGGCGGTCCCTCTGGGGCGCCGACCCGAGGTCGGGCGTCTTGTAGGTGACCAGAGGGATCGTGGTGGCCACGGGCGTGGCCAGGTCATGCTCGACGAGGTCGGCGATCACTTGCTCGATGCGCTTGTACGCCGTCGGCGCCTCCTCGAAGAGCAACTGGCGGTCGCCGCACACCACCAGCGATCCCATCGGTGTGCGGCGCAGTTCTTCGACCGTGTGCTTGGCCCGCCCGCGCCGCAGGGCGTCGGCACGGGACATCTTGCGGCCGGCGCCGTGCGCCACGGAATGGCCGGCGTCCGGCCCGGCGTGGGCGGCAACGAGGTAGGACGGGGTGCCGCGCGTACCGGCGATGAGCACGTCGCGGTCGTCACCCGGCGCCGCTCCCTTGCGGTGCAGGTAGATCCCGTCGCGGACCTCGACCAGGTTGTGGCACTGGTCGAGGATCGGTTCGGTGGGCTCGGTCCCCAGCGCGTGGGCGACCCGGGCGGCCAGCAGCCGCCGGTTGAGCGACCCCCACCGTACGGCGTCATCATGCATTGCCAGGTAGGCATCGGGATCAGGGGCGCGGCCCGCGCCGTGGACCTCGGTGTGCGCGCGCAGGATCCGTTCGCCCAGCCCCCGGGAACCGCTGTGGACGATGAGAACCAGGTCATCGGTGGCGAGTCCGAGCCGGCTCGCGTGGTCCGGCTCGAAGACGGTCCCGATTCGCGCCAGCTCGACGAAGTGGTTACCTCGGCCGACCGTCCCGAGACCTTCGACATGACCTGCGGGAATGTCGCCCTTCACCACGGCCCAGGCCGGGTCGTCGGCATCCTGCTCAGGGTCGAGCGCGCGATCGAGGTCGGGGAACCGGGCGGCGAGCTTCTCGGGTACGGCGCGCTTGAGCTTGACGGGGAACACGGCGATGCCGCAACCGATGTCGGAGCCCACCAGGAACGGGTACAGGATGGTCGACGCCATGGCGGCGCCGATGGGGGCGCCCTTGCCGGGGTGCAGGTCCGGCATGCCGGCGACGTGCATCATGCCGTCGAGGGCGGCCACCTGGTGGCATTGCGCGACGGCATCGGACTCGATCCAGCTGGTGGGGGAGGCGAACACGGTGACGCTGGACGGCAGCTGGGAGTGTTGCTGAGACAAGGACGCTCTCTTCGCTGAACAGGGGATGGGCAGGCGGCATCACGGTGCGAGCCGGCGCCGTGGCATCTCGGATTAGTGGGGTGCTGTCCGTCAGAGCCTCATGGACACCACATTCCCCTGAGCCCGCCGAGCGAGGCAAACGGTTTTCGCCGTACGGGCTTGCATGTCCGCACGCACCCTTTGGAAGACGATGTCGCTGAGGAGTGGAAGCGCTGGGGGCTTGCGGTAGAGAGCGCCGGCGTGCTTCAGACCGTTTCGAGCGCATGGTCGAGGAGCGCGATGGCCGCAGGGAGCGGGTCAGCCGGGAAGGCCAGCAGGATAGTGCGCACGCAGGCCGGTTCGAGAGGGATGGTGTGAACGCCAGGATGGTGAGCGGGTAGAGAGAGCTCGGGCAGGATGCTCACGCCGAGCCCTTCGGCGACCATCGCGAGGATGCTGTTGGTGTCGCGGACTCGATAGTGGCAGCGCAGGCTCGCACCTGCTTCCCGCGCCAGCGCCGTGATAAGCGGCTCGCATCCGCCCGTCGACATGATGAACGGCTGCCGGGCCAGGTCCGCGACCGGCACGCCATGGCGTACGGCCAGGTCATGGCCGCTGGGCAGGGTGGCCAGCATCTGGTCGGTGGCCAGCGGGCGCATGACCAGATCGGGCACGCCGGCGGGGACGGCCCCGGCCGCCAGGGTGCCGATGTCGACGGCCCCGGTCTGCAGCCAGTCGAGCACCTCCCCGTCCGACCCCTCGATCACGGTGAGCCGCACGTGCGGATGCGCTTCGCCGAACGTCCGCAGGATCTGCGGCAGCAGGCGGGCGTTGGCGCTGGGGATGGCGCCGACGCGCAGGCTGCCGCGGCCGTCCCCGCGCGCCGCGGCCGCCTCCTGCTCCAAGGCTTCGAGCTGGGTGAGGATGAGCGCGGCGCGGCGGCAGACGGCCCGCCCGGCCGCGGTCAGGCTCACCCCTTGGCCGCCCCTGATGAGGAGGGCCAGCCCAAGCTCCCTCTCCAGGCCGCGCACGGCGTGGCTGACCGCGGACTGCGTGGTGTTCAGCTCCTCGGCCGCGCGGGTCATGTTGCCCGTACGCGCGACCGCCTGGAGGATCCTGAGCTGCGTGAACGTCATAGCGCCGCGCGCAGCAGCCCCACGACCAGCGGGTGCGGGCGCCCGGGCCACGAGCTCGTCTGCGGCACGAACAGTGTGGCCAGATAGTACGGGTGGCCGGGAATCTCCAGCACCCGGGCCTCGCCGGTGTCGTCCACGCCCGTCACTCGTAGTCCGCCCACGTGCAGGGCGCTCTGGTAAGCGGGATTGAGGCCGAAGTTGCAGTAGTACTGCTCCTTGGCCTCCTCGCGCCCGTACACGTCGGCCACCAGGGAGCCGGGCGTGAGCGTGACGGGCATGGTCCGGCCGGCGAGTGAGCAGGCCAACTCGGAGACGAACAGGCTGGAGGCGTAGGGGTCGTACTCGGCGTGCTGCGCGTCCTCGAACCCGAGCACGTGGCGGGCGTACTCGAGAATGATGTGCTGGCAGCCGCCGCACGTCCCCAGGGTGGGGACGCCGTGCTCGCGGGCGTGCCGGAGCGCGGCCAGTGCGCCGCGCAGGCTGCGGTACGGGCTCCCAGGAGCGCACCACAGCACGTCCGCGGCGCGGACGGCGGACAGGTCCGCTTCGAGCGGCTCGGTGGCCAGCCAGCGGACCTCGATCTCGATCCCGAGGTGGTCGGCTGCGTGGCGCAGCGCGTCGTCGGTAGCCACGTGCGGGGTGTACGTCTTGTCGTAGTCGCCGATGACCGCGACCTGCAAGGAAGGCGTCATGCGCCCACTATGCGGGGACGGCGGCATGAGCTCCAATACCTGATCACGCGGACGTCATGAGCTCACGCTCATGACGTCGTCCGTCTCGATGTCCACGTGGAAACGGGGCGCGTCGTCGACCGACTGCACGACCACGAGCGGGCCGGGTTCGGGCAAGGCGCTGTGCCAGGTAGAGGCAAGACCGCCGGCGCCGGTTGTCACCGAGCGCGTTTCTCGCCACGTTCCGCCGAACCGTCGGTCGCTACCTCTGTAGGGACGGCGGAACGAGCCCATGGAACGGTACGGCACCCGGGTGGAACGCCTATGAGGGTGTCGACAAATCAGGTTCAAGGAGTGACAAGGAGACGTTCGTGTCATCCGTATTCAGGAGAGCGCGTGCTGCCGTCCTGGCCGCCGCACTGCTCTGCGTCCCAGCTCTGGCCCCGTCCCCGGCCGCCGCGGACCCGGTGTTACCACCCTCCGGCGGCGTGCTCTACGTCACCAACGCGGTCTCCGGTGACGTCTCGTCCCTGGCGATCGGCCCGGGAGGCACCTTGTCGCCCCTGCGCACGCCCGTGTCCACCGGCGGCTGCACCCTGGAGGTCACAGGCCCCGGCTGCACCCCGCGGGGCATAGCCCTCACCCCGAACGGGGCCACCGCGTACGTCGTCAACAGCGACTCGAGCACGCTGGCGGTGTTCCGAGTGGGAGCGCGGGGCGCGCTCCAGCCGCACCCGCTGCTCGTCGAGACCGGGAAGGAGCCGTGGGGGGCGACGATCGCGCCCAACGGCCGCACCCTGTACGTCACTGATACCGCCGACCGGACCATTTCGGCGTACCACATCGGCGTCGACGGCACGCCCAGCCGCTTCGCCGCTTTCCGCACCACCTCGGACCACCCGAAGCAGACGGTGCTGTCCCCTGATGGGCGCTTCCTCTACCTCTCGTACGCGGACGCGGACGAGACCGAAGACAGCCCGTCGCGGCCCATCACCAGGTACGTCGTGCTGCCGGACGGCTCGCTCGGACCCCCGCAGGACGTGGCGAAGGCCGGGCAGGCCAACTTCGGGATCACGATGAGCCCGGACGGCGGCCTGTTGTACGTGACCTCGAACGTCGCGCAGAACGTGCGGGGGTTCCGGGTCGGTAAGGATGGCTCACTGACACCCGTGCCCGGGTTGCCGGTCTCCGTGCCGTTCCCGGTCGGTCTCAAGGTCACGCCCGATGGGCAGCACCTGTACGTCAGCGCCAACCTCGACACCGGCTCGCCCCCCGGCGGTCTGTTCGGCTTCACGATCCACGCGGACGGCTCGCTCACGCCGACCGCCGACTCGCCCGCCCCCACTGCCGGCACCTCGGCGGTCGCGATCACACCGGACGGCCGGGACGTCTTCGCCAACATCCAGGACACGAGCCAGGTGGTCGCGTTCGCGATCGGATCCGGCGGCACGCTTAAGCAGGCTCCTGGATCGCCGTTCAGCACCGGTGGGAAGCGCCCGCTGAGCCAGTCGCTCGCCGTACGGCCGGTTCCCGCAGCCACTCCGCAGTAGGGATCGGCCCGACCGTGATGCGTAGATCGCCGCTACTGACGATCTGCGCATGACGGTCGGCACCCACCAGTACCAACTCCTACCGCATGGCTCAGACCCGCGCCCAGAATCGGCCTGATCATTACAGCTCACTATGGGCCCACGCCTGATCACGTTCCTTGTCAGGCAGTTGACCGCGTTCCGGCAGGGGATGACTCTCTCGAACCTATGATCGAGCTCTGCTGATCCAGCTAGCATGGCGTGCCATGGCGATCACTGAGGAGTTGGTCACGAGGCTGCGGGCCGCGGCGACTGCGGGGGATCCGGACGCCGCTCGCGAGCTGGGCCGCCTGCTGTGCATGCTCAGGACCGACTCTCGGGAAGACGCCATGGACGGGGAGTTCCTCGCTACTTGGCCGGAGGAGTCGTGGCTGCGCGCCGCCTTGCGCGCCCGCCCCGACGACCAGCTCGCCGCCGTCATGCTCGCCGGGCGGCTCGTTCAGCAGATCGCGTACTGGCAGATCGATGATGACCATGCGACCGCGCATGGCGAGGACGACCGCACCCTCGCTCGCAGGCGGGACGAAGCACACGCCCTCTACGCGCGAGTGCTGAATGCGGACCCCGGCAATCCCGCCGCGCGCGCCGGAGTCGCCACTCTGGGCGCCTTGGCCGATGACACTGGCAGCATCGACGTACTGGAGAAGGAGCCTCCCTTCTCGTACTACGAGCTCAATCTGGAGGCGGGGTCAGGCTCGTTCCTCCATACCGAGTCCGTTGTCACCACTCATCCGGACGAGGTGCGCTGGGCCTGTTCATGGCTCATGGCTCCGGTGGTGGCGGAGGTGGAAGAACCTCCCTTCGGCGTAGAACTTAGCCTCTTCACCTATTCGGACGGGCGGTTCGCCGGCTCGATCAACCTTGGCGAGTATTTCACCGCCGACGGCATGCTCAACTGGGACGCGGTTGAGATACCGCCGCTCATCGGCGAGCCGCTCCCCGCAGGCCACCCGGTGGGCACGAGTCACTACGGCTACTCCTGCGACTGGGGATGAGTTCGAACCTGCCTTCAACCGATCACCGGTCGGATCGGCCGGCCGAGGAACTGTCGAGGCCGAGGAGGCCACGGCGACGGCCCGGTTGAGCTCGACCACCGGCGAGGGGGCGACCCGGCCGAGTCGCCCAGCCCCTCCCGGCGCTTGGCGGCCGGCGGTGGCTCGAACGGCACCCCGGCCGCCGCGATCGTCTTCTTGCTCCGGGTGAGCAGCTCTGCCCAATGCGTAACGCTCGTCGCGGAAGCTCCGTTGTTCAGGTAGCCGAACATCTGGGAGTGCGGTCGTGACGCAAGAGCTCCTCAACCAGATCACCTGGACACTGTCCGTCATCGCCACCGTGGCAGCCCTGATCAGCCTGAGGTTCGACGCCTTCACGCACGCGCATGGCCGTGAGGAGGCGTTCCGGAGGATCAGCGGGCGGACTTTCTCGGTGTTGGGCCTGCTGTTGATCGGGTTCGGCCTGTACATCTGGCTCACTGCCGCCGGGGTTCCGCCTCGCGCCTGGCCGGGCTTGACGCCGTGGGTGGCTTCAGGGATCGGCTGCGCCGTGTTCGCCTTGGGAGCCGTACGTGTCGCGCGGACGGGGCCGGAGACGTATGTGGACCAGTTGCGGTATATCTCCAAGACTGTCGTCGAGAGGCTTGGCGAGCCGGTCCAGGTCACCGAGCCTCTCGTAACCATCGAGAAGAGGTTCCGCCGCCGGCGGCCTGTTTCTCGGGAACTGCTGCGGTCCGACGCCAAGGTTACGTTCATCCTTGGAGAAGCCGGTTCCGGTAGGACCTTGGCCCTGCGGAAGGCAGTGTTGCGGACACGCCGACACATCCTGAACACGAAGAAGCCCCGCCGAATCGCTTTATATGTTGATCTCGCCGCGCTGGCCGTTCCTGTCACGGCGGATGTCATACGCAGCCACATCTACAGGTTCGTCGCCGATGGGGACTCGATCATCGAGGACGACCTCCGTCGCCTGCTGACCGAACGACGGAAGCTGAGGTGGGTCTTCTTGTTCGACGGTTTCGACACCGCCGAGTCGAGAGAGACGCTGCTGAAGGCCATTCGTCAGTTCACTGACAGCGGGCCGACATTCAGGGCGGTCGTCGTGATCCAGGACGAGCCCGACCTGCTCGCCGGTGAGGACATCCTGCGCGTCTCGCCGCTGACCTACGCACAGCAACAGGACATAGCCGCGAGGAGAGGCATCGCCGACAGCGTGCTCTTCGGACTCTTCACTCACCTGGCTGAGCACCCTGACTTGGCGCGGCGTGCGGCCAACCCACTGTTTCTGCAACTCCTCTGCGACTACGTGCGGCGAGCCGGGGCCGAGCACTTCCCCAGCACCTCGTACGAACTGCTGGAAGCGGCCGTAGCCGAGCGGCTGGCGGCCGTTGATGGATCGCTCCAGGCCGCAGAGGTCGCCGAGGCCCTGGCCGCCCACGCGATCGAGCCCGACCTGACAGCGGGCACCGAGTCCCCGGCTCCCGCGCCCGTCCAGGCCTTGACGGCGGCGGGACTCATACACGCCTACCGGAACGGTTCAGCGGTATTCGCCAGCCGCATGTTCAGGGACTACTTCGCGGCGCGCCGGCTCGTACGTATGCGTGGGAGTCTTGACCCGAGGCCCCTTATCACGGCGCCGGTCTGGCGCGACTCCGTGGCGCTCTGTCTTGGCCTCCATGAAGGTGAGCTGCGGGAGAAACTGATCGCCGCGGCCCGCGAGGTGCTCGACGAGCAGATGACCAAAGCGGAGTGGGGAATCGAGGACGTGACCCCGTACCTGGCGGCTCCACCGAACGCTCCCACCGCGACCGCACAATCCGGGCTGGCCTGGCCCGCACCGATGAGACACGTGCTCGATCTGCTGAACAGGGTGGAGGGCAACGTGCCTGAGTTCGCCGAGCTGACGCCTCTCATCGACCGCATCGTGGTCAGCGCGTTCGTACGCGGCAGACCGGCGGAGCAGAACCGTGCCCTGGCCCTGCTGCCGCTCGCGTCGCCAGAGGTCGGGGCGTGGGCGGTGACCCGGTTGGAACGGGCGAACGGCTCCGACGAGCTGGTGCTCGACGCGGCTGAGCAGCTCAGCGCCTCGCCCGAGACGTTCCTGCGCCTGCCGGGACACGTCCGTCTGCTGCTCGTCGGCCGGGTCCTGCAGTCCCCGCCATTGGTCACCCTGCTGGTGCCACGGGCCAGGATCCGGCTCCACGACGACGTCATCGGCCTGGCGGCCATTATTCGCGCCACCATGCGCCTGCTCCAGGCATGGGCGGTGGTGAGCATCGTCCAGATCGGCGGCCAGCTGGTCACACATCTCAGTGAGTGGTGGTTCTGGACGCCGCTGCTACTGGTCTGCGCCTTCTTCCTGTACGGCTCCGGCCTGCAGCTGAGGACCATCTCCCGACAGGCGTACACCGCGGCCTTGATCCCAGCGTTCACCGGGCTCATCCTCACGATCGCCGACACCGTCCTGGCCGTGCACGCGGTCGTCTCCCTCCTGATGGGGGAGGTGGGAACCGCAGTGCTCGAGATGTTCAGGGCGGCAGCCGATACATGGCCTGTCGCGCTAGTGGTCTACATGAGCTGGACAGGACGGCTGCCCCAGGACGTACGAGACTGGGTCCTCCCACATCTGCGCCCGCTGCGTGACCTCTTCAACCAGCACGTCGCCTCCCGCGACCCGAACCTGATCCTCCGCGGCGTCCAGCGGAACCTGGCACAGTCGATCGACATCGCCACCGTGCTCCGCTGGGTCAACCGCGGGCTCTGCTTGGCTCTCGTACTCGTCGTCCTCGTGCTGCCCATCGAACTCCCGAACGTGACCCCGGACCAACAGATCCCGGCGCGCGGTGCGGTGGCGGTGGGTCTGATCGTTGTGGGTTTCTTCATCGGGAGCGTTCTTTCCAAGTGGCAGCGGAATATCAAGCGACGGCGTGTCATCGGCCGCGTAGCCAGCGGCCACCTCACCGCCGAGGAACTGCTCGCGATGCTGGACCGGGCCGGCCGCGCAGACTTCCCCGGCAAATCCGGCACAAGCACCAAGAACTGGGCGATGCCCGAGACGGATTTTCTGGCCGAAACGCTAGCCATGAGCCCGCCCGAGTCGCTGAAACACGTCATGGACGTGCTGCGAGATCTGGACGCGGCCTTGGGACACATCGCGTGGATGGTCGACAAGAACAGCACCGACCCGATCGCCCGTGGAGTATGGGAGTCTGTGCCGCAGCTACGACACCCTGGTCTGTTGTTGTCGCTCATCCAGTACGACAACCGCTACCCGGGACAACTCGAACGCCTCGCTGACGCGCATCATGATCGGATCAGGCAGATCACTGAGAGTGCCTCGCAGAGGTGATTCAACCATGTCCAGGGATTGTGGGACGGCGGCGTAACTCTGTAGCCCTTCAGCCTCAGGCATTCGATCGCCGTACCCGGTCGCCGGTAGATGGCCGCACGCAAATGCGCCAGCGATATGCGCCTGGGCGTCGGTTGTGGACCTAGCCCAGGAGCGGCGGATCGCACTTTGGAGTGACGATCCCGTGCTGCGGGCTTTTCTCTCTCGGATCTCCCCAAAGTGCATCGTCGGCCAGGGGGAGGCCGCCAAGCGTCGACTTTGTGCTCGGTTCCGCGCGCGTGCCCACCTGCGCGTGCCGCGGCCCATGGCCTGACCCCCGGACGGCGAGCCCCGCCCCGTGACGTCCCGGCGACGACCGGTGTCACGGGCGCGGGGCCCGCCTGTCGGTGGGATTCTTACGTGCCGCCGCTCCTACTCCACGAAGTACGAGTCGTGCTCGTCGCAGAACGTGGCACGCTCCTCCTCCGAAGCGTGTGCCAGGTGCGACATCTGCTCGAAGTACTCCTCACGCGGGGCTCCCGGGGTGAACAGCAGCAGCATGTCGGCCGGGGCGTCGGAGTCGTTCCGGAAGGCGTGCAACCCGCCCTGGGGCACGTGCAGGAAGTCTCCCTTGCGGGCGTCGACCCACCGCACACCGTCGAACACGCGCACCGTGCCGTCCAGGATGTAGAACGATTCCGAGATCCGCTTGTGGAAGTGCTTCTTGGGGCCGCCCGCCCGGGGCCGCATCTCCACCCGGTACAGCCCGAACTCACCCCGGGTGGTGGCGGTGGTCGCCAGATAGTGGAGGGCGTCCTTCCCGGTACCGCTCTCACCGATGTCCGGCGGTGCGGTGGCCGGACGGAAGATGGCGCTGACCTCACCGTCCTCACCCCAGTACTTCTGCTCCGGGTACGGGTGCGACATGTCTTGATCCTTTCCTGTACGGCAGGACCGGTGGGCATCCACCGGTGTGACGGCCGGGAGCCCCCCCACCGGGCCTCAGCCGACGGTTTGGTGATGGGCGAAGCGGGACGCCGGCGGCGGGTCCATCAGCCGGCTGTGGGTCCGCCCGTGCGGTCGGCGCGAGGCCGCGGCGGTCTGCTGCGGCATGCCGAAGGCGATCGACGCACCGATGGCCACCAGGCCCGCGCACAGCGGCATGGCCCGGCTGAACGACGTATCGAAGGCTGCGCGGCCGCAGGTTCGTCCCTGTAGACAGAGCAGTTCCCGATCCTGTGACACGGCTCCGCGACGTTACCCGGGGACGACCACGCGCGGGGAGAGGACGGATGCCGGTCAGCGCGGGATGGTGTCGCGGTGGGCGGCCAGCCACGTGTCGAACGACTGCAGCCTCGGGTTGAGCTCGCGTAGCAGCTCGAAGTCGATGAGCTCGGCGATGTCCGGGGCGGCCGCGATCAGGTACTGGAGCATGTTGCCGACCTCGCCCGCGCCCGGGAACCCCGAGGCCCGGATCATGTCGGGACTGACCGCCTGGTAGGTGACGGGCTCGCCGAGCGCCAGGCTCAGCGCGGCGGCGTACTGCGCGCCGGTGAGCACAGACCCGGCGACGCTCACCCGCCTGCCGGCCATCCCGATCCCGTGGCGGAAGATCCCCAGCGCGGTCCTGCCGACGTCCTCCGCGGCGTGCGCGGCCACCCGCGCCTCGCCGAACCCGAGCGGCAGCACCAGCGCGCCCGTCTCGTCACGCCGGGGCGCGAACATGTCCCGGAACGCCTCGTAGTAGACGTTCGCCTGCAGGAAGGTGGTGGGCACGCCCGACTCCAGGAAGAACCGGTCGGCCTCGGCCTTGCCGTCGGCGTGCGGCACCTTGTACGAGCCATCGAAGCTCGGCGTCCCGTCGCCCGGCCGGAAGTAGCCGCGGGTGTCGGACAGCGTGGACCAGACGAAATGCCGTACGCCGGCCTCCTGCCCTGCCCGCGCCGCGTTGCCGGCCTGCTCCCGCTCCTTGGTGGTCGCGGGCCGCGCCCGCTCCTCCTCGGGCGTGCGAGGCTCCCAGAAGTTGGTCACCACGAAGGCGCCGTGGGCGCCGTCGAACGCCTTGCGCAGGCTGTCCGCGTCGTCGAGATCGGCCCCGACGACCTCGGCCCCGAGCGCGGCCAGTTCCCTGGCCCGCGCCGAACCCGGGTCCCGGGTCAGGGCTCGCGCGGCGAACCGCCCACTGCGGTCGTCGAGGATCGCGCGGACCAGCCCGCCCCCTTGCGCTCCGGTCGCGCCCACCACGGCGATGATCTGCTGCTCGCACATAGAGACCTCGTGTTCAGGTTGATGTATCAACCCGGCCACCATACACGCCAGGTTGATGCGTCAACCCACGGGTAGAGTGGGCGTCATGGGATGGGAGCAGGAACTCGGCGAGGCCGACCGGATGTGGCGCACGTACATCGAAATGGCCAAGCACCTCGGCTCGCACCTGCAGCAGCACCTGCAGCGCGAGTGCGACCTGTCCGCGGCCGACTTCGAGGTCCTGGTCCGGCTCACGGAGTCGGAGCAGCGGGAGATGCCCGTCGCGGAGGTGGCCGCCGCGACCCAGTGGGAGAAGAGCCGCCTGTCCCACCAGCTCACCCGGATGGCGCAACGCGGGCTTGTCGAGAGAGTGGACTCCAACGACCGCCGCTACCCCGACGTGCGGCTCACCGACAAGGGCCACGCGGCGATCAACAAGGCCGTCCCCGAGCACACCGAGGTGGTTCACGCCCTGTTCATCGACGTGCTGGGGCCCGAGCGGCTGGCCGGCTTCGCGCAGGCCTGCGCCGACGTGCTCCGCGCACTCGACGAGCACCGGGAGCGGGACTGCTCGTTGTGATCACGCTCCCGCGCCGAGCTCCCTGATCGGCGCGACATCTGCTCCATGTCTTCCGGCTTCTGCTTGGCCGGGCAAGTTGGTCTCGACCATGCGGGTCCATTGCGTGATGTCCGCACCCACGATGGGGCCGTTGAGCATCACCCCTGCGTTGTGCACCAGGACGTCCAGGGCGCCGAAGCGACACCGGCGACTCCTTCCACCTGGCCGTCCTGGTCGGCTGCCGCGTCCGCGACCCCGAGCTGGTGCAGTTCCATCCGTCCGGTCTCATCACGCCGGAGAACGCGGCCGGCACGCTCGTCTCCGAAGCGGCCCGGCTGAAGTCCGCGGCGCTCGCCGCGCGCGCGACCATCGAACCCACGGCTGCCACAACCGCTCCGACTACCCGGAACTCGACCCCTCGCCGCAGGTCAGCCTCGTGTGCTCCGGCCCCGGATCGCTGGACCGGGAGAGCATCCCGCCGAGATCGCAGCGCTCATGCGCGAGGTCTCCACCGCGGGAAAGCTCGTCGAGTAGCCGGATCCTGTCACAAGTGCCGGGGCTGTCCTGTCTTAGCTGCCGATCGGGCCACATCACTGAACAGGGGAAGTCGTTGTGACCGCGTTGGCGATGGTCGCCGAGTTCGACGATGTCGCGGGCTGGACCGCCGACGCGGTCGAGCTGCTCGGGGAGCGGCATGCCGTACCGGCTGCCTGCCGTGGCAGCGCGAGCCCCGCGGCGCTGGCATGGCTGGCCGAGGCGTGCGAGCTGGCGCCCGGGATGCGGCTGCTCGATGTGGGTGCGGGAGTCGGCGGGCCGGCGGCCTGGGCGGCCGAGCGCTTCGGGGTCCGGCCGATCCTGATCGAGCCGATGCCGGCCGCCGGCCGCGCGGCCGCCCGGCTGTTCGGACTGCCGATCATCGCGGCAGACGGGCGAGAGATCCCGCTCCGCACGGCAACCGCCGACGCCGCCTGGTGCCTGGGCGTGCTGTGCACCGTGCGGGACAAGGCCGGGGTGCTCAGGGAGATCCACCGGGTGCTCAAGCCCGGCGCCTCGCTCGGGCTCTCGGTGGTCGTGGCCAGGGGCCCGCAGGTTCTCCAGGTCCCCGACGGCAACCACTTTCCCACCTGCCGGGAGCTCGACGCACTGCTCGAAGGCGCCGGGTTCGAGGGTCTGGAGCAACTCGACCAGCCCGGCCAGGCACCTCTGTCGTGGTCGCGGCGCGCCGACCAGGTCGCCGCGGTAGTCGCCCGCCGCCACCGGGCCGATCCCGCCTACGCGCTCGCTGCCCGCCAGGGCGAGCGCTTCGCCCACCTGTTCGCCACCGGCCAGATCGCCGTCCGGCTGATCCACGCGGTCAGCAGGCCGGCCACACAACCCATGGAGGAGACATGAGCACCCCGAACGGTGAGAAGGAGTTCCTGTACGAGCTCCACGTCGAGGTCGAGGAGGAGCTGATCATCGCCGATGCCAGCCCCTCGGAGGAGGAGATGGAGCGGCCGGTCACCGAGTGACTGTACGACCCGATGGACGTCGAGCGCGAGAAGATCGAGCTGCGGGTGCTGCGCGACGCGGTCGAGGTGCTGGAGGGCGGCTTGCGGCCGGGTGGCGACGTTGCCTGAGCCGCGGATCGACACGCTGGACAGCCTCCGTGAACACCTGCAGTGGGCGATCGAGCTGGAGCACGCGACGCTGCCGCCGTATCTGACGGCGCTGTACTCGCTGGATCCGGAGCGTAACCCGGCGGCGGTGGAGGTGGTGAGCGGCGTCTTCGTGGAGGAGATGCTGCATCTGGCGCTGGCCGCGAACCTGCTCAACGCCGTCGGCGGTCGGCCACGTCTGGACATGCCGCAGATGTTGCCGCCGCATCCGCGCAAGCTGCCGCACAGCGATCTGGAGGTGTCGCTGGTGCCGTTCGGGCCGGAGGCGCTGGAGATGTTCCTGCGCCTGGAGCGGCCGGCGGCGCCGAGCGCGCCGCCGGAGGACGATGGTTACGAGACGATCGGGCAGTTCTACGCGGCGATCGAGCAGGGGTTGCGCTTCCTGTGCGACACGCTCGGCGAGAATGAGGTCTTCTGCGGCGACCCGGCAAGGCAAGTGAGCGGTGCTCGCTTCCGTCACACTTCCGGATCGCTGTTCGCCGTCGAGGATCTGGAGTCCGCGCTCGGCGCGCTGAAGGAGATCGTCGAGGAGGGGGAAGGCAACGCCCGCGACGAGGTCTGGGACGGTGACCAGGATGTCCTCCACCCCGAGCGGGACGAGGTCGCCCACTACTACCGTTTCCAGGAGCTCAAGCTCGGCCGCCGTTACCAGCGGGGCGACACCCCGAAGACCGGCCCGACCGGCGAGGAGATCGGCGTCGATCCGGACGGCGTGCTCCCGATGACACCCAACCCGCGGCCCGCCGCGCCGGGCAGTGCCGTACGGGCGGCGCAGGATCTGTTCGACACCACCTACAGCACCCTGCTGAACCTGCTGGAGCAGGCGTTCAACGGCGACCCGAAGCGGCTCACGGACGCCACCCGCACCATGTTCACGCTCAGGGCCCAGGCGCAGGCCCTGATGGCGCTGCCCGGCGGCGCCGGTCCCACCTTCGCCTACGTACCGCGCGAAGCACGTAGCTGATCCATGGCGAAAGAAGGCACATCATGAACAAGCACATCCTCAAGCCCGCCGCCTGAGAGCTGGCGCAGGCCACTTCGCAGCCGCCGTTCCCGTACGAGCCCGGCCCCGAGGGCGCCCGCAAGGTCCTCGACGACCTGCGGGCCGCCCCGATCGCCAAGCCGGACGTGGACGAAAAGTGGATCGTCGTCCCCGCCGAGGCCGGCAATGTGCGGATGCGGATCGTCAAGCCGGTCGGCTCGACGGGCACGCTCCCCCGTCGTCCCGTACGTGCACGGCGGCGGCTGGGTCATCGGCAACGCGGGCACCCACGGCTGGCTCGTGCGCGAGCTCGCCGTCGGCGCGAGCGCGGCCGTCGTCTTCGTCGAGTACGACCGCTCGCCCGAGGCCCGCTACCCGGTGGCCCTCGAGCTTGCCGAGGGCAACGGCATCCCGCTCGCGTTGTCGCTGACTGGCGGCAACCGCAGGCGACGTCACCCAACTGCTGCCGCTGATCAAGGCGATCCCGCCGGTACGGGGCCGGCCCGGCCGGCCGCGCAAGCGTCCTGCCTGCTTATACGCCGACCGCGGCTACGACCATGACGTCTACCGCCGCCGGGTCTGGCGCGTCGGTGTCCGTCCGCACATCGCCCGGCGTGGCACCGCGCATGGCTCCGGCCTGTGCGTTCACCGCTGGGTCATCGAACGCACGATAGCCCTCCTGCACTGGTTCCGCCGCCTGCGCATCCGCTGGGAGATCCGCGACGACATCCACGAAGTCTTCATGACCCTCGCCGCCGCGATCATCTGCTGGCGACGCCTCGTCCGATAGGTCGTTTTTAGGACCTCTTTAGGCGACTCGGCGATCGTCTGGGCTCGTAAAAAGCGTCTCATGAGCAACTTAGACTGAGCGGCGTTGGACCCGGACTGCACGGGATCTTTCGGCGAAAAAAATTCGGTCTCGCCATGAAGCGCTTACGGTTGAGTCGCTCCCCGCGCCACATCAGTCCTCACCTGCGAACAGACGGCAAAGTGGGTCACGAAAATGACGGTTACCTTGTAAAGCTGGCCATCGCCGTTGTCAAGATCTTGCATCGAAATCCGTTATCGAGCAGGGTGGGGTGGCCTCGCGAGGCGCGTCTTTAGCCACGGACGGGATTCCTGTCAGAGTCGCCCGTCCGTGGCGCATCTTCGATGCGATAGGAGTCTAAGCGCATGGTCTTACAGCGGGCGCTCCGTGGCGCGCTCTGCACCCTCCTCGCCGCGACCGCGATAGTCGCCGGCACGCCTACCTCGAATGCGACCGTCGAACCCGAGCACCAGCTCAAAGGCACCCAGAGACCGAATGCGGCCCTTGCGGAAGCGGCCAGCAAGGCCTTACGCGGAGCCGAGCAGGACATCGTGCCCCTGGTCGCCGGAACTCTTCACGACAGTGCGGGCCGCCCCTTGGCCGACACGTCACTCCGTGTAGACCTGGAACCGACGCGCGCCTTCATCTCCTCCGCGGACGTCGGCGTTGGCCTGGAGTACGTCAAGCTCGCCGAAACCCGCACGGCGAAGGATGGCAGCTTCGCCTTCACCGCCCCCCGGCTTCAGGATCTGACGGGATACGCGGACGAGCACGGCGTCGCCTCGGCGCTCATCACGTCGGCAGGCGGACAGCACAATGTCTGGCGGCGGATCTACCTGCACACGCCTTCCGCCAAGAGCAGTCGTTGGACACTGGCCGAGCCCGCTCCGCCCCGCAAGGCCATCACCAACCGGCAGCGCGTGATCGATGGATCCGGCTTCGCCCCGTCCACTACGACCGAGAACGAGGCCGCCCTTCAACTGGTCGGCCACCCCGCCTCGCCGTCGAGCACGCCCCAAGCGATCCCGAATCCCGCACAATACTGCAACAGCAACGAAGGCTACTTCTTCGCCATGTCGGACCTGCCGGTCAAGCGCAGCCTGGTCACCGTCCGTGCGCATGCGACAGGGCCGAACACCACGGCCACCTACGCATGGGGCAACACGGAGACGACGCAGGTGGAAGCCGCAGCCAACATCGCCGTGGGCGGGGCATTGGCCAAGGTCGGATTCACCGGCGTTCAGACCGTTTCCGCGGGCATAGACTTCGCGATCGGCCACTTCAGACCGGCACATTTCCAGGCGGAATTCGAGTTCCGCACCTGGGACCTGTGGTGCGAGAACTACATCACCCTCGAAAAACGGCTCTCCGGAAAGTTCGAATGGCGCCCGTACCGATTCACCGGTGGTAACGACATCATCCCGGGCGGCGGAAACCAGGGAGTCTGCCCGGACCCCGACACCACTACGTCCATCTCCAGTGCCACCTGGGTCGCCCGTGACTCCACTTGGACGAGATACGGCGACGTCGACTTCGGCACCGTCGCTCTCGCCTCGCGAACGACAAACGGATCGAACTGGAAGCTCACCGTGACCCCGGTCAAGCCGGCGAGCATCTGCGGCCTCGAGGACGTTCCGATCTACGCGTCCTACGTGATGGAAGAGTACTAAGTGAGATTTACGCACGAAAGCCATGGGCCGCTCGTCATCGCGCGGCCCATCGGCCTTCTCGTCTTCTTGGTCCTGAGCACGTCGAGCTGCGCCGGCACGCCCCCTGATCCGGCTCCGGCGAGCACGACAGATGACGGACGAGCTGCCGTTGGCACGCGGGTAGGAGAAGGCCCCCTGAAGTCGGCCCCTGCGACCGGGTACGCGCTACGGCGCGACACGGGCGCCACCTTCACCGACGGATGGGTCCTGCTCTACAACTTCGGCGACGCACCCATCACCATCACCGGAGTCAGGTCGATGTTCGACGGCAACGGCCTGCGACAGCTCGGAGTACTGTCCGCCGGATACGGCCGCAAATTCGCCGCTGAGCAGACTGTTGACGGCTATCCTCCGCGAAAAGCCTCTCTGGGACCGCTCACCGCCGCCGAAGGATACGTCCTGCCGGCCGAGGAAGGCCGCCCGCGTAAGAAGGGCCACGAGTTGCTCATCGGCATCCAGGTGACGCAGGCGACGGGACGGACGGCGCGATCCGAGGTCGAGATCACCTACTCGTACAAGGGGCGCACGTATACGGACAGCTGGGTGAACACGATTGCCGTATGCAGCCCCGCCAGCGGTCCGAGTTGCCCGCAGGAGTACGGTCCTCGATCACAGTGACCTCGGCGCGGTTGAGCTGGGATGGCCACTTAGGGTGATTATTTCCACACCTAGAGTGATGCCCCCGAAGTCTCGGCTGATGCGTTACAGAGTGCGCTGTTGCTGCCCGGGTGGCCAATATGTGGGCCGGCGCCCTCGGGCGGTGGCGGTTCACGCTCGATGCAAGGGCTGGGGCTGTCGAGCCGCGGTCGGCTCGCCCGCATAAGGCGAAGTGGTGCTGGCCAGGGTCTTTCGGAGCTTGGTGCTCGCGGTCATGACGGTGATCTTGCGGCTTGCGCAGATGATGAGGTGCCCGGCCGGGGTGATGGCGACGGCGGTGACGGGTTCGGAGAACTGCTGGTCGGGGCCGATCTGATTGCCGGTGGTGAGGTTCCAGACTTTGATGGTGTCGCGGACGCTGGTGACGGCGATGGGGTGGCCGTTGACGAGGGCGGCCGCCAGGTTTTCGGCATCGCGAACAGGTAGTTCGCCGGTGGGCTGGCCGGTGGTGACGTTCCAGGTCTTGGCCAGTTCTCTGGGGTGGGTGCTGGTGGTGACCGCGATGAGGTTGCCGTCGGCGGTGGTGGTGAGGGCGATTTTGCGGATCGGTTTGCCGTGGTAATAGCCGGTGGGGTGGGGGGCGGTGTTCTGGTTGGTGTGCAGGTCGCGGACGCGCAGGGCGCCGCGATAGGTGCCAGTGATCGCGAGGGGGTGTCCGTCGGAGCCGGTGGTGGTGGCCAGGGCTTGGGCCCAGCGGCGGTTGCGGGTGGCGACTGGCGGGAGTTGGGTGCCGTTGGCCGGGTCCCAGCGGTGGATGTCCTTGCCGGAGTCGGCGGTGACGACGAAGGGCCGGCCATTGAGGACGGCGGTGGTGAGCGCGTGAATGGTGGATCCGGAGTAGGTGATGGCGTTGGTCTGTTGCCCGGTGGCGGGATCCCAGGTGCGGATGGTGCCGTCGGAGCCGGCGCTGTGCACGATGAGGCGCTCGTCCACGGTGACGGCGGTGACCTGACTGACGGGTCCGGTGTGGCCGGTCAGCGGGTCGTCGGCCGGTTCGCCGGTATCCACGTCCCACACGCGGATTGTGGCGTCGGTGGCTGCGGTGATGGCGACCTGTCGGCCGTTCAGCATTGCGGTGGTCACCGCCTTGATGACGCCCGTGTCGGCCGTGGCCACATCCCATACTCGGATGGTCTCGTCCTGGCTGCCGGTGATGGCGATGGGGTGGCCGTTGAGTTCGGTGGTGGCCACCGCGTACACCGGGCCGATGTGGTCGGTGAGGGGTTCGCCGATCTGGTGGCCGGTGGTGAGGTCCCACATCCGTACGGTCTCGTCGCTGCCGCCGGTGATGGCAATGGGGTGGCCGTTGAGTTCGGTGGTGGTCACCGTCCACACCCAGCCGGTGTGGCCGGTGAGGGGTTCGCCGATCTGGTGGCCGGTGGTGAGGTCCCACATCCGTACGGTGTTGTCGCTGCCGCCGGTGATGGCGATGGGGTGGCCGTCGAGCTCGGTGACGGCCACTGCGTACACGTGGCCGGTGTGGCCGGTGAGGGGTTCGCCGATCTGGCTGTGGGTGGTGAGGTCCCACATCCGTACGGTCTCGTCGCTGCCGCCGGTGATGGCAATGGGGTGGCCGTTGAGTTCGGTGGTGGTCACCGTCCACACCCAGCCGGTGTGACCGGTGAGGGGTTCGCCGATCTGGCTGTGGGTGGTGAGGTCCCACATCCGTACGGTCTTGTCTTCACTACAGGTGATGGCGATGGGCTGGCCGTTGAGTTCGGTGATGGCCACCCCCTCCACCCAGCTGGTGTGGCCGGTGAGGGGTTCGCCGATCTGGCTGTGGGTGGTGAGGTCCCACATCCGTACGGTGTTGTCGTCGCTGCAGGTGATGGCGATGGGACTGCCCTTGAGTTCGGTGACGGCCACCGCGCACACCGAGTCGGTGTGGCCGGTGAGGGGTTCGCCGACCTGGCGGCCGGTGGTCAGGTCCCACACTCGCACCATGTGATCCTCGCCGCCGATGATGGCGACGGCATGGCCGTTGAGTTCCGTGGTGGCCACCGCGTACACAAGGCCGGTGTGGCCAGTCTCCGGTCGTATGGCCTCGGTGTACGTGCGCCGGCCGTCGCTGCTTCGCGTCCATCGCACATTCCAGGCGGTGGAGCCGGTGCCTTGAGGTAAGGGCTGGATCGACATGATCGGCAGCGTAGCCACTGGCACCGACAGTGTGATCAGGTTCGGGCACGCGGCGGGCTCGATGCGCCGACTGAGCCACCTCGTGACTGCCGGGTTCCGGGCGGTAGGCACGCTGCACGTCACTTCCGGGACGTGCCAGGGGAGGGGATGAGGAGTCAGGACTTCGACAGCCTGGCTGACGCCCTAGGTCTCGCTGCCGGTCTTCACGAAGCTGCCCAGGTTGGGGACGGTGTAGACCTTGTCGGCGTTTCGGAGGCGTTCCATGGCCTTGCGGATGGTGGGGCGGGCGACGCCGAACTCTTCCATGAGCTTCACTTCGGAGATCTTGAACTTGGGGCCCCACTCGCCCGAGTCGATGCGCGCGTTCAGGACTTCGAGGATCTGCTCCCAGCGGGAGCGGTCCTCGTCGTACTCCCAGGTGCGGGTGTGCTCGACATATCTGGCCACAGCATGAGAGTAGGAGGGCGTTTCATGGCCCTTCACACCGCAGCGCCTCGCGATGCACGCCGAGCCGGTCGGCCACCCGGGCGATCGCCCCTGCCTTGCCTCCGGTCTCCTCACGCAGGTCGAACACCATCTTGACGGCGCGATCACGCAACTCTTGGGGGTACTTCCTCGGTGCGGGCACGACTCCCAGCCTTCCAGTCTTGGGAGCCTCCAACCAACCCAGGGCAGCTCACTCCGCTCTGTACCGGGACAGCCAGACGCAGGCCAACTCATCGACCGTCGGCTTGCGGTCCACTGTGACGCTTGGTTCAGAGTAGATCGACTGCTCGTGTTCGTCATGGGGATTTTGTAGGCATGATCGGCACGTCCGTGATCCGACGTGGTGTCAATGGCCTGGTTCCAACGAGATGATCTGGAGGAGCATGGGCTAAAACGGCGTTCCGACATGCGGCTACGCCTTCAAGATCATCCCGTATATCTCTCGTGATCAACGTCCTACGGCTGCATACGGCTGCTCCCGGTGACCTCTCCCGGGCCTGGAAAGCAGAAGACCTGCGGATGAGAAACCGCAGGTCAGATAGCAAAATGCCTGGTCAGGATGTGTGCCCCCGGCAGGATTCGAACCTGCGGCACCCGCTTTAGGAGTCAGGCGAGCATACGTGTCGTTTTCCCAGTTCAAGAGGGGTAAGTGAGAGTTGGTGGGAGGTCGCTGCGCATGTATTTGGCACCCGCAGATCATATGGATTGTTGCTGCGTTATCAAATAGCCGGTTTAGCTCACCGAGCTGAGACCACCTTTCGGCCCCGTGAGGGAACGCTCAGTCCTTGAGGGCTATGTAGTTCCCTTCGAGACAGGTCCGCCACCTGCTGTTGTTGGGTCATTCCGCGCGTGCGCAGACATCCGATCTGCCTACGGTGTCAAGCCGCGGTTGGCGAGGTGTTCGAGCGCCGGAACGAGAGCGTTCGTGATCCCTGGCCGAGCGGGAGCGGGTGCTGGGCGGCGACCCCCCTCCACCCTGACCTCCCGCAACAACCTGGCCTACGCCTACCGGACGGCGGAGGACCTGGGGAGAGCCATCCCGCCATCCGCCGGGCCCGCGACGGCCTGCGCCGTACCTTCCAGCGAACCCAGGTGTTCGGCCGCCTGACCGTCCTCGACAACGTCCTGGCGGCCCTCGAATGGCACGGCGGCGGTGGCGGCCTGCTGGCCGACCTGGTCGGCTGGCCCGCCCGCCGCGCCCTGGAACGGACCCGCCGTGAACGCGCCGATGAGGTCCTGGCTCTCTGCGGCCTGACCGACCTTCGCGACGCCTACGCCGCGTCCCTCCCGGTCGGCCGGCGCTGCCTGGTCGAACTGGCCCGCGCCCTGGCCGACCGCCCCGCCCTGCTCCTCCTCGACGAGCCCGCCTCCGGCCTGGACACCGACCAGGCCGCCCGCCTCCGCGACATCGTCACCTCCCTCGACATCACGGTCCTGCTCGTGGAACACGACATGGCCTTCGTCATGTACGTCTGTCACCGCCTCGTCGTCCTCGACCTCGGCCCCGTCATCGCCTCCGGCACCCCGGCCCAGATCCGCGACGAGCCCGCTGTACGCACCGCCTACCTCGGCTGATCCTTGAGCTTGCGCCAGCCCCCGGCCCGGTTGTTGGCGATGATCTGCCGGAACATCGCCACGAGGGCGCGTTCGTTGATGGTCTCGCCCTGGCGGAAGGACACGGTCCGGGCGGTCTTGTTGTTGTGCCCGGCCGTGATGATGCCTTCCGGGTCGGGCACGATGGCGCCGTCGTACAGGAACACGTTGACGTGGTCCTTGGCGGCCAGCAGCGCGCAGACGTTGCCCTTGAGGACGAAGTAGGGCTGGACGGTCCGCTTGATGGTCTCGGCGACCTCGGGGTCGGCGGCGTGGATCAGGTCGCGGACCTGCCGGCAGATGTCCTGCTGCCACTCCGGCAGGTTCGCGATGTAGTCGTCGACGCGCGGGTCGCTCTCGTAGGGTCCCTGAGGTCGTACGTCGTTCACAGCCACGCTCCCACGATCGCGGAGATTGCCAGGATCTTGATCAGCCAGTCGCCGGCGTGCAGCGCGGCGGTGACGGCCGGGGTCTTCTCCCACATCATGGACCCCGTGAGCAGCACGGCCGGGAACCCGACCCACAACACCAGGCAAGGCGCATGATTGAGGCCCCGGCACCGACCAGCTCATCCGCATAAGCCACTACACCTCCCGTCAGGACATCGTTGGCTACGCCCGACCATTCTGACTTGCTGTGTGTCGGCGCTTGCGAGATAACCGTTGACCACGGGGGACTTCGCAGTTGGCCAACGGATGCGGTGCTCGTCAGGTGGCGGTGACATTCAGGCGACCCGGCACCGTGCAATGAGCCGCATACCCAACGCGATGACCACGAGACCACCCACCGTTAGTTCATCAGCGGGACCGCGAGCCCTAGCGCGCTACGCGCGATTCATCGCTAATGAGACATTTGGGACTCCAGGCACTTGAGAGTCGCTTGTGTGTCACGTTACAGAAGGTGTACCCGCCAACTAGGATGAGACGTTCTACACGTCATCCCCTCAGGAGGATGCTCCATGATCGACGCTTGGACCGTTCTACGCGAGGGGGCTCGCTGGTACCGTTGCGCCTTGCAAGTCAACCCCTTCACCTATCTAGCTATCCACAATAAGCTCGATCCGGCATTTCCGGACGAGGAGAGTTACAATACCTCCTTGATTGCCGCATTTAAAACAAACATGGTTGACGCCATAGCGATAACAGACCATTGGAGCGTTGACAGCGGTGAAGAGCTTCGGCGTCATGCGACATCAGCGGGCCTTGTTGTTTTCCCGGGCTTTGAAGCCACTAGCAAAGAAGGCGTACACTTACTGGTTCTGTTTGACCCAGACACATCGGCAGGGCAAATCAACAGGTGTATCGGCGAGTGCGGCATCAAAGCAGATTGCCAGGATTCCGCACCAGGCATGCTTGACATTGCCGAACTTCTCATTCGCGCCGAGCGCTGGAACGCTACAATCATTGCTCCTCATGTCACCACAGACGCAGGGCTGCTCGGTCAGCTGAAAGGGCAAGCTCGCGTTCAAGCATGGACCAACCCTCGCCTCCATGCTGCGGGACTCTCCGGAGGAGCTCCCTCTCAGGCACATGGAGATATCCTCAAAGGCAAGAACTCCGAGTACAAGAGAGCCGCTCCAATGGCCCTTATCAACGCAGCGGACATTAACAGTCCAAGCGACGTAGGGAAACCAGGTTCCGCAACCTGGATCAGGATGTCGAGCCTAACGGCAAGGGGTCTCGATCTCGCATTCCGTACCCCTGCTACCCGCATCGAGCGAGGATCTCTTACGGCTTCGGAGCATCCTGTAATTACAGGAATTGAGTGGACCGGCGGCTTCCTTGATGGGGTACGGCTTCGCCTGAACGAATCGCTGAATACCCTTATCGGTGGCCGCGGATCAGGAAAGTCCACAGTGATCGAAAGTATTCGATACGCTCTCGGTGTCGAACCGCTTACCCACAAGGCCATAGAAGAGCATCGGTCAATGGTGAACGATGTGAACGTTCTGGGGAGCGGCACGCAGATCAAGCTACTCATCAGATGCCAAAAGCCGACGCCGACGTACTATGTTGTCGAACGGAGTGTTCCCGGTGAACCTACCGTAAGCACTGCGGATGGAGCAGAAATGCACTCCACTCCAGTCGATCTGTTCGGAAATATTGAAGCATACGGCCAGCGCGAGCTTGCAGATCTTGCACGCGACAAAAAGCAACTAACAAGCATGATCGCCCGCTACATGCCTCAAGCGAGTGCGTATTCGGAGAAGTTCCATGAGCTCGAGACGAAGCTTCAGAGGTCTCGCAATGGCATCCTGGACCTAGAGCGGGAACTCAAGGACATCGAAGAGAAGCTCGGACGACTACCTAGGCTGCGAGAGCGCCTTCAGAACTTCGAGAAAGCCGGTATCGCCGAACGGCTTTCAATTCAAGAGAAGATGCAGCAAGAAGAGACTCTCCTCGGGCGAGCTCTCAGTTCTGTTGACGGTCTTTATCGCGGACCGGGCGACTGGCCCGGAACGCAGCCCATCGACACGACTTTCCTCGAAAACGATCGGATTGGTGAGCAGCTGCCCAACGCGGAGCTCTTGCAGCAGGCTAAGTCGGTTCTCAATCACCTCAACATTTCGATTAGCACATCCATCGCCGACATGGGATCGTCCGTACTAGCAGCAAGAAAAGAGCTCGAAAGTGTCAAGGAGAAATGGATCCAGGAAAGCTCTGGCATCCGGTCCGCGCTCAATGACGCATTGCGCGCCCTTCAGCCTGATGGAATAGATGGGAACGAATACCTCCGACTTACTCGCGAGGTTAAAACCCTTGAAGGATTCCGCCCACGCCATGGCGAGCTAGCAGCTAACCTGCAGCGCCTGAAGGACGAGCGTCGGCAATTGATCAGGACACTTGAAGAACTTCAACGTGATCGCGTGAGCGATCTCAAGTCGGCGGCAAAGAAGATCAGTCGCAGACTTACGGGCACCGTCCGCATAGAGATCGTCGAAGGCAGGGACCGAAGCCCTCTAGTGAAGTTGATAGATGACCACTTGAGCGGCAGGAAGGAGAAGATTCGCTCCGCTATTGAAGCCGCCGCCACTCTGTCGGCTCGCGAACTCGCCGATACATGTCGCGGCGGAATACAAGAGATAGTAAGTACATATCCATCGATCACGCGGATGCAGGCAGAGCTCCTTGCCAACGCTGGAGAAGAGCTCTCCATGCTTATCGAGGAGATGGTTCTTCCTCTCACCACCGAGCTTGAGTTGAATCTGGGCACGCAAGGTGCCGAGAATTGGCGGACACTCGATCGCCTATCCACTGGGCAGAAGGCGACCGCCCTCCTACTTATTCTCCTGCAAGAGAGCAGCGCGCCGCTGATCATTGATCAGCCAGAAGATGATCTCGACAATAGGTTTATCTATGATGAGATCGTACCGAAGATACGCTCATGCAAGACTAAGCGCCAGCTCATTTTCGCCACTCACAACGCCAACATTCCTGTGTTGGGCGATGCCGACCAGATCGTTACTCTCGAGGCTTGGGATACCACAGGTAGGATCACTGGCGTTATAAGTCCCGAAGGCTGTGGTTCTATCGATGACCAGGGGGTTCGGCAAACAGTAGAGGAGCTACTTGAAGGAGGAAGAGAAGCGTTCGACAATCGCCGCTACCTATACGGTTTCTGAGGGAGCACGGCACGGACAGGCAGAACGTGGAGACGAAGGCGGGACCATCCCCACATGCGCGGGGAGCACTACAGGCCGTATCCGGCCACCGAGACGTTGTCGGGACCATCCCCGCGTGCGCGGGGAACACACACCGCCAACGCCGCCGATCACGTACGTCATGGGGCCATCCCCGCGTGCGCGGGGAGCACCACTACACGCCTACCGTCTCCAACTCGGCCAAGGGGCCATCCCCGCACGCACGGGAGGCTTCTTTTGTGACCTGCTCGTCTACCAGCATGTAGCAGTGATGGCGGTAGCCATTCAGAAGTGGATAGGTGCCCCGCTGAAGCGGGGAGGATGTCGTTGGTGGGTGGTTCATCGCACCGGCCAACGGGTCATTCCAAGGGACTTGAACGTGGTCGACGATAGCGTGCGCGTGAGGGCCTGAGCGAACCAGTCCTTTGGAGCCCGGTCTTCTGGGTGAGGGTGATCTTTCCAGGGAGGCCGTGGATACATGTGCCGACTGAGTCGAACAGTAGGGTCGGTCGGATGCGGATGGGGCCGTTCCCGGTGAGGGGCCACTTGTTGGGGGGCGGCCACTTGCCTTGTTGGAACCAGCGGTGCGGGATGCGGATGGTGTTGAGGAGTAGCTGGCGAAGTTGCTCGCGGTACTGGGCAGGTTGCTTGGTGCGGTCGTAATACTTCAGATCGGCAGGGTTCTGTCCGGCTTGATCCCAGGTCAGCTTGCCGTCAGATTGTTTGAACAGACAGACCACGTCGTAGCTGTCGGCTCCAAGGCGGGAGCGCGCGCCGAGGTGGGCAGGTAGACCTTGGTCGGTTTCTTCGCCATTCAGCCAGTCGGAGGATAGGTCTGCTACTTCGGGGCCATCATCGTCGTGGCCAAGGTAGGCGGGGACCATCCTGGCTTCGGCTTCTAGGCGTTCTTCAGTGAGGTTGTTTTGCATGTCGTGCCATGTGAACTGAAGGAGACGGTCCAGCTCAGGAGTGCGCCCACGCACGGCTTGTTGTCCGTAGACGGTCTCGATCAGTGCGGGGATCTGGTCAGAGCTGATGACCTGCCGACGGGGCGTATCCCGATCCTCCGTGAGGACGTGCCAAGTGGCCGCAAGCAGGTAGGGGGCGTAAACGGCGCCATCGATGTTGTCGGGGTAGGCGACCAAGGGCGTTCGATTTGGGGAGGGCAGCCACAGAAGACGCAGTGGAGTGATGTCGTTGAGATGCGGGGCTCGGCCGGAGTCATTGACGTGGTGGCGGCGTACGCGTCCGCGGCGCTGGATGGCCAGGTCGACAGGGCATAGATCGCTGATCATCAGGTCGAAGTCGAGATCGAGAGACTGCTCGATCACTTGGGTGGCGATGAGCAGCATGCGTGGAGGCCGCTGCGGATTGGGCTTGATATCCCGTAGTTCTCGATCCGGATGCGGGCCGAGAAGGTTGATCAGGTGCCGCTGGATGCGGTTGCGATCGCGCTCTAGGAGCCGGCCGTGAAGCAGGAGGACCTCTGTGTCGGGCGTCCATCCGTATTCCTCGGCGAGCTCGCAGACCGCCGTGTAGAGGTCCACAGCGCTGTCCACCCGATTGCGTACGACGGCAACGATGCCTCTGTCTCGAACCTCTTCGAGGATGGTCCGGGCCCACCGGTGCTCCAGGCTTGCACTGGCGGGTCCCATGAACGCCTTCGGGGTGATCAGCTCCAGCGCTCCGTCATACGCGGTTTGAGGTGCGGCTGCGTTGTTCGCAATGGCCTTCGGAGAGTCGCCGACGGCCATGCCGTTCGCGTCAATAACGGTGATGGTGTTGGTGGTCTGATCGTTCCGGCTGAGGGGAGCCTTGCGGCCTAGACACCATGCATCGATGAGGAGGTTCTTGGCCGAGGCCGGCAAGGTGGCCGACAGGACGATCACGGAGGCTCCGGCGTCGGCGAGCCAGGTCACTGCCTGGCTGAGCAGTGTCTGCTGGTAGAGCTCATAGGCATGGGCCTCATCAATGATGACGACCTTCTGGGCCAGACCGAACAGCCGAAGGAACCAGAAGCGGGATTTCTGGACCGAGAGGACGATCTGATCGACGGTCCCAATGCCGAAGGGGGACAGCAGACCACGCTTGCTAGCCAAGAACCACTCGTCCAGAACGGCTCGGAGTTCGTCGCCACAGATCAGATTGATGTCGTCGGGTGCGACGGCCGAACCTGGCGAAGCGGCGGCCTGGAGGAGTTCTTCGGCAACTGCGGAAGCCGCGGCCGTACCGTGGACAACGGCTAGGTTGGCCCTTTCGATGTCGCCCGCAAGGCTGGCGCTGACGAACGTCGCAGCGCGCATGGCCGCTTGCTCGGTTGAGGCGCGGCTGGGCAGCGCCATATACATGCCGTGGTAGCCGTTGGTGAGAGTTAGATGGTGGGCCGCCCACCAGGCGGCTTCGGTCTTGCCGCTGCCAGTGTCGGCTTCCACGATGACCATCGCCGGCCCGGTCCGAGGGAGCAGTCGCATGACCGCCTGTTGAGCGGGGCGTGGTTGGTGCTGTTCGCCGAAAAGTGTGCTCCAGGTGGCCTGCTCCACGGGCCAGCGGCGCAGGTTGAGGCTATCGACGGCGTGGATGGCCTCCCGTTGGGACGAGGCCCACCAGTCGAGAGTCGGGGTTGCCGCGTCGCGGTAGGTGAAGAACGACTCGTTGGAGGCGAGCCAGTCGGCCAAGACGACAAGGCCCGCGAACAGGGGCATTGCTGCTGGGCGGGCAGGCTTGGCGACTGTTTGCTTGACGTCACGTTGATCGATGTCCAATAGACGCGCGAGGTCGCCGATGAGAGCCTGATGGATGTTCTCCCACTTGTTGCAGCTATCGATGCTGATTCCGCTGAGTTGATCGGCGTTGGGGATGTGGCCGTGGTGCCCGCCGAGCAAGTCGCCGACCATGTGGAGCGTCGGGGTCTTCAGACCATCGGATCCGCATCGTCGACACGCGCAGCCGAGAAGCCGGGGAAGCAAACGAGCGGTCACCTTGGCGTGGGCGATGGATGGGTGTTGCTCAAGGTTGGTGACCAGGGGCAGCCCGACGGTCCGTGCCTCTCCCTCCCAGCGTCGGGCTGCAGCTCGCAGGCCGTGCTTGTCGCGGCTGGGGTAGAACAGCTTGAGGAATTCCGAGCATGCCTTGCCGGGGATGTCGTGCAGCGCGGCCAGAAGGGCGACCATCTTGCGCGCTCGGGCGGGTTCTCCCTGGCCGAATGTCTCGGCGAGCAGATGGCGGACGGGGTCGGCCAGATAGTCGTCGAACAACAGCAGAGTAACGGCTGCCGTGTCGAGCGAGTGGGCGAGCAGAGGGTTCCATGCCGCCCGTCCTGCCTGCTGGTTGACTCCGCTGCGGTCCGTCTTGCCCCATACCAGCAGGTGTGGTTCGGGTTCGGGGGACAGGCCGCCCGTCGTTGGCATAGAGTCCACGGCGTTACGTCATCTCTCATCAAGTTGGCGGTGCAATGAATATGCAGCGTTCGGAGGATGGGCTAGCCCGGCTAGGGTTCGACCTGGCCGTTCAAGAATGCATTCCTGCACTGACAAAAAATGAGCCTGATCCTGTCTGGCGATCTCTCGTTGGAGCATTCGCTCATGCAGAGGACGACATCGCGATCAGTCACCCGTCGTCAGGTACAGAGATCGCGGTCTATGAACTCCTCCTTGCAATCTGTCACGCGGCAGGCTTCACACCAACGCGGCCTAGCATGTGGAAGTCCTGGGTGGAGGGGCGCCGGTCGCTCGAACCTGTCGTCGAGTGGTTGACGAGTCCGGAGAACCGCGGTCTCTTCGATCTGTTCGATCCCGTGCGGCCGTACGGGCAGAACAGATTGCTCGCCGACCAGGTGGCCGAGCACGGATACAGCCCGGTCCAACTAATTCTGGAGCGGGCCAAGGACTACAACCAGTTCACTGATCATGTCCACCTTCATGACCGTGAACCGGTGCTGGCACGTGATGCCTTCCTCGCGATGATTACTCAGCACGCCTATGGGCTGGGTGGACGGACAATGGGATCGGTCTCTGGCGCGCTCGGTAGACCATTCACGTATGGGTCGGTGGGCCGACTGGGCGCGCGGGTGAGGATCCTGGCCGTTGGCGACTCCGTGGCCGACACGCTGCGTCTCAACCTGTGCCCGGCACCGCAGAGCGGAACCCTGAACACCACATGGACGAGCGGGACAGAACGGAGAAGGTTCGCCTCGACGCGAGAGCTGCGCGTTCCTGAGGGGCCGGCGGACTGGCACAGCGCTCTGGGACGTTCCATCCTGCTGCGCCCTCGCGCTGGACTCGAGTCGCCTGACGAGGTCGTGGTGGATCGCGTTCTAATGGGTGCTGGGGAGATGATTACCAAGAGTCCGATTGGCGACCATGACGCCGTCTACCTCTCGACCAGACCTATGCAGGCCAGCCTGAGCAAGGCGCTATGGCGCGACGCGCATGCCATCTACGCCGCCAGCCTGAAATCGGGCCGCACGAGCCTGTTCACACTGGTCGCTGACCTTGATCGTCCCCTGAGCCTGCTTGCGGTTGGCCTGGACGCCGAGAACTCGAAAGTACGAGGCTGGGTCCGCGACATGTTCCCCTACAACCCGCTTCGAGCCGACGAACTCCGCAACGCGGCCGAGCACGGAGTCAAGCTCGCCGACGAAGCGGTCCAAGCCATCCAGCGCGCTGCCGCCACGGCATGTAGATATGCCTATCCAGCGCGCAGCCGAGAGAACACCAAGGCGCTAACCGGGCGTTTCGACGCGTCCGATGAAGTCTGGGCCAGAGCTGGGGCACCGTTCCATCACCTGCTCCGCGAGGTTGCCAATGGTGCGAGCCACGTCGCCTCCCTTCGCACGCACGCCACCACCATGCGCGCCGTAGCCGTTGGCGCGCTCGATGAACGGCTCCGCGCACTGCCGCCGAACACGCGTGGCTGGCGGGCCGTTGTCCAAGCCCGCCAAGAGTTGCTTGACCAGCTTGCTCGTAAGACCACCTTCAAGACCTATTCGGAGTGATCCATGTCACGAAGCGATCGCGAGGAGGAACTCTTCGTACCCTACGAGCGCGATGATGAGCGGCCGCCCGAAAAACGGCTGGTCGGATGGCTCGCGGGCCTGGTGAATACCCGCGACGTCGGAGCGCTCGCAGACCTGCGTCGCACCCGGGTCTTCACGGTGCCACGCCTGGTCGCGGGAACCTTCGCGTACGGCGACAAGCAAGGCATAGCTGTGTTTGAGCAGGTGGCTTATCTGTTCGCACGTTTTCACGCTGGCCGTCGCGACGCACACTACGGGTTCGGAAGTCTGGGACTCGCCATGCGCCGCATCGGTGGGCCGAACTCCAAGGGGCCTGACAACGACGGATGCGTCCGACTGCTCAACCAAATCTTGGTCTCGCGTCAACCACCGTGGCGACGCATTCAGCACGCCATCGACCAGCTTCGGCCGGACAAGATAACCCCGCCGCCCTCATGGGCGCAACTCGCCGTTGACCTGCGCTTGTGGAACGACCCCGGCAAGACCGTCCAGCACGACTGGGCGAGCGACTTCTATCTCCCGCCGAAGAAACGGAAGCAGTCATGACCGACCAGTACCTGTCGCTGCACTCGATCATCACGTTCGCCGGGGTACTGCTCAACCGTGACGAGAATAATCTCCCTAAAGATCTCGTGTATGGCGGGGTGGTCCGCACCCGCGTCTCCGCGCAGTGCTGGCGCAGAGCAGAGCGTATGCACTTGCGGGATCGAGCCAACGAGGGCACAGGACCACTGGCTGGATATGCCTTTGGGCTACGCACCCGGGAGTGGGGCATCAAAACCGCTGAGGAACTCATCGCCCTCGGCTGGGATAAGGCGGAGGCCGATGAGATTGCCAAAGCGGTCCTGACAGCGTGCCGACTTAAATTTGGTGACGAAGGCAAGAGGCCGGATCTTACGAAGGTCGCTGTCTTCGCTCCCGCTGACGCTGCAGTAAAGCTCGCCGCCATCATCTCTGATCACAAGGATGAACTGACTCCGTGGCTCATCATGGACCGAGAGAATCGCGTTAAGGCGGCGAAAAAGGAGGCCGCCAAGAAGGCTCGCGGCACGCGCCGAGGCCGTGCGGCAGCGGCGTCCGCCGAAGATGCTCCGCTTACTGGGAGCACGGCCGATATCGTCGGCGACGAGGAGGAGGCAGAGGCCAACCCCCTACCCAAGCGGATCAGGGACGAAGCGATCGCGGCCCTGGCGCCCGCCGATGCCATCGATATCGCGCTTTACGGTCGGATGCTTGCCGAGATCGTCGAATCGCCGAACGTGGATGGGGCGATCCAGTCCATGCATCCCTTCACCGTCGATGAGGGCGTAACGGACGAAGACTTCTTCACCGCGGTGGATGACGAGAAGGACCGTCGCAAGAGGTACGCCCTCGATGCCATCGACGCCAGCTTCGGCGACGACAGCGGTGCCGCGATCACCGGCTATCAGAGCCTGACCTCCGGCACGTTCTACCGAAACGCCGTCCTGGATCGTGAGCAATTGCGGCGCAACCTCCGCAATGGAGGAATGGACGCCTCCCAGGTCGACGCCGCAGCCAACGCCGCTGAGCGTGCGTTCGTCGAAGCGTTCTCCCACGCCGTACCGCCTGCGAAGAAGACCAGCACGGGGGCCCTGGGAGTCCTGCCCAAACTTGTTTTGGCGGTCAGCGGCAACCGGCCGGTCAACTACGCTGCGGCTTTTGAGCAGCCGCTGACCGCCGCAGCAGGCGGCGACCCGGTCAGCATTCAGGCAGTGCGCCGGCTCATCCGCCAGCACCAGCTGGCCGCGCGCAAGCTTCCAGGCATAAGCCGCGGCATCGTGCTGACCTACGACATAGACGTCGCCGACCTGTTGCAGAAATTCCGCTCCGATGACGCGGCCGGTGTGACAGAAGTGGATACGCCCGGCGAGCTCGCCCACGGCGGCCGGGCATGACAGCGACTCTGCTCATCCGGTTGGCGGGCCCGCTTCAAGCGTGGGGTACCGGTTCACGGTTTCTGCACCGTGACACCGACCCCGAACGCCCCACCAAGAGCGGTGTCATCGGACTGCTCGCCGCTGCCGACGGACACAACCGCAACCAGCACGACGCCGACTACCCGGACGCTCTGTCGCTCGCGGTCTTCGCGCAACTGCGTTTTGGGGTACGAGCCGACCGGCCGGGCGTCCTCATACGAGACTTTCACACCGTGGGGGGCGGCAGGTTTCCCATTCGACCCAGGGATGTGATCCTCGACCACCGGAGAACAGCGGGGATATCCGATATCGAGAGCCACGAGGAAGGCCCGTTCGGAGTCGTTGACGTCCCCACCTGGTACGGCGCACCCAAAGGCATCCATCCCGATGAGTCTGGTTCTCTTCAAGCAAAGGCCGCGGTAGGCCGTAGTCCACTGATCACGACACGCTGGTACCTGTCAGATGCCGCGTTCGTGGCCGCTGTGGAATCCAACGACCACGCCCTCTTGGAGCGGTTGTCCGATCGCCTGGATTGCCCACGAAGGTTCCTCTGGCTTGGCCGGAAGAACTGCCCGCCGGCCGAACGACTCAACCACGGCGTACACGACGGCCCAATCGAATCCGTGCTGGAACGCACCGCACTGCTCCCCAACGCCACCGAGGCCGAGCCGTACGTGTGGATCGAGACCAGTCCCAACGAACGCAACAGCGTCCCGGTAGCTGACCAGCCTGTGTCGTTTTCCTCACGACATCGGGTGCACACCCAGCGCTGGGAACGCCGCCGCCACATACCGCTGAGCGAACCCGCCATCCGATGGGAGTTCGAGTGAGCGCCGTTTTCGTTGCTTGTCACAGCATTCTGGAGCTGGACGCTCGACACAGGCTCACCTCCAAGGCCCTGCTCAACGCCCAAGACATGCATCGGCTTGTCATGAGCGGCTTTTACGGCTGGGTCGAAGATGGTGCTCTCGACGCTCGGGCCCAAATGCAGGTTCTCTACACGGCCAATGCCGATCTGAAGAGCGGGAAGCTAACTGTCGTCGTCCAATCACGCGTCCAGCCCGACTGGTCACGGATCCCATCTGGAGCTCTCACCGAGCCCCCAGATGTCATCCTCGTAGATCAGAAGATCGAAATTGGTGACAGATACCGCTTCCGATCCGTGATCAATCCGGCCCGCATGAGCGACCGCCATCGCAGGCCGGATGCGCCGCCTCCCGCCGACGGCAAGCGCGACCTGAAGCGCCTGGCCGACACAACCGCCGACCACGCGCGGCAATGGTTCGCCGAACGACTCCAGGCGCCAGGCGAGCCCTCGACCAGCGAGAGAGGCGTACGTAGAATCGGCGCTCACACAGACCCGGCTGGGCTGGTCGCCCGCATCCTGCCCAAGATTTCCAGCGTCGTTGAGAAGAAAGACGGCAAACACGCCGTTCGCATTGGCCGCGCGGAGATCCGCGGCGAACTGACCGTTACCGATCCTCGCGTGTTCGCCGAGGTCCTGACGGTTGGCTTGGGCCGTGGGCGCGCCTACGGCTGTGGCCTGATCTTGATCAAGCCCCTCTTGTAGAACTGAGTGGTGAACAAAATACAGCGATTGATCTAGTGGCATCGCAGGTCAGAAAGTGTGCTCCCCGCGCATGCGGGGATGGCCCGCCTTCACACTGATCGTGCCGCCCGCCACAGACGTGCTCCCCGCGCATGCGGGGATGGCCCGGTGTAGTAGGCATCAGGCGCCAGGTAGAGCATGTGCTCCCCGCGCATAGCGGGGATGGCTCTCCCACTGTCGTGGGCGCTGCGGCGATGCTGTAGTGCTTCCTGCGCACGCGGGGATGGTCCCGCCCGCGTGCTGGGCGAAGGGATCGACGTGCAGTGCTCCCTGCGTACGCAGGGATAGCCCAAACGGCGCGGCCGGCAACACGATCACGTTCTAGTGCTCTCCCGCAGGGGACGGTCCCACGTTCGGGCCCGGCATCGCCTCCAGCAGCCGGTGCCTTCCACGCACGTGGGGATGATCCCGGCGGGATCAGCACGTCACCTGTGGTGGTCGGGTGCTCCCCGCGCACGCGGGGATGATCCCAACCCGATCACCCTCGTATGCCGGGTCGGCGCGACGATATTCGGGAGGCATTATTGGCCTTGGCCGCCCCCAGCATCTGCTGGCTTTGCCCTGCTCGTTGTCTGAAACGTCAGGCTGTGCGTGTCATCTCTCTACACCCCAAACGAGGGCTGTCCGGTCGGCGGGCAGGATGCGGTTGCCCTTGTGCGGCTGGCTGAGGACGAATACCGGAACCCCCTCGGGGATGTCCAGCTCCCTTCGCTCGTCTGGGGACGGCATGCGAGCGGTGACCTCTGCTGGCCCCTCCACTATCACCCGTTCGACGGGGGCCTGTGGACGGACGTAGGAGCCTTCACGCTTCACGGTGACGATCAGTCCCTCGCTGCGCAGTACCCCGAGTGCCTGGCGTACGGCTACGCGGCCGAGCTCGTACTCCTGCATCAGCCGGCCCTCTGACGGGAGTGCCTGGCCAGGCTCGAGTCGCCCCGCTGCGATGTCCGCGCGGATGATGTCGGCGAGCTGGCGGTGCACAGGTCGATCGGAACCGAAGTCGATCACAACAGGTCATCATCACAACCCCACTACCTCATAAGGGCTTGTAGGCATATGCTCATAAGGAACGAGCAGCAGAAACGTTGCCACATCAAGGTAGGGGAGGTTGCCGCTATGCCTGAGCTTCTCGGTCTAGAGGCAGATGCCTGGCCTTGTCCGAGGCTCGCCGCTCACCCGCCAGGCCGCAGCACCGCCGCCACCACCACGACGCACATCGACTGGACCAAGGAGGAACCGGTCCGCCTGCGGATAGTGGACTACACCTGCTCCTGCCGTGCACTCGTCTATGAGCTGCTGAGCTGCGGCGGCCACTTCATGATCCGTCGCACGCACCAGACCACTTCTCCCGAGGTCTTCTACGCCGGGCCATGGCCGCGGGCCGTGGCAGAGCGCGTTTGGACGATGATCCTCACGGGCGAGGCTCGTTGATGGCACCGGTCCGTTGGTCGCTCCATGGCGGAGCCTGGGCCCAACCAAATCGAGAGCGGCAGGTAGGGCCGCCTCGCCCCATGCCGGGCCGCAGCACGGAGGCGAAGCACGGATCCTCGACGAGGCCGTGGTCATCCCTGCTGATGCTCTGTCGTCTTAGCCTTGAGTCCGTTGTTGCTCGGCAAGGGAGCCTCATGACTCAAGGCAAAGCTCAACCCGCCTACGCCACGCTGGCAAGCGACCTCCGTCGGCGGATCACCACAGGGGAGTACCCGCCGGGCGGGATGATCCCGTCCGAGACGGCGCTCATGGAGACGTACGGCGTAGCCCGCGGGACGGTCCGGCAAGCACTCGCGGAGTTGGAACGCGAGGGCCTGGTCGTCAGCCACATGGGTCGCGGCCGCAGGGTGCAAGGGCAGGCCGCCGAGGACGCCAAGCCCAGTACCCGCTACGAGGACGTGGCCAACCAGCTCCGCGCCGCTATCAAGAGCGGCGAGTTTCCGCCTGATGTACGCCTGCCTGGTGAACCTGTCCTCGCAGGCAGGTTCGGCACCGCGCGCATCACGGTACGCAAGGCCCTGGAACTGCTTCAGCAAGAGGGCTTGATCGTCGTCGTCCCCAGCAAAGGCCGCTTCGTGGCCACCGGTCCACCAGACACCAAGAGCGAGGACTGATCCATGACCGAGACTCACACCGCACGAGGCTTCTCCCAGCAGGACGCGCACAGGGCGCTGGTCGCGGCCTGCGCACACGCTGGGCTGGACAGCAGGGATGCGAGGTTCATGCGGATCGGCGAGAACGCGATGTACCGCCTCGCGTCGGCCCCGGTGGTTGTGAGGATCGCTCGAACCGTGGATCGCCTGTCCGAGGTGCGCAAAGAGGTGGCGGTCGCGTCCTGGCTGGAAAGCGCCGACTTCCCCAGCGTGCGGCTCTTTCCGGACTGCCCGCAGGCGACCGTCCATGACGGCCGGGTGGTGACCTTCTGGGGCTACATTGAGAGCGACAGCCCGCCTCTGGACTTCGTAGACTTGGCGGCGATGCTCAACGAGCTGCACAGCCTGGCCAAACCGGTGGACCTGATCCTGCCGCTCTTCGACCCGCTGGGCCGCGTTGGGGACCGCTTGGTCTGCGCCTCGACCGTCGCCGATGAGGACCTTGAGTTCCTGCGTAAGCGGGTTAAGGACCTGTACGTCGAGTACAACGCCCTCGACTTCGCGTTGCCCGCTGGCCACATCCACGGCGACGCGCACAAGGGCAACCTGCTCCGCCGTACGGACGGGCGAGTGATTCTGCTCGACTTCGAGGCGTTCGCGTTCGGACCTCGCGAGTGGGATCTCAGCAGCGGCGTGGGCATCCCCTTCAGAGGCTTCCGGTGGGTGGCGCGCGAGGAGTACGCACAGGCTGTGGACGCCTACGGCTTCGACATCACCGAGTGGCCCGGCTTCCACACCCTGCGCCGTATTCGTGAGATCACCATGACCACGTGGCTCATGCAGAATGTGGAGGAGAGTCCCGACATCAGGGCCGAGTTCGATCGTCGCGTTGCTTCGCTACGGCATGACGTCCTGCCGCGCGTCTGGCGGCCCTTCTGAGCGGCCTGCGAATGACGTCTGGTTCTGCCTGACGGGATGTCGCCAGCGGGATGGCGACGCCCACGGCCGAGCCCGCTACCCCCAACAGGCCCCGTATAGCTGCTGCTCCACAGTCGCCCGCCCCGGGTCGAACGGCTCCTCGCGGGCGTCCTCCCAGGTCATCTCGGGGGCCTCCGCGCCGATGAACACCATGTCGCGGCGGGCGTCGAAGTTCCGGCCAAGAATGGTTATCGCCCCTTCCGATGCGACCCGGCCTACTGGGCAGGCCATGGACGGAATCCACAACCCGACCGTAGGTCTCCAGAGCCGGATCGAGGAAGAGCGTTGTCGCCGCCGTTGCGGGCGCTAGGAAGCTTCGTCGCGACGGGGCACGCGCTCGTCGCCGCGTGCGCGGGCAGCACAGCACAGACCGGGTTTCGATCTGGATGCACGAGGGACCATCCCCGCGTGCGCGGGGAGCACCCGCTGCACACCAAGCATTGCCTGGCGGACCTGGGACCATCCCCGCGTGCGCGGGGAGCACCGGGGCCTGAACTGCACCTTTTTGCCCTGGCGGGACCATCCCCGCGTGCGCGGGGAGCACGTTTCCGCGCTGCGCCGGTCGGCGTCGGACTCGGGACCATCCCCGCGTGCGCGGGGAGCACACTCCACGACCTGCATAGTTAGCGGTCGCAGGTGCCATTTTCGAGCACTTTCACTGAATCGGACATTATGGACATCGCCGTTATGTACTGGCTTTCGAAGGTAGGGCATAGGGGCGGGACGCGGAGGCCGTTGGATATTGTCGGGCATCGCGAATCGGTCGATGAAGGGCTCTAGGCGAGCGTGTGGTGCGTGCCCGCGCGGCCTGGCCGACAGCGCTACGGAAGGCCCCCTGCTGTCGCCTGAGGACGTTGGCCCAGCCGATTCCCGGACCCCAGACGGGGCGTTCGACGGCTGATGTCCCAAAGTCGATGACAGTAGCCAGTCTCCCGCCGTCGATTGCTGGCCGAAGCCTTCCTCCATGCGGCTATACCGTTTCGCAATAGCGTCACTCCTCCTTTATGGCATGCCTCAAGCCAGATCTCTTGCGGAATGCCTTAAAATCGGTCTAATGTACTAAGTCCGCATTTCTCGGATTACACCCGGGAGATCTTCGTGGCTGAGGTCATGGTCCCCAACCCGCGACACGTACGCCTGAAGCAGTTGCTCGCCCAGGCCGAGGATGAGGCCCGCCAGCTACGCCAGGCGTACCTTCCGGCCATCCACGCCATGTCCTCCGGCACGGTATGGACCGGCCCTACTGCCCGCAAGTGGTCCGCCGACCTGCAGGAACGCCAGCATCAGCTACTCCGCATCGCGCAACGAGTGACCAGCGCTGTCGAAGAAGAGTTGCGCCATCACCCGCCCATGGTCACGGAGACCATGGCGAACGCCATCCGCCACGAGATGGCCGGGCGCGCGTAATGACAAGCTCTGCCAACGAATTCTGCGGCATCGATCCCGACGCGATGGATGGAATGTCGCGTTCTTTGCAGAACGCGACAAACCGCCTAGGCGACTTCTATCATGAATTCGATCAGCTTTTCCGCGCAAACGGCATCAGTACCGGATCTCTGCGAGAGATTCTCGATGTCTCCAAGTGGAGCGAAGGCCAAATCTCCATGCTCGCCTACCGCAGCCAGACGATCCGCGAGCTGGGCAAGGGGGCCGGCGCGGCCTTCCTGATGCTCCCCGACCAACTCGCCGCCTTCGACGACGCTCGCGGGCTGGCCAACATGTACAGCCAGGGCATCGTGGGCAACGGCTCCGCCGACCTCCAGGCGCAACTGATCCACGAACACGCTGATGAGATAGCCAAGCTGGCGAACAACCCGCAGGCCGCCGCCGCTTTCTTCGCCATGCTCTCTCCGGCCGTACGCGGCGCCCTGCCCAGCCTGATCGTCGCCACAGGCAGCAAGACCGCCAAACAAGACCTCGCCGCCTTCAGTAAGGCCCTCGGCGCCGCACTACGCGCCCCGGCGAGCGTGCCGGCCTTTGAGCGGTTCAAGAATGACTTTCTGAAGCCCACCACCAAGAACGCCGCCTGGAACCGATTAGCCCTCCTCAAGGGCGCCAACGCCCCCACCGCGTACCGCACCGCAGCAGCCCGCGCCCTGGTCTTGGACGCCTTCGTGGCTAATCCGCAGCAAAGCTTCCGCGCTGGGAGCAATACACAGACCCAGGCCCTGGGCATCCCGTCGGACCTCGTAGCACTCGGATTGGAAGTACTGGATGGCGACGGTGCGGCTGTGCGGGCCACCTTCGCCGCAATGGGTACTCCGCAGTCCAAGCTCACCCAGCCAGAGAAGATGCAGCTGTTCATCAACTACGCAAAGGGCCCCGGCATCGAAGAGGAGGTTGCCGACGCCTTCGGCAGAGTTCTAGCGTCCGGCGCGGAGGTGAAGACAGAGCAACCCGGTAAACACTCAACTGACGCCCCCGCCTTCGCTCTCGACGCGATCAAAGCCACCAGCGCGTACCGAGAGAAGCTACCCGGCGCCGCTCGGGACTCGATGAGCCTGATCGCCCAGTCCTACATCCACGAACTGACCACAGGCGGCCGCTTCGACAAGGCCATCGACCGGTCATCAGGAATGGGACATCCACCGGAGTGGATCGATATCCCCGGCGTCACCCCCGGTTTCTACCTCAGCCCAAAAGACACCTTCAACTTCCTGCGCACCTTTACCGGCGACGAACGCCTCACCAAGGAGTTCGACTCGGCCGTGGCCCGGTTCTACCACGACACGCTCGTGACGACAGCGGGTCTTGATGGGAAGAACGCGACTACCCACTTCGACAATGCTGCCATGATGTTCGGCGATTTCGCCGGGATCGAATTCCAAGCGGCGTCCAAGGTACGCGGGCAGGCCGACGCCATCGACGCGCTCGTCCTCGACATGGTCAAGAACACCGCCGCTCTGGGCATCGACAAGGTTCCGGTAGCCAGCCAGGCAATCGACATGGGATGGACCGTGGCCAAGACCTATGCCGTCAGCAGGTTGCTCGACGGATGGGTAGCCAGCTTCGAGACTCGGGTCGAGAAACTCGATGCGGAGCGTGTCGATTACGTCGTACGCCAGAGGTACGACATGGCACGTCTCCTTCACGAGGGCGGCTTCCCCTCCACGCCCCCTCCTGACGAGCTGGTCAGCAAGGAGACCGGCCATCTCAAGACTTACGACGAGATCCTCAAAGAGGCCAAGCGGGATGCGGCAGGTGGCGACGCGGAGAAGGTCCTGAGAGACAAGCTCTCGGCCTTTGAGCACTGGACGGACGCCAACCAGAAGCTGGACTGGAAGGCGGAAACCGCCTCAAGATTCACCACCAACACCCTGACCAAAGACACGATCGAGAAATGGAGTTGAGGTCTGCGACTCAACGTGTCAGGCAACGAGATTCAGCCCGCAAGCGCCAGGTCGGCGGCCCTTGTTGTACCTCCACTGTCACGGTGATGCCAAGCGCCTCCTTCGTTCCGTGGATGGTCCGATCTGTAAGCCGGTCCACTTGTGCGGGATCGAACGTCACGTCATAGCCGAAGCGAGGCAGCCGCAGAGTGTCCTCCATCAGGCGCTGAGCTCGGTCCAGATAATTGTCAACTGGTTCGTTGGCGCGTGTGTAGTCCGCCGTTGCCGTGAGAACTCGTTTGAAGCGACCTTCTCCGCAGGAGATATCGGTGTCCGGCCTGGTGACGATGTGCAGCTTCGCAAGCGGATTCTTGAAAACGTCGTCTGTCTCCAGTGCATGGGTGTCCTTCTGCAACTCGGTCGCCGCATCATCAAGGGATGGTGCTGACGAGCAGGAGACCATGGCCAGAAGGAAGATCGCTAAGGGGCAATATGCCGCGCGCATGCAGTACCTCCATTGGCGCCCAGACGGTGCATCAATCCTGACCCGAAGTCGGCTGGGCGGCTACCGCTTCTGGAAAGCTGCGATGCGCCTGTAGGCCGTTCTTAACGGCTACCGCGTCCCGCCGGCCTCCGAGCGGGCTCGGGCGAGCCGGGTCTCGCCGAAGGTCCGAAAATCCCGCACCAGCGGATCGTTGCCGTATCTCGCGAGCTGGTTGACGAATTCTCGGACGTAGCGCCGGGTGCGTGCCGATCGCAGGTCGGCCACCGTGGCGACCACCTCGCGCACTATCGCGATGCCCTGCTCCAGATCGCCGCCAGCCACGTGATTGGTGGCCAGGATGGTCCGTACGGAGGACAGACTGCGCACGTACAGGGCCTCCGACAACTCCACGCTCTCCAGCACCCGCTCACGCGCTCGATGATGATGTCCGAGGTCGCGGAAGCAGTGCGCGAACTCCGCCGCCAGCTCGGCCTCGTTGAAGTACTTCAGGCACACCGGATCGTCCTCAGGGGTACGCCGCTCGAAACAGCGCGCTTTGGGGACCACATCCCCGCGTGCGCGGGGAGCACGCGTACTGGCCTATCAGGGTGATCATGTGGTCGGGACCATCCCCGCGTACGCGGGGAGCACCTCCGGCCATGCCACCTTGTCCAGCGCCTCACGGGACCATCCCCGCGCGCGCGGGGAGCACCGCTGGAGTTCCTCGGCAATCGGTATCGCCCAGGGACCATCCCCGCGTGCGCGGGGAGCACCACGGCCCGGACTTCGCCCCCTACGTTGACGAGGGACCATCCCCGCGTGCGCGGGGAGCACGACTCGACGAACTCCTGCCGCGGCATGAACGGAGGACCATCCCCGCGTGCGCGGGGAGCACCCTGAGTGACCTGCGCACTTAGCGGCGCCGGAGGCCATTTTCGAGCACTTTCACCGAAACGAATGCTTCGGACATGTTGCCGTCGACTTCCTGGGGAGGGCATTTGAAGGTGAGACGGTCTTCTGTGTGGTCGGTCATGGCGTCGCGGGTCGATACAGGGTTGAGGAAGAGTGAAGCACTGTGCGCACGCATTTGGCACGGTCAATCGCTAACGATCAGCTACAGCCGGACGGCACTGGACACGCAAAGAAGCCCCTGATTATGGAGTCTTTCCAGGCATCCAAGAACAGCTGCACGAGTACCGCTAGGACCTCGCCCGGGCGCTTACCGCTGCCACGCCGGCCATGTACAGCACGACGCGAGGCAAGCCAGAGGACCGCGCCCTGCGCACCGCGATGCACCGGTGGGCTTGCAACACGAAACAACGGGAGCAGGCTCCCGAGGGCGCTGCTGGCGCGCTGCGCTGGCTCGAAGCCAATACCAAGCCCGTCTCCGCGTTCACCGATGATCCTGGACTCGCCCGTGACCTTCTTGACGCGGCCACCTCTCTTCTGAACGGTCAGCGTGCGGCAGCCAACACGGTGCGTAAACACCGGATGCTGCTGTCCAACGCCCTGGACTACGCCGCGGAACTGAAGCTGTTGCCGGAGAATCCGCTCAAGACGCTGAAGTGGAAGCCGCCAGCTGGCACCTATGAGGTAGACCGTCGAAGCGTCGTCAACCACACGCAGGCGAAGGCGTTGCTCGCCGCTGTGGCGGCACAGCAGCCGAGTGGCGAGCGACTCGTCGCGTTCTTCGCGCTCATGTACTACGCCGCCCTGCGCCCGGAGGAAGCCATCAACCTCCGCCGCGACAACATCACCCTCCCGTCTCTTATCCAGAGTGCGGGTTCGGGAGAGATGGAGGAGCCTGTGGCTGCCTGGGGAGAGTTGCACCTGCTCAGGGCTGCGCCTTACTCCGGCCGGGAGTGGACCGACTCTGGCGCCGCCCGCGAGGAACGTGCGCTGAAGCATCGCGCTGAAGGGCACGGCCGTACCGCGACGATCCCTCCGCCGCTGGTTCGCATCCTGCGTGCCCATCTCGCCGAGTTCGGCGACGGAATGGGCGGACGCCTCTTCTATGGCGTGAGGGGCGGAGAGTTGCCGTTCATCACATACCGACGCGCCTGGAAGGCCGCGCGAAGGACGGCGCTGACGGCAAAGGAGTTCGCCTCGCCTCTGGCCGCCAGGCCGTACGATCTCCGTCATGCCTGTGTCTCTACCTGGCTGAACGCTGGAGTTTCAGCGCCCCAGGTGGCCGAATGGGCGGGGCACAGCGTAGAGGTGCTCTTGCGGATTTACGCCAAGTGCATCGTGGGGCAGGACGAGGCCGCCAAGCGCCGAATCTCCGAGGCGCTGGAGTAATGATGAGGTCGGCGTTGAAAGGTGTCTTTCTATCCTCGGGAGGGACGCCGACCCGGGCGGGCCATCCCTGCGTGCACGGGGAGCGCAGCCCGGCTTATCTCGGATGGGCCCTCAGGAAGGACCATCCCCGCGTGCGCGGGGAGCACAAGACCAACGCGGCGGACTGCCTGGTCAGTGCGGGACCATCCCCGCGTGTGCGGGGCGCACCTCTGCCTCCGACAGGCTGAGGCGTGGATCGTGGGACCACCCCCGCATGTGCGGGGAGCACCGATCGATTCCATGGCATCAGCATTACCAGGAGGGACCATCCCCGCGTGCGCGGGGAGCACGCCGTGAAGACGCCCTTAAGGATGCCGATCACGGGACCATCCCCGCGTACGCGGGGAGCACCCGGCGGTGCTGGCCGGCACGACGCGTGAGCTGGGACCATCCCCGCGTGCGCGGGGAGCACATCGGCATCGCGACCACGCTCCAGGAGTCCGAGGGACCATCCCCGCGTGCGCAGGGAGGACTTCTGGGGTCCGGCCCCGTAGACGATCGCGAAGGGACCATCCCCGCATGCGCGGGGAGCACCTGCCCCGGGATGACATCAACCGGATCAAGTACGGACCATCCCCGCGTGCGCGGGGAAGCACCGGATGGAGCCCGGCCCGGCCGGAGGTCGTGAGGGACCATCCCCGCGTGCGCGGGGAGCACCCGGACAAGGGCTCCAGCCTCTACCGGTACGTGGGACCATCCCCGCGTGCGCGGGGAGCGCCGTACCACAGATATTTGACAGTCCTAATCCCCGGGACCATCCCCGCGTGCGCGGGGAGCACGGGTGCTGCCAGTACTTCTCCCAGAAACTCGGGGGACCATCCCCGCGTGCGCGGGGAGCACGACCCGATCCTGGTCATCGACCTTGAAGCGCCGGGACCATCCCCGCGTGCGCGGGGGGCACACTCCACGACCTGCGTAGTTAGCGACCGCAGGAGTCATTTTCGAGCACTTTCACAGAATCGGACATTGTGGACATTGCCATGAGGTGCTCGCATTCGAAGGTAGGGCATGCCGACGGGACGCGAAGGCAGTGGCTGTTGTCGGTCATCGCGAGTCGGTCGGTGAAAGGCGCTAAGCGAGCGTGTGGTGCATGCCCGCGGCCCTGCCCGGACTGTGCGCACGTATTTGGCACGATCACCCGCTAACGATCAGCTACAGCCGTACAGCCCCGGACACATCAAGAAGCCCTTGACTGGCGTTCCTGCTGGCAAGGGCGCTCTACTGCTGATCAATAGTGGTGCCCCCGGCAGGATTCGAACCTGCGGCACCCGCTTTAGGAGAGCGGTGCTCTATCCCCTGAGCTACGGAGGCGGACCCCGTAAGCCTAGCGAAACTACGGCAGTGTGTGGGACGCGGGGCGGCGGTGAGTTTGGCGGGGTGGGTCATGGGTGCTCTGAGCTGCAGTAAAGGCATGGCAAGCGATCAGATTGTTGCGCATCCCGCGTCGATAGCGTCGGGTCCGTGACCAGAAGGCGACGTAGTCAGGTGCGTAGGCGGCCTGTCGTGTTGATTGCGGCTGTGTTGGCGCCGGGGATCCTTGCTGGGGGGTTGTTGGCGGGGGAGCTCACCGGCTATGAGAGGGCGGCGGCGCAGCGGGGGATGCGGGCTGGGGTTGGAGGGTGGGTGGGGTTTGAGCCGGTTTTGATGCCTGCGCCTGCTCGGCCCGATCGGTGGTACGAGGGGGTGGTGCCGGCGGTTGTGCGCGATGCTGCTCCGAAGTTGCAGGAGGGCGAGGCGGAGGGGGTGGCGCCTCCTCCTGTGCCTGTCGTCGTGGAACGGGGTACTACGGCTGAGCCTGTGCGTACGGAGCCGGCCTGCGCGGGGGAATGGGTGGATACGTGGCTTTGGAAGTCGTGTCGGGAGCATGAGCGGCGGCCCAAGCGGGAGGCCGCCGGGCTCAAGCGGGAGATGACCGGGCCCACACGGGAGATGGCTGGGCTCAAGCGGGAGGCCGCCCGGCCCACCCGGGATGTGGCTGGGGTCGAGCCGGAGATGACCGGCCCCAAGCGGGAGGTCACCGAAGGAGGAAGCGAGGGTGGAAGTGAAGGCGGAAGTGAAGGCGGGGAGGTGGATGCTTGGGAGTGGTGGTGGCCTGCTTGATGCGTTCGCGAGCCTCGTCTGACTGTGTATGGCTCCGCTTGCCCGCGAAACCGAGTCTTGCCGCGAAACCGAGTCTTGCCGCGAAACCGAGTCTTGCCCGTGACACCGAGTGCCGAGTGCGGGTTGATCTGACCGTGAGTAGTGCGGCAGTCGCCTGCCTCGCCGCCCAACCCGATGGATGCCACATCTGACCGCCGCGCCAACCCCAGGGTCAACACATGCCCCACTGAGTCATATGCCCGTGAGGATGCACCGGCCGCATACGTGGGCGGATCTGTCCGTGATGTACCCGTCCTACCTGGGACGACAAGCCCATGAAGGCCGCCGGGAAGGCAGTTGGACGTACAAAGTGGTTCTTTCGCGGTCATAACAGCTCTTCGGAGTTCGGTCCGGGCACTCGGGGGGCTGTAGTAACGTGCGTGCCGGACCCAGGTAACAGAGTTGCAAACGGAGGAGTCGACGGTGCCATCCCCTCGGTCAGCGGGTCTGATCGCGGTTGTCATGGCCATGACTTCCCTGGTCGTGGTGCCTGTGGCCGCGCCCGCGTACGCCGAACGGCGGGATCCGGCGAACCTTACCGAGCTTCGCAAGGAGGCCGAGAAGTCCGCCAAGGAGCTTGAGGACGCGACCAAGGCGCTGGAGAAGCGTCGTAGCGACATCGCTGCCTCCGAGAAGAAGCTGACGGGCACGCTCAACACGCTGCAGGAGGCGGAGCGGAAGCTGGCCGTGATCCGGCAGCCGGTGGCGCAGATGGCGGAGTTGCTCTACGAGCAGCCCATCGGGGGTGATGGGATTGCGCCGTTCCTGTCCGGTGACGCTAACGCGGATACGTTGCGGGCCATGACCAACACCTCTCAAATCGTGGCGAATCGGCAGCAGGTGGTTGAGCAGACCAGCACGCTCTACAAGGAGACGGAGCGGCTGGCCGGGGAGGCGCAGGAGCTGCGGGCGTCGAATCTGCTGGCCGAGGCGCAGATGGCGGTGGAGATCGACACGCTCAGGCAGCGGTCGGACAAGATCGTGAAGTCGTTGACCGCGGCGCTGGTGAAGATGGGCATCAAGGTCGACAAGGTCGGGCGGGCGGCGCTGGGGTGCAATCCGTTGCGGGCGGCGACGGCCAACTCCTATCCGAATGGGTTGATCCCGAAGTCGATGTTGTGTCCGTTGCAGCAGAAGGGGCAGAGCCTCAGAGCTGATGCGACGATCGCCTTCGTCAGTTTGAATGAGGCCTATCGGAAGCGGTTCGGTAAGCAGATGTGTGTGACTGACGCGTACCGCAGCCTTGCTGAGCAGCAGTCGGTTTACTATCGGCGGCCGGGGTTCGCGGCGGTGCCGGGGCGGAGCAACCACGGGCTGGGGCTGGCGGTTGACCTGTGTGGTGGGGTGCAGACGTTCCGGTCGGTGGAGTTCGTCTGGATGGAGAACAACTCCAAGAAGTATGGGTGGTTCCATCCGTCCTGGGCCTACAGCAGCCCGTTCGAGCCGTGGCATTGGGAGTACGACCCCAAGAAGGATTCGGTTCTCTAAGCGAAGTTCTGTAATCGGCGTTCTCTAGGCGATGTCCACTTCGGCGCAGTCGGTGACGGTTGCTACGGGTGGGGCTTGATGGTGATGGACAGGCGGCCGCCTGCCTGAGCGGCGGCCAGCTGGCTTGCTTGTGACGGGGTGGTGGCCAGCACGACCAGAGCGCCGTGGTCGTCCTCGGCCTTGGGGATGGTTACGACGGTGACGTCATCGGCGACCAGTTGGGCCGACTGACCCTCCCACGCCGCCAGGACGCCGATCGTCGAGCCTGGGGTGATCAGCTGGGCCGTGTCGGCGTCCGCGATGCGCACCGGCGCGGCCACGGTGCCGGGTGGCAGCGGGAGTGAGTGGAGCAGGCGTACGTCGGTGAGGGGCTCGCCGCGGCGCATGGCCCCGGCCAGCACGCGGCCGACGGCGCCCGAGCGGATGGCGCCGGACGGGGGTGGGTTGAGGGCGGCCGGGCGGAGGTCGCCCGGTTTGAGGATGCCAGGGGAGAGGTCATGGGTTGCCACCAGTACGGAGGGGGCGTGAGTAGGGCGTAGGGCGATATATGTGGAAAGGACGCCGATGCCAGCTGCCATTGCCGCGACGAGCCGCCGACGACGACGCCCAACCCGCGCAAGGCGCCCAACCCGCGCAAAGCGCCCGAGCCCGCCGAGCCGCCCAGGCCCGCCGAGCCGGCTGAGCCGTTCAGGCTGCCCTGCCGAACCGGGCCGCGCGAGCCCTCCGGCCCGTTCGGGCTGCCCCGCCGAACCGGCACGTGCGAGCCCTCCGGCCCGTTCAGGCCGCCCTGCCGAACCGGCACGCGCGAGCCCACCGAGCCGTTCGGGCTGCCCCGCCGAACCGGGGCGGGCGAGCCCCGGCCAGCCGCCCGCAGGGCTTCTACTCACGGCAGTTCGAACGGCAGCTTGATGCCGTCCAACGCCGAGCCGCACGGGCACGATCGCTCACTCGGCAGCGCCTGCACGGCCTCGGACACCAGGGTCCGCATGCGTGTCACATTCCGGGCGAAGAACTCCATCACCTGCTCATGGGTCACGCCTTCGCCGGCCTCGACCCCGGCGTCGTGATCCGTCACCAGCGACAGGGACGTGTAGCAGAGCGCCAGTTCGCGGGCCAGAATCGCCTCTGGGAAGCCGGTCATGCCGACGATCGTCCACCCGTTGCCCGCGAACCAGCGCGACTCCGCCCGGGTCGAGAAGCGCGGGCCCTCGATCACCACCAGGGTGCCGCCGTCTACCGTGGCCCAGCCGCCCGCCCGAGCGGCCGTCACGGCCACGGAGCGGCCCGATGGGCAGTAGGGGTCGGCGAAGGACACGTGCACCGCGCCGTCGATGTCGTAGAAGGTCTGGACCCGTCCTGACGTACGGTCGATGAGCTGATCGGGGATCACTATCGCGCCCGGCCCGTGCTCGACCTGGAGCGAGCCCACGGCGCTGGGCGCGAGCACCTGGCGGACGCCGAGTGAGCGCAGCGCCCAGAGGTTGGCCCGGTAGGGGATGCGATGAGGCGGAAAGCGGTGATCCCGCCCGTGTCTGGGGATGAACGCCACGGAGCGTGAGCCGATCCGCCCGACCGTGACCACGTCGCTGGGCGGGCCGTAGGGGGTGGCGACCTCTATCTCTTCCGCGTCGTCGAGCAGGGAGTAGAAGCCCGAGCCGCCGATGACGCCGATGTCTGCACGAGTGAGCATGGCGCCGAGATTAGCGGCATTGGTGGAGGGGGAGCAGGGGCTGAATGGCGTTCTGTGGATAACTTACTTCACTGCGTTAGCACACAAGTGCGAAGAGTAGTATCTTCGCATGCGGCAAAAGGGCCTCGTCCTCATCATCGTCGCGCTCATGCTCGGTCTGCTGCTCGCGGCGCTCGACCAGACGATCGTGTCGACCGCCCTGCCGACGATCGTGAGCGACCTCGGTGGCCTGGAGCAGCTGTCGTGGGTGGTGACGGCCTACCTGCTGGCCTCGACGGTCTCCACGCCGCTGTGGGGCAAGCTGGGTGACCAGTACGGCCGTAAGAGGCTGTTCGTCGCGGCGATCGTCATCTTTCTCGTCGGCTCGGCGCTCTGCGGCCTGAGCCAGAACATGAGCGAGCTCATCTTCTTCCGCTCGATCCAGGGCCTGGGCGGCGGCGGGCTCATGGTGCTGGCCCAGGCGATCGTCGGCGACGTCGTGTCACCCCGCGACAGGGGGAAATACCAGGGGTTCTTCGGCGGGGTCTTCGCGGTGTCCAGCATCGTGGGGCCGTTGCTCGGCGGCCTGTTCGTCGACCATCTCAGCTGGCACTGGGTGTTCTACATCAACCTGCCCATCGGGGCGGTCGCGCTGTTCGTGATCGCCACGGCGCTGCCGGGGGATCAGACGCGGACCAAACACAAGATTGACTATGTGGGCGTTGTGCTGCTCGGTGGCGCCACGTCCTGTCTGGTCCTGATCGCCACCTCGGGTGCCACCGTGAGTCCGATGGTCATCGGACTCACGGTCGCGGCCGTCGCCCTGCTCGCCGGGTGGGCGCTCGCCGAGCGGCGGGCGGCCGAGCCGGTTCTGCCGCTCGGGCTGTTCAAGGTCAGGGCGTTCTCGATGACGGCGTTCGTCGGGTTCGTGGTGGGGTTCGGGATGTTCGGCGCGCTCGCGTACCTTCCGCTCTATCTGCAGGTGGTTCACGGAGTCACCGCGACGCTGTCCGGGGTCTATCTGCTACCGATGATGGCGGGGATGTTCACGATGTCCATCGTGAGCGGTCAGATCATCGCCAGGACCGGCAAATACCGCTTCCTGCCTATCGCGGGCACGGGGGTGGCGACGGTCGGGATGTTCCTGCTGTCCATGGTGACCGAGCACACGAGCCTGACGGGGCTGGGTCTATATCTGCTGGTCCTGGGTGTGGGGCTGGGGATGACCATGCAGGTGCTGGTGATCATCGTGCAGAACGCGGTCGACTTCAAGGATCTCGGCGTGGCCACGTCGGGGGCGACGTTCTTCCGGATGATCGGCGGCTCGTTCGGCGTCGCCACGCTCGGCGCGGTCTTCACCGCCCGGCTCGACGCCGATCTGCGCGGGCTGCTGGCCAGGACCAGACTGCCGCCGGGCTTCGATCCGGCGCAGGTTCAGCAGGATCCCACCACCATTCAGCGGCTGCCCGGCGACCTTGTCGCGGAGTTCTTGCACGTCTACGCCGACGCGATTGCCGCCGTGTTCCGGGTGGCGGCGCCGGTGATGTTCGTCGCCTTCCTGCTCAGCTGGCTGATTCCGCAGCAACGCCTCAGGGAGACGACCAAGGCGACCGACCTGGGCGAGGGGCTGGGCGCCACGTCGGCGGAGCGGTCGTCGCTGGCCGAGGTCGAGCGAGGTCTCGTACGCCTGGCGGACGCCAACCTGCGCAGGGGCTTCTACGAACGGCTGGGCGACTTGGCCGGTTTGACCGGCGTGCCACCACAGGGCGTCTGGATTGTGGCCAGGCTCGGCGGTGAGGGCTGGGTCAAGGCCGCGGACCTTGCGGCGCGTGCGAACGTCAGCCGCGAACAAGGCCGTCCCTATGCCAACCAGCTGATAACGGACGGCCTTGTCGAACGATCGCCGGACGGCGACTCGCTACGGCTCACAGAAGACGGCCAGCGGGCCGCGCTGAGGCTGCTGCGCTGCTCGAGTGAGGGATTGAGCAGACTCGTCGCGGACTGGGGCGCGCACCCCCAGCTGGAGCAACTCGTCGAACGAGTCGCCCCCGCCCTGCTCGGCGTCAACGCCGATTGCCCACGCCAGACGAGCCCGCGTAAGGGCGCAGCGTAGGGCCTGAGCGTGAGCGCTGAGAGCGAGCGTAAAGGGCGCTAGGAGGTGGCGGAAGCGGCCGCGGGGGCCGGAGTCGTGGTGGACTTCGACTCGGCCGGCTTGGACTCGGCGGGCTTGCTCTCGCTCGACTTCCCGTTGGAGGAGGACGAAGAGGAGGAGGTGGACGAACCAGTCGAACTGGCCCGGTTGTCCGTACGGTAGAAGCCCGATCCCTTGAACACGATCCCGACGGCGGAGAACACCTTGCGCAGGTTCCCCTCGCAGGCCGGGCAGACCGTCAGCGCATCGTCGGTAAACTTCTGAACGACTTCGAGCTGCTCACCGCAGTCGTTGCAGGCGTACTGGTAGGTCGGCACGCGCTCCTCCTTCAAGTTCTGGCACTCGAGCGATGCGACTGCTAATGGTAACCGATTAGGTCAAACGACTATTCCGAACCGCGTTCTCCGTACCATCCGGCCAGCTTGCCCCGGCGGCTGACGGCGCGCATGCGGCTCTCGACCTCGTCGCGGCAGGCCGCGGTGGCGACCACGAGCAGCTGGTCGTCCGCCCGGACCCGGGTGGTGGCCGAGGGCACGAACGATTTGCCGTCGCGGACGATGAGCGTGACGGCGGCCCCGGCCGGCAGGCGCAGCTCGAAGATCTCGACGCCGTGCAGCTGGGAGCCGGGCGGCACCTTGATCTGCAGCAGGTCGGCCTTCAGCTCCTCCAGCGGCGCCGACTCCACCTCCAGGTCGTGCGCCTCTCCGGGGGCGGCCACGCCGAGGATCCTGGCCACCCACGGCAGCGTCGGCCCCTGCACCAGCGTGAACACCATCACGATCACGAAGACCTCGTTGAAGATGTCCTTCGAGCCCGCGACGCCGGCCGCCCAGGGGATGGTCGCCAGGACGATGGGGACGGCTCCGCGCAGGCCGGCCCATGACAGGAACGCCTGTTCGCGCCAGTTCGTCCGGCCGAGGCGCAGCAGCCGGGCCGCCAGCGCGCTGACCATCACGGACAGTGGCCTGGCCAGGAGCACCAGGACCGTTCCCGCGATGAGGCCCTGAACGATCGCCGACGGCATCTCCTTCGGGTCGGCCAGCAGCCCGAGCATCACGAACAGCCCGATCTGCGCCAGCCAGGCGGCCCCTTCCGCGAACCCCCTGGTCGCCGCCCGGTGCGGCAGCCGCGAGTTGCCCAGGATCAGCGCCGTCAGGTAGACGGCCAGGAAGCCCGAGCCGTGCAGCAGCACCGCTCCGCCGTACGAGACGAAGGTCAGCGCCAGGACGGCGATCGGGTAGAGGCCCGAGGCGGGCAGGGCGACGCGGCGCAGGGTGTAGGCGCCGGCGGGCCCGATGGCGAGGCCGACCGCCGCGCCGATGACCAACTCGATCCCGGTCTGCAACAGGAACGAGTCGAGCGACGGCGGCGAGTGAGTGGCGGCGCTCAGCAGCACCACCGCGATCACCGTGGGCGCGTCGTTAAAGCCCGACTCCGCCTCCAGCACGCCGGCCAGGCGCGGCGGCAGCGGCAGCCGCCGCAGCACCGAGAACACGGCGGCCGCGTCGGTGGAGGCCAGCACCGCGCCGAGGATCAGCGCGGAGTTCAGGCCGAACCCCAGCAGCCCCTGTACGGCCACCGCCACCACCAGGATGCTGACCGCCACCCCCAGGGTGGCCAGGATCAGGGCCAGCGGCACCGAGCGGCGCACGTGGCTCCAGCTCGTGGTCAGACCACCCTCGGCCAGGATCACCGCCAGCGCGCTCAGGCCGATCTGCTGGGCCAGCTCCGGATTGTCGAACGGGATGCCGAACCCGGCCTCGCCCAGGACCAGGCCCAGGCCGAGGAAGAGCAGGAGGCTGGGCAGGCCGCTGCGATGCGCGATGCGGACGGAGGCGATGGCCGCGATGACGATCGCGGCACCAAGGAGAAGCCAGACATCTAGCGTCATCTGGCCCCCTCCTGTGTGTTTCCTTCACATAAGCCTAGTGAGTCCGCTGGGTGTGATCGCCCAACGGACCTGCTGATCGTGCGGCTCGGCCGGCACGTCGTCGATCAGCTCGCCGTCATGGAGCAGGGCGACAGTCGGGACGTTCGGCCCCACTCTGGACAGGGCGCGGTCGTACGAGCCGCCGCCACGGCCGAGCCGTACCCCCGAGTGCCTGTCCACGGCGAGAGCGGGGACGATCACGAGGGCGGCCGTGCGGACCGCGTCGACGCCGCGCCGGGTGTCGACCGGCTCCATGATTCCGAAGCGGCCGGGCGCGAGCGTGTCAGGACCGTCATAAACCGCCCAGTCGAGGTCATTGTCCTCCCGCAGCACGGGCAGCATCACGGTCGCGCCGTGCTTCCACAGCGCGAACACCAGCCCATGCGTCCCTGGCTCGGAGCCGACGGACCAGTAGCACGCCACTAGCCCGGCCATCTGCACCCACGGCTGATCGAGCAGTGTTTCGCGGACCTTCGAGGCGTTTATCCGCAACTGCTCCGGGGAGAGGAAGCTACGCGCTGAGAGCAGCTCGCGGCGCAGTTTCATCTTGTCCACAGATACCTCCACTAGGGTCTACTCATGGCTGACTTCGACCCTGTGACGAAAGCCGTCGTGCCCGCCGCAGGTCTGGGCACCCGATTCCTACCAGCGACGAAGGCGACACCCAAGGAGATGTTGCCCATCGTCGACAAGCCCGCGATCCAGTATGTCGTTGAGGAGGCGGCCTCCGCCGGGCTCCTCGATCTCCTCATGGTCACCGGCAAGAGCAAGCGGTCGATCGAGGACCACTTCGACCGGGCGTTCGAGCTGGAGGAGGTGCTGGAGGCCAAGGGCGACGAGCATCGGTTGTCCCAGGTCCGCGAGCCGGCCTCCCTGGCGACCCTGCACTACGTACGCCAGGGCGAGCCGAAAGGGCTCGGCCACGCGGTCCTCTGCGCCAAACAGCACGTCGGCGACAACCCGTTCGCCTGCCTGCTCGGTGACGACCTCATCGACCACCGCGACAAGCTGCTCGACCGCATGATCCAGGTGCGCAACACCTACGGTGGCAGCGTGATCGCACTGATGGAGGTGCCCAAGGAGCAGGTCTCGCTGTACGGCGTGGCCACGATCGAGGCCACCTCCGAGGAGGACGTTGTACGGGTGACCGACCTCGTCGAGAAGCCGCCGGTGGAGGAAGCGCCCTCCAACTGGGCGATCATCGGGCGTTACGTGATCGACCCGGCGGTCTTCGAGGTGCTCGAGAACACCCCGCCGGGCCGCGGCAACGAGATCCAGCTCACCGACGCGCTTCGCACGCTGGCCGCGCGCGGCACCGAGGAGGGCGGGCCGGTCCACGGCGTGCTGTTCCGCGGCCGCCGCTATGACACCGGCGACAAACTCGACTATCTACGTACGGTCGTGAAGTTCGCGGCCGATCGGCCCGACCTGGCGCCCGAGTTCGTGCCGTGGTTGCGGGAGTTCCTCGATGAAATCAGTTGACGCCCACCTGGCCGAGATCCTGGCCACCGTGCGTCCACTGGCGCCACTCGAACTCGACCTGGAACAGGCTCTGGGCGCGACGCTGGCCGAGGAGGTCTCCGCACCGGTACCGCTGCCGCCGTTCGACAACTCGGCCATGGATGGCTACGCGGTACGTGCCCAGGATGTCGCGGATGCCCCGGTCACCCTCCCGGTGATCGACGACGTGGCCGCCGGGTCGAGCGAGCTGCGGGCGGTCGGTCCCGGGCATGCCGTCCGCATCATGACGGGGGCGCCACTGCCCGCCGGCGCCGACGCCGTCGTGCCGGTGGAATGGACGGACGGCGGAACGGTCTCCGTCACGATCGACCGCGCCCCCACGCTCGGCAACGCCATCCGCCGGGCGGGCGAGGACGTACAAGCCGGTGAAGTCGTCCTCAAACCGGGCACGGTGATCGGGCCCGCGCAGCTCGGCATCATCGCCGGGGTAGGCCGTCGCCGCGTCATGGTACGGCCGCGCCCTCGCGTCGTGGTCCTGTCGACCGGTGCCGAACTGGTCGAACCCGGCATGCCCCTGGGGCCCGGCCAGATCTGGGACTCCAATAGCGTGACACTGACCGCCGCCGTACGCGAGTCCGGCGCCGAGGGTTTCCGCGCGACCACCGTCGGCGACGACCCGGCCGCCTTCCTCGACCAGCTCGACGCGCAGCTCATCCGCGCCGACGCGATCGTGACCAGCGGCGGCGTATCGATGGGTGCGTACGAACCGGTCAAAGAGGCGCTCACCCCGCTCGGCACGGTCAACTTCGAGAAGGTCGCGATGCAGCCCGGCATGCCGCAGGGCTTCGGCGTCGTGGGCCACGACCAGGTGCCGATCTTCGCGCTGCCCGGCAATCCGGTCTCGTCGTTCGTCTCTTTCCTGCTCTTCGTACGGCCGGCGCTGCTGAAGATGCGCGGGCTGCCCGTGGACCCACCGGAGAAGGTCTCCGCCCGGGTCACCGGGCCGTTGCGGTCACCATCGGGGCGGCGGTCGTACCTGCGTGGTGTGCTGTCGTCCGACGGCACCGTCTCACCCGTGCGCGGGCAGGGCTCGCACCAGCTGGCCGCGCTGGCCTCGGCCAACGCGCTGATCGTCGTACCTGAGGATGTGACCGAGGTGCCCGCCGGGGCTGTGGTGGAGGTGACCCGGTTTTGACGGAATTCACCCATCTCGATGAGACGGGCGCCGCACGCATGGTCGACGTGTCCGGCAAGGAGGTCGGGGCGCGTTCGGCCACGGCCACCGGGCGGGTGCTGCTGTCGGCCGCGGTGGTGGAGCTGCTGCGGTCGGGTGAGGTGCCCAAGGGCGACGCGCTCGGTGTGGCGAGGATCGCCGGCATCATGGGCGCCAAGCGGACGCCCGATCTGATCCCGCTCTGCCATCCGATCGCGTTGCACGGGGTCAAGGTGTCGCTCGACGTCGAGGATTGGGGGGTCGCCATCACCTGCCGGGTGAAGACGGCCGACCGTACCGGTGTCGAGATGGAGGCGCTGACGGCGGTGTCCGTGGCGGCGCTCGCGTTGATCGACATGGTCAAGGCGGTCGATCCGGCCGCGGTGATCACCGATGTGCGGGTGGAGGAGAAGGTGGGCGGGAAGACCGGGTTGTGGACGCGGTGATCATGCGGGTGGGCGGCGAGGCCGGGTTGTGGGCGCGGTGACCCCCGATGCGGTGATCCGGGCATTAGTGGTTACCGTGTCGAATCGCGCATCAGCCGGGATTTACGCCGATAAATCGGGACCGCTCCTAGTTTCGCTGCTTTCGGACGCCGGGTGTGCCGTGGAGGGGCCCGTCGTGGTGCCCGATGGGGAGCCGGTCGAGGCCGCACTCCGCGACGGCGTTTCGGCAGGGTACGCGGTGATCGTGACGACCGGCGGGACCGGACTGACACCGACCGATCTGACGCCGGAGATGACGGCTCGGGTGATCACCCGCGAGATTCCCGGGATAGCCGAGGCCATCCGGCAGGCGAATCGCGACAAAGTTCCGACCTCGATCCTTTCCCGTGGTCTGGCGGGCCAGGCGGGCGACACGTTGATCGTCAATCTGCCCGGATCCTCCGGCGGCGTACGGGATGGTGTGGCCGTACTCGCTCCCGTCCTTCAGCACGCGGTCGATCAGATTCGGGGCGGCGACCACCCCCGCCCTTAGTGTGCGGAGAGTCACCGCTGCTGATCCGTGGCGACATCGTGCCCGATAGGGGGATGATGAGAGATGTGGATCGACTTCGTGGCTGGCCGGCGGTTCTCAACGAAGGCCCGGTGGGCCTGCGACCGCTGCGACTGGCCGACGTACGTGTGTGGCGAGAGACACGGCTGCGCAACGCCGAGTGGCTGCGTCCCTGGGAGCCCAGCAATCCGGAGACGCCGCTGTTCCGAACGGGCCTCGGCCCGTACATCTCCATGGTCGGCACCCTGCGCCGCGAGGCCAGGCAGGGCCTCGCGCTGCCGTGGGTCGTCACGCACGGTGGCCGGTTCGCGGGGCAGCTGACCATCGGCGCCATCGTCTGGGGCTCGGCCCGCTCAGCACAGGTGGGCTACTGGATCGACGGCGCGCTGGCCGGTCAGGGCATCACCCCGACCGCGCTCGCGATGGCCGTCGACCACTGCTTCTTCACCACCGGCCTGCACCGGCTGGAGGCGAACATCCGCCCCGAGAACCAAGCCAGCCGCAGGGTGGTTGAGAAGCTGGGATTCAGGGAAGAAGGCATACGGCGTCGCCAACTTCACATCGATGGAGCCTGGCGCGATCACATTTGTTACGCGTTGACCGTCGAGGACGTACCCGGGGGCTTGCTCGTACAGTGGCGTCGCGCGCGTGAGTCAGCCGCTCACGGTGGGTCTCCGGTAGAAGAGGTTTGACGATCTCGCGACACACCGCACCGAATGCTCGTCAATTAGTGACACGCGGTCTTACGGTGCGTGACGTGAGCACATCGAAGACGCCGCCAGCAGCAAGGCGTCTTCGTGCTGCCCGGAGGTGGCTGTGAGCATCCTCCTCTACCTGGCCATCGTCGTCATGTGGCTGTGTGTCCTGGTTCCGATGTGGTTGCGCAGGGACAAGACCAACCTCGCCGAGCTGGTGGAGCTCGAGGAGTACTACACCGGCGAACACCAGCTACCGGACCTGTCCCAGCAGCCCGACGATCTGGTGGAGCAGCCCGAGGACTACACGGGCGAGTTCGAACGAGTCGACCCACGGCAGTTCCGGGCCAGGCGCCGCGCGATCATCGTGGCCCGGCGCCGGCGACTGCTCTTCTTCACCGCCCTGCTCGTGATCGCCTCTGTCGTCACCGCTGCGGTCAAGGTGATCCCCTGGTGGAGCGTCGCGCCCGCCGGGGTCATCATGCTGGCGTACATGGCCTTCCTCCGGATCGCGGTCCAGGTGGACCGCGAACGGCGCGATCGTGCGGCTCAGGCCCGTGCGGCCCGCGCCCGCCGCCTGCGCGAGCAGCAGCGGGCTGCGGAGCTGGCGGCCGAACAGGCACAGGCCGAGATCATCGATCTGGCGGCTCGGCAGGGGGACGTACTGTTCGATCAGTACGCGGAGCCGCCTCGGCGGGCGGTTGGGGACTGAATGTGTGGCGCGAGGAGTGCCGGGGGTTTGCTAATCTGGTCACGTCCATGGGGATGTAGCGCAGTCCGGTAGCGCACTTCGTTCGCATCGAAGGGGTCAGGGGTTCGAATCCCCTCATCTCCACCAGGATAGTTGCAGGTGACAAGGGGTTTCGGAGTTGATCCGGAGCCCCTTTTCCCTTGTCTGGGAGTCGATGGGAGCCAATCGGGGAGCCATCTCACTCGGACTCTCTACCCGTGTTGGCTGTCGCCGAAGATGGTGTTCATCGTTTGGGCACCTTTGGTGATCACCGGTCTGAGCTGGCGCCGGTACACGGCTTCCGTGACGCTGGTGCCCGCGTGCCCGACGAGATCGGCGATGGTCTCGATGGGTATGCCCTGGTCGCTCATGATGGAGACGAATGAGTGGCGTAGCTCACGAGGCGTCCAGTCTGTCCCGAGCCCCGCATTCTTGGTGATCCTGCGGAACGAGCGCCGGACGTTGTGAGCGTCCAGAGGGCACCACCTCCATGTGCTCGGTGCGCGAGACATCGAAGTCGAACGGCCATACCAGCAACTCGGCGGCCGCTGGAGTACGGCGAATGAGGCTGAGAAGAGTGTTCGGATGAGCCACGGTGAGTACCGTACAGCTTTCTGTCGGGAAACGATCACTCCCAGCCCGGGAAAGCGATCAACCGCCCACTGGTTCATCGGCAGGTCAAGGCCACTCGTGAACACCCCACCCACGGAAGTTCTCGAGATGCGGCCACGACCAGCGAACCTTCTGCGGGGACTTTGACGAAACCGCCCTGACGCGGCGGGTCTCTCCACCTGCGCGGCGCGTGGCAGCCGCATCGTGGAGGCAAGCTGTTCAACGAAGGTCGGGGATGCGTTCGCCATCCTTCGCCGGGCGCTGGGTCGGCGATGAAGCCGGCCACGCGACGTCGTCGACCGCGAGCCACGGCGCGACGGCCAGGGCCGTGGGCGTGAGCCCGGCAAACGTCGTGACCTCGCGGTGGAGGTGGGACTGGTCGACGTAGCCGCTCTCGGCGGCAACGTGGGCGGCGGCGTGGCCCGCCGCGAGTAGGTGGGCGGCGTGGTCGAAGCGCACCAGCCGGGCGGCGCGTTTGGGTGTGATGCCGAGCTGGGACCGGAAGCGGGACCACAGGCGCTTGCGGCTCCAGCCGACCTCGTCCGCCAGGCCGTCGACCCGCACCCGCCCCCGGCTGGTGAGCGTGCGCCGCCAGGCGTAGGCGACCCGCGGATCGACCGGTGGGTGGGCGCCCAGCCGTCGGCCGAGGATGTCCACCGCGATCGTGAATCGTTCGTCCCACGACGCGGCGGCGCGCAGCCTGTCCTCGGCTCGCTCGGCGTCGCGGCCCCAGACCTCCTTAAGGGCTACCACCGTTCCGCTGAGCTCGGTCGATGCGCCGAACAACGCAGCCGCCGCGACCGGCTCCAGCCGGATCTGGAGGCACTGGCCGGCTCCCCAGCCAGCCGCCCGGAGATCGCCGGGGAGGAGCCCGACGACGACACTGCCGCGCTCGTGCCGGCCATGGGTTTCGTAGACGACGCCTTCTCCCTCGCTCAGATCGACGAGCAGGGTGACGGACGGGTACGCGACCATGGCGATGTCCACCAAGGCCGGGGCACGATGGCGGAACCCGGCCATGCTGACCCCCGGCAGCCGAACCGACGGGCCTGGGACTGCGACGTCCACCCACGCCCGGTCAGGTGGCGTCCCGGTCGGCAGCACATGGCCAGTCTAGGCATCAGGGACCACGGGTCGTCGGCGGCCCGTTGCCGTGAAGCTCAGCAGCAGTTTGCTGGTCGTCTCGGGCTCTTCCACCATGGGTAGGTGCCCGACGCCGGGCAGCAGCTCGACCCGTGCGTTCGGCACCGCGTCGTACTGGTGCGCCGACGACGGCTCCCAACGGGGGTCGGCAGAGCCGAAGATCACCTGAACGGGGACCTGGAGGGCGGCCAGACGCTCGGGCATGCTCCGTTCGGCGATGTAGGCGGTGTTGCGGCTCAGCACCGTTCTCATCACGCGGTAGGTGATGCTCCGTACGTCGGCGACCACGTCGTCCGGGAGGTCCACCGGGCGAACGGCCGTCGCGTTGATCCCCTTGCGGATCATCGCATCTGAACGTGTCGGCCAAATGAGCGGGCCCAAAGGCGGGGCCAGCAGCACCCGAAGAATGAACGGCTGCCGGAGGAGTGCATCCGGACTCGGGCCGCTACTGATCAACGAAAGCGAACCCACGAGGTCGGGACGTTGCTCGGCGAGCGCGGTGGCGACGTAGCCGCCGCTGGAGTGCCCGGCCACGGCGACATGACGAAGCCCATGGTCGTCCAGCAGCGCCGCCACCTGACCCGCCTGCGCGGGCACGTCATACGACGGCGCGGGCGGGGACTGCCCGCAGCCCGGCAGGTCGATGCGTATGACGTGATGGTGGCCGGCCAGCGCCGGGACCACTGGACCCCAGAAACCGCCCGAGGCCCCCGACCCGTGGATGAGCAGCAACGGCGGCGCCTGCCGCGGGCCGTCATGGACCACGTGCATCCCATGCGAGTGCTCAATGTCGTATTCACTCATAGGGAGACTGTGCACGGGCGGCTGGCCGCCAGTCTTGGACAAATGTTCCCGCGGAGTCGAAACCCGGGCGGCCGCCACCATGACGGCTGTACCAAGGCCCCAAGGCCGGAACACGGGCCCGGCGGGCTCATTCCCGCACGGCGGGAGCCATGGAGATGTTCCAGAAGTCGGCGTAGCGGCCGCCGTGGTCGAGCAGTTCGTCGTGGCTGCCTTCCTCCACGATCCGACCGCCGTCCAGAAAGACGATGCGGTCGGCGCGTTGGACGGTCCGCATCCGGTGCGCCACCATCACCACCGTCCGGCCCGCCATCAGGCGCTGGATGCCCTCGTGGACGGCCGCCTCGTTGACCGGGTCCAGCGCCGAGGTCACCTCGTCCAGCAGCACAATGGGCGCGTTCTTCAGCAGCGCCCGCGCGATCGAGACACGCTGGCGCTCACCACCTGACAGCAGCGCGCCGCCCTCGCCGACGTTCGCCGCCCATCCGCCGGGCAGTCGCTCGATCACCTCGTCCAAACGCGCCGCAGTCGCCGCCGCCCGCACCTCGGCAACGCCTGCGTCGGGACGGCCCAGGCGCACGTTCTCCTCGATCGTGCCGTCGAAGAGATAGACATCCTGGAAGACGATGGCGATCCGCGCCATCAACGCCTCGGTGCTGATCGCGCGCACGTCCACGCCTCCCACGCGCACCGCGCCGGCGTCCACGTCGTAGAAGCGCGCCAGCAACTGCAGCAGCGTGCTCTTGCCCGCGCCGGACGGCCCGACGACCGCGAGCCGCTGTCCCTCAGGGACGGTGAGCGACACCTCGTCGAACACCGTGAGCTCGCCGTGCCGGAAGGCGACGGCGTCGAGCTCGAGGCCGTGGTGCGTCGGCTGGATCGGCTCGCGGGGTTCCCGCAGCGGCTCGGTGCGTAGCACCATCTCGAGTCTGGCCAGCTCCGAACGCGCGCCGCGGAGTTTGCCGCCGATGTCCGACAGCGACAGCAGCGGGTCGGCGCAGCGAGCGGCCAGCACCAGGATCGCCAGGATCTCCGCCGCGCCGATGTTCCCGCCGAGCGCGAGGTAGGCGCCCAGGACCAGTAGCCCGGTGAAGATCGTCTGCACGGTGAGCGTCAGCCCCACGGCGCTGGGCAGCGTCGCCAGCACGGTACGGCGGGAGGCGCGCTGGGCATCCAGCAGCGAGTCGTCGAGCAGCTGGAAGCGTTCGCCGGTTCGACCGCCGGCCCGCAGCACCGGCTGAGCCTGGAGGAATTCGATGACGCGCCCGCTGGCCTCCTGGTCGCGTTCGTGACGCTCGGCGTCGGCGGCAGCCGTCGCGCGTGCCGTCCAGGCCTGGATCGCCGCCACGACGGGTGCGGCGAGCAACGCGGCCAGCCCCATCCGCCAGTTGAAGGCGGTCATCACGGCCACGATGGTCAGGGGCGTGACCAGGGCGGAGATGAACGGTGCCAGCAGATGCGCGGCCACGCCCATGGCTTGCAGGAGGCCGCGGCCGGCCAGGACGGACACCTCGCCAATGCGAGCGGCGTTGTACCAGCCGAGGGGGAGGCGGGCCAGATGCTGGCCGAGCCGGTGATACATGCCGCGCAACATGGTGGTCCCGACCCGCATACCGGACAAGTCGCTGATGTAGCGCAGCACAGCGTAGAGGGCGACCGCGGACCCGAACGCGACCAGCCAGGGCACGGCGTTCGCGGGCGTGCTGCCGAGCAGCGCCCGCAGCACCGGGACCAGCAGCGCGTAGGACAAACCTTCGACCACCGCGGTGATCGTCATCAGGATCACGGTGCGGCGCATCGCCTGCGCGTACTCGTCTCCGAGCACGCGCAGCAGCATTCGGATCATCGGGGCTCGTCTCCTCGCAGTACGCCATCGTGGGTTTCGATCTCGGCGGATTGGTGGGATCGCCAGAACGCGGCGAACCTTCCGCCTCGTGTCAGCAGGTCGGCGGATCTGCCGCGTTCGACGATCGCTCCGTCCTCCAGCACCACGACGGTGTCGGCGTCGGCGACCGTCTCCAGCCGGTGGGCGATGACGACGATCGTGCGGTCGCCGCTCAGCGTCGCCAGGGCCCGGCGGACCGCCTGTTCGGTCTGCGGGTCGGCGAAGGAGGTCGCTTCGTCCAGCACCAGAACGGGCGCGTCGGCCAGCAGCGCGCGGGCGATCGAGATCCGCTGCGCCTCGCCTCCGGACAGCTTGGTCTCTTCACCGAGCACCGTGTCGTATCCGCGCGGCAGTTGGAGGATGCGGTCGTGGATGTCGGCCAGTCGGGCGGCGCGGATCACGTCGTCGCGGCTGGCCCGCGGCACCGCCAGCGCGATGTTGTCGGCGACCGAGACGCGCAGCAGACGGACGTCCTGGAAGACGAAGGACACCTGCCGATGTAGCTCCCGGCTGCCGATCTCGCGCAGATCGATGCCGCCGAGAAGGACCGAGCCGTGGGTGGGGTCGAAGAACCGCGGCAGCAGCTGGACCAGCGTGGACTTGCCGCTTCCCGACGGCCCGACGACCGCGGTGACCGTCCCCGGCTCCAGCACCAGGTCGATGCCGCGCAGCGCCTCGTGGTCGGCGTCGTAGGCGAAGCGGACGTCACGCAGTTCCACCCGGTGCCCCTGCGGCGGACGCGGGTGGGCGGGCTCGGGCAGTGGCCGGACGGCGAGCACGTCTTTGATCCGGCCGATCGCGCGGCCAGCGCTCTGCAAATCGTCGAAGCCGTGGCCGAGCGCCGCCACCGGAGCGGTCAGTCCCAGCCCGAGCAGCAGGAACGGCAGCAGATCCGCCGGGGCCAGGCCGCCGGAGGTGATCAGAGCCGTGCCGCCGACCAGCACGACCAGCAGCACGAACGGCGGCGACAGCGCCAGCTGCATCCCGGCGGCGATCACGGACATGCCGCGCACCCAGCGGGAGAAGATGCTGACGAAGTCGTCGGCGGCCGTCAGGAACGTGCGGTGGGCGCGCTCGCCTCCGCCGAACGCCTTGACCACCGAGATGCCTTGCACGAACTCGACGACGGAACTGGCGATCCGTGCCATGGCCGCGTCGTAGGCCTCCTGCTCGCGCGTCCTGGTGGGCAGCATCAGCAGCGGGACCAGCGTTATCGCCAGCACCACAGGGATCAGCGTGATCAGCGTGAGCCGCCAGTCGACGGTGAACAAGTAGATCAGCGACACCAGCGGCACTACGAACGCGGCGACGAGCTCGCCGGGGGCGTGGGCGATGAACGGGTGCACGGCACTGACGTCCTCGCCCACCACCTTGGCCAGCTCGCCGGTGCGGCGCCGGGAGAACCAGCCGATCGGGACGCGTCCCAGCGATGCGGCCAGCTGCCGGCGGAACGTCAGTTGCACCCGGCTGTCGAGAACATGCCCGATTCCCGACGACGCGGCGGTGCACAGCAGCCGGATGAGCAGGCCGGTCGCACCTGCGATCATCACGGTCCAGACGTGAACGTGGTCGATCGGGTCGGGCGACAGCAGGGTACGGCCCAGTTCGACGACCGCCAGTAGCGGGGCCAGACCCGCGAGCGCGCCGATGACCTGCAGGATCACCACGGCCGCGAAACTCCGCAGATGAGGGCGCAACAGCCGTGTCATGCTCTGTCCCACCGCGGAATCGGCATCCGGTTGCTCGATCGTCTGAGCGAGGTCGGTGGTGGTGGTCATCGTTCTCCGGTCTTCGTCGATCTCGTCACGACCCGGCCCGTGGCCGAGCCGATGGTGGATGAGGGGCGGCGGTGGATGAAGGGGCAGGGTGCGAGCGGGCCGGCCTGGGCTTCCAGGCTCCGGTCCGCATCTCCAGGCGGCTGCCTCGCGGCAGGGTGACGGCCATGATGTTGCTGGGGACGTCCAGCTCGATGTGGTACCACAGTCCGCGCGGGACGATGGCAGCGGTGCCGGCCACCAGCCTGACCTCTTTCTCCTGCTGTCCCGCCAGCTCGGGACGGAGGTAGAGGCGTATCTTCCCGATGAGGCAGGACACGATCTCCTCGGCCGCGGTGTGGACTTCCCAGCGGTCGGCGTGGACGTCGGCATCGGTCTTCGCGTGGAACACCTTCAGCTGCCAGCTGTCCTAGCCGGAGTCCGTGAATCTTCTCCTGGCGTCGATCTCGCCGACTTGGCGCAGGTGGATGGAGGACTCGAAGAGATCGATCGGGGAGGACGAGTGCGGGGGCACGTGGGTGCCGTCCTGACACACGTAGACGTCTCCGTCGTCCAGGGCCAGGATCGAACTCTCCGTGGTGCCGTCAGGAATGGTCATGGGCCCACTGTCGCCGAAGGCGCTCGCCGGCGGATTGGACAAATGTTCCTCTAGTCGCGGCTTGGGGACATCTTCGGGAGCGGAGTGCCCTGTCGGCCTGGCGTTCCAGAGTGCTGGCAGGGTTGTGGAACACGTCGTGTTCGCGGACGCGCTGCAGCGCGGCGAACAGCGCGTTGATCACTCGCGGGCTCGGCCGGCGACGGCGGCCAGGATGGGGTGCCCGGCCTGGACGATGCCGGCGGCTTTCATCCGGTCGCTGCTGGTGCGCAGGGTCGGCGGCGGGCCGGCGGCATTGTCTGGGTCGTCCGGGCGGGCGCGGAAGCGCCATTCCAGGCGGTAGCGGGCGCCCATCAGCGGGTCGGCGGTGCCCCAGGTGAACACCGTCTCATCCTCGCGCTGGGTGCGGGTGATGGGGTCGTGCCCGCCCGGCGACCTCGGCGGCTGGGAGCTGCGTCATATGGCAGGGCATCGCCGACATCGTCCCCCACCTGATCATGGCCGGGCACACCCTGCAGACCGCGGAGAAGGCCCTCGTCGGCGTGCCCGCCTGGGACGCGATCCCCGCCGCCACCCTGGCCAGCTACGCCGGGGTACTAGACGCGGATGAGCCGCTAGCCCGCGCCCGCCGGGGTTCCGCACCTGCGCGCCTACCAGCGCATGGCCGGCAAGGGCGCGCTCGCGTGGACGATGTATCGCACCGGCTGGTAGCCCCAAGGGACTGTTCCGGCGCGGAGTGGTCCGGTGAGCCCAAGACGGCGGTGGAGGGCATCGTGCGGGCCCCGAGGTCGGTAGCCGCCGCCCTCGCGGCTCCAGCGGCTGCCTGATGCCGTCAGTCGCTGCCGCGCCCCAGCGGTCCGAAGGCGACGTTCTTCTCCTGCCGCAGCACCTTCCCGTCGGTCCCGTACGCCGTCACCGTGACGGGCGGCGAGTCCAGGATCGTGGCTTCCTCATTCTCGGGGTCTTCGGGGTCGCGCACCAGCTTCCCGATGATCCGTACGATGAAGAACCCGTTGGCGATCCGCGCCGACGTACGCCGCCCGTCCGCCCAGTCGACCTCAACCCGCCGCACGGCGTCGCTGGCCCGCCCGGTGACGACCCGGTACATGTCGTCCTTCTGGATCCGCTGCTTGCCGACGGTGTACGAATGCGTGTGGCTGGTGTATGCGTCCACCTGAAGATCACCGGAGAACCCGGCTAGATCCCCGGGCGGCTTGAACCCCCAGTAGGTGAAGACCGCGCGCTCCGCCATGTCCTTCTGATCGGTCGGCGTGCAGAGCACGAAACCGGCGTCACTGCCCACCAGGGCAGTGGTTCCGCCCGTGTCTTGGGACTCCACCAGTACCCGGAAATCGTCAGCCGCCCCGTGCTCGGCGATCCGCCGGTTCCCGTCCATGCTGTGGACGGGCCCGCCCTGGGGCATGCACTTGCGTACGAGCTGCAACTGCTCGGGGGTGTTGTCCGGCAGAGCCGCCACGCCGGCCGCGGTGTCCGGGCCGGGGGTGTCCGGGGAGGGCAGGACCACCGCCGCGACCACCGTGGCGGCCACGGCCACCGCCGTGAGCCCGGCGACCGACCACGCCCGGCGCCGGCGCCGGGCGAGAGTCCGCGTGGCATAAGCCAGCGGGTCCACGGGGGTGGCTTCGCCGGCCATCAGGCGCAGCTCTTCGGCGATCCGCCGTTCGTCGATGGTCACTGCAGGCCTTCCAGGATGACGGTCTCGCCGACCAGCTTGCGCAGGCGGGCGACGGCTTGATGGGTTTGGCTGCGTACGGTGCCCACCGAGCAGCCCATGACCTTGGCGACCTCGGACTCCGAGAGGTCTTCGTAATAGCGCAGCACCAGCACCGCTCGTTTGCGCGCGGGCAGGACCCGTAACGCCTTGGCCAGCGTGATGCGGGTCTCCACCTCGGAGGTGTGGTCGGCCACGCCGTGATCGGGAGGCGCTTCGAGCACGCGTTCGCGGCCCCAGCGCGGGCTGCGCCACCGCCCGACCTGTTCGTGGTACATGACCCGGCGCACGTACGCCTCCGGGTTGTCTCGGATACGCCGCCAGTGAGCGGCTGTCTTGGCCAGCGCCGTCTGCAGCAGGTCCTCGGCGGCGTGCTGGTCGTTGGTCAGAACGTAGGCGAGCCTGATCAAGCTGTCGGATCGGCTGGCGACGAACTCGGTGAAGTCGCGCTGATGGTCAGGGTGCAAGGGCTCTCCTCGTGTCTCGCACCATTAGACGTAGGAGGGCTGACGGATCTATGGTGCGAGTCAGCTGGCACCGCAGGGCGTCGCCGATGTCACGGAGGCGGCGGTCAGCAAGTGCCCGTACACAAAATGATCGTCAGGGCTGCGTGGGAGAGGCGGATCGCGCGAGCCGTCGTCCCATGAGGATGATCATCGCCGCTGGATGGGCTGGTTCTGGTCCACGTGGTGGCTGCGGCGGAGGGCGCTGGTGGGGTTGGACCACTGTGAGCGCGTACGGGATTGGCCGGTGGGCATGCGAGGCCCAACGGTCGGCAGGATGCTGTGCGATCGGCGGCGGAGTCGATCAGTCGGGTGATGGGCGCTTGCTGGTCGGTGTAGGCGCGGTCGACGACGGTGGGGAAGCCGAGGGCGGGCGGCGCCGTCCACGCCGTGCTGACCAGGCCGATCGCCTGCCTCGCGCCGCGCCCGGCTCCAGACGGCCGGACGCGAAGCTGAGGAGACGTCAGGAGATGGTGAGCGTGCCGTTCGGGTTACGGGCGCACGTGACGATCGCGCGGGGCGCCGCGGCGAGGGCGCCGGTCAGGCACTGGCCGAGGACCGCGTCTCCCGCCGCGTTGGGGTGCCACGACTCCTGGCAGGTCTGGAAGTAGGTGCCGCAGGTGTTCGCCGCCCGTTGGATACCGATCTTGTCCCAGCCGGACAGGCTTGTGATGAACGTGCCGGACGGCCCGTCCTGTACCCGGATCGGCGTCGCGAGCGCGCCCGCCGGGCTGCCGGGGTTCTCGCAGAGCCTGGCCCCGTCGAAAGCCCGCTGGACGTCCAGTAAGCGCAGGTCGGCCGCCGGGCGTTCGGCTGCCAGCGTGGCATGCGCGTTCTTGACCAGGGAGCCGAGGTTCTGGGAGAACACCTGCCCAGGGGCGAGGCTCGCCCGGTGGATCGGGCACCCGGCGGCGTACCGTTCGGCGCCGAGGGCGCGGAACTTGTCGCGGGTGTCGGTGCGGCCGTCCTCGTCGTAATACTCCGGGGCGATGTCGGGGGGCAGCGGGTTGGTGTAGGTCTGCAGAATCACCTGGTGGGTGCCGTCGGCGTCGATCTGGTCGAGGGTGTCGAGGATCTGGCGCAGGGCCGTGATGGTCTCGGTGGTGGCGGCGGCGACCTCGGTGTCGGTGGCCAGGTCGGAGGCGGTGCAGGGCTTCTGCGGCACCTCGCCGTTCAGATAGGCCCAGAACTCCCACCAGCCTGTCCAGGCGTCGGCGATGAAGCGGTTGGCGCACAACGTGGCGACGTCGCCGAAGGTGAACTGGCTGTTGTTGGAGCCGAGGCCGACGAGGACGACATCGATATCGTGCGTCTGGGCAACTGCGCGCAGCTGATCGAGTTGCGAGGCGACGGCGCGTCCCTCGGCCCGGGCGCTTGAGGGGGCGGCGATGTCGGCAGGCTGGGCGCCGGAGCAGGCGAGGTTGAAACGTTGCTGAATGCCCGGGAGCGACGCCGTGAACACCGAGGCATTCGCCGACCGGTGACAGAAGTAGGCGTTGCTGTTGTCCGCCGACCAGCCGGGGAAGTCCTGTGCCGTACCGGAGGCGTCGACGACGGGCTGGTAGTCCCCCGCGCCCTCCCCGCTGACGAAGCTGTCGCCGAGCACGACGGCTGCGGTGGGCAGAGCCGCCTGCGCCGGTCCGCCCTGCACGACATGGATGCCCGCCGCGCTCACCAGGAGCATGACAACCGCGCCAGCACGCTGGAGCAACCTCATAAGCGCCTCATTTCCTACTAAATAAGTACTAAATAACGCATGTGTGGATCACAACATGCGGCACCAACGGCGTCAACATCTCCGAGGGACCACGCCGATGCGTTGCCTGGCCGGCTATACGGGCGAGGCAGTGGTGCGTGAGCGCGTCGCCAGTTGACGGGATCCCGTCTGATCATCGCGATCAGGCGGGATCTTGTCGTTTCAGGGGTTCCGAATCGGATTCGTTCTGTGTGGGGCCGGTACCACCATCTTTGTGAGTGGCAAACCGGGGGTACGCCTTCCGCTCAGGCGGGGGGTGTTCCTTACCCTGGTTCGGAGGCGTGCGAGATGGGATGGTGAGGTCCGCGCTGCCTAAATTTGCCGCATGAACCGTCAGACTCGATGGGCAATGCTCGCTGCCGGAACCGCGCTCTCAGCCGTGGCCGCGCACGGTCGATGGGAGGTGGCCGGGGCGGCATGGGGCTATCTGATCCTGTTATTACGGTTCTCCCGCACAAGCCGGCCTCTACCGGCAATGGGCGGCATCGCACTCGCCACCATGGTGGCCACTACATTCTGGCTCTACGAGAGCGGGCTGCCAGTATTCAGCCCAGTCTTGGCGCTCTCCCTGGTCATGGCGCTGACGGGCGTGGTGCCGTACGTTCTGGACCGTCTGATCGCGGCGCGCTTGCCCGGCGCGTGGGCCACGCTGGTCTTCCCCGCGGGGGTGGTCGGCGTGGAGTACACGCTCGCGAGCCTCAGCCCGGTCGGCAACATCCTGAGTTCGCTGGCCGCCACCCAGCACGACAACCTCCCGTTGCTGCAGGTCGTCTCGGTGACCGGTGGCTACGGGGTCAGCTTCCTCATCGCATGGTTCGCCGCCGTCTGCAATCACCTCTGGCAGGACGGCTTCGCTTGGCGGCGGGTGGCACCCTTCGGAGCCGTGCTCGCGCTGGTGCTTGCCGGAGGAAGCCTGCGGTTGGCATTCGCGGCGCCCGCTGGTGAAACCGTACGGGTGGCTGGGGTCAGCCCTGCGCGTTCGGTCCTGGAGACGTCCAACAAGGCCTTGAACGGTTACCCCTCGCCAGAACAGCTTGCCGGCGCCGATCCCGACATGGTTCGGCGAGTATTCGCTCCTGTTAATGACTCCCTGCTGGCCGCCACCGAACGGGAGGCCAGAGCCGGAGCGAAGATCGTGGTCTGGCCGGAGGCGGGTGGTGCGGCACGCGAGGCCGACAGGCAGCGGCTGATCGACGAGATCGCCGCGATCGCCGCCAGGACAGGCAGCTATGTGAACGCGGGATTGATCGTGATCACGGGCGCGCCGCCGTACATGCGCAACGAGACTGTCCTCGTCGACCCGAGGGGGAAGGCCCGATGGACCTATGAGAAGGCCCGCCCGGTGCCGGGCCTGGATCCGTTCAACCCCGGCGACGGCAGGGTGCCGACCGCGGACACGCCGTTCGGCCGCCTGGCCAACGTCATCTGTTTCGACGCCGACTTTCCCGCGCTGATGAGGCAGGCCGGGGATGTGGATCTGATGTTGGTGCCGTCGAACGACTGGTACGGCTTCGGCACCGCGCATACAGAGAAGGCAGGCATCCGGGCGGTGGAGAACGGGTACTCGCTGGTTCGTCAGGCGAGCAACGGCCTGGCCGCTGTCTTCGATCCCCAGGGCCGAACGCTCACCTCGGCGGACTACTTCACGACCACGCAGCAGACGATGACCGCGCATGTGCCTGTCGCCGGTAGTCCGACGGTATATGCGCGGGTCGGCGACGTGTTCGCCTGGCTCTGTCTCGCGGCAATGGCCGCCCTCGGGGTCGCGGCCATGCGCGCCAAGCGGCTGACCGTCGCCCCATCCGGGAAACGATCAGAGCGAACTCGGGAAGCGATCTTCTAAGTACCTCCTTCCTCCCAGGATGGACCCACTCGTGAACACCCCACCAGGAAGTTGCCGGTGAGAAGGGTCTTCGGAGTAATCCGGAGGCCCTTTTCTCATGTCTGGAAGTCGATGGGAGCCAATCGGGGAGCCATCTCAGTCGGATTCTCGACCCGTGTCGGCTGTCGCCGAAGATGGGCACTCCTGGCCCTTTCGATAGTCGCCAGCTCACCGAGGAGCAGGCCAACATGCAGCGCCGTTCGCCGAGTCAGCGTCGGCGACGGAAGGCGTCGGCGGTGGACTTGTCGATGATCGCCAGCTGGGTATGGATTTGGTCGGTGGCGGAGAGGTCGTGGTCTCCGAGGAGGGTGTGGGTGTGGCGCCAGTGCTCGTGGGCAGCCAGGTGGTCGCCGGCGAGGTAATGGCAGGCGCCCAGGTGGGCGAGGGTGCTGGCCTCGGCGTACGGGTCGCCGAATTCCCGGAACAGCTCCAGGGCCTGGTGGTAGCAGGGGACGGCCCCAGCCGGGTCGCCCAGTTGGAGGCGGGTGTCGGCCAGGCACGACCAGGTGTGGGCCTCGTGGGGGCGGTTGCCGAGCTTCTGGTGCAGGATCAGGGCCTGCTCGCACAACTCAAGGGCCTGGGCGTGGTTTCCCAGGCGGCCGTGGTGGAAGCCGAGGTCGGTGAGCGCGATGGCCCGGCCCGCCTGGTGGCCCAGCTGCTCGAACAGGTCGTGGGCGCGGCGGGCGGCATCGAGTGCGTCGGCCTCCCTGCCCTGGAGGGCGTACACGATGTCGCGGTGGTAGTGCGTCCACGCCTGACCTGCGGGGTCGTCATGTGCTTGTTCCAGGGCGGCGTCGAGATTGCGGTGGGCGTCGTCGAAGCGACCCAGGTCGGCCAGCGCGAAGGCCAGGTTGCGGTACGCGCGAGACTCTTCCACCGGGTCGCCCAGCCGCCGGGCGGCGGCCACGGCGGCCTGCTGGGTCTCGGCCCGGTCGTGCCAGAAGCCCTGCCCATGCAGGAAGACGAACAACGCCCGCGCCAGGTAGCAGACCTGCCGGTCGAGTCCCAGGTCGGCGGCGAGCTCCAGGGCGGCGAGCAGGGCGGGGCGCTCGGTCGCGAACCAGGCCATCGTCGCGTCGCGTCCGGCGAGGGCGGTGACGCAGACGCCCGGGCCTGGCGCGGCAGGGTCGATGGTCTCGATGTCCCCCTCCATGTCGCCGCCAAGCAATCGCTGGGCGGCGTACGCGGTAAGGACGTAGTGGTCGACGATGCGGCGCCGCGCCGCGTCCCGGTCCGCGTCGCGGGCCTGGCAGAGTTCGGAGGCGTAGGCGCGCAGCAGGTCGTGGCAGGAGTAGCGGCCTGGGGCGTGCTCGGTGAGCAGGTTGGCGCGGGTCAGGTCGGCCAGTGGTGCCCGTACCCGGGTGACCGGGACGCCCGCCAGGCTGGCGGCGGCGGCGATCGTGCTGTCCGGGCCGGGATGTAGCCCTGCGACCAGCCGGAACAGCCGCGCCGCCGCCTCGTCGCCGAGCGACTCGTACGACCACGAGAAGATCGCCCGTACGTCGGCGGCACGGTCCAGGGCACCGAGCGTGTCCTGGAGCTCGGTGGCGAGCGCGTCGAGCGGGTGCGTGGGATGGATCGCGGCGCGGGCGGCGACGATCGCCAGCGCCAGCGGCAACCCGGCGCAGCGGCGGATGATCTCTTCGACGGCGGCGGGCTGGGCGGTGATCCTCTGCTGGCCGAGCCGGGCGGCCAGCAGCCGCCTTGCCTCGTCCGGCGGCAGCAGGCGGAGGGGGAGCGGATGCGCGCCGTACGTCATGACCAGCCCGGTGAGGTGATCCCGGCTGGTGACCACCACCAGGCAGCCGGGCGCCCCAGGCAGCAGTGGGGCGATCTGGTCGGCGTCGCGGGCATTGTCCAGCAGCACCAGCATGCGCCGTCCGGCCAGCAGGCTACGGTAGAGCCCGGCTTGCGCGTCCAGGCCGTCCGGGATCCGGTGCGGCGGCACTTCCAGCACGTCGAGGAACTCGCGGATAGCCGCCGCCGGTCGTACGGCCTTCCCCGAGGGGTCATATCCGCGCAGGTTGACATAGAGCTGGCCGTCTGGGAAGCGCCCGGCGACCCGGTGCGCCCAGTGCACCGCGAGTGTGGTCTTCCCGATCCCGGCCGTGCCGGAGATCACCGTGATCAACGGAGACCGGGACTTCGTCTTCTCCGGCGGGCCGAGCAGCGGCGCCCGGGACTTCGTCTTCTCCGGCGGGCCGAGCAGCTCGTCCAGCGCCGCCAGCCCGGCCTCCCGCCCGGCGAACCCGTTGACGGTGGCGGGCAACTGTCTGGGCACCGTGCGCCCGGCCGCCGGGGCGCCGACGGCGAGCAGATCGGCATGGACCTGCCGCAGCTCAGGGCTGGGATCGGCGCCGAGCTCCTCGGCGAGCCGGCGCCGGATCGTCTCGTACCGCTCCAGTGCCTCGGCGGGACGACCGGCCGACTCCAGCACCCGCAGCAGCCGCACCCACAGCGATTCCCGCAGCGGGTGCCGCTCTGCGGCCTTGGCCAGCTGGACCGGGTCCGGCTGCGCTCCGTGTGCCAGGTCGAGGTCGACCCGGCGCTCCAGCGCGGTCAGGTACCGATCCTGCAGCGCCGGGGCCACGGAGTGCTCTAGCCAGTCCGATCGGATCCCGTCGAAGGGGGTGCCGCGCCACAGCGCCAGCGCCTCGGCCAGCCGGGACCGCTCGGCCACCGGACCGGGTGCCGCCGCGGCCTCATCGAGCAGGTGGCCGAAGCGTAGCGCGTCTACCTTGTCCGGCTCGGTCGCCAGGAGGTAGCCGCCCGACCGGGCCGTGATCAGCTCGACGGTTCCCAGAGCGCGGCGTACGCGCTTGACGGTGGTACGGAGGTTGGCCCGCGGGTCGCCGCGCGGATCGGTGCCCCACACCGCGGTCGCCAGCTTGTCCGTCGGTACGGTATGGCCCGCCGACATCGCCAGCACCGCCATCAACACGCGCTGCCGCCCCGGGGGCAGTTCGACCGGCCTCCCTGCCACGGAAACGCGCAGCGGCCCGAGCAGCTCGACGGCCAGCATGCGCATCACCCCCTCTCGCCCCGCCCGGTTCGGCGGTGAGTGCCACCGGAATGACACCACTTTGCCACCCGGGGTCCGCCAAACTAGCGATCACAGCGTGATCCACCGAGGGCCCCGGCCAGCATGTGATCTTCGATATGAGGTATGTCGCTGGACGGGTTCGTCGGCCCCGCCGCTCGGGTCAGGCCCATGGGTGTGCGAGGCCGGGCAAGGCCATTGTGGATCGAGATCACAGGAGGCCAAAGTGTCCATATCCGTGCTCGACATGTCAGTGTCCCTCGACGGGTACATCGCCGATCCCGACGATTTCCTCGGCGGCGACGACGGCGAGCGGTTGCACAAGTGGGCGGACGTGAAGGGGGAGTCCGGCCAGCAGTCCGTGCCTGTCGGGCAATTTCAGGACGAATGGAAGGCTGCTGGTGCGGTCCTCGCGGGACGGCGGACTGCCGAGCTCATGGATCATTGGGGCGGTGATCACAACGGTCTCCCGATCTTCGTGCCCAGTCACCGGCCGCCCGGCCCGGCCGCCCGCTGGGGCTATCCGTTGGTGACGTACGTGACCGACGGGATCGAAAGCGCGATGGCGCAGGCAAAGGCTGCCGCCGGGGACCGGGACGTGCAGGTGCGTGGCGCGTACACGGGGCAACGGGCGCTCGAGGCCGGGGTGCTGGACGAGGTGCAGATCCATCTGATCCCGGTGCTGCTCGGTCGTGGCCGCCGGCTGTTCGATGTCTTGTCGTCGGAGATCGAGTTGGAGATCGTCCGGGTGATTGACACACCGGAGGCCACCCACATCCGCTACCGCGTCTGTCTCTGAGCTGATCGACCAGCGCCGACCAGCCGGGACGTGCTACCGCGGACCCTGCATGAGGTATTCGGCGGTCGGTATCCCAGGTATCCCTGAGCCGCCAAGACCCCCTATTCGTCGCATCAGTCCACTAATGGCGGTGTGCGTGGCAGCGCGCTTGTCGCCAGAGGCCTCGGCCGACGTACTCATCCGCGATGACCTGCCACGCGGCTTGTCGCTGATCTCGCAGATCCTGCGGCGCTACGAAGCCGCAGACACAGCTGAACTCCGCTACGCGTCCCCGCCGCGTGCTTCGGCTCCCATTCCCTGACGCCTCAGCCACCCCCTCTGGCAGTGTATGCGGGAAACGATCAACGTCTGCGTGGGAAGGGATCTCTAACGGCGCCATTGGCGGATTTCAGGCGCAGGACACCAGATGAGTGGCTTAGGCGCTGTCACGCAGCCGTGTGGGCGTGGTGAACAGCCTGGTGGGGATGACACGGTTGGTTTTTTTCGGAGCCGGCATCGGTGATGCCGGTGCCCCCTACCCGTGGTTCGGGGGAATGCAGGCTGGGAGGCGAGGCTCACGCTTCTTAGATTTTCCGCATGAATCGACTGACTCGCTGGGGGGTCCTCGCCGCCGGAACCGCTCTCTCACTCGTGGCCGCACACGGCCGGTGGGAGGTGGCCGGGGCGGCATGGGTCTATCTGATCCTGCTGTTACGGTTTTCCCGCACAAGCCGGGCGTTGCCCGCGATGGGAGGCATCGCACTCGCCACCATGGTGGCCACCACGTTCTGGCTCTATGAGAGCGGGCTGCCGGTGTTGAGCCCAGTGTTGATGCTCTCCCTGGTCATGGCGCTGGCGAGCGTGGTGCCGTACCTTCTGGACCGTCTCATAGCGGTGCGCCTGCCCGGCCCGTGGGCCACGCTTGTCTTCCCGGCAGGGGTGGTCGGCGTGGAATACGCGTTGGCGAGCGTCAGCCCGGTCGGCAACATCCTGAGTTCGCTGGCCGCTACCCAGCACGACAACCTTCCGCTGCTCCAGCTCGTCTCGGTGACCGGTGGCTACGGCGTCAGCTTCCTCATCGCCTGGTTCGCCGCCGTCTGCAATCACGTCTGGCAGGATGGGTTCGCTTGGCGGCGGGTGTCGCCCTTCGGGGCCGTACTGGCGCTGGTGATCGTCGGCGGAAGCATGCGCTTGGCACTCGCGGCACCCGCTGGTGAAACCGTACGGGTGGCCGGGGTGAGCCCGGTGCGTTCGGTGCTGGAGACATCCAACAGAGTCCTGAACGGCTACCCCACGCCCGAACGACTCGCCCACGCGGAGCCCGCCTTGGTCCGGCAGGCGTTCACCCCTGTCAACGACTCGCTGTTGGCTGCCACTGAACGGGAGGCGAACGCCGGAGCCGAGATCGTGGTCTGGCCGGAGGCAGGCGGTGCGGCACGCGAGGCCGACAGGCAGCGGCTGATCGACCAGATCGCCGCAATCGCGGTCAGGACCGGCAGCTATGTGAACGCCGGACTGATCGTGATCACGGGCGCGCCGCCGTACATGCGTAACGAGACGGTACTCGTCGATCCGGCAGGACAGGCCCGATGGACGTATGAGAAAGCCCATCCGGTGCCGGGCATGGATCCGTTCGATCCTGGGGACGGTCGGGTGCCGACCGCCGACACCCCGTTCGGCCGCCTGTCCAACGTCATCTGCTTCGACGCCGACTTCCCCGCCCTGATGAGGCAGGCCGACGACGTGGATTTGATGCTGGTGCCGTCCAACGACTGGTACGGCTTCGGCGCCACCCACACCGAGAAGGCAGCCATCCGAGCGGTGGAAAACGGCTACTCGCTGATTCGTCAAGCCAGCAACGGCCTGTCCGCCGTCTTCGATCCGCAGGGCCGAATGCTCACCTCGGCCGATTACTTCGCCACGAGACAGCAGACGATGACCGTGTACGTGCCTGTCACCGGTTCTCCGACGCTGTACGCGCGGGTCGGCGACGTTTTCGCCTGGCTCTGTCTCGGGGCAATGGCCGTACTGGCGGTGGTGGCCATCCGCGCCAAAGGGTCGACCGGCCCCACATCCGGGAAACGATCAGACTGAACTCGGGAAGCGATCTTCTATCACCTCCTTCCTCCCAGGCTGCACCCACTCGTGAACATCCCACCAGGGCCTACCGGGCTACTCGGTCCTGTTGACAGACGAGCCTGGCGCTCAGCGGCACCACACGGCGAGCGTGTCCAGGCTAGGACGTCGGGGCCGGAAGATCAGTCAACACGGCGGAAGGCCGAGCGATAGTCTCCCGGGCGCCGTCCGGTGTGCTTGGCGAAGAGGGCGGCGAACGTGCTGGGGTCCCTGTACCCGACCGCGGCGGAGATGCCGGCGACGGTTCGGTTCGTGGTCTCAAGGAGGTGGCGGGCGCGACGGACACGCGACGACTGCAGGTACTCCAGCGGACTCTGGCCGGTCTCGTCCGCGAAGCGCCGCAGCAGTGTCCGAGTGCTGACCTTGAACGTGTCCGACAACGCGGCGAGGTCGTATCGCGCGGCAAGGTTCTGGTCGAGCCGTCGCATGACCTTGTGGGAGAACTCGTTTCCGGGCTGCGGAAGAAGTCGCGCGTCCACGTACGGAGTCTGGGACGATCGCGCATCGTCGAGGAGCGCCACCCGCGCGGTCGTCCGTGCCACGCCGGCACCGCTGTGCCGGCGGATCAGATCCAGCGCGAAGTCGTACATGGCGCTGAAGGCCGCCGTCGTCGTCACCCCCGTGTCGGTGACGACCAGACACTCGGGCCGGATGTCAGCGTCCGGACAGCGTCGAGCCAGTTCGTCCGCGAGGAGCCAGGCCGTCGTGGCCCGGCGTCGGTTGAGGAGACCAGCCTCGGCGAGCAGAAACACACCGACACAGATCGAGACGACGGCAGTGCCCGCGGCAGCGTATGAGCGGATCGCCGCAATCTCAGGGGCGAGGGGTGCGAGCTTCGCGTCCACATCCAGGCTCGGCAGGAGCTCGAACCCTGGCACGACAAGGACATCCACCTCGCGCAGCGGAGAGACGTCCAGTGCCGCACCACCTGATGCGGCGATACGACGACGAGGCGAAACGATCGACACTTCGTATCCGGAGCCGTCCGGTCCGGCAACGTGCGTGGCCATCGTCAGGAGATCGGGTACGCCGAACACTTCGGACGCGAAGCAGCCTGGATAGGCCAGGACGCCAACCCGCAGCGTGCTCATGCTCGCCTCCTCACCATCAGCCAGTGGCGAGATTACCCCCATCCATGGCGATCTGGCCTCTCACCTTGTGCAGGTGCATAGGTCCACGCTGTCACCATGAGCGTTGCCAGCGGACGACTTGACGACATGATCATGGACTTCTCCCGCCGACTCGTGGACGTGGAGGGGGTGGTGAAGACGGTTTACGTGGCGGGCTGCGGGCCGGCCGTTGTGTTGATGCCGGAGATGCCCGGCATCAGTCCTGACGTCCTTCGGCTGGCGCGGTGGCTGCGGGATGCGGGCTTCACCGTCTATGTCCCCTCGCTCTTCGGGATCGACGGCGCCTATCCCACGGTCGAGGGTGGTACGGAGGTTCTCCGCCGCGCGTGTGTCAGTGCCGAGTTCCGTGCGTTCGCCGGAGGTGGGACCAGCCCCGTCACGGCATGGCTACGTGGGCTCGCGCGCCAAGCCCATGCCGAATGCGGCGGTCCGGGAGTCGGCGCGATCGGACTGTGCTTCACCGGCAACTTCGCTCTCACCATGACGCTTGAGCCGGCTGTCATCGCGCCAGTGGTCAACCACCCGTCGCTGCCGCTGGATGATCCCGCCGGACTCGAGATCAGCGACGAGGACGCGCGCGAGGTCCGAGACCGCATCGCGCGCGACGGGCTGAAGGTTCTCGCCTACCGCTTCGACAGCGATCGCTGGTGCACCGGCCAGCGCTTCGCCGCCTACCGGGCACTCCTCGGCGATGCCTTCGACGGTCGCGTGCTTCCGGGCAATTCCGCGAACACCAGCCCGCCGCCGTTCTTCGCCGACGTGGTCGGGACTCCCCACAGCGTGGTCACCGCCCACCTTGTCGATGCAGAAGGGCATCCCACGGTGAAGGCCAGGGACGAGATCGTCGCCTTCCTGACCGACCGCTTGAGCCCGTTCGGACATTCCGAGACGGCATCCGGCTGAGTGAAGAGGCTGGGGCACGTGCGCTCTTGGGCGTGACCAAGTCGCCTGCGCCCACCACATCCTCCGCACGGCCGAGTCGTGGTTGGGAACGGGACACAGCCAGGCGCCCTTCGGGAGGTGCAGGGTCCGGACGGCATGATGCGGGGCACCCGCTGGTCGGCCGGTTCGCGCCGGCCCTGGACCCGGACACGTGGGATCTCATCGCAGTACCCCTGCGGCAGGGCTGTGCGGTACTGCTGGATCTGGCCGACGCGGCGAAGATCCGTTCAGCAGCGCAGGAACCGATACGCACTCAGGGAGACGATCACACTAAGCTCGGGAAGTGATCTTCCAAACGCTCTCCGCCCCTGCTTGCACACACTTGTGAACGGCCCACCCAGAGTCGTTCTTGAGATGGCTCGAAGGAAGTTGACTGGGTCCCGTCCGATCATCTGAATCGGACGGGACTTCGTGTTTCCTGGTGTCCTGTCGCAGCGAAAACTGAGCATTGTCATCGAAGGTTGATGACGGCTACGGTGTCTCACCGAAGGTTGAGTGACTGCTGGGGCTTGATGCCCGTTGCACCTCACGGACAGCGCGTTCGAGGTCTGGTACATCGTCGCCGCAGAGGGCCGGACATGTGCGGTGTCCCATGAGGTGAGGCGGGTTGCAGTGCGCGGGTTGGATTCACAGGTTTGGCGGGAGGCCGTCCTTACGTGGAGCAGTGCCGCTCGCCGACCGGGTCCGGAGGCGTGATCGAGAAGCGATCGTATGCGTTGACCGCGACCATGGTGGCGAGTTGGCTCGTGGTCGTGGCTGGACGGTATCTGCTGTGGCTGGAGTACTACGATCGGATCATCGAGCAGCTGATCCTTGGGATCGCGTTCGTCGTGGCCGTGCTTTCCACGTCGTGGTGGGCGCAGAGACTTGTACGCCGCCGTGGTGACATTCGCGGTTACGTCGCGGCCGGTGCGGCGGTCGTCCTGTGTGCCGCCGTTGTGGTGCTGCCCTGGAACGGGATCTTCGGGCGTACGTGGTTCGCGGTCCATCACGGCAAGTTCACCGCGCTGGCCCAGCTGGCCAAGGACAGGAAGCTGTCGGCGGACATGCCTTCGGGCGGCTGGGTGCATCCGCCTGATGAGTTTGATGTCCTGCACTTTGATCATCTCAGTACGCAGGATGTGCCGATCGAGCTTTATCCCGGACGTGTTCTCATGATGGGCCTGTCGAACGAGGAAGTGTCGGAGAACATGTTCCTCTACATCTATGACCGGCCTGACGCCGCGCGGGTAAGCCCCTGTGATCTCACCAAGACCACATTCGACGATTACTACTGGTGCACTCGGCTGAGTGACGGCTGGTGGTGGCTGGCGCGCAAGGCGAACTATCCGGACGTGGACGAATAGGCGCGCGAGGCTGAGCGGGGCCGGTGCCCCAGGGCCGTGATGCCTTCGTGTCATGGTCAGCGGAGACACCTTCTCACCGACAGGAAGACCTGAACGACTGCGTTCGGAAACGTCCAAACCAAGGTGACGTGCCGCGAGTCAGCGCGTGTCCCTCCCGCCAACTCTCTTTGGAAGGGACACCCGAATTCCAGGAGAGACGGTGAGGCTCGCCGTCACGCGCCCGACTACTTCGTACGGCTGGCGGACGGCCGCGCGAGGGTGATTGATGTCCGCGCGGCGGACCAGGTGAACGAGCGAACCGCAGAGGCGTTCGCGGCCACGACCGAGGCCTGCGCAACTGCCGACTGGGAGTTTGAGCATCTGGGCGTCCCTGACCCGGTGTTCATGGCGAACGTGCGGTGGCTGGCCCGTTACCGGCACACGCGATGCGTCCGCGATGAGGTGAGCGGGCACCTGCAAAGCGTCTTTCGTCTGCCACGCCCACTGCGGGCAGGCGCGGAGGAGGCCGGCGATGTGCTGGCGGTGCTGCCAACGCTGTTTCACCTGTTGTGGACGGGTGTGCTGCGGGTGGATCTGCATACCTGTCTGCTGAGCAGCGGCACCATGGTGCACACGGCGGACGGGCCGGTTGCGGCCTTGAAGTCTGGGGTTGGGACGCGGGGCGTCCTTGCGGACCGCGGACGGGGCAGGGACGGCGGGAGGAACGAGATGAGCGGCAAGCTGTCGCGGCCGGGTTCCGGTAGTCGGTTGCGGGCCCTAGCGTTCTGCACATGAGCTACAGCACTCTCCCGCCCGGCACCACAGGCGCCGACCGCAACCAGGCCGGCGGGCTTCCCCGCGCGGACGGGATCGTCACCGCCGCGCCGCCGACAGGGAGCGTCCGCCCCGCTGTACCGGACGACCTGCCTGCGGTGGCCGCACTATGTACAGAGCATGCCGCCTTTGAGCGATCCGGTCCGGTCCCGGCCGATCTCGCGGACCGGCTGGGACCCGTGTTGTTCTCAGAGAACCCCAAAGCCTGGTGCCTGGTGGCCGACCGTGGCGGCGAAGTGATCGGCTACGCCACCTGCTCGCTGGAGTTCTCCACCTGGCAAGCGGCGGCATTTGTCCACATGGACTGCCTGTTCGTGGCCGAGCCCTACCGTGGGGAAGGCTGGGGGCGGGCACTCCTCGACGCCGTGCAGCGCAGCGCGGAGGGCCGTGGCATCGGGGAGGTGCAGTGGCAGACACCCGACTGGAATGTTGACGCCATCCGCTTCTATCACCGAGCGGGAGCTCAGGGGGCCTCGAAGGTTCGGTTCTCGCTCGCGGTCGGGCCTCCCAGGGATCCGGCTTCACACCCCTCGCCTTGACCAGCCGTCACGATCGGACGCGGAGCCTGACCGCGCACTCACCTCACTCAGCGTAAGATCGCGCGGTGGCCGCTGGAATGCCGATCGCGTTGAGGAGAGACGTTGAGGAGAGACGTTGAGGAGAGAACGGTCGGCTCAGCGGTCCCCGGCGGCCAGCAGCAGGTTGGCGTTTACCCGGGCGAGGCCGGAGACGTTCGAGCCGCCTTCGGTGTACCCGGCCTCGCGCTTCCACCCTCGCCCGTCGTAGTGCAGCAACGTGACTTCGGTCGTCACGTCCTGTTCGTAGCCCACCGCCCACACGTCGTCCTCGCCGACGGCGGCGACGCCGTACAGCGAGCCCTTCCACCTGGGGGGTTCGACCTGCTTCCAGGAGCTTCCGTTCCAGTGCAGGATCAGCGGTTTGCCTGTGCCGTACTCGTCACAGTCTCCCGAGGTGCCGCGCTCACCCACGGCCCACACGTCGGACGGCCGGTTCTGCCAGATGTGCCGCAGCATGCCACGGCCCAGCGCGGGCAGCCGCATCTCCACCGGTGCGCTGCCGGGAGTCGCGCTGTGCCAGATCGCCGGGCGCGAATCAGCGCATCGCCCGCTGGACGAGCTGCCCGCGATCCATACCTGCCCGGCTCCGGCGTCCACGGCGTGGAATCTGCCTCCGCGCGGGACTTCCTGCTCGCCGAAACGCCTGCCGTTCCAGGTCACGAGGACAGGGACGGCCGTCTTGCCCTCCCCGCGCCTGCCGATCAGGAACGCCCGCGAACCGTCCACGGCGACGTCGGCCAGCGCGCCGACCTTCGGGAGCTGGGCAGGTCTGAACGTCTTCCAACGCAGGCCGTCCCAGCGCAGGGCGAAGGGAAGCCGCACCTCCTCGAAGTCCTCGTCGAGGTCGCCGCTGTCGCCGACTGCCCAGACCTCGTCCGGTCCGTCGGCGTCCACGCCTGACACGATGGAGTCGATCGCGTCGGGGAATCGCTCGCGCAGGCGCTGGTCGACACGCCATCCGTCGCGGTCCATCCGCAGGAGCACGCCGTCGGACGGCTCGTCCTCCACTGTTACGGCATAGCCGGCCGCCCAGGCCGCGTCCGGACCCGCCACCGCCACGTCGAGCACCGTGCTGGCGCTGTCGTCAGAGGCCTTCTCCTCCTCGAGGTCGCTCTCCGTGGGCGACGAGGAAGGGGTCGTGCTCGCCGCCGCTGTCTTCGGCACGGTGCCCGCTGGGGCTGCAGTGCAGCCCGCCAGGACGAGGACACAGACGATCCACAAGATCTTCATGGCTTCCGGAGTCTCGCAGACACCCGGGCATGATGTGATATTTCCGGCGCCTCCGCAGCGCACACGTGACGGTGGCGCGGATGACGAACGAACAACGCCAGACGTTCCAGCCAGGCGGCCACCGAGTTCGGCCCGCGCGGTCGCGATGACGGGCCGGTTCGCGGGCGCGTCGCGTAAGCAAGACCACCGCCAGGCCACGTCCCGATGCACGTGACGGTGGCGGCGGGTCACATGCCATGAAGATCCCGGCTTTTGGGTTGAGTCTCCCCTGAAGGGAGACGGCAGAGTGTGCGCATGGACGGCGACGTGCTGCTGACGATCGGAGACCTGGCCCGGCGCACCGGCCTCACGGTGAAGGCGATCAGGTTCTACTCCGACCGCGGGCTCGTACCGCCCACCACCCGCAGTCCCGCTGGTTACCGGTTGTACGACGTCGGCGCGCTGGCCCGGCTGGAGTTCGTGCGCGCGCTGCGCGAGTTGGGGATCGATCTGCCCACCGTGCAGCGCTTGCTGGAACGTGATCTTCCGGTGGTGCAGGTGGCCGAGGAGTACGCCGAGGCGCTGGACGTGCAGATCCGCATCCTGCGGCTGCGCCGAGCCGTGCTGCGCGCGGTGGCCAGACGGGGGTCGACGTTAGAGGAGACGGAACTCATGCACAGGCTCGCCAAACTCTCCAACGAGGAACGCCACCGCCTCGTCACCGACTTCATCGACGAGGTCTTGGACGGTCTCGATGCCAATCCCGAGTGGGTCGCGATGATGCGCTCGGCCATGCCGGATCTGCCCGACGACCCTGATCCCGCGCAGGTGGACGCCTGGGTGGAGCTGGCCGAACTGGTCCAGGACCCGGATTTTCGCGCGGCGATCCGTCGGCTGGCCGAGTACCAGGCGGCCGAGCGCGCCCAGGGCGACACCACGGGGCTGCACCACGAGCTCACCGAGGAGGTCCGCGACCGCGTCGGCGCGGCGATGGCCGCGGGTGTGGACCCCGCGTCGCCGCAGGCGGCCGCCATCGTCGGCACCCTCGCCACCCGATACGCGCAGACTTTCGGCCGCGCCGACGACGCTCACCTGCGGGACTGGATGCTGGACCGCCTGGAGACGGCCGACGAACCGCTCGCCGAGCGTTACCTGCAACTCCTCGCGATGATCAACGGCTGGCCGGTGCCGCCGAGCATGGCGCCGCTGTTCGGCTGGTTCATTCAGGCTCTGCGCGCGGGTCGGTGAGATCGCTCTCCGTCTTCTCCTGGAACAGCGACACCCCGCCAGGAAGATGCAGGTGAGAAGGGTCTTTGGAGTGATCCAGAGGCCCCTTTTCCCATGTCTGGAAGTCGACGGGAGCCATCTCACTCGGGCTCTCTACCTGTGTCGGCTGTCGCTGAAGACGGCGTTCATCGTGCGAGCGCCTTTGGTGATCACTGGCCGACGAGCACCGTCCGGATCGGCGCTCCCGCCAGCGCGGGCCGGCGCTCGCCCGCGTCACCTGCCTCGTAATGCATCGCAAGCTTCGGTCAAGTACATGGTGTAAGCACTGTTGAACGAAGGGAGCCCAGCTCGTGCGGCCCGACCAGGAGGAACCGGCGGACCCGTTAAGGCGGACGGAGGCTTTCGAAGACTTCTACCTGCGGCACTTCGACATGATCACGCGGTTCGTCGCACGGCGGACAGCCGACCCGCACACGGTGGCCGACCTCACAGCGGAGGTATTCCTTGCGGCCCTGCACTCCCGGCACACCTACCGGCCAGGACGAGGCAGCGAGACCGGATGGCTGTACGGGGTTGCGCGCAACGTGCTGTTGGCCCAACGACGCCGCAACGAGCGCGAGGCACGCGCCGTCGAACGGATCGTCGCGCGCCGGCTGCTCGACGGCGACGACATCGCCGACCTGACCGATCGCATCGACGCCGAGGAGCCCGCCCGGCGTGCACTGTCGGCCATGGCCGACCTGCCGGAAGGGGAACGGGCGTTGCTCGAGCTCGTGGTCATCGACCAACTGACGGTGGCAGAGGCGGCCCAGGGCCTGGACATCAGGGTCGGGACGGCCAGAGTCCGGCTGCATCGCGCCCGCCGGGCTCTGCGGAAGGTACCCGGCGTAGCGGAAGCTCTCGTGACGGAAGGACTGTGATAGCGGTGTCGTTCAAGGACAAGCTGCTCGAGGAACTGCGCGCAGAGGCCGCCACGATCTCCTGGGAACCCCGGCCGGCGCATCGGCCCGCACGCCGGCTGGTGGCTGCGGCAGGGCTGGCCGCCGCGGTGGCCGCGGCGATGGCGGTCGCCGTACCGCTGGCGTCGGAAACGCCGGCGTTCGCTGTCATCAAGAATCCCGACGGGACCGTCACCGTGCGGATCAACGAGTTCGTCAGGCCCAAGGACCTGGAGAAAAGGCTGCGAGAAGAGGGTGTGCCAGCGGTAATCGACTATGTTCCTTACGGTCAGGCCTGCCGCCAGCCCCGAGGCCAGATCGTGCCGCAGCCGAACCGGATGCCGCTGAGACAAGCCGAGGACTCAAGAGACTTCTGGATCGACCCGAAGGATTTCGGGCCGGACGAGACGCTTGTCGTCCAGATGCATTCCGCCAACGGCGACGTGGCGAAGAGCAACGGAGGCAGCGTCTCGGTCATTCGCGGATCGGTCGCCCCTTGCGAACTCGTTCCAGCTCAGTTCAGCGGCGTAGATCGCGAGTGATTCAGCTCAAGGCACCCGCTCGAGTACGGGCAGACGCGGCTGGTTCAGGAGCCACGGAGCGGGCGCCCGGGAAGGCCCGGGTGGTGTCAGGGCGCTGGTGGAGGTCGGAGTTCGCGTCCGACTGGCTTTCCTCTCCGACATGGATCGGCTCGGCGAGGCCGCAGCACAATGTCATACGTGAGGCGATCAAACGTGAACTGAACCTACTCCCCGGAAACGATCGCCCCTGAGTAGGGAAGCGATCGTCGAAGTAGCTCTCGCGCCGCAGGTCAGCCGTGCTCGTGAACACGCCTGATCACGCTCGTTCAGACGTTGTCGCCGTACCACGCCTGGCAGATGCCACGGCAGCGCGACCGGCTGAGCTGGAAGATCCCCCGGCAGCAGGAGCTCCATCAGCGCGGCCAGGCCCGCTGGCCGGGCGTGTGACCCAGTTCGTCGCGCATGACCCGGGTCAAGTGGGACTGGTCGTTGAACCCGAGTCTGATCGCAAGCGCGGCGAGGTCGGTCTCGCCTTGGTCCATGTACGTCAGCGCGCGACTGACCCGCACGCGGTTGTGGTCCGCAAATTTCTTCAAGACCGAGCGGGCACGTACGGCAGATGCTGGATGCATGATCGCTCTTGCTCCTCCGTCGATGACGGCTGCCCGCCGGGGCCGGATGCTCGCCGTTCTGCTCACCGGGCAGGTCATGGCGTCCATGGACGGTTCGATCGTGTCAGTGGCGGCGGAGACCATTCGTGACGAGCTCCACGCCGACGGTGCCGCGATCCAGCTGATCGTGTCGGGCTACCTGTTGACCACCGGTGTGCTCCTGGTCACCTGTGCGCGGATCGGTGACGTTGTCGGACAGCGACGTGCGTTCTTGCTCGGGCTTGGCTGGTTCACCGGCGCTTCGCTGCTGTGCGGCCTGGCTCCAGACGCGACCGTGCTGGTGCTCGCCCGCATCGTGCAAGCCATGGGGGCGGCGCTGCTCACCCCGCAGATCTTCGCGCTCATCCAGGTGCACTGGGAGGGTGGGGCACGCCGTAGGGCGATCGGCCTCTACAGCATGGTGCTCGCCTTGGGAGTCGCGCTGGGGCAGGTCATCGGAGGGCTGGTCGTCAGCGCCGACCTCGTCGGCCTATCCTGGCGGCCCGTCTTCCTGATCAATATCCCGATCGGCGTGATCTTGCTGGTTGTAGGCCCACGCCTGCTGCCGAACTCCCGCACAGACGCGCAGGCGCGTCTCGACCTTGGCGGAGTGGCGGTCCTTACCGTCGCCATGACCGCGGTCACTGCCCCGCTCATTTTCGGCCATGACCACGGCTGGCCTGTATGGGCATGGACCTCGCTGGTGTGTGGCGCAGCGCTGCTGGTGGGGTTTGTCCGGTATGAGACCAAAGCGCGGCATCCGCTGCTGGACCTGGCGGTGCTGCGGCCGAACGGGGTGAAGCCGGGGCTGACGGCCTGCTGGATCATCATGGGCTGCTACACCGTCTTCCTGCTCAGCCTGACTCTCCACCTCCAAACCACGCTGGGGTATTCGCCGCTTCAAGCGGGGCTGGCGTTCGTCCCGTACGCTGCTCGCCGGGGTGACCGCCGTCGCCGGGCTTGGGAGCGTCTACTTCGCAGCGTCCTCCTCCGCCGACGGTCTCCTGCGGGTTGTCACCGGGGTCGCTGTCCTGCTCGCGATCGGGACGACGTGCGCCATCCGGGTCGCATCGGCTTACCGGGCCGCGGACACGGCTGAGTAACGTTCGCCTTGGTGAGGATCTGGCCGGGCAGGTTGCACGCGTTGCCGGGCACCTGGCGCCCGCAGGACGGGAGCAGGCCGTCAGATGGCGTGGTAGCCGCCATCGACGGGGACGGTCAGCCCGGTGATCCAACGGGCCTCGTCCGAGAGCAGGAAGGCGACGACCGCAGCCACGTCCTCGGGCGTCGGGAGCCCGGGGATGGGCGTCTGCGTGGTCAGCAACCGCTCCATGGCCTCCGGGTCGGGCGCCTGCGCGATGTGCGCCTCGACCAGCGGGGTGCGCACAGCCGTGGGCGCGATCGCGTTGACCCGGATGCCCCGGTCGGCGTACTCGATCGCGGCGGAGCGCGTGAGTCCGACCAGCCCGGCCTTGCTGAAGCTGTACGGCGCCATGTTGCGCTTGCCGGACAGACCCGAGCTCGACGAGGTGTTCACGACCGCACCGCCTCGGGAGGCGACCATGGCTTCCAACGCCGAGCGCAGCACGTAGAAGGCACCGTCAGCGTTGATGCCCATGACCCGTGCCCAGGTCTCGTCGGTTGTGAGGTGCACCGGTGTCTGCTCGCCGACCACCCCGGCGTTGTTGAACAGCAGGTCCACGCCACCGTGTGCGGCCACCACCGCGGCGAAGGCCTCGCGTACCTGGGCAGCGTTGCTCACGTCGACGACGTACGGCACGCCGCGGGGGAGTGTCGCGGCCACCTCCTCCAGGCCGGCCGCGTCGACGTCCAGCAGTGCGACGTGGGCCCCCTCCTCCGCGAGCCGCTCGGCCACCGCCCGCCCCAGCCCCGATGCGGCGCCGGTGACCACGGCCACCCGGTCGTCGAACCTCGCTCTCCAGTGCGTCATCGTGCGGTGAACCCCCCGTCCACGGCGTAGAACGCCCCCGCTTCCGAGCCTAGCCACGTGACGATCGATGCGACCTCATCAGTCGTCCCGAGTCGGCCGGAGGGGTTGAGCTTCTCCAGCGTGCGCATGCGCGCTCCTCCCGCCAGGGGTCCGGCTCCCGGCTCCGTTCCGCTCACGCACCGCTCTCTTCCTGGTCCGAACCGCAGAATCAAACTGAACTCAAGTTAGTTAGCGACGGGCGGCGCGTCAACGGGCGCCTCCTCGGCGCCCCGCGGTGCAGTCCGTGGCGCGCGAGGTCAGACGGACCGGGGCGTTGTACGTCCTGGTCGACAACGCGGGGTTGGGGCAGCCTGGCGTCGGTGGGGGACGAGACCGTCCAGCACTACAAGCGCATCGTCGCCGTCGACCAGACCGGGACGTGGCTGGGCATGAAGCACGGCGGTCCCCATTACCCTTGGCGCCATGGCTCGCACACTCTCCTCGATGAGCGATGGGGAACTCGCCCGCCGGCGGATCTTGGATGCGGCGCACGCCGTATTCGCTGCCCGTGGGTATCGCGCCGCGACGCTTGACGCGATCGCGCGACGTTCAGAACTGTCACGCGCCGGTGTGCTGCACCATTTTCCCAACAAGCAGGCGATCCTTACGGCCCTGCTGGATGAACGCGACGTCGATCTGGCGATGGAGACGGATGCCGCCGCCGACTCGGTGGCCACACTGATCGCCGGCGTGCGGGCGAGGCTGAGCCGGATCCTCGAGGGTCGCGATCTGATCCTCCTCGCTCATGCCCTGGCGTCCGAAGCCGTGGATCCGGAACATCCTGCTCACGATTGGCTGGTGAACCGTTCGCGCCGTCTGCGGGCCGCACTCACGGTGGCCTTCGAGACGTCGATCGCCAACGGCGAACTCAAGCCGGACGCTGATCCCCGGATGCTGGCCGCCCTGCTGCTGGCGGTCATCGAGGGTCTGGAGACGCAGTGGCTCGCAGACCCTGGCGAGGTTGACGTCGAGGCCGGGGTCGCGCTGTTCGACGAGTTGCTGCAAGGGCGCATCGCAGCGCGCCCGTAGGTCGTCGATGTCCAAGCCCGGTTGGGCGCTTCCTACTCCTTTCGGTACAGACCTACCAACATGTCGGTCTGTTCTGGCATGATGTCGGAACCCGGGTCACTCGGCCCGCGCTGACATCGCTGGATTCACCGGAAGGTCGCGGGTCCCCGCTCCGTCGCCAGCGATCTTCGGCAAGCATTTTGTTAAGTGTCACTTGATCTTCGATGGCAGGGTAGATCGCGCAGCAGTCCATCATGCCTGGCGGTGGAGCACTAATGGCTCCTCTGGATAGATCATTAAAACGTTTTATTGACACGAAGTTCAGTGTCACCTAATCTCGTGCAATCTCAACGAGGAGGAGATGACGTGAGTGCAGAGCCCAACCCGACAGCATCGCCCACTCGGCAGCCTCTGAGCGCGGAATATCTCCGCGCGCTGCCGAAGGCCGAGGTGCACTGTCATCTCGAAGGATGCGTGCCTCCGGAGATGGCCCGCCGTCTGGCCAAGTGCCACGGCGTCACCCTCCCCGCTGGAGCGCGTGACGGGGGTGACCGGTATCTCTTCCGCGACTTCGACGAGGGGCTCGAGATCTACGTCGCGGTGTCGAACTCGATGCAGACGCGGGATGACTTCAGGGCGGTCACCTATGAAAGCCTTCTCGCCGGCGCCGAAGGAGGGCTCCGATACCGCGAGATCGCCTTCAACCCGCAGAACCATCCCGAGCTGAGCTACGCCGAGATGATGGACGGGATCCTCGCCGGCGCGCGCGAGGCCCGGGCCGAGGCGGGCGTCGAGTCGCGGGTCATCGTCGCGATCAATCGCGAGCTGGGTGGCGAAGCGGCGCTCAACCTCGTCCGCGAAGTGCTCGCGCATCCTCACGATGAGGTGGTGGCGATCGGCCTCGACTCGAACGAGTTGGCGGGGCGGCCGTCCGAGTTCGTGGCCGCGTACGACCTGGCCCGCGAGGCGGGCCTCAAGCTGACGGCGCACGCGGGAGAGCACGGCGACCCCACCGAGATGGTGGAGTGCCTGGACCTTCTCCGGGTGGACCGCATCGACCACGGATACGCCGCACTGCTTGATCCCGACCTGCTGTCGCGCACCGTTGCTTCGCAGATCCCCTACTCGGCGTGCTGGTTCATCGACTACCCCGAGCTCGAGGTGGAGGGCCGACGCCGCGATGTCGCGGCGATGGCCGCGGCCGGGCTGAACATGTGCCTCAACTCCGACGACCCGGCGCTCATCGGGCCGGAGCTCCATGAGGACTTCATCGATGCGGCCGCGCATCTCGGATGGACCGTCGAGGACGCCGAGAAGTACGCGTTGGCCGGTCTGGACGCCTGCTTCGCGGACGACGCCACCGTCGACCGCCTTCGCGCCGAGTTCCGTGCCGAGCTTGAGCGTCTCCGCCCGGTCGCCTACGGCTCGGACGAGTAAGGACAACGACAATGACCGATCAGCTGAATTCTCCCGGCGGCGCGATGTCGCGCCGCGGGCTGCTGGGGCTCGGCCTCGCCACCACGGTGGGCTTCGCGCTCGCCGGTTGTGGAGCATCGACGAGCACTGGGGCGGGCGCCCCGGCCGCCGGCGGTCTAGGTCAGCTCCAGTACGCCTTCTCCTGGCTGTACGACGTGACACAGGCCGGTCCGTACATCGCAGACACGAAGGGGTACTACAACAAGGTCGGCTTCTCGTCGGTCAAGTTCATTCCGGGCGGCCCGTCGGCGGTCTCTGTGCTGACCCAACTGGCAAACGGAACCGCGCAGTTCGGTGTCTCGTCGCCGACGGAAATCGTCGCAGCGAATCAGAACGGCGCATCGTTCCGGGTCATCGGCGCGATGTACCAGAAGACGCCGTCCTGCATCGTGTCGCTGCGGAGCAACCCCATCACGACGCCGGCGGACCTGAAGGGGAAGACGATCGCTGTTTCCAACGCGGACAAGCCCGCGGTGGAGGCGTTTCTCGCCGTCAACGGCCTCAAGTCCTCGGATATGACGATCGTGCCGTTCCAGTACGACCCTGCCCCCTTGGTCGCCGGTCAGGTGGACGGGATCATGGACTACTCGACGAACTCTCCGATCAGTCTCAAGCAGTCCGGGCACGACCCGGCCGTGATGATGTTCGCGGACTTCAAGTACGCCACCATCACCCAGACCTACGTCGCCTCGACGGATCAGATCTCCAAGAACCGGACGATGCTCAAGGCGGCTCTCCGTGCCGACATCATGGGCTGGAGAGCCGACATCGCCGACCCGAAGGAGGGCGCGAGTCTGGCCGTGAACAAGTACGGCAAGTCGTTGAAGTTCTCGCTCGAGAACCAGCTGGCCTGCAATCAGGCGGAGATCGCCCTGATCAGGACCGCCGACACCGAGAAGAACGGCATCCTGACCGTCACTGAGGCGCTGCAGAAGGAGACGGTGGAGACGCTCGCGCTCACCGGCGTTCACACGACCGTGGACAACCTGTTCGACATGTCCCTGCTGGCCGAGGTCTACAAGGAGTACCCGGAACTGAGGACGCTGTCGTGACCGAACACAAGGACACGGGCGACCAGATCCAAGGGAGCGAGGCCGACGACTTCGCGCGCGACGTCGGAGCGGCGGTGCGCCATCGGCGTCAAGAGCTGGGTATGGCGAGCAAGGATCTCGCCGCCCAACTGGGAGTGTCGGCGTCGTTCATCACCCAGCTGGAGCAGGGCCAGTCGTCGATCAGCCTGCCCCGGCTGTACCGCCTCGCCGAGTTGCTGGGCACCACGCCGAACGGTCTGCTTCCTGTCAGCTCCACGTCGATGCTGATCACCCGGGCCGGAACCGGCCAGGAGATGCGAGCGGGGAATCGCGACGATGCCCAGCGGTCGCGGCTCCTGACGCGGGGCAGTTCAGGGCTGTCGCTGAAGGCGCACCACTATCTCATCGAGCAGGCGGACCCGCCGCAGGACTGGTTCGAGCACGAGGGTGAGGACTTCGTGTACGTGATTCGCGGGCATCTGCGCGTCGAATTCCTGCGCGGCCGCCCTGTCGATCTCGGCCCCGGCGACGCGCTGAACCACGACGGTGACATCCCCCATCGGTGGGGACTCGGGAGCGACGAGCCCGCCGAAGTCCTCATCGTCAACAACTTCCAACACTGAGGGCGAGGGACCCCGAATGCGTGCGCAGGTAGACCAATCGCCCACGAAAACGCCCGCTGGAATCCAGCTTCACGAAATCACGAAGACCTTCATGGCGAGGCGGCAGCGCGTCGACGCTCTGGGCGGCGTGAGTCTCACGGTGGACCGAAACCAGTTCGTGAGCCTGATCGGTCGATCCGGGTGCGGGAAGTCGACGGTGCTGCGCCTTCTCGCCGACCTGGATCGCCCGACCGCCGGCAGCCTGTCGATCGATGGTCAGAGCCCCTCGGTCGCCCGCAAGAGCGGTCGCCTGGGAGTCGCGTTCCAGGACTCCGCGCTGCTGCCGTGGCGCACCGTCACGGACAACATCCGGCTTCCGCTCGAAGTGGCGGGCCGGCGGCCCGATCCGGCGGCCATCCAGGACGTTGTCGAGCTGGTGGGGCTGCGGACCTTCGAGAAGGCGCGGCCGAACCAGTTGTCCGGTGGGATGCGGCAGCGGGTCTCGATCGCGAGGGCCCTCGCCTTCGAGCCGGACGTCCTCCTGCTCGACGAACCGTTCGGCGCACTCGATGACATGACCCGGCAGCGGCTGAACCTCGAACTCCAGCGGATCTGGACGGAGCGGCCGGCCACGACACTGCTCGTCACCCACGGGATCTCCGAAGCGATCTTCCTCTCCGACGTGGTCGTCGTGATGACGCCGCGACCCGGCCGCATCCTGCGCACGGTCGCGATCGACCTGCCGCGACCCCGAGTGCCGGAGATGATGCGCGGCCCGGAGTTCCATCGTCTCGTCGACGAGCTGAGTGAGCTGCTCTTCGAGGACGACGCGACCGGGCAGAGCGCCTGAGATGGCCTCGATGGACACGACTCAGGGGCTCCCGTCGACGGGGCGACCCGCCAACGGATCCCGGCGCGCCGAGCGCCAGGTCCCGAGTGCCGTGTGGACACTCGGGGGATTCGCGCTCGCCATCGGGCTCTGGTGGCTGGTCGCGCTCTCCGGGCTTCTTCCGTCCGGCTCGGTGCCGACGCCGCTGAGCGTGGCCGAGGATCTGATCGGGAATCTCTCGTTCTACCTCGCCAATGCCGCCCCCACCCTCGTGACGGCGCTCGAGGGTTTCGCCATCGCCGCTGCCATCAGCCTCGTGTTCGGTGCGGTCGGATCGCTGACCGGGCTGCTCGAGCGCGCCGTCTCGCGCGTAGCTCTCGCGATCTACTGCCTGCCGCTGCCGGCGCTCCTCCCGTTGATCTCGAGCCTTGAGGGCCCGGGTCAGCCCACGAGGATCACGATGGCGGTCCTGTTCTCGTTCTTCCCGATGCTCGTCGGGGTGATCACGGGTCTTCGTGCCACGCCGGCGGACATCGCCGCGATCGTGCATTGCGCGGGCGGTGGTCGTCTGCAGATCCTCCTCAAGGTCGGACTCCGGTCGGCGCTGCCGAACATCGTGGCCGGCATGCGCATTGCCGGCCCGGGGGCGCTCCTGGGGGCTCTCGTGGCCGAGTTCAGCGGCGCCGACAACGGACTGGGCGTGGTGCTCGTGGTCAGCCAGCAGAAGCTGCAGACCGCACAGACCTGGGGCGTCGCCATCGTCGCCACCGTGATCGGCGGCCTCCTCTACGTGGCGGCCACGGCGATCGGCCGCTGGCTGCACGTGGACCCGGTCGAGGGCCAGACCTCGTTCGGGGCGGTGCCCGGCGCCGGCCTCCCGGGGCGTGTGGCCGAGTTCCTCACGCCCGCCGTCGCGCTGATCGTGATCTGGGTCGCGATCATCCTGTTCGGGGGTGCGAGTCCCCTCGTCTTCAAATCCCCGCTCGACGTGCTGAACTACCTGGTCAGCAATCCGACTGCCGCCGCGCACCGCAGCGCGTTGGCGACGGACTGGCTGATCACCATGCGCGACAGCGGCATGATCTTCGGAGCCGGCATGGCCGCGGCGATCATCGCCGGATGCGTCCTCGTGAGCTTTCCCGTCTTGCTGCGTCTGGGTCTTCCGCTGCTCATCGCATCGCAGTGCGTTCCGCAGATCGCCTTCATCCCGCTGCTGGTCGCCATCTGCGGTCGAGGACCCGCGTTCATCATCGTCACGGGACTTCTGGTGGTCTTCTTCCCGGCGATGATCGTCATCGTCACGGCGCTGGAGGAACGGTCGCGATCCACCCTCGAAGTGGTCAGCGTCTACAGCGGTGGCCGCTGGGCGACCCTCCGGTTCGTCAGGATCCCCGGAGCCGTTCCGGGAATCCTGAACGCCGCGCGGATCAGCATCCCGCTCGCGCTTTTCGGCGCGCTCGTCGCCGAGTGGCTCGTCACCGGGAACGGGATCTCGCAGGCCATGACGACCGCCACGACGACCTTCGACTACACCCGGCTCTGGGCAGACGTGGTCGTCGTGACCGTGACCGTGATCGTGCTCTATGAGGTCGTCGCCGTCCTCCATGAACGTGCGCGCCGACGGTTCCCGGTCTGACGACAGTCGCGTACCCGGAACCTCCCACCCTCCGCCCGGCCCCTCTAAGGCACGCAGGCCGAGGCATTGCAAAGGAGACATCACAGAATGGTCCGTTTCATCGGCCCCGACAACGACGCGTACGTCGCGAGCCTCACGAGGCACGTCGATGAGTACGAGGAACTAACGGGCGAGACCGTGGCACTCGAGATCATCCCCGAGACGGATTACGTGACGAACACCCTCGACGCGCTGCGCAGCCGGCTTCGCGGAGAGTCCCCGCCGGATGTGTTCGTGTCGGGACCTGTTTCGATGTGGAAGCTCGCCGGCGAGGGCATCGTCGAACCACTCGACGCCTACCTCGACAAGTGCGGCGACGACTACCGGCCGGACGACTTCCTGCCGTCCTTGCTGGACGCCAACCGCTGGACGGGGCGGCGGGGGGACCCTCTCGGTGCCGGTCCCTTGCTGGAGATCCCGGTCAACTGGGAGACGTACAACCTGGCGTACCTGCCGGACGTGCTGGAGCAGGCAGGTCTCAGCGAGCCGCCGTCGACGTGGGAGGAGTACTTCGCCGCGGCAGCGCGGATCGCGGATCGCGTACCCGGCGTCCGCGGCTTCGCCCAGCGCGGCACCGACACCTGGCACACGATGTACACCGGCTACGCGACCCAGGTCTGGTCGTACGGCGCGAGCGACTTCGACGACACGGGCCGCAGCGCGCTCGCCAGTCCGACGATGCTCGCGGCGACCCGTGACTTCCTCATGTCGGCGCGCGCGTCGGGGCCGACGCGGTTCCCCGGCGGGCACTGGCTCGACGTCGCCCGCGACTTCGCGGCGGGCCGGTACGGCATGATCGTCGATTCCGACCACTACGTCGCCTTCTTCGAGGGAGCCGACTCGGCCGTTCGCGGGCGGGTCGCGTACACCAGGCCGCCGCTGGGACCCGGAGGCGGGCGAGAGGCGAACATGTGGACCTGGTCGCTCGTGATGAACAGCGCCTCGGACGACAAGGCCGGCGCATGGCGGTTCATCGAGTGGGCCAGCTCCCCGGCCTTCCTCGCCCGGGCGGCACAGGAGGGCAACATGAACCCGACGCGGCAGAGCACATGGGACGACGACGCGTTCCGCACCGCGGCCTCCGGGTGGAACGGCTTCGGTGACAACAGCCTCGAGATCCTCCGGACGACCGCCCGAGTGCTGCCGACGCCCATGCCGGAGTACCTCGATGTCGCGAGCATGTGGTCGGCGGCCATCGTGGAGGCGTACGGGCAGCCGGATGCCCTTGAGCGTGTCTTCAGCGAGACCGCGAGCCGCATCGATCGGCTCCTGAGCGGGGATCGGGCGAGCGCGTCGTGAGGGTCGGTGTGGTGGGCGCGGGCCGGCACGCGAACAACGCCTTGTACCCGTCGATCCTCGAGGCCGGTCTCGATCTCGTCGCGGTCTGCGCCCGTACGCCGGAGCGTGCGGCGATCACTGCCGGACGCTGGGGCGCCGATGCTCACCACACCTCGGTCGAGGACATGCTCGCGGCCGGCGGTCTCGACGGGGTAGTGGTCGCCGTCCCGCCGGCCGCCTACCGGCCGATCCTCGCCCAGTGCATCGAGGCTCGGATCCCGGTCTTCTGTGAGAAGCCAGGCGGGCAGTCCGCGTCCGAGCTCCGGGAGTTCGCCGCCCTCGCCGCCGAGGCACGTACCGAGGTCGTCGTCGGGTACATGAAGCGGTTCGCGCCGGCGTACCAGCGTGCTCGGGAGGTGATCGGCTCCGCGGGCTTCGGCTCTCCCTCCCTGGCGCATTTCACGTTCGCGATGGGCCGCGTCGACGAGTATCTAGCCGATCTTCGCCACTACCTGATCGACAACCCGGTGCACATGATCGACCTGGCACGGTACCTCGTGGGGGAGATCGACGAGATCTCCGCAGTCCTGAATGTCGTGCCCACCGTCGGCCTCAGCGTGAGTCTCGTCGCCCGGACGGAGGGAGGTGCGACGTGCTCGTTCGACTTCTGCACGACTGCCTCCTTCGCGCATCGGGGTGAGTTCGTCGAGGTCTACGGGCGAGGAGAATCCGTGCAGGTCGACAATGTCGACACCTGCACCTATCGTCGCGCCGACGGTCCAGCGGAGGTCTGGCGTCCCAACTACACCCTGCCGACGCCGTCGAACTCCGGCTGGACCGTGATGGGTTTCGTCCCCGCCCTACAACACTTCCGAGATGTTGTGGCAGGACTCGCCGACAACCGGTCCGATCTGGGGAGCGCCGCGCGGACTCTCGAGACCACCGAACTCGTCTGGCATCGGCTCGAGTCATCGTCCATGCCGGAGGTGTCCACCTCCAGCTCGTCGACGCGAAGGAAGAAGTAGGAATCCACTGAGCTGAACGTCTCACCGCCTAGTGACCATGTTCCCGAACTGGTCGCGACGACCGGCCCAAGAGTCGAGGGGGCGATGACGTAGCCCACCGAGCGGCGCCGGCTCGATCAGTATCCGCTGCGGCGAGGGGCGGCGGTCGGGCGGCGGGAGGGATTGGTCCGGCCCGTGGGCTTGAGGTCGCGCGCCAGGTGTTCGTGCCGGTGCGGCGATCGGGCCTGGTGGTCGTTCTTGGCCCAGGTGATCGAGGCTGGGAGTTTGATATGCATGCTTCTTCCTTTTGGTGCTAAGCCCTGGTGAGCCAGGTGACCTGGGCGCCGTTGTCGAAGGACTCGCGCCGAGTGGGGGCGAACAGGGTGGGGCGGAACTGCCCGGAGAACATGGGGATGCCCGTGCCCGCCACCACGGGGTAGCTCTTGAGGATGATCTCGTCGATCTCCGGGAGCAGGGAGGCGGCGAGCCTGCCGCCGCCGCAGAGGTAGATGTCCATGCCGGTGTCCTCGGTTTTCAGCCGCCGGACGAGCTCGATCGGGTCGCCGGTCTCCACCTGCACCGTTGGGTCGTCGATCGTCAGCGTGCTGGAGACGACGTACTGGCGCAGGTGGGAGTACGGGCTGGTGGTGGGGACGTCCAGGGCCGGCTCGTAGGTGCCGCGGCCCATCACCAGCGTGTCGAAGACCTTGTTGGGCACGCCTTCCAGGCCGACAAGCTTGCGGACGTGGGTGGGGAGCGTCTCGGGGTAACGGTCGTTGATCCAGGCGGCCATCTGGTCCGACACGGGGTAGAAGTCGAACTCGACGTTGGGGCCCGCGATGTAGCCGTCGAGTGAGACGCCGATGTAGTAGACCAGCCTTCGCATATTGATCAACTCCTGATGTAGTACTCTGCTTGGAGTGGTTAAAACGTAGTACTACAAACGGAGTGGTGTCAAGCGTCGAGGGAGTGCCGAGCGGCGGCAGGCGCTGATCGACGCGGCGACTCGACCTCGGTGGTGCTCCTCTGCCTTGCTCTGAACTGGCTCGGCGATATTTCTGGAGAAATCGGATTGCGCTGGGAAAGGCGGGAAGGATGGCCGAGCATGACGATCATGTGGCGTGTGGCGGCAATGGCGGCCTTTCTGGGTGTGCTGGCGGCATGTTCGGGTGAGACGCCCGAGGGCGTACGGTCCCCCACGCCTGCCGTCTCTCCGGCGACCGCCGGTCCTGCCGCGCCCACCACGTCGTCAACAGCGGGTCAACCGATCGAGCAGTCCAGGCGGTGGAAGGACATCAAGGTCCCGAAGCTCAAACGGGCCTCGGGGATGATCAAGGTGAAGGCGCTTGGACGGCGTGACGCGTGGGCCATCGGGTTCGAAGACGGCGCGGAAGACAGCGAGGGCGTGGGCGTCCTCCTGCGGTGGGGCGGCTCGGCCTGGGCCCGTGTTCCGCTCCCGTGGAAGGACGAGGACGGCCTCCGCGCGCTCGACGTGGACGGGCAGGATGGCGTCTGGATTTCCGCTGGTTCCAAGATCGCCCGACGAAGTGGCGGCCGCTGGACGACCTTCGAGCCGTTCGGAATCGCCGAGAACTATTTCTTCTACGACATCGCCGTGGACAAAGGCCGTGCTGTGCTGCTCGGTGACGGCCCCGAAGGCCCCTACGCCGTCCGCTGGGACGGCAGGAAGTTCTCGCTGAACTCGGTCGGCGACGGCGGCAGGATGAACGCGGTCTCGTTGAAGAGCGGTCACATGTGGATCGTCGGTGCCACGGACCACTTGGAATGCCAAGGGGTCACAGCGGCGATCTGGCACACGGACCCGGTGCACACCAACTGGTACATGGACGACGGGCTCGTCCCCAACGTACCCGGCGGGGTGCTCAAGAGCGTCTGGCAGATCGACCCGGACGACGTGTGGGCCGTGGGAGAGCTCTCCCCAAGCGAACAAGAGCGGGACTCCCAGTCGGGCAGATGCATCGACAAGCCCAAAAGTGATGTCCCCCCTGTCCCGCTCGTCATGCACTGGGACGGCGCCATCTGGAAGCGGGTGAAGCTGCCCGCCTGGAATGTCTCCCTGACCAGCGTCACAGCCGCGGGCAAGAACAATGTGTGGGCGAGCGGCGTGGGCCCTGGCGGCGAAATCGCCTTCCTCCACTACGACGGCGTGAAGTGGACCCGGGAGGACCGCCGCGTCCCTGCTGCAAGCTACGTCAACACGACCACGATCCCGGGAACGCCTGACCTGTGGGCGGTGGGCACCATCGACGAAGGGAGAGACGATGCGCAGGCGTTCATCCTCAGGCGGCGTTAGCCCGGCCGATCTCGTGGGAGGGCCACACCGCCACCGGGGTGGCCTGGGTGGCCCGCGTCGTCGGCGAGGCCGTCTCGCCTGCTCACGCGCACGCTGCCCGCTACTTCGCCCGGCCCGACATCACGTACGTGCCCATCCACGACTCCGCGCTAAGCGCTGACACACCCCCGGATCCCGGGGAAGTGATCACAACGCTCGCTCGCCCCGTCCGGAGCCGGCCATGATGACGACGACCTCGTTCACCGGTACATCGGACTCCTCGGCGCACCTCTACGCCGTCAACCAGTGCACGGGGGACACCTGGCGCAGGTGGACGAGCACGTCGAACGCAGCGGGCAGGGAGGCGACGGCGAGGTGTTCGGCCGCGTCCCTGGTGGGGTCGTAAACGCCGCTGATGACGCGTACCTTCATCGGCCCGTCCCATCCGCCGTCACGCAGGTCGAGCCAGTGGGCGGGCTGGTTTGTGGCGCCGAGGCGGGCGTCGAGCCAGTCCGAGGCCGGTTCCGGGACGGTGACGGCACCGAGGTCGCCGTGGTGGAAACCGATCGCCGCAGAGACGTAGCGCGTGCCGTAGTGGTCGCGCAGCACACTGCCGACCGTGGGCTGAGGGCCACGTTCAGGCGCCAGGCCCAGGGTCGCCGGAGCGGCTGAAGTGTGCGCGATGCCGTCCCAGTAGGCCACGCGGCGGCCGGTCCGGTGCTGGTGGTCGACGATCGTGTCGGCCCAGGTCTGGGAATCGCCGGCATAGTTGTCGCGTCCGGCGACGCTGCGCTGGTGGAAGTCCACGATGAGACGCATCCGCTCCAGGACGGAGCCGGAGGACAACTGCTCGATGATCGCGAGTGCGTCGCGGGCGTGTTCGGCGAAGGGGCGGCCCGGGTGCAGGCCTCTGGCCCGCTGCACGTGCTCGTCGATCTCATGTGCGGTACGGATCGACTCCAGGTGTACGGCCAGTTCGGCCAGCCGGTGCGGGGCGGCCCGGCGAACGTGCTCCATGATGACGTCGTAGTCGGCGGGCTGCGCTTGGGCGGGTTTGACCCCGAAGATCCGGACCGGGTCGTCCGGGTTGCCCTGGTTGAAGGCGCGGATCCACTCCAGCGCCGCGGCCATTTCGGCGGTGCGCCAGGGCCGCCAGGCGCCGGCCAGGGCGGATCGTGCCGTGCCCGCGCCCCTGGTGACGTACGCGTCGAGGGCCGCCCCGACGGAGGCGTGGTCTTGTACGGCCAGCGCGCGGAAGCCGTGCCCGCGGACGAGGCGGCGGAAGAGCTGGTCGCGCACCTCGAAGGTCTCGTGAGCGAATCTGGTGGACTCGCCGAGTCCGGCGACGGTCGCGCCGGTGGCGATCGCGTCGGCCAGGTCGTCGAGCGCGGTCTCGGTCGTCAAGGCGGTCATGCCGGAGCTCCTTCACGGATCGGTTCGAGCGCCCGCGACCAGGCGACGACGTCGTTCAGCAGGGCAGTGAGGGCGGAGTGCTGGTGCGGGCCGGGAGTGAAGTCGCCCGGCTCGGTGGGGGCGGAGAAGGTGAAGTCGTGGTGCAGGGACAGCGCCACCTGGCTGCGTACGGTGGCGACCTTCAGCTCGGCCAGGATCAACCGGAGGTGCTCGACCGCGCGGGTCGCGCCATGCAGTCCGTAGCCGACGAAGCCGGCCGCCTTGTCGTTCCACTCGGCGTAGACGAAGTCCAGGGCGTTCTTCAGCGCGCCGGGGATGGAGTGGTTGTACTCCGGTGTGACGAACACGAACCCGTCGTAGCCGGCGACCGCCTCCGCCCAGCGGATGGTGTGCGCGTTGCCGTACAAGCCGGACGCCGGCGGGTGCGGCTCATCCAGCAGCGGCAGGCCGAAGTCGGCGAGGTCGATGATCTCGAAGTCGACCGTCGGCTGCTCCCGCGCGGCGACTTCGGCCACCCACTCGGCGACGGCGCGGCCACGGCGGCCGGGGCGCGTGCTGCCGACAACGATGCCGATCTTGGTCATTGACGTCTCCTCAACAATGGGGCGTTGCACCGATCGGTGCAGACATTACGTCGATCGGCGTAGCGAATGCAAATGTCGGTGTAATCGGCTAGGCTCGGGAAGCGTGATCGAGAGAAAGAAGCCGGTCGGCCAGCCGGACAAGCGCCGGGCGATCATGGCCGGGGCGCTGGCCCTGTTCGCCCGCGACGGCTACACGCGCGCCGGGCTGGACGCGATCGCCGTCGAGGCGGGGGTGTCCAACCGCACCATCTACAACCACTTCACCGACAAGGCCGAGTTGTTCCAGGCGGTGATGCAGGAGAGTACGCGGCGGGTCGCGGACACCATGGTCGACATCATCGATCGCCATCTGACCAAGGTGATCGATCTCGAGAGCGACCTGATCGACTTCGGACTGGCCTGGCTCGGCGTGCTGACCTCCGACCTGGCCCCGCACTTCGCGCTCATCCGCCAGGTCAACGCCGAGGTCGAGCACATCCCGCCGGCCGCGCTCAAGCTCTGGCAGGAGACCGGCCCCGGCCGTACCCGACGCGAACTGGCCGAACGCCTGCGCAGGATCGCCGAGCGCGGCGACCTCACGATCCACGATCCCGCTCGCGCGGCCGGGCACCTGATGCTGCTCATCTCCGCCGACAACCTCACCGACCGGGCGGACCTCCACAACGAGGACGCGCTCCGAGAGATGATCACCGCAGGGGTTTCGACCTTCCTGTACGGCTACGCGGAACGGGCCGCGGGGACGTGAACGGCGCCTCAGTGAGGAGGCGCAGTTCGTCGCGCACGATCTGACGTATGGCTTGAGGCGTGAAGTTGTGTGGGAAGGTCGCTGTCTGGAGCGTGAGGCCGTCCACGAACACGTGGAGGCGCGTGGCCTGGCCTTCCAGCTCGGTGTCGGCGAACTCCTGTCCCACGCGATCGGGGAGCGGCAGGCTGTGGCAAGAGGCGATCGCCAGGCGGCAGATGTGGCGTTCCCCCGGCCAACTCGCGTCACGCAGCTCCGCCAGGGACTCATCCACATGCGAGCGCACCAGGCATGCCAGCCATACGTCCACCTCGACGCGGCGGTTGTCATCGAGGGGAAGAAGCTCTTCGAGGATGAGCTGGGCGCGCCGCATGCCTGGCAGGTCCGCATCGAGGTGGCCGGTGATGCGCTTGGTGACACTTCTGGCGACCGCCTGCGCCGCGAAGCTGAGCAGGCCGCGCTGATTGTCGAAATAGTGGCGCAACCCGCCGACCGAGACGCCTGCCGCCTCGGCGACCTTGCGGACCGTGGCCCCTTCGATCCCGTCCCGGCTGATGATGCTCCACACGATCCGGGTGAGTTCCTCGCGCCGCTGCTCGTGGTCCACGATCTTTGGCATGCTCCTATTACAGCACACCTGTACGGTCTCCTATAAAGTACGGGCGTGCGAAATAAAGCATGGCAACCGACGCTGGGCCTGAGCATCCTGGTGGCCGGCCTGGCCCTGATCGCCGGAGCGGCACTATGGCTGGCACTGAACGGCAACACCGGCATTCGCTACTCGGCCGACCACGCCGACACCGTGCCCATGTGGCACCGCTGGATCCCGGCTCTCACCGGACTGGTCCTCATACGGCTGCTGCCCCCCAAGGCGACTCCCGCCGGCGCCGCACCGGCACGTGGCGGCCTTCACCTCCAGGCCATCCTCCTCTTGGTCTCAGCCACGCTCTTCGCCGCGGGGTTATGGTTGTCGGGCGGTGGTGAACCTGCCCACACGCTGCTGAAGCTCATCCTGCTGCTCGCCGTACCCGCACTGCTGTTCTGGCTGTCACGGCGCGATTCCGCGGATCGCGGCCAGATCCATGAGCGGCCCGCGGCCTGGCGTAACTACGGCCCCATCGCACCGGTGACCGCGTGGCTCGTTCTCACCTACACAGGTCCGCTGGCCGTGCCGTCCAGCGACTACGCGGCGAGAGTCGATCCCGTCACACTGGTGCTCACCATCGTCGTGGTGTTCAGCGTCAACAGCCTGCTCGAAGAGGTCTTCTACCGGCGGTGGCTGCAGACCCGATGGGAGCACATCATCGGCCGCTGGCCCGCCATCGTGCTGGCTTCCCTGCTCTGGGCGGCCTGGCATGTCGGCATCCAGGGCACGGGGCACCTTCCCACAGACCTCTCCTCGGCCTTCGTCAATCAAGGAGTGCAGGGGTTGTTCCTCGGCTGTCTGTGGAGCCGATACCGACTGATGTGGCCCATTCTCGTTGTCCACGGTGCCATGAACGCCGGTCCCGTTCTTCTGGGCATGCTGCAACGCATTTGACCCTGACGTTGCGTTAGGCTCCACGATGAGCGCATGACCGAGTACTACGAGGCATTCGATATCAGCCCGGTCCCTCCGCCCGGGCCCGACGCGAAGCCGCCTGAGATTTACCGGGGCATCTACGGCATGCCGATGTTCGTCACCGTGCCGACGCCGGACCTGGCCGCGTCCGTGAACTTCTGGACCCGCGGGCTCGGTTTCATCGACCTGTTCACGGTCCCGGGCCAGGTCACGCACCTTCGGCGGTGGGCGTTCCAAGACATTCTGCTCGTCCCGACCGACGTCCCGCCGGCCCTGTCAACGGTGAGCATCGGCTTCAGCTGCGTGTTGAGCCAGGTCGACGAGATCGCGCAGGCGTGCACCGCGCTGGTGCCCGGATGCACGACGGGACCGCGGCAGACTCCGTGGAACACCGTAGAACTGGAAGTCGTCACCCCGGAGAACGCTCGCGTGATCATGACCGCGGCCCGTCCTCTCGACCCCGACAGCGCCGAGGCACGCTACCTCGAAGCAAACGGTTTCACCCTCCCCAAAGGGTGAAACCGCGCATGTCAGACTCGATGGCGTGACCGACACCGTGATGGACGATGCCGCGCGCCCCGGCGGGCTGACCGTCGGGGCCGCGGCATCGCACGTGGGAGTCACCGTCCGTACCCTCCATCATTGGGACGCGATCGGGCTGGTCCGCCCGTCCGGGCGGACCAGCGGCGGTTACCGGCTCTACTCCGCGGCCGACGTCGCACGCATCCACCGGGTGCTCATCTACCGCGAGCTCGGCCTGTCGCTCGACGACATCGGTGAGCTTCTCGATGCTCCGACGGCCGATATGACCGTGCCGCTGAGACAGCAGCGCAGCCAGCTCCTCGATCGCATCTCCCGCTTGCAGGCGATGGTCGACGCGGTCGATCGCATGATCGAAGCCGCGCGCGTCGGCATCCTGCTCTCCGCGGAGGAACAAGTCGCGATCTTCGGCCAGCGCTGGAAGCCGTCACTGGCCGCGGACGCACGTGACCGATGGGGGGACACGGTTCAATGGGCACAGTACGCCGAGCGCGCCGCGGGCATGACCCCCGAGGACTGGCAGCGGATCGCCGACAACATCGCAACGCTCGAGCACGACCTGGCGGAAGCCAAGCGCGCCGGCGTCAGGCCAGGCAGTGCCGAGGCCAACGCCCTGGCGGAGCGACACAGGGCCTCCATCGACGCGTACTTCGACTGCACTCTTTCGATGCATGTGTGCCTGGGAAGGAAGCACGCCGCCGATCCTGGCTTCACGGCCTACTACGAGGAAATCGAGCCGGGCCTGACCATCTGGCTCCGTGACATCATCGACGCCAGCGCCCGCGATCGAGGCATCGACCCGGATTCGGCGACTTGGACCTGACGCCGAGCCTAGGTAGCTGTCCCGCTGAGGGACGCCCCGAGAGCGGTCGCCATGTACAACACGCTGCGCCCGGATCGCTCGCGGGCGACCAGCCCGCTCTCGCGCAGTACGCGGAGGTGCTGTGAGACCGCGCTGGGTGTGATCCCGAGGGCTCGAGCCAAGTCCGTCGTCGTCGCGGGGGACCTCAGGGCCTCAAGTAGTTCGGCTCGCGCCCGGCCGAGCCGCCGGATCGTACTGCCTGCGACCGCCTGTGTCCCGGCCGTCCACAGAGCCCCGACACCCCGTGCCGGATAGCGCACCGTGGTCTGCGTTGACGTCCTTTTCTTGATCAGTACGTACGGTGAGCCGAGAACGACCGGCATGAGCACCAGCCCACCCGGACCACGCTCCACGACCCGCTCGACTCGCCAACGCGCTCCTCCCAGCTGCAGCCGGCCATCGTGCCAGCGCAAATCCGGATGCAGGTCGGCGAACAACCTCTCGGCACCACCTGCGGCCATCTGCTTGGCCCGATAGATGACATCCGCATCAAGCACGGCCCGGATCCGCGACCAGTGCGGCGCGATGAGCCGTTCGTGCGCCGCGCGCAGTTCCGCGGCGATCGCACGCGGTCCTGCCGCCGGCTGGTCGGCGAGCGCGACGGCCGGGGCGGGGAGGTTCTCGCCGAACACCCGCCGGAGGCTGATCCGCACCTGAGACGCAGGTGTCCTGCGCAACGCGGCAAGGTCGTCGTCGATGGAGGCCCCCGAACCGAGCGGGGCGGGAACGAGGAACTCCGGCCAGTTCGGCCGATCGCTGACGATCAACGGCCAGGTATGCGAGAGATCCAGCGGACACCTGGCGAGCTCATCCACCGCCCACCGCAGCCACCGCAGGTGGAGCGCTCAGGCGATCCAGGCGTTGATCGTCGCTGCCCTCGCGGGCTTTGCCGCGTTCGGCCAGATCGGTATCCCGGTGCTCGCCATCACCGCCTTCGCGCTGGGAGCGTGCACGGTCGTCTTCGCCAACGCGGCGCAGGCGGCGCTGCCGGATATCGTCGCCGAACCGCTGCTGCACAAGGCGAACGGTCACCAGCAGACGATCACCGCGGTCGGCCTGCAGTTCGCCGGGCCACCGGCCGGCAGCCTGCTCTTCGCGGTCGCCGCGGCGTTGCCGTTCGGTGTGGACGCCGCCTCATTCGCCCTGTCCGCGGCACTGCTGGCGACGTTACGCGGGCGCACACGTGTGCGGATCGAGCACCCACCGATGCGAACGGCGATCACGGACGGCCTGCGCTGGCTGACCCGTCACCGGCTGCTGCGCACCCTCGCGCTCCTGCTCGGCGTCAACACCTTCTGCTTTCAGCTCGGCAACGTCTCCCTGGTTCTGCTGGCGACCCAGACACTGCGCCTCGACGCGGCCGGTTACGGGCTGCTGCTCGCCGGCGCCGCGATCGGCAGCCTGCTCGGAGGACTGCTCAGCGCCCGCGTCATCACGAGGACGGGCGAGCTTCCCGCGCTCCTGGCCGCGCTCGTCACGAACGTCGTCACCTTCGCCGGGATCGGGCTGAGCCCGAACATGATCGTGCTCGGCATCCTGCTGGCCGTCAGCGGCTTCGTCACCACGCTATGGAGCATCGTGACCGTCGGCCTCCGGCAACGGATCGTGCCATCCGAGCTGCTCGGCCGGGTGAACAGCGTCTACAGGATGCTCGGCTGGGGACTGATCCCGCTCGGGGCGCTGTCCGGGGGGCTGGTGGCGCACGCGTTCGGATCGCGGGCGTCCTACCCGGTCGCGGGGGCGTTGCGCGGAATCGCCTTGCTGGTCGCGATGCCCGTACTGATCCGTACCATGCGTGACTCGTAGCGGTGGGAAACGATCAGTGACTCATGGGGGTCAGATCGATCTCCGGTAGCCATACCGTCGGATCGGACGGCGAAGGCAGCGTGGATGGGCGCAGTTGTCGCAGAAAGGCCCGCAGCAGAGGGCGGGGGTTGCGACGGTGCCAGACCACCGACCAGGGCATCAGCGGCGTCGGCTCGACGATCGGAATACGGCGCAGGCCGCTGCCGGCCGGATCGATGCTCATCTCACCCAACCCCACCGCCGCCTTCTCGGCCAGGAACTGTTCCACCAGATGTCGTTGACCGATGGCCGGTGCGTTGAACCGCAACGGCACGCCGAACCGGTGGGCCAGCCGTCGCAGATAATGCCGCCATTCGACCGCGCCCGCTGGGTCGGGCATCGCGATACCCGCCTCGCGCAGGTCGGCCGGCCGCAGCACGCTTCTGTCGGCCAATCGATGATCCTCGGGTACGAACGCGTGCAGCGGCTCCAAGCGGACCAGTTTGTACGCCAGCTCGGCCGGCCACGGTGCCGACGCGTCGTGGACCCGGCCGAACGCGGCATCGATCTCCTGCCGCCGCAGCGCCGGCAACGCCACGGACAGCCCTTGGCGCATGCTCAGCTCGATCCGCATGCGTCGGTCGCGCTCACTCACCCGGCGCACCATTCGCAGCGGCGTGAATCGTTCGTCGTAGACGTCCACTCGCAGGATCTCGTCCACCGCGCGGACCGTCCGCACCGCCCGGTCGAAGGCGGACACGGCCTCGCTCGCGCGCGGCAGCAGCAGCCGCCCCGCCTCGGTCAGCTCCACCGCGCGGGTGGTTCGCCGGAACAGCGGAACCGCCAGAGCCTCCTCCAACCGGCGGATCCTTTTCGACAGCGCCTGCTGGGTGATGAACAGCCTCTCGCCGGCCCGCCCGAAGTGCAGCTCTTCCGCGGTGACGACGAACGCGCGCAGGCCCTCGATGTCCGCTTCCACGTGCCGAGCCTGGATTGGAAACCGTTGGTTGTCAATCCGGCGGAAATCGTTGTTGGACGCCACCAGGCGGCTGCGGGTTTGCTGTTCTCCAACCGAAGGGGCATGAGATGAAAACCGTGGAACTCCGTTCCGAACTGCACCTGCTCCTGCTGGAGTTCGGCCAGGCGTATCTGTGGAACGACGGCGGCGAGCTCACCCTGGTCGACACCGGGATCGCCACCTCCGGCGGCGATATCGCGGCCGCGATCGAAAAACTGGGCTTCCGTACCAGCGACGTCAAGCGCGTCGTGCTCACCCATTTCCACGAGGATCACTGCGGCGGCGCGGCCGAGATCAGCCGCTGGGGAGACGTCATCGTGCTGGCCCACCGCCTGGAGGCACCGGTGATCCGCGGCGACAAGTCCGCCCCCGCTCCGCGGTTCACCGACGAGGAGGCCGCTCTCCACCGCAGCCTTGGCGCCCACCTGCTGCCCCCCGCACCGGCCTGCAGGGTGGACCGCGAGCTGGAGGACGGCGACGTGATCGATTTCGGCGGCGGCGCACAGGTGATCCACACGCCCGGTCACACCGACGGCAGCATCGCCCTCCACCTGCCGCGATCCGGCGTGCTGTTCACCGGAGACACTGTTGCGCACGTCAACGGGCAGGTCATGCCCGGCGTGTTCAACCTTGACCGTGCCGAGATGCTCCGCTCCTTCCACAGACTCGCCCGGATCGACGCGCGACTGGCCTGCGTCGGCCACGGCGAGCCTTTCTCCGACGCCCACGCTGCCCTCACCGCAGCCGCGGCGGCCCTCTCCGACCCGCAGGACCTGACCTAGGGCCATGACTCGGCGTCCACCCCTCCTGTAGGTGGTCCGGGCGATACGGTAGGGCGTCATGAGATCGGTCCACGTCATGATCGCGGCGTCCCTCGTAGCCGTCCTCGCGGGATGTGGCGGTGAGGCGGACGGATCGGCGGCACCGGAGCGGCCCGCCCAGGCCACCGCTCCGAGTGCCACCCAGACGCCCTCTCCGGAGGCGGGGGCCGTGGGGGTGCCCGCGCCTGATGTCCGCATTCCCAGCGACCCCGTCAAGCTGGCCGATGCTCTGAAGAAGACGACCGCCGCGCTGAACGAGGCGATCGACAGCTGGACCAAGGGGGCGCAGGAGCGGCCGCCGCAGGACGTCGTGTTGCTCGCTCTTCATCAGCAGCGCATCTACCGGGCGATGGCCCGCAGTACGGAGCTGACCCAGGGGGTCGTCAAGCGTCTGCCCAAGGGGCTGGCCGCTGAGGCGCGTGACAACACCACGGCGATCGGGAAGCTGCTGTCCCTGGCCCGTCCGATCAGTGCGGCGCAGCGCAAGCGGATGCGCCTGGTGGAGCCGCAGCCCGCCGAGCGCTTGCGTGGCTACATGGTGCGGGCCGAGAAGCGGTTCGGTGTCGAGTGGGAGGTTCTCGCGGCGATCATGCTCGTCGAGACGAAGTTCGGACGGGTCAGGTCGGCGAGCTCCAGTGGGGCGCAGGGGCCCATGCAGTTCATGCCGGGTACGTGGCGGCAGTACGGGCTGGGCGGGGACGTCCAGGACGCGCATGACGCGGTGCTTGCCGCGGCCAACTACCTCAAGGCGTCGGGGGCGCCGAGAGATTACCGGCGTGCGGTGTTCGCCTACAACCACGACGCCCGGTACGTGGATGCCGTCCTCGCGCACGCGCGCCAGATCAAGCGCGACTCGCGCAGCTTCTACGCCTACTACAACTGGCAGGTCTTCGTCCTGTCCGCGCAGGGCGACGTCCGGCTTACCGGCCCCCGCTGACCCGGTTCCCGGAAACGTCGAGGAAACGGCCTTCTTGCTTGGATCTCTCGCAGATCGTTTCCCGCGAGAGGAGTTCTCCATGGTGTTGTCGCGTCCCCTGGCCGGCCACGACCCTTCACGCCGCTCGGCCCTCGGGCTCCTGGGCGCGGTCCCGTTGGCTGCCGGTGATCTCCTGGCCGCGCCGGGAACCGCCGAGGCAAGCACCGGCCGGATTCCGAAGGATCTGCGTCCTGGAGGGGCCTTCGACAGGTACGTCAAGGAACTGGCGGACAAGGAGCAGTTCTCCGGCACTGTGATGATCGCCTACCGCGGCCGCCAGGTTCTGGCCCGCGCCTACGGCTGGGCGGACAAGGAAAGCAAGATCCCGAACAAGATCGACACCATCTATGCCCTGGCCTCGACCTCCAAGCTGTTCACCGGGCTGGCCGTCGTGCAGCTCGTCCAGCAGGGCAAGCTGAAGTTCTACGACCTGGTGAGCAAGCATCTGAACGGCCTGCCGGCGGCGATGGCCGAACGCATCACCGTGCATCATCTCCTGACCCACACCAGTGGCCTGGGCGACGCCCGGCGCCCCGGCGAGCAGCCGCCGCCGGAGAAGATCCACACCAGCTACGAGGGGCAGCTGGCGGACTTCTGGGAGAATCTGACGACTTTTGAGCTTGAATTCCCTCCTGGGACGAGAAAGGCCTACAGCAGCATGGGCTACACCCTGCTCGGCGAGCTCGTGGCGAAGGTCACCGGCATGTCGTTCCAGGACTACGTCCGCCAGAACATCTTCCTCCCGGCCGGTATGAAGGACTCCGCCTATTACACTCGCCGCCAATGGCTGGCCGACGACCGCATCGCCCATCCGTACATGTATCAAAAGGACGGAACGCGAGTGGACGCCGTCCGTAACCTCGACAAGGGCTCTGTCTACGGCGACGCCGGCCAAGGCAGCAACTCCGCGCGGGGATGGATGGGAACAGGCGGCGGCAACGGCTTCTCCACCGCTCCGGACCTCGTTCGCTTCGCGGTCGCGCTGCAAGGCGGCAGGCTCACCTCGCGGCCCTACACCGAGGTCTACGTGAACGGAAAGATCTCCGCCAAGCCGCTGAAGGAGGACACCTCCGGTAACTCGCTCCGCGGAGAGACCTTCCAGGCGTACGGGCCGGTGGCCCCCATCTATAACAACCAGCGCATCATCACTCACGGGGGCGGCGCGGGCGGCATCTCGACGAGTTGGTCCTTCTACCTCGACATGGACTGGACGGCCATCGTCCTGAGCAACTACGACCTGCAGAGCATCGAGCCGATCATCGCCCTGGAACGCAGTCTCGTCACCGGCGCATAGCTCCACAGTTCGGCGCAGGTGACCTGCCGCGGGGCCGGTGGGCTTTCGGGACGCGTCAGCCGATCACCGCGTCGTCGCCGGCGCCCACGCCGATCCCGGCCAGTCCGCCGCGCATCCATCGTGGGGAGATGTCGTCCTCGAAGCGGTGCCGGTCGATGATGCGTCCCGTGCGGGCGTCGAGCTTGACGAGTGTCTTCGCGTCCTCGGCGACGTAGGTGTCCACGCCGTCCGTCAGTACGGTGCCGTCCCTTGCGTCGCCCAAGGTACGGCGCCAGGCGACCTCGCCGTCGGCGATCCGGTAGGCGGCCACCTCGGTCTTCGAGCGTACGGTCACCAGTTCGTCCGACACCCCCATCGCGTCCCCGTAGGGGTTGTCCTTGAGCCCCGCCGACGGGGCGCGCCAGAGGACCTTCCCGTCGCGGACCCTGCGGACGACCAGAGCGCCGCCGGCGTCCACCGACGCCAGGCGGTCGGCGCCGAGCGCACGCGCGTGCCACAGCTCTCCACCGCCGAACTCCCACAGCCGCCTGCCGTCCGCGGCGCTGAGCGCGACGTTCGACTCCTTGCCCGCGCAGTCCTGGAAGACGAGCACGGTCTCGCCCGCGCCGCGGGTTTCAAGGCTGGAGACTCCTGTGGCGCAGGAAGCGGACGAGTCAGACGGGTAGGACCAGCGGATCGCCCCCGTGCGGCCGTCCAGCACGTCGAGCCGCCCCTCGTGCAGGGCCACCACGAGGGGAACGGAGCCGTCCCTGGCCATGGAGATGCTCCAGGCCGCCCCCCATTCCTCGTCGTAGGCCCGGTTGGCCTCGTGGTCCGGGCCTGGCGGCAGGTCGGCCTGCCAGACGATGCGGCCGTCCGGCACGTCGATGAGGCTGACCCGCCCGTCCCGCCAAAGGGCCGCGACCCGGCGATCGTCCACCCGGACGGGGTCCAGCGAGTCGTCGGCCCAGCCGTTCACGTACCGCCAGGCCGTGGATCCGTCCGTGATCCGCTCTCCGACCAGCCCTGCGGTACGCAGGCCCCACCGCGAGCGCACCGCCACGTCACCGTAGACCTCGGCCGCGAAGGGAGCCCTACCGACGACGTCGATCGACGGCGTCCCCCACCCCGCCGGACGCCAGGGAAAGGAGGAGCCCGTCATCGGCGTCATGGTCTCGCCCGGCCAGCCGACGAGGCCGAGCAGCAGGATGCTGACGACGGCGCATGACACGATCTGGATCAACCGCATAAGACCCAGCATGGCCCTTTAATGTGATGAAGGCGGCAAAACGAACGCCGGTCAGGACCGTACGTAGCGCCGGAACATGGTTCCCGAGGCGAAGGAACGGTGCTCGACCAGGCGCAGCCGCAGTTTTTCCGCCACGGGCAGGTACGGCTTGCCGCCCCCGACGATCACGGGGAGCGCGTACACCCAGAACTCGTCGATCAGGTCCAGCAGGGAGACGGCCAGCTCGGGGCCGCCGAGTTGGAGGGTGCCGTCGATCTCCCGCTTGAGGCGCGTCGCCGCGGACACGGCGTCCTTGCGACGGACGATCGTGACCCCTTCGGGGACGGTCTGGAGGGTGTCGGAGAAGACGTACTGCGGCGTCTCCTTGTAGAACTGGGCGAACTCCCGCTCGAGGGCCGGGGCGCCTTCCTTGCCGAGGTCCTGCGTCCAGGGCTTTTCCATCGCCTCATACAGCCGCCTGCCGAACAGGAACGCCGCGGTCCGGCGGACGTGGTCGTTCGCCGCCTGGCGAAAGTCCTCGTCCGGGTCCATGAAGTCCATGCCGCCCTTGGGATCCTCGATGTAGCCGTCCATCGAGGTGTTCATCCAGTAGATGACCTTGCCCATGAAACTCCTCCTTGGTTGTAGAGATCGTCCGGAGTGGAGACCCGATGGAGCGCCGGAACTCATCGCCGCCCTCGCGATGACTCACATCAGGCGGAGGCGTAGGTGGCCAGGGCGGGTTCCAGCAAGTCGAAGGCTTGGCCGGCTTCGGCGGCGATGGTGTGGGCGATCTGGTCGTTGGGGTGTCCGGCGAGGGTGAGGGCCTGGATGCGGTGAAACAGCACGCGGTGGACGGTGCCCAGCAGGGCGGCGGCGGTCTGCACGGTGATGTCGCCGGGCTGAGCGGCGGTGATGTCGGCGAGCACCTGGGCGAGGTGGTGTTCGCGTTGGTCGTGCAGGCCGCGCAGGCAGACGGTCAGGGTGGGGCTGTCGGCGATCATGCGGGCGAACTCCTGGCCGGAGAATCCGGCGACCGGGTCCTGGGCGGCCACGGCGTCGGCGAACGCGCGGCGCAGCGCGGCCAGCGCTGATTCCCCTGGGCGTCGTGCGGTGACGGCGTGGGCCAGCGAGGCGGCGAACTCCTCCTGATGGTCCAGGGCCAGGTCTTCCTTACGCGGGAAGTAGTTGGTGACGGTCTTCTTGGCGACGCGGGCGACGACGGCGATCTCGGCGATGGTCGTCTGCTCGAAGCCCTGGGCGATGAACAGCCGGGTCGCGTGGTCGGAGATGAGCTGCCGGGTCTCGTGCTTCTTGGTCTCGCGCAGCCCGGCGGCCGGGGCGGGAGTCTGGGTATCCATGACGCAATCTTACCCTCGTAGCATCTTTATGTTGACACCCTCAGGCGCCTCGGACTAACTTTACCTCCGTCATAAGTTTATGACGATAGAACACTCCACCGGAGGAGATCCCGTGCAGTTCATGGCTTCCACCGTCTCGCTGACCGTCGACGACGTCGCCGCCTCCCAGGCGTTCTTCACCACCTACCTGGGCTACACCGTCCAGCAGGCCGCCGACGGCTTCGCCTCCCTTTCGCGCGACGACGCGGTCGACATCGTCCTGCTCGCCCGCGGCCTCGAGGTGCTGCCGCCCGAGCAGCGCGACCAGCGTGCCAGCGGTCTGATCATCGCCTTCACCCTCGCCGGCGGCCTGGCCGAGCAGGAAAAGCGGCTGCGCGACGCCGGGGCGCGGATCACCATGCCGCTGCGTCAGGAGCCCTGGGGCGAAGCCCTGTTCCAGGTCACCGACCCCAACGGCGTGATCGTCCAGTTCGTCGAATGGGCCGCCCCCGAACACCCCTGACTCCGCCTCCACCTGCTGATCGTCACCGCGAAACGCCCTTGAACAGGAGAAACCGCCCTCTAAGGCCCTGCGGCGGCACCGATCGCCTCCGCCCTCCACCATGATCGACACCTCAGGAAGGAGCTTTTTCTTGACGCCAGACCCGATGACCGGTGACAACGATCGACGCAGCCGCGGAACTCGACCGCCAGCCTGGTGGACATCGAACGCGGCGAGGAGTTCTGCGGGGCCATACCCTGGGACGCCGCTGTGGATCAGTCAGAACGCCCCCGAACTCGGCTGGTGCTGGGAACGCAATCCGCACACCTGGCTCGGCATGGCCTCCGCCGGCAATCGCCGCACAGCCGACGACCGTCTCGCCGGCTAAGGCTCGGCGATCGGTGCGGGATCGAGGATCGCGCTCGCGCCGCGAAGGATTCCGCACGTAGGTCGTCCGCCGGCACGTCCGCGAGTTGGCTGATGGGATCGGTGGCCGCGGCGAACGCCTGGGCCGCGCGTACGCGCCGGCGCCACTACCTACCGGTCGGTCGGGCCGCAACCGGTCTTGGCCGCTTCCCCGGGACGCACGCTTGTGCGGCGGAAATTCTGAGCCGCGCTGGGACGCTTGCCGCGTGGCCCTGGGATGTCCGTCAGATGCGGGCGGGTTCCATGGGGCCGAACCACCGCCGCAAGGCCGCCCGGAGCGTTTCCATCTCCGCGGAATCTGGTTGGGGCGATGCGGACGCCCAGGCCACGTAGCAGTCCGGGCGAAGGAGCAGCGCGGTGAGCCCGTGAGGCTGGGGGTGTGCGGTGACGATGTCGACCTGGTCGTGTCGTAGGGCGGGTGTCCGCGCCAGCGATGCTCCTTCGGTCAGGTCGAGCAGCAGGGGGCGTGCGGTTCTGGTCAACTCGGCCAGCCGGATCGGACCGGTCGGGGTGTGCAGCTCCAGATCCGGGGCGAAGCGGCCGATCAGCGGGTGCGGCTTAGGTCCGCCCACGTTTTCGCTTTTGTCTTCGCCCACGTCTTCGCCCACGTCTTCGCTCATGTCGTAGCGGACGTCGGCGCCCGCGGTGAGTTCGGCCAGGCGCCGTACGGTGTTCGGGTCGCGGAGCAGCTCGCTGAACACTTCGCGCAGTCCGGTGACGTCGCTGCCGGGGGCGATCAGCGCCGACTGTGCCTGGGCGTTCAACACCATGCGGTGCGCGGCCGATCGCCGCTCCGTCTCGTACGTGCTCAGCAGTCCGGGCGGAGCGCTTCCTCGGATCTCGGCGGCGAGTTTCCAGCCGAGATTGATCGCGTCCTGGAGGCCGAGGTTGAGCCCGGGGCCGCCCCCGGTGGCGGCGTACACGTGGGCGGCGTCACCGATCAGGAACACCCGGCCGTGCGCGAACCGTTCGGCGACCCGGGTGTTGCCGCCGCTGAGCCGCCGCAAGGCGTGCGGCCCTTCGCCGTTGGGCGGTCCGAGCGGTACGTCGACGCCGAGCACGCGGTGAGTGCTCGCCCGCAACTCCTCCAGGCTCATCGGGGCGTCAGTCGCGGGCTGGTCCCACTCGGTGGTGGTGACCAGCGGTGGGTGGCCGGGCATCGGCGCGTACGAGAACCCTCCCTGCTCGGTGCGGTGGGGCAGGAACGGCATGACGGTGCCGTAGCCGGGCACGTTCAGCGCGCCGTTGGCGGGGTCGACCCAGTCCGCGGGCACGGTCGCGTGCGCCGAGCGGACGGTCATCCGGTCGTAGGTGACGCCAGGGAATCTGATGCCGGAGAGCTTGCGCGTGGCGCTGTGGGCTCCGTCGGCACCGATCAGGTATCGGGCCTGTAGGTGGTACTCCCCGTCCGGGCCCGTGACGTCGATGGTGACGGCGTCGTCGTCCTGTGACAGGCCCACGAACTCGTGTCCCCGCCGGATCTCCACCCCCAGCTCGATCGCTCGATCCTCCAGGACCCGCACGATGCGTCGCTGCGGCACCGGCAGGGCGTAGACGGGGCTGTCCGCCAGCAGGCTCAGGTCAAGGCCCATCGCGCCGAACATGAAGTACGCGGAGTTCGGCCGCGGCGGTTCCGGGCTGCCGCTCAGACGTTCGTGCAGCCCGCGGTGGTCGAGCATCTTCACGACCTGGCCCAGCAATCCGTTCGCTTTCGGCTCCTGGCTGGGCTCGGGTAGCCGCTCCAGCACGAGCGGCCGGACTCCTGCGAGGCGTAGTTCGCAGGCCAGCATCAGCCCGTTCGGGCCGCCGCCGGCGATGACGACATCTGTGATCATGTTGCTCCTTCACTCGCCTGGGACTCGCATGGGTATGGGGCGCCAAGGCTAGGCAGAAAAAGTGCGTGCACGCAAATTTGCGCGCACGCACTCAAACTGAGAGGCTGGGATGGTGACGACAAGACGAACCGGGTTGCGTGAGCAGAAGAAGCAGGCCACCCGGGAGGCGTTGGGCGCGGCGGCATTGCGGCTGGCCCTCGAGCGTGGACCGGACAACGTGCGTGTCGACGACATCGCCGAGGCCGTCGGCGTCTCGGTCCGGACCTACAACAACTACTTCTCCAGCCGCGAACAGGCGATCGTCGCCGCCATCAACAGCGAACGGGAAGCACGGGTCGCGGCGGCAGTGGCTGACCGGCCCGCCGATGTCGGCCTCGCCGCCGCGATCATCGAGGCGATCGTGGATCAGTACACGGATCCGGGCGTGCCCAGCCGCGAGGCGCTGCTGATGATCACCACCCGTCCCGCGCTGCGCGAGGCGTTCTTCGACACCACCAGCGCGATCGAACACCCCCTCACCGACGCGATCACCAGACGGCTCGCCGATATCGACCCGCACACCGCCCGTGTGCTCGCGGCCAGCGTGGCCGCCGCGGTCCGCGTCGCGATCGAACGGTGGCTGCACACCACTGCCGCGTCCGTCACGGCCGGCGGACTCGTCGTGCCGTCCGGCTCGCTATCGGACCTGCTGCGCACCACGCTCGCACCACTCACGCCCGCACTCGACGCCGCGGAGCAACAGGTACGCCGCCCAGCCGCTTCCTAGTTATGGGAGCGTTGCCGGGTGGCTGCGCCGGATGGGAGCGAGTGATGCGGACCCGACAAGGTGCCCGGATTGTGCTGCTGGATCAGGACGATCGGATTCTGATGCTCCGGCACAGGTACGACGGCGTCATCGTCGTCCCTGGATCTCCGGTCCAGGAGTTCTTCTGGGTGCCCCCAGGCGGAGGATTGACGGAGGACGAAGACTTCCTTCAGGCCGCCCGTAGGGAGCTGCTGGAGGAGACCGGACTGACGGAGGTCGAGTGGGGGCCGTGCCTGTGGACTCTGGATGCGGACGTCCGGTGGGGCGGCGAACCCGTGCACATGCACGAGCGGTACTTTCTGGCGCGGGCGCGTGGCGCGCAGACCGTCACCCGCGCCTACCTGGAGCCAGGGGAAGAGCAGGGCATCATTGGCCACCGATGGTGGTCCTTGGCCGAGCTTGCCGCGACCACAGAGACTCTGCGGCCTGTGGGACTTTCGGAGCTGTTGGCAGACGTGCTGGCCGTAGGGGGTCGTCCGTCAGGTGAGTCGCGTGCCCTGCGCACGTAGGGGCTGGACGTGGCCATGTGCTGGACGGTAGCGGTGCCGGACAGCGGAATGCACTCACGATGCTTTCCTACCGCGCAAATCACGCTGTCCGCGGAACGATCAAACCTACGTCAGGGTTCTCCGATCGGATGCGGTCGGCGACGCGACTCCCGACGTCAAGGAGGCGGCATAGTGATCGAGGAACAGCCGGGCGATCAGGTCGCCGCGTGAACCGGTGCCCGACTTGGCGAAGATCGACTTCAGGTGGTCCTGCACGGTGTACGACGACACATGCAGCCGACCGGCGATCTGCTTGGTGGACAAGCCCTTGGCCACCAACTCGGTGACCCGGCGCTCGCTGTCGGTGAAGCCGTAGGCATCGACCATCAGGGGCGCCATCTCGGCGGGGCGAGCGACTTCCAGCATCACCGCGACCTGCGGTTCCGGACCCTCATTCAGCAGCGAGCCGCGGACGATCAGCCACTGACCGGCCCGGGTGCGCGCTCGGGCCCTGGCCGGCCGGAGGTCGGTCGGCGCAGGTGCCGCACTCGTCGCCGGGCCGCAGAGGGAACGGGCCTGGCGGGCGACAGCGGAGATCACCAGCGGCAGCCGAGCGCCCGCTCTGTCGCTGGTGCCCAGCTCGTCCAGCCAACGATCCGCTGCCTTGTTGGACATGTGTACGCCGTCATCGGCGTCGAGGATCAGCAGACCGACGTCGTCGTCACTGGCCTGTGCGCCACCGAGCAACAGACCGCGCCGTAGTCCATCAGTGATCAGGGGGGCGATCGACGATACGAACTCCACCTCGGCCAGGGAGAAGTACGGGCGCTTCGCCTCCCGGAACACGGTCAGCTGCCCCCATGTCCCCGTGCTGCCGGCGAGCATCACCCGCAACTCATCGGAGAATCCCCCGGGGCGACGGATCTCCCGCTGGCGCGGACTACGGTCGAGGTCACCGGCGGTGGCTTCGCTCAGGGTGCCGGCCGGGCGGCCAGCATGGGCGAGCTGTACCCACGTGTTGAAGTCCGGTTCACGCACCTCGATCTCCACGAGCCGGAGCAGCTCTGCCGCGGGCAAGCCGTTCTCCACGAACTCGGCGGTCGGGAGCATGGTCGCCGGGTCGGTCGTCATCAGGCAGGTGCCTTCGGCGGGCACCGCCCGGCCCAGGGCGTCACCGACGGCACGCGCGAAGTCCGGCACAGGCAACCCCCGGTGAACCAGCCTGACGATTTCGTCGCGGACGCGCGCATGCGCCGCCGATGCGTTGACCACGATCGGGAGCCTATGGCGATCGACGGCCTAATCCCAGAAATCTGGGATACAACCCTGCTCCACGATCTCGCATGCTGGTCGCACAGATCAGTAGCCGCCCGGGCAGGGCGGGCCGCACAGAGGGAGCCCCGTACGCCATGATCACCGTCGATGCCACCCTCGCCGCCGGCACCTGGGTCGGCGATCCCGTTCATTCCGACATCTCGTTCAAGGTCCGCCACATGGGCGTCGGCAAGGTCAGGGGAACGTTCGCGCTCGCCTCGGCGGCGCTGAGCGTCGGTGAAGGCGGTGGCCGGGTGACCGCCCTCATCGACCCCGCCTCGGTGCACACCGGCAACGAACAGCGCGACCAGCACATCCGGTCGGCCGATTTCCTGGACGTGGAGAAGTACCCGCAGATCGAGTTCACCTCGACCGAGGTCCGCGGTTTCGACGGCGAGACCTTCATCCTGGTGGGCGAGTTGACCCTGCACGGTGTCACCAGGACCGTCGAGATGGAGGCCGAGTTCCTCGGCGTCGTCGACGATCCGTCCGGCGCGCTGCGGACCGGGTTCTCGGCGACCACCACCATCAGTCGCGCCGCTTTCGGCGTCGACATCCAGCTCGGCTTCGGTGCCGGCAACGTCGTGGTCGCCGACACCATTGAGATCGCCATCGAGATCGAGTTCACGACCACCGAATCGGACCCGCGATGACTCGCGTGGCACGCCGTTGGACGTACTGAAAGGATCGGAAACGTGAGTAAGACCGTGCTGTACATGTCGATGTCGGTGGACGGGTTCATCGCCGGGCCGAACGTGGCGCCGGGCAATGGGCTCGGTGACAAAGGGCATCGGCTGCATGAGTGGTTTCTGCCGGATGCCGACGCCGATCGAAGGAGAGACCTCGACCACCTGGCGGGCGCGAACCGTGAGGTCACGGACGAGGCCATGGCCACTGGGGCGGTCGTCGTCGGCCGGCGGACGTTCGAGCTCGCCGAAGGCTGGGGCGGCGACCACCACGATGGCGTGCCGATCTTCGTCCTGAGCCGCCATCTGCCCCATCCCGAGCTGCAATGGCCCGGGGTCACCTATGTAAGCGACGTCACGACCGCGATGAACATGGCCAAGGAGGCGGCCGGCGACAAGGACGTACTGGTCCACGGAGCCCGCACCGCTCGGCTGGCACTTGCCGCAGGCGTCCTCGACGAGCTGCAGATTCACCTGATCCCGGTCCTGATCGGGCAGGGTGAACCGCTCTTCGAGGACATGCCGCCCGACCACATCGAGCTCGAACTGCTCCGTGCCGTGGACGGGCCGGGTGTGGCGCACCTGCGCTACCGCGTAAGAACGGCGGGCTGAGGTGATGGCGCTCATCCGGCTGTACATGACCATGTCCCTGGACGGTTACGTCACCGGGCCGCAGGACGGCCCGGACACCCCGATGGGAATCGGCGGGTTCCGGCTTTTCAACTGGCTCGACCGGCGCAACGACCCGGGACCCAGCGGACAGGTGTACACCGAGGTGCTGGCCACCCGCGCCGTCATCTCCGGCCGCCGCACCTACGAGCACGCCGACCGCTGGCAGGGCGACCATCACGACGGCGTCCCCGTCTTCGTCCTGACCCACGAGGTGCCGGACGACCCGCCGCCGGGCAGCGTCCGCTACGTTACCGACGTCCGCGAGTGCGCCGCACAGGCTCGCGCGGCGGCCGGGGACGGCGACGTGATGGTGCACGGTGCCGGGGCGGCGCAGGCGCTGCTGCGGGCAGGGCAGCTCGACGAGCTCGAACTACACGTCGTACCGGTCCTGCTCGGGCGGGGGCGCCGGCTGTTCGACGACCTGTCGGCCGAGCACATCGAACTCGACCCCATCCGCCGGTTGACCACTCCGCAGGTCGGGGAACTCACACAGCACGTCATGCACCTGCGCTACCGCATCCGCCGCCCGTGACCTGCGAAGTCCCTCCGCCTCGTCGGGCGTGCGCCCCGTCGTCCAGGGAGTGACGCTGAGAATCCTCTCGGCCAGGGGGATCGTGAAGCTCCCGTTCGTGGATCGGACCGGTGCGAGCACCCCGGGAAAGCCTGTCACCGCGAGCTCGGACGCCGCCGCGTATGCGCCCTCGAACAAGTCGGGGGTTCGATGCCCGCCCGGCACCGACCGCCAGGGCACTTGCCAGCACAACGGTTCGGCGTCCAGAGAACAAGCTGACAGTCCCCTGAATTCACCGCGCCTGGCTGATGCCGGGCTGGGGAGACGAGCGGGTGTGTCTCGCCTGTCTCCCCGGAGACGTCACGGCAGCAGTGTGGCGGCCTTGACCTTGTGCAGGTGGATCAGGATGTCGAAGGACTGGCCGAGGGCGGCCTTGGTGGCCTGGTCGGGTGACCAGAAGCCGCCACCGATCAGGCGGGTGGGGCGGGGTTCGGCGAGCCAGGTTCTGGCCGCCTGCGGGGTGGCGCGGGTGTCGATGATGAAGTCGCGGTAGCGGACCTGGTCCAGGACGTACTCGTTGTAGTCGCTGTCGGCCGCCGCGACCGAGCCCTTGCAGGTCAGGGGCCGCTCGGCTGGGGTGGAGCCGGCCGGGCACTCACCCTTGTCGAGGGTGAAGTTGTAGCCGCCCTGGTCGAAGCTGGTGCCGACGGTGACGAAGCGGTTGCCGAGGCGTTCGCGCAGGACGCCGCCCATCGGGGCGGGGACGAACATGGTGTCGATCGGGGTGTAGCTGATGTGCGCGTTCAGCCCGGACATCTGGATCTTGTGGCCGGTCGTCTTGTTCCACCAGACGACGTTGTCGGCCAGCGCGGTGTCCCGGTACTCCTGCGCTTGCCGGCGTCCCTCGGCAGCGGCCTGGTCGAAGGCGAAGTCGGTGAAGGTCTGCGACAGGGCGCGGGCGTGCTGTACCGCCCATTGGTAGTCGTCGCCGCCGGGCTTCTGCCGCTGGAGGAGTTCGAGGGCCTCGGTGGCGCGGCGGGCGTTGTCCTTGCGGGTCTCCAGTGGCTGGGACAGGGCGATGCCCATGTACTGCCCGGCGTTCGGGGTGGTGGGCCGTAGCCCGTCGTACAGCTTGGTGAACTCGGGTGTCAGGTCGGGGTGGTGCTTGGCGACGTAACCGAGGACCTTGTCGAACAGGACGTCGCCGGGATAGAGCAGGTCGGCGCCCATGAACTGGACCTTCGCCTTGTGGGTGGTGTTGTAGGAGCGCATCCAGGTGATCAGGCCGAGGAACTCGCGGTTGTTGAACAGGGCGTAAGGGCCGGTGACCTCGTCGTGCAGGATCTGCCGTGGGTCGCCCTTGCCGTGCAACACGTAGTCGTTCAGCCGTACGCCAGTGCTCCAGCTCAGCTCCCGGGCGAAGGTGGTGAACCCCTTCTCCGTCACCAGGTAGCGGAACAGCCGGTGGTTGAGGGTGTAGAACTCGGCGGTGCTGTGCGTGGCCTCCCCGACACCGACCACCTTCGCACCCGCCACCATCGCGCCGAACGCGTCCAGGTCGCGCAGGCCACCCAAGGGTGAGGTGGTGACGAGAGGCTTGGCCACCGCGTTGAGCGCGGTCACGACGGCGCCCGGGGTGTCGGCGGTCGCGGCGGGGCCGATGGCGGTGGTGAGCGCGAGGCCGAGAACGAGTGCGCCGCCCCAGGTCTTGGTGTGCATATGGTGTCCCGTCGCGTGAGTGCGTGTTGTTGACGGGGGTAAGCCTCGGCGGGAGCGCTGACAGTACGGCGACAGTCCGCTGACGATGATCGAGAGACGCCGGCACAAAATACGGCTGTCTATTTCACCGCAGGTTCACCGGGAGAGCGGTCAGCCGGCTTCCCTGTATGCCGCCGAGGTCGACCTGCTGGAGTTCGGAGATCGGCACCGCGAGGCGTGCGTCGGGGAAGTCGGCCCGTAGGACCGCTACGACCGCGCTCAGCTCGAGTTGAGCCAGTTGCGCACCGGTGCAGTAGTGAGGACCGGCGCCGAAGGTGAGGTCCGGCCCGATCGACCGGCCGGGATCGGTGTTGATGCCCTGGATGTCGATGAGCACGGGGGAGTGGGCCGGGAGCCGTACCCCGGCGAGATCGATGTCGGCGGAGGTGAACCGCCAGAGGCTGAAGGGTGCGGGCGCGTGCAGGCGCAGCGTCTCCTTGACGAACTCCTCGATGGTGGTCTCCCGCGCTGAAGCGCCGTCGGAGTCGAAGACGTGGGCGAGCAGGAATCCCAGTGAGGGGTCGGTGGTCAGCTGCCCGGCGTAGATCAGTGTGAAGATCAGGTAGTGCAGTTGTTCCTCGGTGAGCTCGTCGGGGACCCGTTCGCGTAGCTCGGTGGCCAGGCCAGGCCGGGCGTCGCTGAGCGCGGCGGCGGCCAGCTGCCCGAAGGCGGCCATCGCCGCCTCCACCTCCTGGGGATCGGCGCTGTGCATGCCCCGGCAGGCCGTGATGGCCTGGTCGATCCGGTCGAGTGGCACGCCGAGCACGTCGCAGACCACGGTGAGAGGGAACCGAGTGGTGAAGTCGGCCATCAAGTCGACCGTTTCACCGGTCGCGGCGAGCTCGGTGAGCTGATCGCGGGCGAACCCGGTGATCCGTTCGGCATAGTCCCGCATCCGCCGGGCGGTGAAGAGCGGGGCGTGCGCTCGGCGCAGCCGCGTGTGCGCCGGGCCGTCGAAGGTGGTCAGTGACGGCTGCGCGGCGGCAGTCGGTTCCAGACCCGCGGTACGCGGGTCCCAGTGCGCCGGTGCGTATGCGGGGTCTTTCACGATGTGGGGGTGTACCAGGGCTTCCCGGGCGAGAGTGTCGTCGGTGATGATCCATACCGGGCCGCCGGCTGGGGCGTCGGCCTGGACGATGGGACCGGTGGCGCGCAGGGCGGCGCGGACGGGATGGGGTTCGCCGATCCCGCGGACGGTGACGGCGAACGGGTCGACGGTGGCACGGGGCGCGTCGGTCATCGAGTCTCCATGGGGTGGTCCGAATCGGATGGTGAGGCAGGCGTCCTAGCCGATCGCGGCCAGAACGACGGCGGCCGTACGCCTGACCAGGGTCGATCTATGAGATAGAATGACTGCGTAGCACAGTAACTGCGCCGCGCAGTGAATCTACCACGAACTTCGCTGCGCGACGCAGCGAAATGGAAGGGATGGGTGTCGCGATGGCGGAGCCGGCGGCGGGCAGGGAGGCGCTACTTGCCGAGGTCACCACGGACGTGGTGCCCAGCTGGGCGATCTTGGTCGTCCAGCTCAACAGTCTTGTCGCCGAGCGGCTGGGCGTCACCGACACCGACGTGCAATGCCTGTTCGTGCTGGGCCGTCACGGTCCGACAACACCCGGCGTCCTGGCCAAGCACGTGAACCTCACCACCGGATCGGCCTCGCGCATGATCGACCGGCTCGTCGCCGCAGGCTGCGTCCGACGGGTGGCCGACCCCCACGACCGCAGGCGGGTGCTCATCGAACCCACCCAGGAAGGCCTCGACCGGGTCAGCGCCGCCTACTCAGGACTGATCGCCCGTACACGAGACGACCTCGGCGACTTCGACGACGCGGAGCTCGGCACCATCGTCCGCTTCATGAAAACGGCCGAGCGCAGCACCGCCGCCGAGATCCACCGACTCCAAACATGATCGTGTTTGGCTAGGGTGGAGATATGTTTTGACGCTTGCCCGGAAGTCGGGCACCCCCATGGCCTCCTTCGTATCCCGAACAATCCACGAAGGAGACAACCTGCCATGAACACGTTCATCCCTGCCGCGTTCGCCGCGTCGTACGGCAACAACAACCCGACCGCCCGTGCCTGGATCGCCGAGTTGCCCCGGCTGGCCGCGGACTTCCTCGACCGCTGGACGCTGCGGCAGGACGGCCCCGCAGCACACGGCATGGCCTCGCTCGTGCTGCCGGTGATCCGCGCGGACGGCGCTCCCGCGGTGCTGAAATTGCAGCAAGCGAGCGAGGACAACGCCGGCGCCGCCCTCGGCCTGCGGGTATGGAACGGCAACGGCATCGTGCACCTGCTCGACCACGACCTCGACACCGGCACCATGTTGTTGGAGCGGCTGGACGCGGCCCGGCCGCTGTCATCGGTGGTTGACGACGATGCCGCCATGCGGATCCTCGCCGAGCTGATGGCGCGCCTGGTCGCGGTGCCCGCCCCGCCCGGTCTGCGGCATCTGTCCGACATCGCCGCCGCCATGCTGGACCAGGTTCCACGCGCTGTGTCGGCGTTGCGCGACCCGGCCGAGCGGCAGCTGGTACGCACCTGCGCGTCCGCCGTGGCCGAATTGATCGGCGAATCCGGAGACCGCCTGCTGCACTGGGACCTGCACTACGGCAATGTCCTCGCCGGGCAACGGGAACCATGGCTGGCCATCGACCCCGAACCGCTGGCCGGCGACCCCGGGTTCGACCTGTGGCCGGCGCTGGACAGCCGATGGGAGGAGGCGGTCGTGGCGACCGGCGACGTGACCCGTACGGTCCTGCGCCGCTTCGACCTCCTGACCGAGGCGCTCGGCCTGGACCGGCAGCGGGCGACCGGGTGGACACTTGGCCGCATCCTGCAGAACGCCTTGTGGGACATCGAGGACGGCAAGACCACGCTGGAACCGGCCCAGGTCGTCCTTGGCATGACTCTGCTGCACCGGTGATGTCGCGCCACGCCCCTGCCCGCAAGCCGAACGGAAGTACGGATGATCTACGTCAAGACGCCCCTTACGCGTGAGATCCGCGAAGCCGTGGCCCTGACCTGGGGCGTCACGGAAGAGGGGGAGGGTGAGCGGTTGCACGGCGGGGAGGAATCCGCCGCCTACCGCCTCGACGGGCACGTCATCCGCGTCGGCCCGGCGTGGCGCGCCGCCGCCGAGTCGGAGTGGTGCCACTCGATCGCCCGGCACGCCGCCGCCGCCCTCCCTGAGGCGGTCGCCCCGCTGCCGACCGCCGAAGGGGCGACGGTCATCGTCGTGGACGGCCGCCCGATCTCCTGCTGGCCGTACGTCGAGGGTGCCTGGCCGGACTCCGACATCCCGGCCCAACGCGCGGCCGGTGCCCGTCTGCTGGCCAGGCTGCACAGATCCCTGGCCGGCTTCCGCCCCGGTCCGCGCCCGGTGCCCGCCTTCCAGGAGTCCGGCCTGTACGGCGATGCGCCCCAGGACGCCGCTGAGCTGGCCGACCCCGACCTGGACCGCTGGCTGGCCGCCTTCCACGCCGAGCACCCCGTGCGCCACCCCCTGCACGGCGACTACTACACCGGCAACACCCTGGCCAGGGACGGCCGGATAGTGGCGGTTCTCGATTGGGACGAGACCTTCGTCGGCGCCCCTGAGCTGGAGCTGGCCGCCGCCGCCCTGGAATGGGGCGACGACCTGGCCGGGCCGAGCGAGGAGTTCGTGGCCGCGTACCACGAGGCGGGCGGCACGGCAGCCCGCCTGGACGAGGAGTCACTTGCTCAGCTCGTCAGGCACAAGCTCCGCAGGGAGTACGCCTACTTCCACAAGGGGGTGACGCATGACGAGGAGGACATCGAATACCACCGCGCCCGGGTGGAGCTGTTCCACCGGCTGCGCCCCTGACAGCAGGATGCGGGGCTAATTCCAGGCGCCAGGCACCCCGTAGGGCACCTTGCCCTCGAGTTGCTCCTGGTCGAGCACCTCGCCTCTCAGCGGCAGCAGAACGGTGACCTCCCGTCCCCAACCGGAGTAGCGGGTGTCCGACTCGACGCGGAGCACGGAACCCTTCCAGTGGTGCAGGACGCCCCTGGCCGTAACCCGCTCCACCAGTCCGGCCGCACTCAGCCGGAGGGTGTAGGAGATGGTGCTGACGGGCCTGCTGATGGAGTAGCCACGGAAGCGAGAGGCGAAGGAACTGGATACCTTAACCAGCTTGTCGGCCTTGATCGTGCCCTTCACCAACCCGTCCCGCCAGGACGTGCGGTGGGCCAGCAGCGCCTTGAGCGTGGCGGGCTCCAAGACCTCCAGCGGCGGGTTGCTGACAGGCAGATCGGTGGCGGAGTAGCGCACCCAGTTCGTGCCCTGTGGCAGCGCGTCGGCGAACTGGGGCCCTGAGACGTAGTCGTCGTAGCCTGACGAGATCACCCTCAGAGGCATCTCTTCCAGGGCGGCGTCCTCCGCCATGCCGAGTTTCTTCAGGCCGCTCATCATCGTCTTGCTGAACCGCAGGCGCTGGGACGTATCAGCGGCCGTCTCGCCTCGCGGTCCGAACCCGACCGTGCCGTCCACGTCCTGGGTGTAGTAAAAGCCGCGACCCTGATCAACCTTTGTGGTGGACACGATGTTGACGCCCTTGCCGCGGGTCAACGCGGCTTGGAGCGCCTTTACCGGGTCGACCCTGGGCGCTGCCTGCGCGGGGGTGGCGACGAGCTGTGCCAGTCCCGCGATCAGGATTGCCCCCACGACGGTCCGCTTCATCACGATCCCCTGGAAATTGGTCGGAGGGACGATCAATCTCGTGCATACGAGATCAACTGTCAAACCGAACCCGCGATTCATGAGATGACCTCGATGGGCATGCCGGAATCGGAGAGCTGTGCTGCCTGTGGCTTGTGGGGCCGCCGTTAACAATTGAGAGTGGCGGTGGTCTGGGGCCGGCCCGAGTCGGGATCCAAGGCCACGGGGAACGTCCGCCCGTCGGCCACCCGGATCTCAACCGAACTCGGCCCCGTCCATTTGACCGAGTCGAAGGTGTCGTCGGGGACGTCGTCGTTGAAGCAGCCGAGATGCCACTCCCTGCTGAGCAACCCGCCGTCATTGCGGACGCTGAGCGACATCACCATGTCCGGCCCGAGACCCGCCATCGACTGCTGGAGCCGGATCCTGTACGGGGGCGGCCCGTCGATGAAGCCGACCTCCTCGGTAGAGGAGAACCCGATGGTGAGCAACCCTCCGAACAGCGCGACACTCGCACCGAGCCCGGCAAGGATGACGATCACGACGCGTAGCCACATCCACCGCAGCCCGACGGTGGCCAACGCCATCAGGAGGCAGGCCAGCACGCCGAGCGCGAATGGATGGTTCAGATGTTCCCTTAAGAGCACGAGGTCAGAGTCGTGGAAGTACACCAGAGCCGCGAGACCGCCCACGCAGAGCGAGGCGGCCAGCAGCGCGAGTGAGCGAGACATCGTCAATCCCATCGGTGGGGGCCACCGAGATCATGGCAGCGCCGCGGCGCCGTAACCGCAATTGCGCGGAATATCCACAAAACCCGCACAGACTCCGAGGCGGCACTCTCGCGGCCCGCCGAGGTTCTTCTCAGGTCCCGAAATCACGAACCCGAAGTGACCCGGTTCCGTAGTCCGGACCACTGAGGCTGTCGTGGGCCCTTGCCCACGCTTGGTCGAAAGCGTCGAGAGTCAGCGGCTCGGGGTCATGCCCTTCCCACTCATGGACGGGTTGCTCGGCTATGCGGTCATAGACGGCTCCGTATCGTGCGACTTCTCCGCTCTCGAAAGCCGTCTGCCATTCGGCCAGGGAGGCGGCGGCGAAAGGCTGTTCGTCGGGGCCGCGGAATTCGATCTGCCGGGTCACCCAGCCTTCGTCGTCGGCCTCGATGTAGAACCAGGTGTCCTCGTCGGCCCAGTGGCTGCGGAACCAGTGCGTCATCGTGGCATTCCTCCTGGGGCGAGTGGGAGGGCATGGAGCTTCCCGATATCGGGGCTCGTTCTGGAGGCCGAGCATGCCGGCGGCTCGGGAAAGCACGGCTTTCATTTCCGGGATCACCGAATACCAAACCCGTCACAGCGATCTTCAGGTTCGCCTGTTTCACCAGGTCATCCACTCTCCTGTGAGGCGGCTGGACCGAAGCTGCTGTCATGCATCTACACTGTAGACATGGACTACAGCGTAGACAGCACGAACACGGCGAGCGGCATGGTGGAAGCGCCCGGAGCGCGGTTGCACGTCGAGCGGACCGGCGACGGACCCCCACTCCTCCTGATCTCCGGAGGCGGCGGCGACGCCGGCATGTACGCGGACGTGATCCCGCTCCTGGCCCGGAGCTTCACCGTGATCGCCTACGACCGGCGCGGCAACTCGCGCAGCCCGTTCACCGATCCCGGCGCCTCGATCACGGTTGCCCGGCAGGCTGACGACGCGGTCGCAGTCCTCGACCACTACGGCCTGGAGCGCGCCTTTGTCTTCGGCAACAGCGCGGGCGCGATCATCGCCCTGGAGATGGTGATCGGGCACCCGGATCGCCTCCTGGGCGCGGTGGTGCACGAGCCGCCGCTGGTACAACTTCTCGCTCCCGACAGCCCCGAACGGCGCGAGATCGAACACATCGGCAGCCTCGCCCGAGATGGCCATCTGATGCGTGCATACGCGGCCTTCGGCGCGATGACGCTGCCGGACCCGCCGCGCGTGTTCCTGTCGCCATCCGGCCAAGCCACGATCGCCGCCGCCACTCACCTCATGCTTGCCGCCGACGGTCTGGTACGAAAGATCACCCGACGTACGCCGGACGTGATGACCCGCCAGCTCCGCAACGCCGAGCTGACCCTGCGCCGCGAACTGCCCGCGTTCTGCTTCGACTACCAGCCGGACCTGACCGCGCTGGCCGCCACCACGGCGCCCTGGTGCCCGGCCACTGGCCGCGACAGTGTCGGCAAGCCGTACCACGCGCCCGCACACCTGCTGTCTGGGCGCCTTGGCGTACCCTGCCAGGAGTTCCCCGGCGGCCACGTCCCGTTCATGCAGCACCCGGACGAGTTCACCACGACGCTCACGAAGATCCTGGAGGGCTTCCAGCCATGACGGCCGACCCCAGCCCACCGGTCAGGTTGCCAGAGCCGCCCACCCGGCCCACCCTCACCCGCGAATACCTCGCCGCCGCGGCGCTCGCCCTGATCGACGCCCATGGCCTGCGGAAATTCTCCATGCGCAAGCTCGGCACCGCCGTCGGCTTCGACCCGATGGCCGTCTACCGTCACTACGACGACCAGGAGGACCTCTTCGACGGCGTTGCCGAGACGCTGTTCACCGAGGTCGGCGTCGACACTCTGCCCTGGGACGGCCCCTGGCGGGAGCTGGCCCAGAACTACTGCCTGCGCCTGCGTGACACACTCCTGCGCCACCCCCACGCCGTGCCACTGTTCGCCACCCGCCCGGTACGTTCACCAGCCTCCATCGACACCGGCGTGAAGATGCTCACCAAGCTCAGCGACGCCGGCATCCCTCCGGCACAGGGCTTGCGCATCATCCGCTGCCTGCGAGAGTTCACCATCGGCCACACCCTCGCCATCGCCGTGACCAAGCTCGGCGCCGACCAGCGCAGTCGCAAACCTCAGCCCGGCAGCCCCGGCTACAACCTGCTCGCCGAGGCCGCCGACGCCACCACCCTCGACGACCACTTCGAGACGGGGCTCACCGCGATACTGAGTGGCTTCGAACAGTCCACCCGCATGCGCTGACGCGTCTCGACAGTGCCGGACGGCTGACGTGATCAGGTGGCCACCCGCTGAGGCACCCCCGTCTCCGCGACCGCCATGGCCGTACGGACGAAGGCGGCGACGGCCGGCGAGCGTGCCTCTTGTGGCCAGGCGACCGACAGCGTGATCGGCTCAAGGTCGGCGACGGCGCGGTAGGCGATCTCGGGCCGCGGGTAGCGCCGTGCGATCGAGGCCGGGAGGAACCAGACGATGCTCCCCAGCTCGACCAGCTTGAAGATCTGTGTCATGTCCATGGCGCTGTGCTGGGACGCGGTCACGAGCCCGTGGTGCGGGAGCTCGCCGTCGCGCCGGGCGGCAGACGCGTACGGAGGCGGGAATTCGCCCTGGTCGGCGGGGCCTCCGCCGGGGAGCCTGCGGCCGGCGAAGTCGGCCAGCCGCAGGTGTGACCGGGCGGCCAGCGGGTCGGCCGCCGCCAGGGCGGCCAGGCGGGGCTCGGTCAGCAGCGGCTGGTGGTCCAGGCCGCGGTCGTCGAAGGCGCCGGTCACCAGCGCGACGTCGGCCCGGCCGTCGCGCAGCGCCGGGGCCTGTTCTCCCCGTCCGCCGAGCACCAGCTCCACCGCGAGCGCCGCGTCCTCGCCCTGGTAGGCGGAGAGGATCCGGGGCAGCAGCCCGGCGTCATGGTCGGCCTTGAGCGCGAGTCGCAGCCGCGGCTCGGGGCGGCCCGCGTGCCGGGCGCGCCGACCGGCCGCGGTGATCGCGTCGAGGGCGGTCCGCGCGTCCCGCAAGAAGATCTCTCCCGACGTGGTGAGTGCGACGTGACGTGTGGTCCGCTCAAGGAGCCGCACGCCCAGGTGGCGCTCCAATGTCTGGATCGCCCGGGACAGCGGCGGCTGCGCCATGCCCAGCCGCTCGGCCGCCCGCCCGAAGTGCAACTCCTCCGCGACCGCCACGAAGTAGCGGAGCTGGCGCACCTCCAGATCATTCATATCCGCAGGGTATCAATGGTGATCCGATCGGTCCTTCAGGTTCACGTCGGCGCCGGGTTGACTGAGCCCCGCCGACGGGTTCTGCCGGCCAGCTTCGCTCTGGTCGCATGTCAGCACATTTCCCCCCCGAACGATCTGTCATGGAGATTCATGATCGTCATTACGGCCTCCGCCTGCCCGCTCGGCCGGCGGATCGACTACGACCTAGCGTCAATCAGGAACGCCGCGCGCACCGAGCCGGCTGGGGAAGCATGAGAGGGCTCACCGGGGGATGGCAAGGGTACGCGGCGATCCTGGCGTTCGGGACCTTCGCCGTGGGCACGGACGCCTTCGTCATCGCCGGCATCCTCCCCGAGATCGCCCGTTCGCTGGACGTCGGCGTGGCCGCGGCCGGCCAGCTCGTCACGGTCTTCTCCATCGCCTACGCCGTGCTGGCCCCGGTGCTGGCCACGCTGACCGCGGGCTGGTCGCGGCGCGTGGTGCTGCCCGCCGGGCTGGTGCTGTTCGCCGTGGGCAACGTGATCACCGCGTTGGCGCCCTCGTACGGCCTGGTGCTGGTGGCACGGGTGTTCGCCGCGGGCGGTGCGTCGCTCTACGCGGCGACCGCCAGCGCGACCGCGGCGGCGCTCGCCGGAGAGGAGCGTCGCGGCCGGGCCATCGCGATCGTCATGCTCGGACTCACGTCATCGCTGGCACTCGGCGCCCCGCTGGGCACCGCGGTGGGCGCGGCGCTCGGCTGGCGGGCCACGATGTGGCTGGTCACGGCGTTGGCCGCGGTCGTGGTCCTGATCATCGCCGGTCGCCTGCCCGACGTCGGCCATGGCCCGGCCGGCGGCCTGCGGCAGCGGCTCGCCCCGCTCGCCGACCGGCGGGTGCTCGGCGTGCTCGTCACCACGGTCGTGGCCTTCACCGGGATCTACGTCCCCTACACGTACCTCAGCGCCGTGTACGAGCCGGCCACCGGCGGTCAGGGCGGCCGATTGGCCGTGTTGCTGCTGGTGTTCGGGGTGGGCGGCACGATGGGGAACCTGGTGGCCGGGCACTTCACCGACCGTCGCGGGCCCCGCCGCGTCGTGATCGCCGGCACGTTGCTCCTCGCCGCCGTCTTCCTCTTGGTGCCGGCGCTGCGCTTCTCGTACGCGATGGCGCTGCCGGCGGTCGCGGCCTGCGGCGTGTTCTCCTTCACGGTCACGACGCCGCAGCAGCACCTGATCATGGGGTACGCCCCGCCGGGCACGCAGCCGATGGTCGCCTCGCTGAATCAGTCCGCGCTGTACCTGGCGGTCTCGTTGTCCGGCGCGGTCGGCGGGATCGCGCTCGACGCCGCCGACGCCGCGCTTCTCCCACCGCTGGCGGCGGTGCTCGTCGTGGCCGCGGCCGGCCTCACCTGGTGGTACGGCCGAGCGGACGCACGCGGGCGGGCTCCGGCAGCGAGGTGATGCAGGCAAATACCTGCATAATGGAGGCGTGAGCCTCGAAGCGAGAGCGATGGACTCGGTCTTCAAAGCGCTGGCCGACCCCACCCGCCGACTCCTGCTCGACCGTCTGCGCGAGCACAACGGCCAGACACTGCGCGAGCTGTGCGAACGCCTGAACATGGCGCGCCAGTCAGCGACACAGCATCTCGACATCCTTGAGCGGGCCAACCTCGTCACCGTCGTACGACGCGGACGGGAACGGCTGCACTACCTCAACCCGACACCGATCCATGAGATCGAGGAGCGCTGGATCTCGGGGTTCGACAAAGCGATTGGTGACATCAAGTACGCCATGACCGAAGTGCCCACCTACGTCTATGTCACCTACATCCGCGCGAGCGCCGAGCAGGTGTGGCAAGCCCTGACGGACGCGGACCTGACAGCGCGATACTGGGGACACGCCAACGTCTCGGACTGGCGGCCGGGCTCGACCTGGGAGCACCGGCGCGCCGACGGATCAGGCGTCATCGATGTCGTCGGCCGAGTGATCAAGGCCGAACCCCCGACGCGCCTGGTCATCACCTTCGACGATGAAGCGCCGAGAGAGCCGTCGATCGTCACCTTTCTCGTCGAACCCCACCAGGACATCGTCCGCCTCACCGTGACCCACGAGAATCTCCCCGACCAGGAGACGCTCACCGGCATCTCGCAGGGATGGCCGGCCGTGCTGGCGAACCTCAAGTCGCTGCTGGAGACCGGCGAGATCCTTCCGCAGGCGCCATGGGACATGAACAGCACGCACGCCTGAGGCCGAAGCCGCAAGGGTGATGGTCGAGTCTGAAACGTGCCAGTATCAGCGGCTTCATGACTGCTTGGGTGGGTGTCCCAGTCCACGTACACCTGCCTGAACGGGAACCATGTCAACCACCACCCTGGCCCCGCCACGCCCGCCCCTCATCAGCTGGCTCGCGGTCACCTCACTCATGCTGGGCATCTTCGCCATCGTCACCAGCGAAATCCTGCCCATCGGCCTGCTGACCGCCATCGGCGCCGACTTCGGCATCTCCGACGGCACCACGGGGCTGACCATGGCCCTGCCCGGCATCGTCGCCGCGGTCGCCGCACCCGCCGTCACGCTGACCACCGCGCGTCTGGACCGCCGGGTGATGCTGTGCGTCTTCATGGCGGTGCTCGCCGTGGCCGACGTGCTGGCCGCCGTGGCGACCTCCTACTGGGTGATGCTGGTCTCCAGGGTGCTCGTCGGCCTCACCATCGGCGGCTTCTGGTCGATCGGGGCCGGGCTGGCCGGCCGTCTGGTGCCGCCGCGCGCCGTGGGCACCGCCACCGCGGTGATCTTCTCCGCCGTGCCGCTGGGCTCCGTGCTCGGCGTACCGGCCGGAACCTTCATCGGCGACCTCGCCGGCTGGCGAACCGCGTTCCTGGCTCTGGCCGCGCTGGCCATCCTGGTCCTGGCCGCCCTGGTGATGTTGCTGCCGCCGCTGCCCGCCCACCAGGTCACCAGCCCGCGCGTCCTGCTCGACCTGCTCCGCGCCCGGGGCGCCGGCATCGCCCTGCTGGCCACCTTCCTTATCGTCTTGGCCCACTTCGGCACCTACACCTACGTCACGCCGTTCCTCCAGAACGTCACCGGCCTGTCTCCCGTGGTGGTCAGCGCAGTCCTGCTGGCGTACGGCATCGCCGGAATCGCCGGTAATTTCCTGGCCGGCAAGGCCATCTCCACACGTCCGCGAGCCGCCTTCGTGACCTGCGGCTGTCTGATCGCGGCCACCACCCTGCTGCTGCCCTCGGTCGGCGGCGCAACCGTGGGCGCCGTGGTGCTGCTCGTGGTCTGGGGCCTGGCCTACGGAGGCGTGCCCGTCTGCTCGCAAGCATTGTTCATCGCCGCCGCCCCGCGCGCGCCCGAAGCCGCCACGGTCGTCTTCACCTCCTCCTTCCAGGCGACGTTCGCCCTCGGTGCGTTCGTCGGCGGCCGCGTCGTCGACGCCTTCTCGGTCTCCACCGTGATGATCTGCGGTGGGCTGGCCGCTCTGCTGATGGCGGTATTCCTATGGTCCAGAACCCCCTGAGTGTGGCGGCCACGTGGAGATACAGGGCAGGTAGCGTGCAAACGGGCGTATGGGTGAGCCGCCGCGCCTACCGTCGCAGGTATGCAGGCCGTCGATGTACTGGTCGTGGGCGCGGGTCTGGCCGGGCTGCGCACAGCCCGCTCACTCGCGCGACGGGAACTGAAGGTGATGGTGGTCGACCGCCGCAGGTCGCTGTCAGCGGGCATCCGTACGACGGGGATCTTCGTACGGCGTACCCTCGACGACTTCGACCTGCCGGACCATCTGCTCGGGCCCGGTATCCGGGACGTGCTGCTGTATCCGCCGTCGCGACGGGCACCGATCCGGCTCACCAGTGACCGCGACGAGTACCGCGTGGCCGACATGGCGGCCGTCTACGAGCACGCGCGCAGCGCCGCGGAGTCGGCCGGGGCGCGGGTCCTGCTGGGCGTACGGTATGTCGGCGCGACGAGAGGTTTGGTGCGGTTCGCAGATGCGGACCCGGTGACGGCCCGGTTCATCGTCGGCGCGGACGGCGCCCGCTCCCGGGTGGCCCGTGACCTCGGTCTCGATGTCAACCGGCGCTCCCTGCTCGGTGCCGAGATCGTGCACCCGATCGCGTCCGGCACGGCCACCCCGGCGTTCCACTGCGTGCTGGACCCCCGGGTCGCTCCCGGGTATCTGGGGTGGGTCATCGACGACGGTCAGCACGCGCATGTCGGCGTCGCGGGATATCCGGCCGCGATGCGCACCGGCGTTCGTCACCTGCTGGACGCGTTCGCGGCGGACGCGCCCGGCCGTGCGGCGCCGACCGGGCCGGTCGAGCGTCGAGGCGGTCCGATCCCGGTCGGTGGTGTGCTGCGACGCCTGGCGTGCCCCGCCGGGCTGCTCGTCGGCGACGCGGCGGGCGCGGTGTCGCCGCTGACGGCGGGAGGGTTGGATCCCTGCCTACGCATGTCCGAGTGGGCCGCGGCGGTCGCCGCCGGGTACCTGCGCACCGGGGATCAAAGCGTCTTGAGCCGGTACGACGGGGGCGCGTTGCGGGCCCGGTTCCGAGGCCGCCTGTTGCTGCGCCGTGTGTTCGCCGGCATCCGATCTCCCGCCGCGGCAGAGGCGGTGGTGACGCTGCTACGTGGTCGTGCCGGTCGGGCTTTGGCGGCGCGCGTCCTGTTCGGAGACGGCTCATTTCCCGATGTCCTGGCGGGCAGGGCCGTGCCCCGTTTGTGATCCGGCTCCGGCATCATCGCTGACCATGAAGAAAATGATCACTGCTTTGGCGGCCGGCGCCGCCCTGTCAGCCGCTTTATCGGCGGTTGCCGTACCCGCCCAGGCGGCCACCAAGGACCCCGTCAGCGCGCTGAAGGCCCAGCTCGTACCCGGGCACGGCGTGCGCTTCACCGAAACGGTCGCCTGGTCGGACGGCACGGACGAGAGCGAGATCCAGGACCGCAAGGGCGTCTTCCAGTTCGACAAGAAGGGCGTCGCCGCGTTCGACATCAACATCCACTGGGACGACGACACCTACGGGCGGCAAAGGGCCGTCGGGATCGGCAACATCACGTACCACACCGGCGGTGTCATGCCCATGGTGCTCCCGGAGGGCAAGACCTGGTACAAGGTCAAGGGGTACGGAGTGCCCGACTCCTACGGCCAGATTCTCAACCCGGCCGAGCCCAAGACCATGGCCGCACTGATCAAGCACGGCAAGTCGACGAAGAACTCCGTCACCGGCACGATCACCTTCAAGGACCTCAAGCAGGCCTCGGCCTGGTGGGCGGGCGCGAAGGCGCCCAGCTCGTTCGACAGCACGAAGGTCTTCTACACCCTCACGCTCACCTCGGGGGGCCTGGTGAGCAGGGTGCAGAGCAAGTTCACGGCTACGGAGGCCGGGCGACAGGCCATGATCGCCGTGGACAGCCGCTACAGCGGGTGGGGCGCGAAGGTGTCGGTCAAGGCGCCGGATCCCGCCAAGGTGACCACCGACTTCCGCTGACCCCCACTCCCTCTCGGACTCAGCGTCCTGGGAACCCGGCGTAGTGCTCGGCGATCTCGTCGCTGGTCGTCAGCCATACGTCGGGGCGGCTGGCGACGTACTCGAGCGCCTGATCGAGGTACTTCGCCCGGAACGCCTGGCCGATCACGAACGGGTGCAGCGCCAGCGCCATGACGCGCCCGCTGTCCGCGGATTCGGCACAGAGCTGGTCGACCTGGTCCTTGACCATCTGGACGAAGTCGCCGCCGCTCCTGCCGTGCATGGTGAAGATGCCCAGGTCGTTGAGTTCGAGTGAGTACGGCACGCTCAGCATTCCCGGGACGTTCAGCCGGTACGGCTGGTCGTCGTTGGTCCAGTCCAGCACGTAGCTCAGGCCGAGCTCGGCGAGCAGGGACGGCGTCTGGAACGTCTCGGTGAGCGCGGGACCCAGCCAGCCGCGCGGCCGCCGTCCCGTGGCCTTCTCGATGGTGTCGACGACCTCGGTCAGGTAGGCGCGCTCGTCGTCGACGTCGGCCTGGAGGGTGGAGTTGTTCTTGCCGTGGGCCAGCCACGCCCAGCCGCGGGCGTTGCCCGCCTCGACGATCTGGGGGTACTGCTCGCACACGTCGGCGTTGAGCAGCACGCTCGCCCGGATGCCGTGCCGGTCGAGTGCCTCCATCACGCGCCAGATCGCCACCCGCGGTCCGTAGTCGCGCCAGCCGTAGTTGAGCGGATCCGGTACGAGGGTCGCGGTCGCCTCGTTGATGCTCGTGGACGGGCGGTCGATCATGAAGTGCTCGACGTTCAGGCCCACGTAGAAGGCGACGCGGGCACCGCCCGGCCAGCGGATCGGTTCGCGGCCGACGATGGGGCTGTAGTCGAACAGGGTGTTCTGCATGGTGTTCCTCCCAGGGGGCTGCCTGTCCACGAAGGTAGAAGCCCGAGGTGCGGGTCAGGAGGGCCGGAGGCGTCACGAGGAGGGCCGAAGGCGCCATCTCCGTTGCGACATATCCCGCTTTTCGGTTATGTCATACCAACCGTCCTTGGGAGATGGATCACGCGATGCACGACGACAGCGCCGTGAAGGGCACCGTCTCGCCCCACCTGGCCCGCCTGCTGGTCCGTGCGGGCATCGCGACGGGCCTGGATCGGTCGCGCCTGGTCGGCGTACCCGGCCTGGCCGTACTGGACGAGGACGGGATCCGCATCCCCACCGCCACCATCCTGCGGATCTGGGAACTGGTCTCCGGACCGGTGTGGGAGGCGGGCGGCAGCGACAAGGTCATGGAGCTGTGGCGACCAGGCGCGCTGGGTGTGTGGGACTACCTGTTCTCGGTGTCGAGCACCCTCGGCGACGCGTTTCGCCTGGCCGGCCGCCGTTTCACGGCCATCGCCGACCCGGCCGACCGGCTCACGGTCACCCGTCACGATGGCGGGGTGACCGTCGCTTGGGAGGGCCCGTACCGCGACTACCCCGAATACGCGATGATCGCGGAGTTCGTGCCGTACATGCTGCTCATGCTGGCCGGCTCGGGGGCCGGTCGGCGGCTCACGCCGGTGTGGGTGGGGCTGCCGCGCCGCCCGGCGACCGCGCCCGAGCGCCTGGTCGCGCTGTACGACACCAGGCGCGTCGAGTACGAGGCCGCCCACCCGTCGATCACGTTCGCCGAGGCCGACATCGCCGCGCCCCTGCCGCGCGCCGATCCCGCGCTCGCCGCGATCCTGGACAACCACGCGCAGCTGTCCACGGCGGCCGCCCGTCCGGTGCGGGGCTGGCTCGACCGCTTCCACGCCGCGCTCGAGTCCGCGGTCGCCGACGGCCCGCCGGGCCTCGACCAAGTGGCCCGGCGGCTGGCCATGAGCCCCCGTACGCTCCAGCGCCGCCTGCGCGACGAGGGCAGCAACTGGCGAGAGGAGCTGGAGAAGCTGCGCCAGCGACGGGTGGACCGTCTGCTGCGGGAAACCACGCTCAGCGTCGAGTCCATCGCCGCGCGGGTCGGCTTCACCGACCCCCGGGCCCTACGGCGAGCCATCCACCGCTGGTACGGCCACGGACCGGCCGCCATCCGCGCGAGCGGCCCGACATAAGCGATCAAGCGGCCAACCCCAGGTCGGGGTGCAACTCGATCTCCTTCGGGGCGAGGTGGGTGACGGGTCTCAGCCGAAGCCGTTGGGGCAGAGGAAGGCTCTGATGGCGCTCGGCGCGCTCTTGACGAGCGCCGACTCGTTCTCCAGCGAGCAGAAGTCACTGCCGATCTCGGCGTTGACGAATTGGGTCGCGTTCCGCTTCGCGACCAGGTCGATGCCGCCGACGCTCGGGGAGTCGAGTTCGGCCGCCACCCAGTAGCCCACGCACCGCTTGCGGGCGACCCTGGCGTCCTGCGGCAGGCCGCCGTTCAGCGTGGCGGCCTGTCGGAGGATCGAGCTCGCGGACGCGCACGGGACGCTGGTGGCCGAGCGGCGTGTGGTAGGGGACGCGCTCGCCTTCTCTGTTGTGGCGGGCGTTTCCTCAGGGGTCTCCGTCTCCTCAGGGGCCTCCGTCGTCTCCTCGGGAGTCGGGGTCGGGGTCTCCGTCGTCTCCTCGGGGGTCGGGGTCGTGTCCGGCGTCAGGTTCTCCGCGGGCGTGGACGCGGGAGGATCGCTCAGGCTCCGGAGTGCCGCCGGTATCCCCTCCGAGCCCACCCAGACCAGCGCGCCGATGGCCACGACCGTCGCCAGGACGGCGGCGGCCGGCCACAACGGCACGCGTTTGGCAGGCGGTGATACCGGCGGCGGCATGACGACCGTGCCCGACCTGGGTGGGGGCGGCATGGGGGTCGTGCCCGCCGTGAGTGGGATCGTGCCCGCCGTGAGTGGGGTCGTGCCCGATTTGAGTGCGGTGACCTGGGCGAGCAGCTCGTCCGCGGTGGGCCGGGCCGTCCGGTCCTTGGCGAGCGCGCTTCGTACCAGGTCTCGGACCTGCGCGGGCACCCCGGACAGGTCGGGATCGACGCTCATGACGCGGTAGGCGAGGACGTCGGGCGCTCCGGTGCCGAACGGTGGGCGCCCCGTCGAGGCGTACGCCATCAGCGCGCCCCAGGCGAAGACGTCGGCGGCGGCGTCCGCCTCGTCGCCCCGGTACTGCTCAGGGCTGATCCAGCCGGGGGAACCGATCAGCGCGCCGGTGCCCGTGAGGCCGCTCTCGTCGAGGGCTCGGGCGATGCCGAAGTCGAGGACCTTCGCGCCGGACTCGGAGAGGATCACGTTCCCGGGTTTGAGGTCGCGGTGCACGATGCCGGCATGGTGGATGTCGGTGAGCGCCTCGGCGATGTCCACGCCGAACGAGAGCAGCTCGTCCGGCGGTAGTGGCGCGTTCTCCTGTACGTACGCGCTGATCGTCGGGCCGGGGACGAACTCGGTGGCCAGCCAGGGAGGCGTCGCGGCGGTGTCGGAGGCCACTACCGAGACCGTGCAGCGCCCGCGTACCCGGGACAGGAGATCGACCTCGCGGACGAAGCGGGCGAGAAACTGCGGATCAGCGGCTAACCCCGGATGGATGACCTTGACCGCGACCCGGGCGCCGTCGTCCGCGACCCCCGCGTAGACCACGCCCATGCCGCCGGCGCCCATCCGGCCCACGATCCGGTATGGACCGATCGCCTCGCGCTCGTCCTTCACCAGAGGGCCGAAGCCGCCGGGGTCACTCATCGAGGCTCCGCTCGCCGGATCATCGCAACGGCAATGATCCTAATGACAGGTGCCCGGGTGTGTGCGCTCGCCCTCGGAGCGTGATCGTCGGCAGGGCGACCGTGGGCGGAGTCGTCATCCGCCTAGATCAATTCCGGGTAATCTGCCGGACATGCGGCGATTGATCACATCCCGCGGGCTATGGCTCGCGCTTTTGGCGGCCATAGCGGCAGCGGCGATCGTGGTGATCGCGCGCTCTCGACGGCGCCCGGTCCAGCGGGCTTCCGATTCCATTTCGATCCCGCTCCGGAGCGAGAAAGCGCAGTGGCCGCCGGCTCCGATCCTCGGCACTCCCACCGCTGAGGATCTCCAGCGCTATGGCGCCGGAAAGCCCTCCCTCTTCGACCGCCCCACGTTCACCAAGTTCTTCGAACGCGGCGAGCCAAGGCAACCGCTGGACGCCGCCACCCGCCGTCGCCTGACTCGTTGGGGCGTCGCCGGATTCGCGATTCTCATGCTGGCTCTCGGTACCCAAGTCCTTGAATCCGCGGTCTTCTCCGAGCCTTCATCTGAGGTGACTTGGGGGCCATGCCTTGAGAGCCCCTCGGACAGCGGTACGGCCTGCACGTTCGCCGGAAACGAGGAGGAGCACGGTTCGGACGCCGATTACGTGTCCCAGCAGTCGGCGGAGAGTGAGGAAACGCAGGCCCGTCCCGACGCGGACTGCCGGCCCGTGGGCGCCGAACCGCGCGTACGGAAAATCAACATGAAGGTCAAGCGGGCAGTGGACCGGCAGTGGCAGCGCATCGAGGGCTGGCTGAAGACCAACGCCCCCCGGAGTTATCGCACGCTTGGTAAGCACGGAGACGCGAAAACCATCGCGGCCGCGGAGGCGTATATGGGAATGCGATTCCCCGACAGTCTGCGGGCCTCACTCCTGCGCCATGACGGGGCCGTCTACCTCAAGGACACCTGGGCCTTCGGCTTCCTGGGCAACTCGAACCTGAGCGTCCGGGAAATGCGGGAAATGTGGCGGCAGCTGTGCGATATCGACGGTGAGGAGGAAAGTGACGGGGGGTTCTCCGACCCACGATCGGAATGGTGGGACGGGCGAATGATCCCCGTCGGCGCCGACGGAATGGGCGATCACCTGGTGATCGACTCGGCGCGGAAGGACATCGGCGGCACCGATCACGAGGGCACCATGGACTTCACACCTGGAGGCGTTCGGATCCGCTCGTTCTACGCCCTGCTGAAGACCACCGCCGACGCCATGGAGAAGGGTGGCTCCATCGGCTACTGGAAGCCGAAGGTGGTCGACGGTGAGCTCGACTGGGACGTCCTCTGAGCGCCTGAGGCGAGCAATGCGCCCGGTGCGGGCATGATCGGCGACGCACCGAGTCGGAATATTTCCGCAAATGGCCAGGCTGACCGGGGCATGATTCTTGTGACCGGTGCCACCGGCAACGTCGGACGGCAGGTTGTCGCCCAGCTCGTGTCCGCCGGCGCCCCTGTGCGGGCGCTTGTGAGAGACGGCCAGCAGTCTCGGCTCCCTGAGGGGGTTGAGGCGGTCGAAGGTGACCTGTCCAGGCCGGGCACCCTGAAGGGAGCGCTGGCCGAGGTCGAGACGGTGTTCCTGATCTGGCCCTTCCTCGCCACGGACGGTGCCTCCGCCGTACTCGACGTGATCCAAGGCCGGGCCCGCCGCGTCGTCTACCTATCCTCGTCGGGGGTGGATGACGAGGCCGAGCGGCAGAGCGACCCGATCAACCAGCTCCACGCCGACATGGAGCGTCTGATCGAGAGGTCCGGCCCCCGGTGGACGATCCTGCGGGCAAACACCATCGCTTCCAACACTCGTGGGTGGGCCGAGCAGATCCGTGGCGCGGGTGTCGTGCGTGGTCCTGACATCGCCGCCACCGCGGTGATCGATCCGCGCGACATCGCCGCCGTGGCCGTACGTGTGCTGGTCGAGGACGGGCATGCCGGCGCGACGTACGTGCTGACCGGCCCGCAGGTGGTGAGCAGGACCGAGCAGGTGCACGCCATCGGGGAGGCGATCGGACGCCGCTTGCGTTTCGAGAAGGTGCCCGTAGAGCTCGCCCGGCAGCAGATGCTCGCGGACGGCAGGCCGCCGGCCCTGGTAGAAGCCCTGCTGGCCAGTGCCGAAACGCGGCCTCACTCGGCTTTGATCACCTCCACCGTGGAAGAGGTCACCGGAACTCCGGCGCGTACGTTCCGGGACTGGGCTTTCGACCACGCCGACGACTTTCGCTGAGCGAGCGGGCGAGCGGGCTGGGCTGCCGTCCGGGGCATAGGGAAGCCTTAAGGATTCCGTAAACGGGTCGCGCCACGCTGAAGGCAGATGAAGACGGCGGGACCGGACGGACCCGCCCAGCCCTCAAGGGAGTGAGACAGATGGCGAGCAGGCTGGTCGTTTCGACGTTCGTGTCGTTGGACGGTGTCATGCAGGGCCCCGGCGGCGTCGGCGAGGACGACTCCCACGGCTTCCAGCACGGCGGATGGCTGCCCCCGCACGTGGACGAGGGGTTCGGCCGCATCATGAACGACCAGCTTGAGCGGGCGGACGGAATGCTGCTGGGCCGCAGGTCGTATGAGATCCTCGCCTCGTACTGGCCCAACGTGCCGGACGAGGAGGGCGGCGCCAAGATCAACAGCATGCCCAAGTACGTCACCACCAGGTCGCCGATGGCCGCCGAGTGGCGCAACACCGAGGTTCTGGTGGGCGAGGCCGCCCAGACGGTCGCCGAGCTCAAGCGGCGCACCGACGGCGAGATCCTCGTGCAGGGCAGCAGCGACCTGATGCGTACGCTGCAGGAGGCCGAGCTGGTCGACGAGTATCGGCTGCTGATCTTCCCCGTCGTTCTCGGCCAGGGCAAGCGGCTCTTCGCCGAAGGCACCACGCCGGCCGGCCTGAAGGTCACCGGGTCGACCACCACCGACGCCGGCGTCATCTACGTCACCTACGAGTGGGCGGGCAAGCCCTCCTACGGCTCCGTCGCATAGCAGAAGCCAGATCTCCCTCGTCACGTGCTGTGCTGTGATTTTTCCGTAAAGTGTCCCTTTCGCGCCCGCGTGGTGATACAAAACCCCCAATTTGGTCTTCCACGTGGGCGCCGGGATGCGACCGCTCTCACAGAAGCAGTGGACCGAGAGAGAGGTCGTGCATCACCTTGATGCCTGGCGCGTGGACCCCATCGACCCCCGAACCACTGGCGTCGGTATCCGTAGAACCGCTGCTCACCAGGGACTACGACGCGGATCCCGCGCTCGTCCATGACCGCCTGCGCGCCAAGTACGGGCCGGTCGCGCCGGTGGACCTCCTAGGGGTGCCGGTGTGGCTGGTCCTCGGGTACGCCGAAGTGCTGCGGGTCATGAAGAACGAGGGCGACATCTGGAGCAAGCGCCTGGACAACTGGCGGGCGAGGGTGGAAAGCGCGTTGCCACCGGACTGGCCGGTGCTTCCCGCGTTCGAGCTCAACAGCGTCGCCTTCCAGGACGGGATGACGCTGCACCGGCTCCGCGACACGTGGACCTCGGCGCTCGCGCCCTTCCAGGACCGCGGTCACCCTCAGGCGCAGCTGCTGGAAGACGCGATCAGACGATATGCCGACGACCTCATCAGTTTGCTGGCCGAAGGCGAATCCCGTACCGGATGGGCGGATCTGTCCGCACAGTACGCACGACCGCTTCCCTTGATGGTCGCCAACCGGCTCTTCGGCTTCGAGACCGCGCGTGGCGATGACGTGGTCATGGACACCTGGCGGGTGCTGGACGCCGGTCCCGAGGCGGCCGCGGCCTCGCAGCGGTTGTTCGCCGCGATGATGGAGCTGTCCACCGCCAAGATGAGCCGCCCCGGGAACGACCTGCCTTCCTACATGCTCGCCGCCAATCCCGGCTTCACCCTCGAAGGGCTGTCCCGGGAGCTCCTCATGCTGCCGGGTGTCGTCGGCGACATGACCGGGGGCCTGATCTGCAACACGATCCTCGAGGTGATGACCAATCCGGACGTGCGGTCGGGCCTGTCCGCGGGGACGATCGAGGAGACCGTGAACCGCGTCGCGCTGGCCAACCCGCCGATGGCCAACCTCACGTTCCGGTTCCCGACGGCGGATGTGCGGCTGGGGCGCTTCGTCATCGCCGCGGGTGATCCCGTCATGTTGTCCGTCTCCGGAGCCCACAGCGATCCGTTGTTCGGCAGCGCGATCGATCCGTATGCCATCCGCAGCACTCGCGCTCACCTGGCATGGGGCGCGGGGCCGCATGCCTGCCTCGCGCGGCTGCTGGCCACCCGCATCACCACCATCGCCGTGGAGCGGCTGTTCGATCGCCTCGACAGGCTGCGGCTCGCACTGCCCGCCGACCAGCTCCCGTGGCGTTCCTCTCCGTTCATGCGGGCGCTGCGGTCACTGCCGGTCGAGTACGAACTCGCCCAGGCCCCGGCGGACACCGAACCGGCGGTGTCGGCAGACGCGGTCACCGTGGAAGAGGAGCGGCCCCGCTCCGCGCTGTGGCGTTTCCTGCGCGGGTTGCGTGGATCACGGAAATAGTCCCCATTAGGGTAGGCGACGCACTCCCGCAGTCGATCATGTGGCGTTGGAAGGCGGCCCATGCCCCGGTGGCGTTACCTGCGATGGTGGCTGGCCGCACTGGTGGCCTCCGCGCTGAGTTTCCTGGCCCTGTGGCTGCCGATGCTCTTCAGACCCCAGGGGGCGGCCGGCTGCACCGGTTACGGCCCCCTTCCGTTCGGCCTGGCGGAGGTGTGGTCCGAGCTCGAACGGATGTGGCTTCATCTCCGTGAGCCCGTGGCCTCCTCGTTCGAGGGGAGTCTGCTCCTGAACGGTCTGCCGACGCTGAGCGTCCTGCTGGCGACCGTGGTCTCCGCCTGGGCGGGTCGGCGGCTAGCCGTGGTGGTGGGGGTGCTGGCCGCCCTGGTCGTGGCGGTGGTCGCGCTGGACTGGGCGTTCATGGTGGTCTCGTATTTCATGATGCTCGGCTGCGCGGGCTGGGAGGGAAGGCTGCCGTGGTTGGTGTGGCAACTGCTGCCGATGTTCGGATACGGCAGCGCGGTCGTCATGCTGGTCGCGGGCATGCGGGTCCGGCGGCGTGCGGAGCGGGTTCTCTAGCCGCACGGGAAGCGTGCAAATCGCTGTAAAAAGCGAACTATTGACCATATCTGTACGAAGTTCGCATGGCACTCCTTGTGCGACCCCTGCGGACCTCTGGTGCCTGATGCGCCCCGCCTGTCCGTTTTCTCCGATCATGTGTTTGTTTGTCTTTTTTGTGGGGCAGGTGGAGACCGGTTGTTCCAGGCGAGTCGGGAGGGCAAGGAGCGCTGGTCATGAAAGACAAAGTTCAGATAGGGCTGGCCATCGCCGCGGGCTACTACCTCGGCCGACGCCACAAGCTGCGTTGGGCGACCACGTTGGCTTTGGCCGGGGTGCTCAGTCGGCTGCGCGGCCAGGGGGGCCTGCTGTCGCAGGGGATCAAGATGCTCGGTTCGTCGCCTGAGATGGACAAGCTCACGGGCCGCCTGCGTGGCGAGCTGCTGGACGTCGGCAAGGCGGCAGCCGTGGCCATGACGAGCAGGCAGCTCGAGTCGCTGACCACGCGGCTGCACGAGCGGGCCGAGGGTCTGCGCCACCCGGGCACGCCTGAGGAAACGGCCGAAGACGAAGAGGACTACGAAGAGGGCTACGAGGAGGAAGAGGAAGAGGCGCCTGAGGAGGAACCGCCCAAGCCGGCACCTCGGAGAAGGAAGCCCAAGGCCGAGCCCGCACGCGCTACGCGGCCGGTCACCAGGACACGGAGGCGAGCTTGATGGCTCAGGTATCGAAGGCTCGGCCCATCAAGAAGGTCACTGAGGCGCTGCCGACAGACGTCAAGAAGGTCGCGGAGGCTCTGCCCACAGAAGCGCTCACCCAAGAGCTCAAAAACCTCGCACAGGCCTTCATCGAGCGAGCGCTGCAGTCCGTGAGCGACAAGGTCGAGGACGTGGCGGGCCGGCTCGCCGATCCCGCGGCAGGCGGCGGAGTTTCCGGCCTGTTCAGCGCGCTCACCGGATCGGATGAATCTGGCGGCAAGTCCGTCAAAGGTTCGATGCTGGGTGGCGCGGCCATGGGGGCGCTCAAGGGCCTGTTCGGAGGCATGGGCAAGGGGACCAAGAAGCTACGGTTCGTCAACATCGCCGAGACGCTCGACATCGGCGCTCCCGTACGGGTCGTCTACAACCAGTGGACGCAGTTCCAGGACTTCCCGACCTTCATGAAGAAGGTGGAGCACGTAGAGAGCGAGAGCGACGAGAAGCTGTCGTGGAAGACCCAGGTCTTCTTGTCCCATCGCAACTGGGAGTCGGACATCGTCGAGCAGGTGCCCGACGAACGGATCATCTGGCGGTCCAAGGGCCCCAAGGGCTACGTCGACGGTGCGGTGAGTTTCCACGCGATAACCCCCAACCTGACCAGGGTCGTGCTCGTACTCGAATATCACCCGCGCGGACTGGTGGAGCACGTCGGCAATATCTGGCGTGCGCCGGGCAGGCGGGTACGGCTGGAGTTCAAGCACTTCAGGCGGCATGTCATGACGCAGACCATGCTGCACCCAGAGGAGATGGCCTCCGGCGGGTGGCGCGGCGTGATCCACGACGGTGAAGTCGTCAAGGACCACGAGACCGCGGTCCAGGAGGAGGAAGAGGAACGGCCGGAAGAGGAGCCGGAGGAAGAAGAAGAGGAAGAGGAGCTGCCGGAGGACGAGTACGAGGAGGAGGAAGAGGAAGAGCCCGAGGAGGAAGAGGAGGAGCCGGAGGAAGAAGAAGAGGAAGAGGAGGAAGAAGAGCCGCCTCGCGCGGCCTCTCGGAGACGGGGGCGCGCCAAGGAGCCACCGGCGCGGCCGGTTCGTCGCAGAGCCGGTACCCGGACGACGTAACACGGGAGGGCGTCCGCGAAGACCGGCGGGGCAGCGTCGCCAGAGACCGGCGGGGCAGCGTCCCCGTAGAGCGGCGGGCGGCGTCCGCGAATACCGAGGGAGAAGTAATGACCGTGCAACCCGCGACAGGCGGAATAGCCGACCGTCCGTCTCCGTCGGGCCTGGCCGACGTCATCGACACGATCCTCGACAAAGGGCTGGTCATCGACGCCTACGTCCGGGTCTCACTCGTCGGCATCGAGCTGCTGACCATCGACGCGCGCATCGTCGTGGCCAGCGTGGACACCTACTTGCGCTACGCCGAGGCCGTGAACCGGCTGGACCTCGCGGAGTCCGGGGGAGAAGGGCTGCCCGAGATCATGCAGAACATGACGCAGAGCAAGGGCAAGAACGTCACCCAAGGAGCCCTGGAAGCGGCGGGGGAGAAGCTGAGCGACTTCGTCGGCGAGCTTGGCGAGAAACAGGAGACGCGCAGTCGGCGGCAAGAGCGAGAGGAGCGGTGAAATGGCGCAATCCGCAGAAGCCGCGAAGGCCGCCGGTAAGGATGTTCCCGAGCAGGTCACCAAGAAGACCGGCATCTACATCTACGGTCTCGTACCCGAGGACGTCGAGGTGGCCGGCGACGCGCAGGGCGTAGGGGACGAAGCCGCGGAGATCAGGCTGGTACGGCATGGCGAGATCGCCGCTCTGGTGAGCGACGTCGCGCTCGACCGTCCGCTCGGAACCCCCGACGACCTGTTCCGGCATGGGGCCCTGCTGGATGCCACCGCCGCCGAGGTGCCCGTCGTCCCGCTCCGCTTCGGCTCGGTGATGACGAACGAGGAAGCCGTCGTCGAGGAGCTGCTGACGCCGCACCACGATGAGTTCCGCAGCGCGCTGGACGAGCTGGAGGGGCGGGCCGAGTACGTCATCAAAGGACGCTACGTCGATCAGACGCTGTTCCGTGAGGTGCTGAGCGAAGTCCCGGAGGCCGAGCAGCTGCGTACGGAGATCCAGGGCCAACCGGAGGATCTGACGCGGAACGCGCGGATCCGGCTCGGGGAGCTGATCAACCAGGCGGTCGTGGCCAAACGCGAAGCCGACACGCAGGCGCTGACCGAGGAGGTCGGCCCGCTCGCCGTACTCACCGTCATCCGGGAGCCGTCTCACGAACAGGACGCCGTTCACGTGGCCGTGCTCATGGAGACGGCCCGGCAGGACGAGCTGGAGCGGTTGGTGAACGAGTTCGCCGATCGCTGGTCCGGACGGGTGGAGATGCGCATATTGGGCCCGCTGGCACCGTACGACTTCATCACCGCGCGGACTCAGGAGTGATGACGGATGGGACTCATCGGCCTGATCTTCGGCTGGCCGCTCGCGCCGGTCAAAGGGGTGATCCGGCTCGGCGAGCTGATACAGGAGCAGGTGGAGCGGCAGACGCATGACCCGGCGGTGGTCCGGCGTCGGCTGGAGGAGATCGAGCAGTCCAGGGCCGCCGGCCTGATCTCCGAGGAGGGAGAAGCGCTGGAGATGAAGCAGACGCTCCAATCGATGATCGGCGAGCCCGGCCAGGCTGTCGCGCCGGCAGGTGAGGAAGAGGAGGGGTGATCGCATGCCTGTCAGGCGCGGTGTCCGCGAAGAGCGGCCGGCCGGCAGCCAGGCGCCAAGGCGCCCAAGGGAGGAGCCCGACGAGAGACGAACCGAACCACGTCAGAAACGCCGCCCACGCGGCCTGTCAGTGGCGGACGTCGGCGAAGCCGGTTTGGCCCACATCGCCGACTTGGTCGCGGGCGAGCCGGAAGGCATCACGATGGTGAAGCCGGTCGAGCGCGGCTGGGTGGTGAACGTGGAGGTCCTGGAAGATCACCGCATTCCCTCTTCCGGTGACATTCTCGCGCTCTACGAGGCCGAGTTGGACCCGGAGGGAAACCTGCTTTCCTACCGGCGGATCCAGCGGTATCGGCGGGGCAGTGGCACCACCGGGGAGGGCGATTCGCGATGACCGAGCCCGGCTCTGTGATGCGCCAGTCCAACGCCCCCGCCGGGCGGCTGTCCAACCACGAGCCGGCGAACCTCGGCGACATCCTGGAACGGGTTCTCGACCGAGGCATCGTGATCGCGGGAGACATCCGCGTGAACCTCCTGGACATCGAGCTCCTGACCATCAAGCTCCGGCTGATCATCGCCTCGGTCGACACCGCCAGGGAGATGGGGATCGACTGGTGGGAGCACGATCCATGGCTCAGAGGGCAGGACCAGGAGCTGCGCGAGGAGAACCGCAGGCTCCGGCGACGGCTCGCCGCCGCGGAGGAGGGCGCCGCACTGCCGCGCGGACCGACCGCGGAGGTCGAGTACGTCGACGAGGCAACAGCCGAACTGGACGAGCGTGATGAATGACGCGGGCACTTACCTGTACGCGGTGACTCGCGACGAGGGTGCCACCCTTCCCGAGGACCTGAAGGGTGTGGCCGGCGAGGGGGTGCGCGCGATCACGCATGCCGGTCTCGTCGCGTACGTGAGCACGGTCCCGCTGGACCGGTTCGGCGAGGAGCCGCTGCGGCGGTCCATGGAAGACCTGGACTGGCTGGGCGAGACTGCTCGGGCACACCATCGCGTGGTGGAGGCGGTGGCCCGGACGACGCCGACGGCCCCGGTCCGTCTGGTCACGGTCTACAGCGGCGAAGACCAGATCAGGGAGCTCCTGGACCGGCGGCATGACGATTTCGCCGAGACGCTCGGGCGGATCGCCGACCGGCAGGAGTGGGGAGTGAAGGCGTACGTCGATCCGGCCGCGCCGCCGCCCGCCGAGACGGGGGCGGAGAGCGCGACCAGTCCGGGACTGGCGTACCTCAAGAAACGGCAGGCGAGTCTGCGCAGCCGTGAGGAGACCTGGCGCCAGGCCGCCGCGCGTGGGGAGCACATCCATGACGTCCTCAAGTCCGTGGCGGTCGCCAGCCAGCGGCATCGCCCCCAGGACCCGCAGCTGTCCGGTCGCGCGGAGTGGATGATCCTCAACGGCGCCTACCTGGTCGATCTCGACCGCGGCGCGGAGTTCGCCCGGGTCGTCGAGGGGCTGCGGGGCGAGGGAATCGACGTGGAGCTCACCGGTCCGTGGGCGCCGTACTCCTTCGCCGCCTTCGCCGAGACACCGGAGAGGCCGGGAGGGGGGACCGGCGGTGACGCTTGATGAGCCCCGCGGCGCCGTGCTCGCCCGGGAGGACCGGCTGCCGCCCGAACGCGTGGCGCTGGTGGACCTCCTCGACCGGCTGCTGGCGGGTGGGGTCGTGGTGAGCGGGGACCTCGTCCTGTCCATCGCGGACATCGACCTGGTGCGCATCTCCGTACGCGCGCTGATCATGTCGGTCCGGAGTACCGATGAGGAATGACCTGGAAAAGGCGTCATCGGTGCGGAAGGTGCCGTCGAGACGGCTGCGCATCGAGACCGACGCCGAGGCGGTGGAGCGCGACCTGTCGCGCCTGGTGCTCACCCTGGTCGAGCTCGTACGCCAGCTCGTGGAGCGTCAGTGTGTGCGCCGGATGGAGCAAGGGGACCTGTCGGACGAACAGATCGAGGCACTGGGCGTGACCTTGATGCGACTGGAAGCGGCGATGACCGAAATGTGCGACAAGTTCGGTCTGTCGCCCTCCGACCTCAATATCGACCTCGGACCGCTCGGGACCCTGCTTCCCCGGGACTAGCTGTCGGCGAGGACCTGCGCCAGCGCATGGGAGGCCTGGCGGATCATGCCGGGGTTGGTCTCCCAGTAGTACGGCAGCGCTATCACCGCCTGAGCGAGCGCCCAGCCGCGCCCGCGTACCCAGGAGGCGTCGTCGACGCCGAGTTCGCGCCGGAACAGGCGTCGACTCTCACCCGCGAACACGTTCCACGCGGGCTGGAGGTCGCAGGCGGGGTCGCCCACGTTGAGGCCGCCGAAGTCGATGACCGCAGACAGACGGCCGTCGACGACGAGCAGGTTGCCCGGCAGCAGATCGCCGTGCAGCCAGAGCTCCGGGCCGTCCCAGACCGGGGCGTCGAGCGACTCCTGCCACGAGCGGAGCGTGGCGTCGCCGTCGATCCGGTCGCCGAGCTGGACGATCGCCTGACGAACAGACGCGTCGCTCTCCGCGAGCGGCCCGCCTCGGCTGTGCGGGGAGCGTGGGGGCGCACCGGCCGTGGTGACCTGACGGAGCGCGGCCACGAACGCCGCGAGATCGACGGCTGCCTGGTCCAGGTCGTCGATCGTGCCGTTGGCGTTCGCGCCGGGCAGCCACTCGTACACCGACCAGTCATAGGGATAGCCCTCGGCCGGCCGTCCCATGGCCAGCTGCACCGGAAGTGCGAGGGGCAGGTGCGGCGCGAGCCTCGGCAGCCACTCCGCCTCCTTCGCCGCCTGCTTGGTGGCCCACCCGATGCGCGGGAGCCGAGCGACCAAGTGGTCACCGAGCCGGTAGATGTCGTGATCGGTTCCGTACGAGTCGACCGGCGCGATCGGCAATTCGGCCCAGCGCGGGAACTGCGCGGCGAGCAGGCGGCGCACGAGGGCGACGTCGGTCTCGATCTCGTCGGCATGCATCTTGGTCGCTTTCATCGCCGACATTCTTGGTGAACCGCCTTGACCGTCGCAACGGAGTTTCGCCGACCGACAACGGCCGGGACCGGCCCGGCCGTTGTCGGGAAGTCAGGGTATGAACCGCTGCTCGTATTCGCTATGAAAACCTGAACATCGGCCATGATCTGTCAAGGTTGCCTCTGGGGCGGCGGCGGCCGAGCCGAGCATGATCGGCCCGCAGGGCGCGTCATGAGTCGGCGGGGTACTCGCCGGATCGCTTGCCTGCGGTGTTGCTGAGTCTGCGCGATGCGATGCGATGGGCTGCGGCTGGTTCTGGCCTGGCGGGCGGGCGAATCGGAATGTTGTCGTTCACTTGTTCTACCCGTCAGGTTCAACCGATGGTAATCTTTCCGTTGCCGATCGTGATGTTGTGTTCCGGGGGGTGCAGACATGCGGGCATACCAGCTTTCCTGCGATCGGGCCGCGCCGACCGTGTGGTGCGGCTGTTGCCACGATCGCCGCCCGGCCGGCACCCTCGCCCGCATGTGGTCGCCGGCTGTCGGGCCGTGCTCACCGGGCGGCCGATCCGAGCGCGGTGCGTCACCGTCCGCCCACCCCGTCTTCCGCCTGCCCCGAGACGGGAGCGGTGCATGAGTGAACTGACCGCTACTGCCTCGTGCACCGCTCATGCGGCGGTGGTGGAGGTGACCGGCGAGGTCGTTCCTCAGCCGCTGCTGGTGCGGCGGGTGGCTTGGCTGGCCGCTCTGGCCCGCGACCTGACCGCCCGTGTGGTGGCGGCCCGGTGGAATGCGGCTGATCTGGACTCTTTGGCGTCGGGGGTGGGGTTGGACGGGCGGGTGTTGCCGTCGAAGGGCTGGATGGCTCTGCGCAGGCTGGGCTGGGCCGTGGGCCCGCCTTCGGGTGTGCATGTGTGCGATCGGGTGCTGCGGTGCGCGCAGGAGCAGGCCGCTCGCCTGTTGCGGCTGGCGCTGCACCGGCGTCGCCTGGTGGCGGCGATCGTGGCGACCTGGCCGCACGATACGAGTGCGCGCACCGACGCCGAATGGGACGCGCTGCGCGCGCTGCTGCCGGACGGGGTGGCGGCGGCGGACATCCGCAACCGGACCCGGCAGATCCGCGCCTACCTCGACGAGCATGGCACGTTCCCGGCCGATCTGACCGAGTTGGAGGAGCCGCCGGACGTTGCGGCGCAGGTCGTGCTGGCGGCGGCCGACCGGCAACTGGCCACCCTGGAGCACGCCGGCGAGCGCGGCGCCCGCTTGCGGGTGCGGCTTCCGCTGGTCGAGTTTCCCACCAGCGGCAGGGACTGGGCGTGGCATGTGCTGCCGATCGCGTTGCCGCCGACCGTGCCGCCGGAGGCGACGTTGTTGACGCCCACCGTGCGGGTGAGCAAGGGGCGGGCGCGTGTCGATCTGCCGTTTAAGATCCCGATCGGTGTCGCGCCCGCCACGGGTCATACGGTCGGGTGCGGCTTCGACTGGGGCCTCAACACTCTGCTGACCGGCGTGGCCGGGCGTCTGGCCGACGGGCGGGTGCTCAGTGATGGGCGGCCGTTCGCCTACGACGCGAGCGGCATCTGCGCCAAGCTGCACCGGTTGCGGGCCGAGCGTGAGCACCTGGCCGCCAAACACCGGCACCTGGCAAGGCTCCTGGCCGACATCACGCCTGCCGATTCCCGCTACGCCGCGTTGAGTACGGCCTGGCAGCGGATCGGGGTTGAACATGAGCGGCTGTGCGCCCGCATCCGCAACCTGAACAAGGCGCTGGCCTGGTCGGCGGCGCGCTGGGCGGTCGACCAGGCCGTGACCGCGGGGGCGACGGTCATCTATGTGGAGGACTTGGCCACCTTGGAGGCGCGCGGGCGCCGGGGGAGGGTGAACGCGCGCCTGTCGGGGCAGGTGCGCGGGCGGATTGTCGAGGCGATCCGGCACCTGGCCGCCAAACACGCCATCGCGGTGGTCACCGTCCCGGCGCGCGGCACCTCAAGGTACTGCCCCCGCTGCGGAGCCGGCACGTCGATACTGCGGCATTGCCCGGCCCCGGATCGGCTCGGCGAGCGGGGCTGGAGGTGGGCGTACTGCCCGGCCTGCGGCCTATCCTGTGACCGGGACTGGGCAGCGGCCGAGCGGATCCTCGCACGCGGCCTACTCGGCCAGAAGGCTACCCGCACCCACCGTTCCACCGGGGCGCGCACCATCCACGCCGTCGTGGAGGGCAACGTGGCCCGCGCCCGCCGAACGCGCAAGCCCACCCGCGCGGCCCGGCGCGCCCGCCGCACCCGAGCAGACCTGCACCCCCGCCCGGCAGCACGCGACAGAGCCAAGAACCGCCCCACCCCGAAACGGCCCACCCGCACCTCACCCAACCCACGAAACAACGCACGAGACAATCCGATGACTTTCACCCGTGTGCCCGACCGGCGCACGGTGCCCGCCCCACCGCCCACCAGCGGTGGACAGCGTCCGGCGGGCCATGCACCCAAGCCGGGACGGCACCAGCCGTACCGGACAGGGCATGTCAGGAATTCCCACCACCGGACCGGCTTCCACCACGCCAAAGCCACCCCCGTGCTCACGCTTGCCAAGCACGGGAGCGGCCCAATGCAGGCCACGCCTGTCCGAGTTGCCTGAATCCTTCAGGTGGAACTACAGGGAATTCAAGACGCTGAGGTGAGCACAACCGGGTCCTGGGCGGTGGTCGTGGTGTCCCGTTCGGGCCGGCGCAGCACGGTCAGCGCCACGATGAAGGCGGCCACGAGCAGTGCGGCGGAGATGGTGAAGGCCACGTGATAGCCGCCGGTCAGCGCGACCGCCTGACTCTGCCCGGCGGACAGCAGATCCTCGGTACGGGAGGCGGCCAGCGTGGACAGGACCGCGACGCCGATCGCCATGCCGACCTGCTGGGTGGTGTTGAACAGCCCGGAGGCCAGGCCCGCGTCGTCGGCCTTGGCGCCGGACATGCCGAGCGCGGTCAGCGCCGGCAGGACCAGGCCGCCGCCCGCGATGAGCAGCATGACCGGGAGCAGGTCGGTGACGTAGTCGGCGGTCACCGGGACGCGGGTGAGCCAGCCCATCGCCGCGAGCAGGAGCGCCAGGCCGACCAGCAGGACGCGGCGGACGCCGAAGCGGGTGTTGAGCCGGGCGGAGACGAACAGCGACACGGCGCCGATGGCCACCGCCGCGGGCAGCATCGCCAGGCCGGTGCCGAGCGCGCTGTAGCCGAGGACCTTCTGCATGAAGAGCGCGACGATGATCTGGAAGGCGAACATGGCCGACAGCGCCAGCATCTGGACCAGGTTGGCGCCCGAGACGGTGCGCGAACGGAAGATCCGCAGGGGCATCAGCGGCGTTCTGGCGGTCGCCTGACGGACGACGAAGGCGGCCAGCAGAGCGAGGGATACCGCGCCGAGGCCGAGGGTGTGCGCGGCGAGCCAGCCGTACTCCTCGATCTTGACCACCGTGTAGATGCCCAGCATCAGACCGCTGGTGACCAGGACGGCGCCGATGACGTCGGCCCCGGCGGCGAGTCCGGCCCCGCGGTCGCCCGGCAGCGCCCGGATCGCCAGCGCGATGGTGGCCAGGCCGATCGGCAGGTTGATGAAGAAGATCCAGTGCCAGCTGAGCGCATCGGTGATGACCCCGCCCAGAACCTGGCCGATCGAGGCGCCGGCGGCGCCGGTGAAACTGAAGATGCCGATCGCCTTGGCGCGTTCGACGGGCTCGGTGAACAACGTCACCAGGATCCCGAGAACGACGGCGGAGGCCATCGCGCTGCCCACGCCTTGCAGGAACCGGGCGGCGATCAGCAGGCCGGGCCCGGTCGCCGCGCCGGCCAGCAGCGACGCGGCGGTGAAGACCGCGTTTCCGGCCAGGAACATGCTTTTACGACCGATGAGGTCACCCAGCCGACCGGCCAGGAGCAGCAACCCGCCGAAAGCGATCCCGTACGCGTTGACGATCCAGCTGAGCCCGGCGGGTGAGAAGCCCAGGTCCCGCTGCATGGCCGGCATCGCGACGGTCACGATGCTGCCGTCCAGGACCGTCATCAGCATCGCGGCGGACAGCACCATGAGCGCCGGCCAGCGCGATGGTTGGGGGGAAGGTGCGGTATATGACATGGCCATCTCCTGCTCAAAGGGGGAACAAGAGAGACCATAACAGATAGTTCCGTTGCGGACTATATGCCTCGGACCTTTTCAGCCCTTCTGCCGAGCCCTCCGGACTCCTTGCGGCGCCTCGGCGGCGGTGGCCAGATGCCCCGTCACCAGGCGATTCATGGCCCGCAGCAGCACCTCGGCCTCGTCTTCGGGCAGCGAGGCGAGGGCCGCCCGGTGTACGCCATCGACGATCGTCTGGCTCTGCTTGGCCACCTCCGCGCCCTTCTCGGTGACGGCGATGATCCGGGCCCGCCGGTCCGTGCTGGACGGGCGGCGCTCGGCCAGGCCCGCCTTCTCCAGGGCGTCGACGGTGACCACCATCGTGGTCTTGTCCATGTCGCCGAGCTCGGCGAGCTGGATCTGCGTGCGCTCCTCTTCCAGAGCGTGCACGAGCACGCAGTGCATCCGCGCCGTCAGCCCGATCTCCGCCAGCGCCGCCGCCATCCGGGTCCTCAGGATGTGGCCGGTGTGGTCCAGCAGGTACGACAGGTCCGGCGCGGTGCGGGAAGGGGCCATGGCAGTCATGTCGTCCAGTTTAACAATTAGTTCCGTTATGGATTATCCCGATGCTTCGCGTCGCCCTTCCTGGCGGCTTCGGCCACGCGGCGGACGGCGCTCTTGTCGGCTTCGCCAGCTGCTCCGGACGGCGCGAATCCCGGCGAATCGCCGAGGGCCGGGTCCTGGCTGAGGATGCGCTGATGGAGGCGCTCGATCTCCGCGCCCGGATCGGCCCCGAGCTCGTCGGCCAGCCGCTTCCGCAGGGCGGCGAACGCGCCCAGCGCTTCGGCCGGTCGGCCGGCGCGGTGGCAGGCCAGCATGAGCAGGCCGGTCAGCTGCTCGTCGGGCGGCCCGGCGGTGGCCAGGTCCAGGATCTCGGGGACGAGCAGCGCGTGGTGCCCGAGCCGCAGCTCGGCCTCCAGGCAGTCGATCACCGCGGCTCGGTGCTCCGCCTGCAGCTTGGCGCGGGCGTTCGCCGCGGACTGGCCGGTCAGGCCGCTGAGCGGCTCGCCGGGCCGCAGGCCGCGGGTGCCCCACTGGCGAAGGGCGTCACGCAGGATCGGTACGGCCTGAGCGTCGTCACGCCCGATCAGCGGCCGCGCCTCGTTCACCAGATCGCGGAAGCGGTAGACGTCGACCTGGTTCCGGTCGGCCAGCAGCCGGTAGCCGTTCTGGTACTTGGGCAGCATGTCGCCCAATTTCGGCCCGCTGGAATGTCCCAGATGGGCGCGCAGGTCGCTCGCGTAATGCTGGATGACCTTGCGCGCGCTGTTTATCGGCTCCGCGCCCCAGATCTTGTCGATCAGCTCCTCCATGGTGACCGGCCGGGCCCCGGCGAGCAGCAGCAAAGCCAGCATCAAACGTTGTTTTCGGTCACCGACATAAACCCGAACACCGTCCCGGTAAGCCTCCACGCCGTTCAACAATCGAAACTGCATCGGTCCACTCCTTCGTACTACGTGTATTGGATATGACTAACGGCGTTCATAGAATTCCTATGGCTGACCGACGGCGCGGTACCGAGCCGATACCCAGGCCGACCAGACAGCGGGCGGCACATGTCTCCCCGGACGGACAGGAGAGAAATAATGGGTACTGCCAAGGAAGGCCGGACGCGGCGCGCCGAATGGTTCAAGGCGACGTTCAGTGACAACGGCGGCGGCTGCGTGGAGGTCGCAATGGGCGAGAACGTGGTCGCGGTGCGCGACTCCAAGGACCCCGAGGGGCCCGTTCTCTATTTCAGCGGTGAGGAGTGGGGCGCGTTCCTCTCCGGGGTGTACGCGGGCGAGTTCGACCTGAGGTGATCCGGGTGGCGCGGGTCGCCTTGGGGAGTGCGCGAGGTGTCCGCTCCCCGAGGATGGGCGGACGGTCGTGCGCAAGGCGGGGTCACCGATCCGCGGCGCGGACGTCGGCGCTGATCGTGGCGAGGAAGTCCCGCGCCTCGTCGCCGAAGACCGCCATCTGGCTCAGCAGGGACCACTGACGCTGATAGACCGCGATGTCGTCGGCGTGGCCGGCGCTCAGCCTCACATGCGCGACTTCTATCTCCACAAAAGTGTCCGCCGCGCTGCCGTCGCTCTCGTAGAGGGTGAAACCGTGCGGGGGGCAGACAAGCGCTTCCGTGTTGTGCGGTATCAAGCCGATGGAGACGTTCTCCAGCGTGCTCAGCGAGGCTATCCGGTCCAATTGGGCGAGCAGGAGTTTGACCGGTCCAGGACGGCACCGCAGCGCCGCCTCGGTAATGAGGAATTCGAAACGCCGGCTTTCCTCATAGAGGGCGAGCTGTCGCTGCAAACGAGCCGCGACGGCCATGGACAGATTGCCCTCGGTGTACGGCGGGTCGAACAACGCGAAGATGCGCCGGGCATACTCGGCGGTCTGCAACAGCCCCGGAATGACGGTGGGCTGGAATCCCCGCACCAGCTGCGCCTGGTCCTCCTGCTCCCGGATCTCGTCCTGCAGGTGCGCCTGCCGCTGGAGCGCGGCCCGCCAGCTGTGCATCTCGGTGAAGGCCGCCTCGGTCAGGTCGGTCAGCCATTCCCGGGTCTGACTCGACGCCTCCACCGCCTCGCCCCACGCCGTCACCTCCGGCAGCGAGGGGATCACAGTCCCTGACTCGATGCGGGAGACCTTGGACTGGCTGATGCCGACCCGGTGGGCCAGGTCGCGACCGGAGATCCCGGCCAGGTCACGCAGGCGCCGCAGCTCTGTGGCCAGACGCTCACGCTTGGTGCGCTGTTCCGCGCCGTCACCGTTCATCCGCTCCGCACCCTCGACAGCATCCGGCGCACCATTCTCTACGAACCAGTTTGATGCCAATTGATGATGCACTAAATCAGCTAATGTCGCACACGTCAAACCGGTGGGCGGTGTCCGGTCTTGCCCCGGTTGGGGGAGAGATGGCTGGTCCACGCGCGGGCGCGCTCACATCGGCGGGGCGGCGGCGTGATTCACAGTGATTCAGAGGGGGCGCGCTCGGCTACGGTTCGAGTCAGATGGTGGCGCGCGACGGGCTCGGAGCCCGGCCACCGCGTTCTGCGCGCCGCGGTGGCCGGGCAGCCAGAGGTACGCGCGCGGGCGACAACCGGTTCATGCCCAGTAGAGCGCGCTCAATGACAACTGACCAGACCTCAACTGGAGCGCGCCCGATAATGCCTGGTCAGAGCTCGCTTGGAGCGCGCCCAAGGTGACCTGTCAGACCTCAGCTCATGCGGTGCAACTCCCACGGGTCGTGCGCGGAGAACACCTCCACCCCGTGCACGTTCGCCAGCTCGCGCAGCCGGTCCTGGCTCGTCAGCCGCGACCCCTCGTCCACCTGCGAGTCGAGCTGCACGATGTCCATCAGCGGATGCGGTCGCGGGTCGTCGGCCGACAGTTCGCGGTGGTAGAAGTAGGCGTCACCGGCGTGCAACAGCCACCGGTCGCCGTCCCTGACCGCCACACCCGCATGGCCCCGGGTATGCCCGGCGAGCGGCACCATCAGGAAGTCCGGCGAGAACGTCGAAGGCCGCACCCCCTCGACCCCGTACCAGGTGTCTCCGGTGCCGGGGTAGGTGACCCAGCGCGGGCCGTGCGCCCAATGGCCGGGGCGGTAGCGGCGGTTCGGCGCCTCCGTCAGCGCCGCCTGCAGCTCGGCCGCCATGACGTGCACCTCGGCCTGCGGGAAGTCGGGCAGGCCGCCGCTGTGGTCGACGTCCAGGTGGGTCAGCAGAATGTGCCGTACGTCCGCCGGGTCGTAGCCGAGGGCGGCGACCTGCTGGACGGCGGTCTCCGCCGGCCGGAGCTCGGGCCCGACCAGCTCGACCCACTCGGCTTCGAGCAGCTCGCCCGGCCGCGTCACGTCGTCCAGCCCCAGCCCCGCCTCCACCAGGACCAGCCCCGAATCGGGGGTCTCGACCAGCAGGGCGTGGCAGACGGCGGGCGCGGAGGGCAGGGACTCGGTCGAATCGATCTCGCGCATCGAGCCGAGATTCAGGTGATGGATTGTCATGTGCCCTAGACTGCGACTTGAAGCGCGGTTCAAGTCAAGTCAAGGAGCGGGCCGTGGACGAGAGGTTGCTCGACATCGGTGAGGTGGCGCGGCGCTCCGGCCTGGCGCCGTCGGCGCTGCGGTTCTACGAGCGCAAGGGGCTCATCACGGCCGACGGGCGCAACGGCCTGCGCCGCACGTACGTGCCGGAGACGCTCGAACGCCTGGCACTGGTCACCTGCGCGCGTGACGCCGGGTTCACGCTCACCGAGATCGCCGCGTTCCTGCGGGCCGGGCCGTCCGACGCCGTGTTGCGTGAGCGGATGGCCGCCAAGGAGCGGGAGGTGGACGAGCGGATCGCGCAGCTCACCCGGCTGCGCGACAGCCTGCGCCACGCGGCGGTGTGCGAACACGATCCGTTCGTGGAGTGTCCGGACTTCAAGCGGGCCATCCGCCGGGTCAGCGTCCCCTAGCGAGAGACCCCAGGGGGAGGTCCGTCACACGACCGTCCTGGCTCCTATGACGGTCCCGTGGCGGCTGAGGTCCCTTGGAGGGATTCCCCCTTCGGGGGAGGGGAGGCAGCCGGTCCGTCGTGGTTAGGGTCCCTCGGGAGGGATATTCCCGCCGAGGGAGCGGAGGCAGCCGGGTCCTTGGGGAGGTGCCCCCGTTCGGGGGAACGGTGGAAGTCGGTCCGTCGTGGCTGGGGTCCTTAAGAGGAATCCCCGTCGGGGAGCGGACGAAGAGGGTCTGTGGTGATCAGCCTGCGCTCACGTACTGCCTCGGTCTCAGGGCGTGGGCGCGGAGGGCGGCCAGGGCGGCGAGTTGGCCGGAGCGGGTCACCCGTACGGCGAGGTCGTCGGCGAAGGCCAGGCCGAGCGCCTTGAGCTGGGCGACCAGGTCGGCGACCGGCGTGGCGACGTCCTCAAGGCTCGTCGCGGGATGCCAGCCCTCGCCGCCGACCACCTCGGCCACCCGCTCGCGCAGCTCGGCAGGCGACATCAGGGCGCCGTCGGCGAGCAGCATGAGGGCGGCCTCACGCGCCGAGAGCTCGAACTCGTGCTCGCCCCTGGCCAGGAGCAGCTTGGTGACCGCGTCCCACATGGCCTCGGGGGAGTCGAGCAGTTGCCGGCCGTAGTCGGTGATCGACAGCCGGACGCCGGAGCGGCTGATCGCGCCCAGCTCGCGTTCGGCCAGCTCGCGCAGCCGGAGTGCCTCCGGTGAGGGGGCCAGGCGCATGGGGAGGCTGCCTTCCGAGGCGGCCAGCGACAGCAGGCCGTGCAGCGCGGGCAGCTGCTGGACCGAGACGGGAGCGTGCAGCCGCACCTCGAACGGCTGGGCCAGCTCGCGCCGGGCCGGGCCGCGGCCGAGCACCCAGCGGTTGAGCCGTTCGCCGTGTACGCGGTGCAGCCAGCTGTCGCCGCCCAGCTCGGTCCGCGGCGCGGTGAGCCAGCGCTTGGTAAGCGCGCCGGGATCGACGTCGTCGCCCGAGACGATCGCCAGCTCCAGCGCCGCGGAGCAGGCGACGTGCGCGCCCAGCTCCTCGGGGCCCATGATCATGCTCCATTGGAGGTCGGGCACGTCGGGCGGGAGCACACCGGTGGCCTCCAGCGCCACCTGGTAGGCGTTGGTGCCCGCGTCCTCGCCCTCACGGGCGTAGGTGCGAAGGATCTTGGTCGTGAGGGCCGACTCGCACAACCCGGCATAGCGCTCCAGCCCGCCGACCTGCAGCAGCCGCCCGAGCGCGCGGGCCAGCCGCTCATGGTCGCCACCGACCTTGAGCGGCAGTGTGTACCAGAGGAACTCGCAGACGTCGAGCTGCGTAACCGTCTCCAGCGGCTCCCCGCCCGTCAACCACTCCACAGCGGTCCTGGCCTCTTCGGCCAGGTCCGGCTCGGAGCGCTCCAACTCGGCGAGCAGGGCGGTGACGTCTGGTGCACTCATGCCTCGAAGTTTGCCGTATCGACCCCGGGCCTGACGATGACCGAAACCGGTGCGTATTGGGTCTTGCACTGCGACTACCCTATGAAATTAGTAAATATGGAACTGTGACCGGGTCAAATCCACCGCTTGTCGAAGAGCATCCGTGCCTTCCACTCGGTGTAGGGGATCAGCTCGGCGGACAAAACCGGATGCAGCCACCAGAAGTTGATCAGTGCGAGAAGTGCGAACGCACCGACGGCCGCAGCCCCGAGCGTACGCCTCAACGGTACAGCCCCGCCCGGTGTCTTCGCTGAGGGGCCTATCAGCAAACCCGCGCACAGGGTGATGGCCAGCACCATGAACGGCACCATCGGCACCGCGTAGAACAGGAACATCGTGCGGTTCTCGGTGATCGCGAAGTAGAACCAGGGCAGCCAGCCCATCGCGTAGGCCAGCAGCACCGCGCCCGCCCGCCAGTCCCGCGTGGCGACGTACCAGGCGATCAGGGCGATCAGCGCGGCCAGCGCGCCGAACCAGATCACCGGGGTGCCCACGCCGAGCACGGCCTCGGCGCAGTCCTTGGCGCCGCAGGCGCCGCCCTTGTTGCCCTCGTAGTAGAAGGCGACCGGGCGCAGCAGCAGCGGCCACTGCCACGGATCCGACATGTAGGGATGTGAGGTCGCCAGCCCGCTGTGGAAGGAGAAGACCTGCCACTGGTACTGGATCCACGACCGCATCGAGTCGATGACGAAGTAGATCGGGCCCGAGGAGGTGGCCTGGTCCCAGTTGCGCCCGTAGCCGGCCGCGCTGACGAACCAGCCGGTCCAGGTGGTCATGTACGTCACGAACGGGACCAGCGCGAAGGCGACCAGGCCGGTCGGCACGTCCTTGGAGAAGGCGCCGGAGTAGGGGTTGCGCAGGCCGACGGCCCGTCGCGCGCCGAAGTCCCACAGCAGGCTCATGACCGCGAAGGCGGCCAGGAAGAACACCCCTGACCACTTGACCCCCATGGCGGCACCGAGGCACAGGCCCGCGGCGATCCGCCACGGCCGCAGCCCCAGCCAGGGCCCCTGCGGCGACATCGGCGACGTCTCGTACCAGTCGACCAGCCGCTCCCGCGCCCGGTCGCGGTCGACCACCAGGCAGGCGAACCCGGCCAGCACCCAGAACATCAGGAAGATGTCCAGCAGCGCCGTACGGGACAGCACGAAGTGCAGCCCGTCGAGGGCCAGCAGGAGCCCGGCGAAGCAGCCGAGCAGGGTCGAGCGGGTCATCCGGCGGGCCACGCGGGCAAGGACCAGGATCGACAGCGTCCCGATCACCGCCGCGGCGAACCGCCAGCCGTAGGGGTTCATGCCGAACAGCCACTCGCCCACGCCGATCATCCACTTGCCCAGGGGCGGGTGGACCACGTAGGAGGCGCACTTGTCGAGCGTCGCCTCCGTGCACTTCTGAAAGATGTCGGTGTTGCCGGCGATGAGCGCCTTGTCGGCATCCTTGATCGTGACCCGCTCCACGAGCCACGTGATCAGCGAATAGCCGTCCTTGGCGTAATAGGTCTCGTCGAAGACGACGGCCTTGGGGTGGCCGAGCCCCATGAAGCGCAGCACCCCGCCGAAGACGGTGATGAACAGCGGCCCCAACCAGCCCCACAACACGCTGCCACGCATCGGCGGGACCACCCGATCTCGGATGGATCGCGTCCCGGGACTGCTCTCGTCCGCCGCCGGTTGGCCACTTGACTGGCCAAAGGTTTCGTACGGGAAATCGGTCACCGCCATTCGGACATCGTACGGGCCTCAAGCCAGTGCTTACCCAGGAAACAGGGTCTTATCGGGATGCCCTGCCACAATGGCCGGGTGACAGTAAAGGGCAGGTTGGTGCTGGCAGGGGCCCCCATCGGGCAGGCGGGCGACGTTTCGCCACGGCTGCGCGAGGTGCTCGAGAACGCCGACGTGGTGGCGGCCGAGGACACCAGGCGCCTGCGCAGGCTGGCCGGCGACCTCGGCGTGGAGATCCGCGGGCGGGTGGTCTCCTACTACGACGCCAACGAGGCCGGACGTGCGGCGGAGCTGGTCGAGACGCTCAAGCAAGGGCAGACGGTGGTGGTCATCACCGACGCGGGCATGCCGGGTGTGTCCGACCCTGGCTACCGCCTGACGCATCTCGCGGTCGAGGAGGGCATCACGGTCACCGCCCTGCCGGGCCCGAGCGCCGTCACCACCGCGCTGGCCGTCTCCGGCCTGGCCAGCGACCGGTTCTGCTTCGAGGGCTTCCCGCCGCGCAAGCCTGGAGAGCGCGCTCGCCGCTTTTCGGCGCTGGCGAAGGAGGAGCGCACGATGGTGTTCTTCGAGGCGCCCCACCGGCTCCAGAGCGCGCTGGAGGCGATGGCGGCGGCCTTCGGTCAGGAACGGAAGGCCGCCGTCTGCCGCGAGCTCACGAAGACCTACGAAGAGGTACGGCGCGGCGGCCTGGGCGAGCTGGCCGCGTGGGCGGCGGCGGGCGTCAAGGGTGAGATCACCGTCGTGGTCGCCGGTCACGTCGTGGCCGACACAGAGCCCGATATCGAGTCACTGGTCGCCGAGGTGGACCGCCGCGTGGCCGACGGGGAGCAGCGCAAGACGGCCGTCGCCGACGTGGCCAAAGAGGCGGGTCTGCCCAAGCGGGAGCTCTACGACGCGGTTCACAGGAGATCGTCCACCCCATAGGGTGCGCATCGTGAAGAAATGGGGGATTTCCGCACAGCGGCTGGTCCCGCCAATGCAAGGGGGCGCCCTCTGGGGGTGGCTGGGGCCGATCGCGGTCGCCCTCTTCGGCGGAATACTGAGATTCGTCAGATTAAGCGAGCCGAGGGCCATCGTCTTCGACGAGACGTACTACCTCAAGGACGCCTACTCGCTGCTCAGGTTCGGCGTCGAGCGGGTCACGCTCGGCGACTCCAAGAACCCCGAGGCCGACCACCGGCTGCTGGCCGGCAACCTCGACATCTTCAAGCACTGCCCGAACACGACCGACTGCGCCTCGTTCGTCGCCCACCCGCCGCTGGGCAAGTGGATGATCGGTGTGGGCGAGTGGCTGTTCGGCATGAACCCCTACGGCTGGCGGTTCGCCGCGGCCGTGGTCGGGACGCTGTCGATCCTCATCCTGGCCCGGCTGGCGCGGCGGATGACCCGCTCGACGATGCTGGGCTGCCTGGGCGGGCTGCTGCTCTCGCTGGACGGCCTGCACCTGGTGCTGTCGCGTACGGCGCTGCTGGACATCTTCCTGATGTTCTGGGTGCTGGCCGGGTTCGCCTGCCTGGTGGTCGATCGCGACTGGTCACGGCGGCGGCTGGCCGACTGGTACGACAACTCGCCGCTCACCCCGACCGGGCCGCCGCTCGGCCTGCGGCCATGGCGGATCGCCGCGGGCCTCTGCCTGGGGGCGGCCTGCGCGGTGAAGTGGTCAGGGGTGTTCTTCCTGGTCGCGTTCGCGGTCATGAGCCTGCTGTGGGACATGGGGGCCAGGCGGGCCGTCGGGCTGCGCAATCCCTACTCCGGCGCCTTCGCCAAGGATGTGCCGTCGGGGCTGGCCGCGCTCGGGCTGGTGCCCGCGCTGACCTTCGTGGCCTCGTGGGCGGGCTGGTTCGTCACCGCGGGCGGCTACGGTCGCAACTGGGACCAGGCGACGTCGGCGGGGCCGCTGTTCTTCGTCGTCGACTCGGTGCGATCGTGGCTGAAGTATCAGGTGCAGGTGCTCGGCTACCACACCGGGCTGCACGACTATCACCCGTACATGTCGGACCCGTGGACCTGGCCGGCCCTGTTCCGGCCGGTCTCCTTCTTCTACCCGACGGACCTGCCGCCTTCGGCGTGCGGGGCGGACAAGTGCTCGCAGGCGGTGCTCGGGGTGGGCACGCCCGCCCTCTGGTACGCCGCGATGCTCGCCCTGCTGGGACTCATCGCCTGGTACGTCGCCACGCGCGACTGGCGGGCCGGGGCGGTGCTGCTGACCTTCGCCGCCGGCTGGCTGCCGTGGTTCTACTACGCCATCGCCGACCAGCGGACGATGTACCTCTTCTACATGATCCCCGTGGTGCCGTTCATGGTGCTGGCGCTCGTCCTGGTCGCGGGGCTGGTGATCGGGAAGGAGAGCGCCACACCCGCGCGCCGGGCGGTGGGGGCCGCGGTCGTGGGGGCGTTCACGCTGATCGTCCTGATCAACTTCTGGTGGCTCTACCCGGTGCTGGTGGCCGAGACGCTCACGCAGGCACAGTGGTGGGCTCGGATGCTGACGCGGGCTTGGGTCGTACCCGCGCCAAAGTGACGCCGCGGCGCAGCGTGATCGCCGCGGCGATGCAGGCCAGGGGGACCGCCGGCAGGACGTAGCGGTAGTCGAACTCCGCCGTCGCGGCGGGCGCGAGCAGCAGGCCGAACGCCCCGAGCCAGGGCAGGATCACCGGCCCGCCGAACCGGCGCCAGCGGACCACCGTGCCGTACAGGCCGATCAGCATCACGCCGCCCAGCACGATGCCGGGCAGGTAGACCACCTGCTGGTAGCCGCTCATGATCTGTGCGAAGGGCGCGACGATCTTCGTCTCGGGCGGGCCCTGCTCGTAGGTGTAGGCGTCGGTGTCCGTACGGCCCTGATAGGAGGGCCACTGGGGCAGTCGCTTGGGATTGCCGCTGTCATCCAGCTCGTAGAACGGGATGAAGCGATACATGTTGTACGTCTTCTCGTCCGGGAAGCGCGGCCGGCCCCAGTTGAAGGCGCGGAAGAAGTCGCGCGCGACCACCTTCAGGTAGTCGCCGGGCTGTGAGGTGATCGCCCGGGTGGCGAACGCGCTGGCGGCCTCGTTGGTGATGTCGGTGAACTTCTTGCCCGCGCCCCAGCGGTGCAGCACCTCACCCGTGCCCTGGCCGTCGCCGTTGCCCTGGCCCCAGAGGTACCACTGCGCGTAGTCCTTGCGCTGATTGACCGGATCGTTGATGCACAGGAGCAGCATCTGGAGCTCCCGATATTTGTCGATATGCATCTTGTTGCAATCCGCGAAGATCGCCGTGCGCATGTAAAGGATGAGCCCGTCGCTGTTGGTCATCGCGAATTTACCGAAGTTTGTTGAGAACCACCCCATGTAGGCGAGGACCGGGACCGCGCAGGCCATGATCACGGCCACGATCGCCTTCCATCCGGTCCGCTTGATGAGCAGATAGGCGACGACCAGGGCGAGGATCGGCAGGCCGATCGAGCGGGTGAGCGCGGTGAGCGCGAGCAGCAGCCCGACGACGACGCCCAGTTTCCACGACATTCGCCGGTTCCACAGAACGATCGTGATCACGCCCACGACCAGCAGCGTGAACAGCGTGTCGGACATGATGAGCTGTTCGAGCTGGATCTGGTAGGCGTCGAACAGCACCGGGACGGCCGCCAGCGTCGCCCCCCACTTCGGCAGCCCGAACTTCGCGCGCACCAGCGCGTAGATGAGCGCGCCCGTGGCCAGGCCCATCAGGTGCTGGGACATGGTCACCAGGGTGAAACTGTGGAACGGCTTGAGCAGCAGCAGCCAGAACCCGTAACCGTCGGGCCGGATCGGGTGCGGCCGGGGGTGCAGCGCCACGGACACGTACTCGTAGGAGTCGTTGAACCACATCGCCGGGCCGTAGCCGAGCATGGTGATCAGCCGCAGCACCCCGCCAATGGCGAATGCGGCGGCGAACACCCGATGACGGCCGACGAACGCCCATGCGCGGGCTATCCGGCCAGGGGCGGAGGGGTCCACAGGGGTCATCTCCGCAGCGCTCACCATGCTGTAAAGAATGCCAGTCGTTTTTAGGACTTGACCCGACCATCCTCGGGCACAGGGCATGATGGTGGGCTGGAAGAGCCTTAACTGAAGGGTTGAGACGTGGAACTGACGGTGGTCATGCCCTGCCTCAACGAGGCGGAGACCGTGGAAGTCTGTGTGCGCAAGGCACTGGCGTGCATGGAAGAGCACGGCATCGAGGGCGAGGTCCTGATCGCCGACAACGGCAGCACGGACGGCTCGCAGCAGCTCGCCCGTGACGCCGGTGCGCGTGTCGTCCACATCGATGAGAAGGGTTACGGCAACGCCCTCATGGGCGGCATCCGTGCCGCGCGTGGCAAATACGTCATCATGGGCGACGCCGACGACTCCTACGACTTCACCTCGTTGCTCCCATTCGTCGAACAACTGCGCGACGGTGCCGATCTGGTGATGGGCAACCGGTTCAAGGGAGGCATCGCCCCCGGCGCCATGCCTCCGCTCCACCGCTACCTGGGCAACCCGGTGCTGTCGTTCATCGGCCGGCTGTTCTTCCCGTCGGCCATCGGCGACTTCCACTGCGGCCTGCGCGGGTTCAGGCGCGACTCGATCCTGCGGCTCCATCTGCAGACGGGCGGCATGGAGTTCGCCTCCGAGATGGTCGTCCGCTCCACCCTGTCCGGCCTCGACGTGCGCGAGGTGCCCACCACGCTGTCGCCCGACGGCCGCTCCCGGCCGCCGCACCTGCGCTCCTGGCGTGACGGCTGGCGCCACCTGCGCTTCCTGCTGCTGTACAGCCCCAAGTGGCTGTTCTTCTATCCCGGCATCCTGCTGATGATCGTCGGCCTGGTCGCCGGCACGGCGCTGACGTTCGGCCCGGTCGAGATCGGCGAGCTGGCCTTCGACGTCGACACGCTGGTCGGCGCGTCGGCGGCGGTGGTGATCGGCTTCCAGGCGGCGTTGTTCGCGCTGTTCACCAAGGTCTACGCGGCCGAGGAGGGCTTCCTGCCCGAATCGCCACGCGTGCGCAGGCTCATCGACATCGTCTCCCTGGAGAAGGGCCTGGTGGTCGGCGGGCTGCTGGCCCTGGCCGGTCTCGTCGGCCTGGTGATGTCGCTGGTGCACTGGCAGGTCCGCAGCTTCGGCTCGCTCGACCCGCGCGAGTCGCTGCGCATCGTCGTGCCCTCCGCGACGGCGCTCATCATGAGTTTCCAGACCATCTTCGCGGCGCTGTTCATCAGCATCCTGGGCATCCGCCGCACCCGCGAGAGCTCGATCGACGCCGCCGCCAAGGTGGCCGAGGAGGCGGCCGAGGCCGTGTCCCGCGAGGAGTCCAAGACGCGTTGATCATCCGCCTCGTGCCGGTGTTCGGTACGAGGCGACCGTGGTCGCACCGTAGGCTTGGGCCTATGTCCCAGCACATCTTGACCGCCGTAGCGTGGCCGTACGCTAACGGCCCTCGCCACATCGGGCACGTATCCGGATTCGGCGTGCCGTCCGACGTCTTCAGCCGCTACCAGCGGATGGCGGGCAACAAGGTGCTGATGGTGTCCGGCACCGACGAGCACGGCACACCCATCCAGGTGCAGGCCGACAAGGAGGGCGTGACCGCCCGCGAGCTCGCCGACCGCTACAACCGGGTGATCGCCGAAGACCTGACCGGCCTGGGGCTGTCCTACGACCTGTTCACCCGCACGACGACGAAGAATCACTACGACGTCACGCAGGCGATCTTCAAGGGCCTCTACGACAACGGCTACATCTTCCCCAAGACCACGATGGGCGCGATCTCCCCGTCCACCGGACGCACCCTGCCCGACCGCTACATCGAGGGCACCTGCCCCATCTGCGGCTACGACGGTGCCCGCGGCGACCAGTGCGACAACTGCGGCAACCAGCTCGACCCGATCCAGCTCATCCATCCCAAGAGCCGGATCAACGGCGAGACGCCGGTCTTCGTGGAGACCGAGCACTTCATGCTCGACCTGCCCGCCTTCGCCGAGGTGCTCGGCACCTACCTGCAGTCCAAGCAGGGCGAGTGGCGGCCCAACGTCCTCAAGTTCGCCCTCAACCTGCTCGGTGACCTGCAGCCGCGGGCGATCAGCCGCGACCTCGACTGGGGCGTGCCGATCCCGCTCGACGGCTGGCGCGACCAGCCCAACAAGCGGCTCTACGTCTGGTTCGACGCCGTCATCGGCTACCTGTCCGCCTCCATCGAGTGGGCCAAGCGCTCCGGCGACCCCGACGCGTGGCGCCAGTGGTGGCAGAATCCCGACGCCCGTGGCTACTACTTCATGGGCAAGGACAACATCGTCTTCCACGCCGAGATCTGGCCGGCGATGCTGTTCGGCTACAGCGGGGTGGGCGCTCGCGACGGCTCGCCGGGGGCGCTGGGCGCGCTCAACGTGCCGTCCGAGGTGGTCTCCAGCGAGTTCCTGACCATGGAGGGCAAGAAGTTCTCCTCCTCGCGGCAGGTCGTCATCTACGTCCGCGACTTCCTGGCCCGCTACGACGCCGACGCGCTGCGCTACTACATCGCCGTGGCCGGTCCGGAAAACCAGGACACCGACTTCACCTGGCAGGAGTTCGTCAACCGCAACAACGGCGAGCTCGTCGCCGCCTGGGGCAACCTGGTCAACCGGTCGATCTCCATGGCGGCCAAGAACTTCGGCTCGATCCCCGAGGCCGGTGAGCTGACCGACGCCGACCGGGCGCTGCTGGAGCGCTCGCGCAACGCCTTCGGGCCCGTCGGGGCGGAGCTCGGCCGCTCGCGGTTCAAGAACGCCATCACCGAGGCGTTCGACGTGGTCCGCGACGCCAACCGCTACCTGGCCGAGCAGGAGCCGTGGAAGCTCAAGGACGACGCGGAGCGGCAGAAGTCGATCCTGCACGTCGCCCTCCAGGTGGTCGACGACGCCAAGACGTTGCTCACGCCGTTCCTGCCCGGCTCGTCCAACAAGGTTCACGCGATGCTCGGCGGCGAGGGCGTCTGGTCCGGCATGCCGGAGATGCACGACGTCGACGAGGACGGCGGCACCCCCTACCCGGTGATCACCGGCGACTACAACGGGGCGGCCCAGTGGGAGCACCGGCAGATCAAGCCGGGCACACCGCTCGCGCCGCCCGTGCCGCTGTTCAAGAAGCTCGACCCGAAGGTCGTGGACGAGGAGCTGGCCCGGCTGGCCGACTGAGGTCATAGTCCTTGAGCGTGATGGCGCCGGCCGTCTTCCGTGCGGTCCGCGCCATCAGCCCGGTAAAGGGCAGATAGGGCATCAGCTTGTAGTTCTGGTTCATGAACCACCGCATGAACCTGGTCTCCGGCACCATGAACTTGCTGACCCCCTCGCCGGACTTCTGGCAGGTGAGCACATAGTCGCGCATGGCCGCGTCGTACCCGGCGAAGGCGGTCCGGTGGTCGCGGGCCGCCGCCAGTTCGCCCGCGAGCACGTACGCGCCCACCATGGCGAGCCCGGTGCCCATGCCCGACAGCGGCGAGGGACACCAGGCGGCGTCGCCGAGCAGCCCGACCCGGCCGTTTGACCAGCGGTCCATGCGCACCTGGGCGATGGCGTCGAAGTAGAAGTCGTCGGCCCGCCGCATGTCCCGCAGCAGCCGGGGAGCCTCCCAGCCGACACCCGCCATCGCCTGTTCCAGCAGTTCCTGCTGCCGGCGGGTGTCGTGGCGGTCATAGGTGAGCTCCGGCGAGCCGAACCAGAACATGGCCTTGGCCTCGGTGTTCTGCCGGGAGCTGTAGAGGGCGACCATCTTGCCCGGCGTGTTGTAGGCGTGGCCGCTGTAGTCGAGGCCGAGGTAGTTCTCCGTCGTGAAGACCGCGCAGTACAGGCCCAGGTACGAGATGAACTCCTTTTCGGGGCCGAAGGCCAGCTCACGCACCTTCGAGTGCAGGCCGTCGGCGCCGACCACCAGGTCGAAGCGCCGGCTCGGACCCCGCTCGAACGTGACCGTGACCCCGTCGGCGTCCTCGTCGAGCGCGGCGATGGAGTTGTTGAAGACGTATTCGGTGTGGTCCCTGGTGAGCTCATAGAGGATCTTGGCCAGGTCGCCGCGCAAAATCTCGACGTCGCCGGCGAACAGGTCGGCCGGCAGTGCGCTCAGCTTCTTGCCCGCCTCGTTGACGTTCCACATGGCGCCCATGTTGGTCTGCTGCCGCTGGATTTCGCCGAGTATGCCCATCTTGCGGAGCACGGTCAGGTGGGCGTCGCCGCGGAAGTCGACGGAGTAGCCGCCCTCACGCAGGGCGGCCGCCCGTTCGACGATCGTGGTGGAGTGTCCGGAGCGGTTCAGCCAGTAGGCCAGGGCGGGGCCGGCGACGCTGGCGCCGGAGATCAGGATGTCCATGCCGACGAGCTTCGCCGGGCGCGCTCACCGCGGGCTCACCCCGAGCTCACCGGGCTGGGCGGCGATCAGGCGCAACGGTGAGGCGGCGATCGCCGCCTCGGACACACCCGCCAGGAGGGCCGCTTGGGAGTGGGTGAGCGTCGCGCCCTCGGTCCAGGCCCGCTTGTACGCCTCCTCGCCCAGGACGGCCCGCGCCCGGGCGGAGACGTCCGCGGCGACGGGGGTCTCGGGATGGGTCCCGCCGAGCATCACGGTGCCGGCCCCCAGCAGCTTGGCGGCCTGCCACGCGCCGCCGGTGGCCGCTTCCGAGCTGAGGTCGGTGAGCGCGAGCCGGGCGAGCGACTCGAACGCGTGGACGCTCTCCGGCGCCGGGCCCGTCGCGACCGCGACCTCCACGGCCTGCCGGTATGAGTCCCTGGCCGCCTCGCGGTCGCCCTCGGCCTCCGCGAGGCGGCCAAGCCCGAGCCGGATCCGGATCCTGTTGCCGGCGCTCCTGAGCCACCCGGGATCCGAGCGCCGCAGCGCCCCCTCGTAGAGCTCCCGGGCCCTGACCAGGTCGCCCTCGTCCAGCGCCAGGTCGCCGAGCCCGCGCAGCGCGGACGCCACGTTCGTCGGCACGCCCACCCGCCGGGCCAGCTCGGCGGCCCGCTCGTAGTCGGCCCTGGCAGCGGCCGGGCCGGCGCGCAGATTGAGGTCGCCCCGGTTGCACAGCAGATCGGCCAGGTCCTCGGTCGCGCCCAGTTCCTCGGCCAGCGCGATGGCCTCGTCGGTGTGGGCCAGCGCGGCCTCCCGGCTGCCGTGCATGCCCGCCAGCATGGCCAGCGCGTCGAGCGAGAGCATCGAGCCCCACCGGTCGCCGAGCGCGCGCAGGTCGTCGAGCGCCGAGACCAGATCGGCCTGCGCCTGGGCGTGCTCGCCCCGGGCCATCAGCGAATAGGCCCACATGAACCGGGACATCGCGCGTTCCCACGGGTCGGGGCTGTGCGCGGCCCTGGAGATCACCGCGAGCGTCGCCTCGGGGGCGTGCATGGCCGAGGTGATCATCGGCCACAGGAACGTGAGAATGGGATACTCGCGTGTCCCCTCGCCCGTCGAGACGATCGCGTCGGCCACGGCGGAGTGGCGGGTCCACAGCTGGCCGGCCGCCTCGTCGCCGGCCGTGGTCAGCAGGCAGAGCACGTACGCGTCGCCGAGGTCCGGATCCGGCTCCACCTTGTTGAGCAATTCCACGGCCGGGGCCGTGGCTGTGCCGCGCATCCCACGCATCCACAGGTAGGTGGACTGCGCCGCCAGCAGCCGCATGCCGAGCCGCACATCGCCCGCCTCGGCCGCCCAGCTCAGGGCCGTCCGGAGGTTGTCGTGCTCGGCGGACAGCGACTCCAGCCAGTCGAGCTGCTCGGCCGCGCGCAGGTGCGGGTCGGCCCGCTCGGCGAGGGCGAGGAAGTAGCTCGCGTGCGCACGCCGTACGGAAGGTTCGCCGGTCAGCTCTTCCGCGCAGAAGGCGCGGATGGTCTCCAGCATGCCGTAGCGGCCGTCCGTGACGGTCACCAGCGACTTGTCGGCGAGCGAGTCGAGCAGGTCCTCGGCGTCGGGCAGGCCGCACACCTCGGCGGCGGCCCCGGCCGTCGCGCCGCCCGCGAACACCGTGAGCCGCGCGGCCATCGTACGTTCGCCCTCGGTGAGCAGCTCCCAGCTCCACGCGACGACCGCCCGCAGCGTCTGGTGCCGGGCGTCGGCGGTGCGGCTGCCGCGCGACAGCAGCTTGAAACGGTCGGTGCCGAGGCGTTGGGCCAGCTCGCGGGTCTCATGCGTGCGCATGCGGGCGGCGGCCAGCTCGATGGCCAGCGGCAGGCCGTCGACCGCCGCGCAGATCTCGCCGACCGCCTCGTCAGCCACGAAATCCGGTCGAACCGCCTTCGCCCGGTCGGCGAACAGCCGCACGGCGTCCGCCTCGGCCAGCGGGCGGACCGGCCAGAGGTGCTCGGCCGTGATGCCCAGCGGCTCGCGGCTGGTCGCCAGGACGCGCAGCCGGGGACAGGCTTCGAGCAGCCGTTCGGCCAGGGCGGCGGTGTCCGCGATCAGGTGCTCGCAGTTGTCCAGGACCAGCAGCAACGGCCGGTCGGCCAGTACGGTGACCAGCCGGGCGAAGAAGCCGTCGGAGGCGGTGGAGCGGGGGCCGAGCAGCCCGCCCTCACGTATGCCCAGCGCGGCGAGAAGCGCGCGCGGGAGGTCGGCGCCCTCGGTGAGGGCGGCCAGCTCGGCGAGGCAGGCGTCGGGGCGCTGCCCGGCGACCTCGACCGCCAGCCGCGTCTTGCCCGCGCCGCCCGGCCCCAGCAGCGTCACCAGGCGGGCCGAGTCGAGCAGTGTGTCGACCGCGGCCAGGTCGTAGGCCCGGCCGACCAACGTGGTGAGCCGGGCCGGTATCCGCGACCTGCCGCTTTGTTCGGCCGGCCGCTGTTCGGCCGTTCGGGTGGTGGTCGGTGCGGGTGCGGTCTGTGCGCTGGGCGGCGTCAGGTGGGTGAGTTCGCCGCGTAGCAGGCGCTGGTGCAGGCCGGACAGCTCGGGCGAGGGGTCGGTGCCCAGCTCGTCGGCCAGCAGCCGCCTGGCCTGCTCGTAGGCGACCAGCGCCTCGGCCGGCCGGCCGTCCGCGCTGAGCGCCCGCATGAGCTGGCCGCGCAGCCGCTCGCGCAGCGGGTGGCGGTCGATCAGCTCGCCGAGCTCCGGGATCGCCGCCCGCTGCGCGCCGCGTCGCAGGTCGGCCTCGATCCGGTCCTCCTGGGCGGCCAGATGCTGCTCTTCGAGGGGTACGGCGTGCGTCGCGTCGAGGTCGGAGAGCGCGGGGCCGCGCCACAGGGACAGCGCCTCGCCCAGCAACGCGGCGGCCCGGTCGGGGTCGCTGTCGAGCGCCTGCCGCCCCTCCTCGGCCAGCCGCAGGAACCGGTGCGCGTCGACGTCGCCGGGATCGACGGCCAGCCGGTAGCCCGTGGCCGCCCGCTCGACCATGATGCCGTCGCCGCGCAGCCTCGACACCTGGGAGTGCAGGGCGTGCTGGGCGTTCTTGGGCGGCTGCTCGCCGTACAGGACGTCGACGAGCCGGTCATAGGGGACGACCTCGCCGGGCCGGATGAGCAGCAGGGCCAGCAGCGCTCGCCGGGACCGGCCGCCGAGTGGCACCTCGGCGCCGTCCGCGCGCCAGGCACGGGTGCTGCCGAGAATGCCGAAGCGCATGGACGTTACTTTAGAGGGCGTGAGCAAGATTCCCAGCCCGCCCGAGCCCCTGTCCGCACCGGTGTTCGACAGCCACTGCCACCTCGACATCATGGTCGGCAACCGGCAGGCGTCCTCGGGCGATCCCGTGGCACAGGCGGCGCAGGCGGCTGCGGCGAGCGTACGGAGCATCCTCGACGACTCGCGTGCCGTCGGCGTGACCCGGCTCGTCACGATCGGCTACGACCTGCCCTCCTCCCGGTGGAACGCCGAGGCGGCGGCCGAGCATGAGGGGATCTACGCCGGCGTCGCCATCCACCCCAACGAGGCGCACGCGGCCACGCCCGAGACGCTGGCCGAGATCGAGGCGCTGGCCGGGCGCGACGAGGTGCGGGCGGTGGGGGAGACCGGGCTCGACTACTACCGCGACTGGGCGACCAAAGAGGACCAGCACGCGAGCTTCCGGGCGCACATCGAGATCGCCAAGCGCACCGGCAAGGCGCTGGTCATCCATGACCGTGACGCGCACGACGACGTGCTGAAGGTGCTGGCCGAGGTGGGTGCGCCGCCGGTGGTGGTGTTCCACAGCTTCTCGGGTGACCCCGAAATGGCGAAGAAGTGCGCCGAAGCCGGATATTTCATGTCTTTTTCCGGGCCGGTTACCTACAAGAACGCCTCCTACCTGCGCGAGGCGGCACGGGTGGCGCCGACGGAGCTCATGCTCGTCGAGACCGACGCCCCCTACCTGCCACCGGTGCCTTATCGGGGCAAGCCCAACGCGCCCTACCTCATACCCCTCACTCTGCGCTGTCTCGCGGAGGTCAAGGGGGTCCATCCGGATGAGCTGTGCGAGGCCATCAGTGTCAATGGAGTCACGGTCTTCGGAGAGTGGTGACCATCTTTCCGTGAACCGGTAGAGACGGCGGTTCGGGCGCCACTAGCGTCGTGCCGCCCGAAGCCACTACCGGAGGTAGTCCGTGCGCGGAAAGAGGCGCGCCCCGCGCCCTCGTATTGCCTGGCGATCACCGTGGACACCGGTGATCTGCCTGCTCGCGGTCGTGGCCGTGGGCGGCATCGGGACCGTCGCGGCGCTGGTCAAGAGCGTGGTGCTGGTCGTCGACGGCAAGCCGATGGCGCTGCGCAGCTTCGCCGGTTCGGTGCAGGAGCTCCTCGGCGAGGCCGGGGTCTCTGTGGGGTTCGGTGACTCCGTACGCCCGGCCGGGCAGGAGGAGATCGCCGACGGGACGCGGATCGTGGTACGCCACGCCCGCCCGATCACGCTGACCCTCGACGGCCGCACCAGCCGGCGCCTGGTGACCGCCACGAACGTGGGCGACGCGCTGGCCGAGCTCGACATCAGCCCGGCGGGCGGCCGGCTGTCGGCCCCGCCGACCAAGCACGTGCCGCTGTCCGGGATGTCGCTCTCGGTGTACACGCGGCGTGAGGTGTACATCGAGGCGGGCGGCCTCCGGATGGCGACCACGACCACCGGCCGGACCATCCGCGAGGTGCTCAGGCAACGCCGCGTCCCGGTGCGGCCCGGCTACCGGGTGCGGCCGCCGCTCGACAGCTTCCCGGCGCAGGGGACCGTCATCAGGGTCAGCCCGCCCGCGCCGCCGCACACCGTGGTCGTGCCGGCGGCCGTGGCGGCGCTCGACTGGGCGGCGCTGGCCCAGTGCATGTCGAACGGCGACCCGCTGGCGGTCAACCCCGCCGGGCCCTATTACGGGATGTACGGGTTCAGCCAGGCCATGTGGACGGCCGTCGGCGGGACCGGGCTACCCCACACCTGGCCGCCGGAGGAGCAGACCTATCGGGCGCAGCTCCTTTACCAGTTGGTCGGCGGGCGGTGGCAGGGGCAGTGGCGGGAGTGCGGGGCCAGACTGTTCGGCTGACCCCTTTGTGTGGGTTGCCGGGTGGATCAACCGGCGATCGATGTGCCGAAGTCGGCTCCCTTGGGCGGTTGGAGCGGCCGCAGCTCGTCGGAGTTGCGGGCCAGCACCATGACCTTGCCGGTCGGGACGGCGTCGGGCTGACCGATGTAGAGCTTGTTGCCGCTGTAGGCCAGCGACCAGCCGAACAGGCCGTCCGATGTCGGGAGCTTCTTGTCCTCGGCCTCGTTCTTGAGCGACAGCACCCGTACGGCTCCCTCATAGGGCGAGCCGACGGCCACCCTGCCGTCGGCCGAGGCGGCCAGCGAGAAGCCGAACCCGGCGCCCTGCCCCACCCGCCTCGTCGGGCGCATGGCCTGGTCGTAGAGCTGGACGTAGCCGCGGCCGGGTGCGGTCACCGCGAACCCGGACCCCTCGGCGTAGGCCACCGCGTAGCCGTACCTGTCTCCTGCCTCCTTGGTGGGCGAGTCGAGCTTGGTCCCCGAGAGCCTCGGCGCCAGCGCGTTGTCGATGCGGACCGCGGCCCCCGAATCGGACTTGCCCTGGTCGACCTGGCGGCCGGCGCCGTCGTCGTTCTCGTACGGGACGCCGACGAGCAGGCTGTTGCCCGGCCCGACCGCCACCGACCAGCCGAACTGATCGCCCACTTCGCCGTTACCCGGCACCTCCACTGAGTCCTGATTTATCCGGATAAGCCGACCCAAGCCCTGGCGTACGTAGACGGAGCCCGCGTCGGCGATCTGGGCCTGGTCCTCGTACGGCGCGCCGATCGCCACCACGTCGCCCCTTGCGGCCAAGGACCAGCCGAAGTGGGCGTTGCGCTGCGGCTCGGGAGCCGTCAGGCGTTCCGGTGCCTTGCTGTTCCCGCCGTACACGACATAGACCGCACCCGCGTCCCTGACACCGTCCACATCGGCGTAGGGCGCGCCCACTACCAGGTCGGCGCAGGCGTTGCCGGGGTCGATCTTGGCCAGCGTCACCGACCAGCCGAGCGCGTCGCCCTCGACGCTGGGCACCGGGACGGGGATCACCTTGTCCCCGGAGAGGATGTGCACCGCGCCCTTGCCGTCGTCGGCGAACGGATCGCCGACCGCCACGTCCTCCACGCCGTCGCCGTCGAAGTCGCTCGTGCCCGAGCACGCGGCCTTCTTGGCGGCGGCCGTCGCCGCGGTGCTCATGCCGCCTATGAGGACGGCCAGCGCCACAAGCGCCGCACCGATCATCTTCACAACCGGACCTCGATCTGGTTACCGTTCTTGAGCCTGGTCGCGATGAGTTGTACCGGTTTGCGGTACAGCGGCAGGTCGAACACGAACGCGTTGTCGACGCGGTCACCCGCGGTGATCGCCGCCGGGAACGCGGGCTCCACCGGGTCGTGACGCCCGCCCTTGTCGTCCAGCAGCGAGACGATCGGGTCGCCGATCTCCTGGCGCTCGCCTCCGGGGTTCAGCATCGTCCAGCGGACCACGCACAGCTGGCCCAGGGTCTGCGTCTTGCCCTCGTACTCCTTCAGGCCGCACTGCGGGGCCGCCGCGACGATGAGCTGCGGGTCGTCGAAGGACTTGCCGAGGGCGAACCGGTGACCGAGGTCGTTGGGCCGCGCCGAGGCGGACGCCGTCTGGGTCTGCGACTGGACGGGCAGCGTAGTGTTGCGGCTGGAGGTCACGATGAGGACGGCGAAGGTGACGGCGATGGCCGCCACGGCCGCGGCGGCCGCGATGAGCCACCGGGTGCTCAGAGACCGTCCGGGGGCCGGGGCCTGGGTGTCGTCCGTGGACAGCGCCTCTGCCTGGAGTCCCGGATTCGTCTGGCGACCCTGTACGTTCAGCTCCTCCTGACGGACCTGGGCCTGGACCTGAGCCTGGTCCGGCTGCTGCGTCTGCTCGGGTAAGCGGGCCTGCTCCTTCTTGGCACTCGGCTTCTTGCGCAGCCCTTTCTTGGGGGTCGGCTGCTGGGGGGTGGGCACCTCCCAGCGCGCCAGCTCCTCGCGAGCCGCCTGCTCCTCCCGGCGAGCCAACTCCTGCAGATCGGGCTGCTCCTGACCCGGCGACTGTTCCCGAAGAGCCTGCTGCGGCTGCGGCGCTTGCTGCCCCTGCGCCCCCGCCTGTGACCCAGGCTGTGACCCAGGCTGTGAGCCCGGCTGTGACCCCGGCGTCGCCTCCGGCCGAGATCCCGACCGGCCTGGGTCGGTCGCTATGGCCGGTCCCTTGGCCGTGGTGTCGCTGGGCGGCGGCGTGGCGAACGTGGCGGTGATGTCGGGCTCGTTCACCACGTTCTGCGGCGGCTCCCAGCCGTCGAGCAGCCCGGGAGCCACCAGAGTCGGCGGATCGACCGCCGGTGCCGCCGATGTCGGCGCAGGGGCGGGCGCGGTGCCTCCGACCAGGGCGATCAGCAGGTCCTGGGCGGTGGGCCGCTGAGCCGGATCCATGTCGGTAGCCCGCCGGACCAGCTCATCGAGTGGCGCGGGCAGAGCGCCCAGGTCCGGCGGCGCGTTCAGTACGCGCGTCGCGAGCGTGATGGGGTCGCCGCGCCCGAACGGGTGGCGCCCATTACCGGCGTACGCGATCAGGCAGCCCCAGGCGAAGATGTCGACGGCGGGAGTGACCGTTTCCCCGCGCACCTGCTCAGGCGCCCACCAGCCGGGACTGCCCAGCAGCTCACCGGACATGGTGAACCCGGTCTCCCTGTCGAGCGCCCTGGCGATGCCGAAGTCGATCACTCGCGGCCCGGACAGCGACAATATGACATTGGCCGGCTTGAGATCCCTGTGCACCAGCCCGGCGACGTGGATCGCCGCCAGCGCCGCCGCGACTCCCAGCGCGACGCCGTGCAGCGGCCCCGGGTCCAGCGCGCCGTACTTGGCGATCTGGTCCGACAACGGGGTGCCGCCGATGTACTCGGTCACCATGTACGGGCGGCTGTCGCCAGTGTTGCCGTTGTCCAGCACCTGGGCCGTACAGAACGATGCCACCCGTCGCGCGTTCTCCACCTCGGCGTGAAAGCGGTCCGCGAACCCTTGCTGGTTGGCGAACTCGGCCTTCACCACCTTGACCGCGACAAACCGCCCCGTCGGTGCCCTGGCCAGGAACACCGTACCCATGCCGCCCTCGCCGAGTCGGCCGAGCAGCCGGTACGGGCCGATTTCCCGCAGATCCGTCGGGCGGAGCGGCGCGGCGCCCGTTGGCTCCATCAAGGACGTCCCTTCCTGTTCCACGCCCATCCTCCCCTGTGGTGCCCCCATCCGCCATCGCAGGTTCTTCGATGCGGGAGACTGGTTGGATGATGAGCCTGTTGGGCCCTGCAGAAATACGTATTTTGGCGGATAAGCTAAATCTTCGTCCGACGAAAAAGCTAGGCCAAAACTTCGTGATCGACGCGGGAACCGTGCGGCGCATCGTCAGAGTGGCCTCACTGGCCCCAGACGACGTGATCATAGAGGTGGGCCCCGGCCTCGGCTCACTCACCCTCGCACTGCTCCCCGAAGCCCGGCATGTGGTGGCCGTCGAGATCGACCCCGTACTCGCGGGCCAGCTCCCGCTGACCGTGGCGGGCCGCGGCCTAGGCGACAAGCTCACGGTCGTGGAGGCCGACGCCATGCGCGTCACCCCCGCCGACCTGCTGGGCCACACGCCCACCGCCCTGGTCGCGAACCTCCCGTACAACGTCGCGGTCCCCGTGGTCCTGCACCTGCTGCAAGTGCTGCCGTCACTGCGCAAGGGCCTCGTGATGGTCCAGTCGGAAGTGGCCGACCGCCTCGCGGCCGGCCCTGGGTCGAAGGTGTACGGGGTGCCGTCGGTGAAGGCCGCCTGGTACGCGGACGTACGGCGAGCAGGCCCGGTGGGGCGGACGGTGTTCTGGCCCGCACCGAACGTGGATTCCGGCCTCGTCTCCATGGCCCGCCGGGATCCGCCCGAGACCTCGGCCTCGCGCGAGGAGGTGTTCGCGGTGATCGACGCCGCGTTCGCACAGCGCCGCAAGACGCTGCGGGCCGCGCTGGCATCCTGGGCCGGCAGCCCGGCGGAGGCGGAAACCGCCTTGCGGGCGGCCGGGGTGGACCCGTCCGCGCGGGGGGAGCAGCTCGACGTAACAGCCTTCGCCCGAATCGCCGAGGCCAAGCCCTCGTAGAGCGGGCGGGTACGGCTCGCACGCCTCGGGCTATCGGCGCGTTTGAGGGGATCCGCGCCTGTGGAGATTCGAGCCCGTGGAGATCTGCGCTCGAGGGGGACTCGTACCCGAGGGGGACCCGTACCCGAGTTTGCCTGCGTGCTTAGGCGATCGGACATCAGGGCCTGGAAGCCACAAAAGCCATCCCCGGCCACCCTGGTAATCCACAGAGGGTCGCCTCCGCAACTCCAGTTATCCACAGAACTCCGCTCGGCTCCCCGCCCCCAAGCCCGATCGCAAGATCCTGGGGCCTCCGTTCCGCACGTCGCAGGAGGCCCACATGACCCCCCACTCCGCCCTGACCTGCCGCTTCGGCTTGACCCTCCACTCTGATCTGGGCACTCGCTTCAGCCCGCCCGCCAACCCCGCCCCGACCCCTCACCCTGACCTGAACATCCGCTCCAGCCCAGCCACCCACTCCGGCCTGAACATCCGCTCCAGCCCAGCCACCCACTCCGGCCTGAACATCCGCTCCAGGCCAACCACCAGCCCCGCCCTGGCCAACAGCCCCGCCCTGAACGCCAGCCGCGCTGTGAGCCCCGGCCCCGCTGTGAGCCCCGGCCCCGCTCTGAACACCCGCGCTGCCCCGGACCCTCGCCCCGTCCTGAGCCTCCGCCCTGCTCTTACCGGGCTCGCGGTCGGAGGAGGCACCCTCGCAGCGCTCCTCGCATTCCCCAACACGGCTGCTGCCGCGAGCACCAGCGCGACCTCACTCAAGCCACCGACGACCCAGTGCTTCCACCTGATCGCCCTACCCACCAAACCCGTGAACGGCGCGCGCGATACAAGCCCCGTGAACGACGGACGCGAAACGAGCCTTGCAAACGGCGGACCCTATATGAGCCCCGCGAACGGCGGACACGATACGAGGCTCTCCCGGGACGTCCCACCAGAGACACTCTTGGCCCTGCGTCCTGAGAGCGTGGACCATTCTGATGGCGTCGACCATCCCGGTGGCGCGGACCAACAGCCCATCTACATCCTCATCCCCCTGCCCCCAGAAGCCTGTCCGGCCCCCAACCTCCCAGCCACAACTCCCGGAGACCCCGGAGACGCTGGAGATCCCCGAGACGCCGGAGATCCCCGAGACGCCGGAGATCCCCGAGACGCCGGAGACGCTGGAGACCCCCGAGATACTCCGCCCAAGCCAAGACCCACCAAGCCTGGGATCAATTCCGGAAACAAGCCCGGGACCAAGCCCCGGACCAAGGGCGACATCGCGGCGGCAGCCGCCATCGACCAGTTGGGCACCCCGTTCTCGTGGGGCGGCGGCACACCGTCAGGCGCCACCACAGGCATAGGCAGGGGAGCCCACACCAAGGGCTTCGACTGCAGCGGCCTGACCCTCTACGCCTGGTCCAAAGCCGGCATAAGGCTCGGCCATTACACAGGCACCCAGTTCCGCCAGGGCCGCAGAGTCACACTCGGCGAGCTACGCAAGGGCGACCTGCTCTTCTTCGGTGGCGGCACCGGCGACCCCACTCACGTCGGCCTCAACCTCGGCGGCGGCGTAATGATCCACGCCCCCAAAACCGGCGACGTAGTCAGAAGAACCCCGTTCCTAACCTCCACCTACTATCGCCCCCTATACCGAGGCGCTGTACGCCCGGGCTGACCCCGACAGCCGACAGCCCCCCGAGCCGCTCCTGGCCGTCACCACGGTACGAGGGTCGGTTCTCGTTCCTGGGCCGCGCCCCGCCGAGCCTCTCTTGGCCGTCACCACGGTACGAGGGTCGGTTCTCGTTCCTGGGCCGCGCCCCGCCGAGCCTCTCTTGGCCGTCACCACGGTACGAGGGTCGGTTCTCGTTCCTGGGCCGCGCCCCGCCGAGCCTCTCTTGGCCGTCACCACGGTACGAGGGTCGGTTCTCGTTCCTGGGCCGCGCCCCACCGAGCCTCTCCAGGCCGTCACCACCGCACGAGGACCAGTTCTTGTTTCCGGGCCGCATCCATCCCCTCGATTCGCCGGGTGCGGCCCGGCTCCTCAAGCACGAGCGCAGACTTTGACCAACTTCTCGACCAGAGGTGCGAGCAACTCCTGATCCTCGGACCTGCCCGGCTCATACTCCACGATCCCCAGCCCTGCCACTTCGAACCGCTCCGCCACCGCGCTGACCAGTCCAAGCAACCCATCAGGTCGCATCCCGCCCGGGGCCGGCGTCCCCACGCTGGCGAACACCTCCGGATCCAGCACATCAAGATCGATATGTATGTAGACGGCCTTCTCCTCGAATCCACGCTCCTTCGGAAAGCCGCCCTGCTCCCGATCGAAACCAGCTGAAGCGATCGCATCGACCAGAGTCGCGGAGTCCGGCATGCCCAGATGACACACCCCACTCGCCTCAACGAACGCACCCTCGGCCGGATCGAGATCCCGCACCCCGGCGAGCACGATCTGCCACGGACGGACCAGTTCCTCGGGCACCAGCCCCTCCGGTCCTTCACCGGTGAGGGCTCGCAGCACCATCCCGTGAAACGCCCCAGACGGTGAGCCGGACGGCGTATTGAGATCCCCATGAGCATCGAACCAGACGACCACCAGCCGATCCCCGTATGTTCGCCGAGCCGCCGCCACCGGCTCCAATTCGACCCCGCAATCACCTCCAGCAGTGACCATGAGCCCTTCGCCCACTTGCAACATCACCGCCCGCACCCGAGAGGCCGTGGTTACCAGATCATCATCGACTTGCACACGCAGTCGCCGCGTCGCAGGCACCATCCCGGCCACCAACCGGGCCCCCTCCCGAAGCCGCTCCGCCGTAGCAGACCCCGACCCCCGCCACTGCGGCACCTCAACAACCGTCACTTCCGACAAAACACACTCTTTCTCTCCAAAAGGCCTTATTCCCCCAATCTAACGTCGCCCAAGTCGAGTCATTTGCCGCCATGCTTCGCGCGGTCTGTGCCTTCCGGGTGGTGTCCCGCCGTGCAGCGAATCAACGACCTAGTGACACGTCGTCTACCAGGCCGCATGAGGGGCTGTACGGTTTTCGATCGGTTAACTGAACACACCCGGGACCGCGATGGCCCGCGACCTGCTCACCCGGTAACGGGCGACTGTTACGCACACGGTTGCGTGGGAGTCCAGGGCTGCGATGCCCTGGGCCACCCGACCTTCCGGTCTTCACATCTTCTTGGTCGGCGCTGATGGTGATCGGCTGATGGTGATCTATCGCTCGGTCGAGGACCGGTGGCGGGATTCGGCATGGTCGGCACCCCGCTTCCGGCCTTGATCGGTGCCGTCGGGACGACTAGCCTGATCGCCGTGCTGCCGGAAGGTGGGGGCCGAGGCGATCGCGCCAGGCGGGAAGAGCCCCAACCGCGACGAGCTGTTCGGCCACAATGAGCTGTTCGGCCACGACGAGCTGTTCGGCCACAATGAGCTGTTCGGCCACGACGAGCTGTTCGGCCACGACGAGCTGTTCGGCCACGACGAGCTGTTCGACCACGACACGATGGAGTTCGGGACCGACTGACGATGAGCGCGGAAGAGGATTTCAAGCAGGTCGGCGCCGAGCTTGCCGACCTGGGTGTACGGATCTCCAGGATGATGGGGAGTCCCGCGCTCAAAGATCAGGCGGGGAAGGTGTTCGCGAGTCTGCAGCGCGACGGCGCGATGGTGTTCCGGCTGGTCAGGGACACCCCCGAACACGCAGCCGCGCTCCAGCTGGCCGGGGCGTCCCTGTTCGACCCCTCGGAGCAGGGCAGGACGATGAAGGACTGGGTGGTCGTGCCCCACTCCTCGGTCGAGAAATGGACAGATCTGGCCGAGGCTGCCCTCAGCCGCCCACGCTGATCATCGGGCCACATCGGCGGTGTGGCGGCGGGTGTCCGAGTCGGGCAGGACGCGGAGCACAGCGTCGGCGAGGTTAGCCTGCCGCTAGCGCAGCCACCGCAGAGCTGCGTCGGCGCAGTCGTCGGGGCTGCTGTTGAAGGCGATGGCCGCGTTGGGCGCGTGCTGCCGGACCAGGTTGACCGCCTTCTCGAAGAGTTCGAGCAACGGCTCGTGCTTGCGGATGCCGCCCCCGATCACCACGCAGACGTAGTCTTTGCGGGTCAGCGCCTCAACGATCGCTCCTTCGGGGTTCTCGTCAACTGCCAACAGGCACCAGTCGGCCTCGATACCATGATCGTCGAAACGGGCCTGACCGCGTGCCATCGCCGCCTGAACTGGCTCCGGGTCCCAGCCCTCGAGCTTGGCGGGATCGAGGCCGACCACCAGTACTTGTGCCACTGTCACGCATCCTCCTTCTCAAAGAGCGTTCTGCCAGCGCGATGGTTGAAGGTGATGTCTGGGCGCATCGAACATTGTCGACCTCCTCCAGAGGGCGCCACGTTATCCCGATCTTGCCACGCGCGCTTCTCGACGTGCTCTCGCCAGAGTGGCAGGACATCGCGCCAGATACTTCCGCTTCAGGTGCTCGATCCATTTGCCACGTCATGCGTGCCGACGTGGGTCGGCAAAGCCCACAGGTTTCATCGGCCCGCCCGGCGGGTCAGCCCCGGGCCCGTCAGGCTGACGGGTCAGCCCTGGGTCGCCAGGATTAGCAGTAGGGCAGCTCGATCAGTTCCAGGGTGCCGTCGCCCTAGCGCAGCCACATGCTCTGGGACGTGCCTTTGAGTTCTTGGATCTGCGTTCTGTATGGGGTGGTGTGTGAGTTCTTGGGCCTGGGCTCTGTATGGGGTGGTGTGTGAGTTCTTGGATCTGCGTTCTGTATGGGGTGGTGTGTGAGTTCTTGGGCCTGGACTCCGTACGGGCCGGCGTGTGAGTTCTCGGGCCTGGGTTCCGTGTGTGTCGGCGGGGCCGGGCTACAGCTCGCAGAGCTCACCGGGCCTGGAGAAACAACAGGTCTGCGCCGAGATCGAGCAACGCGATCCCTGGAACGGCTGGAAACTCACCCTGGCCGTGGGTGACCCCGCCGAGTGGGCGGAACTGATCTGTGAGCGTGTTGAGGAGGCCACCTGGGTTGCCCCGCCCCTGATCCCATACAGGCCGATGCTTTTCGCGACCCGCCGTTCGAGTCGCGCGTGTCCGGCGGCCCACTTTCGTACCGAAATCAGGCCTGGGTACTGAGTCGGCTGCGGCGGTAAGCCCGCATGGACAGCTCAGGCCAGGGCCGAGATCTCGATCCGGGTATGGTCGGTGGGGTCCACCAGGCACGACAGCACCACGTTCCCCCGCTCCAGGTGTTCCCCCATGGACGAGCTGAGCCGGGCTGTGCGCTCGATCTCGTACGGGCTGCCGCCCTGAGGGGTCACGCGAAGCCGCAGCAGCCAGATGTAGCGTCCGTTGAACTTGTTGGACGTCTCCTCAATCCCCAGGACCGCCGCGTTGCACGGCACCGCGACCGCGCGCTCCTCCGGCGTGAAGATTCGCAGCGCGGCGGATTCCATGCTCGCGAACGAGATGGAGCCCATGGCGAGCAGCCCCGCGCCCAGGAGGACGAACATCGCGCTGACGTACGCCCCGACCCGGGTGTGCGGCTTTCGCCGCAACACGAGGAACAACACCACGGCCACGATCACTGCGATCACGGCGAATGTCCCGAAGACGATCGATGGCATCGTTCTTCCTCACGCTGAGAGGCGGACTCTGGCAGCCGGCCTTGTCCGTTCCGATGTCGATAGTTGATCAGGTGTCGCTTTCATGGCGACTGCAGCCCGCATGATCGCGCGGCTCCTCTCCTATGCGACATTCCGCCAAAGCGGGCCGGCGGAGCCCTCAGCGCACTGGCAACGCCGGCATCTGGCACCGCAAGTCGCGGGCGTCCGCTCCGCGCCACGCGCCACGCGCCACGCGCCACGCGCCACGCGCCACGCGCCACGCGCCACGCGCCACGCGCCACGCGCCACGCGCCACGCGCCACGCGCCACGCGCCACGCGCCACGCGCCACGCGCCACGCGCCACGCGCTCCGCGCCACGGCGATGGTTTTACCAGGATCGCCGACCGCAGTGCCGGAGAATCGCCCCCTCGGGTACGGGTGTTGCATCGGTCCCGTACAGGCGTCACCACTTCTGCCGAGAATCATGTGTGCGGGAAGCGAGCCCCTATAGGCTCGGGTGTCCTCGACAGGCTCGAGAAGAGTCCTCAACCTCGGCAAACGACGAAAGTGACAGAAGATCGATGAGCTCGGTTACCGTACGGGTGCCCGCGAAGGTCAACGTGCAGCTATCCGTCGGACCGCTTCGGGAAGACGGCTATCACGACCTGGTCAACGTCTTCCACGCCGTATCGATCTTCGACGAAGTGGTCGCCAACGAGTCCGAGTCGATCACCGTCACGGTGGGGGGCGACTGGGCGGACCGGGTCCCGATCGATAACGAGAACCTGGCGATTCGGGCCGCGAGAGCCCTGGCCAAGCACGCGGGCCGCACCTATGGCGCGGCACTGGTGATCCGCAAGGCGATCCCGGTGGCCGGTGGCATGGCCGGGGGGAGTGCGGACGCGGCGGGGGCTCTGGTGGCGTGCAACGAGTTGTGGGGGCTTGGCCTGCCGTTCGACGACCTCATGGAGATCGCCGGCGACCTGGGAAGTGACGTGCCCTTCTCACTGCTCGGCGGCACGGCGGTGGGGATCGGGCGGGGTGAGCAGCTCAGCGAGCTGCCGACCGGTGGCCGGTTTCACTGGGTGTTCGCGGTGGCGGAGGGCGGGCTGTCGACGGCCGCCGTCTATGCCGAGTGCGACCGGCTCCGTGCCGCGACCGGTGCGGAGACCCCCTGGCCGCAGCTGAGCGACCCGCTGCTGGAGGCGCTCGGTGCCGGGGACGCCCGCAAGCTGGGCGCGTACCTGACCAACGACCTCCAGCCCGCCGCCCTGACGCTCCGCCCTCAGCTGGCCGACACCCTTGAAGCCGGTCGCCAGTACGGCGCGCTCGGCGCGATCGTCTCCGGCTCCGGTCCGACCTGCGCCTTCCTCGCGACCGACGCCGCCCACGCCGACCGTCTGGCCGCCGCTCTCACCACGTCCGGCATCACCCGCACCGCGATCCCCGCTCACGGCCCTGTCCCAGGCGCCGTGGTGGTCTGACACCACCGGTCGGCCGACCGGTTCGTTGATCAGCGCGATCTCGATGGCCCAGATGCCCAGAGCTACCTCCTTCAGCCCCTAGATGCGGCGGATGTGGGCCCACTGCTGGTCACGGGGCTGGTCACGGGGCTGGTCACGGGGCTGGTCACGGGGCTGGTCACGGGGCTGGTCGCGTGGCTGGAGTCATGGGGCGGGGTCATGGGCGGGGGTCACAGGGCGGGGGTCACAGGGCTGACCTTCTCAGGTCGGAAGCCGGGGCAAGAGTTGATGCCTGTGCCATGTGCGTGCTGCCCATGCCAGGGCGGTCGGCTGGGCCGCGGCCCTGGGTCTCGTCGTCAGCCTGCCTCCGCTGTGATCAGGAGCGTTGGCCGGGCTGGTTCACGATCTTGGCTTCGAGCTGGGCGGTCAGGCCCACCTTGCCCGCCTTGAAGGTCTCCTTGCTGCCGTCGGCCCACTTGTAGGTGCGGTCCTTCAGCCGTGTTGAGTTGGTGCCCAGGTAGCGGAAGGTCTCCGGGTCCAGAATCAGGTAGTTGCGTGCCTCGGCCTCGGTGAGGCTGAACGCCACGCCACGCCGTCCGTCGGCGTCGGGCACGTCCTGGGTCACCGTCATGCCCTTGATCGTGGGCAGCGCGCGAAAGAGCGCGGCCCGTACCTCGGGGGCGAGCCACTGCTCGGTCATGAGCTGGTTGATCTCCATGAGAAGCATCCCCGGCGGGACGCGGCCGTTCAGCTCCTGCGGCCCCCGGCGGTCTTCGTCGAGGATGGCCGCCTTGATCTTGGTAATCACTCCGGTCGAGGTGACAGGGGGCTTGGCCAGCTCGGCCGGGTTCATGACCGCGCTGCCCTGGAACATCAACTTGCCGCCCTGGTACCAGGCCGACCGCTTGCCGTCCACGCTGGTCCACCGTTCCCAGGTGTCGCGCTGGTCCCGGTCGACGTCCCCTTCGACGCCGCTCAGCTGTAGTTCCTTGGTATAGAGCCACTGGCCGGAGGCCGGGGCGGGCGTGGGGTCGGTCTCGGCCGCACGAGCGGCGCGCTCGCCCAGCTCGGCCACGCTGGCCACCGGTGCCATGTCCGGCTGGTCCCTGAGCGCCACGACGGTCCCGCCGACGACCAGGGCCAGCGCCGCGGCCACCGCGACCCGCCAGCCGAGCCTTCTCGCGCGAGTCGCGGTCGGCTTCCCTACGGCCCCCGACACCAGTCGTAGGGCTCCCCGCTCGTGAACCGCCGTCACCAGCGGTGCGGCCCCCGGCTCGTTGATCGCCGTCATCAGCCGTGCCCTGGCCGCATCCGCGGCTTCGGCGGTCATCGACGGGGTGTTCCGGCGAAACTCCTTGATCGCGTTCATCACAGCTCCTCGTCCCCGAGCACGTTCCTGGCCTTCTTCCGCGCCCGGTGCAGCCGTGACCGTACGGTCCCCACCGAGATGTCCAGCGCCCGCGCCACCTCCTCGTACGACATGTCCTCCCATGCCACCAGCAGCAGCACGTCCCGATGTCCACGGGGCAGGGACGCCAGCGCCCCCGCCAGCTCACGCTCCCTGCCCTGCGCCGTCACCTGGCGCGTCACGATGTCGGCCAGCTCCTCGGGCAGAGGGTCAACCCCGGTGCGACTCAGCGCCCGCAGCAGCCGCTCCTCCTGCCGCCGATGCCTGGCGATCAACGTGGTGGCGATGCCGTACAGCCAGGGCCTGGCCAGCGCGAACGACGTGTCGTACGTCCCGCGCCTGCGGAAGGCCGCCAGGAACGTCTCGGCCACGATGTCGTCGGCGGCCTGCGTGCCGAGCCGCCGCGCCGCGTACAGGTGGATCTGCTTGGCGTAGCGGTCGAAAAGCGTGGCGAACTGCTCTGGGTCGTGTGCCGAACGACGGATCAGTTCTCCGTCGTCGATCTCGACAGTCTCAGCACTCAACGCCTCTCCTCCGTGAGTAGGTATTTCACCGTGCTGTCTCCCGAAGGGCGGCACCGAGTTCCCAAGACGGAGATGGGCGTGCCGGCCGGCCTGGTGCCGTCACCACAGCGCCTTTGAGGCCGATACCCTGGTAGGGCCATGAATCTGGTAAATCTCGAGTCTGTTTCCCATGCCTACGGGCCCAAACCGCTGCTCAACGACGTCTCCCTCGGGGTCGAGGTCGGCGAGCGCATAGGTGTCGTCGGACGTAACGGCGGCGGCAAGACCACGTTGCTGTCGGTGATCGCGGCCGACGTACGCCCGGACAGCGGCCGGGTCACCCATACCCGAGGGCTGCGGGTGGGCGTGCTGTCGCAGCATGACGCGCTCGATCCGGCGATGCCCATCCGGGAGATCGTGCTGGGTGAGAAGGCTGAGCACGAGTGGGCGGGGGATCAGAGCGTCCGCGAGATTCTCGGCAACCTCATCGGCGATCTCGATCTCGACGCCAAGGCGGGGGATCTGTCCGGTGGCGAGCGGCGGCGCACCGCGCTGGCCCAGCTGCTCATCGATGAGCACGACCTGATCATGCTCGACGAGCCCACGAACCATCTCGACATCGAGGCCATCGCCTGGCTGGCCGGTCATCTGGCCGGACGCAAGAGCGCGCTGGTGGTCGTGACGCACGACCGGTGGTTCCTCGACGCGGTCTCCACCAGGACCTGGGAGGTCGTGGACGGTCGGGTCGAGCGATATGAGGGCGGTTACGCCGCTTACGTGCTCGCGAAGGCGGAGCGGGCGCGCATCGCCCAGGCCGCCGAGGAACGCCGGCAAAACCTGATGCGCAAGGAGATCGCCTGGCTGCGGCGCGGCCCGCCCGCCCGCACGTCGAAGCCGAAGTTCCGGGTGGAGGCCGCGCAGGCGCTGATCGCCGACGAGCCGCCGGCACGGGAGAGTGTGGAGCTGCTGAGGTTCGCGGCGGTCCGGCTCGGCAAGACCGTCTACGACCTCGAAGACGTCACCCTGCACGCCGGTGGTCCCGGCAGCGGGCCGCTGGTGCTCGACGACTGCACCTGGCAGTTCGGGCCGGGCGACCGGGTCGGGCTGATCGGCGTCAACGGCTCCGGCAAGTCGTCCGTGCTCCGGCTGCTCGCCGACTCGGTCCAGCAGGACTCGGGGCGGATGATCAGGGGCAAGACGGTACGCCTGGCGCATCTGTCGCAGGAGCTGGCCGAGCTCGACCCCACCCGCCGGGTGCTGGAGACGGTCGAGGAGATCCGCAAGTACATCCAGGTCGGCAAGAAGGAGTGGTCCGCCTCCCAACTGCTCGAGCGCCTGGGCTTCAAGGGCGAGGCGCAGTGGAAGGTCGTCGGCGACCTGTCGGGTGGCGAGCGGCGGCGGCTGCAACTGCTCAGGCTCCTCATGGACGACCCCAACGTGCTGCTGCTCGACGAGCCGACCAACGATCTCGACATTGAGACGCTGAACGAGCTCGAAGACCTCCTCGACGGCTGGCCCGGCACCCTCATCCTGGTGAGCCATGACCGCTACTTCCTTGAGCGCGTCACGGACAAGTGTGTAGCGCTCCTGGGCAACGGCAAGCTCTCCTTCCTTCCGGGAGGCGTGGACGAATACCTGTCCCGCCGGGCTCAAGGCACCGCCCTGACCGCCCGAACGAGCTCACCCCAGTCGTCGGCTGCCACACCGATCCAGCCAGCAGCCCCTCAGGAGGGCATGTCGGCCAAGGAAGAACGCGAGCTGCGCAAGGAGCTCAACCGCCTCGAACGCCAGCTCGACCGGCTGGGCGACCAGGAGGCCAAGCTGCACGCGGCAATGGCGGACGCGGCCAGCGACTACGCCAAACTGGGCTCCCTGGACACCCAGCTCAGGGACATCCTCGACCAGAAGGACACGGTCGAGGCCGAGTGGCTCGAACTCGCCGACCGCCTGGGCGACTGACCGCCTGACGCAGAAAGCGGTCAAGGACGATCCGAAGAAGGCGGTCAAGGACGATCCGAAGAAGGCGGCCAAGGACGAGTCGTTACGGCGAGCAGTCCGTGAGCCTTCACGACCGGCGCTTGATGGTCGCCCGCTCACGACGGCGGGGCGGGCAACCCATGCGAAGCCGTACAAGAAAAGAGGTTGTCAAAAGCAGCCTCGAACGCAACGCGGCGTCAGGAATCGAGCGGTCAGGAATCGAGCGGTCAGGAGTCGAACGGGGCGAGGAGGGTGCGGAGCAGGGCGGAGAGGGTGCGTTGGTCGGTCAGGGGCAGGCCGGCGAGGAGATCGTGCTCGCGCCGCAACAGCCCGGCGAACGCCGCGTCCACCCGCGCCAGCCCGCTGTCCGTCAGCGACACCAGCACCCCTCGCCGATCCTCCGGATCCGGCCGGCGCCGCACCAGGCCCGCCTGGGCGAGCCGGTCGATGCGGTTCGTCATCGTGCCCGACGTGACCAGGGTGGCCCGGATCAGGGCTCCGGGGCTCAGCTCGTACGGCTTGCCCGCGCGCCGCAGCGCCGTCAGCACGTCGAACTCCCAGGGCTCCAGAGCGTGCTCGGCGAACGCCGCCCGCCTGGCCCGGTCGAGATGCTTGGCCAGCCGCGACACCCGCGACAGCACCTGAAGGGGCTCGACGTCGAGATCCGGACGCTCTGACCGCCAGGCCGCCACCAGCCGGTCGACCTCGTCCTGCGGCTCCTGGTTCATGCCACCGCCTCGCCACGAGATCGCCAGGTCGGGGGGAGCGCATCCTGCGTCATGGTCAGAGTGTACTGTCTTGACATCGAGATACATATCTCGATATCAATTATCTCTATGTCGAGAGATATCTGGGATCCCACCATATACGCCAGGTACACCGACGAGCGAGCACGCCCGTTCTTCGAGCTGACCGCCAGAATCGGTGCCGACAACCCTGATTATGTCGTGGACGCCGGCTGCGGCACCGGCGAACTCACCCTCGAACTCGCCCGCCGCTGGCCCCAGGCTACCGTGGAGGGCTTCGACGCCTCCCCAGCCATGATCACCGAGGCGCGCCGGCACCAGCGGCAGCGGTTCTGGGTCTCCGATGTCACGACGTGGCGGCCCGACCGGCCGGTGGACGTGCTGGTCTCCAACGCCGTCCTGCAATGGGTGCCGACGCACCGCGACGTGCTGGAGCACTGGGTCGACGCGCTGAGCCCCGGCGGCTGGCTGGCCTTCCAAGTGCCCGGCAACTTCGACGCCCCCAGCCACGTGGCGATCCGCGAGCTCTGCGCCGCGCCCGAGTGGTCCGATCGGCTCGGCGACCTCAACCGGGGCCGCCCGGTGGACGACCCCATCGACTACGTCGACTTCCTGAGCGGCTGCCGGGTCGACGCCTGGGAGACGACGTACGTCCACCTCCTCCAGAGCGACAACGGCGACAACGCGGTGCTGAACTGGATCTCCGGCACGGCCCTGCGCCCGGTCTTCGACCGGCTGGACCCCGACGAGCAGAAGAAGTTCACCGCCGAGCTGGGGCAGCGGCTCGACGAGGTCTATCCGGCCAGGCCGTACGGGACGCCGTTCCCGTTCCGGCGCGTCTTCGTGGTGGCGCAGAAATGATCACCGGCCTGCACCACGTCCAGCTCGCCGCGCCCGCGGGGAGCGAGCCGCTGCTGAGGGAGTTCTACGGCGGAGTCCTCGGGCTCCAGGAGGTGCCAAAACCGTCTGAGCTGGACAAACGCGGCGGGGTCTGGTTTCGTGGCCGAGGGGTTGAGGTGCATCTCGGCATCGAGGACGACTTCCGGCCCGCCAGGAAGGCGCACCCGGCGTTCCTGGTGGACGACCTCGGCGCCTTCAGCACAGAACCACCCGACGACCTGCTCCCCGGCTACCGCCGGATCTACCTCATGGACCCGGTGGGGAACCGAATCGAGCTCCTCCAAGGCGTGTGAAGTTCGTCCAGCGGTGGCATGATTGTCCAAATCGGCCAAGGCTGTGAGGTGCTGTGGGCATCGAAATCGAGGACAAGTTCGACGTCCCCTCCGACTACGAGATACCCGACCTGAGCAAGCTGGCAGAGATCTCGGGCCCGAAGAGTTACCAGCTCGTGGCGCTCTACTACGACACGCCCGATCTGCGGCTTGCCACCCGGGGCATCACGCTCCGGCGAAGACGCGGCGGTGACGACGCCGGCTGGCATCTGAAGCTGCCCAAGGCCAAGGGCGTACGCCAGGAGATCACCCACCCGCTCACCCGGAGCACGAAGATAGTGCCCGCCGAGCTGACCGAGCTCGTCCGCGCCTACACCCGCGGCGCGGAGCTCCAGGTGGTGGCCGAGCTCGACACCCGCCGGACCGTGACGCTGCTGCACGACGGCCCGACCGGGCTCGTCGAGATCGCCGACGACCGCGTCAAGGGCACGGTCTTCGACGGCAAAACGGGCAAAGCAGACGGAGGCCCGGAAAGCGGGCCGCGGGTCGTACGGTGGCACGAGGTCGAGGCGGAACTGCTGGAAGGCGACCAGGCCCTGCTCGCCAAGGTCGGCAAACGGCTCAGGAAGGCCGGCGCCACCCCGTCGGAGTCGGCCAGCAAGCTCGCCAGACTCCTCGAACCACCACCTGTCGCCCATGCCCCCACGAAGGACGGCTCGGCCGGCCAGACCGTCATGGACTACCTGGCGGGCCAGGTGACGGCCCTCCTCTCACAAGATCCCCGAGTACGGCGAGCGGAACATGACGCCGTCCACCAGATGCGCGTCGCCTCCCGCAGGCTGCGGAGCGCGCTCAGGGCGTTCGGCGGCATCATCACCGGCACGAAGCGGGTCCAGGACGAGCTGCGCTGGCTGGCCACGGTGCTCGGCGAGGCGCGTGACCTGGAGGTGATCAGGGCCAGGTTCGCCCGCGAGCTGGCGGCGCTGGCCCCCGAGCTGGTCACCGGCCGCATCCTGGCCAGGCTCGGCGACGACCTGCACGCCCGCGAGCTGGAGGCGTACGAGCGCATCAAGGACACGCTCAGCGGCGAGCGCTACTACGCGCTGCTCGACGCCCTCGACGCGTTGACGGCCGCCCCGAAGCTGACCAAGGCCGCGGCGGAGCCGGCGCACGACAAGCTCAGTGACGTGGCCGCCGAGAACTGGGACCGGGTGGCCAAGATCTACGACACCGCCCAGGCGATCTCGGACCTCGAACGCCGCGAGCTTGCCATGCACGACGTCCGCAAGGCGGCCAAACGGGCCCGCTACACCGCCGAGGCCCTCCAGCCCACGCTCGGCAAGAGCATGGTCAAGCTGGCCAAGCACGCCGCGGCCGTACAGGAGGTGCTCGGCACCCATCAGGACGGCGTGGTGGCGCAGGAGACGCTGGCCAAGGAGGCGGAGGCCGCGCGACAGGCGGGTGAGGACACCTTCACCTACGGCCTGCTCATCGGCCTCGAACGCGGTACGGCGGAGCGAGCGCACGCGGACTTCCCCAAGGTCTGGGCCGAGACGGCGCGAGCCATTAGGAAACTACTATGAGTGACTTACCAGTCATACCTTTCGAACGACAGGACGCCCTGGAGGTCCCCGCGGCCTATCGGGAGCTGCGGGCCGAGAAGGGCATCACCAGGGTACGCACCCGGGTGGGTGACGAGATCTGGCTGGTCAGCGGCTACGAGGACGCCCGCAAGCTGTTCGCCGACCCCCGGCTCGGACGCTCGCACCCCGAGCCGGAGAAGGCCGCCCGCGTCTCCGGCTCCGCGCTGCTCGGCGGGCCACAGGGCGAGAGCGCGACCGAGAAGGCCGACAACGAGCGGATGCGCCGGCTGTTCATGCCCTCGTTCTCCGCCCGCCGGATGAAGGCCCTCAGCGACCACGTGGGCACCCTGGTGGACGAGCGGCTGGACCACATAGCCACTCTCACGCCGCCCGCCGACCTGCACGCCGAGTTGTCCTTCCCGCTGCCCGTGCTGGTCATCTGCCAGCTGCTCGGCGTCCCCTTCGAGGACCGGGACTACTTCAGCGGCGTCTCCAGCCGGATGGGCGACGTCGCGGACGAGGCCAAGGGCATGGCGGCGCGCGAGGAGCTGGGCGCGTACATGGCCGGGCTCATCGAGCGCAAGCGGCACGAGCCCGGCGAGGACGTCCTGTCGGACCTGGCCGGGGTGCTGGACGACGACGGCAGGGTGGCGCAGCTGGCCGGCGGGCTGCTGTTCGCCGGGCACGAGACCACCGTGAACCGCATCGACTACGGCGTGCTGTTCCTGGAGGCCAACCCCGACCAGCTCGCGCTGCTCAAGGCCGATCCCGGACGGGCGCCCGCCGCCGTCGAGGAGATCCTGCGCATGGCCTCGCCCAGCCTGCACGGCCTGCCCCGCTACGCCCACGGCGACATCGAGATCGGCGAGGTCACGATCCGCCGGGGCGAGGCCGTGCTGATCATGCCGGGCGCCGCCAACAGGGACGAGCGGATCTACCCCGACCCCGACACCTTCGACGTGGGCCGGAAGTCCGCGGACCCGCACCTGAGCTTCGGGTACGGCCCGCGCTACTGCATCGGCGCCAGCCTGGCCAGGGTCGAGCTCGAAGGGGTGTTCAGCCGGCTCTACCAGCGCTTCCCCGACCTGCGGGTGGCCGTGCCGTTCGATCAGCTCCGGCGCAACGAGGGCCGGATCACCGAAGGCGTCGCCGAACTCCCCGTAACGTGGTGACCCTCAGGTCGCGTAATGCGACACAGTGAACCGGGTGACCCTCAGGTGGTGTAACGCTCCACGCTGACGACCCGCTCGCCCAGCCGGTGCAGGACGGCGAACGCCCCCTTGCGCAGCTGCACGTCCTTGCCGCTGAGCGAGTGGATCAGTTCGGGCAGCACCTTGCCGTGGCTGGACACGGCCGCCGCCGTCCTGAGCTCCCTGACCAGCGCGGGCGTCTTGTCCGAGTCCTGGTCTTCCTCGCTGAGCAGCGGCTCGGTCCTGATGTCGCCGCCGTACGGCTGGAGCGTCTGTACGCATCTGAGGCTGGGCGAGCTGACCAGGATCTCGGGACGGTAGGCGGGCAGCACCCGGGCGATGGTCTCCGCCTGGGCCCGGCCGTCCGTGTCGAGGGGGCGCAGGGCGTCATCACCCTTCCACGCCTGCCTGGAGCCCGCGGAGCCATGCCGTACCAGGACAAGAGGGACGGTGGTGAGCGGCGCCGCCTCCAGCGAGTGCAGCAGCCCTGCGTCCCATTCCCAGGTCAGCAGCTCGCGGGCGCGGTCGAGCGGCAGCCAGCGCAGCTCGTCCACCTCGTCGCCGGGGGCGAACGCCACGCTCTCGTCCGTGGCCTGGGCCGCCCAGTAGTCGACCCGCTTGAGCCGGTCCGTGATCAGGTAGTGGACGGGCGGCAGGGCGCGGCCGAGCGTCGTGACCAGGCCGGTCTCCTCGCGCACCTCCCGCAGCGCGGCGACGATCACGTGCTCGCCCTGCTTCAGCTTGCCCTTGGGAAAGGTCCAGTCGTCGTAGGCCGGGCGGTGGATGACGGCCACCTCGGGGTGGCGCTCGTCACCGCGCCACACCACGGCTCCGGCCGCGTGGAGCGGGTCAGTCATCAACGCTCCTCCAGCGGCGGGTGCCGATCAGAATGCTCTGCAGGTCCTCGCCCGGATGTCGCACCCAGGTGCCGTCGGAGTTCAGCAGCCACGCGCTCGTCGTGTCGGCGGTGGCGCGGTCCATCAGGTCGATGAGGTACGCCCGGTGCTGCTGGCTGGTCACCTTGACCAGGGCCTCGACCCGGCGTTCCAGGTTGCGGCGCATCAGGTCGGCGCTGCCGATCCACACCTCGGGCCGCCGGCCCAGCCCGAACTCGTAGATGCGGGAGTGCTCCAGGAAACGCCCCAGCACCGACCGTACGCGGATGTTCTCCGACAGGTCCGGGATACCAGGGCGGAGGGTGCAGATACCCCGCACCCACAGATCCACCTGCACACCGGCTCGGGACGCCCGGTAGAGGGCGTCGATGAGCGGCTCGTCCACCAGGGAGTTCGTCTTGATCCTGATGCGCGCGGGACGGCCCGCCTCCTGGTGCGCGATCTCCCGCTCGATCCTGGCCATCAGGCCGCCGCGCAGCGAGTGCGGGGCGACGAGCAGCCTGCGGTAGGCCGAGTGGTTGGAGTAGCCGGTCAGGTGGATGAACAGGTCCGTGATGTCCTCGCCGACCAGCGGGTCCGCGGTGAGCAGGCCGATGTCCTCGTAGTGCCTGGCCGTCTTGGGGTTGTAGTTGCCCGTTCCGATGTGGCAGTAGCGGCGCAGCTCGCCGGACGGCTCCTGCCGGACGACCAGGGCCAGCTTGCAGTGGGTCTTGAGCCCGACCACGCCATAGACGACGTGGCAACCGGCCTTCTCCAGCTTGCGCGCCCACTCGATATTGGCGTGCTCGTCGAAGCGGGCCTTGATCTCCACCACCACGACGACCTGCTTGCCCGACTCGGCCGCGTCGATCAGCGCGTCGACGATCGGGGACTCGCCGCTGGTCCGGTAGAGCGTCTGCTTGATCGCCAGGACGTTCGGGTCCTCGGCCGCCGCCTCGATGAAGCGCTGCACGCTGGTGGCGAAGGAGTCGTACGGGTGGTGCAGAAGCACGTCCCGCTCGCGCAGCGCGGCGAAGATGTCGTCGTCGGCCAGCACGGCCTCGGCGGGGACGAACGGCCGGTAGCTCAGCTCGGCCCGGTCCAGGTCGGCCAGGGCGTGCAGCCCGGTCAGGTCGAGCGGCCCGGCGAGCCGGTAGATCTCGTGCGGCGCGACTTCGAGCTCCTCGACGAGCAGGTCGAGCACCTCGGGCGTGATGGTGTCCTCGACCTCCAGTCGCACGGCCGGGCCGAAGCGGCGGTTCTTCAGCTCCCGCTCCAGCGCCTGCATGAGGTTCTCGGTGATGTCCTCGTCCACGTCGAGGTCCTCGTTGCGGGTCACCCTGAAGGCGTGGTGCTGGACGATCTCCATGCCCTTGAACAGCTGGCCCAGATGGGCCGCGATGACATCCTCCATCGGGACGAATCTGTCCTTGGAGGCGGTGACGAACCTCGGCAGCTGCGAAGGCACCTTGACCCGGGCGAACACGGTGTGATCGTCCACCGGATTCCGCACCAGGACCGCCAGATTCAGGCTGAGTCCCGAAATATACGGAAATGGGTGGGCGGGGTCGACGGCCAGCGGCGTCAGCACCGGCCGGATCCGCTCCCTGAACAGCTTGCGCAGCTCCGTACGTTCCTCGCGGCCCAGGTCGTCCCATCTGACGATCTCGATGCCCTCGGTGGCCAGCTGCGGGCAGACCTGCTCGTGGAAGACGGCCGCGTGCCGCTTGGCCAGCGTGTCGGAGATCGCGGCGATCCGGGCCAGCTCCTCGCGCGGCTTCAGCCCGCTCTTCGTCCTGAGCAGCAGTCCGGTGGCCATCCGCCGTTTCAGCCCGGCCACGCGTACCCGGAAGAACTCATCCAGGTTGCTGGCGAAGATGGCCAGGAAGCGCACCCGTTCGAGGAGAGGGAGAGAGGAGTCTTCGGCCAGTTCGAGCACGCGTTCGTTGAACTGTAGCCAGCTCTCCTCACGGTTGAGGAACCTCTCCTGCGGCAGGGGAAGGTCACTCTCGGGATGCAGCGGTTCCGCGGACATATGAGAAATATGCCCCATTTGGTTGAACAGAACGTGAACTAAGCGGCAACGGGTTATTCCACCTGGTCAGGTTGCTCCAACCGAGCCGCGCGTTCGACCAGCCGGGCCTCCCGCTGGCGCAGTTTCTCCTCGCGCTCACGGGCCTTCTCGGCCTCCTTCAGCAGCCGCTCGCGCTCCTTCAGCTCGCGGACCCTGGCCTTCTCCGCCTCTTTGAGCTCCCGCTGGCGGGCCTTCTCGGCCTCCTTGAACTCCTTGTCGCGGGCCTTCTCCAGCTCGCGCAGCTCCTTCTCGCTGGCGCGCGGCACGGCGGCGACGGAGTGGGCGCGGCCGGTCGCCGTGATGGCCGGCTGCGGGTTGAGCCCGGTCAGGCCGTTCCAGGCCAGGTTCACCACGTGGGCGGCGACCTCCTCGCGGCCCGGCTTGCGTACGTCGAGCCACCACTGGCCGGTCAGGGCCACCATGCCGACGAGCATCTGCGCGTACATCGGCGCCAGTTTGGGGTCGTAGCCGCGGGAGACGAACTCGTCGGCGAGTACGTCCTCGACCTGGCTGGCGATCTCGCTGATCAGGCTCGCGAACGTGCCCGTGCCCGAGGCGGCGTGCGAGTCGCGCACCAGGATGCGGAAGCCCTCGCTGCTCTCCTCGATGTAGTGGAGCAGCGCCAGGGCCGCCCGCTCCAGCTTGATCAGCGAGTGGGAGGCGGAGAGCGCCTCGGTGATCATGCTGAGCAGCTTCTGCATCTCCCGGTCGACCACGACCGCGTAGACGCCCTCCTTGCCGCCGAAGTGTTCGTAGACCACCGGCTTCGAGACCTGGGCCGTTGCCGCTATCTCCTCGATGGAGGTCCCGTCGAACCCCTTCTCGGCGAAGAGGGTGCGGCTGATCTGGATCAGCTGCTCTCTTCGCTCTCTGCCGGTCATCCGCCTGCGAGATCTGGGTTCGGTCACGGTTTCCATAATGGCGGTGCTCGAAGAAGAGCCCGTCATCAACGGACCGGTCATCAAGGAGCCGGTATCAGCCAATGCGCTTCGCCGCCAGGCGTTCTGGGGTCGGCCAGCGCACGTCGTGGACCCAGCCGAGCCGCTCGAAGATCCTGATGAGGCCGGCGCTGAGGTCGATCTGACCCTTCAGCGCACCGTGCCTGGCGCAGGTGGGGTCGGAGTGGTGCAGGTTGTGCCACGACTCGCCGAAGGAGGGGATGGCCAGCCACCACACGTTGCGCGACTTGTCGCGGACCTGGAAGTCCTCCTCGCCGAACACGTGGCAGATCGAGTTGATCGACCAGGTCACGTGGTGCAGCAGGCCGATGCGGACCAGCGAGCCCCAGAACAGCGCGGTCAGCGCGCCCTGCCAGGACCAGGTGACCAGGCCGCCGAGGATGCCGGGCAGCAGGACCGAGGTGAGGGCCAGCGGGCCGAACCACTTGTGCAGCTTGACGACGTCGTCGTCCTTGACCAGGTCGGGGGCGTACTTCTCGCGGTTGGTGCGGTCGGCGTCGAACATCCAGCCCATGTGCGCGTACAGCAGGCCCTTGGACAGCGACTTGAAGCCGGGCCCGAAGCGCCACGGCGAGTGCGGGTCGCCCTCCTTGTCGGAGAACTTGTGGTGCTTGCGGTGCGTGGCCACCCAGTCGAGCACGGACATCTCCAGCGAGAGGCTGCCCGCGATGCCCAGCGCGATCTTCAGGGGCCGCTTGGCCTTGAACGAGCCGTGCGTGAAGAAGCGGTGCAGGCCGACGGTCACGCCGAGCCCGCTCACCACATAGAAGACAAACGCGATGACGATGTCGCTCCAGCCGAGACCCCATCCCCACGCGAACGGCACCGCGGCCATGATCGCGATGAGGGGGAGCCCCACCACGAGGGCGAAGGTGACGAGTTCGGCCTTGGTCCGGGGCTCGGGCTCGACGTCGGGCTTCGGTCCTGGGGAGGTGCGCTCGGCGATAACGGTCATGGGCTACCTCTCACGACATGTATGAGGATGAATGTCCTGGCTACGCCACCGTAACCTACGCCATCGTAAGTTAGTAAGACCTAAGCGGCGAGTGTGGCGAAGGCGACTTCTGTCCCATGAGAGGAGTAGCTTCTGTACCTTGTGGCTTTTCGGGCGGTCTGTTATGTGGCGCGCGCGTGGGCCAGGGATCGGTATCGTAGGAGTGCGTCGGACGCTCAGGTGTCCGATTTAGTCCCGGATCGTCTAATCGGCAGGACAAGTGGTTTTGGTCCACTTTGTAGGGGTTCGAGTCCTCTTCCGGGAGCTTGGAGGCACTCCCCGCCGCTAGCGCGCGAGTGTCGGTTGGGTATCCTCACGGTGTCGGGAGGGTGGCGGTGCGACAGCTGCCGCCCCGAACCGCCCAGCCACAGGGAGCCCCAGTCCGTGAGTGTGCCGCGCCCGGCCGCAGTCATCGTCCTCGCCGCAGGCGAGGGCACCCGGATGAAGAGCCAGACCCCCAAAGTCCTGCATGAGATGTGCGGCCGCGCCCTGGTCGACCACATGCTCACCGCCGCTCGCGACCTCGGTCCCGAACGGCTCATCGTCGTCATCGGCCATGCCTCCGAACAGGTCGGCGCGCACCTGGCGGAGACGAGCCCCGACGCGCGCGCCGTCGTCCAGCGTGAGCAGCGCGGCACCGGCCACGCCGTCCGCACCGTGCTCGAAGAGCTCGGCACGATCGCCGGCACCGTCCTCGTCACCTACGGAGACGCGCCGCTGCTGCGTACGGAGACCCTCGCCGAGCTGCTCCACCGGCACACGGGTGACGGCAACGCGGTCACCGTGCTGACGGCCGAGGTGCCCGACCCGACCGGCTACGGGCGCATCATCCGCGACTCCGGCGGCGCCGTCCTGGAGATCGTGGAGGAGAAGGACGCCACTCCGGAGCAGCGCGCCATCACGGAGATGAACTCCGGCATCTACGCCTTCGACGGGCTGCTGCTCGCCGACGCCGTCAAGCGGGTCTCGACCGACAACTCGCAGGGCGAGGAATACCTCACCGACGTGCTGGCCATCCTGCGGGAGGACGGACACCGGGTGGGAGCGCACATCGCCGCCGACTTCACCGAGGTAGAGGGCGTCAACGACCGGGTGCAACTGGCCTTCGCCCGCAAGGTGCTCAACCAGCGGCTGCTCGACGGCCACATGCGCGCCGGAGTCACGATCATCGACCCGGCCAGCACCTGGATCGACGTCGGCGTCGAGATCGAGCCCGACGCGGTCGTCCACCCCGGCACGCAGCTGCACGGCCACACCGTCATCGAGGCCGGAGCGGAGGTCGGGCCGGGCTCCACGCTCACCGACACCAGGGTCGGCGCGGGCGCGGTCGTGCGCAACGCGGTCTGCGACCACGCCGTGGTCGGCCCGGAGGCGAGCGTCGGCCCCTACGCCTACCTGCGCCCCGGCACCGTGCTCGGGCACAAGTCCAAGGCGGGCACGTTCGTCGAGATGAAGAACACCCAGGTCGGCGACCGGTCGAAGGTGCCGCACCTGTCGTACGCGGGCGACGCCACGATCGGCCAGGACGCCAACATCGGCGCGGCCGTGATCTTCGTCAACTACGACGGCGTCAACAAACACCGCAGCACAGTGGGCGACGGCGCGTTCGTCGGCTGCGACTCCATGCTCGTCGCCCCCGTGACCGTGGGCGACGGCGCGTACACCGCGGCCGGTTCGGTCATCGACGGCGACGTCCCTCCGGGCGCGATCGGCGTGGCCAGGGCGCGACAGCGCAACATCGAGAAATGGGTCTTGCGCCGGCGCGCGGGCACGAAATCGGCTGCGGCGGCCGAAAAGGCGCTGGCCGCGCAAGAACAGCAGGAGAGTGGCAAATGACCGAGCTGGCCGAGGTCATCAGTAACAACCGCACCGTGGTCACGAGACCGGCGAAGGAGATCTCATGACCAGCATCAAGCAGCCAGGCGAGAAGAACCTCATGCTCTTCTCCGGCCGGGCCTACCCGGAGCTGGCCGAGGAGGTCGCCGAGCACGTCGGCGTCTCCCTCACGCCCACCAAGCTGATCGACTTCGCCAACGGCGAGATCTACGCCCGCTACCTCGAATCCGTCCGTGGCTGCGACGCCTTCGTGATCCAGAGCCACACCGGGCCCATCAACCAGTGGATCATGGAGCAGCTCATCATGGTCGACGCGCTGAAGCGGGCCTCCGCCAAGCGCATCACCGTGGTCATGCCGTTCTTCGGCTACGCCAGGCAGGACAAGAAGAGCCGCGGCCGCGAGCCGATCACGGCCAGGTTGATGGCCGACCTGTTCAAGACCGCGGGCGCCGACCGGCTCATGTCGATAGACCTGCACACCTCGCAGATCCAGGGCTTCTTCGACGGCCCGGTCGACCACCTGTTCGCCATGCCGGTGCTGGAGAGCTACCTGAAGAACCGGCTCGACCTGGCCAACACCACGATCGTCTCGCCCGACACCGGCCGGGTCCGGCTGTCGGAGCGCTGGGCCGACACGCTCGGCACGCCGCTGGCCTTCATACACAAGCGCCGCGACCTCGACGTGGCCAACTCGGTGAAGGTCAACGAGGTCGTCGGCAAGGTACGAGGGCGCACCTGCGTGCTGATCGACGACATGATCGACACCGCGGGCACCATCTGCAAGGCCGCCGACGCCCTCTACGAGCAGGGCGCCACCAACGTGATCACCGCCGCCACCCACGCGGTGTTCTCCGATCCCGCGGTCGACCGGCTGAAGAACTCCCGGATCTCCGAGGTCATCGTCACCAACACCCTGCCGCTGTCCCAGGCCAACAGGTTCGACAAGCTCACGGTTCTGTCGATCGCCCCGCTGATCGCGCGCGCGATCACCGAGGTGTTCACCGACGGGTCGGTCACCAGCCTGTTCGAGGGCGACACCTGAGCCGGTAGACTTTTACGGTTGCGTTCGTAACGCCTTCCGCTAGGGCGGGTGAGGGGGAACGCAAATCCCGCAAAGCATCCCTAGGAGATGTCATGTCTGAAGTACGTATCGCCGCCGAGCCGCGCACCACGTTCGGCAAGGGCGCCGCTCGCAAGATCCGTCGTGACAACAAGGTGCCCGCGGTCCTCTACGGCCACGGCACCGACCCCAAGCACCTGACGCTGCCCGGCCACGAGGTGCTCCTCGCGCTCCGCACCGCCAACGTGCTGATCCACCTCAAGGGCGACGGCGTCGACGAGCTCGCGCTGCCCAAGGGCGTTCAGCGCGACCCGATCAAGGGCTTCGTCGAGCACGTCGACCTGCTCCTGGTCAGGCGGGGCGAGAAGGTCACCGTCGAGATCCCGGTCACCACGGTCGGCGACGTCAACTCCGAGGGCCTGCTCGACCAGCAGCTCGTCTCCGTCGCGATCGAGGCCGAGGCCACCCACATCCCGACCGGCGTCGAGGTCGACGTCGAGGGCCTGGTGATCGGCACCGTGATCACCGCGGCCGACCTCAAGCTGCCCCAGGGCGCCACGCTGATCGCCGAGGGTGAGACCGTCATCCTCCAGGTCATCGCCAAGCCGGTCGAGGAGCCCACCGAGGCCGAGGCCGAGGCTGCTGAGGCCGCCGCGACCGCCACGGTCACCGAGGAAGCCGGCGAGTAACACACCGCTGTTCGGCGACGGGGCAGCCGGCCGGCTGCCCCGTTTCGCTTGAGGGAGACATATGGACCGCTGGTTGATCGTCGGGCTCGGCAACCCGGGCGCCGAATACGCCGGCAACAGGCACAACGCGGGCTTCATGGTGCTCGACGAGCTGGCCGCCAGGGCCGGCGGGCGGTTCAAGGCGCACCGGAGCCGGGCCGAGGTCCTGGAGTCCAGTCGCGCGGTACTGGCCAAGCCGCTGACGTACATGAACCTGTCGGGCGGCCCGCTCAAGGCACTGTCCGACTTCTACAAGCTCGGCCCCGACCGGCTGATCGTGGTCCACGACGAGCTCGACGTCCCCTATGGCGCGCTGCGCGCCAAGTTCGGCGGCGGCGACAACGGCCACAACGGGCTGAAGTCGATCACCAAGGTGCTCGGCACCCGCGACTACCTGCGGGTCCGCTTCGGCATCGGGCGCCCTCCCGGCCGCATGGACCCAGCCGCCTACGTGCTCAAGGACTTCGCCACGGCCGAGCGCAAGGACCTGGGCTTCCTGGTCGACCGGGCGGCCGACGTGGTCGAGTCGCTGATGGAGCGTGGGCTCGAGACCACGCAGAACGAGTTTCACCGCGCCGATCTGCACATTTCCGGCCCTCCTCGCTGACCATCGCATAGAGGCGTTCGCGGTTTCCCACGCGTCGCTCAGCGCTACGATCTGGTGACTGTCTGTTGATCATCGGTCACGTGGAGGATTTCGTGCGCGACGGCGATGGGCTGCTGACCGCTGTCCGGTCCGGCCACGCCAGGTCCGGGCGACTCAGTCCGCACCTGCCCCCCTGGATACGCGCCTACCGTGTGCGCACCATGCTCGGCGACTTCCTGTGCGCGGGGGCGGCGTCCGGGTTCGCGTTCTTCGCCAGGTTCGGCGGTTTCACCGCCTACGCCGCGCCGTACCTCGTGGTCAGCATGGCCCTGCCGGTGCTGTGGGTCTGCACGGTCACCTTCAACCGGGCCTACGAGCCGCGCATGCTCGGCATCGGCTCCGAGGAGTTCCGCCGCGTCGTGCAGTGCGGCGTCGCGCTGACCGCCGCGACGGCCATCGGCTCCTACGTGACCAAGACCGACATCGCCCGCGGCTACGTGGTCCTCGCCCTGCCGCTGGTGACACTCCTCACTCTTTTCTGCAGGTACGCCCTGCGCCGCTCGCTCCACCGGCGCCGGGCGGCGGGCGCGTGCATGCGCAAGGTGGTGGCCGTTGGGCACGCCTCCGCCATCGCCGAGCTGGTCCACCTGTTCCGCAGGGAGCCCTACCACGGCATGGAGGTCGTGGCCGCCTGCCTGCCCGACGACGCGCCCGGTGAGCGGGTCGGAGAGGTGCCCGTCGCGGGCGGCTTCAGCGACGTGTCGATCGTGGTCGACCAGTCCGGCGCCGACACCGTGGCCGTGCTCGCCTGCCCCGAGATGGACGGCCAGGCGCTGCGGCGGCTGGCCTGGCGGCTCGAGCGCACTCGCACCGACCTGGTGGTCGCCCCGGCGCTGATGGACGTGGCCGGGCCGCGCACGATGATCCGGCCGGCCGCCGGGCTGCCGCTGCTGCACGTCGAGCACCCCGAGCTGGCGGGGGTCAGGCAGCTGGTCAAGAACGGTTTCGACCGGGTGGTGGCCGCCCTGCTGCTGGTGTGCCTGGCTCCGTTGCTGGGCGGGCTGGCGCTGGCCGTACGCGTGACCAGTCCCGGGGCGGCGCTGTTCAAGCAGATAAGGGTCGGCAAGGACGGCCGGCCCTTCATGATCGTGAAGTTCCGCACGATGCGGCGCGGTTCGGAGCAGCAGAAGATCACCCTCGTCAGCGACGGTGACGGTGTGCTGTTCAAGGTCCGCAACGATCCCCGGGTGACGCCGCTCGGCACGCTGATGCGACGGCACTCGCTCGACGAGCTGCCGCAGCTCATCAACGTCGTGCTCGGGCACATGTCGCTGGTCGGGCCGCGCCCGCCGCTGCCGGAAGAGGTCGCCCGCTACGGCGACGACGTCCGCCGGAGGCTGCTGGTCCGGCCGGGGCTGACCGGTCTGTGGCAGGTCAGCGGAAGGTCCGACTTGTCCTGGGAGGAATCGGTCCGCCTCGACCTGCGTTACGTGGAGAACTGGTCTCTTATGTTGGATCTACAGATTCTTTGGAAAACCTGGTCGGCCGTCGCCCGCGGGCAAGGAGCTTATTGATGACGATTCGGGACGACCATGCCCTCGCTGCCGATCTGGCGACGGAGGCTGGCGAGCGGTTGCTGGAGGTTCGCAGGCGTACCGGGTTCGCCGACGCGTCCGCCTTGCGGGCCGAGGGCGACCGTAGCGCGCACGTCTTCCTGATGGAGTCGCTGGCCCGGCTGCGGCCGAGCGACTGCGTGCTCTCCGAGGAGGCCACCCGCGAGGAACGCCTCGACCCACGCAGGCAGAGCGCCTCACGGGTGTGGATCGTCGACCCGCTCGACGGCACCCGCGAGTTCTCCGAGGAGGGCCGGTCCGACTGGGCCGTCCACGTGGCGCTCTGGGAGCGGGGCGCGCTGAGCGCGGGCGCGGTGGCGCTGCCCGCCCAGGGCCGCACCCTCAGCACCGCCGAGCCGCCCACGCTGCCCACCTTCGACAAGGGTCGCTTCCGCATCGCGGTCAGCCGCACCAGGCCGCCCGAGTTCGTGCAGAAGCTGGCCTATCTGGTCGGCGCCGACCTCGTGCCGATCGGGTCGGCCGGGGCGAAGATCTCCGCCGTACTCACCGGAGAGGTCGAGGCGTACGTGCACGCCGGCGGCCAGTACGAGTGGGATTCGGCCGCGCCCGTCGCCGTCGCGCAGGCGGCCGGGGCCCACGCCAGCCGCATCGACGGCTCGCCGCTGACCTACAACCAAGCCGACCCCTCACTACCGGATATCCTTGTTTCCCTACCTGACTTGGCGTCTGCCCTGCTCGCCGGGATTCGGGACCTGCATCGCTGAAGGCCGGAGGAAGCCCCTATGCTCCAGCGCGACTACACGACGTCGCAGCTCGACGTACTCGAAGCCGAGGCCATTCACATCATGCGTGAAGTGGCGGCGGAGTTCGAGCGCCCCTGTCTGCTCTTCTCGGGCGGCAAGGACTCCATCGTCATGCTGCGGATCGCCGAGAAGGCGTTCTGGCCGGCACCGATCCCGTTCCCGCTGATGCACGTCGACACCGGCCACAACTTCGACGAGGTCATCGAGTTCCGTGACCGCCGTTCCGAGGAGCTGGGCGCCCGCCTGGTCGTGGCCAGCGTGCAGGATTCGATCGACGCCGGGCGCGTGGTCGAGGAGACGGGCCGCCGCGCCTCGCGCAACCGCCTGCAGACCACCACGCTGCTCGACGCGATCGAGGACCAGGAGTTCGACGCCGTCTTCGGCGGTGCCCGGCGTGACGAAGAGAAGGCCCGCGCCAAGGAGCGGGTCTTCTCCTTCCGCGACGACTTCGGCCAGTGGGACCCCAAGAACCAGCGCCCCGAGCTGTGGAACCTCTACAACGCGCGGATCCGCAAGGGCGAGCACATCCGGGTCTTCCCGCTGTCCAACTGGACCGAACTCGACATCTGGGACTACATCCGGCGCGAGGGCATCGAGATCCCGTCCATCTACTTCTCCCACACCCGCAAGGTCTTCGAGCGCGACGGCATGCTGCTGCCCGACTCCGAAGTCGTCAAGCGGGGCGATGACGAGCCGCTGTTCGAGGCGGTGGTGCGCTATCGCACGGTGGGCGACATGACCTGCACCGGGGCCGTGCAGTCCACGGCCGCCACCGTGGAGGAGATCATCGAGGAGATCGCGGTCACCCGGATCACCGAGCGCGGGGCCACCAGGGCCGACGACCGCGCCTCGGAGGCCGCCATGGAGGATCGCAAGCGGGAAGGCTACTTCTAAACCCATGGACATTCTGCGTTTCGCGACCGCGGGAAGTGTCGACGACGGCAAGTCCACCCTGATCGGCCGCCTGCTCTTCGACTCCAAGGCGATCTTCGAGGACCAGCTGGAGGCGGTCGAGCGCACCTCGCGCGACCGCGGCACCGAATACACCGACCTGTCGCTGCTCACCGACGGCCTGCGGGCCGAGCGGGAGCAGGGCATCACGATCGACGTGGCCTACCGCTACTTCGCGACGCCGCGCCGCAAGTTCATCATCGCCGACACGCCCGGCCACATCCAGTACACCCGCAACATGGTCACCGGCGCCTCCACCGCCGACCTGGCGATCATCCTCATCGACGCGCGCAAGGGCGTCCTTGAGCAGTCGAGGCGGCACGCCTTCCTGACCACCCTACTGCGGGTGCCCCACCTGGTCCTGGCCGTCAACAAGATGGACCTGGTCGACTACTCCGAGGAGCGCTTCGAGGAGATCCGCGAGGAGTTCACGGCCTTCGCCTCGAAGCTCAACGTGGCCGACCTGACCTTCATCCCGATCTCGGCGCTCAATGGCGACAACGTGGTCTCGCGCTCCGAGAACATGCCCTGGTACCACGGCTCGTCCCTGCTGCACCACCTGGAGAACGTCCACATCGCCTCCGACCGCAACCTGGTCGACGTGCGCTTCCCCGTCCAATACGTGATCCGCCCGCAGCGGGCCACCGATCACGCCTTCCACGACTACCGCGGCTACGCGGGACAGGTGGCGGGCGGCGTGCTCAAGCCCGGCGACGAGGTCGTCCACCTCCCCTCGGGCCTGGCCACCCGGATCGCCTCGATCGACACCTTCGACGGGCCGGTGGAAGAGGCGTTCCCGCCCATGTCGGTGACGCTCCGCTTCGAGGACGACATCGACATCTCACGCGGCGACATGATCGCCCGGCCCAACAACCAGCCGCAGGTGGCGCAGGAGATCGACGCCATGATCTGCTGGATGGCCGACAGCGCCAAGCTGGCGCCGCGCTCCAAGCTCGTGATCAAGCACACGACGCGGACCGCTCGGGCGCTCGTCCGTGACCTGCACTATCGGCTCGACGTCAACACGCTGCACCGCGACGAGACGGCCACCTCGCTGTCGCTCAACGAGATCGGCCGGGTGTCGTTGCGGATCACCCAGCCGTTGTTCGTGGACGACTACTCGCGTAACCGGCTGACCGGTGGGTTCATCCTGGTGGACGAGTCCACGAACGCGACCGTCGGGGCCGGCATGATCATGGACCTGCGGTAGCCGACTGATTCATGGCGGGCGTCCAGCGGGCTGGGCGCCCGCGTCGGCGTACTCGTCGCTGAGGAGTTGGCGCCCGCGTTCCAGCGGGCTGGACGTCCGCGTCGGCGCGCCTGCGGCTAAGGGTTTGGCACAGGCGTCCGGTGGGCTGGGCCCCCGCATCTGCGCGCGCCCGTGGCTGAGGGGTTTGGCCCAGGCGTCTGGTGGGCCTGGCGCCCGCATCCGCGCGCCTGTGGCTGAGGGGCTGACGCGGATGTCCGCCGGGCTGGGCGCGCCTGTGGCTGGGGGCCTTAGGTAGATCCTTTGTCGTTTCGCGGATGGGATGATTACTCTCCGCGCTAGCCTCTCCACGTTCCGTATCCATGACGTGAAGGCCATTCCCCCGTGACGCACCGTTCGACCGCCTATCGGGTGGTTTACCTGGGCGGCCTCGGCCGTAGCGGCACCACGCTGCTCGAGAGACTGCTCGGCGAGATCCCCGGCGTGGCACCCCTCGGCGAGGTCGTACACCTCTGGGCCCGAGGCGTGCTGGCCGGCGAGCCATGCGGCTGTGGCGAGCCCTTCCCGGCCTGCCCGTTCTGGCGCGAGGTCGGCGAGACCGCGTTCGGCGGATGGACGCAGGCCCTGGCCGAACGCGTCCTCACCCTGCGGCACCGCGTCGACCGCACCCACAGGATCCCCCGCATCGCCCACCCGGAGCTGGCCGAGTACGCCGGCACCTACCAGCGCCTCTACGACGCCGCGGCCAAGACCGCCGGCGCGACGGTCGTGATCGACTCCGGCAAACACGCCTCCCTGGCCTTCTGCCTGGCGGCGGCCGGAGTGGACGTGCATGTGGTCCACGTGGTCAGAGACCCGCGGGCCGTCGCCCACTCCTGGCGCAAGACCGTCGAACGACCCGAGGACGGCCGCCCGATGACCCGCTGGGGCCCCGCCCGCACCGCCGCCCACTGGACGGCCCAGAACCTCGCCCTGGACCTTCTCGCCGCCCGCGGGGTCCCGGTGACGAGGCTGCGCTACGAGGACCTCCTGGCCGACCCAGCGGCCGCTCTGGCGACATTGGCCGACACCCTGGGCCTGGGCACGGCGCTGCCGTTCCTGACCGGCACGACCGCCCAGCTGACCACCGCCCACACCGCCTCGGGCAACCCCATGCGCTTCACCGTCGGCCCGATCGAACTGCGACGGGACGACGCGTGGCACTCCGGCCTCCCGCGCCACCACCGGCACCTGGTCACGGCCCTGACCTGGCCGCTCAGGTCGCGGTACGGCTATGGGGAGGCGGCGGCATGAGCGGGTCTCGTGCGTGCGGCCCTTGGGTCATCGGGCCTTGTACGGACGGGTTCTGCGCGGATGGGTCTCGTCCGGTCGGGCCTTGGGTGGTCGGGCCTTGGGTGGTCGGGTCCCGTGCGGTTGGGTCTTGTCCGGTTGGGTCCCGTGCGGTCGGGTCTCAGGCAGTGGGGTCCCGCGCGGCTCGGCCTCAGGTAGGCGGGTCTTGTGCGGCCGAGCGTCGTGTGGCCGGGCCTCGTGAATCGGTTGCCGACGCCGTGGCGTGGGCCGTACCTCTCGAAGTGGGGGTCGCATGAGTGCGTCCGTCGGCGTGGTGATTCCCACTCGGGGTGACCGGCCCGAACAGCTGCGGGCGGCCGCCCGAGCCGTCCTGACCCAGGACTACCCCGGCCGGATCTCGCTGGTCATCGTCGTCGACGGTGGCGATCCCATCGCAGTCGCCGAGCAGGTGGCCGATGTGGTGACGCCGGGCTCCGCCACGAACGCCCGCCACCGCGTGCTCGTCCTGCCCAACGCCCTCAGCGCCGGGCTGCCGGGCGCGCGCAACACCGGCATCTCCGCGTGCGACACCGATCTGATCGCCTTCTGCGACGACGACGACGTGTGGTTGCCGGGCAAGCTCGCCGCGCAACAGCAGGCGATCGAGGATGGCGCCGAGTTCGTCAGTTGCGGCATCGAGGTCGAGTACGGCGTACGCCGGGTGCCGAGGCTGGCGGGCAGCGACACGGTCACGGCGGCCGACCTGGTGCGTTCGCGCATGGTGATGGTGCACTCGTCGACGTTCCTGTTCAAGCGTGGCGCCCTGTGGGTGGACGAGAGCGCCCCGGCCGGCCAGAACGAGGACTGGGACCTGGCCCTGCGCGCGGCCAAGCGGCATCCGATCGCGAACGTCGATCGCCCACTTGTACGTATCCGTTGGGGCAATTCCCACTATGTCGCCTGCTGGGCCGACCGCATCGCCGGGCTGGAGTGGATGCTCGCCCGACACCCCGAACTGGCCGTGGATCCGCGCGGCGCGGCGCGGGTCTACGGCCAGCTCGCCTTCCACCACGCCGCGCTGGGGCGGCGTCGTGAGGCCGGTCGCTGGGCCCTGCGCACGTTCGCCGAGCGCATCGGCGAACCACGCGCCCCGATCGCCCTCGCCGTCGCCGCCGGACTGATCTCCGCGCCGGCGGTGCTCGCCCTGCTCCACGATCGGGGGCACGGCATTTGAGCGCCGTCACGGCGGATGTGGTCGCCGCAGGCGTGGTCGCCTCGGGCGTCGTTACGGCAAGGGCGGTCACGGCGGGCGTCGTTGCAGCGGGCGTCGTCACGGCGGCCCGGGTCTCGGCGGGCGTCCTCTCAGGGGATGTGTTCTCGGCGGGCGTGGCCACGGCGGGTGTCGTCACAGGGAGCCCCGGCGCAAGGCTTGATGCAGGGAGCCCCGATGTGGGGCTCGGCGCGGGGAGTCTCGGGGCAGGGCTCGTCACATGGAGTCTCGGCGCGGGGCTTGGCGTAGGGAGCCCCGATGTGGGGTTCGGTGCAGGGGATCGCGATGTGGGGCTCGGTGCGGGGAGCCGCGATGTGGGGCTTGGTGCGGGGAGCCGCGGCGCGGGGCGCGGTGCAGGGAGTCCCGATGTCGGCCCTGTCACACGGGGGCCGGATACCGGGGTTTGACACGGGTGGGGTTCATGGGGACGCGGGGAGAGGGGCCGGGGATGGTTGGCGAGCAGGCGAGGCCGGTGCGGGTGCTGGTCGGGGGTGTTGCCGTCGATCCGCTGACCGAGCGCCAGGTCGTCGAGCACGTCGATGGTGAGCTGGGCGCGGGGAGGGGCGGGCGGATCGTGACGCCGAACGTCGACATCTGCCGCGCCGTCGCGAAGGACGTCAAACTCCGTCACCTCGTCAACTCCGCGGACCTCGTCGTGGCCGACGGGATGCCGCTGGTGTGGGCGTCGCGGCTGCTCGGTACGCCGATACCCGAGCGGGTCACCGGGGCCGACCTGATCTGGTCGTTGAGCAAGCTGGCCGCTCGCCGAGGGTGGCCCGTCTATCTCCTGGGCGGGCCGCCGGGGGTGGCCGCGTCCGCCGCTCATGAGCTCACCGCCTGCTATCCCACGCTTCAGGTCTGCGGCGTGGACGCGCCGCCCTACCGGTTCGAGAGCGGTGCCGGTGAGCGTGAGCGGGTGCGGCGGAAGGTCGTGGGGGCGGAGCCGAAGATGGTGTTCGTCGGGCTCGGGTTTCCGCGGCAGGACCGGCTGATCGCGCGGCTGAGCAAGGATCTGCCGGGGGCGTGGTTCGTGGGGTGCGGGTCGGCGATCGCGTTCGCCGCCGGCACGGTGCCCAGGGCGCCCGAGTGGATGCGGGGCGCGGGGATGGAGTGGGCGTTCCGGCTGGTGAGCGAGCCCGGTCGGCTGGCCAGGCGCTACCTGGTCGACGACCTGCCGTTCGCGGCCCGGTTGCTGGGCGATTGCCTGAGAGCACGGGCCTCGGCGGGGAGCGCACGCGAATAGACCGGCTGCCGACGGTCGCGCTTCCTCAGGGACGCGTCCAGACGCGCGCAGATCCGTCCAGACTCGCGCAGACCCGTCCGGGCGGGTCCAGACCCGTCCGGACCGGCCCGGGGGCAGGAGCGGTGGCTGGCCGGCGGAGCGGACGCCGTCGGCTTCGGATGGACCGAGGTGGTGCTGGTCGGCGACGCGCCACGGCTCCGGCGCGACGAGCCGGCCAGCGTGCTCATCCGGCGGGTTCCGGTGCGGCGAACTGGCCGGTGGCTCATCCGGCGGAGGTGAGCTCCCGTACGCGGGTCGCTTCCGCCCGTGTCAGGCCGAGGGTGGCCGTTTCGAGGGCGCGGCGTGAGTTCATGGGCCGGAAGGCCGTGCGGGACAGGCCTGACCAGGCGAAAGCGCTTCCCGCGCCGATGGGGGCCGTGCATGCTCGGGTGATGCGGCGCTCAGCCGTGGGCGACCAGGCGAGGCCCGCGTACTCGTACAGCTGCCGGAAGCCCGGGACCGGTGCGGAGGCCAGCTCGTCGTAGGAGGTCAGCAGGATGCCGGGGGTGCGGGCGAGGATCGCCTGCGTGACCCGCCACAGCGCCGCCGCCTTGGCGATGCGGTCCTGGGAGCCGACCAGGGCGCGGAGGGCCAGGAGTTCGGGGTGGTCGCGGACGAGCAGGGGTTGTTCGAGGAGCTCGTGGAAGTAGACGGTCCAGCCCAGGCGCTGCCAGCTGGCCACGAAGGCCACCGGGTCCCGGGTCAGCGCGATCACCTTGCAGCCCAGCCGCTTGGCGAACCAGCCTGCCGAGAGCACCGCGAACGGGTCGTCGAGCAGGGCCCGCCGTCCCAGCAGGCGGCCGAGCGTGAAGGCCGTGCCATACCGGGTCATGCGGGCCAGATCGTACGGCGAGCGGTTGGTACGCAGTTCGGCCAGGTAGCGGTAGCGAAGCGCGACCGTGTCCCGGAAGGCGGGCAGCCAGTCGGCGGTGTTGTCGTCGCAGATGTACTGGAAGCGGTGGGTGACCTGGGCCCGCAGGACGCCGGGACAGCGGCCGGGCGGGTGCTGGGGGTTGAGCGGCTCGTTGACATAGACGAGGTCGCCCCCGGCCGCCAGCATCTTGCCCGTCCAGCTCGTGCCGCTCCTGGGCAGGCCCGTCACCAGGATGGGCCCGCTCATGCCGCCACCAAGGAGTGCAGGTCGGGGCCGCTCATGCCGCGGCCCAGGAACGCGGGAAGCGCGAAGCGCGAGGTGCGGCCGGTCACGCTGTGGTCCAGGAGCGGAAGCGGAGTGCGGGGAGGCTGTGGCGGCCGAAGGGGTGCAGGCCGTAGCGGTGGTGCAGCTGCCAGAGTGGGAGCAGGTTCTTGGCGATCATCCCGCCCGCCCAGCCGAGCACCGCGCCGAACGCGCCGTGGGCCGGGATGAGCGCCACGTCCAGCGCGACCGTGCAGGCGATGGCCGCCACCAGGTTGAGCAGGCTGGCCGTGGTGTGCCCGGCGGCGGTCAGTACGACGTCGACCATGCCGCACGCGGTCGCCAGCATCATCGTGCCGGCCAGCACCAGTGCCACCGGCACGGCGGTGCCGTAACCCGGCCCGAACAGGCGCAGCAGCCACGGCGCCAGCGCGGCGTACCCGAGCCAGATCGGCCAGGTGAGCAGCACCAGCCAGATCGTCGCCGCCTGGTACAGCTCCCGCGCCCGCCCCATCTCGCCGTCGGCCAGCGCCCTGACCAGGCGCGGCTGCACGGCCTGCGCTAGCCCCTGGTTGGCGAGCTGGCCGACGACCTTGAACCGGGTGGCGGCGGTGTAGACGGCCGCCTGGACCGGGCCGCCGAGCAGTGCGACGACCACGATGTCGAGCCGCTGGAACACCGCCTGGATGGCACCCGCGACCGAGCGCGGCGCCGTGTAAAGCCACAGGTCGCGGGCGGTGCCCGGCAGGTACGGTGTACGCGGCAGCCGTTCGCGCAACTGCATCGCGGCGAGCAGCGCCACCGGCACGTACGGCAGCGCCCAGAGAAACGGCAGCCACTGCGGCCTGTCGGCGACGGCCGCCGCGGCGACGAGCAGGAACTGGAGCGTCGGCAACGCCATCCCGTCGAGCAGCACGGTGGGCCGCATGGCGCCGAAGCCCCGGGTGGCGGCGAGCAGGAGGTCGGCGGCGACCATCACGGGCAGGGCCGCCGCCAGCAGGCCGAGCCGCGGGTAGAGGACCGCTCCGCAGGCGGTGGCGAGCAGGACCGCCGGAACCAGAGCTGCCCGGATATATCCGGAAATGCCGTGGTAGTCGTAGGTCTTGGCGCGGGCGATGAAATAGATGAGGCCGTTGCCCGCGTCGAGCTTGGCCACCCCGGCCACCATGAGCGCCAGGGCGGTGGCGGTGAAGAAGGTGCCCGCCTGGTGCGCGCTGAACGCCCTGGTGACCACCACGACCAGCAGGAACTGGGCCCCCGCGCTGATGACGGCCCCGGCGATGCCCGCGATGCCGCCCCTGGCCACCTGGCCGAGCGGCCCCGTGGTCAGCGACGCCACGACGGCTCACCGCCCAGCCAGCGGGCCAGCGGCGTGTCGTACGCCTCGAAGTGGTCCCTGAGCCTCTGCCTGACCGAGCCGGACAGAGGGCGGGGCAGCGGCCGCCCGTTGTGGCGTTCGAAGACCGGGTAGCCCAGGTGGGGCAGGCCGAGGAAGTCCAGGACCCGGTCGTAGGTGCGTTCCGGCTCGGCGAAGAAGCGGTGGCTGTCGAGCACCAGGACGCGTTCGCGGCCGAACAGCGGCTCCAGCCGGTCGAGTTGCTCCGCGTAGCGCCCGCGCGCCAGGTAGGCGTGGTGGCGGTGCGCGTGGTGGACGGTGTGGGGCCGCTCGTGGATGGCCTGCTCGGCGCCCGCCAGCCGCCGCTCCTCCAGCTCCAGGGCCCGCTCGAAGTCGGGCTCGGTCTCGTAGCCCCTGGCCAGCTCGTGGGCGTGCGCGGAGCACGCCCGCTCGACCGGGTCGCGCACCAGCACGATGAGCCTGACCCCGGGCAGGTCGGCCGCGATGCGCTCCCCGGCCAGCGGATGGAACAGGTAGTAGGGCGACGACTCGAACGCCTGCGGTTGCGTGCCGTGGCGGCGAGCGAGCCGCGCGGCGGCCACCCGGAGCGGAAAGTGCCCTTGGTACCAGGACAGACCCTGCCCGTAGTCGGTGTCGAAGTAGTGGACGCCCTTGTGCAGCACCGGTTTGAGCAGCAGCGGGTGCCGCGCCAGAGCCCGGTAGAGCGACGTGGTGCCGCACCGCTGCGCTCCGGCGATCAGGAACGACGGCAGCATCCGTACGCTCGACGTGAACCGCCCGGTGGTCCGGGAGACGGACAGGACCGACTGCTTCATCGTGTTCACGTCAGCGGCTCCTGGTGGTCGACGAGGGGGTTGAGCCATGTGTCCGGTGGCCCGAGGGGTTCGTGGCCGTCGGCGGCGTGCCGGTCGGCCAGCGCGATGAGGTAGTGCAGGGCCGTCCGCCTGGCCTCCGCCGCCGACAGCCCGAGCGGGGCGAGCACGGGTACGGCCTGCGCCAGGCAGGCCCGCGCCGCCGTGGCCGGGTCCATCCGCCGCAGCGCGCGCTGGAAGAAGTAGTGAACGGCGTCGAACCCGTAGGGCACGCCGACCGCGTAGCGCTCCCAGTCCCAGACGAGCAGCCGCCCGTCATCGGAAGGGGCGATGTTCCAGGGCGACAGGTCGCCGTGCCAGGCCGCTCCCTCGGAGCCACCGGTGCTCGCGATCTCCTTGACGGCCTCGGTGATCAGGGCGGCGGGGATCCGGCCGCGCCTGATCGGCAGCGGTGCGAGGACCAGGACGGAGTACTCGCCCCAGCGCTCGTGGCGCAGCACGGTCGGCGCGACGACCGTCTTGAGCGCCAGACCGCTCAGTTTCTTGAGCGTGGCGGCCTCGCCGTCGACCAGCTCGCGGGCGCGCGGGGTGTCGCCGATCTTCACGAAGGCCAGGCGGGAGCCCTCGCCGTACGCCTCCAGGATCGGCTTGCGGTTGGCCCGGCGGGCCGGCCGTACGTGGAGGACGGTCTCGACGGGGACGCCGAGAACGCCGCTCAGGTACGTCTCGATCGAGCCCTCGACCGGCACCATGACCGGCCGGCCCAGCAGCCCGTGCCATCGGCGCCGTGGGGCCAGGCGGCGTGGCAGCAGCCGGTGCGGCAGCACGCTGTAGGCGCGCGGCGAGCCGGGGCCGGGGTAGAGCGCCCGCACGGTCTGGTCGAGGTAGCGCAGCCGCCGTTTCGCGTCGTTCACGCGGCCTCCCCGGTGTTACGCCACAGGAGGGCGAAGGAGATGAGATAGAGGCTGAGCGGCGTGACCAGGCCGTCGTACACGAACATGTAGAGCAGCACGAGGATCATGACGAGCACCCCGGCGAGCCCGATCGGGCTGCGGTCGGGCCAGTGGCGCCGGATCGCGCCCAGGAAGAACGCCACATAGAGCGCCGCCCCCACGAAGCCCTGGGTGATGATCAGCAGCCAGAGCTGCCCGTCGCTGCCCAGAGGAGGATGGCCGCAGCCGCCGCACCACTCGGTCTTGCCGGTGGTGATCGTGCGGTGGTTGCCCATGGCGTTGCGGGTGTTGCCATAGCCGATGATCGGCGAGTGCGTGGCCGCCGAGATGGTCGCCGACACGGTGAAGGCCCTGATGTCGTTGGAGTGCGGGTTGTCCAGGCGCTGGCCGACCAGCGAGGCGAGCGGGCTGAGCGCGAACGCGAGCGTCGCCGCCACCGCCGTAGCGCACAGAGCCAGCCTGGTGCGGCCGCCGACCCGGATGACCAGGTAGAGCCCGGCCAGCCCGAGGCCGATCCACAGGCCGCGGTTGAGCGAGTAGACGATCGGGATGGCGGCCACGGCGGTCAACGCGATGGCCACCGCCTTGCGAGCGCCCCCGCCGTAGACCCACCAGCCGACCACGAACCAGATGAGCAGCACCGACACGTTGCTGCCCCACGCGTTGGCCCACTCGAACGGTGCCTCGGGGCGCGGCGAGGCGTAGCCGAGCACCTTCTGGGTCTGGGCGGCCGTCGGGTGGATGAGGTTCTGGACGAAGGCGTTGTCGCTGATCCACCCCGGCAGCACCATCTCCACCGGCGAGGTGAACTCCAGCCGGGGGAAGAACACGCCGAGCAGCCCGCCCGCCACGGTCGTGACGAACAGCACCCCGAGCATCCGTACGAGCCTGAGCTGCGGCAGCTCCCGCTCTGTCAGGTTGCCCAGGTAGAGCACCATGATCAACAGCGCCGCGTAGAGCGCGAACCGGATGAGGTAGCCGATGACCCGCCCGGCGTTGAACGCCCCGTACGTGTCGGGCGGCATGTCGGCCAGCATCAGCGCGCTCACCGTGTAACCGGCCAGGAGCAGCAGCCACAGCCCGAACCCGCGCGGCACCCGGATCGGCCGGCGCCGCCAGAGCACGACGGCCATGGGCACCGCCAGGACGATCACCGACAGCCCGCCGAAGCCGAGCGCCCACCAGACGGGATAGCCGATGAGGAGCGCGCCGATCGGCCACGCCGGACCTCTCATGCCGAGGTGCCCGGTGGGTGGGGGAGCGAGGTCATGGGCGCCGCCTCGCTGGACTGGCCGGGTTCCAGCTCGCCGCTGGCGACCAGCTTGCCGAGCGGGTTGCCGTCGATCGGCTCGGGCCTCGGGGTCAGGTCCCTCGTCGTCACGACACCGATGATCGGTACGTTGTGCCTGCCCAGATGGCGTACGGCGGCGGCCACCTGGGCCGAGGTGGCCCGGCGCAGCCCCACCAGCAGCAGGGCCGCGTCGGCCCGCGCCAGGTCGCTCACGTCGGAGCCGGTCAGCAACGACAGCGGGGCGGTGACGGCCAGCGGCCCGACCACCGGCGCCGCGCCGAGCTCCGCCGGGATCGCCCTGACCAGCAGCCGCTTGCCCGGACAGGCGGCGATCACGGCCGAGGCCAGGTCGTGCGGCACGCCGTGGCGCAGCGGGTCCGACAGGTCGCCGAGCACGGGCAGCCCGGTCAGCCGCTCGACGTCGGCGGCGGTGCGCAACCGGGTGTCGAGCCGGTCGCGGGCGTAGGCGGTGGCCGTGCCGAGGAGCAGGCCGATCATGAGCCCGGTGCCGAGGTAGAGCGGCAGGCTGGGCGAGCTCGGCACGGTCGGCGGCGTGGCCTGGCTGATGACCGACCCGGGAGTGATGGCGACGGTCCGCAGCGCGTCGTACTTGAGCGTGAGGCTGTAGGCCTGCCGGTTGAGCACGCTCTGCCGGTGCGCGGCGATCGTGTGCTCGATGCTGCCCTTGCTCGCCAGGGCGAGCTCCTTGATCACGGTGTCGAGCGCGGTGTTGACCTGCTTGAGCTTGACCAGCATCGCCTTCTGCTGCGCGGTCATCGTCGCCTGCGCGTTCTCGGTGCGGTTGGCCAGGTATGCCTGTGCGTACGCCCGCGACTGGGCCGCCGCGACGGCGGGGTCGGGGGCGGTGACGGAGATCCACAGCACGGCCGAGTTGGGCGGCACCGAGACCTCGACGGGCTCGGGTGTGCCCGTTTTGAGGTCCTTGGCGGCCTTGTCGGCCACCACGGACGACTGGGCGATCTGCGCCTCGGTGTCGAGATTGAGCGGCTCGCGCTGCCGGTTGGTCACCTGGTTGTTCTGGTCCTGGACGCCAACGGGCGCGACCAGGACCTGGGTGGTCGCGGTGTAGGCGGCCGGGGTGAACCGCAGCAGCGCCAGCCCCGCCGTGCCGCCGGCCAGCAGGAACCCCAGGAACAGCAGCCATCGCCTGCGCACCAGCGACAGGTGGTCCACCAGGTCGGTGGTGTGGCGGCGGCCCGGAAAGTCCGGCGACAGGCTCATTGGAGCGGATCTCCTTCGAGTGTGTGCGCGGTGTCGCCGATCGGCGACTGTGCGTCACAAGTCGCGGCGTCCGCCCACTATAGGCCGGACAGATATTACCCAGGCTGAATCCAGAAGATTTTCTCTGGTACGGCCAGCAATTCACCCCCCGATAGCCCGAAATAATGCGAAATTGAGGGCTGGCCGGATGGTTGCTGAGCTGGCGATACACCCGCTCCGGCTGAAGTTCTGGGAATGGCATGGCATGGTTCAGGTTTGATAGGACGGGGGTCCTTGGTTGAGGGGGTTGAACGGCCTTGAACCGGTGGAGAATTTCTCATAAAGCGGTAAATATCAGCGTCAAAGGTGTGGCGCTGTTGGTCGTCGCCGTGCTCGCGGGCTGCTCAGGTGCGCAGGGCGCGGGGAGTCCGGCGCAGGTCGCCCAGCCGAGCGGCAGGCCGAATGCGGAGACCTCGCCGGCCTGCGCGGTCACCGCCCGACTCATCCCATCTTGTGGTGCTTGGTGGGGGATCGCCCCGGAGGTCTTCACCGGCGCGGGCATCGAAAGGTCGCTCCATGGCGCCGAATCCCGCATCGGTGGCACCGCCGACGTGCTGCACGTCTATCACCGGGGCAAGGAGGAGTTCCCCACCAGCGAGGAGGTCGCGCTGGCCCGTGACCCGGTCCGGCCCAGGCTGCTGCTGATCAACTGGAAGCCGTCGCTCGACTACACCTGGGCGCAGATCGCCCGCGGCGCCATCGACCGCAGGATCGACCGGCTGGCCGACTACATCAGGCGCACCTTTCCCGAGAGGTTCTTCCTCACCCTCCACCACGAGCCGGAGAACGACGTCGACGCCGCCCCCGGCTCGGGCATGCAGGCCACCGACTACGCGGCCATGTACCGCCATGTCGTGCTCAGGCTGCGCGACGAGGGCGTCAAGAACGCGGTCACGGTCATGACCTACATGGGCGCACCCAATTGGGCGGCCAAGCCCTGGTTCGAGCAGCTCTATCCGGGTGACGACGTGGTCGACTGGGTGGCCCTCGACCCCTATGCCGACAGCCGGGTCCGCGACTTCGACGGGCTGGTCAACAAGACCCGGCCCGACTTCGACCAGTGGCCGGGGTTCTACCGGTGGATGCAGTGGCGCTTTCCCGGCAAGCCGGTCATGGTCGCGGAATGGGGCGTGTTCGAGCGGGCCGACGACCGTACGGCCAAGCGCTCGTTCTTCGAGTCGGTGCGTACGCAGATTCAGCGCTATCCGCAGATCAAGGCGCTGATCTACTTCGACTCGCCGCACGCGCCGCGCGGCGACACGAGCTTCGACTCCGATCCCGCCGCCGGGCGGGCGTTCAGCGAGCTCGCGCGAGATCCCTACTTTCACTCGACGCCCGTGCCGCGGCCCTGACCCGCCAGCGCCAGCCCGCGACGGTCGCCACCGCGGCGGCCGCCAGCGCCCACACCGTCACCGTGTTGTTCACGTCGAGCAGCTTGAGCGCGGAGGCGAGCAGAACGATCCCGAGCAGCGCCCTGATGAGGCCGCCCGGCGCCCTGGAGGAGATCCGGGCGCCGAGGTAGACGCCCGGGATCGAGCCGATGAGCAGCGAGACCGTCAGGGTGAGCTGGAAGTCGCCGAAGAGCAGGTGGCCGAGCGCGGCCGAGGCGACGAGCGGCACCGCCTGCACCAGATCGGTGCCGACGAGCTGGTTGGCCTTGAGCGCCGGATAGAGGGCGAGCAGGGCCACGATGATCAGGGAGCCCGAGCCGACCGAGGAGATGCCGACGACGAGTCCGCCTACCGTACCGACCAGTACGGTCGGGATTGGGCGCACGACAATGTCGTGGGCGCTCGACGTACCGCCCTTCCCGGCCAGCCACGTCTTGGCGACCAAGCCCGCGACGGCGAGCAGCAGCGCCACGCCGAGCGCGTACTTCACCGCGTTGTCGACCGCGAACGCGCGCGCGATGAACACCCCGCAGAACGCCGCCGGCACGGACCCCACGCAGAGCCAGCCGACCAGGCGCAGGTTGACCGTGCCTCTGCGCAGGTGTACGGCGCTGCCGACGGGTTTCATCACGGCGGAGGCGACCAGGTCGCTGGAGACCGCGGCCAGCGGCGGAACGTTGAAGAACAGCATCATCATCGGCGTCATGAGCGCGCCGCCGCCCATGCCGGTGAGCCCGACGACGATCGCGACCAGAAAGGACCCGGCGATCAGGGGGAAGTCGATCAACGAACCCAGCCTCCGCTCCGCAGCGCCCCCAGCACCTGGGTGACGGCCGCCTCGATAGAGATGTGCGTCGTGTCGATGATCAGATCGGCGTCGTCCGGCTCCTCGTAGGGGTCGGAGATACCGGTGAACTCGGGGATGAGCCCGGCGCGGGCCTTGGCGTACAGGCCCTTGCGGTCGCGGCGCTCACACTCCTCCAGCGGGGTGGCCACGTGCACGAGCAGGAAGTCGGCCCCGACCGACTCGACCATCTCGCGCACCTCCTCGCGGGTGGCCGCATAAGGGGCGATGGGGGCGCAGATCGCCAGCCCGCCGTGGCGCGCGGCCTCGGCGGCGACGAAGCCGATGCGCCGGATGTTGAGGTCGCGGTCGTCCTTGGAGAACGTCAGGCCCTTGGACAGCAGGTGGCGTACCACGTCGCCGTCGAGGTAGGTGACCGGGCGGCTGCCCAGTTCGAGCAGCGAGTCGCGCAGGCCGCGGGCGATCGTGGACTTGCCGGAGCCGGACAGGCCGGTGAAGAAGACCACGAGCCCGCGCCGGTGCGGCGGCCCGGGGATGCGCACCGGCTCGGGGCCCGCCAGGTGCTCGGTCGCGCCGTAGGCGGTGGCGACGTGCTCGCGCAGCTCCAGGTCGATCTCGGGCTCCGCGCGCGGCGCCAGCGGCACCGAGACCACCAGGGTGCCCTCGGGCAGCTGCTCCTTGGCGCGCAGCGCGGCGCGTACGACGGCCGGGCCCGTCTCGCCGTACGAGAGGGGGAACAGCACGATCACCGCGTCGAGCTCCTTGGCGGTGGCGACGATCTCGGTGAGATCGTCGAGCGGTCCCCGCATGGTGACGGCGAGCGCCGCGCGCCCGTCGAGCTCTTCGCGTATCTGCGCCGGAGTACGGCGAAGCCGGGCGAACGGCCCGTGCTCCGGGGCGCCCAGGCCCTTGACCGGGCCGGAGACCAGGCCGTCGGGCTCGCGCTCGGCGACGGTGAGCACGGCCAGCGGCACGCCCTCGGGATCGAGCAGCGTGACCTCTGTGCCGGGGGTGGCCGCTTCTGGAAGGTGGATCGTGACGGGCGCCGGCCACGGGGTGCCGTCGGCGAGGGTGCCGCGCTCGTGCACCGTGTGCAGGTCGTCGTGCCCGAGGAACCCGCTCAGCGGCTGGAACGCGCCGGAGAGCAGCAGCTCCAGGTCGGCCAGCTCGTACGCCCCTGGGGTCCACTCCACGGTCTGCCATCCCAACTATTCCGATTGACTTGGTAGGAAAGGAGTCTAGCCTTTGGTACAAGTGTGTCGCTAGTGCGGCGTCCTCGAACCTTCACCAGACATTCCGGGGGGTTCTTCCGCTCCCCGGAGGAGTCCTCTATGGGGACCTCGGCCACGACGGGCCGTCTTCCTCCTCGCCTCTGTAGGGAGCGTCCGTCCTCAAGGACCTCGGCCGCGACGGACCGTGTTCCTTCTCGCGCCCGGGAGGGTGTCCCACCCCAAGGACCTTGGCCACGACGGGCGGTCTTCCTTCTCGCCCTCCGGAGGGGATATCCCTCCTAAGGACGTCAGCCACCACGGACCGTCACGGTGTCCGAGGCGGTCGTGACGAACCACACCCTAAATGAGCCGAGCGAAGTGATTCTGCGGCTTCTTGATCACCATGGCGATCTCATCATGCGTCGCCGGAAACCGGTCGCGAGTCAGCTTGGCCGTCATCCGGACGGCCACCCGCCCGACACGCCCCATGGCCGGACCGCTGGTCGCCGTGTGGTCGTCGGTGATCATGAGCCCGCGCGTGAGGCAGAAGGTGTGGATCCCGTCGCGCGAGGTCACCGGCCCATAGACGGCCGGTAGCGGGCCCGGTGTGCCGGCTGACACCAGGTGCGGCCAGATCAGCCGCCGCAGCCACCACGGGGTGATCCGGTCGAGCAGGCCGTAGGCGGATTTCCGGTCGCGCATGCGCAGTAGGATGAGCCCGCCGGGGCGCAGCGCCTGCAGCAGCCGGTCGAAGACCAGCTCGGCGTGCTGGATCCGCTCCAGCAGGAACGACAGCTGGATCACGTCCACCGACCTCGGGGGCAGCGGGACGCACCGCAGGTCGCCCAGTGACCACATGGCGAGATCGGCTCGCTCGCCGACCACTCTCCTGATCGGTGGCAGGTCCTCGTCGACGCCAGTGGCCCTGGTGTCGATCCGGTCCAGGACCAGTGGCTCGTCGTGCGCGCATCCGGCGACGAGCACGTCGAGCCGCCTGCCGAGCCGTCCGGCCCACTGCTCGCGGATGCGCTGACCAAAGAGATCGCCCCTTGGGGCTGCCGATCGCACCTCAGACATGTCACCCAGAGTAATCAATCGACGCCAATTAGTAAGCCATTTCCCTGCTAGCGTCCTGCGCCGTGAGTGATCTCGTGTACGTGGGCAACGCGAATGTCGACGCCGCGATGGACCATGGCTGGCTCCTGGGCCATTTCAAACCCTATGGCGACCCGAGAAACAGCGACGCGGTGGAGATCAAATGGGGCACCCACTCTCCGGGTGACGAACGCGCCGAGTGGGTGCGGGGCGAGGAGCGTACGGCGCTGCTCATCCTCATCTCGGGTCGCTTCCGCGTCGAACTACCGGGCAGGAGCGTCCTGCTCGCCGAACGGGGTGACTACGTGGTCTGGGGCAAGGGCGTGGACCACTCCTGGCACGCGGAGGAGGAGTCGGTGGTGCTGACGGTCCGCTGGCCATCCGTCCCGGGCTACAAGGTCCCGCATCCGGGCGAGGTCCTGGAGTCGGACAAGGTCCCGCATCCGGACGAGGTCCTGTAGCTGTACGAGGTCCTGCACCCGTACAAGGTCCCAGAGCCGGACGGGGGCGTGGGGCAGATGCGAATAGGCTTGTAGCACAACCCCCACGCCCGCCGGCTGGGGGTAATCGTCGTGGGGCTGTCGAAAATGAGTCTGTCCGGGCTGCTTGATCTTGTCGTCACCGATCCCAAGCTGACCGCCGCTCTCGAAGAGGGCGGCGACATCGCGCTGGTGGCGCCGTCCGCGCTGCGGCCGTTCGGGGTGGCCGCGCTGGCCGGGCACGATCAGCGGGCCGTGCTGGCGATCACCGCCACCGGCCGCGAGGCGGAGGACCTGGCGAGCGCGCTGACCAGCCTGATGGAGCCCAGCTCGGTGGCCGTCTTCCCCGCCTGGGAGACGTTGCCGCACGAGCGGCTCTCCCCGCGCAGCGACACCGTGGGTCAGCGGCTGGCCGTGCTCAGGAGGCTCGCACACCCGGTCAAGGACGACCAGGCGGCCGGCCCGCTCAGTGTGGTGGTCGCGCCGGTCAGGGCGCTGCTCCAGCCGATCGTCAAGGGATTGGGCGATCTGGAGCCGACCCGCCTGCGCGCGGGCGACGACGCCGACCTCGACGGGGTCGTACGCCGGCTGGTCGACAACGGCTACCACCGGGTCGACATGGTGGAGAAGCGGGGCGAGGTGGCGGTCCGCGGCGGACTGCTCGACGTGTTCCCGCCGACCGAGGAGCATCCGCTGCGGCTGGAGTTCTGGGGCGACACGGTCGAGGAGATCCGCTGGTTCAAGGTGGCCGACCAGCGCTCGCTGGAGGCGGCGGACGGCGGGCTGTTCGCGCCGCCGTGCCGCGAGCTGCTGCTCACCGCGGAGGTCAGGGAGCGGGCGCGTGAGCTGGGCCGGGAGCACCCGGCGCTGGCCGAGGTGCTCGACCAGCTCGCCGAGGGGACGCCGGTCGAGGGCATGGAGGCGTTCGCGCCCGTGCTGGCGGGGGAGATGGACCTGCTGCTCGACCACCTGCCCGGCAACGCCGCGGTGTTCGTCTGCGATCCCGAACGGATCAGGGGGCGGGCCGAGGAGCTCGTACGCACCTCGCAGGAGTTCCTGGAGGCGTCGTGGATCAACGCGGCGGCCGGTGGCGAGGCGCCGATCGACCTCGGGGCGGCGGCGTTCCGCTCGCTCGACGACATCCGCGGCCACGCCGACGTGCTGGGGCAGGCGTGGTGGACGATGGCGCCGTTCGGGGCCGGGGTCGAGCTCGACGCGCAGGACTCCGAGGCCTACCGGGGCGACACCAGGAAGGCGCTGGAAGACGTCAAGGGCTGGCTGGCCGAGGACAAGGCCGTCGTGCTGCTGAGCGAGGGGCACGGCCCGGCCGAGCGGATGGTCGAGGTCCTCAAGGGCGTGGACGTTCCCGCCCGGTTGGTGAAATATCTGGACAAGTCGCCTGAGGCGAAGGTCGTCCATGTGTCGACGGGGTTGATCGAGCACGGGTTCATCACCCCCAACCTGGCCGTGCTCACCCACCTCGACCTCGTCGGCCAGAAGGCGTCCACCAAGGACATGCGCCGCCTGCCCTCCCGCCGCCGCAACATGGTCGACCCGCTCCAGCTCAAGATCGGCGACAACGTGGTGCACGAGCAGCACGGCGTCGGCCGCTACATCGAGATGGTGCAGCGCACGGTCCAGGGCGCGACGCGCGAATACCTGGTCATCGAGTACGCCAAGGGCGACCGCCTCTACGTCCCCACGGACCAGCTGGACGAGGTCACCCGCTACGTAGGCGGCGAGGCCCCGACGCTCAACCGGATGGGCGGCGCCGACTGGGCCAAGGCCAAGACCAGGGCGAAGAAGGCGGTCAAGGAGATCGCGGGCGAGCTCATCCGCCTCTACTCCGCCCGCATGGCCTCGCCCGGTCACGCCTTCGCCGCCGACTCCCCGTGGCAGCGGGAGATGGAGGACGCCTTCCCGTACGTCGAGACCGGCGACCAGCTGGAGGCCATCGACGAGGTCAAGCGCGACATGGAGCGCGGCGTCCCGATGGACCGGCTGATCTGCGGCGACGTCGGCTACGGCAAGACCGAGATCGCGGTGCGGGCGGCGTTCAAGGCTCTCCAGGACGGCAAACAGGTCGCCGTGCTGGTGCCGACGACGCTGCTGGTGCAGCAGCACATGTCGACGTTCACCGAGCGCTTCTCCAGCTTCCCCGTCTCGCTCAGGGCGGTCTCCCGCTTCCAGACCGACGGCGAGGTCAAGGGCACTCTGGAGGGCCTGCGCACCGGCGCCGTGGACCTGGTGATCGGCACCCACCGGCTGCTCAGCCCCGAGGTCCGGTTCAAGGACCTGGGGCTGATCATCATCGACGAGGAGCAGCGGTTCGGCGTCGAGCACAAGGAGGCCATGAAGCACCTGCGCACCCAGGTCGACGTGCTGGCCATGTCGGCCACGCCGATCCCGCGCACCTTGGAGATGGGCCTGACCGGCATCCGGGAGATGTCGACCATCCTCACCCCGCCGGAGGAGCGGCACCCGATCCTCACCTTCGTGGGGCCGTACGACGAGAAGCAGATCGGGGCCGCCATCAGGCGCGAGCTGATGCGCGACGGCCAGATCTTCTTCGTGCACAACCGGGTGGCCTCGATCAACCGGGTCGCCGCCCGGATCAGGGAGCTGGTGCCCGAGGCGCGCATCGCGGTGGCGCACGGGCAGATGAACGAGCACCAGCTGGAAAAGATCATGGTCGGCTTCTGGGAACGCGAGTACGACCTGCTGGTCTGCACCACGATCGTGGAGTCCGGGCTCGACGTGCCCAACGCCAACACACTGATCGTCGACCGGGCCGACAACTACGGCCTCTCGCAGCTGCACCAGCTCAGGGGTCGCGTCGGGCGAGGCAGGGAACGGGGTTACGCCTACTTCCTCTACCCGCCGGAGAAGCCGCTCACCGAGACCGCCCACGAGCGGCTGGCGACGATCTCGCAGCACACCGAGATGGGCGCGGGCATGTACGTCGCGATGAAGGACCTGGAGATCCGCGGCGCGGGCAACGTGCTCGGCGCCGAGCAGTCGGGCTTCATCGCGGGCGTCGGCTTCGACCTGTACGTCCGGCTCATGGCCGAGGCCGTGCAGGAGCAGAAGGCCAAGCTGTCGGGCGCGGAGGTGACGGAGGAGCACCCCGACGTCAAGGTCGAACTGCCGATCAACGCGCACATCCCGCACGACTACGTCACCAGCGAACGGCTGCGCCTGGAGGCGTACAAGCGGATCGCCACCATCTCCGCCGAGATCCACATCGACGAGGTACGCGCCGAGCTGACGGACAGATACGGCAAGCCGCCCGTCGAGGTGGAGAACCTCCTGGCCGTCGCCCGCTTCCGCATCAGCGCCCGCCAGGCCGGGCTCACCGATGTCACACTGCAGGGCCAGAACATCAAGTTCGGTCCGGTCAGGCTGCGGGAGTCGCAGCAGGTACGCCTCGACCGCCTGTACAAGAAGGCCATCTACAAGCAGGCGGCGGAGACCCTGCTGGTGCCCGCGCCGAAGACCAAGCCCCTTGGCGGGCAGCCGTTGCGTGACCTCGACCTGCTCAAATGGTGCGGTGACCTGGTCGAGGCCATGTTCTTGGAGCCCGCGAGGGTAAGCTAGCCGCGGTTTTTGTCGGGAAAGGACGCACGTGAAGTCGATTCGAGTGGCTGTGGCCGCTGCCGTGGTGGGTGTCGCGCTGACCGCCTGCTCCTCGCCTATGGAGGCCGGAGCCGCGGCCGTCGTGGGCAGTGAGCGGATCTCAGCGCGCGACCTGAACAAGAACGTCCAGGAATATGAGGCCGCGCTGCGGAAGGTCAACATCGAGCCGTCGCAGCTCGGTGTGTCGGTCAACCAGTTCGTTCTGTCCAGGATGGCGGAGCAGAGCCGGCAGCAGCAGCTGGCCGACAAGTTCGGCGTACAGGTCAGCGACTCGGAGATCGACGCCGCGGCCCAGGACAAGGGCGAGCAGCAGACGGCCGAGATGAATCTGCTGTCCAAGGCCGTCTCCCCGGCCAACCCGCGCGGTTACCTGCGGGCGGCGCTCGGCGTGAACAAGGTGCTGGAGAAGCTCGGCGGGCCGCAGAACCAGCAGGCCGTGGAGAAGTTCAAGGCCGCCTACAACGCGATCGCCCCGGTCTTCAGCCCGCGCTACGGCGCGATCAGCCAGCAGGGCTTCGTCGACGCAGGCCGGTTCGGCAAGCCGTCGGCGACGACCGGGCAGGCCGGCCAGGGCGAGCAGCAGCAACAGCAGCAGTCGCAGGGTTAGCCCGTGCCGCTGATCATCGTCACCACCTCACCGCGGGTCGCGCCGGGTCTGCTGAGCCACCAGGCGTGGCAGGCGTTCGGCTCGGGCCGCGTGCTGACCGGGTCCGCGGATCATCCGCAACTGCCCTACCTGGCCGAGGCCGGGGTCGAGGTGGCCGTCGTCACGCCTGTCCCCGCCGAGCTGGCGCGGCGGGCGGTGACGGAGACGGTGGTCTGGCTGGCCGCCGAGGACTCCGAGGACTTCATGCGGGCGGTCGGCCACGCGGCCGTCGTGATGGCCGAGCCACCGCTGATCGAGGTCGTGCCGGGCTCCTACGACCTGCCGGGCGCGCGGGTGCTCGACCTGGTCGCGGTGATGGAGCGGTTGCGCACCGAGTGCCCGTGGGACCGCAAGCAGACGCACGAGACCTTGGTCCCGTACCTGCTCGAAGAGGCCTACGAGGTGCTGGAGACGATCGAGCAGGGCGACTACCCGGCGCTGCGCGAGGAGCTGGGCGATCTGCTGCTGCAGGTGGTCTTCCACGCGCGGGTGGCCGACGGGTTCGACATGGACGATGTGGCCGAGGGGATCGTCGAGAAGCTGGTGCGGCGGCATCCGCACGTGTTCGGCTCGGTGCGGGCGGAGACCGCCGACGAGGTGAACGACAACTGGGAGGCGATCAAGGCGGCCGAGCGGGCGGCGAAGGACGAGCGTCCGTCGGTGCTCGACGGGGTGCCGATGGGGCAGCCCGCCTTGTCGCTGGCCGCCCAGCTGGTGCGCCGGGCCGAGCGCGGGGGCGCCCCCGACGGGCTGGCCGCCGCGATCTCGCAGGGGGTGGGGCGCGAGCTGTTCGACCTGGTCCGCCGCGCCCAGGACGCGGGAATCGACGCCGAGGCCGAGCTCCGCGCCGCCGCTCGCGACTACCGTGACCGCGTGCTCCGGTGGGAGTCGGAGCACCGATAGGCTCTGAAGGCATATTGCCTTTCGATTTAGGAGCGCAAACCCGTGGCTACCATCGAGGTCGTATACGCGCGCGAGATCCTCGACTCCCGGGGCAACCCGACCGTCGAGGTCGAGGTGATCCTCGACGACGGCGGCAGGGGGCGCGCGGCGGTGCCCAGCGGCGCGTCGACCGGCCAGTTCGAGGCCGTGGAGCTGCGTGACGGAGACGAGCGCTACGGCGGCAAGGGCGTGGAGAAGGCCGTGCTCGCCGTCACCGACGAGATCTTCGAAGAGATCAACGGCATCGAGGCCGAGGACCAGCGCATCATCGACCAGATCATGATCGATCTGGACGCGACGCCCAACAAGTCCAAGCTGGGCGCCAACGCCATCCTGGGCGTCTCGCTGGCCGTGGCCAAGGCCGCCGCCGACAGCGCCGAGCTGCCGCTGTTCCGTTACCTGGGCGGCCCCAACGCCCATCTGCTGCCCGTGCCGATGATGAACATCCTCAACGGCGGTGCCCACGCCGACACCAACGTCGACATCCAGGAGTTCATGATCGCGCCGATCGGCGCGAGCACGTTCCGCGAGGCCGTGCGCATGGGCACCGAGGTCTACCACGCGCTCAAGGGCGTGCTGAAGGAGAAGGGCTACGCCACGGGGCTGGGCGACGAGGGCGGCTTCGCGCCCAACCTGCCGTCCAACCGCGACGCGCTCGACCTGATCCTGGTCGCCATCGAGCGGGCCGGCTACACGCCGGGCGACGACATCGCCCTCGCGCTCGACGTGGCCGCCTCCGAGTTCCACAAGGACGGCGTCTACACGATCGACGGCAAGGGCGTCTCGGCCCAGGAGCTCATCGCCTTCTACGCGGACCTGGTCGACAACTACCCGCTCGTCTCGATCGAGGACCCGCTCGACGAGGAGGACTGGGCTGGCTGGAAGGCCATCACCGAGGCCATCGGCGACAAGGTCCAGCTGGTCGGCGACGACCTGTTCGTGACCAACCCGGAGCGGCTCGGCCGCGGCATCGCCGAAGGCACCGCCAACGCGCTGCTGGTCAAGGTCAACCAGATCGGCACCCTGTCCGAGACCCTCGACGCGGTCGACCTGGCCCACCGCAGCGGCTACCGCTGCATGATGAGCCACCGCTCCGGCGAGACCGAGGACACGACGATCGCCGACCTGGCCGTGGCGGTCAACTGCGGCCAGATCAAGACCGGCGCGCCCGCCCGCTCGGACCGCGTGGCCAAGTACAACCAGCTCCTGCGCATCGAGGAAATTCTCGACGACGCCGCTCGCTACGCGGGTCGCGGCGCTTTTCCGCGCTTCCAGCGCTAGTTTCGGGTACGGCTCGCGGCATGGCGGGTATGCCGCGAGCCGATCAGAAGGGTGCAAATAGCACCATCCGCTAAGTTCGGCCACCGAACTGGACACGGAGGTGTGAACCATTGGCGAAGAGGCCGCAGCTGACCGGGCGGGCCGCCATCCTGGCGATCGTGGTGTGCGCGATCGCGATGAGCCTGGCCTACCCTGTACGCGAGTACATCGCGCAGCGCCGCGGCATCGCGGAGTTGCGGGCGGAGAAGGCACGGGTCGAGGCCGACCGCCAGGCGCTGGCCGAGCAGGCGCAGCGGATCCGCGATCCCAACTGGATCAAGCGGACCGCCAAGGAACGGCTGCACTACTGCGGGCCGGGCGAGAAGTGCTACGTGGTCATGGACGCCAAGCCGGACAAGACCACGACGACGGTCAAGCAGCCGGCCGCGACGCCGCCGTGGTACCAAACGCTGTGGGAATCGGTCGAGGCCGCCGACACGGGCCAGGGCCGCAAGGCCGGATGAGCACCGACTCGGGCCGGAGCCGTAAGGCACCGAGTCGGTGGCGTGTGAGGGGAGAGCGTTGGACAGCAGAGACGTCGACGCGGTGCAGCGGCAGCTGGGCCGCCCGCCGAGAGGGCTGCGCGAGGTGGCGCACCGCTGCCCGTGCGGCAACCCCGACGTGGTGGAGACCGCGCCGAGGCTGCCCGACGGCTCGCCGTTCCCCACGCTCTACTACCTGACCTGCCCCAAGGCGGCCTCCGCGATCGGCACGCTCGAAGGCTCGGGGCTGATGCGCGAGATGCAGGCCAGGCTGGCCACCGATCCGGAGCTGGCCGCCGCCTACCAGGCCGCGCACGACGACTATGTGGCCAGGCGCGACAAGGCCGCGGAAGAGCAGGGCACGGAGCCGCTGCCGCGTGACATGCAGAGCACCGGCGGCATGCCGCTGCGGGTGAAGTGCCTGCACGCGCTCGTCGCGCACGAGCTGGCCGTGCCCGGATCCAACCCGTTCGGCCGGGAGGCGCTGGATGCCCTCCCCGAGTGGTGGAGTGACGGACCATGCGTGTAGCCGCCGTTGACTGCGGCACCAACTCCGTACGCCTGCTGATCGCCGACGTCGGCGACAACGACCTCACCGAGATCGAGCGGCGGATGGAGATCGTACGTCTGGGCGAGGGGGTCGACCAGACGGGGCGGCTGGCTCCCGAGGCGCTGGAGCGGACGTTCGCCGCGATGCGTACCTACCGCAAGCTCATCGACCAGCACGGCGCCACGGCGACCCGGGTGGTGGCGACCAGCGCGACGCGCGACGCCGCCAACAGGCAGGAGTTCGTCGACGGGGTGCGCGAGATCTTCGGGGTGGAGCCCGAGGTGGTGACGGGCGCGGAGGAGGCGGAGCTGTCGTTCGTCGGCGCGACCAGGGGGCTGGTCCGGCTGTCGCGGGAGACCGGGATACCGCAGGGGCCGCTCCCGCCCTACCTGGTCGTCGACATCGGGGGCGGCTCGACCGAGTTCGTGGTCGGCTCCGAGCACGTCATCGGCGCGCTGTCGGTCGACATCGGCTGCGTACGCCTGACGGAGCGGCACCTGCGCGACGCGGGCGATCCGCCGTCGGCGGAGGCGCTGGAGGCCATCGTGGCCGACATCGAGGCCGCGCTCGACCGGGTCGCCGAGGCGGTGCCCGTCCACGAGGCGCACACGCTGGTGGGTCTGGCGGGCTCCGTCACGACGGTGGCGGGCATCGCACTAGACCTGCCCGCCTACGATTCGGAGCGGATCCATCACTCGCGGGTGACCGCCCAGCAGGTGCACGAGGTCACGCGACGGCTGCTCGCGATGACCCATAGTGAGCGAGCCAGGATTCCGGTGATGCATCCCGGGCGAGTCGACGTGATTGGCGTGGGTGCCCTGATTCTGGACCGCATCGTGCGGCGTTTCGCGTTTACGCAGGTCGTCGTGAGCGAACACGACATTCTGGACGGAATCGCCTACTCCATGGCCTGATTTTTCCGGCGAAAATCGGACAAATCTGGGATTCGGCTGTGTTGAGCGTGCAATCAGTTTTATGCTTAAGTAAAGGGGCATTGCGGGGGCTTTGTCATATTGCCGGACACGGGTGGTGTCGGCGTGGCGACCGTTCCCGGAGCGCATCTTTTCCCTAACGGAATGGAGCACTCTCACATGAACTCATCTCGTCCATTAGCGCGTAAGGCGGCGGCATTCGGCGCCTCCGCCGCCGTGCTGGGCGCCATGGTCGCGGGGCTGGCAGCCGCTCCCGCCCAGGCGTCCACCCAGGCCACCGCGGGCAAGGCCAGCGCCGCGGCGACCTCCTCCAAGGCCAGGCCCAAGGTCTCGGTATCCACGCCCATGGCGTCGAGCCGCGACAACGACGGCTCCTGCCCGGTGAAGGTCGACATCTCGGCCAAGATCAACGTCAAGCTCGACGGCAAGACCGAACTCGCCTACCGCTGGCTCCACGGAGACGGCTCCAAGGGCAAGGTCAAGGTCCTGAAGCTCAAGGGCCACGGCACCAAGTCGGTCAAGATCGGCCAGACGCTCACCTTCCAGGAGGACGTCAAGGGCTGGGAGGCCGTGCAGATCCTCGGTCCGCGCAAGGTGACCTCCAAGAAGGGCTACTTCTCGGTCACCTGCCAGGACGCCGTCGTCGTCGACAAGGATCAGCTGAGCGGCAGCAAGAAGATCTCGGTCAGCGCCTGGGCCGACCCGAGCTCGTACGTCGGGCCCTGTACCCCCGGCGACAAGGTCAACTTCCTTGGCCGGATCAAGGTCGACGACCCCACGTGGGTCAAGTACCGCTGGGTCCTGGACGGTCGCGTCGTCGACTATGGCCGGACGAAGGTCTACCACTCGAAGACCGTCTCCTTCGGCTACTCGCCGCGTGAGAGCCAGCGGGGCTACGCCGTCCTGCAGGTCGTCGGGCGCGGCGGCGGCTCCTCCTCGGACCGGGCCTACTACAAGGTCTGGTGCAAGGACGAGGCTCCTTCGACGCGGGTCTCGGCCACCAACCTGGTGACCTCGACCAATAACGACGGCTGCAAGGTCGGCGCGCACGCCAGCATCAACTCGACCGGCCGCGCGCGGGTCGAGTACACGTGGTACGTCAACGGCCAGTCCGTTGACAGTGGTGTGGTCGGGTTCGGCCGCGAGGGCTCGCGTACCGTCGAGCTGTCGGACCGCGTTCTCTCCGGCTCCGCGACGAAGGGTGGCCGGGTGACCCTGGCCGTCTCCGGGCCGCGGAACAACGACTCGATCAGCCAGTCCTACGCCGCCTGCGAGGCCCCGAAGCCGAAGGTCTCGGTTTCCAGCCTCTCGGTCTCCGGCCAGCGCAACGAGTTCTGCGCCGACAAGCGTGGCCCCGGCGTCGACTTCAAGGCGACGATCTCCAGCACCGCCCCGACCACCGTCAAGTACTACTGGGTGATCGACGGCAAGCGGGAGAACCCGGACCTCGAGCGTACGGTCAACGGCAGCGTGGATGTGACCTGGGGCATCGCGGGCGCGCAGAGCGCCAGCGAGACCAAGGGTTCCGTCCAGCTCGTGGTCACCAGCCCCGACTCGGCTTCCGCTTCCACCAGCTTCTCGGTGAGCTGCCCGAAGCCGGCCGGCGCCTGATCAGTTGAGTTGAGTTGAGTTGAACCGGGTGGTGCCCTCGTGGCGCCGCCCGGTTTTTCTGTTTGCTACTACTGCGCTTTGCGGAGTAGTGTGCATCGCGTGGATAGCAGCCAGCTGCTCAAGGGCGTGCTCGATCTGGCGGTCCTCGCCGTGCTCGACGAACGGGATGGCTACGGCTACGACGTCGTGCGCAGGCTGAGGGAGGCGGGGCTCGACGACGTCGGAGACGCCTCCGTGTACGGCACGCTGCGCCGCCTGTTCAAGGCCGGCGCGCTCAACTCCTACGTGGTGGCCTCCGACGAGGGGCCCCACCGCAAGTACTACGGGCTCAACGAGGTCGGCAGGAGCATGTACGCCTCGTCGGCCAAGACCTGGACCTCTTTCGCGGCCACCATGGCCTCCCTGCTCAAGGAGGGGCAAGCATGATCACGCCCGAACAGTACGCGCAGGCCGTACGGGATGCCCTGGCCGACCATCCGGAGCGCGAGGAACTGCTCGAAGACCTGGACGACCACCTGGCGGAGATCGCGGCCGAGTCCGACGCGCCACTGGAGGAGCGGCTGGGGTCGCCCGCCGCCTACGCCGAGGAGCTCGTAGCCGCCTATGGGGGCCGGCCGGAGAGCGGCAGGAAGCCCCGACGCCGGGCGAAGGAGCGGATCGCGACCTTGCACTCCCGGCTCCTGCGACAGGCGCCCTACCGGGGCTTCACGGGCTTCCTGCCCGAGTTACGGCCCGGGTGGTGGGTGCTGCGCGGCTACCTGGTGGCCATGGTGCTGCTGAGTGTGGCCATAGACCCCCGGCTCGTGCCGGGGACCCTGACCGACTGGGTGGTGGTGGCCGTGTGCGTCTGGGCCTCGGTCTGGCTGGGCAGGCGGTCGAAGGGGCGCCTCGCGGCGACGACCGCCTTCGCCGTCAACCTGGCGGCCGTGCTCGCGCTGGCCGCCGGGTTCGTGGCGGCGCAGCCGGTCGAGTCGTCCGAGCCGGTGAGCTACGCGGTGGCCGACGCCCCCGTGATCGTGCAGAACATGGCGCGGTCGGACGGGTTTTACAACATCAAGCCGTATGCCAAGGACGGCACCCCACTGGCCGATGTCTACCTCTACGACCAGGACGGAAATCCGATCATCACCCGCCCCGAAGAGCACGGCTACATGGTCGACCGCTCGTGCGGCGAGCCGATTCTCAACCGCTACCCGCTGCCGCTGGTCGAGGCCGCCCCCGAGGCGCAGACCGCCGCCCCATGCCCCAGCCCGAGTCCATCGGCCACCAAGTGATCGGGCACCATCGGTGCCATGAGCTTCGTACCTCCGGGCACCGGCTGGCCCGGCGACCCGGCGACCGCTGACACCCCGGTCGCCCACGACCCCGCGGACGTGCGCCGCATCGCCGCCGCCGGCAGCACCCTGGCGGAGCTCACGGCCGCGCAGTCCGTCTGCCGGGCCTGCCCGCGCCTGGTGGAATGGCGCGAGGAAGTGGCCGAGGTGAAGCGGCGCGCGTTCGCGGACGAGACCTACTGGGGGCGGCCGGTCCCCGGATGGGGCGACGACCGGCCGCGCGTCCTGCTCGTCGGCCTGGCCCCGGCCGCGCACGGGGGCAACAGGACCGGGCGGATCTTCACAGGCGACCGCAGCGGAGACTGGCTGTTCGCCTCGCTGTACCGCGCCGGACTGGCCGTACAGGAGACGAGCACGCACGCCGGTGACGGGCAGCGGCTGATCGGCGCCCGGGTGGTGGCCTCAGTGCGGTGCGCGCCGCCCGCGAACAAGCCCACGCCCGAGGAGCGGGCCACCTGCTTCCCGTGGCTGTCGCGGGAGCTCACGCTGACCGCGCCGAGCGTGCGGGTGGTCGTCGCGCTGGGCGGGTTCGCCTGGCAGGCCATGTGGCCCGCGCTGAAGGACGCGGGCTACACGCTGCCGCGCGGCAGGCCGCCGTTCGGGCACGGCGTCGAGGTCCAGGTCTCGTACGGGCAGGCGCCGGTGACCCTCATGGGCTGCTATCACCCCAGCCAGCAGAACACCTTCACCGGCAGGGTGACCGCCCAGATGCTCGACGACGTCTTCGTCAGAGCCAGGGCGCTGGGGTGTGACGCGTAGCACCACCTGGGGATTGGCTTTATGGGGTGCCCTTGACGTAGCCTTGTGAATAGTTTCACAAGCGCTCCCATGGGATGGGGAACCGAGGATGAACAAGCACATTCTGATCGTCGGCGGCGGTTACGTCGGCCTCTACACGGCATTGCGGCTACAGCGCACGCTCCGCTCGGAGCTGCGCGACGGCGACGTGCGCATCACCATCATCGACCCCCACTCGTACATGACCTACCAGCCCTTCCTGCCCGAGGCGGCGGCGGGCAACCTCTCCCCGCGGCACGTGGTCGCCCCACTGCGCCGGGTCCTGCCCAAGGTGCGCGTGCTCAACGGCAGCGTCACCGCCGTCGACCACGACGGGCGGAGCGTCACCTTCCAGCCGGTCGAGGGCGAGCCGCGAGAGATCGCCTACGACGTGATCGTGATGGCCGCCGGCTCGATCTCGCGGACGCTGCCGATCCCCGGCCTGACCGACATCGGCATCGGGTTCAAGAACGTGGGCGAGGCCATCGCGCTGCGCAACCGGGTCCTGCACCTGCTCGACGTGGCCGAGTCGACCGAGGACCTGGAGGCGCGCCGCCGCGCGCTCACCTTCGTCGTCGTCGGCGCGGGCTTCGCGGGCGTCGAGGCGCTGGCCGAGCTGGAGGACATGGCCAAGGACTCGACCCGCTACTACCGCAACATCAAACCCTCCGACATCCGCTGGGTGCTGGTGGAGGCCACGAACCGGGTGCTGCCCGAGGTCGGCCCCGAGATGGGCAAGTGGACGCTGGAGCAGCTGCGCGAGCGCGGCATCGACGTGAAGCTCGACACCCGCCTGGAGTCCTGCGAGGGCGGCCACGTGGTGCTCTCCGACGGCTCGAAGTTCGACGCCGACACCCTCGTGTGGACCGCGGGCGTCAAGCCCAGCCCGGTGGTCAACGACGGCGGCCTGCCCCTCGACGAGCGCGGCCGGATCAAGACCACGACGAAACTGACGGTCGCGGGCGTCACGGACGCCTTCGCCGCCGGTGACGCGGCGGGTGTCCCCGACGTGACCAACCCCGGCCAGTATTGCGCGCCCAACGCTCAGCACGCCGTACGTCAGGCCAAGGTGCTGGCCGACAACCTGGTCCGCCATCTCCGGGGACAGGAACTGGTCGACTACCGCCACAAGTATGTCGGATCGGTCGCCGGTCTCGGCCTGCACCAGGGGGTCGCGAACGTCTATGGGGTCAAGCTTCGCGGATTCCCTGCGTGGTTCATGCACCGCACTTACCATCTGTCGCGGGTGCCGACGCTGAACCGCAAGGTCCGTGTCGTCGTCGACTGGACTCTGGCCCTGTTCTTCAAGCGGGAGACCATCTCACTGGGCGAGATGGAGCACCCGCGCGACGGGTTCAGAGCCGCCGTGGCGACGACCCGCCGCTAGCCCGCGTACAGCAGCGCCCCGGTGCGGCCGCATCGGGGCGTTTCGGCATTCTTGACTCAATATTCTCGGTCTCAATCGAGAGGGGATCCACGAGTGGGGCTCTCAGCGGTGACGGTGCTCGGCGTGGACCGGCCCGGCGTGATCGCCGCGGTCACCGGCTCGCTCGCCGACTGCGGGGCGAACATCCAGGACTCGACCATGACGCTGCTCGGCGGCCATGTCGCGATGATGCTGCTGGTCTCGGGCGACCTGAGCGCCGACGAGCTGACCAAGCACCTGTGCGCGCCGGACCTGGTGGTGACCGCCTCGGCCGTCGAGGCCCGCCGCTACTTCGGCGGCCGGCCGACCGGGCTCGGTTACGTCCTGACCGTCCACGGCCCGGACCGGCCGGGCATCATCTCGGCCATCAGCGCCGAGCTCGCCTCGGTGGGCGGCAACATCACCGGCATGAGCACCCGGCTCACCGGCCGGCTGTACGTCCTCATCGCCGACGTCGAGCTGCCCGAGGAGGTCGACGTGGCCGGGCTGATGCGCGGGCTGGCCACGGTCGGCTCGGGCCTCGAGTCCGAGATCACCTTCCGGCCCGTTGAACCGGACCTGTTGTGACCTCGCCGGACGGGATCGCCCGCGGAGTGCTCGGCGCTCCGCACCCGCTCCTGTCCGCCCGGGCCCAGCAAGTGGATCCCACCGACCCCCGCGTGGTGGCCGCGGCGGCCGATCTTCTCGCCACTCTGCGCGGCGAGCCGGGGACCGCGGGCCTGGCCGCCCCACAGATCGGGCTGAGTTGGCGGCTGATCGCCTTTGACGCCGCCGGGCACCCGAGGGGTAGGTCGTGGGCCGGCGAGCTCGTGGTGGTCAATCCACGGCTCGCTGAGGCGTCTCACTGGTGCGTCGGGCGGGAAGGCTGCGCCTCGATCGCTGGTTTGACCGCTGACGTACGGCGAGCGACGCGTATCACAGTGCTCGGCAGCTTGCCTGGGACGGGAGATCCCGTCACCATCGAGGCGGATGCATTCGAAGCTAGGTGCATTCAGCATCAACTGGACCATCTCGACGGCGTTCTGTTCCTGGACAGAGTGTCAGGAGCCCTATCACTTCACCGCAGACTTCACAGTTGTGACGCCTGATACGAAGTTGTGCTCCTCGGAAGCATGGTCCGTTTCGTATGATTGCGGCGCCCCCGTAGCCCAAAGGCAGAGGCAAACCCCTTAAAAGGGTTGTAGTGCGGGTTCGAATCCCGCCGGGGGCACCCGCATCTACCAGAGGAAATGCCCCACTAAACAACCCTCAGTAACCGCGGGAACTCAAGAACGGATCCGTTCGTTGTCCTCCTGCTGAAGTCTCGAAACCACATAGATCTGAGTGCGTGTTGACCTAGGTGACGCCGCGTCCAATAAGCTCGGCGCACAGGAGGCAGCGATGGAGAGCAAGAACCCCGTTTTCAACCGGTCCCGGCAGGCCGGCGGGTGGCAGGGCGCGACGCCCACCCCCGGGCAACTGCAGAACATGTACGACTCCCCGTCGTACGCGCCCCCGGCACCGCCCGCCTACCGGGCGATGACGATCGACGACGTCGTGGTGCGCGGTTTCATGACCCTGGGCACGCTCGTCGTGGCCGCGGCCGCCGCCTGGTACCTCAACGTCCCCCTGGGCGTGGCCATCGGCGCGGCCATCGTGGCGCTCGTCCTGGGGCTGATCGCCTCGTTCAGGCAGAGCACCAACCCGGCGTTGATCCTCAGCTACGCCGCCTTCGAGGGGATCTTCCTCGGCGCGATCAGTAGCGCGTACGAATCCCTCTACAACGGGATCGTCCTCCAGGCGGTGCTCGGCACCGCGTTCGCTTTCGGCGGAGTCCTGACCGTCTACGCGCTGCGCGTCGTCAGGGTGACACCGAAGTTCATTCGGTTCGTGGTCGCCGCGGGCTTCGCGGCCATCGCCCTGGTGCTCGTCAACCTGATCGTCGGGATCTTCGTCCCGGGCGGCCTCGGGCTGCGCACCGACTCCCCTATCGGGTGGATCTTCAGCGTCGCGATGATCCTGCTCGGCTGCTTCTTCCTGCTGCTCGACTTCAACGCGGTCGAGGAGGGCGTCCGGCAGGGCGCCCCGGAGAAGTTCGCCTGGCAGTGCGCCTTCGGGCTGACGCTGACCCTGGTGTGGATCTACCTCGAGGTGCTCCGGTTCATCAGCATTTTCACGCGTAGCGACTGACCGTTCGCCTCCCGGACCCCGCCTGGACCCCGCCGATCCGGCGGGGTCCTTCTCTTTGCGCGACCGAAAATCTACCCGCCGTTACAAAAACCTCGGAGGTTGGGGCTTGTCATTCGGGGGGACGTGTTGCAGTGTCGAGCAAAGGACCTTAATCCGTGGAGGTGCCCATGTCCTTGAACCACTCACCGGAGACGCAGACGAAGCTGATCGCAAGGGTCCCAACGATAACGGGACGCGAACTCCCCGAGTGGTTTCAAGCCATCGACAACGGCCCGTCCTTCCTGAGGTGTGACGAGCGGGCCAACTGGCTCGCCGACGAGCACGGGCTGTCCCATGGCTACGCCGCCGCCATCGTGCACGAACACGAGCGGTACCGCCATAACCGTATGGGCTTCCTGTAGAGCCCACACTCCGACCCGACCCGCGCCCGTGCCCTCGGTACGGGCGCGGAATCATGGGTGGATGGACCTAGACAAGGCACGCGACTTCCTGCGAGACAACCACCGCGCCGTGCTCCTCACCAAGCACGGCGATGGCCGCCCGCAGATGTCCCCGGTGTCGGTGGGCGTGGACGACGAGGGCTACCTCGTCATCAGCACCAGGGAGACGGCCGCCAAGACGCGCAACATCCGGCGCGACAACAAGGTGACGATCTGCGTCTTCACGGACGCCTTCTACGGAAACTGGATCCAGGTGGAGGGCGAGGCGGAGATCATCTCCCTCCCGGACGCCATGGATCACCTGATCGCCTACTACCGGGGGATCTCGGGCGAGCACCCTGACTGGCCGGACTACGAGGCGGCGATGGTCCGCGACAAGAGAGTCCTGGTCCGCGTGACCCCGACAAAGGCGGGTCCGGACCAGCACGGCTGAGACCGGGGCCGCCACTGACGCGTCGCAGTGGCCTGCGCCGAAGACCGAGCCCTGAGCGGGCGCCAACCCCGTATGGCGGTTGGCGCCCATCGGCCCGGTCGCGAGACTCAGGAAAGGCGTTCGAGGACCATCGCCATGCCCTGCCCGCCGCCCACGCACATGGTCTCCAAGCCGATCGACTTGTCGTGGTGACGGAGGCTGTTGATCAGCGTGGAGGTGATGCGCGCGCCCGTCATGCCGAACGGGTGCCCGACGGCGATCGCGCCGCCGTTGACGTTGAGCCGGTCGAGGTCGATGCCCAGATCCCGGTAAGACGGGATGACCTGCGCCGCGAACGCCTCGTTGATCTCCACCAGGTCGACGTCGTCGATCGCCATCCCCGCGCGGGCCAGCGCCTGCTTCGACGCCTCGACCGGGCCGAGGCCCATGATCTCGGGGGACAGGCCGGTGACGCCGGTGGAGACGATGCGCGCCAGCGGCGTGATGCCCAGCTCGGCCGCCCGCGTGTCGCTCATCACGATGACGGCCGCGGCGCCGTCGTTCAGCGGGCAGCAGTTGCCGGCCGTGACCGTGCCGTCGGGGCGGAAGACCGGCTTCAACCCGGCCACCCCCTCGTACGTGGTCCCGGCCCGCGGCCCGTCGTCCTTGCTGACCACGGTGCCGTCGGGGAGCGTCGCCGGGGTGATGTCCTTCTGCCAGAAGCCGTCGGCCAGCGCCTTCTCGGCCAGGTTCTGGGAGCGGACGCCGAACTCGTCCTGGTCGCGCCGGGTGACGCCCTTGATCTGGGCGAGGTTCTCGGCGGTCTGGCCCATCGCGATGTAGACGTCGGGGATCGTGTCGTCCTCGCGCGGGTCGTGCCAGCTGTGCCCGCCCTCGGCGGAGGCCTTGCTGCGCCCGATGGCGTCGTCGAAGACCGGGTTCTGGGTCTCGGGCAGCGAGTCGGAGTTGCCCTTCACGAACCGCGACACCATCTCCACACCCGCGGACACGAACACGTCGCCCTCGCCCGCCTTGATCGCGTGGAAGGCCATCCGGGTGGTCTGCAGCGACGACGAGCAGTAGCGGGTGACCGTGGTGCCCGGCACCTTGTCGAGGCCGAGCAGCACCGACACCACGCGGGCCATGTTGAAGCCCTGCTCACCGCCGGGCAGGCCGCAGCCGAGCATGAGGTCGTCGATCGTCGTCGGGTCGAGCTGCGGCACCTTGGCGAGCGCGGCCTGGATCATCTGCACGGTCAGGTCGTCAGGACGTATGTCCTTCATCGAACCCTTGAAGGCCCGCCCTATGGGCGAGCGAGCGGTAGCGACGATCACAGCTTCAGCCATCTTCATCCTCCTGTGTCGGCCTTTAGAACTATATTCCAGTCCTGGTGGCGGAGCACGGTGGGTGGGGCGTCAGTCGTACGGGGGTAGGCCGTCAGCTCGTCGGTGGCAGGCCGGTCAGCCGTACATGCCGGGTGCCGTGGCCGTGCCGTCGTTGACGGCGTGGACGGCGCCCTTCTCGTCACGCCAGAGGCGCCAGCCGTCCTGGCTGCCGGTGAACCAGGGGGGCGGGGTCGTCGTGGAGGCGAGCCGCTTGCCGGTCGCGAGGTCGTACTCGCAGACGGCGGCTGTCGAGTAGAAGCCGGGGGCCTGGCCGTGGAGCGGGAGCGGTTTGGGGTCCGTGACGCAGAAGGACCAGCCGCGCTGGTCCTCGACCGGGACCGGCCCGCCCGTCGTCAGGTCGAAGGCGGCGCCCTTGGCGTCGTGCTTGAGGAAGCCGAGCTTCTCCATGCGGTCGGGGAAGGCCAGCCACCAGCCGGAGCCGGGCACCTCGGAGGCGGGGATCTGGCCGATGACCCGGCCGCTCTCGGAGTCGAGCCGGGCGAAGCCGCCGTAGGTGCCCTGCCGGTCGACCGGACGCACGACGGGGGCGTAGCCGGGGCTGCCGCTGGGGTAGACGCGGACGACCGAGGGACGCATCCAGTTGATCGTGCCGTCGCCGATCTTGATGGAGAACAGGCCGAAGGTGGAGGCCTTCTTCGTCCGCGGGTTGGTGTAGGGGGCGACGTAGCCGATCAGGTTGTCGCTGGTCGCGCCGAAGGCCCACCCGCCCGACAGGTCGATGCCGGGGCCGAGTGCCTGCTCGATCGGCTGCTGCCACTGCAGCTTGCCGGTCTTGAGCTCGTACGACTCGATCATGGGGTTGGCGGCCAGGCGGAGCAGCAGCACCCGGTCGGGATCCGACCACTCGACCTCGGCGATGCCGGGCAGCTTCCACATCTGCTTGCCGCTGGCCGGGTCGAGCACCACCACGCGGGCGGTGGAGAGCGCGGTGTGCTCCGGCAGGCAGACGTAGGGCCCGCAGCGCTGGGGGCCGAACGTCGAATGCACCGGCCGTGTCCACTTCTGCGCGCCGGTGCGCGCGTCGCGGGCGACGACGCCGGCGTTCCAGCGGCCCTTCTTGACCGGGTCGACCGCCACGACCACGGCCTGGCCGGGGGCCGTCTCGACGATGGCGGGCGCGGAGACCCCCATGCCGGGCAGGCGGCCCGCCATGGTGGCCGGTTGGGCCCAGAGCTTGTTGCCGTGGGTGAGGTCGACGGCGACCGTCTCCAGCGAGCCGTCGGGCTTCATGGAGGTGGTCGTGACGACCCCGCCCGCGACCGACATCCGGCTGACCGCGTTGATCTCGTCGTTGTGCCAGGTCGGGAAGTGGACCGTGGCCGCGCCGCTGTCGGAACAGCCGGCCAGGGCCAGGATTCCGGCGAGAGTGAGGGCGGCGTTCGCGAGGGGCCGAAGCACGAGCAATCCACTCCAAAGGGACGAGGAGTGACGGCTTCGGTTCGGAGGGTGACCGGGATCAGGCGTCGTTGGGCGACGCTCCCAGCCGGCGGCGGAACAACGTCGCCCACTTGCCGTGGAGACCCGTCGCCCGCCCGGCGACCGTGGTCGCGGAGACCTCGGTGCCGGGCTCCTCCGCGGCCGTAGCCGCCGCGAGGTAAATCGGTTGCAGTCCTTCGCCGCGCGCGGGTCGAGGCTCTGGCCACAATCCCAACGCAGCGCATACAGAAGGTAGCACTGCGTAAGCTGCCTGTGCGTAACCTCGGGCAGATGGGTGAAAACGATCGGGTCCGAACATCTCGCCCGGATTTGTCGCGAAATCCGGCCCCAGGACGTCAGCGAACGAGACCGTACGCCCGCCCGCGTCGACCACCGCGACCGTCTGGGCCGCGGCCAGCTGGCGGCTCCAGCGCCGCGTCACCCAGCGCAGCGGCTGCGCGATGGGCCGTACGGTGCCGAGGTCGGGACAGGTGCCCACGACCACCTCGGCGCCCGCCTCGCGCAGCCGGCGCACGGCCTTGCTCAGGTGGCGTACGGCCACCGCGGGCGGGGTCTGGGTGGTGACGTCGTTCGTGCCGACGAAGATCACGGCAAGCTGGGGCTCCGCCTTCAGCGCCCGGTCGACCTGGTCGGCGAGTTCGGCCGACGAGGCTCCCGACTTGCCGACCACGCGGAGGCGTACGGGGCGCTCGGCGACGGAGGCCAGGCCGTTCGCGAGCAACACGCCCGGGGTCCCGGCCGGATCGGTCATCCCCAGGCCGACGGAGAGGGAATCGCCCAGCAAGGCCATGGAGACAGGAGTGCCGGGGAAGTCGCCGTATACGCCGTCGGACGGCGGCCCCTCCATGCCGTGGGGGCGGCCGATGATCTTCCTGGCCAACAGGCTTTCGGCCATCAGCAGGGCGTACGCGGTGGCGCCGAGGGCCGTCAGCCCGCCGCCGCCGAGTGCCGCCGCCGTCGCGATCTTGCGCGCCGCCCGCGCCGTGCCCGCTGCCCAGACCACGTGCGTGCTCCTCTCGACCGAACACGGCGGTAGCGTTTGCCTTGAAAACTAGCCGAGTGCCCACCACCCCCACGGGAGCTCGGCCCTCGGCAAGCTGACCAAGCTTCGGCAAAGAAGGTGAACACCTCGGTGCGCGTTTACGATTCCCTGGTCGAGTTGATGGGCAACACCCCGCTCGTCAGGATGCACAAGGTCTCCGCCGGCCTACCCGCCCAGGTGCTCGCCAAAGTCGAGTACTTCAATCCGGGCGGCTCGGTCAAGGACCGCATCGCGGTCCGCATGATCGACGCGGCGGAGGCGTCGGGGGAGCTCCGGCCCGGTGGCGTGATCGTCGAGCCGACGTCCGGCAACACGGGCGTGGGCCTGGCCATCGTGGCCCAGCAGCGGGGCTACAAGTGCCTGTTCGTGGTGCCCGACAAGGTGGCCCAGGACAAGATCGCCGTGCTGCGCGCCTATGGCGCCGACGTCGTGGTCTGCCCGACCGCCGTGTCGCCCGACCACCCGGACTCTTACTACTCGGTGTCCGACCGGCTGGCCCGCGAGGTGCCCAACGCCTGGAAGCCCGACCAATACTCCAACGTCAACAACCCCGACTCCCACTACTACTCGACCGGTCCCGAGGTGTGGGAGCAGACCGAGGGCCGGGTCACCCACTTCGTGGCGGGCATCGGCACCGGCGGCACGATCAGCGGCACCGGCCGCTATCTCAAGGAGATCTCCGACGGCCGCGTGAAGATCATCGGGGCCGACCCCGAGGGTTCCGTCTACTCGGGCGGTTCGGGCCGTCCATACCTGGTGGAGGGTGTCGGCGAGGACATCTGGCCGGCCACCTACGACACGAAGATCTGCGACGAGATCATCGCGGTGTCCGACAAGGACTCCTTCAACATGACTCGGCGGCTCGCCCGCGAAGAGGCACTGCTGGTCGGCGGCTCGTGCGGGATGGCCGTGGTCGCGGCGCTGGAGGTGGCCGCCAAGGCGGGGCCCGAGGACGTCGTGGTCGTCCTCCTGCCCGACGGCGGGCGCGGCTACCTGTCCAAGATCTTCAACGACGACTGGATGGCCGACTACGGCTTCCTGACCACCCCGTCCGAGGAGGGGCTGGTCCGTGACGTACTGGCTCGTAAGGGGGTGGGCCTGCCGGAGTTCGTGCACGTGCACCCGCACGAGTCGGTCGGTACGGCCATCGCCATCATGCGCGAATACTCGGTGTCGCAGCTTCCGGTGATGAAGGAGGAGCCGCCGGTCATGGCGGCCGAGGTGGTCGGCTCCATCGTCGAGCGCGACCTGCTCGAAGCCCTCTACCGCGGCCGGCTCTCCTCCGAGGACACGATCGCCGAGCACATGTCGTCGCCGCTGCCGATGATCGGCAGCGGCGAGTCGGTGGCGCGCGCGGTGGAGGCGCTGGAGAAGGCGGACGCCGCCGTGGTGCTCGAAGACGGCAAGCCGGCCGGGCTACTGACCCGCCAGGACCTGCTCGCCTTCCTCGCCAACCACTAGGGCCTCGCCGACCGGTAGGGCTCGCCAACCACTACGGCCTCAACCACTAGGGCTTTCTGATCGACTCGATCACGGTGCCGAGCCCCTCCGAGCCGCGTCCTTCCGCGTCGGCGCGCTCGAACAACTCCTTGAGGGCGTTCGGCACCGTGGTCTCCAGCCCGGCGTCCTTCAGCGCGTGGACGGCGTGGCCGATGCCGACCGCCTGCATGTGCAGGGAGTTGAGCTCGCCCGGATACACCCGGGCCTCGGCCTCCTCGGCCAGGATCTTGGCGAACCCCATCGGCCCGTCACCCCCGAGCTGCGTGAACGTCTCCCTGGCGAACGGCAGGAAGTCCCGGGGCGGCACCCCCGCCGTGCCGAGCAGCGCGAGCGCGTGCATGTAGCTGGTCAGGCTGGACCAGAAGATCAGCAGCTGCGCCTGGTAGTACATCATCGCCAGGCCCTGGTCCTCGCCCACATAGGTGATCGTGGCCAGCGCCTTGAGCGTCTCGGCGTACCGGTCGACGGCCTCCTTCGGGCCGCTGTAGAAGGTGTACGCCATGGGCAGGCCGATGCCCGGCGGCGGCACCATGATCCCTCCGGTGACGAGCGTGCCACCCCGCCCGGCCACCCACTCCGCCGCCGCGCGCAGCTCCTCCGGGGTGCCCGAGCTGAGGTTGACCAGCACCTTCCCGTCCAGCCGCGCGTCGCTCAGACTGTCGTACATGGCCTGGTAGCTCACCTGGCTGATGACCAGCAGCTCGCCTTCGGCCGCCTCGGCCGCTCGCCGGGCGCCTCTGGCCACGAGCGGGTCCGTCTTGCTCCTCGTACGGTTCCAGACGGTCACCTCGTGGCCCGCCGCGAGGAACGTCTCCGCCATCTTCGACCCCATCGGGCCCATTCCGATCACTGTCACTCGACTCATGAGCCCCACCATCGAACGTCCCCCTACGGAAATCCTTCCGCCTCGCTACGGGTTGTCCCTGATGTGGTGAGTTTCGGGGTGCTCGGGCCGCTGGCGGTCTGGACGGACGACGGCCGCCCGATCCAGGTGACGGAGCCCAGGATGCGGGCGTTGCTGGCCGACCTCCTGGCTCACGGGGGCGGGCCGGTCTCGATGGACCGGCTGATCAACGACCTTTGGGGGGAGCGACCCTCCCGCAATCCCGTCGGCACCCTCCAGGCACGCGTCTCCCAGCTCCGCCGCGCCCTGGGTGACCCCGGCTCGATCGTCCACACCCCGGCCGGCTACCGCCTGGCGTTCGCCGAGCCTTCTCGGGCCAGGGGTTGGCGGGAGGCCAGGCACTCCGGTGTCTCGCTGGACACGGACCGCTTCGGTGGTCCTCAGGGCACGGGCCGCTTTCGTGTTGCGCTGGGTGAGGGCCGATTCGGTGTCGCGCTGGACGCCGACCGGTTCCGTGAGCTCGTCCGTGAGCGTGCCACGGATCCGCGTGAGCGGGCCGCCCAGCTCCACGAGGCGCTGAGTCTGTGGCGCGGTCCCGCGTACGCCGATCTCGCCGACGAGGAGTTCCTGCGTCCGGAGATCGCGCGTCTGGAGGAGTTGCGCCTGGCCGCCCTCGAAGAGCAGGCGGAGGTACGGCTCGCTCTGGGCGAGGACGTGGACCTGGCCGACCTGGTCTCCCGGCACCCGTTGCGAGAGCGCCTGCGCGCCCAGCACATGACGGCCCTGTACCGGGCCGGTCGGCAGAGCGAGGCCCTGGCCAGCTACGGGGAGCTGCGCGAGCGGCTGGCGGAGGAGCTGGGCCTGGACCCCACGCCCGAGCTGGCGGCACTCCAGGAGGCGATCCTCCGGCAGGATCCTTCGCTCGTCCGGCGGGACCCTCCGCCCGCTGCCCAGCCGCCCCGCTCCAACCTGCCGTCGTCGCTCACGGAGCTGATCGGCAGGGATGCGGAGGTCGCCCAGACTCGCGAGTTCCTGGACGCCGCCCGCCTGGTGACGCTCACCGGACCTGGCGGCGTCGGCAAGACCCGCCTCGCCCTGGAAACTGCCCGTTCCCTCCTCGACGAAGGCGCGGCCTTCCTCGACCAGATGGCGGCCTCTTCCGGCCAGAGCGTGGCCCTCTCCGGCCAGAGCGCGGTCTTCCCCGACGAGAGTGCCGCCTTCCCTGACGGGGTGTGGCTGGTGGAGCTGGGCGGGATCACGGACGTGGCCGAGGCGGTTGCGGACGTGCTCGGCATACGCGACGACGACGCCGCGCCACTGCCGCCGAGACTGGCGACCGCCCTGGCCACCAAGCGCGCGTTGCTCGTACTCGACAACTGCGAACACCTGGTGGAGGAAGCGGCGGAGCTGATCTCCGCACTGCTACGGGCCGCCCCAGGGCTGCGGGTCCTGGCGACCAGCCGGGAACCGCTCCGGGTGACCGGTGAGCGCGTCCATGCCGTACCGCCGCTGACCGAGCCCGACGCCGTACGCTTCTTCACGCTCCGTGCCGGAATCGAGCCGAACGAGGTGGGTGAGGCGGTCGCGACCATTTGCCGGCGGCTCGACGGTCTCCCGCTGGCGCTGGAGCTGGCCGCGACACGGGTGCGTGCGTTGGGTGCGCGGGAGGTGGCCGAGCGGCTCGACGACCGGTTCCGTCTGCTCAGCTCCGGCATGCGTGACGCGCCCTCACGTCAGCGCACGCTCCGGGCGGTGATCGACTGGAGCTGGGAGCTGCTGTCCGGCAACGAGCGGGTCGTGCTGCGGCGGCTGGCCGTACACGCGGACGGGTGCGCGCTGGAGGCGGCCGAGGAGGTCTGCGCCGAGCCCGGCGTGGACGTGGTGGACGTGCTGGCTCGTCTGGTCGACCGCTCGCTGGTGGTGGTGTCCGCCGGGCCCAGGTACCGGCTGCTGGAGTCCGTCGGGGTCTACTGCGCCGAGCGTCTGGCGGAGGCGGGTGAGCACGGGCGGATCGCCGCACGTCACGCCCGCTACTACACGGAGTTGGCCGAACGGGCGGACCTGCGCGGCCCGGGGCAGAGGCAGTGGCTCGAACGCCTGGACGCCGAGACCGCCAACCTGCGGCTCGCCCTGTCGGGTCCCGAGCCGCTCCGTCTGGTCAACGCGCTGGCCTGGTACTGGTTCCTACGCGGCCGCATGGGCGAGGCCCGCCGCTCCCTGGCCGCCGCCCTGCCCAAAGCCGCCCCAGCATCCAGCGCCGCCCCGTACGCGCCCGTCACTGATCTGACCGCCGGTCGGGCGGCTGTGGCGTCGGTGTGGTTGGCGGGGATGGCGTTGTCCGTCGGGGAGGTGGCGCCGCCGGTGCGGGTGGCCGGGCTCGACGCCCGAGGGCGGGCACTGGCCGACTGGTTTCTGACCCACGTGCGCTGGGCGTACGGCGATCATGGGGCGCACGAGGCGGCGGCGAGCCGGGCGCTGGCCGCGTACGAGGCGCTCGGCGACCGGTGGGGGATCGCCGTCGCGCTCAGCCTGCGCGCGAAGCTGGCCGTCGGGCGGGGGGACCTGGCCGCGATGGAGCGGGACGGGCGGCGGAGCCTGGAGCTGTTCGGCGAGCTGGGTGACGCGTGGGGGCGGTTGGAGGCCATGGACGCGCTCGATCGGCTGGCCGAGATACGGGGCGACTACGCCGAGGCCGCCAGGTTGCGCGAGGAGCAGTTGCGGCTGGCGGAGGAGCTCGGCTTCGAGGTCGCGTTCAAACTGGCCGGGCTGGGCCGTGTGGCGCTCCTGGCGGGCCGGTACGAGCGAGCCGACCACTACCACGAGCGGGCCAGACTGCTGGCCGTGGAACAGTCCTACAAGGCCGCGGAGGAGCATGCCGTGCTCGGGCTGGCACTGAGTGCCAGGCGGCAGGGCGACTATGTACGGGCGGAAAGGCTCCTGACGCCGTGGCTCGGCTGGCTGCGTGAGGTGCGGGGGACTCCCGGCATCGCGTTCGTCCTGGCCGAGCTGGGGTTCGCCGCCGAGCAGCGCGGTGACGCCGCGGGGGCGCTGGCCAGGCAGCGGCAGGGCTACGAGGCGGCCCAGGCCACCGGGGACCCCAGAGCGGTGGCCCTCGCCTTGGAAGGGCTGGCGGGCGCGCTGTCACTCACAGCCGAGCAGGTCGGGAACGGCCGCGGGAGCCCTTCCGAGGAGTGCCGGGAGGCGGCCGGGATGCTCGGCGTCGCGGCCGCGCTCAGGGAGGCGGTGGGCGTGCCGCTGCCCGCCCCCGAGCGGGCCGACGTCGACCGGATCGCCGCCAGGCTGCGCGCGGCGATGGGTGCCGAGTTCGACCCGGCGTACACCTCAGGACGTGGGAAACTCCGCGACCACTTCCCAGGCCCCGTCGGAACCGGGCCCGGCATAGAGGCGGCCGCCCAGTGCCTCCACCCGCTCGGCCATCCCGACCAGCCCGAACCCGCCGCCCAGGCGCGAGAGCCGGGGATCGGCGGCTGAGCCGAAGTTGCGGATGCGCAGCAGCACGAGCTGGTCGAACCGGCGCAGCTCGGCCTCGACCCAGCTGGCCCCCGGCGCGTGCTTGCGGATGTTGGTGAGCGCCTCCCGCAGCACCCGGTGGACCGTCGTCATGACCTCCGGCGCCAGGGTGTGGTCGTCGATGCCGGACCCGATCTCGAACGCGACGCGCGGCCCGTTCTCCGAGAACCGTTCCGTCAGCAGCCGCAGGTCGGCCAGGGACGTGCCGGGGGTCCTGGCGGCCTCGTCCTCGGCCCGCAGCACGGTGACCAGGCGTCGCATCGAGGTGAGCGCGTCCGTCCCGGCGCTGGCGATGGCGTCGAGGGCGGGCAGCACGGCGTCGGGCTTCAGGTCGGCGACCGTGCGGGCGGCCTGTGCCTGTACGACGATGCCGGTGATGTGGTGGGCGACCAGGTCGTGCAGCTCCCTGGCCAGCTCCAGGCGTTCCGCACGCCGTACGGAATGGACGGCCTCCTTGCGGCGCTCCTGCTGGAAGCGGAGGTAGCCGCCGACGGCGGCGGTCATCGTCCACGCGGTGAAGAGGATGAACGAGAAGGCCAGCTTGTTCTGGGGATCGCGCGAGGCGCCCTCCGCCATGAGGACGACCAGCGCGGCGCCCCCGAGCACCGCGGCCCGCTTGACCGGCTCGACGTGGCGCAGCACGCCGATCGTCAGGATCATCAGCGCGCCGGTCTCCGCCGCGCCGGGCACGCCCACGAACCCCACGACCGGGATCACCAGCGAGGTGACGAGCGAGAGGGCCAGCAGGACGACGAACGTCTCGACCCGGAAACGGCGCCGCAGGAGGGCGGCCGCGATGCCCGCTACCCCGCAGATCGGCACGAGCCACTGGACGCCGCCCCTGCTGGCGGCTACGGCGAGGTCCATGAGGAGCATCATGGCCAGCCAGCCGATCGCCGCGATGTCGCTCAGCCGGCGGATCCAATAGACGACGTGCTTGGCTTCCCCCACCCCTGGGAGCCTAGGCCGCAAGTCGGATGGCGGGCATCGACCGTTCGGCTGAGGGGGCTCTCCGAGGACCGGCCCTTCAGTGGAGGCGATGGCGGGGGGCCGTCGACCATGCTGATACATGTCCGGAAGGGGGACGGGAAAATGATTGTCCTTGGATTCGTACTACTAGGTGTCGGTCTGGTCGTGGGTCTGCTGCTGGCGCTGGCCGACCCGGTGCTGCTCTCCCGCATCAACGGGGAGCACGCGGAGGGCGGCAGCGGCCGCCACATCCATGTGCCCGCACGCGACGCCGATGTCATTCCGCTGGCGCCGCGGGCGGGTGGCGACAGGAAGAAGCCGCAAGCGGCCTGAGACCTGGCTCGCGCGGGGCATGACGCGCGCGAGCCACGCGGGCGCGGCTGGGGACGGCGCCCGCCTCGGCCCGCGGTCCGTTGGGGAACGGGCCGCGGGCCGCTTCCGTTACCGTGGGCCTATGACGAACGGTTTCGAAACCCTGGCGATCCACGCAGGTCAGGAGCCTGACCCGCTTACCGGCGCGGTCGTGCCGCCGATCTATGCGACGTCCACCTACAAGCAGGACGGTGTGGGTGGCCTGCGTTCCGGATATGAGTACAGCCGCTCCGCCAACCCGACCAGGACCGCGCTCGAAGAAGCGCTGGCCGCGGTCGAGGGCGGCGCGCGCGGGCTGGCGTTCGCGTCGGGCCTGGCCGCCGAGGACACCCTGCTGCGCGCTCTCTGCGCCCCGCAGGATCACGTGATCATCCCCAACGACGCTTATGGCGGTACGTACCGGCTGTTCGCGAAGGTCGGCGAGCGCTGGGGCCTGCACTATGACCCGGTGCCGCTCGGCGACCTCGACGCCGTGGCCGCGGCGATGACCCAGAAGACGCGGATCGTCTGGGTGGAGACGCCGACCAACCCGCTGCTCGGCATCGCCGACCTCGCCGCGCTCGCCCAGCTGGCCCACGACAACGGGGCACTGCTGGTCGTCGACAACACCTTCGCCTCGCCCTACCTGCAGCAGCCGCTCGCGCTGGGCGCCGACGTGGTCGTGCACTCCACCACCAAGTACGTCGGCGGCCACTCCGACGTGGTCGGCGGCGCGCTGATCGCGGCCGACGAGTCGATCGGGGCGGAGCTGGCCTTCCACCAGAACTCGATGGGCGCGGTGGCCGGGCCGTTCGACGCCTGGCTGACGCTGCGCGGGCTCAAGACCCTGGGTGTACGGATGGACCGCCACTGCGACAACGCCGAGCGGGTCGTCGATCTGCTCCTCGCGCACCCGCGCGTGACGCAGGTGCTCTACCCGGGCATGGGTGACCACCCCGGGCACGAGGTGGCCGCCAAGCAGATGAAGCGGTTCGGCGGCATGGTGTCGTTCCGCGTCGCGGGCGGCGAGGCCGAGGCCGTCGAGGTGTGCAACCGGGCGAAGCTGTTCACGCTGGGTGAGTCGCTGGGCGGCGTGGAGTCGCTCATCGAGCACCCGGGCAGGATGACGCACGCCTCGGCGGCCGGCTCGCCGCTTGAGGTGCCCGCCGACCTGGTGCGGCTGTCGGTCGGCATCGAGACGGTCGACGACCTGCTCGCCGATCTCACGCAGGCGCTCGGCTAGCAACAGGTACGCCCGGTCAGGAACCCGGTACGACCATCAGGAACAGGATCACCAGCCAGATCAGGGACAGCAGCCCGCTGATGGCGGCGATCCTGCCGTTCTGCACCTTCGCGTCGTCGTCCGGGGTCTCGGTTTCGAGGACCTTGACGGCGGCGCGCAGGTCGCGGTCGATGATGACGAGCAGCACGACGGCCACGATGAACAGCGTCATCGAGGCCGTCATGTACCACTTGCCGAGCACGCCGCCGCCGATCGACATGCCGACGGCCAGCCCGAAGATCAGCACGCCCAGCGAACCGATGCTGTAGATCCGGGTGGTCCGCTGGATGTTCTGCAGGACGGGCACGTTCTTGCCGCGGATGGCCCGCGGGGCGGCCATGGTGGCCGCCGTGAGCGGGCCGATCGTGAAGATCGCGAAGCCGATGTGCAGCCAGAGAAGCAGGGACGACATGCGAAGGAGACTAGTCCCCGACGATCTCGCCCGTGGACTCGACACTCTGTTTACCCTCTGAGGAGCAGCGCATGATCAGCTCGGTGGCCGCGATCGCGACCACCATGAGCACGATCAGAAGAATCATGGCAATCATGGAGCCCCCCTCCTTCCCCGTGTCGGACGTAAATATCGTCCGTAATGACTAGACGCTCTGGCAACGGAATAAGTTCGGCGCGGGTATGGTTGGCCACCGTCGCTTTTTCCTTACCGTTTGGGCACAAGGGGGTGCCGTCCGTGGCCATCAGGCATGTCGAGCCGTATACAGACGAGTGGCTGCAGCAGCCGACCGGCTACGTGCAGCGGGTCGTCGACCTGCTCGGAGCCGAGGTCGCCGACTGGTGGGAGGGCCCCTGCGAGCCGCGTGGCGCGACCGTCCGTCTGGCGGACGGCAGCGCGCTGGTGTGGGACGAGGAGAGCGGGTGGCGGCTCGGCGCCTTCGTCTCCGGGGGCCGCGGCGAGCACACGCAGCTCGACGGCGTCCGTTACCTGGGTGGCGGCCTGCTGCCCCGGCCCGAGCGCGTGCCGTCGGCGCTGAGCGACGCCCGCACGGGTGTGGGCGCCAGCTCCGCCTGGCGCCCCTGCTACCGCTCGCACCGCAACTGCCGCGACGGCTTCGACGTCGCCCTCGACTTCTACGCGCCCCTCGTCGACGCCTGACCGCCTGAAGACGCGCGCCCTGACCAGCGAGACGCGCGCCCTGGTCGGCTGAAGACGCGCGCTACGACATCGAGCCCGCGTTCAGCGGGACCGGCGTACCCGTAGGAAGTCGCTCACCACGTATTCGCCCAGCCGATCCGCGCTGGGGGAGAACACGCGACCGCCGTTGCGCCGCGCCACCTCGTCCACGAACTCCTTGAGGCGGTCGTCGCCGGCCAGCATGAAGATGTTGAGCGTCGCCCGCCGCCGCGTCATCTTGTCCACCTCGGCCAGCGTGAGCTCCAGCGTCTCGGGCGACGGCGGCCACTCGAAGGCCGAGTGCCCGTTGCGCATCAGGTGAGCCGTCGGCTCGCCGTCGGTGACCACGAGCACGACCGGCTCGAAGTCGGGATGGCGATCCAGGTGCCGGCCCGCGATGAGCAGGGCGTGGTGCAGGTTCGTCCCCTGGACCATGTCCCAGTCGAGCCCGGCCAGTTCGTCCGGCTGGAGCACCCGCGCGTAGTTGGAGAACCCGATGATCTGCACCGCGTCCTGCGGGAACTTGGAGGCGACCAGCGCCTGAAGGGCGAGCGCGGTCTGCTTGGCCGCCGCCCAGGTCCCGCGCAGGGCCATCGAGTAGGACAGGTCGACCAGCAGGCAGACGGCCGCCGCGCTGCGCCGCTCGGTCTCGGCCACCTCGAAGTCGTCGACCGAGAGGTGTACGGAGCCGGACTCGGACTGGACGCCGCCGTTGCGGACGCCGTTGACCAGTGTGCGGACCACGTCGATCGGTTGCTCGTCGCCGAAGCGCCAGGGCCGTGACGAGCCGGTCAGCTCCCCGGCCGAGCCCGCGTCGCGCTGGTCGTGGTCGCCGCGCCGGCCCGCGTCGAGCGAGGCGAACACCCGGCGCAGCGCCGTCTCACCGAGCCTCCTGACGGCCTTCGGGGTGAGCTCCAGCTTGCCCCGGCGGCGCAGGAGGTAGCCCTGCTCCTCCAGCTCGCGTTCGATCCGCTTGAGCGCCTCCAGGTCGTCGACCGCCGAGCGGCCGAGCGCGCGGCGGACCGCCGACTCGTCGACGTCGTCGAGCCTGGCGCCCGGGTAGTCCTGGCGGAGCGAGGTCTCCAGCTGTGAGAGGTCGGCCAGCTCCTCCAGGGCGGTGACGGCGTCGCCCATGCCCAGCGGCTCCTCGCCGGTCAGCCGTTCGGGGGTGTCCCAGGCCAGATCGGGCCGGCGAGCCTGGAGGGACTCGCCGAGCCGGCGCATCTCGTCGGACAACCCCGCCTGGTCGAGCGTCTGGCTCATCAGGTTGGCCAGCTCCTCGCGCTGGCTCGGGGTCATCGAGGCGAGCATGCGCTGGGTCGCGGCGGCCCGCCGGGCCAGGACGTCGACCAGCTCGTCGAGGTCGCGCGGCTTCTCCGGGAAGAGATCGCCGTATTCCTTCATGAACGCGTCGAAGTCCTGCTGGGTGTGCTGACCTCTGGCGTCCTTGTCGAGCATGTCGTTGAGGTCCGACATCATCTGCCGGACACGCTCCATCGCGGCCGGGTCCGGCTGGGCCAGCGCGTCGCGCAGCCCTCTGAACTGGCTGTCGAGCACTTCGCGGCGCAGCAGGTCGCGCAGCTCGTCGAAGGTCTGCCTGGCGGCGGCTGAGCGCCATTCGTAGGGGGTCAGCTGTTGGATCGCGCTGGCCGTGTCGTCGGGCAGCGAGTCGAGCTCGCTCTCGCGCAGCCGCGCGTCGTCGGACGGGTCGGGGAACAGCTCGGCCCGCTCCTGGCCGATGGCCTTGTCGAGGAGCGCCCGGGCCCGCTCCAGCGTGCCGTCGAGGCGGCCGCTCTCGCGCAGGTCCCTGCGGCGCCGTCGTACCTCTCTGAGCATGTCGTCGAGACCCCGGCGGTCCTGGGCCCCGGGCAGCCCGCGCTTGAGCAGGTCGCGCAGGGCGTGCACGGGGGTGGAGCCGGACAGGATGGCGTCGCCCATCTCGTCGAGCGCGGCGCGCACGTCGTACGGCGGGGCGAGGGGGTCGGGGCCATCGTTGTACTCGCCATAGCGGTAGGCCATCACGAACACACGCTAACCCGAGAACGGGGGCTACGCGTCCCCGAAGACCTCACGCACACCGGAGAGTTCGTTGACATCCGGCATGTAATCGACCTGTACGAGCACCGGATGCTTGACCGACTTGAGGGCTTTGGTGAAGTCGCCGCTCTGGCATGCCTTCTTGCCCAGGCCGTGCTTGTCGGCGTTGACCGGCTTGCCGGCCAGCCAGCCGTCGCCGCAGCGCTTGGTGGTCCTGGCGAACGACATCAGGTTCGTGTAGCCGAGCTTGAGCGTCCTGCCCGCCCCGGTGAACAGGACCGTAGTGTCGTCCACCCGCTTGACCGTGCCCCGGGCCGTGCGCGGTGAGGGCCACTTGGCGAGCACTTCATTGATCTTGACGGCCTCGGCACCGCGGTACTCGACGCGGACGGGCGCGGGCCCGGACGCCAGCTTGTCGGTCAGGGCGTCGACCTTGCAGACGGTGGTGCCCAGGCCCTTGCGGTCGATCGCCACGCGCCCCTCGGTCTCCTTGAGGTCGCAGGCGACGGTCACCCGCCGGAAGGCCGCCTTGGCGTAGTCGAGCCGCAGTTCCTTGGCGCCGGAGACGGCCTTGAAGGTGTGCAGCGGCTTGCGGTATGCGGCGGTCATGGGCGTGATGCGGATCTCGGTCGGGCCGGCCGCCCAGGCGTACCCGTACACGATCTTGGTGTCCGCGGCATCGGCGGGTACGGCGAAAGCGCACAAGGCGGTGGCGCTCAGGGCGGTGGCACAGACAAGCAGACGCATGGGCGGTCTCCCCCGACGGCGTGATCAATTCATCACGTTCGACGTGTGAGACCGCCCGAATGTTCACGTCCGGTAGACGGAGACCCCGTCCACGTCGTCCTTGGACAGGCGGCGCATGAGATAGAGGCCCTCCAGGGCGAACTCCAGCGCGGCCGCCGCGTGCCCCGGCGACTCCTCGCCCTCGCCCATGCCCAGCCGCGACATGACCTTCGCCAGGCCGCTGACCGGGCCGATGCGGCGCAGCAGCTCGGCGGCCGGGATCAGCTCGCCGGACTCCACCTGGTTGCCCTCGGCGAACTTGTCCGTCAGCGGCGACAGGTCCATGCCGCCCAACCGGCTCCTGAACGTCTCGGCCGTGGCCCGGCGGAGCAGGTGGGCGAGGATCTCGGTCTCCCTGCCCTCCTCGCTGACCTCGAACTCCACCTTGCCGCGCAGGCTGTGGACGACGCTGGCCAGGTCGCAGACGCGGGCGACGGCCTGCTCCTCGCCGGCGATCGCCCCCCTGCGTACGGCGGAGGCCATGGCCGTCTCGGCGGCCGCGATCGAGAACCGCGCCGACACGCCGGAGCGGGCGTCGACCGCGGTGGACTCGCGGACCAGGCGGGTGAACCGGGCGATCACCTCTACCAGGTGCTCGGGGATGTCCGCCCCGATGTCCGGCATGGACTCCTGGCGGATGAGCACCAGCTCGTCCTCGACCGTCAGCGGGTAATGGGTACGGATCTCGGCGCCGAAGCGGTCCTTCAGCGGGGTGATGATCCGGCCCCTGTTGGTGTAGTCCTCGGGGTTGGCGCTGGCGATGAGCAGGATGTCGAGCGGCAGGCGCAGGTTGTAGCCGCGCACCTGGATGTCGCGCTCCTCCAGCACGTTGAGCAGCGACACCTGGATGCGCTCGGCCAGGTCGGGCAGCTCGTTGACGGAGAACACGCCCCGGTTGGTGCGCGGCACCAGCCCGTAGTGGACGGTCTCCGGGTCGCCGAGTGTCCGGCCTTCGGCGATCTTGATCGGGTCGACGTCGCCGATCAGGTCGCCCACGGAGGTGTCGGGGGTCGCGAGCTTCTCGCCGTAGCGCTCGTCGCGATGCTTCCACGCCACGGGCAGCTCGTCGCCCAGTTCCCGCGCCAGCGTGACGCAGCGCGTACAGGCCGGCGCGTACGGATGGTCGTTGATCTCGCAGCCGTCGACCACCGGGGTCCACTCGTCGAGCAGTCCGGTGACGGTGCGGATGAGTCGGGTCTTGCCCTGGCCCCGCTCACCGAGCAGGACGAGGTCGTGCCCGGCGAGTAGCGCCCGCTCCAAGTGGGGCAGGACGGAGTCGTCGAAGCCCACGATGCCTGGAAAACGGGGCTCACCTGCCCGCAGCTTGGCCAGCAGGTTTTCGCGGACCTCTGCTTTCACGGTGCGATGAACGTGACCGCTCTCTCGCAGCTCGCGGATATTTAGAGGCTGATGCACGGGAACGAGACTACGTCCCCTGGGACCACTGCGGCAGACACTTTCGCATCTGGCGGAGATTTCGGATCTTGACTATTGCGTGACGGTTCGTGCGCGTGCTTGTTCCTTTAATGGGGAGAATCGGTTCCTAGGGAACTTCGACCCGCTGAGGAGGCGAGATCCGTGGCTGTGATGACGAGCCGCTTCGCCGACGGCCTCGCCGTGGGTTCCGACCTGGTGGAGGCCGCGGAACGTGCTGTCGGTCAGGCCTTGTCGAGACTCAGTGGCGAGGCGGACCTGGTGTGCTTCTTCATCTGCGGCGACGATCCGGACGAGGTCGCCAGGGCGGGGGAGAGCGCGATGAGGCTGGCCCCCGAAGCCCATGTGATCGGCTGCAGCGCCACCGGCGTGATCGGTGACGGGCAGGGGGTCGAGCTGACGTCCGCCGTGAGCGCGTGGGCGGCCACGCTGGACGGGGCCGAGCTGACCACGTTCGCGCTGGAGACGCTGACCGCCGAGGACCGGTTCGTGGTGGTGGGGCTGCCGGAGCGGACGGCTGATGATCACGTGGCGATCCTGCTGGCCGATCCGTACACCTTCCCCACGGACGCGTTCGTGGAGCGTTCCGTGGACGTGCTGGGTAATCTGCCGCTGATCGGCGGGCTGGCCAACGGTATGCGGGGCCGGGGGTCGGTCCGGCTCTTCGCCGACGGCGAGGTCTACACCGAGGGCGCCATCGGCGTGCTGCTCAGCGGCTCCGTACGCGTCAGCACAGTGGTCAGCCAGGGCTGCCGGCCGATCGGCCCGACCATGGTCGTCACCCGCTCCGAGGAGAACCTGCTGCTGGAGCTGGCCGGCCAACCGGCCCTGGCCCGGCTGGAGGACATCGTCAGCGAGCTGGACGAGGACGACCGCGAACTGGTCGCCGCCGGCCTGCAGATCGGCGTGGCCATGGACGAGTACGCCGAACGGCACGAACGCGGCGACTTCCTCATCAGAGGCGTGATCGGCATCGACCCGGAACGCGAGGCCGTGGCCATCGGCGACGTCGTGGACGTCGGCAGGACCGTACGCTTCCACGTGCGCGACGCGGCCACGGCGGACGAGGACCTCTACGACCTGCTCGACGCGCATCGCGAGGAGCTCGGCCGGATCGACGGCGCGCTGTTGTTCTCCTGCAACGGCCGGGGGTCGGCGATGTTCGGCACCGCCGACCACGATCCGGTGGCGCTGCGCGACACGCTCGGGCCGATCGGGATCGCGGGCTTCTTCGCCGCAGGCGAGGTCGGCCCGGTGGGCGGCCAGAACCACGTGCACGGCTTCACGGCGTCCGTCCTGGTCTTCTCGGCACCCACGGGCACGCCCGGCGCCCCGTGAGCCTCGCGCTCAGGCACTCAGGCGATCGGGAAGTCAGGCAGCGGGCGGTCAGGCGGCGGGCTTGATCGGCTGGAAGAGCCAGGCGTCGAACAGCGGCTTGAGATCCTTGCCGGAGAGCTTCTCCGCCAGCGCGATGAACTCGTCCGTCGTGACGTTGCCGTATTTGTGGTCGGCCGTCCACGTCTTCAGCAGTGTGAAGAACGTCTCGTCGCCGATGGCCTTGCGCAGGGCGTGGAGGGTCAGCCCGCCCCGGGTGTAGACCGAGTCGTTGAACAGGTCTTTGGGCTGGGCCCGGCCCGGGGGATATTTCCACATCGGGCTGCTCGCGGGGCGGTTGTAGAAGGTCTGGAAGAGCCGGTCGGCGGTGTTGGTGCCCTTGTGCTCGGCCCAGAGCCACTCGGCATAGGTGGCGAAGCCCTCGTTGAGCCACAGGTCGCGCCAGCGCTTGATGCTCACGCTGTCGCCGAACCACTGGTGGGCCAGCTCGTGCGCGATGATGCTCTGGTCGGGCTCGAAGCCGCCGTAGAGCGGCTTGGTCTGGTTTTCCAGGGCGTAGCCGGCCGAGAAGTCGTCGACTATGCCGCCCGTGGATGAGAACGGGTAGGGCCCGAAGACCTTGCTCCAGTAGTCGGTGACCTCGCCCGAGACGTTGTAGAGATCGTCGAGTGAGCCGCGGTGCCTGGGATCGACCGCCGCGAGGTTGGGGATGCCGCCCGGCGTGTGGCCCTTGCGCAGCTCGAACTTGCCGATCGTGGCCGTCGCGAGATAACTCACCATCGGATGCCGCTCGCGCCACCGGAACGTGGTCTTGCCGTCGGCGGTCGTGGGCTCGCCGACCTGCTCGCCGTTGGCCAGCGCGGTCACGCCGTCGGGCACGGTGATCGCGAAGTCGTAGGTCGCCTTGTCGGCGGGGTGGTCGTTGACCGGATACCAGGTCTTGGCGCCGTCGGGCTCACAGGCCACGAAGGCGCCGTCGGGCGTCGGGACGAAGCCGAACGTGCCGAGGTTGGTGGAGTCCTTGATCGGCTTGGGCACGCCGGAGTAGGTCACCTTGATGGTGAAGTCGGCCTTGCCACTGAGCGGCGTGGCGGGCAGCACGCCGAGCTCGGTGCCGTTACGCGAGAAGATGGCCTTCTCCCCGTTGACCGTGATCTCGCTCACGTCGAGGCCGGACAGGTCGAGGTTGAACCGCGAGAGCGCCTGCGTGGTCGTGGCCTTGATCGTCGCCACGCCGTCGAGGCGCTTGCTGCTCGGCGTGTAGCCGAGCTCGAGGCCGTAGTGGGAGACGTCGTAGCCGCCGTTGCCGTCAAGGGGGAAGTCGGGGTCGCCGATGCCGGGCGCGCCCGTGTCTCCGCTCACCGGCCGGGCCGCTGTGGGCGCCATGGCGCCGTTGGACGGCGCGCAGGCGAGGATGCTCAGAAGCGCCACGAGCGAAGCGGCCCTGCGCTGGTCAAACCCCATAGGCTGCGCTCTTCCCTTCGCTAAGTGACAGGAATTCTACGCGGAGTCAGGCATTGACCACGACCGTCTTCGCGGCTTTGGCATGCGGAGCCTGCTGGCGCGCGTCGAACAGAATCCAGCCTAGGTCGAGCCGACCGCCCACGCAGTACGCGCGATCTAAAGGTTGCCCCGCCGCTCCTGCTCGCGCTCGATGGCCTCGAACAGTGCCTTGAAGTTGCCCTTGCCGAACCCGAGCGAGCCGTGCCGCTCGATGAGCTCGAAGAAGACCGTGGGCCGGTCCTGCACCGGCTTGGTGAAGATTTGCAAAAGGTAGCCGTCCTCGTCGCGGTCGACCAGGATCTTGCGCTTCTTCAGCTCCTCGATCGGCGCCCTGACCCGCCCGATGCGCGAGCGCAGTTCGGGGTCGTCGTAGTAGGAGTCGGGGGTGTCCAGGAAGCTCACCCCGGCCGCGCGCATGTGGTCGACCGTGGTCAGGATGTCGTTGGTGGCCAGCGCGACGTGCTGTACGCCCGGCCCGCGGTAGTACTCCAGATATTCGTCGATCTGCGATTTCTTGCGGCTCACGGCCGGCTCGTTCAGCGGGAACTTGACCTTGCGGCTCCCGTCGGCCACGACCTTGGACATCAACGCCGAGTACTCGGTGGCGATGTCGTCGCCGACGAACTCCGCCATGTTGGTGAAGCCCATCACGTGCTTGTAGAACTCCACCCACTCGTCCATCCGGCCCAGCTCGACGTTGCCCACGCAGTGGTCGATGGCCTGGAACAGCCGTCCGGACCTGGTCGTGGGCGGGGCGACGAGCGGCTCGGCGGGCACGTAGCCGGGCAGGTAGGCGCCGCTGTAGTTGGCCCTGTCGACGAGCGTGTGCCGCGTCTCGCCGTAGGTGGCGATCGCCGCGAGCACCACCTTGCCCCGTTCGTCCTCCAATGTGTACGGCTCCGCCAGCCCGCGGGCCCCCTGCTCCACGGCGTGCCGATAGGCGGCCTCCACGTCCGGCACCTCGATGGCCAGGTCGATCACCCCGTCACCGTGCTCGGCGACGTGCCTGGCCAGGTCGGTCCCCGGCCGGATCGGGGCCCTGAACTCGAACCTGGCGCTCCCCGAGGTCAGGACATAGGCCGCCTCGTCGCGGCTGCCGTTCTCCGGCCCGCGATAGGCCACCAGCCGCATGCCGAACGCGGTCGAGTAATAGTGAGCCGCCTGCCTGGCGTTGCCCACGGCGAACACCACGGCGTGCATCCCGTTAACCGGAAAGACATCAGTCATAGCATCAATACTTGGATTCCCTGGACGAGTTGAGCAACAGTTACTTTTTTGACTAGACAATATGTACGCCCTGTCCCGGCGTAGAGCAGGAGATCTGTACACCATGACGATCGACCAACTGGACGCCCGGCTGATCGCCCTCCTGGCCGCCGAGCCGCGATTGGGCGTGCTGGAGTGCTCGCGCCGGCTGAGCGTGGCCCGCGGCACCGTGCAGGCCCGGCTCGACCGGCTGATCGCCAGGGGAGTGATCACCGGGTTCGGGCCCGACATCTCGCCGGTGGCGCTCGGCTACGACGTCACCGCGTTCGTGACGATGGAGATCAGGCAGGTCGCCGGGCACGATCCGGTGGCGCACCGGCTCGCCCACATCCCCGAGGTGCTGGAGGTCCACACGATCACCGGCGGCAGCGACCTGCTCTGCCGGGTGGTGGCGCGGACGAACGCCGATCTGCAGCGGGTGATCGACCAGATCGTCGAAGTTCAGGGTGTTCTCAGGACTTCTTCGATCATCGCCCTCGACACACCTGTTCCCTACCGCGTTTTGCCATTGGTGGCGAATGTTCCCCAGCGCGAAACTCGCTAGACGTACTATCGCCGCAGGGGACGAGGCACCGTTGTCGATCGCTTAACCTTGACATTCGCCCAGCTGACGGGGGTATGGCGAGACGCGATCGGGGGGTTGTGGGTGCGGATCGGTGGTGAAAAAGGCATGCGAAAGCGGCGAATCCTTAAACGGCTGTTGATCGTTTTCGGCGCCGGGATCCTCTTGGCCATAGGGCTTTTCGCCGTCGCGTGGGCGATGACCCCGATCCCCGACAGCACCCAGAAGGACGCCACGGCCCAGGGGTCGGTGATCTACTACCGCGACGGCAAGAGTGTGCTCGCCAAGAAGGGCATCGACCGCAGGAACGTTCCGCTGGACAAGGTTCCCCAGCACGTACGTGACGCGGTGATAGCAGCCGAGAACCGCTCCTTCTACCAAGACGGCGGCGTCTCGGTCAAAGGCACCGCGCGAGCCGTGTGGTCCACCATCTCCGGGCAGCAACTCCAGGGCGGGTCGACGATCACCCAGCAGCTGGTCCGCAACTACTACAGCGGGCTCAGCCAGGAACGATCCATCACCCGCAAGTTCAAGGAGATCATGATCTCCATCAAGGTCGACCAGTCCAAGTCCAAGGACTGGGTCCTTGAGCAGTACCTCAACACGATCTACTTCGGCCGCGGCGCCAACGGCGCCCAGGCGGCCGCGCAGGCGTACTTCGGCAAGGACGTCGGCAAGCTGAGCGTGGCCGAGGGCGCCTACCTGGCCGCGGTGATCCAGCAGCCCAGCCGCTTCGCCGACCCCAAGGGCGCCGACCTCGATGCCGCCGAGGCCCGCTGGCAGGCCGTGATCGACGCCATGCGGCAGACGGGCAAGCTCACCGCCGAGCAGGCCGCCGCCCAGACGTTCCCGGTGCTCAAGGCGCCGAAGAAGCCGTTCGAGCTCAAGGGCCAGGCCCAGTACATGCTCGACCAGGTCACCGCCGAGCTCAACCGGCGCGGCTACACCGACGAGGACATCAACGGCGGCGGGCTGAGGGTCGTCACGACATTCGACAAGAAGCTCATGCTCGCGGCCGAGAACGCGATCAAGACCGTGCTGCCCGAGGGGACGCCGAAGAAGGTGCGCACCGGGCTGGCGGCCGTCGATCCGGCCACCGGCGAGGTCGTCGCCTTCTACGGAGGGCGCCCCGACCGCTCCGAGTACGACAACGCCTTCTCTGCCAAGGTGATGGCCGGCTCCACGTTCAAGCCCTACACGCTGGCCGCCGCGCTCAACAACGGCTTCGACCTGTCCACCAGGGTCAACGGCAACTCGCCGATGCGCGTGGCCTCGGCCAGCAAGCCCATCCCCAACGACAGCGACCGCTCCTACGGCGAGATCAACCTGATCAGCGCCACCCAGAACTCCGTCAACACCGCCTTCGTCGACCTCGGCCAGAAGGTCGGCCTCGACAAGGTGGCCGCCACCGCAGTCGCGGCGGGCATCCCGGAGACGCAGCTCAAGCAGCACGAATCGGCCGCCACGTTCCCGCTCGGCGTCGCCTCGCTGAGCGCCGTGCAGAACGCCTCCGGCTTCTCCTCCTTCGCCAACGGCGGCGTCCATATGGAGGCGCACGTCGTGAAGTCGGTGACCGCCCCCGACAGCAAGAAGAACGTGATCAAGGGCGCGTCCACCCAGGTGGTCAGCGAGCAGGCCGCCGCCGACACCACGTACGCGATGCAGCAGGTCGTCAAGTACGGCACCGGCACCGCGGCCAGGCTGTACGACCGTCCGGTGGCCGGCAAGACGGGCACCACGGACAACTCCCAGGCGGTCTGGTTCAACGGCTTCACGCCGCAACTGGCCGTCGCCGTCGACATGTTCCGCGAGGACAACAAGCCGGTGGAGATCCCCGGCTACGGGGTGCAGTTCGGTGGTCAGCTGCCCGCCCAGGTCTGGCGGGCCTTCATGACCGAGGCCATGGCGGGCAAGCCGGTCATCGAGTTCCCCGAGCCGTCCGACTACGGGTACGGCGACGACTGGGGCCGTCCCGACCCGCGCCAGGACATGCCGCAGGAACCGCAGCACACCCAGGAACCCGACCCGTGGACCTCGCCCACCCCTGAGGCCACCGAGCAGCCGAGCACGGAGCAGCCCACCACGCAGGGCCCCGACACGCAGCAGGATCCGCCCCAGCAGAACGACACCGGAGGCCCGCCCACCGGTCAGCCGGACGTCCCCACGACCGGACCCGACGAGAACAACGGCCGGTGGAGCGACACCGGCCGGTCACCAGTCGGCTAGGGCTCGCCCAAGCCGATCGTCGGTCGGCTTGGGCGGTTACCCGTCGGCTAGCTCGGCCCGCAGCTCCTCTGGGGTGGTGACGGGCATCCGGCAGGTGAAGCCCCGGCACACGTACGCGGCGGGTGCGCCGCCGACCGGTCCGCGGCCTTCCAGCAGCTCGGGCCCGCCCAGCGGCACGCCTTCGCCGTCGCCCAGCGCGACCACCAGACCGGGAACGTCGGCCAGCAGCGCCTCGCGGTGCAGCGCCCGCGTACGTGGGTCGTCCATCGGCCCGACGACCGCCACCTCGACGGGGCCACTGAGCGCCGCCCGCGCCACAGCCAGCCCCCAGCCGGCGAACCGCGCGTGCCCGGTGGCCAGCACGGACACCGTGCCCAGCGCCGCGTAGGCGGCCTCACGGTGCCGTGTGGACCCCGTCAGTGCCGAGTAGGACAGCAGCGCCCCGGCGGCGGCGTACTGTCCCGACGGGGTCGCGTTGTCGGTGGGATCCTGCGGCCGCTGGAACAGCCGCTCCGCGTCGTCGGCCGTGTCGTAGAACCCGCCCTCGCCGTCCCCGAACCGGTCGAGCACGGTGTCGAGCAGCGAGCCCGCCAGCCGGTGCCAGCGCGTCTCCCCGGTCACGCCGTAGAGGGCGATCAGCCCCTCGGCCAGATTCGCGTAGTCCTCCAGGACCCCGGCGTTGCGGCCCGCCCGCCCGTCGCGCGAGGTCCGCAGCAGTCTGCCGCCGTCCATGTGCACGTCTTCGAGCAGCTCCGCCGCCTGCCGGGCGGCCGCCACCAGGTCCGGCCGGTCGAACACCGTGCCGGTCTCCGCCAGGGCGGCGATGGCCAGGCCGTTCCACGAGGCCACGACCTTGTCGTCACGACCCGGCCGGACCCGCAGCTCCCTGGCGGCGAGCAACCGCGCCCGTACGTCGTCGAACCGCGTCGCGTCATCCGCGCCAGGCTCGGTGAGCAGCTGCAGCACCGACGTGCCGTGCTCGAACGTCCCGTGCGCCTCGAAGAGCCGCGTGGCCCAGTCCCCGTCGTCCTCGCCGAGCACCTCACGCAGTTGCTCCGGCGTCCAGACGTAGAACCGGCCCTCCTCGCCCTCACTGTCGGCGTCGAGCGCCGAGGCGAACCCGCCCTCGGCGGTACGCAGCTCACGCAGCAGCCACTCGGCCGTCTCCAGCGCCACCCGCCGGGCGAGGGGCGCCCGGCTCGCCTTCCACCAGTGCGTGTAGACCCGCAGCAGCAGCGCGTTGTCGTACAGCATCTTCTCGAAGTGCGGCACCACCCAGCCCGCGTCTACGCTGTAGCGCGCGAAACCGCCGCCGAGCTGGTCGTACATCCCGCCGCGCGCCATCGACTCCAGCGTGCGGCCGCTCATCTCGGTCTCGCCGGAGCGCAGCAGGAACTCCAGCACCATCGACGGCGGGAACTTGGGCGCCCCGCCGAACCCGCCGCGGACCTTGTCGAACGACTCCCGCAGATTCCGTACGGCCAGCGCCAGCGTCTCCTCGCCGGGCAGCGGCCCGGTGGGCAGCGTCGTGTGCGCGTTGAGCGCCTCGACCACCTTCGACCCCTGCTCGGTCACGCTCGCCCGGTCACCGGCCCACGCGTCGCGCACACCACGCAGCAGCCGCTGGAACTGGAGCCGCGGGAAGTAGGTGCCGCAGTAGAACGGATGGCCCTCGGGCGTGGCGAACACCGTCATCGGCCAGCCGCCCTGGTGGATCATGGCCTGGGTGGCGCTCATGTAGACGGCGTCGACGTCGGGCCGCTCCTCGCGGTCCACTTTGACGTTGACGAAGTGCTCGTTCATCAGCCGCGCGGTGTCGGCGTCCTCGAAACTCTCGTGCGCCATCACGTGACACCAGTGGCACGCGGAGTAGCCCACGCTGATCAGCAGAGGTACGTCCCGCCTGCTCGCCTCTCGCATCGCCTCCTCCCCCCATGGCCACCAGTCAACGGGGTTGCCGGCGTGCTGTAGGAGGTAGGGGGAGGTTTCGCCACCCAACCGGTTCATAGCTTCATCCTGTCAGAACAGGACAATGCGAGTCAGGATGACCTGCTGGTCCTTCCGACTGACGCGATACTCGGCGATGCCGTGACCACGGGGGATGAGGATCTCTCGTCAGTCGGGATCGGGTCCGACCTGCTCGCTGCCCGACAAGCAGGGATCTTCGCAGATCGCGACTGTGAGAGCTGCCACGGCTGAGAACACGTCGGCTGAGACCGCTGGGTCAGCGAGAGTCTCGGCCACGATCTCGGAGGGGACGACCGGCCACAGGTCGTCATCGTCCTCGTTCACTGAGTCGCGTGCTCCTGCCGTCGGCGGGTGATCTCCTCCATGGAGGTGGTCGACAAGCTACCGTTTTCGGCCGCGGATCGGATCCAGTCGCGGTCGGGATCGGTATCGAGCATCGCGCGACCCCACCATGCGTTCAGGACACCGTCCAACTCGGGGCCCTGCTGGGCCTCTAGTAGTTCGGCGAAAAACTGAGCTCTCCGTGCACCTCGGAGCGCGTTGGAGATGCCGCCGATAGTCTTCGGCACTCTGGTCTGCCGCTGATGGATGGGCTGAGCACTCATCTCTACCGCCTTCCTCACACCAGAGAATAGGACCAGTTCTTTGATGGGGTCCGGGCATCACCTGGCACCAGTTGGCCCGCAGAGTAGCCACGACCACGCCCGGCCGGCACCGGGTCGGTGGCAACGCGTGTGGTGGGGACGGCGGGGGCGTAGGTTACGGAGCGTGGATCTGGACTTCGTGTGCACGCATGCCGGCCGCCCCGCCGCCGCCCTCACCCGCAGGGACGTGGCCCGCGCTCTGCTCGCCGTGCCCTCCGGGGTGGCGCTGGTGGCGCTGCCCGACCTGCGGCGCGCGTTGATGGCCGCGGGCAACCCGCTCTCCCTGGCGTTCTGGGAGTCGGCCAGGGCGACGCTCGGCGCGATCGAGTCGGGTGTCGCCACGGTCGGCGACGTGCAGCGCTGGGTCGAGTCGACCGGCACCGAGCCCATGCTGATGACGCCCGGTTACTTCGTCTGGCCGGAGGAGGACGAGCGCGGGCCGGTGGCCGAGGAGATGTTCTCGCTGCTCGTGCGGTATCTGGAGGAACGCGTCAGCGCGGGGGAGATCGATCCCGACGCGCTGGTCGCCGGTGACTCGGGGGCCCGCAGGACGTACGAGGAGCTTCAGGAGCGCTGGCTGAGCGAGCCGCAGCCCGACGGCCGGGTGCCCGGGTTCGCGGTCAGTGACGAGCAGGACGAGGAGCTGTTCGCCGCCTGGGACGAGGAGGAGGCGTTCGCGCTGGCCGAGCTGCGGCGGATCGTCGGCGAGCTGCCCAAGCCGCCCGAGTTGCCCGCCGAGGAGCTGCGGCGGGCCGGGGCGCTGCTGCGTGAGCTGGTCGGCCTGCCCGGCTACCCGGCGAACGTGCTGCGGGCCTGCGCCGGGCTCGACGACCGGCCGATGCCCGAGGACGACGGCGAGCTCTGGCTGTCGGTGGCGGCCGGCATCGCCGGGCCCATCTCCGATCTGTCGGAGGCCGGCGACAGCCTGGAGGAGTTCGCGGACATCGACGGCGACCTCAGCCACGAGGACACCGTGCTGGCCAACCTGTGCGCCATCCAGCACGCCGACTGGCTGGCCGCGGTGGCGGCCCTGACCAGGCTGGGTCCCGGCGTGCTCGCCTCGCCCGAGCGGCTGGCCCGGCTCATCGCCGAGTCGGAGGACATCGACATCGACGACCAGGACGCCGACGACCTCGACGCGACCGAGCGGCTGTTCGTGCCGGTGGTCACCTTGTGGGGCTATCTGGGCATCGTCGACACCGAGGACGTGCTCACCCCGCTGGGCTGGTGGGGCCTGCCCAAGGCGCTCGAACGCGCGTGGTCCCCTAGCGACTGACGCGCCCGGTCACTCAGCGGCTGAGTCGTCGACCAGGTCCTTGTACTGGGGGTGGCGCTCGATGTACTTGACGACGTACGGGCAGAGGGGCACCACCCGCAGGCCGGTGTCCCTGCTCGCGTCGAGCGCGTGCCCGACCAGCTTGCCCGCCAGGCCCTGCCCCTCATGCTCGGGCAGCACCTCGGTGTGCGTGAAAACGATCTTCGTGGGCAGCAGGCGGTAGTCGGCGAACCCGGCGACCTTGCCGTCCACGAAAATCTCGAACCGGCTCTTCGCCACGTTGTCGACTATTTCGACCGGCATCTATTCGGCCTTCTTGTCGTCGATGTCGGCCGCCCGGGGCACCTGGATCTTCGACATCTGCTTGTTCATCGATTTGATCAGGATGTACAGGGCGACCCCGATGAGGGCGACGACGACGAAGCCGAGCAGGCCCGGACTCACATCACCCGCTGCGAGAGTTATCACTCCTCCAGTCTGCCACCGGGGGGTCATGCTCCGGTCAGTGGCAGGCGGGAGGCGTGGATTCGGGTCAGTGGCAGGCGGCGGAGACCTCGTCGGCGTGGATTCCGGCGAACAGATCGTCTTCCGGCAGCTCGGTGTCGACCAGGGAGCGCGCCAGGTGGTAGTCCTCGGTCGGCCAGATCTCCTGCTGGAGCTCGCGCGGGCAGACGAACCAGAAGCCGTCGGGGTCGACCTGGGTGGCGTGCGCGAGCAGCGCCTCGTCGCGCAGCTCGAAGTAGTCGGCGCAGGGCACCCGGGTCGTCACCGGCCACTTGGCGGGCCGGTCCTCCCAGCGGGAGATCCAGTCGGAGTAGGGGGAGCCCATGCCGCGCGAGGTCATCGCGTCGTGCAGCGCCTCGAACCGCTCCTTGGTGAAGCCCATTTGGTAGTAAAGCTTCAGCGGCTGCCACGGGTCGCCGGTGCCCGGGTAGCGGTCGGGGTCGCCGGCCGCCTCGAACGCCTCCACCGAGACCCGGTTGGTCATGATGTGGTCGGGGTGCGGGTAGCCACCGTCGTCGTCGTACGTGACGATGACGTGCGGCCTGAACGCGCGCACGGCGGCGACAAGGGGCGCGGAGGCGTCTTCGAGCTTCTGCACCGCGAAGCAGCCCTCGGGCAGCTCCTCATCCTCGTTCTCCGGCAGGCCGGAGTCGACGAAGCCCATGAACTCCTGCTGAACTCCAAGAATCTCCCGCGCGCGGGCCATTTCCGCTTTGCGGACCTCGCCGATGTTGTCGACGATCTCCGGCCGGTCCATCTTGGGGTTGAGCACAGAGCCTCGCTCACCGCCCGTGAGCGTACAGACCAGCACGTCAACGCCTTCACGGACGTAGCGCGCCATCGTGGCGGCGCCCTTGCTCGACTCGTCGTCGGGGTGGGCATGGACGGCCATCAGCCTCAACGGTGCACTCACGGGCTCGATGTCTCCTCAGTTGGACCGATCACTTGCCCAGAGAGGTTAGGTTCAGCTGGGCGGTCGCGAGGGCGTGACCCCCGCAGGGAACAATTGTCTCGGATAACGCTGAGGGAGTGCAGGGAGATTCCGCCATGGCCACCGAAGATGTCGAGAGCCGTCCAGTTCTCGGCACACCCGACGACTTCCCCGATCGTCCTGAGCGCCGGGGCCGCTTCGTCGTGCACGTCGTCATCGGCGTGCTGGTGGCCATCATCGCAGGTGGCTGGGGCTACGTGATGTGGTCGATGACCGGCGGCAACACCGGGGCCATCCCCCAGGTGGTGTCGTTCCAGGCCAATCGCCCCGACGAGGCCGAGATCACCTTCGAGGTGAGCAAGCCGACCGACCGGGTCGCCGTATGCCGTATCAGGGCCACAGATGTCAACCACGCAGAAGTGGGCAGCAGGGAAGTAAGAATTCCGGCTGGTGGGGGTAGTAAGCAGCTCAAGGAGCGCCTGGACACGAGTGCCCAGGCCACGTCCGTCCACATCCAGTACTGCAATCTCGTAGAATGAGACGTTTGAGGAAGCGTACGAGCTGTTGAGTTGTTAGCCTTTCGCAATTCAACCGCACGCAACCTCAAGTGATCTCAGGGCCCCCTAGGCAAGCAAGGAGAACCCGTGGCCGACTCTCGCGATGAGAACGTCACATGGCTGACGCAGGAGGCGTACGACCGTCTCAAGGCGGAGTACGAATACCTCTCGGGCCCAGGGCGCGTCGACATCGCCAAGAAGATCGAGGCCGCCCGTGAGGAAGGTGACCTGAAGGAGAACGGCGGCTATCACGCGGCCAAGGATGAGCAGGGCAAGATGGAGGCCCGCATCTTCCACCTCCGGCAGATCATCGACAACGCCCAGGTGGGAGAGGCACCGAAGACCGAAGGGGTCGTCGGCCCCGGCATGACCGTGACGATCCGGTTCGTCCGTGACGACGACGAGGTGACCTTCCTGCTGGCGTCCCGTGAGGAGAGCGGCGCCCCGATCGACGTGTACTCGCCGAAATCGCCCCTTGGTGCGGCGATCAATGGTAAGAAGATCGGCGAAAAGGCGACCTACTCCATGCCCAACGGTCGCCAGAACACCGTCGAGATCCTCGAGGCCGTTCCGTACATCGGCAACTGACTTCCGAAGACACGACCCGCCGGGCCCACGATGGTCCGGCGGATTTTTCGCGTTCCTCCGGTATCCGGCAGGATCTCAGCTTCCTGGTCCGCTCCAGGAAGCGGCGTGACCACCACAAACTGGTCCCGTTCATCGTGGTGTCGCTCGTCGCGGTGCTGACCGCCGACCTGCTGCTGCTCGCGCAGGTGGGCCAGCGGCAGGCGGTCGGGCAGCTGCCCGCGGCCGCCGTACGGCCGCAGCACCGCCCCGCGCCCCAGCAGACCCTGGCGGCCGAGGCCGGCAAGACCGCGCAGCCGGTGAAGCCGCTCGGCCAATTACACAAGCCCAACCTCTTCGTGGTCACCCGTAAGCCGCTGACCAACGAACTGCTGCGCAAGGTGGCGCGGCTGCGCGGGGTGACCGCGCTCGAACTCGCCGACGCGGCCTCGATCATGCTCGACGACAAGCGGGTGCAGACGCTCGCGGTCGATCCCTCGACCTTCCGCGCCTACACACCCAAGGTCACGGCGGCCTCCGACGCGCTGTGGAACAACGTGGCGGCCGGCGACGTGGCGGTCTCGTTCGTGCTCGGCAGCGACGGGGGCCTCAGCCTGCACAGCCGGGTGCGCGGCCCCGCCGGGCCGCTGCGCATCGGGGCCTACGCCACGACCGGCTTCGGTGCGGTCGACGCCGTCGTCTCCCGGGAGGTCGGACGTACGCTCGGCCTGCCGCGCGACAACGCGCTGATCGTGAGCGCGCCCAAGGCCAACTCCGACAAGCTGCGCAAGGCCCTGCTCAAGGTGCTGCCCAAGGGCACGCAGACGGCCATGGTCAACCCGGTGCTGCCCCCCGCGCAGGCCAAGGTCCGCACCTGGGCGGCCGGCTCGTTCATGAGCGGCGAGCAGATCACCGTCGCGCTCAGGGCCGCCGCCACCAAACTGGGCAGGCCGTACGTGTGGGGCGCGGAAGGCCCCGACACCTTCGACTGCTCGGGCCTGGTCCAGTGGGCCTTCGCGCAGGCGGGCGTACGCATGCCGCGCGTGACGCACCAGCAATGGATGGCCGGGCCGCAGGTGCCGCTCGCGCAGATCCAGCCGGGTGACCTGATCTTCTGGCGCCTGGACCCGACCAATCCCGGCTACATCTCGCACGTGGCGATCTACTGGGGCGACGGCAAGATGGTGGTGGCCCCGCGCACCGGCGACGTGGTCAAGATCGCCCCGATGAGCACCCGGGGCCTGGCCGGAATCGTCAGGGTCAGCCCGACGATCGCGGCGCGCGTTCGCTGACGGCTTCATCGCGAAAGAGACGCTCCTTCGACGCGTGCTTTTTCTCCGCAACCGTGTAATTCTAATTACATGGCAAGTGAGGAAGCAGCGGCCCAGATCAAGGGCTGGTTCACCGGGCGGTTGCCCGAGGAATGGTTCACCGAGGCGCCGGAGATCGTCCGGGACCGCGAGGAGATCGCGGTGCTCGGCACACTGCCGGAGCCCAGCTCCGAGGGATCGGACGCCGAGCAGGCGGCCCTGATCGAGGGGCTCATCGGACGGTTCAGGGAAGAGACGCGCGAGCGCCGCATCGAGATCGCCAAGGAGGCCGAGCGGCGGTTCCGGCAGAAGGTGTCCTGGGGGGTCGTCTGCGGCGACACCACTGTGATGTTCACCACTCTTTCGGTGCCCGTCATGACACGCCTGCGACAGCAGGAACGCCAGGTGCTCGACACGCTCGTCGCCGCGGGCGTGGCCCGCAGCCGCAGCGACGCGCTGGCCTGGTGCGTACGACTGGTCGGAAAGAACACCGACACCTGGCTGTCCGAACTGCGAGACGCGCTGCAACACGTCGACCGAGTTCGCTCCGCCGGGCCGGACGTCAATTCCTGAGAGTACGCAGGAGAAACTCTCCGGCGAATGGACTAAACCTCTCGCGAAATTGGTTTAGACCAACTTCATTCGCCGGACGGTGAGCGAGTCGATTTCTTTTGAAACCGCTTCTTCGGGGTAGGCTCCCCCAATCATCGAGGCCGCAGCCTGCGGCGACGGCCGGATCCGGGCATAGGTCTATGCCAATTGGCTTTTTCGCGCCGTCGTCGTGAATGATGTTTGGGCCCTGAAGAGTGGAGGAGCCGCCGCCGTGTCCGTTTCCGTGGAAGTACCCGCCCCGACGAGCAATGCCGAATTGGTCGCCTGGGTGAACCAGATCGCCGCATTGACCCAGCCCGACCGGATCGAGTGGTGCGATGGCTCGGAGGAGGAGTGGACGCGCCTGACCAACCTGCTCGTCGAGCAGGGCACGTTCACGCGCCTGGCCAAGCGGCCCAACAGTTTCTACGCCAAGTCCGACCCGACCGACGTGGCCCGGGTCGAGGACCGCACGTTCATCTGCTCCGAGCGCGAGGAGGACGCCGGGCCGACGAACAACTGGGTCGCGCCCGCCGAGATGCGCCGGACGTTCGGCGAGCTGTTCGCCGGCAGCATGCGCGGCCGGACCATGTACGTCGTGCCGTTCTGCATGGGCCCGCTGGGCGGGGAGATCTCCCAGCTCGGCGTCGAGATCACCGACTCGCCGTACGTGGCCGTCTCCATGCGGGTCATGACCCGGATGGGGGAGCGGGCGCTGCGCCTGATCGAGGAGCGCGGCGAGTTCGTCAAGGCCGTCCACTCCGTCGGCGCCCCGCTGGCCGACGGCCAGGACGACGTGCCGTGGCCGTGCAGCTCGACCAAGTACATCAGCCACTTCCCGGAGAGCCGCGAGATCTGGTCCTACGGCTCCGGCTACGGCGGCAACGCGCTGCTCGGCAAGAAGTGCTACGCCCTGCGCATCGCCAGCGTCATGGCCCGCGACGAGGGCTGGCTGGCCGAGCACATGCTCATCCTCAAGCTGACCCCGCCCTCGGGCGAGACCCGCTACATCGCGGCCGCGTTCCCGAGCGCCTGCGGCAAGACCAACCTCGCCATGCTCCAGCCGACGATCCCCGGCTGGAAGGTCGAGACGGTCGGTGACGACATCGCCTGGATGCGGTTCGGCGACGACGGCCGCCTCCACGCCATCAACCCCGAGGCCGGCTTCTTCGGCGTCGCGCCCGGCACCGGCGAGGTCACCAACGCCAACGCGGTCAAGACGCTCTGGGGCAACAGCATCTTCACCAACGTCGCGCTGACCGACGACGGGGACGTGTGGTGGGAGGGGCTCACCGCCGAGCCGCCCGCACACCTGACCGACTGGAAGGGCCGCTCCTGGACGCCGGAGTCCGACGAGCCCGCCGCCCATCCGAACGCGCGCTTCACCACCCCCGCCGCGCAGTGCCCGACCATCGCCCCCGAATGGCAGGACCCCAAGGGCGTGCCCATCTCGGCGATCCTGTTCGGCGGCCGCCGCGCCACCGCGGTGCCGCTGGTCACCGAGTCGCTGAGCTGGGAGCACGGCGTCTTCCTCGGAGCCAACGTCGCCTCCGAGAAGACCGCCGCCGCCGAGGGCAAGGTCGGTGAGCTGCGCCACGACCCGTTCGCGATGCTGCCGTTCTGCGGCTACAACATGGGTGACTACTTCGCCCACTGGCTGGAGATCGGCCGCCGCGAGAACGCCAGGCTGCCGCGCATCTACTACGTGAACTGGTTCCGCAAGAACGCCGACGGCAAGTTCATCTGGCCCGGCTTCGGCGAGAACAGCCGCGTGCTCAAGTGGATCGTGGACCGGCTCAATGGCGAGGCCGAGGCCGTGTCCAGCCCGATCGGCCTGCTGCCGGACGCGCTCGACGTCGAGGGCCTCGACCTGGCGGAAGAGGACCTGCGTACGCTGCTCACGGTCGATCGCGAGGTGTGGCGGGAGGAGGCGGCGCTGATCCCGGCCCACTTCGACAAGTTCGGCTCGCACCTGCCCAAGGAGCTGTGGGAGGAGTACAACGCCCTCCTCGACCGGCTGAGCTGACCCACCGGCACCGACCGGCAGCCACCGGAACCAAACCGGCACCGACCGCGCCGGCCGTCATCGCGACGGGCGGCGCGGTCGCGCGTCAGGGCGGGGCGGGGTGGAGTGGTCGCCCGTCAGGGCGGGGCGGGGTGGAGTGGTCGCCCGTCAGGGCGGCCGAGGCGGTCAGCCGCGCGCGTCAGGCTGGGCGCCCGGGTGGCTGGTGCCTCTTGATCTGATATATCCAGACATCCTAGGTTTGCCGGGTGATAGTGGATGCGCACCAGCATTTCTGGAATGTCGAGACCGGCTGGTACACCTGGCTGACCCCCGACCTAGGCCCCCTGCACCGCACCTACGCCCCCGAGGACCTGCGGCCGGAGCTCGCCGCCACCGGCATAGAAGCCACGGTCCTGGTGCAGGCGGCCGACTGCTATGAGGACACCGACGCCATGCTGGCCCAGGCCGAGGCGCACGACTTCATCGCCGCGGTCGTCGGCTGGGTGCCGCTGGAGCGCCCGGAGGAGGCCGCGGCGGCCATCGACCGCTACGGGAGACATCCGAAGTTTGCCGGTGTCCGCCACCTCATCCACGACGAGCCCGACCCCGACTGGGTGGTCCAGGAGCGTGTCCTGGAGTCACTGGGACTGCTGGCCGATGCCGGTCTGACCCTCGACGTGCCGTCGCTGCTGCCCCGCCACCTCGACCACGTGGTCACCCTCGCCGAGCGGCATCCGAACCTGAAGATCGTCATCGACCACCTGTCCAAGCCGCGGATCAAGGACCACGAGTGGGAGCCGTGGGCAGCGCAGCTCACCCGGGCCGCCGCGTGCCCCAACGTGTACGCCAAGGTCTCGGGACTGGTCACCGAGGCGGACCACCAGGAGTGGACCGTGGAGGACCTCAGGCCGTACGTGGAGCACGCGGTGGAGGCGTTCGGACCCGGGCGGCTGATGTACGGCAGCGACTGGCCTGTGGCCCTGCTGGCGGCCGACTACCGGACGGTCTGGGAGGTGGCCACGGCCCTTCTCGGCGGCACCGATCGCGACCAGGTATTCGGTGGTACAGCTGGGTATTTCTACGGGTTTGCCGTGGTTTGACGGGGGATACCCTCTTGACATGGGAGGACTCCGCTGTGTTGACGGCTCATACCTGACCGTCACGCCCGTGGCGTGCACGGACAGCGTCGGCACGCCGTACGAGATCACCCTCGAACTCCGCCGCGACGGCGCGCCGTACGGGATCGTCGGCGAGCGGTGCGGCTGGTTGCTGGAACGGCTGGCGCGCGGCGTCAGCCGGGCACGCGAGGAGCAGGAGCAGGGCGAAGCGGGCAAATGGCCGGATCCTGATGACAGGTTCCCCGGCGACGAAGGCGGGAGCGAGCTGTTCTCGTTCCGATATCGCGCGAGGTCCGGCGCGGTGAACGGCGGGGAGCTACGCTGCCAGCTCAGGACCATCCCCATCTGGCTACCCGCCCAGGGCGAGTGGCGGGTGACCCGCAGGGCCTACGTCGAAGCCTGGGGCTCCAGCGGCGTGGGGATGCGGGCGGTCCTGACATCGTCCGAGTTGGCCACGTTCGTACGCGGTCTGGTCGACGAGGCGGAAGACTGCCTGGGCGGCCGGGATTCCGGTTGAGGGGGCAGGCTGGGGTGAAACGCGGTGATAATTGCCTGTTGGGTCATTCGACCATAGGCACGGCACCGATGGGGAGGACTCCGTGGGCCTGCGCGATCTGGTCTACCGGCTGTACGAGCACCGGCTGGAGACCAAGCTGTCGAAGGACAGCGTCCCCCGGCACGTGGGGGTCATCATCGACGGCAACCGGCGCTGGGCGCGGGCCATGGGCATGCGTGATGTCGCGAGTGGTCACCGCAAGGGTGCCGACAAGATAGCCGAGCTGGTCACCTGGTGCCGCGAGACCGGCGTCGAGGTGGTCACCATCTGGATGCTGTCCAACGACAACCTCAACCGGCCGAGCGAGGAGCTGGAGCCGCTCCTGCGCATCATCGAGGACGTGACGCGGGAGCTGGTGGAGGCGGGCTGGCGGATCAGCCCGGTCGGCGCGCTGGATCTGCTCCCCGACCGGACGGCGAATGTCCTTAAAAACGCAAAAGAAGTCACATCGCACCGTCCCGGCCTGATTGTGAACGTTGCAGTTGGGTATGGAGGAAGGCGTGAGATTGCCGATGCGGTGCGCTCACTCCTCCAGGAGCACGCCAGCAAGGGTGCCAGCATCGAGGACCTCGTCGAGGTACTCGATGTCGAGCACATCGCGGAGCATCTCTACACTCGCGGCCAACCCGACCCGGATCTTCTCATCCGGACCTCAGGCGAGCAACGCCTGTCGGGCTTCATGCTGTGGCAGAGCGCTCACTCAGAGTTCTACTTCCACGAGGCATACTGGCCCGACTTCCGCAGGGTGGACTTCCTGCGGGCGCTGCGCGACTACGCCGCGAGACACCGACGTTACGGTTCCTGACGGGACAACTGGGTATCCAGGACGTAACGTGATAAGTGTCCGGTCACAGGCCGGACACTCCGGAGAGGGCCCGCCTTTGCACCAACACCTGCCGCGGGGGGCCGGAATCCGGCGCCGCCGACAGGTCTTGGTCGGGGACGCGGGTCCGGTCCGGTTCCCACCTCGTCTGCAGGGTGCCCGTTTCGATGGGCGCCCGGGGGAGAACGTGTGGCAGTGTCCTCGAGCAACCCTTCGACCAACCTGGCCAAGCGCACGTACGTGCTGGACACCTCGGTCCTGCTAGCGGACCCGGCGGCCATGACCCGGTTCGCTGAGCACGACGTGGTCCTCCCGATCGTGGTCATCACCGAACTGGAGGGCAAGCGACACCACCCCGAACTCGGCTATTTCGCGAGGAAAGCTTTGCGCTACCTCGACGATCTACGAGTTCAGTACGGCCGGCTGGACGAGCCGATGCCCACGGGAGACGGCACGATCAGGGTTGAGCTCAACCACAGTGATCCATCCATCCTGCCCGTCGGGTTCCGCCTTGGCGACAATGACACCCGCATCCTGACCGTGGCGCGCTCGCTCGCCGCCGAGGGCTGCGATGTCGTGCTGGTCTCCAAGGACCTGCCCATGAGGGTCAAGGCCGCCTCGATCGGCTTGTCCGCGGAGGAATACCGCGCCGAGCTGGTGGTCGAGTCGGGCTGGACCGGGATGGCCGAGGTCCAGGTGACCACGGAAGATGTGGGGACTCTCTTCGAGCACGGCACGGCCGATCTGGAGGAGGCCAGAGACCTGCCGACGCACACGGGCCTCCGGATGCTGTCGGCCAAGGGCTCGGCCCTCGGCCGCGTGCTGCCGGACAAGTCGGTGCGGCTGGTGCGCGGCGACCGGGAGGTGTTCGGCCTGCACGGCCGCTCCGCGGAGCAGCGCATCGCGCTCGACCTGCTGATGGACCCGGAGATCGGGATCGTCTCGCTGGGCGGGCGCGCGGGCACCGGCAAGTCGGCGCTGGCACTGTGCGCGGGCCTGGAGGCCGTGCTGGAGCGCCGCCAGCACCGCAAGGTCGTCGTCTTCCGCCCCCTGTACGCCGTCGGCGGCCAGGAGCTCGGCTACCTGCCCGGCTCCGAGGGCGAGAAGATGGGCCCATGGGCCCAGGCGGTCTTCGACACCCTGGGCGCGGTCAGCTCTCCCGAGGTGATCGAGGAGGTGCTCGACCGCGGCATGCTGGAGGTGCTCCCGCTCACGCACATCCGCGGCCGGTCGCTGCACGACGCGTTCGTGATCGTGGACGAGGCGCAGTCGCTGGAGCGCGGGGTGCTGCTGACCGTGCTGAGCAGGATCGGCGCCAACTCCCGGGTGGTGCTCACCCACGACATCGCCCAGCGTGACAACCTGCGGGTCGGCCGGCACGACGGCGTCGTGGCGGTGGTGGAGAAGCTGAAGGGCCACCCGCTGTTCGCGCACGTCACGCTGACCAGGTCGGAGCGCTCGCCGATCGCCGCACTGGTGACCGAGATGCTGGAGGACATCACGCTGTAGGTCGCTGAAAGCTGTAGGTCACTTCAGGTCGCCGCAGATGAACCGTCCCTCCGTCTTGGAGGGGCGGTCGTCCGGGTACTGGTGGATGATCTTGACCTGCTCGAACGCGGCGTCCTGCTGGGCCGTACAGACGATCTGGGCCTTGGCCAGCCTGCTGAGCGTGCCCTCGCCCCTGACGAAGACGGTCAGCGTCGAGGTGCGCGGCAGCTGGACCTCGTCGCGCTGGATGGGGTTCAGCGAGTCCTCGATGCGCTCGAAGGTGAAGCCGCGCAGGGCGGTGTCCCGGTCGCCGAGCGGCATCCCGGAGGCGTCGAACAGGGCGGTGAGCAGGCTGCTGACCGTGTCGGAGTCGACGTCGGCGGGCTCCAGCGTCAGCTTGCCGTTCTTGAGCAGGTAGATGGTCTTCGAAGGCGGCGGCACCTCGATGACCGGCGGCGCGGCCCGTTCCTCGACGTCCGTGGGGGAGATGCCGCAGGCGGCCACCGCGAAGAGAGCGAGGAGCGCGGCTACGAGGGCGCGGCGCCCATCTACGCGACGCCCACCCACGCGACGCCCACCCACGCGACGCTCAGCCATGGGGCAGCCAGACCGTGAAGAGCGTGCCCGGCTCCTGCCGGCGCACCGAGATGGTGCCGCCGTGCAGGTGCACGTTGGCCCGCGCGATGGCCAGGCCGAGACCGCTGCCCTGGCTACGCGCCCGGCCCGCGCCGGCCTTGAAGAAGCGGTCGAACACATGGGGCATCGCCTCGATCGGGATGCCCTTACCGTGGTCGCGTACCTTGACCTCCAGCCCGTTCTTGGTGGCCCTGGCGTTGACCACCACCGGCGGCAGTCCGTGCTTGAGCGCGTTGCCGACGAGGTTGGCCACGATGACGTCGAACCTCCTCGGGTCGAGGTTGACCGTCAGGATGCGGGAGGTGTGCACCTCCACCTGCTCGCTCCAGCCGCGTACCTCCAGGCAGTCATGGATGGCGTCGCACACGTTGACCGGCTCCAGGTTGAGCGTCGCCGTGCCCGCGTCGAAGCGGCTGATCTCGATGAGGTGCTCGACCAGGCCGCGCAGCCGCTCGATCTCCCGCAGCACCAGGCGTACCGCCTCCGCGGGCTCGCTGGGCAGGCGCTCGGCCTCCTCGGAGAGCATGTCGGCCACGGCGGTCATCGCGGTGAGCGGGGTGCGCAGCTCGTGCGAGACGTCGGCGACGAAGCGGCGCGACAGCGCCTCCAGCGAGCGCAGCTCCGACACGCTGAGTTCCAGCGCCGCCGCCGCGTCGTTGAACCTGGAGGTGAGCTCGGCCAGCTCGTCCTGACCGTGGACGGGCAGGCGCGTGTCCAGGCGGCCCTGGCCGAGCGCCTGCGCGGCGGCGCTGAGCCGCCTGACGGGCAGCAGCACCTGCCTGGCCGACAGTAAGGCCACGACCAGGGCGATCAGCAGGATGACCGCGCCGCCCTGGGTGAGCTTGCCCCTGAGCGTGGACAGCTGGCGCTCGTCGTCGCGTAGCGGGAAGAACACGAAGGCCCGCAGGCCGGTGGCCTCGGGTCCGGCGTCGGTGCTGCGGTAGACCTCGGCGCCGACGATGAGCCACAGCTCGTCGTGGATGAGGGTGCGCTGGGTGACGACGTTCCGCTTGGCGCGGCCGTACAGCTCGTTGGGCACGTCGTTCATGTTCAGCGGGCCTTCGGCGTAGGCCAGGTTCTTGTACTCGACGACGACGCTGCGGCCGGGACCGTTGAGGGACTGGGCGACGTTCTCCAGGTTCTTGGTGGTGGGCGGGGCCTCGCCCTGCCGGAGCGTGCCGACCGGGAAGGTGATGCGGCCCAGCTCTCTGGTCACCAGGTCGACGGAGGTGTCCTCGGCCCGTTTGATGAGCGCCGACTTGGCCAGCTCGAAGCCGATGGTGGCGACGAGGAAGGAGGCGGTGACGGCGACCAGCGTGAACGTGATGACCAGGCGTGCGCGCAGCCCGGTGGGCAGCGGGATCACGGAGGGCTGAACCGGTAACCGAACCCGCGCACGGTGTGGATGAACACCGGCTCCGCCGGTCTCGGCTCGATCTTCGCGCGTACCCGCTGCACGCAGGCGTCGACCAGGCGCGAGTCGGCCACGTGCGTGTGGTCCCAGACGGCCCGCAGCAGGTAACGCCGGTTGAGCACCTGGCCGGGATGCCGTACGAGCTCCAGCAGCAGCCGCAGCTCGGTCGGCGTCAGGTGGATCTCCTTGCTGGCCAGCGTGACCTTCAGCGCGCCCCGGTCGATCATGAGGTCGCCGAAGGAGATCCGGTCGGAGGCGGCGGACTCGGCCCGGCGCAGGATGGCGCGGATGCGGGCGTCCAGGACCCGGGGTTCGACCGGTTTGACCACGTAGTCGTCGGCGCCGGCCTCCAGCCCGACCACCACGTCCAGGTCGTCGCCGCGCGCGGTGAGCAGGATGACCGGGAGCTGGTCGAGCCGGCGGATGCGCCGGCACACCTCGACCCCGTCCATGCCGGGCAGCATGACGTCGAGGATCGCGATCTCGGGGCGGCGGGACCTGACGTGGTCGAGGGCTTCCTCGCCGGTCGCGTACGACGTGACGGAGTGCCCCTGCCTGGTCAGCGCCAGCTCTAGAGCCGTGCGGACGGAGGGGTCGTCTTCGACGAGGAGGATGCCAGCCACGCGGACATTATTCTTCCCAGCTGCGACTATCTGCGTTCTGTCATGAAACTGTGACATGGCGCGCACAAGACCCAAAACAACGCCAGGCACGCTAGAAGCGGCCCTCCCTTCGGTGACGGGCGCCCGAAGGGCGGGCCGGCTGATGTGATGAAAATCACACCGCTGGTAAATCTGGGCGCCAACCAGCCCGTTAGTAAATGTGGCGCCAATCGGATATCCCGTTTCGGTTGCGGACCACCCCCCATGACAGGGCAAGCTCATGGGTCGTGAGCCCTGGTCCGCAGTTGAGTGAGCGCCCCGCGCCGGAAACCCCCCGCTCGGCACGTCGACCGGCCCGTTCGTCCTCGCGGACAGTGAAGCGCGTGGTGGTCATCGGGTTGTCCGTCGTGGTCGTCTGTGGCGGCGGTGCCTTCGTCGCCTACCGAGCGATCCAGAACGCCAACACGCCGCCCACGCCGATCTCGGCGGAGGACTTCGGCCGGATCGCCAGCGGCGACCTCTACGCGCCCGACCCCGAGAGCGACGCGCTCAAAGAGGCGGGGGTCAAGGCCTACCAGGCGCGCAAGCTCAAGGAGAGCCGCGAGGGCGGCAAGACCGACGACCTCGACTGGATCGTGGTCAAGAAGAAGTCACCGGGCGGTGACGGGTTCCCGCCCGCCGACTTCCCGCCGGGCAGCAACCCCTCGCCGGGCAGCAACAAGGCCGTCGCCAAGCAGATGCTGTCCGGGGCGGGCTTCGGCGCCGACCAGTGGGGCTGCCTGGAGCGGCTCTGGCAGAAGGAGAGCGGCTGGAACGAGCGGGCCATGAACCGCTACTCCGGCGCCTACGGCATCCCGCAGTCCCTGCCCGGCAGCAAGATGGCCAGCGCGGGCGGCGACTGGCAGACCAACGCGGCCACGCAGATCAAGTGGGGTCTCGGCTACATCAAGGGCCGCTACGGCACGCCCTGCGGCGCCTGGGGGCACTCGCAGGCCAGTGGATGGTATTAACGAGCCATCTTTTCTTCTGCAATCGGCAAGCCGTCGCGCCCCATGAGATAGGTCGGCGCACGCTGACCACATGGGTGTGAAGGTCAGTGTGATCGTTAATGTCCACAACCCGGGAAGCCGCGCCGACGCGTGCATCCGCTCCGTCCTGGAGCAGAGCATGCCCGCGGACGACTATGAAGTGATCTTCGTGGACGACGGTTCCATGGACGGGATCGCGGAGCGGCTCGACACGGTCGCCGCAGTTCGCAGGAACGTCCGGGTGCTGCACCTGCCCCACACCGGCTCACCGATGCGGGGACGCAACGTCGGCATGGCCGCCGCCAAGGGCGACTACATCTACCTGATGGACCAGGGCGACCGGCTGGAGCGCGGCACCCTGCTGAGCATGCACGACCGGGCCGTGGAGACCGACGCCGACGTGCTGGTCGGCCGCCTGGTGCGGGACGTGGGGCCGCCGGTGACCGCGTTCGTGCGCAGCCGGGGGCGCGCCGATCTCCTGCGCGACCGGCTGCTCAGCCTGCTCACCCCGCACAAGCTCTACCGCCGCGCCTTCCTGGAGGAGCACGAGCTGGGCTTCGCCGTGCCCGGCGGGCAGGTGGCCGAGCAGGCGTTCGCCGTACGGGCCTACCTGCAGGCCAAGATCGTCGCCGTGCTGGCCGATCAGATCTGCTGCCACGTCGGCGAGCGCGAGGAGGTCGTGGAGGACCCGCGCACCACCGTGGCCGAGCTGCGGATCCTGCTCGCCGACATCGACGCCTACGTGAGCGACGGGCGCCAGCGCGACCGCATGTACGGCCACTGGCTCCGCACCACCGTGCTCAAGCCGTTGCTGAGCAGCCGGTTCGTCGCCTCGTCCGTGGACCGGGGCATGCACTTCAGGTTGATCAGGCAGCTCGTGCTCGACAGCTTCCCCGAGCGCCTCGACCGCTACCTGCCGGTCCAGCTGCGGGCCGTGGCCACCTTCGTCCGCACCGGGCGGCTGGACCAGCTCATCGTCCTGGCCAACTCCTCCGGGCGGGCCGGGCTGCGGGCGGACCTGAGCGAAGTCCGCTGGGACGCGCAGGTGCTGGTGCTCGGCCTGTCCGTGGAGGTCCTGGGCGGTGACGGGTGGCCCACCAGGTTCCGTACGGACGGTGACCGGCTGCTCTGGCAGCCACCCCGATCGGTCGACACCAGGCTGCTGCCCGACAGCGTCCTGGACGTCACCGCCGCCATCGAGCGGGCCCGCATCGAGGTGTACGTACGGCACAGCGAGACGAGCGTCATCCACTACCTGCCGGTCGCCTACCAGGTCGAACAGGTCCAGGACGGGCGCCGTCATGTCCGCGTACGGATCGTCGGCGAGGCCAGGGTCGACGTGACGGCGGCGGCGCACGGCGAGCCGCTCAAGGCCGGCCAGTGGGAGGTGCACGTCCGCATGTTCGGCGGCGCGCACCAGGCCAGGAGCCGGGTCCGCCGTCCGGACGGCCCGCTGAACTGCCTCGGCGTGCTCGCCCAGCGGCCCAGGATGCGCCTGGTGGTGCCCTGCTGGAGCGACGCGGGCGAGCTCGGGCTGGCCGTCGAGCCGCGCTCGTTCTCGGAGTCGATCGCGCTGGTGTCGCCCGGCGTGATCATCCGGCGGCAGGAGGGGCACCTGTACGTCGTGCTGCCCGTGCCGTACGTGCCGCCGAGCGGCGGTCCCGCGCTGGAGCTGGTGCTGCGCAACACCGCGCGGCGGCCACGCGAGGTGAGCGCGCCCGCGCTGGTCGAGCCGGGGGTGCCGGGCAAGATCGCCGGCCAGTTGGTGGCCAAGGTGCCGGTCAAGCGGATGATGCCGGGAAAGGACAGCCTCGGTCCCGGGGCCTGGCTCTCGTCGCTGCGTACCGACGACGACGAGATCGGCCTGCGGTTCGGGCTGGAGGTGCGCAGGGGCAGGATCGAGGTGCGGCCGTCGGCCGCCGTGGACCCCGAGCGGCGCTCGGCGATGGGCACGGACACGCTGCTGCACCGGATCGGCCGCCGCCTGCCCGGCGCGCGGCACATCGTCCGGCTGGCGCGCGCGGGCAGGCATCGCTACCTCAGGGACTGACCCAGTCCTCCAGCTCGGTGAAGGAGTCTCTGAAGACCGGCAGCATCGGCTTCAGCTTGCCGGGGTAGACGTCCACCAGGCTGTCGAGGTGATTGCCGCCCTCGACCCGGTGATAGCGGAACGGCCGGTGCGGGCCGACCATCTTGGCGTAGACGTCGGAGTCACGCGAGATCGGCAGCAGCGAGTCGAGTGTGCCGTGGATGGTGATGAGCGGCTTGGTGATCCGACCGGTCAGCGCGATCTTGGCGACGGCCGCGTACGGCTTGCGCGCGTCGTAGTCGTAGTCCGCCGGGGCGCCCTCGTAGGAGGGGTCGAGCTCCTTCTGGTAGAGCCGCTGGGTGAGCTCCCAGTAGTACTGGCGGTGGAAAGGCCACAGGAACTCCGAACCCGCGGCGAAGCCGGCCTGCTCCGGAGACCCCTTCAGCGCATGGGGCAGGAAATTGAGCAGGTTGTCGCCCTTGACCCGCCAGAGTGTGCCTTCCCAGTCGACGCCGCCGTCGTAGAGCCAACCGCGGTTCTCCAGCTGCCAGCGGACGAGGTAGCCGCCGTTGGAGATGCCGGCCATGAACGTGCGCCGGGGCTGGCGGCCATACCGCTGCCTGACGACGGCCTTGGCGGCGACCGTGAGCTGGGTGACACGCTCGTTCCACTCGGCGATCGCGTCTCCGGGGCGGTGGCCGTCGGCGTAGAACTCCAGGCCGGTGTTGCCCTTGTCCGTGGCGGCGAACGCGTAGCCCTTCGACAGGACCCAGTCGGAGATCGTGAAGTCGTTGGCGTACTGCTCCCTGTTGCCCGGGGTGCCGGTGACGACCAGGCCGCCGTTCCACTTCTCGGGGAGTCTGATGACGAACTGGGAGTCGTGGTTCCAGCCGTGGTTGGTGTTGGTGGCCGAGGTGTCGGGGAAGTAGCCGTCGATCTGGACGCCGGGGACGCCGGTGGGGTTGACGATGGCCGCCGAGTGCAGCCCGGCCCAGTCGGCCGGGTCGGTGTGGCCCGTCCCGACGGTGCCCGCCGTGGTCAGGTCGTCGAGCCGGGCGCTGATCGTGTGCTCGGCGCCCGGCACGGTGATCCCGCCTTGGGCGGGTGTCAGCAGGCCGGCCACCAGGGTTAACGCGACTAACATCAGGACTCCGCGAGATGGTCGGCCAGCAGGCGCTGGAAGTCGGCGGGACGCTCCAGGTGCGGGCTGTGGCCGCACTCCGTCAGCACGGCCTCCCGGTAGCGGCCGTAGCGGTCGAGCACGGCCCTGGTCTGGGTCACCATGGGTTGCGCGGTGGTGCCGGGTGAGCCGGGCACCACGCCCAACCGGCCGAGGTGGGCCAGGTCGAACAGCGAGGCGTCGGAGACGATCACGTCGTCGGCGCCCCTGATCCACAGGATGGGCGGCTTGGGGTCGATCTCGTGCAGGTCGTCGAGCCGGAAATGGGTGGGGGCCAGGGCGTTGAGCACGCCGTGCTTGCCCGGCGCCACGCCCGGCCACTGCGCCGAGCCGACGGGGTCACCCGGGTAGTGGGCCTCGCCGACGCGGGTGGTGAGCATGGCGCGGACGTAGAAGTCCTCGTCGGGGACCGGGTGCTTCACGTACGTGCTCCGGAACACCGAGCGAGGGGACGTGGGGGATTCGTCCGACATGTCGCCCGCCTTGAGGCGGGACACGAAGTCGGGGTTGGCGGCTCCGGCGCCCGCTCCCGTGCCGTCGGCGTGGGTGAGGCGGCCGTCCGCGCCCTCCGTGCCGCCGTAGCCGTACGGCGAGACGGGGTTGACCAGCGTGACGCTCCTGACCAGGCCGGGACGGTCGCGCAGCAGCCGCAGGACGATGCCGCCGCCCATGCTCCAGCCGACCAGGTGGACCCGCTCCAGGCCCAGCCGGTCGATCAGCTCGCTCAGGTCGTCGGAGTAGTCGCGCAGGCCCCGCGTGGCGTCCACCGGCTCGGGGTCGGTCTCGCCGAACCCGCGCAGATCCACCGCGAGCGGCCGGTACGCCTCGGGCAGCGCGGCCATGGTGTCCCGCCAGAACGCGCCGGAGGAGACGTTGCCGTGCACGAACAGCACGGGCTCGCCGCTGTCCCGGCCCGCCACGGTCAGGACGTGCTGGGTGAGCCGGGGCGTGGTGACCTTCACGCGTTCACCTTCTCCGCCAGGTCGCGGCCCTGGGTCTCCCTGGCGGCATAGACGGCGACCAGGGTGAGGACGGCCGCCAGGCCGAGGTAGACGGAGATCGGCAGGCCGCTGCCGTAGCTCTTCAGCAGCGCGACCGCGATGATCGGGGCCAGCGCCCCGGCCACGATGGCCGACAGCTGGGCGCCGATCGACACCCCGGTGTAGCGCATCCTGGTGCCGAACAGTTCGGCGAAGAAAGCCGCCTGCGGGCCATACATCATGCCGTGGAAGAGCAGGCCCACGGTGATGGCCAGCGTGATCGCCAGGAAGTTGCCGGTGCCGACGAGCGGGAAGAACGCGAAGATCCACAGCCCGATGCCGGCGGCCCCGGCCAGGTACATCGGGCGGCGGCCGATCCGGTCCGACAGCGCGCCCCACATCGGGATCGTGACGAAGTGGATGGCCGAGGCGATCAGCACGGCGTTGAGCACGGTGGTGTTCTCGATCTTGTTCGCCTTCGCGTAGGTGATGACGAAGACCGTGAGCAGGTAGAACGAGATGTTCTCGGCCAGCCGCGCGCCGATCGCGACGACGACGTCACGCCAGTGGTGGCGCAGCACCCCGATGATCGGCGCGGTCTCCTCCGGCTCGGCCTGCTGGAACACCGGCGACTCGGTGATCGACAGCCGGATCCACAGGCCGATCAGCACCAGCACGCCCGACAGCAGGAACGGCACCCGCCAGCCCCACGCCAGGAACGCCTCGTCCGACTGCGCGGCGGCCAGCACCGCCAGCACGCCGGTGGCCAGCAGGTTGCCGCCCGGCGCGCCGGCCTGCGGCCAGGAGGCCCAGAAGCCGCGCCGCGCCGCGTCGCCGTGCTCGGAGACGATCAGCACCGCGCCGCCCCACTCGCCGCCCAGCGCGAAGCCCTGCACCAGCCGGAGCAGGGTCAGCAGCAGCGGCGCGGCGGCGCCCACGCCCGCGTACGTCGGCAGGCAGCCGATCAGGAACGTGGCGGCGCCCATCAGCAGCAGGCTGACCACCAGCAGCCGCTTGCGGCCGAGCCGGTCGCCGAAGTGGCCGAAGATCAGGCCGCCGAGCGGGCGGGCGACGAACCCGACGGCGTAGGTGAGGAACGCCAGGAGCGTCCCGGTCAGGGGGTCGGCGGTGGGGAAGAAGAGCTTGTTGAAGACGAGGGCGGCTGCCGAGCCGTACAGGAAGAAGTCGTACCACTCGATGGTGGTGCCGATCAGGCTCGCGGCGACGATCTTCTTGATGGAAGTGGCCATGCCGTCACGCTAGGGAGTGACCGGCGTCACTCATATGGCGTCGCAACCCACAGTCTGTGGCGCTGATGTGTGGCCGAGCCGGTGCAGGCGGAGGGCGAGCTGGATCTCCAGCGCCCGCTCCGGCTCCAGCCAGCCGTCGCCCAGGAGCTTGCCGACGCGGTCGAGCCGTTGGGTGACGGTGTTGACGTGGATGTGCATGGCCTCGGCCGTACGGGAGGGCGAGCCGCCCGAGCCGAAGTAGGCGGCGAGCGTGTCGGCCAGGACGGTGCCCCGGCGGGCGTCGTACTCGACCACCGGGCCGAGCACCGAGCCGACGAAGCCGCGCACGTCGCGGCCGTCGCCGACCAGCAGGCCGACGAAGCCCAGCTCGCTCGCGCTCGCGCCGTCACCCGCCCGGCCCAGCGCGATGAGCGCCTCCGCGCAGCGCCTGGCCTCCTGGTAGGCCGCGGCCACATCGCTCTTGCGCGAGGCTCCGGCCGTGGCGGGCGTGTGCAGCGACGTGCTCAGCTCGGCCGCGACGCGCTGCGCGATGGCGCCCGCGTCGCCGCCGGGAAGCAGCAGCACGACCTCATCGGCCCGCCCCGCCGCCAGCCCATGGCGTACGGCAGCCTGCGACGACGCCCAGAACGCAGCCCGCTCGCGCTGCCCGTCATGCCGGACCACGACCACGACGTGCGGCGCGGTCAGGTCCACGCCCAGCCGGCGGGCCCGGTCGGCCAGGCCGGGGGAGCCGGGCCTGGAGATCAGGTCGTCGAGCAGCTCGCCCCGCACCCGGCCCTCCGCCTCGGCGACGCTCCTGCGGAACAGCAGCAGCAGCGCGCAGACCAGCGCCGCCCGCTCCAGGATGCGCTCGTCGGCGTCGTCACTGCGCAGGATCAGCGTGCAGAGCGGCTCACCGCCGACGTCCACCGACGCGATCAGCAGATCCGCCCTGCGCACGGTACGGCCCAGCGCCCTGGACGCCTGCGCGGCCTCGAACACGCCCGCGTCCAGCTCACCGACGTCTCCGGTGATCGGCCGGCCCAGGTCGTCGAGCACGGCCAGTGAACCGCCGAGCACGTCCGTCACCACGGCGGCCACGTCCTCGATGCCGCCGCCGCGCAGCACCAGCGAGGTCATCCGGTCGTGGGCCAGCGCGGCCCGCTCGACGGCCTGGCCGTGCTCCCTGACGGTGCGGTGCGCGGTGGACAGCTCTTCGAGGGCGTTCCTGGTCTCCTGCAGCAGCCTGGCGTTGTCGATCGCGACGGCCGCGTGCGCCGCCAGGCTCGCCAGCAGCGACACCTCTTCCTGGAGGAACGGCCGGCGGCTGCGGTTGGCCGCGAACAGCACGCCGATCACCCGCTGTCCCAGCCGCAGCGGCACACCGAGGATCGCGACCAGGCCCTCCTCGGTGACGGCCTCGTCGATGTGGTTCTTGTGGTGGAAGCGGGCGTCGTCGAAATAGTCGGCGGTCGCGTACGGCGTGGCGCTCTGCGCCACCAGCCCGCCGAGCCCCGCCCCCATCGCCAGCCTGAGCGCCCGGAACTTCGCCGAGATCGAGCCGTCGGTCACCTGCATGTAGGTGTCGCCGCGGGCCGGATCGTGCAGCGTGAGGTAGGCGGTGTCGGTCGCGAGCAGCTGCCTGGCCCGGTGCACGATCGCCTCCAGCACCGCGTCGAGGTCGCGCAGCGCGGCCAGGTCGTTGGCGGTGTCGTAGAGGGCCGACAGTTCGGCTTCCCGCCTGGCCCGGCGTTTGAGGAGGGCGCGCACCTTGAGGGCGTCGACCTTGGCCAGCTCCAGCTCCTCGACCGTGGCCGCGTCAGCACCGGCGGCCCTGGCCTGGATGATCGGCCCCTCGAACTCGACCGCCGACGCCTCCCTGGCCAGCAGTTCAAGGAAGCGCCTGCTCACTAGCGGGCTGTCCAGCCGCCGTCGAGGGGCAAGGAGACCCCGGTGATGAACGATCCGGCCGGGCCGCACAGGTAGGCGACCAGTTCGGCCACCTCGTCGGGCTCGATCAACCGCTTGATCGCGGCGGGCTGCAGCATGATGTCCTCGACGACCTCGCCCGGGTCGATGCCGTGCATCTTCGCCTGGTCGGCGATCTGGCCCTCGACCAGCCCGGTCCGTACGTAGGCGGGACACACGCAGGTGGAGGTCACCCCATGGGGCGCCCCTTCGAGCGCGAGGGCCTTGGAGAACCCCTCCAGCCCATGCTTGGCCGCCGTGTACGCCGACTTGTACGGCGAAGCCCGCAACCCGTGCACCGAGGAGATGTTGACGAACCGCCCCCAGCTCCGCGCGTACATGCCTGGCAGCACGTGCCGCGCGATCCGGAACGGCGCCTCGACCATGACCCGCAGCATCGAGGCGAGCACCTCGGGCGGGAACTCCTCGATCGGCGCCATGTGCTGGAACCCCGCGTTGTTGACCACGATGTCGACGGGCCCGTCCGGCAGCACGCCGACGAACTCCGGATCGCTCAGGTCGGCCACCACCGGCACCCCGCCGACCTCGGCGGCCACCTTCTCCGCCGACTCCGCGCTCCGGTCGACGACCAGCACCTTCGCCCCGCCGGCGGCCAGCCGTCTCGCGCATGCGGCCCCGATGCCGGCTCCGCCCCCCGTGACCAGCGCCGTCCGCCCCGTCAGCTCGTTCGCCATGTCTCCGAGCCTAAGCGCTCGCGGGCCGGGGGCGGCATGGGTGTTCACGACATAGATCGCCGACCCCTTATGTGGTGTGTCCCGGCGGCCATGGCACCCGCGTGCCTGGTACGGTTTCTCCCATGCACGCGTATTCGTACTCCTGGTGGCCCGCCTTCTAGGCGGTCCTCCTAGCGCATACGCACCCCGGCCGCCTCGACGAGGCGGCCGTCGTCATGTCAGGACCCCCTTGTCGAGCACCTCAGACGAAAGGGCGTCCAGTGACAACCTGGCCAGCGCTGCTCAGCACCCTCCTCGATGGCACCTCGCTCACCTCGGGCCAGGCCGCCTGGGCCATGGACCAGATCATGTCCGGCGCCGCCACGGACGCCCAGATCGCCGCGTTCGCCATCGCCATGCGCGCCAAGGGCGAGACCGTGGCGGAGGTGTCGGGCCTGGCCGACGGCATGCTCGCCAGATCGGCGGCCATCAGGATCCCCGGCGACCCGGTCGACCTGGTCGGCACCGGCGGCGACCGGGCCAACACGGTCAACGTCTCGACCATGGCGGCCATCGTGGCGGCGGCGGCCGGGGCCAAGGTCGTCAAGCACGGCGGCCGGGCCGCCTCCTCGACCACCGGAGCCGCCGACCTGCTGGAGGAGCTCGGCGTGGTCATCGACCTGTCACCGGCCGGCGTCGCACGGGTCGTGGAGGAGGTCGGCATCACGTTCTGCTTCGCGCCCACCTTCCATCCGGCGCTGAGACGCACCTCGGGGGCGCGGCGGGAGCTGGGGGTGCCCACGGTCTTCAACTTCCTCGGCCCCCTCACCAACCCCGCCCTGCCGGCCGCCCAGGCGGTCGGCGTCTTCCACCCGGACCTGGCGCCGGTCATCGCGGGCGTCCTCGCGGAGCGCGGCGGCTCCTCGCTCGTCTTCCGCGGCGACGACGGCCTCGACGAGCTGACCACCTCCGGCCCCTCGGCCATCTGGCTCGTCCGCAAGGGCACGGTCACCCGGACCCGCTTCGACCCGGCGGACCTGTCGATCCCACGAGCCCGCCCATCGGACCTGGCCGGCGGCGACGCGGCGCACAACGCGGCGGTGGCACGGGCGGTCCTGGCGGGCGAGCGGGGGCCGGTCCGCGACATCGTCCTGCTGAACGCGGCCGCCGCCCTGGTCGCGGCCGACGGCACACCGCCCGCCGCCGACCTCACCGGGGCTCTGGCCCACGCCTACAAGCGGGCGGGGGACGCCGTCGACTCAGGGGCCGCCGCGACCCTGCTCACCCGCTGGGCCCAGGCCACCCACAGGGCGGCCTGAGGCCCGTCGTCACTTCGGCGGGTGGTCTTGGGGCCCGTCGTCACTCGGCGGGCGTTTCGAGGTTGTCGTCACTCGGCGGGCCGGGTCATGGAGAGTACGTCCAGCAGGGCATCGAGTTGCTCTTCCGTGAGCCGGCCGGCCGACACGTGGCCGCGTTCGATGACCACCTCGCGGATCGTCTTGCGCTCGGCCAACGCCTGCTTGGCGATCTTCGCCGCCTCCTCATAGCCGACGTACCGGTTCAACGGCGTGACGATCGACGGCGACGACTCCGCGTACTCCCGCAGCCGTGGCACGTTCGCCGTGATCCCCGACACGCACCGGTCGGCCAGCAGTCGCGAGACGTTGGCCAGCAGGCGGATCGACTCCAGGATGTTCCGCGCGATGACCGGCAGCTGCACGTTCAGCTCGAAGCTGCCCGACGCGCCCGCGAACGTGATCGCGGCGTCGTTGCCGATCACCTGCGCCGCGACCATGGCCGTCGCCTCGGGGATCACCGGGTTGACCTTGCCGGGCATGATGGACGAGCCCGGCTGCAGGTCCGGCAGGTTGATCTCGCCCAGCCCGGCGCGCGGCCCGGAGCCCATCCACCGCAGATCGTTGGCGATCTTGTTGAGCGAGACCGCGACCACCTTCAGCTGCCCCGACAGCTCGACGATGGAGTCCTGCGCGCCCTGCGCCTCGAAGTGGTCCATCGCCTCCCTGAACGGGATCCCCGTCGCCTCGCGCAGCTTCTCGATCGCCTGCTTCGCGAAGCCCGGCGGGGTGTTGATGCCGGTGCCCACCGCCGTACCGCCCAGCGGCAGCTCCAGTACGTGGCCGAGCGCCGTCTTCACCCGTACGGAGCCGTGCTCGATCTGCGTGGCGTAGCCACCGAACTCCTGCCCCAGCGTCACAGGCGTGGCGTCCATGAGGTGCGTCCGCCCGGACTTCACCACCTGGTCGAACTGGATCGCCTTGGCCCGCAGCGCCGCCGCCAGGTGTTCCAGGGAGGGCAGCAGGTGGTAGGTCACCTCCGTCGCCGCCGCCACGTGGATCGAGGTCGGGAACACGTCATTGGACGACTGCGAGGCGTTGACGTGGTCGTTCGGGTGTACGGGACGGCCCAGTCGCTCCTCGGCCAGCGTCGCGACGACCTCGTTGGCGTTCATGTTGGAGGAGGTGCCGGAACCGGTCTGGAAGACGTCGATCGGGAAGTGATCGTCGTGCTCGTTCTCCGCGACGTCGGCAGCGGCCTGGGCGATGGCCTCGGACATGTCCTTCTCCAGCACGCCGAGCTCTCCGTTGACCTCGGCGGCGACCGCCTTGATCAGGCCGAGCGCGGCGATGTGCGACGGCTCCAGCGGCCGTCCGGACACCGGGAAGTTCTCCACCGCCCGCTGCGTCTGCGCGCGCCACCTGGCTCCGACCGGAACGCGCACCTCACCCATGGAGTCATGTTCAATGCGGAACTCGCTCATGCCTCCCAGTCTGGCTCACGCATCCCGGAACAGCCCGAAAGGGCGCCACGACGAGGCCGTGCCAGCTTGGCTCGACAGGACGCGGCCGTCTCGGCTCAGCTGGACAGCAGCGCCACGATGAGGACGGCGATCACCACGGCGGCGGCCGCGGCCACGGCCATCAGGACCAGCATCCCGTTGCGGTTGCCCGTGGGGCCCTGCTCGGGCTCCTTCGCGATGGCGAACAGGTCCGTTCCCAGCCCCTGCCCGGCCTGGCGCTCCTGCCCCGGCTGCCCCGCCGGGCGCGGCGGGCCCGCGTGCGGGCCGGTCGGCGGCCCCTGCTGCGGCCCCATCGGCCCCATGGGGGGTCCGGCCTGCGGTCCCATGTACGGCGGCCCTGCCTGCGGCCCACCGGGCGGCGGTCCGGGCTGGGGGCCGCGCGGGTTCTGCTGGGGCGGGGGCACCGGGTAGACCTGCTGCCCCGGAGGGTGGTGGATGCGGGTGGTGACGGTGCTCTGCTCGTCGGAGCCACGCCGCGACGGGTCCTGGGGCATGGGGGTCTTCGGCCGCGCCACGCTGATGGTCCGCTCGGGGTCGTACGCGCCGCTCGGGCGAGGCCCGGTCGGCGCACCGGGCCCTCCGGCACCACGCTGAGGTCCACCGGGTCCGGACGGGCCGCCCACAGGGCCGGACGGCGTGCCCGTGGATCCAGGAGCTCCGTGAGGGGTGCCTGCGGGCCCGGATGGCGCACCCGCAGGTCCGTGTGGCCGCGCTCCGGTCGCCCCGTCTGTCCGTGCGGCCTGTGCTCCTGCCTGGGGGCCCTGCGGGGGCGTGCCGAACGCGTTCGGACCGGGCCCGGGGCCCTGCGGCCCGCCCATCGGCCCCTGCCCGCGCGGACCGGCTTGCCCGCCGGGACCGAACGCCCCGCCCGGCTGCCCGCCGGGACCGAACGCCCCGCCCGGAGCCTGCCCGCTCGGGCCCGCGCTGCCCGGCGTCATTCCGCCCGGCCCTGCCGCGGCGTGCGGAGCCCCCGCACCACGACCGGCCGGAGCCTGCGCTCCACGGCCGGGGGCGGCGGGTGGGGGACCCCACGTCCCGGCCGCCTTGGGGGGTTGTACGGCGGGCGCCGTGTCGTTCGAGTCGGGCACGCCGGCCTCCTGGGCGATCAGGGCCTCCGCCGTGATCGCCGGCATCTCGCTCGTGGGCGTGTCGGCGATCATCCTGAGCAAGGTCTCCGCCTTGGCCGCCGACAGTCGCCGCTTGTGGTCCTTGTCCAGCAGCCCGGTCAGCACCGGCCGCAACTGCCCGGCCTGGGTCGGCGGGTCGGCGTTCTCGCTCAGCAGCGCGGCGAGCGTCTCCGCGATCGTGGACCGCTCGTACGCGGGACGGCCCTCGACCGCGAAGTAGAGCGTCGCGCCCAGCGACCAGACGTCGGACTCGGGGCCGGTGTATTCGCCCCTGGCCCGCTCCGGCGCGGTGTATCCGGGCGAGCCGATGACCATGCCGGTCTTGGTGAGCCGGGAGTCGCCCTCGGCCTTGGCGATGCCGAAGTCGGTCAGCACCACCCGGCCGTTCTCGGTGATGAGCACGTTGCCCGGCTTGACGTCGCGATGCGTGATGCCCTGGGAGTGCGCCGCGCGCAGCGCGCCGAGCAGGTCGACGCCGATCTCCGCCACCAGCCGGGGCGGCAGCGGGCCCTCTTCGTCGATCACCTGCTCCAGGGAGCGGGCCTCGATGAGCTCCATGATGATCCACGGGCTGCTGTCGTGGATGAGCACGTCGTGGATGGCGGCGACGGACGGGTGCTGGATCCGGGCGGCGATGCGCCCCTCCCGGACCATGCGCTCGCGCAGCTCAGACCGCTGTTCCTCGGTGAGACCCGGGTCCTGGCGGATTTCCTTGACCGCCACCTCGCGCCCGAGCGCGCGGTCGCGGGCGCGCCATACGGTGCCCATGGTCCCTCGGCCGAGGGGCGCGATGAGCTCGTAGCGCTCCGCGAGCAGGCGTGTCTGCTGTTCCGGCATGAGAAGAAGATATCGATTCTCGCTTGGGAAGTGCTTTACCCTCGCTTGCGAAGTTCTCTTGGCCAGAACCGTCGAGGAAGGCACAACTTTATCACCGTCGCTTTGAAACGGGCATAAGCGGATGGTGTAGGTCGGGGTTCGACCCGTTTCCGATGGGACCCTTCACCCGGTTTACGTTCCTGACGTGGTGGCGGGACCGCCAAAGCGGCCGCGGTGGCCTCTGCTCGGTGCAGTCCGCGGTGTGCGGGCCTGCGCGCGAAAGAGGGAGTGGTGATCACCGGTGCCGGCCGTACCGATCTGGTCGGGGCCAGCGGCTCCTCGGCGGAGCCGCCCGCCGCGACCCTGGCCAGCATCAACGAGGCGCGTACGGAGTCGAGCCTGGTCTGCGGGTCGATGCGCAGCAGCGCGTCGAGAACCGGCGCCAGCGGCCCGGCCTTCGTCATCGGGATCGGCTCGCCGCTGGTGAGCGCGGCCAGCGCGGCGGCGGCAGTGCGGCGCCCGTGCAAACCCCGGCCCTCGACGGCGGTGTAGAGGGTCGCGCCGAGCGACCACAGATCACCGGCCGGACTGGCCTTCGACCCCAGCACCCGCTCTGGAGCGATGTATCCCGCGGAGCCCAGCACGATGCCCGCCTGGGTAATAGAAACGTCACCTTCCAGTGCGGCCAGCCCGAAGTCCGTCAGGACCGCGCGGTCCTCCATCACCAGCACGTTGCTGGGCTTCACGTCGCGGTGCAGGATCCCCTTGGCGTGTACGGCCCGCAGCGCCCCGAGGATCTGCCGCCCGATCTCGGCCGCCTTGCGGGGATGGAGCGGTCCGCCCTCAAGGATCAGCTGCTCAAGAGACTTGGCATGGAGCAGCTCCATCACGATCCACGGCCGGTCGTCCTCGGTGACCACGTCGAACACGGTGATGACCGACGGATGCGCGACCATCGCGGTCGCCCTGCCCTCGCGCTCGGTGCGGGCGCACAGCTCGGCCCGCAGCTCCTCGTCGAGCACGGCCGGCAGTCGGACCTCCTTGACCGCCACGTGCCGGTCGAGCAGCTCATCGTGCGCTCGCCAAACGGTACCCATGCCGCCGCGGCCGACCGGCTCCAGAAGCCGGTAGCGCGCGGCTAGTAGGTAACCGGAGGGCGCACGCATGGCAGGCAGCTTACCTATTTGTCTAAACCGACCAGTAGAGGCGGGGCCGATAAAATGTTGCGAAGTTAAGTCAACTGGTCTGACTCGTGACGTCAGCAAACCTGCCGTCCACATCGGTCCGGTTGATAAGGAGTAGGCGTGCTCCCGGGCATCGAACACCAGCGGCGATCCCATGATGGTGGTAAACACGCTCGATGGCCAGCCGTTCACCCAGAGGCTCCCGGCCCCCCCGCACCCCCGGCCCTGAACCTCGGCTTGGCACCCTGACAGCGCCGCGCACCGCCCTCCGCTTGGGAACGCGCCAAGATCCACGGCCACCGAACCCGCCCTAGGGCCTCGGCAGGGTGCCCGTCCGAATCTGTCTCTGGCCGCTGACCTGCGGATATGGCATCTGGCCCAAGTTGGTCACCAGGATTGTGCGCGATGCCCCGCAAGAAGCTCGCGGGCGTTCGGCAGAGTTGCTCATAGGGGCTGACCCAGCCGTAAGCGAGTTGTAAGGGTGTGGTAAGGGCCGAGGGGCAGAGTGAAGTTAAGGGGATCGGATGAACCCGGAGGCGGCCGAAACTGTCAGTGGCGGCGGTCACACTGGGGACAAACGCCCTGGTGCTTACCGGAACCAATAACCGAGACGAGTTCGTTGAGGGACGTGATGAGGATGTGCCAGAGTCAGGTTCGTCGCCGACCGGCAAAGAGGCCGGTCGCACCCGCACTGGACCTTCGCACGCCGTCGGGGCGACAGCTGCCCTTTTGAAACCCATACAGGAGCGCCACCTGAGAGGTGCACGATGTGCAGTCACTACCCGCTTTGTCCCACCGCCGACTCACCCGACCGTGAGGCTTCACACGTGATCTCGGCTCACCCTGATCAGGGCTGGAGCCTGCTGTGCAATGGCGTGGTGCTGTTCGAGGACACCGGGTTGCTCCTTCCAGACGGCTCCGTCGTCGCGCCCCACCGCGGCCTCGTGGCCGCTTGAGTCGTCAATTACCAGTCTGAGCCTCACCTGACGGGTGCCGCCTGAGCGTCATCCGACCGCCGGTGCCGAGCGGCCGGAGACGGCTCACCCGGCACCCTTTCGGCGACCGGTTCGCGAGAGTGTCAGCGGCGGCCGATCGACAGGACCGGCCCGGTGCGATCGGTGAAGAAGTCGTCACCCTTGTCGTCGACGACGATGAACGCGGGGAAGTCGACCACCTCGATCTTCCACACCGCCTCCATCCCCAGCTCCGGATATTCCAGGACCTCCACCTTCTTGATGCAGTCCTGGGCCAGCCTGGCCGCGGGCCCGCCGATGGACCCCAGGTAGAAGCCTCCGTGCTCCCTGCAGGCGTCGGTCACCTGCTTCGACCGGTTGCCCTTGGCCAGCATCACCATCGAGCCGCCGGCGGCCTGGAAGCGCTCCACGTAGGAGTCCATCCGCCCCGCGGTCGTGGGGCCGAACGAACCCGACGCGTAACCCTCCGGCGTCTTGGCCGGGCCCGCGTAGTAGACGGCGTGATCCTTCAGGTATTGCGGCATCTCGCCGCCCTCGTCGAGCAGCTCGGCGATCTTGGCGTGCGCGATGTCGCGGGCGACCACGAGCGGGCCGGTCAGCGAGAGCCGCGTCTTCACCGGATATTTCGACAGCTCGGCCAGGACCTCCGGCATGGGCCGGTTGAGGTTGATGGTGACGACGTCGTCCGAGAGGTGCTCGTCGGTGGTCTCCGGCAGGAAGCGGGCCGGATCGGTCTCCAGCTGCTCCAGGAAGACGCCCTCCGGCGTGATCTTGGCCAGGGCCTGCCGGTCGGCCGAGCAGGACACCGCGATGGCCACCGGGCAGGACGCGCCGTGCCGGGGCAGCCGGATCACGCGGACGTCGTGGCAGAAGTATTTACCGCCGAACTGGGCGCCGATGCCGAGCTTCTGCGTCAGCTCGAAGACCTTGGCCTCCAGCTCCAGGTCACGGAAGCCGTGCGCGGAAGGGGAGCCCGAGGTGGGGATCGAGTCGAGGTAGCGGGCGCTGGCGTACTTGGCCGTCTTCAGCGCGTACTCGGCCGACGTGCCGCCGACCACGATCGCCAGATGGTACGGCGGGCAGGCCGCGGTGCCGAGCGAGCGGATCTTCTCCTCCAGGAAGGCCAGCATCCGCTTCTCGTTGAGCACGGCCTTGGTCTCCTGGTACAGGAACGACTTGTTGGCCGATCCGCCGCCCTTGGCCATGAACAGCAGTTTGTACTCGTCCGCGTGTCCGTAGGGGTCCTCGGCGTACAGCTCGATCTGGGCGGGCAGGTTGCTGCCGGTGTTCTTCTCCTCCCACATGCTCAGCGGCGCCATCTGCGAGTAGCGCAGGTTGAGGCGCGTGTAGGCGTCGTAGACGCCGCGCGAGATGTGCTCGGCGTCGCGCCCGTCGGTGAGGACGTGGCGGCCGCGCTTGCCCATGACGATGGCGGTGCCGGTGTCCTGGCACATGGGCAGGACGCCGCCGGCCGAGATGGAGGCGTTCTTCAGCAGGTCGAGGGCGACGAACCGGTCGTTGCCGCTGGACTCGGGGTCGTCGACGATCTTCCGCAGCTGGGCGAGGTGCGAAGGACGGAGGAAGTGGGAGATGTCGTGGATCGCGGTCTCGGTGAGCAGCCGCAGGGCCTCGGGCTCCACTTCGAGGAAGCTGCGCCCGGCGGCCTCGACCCGCCGCACGCCGTCCGGCGTGATGAGCCGGTATTGCGTCTCGTCGGCGCCCAGCGGCAGCAACTCGCTGTAATCGAACTCGCCCATGATCCTCCCCATTCGCCGCACAGAGCCTATCTGTTCTACCAGTCTCTTTTACGGCTGGCCCGGTGGAGGTGGCTGGGCGCCGTCGCACACGGCCTTCAGGCTCTTCACGCTCTTTTACGGCCGGCTCGGTGGGCCCCACCCGCCGACCGTGGCCGGGCCCTGTCCAGGGACACGCTCCTCCGGTGGAGGTGGCCGACCGCCGTGACGTGCGCGACGTCGGCCATCTGGGTGGTCTGTGCGGCGGCGTTGGCCGTCTGGGTGGTCTGTGAGACGGAGCCGGCTGTCAGGAGACGGAGACCGGTTCCCGCTTCCGTGTGGTGGTCAGCCCGATCAGGATGCCCGCGATCACCAATGAGGCGCCCAGTAGGTCGAAGACCGTTGGGGTGGCGATGCCCAGCGCGAGCCCGGTGGTGATCGCGCCGACCGGGATGAGCCCGGCGAACAGCCCGGCGTGACCGGGGCCGAGCTTGGGCAGCGCGGTGTACCAGAGGAAGAAGGCCAGCACGGTCACCACGGTCGCCAGGTAGGCCAGCCCGAGCGCCTGCGCCGGGCTCGGCGTCTGGAGCATGCCGGTGCCCTCCTTGACCAGGCCGATCGTGGCCAGCATGGGGACGGCCAGCACCGCCGAGTACGCCGACAGCCGGATCGCCCCCAGCTTCGGCAGCAGGGGGATGGCCAGCATCGAGAAGCTGATCTCGCCCACCAACGCGCCCAGCGCCCACAGCAGGCCGGGCAGGTCGCCGCTGCCGAGCCCGGTCGCCAGCGTCGCGCCCGCCACCACGACCACCGCGCCGGTCAGCAGCCGGGGCGCGGGGCGGCCGCCGAGCAGCGCCAGGGCGAGCGGCACGGTGCCGAGCACCGTCCCGACCAGCGCGGGGCCGGAGGTGCGGGTCGACTCGATCACGCACATGTTGAACAGCACCAGCCCGAGCAGCGTCAGGCCGACGAGCAACAGCGTCTCGCGCCGCGTCAGCCGGACGAACCGCAGGCCGAGCGCCCGGATCACGACGAGCCAGATCACCGCCGCGACCAGGTAGCGCACCGCCTGCCCGCCGTACACGGGGTAGTCCTGGATCAGGCCGGACACGCCCGCCAGCGTCCCCACGAGGAACATGGCGGCGGCGGCCCCGGCGACTCCGCTTCTCATGGAAAGGAGACTAGGGACACAATGGCTCATAGCAGCAGTCCAATGTCCCGCTAAAAGGATGGACCAATGTGGCTGACCTACATGTCCCGATAAATCGTGATCAAGGGGGCATTGCCGGGCAGATCGCGGCGGAGATTCGCGCGTCCATCCGGCATGGCCGCCTCGCTCCGGGCACCCGGCTGCCCGCCAGCCGCGACCTGGCCGCCGACCTCCAGGTCTCGCGGGGCGTCGTGGTCGAAGCGTACGAGCAGCTGGTGGCCGAGGGGTTCCTGATCTCCCGCGTCGGCGCGGGCACCCAGGTGGCCCCCACCTCGGCCCGCTCGGCAATGGACGTGGTCCCCGCGAGTGGCCCGGTCTACAGCCCTCACTACGGCCACCGCCCCACCTCTCCCGACCTCGGCTGCTTTCCCCGGGAGCGCTGGCTGGCCTCCGTACGCCATGTGCTCACCACGATGCCCTCGGACGTGTTCGACTACGGCGACCCCGGCGGCGTCCCGGAGTTGCGCGACGAATTGGCCGGTTACCTGCGGCGGGTCCGGGCGGCGGACGTACGCGCCGACAACCTGGTGATCGTCGGCGGGGTGGCCCAGGGGATCAGCCTGGCGGTCCAGGTGCTCACCCAGAGGAGCCGCCGCCTGCGCCTGGCCGTGGAGGACCCGAACAGCCACCGCCAGGTTCCCCTCCTCCTGCGGGCGGGCGCCGAGCTCGTCCCCGTCCCGGTGGACGACCAGGGCCTCGTCGTGACGGAGCTGCGGGCGCGCGGCGCGGACGCGGTCCTGATCACCCCCGCCCACCAGTACCCCACCGGCGTCGTGCTCTCCCCGGCCCGGCGGGCCGCCCTCATGGAGTGGGCGGCCGAGACCGGCGGGGTCGTGCTGGAGGACGACTACGACGCCGAGTTCCGCTTCGACCGTGATCCCGTCGGCTGCCTTCAGGGCCTCGCCCCCGCCCGGGTGATCCTCTCCGGCAGCGTCAGCAAGGCCCTGGCTCCCGGGCTGCGGCTCGGCTGGGTGGCGGCCCCCGCCGAGCTGGCCGAGTCCATGCGGCAGGCGAGAGGCGAGCTGGACCTGGGCTCGCCGGTCATCGACCAGTACGCCCTGGCCCACTTCCTGCGTACCGGCGGCTACGACAAGCACCTGCGCCGGATGCGCCGGGAGTACCGGCGCCGCAGGGACGCCCTGGTCAAGGCGGTGGCCGAGCACCTGCCCGAGGTGCGCGTCCGGGGCATCGCGGCGGGCCTGCACGCCTACCTGGACCTGCCGCCGGGCTCGGACGAGGACGCCTTCGTACGGCCGGCGCGCGAGCTGGGCCTGGCCGCCGACCCGGTCGGCCCGACGCGCCTCACGCCTGGACCGCCCGGGGTCGTGGTCGGCTTCGCCCGCCTCCCGGCTCACCGTGCCGCAGAGGTCATCCAAGGCTTAAAGGTCAGAATGTCAGGACAAAATATTGACTGATGGAGAAGGTCGCGCTTAGAAAGAAATCCCCACTTCATTGGAGGCGCCATGCGCGTGGGACTGCTGGGCTTGGGCAGGATCGGCGCGTTTCACGCGGCCACCCTGGCCGCACATCCGCTGGTGGACGAGCTGATCGTCTCGGATCCCGTACGTGAGTCGCCGTACGGCAGGCCGGGCGACCCCTTCGAGGCGGACGTGCTGGTCATCGCCTCGCCGACCAGCACGCACGCCGAGCTCCTGCTGAAGGCATGCGGGCTGGGCATCCCGGTGTTCTGCGAGAAACCGGTCGCGGGGAGCGTCAAGGAGACCGTGGAGGTGCTCGCGGCCAGCCGGGGCAACCGGGTGCAGATCGGCTTCCAGCGCAGGTTCGACCCCGGTTACATCGACGCGGCGATGGCGCTGCGCGGGGGTGAGCTGGGGGAGTTGCACCGGGTTCACCTCATCACCGCGGATCCGGCGCCGCCGCCCGCCGAGTACATCCCGCTGTCCGGCGGTCTCTACCGCGACTGCCACATCCACGACTTCGACATCCTGCGCTGGGTGACAGGACGCGAGGTGGTGTCCGTGTACGCGACCGGCGCGAACCGGGGCGCCGCCTTCTTCGGCGCGGCGGGCGACGTCGACACCAGCGCCGCGCTGCTCACGCTCGACGACGGCACGCTGGCCACGCTGCAGGGCTCCCGCTACAACGGCGCCGGCTACGACGTGCGCATGGAGCTGGCCGGTACGAAGGGCACCCGGGCCGTCGGCCTCGGGCCGCGCGCGCCCCTGACCAGCTCGGAGGGTCTGCAACCGCCCGGGGAGCCGTGGCCCGACTTCGTCACCCGCTTCGCCGACGCGTACGCGGCCGAGATCGACTGCTTCCTCCGCAGCGACGTGAGCCTGTGCACCATCGAAGACGCACTGGCGGCCCTGTACGTCGCCGAGGCCGCCGAGCTCTCCCGCCGCGAACACCGTCCGGTCGAGGTCGCCGAGGTGACGCCATGAACCTGGCTATCGATTTGGAGGTAGCGCCATGAACCTGGCTGGAGCGCCCATCTCGTGGGGCGTGTGCGAGGTGCCCGGCTGGGGCTTCCAGCTTCCGCCCGAGCGGGTGCTCGCCGAGATGCGCGACCTCGGCCTCACCGCGACCGAGCTGGGCCCGGACGGCTTCCTGACGCCCGCCCTCATCGAGGAGTACGGCCTGAGCGTCGCGGGCGGGTTCGTGCCCGTGGTGCTGCACGATCCGGGCCACGACCCGCTCCCCGGGCTGCCTTCCGACCCGCCGGGCATGCTCGTGCTGGCGGCGGCCACCGGCGCCGACGGTTACGACACCAGGCCGGTCCTCGACGAGAAGGGCTGGGCGACGCTGCTGGCCAACCTCGACCGGATCGCCGCGGCGTACGGCCGTGGAGTGTCTCTCCACCCGCACGTCGGCACCATGATCGAGACCCGCGAGGAGGTCGGCCGGGTGCTCGGCGGCAGCTCGATCCCGCTCTGCCTGGACACCGGGCACCTGCTGATCGGCGGCACCGACCCGGCCGCCCTGGCCGCGGCCGAACCCGGCCGCGTCGCGCACGTCCACCTCAAGGACGTCGACGCGTCGCTCGCCCGGCAGGTCGCCCGCGGCGAGCTCACGTACACGCAGGCCGTGCGCGCGGGCGTCTACCGGCCGCTCGGGCAGGGCGACGTGGACATCGCGGGCATCGTCTCCGGCCTCGAGAGCAGCGGCTACCAGGGCTGGTACGTCATGGAGCAGGACGTGGTCCTGTCCGGGCCGGGGGACGAGCCGGTCCACGACGTAGGGCGGAGCCTCGCCTATCTAGGGGTCATGCGATCTCTTTGACCCGTCGCGGCTCGAATCCCCTGGCCAGGACGATGATCACGGCGGACAGCACCAACGGCGCGGCGAACGCCACCTGCATGTCACTGGCACTGGCGATGCCACCGACCAGCGCCGCGCCCACGATGAAGCCGACGTAGTTGAACATGTTGACCCGCGCGATGGCCACCCCCGTCCCCGCCGGGTCGAGCCGCCCCGCCGCCGAGAACGACTGCGGCGCGATCACCGACAGCCCCACCCCGGTCAGGCCGAACGCCAGGATGGCCAGCGGCTGACTGGGCGCCAGGACGATGCCCAGGAAGCCGAGGGCGGCGATCCCGCCGCCGATCCTGACGATCGCCGCCGGTCCGTACTTCCTGACGGCGACGTCGCCGCCGAGCCTGATCAGCAGCGTGGTGGCCTGGTAGGCGGCGTAGGCCAGCGGGACGACCGCGGGGCTCGCGGCCAGCACCTGCTGCATGTAGACGGTGCTGAAGTTGGAGACCGAGGCGTCCCCGACGTACAGGAAGGCCATCGCCAGGCAGAGCGGGATGATCGGCTTCCACGGGAACCCGCCGGTGGCCGTCGCGGTGGTCTCCTCGACCTTCTCCTCCTCGACGGTGCACAGCTGCGGCCCGGCGTACAGGGAGCCCGCCACCGCCACGACCATCGGAACGGTCATCGTGACGATCAAGGGAAGCTCGGCCGCGACCGATGCCCACAGCGCCCCGGCCGTGCTGAACACGCTCCACATGCAGTGGAAACCGTTCAGCACGGCCCGCCCGTAACGACGTTCGACCGCCACGCCCTGCATGTTGATGCCCGCGTCGACCGCGCCGAGCCCGAGGCCGAACAGCAGCAACGCGAGCACCAGCAGCGGCACGCTCGGCGCGAGGGCGATGAGCACCACGGCGGCGGCCACGACCGGCTGCGCGATGCGGAGCAGCGGCTTGCTGCCCCGGCGCGAGGCGAACCAGCCGGCGCCCGCGCTGCCCATCCCGGCGAAGACCGGCACGATGAGCAGCAGGATCGTCAGGGCGCCCTCGTCGAGCCGGTGTTTGGTCTGCAGGTTCGCGACCTGGGCGAGCAACGTGATGAACGAGAGGCCCTGCACCGCGTACACGACGAACGTGGCTATGCGGGCCTGGCGATCACGAGGAGTCGGCACGGCGGCCTCCTGATGGGGGGAACGTGAGGCGGGGTCAGGTTAGCCGCTTGGCCAGCCCTTTCGCCACCATCCCACGGCCCTGTCGCGGATCAGCCCAGCGCTCGCCGTACGAGATCGTCACTGAGCTCGCGCAACCGCTTGCGCGCCGCGAGGTCGTACGCCTGGGCGTCGGCCCGGCTCTCCCGCAGCCCGTCGAAGTAACGCCCGCTCACGCCGTCGAGCCCGTCGATCAACTGCCGCGTCGCCGCCACGCCCTCGTCGACCGTGCTCATCACCGGCGCGCCCGCCTCACGGACCATCGTGGTGTCCATGTACGTGGCCGGATGCAGGGCGTTGACCGTCACGCCGCGCCCGGCCAGTTCCTCGGCCAGGTCGAAGGTGAACATGATCTGCGCGAGCTTGCTCTGGTTGTACGCGCGCCGACGCTCGTAGCCGCGGGTCAGCATCGGGTCGGCGAAGTCGATCGCCTGTTGTCCGATCGAGGCGACGTTCACCACCTTCGACGGCGCCGACCGGACGAGCAGCGGGAGCAGCCGCCGGGTCAGGTGGTATCCGGCCAGGTAGTTGACCGCGAAGCGGAGCTCGACGCCGTCTTGGCTCTCCGCGCGGCCGGAGCCAGGCGGACCGCCGCCCACCCCGGCGTTGTTGACCAGCACGTCGAGCCGGTCGAACCGATCGAGCACCTCGTCGGCCAGCCGATCCACCTGGCGCAGATCGGCCAGATCGGCCAGAACGCCCTCGGTAGTGCCACCCGAGTCAGCCCTGGCCCGCTCCGGGTCGGCCCGCTCTGCGCCGGCCCGTGTCCGCTTCGGGTCGGCCCGCGTCTGCTCCGGATCGGTCCCCTCTGCGTCGGCCCGCGCCCGCCGTACCCGCTCCGGGTCGCGTCCGTGCACGATGACGCGGTCGCCGGCGGCGGCGAGCCGTCGCGCCAGCTCCCGCCCGAGCCCGTCCGTCGCGCCGGTGATCAGGATCGTCCTCATGCCTTCAGCCTGCCCCCTCCGTCGACGGTCAGCACCGTTCCGGTGACGAAGGAGTTGCCCACCACGTAGGCGATCGTCGCCGCCACGTCCTCCGGCCGGCCCACCCGGCCGACCGGCGAGCTCCCCGCCGCGTGGGCGAACAGGGCCTCCCGCGCCTCGTCGGGGAGCCCGGACCACCACTCGGTGTCGATCACGCCGGGGGAGACGGCGTTCACCCGGATCGGGCCGAGTTCGACCGCCAGGCCGGGCACCGCGGCCTCGATCGCGCCGTTCACCGCCGCCAGAGCGGACACGCCGGGGAAGGCCGAGCCCGCCGACGCCGCGGTCACGAACGTGATCGAACCCTTGGGATCGAGTACGTCCAGAACGGCCTGCGCGGTCAGCAGGTGCGGGATCAGCTTGTTCTGTACGGCCTCGACCAGCGCCTCCCGCGTCAGTGAGCGCAGCGGCCCGGCGGGCCCGCGGCCGGTCACGGTGATGATCAGGTGGTCGATGGCACCGGTACGGGCGAAGAGATCGCGCATCGCCTCGGTGTCACGGGCGTCCACGGCCTCGCCCGAGGCCCGGTCGCCGAGCAGCTTCACCGCGGCCGCCACCCGCTCGGGGGACCGGCCGGTGATGACCACCTCGGCGCCGTCGGCCGCCAGTCGGGCCGCCGTCGCCAGCCCGATGCCCGTGGTGCCGCCAATGATCACGACTCGCATCGTGTTTCCTCCTAATTCAAGACATCTTGCCTCGAAACTATATCGAGGCATAGTGTCTTGTAAAGTGGCGGGCATGGTAGGCAGACCGCGTAGCGAGGTGGCCAGGAAGGCGATCCTCAAGGCCGCGCTCGACCTGTGCGAGCGCGACGGATACCCGAACGTCACCCTGAAGGGCGTCGCCGCCGTGGCGGGCGTCGGCAGGCAGACCCTCTACCGCTGGTGGCCGACCAAGCGCGAGGTGCTGCTGGAGGCGATGACCGACCTGGTGGGGGCCGAGATGCAGCCACCGCCCGTCAGCGGGGACGCGGGGGCGGACCTGGTCGTGTTCCTGCGCGAGACGTTCGCGGTGGCCCATGGCGTGGCCGGGCGGGTGGTCGTGGGCCTCATGGCCGACGCCCAGGCCGACCCCCGGTTCGCCGAGGAGCTGCGGGCCAGGCTCATCGGCCCGCGCCGGCAGGCATTGAGGTCGGTGCTGGAGCGCGGCGCGCTCCCGGCCGACGTGGACGTGGAGCTCGCGGTCGATCTGATCTTCGGCGCCATGTGGTACCGCCTGCTCAACCGCCACGCCGAAGTCGACGAGAGGCTCGCGGAGGAGATAGCGGCCCTGGTCGCGCGGCTCGGCTGACGCTCGGCTGATTCTCGGCTGACTTTCGGGGCACTTTCGGCTGGCGCGGCGACCGAGGCGCGAGCGAAGTGGCCGACTGCCGGATATCGTCAGAAGTGTGAATGAACGCCCGGGATCCTGGTTGCCACGCCTGCAAGAGGTCGGAGAACGGCTGGCCGAGGAATGGGTCTCGGCACGCCGCCCCAAAGAGGATGACAGCGCCCCGCGCCCGGCCGAACTACGCGCCTCCGACGACGATCGCGAGCGGTTCGTCCAGGTGCTCCAGGACGCCCACGCCGACGGCCGCCTCATGCTCGACGAGCTGGAGGAACGGCTCGGCGTCGTCTACGCGGCCCGGACGCTGGGCGAGCTCGCCGCGGTGACGGCCGACCTGCTGCCGGCGGAGCAGCAACCGCTGAACCTCGACGGCAGGCCGGTGTCGGCGTTCTTCAAACAGGAGCAGCGCGGCGGACGCTGGGTGGTGCCCGCCGAGCTGAGCGTGACCGCCATGTTCGGCACCACCAAGCTGGACCTCCGCGAAGCCATCCTGCAGAACCGGCGCGTCATCATCAACGCGACGCTGGTCTTCGGCGGCCTGGAGATCCACGTGCCCGAGGGCCTTGAGGTGATCCGCGTCGCCAAGGGCAGCACGGTCCGGCTGACCAAGCAGCCGACCGAGCCCGAAGCACCGGTGGTGGAGGTGCGCACCACGAACTTCGCGGGCGAGGTCAAGGTCAAAGAGCCGCCCCGCCGCAAGCGCCGCCGCTGATCCTTATCCCTATCCGGTCCCTATCCAGCCGTGTCGAAGTTGATCGCGCTGTAGGCGCGCAGCTTCGTGAGCTGGTGCTCGCTGTCCACCTTGCGGATGGTGCCGGAACGCCCGCGCATCACCAGCGAGTGCGTCAGCGCAACCCCGCCCCTGAACCGTACGCCCTGCATGAGCTCGCCCTGCGTGATGCCCGTCGCCGCGAAGAACACGTCCTCCGAACGCACCAGGTCGTTCGTGGTCAGCACCTGGCCGAGGTCGAGCCCGGCGTCGAGCGCCTTGCGCCGCTCGGCGTCGTCGCGCGGCCACAGCTTGCCCTGGATGACGCCGCCCAGGCACTTGAGCGCGCACGCGGCCACGATGCCCTCGGGCGTGCCGCCGATGCCCAGCATCAGGTCGATGCCGGTGTCGGCGCGGGCCGCCATGATCGCACCCGCCACGTCGCCGTCGACGATGAACTTGATCCGCGCCCCGGTCTCCCTGATCTCCTTGACCATCTGCTCGTGCCGTGGGCGATCGAGTACGACGACCGTCACGTCGGAGGACGAACAGCCCTTCGCCCTGGCGACCGCCTGGATGTTCGTGGCCACCGGAGCCTCGATGTCGACCACGTCAGCGGCGTCGGGGCCGGTGACCAGCTTCTCCATGTAGAACACGGCCGACGGGTCGTACATCGAGCCGCGCTCGCTCACCGCGATCACCGACACCGCGTCCGGCATGCCGAGCGCCGTCAGCCGGGTGCCGTCGATCGGATCCACGGCCACGTCGCAGTCGGCGCCGCTGCCGTCGCCGACGCGCTCGCCGTTGAACAGCATCGGGGCGTGGTCCTTCTCGCCCTCCCCGATGACCACCACCCCGTTCATCGACACGGTGTTGATCAGCTGGCGCATCGCGTTGACCGCGGCGCCGTCCGCGCCGTTCTTGTCGCCCCTGCCCACCCAGCGGGCCGCCGCCATCGCGGCCGCCTCGGTGACGCGTACGAGTTCCAGGGCCAGGTTGCGATCAGGGGCGCGCTCTCCCGTGGCCAGCGCTGCGGGTACGGACGTCTGATCGGACATGATGAAGGGCCTCCTCGTGGACAAACTGTCTCGATCGTAGTTGTCCCTGTATCCCCGGTCACCGGAGGATAATGTGCCTGCCATGAGCAGCGATGTGGAACAACCGGCGACAGCCCGCACCTCCGGGCGAGGCGCGGCCACGCGCAGCGCGCTACTCAAGGCCGCCAGAGACGTCTTCGTCTCCAAGGGTTTCGCCGAGGCCGGAGTGACCGATGTGGTGGCCAAGGCCGATGCCAGCGTGGGCAGTCTCTACCACCACTTCTCCGGCAAGGCCGACCTCTACCTCACGCTGTTCGAGGAGTGGCAGGGCAGGCAGGCCCAGCGGACCAAGCAGGCCGCCCGCGAGGCTCGCGCCGAAGGAGAGAACGACCCGATGCGGGTCTTCATCCGCGCCGCCCGCGCCTACCTCGACGGGTGCATCGAGGAACGCGAGCTCGCCGCGCTGTTCCTGCGCGGCGACGGGCCGCCCGGCTTCGAGCTCGTCATGCGCGCCCGCCTGCGCAAATGGGCCGAGCGCAACGCCGCGCTCTTCGAGGACCAGGAGGCGCTGGTGGTCGTCCTCACGGGCGCGCTCGCGGCCGCCGTCTCCGAGGTGGTGCTGTCGGACGACCCCGGGCTGGCCGAGGACGTGCTCGCCATCATCGGCCAGATCCGCCCGGCCGCTTCGTCGAGCGGCGGGTAGATCCGCCCGCCCGTTCGGTCGGGCGGCGGGTAGATCCGCCTGGCCGCTTCGTCGGGCGGCACCACCAGCGGGTAATCTCGCCAGTTGTGCGACGGTTCACGGAAGGTTTCTACGGCTACGCGGTAGCCCTGCTCGTCTGTCTCGTGGGGATAGGGCTTTTCCTGCTGGTCACGCCGCAGAGCCGGGAGGAGCACATCCCCAAGCTCGACTACTCCATCACCGTCGCCAACTTCGGGCATGACGTGCCCTACCAGGTGTGGGCGCCCGCGAAGGACCCTGCGGGCTGGATCCCCAACAGCAACAAGATCGCCAAGGGGTCCGGCGGGGCCAAGGTCCTCTACCTGGGCTATGCGACGGCCAAGAGGCAGCACGCCATGTTCGCGCAGAGCGACGAGAAGCCGGCCGCCGGGTTCGCCGACCGGATGGCCAACTCCAACCGGGCCGTGGGCACCCAGCAGGTGGCCGGGCAGCCCTGGGAGCAGCGCTTCCGCGAGGACAAGAACCAACGCTCGCTGATCCGGGTGCTGCCGGAGGTCACACTGGTCGTCACCGGCACGGCCGACTGGACCGAACTGGGCGAACTGGCCGCCATCCTCCAGCAGCGACCGAAGCCGACAAGCTGACCCGCGCCTCCGACCTGGAGGTGATGGGCCGACGACCCGCACCTTCGGCCGGGAGTCGGTGGCCGGAGGCGAGAGGCTGAGCCGCTCCTCGCCGCGGCTCCTCGGCGGGCCAGGGCGCGGGATGTCGGTGCCTGACTCTAGGGTGGTGCCCGTGGCAGAAGAGAAGGCACCCTCATACGAGCAGGCCCGCGAGGAGCTGACCGAGGTGGTGCGCCGCCTGGAGACGGGCGGGCTCACCCTGGAGCAGTCGATCGAGCTGTGGGAGCGCGGCGAGAAGCTGGCCGCCATCTGCGAGGAGTGGCTACAGGGCGCCAGGGTGAAGCTCGCCGCCGCCATGGCCCGCCGCGCCGACCCCACCACCAACCAGTCAGACGACGCCCCGTTCTAGCCGCCCGCAGCCGGACAACGCCCCGCAGTTGGACGATGCCCGCCAGCCGGTCGACGCTCGTTCTGGCCGCTGGTGCCCGTCAGGCGGCGCGGTGGAGGGCCACCACCGGGATGCGGCGGGTGGTCTTCTCCTGATACTCCGCGAAACCCGGGGCGATCGTGACCACGTGGGCATAGAGCCTGTCGCGCTCTTCCTCGCCCACGACCTCGGCCGTGAGCTCGTACGTCTCCGTCCCGATCTCGGCGGTCACCTCGGGGTTGGCCACCAGGTTGTGGTACCACGCCGGGTGGCGGTCCGCGCCGGCGTACGAGGCGATGACGATGTAGCGGCCACCGTCCTCGAAGTACATCACCGGGCTGGTCGTGCGCTTGCCGCTCTTGGCGCCCGTGGTCGTCAGAAGCACCAGGTTGGCACCCTCGAACGGGCCGCCGACCTTGCCCTTGTTGGCGCGGAACTCGGCGATGATCTGCTCGTTGAAGTCGTTCGCCATGATCGCTCCTCGAATCGGAAATTTCTCCATTTATGGCAGCCAAAGCCTAGCCGGAGAAATTTCCGTTTACCACGTTTATGCTCAGTCTGTGTGCGAGCGTCGATCCCTGCCGATCATCGGGCAGCCCCAGCCCGAACGGGCTGACGCGGCCCGCAACAGGCAGAAGATCATCGAAGTGGCCGCCAAGATGGTCGCCGACGGGTGTATCGGCCGGCTCTCCCTCGACGAGGTCGCCCGTGAGGCGTGCGTGGGGGTCGGCACCGTCTACCGTCGCTTCGGGGATCGGGCGGGGCTGGTGCTGGCGCTGATCGACGATCGCGAGCGGCGCTTCCAAGAGGACTTCCTGCGCGGCCCGCCGCCGATCGGGCCGGGCGCGCCTCCTGCCGAGCGGATCAGGGCGTTCCTGCACGCGCTGATCGATCGGGTGGTGGAGCAGATGGATCTGTTCCTGCTGCTCGGGCCGCCGACCGCGCAGCTCAGTGGGGCGTACAGGGCGCATCACACCCACCTGGCTGGCCTCCTCGCCCAGGTACGCCCGGAAGGCGCGAGTTTCCTGGCCGACGCGCTGCTGGCGCCGATCAACGCCCATCTGCTCCAGTACCAGCGGGACGGACGCGGCATGTCGATCGAGGAGATCAAGGCCGGATTCGACACCCTGACCCAGGCGATCAGGACCTGAGGCAGAGCAGGTCGCCCTCGGAGTTCGGTCCGGGCGGTTTCGAAAGCAGGCCGGCCTGGTAGGCGGTCTCGAGGGCGGATCTCCTAGGAGGTGTTCGAGAGCAGGCCGTCTTTGAAAGCCGGTTCAGGAGGCGGTTTCGTCGGAAGCCTTCTTGCGGGTGGTCTTGCGGGGTTTGGCGGGGTCTTCCGTACGGACGGTCAGGCGGTCGTCGCTGAGCCGGATCGTCAGCAGGGAGCCGGGGGCCACGTCCTTGGCCAGCCGGACGACCTCCCCGGACGGATCCTGGACGATGGCGTAGCCCCGTTCGAGCGTGGCGGCGGGTGAGAGGGCGACGAGCCGGGCGCGGAGATGCGACAGTGAGTCCTCCGCGCGGTCGAGTGAGCCGCCCAGCGAGCGCCTGGTCCGGTCGCGGAGCGCCTCGACCTGCTCGGCCCGGCGTTCGAGCTCGCGCACCGGGTCGGCCAGCGAGGGCCGGGAGCGCGCCGACGTCAGCCAGGACATCTCCCGGTCGAGCCAGCCGCCGAGCACCCTGCGACCCCTGTCACGCAGCTGGCGCACCAGCGTGAGCTGCTCGCCCACGTCGGGCACCACCTTCTTGGCGGCGTCGGTCGGCGTCGAGGCCCGTACGTCGGCCACCAGGTCGAGCAGGGGACTGTCCTGCTCGTGGCCGATCGCGCTCACGACAGGAGTGCGGCAGGCGGCCACGGAGCGCACCAGTGTCTCGTCGGAGAACGGCAGGAGGTCTTCCAGGGAGCCGCCGCCACGGGCGATGACGATCACGTCGATCTCGGCGTCCGCGTCGAACTTGCGCAGCGCCTCGGTGACCTCGCCCACGGCGTACGGGCCCTGGACGGCCACCTCCTCGACCTTGAACCGCACGGCCGGCCAGCGGCGCCTGGAGTTTTCCAGCACGTCACGCTCCGCCGCCGAGTCGCGGCCACAGATCAGCCCGACCGTGCCGGGCAGAAACGGCAGCCGCCGCTTCCTGTCGGCGTTGAACAGGCCCTCGGCGGCCAGCAGCTGGCGCAGTCGTTCGAGCCGCGCGAGCAGCTCGCCCACGCCGATCGGCCTGATCTCCAGCGCGGTGAAGGCGAACGAGCCCTTGTTGACCCAGAAGTCGGGCTTGACGTGCACCACGACCCGCGCGCCGTCGGCCGGGCGGGGCATGGTCGCTTCGTAGACGCCGCGCGGGGCGGTGACCCGGGCCGACACGTTGGCCACCGGGTCGCGCAGCGTCATGAACACCGTGCCGCCACGCGCGCTCAGATCGGTGATCTGGCCCTCGACCCAGACCGTGCCCAGCTTGCCGATCCAGCCGCCCACCATCTGCAGGACGGTGCGGATCGGCAGCGGAGACTCGGGCGAGGTCTTCGAGGTCATGGCGGAAGACTACGGTGCCAGGACGACTTATTCCCCGGCCTGCAGCTTGACCAGGCGGTTCTCGAACATCCGGACGACCTCGGGCCGCCCGCTCGTTGCCTTCTCGTACGCGATGAGCTCGGTGATCTGCTCGGCCGACTTGCCGCGCATCCTGGCGCGCAGGGAGGCGACAGTCAGCTCGGAGTAGCCGGGCAGCGGCTCGTCCAGGTCGGTGGCGGCCTTCGTGTCGGTGGCGGCCGCTGCCTCGGCGGTGGCCTTCGCCTTGGGGCTGGCCTCCGCCTCGGTGGTCGCCTTTGTCTCGTCGGCGGTCACCGTCTCCGTGGCGGCCTTGGCCTTGGGGGCGGCCTTCGGCTTGGCGGCGGCCCGGGGCTTGGCAGGGGTGCGCGGCTTGGTGGCCCGCGCGGGCTTGACCTCGACGGGCTCCGGCGCGACGACCGGCTCCGCCCCGGCCACCGGCTCGACGGCGACAGCGGGCTCGACGGTGGCGACTTCAGGCTCGGTGGCGACTTCAGGCTCAGGGGCGACCGCAGGCTCGACGATGGCGGCCTCGGGCTCGGGCGCGATCTTGGGCTCAGGGACGGCGACGGGTTCGGGCGCGACAGCGGGCTCAACGGTCGCGGCCTCGGACGTGGCAACCGGTTCGGTCGCGGCCACCGGCTCGGGGGCGGCGGTCGGCTCGGGGGTGGTCACCGGGGCGGGCGCGGCGGCAGCGGTCTCGGTGGTGGTTGCCTCGGGCTTCGGCTTGGCCGCCGGGGCGAAGATGACCGGGTCCGGCTTGGTCTTGGGGGAGCCGTTGGACGCGGGAGTGTCGGACGGCGTGGGACGCGGCGCGAAGATGACCGGCTCCTTGCGAGCGGGCTTCGCCACCTCTTCATCCGCAGAAGCAGGCGTCACCTGGTCGGCGGCGGACGGGCGGGAGTCGTGGTCCGCCTCCTTGTCCTCCTTGCCGCCGATCCCCTTGATCGAGTTCTTCATCCGGTCGACGAGCAGCAGCGCCTGACCAGCCGCGCTCAAAGTGGTCTGGATCACGAGGAGGGGAAGGTCTTTGGCCTTCTCCTTCAGCTCGTCCTTGTTGGTGATGGTCTTCGTGATGTTGCGTATCACGTCGCTGAAGGACATGACGTCTCCCTGGGAGGTCTGTATTGGACGGCTAGTCTGGCACGGCGGGCAACCACGCACGCGCGGGCCTGCTGGCCGCTCCACGTAGCATAAGAAGTATGGAGCCCCAGACCCCCACTTCCCGCCGAGTACTCGTTGCCCGGCCACGCGGCTACTGCGCCGGAGTCGATCGAGCCGTGGTGGCGGTCGAGAAAGCCCTGGAACAGTACGGTGCGCCCGTCTACGTGCGTAAGCAGATCGTCCACAACACGCACGTGGTCAAGACGCTGGAGGCCAGAGGCGCGATCTTCGTCGAGGAGACCGAAGAAGTGCCCGAGGGCGAGATCGTGGTGTTCTCGGCCCACGGTGTCTCACCCGCGGTGCACGACGAGGCCAGGCAACGCGGATTGCGCACGATCGACGCTACCTGCCCGCTGGTCACCAAGGTGCATAACGAGGCAAAGAGGTTCGCGGGTCAGGAATACGACATCCTGCTGATCGGACACGAGGGGCACGAAGAGGTCGAAGGCACCGCCGGTGAGGCGCCCGACCACATCCAGCTCGTCGACGGCCTCGACTCCGTCGACCGGATCCAGGTCAAGGACCCGTCCAAGCTGGTCTGGCTGTCGCAGACCACGCTCTCGGTCGACGAGACCAACGAGACGGTGGCCAAGCTCAAGGAACGCTTCCCCACGCTGATCGACCCGCCTAGCGACGACATCTGCTACGCGACGCAGAACCGCCAGGTCGCGGTCAAGGAGATCGCCGCCGAGTCGCAGCTGGTCATCGTGGTCGGGTCGGAAAACTCCTCCAACTCCAAGCGCCTGGTCGAGGTGGCCAAGGACTACGGCGCCGACGCCTCCTACCTGGTCGACAACGCCGCCTTCATCCGTGACGAGTGGCTGGAGGGCGTGACCACGGTCGGCGTGACCAGTGGCGCCTCGGTGCCGGAGGAGCTGGTCGCCGAGGTGCTGGCCCGGCTGGCCGAGCACGGGTTCGACGACGTCGCGGAGGTCGAGCCGGTCCACGAGAGCGTGCGCTTCGCACTGCCGCACGAGCTCCGCAAGGACCTCCGAGCCTCCTGACCTCGGGCGCGCGTAGCCTCGTCAGCGTCCCCGGGGCGTCACCGGCGCCCCGGGCCTGGTCAGGCTCTCGGCGTTCCCGGCGGCCGGGTCACTCCTCGGTGCGCGCCGTGCCGTACACCTTGGGCTCGAAGTAGCCCTCCGGCTCCGGTACGAACGACTGGCGCGGGCGTGGCGCTTCGGTGTCCGCCCGCAGCTCCTCGCGCAGATCCCGTACGTTGTCGCGCAGCCCGCGACGCCAGGCGACGACCAGCACGATCGCCGAGCCCGCGAACAGCCAGGGCGCCCCGCGTGACAACGAGCTGAACAGGCCGACCAGGAGCGACTGCATGATCGACAGCGCGCCGAACGCCCTGCCCAGCTCGACGAAGAACGTCGCGACGAAGAACACCAGCGGCGGCGTCACCACCAGCGACAGCAGCTCGCGCGGGTTGACCAGGAGCACGCCGAGCAGGCTCGCCACCACGAACACCGGCCCGACCACGATCGGCAGGTTGATCACGGCGGCCACGACATAGGCCGCCAGTGTGGCGATCAAGGCGAGCGCGATGGCACCGCGAGCGGTCAGCCTGACGGCTGATCGCTTGCCTCTCTCACTCATTGGCCCCCGCCCCCTTACTGCGACCCGTTGGCCAACTTACCGTTCGCGTGCGAGATCAGAGACGAGGTTTCCAGCAGTTCGGGCGAGGCCAGCGGCCTGGGCAGGCCGTCCAGCATCTCCGGAGCGTCGAGTTCGCGGTCGACGACGCCCAGATCGTGCAGCTTGCGCGCGCTGACCAGCACGCGGCTTTCGAGCGATCCCACAGTCTTGTTGTACGCCTCGACGGCCCGGGTCAGGGACTTGCCCAGGGACTCGACATTCCTTCCCAGCGACGAGAGCCGCTCGTACAACTCCTTGCCCAGCTCGAACACCGCGCGCGCGTTCTCGCTCAGCGCGGCCTGCTGCCAGGCGTATTGGGCGGTGCGCAGCATCGTGATCAGCGTGGTCGGGGTGGCGATGTGCACGCGCCGCGTCATCGCGTACTCCAGCAGCGCCGGATCCCGCTCCAGCGCGGGCGCCAGGAACGCCTCGCCGGGGATGAACAGCACCACGAACTCCGGCGACGGGTTGAACCCCTGCCAGTACGACTTGGCGGCCAGCCGGTCGACGTGCTCGCGTACGTGCCTGGCGTGCGCGTCCAGCCGCACGGTGGCCAGCGACTCGTCGGACGCCTCCGCGGCCTCCAGGTAGGCGGCCAGGGACACCTTGGAGTCGATCACGATGTTCTTGCCGCCGGCCAGCCGCACGATCATGTCGGGCCGCATGGCGCCCTCGGTGACCTGCTCGTCGAAGTCGCAGTAGCGCTGCATCCCGGCGATCTCGGCGACCCTGCGCAGCTGCAGCTCGCCCCAGCGGCCACGGGCCTCGGGCCGTTGCAGCGCCCGGACCAGCGCCGTGGTCTGCGAACGCAGCTCCGCGCTGCTCTGCCGGACGAACTCCATCTGCTTGGCCAGCTCGGCCCGGCCGGCGCGCTGGGCCGACTCGGTGTCGCGCAGCTGGGCCTCCACCCGCGTGAGCGCGTCCTTCAGTGGTTCGACCAGGTGCTCGACCGCCTGCCTGCGCTGGTCGAGGTCGCCGCTGGCCTCGGCGCGGCTGGCCGCCAGCCGGGTCTCGGCCAGCTCCAGGAAGCGGAGGTTGTTGACGTCGAGCGCGCGGGTGGACAGTGCCTGGAAGCGCTCGGCGAGCTGCTCCTCGACGTAGACGAGCTTGTCGGCGGCCGATCTGGCCTTGGCGTCGGACTCGGCCAGCCGCACCGCCGCCCGGGTGCGGGCGATCATGAACCCGATGGCCAACCCAACGGCGAGGCCGATGAGAAGCGAGACGACATCCACTCCTTCGCTGTCCACTCCAACGATGATTGCAGGTCATCGATCGCGGATCTCTCCGACACGCTTGGGCATTCCGCTTGTGCGCCTCATCGTCGGTCACTCACAGTACTTGTATGATTACCCGATGGCGGCCGACGCTGTCGCTCGTGGCGGCGCTCGCCGTGGCGGCCGGCGTGGTCGCGCTGGCGGTGGTGGTCGTCCGCGCCGGCTCCCCACGCCCCGTCGCCGCCCTGAACCCCCGGCCGGCGCTGCGGTGGGAGGCCGGCGCGTGCGTACGCCGATCCGCCGAACGCTACGACCTGACGCCCTGCAACGGCGGCGACTCCGAGGTGGTGGCCGTGTCCGCCGACCCGCCGGGGGCGGGCGCCTGCCCCGATGACGTGGACGACGTCCTGCTCATCGGCGGAGGGCGGGCCGCCTGCGTACGCAACTTCCTCGAACCGCACCCTGGCGCGCCGGGCGGTGGCGGGGGAGTGCTCAGACCGGGCGACTGCGTCGCGCTCGACGGCCGCGAGCGGCCGTGTTCGGGATCAGGCTGGTACGGCAGAGCCGTCGCCCTCGTCCGTTCACCGTCGAGTTGCCCCGCGACCACGCTCGACACGCTGACTTCGGCCGGTCCGGCACCCGGCACACCGTCCGGCGACGCCGTGATCTGCCTGGGCCGCGGCGGCAAGGTGCTCGGCCGGGGGATGTGCGTGGCCGAGCCGGGCCCCGGCCCGGTGAGCAGGTCGGCGATCGACCGGGTCGCCTGCGCGTCGCCGAGGGCCTGGGCGCGGGTGACCGCGTTCGCCGAGTCCGGCGCGAGCTGCCCGGGCAGCTCCGAACGCTACCTGGAGGCACGGGGCGCCTATCGGCCCGTGACCTGCCTGAGTCTTGTGAGCAAGTAAACTCGGCGAACGTGAGCCTCTCCATCGGCATTGTCGGTCTGCCCAACGTCGGCAAGTCCACGCTGTTCAACGCGTTGACCAAGACCGGCAACGCCCTAGCCGCGAACTACCCGTTCGCCACCATCGAGCCCAACGTGGGCATCGTGGGCGTGCCCGACGACCGGCTGCCCAAGCTGGCCGAGATCTTCTCCTCGGCGAAGGTGCTGCCCGCCAAGGTGGAGTTCGTCGACATCGCCGGCCTGGTCAAGGGCGCCTCGGAGGGGCAGGGGCGGGGCAACCAGTTCCTCGCCAACATCCGCGACACCGACGCGATCTGCCAGGTGATCCGGGTCTTCACCGACCCCGACGTCACGCACGTCGACGGCGAGATCTCCCCCAAGCGCGACATCGAGACCATCAACACCGAGTTGATCATGGCCGATCTGCAGACGGTCGAGAAGGCCGTGCCGCGCCTGCAGAAGGAGGCGCGCCACAACAAGGACAAGAAGGCCGCTCTGGAGGCCGCGGAGGCCGCTCTGGCCGTGCTCGAGACCGGCAAGACCATCTTCGAGAGCGGCCTCGACCGCGAGGAGCTGCGCGAGCTCCACCTGCTGACGGCCAAGCCGTTCCTCTACGTCTTCAACCTCGACGCCGACGAGCTGATCGACTCCGCGCTCAGGGAGCAGCTGTCCACCCTGGTCGCCCCGGCCGAGGCGGTCTTCCTCGACGCCAAGATCGAGTCGGAGCTGGTCGAGCTCGATGACGAGGAGGCGCTGGAGCTGCTGCAGTCGGTGGGTCAGGAGGAGTCCGGCCTGTCGCAGCTGGCGAGGGTGGGCTTCGAGACGCTCGGCCTGCAGACCTACCTGACGGCCGGGCCCAAGGAGACCAGGGCCTGGACGATCCGTAAGGGCGCCACCGCGCCCGAGGCCGCCGGCGTGATCCACACCGACTTCCAGCGCGGCTTCATCAAGGCCGAGGTGGTCTCGTTCGACGACCTGGTCGAGGCGGGTTCCATCGCCAGCGCCCGCTCGGTGGGCAAGGCCCGTATTGAGGGCAAGGACTATGTCATGCGTGACGGAGACGTGGTGGAGTTCCGCTTCAACGTCTAAGACGTTCGGCGAAAGGCCCTATGACCTGCGGCGGAGCGGGTTGGGCGGCCTTCGCGGTCGGCGCAGAGCTACCGTTACCGTCAGCCAGCGTTCAGGCGCTGGAGGGCCTCCTGGGCACGGAGCTGCGAAAGGTCATCGCCCGGTACTGACGTCAAGCGCTGGCTTCGCTATGCAGGGCCGCTCGGAAACAGAGGCTCGTAAGGCAGGTAATCGTCGTCCGGTACGCGCGGGACGTAGTCCGGGGCCGTGCGTGCAGCCACCGCCAGCAGGCGAGCGGCAGCCTCCTCCTCGGAGATGGAGGCAAGCCCGAGGGCGTGCAGAAGGCGGCCACGTTCGGCGTCGAAGTCCGGGTGGTCGGCCCGAAGGTCCGAGCCGAGCTCGCTGATCGCGAAGCCATTCGCCAGGTCACGCCAGAAGGGCAGCACCACGATGAGTGTGATGGCCTCGACGAGGTCGGCGCCGATCAGTGTGGCCTGGCCCTCCGAGTCGGCGTACAGGACGGGCCTCTCCTCGGCCCCGGCTTCCCCGCACAGGAAGTAAGTGCCGCCGGCGCCGCAGCCGGCTATCGGGTGTAGGGGGATCCCGCTGGGAAGGGCAAGGTCCTCAATGGGGTCCCGGCGCTCGACGTCGAAATCGCCAGGCCAGGCGAGCGCGGCAGCAAGGGAAGGCTCCTGCTCGATCCGAAGGAGTAGATCGTCTGGTGCGGTCATGGGTGGAACGTAACAGCGCCCTCGGACATCTGGTGCGGCTGGCATGCTGATCGACGCTGAAGGGGTGCTGTCAGTGGGGCATGGCACAGTTCGGCCATGAGCTACGACCTGGCGGTGTGGGAAGGCGGCAAGCCCGCTGACGATGTGATCGCGGGCGAGGTCCTCACCCAGCTACTTCGCGATGCGGTACAGCATGGCCGAGGAGGCTTCGGCCTACGCCGCCGAGCTCGCGGAATCGATGGGGCTCGTCTGCTATGACCCGCAGGCTCGGCTGCTGCGGCCGTGACCCGCGCGGCGGTCAGCCGATTCGCTGTTGGTTGATGCGACCCGAGTGCTATCATGGCTGATATCGGCTGAGGGGGTGGTTCTGATGTCATCCATCGTCGTCCGCGGGCTCGAGGAGTCCGTAAAGAAGCAGCTCGCCGTTCAGGCGAAGGAGCATGGCCGCTCCATGGAAGCCGAGGTCCGCGACATCCTTACGAAGGCCGCGCGCCGGCCCCACATCGGCCTGGCGCTCATGCGGGCCGCGCAGGAGGCTGGCGGGATCGATGATCTCGTTATCCCTGAGCGCAGCGACGTCGCGCGAGTGGTGGACCTCGAGTGATCGTCCTCGACACGAACGTCATCTCGGAGATCTTCCGACCGAAGCCCGATGCCCGCGTCGTGGCATGGCTGGAGTCTCTCGTCGGCGATGTGGCCATCACCTCCGTCACGCTCGCCGAGCTCTTGGCCGGCGTGCGCCGTCTCCCAGACAGCAAGCGCAGATCGGCGCTAAGCGCGATGATCGAATTCGCGCTGCAGCCCTACCGGGAGACCAGAGCAGTGCTGCCGTTCGACGAAGAGGCGGCAGCGCACTACGCCGACGTCATCGTTGTGCGCGAACAGGCCGGACTGCCCATCAGCACGGCAGACGCCCAGATTGCTGCGATCTGCCGGTCCCACAAGGCCGCGTGCGCGACCCGCAACATCAAGGACTTCGTGCAGACGGGAATCGAACTGCTCGACCCATGGACAGACTGAGCCGGCTCCCTCGCTGCGCCCGACGCTGGCACGCTCCTTGGCGGAAAATTCCAGAGTCGCGTTCCGGTTCAACCTTATGAATGGGTTTGCCGCCTGATATGCGGAAACATTAGTTTGCGCTGGTTTTTGAGGGTGTTTTGTAGCGTTTCATGTCCTCCCCCGGAACGTGGTGGAGTTCCGCTTCAACGTGTAGCGCGAATATCGCTCTACAAAAGTGACCACCCGAGCGGGGGTCTTGTCCGGGTGATCAGGCCAGTCGTGCGCGGTCAGGTCGCGGCAGGTGCTGGCCGAGTACCGAGCCGAAGCGGGTGCCCTGCGCCCCGACGGTGTCAGTGTAGGTACCGACCGGGAATGAGAACAGGGGAGAGCACGCTGCCGTGGCGCCGTATGCCGCAGCAGTAGGGGTGTGTCCGGTGGACGGTGTGGCCCTGTCCCGGTGTCGTAAATCCATGGAGGTTACTTTTCGGCATATGTCATAGCGGGCGTGCCTACCATGATCCTCATGGACCTCGATATGCGCCGGGTGCGCTACTTCGTGGCCGTGGCCGAGGAGTGCAGCTTCGTGCGAGCGGCGAGCCGTCTTTACATGACCCAGCCGGCGCTCAGCCGTCAGATCCGGGCGTTGGAGGAGGATCTGGGCGTGGTCCTCTTCCTGCGGGACCGGCAGGGCACTGTACTGACGCGGGCGGGACACCAGTTGCTGGAGGACGCCAGGCCGATGCTGGCGATGTCACAGGCGGTGCAGCGGCGGGTGCGGATGGCCAACCGGGAGATCAACCACTTCGCCATTGGCTTCATGCCGGGGATCGTCGTCACCCCGATCGTGCGGGAGTTCGCCGCGATGGCGCCGCAACTCGACATCGAGGTCGTGCACACCTCGATCACCGACCAGGTCGACTTCTTGATCGATGGTCGGGTCGACGTCTGCTATGTCCGGCTGCCGCTGCCGGAGGGCATGTTCGAGGTGGTCCCGCTCTTCCCAGAGCCCCGTGTGGTGGCGCTGCCGAGCGTGCATCCGTTCGCGGCGCTCAAGGCGGTGCATGTCGAGGACCTGCGGGACATGACCCTGTTGCAGGACCCGCACGACGTCCCGGAATGGCGCGGGCGCCTGCCGCGCGAACCCCTCGCGCCGCAGATGGATGCCGGGCGGTTTCCGGTGACGATCGAGGAGTGCCTGGAAGGCGTTGCCTCCGGCGCCGGATGTTATGTCATGCCGGCCGGCATGGCCGGCTTCTACCGCCGTGACGATGTCGCCTATCTGACGCTGGAGGGCGTCGCGCCGCGCATGGTCGCCCTGGCCTACAGCAAGCACCGGACCATGCCCGAGTTGAACCAGTTCGCCGAACTCTCCTGCCGCATGCTCGGCCCGGGCCCGGACTGACATCCGGCGTTGGCCGTCCGGCGGCACCGGCGCGAACGGACTGGTGGGACACGACGGTGACAGCCATGGCCGTCACCGTCAGTGGATCGGCGGGCCGGCGGTTCAGCTCAGCGACGGCATGAGGCCGGTCTGCATGAGGAAGCCCGCGAGGTTCCAGTAGTCGCGGTTCTCGGTGATGAGTCCGTTGGTCCGCACGCCGATGGTGACGCCGGGGCACTCGAACTTCTTGCCGGTGGCCGGTATCCCCAGGTCGGAGTTGGAGCGGTCATGCGTGCCGGAGAGGACCCACTCGAACGAGTAGGAGTCGCCCGATTCCACGACCTTGCCCAGGGTGAAGACGTAATCGCTCGAGAGATTCGCATCCATACCGTCGATCAACGCCTTGACCGCTTCCCTGCCTTTGAAGAGGCCACCGAAGGCGGTGTCGACGACCTGGACGTCCTCGCTCATCATGTCGACGACTGCCTGCGAGTCGTGCCTGTTGCAGGCGTCGATATAGCTCGTCACCCAGGAGGGCGGGGTCTGCTCGTTCATGTGTTTCCTTACTGGCTCGACTTGATACGACCGCATGTGTCCGGAGGGGACCGGACATTCGCAACCGATGGTCGAGCAGACGGAGACCGTGCCGCCAATGCCGAATCGGAGCGTCCTGATGCCTTCCCGGCATGTTGGGAGCCTGGAGCCGTCGCCTCGACGCTGTTCCCGCAGGACTCGGGCGACGCGTTTGCGATTGAAGCCTGCCGGTGTCGGCTTGCTGATCATTTCGAGTTTGCCCATGTTGCTAACATGCATGTTACTGACATTGCTGTTAGTACATGCGGTGGGGATGCGAGCAGGTGAGTGGGCGTGGTGGATTTCGTGGGGCGTCGGCAGGAGCTGGCGACGCTGGAGCGAGAACTGCAGAAGGTGGCGGCTGGGGTCGGCGGGGAGCGGCCCGGTCGATGTGTGATGCTGCGCGGACGACGCCGGGTGGGCAAGTCGCGGCTGGTCGAGCGGTTCGTAGAGCATGCCGGAGCGCCGTTCCTGTTCTACGCGGCCATTGGTGCATCGCCGGGTGACGATCTGGCGCGGCTGGCCCGGGACGCCCACGTGTCGACCCTGCCTCTCGCACCGCTGGTGGCTGCCGCGCGGCCGGAGAGCTGGGATGCGGCGTTTGATGTACTGGCCGCGGCGCTGCCCGCCGACCGGCCCAGCGTGCTGGTCATCGACGAGGTGCCGTACCTGATGGATGCCGATGGCGCCTTTGAGGGGATGCTGCAGCGGGCCTGGGATCGGGGGCTGGAGGCCAAGCCGGTGCTGCTGGTCCTCATCGGCTCGGATCTGTCGATGATGGAGGCGCTGAACAGCTATGGACGCCCTTTCCACCAGCGTGGCCGGGAGATGGTGCTCGGGCCGCTGAACCCCGCCGAGGTCGGGCGGATGCTGGGACTGAGTCCGGCCGAAGCCTTCGACGCCGCGCTGGTCACCGGCGGGCTGCCGCTGATCTGCGCGGAGTGGCCGCACGGTGCGGGACTGTGGGACTTCCTCGGCGAGGCGCTGAACGACCCGGTCTCGGCATTGTTGGTGTCCGCCGAGCGCTCGCTGGCCGCGGAGTTCCCACCGCAGGCCCAAGCTCGTGCGGTGCTGGCGGCGATCGGCAGTGGCGAGCGTACCTTCACCAACGTCGCCCGCGCGGCCGGCGGGATCAGCGCCACGCCGCTGCAGCGAGCGCTGGAGTTGCTCACACACAAGCGAATCATCGCCGCGGAGTTGCCTGTGTCCTTGCGCCCGTCGAAGGATCGCCGCTACCGGGTGACGGATCCGTACCTGCGGTTCTGGCTGCACCTTCTCGGTCCTTTCATGGAGGAGATCGAGCGGGGACGGGGAGATCTGACCTTGGCGCGGATCCGGGACAACTGGACCAGCTGGCGCGGCCGGGCGATCGAGCCGGTCGTCCGCGAGGCGCTCGCCCGGATACTGCCGGACGACCGGCTGCCCGCGGCCCCTGTGGTGGGCGGCTACTGGACGCGCACCAACGGCGTCGAGATCGACATCGTCGGGGCGGACCGCGCCCCCATCGCCAAGGAACTGCTCTTCGTCGGCTCCATCAAGTGGTTGGAGCAATCCCCCTTCGACCGGCACGACCTGGCAGCCCTTCACCGGCACCGCGCCGCGCTCACCGACGAACCCGTTCCCGCCGTGGCTGTCTCGCGCAGCGGAGTCGACTGTCCGGGGCTCGATGCCGCATACGGCCCTGGCGAATTGCTGACCGCTTGGCCGCTTTGAGCGGCGGATTTCCCACCCTGAAACCCCCTCGCCGCTGCCCGAGCCCGCCCCTCGAAGCGCGTGGGCTCGGTGGGTGTGATGGGCCCCTGAACCCCAGGGTTTCCCTCGGTCGCGGCATCCCGCCGGATTCTCCGCCCCGGGCTGTCGCGGCTCAGGGGTGAATCCCACAGCGACGGATTGCGTCGAAGTAGAGTTAGACGTATTCCGTCGCAGCCGAGATGTGGGAGGGTGAGTGACGAAGGGCCTGCCGGCCAAACCGGACGACGTGGTCGATCGGGACCGGGAGTGGGGTCTACTCGCGGAGTTCCTCATCGATCCAGACCCGGCGATGCGGCTCGGCATCGTGTCCGGGCGGCGGCGGCATGGGAAGTCGTACCTTCTGCAGGCCCTGTCCGAGCAGGTCGGCGGCCTGTATGTCACAGCCGTGCGGGAGGAAGGGCGGCTGCCCGCGATCCGGCGGTTCAGTGACGCGGTCGCCACCCACGCCGGCCTGAGGCCAGGAAGCCTGCGCCTGACCGACTGGCGTGATGTCCTGTCCAATGCCCTTGATGTGACCGCCCGTTCGTCGCACCCGCTCCTGGTGATCGACGAGTTGCCGTACCTACTCCAGCACTCGCCCGAAATCCCGGGACTGCTGCAACAGCTCTACGACGAGCGCCAGCGCGGCGCCGGGCCCAATGCCGCGCCGGGCCCGCGGCTGATCCTGTGCGGCTCCGCTATGAGCGTCATGCACGAACTGCTCTCGGGGACCAAACCGCTGCGCGGGCGTGCGGTGGTCGATCTACGGCTGGGTGCCTTCGGCTACCGGGACAGCCGGGCCTTCTGGCAAATCGATGACCCGCTGACCGCGCTGAAGGTGCACGCGGTCCTCGGCGGGGCCCCGGGCTACCGGCCGGTGGCGGCCCGTCCGCATCCGGACGACGGCTTCGACGCGTGGCTTACCCGGACGCTGCTCGATCCGGGGCGTGCGGTGTACTCCCGCGCCGAGACCGAGTACCTGCTGCGTGAGGACCCAAGGATCACGCAGCACACCCTGTACTACGACATCCTCACCGCGATCGCGCAGGGCGCCACCACCCCCAGCAAGATCGGTGCCGCCCTGGAGCGCCCGCGCAACGCCGTCGCTTACCCCCTTGGAGTGCTGGAATCCACCGGCTACATCCGGCGGGAACAGGACATCCTCCGCTCCAGGCATCCCGTCATCACCCTCGCCGACCCGGTTATCCGCTTCAACCAGCTCATCACCCTCCCGCAGGCCGCCGCCGTCGAGCAGGGGTTCGCCGAGCAGGTGTGGCAGCAGGCCGCTCCGACCTTCAACTCCAAGATCCTCGGACCGCACTTCGAGGACCTGGCCCGCGACTTCACCCGCCGTTACGCCCACACCCTGCTGCCCGGTGGACTGCCCGGTCCGGTCGGCACCACCGAGGTCGCTGACCAGGCCGCCCGCACGAGGCATGAGGTCGACGTCATCGCCCTGGCCGCCGGCGAGCGCCCGCAGGCCCCCCGGGCGAGGATCGCGCTCCTCGGTGAGGCCAAGGCGACAGTCGCCCGCCGGGGGACCGGCGACCTGGAGCGCCTGGAACGCATTCGTGGTCTGCTCGCAGATCAGGGGTACGACACCACTGCCACCACTCTGGCCCTGTACTCCCTGCACGGCTTCCACCCCGACCTGGTCGACCTGGCCGACCGCCGTAACGACCTCCTCCTGGTCGATCTGCTCACCCTCTATGGCAGCTGAGCTCAAGAGCGGCCAGTCTTCGGACGTGCCTGCTCTGGGGAGGGATGCGGGGCGCGTACCAGGTGAAGGCCGACTCTGCCTCGCGCATCCGCTCCTCCAAGCCCTCTGGGGCGTCGTCTTCGACGATCAACGGCCTCGGTGCCGGCCAGGCCGCCATGGCGTAGAAACGGCGGTTGCCGAGGCTGTAGAGCACGCTCCAACCGGGCCATGCCTGATCGAGTAGTTCGGCCTCGGCGCGGGCCGGGCCATCCCACAGGCGGCGGTACGCCTTCGTGTGAGCCTGGCCCTTACGGTGCCGGCCGGGGGCACGGGCAGGGCGTCGCCGGATCATGAGATCACCCGCTCGGCGATCTCTTCCTGCCGGGCGACCTCGACCTTCAGCGCGTCGAAGGTGTCGGCGTCCACGGTGGGTTCCGCCCCTGCGCGCAACGCGTCCGGAGGGAACGCCTCGCAGCGGACGGCCCAGAAGCGGCCCCTGTCGCTGAGGATCAGCCGCCAACCGGGAATCGTCGGTTCTGGCGTAGCGGTCTTAGCATCGTCCATGGATCGCAACACTCCTTTGCGATCAAGGAACCCCGTGTGGCCTGTCCGCCTGCGGGGTTCCGCTTTGCGTAGCGCTGACTGGTGCCATAGTTGAAGCGACTCAGCGTGTTGGACAAGACACGTAGCGTTGCTCTGGGGTCGGTGCAACGCGTGCAACGGATCGCGAGGCAGACGTGATCAGACAATCGACATCGACGACCTGGCAGGAGTTCGGCAGTGCTCTGCGGGCATGGCGCGAACGGCGCGAACTGAGCCTGCGTGACCTTGCCGGGCGGATTCGATGGGACTACTCATTGATCGCCAAGTGGGAGCAGGGGAAGAACCGCCCGCCCGCCGAGGCGATCACGGCCCTTGACGCCGAACTCGGCGCCGGGGGCGAACTGGTGGCCCACGCACTTCGTGCGGCCATGGCCGATACCGATCGGCAGCGGAGGGGTACCGTCCAAGGAAACGCCTCAACACGGGATGAGGGTGAGGATGTGGAGCGCAGACGACTGATGCGGGACGCGGCTGCCATCGCCGCTGTAGGTGTGCTGGCTCCTGTGCTGACCTCGTTGACCGACGCATTGGCCGTCGCGCAACGGCCGGTGCCGGGCGCGAGCGTGTCACAGGGGATGATCGACGACTGGGAACATGCCGCTGATGTCCACGCGCAGCGAGCACGCTTCGAGCCGGCCGCCGTCGTTCTCGCCGCGCTCGCGGTCGACTACACCGACATGGCTCCGCATCTGGGCCGTGCCCAACCCGATGCCGTGCAGCGTGACCTCTCCCATGCCGCCGCGCGTCACGCGGCCCTGATCGGTGGCAAGTGGTTCGACCTGGGCAACCGCCGCGAGGCGCAGCGCTGGTGGGCACAAGCCCGGCAGTTGAGCGAACGGTCCGGTGATGACCTCCTGGCGTCGTTGCTGAGAAGCTGGGAAGCGAGTTACCGGCTATATGATCCGGGTGAGGATCTCGACAGCGTGCTTCTCGTGGCGCGCGAAGCAGGTCGTCTCGCGGGAGATGCCCCCAACGCGCCACTCGTGTCCGCTCTCGCAGTCGAGGCCATGATCCTTTCGATGATTGGGCGTCACGCTGAGGCGATCACCGCGCTACGCCGCAGTGAGGAGACATACGAGCGGCTGTCTTCCTCGGCAGACCCACATCAAGGCCGTGCGCTGTGGTACGACCGAACGCTGATCCACACTCTCGCGGGGCACACCAAGCGCGCCGAGGATGCCCGCCGTACGGCCGAGAGCTTCTATCCGGCGGGGCATCGCACAGCGACCCTGCTCGCGCTCCACGGTGCCGCGCTCCACGCTCGAACTGATCCCGTCGAGGGCACGCATCAGGCGTTGCGGCTCCTCGACGCACTACCCGCCACGCGACACGATACCCGCGTGATCTCAGCGGCCCGTCTGATCATCGACGGCTTGCCGGAGAAGGCCCGCACCCTGCCTTCGGCACGCGAACTGCGCGCCCTGACGGTGGGTGCCCGGTCAGCCTGAGCCGGACCCGACGACGCCCGCTGGTGGATAACCGGCCGCGGACAGACGAACCGCGGCCGGAAGGTCTGCTTCAACGCCTGATTCTTAGATAAGTGAGCTGTCAACCACTTTGGGCCCCTACGCGTCGAATCGTCACAGCGTTTACGCTGACTCGGGAGGGCCCTCATGATCCGTCGCATCATCCGGAAACGACGTCCCGCACCTTCGCTGGCGGGCATCAGCCTCGAAGAGGAGCTTGCCCTGTTGCGGGTCGAGCTCATGTACGGTCTGCGCGTCAATCGCGAGGCGTACTTGCGCAGGAAAGTGGACGAGCGCGAAGAGCTCGCCATGCGGGTGCGTGGGCAGGACGCCACCACCATGCTCGAAGGCCTGCGTGGGTCGCTGGAGCGGTCGGTGGCGCCCACGGTGGTCGATCTGCGCGGCAGGAGACCGCGCGACTTGGGACAGGACCCAGAGCCTGCCTGAGGGCGCGCCACGCACCAGGCCGCAGGCCCCTTGGCGGGCATGCGGCCGTTCGCGTGTTATACCAATTCCGCAGGTCAAAGAGAGTCCATGGCTGGTTTGGACAGGAATCCATGGCCGCAGGGCTATGCCATTACCGGCCTCTGGCCTGGTCAAATGCCCATTTGGCAGGGGAAGTGACAAGAGTTGGCACTCCAGCGTGGCATACACAACCTGGTTTGCCCATGGACGGCGATGCCTGCAGCATGGGCGTGGCTTTCCTGGAACAATGGCGGAGACCGGTAGGGTGACTGCTTCACCGCGGATGATGGGGATCGGCAACGGACGACACCGCGCCAGCCCGGGGGATCGGCGCGAGCGGAGGCGTGATGGCTCGTAGGTCAACCGTCCAGCAGGGTCCTCGGATCCCTGGCGACCCCGAGCTTTCGGCTCGCCATGACATGGCTGACTTCGACGTTTCGCCTGCCCGCAGGCCGCGTCGTGGTGGCTGGTCTGGTGCCGGCGGGAGATGGCTGGTGTGGACCGGCCGAATCGTTCTTTGGGCGCTTATCATAGTTATCGTGGTTAATGGGGTCCGTGCCCCATTTGAGAGGTTTACTCAGAGTGGCGCGGCGGCTCCGAATGAGGCGCCGGTGGCCAATCACGGATTCCCGGCCGACCGTGGCATGGCGTTCGCGGCCCAGTTCGCCGGTGTCTATCTGAATTTCACCCCCGCCGACGCGCAGAGCAGGGCGGGCAAGCTGGCCGCGTTCCTGGCGGACGGCATGGATCAGCAGATGGGCTGGGACGGCAACGGCAAGCTGGCCGCCGTCGCGATCCAGCCCTACGACATCGAGGCCACCAGCGCCAGCGACGCGATCGTCACCGTGGCCTTCCAGTCGGGCTCCCGCCGGATGTTGCTGTCGGTCCCGATCTACTACTCGGCCGACGGCGGTAGCTTCGTCGTCTCCGGCCGGCCCGCCATACTGCCCGCGCCCGGCCGGGCGGATCTGCCCCAGCTGGCCAAGCCCGAGAACGACGACGCCGTCGCCGCCGAGCTCAAGCCGCAGCTGGAGGACTTCTTCAAGAACTACGGCTCAGGCGACACGACGGGATTGCAGCGCTATGTCGCCCCGGGCAAGAGCATCACGAGCTTCGGCGGCGCCTTCACCTTCGCCGAGCTCAAGGACATCGTGGTGCCTGTGGGGGGTGCCACTCGAGAGATCCAGGTGGTCGTGGTGTGGAGCGTGCCGAGCGGCGCGACGCCGTCGGCCGAACCGGACGCCGCCGACGCCAACGCGGTCGGCGCCCGCCTGGAGCAGGCATATCGCCTCACCGTCGAGAAGCAGGGCGACAAATGGTACGTCGACGACATCCGCGGTGCCGGTCGGGCCGTTGGGTAGACGCACGAACGCCTTGTTGATCGGTACCCCCGGGAGGACAAAGAAGTGATCTTGAAAACGATAGTGCTCAACCTGATCGAAATGACGCCAACGCCCGCCCCCACCGGCATCGACTCCGAGGGGCTCGCCAACTTCCTGCGGGCCTTCTTCGCCCCGCTCTTCCTTGTCGTCGTCTCCGTGGTCGCGCTCTTCTTCCTCTTCACGCGCGAGATCACGAGGTTCGTGCAGTTCCTCATCCTGGCCATCGCCATCGGCGTGATCTTCTACGTGCCCAACATCATTGAGGTGACGGCGAAGGCGATCGCGGGAGCACTGGGCATCAAGTAAAGGGTTGAGACCGCTCAAGGGCGGTCATTGTACGAGCGGGTGGAGAGGAGGACCGCGTGGACCTGCCCACGTATACCAATATTTGGCGAATTGAGAAGCGGCTCTACAAGCTGTACGATCTACGGCTGCCGATGCCCCTCCCGATCGTGTGGATCGGTGTGTTCGTCGGCGTGCTGGCTCCATGGTCCCTGCTCCTCATGCTCCTGCACATCCCTTTCGCCGCACCATGGCACGTGCTTTACCTGGTGCCACCGGGTGTCGTCACCTGGCTGTCCACCCGCCCGGTGATCGAGAGCAAGCGTTTGACCGAGCTCCTGCAGTCGCAGCTGCGCTATGTGGGCGAGCCGCGGGCCTGGTGCCGGATGGCGCCGACCTCCGAGCCCGAGACGGTCACCTTCGCGGGACGCGTCTGGCGGGTCACGCCCAAGCGGGTCAAGGCGCCGCGCAAGGCCCGCCAGTCCCAGCGCAAGCGCCGCGCCGAGCTGGAGCTCGCCACCCAGACCAGGAGGGCCGTCGGCGCCGAGCCGGTGACCGGCCCGCGCCAGGTCCGCCCCGCGGTCGCGGCCGCCGCCGCGGCGGCCGCCCAGGCGCCGGTCGCCGAGCCCAGGCCCGCCCGTCCCGGCTGGGGTTCGGTCACGCGCCGCGGCACCGCGCCCGCCTTGGGCACCGAGCTCGCGGTCCAGCCGCCGACACTTCAGCCTGAGTCCTCCGTACGCCCGGACAAGACACTCGCGATGGGCTCACGGGCGGCCAAGGCGGGCTCGTCGGCGGACAAGACATCAGGTGCGGGGCTGATAGCGGGTAAGGCCGCTGGGAGCGGTTCACGGTCGACGGAGCCGCCGCTGATCGCCGTACAGGGAGACGAGGGCGGCGAAGACGTCGTCCGGGCGGCCGGGAGGCCGGTCGACGGTGGCGGCGAAGACGTTGCCCGCGTGGCTGGGAGGCCGGTCGACGGTGGCGGCGACGATGTCGGCCGGGCGGCCGGGAAGCCGATCGACACGGAGGCGCTGCGGCGGCTGCGCAGGCTTGCGGCGAGCGCCGACACGACGGCGTCCAGCGAGGTGGCCGGTGCTGAGGCGGCTCGCACCGAGGTGACCCGCGCTGGGGCAGTCCGCACTGAGGCGGCCCATGCAGAGACGGTCCACACTGAGGCGGTCCACACCGAGGCGGCTCGCGCTGAGACGGTCCGCGCTGAGACGGCCCACGCAGAGACAGCCCACGCAGAGACGGTCCCCTCTGAGGTGGCGCGCGCTGGCGTGACCCCCTCTGACGTGACCCCCTCCGAAGACGTGACCCGCGCTGAGGCGCCGCACAGCGAAGCCGCCTCTCGCGAGGCGGTGGCCGGTGGATTGGCGGAGGTGGGCGGGTCCTCGGGGGCGGGCCGGAGCGAGGGATCGCGGCGGGACGACGGCGCCGGTCCTGAAGAGGTGCGTGAGGCCGGTCCCGAGGGCGAGCGCGCGGCCGGTGCCGAGGAGCTGCGTGCGACTGGTCCCAAGGAGGTGCGCGCGACCGGGGCGGACGAGGTGCGCGCGACCGATCCCGAGGAGTTGCGTGCGACCGGTGCCGAGGACGTGCGTGCGACCGGCTCCGAGGAGGTGCGCGCGGCCGGGGCGGACGAGGTGGCGCGTGACCAGCACAGGAAGGGGAAGCCGCCCAGGCAGAGCCCGCCGCTCGTGTTCCCGGACGTGCAACGGCTCTGGCCGCCGCTCAACCCCGACAGCAAGCCGGTGCGGTTCATCCGGCCGGTGACGCGGGACGACGAGGCCCAGAAGGCCGGGACGGCTCCCGTGGGGCGCGACGAGTCCGCGGCCACCGCGTCCCTCCATGGGCCCGAGACCACCGCGTCGGTTCACGAGATCGGCCCCGCCAAGAGCGAGCGGGCCCGTCAGGAGAACGGTCCGGCGAAGAGCGAGCGCGGCCGTCAAGGGACCAGCTCCACGAAGGGCGAGCGATCCGCGCCGGTAGGCGACCGCGACAGCAGGACGTTCGCGGACGAGGCTGCGGGCAGCAGGACGTACGCGGACGAGGCTGCGGGCAGCAGGACGTACGCGGACGAAACAGCGGGCAGCAGGACGCACGCGGACGAAGCAGCGGGCAGCAGGACGTTCGAGAGCGAGCAGAGCGAGCAGGTCGTGCGGCCGCCCGCGGCCAGGCAGATCACCCACGGGCCCACGCCGGGCGAGCGGGTGCGGCGGGTCGAGTCCGTGGTCGGCCGCGACTCCGGTGGCTGGCGGCGGATCGCGCAGGTGGTCGTCGGCGGCGGCAGCGTACGGACCGACGGATCGGAGATCGACGAGGCCCGGACGCGGGCGGTGTTCGGCGGCAGTCGCCGGGTCGTGGTGCTCGGCTGCACCGGTGGCGCCGGGCAGAGCACGACCGCGCTGATGCTGGGACATACTTTCGCCCAATATCGCGACGACCGGGTCGTGGCCATCGACGCCAACATCGGTGGCAACACGCTGACAAGCAGGATCGACCCGGAGACCCCCGAGACGCTGGCCTCGTTGCTGGCAGGGCTGGAGCGGGTCAGCGGCTACCTGACCATGCGGGGCTACACCACCCGCACCGGGTCGGGGCTGGAGGTGATCGGCGCCGACACCGACGTGGACGCCGAGCAGCGGCTGTCCGACCGGACGCTGTTCTCCGACCACCGGCTGGGCCAGGCCATGCACCTGCTCGACCGGCACTACAAGCTGGCCGTCCTGGACCCGGCCGCCGCGCTCGCGGCTCGCGTGCTCCCGTACGCCGACCAGCTGGTCCTGGTGGTCCCCGCGAGTGAGGAGGCGCCCGAGGCGGTGGCGATGACGTACGAGTGGCTCGACGGGCACGGCTGCGCGGACCTGCGCAGGCGGGCGGTCATGGTGGTCAACGGCGTGAGCAGGCGTTCGATGGCCGATGTCGAGCAGGCGGAGTCGGTGGCCAGCGGCAGGTGCCGGGCCATCGTCAGGGTCCCCTGGGAGGACGACCTGGCGCCGGGCGGCGACGGGGTGGTCGATCCTGGGCAGTTGCGCGCGGCCGGGCGGCGGGCCTACCTCGCCCTCGCCGGGGTCGTGGTCGCGGGCTTTGCGGCACAGACGGTCCGTCCGAGCGAAGAGGAGTTGGCGAGTGACCCCCCGGGCACGAGAATCGGTGAGCGATAAGTGAACATGCGAGCAGGTCTGACTTGTTCATGCGCCGAGGGGGCGGCATGAGCAGGGGGTCCCGAGCGCATCAGCGCCTGGCGGTCCGCTATTTCGACGACCGTATCCTGCTCACCAACACCTGCGCATGGGCGTATTTCCGACTTCCGACGATCAGCTACGAGTTCGTCACGCCCGAAGAGCGTGAGGCGCTGGCCACCAACATCACGATCGCGCTGGCCACGATCCGGATGCCCGACGCCGAGGTACACCTGAGGGTCGCCCACCGCACCTATCCCGCGGCCGAATGGGCGATGGCGCTCAACGCCACCTCCGACGAGGGGTCGGGCTGGCGCGACTATCTGGAGGAGATGTACCGGCACGTGTGGGCCAAGGACTTCTGGTCCAAGGAGGTCTACCTCGGTGTCCGCCTCGGCCCCCGGGGCAAGCAGGTGGGCGCGGGCGTGCTGGGGCAGCTGTTCGGCTTCTACCAGCGTACGGAGAAGGCACTCGGGCTCGAGGACGACCATGTGCCGGACGGCGAGATCGGCAGATGGACCGAGCAGGCCGAACGGCTGGGCCGGGCACTCGCCTCCAGCGCCCTCTATGCCAGGCACGCCACTTCCGTGGAGGTGGCGTGGCTGTTCCAGCACTCGGCGGCGGGCGCGCTCGGCGATCCGCCGCCGTCCGCGAGCCCGAAGCGGCGCTGGGGCAAGGGCGAGATCGAGTCGCTGGTCGAGGGTGAGATCCACAACGGCAGGTCGCTGCTGCGCATCGTGCAGCCGCAGGGCGACTCCTATGTCGCGCAGCTGTCGTTCGCCCGTTTCCCGGACATCATGCCGTTCCCGGACGGCGAGCCGTGGCTGCACTTCGCCGACCAGCTGCCCTTCCCCGTCGAGGTCTCGTCGAGGATGCGGCTGATCCCGCCGGTCAAGGCGTCGAAGGACGTCGCGCGCAAGCTCGCGCACGCGCGCGACATGGACATCCACATCCGCGAGGCCGGCGCGGAGGCGCCGCTCGCGCTCGCCGAGCAGATCGACGCGGCCCGCATGCTGGAGCACGGCATCACGAAGGAGCGGCTGCCCTTCGTGTACGGCTGGCACCGGCTGATCGTGTCGGCCCCGACCGAGGACCTGTGCGTACAACGGGTCGAGGCGGTCGTCGAGCACTACCGTGACATGGGCATCGACGTGGTCAACTCGACGGGCGACCAGTTCTCGCTGTTCTGCGAGGCGCTGCCCGGCGAGAAGGTCAGGGTCAACGCCTATGCCCAGCGCCAGCCGCTGCGGACGATCGCCGGCGGCATGGCCACGGCGACCGTGGACCTGGGCGACCGGCTGGGCGACGGCAGCGAAGGCTGGCTCGGGCCGTACATCGGGGAGACCGTCGGCCGGGCCCGCAGCATCGTGCACTTCGACCCGCTGGTCGCGGCCACCCGCAACCGGCCGACGGCCATCGCGATCACCGGCGAGCCCGGTGGCGGCAAGACCACGCTCGCGTTGCTGATGATCTACCAGATGGCGCTGCGCGGCGTCACCGTCGCCGTGATCGACCCCAAGGGCGACGCCGAGTCGCTGGTGCAGCTGCTGCAGAAGCGCGAGCGCAAGGCCCGCGTCATCCCGCTGGGCTCGGCGGCGCCCGGCCTGCTCGACCCGTTCTCGTTCGGCGACGACATCGCGGCCAAGAAGACCATGGCCACCGAGACGCTGCGCCTGCTGCTGCCCCGGATGTCAGAGGAACGCGAGTCGGCCATGATCCAGGCCGTCGCGGCCGTGTCCAACGGCGTGGACCCGTCGCTCGGCAAGGTGGTGGAGTTCCTGGAGCAGTCCACGGACGCCGCCTCCAAGAACCTCGGCGCCGTACTCCGCTCCATGTCGGAGATGCGGCTGGCCAGACTCTGCTTCGACCCCTCAGGAGGCGACCAGGTCGACACTGAGGGCTGGACGACCGTGTTCACGCTCGGCGGCCTGACGCTGCCCGACGTGGCGACGGGCCGCGACGACTACTCCTATGAGCAGCGGCTGTCGGTCGCGCTGCTCTACCTGGTCTCCCAGTTCGCCCGGCGGCTGATGAACAGCCTGGACCGCCGCGCGCCCAAGGCGATCTTCTTGGACGAGGCATGGGCGATCACGTCCACGCCCGAGGGTGCGAAGCTGGTGCCGGAGGTCAGCCGCATGGGTCGTTCTCGCAACACCGCGCTGGTGCTCGTCTCACAGAATGCCGGTGACCTGCTGAACGAGCAGGTCACCAACTGTCTGTCCTCGGTCTTCGCGTTCAGGTCCACCGAGCGGGTGGAGGTCGATCACGTGATGTCCCTGCTGGGTGTGGAGGCATCGGAAGAACACAAGGCGGTGCTGAGATCGCTCGGCAACGGCGAATGCATTTTCCGTGATCTGGATGGCAGGGCGGGCCGCATCGGAGTAGACCTGATCTCCGAAGACCTGCTCCGCTGGCTCGACACCAATCCGACACACGACAAACCCAGCGACAACGGGCATCATGATCTTCAAGGGGGAGTGGGCGGCAGAGCGCAGGAGGTGCGGTCATGAAGATCCGGCTACCCAGGCGGCTCGCGCTCGCTCTGGCCCTGCTCGTGGGCATCCTCGTGGTGCCGATCGTGGTGGGCTCGCTGTCACCCGCCGCCGCGGCCCCCTGTGACCTGTCCGGCGCGCTCGCTCCCGAGGTGATCGGCAGCGGCTCCGACGGCATGATGCAGCCGCCCGCGGCCGAGGGCGGCGCCGCCGCGGCGCCGACCACCAACTACGCCCAGTTCGGCATGAGCGGCCAGTTCTGGCACACCTACGACCTGGGCTGCTCCGACTTCGCCGCGGTGCTCGGCAACACCTGGGCCAACACGATCTTCCTGTGGGCCAAGGCCATCGACCGGGTGACCATCACCACCTACCAGGCGGCGGCCACGGAAGGACCGCTGCAGTCCATCAAGGACGTGGTCGATGACATCGTGACGAACCTGTCCAACGCGATGTACTGGCCGCTGCTCCGGCCGCTCGTCATCCTCGGCGCCATCTGGCTGGCCTGGTACGGACTGATCCGCAAGCGGGCCACCACCACCGCCGAAGGCGTGATCTGGATGGTGCTCGCGGTCACGGTCGCGACCTGGTTCTTCAGCCGGCCCGGCGACTTCACCGGCCTCGGCACGATCGTCACGGACAAGACCGGCGAGGTCGTCAATTCCGCCTTCTCCGGCCTGCCCGGCGCGGGCGGCGCCTCCTGCCTGCCCGGCCCCGGTCAGACGAACCCGCAGGTCAAGGCGGGCGGCTACGGCCAGACCGGCACGCCAGGGGTCGACCAGAACGCCGAGGCGCTGTGGTCCACGCTGGTCTGCAAGCCGTGGCTGATGGGGCTGTTCGGCACCGCCGACCCCAACCAGCCGATCGTGCGCGACTTCGGCCGTACGATGCTGGAGACCCAGTCGATCCCCGCCGCGACGGCCAACCAACCGGCGCCGGACGTCGGCGCGCATCAGGCCAAGTACGCCGAGATCGCCGAGAAGCTCAAGAACGACTCCCGCTACATGATCTTCTCCGGCCGTGACTGGACCAGCAGGCTCGGCGTGGCCATCGGCGCGCTGATCGCCGCGCTGGTCGCCGGGGTGCTCATCTTCCTGGTCGCGGTCTCGCTGCTGGTGCTGAAGGTCGGCTTCCTGCTGCTGCTCATCCTCGGGCCGGTGTTCCTGCTGATCGGCGTACATCCGGGCAGCGGGCGGATCATCGCCATGCGCTGGGTGGAGATGCTGATCGGCACGCTGCTGCGGCAGGCCGTGCTCGCGCTCGTGCTCGGCGTGCTGGTCTACGGCTATGCGCTGATCATCTCGACCGCCATGCCGTGGGGGCTGCAGATCCTGTTCATGGCGCTGCTGACGATCGCGGTGTTCTTCTACCGGCGGCCGTTCCAGCACCTGTTCGCCTCGATGAACGGGCACACCCTGACCACGCGCATGCTCGGCGACGCCGCGTCCTCCTCCGTGCTCGAGCGGTCCTCTTCGGCGCTGCCGCCGGTGGCGGCGGCCAGGATCGGCCGCTGGGGTGCGCGCAAGGCCGAGCCGCTCATCCAGGCGGCCGCGATGGGCGCGTCGGCGGGCACCGCGGCGGCGGCCACGGTCGCCCAGGGCCGGGCCCGTGGGCAGGAGACCGCGGAGGGCGCGGCCGCGGCCGGCACCCGGGTCCCCGCCACGGCGGCGCCGCTGAACACCGACAAGCAGGACGGGAAGGCCGCGGGCCGGCAGGTTCCCGCACCGCGCGCAGGGGCCGCGCCGCCGCTCAACCTGAGCGGCACGCCGACCCGCACCCGTGGCACTCCGTCGCCTGGTGGAGCGCGACCGTCAGGTGGGTCCGCCGCCGGTGCCGGGAGTGCCGGTGCCGGGAGCGCCGGTGCGGGGAGCAGCGGTGCGGGGAGCAGCGGTGCGGGGAGCAGCGGGGCCGGTGGAGGTGGCTGGTTCGGTGGAGGTTCCGGGGGCGGCTGGGCGTCACGTCGTGGCGCGGGCGGCTCCGGTGGCTCCAGGTCGGGTGGCACGCGGTTCGGCGGTTCCGGTGGTTCTGGTGGCTCCAGGTCGGGCGGGTCAGGGTCGGGTGGATCCTGGCTGAGTGGCTCCGGTCGTTCGGGTGGCTCTGGTGGCTCTGGTGGCTCGGGCGGTTCCGGTGGTTCTGGCGGGTCCCGGTCGGCGAGTCGTGGTTCGTCGGGTGGCGGGATGTTCGGCGGTGGCGGTTCGGGCGGTCGGCGCCCGGCCGACGAGCCGAAGGGCCGCTCGTCGGAGGCGCCGCCGCTCTGGCTGCCGAGCAGCCGCCGTGGCAGCGGCTCCGGTGAGGGCGAGCCATCCGTGCCGTTCTGGCTCAAGCCCAGCAATCCGGACAGGGACTGATCATGGCGCAGCCAGGTGACAGGCGGGGCGTCGCCTTCGCCGCCATCGTGGTGGTCATCGCCGCCGTCGGCATCTACCTGACGATGTGGCCGGACTCCGGCGAACCGGACGCGGGACAGGCGCCCGCCGGCCACACCACGACCGTCTCACCGGCCGCGCCGAGCAAGCCGCTGGCCACCGCCAGCGGCAAGCCGTTCGACATCTACTCCTACCTGCCGATGACCAAAGAGCAGCTCGCCGCGGCGTCCGACCTGGCCGAGCGGTTCACCGCCGCGTACGGAACGTTCCGCTACGACGAGGAGCCCTCGGCCTATGTGGACCGGGTCAAGGTGTTCACCACGGCCGAGTTCGGCAACGTGCTCGCCAGGACGCGCACCTCGCCCGGCACCGTCGAGCGCGACCGCGCCGACGAACTCGTGGCGGCGGGGACGGCCAAGATGAAGGAGATCAGGCAGGTCGAGAAGTCGTCCGTCATCTTCGTGGTGACCGGCACGCAGCAGATCACCGCCAAGAGCGGCAACAAGCAGGTCGTGGACGACTACGCGGTCACAGTGAGTCAGATGGGCGCCGACTGGCGGGTCTTCGACCTGCAACCCGCCGATGCCGGCCAGGACGGAGACACCCAGGGGTGAACACCTCCCGCGCTCACGTCGCCCTGGCGGTCGGGGCCGCCGGTGTGCTGCTCCTCGCCGTCATCATCATGTCGCCGATGCTCATGACCTCGATCCCGTCCTTCCTCGGCAGCGGAAGCACCGCCCGTACCGACTGCGTCAACGGCGACACACCCGTACAGGAAGTGTCCGACACCGGCGCCTCCGACATCCCGGCCGACTACCTGGAGCTCTACAAGAAGTTCGGCACGAAGATCGGCGTCCAGTGGAACATCCTGGCCGCCGTCGGCAAGCGCGAGACCGACCACGGCCGCTCGAACATGGCGGGCGTCAAGAGCGGCACCAACTACGCGGGCGCGGCCGGGCCGATGCAGTTCCTGATCGGCACGTGGGGCGGCAAGGCGCGGATCGCGATGTCGTCGAAGTTCAACGGGTACGCCTCCGACGGCGACGGTGACGGCGTGGGCGACATCTACAACCCCGCCGACGCGATCATGGGCGCCGCGAAGATGCTCAAGCGCAACGGCGCACCGGAGAAGGTACGCCAGGCGCTGTTCATCTACAACCGCGCCTGGTGGTACGTCGACCAGGTCGAACAGATCGCCAAGAACTACGCCAAGTCCGGTGACGTCGAGGTGCCGCCGCAGGCCGACGAGGCCTGTGACGATCCGCTGGTCGAGGCCGCGCCGAGTGACGTGGTGGCCAAGATCCTGGAGTTCGCGCTGGCCCAGCGCGGCAAGCCGTACCTGTGGGGCGGGACCGGGCCCGACGCCTTCGACTGCTCGGGCATCATCTACGCCGCCTACCGGGCGGCCGGGCTGTCGATCCCGCGGACCACGTTCGGGCAGTGGCCGTTCGGCGTGAAGATCCCGCAGGGTGACGAACAGGCGGGCGACCTGGTGTTCTTCAACGCCGGGCCGGGCACCGGGCCGAACAACCCCGGGCACGTCGGGATGATCGTGTCGAAGGGCAAGATGGTGGAGGCCCGCTGCACGCTGTGCGGGCCGATCAAGGTGACGACGTATCAAGCGCGCGGCAATATTATGGGTTTCACCCGTCCGTTACAGAACCCCGACGTGCTCGAACAGCTCAAGAAGCTGCAGAATGCCGCACTATGACAGTCGATCGTGGTGACGGCATGAGGGTGGTCGTGGTGGCGGTATGACGGTGATCGTGGTGGCGGCGGTGATCGTCTCGTCGGATGGGCACATACTCGCCGCGCAGCGGGCCGAGCCGCCCGCCCTCGCCGGCGGGTGGGAGTTCCCGGGCGGCAAGGTGGATCCCGGCGAGAGCGAGATCGAAGCGCTGATCCGGGAGTGCCGCGAGGAGCTCGGCGTGACCGTGTCGGTCGGCGCGCGGGTGGGCGGCGACTGGCCGCTGTCCGAGGGGTACGTCATGCGGGCCTGGCTCGCCTCCCTGGCCTCGGGCGTGCCGGAGGCCAAGGAGCATCTGGCCCTGCGGTGGCTCGGGCCTGGCGAGTATTACGACGTGGCCTGGCTCGGGGCGGATCTGCCGCTCATGGAAGCCGTGGAAGATCTGCTCCGACAGGGTTAACCATCTCCCCTGGGTGACATAACGATTACTGAGCGTAATGTCACGCGGCCTGGGGGGAGGCGACGTGGTCAGACATGGCTGGATCGTGGCGGGGGCACTGGCCTTCGCGGGGGCGTCGGTTTTGGCGGGCATCCAGTGCGAGCCCGTGGCGGCCGAGGTCTTCAGGGCCGCTGGCGGGGCTGGGATCGCGCTGGTCTTCGAGCGGCTGGGCGATGCCGGCGGGATCGGGCGATGGGTACGTACGGGGGATGCGCTGCGGTTTCGGGTGAGCCTGGAGGGGATGGGGCGCGACGCCCGGCTCGCGGTGGCGACCAGCCCGGCGAACGCGCTGACGTCGATGACGTGCCCGAGCTTGCCCGCCGGAGGGTTGTTGGACGCGGGGCCGGGAATCGTGGGCGGGCCAGGGGATCAGGCGGTTGAGGGGCGAGCGGTCCCGGGTGGGCAGGCAGCCTCGGGTGGGCTGCTGGTTCCAGGCGGGCAGGCCGTTCCGGGTGGGCAGGCAGCCCCGGGCGGTGCTCTGGCGGCTCGGACCGCCGCGCTGAACGCCCTGGCAGCTGGAGAGGCGGCTGACGGACAGGCGTCGGTGGGTGGGCGACCGGTCGCCGGGGCGGCGACGTCGCGAGGCGTCCTGGCGTCCGGGCCATCGCCGGTGCTCGCCGCGTCGCTGAGGACCGCGCTGGTGCCGACCGCGCCGGCGGTCAGCGCTTCGGGTGTGATGGCGCGGGGCGTGAGCGCGTCGGGTGTGGCGGCGCAGGGAGTAACGGCGCAAGATGTGGCGGCGCAGGGCGTGAGCGAGCTGGATGCGACCGCGCCGGGTGTGATCGCGCCCGGCGGGACGCGCCCAGGGGCCGGAGTCGCGGCAGGCGGGGTGGCTCCGAATGTGGTCCCCGTGGCGCGGGTGTGTGCGTTGGGTGATGCGGCGGGGGATCGGTTCGTGGACGTGCTGCTCACCGTGCCGCCCGGGCCGAAGGAGGTCGTGCTCACGGCGGCGGCTCGGGCGCGTGACACGGCGAGTGGTGGTGTCGCGACCGTCGTCGGCTCGACCACGACCTCTGTCAAGGCCCCAGTGAGCGCGCCTGTCAGGCCGGGCGGCGGGCCGACGACACCTGCCGCGACCCTGCCGAAGGGGACGAAGATACCCATCCAGACGCTCTCGCCAGGGACGAAGGCATCCGCCCAGAAGCCCTTGAAGGGGGCGAAGTCATCTGCCCAGACTCTGCCGCAGGAGACGCGCGGAGAGGGGGCGGTGCGAGGAGAGTCCGCCGATGACAGCACGGGGACGTTCGTCGAGATCCCACGTGGTGACGTCACGCTGAGCGGCCGAGCGGTGCGCGTCCAACGCGGCGCCGAGGACGTTCGCTCGAACGGGACGGGCGCGAAGGACGTTCGCTCGAACGGGGCGGGCGCCAAGGACGCTCGCCCGGACGGGACGGCGGTCGCCGGAAGGGCGCGCCCTGGAAACGGGCATACCGCGAAGTCCCATCTGCGGATGGTCTCCGCCGGTCATGCGCACGCGTCCAGCCCCGTACCGAACGGGACGGCCGCCCAGGTCCCGGCGCCTGAGCTGCGGCGCGAGCCCGCACTGACCCTGCCCCAGGTCCTCCCTCCGCCGACGTCGGGACTTGGCATCCCGGGAGTCGGCGGAACGTCAGGAATCACTGGCGGCACGCCGAGGGTCGGGGCTCCAGAAGTGAGCACCCCACAAGCTCCACAAGCCCTACAAGCCCCACAAGGCGGCACTCCCGGACTTGGTGCTCCGGGTTTCGGTGCCGGTGCGGGAACCGGGTGGGGGGCCATGACATCGGCCGAAGAAGTTGGGCCGCCGTTGCCATTCGCCATTACCGGTAACCGCTTTCAACCGGCCGAGCGGGTGAATCCCCTGGCAGGCGTACGCGGACTGCCGTGGGTCGCGAGCGGGATCGCGGTGCTGCTCGGCGCGCTGTGGCTGGTCGCCAGGGCACAACGGGCGCGATTGCGACGAAAGGTGTTGTAATTCCGTCTTTACTGTTACTTTTACCCGGCTAGGATTCCCTTGACCATGGTTTCGGGATTGCGCGGAGGGCACAGGTGGCACGTACGCGAGTGACGGCCGTGTCCGCACTGATCCTGGCTTTAGGGCTGACGGGTGCCGGTGCGGTTCCCTTCGTCCTCCAGAGCGCCAGCGCCTCCGCGGTCGCCTACGACCCCGCCGTCGAGCCCTGTGAAGCGGGCGAGGTGTGCGACACCACGCCGGAGACCACCGTCACGGTCACCACGACGATGGGCACCCCCACTCCGGACCCGGAGACGACGATCACCAAGACCGTCACCGCGCCCACGAAGACGACGACCAAGACGAGCACCCCGAAGCACTCGAAGACGCCGAGCTCGACTCCCAGCACGCCCAAGACCACGCCCTCGCAGATGCAGCCGTTGCCGTCGCAGAGCGTGGAGGTGCCGTCCACGACCGCCACCTCGTCCACGCCCGAGCCCACGGACTCGGGCGTCATCCTGCCCAGCGTGGCGCCCATCGAGACGCCTTCGACGACGCCGTCGCCGAGTTTGACGGAGAGCTCGACGGAGGAGTCGGTCCCGCTCGAACTGCGTAACGCGGCCCCCGAGTACGACCAGCGGACGCTGACGCAGCAGCTCAGCATCCCGGCGCTCGTGCTGGTGCTGCTGGTGCTGTTCGCGGTGCTCATCTTCGAGGGGCGGCTGCGCCGGATGGCCCACGCGGCGGCCGTACGCAAGGCGGGCCCGCAGGGTGGCCCGGGTCAGCCCGGCTTCCCGGGAGCCCCTGGTGGACCGGGAGGCTATCCGGCGGGCCCCGGTTATGCCACTGCCGGTTTCGCTGCGCCCGGTTATCCGGGCGGTACGGCGTACGCGCCGATCATCAGCTTTGTCCCCGTACAGACCTATCCGGGGGGACAAGTCCAGTACGGCGCGGTCTATCAGGACCCGAACATGTACGGCCAGTCCGCGCAGCCGCCCATGGCGGCGAGCGAGCCCGTGGTGCTGCATCCGGACGAGTTCGACACGTTCAGCCAGGAGCCGGCCAAGTCCGACTTCGATGCCTTCAGCCGTCCCGAGCCCCAGGGGGAGTCGTACCGGGCCCCGTTCGAGGCTCTGGTCCCGGCTGAGCAGCCGCCTGGGGACATCCCGCCCGGTGGTGCCGGTCCGTACGAAGACTCGCCTGAGCGCCCGCTGGGCGCCGCCTCGGCCGCCGAGACCGGCGACGCCGAGCCGTGGCAGAGCATCGGTCAGCCTGGCGCCGAAGGGCCTGGCGCCGGAGGGCCTACGCTCGAAGGGCCCACGCCCACCCTCGAAGGGCCGTCCGCCGATGTGACCGCCATCCAGCCGCTGCCCCCGCAGAAGCCCAAGCGCCGCTGGGGACGTCGCTCGTAACGCTTTCAGGCGGCCAGGAGCGTTGCCGCCGCGTCACGTACGGGTGACGAGTTTGTCGAAGGCGCGGTCCGAGAGCACCCGGTGGATTCTCAGCAGGAGCTTGCCCATGTAGCCGACGGCGTACCGCGGCTTGGGGGCCGTGGCGTCGATGGCCGTGCGAATGGTCTGGGCGACCACCGAGGGGTCCGAGGCCTTGTTCTTCCCGGCGAAGGCGGCTTCCGCGCGGTCGGCCATCGCGTTCGCGACGGAGGCGTAGGCGCCTTTGCCGGAGATCTCCCTCAGGTCGTGGGGCGTGCTCGACTCGAATTCCGTCTTGATGAGGCCGGGCTGGACGACCACCACCTTGATGCCGAAGCGGCCGACCTCCTGGCGCAGGGTGTCGGAATAGCCTTCCAGGGCGTGCTTCGAGGCGTGGTACCAGGCGCCGAGCGGGAGGGAGATCACCCCGGCGATCGAGGAGACGTTGACGATCGTGCCGGAGCGGCGCTCGCGCATCCCTGGCAGGACCAGTTGGATCAGCCGGGCGGGCCCGAACATGTTGACCTCGAACTGGTGGCGCGCGGTGTCGAGCGGCACGTCCTCGGCGGCCCCGTACACGCCGACGCCGGCGTTGTTCACCAGCACGTCGATGCGCTGCTGCTCGGCGAGGACGGTGTCGACGACGCGTCGCAGGTCCTCCTCCTTGGTGACGTCCATCGCGAGGGTGTGGCCGCCGGCCTCGCGGATGTCCTCCATCCGGTCGACGCGCCGGGCCACGCCGTACACCGTGTGGCCGGCACGCAGCAGTTCGAGTGCGGTGGCGCGGCCGATGCCGGCCGAAGCGCCTGTGACGAGGCAGATCTTGGCTGCCATGGAACGACCTTTCATCTGAATTGTGGTGCGGAGACTCGGTCCTTCAGGGCCGGGAGGAAGTGCCAGCCCTCCTTTCGAAAACAGTATGGAAAGACTCGGTCACGTTCGGTAATGTGTGCGGTGGGTGAGGCCGCTGTGACAGGAGGTGCACGATGGCGATCCGCCGCTCCACCACCAAATGCACCGGCCTGCCCACGATCGTGCAACTGCGGCTCATGCCGGTCCCGGTCCAGGCTGAGTCGCTGGCGGCGGCGGTGCTGTTGTGCAATCAGGCGGCCACCGTCGTCTCCCGCCTGGCCTGGCAGCACCGCGTCTTCGCGGTGGTGGAGTTGCACCGGCTGGCCTACTACGAGGTGCGCGCGCAGCTGGCCGGGCTCGGTGCGCAAGCGGCCGTACGGGCGATCGCCCGCGTCGCCGGCGCCTACGCCAACCGGCGCGCCACCAAGAAACGCGCCCACATCTTCCGCCCCCATGGCGCTGTCCCCTACGACGCCCGGCTGATGAGCTTCAACCGCGACGCCCGCACCGTGTCGCTGTGGACGCCCACCGGCCGCGTCACCGTCCCCTACACCGGCCGGCCAGAAGACCTCAAGGCCGTGGATGCGCTGCCGCTCGGGGAGGCCGACCTGATCTGCCGGCGCGGCATGCGGCTGCTGCAGGTCTCCCTTACCCTGCCCAAGCCAGCGGTGCGCGAGCCGGTCGGTGGCTTCGTGGGGGTGGATCAGGGGGTGGCGAACCTGGCGGTCACCTCCGACCGGGTGGTGCTGCCCGGCCCGGCACTGTCGGGGCCGGTCGGTGGCAACGGACACGTGCGCACCCTGCGGGAGCGGCGGCATCGCCAACGGCGTCGGTTGCAGAAGAAGGGCACGTCGGCGGCGCGGCGGGTGCTGCGCCGCCTGTCCGGGCGTGAGCATCGGATGATGACCGACCTCAACCACCAAATCTCGAAGTTCGTGGTGCGTGAAGCCGAACGCACCGGCCGCGGTGTCGCTCTGGAGGACCTTCAGGGTATCCGCGATCGGGTAAGGGCTCATCGGTTCCAGCGGCGCACCCTGCACACCTGGGCCTTCGCCCAGCAGATCACCTTCACCCGCTACAAAGCCGCCCGCGCCGGAATCGCCTTCCTGCTGGTCGACCCCGCCTACACCTCGCAGGCGTGTCCGGAGTGCGGGTGTGTGGCCAGGGCGAATCGGTCGGCGCGGGGCCGGTTCGTCTGCAAAGGGTGCGGCCTCGCTGGGCACGCCGACCACATCGCGGCCCGCAACATCGCCGCACGCGGCGCTGCGGGCTGGGCTGTTATCAACCAGCCACACGCTACCGGCCTCCCTTCACCCAGACGGGACCGTGAGAGCAAACCCCCAGCTTCAGCTGGTGGTAGTTGATCAGGGGTTACGCGGCGTAGAGCCACTCCCGGTAGGGCGGTATCAGGGCTTCCGAGGCGGCGATGATCTCCGCGGCGGCGGCCGCGATCACCTGTGCGTCCGGCCGCTCGGCCGGCTCGTACGCGTGCCGGACGATGTGCGCGAGCACCCTGGCCTTGGCCTCGGGATCCGGCTCGTCGGGCACCGTGATCACGGTGCCGAGGAGGTAGAAACTCGCCTGCGTCGCGGTCAGGCCGTAGATCAGGTGCTCGACGTCGTCGCGGAGCAGGCCGTGACGGATCAGCACCTCGTGGAAGCGCGCGGTGGCGAGCAGTTCGTGGCTGCGCGTCGCGCTGTCGGCCATCCTGCCTTGGAGAAGCGGCAGGTCGCCGGTGAGGAGCGTCCGCAGCATCGGCCGGCGGCAGCTCACCAGGAACAGCGTGCTGAGCATGCGGTGGGGTAGCACCACGGCCGGGTCGCGGCGCAACTCCGTCAGCAGCGTCTCGACGTAGATGATGGCCTCGCGCACGAACAGGGCCTCGAAGAGCTGTTGTTTGGTACGCCAGTGCAGGTAGACGGTGCCCTTGCCGATGCCGGCCCGCTGGGCGATGTCGTCGATCGTCACCTTGCGAACGCCGAGGCGCACGGTCAGCTCGGCCGCCGCGTCGAGGATCCGGTCGGCGCGGTCGGCCGCCTCGCTCGGTCTTCCCAGCGCCATCGTGCGACCTCCATCTGACTTGTTGACCAGCTTAGCAAAAGAAGTCATAAAGTCACACCGGCGCATGAAAAGGCCGGTGAGGGAAGCCCTCACCGGCCTTTTTCCAGTACTACTTGGCGCGCTTGAAGATCTTGTTGCCCAGCCACACGATCGGGTCGTACTTGCGATCGGCCACGCGCTCCTTCATCGGGATGAGCGCGTTGTCAGTGATCTTGATGTGCTCGGGGCAGACCTCGGTGCAGCACTTGGTGATGTTGCAGTAGCCCAGCCCGTGCTCCTCCTGGGCTGATTCCTGCCGGTCCGCCACGTCGTACGGGTGCATGTCGAGCTCCGCGATGCGCATGAGGAAGCGCGGCCCGGCGAAGGCGGGCTTGTTCTCCTCGTGGTCGCGGATGACATGGCAGATGTTGTTGCACATGAAGCATTCGATGCACTTGCGGAACTCCTGGGACCGCTCGACATCGACCTGCTGCATCCGGTATTCGCCCGGCCTCACATCCGATGGCGGAGTGAACGACGGGATTTCTCGTGCTTTTTCGTAGTTGAACGAGACGTCGGTGACGAGGTCCTTGATGACGGGGAACGTACGCATCGGCGTGACGGTGATCGTCTCGTCCTCGGTGAAGGTGGACATCCGCGTCATGCAGCCCAGCCGGGGCTTGCCGTTGATCTCCATCGAGCAGGAGCCGCACTTGCCGGCCTTGCAGTTCCAGCGGACCGCCAGGTCCGGCGCCTGCGTGGCCTGCAAACGGTGGATGATGTCGAGGACGACCTCGCCCTCGTTCACCTCGACGGTGAAGTCCTCGAGCTTGCCCTCACCGCCCTCACCGCGCCATACCTTGAACTTTGCCTTGTAGCTCATGACTTTGCGATCCCGTCGAACTCGGTCATCTCTTCGTCGGTGAGGTATTTCGCCAGCTCGTCCCGGTCGAACAGCTTGATCAGGTGGTCGGCCATCGTAGGCTGCACCTTCTCCTCGACCGAGACGGACGAGCCGTCCTCCGTCGAGCAGACGAGCAGCTTGCGGCGCCACGCCGGGTTCATGCCGGGGAAGTCGTCGCGGGTGTGCCCGCCGCGGCTCTCCTCGCGCAGCAGCGCGGCCCGCGCCACGCACTCCGAGACCAGGACCATGTTGCGCAGGTCGATCGCGAGGTGCCAGCCGGGGTTGTAGATCCGCGAGCCGGCCGCGCCGACCAGCTGCACCCGCTCCTTGAGCTTCTCCACGGCCTCCAGGGCCTCGGAGACCTCTTCGGCCTTGCGGATGATGCCGACGAGCTCGTTCATCGTCCGCTGGAGCTCGTGGTGCACCTCGTAGGGGTTCTCGCCGGAGCGGCCCAGCGGGGCCAGGGCCTCGGCGTGCGCCTCCTCGACGAGTTCCTGGGACACCTGGGGCCTGGCGGGCAGGCCGTCGATGTACGCGGCCGCTCCGGCGCCCGCTCGGCGGCCGAAGACCAGCAGGTCGGACAGCGAGTTGCCGCCCAGGCGGTTGGAGCCGTGCATGCCGCCCGAGACCTCGCCCGCGGCGAAGAGCCCCGGCACGGCCGCCGCGCCGGTGTCGGCGTCGACCTCGACGCCGCCCATGATGTAGTGGCAGGTCGGGCCCACCTGCATGGGCTCGGCGGTGATGTCGACGTCGGCCAGCTCCTTGAACTGGTGGTGCATCGACGGCAATCGCCGCTTGATCTCCTCGGCCGGGAGCCGGCTGGACACGTCGAGGAAGACGCCGCCCTGGGGAGAGCCGCGGCCCGCCTTGACCTCGGAGTTGATCGCCCGAGCCACCTCGTCACGCGGCAGCAGCTCCGGAGGGCGGCGGTTGTTGGCCTGGTCGGTGTACCAGCGGTCGCCCTCCTCCTCGCTGGTGGCGTACTTGTCCTTGAACACCTCAGGGATGTAGTTGAACATGAAGCGCTCGCCGTCGGAGTTGCGCAGCACACCGCCGTCGCCGCGGACCGACTCGGTGACGAGGATGCCGCGTACGGACGGCGGCCAGACCATCCCCGTGGGGTGGAACTGGATGAACTCCATGTTGATCAGCTTCGCGCCGGCCAGCAGGGCCAGGGCGTGGCCGTCACCGGTGTACTCCCAGGAGTTGGAGGTGACCACGTAGGACTTGCCGATGCCGCCGGTCGCAAGCACGACGGCGGGCGCATCAAAGACCACGAAATTTCCGGACTCGCGCCAGTAGCCGAAGCCACCCGAGATGCGGTCGCCGTCCTTGAGCAGGCGCGTGACCGTACATTCGGCGAAGACCTTGATGTAGGCCTCGTGATCGCCGTGCGTCTCGAAGTCCTCCTGCTGCAGCGCGACGACGCGCTGCTGCAGCGTGCGGATCAGCTCCAGCCCGGTGCGGTCGCCGACGTGGGCCAGCCGGGGGTACTCGTGCCCGCCGAAGTTACGCTGGCTGATCTTGCCGTCCTTGGTGCGGTCGAACAGCGCGCCCCAGGCCTCCAGCTCCCAGACCCGGTCGGGGGCCTCCTTGGCGTGGAGTTCGGCCATCCGCCAGTTGTTCAGGAACTTGCCGCCCCGCATGGTGTCACGGAAGTGCACCATCCAGTTGTCGTCTGAGTTGACGTTGCCCATCGCGGCGGCCGCGCCGCCCTCGGCCATGACCGTGTGGGCCTTGCCGAACAGCGACTTGCAGACGATCGCCGTCCGCTTGCCCTGCTGGCGGGCCTCGATGGCGGCCCGCAGTCCGGCGCCGCCCGCGCCGATGACGACGACGTCGTATTCGTGACGCTCGATGTCCACAGAAATTGTCCTAACAGAAAGGGCCTTAAGCGAACGGGAAGGCGATGATGCCCTTGGCGACCAGGCGGACATAGAGGTCGGCGCCCATGACGGAGAACATCGAGGCCCACGCGAGTGGCTGGTGCTTGGCGTTGAGCTTGGAGACGAACGTCCAGGCCCGGTAGCGAAGCGGGTGCCGGGAGAAGTGGTTGAGTCGGCCCGCGGTGATGTGCCGGCACGAGTGGCACGACAGCGTGTAGGCGACGATCAGGACGGCGTTGGCGATCAGGATCCACGAGCCCAGGCCCAGCGGCTTGTGGACGACCGCGAGGATCGCGTCGTAGCTCAGGATCGCGCCGATGACGATGGCCGCGTAGAAGAAGTACCGGTGGATGTTCTGCATGATCAGCGGGAAGCGCGTCTCACCGCTGTACTTGCCGTGCGGCTCCTGAACGGCGCACGCGGGCGGCGACAGCCAGAAGGACCGGTAGTAGGACTTCCGGTAGTAGTAGCAGGTCAGCCGGAACCCGCCGGGCAGGCCGAGGATCAGCAGACCAGGCGGCAGTGTGTACCAGTCACCGATCGGCGCCCAGCCGAACAGCCGCGCGCCCTCGGCACACGAGGTCGTCAGACACGGCGACGAGAACGGGGCGATGTACGGGTCAAGGTAGTAGCTGCCGTCGAAGATCGCCCACACGCCGTAGACGAGGAAGGCACTGAGTGCCAGGAAGGTCAGCAGCGGGGCCAGCCACCATCTGTCGGTGCGCAGCGTGCGCACCTTTATCTGCGCACGCTGCCTTCTGACAGGAGCATCGGGCGTCGTTTGGGTCATCGCGGACCTCTCCACCTCCCGCGGACCCTGCTCGCAGGGAATCCGGGTCGTTCGCTTGACGCGTGCACGGCGGGGCATGGCCTCCGCTCGCAGCGCGCACTTTGGTGGGGGATACGTTACGACGACCGCCTCGGGATTTGTGAGGAGGGTCACTCACTTTTTCGATGACTCGCTGTGATTCCTGTCACGTACCCCTGTCACGTGGGCTGCCCTTTGCTCGGCAGCTTAACCACAGTCACGAAAAAATCATCTATTTGGCGGACAACTCGGATAAATTGCTCAAAATCTACCGGCTTGGAGACGTACGCATTCGCGTGCAGCCGATAGCTGTGCAGGATGTCCTCCTCCGCCTCCGAGGTCGTCAGGATCACCACGGGGATCGTCCGCAGCTCGGCGTCGGCCTTCACCTCGGTGAGCACTTCCAAGCCGCCCATCCGGGGCAGGTTCAGGTCGAGCAGGATGAGGTCGGGCGTCGGCGCGTCCTGGTAGCCGTCCTCCCGGCGGAGGAACGCCATCGCCTGCTCGCCGTCGTTGACCACGTGCAGGCGGTTGCGGACCTTGTTGAAGTCGAACGCCTCCTTGGTGAGGAGCACGTCACCTTGGTCGTCCTCGACCAGGAGCACCTCGATGGGCCGCCAGTCAGTTGCCATCTTCGTCTCCAGCCGCGGGCAGGGTCCAGCGGAACGTCGCGCCCTCGGCGGCACTGTCTTCGCCATCCAGCCAGAGCTGGCCGCCGTGATACTCGACGATCTTGCGGCAGAGCGCGAGCCCGATGCCGGTCCCTGGATAGACGTCCCGTGGATGCAGGCGCTGGAAGATCAGGAAGATGCGGTCGGCGTACTTGGCCTCCACCCCGATCCCGTTGTCCGAGCAGCTGAACTCCCACATCCGCCCGGCCCGCTTGACGCCGATGTGCACCCGCGGCGGCAGGTCGGAGCGGAACTTGACGGCGTTCTCGATCAGGTTCTGGAAGAGCTGGGTGAGCTGGCCACGGTTGCCGACGACCTTGGGCAGGGCGTCGCGGGTGACGACCGTCCCGGTGTCCTCGATCGCGGCCGACAGGTTGTCCAGGGCCGTGGTGAGCGCCGTGTCCGTGTCGGTGACCACCCGCTCGCCGGTGACCCGGCCCACCCTGGAGAAGTCGAGCAGGTCGTTGATGAGCAGTTGCATGCGCTTGGCGCCGTCGACCGCGTAGCGGATGTACTCCTTGGCCCGGTCGTCGAGCCGGTCGCCGTACCGCTGCTCCAGCATCTGCGTGAAGCTGGCCACCTTCCGCAGCGGCTCCTGCAGGTCGTGACTGGCGACGTAGGCGAACTGCTCCAGCTCCCCGTTGGACCTGCGCAGCTCGTCGGACTGCTCCTCGGCCCGTCGCCAGGCCGACACGATGCGCGCGCGCATGGAGTCGACGTGGCTCGACAGCTCGGCCAGCTCCGCCGGCCGCGCCACGCTCAGCCGGTGGTCGAAGTCGCCCGCCGCGACCTTGCGCACCTGGTCGGTCAGCTGGGCGATGGGCTTCAGTACGGCGTAGCGGACGATGAACAGCAGCCCGATCCCCACCGCGGCCATCACGGCCAGCAGGACGACCAGCGCCACGTTCAGCCGGTCGAGCTGGACCGCGACGTCGGGCCGCAGACCCCGCTCCCGTACGTCGGCGACCAGCTTCATGATCAACGTGGCCCCGAGCACGAACACCACGGCGCTCACCACGCCGACGGCGAGGAACCAGCGGCCCACCGGCAGTCTGCCGACGCCCGTCGCCGGCTTCGGCGGGGGCAGCGGATGGATGCTCACTGCGACCTCCTGCTGACGCGCACCACGGCGAGGTCGTCGCTGAGCGTGCCCACGTGCCTGATGAGCCGGTCGAGATCGATCGAGCCGTGTTCGCGTACCAGGTCGACCAGGCCGTCCACGCCGAGCAGCTCCTTTTGCTCGCCCACCGCGGCCTCGATCAGGCCGTCGGTGTAGAGCATCATGGACCATTCCTCGCCCAGCGGCACGTCGAGGACGGTCCATTCGGCGTCGGAGAAGATGCCGAGCGGCGGCCCGGAGGGCGCGCCGGGGACCACGCCGACGACTCCATCACGGACGAGGACGGGCGGCGGGTGTCCGACCACCCGCATCCTGGCGTCGCGCAGGTCGGGCGTGATGGTCGCCATGCACAGGGTGGTGAAGATCTCCGGGGCCTGGCGTTCGGCGCGCAGGACGGCGTCGAGCGTACGCAGCAGCCGATCGCCCGTCTGCCCGGCGAGCACCAGCGTGCGCCAGGCGATGCGCAGCGCCACGCCGAGCGCGGCCTCGTCGGGCCCGTGCCCGCACACGTCGCCGACCACGACGTGCACCGCGCCGTCGGGCGTCTGCACGGTGTCGAGGAAGTCACCGGCCAGCAGCGATCCCTGGCTGCCCGGCAGATAGCGGGTGGTGTGCTCCAGCGCGTCGGTGCGCAGCAGGGCGACGGGCAGCAGGCCGCTCTCCAGCCGAGCGTTCTCCTTGGCCGTCAGCTCGGCCGCGACCAGCCTGAGCTGCGCCAGATCGGCCCGCTTGCGCTCCATGGCGTAGCGGATGGCCCTGGCCAGCAGCCGCGCGTCGACGTCCTGCTTGACGAGGTAGTCCTGCGCTCCGGCCTGGACCGCGGCGACCCCCACATGGGCGTCGCGCAGCCCGGTGAGCACCAGTACGGCCGCGTGCGGCGCCGCCCCCAGCACCTGCTCCAGCGCCTCCAGACCGGTGGCGTCGGGGAGCGAGAGGTCGACGAGTACGCACTGGATCCGGGCGTTGAGCTTGGCCTTGCCCTCGGCCAGGCTGCGTACCCAGGTGATGCGCGGCGGCGCCTCGGCCTGCTTCAGAAGCTCCTCGACGAGGAACGCGTCACCGGCGTCGTCCTCGATGAGGAGCAGCGTCAGCGTTTCGGAGAGAGTTGCCGTCACACGCGCCTCTTCGTAGAAGTCGGGCTGTTGGGGTTCATTCTGCGATGAGCTCTACCCCCTGCGGAAGCGTGTGCTCATGGCCGGCTTCGACGACGAAGGAGAGCAGGGTCGTACGGAACGCCTGCGCCGCCCTCGTCGGCTCCACGTCCTTGCGATGGGCCAGCGCGATGGTGCGGCTCAGCCCCGGCGGCGCCAGGGGAGTGCCGGTCAGCCCCGGCCGTCCGTCCAGCACCATGGACGGCACCACGGCCAGCCCCAGCCCTGCCTCCACGAACCGCAGGACGGCGTCCATCTCGCCGCCCTCCACCGCGAACCTGGGCTCGAACCCGGCCTGGCGGCAGGCCGCCAGCGTCGCCTCGCGCAGGTCGTAGCCGCGCCTGAACATCACCATCCCCCGGCCGCGCAGATCCTCCATACGAAGGTACGGCTTGCGTTCGGGCTGGTGAGAGGGCGTCACCACGACCAGGTTCTCGCGCAGGATCTCCTCGGTCACCAGGGACGGGTCGTCGCTCTGCAGCGGCGTGATGATGAGGGACAGGTCGAGCTGCCCGCGAGCCAGCGCCCTGACCAGGTCGCGTGAGCCGTCCTCCTCGACCAGCAGCTCGATGCCCGGATAGGCGAGGTGGAAGCGGGCCAGGGCGTCGGCCAGCAGCCCGGCGCACAGTGACGGGGTGGCGCCGAGCCGGACCCGTCCCCTGCGCAGTCCGGCGAGCTCGGCCACCTCCTGCCGGGCGGTGCCGGCGTCGGCCAGCATCCGGCGGGCGAGCGGCAGCAGCGCCTCTCCCGCCGGGGTCAGGGTGACGTTGCCGCGCGCCCTGGAGAACAGCGGGGCGCCGAGGTCGCTCTCCAATGCCTTGATCTGCTTGCTGAGTGAGGGCTGGGCGACCCGCATCCGCTCGGCGGCCTGGGTGAAGTGCCTGGTCTCCGCGACTGCGACGAAGTAGGCGAGCTGTTGCAGCTGCATGTGATTTTCCTCGCACCGGCGCGTGGGATTTCCTTACGCCGACCGTACAAACCAAGCATCATAGCCGAAGGCTATGGAAACCAGGCCCATCATGACTTGGACGGATCATGGCTGGATATCTAGCGTCGGAAGACGTGACAGCCACGATTGAGCGAGGCGCCGCTACCGCGCCAGTCTCGAAGCCCGCACCGACAAAGCCGACCCCCAGCGGAAAGCGCGGCGGATTCCTGCGCTCGTCCAACGGCAAGAAGGCCATCATGGCCGTCACGGGCGCCGCGATGGTGCTCTTCTTGATCCTCCACATGCTGGGCAACCTCAAGATCTTCCTCGGCAAGGACTCCTTCAACGAGTACGCCGAGGCGCTCCGCACACTGCTGGAGCCGCTCGCGCCGTACCGGACCGTGCTGACGATCCTGGAGGCCGGCCTCGTCGTCGCGGTGGTCCTGCACATGTGGGCCGCGATCTCGCTGGCGCGGCGGGCCCGCCAGGCCCGGCCGGTGAAGTACGTGGCCAAGAAGTCGCAGGCCAAGGGCTACACCACGCACATCATGCGGTGGGGTGGCGTCACGATCCTGCTCTTCGTGGTCTGGCACCTGCTCGACCTGAGCTTCGGCGTGGTGAACCCCAAGGGGTTCGACTCCGCGCCGGCCGACCGGATGATCGCCGGGTTCGACCTGTCGCGCTGGTGGGTCACGCTCTTCTACGTCGTGGCCGTCGTCATGGTCGGCCTGCACCTGCGGCACGGCATCTGGAGCATGTTCCAGACCCTCGGCTGGGCCACCCGTTTCAAGGCGCTTCGCCCGGTCGCGGCGCTGGTGTCCGCGGTCCTGGTCATCGGCTTCCTCGCGCCGCCGCTCGCCGTCACGTTCGGAGTGATCAAGTGAAGTACACCGAAGGCCCGGAGATCAAGGACGCCAAGGCTCCCGCCGGCCCCATCGAGGAGCGGTGGGAGAAGCGGAAGTTCGCCGCCAAGCTCGTCAACCCGGCCAACAAGCGCAAGCTCAACGTGATCGTGGTCGGCACCGGCCTGGCGGGCGGTTCCGCCGCCGCGACGCTGGGAGAGCTGGGCTACAACGTCAAGTCGTTCTGCTATCAGGACACGCCGCGCCGCGCGCACTCCATCGCCGCGCAGGGCGGGATCAACGCCGCGAAGAACTACCGCGGCGACGGTGACTCGATTTATCGCCTTTTCTACGACACGGTAAAGGGTGGTGACTTCCGGGCCCGCGAGTCGAACGTCTACCGCCTCGCCCAGGTCTCCGTGAACATCATCGACCAGGCCGTGGCCCAGGGCGTCCCGTTCGCCCGCGAGTACGGCGGGCTGCTGGACACCCGCTCGTTCGGCGGCGCGCAGGTGTCGCGTACGTTCTACGCGCGCGGCCAGACGGGCCAGCAGTTGCTGCTCGGCGCCTACCAGGCCCTGGAGCGGCAGATCGCGGCCGGGACCGTGGAGATGTTCACCCGGCACGAGATGCTCGACGTGATCGTCGACGACGGCCGGGCGCGCGGGATCATCGTCCGCGACATGGTCACCGGAGAGATCGAGCGGCACGTGGCCGATGCCGTCGTGCTGGCCTCCGGCGGCTACGGGAACGTGTTCTTCCTGTCCACGAACGCCAAGGGCTGCAACACCACGGCGATCTGGCGGGCGCACGAGCGCGGCGCGTACTTCGCCAACCCGTGCTACACGCAGATCCACCCGACCTGCATCCCGGTGTCGGGCGAGTACCAGTCGAAGCTGACGCTGATGTCGGAGTCGCTGCGCAACGACGGCCGGGTGTGGGTGCCGCTCGTCGGCGGCGACTCCCGCGCTCCTGGCGACATCCCAGAAGACGAACGCGACTACTACCTGGAGCGGATTTATCCGGCTTTCGGGAACCTCGTCCCCCGGGACATCGCCTCCCGCGCCGCCAAGAACGTCTGCGACGAGGGTCGTGGCGTCGGACCCGGCGGGCTCGGGGTCTACCTGGACTTCGCCGACGCGATCAACCGTCTCGGGCGGGACGCCGTGGAGAAGAAGTACGGCAACCTCTTCGAGATGTACGAGCGCATCACGGGCGAGAACCCCTACGAGGCGCCCATGCGCATCTACCCGGCCGTCCACTACACCATGGGCGGCCTGTGGGTGGACTACGACCTGCAGTCCACGATCCCCGGCCTGTTCGTGATCGGCGAGGCCAACTTCTCCGACCACGGCGCCAACCGCCTCGGCGCCTCGGCGCTGATGCAGGGCCTGGCCGACGGCTACTTCGTGCTGCCCACCACGCTCGGCGACTACCTGGCGGCCGGGCCGTTCGGGGAGGTCTCCGAGGACGCCGTGGCCGAGGCCGAGATCAAGGTACGAGCCAAGATCGACCGCCTGCTCGCGGTGAACGGCACGCGTACCCCCGACTCCTTCCACCGCGAGCTCGGCAAGCTCATGTGGGACTACTGCGGCATGGAGCGCACCGAGGAGTCGCTGCGCAAGGCGCTGGAGCGCATTCCGGAGCTGCGCGAGGAGTTCTGGCGGGACGTCAAGGTCTCGGGCACCGCCGAGGAGCTGAACCAGGTCCTGGAGAAGGCCGGGCGGGTCGCGGACTTCTTCGACCTGGCCGAGCTCATGTGCCTGGACGCGCTGATCCGCACCGAGTCGTGCGGCGGCCACTTCCGCGCCGAGTCGCAGGACGCCGACGGCGAGGCCCTTCGGGACGACGAGCACTTCGCACACGTGTCGGCCTGGGAGTACTCCGGGGACGGACCGGTGCTGCACAAGGAAACGCTCGAGTACGAGTACGTCAAGATGACCCAGCGGAGCTACAAGTGAACTTGACTTTGAAGGTCTGGCGCCAGAGCGGCCCGTCAGCTCCCGGCAAGATGACGACTTATCAGGTTGAAGACGTCTCCCCGGATATGTCCTTCCTAGAGATGCTCGACGTACTCAACGAGCGCCTCATCCTCTCGGGCGACGACCCGGTGGCCTTCGACCACGACTGCCGCGAGGGCATCTGCGGCATGTGCGGCATGGTCATCAACGGCGTCGCGCACGGCGAGCAGCGCGCCACCACCACCTGCCAGCTCCACATGCGCCACTTCGAGGACGGCGCCACGATCACCATCGAGCCGTGGCGCGCGGCGCCGTTCCCGGTGGTGAAGGACCTGGTGGTGGACCGGTCGGCGTTCGACCGCATCATCCAGGCCGGCGGCTTCGTCTCGGTCCCGGCGGGCTCGGCGCCCGACGCCCACAGCATCCCGGTACGCAAGGAGGACGCCGACTCGGCCTTCGACGCCGCCACCTGCATCGGGTGCGGGGCCTGCGTGGCGGCCTGCCCGAACGGGTCGGCCTCGCTCTTCACGGCCGCCAAGATCACCCACCTCTCCCTGCTTCCCCAGGGCCAGCCGGAGCGGCTGACGCGGGCCAAGGCGATGGTGGACCAGATGGACGCGGAGGGGTTCGGGGGGTGCACGAACACGGGTGAGTGCACCGCCGTGTGTCCCAAGGGGATTCCGCTGGACACCATCGCGCAGATGAACAGTGACTACCTCAAGGCGAACGCCAAATAGGGGCGGCGGGCCTTGTTTTGGTACGGCCCGCCCACCTGTGCGCGTTGACGCCGTCAACGCGCGTCGGCCACCACCATGAACAGCGGGCAACTGACCAGGAAGGGCCCGGAGCCGAGGTCGGCGGAGTCCTCCAGGTAGCCCGCGTGCACCGCCCTGGAGAGGGTGCGGCGCAGGCCGAAGAGCTGCTCGGCCGTCTCCAGGTCCCGGATCACCGGGCTGAACACTGTCGCCGTCCGCACGGTCAGTCCGGCCTGTTCGGCCAGGCGGGCGAGGCTCCGTCCGATGGCCGGGTTCCTGATCACCTCTGTGGTGACGTACCGGACGAGGCCCGGGCCGGCCGGAGAGTCGATCAGCAGGCCGTGCCAGTCGGGCTCGGCCATGGTGATCGTGGCGCCCGGCCGGGCCACGCGACGGAACTCCGCCAGCACTCGCCCCGGGTCCGGCACGTGCTGCAGCACCCGGTCCGTGCGCGCCCGGTCGACGGTGCCGTCGTCGAGCGGCATCGCGTGGGCGTCACCGACGCGGATCTCCACGTTGGCACGGTCGGCCAGCCGTAGCCGGGCCTGGTCCGCCATGGCCGGGTCGTGGTCGAGGCCGATCACCGTACCCGAAGAGGTCACGCCGTCGGAGAGGCCGGCCAGGTCGGTGCCGGGGCCGCAGCCTATGTCGAGCACGGTCTGGCCGGGCCGCAACTCCATCATGGTCAGCAGGTCCCGCTTGTACGCGCGGCCGGGGGCGCTGGCGGCGAGTTGGTCCAGGTACGCGATGGTCGTCATGACCATGAGCCAAGCAGGTCGCTGTGCGGTTTCCGGGGAGAGCGTGTCAAGATCCGGTGCACGAGCGTTCACGCTCTCAGAGCGTCGATCGGGTTGCCGCCGAATCGGTCGGAGAGCGCCACGACCTGTTCGAGGTGGGCGAAGGCGCCCTCCGGATGCCGGTGGACCTCGTCGAGGAAGCTGTCGCGCATGCTCGATGCGAAATCGAGCCGCGGATAGGCCGCCAAGATGTCGGCGAGATCATCGGCCGCGAGCCCTTCCCAGCCGAGTCCGGCGACGTCGACGGCCGCCCCCGCTTGGACCAACCGGAACACGGGCACCTGCTCGGCCACGAGGTTGGTGTGCCGCAGGATCGCCTCCTCGACCAGGTGGATGCGCTCCAGGTCCCATCCGCGCCCTTCGAGGAAGCGGCACGCGAGATCGGCGCCGACGCGTCCGAACTCGCTCTCGCCGGCGTAGGTGTCAGTGAGGCCGAGGTCGTGGACTATCGCCGCGACGAAGGCCGCCTCCTCGTCGACACCGGGCTCGGGGACGAGGCACCGTCCGAAGAGGTACGTGCGGTAACTGTGATTGAGCAGGTAAGCGGGTGCGGCCTCGGCGGCGAGATCGGCGGCCGCCTGGGTCGTGGGGGTTCGAGGAAACTCGGGAATCATCGAACGGGTCCGTTCGTCAGCGGAATTGAACGAGCACCATCGTCGGCGGGCACGACCGATGTCCGCAAGGACGTTGGTATGTCAGATCCGGACACGGCCACGTCGCCGGGCTGCGTCCGAATGTGACATGTTCTTGTCGCCACGGACATCCCGGTGATCCTGCAGACTTGGCGGCATGACCCCTCACCTCGTCGTGGTCGCCGTGTTCGACGGCGTCGAGCTTCTCGACGTCGCCGGACCGCTCGAGGTGTTCTCCACCGCTGATCGCCTGCTGAACAAGGACGTTCCCGGCTACAAGACGCTGGTCGCCGGCCCCCAGCCTGGGCTCGTGCGCTGTGCCGGGGGCACCTCGATCGCCGCCGACGTCTCCTGGAAGGAACTGCCTCGCGAGATCGGGACTCTCGTCGTGCCCGGTGGCCTGGCGCTCGATGAGAGCGGGGTCAAGGCGCTGGAAGCAGAGTCGCTTGTCCAGTGGCTGGCGGCCCCCGGCGCTCACGGCGCGTCCCGAATAGCCTCGGTCTGTGCGGGAGCGCACATGCTGGCCGCCGCCGGATTGCTCGACGGGCGGCGGGCGACGACGCACTGGGCGACGGCGGGTCAGCTCGCCGCCGACCATCCCGAGGTGACCGTCGAGCCCGACGCGATCTACGTGCGTGACGAGCACATCTGGACGTCGGCCGGCGTGTCCACGGGGATAGACCTCGCGCTCGCCCTGGTCGCCCACGACCACAATGCCGAGTTGGCCCGTCGTGTCGCCCGGTGGCTCGTCATGTACATGCGGCGACCGGGTGGTCAGAGCCAGTTCAGCGAGCTTCTGGCGTACTCCTCGGCCACCGACGCTCAGATCGCCCGCCTGCAGGCGTGGATTCCGGATCACCTCACCGAGGACCTGTCCAACGACGCGCTCGCGCTCCGGACGAACCTCAGCGTCCGGCACTTCTCGCGGGTCTTCCGTCAGCAGGTCGGGGTGACGCCCGCGCAGTACGTGGAGTCGGTCCGCGTCGACGCCGCCGCGCGGCAACTCGTCCACACCGGCAACGGGCTCAGAGCCATCGCGAACGCGGTCGGGCTCGGCTCGGTCGAGACGCTCCACCGGCTGTTCAAACAACGCTTCGGCGTCACCCCTGCGGCCTATCGGGAGCGTTTCACCACCCGAGGAGGATGACCGAAGTCCGCAGGGATCGGTACGGTACGGCAACGGCCATCCCCGGGCTCGGGAGCGACCTTGGGCAACCGCGCCGACTATTGCCGGATGCCTGCTCTTCAGGTCATGGGCGTAGCGGGTTCTCCTAGACATGGCGCAGTGGCTAGCTCCAGGTCATAGGCGTTGGCCGATGGTCAGGCCGACCGACCAGTGGCGGACGAGTCGTCCGTCCGGGCGTGCGGCGAGGAGGCGGCGTATCTCACGGTAGAGGTGTTCCCGCTTGGCCGGCTCCATGGCGATGTGGCCGGAGAATGTGTCGAGCAGAGCGATGTATTCGTCTACCGTGTAGCGCAATCCCCATACGTAGAGCCTCGTTCCGACCACTGTGAAGTGTCCGGAGGCATCGAACTCGGTGGCGATGGGGTCGGGCTGGTTCTCGGGCAGTGGCGGCGGCCACGGGCTACCATCACCTTCGCCGATCTCGTCATAGACCTTCTGGATTTCGGTGAAGAACGGGTCGAAATCTGCCGGGAACGCGTGGTCGGCGTTCCACACGGCCAGATGGCCGCCCGGGGTGAGCAGCTCGGCGGCTTTCGCGTACTTGACCTCTGGGTCCACCCATTTCCACGCCGTGGCCGCGTACGCGAGATCGAAGCGGGCCTCTGCCGGCGGCTCCCAGCCTTCGAAAGACGATGCGATGACGGAAACGTCGGCGAATTCGGCGAGGCGGTGCCGTGCCTCCGCCGCCAAAGCATCGCCGAGTTCGACCGCGGTGATCCGGAAGCCCATCCGTGCCAATGGCAGCGTGGCTTTCCCCGGACCGCATCCGACTTCGAGCAGGTGCGCGGGTGGCGTGATCGCCGTGATCGCCAGCAGGTCGGAATACAGCTCGGCCGGGTAGTCGGGGCGGGCGTCCTGATATGAGTCAGCGGCGCTGTCGAAGGTGGCTCTCATCAGCCGAAGATCGCGGGTCATTCTCCCATGCTGACAGTGCGGCGACGCTGCTTTCATCTACGCACCCAGCTCTGCTCGAACGCCGCGTTACTACGAGGTGGCGGTGGTGCGCCCGACTTAATGGGAGGCGCCGCGACCGCGTCCCTGCTTACGCTCGGGCGTCATGGACTACCTGACGACCAACCGGGCCAACTGGAACGCACGGGTCCCGATCCATGTCGACAGCGACTTCTACGATGTCGACGGTTTCAAGGCCAACGGCCGCAGCGTCCTGAGACCCTTCGAGGTCGCGGAGGTCGGCGACGTGTCCGGCCGCCGCTTGGCGCACCTGCAGTGCCACATCGGCCTGGACACGCTCTCCTGGGCCAGGCTCGGCGCCGAGGTGACCGGGCTCGACTTCTCCGACGCCGCCATCGAGCAGGCCAGGGCCATCGCCGCCGACTGCGGCCTGCCGGCGAGGTTCGTCACCGCCGATGTGTACGACGCGGTCGAGGCGCTCGGCGAGACCTACGACATCGTCTACACCGGCCTCGGCGCCCTGGTGTGGCTGCCTGAGCTCACCCGCTGGGCGGAGACGGTCGCCGCACTGCTGAAACCGGGCGGATTCCTCTATCTCGCGGAATTCCACCCCTTTCCCCAAGTCCTTGATGAAGAGACCGGTACGACGATCGCCTACGACTACTTCGACCGGGGTCCGCACGTCTGGGAGGAGCCGTACACCTACACCGGCGGCCGGCTGATCGAGTCCCACACCTCCGTGCAGTTCCAGCACAGCATCGGCGACGTCGTCAGCGCGGTGGCGGCGGTGGGCCTGCGGGTGGAGTTCCTGCACGAGTACGACCACACCCTTTTCCGCCGCTTCGCCACGATGTCCGGCGACCACACTGGCTACCGCCTGCCGGAGGGCGCGTCCAGGGTCCCGCTCATGTACTCCCTGCGAGCTTCAGCCGGTAGCGCACCTCCTGCGGCGGGTCCGGTCGCGGGTCCGGTCGCCCCAACGATGTGATCCCGAATCGCTCGCAGAACCGTCGCGCCTGCGGTTGTCGGCAAGTACCGCAGCCCTACCTCGGCGCATCCCGACGACAGATGTTCGAGACCTTCTTCGGCCGCCGCGGCAATACCGTCGCGATGCCGGAGGAGCGTTTTCAACACTCCTGCCGGCGGAGGCAATCGGTCATTCGCAAGATGGGTCCGGACGTCGCAAGGTTCGCGCGGTGATTGTCAGACTCGTTGAGTACCATCCGCGGGATGGAGATACCTTTTGTCCGACTTGAGCCCTGGTCGCAGGGTGACCTTGGGTTGCTGCGCCGCCTCAACGCTCCTGAGATGACCGAGCACCTGGGCGGTCCCGAGACCGAGGAAGAGGTGGTCGGGCGGCACGAGCGCTACCTCAAGCTGGATGATCCGGGACTGGGCGCCATGTTCAGCGTGGTCGTCGAGCCTGAGCTGGAGACGGTCGGCTCGATCGGCTTCTGGGAGCGCGAATGGCAGGGTGAGACCGTTTATGAGACGGGCTGGGGGATCTTGCCGGAGTTTCAGGGGCGGGGCATCGCGACGGCTGCTGCCATCGCCATCGCGACCAAGGCTCGGGCGGAGGGCAGGCACCGGCACCTGCACGCCTACCCATCGGTGGAACATCCGGCGTCGAACGCGATCTGCCGCAAGGCCGGGTTCACCCTCGTTGGGGAAGTCGACTTCGAGTACCCGGTGGGTCATCCGATGCGCTGCAACGACTGGCGACTTCGACTGCTCTGACCGGCCGCCCGCCGCTCTGGTGCCCGCCTGCATCGGTGTCAGGCTGCGCCGGCCCAGGGGGCGGTGATAGACGACTGGCGACCGTGATCGCGCTGATGGGTCGCCCGCCGCGCTGATGTCCGCCCGTATCGGTGTCAGGCCGCGTCGGTCCAGGAGGCGGTGACGTCGAGGCGCTCGCGCCACAGTTTCTCGCCGTTGCCGCCCGGCTCCCACCGGCCGGTGAAGTCGAGCAGGGCACGGCAGCGCGCCACCATGGCCGCGTGACGCTCCGGCCAGGGCGGCACCGGGCCGCCGTACGCGTCGAAGAAGGACGACAGGAGCGGTACGTGCTCCGCGTGGTGCATCCGCACGATCCACTCGCACCACGCGAGGTCCTCGATCGGCTCGCCCGGGTGCGCCCACTCCCAGTCGAGGATCGCCGCCGTCTCGAACGTGGCCGGGTCGAACAGCAGGTTCTGCGGCCCGTAGTCGCCGTGCACGATCCCCAGCCGATGGATGCGGGCCAGCGTCTTCCCGCACCCGGCGAGGACCTCGGTCACGCGGCCCTCGTCGATCAGGTCCTGACCGTGCGCCCCGCGTACGTAGCGAGTGGTCACGCTCGTCGGGGTCACCCGGTGTACGGCGGGCACAGGCAGCCGCCCGCGCAGTCGGCGCAGGAACCTGCTCTCGGTCTTGAGGCGGATCGCCGCGTCAGGACCTTCGTAACACTTGACGACCCATGTGTCGTCGCCGACCGTGCTGTTGGTGTACCCGTGCTTCACAGAGACCGATTCTGGCGTACCGGGAAGATCCCCGGAATCACCTGGGCCAGCCTCGATACACGGTGTAAGACGGGGTCGGCGGTAGAATGGTAGGGAAACCGCAGGCACCGGGCGGCTGAACGGCAAAAGCACGACGATGTGTCAGCCCGATGCGAACATGCGTCCTGTAAAGCGCTTCGGCGTGTCCCCGCTGCGCGCTCCCTGCCACCTGCTTAGGGCCGGACGCAAGGACAATCCGGCGGCAGCCATCCGCCCGGATGATCGAGCGCCGGACAGCCAATGCAGGACCGCCGTGGTCGGGCCGGCGGGCCCGCCGTGGCCGGACCGGTCGGACCGGCGGGGCCCGCCGTGGCACGCTGACCGGATGATCGGCGGCAGCCATCCGCCCGGATGATCGGGCGCCGGACCGCCCATGTAGGACCGTGGCCAGACCGGCGTACCGGCGAGACCGCCGTGGCCGGGCCAGTGGACCGGCGGGACGCCGTGGCACGCCGACACGCCGTCTGCAGCAGGCGCGGGTTGAGCCGCCGGTGCGCAGCCGCTGCATCCGGCAGCCGGCGCGCGGGCCGACGCTCGGCGCGGCGGGAGCGCCTCCGCCAGAACGCCTTGGCGGAACGCCTTTGCCGGGAGTGTTGTGGCCGGAACCCGATCTGGCAGGGGTCGGCGGTCCAGGTCGGTGCGGTTCGTCGCGGGCAGGTCGTACTCGCAGCCGGCCGCCAAGGCAACGGACCGGTGGATCTGGTTGGTGAGCACCGCCAGGGTGCTCAGGTCGGAAACCGCTGCAGTTGGTCGGTCGGCATCGGTGTGGTGTTCAGGTCGGAGATCAGCTGATCTGGTCGGTGAGCACCGCTATGGGGGTTGAGGTCGGAGAAAGGTGAATCTGCTCGGTTAGCACCGCTACGGGTGTTGAGGTAGGAGGCCGGTGGGTCTGGTCGGTGAGTACCACTACGGGTGTTCAGGTCGGAGACCGGTGCACCTGATCGGTCAGCACTCCTCGCGGTGCTTGAGTCGGAAAATGGTTTGCCGGGTCAGCCGGCGCCTTGTCAACCTTGATGAGCTATGCGATCCCTTCCAGAAGCCGATTTCGGCATGCCCGACATCCGCAGCCCGCTCCGGTACCTGTGGTGGAACGCGCGTGCCCAGGCCCCGGCATTGCTGGGCGGCATCGGCTTCGCCACCGCTTGGTGGCTGTTGCAGGCGCTGGTGCCCGCCGTGCTCGGCAAGGGCATCGACGCCGTCACGGCCAAGGACACCGACGCGCTGCTGACCTGGTCGGCGATCATGCTCGTGATCGGCATGCTGCAGGCGTTCACCGGGATCATGCGGCACCGGATGGCGGTCTACAACTGGCTGGCCGCCGCCTACCGCACCGTACAAGTGACCGCCAGACAGGCCGCGCGGCTCGGTGCCACGCTGCCCAAGCGGGTCTCGACCGGCGAGGTCGTCAGCGTCGGTAACTCCGATATCTCCCACATCGGCAACTCGATGGAGATCCTGCCGCGTGGCACCGGCTCCGTTGTGGCGATCATCGCGGTCACCGTGATCCTCATCTCCACTTCGCTGCCGTTGGGCCTGCTGGTGATGTTCGGCGTGCCGCTGATGGCCGTCGCGATCGGGCCTCTGCTCAAGCCGTTGCACAGGCGGCAGAAGACCCAGCGCGACCTGATGGGCGAGCTGTCCACCAGGTCGGCCGACATCGTGGCGGGCCTGCGGGTGCTGCGCGGCATCGGTGGCGAGCAGGTGTTCGCCACGCGCTATCGCGAGGAGTCCCAGCGTGTACGGGCTGCGGGCGTCAACGTGTCCAAGGTCGAATCGCTGCTCGAAGGCGCGCAGATCCTGCTGCCCGGAGTGCTCATCGCGGTCGTCACCGGGATAGGCGCCTCGTTCGCGATCGGCGGCGAGATCACCGCTGGTCAGCTCGTCGCCTTCTACGGCTACGCGGTCTTCCTGATCGGCCCGATGCGTACGCTCACCGAGGTCGCCGACAAGCTGACCAAGGGCCATGTCGCCGCCCGCCGCGTGGTGCGCATTCTGTCCATCGAGCCCGAGGTGTCAGGGGGCACCGGCACCAGTGAGGGCGGCGTGCTGCGCGACTCTTACAGCGGCGTCACCGTCCAGCCGGGCGTCATGACCGCGATCGCGGCCGCTCTCCCGGAGGACGCCATCGCCATCGCCGACCGGCTCGGCCGCTACGCCGACGGCGACGTCACCTTCGGCGGGGTCGACCTGGCGAAGCTGCCGATGGCCGAGATCCGTACGCGCATTCTGGTCGCCGACAACGGCGCCCGGCTGTTCACCGGCAGACTCCGCGATGAGCTCGATGTTCGTGGCGACTTGTCCGGCGGGTTGGACATCCGTGGCGACGGTTCGGGTGAGCTGGACGTCCGTGGCGACTCTTCCGACGAGCGGGTGGGGCAGGCGCTGTACGCCGCCTGTGCCGAGGACATCATCGAGGCCCTGCCTGACGGGCTCGACGCCCTGGTGGCCGAGGCGGGACGGGAGTTCTCCGGCGGGCAGCAGCAGCGGCTCCGGCTGGTCAGGGCACTGCTCGCTGACCCGGAGGTGCTGATCCTGGTCGAGCCCACCAGTGCCGTGGACGCCCACAGCGAGGCCCGCATCGGCGAGCGGCTGGCCAAGGCCCGCGTTGGCAAGACCACGCTGGTCTGCACGACCAGCCCGCTGGTGCTCGACCGCACCGACCACGTGATCTACGTCGAGAACGGCAGGGTGCTCGCCGAAGGCACGCACCGCGAACTGCTGGCGACCTCGCCGGAATACACCGCGACCGTGACGAGAGGGGAGGACTGACGATGGCCCGCGAGATCCTGCCGGTCGCCGACCAGCGACAGGTGCGCGCCTACGCCAGGCGGCTGACGCTCAAGTATCCGCGTCAGCTCACTGTTGTGCTCGCCCTGCACGGGTTCGCGGCGATCGTGGGCCTGGCCGTGCCCTGGCAACTCGGCAATCTGGTGCAGAACGTCCAGGACGGCGGCCACGTCAACGTGCTGCTCTTCGCCGTCGGCATCGGCGCGTTCCTGTTCGGGCAGGGCGCTCTGGTGCGTTACGCGGTGCTCGCCTCGGCCAAGCTCGGTGAGAAGGTCCTCGCCGAGCTGCGTGAGGAGTTCGTCGACCGGGTGCTCGGTCTGCCGCTGTCGACGGTGGAGCGGGCCGGCTCCGGCGACCTGATCACCAGGACCTCCCGCGACGTCGACTCCCTCTCCCAGACCGTCCGGCACGCCGTGCCCGAGACGCTGATCGCGATCGTCACTTTCACGATCACCGTGGGCGCGATGGTGCTGGTCAGCCCGCTGCTCATGCTGCCGATGCTGATCGCGGTGCCGCTGCTCTGGATCTCCACCCGTTGGTACCTCAACCGCGCCCGGGACGGCTACCTGCGCGAGAACGCCGCCTACGCCGACATGACCGAGGGACTGGCCGAGACCGTCGAAGGCGCCAGGGCCGTGGAGGCGCTCGGCCTCCAGCGGCGACGGGAGGCGCGGACCGCGAACGACATCCGCGGCTCGTTCGCCGCCGAACGCTACACCCTGTGGCTGCGCACGATCTGGTATCCCGCCGTCGAGCTGGGCTATGTGATCCCGGTCGTCTCGACCCTGTTCATCGGCGGCCTGTTCTACACCAACGGCTGGGTGTCGCTGGCCCAGGTCACCGCCGCCACCTTGTACGCGCAGCAGCTCATCGACCCGCTCGACCGGTTTCTCATGTGGATCGAGGAGTTGCAGGTGGGTGGGGCCGCCATGGCCCGGTTGCTCGGCGTGGCGAACGTGCCAGACGACCGGACCGCCTCGACCGCGCGGCCCGCGGGCGAACTTTTGGAGGCCGACGACGTCCGCTACGCCTACCGCGAGGGCCGCGACGTGCTGCACGGCGTGTCGCTGACCGTCCGGCCAGGGGAGCGGCTGGCCATGGTCGGCCCTTCCGGCGCGGGCAAGTCGACGCTCGGCAGGTTGCTGGCGGGCATCCACGGCCCGCGTACGGGCGCGGTGTCGGTGGGCGGTGTGCCCCTGGTCGACCTGCCTCTCGACGACCTGCGCGGCCACGTCGCGCTGGTCACCCAGGAGCACCACGTCTTCAAGGGCACACTCCGTGACAACCTGCTGATCGCCCGCCCGGACGCCGACGACACCGCCGTGCGCGCGGCCCTCGCGGCGGTCGACTCGCTCGACTGGGTGCTCGCCCTGCCCGACGGACTCGACACGGTCGTCGGGTCCGGCGGGCTGGCCGTCTCTCCTGCCCACGCCCAGCAGTTGGCGCTGGCCCGCCTGGTGCTGGCGGACCCGCACACGCTGGTGCTGGACGAGGCCACCTCGCTCATCGACCCCCGAGCCGCCCGGCACCTGGAGCGGTCGCTGGCGGCGGTGCTCGACGGTCGCACGGTGATCGCCATCGCCCACCGCCTCTACACGGCGCACGACGCGGACCGGGTGGCGGTGGTCGAGGATGGACGGATCAGCGAGCTCGGGTCGCACGATGAGCTGGTGGCGGAGGGCGGCTCGTACGCGGCCCTGTGGAGTAGCTGGCACGGGACCCCGGCCACCACCCGCTCCCTCGCCACGGACGAGTCGGCAGAGTGGCTGGCACGTCATTCCTGACCGTCTACTTCTGGTTGCCGACACTTGATGACCCACCTCTGGCCGGTGGTCAGCACTTAGCTTCAGAGGACGGCAAGGTGCGGTCCGTCAAGTAGCGGAACATGTGGGTGCGGGCGCACTCGTTGAAGGCGAAGAGTGTGTGTCCTGGGCCCTCATGGCGGATGGTGGCGCTGCCCGGCACCTGCGTGAGAATCCGGGCGACCGCGTCGGACTCGCGCCAGGCACCAGCGCCCAGCATCGGCGGCAGGCCCTTGGGGAGGGGTGCGGGCGGGTTGGTCACTGATACCGGCCAGCCGATGCAGCCGAGCGTGCCCGTCGCCAAAGTGTTGGCCGCGCCCGCGTTGGGGGCGATCTTGCGGAGCCGGGCGATCGTCTTGTCGAGCTCGGCGCGGCCGGCGGGGCGTGGCCAGTCGGTGCATTCGGTGACGCCGGTCGACTGGTCGGGGTAGCGGGAGCCGCGGGCGGGGACGAAGCCGGAAGCGTCGCCGCGTACGGCCTTACGGAGGGCCTCCGCCAGCTTGGGATAGCTGTCGGGACCCTGGTGGGCGAACCCCATGGCGAGGGATTGCAGGTCGCCCCCCGTATAGGCGATCCCTGCGGACTTGGCCGGGACCGGGGAGCGGTCGGCCTTGGCGACCAGGCCGCGCCATTGGGCGGACAGCTCTCGGCACTTGCCGGCACCGGCGCACCAGGTGAAGAAGCGGTTGAAGGACGTCTCGTTGTCCTTGGCCATGTTGACCATGTCGGTGGTCCAGTCGGTGCCGCTGTGGCTGATCGTGCCGTCGAGCACCATGGTGCGCACCTGGCCGGGGAAGAGCCGGGCGTAGTCCTGCGCGTAGATCCCGGCGTAGGAGGCGCCGTAGAAGTTGAGCTTGCCGTCGCCCAGGGCCTTTCTGATGGCCTCCATGTCTCTGGCGTGGTCGGCCGAGCTCATGTTGGCGAACAGCTCGGGGTCCTTGTTGCGGCAGACTTCCGCGTAGCCGCGGTTGGTGTCGGAGAGCCGTCCGAAGTCGGCGTCGTCTTTGGGGAAGTCGGGCAGCGGGATTCGGGTCCAGGTGCAGGCCAGCCCGGTGCTGAGGCCGCTGAACTGCGTGCCGTAGCCGCGGGTGTCCCAGGTGATGACGTCCATCCGTTCGCGCAGCTTGGCCCAGAGGTCCGCGTAGGTCTGGGTCAAGGCGATGCCGGGGCCACCGGGGCCGCCGTAGGCCACCAGGACCGACCCTTCGGAGGAGGTGCCTGTTGCCTTCAGCCGGCCCAGCTTGAGGGTGATCTTGCGGCCGTCGGGTTTCTGCCAGTCGGCGGGGACCTGGAGGTCGGCGCAGGTCATCCCCACTTTGTCGTTGGGGCAGGCGGACCAGTCGAGGGTGGCCGCCTGCTGGGACTGGACGCCAGCGCCGAGGAGGGCCATGGCGATGGAGAGGGAGATGTGCTTGAGCATGCGGACGACGATCCCGCAGAGGGGGTTGCGGGCACATCGGACCAGGGGCTGGTCTGGAAGGAGGCGAATCAGCCCGTGGCATGTCATGCCACGGGCTGATGACACCTGCGAGGCGGCTCACCCCGAATGGTCGGCCGACGAGAGTCACCCACTGCGCGGGAAGCCGGGCCACTGTCACCTAGAGCGCGGGTAGCCGGGCCACTGTCACTTACAGCGCGGGATGCCGGGCCACGGCCCGCCCCAGGCGGTCACACGCCCAACGACCTCTTCAGGAACTCCACCTGCAGCAGCAGCAAGTTCTCCGCCACGACCTCCTGCGGCGTCATATGGGTGACGCCCGACAGCGGGAGCACACTGTGCTGCCGCCCCGCCGCCAGCAGCGCCGACGACAGGCGAAGCGTGTGCGCGGCCACGACGTTGTCGTCGGCCAGACCGTGGATCAGCAGCAGCGGCCGCTCCAGCTTGGCCGCATCGCCGAACAACGAGGAGTTGTCGTACACGTCCGCCTGCTCGTCCGGATGCCCCAGGTAGCGCTCGGTATAACACGTGTCGTACAGCCGCCAGTCCGTCACCGGCGCCCCCGCCACCGCGGCGTGGAACACGTCGGGCCGGCGCAGCACGGCCAGTGCCGCCAGGAAGCCGCCGAACGACCAGCCCCTGATGGCCACCTTCGTCAGGTCGAGGTCATCGGGGTATTGCTCGGCCACCCCCTGCAGGGCGTCGATCTGGTCCTCCAGCGGGGGTGTGGCCAGGTCGTTGAGTACGGCGCGTTCGAAGGCGGGGCCCCTGCCCGGGGTGCCGCGGCCGTCGGCCACGATGACGGCGAAGCCCTGCTCGGCGAACCACTGGCTCTCCAGGTAACCGCCGCGACGGTTGAGCACCCGCTGCGCATGCGGCCCGCCGTACGGATCCATCAGGACCGGCAGCTTCCGCGAGCCCTGCTCGTGCCAGGAGGGCAGCACCACGGCGGTGGAGAGGTCGCGGCGGCCGGAGCGGCCGAGCGAGACCCGCAGGTCGAGGCCGGGGCGCTCGGCCAGCGAGGGGATCGGGATGGCCATGCCGTCACGCCGTACGACCGTGGTGGACACACCCTCGGTGTCGAGGCTCTGCTCGGTCAGTACGCCAACGCCGCCGGACATCCGCCCAGAGAACACGCCGGACCGGGTCGACACGGGCAGCAGCGAGTGGCCGTCCCAGGTCCACAACTGGATCTCGGTGGGGTCGCCGCTCGCGCTGAACAGCACGCTGTCGTGGTCGACGTCGAGCACCGCGCGTACCTGCAGGGTGGGCGGGGTGACGGCGCGGTCACCCACGAACAGGCGATTGCCGCCGTCGGACGCGGCCACCCAGACCAGCGAGCCGTCGTCGAGGTGGGCGGGAACGCCGGTGACGACGTCGACCCAGGCCGGATCGGCGTCCTCGCGGACCAGCGTGGACACGCCGGTCGCCGGATCGACCGCGAACAGGCGCAGCCTCTTCTGATCACGTGACATGGTCACGATCGACAGCGCATGGGAGCTCCAGGCGGCCGTCGTGAGGTATTCGTCCTCGTACGGCACCGCCACGCGCGACCCGTCGACTCCGAGCACGAACAACTGGGTCACCGCGTTGGGCGTGCCGGCGGCCGGATAGCGCTGGGCCGTCGCGGGCCGGTCCGGGTTGGCCGGGTCGGCGATGTGCCAGGTGAGGACCGGAGCCTCGTCGGCCCGTTCGACCAGGAGCGCGTCGCTCGACGGCGACCACCAGTGGCCGCGCATCCGGTCCATCTCCTCGGCGGCGATGAACTCGGCCAGGCCGTACGTGACGGTCGGCGATTCGGGCTCCGCGAGCGCGCGGTCGTCACCTGTCGCGAGGGTGTGCACCCGCAGGGCGCCCCCGCTGACGTACGCGACCCGCCGGCCGTCCGGGGAGATGCGCGGGTCGATGACCGCGCCGGGCGTCTCCAGCCGCCGGGTGTCGCCGTTGGGCAGCTCGGTGACGTACAGGCCGCCGGCCAGCGCGAAGGCGGCCCTGGTCACCGAGGAGTCGGTGCTGTAGCCGACCACGCCGCCCGCCTGCTCGCGGCTGCGCTCGCGCCGGGCGCGCTCCTCGGGCGGGAGGTCGCCGTCGTCGAGCGTGCGGGGGTCGACCACGAGGCGCTCGACGTGAGTCTCGGTGTCGAGTTCCCATAGGCACGTCACCGGGTCGGTGCCGGACTTCGTACGCAAGAACACGACTTTGCCGCCATCGGGGGAGATCGTGAAGCCCCTGGGCACTCCGAGGGTGAACCTGCGGGTCCTGGCCGACAGGCGCGGGAAGCTCTCACTCATGCTCTAATCCTGCCAGTACGCTCGAACGCATGACTGACCGACGGCTGCTCCTGGTGCACGCCCACCCCGACGACGAGTCGATCGGCACCGGCGCGACGATGGCCAAGTACGCGGCGGAAGGCGCGCACGTCACGCTCGTGACCTGCACGCTCGGCGAGGAGGGGGAGGTCATCCCCCCGGAGCTCGCCCACCTGGCCGCCGACCGCGACGACACGCTGGGCACCCACCGCATCGCCGAACTCGCGATGGCCTGCAAGGCGCTCGGCGTCGAGGACCACCGCTTCCTGGGCGCGCCGGGCCGTTGGCGCGATTCGGGCATGATGGGCGTCGCCTCCAACGACCGGACCAACGCGTTCTGGCGGGCCGACCTCGACGAGGCGGCGGGGGAGCTGGTCAAGGTCATCCGCGAGGTACGGCCCCAGGTCCTGGTCACCTATGACGACAACGGGTTCTATGGGCATCCCGACCACATTCAGGCACATCGCGTTTCGCGGCGGGCGTACGAACTCGCCGCCGACCCACGCTTCGGCGAGGGTGCGCCGTGGCGGATCACGAAGTTCTACCACACGGCCGTCGCCAGGTCGGTGATGCGCCGTACGGCCGAGGCGCTGCGCGCGGCCGACGTCGGCTTTGTCGTCGAGGAGGTCGACGACATGCCCTTCGCCAGCCCCGACGAGGTGATCACCACGGAGATCGACGCGCGGCCGTGGGTCGGCAACAAGCTGGACGCCATGCGCGCGCACGCTACGCAGATCAGTGTGGACGACCCGTGGTTCGCGCTCTCGAACAACATCGGCCAGGAGGCGCAGGGCGTCGAGCACTACATCCTGGCGCTCGGTGCGCCCGGCCACGCGATGCCTGGCCCGCCGATCGAGGCGGGCGGGATGGGAGCGCCGCACAACCGCGAGAACGATCTCTTCGCGGGCATCCACTAACCTCGTTCTTCATGGAGCAACGCAGCCAGGCCGAGTCGGCGTTGGGTGGGGCCGCCTACGGCATGCTGTTCGTGTTGGGGCTGGTCATGGGCATCGTGGGCGGGTTCACGCAGGCGGTTTGGCACGTCGGTCCCGTCCCGTTCGTCGGGATGATCCCGGGCTCGGCGATCGGCTGGCTGCTCGCGCTTTTCGGCGTCTGTTTCGGGGCGGGCAAGCTCATGGGTTCGCGCCTCGGGGTGTCGGTGACGGCGCTCGGGTGGCTGCTGGTGTCCATGCCGTTCTCGCTCAGGCTCTCGCAGGGCGACCTGGTGATCTCCGGTAACCCCTCCGGGTTCGTCTACCTGTACGGGGGCATGGCGGCGGTGGTCGTGGCCTTCTGGCTGGCGCCCTCGTCGGGCGGCGGTTCCTGGTTGTTGCATGGCCAGCAGCCAAGGAACCCGACTTAGAGGCATAAAGTAGCGATCGTGCACCATGGTTCCACAGAGCAGCACGTCGATCGGGACATCTACCGCAAGGTGGTCGGCCGATTCGCCACTGGAGTCGCGATCGTCACGACCAGGCTCGACGGGATCGATCACGCGATGACCGTGAACTCGTTCACGTCCGTGTCGCTGGACCCGCTGCTCGTACTGTTCTGCGCGGAGAAGGTGGCCCGGTTCCACGACGCCGTGGTGGAAGCGGGTGTGTGGGGGGTGTCGGTGCTGCCGGCCTCCATGGAGGACGCGTCGCGGTTCTTCGCACATCGGGGGCGGGAGCTCGACGGGCAACTGGAACGCTGGGCGCACCATCGGGGCGAGTCGGGCGTGGCGCTCTTCACCGACGCCGTGGCGACGTTGGAGGCCCGGACGACCTCCGTCCATGAAGGCGGCGACCACTCGATCGTGGTGGGTGGGGTGACTGCGCTGGGCGCGCGCGCCGACGACCGTCCGCTGCTTTACCACCAGGGCCGCTATAAGACGTTATGAGCAGTCTTTTGCGGCTGGCCTGGGTGTGTGACTGGGGACTGTCCCGGGGGCACGCTCCTCGGGTGGAGGTGGCTGGGCGCCGATTCGTTTTGCGATCCTTTACGGCAGGCCTGGTGAGCCCCACCGACCGCACGGGGTCGGGCTCTGCCCAGGGGCACGCTCCTCCGGTGGAGGCGGCTGGGCGCCGATTCGTTTTGCGATCCTTTACGGCAGGCCTGGTGAGCCCCACCCACCGCACGGGGTCGGGCTCTGCCCAGGGGCACGCTCCTCCGGTGGAGGTGGCTGGGCGCCGTGACGTGCGCATTCTTGACCCCGGCCGTGGTCACTCGTGGGCCGGTGCTCCTATGTGATGGGCCCTGTCGGCCCTACGGGCGGAATGTGGGTCCCGTGGGTGGAATGTAGGTTCCTGCAGCCCTGTGCGCCCGGCGCGCGTGACTGTGCCCGCGCCCGTGTGCCTGCGCGAGCGTGTGGCCATGTGCCCGTGCCCCTGTGTTCCCTGTGCGTGTGCGCATTTGCCTATAGCCCTGTGCGCGTGTGCGTCTGGTCGCGTGTGGCCGTGTGCCTATGTGCCACGGTGACCGCCGACCCGGCGCCCGAGAGGGAGCCGGGTCGGCGGGCCGGGGTTATTGGGCCTCGGGAGCTGGGGTCGTCTCTGTTGGTGCTGGTGTTTCGGACGCCGTGTCCGTGGACGCCGGTGTTTCCGCCGTGGGGGTCGCCGACGGCGTTCCCGCCGATGGCGGGCACGTGGGAACCGGGTCTGCAGCGGACTCGGTCGATGCCGCCGTCTCGGTGGCCGTCACGGACGCTGTGTTCGACGCCGTCTCGGGCGCTGCTTCGGGCGCTGTCTCGGACACCGTGTTCGACGCCGTGACCGACGGGGTGGGGGTCGGGGTGGGTTCGGGGGCTGCCGAGATTGTCGGAGTTGCCGAGTTTGTTGGGGTTTCTGGGGTTGTCGGGGTCTCGGTGGGGGCCAACGGTTCTGCGGTGTTGGGTTGGCAGGTGAAGGTGACCGTGGCGGTGACGGTGGCAGCTGGGGCGGCTTCAGTGACCGTGGCCGTGGACTGCTGGGTGACCGTGGCGGTCGCTGTGGCAGTTTCGGTCACTGTCGCGGTCGCCGTATTGGTTACCGAATCGCTGGTGCCAGGGGTGCCGGTGATCGTCGCCGTTGGGGTGGCTGTCACGGTGCGGGTGGGCCAGGGCAGGACCTTGACCTTGATGCCGGGTTTGCCCTTGACCTTGTAGCTACCCTTGCCGATCTTCTTGCTCGTCTGGCCGGCACCGGTGGTCACGGGGAGGTCGGTGGCCGTCGTCTTGCACGACTTGGCCTTGCAGACCTTCTGTTTCACGCTGAACCTGGCCGCTCCGTCGTACTTGATGGAGACATCCAGATACGAGACGCCCTTCTTCTTGACGACCTTCGTCTTCGCGGTGTACTTCCCGACTTTAGGGGTGGGGGTCGTCGTCGGGGCGGCGGCGGGTAACGCCACCTCTACGCGGAGAGGAGGGCCAGTGGAACTGAGGGGATCGGACGCTGACGTCTGGGTGATCGCGACTCCGCCGACTCCGGCCAAGGCCATGGTGCCGACCAGCGCGCCCACGATGGTGAATCTCATAATCCTGCTCTTGGGGGAGATTTCAGGACGCGGATCATTATTCCGTCTTGTCAAGATTGGTCAAGGCTGAAACGCATGAACAGGCGCTATCGGTTCCGGCGGGTGGTGAACTACGTCAATCTCTCCACCCCGCTCGGTCTGCTGATCTCCGTCGTCGGCGGTGCCACGAGGCAGAGTGGGCCCAACGGCCTCGTCCTCGCGTTCGGCTACCGCTACCGCTTCCCCATCGCCGGGGCTTTCACCGTCGGAAATGTCGTCCTGACCAGGCGCGACTCGCTCGAAGAGCAGCTCATCCGGCACGAGGGCCGGCACGCCACCCAGTGGGCTTGGTGCGTCGGTCTGCCGATGCTTCCGCTGTACTTGATGGCCATGCTCGTGTCTGTAGTGGTCTGCGGGCACCAAGCCTCGTACAACGTCTTCGAACGGCTGGCCGGACTCGACGACGGCGGATACCCACGCGCACCCCTCTGGTGGAGAAGGGGCGGGGGCCGGGATCGGTTGGGGTGATCCACATACTCCACTGGTCAGGCTTCACCAGGTCGGGGCAATGGTTGGTTTCAGTGATCTATATGCGCCTCGGGTGGGGAGGGGGCGGGGGTTGGCCGGACGATCCGTGTATGCCTCGGGTGGGGAGGAGATGCGGGTTGGGGGCGGTTGGGTGATCCGCGCATACCTCGGGTGGGGCGGGGGGTGGAGTTGGGGTACCCGTGTACGCCTCTGGTGGAGTGGGGGTTGGGGGCGGTTGAGGCGATCCGTGTACCTCTCTGGTGGGGAAGGGGCGCAGGTCACGATTGGTCTGGGTGACTGATCCGCTACGTAGGGCAGAGCGTCGCGTATGACGCAGACGATCGAAGTGCCGCACTGGCCGGACAGCTTCAAGGACCGCCTCACCGCCCCCCTCCCCGAGTTTCGTGAGTTACTGAGCGTCACCTGGCACGGCGCGTTCCGTCCGGACATCGGTGACGCCGACCAGATTCCGGTGCTGCGTAACGGCGGTCTTCCTCGGGCAGCCACCGGCGAGACCATGGTCACCTGGGTGGGTCACTCCACGTTCGTCCTGCAGATCAGAGGTTTGACGATCCTGACCGATCCGGTTTGGTCGCGCAGGATTCCCGGTGTACGGCAGCGGCTGACGCCTCCGGGTGTCGCCTGGAGCGACCTGCCGAGGATCGACGCCGTGGTGATCAGCCACAACCACTACGACCACCTGGACGCGCCCACCGTGCGCAAGCTGCCGAGGGACACGCCGATCCTTGTGCCTGCTCGGCTGAAGACCTGGTTCGACCGGCGTGGCTTCAACCGGGTGACAGAGCTTGATTGGTGGGAGTCCACGTCGATCGACGGCGTCACATTCGACTTCGTACCCGCCCACCACTGGAGCCGGCGGACTGTCTGGGACACGTGCAAGACGCTTTGGGGTGGGTGGGTGATCGACGGCTCGGTCTACTTCGCGGGCGACACCGGCTATGGAGACCGGCTGGCGCAGATCGGGGACAGGTTCGGTGGGCTGGATCTGGCGCTCATGCCGGTGGGGGCGTATGAGCCGCACTCGTTCATGAAGGCCGCGCACGTCAACCCCGAGGAGGCGGTGCGGGGCTGCCTGGACGTCGGGGCGCGGCGGATGGCGACCATGCACTGGGGCACGTTCGTGTTGTCGGGGGAGCCGCTGCTGGCGCCGGTCGAGGCCGCACGGTCCGCATGGCGCGCCCAGAGCTTGCCACGAGAGGGTCTGTGGGATCTGGCGATCGGGGAGTCACGTTCCTTCGTCTCCTGAGGGGTTTGGGCTGTGGGTCGACGGGCGGGGGTTACGTTCCTTCGTCTCCCGATGTGTGGGGGTTGTGCGGTTGTGGGCGGAGGAGGGTGCCCAGAGTCAGGGCGCCGATGGCCAGGCCTGAGATCGCACCCGCGCAGAGCACCGAGGCGGTTGACGGGCTGACGATGGTGATGTCGAAGAGGGCCAGGGCCGAGACGATCGCGGAGACGGTGATGTACGTCCAGATCGCCAGTCGTACGACACGCAGGCGGGTTTGCTCGGACGGGTGGGTGCGGGAGAGGAGCCAGGCCAGGGCGGGCAGCAGCAGCACACCGTGCATGAGGATGGCGTGGGCGGGTTTGAGCGAGCCGGCCACTGTGTAGGCGAGCTGCTGGGAGCCGGTTATAGCCTCGAACACTCCGCGGGCGATCATGATGCCCCCGAAGGCCATCGCCGCCAGGAACGTGCCGAACCCGGCCTGGACGGCCAGACGCATGCTGGGTGATCCGGCCAAACGTGCGATGGGTGACCCGCTGGGAACCGTGCTGGGTGAGGTGAGATTCGTGATGGAGGACCCGCCGAGATCTGTGCTGGGTCCGGTGTGATCCGTGGTGGGCGACCCACTGAGACCTGTGCTGGGCCCGATGAGACCCGTGGTGGGGGTGCCGCCGAGGTCCGCGCTGGGCGACTTGCCCGTGTTCGGGTGTGAGGGGCGGAAGGCGCCGACCGTCATGAAGATCGCTACGGCGATCAGGGTGAAGCCGCCGGCGGCCAGGGTTCTGGCGATGAGCGAGTCCACGTCGGTGGACATGTTGAAGTGCGAGGGCACGCCGCGCCACGCCTGCACGCTGATGAGCGCGACCTCCACGACCGAAGCCGCGGCGAAGACGCCCAGAAGGACGTTGCGCCTGCGTAGCCGGATGAACTGTGACACCCAGGTGAGCGAAAGCACGCTCAACCCGAACGAGACCCCGAACGTGAACGGTTTGCGCCACGACACAGGGCCGTCCCACGGGCCACCGTCGAGCACGAGCACGCCCAGGTGGACGAGCCCGGAGACGATCAGGAGCAGTCCGATCAGGTACCAGAGGCGAGTCATGTTCGCCATGGTGACGTGGGGGAGGGGGTGTGGGCGTCAGCCCAGGGTCTTGATTCCAGATACGGCTGTGGTCGTAGCTGCCAGGTCAGGGGATGAGGCACAGAGGTTATGTGAGGCACAGAGGTTTGGGAGCACCCCACCAGCACAGGGAGCAAGGGGCGAGGTGCCTGGTCAAGGGGCGAGGTGCCTGGTCAAGGGGCGAGGTGCCTGGTCAAGGGGCGAGGTGCCTGGTCAAGGGGCGAGGCCCCTGGTCAAGGAGTGAGGCGCAAGGTGTGGACGGCGGTCTTCTTGACGGTTGCCGGTCTCGAGTACATCGGGAGTAATTGTCCCTTCGCCCACAGCGGTGCCTGGTCCCAGTAGTTGTCGTGGAACGCGTGCCCCGAAGCCCCCGTCAGGTTGATCCATCCAGACTTGTCCAGATCGCCCAGATCGACGATCATCCGCATCGACGGTACCGAAGTCACCGCGTAGTCGCGCTGCGCGTTCCAGCCGGTGGCGTTCGGAGCGTCCTTGCTGCCCGGTACCTCGAACGGGCCGCGGTTGAAGAGTGCCTCGATGGGCGCTATGCCTGATGTGCCAAGTGAGCCGTTGGTGAGCGTCAGCTGGTGCAGGTCGCCCCAGCGCCAGGCCGCGACGTCCGTGCCGAGTCGGTCGGACACCTCCTGGTAGGCCGAGGCCAGTGCCTGCTGGACGATGTCGTCGCGGGTCTCGGTACGGCCCTTGGTCGTGGTGTCGTCCCAGTACGGGTCGTCGGGGGTTTCGAGCAGCCGCTTGATCACCTCGTACCAGCGGTCCCCGCCGCTCGGCCTGGCACCGGCGGGCAGGTCGTCATCGAACGTCAGCTTGAGCAGCTGCCGCCAGACCGCGTTGAAGTACGCCGCGGGAGCCGAGTCGACGCCCTGTGAGCCGTCCCAGTCCTTCAGCGACTGCCTGGCCTGTACGGCCGGACCCGCCAGAGGCACCCGCATCAGGGCGGGGACCAGGGTCTTGGCCAGGCCGTTCTGGGTGTCCTGCTGGATCTTGGACATGGTCGTGGCGTCGACCTTGCCCTTCGCGAGCTCCTGGTTGAGCCGGTCGATGATGCGCTGGGAGCGATAGCCGTACGCCCAGTCCTTGGTCAGCATCGGCCGGTACTGCCTGGGGTCGATGACGGCGTTGTTGGCCGTCACGATGTAGCCGTCGGAGGGGTCCTCCATGGAGGGCAGCTGGTCGTAGGGGATGGGGGCGGTGCGCCAGTCGTACTCGCCGGTCCAGCCGGGCACCGGCCATGTGCCGTCGCCCTTCTGGCGTACGGGGATCCGGCCGGGTGCCTGGTAGCCGATGTGGCCCTCGGTGTCGGCGTACACCAGGTTCTGCGCCGGCACGTCGAAGAGCGCGGCCGCGGCGCGGAACTCCTGCCAGTCGGTGGCCGAGTTCAGCGCGAAGATCGCGTCGACCGTGGTGCCGGGCGTCAGGGCGGTCCACTGGAGGGCCACGGCGTTCGCGCCGTCGCTCGGTTTGACGTCGCCCATCACCTCGTTGATCAGTGGGCCGTGCCGGGTGCTCCTGACGTTCAGCGTGACCGTGTCGCCGCCGGCCACCTTGATCTTTTCCTGCCGGGTCTCCAGCTTCACCGGCTCGCCCTTGTACAGGTACGTGTCGCCCTTCACCCGCTCCAGGAACAGGTCGGCCACGTCGGGGCCCAGGTTGGTGAAGCCCCAGGCGATCTTGTCGGTGTGGCCGATGATCACGCCGGGAACGCCGGAGAAGCTGAACCCGGTCACGTCGTACGCGCAGGATTCCGTGATCTTCCGGCAGTGCAGCCCGACCTGGTACCAGACGGACGGCATCTGCGCCGACAGGTGCGGATCGTTAGCCAGCAAGGGCTTGCCGCTGGCCGTGTGCTCGCCGGAGACCACCCACGAGTTCGACCCGATGCCCTCGCGGTCAGCGGCGCTCATCGTGCCGGGCACCGCGTCGAGCGCCTTCGCGGCCTGGGCGAGCGCCCTGGCCGCGCCCTGGCCTGGTGTCGTGGTCTCCTGCGGCGTGGTGCCGCGTGGCGTGGTCTTGCGGGTCGTGGTGCCACGGGGAGTAGTGCCGCGTGGAGCGGTGCCGTCCGTAACGGTGTCGCGTGGAGTGGTGCCGTCCGTTGTGGTGCCGTCTGTTGTGGTGCCGCGCATGGAGGTGTCGCGTGCGGGCAGCCGGTCGCGCTGGTCGAAGCGGTCATCGGCGATCGTGCCCTGAGTGACGATCGGCATATGGCTGTCGTACGGATAATCCGGGTACAGCTGCTCGACCCGGGCCCGAGGCAGCTTGGTAAGCGCCAGAGCGCGGTCGATCTCGTCTTCCATGTTGGAACGCAGGTCCCACGCCATGGCCTTGAGCCAGGCGACGGAGTCGAGCGCGGTCCACGGCTCGGGCTTGTAGGACCCGTTCTGTACCTTGAGCACCGAGTATTCGAGGCTCCGGTCGGAGGCGTTGGGGTTGGCCTGGAGCCAGGTGTTGACGCCCTTGGCGTACGCGTCGAGGTAGCGGCGGGTGCTTTCGCCCAGCTCGGGCAGCTCCTGCTCGGCCACCTTCCGCCAGCCCATGGTCCGGATGGCCTTGTCGTTGTCGAGCGTCGCCTTGCCGAACAGCTCCGACAGCCGCCCTGAGGTCACGTGCCGCCGGAAGTCCATCTCCCAGAACCGGTCCTGCGCGTGGACGAACCCCTGCGCCATGAACAGATCCTCGGCCGTGTCCGCGTAGATCTGTGGAATTCCCGCTTTATCGCGATAAATCTCTACATTCCCGGTTAAACCGGGTAGCCGCACGGTTCCGTCCACCTGAGGGAACGACCGCCGCACCGTGTACACGAGCACCCCGGCGAGCACCAGCGCGAGGACGAGGACCACGGTCAATGCCCGCGCCAGCCACCGGAACGGCCAGGGCATCCAGGCGTAGGGCCGCAACCTCACAAAGACCTCCATCTCTCGCGCAGCCCCTCAATTCTGACAGCCCACGATCACTACTCCCGCCCCACGAGCCCCTCCTGAAACACCGACGCCTACGGGGTTTCAGCACATGGGGACGGCCTGCCAGGGGCAACGAAAGACCGACTGCTTCAACATCGAACCGCGGCCGGGGGAATCTACCGAGACGCGGGCCGATGCTCCGTCTTCAGGCGGGATGGTGTGGGCGCGTGCAGTGATCGGCGCCGGACGGGCGGTGACAGGACGTGGAGACTTGCGGGTAGGCGGGTCGGTGAAGCGTCCGCGTTCATGCTGCGTACGCGGTATGCGTAAGTAGCAGGCGAGGAGCACGTCAATCCCACACCTGTCCGGAGGGCGTATCGGAAACCCGGACACCCATGCTCACGAGGGACTCGCGCAGCCGATCCGACGCCGCCCAATCCCCCGCCTCCCGGGCCCGCGCCCGCTCGGCCAGCAGCTCCGCCGCCCCCGGCGGCAACGCCGGCCGTCGAGACCGCCCGATCTCGACGGCCAGGTCCAGCCCCAGCACCTGGTCCAGATGCAGGAACGACTCCAGCTTCGCCCCCGGCGCCACCGACTCGTCCCGCTCCAGATCCCGCAGCGCACGCAGCGCGGCCGGCGTGTCGAGGTCGTCGTCGAAGGCCGACTCGGCCCGCCGTACGTGGTCGGCCGCCATCGGCGCGCTGGGCGACTCCGACCACTCCGCCACCCGTGTCCGCCACCGCCGTACGGTCCTGTCGGCCGCGTGCAGGGTGTCCCAGGTGAGGTTGAGCTGCTGGCGGTAGCGGTGTTCAAGGAACGCCAGGCGTACGGCCAGCGGATCGAGGCCGGCCTCGGTCACGTCGGACAGCAGCACCACGTTCCCGGTGGACTTGGCCATCTTCCGTCCGTCGAACAGCAGGTGCTCCCCGTGCACCCAGTGACGTACCACCTCGTGGCCGGCCGCCGCGTTCGACTGGGCCCGCTCGTCCTCGTGGTGGGGGAAGCGCAGGTCGATGCCGGCGGTGTGGAGGTCGATGCGCTCGCCGAGGAAGTGCAGCGACATGGCCGAGCACTCGATGTGCCAGCCGGGAAAGCCGCGGCCCCAGGGGGCCTCCCAGGACAGGTCGCCGTCGGAGGGCTTCCAGAGGGCCCAGTCGGCGTGGAAGCGCTTGCGGGGGTCGGTGGTGTCGGGACGGAGGGAGTCGAGGCGGTTGCCGGAAATATCGCCGTAAGTGGGGAAGGACGTGGCGTCGAAGTACACCGCTCCGTCCGGCAGCGCGTACGCGTGTCCCCGCTCGATCAGCTTGGCGATCAGCTCGATCATCAGGTCGATCGTCTCGCTCGCGCGGGGCATGTGCTCCGGCGGCCGCATGTTCAGGGCGGCGGTGTCCCGCTTGAAGGCGTCCTCGTAGTAGCGGGCCAGCTCACGCGGCGAGCGGCCCTCGGCCCGCGCCCGCGTGAGCACCTTGTCCTCGCCGGCCTCCGAGTCGTCGGCCAGATGACCTACGTCGGTGATGTTCTGGCAGACCACCATGCGGACCCGCTGCCGCTCCAGGACCCGCCGGATCAGGTCGGACAGCAGCTGGGAACGCAGGTTGCCGACATGCGCGTGGCGATAGACCGTCGGCCCGCAGGAGTACATGCGCATGGCGCGGGCGGGGGCGATCTCCTCGACCTGCCTGGCGCGCGTGTCGTAGATCCGCAACATCCCCCGAGCCTAGCCCCCGACCTTCAAGGAAAACCTCCGAGGAACCGCCGACGATGGAACCGCCGACGATGGAACCGCCGACGATGGAACCGCCGACGATGGAACCGCCGACGATGGAACCGCCGACGATGGAACCCCAGACGCGCCCAAAGAGACGCCCGAACAGTCAGCCGCCCAGGAAGCCGACGATGTCCCGGTCCCCCCGCTCCCGCAGCCGCGCCAGCACCTCGTCCCGCGTCGCCGTGTCCGGCAGTCCGATACGTGCCCCGATCAGCCGCAGCCCCTCCATTTCCGAGGTGACCGGAGCGGTGTAGCCGATCAGATAGAGCGCCCGGTTCAACGGCGGCATCCCCGGAGCCGCCGCGGGCAGGTAGCGGGTCAGCAGCTCGCCCCCGTCGGACACGGTGAGGAAGACGTGGTCGCCCTCCCCGGCCTTGAAGTCCGCCAGTACGTTCCTGATGGATCCCATGGTCGGCTGGTTGTGCCAGCTGACCACCACGTCCCCGGAAGGCGTCGCGGCCGTGAGCTGCCCGCCGGGAGCCATCCCCAGGTACGCCGCGAACCCCGTCGGCAGCGGCGACCCCGACCCGCGCAGGTGCTCGGCGTTGACGTCGACGCGGTGCCACCAGCGGCCGTCGCGGCTGCGGAAGCTGCGCCGGGTCTCCGACACGTCCCTGCGCGGCTGGTACGGCTCGGCCTCACCGGTCGGCGAGGTGCCCGCCACCCGGATCCAGCCCCGCTGCGTCCGCTCGAACCCGGGACCGCCCGAGTAGGCGCGTACCGAGCTCTCGCTGACGTCGTAGCGGGAGGTGAGGTTCGAGACGATTGTGCTGACCGACGCCTCGCCACCGGCGCGCTCGATCTCCCTGGCGATCATCTCCCTGATCCCCAGGTATTCGTCGCCGCCCCATCTGGTCAGCCCGTACTTGTTCCGGTCCACGCGGCGGAAGCGCTCGTCGGCGGTGAGCTGGTTGCGGATGCCGACCAGGCTGTAGTCCTCGCCGATGCGCTCCTGGATCTCCTCCGGCGTCATCGGCCGCCCGGCCACCGCCAGGACCGCCTCCGCCTTCTCGTTGATGCTGCGCGGCCACGGGACCACGTGCTGGTCCAGCACGCGCAGCTGCGGCACGGCCAGGATCCACCGCTCGGCCACGTCCTCGCGAATGCCGAGCTGCGTGACCATGGTGACGGCCTCGGCGATCGGCCGCGGGCCGTCGGTGAACAGCTGGCGCGTCTTCTCCCTCAGCTCGTCCGCGCCGCCCGCGATCAGCCAGTCGTCGGCCTGCTCGTACCCGGTCAGCAGCGTGCGGACGAACCGCCAGGCGGGGATGCCCAGCGTGCGCAGCTCGCCGCGGTGCCACGGCACGGCCGCGGCCAGGTCGTCGGCGGGTACGGCCGAGCCGAGGCGGCCGCGCAGCCAGGTGACGTGCGCGACGAGCGAGACCGCCTCCGGGCCGCCCAGCCAGGCTTCGACATGGTCGCGCAGGTCGCGTTCGATCTGCCGGATCCGCTCCCGCGTGACCGAGAAGCGCTGTGCCAGCTCGTCGAGCGTGGCCCGCTGCGAGGCGTACAGGCGGTCGCGGGCGATTGCCCGCTGCCGCTCGTCCAGCGCCGCGAACAGGCCGTCGATCAATTCGGGCAGTGGCTTGTCCGGCCGGGCCACGGCCGCGGCGACCGGCTCCGACGGAGGTTCGAGCAGGCGCTCGAACACCCCGCTGAACAGCTTCTGCACGACGTCCTTGCCCAGCATCTCCGGCGTGCGCTCGGCCTCGGCGGGGTCGGAGAAGCGCAGCAGCGGCAGGATGTCGCCGACGAGCAGGTGCCCCCAGCAGGCCACGGCGAGATCGGCGAGATGGCCCGCCACGGTCTGCGTGGTGATGACCGCGCACGCGCGGTCGAGGGGGATCGTCTGCCACCACGCCTCGGGCAGCTGGGGCTCCTCCACGATCGGCGCTATCTGCACAGGAGAAGTCCAGCGCAGCGGTGGCGCGAGGTCGCTCAGGCTGAGGTTCATTGAGGTCCAACCGGCAATGGGAAGATATCCGCAGTTCAGACTATGTGATCAGAGTGACAGAAAGGGGCTACCTCTTCCTGAATGGGAGATATAGAGCATGGATCGAGCCCGCGTGCAGGCTACATACAGCATGCTCCGTTCCCGTTGCAGTGCTCTCGCCCGGGCCCCCGGTTCGTCGGGCGGCGGTTCGGGCACCACGCCCTCCGCCACGCCGATGAGCGCGACCCGCTCGAACTCCAGCCCCTTCAGATTCTGGAACGCCGCCACCCGCACGCCCGCCCGCCCGAGCGCCTTGCGCGCCTCACGGACCAGCTTCGAGGTGCGCGCGCCGACGGCGATCTCATCGGCCGGGACACCGTCGTCCAGCCAGGAGGCGACTGTGGCCACCAGCCCGGCCAGCTCCGCCTCCGGCGAGTCGTACGCCCTGAGCACCGGCCGCTCGCCGTTGCGCAGCGCGCGGAACCCGTACAGCGGGGACATGCCCTTGACCAGCCCGTCGACGGGACCGCCGCCGCGCAGCCGGACCGCGAACGACAGCAGCTCGTGCGGCAGCCGGTAGGACACCTTGAGCGTGTGCTGCAGGGCCGGGATGCCCACCGAGCCGAGCGTCACGCGCGTGTCGGTGATCCGCTGGTGCGGGTCGCCGACGATGAACAGGTCGTCGTGCGCCCGCGGCGCCACCGCCCGCAACAGCCGCCACTGCGACGGGCTGATGTCCTGCGCCTCGTCCACCACGACGTGCCGGTACGGCTTGCGGCCCGGCTCGATGTCGTCGAGCAGGTCGCCGGTGGCCCTCGACAGCAGCCGGAGCGCCTCGTCGGTCAGCTCGGCCAGCGTGCGCGCGCCGGGGCCGATCAGCGCCGGACGCTGGCCCTCGGCGCTGGCCACGATGCGCATCGCCAGCCGCTCGGCGTTGTCCACGTCGACCCGCTTGCGCGTCACCCCGTCGTCGATCAGCCGGTCGAGCCGGTCTGACAGGTCCTCGCCCAGCCCCTGCGAGTACGTCACCAGCAGCACCGGTCCGCTCCCGTGCGCGGCCAGATGGGCCGCCCGGTGCAGCGCGATGATCGTCTTGCCGGTGCCCGCCCCGCCGATCACCAGCACCGGGTGCTCGTAGCGCGCGGCGCGGGCCAGCCGGTGCTGTTCCGGACGCGGGAACGCGCACCATTCCGGCGCGTCGAGGATCCGTTCCAGCTCCACCTTGTCGGCGGCGAACACCGCCCGGTCCGGGCTGCGGCGCAGCGCCGCGTGGAAGTCGTTTACATCGATGCCGTCGGCGTCCTCGTCCGTGGCGCGGCAGGCGTCCAGCTCCCGCCAGGCTTCGGCGAGCGTGCCGCCTCGGGCCAGCACCGCGAGCGGCACGTGCTGGGTCGGGGGGAGCAGCGGTTCGAGCGCCTCCACGTCGGCCTCGTTGCTGATGAGCCGTACCAGCGGCAGCGCGCGTACGTCGATGCCCAGCGCGAGCAGATCACCATCGCAGATCGGGGCGAATAACCCCGAAGCACTCGCCGACCGCCGTAACGCGGGTTCGACCCGTTCGAGCGCCTCGGCGTCCCACTCCTCGACGACGCCGATCACCGGGTTGATCCCGTAGCGGTAGCGCTGCGCGTACGACCAAGCCTCGGGATCCGGGAGCACGGTACGCAGCCAGTACACGTCCCGCTGACGCACCACCACGCCCCGATGCCCCGAAGTGAGGCGGAGCGTCGCGATCCGCGGGTCCCTGGCGCCCCTGACCCGCTCGGGGTGCGGAGCGCCCGAGACGTTCAGCAGCAGGCGGCGGAGTGCGACCACGGCGTCCCTGCGCACCGGCTGTGCCAGTGCGCTGAGGTCCCGGGGGAAGTCCGGGGCGATCGCCAGCCGCGGCACGGCTCAGTCCAAGAGTTGCAGCAGGTCGCGGTCCCCGCGTTCGCGGAGCCTGGTGAGCAGGTCGGGCAGTCCGACGGGTCCGGTCATCCCGATCCTGGTGGCGATCACCCTGGCGGCCTGGTCGCGGGTCCCGCCGGGGGCGGTGTAACCGACCAGGCGCAGCGCCTTGGTGATCTTCTCGGCCCCCTGCGCGGCCACCGGCAGGTGCCTGGCCCGCAACACGCCCTCGTCCGACAGCGTGAGGAACAGGTGCCCGCCCTCCTTCGCACCGACGTCCGCGAGCAGCCGCTCGACGGATTCGAGCACCGGCCTGCCGTGCCAGACCATGGTCAGCTCGCCGGCCGCGCTCCGCACGGTCCTGCTCTCTCCCGGCGACAATCCGAGGTACGTGGCGAACCCCGTGGGCAGCGCGCACTCGCCGCCGCCGAGCTGCTCGGCCGTCACGTCGATCCGCAGCCACCACCGGCCGTCCGGCTGGCGGAAGCACCGCCTGGTCTGCGAGACGTCCTTCAGCGGCTGGTACGGCTTGGCCGGCTCGTTCGAGGCGCCGTTGCCCTCGCCCACCACGACCTCGGCCGGAGCGAACGCCTGGAACTGCGGCGTCCCCGGCGGCGGCGACGGCATCGGCGGCACCTGGGCGAACGCGGATGCCGGGGGGACCTCAATGATCTGCGGCTCCGGAGGAGCCGGCGGCTCAGACGGCCTGGCGGGCGCCTCCGACGGCAGCGTGGCCAGCACGAACTGCCAGGCGGGGACCTCCAGCGCGTGGATCTCCAGGGCGTGCCAGTCGGCCGCGCCGATCAGCTGGTCCCTGGGGGCGGCCGGGCCGATCGTCCGGCGCAGCTCGTCCAGATGCGCCCGGTACGGGGCGGCCTCCTCGCTGGCCAGCCACTGGCCGAGGCGGGCCCGCAACTCGGTCTCGGTGGCGGAGATGTCGGCGGGCGGCACGGCGAACAGCTTGGCGAGCTGGTCCACGGCGGACGGCTGGTCGGTGAAGACCCGGTTCTGGGCGACGGCCCAGCTCTTGTCGTCCAGACCGGCGAACGCGGCCTCGATCAGCTCGGGCAGCTCGTGTCCTGCGGGCTCCGCCGGCTCCGGCTCCTCCGATTCGGCCGCCTCGAAGTCCGGTGTGTCGTACTTGGGTTTCGGCTCTTCGGGAGCGGGCTCAGGCTCAGGCGCGGCTTCGGCGTCCTGTGATTCCGGCTCCGCGCCCTCGGCTTCGAGCGCGGCGGCCTCCTCGGCGGCCGGCTCAGACGCGGGCTCGTCGGCGGCGTCCAGGACGGGCTCGGACTCGTGCTCGGTCTCTGGCTCGGCGGCCTCGTCCACGACCGGCTCGTCGTCGGCGTCGAGCACCGGCTCGCCGGCCTCCGCCGCGTCCTCGGCCTCCGCCGCGTCCTCGGCCCCCGCCGCGTCCTCGGCCTCCTGCGCCTCTTGAGGCTCCACCGTCTCTTCGGCGGACGTCGCCTCTTCGGCGTCCGGCGCTTCCTCGCGCTCCGGCGCCTCCTCGGCGATCGGGGCCCGCTCGGAGACGCGAGCCTCCTCGGCGACCGGCGGCGCCTCTACCGGTAGCGCGACAGGCACGGCCTCGGGCGCGTGGGCGGCGAGGGGCAGGGCGGATACCGGCGTCGAAGGGCGTTGGAGCTGGGGCGCGAGGTGTACCAGGGCCGCGAAGAACAGCGTGTTGAGCACCGGACGCGCCTGGATGAACGGCTGGTCCACCAGCTCCCTGCCGGTCAGCGCGAGCAGCCCCGTCCACGACCCGGCGCGGTCCAGCGCGATCGCCACCTGCGGCTCGTCGGCCTCGTCCGGATCCAGGACGTGCAGCGCCGGCAGCACGTCGCCCACGGCGGCGGCCGGCCAGTGCTCAAGCGCGATCTCCGTGAGCAGCTCGGCCAGAGGCTCGGGGCCGATGGCCGCGAGCACGAGCGGCATGGGCAGGCTGCGCCACCAGGCGTCCGGAAGCTCCGGCTGCCCGGTGAGCAGCGTGATCGTGGACGCGTCGCTCCACCTCAACGGTGGTACGAGGTCGCTCAGGCAGAAATTCATCCCGTTCCGTTCACCAGCCCCTCACGCCGCCGTGTCGTCGCAAGGCTCCTCAACTTCGTCAGCGGTGCAGCCTTACTCTCTCCGCCACTCTTTCCGCCGCCCACGAACAGACCATAGTCCGGCAAAACTCCCCCACGCATCATCCACTACGTATCAGCGCCGGACGGCGGCGAAGCGTAGACGGACGTAGTCGGCCATCCAGCCCGTCTCCCTGCGCAGAGCGGGTGCGGCGAGCTCGTTCACCCGCTGGAGCAGCGGCTTGACGATGTCCTGCGGCAGCCCTTCGATGACCGAGGACGCGAACATGCGTACCCAGTCGGCGGCCCCCTGCGGGCACTCCTCGAGCGGCGTCGGCCGGTCGAAGTACTCCAGCAGCCGGACCACGAAGCCCTCCTGCTCCAGCCGGCGGGCGTACTCGGCGGGCGTGGGGAAGTACCAGGGCAGGTCGGGCTCGCGCAGACCGTACTCCCGCCAGGCGGTGTGCATGGCGGCGGTGAGCTCCGCGCAGTTGCCCGCGCCGCCCATCTCGGCCACGAACCGGCCGCCGGGCGAGAGCGCCTCGTGCACGTTGGCGATGACGGAGACGGGGTCGCGGCTCATCCAGTGCAGCGCGGCGTTGGAGAAGACGGCGTCGTAGGCCAGCGCCACGCTGAAGTCGTGCCCGTCGCCGACGATGAAGTCGACACCCGGATAGAGGGCCAGAGCCTTCTCGATCATGGCGGGGGAGCCGTCGATCCCCAGGACGTCGGCACCCCGCGACGCGATCTGGGCGGTCAGCACCCCGGTGCCGCAGCCGAGGTCGAGCACGCGCTCTCCCGGCCGTGGATCGAGCAGGTCCACCAGGGGCGCGCCCTGCGTCGAGACGTAGCCGAAACTGCCGTCGTAGGCGCGACTGCTCCACCGCTCCAAGCTCGGTGTGTCGTATCGCAAGACGATCAGCTCTCATTCGTCAGACAAGGGCCCCCTGTGGCCGTGCTGTCTGTTCACTTTAGAGGTTGATTGTCTCCGCGACATATCAAGTCACAATGGTCTCATCGCACACTTTGCGTCCATCGCTTCTTGAGGTAGGACTTTCCGGCATCTGTCTGCGGAATCGTGAGGAGCACCGGCGGCCCGGGGGCGGCGGGCATTTTGGCTGCCTGCTCGGCGTCGAGCGTGCCGCGCATCAGCATCGCCTCGCCGCGGGCGGGGCGAGCCCAGCCCTTCTGCAGAAGGTTCTGGCCCTCGTCGGAGAACAGGAACTCCTGCCAGAGACGGGCGGCGGCCGGATGCGGCGCGTCCTTGCTGATCGCCTGCACGTGGTAGTCGCCCAGCGGCGCGTCACGCGGGATCGTCACCTTCCACGCCTCCGCGTCGCGGGCGCTGCGGGCGGCGTTGAGGTGGTCCCAGTCCACGATCACGTTGGCCTTGGCCGGATCGGTGAGCCGGCCCGCCTGCCTGAGCTTCGCGAACAGCTCGACGCCGCGCTGCGGCTGTGGCGCGCCCGACACCAGCGAGGCGGCCATCACGCCGTCGAAGGCCGCCGCCGAGTGCAGCGGGTCGCCGTCGAGCGCGACCAGGTAGCCCGGCTTGGCGGCCAGATCGGCGAAGGAGGCGGGGGCGGGGACCTTGCGCGGGTCGTAGCCGAGCGACATGTAGGCGCCGTAGACGCCGTACCAGGCGCCCGCGGGATCCTTGATGTGATCGGGCAGGTCCTGCCAGCCCTGCACCTTGTACGGGGCGAACTTGGCGGCATCGGCCACCGCGACGTCGAGGGTGAGGTCGAACACGTCGGGCTTGAGCTGGGCAGCGGCGTCGATCTCGCGCCGGCTGCTGGCGCCGGGCTCGAGCTCGTTGACCTTGATGCCGTACTTGTCGGTAAAGGCGTCGATGATCGCGCCATAGTTGACCCAGTCCCGGGGAAGCCCGATCACGGTGAGCGAGCCTTCCCGCTTGGCGGTCGCGGCGAGGTTGTCGAGGGTCGTGAAACCCTGCTTCATGGAGGCGGCCTTGACGTTCACCGGCGGCAGCGGCTTCTCGGCCGGGGACGACGACGCGCCGCATCCGGCGCTTGCGATGAGGACGGTTACGGCGGCGCAGATACGTACGGTCACACGACGAATACTCGCCGTTACTTTCGTTCAGGTCGAGGAGGCGCGGCCGGAACGACCTTGGCCGCCACCAGCACCTCTTCGGAGATCTCCACCAGAGTGCCGTCTCTCTTGCGGACACGCAGCACGCCGCCGTCCCAGGATTCGAGAATCCCGACGGCGTCACGGAAGCCTTCCGGAACCCGTCTGCGGGTGGTGATCCGGGCGCCGACGTCAGCGGTTGTGATCGCGATCACGAGGCGAGCGGCCACGAGTTTGCCACCCTCCGTTTCGGCCAGTTGGCAAGCACGGCAATACTAGGGCTAGCAGACCGCCGTCAGAGTCATGCCATGGTGCGGAGAGAAGGAGCTCGAGGTGACCTACGTCATCGCGCAGCCTTGCGTGGACGTCCTGGACAAGGCGTGCATCGAGGAATGCCCCGTTGATTGCATTTACGAGGGCGAGCGCATGCTTTACATCCACCCCGACGAGTGCGTGGACTGCGGCGCTTGCGAGCCAGTGTGCCCCGTCGAGGCCATTTTCTACGAAGACGACCTTCCCGAGCAGTGGAAGGAGTACTACAAGGCGAACGTCGACTTCTTCGAGGACCTGGGCTCGCCCGGTGGCGCCTCCAAGGTCGGCAAGATCGACAAGGACCACCCGGTCATCGCCGCGCTGCCGCCGCAGGCCGAAGAGCACTAGCCCGTCCCCCGCAGCGGGGCGCCCGAACGGCGGGCCCCGCTGCCGGGCGTACGGCGCGCACGCCTGAGAGGTGGAGACGTGCACGCCTGAAACCTGGAGAACCGTGAACAACCTGCCCGACTTCCCTTGGGACCGGCTGGAGCCGTACAAGGCGCGTGCGCTGGCCCACCCCGACGGCATCGTCGACCTGTCGGTCGGCACGCCCGTCGACCCGGTGCCGCCGCTCGTCCAGAGCGCGCTCGTCGAGGCCGCCAACAGCCCCGGCTACCCGCTCACCCACGGGACGAAGGCGCTGCGCGAGGCCGCCGCCGGCTGGCTGCGCCGCAGGCACGAGGTCACCGTCGAGCCGAGCGACGTGCTGCCGCTGATCGGTTCGAAGGAGTTCGTCGCCTGGCTGCCCAGCTACCTGGGCGCCCGGCGGGTCGTCTTCCCCGAGCTGGCCTATCCCACCTACGACGTGGGTGCCCGGCTGGCCGGAGCGGAGGCGACGGCCTCCGACGGCCTGCTCGCGCTGGGCCCCCAGCACGTGGACCTCGTCTGGGTCAACTCGCCCGGCAATCCCACGGGCCGGGTGCTGCCCGTCGAGCACCTGCGCAAGGTGGTGGCCTGGGCGCGCGAGCGCGGCGTGGTCGTCGCCTCCGACGAGTGCTACATCGAGCTGGGCTGGGAGGAGCGACCCGTCTCCATCCTGCATCCCGACGTCTGCGAGGGCTCCCACGAGGGGCTGCTCGCGGTCCACTCGCTGTCCAAGCGTTCCAACCTGGCCGGATACCGCGCCGGGTTCGTGACCGGCGACCCGGCTCTGGTCAAGCGGCTCCTGGAGATCCGCAAGCACGCGGGGATGCTCATGCCGGCCCCCGTACAGGCCGCTATGACGGCCGCGCTGGGCGACGACGCGCACGCCGAGGAGCAGCGTGAGCGCTACGCGAGGCGGCGTCTCCAGCTGCGGCCGGTGCTGGAGAAGGCGGGCTGGAGCATCGAGCACTCGACCGCCGGGCTGTATTTCTGGGCGACGGACGGGACCAGTTCTTGGGAACAGGTCAGCAAGCTCTCCGAAATCGGTATTTTGGTTGCTCCGGGGGAATTCTACGGATCGGCAGGTGGGCGGCATATCCGCATCGCCATGACCGCCACTGATGAACGCATCAGTGCGGCGGTGCGCCGCCTCCAGTAGGATCCCCGCGAAGCAGGGCACACATAAGTTGATAACGGCGTTTGCTGAGGCAGACCGCGAGTGGAGCGAGCTGATCGATGAGCATGACCTTCGTGGTCGTACTCGGGCTGAGCATCGCCACCGTCCTCCTGCTGCTGGGTGCCTTCCTGGCCACCATGCGCCAGGACAGGAAGGGTCGCGCGACCGCACAACCGGTCGAGATCGCGGCCACCGAGGCCCCACTGCCGGCACCGGTGAGCATGTCCGGGTACACCGGATCCGACTATGTCGATCCCCGCACCATCAAGGTCGGTGACCGGATAGAGGTTCATGGATCGCCCGCGCGAGTGCTCGGCGCCATGTACATCTCATGGCAGGGCACGCAGTGGGTCGAATACCGGTTGCGCGACAGCTCCCGCCGCATCCAGTGGCTGTCGGTGCAGGTGCGGCAGGCCGAAGGCGAGCCGTCGCACCTGGAAGTGCTCATCTGGACCGAGGTGCCCACCGAGGGCATGGTGCCCGCCAAGAGCATGCTGATCATGGAGGGCGTCGAGTTCCATCCGATCGAGCGGGGCACGGCCGCGTTCAGGTCGGAGGGCAACACCGGCAACGCCGAGCGGGGCCTGCTCGACTTCGCCGACTACCGCGCCTCCGACGGGCGGCTGCTCTCCTTCGAGCGGATCCAGGGCGCCAGGTGGACGGCCAGCTACGCCAGGCCGCTGCCGCCCGGCTCGATCAGCATCGTCAGCCGAGCCACTTCCTAGGCGGATCCGTCTAGGAGATGTCCACCTTGCTGTCGGTCGCCTTGCCGCCCGACTGCCAGCCCTCCAGGTTCATGTCGTTGGTCCAGGTGGCGCCGTTGAAACCGACGTGCTTGAGTCCGTACTTCTGCGCGTGGGCCACCGACCAGGCGGCGATCAGCCAGCCGCGCTTGCGCGTCGAGATGGACGGGTCGCCGAGCGCCCGGACGAGCTGGCGCCGCGCCTCGGCGGTCTTGGCCTGGGGAGCGGGCGTGCCCGTCTTGGGCGGTGGATACCAGCAGTGCACGGCCTTGGGGACACGCCCGGTGAACGCCGCCGCCAGGATCCTGGCGTCCTCCTCGTGCTGGGCGTAGGCGTAGCCGCCCGCCGAGCGCTGCACGGCCTGGGCGGCGTCCGCCAGCGGGATCTTCCGGTAGTTCTTGACCTTGACCAGCGCGGCGAAGAACCGGTTGGTCGCGTAGACGGGGTCGAGGAGCTGTTTGCGCTTGCCCCACCCCTGCGACTGGCGCTGCTGGAACACGCCGACGGAGTCGCGGTCGCCGTAGTCGAGGTTGAAGAGCTTCGACTCCTGCAGCGCGGTCGCGTAGGCGATCACCACCGCCCGCTCGGGCAGCTTGCGGCGCTCCGCGACGGCCGCGATGGTGGCCGATATCTGGGCCTGCTCGATGTCGAGATCCCGGTCGCCCACGGGGGTCTTGACGCTGCAGTGGGCTTCCGGAACGGCCAGCGGCTCCGTCTTTTTGAGCAGGTGATAGAGGCCGACGGAGATCCCCACCGCGAGCAGCAGAACGATGACCGCGATGGTGATGACTCCGCGGGAGAAGCGCAGGCGCACCCTGAAAAACCTACCCGGCCAGATAAGCTCCGTGGCCATGAGGCACGTGAGCGGTGTGTCACCGATCGTATCCGCGGTGGACGAGCTGTGGGCGCGTCGCGAGGAGCTGTCACCCCGCGACCTCGACGCGCGCAACGTGGTGGTGAGCGCGATCGACCTGCTGGACAGGGGACAGGCACGGGCCGCTCGGTTGTCCGACGGCGAGGTGGTCGTGGACGAGCGGGCCAAGCGGGCGATCCTGCTCAGTTTCCAGGTGCTCGGCCTGGCCAGGTCGCAGGTGGGCGACTTCCAGCACCACGACCGGCATCCGCTCAAGACCACGCTCGACGGGGTGCGGGTGGTGCCGGGAGCGATCGCGCGCTGGGGCTCCTATCTGGCGCCCGGCGTGGTGCTGATGCCGTCGTTCACGAACATCGGCGCGTACGTCGGCGAAGGCACGATGGTCGACACCTGGGCCACGGTCGGCTCCTGTGCCCAAATCGGGAAAAATGTCCATTTGTCCGGCGGCGTCGGGATCGGCGGTGTGCTGGAGCCGCCCAACGCCGTGCCGGTGATCGTGGAGGACGACGCGCTCATCGGCAGCCGTGCGATGCTGGTCGAAGGCGCCCGGGTGGGACGCGGCGCCGTCATCGGGGCGGGCACGATCCTGTCGGCCTCCATCCCGGTGATCGATGTGCAGACCGGCGAGGAGCTGGCCCGCGGCCGCGTGCCCGACTGGTGCGTCGCCGTCGGCGGCACCCGCCAGAAGGAGTTCCCCGGCGGCACGTTCGGATTGCCCTGCGTGCTGGTGATCAAGCGCCTGGAGCCGGGGCAGCGCCACGACAAGGCAGCGCTCAACGAGGCGCTGCGCGAACACGGAGTGAACACCTGATGCTGGACCTGACGCAGGACGTACGGACGCTGACCGCGGCCATCGTGGACATCGAGTCGGTGAGCGGCGACGAGAAGACGCTGACCGACGCGGTCGAGCGGGCGCTGGCGGCGTTGCCGTACCTCAAGGTCGACAGATCGGGCGAGACGCTCGTCGCGCGCACGGAGCTGGGCCGAGCCGAGCGGGTGCTGATCGCCGGGCACCTCGACACGGTGCCGGTCGCCGGCAACCTGCCCAGCCGGGTCGAAGGCGACCTGCTCTTCGGCTGCGGCACCTCGGACATGAAGGCGGGGGTGGCGGTCGCGCTCAAGCTGGCGGCCACCGTGCCCGCGCCCAACCGCGACGTCACCTACGTCTTCTACGACTGCGAGGAGATCGAGGCCGAGCGCAACGGGCTGACGAGGGTGGCGCGTGAGCACCCCGACTGGCTGGCGGCCGACTTCGCGGTGCTCATGGAGCCCACCGACGGGGTGATCGAGGGCGGCTGCCAGGGCACCCTGCGGGCCGAGATCACCGTGGCCGGCAAGCGCGCGCACAGCGCCAGGTCGTGGCTCGGGGTCAACGCCATTCACGGCATCGAGCCGGTCCTGGCCCGGCTCAACGCCTACGAGGCCCGGCAGCCCGTGGTCGACGGGCTCGCCTACCACGAGGGGCTCAACGCGGTCGGCGTGCGCGGCGGCGTGGCGGGCAACGTGATCCCGGACGAGTGCGTGGTCACGGTCAACTACCGGTTCGCGCCCGACCTGTCGATCGAGCAGGCGCAGGAGCACGTACGCGAGGTGTTCGACGGGTTCGAGGTCCGCTTCACCGACGGCGCCCCGGCGGCGCGGCCCGGCCTCACCCACCCCGTGGCGGCGGCCTTCACCGCCGCCGTCGGTGGCACGCCGCGGGCCAAGCTGGGCTGGACGGATGTCGCGCGATTCTCCACACTGGGGGTGCCGGCCGTGAACTACGGTCCTGGTGACCCGAACCTGGCGCATCAGCAGGGGGAGTATGTGTCGCTTCCGAAGATCGTGGAGAGCGAGCGGGCTCTGCTGAACTGGCTGACAAAGTGAAAGTGGCTTTCCTCGCCGGCCATTTGGCGGGGAAAGCCACTTTCAGTCCCGAGCAGCACCCTCGGCAGTTAGACGCAGGCAGGTCGAAATCTGGTTCCTGCTTCTTACAAGATTTTTTACGCGGGTTCTTAGGGCCATCTACCAGGGCATTTGCCGCAGAGGCCCTCCAACGGGTGACTAGTCCTCGTTGTGCGCGGGGTCGCCCGGCGTTGGGCTAGCGTGACCGCATGGAACAGACACGTCCGGAACGCCGTCAGGGGCAGGCCGTGATCCGCGGCAGTCTCGCGCTTCAGACCACCCATGATCAGCGGCTGCTCGACCGTCAGGGCCCCGCCGACTGGGTGCACATGGACCCGTGGCGAGTGCTGCGGATCCAGGCGGAGTTCGTGGAGGGATTCGGGCAGCTGGCCGAGCTGCCCCCGGCGGTCACCGTCTTCGGCTCCGCCCGCACGCCCGAGGGCTCGGCCGACTACGGCATGGGCCGCGCGCTCGGCCGTGCGCTGGCCCAGGCCGGATACGCGGTCATCACCGGCGGCGGCCCCGGGATCATGGAGGCGGCCAACCGGGGCGCTCTGGACGTGGCGGGCGCCATGTCGGTGGGGCTCGGCATCGAGCTGCCCTTCGAGCAGAAGATGAACGACTACGTGGACCTCGGCATCGAGTTCCGCTACTTCTTCGTCCGCAAGACGATGTTCGTCAAATACTCGTGCGGCTTCATCGCGCTGCCCGGTGGGTTCGGCACGCTCGACGAGCTGTTCGAGGCGCTCACGCTGGTGCAGACGCAGAAGGTGACCTCCTTCCCCGTCGTGCTGATGGGCTCGGAGTTCTGGGGCGGCCTGATGGACTGGATCAAGAGCACACTCCTGGACACCGGCAAGATCGCTGAGCAGGATCTCGGCCTCATCACCATGACCGACGACGTCGAGGAGGCCGTACGCATCATCGTCGACGCCGACCTCAAGCGGTCCGAGCAGCTCCGGGAGGAGCAGAGCGCCGTCGCCGCCCAGCCGGCCGAGCCCCAATAAGCTCAAATGTGTGAATATCTGCGTGTTTTGCGCCTCAAGCCAGAAGATTGACGAGAAATACCTCCAACTCGCCACAGAGGTCGGCGTCGAGCTCGCCCAGCGTGGCCACACGCTGGTGAGCGGCGGCGCCACCGTCTCGTGCATGGGCGCCATCACCGCCGCCACCCGCGCCTCCGGCGGCCGGACCATAGGCGTGATCCCCCAGGTCCTGGTCGACATCGAGGTCGCCGACACGGACTCCGACGAGCTGATCGTCACCACCGGCATGCGCGAGCGCAAGGCCGCCATGGACGAGCGCTCCGACGCCTTCCTCGTCCTGCCCGGCGGCATCGGCACGCTGGAGGAGCTGTTCGAGATCTGGACGGCCCGCGTCCTCGGCATCCACGACCGTCCGCTGGTGATCCTCGACCCATGGGGTCTGTACACGCCGCTGCGGCAGCTCATCGAGAACATGTACGACGCGGGCTTCACCCGGGCCAACGTCTTCGACGCCATCTCCTGGACCAGCACGGTCGAGGAGGCGTTCGCGCACCTGGAGGCCACCGGCAAGCCGGTTCGGCCCAGCGTCGAGGAGCTCGGCGAGGCCACCGGCTGACCCGTCCCGGGGAGTCCCAAGACGTAACAGGCGCGGCAAGTGCGGGACTCGTGCCTCGATCGTATGAGTACGATGCCAATGTGCTGGTCGTACTCGCCATTGCCGCGCTCGCCATTCTGGCCTGCGTGGTCCTGGTCTCCCTCGGAAGGGGCGGGGAGCTGACCGAGTTCCCGCCGGACGTGCCGCCTCTCGACCTGCCCGAGCCCGGGCAGCTCACGGCGGTGGACTTCATGGCGCTGCAGCTGCCGGTCAACCTGGTCGGCTATCACACGCAGAGTGTCGACGAGACCCTGCGCAGGGCGGCGACGGCGATCAGCGCTCGGGACACCAGGATCGCGGTGCTCGAACAGCGGGTCTCCGAGCTGCTGTCGAGCCGGCTGTACGCGCGGCAGGAGGTCTACGCGGCTCCGGGCGCCGGGCTGCGCACCGACCACGAGCCACCGGCCGCGCCCCGGGACCTCTCTCAAGAGGGGGACTCGGCGGCCGAGCCGCACGACCTGGCAGACCAGCACGCCGAGCCGTCCACGGACGAGCCGCAGGACGTGGTGGCGGAGCCGGACGTCGTGGCAGAGCCGGACGCCGTGGTGAAGCCGGAAGACGACGCCACGCCCTCCGATGCGCCGGCTGATCGCACGGCCGCGTTCGACGCCTCGGCCGTGGCAACGGAAGGCGAGCCGGTTCGCGACGGTGAGGCGGTTCGCGACGGTGAGCCGGTCGTGGCCCAGCCGAGCGACGACGGGGAGCCGATCGCGGCCCAGCCGAGTGACAAGGGGCTGGAGCGCGAGGGCGAGCCGGTGCGGGTGGCGCCGGGCGAGGACAGGGACGAGAGCAAGTGACGCAAGCGACCGAAGTGATCCGCTGTACCTGGCCGGGGATGGCGGACCCGATCTACATCACCTACCACGACGAGGAGTGGGGCCGCCCGGTCCGGGGCGACGACGGCGTATTCGAGCGGGTCTCCCTGGAAGCCTTCCAGTCGGGCCTGTCGTGGCTGACGATCCTGCGCAAGCGCGAGAACTTCCGCGCCGCCTTCGACCAGTTCTCCATCCCCAAGGTCGCCGCGTACACCGAGGAGGACGTGACCCGGCTCCTCGGCGACCCCGGCATCGTCCGCAACCGCGCCAAGGTGGAGGCGACCATCGCCAACGCGCGGGTCGCACTGGACCTGCCCGGCGGCCTGTCCGACCTGGTCTGGCAGTACGCCGACGCCGAGTCCCCGGTCCCCAGGTCGATGACCGACGTCCCGGCCATCACCCCGGCCTCCAAGGCCCTGGCCAAGGACCTCAAGAAGCGCGGCTTCAGATTCGTCGGCCCGACCACCGCGTACGCCCTCATGCAGGCCATCGGCCTGGTCAACGACCACATCGAGGGCTGCGTGGCCCGGCAGGAACAGCCCTGACGGTCAGCGGCCGCCGAACGTCGGCAGCTCCTTGGCCAGGAAGGCCCGCGTAGCGTCGAGATGGTCCAGGGTGGCCACGCATTCGTCCTGCAGGTCGGCCTCCACGGCCAGGGTCTCGGGCAGCGAGTGCGTCGCGGCGTAGGCCAGCGCGCGCTTCGTGGCCGCGTACGCCCTGGTAGGCCCCGCCGCCAGCCGTACGGCCAGCTCATGGGCGGTCTTGAGCACGTCTTCGGCGGGCACCACGCGCGTGACCACGCCCAGTTCGAGCGCGCGGGCCGCGCCGAGCGGCTCGCCGAGCAGCAGCAGCTCGGTCGCCCGTCCCAGACCCACCAGGCGGGCCAGGGTCCACGACGCGCCCGAGTCGGGCGCCAGGCCCACCCCGGTGAACGCCATCGCGAACTTGGTCTTGTCCGAGGCCACCCGCAGGTCGCACGCGAAGGCCAGCGAGGCGCCCGCCCCGGCGGCCACGCCGTTGACCGCCGCCACGACCGGCTTGGGCATCGTGGTGATCAGCTCGACGATGGGGTTGTAGTGCGCGCGGACCGTGTCGGCCAGGCCGCGGCCCGCCTCCAGGTTGTCGGCGTGCTCGCGCAGGTCCTGGCCCGCGCAGAAGGCCCGCCCCGAGCCGGTGAGCAGCACCGCGCGGACCTCGGGGTCGGCGGCGGCGCGGCGCAGCGCGTCGAGCAGGGCCGCCTTCACCTCGGCCGTCAGCGAGTTCATCGCCTCGGGCCGGTCGAGGGTGATGGTGGCGACGGCATCGGTCACGTCATAGCGGATCAAGGCAGCTCCCTGTCGACGAACGCGGCGGCCGCGGGCAGCAGGCGGACCGCCTCCTGCTCGAAGTAGGCCCTGGCCTTCTCGCCCGGCCAGGCGGATGGCAGCAGCTCCGGGGGGAGGCCGGGGTCCCGGAACAGGAAGTTGCGCCATCCGTGCACGAGTTTGCTCCTGGTCGCGAACACCTGATCAGCCGGGGCGCCGCCGGGCAGCGCGCCGACCAGAGTGACAGCTTCCGCCAGCCAGTGCTCGTACGCCGCGCCGATGGCGGTCAGATCCCAGGCGCGGGCCACCAGCTCGCGCGGGTCGCCCTCAAGCGCCGCGTCGAACCTGTCGGCGCGCACACCCTCGCCCTCCAGCAGGTTGTCCAGCTCGATCGACGAACGCGGGCCGATCCATGTCGTCTCTGACAGCGCGGCGTATCCCAGGAAGGTCAGGTCGGCGCGGATCCGTTCCCTGCGGGGGCGGTCCTTGACCGGCTCGAAGACGATCAGGTGCCACCGGCCACGCCAGCTCAAAGTTCCGGCTCGGTAAATTCTCAAGGCGGCTTCGTCCAGACGTCTGACGCACTTCGGCGTAAGTCCGTAACCGGCGCCCTGAGGCAGTCTGACGGGCTGCAACCAGCCCTGCCGCACCATGCGGGAAACAGCCGTCCGCACGGCTGGGGCGGCGATTTCGAGGGGCTTCATGAGCCGTACGAGAGCGGCCACGGACGCCTGTCCACCGCGCGAGCGCAGGTGGTCTCCATAGAGGTCGAACAGAGCGGCGCGAGCATGCACGAAGTCCAGTTTGGCCGCCTTCGCCAGCATGGACAACGCATTCTGGGAGGAGATCGTTACCCATGCGCGCTCTCGATGCGGGAGAATAGGACATCACAGATGACGTGAATGCGTCGGCCATCCTCAGGGGCGGCCGGAAACCGCGGGCCGCGGGAGCCCAAGGCAGGAAGGGATGCACGCATGGCGGCGATGAAGCCGCGGACCGGCGATGGTCCGCTGGAGGTCACCAAGGAAGGGCGCGGCATTGTCATGCGGGTCCCCCTGGAGGGTGGCGGCCGGCTCGTCGTGGAGATTTCCGCCGACGAGGCGAAGGCGCTCGGCGAAGCGTTGAAGAACGTCGTCGGCTGAGAGCTCCCGAGACACAGGTCGTTCCACGGCCCTGGCGTGCGTCCGCGCCAGGGCCGCTGACGTTTGAGGGGGATTTCCGTGCCCATTGAGACCACGGCATCGGTGGTGGCCGACGTACCAGCGGACGTCGAGCTGCTCGCCGTGCCCTATGACGCCGATCTCACACCCGCCGTCGAGCTGGATCTGCACCTGCCGACGGCCGCCCTGCTGGCGCACTACGACGCCAAGGGAGAGGCGGGTGAGGTGGTGGAGGTCCCGGTGGCGCGGGCGGACGGGGTCGGCCGGGTGCTCCTGTACGGAATCGGCGACGGCTCGCCGCGCGCGCTGCGCAAGGCCGGCGCCGCGCTCACCCGCAAGGCCAAGGGCAGGGAAGCACTGGTCGTGGTGACGCCGACGGGCGACGTGACGGCCTTCACCGAGGCGGCGCTGCTGGCGGCGTACACCTTCAAGATCGGTGAGCCGGGCAAGCCGTCCGTGCGGGCGCTGAGGTTCGTCGGCGCCGACGAGGACGCGGTGCGGCGCGGCCAGACCGTCGCCCAGGCGGTGGCGCTGGCCCGCGACCTGACCAACACGCCCGCGTCGGTCAAGAACCCGCTCTGGCTGGCCGAGCGCGCGGCCGAGCAGGACGTGCCGGTACGTGTCTGGGACGAGGAGCAACTGCAGGCGGGCGGCTTCGGCGGCATCCTGGCCGTCGGCCGGGGCTCGGCCAACCCGCCCCGCCTCATCCAGCTCTCCTACACACCGCCCGAGCCGAGCGCCCGGCACGTCGTGCTGGTGGGCAAGGGCATCACGTTCGACTCGGGCGGCCTGTCGCTCAAGCCGAACGAGAACATGAAGACCCAGAAGACCGACATGGCGGGCGGCGCCGTGGTGATCGCCGTCATCTCCGCGCTCGCCCGGCTGGGCGCGCCCGTACGGGTGACCGGCCTGATCGCGGCGGCCGAGAACATGCCTTCCGGTACGGCCCAGCGGCCCAGCGACGTCATCAAGCACTACGGCGGCCGCACGGTGGAGGTGCTCAACACCGACGCGGAGGGGCGGCTGGTGCTGGCCGACGCGCTCGCCTACGCCGACGCCGAGCTCGACCCGGACGCGGTGGTGGACATCGCCACGCTCACCGGGGCGATCACCGTCGCGCTCGGCCGCGGCTACGGTGCCGTCTACGCCACCGACGACGACCTCGCCCAGCGGCTGGTCGAGGCGGGGCAGGCCAGTGACGACCGGCTGTGGCGGATGCCGCTGATCGACGACTACGCGCCGGCGCTGGAGTCCTCGATCGCGGACCTGGCCAATGTCGAGAGCGGTTCCACCTATGGGGCCGGGTCGATCACGGCGGCGTTGTTCCTGAGGGAGTTCGCGGGCAAGCGGCCGTGGGCGCACCTGGACATCGCGGGCGTCGGACGCAGCACCGTGAACGAGGGCGTGCTCACCAAGGGCGCGACCGGGTTCGGGGTGCGCGTGTTGCTGGAGTGGCTGACGCGCTAGGAGTACGCGCGCTGCTGGTGTGGCTGAGGCGCCAGGTGCACGCGCCGCGGGTTCGGCTGAGGCGCCAACAGTAGGCGCCGCAGATTTGGCGCTATGAGGCGATCTTGACGGCGGCGAGCAGGCCGTCGCCCAGGGGCATCAACAGCGAGCGCAGCCGGTCGTCGGACTGCACCAGCTTGCCCAGTTCGCGCAGCGCGACCGTGTCGGGGTCGCGCTGCGCCGGGTCGGCCACGCGGTTGTGCCACAGGACGTTGTCGAAGGCGACGATGCCGCCCACGCGCAGCAGCCTGACGGCCTCGGACAGGTAGTCGGCGTACTCCTGCTTGGCCCCGTCGGCGAAGACCATGTCATAACCGCCGTCGGAGAGGCGGGGCAGCACGTCGAGGGCCCGGCCGGTGATCAGCCGCACCCGGCCGCCGGAGAACCCGGCCTCCGCGAACGCCTGCCTGGCCAGCCGCTGATGCTCCGGCTCCACGTCGACGCTGGTCAGCGTGCCGTCGGGGCGCATGCCGCGCAGCATCCACAGACCGGAGACGCCGCAGCCCGTGCCGATCTCGACGACCGACTTGGCGTTGACGGCCGTGGCGAGGAAGCAGAGCGCCGCCCCGCCCCCGGGAAGGATGGGCGTGGCACCCATTTCCAGGCCGCGCAGGCGCGCCGCGTGCAGGATCTCATCCTCATGATGGAACTGCTCCGCATAGGCCAGAGTGGCCTCTACCGGACTGGTCATCGGCCTCCTCCCCCCACTTTCGTGCGATTGGTCACCGATCGCAGCCTAGGGGAGACACGCCGGGACGGGAACTCAAGACGACCGTGAGGCGTTGCAGGTTTAAACGGGCTTTGCCGGTCCGGAAGGCAGGCAGTACGCACGAAGGGACGAAACCAGGCACTATGGCGGTAGCGGTGGTCCCAATGAGAGGAGTTCTGGTGGACGAAAGTGACCACCAGGCCGATACTCCCGTGTCTGACTGGACGCCTCCCACCTGGGAGGAAGTGGTGCGGACTCATTCCGCACGTGTATACCGGCTGGCGTATCGCCTGACCGGCAATGTCCACGATGCCGAAGATCTCACCCAAGAGGTCTTCGTGCGGGTCTTCAGGTCCCTGTCGAGTTACACCCCCGGAACGTTCGAGGGCTGGCTGCACCGGATCACGACGAACCTGTTCCTCGACATGGCGCGGCGCAAGCAGCGCATCCGGTTCGAAGGACTCGCCGACGACGCGGCCGAACGGCTGCGCGGGCGCGAGCCGTCACCGGCGCAGGCGTTCGACGACGCCCACCTTGAGCCGGACATCCAGGCCGCGCTCGACGCGCTCGCACCGGAGTTCCGGGCCGCGATCGTGCTGTGTGACATCGAGGGTCTGTCGTACGAGGAGATCGCGGCCACGCTCGGCGTCAAGCTGGGTACGGTCCGAAGCCGTATTCACCGTGGCCGGGCGCAGTTGCGGGAGGCGCTCGATCACCGGGCCCCCCGTAATTCCCAACTCCCCCCGCCATCATTCCCGTCGGGGACCCGTGGGGAGGAAGTCTGATATGTCGCATCTTGGAGAACGCGTTTCCGCGCTCGTGGACGGTGAGTTGAATCACACCGAACGCGACCGCGCTCTAGCCCATCTGACCTTCTGTGGCGACTGCAGGCGGGAGGTCGAGTCGATGCGGGCGCTGAAGTCGCGCCTGCGCTCGCTCGACGGCCCGGTGATGCCGGCCGATCTCACCATGTCGTTGCTGCGGATGTCCGAGCCCGGTGGCCCGTTGCCCCCCAGGGAGCGGCCTTTCCCTACCCGGACGTTCGGCGGAGTGCCCATCCCTGGGCCGCACAGCATCGCTCCGCTGGACAACCGCCCGCGCAGGGACGCGACTGGTGGCGGTTCGGGCCCTGGCCGCGGGGGTAGGCGGCGCGGCGCGTACGTGGCGGTCGGCGTGGTCTCCGCGGCCGTCGCGCTCGGCACCTTCTTCGCCGTCTCGGGGGTCGGCCAGAGCGCCCAGGCGCCGCCGGTCGAGCTGTTCGAGCAGGCGCGGCACACGCCCACTTCGTCGCCGACCACTACTCTGCCCACCGCCACGCCCTGATCTCCCGCCCGCTCTCAGGAATGCCTGGGATACTCGAGTGGCGTAGTCGACGGCGTCAGGGGCATACGATTTGAGTTCGGGAATCTGTCAGGTGTCCACATATGTTGGCTCATTGCCTGACAATTGCTTTACGACTCTCGTATGCCGTTCACGCCAGGATTGCGGTGTCCGAGGCAAGGAGTGGTGAGATCTAGATGACCGACGAGAAGCGCCCACCAGAAGGACGCATGCCGTCGGACTTCCCTGAGCCACAGGGGCGGCCGGAGTTCCTGCCGGCCGACGACCAGGCCGAACAGTCTGGATGGCGGTCCGAGACGGCCTCCTTCGAGAGCGGCCGGTGGGGTGACCCGTCAGGCCGCCCCGGAGACACCGCGTCCTATGGCAGCCCCTCCTACCCGCCTCCGGCCTCGTACGGGGCTCCGGCCTCGGGCCAGGGACCGGCTGAGGAGCCACCGCCGCCCAACAGCACCCGCACCTACGAGAGCCCGTTCTTCGGCAACTCGGCGGGCCCGCCGCCGTTCGGTGGCGGCGACAAGCGCCCGCCCCCGCCGCCCAACGCGCTCGGCATGGGCGCGGGCTGGGCGCCACCGCCCGGCGGCCTGACGTCGGCACCTGCTCCCAGGCGCGGTCCCGGCACGGGCGTCCTGATCGTCCTGGCGGTCGTCATCGCCCTGGTCGCCTCGGGGCTGGGCAGCGTCGGCACCTACCTGCTCACCAGGTCGGGCGGCAGCGGCACCGACCCTTCCTTCAGCCTCGGCCCCATCCCGAGCGGCGCCACGAACCGGGCCCCCGACTCCGTCGCCGGAGTGGCCGCCCGCGCCCGGGCCAGCGTGGTCTCGCTGGAGGTCAACGCCAGCAGCGCCGAAGGCGTGTCGGGCTCCGGCTTCCTGATCAAGAACGGTTACGTGGTCACCAACAACCACGTGGTCGCCCCGGCCGCCAAGGGCGGCGACATCCAGATCATGTTCAACAACCGCAAGACCACGAAGGGCCGCATCGTCGGCCGTGACCCGGGCTCCGACCTGGCCGTGGTCAAGCCGGAGGAGACGTTCGGCACGCCCGAGATCACCCTCGGCAACTCCGAGGACGTGGTCGTGGGCGACCCGGTCATCGCGATCGGCTCCCCGCTCGGCCTCACCGGCACGGTGACGACCGGCATCGTCAGCTCCCTGAACCGCCCGGTCATCGCGGGCGACGAGAGCGGCACCAGCACCGAGGAGCCGGCCTACATCAGCGCGATCCAGACCGACGCCGCCATCAACCCCGGTAACTCGGGCGGCCCGCTGGTCAACGGCAAGGGCGAGGTCGTGGGCGTCAACTCCGCGATCGCCACGCTGAGCCGCTCCATGAGCAGCCAGGGCGGCAGCATCGGCCTCGGCTTCGCCATCCCGGTCAACCAGGCACGCCGCGTCGCCGAGGAGATCATCACGACCGGCAAGGCCAAGCGCCCCAAGATCGGCATCGTCCTCGACAAGGACTACAAGGGTCAGGGCGTACGCATCGCCTCGGGCCCGACGGAGGGGCGGCAGCCGGTCGACGCGGGCGGCCCGGCCGCAAAGGCGGGCCTCAAGGCGGGCGACGTCATCATGGAGATCGACGGGCTGATGCTGCAGGACGGCAACGAACTGATCGCCCTGATCCGCAGCAAGTCTCCGGGCTCCAAGATCACCATCAAGTACCAACGCGCCGGCCAAGACCGCACCGCCACGCTGACCGTTACCGCGGATGACACCCCGGCTCCGACGCCGTCCTGACTTCCAAAAGCTTTTCTTTCACAGCTTTTACGGCAGGCACGGTGGGCCCCACCCGCCGTGCGGAGCCGGGGTCTGTCCAGGGGGACGCTCCTCCGGTGGAGGTGGCCGGCCGCCGCGACGAGACGGTGAGACCGCCCGCGTGGTCTTGGAGACCGTCTACGTGGTCTTGCTGAACCGAGACGGGGGCTGGCGACCTGGCCGGGGCGGTTTGGCCTTAGTCTTGAGGGGTCGGGTTGTCCCCGGTTTGGTTGGACTGCGGTAGGAGCAAACGGTGTTCGGACTCGGGTGGATGGAGATCTGCGCGCTGGTCGTCATCGCGCTGCTCGTCTTCGGTCCCGACAAGCTGCCTCAGGCGGCCTCGCAAGCCGGTAAGACGCTGCGCAACCTGCGCCGGATGGCCAACAGCGCACGCGACGACCTGCGGGCTGGCCTGGGCCCGGAGTTCTCCAACTTCGACCCCAGCGACCTCAACCCCAAAAACTTCGTCCGCAAGCACCTGCTGGAGGACGAGGACGACTGGGCCAACAAGCCCCAGCAGCTGGAGCCCGTCACCACCTCTTACGATCCTGAGCCGGTCGACGAGCTGGGCTACGGCGAACTGCCTCCCTACGACGCGGAAGCGACCTGAGTCGAGCTTCCGGTGTACGGCGCGGCGGCTGGGTGAGTCAGTCGAGTCGGACGGCGCGGCGGCTGGGTGAGTCAGCCGGGTCGGACGGCGCGGTTCAGCAGGGCCATGAGCTGCCGCAGTTCGCTGTCGGTCAGCGCCGCCAGCGGGGTCTTCTCCAGCGCCGTCCGGACCAGTTCGTCGCGGACCTCGCGGCCCTTGGCGGTCAGGACCAGGACGCGAGAGCGGCGGTCGGCCGGGTCCACGGCGCGCTCCACCAGGCCCCGGTCGGTGAGCTGGTTGGTGATGAAGGTCAGGTTGGGGGCGTTGCAATACAGGCGTTCGGCCATCACCTTCATCGAGGGTGGCGGCTCGGCCGGGTCGATGGCCCAGAGCGCGTGGAACGTGGCCGGTGTCAGTTGGTGTTCGGCCAGTGCCTGCCCGATCAGGTCGTTGGTCCGCATCCAGATCTCGTGGGTCGCGGCCACCACCGCGGTGAGCTCGGGCGTGGTCATGTCGCCATCCTATAGACGGTTCGAGAATTGAAGGATCGGGCCTGGGCCGCGGCCGGGAATCCTCACGTGGGCGCGGCCGTTGTCAGCGATGTGGGGCCGATCGGGTCCCGCCCGGACGAGATGCGCCGTACCCGGCCTGCAAAGACGACGCTCCTTGAAGAAAGGGGCTGTCATGGCCTGGCTCATGATCATTGTCGCCGGTCTGTTCGAGGTCGCCATGGCCTATTCGCTCAAGCACAGCAATGGATTCTCCGTACTGCTGCCTAGCATCGGCTTCTTCGTCTTCGCCGTGCTCAGCTTCGGCCTGCTGGCATTGGCGCTCAGGACCCTCGAGATCGGTACGGCCTACGCGGTATGGACAGGCATCGGTGCCGTCGGCACGGCCGCGCTCGGCATGATCGTGCTGGGAGAAGGCGTGTCCCTCCTCAAGATCGCCTCGATCGCGCTCATCCTCCTCGGCGTTGTCGGTCTCAACCTGGCGGGTGGCGGCCACTGACGCCTTGGCCCCAGATGCTGGTCCGGGGACGTCGTCGCGGGCGCACACGCCTGTGGAGCTGCGCGGGCGTGCGGTCCTGATCCTTTCTGGTTCGTCGGTCTGTTCTCTTCTCTACTCCGTGGTACTGTGTAGTGGTACTCGGTACTACAAAGTACTAGGAGATCGAATGAGGAATCACGATGGACGACCTGACGGAGATGCTGAAAGGCACGCTTGAGGGCTGCGTGCTGGAAATCATCGGCAGCGAGGAGACCTACGGGTACGCCATCACGCGTCGGCTGAACGAGCTCGGCTTCGCCGACGTCGTCGAGGGGACGGTTTACACCATCTTGCTGCGGCTGGAGAAGAACGGGCTCGTCCAGGTGACGAAACGACCGTCCGGCATGGGCCCGCCGCGCAAGTTCTATGCGCTCAACGACGCGGGGCGCGAAGAGCTCGCGAGGTTCTGGGCGAAATGGGAGTACGTCACATCACGGATCGACAAGCTCAAGGAGGGCGGGAGATGAACTTCTGGGAGGCCATGACGGGCAGCGATCTCACCAGGGACTGGAAGGCGTTCGAAGCCCGGGCCGCGAAATTGCCGGCCGAATACCGGGCGGCGTGGGAAGAGATCAAGGGTCATCTTTTTCCCTACGGGGACTTCTCGGGTCGCAACCTGATGCCGATCCTCGACAGCGCCCTGGGGCTGCTCGAAGAGACAGCGGCTGATGAGCAGAGCATTCACGACGTGCTGGGTGACGACATCGCGGGCTTCTGCGCGGCGCTGGTCGGCGGAGAAGGGGCTCGGAGCTATCGCGACCGATGGCGCGAGCAGTTGAACAGGAACGTCGCCAGGAAATTGGGCCGGCTGGGAGGCTGACGTGGGCATCCAAGACATCATCGAGGGCAAGAAGCAGTGGCGGGCGCACATGGCGCGGGTCAAGGCGCTCCCGCCGGACTACCGGATCGTCTACAAGGAGATTCAGAAGTACCTCTTCAAGGTCGGACCGATCGACTTGTTCGACGGGTCCCTGCTCACAGGGATCGTCGATTTCTTCGAGGAGGGCGTCGCGGCCGGCAAGGGAGTCCTCGAACTCCTCGGTAACGACGTCGCTGCCTTCTGCGACGACCTGATCAAGGACTCGCGCACCTACGCGGAGATCTATCAGGAGTCCATCAACGGGGAATCCGGCAAGGCCGAGAAGTAACACCAGGCGGAGTTCTTCGGACCCCTGGCCATCGACAGCCCGCTTGCCGCTGCGCGCTCCAAGTCGCGCTGAGTCGCGCCGGTTGTCTCCCGCCGAAGCCGGCGTCGTGGTCGCCCGCGGCGCTCGGCTGGTGGACACCCGCCCGCACGTCCAGCGGGCGGCCGACGGTGAGATCCCGGGGCCCCAGGGAGGGCCCTGTGGACGCCGAATCGCCCCTTGGGAGGCGTGCCAGGCGGGCCTGGTGCGGTGTCGTGTCAGCGTCCATGTCAGCACGGCAACGGGCTGGTATCAGCGCGGTCGGCGATGGTGGACGCCATGAACAGTTCAGCGAACGCACTCGTGATCGCGGGGCGCTTCCGCCTCGTCCGCGACGATCGAACTCTCCAGTGAGCCGGCGGAGCCCGTCTTCGCCCAAGGGATGACGGACTCGCTCACGAACAGCGATCAGGCCGCCCGCACCCACACGCTCAAACCTCAGCTATTCGGTGTTGCTATGTACTAGTAGTCAGTGCTACTTTGTACCGGTAGTCAGCGCCACTAAATAGCTGCCTCACCAGCGCCATCGAGAGCGCCGCCGGCGAGAACACCACGACAGAAGACAGGACAGACTGATGACGACACAGCAAGCTGCGGCGATCCAGGTGCAGGGCCTGGAGAAGGCGTACAAGGAGCTGCGGGTGCTGCGCGGCGTGGACTTCGACGTGGCGCGGGGCAGCATCTTCGCCCTGCTCGGCTCCAACGGGGCCGGCAAGACCACGGTCGTGAAGATCCTCTCCACGCTGCTCAAGGCCGACGCGGGGACGGCGCGGGTGGACGGCTTCGATGTCGCCACCCAGGCCGCGGACGTACGCGAATCGATCAGCCTGACCGGGCAGTTCGCCGCCGTCGACGAGATCCTCAGCGGGCGGGAGAACCTCGTGCTGGTCGCCCGGCTGCGGCATCTCAAGAAACCCGGCGAGATCGCCGATGATCTGCTCGCCCGCTTCTCGCTCACCGACGCGGGTGGACGGAAGGTCGCGACGTACTCCGGCGGCATGCGCCGGCGCCTGGACATCGCGATGAGCCTCATCGGGAACCCGCCGGTCATCTTCCTCGACGAGCCGACCACCGGCCTCGACCCCCAGGCCCGCATCGAGGTCTGGCAGGCCGTCAAGGAACTCGCCGGCCGCGGCACAACGGTGCTGCTCACCACGCAGTACCTGGACGAGGCCGAACAACTCGCCGACCGGATCGCGATCCTCCACGAAGGCCGGATCATCGTCAACGGCACCCTGGACGAGCTCAAGCAACTGCTCCCACCCGCCAAGGTCGAATACGTCGAAAAGCAGCCGACTCTCGAGGACGTCTTCCTCACCCTCGTCGGCACGAAGGCATAAGGAACAACAATGAGCAAGCATTTCCTCACTGACACCACCGTCCTGCTGGGACGGTCCCTGCGCCACATCACGCGCAGCCCGGACACCATCATCACCACCGCGATCATGCCGATCGCCATGATGCTGATGTTCGTGTACGTGTTCGGCGGCGCGATCAGAACAGGGTCGGGTTCGTATGTGAACTACATGCTGCCCGGCATCCTGCTCATCACGGTCGCCTCGGGCATCGCCTACACCGCATATCGGCTGTTCATGGACATGAAGGGCGGCATCTTCGAGCGCTTCCAGTCCATGCCGACCGCGCGCTCATCGGTGCTGTGGGCGCACGTGCTGACCTCGCTGGTCGCCAATCTGATCTCGCTCGTGGTCGTGACGCTCGTCGCCCTGCTCATGGGCTTCCGCTCGGGGGCGGGAGTGCTGGCGTGGCTGTCGGTGGCGGGCATCCTGATCCTGTTCACCCTGGCGCTGACCTGGATCGCCGTCATCCCCGGCTTGTCCGCGAAGACCATGGAAGGCGCGAGCGCGTTCTCCTACCCGCTCATCTTCCTGCCGTTCCTCAGCTCGGCGTTCGTGCCCACCGCCACCATGCCCGGCCCGCTGCGCGTCTTCGCCGAGAACCAGCCGGTCACCTCCATCGTCAACGCCATCCGCGCCCTGTTCACCCAGCAGCCGGTCGGCACCGACATCTGGATCGCCCTCGGCTGGTGCGTCGGCATCCTCGTCGTCGCCTACGCCTTCGCCATGAACACCTACCGCCGCAAGATCTCCTAAGCGACGTGCGGCAGTCGCTGCCCCTCTCGGAAGCCAGTTTGGCCGGGAGCCCACGCGGGCGGTCTCACCGTCTCGTCACGGCGCCCGGCCATCTCCACCGGAGGAGCGTCTCCCTGGACAGAGGCCGACCCCGTGCGGCGCTTGGGGCTCACCGTGCCTGCCGTAAAACTGTAGAAACGCGCCGCGGGCGTCAGCCGTTGAGTGCGGCGGAGAGGGTTACCACCGCGCTGACGAGGAGGGCCGCCAGCACCACCTTGCGGAAGCGCTCCGCATCGATGCGGCGGAAGACCGCGTTACCCGCGAAATACCCCAGCTGCACGATCGGCAGGCCCACCACCCCGATCCAGATCGACTGGGTGTTCACCTCGCCGGCCACGGCGAATCCCACCAGGCTGAGCACGCTGGTGCCGGCGAACACCACCGAGAGGGTGGCGCGGAACTTCGTGGGGTCGTAGCCCATCCCCTGGAAGGCGGCGACCATCGGCGGCCCATTGGTGCCGGTCGAGGTGGAGAGTGCGCCGGAGATGAAGCCGACTCCCACCAGCACGGGAACATTCCCCGGCACCTTCACGCGCCGCCACACCATCACCGTGCAGCCCAGGACGCCGACCCCGATGAGGGCCGTGAGCACTCGCTCGGACGTCACTCCATAGACCCAGAGGCCGAGCGGCATGCCGAGCACGATGCCGGCCATGGCGATCATGGCCACCTTCCACTCGGCGTGATGACGCTGACGCACGGCGATCGTGACGGTCATGGCCAGGGCGGACATCGTCGTGGCGACCACCGCTGTATGAGGGTCGACCGTGAGGGCCAGTAGGGGAGTGGCGACGAGGGCGTACCCGAATCCGGTCACCGCGTGCACTGTTGAGGCGATCAGGATAATCACGGCGGCAGCTAGCAGCGTGGACACCTGCCACACTTTGCCATGATCTACTGAAATGAACCAGTATTCTCGGAAAATTTGCCTCTGGCGGTTGGTGTTGGGATATATGGAGACTGTCCGGGATGGGGTAGTTACACGTTGGTAAATGGTTGGCCCTTGTACTTCGTCACTTGTCAATAGGAGCGAATGAAATGGGTGGTCAGGAGCCTGCGAGCTACATTGTCAGCCCGGCACTCGATGGTGGCCGGGCCGTCATCTTCGTTCCCGGTCTGGGCGGCCGGACGAAGTTCGTGGAGCGGTGGAACGAGCCGGGCAGGGAACCTGTCGTCCGCCGGGCCGGCTGGAGCGAGCCGATGAATGTGCCCTCCGTTGACGAGCGCGGCGCCGCGCTCGCGGCCCTCATCGCGGACTCCGGCGCCACGGACGTCGTGCTCGTGGGCCACAGCATGGGTGCTCTGGTCTGCCTGGAGGCGGCCAAGCGCCTGGAGCGACAGCTTCGCGGCATCGTCGTCATGTGTCAGTACCCGCCGCATCGCACGCCTGTCTCGCCTCTGGCGGAGCTGCCGGACCGGGCATTGGCCGAGGAACTGGAGGCGCCGTCACACATCATGGAAACGGCGGCTCTCCCCGAGTACGCACGTCTCTGGCGGTCTGAATATCAGCTGCTCAATCGCTATCTTGAGACAGATCCGCGCCCGATGCTCAACGCGCCGATAATCGCGGTCGGCGCCAAGGATGATGCGAGCTCCTGGAACACCGAGTCTCTCAATGACTGGAGCCAGTACACAACGGAATGGCTGTCCGTCCACATGATCGACGGCGGCCACCAGATCGTCGAGCAATTGCCTCCCGAGACTCTTCACGAATGGGTCAGAAAGGTTCGTGGCTGAACGCCATCATGCCGTCAGTCGGTGCAGTTCGGCGGCCAGCTCGGCCACCGTCGGGTGGTCGAAGATCACCGCGATGCCGACGTCCACGCTGAAAGCCCTGCGGATCTCCTCGACCAGACCCACCGCGGCGAAGGAGTCGCCGCCCAGCTCGAAGAAGTCCTCGTCGGGGCGGACGGACTCCACACCGAATTCGGCGCACCACATCTCCGTCAGCCGAGCTTCGAGCGACGCCTCGTCCGATGGCGCCCCACTTGGGACCTGCTCAGGCGCACGTACCATGGCCGTCGGTTGTTCGGCGGCGTCTGGCATGTCCTCGGGGGAGTTCCTCAGGACCGCGTCTTCCCCCGACATGGTGATCGCCACTTGTCTGTGGCCGGGGCGACCCAGGAGGCGCAGCAACATGCCGACCCCGGTCGCGGGCGTGATCCCGTCGTCGGGCGACGACGGGGCATCGGCGCCTCGCTCTTCACGAGAGGTCTCGGGGGCGACCATGGATTCGTCGACGCGGCGCATCGTGAAGCCCCTGACCTCGACGGCGACGTCACCACCGGCCGTCAGTACGTCGATGTCCGCCACGATCGTGTCCGAGCCGCTCGGGCGCCGACGGATGTGGCTGTAGGCAAGACCCGGTATCGGCCGGTGCACCACGATCGACTGGTACGCGAAGGGCGCGTGCGGAGGCTCAAGGTCGGGATCCCGCGCCAGTGACACCGCCGCGTCCAGGAGGGTGGGATGCAGCGCGTGCTCGTCGAGCTCGTGGTCGAACGCCTCGGGAAAGGTGAGTACGGCGAGCTTCGTGCTGATGTCCTCTCTGGAGGTCCAGATCTCCTCTCCCGGCCATCGCGGCCCGATGGTGAACAGCCGGTTCTCGGCGTCGTTCACGGGTATCCGCCGCTCGGGCAGCGACGCGCGCAGCCCGTCCAGGTCCACCGTGTCCACCCCGGCGTCCACCAGCAGGATCTCTCCCGTCGTGTGGACGCGGTAGCCGTCAGGGGAGCCGGCGGAGAGCGGCGCGGTGCGGACGGTGAAGCGCCAGAGGTCCTCGTGCGGTTCGAAGCCGACCTCGAGTGACACCGGCTCCGGGGTGGTGATCGGCTTCCGGAAGACCATGTGGCGCAGCTGCGCGGGCCGCCCGTTCGGGCGATCGATCGCCTCGTGGAAGGCGCGCAGGACGAAGTCGACCTGGGCCGTGCCCGGCAGTACCGGTACGCCGTCCATACGGTGTTCGTCCAGGATCGGATAGTTCTCGGCCGACAGCGGGGTCGACCACCAACGCACATCCGACGGCGTGTCTCGCGGCGGCCGCCCTTGACGGGCAGCCATACCGACCTCGGCCCAGGACGGCCAGTTGATGGTCATCGAGACGCAGCCCGCCAAGGGCTGCCGGCGTACGACCGCGTCGAGGAAGGCGTTCGCCGCGGAGTAGTCAGCGCCGCCGACCAAGCCCCTGAGCGCCGCTCGGCTGGAGAAGGCCACGAAGAAGTCGAGGTCCGCCCGGCCCCGCAGCACCTCGACCAGCGCCAACGTACCGTGGACCTTCGGCGCGAGCGTGTCCGACACCTGCTCCCGCGTCCGGAACTGGAGCATGCCCCCTCCCGCCACACCGGCCAGGTGGAAGACCCCGTTGATCCCACCGAAGGAGTCCGACGCCTGGTCGATCACCCGCCGCAGCGCGTCCACGTCGGTCACGTCGCATGCCTCGACGCGGCACTCGGCGCCGAGAGCCCGGATCTCGGCGAGCTCGGCGTCGTGCCCGCCTGTCACATGACGGCCCAGCAGCAGCAACCGTGGTCGCAGACCGGTGTCCGCCAGGCCACGTGCCACGGCCAGACCGAGGCCACCGAGTCCACCGGTGATGACGTAGGCACCCCTGTGACGCAGGTCGACGGGGCCCGCACCGTCAGGGACGAACTCCCGCTCGCCGGGCACCCAACGCCGATCCCCCCGCAGGGCGACGATCTCGGATCGCTTCCGGCCGCTCAGCTCCGCGACCAGCCGGTCATCGGTCACGCCGTCCTGGATGTCGACGAGCTTGCACATGGCGCGCGGGTTCTCGAGGATGTAGCTCCGCAGGAGCCCGAGCAGCATGGCCCGCACCGGGTGCACGTTCTCGCCGCCCGTCACGTCCGCGGACAGCTCGGTGACGACCAGGACGTCGCGGGCGCGCTTGTCGGGCGCCCGTCGCGCCGCTTCCTGCAGCAGCTCGACGATCCGCTGGAAACCGGTGTCGATCTGGTGGTCGATGTCGCTCAGGCCGGGCTCGGCCAGGCCGCCGCCGAGCTGCGTCGCGTCGATGATGAGCTCCGGGTATCGCTGCGAGTCTCTCAGCTCGTCCAGCAGCCGGACGACGTCCGCTTCGTGGCGGGAACGGATCACGAACTCCGAGCCCCGGGCTCCCGAATAGGAGGAGCCGTGCCGCACCAGCAACGCGTCATCCCACCCGGCCCTGCCGAGCAGGGCGACCAGCTCGGCGGCTCGTCGCGCATCGTCGGGTAGGAATACCAGCGCGCGGTCCGAGACGTCGGTGTGCCCGGCCGGCGCGGCCTCCACCCAGGTGGGCAGACGGAACACCGCATGGCCCGCTGGTTCCCGTGCCTCGTGGACGGGCGCGGAACCGCTCGGAGACTCGATCCAGTACCGCTCGCGCTGGTACGGGTAGCCCGGCAGAGGTACGCGTTCACCCGTCGCGGCCGGCGCCGACCAGTCCACATCAGCGCCAAGGGTCCACAGCCGGGCCAGCGCATGCAGGAACGAGCTGCGTTCGGTGGCGGCCTTGGCCGGCCCGCTCGGGAGCGTCGGCACCGTCAAATGCCGCTTGGCGCGTACCTGAGGATGTGAGCGCGCCAGGGTGGTGAGCGTCCGCCCGGGGCCCACCTCCACCAGCACCCGGTCACCGTCGGACAACACGGCCTCAAGCGCCTGCTTGAACAGGGCGGGCTGGGTGAGCTGCCGGCTCCAGAAGTCCACGCTGCTCACCAGGTCGCCGGTGGACGCGGAGTAGAGCTTCCACCGAGGACGACGTAACTCGATACCGTCGAAGTCCGGCTGGTGAGCGCCCATGGCTCGGGCGCTCACCAGCCGGACCGCTTCCGGGAGGGTGAACACCTCGGCGAGCGTGGCGGCCGCGAACTCCCCGATGCCGTGGCCGAGCAGCGCGTCGGGCTCGATGCCCAGCGCCAGCCACAGTCGCCCCAGCGCGTACTCGACGCTGAAGAGCGTCGGCTCTTCCGGCGCCCGCTCCCAGATCTGCCGCTGGGGCAGGCCGCAGGCATCGAAGAGCGCGAAGCACTCGTCGAGTGCCTGGCTGAAGGCTGGTTCGGTGCGATAGAGCTCCGCCGCCATATGGGCGTGCCGCGCCCCTTCTCCCGGGAACAGGAACACGGTGCTCCGGTCTGCCTGCTCCTCCGGGGTGACGATTCGCCGCCCGTGGTCACGCACGGCGGCGGCCGCGTCGGACATGCTCTCGACCACCACGGCGCCGCGCACCGGGTGTGGCGTGCGTCCCTGCCGCAGCGTGAACGAGACGCTGGAGAGCGGGTCCGCGCTCTCCTTGAAGGATTGGGCAAGCCGCTCCGGGTACGCCTCGGCCGCGGACGGCGTCCGTCCCGACCACACGATCAGCTGCGTGGGCCCCGGAGCGGGGTCGACGACGCGGGGCGGCGGCTCTTCGAGGATCGCGTGCGCGTTCGTGCCACCGATGCCGAACGAGCTGACCCCCGCCAGGCGTCGCTGGTCGCCCGATCGAGGCCAGGGCCGCAGCGTGTCGTTGACGAAGAACGGTGAGTTCCCGAGTTCAAGGAACGGGTTCACCTCCGTGAAGTTGACGCTCGCGGGGATCTGCTCATGATCGAGTGACAGCGCCGCCTTGATCAGCGACGTGATCCCAGACGCGTGACCCAGATGGCCCACGTTTCCCTTGATCGATCCGATGGGACACCGCCCGGGCGCGAGTCCCGACGTCGCCCGAGCGCTGAACGCCTTTCTCAGCGCCGCGATCTCGATGGCATCGCCCAGCCGAGTCGCGGTGGCGTGCGCCTCCACGTACCCGATGTCCTCGGGACCCACACCGGCCAGCTCCATCGCTCTCAGCACGACCTCCGCCTGCCGATCGGCGCTGGGCGCGGTGAAGCCGACCTTGTTCGCGCCGTCGTTGTTGACGGCCACGGCCCGGATCACCGCGGTGATCCGATCGCCGTCGGCCATGGCGTCGGCGAGCCGCTTGAGCACCACGACGCCGACGCCGCTGCCGAAGATCGTGCCGGTGGCCGCCGCGTCGAAGGGGCGACAGTGGCCGTCCCGGCTCAGCGGGCCGTCCTGAGCCCACCAGTACCCGTGACCGATGGGAAACTCGACGTCGGCGCCGCCGGCCAGAGCGACGTCGCACTCGTGGAGCCGGAGGGCGTTCACGGCGAGCTGTACGGCCACGAGCGAGCTCGAACACGCGGTCTGCACGGTCATGCTGGGGCCGTGCAGGTTCAGCTTGTACGAGACCAGCGTGGACGCGCTGTCGGGGTTGTTCCACATGCCGGTCGCCATGCCGGTGGCACTCCGGAGCGCCTCAAGGTTCCCGACGACGCGGCCGATCCCATAGCGGTTCGCGGCGACCGACGAGAACACACCTGCCTTACCAAGCCTCAAGGCGTCATAACCGGCGTTCTCGACAGCGGCGTGCGAGGTCTCCAGGTACAGCCGTAGCTGCGGGTCGCACACCTCGGCCTCACGCCGGTTCAGGCCGAAGAACCCGGCGTCGAACAGGTCGATGCCCTCAGGCTCGGCCACCGCCCGCACGTAAGCCTGGTCGTCCAGCGCTTCACGCGACACGCCGCTCGACCGGAGCTCGTCCTCGGACGGGAAGCGCACCGCCTCCTCGCCGGCCACGAGGTTCCGCCAGAGCCGCTGGGTGTCGACCGCTCCCGGGAAACGACCGGCCATCCCGATGATCGCGATCGGCTCAACGAGGTTGCCCATATCGTCCGCCCTCCGATTCGCTTGCTGCCGCTCCGTACGGGGAGCGAGCCGTCGCGGGGTCAGGACACGTCGTCCAGGTTCTCCCGCAGGTAATTGGCAAAGGCATTCAGGGTGGGATAGCGAAAGACCAGCAGGGGAGAGATCTCCGTTCCGAGCTGTACGGAGACCTCCGACACGAACCGCATGAGGGACATCGAGGTGAAGCCGGCCTCGAAGAAGCCGTCGTCAGGGTCGATCCGGCCGTCGCTCCGGCCTTGGCCGAGAGCCGACCGCGCGCTCTCGTGCAGCACTTCCCACAGCGTCGCCGCCCGGTCCTCAGCCCGCGCGGCGTCCACGACCGCCGGTTCGTCCGGCGATGAGTCGCGCACCTCGATGCTCGACGGCACGACCGCGGGGTCCAGGTGGTCGTGGAGTGCCGCACGAAGCTCGTCGTTGTCGATCGCCGTCGTGGAGCTCTGTACGACGGTCAGGCGTACGGATCCGACCCCGTTGCCGTCTTCGACGAACGTCGCCACCACTTCGGCGACACCGGCGACCAGGGCGGCCGCGCCCTCGATCTCGTCCAGCTCCACCCGCGTGCCGTTGACCTGGACCTGCCGGTCCGCCCGCCGTAGGAAGCACATCGAGCTGTCCGGTAGCCGACGGACGATGTCGCCGGTGTCGTACCAGCGGCCGTCAGGGCCGGTGGTCAGCAGTGGGGTCCCGTCCGTGTAGCCGAGCGCGCAGGCGGCGGCTTCCACGTGCAGCCGGCCTTCCGGACTCTCACCGTCGGACGCGTCGGTGGGCACGATCTTGACCACGGCCTGGTCGAGCGCGCGCCCGATGGGAACCGGGTCCTCGCTCGCCACCCCCTTTCCGGGCGGCACCTGGTGCACGCACACGACCTGCGGCGTCTCCGACGCGCCGTAGCAGTTGGCGATGGTGGCCTGTGGGGCGAACCGTGCGGTCGACCGCAGCGCCGCGGCCGTGAGCCGGGCCCCCACCGAGCAGACCAGCCGCAGGCTGTCGACGGGAAGCCGCGACGAGCCCGCCATGAGCTGGAGGAGGACCGGCGAGCCCTGGAGCACGGTGATGGAATGCTTCGAGAGCCAGGCCGCCAGCAGCCGGGGATCCGCGGCCGTGCGACTGTCGGGAATGAACAACGTCGCACCGGTGAGCCAGGGCGCGATCAGCTCCCGCAGGCTCGGATCGTGGCCGGGTCTGCTGAGAAAGGCGATCCGATCGGATTCGTCCATGGGCAGTTCCTTGAAGAACGCCACACTGGCGGCCTCGAAGGCCGCTCGTCCGACGACGATCCCCTTGGGCCTGCCCGTCGTGCCGGAGGTGAAGAGGATATGACTGACTCCTCCCACGCCCTCTTCGTCCTCTTCGTCGAACCCACGGCGTCTGCGGAGCCCGGTGAGCCCATCGCCTCCATCGACCTCATCGAGGCGCACGGGTGACGGGCCACCGTCATCCAGCAGTTCCAAGCCGGCCGGGGCGGACGACTGGCCGAAGGTCGCCACGGCGCCAGTGGCCGTCAATGCTCCGCGCACCCGCGCGGCACCCCAGTCCCCCAGGATCGCCGGGACGGCTCCCGCGCTCCAGAGCCCCACGATCCGCGCGACGAACTCCGGGCTCCGGTCCGCCGGCACGCCCACCACGCGGCGCTTCAGATGGTGACCCCGTACGACGCCGCTGATGTCCTCGCTGAGTGCGGCGACGTCGCCGAAGGTGATGCCACGATCCTCGTGAACCAGGGCGACCCTGCTCAGGTCACGAGGCACCCGTCCGAGAAGCCCCGGCGGGACAGCGCTGGTGGCGGTGTTGGTCGCGGTGTTGGATGTGGTGCTGGTCGTTGTTCTGGTCGTGTCACGGACGGGGCCGGCCGGCTCGTCCACTCGGCTCACGCTGACCTCCCTCGCGGGCATGACGTCCAGCCCGTCGGATCGATGTTGCGTTCACAACAGCTCATCCCACGCCGAGTGAAAGTACCTGGGGTGAGCGTTGCGTAGTTCGCGCCAGTGCTGCCTGCGGTTCTCCGCCGGCATGGTGTCGATCTGGCCGTCGGGGCCGCCTCCGGCCGCCGCCCACGCCAGATGCACCAGCGGGAGCACGACCGAGCCACGCCGGGCCTTGCCCAGCTCTGCCCCGGCGCCGGTGACGACTCTCGACAGCCCCACCGAACAGGCGTACTTGATGGGTTCGTAGACGGCCGCGTTGAAGTACACGAACGGGTCCGGCGCCTCGTCATCGAGGCGCCCGAAGTCCGTCACGTACAGCCGGTCATGCCAGCGGCACATGACTCCAGCACCGACGAGACGACCCCGCACCCGGCACAGCACGGCCATCGACGCGGCGTCTCCCAGCGCGGCCGAGTACACCGAGAGGCGTCGCGTCACCGCCTCCACGCTGTACGCCATCCCGTACTTGGCCCGCACGTTAACGATCATCGGCGCGATGGTCGTGATGGCTTCACGGAGAGGTACGGTCTCGGCCGCACAGTCCTTGGCGAAGAGCCCGACCTCCCTGCGGACGCTGGTGCGGGTGTTCCGTGGCAGCGTCGCCAGGTAATCCTCGAAGTCCCCGCCGGGGAGCTCCAGCTCAGTCTGTGCGACGCTCGCCAATCGGTGATGGTCTCCGTCGCCGACGACCGGAGCGAGGTCTCTCCACGCGGAGGAGTCGAGGAACAAGAAGAAGGTGTACGGGAGCCCGCGCTCGACCGCGACGGCGCGGGCGGCATCCCGAAGCGCTTGCAGGACCATCGTCCTGGTCGAAGTCGGCAGGGTGCGGTCCACGATGAGCCGCGTACTGAATCCCGCGCAGGAACCGGCCAGCAACCCTAGCCGACCATCGAGTGAACCCGCGGCGTGCAGCAGGTCCTGGAAGTGGAGCTCCGGCCAGTACAGGTAGTCACCACGGCTGGGGAGCGAGTCATAGAGGGGAAGGGCACCGGCGACTCGCGGGTGCCCGGATTGTCGGGCGATCAGATACATGATGGGCCCGTCACCGGACCGCGCAAGAGCCGTCAGCCACGCACGACTCTGGAACATGTCCCGCGGGTCGGCGACGTCATCCCACGCGCACCCGGCCACGTCGTCCAACGAGGGGACGCGCTCGACCGTCACGAGCCCGGCCGCTTCGGGCGACAGTTCCGGAATTTCCTGATGCTTCATCGAAACCCGGCAGTCATACCGTCACCTGGCCCCGTGATGGAGCCATTCGCGGAAGTCTGGCTCCGCGAGCTCGGCTATCCGACGGTCGTAGTGCGCTCGATCCTCATCGGTGAGGAACTCCTGCCACTGGCCCGACTTACCACTGCGGAAAAAGCGTTTGTGATCACGGATGTAGCCCAGCTGCTCGTCGGGTGCGAGTTCATCCGCGCGATTGCGCATCTGCTGGAACGTGGCGGCCTCGACCAGTTCCGGCCACTTGCTTTCGTCGATCTCGATGCCGAGCCGTTCGGCGAGCCGTCGCATCTGGCCGGCGAGATCCTTGGAGAGGTCGGCGTAGTGCAGCAGAATGACATTCGGCTCCGCGCGGCGAACCCATGCGCGGCTCTGCGTCCAGATCAGCGCACGCAGCGAGTCGAGATTGTCGTACGGCGAGTCGTCGTTGTCCACCCAGCGTAATAAGTACTCCCGTTCGTCGAGGAAGTCCCTCTCGTCATGATCGTCGATCTGAACGTCAGTCGCCGCGTTTCCGGGGTGGGCGGCCTGATGGATCAATCGACGAATCACGTCACGCTTGAGATTCTTGCCGTGGCTGCGCAGGGAGATGGCGACATCGCGCGGGTCCCGTCCCACCGTGATGTAGGTGACCTGCGGGTCGACCGGGATGCCGTCGAGCGGAATGTGGGTTTTGATGAAACGGCGGTGTTGCTGCGCGGCGAGGTTGTCCCAAACCTCCTGTTTCGGACGTACGAGCATGTCGATCCACGGTGAGAGACTCGACAGTGGAGCGGGTAGCTGCGGCGTCTGAAAAATCAGGAGCGCGCAGATCGTCTGGGTCCAGGTGGTGCCGCATTTGGCCGGCGAATTAATGACAATATCGCCGGGCCGGAATTCGAACGCGTCCCACCGGGAGCTGTCTTCCATCGGTGTGAGGTAACGGACTGGATGCGTCGTCATCAACGTGAGTTTAATCACATTATGGGAGTTAAGGAAGGTATGTGATTGCCTGTGTGCATTCAGTGATAGTAATGCGCAAATTGATGACTTTTCCGATCTGGCTGCAGGGGAATTCCAGCCACAACAAATCCCCTGGTAAGACATGTGCTATTTATCTGACGGCTCACCCGCTGCGCAGCGAATAGGCGGTCACATCCTTCGGCAGGTCGGCGACGCGTGACAGGGCGCCGGTGTTGATGTTCCAGCCGAGCAGCCTGTCCCCGCTCTCGACGATCACCGTGTCCTGGCCGATCCAGCCGCGCACGGGGCACCCGCCCTTACCGCACCTCCTGCCGGAAGAATCACCCCAGGGCAGGAGCAGCGTCCTGACCACCCGTCCCGTGGCGATGTCGGCCACGACGACCACGTCGGCTTGCTTCGCCCGGTCGTGGCCGGCGAACGCGGACCTGGCGACGAGGCCGCCGCGCTGCCATCCGTGGTTGCCCAGGACGCCCACGGGCATGCTGCCCTTGTCGGTGATGTCCCGGACGTTCAGCGCCACCTCCGACCCGCCCTCCTGGATGACCGTCCAGCCGCCTTTGGCGGGCGAGACGATCCTGAGGTCGCGGTAGCCCGCGACACCCGTGAATCCTTTGTACGGCTGCCGCCGCACCTTCCCCGTGGCCAGGTCGAGCAGGTAGCTCGCCTCCTCCTGCTCGACGAGGAGTTGCTCGCCGCGCCAGAGCACCATCTCGTTGAACCCCGGCACCGGGTAACGCCTGGCCTGGCCGATCACGAGGTCGACGACCACCACCTCGTGCTTCAGCGGGAAGGCGGCCATCGTCCCGTCGGGGGCGAGCGAGTTGGGCTTCAGCGGCGTCCCGCCGTTGCCGGTCGAGCCCAGCTCCATACCAAGAGGGATTCGGCCGCCGGATTTCATGATGTAGATCCGCCCGTCGCCGAACTCGGCCAGTGCCAGGACGGGCCCGGAAACGGTGGTCACTACGGGGATGTCGGCCCACCTCTCCGGGATCCCGGTCGCCAGCGTGGGCAGCCCCGCCTCACCGCTGGGCGGCGGAGCGGTGTCCATGGGGGGAGTCGGCGGGATCGTGGGTGTGGGCGGCACGCTGGGATACACGGTGATGCCGCGTTCGACCGGTTCCGGGGACACGACGATCCCCACCACGACGAGCACAGTGACCGTCGCGGCCGCCGTCCACCGGCGGCGAGTACGGCTCCGCGTGCCCTGCCGCCACAGCTCGCCCGCGCGGGACGACCCCTCAGGCAGAGTCTCGGCGAGATCATTGAAGAGCTCCCGCAGCCCCTGGTCGGTCATATCAACACCTCTTCCAGCTCGGGAGCGACCTCGCGCAACCGCTTCAGGGCCGCGTGCGTCTGGCTCTTGACCGTCCCGGAGGAGACCCGGAGGATCGCGGCGACCTCCCCGACCGGCAGGTCCTCGTAGAACCGCAGCACCAGCACCGCCCGCTGCTTCACGGGCAGCCTGGCCAGCGCGCGGGCGAACACCACCTTCAGGTCCGACGCTTCCGAGGTGTCGTGATCCGCCTGCTCGGGCGGCTCTCCGTAGGCGAACTCCCGTCGCCGCCGCCACGTGGACGCCACGTCCCTGTACAGGGTGGTACGCACGTAATTGACCGGGTCGGTATGCACCTTCGACCAGCGGCGCGCCAGTTTGATCAGGGCATCCTGGAGTACGTCCTCGGCCAGATGCCTGTCACCGCTGATGAGGATGGCGGCACGCAGCAGTCGCGGGTGCCAGGCGGCGACGAAGGCCTCGAACGCCTCGGAATCCGTCATATAGACAAGACGTCCGACAGGGGGTGAACGGTTGGGGCCGCCACGAAATGCTTATAGGGGGCCCGCTCTGAGGAGCGGACCCCCTATGGACGTCGAACCGGATGTCAGCGGTTGGGGGACAGGCCCAGCTGGAGGCCCTTCAGGCTGCTGGAACGCTTGCTCAGCCCGGCGGCGATCGTGCGGAGCTCGGCCGCGGCCGGAGAGTCGGGATCGGTCAGGACCAGCGGCTTGCCCTCGTCCCCGCCCTCGCGGAGGCGCAGGTCGATGGGCACCTGGCCCAGGAGGGGCACCCGGGTCCCCAGCGTCCGGGTCAGCGCGTCGGCCACCGTCTGGCCGCCACCCTCGCCGAAGACCGAGATGCGCTCGTCGCAGTGCGGGCACGGCAGCCAGGCCATGTTCTCGATGACGCCGGCGATCTGCTGGTGCGTCTGCGCGGCGATCGAGCCCGCCCGCTCGGCCACCTCGGCGGCGGCCATCTGCGGGGTGGTGACGACGAGAAGCTCGGCCGACGGCAGCCGCTGCGCCACCGAGATGGCGATGTCACCGGTGCCCGGCGGCAGGTCGAGCAGCAGGACGTCGAGGTCGCCCCAGTAGACGTCGGCGAGGAACTGGTGGAGCGCGCGGTCGAGCATCGGCCCGCGCCAGACCACCGCGCTGTTGCCCTCCGGCTTGAACATGCCCACCGAGATGACCTTGATGTCATGCGCCACCGGCGGCATGATCATGTCTTCGACCTTGGTGGGACGCTCCGAGGCGCCGAGCATGCGCGGCACGCTGTGGCCGTAGATGTCGGCGTCGACGATGCCGACCTTGAGCCCACTGGCGGCCATGGAGGCGGCCAGGTTGACGGTGACGGACGACTTGCCGACCCCGCCCTTGCCACTGGCCACCGCGAAGACGCGGGTCAGCGAGCCCGGCTGGTTGAAGGGGATCTCCTTCTCGGGGCCCCGATCGCCGCGCAACGTGGTCTGGAGCTTCTTGCGCTGCTCGGTGCTCATCACGTCGAGCTCGATCTCGACGCCCGTGACACCCTCGAGTTTGGTCACCGAAGTGGCGACGTCGCGGCGGATCGTGTCCTTCATCGGACATCCGGCCACGGTGAGGTAGACACCCACGCGAACGACACCGTCGGCACCGATGTCGATGCTCTTGACCATACCGAGTTCGGTGATCGGGCGACGGATCTCGGGGTCGATGACGGTGGCGAGAGCGGCCGTCACCTGTTCCTGTGTTGGTGCCATCTAAGTCTCGGCACGAGGGAGTGCCGTCCCTCCTTAGTCGTCTATGTGTGACCTGGCGCTGCACGCCGGTGAGGATGCCCCTCCATCGTATGAACCAGGGACCCCGTGCGGATAATCCGCACTGTTTAGGTTGTCCGTGCAACGTTCTAAGGTTACTCCGTGACTCTTCTGCGCGACGAGGGCCTCGCCACCGGCCGCACCACCGGCACCACCGGCCCCATCGGCCTCAGCGCCGAGGAGCTGGCGGTCTGGCGGATGCTGCAGCGAGCTCAGGTGCACATCACCCGCCACCTGGAGGCCGAGCTGCTCTTGGCCCACGGCCTGCCGCTGGCCTCCTACGACGTGCTGACGCAACTGGCCGAGGCGCCGGACCGGCGCCTGCGGATGAACGATCTGGCCGGCCGGGTGCTGCTCTCCCGAAGCGGCCTGACCAGGCTCATCGACCGGCTCCAGCGTGACGGCCTGGTGGCGCGCGAGGCGTGCGCCAGCGACGCGCGGGGGCTGTTCGCGGTGCTGACGGATCGCGGCGCGGCCCGGCTGACCGAGGCCACCCCCACTTACCTGCGCGGAATCAGATCCGAGTTCCTCGACCTGCTGGGGCCCGGCGAGATCCGCCTGGTCCGCGAGATGCTCGCCAAACTGCCCATCACCGCCGCTCTTTAACCGCCGCCGCGTTCATTGCCGGATCTTGAGTTGAGCTCCTCCGCCAGTCGCTGCAGCTCCGAGCGGAGATAGTCCCGGGTGGCCACTTCGCTGATCGCCAGCCGGAGCCCGGCGATCTCGCGGGTCAGATATTCGACATCGGCCTGGTTGCGGTCGGCCGCCGCCCGGTCCTGCTCGTACTGGACGCGGTCCCTGTCGTCCTGCCGGTTCTGGGCCAGCAGGATCAGCGGCGCGGCGTACGACGCCTGCAGGGACAGGATGAGCGTGAGGAAGATGAACGGATAGGGGTCGAACCGCAGGCTGTCGGGGGCCAGGACGTTCCAGGTCACCCAGACCGCGACGAACGCCGTCATGTAGACGAGGAACCTGGCCGTACCGAGGAAGCGGGCGATCTGCTCCGACAGGCGGCCGAACGCCTCGGGGTCGTAGTGCGGGCGCAGTGAGCGGCGCAGCGCGCGTGGCTGGTCGAGGCGTTCAGTCGTCACGGTGTGCCCTCTCGCGCCAGTCCTTGGGAAGCATGTGGTCGAGTACGTCGTCGACCGTCACCGCGCCGACGAGCCTGCCCAGCTCGTCCACGACCGGCGCCGCCAGCAGGTTGTAGTTCGCCAGGTAGGAGGCGACCTCGTGCACGGTCAGCTCCGGCCTGATCGGGTCGACCGAAGGGTCGATGGCCGAGCCGAGCAGCGTGGAGGGCGGTTCGCGCAGCAGCCGCTGGAAGTGGGCCATCCCCAGGTAGGCGCCCGTCGGCGTCTCGGTGGGCGGCCTGGTCACATAGACCTGCGCCGCGACGGCGGGCGTCAGATCCTTCTGCCGCATGTGGGCCAGCGCCTCGGCGACCGAGGCGGTGGGCGGCAGGATCACCGGCTCGCTGGTCATCATGCCGCCCGCGGTGTCGTCGGCGTAGGTGAGCAGCCGCCGCACGGGCGCCGCCTCCTGAGGCTCCATCAGTGCGAGCAGCTGAGTGGCCTGCTCGCTGGGCAGGTCGTGCAGCAGGTCGGCGGCGTCGTCGGGGTCCATCGCCTCCAGTACGTCGGCCGCCCGCTCCACCTCCAGTGACCGCAGGATGGCGATCTGGTCGTTGGGCGGCAACTCCTGAAGGGTGTCGGCGAGCCGGTCGTCGTCGAGGGCGCGGGCGATCTGGATCCGGCGTTTGTCCGGCAGGTCGTGCAGGGCACTGGCCAGGTCGGCGGCCCGCATCGACTCGAAGGCGGCGATCAGTCCGGCGGCTCCCTGGTCCTTCTGCAGGACACCGAACCCCGACACCTCGCTCCAGCCGACGATCCTCGTCTCGCGCCGCCGCCGGCCCCGGTAGACGGCCACCTTGGTGATCTGCCAGAACGACGGCCTGGTCTCCTCCATCGCCACGTCGTAGACGGTGACCGGCTCGCCGTCGAGCTGAACAGTGAGGTCGAGCATCTGCGCGATGACCAGCGTCTCGGTGTCACGCTGCTCGAACCTGCGCATGTTCAGCCGGCCCGTGAAGACCACCGCGCCCGCTTCGATGCCGCGCACCCTGGTGATGGGCAGGAAGACCCGGCGCCGCGGCTGGATCTCGACCACCATGCCATGCACGCTCGGCGGATTGCCGTCATGCGGCCCGACCACGACGTCTCTGATGCGGCCGATCTGATCGCCCGCGGGGTCGAAGACCGGGGTCCCCGCCAGGCGGGCCACGAAGATCTTCACGTCAGCAGGCTAACAGTGCCCCTCCATTGCGCTCCGGACGCCTGACGTGTCAGTATCAAAAGTACATTACGGTGATTACGAAGTTGAGGTTGATCGTGAAGTACCCAGGGCTCGCGCTGGCTTTCGTGTCCTCGTGCTGTTTCGCGTTCTCGGGCCCGATGGCCAAGTACCTGATCGCCGCCGGACTGGCCCCGATCGAGGCGGTCTGGACGCGCATGGCGGGCGCCGGCGTGCTCATGGTGGTCGTATTGGCCCTGGTCAAGCCGCGCGCCCTGCGGATCCCGCGGTCGCGGCTGCCGTTCTTCGCCATGTACGCGATCGTGGCGGTGGCCGCGGTTCAGTCACTGTACTTCGTGGCCATCACGCGGTTGCCGGTGGGGATCGCGTTGCTGCTGGAGTTCATGGCACCGGTGATGGTGGTGCTCTGGGTACGTTTCGTCCGCCGGGTACGGCTGGCCCGCGCGGCCTTCGTCGGCGCCGTAACAGCCGTCGCCGGCCTCGCGATCGTCGTGGAGGCCTGGCAGGGCCTGCGCCTCGACGCCCTGGGCCTGCTCCTCGGCCTGCTCGCCGGAGCCTGCTGCGCGGGCTACTTCCTGATGAGCGACAGCTTCGGCGACGACGTCGACCCCCTCGGCCTGATCGGCTGGGGCCTGATCGGGTCGGCCGTGATCCTGGTGCCCTTCGCCCGCCCGTGGAACATCCCGTGGGACGCCTTCACCCGTACCGTCACTCCCTCGGCGGGCGCGCACACGCTGCCGGTGCTCGGGGCGTACCTGTGGATGGTCCTGATCGCCACGGTCGTCGCGTACATCCTGGGCGTGAACGCGGTCCGGCGACTGACGGCGGCGGTGGGCGCCACGGTGGCCTCACTGGAGGTCATCGGCGGCGCGGTGGTGGCGTGGGCGCTGGTGGGGGAGACGCTGGGCGTGTTCCAGATCGTGGGCGGCCTGATCGTCCTCACCGGCGCCCTCCTCGCCCAGACCGCCACCGAACAACGACCGGAACCGAGCACGAAGCCCAGCCCGGACGACCTCGAGCAGCCGGTCGGCGTGGGGTGAGCTTTGGGGTCAGCGCGTGGTGAGCTCAGGTGTGTCAGCGGCGGGTGAGCTTTGGTGCCGTGCGGGCTTGGCGGCGGGTGGGCTGCGATGTGGGCTCAGCGGCGGGTGAGCTTCAGTACGGTCGACTCGCGCGCCCAGCGGTCGGTCAGGTGCTCGCTGTCGGGTGCGTTGAGCCGCTCCTTGGCCAGCGCGGCGACGGCCTCAGGCTCCGCCGCCTGGTCCACCACCCGGACCTCAGCCTCGAAGTCGGCCAGCCTGGCGCCGTTGTCCTTGCTGCGCAGGATGACCTGAACGGTGTCGAGCCCCTCGATGCCCGGCAACTGCTGCTCACCGCCGCCCGTGACGAGGTAGATGGCACCCTCGTGCCAGGCATGCCAGGCCAGGCGCGGGCGGTCGAGGGTGAGCCAGAGGACACCTGACTTCTTCGCGCCCTCTTCGATGGCCGCGGACATGTCGCTCACGCCTCGACTGTACCGGGGCTGTGCGCGCTTCGGCGGCACCGATCAAGGCGTGACCCATCCGAAGCCGCACCAGCGCCTTGGCGTCCTTGTCCAGACGGCCTTACGCGCCGAGAGCGGCAGTCAGGTCGAGTTCGACGAGTTGGCCGGCGAAGCCGAGCCGGGCAACCCCCAGCAGCGTGCTCGCGCTGGTGAAGGCGGCGGCGAGGGGCGAGTCGAGCAGGCGCTGCCATACTCCCCCTAGCGCGGTGTTGTCCTGGATAACCACGTAGATGACCGAGCGGACCACCTGCTCCGGGCGGGCGTTCACGGCCGCGAGCGCGGTCAGGGCGTTGGCGATGACCTGGTCCACCTGGGCGCCCAGATCTCCGTCGCCGACCAGGGCGCCGGTCGCATCCAGCGGACACTGTCCGGCCAGGTACGCCGTCCGCCCGGCCTCGACAACGGTGACGTGGCTGTAACCGGGAGTCGTGTGCAGTCCGTCGGGGTTGAGGCGGGTGATCGTCATGCGGAGATTGTGGCGGCTCTGGGGTCGGCGGAGCATCTGGTTTATGTTCGTGCCTCGCGATGGTCTCGAAGGAAGCTTCCGTCTCCCGGCTGACCGGGGGATGCCGGTGGCGCGAGCCGCCACCTCGCTAGGAGCTAACGGACCCTCCGGCAGACCGCCCACGTATGTGGCGGCAGACCGCCCACGGACCCTCCGGCAGAACGCCCACGCACCTAGCGGCAGAACGCCCACATAGCCGCATTTAACTGCGGTAGCGTTCAGCCTGTGATGGATCCGTCTCTGTTCCCGCGACGCGCCGAGGCAATGGCGCTCGAAGCGCTGTCGGACACGCGAGTCGTCGTCGTGAACGGCGCTCGGCAAGTGGGCAAGAGCACGCTGGCGAGCTTGATCGCCGCGCAGGCGGACAATGCCCGCCAGCTCTACCTGGACGATCCAGCGATCCTGGCCGCAGCCGAGGAGGATCCCGTCGCCTTCGTCCAGCACGACGGACTTCTGATGATCGATGAGATCCAGCGCACCCCGCAGCTACTCCTGCCGATCAAGCACGAGGTTGATCGGCATCCACGTGCGGGCCGTTTTCTTCTCATCGGTTCCGCGCGCCTACTGGGCCTTCGTGATCTCCCGGACGCTCTGCCCGGGAGGACGGAGACCATCGAGTTGTGGCCGCTGTCCCAAGGAGAGATCGACAGCGCTCCGGACGGATTCGTGGACCATGTCTTCACTCATGGCGCCGATGTCGCCATGAACCCCTCCCCGCTCCGCAAGCCTGACTACGTGGATCGGGCACTGCGCGGCGGCTACCCGGAGGCGGTCCGGCGGGATCCTGGACGCAGGCGCAACCGGTTCTTCGATTCCTACATCACCGACCTGGTCACCCGCGATGTGCGCCAGATCTCCGACATCGAACGTCCAGCGGAGATGCGCAGGCTGCTCAGCGTCATCGGGGCTCGGATGGGCGGGTTGGCCGTGGTCCAGTCGATCGCCGGCGACGTAGGGCTGCCCAGGGTGACGCTCTCGCGCTATCTGGATCTCCTGGAATTGATCTTCGTCATCAAGCGCATACCGGCCTGGTCGTCGAATCTCACCACCCGCGCCATCTCCACCCCCAAACTGATCGTCACAGACAGCGGGCTCGGCGGTCGGCTCATCGGCATGTCGACTGAGCGCGCCAGGGATGTCACGGCGCCCATCGGCCCGCTCCTTGAGAATTTCGCGATCGGTGAGGTAGCCCGTCAGCTCACCTGGGCCAATGAATCCGTCCAGCTGTTCCACTACCGGGACCGCGACCAGATCGAGGTGGACATGGTTCTGGAGCATGCTTCCGGCGAAGTGATCGGCTTGGAGGTCAAAGCCGCGGAAACCGTGCGCGGGGATGACTTCCGAGGACTGCGCCACCTGGCCGACCGGCTTGGAGCACGGTTTCGGGCGGGATTCGTCCTGTATACCGGCGAACAGAGCTTGTCGTTCGGTGAGAGGCTGAGAGCCTTGCCCATGTCATCGTTGTGGACGCTCGGCACCACAACCCAATCGTGAATGCGCAGACTTCCGGCTTACCGGCGCAGAATCCCCGACTGACATCGGCTGCAATGAGGAAACTCTAGTTTGCCGTGCCTGACCTCCCGCAGCACTCCGCGGAGGCAGGTTTCCGCTGAGTAGCGGCGTTGTCGGTGAGGCGGGGCTTCAGATTGTTCGGCCGGTCGCGGCTGTTGGGCTGCGGGAAGATCTCTGAGTTGCCGCATGCAGGCGGGCGGCCTCGCTGGCTGGCGACCCGCATCAAACGGGCTTACCCACGCTGAGGGCTCTAGCCTCCTCAGCGCGGTGCATGCGGGTGGGTGCGACGGGCCAAGGGTGCTGCCGCCGACGGCTCGACGTGAGGCGTTGTAGAATTCAATCGCTCATGATGTTGAATAATATCGCTCATGATGTTGGATTGTATTGGATAATGAAGCATGCTCTACGCCACTCCACAGCTCGATGACCAGGAGCTGAGCGTCCTGGCCGAGATCGATGCCCTCAGGGGGCGCCTCCGCACCCAGCTTCATGAGCCGCGCCGCTGGGTTGGCTCGCTGCGCCGTCAGAGCTTCGCTCGGGCCGTGCAGGGTTCTAATTCGATCGAGGGCTACGACGCCAAACTCGACGACGCGGCGGCCATCGCTGACGGGGCCGAGCCGATCGACGCGGCAGGTGAGACGAGAGAAGCGATCAGGGGCTACAGCGAGGCGATGACGTATGTCCTGCAGGTCGCTCGGGAGAAGGACTTTGCCTACAGCCCTCAACTGATCAAAGTCCTGCACTTCATGATGACTTCGTACAATCTTGACAACCGGCGCGGGAGCTGGCGCGCAGGAGATATCTACGTCCGCGACGACGCCAGTGGGGCGATCGTGTACGAAGGGCCACCTGTCGACGAGGTGCCCACGCTCATGGACGAGTTCACGGCGCGACTCGAAGCGGAGAACGGCTGCGCGCCTACGGACCGCGAGGAACCCCCGCTTGTGCGTGCCGCCATGGCGCACCTGAACCTGGTGATGATCCACCCGTTTCGGGATGGCAACGGCCGGATGGCGCGCTGCCTCCAATCGCTGATCATTGCGCGTGAAGGTGTACTCAGTCCGATCTTCATGAACATCGAGGAATATCTTGGTCGTAACACTCCCGCCTACTACAAGGTGCTGGGCGAGGTTGGACAAGGTCGTTACAGGCCTGATGGTGACGCTCGGCCATGGCTGAGGTTCGCGCTCGCCGCACACCTGCGGCAAGCGCGCACCGTGCTCGTGCGCGTGCGCGAATCGGCCAGGTTGTGGGTCGAACTGGAAAGACTCACCAAAGCGGAGGCGTTGCCCGAGCGCGCACTCACTGTGCTGTTCGACGCGGCCCTCGGGCAACGAGTACGCAATGCCACTTACCGGGCGTGGCTCAAGCGCGGGGGCGATGAGGAGATCTCTCTTGCTACTGCCAGCCGCGATCTCAGCCATCTTGCATCCATCGGCCTTCTGGAACCTCAGGGATCCAACAGGGGGCGCTATTACGTCGCGGGTGCGACGTTGCGTGAGGTGCGGCGGATGATCGTCGCCGAACGTGATCCGCGTGACGATTCCGATCCATTCGCCGCAGACGCTTGAGATCATGGTGGTGCCGACCGCACGCCACATCTGCCTCATCCCAGCTGTTCACCCGCACTTGCGCACGGGCCACCGAACTCGACCCCTCCTATCCGGGCCGTCGCCGGTAGGGCGCGGGCGGGGCCCGCTTGAGGAGGGCGTCCGAGCGGAGCGAGGGCTGCAGGGGTCGAGGCTTTGGCCCGACTGGGACAAGCGTCTGAGTCCGGTGCGCGAAGCGCTCCATGGGAAGTCCGTTGTGGCGGGGCGGGCAGCAGACGGTCAAGCCGGTAAGTGGGTAACGGGTGGCTGGGGCAGTCAGCCTGTCCAGGTCACGTTGAAGATCCAGATCAACTCGGCGGCCTCGTCGACCTTGAAGTACATGATGCCGAAGTCACCGAAGGTCGTCTGTCGATACTCAGGCTGATCCGCGTACAGCATGCGGGCATCCCACGGCTTCTCGACCAGATCCACCGTTCTGGCGAGGAGTGCGTCGAACGCCTTGCTCGGCAACCCCTTCATCTGGGCCAGTGCTGCCACGTGGAGCTCCACGCGATAGTTCAACGACGGTCGGCCCAGCCCGGGAACGCCATGTCCATCGAAACGAACTCGTCGGTCCGTCCCTCACGCACTGCCCGTTCGGCGTGGTCGAAATCAGGGTTGGAGACCGCGATCGCATGCAGCCGCCAGACATGCAGGAGCTCTTGAAGCTGCTTGAAGCGCCACACCTCGTGGGCCGCGTCCACGGCAGTGTGATAGTCGCTGAGGAACTGCTCGTGCCACCTCTCCGGCAGGAGGCGCAAGATCTCCGCAGGGTCATCCCCGATCTCATGCAGCGGCTCAGCAGTCATGCCCGCAGTCTAGGCGCCTCCCTCTCAGAGTGTGTTGATTTCCCGTCGGCCGTAACGGGAGATCCTCTTGGTGACGGAGTGCCATCGTCCTTTGGCCATGCTGCAACAGAAGTCCTTCACGACTTCATTGCTCCACGGCTTCGTGCTCATCCATCTGCCGCATTCGCATGCCGCCTTTCGAAGCAGATGGCCGAGGGGGGAGGGTGCGCGGGCGGAGCCCGCGCCAATAGGGAGTCCGAGCGGAGCGAGGGCCTTCAGGGGTCGGGCCTTGGCCCGACTGGAAGCAACGCCTGCCCCCGAAGCGCGAAGCGCCCACCCGCGAAGTCCTTTGTGGAGGGGCGGGCATCAGATGGTCAAGCCGGTAAGTGGGTAACGGGTGGGGGCGTGGTGGGTTGGGGGGTGCGAAAGGGCGGAGGCGAGGGGGCTAGCGTGTGCGCATGCGTTCACGTCGATCTGTTCTCGCCGTCCCCGGTAGTAACCCGAGGTTTCTGGAGAAGGCCCAGACCTTGCCGGTTGATGAGGTGTTCCTCGATCTGGAGGATTCTGTCGCGCCCCTGGTCAAGGATGAGGCTCGCAAGAACGTCGTGACCGCGTTGCGGGAGGGGGACTGGACGGGGAAGACGCGGGTCGTACGCGTGAATGATCTGTCGACGCAGTGGACCTACCGTGACGTGATCGAGGTGGTGGAGGGTGCGGGGGACAATCTCGACTGCCTGATCCTGCCCAAGGTGCAGGACTCGACCGAGGTCGTCTGGCTCGACACGCTACTCACCCAGATCGAGAAGACGATGGGGCTGGGGGTCGGGCGGATCGGGATCGAGGCGCAGATCGAGAACGCGCGCGGGCTGGTCAACGTGGACGCCATCGCGGGGGCGTCCAGGCGGCTGGAGGCGCTGGTGTTCGGGCCGGCCGACTTCATGGCGTCGGTGAACATGCGCACGATGGTCGTGGGGGAGCAGCCGCCGGGTTATACCGAGGGCGATGCGTACCACTACATCCTGATGCGCCTGCTGATGGCCGCGCGGATGCACGATCTGCAGGTGGTCGACGGCCCGTACCTGCAGATCAGGGACGTCGAGGGGTTCAAGCGGGTGGCCAGGCGGGCCGCGGCGCTCGGGTTCGACGGGAAGTGGGTGCTCCATCCGTCGCAGGTGGAGGCGGCCAACGAGGTGTTCTCGCCGACGCAGGAGGACTACGACCACGCCGAGCTCATCCTGGAGGCGTACGACTACTACACGACCGTGGAGAAGCGCGGCGCGGTCATGCTGGGGGACGAGATGATCGACGAGGCCTCGCGCAAGATGGCGCTCGTCGTGGTGGCCAAGGGGCGGGCTGCCGGGCTGAGCCGTACGAAGACGTTCAGCCCGGAGAGCTAGAGCCGTCCAGCCGTACGGCTTTCAAGCCGTCCGGCCGTCCACCGGTCATGGCGTCGTGGCCTTTAGGCCGTCAGACTTTGAAACCGATCGTGGTGAAGAACCAGAACGACGAGGTCAGCCAGAGCCCGACCAGCGCCGTGAACGCGAGCCCGCCGATCACGGGCAGCGTCCAGCCTGGCGTGCCCCGCTTCGGCAGCACCAGCATCTTGGCCGTGAACAGCCCGTAGAAGAAGCAGCCGAGCAGCGAGTGCGCGAGCACCCTGGGCACGTCGTACTGCAGCCCCAGGGCGTACAGGCAGTGGAAGGCGACGGGGATGGTGAGCAGGAAGGCCAGCCGGCCCGACCAGCGATGTACGGCCGGCGGAATGGAGATCCCGAGCTTGCCCCACATCGACAGGGCGGAGATGACCTGGACGGCGGCGAGCACGAACGCGCCCGTCGTCAGCCACGCCTTCATCGGCAGCGCGGCGGAGAAACCGGCGGGGCCGACCGCGAAGCCGGTGGGGGCGTGGACGCGCCCGAAGACGCCGAGGGCGATCGCCACCATTCCGCCGATCAGCAGCGGGACTGACAGGGGGTGGAAGCCGGTCGGCCGGTGCGAGGTGACGCTCATTGCATCTCCTGAATGAAGCCGTCGACGTCCTTCGGGTAGAGGGTGGTCTCGTCGTCGAGCGGCACCGGCTTGGTCGGCTGGTAGGCGTTCAGCTGCGGGATCTGCAGCTGCTTCTCGTCCGCGAACGCGGCGCCGACCTGCGTGAAGCCGCCTTGCGGGCGCTTCAGTACGATCCAGCCGGCTCGTAGCTTGGCGCCCCTTACCTGGGCGGTCGCCCGGTAGAGGCCGGAGGGTTTGACGACGGTGTTCGCGGCGAAGGTCCACTTCTTGCCGCCGATCTTCAGCCAGCCGGTGGCCTTGCCGCCGCCGAGTGTGCCGCCGACGGCCGCGGCGCCGAAGCCCTTCAGGGTGATCTTTCCGTCTTTCTCGTTGCCCTTGAACCAGGCCTCGGACTTGCCGTCACAGAAGTAGCCGATGGTCTTGCCGTCGCGGGTGGAGATGGCGATCAAGCCTCCGTTGCCGCGTACGTAGCCTCCGTAGTCCGCTTTGTCGATGGTCTTTGGGGCGGCTTCGGCGGTTTCGGTGGGTTCGGGGGTAACGGTGGCGGCGGTGGCGGCGGGTTCCGCCGAAGGTTCAGCCGCGGCGGCGGTCTCGGTCGCGGGGGGTTCGTTGGAGGTGGCGGCAACCGTTGTGTTCGCCGCCGGTGTCGCGGTGATGCTGGCGACACCCAGCCCGACGGCGAGCGCGGCGCCCGCTGTCAGGGTGATGACAGGTCCCAGCCTTGACATGAACTGCTCCCAGGGTCGAAATGCTTACTCCACCGAGCATCCGCTCAAACTAACGGATCGTCTGTGAACTAATGCTCATCTCCCAGACAGAATGTAGAGATGCAGGAAAATCCTGGACCCCAGCTTCCGTACGGGACGCAGCCGCCGGGCCGGCCGGCCTACCCTTACCAGCCGCCGCCCATGCCCGTGCGAGAGCCGTGGTTCCGGCCGATGCCCAGGGGCGCGCGGTACGACTACCTGGCCCGAGTGGGTGACCGAGGTGCCTGGCGGGAGATCGTCGGGACGATCCTGGTGGGCGTCGCGTTCTTCGTCATCGGTGCGATGGTCATTGGCGTCGGCGTGGTGCTGGCGACGATCCTCGGCATCCCCGCGTCGCTGACGCCTGAGGAACTGTTCGGCGATCCGGTGTTCTCGCTGGTGGTGCTGCTGCTCTCGATCGCGGCCGTGCTCCCGGCGGTGTTCGGTACGGTCGCGCTCGTCCAGCGGCGGCGGCCCGGGTCGCTCTCCTCGGTCGCCGGGCGGTTGCGGTGGGGGTGGCTGCTGCGCTGCCTGGGAGTGGCGGTCATAGCCCTGGCGCTGGGGCAGGTCGCCCAGGTCGCCATGATGACGGTGACCAGGGAACCGGTTACGGACCTGTTCGGCTGGGCCGGGTGGAGCGCGTTCCTTCCCTCGCTGATCGTGATCGTGCTGCTCGTGCCCTTCCAGGCCGCCACCGAGGAGTACATCTTCCGCGGCTGGGTCATGCAGGCGTTCGGAGCCCATCTGCGGAGCCCGATATGGGGGATCGTGCTGGGTTCGGCGCTGTTCGCGTCCCTGCACGGGTACTCGTGGATCGGGCTCATCGACGTCTTCAGCTTCGGTGCCCTCATGGCGTGGCTGGCGGTACGGACCGGAGGGCTGGAGGCCCCGATCGCCCTGCACGTGGCGAACAACATGCTGGCGTTCGGGGTCAGCGCGGCCGCCGGGCATCTGGAGAAGGCGCTGCAGCAGGGGGACGTGCCCTGGCAGGCGTTGGTGGGGACCGTGGTGCAGTTGGGCGCGTACGCGGTGGGGGTACTGTACCTGGCTAAAAAACGGTCAGTTAGCGATCTTTCGGGATAAATAGCTAGCTGGTGCCAGGAATCTCGCTAGAGAGGTCTCGCCATTCGGGCTCAGTCGTGTTGCTCTGGATCCAGTGGGTGGGCGAGGATTCCGGAGGTGATCATCTCGGCGAGACAGGGTAACTAGCACTCATGTGCGATATTCCACGCCGCAGTGACATTAGAAAACGAAATAAGCGCATAAACGTGGACAGGCTGCCCTGGAACGATCTGGCATACCTCTCTACCGGGTCGTTCGCTCAGTTCGATCAGTACGTACTAGGAGGTGCGACGCGTGGCCTCCGGCCCCAGCGACCCGCCACGGCGACCGCCGGGTGATGACGACCCGCGGCCCGAGAGAGCCGCCGACCCCCATGCCGCCAACGAGCCCCGGATCCAGCACTCTCCGCCGGGCCCCAGCGATGATCGGGCTCGTGGCCTGCCCGCGGCCTCACCGTGGGGTATGCCGCCGTTCTCCTCCCCTGTCCCTGGGGACGAGCCTCCGGACCCGCCGAAGGGGCGCCGGCCGTACAGCTCCCCGACCGCGGAACCCGAGACGGAGCCGCGCCGCCGCCGGGTCGTGAACCACCCCGACAAGCTCGTGGCCGGCGGCCCACCTCGGACCGAGCCCGAGCCCCGGACCGAGGATGAGCCCGCTGACGTAACACCCCGTTCCTGGTTCGAGACAGAGGACCAGCCGCAGGACGAGGACCGACCTCAGCACGAGCCCCAGTACAGCACGCCGGAAGACTCGGAGGAAGACGACCCCGAGGACCTCGACGAGCCCGAGGTGCGGCGCGTCGGACGCCCGCCCGCCGGCCGCCCCACCAGACCGGACCGCCTCGTCGCGTCCGGCCCGTCGCGTCCCGGCGGCTCCAGCGGCAGGCACCACCGCGGCCCCGCTCCGTCGGCGGTCCGCCGGTCGAGTCCGGTACGGAGGCGCAGCCTGGCCGCGCCGACGGCCATAATCCTGGCGCTGGTGCTGCTCGTGGCGGGCGGCGTGCTCGTGTGGCAGTGGCGCTCCTCCGACAAGCCCGGCCTGGCGCTGTCGGAGGGCACGGAACGCTCGGGCGACGAGCTGTTCACGGTGCCGTCGGCCGGTGACGGCTCCGATCAGAAGCTCAACGACATGACCTCCGTGGGCCGTGCCGTGGTGGCCGTCGGCAGCGACACGACCAGCCCGACGCCGCGGCCGCTGTTCCTGTTCTCGCCGGACAGCGGGAAGACGTGGCAGCTCGGCCAGGTCAACGGGTCGACCACGGCGACGGTCCAGCGGGTCGTGGGCGGCGACGGGCGCTGGCTGGCCAGCGGCGGCGACGGGGTGGGCGCCGAGCGCGGCCTGTGGACCAGCACCGACGGGTTCACCTGGGCGGCCGTGGAGCAGAGCGGTCTGTCCGCGTTCAGGAACGGTGACCTGATCTCCGGTATCGCCAGGACGTCGTCGGGGTTCGTGGCGGTCGGCCGTACGACGCTCACCGGCGGCGCGACGGGACCCGCGGCCTGGCAGTCGCCGGACGGGCGCGCATGGGAGCGCGTGAACATGGGCGGGCTGGACGTACGCGAGCTCAAGGCGGTCGTGGCCAAGGGGAACACCGTCGTGGCCATCGCCGAATCCGCCCCGGGCGAGGGCTCAAGGGTCGTCCGGTCGAGCGACGGCGGCGCCACGTACCAGGCCACCGGATTCCAGTTGCCCGAGGCGCGGACCGGGTCGTCGCTGGCCGTACTGCCCAAGCAGTTCGTCCTCGTCCCGACCAGGCAGCGGACGATCACCGGCGACGTGCGCGTCTACTGCTCACCGACCGGCGCGCAGTGGGCGCAGTGCGGCTCGATCCGTGGCCTGAGCGGTACGAGTCCCGGCATCGAATCGCTGATCAGCTACCCGTCGGGGATCGCCGCGGTCAGTCAGGCGGACCTCGGCAAGTACTCCATCCTGACCAGCGCCGACGGGCGCGGCTGGGCCAAGCGGACCGACCTCGGCAACCTGCCGGGCGCCACGCTGCGCGGCTTCACGATCTCCGACTCGGGCACCCTGTTCGCGGGCGGCGACCAGGCCACGGCGGACGTCGAGAACCAGCTCGTCCTCATGACCGCGCCCCCGCGCGGCGACGCGACGCGCGTACGGCTGGCCGGCGTCGACGGCCTGTCACGGATCGCCCGCCAGACCAACCGCCTGGCCGGTTTCGACGGCCGGTACGTCGCTGTCGGCTCGGCCTCCGGCGACGCCGGCATCTGGACCAGCCTGAACTGGCAGTCCTGGACCTCCATGAGCCTCGGCGGGACGAACCAGCAGACCCTCGACGACGTCGCCCACGGCCGCCGCGGCTGGCTGGCCGTCGGCAGCACCCAGACGGACACATCGGTCACCGACCCGCTCCTGGTGTCCTCCGAGGACGGCCGCACCTGGAAGAAGGTGACGGCCTCCGGTGACCTGGCCCGTACCCAGGACCATCCGTACCTGGCCCTCCACGTCGTGGCCGCCGGCGAGTCGGGCTATGTGCTCGCCGGCGAGGACCGGAACGCGGCGGGCATTCCGAACGCCGCGCTCTGGTTCACGCCAGACCTGCGCAAGTTCACCCGATCGAAGAAGCTGCCGCAGGGGGGCTCCGGTGTGCGCGTGTACGACGTGGCCGCCACACAATCCGGATATGTCGCCATAGGCGGCTCGGGCAGCGGCGACCGGGAGAGCGCCGTGGTCTGGTTCTCGGAGGACGGCGTCAACTGGAAGTCCCGCGACCGCGTCTCGCCCCCGGAGGCCGGCTCGGCCGGACTGCGGGAGGTGGTGGCCTACCAGGACAAGCTCATCGCCATCGGAACAGCCCAGACATCCGGCTCGCGCCGCGCCTTCGCCGCGGTCTCGGAAGACGACGGTACGACCTGGCGTACGGCCTGGCTGCCGGCCGACCAGGCGGCGGCCGTGTACGACCTCGCGGCGGCCGACCAGGGGCTGGTGGCGGTCGGCTGGCACGGCACACCGGGGGAGGGGGACAGCGCGGTCTGGCTGTCTGAGGATGGTTTGACGTGGAACCGGGTGGACCTGACGAAGGGACGGCTGGCGGGGGCGGGGATGCAGTGGCTGGCGGCGGTGACGGTGATGGGATCGGAGGTGGTGGCATTGGGCCGTTCGACGACCTACAACGCCGATCACATGATCCTGTGGACGTCTTCCCTTTCGTCTGATCGCTGAAAGGCTCGCCTTCCAGGAGCGCGCTCGCCGCGGCCCTCGTGCCAGACGGGTTCGTCGCTCTCCTGGATCGTGCCGTCGGCGCCGAATATGAGGAACCGGTCGAAGTCTGCGGCGAACCACCGGTCGTGGGTGACCGCCAGCACCGTGCCGGAAAAACTATTGAGTCCCTGTTGCAGGGCCTCCGCGCTCGCCAGGTCGAGGTTGTCGGTGGGCTCGTCCAGCAGCAGCAGGGTGGCGCCGGACAGCTCCAGCAACAGGATCTGCAGCCGGGCCTGCTGGCCGCCGGAGAGGGTGTCGAATCTCTGGTTCGCGGCGGGAGCGAGCTCGTAGCGGGCCAGCGCCGCCATCGACTCGTTCAGGGTGAGGGGGTGGCCAGTCGTGACCAGCTCGACCGGGGTGCGGTCGTGCAGGTCCGGACGGGCGTGGGTCTGCACGAACCGGCCGGGCACCACCCGCGCGCCCAGCCGCACCGTACCGCTGTGGCTCATCGTGGGCACCGCGCCGTCCGCGGCCTGTTCCAGTATCTGCAGGAAGTGGGACTTGCCCGTGCCGTTGGAGCCGAGCACGCCGACGCGCTCGCCGTACCAGATCTCTGTGCCGAACGGCCGAGTCAGGCCGGTGATCTCCAGGTCCGCGCAGATGACGGCGCGTTTGCCGGTACGGCCGCCGCGCAGCCGTATCCGCACGTTCTGCCGCCTGGGCGGGCGCTGCGGCGGGCCGGCCTCCTCGAAGCGGACCAGCCGGGTGCGGGCGGCCCGGTAGGACGAGGCCAGTGCGTCGTTGTTGGCCGCGGTCTGCCGCAGGGTGTTGACCATCTGCCGCAGCCTGGCGTGCTCTTCGTTCCAGCGGCGGCGCCGCTCCTCCAGTCGGTTGACGCGCTCCTCGCGGGCCTTGGCGTACGTGGCGAAGCCGCCACCGTGAGTCCAGACGCCGCGGTCCTCCACGGTGACGATCCGGTCGGCGGCGTTGGCCAGGAGCTGACGGTCGTGGGAGACCAGCAGCACGGTCTTGGACGCGGTCCGCAACCGACTCTCCAGCCACTGCTTGCCGGCCACGTCGAGGTAGTTGTCGGGCTCGTCCAGCAGCAGGACCTCGTCGGGGCCCCGTAGCAGCGCCTCCAGAACCAGGCGTTTCTGCTCTCCGCCCGACAGGGTGGTCACCGGGCGGTCGCGGATCGCGTCGTAGGTCAGGCCCATGGACTCGGTGACGCAGACGTCCCAGACGACCTCCATGTCGTAGCCGCCGAGGTCGGCGTAGTCCGCGGTGGCCTGTGCGTAGGCGAGTTGGACCGCCTCGTCGTCGTGCGCGGCCATCGCCTCCTCCGCCCGCGCCAGGGCTGCCGCCCCGGCGCGGATCCGCTCCGGCGCGACGGACAACAGCAGGTCGCGCACGGTGCGGTCATCGCGGATGCTGCCGATGAACTGCCGCATCACCCCCAGGCCGCCCGAGGAGACCACGCGACCGGCCTCCGGCTGGAGGTCGCCGGCGATCAGGCGCAGCAGCGTGGTCTTGCCCGCGCCATTGGGCCCCACGAGACCGGCTTTGGCCCCGTCACCGACGCGGAACGAAACCTCGTGCAGGAGTAGCCGCCCGTCGGGCAGCACGTAGGTCAGCCCGTCCACCTCCACATGTCCCGCCACGGTCCCGCCTCCTCAGGGGTACTCGATCATTGGTCTAGAACAGGATCAACGATCCAGTAATATTAGACTTGCGTCTGTGGACATGAGCAAGGCAGGACCAACGACCAAGGGGGTGGCCGGCGGCGTGTGGCTGCGGGCGGCCACGCGGGCGGGCCGCGAAGGGCCACCGCTCACCCGGGAGCGCATCGCCGCCGAGGCCATGGCCCTGCTGGACGGGGAGGGCGTCGACCGGCTGACCATGCGCAGGCTCGCCCAGCGCCTCGGCACCGGCTCCACCACCCTCTACTGGCACGTCAAGACCAAGGAAGACGTCCTGGATCTGACCCTCGACATGATCTTTGGGGAGGTCGAGATCCCCGAGGAGAACGCGGACTGGAGGGCCGCCGTCACCACACTGGCCGGCCGGTGGCGTTCCGTCCTGCTGAAGCATCCCTGGTCGGCCGTGCTGCTGGGCCGGCCGATGCTGGGCCCCAACGTGCTGGCACGCAGCGAGTTCCTGTACTCCACGCTGATCAAGGCGGGGGTCGGCGGGCCATCCCTCACCGCCGCGGCGTACGGCCTGTCCAACTACATCGTCGGCTCGGCCCTGATGCAGACGACCTGGCAGACGAACGCCGACCCGGACATCCGGCAGGCCGCTCGCGAACACTTGCGCACCAGCAGGGACAGTTACCCGAGCCTCGCGGAGCACGGCCCGATGGTGGCGGGCGACGACTGGGACTCGGCCTTCACGCTGGGTCTCGCCTGGCTGCTCGACGGCATTGAGGCCGCCGTTGCCCGGTGAGGTCGGCCGGCGACACGCTTGCGAAAAATTCTCCTGCTGCCATAGAAGGGGGCCTTGGGGCGGCCGTCAGAAGCCCTATAGGCGCCTCTGACGCGGGCGTTGCCGGGCAAGGACAGCCCTCTCCAAGGGTGAGGGCACGGCGGGCTCCCCAGGTCGCTCTGTCGCCCTTTGGGGCGCTGCTGGACGATCTCGAAAACGGCCGCTGACGTGGGCAAATGCAGCCTATGGCGGCTAAAATTCAAGGACCCGATCGCGTGGGCGGCCGGGGTCTGAGGAGGCCGTGAGTGAACCGGGATATCCGCACCGTGGAAGACGTTCTGTCCATGTTGGACCGCCTTTTCGCCGCGGATGCCGACCGATGGACGCCGAACGCCTCCTCCTGGTGGGACGACTTCTACGCCGACCGCTCCTCGCCGATCCCCTTCTTCGTCGACAAGCCGGACGAGAGCCTCGTGTCCTACCTCGATCGCGGCCTGCTCGCCCCCGGACGAGCCCTGGACCTCGGCTGCGGACCAGGGCGCAACGCCGTTCACCTCGCCTCGCTCGGGTTCGAGGTGGACGCCGTCGATCTTTCCCCGGCCGCCGTGACCTGGGGCCAGGAGCGGGCCCGCGAGGCGGGTGTCGAGGTCCGCTTCCACTGCGGCGACATCTTCTCCGTCGGCCTGCCGCCTGGGCACTACGACCTGGTCTATGACTCCGGCTGCCTCCACCATCTGCCGCCGCACCGCCGGGTGAGCTATCTGAACCTGCTGGACCGTCTGCTCGCCCCCGGCGGTCATCTTGGCCTCACCTGTTTCGCCGCCGGTGCCATGGGCTCCGAGCTGCCGGACGAGGAGTTCTATCGCCAGGGTCGTCTGCACGGAGGATTGGCCTATACGCCTGAGGCGCTGCGCTGGATCTTCTCGGACTACACCGAGATCGAGTTGCGACCTATGGAGGAGCAGGCGGCCGACGCGCCCGCCTTCGGCGTTCCCTTCCTGTTGGCTGCCCTGTTCCGGCGGGTCGCCATATAACTGGCGGCCGGCAGATAGCGCGGTCGGCAGGTAACTGAGGGCGTGCGCGGATACAACGTAGGCTGCCCGGCGGTCCGCCGCCGGGAGCCGCTCTACGGCCAGCCGGCGCCGGGGACCTCGACCTCGGTGGAGAGGACTTGGCCGGTTCCGGGTGGCACCATCTCGGGCATGCCGCGCCACTCCGCGGCCACGATGAAGAGCGTCGAGCGGTTCGCGCCGCCGAGTTCGCAGGCGAAGGCGCCGCGGTCGAGCTGGATGGTCCGCACCTTCTCTCCGCCTTCGCGGACGCGTACGCACTGCCGGTTGGGCACGTCGGCGTACCAGACGGCGTGCTCGGCGTCGACGCAGATCCCGTCGGGGACGCCGTCTCCGAGGTCGGCCCACACCCGGCCGTTCGCGAGGCTGCCGTCAGGCCCGATGTCGTACCCCATGAGCCTTCTGCCGTACGAGTCGGCGACGATCAGCGTTGCGTTGTCCGGCGTCACGGCCAGCCCGTTGGGGAACGAGATGCCGTCGGCCACGTCACGTGCCAAGCCGTCGGGGCCGACATGTGTGACGGCTCCGGGAGCGAACTCCCCGCCGCTGAGCATGTCGAAGCCCGCGCGGTCGACGTAGATGTTGCCGCGGCCGTCGATGACGATGTCGTTCCAGCCCTGCCCGACGCCGGCCAGGTCGGCGTGGGTCACCAGCGAACCGTCGGGTTCCATACGCAGCAGCAGCGCCCGCGCCGAATCGACGATCACCAGCCGCCCGTCGGGCTGCCAGGCCGTGCAGAGGGGTATCGACTCCACCCGGGCCACGACCTCGTGCTTGCCGTCGAGGTCCAGCGCGATCACCTCGTGCGCGGTCCAGTCGGAGAAGTACAGGCGGCCGTCGTGCCAACGCGGCGCCTCGAGCAGTCCGAGGCCGGTGAGCCAGGTACGCAGTTCAGACATCGAAGTCTCCCTTCGCGACGTCTTTGACAACGATTTGCCCGACCCGCCGACCCGTCGATAACATCGCGCCTGCGCGAAGGGCGCGTGATCGCCGTGTGACGAGGGAGGTTGATGAATATGGCTGCCAGCAGCCCTCATCAGCATGCCCTTGTCCGGCCCGCGCGAAGCTAGCGCGGTCCGGGTCGTACGAAACGACCAGGAGTCACACGTGTCATCTTCCCCTTCACCGACCCACCCCGATCTGACCACTGCCCGCCTCATCCTGCGGGTATGGACCGACGGCGAGGCCGCCGCCGTCCTGAACGGCACCAGGCAGACGCACTGGGCGGCGGACTTCCCCGCCGAGGGCGACGGCGTCATCGCGGGTCTCTTCGCCGAGCATCCCGCGTGGCTGGGCGAGTACGGCCACCGGCAGGTCATCGAGCGCGAAAGCGGCCTGGTGGTCGGCTCGATCGGCCTGTTCTGGCCGCCCGGCGACGGCACCCTGGAGCTCGGGTACGGCATCGTGGCCTCCCGGCGCGGCCGTGGCTACGCCCCCGAGGCCACCCGGGCCATGACGGCGCACGCCCTCACCGCACCGGGTGTGCACACCGTGTACGCCAATGTGGAGCTGTCGAACCCGCCCTCGATCCGAGTGCTGGAGAAGGCGGGCTTCGAGCGGTGGAGCCTTGAGCAGGACACAGCCCGGTACTGCGCCACGACGGCAGACCTGCCGCAGCGGTAGCAAGCGGTAACAGTCTCCGCGCCGAGTGTCGAGCGGGCGCGCTTCCGGTACTCGGCGCGGAGAGGGGCTGGAGTTGTTCAGTCGTCAGCGTCACCTCTGGAGGCGAGCTTTTTCTCCATCACCAGCTTCGGCAGCCCGTTCGGCGGCTCGTCTCCGAGCTGCGAAGTGTCCTCGAACCCGTGCCGCCGATACAGCGCGATCGCCTTCTCATTGCCCGGATCGACCGACAGCTCAAGGACCTCCGCCCCCACCTCCACGGCCCACGCCGCAACGGCGCGTATCAGGTGATCGCCGACCCCTCGCCCCCGCGCCTCCGGAGCCACCCACATCGAGATCAGTTCGGTCACGCCGTCCCGCTCGTCCGGGATGCCGCTGGCCATCCCCGCAGGCTTGCCGTCGAGCAGGGCGATCAGGTCCCGCGAGCCGGGGATGCTCAGACGGTCCCGCCACCGCTCCTCCCGGTCGCCGTCGCCCTGCCATTCCGAGAGCGGGACTCCGAACGCGTTCGGCGCCTCCTCGAGCGCGACGAGCCGAAGCTCTCGCCAGAGGGCCCAGTCATCAGCCGACAGCTCCTGCAATTCGATCATCCGGGCAGCCTGTCGCCCCGAACGTCCTGATCGCAACTGCTTTAGGCGGCCTGCTGAAGGTAATTGACACACTCATAGACGTCTATGAAGCTTGTCGTCATACCGGACAGCCGAAAGGTCACCACATGACGGCGACGGCCCCCGACCCCCAGCACACCGACCCCGCCCGCTCCCGCCGGGCCCTGATCGCCGGCTCGGTCGGCAACTTCATCGAGTGGTACGAGTTCGGCGTCTACGGCTATTTCGCCACCATCATCGCCGCCAACTTCTTCACCCCCGACGGCGCGAGCGACATGGAAGCGCTGGTCAAGACGTACGCCTCGTTCGCTCTGGCGTTCTTCTTCCGTCCACTCGGCGCCGCGCTCTTCGGGCGCCTCGGTGACCGGATCGGCCGCAAGCCCCTGCTCATCCTGGTCGTCCTGCTCATGTCTGGCGCCACGACGCTCATCGGCGTACTCCCGACTTACGCCACGATCGGCGCGGCGGCCCCGTGGCTGCTGACGCTCGTCCGGATCGTGCAGGGGCTGTCGGCCGGCGGGGAGTTCGGGGGCGCGGTTTCGGTCATGACGGAATTCGCACCGCGTGGCAGGCGTGGGCTGTACGGGTCGTGGCAGTCGTTCACCGTGGCGCTGGGGCTGCTCGGGGGAGCAGGCGCGGCGGCCGTGCTCGCGACCGCGCTGCCGGAGCAGGACCTGGCGGACTGGGGATGGCGGGTGCCGTTCCTGCTGGCCCTCCCGCTCGGTCTCGTGGCGCTCTGGCTGCGACTGCGGCTTGAGGAGACGCCGTCGTTCGAACGGGCGCGTACGGCGGGACCGCTCACGAAGCCGAGCGCCGGTGAGGTGACCAAGGCGATCGTGCTGGGGATCGGGCGGCTCATGGGCTGGTCGGCCGCCGGGTACACGTTCCTGGTCGTCATGCCCTCCTACCTCCAGACCACGCTGAACGCCACCTTCCAGCAGGCACTGGTCGCCACGGTGCTGGCCAACCTGGGCTTCGCGCTGGCGATCATCCCGGCGGGCGTGCTGAGCGACCGGGTCGGCAGGCGGCCGGTCATGCTGGCGGGGGCGATCTCGGTCATCGTGCTCGCCTTCCCCCTGCTGAACCTGCTCCAGGACCCCGGCGCTCCCAGCTGGGCCAAGGGGCTGGCCGTACTGGTGGCCGGAGTGGCGGTCGGCCTGATGGCGGGGCCGGGGCCCGCGATGCTGGCGGAGATGTTCCCGACCACGGTCCGCTACACGGGGTTGGGGCTGGCGTACTCGCTGTCGAACGCGGTCTTCTCCGGGTCGGCGGGGCTGATCATCACGGAGCTGATCAAGACGACCAAGGACGTCGACATCCCGGCCTACTACGTGGTGGCGGCCTGTGTCGTCAGCGCCGTGGCGCTGGCCGGTCTGCGCGGGAGCGACCACCGAGAAGAACTGCGCGGCTGACGAGGTAGGGACAGATCCCGCATAAAACTAGGGACAGATCCCGCATAAAAGTGGGGACGATCCTGATATAAAACTAGGGACAGTCCAGAGTTATGCCAGTTCAGGAGGGTAGGCCGATGGATTCGGACGCCCTCGTAGACCGGCATCTGAAGACGGTGATCTGTCGGCGGCTTGCCAGTCGGCCCGTCGTTGTACTGACGGGGCCGCGCACTGTCGGAAAGAGCACGCTACTGAGCGCCTGCGCGCGCCTGCAGGACGTCCCGGTCATCGACCTCGACGACGTCTCGGTCAGGCGTGCTGCGGACGCCGACCCAGGTCATTTCGCGACCATCCCGCTCGAACCGGTATGCATCGACGAATTCCAGCATGTGCCCGAGATGCTTTCGGCGATCAAGGCTGAGCTCAACCGCGACTTGCGACCGGGTCGGTTCATCCTCACAGGCTCCACGCGCTATAGCGCGCTACCCCGTCTCGGGCAGGCATTGACGGGTCGAGCGCATGTCATGACCATCTGGCCGCTGTCCCAAGGCGAGCTCAGCGGTCATCGGGAGACCTTCTTGGACGCTGTGCTCACCGATCCGGAGAGCCTCCTGACGTCTGTGCCGTCGCGTACGTCGCGCGCCGAATACGAGGCCGCGATACTCGCCGGTGGTTTCCCGGTCGCCTTGGGCATGCCGGAAAGCGAACGCGGATCCTGGTTCCGCGACTTCGTCTCGATGGTGATCGAGCGGGACGTGCTGGAGATCCGCAAGGTACGGCAGCGCCAAGTGCTGCCCATCATCATGCGCCAGTTGGCCGCCCGTACCTCCAGCACGGTGAACATGGCGGACATCGCGGCCGCCGTCGGGCTCGATCAACGTCTCGTGGGTGACTATGTCGCCCTGCTCGAAGCGGTCTTCCTCACCCACCGGCTGGAGGCGTTCGGCCGTACGCTGGCCAGCAAGGTCGCCAGGTCGCCGAAGATCCACCTGATCGACAGCGGGCTGGCCGCGCACCTCCTGGGCATCACGCGCAGGAAGCTGGACCGGCGCGATCCCGCCACTCTCACCGAGTTCGGCCGGGTCGTGGAGACCTTCGCCGTGAACGAGTTGATGAAGCAGGCGGGCTGGTCGGAGGAACTGGTCGAATTCAGCCACTTCCGCACACGGGATCAGCGGGAGGTCGATCTCGTCATCGAGTCGCAGGAGGGATCGGTCGTCGGCGTGGAGGTGAAGGCCAAGTCGTCGATCGAGGAGAAGGACTTTCAGGGGCTGCGGCTGCTCAGGGAGCGGCTCGGGTCGAGCTTCGTCGCGGGCGTGCTGCTCAATCTCGGTCAGCAGTCGTTCCGCCACGACGACCGGCTCTACGTCATGCCGATGGATCGGCTCTGGACGCCTGTCCCGGCAGCGCCTCCCAGGACGTCAGCGCCTCCAGCAGGCCGTCCGTGAGCGGCAGCCGTACCAGGTCCTCCCGTGAGCACCAGCGGGCGTCCGCGGCGTCGTCGCCCGCCGCGAGCGTGCCGTCCGTGACCGTGGCGCGGTAGTCGCGGATCTCGTACGTCACGCCGCCCGGCCCCGGACGGTCCACGGTGCCCACGAGAGGGCCGATCGTGACGACCAGGCCGGTCTCCTCCAGGACCTCGCGGCGCAGGGCTTCGGCGTCCGTCTCGGCGGTCTCCACCCGGCCGCCCGGGATCGACCACAGGCCCGCGCCCGGCGGGTGACCGCGCTTGATCAGCAGGAGCCGGCCCGAGGCGTCGCCGATGATGGCGCCCACGCAATTTACGCGCACATGGTCAAGATTACGGCTGGACAACAGCATGCGGCCTTGACGGGGTGGTGCCCGAGGACGCAGCGTGAGTAGCTGTGAGAGCGGTTCCAACCTGCCCACGGTGTTTTGGTTCACTTCACGGGCCAAGTGCGTGGTCGAGCGCCTGGCGATGTGACGCGCACGGTGATGTCCTGCCCTACCAGCCACCTTGGCCCCCGTCCTCCAGGGCGGTCGAGACGATGCGGAAGAGCTCGATGGTGCCCGTCTGGCTGCCGTGGCCCTTGCCGCCCGGCTGGCTCGTCACCGGGTTCGCGGAGGCAGGCGACGAGCGTACGGGGGGCCGGGCCAGCGTGGTCGCGCTGTGCGGCCCTTCGCTGACGCGAGGGCCCGCCGATCTGCTGGTCATCGCGGAGGAGCCCGGCGTCGGGCTGGGGGCGGCGTTCGCGGGGCTGGGCGGGCCCGATCCCGGTGAGGGGTTCGACTCCGGGCCGCCGAACGCGAAGATCGTGGTGCTCGGGCATCCGACCGCGCTGTGGTGCGTGGGCGCGGGCGCCGACCGGGCCGTCTACGCGGGCGAGGCGATGGGGAACTGGCTGTGGACGATCGCCTGGCCCGCCGAGGCCGGGTGCCTCATCGCGCTGGCCGAGCTGAGCCTTCACGACCTGCGTGACCTTGAGCTCGACCTGCCTTTCGGCGCCTTCTCACCGAGGCTGGAGTAGTCCGTACGCATGCGGCGCCGTCGACGAGATTCGCTCTGTCACTCAGACGGACTAGAGTGCGGAGGCGTGACAGCGCGTATCGAGCGAGTGGTGAGCGAGGGTGTCGTCGACGTCGACGGCACCGAGCACAAGGTCGAGAACAACATCTGGATCATCGGCGACGATGACGAGGTGATCGTGATCGACCCGGCGCGTGACGCCGACAAGATCCTGGAGAAGGTCGGCGAGCGAGAGGTGCTCGCCGTGATCTGCACCCACGGTCTGCCTGACCACGTCGGCGCGGCCATCGAGGTGGCCAGCAGGGACGAGGCGGTGATCGCCCTCCACCCCAAGGACAAGCCCCTCTGGCGGGAGACCTGGTCGCAGACCTGGCCCGACATCGACATGGAGGACGACGGCATCTTCGAGGTGGCCGACGTCCGGCTCGACGTCATGGATACGCCCGGCGTCACGCCCGGCGGGGTCTCGCTCTACTGCGAGGCGCTCGGGGTGGTCTTCAGCGGCGAGACGCTGCAGGCCGACGGGCCCGGCAAGATCGGCGGCGAATACCCCGACCTCAACTTCCAGCTCAACGCGATCGGGGCGCGGCTGTTCACGCTGCCCCCCGAGACGCGGGTGCTGGCCGCACACGGCGACGAGGTGACGGTCGGCGACCTGGAGCCGCACTTCGGCGAGTGGCGCATCATCGAGTCGGACGACGCGGACGAGGGCCCGCTGACCGACGGCACCAAGGCCGCCGGGATCAGGCTCGATCCGGGTGACGGCCGGGGTGTATGACCAGCTGCCGCTGGAAGGGATGCCGCGACGGCTCTATTCGTGTACGCCGTCGCGGCTGAACGCCTGGCTCGACTGCCGTCGCCGCTACCGGTTCACCTACCTCGACCGGCCGCAGCCGTCCAAGGGGCCGGGGTGGGCGCACAACAGTGTCGGAGCCAGCGTGCACAACGCGCTGGCGGCCTGGTGGCGCGAGCCCTATGAGCGGCGGACGCCGCTGACGGCGGCCATCCTGCTGAGCAACGGGTGGATCACCGAGGGGTTCAGGGACGCCGAGCAGTCGGCGCAGTGGCTCGGGCGCGCCCGCGACCTCGTGTCCGGATATGTCGGCACACTGGATCCGTCGGATGATCCGGTCGGCGTCGAGCGTACGGTGGCCACGCGCACCAAGGTCATCGCCGTGTCCGGCCGCATCGACCGGCTCGACCGGCGGGGCGACGAGCTGGTCGTGGTCGACTACAAGACCGGACGGCGGCCCCTCACCCAGGACGACGCGCGGTCCTCGCTCGCGCTGGCCGTCTACGCGATCGCGGCCTCCAGGATGATGCGCACGCCGTGCCACTCGGTCGAGCTGCACCACCTGCCGACCGGCGAGATCGTCGAATGGCGCCACACGGACGAGTCCCTCGGGCGTCACCTGGGGCGGGCGGAGGAGGTCGCGGTCGAGGCCGCCACCGCCGACGAACGCTACCGCGAGGTGATGGGCGCACCGGGCCCCGTACGCGCCCGCGGCCGAGCATCCGGTACGACAGGCGGCCCGGCCCCCGGCACGCCCGCCGGCGGCCCTGGCGCGGTTGGCCGGGACGGCGCTGAGGCGGTCGCAGGTGGGCCTGCCGCCCGGGAGGCGGGTGGTCCCAAGGATCGGCCGCATGTCGGGCCCCCGGCGGTGTCAGCCGAGCTGGACGCGATGTTCGCCCCCAGCCCCGGCCCGATCTGCGGCTGGTGCGACTTCCGGCGCCACTGCCCCGAAGGTCTGGCCGCCGCACCCGAGCACCGCCCCTGGGAGGGCCTGGCCGAATAACACCTACACACTCGGTCGGTGGTTGGCCGACGCCTCCGGCCGGGTGACCATGGTGAGACATCCGGTTATGGTCGGATAGTGGGTCGGGTGGGGCGTTTGCCGGTGGCGGTGGCGCTCGGTGCCCTGTTCAACCCGCTGAACTCCTCCATGATCGCCATAGCCCTGGCCCGCATCGAGACGGAGTTCCGCGTCGGCGTCGTCGCCGTCACCTGGCTGGCCGCGGGCTTCTACCTGACCGCCGTCGCCGTGCCGCCCCTGATGGGCGCGCTGGCCGATCGGTTCGGTCCCCGGCGGGTGTTCTGCGGCGGGCTGGTCATGGTGGGCCTGACCGGCGCCCTTGCCGCCTTGGCCCCCTCCTATCCCGTCCTGGTGGTGGCCCGGCTGCTGCAGGCGTTCGGGAGTTGCGCGACGCTCCCGGCCGGGATGGCGATCATCACGGCGACGGCGGAGAAGGGGCGGCCGGCGCCCCGCGTCATCGCGCTGATCTCGATGGTGCTGACGGCCAGCGCCGCCGCCGGGCCGGTGCTGGCGGGGTTCCTGGTCAGCTTGTGGGGGTGGCGGGCGATCTTCCTGGTCAACGTCCCGCTCGCGGCGGTGGCGCTCGTACCGGCGCTGCGCTGGCTGCCCAAGGTGGCCCCCGTGCGGCGGCGGCAGGCGTGGCTGCCCAGGCCGAAGCCGGCGCTGCTGGCCACCTACGGGGTGTTCGCGATGGTCAACGTGGTGTTCTATCTGGCGTTCCTCATGGTGCCGCTCTGGGCGCAGCGCTCGGCCGGGCTGCCGCCGCACCTCGCGGGGCTGCTGGTCCTGCCCATGGCCGTGTCGGCGGTCCTCATGACGCCGGTGGCGGTGGCGGTGGCCGCGCGTGTGGGGATGCGGGTCGTGCTGCTGGTGAGCGCGGGGTTGCTGCTGACGGGGTCGTGCGTCATGTTCTTCGTCGGGCCCGTCGGGGTGGTGCTGGTGATCACGTCGCTGATCGGCCTGGCGTCCGCGTTCAGCCAGTTCGGCCTGAACTCGCTGGTGTTCGTACACGCCGACCGGAACGAAACCGGCTTGGCCGTGGGCCTCTTCCAGGCCTCGCGGTACATCGGAGCCGCGACCGCCGCCTCGATCACGGGCGTGCTGTACGCCCCCGAGACCATGGCCCCCAGCGGCTGGGTCATGGTCACGGCCTCGACGCTCATCCTGCTCGCCGGATTTATCATCCCCGTCGAGACATCGGATGAAGAATCTTGCCAAAAGAGCTAAAAACCAGCAATAGGGAGAAATCTCAGGGCATAGCTCCGATCTCAGCCATTGACGCAAAGCTTCCAAGGCGGTCATATCTGGTGTAACCCCTATGGAAGGCAGGTGCGCATGTCCCAGCCGAAGGAACAGGGCAAGACGCAACCACGCAGGATCCATGAGAAGAAGGTCAGGGCCCGCGGCGAGGAGATGACCTGGCACAAGCCCGACTACCAGGTCGTCGAGGCGTCGATGGAGATGACCGCCTACTTCCTGGCCACCAGGTAACCGGGCACCGCCATGCGACTGCAGGTGCTCGGCACCGCGGCCGGTGGCGGCGTGCCCCAGTGGAACTGCGCGTGCCCTGGCTGCTCCGGGGCACGCGCTCATCCGGGTCGCCGCAGACGCCACGCCAGCCTGGCCGTACAACAGGACGACGGGTGTTACGTCGTCAACGCCACGCCCGACATCGCCGAGCAGATCGAGGCGTGCGCGTGGCTGCGCCCGGGCCCGGGGCCGCGCGAGTCGCCGCTGAAGGGCGTGATCCTCACAGACGCCGAGCTCGACCATACGATCGGCCTGCTCAGGCTCAGGGAGGCGGACGAGCTGGAGGTCCGCTGCACCCCGGTGGTACGGCAGGCGCTGAGCTCCTTCGCCGACATCCTCCGCCCGTACGTACGGATCGCCTGGGCCGACGCCGACCTCATCCCGATATCGGCGAAGCGCCCCCGGTACGCCGACTCCCCGGAGGCTCCGGACTGGGTCTCCGCCCTGCGCCTGATGGGAGGAGCCGTGGTGTACGCGCCCGCCATGGGCGTGTGGCCCGAAGCGCTGGACGAGGCCGAGTGCGTCATCATCGACGGCACGTTCTGGGACGACGAAGAGCCCCGCCGTACCGGGATCTCGGCGAAGACCGCCACCCAGATGGGCCACCTCCCGATAGAGGCGACCATGGAGCGCCTGTCCCGGTTGCCGGGCCGTCGCCTGTACACCCACCTCAACAACACCAACCCCCTCGTGGACCCGGCGGCCGAGCAGCACAAGGTGCTCGCCGAGCTGGGGATCGAGGTGGCCGCCGACGGGATGGTGATCGACCTGTGAACGGCTTCGAGGCCGAGCTGCGTGCCGTACCGGAGAAGCGCTACCACCACCTGCACCCCTTCAACCAGCGCATGCACGCCGGCGAGCTGACCCGTGACGAGTTGCGGGGCTGGATACTCAACCGCTTCCACTACCAGCGGCACATCCCGATCAAGGACGCGTTCATCCTCGCCAAGCTGGCCACGCCCGAGCTGCGCAGGACGTGGCTGCGCAGGATCCAGGACCACGACGGCGGCGCGCCGGGCGAGGGCGGCATCGAGCGGTGGCTGCGGCTCGGCGAGGCGGCCGGACTGGACCGGGCCCTGCTGCTGTCGGGCGAGGGCGTGCTGCCGGGCGTGCGGCTGGCCGTCGACGGCTACGTGAACCTGTGCCGCAACGGCTCCGCGCTCGAAGCCGTGGCCGCCTCGTTGACGGAGCTGTTCGCGCCGGACCTGATGCGCACCCGGATCGCCGCCTTCGAGCGGCACTACCCGTGGATCGACCCCGAGGGGCTGCGTTACTTCCGCGTACGCGTCTCTCAGGGCCGCCAGGACAGCGGCGAAGCACTGGCCCTGGTCCAGGAGTGGGCGCGGACCCGTACGGACCAGGAGAGGGCCATTGCGGCGCTCGGCTACAAGTGCGACGTGCTGTGGGCGCTGCTCGACGCGGTGGACGGGGCCTACCGATGACCGAGCCGACGACCGGCCCGACGGCCGAGCCGACAACAGCGCCGACGACCGGCCCCGCGACAGCGTCGGCCACCTGGCGCCCCGTGCTGTCCCGCGCGGCCATGCTCCGCCACGATCCGGTACGGCAGGCCGACCTGCTGATCGTGCCCGAGCGGATCGTCGTACTGAACGAGGAGGCGGCGGCCATCGTCGGCCTCTGCGACGGCGAGCGGACCGTGGCCGACATCGTCGCCGAGCTTCCCGAGGGTGCGGAGGCCGACGTGGTGGAGTTCCTCGACCGGGTGCGCGCCGAGGGGTGGGTGCGGTGAGCGCTCCTTGGGCCATGCTGGCCGAGCTCACGCACGCGTGCCCGCTGCGTTGCCCATACTGCTCCAATCCGACCGAGCTGGCGGCCAGGTCGAGTGAGCTGAGCACCGGTGAGTGGCAGCGGGTGTTCGCCGAGTCGGCGGCGCTCGGCGTCGTGCACGCCCATCTGTCCGGCGGCGAGCCGCTGCTCAGGCCGGATCTGGCGGCGATCGTGGCGGCGGCCGCGGGGGAGGGCGTCTACACCCAGCTCGTCACCAGCGGCGTCGGGCTCACGGAACGGCGGCTCGGCGAACTCGCCGCGGCGGGACTGCGCAGCGTGCAGCTATCGGTCCAGTCGGCGACGAGCGCGGAGTCGGACCGGATCGCCGGAGTCGCCTCGTTCGCGTGGAAGGAGCGGGCCGCCGACGCCGTGGCGGCGAGCGGGCTGCCGTTCGGGCTCAACGTGGTGCTGCACCGGGAGAATCTCGACGCCGTCGGCGAGATCATCGAGCTCGGGCTGGCGTGGGGCGTGGAGCGCATCGAGCTGGCCAACACCCAGTTCTACGGGTGGGGGCTGCTCAACAGGACCGCGCTGCTGCCCACCAGGGAGCAACTCGCCCGCGCCGAGGCCACAGTCACGAAATATCGGGAAAAGACGGATGTTGAGCTGATCTGGGTGATTCCCGATTACTTCGACGGCGTGCCGAAGCCCTGCATGGGCGGTTGGGGCGCGATCTCGATCACCGTCGCGCCCGACGGCCGGGTGCTGCCCTGCCCGGCGGCCTACGCCCTGCCCCTGGAGCTGCCGAACGCCCGTGACCACTCGATCGGCTGGATCTGGGAGCACTCGCCCGCCTTCAACGCCTACCGGGGCACCGACTGGATGGGCGAGCCCTGCGCGAGCTGCCCGCGCAAGGAGCTCGACTTCGGCGGCTGCCGCTGCCAGGCGTACGCGCTCACCGGCGACGCGAGCCGCACCGACCCGGCCTGCCGCCTGTCACCCGACCACCATCTCCTCGACGACCTGGCGAGCGGCGGCACATGGACCTTCAGGCGACCGGCGCCAACGGTCGGCGGCGGCACGGAGACCGTCAGGCGGCCAGCGCCTTCGGCCGGCGGCGCGGATCGGTCAGCCCCCTGAGCCCCTTGCCGGTGTCGTAGCCGACGCCGGCGAGCCGCTCGCGGGCGGCCCGCAGCATCTCCCTGGTCGCCGGCATGAACGCGTGGTCGTGCAGCGGCTCGGGCAAGGAGTTCATGGCCAGCCGGAACGCTCTCAGCCCGGCCGTCACCGTGGCCCGCGGCACCGCCGGCAGCACCCCGTACATCCGCCTGGCCCACTCCGGCAGCGAGTAGTAGCACAGCGCGCCGAACGGGAAATAGGCGGGTTTGCCCGGCGTGAGCGCCCGCAACTCCTGCGGCAGCCTCGGCCACAGCAGGAACCGCACGGCCGCGGCGGCCTCCTCGGTGACGCGCAGCGCGGGACGTACCCGCTTGAAGTAGGCGTCCATCTCCGCGCACGAGCCGGGCACGTCCTCGGGGTGCAGGCCCACATAGGAGGCGCTCTTTCGCTGCTCCCGCAGGTAGGCGTCGGCCTGGCGCTCGGTGAGCCCCAGCCCGCCGCGCCTGGCCACCTCCAGGTACGACGAGACCTCCGCGCAGTGCACCCAGAGCAGCAGCTCGGGGTCGTCCACCCGGTGTGTCCGGCCGGTGTCGGGGTCGCTGACACGCAGGCTCTTGTGGATGCCGCGCACCCGCCGGCCGATCTCGTCGGCCTCGGCCGGGCTGCCGAACGTCACGCGGCCCACGAAGTCGGCGGTGCGGCGCAGGCGGCCGAACGGGTCCTCCTGGAAATTGGAGTTCTGCCAGACGCCGCGCATCGCGAGGGGATGCAGCGCCTGGAGCATCAAGCCGCGCACGCCGCCGACCCACATGGAGCGGTCGAGGTGCACCAGCCAGGTCACGCTGTGCGGCGGCTGGACGACGATATCTTCGATGCTCGTCATAGTAAGTACATCGTTACAGATCATTGGATCGAATGTCCAATTGCTGGTGCTCCGCGGCGTTCCAGAACCGGACCAGCGCCGTGGCCGTGGTCTCCGGAGCCTCCACGGCCGGCGAGTGGGCCGCGCCGGGCAGCACCACGCACTCCGCCTCCAGCCGGGCCGCCATCTCCGACTGCAGCTCGGCCGGCCAGCCGTCGTCGCGCTCGCCGTAGAGGACCAGGGTGGGCACCTCGATCTGCCTGAGCTCGTCGGTACGGTCGGGCGCGGCCAGCACCTGCTCGGCCATGCGCGACAGCGCGGTGGGGGAGTTGGCCAGCAGGCGCTTGTGAAGAAAGGCGATGATCTCGTCGGGCACGCCGTTGGCCAGCGCCTCGGGCTCGAACCTCGTGGACCAGAGGTGTTCGAGCCCCAGAGTGGGGAGCTCCTTCATGATCGTCTTGCCGCTGCGCGCCCGCTCGCCCACGATGCCGGACGGCCCCGAGCTCATCAGCGTGAACGAGGCGAACTTCGTCCGGCCGTCGATGACCGCCTCACGCGCGACCAGGCCGCCGAAAGAGTGCCCCACCAGGTGCATCGGCTCGCCGCCGCTGAGCGTCTGGGCCAGCAGATCGACGTCGGCGCCGAGCGCGGCGAACGAGTAGGCGGCGGGGTCGTCAGGGCCGGGCGTCTCATACTGCCCGCGCAGGTCGACGGCCACCACCCGGCGGCCAGACTGGGCCAGGGTCTGCAGGATCGCGATGAAGTCTTCCTTGCTGCCGGTCAGACCGGGAACCAGGAGCGCGGGCCAGCGCTCCACCACACCACTGACCGGAAGCGCCTCAAGGGCCGCGAAGGTGCCCTGGGACGTTTCTATCTTTTGTGGTGCAACGCCAGGAGGCAGGTCGAGGAAGCGCGGCGTACTCACGTGAGGCAACAATACCCAGAGGTCAGCGCCTCGACACCGGCATACTCCCCACGCTGGTGCGAAACGGCGCAGGCGCGCACCGCGGGATGCGGTGCGCGCCTGCGTTTATCAGGTGCCTGCGTCTGTCGGCTTTGAGCTGCCTGCGTCTGCCGGCAGCTCTTAGCCGGCGCGACGGCGGTTGCCACCGCCGCCGTTGTTACCGCCGCCACGCGGCTGGCGGCGCTGCTGCTTGCGCTCGGTGGCCGCGGACGGGGCGATGTCGTCGTCGTCCGTGGCCAGGTCGGGTGACTGGAAGATCACCATGAACGGGCTGGCCGGCACGATCCGCTCCGGCTCCTGGCGCGCCGCGGGCTGCGGCGTGGACAGGAAGCTCGGCTCGGCGATCGGTGCACGTTCCATGACCCGCTCCTCCACGACCTGCTCCTCCACAATCCGCTCCACGGTGGGAGCCTGCTCGACGACCTGTCCGCGCCCGGCGGCGGACTTGCGCGTACGGGCCGGCCTGCGCTCGCTGACCTGAGCTTGCTCAGCGACCGGCTCAGCGACCGGCTCCGCAACCTGCTCAGCGACCGGCTCACGGGTCGACGCACGGGCCGCTCTGCGGGCCGGCTTCTGCTCGGTGACCGGCTCGCGCTCGGTGAGCGGGGCCTCCGGGGCGCCGGCGAGGGCGTTCTCGATGGCGGCCGTCGCGGCCCCCCTGCGAGTGCGACCGCGCCGCGGCTCGGCGGCCGCCTCGATCTCGTCGGCTGAGATGATGGCGGGTGTCTCCTCCGTCTTTCGGGCGCTCGCCTTGCTGGAGCGACTGGGCACAGGCTCGACCTCCGGCGTCTGGACGGGTGCGGTGCCCTCTTCCGTGGGCATGCCGCCGCGGGTGCGGCGGCGCTGGCGCGGCGTGCGCGCCGGACGCTCCTCGCGCTCGTCCCGGCGCTCGTCACGGCGACGGCCGCCGTTGCGCGTGCGGGTCCTGCCGGTCTCGCCGAGGTCCTCGATGCGCTCCGCCGACAGGCCCGCCCGCGAACGGCTGGCGTGCGGCAGGACGCCCTTGGTGCCCTCGGGGATGTTGAGCTCGGTGAAGACGTGCGGCGAAGTGGAGTAGGTCTCCTCGGGTTCGGCGAAGTCGAGCCCGAGCATCTGGTTGATCATCTTCCAGCGGGTCAGCTCCTCCCACTCCACGAACGTGACCGCGATGCCCGTGCGCCCGGCCCGGCCGGTGCGGCCGGTGCGGTGCACGTACGTCTTGTCCTCGGTGGGGCAGTCGTAGTTGACCACGTGGGTGACGTCGTCGATGTCGATGCCGCGCGCCGCCACGTCGGTGGCGACCAGCACGTCGATCTTGCCGCTGCGGAACGCGCGCAGAGCCTGCTCGCGCTGGCCCTGGCCGAGGTCGCCGTGGACGGCCGCGACCGCGAAGCCGCGCGTCTCGAGCTGCTCCGCGACCATGTCGCAGGCCCGCTTGGTCTCACAGAAGACCATGGTGAGCCCGCGGCCCTCGGCCTGGAGCAGCCGGGCGACGATCTCGATCTTGTCCATGCGGTGGACGCGCCAGACGATCTGGCGTACCTGCGGGTGCGGGATGCCCTCGCCGCCCTCGCCGTTCTCGTGCTCGGCCCGCACGTGCGTGGGCCGGTTGAGGTACTTGCGCGAAAGCGCGACGATCTCGCCGGGCATGGTCGCCGAGAACAGCATGGTCTGCCGCTCTTCGGGGATCAGCTTGAAGATCCGCTCGATGTCGGGCAGGAAGCCCAGGTCGAGCATGCGGTCGGCCTCGTCGAGCACCAGCGAGGTGATCTGGCTGAGGTCGAGGTGCTTCTGCTTGACCAGGTCGAGCAGGCGGCCGGGGGTGCCGACGATGACGTCGACGCCGGCCTTGAGCGCTTCGACCTGCGGCTCGTACGCCCGGCCGCCGTAGACGGTCAGGACCCGCGAGCCGAGCTTGCCGGCCGCGGTGACGAGGTCTTCGCTGACCTGTACGGCCAGCTCGCGGGTGGGCACGACGACCAGCCCGCGTGGCTTCTTACGGTTCTTACGCGGTTTGCCGATGCCCTGGAGCATCGCGATGCCGAACGCGTAGGTCTTTCCCGTGCCTGTGCGTGCCTGACCGATCAGGTCCTGGCCGCTCAGCGCGAGCGGGAGTGCCATCTCTTGGATGGGGAACGGTGTGGTGATGCCCTCGGTCTCGAGGGCATCAGCGATCTCTGGTGTGACTCCGAGGTCTCGGAAAGTCGTCAGCGTGGCCTGCCTCAGTCTCAAATGAAGGCGGGCCTGCCGGGACCGACGGGCGGAAAACAAACCCCGTGCCTGGGTCCTCGCGGTAGAGCCAGCCCTCTCGCGTCATCGCGACCGCAGACCCGGGAGCGGGGGGTTAACGGGGAAATCCCCCGAATTAACACAGTGCGGTCGCACTTTCACAGAGCAGTGTACTCGATACCACAACGTTGGCCGAGTTTCCGAATGTTCCCGAAGTACGCTGCCTTCCATGAACGAGTCTCCAGGAGTCGTCGATCTGCTCGGTGTGCTGGCCTATGCCGAGCTCAGCGCCTTCGCGCGGATGACCGAGGACGCGGCCTCCCTGGCCCCCTCCTTGGCCGATCAGGCCGCGCTCAGCGAGCTGGCCGTAGCCGAATATGCCCACTTCCGTCTCCTGCGCGACAGGCTGACCGAACTCGGCGCCGATCCCGAGCGGTCGATGTCGCCGTTCGTCGAGGCGCTGGACGCCTGGCACACCCAGACAGCTCCGGCCGACTGGTTGCAGGCGTTGGTCAAGGCGTACGTGGGCGTGGGCATCGCGCTCGACTTCTACCGGGAGGCGGCCAGACACCTCGAACCGTCGATCGCGAAGCTGGTCGACGAGGTGCTCGTGGACGAGGGCCGCTCGGAGTTCGCGGTGGAGCGGGTCAGGGCCGGGGTCGCGGCCGACCCGGCGGTGAGCGGCCGGCTGGCGCTGTGGGCGCGACGGCTCGTCGGAGAGGCGCTCAGCCAGGGCCAGCAGGTCGCGGCGGCCCGGCCGGAGCTGGCGCTGCTGGTGGTCGGCCCGGCGGCCGACGACCCCGCACAGATCTCCCGCCTGTTCGCCAAGCTGACCGAGGAGCACGGCAAGCGGATGGCCGCCCTCGGCCTCTGAACCGCTCCCGCGCCCTGCGCGCCGCTCCAGGCGAGGGTACGGCGTGTGCCGCCGCACCCTCGCTCAAGCCGCTGGAGGGCGTCGCATCCTCGCTCAAGCCGCTGGAGGGCGTCGCCGCACCCCGCTTGAGTCGGTCTTGAGCCGCTGGAGAGTCGTTGTCGCTGGAGAGTCGTCAGAGAGTGCCGCCGAAGCCCACGGGCCTCGACTCGTCCTCGCCGATCTCGATGAAGCCGATCGACGCGACCGGCACGATCACGCGCCGCCCCTTCGCGTCGGTGATGGAGAAGACGCCGCGATCGGCGGCCAGCGCCTTTCTGATCTCCTCTTCGACCTGCTCGGACGACAGCTCGGTCTCGACAACGAGCTCGCGGTGTACGGAGCGTACGCCGATCTTGACTTCCATCATGCTCCCTTTCGACGGGGCTGGCTCCTCCCATCGTCGCCGCTGGTGGGCCAGGAAACGCCGATGATCGCGCCCAGCGAACGGGTTTAAGCCGTACGCGGAAAACCGCTGATGCCGCGCCAGGCCAGCCGGGCCATGAGCTGCTCGGCGGCGTCCTTCGGGATGGAGCCCTGCGTGGTCACCCAGTAGCGGGCGCTCACCTCGGCCATGCCGACCAGTCCGACGCCGAGCAGGTGGGCCTCGTCGCTGGTGCAGCCGGTGTCCTCCTGGATCACCGCGCTGACCATCTCGGCGCACTCGCGCAGGGAGCGCTCCACCCGCTGGCGCACCGGCGCCACGTTGCGCAGGTCGGACTCGAAGACGAGCCGGAACGCCTCGCCCTGGGTGGAGACGAAGGAGTAGAACGCGCTGAACGTGGCCTGGACGCGGAGTTTGTTCTCGTGGGTGGAGGCCAGCGCCTCACGGCAGCGGTTGACCATGTCGTCCACGTGCAGGTCGAGCAGCGCGAGGTAGAGCTCCAGCTTGCCGGGGAAGTGCTGGTAGAGGACGGGTTTGCTGACTCCGGCCCGATCGGCGATCTCGTCCATGGCGGCCGCGTGATAGCCGTTCTCCACGAACACTTCCTGCGCGGCGCTGAGCAGCTGCCGGCGGCGGGCTAGTCGGGGCAGCCGAGTGCCCCGGGGCTTGGCGTCCGGGGTTGCGGTCACGCTGGTCTCCATGGGGCTCCGAGTCGGCTGTTCGGACATCCTACGTGCGACTCAACGACTCATCAGCGATAGTCGTCATCATCGAGGTCCACCTCGCGATACTGCTCGGCGGCGTCGGCCGGATCGACCTCCAGCGGGGTCTCGCCCTCCGCGTCGCGCACGTCACGGTGCTGCTCGGCGGCGTCGGCCTCGGGGGCCTCGATCGACAGCTCTTCCATCTCGTCGAAGGGGAGGTCGTCCCCACGTACGTCCATCTCCGACATTGCAGTCCCCTTCTAGGTGCGGACGGAACCAGACTACGCCTGACCGAAAAGGTCGCCGTGCTCCTCGACTCTGGCCAGTACGTCGTGTGTCGTGAACACCAGTTCCTCCGGATGCTCACAGCCCTCGACCTCCTTCCACAGCAGCGGCGTCGAGACCGTGGGCCGTGGCCCGGCCCGCAGTGAATAGGGGGCGACCGTGGTCTTGGCCGGGTTGTTCTGGCTCCAGTCGATGAACACCTTGCCGGGGCGCGCCTTCTTGGTCATCAAGCTGACCACCTGGTCGCGGTGGGCCTTCTCCAGCATCTGGGCCAGCCTCTTGGCGTACGCCGAGGGCTCCTCGCGGCCGTCCCATTCCGCGTACAGCTGCATGCCCTTGTTCCCGCTCGTCTTCGGCCGTGCGGTGAGGCCGTCGGCGCGCAGCACCTCGCGCAGCATGAGGGCCACCCGGCAGCACTCGACGATGGTCGCCGGAGCCCCGGGGTCGAGGTCGAACACGAGTGTGTCGGGCGGCAGCGCCTCGCCGTCGCCGGACACCCGCCACTGGGGCACGTGCAGTTCCAGGGCCGCCAGGTTGGCGTAGTAGACGAGCGACGGCAGGCCGTCGATCACGGCGAAGTCGATCTCGTCGCGGTTCTTGGTGCTGCCAGGCACGGGCAGGGTGGCCCTCCTGACCCAGTCCGGGGTGTGGTCGGGGGCGTTCTTCTCGAAGAAGGACTGGCCGGTCACGCCGTTCGGGTAGCGCTTGACGGTGAGCGGCCTGCCTTCCAGGTGCGGCAGGAGCGCGGGGGCGACGCGGCTGTAGTAGTCGATCACCTCGGCCTTGGTGAAGCCGACCTCGGGATAGAGCACCTTGTCCAGGTTGGTCAGCACCAGCTGCCGCCCGTCGACCCGCACCGGGACCTTCGCTGGGGTCACAGTGTCACCTCCGAAGGGAGCTTGTCCGGGCGCAGCCCGCGCCACACCGGGTGGCGCAGCCGCAGATCGTCGGTCCACATCGTGTAGGCCACCTCCCCGACGAGCTCGGGTCTAACCCAGCGGTTGCGCCACGGGACGACGTTCTGGAAGGGGCTGCGCGGGATCTCCAGCGGGCTCAGGAACGCGTGGAGCTGGTCGAGCACGGCCTCGGTGAAGCCGGTGCCGACGTGACCGACGTACGTCAGGCCGTGCTCGGTGAACACGCCCATGATCAGCGAGCCGATCCCGCCCGACCTGCGGCCCTTGCCGGGCTTCCAGCCACCGACCACGACGTCCCTGGTGCTGAGGTGCTTCACCTTGATCCACGACGGCGAACGCGTGCCCGGCCGGTACGGCGAGTCGAGCCGCTTGGCGACGACGCCTTCGAGGCCCTGCTCCTGGGTGGCGGCGAGCAGGTCGGAATCTCCCGGGAAGTACGGCGGGGCGCCGATGTCCAGCTCGTCGAGGAGGCTGCGCCGGTCGCGGTACGGCAGGTCCAGCAATGTGGTGCCGTCGAGGTAGAGCAGGTCGAACGGCAGGTACGTGACCGGATACAGCTCCAGCATCACCTCTTCCGGGTCGGTGAGATGCATGCGATGCTGCAGCCGGACGAAGCTGGGCCGCCCTCGGGGATCGAGCGCGACCACCTCGCCATCGATCACCGCATTCTTCACCCCGAACCCCGAAATTTCGGGATACCGGCGGGTGTACTCGACTCCGTGCCTTCCCGTCACCTTCAGTTCACGGTCCAGGTGGAGGATGGCGCGGATGCCATCCCACTTGACCTCCAAGCCATACCGCTCGTGATCTTCCGGTAGCTGTCCGGGCACGGCGAGCATTGGTTCGATGGGGTATGGCATTGGTTGCACCATGACGGGTATGTGCCCATAGGGCGAGCCCGCTAGAGCTGAGGAGTGCCCATGCGCAGCATCTGGAAAGGGGCGATCTCCTTCGGCCTCGTCACGATCCCGGTGAAGCTCTACTCCGCGACCGAGCAGAAGGACGTGACCTTCCACCAGGTACACCGCGAGGACGGCGGCAGGATCCGCTACAAGCGCGTGTGCACGGTCGACGGCGAAGAGGTCCCCTACTCCGACATCGCCAAGGGCTACGAACTGGCCACCGGAGAGATCGTGGTGCTGACGGACGAGGACTTCGAGGATCTGCCGCTCAGCACCTCGCGCAGGATCGACGTCCTCCAGTTCACGCCGGCCGACCAGATCGACCCGATCTACTTCGCCAAGTCGTACTACCTGGAACCGGACGGCCAGGGCGACAAGCCGTACGTGCTGCTGCGCGACGCCCTGGAGAGCTCGGGGCAGGTCGCGGTCGTCAAGGTGGCGCTGCGGCAGCGGGAGTCGCTGGCCACGCTCAGGGTGCGTGACGGGGTGTTCGTGCTGGAGACCATGTACTGGCCGGACGAGATCCGCGTGCCCGACTTCGGGTTCCTCGAAGAGGACATCGAGGTACGGGCCCAGGAGCTCAAGATGGCCGAGTCGCTCATCACCACGATGAAGGCGGACTTCGACGCCACCGAGCACCACGACGCCTACCGCGAGGCGCTGCAGCAGGTGATCGAGGCCAAGGTGGAGGGCAAGGAGGTCATCGCGCCGCCGGAGGGCGAGGAGGAGGCGGGTCCCGCCGTCGACCTCATGGCCGCGCTGCGGGCGAGCGTCGACGCGGCCAAGCGCGAGCGGTCGGGCGATGCCGCCAAGCCCAAGCGGGCCACCAAGGCGTCGAAGGACGCGGGGGACAAGGACACGGGGGAGAAGGCCGCCCCCAAGCGCAAGGCCCGCAAGTCCGCCTGATCCGGCACCGCACTCCGCCGGCACCGGGCACCGCACTCCGTCGGCGTACGCACACGGGCCGTTCTGGCAGCGCGCACAAATGCCGAGCGGTGGGCACAAATGTCGGGCGGTGGGCACAAATGCAAAGGCGCCTTCGGCATCAAATGCCGAAGGCGCCCCGCATTTATCGGAGGGGGAGGCTCAGCCGGAGGAATTCCGCTTGACTGCTTCCCCCAAGAAGCCATGGGAATTAATTCCCGCCGAGCCCGGACGCGTTGGCGTGGCGACTTTTCCGAGTGCCTGTGTCCTTTATTGAGAACACAGGCACCCGGTGGCGTCCGGAGCTCAACTCAACCGGGTGACCGGTTGCCTGGCCATCTCCTCGACGACCGGATCGGCCGTCTCCGATTTGTTACTGGAGAGCCTCGCGACGAGCGCGCTCCTCTTCCTCACGCTCGAAGTTGAACGAGCGAGCGTTGGCGTCGGCGTCAGAGTCCGTGCGCACGGTGTTCTGGTTGTTGTTGTGCAGGTGGATGTGGACCTTGACCCGGCCACTGCGGTGTCCGCCGCGACGGCCCCAGCCGCCCCAGCCGCCCCAGCCACCGCAACGGCGGCCACAGCCCCACGAGAAGGTGGAGGCGCTGGTGCTCGCGGAGGCGGTCGTGGCGCTGGCGGAGGTGGCGGTGGTCAGGGCGCCGAGGCTGATGAGGCCGCCGGACATACCCGTGCTGATCACAAGCCCTGCGATGACACTCTTGAACTTGGGCATTGAATTCCCCCCTAAAGGATCGGTTGCCCTGTTCCAGATATTTGCCGGAGTGAACGGTAAATATCTTGGATGACATTGAATGCGTCATCCGTGCTGATTTATTTCCGACGTTCCGGCGGGATAAACGGCCGTAGTTGTGTTTTGCTATACGCTAACTCTCTCATTGCTCTCATTAAGCATTTATGAAATGAAATGAAATGATTTGTCCGTTTTATGGGGGTGGGTGATCCGCGCTGCGGCTGCCCCGATTCCGGCTCGCGGCGGTGGCATCGCAAGTGGGGGCCCCGTCGAGAAATCCGGCTAAACGCCGCGAATCGCGTGCCGATAAATGCCAATAAAGGAGCATTTATCCGAAATGTAGGCTGGAGGACGACGGCGGTTATCGTTGGAGGAGGCGAGGAGGACGCATGACAGCAGCACCGATCCCGCACTGGCCAGGACGGATGTTCGGGTCGGTGCACGTGAGGAAGACCCCCGAAGGCGCCCCCGAGAAGGCGGTCTTCGTGCACGGCCTGGCCGGCGCGGCCACCAATTGGACCGACCTCATGGACGAGCTGAAAGACCTCGTCACCGGCTACGCCATAGACCTGCCCGGCGCGGGATTCTCACCCGAACCAGCGAACGGCGACTACACCATCGCCGCGCACGCCCGCGCGGTGATCGGCCTGCTGGAGGAGACCGGTCCCGCCCACCTGTTCGGCAACTCGATGGGCGGCGCGGTCGCCGTCAGGGTGGCCGCCACCCGCCCCGACCTGGTGCGCTCGCTCGTCCTCATCTCGCCGGCGCTGCCCGACCTGCTGCCCAGGTACGGCCCGATGCGCATCGCCGCCGCGTCACTGCCCCGGCTGGGCGAGTGGGTGGCGGGCAAGCTCCAGCTGATCCCCGCCGAGCAGCGCATCAGGTCCTCCTTCGCCATGGTCTGGGCGGACGTCGCCGCGGTCCATCCGCTACGGCTGCGCGACGCGATCGAGGAGCAGCGCAGGCGCGACGGGCTGCCCCACGCCGCCGCCGCCATGATCGGCTCGGCCCGGGGCATCGTGGCCGAGTACTTCCGCCGCGGCGAGGCGAACCTGTGGCGTCAGGCCGCCCTGATCGAGGCGCCCACCCTGATCATCCACGGCAGGCACGACCGCCTGGTGCGCCCCGCCATGGCCGCCAAGGCGGCCCGTACGTTCCGGCAAGTCAGACTGGTCCTCCTGCCGCGCGCCGGGCACGTGGCGATGATGGAGACGCCCCGCGTGGTCGCCGCGGAGGCCCGCCGTCTGATCGGTGAGACACGCTTGGGGAATGCCCCACTCGCCAACTAGGTTTCACAGGTGGATGGGATAGTCCCCCTCGAACGGGAGCGTAGAAAGTGTCGTTGCCACCGCTGGTCGAGCCGGCCGCAGAGCTGACCGTCGACGAAGTGCGCCGCTACTCACGCCACCTGATCATTCCCGACGTGGGGATGGCCGGGCAGAAGCGGCTGAAGAACGCCAAGGTGCTCTGTGTGGGCGCCGGTGGCCTGGGCTCGCCCGCGCTGATGTATCTGGCGGCGGCGGGCGTGGGCACGCTGGGGGTCATCGACTTCGACGTCGTCGACGAGTCCAACCTGCAGCGCCAGATCATCCACGGCCAGTCCGACGTGGGCCGGCCGAAGGCCGAGAGCGCCGCGGCCACGGTCCGTGAGATCAACCCGCTGGTCAACGTCGTCGTTCACAACACGGCGCTGACCAACGACAACGTGATGGAGATCTTCTCCGGCTACGACCTCATCGTCGACGGCACCGACAACTTCGCCACGCGCTACATGGTGAACGACGCCGCGGTGCTGCTCGGCAAGCCGTACGTCTGGGGCTCGATCTACCGCTTCGACGGCCAGGCGAGCGTGTTCTGGGCCGAGCACGGCCCCTGCTACCGCTGCCTCTACCCCGAGCCCCCGCCTCCCGGCATGGTGCCCTCGTGCGCCGAGGGCGGCGTCCTGGGCGTGCTGTGCGCCTCGATCGGCTCCATCCAGGTCAACGAGGCCATCAAGCTGCTCACCGGCATCGGCGACCCGCTGGTCGGGCGGCTGATGATCTATGACGCCCTGGAGATGAAGTACCGCGACGTCAAGGTCCGCAAGGACCCCGAGTGCGTCCTGTGCGGCAAGAACCCGACGGTCACCGAGCTGCTCGACGACTACGAGGCGTTCTGCGGCGCGATCTCCGACGAGGCCGCCGAGGCCGCGACGGGCTCCACGATCACCGCCCGCGAGCTCAAGACCATGCAGGACAACGGCGACGACATCTTCCTCGTCGACGTCCGCGAGATCAACGAGTACGAGATCGTCTCCATCCCCGGCGCCACGCTGATCCCCAAGGGCGAGTTCCTCAACGGCTCGGCCCTGGAGAAGCTGCCGCAGGACAAGCGCATCGTGCTCCACTGCAAGTCGGGCGCGCGCTCGGCGGAGGCGCTGGCGATCGTCAAGAACGCCGGGTTCTCCGACGCGGTGCACGTCGGCGGCGGGGTGCTCAGCTGGGTCGCGACCGTCGACCCCAGCCTGCCCTCCTACTGATACTCATTTTCTTGAGTCCGTCCACTGGCGTCTGCTTTCTGCGGATGGCGGCCGGTCGCCCGCATTAAGGTCGATGCCGTGGACGACGCTCGCCCCTGGCCCGCTCTCGTGGCGGCCTCCGTGCTGACGATGGTCTGCGCGGTCGCCGCCGGGGTCGCGGCCAGTGCGGCGGGCGCGGAGCTGTCCCGCGGCCCGAGCCCGGCCGAACTCCACTCGGCGGCCAGGCGCGAGGTCGCCGAGCGGTGGCGCACCTGGGCGAGCGGGCGCATCTTCCCCGCCAGCCTGCCCTACTCCGCCGAGCAGGGCGGCCGCGAACGTGCCAGCCGGATCGGCATCTCACCCGCCGTCACCTGCGCCGACTCCGTCGACGCCAAAGCCGCCAAGGCCCTGCGCAAGGCGGGCTGCCTGGGGGTGCTGCGCGCCACCTACATCGACGCTCTGCGGGGCGTGCTCGTCACCGTCGGCGTCGTGGCCCTGCCCGACGAGCCCCAGGCCGTACGCGCCAAGTCCGCCTTCCCCGCCGCCGGCGCCCCCGTGCCCGGCCTGCGGCCCGTGGCCTTCCAGGACACGATCTCCGACCGTTTCACCCCTTCCGTACGTCAGGCCGGCTCGGTACGCCAGGCCGGCCCGTACCTCGTGCTGACCACGGCGGGCCAGGTCGACGGCCGGCCGGCGCGCACGGTCGGTGAGCAGCGGCCGGCCATCTTCGCCTTCGCCGGCGAGATCTCCGAGCGGATCCTGGCCGACCTGAGCACGCCGCGGATGCCCGACTGCGCCTCCCAGGAGTGGCGGTGCTGACCCGCGCGGCCGTGCTCATCACGGCGACGCTCCTCTTCAGCGCCGGGTCCGCGCTGGGGCTCTTCAACGCCGCGCCCGCACTGGCGGACGACGTGCGCGGCGGTCAGGAGCCGGTGATCAGCACGCTGGAGCTGAAGAAGGCGTGGCGGATCAGCAAGGGCGCGGGCGTCACGGTGGCCGTGCTCGACTCGGGCGTCGATCCCGGTCACCGCGACCTGGCCGGCTCCGTGACCGTGGGCAAGGACTTCACCGAGGGCGCCAACCCGCCGGACGTGCCGCCGCGTCGCCTGCACGGCACGTACATGGCCTCGCTGATCGCCGGGCATGGCCACGGACACGGGGGGAGGCTCGGCGTGATCGGCGTGGCTCCGAAGGCGCGGCTGCTGTCGGTCCGGGTGATACTGGAAGACGAGGAGCCGGGGTTCAGGGAGTTCAACACCGCCGTGCGCTTCGAGAACGTGGTGGCCAGAGGCATTCGCTACGCGGTCGATCGGGGGGCGCGCGTGATCAACATGTCGATCTCCAAGGATCTGGCGACCGAGGAGGAGCGGGCGGCCGTGCGTTACGCGATCTCCAAGGGCGTCGTGCTGGTCGCCGCCGCGGGCAATGACGGCGCGGGCAAGCCCGATGAGACGGGATTCGCCCCCTTCTCCTATCCGGCCGCCTTCCCCGGCGTCGTGTCCGTGGGCGCGACGGACCGGCGGCTGCGGCGGGCGACGTTCTCCAACTGGAACTCATCGGTGCTGGTGGCCGCGCCCGGCGTCGACATCATGGGCGCGGGCCCCGACGACGAGTACTGGGTCGGCAGGGGCACCTCGCAGGCCACCGCGCTGGTGTCCGGAGTGGCCGCCCTCATCAAGGCCAAATATCCGGCGATGTCGCCGCCGCTGGTCGCGCGGGCCATGACGGCGAGCGCCACCGACCGGCCACCGGGCGGCTACGACACAGGCACCGGCTTCGGCGTGGTCAACGCCGCCAAGGCGCTCGCCGAGGCGGCCCGGCTCGCCAAGCACACCGAGACGGCCGCGGGGGAGCAGGCGCAGGACCCCGCCCGGCCGCTCGCCGGCGGATCGGCGGGCCGGATCGAGGTCGTCAACAGGGACCAAGCGCGCGTAAAGGTCTATGGGACGATCGCCTTGGCGGCCGCCCTTGGCGCGCTCTCCTCCATGTGGGCGATATTCGCCCTGGTCAGACGCGTGCGTCGCGCTCAGAATGGGCAAGACGCATGATCCGCCCGCCAAGGGGGACGAAATAGACACGAACCGAGCCTGGGAACGAGGCGGTGGTGAAGGCACGTAGGTCCACCTCAGGGTTGCCGCGCGCCGGGGGAGCCACATCGGGACGAAGGAACCCGCTCGGCGCTCCAGCCGGCCGCCGTTCTCGCGTGCGCTCCTGGCCGGCGGCCACCGGCCGCGACAGGCTGGCGAGCAAGGAGCGGGTGGAGCAGGCCGTGCTCCGGCAGGGTGTGCGCTTCCGCCGCCTGTTCGTGACGCTGGTCGGCACCATCGTGGTCGCCTCGGCCGTCCTCGTGCTGCTCGGCACGATCGGGCTGCTCGAGGAGACCCGGTCCCGCCCGCTGACCGCCGCCGAGCAGAACCAGTACAAACAAGAGGAGATCGCCAGGCGCTGGCAGGCGTGGCCCGCCACCGACGTCTTCCCCGAAGAGGTCAAGTACGTCGGGCTCGACAAGGCCCAGCAGTACGCCCGGCGCGTCGGCATCGCCCCCGAGACCGAATGCGGCAAGGGCGTCGACCCGTCCGTGGCGGGCGTCCTCGACGACCACGGATGCGTGACCATGCTCCGCGCCACCTACGTGGATCAGACGGCCATGTTCGTCTTCACGGTCGGCGTGGCCGTACTCAAGGACGAGGACTCCAGGCTCTCGGCGACGGAGCAGCTCACCCAGGACGACCGGGTCGGCGTGCTGCCCGTGGCCTTCCCCGGCACGGTGACCGAGCGGTTCGGGGTCGACCAGCGCCAGCGTACGGGCTGGGTGGGCGCCGGACCGTACATCGTGTTCTCGACGGCGGGCTACACCGACGGCAGGACCCGGGCGGCCATCCCGCCCGAGGAGATCCTGCACAGTGAGCTGTGGCCGGCGGGCAAGTCGATCGGCAACCAGATCGCCTACTTCCTGGCGGACCCGCCGAAGGTTCCGCCCTGCACTCAGGGGAACGTGTGCTGACCGCCCTACGCGCGCTGACCGCCGCCCTGGTCATGCTGCACGCCCCGGCGGCCGCCCCCGTCCGGGAGCAGCAGCAGTGGGTGCTCGACGCGCTCAACGTCGAGCAGGCCTGGACGGTCACCAAGGGCAAGGGCGTCACCGTGGCCGTGGTCGACAGCGGGGTCGACGGCAAGCTCAAGGAGCTGCGCGGTCGCGTGACCGCCGGTCCCGACATGACCGAGGCCACCGTCCAGCGCCAGGCCAAGCCCGGCAGGCACGGCACCGCGATGGCCGCCCTCATCGCCGGGTCCGGGGCCGACGACGGGCTGATCGGCGTGGCGCCGGAGTCGGGCATCCTCTCCCTGGCCCTGCCCGTCGACGAGGATCCCGGCGCCGGCACCATCGACCCCCAGCAGGAGGAGCAGAGCGCGCTGGAGAGCCCGCTGGCCCGTGCCATCCGCTACGCGGCCAACCACGGCGCCAAGGTCATCAGCATGTCGATCGGCTCTTACGGGCCGCTGAAGTCCGAGCGCGAGGCCGTCTCTTACGCGCTCGGCAAGGGCGTCGTGCTGGTCGCCGCCGTAGGCAACGACGGGCAGACCAAGTACGCCAAGGACAACGGCACCTCGTTCTGGAGCTTCCCCGCGGGCTATTCGGGCGTCATCGGCGTGGCGGCCGTCGACAAGCAGGGCAAGGGCGCGACGTTCAGCAGCGACAACCTGTCCGTCCTTGTCTCCGCGCCGGGAGTGGGCGTGCCCGTCGTCAAGCGCAAGGGCGGCTACGAACTGTCGGAGGGCACCAGCTCGGCCAGCGCGCTCGTGGCCGGGGTGGCCGCGCTGGTCAAGTCGCGCTATCCCGCCATGGCTCCCGAGCAGGTCGCGCAGGCCCTGGCCGCGAGCGCGCGCGGACGGCCCGCAGCCGGTTATGACGACAAGTCCGGATTCGGGGTGGTCGACGCCGGTGCCGCGCTCAACGCGGCCGAACGGCTGGCCGGGGAGCAGCGCGAGGTCACCGTGCCCGACGACCGGCACTTCGGCGTCGGCGAGGACTCGCCCGGGCCGTCGCGCCCGGGGCCCGATCCGTGGCGGCTGTGGCTCTACGGAGGGGGCGTGCTGCTGGCGCTGGTGATGTTCTGCGGGGCCATCATCGTGCTCAATCAGCGTAGAGAGTAAAGATCCGCTATGGTCGCGCGTCATGGGATACGAGCTGCGCGTGGTTCGTGAGGCGCCTCTGGCGTTTTCCGAGCTCGCGAAGGCGATCGCGCCGGCCGGTTTCGGGCTGCGCGGGTCGGACGAGATCGTCACCGGACACGCCGGTGACACGCACGTCGTGGGGCACTGGCGCGATCAGGTGATCGGCGAGCCGGGCTCCGACTGGCAAGTGGCGCAGCTCGTCCTGCTGGCGGCCGCCCTCGGCGCCAGGCTCGTCGGCGAAGACGGCGAGAGTTACACGCTGCGCGACGGCATCGTGGAGCTGGTAGCCGGCGGTTCGGTGGTCGAGATCGGCAAGCTCCACGAGATGATCGAGGCGGGGCCCAACGCATGGACTCCATGAACCCGTTCGCCGAACGGGTCCTCGACGTGGTGGAGTCCATCCCGCCGGGCATGGTGATGGCCTACGGCGACATCGCCGAATATCTCGGCGAGGGCGGGCCACGTCAGGTCGGGCAGGTCATGTCGACCTGGGGCGGCGGCGTGCCGTGGTGGCGCGTGGTGCACTCCGACGGCACCGGCGCGGCCCCTGACCACGTACAACGCTGTCTGGAGCACTGGCGCGAGGAGGGCACCCCCCTCCGCGGTGAGCGCGTCGACATGCGCCAGGCACGCTGGGACGGTCGTTCAGCCGATTCTCAGAAACGAGCTTGACCAGCGGATTCGCGCGTTAGGCGAATCCGTTGCACGTTAGTCCCCTTACCATGGCATGAACCAGTGATGGCGGTTCGAAAGGCGGTGCCTTACCGATGGCAACCGGCGTCACAGCCCTGAGTCAGGGCGGCGATCTGATCGCCGATCGCCTGAAGGCTGTCCAGGATCTCTGTGACCGGGGTGAGCCGCTCGACGCGGTCATGAAGGCCGTCGGACCGGGCGGACGCGACTCGGCGTTCGACACCGAGGCGCTCAGCGGACCGCTGGGCGCGCGGATGGACTTGGCCGTCAAGCGCGGGGCTGCGCGCAGGCGTGAGCTCATCACGTTGCTGCGCCCCTACCTGGCGGCCGTGGACGCGGGCGTCAAGCGTGACCTGCCGGTCGCGCGGCGCCTGATCTGCCACCTTATCGAGCATCGCCCGGACGACGAGCTCGTCGACGGCGAAACGCTCACCAAGGTCGTGGCGGCGGCGGCCGAGCCGTCCAAGCGGATCCGCGCGGGTCTGCGCTGGTACGCCGACCTGCCCTTCCGTGACGAGCTCCCCGCCGACCTCTACCGGCTGCGGCGCGCCGACCTGGTGCCCGTGACCCACATCGACGACATCGTGTGGGTCAACGGCAAGTTGCGCGTCACCGGCTTCGCCTACCTGGCGGGCCTGTCGGTGCGTAGCCGCCGGTTCAACTGGGCGACCGTGGTGCTGCGCGGGCCGCGCTGGCTGCCTCCGGTGCGGCTGCGCACGCGCCGGGTGCTGGCTCCCGAGGCCACGCACGGCGCGCGCGAGCCCGGCTGCAACTATGACTGGTCCGGGTTCACCGCCGACCTCAGCCCGTGGTCCCTGCGCTGGCGCGGAGCCGTGCGCGGCCTGGTGCACGCCGTACGCAGGCGGATGCGCCACCGGCCCGCCGTCCACGACACCACGACGTGGCGGGCCGAGATCGTCTTCTACAGCCGCGGCGCGCGGGCGACGGGCCTGCTGCGTGGTGCGTCCCCCGGCCGCACCGAGCGTCCGGCCGGGCTCAAGCTGCGGCCGGGCTGGTGGGCCAGGCCGGTGTGGACCTCCGACCGGGCGTTGCAGGTCGTGCTCCAGCCCAACCGCGCCGAGCTCGCCGGGGTCTCCGTCGAGGGCGACCGCCTGGAGCTGAAGATCTTCCTGGCCGGCCGTACGGTGACCAAGGGCCACGCCCGGCTGGGCGGACACCGCATGGCCGCCGAGTTCACGCCGGTGGCCAACGGCACCGAGGTGCTGATCAGCCAGGCCGTGTCCGCCCTGCTTCAGGAGAAGGACGGCCGGCGGCTCTGGGTCGAGCCGAAGGGCGATCCCGCCGCGTCGGTCATGCTGGCCGACCTGGTGGAGACCAGGATGCCTTCCGGAGACCGCGAGATCACCGTGCTGGGCGACCGGCGCGACCGCGTGCTCGTCTCCGCGCACCGCATCCGCCCGGTGATCACCTCGGCGGTGTGGGAGGGGCTCACGCTGGTGCTGCGTGGCGACTACCCCGACGCGACCGGGCCGCGCGTGCTGACGCTGCGCCACCGGTCGGGGCTGTCCTACCACGTCCCGATGGAGCGTACGGGCGACCAGTTCTCCATACGCCTTGAGCCCGCGTCGATGGACCGTTTCGGCGAGGTGGTGCCGCTGTCGTCCGGCACCTGGAACATGTCGCTCCGGCACCCGTCCGGGGAGATCGTCCCCGTCCGCATGGACCACGCGGCGCTGCCCGGCCTCGACGAGGAGCCGCGCTTGTCCGAGGGGCGGTCCTTCCGGATGCTCTCGACGCGCTTCGACGTGCCGGTGGTGGCCGTGGAAGAGGAGCGGCCGGCCGACGAGAAGGGCGTCGCGGGCACCCACGTGCTGCGGCGGGTCTTCTATCCGGCGCAGCGCACCGAGCCGCTGAACGACGCGACCGTCTACGTGGTCAACGACGGCCGCCTCTACGCCGACAGCGTCCGGGCCATCTACGAGGAGCGGGTGCGGCGGGGTGATGACCGCGAGCACATCTGGATCGTCAAGGACGGCGCGTTCACGCCACCTCCGGGCACGACCTCGGTACGCGCCGGCAGCCGCGAGCACCACGCTGCGCTCGCCCGGTCGCGATTTATCGTGACAAATGCGTTTCTGCCGGTTTGGTTCCGCTCGCGCGAGGACCAGGTCGTCGTGCAGACCTGGAACGGCACGCCGGCCAAGCGCATCGGCAACGACCAGCCGCACATGACCCGCGACCCCCGCCCGCCGATCTGGCACCGGCAGGCGGCCGAGGTACGCGGCTGGGACGTGCTGCTGTCGCAGTCGCCCTGGGCCACGACGGTGCTGCGGCGCGCGTTCGGCTACCAGGGGGAGATCCTGGAGAGCGGACTGCCGCGCAACGACGTGCTCACCTCGCCGGACCGCGACTCGCTGGCAGCCGCCGTGCGGGAGCGGCTGGGCCTGGTCGAGGGCAAGCGCGTGGTGCTGTACGCGCCGACGTGGCGAGACTATGACCGCAAGAACGCGATGGTGAAGCTCGACCTGGCGAAGGCCCGCGAGGCACTGGGCGCGGACCACGAACTCCTGGTCAGAGCCCACCCCATGCAAGCCATGCCCGCCGTCCCCGACATCGCCCACGACGTCACGACTTATCCCGATATGGCGGATTTGCTGCTCGTAACGGACGTGCTGGTCACGGACTACTCCTCGGTCATGTTCGACTTCGCCGCCACCGGCCGCCCGATCGTCTTCTACGGATACGACCTGGCGAAATACTCATCGAAGCGCGGCCTCTACATCGACCTCCCGGAGCAGGCGCCGGGGCCGGTGCTGTCGACGTCGGCGGAGGTGATCGACGCACTACGTTCGATCGACTCGGTGGCCGCGGCCCACGCGGACCGCTACGACGCCTTCCGCGCCACCTTCGCCCCCAGGGACGACGGCAAGGCCACGGCCCGAGTCGTGGACCACCTCTTCTCCTAACTCGCAAAGGGCTTCAAAAGGGACGCTTCGCGCAATGGACTCAGGCGCCCTCCCAGTCGGCGCCAGCGCCGACCCCGTGGGGGTCCTCGCTCCGCTCGGGCGTCCCTTTTGAACGCTTCGCCGCCTCCTTGGCGGAAGGTAGAAGGCGGCGGGTGAACGGGAGAGGGTCCTCTCACTGACTCCGAGGGAGCGGTGGGGTCGGCTGCACCGCTCGACGCAAAGCCTGACCGATCGCCCGATCAATCACTATCGCAGCAGATCGATCTGGTACTTGATGAAGCCCCGGTTCTCGGCCACTTTGTCGTACAGGCGCCGCGCGGTGGTGTTCGACTCGTGGGTGTTCCAGTAGACGCGGCCGCACCCATGGTCCTTGGCCCAGTCGGTCACGGCCGCGATCAACGCGCGCGCCACGCCTTTGCCCCGTACGTCCTCAGCGGTGAACAGGTCCTGCAGGTAACAGACGTCGGTGTCGGGCGCCGATGTGCTGGCGTGGGGCAAGAAATGCGTGATGCCCACAAGCCGTCCGTCCAGCGTCGCCCCAAGGGAGTGTAGGCGCGTGTCCGCCTGGAACTCCTGCCAGGCGCTCTCGTACATCTCGTCCGGTTCGACTCGCTGGTAGAAGTCGATGTAGGCGCGGAACAGACTCTCCCAAGCCGCTCTGTCAGACGGGCGGAGCTTGCGGATGCTGATCACGTCGCCTCCTTCTGAGGACTTCGCACGATCGGTCGGGGCACGCCCAAAGGTAGGGGCAAAGTGGTCTCCAAGGACACGCCCACTCTTCGGCGGAAGCTAAGGACCACTTCAGGAGCCCCGGCAACCCATACCCCGCCCCGGTGGACGCTACGTCGCCTCAGCGCGGATCGAACGCGCGAATATACGCACCGAACGTCGATCCCGAACACGGCAACCGCATGCTGGTCGCGCGCAAGGCATCGATGAGATTCCCGGCCGATACGTCGGTGAGCTTCCCGTCGCGGCGTGCGTTGGCGAGCAGCCAGATGGTGCCGTGCACTTTCAAACCGTGGGTCCGGCCCACCTGCACGGCTTCCCTGTCATCGGTGATCGCGATTCCGCCGGACAGTTCGGCTGCTGAGAACACGCTTGCTTCTCCCCGGTCTCTGTCGGAGGAGCCGATGCGCCTGACCCATCTGGCGAAACACTGGAGTTCCTCGAAGGAGTCAAGTCTCGCGATGCCCAGCCAATCCGCGTCCAGGGCGCTGCGGAGGGCCGGATATATTGTCAGCCCCTGTCGTATCTCTTCGCGCACGACATGAGTCGTGAGACAGGTGGAACCCAGCAGTAGATCCCGCAGCACATCGAAACGTTCGGCGCGGCAGAAATGGCTGAGACAGGTTGCGTCGAACACCAAAGGGGGTTCGGGCTCGTCGCCGTTCATGGCTCCAGGTCCGTGTAATCGCGGGCAGGGAGGTCGGCCGCGGAGATCTGGCCGCGCATCATCTCAACCGCGCGGGATGTCGTAATGAGCCCGTTCTTGAAGGTCTGGAGTACGGCGTGCGCGTAGCGCGGCGGCACGAGAACCGCCTCGAGATCCGGCTGTGGAGCCCATCCGACCGCTTCCATCAGCTCGGCCCGCGTCGGATTGCGTTGACGCAGTGTTTTGGCGGTTTCCCTGTCGATGAGGCCGGCCTCGGTTGCCTGACGAAGGGTCAACGACCACGATGTCCGGTACTTCGCGGCGAACGTGATCAACACATCCCGCTTCGTGGTCGTGTCGGCGGGGAGGCACTCGGTGAGCGCGCCGATGGGCAGCAGTAATTCCGCGGAGAAGGAATCTATGATCGATTCCCTTTCGGCGCGCGAGCTGTGGACGCCGATGTCCGAGGAGTATTCGTCACCGATTATCAGATGCCCGAGCTCGTGGGCCGCTGTCGCGCGGCGGCGCCCCGGATCGCCGTTGCTGCTGACGACCGCCACGGCGATATCGTCTTCAACCAAGGAAGCCCCGTCACCGGGTGTCTCGACGATGGCCACCAGCTGACCGAGTCGCTCGCATACGGTCATCATCGAGTCGATGGGCTCAAGCCCGAGGTTGAGCCGTCCGCGCGCCCACGTGGCCGCAGAACGCGCGCCCAGGGTGTCCTCCACGGCGCCGGGATATCGCTCGATGTGCGGAGCGGTCAATTCTCCGAGTCCTATGAGCTGTTGGACGTCGGACAGCCAAGTGGATAGGGCGATCTCCAACCGGTAGGACTGTCTGGTGGCGTCGGTCACGGTGTCGTCGGCCAACTCGGTGCGACGGGACACGACCGCTGGGGGAGAGCTGAGAAAGTAGTTCAACGGGACCTTGAGGATGGCCGAAAGCTTGGCCAGCTCGAGCGCGTCGATCCGACGGACGCCTGTCTCGATTTTGGCGATCATGGTGCGGTCGAGATTCATGGCCGAAGCGAGCTGCTCCTGAGACATCTCAGCCGCGAGCCGGCATTCGCGGACGCGGTCACCCACGCCGATCCACTCTCCGCCATCCTTCATAGTGCGATAATCGCACGGACGGTCATCGCTTAGCGGGTCGTTCGGAGATCGTAGGGGTAATCGTTATCCCAAGAGTGCCTTGTCCGGCTGCGGGGCGAGGGGTTCTGGCCTCGGGTCGAGATCTGGGAACCCTACTTGTGGAGTTCGACAAGAAGAGACATCGGTGTCTCCTGGATGTTGAACGTCCGGAAGTCCGTGTGGGTGATGATGGCCGCGAACTGCTTCTTGTCGTACGCCCGCCGGGGAAGGACCGAGCGGAGCACGTAGCGGATGACGGCGGCGTTGACCGCGCCGACGCCCATGCGGGCGACGTCCTCGTCGACCGCTTCCTTGGAGACGTCACGGCGCAGGTCGTTGATGTAGACGGAGCCGCCGGGGCGTAGGACGCGGTGCATCTCGCGTAAGGCGCCGACCGGGTCGGAGAAGTTCTTGAAGGCGGCGCAGCAGGCGATGAAGTCGAAGCTCTCGTCGTCGAAGGGCATGGCCGAGGCGTTTCCGTGGCGGAAGTCGACCTGGACGCCCGCCTCGGCGGCCTTCTGGCGGGCGATCTGGACGAAGGAGGCGCTGACGTCGAGGCCGGTGACCCGGTAGCGGCCGGTTCTGGCCAGTCTGATGGAGAGGTGGCCGGGGCCGGGGGCCACCTCCAGGATGTCGCCGCCTGCCGGGGCGTGTTCCAGGACCAGTTGGGCCTGCTCCGCGAACCTCGATGGGTCCTTGCCGGTGTTTCTCGCATACCAGCGGGCGATCGAGCCTTCCATGCCGATGCCCTTGTAGCCCTTGTCGGTTTTGGTCATGACGTGTCGTTCCTCTCTGCCGCAGTGGAGCGTTGTGGTACAGGTCACGATATATCGCATCGTCGCCGAGTCAAGATATGTCGCGAAATTCCACGGCAGGCCGGTGCGGCGTGTCATCGGGTGTGGTGACGTTTCCGCCGATAGCGTTGGCCGATCGCGTGGTAGAGAGGTCAACTCGGCACGATCTACCCCTGTGGTCTGGTGGAATCTAGTGTTGTGAGTGCTCAGACCTGGCGGTTGGTGCGGCGTGGGAGCGGGGGACCTGTTGCGGCCCCTGTGCTCGATGAGCACCAGCGTGCCGTGGTTCAGCACCGGAGTGGGCCGCTGCTCGTGCTCGCCGGTCCCGGCACCGGCAAGACCACGACGATCGTCGAGAGCGTGGTCGACCGGATCGAGCGGCGCGGGGTGGATCCCGAACGCGTCCTCATCCTGACATACAGCCGCAAAGCGGCCGGTGAGCTGCGCGAACGGGTCACCGGACGGTTGCGCCGCACGACCAGGACGCCGTTGGCGCTCACCTTCCACAGCTACGCCTACGCGCTGCTGCGGCGGGAGGCGGTGCTGGCGGGTGAGACGCCGCCGCGGCTGCTCACCGGGCCCGAGCAACTGCTGGAGATCCGGCGGCTGCTGCACGGCGAGCTGGAGGACGGCGCGCGCGATTGGCCGGTCGCGTTGCGCGAGCCGCTCAAGACGCGCGGGTTCGCGGAGGAGCTGCGCGACTTCCTGTCGCGCGCGGGCGAGCGCGGGCTCGGCGGCCCACGGCTGCAGGAGCTCGGCAGGCAGTACGGCAGGCCGGACTGGGTGGCGGCCGGCCGGTTCCTTGAGCGGTACGAAGTGCGCTTCGACCTCGACCCCGAACCCTCGCTCGACTACGCCGAGCTGATCAGAGCGGCGGCGGGCGTGCTCGCCGACCCGGAGGTGCGCCGGAGGGAGCGGGCGGCGCACGACGTGGTCTTCGTGGACGAATACCAGGACACCGATCCGGCGCAGGAGTTCCTGCTGAAGCAGCTGGCCGGTGACGGGCGTGACCTGATCGCGGTGGGCGATCCGGACCAGTCGATCTACGGGTTCCGGGGGGCCGACGTGCGGGGGATCCTGGGGTTCCCGCAGCGGTTCCCGGCCCGTGACGGGCGGGACGCGCCGGTGGTGGCGCTTCGGATGTGCCGCCGCAGCGGGGCCGAACTGCTGGCGGCGTCCAGGCGGGTGGCCGACCGGCTGCCCGCGGCGCCGATGCCGGACGCCATAGCCGCCGGACGTCCCCATGGGCATCGCGAGTTGCTGTCGCTGCCCGAGATGGAGGACGGCGACGTACGCGTGCTGCTGGCCGACAGCACCAGCCAGGAGGCGGCCGTCGTCGCCGACACGCTGCGGCGGGCCCATCTGATCGACGGCGTGCCCTGGCATCGGATGGCGGTGCTCGTCCGGTCGGCGGCCCGTCAGGTGCCGTTGCTGCGACGCGCGCTGGTCAGCGCGGGCGTGCCGACGATGGTGGCCGGCGACGAGGTGCCGATCGCGCAAGAGCCCGGCGTACGCCCGCTGCTGACGATGCTCAGGATCGCCCTCGACGCGGGCGAGCTCGACGAGGGGGTGGCCGAGGAACTGCTGACCGGCCCGCTCGGCGGCACCGACATGATCGGCGTACGGCGGCTGCGGCGGGCGCTGAAGATCGCCGAGAACGAGGCCCTGGCCGCCACGTCCGACAACAACGAGGCGACGGTTGCCGCGCCCGACAACAGCGAGGCGACGGGTGCCGAGTCCGGGAGCGAGTCCGCGAAAGAGGTCACGCAAGCGCATACCTCTGGAGAGTTGCTGGTCGCGGCCGTCAAGGACGCGCGGGAGCTGATCCGGATCGAGCCCCACGTGGCACTCCCCGCCGAACGCGTCGCCAAGCTGCTCTCCGCCGCCCGTCAGGCCGTGCGCGACCACGCCGGCGCGGAGGAGGTCCTGTGGGCCGTCTGGCACGAGAGCGGCCTGGCCGAGAGGTGGACCGAGCTCAGCCTGTCGGGCGGCGCCAGAGGGGCGCAGGCCGACCGGGATCTCGACGCCGTGGTCGCCCTGTTCGACCACGCCGCCAGGTTCGTGGACAGGATGCCCAAGGCGGGCCCCGAGGTGTTCCTGGACGATCTGGCCGCGCAGGAGATCCCGGGTGACACGCTGGCCGAGCGGGCGCCCGACGGTGACGCCGTACGAGTGCTGACCGCCCACCGGTCCAAGGGGCTGGAGTGGGACGTGGTGGTGGTCGCGGGTGTGCAGGAGGGCGTCTGGCCCGATCTGCGGCTGCGCGGCACGCTGCTGGGCGTGGAGGATCTCGTCGAGCTGGTCGAGGGCGGCAAGCCCAACGCGGCGTCGCTGGCCTCCAAGCTGCTGGCCGAGGAGCGGCGGCTGTTCTACGTGGCCGCCACCCGCGCCCGGCGCAGGCTGGTCGTCACGGCCGTCGGCGGGGAGGACACCGACGAGCGGCCGTCGAGGTTCCTCAGCGAGCTCATGCCGGGCGCCGTCGAGGCCGCCACGGTGGACGACCGGGCGCGGTGGCTGAACATGTCCGCGCTCGTGGCGGACCTCCGCAGCGCAGTGACCGATCCCACTAAATCGGGAAAAATCCGGCACAAGGCCGCCACCCAGCTCGCCCGCCTGGCCGCGGCCGGAGTCCAGGGCGCACACCCCAACGACTGGTACGCCCTCACCACCATGACCGACGACCGCCCCCTGAGCTGGCCCGACGACATTGTCAGGATCTCGCCCTCGGCGGTCGAGAGCTTCACCAAGTGCGGCCTGAGATGGCTGCTGGAGACGGCCGTCGGCGCCGCCGGCACCAGCTCGGCCCAGGGCCTCGGCACCGTCATCCACGCGCTGGCCGTGCTCGCGGCCACCGACCTGCCCAGCGAGGACCTGCTCGGCAAGCGCCTGGACGAGATCTGGAACGAGCTGGACTTCGGCGGCGTCTGGTTCAACCGCAAGCAGCGCCAGGTGGCCGAGCAGATGATCACCAAGTTCTGGCGCTGGCACCAGGAGAACCCGCGCGAGCTCGTCGCCCTCGAAGAGGCGTTCACCGCCACGGTCTCCGACGGCGTACAGATCAAGGGCCGCGTGGACCGCGTCGAACGCGACTCGGAGAACCGCGCGGTGATCATCGACCTCAAGACCGGCAGCGCGAAGCCCAAGGCGGGCGAGCTCGACCGCCACCCGCAACTCGGCGTCTACCAGCTGGCCGCGCTCCTCGGCGCGTTCGCCCGGCACGGCATGACCGAGCCGGGCGGCGCCGCGCTGGTCCAGGTCGGCAAGGCGGCGGGCAAGAACGACGCGCTGGAGCAGACACAGGGCGCGCTGGCCGACGACAAGAACCCCGGCTGGGCCAAGGACCTGGTCGACACCGTGGCGATCGGCATGTCGGGCCCGTTCTTCCAGGCCAAGGTGAACGACGGCTGCCGCACCTGCGCGGCCAGGTCCAGCTGCCCCGTCAACGACAACGGGGGACAGGTGTGCTGAACCCCGTCGAGCTGGCCGAGAAGCTCGGCATCCTGCCCCCCACCTCCGAACAGTCCCGCGTCATCGAGGCCCCGCTCGAACCCATGGTCGTCATGGCCGGAGCGGGCTCGGGCAAGAGCGAGACCATGGCCGGGCGCGTGGTCTGGCTGGTGGCCAACGGCCTGGTCAAGCCCGAGAACGTGCTCGGCCTGACCTTCACCCGCAAGGCCGCCGCCGAGCTGGCCACCCGCGTCCGCGAACGGCTCAACGGCCTGGCCGAGGCCGGCCTGGTCGAGCCGGGGCTGCTCGACAACGAGCCGACCGTCTCCACCTACCACGCCTACGCCGCCCGCCTGGTCACCGACCACGCCCTGCGCGAGGCCCTCGAACCCACCATGCGCCTGGTCACGCCCGCCGTCTCATGGCAGCTGGCGTCCCGGGTGGTGGCGATGTACGACGGGCCGATGGACAAGATCGAGCTCGGCCCGCCGTCCGTCACGGCCGCCGTCCTGGAGCTGGCCGGCGAGCTGTCCGAGCACCTGCGCACCGCCTCCGACGTGCGGCGGATCGGCGACTGGCTCGATGAGAGGTACGCCGCCCTGACCGGCCGGACGACCGTGGCCCAGCGCAAGCCGATCAACGTCCAGGCCGCGCGGAAACAGCTCCTGCCCCTGGTCGAGGCGTACGAGCGGCTCAAGCGCGGCCGGGAGGTCATCGACTACGGCGACCAGATGTCGCTGGCCGCCAGGATCGCCGCCGGCCACCGGGAGGTGGGCGAGATCGAGCGATCCCGCTTCTCCGTGGTGCTTCTCGACGAATACCAGGACACCAGCCACGCCCAGCTCGTACTGCTCCGATCCCTGTACGGCAACGGCCACCCGGTCACCGCGGTGGGCGATCCCTGCCAGTCCATCTATGGCTGGCGCGGCGCCTCGGCGGGCAACCTGCGGCGCTTCGCCCAGGACTTCAGGACGAGCACCGGCGACCCGGCCCCGGTACGCCAGCTCAGCGTCAGCTTCCGCAACGGCGACCGGGTCCTCGACGTCGCCGCCCGCGTGCAGCTGCCGCTCCGCATGGAGGCCCGTGAGGTGCCGGTCCTCGTCCCCGGCGCCAACCGCGTCGACCGGGGGCGCGTCACCTGCGCCTTCCACGAGACCGCCGAGGACGAGGCGAAGTGGATCGCCGACGGCATCCACAAGATCCTCGGCCAGGAGGTCGCACCCGACGGCCTGCCCTGGGGCGAGAAGGAACGCAAGAAGACGCTCGCCGTACAACCCCAGGACGTGGCGATTCTCGCGCGCAAGCGGTCGCAGTTCCCCGCACTGCGCAGAGCGCTCGAAGAGCGCGACATCCCGGTCGAAGTGGTCGGTCTCGGCGGGCTGCTGACCGTGCCCGAGGTCAACGACATCGTCGCCACGCTCAGAGTCCTGTACGACCCGACCGCCGGTGACGCCTTGGCCCGGCTGCTGGCCGGACCGCGCTGGCGGGTCGGCCCCGCCGACATGCGGGTGCTGGGCGAGTACGCCAGGGAGCTGACCCGCGAAGCCCGCGAGACGCGCCATGAGCAGGACCCGCTGGACCAGGTGGTCGCCGACCTGGCGGAGGAGCGCGGCAGCCTGATCGACGCGCTCGACGAGCTGCCCGACAGGGAGGCGTGGCTGGAGGCGTTCTCGCCGCTGGCCAGAACCCGGCTCGTCGCGCTGGCGCAGGAGCTGCGGCAGCTCAGGGCGCACACCGCCCAGCCGCTCCCCGATCTGATCACGGAGGTGGAGCGGCGGCTGGGCCTCGACATCGAGGTGGCGGCCCGGGGCGGCACGGTCAGCGCCTTCGCCGCCAGGGCCGACCTCGACGCCTTCCAGGACGCGGCCGCCAGGTTCGCCGGGGACGCGGAGGATCCGACGCTCGGCGCGTTCCTGGCCTATCTGCAGGCGGCCGAGACCGAGGAGTTCGGGCTGGAGGCCGGGCGGGTCGGCGAGAGCAACAGCGTCAAGCTGATGACCGTACACGCCTCCAAGGGCCTGGAGTGGCCGATCGTGGTCGTGCCCGGACTGTCACAGCTGGTCAGCTCGAAGGGCACGATCGCGACCGGCAGCATGTTCCCCGCGACGCCGGTCATGAACAGCCGTTGGACCGACAACCCACGCAAACTCCCCTATCCGCTCCGCGGCGACGTCGCCGACCTGCCGCGTCTGACGGGGCTCACCAAGGAGGAGCTGGCCGCGTTCGACGAGGGCTGCCGTGACCGCGACCTGATGGAGGAACGGCGGCTGGCGTACGTGGCCGTCACCCGGGCCCACTACCACCTGATCGCCTCCGGCTACCGCTGGGGGAGCGCCTCCAAACCGCTGGAGCCGTCGGACTTCCTGCTGGAGATCCGCGACACCAGCGACCGGGTCGCGTTCTGGGCGCCGGAACTCGCGGCCGGTACGACCAACCCGCTGCTGGCCGAGCCCGCCGAGGCCGTGTGGCCGGTCACGCCGGAGGGCCTGCGCTACGAGTCGGTGCTGGACGGGGCGCGGCTGGTCGAGGACGCGCTGACGGGCAGCCTCGCCCCCGCCGAGGACGAGCCGCTGCGCGCCTTCGAGGAGGAACGCGTCCGCGCCTGGGAGCGTGACACCGACCTGCTGCTGCGCGAGCGCGAGCTGCACCGGCGGCGCGGCTCCACCACCGTCGAGCTGCCCTCGAAGCTGACCGTGTCGTCGCTGGTCACGCTGGCGGAGGACGCCCGCGAGCTGGCCCGCAGGATCCGCCGTCCCGTCCCGGTCAAGCCCGCGCCGCTGGCCCGTCGCGGCACGTCGTTCCACAAGTGGCTGGAGACGCGCTGGGACCAGCAGCGTCTGCTCGACGACTTCGACCTGGACCTGGTGGACGAGCCGGAAGAGGCCGACGTACGGCTGGCAGAGCTGCAGGAACGCTTCGAGGAGAGCGAATGGGCCGGCCGCCGGCCGCTCGACCTGGAGGTGCCGTTCGAGACCATGATCGCCGACCGGTTGGTGCGCGGCCGGATGGACGCCGTCTTCGAGCTGCCCGACGGCCGTTACGAGGTCGTCGACTGGAAGACCGGCGCGCCGCCACGCGGCAAGGCCGCCCGCGCCGCCTCGGTGCAGCTGGCCGCCTACCGGCTGGCCTGGTCGCACCTGGCGGCGGTGCCGCTGGAGCGGGTGGGGGCGGCTTTTCACTATGTCCGGATGAACCAGACCGTCCGCCCAGTGAACCTGCTTGATGCCGACGGCCTGGTCGCGCTCATAGAGGCCGTGCCCATCTCCTAGGGCCCGGCATCTCCCGCTCCCACGGAGAGGGTGTCCCGCCCATGGGACCTCAGCCACGACAGGCCGTCTTCTTCCGCCTTCCCCGGAGGGGGTCCCTTCCTAAGGACCCCGGCCACGACGGGCCGTCATCTTCCGCTCCCCCGAAGGGGGTACTCCTCCATAAGGACACCAGCCACCACAGACCGGCACAGGGGCCGAGACCGTCGTGTGACGGGCCTAGTCCCGCAGGTAGTGGAAGCCCGGCTTGGGGTGCATCAGGAAGTCGTGGTGGGAGATGTTCCAGGCATACGCCCCGGCCATCTCGAACACCACTGTGTCCCCCACTCGCAGCGAAGTCCCGATTTTTCGAGCGAAAACGTCTTTCGGGGTGCACAGCTGCCCGACCACCGTCACCGACTCATCCGCCAGAGCAGGACCGGAGCCGGTGGGCAGCACCGTGAACGGCTGGTCGTGCCCCTTGGTGACAGGAGTACGCAGGTGGTGCGTGCCGCCCAGCACGATCGCGTACGCCTCCCCGCGTACCCGCTTCACGTCCACGACCTTGGTGACGTAGTAGCCGCAGTACGCGGTAAGCGCCCGCCCCGGCTCGATCCGCACCCGCTGCCCGGCCCGGCGCAGCGCCGCCAGCCCGGCGCCGTAGGCCGCCCAGTCGAACCGGGACTCCGGCGCGGCGTAGGAGACCGCCATGCCGCCACCCAGGTTGACCTCGTCGTACTCGGTGTCCAACAGCGTCTCGGCCAGCCGAAGGAGCTCCGGGGCGTCCAGGCCGCTGGCCAGGTGGGTGTGCAGGCCGCGCAGTCGTACGCGGTCGGTGAAGAGCGGCAGGCACTCGCGTACACCCGCCTCGTCCATGCCGAACGGCCCGCTCATCGTCAGCGCCGCGCCCTCGACCGGCAGGTCCGGGTTGAGCCGGAGCAGGACGTCGGCCTCCCGGCCGGTGGCGAGCAGGCGGCGCAGCTCGTTGGGCGACTCGACGTGCAGGCGGTGGCAGGGCAGGCGCAGCTCGGCGTCGGTCTTGCCGGGGCCACCGAGGGCCAGCGGCTTGCCGGTCGTGCCAGGCGCGCCGGGGGAGTCGGGTTCGCCGGGGAAGAGGGCTGACACGTGGGCGTGTTCGCCGCCGGACGACACCTCGAAGCCGTCCACGTGCTCGGCCAGCGTCTTGAGCAGCTCGGTGTCGGGATTGGCCTTGACGGCGTAGTACAGCTCGACGCCGGGCAGCGCCTGCCGTACCGCCGAGGCGTGGTCGCGCAGCGCGGGCAGGTCGTAGAGGTAGGCGGGCGCGTCATCTAGCCGCAGGGCGGCTTCGCGGACTCTCGTCGTGATCATGCGAGCGGGTTCGCGATCGGGACGTATCCGGCGGTCCGGTCGGCGGCCCTGGACCAGCGGACCGTCAGGTTCGCCTTGGCCGGGAGCGGCGCGCCGGCCAGCAGATCGGACAGCGGGAGCGGCCGGCCGAGCGCCCCGGCGTGGCGGGCGAGCACGTCCCGGGCGATCCGCCACAGCTCGCGCAGCAACTCGTCGTCATCTCCCACCAGCGTGGCGGCGATCTCGGTGAGATGGTTGACCAGCAGGCAGTAGACGACGCGGGCCCAGCCGCGCTCGGCGTCGTAGCTCAGGGCCTCGGCCACCTTCGCGGATACGCCGTCGAGCGAGTGACGGCCGGCGACCAGCTTGGTCCCCTCCAGGTCGCGGAAGACCGCCTCGACGGGCAGCCCTGAGGGGTCCAGGCCGACGAGGACGTTCTGCAGGTGCGGTTCGAGGATCACCCCATGCGTGAAGTACAGCTCCAGCACCGGCGGCGCCACCACCGAGACATAGGCCGTCCACCACGCGAGCGGATCGCCCGCCGGCGCTTCGAGCGCGAGTGCCCCGGAAAGGACCGGAGTGACCCCAGGGGAGCACACGGACCACGGGCTGGCCCGGACGATCACGCCGAGCCCTTCGAGCAGGCGAGTGCCGAGCGCGGCGGAGCGGTAGCCCGGCTCGGGCAGCCAGCGGGTGCCCGGATGCGCGGCCGAGACCGCCTCGAACACCGGCGTCAGGCGGGAGGTCAGCTCCACCGCTCCGGCCAGCTCGTACCAGGCGTTCTTGCGTACGCAGTTGGTGATCCGGACATCGAGACTGAACTTCAGGCACGACTCCGCCGCGGGCGCGTAGACGGTCCGCACCGACGAGGTCGGTACGGCCACCGGGCCGGGGCCCAGGTCGATCAGCTCGGCGCCGTACGCGGGGCGCAGCAGGTCCAGCTGCCACGGGTGGGCGGGCAGCAGCCGGTACCCGGACGGCGCCTCGCCCAGCAGGTCGAGGGCCGAGGCGTCGCCCTCCTCGGCGAGCACGTCCGCGCGGACGCCGAGCAGCCGTACGGGAAACTCGGCGTGCGCCTCGGGCGCGAACCGCAGCCAGTCGGCGCCACCTCGCGACTTGGGGCTCGGGTGGAACCGGTGCCCGTAGACCAGCGCCTGCTCGGAGGCCAGCCACGGATCGGCGGGCGCCACGGCCACGGCCCTGGCCGCCAGGATCGCGGCGACCGCGTCGCGGCTCGCGGCCACCTGCCCGGCGAACTCACCGTTGGCGGCCGACCCATTGGACGCCAGCCCGTTAAGTGCCGGTCCGTCGAAATCCGGCGCCGCCTGCCCGGTCAGGTCGGCCTCCGCCAGCCGTACCAGCTCGTCGGTCGTCAGAGGCCGCCAGGCACCACGGTCCAGGCGCTCAGGCCGGCCGTCGAAGCGCAACGCCGCTCCGCCGTACGTACGGACCCGCAGCAGCGTGCCCCCGACCCTCAGCAGCAGGTACGGCGGCGCGGGCCAGACCAGGCCGCGCGGCCCGGCCACCTCCCGCACACAGCACCGCAGCAGGGCGCCCAGCGTCGCCTCCTCCGCCAGCGCGGCCGGTGATGAGGCCGGTGAGGTCGGCGAGTCGAGGACCAGACCGTGCATTCAAGCTCTCCTCAGATAGTTGGGCCCGCTGGTGCCGTAGAACTTGTTGATGTCCCGCGCCCCGGAGCGTTCCTTGGCCACGAGAGTCCCCGCGGTGATCATCGACTTGCCGGTGAGCCTGGCCGCCTCGAGCGTCCTGGCGCGCAGCAGCCGGGCCATGGGGTCGTCGCCGTACTCGTCGAGCGCCTCGGTCAGCGTGTCGCGCAGCAGGGCGGCGGCCCGGTCGGGCGGCAGGGCCCCGAACACGACGGCCGCCGCCGCCAGGTGCAGCGTGATGGTCACGAACACGTCGGCCAGAGCGTGCGGGTCGTCCGTGAGCATCCGTTCGTCGGCGAACGCGGGCACCTCGACACCCGCCGCGGCGAGCCTCGAAGGGGACGCCAGCAGCCCGTCGTTGTCCTTGACCAGCAGTTTCATCCGCCCGTCCTGGAACACCAGCGACAGGTTCTGCTGATGGGCCTCCAGGGCGACGCCGTAGCGTACGAACAGCCGTACGTTCCAGCGCAGCAGGAGGCGCAGATAGCCGGGCAGCACGTCGCCCACCTCCTGGAGCACGCCGGGGGCGTTGAACGCGGCGACCGGCACCACCCGCCCCTCCGGCAGCCTCCGAACCATCCAGGCGAGATACTCGTGCCCGGCGTGCGCGTAGGTCTGTTCGTCGGCGACCAGCACGTCGGGGTCGGCCAGGCGCCGCAGCAGCAGCTCGGCCATGGCGCCGTCGCGCAGGGTGCCGGGCTTGATCGACCGCCGGTTGCGCGCTCCGAGGGTGCTGGTGGGCAGGGGCAGCTTGAGGTGCGTGCGCTCGTCGAGCTCCACGGTCCGCATCGACAGCGTGGGCCGCACGGTCAGCCACGGCTCGCCGAGCAGCCGCACCCCGTCGATCTTCCGTACCTCGTCGACGGTGAGCGGATGAACGGGAAACAGCAGATCGTCGGCCCGCACCTCGTGGGTCGCGTGCGGATGGGCCGGAAACGGCGTCGGCACGGTGGTGGAGCCCGGCGTCAGCAGGCGGCGCGGCACGGCCGCCCAACGCAGCTCGAACGACGGCGCGAACTCGGGCGCGTACGCGGGCAGCGCGGCGGCGGGCACGCCCAGCCGGGCCCGGGAGGTCGGATAGACCGGATGGTCGACGAACGCCGCCAGCGACTCGTAGGACGGCCGCCGGGCGAGCACTTCGGCCCTGTGTACGTCGTGCAGCTCCAGCGCCGCCAGTGCCTGCGCGCACTCCTCGGCGAACGCCGCCACCCCCGGCGCGTCGGCCGGATCGGCCACCTCGGCCAGCGTGCCGAGCACCTCCGCCAGCCCCAGCCGCTCGTCGGGACCGACCACGAAGTCCTGGAACAGCAGCCCGGGCACCAGCCGTACCCGGCGCCCGCCGGCCAGCTCCAGCTCCACGCCGTCACGGCTCCTGGCCACCCGCGCCGACAGCCCGCCGTAGTCCTCCCGCAGCAGCGCGTCCAGCACCCGCCCGGCCAAATACGCCTCGCGCGAGGTCATCCCACGGTCCGCAGTGTCGCGCGAGCTCATCCCACGATCCACGGCTTGGCAGCCCGGAAGTCATCGATGGCCGCGTCCACCCGCGCCCGGTCCGGACCGACGGCCCGGAGGACGCCGAGATAGTCGCGGTTCGTATGGGTCTGTTCGACGACATCACCGACGGCCCGAAGCGGCCGGTGCCACAGTCGTACCCCTTGGGAGACCAGCTCCTCCGCCCCCGGCGCCGCCGTGATCGTCCCCGACCGATCGGCGACCAGGCTGACCGCGCTGCCGTAACGGGACGTATCCGGGACGGCAGGCACGGCCTCACCCAGGTGCACCCGCAGGATCCACTCGAACACCGGCACCCCGAGCACGTCGGCCAGCAGGAAGTCACAGTGGTCGCCGATCACCCGATAGTTCACCTCGACGATGCGCGGCCCGGCCGGGGTGACGATGTATTCGGTGTGGCAGGCGCCGAACCCCACCCCGAGCGCCGCCAACGCGCCCAGAACGTGCTCTCGCACTCCATCGGGCGGCGTCCAGTCCAGCCGCTCCTCGATGAAGTGCGGCAACGGCCCGAGTGTCGTCCGGAACCCGCCGAGCACCCGTACCCCCTCGGCGTCCCCAAGGGTCTCCAGGGTGCGCAGCGGCCCCTCCAGGTATTCCTCCACGACCAGCGCCTCGCCGGGCCGCCGCTTCCTGACCTTCGCCACCGCTCCGGCCAGGTCCCGCTCGACCAGCAGCACGTCCTCGCTCGCGACCCCCTCGCGCGGCTTGACGACCAGCGGGTACGGCAGGTCGCCGGGCACGGGGTCGCCGGGCGCCAGCCGTACGGACGAGACCCGCTCGACCCCCGCCTCGGCGAGCCGGCGGCGCATCAGGAACTTGTTCTTGGCCGCCAGGCAGGCCCGCCAGTCCTTGCCGGGCAGCCCGAAATAGGCCGCCGCCAGCGCGGTCTCCGCCTGTAGGTGGTCGGAGTTGGAGAAGATCGCGTCCGGCCGGCCGAGCTGCTCGATCGCGTCGATCACCGCCCGCGGATCCCGTACGTCGCACTCGACGGCACCGGGATGCCGCTCCGGCTGGTCGGTGAGAATCGTCACACGACAGCCCAGGGCCTCGGCGGCGGGCAGGAACCCATCGGTCACCGAATCGGTGGGTTTGAGCGCGGTCAGGTAGAGCCGCAACGCGAGATACCCCCGGAGAATCAGGTAAGCCTAACCTAACTCGCTGATCCTAGCCGTTGGGAGATCATCCCGGATACAAGACCCCACATTCGGTGGCGGTCATAGGATGACATGGGATTTGGGAAGGGTGGGGCCCGTGCAGACGAGGGTGGAAGAGCAACTCATCGGACCGCTGCTCCTCGCGCGCGGCACCATCGACAGGTCGTCCGCCCTGCGGGCGAACGCCGGTTGGCTGGAGCGTGCCTGGGCGGATCCGGCGACCAAGGTGCTGGTGATCGACGACGGCCGGACGCTGGTCAAGCGCGCCGGCGACGAGGTGCACGCGGTCCTCTACGCGCCATCGGAGGCGCCGGCGGGCGAGCGCTACCTGCTGGGGGTCGAGGACGGCACCGCCTACTTCGCGGTCGCCGCGCCGCTGCCCGGCTCGCGGGCCGGCGACGTCAACGGCCGCGTCACGATGCCGATGAGCCTGCGCGACACGGCCGAGGGCGAGCTGGTCGTCGCGGGTCTGCGCCAGGTGGGCGGCCTGCTGGGCGACCGCGACGCGGGGATGCTGGTCTACGCGGTGGCGCTGGAGGCCTGGCACTCGACGCACGAGTTCTGCCCGCGCTGCGGCAGCCGTACGGACGTGCAGGCGGGCGGCCACATCCGGGTCTGCCCGCGTGACTCCAGCCAGCACTTCCCACGCGTGGACCCAGCGGTGATCATGCTCGTCCGCGACGAGGACGACCGTTGCCTGCTGGCCCGCGGCCCGCAGTGGCCGGAGGGACGGCTGTCGATCCTGGCCGGGTTCGTGGAGCCGGGGGAGTCGCTGGAGCACGCCGTGATCCGCGAGGTGGCCGAGGAGGTGGGCGTCACCGTCGTCGACCCCCGCTATCTCGGCAGCCAGCCGTGGCCGTTCCCGCGCAGCCTGATGCTCGGCTTCTTCGCCCACGCCACCACGACGACCCTCACCCCTGACGCGGAGGAGATCGCCGAGGCCCGCTGGTTCTCCCGCGAGGAGCTGGTGGAGGCCCTGCGGTCGGGCGAGGTCCGCCTGCCTCCACCGGTCTCGATCGCCCGGCGCCTCATCGAGACCTGGTACGGGGGACCGCTTTCAGGGGACTGGTAAGCGACGGTCACTTAGCGTAGATTCGAAGACACCTTCGGTAACGAAAGGCTATGCTCATGACCATGCAAGAGACCCACATCCAGCAAATCCTGGAACTCGAACGGCAGAAGCTGGCCATCCAAATCGCCGCCACGGAGGTGTGGATAGACGACAAGGTCAGGGCCTCGGAGGGCCGCATCATCGAAGCGGTCACGGGCGCCATCACCAATGCGGTGGTGGAGCTCAAGGGCGACATCATGGACGTGCGATCCGAGCTCAAGGCCGAGATGGTGCGCCTGGAGCACAAGATCGACAATCACCTGAACTAAAGGGGACCTGGGTGAAACTAGCACCCAGGTCCTCAAGGTCATGCTAACCACTTTGCTCGGGCTTCAGCCAGCGCTGGGGCCCGAGCCCGTTAAAAACCTCAGGCCGCCTCGAGAAGCGCCTTCACCTCGCGAGCCGACGGGTTGGTGCGGACCACCCGCCCAGCGGGCGTCTCGATCACCACGGTGGGCACCACTTGGTTGCCGTTGTTGACGCTCATCACGAACTCGGCGGCATCGGGGTTCCGCTCGATGTCGATCTCGTCGAAGCTGATCCCCTCACGGGTGAGCTGCGACTTGAGTCGCTTGCAGGGACCGCACCAGGTGGTGCTGTAGACCGTGAGCGCCATGTGGACATCCCTTCGAGGCGTAAAGCAGGCGGTCGGTGCAACAACCTGGACGCCCCAGGTAATTCCTAGCCGATGCGATCGGCGATCCACTCCTGCACCCGCTCGGCCACACCCATCTCGCGGTAGAGGGGCGCGCTGTGCGCGACGCCGGGTGAGGTGAAGATCGTCACGGGCACGCCGACCTGGCCGAGCATCTCCTTGAGCAGCTGGCTCTGCGCCGGCGGCACGAACTCGTCCGTGGAGTGCACGGTCAGTACCGGCGCGTCGTTGTGGCTGGCGTGCCAGGCCACCTCCATGCTGGCCCAGACGCGCGAGCACTTGCCCCTGGGCAGGCACCCACCGGCCAGCTTGATCGCCGAGGCGCGCAGTTTGCGCTTGTACGGGTCCGTGGAGGTCGCGCCGTCGGCGTACGCGCGCAGCGGCGAGATGATCGGCGAGAGGCCGACCACGCCCTTGAGCCCCCGCTGCCCGTCGCCGTACGTGCCGACCGCCGCGGCGATGTGCCCGCCCGCCGAGAAGCCCACCACGACGTAGTTGTTCGGGTCGAACGACCAGCGCTCGGCGTGCTTGCGCGCCAGAGCGATCGAGGCCAGCGCGTCGATCCGCTGCGCGGGCCACGCCGCCTCGCCGGAGAGCCGGTAGTTGATGTTGAAGACCGTGTAGCCGAGATCAGCGTAACTACGGGCGATCTCGGTCATCTGTTTCTTGTCGCCGCTGGACCACCAGCCGCCGTGGATCAGGAAGACGCCGGGTCGCTTGGTACCGTCCGAGGTCCACCACACGTCCATGTCCTGGCGGCGGCGCGAGCCGTACGAGACGGACTCGGTGGATAAACCGCTGAGCCCGTACGGGTCGGGGGACGTGGTCGACACGGGGCTCGGTGTCGGGTCCTTCGTCGCCTGCGCCGACATCGGTGTCAACGTGACGGCAGCGAGCGCGAGAACGCTCACGAGCACCGCAGTTCGCACGGCCTGCCCTTTCCCCCATGCAGTTGGTCGGGCCCCATTGTGGGGGAAGAGACCAGTTCTTTGCATCTTGTCATGATTCGGACGACGGGCGGCATGTTGCCAGAATGGAGCCCTTCACCGCCACTGGCTGGGAGGATTGACAGGTGACCAATGTGGACGATGTCCTGTCCGGCCTCGATCCGGAGCAGCGCGAGGTGGCCGAGGCCGTACGCGGTCCCGTGTGCGTTCTCGCAGGTGCGGGCACGGGTAAGACCAGGGCGATCACCCACAGGATCGCTCACGCCGTACGCAGCGGGGTCGTCGACGCCCCCAGCGTGCTGGCGGTGACGTTCACCACACGGGCGGCGGGGGAGCTCCGGCAGCGGCTGCGGGCGCTGGGGGCGCCGGGGGTGCAGGCGCGGACGTTCCATGCTGCGGCGCTGCGGCAGCTCACCTACTTCTGGCCGCGGGTCATAGGTGGCGAAGCGCCCTCGGTGATCGAATCCAAGCTGCCGATCCTGATCGAAGCCTGCCGCCAGATCCGGAAAAATCCGGATCGGTCCGAGCTGCGGGACATCGCGGCGGAGGTCGAGTGGGCCAAGGTCACCCAGGTCGGCCCCGAAGACTACGCCGCGGCCGCCGCCAAGTCCTCCAGGACGCCGCCGGTGCCCGCCGAGGAGGTGGCCCGGCTCTATGAGGCGTACGAGCGGATCAGGCGCGAGCGGCACCTGGTCGACTTCGAGACGATCCTGGAGCTGACCGCCGCGGTGATGACCGAGCACCAGGAGGTCGCCACACAGATCCGCCAGCAATACCGCTACTTCGTCGTCGACGAGTACCAGGACGTCAACCCGCTGCAGAAGCTCCTGCTCGATACCTGGCTCGGCGGTCGCGACGACCTGTGCGTGGTCGGCGACCCCAACCAGACCATCTACTCCTTCACCGGCGCCTCGCCGCGCTACCTCACGGGCTTCGCCGTCGAACACCCGAAGGCCTCCGTGATCAAGCTGGTCCGCGACTACCGTTCCACCCCTCAGGTGGTGAACCTGGCCAACCTGGTCATCGCCAAGGGCCGCTCCCCGCACCGTCTCGAACTCGTCGCCCAGCGGCCCGACGGCCCCCGGCCGGTCTTCGCCGACTACGACGACGAGCCCGCCGAGGCCGCCGGAGTCGCCCGGGCGATCAGGAAGCTGCTCGACCAGGGGGTCCAGTCCCGCGAGATCGCCATTCTGTTCCGCGTCAACTCCCAGTCGGCGGCGTATGAGGAGGCCCTGTCCAAGGCCGAGATCCCCTACGTCCTGCGCGGCGCCGAGCGCTTCTTCGAACGCCCCGAAGTGCGGCACGCCGTCGTACTGATGCGCGGCGCCGCCAGATCCGCCTCCGAGGAGCCGCTGGCCACGGAGGTCCACCACATCCTGGCGGGCGTCGGCCTGACGCCCACGGCGCCGGGCGGTGGCAAGGCGCGCGAGAAATGGGAGTCCCTCAAGGCGCTGGCCGACCTCGCCGAGGACATGGCCGCGGAGGGCGCCGACCTCGCCGCCTACGTCGCGGAGCTGGAGCGGCGCGCCTCCGAGCAGCACGCCCCGCCCGTGGAGGGCGTGACCCTGGCCTCCCTGCACGCCGCCAAGGGACTGGAGTGGGACGCGGTCTTCCTGGTCGGCGTCACGGACGGGATGCTGCCCATCGTCTACGCGGAGACGCCTGAACAGATCGAGGAGGAGCGGCGCCTGCTCTATGTGGGGGTGACGCGGGCGCGTGAGCACCTGTCGATCTCCTGGGCCCTGGCACGTGCGCCCGGCGGCCGCAAGGGACGCCGCCCGTCCCGCTTCCTCGACGGCCTCACCGGCCGCCCCGCGCGCGCCGCCACCGCGGGCTCCGGCGTCGGCGTCGGTGTTGGCTCGGGTTCGGTTTCACGCGAGCGGCGGTCGGTCGCCGTTACGGTCAGCTGCCGGGTGTGCGCCAAGACGCTGGTGGCGGCCACGGAACAGAAGCTGGGGCGGTGCGTCACCTGCCCGGCCGATTACGACGAGGCGCTGCTGGAGCGGCTCAAAGCGTGGCGCGCCGCCACCGCCAAGGAGGCCAAGCTGCCGCCGTACGTGGTGTTCACCGACGTGACGCTGCAGGCCATCGCTGAGCGCGCGCCGGTCACCGAGCAGGACCTTCTGTCTATTACGGGCATCGGCCGCGTCAAACTCGACCGCTACGGGGATGCCGTGCTCGCGCTGTGCCGCGCGTGAGCTTTTATACGGCCTTTTTGTACGGCAGGCACGGGAAGGCGCCAACCGCCGTGCGCGGCTCAGGGCCCTCCAGGGATACGGTTACCAGCTTCCCCGGCTGGCCGCCGTTACGTCGCGTCCCTTGGCCGTGTCCGTGGTCCGCTGCGGCCTTTCAGCTGGTTGCTCCATTTGCGTGGCGTACCGACCGCCGCCCGTTCGCCGGGGGAGATCCGCGGTAAAGGGGTGCCGGGTTGGTGGGAGGTGTGGGGGCACGCCAGACTTAGGGGCTAATGGTGGTTGGTAGGGGGATTCGTGAACGAGGCGTTGAAGGAATTGCTCGACCTGCTCGACCTGGAGCAGATCGAGCTCGACATCTTCCGTGGCCGTAGCCCGGAGGAGCGTATTCAGCGCGTCTTCGGCGGTCAGGTGGCCGCGCAGGCGCTCGTCGCCGCCGGCCGTACCGTGCCTTCCGACCGGAACGTGCACTCGCTGCACGCCTACTTCATCCGCCCTGGCGACCCGTCCATCCCGATCGTCTACAACGTCGAGCGGTTGCGTGACGGGCGGTCGTTCACCACGCGCAGGGTCCAGGCGATCCAGCATGGCAAGGCCATTTTCACCATGTCCGCGTCGTTCCACGTCTTCGAGGAGGGCGTCGAGCATCAGGCGTCCGTGATGCCGGCCGTACCCGATCCCGCGACGCTTCCGACCTTTCAGGAGCGGATGGCGGAGATCGTCGGCGACAACTCCGAATACAAGGAGTGGCTGTCCCGGCCGCGGCCGGTAGACGCGCGCTACGCCTCACCCCTGACGTGGGAGGCACACCGCAACCCCGAATTGCGCAGTGCAGAGACCAACGTGTGGTTCCGCTACGACGCGGATCTCCCCGACGATCCGCTGCTGCACGTGGTGCTGGCCGCCTACGCGTCCGACTTCACGCTGGTCGACACGATCCTGCTCGCGCACGGCATGGCGTGGGGCGCGTCCGATGTCATGGGGGCCTCGCTGGACCACGCGATGTGGTTCCACCGGCCGTTCAGGGCGGACGACTGGTTGCTCTACGCACATGAGTCCCCCTGGTCCGGGGGAGCGAGGGGGCTTGCGCGGGGTGAGATGTTCACTGCGTCCGGTGACCTCGTCGTCTCGGTCGTACAGGAGGCCATGATCCGCGTGACAAAGTCACAAAATCGCAGGTAGAAAATATGTTGCCGGTTCTTCGGTTCCCGGTTTAGGGTCATGGTCAAGCGAGTCGGACAGGTCCTGTCCGACGATCTCATGAGTGGAGGTGAGTCCCAGTGATCAGCATCAACATGTCGGCCACGCCGTGGCTCGCCTCCGCATGCCGTGACCTGGTGAGGCTCGTCGATGGGCCGGCCAAGCTGCGGCAGCAGAAGTCTGCCCGTCGCCAGGAGCCCGCCGTGTTCGCGCATGCCCGCCGTGCCGGGGCCACGCCGAGCGCTCTCGTGTATGTCGCAGCAGCCAGTGAATTGCCGACCCAGCAGAACCCCAAGGGTGGACTGCGCGGTCCGCATCCCTGGAGGGATGTACCGGTCATAACCTGACCGGTAAATAGCCTCCAGGCCGCGGATCCGCAGACAGGATCCGCGGCCTCTTTGTTTGTCCGTGATCCCCAACCACCCACGAGGTGCCCGACCAAGATCAAAAAGATCGATCAAAAGGAGAACGTGATGGGGGCGATGACGATCATGGACCTGATCGACGAAGCCAAGATCCCCTGTCGTACCGACCCTGACCTGTGGTTCGCCGAGTCGCCGGAGGACGTGGAGTTCGCGAAGGCGCTCTGCGGCGGCTGCCCGATCCAGAAGGCCTGCCTGGCCCGCGCGCTCGAGCGCGAGGAGCCGTGGGGCGTCTGGGGCGGCGAACTGATCCTCCGGGGAGCCGTTGTTCCCCGCAAGCGGCCCCGCGGTCGTCCGCGGAAGCACCCGGTCGCTGCCTGACCCACAATCCCCCCGTCCCCATCGAGCAGAAAGCAGACAGACAGATGACCGCGTTCTCCACGAGGAGCCTCAAGGTGCCGTATCTCTACCATGAACTGGTAAACGACCGAATACAAACCCTCCACCGCGAAGCCGAGGAGCAACGTCTCGCCGCCCGCATTCGTCGCGTGCAGCGTGCGCGCCGCAGCGTCGAGCGGGCGAACGAGCGCCTCAGCCGGGCTCTTGGCCAGGAGGTCTGATGCGGGAGATCCTGCCGCCGGCGCAGGATCTCCCGTTGCGGGCTCTTAGTTGATCGAGCGGTTTTCCACGCAGTTGATCTAGCCAGCCAATTGTTCCGTTGATCCACGCGGAGTGAGTGAGCGGCCGGGCGCATCCAGCGCCCGGCCGCTCTGCATATCCAAGGTCGGCCTCGCGTGGCGTATCCGAGGTCGGCCTCGCGCGACAGAACAACTAGCCGGGCTCGGCTTCGAGGTAGGCGAGGACCGCCATCACCCGGCGATTGTGGTCGTCGCACGGCGGCAGTCCCAGCTTGGCGAAGATGTTGTTGGTGTGCTTGCCGATCGCCTTGTCCGTGACGAACAGGCGGGCGGCGATCGCGGCGTTGGACATGCCCTCGGCCATCATCGCGAGCACCTCGCGCTCCTTCGGGGTGAGGTCGCCGAGCGGCTCGTCCCGCTCCCGGCGGATGAGGAGCTGGGAGATCACCTCGCTGTCCATCGCGGTGCCACCCGCCGCCACCCGGCGCACCGAGTCGACGAACTGCTCCACATCACCGATCCGATCCTTCAACAGGTAACCCACGCCGCCGGAATGGTCGGACAACAGCTCGCGGGCGTAGAGCTGCTCGACATACTGCGAAAGGATCAGAACCGGCAACCCCGGCTGCCTCTTGCGTGCCTCGAGAGCGACGCGCAGCCCCTCGTCCGTCAGTGTCGGCGGCAGCCGTACGTCGATCACGGCCACGTCCGGCCGGTGCCGAATCAGTGCGTCGAGCAGCATCGGCGCGTTGTCGACGGCCTCGACCACCTCGAAGCCGTGCGCCGACAGCAGACGGACCAGCCCGTCTCTCAGCAGCGCTAGATCTTCGGCGATGACAACGCGCACGGTAACTCCATGGTGACTCGGGTCGGGCCGCCGGGCGGACTGTGTACGGCGAGAGTGCCGTCAAAGGCCGACAGGCGGCGCCGGATGCCGTCGAGGCCGGTCCCGGCCGCCGGGTCGGCGCCGCCGCGTCCATCATCGCCCACCGCCAGCCGCAGGATGCCGCCCCCGTGGCGCAGCCGTACCCATGCCCGAGTGGCGGCGCTGTGCTTGGCCACGTTCGTCAGGGCTTCGGCGGCCGCGAAGTAGACCGCCGACTCGACGGGTGGCTCCGGACGGGCGTGCAGGTCGATGTCGACCTTCACCGGGATCGGACAGAGCAGTGCGGCGGCCTGGATCGCACCCGCGAGCCCTCGGTCGGCGAGCACCGGCGGGTGGATGCCGCGCACCAGGTCGCGCAGGTCGATGAGGGCTTGCCCGACGGATTCCCACGCCTCTCCCACCAGCTCGCGGACCTGATCGGGGTCGCTTGTGCTCTTGGCCAGCCCAAGGTTCATCCGTACCGCGATGAGCCTGGCCTGCACGCCGTCGTGCAGGTCGCGCTCGATCCGGCGCACCTCGGCGGCCTGCGCGTCGATGGCCGCCGCCCTGGACTCGGTCAGCTCCCTGACCCGCCCCGCCAGGGAGGAGGTGGGCCGCAGCAGCCGCTCGGTCAGGCGGGCCTGCAAGGTGTGCAGCAGCGGGACCGCGACGAGCGTGATCGCCGCGAAGGCCAGGATGGCCAGTATCAGGGTGAGCGCTATCAACCCGCTGGGTAACCCGATGGACCCCGTCGGCGACGCCGTGGGCAGGCCAATGATCACGCCGGCGAAGGACAGTACCGCCCCGAAGGAGACCATGCCGATAGTGATCAGGCAGGCCGGTCCGACGACGGCGTGGACGGTCAGCCAGGCCACGTCGCGCGCGGTGCGGTCCTGCTGACGCGGTTCCATGATCTCGTGGCCGAGCGTACGGGCCGCCCGGGTGCGCTGGAAACCGGCCAGGGCCCGGGCCATGGCGAGCACGCGGGCCAGCAGCGGCCGGCCGAGCCCGCCTACGGGGACCAGCAGCGCGCACCCCGCCAGCAGGAGGAGAAGCAGCCACGCCGCCAGGCCCGTGGCGGCGTTCAGCAGCAGCCCGGCGGGGGGTCGGAAGACACGCTGGATCCTGCTCACCTCAGCAGTCTGCCCGCTCGGTGCCGCGCGGGCAGTAGGCCCAGCCCTACCACGGAGAGGGCGAAGTCCCACGCAGGCCGCTGGAAGAGTCCGGGAGGCACGGCCGTCCGTCAGGTGACGGCCTTGGGGCACACGGTGCCCTTCGCGGGGAGCCGCAGGCTGATCAGGTAGCGGTTGACGTGGGAGATGATGCAGGAGTTTCCGCTGTTGTAGAGGGCGTGGCCGTGCCACTGGTACTGGACCGCGGCCGAGCCGGGCACCCGCCGCACGATGTCCGCGGACCCTGCGAAGTCCGTCCAGGCGCCGACGCCCAGGTAGGGTGGCAACCCCTTGGTAAGCAGCGGCCCGGGCGGGTTGGTGACGGGGGTCGGCCAGCCGACGCAGGCGAGTGGGTGCCAGAGCTCGGTCCCGGCGATGTTCGGCAGCAGGCGCTCACCCTCGCGGCGCTTCTTCCGGTACTCCTCGTAGTCGCGGTAGGCGAAGCCGTCGAGGCAATGTGTCATGTTCATCCCGACCGGCGAGGGGACCTTCGGGCTTTTCATGGTCTGCCGGACGTAGTCGGCGAAACCTGAAGCGTCACCACCGGCGGCCCGTTTGATCGCCTCGGCGAGTTGCTTCCATCGGGGGTACTCAGGCTCGGGGCCCGGTGAGATGATGCTGGGGGCGGCGGCCTCCTTGATGTCGAACCCGCTGTAGGCGGCCTGCGGCGATTCGCCCTTGACCGGGACCGGGACGCGGTCGGCCCGGTCCACCAGAGCCCGCCAGACCTCGTCGACATCCTGGCCGTGCAGCGCGCAGGTGGTGGTCGCCTCGCACCAGGCGGCGAAGCGGGTGAAGGACTTCTCATGAGGGAGTCTGCCCTGCACGCGGTCGACGTACGGGTTCTCCGCGCCGTCGAACACCATCGCGCGCACCCGGCCGGGGAACAACCGGGAGTATTCGATCCCGGGTCTGCCGCCGTAGGAGCTGGCGATGAAGCTCAGCTTCTCCTCTCCGAGCGCGACGCGGATCGCCTCCATGTCCCGCGCCACGGAGGCCGAATCCATGTGATCGAAGAACTCGGGATCGGCGGCGCGGCATCGCTCTGCCGCTGCCCGGTTGCGTCTGCCCAGCTCGGCGTACTCGGCTGGGGTGTCGGGCCAGGTGATCCACGGGCCGGAGGCGAGGCAGTCGAATGGCAGCACGCCCTTGTCGACGGTGTTGCGGGGCTCGACGGTGACCACGTCGAAACGGGCGCGCAGCTCGATGAAGCTACCCGCGTACTTGCTCAGATCCTCCACACCCGAGCCGCCCGGCCCGCCGGGGATCGCGAATACCGTGCCCATCCGGCGTTCGAAGCCGGTGGTCGGGAGCAGACCGACGGTCAGGTCGATCTTGCGTCCGGACGGCTTGGTCCAGTCCAGGGGCACCTTGATCGAGGCGCAGCGCATCTCCTTCGACGGGATCTTGTCCGCGCAGTCCCCCCAGGTCAGCGTCGACTGGCCGGAGCCCGGCGAACCGGCCGCGGCGGCGGGCACCGCCGACACCAGGACGGCCGCGGCCGCGCCGATCGCCAGCACCTTGATCCTGCGCCCGGTCAACGCGATCATCGTGGCGCCCGCCGTCAACGCGGCGATCACGTACGCGACCAGCAGCCCCGCAGCGGCCGCGGGCGACAGTTGCCCACCGCCGACCCCCGCGATCTGGAGCGGCAGGTTCTCGATCATGAACGAGCCGGCCTGCGCGCGCAGCGGCATGGGCAGCGTCTTGGCCACCACCGGCAGCACCACGATGATCACGGTCAGCGCGACCAGCGCGCCGGGGGTGGAGCGGATGGCGGCCCCGACGCCGAGCCCGATCAGCGCGACCGCGGCCATCGACAGCCCGGCGACGACCACCGAGGCGAGCACGCCCGGCTCCGACAACGACGTGCCCAGCGTCACCCCGTCGCGGAGCAACTGGCCGGCCCGGTCGCCGAGCGCCGCCATGGAGGCCGCGTGCATGACGAACGCCAGGACCTGACCCGCCACCAGCGCGACCGCGGCCAGGCCCGGCACCTTGGCCAGCAGGAGCACCTGCCGGCGCGGCACGGCCACCAGGCTCGTCTGGATCATCTCGGTGCCGTACTCCGAGGTGATCGCCAGGGCGCCCAGCAGGGCGAACACGAAGTAGGCGGCCGCGATCCCGTTGCCGACGCCGTCCCCGTTGGTGGGGAAGGCCATCCTCTCTTCCATCGTCTGGTTGTCGAACCCGCGGCCGATCATGAACGCGATTCCGGCGCAGGCCACGACGGCCGCCAGCGAGCAGGCCAGCAGATAGAGGTTCGAGCGGAGCGAGCGAAGCTTCAGCCACTCGGAAGCGATCACGTCGATCATCGGCCGGTCTCCCCGGCGCCAGCCTTGTATTCCGTGCTGTCCTCGGTGAGCCGCATGAACGCCTCCTCCAGGGACGCGCCGCGCGGAGACAGCTCCGCCAGTGCGATTCCTCCGGACAGCGCCAGCAAGCCGATCTCGGCCGCGTCCAGGTCACGGACGGACAGGGCGCCGTCGTCCTCAGCCACCACCGTCGCCCCGCGCGTGCGCATGATGGCGGCGAGCCGCTCCGGGTGGGGCGTGCGGACCAGCACGTCGCCCTGGAAGTGCCCGGCCAGGGCGTTCATGGCGGTGTCGGCGATCAGCCGGCCCCGTCCGATGACGATGACGTGGTCGGCGGTGAGCGCCATCTCGTTCATGAGGTGACTGGACACCAGCACGGTACGGCCCTCGGCCGCCAGCGAACGCAGCAGGTCGCGCAGCCAGCGGATGCCCTCTGGGTCCAGCCCGTTCAGCGGCTCGTCGAGCATCAGCACCCCCGGATCCCCGAGGAGCGCGGTGCCGATCCCCAGGCGCTGGCGCATGCCGAGCGAGAAACCGCTGATCCGCTTGCCGGCGACGTCCATCAGGCCGACCTGGTCGAGGACGGCGCTCACGCGGGTGCGGCCGATGCCGTTGCTGCGCGCCAGACAGGCCAGGTGCGCGTACGCGCTGCGGCCCCCGTGCACCGCCCCGGCGTCGAGCAGCGCCCCCATCGACTTCATGGGGCGGCGGATCGAGGCGTATGGGCGGCCGTTCACCAGCGCCTTGCCCGCGCTGGGCATCTCGAGGCCGAGAACGGCGCGCATGGTGGTGGACTTACCGGCGCCGTTCGGGCCGAGGAAGCCGGTCACCAGTCCCGGTTTCACACTGAACGTCAGATCGTCGACGGCGACCTTGTCCCCGTATCTCATGGTCAGTTCATTCACTTCGATCACGGTCGTCAGCCTCGCCGCTCGGCCGGCCGATCTCGATGGGGGTGCGCCCACCGCGCAGGGCGTACATTCCTACCTTTGTTGGTAGGGCTGGGCCTACCGTCGATCCCGGCCTCCTGCCGAGGCCAGGACCGTCCCGAATGTCACTGGCGAACTAAGCGGGCATCCGCCGCCCAGTGGGCAGGAGCGCCGGGTCCTCCTGGGCCGACCAGAGACGGGCCGACATCCAGGCGATTCCCGCCGCGGCCACTGCCAGGCCGATCAGATAAATGGGAAGCGGGACCATGTTCCGCAGCGCCCCGGGGATCATGCCGGCCGCGTAGAGCACGACTGCGAGGGCCGGCAGCGTGCCTTCTCGTAGAGCCGCCGCGCTGAAGGTCAGGACCCCCGCCAGCAGTACGACCGAAGTGGCGAGGAACGCCTGCCCGGTGCCTCCGGTCAGCAGTTCGTTCACCTTGGTTCCGCCCAGGAAGGGGAAGACATAGTGCAAGGTGTACTCGATCGCGTAGGCCCCGGCCAGTCCCGCGGCGTTGAGCAGGTAGCCGATCAGGCCGAGGGTGCCGGCCGCACCGCGAACGAGCAGGAAGAGGCCGGTGATCGCGAGTAAGCCGGTCAACGCCCCGAAGGGGGCGATGGCGTGGGTGAGCGTTGTCTCCGGCAGCAGGCCCGCGCGGCGGAAAACGTTGATCACCAGCAGCACGGCGGAGGCGAAACCGGCCATGGCGGTGGCGCGGTAGAGAGCCGATGAACGCATGTCAGAGCTCCTGTCTCGATGGCTGATAACGCTCGTTATGATGAGCGTTATGGCCCGTTAGGGTAAGAGGGTGGGGAGAGACGTAAGCACCTCGAAAGAAGTCGGCGAGTTGCGCGGCGACCTGCTCGCCGCGGCCGTACGCGTCCTTCGCGAGCAAGGGGCGCCGCAGCTGACGCTCCGCCGCGTGGCCGAGGAGGCGCGGACGTCCACGATGGGCATCTACACGTGCTTCGGCGGGCGGGCGGGGCTGCTGGCGGCGATCTATCAGTACGGGTTCGACGTGCTGCAAGAGGTGCTGCTGCGCTCGCTCGACGGTCAAGCGGAGCCGTTCGAGCGGATCATGGCGGTGGCCTACGGATACCGGGAGTTCGCGCTGGCCGATCCGGCGCTCTTCGCGTTGATGTTCGAACGGCCGCTGCCTGACTTCGACCCCTCGCCGGAGCTGCGGCAGGACGCCCTCGGGCGGACATTCAGCCTGCTCACCGAGATCATGGCGGGTTCAGAAGAGCCCACCCGGATGGCATACCTGGTGTGGACCACGATCCATGGCCTCGTCAGCATCGAGCTCACCTGCTCGCTGCGCAGTCCGCTGCCCGGTTGGTTCCTGGACTCGCGCGAGGAGGGCGCGCGTGTGCTCGCCGACGGGGTGGGCACGCTGCTCAGAGGCATGCGCCAACCGGGAGGGACCGACCCGCTGCTCGGCAGACCCTGATCGGGCCGCCGTTCGACCGATCGTGATTGGGTCACTAGAGAGTCGGTCAGGTAATGATCAGGCGGCGAGGTGGTAGCCGTCTTGTTGTCTGGCGATGACGTGGAGGTTGTGGACCACGGCGGTGCGGCGCAGGTCGAACAGGTTCTTGCGGGTGCCTTTGTAGCGGGCGCGGCGGTCTTGCCAGCGGCCGATGTGTGCCAGGACGTGTTCGATGCCGACTCGCTGACGCAACTGGGCGCGGCCTTCGAGGGTTTGCTGGCGTTCGCGCAGTTCGATCAGGAGTTGCTCGTCGGGGTGGATGCTTACGCTGCGGCCGCCTGTGCTGGTGGTGCAGCGCTCGCGCAGCGGGCAAGCGGCGCAGACGTTCTTCGGGAAACGCACCGTCTGTCCGGGCCGCAACGGCATGCTCACCTGGTTGGGGCAGGTCAGCTCTCCGGTGGAGAAGTCGATGGTGAACGCGGTCTTGGCGAAGCGGTCGCCGGGCGCGCGGACCCGCCAGGCCTTGCAGAAGATCGCTAGATCCGCCTCGCGCTCGCGGACCAGATGTGAGGACAGGTAGGCGCGGTCGATGTGCAGTTCGGTCAGTGTGGCGTGCTGGGCGGCCAGGTCGGCGGCGATGTCGCCGGTCACGGCGGCCTCCGGCACGTTGGCCGCAGTGATGCCGACCGCGTGCACCAGGTGGGTGTCCAGGTCGGCCAGCACGTGCCGTTTGTAGCCATCGAACAACACCGAGCGGGACGTGCGGCCATGGCGCATGTCGGCGTCTTCCACGCTGATCCGCCGGTCCTTGGCCACCCCGCGGATCAGCACCGGTGCGCCGTCGGCGGCCAGGGTGACGTCCTGCTCGCGGACCTGCTCGGCGATCTGGACGCATGCGCGTGCCTGGCTGGCGACGGGAGCCTCGGGATGGGAGTCGATGAACGTCTCCACCGCGTTCAGGCAGTCCAGCACCGCCTGCAGCGCCCGCTGCCGGTCGGCCGGATCGTCCCAGTCGGCATCCAGCGCGGCCTTCAGGCTGGAGGCGGCCAGCTGTGGCGCGCCGGCCTGGCCCGCGATCCGGGCGGTGCCCTCCGCCAGCCCCCACCCCTGCCGGCGCGCGATCACACCCACAGCTTTGCGCAGGGCGTGTCCCATCAGATTCCAGGTGTCTTCCACCCGCCCGGCGCCCCATAACGGGGACGAATCCAGCGCCCCGCGTAACGCCCGCGGCCCGAACGCGCCGCTGACCTGTGCGATCTCGATGGTGCGCTCGATCAACCGGCGGTCCAGGTTCGCCTCCATCAGCCGGGTCCGGAAGGCGTTCAGGGTGCCCTTGGCGAACGGCGGCCGCTCGGCATCCAGGCAGTCCAGCACCAGCTGCCAGCGCCGGTCCATCACCAGCGCCTCGATCACCTCATCATCGGAGACCCCCGCATAAGCCTGCAGAATGGTCGCCAACGCCAGCTGTGCCGGCGGGATCGGCGGATGCCCTTTGGACACCTCGCCGTACATGCCCGCCAGCTCCTCCTGGAAGGCCGCATCGAACAGCTCATGCCGATACAGCCGCAAGAAGATGAACAGCTTGGCCCGCTTGATCCGTTTGATGATGGACTGCTCAGCCGCCGACAACTCCACCGGCGGGTGCCACGCTCTGGGACGCATGAACCACAAGCCTCTCCCTGACCCCGACCGAAAGACGCGATCAGGAAGAGCTACCACAAACACCGCCGTGGTTACATGACCGACTCTCTAGTCGAGAAGCCGCACGCCTCCCCGGCCCGTGACGGCAGAGGGTCGTGACCGGCTGCCTGTCGATGGGGGTCCATCCCTCATGTTTCAGCAGATCAAGGGCGTCGACCCACGGCGAGTCGAGTACGTGGTGCGCAGGCCGATCCAGGAGGCCCGGTTCCCGCCGGGCGCGATCGGGCCGGCCGCGATCTCGGCCATCGACCACGCGTTGTGGGACGTCGCAGGGGAGGCCGCAGGGCTCCCGGTGTACATGCTGCTTGGCGGGCAGGTAGGCGACCGTGTCCCGGTCTGCTGTGGCGTCTACATCGCCCCCGACCCGTTGGTGTGCCGTGACCTCACCCAATCGCCGCTCGGCGGGCAGGTACACGACCGTGTCCCGGTCTGGCTGACTGCTCGCCATCGTGTACGGCGACCGGCCGCATCCAGGCTCAGCACCGACCGGCTACGTGCGACCAGCCGCTCGCCGCCATGAACGGCGAGTGGCCACATGCGGGCTCGGCCAACTGTCGAGCGGTTAAAGTCCGGCTCGGCTGACCGGCGAGCTGTGACAGCCGGGCTCAGCTAACCGGCAGCGCCTCGTCGTCGGGGTCGTCGGCGAAGCCTGGGACCCAGCGGATCACCTCGTCTCGAAAGCGGGCCGTGGTGCCCAGCTGACAGAGGACGCCGACGCCCGCCGCGTGCACCCGGTGGATGAGCACGTAGGAGACCGGCAGGTTGAGCTGGCGGACCACGTTGGTGGGGCGGAAGTCGGTCACGCTGGCCGCCTGGGCCTGAAACCATTCGCGGCTGAAGGTGAACTCCTCGACCGCAGTCGGCTCGACGTAGGGGGAGAGGAACGAGCGCAGGGCGTCGGTGTCCACCTCGATCTCAGGGCGGATGAAGCCCTCGGCGCGCAGGCCGGCGACCACGCTGTCCATGTCGCCCTGGTTGAAGATGCGGGTCAGCTGGCCGAAGGACCTGGGATAGCCGTCGGGCAGGCGGTTGACGGCGCCGAAGTCGAGGACGCCCAGCTTGCCGTTGTCGAGGATGCGGAAGTTACCGGGATGTGGGTCGGCGTGCAGCATGCCGACCCGGGCCGGTGAGCAGAACAGGAAGCGGACGAAGAGCAGCCCCGCGTGGTCACGCTGCTCCTTGGTGCCGTCGGCGATGACCTGGGACAGGGGAGTGCCGTCCATCCACTCGGTGACCAGCACCATCTCGTTGGCGGCGACCACGTCGGGAACGTGGAAGTCGGGGTCGTCCATGAAGCCGAGGGCGAAGGCGTGCTGGGCTTCGGCCTCGCGCAGGTAGTCGAGCTCCTCGGCGATGCGCTCGCGCAGCTCGGCCAGCACCGCCTTGATGTCGAGGCCGGGCATCAGCACACCGAAGAGCTTGCCGAGCCGCGACAGCTGGGCGAAGTCGCCGAGCAGGGCCTTGCCCGCACCCGGATACTGGATCTTCACCGCCACGTCGCGGCCGTCATGCCAGACCGCCCGGTGCACCTGGCCGATCGAGGCGGCGGCGGTCGGCCGGTCGTCGAACGACTCGAAGTAGTCGCGCCAATCGTCACCGAGTTGCTCGGTGAGCACCTTGTGGACCGTGGCCACGGGCAACGGCGGGGCCGATTCCTGCAGCTTGGTGAGCGTGGCGCGATAGGGCCCGACGATCTCCTGAGGCAAGGCGGCCTCGAAGATGGACAGCGCCTGCCCGACCTTCATCGCCCCGCCCTTGAGCTCGCCGAGGACCTTGAAGATCTGTTCGGCGGTGCGCTGCTGGATCTCCTGGGCGACGATCTCGGCCGGCTTGCCGCCGATCCGTTTGCCGAGCCCCAGGGCGGCGCGGCCGGCATAGCCGAGTGGAAGAGTGGCCAGCTTGGCGGAACGCGTTACGGCGCGGCGCGGCAGATCGCTCACACTGAAGCGCGGCATCGTGGCTGAGACACCGCTTCCCCCCTTCGAGGTTCCCCGTACTGCGTCAGCCCATCGCTTGCGACTGACATGACCATTCTGGGCGATACGGATGGTTTCGCATACAACGACATTGCGGATGCTGGGTCCATGACCTGGTTTTCCACTGCCAATCAGGCATGACGTCCAATGTGCCGTTGGTCACAACAGGGTCGCGACCGTCGATGTAAGCGAGCGCGTGGCCCGTCGCGGCGGCCGCCACCAGCGTGGCCAGGGTCGCGTCGCAGGCGATCTCGCCGGGTGGGTAGCCGCCCAGTCGCGCGGTGACGATGGGCCACGCGGGGTCGGCGTCACGGCGCGCCAGATCGAGGCAGTGCAGGCAGGCGGTCTCGCCGGGGAGGACGAGCGGTCCCACGGAACCGTGGCCCTCGAAGGCGGACACGAGCAGGTGGGGGATGGACAGGACGGTCAAGTCGTTGACCAGTACGCCGTCCAGCGGGGTGACCGGGGCCAGGATCACCAGATCGGGACGGTCGGAGCCGTCACCCAGGTGAGGGCCACCGGCCCGCGCGTCGGTCGACGGCATCGAGGGCGTGCCGGGAAGCGCGGCGCCGTCCGGCATCCGGGACGCCGCCCGGGAACGCGACGCCGGTCCCTGAACGGCCGAGCCTCGGGTGGCCGGGCTTGGAGGCGCAGGGTTTCGGGGTGTCGGTCCTGGAGTGGTTGGGTCTTGGGAGGTTCGCCTTGGACTGGCTGGGCTTCGGGTGGCTGGGCTTGGAGCCGTAGGGTTTCGGGGTGTCGGTCCTGGAGTGGTTGGGTCTTGGGAGGTTCGCCCTGGACTGGCTGGGCCTCGGGTGGCCGGGCCTGCAGCCGCACGGTTTCGGGGCGCGGGGCCTTGGGACGCCGGTCCCGGTGCGGTCGTGCCTCGGGCGGCCGCTCCTCGGGCAGTTGGGCCTGGAGTCATCGGGCGTGGAGCAGCCGGACCCGGAAGTGTCGAGGCCGGCGGCAGTGGGCCGCCGGAGGTGAGGCGGCGGGCGAGCGCCACCGCCCCGTCCTGACGGCTCATGCCCAGCTCCGACCACGTCAGCCCACCCGGCGTGAGGTCGCACGGCCGGGTCGGCCCTTCGTCGAAGACGCGGATCGCCCCTATCCCGCACGCCGCCAGCAGTCCCACCACCTGCGCCCCCACCCGCCCGGCCCCGTAGACCCGCACCCGCGCCCGCCGCCGCCGCGTGAACGAGCCACCGCCCAGGTCGAGGGCATCCAAGTCGGGAGCCAGGCGATCACGCTCCTCGAGAGACAGGCGAAGGGGCGGGACCGCCGCGTCCTCCAGCACCCCCTGCTCAGCGAGTCGATCCAGCATCGCCCGGCAGTCCGCCTCGGCCAGACCGGCGGCGGCGCCGTCACGCAGCACCTGGCCCAGATCGCGGGTGCCGTCGAGCCCGGACACCCATCGGTGGACCGAACCCGTCACCAGGACGGCCCGTAGGGGATGCGCCCCCAGTTGCAAGGTCTGCTCGTCGCGGACGATCCGCCGGAGGGCGGGCTTCACACGTGGCCTCATGGCGGGCAAGACTGCCACCCCGAACCAAGATCCCGAGCGGCTTACGAGCCACCTGTGGATAACTCTCCGTCATCAGGGTCTCGCGGGCCTTATGGTGGAGTCCGCCTGTGGATAACTCTCTGCCACGAGGGTCCTGAGGACCTTTCGGTTGAGCCCTCTGTGGATAACTGTCCGTCCTCAGGCTCCCGTACGGTTGGGCCGTCTGCGGGCAACTCTCCGCGACCAGGCTCCCGCACGTCTTACGGTCGAGCCGTCGCGGACGACTCTCCGCCACCAAAGGCCCCGAGCGCCGAACAGTCGCACCTCCTGTGGACAACTCCCCGCCGTTACGCTCAGCCCATGAACGCCACAAACCCCACAACCCCCACGAACGAACTCCTGGTGGACCGCAGAGACGACGGAACCGTACTGATCACCCTCAACCGCCCCGACAGACGCAACGCCATGACCGACGGCATGACCGACGAGTGGCGCGAGACCATGGCCGCCCTGGCCGTCGACCCAGGCGTCCGCTGCGTGATCGTCACCGGGGCCGGCACCGCGTTCTCCTCCGGCGGAGATCTGTCCTGGTTGGGGGAACGCGGGGTGGAGACGGTGCCGAAGCTGCGTGACCGGATGCTCGCCTTCTACCGCACCTGGCTGGCCATCACCGAGCTGGAGGTGCCGACCATCGCCGCCGTCAACGGTCCGGCGGTGGGGGCGGGTCTGTGCGTGGCGCTGGCCTGCGATCTCGTGTATGCCGCCGACGACGCCAAGCTGCTGGCCCCGTTCACGAAGCTCGGTCTGCATCCCGGGATGGCGGCCACGTACCTGCTGCCGAGGAGGGCGGGCGCCCTCGGCAGGGAGATGCTGCTGACCGGCCGCACGGTCATGGGACCGGAAGCCGCCGCTAAAGGTCTTATAAATCAATCTTTCCCGAAAAATGACCTTATGTCGGAAGTAGAGGCCATCGCCCAGACCATCGCGCAGAACGCCCCGATTGCCACAAGACTCACCAAGGTCGCCCTGAACCAGGACCATCAACACCTGGACGCCGCTCTGCGCTGGGAGTCTCTCGCGCAGCCGGTGACCATGGCATCTGCCGACATGATCGAGGGACTGACCTCGCATCGGGAAAGGCGCATGCCCAAATTCACCGGGTCTTAATCATCTGACCAGCAGAAACAACCTCTCCCCCTCTGTGGAATTTCGCCAGTCTCGGCTAACGTGCATATGTGCCCCCCGAGACAGTCGAGGTCCGTCGCAGTTCTCGTCGCCGGCGTACGGTCTCCGCCTACCGCGACGGCGACAAGACGATCGTGCTCCTGCCCGCCTGGCTGAGCGGCGAAGACGCTGATGAATGGGTGAGCCGGATGCTCGATCGGCTTGCGGCCAAGGAGAACCGGCGAAGACCGACCGACGAGGCCCTCCTGGAGCGGGCCAAAGAGCTGTCGGCGAAGTATCTCCACGGCAGGGCCATGCCGGCCAGCGTGCGCTGGGTGGACAATCAGCAGCATCGATGGGGATCATGCACCCCGGAGAACGGCACGATCCGGATCTCGACCCGCCTCAAGGGTCTGCCTGAGTGGGTCATCAACTACGTGATCATCCACGAGCTCGTACATCTGCTCGTCCCCAGCCACGGCGCCAGGTTCTGGGCGCTGGTCGAACAATATCCCAAGGCGGAGCGGGCGCGCGGGTTCCTCGAAGGATTCTCCGCCGCCGCACACACGGCACCGGAGGAGTGTTGACGCGCATAGCCGCGGTCCTCGTACGGCAGAGCATGGCGCAAGCCGCCCCCGAGGGCATGGATCCGGACGAGTTCCTGGAGGCCATGGCCGAGGACACCTACGAGATGGTCGCCGGACTCCAACTCGTCACGCCCGTCCTGATCACCAGCGTCCCGGGCCTCGACGCGATCGTCTGGCCCGGCACCGAAGTGCTCACGATCGACGAGGACGAGCCGCTCAAGGCCATCATGAGCCGGTTCGACGGTGACCAGGCGGTGGTGATCGGCGCCGACGCGCCCGACCTGCCGCCCCTGCTGGTCGGCAAGCTCTTCCGTGAGCTGGGCCGCGCCCAGATCACGCTCTGTCCGGCCGAGGATGGCGGAGCCGTGGCGCTGGCCTGCGGCCTGCCCATGCCCGGATGGGCCGACCCCGACCTCGACGACCCCGACCCGGTGACGACCCTGCGTGCCCAGGCGCCCGGCCGCCGCATGGTGGCCACCGTCCCCGGCTGGCACCGCCTGCGCACCCCCGAGGACCTCACCCGGCTAGACCCCGGCCTGGAAGGCTGGGACAACCTCAGGGCACTGCTCAAGGCACACTGAGCTCCGCGAACACAGAGCGAACCCAAGACGAACTCAAGGCACGCTGAGCTCCGCGAACACCGCCCGGTGGTCGGTGCGCGGCACGGTGTGCACGCTGACCTCCTTCACGCCCACGCGCTGGTCCACCAGCACATGGTCGATCGTGATGATCGGCGGCACCCGCTTGTTGGCCGGCCAGGTGGGGATCAGCCCCGCCCCGACCTGGGCGGCGGCGTCCTTGTAGCCGCGGGACAGCAGCCGGCGCATGGGCGTGTGGTCGAGCGTGGCGTTGAAGTCGCCCGCCAGGACGCGCACGGTGTCACCCGAAGCCGGGGGGAGCCCGTCCAGCGCCTCGATCCACTGCGTCACCTGGGGGCCAAGCGGCGGAAAGGGATGTACGTCCACGAACTCCACCGGCTTGCCGCCGGGCAGCGAGACCATCGCCGCGGGCATGTTGTGCCCGACCGGCGGCACCAGGTTGTAGATCGGCTTGAGCGGATGCTTGGAGTAGAGCCCGCTGCCGCTCGCGGACCATTGCTCCTGGAGCACCCGGTAGGGCATCAACCCGGACAGCCCGGCCGTGTCGAGCGCCTCGACGCCGTCGGGTGTGAGCTCCTGGGTGCTCAGCACGTCAGGCTCGTAGCGGCGCACCAGGTCGAGGATCGTCTTCGGGTCGGCCCTGCCGAACAGCATGTTGATGGTGAGCACCCGGAACGGCCGGCCTGCCGTGGTGTCGGCCGTACCCAGGGCCCTGGGCAGGACGGCGAAGCCGAAAGCGGTCGTCGTGAGCAGTGCCACCGCGGTCGCGGCGCGCTTGCGGCTGAGCGCGGCGATCAGCAGCGGGACGAGCGAGCCCGCGGCGGCGTACGGCGTGGCGGTCATGAGCTGGGTGGCCAGCGAGCCGCGTTCGAGTCCCGCCACCCTGGTCAGCGCCCAGGCCGCGAACGGCGTCAGGGCCAGCCAGGTCAGCGTGGTGCCGGTGAGCCTGCGCCGTTTGCGGGCGGGTGTGACGATCGTGCCGCCGACTGTGCTCTCGGTGTGCACATATCCCCCTCGGGAACGGTAGGGCCCACGCGGACTCTAACCAAGCGCGCGTGAGTCCGCCGTCAGCGCCACGCGGCCACGTGCGGCCAACCGCCGCGTCGCCTCGTCGGAGAGCTCCGGGATCTCGTCGATCGGGAACCAGCGCAGGTCGAGGGACTCCTCGCTGATCACCGCCTCGGCGCCCGCCGGGGCCACGGCCGCGTACTCCACGTCGAGATGCCAGCTGTGCGGGGGATGGCACCAGACCTGGTGTTTGTCCAGGGCCAGCGGCCCGGGCAACAGCTCCAGACCGGGAATGCCCGACTCCTCCACCGCTTCGCGCAACGCGACGCCCGCGAGGGAGGTGTCGGAGATCTCACAATGTCCGCCCATCGGCAGCCACATGCCCGCCTTCGGGTGCAGTGTCAGCAGCACCCGCGCGCCGTCGTGCGACAGCACCGCGGTCGTCGCCGTGAGATGACCCGGCACGCACTCGCGCAGCATCGCGTCGTCGTGCGTGCGCAGATGATCGAGGAACTCGGCGCGCAGCGACTCCTCGCCGGGCGTCGGCGCGGTCCAGTCGGAGAGCGCGGCCACCGCGTCCTGGCGCAGGCTCAACTCTGGTCGTCCTCGTCGGGCTTGGCCTCCAGCTTGGAGATGTCCCAGGCGGCCTCGCCGCGGACGAACGCCTCGGGGTCGTCGAGGTCCTCGGCGTGCGGCAGCAGGTCGGGGTGACCCCACAGCGCGTCGCGCCCGTCGACGCCGCGCGCCTCCTTCAGCGCCCGCCACAGCGCCGCCGCCTCGCGCAACCGCCTGGGCCGCAGCTCCAGCCCGACGAGCGTGCCGAAGGTCAGCTCGGCGGGACCGCCGGTCGCGCGGCGCCGGCGTACGGTCTCGGCCAGCGCGACGGCCGACGGCAGCTTGCCCTCCGCGGCGTCGTCCACCACGGTCGCCACCCAGCCCTCGACCAGGGCGAGCATCGTCTCCAGGCGGGCCAGCGCGGCCTTCTGCCGCTCGGTCTCCTCGGGCTTGAGCAGCGCGCCGCCGCTCAACGCCTCCTGGATGGCCTCGGGATTGTTGATGTCGAGCCCGCGGATCTGCTCTTCGAGCGCCGAGGTGTCGACCGTTATGCCCCTGGCGTATTCCTCGACGGCGCCGAGCAGGTTGGCCCGCAGCCACGGCACGTGCTGGAACAACCGGTGGTGCGCGGCCTCGCGCAGCGCCAGATAGAGCCGGATCTCGTCGGCGGGATTGTCGAGCCCCTGGCTGAACGACGCGATGCCGCCGGGCAGCAGCGCGGCCGTGTCGGACAGCGGCAGGCCGATGTCGGTGGTGCCGATCACCTCGCGGGCGAGGGAGCCGAGGGCCTGGCCGATCTGCTGGCCGACCATCATGCCGCCCATCTGCTTGAGCATGCCCATCAGCGGCCCGGCCATCTGCTGGGCCTCTGGAGGCAGGCCCGCGCCGCCGAGCGCGCCGCCCATGGTCTCGACCATGCGCGCGGCGATCGGCTCGCAGAGCGTGCGCCACACGGGGACGGTGTTCTCGATCCACTCGGACCGGCTCCACGCCTGCGGGTTGGACACGCCGCTGGGCAGCGTCGTCGCCTCGTTGAGCCACAGATCGGCCAGGCGCAGCGCCTCCACGATCTGGCGGCGCTCGCCTTCCATGACGCTCGGATCGCTCTCGGCGACCACGGCGTGGCGGGCGATGTTCTTGGCCATGTCCCAGTTGACAGGGCCGGAGCCCTGGGGCGCCGACAGCATGTCGGCGAACTGGCGCATCGCCTGAGCCATCTGCTCAGGGTTGCCGAACATGGCGAACGGGTTCTCGTTGGGGTCGTTTTCGCGACCTGGCAGGTCAGTCACCGCTCTACCTCGTGCAGGATGGAGGAGTCCACATCCGCCACGTTAGTCGTCCTACGGCGGATCAGTGCAAAGTGAGGACCTGGTGCCTACCTCGAAACGCCCGCGCCACCCCGTCGTCGCCGTCACCGGGGCCGCCTCGGGCATCGGCCGCGAGCTGCTCGCAAAGCTCGTATCCTCCGCGGATTTCCGCAGGGTGGTGGCCATTGACGAGGAACGCGGTGACGTCCAGGAAGCCACGTGGAGAGTGATCGACGTACGAGATCCGCTCTTGGCGAACCGCATCTCCGACATCGACGTCCTGGTCCACCTGGCCGGTGACTACGCCGTCGACTCCGATCCCGCCGAGCGGCGCGCGTACAATCTCCGAGCTGCGCAAACGGTGCTCACCGCCAGCGCCGCCGCGCGCGTCCGGCGCGTCGTGCTGGTCACGAGCGCGATGGTGTACGGCGCCGCGCCCGAGAACGACGTGCCCCTGCCCGAGGAGTCCCCGGTCGCGGCCGAACCCGACACGGGGGTCGTGGGCGACTATCTGGAGATCGAGGCGCTCGTACGCAGATCGTCGCGGAGCCACCCCGGGCTGGAGGTGACCGTGCTGAGGCCCGCGGCCGTGGTCGGCCCCGGCATCGACACGGTCATCACCCGCCATTTCGAGTCGCCGAGGCTGCTCACCGTCAAGGGCTGCTCGCCGCGCTGGCAGTTCTGCCACGTCGACGACCTGATCACGGCGCTGGAGCTGGCCGCACGCGGCGTGGTGACGGGCGTGGCCGCCGTCGGCTCCGACGGCTGGCTGGAGCAGGAGCAGGTCGAGGAGCTGTCCGGATTGCGGCGCTTCGAGCTGCCGGCCGGCCTCACCTTCGGGACGGCGCAGCGCCTGCACCGGCTGGGCATCACCCCGGCCCCCGCGACGGACCTGCACTACGTCGTCTATCCGTGGGTCGTCGACTGCACGGCGCTGCGTGAGGCCGGCTGGAAACCCGCCTGGACCAACGAGACCGTGTTCGAGCAGCTCCTGGAGCTGCGCGAGAACAGGACGACCGTGGTCGGCAGGCGGTTGCCGGTCAAGGAGGCCACGCTCACCGCCGCGGGCGCCACGGTGGCGGTCATCGGCACCGCCGCCATCGTCCGTCAGGTGCGCAAGAAGCGCCGCCTGTGACTATGTAGGCTCTGTTCGTGGACGTCATCCGGTTGCTCGGGATTCGCGAGACCTCGCTCTCGGTGGACGAGGTGCTGGCCGCTGTGGGGGACCACGCGGCAGGGGGCACCACACTCTTCGTCGGCACCGTACGCGAGCAGGACCACGGCAAGCCCGTGACCGGGCTCTCCTACTCGGCGCACCCCTCGGCCCTCGACTCGCTGCGGCAGGTGGCGGAGAAGGTGGCCGCCGATTTCCCGGTCACCGCCCTGGCCGCCGTGCACCGGGTCGGCGATCTGGAGCTCGGCGACATCGCCGTGATCGTCGCGGTCGCCTGCCCGCACCGGGGTGAGGCTTTCGAGGCGTCACGCAGGCTGATCGACGACCTCAAGTCCCAGGTACCGATCTGGAAACACCAAATCTTCGCCGACGGGTCGGCCGAGTGGGTCGGCGCCTGCCAATAAGCTCGTCTTCATGTCGCGACGCGCCTTGACCCTGCTGGTTGCGGGTTTCCTCGTGCTAGCGCTCGGTGTCGCAGGGGCTTTCCTGCCCGTGCCGTACGTCGTACTGAGTCCTGGGCCGACCGAGAACACCATCGGCGAGGTCGACAAGAAGCCCGTGATCACGATCACCGGGCATCAGACCTTTCCTACGAAGGGCGCGCTGCGCCTGGTCACGGTGGCTTACCAGGGTGGGCCGAGCAGCAGGATCGATCTGCTGACCGCGTTGCGCGGCTGGGTCGATCCGACGGTCGCGGTCGTCCCCGAGGAGACCATCTTCCCCAAGTCCCGCTCGCCCAAGGAGGTCGAGGAGGAGAACACGGTCGAGATGACCAACTCCCAGGACTTCGCCACCGCGGCCGCGCTGACCGAGCTCAAGATCCCCTTCGGTATGAAGGTCTCGGTCGCGTCCACACAGAAGGGCAAGCCGGCCGACGGCAAGCTGAAGCAGGGCGACGAGATCAGCGAGGTCGACGGCAAGCCGGTCGTGAACGTCAAGACCGTCAGCGACGCCGTGAAGGCGCACAAGCCGGGCGACGCCGTGGCTTTCACGGTCACGAGGGGCAAGGACAAGAGCGAGGTCAGCGTGCCTACCGTGGCGGACGGAGACGGCCAGGCCGTCGTGGGCGTGATCATGCAGGAGAGCTACAAGTTCCCGTTCAAGGTCGACATCAACGTGGGTGACGTCGGCGGGCCGAGCGCCGGGCTGATGTTCTCGCTCGGCATCCTCGACAAGCTGACCCCCGGCGAGATCACCGGCGGCAAGGACATCGCGGGCACCGGCACCATCCAGGCGTCGGGCGAGGTCGGACCCATCGGCGGCATCGCCCAGAAGATGGTCGGCGCCCGCAAGTCCGGCGCGACCGTGTTCCTCACCCCGCCGGACAACTGCGCCGAGGCCATGAAGGCCGTCCCCGACGGGCTCCGCCTGGTGAAGGCCGAGACGCTGCACGCCGCGGTGGGCGCCCTTGAGGCACTGCGCACCGGCAAGGGCGATGTGCCCGCTTGCGCTGCTGGATGAAACTTCTGGCGAATGCCATCCGTTAGCCGTACGGCTGGCACAGCGGTGTAGGTTGCCAGACACGGACCGTTTGTTCATCACGACGAGGGGTTGGCCTTGAGCTTCCGGACCCCAGGAGCCGGCGGCAGGGCAATGCGTTTGCCCCGCCGACCGCGACTGCTTCTTCCAGTTGCGATCGCGCTCGTGGCGATTGTGGCGCTGTTTTTCCTATTTTCCGGTATTTATACCGATTATTTGTGGTTCGACACGGTCGACCCTGGAGTCGACTACACCTCGGTCTTTTCCGGGGTGCTGCTGACCGAGATCGTGCTGTTCCTGGTCGGAGCGGTGCTCATGGTCGGCATCGCCGGCGGCAACATGCTGCTGGCCTTCCGGATGCGGCCGATGTTCGGCCCGGCCATGTTCGGTGGCGGTAGCGGCGCCGACCGCTATCGGATGGCGCTCGACCCCCACCGCAAGCTGATCTTCATCGTCGGCATGGGCCTGCTCGCGCTCTTCGCGGGCTCGTCGTTCGCCGGGGAGTGGCAGACCTGGCTGCAGTTCATCAACGGGGTGCCCTTCGGCACGAAGGATCCCCTGTTCCAGATGGACGTGTCGTTCTTCATGTTCGACTATCCGTTCATCCGGATGATCCTCAACTTCCTGTTCACCGCCGTGATCATCTCGATCATCCTGGCGGGGATCACGCACTACCTCTACGGAGGCTTCCGGCTGCAGTCGCCCGGCGTGCACGCCTCCCGCGCGGCGCGTGCCCACCTGTCGGTGCTGCTCGGTGTGTTCGTGCTGCTCAAGGCCGTCGCCTACTGGATCGACCGCTTCGGGCTCGTCTTCTCCGACCGCGGCTTCGTCCACGGAGCCTCCTACACCGACGTCAACGCGGTGCTCCCGGCCAAGACCATCCTGGCCATCATCGCGCTGATCTGCGCCGGTCTGTTCTTCGCTGGAGTCATCCGCCCCGGTGGCATGCTGCCCGGCGTCTCCTTCGGCCTGCTCGTGCTCTCGGCCATCCTGATCGGCGGCGTCTACCCGGCGCTGGTCGAGCAGTTCCAGGTCAAGCCCAACCAGCAGCTCAAGGAGTCGGCGTTCATCCAGCGCAACATCGACGCCACGCGGGCGTCGTACAACGTCGACAAGACGGAGATCCTGCCTTACACGGCGGAGGCAGACCCGACCAAGGTCCAGACCGGCGGCGACGCCTCTGTGTCCGGCGTCCGGCTGCTCGACCCCGCGCTGGTCTCCGCGACCTATGAGCAGACCCAGCGCATCCGCGGCTTCTACGGCTTCTCCGCCCAGCTCGACGTCGACCGCTATCCCGATGCCAGCGGCAAGCAGGTCGACCACGTCGTCGGCGTACGCGAGCTGCTCGGGGCACCCGAGGGCCAGAACAACTGGATCAACAACGCCCTCGTCTACACCCACGGCTACGGCATCGTGGCGGCGCCCGGCAACGAGGTCACCGACCCCGGTGGCCTGCCCGACTACGACGCCAAGGACATGCCGGTCGTCGGCCCGCTGGTCAACTCGACCAAGCTGAAGGAGCCGCGGGTCTACTTCGGTGAGAGCCCGGGGTCCAACGAATACGTCATCGCGGGCGGCAACCCCAACAACCCGCAGGAGCTCGACTACCCGGAAACGGGCGGCACCGAGCAGAAGAACACCACCTACACCGGCAAGAGCGGTGTCCCGGTCGGCTCGTTCCTCAACCGGCTGGTCTACGCGGCCAAGTACGGCGAGAAGAACATCCTGCTCTCGGGTGACGTCAACGACAACTCCAAGATCCTTTACGTGCGCAACCCGCGCGAACGGGTCCAGAAGGTCGCGCCGTTCCTGACCCTGGACGGCAACCCCTACCCGTCGATCGTCGACGGGCGGATCACCTGGATCATCGACGGTTACACGACCTCCAACGAATACCCCTACGCGCAGAGCGAGAGCCTGGGCGACATGACCCGCGACCGCAACACCGACCGCCGCGTGGTCGCCCAGCAGCCGCAGGACAAGGTCAACTACATCCGCAACTCGGTCAAGGCCACCGTCGACGCCTACGACGGCACGGTCACGCTGTACGCCTGGGACGACAAGGACCCGGTGCTCAAGACCTGGAGCAAGGCATTCCCCGGCATCATCCAGCCGGAGGCGAAGATGAGCGCCGACCTCAAGGCCCACGTCCGCTACCCGGAAGACCTCTTCAAGGTGCAGCGCTACATCCTGTCGCGCTATCACATCACCACCCCCGCCGCCTTCTACAGCGGCCAGGACTTCTGGAACGTCCCGAGCGACCCGTCACAGGGCGACACCAACACCAAGCAGCCGCCCTACTACGTGACCACCACGATGCCCGACCAGAGCCCGGCGCCGACGTTCTCGCTGACGACGACGTTCGTCCCGAAATCGGGGCCCAACCTGGCGGCCTTCATGGCGGTCGACTCGGTGGCCGGCCCTGACTACGGCAAGCTGCGCATCCTGCGCATGCCATCCAACACCCCCATTCCCGGCCCCGGACAGGCACAGAACGCCTTCCAGAGCCGATTCGCCGGCGAACTCAACCTGCTGGGCGTGGGCGCCTCGTCGGTCAGATACGGAAATCTGCTGACTCTGCCCTATGCCGGGGGGTTGGTGTACATCGAGCCGGTGTACATCCAGGTCGCCGCCGGTGGGGGCCAGGAGCCCTATCCGATCCTGCAGCGCGTACTGGTGTCGTTCGGCAGCAAGATCGGTGTCGCCCGCACCCTCGATGACGCGCTGAAACAGGTCTTCGGCGGAGAGCAGCAGCAGACGACGCCCAACAACGAGCAGGCCAAACCCAACCAGAACACCACTGCTCTGAAGTCGGCGATCGACAGTGCGCAGAGCGCCTACAACGACGCTCAGAAGGCCCTGCAGTCAAGCCCGCCCAACTGGGACGAGTACGGCAAGGCCCAGAAGCGGCTGGAAGCGGCGCTGAAGGCACTGGAGGCGGCGGGTGCTCTGCCGTCCACCGCCACCACCCCGACGCCGGCACCTACGGCTTCTCCGTCGGCGTCACCCACGGTGTCACCGTCGACCTCCGCCACCCCGACGTCCACCGCAACCCTCACCGCAACCCCCACGCCGACGGGCGGTACGTAGGCTCTTCGATTTGCTTCCACCCCGTGCCACCTATAGTCTTTAGACACACACCGACGCGGGGTGGAGCAGTTCGGTAGCTCGCTGGGCTCATAACCCAGAGGTCGCAGGTTCAAATCCTGCCCCCGCTACCAAGTCGAAAAAGCCCTCCAGGTTTATCCTGGAGGGCTTTTTCGCGCGCCCAGTCACAATGGGCCTCGCTTCGCTCGGACTGTGTTTCTCGAGGCGGTGCGCAAAGGGCTTCGTCTGGGGCGCTTCGCGCTCGGGGCTCTGACGCCGGCTTCCAGCCGGGCCGAGTCCCGACCCCTGGAGGGCCTCGCTTCGCTCGAACCGCCTTACTCAGGCGCGCCTTCGGCGCGCAACCCTCACGGCTGGCGCTTCGCGAGAGTGAGCAGCCACCTGTTGACCTGAGTCGATCATCATGACTATTCGTCCCGACGTCGATCTCTAGGACCCGCACCCCGTCGGGCAAGGAATGCACAGTGTCCGAGACCCGCCAGGCCGCAAAACGTCAACTCGATCACAACCCCGCTCAAGAGCCACCGAGGCCAGGTCTCGACCGGGCCGGCTTCGCCGAGCACCCAGAGGACGAAGATCAAGGTGGCGAGTCCGCAGAGGAGGAGTCCAGCGCTCAGGCGGATGTATGCACGACGGGGGATGGACCTCCCCAATCTCCACAGGACCATGGGCAGGGAGAACAGCACGAAAGTGCTCATCGCGCCACCTGCCAAGGTGCCCAGGAGATAACCGAGAGGCGCTTGGAACGTGGTCAGCCCAGTCATACTTCTCGGCCAGCCATGAGCCCGTCGCCCAAATCAGCGTGAGAATCACCAAAATGACGAGGAACTCGCCGATGGTCGGCCAGCCCGTGCGTCAGTTGCCGGACGGCTCCGCCACGGCGCTGCCAGATCCTCGGCGAGCCGTTGCGGCACTCGCTTCCACCACCAGCCATCGGGTCGTTCAGCTCTGCCAACACGAGAGAGCGCTTCGCCGCCGTCGTCCAGTGTGGCGGCTCGAAAGCGCGCGTCCAGCGGCAGGAGCTCGTGGTCCAACATCATCCGAGCCGGCTCTGTAATCAAGGGCCTGACCTGGGCCAGCCAATCGCGGCAGGACAGGTCGTTCAGGTATTCATACACGGGCTCGTCGTAGCCGCGCTCAATCTCGGAGACGAGCCATTCCCATTGGGCCAGCATGCTGCGGAAGGAGAAATTCGTCGACCACCCTTGGGCGCGGAGTACACGCCCAGCCTCCTGTAATGACAAAAGGTCTTCAGCTCCAAGCCGTCGTTCGTTCCCCATGGGTCAAGCATGCCGGATGCCTCCTGCGCACAGGTGTCACAGCTCTGGCTTCATGGTTGTCGATTTCCGGAGTAGGTGGGTGCCGCCAGCAGCCCTACGCCCGACAGCAGGAACATGGCACAGTACAGCAGGGTGAAACGCAGCCGTACGGTGTGCGCCGGGGTTCTCATGGGTTCGAGGATGCCGTGCCGCCCCTAACAGCGATGTGACAGCCTCCGTTCGGCCGGTGTTAGGGGCGCGTCCGTACAACTTGTCCGTATGCGAGCAACCATCGAAGTCGCCGGGCTGCGCAAGCGGTTCGGGCCGACCATGGCGCTGGACGGCATGTCGTTCACCGTGCTGCCGGGGCAGGTCACCGGTTTCGTCGGGCCCAACGGGTCGGGCAAGTCCACCACGATGCGGGTGATACTCGGCCTGGACGCGGCCGACGAGGGCACCGCGCTGATCGGCGGCCGGCCGTACGCGAGCCTGCGCACACCGCTCAGCCACGTCGGCGCGCTGCTGGACGCCTCCGCGCTGCAGCCGAGCCGTACGGCGCGCAACCATCTGCTGTGGCTGGCCCACTCCCAGGGACTCGGCGCCAAGCGGGTCGACGAGGTGCTCGAACAGGTCGGCCTCCAGTCCGCGGCCCGGCGCAGGGCGGGCGGCTTCTCCCTGGGCATGCGGCAGCGGCTCGGCATCGCCGCCGCGCTGCTGGGCGACCCGCCGGTCCTCATGCTGGACGAACCGGTCAACGGCCTCGATCCCGAGGGCATCGTGTGGATGCGCGGGTTCCTGCGGTCGCTGGCCGGTGAGGGGCGTGCCGTGCTGGTGTCCAGCCACCTGATGAGCGAGCTTGAGGACACCGCCGGCCATCTCGTGGTGGTGGGCAAGGGCCGCGTCATCGCCGACACCAGCGTGGCCGACCTCCTCACGACCGCCTCCCGCGGCCGCGTCACCCTGCGTACGGCGGCCCGATCCGAGGCTACGTCGGTGCTGGGCCACGCGGGCGCCACCACGACCGCCGCCGACGGCGACACGCTCGTCGTCATGGGCCTGCCGGCCGAGCGCGTCGTGAGCCTGCTCAACGCGCACGCGGTGCCGTTCTCCGAGGTGGCGACGCATCGGGCGACGCTGGAGGAGGCGTACATGGACCTCACCAGGGACGCGGTCGAGTACAGGGGAGCGGCCCGATGATCACCCTCACGCGTCCTGGGCGTGACGGTTTCGGGCGGATGCTGCGGGCCGAGTGGACCAAGTTCAGGACGGTACGCGGCTGGGTGCTCGCCATGACGGTGGCGGCCCTGGTCACCGTGCTGCTCGGGCTGCTGTCCGCGTCCGGCAACCACTCCTCGTGCGGCGCCGGTCCCGTCGAGACCGCCTGCCCGCCGCCGCCGGCCGGGCCGGACGGCGTGGCGGTGTGGGACAAGTTCTTCTTCGTGCACCGGCCGCTGGCCGGGGACGGCGGCATCACCGTCCGCCTCACCTCCATGTCCGGCCGGATCCGCAAGCCCGACGTCACCACAGGGGTACGGAACGAGGTCTCTGGTCTCACCCCGTGGGCCAAGGCCGGGATCATGATCAAAAAGGGCACTGGGCAGGGCACGACGTACGCCGCCGTGATGATGACCGCCGAGCACGGGGTGCGGATGCAGTACGACTTCACCCACGACGTGGCCGGGCGGCCGGGCGGTGTGTCGCCGCAGTCGCCGCGCTGGCTGCGGCTGACCCGCGCTGGAAGCACCCTCACCGGGTACGAGTCCGCCGACGGCGTCACCTGGACCCGCGTCGGCACCACCACTTTGGCCGGGCTGCCCGCGACTGCCGAGATCGGGCTGTTCGCGACCTCCCCTGGCGATCTGACCGTCACGCGGGCGGACCTCGGCGGCTCCGTCGCGGCCGTCCGCTTCGCCGAGGCCACCGGCGAGTTCGACCAGGTCAAGCTGGAGGGCAAGGTCTCCGGCTCGTGGCGCGACGAGGACATCGGCGTCCAGCTCGAACCCAGCGGAAAGCCCCACCACCCGGGCCGCGCCAGTCACACCGGCGACAGGTTCTCCGTGACCGGTGTCGGGGACGTCGCGCCCCTCATCGAAGGCCCGACCGCCGAACGTCCCCTCGGCGCCGCGCTGACCGGGCTGGTCGTGGTGATCGTGGTGTCGGTCATGTTCGTCACCGCCGAGTACCGGCGCGGCCTGATCCGTACCAGCCTGCTGGCGAGTCCGCGCCGCGGCCGGATGCTGGCGGCCAAGGCCCTGGCGCTCGGCCTGGTCACCTTCGCCGCCGCCCTCCCCGCCGTCGCGATCACGTACGTCGTCGGCGCCTGGATCCTGCGGGCCAACGGCAACCAGCTCCTCCCGGTGTCCCTTCTCACCCAGGTGCGGATCGTGGTCGGGCTGGCGGTGCTGTTCACGCTGGCCGCCGTGCTCGCCCTCGCCCTCGGCGCGCTGCTGCGGCGCAGCGTCGCGGCGGTCATCGTCGCCATCGTGGTGATCGTGGTCCCGAACGTCCTGGCGACGACCTCGGTACTGCCCGACGGCGTGGGGCGATGGCTGCTGCGCGTCACCCCGGCCGCCGGGTTCGCCGTCCAGCAGAGCATTCCGGAGTATCCGCAGGTGCTCGGGCACTACTCGCCGATCGCCGGGTTCTACCCGCTGCCGCCGTGGGCGGGCCTGACCGTCCTGGCAGGGTACGCCGCGCTCGCCCTCGGCCTGGCCGCCGCCCAACTCCGCCGGAAGGACGCATGACTCGCCCCCGCATGAGGAGTCATCTGCATGCGGAGTGGACAAAACTCCGCACGCTGGCGGGCACCGGCTGGCTGCTCCTCACGATCGTCGCGCTGACCGTGGCCGTCAGCGTCACGGCCTCCGCCGTCGTGTCGTGCGCCTCAGCAGGCTGCGGCTACGACCCCGCCGAGATCAGCCTCTTCGGCGTACAGGTGAGCCAGGCGGTCGTCGCCATCCTGGCCGTCCTGGCGATCACCGCCGAGTACAGCACCGGCATGGTCCGCGTGACCCTGACGGCCATGCCCCGCAGGACCGCTGTCCTGGCCGCCAAGGCGATCGTCCTGACCGGCCTGACCCTGGCTGCCGGGAGCGTCGCCGTGATCGCCTCCGCGCTGGCCGCGCGGCGCGTCCTGCTGGGCAACGGCTTCACCCCCGAACTGCTCAGCCTCACCAGCGGCCCCATGCTGCGTGCCGCCGTGGGCTCGGTCCTCTACCTGGCGCTGATCGCCCTGCTCAGCCTGGGGGTGGCGACCGCCGTACGAGACTCCGCGACCGCCATCGGGATCGTGCTCGGCCTGCTGTACCTCTTCCCGGGGCTCATCCTCATGGTCGCCGACGAGGACTGGCAGCGGCTGCTCTGGCAGATCTCCCCGATGAACGCAGGCCTCGCCATCCAGGCCACCACCAACCTCACCAGCCTGCCCCTCACCCCCTGGGCAGGCTTGGGCGTACTGGCGGCTTGGGCTACGGCGGCGATGGCGAGCGGCGGGCTACTCCTGCGCAAACGCGACGCGTGACTGCCGTCGGCGGCGTGCGGTGGATCAGCGGCTCACCGCGATCTCCCGCGCCACGTGCGACAGCTTCTCGGGATTGCGCCCGTGGTAGGTGCCGGTGAGGGTCTCGCCGGGAACGGCCGAGTGTTCCGCCGCAGGTACTGGCGTGTGTGACGGTCCGGCAGGCGTTGCTGCACCACTCCGACCCCGAGACCGGCGGGGCGCTGCGGGGACGGGGACGGCGGGTGCTGGACGACGCGGTGGCCACCCAGGACACCATCAATCAGCTGATCGCGGCGGTGCGGCGGGTGGGCGCGGCACCCCTAGGTGGGTCACCAACCCGTCTTCCATCGGTGGACCAAGGGTTACACACTCGAGGCATGATGATGCGGCGCATAAGTGCGGGCCTCGCGGTGCTGCTGACGATCGCCTACCTGGCCTATCTCGTGGCGATCCCGTTCGGCCTGATGGCGCACCGGTTCGAAGTGCACGAGCTGGTGCTGGCGGCCGGGCTGCTGGTCGGGGTCTGCTTCACGGCCTCGTCGTACTCCATCACCGACTTCTCGATCGGAGCCGGCGGCGTCAGCGCCAGGCTGGACAGGGCCGAGGCCAAGCAGCGCGTGCTGGAGTCCGAGCTGCGGGCGCTGCAGGTGGCGTTGAGTGGGCTGGTGACCAAGTACGAGTGGGGCCATCTGCGGCGGCTCGCGGCGGAGGGGCCCGTGCCCGCGCAGTTCCGGCAGGACAGGAAGCTGCAGATGGAGCTCGAACGGCTCGACGCCATGGGGTTCGTCGAGCCGGTCGACCCGCGAGGGCTGAACGCGATTCCGCAGGACTACGGGCACACCTACGAGGAGTTCGACCTCAAGCGGTACGTCGCGATCACCGAGGCCGGCCGCGAGTACGTGCGCTTGCGCGAGCGGCTCTGATCAGGTCAGGCCACACCGGTCAGGTCAGGCCACACCGGTCGACTGACGGCCGGTCCGGACCGTCACGTACGTCTTGCGGATCGTCTCGTGCACATCCCAGGTGCCCCGCCAGCCGTCCGGCAGCACGACCGTCGAGCCGGGCCCGAGCTCGATGACCCGGCCGTCCTCACCGGTCAGCGTCGCCCGCCCCGCCAGGATCTGGCAGATCTCGTGAAAGCCGTCCCTGACCGCGGTGAACGAGCCGGGTTCGCACTCCCAGATACCCGTTTCGGCGTGCGAGTCGGCCCACACCTCCAGCGTGGACTCCGACTGGCCGGTCAGGCTGGTCGGCTTGGGTTCGGCGGCGGGCAGGGAGATCGACGGGGCGTGCGCCAGGTGGGAGAGCGGGGTCAAGGGTCGTCCTAACGTAGGTCAGCGGCCTGAGATGAGGTTGGCGATGCGGGCGTAGGCCGAGGTCGTGGTGCCGCGGTCGTTCTCGTGCCGGTCCGCCGCCCTGAAGAGCGCGTAGATGAGCTGCACCCCCGTCCATCGCAGCGGCTCCGGCTCCCACTGCCTGACCTGGCGGCCCACCCAGGGCAGTGCCGTCAGCTCGGTGTCGCGGCGCAGCACCAGGTCGCGCAGCGTACGGCCGGCCAGGTTCGTGGTGGTGACGCCGCTGCCCACGTAACCGCCCGCCCAGCCGAGGCCGGTCGTGTGGTCGAGGTGCACCGTGGAGCACCAGTCGCGCGGCACGCCGAGCACGCCGCACCACGAGTGCTGGACGCGGGCGTCGGCCGCGGCGGGGAACAGCTTGACCAGCATCCGCCACAGCAGCGCCACCGTCTGCGCCTGGGTGGCGCCTCGGGAGTCGGTGCGCGATCCGTACCGGTACGGCACGCCGCGCCCGCCGATCGCGATCCGGTCGTCCGCGGTGCGCTGGGCGTAGATGTAGGCGTGCGCCTCGTCACCGAGCAGCTCGTTGCCCGACCAGCCGATGTGCTTCCACACCTCGGCGGGCAGCGGCTCGGTGACGATCATGGAGCTGTTCATCGGCAGCCACTGCCGGTGCTGCCCGGCGAGGCTGGCGGTGAAGCCCTCGGTGGCGCGGATGACGTACTCGGCCGAGACGACGCCGCGCGAGGTCACCGCCGACGCCATCCCGCCCTGGCGGGGGCGGATCTCGGTCACCGTGGTGTTCTCGAAGATGTCCACGCCCAGCGCGGCGACCGTCGAGGCGAGTCCGACGGCCAGCTTGGCGGGCTGGATGCGGGCGCAGTGCGGCGAGTACGTGGCCTCCAGGGTCCCCGCCACCTGCAGGCGTTCCTGCTGCTCGTCCCGGGACATCACCCTGAGGTCGTCCTCCCCGTACCCCCAGGTGCGCAGCGAGGACAGCTCCTCGCGCAGGCGCCGGCGCTGGGCGGGGTTGGTAGCGACGTGCACCAGGCCGCCCTTGTGGATGTCGGCCTCGATGCCCTCCTGGCGGGTCACCTCGATGACCTCGTCGACCGACCGGAACATGGCGTGCTGCAGGTCGATCATCGCCTGGCGGCCCCGGGCCTTGGCGTACCGCTTGCGCGAGCCGGCGAACTCCGCCGACAGCCAGCCGCCGTTGCGTCCGGACGCGCCGAACCCGGCGAACTCCCGCTCCAGGATCGCGATCCGCAGGTCGGGCTGGGCCTTCTTGAGGTAGTACGCGGTCCACAGGCCGGTGTAGCCACCACCGACGATCACCACGTCGTACGAGCGGGACCCGGGCAGCGCCGCCCGGCGGTCCGGCACGCCGATCTGCCGGTACCAGAAGGAGACGCCGCCGTTGGCGAAGTCCTCGGTCAGCGGGATGCCTTTCACGTGAGCACTGCCTCCACATCACTTTCGTCGGCCAGGAGTACGGAGTCGGACACGCGCCAGGTGAGCGTGACCTCGTCACCGCGACGGGCGTCGCTGAGGCTGCCCGCCTGCTCACGGACCAGCGCGGGGGAGCCGTCCGGCAGTCTCAGCTCCAGTTTGCGGCTGGAGCCGAGGTAGATCTCGCCGGTGACGGTGGCGGGCAGCGCGTTCCAGCCGGTGTCGGGGGAGTGGTCCACCTGGCGTACGGTCAGGCGTTCCGGACGTACGACGAGCGCGCCCGGCCCGTCGGGCAGCGAACCGGGGGCCCGCATCAGCCGGGCGCAGACGCCGATGCCGTCAGCCGAGACGTCGCCGCGCAGGATCGTCGACTCGCCCAGGAAGCGGGCCACGAACAGCGTCGCGGGCCGCTCGTAGAGCTCGTCGGCCGGGCCCAGCTGCTCGATGCGGCCCTTGTTGAAGACCGCGATGCGGTCCGACAGCACCAGCGCCTCGTCCTGGTCGTGGGTGACGTAGACGAAGGTGATGCCGAGCTCGCCGTGGATGCGCTTGATCTCCAGCTGGAGCCAGTCGCGCAGCTTCTTGTCGAGCGCGCCGAGGGGTTCGTCCATCAGAAGGACGCGCGGGCTGTAGACGATCGCCCGGGCCACCGCGACCCGCTGCTGCTGCCCGCCGGACAGCTCGCGCGGGTAGCGGTGGCCGTACTCGCCGAGGTGGACGGTGGCCAGCGCCGCCTGGACCAGCTCGGTCCTGCGCTCCTTGGGGATCTTGCGTTGTTTGAGGGGGAAGGCGATGTTCTCGGCGACCGTCATGTGCGGGAACAGGGCGTAGTGCTGGAAGACCATGCCCATGTCCCGCTTGTGCGGCGGGGTGGCCGCGATGGCGGTGCCGTCCACGGTCAGCTCGCCCGAGGTCGCCTTGTTGAAGCCGGCGATGACGTTCAGGGTGGTCGTCTTGCCCGAGCCGCTCGGCCCGAGCAGCGTGATGAACTCACCCGGCTTGATCGACAGTGAGACGTCGTCCACGGCGACGAAGTCCCCGTAGCGTTTGGTGAGGCCGGTGAGCTCGATGCCCGCTCCGCGGGCGGCGAGATCGTTACTGGTCGGCGGCACGGGACCTCCTGGCGACGAAGAAGGTGGCGGCGAGCACGAGGGTCGTGGTCAGCACGAGGATCATCGTGGCCGCCGCGGCGATGGTCGGGTCGGTCTCGCGGGTGACGCTCGCGTACATCTTGACCGGCAAGGTCTGCAGATACGGGCTCTGGATGAACAGCGAGACGACCACCTCGTCGAAGCTCGTGACGAACGCGAACAGCGCGCCGGAGGCGACGCCGGGCGCGACCAGCGGGAGCGTCACGCTGCGGAAGGTGGCCCACCGCCCGGCGCCCAGACTGGCCGCCGCGCTCTCCAGCCGCCGGTCGAACCCGCGCAGCGAAGCGGTCACCGGGATCATCACGAACGGCAGCGCCAGTACGGTGTGCGCCATGACGAACCCGGCCAGCGTGCCCACGAGCTGCAGCTTCAGGAACACGGCGTAGGTCCCGACGGCCAGCACCACACCCGGCACGATCATCGGCGCCAGCATCGACCCCTGCGCGAGCGCCAGACCGCGGATCCGCGCCCTGGTCAGCCCGAGCGCGGCGGCCGTGCCGAGCACCGTCGCCACGACCGTGACGAGCAGCCCGACCTCGACGGAGGTCAGCAGGGCGGACACCCAGGCCGGATCGCTGAAGAAGTGCTCATACCAGCGGAAGGAGTAGCCGTCGGGCGGGAACTTCAGTGACGCCTTGGAGGTGAAGCTGAGCGGCACCACGATCAGCGCCGGCGCGACCAGCCACACGCCCACGAGCGCGCAGAACGCCCACAGCACGCCGCGGCCGAGGCGAGCGGTCATCCGGCCACCTTCCTTCCGGTACGGCGCAGCGTCAGCGCGAGCAACGCGATCATCGCCAGCGTCAGCCCGAGCAGCACCACGCCCATCGCGCCCCCGCGTCCCCATTTGAGCAGCCCGTTGACCTGCGTGAAGATCTGCTGCGAGATCAGCGCATCGGTGGGCGAGCCGAGCAGCGCGGGCGTGACGTAGAAGCCGAGCGCGCTGATGAACACGGTCAGGCAGCCCGCCGAGACGCCGGGCAGCGACAGCGGCAGATACACCTTCACGAACGCCTTGACCGGATGCGCCCCCAGGCTCCCCGCCGCGGTCAGCAGCCGCCGGTCGATCCCGCTCATCACCGCGTACAGCGGCAGCACCATGAACGGCATCAGCAACTGCACCATCCCGATGACCACCCCCGTCTGGGTGCGGATCAGGCTGAACGGCCCGAGCCCGATCGCCTGCAGCGCGCCGTTGATCACTCCGGTGTCCTGCAGCAGGATCACCCACGCGAACGTCCGCACCATCAGGCTGGTCCAGAACGGCACCAGCACGAGCAGCGTCAGCACCGCCCGAGCGCGCGGCCCGGCGAGCGTCATGGCGTAGGCGTACGGGTACGATACGACCAGCGCGATCACCGTCACCCACAGGCCCGTCGTGAACGTACGGCCGAGCACCTTCAGGTTCTGCGGCTCACCGAAGAACCAGGCGAAGTTCCCGAGCCCGGGCGTGGGATCGGTGAACGCGCTGACCACCATCGAGATCAGCGGGTAGAGGAAGAAGACGGCGAGCGCGATCAGCGCGGGCAGGATGAGCAGCGCCGGCCGACGGTCACCGGTGTCCCTGCCCGCCGTCGCCGGCAGGGACACGGCTTGCAGCGTCGAGGCCATCTCGGATCAGCCGCCGAGCCAGGCCGACCACTTCTCGATCATCTCGCTCTGGTGTTGCGCCCACCATTTCGAGTCGATCTTGAGTGCCTTGTCCGCCACTTCGGGCCTGGTCGTCAGGAACGACATCCCCTTGGGGTCCAGATTGGGCTTGGCATCGGTGTTGATCGGCGAGTACGAGGTCAGCTCGGTGAGCTTGGCCTGCTGCTGCGCGCCCAGGTAGTAGTTGATCAGCGCCATCGACGCCTTGGGGTTCTTGGCGTTCTTCGGCACCGTCAGGGAGTCCATGACCGGCATCCACTGGTCGAAGGCGACGTCGTACGGGGCGCCGTTCTTGACGGCCGCGTACGCGCGTCCGCTCCAGAGCATCGCCATGTCGACCTCGCCGGACTCCAGCAGCTGCTGCGACTCCGCGCCGGTCTTCCAGAACACCAGGTTCGAGCGGACCGTCTGGAGCTTCTTGATCGCGCGGTCCGCGTCCAGGGGATAGAGCTGGTCCGGGGAGACGCCGTCGGCGATCAGCGCGCCCTCGAACGGGCCGGGCGCCGAGTCGCCGGGGTTACCGGAGATGCCGCGCTTGCCGGGGAACTTCGTGGTGTCGAAGAAGTCCTTCCAGCCCTTGGGCGGGTTCGCGCCGAACTTGTTCTTGTTGTAGGCCAGCACCATGCCGTACTGCATCGCGGGGACGCTGCACTCGCCGGCGAGTCCCTCGGGGACCTTCGACTTGTCGATGATCTTGTAGTCCAGCGGCTGCAGCAGCTTGCCGCACTGCGACTCGGCCCAGATCGAGTCGGCGTCGATCACGTCCCAGGTGACGTTCGAGGAGTCGACCTGGGCCTTGATCTTGGCGTAGTCGGTCGGGCCGTCCTGGAGGATCTTCGCGCCCGACTCCTGGGCGAAGGGGTCGACCGCCGCCTTCTGCTGGCCCTCCTGGTACGCGCCGCCGTAGGAGACGAACGTCATGTTCAGGCCGCTGAGCGCGTCCTTCTTGACGGTGCCGGACTTGGCGGGGCCGGTGCCGAGATCGACGGTCGCGGGCGCCGCGGAACCGGCACCGCACGCGGCGGAGAGTAGGAGCGAAGCCGCTATAGCGGACATACCGGACAGTCGTTTGGGAAGTTTCGGCATGGTTGACCCCCGTAGATAAGGGTGGGTGTTGGTCAAGCGGGCGTGGGCGGACTGATCGTCCAGAGGACTTCGGCTGTCTCGTCGCCGTCATTGACCACGCGGTGAGGCACCGACGTGCGGTACTCCACGCTGTCGCCGGCCGCCAGGACGTGCGGGGCGGCCGAGTCGGCGGGCCCGAGCCAGAGGGTCACCTGGCCGCGCACGATGAGGAAGATCTCCTGGGAGTCGCCGTGGGTGTACGGCTCGTCCCCGGTGGAGGCGCCCGGGTCGAGTTCTCCGGCGTACACCTCCAGGTTCTGCAGGGGGCGCTGGGAGATCAGGTACTTGCGGGTGCCGGGTTTGGTGGGGAGTTCCGGGCGTTCGGCGCGGCGTAGCACCCGGTGTCCGACCTCGTCCTGCTCGTTGAACAGGTCGGCCACCGTGATCCCGAGAGCTCCGGCGATCCGCCGCAGCATCCCGATGCTCGCGCTGGTCTGCCCCCGCTCCAACTGGCTGATGAAGCTGGCGCTCGCCTTGGCCTCGGCGGCGAGTCCACGAACGGTCATCTGGCGCATGTTCCGGTAGGCCCGGATGCGTACGCCTAAGTATTCGGTCTCCGACTCCGTCATCGAACCTCTTGATCGGCTTGACTGAACAAGTTGTTAAGTGGCGTTGAAGGGACCGTACATAGCGTGCGAAGACCCAACAAGGGGGCGTTAGATAACGAATCGGTAACCGGCCCGGGTGGCGCGAGATCAACATGGGGGTCTGTACGACCTTGTCGAGGGCGCTCGCGGCGAGGATCTTCGCGCAGCATAATGACCGGTATAAACCCGATAGTTTCGCTGTCTCCCGCCTCCACGACCTCCACGACAGAAACGAGAAATGCCGTGAAAACCTGGATCTTCCTAGTCCTCGGCGTTCTCCTGGTCCTGATGGGCGCCCTGTGGACGCTTCAGGGGCTGGGCATCGTCGGCGGCAGCGTGATGAGCGGCGTTACTCTCTGGGCCATCATCGGCCCCATCGTCCTCATCGTCGGCGCTGTTGTCGCCTTCATCGGAATACGCGGGCTACGACAGCCGCGCGGCTAATATCCCGCCGTTCAGGCATATTCCGAGGTATCAATGGATCATGACGGCACGCTATGACGGCCTGGCCGAGTGGTACGACGACCTCATCGTCCCGAACCTCGCGGACGTGACCGACCTCCTGGGCCCAGGCGACGGGACGTGCCTGGACCTGGGCTGTGGCACCGGGCGCTACCTCGACGCGATCCGCTCCACCGGCAGGACCGTCGTGGGGCTCGACCGGTCCGGCGACCAGTTGCGTCTTGCTCGCCGCCGGGACCCCGCGCCGCTGCTGCAGGGTGACGGGACGACGCTGCCGTTCGCCTCAGGGGTGTTCGGCACCGTCACCATGCTCTGGGTGTCCACGGACATCGGCGACTTCCCCGGACTGCTCGGGGAGGCGACTCGGGTGCTCCGCCCCGGCGGGCTGCTGCTGTTCTACGGGGTGCACCCGTGCTTCAACGGCCCGCACATCGAGAACCGCGAGGACGGCGCGCTGATCATCCATCCCACGTACCACCTCAAGGGCTGGCACCAGCGCGGGTCCTGGTGGCGCCAGGGCGGGATCAGGGACCGGGTCGGGATGAGCCAGGTGCCGCTGGCGGACCTGATCAACGCCTTCATCGACGCCGGGCTCGCCATCGAGCGGGTGTACGAACCGGGCGAGCAGCCCATCCCTAGCATCCTGGCCATCAGGGCGTCCGCTCACTGAAGGCGCGTGCTCAGGTGGGGGAGCACGTAGGGGCGGGCGCGGTGTTGGTGCCGTTCCAGGAGGCCAAGAAGCCGAAGGTGGCCGAGGCCCCGGCGGCCAGGGTGCCGTTCCAGGCGACGTTCCGCACGCTCACGGCGGCCCCGCTCGCGCTGAGAGTGCCGCCCCAGATCTGGGTGATCTGCTGACCGTTGGCGAACGTCCAGCGGACCGTCCAGGCGTTCGTCGTCGCGGCCCCGGTGTTCTTGACCGTAACCTCACCCTGGAAGCCGCCCGTCCACTGCCCGACGTTCTTGAACGTCGCCGTGCAGCCGCTCCCCGGCGTGGGGGTCGGTGTGGGCGTCGGCGTGCTCCCGCCAGGGGTCAGGAAGTTCGCCAGCGCGGGGTACCAGCGGTCGGACATCTTCTGGTCGCCCGAGGCGTTCGGGTGCACCCCGTCGTAGGTGTCCGCGCTCGTGCTGAACCCCGTCCACTGGTCCACGACGACGATCGGCGACTGCTGGGTGGTGGTGGCGGCGGCCCAGGCGGGGATCGCGTTGTTGAAGGCGACGACGCGCTGCCCGCAGTCGGCGCAGTTGGCCGGGTTCATGGGAATGATCTTCGCGACCAGGATCTTCATCGCGGGGTTGCTCGCCCGCATCTGGTTGACGAGCGTGGTGAACGCGCTGAGGATCGTCGCGGGCGCGATGTTGCTCCACACGTCGTTGGTCCCGAAGTGCATGACCACGATGTCGGGCCTGGTGGCCGCCAGCCAGCCGGGGAGCTGGTTCTGGTTGGCCACGTTGGTCGCCAGGAAGCCCCCATGGCCCTCGTTGTCGCCGTCGTGCGCCACCGAGCAGCCCTGCGGCGGCAGGGTGCCGACGAAGTCGATGTCGGTGTAGCCGGTGCTCTGCAGCCTGTTCCACAGCAGGGCCCGCCAGCAGCCGGGTGAGCCGGTGATCGAGTCGCCGAGGGGCATGATCCTGATGGCGGCGGCGCCGGCGGGCGTGGTGGTGAGGAAGAGTACCGTTCCGATCAGGGTCAGCATCGCCACCAGCAGGGCGCTCGTCCTCGACATCGTCGGCTCCCGAAGATCGTGGGTCTGCCGAGAGCGTAGGAGCGCGGAGCGGCGGCGGGAAGGCGACCGGCTCAGGAGGGTCGCGCGACCTGCGGCGTCGCCCGGAACGGCGTGTAACTTTCAGGGCCTTCGCCGTGGATTGACCACCTGATCCACCTGATGATTACATGATTACATGGACAACGAAGCAGTGCCGAGCCTCTACGAGTGGGCGGGCGGGGTGGAGGCGCTGGAGCGGCTCACCGAGGTCTTCTACCAGCACGTCAAGAAGGACGAGCTGATCGGGCCGCTGTTCGCGCACATGGACCCCGGCCATCCCCGATATGTGGCGATGTGGCTCGGTGAGGTGTTCGGCGGCCCCGACCGCTACACCAAGGAGCGCGGCGGCTACCCCCACATGCTCTCCCAGCACCTCGGCAAGGCCATCACCGAGCCGCAGCGGCGCAGGTGGGTCAACCTGCTCATGGACGCCGCCGACGAGGTCGGACTGCCCGACGACCCCGAGTTCAGGGCCGCCTTCGCCGGCTACATCGAGTGGGGCACCCGGCTGGCGGTGCACAACTCCCAGCCCGGCGCGAAGCCTCCGACCAAGGCTCCGGTGCCCCACTGGGGCTGGGGCGTCGCGCCGCCGTACCAGCCGTAGACAGGCCGTCGCGTCCCTGGTCGTAGCCTGGAGGTCACAGACTTACCACCGGGGAGCGAGGCATGACACGCGGGCGGCTGCGCATCTACCTCGGCGCGGCCCCCGGCGTGGGCAAGACGTTCGCGATGCTCGCCGAGGCGGCCCGCGCCAGAGAACGCGGCCGCGACGTGGTCGTCGGCTTCGTCGAGACCCACGACCGCGCCCGTACGGCCGCCCTGCTCGACGGGCTGGAGACGATCCCCCGCAAAACGCTCGTCCACCGAGGCGCCACCTTCACCGAGCTCGACGTGGCCGCCGTCATCGAACGCGCGCCGAAGGCCGCGCTGATCGACGAGCTGGCCCACACCAACGTCCCAGGATCGAAGAACGCCAAACGCTGGCAGGACGTCGACGAGATCCTCGACGCGGGCATCGACGTCGTCTCCACCGTCAACATCCAGCACCTCGAATCGCTCAACGACGTGGTACGCCAGATCACCGGCGTCCCACAGCGCGAGACCGTCCCCGACGAGGTGGTACGCCGGGCCGAACGCATCGAGCTCGTCGACATGTCCCCCGAGGCGCTGCGCCGCCGGATGGCGCACGGCAACGTCTACGCCCCCGACAAAGTCGACGCGGCCCTGTCCAACTACTTCCGCGTCGGCAACCTCACCGCGCTGCGCGAGCTGGCCCTGCTCTGGGTCGCCGGCAAGGTGGACGACCAGCTCATCCGTTACCGGGCGGACCATGGCATAGCGGGCACCTGGGAGGCCCGCGAACGAGTCGTCGTCGCGCTCACCGGGGGCCCCGAGGGCGACACGCTGATCAGGCGGGCCGCCAGGATCGCCGCCAGGTCCAAGAGCGTCGACCTGCTGGCCGTACACGTGACCAGGCCCGACGGTCCGGCGTCCGACGGCGAGCCCGCCACGCTCGTACGGCGTCGCGCCCTCGTCGAGAGCCTGGGCGGCACCTACCACCAGGTCGTGGGCGACGACGTCCCGCGCGCGCTGCTGGAGTTCGCCCGCGGCGCGAACGCGACGCAACTCGTGCTCGGCGCGTCCAGGCGGGGCCGGTTCGCGCAGATCCTGTCCCGCGGCGTGGGCGTCACGGCGACCGCCTTGTCCGGCTCGATCGACGTCCACCTGGTGCCACACGAGGCGGTTCGGAGCGCACGAGGTCCCGCCCGCTCGCCGGCCGCACTGAACCGGGACCGGCGGATCGCCGGCTGGGCACTCGCGCTGCTCGCGGTGCCGCTGCTCACGGCCGTCATGCTGACCTTCGCCGAGCGGCTCACGCTGCCGAGCGAGATCCTGCTCTTCCTGCTGCTGGTGGTCGCCGTCGCGCTGGTGGGCGGCAGGTGGCCGGCGCTGACGGCGGCGGTGCTCGGCTTCGCGCTGCTGAACTGGTTCTTCACACCGCCGCTCCACACGCTGACGATCTCCGCGCCGGAGAACCTGTTCGCGCTGTCCACCTTCGTACTGGTCGCCGCGATGGTCAGCACGGTCGTCGACCAGGCGGCCCGCCGCAGCAGGGAGGCCGCCCGCTCGCGCGCCGACGCCGAGGTGCTGTCCACGCTGGCCGGCCACGTCCTGCGCGGCGACGCGGCGCTGCCCTCCCTGCTGGCCAGGCTCAAGGAGGTGTACGGCCTGGAGTCCGTCACGCTGCTGGAGCGCGACGGCGACTCATGGCACGTCGTGGCCACGGCCGGAGGACCGCCGTCCACCTCGCCGGGCCATGCCGACACCGACGTGCCCATCGACGACGACCTCGTGCTCGCCGTACGGGGAAGGCTGCTCGACGCGGCCGACCGGCAGGTGCTCGAGGCGTTCGCGGCGGAGTCGGCGGTGGCCCTGCGGCAGGAACGCCTGCGTGCGGAGGCCGACCGGGCCAGGCCGCTGGCCGAGGCCGACAGGATGCGCACCGCCCTGCTCGCGGCCGTCAGCCACGACCTGCGCAACCCGCTCGCGGCGGCCAGGGCCGCGGTCGACGGCCTGCGCGGCACAGAGGTCGACTGGACTCCTGAGGACCGCGAAGAACTGCTGGCCACGGCCGGCGAGTCGCTCATCAAGCTCGACCGGCTGGTGTCGAACCTCCTCGACATGAGCCGCCTGCAGGCGGGCGTGCTCGGCGTCACGCTGGAACCGCTGGCCGTCGAGGACATCGTCCCTCAGGCGATAGCCGAGCTCGGACCGCTGCGCTCGCGCGTCCATGACGGGTTCACCGGCGAGGTGCCGGAGTTCATGGCCGACGCGGCGCTGCTGGAGCGGGTGCTGGTCAACCTGATGTCCAACGCCATCCGCTTCAGCCCGCCCGGTGGCCAGGTGGTGATCTCCGCGAGCGCGTACGGCGAGCACGTCGAGATCCGCGTCATCGACCGGGGACCCGGGATTCCGCCGGAGGCGCAGGAGCGGGTGTTCCTGCCGTTCCAGCGGCTGGGCGATCGGCAGGGCGTGGGACTGGGGCTCGGGTTGGCGCTGTCCCGGGGGCTGACGGAGGCCATGGGCGGCACGCTCACCCCGGAGGAGACGCCCGGAGGAGGCTTGACCATGACCGTCTCGTTGCGGAGGGCTCTTTGACTCGCGTGCTGGTGGTGGACGACGAACCGCAGATCCTGCGGGCGTTGCGCATCAACCTGGTGGCCAGGCACTACGAGGTGGCCGTCGCGCCGGACGGCACCGCCGCCCTGCGCCAAGCCGCCGACTGGCATCCCGACCTGGTCATTCTGGACCTAGGACTGCCGGACCTCGACGGGGTGGACGTCATCCAGGGGCTGCGTGGCTGGACGAGCGTGCCGATCATCGTGCTCTCGGGCCGGACGGGCAGCCCCGACAAGGTGGACGCCCTCGACGCGGGGGCCGACGACTACGTGACAAAGCCGTTCGGGATCGACGAGCTGCTCGCGCGGATCCGCGCGGTGACGCGCCGCACCGGAACGGCCGCCGACGAGCCCGCGACGGTCCGGGTGGGAGAGCACGTGATCGATTTCGCCACGAAGACGGTCTCGGGCGGGGTACGCCTGACGCCCACGGAATGGCACTTCCTGGAGCTGCTGGCCCGGAATCCCGGCAAGTTGATCAGTCAGCGGCAGTTGCTCAACGAGGTGTGGGGGAGTTCGTACGTGAAGGAGACCCACTATCTGCGGCAGTACATGGCGCAGCTGCGCCGCAAGCTGGAACGCGATCCGGGGCATCCGGTGCACCTGCTGACAGAGCCCGGAATGGGCTATCGCTTCCAGCCGTAGTCCTACTCCTACTCCTACTCCTGCTCTTGCTCGAAGAAGAAAGAGTCCTCCAGCGGATCGGCGAAGGCATCGGACTCACGGTCGTCCTCCTCGTTCACCCATCTGGAGATGCTCCGCGCGGCCTCGTCATCGATCTCGAGGATCCTGTGCCGTTGCGGGAGTCTGTCCAGGTACATGGCGGTGGCGGAGAGCTGTACATCATCCCCCATGTCATGACTGATTTCGTAGAGTTGATCGCTCATGAGACTCACGCCTTGGTGATCATCAGGGTTGTCTTGCGTACGGCCCAAGCGGCCAGCGCGGCACCGAAGACCAGTTGGGCGACGCGCATCCAGAGGACTTGGGTGTCTTCAACGTAAATGACGACACCCATCCATATGAGGCTGAAACCGCCGACTAGGGCGATTGCTGCCCAGTTGAACCATCGCTGCCACATATGCGCAGTCTTGCAGCCGATCGGCCAAGGCTGGGTAAGCGAGCGGTCGTCTTCTGGTCACCTGGGGAGCAGGCTACTGGGCGGTTTTGGTGCCGATGACGACGGTGGCGTACCGGTCCTCGGAGCCGGCCACGCGCGGGGTCAGCCCGGCGGCGGCCATGTCCTCGGCCGTCCGCGACGCCTGGCGCTCGCTCGTCTCGACCAGCAGATGACCACCCGGCGCCAGCCATGCCGGCGCCTCCGCGATCACCCGCCGCACGACGTCGAGCCCGTCGGCGCCACCGTCGAGCGCCACCAGCGGCTCGTGGACGCGGGCCTCCGAGGGCAGCAGCCGGATCGCCTCGGTGGGCACGTAGGGAGGGCTGGCGATCAGGATGTCGACGCGACCGCGCAGCGTGGCGGGCAACGGCTCGTAGAGGTCCCCCTCGTACACCTGACCGCCGATGGGGGCCAGGTTGCGGCGCGCGCACCGTACGGCGGCGGGGTGCAGGTCCGCGGCGTGCAACTCGACCCCATTTTGATCGCTGTTGAGGGCCGCGGCGAGCGCGGCGCCCATCGCACCCGTGCCACAGCACAGATCGAGGATGACGGTGGGGGAGGGGCCGCTCGGCGCGGCGGCCTCGGCCTGGTCGATGAGGAACTCGGTACGGCGGCGCGGCACGAACACCTCGGGATCCACCGCGATCCGCAGCCCGCAGAACTCCGCCCACCCGAGAACATGCTCAAGAGGCAGCCCGGCGACCCGCTGGTCGACCATGGTGGTGAGCTCGTCCGGCGTCCTCGCCGTCGAGATGAGCAACTCCGCCTCGTCCTCGGCGAAGACACAGCCGGCGGCCCGGAGCCTGGTGATGATGGCGGACGGGGGGACAGGTGACATGAGCGCCTTTCGGAAAGCCAATGAGCGCTCCCTCGGTCACCTATGTCAGGTGGATCGCACGATCACGAGGCGGGAGCACCCAGCCTGCTGCAGCGTTAATGGGTCTCACCTCCTCGATCGGGTCCATCGCTGGGGACGGCAACATTACCTGACGTCCTGTTCGGCACGCGAGCGGCCTCTTCGTCTGGGTTCCGAGAGCCGTCCGAGCTTCGCCAGGTCTTTCGGGGTCCGTCAGGTTCGTGGGGTTTCGCGAACCGGCCGGCCTACCGGGGGAGTGTACGAGCGGTGCCGACGCAGCGGCGCAGTCGCATGCCCCTCGGCCGGACCTGAGCCGGCTGCTGCTGCTCCAGACAGGCCAGCAAGGCGGCCGCCGTACGCGCGTCGGACAGGATGCGCTGTACGGCCTCCCCATCCTCGGGAAGCTGACCGCGTTCGGCGAGCTCGTGCTTGACGAAGGCCAGCGGATCAGGCGCGCCCACAGTCTCGGCGGCCACCGTGGCCCTGGCGGCGGTGAGCAGGCGCAAGTAGTACGTCCGCAGGACGGCCTCGCGCATGCGCGCGTGCTCGAGGTCGTCGATCAGTGTCCGGGCGACTCGGAGGAGGTCTCCAGCATGAGTCGCATCGTCGGCCAGGAAGGCGCGGATGTCATCGAACTCCGAGCGGGTCATTGCGGACACCTCCGAGGGCGCAGATTGCTCGTACATACTTCGTACACACCCGCGATTGCGGATGACTTGCTTTCGGCTTGTCTCCGCCATGTCACCCTCCCGCCGCGGATCCGGTCGGCGACTCGACGGGTTTGAGCATCTTGAGGGCAGGGAAGGACCTCATGATTACCTGTACGGCACGAAGCAGGCGTGGACGGCTGCTAGAGTTGCTCAGGCAGGGCGGCCAAGGGTTCACGGAACCAAGGCAGTGCCCGGCACATCCCACTTCTTCCTGGTTCGTCCGGTTGATTCGCATCTGTCCGGATGGTCTGGTAAGTTAGAGGGGTTGTCCCGGAAACGGGGCGGTCTTTATTCCAGCAGGTCGGAGCGGGTCGGGTCAATTTGACACCGGGCCGGGCGACTGAAAAGATAAAGACACAACGAAAACAGAAAAACGAAATGTGCGCCTCTCGCAGGTTGGGGAGTACGCGTCCGTTTCTTGAGAACTCAACAGTGTGTTAAAAGCCAGTGCATGATGCACAGCCCCGTCATGTCTGCGCCTTTATGGTGTGGATGTGGTGGATTCCTTTTATATGGTTGGGATTTCTTTCCCTTCAGACATTGTTTGGAGAGTTTGATCCTGGCTCAGGACGAACGCTGGCGGCGTGCTTAACACATGCAAGTCGAGCGGAAAGGCCCTTCGGGGTACTCGAGCGGCGAACGGGTGAGTAACACGTGAGTAACCTGCCCCTGACTCTGGGATAAGCCCGGGAAACTGGGTCTAATACCGGATACGACCGCCTCCGGCATCGGATGGTGGTGGAAAGTTTTTTCGGTTGGGGATGGGCTCGCGGCCTATCAGCTTGTTGGTGGGGTAGTGGCCTACCAAGGCGACGACGGGTAGCCGGCCTGAGAGGGCGACCGGCCACACTGGGACTGAGACACGGCCCAGACTCCTACGGGAGGCAGCAGTGGGGAATATTGCGCAATGGGCGGAAGCCTGACGCAGCGACGCCGCGTGGGGGATGACGGCCTTCGGGTTGTAAACCTCTTTCAGCAGGGACGAAGTTGACGTGTACCTGCAGAAGAAGCGCCGGCTAACTACGTGCCAGCAGCCGCGGTAATACGTAGGGCGCAAGCGTTGTCCGGAATTATTGGGCGTAAAGAGCTCGTAGGTGGCTGGTCGCGTCTGCCGTGAAAGCCCGCAGCTTAACTGCGGGTCTGCGGTGGATACGGGCCGGCTAGAGGTAGGTAGGGGCAAGTGGAATTCCTGGTGTAGCGGTGAAATGCGCAGATATCAGGAGGAACACCGGTGGCGAAGGCGGCTTGCTGGGCCTTACCTGACGCTGAGGAGCGAAAGCGTGGGGAGCGAACAGGATTAGATACCCTGGTAGTCCACGCTGTAAACGTTGGGCGCTAGGTGTGGGGATCTTCCACGATCTCCGTGCCGGAGCTAACGCATTAAGCGCCCCGCCTGGGGAGTACGGCCGCAAGGCTAAAACTCAAAGGAATTGACGGGGGCCCGCACAAGCGGCGGAGCATGTTGCTTAATTCGACGCAACGCGAAGAACCTTACCAAGGTTTGACATCACCCGGAAACGTGCAGAGATGTGCGCCTCTTCGGACTGGGTGACAGGTGGTGCATGGCTGTCGTCAGCTCGTGTCGTGAGATGTTGGGTTAAGTCCCGCAACGAGCGCAACCCTTGTTCCATGTTGCCAGCACGCTCCTTCGGGGGTGGTGGGGACTCATGGGAGACTGCCGGGGTCAACTCGGAGGAAGGTGGGGATGACGTCAAGTCATCATGCCCCTTATGTCTTGGGCTGCAAACATGCTACAATGGCCGGTACAGAGGGCTGCTAAACCGTGAGGTGGAGCGAATCCCTAAAAGCCGGTCTCAGTTCGGATTGGGGTCTGCAACTCGACCCCATGAAGTCGGAGTCGCTAGTAATCGCAGATCAGCAACGCTGCGGTGAATACGTTCCCGGGCCTTGTACACACCGCCCGTCACGTCACGAAAGTCGGCAACACCCGAAGCCCGTGGCCCAACCAGCTTGCTGGGGGGAGCGGTCGAAGGTGGGGCTGGCGATTGGGACGAAGTCGTAACAAGGTAGCCGTACCGGAAGGTGCGGCTGGATCACCTCCTTTCTAAGGAGCAGCTGATTGATAGCGGAAGCTATCGGTCTACGTCGAGGTCAGAAGCGAACGTCTTCTGCTCGGCAGCTCATTAGTGGAGCACTGGCTACTCAAGTGGTCCGGATCGTCCGGGTCGTTGGTACCGCCGCTGGAGACAGCGGAGTGGGAAGACGCGCCATCGGGGATTCGGGTCGGCTTGAACACACTGTTGGGTCCTGAGGAAACGGACCTGGGACTGCGACCGCATCCCACCACCCACGCCAGTGGTTGCCCGCAAGGGCTGACCTCCTGGCGCCGGGTCGGCGGGGTGGGACGTCGGCGGAAGTCGGCGCCCTTGAGCGGTGGGCAGTCCCGTGGTTTGTGGATACCTCATGCAGGGCCGCCTTCTGTCACATCGCATCGATCCTTCTCCCTCCAGGGGGAGCGGGGTGGTTGGTCTGGTGGCGGGTGGGGTTGGTTGCTGTTTGTTGTTTGAGATTTGCATAGTGGACGCGAGCATCTTTGTGGCCAAGTTTTTTAGGGCACACGGTGGATGCCTTGGCATCAGGAGCCGATGAAGGACGTGGGAGGCTGCGTTAAGCCTCGGGGAGTCGCCAACCAGACGTTGATCCGGGGATGTCCGAATGGGGAAACCTAGCACCAGTCATGTGGTGTTGCCTCCGCCTGAATGTATAGGGCGGTTGGTGGTAACGCGGGGAAGTGAAACATCTCAGTACCCGTAGGAAGAGAAAACAAGAGTGATTCCGTGAGTAGTGGTGAGCGAAAGCGGATGAGGCTAAACCGGGCGTGTGTGATAGCCGGCAGGCGTTGCATGTCCGGGGTCGTGGGACCCTCTGGGTCGATCTGCCGATCGGCCAAGGAGTGATAAACCTTTGAGGTAGTCGAAAGCTCTGGGAAGGGCTGCCGTAGACCGTGAGAGCCGGGTAGGCGAAATCTTGAAGGCTTCTTGAGGGGATCCCAAGTAGCACGGGGCCCGAGAAATCCTGTGTGAATCTGCCAGGACCACCTGGTAAGCCTAAATACTCCCTGGTGACCGATAGTGCACGAGTACCGTGAGGGAAAGGTGAAAAGTGCCCCGGTGAGGGGTCGTGAAATAGTACCTGAAACCGTGTGCCTACAAGCCGTAGGAGCTTACATCAGCTTGCTGGTGTGTGATGTGACTGCGTGCCTTTTGAAGAATGAGCCTGCGAGTTATGGTGTGTGGCGAGGTTAACCCGTGTGGGGGAGCCGTAGCGAAAGCGAGTCTGAAGAGGGCGTTTGAGTCGCATGCTGTAGACCCGAAGCGGAGTGATCTACGCATGGGCAGGTTGAAGCTCAGGTAAGACTGGGTGGAGGACCGAACCCACCAGGGTTGAAAACCTGGGGGATGATCTGTGTGTAGGGGTGAAAGGCCAATCAAACTCCGTGATAGCTGGTTCTCCCCGAAATGCATTTAGGTGCAGCGTCGCGTGTTTCTTGCCGGAGGTAGAGCACTGGATGGCTGATGGGCCCGACAAGGTTACTGACGTCAGCCAAACTCCGAATGCCGGTAAGTGAGAGCGTGGCAGTGAGACTGCGGGCGATAAGGTTCGTAGTCGAGAGGGAAACAGCCCAGATCACCGACTAAGGCCCCTAAGCGTGTGCTAAGTGGGAAAGGATGTGGAGTCGCAGAGACAACCAGGAGGTTGGCTTAGAAGCAGCCACCCTTGAAAGAGTGCGTAATAGCTCACTGGTCAAGTGATTCCGCGCCGACAATGTAGCGGGGCTCAAGTACACCGCCGAAGTCGTGGCATTGATGCAGATTCGTCTGTGTTGATGGGTAGGGGAGCGTCGTGTATGCGGTGAAGCGGCAGAGTGATCTAGCCGTGGAGCGTATGCGAGTGAGAATGCAGGCATGAGTAGCGAATCGAGGGTGAGAAACCCTCGCGCCGGATGACCAAGGGTTCCTGGGGCAGGCTAATCCGCCCAGGGTAAGTCGGGACCTAAGGCGAGGCCGACAGGCGTAGTCGATGGACAACGGGTTGATATTCCCGTACCCGCTTCAATGCGCCCATATCGAACCTCGTGATGCTAAGAGTCCTTAAGTCCTCTGATGTCCTTCGGGACTAGGGGTGAGGCTGAACGCTCGATCCGATCGGGTAGTAGGTAAGCGATGGGGTGACGCAGGAAGGTAGTCCAGCCCAGGCGATGGTTGTCCTGGGGTAAGCATGTAGGGCTGAACGTAGGCAAATCCGCGTTCTGTATGCCTGAGATGTGATGCCGAGCCGATTGTGGTGAAGTGGATGATCCTATGCTGCCGAGAAAAGCCTCTAGTGAGTGTTGTGGCGGCCCGTACCCTAAACCGACTCAGGTGGTCAGGTAGAGAATACTAAGGCGATCGGGTGAACTGCGGTTAAGGAACTCGGCAAATTGCCCCCGTAACTTCGGGAGAAGGGGGACCTCTGCTGGTGATCAGGCTAGCTCTGTGAGCTGGTGGGGGTCGCAGTGGCCAGGGGGAAGCGACTGTTTACTAAAAACACAGGTCCGTGCGAAGTCGTAAGACGATGTATACGGACTGACGCCTGCCCGGTGCCGGAACGTTAAGGGGACTGCTTAGCCGACGTAAGTTGGCGAAGGTGAGAACTTAAGCGCCGGTAAACGGCGGTGGTAACTATAACCATCCTAAGGTAGCGAAATTCCTTGTCGGGTAAGTTCCGACCTGCACGAATGGCGTAACGACTTCCCCGCTGTCTCAACCGCAGACCCGGCGAAATTGCACTACGAGTAAAGATGCTCGTTACGCGCAGCAGGACGGAAAGACCCCGGGACCTTCACTACAGCTTGACATTGGCGTTTGGAGCGTCTTGTGTAGGATAGGTGGGAGACTGGGAAGCTCGGACGCTAGTTCGGGTGGAGTCATTGGTGAAATACCACTCTGGTCGTTTTGAACGTCTAACTCTGGTCCGTGATCCGGATCGGGGACAGTGTCTGGTGGGTAGTTTAACTGGGGCGGTTGCCTCCTAAAGGGTAACGGAGGCGCCCAAAGGTTCCCTCAGCCTGGTTGGCAATCAGGTGTTGAGTGTAAGTGCACAAGGGAGCTTGACTGTGAGACTGACGGGTCGAGCAGGAGCGAAAGCTGGGACTAGTGATCCGGCATCGGCGTGTGGAAGCGGTGTCGCTCAACGGCTAAAAGGTACCCCGGGGATAACAGGCTGATCTTCCCCAAGAGTCCATATCGACGGGATGGTTTGGCACCTCGATGTCGGCTCGTCGCATCCTGGGGCTGGAGTAGGTCCCAAGGGTTGGGCTGTTCGCCCATTAAAGCGGTACGCGAGCTGGGTTTAGAACGTCGCGAGACAGTTCGGTCCCTATCCGCTGCGCGCGCAGGAGACTTGAAAGGGGCTGTCCCTAGTACGAGAGGACCGGGACGGACGAACCTCTGGTGTGCCAGTTGTACCGCCAGGTGCACGGCTGGTTGGCTACGTTCGGAAGGGATAACCGCTGAAAGCATCTAAGCGGGAAGCTCGCCTTGAGATGAGGTCTCCCACCATGAGAGTGGGTAAGGCTCCCGGTAGACGACCGGGTTGATAGGCCGGAGGTGGAAGCACGGTAACGTGTGGAGCTGACCGGTACTAATAGGCCGAGGACTTGACCACAAAGCATCTTGCTCGCGTCCACTATGTGATTCTGAAACAGCAAACGCGTGTGTGTTTGACAGTTTCATAGGGTTACGGCGGTTATGGCGGGAAGGAAACACCCGGTTACATTCCGAACCCGGAAGTTAAGCTTCCCAGCGCCGATGGTACTGCACTCGGGAGGGTGTGGGAGAGTAGGTCACCGCCGGACAATCTTTGGTTACGGGAAAGGGCTCCACGTTTGTGGGGCCCTTTTTCGCGTTGTGGGGCCTCGCTTTGAGCGCGGTTCCCCCTTTTTGCGTTACGGGTCGTCCCCGGGGGTCAGGTGTGTGAAGGGCTGTAGCGGACGGAACCCGTTCAGGGCTTAGCGGAGGGGTTTTAGCGGGCTGGGACCCGTTCAGGGCTTATGGACGGTAACGCGATGGGCGGTAACGCGCTCGGCTCGTTCGCGGCCATGGGTCTCACGCCTTGCGGGTGGGGCCCCTTTTTGCGTTATGGGGTCAGGCGCCGTTCCCGGGCTTCTCTGCGTTCCCGGCCCTCTCGCCGTCCTCAGGGCCTGGAAGCCTCGCTCCGAGGGCTCGGTCCGCACGAGGTGGCCTGAAGGCGGCCTGCTGGAGCGGCGGCCAAGATGCTGTGGAGAAGGCCAAGGCGGTGGAGAAACGGCGGAGGAGACGGAGAGACGGCGAAGGGGATGGCGATGATGGAGTACCACGGATGGGTGACCATCCGACAGACGGCCCGCGTCGACGAAGAGTGGACGGCCTCGCTACGACGGCCTCATGGAGAGGACGGCCACGACGATCTCCTGGAGCGGCAGGTGGAGGAGATTCGCGCCCATCTGGCGCGGCTCCCCGACTACGGTCTGATCGATCTGCGTTGGCTGAACGGCGTCCCCTGTCTGCATGTGGCCGGCCAGCCCAACCGCAATGGCGGCTGGAGCGACATTGTCCTCGAGCTGTTCCAGCGGATCGGCCAGATCGCGCCCGGCTCCTACGGCCTGCTCCATCTCTGGGACGACGAAGGCGCTCACCCGAACGAGTTCCGCGTCTACCGGCTCGTCCGTGGTCGGCTGAGCGAGCACGCCGACATCCTGCTCTCTCCCACGATCCCGACCCTCGAAGACCCCGAACCGGGCTCCTGAGCGGACTCGAACCGGCGCGGTGACCATGATCGGGGTTTTGCGGTCGGGCTGCCGAAGATCACGGCCTTGGCGGGCCGCATGCTCAGCCGGGCCGCCGCGGCGGCCACGTCGTGTTGGATGACGGTGAAGAGCGTCAGCCCTTTCCAGGCGATCAGCTGCTTCAGCCGGTCCAGCGTCGCACCGACGGAGCCGCTCGCGGCGTGGGTGATGACGTCCATGTGACGGAGAATGCCCACGTCAGGGGCATGTCTGATAAGGCAGCATTTTTCGCGTAAATCTATTTTGCCCGATATGAGGGACGGCTCTGGGCTGTGGTGGGGAAGGGCGTGAGAGGGGCAGCCGCACCCTTGATCAGGGGTGCCTTGCTGGAAGGGGATCCTGATGTCGCCTGGCAAGAGGAAGCCGGATCTGGCAGGTCCGATGTTCGCCGAGCAGGCCGATGGAAGCTATGTCTCGTCGCTGCGCGGCCTCGCGGTGCTGCGCGAGCCGCTGCTGAACAAGGGCACGGCCTTCTCGCCGCAGGAGCGAGCGGACCTGGGTCTGGAGGGCCTGCTGCCGCCGGTGGTCGAGACTTTGGACGAGCAGGTGAGCCGGTCGTACGCGCAGTATCGTGCGCAGCCGACTGACCTACTGAAGAACGTCTTCCTAGAGGGCCTCCGCGACCGGAACGAGGTGCTGTACTACCGGCTGCTGGGCGACCACCTGCGCGAGATGCTGCCCATCGTGTACGACCCCACCGTCGCCGAGGCGATCCGCAGCTACAGCCATGAATACCGGCGCCCGCGGGGAGTGTATCTGTCCGTCGATGACCCGGATGGGATTGAGCTGGCGTTCCAGAGCCTGCAGCTGGGGCCGGACGATGTGGATCTGATCGTGGCCTCCGATGCCGAGGAGATCCTGGGCATCGGCGACTGGGGCGTGGGCGGCGGGGCCGGCATCGCGGTCGGCAAGCTGGCCGTCTACACCGCTGCCGCGGGGATCGACCCCGGCCGGGCCGTACCCGTCGCCCTGGACGTGGGCACCGACAATGAGGCGCTGCTGAACGACCCGGGCTATGTCGGCAACCGGCACGCCCGGGTGCGGGGTAAGCGTTACGACGACTTCATCGACGCCTACGTGAAGACGGCGGCCCGGATGTTCCCCGGCGCGATGCTGCACTGGGAGGACTTCGGCCCGTCGAACGCCCGCCGCATCCTGGAGAAGTACACCGATCGCCTCTCGACCTTCAACGACGACATGCAGGGCACCGGAGCGATCGTGCTGGCCGCCATGCTCGGCGCCGTTCGGGCGTCCGCGACCACCATGGACGAGCAGCGGATCGTCGTCTTCGGCGCCGGCACCGCCGGCATCGGCATCGCCGACCAACTGCGCGACGCGATGGTCCGCGCCGGTCTGGACGAGGAGAGCGCGACCCGGCGGATCTGGCCGGTCGACAAGCAGGGCCTGCTCATTGACGGCATGAAGGACCTGCGTGACTTCCAGCGGCCCTATGCCCGTTCACAGGCCGAGGTGCGCGGCTGGTCCAAGGACGCCGCAGGCATCTCGCTGGCCGAGGTCGTCAAGCGGGTCAAGCCGACCATGCTGCTCGGCACCTCCACCGTGCACGGCGCGTTCACCGAGCAGATCGTGCGCACGATGGCCGCGGGGGTCGAGCGGCCGATCATCTTCCCGATCTCCAACCCGACCGAGCGGATCGAGGCGATGCCCGCCGATCTGATCCGCTGGAGCGACGGCCGGGCACTGATCGCCACGGGCATCCCGGTCGAGCCGATCACCTACAACGGCGTCACCTACGTCATCGCCCAGGCCAACAACGCCATGCTCTATCCCGGGCTGGGACTGGGCGTCGTCGTCGCCCGGGCCCGCCGGGTCAGTCCCGGCATGCTGCAGGCCGCCGCCGAGGCGGTGGGCCGCATGGTGGACGTCTCGACCCCGGGCGCGTCACTGCTGCCGCAGGTGGACAACCTGCGCGAGGTCTCCGCCTCGGTCGCCGTGGCGGTCGCCGACAAGGCGGCCGAGGAGCACCTCGCCCGCACCGACCTGCGCAACACGATCCAGCAGGTCCAGGACACCATGTGGCAGCCCACCTACCGGCCGGTCCACGCCAACGGGAACGGGCACGGGCGGTGAGCGCGCCCCGCGTCCAGGACGTGCCGATCGGACTCGCGGACACTGGCACCCGGACGGAGAGCGACTCACTCGGCGAGGTGGAGGTGCCGGCCGAGCACTATTGGGGCGCCCAGACCCAGCGTTCCCTGATCCACTTCGACATCGGCGACGATCGCATGCCGAAGGCCGTCTACCACGCCTACGGCTACATCAAGAAGGCGGCGGCGATCGTCAACGCCCGCGCGGGCCGCCTCTCCCACTGGCAGGCCGACCTCATCAGCCGGGTCGCCGACGAGGTCATCCGCGGCGAGCTGGACGGTGAGTTCCCGCTGTACGTCTGGCAGACCGGCTCGGGTACCCAGACCAACATGAACGTCAACGAGGTGATGTCCAACCGGGCGATCCAGCTCGTCGGCGGACGGCTCGGCAGCAAGGATCCGATCCATCCCAATGACGACGTGAACATGGGCCAGTCGTCCAACGACACCTTCGTCACCGCCATGCACCTCGCCGCCGCCGAGGCCATCGACGAACACGTGCTCCCCGCCGCCGACCGGCTGCGTGACAGCGCCGAGGCCAAGAGCGGCGAGTGGGAGCACATCGTCAAGATTGGGCGTACTCACCTGGAGGACGCCACCCCGTTGACCGTCGGCCAGGAGTGGTCTGGCTACGCCGCCCAGCTCGGCGCGGCCATCGACCATCTCGAACGTACCCGTACCGGGCTGTATCGGCTGGCGATCGGCGGCACCGCGGTCGGCACCGGGCTGAATGCGCCGCCGGGGTTCGGCGAGGAGATGGCCCGGCAGATCGCCGAGCTCACCGGGCGGCCCTTCACCGGCGCGCCGAACAAGTTCGCCGCCCAGGCCTCGTGCGACGATCTCGTCCGGGTCTCGGCGGCGCTGCGCGCCTTGGCCGTGCCGCTGTTCAAGTTCGCGAACGACCTGCGCTGGCTCGGCTCCGGGCCACGTACGGGGCTGCGTGAGCTGATCCTGCCGGCCAACGAACCGGGTTCGTCGATCATGCCGGGCAAGGTCAACCCGACGCAGGCCGAGGCCATGCTGATGGTCGCCATTCAGGTGACCGGCAACGACACCGCAGTGTCCATGGCAGGCGCCGAGGGCAACTTCGAGCTGAACGCCTTCCGCCCGGTCATCATCAAGAACGTCCTGCATTCGGCGCGCATCCTGGCCGACATGATGGACCACTTCCGCACGTATCTGGTCGAAGGAGCCCGGCTGAACATCGAGACCCTGCACCGCTACATCGACAGCTCGATCATGATGGTGACCGCCCTCAGCCCCGTCGTCGGTTACGACCAGGCCGCCCGCATCGCGCACCACGCCCTCGACAAGGGGCTGGCGCTCAAGGACGCCGCACTCGAATGCGGCGTCGCGGAGGACCTGTACGACAAGATCGTCGACCCCGAACGCCTCACCAGGCCAGGGGTGCCCAGCCCGAACGGCGGCAACCGACGCTGAAACAAGGCCCACAGCCCTCGACATCTTCCCTGCCCGAACCTGCCGGGCGGAAGAACGCGGACCGAGCAATGGACTGGCAGCGAGGAGAAGCGATTCCTTCGGCGGTGAGTTCGTTCTGCGGGTCGCGCTGAAACCGGCCGACGGCGGTGATGACGTTGATGAGCGGCGCGGCGGCCGCGACCTTTGTGAACGCGGGCCGCTCCAGCGCCGGGATCTTCGAGGTCGTCGCAGGGTCCTGTCTGACGGCCAGGTCGGGCCGCCAGACGGCCGCCCCGCAGGGCTTGCCGAATGGGGCATCTGTGACGCCGACTCGAACGTCAAACTGGGCACCACTGGCCACTAGCGTCACATCAGGACCATTCGTGATAATTCACGAATGGTGGCGGGCAGGGGCGTCGGGGGGTTCTCTCGCGTGGCCTCAGCAGGGCTTCTCCTGCTGCTCTTGGCCGTCTGGCCGGTGCCATCCCAGCGAGAGCCGATCCAGCGTCCCGCCGCCTTCCACCGGCAGGCCCCGGTCCTGGTTCAGCAGCAGGCGCTGGTCGAGGTCCCCGCGCCGGTGAAGCATCGCAAGAAGCCCAAACCGGATCCGCCGATCGCGGCCAAGAAGATCACCAAGCGGCTCGATCGCTACCTGGCCGGGCGTCCGGGGCCCGTCACAGCGATGGTCAAAGATCTCACCACCGGGCGCCTCTACCGTTATCACCGCAGCGAACACCTCATCACCGCGAGCACCGCCAAAGTGCAGATCCTCATGGCGCTCCTCCTCAAGACCCCCTGGCACAAGCTCTCGAAGGCCACCAGGCGCGACGCCGATCTCATGATCCGCTACAGCGACAACCACGCCGCCGACCGTCTCTGGCTGCGCATCGGTGGGGCCGCCGGGTTCACGAAGGCGGGCAAGAAGTTCGGGCTCCGCCACACTCAGGGGGTTCCGGGTGACTGCGTCGACCTGTACTGCTGGGGCATCACCAGCACTTCGGCCGAAGACCAGGTGCGGCTGATGAAGGCACTCGTGTCGGCCAAGAGCCCGCTCCGGGCCAAGGATCGTGCGCAGGTGCTCAGGCTGATGGGCAAGGTGATCGACGGCCAGAACTGGGGCGTGAGCGCCGCCAAATGCAAGGGCGATCATGTCGCGCTGAAGAACGGCTGGCTGAAGCGCGTGTCCACCAAGCGCTGGGCCATCGTCAGCGTCGGCCTCATCCACGGCCACGGCCATGACTACGCGCTGGCCGTACTGACCGAGAACAACGCCGACACCGGCCAGGGCATCGCGACCGTTCAGGGCGTGGCCGAGCGGATCATGAAGTCTTTCCGGTCGTGCCACGCCTGACCGAAGGGAGGTCACACGGGGCCGGATGGGCGTTCACCGGCTGAACGGGGTTAAGCAGGGTTAAGCGGGGCGGAACGTAGTCACACAGAGCTGAACAGCTGCATAGGGTCTTACAGGGCCAAGCAGGGTCTCACAGGGGCGTGCAGGGCCGCACAGGGCCATGCCGGTCGTACAGGGCCGAGCAGGGTCACACAGGGTCGGAGGGGGTGGGGGCGATCAGGCGGTAGCCCACGCCGCGGACCGTCTGGATCAGTGCGTCCTCGTCGTCGCCCAACCGGGCCCGCAGCCGCTTGACGTGCACCGCGATGGTGTTCGTCGAGGTGCTGGACACCGTGTGCCACACATGTCGCATGATCTGCTCGCGCGTGACCGTGCGGTTCGCGTTGCGCATCAGATACTGCAGCAGCTCGAACTCGCGCAGCGGCAGATGCACCACCCGCCCGTCCACCCGCACCTGGTATGCCTGTGCGTCGAGTTCGACGCCGCCCACGACCAGCACCTCGCGGCCCTCGGGAGAGGCCGCGTGGATGAACGGCAATAATTCCGGCACCCGGTACGGCCTGGCCACGCAGGCGACGGCACCGGCGGCGAGCGCCTGTACGGCCTGCTCGGCGTGCCCCTCGCCGACGCCGAGCAGAACGGGCACGGCCCGTGAGAGCCGTACCGCCCGTACGAAGTCGACGGCGCCGATGACCGGCAGCGTGGCCGACACGAGTACCACGTCAGGCTGCAGCGCCCCGGCCTGGATCAGGCCCTGGGCGCCGTCGGGGACGCCGGTGACCGAGACGCCCTCGCGTTCGAGGGCGGTGGCCACGTCCTCCACGACCCCGTTGTCCGGGTCCGCGATGAGCAGGATGGGCTTCGTCCTCGTGTCCCCGTTCACACTGGATGCCGCCTGCTGGTGGATCATCAGCCGAAGCGCCCGGTGATGTAGTCCTCGGTCGCCTTCTCTGTGGGGTTGGTGAACATGCGGGAGGTCTCGTCCATCTCGACGACCTTGCCGGGCTTGCCCTGCTCGGCGAGGTTGAAGAAGGCGGTCCGGTCGCTGACCCGGGCGGCCTGCTGCATGTTGTGGGTGACGATCACGATCGTGTAGTCGTCCTTGAGCTTGGCCATCAGGTCCTCGATGGCCAGTGTGGAGATCGGGTCGAGCGCGGAGCAGGGCTCGTCCATCAGCAGCACCTGCGGCTGGACCGCGATGGCCCTGGCTATGCAGAGTCGCTGCTGCTGGCCGCCCGACAGGCCCGCGCCGGGCTTGTTGAGGCGGTCCTTGACCTCATTCCAGAGGTTGGCGCCCTTCAGTGACGTCTCGACGATGCCGTCCATCTCCGACTTGGCGACGCGGCCGTTGAGCCGGAGCCCGGCGGCCACGTTCTCGTAGATCGACATCGTGGGGAACGGGTTGGGGCGCTGGAAGACCATGCCGATCATCCGGCGCACCGAGACCGGCTCGACGCTGGAGGCGTACAGGTCCTCGCCGTCGAGCAGCACCTTGCCCTCCACGCGCGCGCCGGGGATGACCTCGTGCATGCGGTTGAGCGTGCGCAGGAACGTCGACTTGCCGCACCCGGACGGGCCGATGAACGCGGTGATCGAGCGCGGCTCGATCGTCATCGAGACGTCCTCGATGGCCTTGTGGCCCCCGTAGTAGGCGTGGAGGCCGGAGACCTGGATCTGCTTGGACATAGTGGCTTTACCCCTTATCGGCCTCTGGCAGGTGCGCGCCACCGGGCGATCAGGCGCGCGACCAGGTTGAGCAGCATGACGATCAGGATGAGCGTGAGGGCTCCGGTCCAGGCCCGATCCACGGCGGTGTCGTTGGGACGCGCCGCCTGGTCGAAGACGAACAGGGGGAGCCCCATCTGCGGCCCGCTGAACGGGTCGTTGTTGATGGAGTCGGTGAAGAACACGGTGAGCAGCAGCGGCGCGGTCTCGCCGGCGACTCTGGCCACGGCCAGCATGACGCCGGTGATGATGCCGGTCAGCGCGGTCGGCAGGACGACCTTCATGATCGTGCGCCACTTGGCCACACCCAGCGCGTACGAGGCTTCGCGCAGGTCGTTGGGGACCAGGCGGAGCATCTCCTCGGCCGATCTGACCACGGTCGGCATCATCAGGATCGACAGCGCCAGCGCCCCGGCGAACCCGGAGAACGGCTGGCCCAGGAACAGGACCCAGAACGCCAGGATGAACAGGCCGGCGACGACAGAGGGGACGCCGGTCATGACGTCCACGAAGAAGCTGATGTACCGGCTCAACCGGCCGCCGTTGCCGTACTCGACCAGGTAGATCGCGGTCAGCAGCCCGATGGGGACGGAGATGACCGAGGCGAGCAGGACCTGTTCCAGCGTGCCGATGATCGCGTGGTAGGCGCCGCCACCCGCGTCGCGGGCGCCGATGTTGCGCATCGAGTGCGTGAGGAATTCCAGGTCGAAGCGCCCGAGACCGTTCTTGACCACCAGGTAGAGCACGGACACGAGCGGCACCACGGCCAGGGCGAACGCCAGGTAGACCAGCCCCTGGACGACGCGGTCCTTGATGCGGCGGCTGGTCGAGATGTGCTGGATCGCGGTCATGCGGCGGCCCTCGCGTACTCCTTGCGGCGGTTGATGATCATACGGGCCGCTATGTTGACGAGCAGGGTGATGACGAACAGCACCAGGCCGGAGGCGATCAACGCGCCCCTGCCGATCGGGGTGGCCTCACCGAAGCCGTTGGCGATGTTCGCCGCGATGCTGTTGGCGTGCGGGGTGAGGATCTCGAAGGTGATGTCGAAGGTGGCGGGGAAGATCAGCGCGACCGCGATGGTCTCGCCCATCGCCCGGCCGAGGCCGAGCATCGCGGCGCTGATGACGCCGGGGCGGCCGAACGGCAGTACGGCCATCCGGATCATCTCCCAGCGGGTGGCGCCGAGCGCGAGCGCCGCCTCCTCGTTCATCTTGGGAGCCTGGAGGAAGACCTCGCGGGAGATGGCCGCGATGATCGGCAGGATCATGATCGCCAGGACGATAGAACCAGCGATCATGGTCTTGCCGCCGATGGCGCCCTCGCCGGCGAAGAGCGGGAACCAGCCCAGGTTCTCGTTCAGCCACTGCGACGGCGCTTTGAGCAGCGGCACCAGGAAGACCACGCCCCACAGGCCGTACACCACGCTGGGGACGGCGGCGAGCAGGTCGATCAGGTAACCGAGCGGCCCGGCCAGGCGGCGGGGCGCGTAGTGGGAGATGAACAGCGCCACGCCGACCGCGATGGGAGTCGCGATGACGAGCGCGAGGGCCGAGCTGAGCACGGTGCCGAACGCCAGGGCGGCGATGCCGAAGACCTGGCTGCCGTTCGGGTCCCAGACCAGCTCGGAGAAGAAGTGACCCTTGTTCGCCTGCAGGGCGGGGATCGCCTCGCTGATGAGGAAGACGGCGATGGCCGCCATGATCCCCAGCAGGATGACGCCCGCGCCGGTGGCGGCGTAGCGGAAGGGCCCTTCACCATGGCTGCGCCGCGAGGCGGGCCGGCTCGTGGCCGGTCCGCCATCACGGGTACGAACGTTGGTCGTCATCGGCTGCTAGGAGATCGCCTCGACAGCGGTGCGGACCTTGGTCAGCAAATCGCCCGCGAGCGGGGCGTAACCGAGATCCTTCAGCGCGGCCTGGCCCTCGTCGCTGGCGGTGTAGGTGAGGAAGGACTTGACCAGCTTCGCCTGGTCGGCGGGCAGGCCCTTCTCGCAGGTGATCTCGTACGTCACCAGGACGATCGGGTACGCGCCCGCGGTCTTGGTGGCGTAGTCGATGCCGAGCTTCAGGTCGTTGCCCGTGCCCTTGATCTCCGCGGTCTCGATCGTCTTGGCGGCGCTGTCGGAGTTCAGCTCGACGAACTCGCCCGCGCCGTTGGCGACCTTGGCCTTCTGGAGCTGGGAGTTCTCGGCGAACGACAGCTCGACGTAGCTGATCGCGCCCTCGGCGCCCTTCACCGAGGAGGCGATGCCGTCGGAGCCCTTGGCGCCCTGGCCCTTGGCCTCGGCGGGCCACGCCTTGGCGGGCTCGTACGGCCACTCGGCCGTGGCCTTGAGGAACTTGGTGAAGTTGTCGCTGGTGCCGGACTCGTCAGCCCGGTGGAAGGCCTGGATCGGCGTCGAAGGCAGCTTGGCCTGCGGGTTGTCGGCCTTGATGGCCGCGTCGTCCCACTTGGTGATCTTGCTGCTGAAGATGCCGCCGAGGGTCTTGGGGGACAGCTGCAGCCCGTCGACACCCGGGAGGTTGTAGACGACCGCGATCGGGCCGGTCACCATCGGGATGTTGATGGCCTTGCCGGTCTTGCACCGGGCGTCGGCCTGGGCGGGCTCGCCCTTGTCGTCCTTGAGGGCCGAGTCGGAACCCGCGAAGGCGACCGTACCCTGGATGAAGGCCTGGACACCCGCGCCCGAACCGCTGGGCTGGTAGTTCAGGCTGGCCCCGGGGTTCTTGCTCTGGAAGTCCTTCTTCCACTGGTCGATCGCGTTGGCCTGGGCCGAGGATCCGGCGGCGTTGATCGTGCCGCTCAGACCGTTGTCGTTACCCGCGGCGGTGGTGGCACCGGCGGACGCGGTGGCGTCGGCGCCGCTGTTGTTGTCTGTGCCGCACGCAGCGAGCGAGAGCGCGCCGACGACGGCGACGGCGGCGAGCCGGCCTGCATACTTCACGGTTGGGTTTCCTCCCACTCGGTCCTTAGTCGCCACGAAGTTATGCCGCGAAAGTGACTCAATCCCCCTACCGGGGGTGAACGGACGGTGAACGGCCCTGGTCACCCTCATGATGGGAGGTATGACCTATCGCGTATGCCTGGTGTGCATGGGAAACATCTGCCGTTCACCTATGGCGGAGACCGTGCTCAGACGGACTCTGGCCGACCACGGACTCGATGAACAGGTGGCCGTCGACAGCGCCGGCACCGGCGGCTGGCACGCGGGCGATCCCATGGACGCGCGGGCTCTGCGGACACTGGCCGACCACGGCTATGACGGCTCCGCGCACCGGGCCAGGCAGTTCACTTCCGGCTGGTTCGACCGCTACGACCTGGTGCTGGCCATGGACCGGGACAACCTGTCGTTCCTGCGGCGGATGGCCCCCGAGGGCGTGGAGGTACGGCTGTTCCGCTCGTTCGACCCCGACGCGCCGGAGGGCGCCGAGGTGCCCGATCCCTACTACGGCGGGGACGAAGGTTTCGAAGAGGTGCTGCGGCTGGTCGAGGCCGCTTCCGACGGCGTCGCGAAGCACATCGCCGATGAGATTGGCTGAAGACCTGGGAGCCTCCCACGGGTGGCGGCTGCAGCGGGGCGTGCTCGACGACGGGCGCGTGGTGTTCGCCAAGACCGGAGCCGTTTCTCCGGTGTTCACCTCCGAGGCCGAAGGGCTGCGGTGGCTGGGTGAGGTCATCGCCGTGCCGGAGGTGGTCGAGGTCTCCGGGGATCGGCTCGTACTCTCGTGGGTGGACACCTCGGCGCCGACGGCGGCGGCCGCCGAGCGGTTCGGGCGCGATCTCGCGCGGCTGCACAGCGCCGGCGCGCCCGCCTTCGGCGCGCCCTGGCCGGGCTTCATCGCCGACCTGCCGATGGACAACGCGCCCGCCGACGACTGGCCGGCCTTCTACGCCACCCGCCGGGTGCTGCCCTTCGTACGGCAGGCGCGGCTGCCCGCGCGGGACGTGGCGCTCATCGAGCGGGCCGTGTCGCGGTTCGGCGAGGTGGCGGGGCCACCGGAGCCGCCGGCGCGCATCCACGGCGATCTGTGGAGCGGGAACGTGCTCTGGTCGGACGGACGCGGAGTGCTCATCGACCCGGCGGCGCACGGCGGGCATCGGGAGACGGATCTGGCGATGCTGGCGTTGTTCGGGGCGCCCTACCTGGATCGGATCCTGGGGGCCTACCAGGAGGAGACGCCGCTCGCGGACGGGTGGCGGGAGCGGGTGCCGCTGCATCAGCTGCATCCGCTGCTCGTCCACGTGGTGCTCTTTGGTGGGACATATCGCGACAGCTTGCTGGCTGCCGTGGCGCGGGTGCTGGCGCTATGAGGCGTTCAGGCGTCTGAGGACCTCGTCGTGCAGGAGGCCGTTGGTGCAGACCATGCTGCCGCCCTCCAGCCCGGGGACGCCCGCGAGGTCCGTCCACCTGCCACCGGCCTCCTCGACGATCACGGTGAGGGCCGCCATGTCCCACGGCGACAGCTCCGGCTCGGCGGACACCTCCACCGAGCCCTCCGCGACCATCATGTGCGACCAGAAATCGCCATAGGCCCTGGTGCGCCAGCAGGCCCGGCCGAGGTCGAGGAAGTTGTCGAGGCGGCCCATCTTCTCCCAGCCGCCGAAGCTGGAGTAGGAGAAGGACGCGTTCTCCAGATCGGAGACCGACGAGACGCGCATCCGGGTCGCCTTGGTCAGGCTCTTGCCGGTCCAGGCGCCGCCCTCGGTGGCCGCCCACCAGCGCTTGCCCAGGGCGGGGGCGGACACCAGGCCCACCTTGACCTGGCCGTACTCCATCAGCGAGATCAGCGTCGCCCACACGGGCACGCCGCGCACGTAGTTCTTGGTGCCGTCGATCGGGTCGATGATCCAGGATCTGGCACCCCAGCCCGTCTTGCCGAACTCCTCGCCCACGACCGCGTCACGCGGCCGGGCCCGCCGGAGGGTGCCGCGAATGGCCTCCTCGACAGCGCGATCGGCATCGCTGACCGGCGTGAGGTCCGGCTTGGTGTCGACCTTGAGATCGACCGCCTTGAACCTTCGCATGGTCAGGTCATCGGCGTGGTCCGCCATGACATGCGCCAGACGTAGATCATCGTTATAACCCGTCACGATGAGCCACGCTACCGTGACTTACCTCCCGAACATCAGTCGAGCGGCCCTGCATTTCTGGTAAGTCCCGTTCCCCGACGGATGGCTGATTCTTCTGATAAGTCCCGCTGCGGGGCCTCAGGTGCCGTCGTCCGGCGTGCCCTCGCGGCTGGACAGGAGGCGGCGGAGGGACTCCAGACGGGCCGGCTCGGCGTGCCCGGCCGCCACCCAGGGGCCCAGCGCGCAGTCGGCGTCCAGGTGGGTGCAGCCCTTGGGGCAGTTGACCGTGCCTTCGATGAGGTCGGGGAAGGAGGCGAGGACGGTCTCGACCGACACGTGGGCCAGGCCGAAGCTGCGTACGCCGGGCGTGTCGATGATCCAGCCGCCCTCCGGGAGCTCGAGGGCCACGGCCGAGGTCGAGGTGTGGCGGCCGCGGCCGGTGACGGCGTTGACCTGGGAGACCGCCCGGTTGGCGGCCGGGACGAGGGCGTTGACCAGGGTCGACTTGCCCACGCCCGAGTGGCCGACCATGACGCTGAGGCGGCCGGTCAGGTGGTCGCGGAGTTGCTCCAGTGAGCCGCCCTTGTGGACGACGACGTGCGACACCCCGAGCGGTTCGTACATCGCCACCAGCTCGTCGGGCGGCGCCAGGTCCGACTTGGTGAGGCAGAGGAGTGTTTCGATCTCGGCGTCGAAGGCGGCCACCAGGATCCGGTCGATCATGCGTGGCCGGGGCGGCGGGTCGGCGAGGGCCGTCACGATGACCAGTTGGTCGGCGTTGGCCACCACGGGGCGTTCGATGCCGTCGGTGTCCTCGACGTCGTCGGCCGAACGGCGCAGCATCGACGTGCGCGGCTCGACGCGTACGACCCTGGCCAGGGCGTCGGGGCGGCCCGAGACGTCGCCCACGAGGGCCACCCGGTCGCCGACGACGATGCCCTTGCGGCCGAGCTCGCGCGCCTTCATGGCGGTGACCAGGCGACGCTCGGGCTGCTTGCGCTTCTGGGCCGATCCCTTGGCGCGTTCGGGCCCGACCAGCGCGGTGTAGCGGCCCCGGTCGACGGCGACCACGAACCCCTCCACGGCGTCCTCATGCGCAGGCCGGATCCGGGTCCGCGGCCGTGAGCCCTTGCCCGGCCTGACCCGTACGTCGTCCTCGTCGTACTCCCGCTTTCTCAGCGGTCTACCCCCATGTCGCCGTGCGCCGCCCGTTCGCCGTGGCGGTCCTGTCCACATGTTGCCCCACCGGGCGGGGTGCCCAGCGAATCGTGCCCGCGTGTCCATCCCACCATGCCGACCGGCATGGCCGCCCGCACGAGCATCCGCGTCGGGCGGGTGGTCATCGCTCGCCCAGCATGGTCGTCCACATCTGGACGAACTCCGGGAGCGTCTTGGCCGTCGTCGCGATGTTCTCCACCTCGATGTCCGGGACCGCCAGCCCGATGACCGCTCCGGCCGTGGCCATGCGGTGGTCGTCGTAGCTGTGGAAGACGCCGCCGTGCAGCGGGCGGGGGCGGATGAGCAGGCCGTCGTCGGTCTCCTCCGCGTCGCCGCCCAGCCGGGTGATCTCGGTGACCAGGGCGGCCAGGCGATCGGTCTCGTGGCCGCGCAGGTGCGCCACGCCCCGGATCCGGGACGGCGAGCTCGCCAGTGCGGCCAGCGCGGCGATCGTCGGCGTCAGCTCGCCCACCTCGCGCAGGTCGGCGTCGATGCCCTCGATCCGCCCGGTGCCGGTCACGGTCAGGGAGCCGGCCTCGCCTGCCGCCTCGTGTGCCGCCGGGGACAGCCGGACCGTGGCGCCCATCGAGGTGAGCAGGTGGCGCAGGGCGTCGCCCGGCTGCGTGGTCGTGTGGGGCCAGCCGGGGATGGTGACCGTGCCGCCCGTGACCAGGGCCGCGCTCAGGAAGGGCGCCGCGTTGGACAGGTCGGGCTCGACGGCCAGGTCCCTGGCCGCGATCGGTCCCGGCTCGACCCGCCAGATGTCGCGCTCGCTGTCGTCGACCGTCACCCCGGCCGCCCTGAGCATCTGGATCGTCATCTCGATGTGCGGCTGCGACGGCACGGGCGGGCCGACGTGGCGGATCGTGACGCCCTTCTCGAAGCGCGCCGCCGTGAGCAGCAGCCCCGAGACGAACTGCGACGAACCCGACGCGTCGAGCGTGACCTCGCCGCCCGCCAGCGGGCCGTGGATGGTGAAGGGCAGGGCGTCGTTGTCGACGCGGGCGCCGAGCGCGCGCAGAGCGTCGAGGATGGGACCCATGGGGCGCTTGCGGGCGTGCGGGTCGCCGTCGAAGGCGACCGGGCCGTCGGCCAGGGCGGCCATCGGCGGCACGAAGCGCATGACGGTGCCCGCCAGGCCCGCGTCGATGCTCGCGCCGCCACGGATCGGGCCGGGCGTCACCTGCCAGTCGACGGCGGCCGTGGTCTCGTGCACCGGTGTCAAGGTGGCGCCCAGGGCACGCAGCGCCGCCACCATGAGGTCGGCGTCGCGGCTGCGCAGTGCCTGGCGCACCATGCCGGGGCCGTCGGCCAGTGCGGCGAGGAGCAGCGCGCGGTTGGTCACGGATTTGGAGCCGGGCAGGTGGATCGACGCGACCACGGGAGCGGTCGCGGTGGGCGCGGGCCAGTGCGGTGCGGGCATGGTCAAAGAATACTGGCGCCGGTGAAGTTCACGGCTGCCGACGACCCGGACGGCCGCGCATGCGGTCGCAGGCCGTACATGGCAGTGTGGGGACATGTGCGGGAGATACGCGTCGGCGCGCAAGAAGCACGAGCTGCTGGAGGAGTTCCAGGTCGAGCTCGACGGTGACCCCGACCAGGAGCTCGGGCCCGACTACAACGTCGCGCCCACCAAGAACGTCTACGCCGTCCTCAGCCGGGTCCCGAAGGACGCCGAGCGGGCCGTGCGGCAGTTGCGGATCGTCAAGTGGGGGCTGGTGCCGGCCTGGGCGAAGGACCCGTCGGTGGGCTCACGGATGATCAACGCGCGGATCGAGACGGTGGCCGAGAAGCCGTCCTACCGCCAGGCGTTCGCCAAGCGCAGGTGCCTGCTGCCGGCCGACGGCTACTTCGAGTGGATGCCGGTCGAGGGTGACAAGAAGAAGAAACAGCCGTACTTCATTCACCCGGAGGACGGCGGGGTGCTGGCGATGGCGGGCCTGTACGAGTTCTGGAAGGACAAGTCGCGCGACGACGACGATCCGCTGAAGTGGCTGGTGACCTGCACGGTCATCACCACCGACGCCGAGGACGACCTGGGCCGCATCCACGACAGGATGCCGATGATGATCGAGCGGGAGCGCTGGGCGGAGTGGCTCGACCCCAAGCTCACCGACCCCGAGCAGGCTTCGGGCTTGCTGGTTCCGGCCGACACCGGGCGGCTGACGGCGCTGGCCGTTTCCACAGATGTCAACAATGTTCGGAACAACGGCCCGGACCTCATCAAACCCCTGCCCCCGGAGGAGGAAACCGCTCTCCGCTAGAGGTGTAAGAGCCACGCTTAGTGGGCATTCGGTGGGGAAAGCGATGCATCCGTTCACCCGGAGTCACCGCCACACATGCCCCCCAACGCGCCGGGTAGGACTTCCGGGGAGTCCCGCTGCGGCTTGCCCCCCTTTACCCGGAGGTGCGGATCCGTGGACGACGCGACCGCTCGTAAGCAGCTGGAGAAGATGCTCGCCGACCTGGACCGATCGATCGGGGTGCTGCAGGGCGACCCCGTCGCGATCCGCGAGCACTCCGCGGCCGACGCGGGGTCCGACCTGACCGACGCCGACCGTGCCCAGGCCATGCTCACCGTGGCAACCGCGCAGCGCAGGGCCGTGATCGAGGCGCTCAAGCGCGTGGACGAAGGCACGTACGGCAGGTGCGTCGACTGTGGCAAGCCGGTCCCGGAGGGCCGGTTGGAGGCCCGTCCGGAGGCGGCGCGGTGCGTGGAGTGCCAGGGCAGGCGGGAACGCCGCCGCTAGCGGGCTAGGCCTTGCGGGCGCTGGCCACGAGGTGGATGCCGACCGTGTCGTCGTCGTCAGGGTGCGCGTCGAGTTCGGTGCGGACCAGCCAGGCCAGCGATCTGGTGTCGGAGCCCAGCACGTGGTCGACGGTGGAGGGCGACAGCACGGTGCGCGGGCGTACCCACTCCACCTCCAGGCCGGCGCCGGTCAGCAGCTCGCGCAGCTGCGCGCTGCTGAAGCAGCGAGTGATGCTGCCGTCGGGCCACGGCACCAGCATGACCTCGCCCGTCTGCCGCAGGTGCTGCCACTGCTCCTGCTCGGCGAGGATCGCCATGCCCAGCACCAGGGAGTCGACGCAGATCAGCGCCCGGCCGCCGGGCCGCAGCACCCGGAACACGTCGCTCATCGCCGACTCGGCCATGAGCTCGATCGACATGGCGCGTTCCTCGGCGACGACCGCGTCCACGCTCTCGTCGGGGAGGAAGGCCAGGTCGTCGGCGCGTACGTGACGGACGCGCCCGGCGTCGCGCAGCCGCGCCTGCGGGTCGGGCATCAAGGGGGAGCTCGGCGACTGGGCGTTGAGCGATTGGGCGTTGAGCGACTGAGAGCTGAGCGAGGCAGAGGTCAACGCCAGCGAGGTGGATCGGCGGAAGTCGAGCAGCTCGATCACCCGGTGCCCGGCTCGGGCGGCCTGCCCGGACCAGCGTCCGCGGCCGCCAGACAGATCGAGTACGACGGAGGGTTGGTCGGGTAGCCACCGGGTCAGCTGCTCGGCGACAACGGCGCGGTAGAAGGTCCAGTACGGCCCGAGCGTCCCTGAGCCGTTCAGTTCCTCGGCCGGAATGGGCAGCACACGCGACTCCTGGGTTCCGGGAAAATGGCTACCAGCCGGTACGTATGGTTTTCCCCGCACCGGGTCGTTCGTCACCTTCTATCTTGCGGGAACAGACAAGGGCGCGGGCGTGTTGCGACGTGCATGCTCACATTGCTCGAACCCCTCCCCAGTGACGGACCGGTCCGTGACGAGCGGGTATTCTCCCCTGAGTACGGTGTACCGCAACAGCCGGCCACCGGTGATCTTAGGGGGGTGGGTCCGGTGCCCGCGACAGGCGCGGAGACTCTGGAACAGCGAAGTGAGCGGTTCGAGCGCGAGGCCATGCCTTACCTCGATCAGCTCTACTCCGCGGCGCTCCGGATGACCCGGAACCCAGCGGACGCGGAGGACCTGCTTCAGGAGACCTTCGCCAAGGCGTTCGCCTCGTTCCACCAGTTCCAGGAAGGTACGAACCTCAAGGCGTGGCTCTACCGGATCCTGACCAACACTTTCATCAACAGCTACCGCAAGAAGCAGCGCGAGCCCAAGCAGTCGGGCACCGAGGAGATCGAGGACTGGCAGCTCGCCCGCGCTGAGTCGCACACGTCGAGCGGCCTGAAGTCGGCCGAGGTCGAGGCGCTCGAGCATCTCCCCGACGGTGATATCAAGCAGGCCCTGGCGGTCCTGCCCGAGGAGTTCCGGATCGCGGTCTATCTGGCCGACGTCGAGGGCTTCCCGTACAAGGAGATCGCCGACATCATGGGGACCCCGATCGGTACCGTGATGTCCAGGCTGCACCGCGGTCGCAGGCAGCTCCGCGGACTTCTCGAGGACTACGCCCGCGAGCGCGGTCTGGTCCCGGCGGAGGGATCGAAATGAGCTGTGGCAACCCGCATGACACCGACTGTCGGGAAGTACTCGACAAGGTCTACGCCTACCTTGACGGCGAGCTGACCGAGGGCGACGTGGTCGATATCCGCGTGCATCTCGACGAGTGCAGCCCGTGCCTGAAGGAATATGACCTCGACAAGGCGATCAAGGCGCTCGTGGCCAAACACTGCGGCTGTGATCCGGTCCCCGGCGACCTGCGTTCCAAAGTGCTGGCCCGCATCGCGCAGGTGAGGTCGGAGCTGTCCGACTAGGATTCCCCCATGCGCGTGCTTGTCACCGGGGGTGCCGGGTTCATCGGTTCGAATCTCGTCGACCGCCTGCTGGCGGATGGGCACGACGTGGCGGTCGTCGACGACTTCTCGTCCGGCTGCCGGGACAACCTGGCCGACGCGGCCACGCATGACCGCTTCCGCCTGCACGAGGTCGACGTCCGCGATCCGGGCTTGATCGAGCTGGCCGCCGAGCTGCGGCCGGAGGTCATCTGCCATCTGGCCGCGCAGATCAGCGTGCGTAAGAGCGTCAGCGACCCGGTCCACGACGCCAGTGTGAACGTCCAGGGCACCGCGTCGGTCCTGACCGCCGCGCAGGAGGCCAGCACCCGCAAGGTGGTCTTCGCCTCCTCCGTCGCGGTCTACGGCCGGCCCGCCACGATCCCGGTGCCCGGTGACGCCGCCACCGACCCGCGCTCGCCGTACGCCGCCTCCAAGCTGAGCGGCGAGACCTACCTCGCCACCTTCAAGGCGCTCTACGGCATCGAATACACCACGCTCGTGCTGTCCAACGTCTACGGCCCGCGCCAGTCGCCAGAAGGCGAGGCCGGAGTGGTGGCCATCTTCACCGACGGCCTGCTCAGCGGCACGCCCACGGTGCTCTATGGCGACGGCACGCAGACCCGCGACTACATCTACGTCGAGGACGTGGTCGACGGCTTCGTCCGGGCCTGTGGAGCCGAGGGCAACGGGCGCAGGTTCAACCTCGGCACCGGCATCCAGACCACCGACCGCAGACTGCACGCCCTGATCGCCGACGCGGCCGACGCGCAGGACAAACCCGGCTTCGCGCCGCCGCGGGTGGGCGACCTGCCGGCCATGGCGGTCGACCCGGTGCCCGCCTATGAAGGGCTCGGCTGGCAGCCGCGCACCGACCTGGCGACCGGGCTGAAGAACACGGTCGCGTGGGCCGCCCGTCGCCCAAGGTAGTGGATTGATTACGCTTTGCTTGCGATTCTCGACTCTGGCCCTGCACAGACCGGGCCTTCTGTAGCGTGACCCACAGGAGTCGGCGTAACGAGTCGACGTGGAGGCGAGCACATGCTGAAGGCTATGATCGCCCGGCTGATCGCGGCCGCGGTGCTGATCACCCCTGTGATGACACTGCTGATGAGCGCGGGCGGGGCCCTGCCTCACGGGGTGTCCTGGACCTGAGCACCCTAGGGGGCCGCAATGCGTGATCTGCCGTGGCCTGCGAAGGTCTATCTCATCGCCGTCATCGGCGCGGCGACCATCCTCCTCGGGCACAGCGTGATCACCTCTGGGCGCCTGGTGGCACCCGGTGATCTGGGCATCCTGCTGGTGCTCGCGCTGCTGTTCCTGGTCTGCGAGTCGATGCCGACGTTGCTGAACGTGGAGCAGTTCGCGGTGTCCGTGAGCTTCTCCGCGGCGCTGGCCGCTGTCGTCCTGATCGGTCCAGAAGGGGCCGCTCTGGTGGGGTTCACGGCGGTCTTCAGCGTGCGCCCGGGGCTGCCGTTGATCAAGCGGCTGTTCAACGGGGCGCAGTTCGCGATCTGCGGCTACGCGGCCGGCTGGATCTACCAGGGGCTGGGCGGGGTCTCCGGCGTGCCGGGGGTCAACGCCTTCGACGGCCTCATCGGTCCCTACGCCGCGGCGACGGGCGTGTTCGTGCCGCTCAACATCGTGCTCACGCTGACCATGATCCGGCTGGCCACCCGGGTGCGGGCCATGGAGGTGCCGCTGCGGGGCATGGTCCAGTTCCTGCTGTCCTATCTGGGTTACGGCACGTTCGGGCTGCTGGTGGCCGGGCTCTGGGCGACCGTGCAGTCGATCTCGGCGGTGCTGGTGCTGCTGCCGCTGTTCGTCGCCCGCTGGGCGTTCGGTCAATATCACGCGCAGCAGCGCTCGTACGACGCCACGATCGCCGCCCTGTGCCAGGCGGTCGAGACGAAGGACTACTACACCAGGGGCCACTGCACCCGCGTCTCGCTGGCCTCCTCGATGATCGCCCAGGAGATCGGCATGGGCCTGGAGCGGCTGCGCGCCATCCGCTACGCGGGCATGCTGCACGACGTGGGCAAGCTCGGCGTGCCGACCAAGGTGCTGCAGAAGGAGGGGCCGCTGACCGAGGAGGAGTTCGCCGCGATCCAGCTCCACCCGATGCGCGGGCTGGAGATCGTCCGGGGGATCGACTTCCTCGACGAGGCGTACGCCGGGATCATGCACCACCACGAACGCCACGACGGCAAGGGCTACCCGATGGGACTCGCGGCCGACGAGATACCGGAGTTCGCCCGGATCATCGCGGTGGCCGACGCGTTCGACTCGATGACGTCCGACCGCTCCTACCGCCACGCCCGCTCCGTCGAGGTGGCCGTCGAAGAGCTGCGCAAGAACGCGGGCCGCCAGTTCGACCCGGTCATGGTCGCGGCCTTCGCCAGAGCGCTCGAACGCGAGCCGTGGCAGCCGCCCCGCCGCGTCGAGTCGCCGCCGCCCGAGGCGACCGAGACCCCGATCAAGGACCATGACGACCCGACCAGGCCGATCGAAGTGGTGAGCGGGCCTTGACGCGTGCCTTCCAAAGCCTGGATTCCGGGCAGCTGCTGCTCATCTGCGGGGCGGGGCTGGTCGCGGTGGCCGGCGTCGCGCACACCTCCGCCGTGGGGCTCGACCGGCCCGAGATCGCGATCGGCTTCGGCGCGCTGATCGCGGTCGGCGAGCTGGCCAGGCTCACCATGCCGGGCAACCGGGAGGTCGCGCCCATCGGCGCCGCCGCCGCGCTCGGCTACACGCTGCTGCTCGACCTCAGCGACAACCCGCTGCGCCACACGGCGCTCCAGGTGGTGGCCGTGATCGCGGTCGGCATGATCGCGGGCGCGCTGCCGCATCTGGCGGTCGGCCGCCCGCCGCGCCTCGACGCCATGGCGCGCCGCCTGCTGACCGGCGCGCTGCTCGCCTTCGCCTTCCGGCCGCTGGCCGACCCGCTCTTCCAGCTCACCCGGCAGGACCCTCCGACGTGGTGGCCCGCGCTCGGCGTCATGGTCACGCTCATCACGCTCACCCTGCTGATCGACGTGCTGATCGCCGCCCTGCTCAGAGCCGAGCAGGTGCGCACCGCCTTCAAGGTGGCCGTGCGCGACGAGCTCAACATGGCCTTCCCGCTGGGCGCCGCCGTGGCCGCGTCCGGCGTGCTGCTCGCGCTGGCCACCCACAGCATGGACCTGGTGGCGCTGCTGGTCTTCGCCGCTCCGCTGCTGGTCACTCAGGTGGCCTTCCGCAAGTACGCCGGCATCCGCGCCACCTACCTGCAGACCGTACGGGCCCTGTCCCGGGTCACGGAGGTCGGCGGCTACGTGGAGCCCGGCCACTCGCGCCGGGTGAGCCGCCTGGCCGTGGCGGTCGGCCGCGAGCTGGGCATGGCGGAGCCGGAGCTGCTGGAGCTCGAGTACGCCGCCCTCATGCACGACATCGGCCAGCTGTCCCTGAGCGACCCCATCCCGGGCGGCGCGACCGTGCTCGCCGATCCCGCCCAGGCGCGCCGCATCGCGGAGCTGGGGGCCGAGGTGATCAAGCAGACGGGGGTGCTCGACCGGGTGGCCGAGCTGGTACGCCGCCAGTGCGACCAGATCGCCGAGGACCCGCCGCTGTCCAGCCGGATCATCAAGGCGGCCAACGCCTACGACGACCTGGTCGGAGGGTCGGCTGATCGGGACCGGGCGGGGGCGGCGCTTGAGCGGCTGCGGCTGGCGGTGGGGACTGCGTACGATCCGGCGGCGATCGAGGCGATGACCCGGGTGGTGGACCGGCTGGCGGTCCACAAGCTGTAACGCGTGTGTGGTCCCCGGGCGGGTCGTCACGCGGCCGTCTGGATTCCTGTGACGGTCTGTGGTGGCTGAGGTCCTTGTAGGGAGAAACCCCCTTCGGGGGAGTGGAAGAGGGCGGCCCGTTGTGGCGGGGGTCCCCAGGGTGGGATGCCCCTGCGGGGGAGCGGAAGGGGACCGTCGGTTGTGGTTGGGGTCCTCGGGGTGGGATGTCCCTGCGGGGGAGTGTAAGGGGACCGTCGGTTGTGGTTGGGGTCCTCGGGGTGGGATGTCCCTGCGGGGGAGCGGAAGGGGACGGTCCGTTGTGGCTGGGTCCCTGTGAGGATTACCCCCGGCTCGCCGGTCCGCGCCACCGGCCAAGGATGCGCACGTAACGGCGCCCGGCCCTGTGCGGGTCAGCGGGCGTTTTCCTGGAGGCCCTCAGCCATGTGCGGTGGGTGGCGGTGGGGGCGGCTTGCCGTAAAACATGGCGCTTGTGGGGTTGGGGTTTCTAAGGAGGGGGTGGCTTGCCGTAAAACGCGGGGTTTGTGGGTTTTCTACAGAAGACGTACCGGCGATCAGTGGTTTAGCGGGAACGGGACCTCATGCACAACGGCCGTAGATTGGGCGGGTGCTTACTGAGACGCTTGGGGCTGTTCTGGTCGCCAACCGAGGGGAGATCGCCCGGCGGGTCATCCGCACGGTCAAGCGGCTGGGGCTGCGGGCCATCGCCGTCTACTCCGAGGCCGACGCGGATCTGCCGTTCGTGCGCGAGGCGGACGAGGCAGTGCTGATCGGGCCGGCCAATCCTCAGTTGAGCTATCTCGATGCCGGGAAGGTGCTGGAGGCGGCTCGGGCCACCGGGGCGCGGGCGATTCATCCGGGCTACGGGTTTCTGGCGGAGAACGCGGCGTTCGCCAGGGCGGTGATCGATGCCGGGATGGTGTGGATCGGCCCGGCTCCCGAGTCCATCGACCAGATGGGCGACAAGATCAATGCCCGCAACCTGATGGAGGACGCGGGTGTGCCCGTGGCGGCCGGCACCCGGGAGCCCGTCACCGACCTTGAGCAGGCGCTGCGGGCGGCGGGCCGGATCGGCTATCCGGTCATGGTCAAGACCGCGGGCGGGGGTGGCGGCATCGGGATGAGCGTGGCCCACAACGACGAAGGACTGGCCAAGGCGTTCGAGCAGGCCGCGCGGGCGGCGGCGAGGTTCGCCGCCGGTGATGTCCTCGACGGGCCCGCCATCCTGCTGGAGCACTACATCGAGCGGGCCCGCCACGTCGAGGTGCAGATCCTCGGCCTGCCCGACGGCACGGTCGTGGCCCTGGGCGAGCGCGACTGTTCCGTGCAGCGTCGCCACCAGAAGGTCGTTGAGGAGTCTCCGTCGCCCGGCATCACGCCCGAGTTGCGTGAGCGCATGCTGGCCGCCGCCGTGCGGGCCGGCGAGGCCGTCGGCTATCTGGGCGCCGGCACCGTGGAGTGCCTGGTCGACGCCGACGCGCAGGACTTCGTCTTCCTGGAGATGAACACCAGGCTCCAGGTGGAGCACCCCGTCACCGAGCTGGTCACCGGGCTGGACCTGGTCGAGCTGCAGCTGCGGGTGGCCGCGGGCGAGAGTCCCGAGGTGAAGGTGGAGACCGGTGGCCACGCCATCGAGTTCCGTGTGTACGCCGAGGATCCCAAGAGGTTCTTCCCGGGACCGGGCAAGATCTCCGCCTGGCGAGAGCCGGCCGGCGAGGGCGTCCGGGTGGACTCCGGTTACGAGGAGGGCAACACGGTCACGCCGTTCTACGATCCCCTCATGGCCAAGCTCTGCGTCTTCGGTGCGACCCGGGCCGAGGCGCTGCGGGCCGGTCGCGAGGCCGTCGCGGGGTTCGTCGTCGAAGGGCCCAAGAACAACCTGCCGTTCTGCGCGGAACTGCTGGACAACGCCGAGTTCGTCAGCGGCGACTATGACACCGGCTTGATCGGGCGAATGCGCGCCTAGCGCACATGACATTGTTAGCTCATTGGAAGAGGGGAGTCGCGGTGGCTGAGGTACGCGCGGAGATGGTGGCGAATGTCTGGAAGGTCGTTGTCCAGGAGGGCGACACCGTCTCCGAGGGCGACACACTGGTCATCCTCGAGTCGATGAAGATGGAGATCCCCGTCCTGGCCGAGGACGAGGGCGTCGTCGCGCAGCTCAAGGTCAGCGAGGGCGACGTGATCCAGGAGGGCGACCTGATCGCCGTCATCGAATAGCCGCCGGTCATCGAGCGGCCGCCGGTCCGAAGACCTCAGCGGGCGGTACGGTCGAGGAACTCGGTGAGATCAATCACCATCAGCGGGCGGCGCGGTCGAGGAACTTGGCGCGATCGACCACCACTCGCTCGATGGTGCCCTGGCCGACGACGCGCTGCTTGTCGCGGGCCTCGAAGCCGAAGACCAGCCGCCTGCCGTCGACCTCGGTGAGCTCGGTGGTGATCTGTACGTGCGTGCCCAGCGGGCTCGGGGCCAGGTGCGCCAGCTCGACGCGGGTGCCGACGGTCGTCTCACCGGGAGCGAGATGCGATCGCACCGCGTCGACCGTCGCCATCTCGGCCAGCGCGAGCAGGCGTGGAGTGGCGAGCACCGGGACGTCGCCGCTGCCGACCTTCTCAGCGGTGTCGGACCTCTCGACCATGATGAGCAGCTGTGAGCGGAGACCCGGAGCGAGCGTCATATGGCCAGCGTACTGCGATCATCACCACGGCCCGCTGTCAAGGGCCCTGATCTCCCAGAAACGCGGACAAGTGCGGTCAGAAGGCCGCAGGATAGGGTTTGTAGGGCTTACGGCATTTAAGTGGCAGGTGGGACTCGTGAGTCGTACACTCTCGAAGTTCCGTGACCTCTGTGTTACCTCACCGCGACACAACTTCGCTTTGTTGGAGGTCCTTGGGGTGGGAGAGGTTATAGAGGTGAAGGGGTAACGGGGGAGTCATGGTAGCCCAAGGTACGACGCTGGCGGGGCGCTATCGCCTGGACACCCGCATCGGCGCCGGTGGCATGGGCGAGGTGTGGCGGGGCGAGGACATCGTGCTGGCGCGCACCGTCGCGGTCAAGGTGCTGCTGCCCGGCCGCATGGACGATCCCGGGTTCGTCGCGCGTTTCCAGGCCGAGGCCAGGGCGATGGCGACGATCAACCATCCGGGTGTCGTCGACGTCTACGACTACGGTGTGAGCGGGGACACCGTCTATCTGGTGATGAAGTTCGTCGACGGGGAGCCGCTCGACAAGTTGCTGATGCGGCTGGGCCGGATCCCGCCCCAGCCCGCGATGGAGCTGATCGCGCAGGCTGCCTCGGCGCTGCAGGCGGTGCACCAACAGGGGATCGTGCACCGTGATGTGAAGCCGGGCAACCTGCTGGTACAGCGCGACGGCACGCTCGTGCTGACCGACTTCGGCATCGCCCGTTCCGACGTGGCCAGCCGGCTCACGGACGCGGGCATGGTGCTCGGCACCGCCGCCTACTGCGCGCCCGAGCAGGCCGAGGGCGCGCCGGTGACGCCCGCGGTGGACATCTACGCGCTGGGCGTGGTGGCCTACGAGTGCCTGGTGGGGCAGCGGCCGTTCGAGGGCGAAAGCGCGGTCACGATCGCGCTCAAGCACATCCGCGAGGCGCCTCCACCGCTGCCCGCCGAGATCCCTCCGCCTGTTCGCGCGCTCGTGGAGCGCGCTCTATCGAAAGATCCGCTCGCCCGTTACCCGACGGCCCGGGCGATGAGCGAGACGGCACGCAAGATCGCGGCCGGTGAGACACCCCCTCCAGAGCCCGCGCCGCCGGTGACGGGTGCCACCATGGCCGCGCCGATGGAGGCGTACCAGACCGGGTCCCGTCAGTCGGGTCCCCACCCGACCGGATCCCACCAGGCGGGCGCTTACCAGACGGGGTCCTATCAGGGCGCTCCCCATCAGACGGGGTCCTACCAGGCCGGTGGGCCGCCCCAGACCGGGGCCTACCAGGCTGGGCCGCACCAGACCGGGGCCCATCAGGCTGGGACGTCTGAGGCGCAGACGTTGGCCGGGTCGCGGCAGGGCGCTCGCCGTGCCGCCGCCAAGGCGCCCCGCAGGGGTGCCCTCGTCGCCGGAATCGCGGCCGCGGTCGTCCTCGGGGCGGGCGCGGGTGCCGTCGCGCTGACGAACATGTCGACCCAGCTCGAACCCGAGCCGACCGTCACCACGTCGAGGGCGAACTCCGAGCCCACTCCCGATCCGACCCCTCCGTCGCCGAAACCCAAGCGCACCAAGACGACCAAGCCGCCCACGCAGGAGCCGACGCCCACCAGGACGACCGCTGAGCCGACGGAGACGGAGAAGGAGTCACCGACCCCGGACCCGACGGAAAAGAAGACGCCGACCAAGACCCCCAGCAGCTCGCCGAAGCCGAGCACGACGGTCACGAAGAAGCAGGTCCCCTCCGTGGTCGACCTGCCGTACGCGGAGGCGACCAAGCGGATCCGGGCCGCGGGCTTCCAGAACATCCGGACCGATGACCAGACCACCACCGAGCAGGGCATGGCCTGCGGCCGGATCGGTCAGTCCTTCCCCGACGCCGGCACGTGGCTTGAGGTGATCAAGCCGGTCAAGATCGTCGTCATCGACGGCGGCCCCTGCCCGTCACCCAGCCCGACCCCGACGCCGACGCTCGGGGCCAGGTAGCTCAGACCCCCGCCGTGGTTCGGGGGTAGGCGATGGTCAGGTCAGATCGCCCGGCGGGTGGGCGATCTGGGAGTTGGTCAGGTCAGATCCCCGTTGTGGTGCGGGGGTAGGCGATCTGGGGGTCGGTGGCGATGTTCACCATGTACGGCACACCGGAGTCGAACGCGCGACGCAACGCGGGCCCGATCTCCGACGGCCGGGTGACCAGCTCGCCGCCGCCGCCCAGCGCCGTCACCACCTGGTCGTAACGGCACTGCGGCTGCAGCTCGGCGGCCACGTCGTAGCCGTAGAGCATCTGCATCGGGTGCTTCTCCAGCCCCCAGATGCCGTTGTTGCCGCAGATCATGACCACTGGCAGGCCGTGGCGTACGAGGGAGTCGACGTCCATGAGCGAGAACCCGGCCGCGCCGTCGCCCAGCAGCAGCACCACCTGCGAGGACGGCCGGGCCAGCCGGGCGGCGATGGAGTAGCCGAGCCCGGTGCCGAGGCAGCCGTAAGGGCCCGGGTCGAGCCAGTTGCCGGGCTGCTTGGGCTCGACGTACTTGCCCGCGTAGGAGACGAAGTCGCCGCCGTCACCGATCACCACGGCGTCGTCGTCGAGCACCTTGCCCAGCTCGCCGTAGATGCGCATGGGGTGGATCGGGTCGGAGCCGGCCGTGAGCAGGGCGGCGTCGTCGGCGATCGCCGCGGCGGCGGCCTCCGACAGCTGCGCCACCCAGCCGGAGTAGGTCGTGGGCTTCAGACCGGCGTCGCCGCAGGCGGTGCCGAGACTCCAGAGCACCACGGACAGGTCGCCGGCGGCCGACGCGGCGGGCTGGGTGTGCGTGGCCAGCTGCGACGGCGTGTCGGCGATGTGTACGACCTTGGCCGGCGGCGCGCCCTGCTTGCCGCCGAACCAGCCGTAGCCGAGCCGGAAGTCGAGCGGGGTGCCGACCACGATGACCAGGTCGGCCTTGGCGAAGGCGAGGCCGCGGGCGCGGGTGACGAGCAGTTCGTGGCCGGCGGGCAGCACGCCGCGGCCCTGGCCGTTGGGGATGACCGGCAGCCGCCAGTTCTCGGCGAAGTCGCGCGCGGCCTCCTCGGCCCGGTCCATCCACACGTCGGACCCGTAGACCAGCACCGGGCGCTCGGCCTCGGCGAGCAGCCTGGCGATGGTGGCCAGGGACTCGGGGTCAGGCTCGAGGGGTGACGGGCTCTGCGTCTGGACCACGTGTGCCGGCGACGGCGCGAACAGGTCGTCCATGTAGAAGTCGAGGAAGACCGGTCCGCGGTGCGGCGCGACGGCCGTGCGGAAGGCCGCCTCGACGTCCTGGCCGATGGAGTCGGCTCCGGTCGCGGTGAACGACAGCTTGGTGATCGGCCCGAGCAGCGGTGGGTGGTCCATCTCCTGCAGGGCCCCGCTGCCCCAGCGTGAGCGCGGGGCCCGCCCGCCCATGACGACCACGGGGGAGCCGTTGAAGTGCGCGGTCGCGACGCCGCTGATCCCGTTGGTGATGCCGGGCCCAGCCGTCAGGACGGCCAGCCCGGGTTTCCTTGTCAGCCGGGCCGTGGCCTCCGCGGCGAATACGGCGCTCTGCTCGTGGCGTACGTCGAGGATCCGCATGCCCTCGTGCACGGCGCCGTCGTAGAGCGGGAAGACGTGCCCTCCCGACAGCGTGAACATGGTCTCGACACCATAGGCTTTGGACACGGCGACGGCGGCGTCACCGGCGTGCTTCGCAGACTCCATGCCGGGAACCTACCAACGAGCCATCAGAGTAAACAGATGTCAACGGTTGCGTCCTCGCGCAGCCATGGCGGCCAATTTCCGGGCCTCACCTGCAGCAGACACTCGCCATGCCGTCCGGCACCTGCACGGTGATCTTCCTTGGCGAGGCGGCGTCCTTCCTGATGTCGAGGTCGACGTTCTTGGCACGCGCGTCCACGTCGTAGGCCAGGCCGGGGACGGACACAGCGACGCTCCCCCTGGTTCTGACGACCGCGCGGACCTTCGTCGGAGCGGTGTCGAAGGACAGGTCCACCCGGCCTGAGCCGGTCTCCACGTCCGCCTCGCCGCCGGTGAGCGCGCTGCCCCTGACATCGCCGGAACCGCTCCTGGCCCAGACGGTGCCCGATGTCTCGGTCACCCGCAGCAGACCCGACTCGGAGGTCATCCGCACATTGCCGTAGAGACGACTGACCTCCAGGCCACCGTTGGCCGACTCCGCCTCAAGATCGGTCTCCACCGGCACGAACAGCGTGTAGTCGGCCTCGCAGACCGCCAGGTGCCGCTCGTCCGTGTCCGGGCAGGAGGCGTCGAGCCGCAGCGTCCGGCCGTCCCAGTCCTCCTTGACGGTCGGTTTCGTCTTAGACCAGCTCAGTGACCGTTCGAGGAACAGCTCGCCCGCGTCGCCGGGATGGATGCTGACATTCACGCTCCCACGCCCCACGATCACCTTCAGCTTCGACAACTTGAACGAGATGCTCCTGCTGGTGGTCTCCGTCGGTGGACTGGCATGGGCGAACCCATCCCAGAACGCGGTACCGCTGATCAGCAACGCGCACACGGTCGCCACGGCGCCCGCGCTCAGCCACAGGGCCCTCATGGCAGACTCCTGATCTTGAGGAACTGCAGGACGGCGAGGACCCGGCGGTGGTCGCCCTCGGCCGGGGACAGGTCGAGCTTGGTGAAGATGTTGCCGATGTGCTTGCCGACCGCTCCCTCACTGAGCACCAGCGCCTGGCCGATGCCCGCGTTGGAGCGGCCTTCGGCCATCAGCTTGAGCACCTCGCCCTCCCTGGGCGTCAGCCGGTCGAGCGGGTCGCTGTGCCCGCGTAGCAGCAGCTGGGCGACGACCTCGGGGTCCAGCGCGGTGCCGCCCGCCGCCACCCGGCGCAGCGCGTCGATGAAGTCGGTCACGTCGGCCACCCGGTCCTTGAGCAGGTAGCCGACGCCCCCGGTGGCCGAGGCGAGCAGCCGGGCCGCGTAGCGCTCCTCCACGTACTGCGACAGGACCAGCACCGGCATGTCGGGATGCTCGCGGCGCAGCACGAGAGCCGCGCGCAGGCCCTCGTCCGTGTGTGTGGGAGGCATCCGTACGTCCGTGACCACCAGGTCGGGCAGATGCTCCTCAGCGGCGCGCAGCAGGCTCTCCGCCTCGTCCACGGCCGCCACCACCCGCATGCCGGCCGCGTCGAGCAGCCGGACGAGCCCTTCGCGCAGAAGTACGGAGTCTTCCGCCAGTACTACTCGCACGACAGGTCCACCTCAAACGCTAGAACTACTACTCGCACGGCAGATCCACCTCGATCGTGGTCGGCCCGCCGAGCGGGCTGGACAGGCGGAGCGTCCCGTCGACCGAGTCGATCCGCTGGAGGAGGCCGCGCAGCCCGGTGCCGCCGTCGAGCCGGGCGCCACCGCAGCCGTCGTCGAAGACGCGCAGGCACAGCCGGTCGCGTTCGCGGACCACGCTCACCTGGGCCTTGGTGGCCGCCGCGTGCTTGGCGATGTTGGTGAGGGCCTCGGACACGATGAAGAACGCCACCGCCTCGATGGTAGGAGAAGCGCGCAGGTCGATGTCGACGCGCAGCCGTACCGGGATGGGGGCGCGCGCGGCGATGCCGGAGAGCGCCGCGTCGAGGCCCTGGTCGTTGAGCACGGCGGGGTGCAGGCCGCGGACGAAGTCGCGCAGCTCTTTGAGCGCCTGCTTGGACTCCTCGTGCGCCTGCGCGATCGCCTCGCGGGCGGGCTCGGGCAGGTCGGTCAGCGTGGCGCGGGCCAGCCCGAGGTTCATGGCCAGCGAGACCAGCCGCTGCTGGGCGCCGTCATGCAGGTCCCGCTCGATGCGCCGCCGCTCGGCGTCGGCCGCGTCGATCACCCCGGCGCGGCTCTCGGTCAGCGTCTCGATCCGCTGCCCCAGCTCGTGGCGGCTGGGGCCGAGCAGTGTACGCGCCACCGACAGGTCCAGACGCGCCATTCCCCGCGCCAGCGTCGGAGCCACCAGCAGCAGGACGAACCCGACCGCCATGTACACGGAGACCACGCCTGGTTGCCTCAGGTTGAACTCGAACACCAGCGGACGTTCCTGCAGCATCGGCTGCAGGAACGCCGTCAGCCCCACCCCGGCCGCCCCCCACGCGGCCGCCACCAGAACGGTCCCGGCCAGCCCCACCAGCGGCGAGAGCAGGTGGTAGCCGATCTGCCGCCAGGTGACGCGGCTGCGCCAGGTGGTCGGCGAGCGCACCGGCGGGATGCGCACCCCGAGGAACGCCTCGAACCGGGAGCGCTGCACCCGGGTGAAGAGCGGCAGACCGCGGCGCATGAGGGACGGCACCACGGCGCACACGAGGGTCAGCCCGGCGAGGATCACGCCGACCGGCAGCCCGATCACGACATGCGCCGTGTCGAGCCAGGCGCGTGCCGACCACGGACGGGGGACTTTCATGGCAGCAACGGTATTGACCTCCGGGACCCGCGCGACATGGGCTTGGTGTGTGCCTGCGGGGTAGGGCTAGCCCCACCCCACTCACAGTGGTGGGACGGACCAGCCCTTCTCCCTGAACAGCGGGGCGTGCTCGGCGTTGACGAACAGCCGGTCCTCGGGATTGGGGATGCGGAAGTAGCTCTGCGGGTGCAGCAACTCCCTGGCGTTGTCCGACAGGTCGAGCACGTAGCGGTCGGGCGCCCGCCGCTGGGCCAGGAAGCGCAGCTCGAACGGCAGCAGGGCGAGCGGGTTCGCGTGGTCCCAGAGGCCCAGCCCCGCCTCACGGGCCCGCCGTACGGCCTGCCTGGCCCGGCCCAGCGCCCCCGCTTCGGCGACCGTCCTGGCACTGCCCGGCGCCGGCACCGCGTCGGCCAGCCGCCCCTCCTGGCGGACGAACGGGTCGACGTTGGGCCAGATGAAGTAGGGGATCACGTGCCCGGCCGCGAGCAGCCGCTCGTTGTACGGATCGGGGCGGGGCTTGTCGCGCTGGTCGCGGTTGACGTAGCAGAGGAGCCTGCCGTACCGGTCGAGGATCTCGTACGCGAAAGCCAGCCTGATCTTGAACGTCTCGTCAGTGAGGCCCTGCTCGGTGATGTCGAGCTGCATCATGGTCTTGAGCGCCTGGGTGGCCGGGGCGGCATGGGCGGCGTGGTTGGGCGCGGCCGCCGGGCCCAGCCTGTCCAGCAGGTTGTTGTGCAGGGCCGTGCGGAGCGTGAGCTCCTGGTAGCCCTTCTCGAACGGGTCGGTGAGGAAGGTCGTCCAGGCGGGCTTGTCGATGGAGACGAAGCCCTTGGGGAAGTCGGGGAAGTTCGGGTTGCGGGGTAACTCGAAGCTGACTTCGGGAGCGTCGACACCGAGCAGACGTACGCCGAAGTTGCCGTCGGCCGCGATGTTGATCGTGTCGCCGTCATGCACGATCTTGTCCACCGGCTGGGCCGCGCCTTTGGCGCGGCCGAGGAGAGCGTGCCCGACCGTGACGCCGGGAACGGGTTGTTCGATCGCCTTTGCCATGCCTGCATCATCACCCCGCGATGGCTGCAAGTCCCGAAATACTTGAACGAATCGGTATTGCGGGCCGTCTCTTGTGGTGACGGATGAGCTGGAGGTCCAGATGTTACAGATCGGGGTAGCCGTGGCGGCCGCCGCGGCGATGTCGATGGGGGCGGGCGCCCTGCCCGACGGGATGCTCTTCCTGGAGACCCACCCACCGGCCAAGAAGTGGGAGTCCTACAAGACGACGGAGTCGAAGAGCCTCCCGCTCCGGCTGAACCCGTGCGAGCGCCGTACGGCCCCGACCGCCGACCGTCTGGAGACCCGGGCCGTCCACTACCGCTCGGAAGACACCATCAAGTACGAGCAGCTCGTCGTCTACAAGAGCGTCTCCGCCGCCCGTACGGCGATGCGGGGACTGCGCGCGGACCTGTCCCGGTGCAAGAACTTCGGCAAGGGCCCCGACCGCCACCACTACTACACCAAGCCCCTCAAGGTGGGCGACGACGCTCTCCGGGCCGGCAGCAGCTTCTTCGAGAGCGGAGAGCAGACGGTCGTCGTACGGAACGGCGCGACCGTCTACGTCGCGGGCGGATCGGCCTGGCCGGGGAAGAGCCTGCCGCTCAAGCGCTTCAAGGGCCTCATCTCCCAGGCGGAGCGGATGAGGGTGAAGGTCTGCGACCTGCCGAAGGCGGCCTGCTGAAGAAGCTCCCTCACGGGCGGCGCAGGCGCGTGACGAACTTGTACCGATCGCCGCGATAGAGCGACTGTGCCCACTCGACCGGGTTTCCGTCGGCGTCGAAGGCGTGCCGCGTCAGGAGCAGCATCGGCAGCCCGACGTCCACGCCGAGCGCCTTCGCGTCATAGGGCGTGGCGAGCACGGTCTCGATGATCTCCTCGGCGTCGGTGAGCCGGACGTTGTAGGCGTTGTGCAGCGTCTCGTACAGGGACGCGTGCACCTCCAGCTCCCGCCGCAGCCTGGGGAAGCGGCGGGCCGACAGGTGAGTGGTGTCTATCGAGACGGGCTCCCCGTTGGCCAGGCGCAGGCGGTGGATGCGCAGGACGCGTCCGCCCGGGTTGATGGCCAGCCGCCGCGCGAGCGGCTCGTCGGCGGTGATGTAGCCGATCTCCAGGATCTTGGTGTCGGGCTCCAGGCCGGCCGTGCGCAGGTCGCCGATGTACGACGTCAGCTGCAGCACCTGCGCCACCTTCGGCTGAGCCACGAAGGTGCCCTTGCCCTGGATGCGCAGCAGCCGCCCCTCGACGACCAGCTCGGTCAGCGCCTGACGGACGGTGGTGCGCGAGGTCTCGAAACGTACGGCCAGCGCCCGCTCGGGAGGCAGCGCCGCGCCGGGAGGCAGGCTCTTGGTGAGCTCGAGCAGGCTCCGTTTCACGTCGTAGTACTTCGGTACGCGAGGGCCGTCGTCCGTCACGCTCTCACCTTCACTTCTGCCACGGCGGTGAGGGCGTGTCTGATCACCGCGAGATCATCGGAACTCAGATTGGCCCGAGCGGTCAACCACCGGCACGACACAGGCAGGGGCGCGCTCGTCGTCAGACCGGGCTCGCCCGCCGTGATACATGCCGGATCGGGCAGCTCAGGTTGATTGTGAAGGATATACACAGTGGCAGGCATGCCCGCAACCGCGGCGGTAGCCGAGGTGGGGCCGAAGATGAGCAACGTGTCGATCACCTCCGTTGCGCGCCGAACGGTCCCGCTCCGAGGGTCGACCGAACGGAACAGTGTGACGGTTTTCACAGTGTGAGATTCCCGAAAATCAGCGGTTGACCGCACGGCGACACGCCCGTGTTCATCGGTGTTCCCGGTCCGGTGAGCACGCCGGCGGGAGGGGCGGGCCGGGTCGCCGGTTTGGTTGTTGCGGCGGAAAGCACGCATGATGCACTCGTGCCGACTCTCAGCGACCTCGTCGTCCGCCACACCGCTCTCGACGCGGCGGACCTCGACTGGCTGCACTCGCTGGTCTCCGACTGGCAACTGCTGGCCGACCTGTCGTTCGCCGACCTCATCCTGTGGGCGCCGCTCCAGGGCGAGGGCGGCGGCTGGATCGCTATCGCGCAGATGCGCCCGACCACCGGGCCCACCGTCTACCACGACGACATCGTCGGCACCGTCGCGGCCAAGGGCGAGCGCTACCTGATCGACACGGCGTGGAACGAGCGGCGCATCTGCCGCGAAGGCGATCCCGACTGGTCGACGGGCGTGCCCGTCCGCGAGGAGACCATCCCCGTACGGCGGGCGGTCCCGGTCGGCGAGGCCCGCTTCCTCGCGGTGATCCAGCGCTCCACGAATCTGTCCTCGGCGCGTACCCCGTCGCGCCTGGAGCTCACCTACCTGCAGAGTGCCTCCGACCTGGCGCAGATGGTGGCCGAGGGACGCTTCCCGTTCTCCGGCGAGGAGCCGATCCTGGTCCGCTCCCCGCGCGTCGGCGACGGCCTGCTGCGGCTGGACCGGGCGGGGCGCGTGACGTACGCGTCGCCGAACGCGCTGTCGGCCTACCGGCGGCTCGGTCTGCACGCGGATCTGGTCGGGGCCGAGCTGGGCCGGGTGACCGCCACGCTCTGCTACTCCGACGAGCCGATCAACGAGGACCTGATGATCGTGGCCAGCGGGCGCGCGGCCAAGGAGACCGAGGTCGAGTCCGGCGGGACGATCGTGCAGCTCCGGGCGATCCCGCTGATCGTCGGCGGCGGCCGCATCGGCGCGCTGGTGCTCATCCGTGACGTGACGGAGCTGCGCCGCCGCGAACGCGAGCTGATGACCAAGGACGCGACCATCCGCGAGATCCACCACCGGGTCAAGAACAACCTGCAGACGGTGGCGGCCCTGCTCCGGCTCCAGGCGCGGCGCCTGCGCGTGCCCGAAGGGCGGGAGGCGCTGGAGGAGGCGGTGCGGCGGGTCGGCTCGATCGCGATCGTGCACGAGACGCTCTCTCACGCGCCGGAGGAGTTCGTCGACTTCGACGACATCGCCGACCGCGTGATCGCGATGGCGGGCGAGGTGTCGGCGGCGGAGGCGGCGGTCACCCCGCGACGGATAGGCAGCTTCGGCACCCTTCCGTCGCTCATCGCCACACCTCTGGCGATGGCTCTCACCGAACTTCTCCAGAACGCCTTGCAACACGGCCGCCCCAAACACCTGCAAGTGGTCGTGGAACCGACTCCCGACAGGCTGCACGTGACCGTCTGGGACGACGGTCAGGGTCTGCCCGACGACTTCGAGCTGGACAACTCCACGAGCCTGGGCCTGCAGATCGTCCGCACGCTCGTGGTCGGCGAGCTCTCGGGCAAACTCTCGATCGCCCCTCGCCTGGAGGGCGGCACAGAGGTGACGCTCTCCATCCCGCTGCCGGCCGCCTGACGGCAGCCTGCCGTACGAGCTGCGGATCGGGCGGTTCGGCTAGGCGGAGGCGCGAGCGCGGGCACGGGCGCTGCGGCGCTTCAACGCCCTGCGCTCGTCCTCGCTCAGGCCGCCCCAGACGCCGGCGTCCTGGCCGGACTCAAGGGCCCACTTCAAGCACAGGTCGACCGCCGAACACGAGCGGCACACCGCCTTGGCCTCTTCGATCTGCATGAGTGCCGGGCCGGTGTTGCCGATCGGGAAGAACAGCTCGGGGTCGACGTCACGGCAGGCAGCTCGGTGGCGCCAGTCCATGCGTTTCACTCCTTAGTAGATGGAACCTCTGGTCGGCTCCGTGCGGCTACTACTTTGTGAAGAGTTTCACTAACTCGCGCGAGCAATGACCCGGATCCTGTGCTGGACCGGGGTTGCCCGCTGAGCGTCGGGGCGGACCGGTGGGGCTTGTTAAAGGTCCTACGTTCCGACGTCAAAGTTGAGCCTGTCAGCCACTGACAGTGCACGCAAGAGGGTTGGTAGGAAGTTTTGGTGTGGATGGATGTCGGATGCGTCACACAATGACCGAATGTAACCAGCTAGACCAGAACTTGTAATGCGTTCGGGATAGAGCGGAATGTCACTGATTCCCGTTCTCCCAGGTAGTCGCCGTCCAGCTCGAAGGCCACAGGGCGGTCCGCCGCGAGCGTGAACTCGGACTCGTCGTGCAGCTGGACGAGGTGCCGGCCCGACGGAAGAGTGTCACGCTCCGTGAGGATCTGCCGGATGGCGGGAAGGATCGAGGTCACGCCTATCTGCTGGAGTCCCAGCAGGTCGAGCCCGGTCTCGAAGCCGGCCCAGGGCGTGGGCAGGACCGGCCGGGTGCCGATGTAGGTCCAGGGCGAGGCATTGGAGATGATCGCCATGTACACGCCCTTGGCGGCGGGAATGCCAGGGCCGCTCAGCGTCATCGCCGGGTGGCGCTTGTCAGTGGCGAGGTAGTGGCGCAGCGCGGTGTTGACGTATCGCGTGGGTGTCGCCTTCCGGCCCGTGCCGCGCAGCCCCTCGACGGCTCGGATGACCTCGGCGTTGTACCCCATCCCAGCCCCGAAGGTGAAATATCGGCTCTCGTTCTCCCAAAGGGCTTGCCCCAACCCCACGGTCCTGCGGCGGCCGTCACGCAGCGCCTCGAGCACGGCGCCCGTGGCCTCGACCGGGTCGTTCGGCAGGCCCAGGTCGCGGGCGAACACGTTCGCGCTGCCCCCAGGGATGACGATCAGTGCGGGCCGCCCGGCACTGGGATCGTCATGGTGCGCGGGGTCGTCGCCGTTGACGGCGTTGAGCAGGCCGTTCACGGCCTCGTTGATCGTCCCGTCGCCGCCCAGCACGGCCACCACGTCATAGCCCTTGGCGTGCGCGGTGGCGGCCAGCCCGGCCGCGTGGCCCCGGTACCGGGTCTGTTCCACGGTCAGCTCGACGGCGGCGCCGAGCGCGCGGATCAGTACGTCACGCCGGCGGGCATTCGTGGTCGTGGCCTTGGGGTTGACCAGGAGCATCGCTCGCATGTCGTTCAGACTAGCCGGTGCCCGATATCTGGCTTATCGGCCATTAGTCGGAATCTGGGGGCGGCAAGGGGCACCGATAGGGTTTGGGGCGTGAACCGACCTTGGACACTTCTCGCCGCCGCGCTCATCGTCGCCCTGGAGGGCTTGGTGGCGCTCGGTCTCGGCCTGTACGTCGCGGTGGAGACGCTGGCCGGCGCGGCGGAGGACATCACCAGCGCGCTGGCCGAGTCGGGGTTCGGGGTGCTGATCGGCGCGGGACTGGTCTGGGTGGCCTGGGGCGGCCTGTACAAGATGGAGCGATGGGGGAGATCGCCCAGCGTGCTGGCCCAGATCTTCGTGCTCCCCGTCGCGATCACGCTCATCCAGTCGGACAAGCCGCTCTATGGGATCCCGCTGATCGTGGTGGCCGTCGCCGGCCTCGGCACGTTGCTCGCGCCCCCCACCACCCACGCTCTGTACGGCGAGGACTCGCAGAAGGGTTAGCTGTCGAGGGTCGGTCGTCGGCCCTCGATCGCGTTAGTCGTCCAGGGTCAGTCGTCCGCGGTCAGGCCCTCGCGCAGCTGGGCCAGCGTGCGGGCCAGTAGGCGTGAGACGTGCATCTGCGAGATGCCCAGCTCGGTGGCGATCTGCGACTGGGTCATGTTGCCGAAGAAGCGCAGCAGCAGGATGCGCTTCTCACGGGGCGGCAGCCGTTCGAGCAGTGGCTTGAGCGACTCGCGGTATTCGACGCCTTCGAGAGACTCGTCCACGATGCCCAGCGAGTCGGACACGGCGGGCGCGTCGTCGTCACCGGAGTCGGGCGCGTCGAGCGACACCGTGGAGTAGGCGTTGGCCGACTCCAGGCCCTCAAGGACCTCCTCCTCGGTCATCTTGAGGTAGGCGGCCAGCTCCGCGACGGTCGGTGCCCGGCCCTCGCGCTGCGACAGCTCGCTGATCGCCTTGGTCAGCGACAGCTTGAGCTCCTGCAGGCGGCGCGGCACGCGCACCGCCCAGCCCTTGTCACGGAAGTGGCGCTTGATCTCGCCGACGATCGTGGGCGTGGCGTAGGTGGAGAACTCCACGCCGCGGTTGAGGTCGAAGCGGTCGATGGACTTGATCAGTCCGATGGTGGCGACCTGGGTGAGGTCGTCGAGCCACTCGCCCCGGTTGCGGAAGCGGCGGGCCAGATATTCGACCAGAGGAAGGTGAAGCTCGACCAGCTCGTCCCTGATGCGCTGCCGACGCGGCTCGTCAGGCCCCAGCTCGGACAGCTCGGCGAAGAGGATGCGGGCCCGCACCCTGTCGGGCACGGCGTGGTCGCTGGTGGCCATGGCTCCAGTCCTTTCCGTCACGCCGGCCTCGCCGTGCCTCGGCGCTTACGCAGGACGATCGCCATGCGATCGGGAGAGTCGATCACCGCTTCCACATCGTCTGCCAGGGCGGTCAAGACCATCCAGGCGAAGTCGTCCCGCTTTGGCGCGGAGCTGCCGACCGTCGCGACCTCGACCCTGACCTGCATTTCCTGCCCGGTCAGCTCGAACTCGGCGGTCAGATCGGTCCCGGGCACGGCCTCGCTCAGCAACATCGCGCACGCCTCGTCGACCGCGATCCGCAGATCCTCGATCTCGTCCAGCGTGAAGTCGAGCCGTGCGGCCAGTCCGGCAGTGGCCGTACGCAGTACGGACAGGTAGGCACTCGCGGCCGGGAGCCTGATGCTCACCACGTCGCGGATGCCGGCCACGCCCTCAGCCCGCGTCTCGGTTTCCTCGGTCACGTTCCTCCTCGCGTATACGGCGCTGACTGCAACTTACCGCCCCCGGGAGGTGGTTGGCGGAATCAGACTCGCCATCGACCGAAAAGGCTCTGCACGGAAGGTCGCCGCACAGAGCCTTTATGCCGATTTAGGCGGCCTTCGTCTCCCAGAAGATCTTGGAGATTTCGTCGATCTTGCCGAGAAGGTCCTCGGCCTTGGCGACCTCGACCGTGCCCTTGCCGCCTGCCGCGCCGGCGAGCTTCGTGGCCTCCCAGAAGAGCTGGTGAAGCTGGGGGTACTGCTCGAGGTGCGGGGGCTTGAAGTAGTCGGTCCAGAGCACCCACAGGTGGTGCTTGACGAGCTCGGCCCGCTCCTCCTTGATGGAGAGCGCCCGCGCCCGGAAGATCGGGTCCTCGTTGGCCGCGTACTTCTCCATGATCGCCTTGACCGACTCCGCCTCGATCCGGGCCTGCGCGGGGTCGTACACCCCACAGGGCAGGTCGCAGTGGGCGGAAGCGACATGCTTGGGTCGTAGCAGTCGTGCGAGCATCAGAAAGTCCTTCCTTGATGCTGAATCAGCTTGGTCCAACTACCGACCTTACTCGGGTCCAAACGCCTGCGGCGGAGGGGGTCACAGCCCATGAGAGTGCGTGTCGAGGGGGATTCCATGCGGCCGGCGCTGGTGCCCGGCGACTGGCTCCTCGTACGGCGGGGCGCCGCGGTGCATCCCGGCGATCTGGTCGTGGCACGGCTCCCGGGCGATCCCGAGCGGCTCATCGTCAAGCGGGCCCAGTGGCACGGCGACGACGGCTGGTGGCTGGAGAGCGACAACCAGCGGGCCAGCGGGCGCCGCGACAGCTGGGACTTCGGCCCGGTGAGCGACATCGTGGGCCGGGTGGTGCTGCGCTACTGGCCGCTCCTGCGGCGGGCACGGTAGGCGGCGACGTTGGCCCTGCTGGCGCACCGGGCGGAGCAGTAGCGGCGCGAGCGGTTGGAGGAGGTGTCGAGGAAGGCCCGCAGGCATCGCGGTTCCTGGCAGCGGCCGAGCCGGTCGGTGCCCAGTTCGGCGACGAGCGCGGCCAGGCCCATCACGGCGCCGGCGGCGGCCGTGCCGTGCGCGTCCACAGCGAGGTGCAGGTGCCAGCGCTGCCCGTCGTGGTCCGACAGTTGGGGGCGCACCGGATGACGCACGAGCAGCGCGTTCAGGCGCGCCACGACGGCCTGCTCGCCACCGGTCCCGTCGAACAGGGCCGCCAGTTCGTCACGCAGCTCTAGGAGCTCCGGCGGCGGGTGCGGATCGTTCACCAGCCGGACCGCCCACTCGGCGTAAGAGGTGAGGTCCATGCCGGAGTATTACACGAGCCGCGGGGCGCCCCAGCCTCGGACGCCCCGCATAAGGCCCGCTGTGAGGCCGGCCCCGCTGAGGTCAGCCTTCCGGGTGCAGGACGCGCCTGAGGAAGGAGCGGGTCCGCTCCTGCTTCGGGTCGCCGATCACCTCGGCGGGCGACCCCTGCTCGACGATCACCCCGCCGTCCATGAACACCACACGGTCGGCCACCTCGCGGGCGAAGCCCATCTCGTGGGTGACCACCAGCATGGTCATGCCCTCCTCCGCCAGCTTGCGCATGACGGCGAGCACGTCGCCGACCAGCTCCGGGTCCAGCGCCGAGGTGGGTTCGTCGAAGAGCATCAGGTCCGGGTTCATGGCCAGCGCCCTGGCGATGGCCACCCGCTGCTGCTGTCCGCCGGAGAGCTTGCCGGGATATTCGTCGCACTTGTCGCCGACGCCGACCTTGGCCAGGTTCTCCCTGGCGACGATCTCGGCCTCCTTCTTGCTCCGGTTCAGCACCCGCTGCTGGGCGATCATCACGTTCTGCAGCGCGGTCAGGTGCGGGAAGAGGTTGAACTGCTGGAACACCATGCCGACGTGCCGCCGGGCCGCGTCGATGTCGGCGTCGGGATGGGTCAGCTCCACACCGTTGACGAACACCCGGCCCTTGGTCGGCGTCTCCAGCACGTTCACGCAGCGCAGCAGCGTCGACTTGCCCGATCCTGAAGGGCCGATGACGCAGACCACCTGACCGGATTCGACGGTGAAGTCGATGCCCTTGAGCACCTCGTTGTCGCCGAAGTACTTGTGCAGTTCTCTGATCTCTACGGCGTGCGTCACCGTTTCCTCCCCTGGCGCGCTTCGAGGCGGCGTACCACGAACCCGAGCGGAATCGTGATCAGCAGGTACGTGGCGCCGGCCACGATCAGCGGCGTGCTGTTGGCCTGGTCGATCGTGGTGTCGGAGCCGAACTTGGTCAGCTCGGTGGTCGCCGCCGTCACGCCCAGCGTGAAGACCAGCGAGGAGTCCTTGAACAGCAGGATCAGCTCATTGGTCAGCGGCGGGATCACGATCCTGATGGCCTGCGGCAGGATGATGGAGAGCATCGCCCGGCCCGGCTTCATGCCGAGCGACCTGGCCGCCTCCATCTGACCCTTGGGCACCGCCTGGATGCCCGCGCGGAACGACTCGGCCATGTAGGCCGCGGCCACCAGGCCCAGCGCGAGCGCCACCGTGCCGTAGACGTCGCCGGGGAGCTTGAACCCGGGGAAGGCGATCGGCAGGCCGAACCCGAGCAGCAGGAAGATGATCAGCGCGGGCAGGCCGCGGAAGATCTCGATGTAGACGAGGGCGACCACCCGGTAGGGGACCACCGAGGACAACCGCATCAGCGCCAGCACGAGACCGAGCGCGAAGCCGATCACGTAGCCGCACACAGTGAAGATCAGGGTGTTCTTCAGCGCGACCGTGAACAGCGTGGGGAACATCCCCGCGGCGACCTTGCCGTTCAGGAAGTTCTCGAAGATCTTCGGCCAGTCCGCGAGCAGGATCACCGCGAGGAGGACGAGGACGAAGACGGCGTACTGGATGGCGAGGCTGACGCGGCGGCGCTGGCGGGGGCTGAGCCCGCTTTTCGCGGGCTCAGCCGTGGTCGGCGTGGTCGTCATGATCAGGAGGTGGGCGTCGGGGTCGTGACGGGCGCGGCGCCCATCCACTCCTGGTACTCCTTGGTCCAGGTGCCGTCCTTGATGGCCTCGGACAGGGACTCGTTGATGACCTTGAGCAGCGCGGCGTTGCCCTTCTTGACGGCGAAGCCGTACTGGGCGTGGGTCGGCACCTGGCCGGACAGCTCGTAGGCGGAGGAGACGTTCGGCTTCTTCATCCAGTCGACGACGACCGGCAGGTCCTGGATCACCATGTCGACCTGGCCGGACTGCAGCGCGAGCAGCAGCTTGCCGGAGTCCTTGAACTCCTTGGCCTCGATGCCCTTGCTCTTGGCGAGCGTGAGGCTGGTCGTGCCGGCCTGCACGCCGACGCTCAGGTTCTTGCTCTTGGCGGTCTCGAGGTCGGGCACACCGGCGCCCTTCTTGGTCACCAGGCCGAGCACTTCGTCGAAGTAGGGGTTGGAGAAGTCGAGGTGCTGCTTGCGGTCCTCGGTGATCGTCATACCGGCGGCGGCGACGTCGCACTTGCCGGCGCTGAGCGCGGCACCGCCCTTGATCGAGTCGAAGTCGATGTCCACGATGTCCTGCGTCACGCCCAGCTTCTTGGCGACCAGGTCGATCATGTCCACGTCGAACCCGACGACCTTGCCGCTGGCGTCCTTGGACTGGAACGGCGGGTACGGCAGGTTGGTGCAGGTGGTCAGCTTTCCGGGGGCGACCAGCTGTACTCCGCCCGCCGCTGTGGCGGGTGCGGAGGACGAGGCGCTGGTGCCCGTCTGCGAGGTGCTGCCGCAGGCGGACAGCGCCAGGGCGGCGGTCAGGGCGAGCGCACCGGTGGTGTAGCCACGGCGCGTCCTGGGCCAGAGGGCCATGTGCGGGCCTCCTCGAGTGATATGTAAGGAAAGTTGGTTTTTGTGAAGTTTAAATGGCCTTTTGCTGCGGACCGTCATCTGAGAATTAACAATGCGTCAACAGAACGGAGTCGGTCCTGAGACAGACCCCATCTCAGCATGTGGCACTATGGAGCGACGGGTGACCCCCGTAACCCCTCTTACGAGACGATCGAGGAGGGGCACCTGGCGGCTACCGAAGCCAGGCCTCTCGCGCCGTCTGCCGAAGGTCTCATCCGTCCGATGACTACTGGGGTCGCTGTGACTACCACACCCGCTTCCGTTGAATCCCTCGATCTTGATCCCGCCTTCGCGTTGCATCGCGGCGGCAAGCTCGAGGTCCGATCCACCATCCCCGTCCGCAACGCCGACGACCTTTCCCTTGCCTACACCCCCGGGGTCGCTCGCGTCTGCACCGCGATCGCCGACACGCCGTCACTCGTCAACGACTACACCTGGGTCTCCAACGTGGTCGCCGTCGTCTCCGACGGCACGGCCGTGCTCGGCCTCGGTGACATCGGCCCTGCGGCCGCCATGCCCGTGATGGAGGGCAAGGCGCTGCTGTTCAAGGAGTTCGGGGGCGTCGACGCGGTCCCGATCTGCCTCGACTGCACCGACGTCGACGCCCTGGTCGAGACCGTCGTACGACTGGCGCCCTCGTTCGGCGGCATCAACCTGGAGGACATCAGCGCGCCCCGCTGCTTCGAGGTCGAAGACCGGCTGCGGGACCTGCTCGACATCCCCGTCTTCCACGACGACCAGCACGGCACCGCCATCGTGGCCCTCGCCGCGCTGACCAACGCGGCCCGGCTGACCGGCCGCTCTCTGGGCGACCTGCGCGCCGTGGTGGCCGGAGCCGGCGCGTCCGGGGTCGCGGTCACCCGGATCCTCCTGGAGGCCGGCATCGGCGACATCGCGGTCGCCGACTCCAAGGGCATGATCTACGACGGCAGGGAAGGGCTCAACCCGGTCAAGCAGGCCCTGGCCCGCGACACCAACAAGGCGGGCCACAAGGGCTCGACCGAGGAGGCCCTGGCGGGCGCCGACGTCTTCCTCGGCCTATCCGGCTCGACGGTGTCGGAGGCGGCCATCGCCTCGATGGCCGCGGACTCGATCGTGTTCGCCCTGTCCAACCCCACCCCCGAGGTGCATCCCGAGGTGGCCGCGAAGTACGCCAAGGTGGTCGCGACCGGCCGCTCCGACTTCCCCAACCAGATCAACAACGTGCTGGCCTTCCCCGGCGTCTTCCGCGGCGCGCTCGACGTCCGGGCCACCACGATCACCGAGAACATGAAGGTCGCGGCGGCCGTCGCGCTCGCCGACGTGGTGGGTGCGGACGTCAGGGCCGACTATGTCATCCCCAGCCCGTTCGACGCGCGTGTGGCGCCCGCGGTGACCGCCGCCGTGGCCGCCCAGGCCCGCGCCGACGGGGTCGCCCGCCTGTAGTTCCCCGGGAACCGGAACCTGCGGAAGTGCAGGAACCTGCACTTCCGCAGGAACCTGCACTTCCTCAGGGAACCGCCAAATTTCCTTTACTCTCCGTGCTATAAAGAGGGCTCTCTGTAAGGATGCGGGCGCAGACTCCTGTTGCCGCGAGGAGAGCGATGGAACGCGAGCCCAATCGACTGCTACAGCAGCTGATCGCGGAGGCCGGCTTCTCTCACAAGGGGCTGGCCAGGCGCCTCAACGACCTGGGAGCCGCGCGTGGCACCCCTGGCCTGAAGTACGACCACAGCTCCGTGCTGCGCTGGATCGGTGGTCAGCGGCCTCGGGACCCTGTGCCGTGCCTCCTTACCGAGATTTTCGCACTGCGGCTCGGCAGGCCCTTCTCCCCCGTGGAGGTGGGCATGCCGGCCATCGTTACACCCCTGGATCTCGGACAGGAGTTCACGCACACGTGGAAGGAGGGGGTCGCGACCGTGACGGCGCTGTGGCGGGCCGATATGGAGAGGCGGCGCTTCCTGATCGATTCGACTTTCGCGATTGGTGCGGGCTCGGTAGGGGCCGTCCGCTGGCTGACGGCCCCGCCGGAGGAACGCCCGGGCGGCTCCGGCGCACGCCGCGTCGGCAGGGCCGACATCACCGCGATCCACGAGGTCACCCGTTCGTTCGGTGAGCTCGACAACAGGTTCGGCAGCGGACGTGTCCGCGCGTCGGTCATCAAATACCTCGACACCGCGGTCTCACCGCTGCTCAAAGAGGGCGCCTACGGCGAGGCCACGGGCAGGCAGCTGGCCGGGGCCGCCGCGGAGCTGACCCGCCTGGCCGGTTGGATGGCCTACGACCTGGAGCAGCACGGCCTGGCCCAGCGCTACCTGATCCAGGCGCTGCGCCTGGCCCAGGGCGCCGACGACCACGCGCTGGGCGGCGAGATCCTGGCCGGCATGGCGCACCAGGCCATCTACATGGGCCAGCACGCCCACGCGCTCGACCTGGCCAGGGCCGCCCAGCTCTCGGCCCGCCGCGCGGGCGTCCACACCCTGCTGTGCTCCGGCCAGGTGCTGGAGGCGCACGCTCACGCGGGCCTCGGCGACGCGCGCTCCTGCGGCAACGCGCTGCACGCGGCCGAGGTGACCTTCGACTCGCGGGCTCCCGCCGACGAGCCGGCCTGGCTGAGCTACTTCGACGAGGCGTACCTGTCGGCCAAGTTCGCCCACTGCTTCCGCGACCTGGGGGAGGGGGAGCGGGTCGTCCGGCAGGCGCACCGCTCGCTCGACATGGACGGCCGCTACGTGCGCGGGCGGATGTTCAACCTGTCGCTGCTGGCGGCCGGGTTGCTGCAGTGCGGGGAGTTGGAGGAGGCGTGCAAGGTGGCGGAGACCGCGTTCAAGCTGGCCGGTGAGCTGCAGTCGGTGCGGTCTCGTTCGTACGCGGCCGACCTGCGGCGGCGGCTGGAGCCGTACAAGAGCGAACCTGCGGTGCGGGCGCTGCGCGAGCTGTCCGCTGTTTGAGCCTTCTTCCTCTATTAGATGAGCCCGCCGCCGGATCTCCGGCGACGGGCTCGTTCTGTCCCTATCTATTACTGCATCATCTCGCCGTTGGGGCCGACGATCGACTTGGTCGCGGCGTACTGGGCCTTGTTGTAGACGTCAGCGGTCTCGCCGTCGAAGTAGGCGGAGCTGATGAAGTCGATCCGGCCGTTGCCGTCCTGGTCGTGGAACATGCTCGTCACGCCGTTGACGTAGCCGGTGCGCTTGTTGTTGTCGTACTTCATCAGCCAGGGGCCGCCGTCGGCGCCGGGGGTCATGGAGCACTTCAGCACCTGGTGCGTCTCGACCTTGAAGGTGTTGACCTGGTAGGTCTTCGTACCGGTCTTGCCGGCGCACCACTTGGGCGTCACGCCGGTGAAGGCCTTGTCGCCGTCGGGGTGGGGGGCGCTGGGGTAGCCGAAGGCGGTGACGGTCTGGCCCATGGGCTGGTTCCAGGCGACGCCCTGGCCGCCGACGATGTCGCCGAGGCGGCCCAGGTCCTTGGCGATGCCGATGACGTACTCGGCCGTGTAGAACTTGCGTGAAAGGCCCGGCTTGACCCACTTTTGTGTGTAGTAGTGGGTGATGAGGTAGTTGCCGGACTTGTCGATGATCCTCTTGCCGGGACCCTTATAAGCCTCGTACTCCGGCAGAGTGACGGGCACGGTCTCTGGCTCGCCCAACTTGAAGCCATTGCCCTTGCCGGTCTTGGCAGCTTCGTACACCTTGTCGCTCACCTCGACCTTCTCCAGGACCGCGCCGATAAAGTCGGGGCCCACCTTGTCGGCCGGGGTGTCGGCGCCCTCGGACCAGCAGCGGCCGAGGGTCAGGACGCACTTGGCGTACTCGGCGGGGCTGATCTCAACCGGCTTGACCCACTTGTCGCCACGCCACTCTTGGAACTCCTTGAACGACACCTTCTTGTCGTTGGGGAGCGCGAAGCCGTTGTGCACGGCCACGAACGCGAAGTCGCCGTCGTAGTCGTCGTAGGTGTCCAGGTCGTAGCTGGTGAACGCGTAGGCGCCCGCGTAGACACCGAACGGCGCCTTGCCCTGGTAGTAGCCGGGGACGAACACCCACTTGCGGAAGACGTCCTTGCCGCGCTCGTAGACACAGTGGCCTGCCGTGGCGACCAGGTTGCGGTTCCTGGCCTGGACGGAGGTGGCCGAGCACCAGCGGTAGTTGCCGCCGCTGTCGAGGAAGAAGACCTTGCCGATGGTCTTGGGCAGGTTGACCACCTTGGTCTTGGACGCGGCGGGCGTCGTGCCGGTGGGGGAGGCCGAGCCTGGCTTGCCGTCGGGCGCCTTGGCCGAGGTGGAGACCAGCTTCTGGACGTCCTTGGCGTCGACGTTGTACTGCGTGGCCTTCTTGAGCGCCGCGCCGTTGGCGTCGAGCCAGAAGTAGGCGTTGCTGTAGGCCTCGGCTGCCTTGGGGGCGAGTGGGTCCTGGACCCAGTCGGGGGCCGCGTTGGCGGGGAGGGCGAGGGTGGCGGCGCTCAGGCTGGCGGCGGTCAGGGGGACGAGCAGGCGCTTCACTGGGGATCTCCACAAGGTTAACAAGCAGGTGTTGAGACCCTATCGACCCTCTGGTCACTCTGGTAACAGATTGTTCGGGAGTGTTACAGAAATGGTGGAGTACCAGGTCATGGCCTGGTTTGTGCGGAAAAGGCCGAAGGGCCCGGCAGGATGCCGGGCCCTTCGGTAAAGCAGGTGAACGATGACCTAGATCCTCGTTCGGTTCAGCTAACTACTTGACGAGCTTGCCGGACCACGAGGCCGCAGCGGCCTTGTAGATCGCGGCGGTCTCACCGTCGAAGATCGGCGAGGTGATCGTGTCGTAGCGCTTGTTGCCATCGAGGTCAACGATGAGGCTCGTGACACCGGTGACGTAGCCGAGACGCTTGGCGTTGCTGTAGTTCGCCAGCCACGGGCCACCGTCGTAACCGGCGGTGACGGCGCACTTCAGCGACTGCTGCTCCTCGACCTTGCGGGCCGGGATCTTGACGACCTTGCTGGCGGTCTTGCCGTAGCACCACTTCGGCGTAACACCGGTGTAGGGCTTGCTACCGTCAGGGTTGGGGCCGAAGGGGTACCCGAAGGTGCGAACGACCTTGCCCGGAGCCTGGTTCCACGCCACACCCTGGCCGCCGACGTTGTCGCCGAGGCGACCGACGTCCTTGAGCGCAGAAGCGACGGTGTAGAACTCGGTACGGAAGTACCCGACCGTGGCGGTCTTCTTCACCCAGTACTTGAGGTAGTAGTGGGTGATGGTGAAGTTGCCCTTGGAGTCGATCTTCCGGTAACCCGGGCCCGTGTAGGCCTTGTACGCCGACTCGGTGACGTTCTCGACCCAGGTGGCCTTGAGCGCCTTGGCGCCGTTGGCCTCGCCGGTCGGAGCCGCGTTGAACTGGTCAGCGCTGACTTCCTTCAGCGTCTTGATGGCGCCGGGGAAGTCAGGGCCCGCGAGGTCCTCGATCTTCGTGATCTTGGCCCAGCAGTCGGTGGTCTCGCCACCGTTGAGGTCCTTGCACTTCTGGTAGTCGGCCTCAGAGATCGAGATGTCCTTAGCGAACTTCTCGCCCTGGTAGGCGTCGTACTCAGCCTTGGAGACCTTGCTGGGGGTGCCGCTGGCACCCACGCCGCCGATGCCGTTGTACACGGTGACGAACGAGTAGTCGCGGTCGAAGTCCTCGTACACGTCAAAGTCGTAGTGCGTGAAGGCCTGCTTGCCCACGTACACACCGTAAGGCGTCTTGCCCTGGTAGTAACCCGGGACGAAGACCCAGCGCGAAACGACCTCGTCGTTGCCGGCGATGTCGTAGACGCAGTGACCGGCCGTGGCGACCAGGTTGCGGTACTGCGACTGGACGGAGGTACCCGAGCAGTAGTAGAGCTTGCCGTCGCGGCCCTCGAAGAACACCTTGCCGATGGTCTTCGGCATGTTGACGTTCTGGGACTTGACGGCGACCTTCTTCTCCTCGCCGATCGGCAGGGAGGAGCCCGGCTTGGTGTCGGCGCTATAACCGCCACCACGGGAGATCTTCTCAACCTCGAGGGAGTCGGGGTTGAAGGCCACAGCCTGCTTCAGCGCCGCGTTGTTCGACTTGGTCCAGAAGTCGAGGGTCTCAGCTGCCTGAGCCTCGGTCTTCGCCAGGGCGTCGGACGCGATGTCGCCGCTCGCGTTGGCCGCAGCGGTGCCGGCGAGGCCGGCAGCCAGAAGACCGGTGGCCAGAATGGCACCACCGGCGGGGAGGAGGATGCGCTTCAAGGTAACTCCTTGGTCTGTCGTGGAGCGCTTCTTGCGCCCCATGCGTCAGTAAAGGGATAGCCAGAACTTACAGTGTGGATCTTGAAGTTCGGTAGCTACTTTGACGGGAAAAACGGCGCTAAGTCGGGCGTGATCATTCCGTGATGTTTAAGTGGCGATAGAGCGTGACTTGCCGGAAGTGCCGGACGAGCCCGTTTCCGCAGATCAACATAAGAGAGTTGTCAGTGTTGCTGCGGTGGCTCGAGTGCCGCCCTCGCGGCCACCGCCTGGCTGATGTGACGCAGATCACATCGACTTGATGGCACCGTCCGGGCGCCCCATGCGTCAAAACGCCCTTCAGATTTGCCCGGGAACGCCGAAGGGCCCGGCGATGCCGGGCCCTTCGCGAGTTACCACTGTGCGCACCGTCCTCGAACGGTCGCGGTGTGTTACTTAGAGGATCTTGCCGGACCACACGTTCGCCGCGGACTTGTACACCGCAGCGGTCTCACCGTCGAAGTACGGCGAGGAGATGTAGTCGACTCGCTTGTTGCCGTCCTGGTCGTTGAAGGTGCTGGTGACACCGTTCACGTAGCCGAGACGCTTGCTGTTGCTGTAGTTGAGCAGCCAAGGACCACCGTCGGCGCCCTCGGTCATCGCGCACTTGAGCGCGACGTGCTCTTCGATCTTCTTGGCAGCCGAGCCGACGACCTTCTTGCTGGTCTTGCCGTAGCACCACTTGGGCGTGATGCCCGTGTAGTTCTTGTGGCCGTCGGGGTGCGGCGCAGCCGGGTAACCGAACGCGCGGACGTACTTGCCCGTGGGCTGGTTCCAGGACACGCCCTGGCCGCCTACGACGTCACCCAGGCGACCGGCATCCTTGGCGAAGCCCTCGACGATGTAGAAGACAGTCTTGTAGTAACCCTTGATGTCTGTCTTCTTCACCCAGTTCTTGACGAAGTAGTGGGTGATCGTGAAGTTGCCCCTGGAGTCGATCTTCCGGTAGCCCGGGCCCTTGTAGGCGTCGTACTCGCTCTTGGTGACGTTCTCCGTCTTGGTGGCGGCGGGCGCCTTGGTGCCGTTGGCCTTGCCCGTCGGAGCGGCGTCGTACTGCTCCTTGGTGACCTCGGTGAGGGCCTTGACGGCGCCGGGGTAGTCCGGGCCCACGACCTCGATCTTGCTGTCCGTCTTGGCCCAGCAGTCCGGGGTCTCGCCGCCGTTGAGGTCCTTGCACTTCTGGTACTCGGCCTCAGTGATCGCCACGTCCTTGGCGTCCTTGATGCCCTGGAACTTGTCGAAGTCGGCCTTGGAGACCTGCTTCGCGGAACCGCCACCGAGCTGGATGCCGTTGTACACGGTCACGAACGCGTAGTCGCGGTCGTAGTCCTCGTACACGTCGAAGTCGTAGTGGGTGAAGGCCTGCTTGCCCACGTAGATTCCGAACGGCGTCTTGCCCTGGTAGTAGCCGGGGACGAAGACCCACTTGGACATGACGTCCGAGTTGGTGGCGGTGTCGTAGACGCAGTGACCGGCCGTGGCGACCAGGTTGCGGTACTTCGACTGAACCGAAGTGGCCGAGCACCACTTCTTCTCGCCCTTGCTGTTGACGAAGAACACCTTGCCGATGGTCTTCGGCATGTTCACGTTCTGGACCTTGGCCGAGGTCTTCTTCTCCTGGCCGATCGGGACGGACGAGCCAGGCTTGCTGTCGGCGCTGTAACCGCCCTTGCTCTGCAGCTTGGCGACGTCGCCGGAGTCCCAGACGTTGGACTCCTTCGCGGCCTTGAGGGCGGCGTTGTTGGTGCCCGCCCAGAATTCCGCGATGGCCTTGGCGTCAGCGGCGCTCTTCGCCATCGGGTCGGAGGCTACGTCGCTGGCGGCCGTGGCCGTACCGGCGAGGCCGGCAGCCAGAAGGCCGGTAGCCAGGATGGCGCCACCGGCGGGGATGAGGATGCGCTTCAAGGGAACTGCTCCTTGCTCTGTCGTGGGTCGCAACTTGCGTCCCATGCGTCAGTAAAGGGATAGCAAGGAACATAGCGTGGTGATCTCCGCAGGTAAAAGCCGTTCTGGGGCATCTGGAAGCCAGCCTTACCGCTGTGACCGTCCTGTTACCAGTCAGAGATCTTCGCGCTGAGTGATCGATAGGCCACGTTTTCGCTGGGTATGCACTGGGTGTCACGAATCGGCGGTGAGGGGTGTGTCACGCCAAGTAGGCGGCTCAATGTGACTCAGATCACAGGAACCAGATTGGCGCGAGCTCCGTCTAATATCGCCAAATCGGCTGAAATGATCTTGCTGGGGACGCAAAAAGGGGCTCGGCCGAACCCGGCCGAGCCCCTTTTTGGGTGTTGAGTGGTTACTTGTACAGCTCGCCGTTCGGGCCGACGATCTTGCCGGACCACGTGTTCTTGGCCGAGTTGTACACAGAGGCCGTCTCACCGTCGAAGTACGGCGAGGTGATGTAGTCGATCCGGTCGTTGCCGTCCTGGTCGGCGAAGGTGCTGGTCACGCCGTTGACGTAGCCCAGACGCTTGCCGTTGCTGTAGTTGGCCAGCCAGGGGCCGCCGTCGAAGCCGGGCGTCACAGCGCACTTGAGGCCGATGTGCTCCTCGATCTTCAGCCACGGAGCGCCCACGGCCTTGGCGGTGGTCTTGTTGTAGCACCACTTCGGCGTCACGCCGCTGTAGGGCTTGTTGCCGTCGGGGTGCGGGCCGGCCGGGTAGCCGAACGCGCGGACCTGCTTGCCGGTGGGCTGGTTCCAGGACACGCCCTGGCCGCCGACGACGTCGCCGAGTCGGCCGGCGTCCTTGGACAGCAGGATGTAGTAGCGCCCGCCCCAGTTCCGCTTGGGACCGACGAAGCCGTCGTACTCCTTCTTGGTCACCTGCTTGACGCCGTTGAAGGAGATGCCGTTGTAGACGGTCACGAACGCGTAGTCGCGGTCGTAGTCCTCGTACACGTCGAAGTCGGTGTGGGTGAAGGCCTGCTTGCCCACGTAGATCCCGAACGGCGTCTTGCCCTCGTAGTAGCCGGGCACGAAGACCCAGTTGTCGAGCAGGGCCTTGTTGCTGTCGGTGTCGTAGACGCAGTGGCCGGCCGTGGCGACCAGGTTGCGGTAGTTCGACTGGATGGACGTGGCGGAGCAGTAGCGGAACTTGCCCTTGCCGTCGACGAAGAAGACCTTGCCGAGCGTCCTGGGCATGTTCACGTTCTGGACCTTGCCGGGGGCCTTCTTCTCCTCCCCGATGGGAGTGGCGCTGCCCGGGTTGCCGTCGGGGCTGTAGCCGCCCTTCGAGACGACCTTCCTGACTTCCTTGGCGTCCCAGGTGTACGCGGTGGCGGAGCGGAGGGCGGCGAAGTTCGACGCGGCCCAGAAGGACGCGACCGAGGAGGCCTGTTGCGTGTTGCGGGCCATGGGGTCGGTGGCGATGTCGCCTTGTGCCTGAGCGGTGCCTGCCAGGCCGGCGGCCAGAAGGCCGGTCGCCAGGACGGCGCTACCGGCCGGGAGAAGGATGCGCTTCAAGGTAAAACTCCAGACGCGGGGCGCCTCTTGCACCCCAGAATGCAGCAAACGGACAGGCGGGAACCTATCGGTCTGACTCTGGTCGTGTGAATTACCCGATACTGGAGTCAAGCGCGACGATCATGGCCGTGATCGTATTGAGATGTGAAACCGGCTGATCACTCGGGGTGGCGATACGCTGGGTGTAACTTACGTCACATTTTGCGGTGTTGCGAGCCCTGCGGCGCGTCGGTAGACCTCGCCGGTCGTGGCGTTGAAGGTCGGCGAGGACACCGCGTCATAGGCGCCCTTGGCGTCTCTGTTCCAGGTCAGGCTGTTGATCCCGGTGAGGAGTCCGAGCTTCTGCACGGGCTGGTAGTTGAGCAACCAGGGGCCGCCGCTGGCGCCGGCGCTGAAGTCGCACGGCTGGAGTTGCACGCCGTACTGAAGGTCGAGGCTGGGGGCGACCGTGCGTCTTGTGCTCCCCGCGCAGACCTTCAGCGTCTTGCCGTCGAACGGGTGGCTGCCGTCGGGCTGCGGGCCCGCCGGGTAGCCGAAGGCGGTGATCGTGAGGGCCAGGCCCTTGCCGAGCGTCAGGCCCTGCCCGCCGACGTTGTCCTGGAGCCGGCCGACGTCCTGCATGGCGAGTTGGCCGTTCTTCTCCACCCACTTGAAGCCGCGGTGCACGGTCACGAACGCGTAGTCGAAGTCGTAGTCGCCCTTGCCCGGCCAGTCCTCGTGCATGCTGATCGACGCGCCCACGTAGATGCCGTCGGGCGTCGCCCCACCGGGACCCGGATTGGGAACGAAGATCCAGTAATCGGCGGGCTTGCCCTGGCGCGAGTCGTACGCGCAGTGCCCGGCGGTCGCCACCACGCTGCGGTTCTTGGCCGCGATCGCGCTGGCCGAGCACCAATATTCCTTGTCGCCGAAGCGGAAGAAGACCTTGCCCATCGTCTTGGCGGACGTGCTGTTCAGCGGGAGGGCGGGTGCGACGTTCAGCAGGCTCCGCGTGCTCTTCGGCTTGACCACCTTGCTCGGCACGGCGGCGCCGCCGGCCGACGAAGACGATGACGCGGTGGGCTTGGACTGCGAGGCCGGCGTGGCGGGGCTGTACTGGTCGGCATTCTTGAGCCGGTCAGGCTTCCAGTATTCGGCGACCTTCTTCATGTCCGCCGCCGACTTGGCCAGCGTGGCCGAGTAGACCCGGCTGTTCGGCGCGGCCGAGGCGGTCCCCGTGAGAGCAGGCAGCATCAGCAGCGCGCTGAGCGCAGCCGCTACCAGGTGCCATGCCCGGGGGATCATGGAAATGCCTTGCCTTTGAGGGTTAGTACTTCTGGGGGTGTAACGATGGATTTTTCCAGATCACTCACTGTATTGCAGCTCGGATGGAGATTCGTTATCTGATCAAGCGTGACTTGTGTCCCATAAGGAGTGCGTCAAGGGGTTCGATCCGGATAGCGTCTCCGATCCATGTGAGGATCGTTTCCGCACGTCAGAGGCATAGTACATGAGTCGACTTCGATGTCCATCCGCCTTTCCTGTGTGTTTCTTGATCACACGTGAGAAGGGCCCCGGCCGGGAGTAGCCGGGGCCCAGGGTGGGTTGCTACGGCATGTTGCCGGTGCACAGGTTCGCGGCGGCCTTGTACACGTTGTAGGTGTCGGTGTTGAAGTACGGCGACGAGATGTGGTCGTAGCGGTCGTTACCGTCCGTGTCCCACGCGACGCTGTTGACACCGATCAGGTAACCGGTACGGGTGGAGCTCTTGTAGCTGTACAGGAGCGGTCCACCGCTGGCGCCGGCGGTGAAGGCGCACTTGAGTCCGATGTGCTCCTGGAGGTTGTACTTCGGCGCGGCGGGCATCGAGGCCGTCTTGCCGTAGCACCACTTCATCGTGGGGCCGGGGAACGGCTTGTCGCCGTCAGGGTGCTCGCCCGCCGGGTAACCGAAGGAGAACGCCTCCTTGACCTTGATGCCGTTTTGATGCGCTCCTCCATATGAATGTGGAGGGTTCCTGTGCTGCTTAGGCAGCAGCTCGCAGCGCGGGTGCGGGCGAGGCTGTGGGACAGGATGCTTGACGCTTCACAGGCCCCGCTATCGCGGAGTCTCCACGTCCTGTAACCGCCCATCCGGCGGCAGAGTTGTACCGATGAAGCTGGTTTCGGGCGGCGTTGGTATCAGCGTTGCCGATCCATCCGCACGCCAGGTTCCTGCACGCGAACCGCGACTGCGTCTCGCGAGATCCCGCAGTGGTGATGTGGCAGCGGTGGCACTGTTGGCTGGTGCCGCGCGGGTCGACCTTGGCGACCAGGCCACCGCGGTCGGCAGCCTTGTAGGTCAGCAACTCCACCGTCCGGCCCCACGCCTGGCTCGCGATCGAGCGGTTCAGGCCCCGCTTCTGGGCGACGTTGACCCCCGGCTCCTGCACGGTCCCGGACGCCGAGGCCATCATGTTGGTGATTTGCAGGTCTTCGACCACGATCGCGCTGAATCGCCGCGCGAGGTCGGTCGTGCTCTGATGCCGCCAGTCGATGGCTCGGCGCTTGGCTGTCGCGCGGAGCCGGGCGATCTGGTCGTAGGTGCGGCGTTCCCGGTTGGAGACCGGGCTGCCCTTCTTGCGGGTGGCACGCTGACGGGCGCTTTTGCGCTCCAGACGCAACAGCCACTCACTCTCCCCGCTCGTGAGCCACGGACCGTGCCGAAGGTGCTCCCCAATGGACAGAGCCAGCGGGACCGTGATGCCTCGATCCATGCCGGCCTTCGGCCCGGTGTGCGGCACGGGTACGGAGACCAGCAGTTCGATACGGAAGACGATGTTCCACCCGTGGGCGTCTTTCACCAGGCGAGCCCCGGTGATCCTCCCGGATGGCCCGCTCTTGGTGAGGCCGGGCAGGTCTTTCGTCCACCGGAACTTCACTCGCCCGAGTTTGGGCAGGTTCACCGCACCCCACCTGCGGTTGATCCGGGTGATCTGCAAGTCGCGGGCCTGGGGGACGTCTACGGCCATCCGGGACCGCAACCGGCCCTTGAACGTCGGGCGCTCGGCCGGGTGGTCGGGGTTGAAGAAGTTCGCCCACGCCTGCCGGTGGGTCTTCAGCACGGCTTGCGCGGCCTGAGCGGGCAACTGCCCCATCCACTCGATCTCGTGGCGGGCTTGCCGAATCGCCGCGTCGCACTCCGTCAAGGACGCCAACCGGCCCTGACGGAAGGTCGCGAACTCATGGAGCAGGTTCCACACGGCACGCGCAGCGTGGGCTTGACCGTCCAAGACGGCTGCTTGCCGCTTGTCCAACTCCAAGCGCGCGACGTGCGCACGAGGCCGCTCCGCCTTCTCCACGCGCTGATCATATCGTTTGGTTTATGTCACCGCGATGGAATCCGAACCCCGATGTCAGAACGGGACGGCACGTCGTCCACACCCTTCATGCCCATTTGGTGTTCGTGACAAAGTACCGACGTGGGGCCTTCACCGACGAGATGCTAATCCGCTGCGAGGAAGTCATGCGCGAGGTATGCGCCGACTTCGAAGTCGAACAGCGCGAGTTCAACGGCGAGCACGACCACGTCCACCTGCTGATCCACTACCCGCCCAAGGTCGCCCTGTCCAAACTCGTCAACTCGCTGAAGGGGGTCTCGGCTCGGATGCTTCGCAAGGAATACAGCGCACACGTCCGCAAACACCTATGGGGCGGACATTTCTGGTTTGGTTCCTATTTCGCCGGGTCGGTCGGCGGGGCGCCGCTCACCGTGCTCACTGCGCCCCGGTGGGCCAGGAAAACGTTGGGAACATTAATGAATGGCGCAACCTGACAGTCGGGAAGCGGAGCGAAAAAGTCTGGCGGGGTTCCATTCCGTTATGGAAATAACCAGATCGCATACATTCCGAGAAAGCATTTCGGAGGTCGAGATCATTTTTGATTTGCTCTGGCGCCAATGGTAACACTGATTATCAAATGCCACCGCTTATCAACCGAATGTTATTCTGGTTAGATGGGTGACATGGATCCACGCACCCCCTGTCTCATAGGTACGGCCCAGCGCACCGTTCGCGACCAGCCGGGCCCGGAGCCACTCGACCTGTGGGAGGACGTCGCGCGCGAGGCGGCTCGCGAGGCGCGGCTGCCGGTCGAGCGACTCGACTCGATCCAGCTCGTCTACACCGACTCGTGGCAGTACGACTCCCCGGTCGGCCGGCTCGCCGACCGTCTCGGCGCCGCGCCCCGGCACCGGGCCTACTCCATGGTCAGCGGTACGGCCCCGCAACTCCTCATCGGCGAGGCCGCGGCCAGGATCGCGGCGGGGGAGCTCGATTCGGCGCTGATCGCCGGCGCCGAGGCGCTGGCCACGCGCCGGGCCTACCGGCAGGCGGGCGAGCGCGTGCCGTGGAGCCATCCGGCCGATCCCAAGCCGCCGTACGGCTGGGAACGCCCGCCGCATCCGGCGGAACTGGCCCATGAGCTGTTCCTGCCGGTCCACACCTACCCGATCATGGAGACGGCCCGCCGCGCGTCCCTCGGTATGTCGATAAATGAGGAAATGGTGGACCGAGGGCGGATGATGGCGCCGATGACCGAGGTCGCGGCCGCGAACCCGCACGCCTGGCGGCGTACCGCCCGAACCCCGGAGGAACTGGTCACCGGCAACCGCTTCATCGGCTGGCCGTACACGCGCAACACCGTGGCCGTGGGGGAGGTCGACCAGGCCGCGGCCGTCGTCCTGGTCGCCGCCGGACTCGCCGACCGGCTCGGCGTACCGCGCGATCAGCGTGTCTACCTGCGCGGCTGGGCTTACGGCGAGGACACGTGGGAGGTGGCGGCGCGGCCCGCGCTCGGCGCCTCGCAGGCCATCGGCCGCACCGCCGAGGCCGCGTTCGCGCGGGCCGGGCTGGGCCTCGACGACATCCACGCGCTCGACCTCTACAGCTGCTTCGCGATCGCGCTGCGGCAGGCGTGCGACGCGATCAAGCTGGACCCGCTCGACCGGCGCGGCCTGACGGTCACCGGCGGCCTGCCGTACGCGGGCGGCCCCTCCAGCGACTACGTCCTGCACTCGACGGCCACCATGGCCGGGCTGCTGCGCGCCCAGCAGGGCCACGGGCTGGTGACGGGGGTCGGCATGCACCTGACCAAGCACACGTACGCGATCTGGTCCACGGACCCGGGCGGCACCCTGGGCGATGCCGCACCTGTCTTCACCGCCGATCCGGTGGAGACCGTCGCGCTGTACGACGGTCCCGCCACGGTGGCCGGCTACACGGTGACGCATGGGCGCGATGGGGCTCCGGAGAAGGGCATCCTCGTCGTGGACCTGCCGGGCGGGGGGCGCGCCCATGCCCACGTGCTGGAGACCGAGCTCCTGGCGGACGCCATGTCCAGGGAACTGGTCGGCCAGGGGGTGCGGCTGGCGTCCGACGGGAAGGTCAATGTGGCGCTCTGGTGAGATTAAAAGCTGTGCAAGAATTGTGAGCGCTCGACTACTCTCTGATGTTGACATTTTTATGTCATGGGCGGACGCTGGTGTCATGCGGAGGACCACGGTGCGGATCGACGACGCACTCCTCAACGAGGCCAAGGCGTACGCGGCACGAAACGGACGCAGTCTCACCTCAGTGATGGAGGACGCTTTGCGACAACTACTCAACCGCTCCACGGAAACGGCCGCCCGGCCTCGGGTGGAGCTCCCGGTGTCCGGCGCTGTGGCCGGGCCCAAGCTCACCTGGGCTGAGATCAAGGAGCTGATGGAAGCGGACTTCGTGGAGCACGAGCTGGCGAAGATGGCGCGCTGCGGAGGCCGCGATGCGGATGCCTGACGTCAACATCCTGGTCAACGCGCAGCGCCGCGACACCGAGCACCATGACGAGTGCCTGACCCTCGTCGAGGAGCTCGTCAACGGCGACGAGGCCTATGCGGTCAGCGACTTCGTGATCAACGGCTTCATGCGGGTCGTGACCAACCACCGCATTCCGCAGAGCACCTCGTTCGAGACGGCCGTCAAGTTCGCGGAGAGCGTCCGCAACCAGCCGCATGCCGTCCTGGTGAACGCCGGATCGCGACACTGGGAGATCTTCACCAAGATCTGCCGTTCGTCGGGCGCCACTGGCAAACTCCTGCCCGATGCCTATCTGGCCGCGCTGGCCATCGAGCACGGTTGTGAATTCGTGACCTGCGACGCTGATTTCGCCAAGTTCCAGGGCTTGCGCTGGCGGCATCCGCTCAACTGAACTGGGGAGTAAAACAGCACTCCTCGGCAGGGGATGTCCGTGGCCGATCAGTTCGACGTCATCGAGGCGGGCGCCCGTGGTCGGCGCCGGTGGGTCGGGATCGGTGTGGTGGCGGTGCTGCTGGCGGTCCCCGTCGTCAGCCTGCTGGCCAGCCGCGACCCCGAGCCGGATCGCGCGCCGCCGACATCGACTCCTGCCCCGCTGCCCATCCGGTCGTTGACCAGGATCGAGGGCGCGCCCAACGTCGTGAGCGCGCCGGTCAAGGCCAAAGGTGGTAACGAGGTCATCCGGGTGGTGTTCCCCGACGGGGCCCGGGCGGAGGTCCGCTACCCCGCTGAGCTGCGGCTCAACGAGCTGGGCGCGCGGCCGTTCCAGGGGGCCTGGATCGCCGGGCAATACCGCGGGTTCTCTGCCCCCTACGGCGGTGAGATGGAGATCTCCAGGGGTGCTCAGCCGATCAGGAACCTCACGCCCAACGTCACGCTCTGGCCGGGACCGGCGGGTGTCGGTTCGGCCGGGCAGGTGCTGATGTTCGCGTTCGGCAAGTGGCGGCTGGCGATGTACGACCGGCGGGAGGGGCTGACCTTTGAAGATCGGCTGGCGACGGCCAAGGGCCTACGCGGGAAGGTCGGCAAGGACGGCTACCTCGTCCTGAGCGGTGGTGGCTTGATCCGTCTGGCGAATCCGGGCGAGACCATCCAGGGCGGACCGGTCGGGCCGCAGCTCTGGTTCGGCGGCGGGACCGGCGACATGGTCATGCTCATCCCGACCCCCAACTGCCGGAAAAACGCCAGGACGCCGCCGGCGATCAACCGCCCCAACCGGCCCACCCGTACCGTATGCAGGGGCGATGTGCAGATCGTCGCCTCCGGCTCGCGCGCTTTCGTCCAGCAGGCCATCGACGGGATCCGGATCACGCTGAAGTAGGGTGCGGCCATGTTCGCCGTAACCGCCTCACAGACCGATCCCGACAATCCTCTCGCCGGGCTGACGCTCGGCGAGCATCCGGAGCCGCAGGTCCCGGACGGCTGGACGACCGTCACCGTACGGGCGACCGCCCTCAACCACCATGACCTGTGGACGCTCAAGGGCGTGGGCATCAGGCAGGACCGGCTGCCGATCGTGCTCGGCTGCGACGCGGCCGGAGTGGACGCCGACGGCAACGAGGTCATCGTGCACTCGGTGATCGGCTCCGGGGCCGACGAGACGCTCGACCCCAAGCGTTCGCTGCTGTCGGAGGTCCACGACGGCACGTTCGCCGACCGGGTCGCCGTGCCGCGCCGCAACCTGGTGCCCAAGCCGGCCGCGCTCAGCTTCGAGGAGGCCGCCTGCCTGCCCACGGCCTGGCTGACCGCCTACCGCATGCTGTTCGACAAGGCCGGTCTCGAGCCCGGCTCCACCGTGCTCGTGCAGGGCGCCGGTGGCGGGGTCGCCACCGCGCTGATCGCGCTCGGCCGGGCGGGCGGTTACCGGGTCTGGGCGACCAGTCGCTCGGCCGCCAAGCGGGAGCAGGCCGCCAAGCTCGGCGCGGACCGGGTGTTCGAGCCCGGCGCGCGGCTGCCCGAACGGGTCGACGCCGTCATGGAGACCGTCGGTCAGGCCACCTGGGACCATTCGCTCAAGTCGCTCAAGCCCGGCGGCCGCATCGTGGTCTGCGGCGCCACCAGCGGCGCGGTCCCGCCCGCCGACCTGAACCGGGTGTTCTTCCTCCAGCTCTCGGTGATCGGCTCCACGATGGGCACGCGTGACCAGCTTCAGCGGCTGGCCGTGTTCCTGGAGCAGACCGGGCTGCGGCCGGTCATCGACCGGACGATGCCGCTGACCGACGCCCGCGACGGCTTCGCCGCCCTGGCTGAAGGCGACATATTCGGAAAAATCGTCTTTACGCGCTGAATAAGTGAAGGGTTACCTATGCGCGCCCGGGATGATACAAAGAAGGTGAGGTTGTATCACCCGGGAGGCGCCGTCATGGACGTCGAACCGTTCGGCCCAGGCTCGTTGCACTGGGAAACCGCCGGTGAATACCGCAACCTGCTCGTAGCGGGCAGTGCGCTGGTCCTCCAGACCATGCACCCCGCGGTGGGCGCGGCCGTCGCCCGGCACTCCATGTACAAGCAGGACCCGTGGGGCCGCCTCCACCGCACACTCACCTCGGTCCAGAAATGGGTGTACGGCGGAGTGGGCGGCCCGGCCGAGGGTGAGCGGCTGCGCGAGCTGCACAAGCCGATCAGCGGGGTGGACGAGCAGGGCAGGTCCTACCACGCGCTCAACGGCGCGGCCTGGGCCTGGGTGCACCTGTCGCTGTTCGAGCGCTTCGTCACCCTCAATCGCTACTTCGGCACTCCCTACACCGAAGACGCCGAACGGCGCCTCTACCAGGAATCGCGGCAATTGGGGGCGATCCTGCGGGTGCCGGAGCGGGAGATGCCCGCGACCGTCGAGGAGTTCTGGTGCTACTTCGACGAGATGGCGGCCGACCGGCTGGAGCCGCATCCGACGGCGATCGACGTGCTCGCCGTCATGCGCGGGACCCCGATGCCGCCCGGGCTGCCCCGGCCGTTGCGTCGGCTCTGGGCGCCGGTGGGGGTGGGATCGGGGGAGTTCAACTACTTCGTGACGGTTGGGACACTGCCGCCCATCGTACGGAAGAAGCTGGATCTGCCCTGGTCGGCGCGGGACGAGTGGCGGCTGCGGCAGCTCGGGCGGGCGGTGGCGGTGATCGCGCCGCGCCTGCCGGAGCGGCTGCGGTATATGCCGATCGCTTATCACGCCCGGAAGGCCGCCCGAAGCCTGCGCGGCTTGGAACGGGCCCTCCGCTCGGCGTAGCGACCGGGGTCTGGGCGGCTTGGAGCAGGTCCTCCGCTCGGCGTAGCGACCGGGGTCTGGGCGGCTTCGCGTAGCGATCCGATCGCGTCAGGGTTTCAGTGAGTCGCGGATCTGCCGGGCGGCATCGTCGAGCGTGGCGCGTACTTCGTCGATCGCCTTGCGGGTGAGCGGGGCGGCCGACGCCTCGCGGCGCACCTGCTCGACGAAGTCGGCCAGGCGCTCGCCCAGCTCGGCGTCGAGCTCGGCGCGGCTGGGCGGCGCGCCGCCCAGCGTGCTCCAGACCTCGGACCAGATTCTGCGCCACTCGCCGGTGAGCCGCTCGCCCTGGTCCTGCCAGTTGGTGGCGTGCTCCATCCACTGGCGTTTCTGCTGCTCCTTGAGCCGCTGGATGTTGGCCTTCTGCTGGTCGCGCACGCGCCTGGGGTCGTCGGCGACGCCGGTGCGGACGTCCTTGGCCATCTTGGTGAGCTCGTCGCGCAGCGACTTGACCGTTTCGCGGACGTCCTCCTTCACCTCGCGCGCGATGTCGCGCACCGAGGCGGAGATCTCCTGCTCCAGGTCGTCGAGCTCGTCCAGGCGGGCGTTGAGCTCGTCGCGACCCCGGTCGGTGATCGAGAACACCTTCTTGCCCTCGATCACCTCATGCGTCACCAGGCCCTCCTCCTCCAGGCGGGCCAGGCGCGGGTAGATCGTGCCGGGGGAGGGCGAGTAGACGCCGAGGAAACGGTCCTGCAGCAGGCGAATGACCTCGTAGCCGTGCCGAGGGCTCTCCTCCAGCAGCTTCAGCAGGTACAGCCGGAGTCGGCCGTGACCGAAGACAGGGCTCATCGCTTCTCTCCCTTGAGCAACGTGACCTCGCCGGAGACGGTCGTCGCCGTCATCGAGGCCATGCCACCACCCAGCCGTCCGGACACCGACTTGTTGCCCGGACGGCTCGCGTCTGACAGGTTTTCGAACGTGCTGACCAGCCTGCCGGAGGTGGATCGCATGCTGACGTCCGCCTCCACGTTCTCGGGCAGCCTGACCAGGATGTCACCGGACACGCTGTTGAAGGTCACATATCCGGTCGGGCGCAGCTCCAGATCGGCGGTGATCCGTCCGGACACGGTGTTGGCGCGCAGGCGGCGCGGCGTGCCGTCGGCGACGGTGAGCTCGCCCGAGACGCTCTTGAACGCCAGGTCGCCGTCCATCGCCCGGCTCTCCACGCTGCCCGAGACGGTCGTGGCGCTCACGTCGCCGCTCACCCCGTCGAGCACGATGTCCCCGGAGACGCTCCTGACCTGGGTCGCCTTCTCGAACCCGGCGACGACCGCCGAGCCGGAGACGACCCCGACGTTGACCGTGCACTTCTTGGGCACCGCGAGCGTCAGGACGCTCTTGCGCCGGTCGCGCCGCAGCCAGCCGAGTATGCCCTCCCAGGTGAGGTCTTTGTAGGCGACGCTGAGCTCCCCGCTCTCCTCGTCGTAGGTCACGATCAGCGGAGCGGAGTCGATCTCGGCCACCTCCAGTGTCGGTGGTCCGTCGGTGGCCAGCACGGCCACTCGTCCCGCGACAATCCGCACGTCAAGCGCGGTCACCGAGCCGAACGTCAGCTGCTCCGGCCGCTCGATCGTCCACTGCCGCATGATGCCTGTCCCTTCCGACGACACGTCCACACAAGACACGATATGTCGCGTCTGTGGAAAACTCAAGATGTATCGCGTATGGCAGGCAGTTCACGCCGTTGGTACTTCTCATCGGCCGCGAGGCGTGCCTCCGTCTCATCGGTCGCGAGGGTCCAGTGCACTTCCGTCTTCCCATCGGTCGCGAGAGTCCGGTCCGTCGCGCCGCGTCAGTCGTCCTCGTCGTCGAGCCGGGCCAGCCAGGTGGCCAGGCGCTCGACCGGCGTCTCGAACTCGGGATTGAGGTCCACGAACTCACGCAGCCGCTCACCCAGCCACAGCAGGCTGACCTCTTCCTCGCCACGCCGCTCGACCAGCTCCTCGATCCCCCGGTCGGTGAAGTACATCGCTCTCCATTCATCAGTCGCGCAGCCGCGTCGTCAGGTCGCCGGCTGGGGTCCAGGCATCGGCGCGTCCACGTCTGACTTTAGTCAGCAGGCCGCGCTGCTCGAGCTCGCGCAGATCGGTCCGCGCGGTCTGCAGGACGATCTTGTGACTACGTGCGTGGCCTGCGACGGTGTACTCGGCCAATGGGTGGTGGGTGGCGTGCGTCAGCAGGGCGATCTGGCGGGCGTTGAAGTCGCCGGTACGGCTGCGCGCCAAGCTTGCCCGCACCTCGCGGGTCTGCGCCGCCTTCCTGCCGAGGTAGGCGTGGAGGTCGTCGACCGCCCTGCGCAACACGTCGAGTTGGTAGAGGACGAAGTAGGTGAGGTCGTTCTCGTCCTGCTCGACGTGGAGGAAGCTGCGCCCGTAACGCGCGGGGGCGTTCTTCAGGATGCGGGAGATGGAGATGAACTCGGTCAGCCAGTAGTCCTGGTTGAGCATCGACCAGTAGAACAGCGCCCGCGCGGTCCTTCCGTTGCCGTCCTCGAACGGGTGGTCGTAGGCGAGCATGAAATGCACGGTCAACGCCCTGATCACCGGCGGGACGTACGCCGTCGGCGACGTGCCGTTGGCGAAGTCGCACAGCCGCTGGATCCGCTCGGGCAGCTGCTCGGCCGGAGGAGGGGTGTGCAGGACGTCACCATAGGTGTCGGCGACGACCACCCGCTCCTCGCCGGGCAGCTGGAAGCGCCCGGCCGCCGTCGGGTTGCGCAGCGTGCCCTCGGTGACGATCCGCTGGATCTCGCAGATCAGCGCCGGAGTGAGCGCCTCATCGCGCATCTCGCCGATCCGGCGCATGGCGACGTAGTTGTTGCGGATCATGACTTCGTCGACGGTCTGCGGACTGCGGCCGCTGCGCAGCATCTCCTTGGCCACCAGGTACGTGGTCGCGGCGCCTTCCAGCTGGCTGGAGGTGATGGCCTCCTCGATCAGCGAGCTGACGAGGTAGCGATCACGGGTCAGCGGATCGGTCACCGGCTCCGGCATGCCGATGCGGCCGCTGAGATCCCGGTTGAGCGCCTCGACCCCCCGAAGGACGTCGTCGGGCAGCGCGTAGGTGAACGACAGACCGCCGGAGTCGACAAGGGGGAGATCGCGGCGCATGCCGAGCCGGGCCATCTTGAGCCCGAGCCACCACTGTTCGTGCGTGAGCCCGGCGGGCGGGGTGCGGTGGCGAATCTCGTCCCAGGGCAGGTAACGCTCCGCCGAGTCGACCGCCGACAGGAGCCAGAGGCTGTCGGCTTCCAGCCAGAGCTCCCGCCATGGTGGCGGCTCCTGGGGTCGGCGCACGGTCACCTGCCAGATTTAGCAGTTACTAACAGCTAATTAGCTGCTAGTAACTGCCAATTTTAGCAGCAAGCCCCCGCCGACAACGGCGAGGGCCCATGTGGTGAGGGTTTCAGCACCAACCTCCCGCCGATAACGGCAGGGGGCTCATAGCAGTAAGCCCCCGCCGATGACGGCGAGGGCTTATGCGGTGAAGCGACTGGCTGACTAGCCGAACAGCTCGCTCAAGATCCCCTCAAGCTCGTTGTCGTGAGAGGAGTGCGAACCGGTCGCGGGCGAACTGTTGGGCGTCCGCGAGACGCGACGCAGCGCGCGGCCGTTGAACAAGTCCGGGTCCTCGGCCAGCTTGAGCGTGAGGTAAGGCCACGGCCCCATGTTGACCGGCTCGTCCTGCGCCCACAGCAGCTCGGCCTGCGAGCCGTAGCGGGAGAGCTCGGCGGCGAGCTCCTCCGCCGGGAACGGGTAGAGCCGCTCCAGACGGACCAGGGCGACGTCGTCGCGGCCCGACTTCTCGCGCCGGTCGAGCAGGTCGTAGTAGATCTTGCCCGAGGAGAGCACGACCTTGGTGACCTTGCCCGGCTCGACGATGGTGTCGCCGAGCACCGGCTGGAAGGTGCCCGAGGTGAAGTCGGACGCCTTCGAGACGGCCCGCTTGTGCCGCAGCAGCGACTTCGGCGTGAAGACGACCATCGGCTTGCGCCTGCCCGACTCGACCTGCCACCTGAGCAGGTGGAAGTAGTTGGCCGGAGTGGACGGCTGCGCGACCGTCATGTTGTCGAGCGCGCAGACCTGCAGGAACCGTTCGATGCGGGCCGAGGAGTGGTCGGGACCCTGGCCCTCGTAGCCGTGCGGCAGCAGCAGCACGACAGCCGACCTCTGGCCCCACTTCTGCTCACCGGACGAGATGAACTCGTCGATGATCGTCTGGGCGCCGTTGACGAAGTCGCCGAACTGGGCCTCCCAGGCCACCAGGGCGTCGGGACGCACGACGCTGTAGCCGTACTCGAAGCCCAGTGCCGCGAACTCGCTGAGCAGCGAGTCGTAGATGTAGAACTTCGTGGTGCCCTCGTTGAAGACCTTCAGCGGGGTGTGGTCCTCGCCGGTCACCCGGTCGACCAGCACCGCGTGGCGCTGGGTGAACGTGCCCCGCCGGGTGTCCTGGCCGACCACGCGGACCGGGTGGCCGTCGATGAGCAGCGAGCCGAAGGCCAGCGTCTCACCCATGCTCCAGTCGATCGCGTCCTGCTCGACCGCCTGGCCGCGGCGCTGCAGCACCGGCGCCAGGCGCGGGTGCGGCGTGAAGCCCTCGGGCAGGTTGAGCTGGGTGTCGACGATCCGCTTGAGCGTCTCGTCGGTGATCTCGGTCGGCGTGTCGTTGTGCGACCACTTGATCACCTCAGCCGGCGGCACCCGCATCGCGCCCGCCTCCGGCGGCTTCTTGGCCGCCTCGCGGGTCTCGGTGAAGGCCTGCTCCAGCTTGGCCTGGTAGTCGCGCAGCGCCTGCTCGGCCTCCTCCACCGTGATGTCGCCCCGGCCGATCAGCGCCTCGGTGTAGAGCTTCCGAGTGGAGCGCTTGGCGTCGATCAGGTCGTACATCAGCGGCTGGGTGAAGGCGGGGTTGTCGCCCTCGTTGTGGCCGCGGCGGCGGTAGCAGATCAGGTCGATGACGACGTCCTTGCGGAACGCCTGGCGGTATTCGTAGGCCAGCTCGCCCACGCGGACGACGGCCTCGGGGTCGTCGCCGTTGACGTGGAAGATCGGCGCCTGGATCATCCGAGCCACGTCGGTCGCGTAGACCGACGACCTGGACGAGGCGGGCGAGGTCGTGAAGCCGACCTGGTTGTTGACCACCACGTGCACGGTGCCGCCGGTGCGGTAGCCGCGCAGCTGCGACAGGTTGAGCGTCTCGGCCACGACGCCCTGGCCGGCGAAGGCCGCGTCGCCGTGGATGAGCACCGGCAGGACCGTGAAGCCCTCCTCGCCGCGCTCCAGCAGGTCCTGCTTGGCGCGGACGACGCCTTCGAGCACCGGGTCGACCGCCTCCAGGTGAGACGGGTTGGCCACCACGGAGGCGGCGATCGTCTTGCCGCTGGGAGCGGTGAAGGTGCCCGACGCGCCCAGGTGGTACTTCACATCGCCCGAGCCGTGCGCGGTGCGCGGGTCGATGTTGCCCTCGAACTCACCGAAGATCTGCCCGTAGGACTTGCCGACGATGTTGGCCAGGACGTTGAGCCGGCCGCGGTGGGCCATGCCCATGACGACCTCGTCGAGGTCGTCGTCGGCGGCGTCGCTGATCACCGAGTCGAGCAGCGGGATCAGGGACTCGCCGCCCTCCAGCGAGAAGCGCTTCTGCCCGACGAACTTGGTCTGCAGGAACGTCTCGAAGGCCTCAGCCGTGTTGAGCCGGCTCAGGATGTTGAGCTGCTCGTCGCGGGCCGGGGAGGCGTGCGGCTTCTCGATCCGCGCCTGGATCCAGGACCGCTCCTCGGGGTTCTGGATGTGCATGTACTCGATGCCGACCGTGCGGCAGTAGGAGTCGCGCAGCACGCCCAGGATCTCGCGGAGCTTCATCAGCGGCCGGCCGCCGAAGCCGCCGGTGGCGAACTCGCGCTCCAGGTCCCACAGCGTCAGGCCATGGGACTGGATGTCGAGGTCGGGGTGCTTGCGCTGCTTGTACTCCAGCGGGTCGGTCTCGGCCATGAGGTGGCCGCGGACGCGGTAGGCGTGGATCAGCTCGATCACCCGAGCGGACTTGGCCACGTCGTCATCGTGCGAGGCCGAGATGTCCTGGACCCAGCGGACCGGCTCGTAGGGGATCCGCAGCGCCTCGAAGATCTCGTCGTAGAAGCCGTCCTCGCCGAGCAGCTGCCGGTGGATCGTGCGCAGGAAGTCGCCCGACTGGGCGCCCTGGATGATCCGGTGGTCATAGGTGCTGGTCAGCGTCATGACCTTGGAGACGGCCAGGCGCGAGAGCGTGTCGGGCGAGGCGCCCTGGTATTCGGCCGGGTATTCCATCGCGCCGACGCCGATGATCGTGCCCTGTCCGGGCATCAGGCGCGGGACCGAGTGGACGGTGCCGATCGTGCCGGGGTTGGTCAGCGAGATCGTGGTGGCCGCGAAGTCGTCGACCCCGAGCTTGCCCGAGCGGGCCTTGCGGACAACCTCCTCGTAGGCCATCCAGAACTGCCGGAAGTCCATGTCCTCGGCGCCCTTGATGGAAGGCACCAGGAGCTGCCGCTCGCCGTTGCTCTTCTGGACGTCGATGGCCAGGCCGAGCCCTACGTGCTGCGGCTTGACCAGGGTCGGCTTGCCGTCGACCTCGGTGTAGGAGTAGTTCATCTCCGGCATGGCCCGCAGCGCCTTGATGACGGCATAGCCGATCAGGTGCGTGAAGGAGACCTTGCCGCCGCGTCCCCGCTTGAGGTGATTGTTGATCACAATGCGGTTGTCGATGAGCAACTTGGCCGGGATGGCCCGGACGCTGGTCGCGCTCGGAATGACGAGCGAGGCGTCCATGTTGGCGGCGGTGCGTGCGGCGGCACCGCGCAGTTTGACTTCCTCGGCGCCCGCGGGCACCGGGGCCGCAGGCTGCTTCGGCTTGACATCGGGGACCGGGGCAGTCGGTGCAGCCTTGGGTGGAGCCGCCAGGGGAGCCGGAGCGGTCACTGTGCCGTTCGCCGCCTCCTTGGCGGGCATTCTGCCCGGTCCATAATCAGGGTTGTAGTCAGCGAAGAAGTTCCACCATGCCCGGTCCACAGACTCGGGATCCTGGAGGTACTTCTGGTACAGCTCGTCGACAAGCCACTCGTTCTGTCCAAAGCTTGCCAGCGGGTTTGTCCGCGACGACTCAGACGACACGGCGGAAATCGCCCTCTTCCGCAGATCGGCGTTGATGATAGAGAACCTGTCCAAGGTTACTCGTCTTGCCCGGCGGCGCGCGCAAGAGACGCCCCGCGGCCTCGCCCGATCCTCTCAAGAGAGTCAGAAGAGGTCACGCCCCCCTAGTCAATCCAGGGGGTGCCGCAATTATCACTGTTTGGTATCAACAGCTGTGCGGCAGGTTTATTTCACCCCAGACAGCACTCTGGTGTTGATCCGCACCTCCGGGGACAGCTCAGTCAGCAGGTTCGCCAGCTCCTCGCCCGCCTCCTTGAGCTCCTCCATGGACATCGGCTCCAGCCGCTCCAGGATGAAGATCGCGTTCGTGGTCTCCTCGGTGAGCCGGGTGCGCGCCACCTGGCGCCAGTTCCACCTGCGGCAGGTGACGCCGGTGTCGTCGCGCCAGACCACCTCGCCGGGCTCCGGGGCGCCGAGCGCCTCCGCCTCCTCGTCGCCCTCGGCCCTGACCAGTCGCGGCGGGCCGGCGTAGTGGTCGAGGTCCTCGCCGCCGATCGGCAGCGCGTGCTTCACGCTGATCGAGTTGTACGCGTCGACGGCCTGGTTGATCTCCGGCAGCGGCAGCCTGCGGGTCAGGGCGTCGACCGAGGGTCTGGTCTTCTGCGGCTTGGCGCCGAACGCGCGATAGGCGTCCTTCCACGCGTCGATCTTCTCGGTCTGTACGGGCTGCTCCGAGGCCGCGGCCAGCCAGGCGCGGGAACGGTCGTCGGTGGGCCCGTTGCACAGGCCGTGCGCCGTCATGATCAGCACCGCGAAGTCGGGACGCAGAGCGAAGACCGCCTCGTCCACCCAGATCTCATCAAGCATGCGCCCCAGTTTATTCGGCGGGGGAACTCGCAAAATTCTCTTTGCAAAATTGCCTTTGCGGTTTAGTCTTCGCCTATGGAAGAGAGGTTCAAGATCAGCGATCCGCAGGTGCTCAAGGTGGTGGCGCACCCCCTGCGGGTGCGGCTGCTCGGCCTGCTGCGCGGCGACGGGCCCGCGACGGCCAGCGAGCTGGGGCGCAAGGTGGGGGAGAGCTCCGGCTCGACCAGCTACCACCTGCGCGAGCTGGCCAAGTACGGCTTCATCGAGGAGGACCCCGAGCGGCGCGATGGCCGGGAACGCCGCTGGCGGGCCCGCCATCAGTACACCTCCTGGGACAACCTGGAGATGGCGGCCACGCCGGAGGGGCAGGAGGCCGTCCGGATCATGCAGCTGCGCCAGCTGGAGGCGCTGGGGCGGGCGGTCGAGGCGTTCGAGGCGGGGGAGTGGCCCGCCGAGCTGGTCGAGGTCTCCGGGATGAGCGACCATCTGGTGCGGCTGCCCGCCGCGGGTGTCCGTGAGCTGAGTGAGCGCGTCGACGCGCTGGTGCGCGAGCTCAGCGAACGTTACGCGGACGACCCCGGCGCCGTGCCGATGAGCGTCTGGTCGGCGGCCTTTCCTCGAAGGCCGCAGGAAGGGCGGGACGGCTCTCAAGAGCCGCAGGATGGGCGCGACAGATGATGAGTCCCCGATCCGCGTTACGCCGCTACCTGCTGGTCAGCTTCCTGACCTGGCTGCCGCCCGGCCTGATGACGGCCGTCATGGTGCTGCTGATGACCGAGCGGGGTCTCAGCCTGGCCCAGGTCGGGTTCGCCGTCATGGTGTTCTCGATCGTCACGATCGGCCTCGAACTGCCCACCGGCGGCCTGGCCGACGTGATCGGCCGCCGGACGGTCCTGGCGATCTCGGCCGCGTTCACCGTCGCCGCGCTCACGCTGATGGCGATCTCGACCACGTTCTGGATGTTCCTGGCCACCGGTGTGCTCAAGGGTGTCGCCCGCGCGCTCTCCAGCGGACCCGCCACCGCCTGGTACGTCGACACGCTCCACGACCTCGAAGGACCGGACGCCGACCTCAAACCGGGGCTGGCGCGCGGTGGCGCGGTGGAGTCGGTGGCGCTGTTGCTGGGCGTGCTGGTGGGCGGATTCGCGCCGCTCGCGGTGCCGCCGGCGGTGATGACGCCCCTGGCGCTGCCGCCGATGCTGGGCGCGGCGGCCGGGCTCGTGCTGCTGGTGACGGTGCTCTTCGCACTGCCCGAGACGCGCGACCTTGAAGAGCACTCGCGTCGCGTTGGAGCGCGACCGCGGCGCGTCGGACGGTCACCCGGACGGGCAATCGGGCGGGTGGTCCGGGACGTGCCCGCGACCGTGGCCGAGGGCGTGCGTCTGGCGGCGGGGGGACCGCTGCTGCGGCGCCTGATGCTGGCCGCCGCGGCGTCGGGCGTCGCGCTGGCCAGTGTCGAGCTGCTCACCCCCGGCAGGCTGGCGGCGCTGGCGGGCACGGCGGAGCTGGGCAGCACCGGTTATGCCGTCGTGGCGGCGCTCGGCTTCGCCGGCAGCGCGCTGGGCAGCACGATCGTGCCCAGGGTGGCCAGGGCGGCGGGCGGCTCGGTACGCGGCGCGGTGGCGGGCGTCGTCCTGACCGCGCTGGCCATCGCCGCCCTGGCGGCCACGGCGGGCCTCGACGGGGCGCCTGGTTTCGCGGCCACCGGGCTGGCCTATGTCGTCATGTTCGCCGGGCTCTCGGTGGCCGGGGTGCTGTGCTCGGAGATGACGCACCACGCCGTCACGGCCGCCCAGCGCACGACGGTGACCTCGACGAGCTCCCTGTCACTGCAGGCGGGGGCGGCGCTGTCCAACACGACGTTCGGCACTCTGGCCGCTCAGGCCGGCCTGTCCGCCACGTGGTCGCTCGCCGCGGGGGTGGTCCTGGTCTCCGCGCTGCTGTTCGTCCGCATGCCCGCGCTCCGGTCGGCTCGCCCAGCCCCGTAACGCGGGAGCAGGGCTCAAGGGAGAGCGGGCACCGACGGGGCGGCGTCGGTCCAGCCGACCTGGAGCATGGTCGAGGTGAAGTCCGCAAACGGCTTGCCGTTGAGCTCGGTCGTCAGGCGTTCGGCCAGCAACACCATCTCGTCGGTGTTGACGATCACCTCGGTCTTGACCTTCTGACGGGCCCGATCGTGAAAGATGGAGAGTTTCGCACCGGCTCTGCCCAGAGCGTCCTTGGCCGTCCCTTGGGAGCGTACGTCGGGCATCGTCAGCAGCGCTTGGTAAGCCGCGGCGCGGACCTCCTTCGGCGCGGGAAGGTCGCGCAGCAGAGTGAGCAGCGCCAGTGCCACGTTGTTGTCGACGGCGTCCTCCGGAGCCCTCGCGACTCGCACGGCCTTCGTGAGCCAGGCTTTCAAACCGCTCGGGTCCGCGGGCAGCTTCTGGACCTCCTCGTACGACAGCTGCTGCTCAGCCAGCTCGAAGGGGTTCGAACCCCTTGGGGGGATGACCTGGCCCTTGTCCGCTTTGGTGTCCAGGGTCACGGGGCCGTCACCAGCGGGGCGGCTCAACCTGGACGGGGAGCCGTCGCGGCGCCATGCGTTCTCGTCCGCCGCGCTCTTCGGTCGTGCCCCCAGACTCCGGCGCCCGACCCAGGCCTTGCCATCGGTCGTGGTCCAGATTTCCTCGATCCGCCGCACCTCCACCCAGTAGCGGTTGGCGCCCCTCCCGAACCGCTGGGGCAGGCTGCTCCGCAGCAGCGTCCTCGTATGCCAGTAGGCGCCTTTCGCCGGAGTGGTCACCGCACGGGCGGTGGCCGCCAGCCGCAGGTCCGAGAGGCCGGGCGCGCTCGGCAGAGCGATGGCACTCGCCACGGCCAGGCCGATCCCGATGGCGATCAGCGGCCGGATCGGAGCGGTCACGTGTTTCATCTGTTTCACGCCTCCCTATACGCCTGAGCGGCCCACAGGGTTGCCTCTTGATCCGAGGCAACGCCCGGCGTGGCCCAGGCGTATTAGGAGGCGTGAAATCGGACAGACAGCCGTGAGCGGCGCAGAGGAACAGGCATTCGCCGCGTTCGTGGCCGCGCGCGGCACCAGCCTGCTGCGCGTCGCCTACCTCACCTGCGGCGAGGAGGCGGAGGCGGAAGACCTGCTGCAGACGGCGCTGGAGCGTACATGGCGCAAGTGGGACCGGGTGCGGTACGCCAACCCCGAGCCCTACATCCGCCGCGTCATCGTGAACACCGCCATCAGCCGGGCCCGGCGGCGGGCGATCCTGCACATCATCCCGGTGCGTACCCCGCCGGAGTCGGCGGCGCCGGAGACCGACGTCGACCTGCGCCGGATGCTCATGGACGCCCTGCGCGCCCTGCCTCCCCGGCAGCGCGCGGTGATCGTCCTGCGGTACTGGGAGGACCTCGGCGAGACGCAGACCGCCGAGATCCTCGGCTGCTCGGTGGGCACGGTGAAAAGTCAGGCATCCAAGGCGATGGCCAAGCTCCGTTCGGCGCTCGGCGACGGAACACTGGAAGGAGCGGTCAGGAATGTCCGTACTTGAGGAGCGCCTTCGCCAGATCATGGCGGACGAGACCGCGCGGTTGCGGGCCGCGCCCGACCTGGTGGAGCGGGTGCTCCGGTCTTCGCGGAGGAAGAGGAAGCGGGTCAGGTTCGCCGCCATGGCCGTGTCGGCGGCCGTCGTCGCCACCGCGGTCCCCGCCTTTCTGATCCTCGAGCCTGGCACCACGACCGTGCTCGCGCCCACGGCCAGCGCGACCCCCGAGCCGACGCAGCCGGACACCCCCGCCATCGACGACACCCCGGTGCCCCCGTCTCCGACCCCCGACTTCGGGGACCTGGGCGACGGAAGGGCCTTCGGGCGCGTCAAGGTGGGCTACCTGCCCGACGGCTTGCGGTGGGGCAACTGGTCCCTGGACTTCGGCGACAAGTACACGACCTCATGGAACTACGACGGGGACAAGCACGGCTTCTACTGCGTCCAGATCTACGTGTACGAAGGCAAGACCGTCCAGGAGGTCGATGACCGCATCCAGGACTACCGCGAGGAAGGGAAGGGTGAAGAGGTGGCCATAGGCGACCGGAGCGGGTACCTGGTCACGCAGTGGGTCGGCGAGGACGGCGGGAAGGGCACCCCGACTCTCACCCTGACCATGAGCGAGGAGCGGCGAGCCGAGGTGATGATCAGCCCGGTGTACGCCAAGAAGCTGGGCAGCGCCAAGGCGATCAATCGCGAGCTGAAGAAGATCGCCGAAGGGCTCACAGCCGACTGAAACCAGCCTTTTCCCGGGCCGGCCCGCTGATCGGTAGTAGAACATGGTTCGGGCACAATGCTGAGCATGGCGAAGTTTGTGGTGACTCCATCCAGCGAGACCCAGCGCGCGGCGTGGCTCGGCGGCACGATCCCCGAGGTCGAGCGGGTGCGGCCGGGACTGTGGTCGGTTCCGGTGCCGATCCCTGTCAACCCCCTGCGTTACGTGCTGGTCTACGTCCTGGAACTGCCCGACGGGGTCGCCATCGTCGACGCCGGATGGAACACCGGCGAAGCCTACGAGGCGCTCGTCGCGGGGTTGCGGGTCGCCGGGTACGCGATCACCGACGTCAAGGGCGTACTGGTCACCCACATCCATCCCGATCACTACGGCCTGGCCGGGCGGGTCCGGGAGATGTCGGGCGCGTGGATCGCCCTGCACCCCGCCGACGCGCGCCTCGTCCACGATCGCTACGACGACAGCGCCATCGACTCGCTGGTCGAGCGCGAACGGGCGCAGCTGGTCCGGTCCGGGGTGCCCGAGCTGACCCTGGACGAGCTGGCCGGCGCCTCGATGATGATCAGGCACATGGTGTCCATGGCCAAGCCCGACCGGTTGGTCGAGGACGGCGACCGGCTGGACCTGCCGGGCTGGGACCTGCGGGCCGTCTGGACCCCCGGCCACTCGCCCGGCCACCTCTGCTTCGTGTCGCCGTCCAGGAAGCTGCTGTTCTCCGGCGATCACGTGCTGGCCAAGATCACGCCGATGGTGGCCGTGCATCCGCAGTCCGCGCCCAACCCGCTGGCCGACTACCTCGACGCGCTGGCCGCCGTACGGAAGCTGGATGTGGAGGAGGTGCTGCCCGCGCACGAGTACCGGTTCCTGGAGCTGGCCGAACGGGTCGACTACGTGATGGCGCATCACGAGGAGCGGCTGGCGGAGATCGAGCGGATGCTCGGAGGCGCCTCCGACGGGATCTCCTGCTGGGACATCGCGACCGGCCTGACCTGGTCGCGGCCCTGGGAGAAGATCCCGCCGTTCATGCGGCGCGCGGCCACCAACGAGACGCTGGCGCACCTGGTGTGGCTGGAGTCGCGGGGACGGGCGCGGCGCGTGCTCGGCGAGCCGGAGCTGTGGTTCGCGGGGACCTGACCAGGCGAGATTTATTTCATGTAAACCCAGTAGGAAATGTTGACTTCTTGACCGCGCCTGCGTAGCGTCGAGTGCATGAGCCCGGACCTCACCCGGCGCGCGCATGTCGACTTCTGCCGCGTCGTCAGCGCACAGTGTCACTGATCACGACTTAGTCCCCGTCCCCCTTTATTTGAGGACATCTCGTGATCAAGCGTCTCGTTTCCCTTGTCCCTCTTCTCCTCGCCGTCACGGCGTGCGGCACCGCCCAGGGCGCCGCCGAAACCCGGGAACTGCGCTACCAGGGCAGTGTCGGCACCGTCACCTTCCCCGAGCTGGCCGAGGAGCTCGGCTATCTCAAACCCGTCAAACTCAAGTGGATCGGCAACACGACCAGCGGACCACAGGACATCCAGACGGCCGCCACGGGACAGAGCGACTTCGGCGGCGCGTTCAACGGCGCCGTGGTCAAACTCGTCGCCGCCAAGGCCCCGATCAAGGCCGTGATCAGCTACTACGGCAGTGACCAGAACTCCTACCAGGGCTACTTCACCCTCCAGGACAGCCCGATCCGCAGCGCCCGCGACCTGATCGGCAAGAAGGTCGGCATGAACACCCTGGGCGCCCACGCCGAAGCCGTGCTGAAGGAATACCTCAAGCGCGGCGGCCTGACCCCGGCCGAGATCAAGCAGGTCGAACTGGTCGCCGTCCCACCCGTCAGCACCGAGCAGTCGCTGCGCCAGAAACAGATCGACGTGGCCGCGCTCGGCGGCATCCTGCGCGACAAGGCGCTGGAACGCGGCGGTCTCAAGACCCTGTTCAAGGACGTCGACCTGTTCGGCGACTTCTCGGCCGGGACGTACGTACTCACCGACCGCTTCATCAAGCAGAACCCCAACACGACCAGGAAGTTCGTCGAGGCCACTGCCAAGGCCATCCAGTGGACCCAGACGCACACCCGCGAAGAGGTCGTGGCCGAGTTCAAGAAGATCATCGCCAAGCGGGCCAGGAACGAGGACGCCACCACCGTCGGCTTCTGGAAGAGCAGCGGTGTCGCGACCAAGGGCGGGGTGATCCAACCGCAGGAGTTCCAGCGGTGGATCTCCTGGCTGGAGGGCGCCGGCGAGATCAGGCCCGGCCAGATCAAACCCCAGGACGTCTACACCAACGCCTACAACCCGTTCGTCTCGGGAGGCTCCTGATGAAGATCGAGTTCGTGTCCGTGACCAAGGAGTTCGCCGTCCGTGGCAGCTCTTTCACCGCTCTGTCCGACATCTCGCTCGACGTGGCCGAAGGCGAGTTCCTCACGCTCGTCGGCCCCAGCGGATGCGGCAAGTCCACCCTCCTCGACCTGCTCAGCGGCCTGACCCTGCCCACACGCGGCGAGATCCGCATCGACGGCGTCCCCGTCTCCGGTCCGGGACTCGACCGGGGCATCGTCTTCCAGCAGTACGCGCTGTTCCCCTGGCGGACCGCGGTGGCGAACGTGGAGTTCGGGCTTGAGGCCAAGGGGGTGCCGCGGCGCGAACGCCGTGAGCGCGCCCGCGGCTACCTCGACCTGGTCGGGCTGCGCGGCTTCGACGAGCGCTACCCGCACGAGCTCTCGGGCGGCATGAGGCAGCGGGTCGCCATCGCCCGCAGCCTCGCCTACGACCCCGACGTCCTGCTCATGGACGAGCCCTTCGCCGCCCTCGACGCCCAGACCCGCGAGTCCCTCCAGGAGGAGCTGCTGCGCATCTGGAACAAGACCGGCAAGACCATCGTGTTCATCACCCACGGCATCGACGAGGCGGTCTACCTGGGGCAGCGGGTCGCCGTCATGACGCCAGGGCCCGGTCGTATCCGGGCCGTCGTACCGGTCTCGTTCGCCTCCCGCGAGGGGGATCTGCGGGCCGATCCGGTGTTCGGCGAGTACCGCCACGCGATCTGGACGCTGCTGCGCGAGGAGGTGACCCCCGTTGGCCAGACCCTCACTCAGCCTCTCGGCCTCCCCGCTTGAGGACGACCACCTTCACCCACCCGCCGTCACGACCCTCGCGCCGGTGCGTCCCGCCGCCGTCCGGCGCCGTAGCCTCTGGGGCGTCGCCCGCCGGGTGGTCAACGCCTCCGCCGCGATCGTCGTGCTGGCCGCCGTCTGGGAGATCCTGCCCAGGGCCCAGGTGGTGGACCCCACCTTCCTCCCGCCGCTCAGCGACGTCCTGGCCGCCTGGTATGACCTGCTCCGCAGTGGTGAGCTGGCCGACCACGCCCAAGCCTCCCTGGCCAGGTCGCTGGCCGGGTTCGGGGCGGCCATCGTGGTCGCCATCCCGCTGGGTCTGCTGATCGGCTGGTACCGCCCGGTGGCCGAGCTGCTGAACCCGGTCCTGGAGCTGTTCCGCAACACCGCCGCTCTGGCCCTGCTGCCGGTGTTCGTGCTGGTCCTGGGGCTGGGGGAGACGTCCAAGATATCGATCATCCTGTACGCCTGCGCCTGGCCGATCCTGCTCAACACCATCGCGGGCGTCAAAAGCGTCGACCCGCTGCTGATCAAGTCGGCGAGGTCCATGGGGCTCGGGCCGTACCGGCTGTTCCAGAAGGTCATCCTGCCCGCCGCGGTGCCCACCATCTTCACCGGCATCCGCCTGGCCGGGGCGTACTCGATCCTCGTGCTGATCGCCGCCGAGATGGTCGGCGCCAAGGCGGGGCTCGGCTACCTCATCAACTACGCGCAGTACAACTTCCGGGTGCCCGACATGTACGCGGGGATCATCACGATCTCGGTGCTCGGCCTGCTGTTCAACCTGCTCCTCGTACGCCTGGAGCGACGCTTCTCCACCTGGAGGACCACGTGACCATGCACCTGAACGCCTTCCTGATGGGCGTCGGCCACCACGAGGCCGCGTGGCGGCATCCGCTGACCGAGCCGAGCCGCATCACCGACATCCGGCACTTCCAGGAGCTGGCCCGGATCGCCGAACGCGGCAAGCTGGACTCGGTGTTCCTGGCCGACGGGCTCGCCCTGTGGGGAAATGTCCGGCACAACGCGCTCGGTGGGCTGGAGCCCCTCACCCTGCTCGCGGCCCTGGCCGCCGTCACGGACCACATCGGCCTGATCGCCACGGTGTCCACGACGTACAACGAGCCGTTCCACGTGGCGCGCAAGTTCGCCTCGCTCGACCACATCAGCGGCGGCCGGGCGGGCTGGAACATCGTCACCTCCGCCGGCGAGGCCGAGGCCCGCAACTTCGGCATCGAACGCCCGCCGCACGGTGAGCGCTACCACCGGGCGGAGGAGTTCCTCCAGGTGGCGAACGCGCTCTGGGAGAGCTGGGCGGACGGAGCGGTCGTCGGCGACCGGCGAAGCGGGGTCTACGCCGACCTCTCCCGCGTCCAGCCGATCGACCACGTGGGCACGCACTTCAAGGTCCAGGGCCCGCTGAACGTCCAGCGCTCACCCCAGGGCCGCCCTCTCCTGGTCCAGGCCGGGTCGTCGGAGGACGGCAAGGAGTTCGCGGCGCGGTTCGCGGAGGCGGTGTTCACCGCGCAGCAGACTCTGGAGGATGCCCAGGAGTTCTACGCCGACCTCAAGGGCAGACTCCCCGCGTACGGCCGCCGGCCCCAGGACCTCAAGATCCTGCCCGGCGTCTCGCCCATCATCGGCTCGACCGAGCGCGAGGCGCTGCGGCTGGAGAAGGAGCTGGAGGACCTCATCGTCCCGGCCTACGGCGTGCGGCAGCTCTCGAACATCCTCGGCGTCGACCTCACCGCCCACCCCTTGGACGGCCCACTGCCGGACATCCCGCCCAACCCGGACGGCCAGCAGAGCCGCATCAAGCTGATCAAGGACCTGGCGGCCCGTGGCGACCTGTCGATCCGCGAGATCATCGGCAAGCTCGCCGGCGGCCGCGGCCACCGGGTCGTCGCCGGCACGCCCGAGCAGATCGCCGACCAGCTCCAGGAGTGGTACGAGAACGGCGCGGCCGACGGCTTCAACATCATGCCCCCGCACCTGCCGGGCGGCCTCGCGGACTTCGTCGAGCAGGTCGTACCCGAGCTGCAGATCCGCGGCCTCTTCCGTAAGGACTACGAGGCCCGAACCCTACGCGACCACTACGGATTGGCCACCGCCTCATGAGCATCGTCACCGTCGTCGGCAACCCGCGTTCCGGATCGCGCACGCTGGGGGCGGCGGTCGCGGCCACTGACGCCATCGCCGCCCGGCTCGGCCACCCGGGCCCGAGGGACGTCATCGACCTGTCAGCCCTCGCCCCGGAACTGCTCCTCCCGCGGAGCACCGCGAATGTGGAGATCGCCCTCGAACTCCTCACCGGTGCCTCGGTGGCCGTCGTGGCCAGTCCCACCTACAAGGCGACCTACACCGGCCTGCTCAAGGCGTTCCTCGACCGGCTGCCCCCGAACGCCCTGGCGGGCACTGCCGCCCTGCCGATCCTCGTCATGGGCGACCCCAGGCACGCCCTGGCGGTGGAGGTCCACTTCCGCCCGCTCCTGGTGGAGCTGGGGGCCTTCGTCCCCACCCCCGGCCTGGCCCTCCTGGAGTCGGAGCTGCTGGGAGACGACGGGCCCCTGGCTCGCTGGGCGGATCAGGTCGTGCCGCAGATAACGGTCAGGCAAGGGGCGCTGAGATGACCATTTCCCTTGATCGCGACGAGTTCCGCACCGCCCTGGCCCAGCACGCCGCCGGAGTGGTCATCGTGACGGCCAGACCGGAGGGCGTCCCGGTGGGCCTCACGGCGACCTCGTTCTCCTCGGTGAGCCTTGATCCGCCGCTGGTGTCCTTCTACGTCGACCAGTCGTCCACCACCTGGCCCTGGCTCCGGCTGGCCGACCATTTCGCGGTGAACGTCCTGGCCGGCCACCAGCACGACCTGGCCACCCGCTTCGCCCGGCGCGGCATCGACCGCTTCGCCGAACCCACCCGCTGGCATCCCGGCCCGCACGAAACGCCGTTGTTGGAGGACGTCTCCGCGCATCTCATCTGCCTTCCCCACACGACCGTGGAGATAGGCGATCACACCCTGGTGGTCGGCCTGGTCACCGCCGCCCAGACCACCCCGGCCCGCCCGCTCCTCTACCACCGAGGGCGGTACGGGCGCTTCCTCCCGCACAACTGACTCTTTCCCCGCCGTACGTGGCCCGCCTGACGGATACGAACGCGCCCGCGCGTGATTCTTCCCCGCCTGCTCAACGGATGCGGACCCGGGCGCGTGCGGTGGGGAGGGGAAGATCAAGCAGGGTGCGGATGCCGGGCGGAGCGGTGCAGACGGCGGGGATGGCGTTGATGGCGTGGGCGGCCGCGGCGGCCAGGCCGTGGGAGACCTCGTCGATCGACATCGTCATCTGCGGCACCCCCTCGATGTGGATCGCGAAGCCCGGCTCCGGCCAGCGTTCCACCTTGCCGGCGTCGGCCTTGTAGATCACCTCGACCGTCATGAACGGCCGCCCCCGCACCAGCCCCGAGAACACCCAGCGTGACGCGCACACCGCGCCCGCCTCGACCCGGCCGGCCGCGATCTCGAACTCCCGCCCGGCCACCTCGAACTCGTCCCGCTCCTCCACCTCGTCCAGCCGCACGTCGAGCGCGTCGGCCACGAGTTGCACGCTCTCGGCGAAGAGCGAGCGCTGGAAGGTGCGGAACGGCCGGACCGCTTCGGCGTAGTCCTTGGCCGTGCGGGTGAACCCGACCAGGTCCACGACCACCTGGCGCGACGGGTGGCCGCGGAAGTCCGACGACTCGCGTACGTAGATGTGGTCGACCCGGTCGGACAGCCCGGTCAGCGCCAGCGGCAGGAAGTCGCTCATGAAGCCCGGGTTGATGCCGGTGCCGTGAAGTGTGGTGCCGCCCTTGTCACAGGCGGCCTCGATGCGCTCCACCACGTGGGGGCCGTACGACTTGGGGTAGACGAAGCCGGTGGTCGTGATGACGTTCTTGCCAGAGGCGAGCAGCGCGCAGATGGTCTCCAGATCCAGGCTCCGGTCGGGGCCGAAGTAGAAGGACGGCAGCGGCATGTGCAGCACGCAGTCGGCCTCCATGGCCATGACGCGTTCCGGGTCGTCCGTACAGCTCACGCCCGCGTACGGCAGGCCGACCAGCTCGCCGGCGTCTTTGCCGATCTTGTCGTGGTCGTAGACGAGGACTCCCGCTAGCTCCAGCCCCGGCCTGCTGAGCACGCTGCGCAGCGCATAGCGGCCGACAGCTCCCGTGGCCCACTGAACCACGCGAAGGGGCGCGTTTACCGGCATGTCCGGCCTCCGAAGGCCCGGTGGAGGGCGGACAGGAGCTGGGGGTCGCCGCCCATTCGAAGCCCAGAACTCTAGCAGAGAATCAACCTTCTGATCACTATCCGCGACGATCAGTCGTAGTGCGGCGGACTCGGGTTATTGTGCCATTACTAGAACGATGTTCTCCTGCGCTGGAGGTTCGATGCTTCGGTTCGATGACAGGGTCGCGATCATAACGGGAGCCGGGCACGGTCTCGGCAGGTCGCACGCGCTCCTGCTGGCCGAGCGGGGTGCCAAGGTCGTCGTGAACGACCTGGGCGGCGCGCTCGACGGCACCGGCGCCTCCGCGGGTCCCGCCGCCGACGTGGTCGAGCTCATCACCAAGAACGGCGGTCAGGCCATCGCCAACGCCGACAACGTGGCCACGCCGGAAGGGGCCAGGGCGATCGTGCAGGCCGCGGTCGACGCGTTCGGCAAGATCGACATCGTCGTCAACAACGCGGGCATCCTGCGTGACAGGTCGTTCGGGAAGATGGCGGTCGAGGACTTCGACAATGTGCTGGCCGTACACGTGCGCGGCTCCTACCTGGTCAGCCAGGCCGCCTACCCGTACATGAAGGAGGCCGGCTACGGCCGGATCGTCAACACCTCCAGCCCGGCGGGCCTGTTCGGCAACTTCGGCCAGGCCAACTACTCCACCGCCAAGATGGGCCTGGTCGGCCTGACCAAGACGCTCGGCATCGAGGGCGCCCGCAACGGCATCAAGGCCAACGCCATCGCGCCGATCGCCTGGACGCGGATGACCGAGTCGCTGCTGCCGGCCGAGTTCGAGGCCAAGTTCACGCCCGAGCGGGTCAGCGCGCTGGTGGCCTACCTCGTACACGAGTCGTGCGAGCCGAGCGGCGAGGTGTTCAGCGTCGGCGGTGGCCGGGTGGCGCGGGTGTTCGTGGCCGAGGGGCCCGGCTGGAAGTCGGACGAGCTCACGCCGGAGTCGCTCGCGGACAACTGGGCGGCGGTCATGGCCGAGCAGCCGTACGTGCTGTCGGCGGCCGACTCGATGAAGGCCATGCTCTAGGAACGCCGGAGGGGGCTGTCTGTAGCCCCCTCCGGGTCTCACAGCCGCTCGACGTTGGGCCCCCGGCAGCGGTTGCGCGTGTCGAAGACGAAGGCGCTCACCTGCTCGACCATCTCGTAGTCGAAGCAGTCGTGGTCGGTGAGGATCAGCACCGCGTCCGCCTGAGCCAGTTCCTGACGCGTGGCGTCGATGATCGCGATCCCCTGTGGCAGCAGGAAGTGGTCCACGTGCGGGTCGGCGGCCAGTACATCCGCGCCCAGCTTGCGCAGGGCCCTGGCCACCTCGATCGCCGGTGACTCGCGGCAGTCGCCCGCGTTCTTCTTGTAGGCGAGGCCGAGCACGATCACCCGGCTGCCCTTGACCGGCATGGAGCGCTGGTTCAGCGCGAGGGTCAGCCGGTGGACGACGTGATCCGGCATGTGGTCGTTGATGTCGTTCGCCAGCTCCACGAACCGGAAGTTGTGCCCCAGGCTGCGCTTGACCTTCCACGACAGGTAGGACGGGTCGATCGGCAGGCAGTGCCCGCCGACGCCGGGGCCCGGGGTGAAGCGCATGTAGCCGAACGGTTTGGTGGAGGCGGCGTCGATGGCCTCCCAGACGTCGATCCCCAGCTGCCGCGCGAAGATGGCCAGCTCGTTCACCAGGGCGATGTTGATGTGCCGGAAGGTGTTCTCCAGGAGCTTGCTCAGCTCGGCCACCTGGACCGAGGAGACGGGAACGGCATCCCGCACGATGCGCTCGTAGAACGCCTGGACTCTTTTCAGCGAGGAGTCGTCGATGCCGGACACGATCTTCGGGGTGTTGTCCAGTCGCCAGCGGGTGTTTCCCGGGTCGATCCGTTCGGGACTGTAGCCAAGGTAGAAATCCTCGGGCGCCTGCAGTCCGGAGCCTTCCTGAAGCAGGGGCAGGAGATATTCCTCGGTGGTTCCGGGATAAGTCGTCGACTCCAGCACCACTGTGGCGCCCGGCTGAAGGAGCGGGGCGATGGATTGGGCGGCCGAGGCGATGTGCCGGAGATCGGGCACGCCCTCACGGAGCGGCGTCGGCACGGTTATCACACAGATGTCGAACATCTCGGCGTCGGCGTAATCGGTGCTCGCCAGATAGCGGCCGCAGCGGTGTGCGGCGATCAGCTCATCGTCCCTGATGTCCTCGACATAAGATTCACCGGCCGTCAATCGCTTGATCCGCCACTGGTCCACGTCGATGCCCACGACGTCGAATCCCGCGCTGACCGCCCGCATCGCCAGAGGCAGGCCGACATAGCCTTGGCCGACCACCACCAGTTTCTCTCCCATGTCAGGAGCCCCCGTTACATCGAGATGAGACACGATCCGACTGTAGGAGGCCGGAGTTCTCATATCGCCGATTTGATGGCGATGCCCGGCGTGTCGTCTGATGGCGTTTCCGTGGCGAGGCCAGCGATTAGGGGTTTATAAGGGCATTAAGCGGAATATTTCCGCGCGCTCAAGAAAAAGCCGCCTGTGCGGGGATACCTTGTTCAAGCTTTCCGGTAAGTGTTGCCAGCGGGTATCGAAGGGTAAAGAGCGACCCAATAGGACGCTATCCTAGGCTTTTCTTGATCACATATAGGTTTTTCGCGTCATGCCGTTCAAGGCGCGGTCCTCCCGAATGTCGTAGCGTCTTCAACGGGATTGGCGACATTCGGGTCGCATCTCTTATGGCTGGACTTTATCCGCATTTACGGCAACCGCGACAAGCCGGGCGATGACCGCCTATGGATTCTTGACGAGCCGCAGGCTGCGGCAAGCCAGCCGATTGCCTGAGTAGCACAAGATACAGTGAGGAGTTGTGGCGCATGTCAACATCACATAGCGATGCGCCCGATCGAGCAGCCTGCAAGGCCCTCCCCGAAGCTCTCAAGCGCGAAGCGACCAGCAAAGTCAGATATTCCCGCTCTTTGGGGAATGTCGGGCGGTTGTGGATGGGGGTGAGTGCGGCGGTCGTGCTGGCGGCAGGTGCGGTGGTGGGGCTGCCGCAGGCCGCGAGCGCGACGGGGCCGGTGGACATCGGTGTCGCGGAGCCCTATGCGGTCGTGGCGGGGGTGTCAGTCTCCAACACGAATCTGACCACGGTCACTGGAGACCTCGCGATCAGTCCGGGCAGTACGCTGACCGGCTTCCCGCCCGGCACCGTGAACGGTGACCGGGACCTCGGCAACGCGGCCGCGGCGGCGGCCAAGGCCGACGTGGTCGCCGCCTACAACGACATCGCCGGGCGGACCCCGGACGCCACGGTGGCGCAGCAGCTGGGCGGCACGACCAAGGGGCCTGGCCTGTACGCCTCCAACACCGGCTCCTTCGCGATCAGCGGCACGCTCACCCTCGACGCGCAGGGGGATCCGAACGCAGTCTTCATCTTCCGGGCGACCACTCTGACCGCCGCCAACGTCGCCAACATCGCCCTGGCGCGCGGCGCGCAGGCCGACAACGTCTTCTGGCAGTTCAGCGACACCGTGACGCTGGGCAACTACTGCACCTTCCGCGGCAACGTGCTGGCCCAGAACGCCGTCACGGTGAATGTCGGTGCCTACACCAACGGCCGCATCTTCTCCCTGAACAGCTCCATCAACATCACCGGCACCGACAGCACGCCGGCCACCCAGATCACGCTCCCCAACGACCCGCCGACCACGACGACCCTGACCACCTCACCCAACCCCTCCTGGAGGGGGCAGCCGGTCCTCCTCACCGCGGTCGTGCAGCCGGTCAGCGGCACGCTGACCCCCGTTGGCGAAGTGGTCTTCAAGGACGGCTCGACCGTGCTCGGCTCGGGCTACCAGGACGCCGACGATCCGGCCACGCTCACGACCCCGAGCCTCAGCGCGGGGGATCACCACCTCACCGCCGTCTACCTGGGTGGTGACGTCTTCGACCATGAGGCGCTGATCCACTTCGCGCCGAGCTTCTCGCCGGAAGTGGTTCAGCATGTGTCGGACAGTCTGTGGGACAGATCGGCCACTCCGGCCGTCCAGTCTCAATCTGATTCGCAGGCGGTCACGGTCGGCGTGAAGTTCCGGGCCTCGACGAACGGGACCATCCTCGGCATCCGGTTCTTCAAGGGATCCCTGAATACGGGGACTCATACCGGGAGTCTGTGGAGCAGCAGTGGTCAGCTGCTCGCGAGCGCGGTCTTCACCAGTGAGACGGCCTCTGGCTGGCAGCAGGTGAACTTCTCGACGCCTGTCGCGATTACCGCCAATACCACCTATGTGGCGTCTTATCACACTACGTCGGGATTCTATTCGGTTACCCGACCCTACTTCACCTCCTCATTCACGAACGGCCCGCTCACCGCACTGGCGAACGGTACGGATCCGAACGGGGTGTACACCTACGGGGCGACCAGCACCTTCCCGACGGCCTCCTACCAGTCCACCAACTACTGGGTCGACGTCGTGTTCGAGCCGTCGGACAGTCTCTGGGACAAAGTGGCCACTCCGGCTATCCAGTCCCAACCTGATACGCAGGCGATCACGGTCGGCGTGAAGTTCCGGGCCTCGACGAGCGGGAACATCGTCGCCATCCGCTTCTTCAAGGGCGCCTCGAATACGGGGACTCATACTGGGAGCTTGTGGAGCAGCAGTGGTCAGCTGCTCGCGAGCGCGGTCTTCACCAGCGAGACGGCCTCTGGCTGGCAGCAGGTGAATTTCCCGACGCCTGTCGCGATCACCGCCAATACCACCTATGTGGCCTCGTATCACACTACGTCGGGATTCTATTCGCTAAACCGACCCTACTTCACCTCGGCATACACGAACGGCCCGCTCACCGCACTGGCGAACGGTACGGACCCGAACGGGGTGTACACCTACGGGGGGACCAGCACCTTCCCGACGACCGCCTTCCAGTCGTCCAACTACTGGGTCGATCCGGTATTCGACTCCTAGCGGGCCCGTGAGGTCCGGGTGTTTCTCAACCGGCCCGGCCGTGCGCTTCCGCACGGCCGGGCCGCGCCCTGTCACCGGCGCGAATACGACACGGGCCGCGTCGCATGTCATTTCTCTGGAACGGCATCGATGCCCGCTAATGTCGATTATCCAGAGTCATATGACCGGCGGAGTATTCCAGGTCGCAGATAAAAGGATCGGCTCATGGCGAATATTGATTTGTCCCGTTTTTCGGGGAAAGCGGGTCGGTTGTCGCTGGGGGTGGTGGCGGCCGTCGTGCTGGTGACCCTGCCGGAGGGCGCGCGCGCGACACCGCCGGTGAACATCGGCAATGGGAAGGCGTACGGGGTGGTGGCCGGGATGTCGGTCAAGAACGCGCACCTGACCACGGTCTCCGGAGATCTGGCGATCAGCCCGAACAGTACGCTGACCGGCTTCCCGCCCGGCATCGTGAACGGTAACAGGCAGCTGGGCAACGCGACCGCGGCGGCGGTCAAGAGTGACGTGGTCGCCGCCTACAACGACATCGCCGCGCGGTCCGGCGGTTCCGTCGTGGCGGGGGAACTGGGCGGTACGACCAAGGGGCCCGGCCTGTACGACGCCGGCAACGGCACCTTCACGATCAACGGCACGCTCACCCTCGACGCGCAGGGAGATCCGGCCGCGACCTTCATCTTCCGCGCGGCCAATCTCAACACCGCCAGGGTCAGCAACATCGCCCTGCTGCGCGGCGCGCAGGCCGACAACATCTACTGGCAGTCCACCAGCACCGCGGCGCTGGGGGTGTACAGCACCTTCCGCGGCAATGTGCTGTCCCAGGGCAACGCCAGCGTGAACTTCGGCGCCAACGTCCAGGGCCGGGTCTTCTCGCTGAGCGGCTCCGTCAACACCACCGGCACCGACAGCATCCCGGCCACCCAGATCAGCCTTCCCGACGACCCGCCGACCACCACCGCGTTGACCAGCTCCCCCAGCCCCTCACGGGTAGGACAGCCGGTGACGTTCACCGCCGCTGTGGCACCGGTCAGCGGCAGCCAGATCCCCTATGGCGAAGTGGTCTTCAAGGAAGGTTCGACCAATCTCGGCTCGGTGTACCTCAACAGCGCCGGTCGTGCGATGTTCACGACGTCGAGCCTGTCCCAAGGGCAGCACCAGATCGTCGCGGTCTATCTGGGCGGCGACGTCTTCGACCACGAGGCCCTGATCCACCTGGCCCCGAGCACGTCAAACCCGGTGAACCAGTCCGTCACCCCATAGCGTGGGGAAGACGGACGTACTCCCTCTCCCCCCGGAGGGGGTGTCCGCCCACGGGGCCCTGCACGGCGGGCCGTCTTCCTCTGCCCTCCCCCGGAAACCCCCGAAGGACCCCAGCCACTTCCGCTCCTCGGGTGGGGATGTCCCTGAGGGCCCCGGCCTCGGCGAGCCGTGGTCTCCCGCCCCCCGGGAGGGGGTATCTCCCGAGGGACCTCAGCCACCACGAACCGTCACATAGATCGAGGCGTGGCAGGAGCCTTCAGCGGCCGCCACCACTGCTGGTTGTCCTGATACCAGCGCACCGTCTCCGCCAGGCCGTCCGCGAACCCCATACGCGGCTCGTACCCGAGCCCTCGAAGCTTGCCGCAGTCGACGGAATAGCGACGGTCGTGCCCGAGCCGGTCCGGCACGTTCCTGACCATCTCCCATCCTGCTCCGAGCGCGCCGAGCAGCAGCTCCGTGAGCTCCCGGTTGGTGAGTTCGGTGCCGCCGCCGATGTTGTACGTCTCTCCCGGCGAGCCCTTCTCCAGCACCAGCTGAATGCCCCGGCAGTGGTCGTCGACGTGCAGCCAGTCCCGTACGTTCAGCCCGTCGCCGTAGAGGGGGACCGGCTCGCGATCCAGCAGGTTGGTGACGAAGAGCGGGATGAGCTTCTCCGGGTATTGGTAAGGGCCGTAGTTGTTGGAGCAGCGGGTCACCCGGACATCCAGGCCGTACGTCTGGTGATATGCCCGGCAGAGCAGGTCACTGCCGGCCTTGGCCGCCGAGTACGGCGAGTTCGGCAGCAGGGGCTCGTCCTCGGTCCAGGATCCTTCCGCGATCGACCCGTACACCTCGTCGGTGGAGACGTGCACCACCGTGCGGACGCCGGTCTCCAGCGCCGCCTGCAGGAGTCGCTGCGTGCCCAGCACGTTCGTCGTCAGGAAGTCACCGGCTCCCGCGATGGAGCGGTCGACGTGCGTCTCGGCCGCGAAGTTCACGATCACCTCGCACTCGGGAACGACCTTCGCGAGCAGCTCCAGGTCGGTGATGTCCCCATGGACGAACCGGTAGCCGGGATGTCCGGCCACCGGTGCGAGATTGGCGAGATTTCCGGCGTAGGTGAGTTTGTCGAGAACGGTGATGTTCACGGCCTCGTAGCCCGGATACGAGCCGAGCAGCAGCGACCGCACATAGTGCGATCCGATGAAGCCGGCGCCGCCGGTGACCAGAATCCTCATGTACGCACCTGTATCTTGCTGTGATCGCCGACCATGAGCTCGTGGGTGTTCGGCATGCCTTCCGCGCGGTTCACTTCGACGTTGCGCCCGATGAGGGAATGCCCGATGCGCGACACGCCACGGATGGACGAACTGTCGAGCACGATCGAGTACTCGATCTCGGCGTCCTCCAGCACGCAACTCGCCCCGATCGAGGTGAAGGGGCCGACGAAGGAAGAGACGATCTTGGAGTCGGCGCCGATCACGATGGGCCCGCGGAGTATGGAGTTCTCCACCACCGCGCCCTGCTCGACGACCACTCGCCCGGTGATCTCGCTCCGGCCGTCTACTGTGCCCCTGATGTCGGGCTCGATCTGTTCGAGGATGATCCGGTTGCATTCCAGCATGTCCTGCAGCCGGCCGGTGTCCTTCCAATAGCCGTTGACGAAGTGGGAGTGGACGCGGAAGCCGTTGTCGATCAGCCACGTGACGGCATCGGTGATCTCCAGCTCGCCGCGCGCGGACGGGGTGATGCGCCGGACGGCCTCGTGGATGACGGGGGAGAAGATGTAGACCCCGACGATCGCCAGATCGCTGCGCGGGTGCTCCGGCTTCTCCGCCAGCCCGATGATCTCGCCTTCCGGCCCGAGCTCGGCCACGCCGTAGAACTGCGGTTCGGCGACCTTGGTGAGCAGGATCTGCGCGTCATTGTCGGCCCGGCGGAACGCGTCGACCAGGGCGGTGATGCCACCCACCAGGAAGTTGTCGCCCAGGTACATCACGAACGGCTCGTCGGCGAGGAACTCTCTGGCGATCAGGACGCAGTGGGCCAGGCCCAAGGGGGCCTGCTGCGGGATGTAGGTGACCTCGAGGCCGAACTGCGAGCCGTCTCCGACGGCCTCGCGCACCTCCGCGGCCGTGTCGCCGACGATGATGCCCACGCTGGTGATGCCCGCGTCCCGAAGCGCTTCGAGCCCGTAGAACAGGACCGGTTTGTTGGCCACGGGGACCAGTTGTTTCGCTGAGGTATGGGTGAGCGGGCGCAGCCTCGTCCCCTTGCCACCCGCTAGAACGAGCGCCTTCATGGGCTCCCTGAGTCCTTCCGCGAAGCGGACATGACGGCGGTGGCCGCCTGTCGGCTGGAGTTTATGCCGGGCCCCGGCCAGGGGAACTTCGCAGTTCCGCGTGCTTGTCGAAGAACGTCCGGCACGTTGCCGAGACTAGATGGATCCGCGATCACGAAAAGTCCATGTTCGGTGTATCAGATAGCTTAGTGAGGGACTTATGAGTATTATCAAGCCCTGTGCGATCATGATGGGAATTCCGATGACGCCAACGAGGATCGGCAGGCTGATGAGGGACGCCCCGAGGAAACTCAGGCCGACCACATAGAATCGCAGGTACCCCCGCAGCCAGGAATCGCCGGAGACCCGGAACACCACCAGCCGATACCACGGGTAGACGATCACCACGGTGACGAAGTGGCTGGTCACGACCAGGACAAGATAGGGCACCGCACCCTCGGCGGCGAGCAATGCTAGGCCAAGGAGACAGTAATAGACAACTGCCGTCATGGCGCCGGCCATTAGGTATGTGATGCGGTTTCCAGCAAAAGTGGAGATCAGAGCCCGCCACCAGAAATGCGGCTTCTTGTCGCTTTTGGTGTGGCTCTCCACGTCAACCATGTCGCCCGCACTCCAGATCGTCACGTGGTGGGGGGCGGCACGATTGTAACCGGCTCACACTGGATGATCGGGGGATCAATGTCGGTGTCGGTGGTAATTCCGTGTTACCGATCCGCGCGCACTCTTCCAGCGCTGGTGGCCAGAATCCTGTCGACCATGAGCGAGGCGTCCGTCCGGCACGAGGTGATCCTCGTCGTCGACGGCAGCCCGGACGACACCTGGGCGACGGCCGCCGGGCTGGCCCGCCGAAACGAGGCCGTGCGGGCGATCCACCTCTCCCGCAACTACGGTCAGCACAACGCGCTGATCGCCGGCATCAGGGAGGCGGCCTTCGAGGTCATCGTCACCATGGACGACGACCTGCAGCATCCACCGGAGCAGATCCCTCTCCTGCTGGCCGCCCTTGAGGGCGACCGTCTCGACCTCGTCTACGGCGTCTCCTACCGTGAGGAGCACGGCTTTCTCCGGAGCTTCGCCTCCCGATCGGTGAAAGCCGGGATGTCCAGCGCGCTGGGCATCCGCTCCGCCCGCGCGATCAGCGCCTTCCGCGCCTTTCGTACGCGGCTGCGCGACGGGTTCCAAGAGCTGTCGGGGCCGCATGCCTCGGTCGACGTGGCCCTGTCGTGGGCGACCTCCAAGGTGGGATCGGTCAGCGTACGCATGAACGAACGCCACCACGGGCGCTCCAACTACTCGGCGCGGCTGCTGATCCGGCACGCGGTGAACATGCTGCTCGGCTACAGCACGGCGCCGCTGCGGGCGGCGAGCTATCTCGGCTTCCTCGTCGGCATCGTCGGCCTGCTGCTGGGCGGTATTGTTCTGTGGCGGTTCGCCACGGGAGAGACCACGGTGGCAGGCTTCACGACGATCGCCTCGATGGTCGCGCTCTTCTCCTCCGCGCAACTCGTCTCCATCGGGGTCCTCGGGGAGTACATCGGCCGCATTCACGGCAGCGGCATGGGCCGGCCGACCTACGTCGTGCGTGAACGTGTCGGACCGACCGCCGCCGCCGACGTGGGGCCCGGTGGTCCTAGCGTTCCTGCCCAGGCAGGAGCCCGCTCCGGACCAGATGAACAGTGAGGACCGTCCGTACGGGCTCGAACCCGTATCGGGCCCACGCCCGCTGCACGCGCGTGTTGTGCCCCTGGGTGGAGATGACGACCTCGTCCCCGCCGCGCGCCAGCGTGCGGTCCTCGACCGCCTTGAGCAAATGGGCGTACAGACCGCGCCCCTGCGCCTTCGAGATCACGCCGGCGAGCAGGATCTCCGTGCGGGATTCGGCCTCGTCCAGCGTGGCCAGCGCGAGCACGCGCGAGTCCGGCCGATCCAGCAACGCCAGGCAGCCGCCTTCGGCGGCCGAGCGCAGCGCCCATTCTTGGTAGCCGGCGAGCGCGTCGGCGGCGTTGAACAGGGGATTGGCCAGGTAGTGGTTTCCGTACGAGAGAAAGATGTCGGACACCAGATCCTCGATCACGGCGGTTCCGGTCAGCTCCGCCGCCCGCAGGTCGGGTGACGCCTCGGGCGCCCGGCCCGCTCCGGCGCGCAGCCGCCAGTAGACCAGGGAGTCCGCGAAGACGGCGGTCCGGCCCAGGGCGGTCAGCTGGGCGTACCAGCTGACGTGATCGGCCGGGTAGCGAAGGATGATCACGTCCGCGGTGGATCGTACGACGGCCTCACGGACCGCGGCGAACGACGATCCGGAGACGGCGAGCCGCTCGATCGAGCGGCCGAACCGCGCGGACTCGAGCGGAGACTCCCGCGTGAGCACGGCTTCCGCCTCGATCACGTCGTTCCAGGCCATCAGCGCACCTCGTAGGCTCGGACCGCGTCGATCACGCGGGACAGGTGGGCGTCGTCCAGGTCGGCGAAGAGCGGCAGCCGTACGAGACGGTCGGCGACCTCCTCCGTGACCCGGCAGCCACCCGGGGCCGTCCGCCCGTACCTCAGGCCGGCGGGTGAATCATGGAGCGGCTGGTAGTGGAAGGCCGCCTGCACGCCACGCTCGGAGAGATGAGCGATGAAGCTCTGCCGGTTCGCCAGGTCGGGGAGCAGCAGGTAGTACAGGTGCGCCGGATGCGTGCACTCGTCCGGGATCGTCGGCTGGGCGACCCCGTTCTCCGCGGCCCAGTCCGCCAGTTCCTCGTGATACCGGTCCCATGCGTAGTGGCGCCGGAACTGGATCTTGTCGAACGACTCCAGCTGGGCGGTGAGCTGCGCGGCGAGCACGTCCGACGGCAGGTAGCTGGACCCGATGTCGACCCACCGGTATTTGTCCACCTGGCCGCGGAAGAACCGGCTCCGGTCGGTGCCCTTCTCCCTGACGATCTCCGCGCGCTCGCCGAGGCCGGCGTCGTTCAGGAGCAGCGCGCCGGCCTCTCCGCACTGCACGTTCTTCGTCTCATGGAAGCTCTGGGCGGCCATGGAGCCGAACGACCCGAGCGGACGGTCCTGGTAGAACCCGCCCAGTCCATGGGCGTTGTCCTCGATGACCGCGAGTCCGTGCCGTTCCGCGAGCTCGCCGATCTCCTTCATCGCGCACCCGACACCCGCGTAGTGGACGATCACGATGGCCCGGGTGCGGTCGGTGATCGCGGCTTCGAGCCGTCGTTCGTCCAGGTTCAGCGTGTCCGGCCGGCAGTCGGCGAACACCGGGACGGCGCCGCGCAGCGCGTAGGCGTTGGCCGTCGACATGAAGGTGAACGACGGCATGATCACCTCGTCACCCGGCCGCAGATCGAGCAGGAGCGCCGACATCTCCAGCGCGTGTGTGCACGAGGTGGTCAGCAGCACCTGGCGGGCCCCGGTGATCTCCGCGAGGAGACCGGTGGCCCGTTGGGTGAAGGGCCCGTCTCCGCGGGTGAACCGCTGGAGTACGGCCTCCGCCAGATAGTCGAGCTCGTTCTCCGAGATATGCGGCACGTTGAAGGGGATCGCCGTCAGGCCGGATGCGTTCACGAACGCAGTGAACAACGGTCCGGACCGGCCGACACGCGTGGCGCCCGGCTGGCTGGTTGAGGCATTACACAAGCCTTACCTGCCCACCTCACACCCAGCCGTCCGGCAGTCGATAGACGGCGTAATCGCCGGACCGGAACTGGAATTCCGCGAACTCGCCGATCCTCGGGCTGACCTTTCCCCGAAGCTCGTCGACGAAGAGCCAGCGCACTCCGTAGCGCTCGCGCAGGCTCCGCATGGAGGTCTGGCTCGGCGACTGGAAGGCGCTGTCGTTCAGCTTGATCAGTTCGGTGTCCCAGAACGGCAGACCCTCCGGCAGCAGCCCCGGACGCCAGTGGCTCAGGTTCGTGGCCGTGTAGGCCCAGCCCTCGACCAGCACATGCCGTTCCGACAGCGCGGCCACCCACGGGTATCGGGTGTCGCACGGGTTCTCGTATCCCAGGCGGCAGTGCGTGTTCGTGGCCACCAGGTCGTCCGGCCCGGAATGGTCGCGCAGCCATCGTCCGGCGGTCAGGGCCCCCTGGGGGATCACCCGGTTCTCCGCCGGTCTGACCATCGGGTTGGGATCGTCCCCGGTGACGTTGTCGATGGCGGAGAGGACGCGTGCGTGCCAGTACGCGGGCAGGCCGATGGTCATGAACGCGACGATCACGAGGGCCGAGGCGCGAGCGCGTCCCTTCAGGTAGGCCACGAGCAGGCCCGCCAGTACGGCCAGGGCCACCAGGGTGAGATAGGGCCGGTACAGGATCCCGTCGCCCTGACCGGCGCTGAGCGGAATCTTGACGTCACAGAGGATGGGGATCAGATAGGCGGCGAGGAGTCCCGCGCCCATCGAGCACATGACCGCCTTGGGCGACACCCGGGCCCGTCGCAGGAGGATGAGGATCCCATAGGCCGCGACGGCCGCCAGATAGGGGTAGGCCGCCCAGAAGAAGAAGAGCTGGCTCTGGCCGGGGTGCCCGAGGAGCAGCACCGCGCCGAGCCCGGCCGCGCCCATGCCGAGCATGAGGCTCACCCGCGGTCGCAGGAGCAGCCGGGGCCTGCTCAGCAGCCCGAGGACGCCGGACCAGGTCACGGCCCAGCAGAGCAGGTACACCAAGGTGAGACCGAGCAGCGAGCCCGCCGAAGGAGTGGTCAGCCCGGTGAGTTTGCTCCAGGTCATGCGCATGAAGGACAGAGGGTCCGCGACCAGCCCTTGCCGCTCCCGGCCGAACAGGACGAACTGCGCGAAGAGGATGCAGGCCGTGGTCATTCCCAGCATGATCAGCACGTTCCCGGACGGCCGGCGTCGCCTCAGCACCTCGACCGCCGCCACGAGCGCCAGGCCGGCGCCGAGCAGGGGCAGATAAGTGGCTTTGGCGCCGGTCAGAACCGCCAGGAAGAGCCCGGCCAGCAGCCATTTGCCGGTGTCTGGCCGGCGGCGTTCGAGCAGGTCAAGAAGGACGAGGACGAGGGGGGCGAACAGCAGCGCGCCCAGTGTCTGCGTGGGGCTTATCCACGCGGTGTCCGGAACCCCTCCCCAGGTGAACACCCCGTTCGTCCCCAGATACAGGGTCGGGGCGCCCACCAGGACAGTGCCCACGACAGTGACGGCCCCGCCGATCCACGAGCCCGTGACGCGGCGCCCGGTCATGCCGGCCAGGACGACGAGCCCGGCCAGCATGGGCAGCATGGCCAGGCGGTACAGCAGGACAAGAGGCTCCACCCCGGACAGCCAGCTCGCCGCCGCCAGATGCGCGTAGACGAACCAGTGGTAGGCGAGAGGCTCGCCCACGACCATCGGCACCGCGGGCGGCACATGGTGCTTCAACTCGCCGATCAGCGCGAGATGAAAGGGCATATCGGGATATGACGCCCCGAGACCGGGCCAGGTGATGGCGTGGGTGCCGAAGAACTTGACCGCGCTCCCGGCGACCAGGACAACGATGACGAGGGCGAGGAACCATGACCACCACAGCGGAGTCGCCGGGCGGGATCCCGCTCGCCAGTGCCCGCGCAGGGACGGGACCACGAGGAAGAGCGCGTAGGTGATCAACGGCCACACCGCGACGAGCAGCGGCATCCCGGCGGCGCGCGCGCCTATGTAGACCAGGATCTCCACGGCGTAACCGAACGCCAGGCCCAGGGCGATCTCCTCTGCCGCCGTGCGCGGACCGCGATACAGGGCTCTGATCACCAGGACTCCGGGCAGCGCCACCCCCAAGGCGACGTAGACGGCGAACGACGCCATGTCCGTGACGGATACTCCATAGCGGATCAGTACGGCAGCGGTGAAAGCCGTCACGGAGGCGGCCGCGAGCCCTCCCGACAATGCGGGCCTCCCCGACAGTGCGTGCCTCCAGCGCGACGGTGGCCGGCCGTCGCGTGCGGGCCGAACCGGACGCAGCGCCTCCGCAGTGCTGCTCGGCCGGCTCGGCGCGGAACCGTTGACAGGCAAGATCTCGTCCATGGCCGCAAGCTTGGTGCGGTGAGTGCTTCGATCGGGCTTGTCCCTCTGCTCACGGTTGTTTCTTGCCGCTTCCTTGTCCGGGCCAAAGGGTGATGGCTCGCGTTCTCCGGAGATATGCCGATCTCCGCGCCGATTGAGTTCTTAGCGGAGAATCAACGCCGTCGTCCGTCCTGCTGGGAAATCGCCCTTCCCTCCTCCGTTTCACGAGAGAACCGGGCATCGTTGTATTTATTTGCTCATGACCCCCCGCGACCTGCTGAAATCAGCGCGATCGAGGGATGCATCATGGAAGAAAGTGGAAAAAAGACCGGTTTGCGATGGCGGGCCTTTCGCAGCCCGCCCTTTGTTCTGAGCGCAGGCATCGCGGCCGCGCTCGCCATCCTCGGCGCCGCCCAGGCGCCGGCGCGGGAGAGCGGCGTGGTCGGCATCGCCGCGAACCCCGCCTCCGGGGCGACGGTGAGCCTCGGGGGAGGGACGCCGCAGTCCGTACCCATGGGTGCTCGGATCAGCAAGGCCACGCGCAAGGATTTGAAAGCGATCAAGGCGGCCCACGGCCGGCCGTCGGGCCCGCTCAGGAAGAGGGGCGCCCGGCCGGCGACCTGCCCGCCGACCTCGGTCATCTGCCTGGAGAATTCTCTTCCCGGCAATCCGCCGAGCGAGTGGGACGTGGTGGGGGCCGGCAGTCCCACTATCCAGGGATATGCGACGGATATCAGCATCAACAAAGGGACGACCGTAGATTTCAAGGTGGACACGGACGCCACCGACTACCGGATGGACATCTATCGCATCGGCTACTACAGCGGCATGGGAGCGCGCCTGATCGCCACCGTGCAGCCGTCCGCCACGTTGCCTCAGGTGCAGCCCACGTGCGACAGCGATGATGCCACCGGACTGGTCGACTGCGGCAATTGGGCGGTGTCCGCGTCCTGGGCGGTGCCGAGCACCGCCGTCTCCGGCGTGTACATCGGAAAGCTGGTACGCGAAGACGGCACCCCCGGCGAGAGCCAGATCACCTTCGTCGTCCGAGATGACACGCGCGGCGCGGACCTCCTGGTGCAGACCTCTGACGCGACGTGGACGGCGTACAACAACTACGGCGGAAACAGTCTGTACAGCGGAAACCCGGCGGGGCGGGCCTTCAAGGTCAGCTACAACCGGCCGTTCAACAACCGGAGCGCCGAAGTCAGCGGCGCGGCGGAATCCTTCTTCTACAACTCCGAATACCCGATGATCAGATGGCTGGAGGCCAACGCCTATGACGTGAGCTACGCCACGAACGTCGACACCGCCAGGAGCGGGGCGGAGTTGCTGGAGCATCGCGCGTTCATGTCGTCCGGACATGACGAGTACTGGTCCGAGGACATGCGGGACAACGTCGAGGCCGCCCGCGCCAGCGCCGTCAACCTGATGTTCTTCTCGGGCAACGAGATGTTCTGGAAGACCAGGTGGGAGCCGAGCATCGACGGCACGGCCACGGCGTTCCGGACCATGGTCTGCTACAAGGAGACGCTGGCGAATGCCAAGATCGACCCCAGCCCGCAATGGACCGGCACCTGGCGTGACCCGCGTTTCTCCCCGCCGTCGAACGGCGGCCGGCCGGAGAACGCCGTGACCGGCACGATGTTCACGGTCAACGGCACCGTCTCCGACTCGGTGGCTGTTCCTTTCGCCTACAAGGGCCTGCGGCTGTGGCGGAACACGTCCGTGGCGAATCTCCTGCCCGGACAGACGGCGATCTTTCCAGCTGGAGTGCTGGGTTATGAGTGGGATACGGCGCCCGACAACCTGACGACTCCCGCGGGCTCGGTGAAGTTCTCCAGCATCACGATAGGCCGGATGGACAAGATCCTGCTCAACTTCGGTGGCACGTATGGTGCCGGGGTAGCGACCCACAATCTGATCCTTTACCGGCACTCCAGCGGTGCGCGCGTCTTCGGCGCGGGCACCGTGCAGTGGGCGTGGGGGCTTGACGCCGTTCACTACCGGCCTGGTACGCCTACGGACATCCGGATGCAGCAGGCGACCGTCAATCTCCTCGCCGACATGAGTTTGCAGCCGGCCAGCCTGCAGCCGGGCCTGGTTCCGGCGACCGCGTCGCCGGACACCACCCCTCCGACGACGACGATCACGAGTCCGTCCAGCGGCGCCACCGTGCCGAGCGGCACCACGGTCTCCATCCGGGGGACGGCGATCGACCTCGGTGGCGGACAGTTGGGGGGAGTCGAGGTCTCCCCGGACGGCGGCAACCGGTGGTTCCAGGCGAAGGGGCTCGCGGACTGGCAGTACAGCTGGACGACCGGCTCGGCCGGGCCGGTGACGATATTGGCGCGAGCGGTCGACGACAGCGGGAATCTCCAGACGACGCCGACCCAGAGGCCCGTCACCATCACCACGCCGTGCCCCTGCACCACGTGGCCGCCGTCCGCGACACCGGCCACCACGTCACAGAACGATCCCGCCGCGGCGGAGCTGGGCGTGAAATTCACGCCCACCAGTCCGGGCCACATATCCGGTATCAGATTTTACAAGGGGACGCTCAACACCGGAACGCACACGGGCGATCTCTGGAGCTCCACGGGCCAGCTCCTGGCCAGAGCGACGTTCACCAATGAATCGGCGAGCGGCTGGCAGCAGGTGAACTTCTCGACGCCCGTCGCGGTGAGCGCCAACACCACCTATGTCGCCGCGTACCACACGACATCCGGGAGGTATTCGATAACCCGGCCGTATTTCAACCAGCAGTATTCGTCCGGGCTGCTCATCGCACTGGCGACCGGAGCCGTCACCGGGGGCAACGGCGTCTATTCGTACAGCGCGACGCCCGTCTTTCCCACCAACACCTACCAGGCCACGAACTACTGGGTGGACGTGGTGTTCTCGCCGTCGAGCACGCTGTGGGACGAGACGGCGCAACCGGCGATCGATTCCACCGGCGACACCAAGGCGGTCGTCGTCGGGACGAAGTTCCGCCCCATCTCGAACGGGGTCGCCACCGGAGTCCGGTTCTACAAGTCTCCGCAGAACACGGGAACCCACGTCGGGTCCCTGTGGGCGCTCGACGGCACACTGCTCGCGAGCGCGACCTTCGCCAACGAGACTCCATCCGGCTGGCAGCAGGTGAATTTCGCGACACCGGTCCCGCTCGTCGCGAACACCACGTACGTGACCGCCTATTCCATGAATCCGGGAAACTACTCGATAACCAGGCCGTACTTCACCACGGGATATGGCCGCGGTCCGCTCTATGCGCCGGCCGGTACGGAGGTGGCGGGCAGTAACGGGGTGTACAAATACGGGCCGCCGCTCACGTTCCCCAACAATACCTACCAGCTCACCAATTACTGGGTCGATACGCTGTTCGACGCCACGAGTTAGCACCTTCATCCGGAAATCCTCCGGCCCGAGGCCGAGCCTCGGGCCGGATCACCCTCGCGATCCTTAAAAGCCCACCAAGGACCGGCAAGAACATCGCCGTACTCGGGCGTTCGCACCTTTCCGCGGCGCCGGTGTGGTCAAGCTTGCGTGCATGGCCGACGCTCCACCCTTTCCGCGCTCCGCGCCGCCTTCCTACGCACCCACGCCGGAGCCGGGCGTGGCCCGGCCACCGTCCGGGAGGAATCGCGCGTCGCTGCTGAAGCGCTGTTCGATCTGGCTCCCGGCGACGGCCGTGGTCGCCTGCGTCGGGGTCGCGCTGGGGTTCTACGGCGTCTCCGCCACCGACCTGGCACTCTTCAGCCTCTACATCGCCCTGGGCCTCGCGCTGCCGGGCCTGTTGTGGGTCCGGGCGCTGTACCGGGGTACGCCCACGCTGACGGAGGGGCTCGCGCTCGGCCTGATACTCGGGTACGCGCTGGAGGTCCTCACCTACATCCCGGCTCGCGCGCTCGGCGTGCCGCTGCTGGTGCTGGCCTGGCCGATCGGCACCTACGCACTCTTCCTCGCCGTCCCCCGGCTGCGCGGGCATTGGAAGACCGCCCCCGGCGCGGGCAGGACGCCGCTCTGGTGGTCATGGTGCACCGCGCTGACCATGATCTATCTGATCGTGTGGTCGGCCGTCAACGTCTTCAGAACCCAAGCCCTCACCTGGCCGGCGATGGGCACGTCGTTCATCGACATGCCCTTCCACCTGGCCCTGGCCGGTGAGCTGAAGCACCACATGCCGCCCATGGTGCCGACGGTCGCCGGCGAGCCCTTGGTCTACCACTGGTTCGTCTACGCGCATCTCGCCGCCGCCAGTTGGGTCACCGGGGTGGAACCGCTGGTTCTGCTCTTCCGCCTCGCCATCCTGCCCATGCTCGCCGCCCTCATCGTCGTCCTCGGGATGGTCGGCCGGCGCATAACGCGCTCGTACGGGGGAGCGCTGGCCGGCCTCGCGAGCACGGTCTTCATCACGGCGCCGAGCCTCTACCTCGGCGAGACCACCGGGGTGTTCACCTGGAAGACCGTGCAGTCATGGTCGAGCCCGACCCAGACCTTCGGCGCCCTGTTCTTCGCCCCGATCGTCCTGCTCCTCATCGACCTTCTCGGTCAAAAGCCACAGCCTCGGGGCAGATGGGTCCTCCTGGGGATCCTGCTCGCGGCGGTGATGGGGGCGAAGGCCACCTATCTGCCGCTGCTCATGGTGGGCCTGGTGGCGGTCGCGCTGGTCGAGACGGTGAAATGGTTCAGCCTGCCCCGGCGCCCGCTCGCCGCGCTCGGCCTCACCGCGGTGTACCTGCTCTTCGCGCAGTGCGTGCTGTTCGGCGGCGCACGGCAGGGGATCGTGCTCGATCCGCTGGCGATCGTACGCCTGACTTTGCGAGATATGGCCGGCCTGGCGGCCGGGGCCGAGCCGTCGGCCGTCACGATCGGTGTCGCCCTGCTGTGCGTGCTCTGCGGGGTCATCACGTGGTGCGGGATCATCGGGCTCATGGGCCGGCCGAACCTGCTCGCGCGGCCCGTGGTGGTGCTGGTGCTCAGCATGAGCGCGGCCGGTCTCGCGGCGGCGTTGGTGCTCGGCCATCCGCATCAGTCGGAGGGGTACTTCCTCCAGGCGTCCTATCCCTACCTGGCGATGCTGGCGGTCTACGGGCTCATGCTCATCGTACGGAAGGCGCGCGTGCGGCTCAGGGCGATGGTGTGCGCGGCCGGTGTGGGGGTGGTGGCCGTCTACGCCATCCGGACGCTCTGCGGCGTCAGGCTCCCGCTGGCTCCGGGCGCGGATTACACGGTCCTGTTCCTGCCGTACCTCGTTCTGCTGGGCGTGGTTCTGCTGGCCGTCGTCGTGCTGCGTGCCGCGCGCCAGAGCAGGCTCCGTACCTGTGCCCTGGTGATCTGCATGGTCACGGCCGCCGGCACGCCCGCCGCCTGGTTCGCCCGCGTCATGCCCGGCACCTTCAGAACCCCCGTGACCACCACCGCCCGGAACCCGACCGGGGCGACCACCAATCCGCCTGGGACGGCCGCCGTTCCGGTTCGGAACGGGACCGTGCCGCTGCAGGAGATTCCCAAGGGGGCCTTCACCGCCGGGCGGTGGCTGCGCGCCCATTCGGCCGTCGACGACCTCATCGCGACCAACGTGCACTGCCGTATGGGCTACGAAAACCCCTGTGACAGCCGCGCGTTCTGGGCGACGGCGCTGAGCGAGCGGCGGGTGCTGGTCGAGGGATGGGCCTACACGGTGACCAACATGGACAGCTGGCGTCCCGGCGAGGTGGTGGAAACGCGCCCGTTCTGGGATGGCGAACGGCTCCAGGCCAACGAAGTGGTGTTCCAGGCACCCTCAGCGGAGGCGATCCGGCGTCTGCGGGACGACTACGGGGTCCGATGGCTCTTCGTGGACGAGCACCGGCTGAGCCCCGGCGTCACCCTCGCCGCCTTCGCCGACCTCCGGTTCCGTGACGGCGACTACGCCGTCTACCGGCTCCCCACGACAGACCAGCCTTTGGGACCACTGTCTGACGACGCGAAGCCGACGCCCCCGGCCCCCTCCTCGGGAGCACGCCGGTCGGGGTAGCACGGCGCCCAGAGACGTTCGCCGGGCATCGGTTCCTCCGCTCCCCCGAAGGGGCGTCCGTCCTTGGGACCCTCGCCACAGCGGACTGTCTGCTTCCTCACCTCCAGAGGGGGCGCCCCTCGGTAGGGACGCCAGCTACGACGGACCGGCTTCTTCCGCTCCCCCCGGATCCTCCCCCCCACAGGGACGCCAGCCACGACAGACCGGTTTCTTCTGCTCCCCCGGAAGGGGTCTGCCACCTAGGGACCTCGGCCACGACGGACCGTCACAGGGTTTGCGGCGGTCGTGTGACGAACCTCGGGTCATGGCCGCAAGACTTGCCGGCCCTTGGTCATTGTAGATCGAGATGTACAGCAGCCCGTTCGGCGCGACAAGCCGGGAAGCCGCCTCGATCGCCCGCCACATGGCACCCGTATGGTGCGGCACTCCCCAGGAATATACGACATCGTGCTGGCCTAGAGCCTGTGTGTAAGCTTCGTCGAGAATGGATCCCTGGGCCGCGCTCCAAGTGCTTTCCGGCGCGAATATGCTGCGCGGTTTCGCCGATACGGCGACGGAATTCACGTCGAAGTCGAAAGCGTGGACCTTCGCCCCCCAAGCGGTGCGCGACGAGCGGGAACAGGCCGCTGCCGCGGCCGACGTCTCTACGTCCCCAGGGGGCGACGCAGGTCGTGGGCCGATCTCCAAAGCTTGTCGCCCGTCGACCGGATAATCCCATTTCGAGCTTCCCGAAGCTCACATGGCGCCTGGCATATTCCGCGCTCGGTGCCGACCACATTTGGCGGGATTTTAAGGAAGCTCTGCCATGTCTTTCAGGCGTTGACCGCCGCGTTATCGGACGTCTCCAAGTAAGAAAGTAAGGTGATCTGGTTGGTCTCGGGCGACGTGGACGAGGACGACATCGCGGGACCAGCGCCTTCAATTACCGAGCGAGGGAGAAACTTTGCAGGATCATAAGCTGATACGCCAAGATTCGCCCCAAACGAAGATGTCGCAGTCCGTCGAGTCGTCCGACCGCCTCCAAGTAAGCGTGATCGGCGCCGGATATCTGGGCACCGCCCACGCGGTGGGGATGGCGCAACTCGGCCACGATGTCATCGCCATGGACATCGAGAAGGAGAAGATCGCGAGGCTTTCGGCGTGCGAGCTGCCTTTCTTCGAGCCCGGTCTCGGCGAGTTGCTGCGCAAAAGCGTGGAGGCGGGCCGGCTGCGCTTCACCACCTCGTACGACGATGTCGCCGAGGCGGACGTCCATTTCGTCTGCGTGGGAACACCGCAGCTTCCCGGCTCCTTCAACGCGGATCTGCGATGGGTCGAGACGGCCTTCGCCGAGCTGGCGCGGCGGGTGGCCGGACCGGCGATCATCGTGGGCAAATCCACGGTGCCGGTAGGAACCGCGCGGCGCATGGCCGATGTCGTCCGTCACCAGACCGCCGGCGGCCGAGTGGAAGTGGCGTGGAATCCGGAATTCCTTCGCGAGGGGCACGCGGTTCAGGACACGCTCCAACCCGATCGGCTCATTTTCGGGGTGGAGTCGCAATGGGCGGAGCAGTTGCTCCGGGCCGTTTACCAGCCGATCATCGAGGACGGCTGTCCCCTCGTGGTGACCGACTACGCCACCGCCGAGCTCGTCAAGGTCTCGGCCAACGCCTTTCTCGCGATGAAGATCTCATTCATCAACGCAGTGGCGCAGATATGTGAGGCCACTGGCGGTGCCGTGCTGCCGCTTGCCGAGGCACTCGGCTACGACGAGAGGATCGGCAAGCGCTTCCTGGGCCCTGGACTCGGCTTCGGTGGCGGTTGCCTCCCCAAAGACGTTCGTGCCCTGTACGCCTGCGCGACGGAGCTCGGCCTGGACGAGGTCGCCACGTTCATCAGGCAGATCGACGCCATCAATCTGAGTCGCAGGGACCGCGCCCTCGCGCTCGGCCGGGAACTCCTCGGAGGCGCGTACGAGGGAAGGCGGGTCTGCGTCCTCGGTGCCGCGTTCAAGCCGAACACCGACGACGTCCGAGACTCTCCCGCGCTGGCGGTGGCGGTCGCCGCCCATCGCGAGGGCGCGCGGGTCACCATGCACGATCCCGTCGCGATGAACAGCGCACAGCTGGTCCACCCAGAGGTCGAGTACGCCGACTCGATTGTCACGGCCGCGTTGGAGGCCGACCTCGTCATGCTGTTGACCGACTGGACCGAGTTCAAAGACATGGATCCAGCGCTGCTCAGCGGCGTGGTGCGCAGCCGGAATGTGCTGGACGGGCGCAACGCGCTGACGCCGGAACGCTGGCGCGCGGCCGGCTGGACCTACCGCGCTTGACTCGGCAGGCCGTACGGTCCCGAGGCCGTGCGGTCCCAAGGCTTATAAGGATCATGCCAAAGGCATCGGAGGTCGCGTCATGAGACGACTGCACGTCTGCGAAGTCATCAAGGACCTGGGGGTCGGCGGCGCGGAGATGCTGCTCGTCGAGCGATTGCTGGCGGCGCCCGCCACGGGCGTGCGCTACACGGTCATATGCCAGGGCGCGAAGACCGACGAGCTCATCCAGCGGCTGCGCGCGGCGGGGACAGAGGTGATCACCTTCGCCGCCTGGCCGCGGCGGCTCCGCCTCGCCCGTCTGGCGGTGGAGGTCGGACGCCTGCGCCCGGACGTTCTCAACCTCCATTCACCCCTGCCCGCGTCGCTGCTCCGGCTGACGTCGCGGTTGTCCAGGCCGAGGCCCGCGCTGGTCTCGACCGTGCACAACGTCCGCTATCGCCTGCCGACGATGCTGCTCGACCGGGCGACAGGATGGCTGGACGCCCGTACCGTGGCCGTCTCTCCGCAGGTCGCGCGGGCCGTCGTCAGCCGGGGCGCGCGCAACCTGGTGACCAGGATCCACGGCATCAACGTCGCGGAGTTGCGCCGCCGGGCGGGGGAGGCCGCGCGGACGCGGCAGGAGTGGAACGTCCCCGAGTCCGCCTTCCTCATCGCGCACGTCGGCAACTTCCGTCCGCAGAAGCAGCACGGTGTGCTCATCGAGGCGGCCGCCAAGGTGGTCGACCGTGATCCGCGTGCCGTCTTTCTGCTGGCCGGCACCGGTCCGCTGTACGAGGAGACGGCTCGCCGGGTCGCCGAGCTGGGCTCAGACAACGTGCGGCTCCTCGGGCATGTGCCGGACGCCGCCCGCCTGATCGCTTCGGCCGATCTGCTCGTGCTCAGCTCCGCGCACGAAGGGCTGCCTGTCGTTGTCATGGAGGCTCTGGCGGCCGGTGTCCCGGTCGTGTCCACGGCCGTCGGAGGGGTGCCGGATCTGATCGACAACGGTCGCAACGGCCTGCTCACCCGGCCTGGAGACCCCGATGCGCTCGCTGAGGCCATTCTTCGGGCCATGCGGCCGGAGGTGCACGCACAGCTTCGCGAGGAGATACGGAACAACGCTGATCCGGTGGACATAACCCAGACAGCGGAGTGGTTCGAGCGGCTCTACGACGAAGTCGTCACCGATGGCGGACGGAACGGCCATGGTCATGCGCCGCGCCGGCGACAGGCAGAGAGGCTTTGACGGCCTCAAGGACACGGGGGCACGGACGCCCGGCGGGGGGACGGAGTCGATCCGGGCCGGATCCCGCTTGTCCATATGCGAAACCCGGCGCTCCTCGACTATTCCGGTGCGGGAATGCCTTCGTTCTTCAGAGTCCACACGACTTGCGTCGTCAATCCGGTTCGCAGATCGATCGTGGGCTGAAAGCCGATCACGTCCTTCGCCCGGGAGACATCGGCATGCGTATCCCGTACGTCACCGGCCTGTCCGCACCCGAACTCCAGCACGACCGGCCGCCCGACGATGTCGCCGACGAGGTCGGCCACGTCGAGCACCGAGGTGGTGACACCGGTGCCGATGTTCAGCGCCTCCGCTTCGACCTCCGCGTGCATGGCCAGCAGGTTGGCCCGTACGGCGTCCGCGACGAAGGTGAAGTCCCTTCGCTGCTTGCCGTCGCCGAGAATCGTGACGGTCTTCCCGTACAGCGCCGATGCGACCAACCGGCTGATCAGCATGTCATGACGTTGCCGCGGGCCGTAGACCGTGAAGTAGCGCAGTGCCACGACCGTTGGCCCGGAGGGTCCGCGCCGCGCGTGAGCCAGGGCCAATTGCTCCGCGGCGAGCTTCGTCACCCCGTAGGGCGAGAGCGGGGCGGGGAGGTCTGCTTCGGTCACCGGTCCATTCGGCGCACCGCCGTACACACTCGACGAGGACGACACCACGACCCGGCGGACCGCGGTACGGGCGGCCGCCTCCATCAGGAGATGGGTGGCGACGATGTTGCTTCTCGCATAGCTGGGGAACTCGGCTCCCCATGAGGGGCGAACGCCGGGCCGGGCCGCGATGTGAAAGACCGTGTCGGCCCCCTCGAGCTGCGGCTCAAGGGGGATCTCCGCAAGATCTCCACGAATCAGGGTGAAGCGATCACTGGCCTCGTTGAGCCGGAGGTTCCGCTCGGTGATCTCCCGCGGATGGCCCAGGCAATGGTCGATTCCGATGACCTCGTGGCCATCGTCGAGCAGTGACCTCGCGATGTGGGAACCGATGAATCCGGCGACTCCCGTCACGACGATACGTTTCCCGGGCGGCCTGTCCGCGGTTTCCATGGGTTTCATGGATCGGTTCTCCTCATCTGAGTACAGAAAAATTGGCCGGCCCAGCGATAACTGCGGTGAACCGGAATAGAAGCCCTTTGCGCCCTGTTGCCTTTTGGCGGCTCGCCGATGGCATCGAGGCATGCGGGTGGGAAATCCGGGATGGTCTCGACCGTCCGGCCGATATGTTCCGCTGGCCATGATACCGAGAATGATCGGGCGGGCACTTGTGGTGGGAAGGCGTGTTGCGTAAACGCGAGCGACTGGCGAATGGTCGCCTTCGACGTGTTTTGCGCCGGTGGCGAAGCCCGCAGAAGGCGTCAGGCGGGAGAAACGGACGAAACGGTTGATGGCCTGGAGCCACGCCCACCTCGGCGGGGATGTCACGGTGCATGGTCCACGGTGATCTATGATCCGTTTCCAGCGAATCATGTGGCTTTCCAGGCCGCCGCGTTGCTAAATGTCTGGCGGCGCCGTTCCGCGGAATGCGGGAAATCCTGTCGTGCGGTCAATCGCCTGGTCGAGGAATACGGTTTTTGCGTCCACTCATGGAGGACCGATGTGCGGGATAGCCGGGATCGTATCGACGACACCTCCCGACCCGGCGCTGGTGCGCCGCATGTGCGAGGTGATCGTGCACCGTGGTCCCGACGGCGACGGATTCCACAGCGACGAGCACGCGGCCCTCGGCATGCGCCGACTGGCGATCATCGACCTGGCCTCGGGTGACCAGCCCGTTTACAGCGAGGACGGCCAGGTCGTCGCCGTCTTCAACGGTGAGATCTACAACTTCGCCGAGCTGCGACGGGACCTGGCCGCACGAGGGCACCAGTTGCGCGGGACGGGTGATTCCGAGTGCCTGGTCCACCTCTACGAGGAGCATGGCACCGAGATGGTCCACCGGCTCAGGGGGATGTTCGCCTTCGCCATCTGGGATCGCGAGCGACAGCGATTGGTCCTCGCGCGTGACCGCATAGGGAAGAAGCCCCTTTACTGGCGATCGGACGGCACCTCGCTGGTGTTCGGATCGGAGCTGAAGTCCTTGGCGCAGGATCCGCGCCTGCGCCGCGAGGTCGATCCGGTGGCGTTGGACCACTATTTGACGTACAAGTACGTCCCGGCGCCCTGGTCTATTTACCAGGACGTACACAAACTTCCGCCCGGTCATCTGCTGGTCTGGGAACGCGGAAACGTCTCCGTGGACCGCTACTGGGCGCTGGACAGTTCGCCGCGACCGGTGCTGGATGAGAAAGGGGAGGAGGAGCGGCTGCGTGAGCTGCTCCTGGAGGCCACCCGCATCCGTATGGTGAGTGAGCGTCCCATCGGCGCGTTCCTGTCCGGCGGGGTCGACTCGTCCGCCGTCGTCGCGGCCATGGCCATGCAGAGCCAGAAACAGGTACGCACATTCTGCATCGGTTTCGAGGACGGTAATTACGATGAGCGGCACAAGGCCCGGATGGTGGCGGAGCGATATGGCACCGACCATCATGAGCTCGTCGTCACATCCGACTTGCTGGACGTTCTGCCACGCATCGCTTGGCACTTCGACGAACCGTTCGCCGACGCCTCGGCCATCCCCAGTTTCTACGTCGCGCGGCTGAGCCGGAAGCACGTCACCGTGGTGCTCAACGGTGACGGCGGCGACGAGAGCTTCGGGGGATATCAGCGTTACGTTCGGATGGGGCAGGCCGGGCGGATACCGGTCATGCCCGGCCCCCTGGCGATGGCGACCGGCCGCATCGGCGACATGATCGCGGATCGGACCGCCGGCGGATCTCTGCCCCGGCGCCTCGCCCGGCTGATGCAGTTCGCCGCGGAGCGCCCCGCACGCCGCTACGCCCGCCTCATGTCCCAGTACACACACCGGCAGAAGCACGCCGTCTACAGTGACGAACTTCGCGATCTTCTGGTGGGGGCGGACAGCTACCGGCTGCTCGACGAGGCGTTCGAGCGGTCTTTGGCGGCCACCGACCTCGGCCGCATCCTGGACGTGGACGTGGCGAGCTACCTGCCGGACGATCTCCTGGTCAAGGTGGACATCTCCGCCATGGCCAACTCGCTGGAGGCCCGCTCCCCGCTCCTGGACCACCACCTGATGGAATGGGCGGCCGGCCTGCCCATCGCACTGAAGGTGCGCGACGGCGACACGAAGGTCCTGCTCAAGCGGGCCGTCGCTCCTTGGCTGCCCAAGGAGATCCTGGGCTTCCCCAAGCAGGGATTCGACGTGCCGCTGGCGACCTGGCTCCGGGGTGAGCTGCGTGAGCCGGCCTTCGACCTGCTCACCGACGCCACCGCCCGCGCTCGGGGCCTGTTCCGGCCACAGGTCGTCCGGAACCTCCTCCAGCGGCACGTCGAAGGGGCCGACCACAGCGTCCAGCTGTGGGCTCTCCTGCAGTTCGAGCTCTGGCACCGAGCTCACGTGACCTCTGACGATCTGGTGATGCCCGAGACCGGTTGTGCCCCCTCGATGTGAGCCGAACGCCGTTCCGGTGGCCATGTGCTCACCACGATAAGGAAGATCACTCAAGTGATGCGTAGCCAGCGCGAGGTGAGGACGCGGAGCCCGTCGCGACGCGGAGCGTCGAGCGCCGTCGTCGGCGAGAGGCCCTCCTCTGGGGTTCAGCTCCTTCGGGCCTTGACCTTCTCGGGGGACTCGAATTCCGCCAAGATCGCACAGACGGTGGTAAGCCAGGGGCTCCGCCTTCTGCTGGCCACAGTCACCAGCATCTTGATCGCACGTTACCTCCAGCCGGAAGGCAGAGGTCTGTACGCGATGATCGTCAGCTTGGTCAGCTCGTCGGTCATCCTCGGGCATTTCACCATCGTCAATTCCCAGATCGCGTTCTGGAAGGACGGCGCTCTCAGCCGTGCGCTGACCGCCAACGGTCTCCTGTTCGGGTTGGGTCTGGGAGCGGTGGCCGCCCTGGGAGCCTTCGCCGTGTCACCGCTGGTGTTTCCGAACCGGCCGGCCCTGATCCTGGCGGTGGCCATGTCGGCGGTGCCCGCCATGGCGGCGATCATCAACCTGCGGGGCATCCTCACGCTCCAAGGAAGGGTGGACCTGGTCAACCGCAGCATCCTCATTTCCGGCCTGATCAACTGCGTGTCCCTGGTCCTGCTGGCGGTGTTGGGCCACTTCACGATTTTCACGGTCATCGTCATGTGGGCCGTTTCCGCTGCCCTGCCGCTCCCGATGTACCTGCGGGCGCTGCGCCCGAACCTGAGCCACGCCACCCGGGAACTCGCCGTGCGCCAATTCGGCCTGGCGGGGCGCTACTACATCGGCAACATCGCCCAGTATCTCCTGCTGTGGTCGGTGGTGGACATCATGCTGCTCAACACGCTGGCGTCCGCGTCCGAGGCCGGTCTCTACAGCGTGGCGGTAGTCGTGACCACGATAGCCAGGGTGCCCGCGGAGGCCGTCATTCAGGTCGTCCTGCCACAGCAGGCCGGCGGTGACATGACCGCGTCCGCGGCGGCGACCACGCGAGCGCTCCGGCTCTCGTTGCTCTGTTCATCGGGCTGCGCGTTCCTTCTCGCCGCCGCCTCCCCGCTGCTGATCCCCTGGGTGTTCGGTTCCTCGTATGAGGGGAGCGTCCTGCCGCTGGTCGTCCTGGCCCCGGGGGTCGCCTTGTACGGAATTGTGCGCCTGACGGGGCAGTACCTGATCCGGCTCGACCGCCCACTCTCGATGTCCGGGATCACCATCGGAGCACTCGCCGTGAACATCACGCTCGATCTGCTTCTCATCCCCGGCTGGGGGGCGGTGGGGGCCGCGCTGTCATCCTCGATCGCTTACGGCCTGCTGGCGGTCATCCAGGTCATGTGGTTCTTCCGGGTACGCGCGTCTTCATTCGCCGCGACAGGACGAAAGGCTTAGCCATGCGGAAAAGAGACCGGTCCGCCCTCCGCCGGGTCGCATTTCTCATCGGGCACCTTGGGCGAGGGGGAGCCGAGGCGCAGATCTCCCTGCTCGCGCAGGGTTTGTCCGCCAGGGGCATCGAGGTGCACATGTTCCTCATCTCGAAAAGTGGACCGCACGAAGCGGTCCTCCGCGCCGCCGGAATACGAGTGCATCATCTCGGTTTCGGCCGTGCGTCTTCGGGATCACCTGATCTGGTGCGGTGCGTGCGGGGTTTCGCCCGTCTCATTCGATTGTTGCGGCATATTCGGCCCGAGGTGCTGCACGCTTATCTCTTCGAGGGCCGCATGCTGGGACCGCCCGCCGCTTGGCTGGCGGGCGTCCCCGTCATGGTCGCCGGTCGGCGCAACGCGGGTGAGCCGGAACAACGCCATCGGCGGGTGGTCGTTCTCGAACGAGTGATGACCCGGATCACCGATCACGTCGTGACGAACGCGGTCGCCGTGGCCGAGGAAGCCCGCACGATCACCAAGATCCCGGCGCGCAAACTGAGCGTGATCTACAACGGTCTTCGGGCCTCCGCCTTCGAGCGGGCCGAGCCGGCGAGCATCGAAGACACCGAACTCCCTGTCGTGCTGTGCGTGGCCCGCCTGGCGCCGCAGAAGGGGCACGACATCCTGATCGAGGCCGCCTCGCGGCTGCTCCGGCGCGGCCGGCCGTGCACCTTCCTGCTCGCCGGCGAAGGCAGGGAACGGCACCGCCTGGAGGAGCTGGTTCGCGGGTCGCGGGTGGATGTCCGTTTCCTCGGTGACCGCACCGATGTGAAGGCGCTCCTGGCCAGAGCCGATGTGGTGGTCCTTCCCTCACTTTGGGAGGGCCTGAGCAACGCGGTCATGGAGGCGATGGCCGCGGGACGGCCGATCGTCGCCACCGCGGTGGGCGGCACACCCGAGTTGCTGGACGGCCGAGGCATCCTGATCCCCGCGTCCGACGCGGAGGCGTTGGCCGACGGCATCGTCCGTCTCCTCGACGACCCGGACCTCGCGGCCTGCCTAGGACGCGAGGCGCGCGCCTGGGCGCGCGAGCATCTTGATGTGGACGTGCTCGTCGATCAGCACATCAATCTCTACCAGCGGCTCGCCCGGATCCGGAAGGACTGCTGAGCGCGGTCAGCGGCGGACGTGCGGCTTGTTCGATGTCCGCCGCCGGCTGCCTCCTGCTCCATGCCACAGCGGACAGCAGGCTCGTGAGCATGACGATGGGAATGCGCTGCCGGAAGATCAGGCCGACATTGGCCACCGTCGTGGCGTAGGCGATCGTGCTCGGTACGATGAAGAGCAGCAGGATCACGAGCGATCGCCGGTCGTAACGCCAGAGCAGACGGGCCCCGCGTACGGCGCTGTACAGCATGAAGTACCAGACCAGCGTCTCGACCTTCGCCAGCTGCAACGTCATGCTGCCATCGGCCCAGGGGAACGGAGCGAACAGCGTGTAGAGCAGCTTCGGGAGCAGCGAACCCCACGCGCTGCCGCTGTCCTCGAACAGCACGCCTGAACCCTGGCTGGCGTACGAGCGGCGAGCCTCTGCCGACTGGCCGAACTCCAACTGTTCCAGTGCCGAGTCCACGAGCCCGTCGTCGTTGACATAGCCGGCGAAGAACAGGCCCGACACCAGCAAGCCGGCGGAGACCACCAGAACGCGGGTGAAAGCCGCGCCCCTGGAACCCATGAGCCCGAGCAGCGACGGAACCCCGCACATGAACACCATGTAGGCACGTACGTTGAGGAGCCCCCACAGCAATGCCAGCGTCGCGAGCGGCTTACGTATGTCGAACCGTCGCGCATTCGAAACGGCGAGGTAAAGACAGCCCACGACGAGGAAGGCGTTGAACCCGTCCTTGAACGTATCCGACGTGCACAGGAGAAACATCGGCGAAAAGGCGGTGATGGCGAGCAGCACGAACGCCGCCCGTTCGTCGGCGCCTATCAACCGGGCGAACCTGTAGACGACGATGCACAGCGCGCACGCTATCAACGCCACGACCGCCACACAGGCGAGTGGAGCCGGGCCGCCGCACAGGTAGATGAGGATGGCGAAGACATAACACGGCAGCGCCACGGAGTTGAAGTGCTCGGCCGGCACGGAGGTGGCGAACTGAAAACCTTCGCGCTGCCAGAACGCGGCGGTCTCCAGGGACATGGCCTCGTACCCCAGATAGTCGCCGCCATATCCGACGGCATCGGGCCGTACCACCGCGACGTGGATGACCAGCCGGGCGGCGAAGGCGGCGACCAGCACCGGCAACACTTGCCACGCCGCCCGTTTGTCAAAACTTACCGAAACAAGGAAGACCAGTGTGATCACGGCGGCGGCCACAATAAGGTATTCCACCTAAACTCCTCAACGCTCGTATCGGCGCCATATCGACCACTATGTCGATGTGATCGGGATGGCACGAAGAACAATACGTTGAGCGGCCGCCGAGATCGGCATGGCACACCGAACCGCTGCAAGTCAGCAGGAAAGACGTCGGCCGGTCAGCTCATCCGATGTGATTCCATAACCTGCGGGGACAAGATATGCAAATATTCCGTCGGCACCGCGACTCGGACCATTGAACGAGTCAAGGCCCAAGCTAGCTTCTGCGGCATGAAGACCCATTCCGCAGGAGCTTGTGCGAAGCCGGACGGCCGCATAAGAGTCATGGATGTCATCGCCCGGATGAACATCGGCGGCCCGGCTACTCAGCTGACGGGATTGTGCGCGCAGCTGAACCACGACACCTTCGATCATCGCCTCTACACGGGTGACGTCAGCGGCGACGAAGGCGACCATTTCCTGCTCCGGGAGTCGGCGATGCCGGTTCACCGGGTTCCCGGGCTCGGCCGCTCGATCAAGCCCGCTGATGACGTCCGGGCTGTCGCCCACCTGATCAAGGCGATACGCACGTTCCGGCCGCATATCGTGCACACGCGGACGACGAAGGCCGGATTGCTGGGTCGCGTGGCCGCCCGCCTGTCCGGCATCAATCCGGCCATGGCCCACGTGTTTCACGGACATCTCCTTTACGGCCATTTCTCGCCGCCCAAGCGATTTGTCTACGTACGGACCGAGCGCCTTCTCGCCTCGATGTCCGATCGTCTGGTGACCGTGGGAGCCCGCGTCCGCGACGAGTTGCTGGAGGCCGGGATCGGCCGTCGCGAGCAGTACATCGTCACCCCGCCGGGCGTCGGGCTCGGCCCGATCCCCAGCCGCGAGGACGCCCGCCGGTCGCTGGGACTTCCGCCGGACGTGCCCGTGGTCGCCTTCGTGGGCCGGCTCACCCAGGTGAAGCGGCCCGACAGATTCGTCGCCACGGCAAGAGCGATACTCCGGCAGGTTCCCGACTGCCACTTCGTCGTCTGCGGAGACGGTGAGCTCCGCGAGCAGATGGAGCAGGCGGTCACTCCCATGCGCGCCTCCTTCCATCTGCTCGGCTGGAGAAACGACGTGGCCACCATCTGCTCGGCCGCCGACGTGGTCCTGCTGACCTCCGACAACGAGGGGATGCCCGTCGCGCTCATCGAGGCCGGGATGGCGGGCAGGCCCTCCGTCTCCACCAGGGTGGGCAGCGTCGCCGAGGTCATCAGGCACGAGCACACCGGCCTGGTGAGCAGTGCCGACGTCGGTGAGCTGACGGAGCACACCGTACGACTGCTGACCGACCCCGAACTCAGGCACCGGATGGGCGAGGCCGCCCGCGACTGGACCACCGCCTCGTTCGGGGTGGAGCGCCTGGTGGCCGACACCGAGGCCATGTATCGATCCCTGTACGAAGAGCGCCGGGCACGCGCTTCAGCCAGAAGGGCGAGGTGACAACATGCGATATCTGCTGACAGGCGGGGCCGGTTTCATCGGATCTCATCTCACCGACGCACTGCTGGCGCGCGGTGACTCCGTCGTGGTGGTCGACAATCTGTCGACGGGACGGACCGCGAACCTCGCGCTCGCCGCCGGCCACCCCCACCTTCAGTTCGTCCAGGGCTCCGTGCTGGACGAACTCATGGTGGACGAACTGGTGCACGAGTGCGACGTCGTCGTCCATCTCGCGGCCGCGGTCGGCGTCAAGCTGATAGTCGAGCAGCCGCTCCGATGCCTGACGACCAACATCCGCGGTTCCGAGGTCGTCATCGAGGCCGCGCATCGCTACCGGAAAAAGATCCTGATCACCAGCACGAGCGAGATCTACGGCAAGAACTCGTCCGGACCGCTGCGGGAGGACGCCGATCGCATCCTCGGCAGCCCGTCCGTGGTGCGCTGGGCCTACAGCACGGCCAAGGCCGTCGACGAGATCCTCGCCAACGCCTATCACCAGGAGCGCGGCCTGCCGACGATCGTCGTGCGGCTGTTCAACACCGTGGGCCCGCGGCAGAGCCCGGCGTACGGAATGGTCATCCCGCGCCTGGTCCATCAGGCGGTCGGCGGCGCGCCGCTCACGGTCTTCGGCGACGGAAGCCAGACGCGCTGCTTCGCGCACGTCGCGGACGTCGTCGACGCGTTGCTCCGGCTCCTCGACCTCGAGGCGGCGGTCGGGCAGACCTTCAACATCGGCTCCGCGAACGAGGTGAGCATTCTTGACCTGGCGAAGCTGGTCATCGAGCACACCGGGTCCACCTCCGGGATCGACCTCATCCCGTATCACGAGGCATACCAGCAGGGTTTCGAGGACATGACCCGCAGGGTCCCCGACACCACCCGGATCCGCGAGCTCACCGGCTGGGCTCCCCGGCACACTCTCGACGAGATCCTGGCCGAGGTCGTCAAGCAGGTTCGCGAAGAGCTCACGGCGTCCAACCGGTGAACGCGACGATCGCCCTCGCCACCGGCGTGGCCGCCTTCGTGATCAGCTGTGCGGCGATCGTGCCGTTGCGGCGCCTGGCGCTGCAATGGGAACTGACCGATCGCCCCAGTGAGACGAAGGCGCACGCCCGCCCGACTCCTTACCTGGGTGGCATCGCGATCACGCTCGGCACGGTGGTGCCCGTGATCGCGGTGCTCGGCTTCGCCGAACTCCGGATCATGGCGATCCTCCTGGCGGGCACCGCGGTGTCGCTGGTCGGCCTGATCGACGACGTCGGCCCGCTGCGCCCGGTCACCAGGCTGGTCGTGGAGGCCGCGGCGGCCAGTGGGGTCGCGCTCGCCGGTGTCCACGTCAGCACGCCGGCCAACGGATGGGTGGACGGAGGCATCACGGTCGTGTGGATCGTCGTGATGCTCAACGCCTTCAACCTGCTGGACAACATGGACGGCGCGCTGGGAGCCGTCAGCACCGTCACGGCGGCCCTCCTGGGTGGAACGGCCTTCGTGACCGGCCACCCGGCACTGGGGCTGCTGCTGATCGCGCTCGCGGGCACCAGCCTCGGCTTCCTGCCGCACAACTGGGCGCCCGCGAGGATATTCATGGGTGACTCCGGATCCCTGTTCATCGGATTCGTGGTCACCTGCTCGGCGGTCTTCCTGGTGAGGGGGCAGGATCCGGGCGAGATGATCGCCGGATTGCTCCTGCCGACCTTCGTCGCCACCGTCGACACCGGCGTGGTGTTCCTCTCGCGGGTGCGGGCGGGCCGCTCGCCGCTGATAGGCGGCACCGACCATGTGACACACCGGCTCCGCCGGCTGGGGCTCAGCATCCGTATGGCCGCCGCGACGCTCGGCGCGCTCGCGGCCATGGCGGGCGGCTGCTGCCTGATGATGGCCCTGGGCTGGATATCGCCCCTGGTCACCACGATGGTCGCGGGCGGAACCGCCATCGTTCTCATCGCCTTGCTGCAGGGTGTGCACGTCTACGCGCCGATCGAACACCTCAAGGCTCCTCCAAGAATCCGCGAAAGGCGGCGTTGATCCAGTGGATCTGCTCTACTACATGCGGCTCCTGCGCCGGAACTGGCTGCTCCTCCTCATCTCGGTGGGGATCGGGATCAGCGCGGCGGCCGTGGTCACCGCGAACACCCCGCCGCAGTACGTCGCGACGATCTCCATGCTGGTCTCCGGCCAGGACAGGGAAGGCAGCCTCTCCACCGCTTACCAGGCGGGAATGCTGTCGGCGCAGCGGGTGCAGTCCTACGCGACTCTGCTGTCGAGCCGCCGGGTGGTCGGTCAGATCACCACGCCCGAGGACATCCGGCGGATGCAGGCGAACATCTCCGCCGAGGTCGTCCCCGGCACCGTCCTGCTCCGGGCGACCGTCACCGACACCGACCCGGGCCGCGCCGCACAGCTGGCCAACACCCTGGGCTCGCGGTTCACGCAGCTGATCGAGCAGATCGAGCGGGTCAATTCGGCCACCCGGCCCACGGTCAAGGTCACCATGGTGGACCAGGCGGAGATCCCTCAGACGCCGGTCAGCCCCAGGCCGGTGGTCAACCTGGTGGTCGCCGTACTGATCGCGCTGGTCATCGCCATCGGTTCGCTGACGCTCCGCGATCGTCTGGACACCACCATCAAGACCTCCGACGCGCTGCTGCAGGTCTCGAAGAGCTCGACTCTCGGGATCATCGGGTACGAGCGGGACGCGCGGCGTCACCCGCTGATCGTCCGTAGCGGGGGCCGATCGTCCAGGTCGGAGGCGTTCCGCTCACTCCGTACGAACCTGCAGTTCATCGGCGTGGACCGGCAACCCAAGTCCCTGGTGATCACCAGCTGCCTGCCGAACGAGGGCAAGTCCTCGACCTCCTCCAACCTAGCGATCACTCTGGCCCAGGCGGGCTGGCGGGTGCTGCTGGTCGACGGCGACCTCCGCCGTCCGCGCATCCCGACCTACCTCGGCATCGAGGGCGCGGTCGGCCTGACGGACGTGCTGATCGGCAAGGCAAAGCTGGACGAGGTGATCCAGCCCTGGGGCGAGCCGCGCCTGTTCGTGCTGCCGAGCGGTCAGATCCCGCCGAACCCGAGCGAGCTGCTCGGCTCGCGAGGGATGCGCCAGGTGATCGACCAGGTCATGGACGACTACGACATCGTGATCGTCGACGCGCCGCCGCTGCTGCCGGTGACCGACGCCGCGACGCTCTCGGCGATCTGCGACGGAGTGCTGCTCGTCGCCCGGTACGGCAAGACCCGGCAGGAGCACATCGTCCGGGGTACGGAGCTGCTGGCGTCGATCAACGCGCGCATCGTGGGCACGGTCATGAACTTCGTCCCGGCCAAGGCCAGCCGATACGACGGCTACGGCTACGGCTACGGGTATGAGACCGACACCGCGACCGAGGCCAGGGCCGCGGTCAAGGCGCCGACGACTGTGTGAGGAGCCGGAGCGGGACGTCGAGCGATCTGGCGATCCTCCGTCCCGCCATCCGGTGGTGCCACCGGGTGCCGCCGATGGGGTCGAGGATGTCGGGCCGGTCCACCGGCACCAGGCCGCGTAGCCCGCGCACCTCGTCGACCAGCGTGTGCGCCCGCCGTACAGGATCGCGATGACGCGTGATCGCCGCGGGCTCGACCGCGCCGCACAAGGCGCCGAACTCGGCGATGGTGAAGGTACGCCCGGCGGCCTGGAGCCGCCTGGTCACCACTTCGGCGCGATGCGCGGCGGCGGCCGTCAGCACGAGGTCCGCGGCGGCCACCACCTCGGTGGTCAGCGGGCTGGAGACGAAGCCGCTGGGATCGCCACCGAGGCGCAGCAGCGTCCGCCGCGTGTGCTCGGCCATCTCCATGCCCGGCTCGGCGTGGGTGCCCGCGCTGGTCACCCGGAACGCCGGCCCGAGGACCGACCTGGTCAGCCGCTCCGCCAGAGGTGAGCGGCAGATGTTGCCCGTGCACACGAACAGGATGTGGAAACCAGGCGCTGTACCTTCCATGAGCGCGACGGTAGAACGCCCTGGTCAGAAGGCCGTTGGCGGCACGCCGGTCTTTGTTATCTGGTGGGAGTCTCGAAGGTACAGCCCCGATGGTCCTGGGTGATGTTGGTCTGCTGGGGATGGACCAGTGGCTGCACGGGCACCAGCGGCGCCGCGTCCGAGGCGGGTTCGAGCAGGAGGAACTCCAGTGTCTTCGACTGCCGGGGCGCGAGCTCCAGCATGATGGAGTAGACGGGGTGGGATCGTTCGACTTCTTTGATGACCTCCACGAGCTTGCCGTCGATCCGCACGCCGCCGTTCTTCGCGCCGATCCCGGTATACAGCGACACCCACAGCAGGTTGGATCCGATGGCATGGGGGCGTTCCGGGGAGTCAAGGCGGCTGGTGACATACCTGGGCAGCTTCCCGCGCGGCACGTCATTGGTGAGACGGACCCGCACCTTCGTGACGCGTTGGCCGTCGGGACGGCAGGGGCCCAGCTCATAGTCGACCGAGCGCTTGAGGTAGTAATCGAGCTTGTTGCCGCCGGAATTGTTGACCACCAGTCCGGCGAACGGTCCCGGCTCCTTGGGCAGCACACCGCCCAGCGGTGTCGTGGCCAGGCGGCGCTGCTCGACGCCCCTGCGGCTCCACACCTGGATCCGCCGCTCATCCACCATCTGCGCCAAGGTGGACATCAGGGTGCGGGGATCCGGATGGGACCGGGTCAGCGCCTCGCTGACGGCGCCGGCGATCGTGATGAGGTACTTCTTACGCTCGGCCGGATCCTGGTAGCGGACGTAGGCCACCCGCTCGGTCAGGTCGGTGACGTTCTCGGCGGTCACCGTCTCACCGCCCGGGAGAGTGACCGGGCCGATCAGCCGCAGCAGGTAGGAGAGCCCGACCGGGTCGGTCGCGATGGCGCCATCCAGCCGCCGGCCCGTCTGCCGCTCCCAGAGCGCGGTCCAGGTGGTCGCGGCGTACGGGAAATGCGGGGAAAGATTGGAATTGGAGAGCAGGGAAAGCGCGCTCGGCCCGTACCGCGCACTGAATGCCGGCCCATTGTCGGCGACCGGCGCCGGACTCGGCGCGAGGCGAGTGTTGGCGGAGAGCCGCTGAATGCCGAGTTTTCCTTGCCCGGCTTTCAGAATGCCGAAGGCGCCCACCAGGCCGCCGGTTCCGCGCGCCTCGGCATTTGTCTGGAATGCCAGGAAATAGCGGCGTGGACCGTCATGGCCCAGCATCGGCGGCAGCAGGGCGGCGGCGTCGGCCGCCGCCCCGAGCCAGCCGTGCAGCCGATCGACCTGCTCCAGGGCCGTGACGCGGGCCTGGTCCAGCTCGCTCACGCCGGTGTCCGCCGGGGTAACGGACAGGCGTGAGCGCGCCAGGGCGACCCGGTCGGCGGCGGCGTCCAGGGCCGGTGCCGCCGACTCCAGGTCGGCCAGCAGTTCGCCCATGTCGGTCATGGAAGCGCCCTCGGCGGACCCACCGGCCGTGATCAGCCGCGCGGCGGCCCGGTGCACATCGGCCAGGGCACCGGTCAGCTCCGCGGCGGTCTCCGCCAGACCACGGATGGTCGTCGCGCTCTCTCCGACCAGGGGAGTGTGAGCGAGCAACGACCAGTCCGGGCCGGAGGTGAGCCGACGGGCCTCGTCCGCGTGCCACTGCGCGTCCGCGAGCGTCCCGGCCAGCCGGCCGGGGTCGCTCGCGCGCAGCAGGACCAGCGCGTTCCTGGTCGCCTGCAGGTGGTCCCGCACGCTCAGAGCGAGGTGCGCGGCCCAACCCCCGGCCAGCGTGAGACCCGCGGCAGGAGCCAGCAGGCCGGCGATGACAACTCGGCGTCTCTTACTTCGCACTGTGAGATCGGTGACTTACTTCGCGCTGTACGAACGGCGACGCCGCATGGCGATCAGCGTGCCGGCGGTGCCCGTCAGGAGCATGCCGGCGCCGGCCGCGGCCAGGGCCTTCACGGGCGCTCCGGTCATTGGCAGCTCCTTGTGGTGGCCATGGCACCCATGGCCGCAGCACCCATGACCACAGCCCCGATGGCGACGATGCCACCCACGGAACTCCTCAGGGTCGATGTCGACGTCGATGTTGACATGTGACGACGACGTCGAGGTGGCCCTCGGCGACGCGGCGGCACTGGCGGTGGCCCTCGGCGGATAGGGTCGCGGGCTCTCGGTGATCATGGGTGCCACCTGGCTGTCCGTGGAGGCGGACGCCAGTCCTGCGGTCCCGAAGGCGATCCCACCTCCCACGGCCATCGCCACGAAAATAGGTATCGTGATTTTTTCTCTCATTTCGGACTCCCCGTATGGATGGCGGTTCGGGTCATGGGACATTTCGCCCGGAATTCCAGCGAAGTGTTCGCCACGGAACCCGTTATATGCGCCCTCCTAATGGGTGCTCCGGTCGCCGCACAGTTCTTACCGAATGACCACTAATGGTTCTCCAGATGTTGACGGTCTGCCGGGCCCCGCCGCGCCTGCGCCCGTGCCGCACTTGTGGGGAGGGTGCTCCGAGACGCCGGAGCTTGTGGCGCTGGGTCGCCGGGACGTGTGGCTGAGGGCCGTCGCTGGGCGGCGCGTCGCGACCTCGCTGGGGCTGAACTGCCCTTATGTCCGAATTCAGGGATCTTTGTTTGATAATCGGCGGAAGTAGGGAGGGTTTGGGCGGCTAACACTCTTGATTTGCCGCTTGTGTGATCTTATTGTCGCCGCATGACCTCCGCTCCGGGCTCGCCCGGTGACGTTCTGACGCTCATCAGCGCCGGTTCCGCTACCACCCGCTCGGACCTCGCCCGGCTCACCGGCCTGGCCAGGTCCACGATCAGCCAGCGCGTCGACGCCCTGATCGAGCGCGGCCTGGTCTCCGAGACCGGAAGCGGCGAGTCCACCGGCGGCCGGCCGCCACGGCAGTTACGCCTGCACACCGCGGACCACGCCTTCGCGGGCGTCGACCTGGGCGCCACGCACTGCCGGATCGCGCTGATGGACATCTCGGGCGACGTGCTGGCCGAGTGCGAGGACCCGCTGCTGATCGCCGAGGGTCCGGAGACGGTCCTGGCCCACGTCGACGAGCGGCTGGACCGGTTGCTCGCCGAGGCGGGACGGCCGCGGGCCGCGCTCAAGGCGATCGGGATGGGGGTGCCGGGGCCGGTGGAGTTCGCCACGGGCCGGCCCAACAACCCGCCGATCATGCCCGGCTGGAACGACTACCCGATTCCCGAGCACTTCGCCGGCTGCGCCGTACTCGTCGACAACGACGTGAACGTCATGGCGCTCGGCGAGCACCGCAACGCCTACCCCGGAGCCGACCACCTGCTGTTCGTCAAGATCGGCACCGGCATCGGCTGCGGCATCGTGGCCGAGGGCAAGCTGCACCGCGGCGCCCAGGGTTCGGCCGGCGACATCGGCCACATCCGGGTCTCCGGCCACGAGGACGCCGGCTGCCGCTGCGGCAACAGCGCCTGCCTGGAGGCCGTCGCCGGCGGCGCGGCCGTCGCCAGGAGGCTGACCGAGCTCGGCACGCCCGCCGAGACGGGGGCCGACGTCGTGGCGCTGGTGCAGGCGGGCAACACGCAGGCGCTCCGGCTGGTCAGAGAGGCGGGCCGGTTGATCGGCGAGGTGCTCGCCAGCCTGGTCAACTTCTTCAACCCCGAGGTGATCGTCATCGGCGGCGCCCTGTCCCGGGTCCACGAACACCTGCTCGCCGGCATCAAGGAGACCGTCTACCGCAGATCGCTGCCACTGGCCACGCATCACCTCTCGATCGTGCCCAGTCGTACCGGGATCAACGCCGCCGCGCTGGGCGCCGGGATTCTGGCGATCGAGAACTATCTGTCACCCGAGAACATCAACCGGATCGTCAACGCCTGAAAGGGACCCCGATGCTGGTCATGAGGGGGATCGTGAAGCAGTTCCCCGGCGTGCGCGCGCTCGACGGGGTGGACCTCGACGTTAGCGCCGGTGAGGTGCACTGTCTGCTCGGCCAGAACGGCGCGGGCAAGTCGACGCTCATCAAGGTCCTGGCCGGGGTCCACCAGCCCGACCAGGGCACGATCGAGTTCAACGGCGCACAGGTCAGGGCGGGCAGCCCGATCGACGCCATCAGGCTCGGCTTCGCCACCATCTACCAGGAACTCGACCTCGTCGACGGCCTCAGCGTCGCGGAGAACATCTTCCTCGGCCACGAGCACGCCCGCGCCGGCTTCGTGAACAGGGCGGCGGCCAACCGGGCCGCCGCCGCGGTGCTGGCCAGGCTCGGCCACCCGGAGATCCGGCCGAAGGCCGAGGTCGGACGGCTGGCACCGGCCGCCAAGCAGGTCGTCTCGATGGCCCGCGCGCTCTCCCACGAGGCCCGCCTGATCATCATGGACGAGCCGTCGGCGGCGCTGGCCCATGACGAGGTGGCCAACCTGTTCCGCATCATCCGCGAGCTCACCGCCCAGGGCGTCGCCGTCGTCTACATCTCCCATCGCCTGGAGGAGATCCGCGAGATCGGCGACCGGGTCACCGTGCTCAAGGACGGGCGCACGGTCGCCGTCGGCCTGCCCGCCCGCGACACGCCGACCTCCGAGATCGTCTCACTCATGACCGGCCGCAACGTCGAGTACGTCTTCCCGCCCCGCGCCGCCGAGCCCCCGGGCGACGAGGTGCTGCGTGTCGAGGGCCTCAGCTCGCCGGGCGCGTTCGCCGACGTGTCGTTCTCGGTGCGCGCCGGCGAGATCGTCGGGCTGGCCGGGCTGGTCGGCTCCGGCCGTTCGGAGATCCTGGAGGCGGTCTACGGCGCCCGCCGCGCCTCCGGCCGCGTCCTGCTGGCGGGCAAGCCCCTACGGCGGGGCGACGTCGTCGGCACCGTACGGCAAGGCATGGGCCTGGCCCCGGAGGAGCGCAAGGCCCAGGCTCTCCTGCTCGACCAGAGCGTGACCGCCAACATCACCCTGGGCAGCCTGCCGGAGTTCGCCACGTTCGGCTGGATGAACCGGGTGCGCGAGAAGGCCGAGGCGCGGCGCCTGGTCGAGATGCTCGACATCCGCCCGCCCGACCCCGAACGGCCGATCAAGACGCTGTCCGGCGGCAACCAGCAGAAGGCCGTACTGGCTCGCTGGCTGCTCGGCGGGCGCAAGTTACTCCTGCTCGACGAGCCGACCAGGGGCGTGGACGTCGGGGCCAGGGCCGAACTGTACGCGGTGATCCGCGGGCTGGCCCACCAGGGCATCGGCGTGCTGCTGGTCTCCAGCGAGGTGCCCGAGGTGCTCGGCCTGTCCGACCGCGTGCTGGTGCTGCGCGAGGGGACGGTCATCCACCAGGGCGACGCCCAAGAGCTCGACGAGCATCGCGTGCTCGACATGATCATGGATGGGAGAGCGGCCTGATGAGCAACCCCGCAGAAGCGGGCCCGCAGAACCGCCTGGCCGTGCGGGCGCCCGGTCCGCTGGCCTGGCTCGGAGAGGCACGGCACCTGGGCCTGGTGGTCGCGCTGGTACTTCTCGCGATCGTCGGCCTGGTCACCAAGCCCGAGAACTTCGCCACCACCTCCAACCTGGTCAGCATCCTGTCGCTGGCCGCCACGATCGGCGTCATCACGGTCGGCGCCACGTTCGTCATCATCGGCGGCGGCATCGACCTGTCGGTGGGCGCCACCATGGCCCTGGCCTCCGTCTGGGCGACCACGTTGGCCACGCAGGCGTACGGACCGGCCGTCATGGCCGTCTGCGCGATCCTCGTCGGCACCGGCACGGGCCTGGTCAACGGGCTGCTCATCGCGTACGGGCGGTTAGTGCCGTTCATCGCCACCCTGGCGATGCTCGTCGCGGCGCGCGGGCTGGCCCAGCGCATGTCCGACCGCAAGACGCAGATCATCCAGGTCGACAACGGCGCGATCGTGGACCTGTCCACCACACGGCTGCTCGGCGTCCCGCTGCTGGTCTACATCTTCGCGCTGGTCGTGGTGCTGGGCTGGATCCTGCTCAACCGCACCACGTTCGGCCGCCGCACCTACGCGGTCGGCGGCAACCCCGAGGCGGCCCGGCTGGCCGGCATCAACGTCCGCCGGCACACGATGCTCCTGTACGCCCTGTCCGGGCTGTGCTGCGGCATCGCGGCCATCCTCATCATGGCCCGCACCACCACGGGCTCCTCCACGCACGGCGACCTGTACGAGCTCGACGCCATCGCCGCCGTCATCATCGGCGGCACCCTGCTCACGGGCGGCCGCGGCACGATCATCGGCTCGATCCTGGGCCTGCTGATCTTCACCCTCATCACGAACCTGTTCATCCTCAACGGGCTCAACACCAGCGACCAGCTGATCGCCAAGGGCCTGATCATCGTCGTCGCCGTCCTTCTCCAGCGACGGAACCTGAAGGAGAGAGCACCATGAGCAACAACGTCGCGCGCAGGGGTTTCCTGGTCGGTGGAGCCGTGATGTTAGCGGCCGGCTGCACCAGCAACGAGCCCGCCGCCGCGCCCTCGTCGGCGGCGCCCGCTCCCGCGCCCGCGGCCAGCGGCAACGACCAGCCCGGCACCAAGGTGGTCATCGGCTTCTCCGCGCCCGCCGCCGACCACGGCTGGATCGCGGCCATCGCGAAGAACGCCGAGTCCGCGGCCAAGCAGTATTCGGACGTCGACTTCAAGCCCGTCGAACCGACGAACGACATCAACCAGCAGATCTCCGCTGTCGAGTCGCTGATCGCGGCCAAGGTCAGCGCCCTGGTGATCCTGCCGAACGACGGCCAGCAACTCAACCAGGTCGCGCTCCAGGCCACCCAGGCCGGCATCCCGGTCATCAACCTCGACCGGATCTTCCCCGACAAGCTCGCGTACCGCACCTGGATCGGCGGCGACAACTACGGCATGGGCGTCGCGGCCGGCCAGTACATCGGCAAGCAGCTCAAGGACAAGGGTGTCTCGAACCCGGTGATCGTGGAGATCCAGGGCATCGCGACGCTCCCGCTGACCCAGGACCGCAGCAAGGGGTTCGCCGACGCGCTGAAGACGTTCGGCTTCAGCGTCACCGCGAAGCAGGACGCCAAGTTCACCGTGGAGACCGGCAACTCGGTGGCCGCCAGCCTGCTGCAGGCGCACAAGAAGATCGACGCCCTGTGGAACCACGACGACGACCAGGGCGTGGGCGTGCTCGCCGCCATCAAGGAGGCGAACAGGAACGAGTTCTTCATGGTCGGCGGCGCCGGCTCCCTGAACGCCATGAAGGAGATCCAGTCAGGCACCTCCGTGCTGAAGGCCACCGTCACCTACAGTCCTACGATGGCCTCGTCAGCCATCAAGCTGGCCAGGTTGATCGCGCAGCAGAAGGGCATGAGCGACCTGGTGGAGAACCAGGTGCCACAGTCGATCACGCTCGCGTCGGAGACCATTACCAAGGAGAACGTCGAGAAATACCTGCCACTCGGCTTCGAATCCTGATCGGGGGTTGCATGTCAGACCAAACCACCGTCGGCGTGGGCATGATCGGCTACGCGTTCATGGGCCGCGTCCACTCCCAGGCATGGCGCAGCGTCGGCGCTTTCTTCGACCTGCCGCTGGCACCGCGCATGGCGGTGCTGGCCGGCCGGTCCCAGGAGCACACCACCGCCGCGGCCGCCCGGCTCGGCTGGGCCGACACCGAGACCGACTGGAGGGAACTGGTCAAACGCGACGACGTGCAGATCGTCGACATCTGCACGCCGGGCGACTCCCACGCCGAGATCGCCATCGCCGCCCTGGAGGCCGGCAAACACGTGCTCTGCGAGAAGCCGCTGGCCAACAGCGTGGCCGAGGCGGAGGCCATGGTGCGGGCGGCGGCCTCGTCGACCGGCAAGAGCATGGTGGCCTTCAACTACCGGCGGGTGCCCGCGGTGGCGCTGGCCCGGCGCTACGTCGAGGAGGGCAGGCTCGGCGAGATCAGGCACGTACGAGCCCAGTACTTGCAGGACTGGATCGTCGATCCTTCGTCTCCGCTGGTGTGGCGGCTGCAGAAGGACAAAGCGGGATCGGGCGCCCTGGGTGACATCGGGGCGCACATCATCGACACCGCCCAGTTCATCACCGGCCAGAACATCGTGGGCGTCTCGGCGCTCACCGAGACGTTCGTCAAGGAACGTCCCGTGTCGGCGGGCTCATCGGAAACCGGGCCCGTCACCGTCGACGACGCCGCGCTGTTCATCGGGCGGCTCACCGGCGGTGCCGTGGCCTCCTTCGAGGCCACCCGGTTCGCCACCGGCCGCAAGAACGCGCTGCGCATCGAACTCAACGGCTCGAACGGCAGCCTCGCCTTCGACTTCGAGGCCATGAACGAGCTGTGGGTCAGCGAAGGCGACAGCGGCTTCAAACGCATCCTCGTCACCGAGGCCGACCACCCCTACGCCGGGGCATGGTGGCCACCCGGGCATGGACTCGGGTACGAACACACATTCACCCATGAGGTCAAAGACTTCCTGGAAGCGATCGCCCAGGGCAGCGACCCGGCGCCGTCGTTCGCGGACGGACTCCGGGTGCAACGCGTGCTCGCGGCGGTCGAGCGCAGTGCGGCTGACTCCAGCCGTTTCACAGTTGTGGAGGACATATGAGACCGGTCACCTTGTTCACCGGCCAGTGGGCCGACCTGCCGTTCGAGGAGGTGTGCCGGCTCGCCGCCGAATGGGGCTACGACGGCCTCGAGATCGCCTGCTCCGGCGACCACTTCGACGTGGCGCAGGCGATCAGCGACCCGTCGTACGTCTCCGCCAAGCGGGCCCAGCTCGACAAGCACGGCCTCAAAGTCTGGACGATCTCCAATCACCTGGTCGGCCAGGCGGTCTGCGACCATCCGATTGACGAGCGCCACAAGGCCATCCTGCCCGCCCGCATCTGGGGTTCGGGCGACCCGGAGTCCGTACGCCAGGCGGCCGCCGAGGACATGAAGAACACGGCGCGAGCCGCGGCCCTGCTGGGCGTCGACACGGTGGTCGGCTTCACCGGCTCGTCGATCTGGCACACGGTGGCCATGTTCCCGCCGGTGCCGGCCTCGATGGTGGAGGCGGGCTACCAGGACTTCGCCGACCGCTGGAACCCCATCCTCGACGTCTTCGACCAGGAGGGCGTCCGCTTCGCCCACGAGATCCACCCCAGCGAGATCGCCTACGACTACGTGACGACCCAGCGCACCCTGGAGGCCATCGGCCACCGCCCCGCGTTCGGCCTCAACTGGGACCCGTCCCACATGGTCTGGCAGGACCTCGACCCGGTGGCGTTCATCCTGGACTTCGCCGACCGCATCTACCACGTGGACTGCAAGGACACCCGCGTCCGCGTGGGCGACGGCCGCCGCGGCCGCCTGTCCTCCCACCTGCCGTGGGCGGACATGAGGCGCGGCTGGGACTTCGTCTCCACCGGCCGCGGCGACGTGGCCTGGGAGGACTGCTTCCGAGCGCTCAACTCGATCGGGTACGCGGGCCCGATCTCGATCGAGTGGGAGGACGCGGGGATGGACCGGCTGGACGGGGCACGGGAGGCCTTGGGGTACATCCGTGCCCTCAACGCCATCACCCCACCGACCACCGCCTTCGACGCGGCCTTCTCCACCACCTGACGCCTTCTCACCGGGGGGCCCACAGGCGTGGGCCTTCCGGTGGGGCGCGCTTCGCGCGTTTGGCGTTCGGGCGTGTTACCCAGGGGCTCCGCCCCCCTTCGACCCCCGACAGGCGAGGTCCTCGCGGTGGGGCGCGCTTCGCGCGAATGGCGCTCCGGCGTGCTTCCCAGGGGGCTCCCGCCCCCTTCGACCCCCGACAAGCGTGGGCTTCGCCGTGGCGCGCTTCGCGCGGACGGGCGCTTAGGCGTATTTCCTTGGGGCTCCGCCCCGGCGAGGGGCTCCCGCCCCTCGCGCACCCCGGCCCGGCCCGGTGGCGGGGATGGAGACAGGGACAGCCATCACATTCATGGCGGGAAGCATGAGCTCCTGGTAGGCGGGTTGATCACCACAATCCAAGCTGGCGCCACCGTTTGGCGATCGGGCCGATCTGGTGGCAGCCCAACTCCGCCCAGCAGGCCCTGCTGGTGTCGGTCGATCTACGCGAGGGCGAGACCTACGCCGATCTCGCGGTCGGGCAGCAGCCCGGTCAGATAGGCGCGGGCGGTACGGCGCGGTTCCACCCGGCAGAACCGGTCCGCGATCCGGCCCATCAGTTCCTCGAAGGTGACCGGTCAGTCTTCAGGCCCTACGCTGTCGCCCGCGGGCACGTCACGAGCGTCTCGAGTTCGAGCAGGCGCTCGAACTCACTGATGATCACGCGATGGCCGTACTCGTGTGGCCTCAACAGCAAGATCGCGAAGTGTCGCTGGGGCCCTCCCCCTGGAGTGCTAGGAGACAGCGCATGTCCACGAAGCCGTCCCTGCCCGAGGTGGTCGCGGCGCTGCTACGCCGAGACCCGGTCGTGCTGTGTACCCGGCTGGCGCTCACACACGAAGGAGTTGCCCGGCTGCCGATCCCGGGGCGCCGGAAGTTTTGGGTAGTGAGCGATCCCGAGTGCCTGCATCGAATCCTGGTCACCGACGCGACACAGTTCGACAAGGGCGGGCCCATCTATCGGATCATCGCCGATGCCCTGGGCGAGGACGGACTATTCACGGTGAACGATGAGGCGACCTGGCGCCTGCTGCGCCAGATCATGAATCCCGCCTTTCGCCGAGCCGAACTGCGCACCGTAATGGAGTTGACGGCCGATGCTTGGCGGAGCCGAATGGACACATGGGATCTGCGCGGTCCGATAGAGCTCTTCAGCGAGCTGAAGCTGCTGAGTGTCGAGGTGTTGATGCGGCATGCGCTGGGGAACGCAGTCGATACGGCCGAGCTCACGCAGCTCGCCCTGCCGGTCTTCGACGGCATGGCGGGGCGAATCTTCCTCCCGCACTGGGCACCTGGGGCGAGCGGCTATCGAAAGGCCATCGCGGCGCTGGATGGCAGAGTTAGGTCAATCATCTCCTCGCGCCGGGATCAGGGCACCGAGACCGGGGACCTGCTCGGGCAGCTGATGACCGCCACCGATCCGCAGACCGGTCACCGCCTGAGCGACCGGCAGGTACGAGACCAGGTCTTCACGCTGTTGATGGCGGGATTCGACTCCACGGCAACCGTGCTGTCGTGGGCGTGCGTCCTGATGGCCGAGCGAGGGGATCAGTTGGACCGGCTACGGACCGAGGTGGTCAATGTCTGCGCGGACCGCACCCCTACCCTGGAGGACCTTCCGCGGCTCGTCATCGTGCAGGCTCTGCTGCAGGAGTCGCTGCGTCTGCATCCCGCGTTCCCCATGTTTTTCCGCAACGTCAAGGCGGAGACTCAACTTGGTAAGCACCGGCTCGCCGTGGGCGACCAGATCATCATCGCCCCCTATGCGACGCACCGCGATCCAGCCCGATGGCCCGGCCCGGCGGGCTTCGACTCCGGCCGATTCGCCGGCAGGCTCGACCACGAGCAACGAGCGGCTTATCTGCCGTTCGGCGAGGGAAAGCGGAAATGTATCGGTGAGGACATGGCCACCATGACCGGGCTCCTCATCCTGGCTATGTTGGCGCAGCGGTTTACCGCTTTTCGCCGCCCGGATGGCCATAGCGGCCAGGCGGCCCGATACGCGATGACCCGTCCATCGAGGGACAACGCCCGCTTGATCCTCACGCCGATCGGTGAGTAGGCCGACCTAGTGCGGTGGCCTCCATTTGTTAGCTGAGCTGCTTGTATGCGGTGGCCAGGCAGATTTGTTGGTGGAACCAGCGGGCGCGGGCTCGGTGCTGGCGTCGCCAGGCTGACCAATGGGCGGTGCGTTCCAGTTCGTCGCGGGCAGAAATTTCGGCAAGATATGCGCGCACTACCATGTCGGTGGTCGCGTTAGCTTTTGGCCGGGCAACTGCCGGTCCATGCGAAACGTCACACGTCGAGCGGCCACTTATGGCATTAATGGAAAAAGTACAGCCAACACTAATGCCGCTTGCTGGACCCTCATTAGTCTTCCCATCGTTGATGATTGAGCGGGGAGTGAGGGGCGTTCGCCTGCGCGGCACCTCCCACTGCCCGCATCACCGGGCTGCGCGGCCCCGTCGTCAGCCTCGTTCAGTGCCGGTCGAGGAGGAGGGCTATCGAGGCCCGAGTCCCGTCTTTCCATCGAGTAACTCGCGTGCGGCGTCGAGGTGGCCCGCATGGCGTGCGGTCTCCTCGATCATGTGCAGGACGATTCGCCGCAGGTCGGTGATCTCGTCCCCGAGCGGGCCGGGGTGACGTCCTTGCGGGGGCGTCGAGAGCGGAGTAGCGGCAAGGACCGCGTTGGACCGCTCGCACTGGTCCCGGTAGAACGCGAAGACCACAGACGGTGGCCGCGGTGTGGTCAGTGGCAGGTGGTCGTCGTCGGGCCAGTCCAGCGGCTCGGCGTAGCCAGTGGCGATCTCCTGGAACCAGTGCCGCTCGGCGTAGCCGAGGTGCTCCACGAGGCCCAGCACCGTCCATCCCGAGGGCAGGACCGCGGTGGACAAGGCGTCGGCGTCGAGGCCGTCCACGATCGCGAGAATACTGGCGCGCTGCGCCTCCAGGAACATCAACAGCGTGTTCTTCTCACCGTCATCCACTGGGGCCACACCCTCTCTGATCAGGCAATGAGGAACTGCCGGGGGTGCTCGTGCGGGATCATCACCGGCGCATGCGGCACGTTAGCAAGCGGCGCCGACATCTATGGCGATCGGTGTTTCGTGGGATCGGACGCCGTGGTCAGTCCTGACCCGGCGTCAACGCGGTTTCGGGAGTCCTGGGCCAAGTCCCGCACGGGCTCTCGTGATCTCTATTGCGCTTCGATCACGATTGTTCGAATTTGTATGACCGCCCCATGTGACGCCAGATGATCAGTGGAGTCAAGCTCTGGAGAGAGGAAACCTCATGCACTTAGCCGCAGCCCGGGCCGCTCTGAGCGGTGCCACTGTCGTCTCAGCGATGCTCCTCGCCGCCCTCCCCGCGACTGCCTCCGTCGCATCAGCCGCCACTACCCGCGCCGCCGCGACCCAGGTCGGAATCGACCGTGGGGTGCTGCTGACCAAGGCGGACCAGCCCCCGGTCAGCGAGTCGTATGGGGACCCGTGGGTCGACCCCTACGCCGAGCCCGACGTCGCCGGCCCGAGCTGCTGGCAGTACGGCCGCGGCACCGGTGCGATCGCGGGCATCAGCGCCAGGTTCTCCACGCCGACGTGGTTCCACTCCTACAACGACGTCTGGGTCTTCTCCAGCCCGGACGACGCGGCGGCCTTCGAGCGGCAATGGCGGGCCGACCTGGCCACCTGCGTCGACCGCAACCCCCCGGCCGAGACCGGCACGGCGGTGTATGACATCACCAAGGTTGGTGAGGCGGACGGCGTGGATGTCCTGCGCGTCACCTCCGCCGCCAACCCGTACTCCACCGTGCTGCAGCACTTCTGGGTCGCCGTGGTCCGCCAGGGCCGCGCCGTGTACGCCGTCCAGCTCCTCGACTACCGGCACGGCGACCCGCAGCTCATGCCCTTCGACGGCACCATCGCCAAGATCAAGGCCAAGCTGGCCGCGTACTATCCCTGATCTGCTCGATTGCCCCTGATGTCGCTCTGGCGACCGCCTCCACGAGACGGGCGGTGGCGGTCGCCGGGGCGTGCGCATGCCGGCCACCATTGGCGCATCACCCTCTGACGGCGCCGTAAGCCACGTGAACGCGGACGCCCATTCGCGGTGACAGCGCGCTGGACGCCGGGGCGCGGATGATCCCGATCGCCATGGCGCTCAGGCGTGTTTCCTTGGGGCTCTGCCCCGGCGAGCGGCTCCCGCCTCTCGCGCACCCCTGCCTTGCCTGGCTGGAGGGTCGGCTATTGAGGCCCGAATCCCGGCTTGCCATCGAGTAACGCGCGCGCGGCGGCAAGGTGACCCGCATGTATAAAGCAGAAGGCCCTCTCCTCGAGGCCGGGATGAGAGCCTTTCACCTGCGGAGAATCGGGGGGTTAGACCAGGCGAATGTCGCAGCCGATCCCCACCGGCAGGTTGGCGAGCTTCGCATCACCGGTGATCAGGGTGCAACCTTCAGCCTCGGCCAGCGCCACGTAGGCGGCATCGTAAGCCTTGATGTTGCCACGCAATTCCCAGATGCGAGGCAGGAGAGGCCGGATGTCCGCCAACTCGATCTCGGCCCGGGTGAGCGCCTCGAAGGCGCTCCATCCGCGCGTCTGTGTGATCAGTTCTTGTCTGACGAGGCGGGAGACGACGTGGGCGACTTCGCTGGGCATGTGGGCAGGCGCGATCCAGGCGGGATCGGTCATGATGGCCTTGCGTGCGGCCCGGCCAGCCTCTCCGTCGTCGGCCAGCGCATTGATCATGACGGAGGCATCGATCACGAGCACGGGCAGTCTCCAGTGGTATCTGCGAGTTGCTCGTCCCGCTCGTTTCGTGCCTGGTGAACGAGTTCCGCGGCCTGCCCAGGAGCGCTGTTCATGCCGTCGTCACGCCCCTCGAACCGGGCGATCAGCTCGATGTTGTGAGAACGGCGTGCATCCGCTGCCAGGAGGCTCAGCATGTAGGCCTGCGCGGACTGCCCCTTGGCACGGGCTCTGGCTGCGATCGCGTCGGCGATGTCGTCGGGAACATCGCGGATCTGCATGTTCCTAGGCATGCCTTCATTTTACATGCACAGCTCGGCACTGTGCAGGATCCGCTGCTGTGGCGACCATTGTGGAGATTCCACCGGAGCCGGAAACCATCATCGGCCCAAGCTCCCGGGCCACGGTAATCATTGGCGAGAAGAGCCGGGTCCACGCCCGTTTCGGTCACCATTTCGGCAGGTCGGAGCCTTGCGAGCGGCGCTCGACATGCTTGCGACGCGCCTTCGCCTGTGATCGACTTACAAGGTATGCGATCGGAAACAGGGGGTTCCGCGATCGACAGTGGCCCCGGACGGAGGGAAGCTCATGTCTAAGGGGAACCACGTCACGGTGGCGGTCACCGGGGTGACCGGGGCGCTGGGCAGCCGGATCGCGGCCCGACTCGCCGACCGTGGCGTCCCCCAACTCCTCCTCGGACGCAGCCCCGACCGTCTACCCGAACTGCCGGGCGCTCAGCGGCGCGGTCCAGCCGCCTACGCCGACGCCTCGGACATGCGCGGGGCGCTCGAAGGCGCGTCGACCCTCATCCTGGTCTCCGGACACCGTACGGGGCGTCGGCTGGAGGAACACGCCACCGCGGTCGAGGCCGCGATCGCGGTCGGCGTGGACCGGGTCCTGTATGTGTCCCTCGTCGGCGCGGCGCCCACCGCCACCTATGTCAACGCCCGCGACCAGTGGCTGACCGAACAGTTCCTGGCAGGGGCCGGGATCCGCCACACGGTGCTCCGGGCGGGCTTCTACGCGTCGACGCCGGCCGCCCTCGCCAACGAGGAATTCGTCGTGAGCGGCCCCGCGAGCACCGGCCGGGCCGCGTTCGTCACCCACGAGGACATCGCCGACGTGATCACGGCCGTCGCGCTCGACGAGGGTCCCCGCTCCGAGCACGACGGCGCGACCCTTGAGATCACTGGGCCCGAGGCCTTGACCCTCGACGAAGCGGTCACCCGGATCGCCGCGGCCACCGGTCGGCCCTACCGCTTCGAAACCGAGACCCTTGAGGAAGCCTTCGCGCGGCGATGGCGACTGGGCATCAGCGGAGAGCAGATCGAGACCTGGATCTCGTGGTTCCAGGCGATCGAGAAAGGCGAGGTTTCCATGGTCACCGACGTCGTCCCCCGGCTTACCGGCTCACCGGCGACTCCGATCTCAGAAGCAGCTTGGTGGCCCGAACCGAAGACGGCGCGTGGTATCCGCTGAGGGCCCTTTCCTGTCGCGTTTTTGGAACGGTCCGCCGACCTACATCGATACAATATTCGGCCCGACTATCTGGTTTTCACATGGGCCCACACCATGCGGTGCTCGGCTGCGGTGACAAATGTCCCCCAGCATCCGTTGGACAGATCGGCGACAATGCGAATACCGCGCCCGGATTCGGCCTCGGGAGCGGGCTCGGCTATATGCGGCTCAGCTCCAAATGCGCCCGGATCGGTTACCTCAACGCGAAAGAAGCCGTCTCCGCGTCCCACGCTCACCGTGACCCACTCGCGGTCCGGGCCTCCTTCCACGTGCTCGCAGGCGTTCGCGACCAGCTCAGACACCACCTGCTGCACGTCGGGAACCGTCCGGTGATCGTCCGCGAGCCACCAGGCGACAGCCGCGCGCGCCTGTTTCGGTGCCATGCGGCCGCGCCGCAGCCTGGTTGCTCCGAGGAGAATTACATCTTCTGCTCGCATTAGCATGCAAATCACCTGACTCGTCCGAATTTATGTGCCGTTATAAGATGCGATCTCGAGAATTCGTGTGTCGCGCGGGGAATTGTTGGCCCGAAGTACTGGTAAGCGTGCCATCCGGCAGGTAATTTTTGGGATGACCGTAAGGGCTCGTGCCACACGAATATGAGTCCCTCGGTGGGAAATGTTGTGTGATCCTGTGGGATCAGACCAGGAGTAGCCCCCGATGCGTCCTGCCAAAGAGTTGAATCCAGACGCCAGCGCGGAGGCCCGTTTTGGGTACGAACTACGTCAGCTTCGTCTCGAAGCGGGACTGACCCAAGGGCAACTCGGCCACAAGATCGGTTTCTCCGCCAACCAGGTCGGTTCCGTCGAACGAGCCGTACGCACACCGACCGAGGTGCTCGCCAAGCGCTGCGAGGAAAGACTGGGGCTGGAGCCGGGCCGCCTGGTCGACTTCCTGCCGGTCGGCAAGCGGGAGTCCATCTTCAAGACGCTCGCCCCCTGGCTCGACATCGAGGCGACCGCTCGCGAACTCTGGACCTGGGCGCCGACCATCGTTCCTGGTCTCCTGCAAACGCAGGACTACACCCGCGCCATCGTGGAGGGAAAGCCGGGCGTCACCGCTGCCCAGGTTGAGGAGGCGGTCAAGTCGCGGATGGCGCGGAAGGGCATCTTCGCCGGAGATAATCCGCCCACGCTCTGGGCGGTTCTCGATGAGTCGATCCTCTATCGTCCGATCGGGAGCGAAAGTATCACCCGCGACCAACTGGCGTACCTCGTCGAGGCCGCTCATAGTCCGTGTATCACGATCCAGATCCTCCCGCTCAGTGCCCGCGTCACGGCTGGGCTGCTCGGAGGTTTCGTGATCGCGCATACGACGGGTGGGCCAAGAGCTGCCTTCGTGGATAGCCCGGTTTCGGGGAAGGTGTGGGACAGAGCGGCCGAGATCGAGGTCCTTGGCCTGCGGTATCAGATGTGCCGCGCGGAAGCCCTTCCCCAAAGCCTGTCTGTCAAGAGGATCGAAGAGAGGTTGGAACAGGAATGGACCTGAAGCTGAGCGAGGAACTCAAGACTGCTGACTGGCGGAAGTCCTCATACTCGGGTGACAACGGAGACTGCCTGGAGGTTGCCCCGCTCTCGGCCGGTCGTGTGGGCATCCGCGACACCGAGCGGCCTGACCTGCAGCCCTTCGTGGTGAGTGCGTCGGTGTGGGCGGCGTTCATGGACGGCGCCAAGCGAGGAGAGTTCGACTTCTAGCCACCTCAAGTAGGGGGCCCGGCAGCGTACCGGGCCCCTTTGTCATGCCTGCGGTGCCCAGCGTGGGAGGACATGTCACATTTCCGACCCCTGTGACGTCTATGTAGCGAGGTGTCCACGAGAACGGGGAGCGACATGCCCACAGTGCCTGACGCGGAGGTCGGCGTGAGCGGAGATCACGGATGAACGAGCTCAAGACCATCCCGAAGGCCATCTCCGGCCCCTCGAACTGGCTCGACGAGCGCCTCAGCACGGCCAACTTCATCAAGCGCAACATGCGCAAGATCTTCCCCGACCACTGGACGTTCCTGCTGGGGGAGATCGCTTTGTATGCGTTCATCTTCCTGCTGCTGACCGGAACGTTCCTGACATTCTGGTTCAAGCCCAGCATGGCGGAGATCGCCTACGACGGGTCGTACGCCCCGCTCAAAGGCGTCATGATGTCCCAGGCCTACGCGTCGTCGCTGGAGCTCAGCTTCGATGTCCGGGGTGGTCTCCTGGTCAGGCAGATGCATCACTGGGCGGCGCTGCTCTTCGTGGCGAGCACCATCGTGCACGCGCTGCGGGTGTTCTTCACCGGCGCCTACCGCAAGCCGCGCGAGCTCAACCATGTGATCGGTGTGCTGCTGCTGGCGCTGGCGCTGCTTGAAGGGCTGACCGGATATTCGCTGCCCGACGACCTGCTGTCCGGCGCCGGTCTGCGGATCACTGAGGGTGTGCTGGTCTCACTGCCACTGGTCGGTACGTACGCGACGTTCTTCCTGTTCGGGGGAGAGTATCCGGGCGGAGATGTCATCTCCCGGTTCTATTCGCTGCACATCCTGCTGATCCCGGGCATCATCCTGGCGCTGGTCACCGCTCACCTGGTGCTCATGTGGATGCAGAAGCACACCCAGATGGCCGGTAAGACTCAGACGAACCGGAACGTGGTGGGTGCGCCGTTCTATCCGGCGTTCATGGCCAAGGCGGGCGCGTACGTCCTGTTCACGTTCGGGGTGATCGCGGGGCTGGCGACCTTCGCCCAGATCAACCCGATCTGGCTGTTCGGGCCCTACACGCCCGCCGATGTATCGGCGGGTTCGCAGCCCGACTTCTACATGGGCTTCCTCGAAGGCGCGTTGCGCATCATGCCTCCGTGGGAGATCAACTTGTTCGGTACGTCTCACGCGGGCACGGTGCCGCTCAACGTCATCATCCCGGCGCTGGCGCCGCTGGGTATCGTCTTGACGGGTCTGGCGTTGTATCCGTTCCTGGAGCAGTGGGTGACGGGCGACAAGCGCGAGCACAACTTCGCCGACCGCCCACGCAACAACCCGCACCGCACGGCGATCGGCATGACGACCGTCGTGTTCTACGGCGTGCTCTGGCTCTTCGGTGCCAACGATGAGATCTCCGCCTATTTCCACATCAGCCTTAATGCGACGACATATGCGGGCAGGGTGCTGATCTTCGTGGCGCCTGTGCTGGCGTATGTGATCACGTACCGGATCTGTCTGGGGCTCCAGCGCTACGACTCGGGCGTCATCTCCCACGGTGTCGAGTCGGGTGTGATCAAGCGGTTGCCCAACGGCGGGTTCGTCGAGGCCCATGTGCCGGCGGCGGACGACATCGAGGCGCACGTGCGGGGCAAGGAGCTGGTGCCGATATTGCCGGCCGCCGAGCCCGACAGCGCGGGCATCCCGCCGAAGGGCATGCGCGGCCCACTGGGCAGACTGCGCGCTCGGATGTCGAAGGCGTACGGGGGCGAGAAGGTCCCCCTCGACGACGGTCACGGGAACGGAGAGGTGGAGCGGGCGGGCGACGACCGTACGCTGATTCATTAGCTTCGGGTATTCAGCCGGGACGGCAAACAAGCCTTGACGCATCGAGGTCAATGTCCGGCAGATGTCCTGGCTATGTCCGTCTTGACGGGGCGAGGATCGGGTTGCGCTAGAAGGAATATCAGCCAACCCGGCTCGGCCAACAGAAGACGGAGAAGACCATGCGTACGAAGAACATGTGGATGGCACCGGCGGTCATCGCGACAACGGCGTTGGCGTTGGCCATGACCGCCTCCCCGGCACAAGCGCACGACTTTAGGTTCGGAGATGAGGTCGGTTTCTTCAATCTCAAGAGCAACCACACCGTACTTGAGGTCTGTAGGCAGATCGGGCCTGGTCCTGGTATCGGCGCCTGGGCCACTGTGAGGTACCGCAACCCGTCCGGTCCTGGCGAAGAGCTCGTACGTTATGACGCCCCAATACGGTCGGGCTTTGTGTGAGCGGCGGTTTGGGGGCCAATGTCAACGCTGTCAGGTGGTGCCATTCCTACTCGGCGGGAAACAATGTCTGTTCAGTATGGAAGACGGCCTGAATCTATTCCATCTCCATATCGCTGACAGGGCATCTTAAGAGAACCATAAGCGGGGCCTGAGATGGTGTGAGTGTCGCCAAGAAGCACTCCGCCACCAAGGAGATCCCGATGCGCAAGATCGTCAACTCGACCTACATCACTCTCGACGGCGTCATCGAGAACCCGATGTGGACGATGCCCTACTTCGACGACGAGGCCGCCGCATTCGCCGGTGAGCAGACGAATGGCGCCGACGCGCTGCTGATGGGCCGTGCCACGTACGACGGCATGTCCGCCGCCTGGCCGAACCGTGACGAGAGCGACCCGACCACCGGCGCCGCCTACTTCAACAACGTCAAGAAGTACGTCGCCTCGACCACCCTGACCGACCCCACCTGGAAGAACACCGAGGTGCTGCAGGGCGACCTGATCGAGGAGGTCACCAAGCTCAAGGCCCGGGACGGCAAGGACATCCTGCAGTACGGCTTCGGCTCCGTCACCACTCAGCTCATCGAGGCGGGTCTGCTGGACGAGGTCCGGTTCTGGATCCACCCTGTCCTGGAAGGTGCCGAGAGCGTGACGACGCCGCTCAAGGACTTTAAGGCGTCGTTCGTGCTAGTCGACACCAAGGTCATGAAGAGCGGCGTGATCATCGCCTCGTACCGCCCGAAGGCGGCCGAGTGACGGATGGGCCCGGGATCAGCAGAGGGGGCGGATCTCGCTGAACAACTTGAGCGTCACCGGACGCAGCCGCAGCCGTGCCTCGCGCGGCCAGCGCAGGCTCAACGACGCGAACGCCGTCTCCAGGACGATCTTCAGGTAGGGGCGGCCGGAACGACCGACGGGAATCTTGGCGCACAGAGCGGACACGCTCGTGAACGTCTCCCGTCGGCCGAGCCGCAGCCGGGTCCGCCCGCTGAACTGGTTCGGGATCCCGGCGGCTTCGAGGCTCACCGACTCCCACAGCAGTTCGGCCGTCTCCTCCTCCCGTAGCCACGCCGGGCGGGTGGGCAGGGGCAGTCGCAGGGTGAATCCCGCCGGCAGCCCGGCCGGGGTCAGCCGGAAGGAGCCCTGGAACCACGGCAGTTCGTCGAGGAGTCGCGGACCGTTCAGGGTGCTCATCGACAGGCTCGCCGCACTGGCTTCCATGGCGATCCGCCAGCTGTTGGGGTCGGTGTATGGGACTTCCGGGATGGACACCAACAGGATTCATCTCCCCTGCGCGAACGTCTGGACTTCTGGGCGGCTACCTATAAGACGTTCTAACCACGGGAAATGTGACAGGGCGCTGTCGCGGCCTCAGCCGGTGGAGTCGTCGTACCACTGAGGCGTCCTGACCTTCAGCGGGTCGGGGGCGGGACCGGCGCCGGGACCGGGCAGGACATAGAGGTCGACGGTGTCGGAGCTGTGGTCGCGGGATCCGCTCACGGTCCAGTCGTCCTTGATCCGGTCCGCGGGGACGGGCTGGTCGGAGAAGCCGCCGTCAGGGTAGCTCCACACCAGGCGGTAGCCGATCTTCAATCCACGGCGGCGCGCCTCGGCGCGCGCGGCCGCGACCGTCTTGCCGTGAGCCGTGTAGCCGTCCATGGCCTCCTCTCCCTCGGGATCGAAGGCGGCGTCCTCGGCATAGGGTTCGCCCGGATTGGCGGGGCGGCCGACCCCGAAGACGACGCGTCCGGGGAAGTCCGAGGGCATCCAGACCTTGCCGCAGAACACCGACGCGCAAGGTGTCACGCCCTGCACCCCAATGCTTCCGTGCCATTTGAAGCCCTCCGGAACGATTGGGCCGAGCAGCTTGCCGACCTCGTCCGGTGCCACCGGGACGACCTTCACCGTGACGTTCAGCCCGACCGCCCGAAACGCCTCCTCGAAGCGCCGGCGGTCGGCCGCCGGGTCGGTGATGGTGACGCTGAAAGAGTCCTCGGCCCGCTTGATGGAGACGGCCGCGTTGGCGAACTCGGTCGCCGGACCGCCGGCCGGCAGGCCGACGCCGATCGCCACGGCCACGGCCGCGGCGGTGACCGCCGATGCCAGGACAGGCCAGCGGAGTCCGAAAGTTCCCCTTCGCGGAAGCCAGGACCATCGGCGGTCTGGAGCCGGTGTCGCCATGATCGCCGCACGTAGCTCGCGCGCGCCGGGCCCCTGTTCCGGCGCGTGCGGGGTCGGGTCGATGGCCCTCATCAGGTTGTCGATGTCACTCATGCTTCCCCCATCGCGATCGTCGAGGACGTCGGCCGCTCCAGCGCCGCCGCCAGCCGCTTGCGCGCCCGGTGCAGCCGGGTCCGGGCGGCGACGGCCGTACATCCCAAAACCTTGGCGATCTGCTCGCTGCTCAGACCCTCCCAGTGGGCCAGCGCCATGACCTCGCGGTCACGCTCGGGCAACTCGTCGAAGGCGGCGCGTACGTACTCCAGATCGACCGGTCTGACCGGCCGGTCGGCGGCCAGCTCGTGGCGGAGCCGCTCGGCGAGCCCGGCCCTGCGGGACGCGCCGCGTTGCTGGTTGGCCAGTACGCGGCGGGCCACTCCGTATAACCAGAGCAGTGCCCGCTCGCCCTCGGGCACGTCGCCGATGCGCCGCCAGGCGGTGAGGAACGTCTCGGAGATGACGTCGGCGGTGTCGTCGGGGGAGCTGGTACGGCGGGCGGCGTACTGATGTATCGCCGGATAGTACGCGTCATAGACCGCTTCGAAGCGATCTCGGTGTGTCACAGAGTCTCCTTGCCGAAAGGTGCCGGACACCTTGGTTAGTGTCCGGCACCCTTCGGCCTGTTGCAGAGCGGGTCTCGACTTTCCCACCCGCCCAGTCAGATGTTGTGCTTGAAGTCCCCGCCGAAGCCGGCGATGAAGACGTGGCTGTCGATCTGACCGGCGGTGAAGAACATCGAGATCCCGCACCCCCAGTTGATGCCGTCCCGGCCCACGGGGAAGATGTTGTCCTCGTTCAGGCCGTGCGAGTGATCACCTTCGATCCTGAGGCCGTCTCTGACCAGGATGCGGTCCGGGCCGTCCCAGACGTGCACACTGAGGAGTGCGCTGGTCTCCCGTGCGTGGAAGAGGATCAGCACCCTGTCCAGGGTGGCCCGGCGGTCTTCGACGATGACGGGGGTGGGAATGGCCAGGTGGATCCAGTCGCCTCCGTTCGCCGGCAGCGAGAAGGTCACGCCGAATCCCTGACGCAGTGCGCGCGTGTTGGGGTTCTCGGCCACCGCGGTGAATCCGTGTTCCCATGATGCGTACAACTTCGACATTGTCGTACTCCTTGTGGTTTGGTGGGCTGCGGATATTCGTGGTTATGCGGTTTTTGGCAGGCCGGTTTTCTTTTTGGGGTTCGGGCTGCCTGGTCGCTCCACGGTAAAACGCCCTGAGGAAAGCCAGATATCCCCTAACCTGGGGATTGATGACTCGCTATAATTGCGAGAAATGGCCGATTGTCGCTAATTTCGGGATGTAGCGAATGGGGTGGCGTGGGCGAACTGGGGTCGTCCACGCGGCGCCCAAGGCGTTGAACCCCGCGGCGCCAGCCGGTGGCTAGCAGGTCATCGCTTCGGACGCGCCCGCCGGGATCTTCGGCATCGCGTCGACGACCTTCGTCTCCAGCACCGCGGTGGCGTAACGCAGCACCTCCGGGCCACCCCCCGGCGGCTCGATCAGTTTCCGCCAGCCGAGGAAGCGGTAGGTGCCGGGCTCGAAGATCAACTCGGTGCGCTCCCACCCTTCCAGCCCTTGATATCTGATCGAGGCGCCCACGCCCTGCCGTCCTGCCGGGTCGGTGAGATCGGTGCGCATGGTGGCGGTGGGCATCTTGGACAGCGCACCGAGCACCGCCGCGCGCAGGCCGGGGCCGGGGAAGGGGTTCTCGGCCAGGAGGGCGAGGCGGGCTGCCACAGTGCTCTCGATGGACTGCCGGATCTGCTCCTCGCTGAGGGGTGCGGTGCGGGGGTCGGGCCGTTCGTTCCGGACCGCGGCCTCGGCGTCCGCACGGACCCGGGCCAGCAACTGGTCGGGGTCGGCGGGCAGGTTCTCGGCACTGGTCGCCGGGAACACACCCACGGCACACCGCCCGTAGCGTTGGACTTCGACCGTGCCCGGGGTCGGCAGATCGGTCGGGAGCCGGCCGGTGAGTGCGCGCCGCTCGCCGTAGGTGGAGCGGATCAGTGCGCCGCCGGGGTCGGCGGCGGGAATCCAGGCAGCGCGGTCGACCTCCTGGATGTAGTCCGAGCGGAGGCTGCGGCTCATGTAGGCGACGAAGCTCTGGTCTTGGCGGCTGACATAGACGAACTGGCCGGGCAGCGGCTGTTGTTCCCGATCGGCGGTCGTGGCCGCCTTCTGGAGCAGCTCTGCGGCACTGGCCGGGGTCTCGCCACCGTCAGTGCCGACCAGGAAGGCGACCGCGCCGACCGTCGCCGCCAGACCGACCGCGACCGCCCTGAGCAGGAGGCGCTGCTTCGCGGAGCGGATATGTGGTCCGCGTTCCGCCGCCACCTCGGCTGTGAGCCGGTCCTTCGCCATGGTGACGGCCGTGGCGGAGGGGCCAGGCAGTGCGTCGTGGTGTGCCTTGATCTCCTGCAAGTCGTTGGTCACTGCAGCTCCTCGATGTCGATGAAGGTACGGAGTTTCAGTCGGGCCCGGTTGAGCCGCGAGCCGACCGTGCCGCGCGGGACGCCGAGCGCCTCGGCGACCTCCTCATAGGTGAGCTGGGCGCAGGCGACCAGCAGCAGTACGGACCGGTCGCCGGGCGACAGCGCGGCCAGCCCGGCGGCCAGGTGTGGCCGCATGACGAGCGCGGACATCCGCTGGACCACGCGCTCATCGTGGTCGTCGACGTCTGTGACCTCGGCGCTCCTGGCCAGGGCGCGGTATCTGCGGGCCTCGGCGCGCCGGTGGCCGGCGACCAGGTTGGAGGCGATGCCGTACAGCCAGGCGCGAGCGTCGGGGCGGGAGAGGTTGTAGTGCGCTCGGCCGCGGAAGGCCCGCAGGAACGTCTCGGCGGCGAGGTCGTCCGCCGCTGTCTCGCCGAGGCGCAGGTGTACGTAGCGGTGGATGGCTTCGTGGTGCCGGTCGAACAGCGCGCCGAACCGCTCGGGCCGGCGGAGTGACGCCTCGATGAGCTGGGCGTCGGTCTCGACGGCCGGTGGAGCCGACGGTGGAGGGGGAGCTGGCATGCCTGCCCTTCGGAGAGGAACCTCGGAGAAGAACCATGGACACGCCTATTTCGCCGTTCCGGTGATTCGTATTCACGCCCATCCTCGTGCCGGACGGTCACGTTTCTCCGATTCGGTGGGTCATATGGGTAACGGCCCGAACCCGGCCGGCCGATATGACTCCTGGAGGAACGCGATCATGCAAGCGCGGATGACCAACCCGGCGAAGCTCGTCCCCGACGCCATGAAGGCGATCCTGGCCCTCATCGAGGCGTCCAAGCAGGGCGGCGTGCCCGGCACGACGCTTGAGCTCGTCCACCTGCGGGCCAGCCAGATCAACGGCTGCGGCGTGTGCGTGGACATGGGCTCGCGCAGCGCCAAGAAGGCGGGCGAGAGCGACGAGCGGCTGTGGGCGGTGGCGGCCTGGCGGGAGGCCCCCTACTTCACCGACGCCGAGCGCGCCGCCCTGGCGCTGGCCGAGGCCGTCACCCGGCTCAGCGACCGTGCGGACCCGGTTCCGGATGAGATCTGGGACGAGGCCGCCAAGCACTACGACGAGCAGGGGCTCAGCTCCCTGCTCCTGATGATCTCTACGACCAATGTCTTCAACCGCCTCAACGTCGCCACCCAGCAGGTGGCGGGCGCCTGGTAACGAAAGCCGGCCGGCCCTTCGCTGCAACCTGGACGACGTCCGGCCCTGTCTCCACGGTATGAGCGAGACAACACTCGATCGGGCGCCTGTCGTCGCGGCTCAGCCCGTCGCCATCGACCTGTCGGTGGTCATTCCCGCCTACAACGAGGAACGCAGGCTCGGCGCGACGCTCACGGCCGTGCTCGGCTACCTTCGCGGCACGTCGCTGCGCTGGGAGCTCATCGTCGTCGACGACGGCTCGACGGATGGCACGGCCGCGCTGGCCCGGCGGGTCGCCCGGGACGAGCCGGGCGTCCGTGTTCTTCGCCACCCCGCGAACCGGGGCAAGGGGTGCGCGGTACGCCACGGTGTGCTCGCCTCCAGGGGAGGCCAGGTGCTGTTCACCGATGCGGACCTGGCCACGCCCATCGAGGAGTTGGCCGGTCTGCGGGCCACGCTGGCGCTGGGCGCCGATGCCGCGATCGGGTCGCGCGCCTGCCCCGGCGCCCGGGTGGAGACGCCTCAGCACGTGGTCAGAAGGCTGCTCGGCACCCTGGGCAATCGGCTGATCCAGGCGAGCGCCGTACCCGGTGTGGCCGATACCCAGTGCGGGTTCAAGCTGTTCGACGGTGAGAAGGCCAGGCTGGCGTTCGGCCGGGCCAGGGTGGACGGCTGGGGATTCGACGTGGAGATTCTGCGTGCCTTCTCCCGGCGGGGCTGGGTGGTCAGGGAGGTTCCGGTCCGCTGGGCGCACCAGCCGGGGTCGAAGCTGCGCCCGCACCACTACCTGCGGATGCTCATCGAGCTGTGCCGAGTGCTCGCCGGACGTCGATGATCCCGCACCTCAGGCGGGGCCGCGCCGATCTCGGGTGCGCCGCCGCCTTCCTCGTCTTGGCCGTGCTGGTCTACGCGCGGCTCTGGGCCGATCCGGGACGCCGCTACCTGATCGAGGGCGGGCAGGACCAGAACCAGTGGGAGTGGTTCTTCTCCGTCACCGCGCACAACCTGGTCAACGGCGAGTCGCCGCTGTTCACCACGCTGCAGAACCATCCGCTCGGCGTGAACCTCATGGCCAACACGGTCATGCTGGGCCTGTCGATCCCGCTGGCGCCGCTGACGCTGGCCTTCGGGCCGTCGGCCACGTGGGCAGTGGTGCTGACCGGCGGGCTCGCGGGCAGCGCCTTCGCGTGGTACTGGCTCCTGTCCAGGCAGCTCGTGGCCACGCGCGCGGCCGCCGCGGTCGGGGCCGTGTTCTGCGCGTTCGCACCGCCGATCGTCTCGCATGCCAACGCCCATCCGAACTTCGTCGTGGTGTTCGTGATCCCGCTCGTCATCCACCGGCTCGTGCTGCTGCACCGGCGTCGGCGGATCCTGCGGGATGGCGTGATCCTCGGGGTGCTCATCGCGTACCAGATCTACCTGGGGGAGGAGGTGCTGCTGCTGGCCGCCACCGGGCTGGCGGTCTTCGGCCTCGCGTACGCGATCGCGGTCCGCCCGCCGACGCGGCCGGTGGTCGTGGGCGTGGCGGTGGCGGCGACGGTCTGCCTGGCTCTGACCGGTCCCGCGCTGGTGTTCCAGTTCACCGGGCCGCAGAGCTACGCGAGCCTGATCCACGGGCCGGCGGGCAACGACGTGCGCGCGCTGGTGTCGTTCGCGGGACGCTCGCTGGCGGGCGACGCCACCGTGGCAGGGTCGCTCTCGCTGAACCCGACCGAGCAGAACGCCTTCTTCGGCTGGCCGCTGGTCATCCTGGTCATCGGCCTCGTGGTGTGGCTGCGGCGCGTCCCCGTCGTGATCCCGCTCGGAGCGGTCGTGGTCGTGGCGGCGACGTTCTCCCTCGGGCCGGAGATCATCTTTTATGGCGAAAAATCGGGTCTTGCTGGGCCGTGGGAGGTGATGTCGCGGTTGCCGATGTTCGAATCGGTGTTGGAGTCGCGGTTCGCGATTGTCTGCGTGCCGGCGATGGCCGTACTGCTGGCCGTCGCCGCAGATCGGGTGATCGCCGCCTCGTGGCGCGGTGCCCCCGCGCGGGTGCTGCTCGGCCTGGCCCTGGCCGAGGCGTTGGTGCCACTGGTGCCCAAGCCGCTGGTCGCGGCCGACCGGCCGGCCACCCCGGAGTTCTTCACCGCCGGCCTCTGGCGGCGGCACGTGCGCGAGGGCCGCGCGTTGGTGCCGGCGCCGCCGCCCGACGCGGCCGATGCCACCGCCCTGCGCTGGCAGATCGACGCCGGTCTGGGCTTCCCCCTGCCCGAGGGCTACTTCGTCGGCCCTTACGGACCTGACCGGCAGGGTGTGTACGGCGTCGCGCCCCGTCCCACCGCCTCCCTGCTGCGTGACGTACGCGACAGTGGCCAGGTGCCGTCCATCGGCGCGGCCGAACGCCGCCAGGCCCGCGAGGACCTCGCGTACTGGCGAGCCGACGCCGTGGTCCTCGGCCCGCACCAGCGGCAGGCCGAGCTCCTTCGAACGCTGACCGACCTCCTCGGCCCCGGCCGCCAGGAGGGCGGCGTGTGGATCTGGGACGTATAAGGCTGCAACCTTTCGCCTGCCCGGCCGTGTCACACAAGGCGAGGAGGTGATCGATGCAGCCCGCTCAGGAACAGGAGTACGTCGAGTACGTGACCGCACGACTGGCGTCACTCCGGCGGCTCGCCTTCTACCTGTGCAAGGACACGCACCGGGCCGACGACGTGGTCCAGATGACCATCACCAGGCTCTACATCCACTGGAAACGCGCCAAGGCCGCCACCGACCTGAACCGCTACGTGGACGCGATGCTCGTGCGCTGCTTTCTCAACGACCAGCGGCTCGGCTGGTGGACGAGGGTCAGTCTCGGCGGGATGGCACACGAGCTCCCGGGCACGCGGAGCACGGGGCCCCCGGACCTGGAGACCCGATCGGTCGTGCACGCGGCGCTGGCCAAGGTGCCGCCGCGCCAGCGGGCGGTGCTCGTGCTGCGCTTCCTGTACGACCTGCCGGTGGCGGAAGTGGCGGAGATCCTCGGTTGCTCAACGGGGACGGTCAAGAGCCAGTCGGCGCGCGGGCTCGCCACGCTCCGCGGCCTGCTGGGGGATCGGATGTTCGTCGAGGAGGGGGTGGCGCGTGATGGGCGGATCTGAGCCGGTCGGCAGGCGGCTGCTGGACCCGCTGCGCGAGGCGGAGCCCCCGGGCAGCGGCACGATCGACCTGGCCCGCGCCATGCGCACCGGGCGGCGCCGGATCAGGGCGCGCCGGGTCATGAGCGCGGCGGCCGGCGTGGGCGCGGTGGTCGCGGTCATCGTCGGAGGCACCGCGCTGGGACGTACGGCACGGCCGCCGGAGCCCCAGCCGATCAGCCGGCCGGCCGGGTTCGACGTGCTGACCCGGATGTTCACGGTGGGATCGGCGGGCGGCTTCACTCCCGACTCCTATGAGACGGGGTACGACCACCAGCGGGTGCGCCTGCGCCTGGCGGATCCCGCGAAGGCGGGCACGGCGGACGCGCTGGTGGAGATGTATCCACGAGGCCAGAGCCCGTTCGCCGCCCTGTCGCGGCCCGACGGCGAGGCAGCGCCGCCGATCAACGGACGGCCTGCCTACTGGCCGTCCCGGCCCCTGCTCAGGCCGGGAGCGACGGAGGTGGCCTGGGAGTGGGCGCCGGGCGCGTGGGGTGTCGTGTCCGTCAAGGGAGCCCGAATGGACAAGGACACAGCCCACCGCGTCGCGCAGAGCGTGCTGCCGATCACCGGAGAACGCGTCGAGGTGCCCTTCACCCTGGCGGACGGCGGGCCGGCCGGAAAGCTCTCCGGAACGGTCGCCTCGTACCCGGAACCGGACGACCCCACCCGGGTCGGGCTCCGCTACGGCGACGAGCGCGAGTGGGTGGAGGTCGGAGTCGAGCAGGCCGCCGACGCGGCCAAGCCGAACGCGACGGTCGGCGGGGTGCCCGCCGTACGGACGGACACCGAGGTCACACTGGTGCGGCCGGGCGCCAGATACGCCACATACGCCAGGACCAGCCGGGCCGGTCAGCTCGACGCGCGGCGTCTGGGGGAGCTGGCGGCCGCGGTGCGGGTGAAATCGGGCCGTCCTCCGGAATGACCTGGTCGCTCCCGCGGGTCACATCGGCCGGAACCTGGCCGGCCGATGTGGCTCACGGACGAAGGAGATCTAGTCCATCAGGACGATCTGGCGCAGCACCTCGCCGCCCTTGAGCGCGGCCACGGCGTCGTTCAGGTCGCCCAGCCGGATCCGGGCGCTGATCATGGATTCCAGGTCCAGCTGGCCGGCCTTGTAGAGCTTGGCGAAGTAGGGGAAGGCGTGCCGTACGTCGGCTTCGCCGTACAGGCTGGACAGCAGGTTCTTGCCCTCGAACAGCAGGCTGAACGCGGAGATCGACACCATGTCGTCCACCGCGCCCGCGCCGACCACGATGACCTCGCCGCCCGCGCGGGTGACCTGCCACGCGCTCTGGATGGTGGCCGCCTTGCCGACCACCTCGAAGCCGTAGTCGAAGCCGCCGCCCCCGGTCAGCTCGTTGAGCGCCTCGGGGACCTGCTCGGGGGTGACGGCGTGGGTGGCGCCGACCTTCTTGGCCAGTTCGTGCTTGGACTCCAGCGGGTCGATCGCCAGGATCGTCCGGGCGCCGGAGACGCGCGCGCCCTGGATGACTGACAGGCCGACGCCGCCGCAACCGACGACGGCGACAGTCGAGCCGGGGCGTACCTTGGCGGTGTTGAGTGCGGCGCCCACGCCGGTGGTGATGCCGCAGCCGATCAGCGCGGCCGCCTCCCACGAGATGTCCGTGTCGACCTTGATCGCGCCCTGCCAGGGGACGACGATCTCCTCGGCCCAGGTGCCGCACCCGGCCATGCCGTACGCCGTCTGGTCGCCGCCGAAGCGGAAGTTGCCCTTGGTGAAGGACTCGATCACGTACTTCATGCAGAGGTACGGCTGGCCGCCCAGGCACAGCTCGCAGGCCTGGCAGGACGGGCGCCAGTTGATGATCACGTGATCGCCCGGCTGGACCGAGTCGACGTGCTCGCCCACCTCGACCACCTCGCCCGCGCCCTCGTGACCCGGGACGAGTGGTACGGGCTGCGGCAGCACGCCGGACATGGCCGACAGGTCCGAATGGCAGACGCCCGTAGCCTTGATCCGCACCCGTACGTCGGTCGGGCCGACAGGGGTGAGGGTGACATCGTCGCGGATGTCCAGCTTGTCGTCGCCTACGGCGTGCAGAAGGGCGGCGCGCATGGGGAGTTCCTCCTCCGGCTATTCCTCTAGGGAAAGAGCGGCTTTGGGGCAGGACCGGACTGCGTGGCGGACGCGGTCCAGGAGTTCGGGGGGTGGTTCCGGGAGCAGGATGTGGAGCTGGTCATCGTCGTCCACGTCGAACACCTCGGGTGCGAGCCCCATGCACACCGCATTGGCCTCGCACACCATCTCATCTACCTTGACCCTCATGTGAGCCTCCTGTGATCCCATGAGACCACTTTGGTGCGCTCGACAAGGTAAGCGACCCGTTTCCGCCCGGTTTGTTCGACATATGGCTGCAAAAGTTCGTCCGGCACGTCCGGGGTCATCCTGCGCGTGATCTTCATGCCGACGGCCAGGACCTGCTCGGGCTCGTCGACGAGCTTGGCCTCGCCGTACAGCAGGACGCCGCGCAACTCGTTGTAGTCCTCGCCGGTCTCGATCAGGCAGCTCACCCGTGGGTCGCGCTCCAGATTGCGGACCTTCTGCGCCTTGGCGTAGCTCCAGAAGGCGATCCGCCCCTCGTCGAGGCCGTAGAACATGGTCACCAGATGCGGCGTGCCGTCGGGGTTGATGGTCGCGAGCTGGAGCTTGCGGGCCCCTTCGAGGAAGGCGGTGACCTCGTCTCCGGACATCGCGATGCGAGCGCGCTGATTCACGTTGCCAAGTAGAACAGGTTGCAGAATGGCGGGCAAGGGGGCGCTGGAATGTTGTTCGGTTCTACTAGGGTGCATCCCTATGACGATGCCGCCTGAACTGCGATTCGCAGCCAAGCAAGCCAAGGGTTTCATGCCGGAGAAGGAGGGCCTGGCGCTGTTCGAGGCGGCCTGCCAGTACGGCAAACTCGGACCCATCTGCGAGATCGGCACCTACTGCGGAAAGTCGGCCGTCTACCTCGGGGCGGCGGCCCGGCTGGCCGGGTCCGTGGTCATCACCGTGGACCACCACCGCGGCTCGGAGGAGATCCAGCCCGGCTGGGCCCACCATGACCCGACGCTGGTCGATCCGCGGTTCGGCAAGATGGACTCGCTGCCGACCTTCCGTCAGACGATCGCCGCCGCCGGGCTGGAGGACGAGGTGATCGCCGTGGTCGGCCACTCCGAGCAGGTGGCCCGGCTCTGGAACACGCCGTTGGGGCTGCTGTTCATCGACGGTGGCCATTCCGAGGAGCCGGTGACGCGCGACTACGAGGGCTGGGCGCCGCACGTCATGGCAGGAGGGGCGCTGGTCTTCCACGACATCTATCCGGACCCGGCCGACGGCGGCCAGGCTCCCTACCAGGTCTACCGGCGGGCGCTGGCCTCGGGCGCGTTCACCGAGACCTCGGTGGAGGGCTCGCTGCGCGTCCTGGAACGCGTGGCGCCAGGCATTTAGTGCCGCGTCCGGCGGCGGGTCCATGCTCTGCGGGTGTGGGCCCGCCAGGACTGGAAGTCCTCGTGGGTGTGCGGGTCGTGGCCGAGCGCGATGAGCGCCCCCTCGGCCCACCAGGCGGCCTCGTCGGGCTCGGCCCCCGCCAGGATCGGTGCGGCCTGCGCCACGTGGTCCGGCAGCGCCCCCGCCTGGAGCCGGGCCGAGGCGGCGAACGCGCTCCCCTGAGCCAGATGGGACCGGAACCCGTCGGCCCCCGCGTGGTCGGTCAGCCACCACAGCTCGTCGGCGCTCGCGCCACCCGTGTGCGTCGCCGCGAACCCGACACCGCTCCACAGATCGGCCCGGCGGCCCGCGGGGTAGGCGGCGATCCTGGCCGCCACGTCGTCCGGTGAGGCGCACTCGTGGTACCAGAGCAGCCGCCCCAGCCCCTGGTCGAAGATCGCGCAGTGGCTCCGGGTGAGCAGGTCGGGCATGGCCCGCTCGCCCACCATCCGGTCGGCCCGCGTCAGGCTCCGCTGGAACCCGAACCCGTCCACGGCCAGCCACCGGAACAGCGGGTGGGCTCGCCGTACGCCCCACATGGGCCGCAGGCGCAGCAGCGCGTAGCCGCGCCCGGCGCCGAGGTGCACGGCGTACGGGTGGAGTTGGGCGGGGCCGGCCAGTAGCTCGTGAAGGCGCCGGCCCCGAGTCATGGTGAGCAGGTCGAGCACGGTGCAGGCGGCACCGGCCCCCTCATAGGCGAAGCTCCGCTGCTCCGGAGCCACCTCGTCGATTCTGTCGGCTTCATCGGAAAGAGCGGCGTTGTACCCGAAAAGGTATGACCGCTCGGCCCCTTCGACGGCCGTCCGGGAATGTCCCTGCCGTAGCCGGAACCTCCGCCGGGCCAGGTCGGCCTCGGACTGCTCCTTCAGCAGCAGCTTCCGTAGCCCGCGAACCGGCGAAAGCGTCGGCTCGGTCCTGTCTTGTGCCAAGAACGCTGTCGGCTCGGTCCTGTCCTGCTCCAAGAACGCTGTTGTGCCCGTGTCGCCCACGCTTCCCCCGAAGACGCCTCGTACGGCCACTCACGAAGCTAGTAACCCCATTGAGGCGTTCAGCGGCGCCGCTCCGCATTTCCCGGCAAAGAACCCGCAAAAGCCCTTGCGTACCCGGGAAAGATCACGTGCGCGCGGGCGTGCAACCACACAGGTGCGGGTCGGCGGGGGAGACGGAGGGGGCGCTGATGTCGCGGAAGATCCCCGCGCCCGGGGAGAAGGCGGACAACGCGTCCGCCGCGAGCACCGCCGCCGCGGCCGTGTATCCGCTCCGCTCGTGCGGGAAGTGCCGCTGGTTGACGAACTGCCAGCCCGTCCAGTACGAGCCGTCCTCATGGCGCAGGTGCTGGACGTCGGCGAACAGCCGGGCGGCCCGGTCGCGGTCGCCCAGCGCGTCGAGGGCCAGCGCCAGCTCGCACGTCTCCGCCCCCGTCACCCACGGCTGGTCCGACACGCACCGGATCCCCAGCCCCGGCACCACGAACGTGCCCCACTCCCGCTCCAGCAGCTCCTCCGCGGCCGCGCCCCGGACGGCGCCGCCGAGCACGGGGTAGTACCAGTCCATGGAGTAGCGGCTCTTGTCGGCGAACGCCTCCGGGTGCGCGGCCAGGACGTGCGCCAGGCGGTCGGCGGCCAGCTCCCAGTGCGGCTGCGGGTCGCCTAAGTGGTCGGCGAGTAGAACGCCGCAGCGCAGCCCCTGGTGGATCGACGAGCAGCCGGTGAGCAGCGCGTACGAGGAGGCCTGGCCGCGCGCGTCGCGCTCCCAGACGACCTCGCCGCGTTCGGTCTGGAGCCCCACCACGTAGTCGAGCGCCCGCTTGACCATCGGCCACCTGAGCTCGGTGACCTCCTGGTCGCCCGTCACCAGGTGATGGTGCCAGACGCCCACCGCGACGTAGGCGGCGTGGTTCGACTCACCGCCCGGCTCGGTGGCGACGCCCTCGACCAGCTTCATCGCCCACGAGCCGTCGTCGCGCTGGTGCCGGGCCAGCCAGTCGTAGCCGCGCGCCACGGGGTCGCGCAGGCCCGCCACGGTCATCGCCATCAGGCACTCGACGTGGTTCCACGCGTCGACGTGGCCTTCCGGCCAGGGCACGCCGCCGTCGTCGCTCTGGATCGCCGAGATGCTCAAGGCCGTCCGTACGACCTCCTCGCGTGAGATCACGCGGCGGGCTTCCTCACGTAGAGCACCACGCTCTTGCCGATGAGCGGGTTGAGCAGGTTCTCGGCCAGCCGGGTGAGCGGCGGGCGCTTCATGATGTCCCAGACCAGCAGCTCGTGGTAGGCCTTGGCGAGCGGGTGGTCGTCGTTGTTGACGCCGACCGCGCACTTGATCCACCAGTACGGGGCGTGCAGGCCGTGGGCGTGGTGGTGGGGGCCGATGTCGAAGCCGGTGGACTTCAGCTTGGCCGACAGCTCAGCCAACGTATAAATCCGGACATGTCCGCCGGGGGCCGTGTGATAGTCCTCGTCCAGCGCCCAGCAGATCCGCTCGGGCAGGAAGCTCGGCACGGTGATCGCGGCGGTGCCGCCGGGCTTGAGCACCCGGAAGATCTCCCGCATCGCGGCCATGTCGTCGGGGATGTGCTCCAGCACCTCGGCCGCGATGACCCGGTCGAAGGAACCCTCCTCGAACGGCATGTCCAGCGCCGTACCCTGAACGGTCTCACCGCCGGCGCCGGGCGGCACCTCACCCGCCTTGTCCATCGCCACGAACATGGCCGCCACGCTGTCCAGCTCGGACTGGTCCATGTCGAAGGCGACCACGTCCGCGCCCCGGCGCAGCACCTCGAAGGCGTGCCGGCCGCCGCCGCAACCCAGGTCGAGCACGCGTACGCCGGGCCCGACCGGCAGCCGGGCGAAGTCCACCGTCAGCACTTATCGATCTCCTTGAAGTTCGGTCAGCGGGTACTCAGCGGGTACGGCGGGCCGCGATGGCCTCGCGATACGCCTCGACGGTTCTCTGGGCGACGACGCGCCAGGTGTAACGCTCCATGACCCGGTCGTATCCGGCCTTGCCCACCCGCTCGCGCTCCTCCGGCGAGTCGTGCAGGCGGCGCAGCACCGCGGCCAGCTCCTCGGAGTCGCCGGGCGCGACCTGGATCGCGGCGTCCCCCACCACCTCGGGCAGCGCCCCGGTACGGCTGGCGACCAGCGGGGTGGCGCAGGCCATGTGCTCGACGGCCGGCAGCGAGAACCCCTCGTACAGCGAAGGCACCACGGAGACCTCGGAGGTGGCGATCAGCTCGCCCAGCTCGTCGTCGGAGATGCCGTGCACGAAGCGGACCCGGTCCTGCAGCGACAGCTCCTGTACGAGCTGCTCGGTGGGCCCGCCGGCGGTCGGCTTGCTGACCACCGTGAGGTTGACGTCGCGCTCGGTGGCCAGCTTGGCCACCGCCCGCAGCAGCGTGGCGACGCCCTTCATGGGGGAGTCGGCGCTGGCCACCGCCACGATCGAGCCCTTGCGCCGGGGCTTGTCCGGGCGCGGGTGGAAGTAGCGGGTGTCGACGCCGAGCGGGATCAGGCGCATGTTCGCCTGCGGGACGTTGAAGTCGCGGTGGATGTCGGCCAGCGACGACTCGCTGACGGTCAGGATCGGGCTCAGCCGGGGCGCGACCTTGGCCTGCATCTTCACGAAGGCGTACCAGCGGCGCATGGTCAGCTTCTTGGCACCGGTGGCGGCCTCCAGCTCGATGCGCCGGTCCACGCTGATCGGGTGGTGGATCGTGCCGACCACCGGGAACAGCTTCTGGATGCCGAGCAGGCCGTAGCCGAGCGTCTGGTTGTCCTGGACGACGTCGAAGTCGCCCACCCGCTTCTTCAGCGCGCGGTGCGCCCGCAGCGTGAACGTCAGCGGCTCGGGGAATCCGGCGGTCCACATGGTGCCGACTTCCAGCCAGTCGATCCAGTCGCGGTATTCGTGCAGCTTCGGCGTCCTGAACGGGTCCTCGTCGCGGTAGAGGTCGAGGCTCGGCACCTTCTGCAGGATCACGCCCTCGTCCAGCTCCGGGTACGGCTGGCCGGAGAACACCTCGACGTGATGGCCCAGGGCGACCAGCTCGCGACTCAGGTGGCGGAGGTAGACGCCCTGGCCACCACAGGTCGGCTTGCTGCGGTAGGACAGCAGCGCGATCCGCAGCGTGTCGCTCACGGACACCCCTTTCTAGCCCGGTATGCCCCCAGAGATGGGCGTGTACCGTGAAGATGACCTTAGTCCGAGAAGGCTACCATTCGGTAGGTCATCTGGAATTGTTCACAACTGCCGCCAAAGGCCGTGCGAACTGCGATGTTGGCATGACCGAGCGCGGTTCGGTGGAACGTGTTCTAGAGGGCTCTGGTGCTGTATCGAGGCGCTTAGCTGTACATTCCCGTCCAAACGGACGCGGTCGTGATAGTGGGAGGACCCCTTGGCCAGGCGCGCTCTGATCACCGGCATCACCGGCCAGGACGGTTCCTACTTGGCGGAGTACCTGCTCGGTCAGGGGTACGAGGTGTGGGGTCTGGCGCGAGGTCAGGCCAACCCGCGCGTGTCGCGGCTGCGCAAGCTGCTGACCGATGTCCAGGTGGTCCGCGGCGACCTGCTCGACCAGGGATCGCTGATCTCGGCCGTGGAACGGGTTCAGCCCGACGAGGTCTACAACCTGGGCGCCATCTCGTTCGTGCCCATGTCGTGGGAGCAGGCGGAGCTCACGGCCGAGGTGACCGGGATGGGCGTGCTGCGCATGCTGGAGGCCATCCGGGTGTGCTCGGGCGTGTCGCGCGGCAGCGCCGCCTCCGGCCAGATCCGCTTTTATCAGGCTTCGTCCTCTGAGATGTTCGGCCAGGTCAGCGAGACGCCGCAGACGGAGCGCACCGCGTTCCACCCGCGCTCGCCGTACGGCGTGGCCAAGGCGTACGGGCACTTCCTCACGCAGAACTACCGCGAGTCCTACGGCATGTACGCCGTCTCCGGCATCCTGTTCAACCACGAGTCGCCCCGGCGGGGCGCCGAGTTCGTCACCCGCAAGGTCTCGCTCGGCGTGGCGCGTATCAAGCTCGGCCTCGACAGCGAGCTCCGGCTCGGCAACCTGGAGGCCAGGCGGGACTGGGGTTACGCGGGCGACTACGTACGGGCCATGCACCTCATGCTCCAGGCCGGCACCCCCGAGGACTACGTGATCGGCACCGGGCGCATGAAGTCGGTCCGCGAGCTGGTCGAGGCCGCCTTCGCGGCGGCCTCCCTCGACTGGGAGCAGTACGTCGTCACCGACCAGGCCCTGCATCGGCCCGCCGAGGTCGACCTGCTCTGCGCGGACCCGAAGAAGGCCCGGGTGCAGCTCGGCTGGGAGCCGACGATGCCGTTCGACGAGCTGGTGGCGACGATGGTCGAAGCCGACCTGCGCCTGCTGTCGAACGGCGGCGACCCCGACCAGGACAGTTCCTGGCCCTGACCCCGCTCCTGGCCCTGATCTCGCTCCTGGCCCTGATCCACCCCCATTGGCGGTGCTCCTTCGAGCACGCCCCATTGACAAAATCCTGTTTTACGTAAAGGATTGTTTTTGCGATGAGAGATGTCCTGTACCTGGAGCAGATCGAGCAGGCCGAGGCACTGCTCAAGCCGCAGCGCGTCGAGGTGTTGCGGCAACTGGCCGAGCCGCGCACCTGCACCGAGGTCGCGGCCCGGCTCGGTCAGACGCCACAGCGCGTCTACTACCACGTCAAACGGCTGGTGGACGCCGGCCTGGTCGACCTGGTGTCGGAGCGGAAGGTGCGCGGTGTCCACGAGGGCATCTACCAGGCCAGCGCTCGCGCGTACTGGCTGTCACCCCGCCTGGTCGGCCGCATCGGCGTGCGCAGGGTGCAGGACGAGCTGAGCCTGGGCTACCTGCTGGACCTCATGGAGGAGGTTCAGGCCGACATCGCGAGCCTCGACAGGACCGCGACGGAGCTGCCGTCGATCGGGCTGTCGGGGGAGATCCACGTGCGCCCCGAGAACCGTCAGGAGTTCCTGCACGAGCTGCAGGGGATGCTGCAGGACCTGTTCACGAGGTACGGCGGAGCGGAAGGTGACGCCTTCAAGCTCGTCGTCGCCTGTTACCCCAAGGGAGATGAACATGAGTGAGCCGATGACCGTCCGCGCCCGCGTCCAGGCACCGGTGAAGGAGGTGCACCACGCGCTGACCGACGCCGCGACGATGCGGCTCTGGCTGGCCGAGCACGCCGAGGTGGAGCTGCCGGACCGCTACGGGTTCTGGGGTCGCTATACCCCCGAAGGCGACGCGCCGCACCAGCGCCCCCTGCACGTCGACGACCACACGGTGCGCTTCTCCTGGCTGCTGGACGGCGTGGACACCACGGTCGAGTTCGGCCTGGAGGAGGAGAGCCCCGAGACCACCATCGTGTCCGTCTCGCAGACCCACTTCGACTTCCAGGAGGCGCTCGCCGAGTCGACGATCCGCGGCGTGATCCAGACGTACTGGTGCCTCATGCTGGCGAACCTGGCCGAGCACTTCGACGGCCGCCCGCTCACCCCGAAGCCCGACTTCACCGCCTCCGACCTGCGGGCGGAGGTGCTGATCGCCGCTTCGGCGGAGAAGGTCTTCGACTCGATGATCGACTCGGAGTCGGTGACCCGCTGGTTCGGCTTCCCGATCGAGATCGAGCCGCACGTCGGCGGCCGCTTCGCCATGGGCGGGTTCGCGAACGACCCCAACCCGGCGAAGATCGTTGAGCTGGAGCCGGGGCGAAAGCTGTCCGTCGACTGGGGCGGCGTCGGGGTCAGCACCTGGGAGCTGGCGGAGTCCGGCGGCAAGACGCGGTTGACGATGGTGCAGAGCGGATTCGACCGCCCGCCGTACGCGGCCTGGCTCGGCACCATATCCGGCATATCCGAACTGCGCCGCTTCCACGAAATGGCCGACTGGAGCCCCATCTGGGTGTCCTAGTCACCTTTCTCGCCCAGGTGGGTCAGAACGGTCTCCGCGACGGCCCCCAGAACCTCGATCTGCTCCGGCGTCAGCAGGTCGATGAAGTGGCGGCGTACCGACTCCACATGATCGGGAGCCGCCACCTCGATGGCCCGCATTCCCTCCTCGGTCAGCACGATCACGGCGCCGCGACCGTCGCTCTCGCACTCCTCACGGGTGACCAGGCCGCGCTGCTCCATCCGTGAGATGTGCCGCGACAGCCTGCTTTTGGACCACAGCATCCGCTCGGCCAACTCGGTGAGCCGCCCCCGGCGCCCCTCGGCCGATGACAGGGACGACAGCACGTCGTAGTCGGGGGCCGACAACCCCGAGTCGCGCAGCAGGTCCCGGCTCACCTGGGCGTCCAGGAGCAGCCGCATCCGGCGGTAGCCGAGCCAGGCCCGGAACTCCGCCTCATCCAACCAACGCGGGTCACCCATGCCGCCCAGATTAGCTGACTTAGTTGACGTGTAACCAACGTTGGTTTTAGGTTCCATGTAAACCAAATGATGGGAGGCGGACACGATGTTGGGTGGAATGGCGAGTGGAATGTCGGGTGCGATGTTCGGTGTGGGCATTTCGGCCTCGGCGGCTCCCGGCTCCGATCCGGTCGGGGACGCGCGGCTGGCCGAGGAGCTGGGGTTCGACTTCGTGTCGACGTCGGACCATCCATGTGGGACGTCGCCGACGTACGAGATCTGGACGCTGCTCACCTGGATAGCCGCCGCCACCTCGCGGATCCGCGTCGCCACGCGGGTCCTCGGGGTGCCGTACCGGCCGCCGGCGATGGTGGCCAAGATGGCGGAGTCGCTGCACCGGCTCTCGGGCGGCCGCCTGATCCTGGGGCTCGGCGGCGGCTATTCGGACGAGGAGTTCCGGGCCTTCGGGCTGGGCGTACCGACGCCGCGGGAGAAGGTCGACGGGATGGTGGAAGCGATTCACATCATGCGCGGGCTGTGGTCGTCTCCGTCGTTCACGTACGAGGGCACCCGCTACCACACGCTTGACGCCTCACTGGAGCCCAAGCTGGTCGGCCCGATCCCCATTTGGCTGGGGACGTACGGCAACCGGGCGCTGGCGGCGACCGGGGAACTGGCGGACGGGTGGATCCCTTCATTGGGGTTCGCTCCGCCTTCGGTGGCGGTGGAGATGCGTTCTCGGGTGCTGGAGTCTGCTGGGCGGGTGGGGCGGGAGGTGGAGTGCGTGTACAACGTGCCGGTTTCGGTCGGCGGGTCCTCGTCCTCGCCGTCTATGGTGGCGGGGTCGGCGGAAGAGGTAGTCGAGGGATTGATGGGGTTCGTACGGTTGGGATTCACCTCTTTGAATCTGATGCCTGTGGGGGCGGACTTCCGTCAGCAAATGGAGCGACTTGCTGCTGACGTTCTCCCGGCATTGCGTGCATTCTCTTCATAGGCGACGCCGGGCTACGCACCATTTCAGGCTTCTTGACGTCGACATTCTTCTTGGACTCGGCGTGTAGCTACATAGTTAGTATTGTGTCACTCGGGCGCTTCGCTCCGTTGTGCTTGTCCGCTCTGGCGGCTGCACCGCTTCCCCTCGTAGGAGGCCGCGCAAGTTACGCAGCCGCAGATGACGTCATGTGACCGCTGATCGCTCCCCCAGTAGAGGTCGTAACAAACATAGGTAGACAGCGTTTGGCTGATGAAGCCGAGATATTGCGCTGCGTAAGTAATTCGCGACAAATCTGCCTCTATCATCCCTTCCGATGTTGATCTAGCATCCGATTGCCTTTCTGATCTTTACTTACGGAGGTCGGGTGCACATCCCCCACAGGGCTGGCCTTGCCATGCCCAAAACCGGGCAAGCAAGGTGCCGAACAGCCCTCACCATAGGGCTGGTGGCCACGCTGCTTTTTTCCACCGGCCACGCGGCCGAAGCTGCGACCCCTTTACCCGCAGCTCCCACCCCCGCCCCCACGACACTCAAAACTCAGCCCGTTACTGAGCGGCCCGACCGTGTCTCGGCGGCCTTATCCGCACGCTTGCAAAACAGCCGGGTCTTGGTCACCGCGGAGACCACCGAGACGACGCTGACCTACGTCAACCCCGATGGCACTATCACGCTGGAAGCCTCCAGCGGGCCGGTCAGAGTCAAGCAAGGCGATGCCTGGACCGCCATCGACACCAACCTTGTCGCCAAAGATGGGGTGCTCAAGCCTAAGGCCGCGCTCGCCAACGTCACGTTCTCGGCTGGCGGCGACGGCAAGCCACTTGCCGTACTGGAGCGTTCCGATAAGCAGTCCTACGCCTTAACTTGGCCCACTGCGCTGCCTCAGCCCAAGGTGGAAGGCAGCAAGGCCACCTACTTCGACGCGGCAGGCCCTGGTGCCGATATTGTCTTGACTGCGGTGCCCTCCGGGTTCCGCCATGACATCGTGCTGCGTGAGCGCCCCACGGGACCAGTCGAATACAAGATCCCCATCGAGACTAAGGGCCTGAAGCTCAGTGAGACCGAGCGGGGCGGGCTCAAGCTCAGCGACGGCAAGGGTAAGACGGTCGCAGCCGCGCCTGAGCCGATCATGTACAGCGGCCTTGAACAGCCTTGGCACGCTGAGTCCCAGCTGGCCGGGTCGATCCCAAATCGCGGAAAGATCGACGCCGAAGTTGTCGCGGATGGTGATCAGCAAGCGCTTGTCCTGAAACCCGATCCAGTCTTCTTGTCCAACCCGGACACGCACTACCCGGTCACGGTGGATCCCACCACGACGCTTCCATCGGCGACTGCGAACACGATCAGCATGCCGTGTCCGAACGGCAGAGAGTTCAACGCCCCCGATGCAGCCACGGTGGGCATCACCGAGTCGGTGTGCCCTGACAACTGGAGCGCCAGCGTTGTAGAGCGCGCGCTGATCGGTTTCGATACCTCCAGTCTCGTGGGCCAGCAGATCACCGACGCCAGGCTGGACCTCGTCGGGAACTTGAGCACCTGTCCTACGGGCCAGCGCCTGCGGGTGCAGCGCATCACCGCGGAGTGGGATCCGGACAGCGTCTTCTGGAGTGCCCAACCGGCGGTGACCAGTGATGGGGAAGCGATCTCCACACCACCTGCGGTCTGCACAACCACCTCAACCCCCGATAACGTGCCATGGAGCATCCCGGTCACCGACATCGCCCGAGCCTGGGCAGGCGGCCAGGCAGGGCGCGGCCTGATGCTGAAGATCACGAATGAGGACAAGGCGGCCTCAAAGTTCTCGTGGTACTTCCAAGACGGTACGACGGCCCCGCCCACGCTGGTCGTCACCTATGGTTCTTCACCGGCTACGGGCCAACTGCGCGCTCAGCCGGTGGCGGCGGTCAACAATCACGTGTACACCAACACGCTCACCCCGACTCTGGTCGCCGGGCTCAGCGACCCTGATGGCGGGCTGCTACGAGGCGAGTTCGAGGTCGAGCATGACCCGGCGGCATCCGGACAGGGCACCGGTCAGGTCTGGTCCGGAGCGGTGGACAACATCACGGCGGGCACCGACGCGAAGATCACCATCCCCGCCGGCAAACTCGCCGATGGGTGGAATCTGCGCTGGCGAGCTCGTGCCTCTGATGGCCAGTCCGTATCCGCCTGGTCCCAATGGCAGACGTTCATCGTCGACGCCACCACACCCAAGGTGACCTCGATCTATTGCTGGGACGAGACCAAGGGCGGAATAGACCCCAACGTCTGGGGACCCAAACCCACGGAGGCGCACTGCGGGGTCTATAACGATGACTCCGCTCCAGGCCCGAACAGCACCGAGCCGGACGTCACACAACTCTGGTGGGGACTCGACGATCCCACCACCTCTACCAAGGCGGACGGGAACTGGGGGTGGTCGTCCGACGGCAAGGGAGGCGTCAAGTCACTCTCCTTCGATATCAATCCTGGGCCAGGCTGGCACACCTTGTACGCCAAAGTTAGGGACAGGGCCCACAACTCATCCACGGTGGCCACCTTCAGCTTCGGCGTCAATCCGGGCGGCCTCGTGACGGCGCCCAAGCAGGAACGGACACAACGCTTCGTCACCCTCGACGCAGCTGCCGCACCGGAATGGACCGGGGTCACCTACGAATACACCACGGATCTCTCTCAAGATTTCTCGTGGGAGACGGTCCCACCCACTGATGTCACTGCGCCGGGCACTTCCACCCCGATCAGCTCATGGCCGCAAACCCGCACCGACACCAGTAAGAACTTCACATCTTTGGCTTGGGACGCTGCTAAAACGCTACGTGATGCGAAAGCCCGCGGGCCGATCAGGGTGCGAGCCTGTCTTTCCAGCAGCAGCGATCCGTGGGAGTGCACCCCCGAAGCCACTGTCGCCCTCGACCAATCCGCGTTCGGCGGCTCCTACGCCACCTCAGACGTCGGTCCCGGCACCGTAGCACTGCAGAGCGGCGACTACTCCATCACAAGCACCGATGCCAGCCTCTTCGGCATCACCGTCGGACGCACGCACACCTCGCTCAACCCAGGCGCCGAACGAGCCGACGAACAGCTGGCCGAAAACAAGGTGTTCGGCCCCGGCTGGCGGGCAGGCTTCCCCTCGGTACCTTCGAGCATCGCCGACTTCTCACCCACCGATGCCGATAGCCCCGGCTCTCTGCAATTGGTCGGCCCCGATGGAACCACCCTGTCCTATATCAAGGACGGCACCACATTCACCGGCATCGGCGACGCCGCCGACGGCTCCAACATCCTCACCACCGACGAGGAACTGACCGTCACCGAACCCACTGGTGGCAAGACTACTTACAACAGGGTCGACGGTAACTGGGTCGTGGCTCGTACCGAAACCTCAGCGACCGAATCCGCCGTGACCTACTACCGTGATGCGCAAGGTCGGATCACCCGGATCGTCGCACCTGTGCCAACGGGCGTGACCTGCGGGACCACCCTGGTTGCGGGCTGCCGCGCGCTTTCACTGTCCTACGCTTCCGCGACGACGGCGACCGGTGTCGCCTCGAATTGGGGAGACTTCAAAGACCAAGTGAAAAGCGTGTCGTTCACTGCGTTCGATCCAGAGTCGAACGCGATGAAGACCACCGTGCTCGCTTCCTACCTATATGACTCGACCGGGCACCTACGGCAGATGACGGACCCCCGCACCAACCTGGCCACCGTCTACTACTACACCGGTGAAGGCCGCATCTCTCAGATCACCCCGCCAGGCCTCGCCCCCTGGCGACTTGAGTATGACACTGGCGGTCGCCTGGCCCACGTACAACGTGAAAGTGGCGATATTGACCCGACCTGGGCACTCGCCTACGACGTGCCAACAGGCGGGGTCTCGGCGCCGATCGACCTTACTGCGGCGCAGACAACCAGGTGGGGGCAGGCGAGTGATCTACCCGCCGTAGGCACGGGAGTCTTCCCTGCCACACACGTGCCGAGTCGTGGCTCCGATGGCGCCTACAAGCCAACCACTGCAGACTGGGAATACAGCCAGCTTACTTACACTGACGTCAACGGCCGGGGAGTGAACACTGCGGGATTTGGAGCTGGAGCTTGGCAGGTCTCAAGTGCCAGATTCGACGACAATGGCTATACGATCTGGCAATTGTCAGCAGAGAACAGGGCCCAGGCTCTCCAACCGACTGCAGATACAGATCCTTATGTGGCCGGGCGGGCGGACTCAGCTGAGCGAGCAAATCTACTGGCCACCACCAAGGGGCATGACGGGGGCGGGAACCCGACCGTCGGCGAGCAGCCGACACGCCCGGTTGTGTTGAGCAGTGGGAACGTAGTATCAGCGCGTTTGCGTACCACATTCACCTACGACGAGGGCAAGCCGCAAAGCGGCGCGGCCTACAATCTGCTCACGACCACCAAAATGGCACCCGTCGTATTGGACGGCACATCCGTAACCGCTGAGGCCGATGTCCAGACCTTTAAGCTGGGATATGATCCCCTCAAGACGGGCGATCCCTCAGGGTGGGATCTGAGGCTCGCCACTACTGAAACAACATTGGTGCCAGGACAAGCCGACATCGTCAAACGCCTGCGCTACGACAATGCAGGGCGAGGGCTTGAGACTCGAATGCCCAATTCAACCGGAGCTGACGCAGGCACCAGTTCGATTAGCTACTATACTGCAGCCGCCCATCCTACGACGGCGGTATGCGGCAACAAGCCGCAATGGGCTGGCTTACAATGCTTGATAAAACCAGTCGCGCAACCTTCCGGAGTGCCACTTCCAGTCACAACTGCGGCGTACGGCTACTACGGCCAACTCGTGACGCGCACCGAGACTGTCGGCTCGATCGTCCGGACCACCACCACCACATTTGACACGGCAGGCCGTATGGCCAAAGACAAGGTCACTGTCACGCCGGCGAGCGAGGGAGGAGTGGAGATCCCGGAAACGACCTACTCCTACGATCCGGCGACAGGTCTGAAGACTCAAGTCTCAGCGGGTGGGGCTGCGGTAACGACAACGTATGACACATTCGGCCGGGTGGCCGGCGTGACCGATGCCGACGGTAACGCCTCCACTGCCACCTATACGCTCAATGGCGATCCAGCCACCTTCAATGATGGTAAAGGCTTAACCACCTACACCTACGATGGAACGGATGCGGGGGGAAGGAGTGAGCGGCGCAATCTCCTCACGAAAGTCACGACGAACAATGTGGGCGAATTTATGGCAGCCTACAACGCCGACGGACAGCTCATTCAGCATCGTTATCCCAACGGACTAAACGCGACACTACGCCGAGACAACGAAGGAGCGACGACACGCCTCACCTACGCCAAGGGGGGAGCTAGCTGGGCATCGTTCGAGCAGGCCGTTGACGCTTTCGGCAAAGTTTCGAGTGTCGCTGCTCCGGGAGGACGGGACCAGAAGTTCACTTACGACGCGGCCGAGCGACTCACCAAAGTGCAAGACAGTTCCGGTGGCCAGTGCGTCACGCGGGTATACTCGTTCGACCTGAATACGAACCGCACAAGCCGAAGCACTTTTCCCGCCACCACAACAGGGGCTTGCTCAGACACCACGGGCATGGTGACGGAGACGAACACCTATGACCAGGCCGACAGAATCACCAACAGTGGTTACACCTACGATGCCTTCGGTCGCACCACCACCGTTCCCGCAGCACACGTCACTGGCACAGGTAATCTCCAGATCGGCTACCATAGTAACGACACGGTGGCGTCGCTCTCTCAAAATGGCCAGACTAGGACCTTTGCCCTGGACCCCGTGGGGCGCATTCGGTCTACTACCACCACAGGTGGAAGTCAGCCAGGCACCGTTACCAACCATTACGCCAAATTGAATGACAGTCCGGCCTGGATCACCGAGCCCGACGGTTCGTGGACTCGTAATATCGTCGCCTTTGGTGGCCTTTCCGCGATTCAAAAGAGCAACGGCACTAGCATAATCCAACTAACCAATCTCAATGGTGACGTCATTGCCAGCGCCGACAACTCGCCTACGGTAGCTGGCTTCTCCGGGTACTTCGAATACACCGAATACGGTCAAGCTTATGAAAGATCTCAGGGCAATCCCGCCCGATACGGCTGGAGTGGCGGAAGCCGGCGTTCCAGCGAAATGCTTGGTGGCATTATCCTGATGGGCGCGAGGCTCTACAATCCGACCACCGGCCGGTTTCTTCAAGTCGACCCGGTCCCCGGTGGCAGCGCCAACGCCTACGAATACTGCACTGCGGATCCGATAAACTGCTCAGATCTTGACGGCTTCAAGGCAAAGAAGAAGACGCCGTCCTGGGTAGCTATCCTCAGTAAAAACATTGCGTCCGCAGGCTATTGCTTGAGCCTTGGTCTACGGTGCAGCACTGTCGTAAACATCATAGTGCAGGCATATCTAAGATCCGGCACAAGCCCAGTCACTCCGGACAGTAAAACCGGGGGAGATGGAAAGAAACGGCACTTCCTGCTCATGGGCGCTATGTACCTCCTCTTCGGGTCAAGGATTGCATGGGATCTAGCAACCATGCATGAGTGGGGTGAGCAGGGAAAAGATGACAGCAAAACAGATATGCGGGTCAATCACGCGGCCGTCAACTGGGTGAACGGCAAGAGCGGGTGGTGGAAGGCTGGAATGGTTGGTCTCTACTACTCGGATGAACAGAAATTCTGGGCGGAACTAGAAAAGGGATATAGGGAAGAAAGCGCCAAGGGGGAATTTTAGGAAGACGCGCGCACGCCTGATGCGATGCGACTGGGTGCGAGAAAGTTCATCGCGTCCAGTCGCATCGCACCTCATGTTATCGGGAGAAGGAATGATTCATCAAACACACCTGAAGCTGCCAGTCTGCCTCGTGCTGGCTTCCGTGATGCTTGCTATAGCGACTGGCTGTTCCTTTGTCCAAAAGGCAACGGGTTTAGACTGCATCAACGACCCCACGGAGCCATGGTCCGAGCTCGCGGGTCGAGACGCGATCCTTCGACAACCACCGCCTCATGCCGAACCACTGGGAGATCAGTATGTCTCGGCGGCATGCGAGGACGACAACGCTATCGCGGAGGTCGGGCGCCGATACAGATTCAACGGCTCTCCTCTCGAGATCGCCACCTATTACAAAGAGCAAGCTCGCGCGGTCGGCTGGCTTCTGTCCAGTGACGGCACCGGAGATCTAAGAACGCGCCATCAAACAACAGAGGGATGGCCTTCCGTGACGTGCTTCTCAAAGAATTTCGGCGACTTCACGGCAGATCTCCAGCTCGATTTTGACTTCTGGTCACCGGACGTGGAGAAGGACCCTTCCGTGCAGACCTACTGGTTGGAGATATCGTTCTCCCCAGATGGGGGTAACTGTGCGAATTCGGTGAAGGGTGCCACGGGCACTCCTTATCGACCTTGATGCGGAGTCATGCCGGTCGGGGCCAGCGTGGTTAGATATCCTCGGAACAGCACGGTCAGCTCCCCGCTGCGGAATATCTCCGCAAGTGTGCGATGGCACCAGTCGCGCGCCTGCTCGGCGCTGTCGTCCCCGCGCGCGATGGCGCTGTCCACGTTGACCTGGCCCAGCACGTAGCGGAGGTAGTCGCCGAGTGTCATCGGTATCGGGATCTCGATGTCGGAGTAGTCGAGCAGACGCAACCCCCTCTCGGCGAGGGGCAACTCCGGTACGGCCAGTGGCCGCCATCCAGGCGGCGATGGAAACCGCTGCTCGAACGACGTGAACCACGCCGCCAGTGCGTCACCTGTCAGCGAGTACCGGTCTTGCGAGAAGTCGTACAGGAGGAAGACCCCGTCCGGAGTCAGGACGCGGGCCACCTCGGCAAGGGCCGACGAAAGGTCGGTGTAGTTCAGCGAGCCGGCGGCGGCGACCAGATCAAACGACGCTGCGGCGAACGGCAGTTCCTCCGCTGTGCCGATGACGAATCGAGCTGATGGCGCGACGGATCGTCGGTGCACGAGCATCGCTGGGATCGGCTCCAGGCCGATTGCATAATCGGCGAATGGGGCGAGCGCGGCAGTAGATATACCGGCACCGCATCCGACATCCAGGGCTCGCCGGACCGGACGCGTAAGGTGAACCGACTTGAGGATCTGCTGATGCACCGGAGGGCGGTCGAAGGCATAACTTGCCGCCAGTCGTTCGCTGTCATAGACGCTTGGCATGGCCTCTCCGAGATCAACTACTCCGTGGCTGTGGATGATCTGTTTCATCTATCCACAGAATCGGATTCGGCGCCTGTTGCCCATCGTCTGCTGCCTCATTCTGAACGGCGTGAACGAACCCTCGCTGCTCGAACGTGCCCAGCGCATTACGCGGCTGATTCCCCAGGCGGTCGCCTGCCGCCGGACGGCCGCCCACATCTGGGGCCTGCACGTACTGAGCCTCGACACCCCCGAAGACGATTGGCCGGTGGAGCTCATAGCTCCCGGCCACCTGGCGATCCCCGGCTGCGTCACCCACGTGACCACCTTGCCCGCTGACGACATCACGGAGCACAAGGGCGTCCGCCTCACCACCCGGGAGCGCACGGCCCTCGACTGTGTCCGCTGGCTTCCCCGTCTGGAGGCCGTGGCCGCCCTGGACCAGTTCCTCCGGCACGGAGTGGACCTGGAGGCCCTCTGGCACCAGTCCACTTCATGGCACCTGCGCGACACGCTCAGCCTCGCCGACCGGGGCGCCGCATCGCCTCGGGAGAGCTGGCTGCGCGTGATCCTCGTGGACGGCGGCCTGCCCAGACCCACCACACAGGTCCGTGTCCCCCTAGCTGACGACCGCTTCGCTTACCTCGACCTCGGCTGGCCGGAGTTTCGGGTGGCGGTCGAGTACGACGGTCAGCGACACCACACTTCGGCCGCCGACCAACTTCGCGACGAGCACCGGCGCGCAGAGCTACGCGCACTCGGCTGGCGGGTCATCGTCGTTCGCCGGGACGTCATCCCCGGTCAGACGGCCGACCTGCTCCACCAGGTGGCGGACACCCTCATCCAGCAGGGCTGGCAGCCAGGCGCCCGCCAGACGATCCGCATCCTCTCCCGCATCAGAGCCGCCCGCCGACGACGACGGTTACCTGATGCTGGCGAGGCCGCTCTTGCGCCACATTAGCCATCAGACCATTCCGAAAGTCGCGTTGTACGTTGTGTGCGGTCAAGGGGGTGCTGGTCCTCGGACAAAAGTGGTTCTGTCGGTGACAAGTGACAGCGTTTGTCGGTCTCCTGCGACAGCGATCGTTTCGGCAGCAAGACGATGTCGCTGAGAAGTAACAGCGCTCCGGGGCTTGCGGTGAGAGCATGGGTGTGCTTCCGCCGGATGGGGTGGCGTCGGTGCAGCCCAAGAGCAAGGTTGAGTTGTACGCGGCGATCCGCCGCAACCACCTGGTGCCGGTCCCTGATGTCGCCTCGATCGGCGAGCTCAATGCGCTGATCGACCAGTGGGACATCAAGGACGAGCAGCGCCGGATCCGAATGCGCGCCCAGACCATCGGCGAGCGTTTCGCGCACGAGCGGAGGTTGCTGGCGCCACTGCCGGTCGAGCCGTTCGAGATCGGCCGGTTGCTGACCCCGCGCGTCAACATGCACGGACAGATCAGCGTGCGCACCAACCGTTACTCGGTGCCGATCCGCCTGGCCGGGCATCAGGTGCGCGTGATGCTGTTCGCCTCTCACCTGGTCGTCTATCACAAGGGGGTGGAGGTGGCTCGGCACGAGCGGCTGATCGCCAAGGGAGGGGCCCGGCTGGAGCCGGACCACTATCTGGAGGCGCTGGCCCACAAGCCCGGCGCGCTGCCCGGCGCCACCGCGCTGGAACAGGCCCGCGCCGTGGGCACCTTCACCGCCGCCCATGCAGCGCCCGCAGCGAAGCGAGGACGAACGATCTTGACGCGGGACGAGCCGCGGCCATCGTCACAGCGTCGAGGAAGAGCCCCAGTGACTCGTCGAAGGCCCGGCGGTAGCCCGGACTACCGGGAGCCCGCTACAGGGCGCGACTTGTAGAAGGACTCCTCCAGGTAGGCGGCCTCGTGCGGCTGGTAGGGCTCCTCCAAGTAGGCGGCCTCGTCTTCGTCGAGTTCGACGTCCACCGCGGCGACCGCGTCGGCCAGCTGGGCCGACTTGGTGACCCCGACGATGGGCGAGGTCACCACCGGGTTGCGCATGACCCAGGCCAGAGCGACCTGGGCCGGGGACAGACCCCGCTTGCCCGCGATCTCGTGGACGCGCTCGGCCACCGCCTGGTCCTCGTCACGATAGAGGATCTTGCCGCCCTCGTCGGTCCCGGCACGCGCCGTGGCGGTGTCCCGGGCCCGCGTCAGCCTGCCCCGCGCCAGCGGGCTCCACGGGATCACGCCGATGCCCTGGTCGGCGCAGAGCGGGAGCATCTCCCGCTCTGCTTCTCGGTGGATGAGGTTGTAGTGGTCCTGCATCGACACGAACCGGGTCCAGCCGTTCAGGTCAGCCAGGTACAAGGCCTTGGCGAACTGCCAGGCGTACATGGAAGAGGCTCCGATGTAGCGGACCTTCCCGGACTTGACCGCGTCATGCAGCGCCTCGAGGGTTTCCTCGATCGGGGTGTCGTAGTCCCAGCGGTGGATCTGGTACAGGTCGATGTAGTCGGTCCCCAGGCGCTTCAGGGAGGCGTCGAGCTCGGCGAAGATCGCCTTGCGGGACAGCCCGGCGCCGTTCGGGCCGGGGCGCATCCGCATCCAGACCTTGGTGGAGAGAACGACCTCCTCGCGCTGGGTGAAGTCCTTGACGGCCTGGCCGACGATCTCCTCGCTGCTTCCGGCGCTGTACCCATTGGCCGTGTCGAGGAAGTTGACGCCACTCTCGAGGGCCTGCTTGATGATGTCCCGGCTGGCGTCCGCGCCCAGCGACCAGGGCTCGCCGCCCCGGTCCGGCTCGCCGAAGCTCATGCAGCCGAGGGCGATGGCGGAGACTTCCAGTCCGGTCGTTCCAAGTTTGATGTATCGCACGCTTCCGAACCTAGGAGTTGGAGTGCGCTCTAACGCAAATTCGGAGGCGTGGGGCATGCGCGCCCTGTCAGGTTTCACCATGCGCCCGGAGTGCGGGCCCCTCCAAGCCAACCACCGTCTCTGTCGGCAGCCGCATGAACGCGCTAGGTGAGCAGCCGAGCCTCCGGGTGCTGCTACTTCTCACCGACATTCCGGGCCCGATCAACCCCCGAGTGCTGTCCAAACTGACCGACGAACGCTGCTGCTACTCACCAGCGAAATCAGACAACCGAAGCTAGGGTGTGTGGGCATGGTGACGGAAGCGTGGGCGCGGATCGAGGAGTGGTTGGCGCGGCATACCCCGGCCAGCGCGGCCGCGCTGGCGCCACCCGCCGATCCGGCCGACGTCGCCGCCGCCGAAGCCGCGCTGGGACTCTCCTTCCCGCCTGAGCTCGTCGAGTCGCTGAGCCGCCATGACGGCCAACGCATCTGGGCGAACATCCTGCCCGAAGGGCCGCCACTGTCGACCGTCGGCATCGTCGACCACTGGCGCGCGTGCATGGACGTCGCCGCGAGCGTCGACGGACTCACCCCGCACCGGCCGGGCGCCGAACCGTGGTGGCACGAGCGATGGGTACCGTTCGCCGCCGCGGACGGCGATGCGCAGGTGATCGACCTGCGGCCCGGGCCCGGGTACGGGCGGGTCGGTTGTACCGCGCACGACGGCCTCGGCGACTTCGATGCTGCCTGGCCGACGCTCGGCGCCTACCTCACCGAGGTGGCCGGCGCGCTCGCCGCGGGTGCCCCGGTGCGTTACTGGGTGCCGTACCTGACGGTCGACGGCGAGCTGTGGTGGAGCACCGAAAATCCGGAGGTTGCGCCCGCGGGTGCCAGGCGTTTCCTCCCAACTCCCTGACATGGCGCACATCGCCATCCGGTAGAGGCGCCGGGATCCACCGACATGATTTCCGAGACCGGACAAGTAGGTCTGCGGCGCCGGTTTACGAGCCTTCGTCGGCGCGGTGCGAGCCAGCGGAGTGGGCCACGGTCAGTTCACACCGGCCATCTACGCAGGAGCGCCGCAGCCGGCCCATCGAAATGGTCTGTATCAAACCGATGGCCCAGCAGGTCGGACACCCTCGCAGGGCGAGCAGACCAACCGGCACGAGCAGCAAGCCACCCAGTCCGATCATCGGAATCAGGGCGACCGAACCGACCAGCGCGCCGAACCCCAGCACGCCGCGCACCAGATGTCGCGGCAGAGAGGCGCTGGCAAAGCCGCGATCATCAGTCATCGTTGTCTCCCATGGCTGTGCCAGGTGTGCCCTGCAGCGTGTGGTGCACCGTGGCGCGGGCGCGGTGCAAGCGCGACTTCATCGCGGCGGTGCTGAGACCGAGCGCATCGGCGACCGCCCGTCCGCGATAGCCCAGAACATCTCGCATGATCAAAACGCGCCGCTGATCAGCGGGCAGAGAAGCGATCGCCGCCGCTACCCGCTCGGCTTCCAATCGCCGCAGTACCTCCTCCTCGGCCGACCACACGGTGGCGTCCACGACCGGTTCGTGGCCTCGCACCAGTAGCCGTGACCGCCGCAGGCACTCGTTGCGGACAATGCGAAACATCCACGACGCCAGCGCACCGGACGCTCGCAACGTCCCGATCTTGCGGTACAGGATGATCAACGCCTCTTGCGCGGCGTCTTCCGCGTCTTCCGGCGAGGCACACATCAAGTGGGCGAATCGCTGCACGTGCGGGTGCGCGCCGGACACCAACGCGGCGATCGACTCGACGTCGCCATCCCGCGCGGCGACGACCAGCTGCTCGACCGGCCAACTCGCCTCAGCCACGCGAACGACTCCGCCTACGGAGTACCACGACGGTGCACGCGCACAAGAGCACAGCCGCCACGACGACGATACCTACGAGCATGACAACCTCCTGAACCTGTCCCGACGCTGTTGTCGGTACAGGTATAAGAGACGCGAACCCCACCAAAGGATTCACCCAGCACTCCAAGACTGGAACTCATCCAAGGGGTGCCTCCAGGGGAGCCCCACCCACGACCGATCAGGAGAAGGCGACGTTCTTGGACCAGCGGCGTGTCCGGTGATACCGGTAGAGCCCTTACCTGGGAGTGGTGAGGGCTTATGAACGGGTCGATGTCAGGCGTCAGAATGGGCGAAGGCCTCCTGAAGGGGCGGCAGCATCTGGCGGGCGTCGTACCCGGCGAACCACAAGCCGACCACGAACACACTCATGGCTTCCAGATAGCGCGCCCGCCTCAGCCCACCTGCCCGTACCGGCTCGAACCCCAGATCGCTCACCAGACCGGCGACCACCTCCACAGCCCGCTCATCGTCGCCGCACAGCGGCACCCCCAGCCCGCGCCCTGCGTGGGAGGTCCAGACCTCCGCGGCGCACACGTTGAACGCCTTGACAACCCCCGCCCCGGTGGCCAGCCTGGCCACCCGCTCGGACACCGCGTCGTCAGCCAGTAGGAACGAGTTGGGCGCGTTGGTGAACGCGTCAGGCTCGTAGGCGTTGGTGCAGTCGATCAGCGTCCGCCCGGCCAACCCGCCGTCCGCCGCGCCGATCTCGGCGAGAATCCCGTCCACCGACAAGGCCGGTACGGCCAGCAGCAACGCCTCGCCGTGCTCCGCGGCGGCCCGCAGGTCACCGCCACAGGCGCCCGCTCCGATCGCCTCGGCCAGCTTGCGCGCCTTCTCCTGCGACCGTGCGCCGACCATCACCTCGTGCCCAGTCCGCGCCCAGCCCGACCCCAGCGCCTCGGCCATCTGTCCGGCCCCGAGTATGCCAATACGCATGTCTTTCCCTCTTCCTCGCCTGAACCGCGGCTTCCCGCGAAGACAGTAGGCGTGCCGATAGGCACCTCCAGGTGTCCAACGGATGCGGGAGACTGTCGAATGTGGACCACCACGACGACGCTCCGTTTGAGCCCTACGGCGACTTCGTCGCCGATTGCCCGGCCCGTCTGGCCGTGGATCTGTTCGCCCATGCCTGGCTGCCGGTGGTGGTATTCGCCCTTAAGGAGGGGCCCATGCGCCCCGGCCGACTCCGCCAGGAGATCGGCGGCATCAGCCAGAAGGTGCTCACTCAGACCCTGCGTCGCATGGAACGCTGTGGCCTGGTCGAACGCCGACGCTATGCCGAGGCCCCGCCGCGGGTGGAGTACGAGCTGACCCAAGCGGGCAAGGATCTGCTGGTGCCGATCCGTGCTCTAGGCGACTGGGCCTTCCGCCACGCCGACACGGTCCTGACCGCCTACGACGACTCCGCCCGCACAGCCGGCTGACCCGCACGGCCAGGCGAGCCACGGCCGGATCAGCCGACGGGGGGTGCTTCGTGGAGGCTGGGTCGCGCCGCTGGGTCTGGCTCGTGCCCCTCCACAACGGCCAGCCTGCCCAGCCGCCCGCTCAGCGGCCAGACCACACCCGGCCCTCGACTGCGTCCGCTAGGACCTCTGGTTCCGCCTGAGTATTGGTAGCCACTGGTTCCGCTGTACCGTGCACCGTTTGAGGCATACCAGATTTCTATATGATAGGTCCCGCTATTGCCGGTTTTCTGCTGGACGTCGACTCGATTGTTGGCACGTACGCCGATCCACATCCAGCCATCATTTTCGGCCAACGCGGGTGACGCGCCGACGGTCGCGATTGTGCCGGCGAACAGTACGCCGAGGGCTGCGCCGATAATGCGCCGGCGAACGAAGCGGCGGCACTTCGATCGCGTTTCCATAGAAACCTTGATGGGTCGTCCGGTCGGAATTGCGACGGTCTGAGATGACACCCAACCGCCGCTACTCATGACCTTCCAGCATCCGATAATGCGGAGACCGGGACAGGCGCCGGACATCGGAAAATAGGGCCACCGGTCGTCGGTCACGACGCGTGATCGTCGGTTGGTGACTACTTACTCGCCGAATTCCTGTTCGTACAGCTTGAGGTGATGTTGTCAGGGCGGCCGTAGGTTCACGTCTGGGGAGAAGAGTCCTCTCGGGGCGGTGCCGAGGAGCCGACGACCAGTTTCCTGGAAACAGGAAGGAAACAACCGCTGCGTTACAACTGGGCCGCATGACGTACCGAAGATCACTGACCGCATTGGCATTGGCGCTGGCGGGGCTGGCGGCGCATCCTTCCGCGGCAGGCGCCGCCGCTGAGGCCGGCCCGAGCGTTACCGCGAACCCCAGCCCGAGCTCCGGCGTACCGTCCGTGCAGTGGAAATCCTGCCCGGACTACTCCGATGAGGTGATCCGGAGCCTGCGCGTGACGCAGGAGCAGATCCCGGCCTTCCGGACGCTGATGAAGCGCCTGGAGTGCGGGACGGTCAGTGTCCCGCTGGACCACCGCGATCCCGGCGGCCGGAAGATCGACATCGCGGTGACCCGGCTGGCCGCCACCGACAAGGCTCGCCGGCTCGGCGCCACCGCCGTCCTGCCGGGAGGGCCGGGCAACAGCGGATACCTGGACCCGATCCTGCGCTCCGCGCTCAGGAACGAGGAGATGGCCAAGCTCAACGAGCGCTACGACATCATCGGCTTCGACCCGCGCGGGGTCGGGTACAGCACCAAGGTCGCCTGCCCCACCTTGCCAGGAGGCCCGCAGGAGCCGGGCGCCCTGACCAAGGAGGCGGCCAGGAAGGTCTACGACGGCCAGGTCGCGGCCAACCAGAAGTGCGGAGGCTCCGACGCGGCCTTCCTCGGTCAGCTCACCACCGGCAACGTGGCCAAGGACCTGGATCTGGTGCGGGCCGCACTGGGTGAGCGCAAGCTCAACCTGCTCGGTTTCTCCTGGGGCACCTATCTGGGCATGGTGTACCGCAGCCTGTTCCCCGAGCACACCGGACGGGCCTTCCTGGACAGCGTGGCGCCGCCGTGGACCCGTTTCGACGAGCACGTCAAGGACAGCGCGGAGGCGGCCGAGCGTGACTTCGGGCGCATGGCCGCCTGGCTGGCCCGGCGCGATGAGACCTATGGTCTCGGTGCTACCGCCCGGCAGGTGCGCGAGCAGGTGGCCAAGCTGGTGCGCGACTACGACAAGAGCCCCAAGACGTACACCGACCTGCCGCGGCCCATCGACGGCTCGGCCGTCGCCGACCTGGCCAAGCGCAACTCGACCGAGTGGGTACCCGCGGGCAAGGCACTGGCCGAACTGCGGACGGCGACGGGCACCACCGCCCCGCCCACCGTCAAGGAGTTGTTGGGCGCTCCGATGATGGGTACGCCCGTGCCCGGCGCGCCCGAAATACTGAACATGACCATGAACTGGGCGGTCGCCTGCAACGAGGACAGCAGCCGAGCCGGTTTCGACACCGCCTGGCGTGCCTACCAGCAGCTCGTGAAGCGCAATCCGGCGACCGGCCGGTCCTGGGGACTGGGTGTCATGTGTGCCGGCTGGCCGCTGCCGGTGCAGCAGGCCACGTTGAAGCGGAGCAGCGGGTCGCTGGTGCTGGCGGGGCACCTGTATGAGTTCATGTCCGTCTATGGCTGGACGTTGCAGACGCGGCGGGCCATCGGCGGCACCGTCTACACGGTCGCCGACGACGTGCACGTGTCGACCACCCGGGTGCCCGAGTGCGCCGCCGACGTGGTGAAGTACTTCGAGACGGGCCGGATCGGCAGAGGTTGCCAGGGCAGCGAGATCCCGAGCTGACCACCGGTTCCCGGGCGCGGTGTTCCCGCAACCAGGAAAAGGATCTCCATCGTTGATCGTGCGACAGCGTGCGGCCCTGCCGGCTCTTCGCCACGCGGCCGGGTCCCGCTGTCGTGGAATTGAAGCCATTCACAGACTTCACGAAATTCTTGAAGTAAGTTTAGTGTTGCTGTCATGAAGGACACCGAACTTGTCGGGGTGCAGAAGACCCTCAGCCCTGTCCTGAAGGCCAAAGCACTGGACAACCGGCTGTCGGACCCGATCCTTGGCGACGAATACGCCGAGCAGGCGATGCGCCGCCTCGACCCCGGCTACGACAGCCGCAGATTCGGCACCAGCCAGATGGGCCTCGCCGCCGTGGTGCGCGCCAAGGCCCACGACGACTGGGCCCGAGGCTTCCTCGCCGATCACCCCGACGCGGTGGTGCTGCACCTGGGCTGCGGCCTCGATGCCCGGGTGTACCGGATCGACCCGCCCGCCACCGTCGACTGGTACGACCTGGACTACCCCTCCGTCATCGAACTGCGGCGGCAATTCCTGCCGCCGCGTGAGCACTACACCCTGATCGACTCCAGCGTCACCGACCTGACCTGGCTGGAACGCATCCCCCGGGGGCGGCCGGTGCTGATGATCGCCGAGGGACTGGTGCCCTACCTCACCGAGACTGACGTCCGGCGGCTGCTGACCAGCGTCATCGACGCCTTCCCTACCGGCCAGATACAGTTCGACACGGTGCCGGTCTGGGCGTGGCGTACCTCGAAATGGGATCCCACGCTGCGCAAATACGGCGCCCAGTTCCACTGCGGCTTCAACAACCCGGCAGAGCCGGCCGATTGGCATCCGCGGCTCGAATACGTCGACGAGGCGCCGATGTTCGACTCACCGGTGCTGATGGCCAAGGCACCCGCGGGCGTACGCCGCATGTACCGCCTCCTGAAGCTGCTGCCGGGCATGAAGCGGTCCACCCGCATCGTGCGGTTCCGCTTCTGACGCGCTCTTGTCGAGGTGGTGAGGGTGAGCTTGATCGGTGCTCATGAGGCTTCCCCTCGCGGGACAGTGGCCGGTTTCACCAGCGCAGACAAGACAGCGTCCCAATGTGTGAACAATGATGGGAAATCTCATATGCGCAGTCAGCCGGCCAGCAGGGCCATGAAAGCCATGCTGGCCGCCATTCCGGCCGAGCACGCATCCTGCTGGGTGAGCGCCCTTCGATCCGCGCCCCGTTCGGTCAGAACGCGGATGAGCCGCGCGCAGGTCCAGGCCAACCCGATGACCAGGGCCACCGTGGTCAGTGACCCGCCTCCATGCGCGTGCGCGTGCCCGGACGGAGCGCCGGCGGGAGCAGGCCCGCCGAACCCCGTCAGCACCAAGAGGAGGGACATGACCACGAAGTCCTGGATGTGATGACCGGTCTCCGCGCGGCGGGAAGGGGAGCCGCAGAACCAGCCGGCGGTCAGCAGCGCGAGCACCGCGACGAAGAGGAACACGCCGCCCAGATGACCGGTTGCCATGCCGAGTGCCATGACGACGTGCGGCCATCTTCTGGCAGGGCGCGCGGAGGGAAGCAGGGCCGGAGCGAGGGCCAGGACACAGCCGACCAATAGCGCCACCGTGTGGAGGAAAGCATGCATCAGGCGACCCCCGCTCCCACCGGACAGATACTGCTCGTTACCCGAACTGGCCGGGCTGGTAGTCGCCGGCGGGCTGCTGGGTGATGACGTTCAGCCGGTTGAAGGCGTTGATGATGGCGATGAGGGACACCAGGGCGGCGAGCTGGTCCTCGTCGTAGTGCTTGGCGGCGTTCGCCCAGGCCTCGTCCGTGACGCCACCGGCCGCGTCGGCGATGCGGGTGCCCTGCTCGGCCAGTTCCAGGGCGGCGCGTTCGGCCTCGGTGAACACCGTGGCCTCCCGCCAGGCCGGCACCAGGTTGAGGCGTACCGAGGTCTCCCCGGCGTGCGCGGCGTCCTTGGTGTGCATGTCGGTGCAGAAGCCGCAGCCGTTGATCTGACTGGCGCGGAGCTTCACCAGTTCGCGAGTCGCGGCCGGCAGCGTCGAGTCCACGATCACCCTGTCCGCCGAGACGATGTGCTTCATGACCTTGCCTGCGATCGGGTTGCCGAAGAGGTTCAAGCGGGCATCCACGATGCACTCCTTGCCGTTGTTGGTGGGGTTTACATCCGTCTAGACAAGACAGCCCGGCAAGTTGTGACAGGAACGCCCCCGCAGAGCAGACGCGATGTGAGCCAACGCCTTGACGCGGCCGATGGTTGGTACCGCGGACGTCGTTCGCCGCGTTCCATCCCCTCATCCAGCCCTTGTTCTTGATCTATGGGCTTGGTAATGCCGTGGTCTCGAGGCTGTCCGCCGCTGGCGGAAACGCAGGTGATCTCGGCGCGCCCTCTGGGTAGAGTCGGGCAGTGCCCGAGCTGAAGCAACTACATGCTGGTCATGCCCCGGCGGTCCTGGCCTTCGAGCTGGCGAACCGCGCCTACTTCGCCGCCTCGATCTCTGATCGCGGTGACGACTTCTTCGACCAGTTCACCGACCGGTACAACGCCTTGCTGGCTGAGCAGGAGGCCGGCGTCTGTGCTTTCTACGTACTCATCGCCGAGGACGGCTCGGTGCTCGGCAGGTTCAACCTGATCGACATCGAGGATCGCATGGCGAACCTCGGCTACCGGGTGGCGCAGCACGTCGCCGGCCGCGGGGTGGCGACCGCGACCGTTCGGGAGCTGTGCCGGCTCGCGGCGTCGCGGCACGGGCTGCGCACGCTACGGGCGGCCGCCGCCCACAAGAATGCCGCGTCCCAGAAGGTGCTGACCAAAGCCGGGTTCGTCCTGGTCGGCCCAGCTGACCCGGCCGACCTCGGCGGCAAGCCAGGCAGTTGGTATCAGCGCGCCTTGGTACCCCAGCCGTAGACCGCGATCTTGCTGGTGGACCGGCGATCAGTCCATGACGACCGGTAGTTCCTTGATGTCGTTGATGAAGTTCGCCCGTAGGCGCCTTGCCTCTCCCGTTTGCCGCAGCCGTGGATACCGCCGGGCCAGTTGCTCGAACAGCGCTCGCAACTCCAGCTTCGCCAGGTGATTGCCCACGCAGAAGTGCGCCTCAACGCCCCCGAACCCGATGTCTCGACGCCGCGAGCGGGCCCTGACCGGCCAGATCGAGCAGACCCAGGCGGATATTGACGCCATGGCCGCGTACCTCGGCGAACTGTACGAAGCGATCGAGCACCTGCGGATCACATGCAAGACCCTGCTGCCCCTCACCGACGAACCCGGACCCGAGCTGGCCCCACCGCCTCCCGTGGTGTTCGACAGTGACACGCTTGATGGCGAGACGATCAAGCGGATCGGGTTCGCAGGCAACGAGCTGAGCGCCTACGAATTCCACCACGTTGTGCCGGTAGCGCCCCCCTATCTGGGAGTACCGAGGGCCCTAAGGCATGTCCGGCTGCTCAGGTTGAGGGAAGCTCGAACTCCTGCATGTGGACGCCGCCGGTGAAGGCTCGCCACTCGTCAGATGTGAAGATCAATGCCGCCCCATGAGGATTCTTGCTGTCCCGCACGGCTACGCGCTGGCCGATGAAGGCAACCTCTACGCACTGGCCGTTTGGGGCGCTCAGGCTGCTCTTGCGCCATTCAGCACCAGACAAATCAATGGCTTCACCAGCCATCTCAGTACCTGCTTTCATTCCCGGAAACAGCCTGGTCAAAGCACCTATGGCAAGTCGAACTCTTTCTTGCTCACGCCATCGAGGAACGCTTCCCACTCAGTGTGGGTGAACACCAGCGCGGGGGCGTCAGGGTTCTTGCTGTCACGGACGGCCACGATGCCAGGCAGGTTGCTCGCAACCTCCACGCAGGCGCCACCCTGACCGTTGCTCTTGGAAGACTTGCGCCAAACGGCACGGGACAGGTCATCTTGCGACATCCCGCACCCCCTTCTCTATGGTTGGTCTGCTACGCCCGGAGATCGCGCGCCACCTGCCGTATGAGTGCCGACGATTCATCAGCAGACAGCGCCGATTCGCGCAGGTGGTCAAACATCACCGTATACCGATCTACTTCGTGCTGTTTCTCCAAATAGAGGGTACCGGTGCCGTATTCGATGTACACAACGCGTGGGTCTGTGGGTTCGAAGCACAGAACATGGAACGCTCCGTCCATTGCAGGATGCGCGCCGACTGCGAAGGGCAGTACCTGCAGCGTCACGTTCTGCAGGTCTGCTACATCAAGCAATCGCTGGAGCTGGGCGGACATCACCTCGGAGCCGCCGACAACGCGGCGAATCGCTGCTTCATTCATCACCATGGACACATTCGGGGCACTTTCGCCCGTTAGAAGCTTCTGCCTCGTCAGTCGAACGGCAACTCTCTGCTCGATGTCCTCGCTCGGCACGTCGGGCATAGAGGCTCGATGCACCGCCCGGATGTAATCCTCGGTCTGTAGCAGGCCTGGCACGAACTCGCTCTCATAGATCTGCAACGCGGATGCGGCCGATTCCAAGCCCACGTAGACCTCGAACCACTCGGGGACTGCCGGTCCGTAGACGTGCCACCAGCCACGCTGACGAGCCTCACGCGCCAACGCGAGCAGCGCGTCCCGCTCGGCAGGGTCGACTTCATAGATGCCCAACAGCGCTCGGGCGTCGCTGGGCTGGATCGCCCGACGAGCAGTCTCGAACCGGCTGAGCTTGGTGGGGTGCCAATCGAGTTGCTCGGCGACCTGTTCGATACCTAGATTGCGATCTTCGCGTAGGCGGCGCAGCTCGGCCGCAAGCTGACGTCGCCGCACGGTCGGACTAGCTGCTGGGCGCGCCATTGGGATCACCTTTCCAGTCTTCCACTCACAGGCAAGCAAGCAACCAAGTTAGCAACTGCTATCTGGCACTTGCCAATCTGCAATCCATCGATAGACACTGGCCATCGTCGCACCATCGCATCCTCGCCAAGGTCCGATTGGCGCGAAATCGAACGTCAGACGTGCCTCAAGGGCGCCCCACAAAGTAGGTCCCCCATGCGCAAATTCGATTACAAAGAGGAGCGGTTCATTCACTTGGTGCGACTCTCGTGGGATCTGTCGCAATTCGGGCTGGCGCACGCGGTGGAGTGTCCGTCGACGGTTGAGCCGTTCATCGCCATACGCAGGGCGCGGGGCCTTCTGTACGTGAGGGCCGCGTTGAGGGGTGAGCAGTGGATCTTCACGTGGGGTCACGGTCGGGGTCGGTGGGTGGCTGCGTACGACGTTGACGCGGCTACGCGGGTCTGGGAGGTGGCGCGGTGAGTGAGCGGTTTCTTGGTGAGTTCGTGTTGCCGGGTGTGGCGCAGTCGGTGGCGGTGGCTCGTCACTGCGTCGGGGAGATGCTGGCGGCGGCAGGGCACAGGGACGTGGAGAACGCGCGGCTGATCGTCAGCGAGTTGACCACAAACGCGCGTGCGCCACGAGGCGCTCTGTTGTATCCCCGGTTGAGCCGGGAGGAACTGAAGGGAGGTTCCTGGGCCTGATGGCTTACCCGGATCTGAAAGGTGAAGGGGACCGTAGCATGCCAGGAAATCAACGGTCGTGTTCAGGCATGGAAGCGATGCGTTGAGGGGCCCGTGCGATATGGCGAAACCTGGATTGGCTGAACCCCAATCTCCAGTCGATGAAAGGAAGGCATCCGCCGGAAATCCATGCCTGGCACCGGCGCCGCTCCCTGTGTCGGATTGAGTGCATTATGACACAACCTTCAGGAGTGAGGACGATCCCCAGCGAGGGGATTCAAGGAGATGAGTGGGGCGCCTAAGTCGCGCTAGAACGTATGACAGAGACGAACGTGGGATCGCCTAAGGAACGCGAGTTCTAAGGCGACGGAGGCCCCGTAGTAGTCGCAGGAGTCACGACCTGCCAAGGCGGGCGGGAAAGCCGTCCACAGGGCGAAGGGGGCCAGGTGATCGGATATTCAAGAACTGGGAGGTATGCGCAATGCAGAGCGCCGAAACAGTGCTGAATGTCCTGCGTGAACGCGGCAGGCGTGGCCTGCCATGTGAGGAACTGTATCGGCAACTGTTCAACCCGCACCTGTATCTCATGGCCTACGGGCGTATCTACTCCAACCACGGAGCGATGACACCCGGAGCCTGCGGGGAAACCGCTGACGGCATGTCGGAGGCAAAGATCGAGCGCGTCATCGACGCGCTGCGCCACGAGCGCTACCGGTTCCAGCCCGTCCGGCGGACCTACATCCCGAAACAGAACGGGACCAGAAGACCGCTCGGCCTGCCGTCCTGGTCGGACAAACTCGTCGGCGAAGTGATCCGCCTCCTGATCGAGGCCTACCACGAACCGCGATTCTCCGGCCGCTCACACGGTTTCCGTCCCCAAAAAGGCTGCCACACCGCACTATCCGAGGTGGCACACAACTGGACGGGGACAACCTGGTTCATCGAAGGAGACATCTCCGACTGCTTCGGGACACTCGACCATCAGGTCATGCTCTCGATCCTGGCGGAGAACATCCACGACAACCGGTTCCTGCGCCTCATCAAACAGATGCTCCAGGCCGGATACCTCGAAGACTGGATCTGGCACGCCACCCTATCGGGAACCCCGCAAGGCGGCGTCGCCTCACCAATCTTATCCAACATTTATCTGGATCGGCTGGACACATTCGTCGAAACAATACTCATCCCGGAATACACCCGAGGACAGACAAGGAAAAGCAATCCCGCCTACCACAAGGTGGAGAACGCGATCAACTACATCCGGAGGAAACAGTCCCGCAGAAAGGAGAAAACCGAAACCCCGGAAATGCGAGAGCTACGCAAGCAACTACGCCGCCTCCCAGTCGGAGATCCCAGCGATCCCGGCTACCGGCGCCTGCGCTACGTCCGCTACGCAGATGATCACCTACTCGGGTTCATCGGACCGAAAGCCGAAGCCGAGGAGATCAAGCAACGCCTCGCGACGTTCCTACGTGACGACCTCAAACTGGAACCCAACGAGGACAAAACACTGATCACCCACGCCCGCACAGGCGCGGCCCGATTCCTCGGCTACGACATCACCGTCCAGCACGCCAACAACAAGATCTCCCGAGGCGAGCGGCTCACCAAAGGCATGCGCGCCACCAACGGGAAGATCCGCCTAAAGGTACCGCCACCGGTGATCAAGGCCAAATGCGCCCCGTATCTCAAGCACGGCAAACCCGAGCACCAGCCCCACCTGACGAACCTGACCGACTACGACATCATCAGCAGGTTCGGGGCCGAATACCGGGGCATCGTCCAGTACTACCTGCTGGCCGGCGACGTCTGGAAACTGGACAGGCTCCGCTGGACCATGCTGACCGCGATGCTCAAGACACTGGCGGCCAAGCACCGCTCAACGGTGACCACGATGGCAAAGCGAACCAAGACCACCATCATCACACCGCACGGGCGACGCAGATGCTTCGAAGCCCGTGTCGAACGAGCAGGCAGGAAACCACTGGTCGCACGGTTCGGTGGCATTCCCCTCAAACGGCAGCGGAAGGCCGTCCTGGACGACCATCCATCGGCCCCGCTCACCCGCAAACGAGGCAAGCAACTGATCGAACGCCTCCAAGCCGGGCGATGCGAGCTCTGCAACAGACCGGCCACGGTGCAAACACACCACATCCGCGCACTCGCAGATCTCGCCAAAGCGGGACAACCACCGCCCCCGTGGGCGGAACTCATGACCAGAATGCGACGCAAAACCCTGATCGTCTGCGCCGCCTGCCACGAGACCATCCACGCCGGGCAACCCACCGCGACAAACACGCAGTAGTCACTGGAGAGCCCGCTGCATCGAAAGGTGCACGGCGGGTTCGGGCCGGGGGCCACTGGAAAAGGACCTGCACCAGCAGACACCTCGCCAGTGGCCTACCGGTACTGGCCCACACTGCTTCGGGGCTGCATGGCGGGGTCGTGACGGTGGAGGTCGTCGCTGTTGATGCCGAGGTCGTGCGCGTTGAGGTGACCGATGACGGGGCGGACACGGTTCCTCGCTCCCGGGTGTCCAGCGTTGACGACTGTCACGGGCGGGGTCTGTGGCTGGTCGAGCAGATCTCGCTGAAGTGGGGCGTGCGCTTGCTGGGTGCGGGGCAGCGCGCGGTCTGGGCGGAGACGTTCACGGGTCAGGCCGTGCCTGGCTGCACAGGGGAAGGCGTGGCGGCCGGGTCGCGCGCAGAGGGTGGGAGGTGAAGAGGTGAGCTGGGTGATGAGTCACTGGCGCTTTCCCCCTCATTGCACGGCACCGCACGTGTCAACCGTTCAGTCGCACTACGACCAATTGGCATGGAACGCTCCACGCGGCGGTGGGCCGGACGGCCGCGTCATGCGGTGGACCTGCGACTGTGATGAGGTCTTCTACGAACTGATCGCGCTCGGCGGGCTGCGGTTCATTCGCCGGATAGCTCTCCAGAACAGGAAGACCGTCATTCATGAGAGTGACCGCTGGTCCTTCTCTGTGGCAAATGCCATGTGGACCGCCCTGCTCTCCGGTCACGCCAGATGACGTATGAGTCTGCGCTCTACGGGCTGGCCTGCTCGCGATCACCCAGGGCGGCCAGTTGGTCGAAGGGGCCAACTGGCCGGCCGATCAGCCCATACCGGGGTCAGTCCATGACGACCGGTAGCTCCTTGATGCCGTTGATGAAGTTCGACCGCAACCGCCGCGCCTCACCCGTCTGCCGCAGCCGTGGATATCGCCGGGCCAGTTGCTCGAACAGCACCCGCAGCTCCAGCTTCGCCAGGTGATTGCCCACGCAGAAGTGTGCCCCACCGCCGCCGAAGCCGATGTGCGGGTTCGGGTTGCGGCCGATGTCGAAGACCTCGGCGTCCGGGAAAATGGAGGTGTCCCGGTTCGCTGACGAGTAGAAGACCACGACCTTGTCGCCCTCGCTGATCTGCTGCCCGCCCAGCATCGTGTCCGCCGTGGCCGTACGCCGGAACAGGTTCACCGGCGACACCCACCGGACGATCTCGTCGGACGCCGTCCCGGCCAGCCCCGGGTCCGCCACGAGCCGCTGCCACTGCTCGGGGTGCTCGAACAGCGCGAGCATCCCGCCGGAGGCTGCGTTGCGGGTGGTCTCGTTGCCGGCGACCACCAGCAAGAGGACGAACAGGTCGAATTCATCCTCCCCGAGCGTCTCACCGCTCTTCTCGTCGGGCTGGATGAGCTTGGTGACGATGTCGTCGCGTGGGTTCGCCCTGCGCTGGGCGGCCAATTGGTTGGCGTACGCGTACACCTCCATGGCCGCCGCGCCGCCCTGGTCCTCCGAGGTGGCGTAGTCGGGGTCCTGTGCGCCGATCATGCGGTTCGACCAGTTGAAGATCTTGTCGCGGTCCTCGACCGGGGCGCCGAGCAGCTCGCAGATCACGTAGAGCGGCAGCGGAGCCGCCACCTCGGTGACGAAGTCCGCCTCGCCCGAGCACTTGTCGAGAAGGTCGTCGCAGATATCCCGGATGTGCTGTTCGAGCGCTCCAATCGTGCGCGGCGTGAACCCCCGGTTGACCAGCGACCGCCGCCGCGTGTGCTCCGGCGGGTCCTGGTTGAGCATCATCAGCCGCTGCAGCGCCCGCTGGTCCTCGGTGACCTCGTTGAACAGCGCCAGTTTCCTGGACGAGGAGAACAGGTCGGAGCGCCGAGACACCTGTACGACATCGTCATATCGGGTGACGGCCCAGAAGTCGGGCTCGTCCTTGTGTCGGTATACGGGATCGTTGTCGCGCAGCCAGCGCAACTGCTCGTGTGGCGGGCCGGAGGTCGCGTAACGGTCCTGGTCGACGAGGTCAATATGCACTCGAGCTCACCTCGGGCCTGTGGAGTGATCAAGCGCTTGGTTAAGCACCTTATTGAAACGTGTTCTATTACGCGCTGGTGCCTCAGTCAACCGTCCGCCCCGCCATCATCCCGATCCCCGCCATCTCGGCCCACCGACCATCCCGGTCCACCGACGCCCGCAAGCTGGCTCTGCTATGCCTGAGGCGGACTCATCTTGTCTGCTCGTCCATGATCATGCCAACCGGCCCGCCCATCCGTCCAGCCGGCCGGCCCTTGCCCTCTCAGCTCTCTCTCAGCTCCTTTGGCTCTCTCCCGGGTGCTCTCCCCACGGCTCTCTCCGGGATGCTGATTGTCGATCTTCGCGTGAAGAAGGGCGAGTAACTGCCGTGGATCGTGCGGGACAGCCTGTGGGAGCGGATCGAGCTGCTGCTGCCGACGGTGGAGCGGCGTAGACGCTATCCGGGCCGCAAGCGGCTGGACGATCGGCTGGCGTCAAACCCGTCACCGCCCGGCGCGGCACCCCACACGGCTCACTGCGGCACGGGTGCGGTACGACCAGGCAGCGAGAACCAGGCCGATGCCCCAGACCAAGAACTGTGGAATCCCGTAGACGACGATCCACGGACTGAAAATGCCGTCGTCGCTGAAGTCGGTAGCCAACCGCCATGCGGCCCATGCCGTGTATCCAAGCAAGAAGGCCGACACCGCGAACGCCGTGGTGGCAAGGGTCCGGTGCGGCACCCTCCGCCCGGAGACCAGCGGCACCCAGCGCGGGAAGACCAGGCCCCATGGTCGTACAAGACTCAGCGCCAGGATTCCGGCCAGCACCGCCATGACGCAGAGGATGAGGAGATAGGGACTGCCGCCCTGCGCGTACCAGTCCCGGAACTTGCCCTCGTCGGCCCAGAGGGGAATTCCCAGAGCCCATACCGCGTGCAGCGGTATGAACCCGATCGTCGCCGAAAGCGCAGACGCATAGGCCGACCGCATGGCCCAACGCGGGACAGGTACTTCGGTTCGCTCACTCACCATGTCCCTAGCGTCGTCGAGCCACCTCGGCCATGGGTCCCTCGCACGGGTGAACCGTTTCCCTCTCACGGGTGACCAACGGGACGTTCACCAAAGGCGATGACCCAGTGGTTCCCGGATGGTTCGTCACGCGACCGTCTCGGCCCCTGTGACGGTCCGTGGTGGTTGGGGGCCCTGGGAGGGATCCCCCTCCGGGGTGGAAGAGCGCCGGTCCGTGGGGGCCGGGGTTTCCACGGAGGCGTGCCGCCGCCGGGGGAGCGGAGAAACGGAAGTCCGGCGAACGTTCGTGGACACCGCGTTGAGGTTTCGGGTGGCCACATCGCCCATTCGCGCTCGCCGCCTGCGGCCTACAGCTTGCGCTCACATTCCAACCGCTTGCCGGACAGCCCGCACGTTGGGGTTGGTGTGGTTGGTGGCGTCGTTGGGTTGGGATGGCGGGGGTCGAAGTGGCCGAGGTCGGTTGTGAGGGGCGGCCATGAGGGGGCGGGACCACCTCGTACGTGCGAGGTTGAGTAGATTCATCGGGTGTTTGGTGCCATCTGGCGGAGGTTTACCCGTTAAGTGGGGCTTGTGGTGGAGGCGGATGGGGAAGGCTGCGGGGTGGGTGAGCCCGGGTTCTGCCCAGCGATTTATGCTAGACCTCCGAGGATCTACCCGTTACGCAGGTGAAAGGAGTCCGCCATGTGGAAGAGGTGCCATCCGATGTATGTGACTGTTGCATAGCGAAGCTTCGCGTAGGGGGTGGGCCTTACTGGCCACTGCAACCGTTTGTAATGCGACTTCAGCGGCCACCCTCGGTCTCTATGGATCCGATGTATCGCGCGTGAAGGCTTGACAGGCCCCACCGAGGCCGACCAGCATCGTGCTAGATACATCCGATGTATAACTTAAGGATGCGGTGTGAAGCTGCTGCGAGTAGGACCTGTCGGCCAGGAGCGCCCGGTGGTGATGGATGGCGCCGGTAACCTGCGCGACATCGGAGAGCCCGAGATCGATGGGGCTTTCCTCGCTTCCGGGGGAGTGGCGCGCGTCCGCGACGCGCTCGAGCGTGACGCGCTGCCCGTGATCGCGGCCGAAGGGCTGCGCGTGGGCGCTCCGGTCGCGCGACCAGGCAAGATCGTCTGTATCGGGCTGAACTACAGCGACCACGCGGCCGAGTCCGGCGCGGAGGTGCCGGCGGAGCCGGTCGTGTTCATGAAGGCCACCAACACCATGGTGGGCCCCTACGACGAGGTGCTCGTACCGCGCAACAGTCTGAAGACCGACTGGGAGGTGGAGCTGGCCGTCATCATCGGTAAGCGGGCCCGCTACCTGGGCAGCCGGGAGGAGGCGCTCGACGTCATCGCCGGGTACGCGGTGGCCAACGATGTCTCTGAGCGGGAGTTCCAGCTGGAGCGGGGTGGCCAGTGGGACAAGGGCAAGTCGTGCGAGACGTTCAATCCGCTCGGGCCTTGGCTGGTGACCGCCGATGAGGTGGCCGACCCGCAGAACCTGACCATGCGGCTGTCGGTGAACGGTGAGGTGCGCCAGGACGGCGTCACCAAGAACATGATCTTCGATGTGGCGGAGATCGTCCGGTATCTGAGCCAGTTCATGGTGCTCGATCCTGGTGATGTGATCAACACCGGCACTCCGGCCGGGGTCGCCATGGGGATGCCCGGCCAGCCGTACCTGCGCGCGGGTGACGTGATGGAGCTGGAGATCGAGGGGCTCGGCCGCCAGCGCCAGACAGTGGGTCAGGCATGACGACTCCCGACGGACAAAAGAGCAGCTACCGGATCGTGGAGTTGGAGACGCACGACATCCGTTTCCCCACCTCCCGGGAGCTAGACGGCTCCGACGCCATGAACCCCGACCCCGACTACTCCGCCGCCTACGTGGTCCTCAAAACCGATGACGGCTACGACGGGCACGGGTTCGCGTTCACCATCGGGCGCGGCAACGACGTGCAGACCGCGGCGATCAGCGCCCTCGAGTCGTACGTGATCGGCAGGGACGTCGAGGACCTGGGCGCCCTCTACAAGGAGATGGTCTACGACTCGCAGCTGCGCTGGCTGGGCCCCGAGAAGGGCGTCATGCACATGGCGATCTCCGCCGTGGTCAACGCGCTGTGGGATCTGAAGGCGAAGCGGGCGGGCAAGCCGCTCTGGCTGCTGCTGTCCGAGATGACCCCCGAGGAGATCGTCGATCTCATCGACTTCCGGTACCTGAGCGACGCCCTGACCCCCGAACAGGCCCTGGAAATCCTGAAAAAGGCGGAAAAGGGGAAGGCGCAGCGGGTCGAGGACATCAAGCGCGAGGGGTACCCCGCCTACACCACCTCTCCGGGCTGGCTCGGCTACGACGACGACAAGCTGCGCCGGCTGTGCAAGGAGGCGCTCGACGCGGGCTTCCGCCAGATCAAGCTCAAGGTGGGCGCCGACCTCGACGACGACATCCGACGTTTCCGGGTGGCTCGCGAGGTGTGCGGAGCCGACTTCCCCATCGCGATCGACGCCAACCAGCGCTGGGACGTGGGCGCGGCCATCGACTGGGTGAACGCGCTCCAGCAGTTCAACCCACACTGGGTGGAGGAGCCGACCAGCCCCGACGACGTGCTCGGCCACGCCGCCATCGCCGCGGGCATCAAGCCCATCCCGGTGGCCACCGGCGAACACGTGCAGAACCGGATCGTGTTCAAGCAGCTCCTGCAAGCGGGCGCGATCTCGTACCTGCAACTGGACTCTGCTCGGGTCGGCGGTGTTAACGAGAACATCGCGATCCTGCTGCTCGCGGCCAGGTTCGGCATCCCCGTCTGCCCGCACGCCGGCGGCGTGGGGCTGTGCGAGCTTGTACAGCACCTGTCGATGTTCGACTACGTGGCCGTGACCGGCACGATGGAAAACCGGGTGATCGAGTACGTCGACCACCTGCACGAGCATTTCGTCGACCCCGTGGTCATCGAAGGCGGCCGGTACGCCGCCCCCAGCGCGCCGGGCTTCAGCGCGGCGATGCACCCCGAATCGATCGCCGCCCACACTTTCCCCGGCGGCGAGGTCTGGAGGGACGCATGAGTCTTAAAGCGATTGTCACGGGCGGCGGAGCCGGTATCGGCCTCGCCACGGCCACGTTGCTCGCCGAGCGCGGCATGAAGGTCGCCTGTTTCGACATCAATCCGCCCGGTGATCCGTTCATCGGCATCAAGGTGGACGTCACGGACGATGCCGGCGTACGCGCGGCCGTGGCCGAAGCGGCCGAGCGGCTCGGCGGCATCGACATCGTGGTCAACAACGCGGGCATCGGGGCGCAGGGTACGGTCGCCGATAATCCCGACAGCGAGTGGCAGAAGGCGTTCGACGTCAACGTGTTCGGCATGGTCCGGGTGACCCGGGCGGCGTTGCCGTACCTCAGGCAGTCGGAGCACGCGGCGGTGGTCAACACGTGCTCGATCGCGGCCACCGCGGGCCTGCCGAACCGGGCGCTCTACAGCGCGACCAAGGGCGCGGTCCTGTCGCTCACGCTGGCGATGGCGGCGGATCACGTACGGGAGGGCATCAGGGTCAACTGCGTCAATCCCGGCACAGCGGACACCCCGTGGGTGGGAAGGCTGCTCGACGCGGCCGACGACCCGGTGGCGGAGAGGCAGGCGCTGAACGCCAGGCAGCCGATGGGCCGCCTGGTCAGCGCGCAGGAGGTGGCCGCGGCGATCGCCTACCTGGCCGGGCCCGAGGCCGGCGCGACGACCGGCACCTCGCTCGCGGTCGACGGCGGCATGCAGGGACTACGGCTCCGGCCGGTCAACTGAACGATTCGATGGACAGCTAAGCCCAGTCGAGGGCCGGTCAAGCAGAGGCATTCGAGGAAGGTAACCCCCCACCATGAAGTTCGGTTCTTTAGCCGCAGGCGCGGCCCTCTTGGCGGTCATCACCGCGTGCGGCTCCGGAGCTCAGACAGCAGCCGGAGGAGGCGGCGGCGGGAAGGTCGGCATAGACCACCCGCGCGCCGACTCCGACTTCTGGAACTCCTACATCAAGTACGTCCCACAGATGGCCGGCGAGCTCAAGGTCGACCTGATGCCCGCGACGAACTCGCAGAACGACGTGACCAAGCTGGTCAACAACGTTCAGGCGCTGATCGGCCAAGGGGCCAAGGCGATCGTGATGGCGCCCCAGGACACCGGCGCGATCGCCACCACCCTCCAGACGCTGGCGAACAAGAAGATCCCCGTCGTGACCGTCGACACCCGGCCGGACAAGGGTCAGGTCTACATGGTCGTACGCGCGGACAACCGGGCGTACGGGACGAAGGCCTGCGAGTTCTTGGGCGAGAAGCTGGGCGGCAAGGGCAAGGTCGTCCAGCTGATGGGCTCCCTGAGCTCGATCAACGGGCGCGACCGGGCGGAGGCGTTCCGGGAGTGCATGAAGACGAAGTTCCCCGGGATCACGGTCTTCGAGGAGCCGACCGAGTGGGAGGGCAGCAAGGCCGCGTCCATGCTGCAGACCAGGCTGGAGCAGAACCCGGATATCAAGGGCATCTATATGCATGCCGGTGGCGTGCACCTGGCCCCGACGCTGCAGGTGCTGAAGCAGAAGGGCCTGCTCGTCCCGCCGACCGATCCCAAGCACGTGTTCGTGGTGTCGAACGACGGCATCCCGCAGGAGTTCGAGGCGATCCGCAAGGGCGACATCGACGCCACGGTGTCGCAGCCCGCTGACCTGTACGCGAAGTACGCCCTCTTCTACGCCAAGGCGGCGATCGACGGCAAGACCTTCAAGCCGGGACCGACCGACCACGACAGCACGATCATCCAGCTGCCGAACGGCCTGGAGGACCAGCTTCCCGCCCCGCTCGTCACCAAGGACAATGTGGACGATAAGAACCTCTGGGGCAACCAGGTCAAGTAATGAAAAATCATGTTGAAGCCCGAAATGTCGTGAAGCGCTTTGGCCCCACCACGGCGCTGAACGGCGCGGGCATCGCGATCGCCGAGGGGGAGACCCACGCGCTCGTCGGCAGGAACGGCGCCGGAAAGTCCACCCTGGTGTCGATTCTCACCGGGCTTCAGCGGCCGGACGAGGGCGAGGTGCGGTTCTCGGGAGAGGCGGCGCCCGCCCTCGCGGACCGCGACGCCTGGCGGCAGCGGGTCGCCTGTGTGTACCAGAAGTCGACGATCATCCCGGCGCTGACCGTCGCCGAGAACCTGTTCCTCAACCGCCAGACCACCGGCGGCATGATCAGCTGGCGGACACTCCGGGCGAAGGCCCGCGAACTGCTCGCCACGTACGAGGTGGAGGTGGACGCGGAGGGACTCGCCGGCGACCTGAACGTCGAACAGCGGCAGCTCGTGGAGATCGCCCGCGCGCTGTCGTTCGGCGCGCGGTTCATCATCCTCGACGAGCCGACGGCCCGGCTGGACGGCCCGGCCATCGAGCGGTTGTTCACCCGCATGCGGGCGCTGCGCGAGCAGGGCGTGACGATGATGTACATCTCCCACCATCTCGATGAGGTGTACGAGATCTGCCAGAGCGTCACCGTCTTCCGCGACGCCCGGCATGTCATGACAAGACCGGTCGCCGAGCTGCCGCACGACGAGCTGGTGGCGGCGATGACGGGCGAGGCCACGGCGGCGTACGAGGCCAGGACCCGCGGTGCCGCGAACGGCGAGGTGGTCCTGTCGGCCGAGAGGCTGTCGCTGGCCGGCCGCTTCCAGGCCGTCGACCTGGCCGTCAGGAGCGGCGAGGTGGTCGGCCTGGCCGGATCCGGCAGCAGCGGCAAGGTCGGCCTGGCCGAGACCCTGGTCGGCCTGCGCAAACCCGACTCGGGCACGGTCACGGTCAACGGCACCCAGGTCAGGCCGGGCGACGTACCGGCCGCCCTGGGGGCGGGCCTCGGCTTCGTGCCGGAGGACCGCAACCGCGAGGGCTTCGTCCCCCTGCTCTCGGTGGGGGAGAACGGTACGCTCCCGATCGCCCGCAAGCTCGGCAGGTACGGCCTCATCTCACCGACGAGACGCCGGAACAAGGCCTTGCAGCTGATCGAGGACCTGGACATCAAGACCGAGGGACCCGACCAGCCCGTCGGTGACCTGTCCGGAGGAAACGCGCAGAAGGTGGTGTTCGCGCGGGCGCTGGTCGACGACCCGTCCGCGTTGGTGGTGATCAACCCAACCGCCGGTGTCGACGTCAAGGCCAAGCAGGCCCTGCTCGGCGCCGTCGAGGACGCGGTCGAGCGGGGAGCGGGGGCCGTGCTGGTCTCCGACGAGCTCGATGACCTGCGCATCTGCGACCGGGTGCTGGTGATGTTCCACGGCAGGGTCGTGAAGGACGTGCCGCGTGGGTGGACCGACCATGAGCTCGTAGCCGTGATGGAAGGCATTGAAGAGTGACGACCACACTGTCTGCGCCGGCCCCCCGGGTGCGGCTCGCCAGGTTCCGCGACCTCACGCTGGTGCCGGTGATCCTGATCCTGCTCATCGTGGGCGCGTTCCTGGACCCGATCTTCTTATCCGTCGGCAACCTGACGAACGTACTCCAGCAGCAGGCGTCGATCTCGCTGCTGGTGCTGGCCGAGGCGCTGATCCTGATCGCCGGCAAGTTCGACCTGTCGCTGGAGTCGACGGTCGGCATGGCCCCGGCGATCGCGGTGATGCTGGTGATCCCGGCGTCCGCCGGTGGGTTCGGGCTCGGCCTGCCCGGGCCGCTGGTGATCCCGCTCTGCCTGCTGATCGGGGCGGCGATCGGGGTGTTCAACGGGTTTCTGATCATCAAGTTTCAGCTGTCGGCGTTCATCGTCACGCTGGCCATGCTGATCATCGTGCACGGCCTGCAGTTGGGTCCGACCGAGGGCAAGACGCTGTTCGAGCTGCCCGACTCCATCCTCTACCTGGGCAGCGCCATCTGGCTCGGCCTGCCGGCGGCGATCTGGATCGCGGCCGTACTGTTCGCGGCGGGCATCGTCGGACTCGGCTACTTCCGGCTCGGGCGCTCGCTCTACGCGATCGGCGGCAACGCCGACGCGGCGCGGGCGGCGGGCATCCGGGTGGACCGGGTGCTCTGGGGCGTGTTCATCCTCGGGGGTACGCTGGCGGCGCTCGCCGGCGTCCTGGAGACCGGGCGGCTCGGCGCCATCGGCTCCAACCAGGGCGTGGGCTGGATCTTCATGGTGTTCGCCGCGGCCGTCATCGGCGGCGTCAGCATGGACGGCGGCAAGGGCACGATCCTCGGCGCGCTCACCGGCGTGCTGGTGATCGGCCTGGTCCAGAACATCCTCACTCTCAAGGGCGTCTCCGGTTTCTGGCAGCCGGTCGTCTATGGGTGCATCATCCTGATCGCACTCATCATCAGCCGGATCGCCGGCGGAAAGGCCCAGGACTGATGGAACGCATCGCCTTGCGTACCCGGCTCAAGCCCGGTTTCGAGGAGACGTACGACCGGGAGCACGCGAGCATCCCCGCCGAGCTGGAGACGGTTATGCGGGCCAACGGCGTGCACTCCTGGCGCATCTTCCGCGACGGACTCGACCTGTTCCACTTCGTCGAGGTCGACGACTACGCCGCGCTGCAGGCGGCGCTCAAGGACGATCCCGCCGACCAGGCGTGGCAAGTACAGATGAACCGGCTGCTCGACGGCGACTTCGACAAGGGCGCCGGCGGGCTCGCGCTGGTCTGGGAAATGACGTGACGAATGTTGACCTGGAGAACGACATGATCGAACTGCCCCGCCACGGCTTCGGAGCGGCGCCGATCGCCGGCCTCTACGAGGCGGTCAGCGACGAGCAGGCACGCGCGACCGTGGACGCCGCCTGGACTCATGGCGTGCGGCTGTTCGACACGGCCCCGCACTACGGGGTCGGCCTGTCCGAACGCCGCCTCGGCGCCGCGCTCGCCGGCCGCGAGGGCTATGTGCTCTCGACCAAGGTCGGCCGCCTGCTGGTCCCCTCCACCACGGGCGGTCGTGACGAACAGGGCTTCGACGTACCGGCCACTTTCGAGCGCGCCTGGGACTTCTCGGGCGACGGCGTACGGAGGTCTCTGGAGGAGTCCCTGGCCCGGCTCGGCCTGGACCGCGTCGACATCGCCCTGATCCACGACCCGGACGCCCACGCCGACCAGGCGATCAGCGAGGCGTACCCGGCGCTGGCCGAGCTCCGTTCGCAGGGCGTGATCGGCGCGATCGGCGTCGGCATGAACCAGTGGCAGGTGCCGCTGCGCTTGGTCCAGGAAACCGACATCGACGTGGTCATGCTGGCCGGCCGCTACACGCTGATCGACCAGTCGGGGCTCCCGCTGCTCGACGCCTGCGCCGACCGGGGCGTACGCGTGCTCGCGGCGGGCGTCTTCAACAGCGGCCTGCTGGCCACCTCCACCCCTGGGGGCACCTACAACTACGAGCCCGCTCCCGCCGAGGTGCTCGACCGCGCCAGACGGATCGCCAAGGTCTGCGAGAGGTACGACGTGCCGCTCCCGCAGGCGGCCATGGCCTTTCCGCTCCGGCACCCGGCGGTGGCCTCCATCGTCATCGGTGCCCGGTCGCCGGAGGAGGTGGCGACCAACGCGGCGCTCTGGGAGCGTCCGGTGCCCGACAACCTGTGGTCGGAACTGGAGGCCGAGGGGCTTCTCTCGCGAGGGGGCTAGCTTGGATCGCTGAACGTCCCGGCCACGTCGCCCGCAACTGCGGCAGGCGTGGCCGGTTCAGCCGCTGTAGGCGTAGTTGGCGATCCACAGCCCCGGGATCACTTCCACCTCGTCGAGCCCCTCGAACCCCAGCCGCTCGTACAGTTTCCTGGCCGGCGCGTTGGCCCGGCCGGTGGACACCACGATCCTGCGGCTCCCCGCCCGGCTCATGACCTCCTCGACCAGCGCCCGCCCGACCCCTCGCCGGTGTGCCGCGGGATCGACCACCAACCGGTCGATGTCCACCTCATCCACCGTCTCGCTCCACGCGACGGCCCCCACCAGCAACTCGTCCTCGTCGAACGCCCCCACCCACCGCAACGGCCGCGCCCGCAGCTCATCGAGCGTCTCACTCAACGGGGGAATCCGGTCGTCCTCGATGATCTTCGCTTCGACCGCGTACGCGGCATGCTGAACGGCCAGCAACCGAGGCCCCACCGACTCACTATCGGGCGATATTTCGGAAATATGCATCCCCCGAGTATCTCCTAGCCGATCTCCCACAACGCGCTCACCGGCATCGCCCGCATCCGATCGCCGAACGAGTAGGTCTGGTCGCCGGTATAGAGCACGAGACCCGCGACGAAGTCGTCCCCGAGCCGGTCGGCCAGATGCCTCAGCCCCTTGAAATCCTCATTCCGTACGGTTGACGCGGCCTTCACCTCGATCCCGACCACCCGGCCCTGCCTGTTTTCGAGAACCGCGTCGACCTCGGTCTTGTCTTTGGTCCTGAAGTGGAACAGCTCCACTCTCTCCGCGGACCACGTCACTTGGCGAGCGAGCTCCATGAGAACGAAGCCCTCCAACAAGGGTCCGAAGAGGCTGCCCGGCCGGACCAGGCTGCGCGCGTCGGCACCGACCAGGTTCGCGGCTATGCCGGAGTCGACGCAGGCGACTTTGGGCGTTCCGATGGCCCGGTTGCTGATAGGTCGGGGACTCGCTGGATCTCGTCGATGACCATCAGGTCCGGGAACGCCACGAATCCCTCCGGATCGGTGGTGGCCGCCTGCCGGTTGATCACGGTGTCGAGGTCGCGCCATTCGGCGGTTCTGTCTTTGGCGACCACGCGCACCAACGTGCTCTTGCCGGACTAACGAGCTCCGTTGAGGAGGACGACTCGAGTGTCCGCCAGAGCCTCGGTCACAGCACGTTCGGCATGACGTGGAACGACCCTGTTCAATGCATTGCTGGCCACGGCTTAAGCATCTCACCTCCAGCAGATCATGGCGCTGTGGTCGCCATGATCGTGGCGTTTTGGTCGCCGTACTCATGGCGCTCTGGTCGTGACGATGGTGGTCTTGCCGTCGATGGCCATGCCGGCACGGGCGCGCAGGTCTGGGTTGTATCCGGCGATGTACCAGGCGAGCACGTCCATCGGGGATGACGGCACGCGAACGCGGCCCCTGTTCTTGATCGACTGGCGTAGACAACCGACGATCGTCGGGGGCCGCGTTCGTCATTCGTGCCCGAGGGCGCCTCTCAACCGCCCTTCACCGGGGCCCTCCTAATAAGTGCTATTGATGTTATCCCGGTTATTGGAGCCAAGATCGTTGCTCCTGACAGGAGTCGTCAGACAGCCGAGGCGGGAATCGGTCTTGCTGAGCATGGGTGTGGAATAGTCGCCGTGCTGCAGGCCGACAGCGTGTCCGGTCTCATGGCAGACCAGCCCGTAGGTGTAATTTCCGTTGCCTCGGATGCGGATGTACTGCTGGTCGCAGTTGTAACGCTCGCCGCCGCGCGCATTGCACCACGTCCTGCCATCCGCACTGTCCGGGATGCCGGTCGAGCCTTCCTGGTAGATGATGTCGGTCTCGCCGCTCCCTTCGAACACCGGCGACGAGTCGTAGTGGAAGGCCAGATCCGTGGGACGGTATTCGCCGTCAATGGCGGAGTTGACCGCCGACCGGTCCTCCGACTCCAGCTTGTATTCACCGCTGCTGTCCATGTAGAAATAGACCTCGCGATTGTCGGTCTGGCATGGCGAATTGCCCATACCGGTCAGGCAGCTACTGCCGGTGCTCTCGGTCGGGAACATGTTGTCGGTGACGGCGGCCCAGGCCACCCCGACCGCCACCATCAACGGCACGAGAGCCATCGCGATCACGCCGGTGATCCGTCGTCGAACGGGCCCGCGACTGAATACTGACACTCTTCTCCTTCGGAAGTCATGAAACACGTACGGTGCCGCACAATGGGCGGCACCGTACGACTCGGGGTCAGCCTTTATCGGCCTCGCCGGTAGCCTGTTCCAACTGGTTTTGGGGGAGGCCTCTTTCCAGAAGCCCTCGGGCAGAGGGCAATCCGATGCTCAGCCGCAGGTGGCCGTCGGAGACGGTTCGAACTGCTGCCTTTCCCCAGGCTGGGTCGCCTTCAGTTTGGCGACGAGGGCGTCCGCGCTGTTGCCTGCCATTTCCTCTTCCAGTCCGGTGTTCGGACCGGCGTCGGCCGCCAGCGTGCGTGCCTCGGCGGCGCTCTGCGCGTGGCCTTCCTCCTCGCCCTGGCCGATGACGTCGCCGTCGAAGGGCAACTCCGAACCCTCGCCGAGCCCCATCCACTTCGCGGGCTCCGGGGTGTCGCCCTCGGCGCAGTGCTGCCCTTCCCAGGTGATGGCCAGGATGTACTGGTGCCCGGGTTCGATGCGCGGCCGATCGTATATGGCCGTCGGGGTCGGACTGTTCAGGTTTCCCTCGGTGAAGGTCCAACCGGACGCGTTGTACTGCCACTCCTTCGGGGCCGGCTGGGCCGCGTCCTCCCGCGACCACAGCACCTTTTTGACCTCCAGATTCACCTTCCGCCCGATCAATCCTTCCCCTCGCTCGATCTCGATCTGGGCGGGCGGGATCGTCTCCTCGGAGGTGGCGCTGACGACGACCACATGGTCGGCGTACGTCACCCAGTCCGTGGCCGTGATGCTGGGCAGGCGGTCGTCTCCGTCGGCCATCACGACCTGGCGCGGCGCGGGCGCGCGGTCGGCGGCATTCACAGTGGCGACTCCCGCGACGGTGAGAGCGGCGGCGAGCCCGATACCGGTTGCGATATACGTAAGACGCTTCACGGCGGCCCTCCTAATAAGTGCCATCGATGTTCTCCCGGTTATTGTCGCCAAGATGGTTATGGCCGGCGGAAGGGGTCACCATACAGCCGAGGCGGGAATCGGTCTTGTTGAGCCAGGGCGTGGAGTAGTCGCCGTGCTGCAGGCCGACGGCGTGTCCGGTCTCATGGCAAACTCTCGCGTAGATGTAATCCCCGTTGCCTCGGATGCGGATATACTGCTGGTCGCATTTATAATGCGTGCCGCCGCGCGCATCGCACCACGTCCTACCGGCCACACTGTCCGGTAGGCCGGTCGAGCCCTCCTGGTAGATGATGTCGGTCTCCGCGCTCCCCTCGAACACCGGCGACGAGTCGTAGTGGAAGGCCAATTCCGTGGGACGGTACTCTCCGTCAATGGCGGCGTTGACCGTCGACCGGTCCTCCGACTCCAGCTTGTATTCGCCGCTGCTGTCCATGTAGAAATAGACCTCGCGATTGTCGGTCTGGCATGGTGGATGGCTGCCGAAGCCGATCACGCAGCTACTGCCGGTGCTTTCGGTCGGAAACATGTTGTCGGTGACGGCGGCCCAGGCCACCCCGACCGCCACCATCAACGGCACGAGGGCCATCGCGACCACACCGGTAACCCGTCGTCGAACGGGCCCGCGACTGAATAATGACACTCTTCTCCTTCACAGATTCATGGGCGCTTGATGTACCGCTTGATACATGGGCATGAAACACGTACAGCGCCGCGCTGATATCGTTCGCACACGCCGACGACCCGATGGTTCGCATACTTCAACTCATTGCGCGGAAGAAATGGCTACAGCCCGGACAGAAGGACGCTACGACGCCGTTCTTCCATTCCTCTTCCGCTTCTCTTCCGTTGTAACGGCACCGGTCGCGGCGTGTGATACAGGTAGAAAGCCAGGTCGCGGGGGTTGCCGAGCGAGCGGCGGATGAGCAGGCGGTGCGCGGGTCACATGGCCACCCAGAGCCTGGGCGCCCGGTCCCGTCGCCATGATCGTGGCGCATCGGCCGCCCGCTCATTGACCCCGCCAAGATCTCGACGGACGCTGCACAAGGCTCCGCTCCCTTCGGTGCGGTGCTTGTCCCGCTGAGGCGCAAACGGTTGCCGGCCGTATCTCCGTTATGGGCCGGCCGGTAATGGGGCCGCTCAACCAGGGCAGCTTCTAGGTGCGCAGCGTTCTTCGACGACTGGAGGAAACATGATCGAGTACGGTCAACCCAACCCGGCGGCGGGTCCGCCGCTCGTCGCCGTCGAGGGGACGCCTCGTGAGATGGGGGCCGAGATCGGCCGCAGGACCAGCGAGCTCGTCGAGCGGAGCCTGGGCACGTACCTGCGCAGGTTCCGTGACGACGTGGGCCTGTCGGACGCCGACGTGCTGCGCTGGGGCGCCACCTATCTCGCCGTGGCCCGGGGTTACGACCGTACGATCGCGGAGATGCTGGAGGGCCTGGCCGAGGGCGCGGGCCGGCGGGTCGAGCACATCACGGCGCTCAACGCGCGTACCGAGCTGCTCTACGGGACCGGCTACCACGACGAGGGCTGCACCTCGGTGGCGGTGCTGCCGCAGTACACGCGCGACGGCCACACCCTGCTCGCGCAGAACTGGGACTGGAACCCCGAGCAGGGACCCGTCACGTTCCTGCTGGCGACCCGCGACACCGAGGGCTTCTCGGTGCTCACGCTGGCCGAGGCGGGCATGCTGGCCAAGAGCGGCCTGAACTCCGCGGGCCTCGGCGTCTGCGCCAACCTGCTCGTCTCCGACCTGGACACCGGCGGCGAAGGCGTGCCGTACCACTATCTGCTGCGCGGGGTGCTGAACTCGCCGCGGATCAGCACCGCGTTGCGCAGGACGCTCAACGTGCCCCGCGTCTCCTCGGGGAACGTGCTCATCGCCGACGCCGGAGGTGAGGCGATCGACCTTGAGGTGGCGCCCGGCGTGTTCGGGCACCTGCTGCCGGAGGACGGCCTGCTGGCCCACTCCAACCACTTCCAGTGTCCGCTCCCGCTGCATGATCAGAAGGTGGCGGCCTCGGCTCTGACGCTGCTGCGGCCCGCGCGGATGCGCCATCTGCTGGAGGACGCCGCGCGCGTACGGGCGGCGACCGTCGAGGACATCGTGGCGGCGCTGCGCGACCACTTCTCCTTCCCTGACGGCATCTGCCGCCACCGCGATCCGGATGTCGCGGAGGCCGATCTGTCCACGACGGTGTACTCGATCGTGATGGATCTTGATGAACGCGTCCTGTCCATCGCCAGCGGGCCGCCCTGTGAGCACCGCTACGCGCGCTGGCGCCTGGACGACGTCTTCACCCAGGACGCCGTGCCCGCCCTGCACGCGATACCGGAGGAATCGGTCGGGGGTAGGCGGGGATGAAGAGCCAGGACTTCGACACGCCCGGCTCATAGGGAGAGTCGAGGCGCTTGGCGACCACGCCGGGCAGCCCCTGCTCGCGGGCCGCCTGCCGCACTGGCTTGGCCTGGCCCGGCCACGCGGGGGCGGTCTGCCAGCGGGCGGCGGCCGGCTGGAGCGCTTCCAAGGCCGCGCGGCGGGCCGTGTACGGCAGCGCGACCAGGGAGTGGCCGTCGTCGTAAAGGAGGTCATAGCAGACCAGGACCTCCGTGCCCGACATCGTGACCACCTCGCCGTCCAGCACCGCCGTGCGGCTGCCGAACGACGCCGCGAGCGGGCGCAGCCAGGGATGGCGCCGCGCCGCCTCCGTACGGCCGCCGTCGATCGCCACCAGCACGCGCTCCCCGCCCCACGCGAACTCGAACGCGTAGTCGGCCACGTCACGTGGCAGCCGGGTCCGTTCGACCGGGAGCATCGGGTCGAGCGGGGGCAGGGGGTCGCGGGAGGGCGGGTCCATGCGGTGGATCATCCAGTTCTTGCCGGTCGTCGGGAACAGCACGAACCGTCCCGCGGCTCGCGAGCCGTGCAGGACGACCTTGACCTCGCGGTCGGACCACTTCTCGGTCTCGTACGTGCCGCGGTCCCAGACCGTCATCGTGCCGCCGCCGTACTCGCCCTTAGGGATCTCGCCATGGAAGTCGAGGTATTCCATCGGATGGTCCTCGGTCCGTACGGCCAGGTGATTGACGCGTGGGTCGGCCGGCAGGCCCTTGGGGATCGCCCAGGAGGCGAGCACGCCGTCGCGCTCCAGCCGCAGGTCCCAGTGCAGGGCGCGGGCGTGATGCTCCTGGATCACGAACGCGGCGCCGTCACCCTGCTCGGTTGACGGCGCCGCCTCGGGGACGGGCTCGGGGGTACGGCTGGCGTCGCGTTTACTGCGATATTTCTCCAGTTTGTCGGCCACGCCGGGGTATCTACCCTCAGTCGAGGGCCTTGCGCAGCCAGGATTCCACGCCCGCGATGTGCACCGTGGCCCACGAGCGGGCCACGTCGGGCTGACGGGTCGCGATGGCCTCGTAGATCGCGGTGTGCTGCTCCCGCGTCTTCTCCATCGCGCCCTCCTGCGTGAGCCCGCGCCAGATCCGCGCCCGGGTCGTCGGTCCGGACAGGCTCTCGATGAACGAGCAGAGCACGCTGTTGCCCGAACCCCGCGCGATCCGGTGGTGGAAGTCCAGGTCGTTGGCCACCAACTCCTCCACCGTGGGCGAGTCGGGCAGCGACTCCAGGATCACCCGGAGCTCGTCGATCTCGCCGTCGGTCATCTGCTCGGTCGCCATCGCCGTCGCCGCGGGCTCCAGGATGCGGCGTACCTCGAAGAACTGGATCACCGTGTCGTCGCGATGCAGGTCGAGCACGAACGACATGGTGTCGAGCAGCAGGCGCGGCTCCAGGCTGGTGACGTAGGTGCCGTCTCCCTGGCGTACGTCGAGGACGTTGATCAGCGCCAGTGCTCGTACGGCCTCGCGGAGCGAGTTGCGCGACAGGCCGAGGCGCTCGGCCAGGTCGGCCTCCTTCGGCAGCCTGTCGCCGGGCGTGAGCTCGCCCGAGAGGATCATCTGCTTGATTTTGTCGATGGCCGCGTCGGTGACCGCCACACTTTTCTCCCTAGACATCGGATGTCTAGGATTCTAGGGCCTGGAAGCGCACCGTATCGACTCCGGAGACGCGGCGAATCACACCACGCGCCTCCAGCGTGCGCAGATGAGCGGCCGCCTCTCCGGCGGCCATGCCGCGCAGGACGGGGGACAGGTCGTCCCAGGGCCGGTTCCAGGTCATCATCGCGGCGGTCTCCCAGATGGTCAGCGGTTGCGCGCGCTCGGCCAGGAGGGCGCCGAGTCGCTGGAGCTTCTCCTCGTGATGGTGGCGGATCTCGGCGGCGCGCGCGGCTACATCCGGAAATATCCATTCATGGGCGGGAAGCGCGTCCAGCGGGCCCAGCTCGCCGACGCGGTCCAGCGACTCCAGAAAATCCCCCAACGGATCAACATCGTCCCGGTCATAGGGATAAATCCCGACGTGGGGGGTGATGTCGGGGAGGACGTGGTCGCCGGTGAACAGGCGGTCGGCGTCCTCCAGGTGCAGGCAGATGTGGCCGGGAGTGTGGCCCGGCGTGTGCACGGCCCGCAGCTTGCGGCCCGGCAGGTCCACCAGGTCGCCGTCGCGCAGCTCGCGGTCGGGCAGCGCGGGCGTGTCCGGGCGGCCGGCGGTCGCGACCGCCACGTCCTCGTGCCCGGCCCCCGCCCGCCTGAGCATGTCGGCCTGGAAGTCGCGGTGTTCGCCTTCGGCGAGGTTGTGCATGAGCCTGACCAGCGCGGCGTCCGATTCGTGCATCGCGATCCAGGCGCCGGACTCCGCCCTGACCTGACCGGCCAGCCCGGCGTGGTCGGGGTGGAAATGGGTGACGACCACGCCTCTGACCGCGCTCACGTCGAGACCGAGCGTCCGCAGGCCACCGCTGAGGGCCGCCCAGGCGTCCGGGTGGTTCCAGCCGGCGTCCACCAGCACGGGGCCCTTGGGGGAGTCGACGGCGTAGACGAGCGTGTAGCCGAGCGGGTTGCCGGGGATCGGCACGGGCACGCTCCACACCCCGCCGCCGAGGTCCTGCGGGCGCTGCTCGGTGTACGGCCTGCGCCGGGTCGTCTTCATGTGGGGTCCCCCGTTGAGCGTGCTGGTCCTCGGTCGAGTGTGCGGGACGGAAACGTGAGATCGGTACGGGATTTCCTCGGACGCGGCCGCGCACAACGCGCCCGGGGATCGCGCGGCGGGCCTTCGCCGTGTGCGACGTGGTCGCGGAACGGACCCATGTGGCGTCGGACGTGGCCGCGGAACGGACCCACGTGTTGTCGGACGTGGTCGCGGAACGGACCCACGTGTTGTCGGACGTGATCGTGGGACGGACGTCCCTCGTACGTCACGTGACGCGTTCGATGATCGTGGCCGTCGCCAGTGCCCCGCCCGCGCACATCGTGACCAGCGCGGTCGCCGAGTCGGAGCGCTCCAGCTCGTGCAGCGCCGTCGTGAGCAGCCGCGCCCCCGTGGCACCGACGGGGTGGCCGAGCGCGATCGCGCCGCCGTTGACGTTGACGCGGTCGAAGTCGGGCTCGTGCACGCTCGCCCATGACAGCACGACCGACGCGAACGCCTCGTTCACCTCGAACCTGTCGATGTCGCCGATCGTCATCCCGGCCGTCGCGAGCACCTTCGCCGTCGCGTCCACCGGCCCGTCCAGGTGGTAGTACGGCTCCGCGCCGACGAGGGCCTGGGCCAGGATCCGCGCCCGGGGCCGCAGGCCGTGGCGCAGGGCCGTCTCCTCGCTCATCACCAGCACCGCGGCGGCGCCGTCGGAGATCTGCGACGAGGTGCCCGCGGTGTGCCTGCCGCCCTCGCCCATCACCGGCTTGAGCGCGGCCAGCCCGTCGACGGTGGTCTCGCGTAAGCCCTGATCCCTGCGTACCTGCCCGACGGGCACGATCTCCCGCTCGAACCGTCCGTCGGCCCACGCCTTGGCGGCCAGTTGCTGCGACCGCGCCCCGAACCAGTCGAGCCGCTCGCGGGTCAGCCCGCGCCGCTCCGCGATCCGCTCGGCCGCGGTGAACTGGTCGGGCAGGTCGATGTTCCAGTCGTCGGGCTTCGGCTTGGCCGGCAGGACGTTGCTGCCGAGCGGCGCCCGGCTCATCACCTCGACCCCGCACCCGATGCCCACGTCGATCACGCCGGCCTGGATCATCGCCGCCGCCAGGTGTACGGCCTGCTGCGACGATCCGCACTGCGCGTCGACCGTGGTCACTCCCGTTTGGTACGGCAGCCCCGCGTACAGCCAGGAGTGCCGCCCCACATGCCCGCCCTGCTCGCCCGCCTGGGTCACGCACCCGGCGAAGACCTGGCCGACGATCGCCGGGTCGATCCCGGAGCGCTCGATCAGGCCGTTGAGCGCGGTGGCCAGCACCTGCTGCGGTTTGAGCTCGGCCAGCCAGCCGCCACGCTTGCCGATGGGGGTGCGGACGGCCTCGACGATCACCGGTGTGCCCACAGTAGCCTCCAGAATGATGCTCTGGACGTGACTGTAACGGGTTCTAGTTTCCGGTGGAAGCCCCGCTCAGCGTGCGAGGCAGCCCGAAGGTGTCGAAGAGGCCCAGGTCGAAGAACATCGCGACATGGCTGACCCGCGAGCCGGTGAACGTGAGCACCGGCAGCCCGAACGCGTCATAGACATCCCCGTGCCGCAGATACATCCCGAACGCCGGCTGCCCGTTCGCCTCGACCGGCACCAGCCGCAGGTCGCCGGGCTTCTTCGCCGGGCAGTTGGTCGCGATGAGCCGGCCGATCTCCTCGGCCCCCTGATACCAGCCGGTGAACGGCGGCATCTCCCAGACCGCGTCCTTCGTGAACAACTCCACGATGCCCGCCACGTCGTAATTCTCGAACGCCGCCACATAGCGGTCGAGCTGCGCCCGCTGCTCGGCCGTCAGCGGCTCGATCGGGTCGTCGAGGCTCGGCGCCACCTCGTCGAGCTGGGCATGGGCGCGCTGCAGCGCGCTGTTGACCGCGACGGTCGTGGTGCCGAGCACCTCGGCCACCTCGGCGGCCCGCCACTTGAGCACGTCGCGCAGGATCAGCACCGCCCGCTGCCTGGGCGGCAGGTGCTGCAGCGCGGCGATGAGCGCGAGCCGGATGCTGTCGCGCGTGGTGACGATGGCGGCGGGGTCGTCGGCCCCGACGCCGACCATCCCGGTGGGCACGGGCTCCAGCCACGGCACCTCGTTGCCCTCGACCAGAGGGCCGGTCGCCTCGGACGCGGGCGCGCCGAGCCCGGTCGGCAGCGGCCGCCGGCCCCGGCTGTCGAGCGCCGTCAGGCAGGCCGTCGTGGCGATGCGGTAGAGCCAGGTGCGCAGGGACGAACGCCCCTCGAACCCGTCGTAAGCGCGCCACGCGCGCATGTAGGTCTCCTGGACGAGATCCTCGGCGTCGTGCACCGACCCCAGCATGCGGTAGCAGTGCGCCAGCAACTCGCGCCGCATCAGGTCGGTCTGCCGCAGGAACTCCTCGTTCGACGGCCGCTCAGTCATACCCCCTGTATAGCCCCCGCCACCGACAAACCGACGAGTCTCAGGGACGTACAGAGAGGACGATCTTCCCCGTCGTACGGCCGGACTCGCCCAACTCGTGGGCTTTGGCCGCGTCCGCCAGCGGCAGGACGGCGGCCAGCTCGGCCCGCAGTTTCCCGGCTTTCGCCAGCGCGGCCAGCGCCCGCATCGTGGCGTGGTCGGGCTCGACGAGCATGGCCGCCGACCGGACGCCGCGTTCGGCGGCCCGCGCGTGCAGGCTCTCGTCCAGGAGCGAGAGGGCCAGTGAGACGATCGTGCCGCCCTCGCGCAGGGTGCGCAGCGAGCGCGGGCCGTAGTCGCCGCCGATGGTGTCGATCACCACGTCGACGTCGCGGACGACCTCGGCGAAGTCCTCGTCGTGGTAGTCGACCAGTTCGTCGGCGCCGAGGTCGCGGAGCAGCTGGTGCTTGGCGGCGCTGGCCGTACCGATGACGTACGCGCCGCGCGCCTTGGCGATCTGCACGGCGAAGTGCCCCACACCGCCCGCCGCCGCGTGCACGAGCACCCGCTGACCCTCCGTCAGCCTGGCGGTGTCCACCACCGCCTGCCAGGCGGTCAGCGCGGCGAGGGGGATCGCGGCCGCCTGGTTGTGGTCGAGGTTCGCGGGTTTGGGGGCGAAATGGCGGGCCGGGGCGCTCACGTACTCGGCGTAGGCGCCGTGGCCGTACGGAAAGCGAAGCATGCCGAAGACCTCGTCACCGGGCCGGTAAATGGTCGTGCCCAGGCCCACCTGCTCGACGACGCCGGAGACGTCCCAGCCGAGCACGAACGGCGGCACCCCCAGGTGACCGCCGCCGGCCCGGGTCTTCCAGTCCGCGGGGTTGACCCCGGCCGAGTGCACCCGCACGAGCACCTCGGTCGGTCCCGGCGTGGGCCTTTCCACCTCGATCATCTTCAGCACTTCTGGTCCGCCCAGGGCGTTCTGGCTGATCGCTCGCATCTTCATGGGGTCAAGCTTGCTGCGCCGGGTATCGGGCGGCGAGTGGCCCGGAGGCCAAGATGTGTAAAGATCGGGCCATGCATCGTGTGGTCGTACTGGCGCTGCCGAACGTCATCCCGTTCGAGCTGAGCGTGCCGTCCAGGATCTTCTGTACGGCACGCGATCCGGGAGGCGAGCCGCTCTACGAGGTGATCACCTGCACGCTCGACGGCGGCCCCGTCGCCACGGCCGCCGACTACGCGATCGTCGTCGAACACGACGCGAGCGCACTGGCGAGCGCCGACACCGTCGTCATCCCCGCCGCCGTCGGCTTCGCGGACATCACCGGCCCGGAGTCGCTGCCTCCCAAGCTGCTCGACGCCCTCTCCCTGGTACGGCCGGGCACCCGCGTCGTCTCGATCTGCATCGCCAGCTTCGTCCTCGCGGCCGCGGGACTTCTCGATGGCCGCCCGGCCACCACCCACTGGCGGCACGCCGAGCGCTTCGCCCGCCTCTTCCCCGACGTGCGGATGGACTCGGACGTGCTGTTCGTGGACGACGGCGACGTGCTCACCTCGGCGGGCGCGTCGGCGGGCGTGGACCTCTGCCTGCACCTGGTGCGGCGCGACCACGGAAGTGAGATCGCCAACCAGGTGGCCCGCCACTGCATCGTCCCTCCGTGGCGGGACGGCGGCCAGGCCCAGTACGTCGAACGCCCGGTCCCCGAACCGTCGGCCTCCGGCACCGCCCCCACCCGGGCGTGGGCCCTCCAGCACCTGTCCACCCCGCTCCAGCTGGCCGACCTGGCCGAACACGCGGGCATGAGCAGGCGCACCTTCACCCGGCGCTTCCGCCACGAGGTGGGCCAGAGCCCCGGCCAATGGCTGCTCCAGCAGCGCGTGGAGCTGGCCAGGCACCTCCTGGAGACTACGGACCTGCCGGTGGACCGGGTGGCGGAACAGGCGGGTTTCGGCACGGCGGCCTCCCTGAGGCAGCACCTGCACGCGTCGCTGGGGGTGTCCCCGCACGCGTATCGCCGTACGTTCAGGGCGGTCGGCTGACGACAACTAGAGATCGTTGACGAGCCGTGCGGCGGCGATCTCGATGCGGCGCTGGATCTGCTCATAGGTGCGGCGCCCGCGCAGCATCTCCAGCAGCTCCTGCACCCACACGCTGGACAGCGACCCCGCCAGGTCGAGCTGCACCTCGCTGGCCCGATCGCGCGTGAGGTCGGCCGAGACGCGCAGCAGCAGCCCCGTCATCCGGTCGCCGAACGGCGTCTCCACCTCGGCCATGATCAGCGACCGGATCAGCGCGTCGGCCAGCTCCGGCTCGCGCATGAGGCCGCGCGTGGCGCGCATCAGGACGTCGACCGCGCGGCCCGCCGGGGTGGAGGCGCTCGGCGGACGGCGCTGGATGCTGCTCTCCAGCAGGTCGATCTCCTCGCCGACGACCGCCACGACCAGGTCCATCTTCGACGGGAAGTAGCGGTAGAGGGTGCCGAGCGCGACTCCGGCCCGCTCGGCGACCGTGCGCATCTGCATGGCCTCGACGCCGCCGCGTGAGGCCAGGGCGGCGGCGGCCTGGACGATGCGCTTGCGTCGCTGGTGCTGGCTACGCGTACGGACGCTGTGACCGCCGGACGTGGAATGGCTCTCCATGATCCCCTCGGTGTCGCTGGGGGGCGCGGCGGTGGTCGCCTGCGGGGTACGCATGAGAACACGTTATCTGATTTCTCGATAACTCGGCTTGTTACCCGCGAGTCACAAAGAGCCTGCATAGGCGCATGTCTGCGGCGCTACAGGCATATATCCAGACTTGTTGGGATGTGTCGTGGCTGGACAGATATTAGAATCTGTTCTAGTTTGCGGAACTGTTGACCGAGCGCTTGCTGGGAGGGTCGATGGCCGCGGACACACTCGCCGCCCTGCTACTGGCCCGGGCCGATGATGACCGTCCGGGGCTGGTGTTCGAGGATCGCGTGTGGTCGTGGCGCTCGGTCGTGGCCGCCTGCCGTACCGCCGCCGACTGGCTGACCGCCCGCTCCTTCGACGGGCCGCCGCACGTGGGGGTGCTCTGCGACAACGTTCCGGAGATGGTGTTCCTGCTGGGTGGGGCCGCGCTGTCCGGGCGGGTGCTGGTGGCTCTGAACCCGACCCGATCGGTGGCGGAGCTGACCCGCGACGCCCAGGCCACCGACGTCGGGCTTCTGCTGTGGGACACGCCGTACGAGACGGTGGCGCGGTCCGTCGCCGAAGCCTCGGGTACGGCCTCGACGCCCGTCCCGGACAGGGGCTCGGGGGACCTGCCTCTTCCGGGGAGGGACGCGAGATCTGAGCCGGACGCGAGCCCTGATCCCGGCACGAGTCCGGCTGATCCGGGCGCGTTGGTCATGCTGATCTTCACCTCGGGGACGTCCGGACGGCCGCGGGCGGTGCGGATCACGCAGCGGAAGATCGCCGTCCCCGGCGTCTCACTGGCCGCGATGCTGACCCCCGCCGACGCCGTCTACTGCGCGATGCCGCTCTTCCACTCCGGCGCCGTCATGGCCGCGTACGCCCCCGCCGTGGCATCAGGGGCGACGCTGGTGCTGCGGCGGAGGTTCTCCGCGTCGGGCCTGCTGCCGGACATCAGGCGGTACGGCTGCACGTACCTCCACTACGTCGGCAAAGTGCTCTCCTACGTCCTGGCCACCCCGCGGCAGCCCGACGACGCCGACAACCCCCTGAAGCTCGCCTTCGGCAACGAGGGGAGCGCCACGGCGACCAGACGGTTCGGGGAGCGGTTCGGCTGTCATGTGATCGACGCGTTCGGGTCGACGGAGACGGCCATCTCCCTCACTCCGGACCCCACGGGACCGCCCGGCTGCCTCGGCAGGCTGCCGGCGGGCATCGAGATCCGCAGCTGGCTGACCGGCCTGCCGTGCCCGCCGGGCCGCGTCGAGGACGGGCGGCTGCTCAACCCCGACGAGGCGATCGGCGAGCTGGTGAACACCGGCGGCCTCGGCCTGTTCGACGGCTACTACAACGACCCGGAGGCCGACGCCGAGCGGATGCGGGAGGGCGTGTTCTGGTCGGGCGACCTGGCGTACGCGGACGCCGACGGCTACGTGTTCTTCGCCGGGCGGGGCACCGAACGGCTCCGCGTGGACGGCGAGAACCTGGCGGTGGCGCCCATCGAGGCGGTCCTGCGGGAGTTCCCGGGCGTGATCGAGGCGGCCGTCTACCCGGTGCCGGACGCGGCGGCCGGAGACCAGGTCATGGCGGCGCTGGTCCTGGAGGCGGCGTTCGACCCCGTGGCGTTCGCCGGGTTCCTCGCCGGGCGCCGCGATCTGGGCGCCAAGTCGTTCCCCCGGTACGTACGCATCTCCGACGGTCTGCCCCAGACCCCCTCGCACAAGGTCGTCAAGCGTGTCCTGGTGAAGGAGGGCTGGCGGACGGCCGACCCCGTCTGGTGGCGTCCTGCGGGCGCGGAGATCCGATTACTGGGCGGCGCGGACGTCGCGGCGATCGAGCGGGAGTTCGCCCGGCACGGCCGGCAACACCTTTTGGAGAAATAGTGGATTTCAACCTGGATGAGACCCAGCAGGACCTGCGTACCCTGACCGCCGACCTCCTGGCGAAAGAGGCGACCCAGGAGCGGCTGGAGGCGCACGAGAAGAGCGGCCGGCCGTATGACGAACGGCTCTGGCAGGCGCTGTGCCAGGCGGAGTTGATGAGCGTGTGCGTACCGGAGGAGGCGGGCGGAGCCGGGCTCGGGTCCGTCGAGCTGGCCGTGGTGCTCCGCGAGTTCGGCGCGCGGGCCGCACCCGCGCCCGCGCTGGCGACGCTGATGAGCACGCTCGCGCTGGCCCGCTACGGCACACCCGCGCAGCAGCGCCGGCCGGCCGACGGCATCGGCACGGTGGCGCTGCGGGAGCCGGGCTGGGCGCCGGCGGCCCCGCCCGTGACCGCCGCCGAGAGGGACAGCGACGGGTGGGTGCTGACCGGCCGCAAGATCGGGGTCCCGTACGGGAGCGAGGCGGCGTACATGCTGGTCACGGCCGCCGAGGGGGTGTTCCTGGTCACCGGCGGATGGACGGCGCGCCCGGAGTTCGCCGCCAACGGCGAGCCGCTGGCCACCGTCGTGCTCAACCGGACCCCGGCCGAGCGGCTGGCCGGTCCGGAAGCGGTCTCCGGTCTGCGGCAGATCTTCACGGCGGCCGTCGCGGCCCAGGCGAGCGGCGTGCTGGCCGGAGCTCTGAAATTGACCACCGAGTACATCAAGAACAGGAAGCAGTTCGGCCGCGCCCTGGCCGAGTTCCAGGCGGTCACCGTACAGATCGCCGACGTCTACATCGCCGCGCGGGCGCTCGACGTGGCCGTGTGGTCGGGCGCCTGGCTCCTGGCCAACGACCTCCCGGCGGAGGAGGACCTGGCCGTGGCCGCCTTCCACGTCAGTGAGGCGTACAAGGCGCTCTTCACCTGCCAGCACCTGCACGGCGGTCTGGGCCTCGACGTGACGTACCCGCTGCACCGCTACTTCGCGCACGTCAAGCACCTGACGCACCTGCTCGGCGGCACCGACGCCCAGCTCGACCTGATCGGAGCGCTCGTCTGATGCTGATCGACCTGACCCCCGAGCAGCGCAGGCTCCGCGACGAGCTGCGCGAGTACTTCCAGAACTGCCTCACCGACGAGGACCGCCGCAAGATCTCCCAGGACCCCTTCGGCACCGCCTACATGGAGCACTGCCGCAGGCTCGGCCGCGACCGCAAGCTCGGCCTCGGCTGGCCGAAGGAGTACGGCGGCGCCGGTTACGGCCCGCTCGAACAGCAGATCTTCGCCAACGAGATCGCCCGCGCCGGCGTGCCGTACCCGATCATCACGCTGCAGACGGTCGGACCCACCCTGATGCAGTACGGGACGCAGGAGCAGAAGGAGATGTTCCTGCCGAGCATCCTGGCCGGCGAGTGTCACTTCGCGATCGGCTACAGCGAGCCCGAGGCCGGTACGGACCTGGCCTCGCTCCGGACCACGGCGGTGCTCGACGGCGACCACTACGTCGTCAACGGCCAGAAGATCTTCACCAGCGGCGCCCACTACGCCCAGTACATCTGGCTCGCCACCCGCACCAACCCCGACGCCAAGAAGCACAAGGGCATCACGATGATGATCGCCTCGACCGACGATCCCGGCTTCTCCTGGACCCCGATCATCACCATGGACGGCCGTCACCACACGAACGCCACCTACTACGCCGACGTCCGCGTCCCGGCGAGCATGGTCGTCGGCGAGGTGGACAAGGGCTGGGACCTGATCGTCAACCAGCTCAACCACGAACGCGTCACGCTCGGTCCTGCCGGGAACCTCGGCGGGACCTACGACCGCTTCCTGGCCTGGGCGCGGCGTACCGGGCGGCTGGAGAATCCGGACGTACGGCGGGCGCTCGGCAGGATAAGGGCTTACTTCCGTACGAACGAGCTGCTCAACTGGCAGGTCGCGGCGAACATGGACCTCGGCTGGCTGGGCGCGCCCGACGCGTCGGCCACCAAGATCTACGCCTCGGAGCGGGTACAGGAGGTCGGCCGGCTCATCGGCGACATCCTGGCCCGCTACGGCGACCCGTCGGACCCGGAGACGGCCGAGCTCCTGGAGCGCACCGATCACGGGGTGAAGGGCGCGGTGGTGCTGACGTTCGGCGGCGGGGTGAACGAGGTGCAGCGCGAGCTGATCGCGATGCTCGGCCTGAGCCTCCCGAGGCCGCCCCGATGACCGACCCCTCGATGACCGACTCCGCGCGCGTGGACAGGGAACTGCGGGAACTGGCGGACAAGCAGATCGCCCTCGGGGAGATGCGCGGCACCCCCGCGGCCGATCCGGTGAACGTGCCCATGATCAGGCACTGGCTGACCGCCCTCGGCGACGCGAACCCCGCCTACCTCGACCAAGGGGTCGCCCCGCCCGCGATGATCCAGGTCTGGACCATGCAGGGCCTCCGCCAGGACGCCAAGGACCGCTCGCCGGTCGACGACATGCTCGCCGCGCTGCAGGCGCACGGCTACACGGGCGTGGTGGCGACGAACTGCGAGCAGACCTATCACCGGTACGTACGGCTCGGCGAGCGCCTGACCCCGTCGACCCGCTTCACGAGCCTTGTGGGCCCGAAGCGGACGGCGCTCGGCGAGGGCTACTTCGCCACCTGGAACGTCACTTGGTACGACGAGGCGGACGAACCAGTGGCCGAGATGATGTTCCGAATCCTGAAATTTCGCCCACGCACCGGGACCGCGAAACCCCCGGAGACCGGCCGCCGCGAGCCGTACCCGTTGCGCCCCGCCGTCAACGCCGACACGGCCTTCTTCTGGGAGGGCGTCCAGCAGGGCGAGCTGCGCATCCAGCGCTGCGCCGACTGCGGCGAGCTGCGCCACCCACCCGGCCCGATCTGTCCCGCCTGCCGCTCCACCAACCGCACCCACACCGTGGCGAGCGGCCACGGCACCGTCTACAGCTACGTCGTCCACCACCACCCCCCGGTGCCGGGACGCGAGACGCCCTTCGTGGTGGCAGTGGTGGAACTGCCAGAAGGGGTGCGGATCGTGGGAAACATCGTGGACTGTCCTACCGACGCCGTGAGTATCGGCATGTCGTTGCGTGTGACGTACCGCGCGCTGGACGACGAACTAGTCCTGCCCATGTGGGCGCCAGGGGAGTCGTGATGGAGACGCTGACCGAAGATCAGGTCGAGATCGGTTCGGTGCTTCCCGAGCTGTCGATCGACCTCACGCCCACGGTGGTCGTCTCCACGGCCCTGGCCACCATGGACTTCACGCCGGTGCACCACGACGTCGAGCGCGCCCGCGCTCAGGGCTCCAAGGACATCTTCCTCAACATCCTGACCACGATGGGGCTGGTGGAGCGGTACGTCACGGACTGGGCGGGTCCGGCGGCCATCATCAGGCGTATCAACGTCAAGCTCGGCGTCCCGGCGTACGCGGGCGACCGGCTCAGCTTCACGGGCGCGGTCGTCTCGCGGGCGGAGGGAGAGCTCACCGTCGAGGTGCGCGGCAAGGTCAGCCTCGGCGACCACGCCACCGGCACGATCACCCTCACCCTCCCCACAGCCCCTGACCCCCACAGCCCCTGACCCGGTCAGGGCCCTGATCCGAACAGGGCCCCGACCCGAACAGAGCCCCCTGACCCGAAGGAGTGGCACGTCAGTGCTCAAGTCACGAGCCGCCATCGCCGGCATCGGCGCCACCGAGTTCAGCAAGCGATCCGGCCGGTCGGAGCTGCGACTGGCGGCCGAGGCCGTCTTCGCCGCGCTCGACGATGCCGGGGTGGCGCCGGGTGACGTGGACGGGATGGTGACCTTCACCCAGGACACCAACCAGGAGATCGCCGTGGCCCGCGAGATCGGCGCCGGTGAGCTCACGTACTTCTCCAGGGTCGAGTACGGGGGCGGCGCGGCGTGCGGCACGGTGGCGCAGGCCGCCATGGCCGTCGCGACCGGCATGGCCACCACCGTGGTCTGCTACCGGGCGTTCAACGAGCGGTCCGGCCGGAGGTTCGGGCAGCCGGACGCCCGCCTGGGCGGCCAGCCGACCTCGCAGGGGCTGGAGATGAGCTGGCACGTACCGTTCGGGCTGATGACGCCCGCCGGGTGGGTGGCCATGTTCGCCCAGCGGTACATGCACACCTACGGCGCCACCTCAGAGGACTTCGGCCGGGTGGCCGTCGCCATGCGCAGGCACGCCGCCACGAACCCCGCCGCCTGGTTCCACGGCCGCCCCATCACCCTGGCGGAGCACCAGGAGTCCAAGTGGATCGTGGAGCCGCTGCACCTGCTCGACTGCTGCCAGGAGAGCGACGGGGCCGTGGCCTTGGTGGTCACGACCACCGAACGGGCCCGGGACCTGCGCCGCTCCCCGGCGGTTATCACGGCCGCCGCCCAAGGCTCGGGCGCGGGACAGATGATGATGACCAGCTACTACCGCGATGACATGAGCGGCCTGCCGGAGATGGGAGTCGTCGGCCGACGTTTATGGGAAATGTCCGGCCTGACCCCACAGGACATCCAGACAGCCATCCTGTACGACCACTTCACCCCGTTCGTCCTGGCCCAACTGGAGGAGCTGGGCTTCTGCGGCCGGGGAGAGGCTCCTGACTACCTCCAGGACGGCGGCATCGAGTTGGGCGGCCCCCTGCCCGTCAACCCGAACGGCGGCCAGCTGGGGGAGGCCTACATCCATGGCATGAACGGCATCGCCGAGGCCGTACGGCAGCTGAGAGGCACCTCCGCCAACCAGGTGAGCGGCGTCCGCAACGTCCTGGTGACGGCGGGCACCGGCGTCCCGACCAGCGGGCTGATCCTGTCGGCCGGCTGACGGCGCCTTTTCGCATGCTCAGGCGCTGCTCAACATCACCTCCGGAGTGTCGAGCCATACCCGCTGTCCCTCCGGCGTGACCGTCACGCCGAAGCGCTCCCAGTGCGGCTCGCCCAAGGCAACCCACTGGGCGTACGCCTGAACGACCTCATCCCACAGCGGCCGGTCGCCTACCTGCTGGACGCCGTAGTCGAGATCGTCCGGCCGCCACGTGGCCGCTGCCCACGAGCGAGGATCGTCCGGGTCGGAGACCCACATCCGGGCATACTCGCCCCTGTCGTCAGCCCCCGTGGTGGTGTGCGACAGGCACCCGGTCAGCGCCGCTATGGCCAGGTCCGCGCCCGCGCACAGCTGACCGAGCGCTCGTGGATCGAGCGCCACCCGATAGTGCCGCCGCTCCTGACCCGGCAGTTGATTCAGGCTCGGGCGGGGACGCTGCGACCGCAGCATCATGTAACCGGCGTACCCGACCACCCGCCCGACGGCGGTCCCGTCTTCCCGCACCTCCAGGCGTAGCGCGTGGCTGGTGCCGTAGCCGGGATGCCACGGCAGCACGATCACGCCGCCGGGCCGTGTCTGCTCGACCCACGGGTACGGGATCGTCCTGATTCCGCAGGTGACGTGTACGCGGTCGTACGGCTCCCCATCCGTGCAGCCGAGCGCGCCGTCACCGACGAGCAGCCGCGGACGGAACCCTGTCTCGTTCAGGTTCTTCGCCGCCTGCTCGGCCACCTGGGGATCCACCTCGATGGAGGTCACCTCCCCCTGACCTCCCACGAGATGGGACAGCAGCGCCGCCGTCCATCCGGTGCCCGTCCCCACTTCGAGGACACGGTGACCGGGTTCCACCCGCAGGTGGTTGAGCAGGTCGGCCACCGTGGACGGCGCGGACGCCGACGAGGTGGAGTCTCCCCGCAGCGCGCTCAGGTCGGTGGTGCCGTCGTCGAGCTGTGTGACGATGATGCTGCGCGAGTAGACGGCATCCCACCAGGCGCCAGGGTCGGCCTGCTGGTCGATCAGGTACGGCTCTCCCTCCTCGACGACCAGCCCGACCGACGGAATGAACAAGTGACGGGGGACGTTCCGCACCGCCTCCTTGATGGAGTCGCTGATGTCGCCGGCTTCCTCGGGATCGCACGCGGCGATCAGCCGGTCCATTCGCTCGGGGGTGACGTTCACTTCTTTCCCTTGCCCTTGGCGTGGTCGCCCTTGGGCTCTTGATGCTGGTCGTTGGTGCTGCTGCCGGGAGACTTGCCGTGCTTGTCGGCGTCGAACTCTTCGTCCTTCGGGCTGTTGGGGTCTTCGCGACGGCCCATGCTGGCCTTCCTTCCTCCTTGTGCCCGCAATTCCTGATCAGCTAGGTACATTTCAGACTCCGTCAATTGATCGCAGCTTGTGGCGCCTGGCTTTCGAATGCGGGGACGTTTCCGCCGTTCAGCAGTAGCGTGGCCAGTACGGGATGCGGTGGTCTAGACGCTGGGCGTTAACTGCCGTTCACCGTTGTCCACCAGCGTTGAGTGGAAAACAGTGGAAAACCCGATAGGGCGCGCGCGGAGGCGGCATGGGCGAGGAGACATTCGGCCAGGTCTTGCGCCGCCTCCGTGGCAGGCGTCCGCTGGCGGCGGTCGCCAGAGCAGCGGGCATATCAACGAGTTATGTCCATAAATTAGAAAACGGATATGGGACGCCAACCCATACAGTGGTCATGGCGCTCGACGCCGCTACCAATGCGGCAGGTGAGCTAATTGCGGCATATGAGAATACGGAGCCGCTAACCGCGATAAATGCGGAGTTTCGCCCCACTATCGAGATGTTGGGCCCTGTGCGTACTCTGGATATAGAAGACGATTTGGGGGAGGACGCCACGGAACGCCGCAGACTCCTGCAGATGGCCGCCGGCCTCGGAGCGCTCGGACCCAGCGAAGCTCTCCGCCAACTCATCGACCTCAGCATCCCCAGCACTCGATCAGCAGAAGACTGGGAACTTGTCTGCGCCGACCATCTGTACGCCATCCGGCGTCGTCCCCCCGCCCAGGTCCAAGCGGACATCCATATCGACCTCATGGCGGCGGTGCACCAGGTCCAGCAGAGCATCGCCCAGATCGGGCCCGACCACGCGCATACGCGCGACCTGTACCGCGCGTTGGCCGCGCTCGCCACGCTGCACGCCAACGTGCTCACCCGCCTCGCCCAACACGGCGCCGCACTCCGGTGGTGGCGTACCGCACGCCAAGCCGCCGACGCGAGCGGCGACCTGTACCTGCAACTCGGCGTACGCAGCACGGAGGCGGGGCACGGCATCGGCGGTGGTCAGCGGGACCCGGAAACGGTGCTCCGTCTTCTGTCCAGCGCCGCGCCATTGGTCGAGAAGGTGCCGGGTTCGTACGGCGCCGCGCTGATCGACTACACCCGCTGCCGGGCCCTGGCCATGGTTGGGCGACACGATGAAGCACGCGCGACGTTGGAGCGGATCAGCGAGCGTCTGAGCACCGGTCATCTGCCGGCCAGCATCATGGCTGACTACTGGCGGTCGGGGCAGCTCCCGTTCGCTCGGGTATGGGTGTACAGCGCGGCAGGCGACATGGCGCAGGCCAGTGAGGCGCGGGACCAGATCATCAGAGGCAACCCCGACTACCAGTACCCGGCTATCGCGCGCCTGCTGACCGCGCAATGCACAGTGGTCAACGGCGGGGTTGACGAGGGACTGCGGGTGGCTGCTGAGGTAGTGGACGGCCTGCAGGCCATCCACCGGACGACGATGGTCGAACATGCTGGGCGGATGGTGTTGTCGGCGGTTCCGGTGGAGCAGCGGGAGCGGCTGGCAGCGAGCGATCTGCGGTCAATGCTCGCAGCTAGCCGATGATGAGCGGGACCGCGAAGAAGACGATCATCGCGATGGCGACGCAGACCAGGAATCCGACCAGTTCCCACGCCCAGTCGTGGTGCCGGTCCTTGCCGGGGCGTACCCGGGCTCGCGGTAGGTCCGGTACCTCCGGGAGGTCCTCGGGTAGGTCGTCCACGATGGGCAGGTCGTCCACGGTCGGTGGGAACGGCAGCGGGGCAGGCAACCGGTAGATGGGCTCCCTGGCGGCGGCCCTGGGGACGAAGAGGGCGCCCGGCTCCCTGGCCTCGCCCTTGTGCACGAGGATGTCGCCAATGGCGGGCAGTTCCTGGGTGATCGGCTCGTCGTCCAGCACGTCCGCCGGAATGGACGCCGAGAGAGTGAACGGACGTTTCGGCAGGGGCTCCGGCTCCTCGGCCGGCCGGGCGGGCGCGGGCTTCTCGGAAGCGGGCTGCGGTAAGCGGAACAACCCATCACGCACCGGTCGCGCACCAGAGGGGGCGTCGTCGGACGGCCGCGAGCCGGAGACCGCGTCCCCAGACGGTCGCTTACCGAAGAGGGCGTCGTCGGACGGTCGCTTGCTGGGGAGCGCGTCGGAGGATGGTCGCGTGCCGGAGAGGGCGTCGTCGGACGGTCGCCTGCCGAAGAGCGCGTCCCCAGATGACCGCGTGTCGGAGAGCACGTCCCCGGGCAGTCGCGTGCTGGGTGACCGAGGCGTGAAGAAGCGCTGTCCCTCAGGAGCCAGGCCCTCGGGAGTCGGACCCTTGGGAGCCAGACCTGTAGGAGCGGGACCCTCAAGAGGGGAGCCGGGTCCGAACGGGTCGCGGAGTTTGGGCATCGGTGCCGTGGGCGCCTCGTGCTCCGGCACTCGGGACGGCGACGGCGGCGTCAGCAGCTCCGTCGGGAAGATCCCGGTGCTGGTCGCCGCGTCCGCCACGGCCAACGGCTGCGGCCACGTGGGCGGGCCCGGCCAGAGCGGCTTGACGAACATCGGCGCCGCCGTACGACCGGGCGGGACCTGAGGAGCGAAATGCGAGTGGAGAGAGGCGGGCGGCGGCGGCCAGGGCAGCCGTCCCAGTACGTCGCGCAGCGGCGCCACGCCGAGCGCCCCGTAGACGTCGGCCACCGGCTTGGACACGCGGGTTTCTGTGCGGGCCAGGGTGGTGTCGAGCGCCTGCCGGTAGCGGTGCGTGGCGCTGGTGGCCAGCTCGTCCGCCGTGTCGGGCGCCACGTCGAGCACCCAGGCCAGCTCGGCGCGGTCCAGGCCGCACACCTCGCACAGCACCAGCACCTCGCGCTGGTGCGGGCGCAGCTCTCGAAGGACCCGCTCCACCAGTGCGGACGCCGGGTCGATCAGCGGGTCGACCGCCGGCGGCGCGTAGACGACATCGCGGCGCTGGATCTCGCGGCGGGCGAACGCGAACAGGGCGGCGCGCGCAGGCGGCCCCGCCTGCCCGCCAGCGCCGGCGGACATCGAGGCAGCGGCCGTGGAACCGCGGGCGGACATCGAGGCGGCGGCCGTGGAACCGCGGGCGGACGCCCAGGCGTCGGCGGCGGAACCGAGGACGGACACCAGGGCGTCGGCTGCGGAACCGTGGTCTCCGAGCTGGTCGGCGCAGTACGCGAACAGCCCGGCGGCATAACGGTCGTAGAGCTCCGCGATCAGTTCGGCCCGGGAGGGGTGATCGGTGAGCAAGTCTGTCACGGGGCCGGATCCTCTTGCTGAAATCGGACGCTTGAGGTGGGGGGTGCGGCGTCTGAGTTTGTGGTGTTAATCATGCCAACTTACCCAGGTGCCGCGCACTACCAGAACGGCATTTCGTATGAAACTTGCAGCTAGCTGAAGCGTTTCAGAGAGGCCCGAGGGGACAGAGTGCGCTGGATCGCCGTAGTCTGGTCGTCCTGAGAGATCATGCGGCGGTCGTAGCAGGGGGGCTGCGGCCCCCGCCACGAACGCGAGAGGTCGCGCGTGATCACATTTGACGACGTCACCAAACGCTATCCGGACGGCACGGTCGCAGTCGATCACCTGAGCCTTGAGGCGCCGACGGGTGAGATCACCGTGTTCGTCGGCCCCTCCGGTTGCGGGAAGACGACGTCCCTTCGAATGATCAACCGGATGATCGACGCCTCAGAGGGGCGGATCCTCCTTGACGGTGAGCCCGTGCAGGGCATCGATCCGCCGACGTTGCGGCGCGGCATCGGCTATGTCATCCAGCAGGCCGGCCTCTTTCCGCACCGGAAGATCGTTGACAACATCGCCACCGTCCCCTATTTGCTCGGCTGGGACCGCAAGAAGGCCCGTGATCGCGCCATGGAGCTGCTCGAACGCGTGGGACTCGACTCGGCCATGGGCGAGCGTTACCCGTTCCAGCTGTCCGGCGGGCAGCAGCAGCGGGTCGGTGTGGCCAGGGCGCTCGCGGCGGACCCGCCGGTGCTGCTCATGGACGAGCCGTTCAGCGCGGTCGACCCGATCGTCCGCACCAGCCTGCAGGAAGAGCTGCTCAGGCTGCAGGCGGAGCTGAACAAGACCATCGTCTTCGTCACCCACGACATCGACGAGGCCATCAAGCTCGGCGACCGGGTGGCCGTCCTGCGGGTGGGCGGCAAGCTGGCGCAGCTGGCCGACCCCAAGACGCTGCTGTCAGAGCCCGCCGACGACTTCGTCCGCGAGTTCCTCGGTCATGACCGGGGCATCAGGCGCCTGCAGTTCATCTCGACGGAGGGCCTGCGTCTGCGCGACGACCTGACCGTGTCCGAGGGCTTCGAGGGGCCCACGGACGAGCCGTGGCTGCTCGTCGTCACCGGGGACGACCGGCCGGTCGGCTGGATCTCGCGCGAGCGGCCCGCCGAGCTGGAGCCGTACGGGACGTTCGTGCTCGGCCGCGACTCGATGCGCTCGGCCCTCGACGCGGCGCTGCTGTCGCCGTCGGGCTGCGCGGTGGCCGTCGACGGGGACGGCAAGGTCGTCGGCGCCGCCACCCGGGAGGCGCTCGACGAGGCACTGGCGGAGGCGGCCGATGGCTGACGGATCACCCTCTACCTGGGCGATGGCCGATGGGCCTCCTTCCATATGGGAGTGGATCGCGCGCAACTGGGACACCGGCCGGGTCGACAGCATCAAGAACCTGCTCGGCGACCACCTGATCATGTCGCTGGTGCCGATCGTCGTCGCGCTGATCGTGGCGCTGCCGCTGGGGCTGGCCAGCGTGCGCTGGCGCTGGCTCTACCAGCCGACCACGGGCGTGTTCAACGTGATCTACGCGCTGCCGTCGTTGCCGGTCTTCATGCTGCTCATCCAGTTCACCGGCCTGTCGAAGACGACCGTGATCGTGCCGCTGACCTTCTACGCCTGCGCCGTGCTCATCCCGTCGGTCGTCGACGGGCTCGGCGCGGTTCCCGAGCACGTGCGGCAGTCGGCTGTCGCGATGGGGTTCACGCCGCTGCGCCGCCTGGTGCAGGTGGAGTTGCCGATCGCCACGCCCGTCGTGATCGCCGGGCTCCGGGTGGTCGCCGTCTCCAGCATCAGTCTCGTGAGCGTCGGCGCGCTGATCGGGCAGGGCGGCCTGGGCATGCTGTTCACCAGGGCCTACCAGAACCCGTTCGTGCCGCCCGCGCTCGTCGGCATCGTGCTGATCGTGCTGCTGGCCCTCATCGCCGACGGCCTTCTGGTGCTCGCCCAGCGGCTGCTCACGCCCTGGGTACGGGCTAGGAGGTCCGCGTGAACTGGCTGCTGGAGTTCTTCGGCAAGGCCGACAACTGGTCGGGCCCGGCGGGCATCCCCGCGCGGCTGCTCGAACACCTGGAGTTCTCGGTCATGGCGCTGGCCCTGGCCGTGCTGATCGCGATCCCGCTCGGCCTGCTCATCGGGCACACCGGCAAGGGCGGGATCGGCGTGGTGGTCACGGCCAACCTGGCCAGGGCGCTGCCGACGCTGGGGCTGCTGGTGCTGTTCGTGCTGCTGCTGGGCACCGCGTCCATCCTGCCGGTGATCATTCCGCTGGTGCTCCTGGCCATACCCCCGATCCTGGTCAACACCTTCGAGGGCATCAGGGGCGTGGACCCGGAGTTGCGCGACGCCGCCTACGGGATGGGCCTGCGGAGCGGGCAGGTGCTCGGGCGGGTGCTGGTGCCCGTGGCGCTGCCGCTGATCCTCCTGGGGCTCCGGCTGTCGGCCATCCAGGTGGTCGCCACCACCACGATCGCGGCCTACACCGGATTGGGCGGGCTGGGGCGATTCGTTATCGACGGGTTCTCGACTCAGGATTACGCCAGTGTCGTCGGGGGTTCAGTACTGATTGTGTTGTTCGCGCTCGTCGTGCAGGTGCTGTTCACCCTCGTCCGGAGGGTGACGGTCTCCCCAGGGGTGAGCCAGCGGGTCAAGGTCCGCTAATCTCTCCAATACCTGCCGCTAAGGAAGGAAATAACGATGAAACGCATGTTCGGCACCGCGGCGGTGCTGCTGACGGCATCGCTCGCGTTGGCCGCTTGTGGAGGTGGCGGCAGTGGTGGAGGCAACCCGCTCAACACCACGAGCGCGGCGCCCAGCGGCTCGGCCTCCGCGAGCGGCGGCAAGGTCATCATCGGCTCCGCCAACTTCGATGAGAACACCCTGCTGGCCTCTATCTACGCCCAGGCGCTCCAGTCCAAGGGCGTGCAGGTGGAGGAGAAGCCCAACATCGGCACCCGCGAGGTCATCTACGACCAGGTCAAGAGCGGCGGGCTGACCGTCGTGCCCGAGTACAACGGCAACTTGCTGGCCTTCGTCGACAAGGAGACCAAGGCGAAGACCACCGACGAGGTCAACGCCGGGCTGAAGGAGAAGTTGCCGCCCGAGCTCGAGGTCCTCGACTCCTCTCCCGCCGAGGACAAGGACACTCTGACGATCAGCAAGGACACGCAGGCCAAGCAGTCGCTCAACACCATGGACGACCTGGCCAAGGTGTCCAAGACCATGGTCATCGGGGCTCCGGCCGAGTTCAAGAAGCGGTGGGAGGCGGAGCTCAAGTCGGTCTACGGGATCGAGTTCAAGGACTGGAAGGCCACGGGCGCCACGACCGCCGACGCCATCAAGGACGGCACGGTCCAGGTCGGCAACGTGTTCAGCACCGACCCGAAGATCGCCGCCAACAACCTCGTCTCGCTCCAGGACACGAAGAACCTCTTCGCCGCCCAGAACGTGACGCCGCTGGTCAACAAGGCGGCTGTGAACGACACGGTCAAGACCACGCTCAACGCGATCTCGGCCAAGCTCACCACGCAGTCGCTGCTCGACATGATGCAGAAGATCGCCGTCAACAAGGACGAGCCCGCCACGGTGGCCAAGGAATGGCTGACCTCCAACGGTCTCGGCTGACCCGCCCGGCGAGGGTCCCCGCGCTCCGGGGGCTCTCGTCGTGAGCGAGTTCACCGAGGCGATGGCGCAGCTCGCGGCGGGCGTGGCGGTGGTCACCGTACGCGACGGCCGCGACGACCTGGGCACCACGGTTTCGGCGCTGATGTCGGTCTCGCTGGAGCCGCCGCTGATCCTGGTGAGCCTGGGCAGCGGCGGCTACCTCTGCGAGGTGCTGCTGCGCCAGGACCGCTGGGCGGCCTCGCTCCTGTCCGCGGGGCAGGCCGCTGTCGCGAGCCGCTTCGCCACCGCCGGCCGGCCCAGCGCCCGGCACCTGGTGGCGGGCATCGCGCACCACCGTGGCACCCACTCGGACGCGCTCGTCGTCGAGGGCGGCGTCGCGGCCCTGGAAGCGGAGACCACCCAGGTGGTCCCCGCCGGGGATCACACGCTGTTCGTCGCGCGTGTGCTCGCGGTGCCGTACATCACGCCGTCACTCCAGCCGCTGGTACGGCTCCGCGGTCGCTACCGCCCGATGGGCGGCTCCTGACGGCAGGGCGTACGAAAGCGCCACCCGACATCACGTACGGCGGTCTCAGCGGATCGCGTACCAGCTAGGGAGGGTCAGCGGCCCGGCGGCCGGGAGGCCCAGCTCGGCGGAGAGCCGGGCGAGCGGCCCCCAGGCTTCCAGGCGGACGCGGGCCAGCGCGGCGGCCTTGTCCTCGCTCGACTCCGGCCCCAGCAGCCGCTCCAGCGGGTTGAGCCGCGGATAGACCCGCACGGGCGCCTCCGCACCCAGGCCCGCGCGCTTCCTGGCCATGCCGAGCGCGTCCTCGAGGCCGCCCAGCTCGTCTACCAGGCCGCAGGACCGGGCGTCGGAGCCGGTCCAGACGCGGCCGCGGGCCAGCTCGTGGGCGCGCTCCCGGGTCAGGCCGCGACCCTCGGCGACCTTGCCCACGAAGTCATCGTAGATACGGTCGAGCCAGGCGTTGACCCGCTCCCACTGCTCGGGGGAGAAGGCGCGCGTCGCGGAGAACATGCCCGCGTTGGCGCCCCCGGCCACCAGCTCGGAGTTGATGCCGACCTTCTCCAGCAACTCCCGCATCACCGGCTTGCCGGCGAACACGCCGATGGAGCCGGTCAGCGTGCCGGGCTGGGCGACGATCACGTCGGCGGCCATCGAGACGAAGTAACCACCGGAGGCGGCCACGTCGCCCATCGACACGATCACCGGCTTGACCTTGCGGGCCAGCACGACCTCACGCCAGACCGTGTCCGAGGCGACGTACGAGCCGCCTGGGCTGTCCACCCGGAACACGATCGCCTTGACGTGCTCGTCGCGCCGGGCGGCCCGCAGCGCGGCGCTCACCGTGTCGGAGCCCATCGCGCCGCCGCCGCCGAGCGGGCTGCGTCCGCTGCGGCCGGACCTGATCTGCCCGTTGCCGTGGACGAGCGCGAGGCCGTCGGCCGTCGGGTGCGGCAGCTTGCGTACGGCCGCGGCCTTGGCGTAGCGGGAGACGTACTGCAGATGCGGTTCACCGCCCGCGGCCCGCTTGACCTCGTCGTAGACCTCGTCGCGGTAGGCCAGCCCGTCGACCAGGCCGGCCTCCAGCGCCTCGGCGCCGATGAAGGGCCCCTGGTCGATCAGCTCGCGCACCTTGGCCGGGTCGAGCCGGCGGCCCTCGGCGATGCCCGCGCCGACCTGCTCGATGACCGACTCGACGATGCGGGTCATCGACTCGCGGTGCGGCTCGGTCATGTGGTCCTGGGTGAACATGTTGGCCGCGGTCTTGTACTCGTGCCGCTGGCCGACCTCGTAGTCGACGCCCAGCTTGGCCAGTGTGCCCTTGACGAACCGCTGCTCCAGCGCCACGCCGGTCAGCCCCACGTCGCCGCTCGGCTGCAGGTAGATCCGCTCGAACGCGGTGGCCAGGTAGTAGGGCACGGTGGCGTTGCCGAACTCGCCGAACGTCTCGGCGAAGGCGACCGTCAGCTTGCCCGAGTCGCGGAACTGGGTCACCGCCTGGCGCAGTTCCTGCACCATCGCCAGACCGAGCGGGTTGCCGCCCATCTTCACGATCAGTGCCTTGACCCTGGAGTCCTGCCTGGCCCGCTTGAGGCCTGAGAGCACATCGGCCAGCCGCGTCTTGCGCATGGACAGCACAGCGGAGAGCGGGTCCGCCGGTGGCCCTTCGGTGAGCCCTTCGGTCAGGTCGAGCTCAAGTACCAGCGGGGCGGTGCGCCGCTGGCGAAGCCTGTCAACGGTATCCAAGATCGCCTTGCCTGCGTCCATAAAAGCCACCCTAAGCGGCAGGAGTCGGTCATGGGTTGACCAAACTCCTGCCGAGGGCCGGACGGCAGGCCGGGCGAGGGTTTAAAGGGCGGACTGGCTCGGCAGGATCGCTCTGGCGAGGTTGATCCGTTCGGTGCTCACCTCGGTGAACTCGCTGCTGTAGGAGATGTCCATGCCGGTGTTCTGCAGCTTCGCCATGACCTGGGCGACGCCCAGGCCGGGAAATGCCTGCCTCATCACCGCGAACCCGCCGGTCACGTGCGGCGCGGCCATCGAGGTGCCGCTCAGCTCCGCGAACTTGCCACCGGGCACCGACGAGTTGATCTTGACGCCGGGCGCGAACACGTCCAGCATCGCGCCGCGGTTGGAGAACGCGGCGATCTGGTCACTGTCGTCCGTGGCGCCCACCGCGATGGCGCTGGAGACGCAGGCCGGGGAGGCGACGCCGTCGTTGCCGGAGTTGCCCGCCGCGACCACGGGCGCCACGCCGAGCGCCCGCAGGGCGTCGAACTGCGCCTTGTGCGCGCCCGCCCGCGGGTCGTTGTCGCACGGCTCGGTCCACATGCGGCCGCCGCCGAGGCTCATGTTCACCGCGGCGATGTGCCGCGCCTTGGCCGCCTTCGCGACGTACTCCAGCGCGAGCTTCTGGTCGGAGGTGTAGCTCAGGAAGCACGGGGTCGCGGGGGCTCCCGCCGCGCCGCAGGCCGTGGCGCTGTTGATACGGGTGAAGACCTGGATGGGCAGGATGGCCGCGGCCGGGGCCACACCGTTGGACGGGGCGCCCCGCACCATCGCGCCCGCCGCTATGCCCGCCACGTGCGAGCCGTGGCGGCACTGGTTGACGCCGTTCGCGATGCACAGCGGGGTCTCGGCGTTCGCCGCGCCGAGGCCGGTCTGGCTGGGCTGCCCGTTGGGGCAGAGCGAGACAGCCTCGACGCTCGGGTTCGCGGAGGAGAAGCAGGCTTCGTCGGTGATCCGGCCGGCGAAGAACGGATGGTCCTCGTCGATGCCGGTGTCGAGGATGGCGACCGTGGCGCCCTTGCCGGTCCAGCCCGCCGCGTTGGCCCGATCCGAGCCGATCACCTTGGTGCTCACGTCCAGGAGTTTGGTGTTGTCGTCCATGAAGGCCGAGCTCAACTCGTCCGCGTAGACCGATTTGACGCGGTAGTCATCCTTGAGCGCGTCCAGGCACGCGTTGTCGAGTTCGGCCACGAAGAAGTTCGGCGACTTCGCCGTCTCGACGATCCGCGCCGCCGCGGAGGCCGCCATGATGTCCCTGGCGACGGCCTCGCCGTCCTGGCCGGGATGGAGCTCGACGATCGAGCGGACGCGCTCCGTCCTCTGCATCTCCGCGACGAGCGCCGGGCTGATGAGCGGGCCGCCGGCGCGGCTGTCCGCGCTGCCGGCCGGGGCCGCGACGAGCGCGGCCGAGACCGTGGCGAGCGCGACCATGCCGGTCAGCAGCGGTCGTAGCTTCACTGGTTCCTCCGTGGTGGGGAAAGGCATATTGCCTGCACAGTCCCCACCCGCGAGAGGGGTGATGTCGCTGTTTCCCAAGTGACGCATCGTAGCCAGAGAAACCTTTGCCGCTACTTCGGCAGGACGCTCTTCGCCGCCTTCTTCAGCGCGGCACTTGTGGCCTTAGTGGTGAGTCGCACCTTTTCTGCGGACTTCAAGGTGGTTGTCCCGTTGGTTCCGTGGGCCCAGTTCAGCCAGCCCGTCAGCAGGGCGGCGTCCAGCTTCTCCCGATTGGTCTTCTTAGCCTTCAGCACCCGGTACGCGGTGCCCAAAGTCGATGCCTTGGTCAGCTCGGGGAAGACCGTACTGGCCTTCTGCACCAGGCTCAGGTAGCAGGTGAGCGTGGCGTCGGGCAGCTTGCCGGTGCTCCGGTGCAGCTCCACGGCCCATTTCTTGGCCGTCAGGCGGGTGCCGGTCGTGCCGCGCGTACACACCGTGGCGGGGGCCTTGGGGGTGACCGTCACGGTCACGGTCACGGTGAGGGTCGGCAGCGGGACCGGCGTCGGGCTCGTCTCCGACGGCTCGGGCGTCGGCGTGGGGCCGCTGCTGTCCGACGGGTCGGGCTCGGGGTCCGGGTCGGACGGGTCGGGCTCGGGGTCCGGCGCCGGGGTCTGGGTGATGGGCGGCTGCGGCGCGCTGCCGGTCAGCGCGGCGAGCACGTCCAGGCGCGGCGTGGTGACCTGGGTGCCGTCGGAGACCTGATAGACGTACGGGCGGCCGGTCGACTTGAGCTTGTCGATCAGCTCGGTCATCGGGGACTGCGGGGACTGCGCCTTCAGCAGCGCCAGCGCGCCCGCCACGTGCGGAGTCGCCATCGAGGTGCCGCTGTAGACGGCCGTCTGGTTGTCGGGCACCGACGAGTCGATGTCCACACCCGGTGCGAACAGGTCCACCCCGGCGCCCCGGTTGGAGAAGTCCGCGATCGCGTCGCTGTCGTCGTTGGCGCCCACGGCCACCGTGGAGGTGATGCAGGCGGGGAACGAGGTCCCCTCGAAATACTCGTTACCGGCGGCGACCACGGTCGCGATGCCCTTGGCCAGCAGGGCGTCGATCTTCGGCTTGAAGACCGTGCCTTCCTCGCTGTCGTCGCAGGAGCCCTCGGACGGCATGCCGCCCAGGCTCAGGTTCACCGCGGCGATCGGCTGCGTCGAGGCGAGCACGTAGTCCAGGGCCAGCCGCAGCGACGACTCGTACGCCAGCAGGCACGACGCCTCGCCGCAGACCGACTCGTCGTTGACCCGGCTGAACACCTGCACCGCGACGATCCCCGCGCCCGGCGCGACTCCGCCGTTGCCCGCCGCGATGCCCGCGACGTGGGAGCCGTGGTCACACAGGTTCTCCCCGTCGGCCAGGCACTTGGCCGTCATGGCGTCGGCCGCGCCCTTGCCGGTCTGCGTGGTCTGCCCGTTCGGGCACAGCGACTCCACGCCCTCGTCCACCGCGGAGAAGCACGCCTCGTCCACGATCCGGTTGCCGAAGTTCGGGTGGTCCTCGTCGATGCCGGTGTCGAGCACGGCCACCGCCTGGCCGGTGCCGACGAAGCCCTGGGCGTGCGCCTGGTCGGCGCCGATCTGGGTGAGGTTGTTCGCCGCAGTCGGGGGATAGGCGCGATCACGGTGGATCGAGGTGACGCGCGAGTCCGCGGCGAGCGCGGCCAGTTCCTCGGCGGTGCCCTGGACCACCATGAACGGCTGGCTCTCCGGCCGCAGCACGACGTCCACGCTGTCGGCCGCCGCCTGCTTGGCCACCGGCGCGTTCTGCGCCGGGTCGCTGAGCTCGACGATGGCGCGCACGGTGCCGCCGGTGAGCGCCAGGCCGTCCTCGAGCTTCTCCTGGGTCGCGCTCGGCGAGGGTGTCGGGGTAGACAGGGGGTCGTCGGCGAAGGCCGGAGCGGCCGGCACTAAGGCCAGCAGGATCGCGCACACGATCAAGGAGCGAAGTCGCACGATCCCGGAGTTTAAGGGGATTTATCCGGCGCGCACAGGGGTGGAGGGCCCCTCTCAGCGAACTCTCACTCACTTCCCAGCGCGTCGTGACGCAGCCACACGGCGCCCAGCGGCGGAACCCGCAGCGTGGCGGAGTGCGGCAGGCCGTGCCAGGGCTCCTCGACGGCCTGGACCTCACCCATGTTGCCGACCCCGCTGCCCCAGTAGTCGTAGGCGTCGGTGTTGACGATCTCCGTCCACTGCCCGCCGTACGGCAGGCCGAGCCGGTAGTTCTCGTACGGCCCGCCGCTGAAGTTGGCCACGCACGCCACCGCCGACCCGTCGGCCGCGTAGCGGACGAACGAGAAGGTGTTGCCCCGGGCGTCGTCGGCGTCGATCCAGCGGAAGCCCTCGGGTGCCGCGTCCTGCTCCCACAGGGCCGGGGTCTCGCGGTAGAGCCGGTTGAGGTCGCGCACCAGCCGTTGTACGCCGGCGTGCCCGTCGAACTCCAGCACCCACCAGTCGAGCCCGCGCTCCTCCGACCACTCCGAGCCCTGGCCGAACTCGCCGCCCATGAACAGCAGCTGCTTGCCCGGATGCGCCCACATGAACGCGAGCAGGGCCCTGAGCTGGGCGAAGCGCTGCCATTCGTCGCCCGGCATCTTGCCCAGCAGCGAGCCCTTGCCGTGCACGACCTCGTCGTGGGACAGCGGCAGCACGAAGTTCTCGGAGTAGGCGTACATGAGCGAAAAAGTCATCTGATGGTGGTGGTACTGCCGAAATATCGGCTCGTGTCGTAGGTAGCTGAGCGTGTCGTGCATCCAGCCCATGTTCCACTTGAAGCCGAACCCGAGCCCGCCCAGGTGCACGGGTCGTGACACGCCCGGCCACGCCGTCGACTCCTCAGCCACGGTCGTGATGCCCGGAGACTCCCGGTAGCAGACGGAGTTCATCTCCTTGAGGAACTCCACCGCGTCGAGGTTCTCCCTGCCGCCGTAGATGTTCGGCGTCCACTCACCCTCGCGCCGCGAGTAGTCGAGATAGAGCATCGAGGCGACCGCGTCGACCCGCAGCCCGTCGATGTGGAACTCCTTCATCCAGTACAGCGCGTTGGCGACCAGGAAGTTGCGTACCTCCCGGCGGCCGAAGTCGAAGACGTAGGTCCCCCAGTCGGGGTGCTCGCCACGGGCCGGGTCGGCGTGCTCGTACAGCGGCGTGCCGTCGAAGCGCGCCAGCGCCCAGTCGTCCATCGGGAAGTGCGCGGGCACCCAGTCGAGCAGCACCCCGATCCCGGCCTGGTGCATCCGGTCAACCACGTGCCGGAACTCGTCGGGCGTCCCGAATCGGGCCGTCGGCGCGTAGTAGGAGGTCACCTGGTAGCCCCACGACCCGCCGAACGGGTGCTCGGCCACCGGCAGCAGCTCCACATGCGTGAAGCCCATGTCCTGGACGTAGTCGACGAGCTGCTCGGCCAGCTCCAGATAGGACAGACCGGGCCGCCACGACCCCAGGTGCACCTCGTAGACGCTCGCCGGACCCCGCTGCGCGTTCTTCTCGGCGCGCTCGGTCATCCAGGAGTCGTCTTCCCAGGTGTAGGCGGACTGCTCGACCACGGAGGCGGTCTGCGGCGGCACCTCGGTCCGCCTGGCCATCGGGTCGGCCTTGTCCCGCCACACGCCGTCGGCGCCGAGGATGTGGAACTTGTACCGCTCGCCCCGCCCCAGCTCCGGGATGAACAGCTCCCACACGCCGGAACGGCCCAGCGAGCGCATCGGGTAGGCGGTGCCGTCCCAGTGGTTGAAGTCGCCGACGACCCGGACCCCGCGCGCGTTCGGCGCCCAGACGGCGAACGCGGTGCCGTCGACGTCCTCGTGCCGCATCACGCGCGCGCCGAGCACCTCCCACAGCCGCTCGTGGCGCCCCTCGCCGATGAGGTGCAGGTCCACCTCGCCCAGCGTGGGCCAGTGGCGGTAGGGATCACGGACCTGGTACGGCTCGGAGCCCGCGTACTGGACACTGAAGGAGTAGGAGGGCACCTTGTCGAGCCCCTTGACCGTGGCCTCGAAGACCCCGTGGGCCTGGTGCTTGAGATCGTGGGCCGTCCCGTCGTCCAGCACCACGCGGACCCGTTCGGCCAGCGGGCGCAGCGTACGGAAGGTGACACCGCCCTCGACGGGATGTGCTCCCAGCACGGAATGCGGATCGTGGTGTGCTCCGCCCGCGAGTCGGTCGAGCTCTGTCCTCATCGGCATGCTCCCACCCTGCCCTACGTCAGACCTACAACCCAGGCACTGCCCGCATTCACGCAGACAATCACCGAAAGTGCGAAATCTTGGGTTTATCGCGAGCCAGCGACGGGAGTAAATGCCCGCTTTGCGATGGGTTCTGGGTGATCTGTGGGGATGGCATCTACGACCGACGCCGAGGTCAGGAGCGGTCAGCACGGTGATCCGCCGCCGGTGTCAGTCGGCACGGTGGCTCGCCGCCGGTGTCAGGAGCGGTCGGTCACAGTGGTCTGCCGCCGGTCGAGCGCCGTCCGGACCGAGGCCGTGATCCTGTCGACATCGCCGCGTTCCGCCTCGGGCAGTGGGGCGCCCACCGACGCCCTGAGCGCGCCGGCCGTGTCCAGCAGCTCGGCCGCCTCCTCGTGATGACCGCCGAGCGCGTGGGCGCCCGCCAGGCCCTCCAGGGCGAGCGCGATCGCGCGCGGATCGCCCACCCGCCGCGCCACCGCCAGCCCCTCTCGCTGCCACTCCAGCGCGGCCACCGCGTCCCCCCGCTGCTCGGCGACGAACCCCAGCTCGGCCAGGATCAGCGCCGCCCCCGGCTCACCGGCCACCTCACGCACCCAGCGCAACCAGCGGCGCAGCAGCCGTTCCGCCTCATCGAGCCGCCCCTGCCGCCGGGCGACCAGGGCCAGCCCGACCTCGGCGAACTCCTCCAACGGAACATCCGACCGGGCGACGGCCAGCCGCCGGGCCCGCTCGTGCAGCTCCCGCGCCCCGTCGAGGTCCCCGGTCAGCAGCGCCACCCGGCCCAGCCTGGACAGCGCGCCGGACACCTCACTCTGCAGCCCGAGTTCCTCGGCGCCGCGCAGTCCGTCGCGCCGCAGGTCGGCGGCCCGCGCGTAGTCGCCGGTGATCTCGGCCAGCGTGCCGAGGTTCTCGGCGGCCCGCAGCTCGCCCCACCGGTCGCCCACCTCCCGGAACAGCTCCAGCCCCCGCTCCCCGTCCTGCCGCAGCGCCGCCAGATCGCCGCGCAGCAGCGCCCGCCTGGCCCGCAGGCTCAGCGCCGCCGCCGTGCCCCACCGGTCGTCCAGGGTCAGGAAGGACTCAAGCGCGCCGTCCAGCAACGCGTCGGTGACCAGCGGGTCGTCATAGCCGTACAGCGTGAAGGCCAGGAACCACCCCGCCCTGGCCCGGCGCACCGGATCCACGATCGCGGCCGGCAGTTGCTCCACACCGGGGGCCCGCCCCTGCCCGGACAGCATCCGCAGCCCGGCCAGCCAGGCACGGGCCTGCGCGTCGTCGGCGACGGCCAGCACCGCCTCCAGGGTCCGCTGCCCCTCGCCGAGCCTGCCGCGCAGCACCCAGTACCAGGCCAGCGCGTTCACCAGCCGGACCGCCACGTCCGTTGCGCCGCGCCGGAGCGAGGTGTCGATCGCGGCGCGCAGGTTGGCCGCGTCGGCGTCGAGGAGCGCGAGCCAGCGTCGCTGCTCGGGTCCGCGCAGGCCAGGCTCGGCGCGTTCGGCGAGGTCGGCGTGGTGGTGGGCGTGCCGCAGCCGGACCGTCTCCGTCTCACCCGCCTCGGACAGCCGTTCCAGGCAGTACGCGGCCACCGACTCCAGCAGCCGGTACCTGCCGCCGGGGGTCCGTACCACCAGCGACCTGTCCACCAGCCTGGCCAGCAGGTCGAGCACGTCCAGGCCCGGTTCGGCGCAGACCGCCTCGGCGGCTTCGAGCGTGCAGCCGTCGGCGTGCACGGCCAGGCGCCGCAGCACGACCCGCTCGGCGTCGGTCAGCAGCTCCCAGCTCCAGTCGATCATCGCCCGCAGCGTTCGCTGCCGCGCGGGAGCGCCCCGATGGCCCGTGGCGAGCACCCGGAACCGGTCGTCGAGCCGGGCGGCCAGCAGGCGCGGCGTGAGCGCCCGCAGCCGGGTGGCGGCCAGCTCCAGCGCCAGCGGGATGCCGTCGAGCCGCGCGCAGATCTCCGCCACACCGTCGTCGTCCGGCCCGATGCCCGCCCTGGCGGCGAGCAGCCGTGCGGCGGCGTCCGGCCCGAGTGGCGGCACGCTCCACAGGACCTCGCCGGGGAGGCGCAGCGACTCCTGGCTGGTCGCCAGCACGCGCAGCTCGGGCGCGGCCCGCAGTAGCCGCTCGGCCAGCTCGGCGACCTGTTCGACCACGTGCTCGCAGTTGTCGAGGACGAGCAGGGTCGCGCTGGTACGCAGCGCGGCGGCGAGCCGGTCGACCACGGACCCGGGCGCATCATCCCTGACCCCCAGCACGGTCGCCACCACCTCGGCCACCACACCCTCGGCGGGCGGTGCGGGCGGTGCGGGCGGTGCGGACGGTGCGGACGGTGCGGGCGGTGCGGACGGTGCGGACGGTGCGGGCGGTGCGGACGATGTGGCCGAGGCCAGCTCGACCAGCCACACCCCGCCGGGGAACGGCCGGCCGGGCTCGGCCGCCGCCTCCAGGGCCAGCCGAGTCTTGCCGACCCCGCCCGGCCCGGTCAGCGTGACGAGCCGCCCGGCCCGCAGCAGCGACCGCACCTCGGCCACCTCCGAGTCCCGGCCGATCAGCTCGGTCAGCGGGGCGGGCAGATTCGTCCCCGGCGGCCCGGTGGGCGCTCCGGCCCGACCAGAGTCCTGCGGCCCGGTGGGCGCTCCGGGCCCATCGGAATCCTGCGGCCCTCCAAGCGGCGCGGGCGAGCCGGAGTGGGGTGGTGGCGCGGGCGTATGGGGGAGCGGAGAGCCCACCGGCGATGCGGGTGGAGGGGAGCGCGGCGCGTCCACAGGTAGTGCGGGCGGATGGGAGCGCGGCGGGTCCACGGGCGGGTGGGAGCGCGTCCGGTCCATGGGCGGTGCCGGTGGGGCGAGGGTCGGGTCCTGGCGGAGGATCGCGGCGTGCAGCGCCGTCAGTTCGGGCGCCGGGTCGATGCCCAGCTCCTCAGCCAGCAGCCCGCGCAGCTGCGCGTAACCGGCCAGCGCCTCGCTCTGCCGCCCCGCCCGGTACAGCGCCCGCAGGTGCGCGGCCCGCAGCCGCTCCCGCAGCGGGTGCGCGGCCACCAGCTCGGCCAGCTCGGCCGCCAGCGCCCCATGGTCCCCAAGCTCCAGCCGCGCCTCGGCCAGCTCCTCCAGCGCGACCAGCCGCTGTTCCTCCAGCCGGTCGACGGCCGCTCTGGCGAAGTCGCCGAACTCGGCGTACGGAGCCCCCCGCCACAGGCCGAGCGCCTCGGTGAGCAGCGCCTGCCGTACCCGCGCGTCGTCGCTCCGCCCGGCACGGGCGAGCAGGGACTCGAACAGGCCCGCGTCCACCTCCTCAGCGTCCACCGCGAGCAGGTACCCCGGCGGCCGGAAGGCCACCAGTGAGCGGTCGCCGAGTGCCCGGCGCAGCTGGGAGACCTTGACCCGCAGCGCGGCGGGCGCGTCGCCGGGCGGGCGGTCGCCCCACAGGTCCTCGATGAGCCGGTCGGTGGAGACCGGCCGCCCCCGGTGCGCCAGCAGGTCGGCGAGCAGCGCGCGGACCTTGGCCTCGGGCACCTGGACCGGCTGCCCGTCCGGCGTCCACACCGAGAGGGGGCCCAGCACCCCGAATCTCATCAGCCCCCCATAACAAACTCCGAACCCGACCATAACCCCCGGCCAGCAATGTGGAGGCCGTCAACGGAAAGGACTGCTCAGCATGCGTATCTCTATCCTCGGCCTGGGCCTCATGGGCCAGGCCCTGGCCCGGACCCTCGTCGGGGCGGGTCATAGCGTCACCGTATGGAACCGTACGGAAGGCAAGGCAGAGGGCCTGGGCGCCACCGCCGTGGCGACCGCGGCGGAGGCGGTCGAGGCCAGCCCGCTGGTGATCGTCTGCGTGCTCGACTACCCGGCCGTACGGGAACTCCTCGGCTCGGTACGGCTGGACGACCGGGTCCTGCTGAACCTCACCAACGGCAGGCCCGCCGAGGCCCGTGACATGGCGGAGTGGGCGGCCGAGCGCGGCGGCGACTACCTGGACGGCGGCATCATGGCCGTGCCCCAGATGATCGGCACGCCCGGCGCGCTGATCCTCTACAGCGGCTCGCAGACTGCCTTCGAGCGCTACGAGGAGGCGTTGAGCCCGCTGGCCAGGCCCCGCTACCTGGGGGCGGACGCGGGGCTCGCCCCGCTGTACGACCTGGCCATGCTCACCGGCATGTACGGCCAGATCGCCGGGTTCCTGGAGGCGGCGGCGCTGATCGCCTCGGAGAAGCGGCCGGTGACGGAGTTCACCACGGAGCTGCTGGTGCCGTGGATGAACGCGATGGCCGGGCAGAAGCCCCGGTGGGCGGCGGACATCGAGGCGGGCCACTACGCGACCGATGTCTCCAACCTGGAGATCAACCGGGTGGGCATGGTCAACCTGATCCGCGCCTTCGAGGAACAGGGGGTGAAACCGGACCTGCTGCTGCCCATGAGAGATGTCCTCGACCGGCGGGTGGCGGCCGGCCACGGCGCCGAGGGCCTGTCGAGCCTCATCGAAGAGCTGCGTTAGCGAAAGGTCAGCGGCGGAAGGCGGCCATCGGGATGCTGATCCACGAGGGGCGGTTGCGGGCCTCGTAGACCACCTCGTACACCGCCTTCGACAGCTCGAACGCGCGCAGCAGGGCCGCGTCCGCCGAGGTGATCACCCCGCCGCCCTCGGTGTAGCCCTCCAGGAAGGCGGTCCTGTTGCGGTCGGCCCACTCGGCGGCCCGCTCCTCCAGGGGCTCGGGCTGCGAGTGATCGGCCAGCAGGTGCCTGGCCGCGTAGTCGAACGAGCGGAGCATCCCTGCCACGTCGCGCAGCGGGGAGGACAGGGCCCGGCGTTCGGCCAGGGGCTGGCCCGGCTCGCCCTCGAAGTCGAGCACCACCCAGCCGGTCGCGATGCGCATCACCTGGCCCAGGTGGTAGTCCCCGTGCACCCGTTGCACGGGGACCTCGACGGTCAGGTCCTCCACCGCGTGATAGGCGGCCTCCAGCGCGTCGACGTGCTCGCGCAGCTCCGGCACCTCGCCCACGGCCCGGCCCAGCCGCCGCCGGAAGCCCTCGGCCATCCGCTTGACCTCGTGCACCTCGATCAGGTCGGTGGGGAAGGCGGTGGCCAGCTCGTGATGGACGTGGGCGGTGGCCACGCCGAGCCGGTGCGCCTCGCCGGCGAAGTCGCCCCCGACCTCGCCCGCCGACAGCTCGGGCATCGAGCCGTACAGGTCCCGCACGCTGGCCAGGGCCAGGTCCCAGCCGTCGTTGGCGGTGGACAGGTATTCCTGCATGATGGCCAGCGTCGTGGCGGTGCCGTCGAGGTCGGTCTCGATCCAGCCGTACGGCTTGGCGATGTGCGCGGACTCCAGGGCGTCCAGGGCGGTGACGATCTCCAGCTCCGGGTTCACCCCGGGGATCAGGCGGCGGAAGAACTTGCAGATGTAGGCGTCCCCGTACACCAGGGAGGTGTTGGACTGCTCGGCGCCGAGCACCAGGCTGCGCGGCGAGGTGTCGATGGTGACGCCGGGCAGGTGGCGGAAGCGGACGGTGTCCCAGCCGCAGCCCTCGGCCATGCACTCCAGGACCCAGTGGGTCAGGGCTTGGTCGTGGACGGCGTCGTAGACGTACCACTCGGGATGGTCGGGGCCGCCTTCGAAGGCGTAGGGGCCGTGCGTGCCGATCAGCGCGTGTTTCAGCCGGTCGGGCAGCTCGGTCCGCATACCGAGCAGGATCTGGTAGCGGTCTCTCGACGCTCCCTGCCAGACGGACACGATCAGGTGGCGGAGGCCGGGGTCGTCGGCGTCGATCACGACGTCCGACTCGATCGACAGGGAGTCGATCGCGCGCCCCTTGCCGCCGAACCATCGTTGGCGACTGATCCATGCGGCAAGGAGCTCGTCAAGCACGTCTTACTCCTCCTGGGTGATGGCCGGTGGGAGTGTGAACCAATAGAACCCATGCCCGGGAAGCGTCAAAAGATACGGAAGTTCGCCAATTGCCGGGAATGGAACTCCACCCATCGTCTCAACGGGCGAGACGCCGACGAATCTGCGCAGGTCAAGCTCGACCGGCTGAGGGAAGCGCGAGAGGTTGTTGACGCACAACATCCGGTCGTCGCCCAGCTCGCGGACGAACGCCAGCACGCTCGGGTTGGAGGAGTTGAGCTCGGTGAACTCACCCAGGCCGAACACCGGGTGCCGCTTGCGGATCTCGATCATGCGCTTGGTCCAGTGGAGCAGCGAGCCGCCGCTCTTCTGCTGCGCCTCGACGTTGAGCCCCTGGTAGCCGTAGATCGGGTCCATGATCACCGGCAGGTAGAGCCGTCCCGGGTCGCAGTCGGAGAACCCGGCGTTGCGGTCGGGGTCCCACTGCATGGGCGTGCGTACGCCGTCGCGGTCGCCGAGCCAGATGTTGTCGCCCATGCCGATCTCGTCGCCGTAGTAGAGCACCGGCGAGCCGGGCAGTGACAGGAGCAGCGCGGTGAACAGCTCGATCTGGTTGCGGTCGTTCTCCAGCAGGGGCGCCAGGCGCCGCCGGATGCCGACGTTGGCCCGCATGCGCGGGTCCTTGGCGTACTCGGTGTACATGTAGTCGCGTTCCTCGTCCGTGACCATCTCGAGCGTCAGCTCATCGTGGTTGCGGAGGAAGATCCCCCACTGGCAATGTTCCGGAATCTTCGGCGTTTGGGCCAAGATTTCGGAAATGGGGTAGCGCGACTCCCTGCGTACGGCCATGAAGATGCGCGGCATCAGCGGGAAGTGGAACGCCATATGGCACTCGTCGCCCCCGCCCACCGGGTCGCCGAAGTACTCGACCACGTCGGAGGGCCACTGGTTGGCCTCGGCGAGCAGCACCCGGTCGTTGTAGAGCCGGTCGACCTCCTTGCGGATCCGCTTGAGGTAGTCGTGCGTGCGCGGCAGGTTCTCGCAGTTGGTGCCCTCCTCCTCGAAGAGGTACGGCACGGCGTCGAGGCGGAACCCGTCGATGCCCAGGTCGAGCCAGAAGCGCAGCACCTCCAGCATCGCGTCCTGCACGGCCGGGTTCTCGTAGTTGAGGTCCGGCTGGTGGTGGAAGAAGCGATGCCAGTAGTACTGGCCGCGGACCTGGTCATAGGTCCAGTTGGACGTCTCGGTGTCGATGAAGATGATCCGGGCGTCGGGATAGGCGCTGTCGTTGTCCGACCAGACGTAGAAGTCGCCGAACGGCCCCTCCGGGTCGTGGCGCGCGGCCTGGAACCAGGGGTGGGCGTCGCTCGTGTGGTTCATCACCAGGTCGGCGATGACTCGCATGCCGCGTTTGTGGGCCTCGTCGACGAGCTTCACGAAGTCTCCGAGATCGCCGAACTCCGGCAGGATCTTCATGAAGTCGGCGATGTCATAGCCGCCGTCGCGCAGCGGTGACTCGTACAGCGGCAGCAGCCACAGGCAGTCCACGCCGAGCCACTGGAGATAGTCGAGCTTGCTTATCAGGCCCTTGATGTCACCGGTGCCGTCGCCGTTGGAATCGGCGAAGCCCCTGATCAGGACCTCGTAGAAGACCGCGCGCTTGTACCAGTAGGGGTCGCGCGGCTTCTCCTCGTCGAAGGGGTTGGGAATGGGTGTGGAGCTCATGAGCACTCCCTTGGGCTCATGAAGGAGGCGCTTTCACACACGTTGAAGACTCCCCGCTGAATTCTGTGTTCTACCGTGGCGCGGCTCGTACGGTGAAGATGTGGGCTGGCTGGATGTGGGGGTCGAGGCGAACGTAGTTGTTCTGCCGCCAACGGTACGACTCGCCCGACAGTTCGTCGTCGACGACGAACTCGGCATTCCAGTCGAGACCGAGGGCCGGCATGTCCAGCTCGACCGCCGCCTCGTGGGTGTGGTGTGGGTCGAGATTGACAACCGCCAGGACGACATCGCCTAGCCCGTGCCGTCGTGTGGCGGGGTCGTAGGCGCCCGGCAGGCGCTTGGAGAAGCACACCATGTCCGGTTGGTCAACCCGGTGGAACCGTAGATTACGCAACTCCTGCAGTGCCGGATGTGCTCTTCGGAACAAATTCAGGTGGGTGATGAACGGCGCCAGGCTCAACCCTGCCCGCTCTGCCTCCACCCAGTCCCGCGGTTTGTACTGATATTTCTCACTATCTAGATATTCCTCACTACCCGGGCGGACAGGGATATTTTCCCCAAGCTCGTACCCGGAATACACGCCCCAGGTGGGTGAGGCGAGCGCGGCGAGCACCGCACGGATCCGGAAAGCAGGATTTCCGCCGTGTTGCAGGTATTCGTGAAGAATATCCGGTGTGTTAACGAACACATTGGGCCGCAGGAAGTACGACGTCTCCTGGGCGAGCTCGGTGAGGTAGGTCTCCACGTCGTGCTTGGAGTTCTTCCACGTGAAGTACGTGTAGGACTGGTGGTAGCCCACCTTGGCCAGCGTCTGCAGCATCGCCGGCCGGGTGAACGCCTCGGCCAGGAAGATCACGTCCGGGTCGGTCGCGTGGACGTCGGCCAGCAGCCGCTCCCAGAACCCCACCGGCTTGGTGTGCGGGTTGTCCACCCGGAAGATCCGTACGCCGTGATCCATCCAGTGCCGCAGGACCCGTCTCACCTCGATGTAGATGCCCTCAGGGTCCTTGTCGAAGTTGATCGGGTAGATGTCCTGGTACTTCTTCGGCGGGTTCTCGGCGTAGGCGATCGTGCCGTCGGCCCTGATCGTGAACCACTCCGGGTGCTCCTTGACCCACGGATGGTCGGGGGAGCACTGCAGCGCGAAGTCGAGCGCGACCTCCATGCCCAGCTCGCGGGTGCGGCTGACGAACTCGGAGAAGTCCTCGATCGTCCCCAGGTCGGAGTGGATCGTGTCGTGGCCGCCGTCGTCGGAGCCGATCGCCCAGGGCGATCCCGGCTCGTCGGGCTCGGGGCTCAGGGTGTTGTTGCGCCCCTTGCGGAACGTGAGGCCGATGGGATGGATCGGCGGCAGGTAGACGACGTCGAAGCCCATCTTGGCGATGGCGGGCAGACGCTTGGCCGCGGTCTGGAAATTTCCGGACTTGGAGACGCCGGACTCGTTGACGACCGCGCCCTCTGACCTGGGGAAGAACTCATACCAGGAGCCGTACAGCGCCCGGCGCCGGTCCACTCTGATCGTCCGCGACCGCGCCCTGGTCACCAGGGCGCGCAGCGGGTGCGCCTCCAGCAGCGCCGCCGTCTCCGGCAGCTGCGCGATGGACAGCCGGGCCCGGGGGTCCAGCTGCTCGTCGCGGAGCGTGGCGGCGACGGCCAGCAGCGCGGCGCGGTGGCCGCACGTGCTGTCGCCGTTGGTAGTCGGCTTCGCGCTGGTCCGGCCGGTCCTGGTGTGGGCCGCGGGATGCCCGTTCCCGTTGCCGGGGGCGGGACAGTCCGCCTGCCGTACGGCCTTGGCGGCGCGCTCGAACAGCCGGGCGCCCTCCTCGCACATGAGATCGCTGTCCATGCCCCGCGGGATCTTGATCTCCGCGTCGTGCAGCCAGGTAGCGATGGGGTCGCTCCACGCCTCCACCCTGAACAGCCAGTCACCCTCGGCCGGCAGGCACACGTCGAGGCCCCACCTGTCGGTGCCCGGCGCGAGCTCGCGCATCGGTCTCAGGCGGCCTCGCTGTCCATCGGGCGCGGTGAGCACAACGCCCGCGGCCACGGCGTCGTGGCCCTCTCTGAACACGGTCGCCGAGACCTGAAAGGTCTCGCCGGCGACCGCCTTGGCGGGCCACTGCCCGCAGTCGACGACGGGGGAGATGTCCGTGATGGGAATTCGTCCGATCATCGCATTTCAAGGTTGCGACGGCACGCTCGGTACCGCCGGAGGCTTCCGTGGTAGGAACGATCCTTGCATGTAAATTGTGGGCAGCAGTGGAGGACCTCCCGAGTGTCCCCAGGAGAACCAACATTGGTGGAAGTTGCCCCAATATTTCCTCTTCATGCTTCTTTCCGGAAGGGGTTTGAACGGCCTTGCCGAAGGTGAGGGACTGAGAGGTCCCTCCTAGCCCATAGGGTTCGAAAACGTGAGAGCAATCCGCCGGTTCACCGTCCGCACTGTCCTGCCCGCGGAGTTGGCCGCCCTCGGCGAGCTCGTGCACAACTTGCGCTGGTCATGGCACCCGGAGACGACCGACCTCTTCGCCGAGGTCGACCCGCGTCTCTGGGAGCAGGTAGGGCACGACCCCGTCGCCCTCCTGGGCGCCGTCGACCACGCCAGGCTGGCCGAGCTGGCCGCCGATCGCCGATTCCTGCGCCGTCTCGCCGATGCCGCCGACGACCTGCGCGAATACATCACCGCGCCGCGTTGGTACCAGACGCTGCCCGACGCCGCGGGCGCCATCGCCTACTTCTCCCCCGAGTACGGCATCGCCGCCGCACTCCCGCAATACTCCGGCGGCCTGGGCATCCTGGCCGGCGACCACCTCAAGACCGCCAGCGACCTCGGCGTGCCGATCCTCGCGGTCGGCCTGCTCTACCGCCACGGCTACTTCACCCAGTCCCTCTCGCCAGAGGGCTGGCAGCTGGAGCACTACCCGTCACTCGACGCGGGCGGCCTGCCGCTGACCCTCCTGAAGGAGGAGGACGGCACCCCCGTCAAGATCCGCATCTCCCTGCCCGGTGAGCGGGTGCTGCACGCCCAGATCTGGGTGGCGCAGGTGGGCCGGGTGCCGCTGCTGCTCCTCGACTCCGACGTGGCCGACAACGACGCCGCGGCCCGCGACGTCACCGACCGCCTCTACGGCGGCGGCACCGACCACCGGCTGATGCAGGAGCTGCTCCTGGGCGTCGGCGGCGTACGGGCGATCCGCGCCTACTGCCGCATCACCGGGCACGCCGAGCCCGAGGTGTTCCACACCAACGAGGGCCACGCCGGCTTCCTCGGCCTCGAACGCATCCGCGAGCTGACCGAGTCCCGCCTCTCCTTCGACGAGGCGCTGGAGGCCGTACGCGCGGGCACGGTCTTCACCACGCACACGCCGGTGCCCGCGGGCATCGACAGGTTCCCCGTCGACATGATCGAGCGCCAGTTCGGCGGCGACAACGCCTGGCCGACCGTGCCCGTCGAACGCATCCTCGCGCTCGGTGCCGAGGACCAGCCCGGCCGGTTCAACATGGCGATCATGGGCATGCGGCTGGCCCAGCGCGTCAACGGCGTCTCCGTGCTGCACGGCGCGGTCAGCCGCGAGATGTTCAAGAGCCTGTGGCCCGGCTTCGACGTCGACGAGGTGCCGATCGGCTCGATCACCAACGGCGTCCACGCGCCCACCTGGGTCGGCCGCGAGCTCATGGAGCTGGCCGGCCGCGAGCTGCCCTCGCTGATCGAGCGGGCGCGCGGCTGGGAAGGCGTCCAGAAGGTCCCCGACTCCGACCTTTGGGACATCAGGGGCACGCTCCGGCGGCGGCTCGTCGAGGGGGCCAGGGTCAGGCTGCGCAAGTCGTGGCGCGACCGCGGCGCCTCCGACGCCGAACTCGGCTGGATCGACGACGTGCTCGACCCCGACGTGCTGACGATCGGGTTCGCCCGGCGCGTGCCGTCCTACAAGCGGCTCACGCTCATGCTGCGCGACGCCGAACGCCTGTCGGGCCTGCTGCTCGACGCCGACAAGCCGGTCCAGATCGTGATCGCGGGCAAGGCCCACCCCGCCGACGAGGGCGGCAAGAAGCTGATCCAGCAGATCGTCAAGTTCGCCGACCGGCCCGACGTGCGGCACCGCATCGTGTTCCTGCCCGACTACGACATGGCGCTCGGCCAGCTGCTCGTCCAGGGCTGCGACGTGTGGCTGAACAACCCGCTCCGGCCGCTGGAGGCGTCCGGCACCTCGGGCATGAAATCGGCGCTGAACGGCGGGCTCAACCTGTCGATCCGCGACGGCTGGTGGGACGAGTGGTACGACGGCACCAACGGCTGGGCCATCCCCACGGCCGACGGGGTGACCGATCCCGACCGGCGAGACGAGCTGGAGGCCGCCGCCCTCTACGACCTGATCGAGAACGAGGTCGCCGACCGCTTCTACGACCGGGCCGGTGACGGGCTGCCGCGCCGCTGGCTGGAGATGGTCAAGCACACGCTCACCTCGCTCGGCCCCAAGGTGCTCGCGGGCCGGATGCTCCGGGACTACGTGGTGGGCCTCTACCTGCCCGCCGCGCGGGCCGCCCGCGCGCTGTCGGCCGACTCCTCGGCCGCGGCCAAGGCGTTCGCGGCCTGGCGCGTCCGCGTCACGCGGGCCTGGCCGGGCGTCCGGGTCGAGCACGTGGAGTCGTCGGGCATCGGAGACGCGCCCGAGGTCGGCGCGGCGCTCGAAATACGCGCCACGGTCGCGCTCGGCGACCTGGAGCCGGGTGACATCCTGGTCGAGGCCGCCTACGGCCGGGTCGGGCCGCACGACGAGCTGATCCACCCGGCCTACGTCGAGCTGCGGACCGAGGGCGCCGACGACGACGGCCGGGCCCACTACGTGGGTGAGGTGCCGCTGGACCGTACCGGCGCGTTCGGCTACACGGTCCGGGCGGTCCCGCACCACCCGCTGGCCGCCTCCCGCGCCGAGCTCGGCCTCATCACCGTTCCCGAGGAGCCCGCGGGGATGACGAACGGCATGCTCCGCTGAACGAGGTGATCGGGCCGGGTAAGCCGCGCAATAGGGAAAACGCTGGAGGAGCGTCATAATCGAGACCGTGGACGACAGCGCGAACGGCCTGCGGGCAGACACTCTGGTGGCGACGGTCCGCGGCGTGCTTCCGTCCCTGACTCCGGCCGCGCAGACTGTCGCCCGGCTCATCCTGGAGGATCCGGCGACGGTGGCCCGCAGCACGATCACCGAGCTGTCCGCCGCCTCCGGCACCAGCGAGGCGACGATCGTACGTACGGCCAGGCTTCTGGGCTTCGCCGGATACCCGCAGCTGCGCCTCGCCCTGGCCGCGGCGGCCGCCCAGCCGGACCGGCTGGTGCCAGGTGACCTGGCGCCCGACGATCCGCTGTCGGAGGTCATCCAGAAGGTGGCCAGGGCCGAGTCGGAGGCGATCAACGACACGGTCGCCCAGCTCACCTCGGAGCGCCTCGGCCTGGTCGTCGACGCGATCGTCGGCGCCCGGCGGGTGGACGCCTACGGCGTGGGCGCCTCGGGTCTGGTGGCCGAGGACGTGGCGCAGAAGCTGCTGCGCATCGGCCTGTCCAGCCACGCCTTCCAGGACGCCCACCTGGCGCTGACCAGCGCCGTGCTGCTCAAGCCCGGCGACGTGGCGATCGGCATCAGCACGTCGGGCGAGACGCCCGACGTGCTCGAACCGCTGTCGAGGGCGGGGGAGGCCGGCGCGACGACGGTCGCCATCACCAACAACCCCCGCTCGACGATCGCGGAGCTGGCCGAACACGTGCTGATCTCGGCCGGGCGCGAGACGGAGTTCCGTCCCGGCGCCCTGGCCAGCCGGATCAGCCAGCTCCTCGTCGTCGACTGCGTGTTCGTCGGCGTCGCCCAGCGCACCTTCGACTCCTCTCAGGAGGCGCTGCAGAGCACCAGGCGCGCCGTCAAGGAGTTCACCAGGCGAGCGACACCCGCACGTCGTCAGCCTTGACGAACATCACCCGGTGCCCGAACTGGATCTGCAGATACTTCGTCTTGCCCTTGACCACCTTGTGGCTGGCCTCGTCGAAGGTGACCGCCCGGTAATACTCGGTGGCCGCCTTCCCGGCCAGGGTGTACTTCTCACCGGCCGAGAACGTGTACTGCAGCGGGGTCACCGCCTGGTACGGGATGTCGGCCGGGTAGGCCTCCTGCTCCGGGTAGGCCCTGCCGTACACCGGGACGGTCGCCAGACCCGGCTTGGGCGTGACCACCAGGCCCGCTGACGGGACGGCGGTCGGCGCGGAGCGCGGGTTGTAGAACCAGCTCTTCTGGCCGAGGTACCAGATCGCGGTCCAGTCGCCCTGCCGGTCGGCGACGGCGAACCGCTGGCCGGTGCTCGCCCTGGCGCTGTGGTCGTAGACGCTGTAGAGCGAGTCGTTGGTGCCCGTCGGGTGCTTGCCGATGTCCTTGATCAGCGGCGCGTCATCACGCGGCTCGGTGCGCAGCCACACGGTCCCGGCGGGGAGCGGCGGGCAGGCGGCCTCCGGGTTCTTGCGGTCGCAGCCGTAGAAGTACGGCTTGTTGGTGGCGAAGTCGGGCCTGATCATGATGGAGCCGGCCTTGGGGCCGCCGAAACCATGCAGCGGCGCGCCGATCAGGTCGAAGTAGTGCTTCCAGTCCCAGAACGGGCCCGGGTCCTCGTGCATGCCCCGCACCGTGGTCGGCAGCGTGCCAGGTACGTTGTCGTGGCCCAGGATGTGCGCCCGGTCCAGCGGCACGTCGTACCTGGCCGCCAGGTAGCGTACGAGCTTGGCGGACGAGCGGTACATCGCCTCGGTGTACCAGGTGCCGCCTTCGGCCAGGAAGCCTTCGTGCTCGATGCCGATCGACTTGGCGTTGATGTACCAGTTGCCGGCCTGCCAGGCGACGTCCTTGCCCTTGACGTGCTGGGCGATGTGGCCGTCGGTGGAGCGCACAGAGTACTGCCAGCTCGCGCCGTAGTTGACGTCCTGGTTCAGCTTGATCGACGGGAGGAAGTAGCCCTCCATGTCATGGATGACGATGTACTGGATCTTCTGGCTGACGGGCCGGTTGGCCAGGTCGTAGTGGCCGTAGTCGCCGTTCGGCTTCTGCGCGTAGGCCGACGGGATCCACTCGCAGGAGATCGACCTCGGGCACTCGACGCCGTCGGGGCGCGGCGGCCGCAGGCCGAGCTTCTCCAGCCACTTCTCGATCCGCTCCAGGCCGGGGATCGGCGTGAGCTTGACCTGCTGGCCGTCGTCGGTGACCCGCTCTTCCCCGGCCTCGATCGTGCTGTAGACCTCGTCGGCGAAGACCTTGGCCGCCTCGGACTCGTCGGCGCCGGAGTATTTGGCGACCGCGCCGTACCACTCGGCCGGGTCCGCGCTCAGTGGCGCGCCGATCGACTTCTGGTAGTCGGCCAGCAGTGCCGCGCCGCCCCTGATGTTCGTGGCGGGGTCGGACCGGAGCGCCTCGTGGCTCGCGCCGGTCAGCTGGGCGGCCTTCTCCATGGTCTTGAGCGAGGCCGGGATCTCGGTGGGCGCGACCGTCGTCGCGACCGGGGCCAACGGCCGGGACTCGTCGCCGCGCGCGTCCTCCTCACCCTCGCCGTGGTGGTTGGACCCGGTGAAGGCGGCGGCGTCGGTCAGGTGCATGGGGCCGAACCCGGCGTCGTTGCTGGGCTGCCCGGCGTGGGCGTCCCAGCGCGACTCCAGGTAGGAGACACCGAGCAGGACGCTCTCCGGAACCTGGAACTCCTTGGCGGCCGCGGCGAACGCCGCCTGCCGATCCGGGGGTTGCTCGGCAGTGGTGCCGGACGCGGCCGTCATGTTGACTAATGGCAGCAAGGCGACCACCGCGATCGCCAGTGCTCTGCGCATCTACTGCTCCTCGACTGGGGGAAAAGTCGGAGCCAGCGTCTCAACAATTTCCTTCTCTTGGCGAGAGCTTTGCGAAGACATTTTTCAGCACTTATCGCTCTAGGGTGGGGCGGGTGACGTCGATCGTGACCGGTGCGGCCGGATTCATCGGCCGTGCGCTGACGTCGGCCCTGCTCGCGTCCGGCTCCCCGGTCATCGCCATCGACCGCCTGCCCGTCGAGGAACGACCCGGACTCACCGTGATCAAGGCCGACCTGCTCGACCTGGAGCCGGGCGCCTTCTCCGGCGCGGAAGCGGTCTACCACCTGGCCGGGTGCGCAGGTGTGCGCGATGCGGATCCCGAGATCGCCTGGCGGCGTCATCGGGACAACGTGCTCGCGGGCGCGCGGGTGCTGGCCCTCACGCCACCCGGCATCCCGCTCCTGATCACCTCGTCCAGTTCCGTGTACGGCGGAGCGTCCCACGGCCGGCCCAGTGCGGAGTCTGACCCGGTCCGCCCCGTCGGCGGCTACGCCACGAGCAAGGTCGCCCTCGAACGGCTCTGCCTCGACCGCCCCGACATCACGATCGTCCGGCCGTTCACCGTCGCGGGGGAGGGGCAGCGGCCCGACATGGCGCTGTCGCTCTGGTTACGCGCCGCCCAGGAAGGCCGCCCGTTGCGCGTGCTCGGCTCGCTCGACCGTACGCGGGATGTCACCGACGTACGCCAGGCCGCCCGCGCGATGACCGAGCTCATCGGCGCGCCCGGCATCGTGAACCTCGGCACGGGTCGTGGCCACACCCTGCGGGCCATGGCGGAAGCAGTCGCCACGGTGACCGGAGCCAGTCTCGCCTTCGACGTCGTGCCCGCCTCGCCCGAGGAGCCCGGCGACTCACTGGCCGACACCCGGCGCCTCCACTCGCTGCTCGGCTGGACCCCGCGTACCGATCTACTGGACCTGGTCCGGCGCCAGCAGCTTGTAATGTCCTGAGCATGGGTGATTTCGTACGCGTTGAAGTGGCCGACCAGATCGCCACGATCCGGCTTGACCGTCCCAAGATGAACGCCCTCAACGGCCAGATGCAGCACGAGCTCGGCGAAGCCGCCCGAGCCGTCGACGCCGACCCCGAAGTGCGAGCCGTCGTCGTCTACGGCGGCGAGCGGGTCTTCGCGGCCGGCGTCGACATCAAGGAAATGGTCGTCATGTCCTACGCCGACATGGCCGCCCACTCCCGCGGGCTCCAGGGCTGCTTCACCGCGGTGGCCGCCATCGGCAAGCCCGTCATCGCCGCCGTCACCGGTTACGCGCTGGGCGGCGGCTGCGAGCTGGCCCTGTGCGCCGACTTCCGGGTGGCCGGCGAGTCGGCCAAGCTGGGCCAGCCGGAGATCCAGCTCGGCCTCATCCCCGGCGCGGGCGGCACCCAGCGCCTGCCCCGCCTGATCGGGCCCGCGCGGGCCAAGGACCTCATCTACTCAGGCCGCCACGTACCGGCCGCCGAGGCGCTGTCGATCGGGCTGGTGGATCGGGTGGTGCCCGATGCGGAGGTCTATACGGCGGCGCTGGCCTGGGCGGGGACCTTCACGGGCGGGCCCGCGGTGGCGCTGCGGGCCGCCAAGCAGGCGGTGGACCAGGGGGTGGAGGTCGATCTGGACACGGGGCTGGAGATCGAGCGGCTGCAGTTCTCGGGGCTGTTCGCTACGGATGATGCCAAGATCGGGATGCGGGCGTTCACGGACAAGGCCGAGCCGAAGTTCACCGGCCGCTGACGGCTGGCCACCCGTCACTGGCCACCCGTCACTGGCCACCCGTCACTGGCCACCCGTCACTGGCCACTCGTCACTGGCCACTCGTCACTGGCCACTCGTCACTGGCCACTCGTCACTGGCCACTCGTCACTGGCCACTCGCCATCGGCCGCTGACGGACGGCCACTTCCTATCAACCACTCCCATCAACCACTCCCCATCGGCCGCTCCCCATCGGCCATTCGTCGCCGGTCGGCGGCGAATGGCCGCTTCGGGCTGCCGGGGTCGGTGTCGGTCGCCCTTCGGCGGCGGTGGTCGGAGTCCGCGTCGGCGATCATTAGCGGTGGTGGCCGGGGTCGGCCGTCTTTAGCGGTGGTCCCGGGTTGGCCTCGGCCACCCTTAGCGGTAGCCGAGGCCGATGCCAGCCACCTTTGAGAGCTGGTTTTAGGCGTGTCGGCCTGGGATGACGACGGTCGTGAGTGCCCGAGGCTGAAGGACCACGGTCCTACCGGTGACGGGACTCGCGGTGAGCGCGTTGGCGTTGTCGGTCACGTACGCGGTGGCCCGGCCGTACACACCGTGCCACGTCACAGCGGCGGTGCCGGTGTTGAGCACCTCGACCACCTGGGAGCCATCGGGGTTGCGGAACGCTGAAACTTTCAGCGCCGGATCGGCCGCCGCCGCGTCCACCCGTACCGCGCCCGGCCGGATGAACCGGCTGTACGCCGCCAGCGCCCACAGCCGCTTGGAGACGTGATACGTACCCGCGGCCTCGTCGATCTGGAGCAACGCCCGGGTGGCGCCGCGCGAGGCGCCCAGCCAGTAGACGTAGCCGCTGACGTTGCCGAGCGTGAGCGCGTCATGGACGGCCTGCGCGATCGTGAAGCCGTCGTAGCCGCTGCCGTCGTCCCAGCTCTCGTCCCAGGTGGAGCCGTTGGGGTTCCACTCCGACATCCAGGTGTTTCCGCTGGTCGGCAGCGGTCCGTCCACCGGGCTGGCGTACGTGTGGCCGGTGTGCGTCTTCACCCAGCGGCGGGCCTCGGGGTCGGCCTCGATCGCGGCCGTGTACGCCTTGGCCTCGGTCCAGCCGAAGGAGTCGCAGCAGGCCACCTTGAGACCCTTGACGCCCTTGGCGATCGGGCCGAGCACCTTGACGAACTCGGCGGCCTGCTGCGGGGTGAACCGCATGGAGGCGTACGTCGCCGTCCAGTCAGGCTCGTTGGTGAAGCCGAGGTCGGTGATCCTGATGCCCTCGCGGGCGTAGAACTTCGCGTATTGCACCAGGTAACGGGCATAGGCTTGCCGCCACTCCGGCTTGAGCGTGCCGCCGTTCTTGTCGTCGCCGTTGTCCTTCATGTAGGCGGGCGCGCTCCAGGCGTCGGCGTAGAACCGCTCGACCCCGTACCTCTTGGCCGCCTTCGCCACCCAGACCTGGCTGTTGTCCTCGCCGTCCCACACGTACTTGGGCGGCGCGTCCGGCCCGCCCGGGTCTTCCGGCTGGATGGAGACCATCTGGTCGTACGGGCTGCCCACGGGAGCGGAGCCGATGCCGAGCCGCAGAATGCTGAGCCCGGCGCCCTTGTCGCGGTCGAACCACAGGTCGAGGATCTCGCGCCGCTGCCCCTCACTGAGCGCCTTGACCAGCTCGTTGCGGCGGAACGCCTGGGAGATCCCGAACCCGTCGATGTGCTGGTGCCGGACGCGCTCGCGCACGGTGATGGCCGGGGGATCCGCCAGGGCCGGGGCCTGGATGATGGGTAGACCGAGCAGGGTGATCGCGACAACGCCTCGTAACATGCCGCCTCCGAAACTTTCGGAACTGTGATGATAGTTTCGCCCCCGGAACCGTAAACACCCACCGCCCCTTCGTCAACCTCTTCGGTGGCCGCCCACCCGTCCGCAAAGGGCTCGCCGATCGGCGCTTCGCGCTTTGAAGACTCGGCGTTCTTCCTTCGGCGCTTGCGCGCACTGCACGGCCTTCGCTTCGCTCAGACGCTCCCCTGAGCGCGGGCTCCGCCCGCGCGCGCTTCGCCATTGGTTGGCCGGTCCTGCCAGAGACGCGTGACGGGCGAGGTTCCCCGGAGGTTGGCGCACTGCGCCAAGTCAGGATGGAGAACCGCCAGCTACGAGCCGAGTTGGCGTCAGCCCGCGTATGACACCGCGCCGAGCAGAAGATCGCACTCGACTGTCGCTCCACGCCAGCCACCCACTCCGGGCGCCAAACCCGGGCCTCCCGCGAACCGTCCAGCACAACCGCCACGCGCGATCGATCGGGCCGCACCCAGCGATGTCGACGCCTGCCAGTTCGAGGAACTGGTCATTCGGGGACGGCGCCGGCCGAACTGGCCGCGCTCATTGCCACAGCCAGCGCACAGTGTCCCCCGCTCGATGATCCCCCGCTCGATGATCTCCCGGTCATCTCGCGTGCCCCATCAGCAGGGCGCTCCACATGGCATCTGCCACACGAACGGACCATCGATCACTCTCATGAATGACGCTCTTCCCAGCCCGGAAAGCTGTGCGGCGAATGAACCGCAACCCGCCGAGCGCGATCAGTTCGTATACGACCTCATCGCAATCGCAGGTCCACCGCATAACCCTGCCGTCCGCCTCACCTCCGCGTGGAGCGTTCCATACCAACTGGTCGTAGTGTGACTGCACGGCTGATACGTGCGGTGCCCTGCAATGAGGAGGAAACCGCCATGGACTTATCACCCAACTCAACCCCTCATCTGACGCCCGGTGTGCGCGGGCCCGAGCGATGCCGACCATGCGCCCTGCAAACCATCACGAGCCCGCCTCCCCTGTACGGAACGGCGCCCTCAGCGATTCCGCCGCCACAGCACTGGCCGTGAACACCTCAGCCCACACGACGCTCCCGCCCAGCGGACCCGGGTAGACACCCCATCGCGCCGACACCTGCTCCACCAGTCGCAGGCCTCGCCCATGACAGGCGTCGTCATCGGACTCACGAGGCCGGGGAACTGTCCCCGCCCCCTCATCCATCACCTCTATGCGGGACAGCCCATCACTGATCTCCGCAAGCTCCACCACGACCACCCCACCAGGCCGCGCCGAGCGAGTATGCAGAATCGAGTTCGTGACCAACTCGGTCACCACCAGGCAAGCCTCGTCCACGCCCTGATGCCCCGTCCCCGTCAGAGTCAGCTTGAGACACTGCCGGACGATCGGCACCGAACGGTGCAGCCCGGGCACCACGATCTCAACGAGAAGACGCTTGATCACCACGACACCTCCGCTCCCAACGCCGCTTGCCGGAACGCCGCACGGTGCGCGGCCCGGGCAGGCTCCGCCGCAACGTGGCAGGCGTAGAGCACCCGACTTCGCGAAGAATTCCAGCCCACACGCCACCAAAACCACGCACCGTCGCACCACACGACCAAGCCCACCCGGGCTGACACCACGGCCAAGCCATAACCAGCATGGACATCAGCCTTGATCGCATGAACCTCCTCCAAGGCGCGCCGCAGCTCTTGAGCAGCAGTCATGGCAGAGGAAGATGCGGACACCTTGAGCATTCCGGATGTAGCCACGGCACTACCTTTCGGACACCTGATGCCGATGTGGGTGCAAGCACTACGAACCCGAACAGTCACCGTACGTGTTCGCGGGGCGCCGCACGGTCTCGCTCGCATCACCCATCCTGTAGGTTGACAGTCAAATTCGCAATGTCAATCTTTGACTGTTCCGATTAATGGTTGAATGTCCAATGCCGATGGATGGCTCACGGCCACAAGCGATAGCGTTGGGATTGCCATGATCAGCGACAGACACAGCCCGACGGTTCGCCGACGTCGTCTCTCGGCAGAGTTGCGCCGCCTCCGGGACCAGGCCCAGATGACCTCTACCGAGGTCGCCGAGACTTTGGAATGGTCGCGGGGGAAGCTGAGCCGCATTGAGAACGCTCAGTGGCAGCGCCCCAATCCGCGTGACGTTCAAGACCTGCTTGACGTGTACGGAATCTCTGATGCCGAGCAGCGCAATGCGCTCATCACTCTTGCCAGGGAATCCCGCCAGCAGGGTTGGTGGATCGCCTACAAAGATGTCCTCGCGGGTAGCTACATCGACCTAGAGGCTGAAGCGTCTGTCATCCGTACCTTTGAACCGCTCGTGATCCCAGGGCTGCTCCAAACCGCCGACTACGCGGAGCGGACCATGCAGGCCGCTCTTCTGCGCGATCCCGAGGAGATTCCCCGCAGGATAGCGCTACGTATGAACCGCCAAAGCATCCTGACCAAGGATCGACACCCGGCATTCCATGCGATCATTGATGAGGCCGCGCTAATACGCCCAATGGGCACTGTCGCTATCCAATGCGCCCAGCTGCAGAAGCTTGTCGAAGTCGGCTCGCTGGAGCACGTCACACTTCAGGTCATGCCGCTCAGTCTTGGCATGCATCCCGGACTTGCAGGCCAGTTTGTGATCTTGGACTTCCCGGACGATCCCCAAATCGTCTATGTCGAGACAGGAACTGACGGCTTGTATCTGGAGAAACTCGATGAGATCGCCCGTTATACACTGGTTTTTCAGCACCTCTGCTCGACGGCGCTCACTCCAGAAGCATCAGTTGCCTACCTGTCCGACATGATCAGTAAGCTTAAGTGAGGAACCTTCCCATGGATCCCGTTTGGCGGAAGAGTTCACGAAGCCAAGGATCGACCGATAATTGCGTTGAGATCGCCCCGGTCGAGGACATGATTGCCATCCGAGACTCTAAGGATCGACAAGGTCCCAAGCTGATCTTTACAAAGTCCGAGTGGGATGCCTTTGTGGAGGCGATCAAGGCCGGAGAGTTCGACTACATGGCGTAACTCTCGATGTCATCTCGGTGGCGAAGGAAGCGTGAGAATGAGAAAGCAGGAGGGCGCGGAGGCAGAATTCTCCCGTGCGGCCTGGCGCAAGAGCAGCTACAGCAACGCCGGTGGCGACTGTGTCGAAGTCGCCCCTCTGAGCGGGGGCCGCATTGGCGTCCGCGACACCAAGGACCGCAACGGCCCCGTACTCGTGTTCACATCTGACGAGTGGCACGCCTTCCTCAAGGGCACTAAGGGCAGCCAGTTCGACCTGATCTAGCAGGACGCTCCACAACCAACAGCAAAGCGCCCGAGTCGTTTTTACAGCGGTCAGTCCGGAAGCGACACATGATCTGGTCGCTCGTGTGCTTCGTAGTAGCCGAGGCCGGCGACCCCCAGCTCGCGCGCGAGCGCGACGGCCCGCTGTCCGGCGGGCGCTCAAGGCGGCGCTGGCCTGCGGTACGGCATCAGCTGTGGAGCCGTGTATGCCTACCTACGAGACGAGAGAACCACACACTGATTCGGTGACCGCTCGCGGCCAGACGGAAGACATGGACTGATCGACGATCAGCTCTTAGTATGCGAGCAGGCGTACCCATCAAACCAGTCAATTCAGTTCACCGACCGGCAAATCCTCTTCAAAGGGAGACTGATTAATGAGGTCGCGGACCATGAAGCGCATAACCGCCGTCGCCGCCCTATGCGCTCTGTCCTTTGCCACGGTTCAGGCCACCCCGGCGGCAGCTGCTCCCACCTCAGCCCCGACCATCACCTTCTCCTTCTGTAGTACCGTCGGCAGCGTCTACAGGATGACCTGTGAGGCGCAGTGGGAGGGCGGCACGGACCCGGCCACCGCCCAATGGAGCAACGTCTCGAACACTTGGCTCGGCATCAGCCAATACAACTCGGTGACCCGCCGCACTTGGGTGGACGGCAACTGCATACCGGGGGGGTTCTTCGCGGCCAAGGTCACCATCACCGACGCCGCCGGTGCCGTCACCGAGCAGGTCGTCTCCGGCGGCCGCGCCTGCGTCCGTTAGAACCTGTCTTTGGAGATTCAAGATCCGGTGGCCGGGTCTGCCACCGGCGTTTCCATCCAGTCGTGGCGTTCTGCGTGACACTGCAAGCTCAAATTGCGAGCGCGAAGTGAGAGGAGCGCGGGGTGGCGAAGGAGAAAGTAGATCTCTCCCATGCCCAATGGCGCACCAGCAGTTTCAGCGGCTCGAACGGTGAATGTGTGCAGGTTGCCTTCGTTCCCAACCATGTGGCCGTTCGCGACAGCAAGGACCCGCACGGGCCGGTGCTGATCTTCACTTCCGACGAGTGGGCAGCGTTCCTGGCAGGAGCCAAGGACGGCGAGTTCTGAGTAAGGGCATCCGTCCTTGCCGCAGACAGCCATGAACGCCCGGTCGCCCTCTACGGCGATCGGGCGTTCACGTATTGACAGGGAGTCGCAGGCGAGGGCTCCGCTGCGGAATGACCAGGCCAGGCGAGTTAGTGTCTACGCCATGCCTGACGTGATCACGGTCCACCCCGCGGAGCCCGGTGACGGGGACATCCTCGGCGAGATCCACGCCCTGTCTTGGGGCGTCTCGCACGGCCCGTTGTGCACGCCGAAGGTCGCCGCGGCCGGGATCGAGGAGCGGCGCACCAAGTGGCACAGCATTCTGGCCGAGGGCGTGGGCGTGGATGGCATGGATGGCGTGGACACGATCCTGCTGGCGCGCTTGAACGAGCGGCCGGGGGCCTTCGCCCGGTTCGGGGCCTCCACTTCCCGCCCCGGCCTCGCGGAGATCCATACCTTCTTCGCCCACCCGGACGTCTGGGGCAGCGGCATCGCGAAGGCCCTGTTGACGGCCATCTTGGACCGAGTGCGAGGCGCCGCGTACGACGACGTGCATCTGTGGACGCTCCGGGACTCCGCCCAAGCGCGCCGCTTCTACGCCAAGAATGGCTTCGCCGAGACCGGAAGGACCCACGACCACGACTTCGGCGACGGTCCTCCGCTGGCGCTGGTCGAGTTGGAGCGAGCCGTGCCTGGCCGCTGAAACGCTCTATCGGCGACTTCGTCGTGGCCGACGTCCACGACCTGGTAAAGCGTGGACCGGCAGATACCGAACCCGGCGGCGACGGTTTCGGCAGTGAGAAATGGAACCGATTGTCAGCCACTCCTGGGACCATTCAATGATCACTCGACCATGATCTGAGGGCGTTACTCTGGGGAAACTGGGCCATTCGGTCCCCTTGCCGTCGGCTCTGGAGCGCGCCTCGATGAACTGGCTCTATCTCGTGGGGATCGTCGTCTTTCTCCTGGGGTTGATGCTCTCCATCGCATTGCACGAGATCGGCCATCTGGTACCCGCGAAGATCTTCGGCGTGCGGGTAACCCAGTACATGGTCGGCTTCGGCCCGACCGCCTGGTCACGGCGCAAGGGCGAGACAGAGTACGGCATCAAGTGGATCCCGTTCGGCGGCTACATCCGCATGATCGGCATGCTGCCGCCCCGGCCGGGTGACGACCCCACCAAGCTCAGGAGCAACGCCACCGGCCCGTTCCAGGGCCTGATCGAGTCGGCCCGCGACGCCGCGCAGGAAGAGGTGCTGCCCGGCGACGACGACCGCGTCTTCTACCGCAAGAAGTGGTGGCAGAAGGTCATCATCATGTCCGGCGGGCCACTGATGAACTTCGTGCTCGCGTTCGTCTTCTCCACCATCCTGCTGGTCGGCATCGGCCTGCCCGCCGACGCCCCGATCGTCTCGCCCGCCACCCAGGCGTGCGTGATCCCCATTTCCGAGCAGCGCACCGCCTGCAAGCCCGGCGACCAGCTCACCCCGGCCGCGCAGGCGGGCCTCAAGCCGGGCGACCACATGGTCTCCTTCGACAGCGCCACGATCGGCTCCTGGGACGACGCGCGCCGCCGGATCCGGTCCCACGGCCCCGGCCCGGTCAAGCTCGGCATCGTCCGCGACGGCAAACCGATGACGCTCGACGTCACGCTCATCGTCCAAGACCTGCCCAACCCCGAAGACCCCGAGAAGATCGACAAGAACGTCGGCTACCTCGGCGTGCTGCCTACCAAGGTGATGGAGCAGCAGAGCGTCGGCCAGGTGATCGGCTACATGGGCGGCATGACGGCCAGGGCAGCGGGCTCGATCTTCAACCTGCCGGAGAAGATGGTCGGCATCTGGCACGCGGCCTTCTCCGGCGAGGAACGCGACCCAGAGGGCCCGGTGGGCGTGGTCGGCGCGGGCCGCATGGGCGGCGAGATCCTGGCCGCCGACTTGTCCAACGAGGAGAAGATCGCCGTCTTCGTCAACCTGCTGGCCGGCTTCAACCTGGCGATCGGCATGTTCAACCTGATCCCGCTGCTGCCGCTCGACGGCGGGCACATCGCAGGCGGGCTCTGGGAGGGGCTCAAGCGGGCCTACGCCAAGGTCACGCGGCGGCCGGAGCCCAGGTACGTCGACATCGCCAAGGTGCTGCCGCTGACGTACGCGATGGCGCTGGTGATGATGATCATGGCGGGCCTGCTGGTCTACGCCGACCTGGTCAACCCGCTCACGCTCACCCGCTGAGGCCCGCCGTGTGAGCGCTGGAGCGGCTGGCGAGCTCTGCCTGGCCCTGCCCGGGAGCCACGGAACGCCTCAGCCACGACCCGACCACTGCGTCAGCGCCCAGGAATCGGCTCAATCGTCGCGCTGTTCCGCCTCGACGGCGCCGATGAGACAGATCATCGGTGGCGGTGGGAACGGAGCATGTGATCGGTGGCGGCAGCGCCGGATCGGTCACACGCTCCGTCACCGATTACGGCTGGCAGAGCCTCACCGCATAGACCGGATCCCACTGCACGGGATCCTTCATGCCGCCCCTGTACCATCCGATCGGAGTATTCCACTGGTCGAGGAACTGCGCTGTCAAGGACCCATGATTATGAGAGTCGAAGAGCCCCCCGAAGGCATGCAGATCGAACGTGTCGCATCCGGACAGCTTGAAGACCTTGTAGTTACCGGCCACTATCTGGATGGTGCAGAACGCATCACCACATTTGCTCCTGTCGTGAACCTCATCTCGCGCCGATTGGGCACCCGCAGGATTAAAAGGAAAGGTTTTGGTGCGAATGTTTCCGACACCACCCCGGACTGTGACGTTCGGGGTGGCGGCGAGGCCGGTCGACTCCGTCGACTGCGCCGCCGCCGGATAGGCTCCGATCGAAAGGCCTAAGAAGAGCGCAGCGAGCGCGACCATCGACGCCAACGCTCCCCGCAGTGAGTGTCTCGTCGTTTTTACCGCTGTACGCACTGATCGTACCTCTTTCGTTATTCGAATTTTCGAGGTCCAGCATCGTCACTAGTTGCGAATCGCCTCCTTTTCCTGCCATCGCCTAATGCGTGATTGTTAGCCCGCACTGGCAGGTGATGTCGTAGGTCAAGTGTCAAACGTCGGCCAGGGACAGGACAAGGACAAGGCAAGGACATTTCTCTGACATTTCAGCCCTAGCGGCTCGCCCGCACGCCGCCTTTCGCGCGAGTCTGCAGGGGGCGTAGTGGCGATCAACGTGGGCGAACTATTCGTCACGCCGGATTTGAGGGACGAGCTGTTCATTTTGCGTTTGCGTCGGACAATGGCCGACCTGCGCAGCTCCGGCGGCGAACTGGGCCGCCACGCGGGACGTGGCGGGAACAGCAACACCGCCCCGACGCCGCCGATTCGGTCCTTGCCCGAGCGCGGGCCCATGGCCGAACTTCTGGAGACGCTTCCTCAGCGGGAATACACCGACATCACCATCGGGCCGTTCCTGCATGTGTTCGATGGCGTGCTCTTCGGTCTGGTCATCGAACAAGGACGCGGCGACCAAGAAGATGAAGACGACTGGGCTGAGCTCTTTCCAGACCGGCTCGGATTCTGCGAACCCTGGGATGGCCAGTACTCCACCTGACGTCTGGCGACGCGACCATACTTACGCGATCTCGGTGACCTATGTGGACGACGCCGCGATGTCCCAGGCGGCGGCGTTCCAGACGGCGGTGCAGCTCAGCTCTCTCGAGGATCTGGGGGCCCTTGCTTACCTGTCGGTCGGCAAGTATTTTACTAACCGACCGGTAGGCGAACGCGTTCGCGGCAATGCCACTGCGAGTGAGAGGGGAAGGGTCGGTATGGGTTTACGAGTCGTGGGGGCGGGGTTTCCGCGTACGGGGACGACGTCGCTGAAGGCGGCGCTGGAGCAACTGCTCGGGGCGCCCTGCTACCACATGCGGGAAGTGTTCGTGCGACCGGACGACGCCGCGGTGTGGCGTGACGCCTACGCGGGCGTCATGCCGGACTGGCACCGATTCCTCGGAGAGTACGCCGCCGGGGTGGACTGGCCGGTGTCGTGGTTCTGGCGTGAGCTGTCCGCCGAGTTCCCGGACGCGCTGGTGCTGCTGTCACGGCGGGAAAGTCCCGAGCGCTGGTACCAGAGCATGGACCAGACGGTGCTGGAAGGGGCGCGCCGCCTGATGCGCGGCGACTCCAGGCGGCCTCCGACACTCGTCGATATCACCCCTGAGCAGGCCCGCGCCAAGGAGGAGATGATTCAAGCGCTGTTCGGCGGTGCGTTCGAGGACCCCTTCGATCGTGACAGCGTCATCGCGGCCTACGAGCGGCACCTCGCCGTGGTCCGCGCCAGCGTACCGGCGAGCCGGCTGCTGGAATGGCAGCCGGGCGACGGCTGGCAGCCCTTGTGCGCCGCGCTCGACCTCCCGATCCCGGACGAGCCGTTCCCTCACGAGAACAGCACGGCCGACATGCGGGCCAGGATGAACGACATGGGCGGTCAGTGATCTCAGCGCCGCGTCGGATGGCGGCGAGGAGGGACAGTCGGCTCGCATGAGCCCTCGAGGGCCTGGCCGCCGGCCGCGCTCGCGGCCGGCGCCTAGGGCGTGCGTCACGGCCCACGCCACGCGATCACTCGGCCGGTGAAGACAAGTCAGATGAGTGCCGCTCCCTGCCGAAGCCGCTGATCTCCACGTGCATCGCCCGAAGCTCGCCTATCGCGGCCGGAAGATCGCCGTCCTCGGGATAGGCGACGGCGTCCTCCCAGTGAAGATAGATCTGGTCCGACCGGGTCCATGCCAGAAGGTCGACGATCCGCGTGAACGCCGACGGGGCAAACGTCGGAACCGGATCCTCATCGTCGCCCTCGAGGTATGCCGTGGCACGCAGCTTCCGCCCTGCCAGCAGTTGCAGCCAGGCCGCCGCCGCGTAGGCTGACTGGGACACGAGGTGCCGCTCCGGGTCCTGGTCCTCCGAATAGCACAGACCCACCTCGGTCAACTGCTCGTACACCGCGTCGACGTCGACTGGCTCTCCTGCGGCAGCCTTGCGCAGGTCACGCACCGCGTCCGGGGTCGACAGGACAGGGTCGTCGCTCAGCTCCTCGTCCTCTTGCTCGACGCGGTTGAGTAAGGGAGCCATCAGACCATACAGGCAGGCCAACCGTTCCCGAGGATCAAGCCTTTCGGCGAGCTCGTCGATGATTGCCAGCCATTCGTCGTACGTCGTATCCGTCATGCACGCATGGGTACCACGCGGCACTGACAGCCGGCGCACTGCGGGCTTGATGCTCTACAGCAACGTCGTATCCGCTGTCTCCCGCCTGCACGACGTCTGTCTCCCGCCCGTTCGACGTCAGCCCCGGGACGATAGTTCCGCAGGTCAGAGCCTATGTGGCGGCAGGCGGCCGGTGTCACGTCGGTTGACGGCGTCCTACGACGGCCGCGCTCCCCAGGCTCACTCTCCAGACGGCGTGTCGCGCCGCAATGAGATGAACGGTGCCCGGGTGCGCACTAGACTTGGATAATTCGTTATCTTGTACCATTCGTGTTTATGTGGGTAGGTTTGGTCGCATGACCGCATCCAGCACTCCGACCATCGCCGAGGAGTTGCGCGGCGCCGGCCTGCGGGTGACAGCGGCCCGCGTCGCGCTGCTCCAGGCCGTCCGGGACGGTGACCACCTCGGCGTCGAGGCGATCGCCTCCGGGGTGCGCGATCGCGTGGGCCACATCTCGCTGCAAGCCGTCTATGAGGCGCTCCACGCGCTCACCGCGGCGGGACTCGTACGCCGCATCGAACCGGCCGGCAGCCCGGCGCGGTACGAGGGGCGCGTGGGGGACAACCACCACCACGTCGTGTGCCGGTCATGCGGTGCCGTCGCCGACGTCGACTGCGCGGTCGGCGAGGTGCCCTGCCTGACCGCGGCCGACGCCCACGGCTTCTCGATCGACGAGGCCGAGGTCATCTATTGGGGCCTGTGCCCCGGCTGTTCAACCGCCCGTACTTCCTGAGCTGTTCAACGCCCGTACTTCCTGAGCACATGATCCACATAGTCCGGAAGGATTTCCATGACCGAGAACCATGACGCGATCGTCACCGACCCGAAGGCGGAGGGAGCAGGTGGCTGCCCGGTCGCGCACGAGCGCGCCCCGCACCCGACCCAGGGCGGCGGAAACCGCCAGTGGTGGCCGGAGCGGCTCAACCTGCGGATCCTGGCCAAGAACCCCGCCGTGGCCAACCCGCTCGGTGAGGAGTTCGACTACGCCGAGGCGTTCAAGACCCTCGACCTCGCGGCCGTCAAGCGGGACATCGCCGAGGTCCTGACGACCTCGCAGGACTGGTGGCCGGCCGACTTCGGCAACTACGGCCCGTTCATGATCCGGATGGCGTGGCACAGCGCGGGCACGTACCGGATCAGCGACGGCCGCGGTGGCGCCGGGGCCGGCCAGCAGCGCTTCGCCCCCCTCAACAGCTGGCCGGACAACGGCAACCTCGACAAGGCGCGCCGCCTGCTGTGGCCGGTCAAGAAGAAGTACGGTCAGAAGCTCTCCTGGGCCGACCTCATGATCCTCACCGGCAACGTGGCCCTGGAGTCGATGGGCTTCAAGACCTTCGGCTTCGGCGGCGGTCGCGCGGACGTCTGGGAGCCCGACGAGGACGTCTACTGGGGCCCCGAGACCACCTGGCTCGGCGACGAGCGCTACACCGGCGACCGGGAGCTTGAGAGCCCCCTCGGCGCGGTACAGATGGGCCTCATCTACGTCAACCCGGAGGGCCCGAACGGCAACCCGGACCCGCTCGCCTCGGCTCGCGACATCCGTGAGACCTTCCGCCGGATGGCGATGAACGACGAGGAGACGGTCGCCCTGATCGCGGGCGGTCACACCTTCGGCAAGACCCATGGCGCGGGCCCCGCGGACAACGTCGGCGCCGACCCCGAGGCCGCCTCGATCGAGGAGCAGGGCCTCGGCTGGCGCAACTCCTTCGGCACCGGCAAGGGCGCCGACACGATCACCAGCGGCCTTGAGGGCATCTGGACCAACACCCCCGTGACGTGGGACAACAGCTTCTTCGAGATCCTGTTCGGCTACGAGTGGGAGCTGTTCAAGAGCCCCGCCGGCGCCAACCAGTGGCGGCCGAAGGACGGAGCCGGGGCGGACACCGTCCCCGACGCCCACGACCCGTCGAAGCGCGTCGCACCGACGATGCTGACCACCGACCTCGCGCTCCGCGTCGACCCGATCTACGAGCAGATCTCGCGCCGCTTCCTCGAGAACCCCGACGCGTTCGCGGACGCCTTCGCCCGCGCCTGGTACAAGCTCACCCACCGTGATATGGGCCCGATCGTGCGCTACCTCGGCTCTGAGGTCCCGGCCGAGACGCTGCTGTGGCAGGACCCGCTCCCCGCCGTGACGGGCGAGCTCGTCGACGCCGCGGACATCGCCGCACTCAAGGGCCAGATCCTGGCCTCGGGCCTGTCCGTCTCCCAGCTGGTGTCCGCCGCGTGGGCGTCGGCCTCGTCCTTCCGTGGCAGCGACAAGCGCGGCGGCGCCAACGGCGCGCGCGTCCGCCTCCAGCCCCAGAGCGGCTGGGAGGTCAACGACCCCGACCAGCTGGCGATCGTGCTGCGTACCTTGGAGGGCATCCAGAGCACCTTCAACGGTGCCCAGACCGGCGGCAAGCAGATCTCGCTCGCCGACCTGATCGTGCTCGCCGGCGCCGCGGCCGTCGAGCAGGCCGCCAAGACCGCCGGCTTCGACGTGGAGGTCCCCTTCACGCCGGGCCGCGTGGACGCCGCGCAGGAGCAGACGGACGTGGAGTCGTTCGCCGCGATCGAGCCGGTCGCCGACGGGTTCCGCAACTACCTCGGGAAGGGCAACCGGCTGCCGGCCGAGTACCTGCTGCTCGACCGGGCGAACCTGCTGACCCTGAGCGCCCCCGAGATGACGGTCCTCGTCGGTGGTCTGCGCGTCCTGGGTGCGAACCACCAGCAGTCGTCGCTCGGCGTCCTCACCGCGACCCCCGGGTCGCTGACGAACGACTTCTTCGTCAACCTGCTGGACCTGGGTACGACGTGGAAGGCGACGTCCGAGGACGCGACCACGTTCGAGGCCCGCGACGCCGACACGGGCGAGGTCAAGTGGACCGGTAGCCGGGCCGACCTCGTCTTCGGGTCGAACTCCGAGCTGCGCGCGCTCGCGGAGGTCTACGCGAGCGACGACGCGAAGAAGAAGTTCGTCGAGGACTTCGTCGCCGCGTGGGACAAGGTCATGAACCTGGACCGGTTCGACCTCAGCTGATCGTTTCGTTGACGTCCAGGTCGGCCGACATCGGCCGACCTGGACGTTTTGTCATATGAACGGGCAGTACCGGGTAGCCATGCAGGTATGTCACCGGGTGTCGTGAACGACGACCTCTTTCGCGGCGTGCTCGACGAGCTCGGCGCCGTGCTCGCGAAGATCGACGAAGAGTCGATCGACGCGGCCTGCCGGCTGATCGCCGACGCCAGAAAGATCGGCGTCTACGGCTGCGGCCGGGAGGCGCTGCAGATCGAGGGCTTCGCGATGCGCCTGTTCCATCTCGGTCTGCCGGTGGCGGTGGTCGGCGACATGACCATGCCGGCGCTGGGGCGCGAGGACGTCTTCCTGGCCACCTCCGGTCCCGGCGAAGCGTCCACGGTCCTGGCGCTGATGCGGACGGCGACGGCGGCGGGTGCGACGAACCTGCTGCTGACCGCCGAATCCGAGAGCAGCGCGGTGGACCTCGCCGACGCCATGCTCGTGATCCCGGCGCAGACCATGGCAGGCGACCGTCGTACGTCCGTGCTGCCGATGGGGTCGGCCTATGAAGGCGCGCTGTTCGTGCTGTTCGAGGTGATGGTGCTGAAGCTCGGGGCGCTGATCGGCGCCACGGGAGAGGCGATGCGCGCCAGGCACACCAACATGGAGTGATGGGTCACTGGGCCTTGACGGTGGTCTGGCGCATGTACGTGTCGATCAGGGTGAAGGTGGCTCCCGGCTGCTCGATCTGTGGCAGGTGGCCGGCCTCGGGGATGATCTCAAGCTGGGCGTCGCCGAAGGCGGCCGCGTACGCCGCTCCATAGGCGGGGGTGGCGATGCGATCGCTTTCACCCCAGAGCAGCAGGGTGTGCAGGTCGACGCGGGCCAGGCGGTGGGCGAGCTTGGGGTCGTACATGTACGGGTCGCCGGCCAGGACGCGTACGGTGGCCATGTTCGCCTGCCGGACGGCGAGTTGCCCGGCGGGGATGTCGGCGGGATCGACGTAGAAGCGGGCCGAGTCGTGCCAGGAGTACTCGGCGACGCCCCGGGCGTCGAGCGTGAAGATGTCTCTGATCGGCTCGGCTTCGACGTGCACGCCGACAGGGTCGATCAGGACGAGCCCGGTGATGATCCCCGCGTTGTCGTGTACGGCCATCTCGGCGGCGGTCCAGCCGCCGAGTGAGGAGCCGATGACCAGCACGTCGGACAGCTGCCGGTCGTGAAGATAGTGCAGATAGGCGAGGGCGAGATCGTCGATGCCGGTGAACCAGCCGGGGCGGTCGGTGCCGTCCCAGCCGGGGTGCGTGGGGGCGATGGCGTGGCCGGTCCGCGCGACGTGGTCGACGAGCCCGGCGACGGTGGCCGGGCCGCCACCGCCGTGCAGGATCAGGACGGGCCGGCCGGTTCCGGCTTCGGACAAGGTGAGCGGCAGGTCCGGGTAGAGCGCGATGGTGTGGCTTGCCGTAGGCATGGCCAACACCATAACTAAACTTGTTGATATAAGCTAGTTGAGTAGCTGCTAAACTCGATTCGTGTTCGGTGAACTGCAGGTCCTTGGAAGAGCGGTCAAGCAAGCCCAATACCGGCAGCATCGGGCGCTGGACAGCCGGCTCGCCGCCATCGGCACCACGCTGGCCCAGTGGGATGCCCTGCGGGCGATCAGCCGGTCACCTGGGGCACCGGCGCGTGCCCTGGCCTCGGCGACGTTCCAGAGCGAGCAGGCGTTCGGCACACTCGCCGGCCGTCTGATGGCCCAGGGCCTGATCGAGCGCCGGCCAGGCCACGGGCGACGCATCGAGCACCATCTGACAGCGGCCGGGGAGCAGATGCTCGACGCGGGGCACCGGGTCGCCGACGAGGTCCTGACCGACTGCTTTTCCCCCCTGTCGTCAGGCGACCGCGCGACCCTGCTCGATCTCCTGCGGCGCCTCAACGACGGCGGAGACGCCTGACGCCGTACACCACGCGTGTGTGGCGTACGGCGTCAGGCGTCGTCGTTCAGGCGAGTCGCCACTCCTGGTTGCGCTGTCCGATCAGGCAGGTCCACTGATGGACGTTGGCCCCCTCGGCCGTGCTGACGCCCGCCACGTCCAGGCACTTGCCGCTGTGGCGAGCGACGAGGGAGAAGTAGCCGTTGTCCTTCTGGACGAGCTTCCACTCCTGGTTGCGCTGCTGGTTGAGGCAGGTCCACTGGACGACGTTGGCGCCGTCGGCCGTGCTGACACCCGAGACGTCCAGGCACTTGCCGCTGTGCGTCGCGCGGAGGGTGTAGTAGCCGTCGCTGGTCGCCACGAAGTTCCACTCCTGGTTAGCCTGCCCGTTGATGCAGGTCCACTGGTGGACGTTGGCCCCGTCGGCGGTGCTGACGCCCGCCACGTCGAGACACTTGCCGCTGTGACGGGCCACCAGGGTCGCCGAGAACTTGGGAAGGAGCCGCAGCGCCGCGCCGGCGGTGTCGGCGTTCGCCGCCGACGCCGCCGTGAACGGGGCAACGAGCAGAGCGGCCGCGACAGCGACCGCTTGACCAGCGTGAATGAGTGTCATCGAACCTCCTGAGGCGCTCTCGAAAGATCAGCAGGTACGTCGTAACATGAATCACTCAGCGTATCGGCGAGTCGCTATCCGTGATGATATTCGTGTCGCGCGGCGTAGATGAGCTGGTTTACGAGGCGGCGGGTGCCGCGTCCAGGTGGTCCGGGTTCGGGCCGCCTCGCAGGGGTCCATGGGGTTGATCGATCAGGTAGGCCGCCCGGGATTCGCCCGTTCGGTCGGGTGGGTCGCCTGCTCGGTGACCGTCCGCTGGGTGGCTATTCTCCGGTGTGTCCATCCACTGCCTCGCGGAGGAGGTCGGCGTGGCCGTTGTGCCGCGCGTACTCCTCGACCAGATGGAACAGGATCCACCGCAGACTGGGTACCCGGCCGTCGGCCCAGGGGACCACGGCCAGCCGGTCCAGGCCGCCGTCGGCCAGCGCGTCCGCGACCAGGGAGCGGGAGCGGGCCACAGTGTCCTGCCAGAGCGTGCGGAGCTGCTCGGGGGTGTCCTCGGTGGCCGAGTGCCAGTCCCAGTCGATATCGGCGTCCCAGTCGACGGTGTCCCACGGGGGCTCCGGGGCGTTCCCGTACAGCCGCTGGGAGCACCACCAGCTCTCGACATAGGCCAGGTGCTTGAGCATCCCGCCGAGGGTCATCGTCGAGGCGCCGACGGTCGCGTTCAGGCCGGCCGCGTCCAGTCCGGCGCACTTCCACTCCAGGGTCGCGCGCTGGTACTCCAGGTAGCCGAGGAGGGTGGCGGTTTCGTCGGCCGCGACCGGAGGTTCGGGGCGGCCATGTTCGTCCAGGTCGATCACGCGCGGGGAGTTTACCCGTCGGCCCAGAGAGCTTCTAGCGCGGTCCTAGGACAGGCTCGATGCGACAGCGGACGCGGAGCGCCGAGGCTGCCCCACCGCCACGTGTCAGCGACTGCGCGTGAGCTTCAGCACGTCGGTCAGCTGCCGTGTGGTCGGCAGGGTGCGCAACGCCTCGTCGATCTCGCGTTCCGCCCACTCGCGGTGCCGTCGCTCGGCGTGCGGGTCGAGGGCGACGCGGGCCTGGACCAGCAGGAAGTGCAGGTGGGACGCGAGAAGCATGGTGAAGTCCGCCAGGTCCGTGATGCGGCCTGGACCGCCCTCGCTTAGGTACGCCTCGTACATGCCGCGCATGGCTTCGAGGTCGGCGGTCGAGTCGTCGCAGAACCAGTCGAACAGCGCCCGTGCCAGCTCCCGGCTCGGTACGGCCGGTCCGAGGTTGTCCCAGTCGACGACCACGAGCGCACCGGCGGAGTCGGCGAGGACGTTCTCCGGGTGCAGGTCGCGATGGCAGAGGATCAGCTCGGCGGGATCGACCGGCGCGACGGCCGCGCACAGCTCGGGCAGCGTGGCCAGCAGATTGGCGAGTCTCGCGGCCCACACCGCGTCCGACGCGGCCACCTCCGCCCACTCGTGCGTGGTGGGGACGCGGTCGTACCAGCGAGCGGGCGGTCCGCCGTCCGGCTCGACCGTCGCGGCCGGGGCGCACCGGTGCAGACGCGCGATCAGCGCCCCGATCTCTCCCGGCGTGGTCGGCGCCGTCAGCTCGACCGGCCGCAGGTCGATCCAGTCGTACAGGCGCAGCCACGTCCCGCCGGGCGGTTCAAGCAGGTGGCGGCCGTCGCGGTCGGGATGGCTCGCCGGCAGCCGTACCCCCGCCTCGGCCGCCCGCCGCCCGAACGCCAGCTCAGCCTGGATCAACGCCTCCGACGGCGGCTCGGCGAAGATCTCCTTGAGCGCGTAGCGTGCCGGGCCGACGTCCAGCCGCCAGATCTGCCCCAGCGCGCCCCGCGGCCCCGCGGACACCACGACGTCCTCACCCCACCCGAACGCCTCCTGTACGTGCGCTACAAGCTCCTTGACCACGATCAGACTCCTGAAGACAGGCAGGACGACACGATCAGACTCCTGGGGACAGCAGGACGAACGGCGGACGGCGGGTGGACGCGGCGACAATCTGGGCGACACTGCTGCCGCCACCACCGACGACGCCAACGAGATTCACACGGCTGAGTATGGGCGATACGAGTGGTCGGACGCCTGCCGATTTATCCGTCGCGACAGCGGAAGTTGACACCAGTCATATAGCTTGGTTGCCATTCGGAAACAGCGTCCTGGTAGCCGTGGATTTACCACTATCGTGGCGTTTCATGATGCGCGTCCTGGTCCCCGCCCGCCTGCGCAAAGCCGTGCGCACGTGGTTCGATTCCCGCTACATCTCCATCGGCGATCACCGTCAGGACATCAGGGACGCTCTTTGGGAGGTCCAGACCCTGCGCCGGGAGATGGCGAGCCTGCAGGACGAGGTCGAGCGTCTGCGAAACGCCAGACCCACCACCGCCACTCCCACCAGCGCCCCCACGGACAAAGCCCGGCTCGACGACACGCACCGCCTGGCTCAGGAGACGGCCAAGGCGCTGGATGGCGTACTCCAGAACGAGGTCCTCCTCTGGCAGGCGATCGACGACCTCAAGTCACGGACACCGCGTCCTCGTGATGCTGCGCGGACGGAGGATTCGTCATGCGCGTGAGCTGGTCGGGAGGCGAGCTGACGTTCCGGCTCGGGGCTGACGACGAGATCACCGGCAGAGCTGCCGACGAGCACCCGGTCAAGCTGGCCACCAACTCCTGCACCATCGCCGGCGTGCCCGGAGACGCGCACCCCGACCTCTTCGCCGTCGCCGCATGGACAGTGGTGGCGCCGTGGACGCGTAAGGAGATCGTGTTCGACCGGGCCATCTCCCCTGAGGTGGCCGCCGCGTTGCACGACGGGTGGGGGATCGAGGTCGGGCCGGTTGGCGTGGAGGCCCGGCGTACCGGGACGAACCTGGCGATCTCCTACAGCGGTGGCGCGGACTCCGTGGCGGCGGCGACCATCTATCCCGAGGCGCCGTTCGTGCACTTCCGGCGTGTGCCGCACCCCCGCGTGCCGAACCGGTGGCCGCACTACCGCTCCGACGTCCTTGCCAGGCTGGCCAGGCGCACCGGACGGGAACTCACTGTGGTGGACTCCGACCTGGAATTCACGCTGTCCGAGCCCCGGCCCGGATACCCGGAACACCACGCGGTCGCGGCAGGGGCATTACTCCTCGCAGACCAGATGGATCTCGGTGGACTGGCGTTCGGGTATGAACTGGGTTCACGGTGGCTCGGCGGGGATCGCTATCTCCTGCGTTACACGCCCGACAACCTGATGTGGGCGCCGCACGGGGCGTGGGGGCGGTTGTTCGCGGCGGCGGGCGTACACATCGTGCTCCCCGTGGGCGGCGTGAGCGAAGCGGTCACCATGCGACTGGCGCTGAGCTCGGAGCTCAAGGAGCACGTCCGATGGTGTCTGCAGGGCACCGACGGTCCGTGTCGCAGGTGCGGCAAGTGCCTGTACAAGGAGCTCATTCAGGCCGCCGTCGAACGGCGACCGCTCGACACGCCCTTCACCGCCGACGACCCCCGGGTGCGCAAGTGGCTCCAGCCTCCGCCGTACGGGGGACAGGAGATGGTCGAGTACGGCCTGGCGAGGGTGCCCGGCATCGAGGACACGCTGTTCGGGAAGGCGCTCGACTACTTCGACGCCACGGAGGAGTCGACGAGCTGGCTCGACCACTGCTACCCGCCGGCGCTCGACGAGATCCCGGCTCAGTGGCGTGAGCAGGCGACCGGGTTCATGACGTCCAAGGTCGGGCTCATGACCGAGGCCGAGGTCCGCCGGGTGGAGACATGGGGCACGTGACGCTCTCACGCCCAGTTCGATCCCTCTTGCTCGATCTTGCTCGATCCGCCCATGGCCGATACTGCTTCGGCCGATCTGCCGTTGGTCAATACGGTTTCGGCAGATTCGCTGTTGGTCGATACGGTTTCGGCTGGTCCGCCTAAGGCCGATACGCCTTTGGTCGATGCCGGGTGCGCAGGTGAGGGAGTGGGACTGTGAAGGTGTACTTGTCGGTCGACATGGAGGGCGTGACCGGGCTCACCGACCCCGAAGAGATGCACGCGGGCAAGCGGGGCTACGAGCGGGGTTGCGAGCTCATGACCGCCGATGCCAACGCCGCCGTCGAGGGCGCGTTCGAGGCCGGGGCGACCACGGTGCTGGTGAACGACGCTCACGGGTCCACCAAGAATCTGCGGATCGACCTGCTGGACCCGCGCGCCACCCTCATCCGGGGGCCGGGTAAGGCGCAGCGGATGGCGCAGGGGGTCGACGGGTCGTTCCAGGCGGCGTGTTTCGTGGGGTACCACGCCCGCGCGGGGGTGACGAACGGCGTGCTCAACCACACCTGGATGGGCAAGGAGATCCAGAACGTCTACCTCAACGGCGAGGTGTGCGGCGAGACGCGGCTGGTGGCGGCGTGTGCGGGCTTCCACGGTGTTCCGGTGGTGCTGGTGGCCGGGGACGAGGCCGTCGGTGAAGAGGCGCGCGAGTTGCTCGGCGATGTGGAGACGGTGGCGGTCAAGAAGGGGATCGACAAGTTCTCGGCCGAACTGCTGCCGCCGAGCGTTGCCCAGGCTCGGATTCGTGAGGCGACGGCCAGGGCGTTGGGGCGGTTGAGCGACTTCACGCCTTATCGGGTGGCTGCGCCGTACACGCTGGGGGTGGAGTGGAACTCCACTGCCATCGCGGCCGCCGTCGGGCTTGTTCCCGGCGTTAAGGCGGTGGGATCGCGTCACACCGAGTTCACTACCGATGACTTCGCACAGATCATGGCGCTGTTCGGTATCTTCGCCACGATCGGTGGTCAGATCTCCTGCGGCAGCGGCCCCTACGGCTGAACGCCACAGAGAGCAGACGCCGGCTGGTGAATGGCAGGTCAGCGCATGCGGGCCGGTGAGGAGCAAGTCGACGTACGCGGGCGGGTGAGGAGCCGGTTGGCGTGCGTAGGTCGGTGAATGGCCGGTCAGCGTACGCGGGCGGATGAGGAGCCGGTCGGCGTGCGTAGGTCGGTGAACGGCAGGTCGGCACACGCGGGCCCGTGAAGAGCAGGCCGGCACACGCAGGCCGACGGAATAGCGGCCCGCATAGTTGGGAGCGAGTGGCATGGAGGGCGCGGCGCTGACCCGGCGGGGGTTACTCGTCGGTATCGGGGCGGTGGGTGGCGCGGGAGCCATGTACGCCGCCATGGGCGCGCTGGGTCTGGCGCCGTCCCAGCAGGACAAGGACTTCGCCGCCCCCCAGCAGGGCGACTTCTCGCTGCGCGGCAAGGCGGCCGCCAAGGTGGTGATCATTGGGGCGGGTGTCGCCGGGCTGACCGCCGCGTACGAGCTGGGCAAGGCCGGCTACGACTGCACACTGCTGGAGGCCAAGGATCGGGCCGGCGGCCGGAACCTCACGCTGCGCGGCGGTGATCGGCTCACCGAGCTCAACGGTCCCGCGCAGGACGTGAAGTTCGGCGAGGGCGTCTACTTCAACGCGGGCCCGGGGCGGATCGCGCCGTGGATGGTCACCCTGGATTACTGCCGCGAGCTGGGCATCCCGATCGAGACGTTCATCAACAACAACGGCCAGGCGCTCGTCCACACCAATGGGCAGACGATCCGGGCAAGGGCCGCGCGTGCGGATATGTATGGGTATGTGGCGGAGCTGCTGGCCAAAGCGACGAATCTTGGTGCGCTTGACAAGAAGGTCGGCAAGGACGATCAGGAACGACTGCTGGAGTTTCTGCGCAGGTTCGGCGATCTGGGGCCCAAGCTCGACTACGAGGGCTCCGACCGCCGGGGTTTCATGAAATATCCGGCTTTGGACGGCGGTACCCCCATCGCGGCCCCCGGCACCCTGCACGCCGTCCTCGCCGCCGGCACCGGTCGTTCCATCACCAACGACTTCGGCTACGAGCAGTCGACCCCCATGTTGCAGCCGGTCGGCGGCATGGACGCCATTGTCGTCAAGCTCACCGAGGCGGTCGGCGCGGACCGGATCAGGACCGGCGTCAAGGTCACCAAGATCACCAACCTGGCCGACGGTGTCGAGGTGACCTGGGACGGCGGCTCGCTCAAAGCCGACTACTGCATCGCCACCCTGCCGCCCCACCTGCTCGCGAAGATCCCGCACAACCTCGGCGCCCCCGTCACGGCCGCGCTCAAGACGCCCATCCCGGTGGCGAGCGGCAAGATCGGTCTGGAGTACGGCCGGCGCTGGTGGGAGCTGGAAGACCGCATCTACGGCGGCGTGACAGAGACCGACCTGGACATCACCCACATCTGGTACCCCTCGGCCGGCTTCCACGCCCAGCGCGGCGTGCTCGTCGGCTACTACAACACCGACCAGAACGCCGAGCTCTACGGCGCCCTCACCCCGGACGACCGCAGACGCCGCGCCCTCACCCAGGGCAGGAAGATCCACGGCGACAAGTACGGCAAGGACCTGCTCTCCAGCGTCTCCATAGCCTGGGACCGCCAGGAGCACATCCAGGGCGGCTGGGTACGCTGGCCCGCCTTTGATTCGTCCTTCACTCTTCTGCAACGCCCCAGCGGAAGGGTTTACTTCGCGGGCGACTGGCTCACCTATCTGATCGCGTGGCAGGCGGGCTCCATGGAGTCGGCCCGTGGCGCCGTCACCCAGCTGCACCAACGGGTGCTGCAGTCACCGTGACGTCGCGCGCTGCTCAGGTGACCGGCGTAAGGTCCTGGGTGAGCGATCGAGGAGATGGGATGACGTTGGACTGGGTGCCCGCGACCGACCGGACCGACCTGCTGGCCGAGCCGGTGGCCCTTGCCGTGCAGGGGCTGGCGGGCGTCGAGGTGGCCGAGATCGACCCCGAGCTGGCCGATACGGCGGCGTTCTGCGAGCGCTACGGCGTGACGCTCGACGAGTCGGCCAACTGTGTGGTCGTCGCTGCAAAGCGCGGCGGCGAGACGCGCTATGCGGCCTGCATGGTGCTCGCGACGATGCGGGTCGACGTCAACGGCGTCGTACGCAGGCATCTCGACGCGCGCAAGGCGAGCTTCGCCCCGATGGCGGAGGCGGTCGAGCTCACCGGGATGGAATACGGCGGCATCACCCCGCTCGGCCTGCCCGCCGACTGGCCGATCCTGGTGGACACGAAGGTGGCCGAGCACGACAGGGTAGTGATCGGAAGTGGGGTCCGGCGGTCGAAGTTGGCCGTCTCCGGGGCCGCTCTTGCCGGGTTGAAGGGGGCGGAGACCCTCCCCCTGGCCAACTGAAGCCAGAGAACTGACGTCAAAGAAACTGAAGCCAATTCGAGACCGTTGAATGGGAAACCGATGGGCCCCTTCGGGACGTTGTACGAGTGGGAATGTGGCCTCATGGTTCATCTCGTGGGCGGGGATTAAGCCGGTATGGTGCTTCATGCCATGAACGATGACCGACTCGGCCCTTACCGGCTGCTCAGGCGGCTCGGCGAAGGCGGGATGGGCGTTGTCCACCTCGCTGTCGACCCGCAGGGTAGGCAGGTGGCGGTCAAGGTCCTGCGCGCGGAGGTCGCCGGCGACGAGGTCGCCAGGCGGCGTCTGTCGCGTGAAGTCGAGACCATGCGCCGCGCGCGCAGCAAATACATCGCCGAGGTGATCGACGCCGATGTGACGGGTCATCGGCCCTACATCGTCACGCGTTACGTCGCCGGGCGGCCACTCGACGAGATCGTCAAGGACGACGGTCCGCTCGACCTGCCCGCGCTGGTCAGGATCGCGCACGGGGTCGCGACCGCGCTGGCCGCCGTGCACGCGGTCGGCGTGATCCACCGCGACCTCAAGCCGGGCAACGTGCTGATCATCGACGGCGAGCCGGTCCTGATCGACTTCGGCATCGCCCAGGCGGTCGACGCGACCAGGCTGACGCAGACGGGGATGTTCATCGGCACGCCCGGATACCTCGCCCCCGAGATCATCGAGGGTCAGGAGGCCGGGCCCGAGGTCGACATCCACGCCTGGGCGGGCACGCTGCTGTACGCGGGCACCGGCCAGCCGCCCTTCGGCAAGGGCACGCTGGAGATGATCTTCTACAACATCACCGCGGGCAAGGCCGACGTGAGCGCGGCCCCGAAGGAGCTGCAGCCGCTGCTCAAGGCGGCCTTCCAGCGCAACCCCACCAAGCGGCCCAAGGCGGCCGAGCTGGCCGAGCAGACCGCCAGGATGCTGCCCACGCCGCCGGGCGGCATGCGCGACGACATCTCGACCGTGCCCCGGTCCGACCGCTCCAACCCGTCGCTGGAGCTGCCGACGCCGCAGCCGCTGGCCGACAAGCCGTCGTACGACATCTCGACGCCGCCCATGACGCCGCGCCGGCTCGTCGACGGCCAGCTGCGCCAGCAGCCCCCGCACCAGGGCCAGCCGCACCAGGGGGCCGGCCCGAACTGGCAGCCCCAGGGCCAGCCGCCCCAGCCGCCGCCGCAGGAGCAGCAGTACGTCTCGCTGCTCCCCGAGCAGCAGGGCGACCCCTATCCGACCCGCCGGGTGACCCCGGAAGAGCTGCGCAAGATGCAGCGCGAGGCTACCCCACAGCCATGGCAGGCCGCCGGTCAGAGCAACAGCCACATGCCGTCGCCGGCCGACGCCGACGTGCCCACCCGGCGCGTACGCCCCGACCCGCCCGACGTCCCCACCCGCCGGGTACGCCCCGAAGCGCCCGACTACGGACGAGGCAACCCGGTCCAACCGCCGCCCTACATCCCGGTCCAGGGCCAGTTCCCGCACGATCCGCAGGCGCAGTCCTACCTGCCGCACGAGGCGCAGACCAGGAGAGACGCCTACGGGCAGCAGCAGCCCGACCTGCGGACCAAGCGCGAGCCGTTCATCCCGGCGGCCCGCCCCGGGCAGGCACTGCAGCGGTCCCGGGCCTACGGCCTGGCGAGCGCGATGCTGCTGATTATGATGATCATGGTGGCCGTGGTGGCGCCCGTGCTCGTGGGCCTGCTGGTGATCCCGGTCGTGGTGCTGCTCCGCGCGGCCGACCTGGCCCAGCCGGAGCTCGTCGCGCGCCGGTCCACCGGGTCGGCGGCGCTGGACGTGGTGCGCGTCTTCGCCTTCCCCAAAAAACTGGCCAAGTCGGTGGGGATCACGTTCGCGCTCTTCTTCTACGCCCTTATCCTGGGGCTACCGGTGACGCTGCTGCTCACCGTGTTCGTCAAGATGAACCCCTACAACGCCTTGGCCTGGGGCGCGGCGATCGCCCTGTGGACCGTCTGCGCGGGCCCCGGAGTGGAGGGGCCTGGAAGGCAGATGCGCAGAACCCTCTCATCGCTCGTACCCTCGAGAACAGCGGCGATGGTGATGGTGGGAGTTCTCGCGGCGGGGGCCGCGCTCTCCCTGATCCTCGCTTACAGCTCGTTCGACAACGCGAGGAGGGCCGTATGGGCTCCGCTGAACGTCGGACCTGTGGTGACCCAGCTCAACGGACTGAAGGGGAGCACAGGGGGATGACGCCGGGACGGTGGCGATGAGCACGCAGGCGCCGGAACGTCTCGGCCCCTACCGGCTGGTCAGGAAGATCGGCGAGGGCGGCATGGGCGTGGTCCACCTGGGCCTCGACACCGAGGGCCGCGAGGTCGCCATCAAGGTCCTGCACCCGCATGTCGCGGCCGACCTGAAGGCCCGCGACCGGCTGACGCGCGAGGTCGAGACCATGCGCCGGGTGCGCAGCCCGCATGTGGCTGAGGTGCTCGACGCCGAGCTCGTCGGCGGTCAGCCGTACGTCGTGACCCGCTTCGCCCCCGGCCGCACACTCGAGGAGACGGTGCTGGCCGAGGGCGCGCTGGAGGCGCGCGAGGTCATCAGGCTGGCCCAGGGCCTGTGTCAGGCGCTGGTGGCCATCCACGCCGCCGAGGTGATCCACCGCGACTTCAAGCCGTCCAACGTGATGCTGGTCAACGGCGATCCGCTGGTCATCGACTTCGGCATCGCGCACCTGGTCAACGCCACCCGGCTGACCCAGACGGGGATGTTCGTCGGCACGCCCGGTTACCTGGCGCCCGAGATCATCCGCGACTCGGAGATCACCCAGGCGGCCGACGTGCACGCGCTGGCCTCCACGGTGTTCTTCGCCGCGACGGGCGCGCCGCCGTTCGGCACGGGCACGTTCGAGGCGGTCTGCTTCAACATCATGGAAGGGCGCGCGCAGATCGACAAGGCGCCCGCCTGGTTGCGCGGCTGGCTGAGCCGCGCGCTGCGCGTCGAGCCCAGTGCCCGGCCCGGCGCCCAGGAGCTCCTGCGGATGGCCAGGGCGCTGGACCCATCGGTGACCTCGTTCCACGAGACCTCGTCCGACGGGCCGACCGGTACCAAGCGGATGGGCAACCGGACGCGGGTCATGGAGAACTACTCCGACCTGCTGCCCCCGGTCGCGTACGGGACCCCGCCCGCGCCCGCGCGCGAGGAGAAGCCGCCGCGCGAGGAACGGCCGCCGCCCTACGTCCCGGCGCCGATGCCGGAGCGGCACCCGGCCCCGCGCGTCGACCAGCGGGTCGCGGGCTACCCTGCGCCGCCGACGCACCCGCCCGCCTACCGCCCGGCCACTCAGGCGGGTCAGCAGCGGCCGGTCGCGCCGCCGCCTCCCTACACACCGCCGGCCGAGCGCAAGCGCTACCTGGTCGGCAGCCAGTTCGTCGGCCTGCTGCTGCTGGTCACGCTGACCGCGCTGGCCGCCGTGCTGCCCGTCGCGGTGAGCGCGGTGGCCGTCGCGCTGGCGTTGGTGCTGCGGGTGGGCGAATACCTCTTCGGCGACATGGTCAAGCGCCGGCAGGTGCGGGGGAGCAGCGCGGCCGATCCGCTGCTCGTCCTGGTCGGCACGCCGTGGGCGCTGGTCAAGGCCGCGCTCGTGACGCTGGTCCACGTGCCACTGGCGCTGGCGTTCGGCGCCTGCGTCTGGGGTGTGCTGCGCTGGGGCGGCGGGATGAGCGTCAACCACGCCGCCGCGTACGGCGCGGCCGCCTTCACGGCCGGGCTGTTCGTGCTGCCGGGCGGCGGCGCGCCGCGCAAGGCGGTCACGCGCTCGCTCACCGGCATCCTGCGCACTCCCGGTGCGGCCCTGGTCGCCGCCCTGATCGTCGGTACGGCCGCGATGTTCGCGGTGATGTTCGCGTTGGGCCAGACCCCGACGTGGGCGCCCTGGCGGGCTCCGGAGACCGTGATCAACGAGCTGACCAGCGACGCGCGGCGGAGCACGATCGGCTTGATCACCGGCCTGATCAACGATCTGCTCGACGGCGTGGGGATGGGGTTCCTGTCACCCTGGTCGTAAGTGTCTTGGCCCGCTCCGGGGGGAGATAAGGGGTATGAGCGAGCGGCTGGGCCCCTATCAGTTACTCTCCCGGCTCGGGGCGGGCGGGTTCGGTGAGGTGCACCTGGCGCTCGACCCCGAGGGCCGTACGGTGGCGGTCAAGGTCCTGCATCCGCACGTGACGGCCGGCAGCGGCGCGCTGACCCGGCTGGCGCGCGAGGTGGAGACGATGCGGTTAGTGGGCGGGCCGCACGTGGCCGAGGTGCTGGACGCCTCGCTCGACGTCGACAAGCCCTATCTGGTGACCCGGTACGTCCAGGGCAGGCCGCTCAGCGCGGTCCCCACGCCGGTGCCCGAGCTCCGCCAACTGGCCGCCGGGCTGGCCGACGCGTTGCTGGCCATGCACGAGGCGGGCGTCGTGCACCGGGATCTGAAGCCGGCCAACGTGATGATGGCCGAAGGCGAGCCGGTGGTCATCGACTTCGGCATCGCCAGCGCGCTCGACTCCCTCTCGGTGACGGCCTCAGGGGCTGTGGTGGGCACGCCCGGCTATCTGGCGCCCGAGGTGCTGGAGGGCAAGGAGTCGGGGATGCCGGCCGACGTGTTCTCGTTCGGGGCCACGCTGGCCTACGCGGCCACGGGACGGCAGCCGTACGGGCAGGGACCGGCCTCGGCGGTCGCCTACCGCGTCGTGCACCATGACGCCGACCTGGAGGGGGTCCCCGACTGGCTGAGCCCGCTGCTGCGCGAGTGCCTGGCCACTGACCCGCTCGCGCGGCCGACGGCCGCGCAGATCTGCGCCAGGCTCGGCGTCGAGGCCGCCCATTACGCCGTCCGCCCGCCCGCCACGGCCCTGCGCCCCCGGCCCGGCGAGGCGCACGACCTGGAGACCCGGGAGTGGCGGCCGGGTCAGGAGCGGGGCCGTCCGTCGGTCGAGGAGTCCAGGGCCAGGCACCGGGAGAAGGTACGCAGGCGCTGGCTGATCGGCTCCGGGCTGTTCGTGGCGCTGCTGGCCGCCGCCGCGCGGGAGCCGCTGCCGGAGGTGACGCTGTTCCTGCTGGCCGCGTACGCGCTGGTGGCGGTGGCCGACGCGGGGGTGGCGCTGTTCACGCGCGGCCGCTTCAGGATGAGCCGCATCATCTTCGATTTCGCCGGGATGCTCGGCGCGGCAGGGCTCTGCCTGGGGCTGAGCGCGGTCTTCAGCACCTTTACGCTTGCGCTGTTCGCCGGTACGGCGCTGGTGGTCGGCGTCGTCTTCCTGATGTCGGCCTGAACCCTCCAGCGGCCGACCTGAACTCAGTTAGCGGAATAAAGTTCGGTATGGTGGTGGTGCTTTGTCGTAAGCCTTGCTTGCTTGCGCCTAAGCTACTCATGGGTAACATGGCCGCGAGAGCACCCGCTGTCACGGCCCCCATGGGACACCTGGCAGTCTGTCAGCAAGCATCAGGCGCCGAGCGTCGGCGCACGCGAACACGGGAGGTCGGCCACCGGCCATGAACATCGTCGTCTGCGTGAAGCAGGTCCCCGACACGGCGACCGAGCGCAAGCTCCGGTCCGATGACAAGACGCTCGACCGTGACGCCGTCGACGGCGTGGTGAACGAGCTTGACGAGTATGCGGTCGAGGAGGCCCTGAAGCTCAAGGAAGCCCACGGCGGCGAGGTGACCGTTCTCACCATGGGACCGGGCCGGGCCACCGAGACCATCCGCAAGGCCCTGGCCATGGGCGCGGACAAGGCCGTCCACCTGACGGATGACGCGCTGCACGGCTCCGACGCCCTGTCGACCTCCTACGCGATGGCGCAGGTGCTCAAGAAGATCGGCTTCGACCTGGTCATCCTGGGCTCGGAGTCCACCGACGCGCGTACGGGTGTGCTGGCCGCGATGCTGGCCGAGCGCCTGGGCGCACCCCAGCTCACCCTCGCCAAGAAGGTCGACATCGAGGGCTCCGAGATCGTGATCCAGCGGATCACCGACTACGGGTTCGACAAGGTCGCGGCCCGGTTGCCCGCCGTCGTGTCCGTGGTGGAGAAGATCAACGACCCCCGCTACCCGTCCTTCAAGGGCATCATGGCGGCCAAGAAGAAGCCGGTGGAGACGCTGGCCATCGCCGACGCGGAGATCGCGGCCGACCAGGTCGGCCTGGACGCGGCCTGGTCCGAGGTCGTCGAGTTCGCCGCGGCCCCGCCGCGCGCGGCCGGCACGATCGTCAAGGACGAGGGCGACGGAGGCTCGAAGGCCGCCGACTTCCTCGCGTCCAAGAAGTTCATCTGAGCACGGGAGAGACAGCTGATATGTCGGAGATTCTCGTTCTCGTCGAGCACGTCGACGGCGAGGTCAAGAAGGTCACACTCGAACTGCTGACCCTGGCCCGCTCGCTCGGCACACCGGCCGCCGTCTGGGCCGGACCCGGCATCACCGACGCGGCCAAGGCCAGGCTCGCCGAGTATGGTGCCGAGAAGATCTACGTCGCCGGAGCCGACGAGATCGTCGACTACGTCGTCGCGCCCAAGGCCGAGCTGCTCGCCCAGCTGGTGGCCGACAAGTCGCCCGCCGCCGTGCTGGTGGCCGCCACGACCGAGGGCAAGGAGGTCGCCGGCCGGCTCGCGGTCAAGACCGACTCGGGCGTCATCACCGACGCCGTGGGCCTCGGCGAGGGCTTCGTGGCCGACCAGTCCATCTTCGGCGGCGGCGTCAACGTCCGCTCGAAGGTGCGCAAGGGCACGCCGATCGTCGCCGTACGCCCCAACTCCACGGCCCCCGAGGCCGCCGCGGGCGCGGGCACCGAGGAGCAGGTGTCGGTCACGCTGACCGACTCCGCCAAGGCCGCCCGTGTCCTGGAGCGCGTGAAGCAGGAGAAGGGCGCGCGCCCCGAGCTGACCGAGGCCGCGATCGTGGTCTCCGGCGGCCGTGGTGTCGGCTCGGCCGAGAACTTCTCGGTCATCGAGGGTCTGGCCGACGCCCTGGGCGCGGCCGTGGGCGCCTCGCGCGCCGCCACCGACGCGGGCTGGTACCCCCACCAGTTCCAGGTGGGCCAGACGGGCAAGACGGTGTCGCCGCAGCTGTACATCGCGGCCGGCATCTCCGGCGCGATCCAGCACCGGGCCGGGATGCAGACCGCGAAGACCATCGTCGCGATCAACAAGGACCCGGAGGCGCCGATCTTCGAGCTCGCCGACTACGGCGTCGTGGGCGACCTGCACCAGGTAGTGCCGCAGCTCACCGAAGAGGTCACCAAGCGCAAGTAACTCACGGGTCGATGGCGGGGAGCAGGACCTGGAAGGCCGCTCCCCGCCCCGGCGCGGAGCGGACCTCCACGCGTCCCCCGTGGGCGGCGACGATGGAGCGCACGATGGCCAGGCCGAGCCCCGCCCCACCCGTGGACCTGGCCCTGGAGCCGTCGGCGCGGTAGAAGCGGTCGAAGACGCGGGCCGACTCCTCGGCGCTGAGCCCCGGCCCCTCGTCCTCGATGACGAGCACCGCCTGGTCGCCGAGGGTGCCGACACCGATTCTCACCGGGGAGCCGGCCGGGGTGTGGGTGACGGCGTTGCCCACGAGGTTGCTGACCACCTGCCGCAGCCTGGCCTCGTCGCCCAGCACGGGGGCGCTGGCCGCGGGTCCGCCGCCGGGCCCGGTGAACGCGATCGGCCTGGACGGGTCCAGCGCGGCGAAGTCGTGCCGCGCGTCGGCGGCCAGCGTACGCAGGTCCATGGGCGTGAGGTCGAGCCCCGCGGTCGTGGGCTCGTCGAGGAAGGCGAGCAGCAGCAGGTCGTCCACCAGCCGTGCCAGACGTCCGGACTCGCTCTCGATGCGGGCCAGCGCCGCGTCGGCGTCCGTGCCGCCCATGCGATACAGCTCCGAGAACCCCTTGATGCCGAACAGCGGGGTGCGCAGCTCATGGCTGACATCGGCGACGAACCCCCGCATGCGCGCCTCGGACTCGGCGCGGGCGGCGAACCCCTGCTCGATCTGGGCGAGCATGCCGTTCAGCGCGTGCGCGAGCCGCCCGACCTCCGTCCCCGGCATGGCCAGGTACGGTACGCGCCGGGTCAGGTCGCCGCCCGCGATGGCCGCCGCGGTCTCCTCCACCCGCCGCAGCGGCGCGAGCCCGGCCCGGATCGCCACGCCGCCGACGAGAGCGAGCACGGCCAGCAGCACCGAACCCGCGATGAGGCAGACGACCCGCACCCGGTCGATGGTGGCGTCCATGCCGTCGAGCGACAGCGCGACGACGACACTGGCGTGGGCGGAGCCGTCCCGTCCGGCTTTGGGCAGCGCCACCGCCCGCCATCCCGCGCCATCGGCGCCGCTCACGGTGAACGGCCGCCTCGCGCGGGTGGCGACGGCCGCGGAGTCCAGCCGGGGCAGTTCGGGGCGTCCCCCGGTGGTCAGCTCCCGCAGGAGCGTGCCGTCGGCGGACAGGTACGCCGCGTATCCCCGCTCGTCGGGGCCGGGCTGCGACCCGCCCGGCGCCAGGGGGGTGTTCGCCGCGCCCTGTCGCAGCCGGACGGCCAGGTCGGGCGGGATCATGGACAGGGCGCTGCCCATGGGTTCCAGCTTGGCGTCGATCCTGGTCAGCAGCTGGGATTCCAGCTGCTGCACGACCACCGAACTGATCACCACCAGCCCGGCGAACAGCAGCGCCACCGTGATGGCCAGCAGCCTGAGGCGCAGGGACAGGCGCCTGATCATCGCTTCGGCCCGCGCAGCACGTATCCGACGCCGTGCACGGTGTGGATCAGCTTCGTCTCGCCGGTGTCGATCTTGCGGCGCAGGTAACTGACGTAGGTGTCGACGATGCTGGAGTCCCCGGCGAAGTCGTAGCGCCAGACGTGTTCGAGGATCTGCGCCTTGGACAGCACCCGCCCGGCGTTGAGCACGAGATGGAGCAGCAGTCTGAACTCCGTCGGAGACAGCCGTACGGCCTGGCCCGCCCTGGTCACCTGATGGCCCTCGGGATCGACCTCCAGGTCGGCCACGCGCAGCGTGTCGTTGCCGGGAGCCGCGCCCGTGCGCCGGAGTATGGCGCTGATGCGGGCCAGGAGCTCCTCCAGATCGAACGGCTTGGTCACGTAGTCGTCGCCGCCCAGGCGCAGTCCGTTGATCTTGTCCGCCGTGGCGTCGCGGGCCGTCAGGAACAGCACCGGCACGGGACCCGGCCGGCCGTCGCCCCGGGGCAGCAGCCTGAGCCGGCGGATCACCTCGAAACCATCCAGGTCGGGCAGCATTACGTCGAGCAGGACCAAGTCGGGCGGGTCGGCTCGGGCCGACTCCAGCGCCTGGACACCGCTCTCGGCCGAGCTCACAGTGAAGCCCGCGAAGCGCAGGGTCGCCGAGAGCAACTCCCTGACGGTGGGTTCGTCGTCGACCACGAGCAGCCGTTCGCCGTCACCCAACTGCTGTCCTCCCTGTTCTGGCCGAGCCTACGAGCTGATCAGAGATCTCGAGTCTCGAATCGTACGAACGCGACACCAAGCATGACCGCCGTGAACCCGGCGAGGATCCCGAACCCCACCCAAGGGGACAGGCCGGCGTCGGCCCGGCCCGAAGCGGCCGCGAAGGCCGCCACATTCGGCCAGTAGACGCCGAGGACCTCACGCAGCCAGCCGGGAGAGGTCCCGGCGAAGATGGGGAGCAGCAGGAATGCGGTGCTGACGTTCACGGCGGCAGCCGTTCCCCGCAGCAGGACGCCGAGCGCCAGCCCGAAGAGCGCCAGCGACGTGAACACGATCGGGCAGAGTGTCAGGACGCGGACGACGGTGGCGTCACCGAACCAGACGGCCGGCGCCCCGCGAGCTGAGAGCGTCGCCATGCAGGTCAGGACCATCAGCCACACGGCCGCCATGCTCACCGGCAGCGCGACCAGCACGACCATCCCGGCCTTGGCGGTCAGCAGGCGCCGCCGGCCGACGGCCGCGGCGCTCGCGCGGATCGTGCCCGAGCCGTACTCGGACGAGGCCACCAGCGCGCCCAGCCCTGTGATCAATAGCTGCACGATGAACATGCCCCGCGTGGCCGGGTCCATCGGGTCGAAGTCCAGCCGATCCTGCGCCGAGGCACCGCCGTACTGGTTGGCGCTCGCCGTGCCGAACAGCCAGCCGAGCAGGGTCGAGACCGCGACGATCGCGGTGGAGAGGATCGTCGTGGACCGGATGGTGGCGAACTTGGTCCATTCGGCGCGCAGCACGCCCGCGGCGGTCATCGGGCCACTCCGTACTCGACGCTGTCACGGGTGAGCTCCATGAATGCCTCCTCCAGGCTGGTACGGCGCGGGGCGAGCTCGAACAGGGGCACGGCCTCGGTGGCGGCCAGCCGCCCGATGTCGGGCGCGGTCAGGCCGGTCACGATCAGCTCGCCGTCGAGGCCCGCCCGCACCCGGGCTCCGGCCAGCAGCAGCAGCCGGGTGAACATGACGGCCTCAGGTGTACGGACGAGCACCCCCTCGCCGGTGTCGGTGAATGTGGCGGTGTCCGCGTCGGCGATGAGCTTGCCCTTGCCGACGACCACCAGCCGGTCGGCCGTCAGCGCCATCTCGCCCATCAGATGGCTGGAGACCAGCACCGTGCGCCCCTCGGCGGCCAGCCCGCGCATCAGCGTGCGGATCCACAGGACGCCCTCGGGGTCCAGCCCGTTCACCGGTTCGTCGAACAGCAGCACCGGCGGGTCGCCGAGCAGCGCGGCGGCGATGCCGAGCCGCTGGCTCATGCCCAGGGAGAACGTCCCCGCCTTCCTCCTGGCCGCGTCCCGGAGCCCGACCAGGTCGAGCACCTCGGCGACACGCCGGTCATGGATCCCGTTGGTCTGGGCCAGGTAGCGCAGGTGGTTGTAGGCGCTGCGGTGCGGATGCACGGCCTGCGCCTCCAGCAGCGCCCCCACCTCCCGCAGCGGCTGGGGCAGGTCGCGGTACGCCCGCCCGTTGACGGTCACCGAACCCGACGTGGGCAGGTCCAGGCCGACGATCATCCGCATCGTGGTGGATTTGCCCGCGCCGTTCGGGCCGAGGAAGCCCGTGACCAGGCCGGGTCGTACGGTGAAGGTCAGATCGTCCACGGCGAGCACCTCGCCGTAGCGTTTCGTCAGTCCGTTGAGCTGGATCATGCGGCCAGCGTCGTACGCCCGGATGGAGGGCTTCTGGGGAGATCTGTGAGATTCCTGGGAACGCGAGCCTCCGAGCAGCGGATCGGCATGGAGCGTGGCCGGAATCCACAGAGAACTTCCAGATCACGCCTCGGCGAGCGACTCCCGGATCCGGTCCGCGAGCTCCCGGGCCTGGCCGGACGACCAGGGGATCACCCCGTTCTCCGACATGAGCGCGTAATACTGCTGCTCCTCGTAGGGGGTGCCGGGCGGCAGCGGGGCCACGTGCCAGTGCAGGTGCGCGTTGCCCTGCTGGCTGCCGAGCGTGAGCAGGTACGTGCGCTCGGACGGCACCGCCGCCTCGACGGCCAGCGCCACCCGCCGTACGACCCGCATGAGACCGAGGTAGTCGTCCTCGTCGAGATCACGGACCGCGTGCTCGACGTGGGCCTTGGGGCACACCAGGACATAGCCCGGCATCGTGGGGTAGCGGGCCAGGAAGGCCAGGTGGCGCTCGTCCTCGTAGACGATCTCTTCCAGGTCGTAGGTCGGGTCACCGGCCACGATGGCGCAGATGAAGCACGGCCCGCTTTTCACGCGAGCGACGTAGGCCGGTATGTCGAACGGGACGTTCCTCTCAGAGCCCATGCCGCGATCATGCCACCCAGCAGGGCCGCGCCGTGGAGGTCGGCGAGGGCGGTGACCGTGACGGCGACGACCGCGAGGACGACGGGGAAGAGCCACACGGGCAGCCGCTCGTGGCGGGTGACCAACTGGAACCCGGCCGCGGTGAGCGCGATCGTCACCACCCAGCTCCAGATGCCGTTGGAGGGCGCGATGGCGGACGCGCCCAGCATCACCGCGTAGAAGGCGCCCACGGAGCGCTCCAGCGACCCCTCGCAGGCGATGGCCAGGCCCGCCGCCAGGCCGCACAGGGCGATCGAGTTCCCGGCTCCCGGGTCGTTGAACAGGTATCCGCCCGCCTGCCCGGCCACGGCGCCCGCCACGTACAGGATGAGCCAGCGGGCGGGCCCGAGCGAGCGCTCGGCGAGGTAACCGAGCACCGCAAGGAACGCCAGGTTGAACAGGGTGCCGAACACGCCGCTGTCCTGGACGACGAGGGAGGTCCCCAGTCGCCACCATTCCCCGGCACGGATGGCCGCGGGGTCGCGCATGAGTGCGGGCTCCAGGCCGGGAAGGAAGAACTGGAGGACACTCGGCACGGCGGTCACGACGAGGATCGAGGCGGTGACGACTGGTTTGACCATGGGCTCAGCCTCACACTGATCTGCGGATCGGGGCAGTGCAGAATGTAAGCCACTGAACCAGGACAAATGTCACAGGGTCAGGCGGTGGCGAGTTCGGGCTCCCTGACGGCCGGACCGACGGTGACCGCCGCGGGCTCCTCGCGCGGCAGGAAGCGGGCGGCCACCGCGATCGCCACGCCCAGCACCACCGCGATCCCGAGCGCGACACGCAGCGACGTGGCGTCCGTCAGGAAGCCGATCACCACCGGGCCGAGCAGCAGCCCCGCGTAGCCCATGGCCCCCGCCTGGGCGATCGCCGGGCCGGGGGTGTCGGTGGCGGTCCCGGCCAGCGAGAGCGTCATCGGCGAGATCGTCGCCACGCCGAGGCCGACGAAGAACATCGCCAGCACCGCCACCAGCGGCGCGGGCGCGACCAGGACGACCGTGAAGAAGCCCGCCGTGGCCACGCCGGAGGCCGTCATGATGCCGCGTACCCCGAACCGGGTCCGCAGCCTGTCGCCGGTGAGCCTGGCGACCAGCATGCCCACCTCGAAGACCGGGTAGCCGAGCGCGGCCAGCGCCTCCGGGGCGCCCAGGGTGTCGCGCATGAACAGCCCGTTCCAGTCGGCGACCGTGCCCTCCACCATGAACGCGAAGAACATCAGAGCGCCGAGCAGGTAGACGATCGGGGGCAGGCGGCGGCCGGCCTTGGTGGTTGTCGCCACGGCCGGGGCCTCGGGCAGGTACGTACGGCCCAGCAGGACCGTCACCGGCAGCGAGACCAGGCCGACCAGGGCCACGTTCGCGGTGAACGACAGCCCCAGGGCGATCGACAGGCTGCCCAGGGCGCCCGCCGAGATCGCGCCCACGCACCAGCCCGCGTGCATGCCGTTCAGCAGCGGGCGCCCGTAGGCCCGCTCGACCGTGGACCCCTGGGCGTTCATCGCGATGTCCACCATGCCGAACGCCATGCCGAAGAACGTGGCCGCGACCAGCAGCAGCGGGAGGTTCGGCGCGAAGGCCACGCCCACCAGGCCGAGCGCCGTCAGCGGGCCGCCGATCCGCAGGACGGTCTTGCTGCCCGCCCGGCTCATGACCCGGCGCATGGACTGCATGGTGATCAGCGCGCCCACACCCCACGCCAGCAGGATCAGGCCGACCGCCGACTCGGACAGGCCGAGCTTGTCGGTCAACGCCGGGATGCGCACGGTCATCGTGCCCACCAGGAGCCCGGCCAGGACGAAAGTAAGAACCGCCCCGAAACGGGCGATCCTCAAGTCGCGGATCATTAGTACATACCTCGCAAATCACTCATTAACTGGCATGCGGCGCGGCCCGGCGCTCGTGACGCGAGCGCGGGCGGCGAACGGTTTGGGCTTGGGGGGGTTGGGGGCTTTGAGGCGCGCGTCAGAGGTTGAGAAGCGCGTCAGGTTCAGCGGGACATTCAGGGTTTGAGGAGGGCGCGACAGCGGGCCTCCAGGGCGCGCAGGTCGCTCTCGGCGTGCAGGTCGGGATCGTGGCTGGCCACGTCCCACAGTCCTTCGCACGCCAGCCGGACGATCTGGGACGCCACCCGGTCGGGCTCGTCGTCCAGCCCTTCGCGGTGCCAGCGGGCCATGGCCTCGCGGATCGGCGCGAGCAGGAAGAGGTTGCCCGACGCCCCGGTGACCACGGCCCATCGTCGCAGCCGGTTGGAGCGCACGGCCTCAAGCGTCGCCGCGAGGTAGCGCTCGGTGTAGGTGGGGTCGCCCTGGGCGGCCATCAGCTCGTCGAAGTCGTCGATCAGCCGCTCCACCATGCCCTTGATCAGGGCTTCCTTGGAGGAGAAGTGATAGAGGAGGCCGCCCTTGCTCACGCCGGCCCGATCGGCCACCGCGGACAGGGTCAGCGCGGTCGAGCCCTGGTCGCAGAGGAGATCCTCTGCCGCGTCCAGTAGCTCGTCCCTTCTCATGCCTCTACTGTACCGTCCGGACGGTACAGTGGCAAAGGGGATACGATTTCCTGGTGAGCAGACCGTCGGCCTACCTTGATCACGCGGCGACCACGCCCATGCTTCCCGAGGCGATCGAGGCCATGACGGAGCAACTCGGCCTGGTCGGCAACGCGTCCTCGCTGCACGCGACCGGCCGCCGAGTGCGCAGAGTGGTCGAGGAGGCGCGCGAGACCATCGCCGACACGCTCGGCGCCAGGCCGAGCGAGGTGGTGTTCACCTCGGGCGGCACCGAGGCCGACAACCTCGCCGTCAAGGGCCTCTACTGGGCGCGCCGGCCGAGGAAGCGGGTGCTGGTCAGCTCGGTCGAGCACCACGCCACCCTCGATCCGGCCCAATGGCTGGCCGACAGCCAGGGCGCGCGCGTCGAGCTGCTGGAGGTCGACGAGCTCGGCCGGGTGCATCCCGACACGCTGCGCGCCGCCATCGCCCGCGACCCCGACGACGTCGCCATGATCAGCGTCATGTGGGCCAACAACGAGGTGGGCACGGTCCAGCCGGTGCACACGCTGGCCGCCATCGCCCACGACAGCGGCATCCCCTTCCACACCGACGCCGTGCAGGCGGTCGGGCAGCTGCCGGTGTCGTTCGCCGACTCCGGCGCCGACGCGCTGACGGTGACAGGCCACAAGGTCGGCGGCCCGATGGGCGTCGGCGCGCTGCTGCTGGCGCGCGGAATGACCCCGGTCTCGGTCATGCACGGCGGCGGCCAGGAGCGGGACGTACGCTCAGGCACGCTCGACGCGCCCGCCATCGCCGGCCTCGCCACCGCCATCCGGGTCGCGGTCGAGGAGCAGGAGTCGCTGAGCCGCCGCCTGACCGCGCTGCGGGACGAGCTGATCCAGCGCGTACGGCAGGCGGTCCCCGACGTGCTGCTCAACGGCGACCCGACGGACCGGCTGCCGGGAAACGCTCACTTCTCCTTCCCCGGCTGCGAGGGCGACGCCCTGCTCATGCTGCTCGACGCCAAGGGCGTGGAGTGCTCGACCGGCTCCGCCTGCTCGGCCGGGGTGGCCCAGCCCTCCCACGTACTCCTGGCGATGGGCGCCGACTCGGCGGCGGCCAGGGGCTCGCTCAGGTTCTCCCTCGGCCACACCTCGACCCACGATGACGTCGACCGGCTGATCGAGGTGCTCCCGGCAGCGGTCGAACGCGCCCGCCGCGCCGGCCTGAGCTAGCTGTACTGACCACGGACGTTCGCCTGTCCCCCGGAGGGATCCCTTCTCAGGAACCCCGACACGACGGACCGCCTTCGTACCCTCCCCGGAGGGGGTCCAAGGTCCCCAACCACGATGGACCGTCCTCGTTCCCTCCCCAGGGTCCCCAGCCACGACGGACTGTCACAAGGGCCGAGACGGTCGCGTGACGAACCAAATCAGTTGATAAAAGCCACCACCGCACTCCACGCCGGGTCGGTCGCCACATCGACCCGTGGCTCCCCTTCCTCCCACCCCACGATCAGCTCCTTGGCGTGGATCGCCGCGTCCCCGGTCGGGTCGGCGTAGATGTGGATCACCCGATGGCTCTCCGCACTCAGATGCGCCACCAGCACGGCGTCATCGTGGAGCTTGAGCAGCCGAGCCGCCAGCCGTTCTTCGAAGTCGCGCAGCGCCGTCAGCGACTCCCCGACGGGCAGCCCGTTCTCGTCGCGGTGCGCGTACGGGAGCGTGATCGCGATGTGCTGGTCGAAGAGCGGATAGTCGACCGGCCGCAGCGGATAGCGGGCGGTGGCGACCAGTGGCGCGCCGGCCGCCGTCTGGCCCTCCAGCAGCGCCCACTGCTCCTGTTCGTAGCCGGAGGCCAGGTCGGCGACCACGGCGGGCAGGTGCACGGCGGCGACCGAGTCGATCGGCTGGAACGTCGCCGGGGTGATCTCGCCCACCCAGCGGGCCACGTCGTCCTCACCGAGCAGCCAGTCGAGGGCCAGCAGCGTGGTCTCCAGCCGGGTGTCCTCGTCGAGCTGGCCGAAGATCGGGTGGTAGGCGGCCACGTCGACGCGCGGCGAGTTGGGCGGCACCCGCAGCCCCAGCATCAGCTTGTCGAAGGCGAACTCGAAGCCGCCCACGTCGATCGTCAGCTCCAGCGCCTGCGGGTTGACCTGGCGCGACGGATGGAACTCCCACAGCAGGTCGGCGGGCGGCGCCCCCTTGACCAGGCGGTGCGCCAGCGAGCGCAGCTCGGCGTCGCCGGCGGCGGTCACGACCAGCGCGTGCGCCGCGTCCCTGCCGGGAGCCACCTCCCAGACCAGGCCGGGATGCACCGCGGCGACGGCCGGGGCGATCTTCTCCCACAGCCCCTCGGCCTCACCGGAGGCCACCAGCGAGTCGAGCTGCGGCCTGGTCTCCTCCCACCACGCCCAGAACGGCGCGATGCCGTCACTCGGCTCGATGGGCTCTTCGTCGTCGTCCTTGCGCCCGAACAGTCGCATGGCCTGAATACTCCCAGACGCGGAGCCTGGTTGTGCAGATGGCCGAGCAGGCTTGGCGGGACAGTACGCTGGAATGGTCATGGGATTGCGTGTGCTTGCCGCCATGTCGGGCGGCGTCGACTCCGCCGTGGCCGCCGCCCGGATCGCCGAGGCCGGTCACGACGTCACTGGTGTGCATCTGGCCTTGTCGGCCAACCCCCAATCCCACCGCACGGGGGCCAGGGGCTGCTGTACGGTCGAGGACTCCCGCGACGCGCGGCGCGCCGCCGACGTGATCGGCATCCCGTTCTACATCTGGGACATGGCCGAGCGCTTCCAGCGCGACGTGGTCGAGGACTTCGTGGCCGAATACGCGGCGGGCCGCACGCCCAACCCGTGCCTGCGGTGCAACGAGAAGATCAAGTTCTCGGCGGTGCTCGACCGGGCGCTCGCGCTGGGCTTCGACGCGGTCGCCACCGGCCACCACGCCAGGCTGGTCGACGGCGTGCTGTCCAGGAGCGCCGACCAGGGCAAGGACCAGTCCTACGTGCTGGGCGTGCTCACCCGCGAGCAGCTCGGCCACGCGATCTTCCCGCTGGGCGACTCGACCAAGGCCGAGGTGCGCGAGGAGGCCGCCAGGCGCGGCCTAACGGTCGCCGACAAGCCCGACAGCCACGACATCTGCTTCATCGCCGACGGTGACACCCGCGGCTTCCTGGCCAAGCGGCTCGGCTCGGCCGAAGGGCCGATCGTCGACCAGGAGGGCGAGGTCGTCGGCAACCACCACGGTGCCCACGGCTTCACGATCGGCCAGCGCAAGGGCCTGCACATCGACCGGCCCGCCGCCGACGGCAGGCCGCGCTACGTGCTGTCGATCGAGCCCGTGTCCAACACGGTCACGGTGGGGCCGCGTTCGGCGCTGGAGGTCACCTCGATCACCTGCGGCCGGCCGGTCTGGAACGGGCCGGGAGAGCCGGGCGGGCCGAGCGGTTCGGGGCAGCCGGTCGCGTCGGCCTCGCCGGGTGAGCTGAGGGTGCAGCTGCGGGCCCACGGCGAGGTCTACGGGTGCCACTTCGAGGAGGTCGGCGACGGGCTGCGCATCACGCTCGACCGCCCCGCCACGGGGGTCGCGGCGGGGCAGGCGGCAGTGCTCTATTCGGGCGAGACCGTGATCGGCTCGGCCACCATCGCCTCGGCCGGCTGATCTAAAAGCAGCTCAGCTGATCTCAGGGCAGGTCGACCGACTCGCCGACCTTGAGCCGCCGCATGTCGGCGTGCTGCTTGTCGGACTCCAGCTTCAGGTAGTTGTCGATCAAGCTGAGGCCGATGTCGTTGAGCAGCCCGTCATGCGTGGAGAACGCCCTGGCCGGACGGATCGTCCGCAGGTAGTCGACCATCTCCAGGAGCTTCAGCCAAGGGGCGTTCGTCGGCACCAGGAGGGTGGGCACGTCGACGCCCGGCACGGTCAGCGCGTCACCGGGGTAGAAGACCTCGTCGTCGAGCATGAAGCCGACATTCTGCGCGATCGGCACGTCAGGGTGGTTCTTCGCATGCCACTCGCCGAACACCTTCACCTCGAACCCCGCCGCGGTGAAGTCGTCGCCATGCCGTACGACCTGAACCTTCCCCGGAACCTCCGTCAACTGGGCGGCGACCGCCTCGCAGGTCCAGATCTCCAGGTCGGAAGAGGCGGCCTTGAGCCGCTCGACGTCGACGTGGTCCATGTGCTCGTGGGTGATGAGCACCGCGTCGGCACCGTCGAGGACGGGGCCCTCGGTGAAGGCGCCAGGGTCGACGACGAGGACGTTGCCATCCTTCTCCAGCTGTACGCACGCGTGGCCGTATTTGGTCAGCTTCATGCTCCAGAGCCTACGCTTGGCCCATGTCGATGTTCGAAGCCACCGGGGTTGGGTCGCATCCGGGTGAGGATCATTTCGAGGCCCTCCGAGTGGTGTTCGGTGAGTTGCCCGGCCTGCCGTACCTGCCCGAGTTGCCGGGCCGAGGCGTGGGCGCCGACCTGGTGGGGCGGACGGCGGCGCTGCTCGTGGACCTGCCGGTCGAGGTGCAGCCAAGCGGTTGGCGGTTGTCCGATCGTCCCGGGCGCGACCACCAGCGGGCGGTCGACCATCTCAGACGCGATCTCGACGGCCTGGAGGAGGTCGGATACGACTACGCGGGGCCGCTCAAGCTGCAGGTCTGCGGGCCGTGGACGATGGCGGGCGCCATCGAGCTCAAGTACGGCGACAAGATGCTCTCCGACGCCGGAGCCGTACGCGACCTGATCGCCTCGCTCGCTCAGGGCGTCGCCGACCACGTCGCGGAGGTGCGGAGGCGCCTGCCCGGAGTCACCGAGATCGTCCTGCAACTCGACGAGCCCGGCCTGCCCGGTGTGCTCGCGGGCACCGTGCCGACCGCCTCGGGCTTCGGGCGGCTGGCCGCCGTGGAGGGTCCGCGGGTGGCGGAGTCGCTGCGCCTGTTCGGCGATCCGATCGTGCACTGCTGCGCGCCGTCGGTGCCGCTCCGCCTCCTCCGTACGGCCGGCGTCCGCGGCGTCTCGGTGGACGCCTCCCTGCTCAGCCGCAGGGACGACGACGCCGTGGGGGAGGCGCTGGAGGCGGGGCTGCTGCTGTTCCTCGGGGTGGTGCCGGGGACCGACACCCGGTTGCCCGACACCGGTGTCGTCGCCAGGCCGGCGGTGGATCTGTGGCGGCGGCTCGGGTTCCCGCCCGACAAGCTGGCCGGGCAGGTCGTGCTGACCCCGGCCTGCGGGCTCGCCGGAGCCTCCCCCCGCTACGCGCGGGCCGCCCTGGCCGCCTGCCGCAAGGGCGCCCAGGTGCTGCGCGACGATCCGGCAAGCGGGCTGCAAGCCGGGTGAGTAGCCTCACTTTCATGATTTTTCGCACCGTGGCGGTCGGCGTCACGCTCCTGATCGCGTCCGCGTCGATCGCCGCTCCGGCCGCGGCCGCCGCCAACCCGGAGATCTGGAACTGGGGCTCCATCTACTCCTCCGACAAGGCGGGCAAGGCCAAGGGCAAGGTCGTCCTCGACCGGCCCGGGTTCGTGGTGAGCGGCAAGCTCTACGACTTCCCCGGGCGGAGCGGGTGCTCGTGGCTGAAGTTCCGGTGGGTCAAGGATGACGGGGGCAGGGGCGCCAAGACGTTCCGCAATTGCTCGGGGACCAAGCCGCTGGCGTTCTCCTTCCCGACCGGTTACATGCTCTCGATCGAGGGCCGGGTCTGCCGCGGCACCGCCGTGAAGGTCACCGGCAAGTGCTCGGGCTGGGACGGCGTCTGGTCCCAGGGCGGCTGACCCCTCCACGCCGCTGATCCCAGCGCGACCTGCTCGGCCGGGCGTCGTGGAAGGTGCCTGTTGTCGGCGCTCGGCGATAGCGTTTGCCTTGGGTGTTGGACGGAAGGAGACCCAGGTGAGCGAGCCAAGCGTCGATGGCGTGCCCGTGGCCGCGCGTGAGCGCCACGCCGAGGTGAGCGAGCTGGTGGAGGAAGCCCGCTATCGCTATTACGTGCTCGACCGGCCCACGGTCAGCGACGCTCAGTTCGACGAGTGGTTCAACGAACTGCTCGCCCTGGAGGCGGCGCATCCGGGTCTCCAGACCCCCGACTCGCCGACGCAGAAGGTCGGCGCGCCGGTGGCCGGCGACTTCGCCAAGGTCGATCACCTGGCGCCGATGGAGAGCCTCGACAACGCCTTCGACCCGGCCGGGATGGCCGCGTGGCAGGCGCGGGCCGAGCGGCTGGCCGAGGGGGAGCCCGGCCCGTACCTCTGCGAGCTCAAGATCGACGGGCTGGCCATCGCGCTGGTCTACCGCGACGGGCGGCTGGAGCGCGGCGCGACCAGGGGCGACGGCAGGACGGGCGACGACGTGACGCCCAACGTACGCACCATCGAGGGCGTGCCCCACCGGCTCAAGGGAGCCGACGTCCCCAGCCTGATCGAGGTCCGGGGCGAGGTCTACATGCCGGTCGCGGAGTTCGGGCGGCTCAACGAGCAGCTGGTCGCGCAGGGGATCGACCCCTTCGCCAACCCGCGCAACGCCTCGGCCGGCTCGCTGCGCCAGAAGGATCCGCGGATCACCGCCCAGCGCCCGATGCGCATGATCGTGCACGGTGTCGGCGTCTGGGAGGGCGCGGCCGAGCCCAAGGCGCAGTCCGAGGTCTACGAGCGGCTGCGCGAGTTCGGTCTGCCGGTCAGCGACCTCTACCAGGTGGTCGACGGCCCCGCCGAGGTCGACGCCTTCATCGAGCACTACCGCGTACACCGCCACGACCCGCCCTACGAGATCGACGGCGTGGTGGTCAAGGTCGACGACTTCCGCACCCAGCGCGAGCTCGGCTCCACCTCGCGGGCGCCGCGCTGGGCGATCGCCTTCAAATACCCGCCAGAAGAGGTCAACACCAAGCTGCTCGACATCCAGGTGGGCGTCGGCCGCACCGGCCGCGTCACGCCGTTCGGTGTGATGGAGCCGATCAGCGTCGCCGGTTCCACGGTCGAGCGCGCCACGCTGCACAACGCCGCGGTGGTGGCCGCCAAGGGCGTGCTCATCGGCGACACCGTCGTGCTGCGCAAGGCGGGCGACGTCATCCCCGAGATCCTCAGCCCGGTCACCGACCTGCGTGACGGGTCCGAGCGCCCGTTCGTCATGCCGACCCACTGCCCCGAGTGCGGTACGGAGCTGGCCTACGAGCAGGAGGGCGACGCCGACCTGCGCTGCCCCAACGCCCGTGGCTGTCCCGCGCAGATCCGCGAGCGGTTGTTCTTCGCGGCCAGGCGCAGCGCGTTCGACATCGACGGGCTCGGCTACGTCGCGGCGACCGCGCTCAGCCAGCCGTTGGCACCGCAGGAGCCGGTCGTACGCACGGAGGCCGACCTGTTCGACCTGACGCTCGACCGGCTGATCCCGATCAGGTCCGTGGTTCGCGACAAGGACAGCGGCCTGCCCAAGATCGATCCGAAGACGGGCGAGCAGAAGGTCGTCTCGTTCTTCTCCAACATCAACGGCGAGCCCAGCCAGAACGCCCACAAGCTCATCGAGGAGCTGGCGCGGGCCAAGCAGGCGCCGCTGGCCAATGTCCTGGTCGCGCTGTCCATCCGCCATGTCGGGCCGCCCACGGCCCGCGACCTGGCCGTCGCCCTGCGCTCGATCGACGCTGTCATGGCGGCCTCGGAGGAGGAGCTGGCGGCCGTCAAGGGCATCGGGCCGCGGGTGGCCGCCACGATCCGCGCCTGGTTCGAGGTCGACTGGCATCGCGAGATCATCACCCGCTGGCGGGCCGCGGGCGTCCGCATGGAGGACGAGCCCGCTCCCGAGAAGGGGCCGCAGACGCTCGAGGGCCTGACCTTCGTGGTGACGGGCACGCTGCCGGGCTTCACCCGCGACTCCGCCGCCGAGGCGCTCAGCGACCGGGGCGGCAAGGTGGCGAGTTCGGTGTCGAAGAAGACCTCGTTCCTGGTGGCGGGTGACAACGCCGGGTCCAAGTACGACAAGGCGGTCAGCCTGGGCGTGCCGATCCTCGACGGCGAAGGCTTCGGGGTGCTCCTCGCCGATGGGCCGGAGGCGGCTTCACAAGTGGCCGTCACTCCCCAGCCGTAGTGGCTGTCATTTTCCAACCGTAGATCATATACGCGCTGTTGATGGCGGGTATACTAAGAGTGATTTCGGGGTATATGTCCGAAGGATAAGTGACGGAACGTACGCGGTTGGTTTCGCGAAGTGGGGTAAAGGTCGTACCCTCCCATAGTGACCTAATGGGGGTTCTGTTACTGATGGCTGACCCAACCGACACCCGCGACACAGGGCCACGCGCCGGGACGCCTCTGTGGGCGTTCCTCGTTGGCATCACCGTGATCGGCTCCACCGCGCTGGCCGTGGCCATGCTCAGACTCGACCCGGCCGGCCTGGCGGAGCTCGCCCGTACGCCCTTGTTCTGGGTGCTGACCGCGCTCGTCGTGCTGGGTGAGCTCAGGCCCGTCATGGTGTCCTCGGCGACCGCCGTCGGCGGCACGTACCCCTCCACCATGTTCACCTTCGCCGTGCTCCTGCACTTCGGCCTGCCCGTGGCGGTGCTGATGCAGGCGGTGGCCGTGGTCATGAACGGCGTCGTCACCCGCAAGGCGTGGCATCGGGTGATGTTCAACATCGCCCAGTCGACGCTCGCGCTGACCTCGGCCGCCGTGGTGCTCGGCCTGTTCGGCATCGTGCCGAGCCCGGCCGCGCCGTGGGTGCCCAGGGGCGCCGACCTGCTGGCGATCTTCCTGGCCGGCATCGCCTACTTCACCGTCAGGGCCGCGCTGGTGAGCGGCGCGGTGGCGCTGCACGAGCGCCGGTCGATCACCCGCGTGCTGAAGGCCAGCCTCGGCCCGCAGAGTCTCGTGTACGCCGCGCTGCTCGGCCTGGCGCCCCTGGTCGTCGTCGTGATGACCCATTCGCCTACCCTCGTACCGCTGTTCGTGGCGCCCCTGGCGGCGGTCTACTTCACCGCCACCCTGTCGATGCGCCGCGACCACCAGGCCATGCACGACGAGCTGACCGGCCTGCCCAACCGCAAGATGCTGATCGTGAGCACCGAGGAGGCGCTCGCCGAGGCCCGCCACGACGAGCGGGTCGGCCTGTTCCTGCTCGACCTCGACCGGTTCAAAGAGGTCAACGACACGATGGGCCACCCGGTCGGTGACCGGCTGCTGCAGATGGTCGCCCACCGGCTCACCCATTCCGTACGCCCCGGCGACGTCGTGGCCCGGCTGGGCGGTGACGAGTTCGCCGTACTCCTGCCCTCGATCAGGGACGCCCACGCGGCGCGCGAAGTGGCCGCCCGGCTGCGCGCGGCGCTCACCGAGCCGGTACGCCTGGAGGGCATGTCGTTCGACCTGGACGGCTCGGTCGGCATCGCGCTCTACCCCGACCACGCCCCTGACTTCGAGCTGCTGCTCCAGCGCGCCGACGTGGCCATGTACCTCGCCAAAGAGGGACGCACCGGCGTGGAGCTCTACCAGCCCGACAAGGACCGCAACTCGCCCGAACGGCTCAACCTCCTCGGCGACCTGCGGCGGGCCGTGGACAACCGCGAGCTCAGGTTGCACTACCAGCCCAAGGTCGGCATGGCCACCGGTGCCGTACACGGCATGGAGGCCCTGCTGCGCTGGCACCACCCGGTGCACGGCCAGATCCCGCCGTCGGAGTTCATTCCGCTGGCCGAGCAGTCCTACCTCATGCGCCAGCTCACCGAATACGTCATCGAGGCGGCCCTGGAGCAGGCCGCCCGCTGGTGGCACAGCGGCCTGCGGGTGCAGGTCTCGGTCAACATCTCCGCCCGCGACCTGCTCGACTCGGCCCTGCCCGAGCAACTGGAGGCAGGGCTGGCCAAGCTCCGGCTGCCGCCGTCGGCGATCCAGCTGGAGGTCACCGAGCGCATCCTGATGGGCGACCAGGCCTACACGCACGAGACGATCAAGGCGCTGGCCGTGCTCGGCGTGCCGCTGTCCCTCGACGACTTCGGCACCGGCTACTCCTCGCTGATCAGGCTGCAGCGGCTCGCGGTCTCGGAGGTCAAGATCGACGCGTCGTTCGTGCGGCGCATCGCCGAGTCCGACGACGACTACCGCATCGTGCGCTCCATCGTCGACCTGGTCCGCTCGCTCGGCCTGAGCTCGGTCGCCGAGGGCGTCGAATCCGACGACGTGGCCATCCGGCTCACCGAGATGGGCTGCGACATGGGTCAGGGCTGGCTGTTCCACAAGCCCATGCCGCCCGCCGAGGCCACGGTCTGGCTGCGCGAACACATCGAGACCCAGCCGGAGATCGAGTACGGCTACCGCTCCGGGGTCACCCAGACCGCGTGACGCGTGGAACCCCTGTGGCGAGGGTTAATGGGTTCGGTCCCGCTCCGCCAGGGCCCCTAGGATGACAGTGTCCCAACTCCATCCACGAAACGGGTTACACGACTCATGTCCGCCATAACCCGCGACGAGGTCGCACACCTGGCCCGGTTGTCCAGGCTGGCCCTCACCGACGACGAACTCGACCACTACGCCACGCAGCTCGATGCCATCATCGAGTCGGTCGCGAAGGTGGCAGAGGTCGCCGCCGAGGACGTTCCGCCTTCGTCGCACGCGCTTCCGCTGACCAATGTCTTCCGCGCCGACGAGGTGCGACAGTCCCTGACGCCCGAGCAAGCGCTGTCCGGCGCGCCGGCCGTCGAGGACGACCGCTTCCGGGTGCCGCGCATCCTTGGGGAGGAGGCATGAGCCTGATCCACAAGACCGCCGCCGAGCTGGGCGCTTTGATCGCCGGTGGTGAGGTCACGGCCGTCGAGGTGGCCGAGGCGCATCTCGACCGCATGGCCGAGGTCGAGCCCAAGGTCAACGCCTTCCTGCACGTCGATCGCGAGACCACCGTCGAGCAGGCCAGGGCCGTCGACGCCCGGCTGGTCGCCGGTGAGCGGCTCGGCCCGCTGGCCGGGGTGCCGATCGCGCACAAGGACATCTTCGCCACCGCCGACATGCCGACGACGGCCGCGTCCAAGATCCTCGAAGGCTGGCGCCCGCCGTACGACGCGACCGTCACGAGCCGCCTGCGCGCGGCCGGCCTGGTCATCCTCGGCAAGACGAACCTCGACGAGTTCGCCATGGGCTCCTCCACGGAGAACTCCGCCTACGGCCCCACGCGCAACCCGTGGGACCTGTCCAGGATCCCCGGCGGGTCGTCCGGTGGTTCCAGCGCCGCCGTCGCCGCGTACGAGGCGCCGCTGTCCACGGGCACCGACACCGGCGGCTCGATCCGGCAGCCCGCGTCCGTGACCGGCATCGTGGGCATGAAGCCCACCTACGGCGGTTCGTCGCGTTACGGCCTGATCGCGTTCGCCAGCTCGCTCGACACGCCGGGCCCGTTCGCCCGCAACGTGCTCGACGCGGCGCTGCTGCACGAGGCGTTCTCCGGGCACGACCCGATGGACTCCACCTCGATCGACGCGCCCGTGCCGTCCGTGGTCGAGGCCGCCCGGCAGGCCGACATCTCCGGCATGCGCATCGGCGTGGTGAAGGAGTTCGGCGGCGACGGCTACCAGCCCGGCGTGCTGGCCCGCTTCCACGAGGCCGTCGAGCTGCTCGAATCGCTCGGCGCCAAGGTCGTCGAGGTCTCCTGCCCGTCGTTCTCGACCGCGCTGCCCGCTTACTACCTGATCGCGCCGTCGGAGTGCTCCTCCAACCTGGCGCGCTTCGACGCCATGCGCTACGGCCTGCGCGTCGGCGACGACGGCACCCGCAGCGCCGAGGAGGTCATGGCGCTGACCAGGGCCGCCGGGTTCGGCCCCGAGGTCAAGCGGCGCATCATGCTCGGCACCTACGCGCTGTCGAGCGGCTACTACGACGCCTACTACGGCCAGGCGCAGAAGGTGCGCACGGTCATCTCGCGCGAGTTCGAGGCCGCCTACCACCAGGTGGACGTGCTGGTGTCGCCGACGACGCCGACGACGGCCTTCCCGATCGGCGAGCGCGCCGACGACCCGATGGCCATGTACCTCGCCGACCTGTGCACGATCCCGTCCAACCTGTCGGGCAACGCGGCCATCTCGGTCCCGTGCGGCCTGGCCGACGAGGACGCTCTGCCGGTCGGCCTGCAGATCATGGCCCCGGTGCTGGGCGACGACCGCTGCTACCGGGTCGGCGCTGCCGTTGAACAGGCACTGGAAAGCCGTTGGGGCGGCAGCCTGCTGTCCAAGGCTCCGGCGCTGTAGGGAAACGTTGTAGGAGAGGGGACGGCGGCGTGCTCACGCGCATCGAGATCGACGGGTTCAAGTCCTTCTTGGACTTCGAGCTCGCCGTGTCGCCGTTCCTGGCTCTGGTCGGTCCGAATTCGAGTGGTAAGTCCAACCTGCTGGATGCGTTGGGCTTCGCTCGCGCGGCACTTCTGGCACGCGGGCCAGGACTGAGTGCGTCGAATGACCCGCTGCTGGAAGCGCGCCGTGGCAAGCCGCAGGAGCTGTTTCACCGGCCGGTGGGGTCCGATTCCGTCTCCAGGTTCACGATTGGCGTGGAAGCGGATATGCGGGCGTCGGATGGGCGAGATAAGGCATATGCCAGTGTCACGGCGAGCAGGGAGCCCGCTGACTGGGCTTTGACGGCGGTGCCTGGGTGGTCGGACAAGATCTGGCCGCAGGAAGCAAGATCTTGGCACTTCCATCGGCCTGACTTGGCGGCTATCCGGAAGCCGGTTACGGCGCTCGACCGTCGGCCACTGGCGGAGGATTGCGCAAATCTGGCCGCTGTGCTGGGTCGGATGTCCCTCACCGGTGAGCTCGGCGACCTGATGGTCGACCTGGTAGCGCTTCTGCCTGATGTGACGGGCGTCCGCCCGGTGCTCGACGAGCGGCAGCAGGAGTGGTCCTTCGAGATCCTCGTGGACCGCGAGCCGATGCCTGTCGGGCACGCGTCAGACGGCACACTCAGGGTGCTCGCCCTGCTCGTGGCCCTCTACGACCGGACCTTTTCAGGTCCGCTGATGGTGGAGGAGATCGAGAATGGCCTCTATCCGAGCAGGCTCGGGGAGCTTTTGAGGAGGATCGCTCAGCGAGTCGGTGCCATTGGGAGCCCCTGGCAGCAAGTGATCCTTACCAGCCATTCGCCCGTGGTCGTCTCCACCTTGTACCGGACAGCCCCGGAATCGCTTGTCTTCCTGGAGGCGGCTTGGCGTGCCGGAGGCGGTAAGCCGCGATCTCGGGTGACCCTCGCCAAGCCTGTTCGTGCTGAGGGTGAGCCGGGTACCTTCACATCTCCTCGCCAAGTTCGCTCCTATCTGAGCGCGGTAGGGCAGGCAGCATGAGCTACCTGGGCTCGTCGCGGCAGGCGACATCGGCGAGCAAATGCGACCACTGAGGCGCTGGGGAGCCGTGGATTCCTCTGAGCGCCTGATTGATAGCGTGAAATGCGACGATCTGAACTAAGGACTTCATCATGACTGTCGGTACGCACATGCCGTACGACGAAGCCCTCGCGCGGTTCGAGCCGGTGCTCGGGCTGGAGACGCACGTCGAGCTCGGCACCGCGTCGAAGATGTTCTGCGGGTGCAAGACGACCTTCGGCGCCCCGCCCAACACCCAGGTCTGCCCGACCTGCCTGGCGTTTCCCGGCTCGCTGCCGACGGCCAACGCCGTCGCGATCGAGTCGACGATCCGCATCGGCCTGGCGCTGAACTGCTCGATCGCCGAGTGGTGCAGGTTCGCCCGGAAGAACTACTTCTATCCGGACATGCCGAAGAACTACCAGATCTCCCAGTACGACGAGCCGCTCTGCTTCGACGGCTACCTGGACGTCGAGGTCGACGGCCGGACCGTACGCGTCGAGATCGAGCGGGTGCACCTGGAGGAGGACACCGGCAAGTCCACCCACGTGGGCGGGGCGACCGGTCGCATCCAGGGCGCCGACTACTCGATCGTCGACTACAACCGCGCCGGCATCCCGCTGGTGGAGATCGTCACCAAGCCGATCGAGGGCACCGACAGCATGGCGCCCGAGGTGGCCAAGGCGTACGCGACCGAGCTGCGCGAGATCATGCGCTCCCTGGGCGTCTCCGACGTGCGCATGGAGGAGGGCTCGATGCGCTGCGACGTCAACGTCTCGCTCATGCCCCGTGGCTCGTCCGAGTGGGGCACCCGTACCGAGACCAAGAACGTCAACTCGCTGCGCAGCGTCGAGCGTTCCGTGCGGAGCGAGATCGAGCGGCAGGCGGCGATCCTCGCCGAGGGCGGCCGGATCCACCAGGAGACCAGGCACTTCCACGAGGACACCGGCGCCACCACACCCGGCAGGTCCAAGGAGGAGGCGCAGGACTACCGCTACTTCCCCGAGCCCGACCTGGTGCCGATCGCGCCCGACCCGGCCTGGGTGGCCACGCTCAAGGAGGCGCTGCCCGAGCTGCCGTCGGTCCGGCGCAAGCGGCTGCAGGCCGAGTGGGGGGTGTCCGACCTCGACATGCAGGCCATGCACAACGCCGACGCGTTCGACCTGGTCGAGGCCACGGTCGCGGCGGGCGCGCCGGCCGCCGACGCGCGCAAGTGGTGGATGGGCGAGCTGGCGCGGCGCGCCAACGAGTCCGCTGTGGCCCTGGCGGACCTGCCCATCACGCCCGCGCAGATCGCTCGCGTCACCGAGCTGGTGGCCTCCGGCGCGCTCAACGACAAGCTGGCGCGTGAGGTGCTCGAAGGCGTGCTGGCCGGAGAGGGCTCGCCCGACGAGGTGGTCGAGCGGCGCGGGTTGAAGATCGTCAACGACGAGGGCGAGCTGTCGGCGATTGTCGACCAGGTCCTCGCCGCCAACGCCGACGCGGCCGAGAAGGTCCGCTCCGGGAAGATCGCCGCAGCCGGTGCGCTGGTGGGCGGCGTGATGAAGGCCAGCCGTGGCAAGGCCGACGCCGCTCGGGCCCGTGCGCTGATCCTGGAGAAGCTGGGCGTCTCCGAGTAAGGCGATCGATCGACTCAGGCCCCGTCACCGAGTGAGGTGGCGGGGCCTCTGTGTTGCCTCTGAGGTGGTCGTCACCAGGGCGAGCAGGCGGTCGATGAGGCCTTCGTCGTCGGGGGACTGCTCACTGGCCCAGCCGATCGCGTTGGCCAGCCGGAGCAGGTCCGTGATGTCCAACCCCTCGGGTGCGGAGCCGGTGCGGCGGGCGTGGTCGAGCAGCGCGGCGCCGGTGGCGGTGATCTCCTCGTGGCAGGCCGCCAGGGCACCGTCTGCGGGCCAGGAGGCCAGCTGCGTCGCCACCAGTCCGCGCATGGCCGTCGCGTGTACGGCCACCGCCCGTAGCCACGCCCTCAACGCCCCGTCCGCCGAGGCCCTGGACTGCGCTGAGGCCCCGGACGGTGCCGACGCCCCGGACGATGTCGATGTCTCGGGAAGCGCGGACGCCTCGGCGAGCAGTGCCTGCCCCTGCGCGCAGAGCGCCGCCACGTCGTCTCTGATCACTGCCACCAGCAGGTCCTGCAGTGTCGGGAAGTGCCGGTAGAGGGTGCCCGGTCCTACCTCGGCCTGCTGCGCCACCTGGTTGAGCGAGGCGTCGGGGCCGTGCTCGGTGAAGACGGCCCTGGCCACTCGTACGATCCGCTCGCGGTTGCGCAGCGCGTCGGCCCGCATCATCAGTCGGCTCCCTGATTGCTAAGTGGAGAGGTTCTCCTTATTGTATCGAACCGGAGAAGCTCTCCGTTAATGAGGAGTTGAACACGTGAAGATCGGAATCGCCGTCGGCGACGTACGGGGCCCCGCGACGCTGGAGGAGCTGACCGAGCAGGTCAGGACCGCCGCCGAGCTCGGCTACAGCACCGCCTGGGCAAGCCAGGCGCTCGGCTGGGACGCGCTCACCGCGCTGACCGCCGTGGGCGGGCGGGTGCCGGGCATCCCGCTCGGTACGGCCGTCGTCCCGGTGCCGCAACGCCATCCGCTCGTGCTGGCCGGTCAGGCGCTCAGCGTTCAGGCCGCTACGGGCAACCGCCTCACGCTCGGGATCGGCGCGGGGATCGCGATGATGGTCGAGTCGATGTACGGTCTGCCCGCCGACAAGCCCGTACGGCGGATGCGCGAATACCTGTCGGTGCTGAGACCCCTCCTGCGGGGCGAAACCGTGGCGCACCATGGCGAACTGCTCACCGCCTCGGGTACGGCCGCCGTGCCCGGCGCGGAGCCGCCTCAGGTGCTGCTGGCAGCTATGGGTCCGGCCATGCTGTCCCTGGCGGGAGAGCTCGCCGATGGCGTGGTGACGTGGATGACCGGCCCGCGGACGCTGGCCGGGCACATCGTGCCGTCCGTCACCAAGGCGGCCGAGTCGGCCGGACGCCCCGCGCCCCGGGTGATCGCCGGGCTGGTGGTGTGCGTGACGGACGACGAGGCCGGGGTGCGCGGGCGCGTCGCGGAGCAGTTCGGGCTGGCGGGTCAGGTGCCGGAATATCGCGCCATGCTCGACCGCGAGGGCGTGGCCGGACCGCAGGACGTGGTCATCGTGGGCGACGAGGCGGCGGTGGCCGAGGGGATCGGCAGGCTGGCGGACGCGGGCGTCACGGAGTATCTGGCCGCTCCGTTCGGCACTCCCGAGGAGCAGCACCGCACCATCGAGGCGGTCGCTGCCCTCGCCACGGGGGCCTAGGACGACCGCCCGGCCGAGGCCAAGACGGCGCAGCCCCATGGGACCTGCTCGCCATGTCTCGTCACCGTGCGCCCTCGTTGTGCCCTGCCCAAAGCTACGATGCGGGAGCGAGACGACGGGCGGCGTAGTCGTCGAACTCCCGGGCGGTTGTCGAGGGGCCGCGTGCGGCCAGCTCCGCGCGGAACGTCCGGAGCAGCCTCATGCCACGGTCGGTGTCCGCCTGGTCTGCGAGCAGGTCGACCACGGTTCGTGCGGTCGCGCACCCTTCATCCATCCGCCCGCGTCGAAGTTGGGCTGTGGCCACCCGGCCGAGCCATGTCGCCCGGTCGCGCGGGTAACGATCCCCGCATGAGGTGGCGGCGGCGACCAGCTCGCGCTCGCTGCCCGCGTAGTCCCCCAGGTCGTACAGCGCGCGGCCGAGCTGGGCCGTGATACGCGCCTCGTCCAGCCAGTACGCCCACGGCGGAGCGTCCCCCGACACCGCGCGGTTGAGCAGGGCACCGGCGCGGGTCAGCGCGACCCGCGCGGTCGCCGGGTCGTCGACCTTCGCGTACGCCCGGCCGAGCCGGGCCCAGGTCATCGCCTGCACGACCTCCGGAATCCGGGCCGGCTCCGCTGCGGCGGTGTCCATGAGTTTGGTCGCGTCGGTGAGGCGTCCGGTTGCGTACGCCTGGATAGCCATGAATCCGACGATGTTCACGCCGAGTGCCCGGTCACCGATCGCAGACGCGGAGCGGAGCGCGGCGAGGTAGTACGCCTGGGCGGCGGCGTGCTGGCCCGAGTCGAACGCGGCCCACCCGGCTAGGCGGGCTATCTCCGCGGCCGTGCCGTACAGGCCACGGCCGACGTCCGCCGAGTAGGTGCCGTTCTTCAGCAGCCCGGTGACGAACTGGAAGTCGGCGTGCAGCGCGTCGAGCAGCACCGCCCCGCCGTGCTCGTCGTCCATCCGCCGGCGGGCGGCGATGAGCTGTTGAAGCTCGGTGACGAGGGCGGAGCCGACGTGGCGACCGCGTTGCTGAGCGGCGATCCACGGCTCGGGGTTGATCCGCCATTCGTAGACGGGGAGCAGCAGTTCGGCTCCGGTGAGGATGAGGAACTCTCGGCGATCCACGAGCGCCCCTTTCGCGACGTCGTCGAGTGCGTTGACCGTGCCTTGCTGATCCCATGTCTCTGTCGCGCACGCTGCGGCCCCGGTGGGAAGCCAGTGCGGCCAGCTCGCGCGTACGTCGTGGGCGACCTCGAACAGGTCGCGTAGCGCCCGCTGGGCGGCAGCGTCGGGAGTCACGCCCCGCTCCCATCGGGTAACGGTCTTGCGGGTGGTGCCCAGTCCTTTGCCGCGTAGCAGTGCGGCCAAGGTCTCCTGAGACCACCCGCGCTGCTGTCTGGCGTCGGCGAGCCGATGCCGTGCTGGTGGAGCGAGATCGGCCATGAGACCCCTCCTGACCCCTGTCTGCCCCCGGGTGCCTCCAGAGGGACACCCGGGCCTCTCCTGAAGACCCCTGCCGACGTCTTTGATCACCTCTGCGCCTCGGCTTCCATGGGGAGTGTGAAAACGCGAGGTGTTGCCGTACTACCTGGTCGAATCCGCTGTGCGCCCGGTCCGTTGAGCCCACGCCAGGATCTGGTCTTCCCACCAGTAGTCCATGTTGGCCACCTTGCCGGCGGCCGGCGGGAAGGGCTCCACCTGCTTGGCCCCGGCCGCGCGCTTGCGCCAGGCGTTGACGGTGTTGACGCTCACGCTGAGCAGGGTGGCGACGTCGCTCATAGCGAGCGGTCGAGGGCGCGCAGTGAGGTCGGACACGAACGTCAGTGTATGCGCGTTCGGCGTGCGCTGAAAGGAGGTGCACCTGACTTCGGGGCAGTGAGGAGTGTACGACCAGCTCAACCCAAGTCGGGCCTGCGCGGTGCTGGAATACCGAAGCAGGCCCTTGATCCCCGATCCGACCTGGTGGGCGGTGCTCGATGAAGAGCTATCCCATTCGCCGCTGCCCAACCTGGTGCGAGATGCTGGTGCACCGCGGTCCAGAGGCCATCGAGCAGCACCAGTGCCACATCGCCGACTTGATCCAGGACGGGAGCTACATGTCCGTGTTCCTGGAGCAGCCGAACGTGGAGTGGATGGACGAGCCGCCCGTGATCCGCATTGACGCATTCGGCATCTTCGATTGTGCGTTCGACACTGATCTCGTGCTCACGCCCGATCTGGCCGCCGAGATCGTCGAGCTGCTCGACGGCGTCGACGGCCAAGAGAACCTCCGCGAGGCTCTCGCCGAGGCGGTCGCGCTGTCCCGGCTTCGCCCGTCGACCGGCATGTACCTCGCGATGACGGGGCAGCACTGATGGTCGGCCTTCGTTCGCCTAGCTGATGCAGAACTCGTTGCCCTCCGGGTCGAACAGGGTGATCGCGTAGTAGTCGGGCAGGCCCTCCACCACGAGCACCTTCGCCAGCGTCGCCCCCAGCCCGACCAGCCGCTCGGCCTCGGCGTCGAGCTGGGCCCGGCGGACCTCCACCGGCCGGTCCCCGGAGGTGACAGACAGGTCGAGATGGAGGCGATTTTTGACCACCTTGCCCTCGGGCACCTTCTGGAACCACAGCCGCGGGCCCACCCCGGCCGGATCGATGACCGAGTCGTAGCCGCCGTCGCCGGTCAGCTCCTCCTCGGGCAGCCCCCGGGCGCGCCAGTAGTCCTGCCAGGTGGCGAAGCCCTGCGGGGGCTCTTCCAGCCGGTAGCGCAGCGCCTCGGCCCAGAAGCGGGCCAGCTTGTCGGGGTCGGCGCAGTCGAACGACACCTGTATCTTCACGGCCATGCCTGCCATGATGCCCGGCTGGCACGACATAAACGGGGCTCCACCGGTTCGGACAGGCCGGTGAAGCCCCCCGCCGCCTAGTCCTCCTCCCGGGACGCGGGCGTGGCCGGTTCGATGTGGCGCCGTTCCATCAGCTTCCTGAACAGCGGCGCGGTCAGCGCGGCCAGGGAGAGCAGCAGCAGGATCACCGCGATGGGGCTGCTCACCAGCACCGTCACGTCGCCCGCGCCGATGGCCAGGGCCCGGCGCAGCTGGATCTCCGCCATCGGTCCCAGGATCAGGCCGATGACCGCCGGGGCGACCGGCAGGCCGAAGCGCCGCATCGCGTACCCCAGCAGGCCGAGCAGGAAGAGCACGACCAGGTCCACCACCGAGCCGTTCAGCGCGTACACGCCGAGCGCGGCGAACAGCACGATCCCCGCATAAAGGTACGGCCGGGGGATGCGCAGCACACGAGCCCACAGCGGCGCCAGTGGCAGGTTCAGCACGAGGAGCATCGTGTTGCCGATGAACAGCGACGCGATCATGCCCCACACCAGGGCCGGGTTGTGGTCGAACAGCTGCGGTCCGGGCTGCAGGCCGTACTGCTGGAAGGCGGCCAGCAGGATCGCGGCCGTCGCGGACGTGGGCAGGCCCAGCGTCAGCAGCGGCACCAGGGTCCCGGCGGCCGAGGCGTTGTTGGCCGCCTCGGGGCCGGCGACGCCCTCGATGGCGCCCTTGCCGAACTCCTCCTTGGCCACGCCGCGCGCCAGTCGCTTCTCGGCCGCGTACGACAGGAAGGTCGGGATCTCCGCGCCGCCGCCGGGCAGCGCGCCGAACGGGAAGCCGAACGCGGTGCCGCGCAGCCAGGGCAGCCACGAGCGGCGCCAGTCGGTACGCCCCATCCAGGCTCGCCCGACCGGTACCACTTCGGGCAGCGAGTGGCGCAGCCGCGAGGCCACGTACAGGGCCTCGCCCAGCGCGAACAGTCCGACGGCCACGACCACCACGTCCACGCCGTCGAGCAGCTGGTCCAGGCCGAGCGTGAGCCGTGCCTGGCCGGTCTGCTGGTCGATGCCGATCAGCCCGATCACCAGGCCGAACCCGAGCGAGGCCAGCCCGCGCACGACCGAGCGCGACAGCACCGACGACACCGCGGTGAAGGCCAGGATCGCCAGCGCGAAGTAGTCCTCGGGCCCGAACGAGATGGCGAAGCTCACCACGGCGGGGGCCGCCACGACCAGCAGGGCGGTCGCGATCGTGCCCGCCACGAACGAGCCGATGGCCGCCGTGGCCAGCGCCTGTGCCGCCCGGCCGCGCCGGGCCATTTTGTTGCCCTCCAGCGCGGTGATCATCGAGGACGACTCGCCGGGGGTGTTGAGCAGGATGGAGGTGGTCGAGCCGCCGTACATGCCGCCGTAGTAGATCCCGGCGAACATGATGAACGCGCTGGTCGGCGGCACGGTGAAGGTGATGGGCAGGAGCAGCGCCACGGTCATGGCGGGGCCGATGCCGGGCAGTACGCCGACGAGGGTGCCGAGGGTGACGCCGATGAGCGCGTACATGAGGTTGATCGGCGTCAGCGCCCCGGCGAAGCCGTCGAGCAGCAGCTGGAACGATTCCACCTAGATCACCCCCCGCAGCAGCCCGCCCGGCAGCGACACGCCCAGGCCCTTGACGAACAGCAGGTACGTGGCGATCCCCAGGACCACCCCGACGCCCGCCGCGCGCAGCTTGTGCTCCGCGCCGAGCACCACCGAGAGGCCGAAGAACAGCAGGCTCGCGGCGATGATCCAGCCGAGCACGTTCAGTACCGCGGTGAATGCCAGGAAGATCCCGCTCACCAGCCCGACGCTGCGCCAGTCGGCGGGGGCGTCCACGTCGACGTCCTCGCTCTCCTCGGGGTCGCCGCTGCCGCCCCTGAGCACGTCGGCCACGTAGAACAGGCCGATGGCGATCATGGAGCAGCCCACCAGCATCGGGAAGAACCGCGGCCCGATGCCGAGCTGCGAGGCGGCGGCGGACACGTCGAGCGTCCCGAGCACGACGAACACGCCGAGTGCCAGCACGATGACGGCCAACCCCAGCTCGGGCCGCCATCGCCAGCGCTGCTTCTGGCCAGTGTTGTCAGCGGACATCAGGAGACGACACCCAGCTCGGAGATGATGGCCTTGACCTTGGTCTGCTCGGCGTTGAGGTAGTCGGCGAACTGCTGACCGGTCTGGAAGGAGTCGATCCAGCCGTTCTTGGCCACCGCGTCCTTCCACGCCGGCGAGTCGTGCATCTTGGTCACCTGGTCGGTCAGCGACTTCTTGGCCGCCTCGTCGAGCCCGCCGGGCGCCACGAAGCCGCGCCAGTTGGTCAGCTCCACGTCCAGGCCGGACTCCTTGAGCGTGGGCGCGTCGAGGTCGGGCAGCCGCTGGGCCGAGGTCACGGCCAGCGCGCGCAGCTTGCCGGACTTCACGTGCTCGGCGAACTCACCGACGCCCGAGATGCCCGCGCTCACCTTGTTGCCGAGCAGCTCGTTCAGGGCCTCGCCGCCGCCGGAGTGGGCGATGTAGTTGACCTGCTTCGGGTCCACGCCCGCGGCCTTGGCCATCAGCCCGGCCGCGATGTGGTCGGTGCCGCCGGCCGAGCCGCCGGAGATGGACACCTTCTTCGGGTCGGCCTTCCAGGCGGCGACCAGGTCGGCCACCGACTTGAACGGGGAGGCCGCCGGGACCACGATGATCTCGTACTCCTCGGTCAGCTTGGCGATCGGCGTCGTCTGGGCCAGCGTGACCTTGGACTTGTTCTGCTCGATGGCGCCCACCATGACCAGGCCCATGGTCATCAGCAGGTTGCCGTTGCCCTTCTCGCCCGCCAGCTGGGCCAGGCCGATCGTGCCGCCGGCGCCGGGCACGTTGAACACCTCGACCTTGCGCTTCGGGTCGACGGACTTGAGCGCCTGCTCGGCCGTACGGGAGGTCTGGTCCCAGCCGCCGCCCGGTGAGGCGGGAGCCATGATGCGCAGCGCGTTCGTGCCTCCGCCATCGGAACCGGAGCCGGCGCCGCAACCGGATACCGCGGCGACGGAGAGCGCCGCGACGGCGGCGAGTATGCGGAGACGCATGATCACTCCAAAGGGGGGATTTCACGTTACGGAATACTGGATGGTGAAGTCCGTTGCCGATGGAGTCGACCCTTTTCACGATAGCCGTCATATAGGTCGTATTGGTCGCAACCCCCCTCGCAACCCCCCCCGTGACCTCGGCATGTTTCCATGGTGCGGTGAGACGGGTACGTGACGCCTCCCTCGGAACCCAGCTGTTCGTGCTCCAGATGGTCATCGTGCTGCTAGCCGTCGGAGGCACTGGAGGCGTGTGGGCCGAGCACACGCGCGCGCAACTGGACTCGCTGCACCAGCAGCGAGCGCTGGCGATCGCCCAGTCCGTGGCGGGCCTGCCTCAGGTCCGGGCCGCGTTCAACGTCAAGGATCCGCAAAATGTGCTGCAGCCGCTCGCGCTGAGCGTGCAGCAGTCGACCGGCGCCGACTATGTGGTCATCGCCAACCGCGAGCAGACGCGCTACGCCCACCCCAACGCCGCGCTGATCGGCAAGCGGCTGTCCACCGACGGCACCACGGTGCTGAACACCGGCAAGAGCTGGGTCGGCACCGAGACCGGCACGATCGGCACCACGGTCAGAGGCAAGGCGCCGATCTTCGACGAGTACGGCGACGTCATCGGCCTGGTCTCCGTCGGCGTGCTCCAGACCACGGTCACCGGCCAGCTCGCGGGCGCGCTGCCGCCCCTGATATGGACCGCGCTCGCCGTGCTGCTCTCCGGGCTCGCGGCCGCGGCGCTGATCACCGCGCGGGTGCGCCGGCAGACGTTCGGCCTGGAGCCACGCGAGATCGCCGCGCTGCTGGAGCAGCGCGAGGGCGTGTTGCACGGGGTCAAGGAGGGCGTGCTGGCGCTCGACCTCGCGGGCCGGGTGACGCTGGTCAACGACTCCGCCCGCGAACTGCTCGGCGAGGTGGGCGAGGACCTCACCCAGATGCCGGTCTCCGAGCGGATGCGCGACGTGCTCGGCGGCGCCGACCCGGGGGAGGACCGGATCGTGCTGCACGGCGAGCGGGTGCTGGTACTCAACCGCACGCCTGTCTCCGTACGCGGCCAGCACCGCGGCTGGGTGGTCACCCTCAGGGATCGCACCGAGCTGGTCCGGCTGGCGCGCGAGCTGGACGACACCAGCAGTGCCACCGGGGCGCTCAGGGCGCAGGCGCACGAGTTCGCCAACCGCATGCACACCGTCGTCGGCCTGCTCGAACTGGGCGAGCACGAGGCCGCGATCGGTTTCATCACCAGCACCACCCGCGGCACGTACATCACCGACCTGCGCGAGCGCGTCCAATGCCCGACGCTGGCCGCGTTGCTGCTGGCCAAGTCGGCGGAGGCGGCCGAGCGTGGTGTCCTGCTGGTCCTGTCCGAGGACTCCGCCGTGGAGAAGGGCGCGCTCGGCGATCCACAGGACGCGGTCCTGGTGGTCGGCAACCTGGTGGCCAACGCGATCGACGCGCTCGACGGGGCCACGGGCACGATCGAGGTGTCGGTGCTGACCGACGCCGACGGGCTGCACGTCCGGGTCGGGGACTCCGGTCCCGGTATCGCTCCGGACCTGGTCGAAGAGGTGTTCAGGGAGGGGTTCACCACCAAGGCCGCCCATTCGGGGCCACGCGGGCTCGGCCTGGCGCTGACCCGGCAGGCGTGCCTTCGCAGGGGCGGCTGGGTGAAGGTGGGCAACGCGGACGGCGCGGTGTTCACGGCCCTGCTGCCGGCCCCGGTTCGCGAGCGAGTGCGATGAGCGAGATCCGGGTGCTGGTCGTGGACGACGACTTCATGGTGGCGCGCATCCACAGCGGCTACGTGGCGCGGGTGCCCGGCTTCCGGGTGGTGGCCGCCGCGCACACCGGGGCCGCCGCGCTCGCCATGGCCGCCGAGCTCCGGCCCGACCTCGTCCTGCTCGACATCTACCTACCCGACATGTCGGGACTTGAGGTGCTCAAGGCGCTGCAGGACGTGGACGTCCTCATGATCAGCGCCGCCCGCGACGTGTCCACGGTCAGGGAGGCGATGCGCGGCGGCGCGGTCAACTATTTGATCAAGCCGTTCACGGCCGCCGCGCTGACCGAACGGCTCCAGCAGTACGTCGACACCCGCAAGCAGCTCACCGCCATCGGCGCGGAGGCCCGCCAGGACGACGTCGACCGGCTCTTCGGCACGCAGCCCGTCGCGGCGCCGCTGCCCAAGGGCCTGTCGTCGGCGACGTGCGCGCTGGTCGCCGACACCCTCCGGACCTGTGGCCGCGACCTGTCGGCGGCCGAGGCCGCCTCGCTCGCGGGACTGTCCCGCGTCAGTGCCCGCCGCTACCTCGAATACCTGTGTGTCGCCGGGCATGCCGAACTGAGGCCCCGGTACGGTACCGCCGGACGCCCCGAACATCGCTACCGGTGGCTAGGTTGACACACTTCCGTAGTCATTTCTCGTGACATATCCCAATGCGCGTGCCTTACTGTTGCCTGAGAATGTGGCTGCGGAGCGGGAGGAGATTGAGGCGTGCGTAACGCCGGACCGATCGAATCGCCGACCGACCCTTTCGCTTCAGTGCCTCTGCCCATGTCAGGCGGTAGCAAGAAGCCACGGGTCGAGGGCTTGCCCCCGGGAGTTTCCCGTGACATCTTCGGGCCGCCCAATCAGCCGGAACCCCGGCCGGCGACTCCGAGCGTTGCGAACGGGTCCAACGGGCAGAACGGCCAGAATGGCCAGAACGGCAGCGGTGCTCTGCCGCCGGTGGCGCCTCCGCCCCAGCCGTGGCCGGTGAACGAGGGGCGCCAGCCTCCCGCCCCCGTGTTCGGTGTTTCCGGCTCCGAGCGGCTGCCCGCCTTCATCGACCCCGAGCCGCCCCGCCGCCGTCGCCTCCTGCCCGCGTTGGTGCTGCTCGTGGTGATCCTGGCCGTGCTGGCGTACCTGGTACCGGCCGTACTCATGTCGGGGTCCGTACTGCGGGGCACGCGCGTGGCCGGGGTGGACATCGGCGGGCTCACCGTGACGCAGGCGGCGGACAAGCTCCGCACCGAGCTCGCGGCCAAGCTGAACAAGCCCGTCGTCGTCGACATCGCCGGCCGCAAGGAGACCATCCAGGCCGACGAGGCCGGCCTTGAGCTCGACGTGGTGAGCACGATCGGGCAGGCGCCCAGCGGCTTCCCCGGCCCGGTCGAGGTGTGGAAGGGGCTCACCGGCACCACCGAGCTCCAGCCGAAGATGACCATCGACGCCTCCCAGCTGTCCAGGACCGTCGAGGGCCTGGCGGAGACCTACGACAAGAAGCCGCGCGACGGCCGGGTGGCCTTCAAGAACGGGCAGCCGGTGTCGTCGGAGCCGCGCGACGGCGTGGTGATCGACCGGCCCGACGCCGTCCGCGTGATCACCGACGCCTTCCTGCGCGGTCGCGACTCCGCCGTCCTCACCCTCAGGCCCGCCAAGCCCGACACCACGCCGACCGCCCTCAAGCAGGCCGAGGCCGCCGCCAAGCGGGCCGTCGCCGCGCCTCTCACGCTGAAGCTCGGCGCCAAGCAGGCCCAGCTGCTCCCGGCCGTGATCGCCGCCAACCTGACCTTCGTCTCCGACGACGAGGGCGGCCTGACCCCGCAGTTCAACGCCGCGGCGGCGCTCTCCTCGGTGGAGAGCAAGCTCGTCGACGCGGCGCAGGCGCCGCAGGACGCCACCTACCAGATCGTCAACGGCAAGCCGGTGCTGGTCCCCGCACGCCGTGGCAGGGGGATCGACGCCAAACAGCTGGCCCGCGACGTGGCCAAGGTGGTCAGCGGCAACGGCGCGCGGATCATCCCCGTGACCCTGTCGGTGGTCCCGCCGAAGGTGACCACCGAAGAGGTGACGGGGCTCGGCATCAAGACGAACGTCGCCGAGTTCACCACGACCTTCGACTGCTGCCTGCCCCGCGTGACGAACATCCAGCGGATGGCGGCCCAGGTCGACGGCTACCTGGTGAAGCCGGGGGAGACGTTCTCGCTCAACGAGGTCGTGGGCGAGCGCACCGTCGAGGGCGGCTACGTCCAGGCGGGGCAGATCGTCGGCGGCCGGATGGTGCCCATCGTCGGCGGCGGGGTCTCGCAGTTCGCCACCACGATGTACAACGCGGCCTTCTTCGGCGGGTTCGACGACGTCTCGCACACGGCGATGGACTACCACGCCGCCCGCTACCCGGCCGGTCGTGACGCCGCCCTGCTGTACCCGGACCTGGACCTCAAGTGGCGCAACGACTCCGACTTCGGCGTGCTGATCAAGACGGTGTCGACCGGGACCTCGGTCTCCGTGCAGCTGTGGAGCACCAAGCGGTACGACAAGATCGACGCTGTCGAGTCGGAGAAGCGGGACTTCACCCCGTTCCGTCGTGAGACCAGCACCGCCCCCGGGTGCATGGCCACGGTCGGGGAGCAGGGGTTCACGATCGACGTGACCCGCGTGTTCGTCAAGGACGGCAAGGAAGTCAAGCGGGACAAGAAGCTGTCCACGAAGTACCGGCCGCAGGCACAGACCACGTGCGTCGCTGGTAACTAGGTCCCTCGGTGGTTCGTGACACGACCGTCGTGGCTGGTGTCCTTTTGGGGGGAAACCCCCTTCGGGGGAGCGGATGAAGGCGGTTCGTCGTGGGAGCCTGGCGGCTAGGAGCGGCTTGGGTTCACGGACAGGATGCGGTCGTCGCCGTCCCTGGGGTCACCACGGCCGTCCTTGTTGCTGGTGGACAGCCACAGCATGCCGTCAGGAGCCGTGGCCAGGCCGCGGAGCCGGCCGTACGTGTCGGTGAAGTGGGCGACCGGCGCCCCGGCCGAGCCGTCCTGACCGAGGGGGATCTGCCACAGGCGCTCCCCGCGCAGCGCGGCCACCCAGAGGGAGCCCGCCGCGTAGGCCGCGCCGGACGGTGAGGCCTCCGACGTGGGCCAGGTGATGATCGGGTTGACGAACCTCGGGTCGTCGCCCTTGCCCTCCACCTCGGGCCAGCCGTAGTTGGCGCCCGGCTTGATGAGGTTGACCTCGTCGAAGGCGTTCTGGCCGAACTCCGAGGCGTACAACCGGCCCGCCGGGTCCCAGGCCAGGCCCTGGACGTTGCGGTGGCCGAGGCTGTAGACCAGCGTGCCGAACGGGTTGCCGGGCGCGGGGGCGCCGTCCACCGTCATGCGCAGGATCTTGCCGCCGAGGGAGTCGCGCCGCTGGGCGAGCTGCCGGTCGCCCGTCTCGCCCGTGGTGGCGTACAGGAAGCCGTCGGGCCCGAACGCCAGCCGGCCGCCGTTGTGGATGGCGCCCTTGGGGATGCCCCGCAAGATTACTTTCGGGTCGGACACCTTCGGGTCGGACACGGTGTCGCCGGTGAACCGGTAGCGGACGATCCGGTTGTCGTCGGCGGCGGTGAAGTAGACGAAGACCTGATCCCCCTTGACCGCCACGCCCATCAGCCCGCCCTCGCCATCGGGGGTGACCCCGGCGATGCGGCCCACCTCGGTGACCTTGCCGGCCCGCGTCACGCGCAGCAGTCTGGCCGTGTCGCGCTCGGTCACCAGCGCGTCGCCGCCGGGGACGAAGGCGATCCCCCACGGCACCGCCAGATCACGCGCCACCGTCTTCGGCTCACCGGGCGGCGGCGCGGCGGCGACGGCCGCGTCCGGCACCGCCCCTCCGGCGCTGGAGCAGGCGGTCAACATAGCGAGCAGCATCAGAGTCATGAGCTTTCCCATGTGTTCCATACTTCCTCCCTGGCCGTAAGGTTCTCGGCATGAAGATCTGGGTCCCGTCTGATGCCGTTGCCGGGGTTTTGACCGATCTGCCCGGGGTGGAATGCGATATTTATGACGGTACGGGGCCAGTTCCCGATGGCGTAGGTCAGGTGGAGGTGTGGATCCCGCCGCTGATCACCGTTCCGGACGTGCCGGGCCTGCTGGCCGCGATGACCTCGCTGCGTCTCGTACAGACCGTGAGCGCGGGCGTGGAACCGTACCGGCCCCACATGCCGGACGGCGCGGTGCTGTGCAACGCGCGCGGCGTGCACGACGCCGGGACCGCCGAGTGGGCGGTGGGCGCGATGATCGCGGTGCTGCGGGAGTTCCCGGGGTTCGTCGACGCGCAGCGTCAGGGGGAGTGGACCTACCACCATACGGACGTACTGGCCGATTCCACCGTGCTGATCGTGGGCTACGGCTCCATCGGCGCGGCGCTGGAGCGGCGGCTCGGCGGCTTCGAGGTCGAGGTCGTCCGGGTGGCCAGGAGCGCGCGTGACGGCGTGCACCCCCTGGACGAGCTGCCCGCGCTGCTGCCGGACGCCGACGTCGTGGTGTTGCTCGTGCCCGCCACGCCGGAGACCGCCGGGATGGTCGACGCCGGGTTCCTGGCCCGGATGAAGGACGGCGCGGTGCTGGTCAACGCGGCGCGCGGCGGCGTCGTCGACACCGACGCCCTCGTCGCGGAGCTGAAGACCGGCCGGCTGCGGGCGGCCCTGGACGTGACCGCCCCCGAACCCCTTCCGGCGGGCCATCCCCTGTGGAGCGCGCCCGGCTTGCTGATCACCCCGCACATCGCGGGCAGCACCCCCGCGTCCGGGCGGCGCATGCTGCGCCTGATGCGCTCGCAGCTCCTCCGCTACCTGTCCGGTGAGCAGCTGAACAACATCATCACCGACACGTATTGAGAGGATTCCGGAACGTGGCTGGCCCGTGACCTTCGGTGCGTACGGTTGCCTCTAACTGAGGATTCCTGACTCACTGTCAAGTGAATCTTCGGGGCAATTGGTCTGTGTGGTTATCAGATCGGTGACGACATCGCTGTTGTCACCACCCGCACACCCGCAAACGCACACACTGGCGATGTGATCGACCGGACTTCGGCGATCACTGGACAGTGTTCGAGACGGGATGGGCTAACGACTGTGATCCGCTGGCGTGATCCACGGGCACCGCTGACCGCCGCGGCGGCGTTCGGTGCGGCGGGGTTCGCGGCTGCGCTCCTTGCGGGCGGCCCGGCTCTGCTCACCGGCGCGATCTCCGGACTCCTCGCGGCGCTGCTCGCCGCAATCTCCCTGCTCGTCGCCTCGGTCAAACTGGACGAGCACCGCTCGACCGCGATGGGCGCCCGCTGGATGGGCAGTGGCGCCATCGTCTGGGCCGCCGGGGTCGGGGTGCGTCCGATCGCCGACACCTCCAGCGTCGCGGTGAGTTTCGCGGACCTGCTCGTGCTGCTCGGCGTGGTGCTCACCGCGGGCGGCGTCCTCATCGCGGCCCGGCGCAGGCTGCCCGCCGCCGTGGTGCTGCGCCACGTCACCGGCGCCTACCTGTGCGCCGCCTCACTCTTCGTGATCGCCTGGGTGGTGGCGCTGCGGCAGGTCTACGCCGAGGCCGCCGACCCGGCGATGTTCACCTTCGCCATGGTGCCACCGATGATCGCGCTGCTGGTGACCTGCGCCGTGATCCCCTCCGTGATCACCAGCAGGACCGCGGCCTGGCCCCTCGGGCTCGCCGGCACCGGCGTGCTCGCCACCATCTCGGTCGCCGGGGTGGCGACCGCGACCGCGCGCCTCACCGGCGGTGTGCCGCCGACGTGGAGCATCATGATCGCGCCCGTGGCGTTCCTGCTCCTGGCCGCCGTGCCCTGGGGGCCGCGCCCCGCCGAGCCGCAGACCCGCGCGAGCGGCAGCGGTATCGGCAACCTGATCGCGACGGTGCCGATGGCGCTGGTCGCGGTCGCGACCTGCACGCTGCTCGTGCACCTGGTGGGCGGCCAGCCGCAGACGCCGGTCACCGGCGTCGTCGTGCTCATCGCCTCGGTGGTCCTGCTGCTGGTCGTACGCCTGTTCGTGCTCGCCGCCGCCAACGTCCGGCTGCGCAGGAAGGTCTCGCTCGGCGACCGGCAGCTCCGGGAGCTGGCCGAGAGCACCGGCGACGTGGTGTTCATCTGCGACTACGACGGCCTCATGTACGAGATCGGCGCCGGGATGCAGGTGACCTACGGCTACCGCCCCGAGGATCTCGTCGGCGGGTCGATCTTCGACTACATCCACCCCGAAGACGTCCCCGGCATCCAGGCCGCGCTGAACGCGATGGGCCTCGACGACGAGGGCGCCACGTCCGGCGCCTGTCTGATCGCCTGCCGCGTGCGCGCGGCCGACGGCACCTGGCGGCCCACCGAGTCCGTCGCCACCCGCCACGTGGGCGGTGAGGACCAGCTGCTGGTGACCACCCGGGACGTGAGCGACGAGGAGGCCCTGCGCAACCAGGTCGCTCACCTGACCTTCCACGACGGCGTCACCGGGCTGCCCAACCGCTCCTACTTCGAGGAGCGCACGCGCGAGGTGCTGTCCGGCCGGATGTCCGGCCACGTGGCGGTGATCTTCCTCGACCTTGACGGGTTCACCTCGGTCAACGACTCCGTCGGCCATGCCAGCGGCGACTACCTGCTCGGGCAGGCCGCGCGCAGGCTGCGCGGGGCCGTACGCCCCGACGACACGCTCGCCCGGTGGGGCGGCGACGAGTTCGCGGTGCTGCTGGAGACCGGCGGTGAGGCGCAACTGGCGGTCGACCTGGCCGAGCGGTTGGTCAGGGCGGTCTCGCAGGAGCCGTTCCGGGTGGCCGACCGCGACGTGGCGCTGACCGCGAGCGTGGGGGTGGCCTTCGTCGAGGAGGACATGCCCTCCGGCGATCTCATCCGCAACGCCGACGTGGCCATGGCCAGGGCCAAGGAGCTGGGCGGGCGCCGGGTGGAGGTGTTCGCCGCGCAGATGCACGCCGACGTGGTACGCAGGCTGGAGCTGGCGGCCGACCTGCAGCGGGCGCTGATCGAGCACCAGTTCGCCATCGAATACCAGCCGGTCGTCGACCTGGCCACCTCCCGGGTGACCGCGGTGGAGGCGCTGGTGCGGTGGTGGCGCGGCTCGGAGTTCGTCCCGCCGGACCAGTTCCTCGGCCCGGCCGAGGACACCGGCCTGATCGTGCCGCTGGGCGAGTGGATCCTGCACGAGGCGTGCCGCGAGGTGGCCGCCTGGCGGGCCTCCTCCTGGGACATCGGGCTGTCGCTCAACCTGTCGGCCCGCCAGATCACCGCGCCGCGCTTCGTCGAGACGGTCGAGGAGGCGCTCGCCGAGAGTGGGCTGCCCGCCTCCGCCCTCACCCTTGAGGTGATCGAGGAGATGCTCGTCGAGGACGCCGAGGAGACGGTCAAGCGGCTGTCCGAGCTGCGCGCCCTGGGCGTACGCCTGGCCATCGACGACTTCGGCACCGGCTACGCCTCGCTGGCCTTCCTCAGGCAGCTCCCGGTCGACATGATCAAGATCGACCCGTCGTTCGTGTCCGGGCTGGGCCGCGACGAGACCCTGACCCTGCTCACCCGCACGATCGTCCGGCTCGGCCACGACCTGGGCCTCATCGTGGTGGCCGAGGGCATCGAACGCCCCGAGCAGCTCGAACTCCTGCGGGAAATGGGCTGCACCAGGGGCCAGGGTTTCCTGGTTGCACGCCCGATGGCGGCTCGCGGAGTGGACTCACTGATGAGGACCAGTCTCACGGTTTGAGACATCTGTCCCAAGAAGTTGACATCAGGGCCCGCACAGGGGCTAAGGTGTGGCCATGCTTCGCAGTGAGATTCTCGTAGTACTTCGCCGGCGCGCAGGCCGATAGCGAAGCACTACCGCCTGCGCGCCGCCCCACTACCACCCTCGGGTGGATGGGGCATTTTTTATGTCCTTAAGGTGTAGCCACGCAAGGAACGAGCCGATGACCGAACGGATGACAGGTGCACAGGCCCTGGTCAGGGCGCTGGAGCACGTGGGAGTCGACACTGTGTTCGGGATCCCCGGCGGCGCCATCCTGCCCGCCTACGATCCCCTGTACGACTCGACCAAGGTCCGGCACGTGCTCGTACGGCACGAGCAGGGCGCGGGCCACGCGGCCGAGGGATACGCGCAGGCCACGGGCCGGGTCGGGGTCTGCATGGCGACCAGCGGACCGGGTGCGACGAACCTGGTCACGCCCATCGCCGACGCCTACATGGACTCGGTGCCGATCGTGGCGATCACCGGCCAGGTGGCCAGCGGGGCGATCGGCACGGACGCCTTCCAGGAAGCCGACATCTCCGGCATCACCATGCCGATCACCAAGCACAACTTCCTGGTCACCGATCCGCAGGACATCCCCCGCACGATCGTGGAGGCCTTCCACATCGCCTCCACGGGCCGTCCCGGTCCGGTGCTGGTCGACATCTCCAAGGACGCGCTGCAGGCCGACGCCACGTTCAGCTGGCCGCCGACCATGCAGCTGCCCGGCTACCGCCCGGTGACCAGGCCGCACTCCAAGCAGATCCGCGAGGCCGCGAAGCTGATCGCCGAGGCCAAGCGCCCGGTGCTCTACGTGGGCGGCGGAGTGCACAAGGCAGGCGCCGCGCCCGAGCTGCTCCAGCTGGCCGAGCTCACCAACATCCCGGTCGTCACCACGTTGATGGCGCGCGGCACGTTCCCCGACAGCCATCCCCAGCACATGGGCATGCCGGGCATGCACGGCAGTGTCACGGCCGTCGGCGCACTGCAGAAGTCCGACCTGCTCATCGGCCTGGGCGTGCGCTTCGACGACCGGGTGACCGGCCAGCTCTCGACGTTCGCGCCGAACGCCAAGGTCGTGCACGCCGACATCGACCCGGCGGAGATCTCCAAGAACCGTCACGCCGACGTGCCGATCGTGGGCGACTGCAAGGAGGTCATCACCGACCTGCTCGCCGTCATCGAGGCCGCCGGGCAGGAGGGTGACTACGCCGACTGGTGGAAGCTGCTCAACGGCATGAAGGAGACCTACCCGCTCGGCTACGACGAGTTCGAGGACGGGTCGCTGGCCCCCCAGTACGTCATGCAGCGGCTCAGCGCCATCGCCGGGCCCGACACCTACTACGTGGCGGGCGTGGGGCAGCACCAGATGTGGGCCTCGCAGTTCATCGACTACGAGAACCCGGGCACGTTCATCAACTCCGGCGGCCTCGGCACGATGGGCTTCGCCGTCCCGGCCGCCATGGGCGCCAAGATGGGGCGGCCGGAGAGCACCGTGTGGGCCATCGACGGCGACGGCTGCTTCCAGATGACCAACCAGGAGCTCGCCACGTGCGCCGTCGAGGGCGTGCCGGTCAAGATCGCGATCATCAACAACGGTAACCTCGGCATGATCCGCCAATGGCAGACGCTCTTCTACGACCAGCGCTACTCCAACTCCGACCTCCAGACGACACGCCGGATCCCCGACTTCGTCAAACTGGCGGAGGCCTATGGTTGTGTCGGGCTGCGGTGCGAGCGGCCGGAAGACGTCGACGCGACCATCAAGAAGGCCATGGAGATCAACGACGTGCCCGTCGTGGTCGACTTCGTGGTCCACCAGGACGCGATGGTCTGGCCGATGGTCGCGGCGGGCACGAGCAACGACAGCATCAAGATCGCCCGTGACATGGCGCCGAAGTGGGAGAGCGAAGAATGACCAGGCATACGCTTTCTGTGCTTGTCGAGAACAAGCCGGGCGTGCTCGCGCGCGTGTCCGCGCTGTTCAGCAGGCGTGGCTTCAACATCGACTCGCTGGCCGTCGGGCAGACCGAGCACGACGACATCTCACGCATGACCATCGTCGTGAGCGTCGAGGAGCTGCCACTGGAGCAGGTCACCAAGCAGCTCAACAAGCTGGTGAACGTGCTCAAGATCGTCGAGCTCGACCCGGGCCAGTCCGTGCAGCGCGAGCTCATGCTGGTCAAGGTCAAGGCCGACGCCGACAGCCGCTCGCACGTGCTGGAGCTCGTCCAGCTCTTCCGCGCCCGCTGCATCGACGTGGCGGCCGACGCCGTGACCATCGAGGTCACCGGAACTCCGGACAAGCTCGAGGCCTTCGTCAAGGTACTCGAACCGTTCGGGATCAAGGAGCTCGTCCAATCGGGCATGGTGGCCATCGGCCGCGGCGCCCGTTCCATCACCGACCGGTCCCTCAGGGCACTGGACCGTACCGCCTGAAAGGTTTATGCAAGTGACCGAGATTTACTACGACGACCAGGCCGACCTCTCGATCATCCAGGGGCGTCACGTGGCCGTGCTGGGGTACGGCAGCCAGGGCCACGCCCACGCGCTCTCCCTGCGTGACTCGGGTGTCGACGTGCGCGTCGGCCTGCCGGAGGGCTCCAAGAGCCGGGAGAAGGCCGAGAACGACGGCCTGCGCGTCCTGACGCCTTCGGAGGCGGTCGAGGAGGCGAACCTCACGATGATCCTGGCGCCGGACCACATCCAGCGCCACCTGTACGCCGAGCACGTCGCGCCGAACCTGGTCGAGGGCGACGCGCTGTTCTTCGGCCACGGCCTGAACATCCGCTACGGCCTCATCGAGGCTCCCGAGGGCGTCGACGTCTGCATGGTCGCCCCCAAGGGTCCGGGTCACCTGGTGCGCCGCCAGTTCGAGGCCGGGCGCGGTGTGCCGGTGCTGGTGGCGGTGGAGAAGGACGCCTCGGGCAAGGCGCTCGACCTCGCCCTGTCGTATGCCAAGGGCATCGGTGGCACCCGGGCCGGGGCGCTGCGCACCACGTTCACCGAGGAGACCGAGACCGACCTGTTCGGTGAGCAGGCCGTGCTGTGCGGTGGCGTGTCGGAGCTGATCAAGGCCGGGTTCGAGACGCTGATCGAGGCGGGCTACCAGCCTGAGGTGGCCTACTTCGAGTGCCTGCACGAGATGAAGCTGATCGTCGACCTCATGTACGAGGGCGGCATCTCGAAGATGTACTGGTCGGTGTCGGACACGGCGGAGTACGGCGGCTACACCCGTGGCCCGCGTGTCATCACCGACGAGACCCGCGCCGAGATGCGCCGGATCCTGGGCGAGATCCAGGACGGCACGTTCGCCCGGCAGTTGGTGGAGGAGTTCGACGGCGGCCAGAAGGAGTTCACGCGGCACCGCGAGGAGCTGGCCGAGAACCCGATCGAGAAGACCGGCGCCAAGCTGCGCCCGATGATGAGCTGGCTCAAGGCATAACCAAAGGGCCTCGCTACGCTCGGGCTGTGCTTTCTTTGGGGCTACAGGCGAGGTCCTCGTTTCGGGGGCTTCGCCCAATGGCTCGGGCTGTGTTTTGTGGGGGGCTCGGCGCCCCCCACACCCCCACAAGGGCGTGGTCCTCGCTACGCTCGGGCGTTTGCCCGAGGCGAGGGCTGCGCCCTCGCGCTGTCGCGAGGTGCGGCTGTTTGGGCCTTCATCCTGGCCGAGCCGATGACGTCCCTCGCGTGTGTCGGGCGACACGTACCGAGTTCGGTACCCCCAAAGGGGTTCATCGCATCCACCCGGACGCGACGGCCAACGACCATTGGGCCATTGGGGCGTGGCTTCTCCTCGGCCGGCGAGGTCGCCCTCTTCCCATCCACCCGGACGCGACGGCCAACGACCATTGGGCCATTGGGGCGTGGCTTCTCCTCGGCCGGCGAGGTCGCCCTCTTCCCACTGGCTGTCGCCGCCTTGGCCGCCGTCACTCGTTCGCGCTGAGCGAGCACGGCCGGAAGCGGGAGGGCGGGCGTGGTCGACGCCAAGCAGGAAAGCGCGCTGGCCTTCGCGCATCAGTGAGGCGGACGAGTGTGTGGCTCGGCCTGTGCTTTGCCGGAAGTTCTTGAGAAGAGATACGGAAGCCTTCCCTGCGACGCTCTTCTGGTAACCGAGCGAGAGCAGGTGCTCCATGCGGAACAAGGTCATGAGCGTGGTGGTCTCAGCGGCCGCCCTGACGATGGCGGCGACACTCTGCACCAGCGTGTCCGCGAGCGCGGATGTCGCCACGACCAAGAAGGCCCACATCATCAGCACCCACAGGACCCTCAAGGAGTGCGAGAAGGCGGGCAAAAGGTACTCCGGAGACGGCGAATACTGGGACTGCCTGTGGGACAGCCCGTTCTGGGCGCTCTGGGCCACGATCTAACGCAACCGCCGGACCTTCCTTTGTGTCATGCGGGAACGGTCGTCTGCAAGGGCGATAGCTGCTGATATTGACTAGATCACTTGATATGTCTTGCCGCTCACCCGGCTCGTTCGCCACTGCGATGATCTCTGTGCATTGCCCCAGTGGTGAAAGGGAGTCAAGAATGCGTGTACGGACAGCGGTAGCGGGCGCGGGAATCGCCGTCCTGGCGGTCCTGGGGCTCGGCCTGCCGGCCCAGGCGGCCAGCTGGCAGCCCTACGGGGTCTACGGCAGCATGCGGGCCTGCGTCGACGCGGGTCAGCAGTACGTGCGCGAGAACTTCAACGCGTACAAGTGCACCGACGTGCCCACCGGTTACATGCTCTGGCTCAAGTAGTCCCGCTGCCGGTCCCCACTCGCCGGGGACCGGCAGCCGCCGGTCAACAAGGCAGGCGCAGGTCAATAGGGTAGGCACATGTCGCCGCTCCGGACCCGCATGGCCGCTCGCGACCTGACCGAGCCGCATCGTGTCTCGAGCCCGCTCGAGCTGCTCTTCGATCTCACCTTCGTCGCCGCGGTGTCCCAGATCGTGGGCCGGCTCGCCCACGCCACCGAGCAGGGGCACGGCCTCGAAGCGGTCGGGCCCTTCCTCATGGTCTTCTTCGCCATCTGGTGGGCGTGGATGAACTTCACCTGGTTCGCCTCCGCGTACGACACCGACGACGTTCCGTACCGCGTCATGACGCTCCTGCAGATGGCCGGCGTGCTGGTGCTCGCGGCCGGGGTGCCCGCGGCGTTCGAGGGCGACTTCACCGTCGTGACGATCGGCTACCTCGTCATGCGCGTTGGGCTCGTGAGCCTGTGGCTGCGCGCGGCGGTCGCGCACCCCGAGGGACGGGCGACGGCGCTGCGCTACGCGATCGGCATCTCGTTCGTTCAAGTGCTCTGGGTGTCCAAGCTCGCGCTACCGGGGGGCGGGCCGGTCTGGTTGTTCATCGTGTGCGCGGTCCTCGACCTCTCGGTGCCGCCGATCGCGGAGCGTACGGGCTCGACGAGCTGGCACCCGCACCACATCGCCGAGCGCTACGGGCTGTTCACCATCATTCTGCTCGGCGAGAGCGTGCTCGCGGCGACGAACGCGGTGCAGGGCGCGGTCGCCCACGGGCTGAGCGTCGATCTCGTCGTCATCGCGATGACCGGCCTGGTCATCCTTTTCGCGCTGTGGTGGATCTACTTCTCCGAGCCGGCCGGCGACGGGCTTGAGGAGCGACGGGAACAGTCCTTCGTCTGGGGATACGGGCACTACCTGATCTTCGCGGCGCTCGCCGCGCTCGGCGCTGGGCTTGAGGTCGCGGTGGCGTCGGCAGGGGAGGGGGAGCACCACATCGCGGCGGATGCGCGGGCGGTGGTGGCCTCGGTCGCCATCCCGGTCGTCGTCATGCTCGTCCTGCTGTGGACTCTGCATGCCCCCCTGGTGAGCAGGACCGTCGTGCGGCCGGAGGCGATCGGCGTGGCGGCGGTGCTCGTGGTCCTCACCGTGTTCGCCGCGCCCAGTGTGGGGGTGGCCGCCGGGCTCACCGTCATCGCCGCGGTGCTCGTGCTTCTGCTCGTGACGACACTCGCGCGCGAGGGACGCCGGTCGCTTCCCGCGCCGCCGACTTAGCGCGTGTCCGTGCCGTGCCCCAGCTTCAGCGCGTGTCCGTGCCCGCGCCTATGCCTCGCAGCAGGAGGGCGAGCCCGCCGTGGAACTCCTCGTCCGTGGTGACGTCGTGGGCATGCCCGGCGGTCTCGGACAGGTAGGGGAGCTCGGCCCGGTCTGCGATGACCTGGGTGCCCGCTCCGGCCAGCGGTCCGAGCTGTTCGATCTGGATCGCCCCCACCACGTACGCGAGCAGGGAGCGCAGCGCGACCACCCGCTCGCGCCCGTCCAGCCCGGCCTCGGCGAGGATGGCCGCCAACGGCTCTGACCAGCGCAGTATGGCCACCGACCGGTGCCGATGGGCGACGATCAGCAGCACGAGCCACGGGTGGGAGCCCACGACGACGCGCAGCCGCTCGACCATGATCTCGATCCGCTCGCGCCAGGGTCGACTCTTGTCGGGCGGCATCGTGTCGACGTTGTCGAGAACGCGGTCGATGACGAGTTGTTCGAGCTCGCCACGGTCGTCGACGTAGCGGTAGAGACCCATGGTGCTCATGCCGATCTCCTGCGCGACCGCGCGCATCGACAGCCCGGCCAGGCCGTCGCGGTCGATGACGGCGAGGGCGGCCGTGGCCAGCTGGTCGGGAGTGAGTGAACGGGGTCGCGGCATGACAGTTGACAGCGTACGGCATACGCCTATCATCGTAAGCGTATCCCGTACGCCTATAGGGGGTTCAGATGCGTGTCGTCGATGCCAGAGAGCTGAGCGCGGTGTCCGGTGAGGCGGTCGCCATCCCTGACCCGGAGCGGCTGGTCCATCTGCAGTTCCGTCGGTTCGCCGGGTGTCCGGTCTGCAACCTGCATCTGCGGTCCATCGTGCGCAGGCACGACGAGATCGAGGCGGCGGGCGTCCGCGAGGTCGTGGTCTTCCACTCACCCGCCGAAGAGCTGGCCGAGCACACGCCCGATCTGCCCTTCCCGGTGATCGCCGACCCGGGCAAGCTGCTGTACGTCGAGTTCGGCGTGGAGTCGGCGGCCCGCTCGCTGCTCGACCCGCGCGTGTGGGGGACGATCCTCCGCGTGGTCGCCGTGACCACGTGGCGGGTCCTGCGGGGTCGCGAACGCGCCCCGGCGGCCAAGCCGCATGGCGGCCGGTTGGGCCTGCCCGCCGACTTCCTGATCGGGCGGGACGGCCGGGTGCTCGCCGCCAAGTACGGCGAGCACGCCTACGACCAGTGGTCGGTCGACGAGATCCTCGACCTGGCGTCCCACGCGCCGAAACCCGTACAGAAGTAGCCTGGTAAATAGCCTGGTCAAGGCGCCACGGCCTGCTACAGCCGCACCACCGTGAGCACCCCGTCGCCGACCTCGTGCAGCTGTACGGCGAACCGCCCGTCCGCCGTCACCAGGTCACGAAAGGCCGCCACCTGCTCCTGATGGCTGAGCGCGTTGTCCACCGCGACGACACCCCGAGGGGTGAGCACCCGCTGCAACTGCGGCCAGTAACCCACGTACGCGGGCCGTTCCGCGTCGAGCACCACCAGGTCGACCGACCCGTCCGGGCTGGCCGCCAGCACCTCCCCGCCATCCGCGTGGATCACGGTCACGTGGTCGGCCACCTCGGCCGCCGCGATGTTGGCCCGCGCCTGGGCGACCCTTGAGGCGTCGATCTCCACTGTCTCCAGATGCCCCCCGGTGTCCCGTAGGGCGTCGCCGAACCAGATCGCCGAATAGCCGTTGGACGTACCGATCTCCAGCACCCGCCGGCTCCCCTGGACGCGGATCAGCAGCGCGACGAGGCCCGCCGCGCCCGGGGTCATGTTGCGCAGCCGCAGCAGCCGGTCGGCCAGGGGCGCGTCATGGTCGCGGCCCAGCTGGTAGAGGCTGTCGAGGTAGTCGGCCAAGGATGTGTTCACCGGATGTCCTTCCTTCTCCTTCCGAACCTAGAGTCAACCCATCCTGCGCCGTCATCCGCCCCGGCGGTTTCGGGTCCCCTGCTCACATCAGCTCGTCCGGCGCGGCGAGGCCCTTGTGGATCAGGAGCTTGGCGCTGAGGTCCCACAGCCGGCCGGCGATGACCGGATCTTGGGAGAGGCCGCTCGGCTTCCCCGGGCGGCTCTTGGCGAAGTAGCCGCCGCTGGTCGAGGCGACCTCGGGTGAGGTGGCGAGGTGGAGCGCGGTGGCCGCGGCCTTCTCAGGTGCGTCCTGGAACGGGCGCGTCGCCTTGAGGAAGAGGCCGAACGCCCCGGTGGCATGGCGCCCCAGATTGGTGCGGACGAACCCGGGGTCGGCGGCGTTCGCGGTCACCACGTTCTTCCCCGCGCGCCGGGCGAACTCCGTCACGAACAGGATGTTGAGCAGCTTCGTCGTCGAGTAACTCTGGACGTGGCCGGTTTCCAGGGCGTCCAGGTCCAGCCGCTTGACGTGGGCGTGGTTCGACGAGGTCAGTGCCACGATCCTGGCGGGCGCGGCGTCCATCAGCGATGGCAGCAGCAGGTGGGCGAGCAGGAATCCCGACAGATGGTTGGTGGCGAAGGTGACCTCGAATCCTTCGCTGGTGAGCTCGCGCCGGCTCCGTACCTCGGCGGCGTTGAGTATGAGCCCGTCGAGCCGGGCGGTGTGCTGCCGCACTTGCCCGGCCAGTGACCGTACCTGCGCCATCTCGGACAGGTCGGCGGTCACGACGTCGAGCCGGGCGTCCGGGGCGCGGGACCGTAAGCGGGCCGCGGCCGCGTGACCGCTCGCCACTGTTCGCGCGCCGATCAGGACGTGCGCGCCGTCGCCGGCGAGTCGCGTGGCGATCGCCTCACCGATGCCGCTGGTCGCGCCGGTGACGAGATAGGTGGGTCGCACAGGATTAGACATGGATCATGTCTATCATGATTCATGTCTAGTGTGGGCTACGCTCTCCTCATGGAAGACCTGCCGTTCGAGAGAGGGACGGGATACCTGCTCGCCCGGCTCGGGACGCTGGCCGGGCGCAGTTGGGTCGGCATGCTGCGCAGCCACAACCTGACGCCGCACCAGCACGGGGTCCTGCTCGCGCTTCGGGAGTACGGGGCGCTGGGGCAGCAGGCCCTGGCCCGGTTCATCGCGGTCGATCCCCGCAACGCCGTGCCCATTGTGGACGGCCTGGTCGCTCGCGGGCTGGTGGACCGGCAGGTCGACGCCGCGGATCGGCGGCGACGGGTCATCGGGCTCACCGAGGAAGGGCGGGCCGCCGCGGACGCCCTCGCCACGGCCGCCACCGCGATCGAACGCGAATTCCTCGACGGCCTGGAGCCGGAGGATCAGGCCGAACTCAACCGGCTCCTCCGGACGCTCCACGCCTCATTGACCGGCTGACGGAAGCCCCGACACGCCCTATTGACCGGCTGACGGCACCTCGATGAACGACGCCTCGAAGGAGTTGCGGGCGATCTGGTCCAGTTGCGCGTCCGTCATGCCCAGCTCGTCGCGCAGCGCCCGGTAGTTGTCCTCGACATACCCGCCGAAGTACGCCGGATCATCGGAGTTGACCGTCACCATCAGGCCCTCGTCCAGCATCGCGGGCAGGATGTGGTCCCGCAGCGACGGTACCGTGCGCAGCCGGACGTTCGACAGCGGGCACACCGTCAGCGGGATCCGCTCCTCCCGCAGGCGGGCGACCAGCGAGGGGTCCTCCATGGCGCGGATGCCGTGGTCCACCCGCTCCACCTTGAGCACGTCCAGGGCCTCCCACACGTAGTCGGGGCCGCCCTCCTCGCCAGCGTGCGCGACCCGGCGCAGGCCCTCCGCGGCCGCCATGTCGAACACCCGGCGGAACAGCGCCGGCGGATGACCGACCTCCGCCGAGTCCAGCCCGACGCCGATGAAGTGGTCCCGGTACGGCAACGCGGCCCGCAGCACCTGCTCGGCCTCCTCGGCACCCCGGTCACGCAGGAAGCACATGATCAGGGCCGCTGAGACGTCGCTGTCCTTGAGTGCGGCCGACAGCCCGCCGAACACCGCCTCCAGCGACACGCCCCTGATCAGATGCGCCTGCGGGTCGAAGAAGATCTCGGCATGCCGTACGCCCTGCGCCTGGGCCCGCCCAAGGTAGGCGGTGGCGAGGTCGTAGAAGTCCCGGTCGGTGCGGAGAACCGCCATGTTCTCGTAGTAGATGTCCAGGAACGACTGGAGATCGGCGAAGTCGTAGCGCGCCCTGATGGCCTCCGCGTCGAAGGTCGGCAGGTCGATCCCGTTGCGCCTGGCCAGCTCGACGACGAGCTCGGGTTCGAGGGTGCCTTCGATGTGCAGATGGAGTTCGGCTTTGGGACGCATGTGATCGAGTAAACCTGACAAGACACCGGCCACGGTATCGTGCGAACCTCCGAACTCTCGCCCGATGACCTGGCATAACATCACATTCATGAGGCTGGCGGATCTGGTGGCGCGCGAAGACCTGAGTCTCGTGCCGGTGACCGGACATGACGGGCTCGGCAGGGAGGTGGGGCGAGCCTATCCGACGGATCTGCCCGACCCGCGACGCTACCTGCGCCCCGGCGACCTCGTCCTGACCAGCGGGGTCTGGTACACCCAGCCGTCCGACTGCGAGACGTTCGCCGACGCGCTGTGGACGAGCGACGCCGCCGGGTTGATCGTCGGGCTGGTCGTGCTGGGCGAGCTGCCGGAAGCGCTGGTCAAGGCGTGCGAACGCCGCCGGTTGCCGCTGCTCCTGGCCGCGCCCGACCAGTCGTTCGGCGCGATCACCGAGGTGGTGATCGAGGAGGCGTTCGCGGCCGAGCGGCGCCGGGACGAGCGGGCTCGGGCGCAGACGCTGCTCGACCTCCTGGGCACGCAGCGGATCGCGCCCGGTGAGGTCTCGGCCCACCTGCGGCTGCTCGGCGCCGATCCGGGGCTGCCGACCACGGCCATGGTGGTGGCCAGGACCGGCGGGTCGGACGACGACGACGTGCCCGCGATCATGTACGCGCTGGCCAGGAGAGGGCGGCAGCTGGTCGTCGGCGGGCGCTCCGACGAGGGGATTGTGCTGGTCAACGGCAAGGTGTCGCGCCAGGCGCTGACCGACGAGTTGCGCGCGCTGGTGACCAACCGGCCGGGGATGCGGGTGGCGGTCGGGATCAGCGATGCGACCGCCAGCGTGTCGCAGCTCGGCGAGGCGCTGGAGTCCGCGCGGCGGGGCATGGAGTCGGCCCGCTACGGCGAGGGGCCGGTGTCGGTCATGTCGGTCGCCGACGTGGACAGCCACGAACTCCTGCTGGCCCAGCTGCCCGTGAGCGTGCGGCGCTCGTTCAGGGAGCACCTGCTCGGGCCGATCATCGAGTATGACGCGCGGCACGGCTCCGAGCTGCTGCGCACGCTCGACGTCTTCCTGGAGGCGTGCGGCTCCTGGCAGCGGACGGCCGACGAGCTGTATGTGCACGTCAACACGTTGCGCTACCGCATGCAGCGGATCGAGGAGCTGACCGGGCGGCGGATGTCGTCGATGCGCGACCGTACGGACCTCTACCTGGCCCTCAGGTCAGGGCAGCAGTCCGAGTCAGGGTAGCTCGCCCGCGACGAGACGTCCTCGTGAGACCACGGCGACGATGTTCTCCACGGCCAGGTCCGCGATCCGCTCCCACGGGCGCCCGCGCAGCACGATGAAGTCGGCCCCGAGGCCCGGCTCGATCCGGCCCACCGGCACGCCGATCGAGTCGGCGGCGTCCGAGGTGGCCGCGCGCAGTGCGTCCGTGGCGGACATGCCCAGGATCTCGGTCATGTGGACCACCTCGGCGAGCTGGTCGCCGAACTGGACGTGGTGCCCGTTGGCATCGGTGCCCAGGACGAAGCGGACACCCAGCCCCGCCGCCTGGGCGAGCAGCACGTTGCGCGTGGCCACGAGCTCGGCGGCCTTGGCCATCGACTCCGCGGTGACCGGGACCCGGCCTTCGGCGATGGCCTCGTTGATCAGCAGGGTCGGCGCGACGGGCGTGCGGCGGGCCGCGAGCACCTCGGCGAGATCCGCGCTCAGCAGCGTGCCGTGCTCGATCGAGTCGACGCGCTCCTCTACGGCGACGCGGATGCCCTCCTCGGAGTGGGCGTGGGAGGCCACCAGCATGCCGAGCGCGTGCGCCTCGTCGACGACGGCCCTGATCTCCTCGCGCGTGTAGTTGCGCCAGCCGTTCTTGTCGCCGATCGACAGCACGCCGCCGCTGGTGGTGAGCTTGATGCCGTCCATACCGGCGCGGGCCCAGGTGCGTACGAGCTTGCGGCACTCGTCGGGCCCGTCGGCGGTGGGCTTGCGCTGCGGGATCGCCGGCGGCACGAACAGGTCGTTGTGCCCGGCGGTCATGCCGACCACGCCGTGGACCTGGACGCGCGGGCCGGGCAGCACGCCCGCGTCGAAGGCCCGGCGCAGCGCGATCTGCGCCTCGTCCCCGGCCAGGTCGCGCAGGGTCGTCACGCCGTGGCGCATGGCCCGCTGGGCGTGGGCGACGCCGTGCAGCACCTGCTCGTCGCGGGTCGTGACGAGCGGCCAGGTGGCGAAGTCGGGCATCGGACCCGCACCGGCGTAGCCGATCAGGTGCACGTGCGTGTCGACCAGGCCGGGGAGCACGCACAGGTCGTCATACCGCTGCGCGGCCGACCTGACATCGCCGATCCGGTCCGGTTCCCAGCTCAGCTCGACCGGGCCGCGGAATTCGGTGCCGTCCCAAAGGGGGATTCCGTCCAGTTTCATCTCAGCCAAAACGCTACCGGCCCCTCGCCGCCGCTGGAGGGATCTACGGACCTCGCCTAGCGCTCTCGTAGGGACCTACAGGGGCCGAAGCGCCGGTGCTGGGCTTTTCCACATGCGGGCCCCGCACCCCATGCGAGCCCCATACGATGTCCGATTTTTCGTCACACGATGGTAATAATCAGTGTATAGCTTCCTGACCTGCAGGTTCACGGCTCTTCCAAGGAGAATTATGGCTACCCTCGACCGTCGCGCGTTCCTGCGGACGACGGGAATGGCCGGACTGGCGCTCGGCCTGGCCGCCTGTGGCGACAGCGGGACGTCCGGCGCGGGCGGAAGCGGCTTCGGCGCGGTCAAGATCCAGCTCTCCTGGAAGAAGAACGTCGAGTTCGCCGGCGAGTACTTCGCCGACAGCAAGGGCTACTACAAGGCCGCCGGGTTCTCCCAGGTGGAGCTGCTGTCGGGCGGCGGCTCCGGCACCTCGGTCGAGTCGGGCCTGACCACCGGCCGCTGCTGGATTGGCCTGTCGACGCCGACGATCACCGCGCCCGCCGTGCTCCAGGGCGCACCGCTCAAGATCGTGGGCGCGACCTTCCAGAAGAACCCCTTCGCCATCGTCTCCCTCGGCAAGAACCCGATCAAGGACCCCAAGGACCTGGCGGGTAAGAAGATCGGCGTCCAGGACTCCAACGAGCTGGTCTGGAACGCGCTGCTCAAGTCCAACGGCATCGACCCGTCGAGCGTGACGCGGGTGCCGTTCCAGTCCGACCCGTCGATGCTGACCTCCGGCCAGCTCGATGGCTATGTCGGCTTCGTCACCAGCGGCCCGGTGCGGCTGAAGATGCAGGGGGTGGACGCGGCGCACATGCTGTTCGCCGACCATGGCCTGCCGCTGGTCGCCGAGACGTTCACGGTGACGCAGGAGACGATCGACAAGGAGCGCGACAAGCTCAAGGCGTTCCTCACGGCGGAGATCAAGGGCTGGAAGGACGCCGTCGCGGACCCGGCCAAGGCCGCCGAGCTGGCCGCGAAGACGTACGGCAAGGATCAGAACCTCGACGTCGCCGAGCAGACCGAGGAGGCCAAGATGCAGAACGAGCTCGTCGTCACCCCCGACGCCAAGGCCAACGGCCTGTTCACGATGACCTCCGAGCTGATCGAGCAGAACATCGCCTCCCTCGCCAAGGCCGGGCTGACCGTCAAGGCCGAGAACCTCTTCGACCTGTCGATCCTGGACGAGATCTACAAGGCCGACGCGAGCCTCAAGCTCTCATGACCGGCATCGGCATCACGGGGCTGAGCAAGACGTTCGGCAGCGGGCTGACCGCTGTCGAGCACGTCGACCTGGAGACGCCGAAGGGCTCCTTCCTGTCCCTGCTCGGCCCCTCGGGCTGCGGCAAGTCGACCGTGCTGCGCATCCTGGCCGGGCTCGAGAAGCCCACCACCGGCGAGATCCGGGTGAACGGCGAGACCCCCGAGGAGCTCCGCAGGAGCCACCACCTCGGCATCGCCTTCCAGGACTCGGCGCTGCTGGCCTGGCGCAGCGTCGCGGCCAACATCCGGCTGCCGCTGGAGGTCGCGGGGATCAAGCCCGAGCCCGGCGTGATCGACGACCTGATCAAGCTGGTCGGTCTGCAGGGCTTCGAGAAGGCGCGGCCCGCCGAGTTGTCGGGCGGCATGCGGCAGCGCGTGTCGATCGCCCGCGCGCTGGTGGTCAAGCCCAGCGTGCTGCTGCTCGACGAGCCGTTCGGCGCCCTGGACGACATGACCCGCCAGCGGCTCAACCTGGAGCTCCTGCGCATCTGGACCGAGAAGCCCGCCACCACGCTGATGGTCACCCACGGCATCGGCGAGGCCATCTTCCTGTCGGACGTGGTGGCCGTCATGAGCCCGCGCCCGGGCCGGATCGTGGAGATGGTGGAGATCGACCTGCCGCGTCCCCGGGTGCCGGAGATGATGCGTACACCGGAGTTCCACGCCATCCACGACCACCTCAGCGACCTGCTGTTCGGGCACGGCTCGTGAAGCGGATCCACGGCCTGCTCGGCGTCGTCGCCCTGATCGCCCTGTGGTGGCTGCTCGCCGTGACGGTCTTCGCGGACGGCGGCGCGGTCCCGACGCCGTGGGCGGTCCTGGCCGGGATGGGCCACGACGGCTGGGCCTTCTACGGCCCGAACACGACGGCCACCGTCAGCGCCGCGCTCCAGGGCTTCCTCTGGGGCAACGGCCTGGCCATCGGAGTGGCGCTGATCGTCCTGCTCGTCCCGCGTCTGGAGGCGGTGGCGACCCAGCTCGCGGTGATCAGCTACTGCATCCCGCTGCTGGCCATCGGCCCGATCGTCCTGGTCGTCTTCGGCGGTGAGGCCGCCGTGGTGTTCCTGGCCGCCGTCTCCGTCTTCTTCACCACGCTCATCGGCGCGCTGCTCGGGCTGCGCTCCGCCGACCGGACCAGCCTCGACCTCATCGCCGTGTACGGTGGCGGCCGTCTGGCCAAGCTGCGGCACGTCCAGGTCATCGCGGCGCTGCCGAGCACGTTCGCCGGGCTGAAGATCTCTGCCCCCGGCGCGCTGCTCGGCGCGATCATCGGCGAATACCTCGGCAGCAACGACCAGGGCCTCGGCGTCTCCCTGATGATCTCCCAGCAGCAGTTCCAGGTCCCGCGCACGTGGGGGCTGGCCCTCGTGGCCGGCCTGGTCGCGGGCCTCGGCTACGCGATCGTCGCGCTGGTCGCCCGCGTGGTGACACCCTGGTCGTACGGCAGAGCGAGGTCCTCCTCATGATCGGCCGCATCGTGTTGCGCGTCGTCGGCCCGCTGCTGCCCTCCGTGGTCATCGTGGTGGCCCTCTGGTGGCTGTCCCTGGAGGCGTTCGGCATCAGCCCGCTGGTGGGCAAGCGTCCCCCGCAGGTCTGGGAGTACCTGTTCGGCTCGTCCCCGGCCCATCGCGACGCGGTCTTCGCCGCCCTGGGCATCACGATCAGGGACGCGGCCATCGGCTTCGTCAGCGGGATGGTCGCGGCGGTGGTCGTGGCGATGGCGTTCGTGCTGTTCAGGACCGTCGAGCAGACGTTCATGCCGGTCGCGATGCTGCTGCGCTCGGTGCCGCTCGTGGTGATGACGCCGCTGATCACGCTCGTCTTCGGCCGCGAGCTCGTCGGCGTCGCGGTCATCGGCGGCATCGTGGTGTTCTTCCCCGCTCTGGTCAACGTCGCCTTCGGGCTGCGCTCCGCCTCGCCGCAGGCCACCGACCTGATCATGGCGTACGGGGGCGGGCGGCTGACCGTGCTGCGCAAGGTGGCCGTGCCGACGGCGATGCCCTCGGTGTTCGCCTCCATGCGGATCTCCGTGCCCGCCTCGATCATCGGCGCCCTCATCGCCGAATGGCTGGCGACCGGGCAGGGGATCGGCGCCGGGATCCTGCGGGCCATCGGCGGGTTCCGGTATGACGAGGTGTGGGCGGACATCGTGGTGGTCACCGCCGTGTCGATCCTGGCGTACGCGGTCGTGGGCGTCGTCGAGTCCCTGGTCCTGGCCCGCTTCTCGGACAACCGCCCCTGACCCGCGCCCGCGAGTCAGGGACGGCGGACGGGGCAGCCAGTCGCCGGTACACATCGGCGGGACGAGCGAACCGGCGAACTCCGGCGAACCCGGCCGCCGCTCGTCCTCCCTTTCCCGCTCCTCGCCGCCGCCCACCCACGTGTACGCGTGCCAGTGCATGAGATCCCCACAGGTCGGTTGCCTCGCACAGAGTCATTCCCCGTAAAAGGGGTGCGGGCCCGGTCGCGGTCCGCTGTGCGGGGGGAGGCGCGACCGGGCCCGCCGGATGGGAGCGCCGTGGCGTTGCGGTGGGAACCGGCGCGGTGGCGCGCCTGGTGGAGGCCCGGCGCTCCCTGGCTGGGTGGGGTTCTGTGGTCTAGTGGGCGGCGAAGTCCTGGGTCCAGTAGGGGCCCTTCGCAGACTGGCCGACGCCGATATGGGTGAAGGAGCAGTTCATGATGTTGGCGCGGTGTCCGGGGCTGTCGAGCCAGGCTCGTACGACCGCGGCGGCCGTCGGCTGGCCCATGGCGATGTTCTCGCCCCAGGTGCTGACCGGCGCGAAGCCGGCCGTCGATATGCGGTCACCCGGAGTCCGGCCGTCCTTGGAGTCGTGGTCGAAGTAGTCGCGGGCGGCCATGTCGGCGGAGTGCCGCTCGGCCGCCGCGTGGAGCTTGGGATCGTGGGTGAGCGGGCGGCAGCCCTTCTTGGCCCGCGCCTGGTTGGTGAGGCTGACGACCTGGTCCTCGGCGGCCGAGGCGGTGCCGGTCTTCGCCGGCGTCCGCGTCTCGCAGGACAGGGCCACGGGCCGTGACCGGCTCGGCTTGCCCTGGTAGTCCATGGCCATGACGTAGTAGCGCCCGGGAGCCGCGCAGCCGGCGCGGACGCTGATCCGGCCGTTCAGCACGGGCTTGGCGCCGCTCTTCAGCGTCCGATCGGGACGACCGGCCACGTCCCGGACGATCCGGACCCTGAGCGTGGCTTTGGCGTCGCAGCCGATCCTGCTTGCCGAGCCGACGATCACGCCCTCGGACAGGGACGGCTTGGCGGCCACGACCCGGCACGGAGCCTTCGTGGTCGCCGCCTGGGCGGCGGGCGTGGGGATGCTCAACGCGGCCAGACTTCCGAGGCAGACGAGTGCCTGGAGTTGCCTGCGCATCCTGTCCCTCCGCTGCTGCTAGATACGGCGTCGATCCCGCATTCTGGTGTGCCCGCAACGGTCATGTCCCGAAAAACACCGCTATATCTGGAGTACCAGGTGACCCAATCGTAACGATTGCCCCATCGACCTCGGTAAACCTTCTCTGTCACCTACGCGTCTTGTGCGAAAAATAGGGACATGCAGGATTTAGCGATCAAGGCTGTCCTGGCGCGTGCAGCCCTCGTCGGGTTGGTGACGGGCATCCCCACGGCCATCACCAGGGCGTACACGCAGGGGGAAGAGCTCGACGGGACCGTTCTCCCGCCGGCCGTGTTCCTCCTGACGATAATCCTGGCCACGGTGGGTGCGCGGCTGGCCAGGTTGCCGCGCTGGGGCGTGGTCGGTCTTGTCGGGGGCACTGGGACCTGGTTGCTCATCGGTGCCCTCGCGGTGCAGGTGCCGGTGCCGGAGCCGGACTATTTAGGCCCGCTGCCGGGCCTTGTCGTCCCTGTCTACGTGGTCGGTGGTGTTGTCGGATTCGCCCTGTCGGCGTGGTCGTTCATGTCGCCTCGCTGGTGGGCGGTAGCTCTGGCCGTAGTCGTGCCCCTCGGATCCTGGGGCGCGGCGCAGTACAAGCCGCAGATCCTGGCCTGGCTTGAAATCCGCAGCTTCGAGAAGTCCGGCGTGCCGCTGATCGCTCCAGTGATCAAGGGTTACCGGCTGGTCCACGTGGATCTCAATGCAGCCGGGGAGCAGGAGCCGGAACCGTCCACCTGGCTGGAATACTGGCGGGCGGCCACGTCGAAGCGGGGATTCTCCGAGATCCAGGTCACGGTCTGGCCCGCCGCGGCTGGAACACCGCGGGATTCCTGCCTGGCGGTCACCGAGAACTTAGGAGCCCGGCTGCGATGCAAGTCGCTCCCGGGAGACCGATGGGTCCGGACCGGTGCCGAGTCCGGCTGGGTCACCGTCTTCGCCAGGTCGGGCGATGCGCTGATCATGCTCAACGCTTCGGGTATCGCCGAGGCTGACCTGGTGGCAGTGCTGTCCACCTTCCGTCCCATCTCGGCCGTCGAGCTTGCCAGGGTCGCGTGACCTGGGAGCCGGCGCGCGGGGCGTCGGCTCCCAGGCGGGGCAGGAAGCGTCAGCTTCCCGACGGAGCGGAAGGCATCAGCACGCGGCGGGCTTGAGCCAGGAGCATTCGAGGTCGCCGGTCGCGCTGTCATCCGCCGCGCGGAGCTGCGACACGGCGTCCACCGGCGCGGTCCGCGAGAACTGGGCGAGCCGGATGGCGATCTTGTCCTCGATGTCCTTCGGCGAGCCCGACAGGTACTGGTTGAGCATGATGGAGAACACCAGCGGCTCGCCCTCAGCGCTGTTCACGTAGCCCGACAGCGACGTGACGCCGGTCAGCGACCCGGTCTTGGCGTGCACGTTGTTGGCGGCGGCGGTGTTGCGCATCCGGCTGCGCAGCGTGCCACCGGTGAACCGGTCGGCGTTGCCCGCGATGGGCAGCGCGTCGTACCAGGTCTTGAACCACGGCTTGGCGCGTACGGCGCTCAGCAGCTGGACGATCGAGCCCGGGGCGAAGCCGTCGCGGCGCGAGAGGCCGGAGCCGTCCCGCATGTTGAGTACCTGCACGCCGTTGGCCTTGGCGAAGTCGGTGCTCACCTTGAGCCCGGCCGCCCAGCTGCCCTGGCCGGAGACCTTGCGGCCCATCGCCTTGGTCAGGATCTCGGCGTGGATGTTGTTGCTCAGCTTGAGGAAGGGCACCAGCAGCTCGCTCAGCGGCATCGACTGGTGCTCGGCCAGTGTGGTCGCGCCGGACGGGGCCGCGCCGGTGACGGTCGGGCCCGCCACGCGGACGCCGTGCTTGGCCAGCGACTTGCGGAACAGCGACGCCACATAGCGGGTGGGGTCGTCCACGGCCACCCACTCCTGGTACGGGTCGGCCACGGTGCCGGTGATGACCACGGTGTTCGTGGAGTGCTGGCGTTCGATGAGCACGTCGGTCGTGGTGCCCACGGTGGCCTTGTTGACGATCTTCAGGTAGTCGGTCTCGGGCGTCGTCGACACCTTGACCTCGTTGCCGGCGGCCGCCACGGAGACGATCACCGAACCGGCGTCGTAGTCCCGGTCAGGGGAGGCGGTCAGCGCGGAGATCTGCGCCGCGTAGTAGGCCGTCTCGTCGTCCCAGGTCCAGTCGTTGCCGAGCCGTACGGAGTCGAACCACGTGTCGTCGGCGACCAGCTTGCCCGCGACCAGCTTGACGCCCGAGGCGGCGACCTTGGCGGCCAGCGCGTCGTAGTCCTCGGCCAGCATCGTCGGGTCGCCGGTGCCGCGCAGGATCAGGTCGCCGGTCAGCAGGGAGCCGATCTTGCGCCCGCCGCTCAGCACGGTGGTGGGGAAGCGGTAGTCCAGGCCGAGCGTGTCGACGGCGGCGGCGGAGGTGAACAGCTTGGTGTTGGAGGCCGGGATCATCAGCTTGCCGGCGTCCGTGGCGTACAGCTCGTCGCCGTTGGCCGCGCTCTTGACGACCACGCCGGCTCGCCCGACCGTGAGCCGCGAGTCGGCGAGTATCTGGTTGATGTCCTGGGTCAGGTCCGCGACGCCCGCCGTGGGTTCGAGCGCGACGGCGGGGGAGGAGGGGCTGGACGCCCAGGCGAGGGCCGCGACGAGCGCGCCCGCGACGAGGGATGCTGAAGTACGCCGCATGGGGTCTCCAATGAGGACTGGGGGTCTCGCTTGGGATCATGCGGCAGCGCACGCAGCCTGTAATCCGCAAATATCCGTATTTCTCGGGACAGCCGTACGCACGCCGTCACGAAGGCGGGCCCGTACCCAGGAACGTACTCAGGAGAGCTGGCCGGCGCTCACCATGAAGCCGCAGTCGCCGAAAGAGACCTCGTCGCCCGACTTGATCTTGGCGGGTCCCACCAGCCGCCAGCCGTTCAGCCGCGTGCCGTTGAGCGAGCCCAGGTCGACCAGCATCCATCCACCGTCGTCCTCGCGCCGCAGCTCGGCGTGCACCCGCGAGACCGTCAGATCGGACAGCACCAGGTCGCAGGCCGATCCGCGACCGACCACGTAGCGCATGCGGTGGTCGTCGGGCAGGGCCAGCCTGGGCAGGCGCGGCCGGCGCCACGCCGCCTGGAGACGGGTGGTGAAGTCGGAGACGTTCGACACCGCGTCGGTCACCCGCTGGCGGAACGTCCGGCGGCGGGGCAGATCGGCGACCAGTTCGTCGAGCTCGTGGCGGCTGCGCGCCCGCAGGGCCTGATCCACCCGGCCGACGAAGGTGTCGTGGGAGATCCGGCCTTCGACGGCACGGTCGCGGAGCTCGTCGATCGCGCGATCGCGTTCCCCGTCGGACGCGCGGAACGGTGGATGCGTCGAGCTCATGCCCTGAGTATCGGCCTGAACGGCGTTCCCTGTCCAGAATATGCGAATCTGTTGCGTTGAGCATACTCAGTATGCATACTCAGTATCCATGTCGATCAGACACGGACTGCTCGCGTTGCTGAGCAGGGGGCCGCGTTACGGCTACCAGCTCCGGGTGGAATTCGAGGCGTCGACAGGGGCGACCTGGCCGCTCAACATCGGCCAGGTCTACACGACGCTCGCCCGGATGGAGCGTGACGGCCTCGTCGAGCCCGGAGGGGCCGACGAACAGGGGAGGGCCGTCTACACGGTCACCGAGGCCGGTCGGGCCGAACTGGAGCGATGGTTCAGCACCCCCGTCGACCAGACCGACCGGCCTCGGGACGAACTGGTCATCAAACTCGCCATGGCCGTCGCCGCCGGGGACGTCGACGTGCCACGGGTGATCCTGGCCCAGCGCACCGCCACCATGCGGGCGGTGCAGGAGCTGACCAAGGCGAAACGGGCGAACACCGAGGGGCTCGGGCAGCGGCTCGTCCTCGATTCATTGATCTTTCAGGCCGAGGCGGAACAGCGCTGGCTGGACCACTGCGAGGCCGTACTCAAGGAGAAGAACGCATGACTGTGCTGAGACTGGACGAGGTGACGCGCGTGCACGGACAGGTGCACGCGCTCAAAGGGGTGAGCCTCGAGGTCTCCAGCGGCGAGCTGGTCGCCGTCATGGGCCCGTCGGGCTCCGGCAAGTCGACCCTGCTCAACTTAGCGGGCGGCCTCGACCGGCCGACCTCGGGCAGCGTGACGATCGAGGGCACGGACCTGTCCGGCGTGACGGACCTGGCGGCGCTGCGGCGCGGCAGCGTCGGGTACGTCTTCCAAGACCTGAACCTGATCCCGTCACTCACGGCCGCCGAGAACGTGATGCTGCCGAGGGAGCTCGACGGCGTCCGCTCCCGGCAGGCCCGCGAGGAGGCGCTGGCCGTACTGTCCTCGGTGGGGGTGGACCATGTGGCCGACCGCTTTCCCGGGGAACTGTCCGGCGGGCAGCGGCAGCGCGTGGCGATAGCCAGGGCGCTGGTCGGCGAGCGCCGCCTGGTGCTGGCCGACGAGCCCACGGGGGCGCTCGACACGGCGAGCGGCGACGAGATCCTGCGGCTGCTGCGCGAGCGCTGCGACGAGGGCGCGGCGGTGCTGCTGGTCACCCACGAGCCCCGATACGCCGGGTGGGCCGACCGCGTGGTGTTCCTGCGGGACGGGGAGATCGCCGACTCGACGGCCGTGCCTCTGGAGAGCGCCCGATGAGCGCCTTCACCGCCGCGCTGCGGATCTCCCGCAGGGACGCGCTGCGGTTCAAGGGACGTACGGCGCTGATCATGGTGATGATCGGCCTGCCGGTGCTGCTCATCACCGGCGTGCTCACGGGGTACGCCACCCTCAACGTGAACGAGCGGGAGGGGCTGACCGCCCTGCTGGGCGGGGCGGACGCGCGAGTCGTCACGACGCGCTTCCGCGCGCCGATCGACCAGGACGTCTTCGGCTGGGGCATGATCAACGGGCCGGAAAAGGAATCCACAGCCGCGCCGTGGAAGCAGGCCGAGGTGGCCGCGCTGGTCGGCGGCCGGATCATCCCGTACGACAAGGGCAGCGTGCTGTTCGCGGGCAAGGACGGCTACGAGATGGTGTCCGCCAGTGAGGTGGACCTGCGGGAGCCGATGACGAGGGGGATGCGGCGTCTGACGGAGGGCAGGTTCCCGGCCGCTCCCGACGAGGTCGTGGTGACACCCGCGGTCTTGAAGCTGGGGGTCAAGACCGGCGACACGGTGGCCGTGACCCGGGCGAACAAGCGGGTGCGCGTGGTCGGTGTGATCGAGTACCCGAACAGGCCGGGCATGACGGAGTTCGTCGGATTGCCGGGCATGCTTCTGCTGGACAAGAGCGACGGCAGCGGCACCGGCTGGCTCGCCGACACCGCCGCGCCGTTCGACTGGTCGCGGGTGCGGGCGCTGAACGCCCACGGGCTGATGGTCGAGTCGAGGACCGTCATCGAGAATCCGCCCGCCGGGGTTCGCCGCCTGAGCGCCCCGGACAGTGACCTGCCGCTCAAGATCGCACTCGCTGTCTTCTTCATCGTCATGGAGACGGCGCTGCTGGCCGGACCCGCGTTCGCCGTGGGACTGCGGCGGCGGCGCCGGGAGCTGGCCGTGATCGCGGCGCAGGGCGGTTCGGGCGCGCACCTACGGGCCATCGTGCTCGCCGACGGGCTGGTGCTCGGCGGCGCGGCGGCGCTGGCCGGGACGGTCCTCGGCGTCGGAGGCGCTTTGGCGGCGATGCCGAGGGCCGGGCAGCTGTTCGGATCGATCGGCCCGTTCGAGGTGCCGTGGGCGAGTGTCGCGGGCGTTGCCGTGCTGGGCGTGGTCAGCGGCCTGATCGCCGCCCTGGTGCCCGCCGTGCAGGCCGCGCGGCAGAGCCCGGCCCAGGTGCTGGCGGGCCGTGAGGGCGAGCTCCGCGACCGCGCGGGTCGTCCGGTGCTCGGTCTGCTGCTGGTGGTGGCCGGACTGGTCCTCGTCTGGCTGGCCCTGGTCAGGCTGGGCACGCGCGGCCAGGAGTTGCCGCTCGTCGCGGCCTTTGGGCTGGTCGTGCTGGGGCTGGTCGCGTTGATGCCGTGGCTGGTGCGCCGGACGAGCCGGTTCGCCGCCCGGCTGCCGCTCCCGCTGCGCCTGTCGGTCCGCGACGCCTCGCGTCACCGGTCCCGTACGGCCTCCGCGACGGCCGCCGTCATGGCGGCCACGACGGCGGCGGTCGCGTTCGGCATCGGGCTCGCCAGTTCCGACGCGGCCTTCAACGCCGGCTACCATCCCTTCGCCCCGACGGGCAGCATCAAGATCGAAGCCAGCGATCTGGACGACAGCGGCTGGGCCAGGCTGCAGGCGGTGGCCGAGCGCGAGTTGCCGAAGAGGGAGCTGATTCCAGGCCCGGTTCCCGTGGACTCCAAGGGCAAACGGGCCTGGATCGACATCGAGCGCCGCTGCGAGGGGCGGTGCGGGGACTCCTTTTACGGAGGTGAGCTGCCGGTCGGCGACGCGCGGCTGCTGGCGTTCATCCAGGGACGTCAGGATCCGCAGGCTGTCGCGGCCCTGGCCGCGGGCAAGATCGTGGTGTTCGATCCGGCGCTGATCAAGGACGGCCTGGCCACCCTGAAGTTCTACGCGTTGGACGGCGAGATCCGCAAGCAGGTTCCCGCTGTGCTGGCGAGTGCCGCCGATCCGCGGGTCAGCGGCGGGGTCGTTCCACCGGCCGTGCTGCGGCCCGTCGGGCTCCAGATGAAGGAGCGGCGGCTGTACACGATGGATCCGTTGGCGGATCAGGAGCGCCTGAGGAAGCGTCTGTCCGTGGTCGGAGACCAGATCGACCTCTACTTCGAACGCCCCAGGGACGGCGAGCTCGCGAGGGTGCTCTGGATCCTGCTGGGCGCCGCCATGGTGCTGGTGCTCGGCGGCACGTTCGCGGCCACCGGGCTCGCCGCGGCCGACATGCGCCACGACCTGAACACCATGTCGGCGGTCGGCGCGCCGCCGCGCGTCCGGCGGCTGGTGGTGGCCGGTCAGGCGGGTTACATCGCTGGGCTGGGCGGGTTGGTCGGCGTCGTCACCGGGATAGTGGGCGGAATCGCGCTGTCGTGGCCGATGAGCCGCCACAACGGGGTCCAGGGGGCGAGTTGGTTCACTCCCGGGCCCACGACGATCTCCATCCCCTGGCTGTTCCTCGTCGCGTTCGCGGTAGGACTGCCGCTGCTGGCGGCGCTGGTGGCCTGGGCGTGCGCCAGGACGCGGCTGGAGCTGGCCCGCCGCCTGGCGTAAGGCGTAAGGGCGTCCGCGTGGACGTACCCCCGCGTGCTCATGACCGCGGTCCGCTCGATGCGGGCCGCGGTCATGCGCGTCCGTGGCCCGGTGTCAGCCGGGCCACGGCTTGGGCCGGTTTCGGCCGGAGCCCGGCTTGGGCCGGTTTCGGCCGCGCCAAAGGCCGAGCCGGTTTCGGGCCGCCGGGGGTCGTAGCTAGTCGATCACGTCGGCGCAGACCACGTGCGCGCCGATCTCGATCATCCGGCGTTCGCTGCGCGAGTCCGCCACCCTGGCCATCAGGATGGGCGCCCCGCTCGCCGCGAACTGCGGCAGCCGGGCGCGGGCCCCTCGGTGCAGGTCGCGGACCACGTCCTCGGCGGCCGACATGTGCACCTTCACGTGCAGCATGATCCCCGGCGCCCCCGAGGCGGTGCGCGCCTCGGAGATCCAGACGTGGTGCACGAGCGGGTAGTCCATGAGCAGGTTCCCGATGGCCCGCCGCAGGGCGGGCAGGATCGGGTGGGCGCACCGCCGGTAGCCGGGGTCGACCTGCTGCATGGGCCCCGACAGGTGCGGTCGCGGCGCCGGTATCCACGGCAGCGCGGGCGCGTCCGGCGAGGGCGGCGCCACCTGGGCGAGCGCGGCTCCCCGTGACACCGTGGCCATCGCGCCCGTCGCGTACGCGGCGGGGACGGCTCCCGACAGCACTGGATGGGGCCCCGATCGCGTCGAGGCGAGGAAGCGCTGGAGGTCGTCGATGGGCACGGCCGCCGCTGCGGGCCCCGCCGCGTCGATCACGATCTCCCGCACACCCGTGACTCGCTGGATGTCGAGGATCGTGTCCGGATCGCAGGCGGAGAGGGAGTGACTGCCGCGGTGCCGGGCGTACGTCGCCGCGCCCGTGTATCCGAGCAGCACTCTGTCGCCGGCCTGGGTCGTACCCAGGACGACTGATCGGTCTGGTCGCACTGCCACCAGAACCCCACCATCAGCGAGTGCCGCCAGCAGGCGATGTGGATTGCCATGCTGGGCGAGCACGTCGGCAAGCGCAGGATTCCCGATGCTCATATGACGAACCATAGGTAGTCGGTCACGGCTTATCAGGCTAATAGCCAAGAAATCCCCCCAGCAAGACAAAGATGGGAGCAGTGTGGATGAGTTTGCGGGAGCCGGGGTACGGAGGCGCTGTCTCAGATCCTGGGTCACTCGTGAACACGTTCACAAGCGCGGATAGACTCGGGGGGTCCGAGGAGCCCTCTGAGGTGTCCCTCAACGCCCGCCCGCATGCCCCTAAGGATTCACTTCCATGAGCAAGCCCGTCGTACTGGTCGCAGAGGAGCTGTCCGAGGCAGGCCTCGCCGTACTCGCCAACGATTTCGAGGTCCGCCACACCGACGGCGCCGACCGCTCGCAGCTGCTGCCCGCGCTCGCCGACGTGGACGCGCTCATCGTCCGCTCCGCCACGCAGGTCGACGCCGAGGCCATCGCCGCGGCGCCGAAGCTGCGCGTGGTCGCACGGGCCGGCGTCGGGCTCGACAACGTCGACGTCGAGGCGGCCACCAAGGCCGGTGTGATGGTGGTCAACGCGCCGACCTCCAACATCACCAGCGCCGCCGAGCAGACCGTCGCGCTCATCCTGGCCAGCGCCCGCAACACGGCCCAGGCGCACGCCGCGCTGAAGAACGGCGAGTGGAAGCGGTCCAAGTACACCGGTGTCGAGCTCGACGAGAAGGTCGTCGGCATCCTCGGCCTGGGCAAGATCGGTCAGCTCGTGGCGCAGCGCCTGCAGCCGTTCGGCGTCGAGCTGATCGCCTATGACCCCTACCTGCCGCCGGCCCGCGCCGACCAGATGGGCGTCAAGCTGGTCAGCCTCGAAGAGGTCATCAAGCAGGCCGACTTCATCACCGTGCACCTGCCCAAGTCCAAGGAGACGCTCGGGCTGATCGGTGACAAGGAACTGCACGAGGTCAAGCCGTCGGTGCGGATCGTCAACGTGGCCCGTGGCGGCATCGTCGACGAGGCCGCGCTCTACTCGGCGATCAAGGAGGGCCGCGTCGCCGGGGCGGGCATCGACGTGTTCTCCAAGGAGCCCTGCACCGACAGCCCGCTGTTCGAGCTCGACCAGGTCGTCGTCACGCCGCACCTGGGCGCCTCCACACACGAGGCCCAGGAGAAGGCCGGCACCCAGGTCGCGCGGAGCGTCAAGCTCGCCCTCGCCGGTGAGTTCGTGCCCGACGCGGTCAACGTCCAGGGCGGAGCGGTCGCCGAGGACGTCAAGCCGGGCCTGCCGCTGGCCGAGAAGCTGGGCCGCGTCTTCACCGCGCTGGCGGGCGAGGTCGCCACGAAGCTCGACGTCGAGGTGCGCGGCGAGATCGCCTCGCAGGACGTCCGGGTGATCGAGCTGGCCGCGCTCAAGGGCATCTTCACCGACGTGGTCGAGGACTCGGTCACGTACGTGAACGCGCCGCTCCTCGCCAAGGACCGCGGGATCTCCGTCAACCTGGTGACCAGCTCCGACAGCCCCGACTGGCGCAACGTGGTCACCGTGCGCGGCGTCCTCGCCGACGGCCGCCGTGTCTCGGTCTCGGGCACGCTGTCCGGCCCGCGCCAGATCACGAAGATCGTCGAGGTCAACGGCTACGAGATGGAGATCGAGCCGACCGCGCACCTGTCGTTCTTCACCTACACCGACCGGCCCGGCATCGTCGGCGTCGTCGGCCGCCTGCTCGGCGAGCACGGCGTCAACATCGCCTCCATGCAGGTGGCCCGTGACGCCAAGGGCGGCAAGGCGCTGATCGCGCTGACGGTCGACTCCGCCATCCCGGCCGAGGTGGTCGAGCAGATCGGCACCGAGATCGGCGCCGAGAGCGGCCGCTCGGTCGACCTGGAGGACTGACCCCTTCTTCAGAGCGTTCCAGGATCAACGGCTGTCGCGTCCGCGGCAGCCGTTTTTCTGTCTCAGGATGCGAGATAGTAGGACGTCCAACGAGACAGCCAAACTACCGCCAGGTATTCTTTCGGAAGATGCGCCAGGTTCTCGTACTTATTACCTGCCGCGGCGGGGCCTGTTAGGGCAGGTCGACGACCCGCCGTGGTGTGCGGCGTTGCGTCGACCGGTAAGCCCCATCGTCCGGTCCGCGATCCGGACCCCACGAGCTCAGGCCCGGTCGGATTCGTGACCGGAGTCCGACTGCACAGCACACGACGCCCCGCGAAATGAGATGAGACACACATGTACGAGATGTATGCCTGGAACTCCATCGACGAGACCGCCGACGAGGCGGCCGAGGCCTTGCAGACCGCCCTGGACCGCAGGGACAACGGCGGCGCCCCGCAGAACCCCAGCCGGTAGCCTCCAACCCCGGCCGGAAGCCCTCAGCGCTCCGGCCGGTTGCTCTCAGAACTCCAGCCGGTAGAAGGCCGCCATCCTCCTGAATCCGGGCACGACCTTGGCGAGCCCGACCGAGATCCGGTGCGACGCTGACAGGCGGCCGTAGCCGGGCAGGTCGAAGGCGCTCATCGCGGTGACGAGGCGTAGCTTCGGACTGATCGACAGCAGGTCGGCCGGGCCGTCCATGCCCCAGTGCATCGTGGCCTCGGCCTTCCTGACCGGTTTGTTGAGCTTCTGCAGGCGCAGCCCGAAAGGGCTGAGCGCGTCGAAGACGAACTGGCCGCTGGGAAACCGGTCGACGATCGCCCTGACCAGCGCGCGGCCCTCCGATGGGTCGAGGTAGTAGAACAGGCCCTCGGCGATGACCAGCACCGGCCTGCCCGCGGGCACCTGGTCCAGCCAGCCGAGGTCGGTGACCGAGGTGCCGATCGTCCGGTGCTCGTCCGGATACAGCCGCCGCCGTAGGTCGATGACGTCTGGATAGTCCACGTCGTACCAGTCGACGCTCTGCGGCGGGTCCAGGCGGTGGGCCCGCGTGTCGAGACCGCAGCCCAGGTGCAGCACGGTCGCCTCGGCGTGCCGGGCAAGGAACTCCCTGACCCAGCCGTCCAGGAAGCGGGCCCGGATCGCGACCGAGCCGGCCATGCGCTGGTCCATGCCGGTGTCGCTGAAGTCGTGGTCGATGCGCTCGACGGTCGCGGCCGCCAGGCGGTCGTCGAGTATGGGGTGTGGTGAGCGGGCGTCCAGTGCCCTGCCGTACAGGGTGGCGAGGAGCGTGGCTTTCTCGGCGGCCAGCCGCACCTTTTCGGGAGCCATGCCGTCGAAGCTACACCCGTTTCACGAACTTATGAAGTCTGTGAAGCGGCATGGGCGAGAGCCAGCGCGCCGAGCAGCGGGGCGTCGTCGGCGAACCGCGCCGGGCGTACCTCGGGCGGGAAGGGTACGGCCCGGCGCAGCTCGGTTGTCAGGCGAGGCATGATCAGGTCGGCCGCGCCCATCATGCCGCCGCCGACCACCAGGCACTCGGGGTCGAAGGTCGCGCACAGGTTCGCCGCGTTCATGGACAGCAGCCCGAGCGCCTCGTCCACCAGCTCCGCGACCGCCGAGCCGGGGGCCGAGGCGGACAGGGCGAACAGGTCGGCCGCCGTGGTCTCGCGGCCCAGCAGGGCCGTGCCCCGGGCCGCGAGCGCGCCGCCCGAGACCCGCTCCTCCAGAGGAACGTGCCCGTCGGCGAAGGCGGGCTCTCCCGGAACGGCCTGCAGGTAGCCGATCTCACCGGCCGCGCCGTGCGCCCCGGACACCACCTGGCCGTTCACCACCAGCGCCGCGGCCAGCCCGGTGCCCAGGTTCAGGTAGACGCCCGCCGACACACCGCGCAGCGCTCCCCAGCGCAGCTCGGCCGCCGCGGCCGCCTTCACGTCGTTGTCGATCGCCACCGGGATCGCGCCGAACTCCTCCCGCAGCAGCCGGGGCAGCTCCAGCCCCTCCCAGCCGGGCACGTTGGGGGCCAGCCAGATCCGGCCGTCGCGGATGACGCCGCAGGTCGAGAAGCCCACGGCGGCCGGCGCGCCGTCCAGGTCCCGGGCCGCCGCCAGAGCCCGTTCCAGCGTGCCGGCGCCGGTGTCGAGCCGGATCCGCTCGACGATCTCCGGTCCGTCGGAGCTGGACACGCCGACGGCGACCTTCGTGCCGCCCACATCGATGCCCAGCACGCGGCTCACTGGGCGGCTCCCCGGCGGGCCAGCGAGTCGATCGCCACGGCCAGGGCCAGCACCGCGGCCGTCACCATGAAGCGTACGGAGGAGTCGACGCTGAGCAGGTACATGCCGCTGGTGATCGACTGGATCACCAGCACCCCGAGCAGCGCGTCATAGGCCCGCCCCCGGCCGCCGAACAGCGAGGTGCCCCCGATGACCGCCGCGGCGATGGCCATCAGCAGGATGTCGCTGCCGCCCGACTGCTGGTTGACCGCCGACAGCCGGCTGGCTGCCAGGATGCCCCCGGCCGCCGCCAGCGTGGAGGCCAGCATGAACGCCAGGATCCTGATGCGCGTCACGTTGATCCCGGCTCGCCTGGCCGCCTCCGCGTTGCCCCCGACGGCGTACACATGCCTGCCGAACGCGGTATGCCTGAGCACGAGATCGAACACCACCACCAGCGCGCCGAAGATGATCAGCAGCAGCGGCACGCCCCGGTCGGCCGACATGATGACCACGCCCGCCGCCAGCAGCACGGCCAGGCCGCCCGTTCTGACCAGCAACCACCACAGCGGAGTGACGGGCAGCCCGGCGGCCAGCCTGAGACGCCGGGTGAGCAGCGCGGCGCCGCCCGAGACGAGCACCAGGGCCGCCACCAGCAGCCACGACAGCCAGGATGGCAGCCAGGTGTCGCTCAGCTTCGAGATGAACCCGGTGAACGGCAGGTTGATCGTGCCGCCCTGCCGCAGCAGGAAGAGCAACAGCCCGAGCCAGCCCATCAGCCCGGCCAGCGTGACCACGAACGACGGCATCCGGAGCTTGGTGAACATCAGCCCGTGGATCAGCCCGATCCCCGCCCCCGCGGCGAGGGCGATCAAGATGGCCGCCAGCGGGTTCCAGCCCTGCTTGACGTGCATGATGGTCATGATCGTCGCGCATAGGCCGCTGACCGAGCCGGCCGACAGGTCGATCTCGCCGAGCAGCAGCACCATGATGATGCCCAGCGAGATCGTGCCGGTCGCGGCCATCTGGAGGGCCAGGTTCGTGAGGTTCTCCGGCGCGAGGAAGCGGTCGTTGAGCGCGCTGAAGACGATCGCGATCGCCACCAGCCCGCCGACGACCGGCCACGCGCCGACGTCGCCCTGTCTCAGCCGCTCGACGGCGACCTTCGGCGTGTAAGGCTTGCGGGCCAGCGTGTCGGTCATCGCCCTGCCCCCGTGATCGCGGCCACGATCTCCTCCTGCGTGGTGTCTGCCGTACCGAAGTCGCCGGCATTGCGTCCCAGACGCAGCACCACCACGCGGTCGCTCACCTCCCGGACGTCGGCCAGGTTGTGTGAGATGACCAGGACCGCGAGCCCGCGGTCGCGCAGCCGTCCGATCAGCGCGAGCACCTGGGCGGTCTGCTCCACGCCCAGCGCGGCGGTGGGCTCGTCCAGGATGACCAGGCGCGGCTCGCCGATCAGCGCCCTGGCGATCGCCACGGACTGGCGCTGGCCGCCCGACAGCATGGCGACGGGCACCCTGATGTCCCTGATGCGTACGTCGAGCTGCTGGAGCAGGTCGCGGGTGGCGCGTTCCATCGCGATGTGGCGCAGCAGCGACCAGCGGCGGCGTTCCGTACCGAGGAACAGGTTGGCCACCACGTCCAGGTTCTCGCAGAGCGCGAGGTCCTGGTAGACGGTCGAGACGCCGAGCGCCTGCGCGTCGTGCGGGTTGGCGATCTTGACGGGCGTGCCGTCGAGCGTGATCGTGCCCGCGTCGGGGACGACCACCCCCGAGATGGCCTTGACCAGCGTGGACTTGCCCGCGCCGTTGTCGCCCATGAGGGCGGTGACCTCGCCGGGGCGCAGGTTGAGGCTGGCGCGGTCGAGCGCCTGGACCGCGCCGTAGCGCTTGGAGATGCCTGTCGCGGAGAGCACTACTGGATGCCCGCCTTCGCGCAGGCCGCCTTGACCTCGGCGGTGCAGATCTGGTCGGCCGTGTAGAACTTGTCCTTCACGATCGTGTCCTTGACCTTGTCCGCGGTGACGGCGATGGGGTCGAGGAGGAAGGCGGGGATGTCCACGGTGCCGTTGTTGACCTTGCTGGTCGCGGTGGGCTGCTCGCCCTTGGCTACGGCCACGGCCAGCTCGGCGGACTTCTCCGCCTCAGCCCTGATGTCCAGATATATGGTCATGTACTGCTCGCCGGTGAGGATGCGCTGCACGGCGGCCAGCTCGGCGTCCTGCCCGGTGATCGGCGGCAGTTGCTTGTAGCCCGCGCGCTTCATGGCCGCGATGGCGCCGCCCGCCATGCCGTCGTTGGCCGACAGCACGCCCACGATGTTGTCCCGGCCGATGGCGGTGATCGCCTGCTCCATCTGCTGCTGGGCCTTGTCGGGACTCCAGTCGGGCGTGTCGAACTCCCTGCCGACCTTGACCTTGCCGTCCAGGACGCTCTTGGCGCCCTTCTTGTAGTCGGCCGAGCTGGGGTCGGTCGGGGCGCCGTGGATCTCCACGATCTGGCCCTTGGCCGTCGTGCCCTTGGCGTTCATCGCGTCGAGCAGGGCCTGACCCTGCATCTCGCCGACCCGGACGTTGTTGAACGAGACGTAGTAGGCGTAGTCGATGCCGGAGATCAGCCGGTCGTAGGCGATCACCGGGATCTTCTTCTGCTTGGCCTGGTTGACCAGCGGCGCCACCGCGTTGGCGTCGACGGCGTCCAGCACCAGGACGTTCGCGCCCTGGGTGAGGGCCGCCTCGACCTGTTGCTGCTGCTTGGCCGCGTCCTGCTCGGCGTTGCTGTAGAGGATCTTGCAGTCGGCGCAGAGCGACTTCACCTTCGCCTCGAACAGCGGGCGGTCGAACGCCTCATAACGCGTGGTCTTGGACTCGGGCAGGAAGAGAGCGATCGTCTTGGATGCCGCCCCGGCGCTCGCGCTCGCCGTGCTGCCGCCGGTGCCGGTGGAGTTTCCGCAGGCGGCGGCGGTCAGCAAGAGCGCCGCGGCCGGAATCAGTCGCCATGCTCGGTCCATCGCACATCGTCCTCTCGAGTGGGCCCGCCCGGCTGTTCGTTGTTTGGTAAGAAAGCTAGTTTACTACCAGGGTCGTTGGCTAGAGTTTGGCGCGAGGAGGGCTGAAGATGCGAGGTGGGCTGGGAAATCCGCGGCTGCTGCGGGTGCTGAACGAGCGTCGGCTGCTCGACCAGCTCCACGCGAACGGCCCGGCGTCACGGGCCGATCTGGCCAAGATCACCGGGCTGTCGAAGCCGACGGTCTCGGCGGCGCTCGCCGGGCTGGAGGAAGACGGGCTGGTGCACCTGGTCGGCGAGGTGTCGGGCCGGCCGGGCCCGGTGACCTCGCTCTACGACATGAACGCGGCCTCCACCCACGTGGCGGGCATCGACATCGGCCGCGACTGGATCCGCGTCGCCGTGGCCGACCTGCGCGGCACGTTCGCGGGCCGGACCGACGGGCGCAACACCGCCCGCGACTCGGCCGAGCTCGCGGACCTCGTGGGCGACCTCTGCCGGGCCGCGGCCAGGGAGGCCGAGCTCGACTGGTCGGTGATCGCCTGCGCGGTGGTCGGCTCGCCCGGCGTCTACGACCCGGCCCAGGGCCGCCTGGACTTCGCGCCCAACCTGCCGGGCCCGCCCGACCTGGCGGGCCGCCTCCGGGCCGCGCTCGACGTGGAGCTGACCATCGAGAACGACATCAACCTGGCGGCGGTCGGCGAGCACACGTATGGGGAGGGGCGCGGCAAGGCCAACTTCGCCCTGGTCTCCATCGGTACGGGCGTCGGGATGGGCATCGTCATCAACGGCGAGCTGTATGTCGGAGCCAGGGGAGCGGCGGGAGAGGTCTCCTACGTCCCCACGGACTCACCCCCTACCGACGACGCCTTGGCCCACGGTGCCACGGAGACGGTGACCTCGGCCCCCGGTGTGGTCCGCGCGGCCAGGGCCGCCGGGCTGGACCTCGAGACGGCCAAGGAGGTCTTCGCGGTGGCGGCGGCCGGTGACCCGGCGGCCCGCTCGGTGGTGGAGGCAGAAGGGCGCCGCATCGGCGGTCTCCTGGTGGCGGTGGCGGCGGTCCTGGATCCGGAGGTCATCGTCCTGAGCGGTGGGGTGGGCCGCAACCTGGACCTGCTGGGCGCGGCGATAGAGGATCGGATAGCGGAGCTGGGCCCCCTGCGGCCGACGGTGGTCGCCAGCGCTTTGGGGGACAGCGGAGTATTGCTGGGCGCGGTCGCCCATGCCCGAGCCAGGGCGTGGGACCTGATCTTCGACGCCAGACAGGGCTGAAAGGTCTTGTCCAAGACGTGAGATGTCGTGCTCGTCAGTCGAGACAAGCGGGTAAGGTACGCACATGGAGTCGCGGAATATTCGCCTGGCCGTCATCCCCGGAGACGGCATCGGCGCCGAGGTCGTCGCCGAGGGGCTGAAGGTCCTGGAGGCCGTCGGGACCAAGATCGAGGCCACCCACTACGACCTGGGTGCCGCCCGCTATCACCGTACCGGTGAGACGCTGCCCGACGCCGTGCTCGAAGAGCTGCGCGGCTATGACGCGATCCTGCTCGGCGCCGTGGGCGATCCCAGCGTGCCGCCCGGCATCCTGGAGCGCGACCTGCTGCTCCGCATTCGCTTCGTCTTCGACCACTACGTCAACCTGCGCCCGGTCAAGCTGTTCCCCGGCGTCGAGACCCGGCTGGCCGACACCCCCACCGAGAACATCGACATGGTCGTCGTCCGCGAGGGCACCGAGGGCCTCTACGCGGGCACCGGTGGCGTGATGCGCCGTGGCACGCCGTACGAGATCGCCACCCAGGAGTCGCTCAACACCGCCTTCGGCGTGGAGCGGGTCGTCCGCTACGCGTTCGAGAAGGCCAAGTCCCGCCCGCGCAAGAAGCTGACGCTCGTCCACAAGACCAACGTCCTGACCTACGCCGGCGACCTCTGGCAGCGCACGGTCAACCGCGTGGGGGAGGAATACCCCGAGGTCACCACCGACTACTGCCACATCGACGCGGCCTCGATGTTCTTCGTGAGCCAGCCCGAGCGCTTCGACGTGATCGTCACCGACAACCTCTTCGGCGACATCATCACCGACCTCGGCGCGGCGATCGCGGGCGGCATCGGCCTGGCGGCCAGCGGCAACATCAACCCGGAGCGCACCGCGCCGAGCATGTTCGAGCCGGTGCACGGCAGCGCCCCCGACATCGCCGGGCAGGGCAAGGCCGACCCGACCGCCACGATCCTGTCGGTCGCCATGCTCCTGGAGCACCTCGGACTGACCGCCGAGGCGGCCAGAGTTGAGCAGGCCGTCGCCGACGACATCGTCGAGCGCCTGGCCGGCTGGGCCGGCCGCACCACGAACGAGATCGGTGACGACATCACCGCGCGAGTATCGAGCTAGGGCCGCCCAGCTCCCGAAGCGCCTGGCGGTCCACACAAGGACCGCCAGGCGCTTTTTCACGTCTAAACGGGCAAAGCACCCCATTGGCCACCGGAAATCCCAAATAGCGAGACACTAGGAAGTACAGACTGCTCATAGCAGTGACTGCCCAGAACCGTAGAGTTTGTCCAGAACCGCAGAGATCGTTCGTCCGGGACCGTAGAGATCGTTCGCCCAGGACCGTAGAGAGAAGGACCTCCGTCATGACCATCGCTCAGAAGCTCAGCTTCGACGTGCAGCTATCCGACCACGCTCGCACTGCGGCCGAGCGGGAGCAGGTACTGGCGAACCCCGGGTTCGGGCAGACCTTCACCGACCACATGGTCTCGATCGACTACACCGAGGGCGAGGGCTGGCACGACGCCCGGCTTGAGCCGTACGGGCCGCTGTCGCTCGACCCGGCCACCTCGGTGTTCCACTACGCGCAGGAGCTGTTCGAGGGGCTCAAGGCGTACCGCCAGGCCAACGGCTCGATCGCGACCTTCCGCCCGTACGCCAACGCGGCCCGCTTCAACACCTCGGCCGAGCGCATGGCGATGCCGACCCTTCCGGAAGAGGTGTTCGTCGAGTCGCTCGAACTCCTCGTCCAGACCGACAAGGACTGGGTCCCCACGACCGAGGGCCACAGCCTCTACCTGCGCCCGTTCATCATCGCGACCCAGGTCGGCCTCGGCGTCAACTACCCGTCCCGCACCTACCGGTACATGGTCATCGCCTCCCCGGCGGCCTCCTACTTCACCGGCGGCATCAAGCCCGTCTCCGTCTGGCTCTCCACCGAGTACACCCGCGCCGCCCCCGGCGGCACCGGCTTCGCCAAGTGCGGCGGCAACTACGCGGCCGCCTTCGTCGCCCAGCGGCAGGCCGTCGAGCAGGGCTGCGACCAGGTGGTGTGGCTGGACGCGCACGAGCACCGGTACGTGGAGGAGATGGGCGGGATGAACCTGTTCTTCGTCTTCGGTGACAAACTGGTCACCCCCGCGCTGACCGGCACCCTGCTGCCCGGCATCACCCGCGACTCCATCCTGTCCCTGGCCGCCGACCTGGGCCTGGAGGCGTCGGAGCGCCTCATCTCGACGGAGGAGTGGCAGGCAGGCTGCGAGTCGGGCGAGCTCACAGAGGTGTTCGCCTGCGGGACGGCGGCGGTGGTGACGCCGGTGGGCTCGGTCAAGGGTACGGACCGCGCGTGGACCGTGGGCGACGGCACCCCTGGGGAAGTGACGATGCGCATCCGGGAGGAACTGGTGGGCATCCAGTACGGTTCCCGCCCCGACACCCACAGCTGGGTCCACAAGATCAGCTAACGCGCCTTCACCGGGCGTCTTCCGCCATCCCACCCGTTACCCGTTTGGGTGGTTGGCCGTTTGACGCCCACCCCTCCACAAAGGGCGCACAATCGGCGCTTCGCGCCCTGGAAGTTCGGCGTTCTTCTTTGGCGCTTACGCGCACTGCAAGGGCCTCCGCTTCGCTCCGGACGTTCTCCCAGGCGGGCTACCGCCCGCCCCCTGGAGGACCTCGCTCCGCTCGGACTGCCTTCCCGGCGCTTCGCCGGGTTGGCCGGTTGGAACGCGCGAGATGCGTGGCCGGAGGCCCATGGCGCGGTGTCCAGCACCAACCACTGTGTCGGCTGGCGCGGGGCGCAGCATCACTGTGTCAGCACGATCGTTGGCGGCAATGAGGTTGCGCGAGAGAAATCGCCGTGCGCAAGCACTCGTGGCGATCAAGCAGGCGTGTCGTCGCGGGCCACTTTCGCGACGCACGCAGCCAGATCCCTCCCTGGCGGAGAGCCGATGGAGGTGTGGTCGCGTGGGGCACGCTAGTGAGTATGAATGCTCAGCGTGGTGCTCCCTTCAGCTATGCGGATATCTGGCCGTATGTGGTTGCCGAATCGCTAGATGAGCTGCGTGGCCCGGTGCACGGGGTGGTGACTCTCCCACACGAACTGGCGTGGAGCGGTCGTCGCAGATTCGACCTGGATGATCCCTATGACCTCGGTGCCTTCTACAAGATTGTGCTGGAGGAAGGGCGTCAGGAGCATTTGCGCACGCTACTCAATGGTGAGGTGCTACGGCGTCACTGGAGCGAGTTCGTCCCCGCTCGGCGGGTCCGGGCGCTGTGGGAGAAGGCGTATCCCGAGCTGCGTCGGGCCGCCGCCTGATGGATCAGTTGCAGGAGCGGCCCGCGCGTATCGGGCTGGAGGTGGCCGCCCCACAGGGATTCGTCCTCGGCGGCGGTCACGCGGGTTCCAGCTTGCGGATGAGGGAGGTGGAAACGCCGGCGAGGTTGGCCAGGCCGTGCTGAGTGAAGCCCCGGCGCTTACGGACGCTGCGAATGCGTTCGCCTATCGTGGCCATGAATCCATGCTAGAGACGGCCCGCCGAGTGGTGGCGTGATCGCGAGACCCACGGAAGCCGTCCCTGGCGATGGCGTTGGCGACGGGTTCGGGGCGGCGGCAGGCGGCTGACCCGAGTGCGGCTACGTTCGGCCGCATGACCGAAGTGGAGTTCATCGTCGGCACGACGAAGGCATGCAGCCGTGGCAGGGGAAGTTCGAGACGGTCCATACGTCTACAGATATCAACTCATTGACCGGCGCGTATTGGACGTATCACCCCTGGTCCTCCTAGCGTTCGTCGAGTGACGGAGCGACGCGCGATCCTCAGCGGATCGACCTTCGGGGAACAGATCGGGTACGCCGGGGCCGGGGGCGACGGCGGTCGCGTACACGTGTCGGGGATCACCGGGTTCGACTACTCGACAAGGACGACCTCGGCCGTGATCAGGGAACTCCATGCGAACGAGGAGTTCGAGCAGGTCGAGGAGTTGTTCGAGCGGATCTGGAGGTTCGAGCCGGACAGTCGGCCACCGCTCACCGCCGGGCTGATGCGGGCGCTGACCCACGCGGGCAACTACGTCTCCGGCGCCTTCGACGGCGACCGGATGGTCGGGGCGGCGGTGGGCTTCTTCGGGCAGGACTCGACCCTGCACTCGAATACCACGGGCGTGGCAGCGGGACAGGGCATCGGCTTCGAGCTGAAGCTGCACCAGCGGCTGTGGGCGCTGGACCGCGGGATCTCCCGGATCACCTGGACCTACGACCCGCTGGTCCGCCGCAACGCGCACTTCAACCTGGCCAAGCTGGGCGCGCGGCCGGCGGAGTACCTGCCGAACTTCTACGGCGTGATGGCCGACGCCATCAACCAGGACGACGAGTCCGACCGGATCCTGGCCGTGTGGCCGCTGACCGATCCGCTGGTCGAGGCAGCGGTCCGGCGGGTGCCGTACCTGCCGGCGGTGCCGGAGGACGCCGTGGTCGGGCTGGACGACGACGGCGACCGCCCGGTCGAGGGCCGTGCCGACGGGCGCGTGGTGCTCGTCGCCGTCCCCGAAGACATCGAGCGGCTGCGCGCGGTGGACGCCGGCGCCGCCAAGGCGTGGCGGCACGCCGTGCGCGACGTGCTGGGCGGTCTTATGGAGGAGGGCGCCACGGTGACCGGCTTCCATCGCAAGACCTACTACGTGGTAGAGAGGAACATCTGAAGATCACTGGGGCGGAGCCGCGGCGGATCGCGTAGTGCTGAGAGGCCCACCTGGGATCAGCTCACAACATCACCCAGCAATACAGATGATGCCCACGCCCAACCGCGTCCCGCGCAAGGGTGCACAAGCTTTCCAAGACGGCTGACACCTCGTCGGCCGGCCAAGCAGCCAACTCCTCGATGGTGCTCCATCTCTCGGCGGTGGGGCGGTAATCATCGGGCTGCACGGTCGCCAGTGCATCGCGCATCCGGTCATCTAACTCCTCGATGTACACCGACCAGCCGTGCCGACCCCGCCACGTCTTGACCGCCTCACCAATCTCCAAGAAGGAGACGCCTGTGAGTTGCTCCCCCAACTGGCCGAGTATTACGGATGGTTCGGGACCACCAATGGCATGTGGGGAGCTTCGCTCGACGAGCTCGGGGGTTATCTGTTCCCTGACGCCGGAGAAGTACGCGAATCTGATGCCCATGATCAAGAGGGAATCACACAGCACTTCGTTGGATGGCTACTACGGCCGAACTCGGCCGTATCCCAGGCATGCGGCTGGCGGTTGGTTGGATCGTGCGAGTCGTTGTTCCATAAGGATGATCACCGCCCACGCGTGATCTCAGAGCCTGGGCCTACGGTGGGCGGCATCGGCGCGAACCGGCCGCTCATGACCCTCCCCGATCCTCGTGAGGTGCCTGTCCTTTAGAGACCAGCTGGCGGTTCTCTGGCCCCCTTGTACCGCTGTTACGGGTGAACTGCGTTACTGAGCCGATCCAGCTCGTGGGGTGCGGCGTGGACATTTGGGATAATTCACTCATGCCGATCGACTCGCACCTCCTGGTCCTCTTCACCCTGACCACGATCGTCGCCATGATCACTCCTGGGCCCGACATGCTGTTCATCCTCGGCTGCGGAATGCGAGGCGGTCCGCGTGCCGGTCTGCTGGCCACGGCGGGGGTGGCCACGAGCGAGGCCGTCCACGTCGCCGTGGCGGCCGCGGGGCTGGCGGCGCTCTTCGAGGCGGTGCCGGTGGCCTTCACCGTGGTACGGATAGTCGGAGCCGCGTACTTGATCTACCTCGGGGTGCAGATGCTCCGAAACCGCAAGGGACTCGACAGCGAGATGCCCGTGGCGGCCGGGGGAGGGATGTCAGGCCGCCGCGCGTTCGCCAGCGGCCTGCTGACCAATCTGCTGAACCCGAAGATGGTCACCTTCACCATCGCCTTCCTCCCCCAGTTCATCAACCCGCAGCTGGGCCAGGTGTGGCTGCAGTTCGCCATCCTCGGGGCCATCCTTATCGCGCTGGAGTTCGTGGTGGACGGCGCGGTCGGAGTGCTCGCCGGGCGGATCGGCGGCTGGCTGCGCCGCAGGGCCGCCGCCCGCCGCCGCGTGGACATCGCCACGGGAGGCATCTTCATCGGTCTGGGAGTGCGGCTGGCCGTCGAGCGGTGAGACCACGCCCGCGGAGCGGCCCCGTTGCTCAGCCCTCATAGCGGCGGGCGAGGGCGTAGAAGGCTTCCTTCGGCTCCCATGGCATGCCGGGGTAGGTGGTGCCTTGGGTGCCGTTGAGCATTTTGACGATGCCGTAGGAGCCGACGTCGAGGTCGTCCCTGGGGTTGGCGCGGTGCGGCAGTTCGAACCCGGCGAAGCTGAACCAGAAGACCGTATCCATGCCCACCTCGTCGAAGATGGCCATCAACTCGTCCATGTAGCGGACCTGCTCGCCCTCGTCGCGTACCGTGCCGGGCTTGACGCGGTCGTTCTCGACCACGGTCCAGCCGCCTGCGCCCCAGTCGCTCGCGCCACGGAAGGTGCAGCAACCGGCCTCGGTGACAGCGACGGGCTTGCCGTGGGTGAAGTGCTCCCGCAGGTCCTGGCGGAAGGTGGCGGCGTTGTGCCGGTTGCGGTAGGCGTCCACGCCGATGATGTCGAAGGGCGTCCAGTCGATGTGCTCGATGGGGATGGAGGCGTAGCTGATCGGCCCGCCGAAGCGGGGGCGTACGGAGGCGGCGACACGGGAGAGGAAGGCGTTGACGGGGCCGGGAAGCGAGGCCAGCGCCGCGGCGCGCTCCTCGGGTGTGGCGCGCAGGACCTGCATGCGTTCGGTGAAGGTGTCGCCGGGCAGGTAGCCGCGGGCGAACAGGCTCAGCTCGCACCCGGTGACGAGCACGACGTCGGCGCCCTGACGGCGGAGCGCTTCGGCGCGGTCGGCGCAGTCGTCGAAATAGGGCAACATCTGCCCTTCGATCAGTTCACATGGGAACGGTGAGAACCAGACCCGCAGTCCGGCCTCAGCCGCATGCTCGGCGGCGATGGTGAGCCGTTCGGGATCGCCGCCGGTGATCCGGACGGTGTCGCAGTGCAGGTCATCGGCGATGATGCGCATCTCGCGCGCCACCGTCGCGGGGTCGAAGAGGCTGCGGCTGCTGTCTCCGTTGGGGAAGGTGCCGGTGTCGTACTGCACGCCTTTGCCACGCATGAACGCTCCGTAAGGGTCAGTGTGTACCTTAAATCAGAGGATAAGATACATGACGTGCCTAACACCGAGGCGGACAGCACCCCGGGCAGACGCCGGCGGGGCGCGGAACTCCAGGCGGTTCTCCTGGAGGCGGCCTGGCAGGAATTGCGCGCTGTCGGCTACCACGAACTCACCTACGATGCCGTGGCCGAGCGCGCCCGGACGAGCAGAACGGTGCTCTACCGCCGCTGGCCGCACCGACGTGACCTGGTGCTGGCCGCCATGCGTCACCAGGCGCCGCCTATGCCTGCGCCCACTCCCGACACCGGCTCTTTGCGCACCGACCTGCTGACCCTGCTCCGTACGGTCACCTCACGCATGATCGAGCTCGTTCCCGTTCTTCAGGCGATCGGCGACGGCCGGGCGGACGACAGTGATCTCACCGACTATCTGCGCGAGCGTGTCAGCCAGGGCGGCACGCGTGAGATGGACGTGCTGCTCGAGCGAGCCGTGCTACGCGGCGAGGTCGACCACGTCCGCATTCCGCCCCGGGTCGCCGCCGCGCCCTTCACGCTCGTCGCCGCGGAGACACTTCTCAACCACCGCCCGCTGTCTGAGGCCGCACTCGCCGAGATCGTCGACCAGATCGTCCTGCCCTTGATCTGGAGCCACGATAGAGAGATCCACGATAGAGAGATCCACGATAGAGAGATCAAGGCGTAACGAGCATGCTGTGGGAGAAGGCGCTTCCCGAGCTGCGTCGGGCCGCCGCCTGATGGATCAGTTGCAGGAGCGGCTCGCGCGTATCGGGCTGGAGGTGGCCGCCCAACAAGGATTCGTCCTCGGCGGCGGTCACGCGGTACAACTGCACGGCATGGGTGCGCGCCCCTCCGAGGACATCGACCTGTTCGCGCCGCAGCGCGGAACACCGGAACAGATCGAACAAGTGGTCGTGGACGCCTACCGCAGAGAGGGCTTCCAGGTCGAGGTATGGCTGCGTACGGCGTGACATCAGAACGCGTCGAGGCGATGCGCAAGCACCTGCACGAGTGGCGACGCTAACTCTCCGCAGCGTCGGAATGATCGCCTGCGACCTCAGCGCTGTCCACTTGTAACAAGAACTCCGCAGTTGGCTGCGGGTGATCCACGAAACAAGTGGCCTTCGCCGTCGATCACGTACGCTCAGCCGTTCGCACCTCGACCAGGCCCTCAGGCGCTCTGCCGGGCGTCGGATCCGTCGCCTCAAACGTCGGTAGGTGGCCCGTGGTCTGCTGGTTTTTCGCCCTGTCAAATGTCGGTAGGCCGCCCGCAGTCTGTCGGTTTTTTGCACCGTCAAATGTCGGTTGGGCCTTATGCTGGTGTCGATCGTCGCAGGGAGGAGCTGCCATGCCCGAGTTGGTCTCACGCCGGGTGACCGGCCATGCCGAGGAGTTCCTCGACGCCTTCAGAGTCGTGATCGTCAACGGGCCGAGGCAGTCAGGCAAGACCACCCTGCTGCACCAACTCAACAAGGGAGGAGGGGGAACCTACCTCACTCTGGATGACGGTCCGTTGAGATCGGCCGCGCAGGCCGATCCGGCTGTCTTCATCGCGGACGGATCGCGTCCGATGATGATCGACGAGATTCAGCGGGGCGGAGACGACCTGATCCTGGCGATCAAGGCGGAGGTTGATCGGAATGCTGAGCGGGGGCAGTTCGTGCTGGCGGGTTCCACGAGGTTTCTGTCCACGCCGTCGTTGAGCGAATCGCTTGCCGGCCGCGCGGGGATCCTTGAGGTCTGGCCCTTTGCCCAGGAGGAGCTGGCCGGAACGGGCGAGTCCTTTCTTGTGACGGCCTTCAACGACCCTGGAGCGTTGCGCTCTTCGTCACTCAGCGACTACAGCCGGAGGGACTACTTCGAACTGATCTGCCGAGGTTTCTATCCGGAGGCGGTCGCGATGAGATCGGAGTTCACCCGAGACAGGTGGTACCGGACCTACGTTCAGTCGGTCATCGACACGGACATCAGGGAGATGGCGAGAGTCGATGAGCCGAGCAGCCTCCGGCAACTGCTCAACCTCGCCGCGGCGAGTACGGCGCAAGAGCCGAACGTGGTCAAGGTCGGCAATGATCTCCAACTCCATCGGAGTACGGTCACCCGTTACATCGGCTTGCTGGAGACCGTCTTCCTGATCCGTCAGGTTCCGGCGTGGTCGCGGAATCTTGTGGCCCGGTCCATTCGTCGTCCCAAGCTCCACATCACCGATACCGGCCTCGCCGCTCATCTGATCGGTGTCGACGCGGACGGCCTGGCTGCCAGGGTCTCGCCCGCGCGGGGCCCCCTTGTTGAGTCGTTCATCGTCAACGAGATCGCGAAGCAGGCCACCTGGGCGCCATTTCGCGTCGGACTCCATCACTGGAGGGTCACCCAGGGCGCTGAGGTGGACCTCGTACTCGAACGAAACAATGGACGGGTCGTCGGTGTGGAGGCCAAGGCCACCGACTCCGTGAACCAGGATGATTTCAAGGGCCTTGTCGCTCTACGCGAGAGTCTCGGCGACGATTTCGTGCACGGGTTCGTCTTCTACACAGGCGTGAGGTCGCTCTCCTTCGGAGACCGGCTGACGGCGTTGCCCCTCAGCGCCCTCTGGGACAGATAGCACTTTTCGGACTGCGATCACTCGCCGTGACCCGCGGGGGCGCTCAACGTCTCGCGCGGGTTTGGACGATCGTCACGGCAACGGCTAGAACGAAGTCGTATGGTGGCGGGCCCGGAACTCCGCCAAGAGCTCGTCGGTCACCTCTGCGCCACCCGCCACGGCCGCATGCACCTCGCGGAAGTAGCCCTCGTACCCGGCCGGCGTGTAAAGACACAGGGCCTGGACCGGCTCGGTGCCGGCGTTGCGGAAGCCGTGCGGGGTTCCGCGCGGCGCGGCCAGCAGGTGTCCGGGGCCGACCGTCACCTCCCCGTCGCCGTGGTGCAGTGTCAGGTCGCCCCGCAGGACGTAGAAATACTCGTCGTGCTCTTGATGTACGTGCGGGCGGGCCCCCATCGCGCCTCCCGCCAGGGTGAACTCCTCGAACGCGAACCGGCCGCCCGTGTGCTCACCCGTCAGCCGGAAGAAGTGCGCCACTCCGGCCACGTCGATCAGTTCGCCGTCCTCGGGGCGGCGCAGTATGGGACGCGGCGCCGACATCTGCTTATCGATCATTACAGCATTATCGGCTGACGGCATCAGAGCGGCCCGTAGGCGCCGATGAGTTTCGGCTGGGGGAGTGGTCTCACTCTCGAAGCGACGATGGGAAGGAGCGGCTTCGGTGGACTTGTACAGCGTTGTGTGCGTACGTGACCTGGCGACATCGCAGAAGTGGTTCGAGGTGTTCTTCGGGCGGCCAGCGGACGAGATCATCGGCGAGGAACTCCTCTGGCAGGTTGGTGAGAACGCGTGGGTCGTCATCGACGACCGGCACATGCGGGCCGCACGGGTGGGCGGCACCATGATCACGTTCGGCGTGACCGACCTCGACGACATCCTGGCCCGGCTGGCCGCGTACGGCGTCACGCACGATCCCGTGGAGACCTACGGCAACGGCGTGCGCCACGTGGACATCCTCGACCCCGACGGCAACAGCCTGTCGCTCGCGCAGGCACCCGCCCAGACCCTCAGTACGCCGCGAGCGTGAGCGCGTTGGCGGCCTCGTTCAGCGGCTTCATGATCGGCCGCATCGCCAGATCCTTCCACGGCAGGCGGTTGACCAGCCGCATCATCGTGGTCTGCATCCTGATCTGCATCGGGCTGCCCGCGACCATCTGCGCGGCGTTGCTCGCGCCGAGCGTCACGTTCACATCCACGTACTCGCGCATGGCTTCCCGATATCCGGCATAAGCCGCACGGTGCTCGCCCGCCGCCGCGCTCAGTTCGCCAGCCAGCACGTACGCGCCCACCAGCGCGAGGCTGGTGCCCTGTCCGGACAGCGGGGAGGGGCTGTAGGCGGCGTCGCCGACCAGGGCGACCCGGCCGGTGGACCAGTCGTCCATGCGGACCTGGCTGACCGGCGTGAAGTAGAAGTCCGGCGAGTGCGGCATGGCTCGGAGCAGCGTGTCGCTCTCCCATCCCACGCCGGCGAACGCCTCGGTCAGTACGCGCTGCTGGGCGGCCCTGTCGGAGCGGCCGGGCAGGACGGCGGGGCTCGGGAAGACGAACTGCGCCTTCGCGGTGTCGGGCCGGGTGGCGTAGACGTTCACCACCTTGCCGGGCGTCGGATAGAGCAGTTCCCAGTGGTCGAGTCCGAGGTGGTTGGGGACGGTGAAGACGGCCGCGTGCATCCCGAGGGGGTGTACGTAGCGCTCCTCCGGACCGAAGGCCAGGCGGCGCACGGTCGAGTGCAGCCCGTCGGCGCCGATGACGAGGTCGAAGCGGCGGGGCGCGGCATGGCGGAAGGTGACGTCGACGCCGTCGGGGCCTTCGCGGAGCGAGGTGATGGTGTCGCCGAAGAGGTATTCGCAGCTGTCACGTGTCGCGTCGTAGAGGAGCCGGGCGAGGTCGCCGCGCATCACCTCGTCGTCGCCCGGAGCGCGCATGCCGATGAGGTCGGGGCCCAGGTTGGCCAGTGGCTTGCCGCTCTTGGCAACCCATGAGCCGCCGCGGATGGCGGTACTTGCCCGTCGTACGGCCTCCAGCATGCCCATTCGCTCGACGACCTGCATGGCCACGCCGCGCAGGTCGACCTTGTAGCCGCCCTCGCGCACCTCGGGGGCCAGTTCGACCACGGTGGGGGTAAATCCGTAGCGGCGCAGCCAGTAGGCCAGAGCGGGGCCGGCCACGCTGGAGCCGGAGATCAGGACGGTGCGGTTGGCGAGTCGCCGTGAGTTCGTCATGCCAAAAACCGTAACAGCATTGCCAGATGATTGGCAATAACTTTCCTAGCTTCTTGTCAATTCACGGCTGATCGGCCCGCGCGGGCCTGTCATAAGTGTTGGCAAGGGTTTGCCAGACGTATGTCACGTGGCTAACATGAACTGCGGCAGAGGGCCGGTCGGCCCGGCGCTCCGACCTGGCAAGGAGACGACAGGCAGATGTTGACGCAGCCAGCCTTCGGCCGACGGCTCAAGCAGCTGAGGACCGAACGCGGCCTGACGCAGGCCGAGCTCGCGGGCGAGGGCATGTCCACCGGATACCTCTCCCGCCTGGAGTCCGGGGCCCGGCCCCCCACCGAGGAGGCCGTGACCCACCTGGCCCGCCAGCTAGGCGTCGCTCCGGAAGACCTGGCCGAACCGCCGGACTGGTCGCTGGCCCGCAGCCTGGCCACCACTGTCGGACTCGACATGGACGAGGCGGGCGAGCTGCTGGCCCGAGCTCTGCGTACGGCGGGTGGCGAGGACCCCCTGCTGCGTTGGCAAGCGCTCTGGCAAGTCGCCGAATGGCGACGCCTCAACAATGAGCCCACCGAGGAGCGCACCTGCCTGGACGAGCTGGTGGCGCTCGCCAACGAGCTCGACGTGCCTGAGTTGCGGGCCCGAGCCGGGGCGCGGCTGGCGCGCGCGCAACGCGGGGCGGGCCAGGTGCCGGCCGCGGTCGAGGCCGCGATCGGTGCCTACCGCCTGGCGGTCGACGAGGGCCTGCCGCCACACATCGTGGCCGACACCCTCCTGGCACTGGTGTCCTCGCTGGCCGAGGCGGGCCGGATGGCCGAGGCCCGGCAGCACGCCGACGAACTGCTCACCCTGGTCGCGGGCCTGCCCGCCGGCAGGCTCCTGGCGGAGGCGGCGTGGACCCTGGCCGGCGTCCGGCTCCGGCAGGGCGAGCCCCAGGTCGCGCTGAAGCTGGTCAACGACGCCTTGGAGCAGCTCCATGGCTGCCTCGACCCGGCCATGTGGGTACGGCTGCGCATCGTCGCCGCCCGCCTCCACCTCAACTTCACCCCGCCCGAGACCGAACCCGCGCGGCGCCGGATCGAGGAGGTCGAGGCGTGCCTGCCGTTCGCCGGCACGCCCACGGTCGAGCAGGAGCTACTCGCGCTACGCGCCCGCCTGGCCTTCCACACTGAGCACACCGACGAAGCCCGCGCCCTGCTCGACCGGCTCGCCGACGCGCACGACCACCTGGCCTACCAGGAGCAGATCCGCTTGGACGTGCTGCGCAACCAGCTCCTGCTGCTGGACGGCAAGCAGGACGAAGGCATGCGGGGCCTTCGAGCGCTGGCCGAGCAGGCGCAGGAGCGCGCCAACTTCGACCTGGCCGCGGAGATCTGGCGCCACGCCGCCGAGTCGCTGGCTCGTACCGGCGGCGAGAACCAGTAACGGGAACCCGCCACATGGGTCGTCACGTGCGCTGACTACGGTCGGCCCTCCACAGGCCAACTCTCACGATCGGCGACGAAGCTTCCCCGCTGAGGCAAGGTCATCACCCATCCCTCGTCCCGCTGCGGAGCCACGGCCTGGCGGGCCGTGTCGTGTGCGACGCCGTGATCTCGCAGCATCTCCGACTCGGATGGGATCCGACCCCGTGGCCCCAGCGCACCAGCCATCGTCCACGAAACGGGATGGTGGCCCAGCGAACGTGCAGAAGAAGTCTGGTCCCTCCTGCTATCGGGACGAGCGCGTTGAGCTTTCATGCGGGGGAGTCAGGGTGGACGACCTGGCGGGGGTGACGGGCCTGCTGTACGAGATCGGGCTGTTCAAGCGACTCCCCGGGCCAAGGTGGGACGGCGGGTGAAGCGTCGCCTGACAAGGATGTAGAGGACCAGCGCCGGGTAGAAGAGCAGCCGGGCCGGATCTTCGAGCACCTGCTCGAAACGGAGCCCCTGCAGCAGGCCCTCCATCGTGCTGAGCCAACCCCCCGCTATGCGGACGGCGAGGGTGACCAGCAGGGTCACAGCCAGATAGTCGATCAGGAGCGTCAGGCCCCTGTGCCACGACGGCCTGGACGGCGCGGCGATGGCCGGCTCCCCGGCAGGGCCGAGCGCGTGCGTCGCGAGGAGCACCAGCAGGGCAGCCATCAGGAGAGACAGCTCCCACGGCCCCCACGCGCCGGCCACGGTCTCGAATGAACTCCCCGTACTCGCTTCCCGATCGAGGACGCCACGTGTCCCAGGTGGGATAGGCCGCGGTGGCCAGAGCGGCTACCCAGATCAGCAAGGCTAATCGCGACAAAATTGGGCCCCCTTCGTTTGCGCGAAACCCTACCGATGATCTTCAGAACGCCACCCCGCCCGCAAGAGCGCGACACGTGAACTGCTGGCCCATCTGGGTGCGCGAACAACGGGTACGGCTACCCGCCTGCTCAGGGCTCCAGCAGGCGGCGCGGGCCCGGGCCCTGCTGGGCGAGCGTGTCGCCCGGATTGACCAGTACGCACTGCTCGAACGACAGGCACCCGCACCCGATGCACTCCGTGAACCGGTCCCGCATCCGTTCCATCCGCTCGATCCGGGCGTTGATCTCCTCGCTCCAGCACTCCGACGCCCTGACCCAGAACTCCCGCGTCGGCGGGACGCCCTCCGGCAGGAACGCCAGCACGCCCCCGATCACCGACAGCGGTATGCCGACACTCTGGGACGCGCGGATGAACGCCACCCGCCGCAGCGTGGTGCGGTGATAGCGACGCTGGTTGCCGGTGGTCCGGCGGCTGTCGATGAGCCCCTGCCGCTCGTAGAAGCGCAGCGCGGACGCGGGTACGCCGCTGCGCTCGGACAGCTCACCGATGGTCAGTTCCTTGGCGATCGCTTCGGACATGCCTCAAGCCTAGCTTGACTTAAACATTGGTTTAAGTACGAGCCTGTCATCGAACGCCACGACAGGGGAGCCCTCATGACCGATACGACAGCGGCCTGGATCAACCGTCACGCCCACCCGCTCGACCCGCTCTCTGATCTACGGCCATTGCGGGACATCGTGCGCGATGCCACGGTCGTCGCCCTCGGCGCCTCGACCCGTCAGGCCCATGAGCTGTCGGTCTCCGCGCATCGGATGGTGCGGTTCCTGGTCGAGAAGCTGGGGTTCCGCTCGCTGGCGCTGGAGGGTGACGACCCGGCCCGCGTCGGGCTCGACGATTACGTCCGTACGGGGAAAGGCGACCCGCGCGCGTCGCTGGCCGGCGCGCGGGCCTTCTGGCGGACCGGCGAGATCCTCGACCTGGTCCACTGGATGCGGGCCTACAACGAGGACCATCCGGATGATCCGGTACGGTTCGCCGGGGTGCGGCCTCAGGCCGAGCCGGCCGTCGGCATGAAGGCCATCGAGCGGCGGATGGCCGAGGACACGATCTGGTGGCATGAGCGCACCGGAGACAAGATCGTCTATTGGGGGGGCCTCGCGCACACCAGCATGAGCACCGGCAACGCGGGCGGGCAGCTGCGCGAGCACTTCGGAACCGCCTACCTGTCGATCGGGCTGACCTTCGGACACGGCACGCTGCCGTTCGAGGTGCCCGCCCCGCCAACCGACTTCGCCGAGACGGCCCTGAGCGCCGCCGATCTCGACGACTTCCTGCTGGACCTGCGCGTCGAGGGCCCGGCCGCCGTACGGGCCTGGCTCGACGCGCCGGCCAGGACGCGGCTCATCGGGCCCCGCTACGACCCGGCGGACGACGCCGCCTACCACCTGTCCGGAGGCTCGTTCGGCGGCTGGTTCGACGCGGTCGTCCACCATGAGCGGGTGACGCCCGTCCGCGAGCTGTAGACGGCTGGTCCGCGAGCCGCGAGCCGCGAGCCGTGAGCCGCGGGCGGCCTGGCGGCAGGCGGCAGGCGGCAGGCGGCTGAAGCGTGTCCGACGGGGGTCTAGTGGCGGCGCACCATGGTGAGCCCGTCGGCGATCGGCAGGACGACCACGGTGACCCGGGGATCCTCCCGCACCAGGTCGTTGAACTCACGCATCTCCAAGGTCCGCTCATCCGTGACGGCCGGGTCGGCCACCCGGCCGCTCCACAGCGTGTTGTCCACCATGAGCAGGCCGCCCGGACGCAGCCGGTCTATCAGCAGCTCGTAGTACGCCGGGTAATTGGGCTTGTCGGCATCGAGGAAGGCCAGGTCGACGGGCTCCTGGAAGGCGGCGAGCGTCTCCCGCGCCGGGCCCAGGGTCAGGGTGACGCGGTCGGTCACGCCGGCCTTCTCCCAGTAGCGGCGGGCGATGGACGTCCACTCGTCGCTGACGTCGAAGCAGTGCAGCTTGCCGCCGGACAGGCCCCTGGCGATGCACAGCGACGAGTAGCCGGTGAACGTGCCCACCTCGACCGCCACCTCCGGTCGGATGAGCTGGGTGATCATCGTGAGGAACGTGCCCTGGTCGGGCGTGATCTGCATGCCCGCGCTGTCGCCTGTCGCCGTGATCGTCTCAGCGGCGAGCTCCTCCAGCAGGGGGTCGGGCGGGGTGGAACGGTCGAGGATGTATTGGGCCACGGCGGGGTCGAGAAATTCAGCTTTCATGATTCCCATTCTTAATGGGCATGGGAGCAGCTCCGGCCAGTCGCCGGGCGCAATGTGGAAAGTCATAATCCCCGATATTCAAAGACATAAAACGTCCGATATGTCAAACGGGTACTCTTACGGGGTGGGTGAAACGGCGACCTCGGCGAGGGGCCTAGGGGCGACCGGGAAGGCTGCTCCGCGCGGGCGTATCGCCAAACGAGAAGCGATCATGACCGCTGCAATGAGGGTGTTCGTGCGCGACGGTTACTCGGGTGCGAGCATCGAAACCATCGCCGCTGAAGCGGCGGTATCCAAACAGACCATCTACAACCATCTGGGCGACAAGCAGCGCTTGTTCGAGTCCCTGATCGACGAGAACTTCGATCGGGTCAATGCCCAGCAATTCGCCATGATCGAGACTTTTCCCGATCGACCGGCGAACCTCATGGCGGAGCTGACGGCGTTCGCCGGTGCTCTCATGCGTGAATGTCTCATGGACGAGCGGGCGCGCGCCTTGCGCACACTCGTCCAGGCAGAGGGATCTCGGCGTCCCGACATCGCCAGGCAGTGGCGGCAGCGTGGTCAGGGCCAGCTCGCGGGGTCCCTGGCCGCCAGGTTCGCCAGGCTGGCGCTGGCCGGGAAGCTCTCCCTGGCCGACCCCGATCAGGCGGCGCGCGACTTCCTGGCGTTGATCACGTACGACGCCCAGGTCGGCTGGACCATCGGTGACGCGTCGATGCGAGACGACGAACTCGACGCCTCCATCGCCGCCGGGGTCCGGACGTTCATGCGCGCGTACGGGAACGGCAGCGCCAACGGCAACGGACACCACAACGGCAACGGCAACGGCAACGGACACCACAACGGCTCGGCTGGAGGCTGACAGACGCCCGCCCTTGCTCTTCGGGTAAGGTCTCGGCGATCAATGAGCTAAGGGCGGGCAAAATGAACAAAAGGTTGGCGGCCGTCGTGGCCGCGGGCGTGGCGCTCGTCGTGCTGCTGACTGTCGTGGCGTTCTCCGAGCCCGGCACGTCGGCGGCACAGGGAGTGCGGCTCACGCGGCAACCCGACGGTTCCATGGTGCTCGCGGACAGGGGCGGCGACGCCCCTGTGCTCGACCTCTACGAGGACTTCGACTGTCCCGTCTGCAAGGAGCTGCACACCAGGGTCAACGCGACGATCGAGCGGCTGGCCAAGGAGGGCAAGGTCAAGGTCGTCTTCCATCCGGTGACGGTCTTCGAGGACGAGCCCATGCGCTCCAACTCCGTCCGCGCCGCCGCCGCTGCCCGCTGCGTGCCCGAGGAGAACTGGCTGGCTTTCAGGGAGGAGCTGTACGCCATGCAGCCCTCGCCGCACGGACTGGCCTCGGGCTTCGACGTACAAGAGCTGGCCAAGGCGGCCAGGAAGGCCGGCGCGGACGTCGACCAGTGCGTGATCTCGCAGTCGTACGCCGACGCGCACCTGCAGGAGAGCGCGAAGGCGGGGATCGACGGGACCCCGACCCTGCTCCTCGACGGTCAGGTGCTGGGCAACGAGGCGTTCGACCCGGTCACCCTGGAGCGGGCCATCACCGGCGGAACAGGCATAACCGTCTGACACGTCCCAAGGATTGAGATCGATGTGCCGACCAGTGGATAGGTGTGGCAGACTCACAAGCACCATGTTCTACGGTCTGCTCATTATCAGCAGGCGCGCTGGCTGACAAAGGGACACCGCCAGCGCGCAGACCTCTCACGTCCGTGAGGGGTCTTTTTGTTTTCCAGGGAGACGACACCATGGCCGACGACCGCTTTCACGTCTATGACACGACGCTGCGTGATGGCGCCCAGCAGGAGGGCCTGACCCTCACCGTCGCCGACAAACTCGCCGTCGCGCGGCAGCTGGACGGCCTGGGTGTCGGCTTCATCGAAGGGGGCTGGCCCGGCGCCAACCCCAAGGACACAGAGTTCTTCAGGCGCGCTCAAACAGAGCTCGACCTGAAGCACGCGCAGCTCGCCGCGTTCGGTGCGACCCGCCGAGCAGGTGTGAAGGCAGCCGACGACCCGTTGGTGGCCGCTTTGCGCGAATCCGGCGCGCCGGTCGTGACCCTTGTCGCCAAGAGCCACGACCGGCACGTGGAGCTGGCCCTCCGCACGACTCTCCAGGAGAACCTCGCGATGATCCGCGACACGGTCTCCCACCTTCGTGCGGGGGGACAGCGAGTCTTCCTCGACGCCGAGCACTTCTTCGACGGCTACAAGTCCAACCCAGCCTACGCGCTCGAGGTCCTGCGCACGGCGGCCGAGGCGGGAGCCGACGTCATCGCCCTGTGCGACACCAACGGCGGCATGCTCCCCGACGAGCTGGCCGACATCGTCCACGCCGCCGTCCAGACCAGCGCCCGTGTCGGCATCCACTGCCACGACGACACCGGCTGCGCGGTCGCCAACACCCTCGCCGCCGTCAAGGCCGGCGCCACGCACGTGCAGGGCTGCGCCAATGGTTACGGCGAGCGGTCCGGCAACGCCAACCTGTTCACCGTGGTCGCAAACCTTCAGCTCAAGCGGGGTTTCGACCTGGTGCCGCAGGAGTCGCTCGCCGACATGACGCGCATCGCCCACGCGATCACCGAGGTCACCAACGTCACGCCCAACTCCCACGCGCCCTACGTCGGCATGTCGGCGTTCGCGCACAAGGCCGGGCTGCACGCCAGCGCCATCAAGGTCGACCCGAACCTCTACCAGCACATCGACCCCGCCCAGGTCGGCAACGACATGCGCATGCTGGTCTCCGACATGGCCGGCCGCGCCTCGGTCGAGCTCAAGGGCCGCGAGCTGGGCTACGAACTCACCCCCGAGGCCACCAAGACGCTGGTCGAGCGGGTGAAGGACATGGAGTCCAAGGGCTTCACGTTCGAGGCCGCCGACGCCTCCTTCGAGCTGCTGCTGCGCGACACCGTCCACGGACAGCGCAAGCGCCACTTCGAGGTCGAGTCGTGGCGGGTGATCGTCGAGCGCACCAAGGGCGGCGAGCTGGTCAGCGAGGCCACGGTCAAGCTGCACGCCAAGGGCGAGCGCATCGTCGCCACCGGCGAGGGCAACGGCCCGGTCAACGCGCTCGACCGGGCGGTGCGCCTGGGACTGGAGAAGCTCTACCCCGAGCTGGCCAGGCTGGAGCTCATCGACTTCAAGGTGCGCATACTCGAGGGCACCCACGGCTCCGACGCCATAACCCGCGTGCTCATCACCTCCAGCGACGACACGGCCGAGTGGTCCACGGTCGGCGTCGCCGAGAACATCATCGACGCCTCCTGGCAGGCGCTGGAGCAGGCGGTCACGTACGGCCTGCTCCGCGCGGGCCGCGAAGCCGGCTCGTAAGCGTCTACTCCTGGACCTTGCCTCCCGTGAGCCGGGACAAGACCAGGGCGACGATGATGATGACGCCGTTGAGGGCCTGGATCCACTGGGCGGGCACGCCGGCCAGGGTGAGGACGTTCTGGATCATGTAGAGGAGGAGGATGCCGGTGAACGCCCCGAACATCGTGCCTTTGCCGCCGTTGAGGCCGACGCCGCCGATCACGGCCGCGGCGAACACGGTGAAGATGGCGCCATCGCCCTGAGCGGCGGCCACAGAGGCGAGATGGCCCGACATCAGCAGGCCGCCGAGCGCGGCAAGCAGGCTGGCGCCCACCAAGGCGGTCCACAGCACCCGGTCGGTACGGATGCCGGCCGCCTTGGCCGCGTCCACGTTGCCGCCGATGGCGTACAGGGCACGGCCGTACTTGGTGAAGCCGAGCAGCACGATGCCGGCGGCGAACAGCAGCAGGCACAGCCAGATCGAGGCGGGCACGCCCAGCCACATGGCCGAACCGAGGTAGAGCATCGACGACGGCAGGTTGAAGAAGGTCTGGCCGCCGGAGATGCCCGTGAGCAGGCCGCGCAGCACGATCAGCATGCCGAGGGTGACGATGAAGCCGTGGAGCCCGAACCGTACGATCAACAGGGCATTGACCATACCGATCAGCACCCCGACGGCCAGGGTGATCGGAATCGACCAGGCGCCAGGCACCAGGCCGAGCCCGGCGCCCGAGCCGGCGGCGACGGTCAGCCAGGCGGCCACGCCCGGCGCAAGGCCGAACGTCGACTCCAGCGACAGGTCCATCTTGCCGGCGACCAGCACGATGGTCTGGGCCAGCACCAGGAGAGAGATCTCCGACATGGTCTGCAGGATGTTGATCAGGTTGTCGCCCTGCAGGAAGATCGGGTTGACGATCTGACCGACGACGGCGATCACGATGATCGCCGGGATCAGCGCGAAGTCGCGCAGCCGGCCGAGCCGCACCTGTGGCCGTGCCCGCTCCTGGGCGGCGCTCCCGGTGACGGGCGTGAGGGTTTTCTCAGGCATCGAGCCGGACTCCTTCCATGGCCGCCACCACGTCGTGGTCGTGCCACCCGGCGGCCATCTCCGCGACGACGCGACCCTGGAACATCACCAGCAGCCGGTCGCAGAGCCGCAGGTCGTCGAGTTCGTCGGAGGCGATCAGCACGCCGGTCCCCTCGGCGGCCGTCTCCTCGACCTTGCCCAGCAGGAACTCCTTGGACTTCACGTCCACCCCGGCGGTGGGGGTGATCAGTACGAGCAACCGGGGATCGGAGGCCAGCGCCCTGGCCATGACGACCTTCTGCTGGTTGCCGCCGGACAGGCCCATCACGGGCAGGCCGGGACCGGGCGTCTTGATCGCCAGGTTGGCGATCAGGGTGCCGGCCAGCCGGTCGCGCCGCCTGCCGCTGATCAGGCCGGCCTCGCCGAGCCGTTCGGGGACCGTCATGGTGGCGTTGTTGGCGATCGACATCATCGGGACGAATCCCTGATGGTGCCGGTCGCGGGGGACGAAGCCGACGCCCGCGGCGAGCGCGTCAGGCACGCTGCCGGGACGGGGGACACGCCCGGCGACCTCGATCGTGCCCGCATCGGCCGCGCGCAACCCGGCGATGGTCTCGGCCAGCTCGGTCCGGCCGCTGCCGGCCGCGCCCGCCAGGCCGACGATCTCGCCGGCCTGGAGCTGGAAGCCGACCTCTCTGTACGCGTCACCGTACGACAGGCCGCGCACGCCGAGCACCACACCGGCGTCGGCGGGCACGGCCGTCCGGGAGGATGTGCCGGCCAGGCCGGCTGCCTCTCCCGCCAGCGCCGCCACCAGCTCGGCGTGCGGCAGGCCGGCCACCGTGGTGGTCAGGATGTGCCGGGCGTCGCGGAAGACCGTGACCGTGTCGCAGATCTCGTAGATCTCCTGCAGGTGGTGGCTGATGAACAGGAAGGTCACCCCCTGCTCCTGCAGGGTGCGGATACGGGCGAACAGGCGGGCGATGGCGGCGGCGTCGAGCTGGGCGGTCGGCTCGTCGAGGATGATGAACCGGGCACCGAAGGACAGCGCACGGGCGATCTCCACGAACTGCCGCTGTTCGACGTCCAGTTCGCCGGCGGGCAGCCGTACGTCCACGTCCACCGACCACGTCTCCAGCAGGGCGGCGGCCTTGCGGCGCAGGTCCGGCCAGTTGACGAAGGCGGAGTGGCGGTTGAGGTAGAGGTTCTCGGCCACGGTGAGCTGGGGGATGATCGTGGACTTCTGGTAGACGCAGGCCACCCGCTGCCGCCAGGCGTCACGGTCGGCGAGGCGCGGGGCGGGTTGGCCGTCGAAGCGCACCTCGCCCTCGTCGGGTGCCTGGAGCCCGGTGAGTATCGAGACCAGGGTGGACTTGCCCGCCCCGTTGCGGCCGACCAGAGCGTGGGTCTGGCCGGGCATGATCCGGATTCCGGCGCGGTCCAGCGCGACGGTCTCGCCGTATCTCTTGGTGACGTCCACCGCCTCGGCCAGAGGCGTGGGCGCCTGGTCAGCCGCCAAGATTGTTGCCCCAGAGCGAGGAGTCGCCCGGCTTGACGCTCGTGACGCCCCCGTAGGTGCCGCCGTCGGCTGTGACCAGCGGCGCGGAGAGCTGGTCCTCCAGCAGGCCGGGGCGCACCTGGATGATGGTGCTGTCGTGATCGGTCGCGCCGGGCTTGAACGTCTTGCCGTCGATGGCGGCCTTGGTGTACTGCAGCGCGTACTTGGCGTACTGGTCGGCCGGCTGGGAGACGGTGGCGTCGATGTTGCCGGCGGCGATCTCCTTCAGCTCCTGGGGGATGCCGTCATTGGAGACGACGAAGACGTGCTTGGGGTTGTCCGGGGGGACCAGCAGGCCACGCTGCTGGAGCACTTGGAGGGTGCCGGACAGGGCGAAGCTCGATTGCATGTAGACCCCCTTGATGTCCGGATTGGCGGTGAGCCGCGTCTGGAGCTTCTGCGAGGCGATCGCGCCGTCCCAGTTGGCGGCCTCGCCGAACACCGTGATGCCGGGGTAACTCGCCTTCATGCAGTCGTTGAACGCCTCGGTGCGGTCACGGCCGTTGATGGAGGCCAGGTCGCCCTGGAGCATCACGACCTTGCCCTTGCCGCCCAGCTTCTCGCCGAGGAACTTGCACGCCTTCTCGCCGTACGCCCGGTTGTCGGCACGCACCACCATGAAGGCCTGACCCTGCTCGGGACGGGTGTCGACCATGACGACGGGGATCTTCTTGGCGTTGAGCTGCTGGAGGGTGGGGGCCACGGCAGCGGTGTCCTGCGGCGCCAGCACGATGCCCTTGACGCCCTGGCTGATGAGACTCTGCACGTTGGCGGTGAGCTTGGAGATGTCGTTCTGCGAGTTGGAGGTCTTCAGCTCCAGGCCGTTGTCGGCGCCGAACTTGGGGACGTACTTGATGAAGGAGTTCCAGAAGTCGGTGTCGGAGCGGGGGTAGTCCACCCCGACGACCGGCTTGCCGCCTCCTGAGGCGGTCGTGCCGCTGCCTGCGCCACCCCCGCAGGCCGCGGCCAGTCCGGCCGACAGGGCGATGGCCGCCCCCAGGGCGAGTCCTCGTTTCATGGCTGTTCCTTTCCTGCGCTGTTTCCGGGTCGCTGTTCTGGGTCACAGCCGGAGGTCGGCGATCCACTGGGGACCGTGCGGGTAGGCGTACTCGGCACGGGATTCCGGACGCATCTCGGCGCCCCCGCCCGGCCGTTCAGGGGCGACATATCGGCCTTCCCGGATCACGACCGGGTCGGTGAAGTGTTCGTGCAGATGGTCGATGTACTCGATGACGCGGTCCTCGGCGGTGCCGCTGACGGCCACGTAGTCGAACATCGACAGGTGCTGGACCATCTCGCACAGCCCTACGCCGCCCGCGTGCGGGCACACCGGGATCCCGAACTTGGCGGCCAGCAGCAGGATGGCGATGTTCTCGTTGACCCCGGCGACCCTGGCCGCGTCGAGCTGCAGGATGTCGATCGCGTCCGCCTGCAGGAACTGCTTGAACATCACCCGGTTGTGCGTGTGTTCGCCGGTGGCGACCTTGATGGGCGCCACCCGCTTGCGGATGGCGGCGTGGCCGAGCACGTCGTCGGGCGAGGTGGGCTCCTCGATCCAGTACAGGTCGTACCGGGCCAGCGGGGCCAGCCACTCGATCGCCTGGCCGACGTTCCACGCCTGGTTGGCGTCCACGGCGATGCGCACATCGGGTCCGACCGCCTCTCGGGCCAGCCGTACGCGCCGGACGTCCTCGGCTTGGTCGGCGCCGACCTTCAGCTTGATCTGGCGAAACCCGTCAGCGACCGCTTCCTTGGCCAGCCGGACCAGCTTGTCGTCGGTGTAGCCGAGCCAGCCGGGGGTGGTGGTGTAGGCGGGGTAGCCCTCGGCGAGCAGCCTGGCGTGGCGCTCGGCGCGGCCCGGCTCGGCGCGGCGCAGGATTGCCAGCGCCTCCTCCCGGGTGAGGGCGTCCTCCAGGTAGCGGAAGTCGACGACGTCGACGATCTCCTCCGGCGACAGCTCCGACAGCAGCCGCCACAACGGCTTGCCCGCCCGGCGCGCACGAAGGTCCCACAGCGCGTTGAGCACGGCTCCCGCCGCCATGTGGGTGACGCCCTTCTCCGGGCCGAGCCAGCGCAGCTGGCTGTCGCCGGTGAGCAGGCGGGACATCCCGCCGAGGTCGCCCAGCACCTCGGCCACCGGCCGTCCGGTGACCAGCGGTGCCAGCGACTCCACCGCGGCGACGGCGATCTCGTTGCCGCGCCCGACGGTGAAGGCGAGCCCATGCCCTTCCTGTCCGCCGCCGGTCCGCACGATCACGTAGGCGGCCGAGTAATCGGGCTCGGGGTTCATGGCGTCGGACCCATCGAGGTGCCGTGAGGTCGGGAACCGGATGTCGTGGGCCTCGACCGCAGTGATCAGCTCGGGCACGATGAGGTACCTCCATGGGATGTTTCCCGGCAAGTCAAAATTTTGACATGGGATGTCTTTGTAATCCCGGCCCTTGCTTCCTGTCTAGAGGGAGTCGAAAGGGACTTATTGAGTCTTAGACAACCTATGTCTGCTCATCGCCAGATCTGATTCTGGCTTAGACATGGGATGTCTGTTATGTTTCCAGTGTGGCCCGCGTGCCGATCGAGCCGCTCCACCCCGGGAGGCCGTACCCATGTCCCTGACCGACGAGGCGATCTCCCGCATCCGGGCGCTCATCCAGTCGGGCGAGCTGTCTCCGGGGACGCGGCTGCCACCGGAGCACCAGCTCGCCGCCCAGCTCGGCGTCTCCCGTAACCCGTTGCGCGAGGCGGTCAAGGCGCTGGTCGTGGCCCGGGTGCTCGACATACGGCGGGGCGACGGCACCTTCGTGACCAGCCTGGAGCCACGGCTGCTGCTGGAAGGGCTGGGGCTGGCTGTCGAGCTGCTGCGCGACGACACCCTGCTGGAGATCGTCCAGGTACGGCGGATGCTGGAGCCCGCGGCGACCGGTCTGGCCGCGTCCCTGATCTCCACCGAGCAACTCGAGGAGATCGGCGAGCATCTGAACGCCATGCGGGCCGCCAGTGACGACGTGGAGAAGCTGAATCACCACGACGCCGCCTTCCACCGCGCGGTGGTGCGGGCGACCGGCAACGAGACGCTGTCCACCCTGCTCGACGGCATCTCCGGCCGTACGCTGCGGATGCGGGTGTGGCGCGGCACCGTCGAGGCGGGCAGCTCGCACAAGACCGTCGCCGAGCACGAGGCGATCTACAACGCCCTGGCCGCCGGCGACGCGACTCTCGCCCAGGCCGCGGCGCTGATGCACATCAGCACGACCGAGAGCTGGCTCCGCTCGGTGCTGGGAGACGTCGAGGGCTCCCGTGATCAGGAGGAGTACGCAGAGCCCTCGATCGAATCGGTTCCGGGGCGCTAGCGCTCCAGCCGGACCGGCTAGAGCAGCTTGGCGGGGAAGGTCAGGCCCTGGACCTTGACCTTCCCGCCCGAGCAGGACACCTTCGGCGAATCGGTGTCGGGCACGATGACCGTCAGCAGCGACTTGGCGGCGGGGGAGACGACCACGTTCGTCGGCACCTTCGACAGGTACGTCGGCGACACCCACCCCAGCTTCCCGCCCCGCTGCACCTGCTGCCCGCCCACCGGCTTGCACCCCGCCAGCTGGACCATCGTGACCCGGTACTTCCCGTCGCCCAGCACGACCCGGCCGCCGCCGTTGGAGATCACCTTGAGCGACGGGGCGAACCGCCACAGGTTCTTGACCTTCTTGCCGCCGGACGCGGTGTCGAGCACCGCCATCACGTCCTGGCCGTGGTTCACCAGCACCGATCGGGTACGGGAGGTGCCATAGGCCTTGTCGGTCAGCCGGAAGGACTGCCGGTCCTTGCCGTACGAGGACTTGATGAGCTTGCTGGCCGTGCGCGGACGGAAGCGCCCGCCCACCACGGACGGCACGTTGTGGGCCTCGGGGGAGAGCGTCCAGTAGCGGTAGGAGCTCTTCTCGTAGGAGTTGAAGCCGCCGTCGACCAGGATGTCGCGGCCCTGGGCGTAGTAGGTCACGCTCAGGTGGTCCTCGTGGCCGTGGAACTTCAGGCCGGGGCCGAACCTGATCGAGTAGAAGGCGGATTCGGGCTTGCCCCAGTCGGTCCGGCCGTACACGTAACCGGCCTTGTAGACCTTGACCTTCTCCTTGGGCGTGCCGGTCTCGATCTTGGGCTCGACCTCGGCGCTGCCGTCGCCGATCGGCACCATGAAGCCGTTGGGCTGGGTGGAGTGGGCCACGAACGTCTTGAGCGCGTCGGCCCGCCTGGTGATCTCGCCGGGCACCTTGCGGCCGCAGTCCTTCATGTTGGTCATCGCGACCATGAGCCTGCTGTGCACGTAGACGGCGTAGCGCGGCGCCTGCTCCATGAGCGCGCCCTGGGAGTCGACGTCGAGCTTGACCGTGCCGGTCAGCCGCTTGACGGCCAGGCTCAGCCAGTCCTTGCGGCCGTAGCGGCAGGCGATGCCCATGAGCGCGATGTCCTGGTCGATCCCGTGGTTGTGGCCCTTCTTGTAGAGCCGCGAGTCGGTCAGGAGCCTGCCGTGCTCGGCCAGCGTCTGCTTGAGCCAGGCGTCCTTGACGTGCATGCTCAGGCAGACCAGCGCCTGGGAGCGGAGCGAGACGGGGTGGTCCTTCCAGGCGTACGACGGGGTGCCGCGGGCGCCCCGCCTGTTGCTCGCGGCCCAGTCCTTGGTGATCTCCACGGCCCGGTCGAGGTAACGCTCCTCGCCGCTGTTCTCGTACGCCACGACGAGCGTGCCCATCCAGCGCAGCGACTGGAAGACGAACTCCCACGAACGGTTGTGGTACGGGCTCATGCTCCAGTTGATCTTCTTGCCGATCTTCACCGGAGGCTGCTCGACCAGGGGCAGCTCACCCCGCATGACCTCGTCCGCCGTGGGCGTACCGGGCAGCCAGTCGCCCTGGCACTGCGAGGTGCGCTTCACCGACGTGTCGGCGTGCGCGGTGCTCACCAGCCCGGTGGAAACGAGCATGAGAGCGAGGGGGATCGCAAGGCGGCGCACGCCGGTTCCTTCCGGGCAAAAAGATGGGGGCGGAACATGCTGACCGAATCACGATCAACTGGTCAAGTTGGGTGCCGGATCGTTAGCGGCTCGATGCGGCTCGGTTTCCGGGCCGGACATTTCACGACATGCTGAGGGCATGAGATACGACGACATCGTGATCCCGGACACCCCCGTCTGCCGGGGCGCCTTGGAGGTGGCGACCAGGTATCACTCGCCCTCGTTGCTCAACCACTCCGTCCGCGCCTACCTGTGGGCGGCGGCGTACGCGGGGCTGCACGAGATCGCCTTCGACCCCGAGCTCCTGTACGTGTCGTCGATGCTGCACGACATCGGGCTGACCGCGGAGTTCGACAGCCACACGGTGCCGTTCGAGGAGGCGGGCGGGCATGTGGCCTGGGCGTTCGCGGCGGGGGCCGGGTGGCCGGTCGAGCGCCGGGTGCGGGCGGCCGAGGTGATCATCCGCCACATGTGGGACGAGGTGCCGCTGGCGGAGGATCCCGAGGGACACCTGCTGGAGCTGTCGACCGGCATGGACATCTCGGGCCGGCGTACCGATGAGATTCCCGTGGAGCTGCGGCAGGAGGTGCTCGCCCGCCATCCGCGGCTGGAGATCGCCAAGGAGTTCGCGGCCTGCGTGACCGAGCAGGGCACCCGGAAGCCGTCCAGCCTCGCGGGCCGGTTCGTCCGGGCGGGCATCACCGACCGCATCGCCCGCAACCCGCTGGACAACGACTAGCGCCGACCAGTGCTTCAGCTGGAGCGACGTCTCAGTGGACGACGCGGTGCGCGGCCGGGGCGGGTTCCAGGGTCACTCGGGCCACCGCCGGTACGCGATCCTGATCCAGCGCGCTGCGCATGTGCGGGATCGCCACGCCCGACAGGTGATCCCTGAGTTCGCTCATCGGCGCCTGCTCGTCCGCCACGACGCGCAGCCGCACCAGCAGCCGGGGGCCGGAGCCCCCGAGGTCGGCCCCGGCGCTCAGCACGGCGGGGCTGGTCTCGACGTCCGCCGCGACCGCGGTCGTCATGCCCTTCGCGGTGAGGTCGGTGACGCCGCCGGGGCCGGTCTCCAGCCGCAGCGAGTCGCGGCTGTCGCGGCGCCCCTGGACGAACAGCCAGCGCAGGCCGAGCAGCGCCACGATCACGGCCACCAGCGCGATGGCCCACCAGATCCACGGGCTCCAGGCCGCGAAGAACGACCACACGGAGAAGTTCACGATCGGCGTCAGCGCGCGGGCCCGCCCGAACGCCCCCAGGCCGCGGGCCAGCGCGTAGACGCCGAACAGGAGCAGCACGATCCCGGTCAGGGCCAGACCCCAGCGGTTGCCGCGGCTCGTTCTCCGGTTCACTTGCGCTCCCTCACGTTGACCTTCACGTGGTAAGCCTCGATGGGGCTCAGCGCCACGAGCCTGGACAGCACCGCGGTGTGTACGGCCTCACCGAACCGCTCCCGATCCCACCCGGAGGTGGTCGCGGTGACGGCGGCCGTGTGGCCGCGGACCGAGGCGCGGGCCGCGTGCACGCCCGGAACCCCTTCCGCGGCATGCGCCAGTGCCCTGGCGAAGCTTCTGCGCCGCATGCCGATGATCAGGTCCGCGTCCCCGGTACGCACCGGCACCAACCGCGGCCTGCCGGGCACCAGCGCGGCCACTATCAGCGCCAGCCCGACCAGCGCGACGATCGCGGCGCCGAGCAGGAACAGCCCGTTGTTCCACGGAGTGGACGCCGCCCAGACCAACATCCGGTCCACGGCGACCCACCGCAGCGGCCGCCCGGCGAGCGCCGAGATCGTCTGCGCGGCCACCACCACACCCAGGATCGTGAGCAGCGCGGCCACCACCACGGCGGGTACGGTCCGGCGCGGCCTGAAGGCCCGCATCGCCGCTCGATCCGCCGCCCGCCCGGCGCCGCTCGGGGGCCGGTCCGTCACCCGGATGGTCGCCCCGCCCAGCGGCGCCTCCATCGCCTGGTCGCCCAGGGTCGTCGTCACCGGTTCATCCGCCCCGTGGGCTCCGGTACTCATGGCGAAACCTCCGGCGGTGTCCGCGGCGGCGGCTTCGGTGGTGCCTGTCGTGAGGTCTCCCACGAGGTCTCCTGCGGTGCCTCTGGCAAGGACTCCCGCGAGAAGGCCTCCCGCGAGGACCCCCGCGGTGCCTCCGGCAAGGACTCCCGTGAGAAGGCCTCCCGAGAGAACCCCCACGTCGGCGCGGGCGGGGCCGTGAGTTCGGCCATCGTGATGTCCACGTGGGACACCTCGAGTCCCGTCAGCGCGGCGATCCTGCTCGCCACGTGGCTTCTGATCGCGGCCGCCACCACGCGCAGCGGCATCGGGTAGGCCACGGACACGGTCAGCCCGATCTCCACGGTGTCACCCCGCACCGTGGCGCTCGCCGGGCGCGTCCCGCGTAGTCCGCCGCCGCGTTCGATCACCTCGCGCACCCCGGCCACCTCACCGGCGGCACAGCGGGCGATCTTGGCCGCCACGCGGTCCGTGACCTCCGTACGGCCACGCCCCTCCGGCGGTACCGCCGGCGTAGGACGCTGCCCCGGCACCAGCACGGGGGACGCCTGGGACGCGGGCGTGTCCGTGGTCATTTCCGCCTCACGGAGAGGTTCGACAGGTTCACCTCGCCGCCCTCCATGATGCGGCCCACCAGGAGACCGATCGCGCCCAGGACGAGCACGAGGAGGAAGGCGCCGAGCCCGCCGATGGCGCCGACGATGCCCAGCACCATGCCCACGGCCATGCCGATCACGGGCAACCATGAGATGTTCATCTTGAGGTCTCCTTCAGCGAGTCTTCGGACGTCTTGTCTGCGGGCACCGTGTCCTCGGGCGCCACGTCGTCGATCCGGATGTTCACCGGGCGGTCGCCGGCCAGGTCGGCCACCGCCCGCCGTACCTCTTCCGCCGTCTCAGGCAGCGGGCGGCCGAGGCGCGCCACGATGTCAATGGTCACCTCGCGGTCGTTGATGGAGACTCCTGTGAGGCGCTCGCCGGGCAGGTAGGTCGCCACCGTCCCGAAGAGGCCGCCCGACAGCCCGGCCACCCCGGCGCAGGCGCGAACCCGCTCGGCGACCAACTGGGCCTCGCTCGCCGGAGCATCGGTGGGCCGGTCCTCTGACGGCGGGGTCTCGGCCGTCCGGGCGTCACTTGCCGTGGCCTCAGTCGTCCGGGCACCACTCGCCGGGGCGTCGCTCGCCTGAGCGCCGCTCGTCTGGGCGTCGGTCATTGGACTCTGGGCCCCTGCTCCGCCTTGCCGCGGGACCGCTCTCCCTCGGCGGTGCCCATACCGCTCTCCTCCCCGGCGGGTGTGTCCCGCATGGGCAGGTGTACGTCGTCGACCCTGATGTTCACCTCGGTGACCTCGAGCCCGCACATGCGCTCGATCGCGTTGATGACGTTCCTGCGCACGGCTCCGGCCAGTTCCGGGATCGCGATGCCGTACTCGGCGACCAGGTCGAGGTCCACGGCCGCCTGCCGCTGGCCCACCTCCACCGAGACGCCCTGGGAGAGGCTCTTGTCGCCGCCGACGATGCCGCGCATGGTGCTGAGCGCTCTGGCGGTGCCGCCGCCCATGTCGTACACGCCGGACACCTCGCGCGCCGCGAGGCCGGCGATCTTCGCGACGACCACGTCCTCGATGGTCGTGGTGCCCTTGTCGGTTACCAGCGAGCCGGCCGGGCCGCCTTCCATCGTCCTGGCCCGCGGTACCGTGCCCTGCTGATTGACTACCGTGTCAGCCACGATCCGTCACCTCCTGACACTCGATGTGTCACAAAGCCCTCGTAACCTCCAGGCAACCGAAAATGCGCGACAAAACGGACTTTAGGTACGTTTGTGACCGATTAATGAGGCGGGCGGAGGGGGTGGCGGCGGCGATAGCCTTGTCAGGTGCGTATAGCGAGGTTCTCCACAGGCGAAGGCGTGTCGTTCGGCGTGGTCGAGGGTGGCCCCGGCGAGGAGTTCGTGTCCGCGATCTCCGGGCACCCGTTCGGGGACGTCCAGTTCACCGGCGAACGCCACCCGCTGTCCCAAGTGCGGCTGCTGGCCCCGATGCTGCCCAGCAAGGTGGTGGCCATCGGCAGAAACTACGCCGAGCACGCCCGTGAGCTGGGCAACGAGGTCCCGGACGAGCCGCTGATCTTCATCAAGCCGTCCACCTCCGTGATCGGCCACGGCGAGCCCATCGCCTACCCGACCTCGCTGTCCCACCGCGTCGACTACGAGGGCGAGCTGGCCCTGGTGATCGGCCGGCTCTGCCGCGAGGTGCCGGTCGAGCGCGCCAAGGACGTCATCTTCGGCTACACGTGCGCCAACGACGTCACCGCCCGCGACCTGCAGAAGAAGGACGTCCAGTTCACCAGGGCCAAGGGCTTCGACACCTTCTGCCCGCTCGGGCCGTGGATCCAGACGGACCTCGACCCCTCCGACCTGGCGCTCACGACGACGGTCAACGGCGAGGTGCGCCAGAGCGGCCGTACCAACCAGCTCATCCACGACATTCCCGCGCTGGTCGCCTACGTCAGCGCGGTCATGACGCTGATCCCCGGCGATGTGATCCTGACCGGCACGCCTGCGGGCGTCGGCCCGGTCGAGGTCGGTGACGAGGTCAGCGTCGGCATCGAAGGCATCGGCACTCTGACGAACAAGGTGGTCTCCCGTGACTGATCTACGGGTGCGTTTCGCCCCGTCGCCTACCGGTATGTTCCACGTCGGCGGCGCCCGTACGGCGCTGTTCAACTGGGCGCTGGCCGAGCAGTCCGGCGGCCGCTTCGTGCTGCGCGTCGAAGACACCGACGCGACGCGCAACCGGCCCGAGTGGACCGAGGGCATCATCTCGGCGCTCGACTGGATCGGCATCAACGGCACCAACCCGGTGTTCGAGGGCCCCTATTTCCAGTCGGCCTACGAGCCGCAGCACCGCGAGGCCGTGGCCAAGCTCCTCGCCGACGGCAAGGCGTACTTCTGCGACTGCACCCGCGAGACGCTCGTCGCCCGCACCGGCTCCGAGCACAAGGGCTATGACGGCTTCTGCCGCGACCGGGGCCTGACCGAGGGCGCCGTCCGCTTCCGCACCTCCGACGAGGGCGTCACGGTCGTCGAGGACGTCATCAGGGGCCGGGTGGAGTTCCCCAATGACGCCCAGGAGGACTTCGTCATCGCCCGCACCGACGGCTCGCCGCTCTACGTGCTGGCCAACGCGGTCGACGACATCACCCAGGGCATCACGCACGTGGTGCGCGGCGAGGAGCACCTGGGCAACGCGGCCAAGCAGCAACTCCTGTGGCCCGCGCTCGGCGCCAACCCGCCGGTCTGGGCGCACCTGCCGGTGATCGTCAACGAGCAGCGCAAGAAGCTGTCCAAGCGCCGCGACAAAGTGGCACTGGAGGACTACCGCGCCGAGGGCTACCTGGCCGAGGCCATGGTCAACTACCTCATGCTGCTCGGCTGGGGCCCCGGCGACGACCGCGAGATCATGCCGTGGGTGGAGATGATGCCGCTGTTCAAACTGGAGAGTGTCAACTCCGCCAGCGCGTTCTTCGACGAGAAGAAGCTGCGGGCCTTCAACGGCGAATACATCCGCGCCCTGCCCGTCGAGACGTTCGAGGAGCGCTGCTCGTCCTATCTCGAGGCCGACTGGGACCGGGAGATGTTCAGCAAGGTCGCCGCGCTGGCGCAGACCCGCATCACCGTGCTGTCCGAGATCAGGCAGAACGTCGACTTCCTCTTCCTCGACGAGCCCGTGTTCGACGAGGCCTCCTGGGACAAGGCGATGAAGAACTCCCCGGTGGAGATCCTCGGCGGCTACCTGGAGCGGCTCCAGGGCGTCAGCTGGGACCCCGAGTCGCTGAAGGAGGCGCTGGAGCAGGTCGGCGCCGCCCACGGCCTCAAGCTGGGCAAGGCCCAGGCGCCCGTACGCGTCGCCGTCACGGGCCGGACGGTGGGCCTGCCGCTGTTCGAGTCGATCGAGGTGCTCGGCCGCGAACGCACCGAGGAGCGGATCCGCGCCGCCCTGGCCCGCCTCCAGGGCTGACCGCCGGGGTTCCAGGGCTGACCGCCGGGGTTCCAGGGCTGACCGTCGGAGTTCCAGGGCCGACCGTCGGAGTTCCAGAGCTGACCGCCGGGGCTCCCGGCCTGGCTGTCGCTCCGGCGCCGGCCGCGATGCCGAGGCTGATGGCCGCTCCGGCGGCCATCGACAGCCACACGCCCGCGACACCGGCCCAGGCGCTCAGCGCGTAGGCCAGGGGTAGCTGTACGGCGAAGCCGGCCAGCGTCGCCGTCAGCAGGCGCCTGCCCCTGCCGTTCGCCTGGAGCACGCCACCGACGGCGATCAGCCCGCCGAAGGGCACCAGGTAGAGCGGCATCCACCGCAGGAAGCTCACAGCGGGGTCGGCCGCGGCGCCGAACAGCCCGACGACGGGCACGGCCACCGCATTGAGCACGACCGCCACCACGGCTCCCGCGCCCAGGCCGGTCCAGAGCGGCGAGCCGGTGGCCTCCAAGCGGGCCGTGCTGATCATCGCCGCCTGGCGGAGCGCGTAGAAGACCATCACCCCGGCGAGCATGACCTTCTGCCCGATGCCGTAGCCCGCCAGCTCCGCGGTGCCGAACCCGGCCACGATCCCCACCAGCGCCATGCCCACGAGGGCACGAGCCAGGAAATCTCCGGACATGGGAAGTCCGGTCCGCACGACCTCTCCGATGAGCGGTCCATCGCCTTGCCCCGCGAGCGGACCGTCGCCTTCCCTCACGAGCGGACCATCGCCTTGTCCCGCGAGCGGGCCATCGCCTTCCCTCGCGAGCAGGCCGTCGCCCGAGTCGCGCGGCGTCAGTCGTACCAAGGTGCGGAGAGAGATCGCCAGCGTGGCGGTCCGTGCGATCACGGTGGCCAGCGCGGCCCCCTGGACGCCCAGATCGAGGCCGTAGATGAACAGCGGGTCCAAGGTGACCACCAGCGCGCCGCACACGAGCGCGTTGCGCATGGGGATCCGCGTATTGCCCAGGCCCTTGACGATGCCGTCCGCGATCGTCTGGGCGAAGTACACCGGCAGGCCGCCGAGCGAGATCAGCAGAAAACCGGCCATGAGGTCGTGGTCTCCGGCGAAGAGCGCGGCCAGTGGCTCGCGGAGCAGCACTCCGGGCACGGCGATCACGATTGAGAACACGGCCCAGAGCAGCCAGCCGGTCCTGATCACGGGGGAGAGCGGCGCGCGGCCGTCGCGGCGGCCGATCAGCACGGTGACGCCCGTCGGGACGGCCAGGAACAGGCCGTAGGCCAGGTATTCGACGGTGGTGGACACGGTGACCGCCGCGATGGCCGGCTCGCCCAGGCCGGAGACCCAGAGCAGGTCGATCACCCCGACCGCGACCACGGCGGTGAGCAGCTCGACGTAGACGGGGAGGGCGCGTCTGATCATTGCCTATGCCTCGCTTCGTTATATATCGAATAGAGGTATAACGTTAAGATGCATCCATGGCAAGTGGCGGTGACCTGAGTCTCACCATCCTGGGGTTTCTGCACGAGCGGCCGATGCACGGCTACGAGCTCAAAGCGCGTCTCGCCGCGCTGAGCGGGCACCTGCGGCCGGTGAGCGACGGCGCCCTCTACCCGGCCATCGCCAGGCTGGAGGGCAAGGGGCTGGTCGAGCGGCACGAGGAGGCGGGGGCCGCGGCGGCACGCCGCCAGGTGCTGACGATCACCTCGGCGGGGCGCGAGGAGTTGCTGCGGCGGTTGCGTGAGCCGGCCGACCTGGAGATCAGCGACCAGGCGAGGTTCTTCGCGCTGCTGACGTTCCTGTCGGCGCTGCCCGACCCCGCCGACCAGGCCGCCGTGCTGCGTCGCCGGCTGGCTTTCCTGGAGGCGCCGGCGAGCTTCTTCTACGAGGGTGGGCGGCCGGTGAGGGCGCGCGACGAGCCCGACCCCTACCGGCGCGGCATGCTGGTGGTCGCCCGCGCCGCGAGCCACGCCGAGCAGGACTGGCTCAGGCAGCGGCTCGACGAACTGCCGGCCGCACCGCCACGCCCCTGAGCGGCGTCCCCGAGCGACACCCCTGAGTCGTGCGAGATGGAGAGTGCCGACCAGGGGCGCCGGACAGGGCGTCGGGTGTCAGAGGAGGCCGCGGCGCGCCCTACGGCGGCGCTGGGGCCTCAATCCGGTGTGAGGCGTCGGAGATGTCAGAGGAGGCCGCGGCGCTCCAGCAGCGGCTGGATGCTGGGCTCCCGGCCGCGGAAGTTGCGGAAGGCGGTCAGCGGGTCGATGCTGCCGCCCCTGGACAGCAGCTCGCGGCGGAAGTGGTCGCCGTTCGCCCGCTCCAGCCCGCCGTTCTCCTTGAACCACAGGACGCTCTCGGCGTCCAGCACCTCGCTCCAGATGTAGGAGTAGTAGCCGGCGCTGTAGCCCCCCGCGAAGATGTGCGCGAAGTAGTTGGTCCGGTAACGCGGCCGGACCGTCGGCAGGGCGATCCCGGCCGCCTCCAGCGCCGCGGACTCGAACGCCTCGGCGTCGGCCACCGCCTCGCCCGCGGCCAGCTTGTGCCAGGCCCAGTCGAGGAGTGTCGCGGCCAGATATTCGACCGTCATGAAGCCCTGGTTGAACTTCTCCGCGGCCTTCATCTTCTCCACCAGCTCGGCGGGCATCGGCTCGCCGGTCTCGTGGTGCTTGGCGTAGTTGGCCAGGATCTCCGGCCAGGTCGCCCACATCTCGTTGACCTGGGACGGGTACTCGACGAAGTCGCGCGGCACACTGGTGCCCGACACGCGGGGGAAGCGCACCTCGGAGAACAACCCGTGCAGCGCGTGTCCGAACTCATGGAAAGCCGTGTTGACCTCGTCGTAGGTCAGCAGCGTCGGCCCGGAGCCCGGCTTGGTGATGTTGAGGTTGTTCATCACGACCGGCAGCTCACCGAACAGGCCCGACTGGTCGACCAGGTTGTTCATCCACGCGCCGCCCCGCTTGTTGGGCCGGGCGTACGGGTCGAGCAGGAACAGGCCGAGCCGGCCGCCGTCCTCGTTGAACACCTCGTAGACGCGTACGTCCTCGTGGTAGCCCTTCAAGTCGGGCCGCTCGGTGAACGTGACGCCGTAGAGCCGCGTGGCCGCGTGGAACACGCCGTCGCGGTAGACGCGCCACAGCTCGAAGTAAGGCCGCATGGCTCCGGCGTCGAAGTCGTAGCGGGCCTGGCGCACCTTCTCCGAGTAGTAGGACCAGTCCCACGGCTCGACCGCGAACCCGGCCTGCTCGGTGAGCGCCTCCGCCTCTTTCTTCGCATTGCGTACGGCCGGCCCGACGAGCTGTCCCAGCATGGCCTCGACCGCCTCCACGGTCTTGGCCGTCTGGTCGGCGACCGTGTGGGCGGCGTGGTTGGGGAAGCCCAGCAGCGCGGCCCGCTCGGCCCGCAGCGTGGCCATCTTGATCGCCAGCTCGAAGTTGTGCGGCGCCCGCTCCACGCTCAGCGTGTAGAGCCTGCGGCGCACGTCGCGGTCGGTGAGCTGGGCCAGCGCCGGCTGGTTGGTGTAGTTGAGCAGCGGCAGGACGTAGCGCCCGTCCTTGGCCAGCGACTGGATCGTGGCCTCGTCGAAGCCGTCGAGATCCTTGGCGTCGTCGACGACCAGCGCGGACTCGCTCAGCGCCTTCAGCAGGTTCTGGGCGAACTCGGTGGACAGCCGGGACAGCTCCTCGTTGAGCCGTCGCAGCTCGCCCTGCTCGGCCTCCGTCAGGTCGGCGCCGGCCCTGACGAAGTCCTCGCGGTATTTCTCCAGCAGCCACGACTCCTCGGGGTCGTCCGTGGTCACCCGCTTGACGCGGGCCCAGAGCGCGCGGTTGAGCCGGATCGCGTCGCTGTGCTTGGCCAGCGCGGGCGAGATCTGCTTCTCCAGCTCCAGGACGCCCTCCGTGGAGTTGGAGGAGACGATGCTGAAGAAGGCCGCGGACACGCGCTCCAGGATGCGCCCGGAACGCTCCAGCGCGGCGATCGTGTTGTCGAAGGTGGGCGGCTCGCCGCTGTCCGCGATCGCCTCGACCTCGGCCAGCCCTTCCGCCATCCCGCGCTCGAACGCGGGGAGGTAGTGCTCCTCGCGGATCTCCTCGAAGGGCGGCAGCTGGTAGGGCAGGCTGCTGGGGGCGAAGAAGGGGTTCTCTGCCAACGCTTGGGCTCCTCCACGTGGTGCTTTGACTCCCTCAGCTTGGCACGCCCGGCCCCCTTCCGCGCCCCTGAGGAAGGGGGTTCGGCAATCGTTTTGGTCTTGGCGCCCAAGCTGGGCTATTCTTTCGGACGTCGCCTTAACGCACCCCACGGGGTTCGGGCCGGTGGGGTATGGTGTAATTGGCAGCACGACTGATTCTGGTTCAGTTAGTCTAGGTTCGAGTCCTGGTACCCCAGCGCTTAACGGATGTCTCATAGAGGCGTCCGTTTTTTGCTTATGGATGAATTTCGGATGCGGCCGGAGTCGTTCCTCGCCTTCCTGGCCCCCCTTCTGGCGCCCCTCGTTCTCTTCTTCCCCGTGTGCCTACTGCTCGGCGCCTTCGTGACGGGCAGCGCGGCCGCCGGAGTGCTGATCGGCGCCCTCGGCGTCGGCGCGCTCATCGGCGTGCTGGCGATCAAGCACCGCCGGATGGTGGCGGGCACCGTCGTGCGCTTCTCCCCGCAGGGCGTGGAGCTGGCCGACGCCCACGGCTTCCGCCTCCGGCTGGCGTGGGCCCGGATGGAGCGGATCGACGTCGTGGAGAGCCGGATGGCCAGCCCTCGTCCGATCGGCGGCCTTGGCGGCGTCCGGGTGCGGGCCGGCGCCCTGTGGTCCGTCGGGCTGATCGGCTGGGGCGAGCGTGACGTGCCGCCACGGATACCCCAGTGGATGCGGGCCCAGCTCGCCGCGGTGCCCGTCGATCCGGAGACCGGCCTCCAGTGGCTCGGCATCCCGCTCGGCGCCGTCGATCCACTCTGGGAACGCGGCCCGATGGGCGACTGGGTCCGCCGCCATAGGCCCGATCTGCTGGCCTGATAGTGGTTTGGAGGTGCTCCGAGGGTGCGGTAGAGTTACCTGCGTTGCCGGGGGAACCTGGCAAATCGCTTGTGGACAGGGTCCCGTCGTCTAGTGGCCCAGGACGCCGCCCTCTCAAGGCGGTAGCGCCGGTTCGAATCCGGTCGGGACTACCACTGCCACAAGCTCACGAAGGTCCCGTCGTCTAGTGGCCCAGGACGCCGCCCTCTCAAGGCGGTAGCGCCGGTTCGAATCCGGTCGGGACTACATTTCATCACCGCTCTCGGTCGCATTTCGCGCCGGGGGCTTTTTCATTTGCCCGCCCAAGGCGGTCGCCCATCCAAGCCCGTTGCCGGTCCAACCTGGTTGCCCGCCCAAGACGTCGCTGGAATGGCGATGGCGCCGCCCCAGCAGCTGGAGCGGCGCCATCCGTACGAAAATGCCTAGGAGTTGGAGCGGGCCTTGAACAGTGCCCGCCGCGCCGCCTTGGCGACCTGCTTGTCGGGGTGGACCTGAGAGATCAGGTCCAGCAGCTCCTCCACATGCGCGTGCGGGATCTTCCAGATCACCTCGAGCAGGTTGTTGAGCAGCTCGGGCCCGATGTCCCGCAGGCTCCCGATGAACTCCGACCGGCCGAGCCCGGCCGAGATCGTCCACATGTCGAGGATCAGCCAGTGGGTGTCGTCCTGCGTCGGCTCCGGCGCGCCCTCCACCTGGAGCTGGCTCAGGTGCGTGGCCGCGTAGGGGCGCAGCGAGGACTGCTTCAGCGCCTCCTGCCAGGCCGGGATCGCCGCCTCACCGAGTGTGCCGACCACGCTGGCCGCCTGCACCCGGATGAGCGCGTCGGACTCGTCCTGGGCGGCGGCCTCCAGCAGCTCCTCGGCCGCCTTGCCGGGCTCGCGCAGCCGCATCCAGTCGGCGAACTCGGCGTCGGCCTCCTCCTCCGGCAGCTCGGCGCTGAGCGCGAGCAGCTCGTGGGCGCTCATCGACTCGATGGCCGGCCGCGCGTCGACCTCGATGTCGGAGTCGTCCACCAAGTGGACGACTCCCTCGGTGCCGAGCGGCGTGAGGCTGACCGTCTGGCCGGTGACCTCGACCATGCCGTAGCCGGTCAGCCAGGCGAGCGCCCCGGCGAGCGGGTCGCCCGCCGCCTCCCAGGCGTCGGAGCCCAGCTCGTCGAGCTCCGCGGCCGCCTCGGACAGCTCCTGGCCGAGCTCCGCGAGGTCGCGGGAACCGCCGCCGAGGAGCAGCCTGACCAGCACGCCCCGCGTGAGGCCCGCCAGGGCCATGGTGAGGTCCTCGTCGGCCAGCTCGGGGTCGCCGTAGTCGACCGAGTGCAGGCCGAGCATCCAGGCGTCGAGCACGTCCTCGTCGTCGTCGAACGGCCACTCGGACGTGTCGTCCTGGACGCCCACGGTGTTGGCGTCACCCGGCTCCAGGAACTCCAGGTCGACGGCGAGGTTCCAGACGTTCCACAGCTGCGGGACGGCCTCGGCGAGCGAGCCCTCGGTCTCCGGCCTGGGCAGCCCGACGGCGGTCAGCGCCTCGGCCACCTCGTCCTCGGAGAGCAGGGTCTGTTCGCCCACCCGGCGCCCGGAGCCCACCCACACGGCCAGGTCGCGCGCCTGGGCGATCAGCGGCACCTCGCGGGCGGCCGTGGCCAGCTCGGAGTCGGGGCGCAGCCTGATCGTGTCGAGGTCGGCCAGCGCGTCGGCGAACGGCTCGAAGTCGCCCAGGTCGCCGATCTCCTCCTCCTCCTCGTCGTCGCCTTCGGCGTCGTCGTCGAGGAGGTCCTCCATCAGCTCGACGAAGTCGTCCTCGACGTCGTCGAGCTCGGCCTGCAGGTCGGAGAGGGAGTCAGAACCCTCGGTGAGCCGTCCGGTCTGCGAGAGGAACGTCAGGTACGCGTCGACGGCCGGGAGCATCCCGTCGGCCGCGGCGTCGGCGTCCTCCACGACCTTGGGCATGCGGTCGAGCAGCAGGTTGCGCAGGTCGGCACGCTTCCACGTGCCGAGATCCTGGGAGAAGGCGAGGCGGTGCCACAGCGCCGCTGGTCCCACGAGCTCGGGGTCGCTCTCGGGCGCGTTGTCGCGCGCCCAGATGATGAACTCTTCGAGCAGGGGTCGCAGCTCAGTGGCGGCTACCTCGATGCGATCTGTCACGCACTCAGGCTAGTGCGCCCGCGAGGCACTCGGCTCCCCAAATAGTCGCTTTTGCTGATCATGACGTGCGGCGCATCGCTTCCGTGATGCGTTCGGCGGCCGCCATGACGGGCACCGCGTGCAGTCGGCCGGGGGCTCTCGTCAGCCGTTCGATGGGACCGGAAACCGAGACCGCCGCGATGACCTTGCCGCCGCTGCCCCTTATCGGCGCGGAGACGCTGGCCACTCCCTGCTCGCGCTCGCCGACACTGTGCGCCCATCCTCTGCGGCGCACCGACGCCAGCGTGGCGGCGGTGAATTTCGCGCCGCGCAGCCCCCGGTGCAGGCGGTCGGGCTCCTCCCACGCCAGCAATATCTGGGCGGCGGAACCCGCCGTCATCGGCAAGGCCGAGCCCACGGGCACGGTGTCGCGCAACCCGCTGGACCGTTCGGCCGCGGCCACGCACACACGCTCGTCACCCTGGCGCCGGTAGAGCTGCGCGCTCTCGCCGGTGAGGTCGCGCAACTGCATCAGCACGGGCGCGGCCACCGCGAGCAACCGGTCCTCACCCGCCGCCGTGGACAACTCGGAAAGCCGTGGGCCGAGCACGAACCTGCCCTGTGTGTCACGGGTCACGATGCGGTGGTGCTCGAGTGCGACGGCGAGCCGGTGGGCCGTGGGGCGGGCCAGGCCGGTGGCCTGGACCAGCTGTGCCAGCGAAGCGGGACCCGCTTCGAGGGCATTGAGTACCAGAACGGCCTTGTCCAGTACGCCGACTCCGCTAGAGTTGTCCATACACCGATACTGACGTCTCGACATATGAGAAGGCAAGTCGGAGGACTCTCCCGCGAGGGAGCGCGATGGGGAGCATCGCATCAACCAGGAGGAGATCATGGCCCGCACATTGGCGGAGAAGGTCTGGGAGCAGCATGTCGTGCGCCGCGCCGACGGCGAACCCGACCTCCTCTACATCGACCTGCACCTCATCCACGAGGTGACCAGCCCGCAGGCGTTCGACGGTCTCCGTCTCGCCGGGCGGACCGTGCGCAGGCCTGAGCTCACCATCGCCACCGAAGACCACAACGTGCCGACCGTGCTCGGCCCGATCGCCGACCCGGTGTCCAAGACCCAGGTCGAGACGCTGCGCAAGAACGCCGCCGAGTTCGGCATCCGGCTGCATCCCATGGGTGACGCCGGTCAGGGCGTGGTGCACATCATCGGCCCGCAGTTCGGCCTGACCCAGCCGGGCATGACGATCGTCTGCGGTGACTCCCACACCTCCACGCACGGCGCGTTCGGCGGCATCGCGTTCGGCATCGGCACCTCCGAGGTCGAGCACGTGCTGGCCACCCAGACGCTACCGGCCTACCGGCCGAAGACGATGGCCATCGAGGTCTCGGGCGAGCTGCCCGTCGGCGTCACGGCCAAGGACCTGATCCTGGCCATCATCGCCAAGATCGGCACCGGCGGCGGCCAGGGCTACATCGTCGAATACCGTGGCGAGGCCGTACGCAAGCTCTCCATGGAGGGCCGCATGACGGTCTGCAACATGTCGATCGAGGCCGGTGCCCGCGCGGGCCTGATCGCGCCCGACGAGACCACCTTCGACTACCTCAAGGGCCGTCAGCACGCGCCGACCGGCGAGGCGTGGGACCAGGCCGTCGAATACTGGAAGTCGCTGCGCACCGACGACGACGCCGTGTTCGACAAGGTGGTCGAGATCGACGCCTCGACGCTCACCCCGTACGTCACCTGGGGCACTAACCCGGGCCAGGGCCTGCCGCTGGGCGCGTCCGTGCCCAGCCCCGAGGACTTCGCCGACCCGATCGCGCGTTCGGCGGCCGAGCGGGCGCTGGAGTACATGGGCCTCACGGCCGGCACGCCGCTGCGCGAGATCCAGGTCGACACGGTCTTCGTCGGCTCGTGCACCAACGGCCGCATCGAGGACCTGCGCTCCGCCGCCGAGATCCTGCGCGGCCGCCAGGTCACCACCCGCACGCTGATCGTGCCCGGCTCGATGCTGGTCAAGCTCCAGGCCGAGCAGGAGGGCCTGCACGAGGTGTTCAAGGCCGCCGGCGCCGAATGGCGCGAGGCGGGCTGCTCGATGTGCCTCGGCATGAACCCCGACACGCTCCAGCCGGGCGAGCGCAGCGCCTCCACCTCCAACCGCAACTTCGAGGGCCGCCAGGGCAAGGGTGGCCGCACCCATCTGGTGTCGCCGCAGGTCGCCGCCGCGACCGCCGTCACCGGCCGCCTGACCGCCCCCGCCGACCTCGCTTAGGAGACTTCCGATGGACGCCTTCACCACCCACACCGGTACGGCGGTGCCGCTGCGCCGCAGCAACGTCGACACCGACCAGATCATCCCGGCCGTCTGGCTCAAGCAGGTCAGCAGGACCGGGTTCGAGAAGGGCCTGTTCGCCGCCTGGCGCGAGGACCCGGCGTTCGTGCTCAACGACCCGGCCTACAACGGCGCCTCGGTCCTCGTCTCGGGCCCCGACTTCGGCACCGGCTCCTCGCGTGAGCACGCCGTGTGGGCTCTGCAGCAGTACGGCTTCCGCGCCGTGATCGCCGCCCGCTTCGGCGACATCTTCCGCAACAACTCCACCAAGATGGGCCTGCTCCCGGTCGTCCTGCCGGGCGACAAGGTCGAGGCACTCCAGGCGGCCGTCGAGGCCGACCCGGGGCTGGAGGTGACCGTCGACCTCGTGGAGCGCCAGGTCCGCTGGGCCGGGGAGAGCGTCGGCTTCGAGATCGACGACTACACCCGCTGGCGCCTCATGGAGGGCCTCGACGACATCGGACTGACCCTGCGTCATGCCGACGATGTGGCGACGTACGAGAATGGTCGGCAGCCATGGCTGCCGACGACCGTCTAGAAGACGACGAACTGGCGCGGCGGCTGCGCGAAGCGCACCGCCGCGTCCGCATGCTGCCCGCCGCCGAGAAGGAACGGCTGGGCCGCCGTTACGTCGCGATCTGCGATCTCGCCAAGCGGGATCCGGAAAGGGCGGCGGCCCGCCTCGAAGCGTTTCTCGCCACACTCGACAGCGATTTCGACACGCCACGCGCACCCGAAAACACGCTCGGTGATTGAGTTCCCCCGCGATCCCGCCTACTTTCGAGCGCGTAAGGGGTTTCTACCGAGAACTCATGAGCTGGAACCCCGAGCCGTAACTGGGGGAGCAGACCTTTATGAACAAGCGGGAACTCGTCGACGCCATCGCAGACCGGGTGGGCGACAGGAGGACGGCCACGGAGGCCGTGAACGCGATCATCGACGCCATCCAGAAGGCGGTCGCCAGCGGAGACAAGGTCTCGATCACCGGCTTCGGCGCGTTCGAGATGGTCCACAAGGGGGCCAGGAGCGCCCGTAACCCGTCTACGGGTGCCGAAATCGCGGTCGCGGAGAGCTGGGGGCCCAAGTTCCGTCCGGGTTCGGACTTCAAGGAACTCGTGAACGTCGGCGGCAAGAAGCTTTCGAAGAAGAAGTAGTCGGAAGAGCTGGCCGGGCGCCCGGTCCCCTGTCGGGGGGCCGGGCGTTTCCTTATCCCTGGGATTCCCGGATTCCCGGAGAATCAGGGGAGCGGAAAGGTCGACAGCGTTATGTAGGTGATCTCGTCACCCGTCATCGCGAGACGGACCCGCTGCCCCGAGCGCAGGAGCCGCAGCGGCCCCGCGTCGAAGGCGGGCGTGCCGAACTCCAGCACGGTCCCGTCGTCGAGGAAGACCGAGCCGGAACGCGTCACCGGATCGAAACTGCGTACCGTCGCCTGCATGCGGCCCAGCGTAAACGGTGCGTCCGCGCCCAGCGAGACCCCGGCGCCTCACGAAGACGGCCACGGCCCGGCGCGTCACGAAGGCGGCCACAGCTCGGCGACCACCGCGGCGGTGTGCCGTCCCAGTCCCAGGGCGATGGCGGCCCGCAGGTCGTCGGGGGTGTCCACGTCGCGCCTGACCGAGTCGATGTCCTCCGTACACAGCTCCTTGGCGCCGCCCGCCAGGTGCTTGGCCCGCGACTCCCCGCCGAAGCGCGGCGTGAACGGGCGGCCCGGCCGTACCCCGTAGAAGGTGGTGCCGACGTCGAGCGCGTCGGGCACGAAGGACTGGTCGAACTCGGCGGCGCGGGTCAGCGCGGTGGCCAGCTCCGCCGGGCGCAGGGCGGGCAGGTCCGCCTGGAGGGCGCCGATCCCGTCGCCGGGCGCGATGCGTACGGCGTGCGCCGCGCCCGTGCGCAGGGCGGTGTTCAGGCCGCGGTCGGGGTCGTGCACCACCTCGGCCCCCAGCGCGGTCAGCGGCCCGGCGGCGGCCGGGTCGGCGGTCACCACGATTACCCGGGCCACCAGCGGGCAGGAGAGCGCCGCCGCGACGGTGTCGCAGGCGACGGCGACGGCCAGCCGGGTGCGGTGCGGACCCGTGGCGGCCGCCAGTCGTGTCTTGGCCGCGACCAGCGTCTTCACCGGAATGACCAGTGACCAGCGGATGCTCATAGGCTTAAGCATCGCGCCTCGACATCCCATGCGGCCAACCGGGAGACTTGGGGCGCAGACCGTAGGAGGAGATCATGAGCCGCCCCACGCGCCCATCGCGTTTCTGGGAGACCCTGGCCGTAGTGATCGTGAAACCACTGTCATGGCTCCTGATCAAGAAGGACTGGCGCGGGGGCGAGCGCATTCCCCGCACAGGCGGCATCATCATCGCGACGAATCACCTCTCCTGGACCGACCCCGTGCTGCTGGCGCACTTCCTCTACAACAACGGGCGGTGGCCGGTCATCCTGGCCAAGGCCACGCTGTTCAGGGTGCCGTTCCTGGGCAACGCCGTCCGCTCCCTGTGCGCCATTCCCGTCGAGCGGGGCAGCGACGAGGCGGCCAAGTCGCTGCACGAGTCGGCGGCGCGGCTGAAGGACGGCGCCGCGATCCTCTTCTATCCCGAGGGCACCTGCACCCGGGATCCCGACCTGTGGCCGATGGTCGGCAAGACGGGCGCGGCCAGGCTGGCGCTGGAGAGCGGCGCGCCGGTGATCCCGGTGGCTCACTGGGGCGCGCACGAGCTGCTGCCCTATGGAGAGAAAAGGCCAAGATTGTTCCCGCGCAAGACGTTCCGCGTGATGGTGGGGCCGCCGGTCGACCTGTCGGCGTACACAGGGCAGGAGCCGCAGGCCGACGTGCTGCGCGCGGCCACCCACGACATCGTGATGGCGATCACCGAGCAGCTCGCCGCGCTGCGCGGGCAGCAGGCACCCGCGGCCCCCTACGACCCGGCCGGACGGTGATGGCATGACGAAGGTCGCGGTGTTCGGCACCGGATCGTGGGGCACCACGTTCGCGATGATCCTGGCCGAGGCGGGCAACCACACTGTGCTGTGGGGCCGCCGGCCGGAGCTGGTCGCGGGGATCGAGCGCGGTCACGCCAACCTCGACTACCTGCCCGGCGTGGCGCTGCCCCCGTCGCTGCGCGCGACGACGGACCCGGCCGAAGCGCTCGACGGCGCCGACTTCGTGGTGCTCGCCGTGCCGTCGCAGTCCCTGCGGCCCAACCTGGCCGCCTGGCGTGAGCACATCCCGCGTGACGCGGTCCTGGTCAGCCTGATGAAGGGCATCGAGCTCGGCACGACCAAGCGGATGAGCGAGGTCATCCGCGAGGTGGCGGGGGTGCACGAGGATCGGGTCGCCGTCGTCTCGGGCCCCAACCTGGCCAAGGAGATCGCCCAGCGCCAGCCCGCCGCCACGGTCGTGGCCTGCGTGGACGAGGGGGTCGCCGCGCGCCTGCAGGCGGTCTGCCACCTGCCGCCGTGGTTCCGCCCCTACACCAACACCGACGTGGTCGGCGTCGAGCTCGGCGGCGCGGTCAAGAACGTGATCGCGCTGGCCGTCGGCGTGGCCGCGGGCATGGGGATGGGCGACAACGTCGGCGCCATGCTGATGACCAGAGGACTGGCCGAGATCTCCCGGCTGGGCGCGGCGCTCGGGGCCGACCCGCACACGTTCGCCGGTCTGGCCGGGATGGGCGACCTGGTGGCGACCTGCACCTCGCCGCTGTCGCGCAACCGTACGTTCGGCGAGAACCTGGGCCGCGGCATGACACTCGCCGAGGTCATCGCCGCCACCAGGCAGACCGCCGAGGGCGTCAAGTCGTGCGAGTCCGTGCTGGAGCTGGCCAGGAAGCACGACGTGGAGATGCCGATCACCGAGGTCGTGGTCGGCGTGGTGCACGACGGCATGTCGCCGAGCGAGGCCGGAATGCTGCTCATGTCCCGCTCGCCCAAGCCCGAGCGTTACGGCGTATGACGACGTCACCCGCCTGCTTGACCGGCTGTCCAGGGCGCGTATGGCGACGTCACCCGCGCGCTTGACTCGCTGTGCGGCGTACGCGCCGGTAGATTCGGACCTCATGAGCAAGCCACGCGTCGCCGTCGTTTTCGGAGGTCGCAATTCCGAGCACGCCGTGTCCCTGATGGGAGCCGGCAGTGTCCTGGAGGCGATCGACAGGAGCAAGTACGAGGTGATCCCCATCGGGATCGCCCAGGACGGCAGGTGGGTGCTGGCCGCGTCGGACCAGCGGTTCGCCATCGAGTCCGGCGAGCTGCCCGCCGTCGACACCACGGGCGCGGCCCTGGCGTTGCCCTCCGGCGGCGCCTCGCTGGTGGCCTACGACCCGGGCAGCATTCCCGTCGAGCTGGGCGGCGTCGACGTGGTCTTCCCCGTCATGCACGGCCCGTTCGCCGAGGACGGCACGATCCAGGGCCTGCTGGAGATGGCCGGCGTGCGCTACGTCGGCTCCGGCGTACTGGCCAGCGCGGTGGGCATGGACAAGGCCCACATGAAGACGGTCATGGCCGCCGCCGGACTGCCGATCGGACGCCACGTGGTGGTGCGCGAGCGCGACTGGCGGCTCTACCGGGAGCGGGTGCTGAAGGAGGCCGAGGAGCTCGGCTGGCCGGTGTTCGTCAAGCCCGCCAGGGCCGGGTCGTCGCAGGGCATCTCCAAGGCGCACGACCGGGCCTCGCTGGAGCGGGCCGTCGAGGTCGCCCGAGAGCACGATCCCAAGGTGCTCATCGAGGCCGCCATCGAGGGGCGCGAGATCGAGTGCGCGGTGCTCGAGTCGCTCGGCGACGAGCCGGCGGTCGCCTCGATGCCGGGCGAGGTCAAGGTCCAGGGCGGTCAGGAGTTCTTCGACTTCGAGGCCAAGTACTACCCCGACCAGATGTCGCTCACCGTGCCCGCCGACCTCCCGGAGGCGGTGGCCGAGGAGCTGCGGGAGATGGCCGTGCGCGCGTTCGAGGCGCTCGACTGCGAGGGGCTGTCGCGGGTCGACTTCTTCTACACGCCCGAGGGGAAGCTGATCTTCAACGAGATCAACACCATGCCCGGGTTCACGTCGTTGTCGGTGGCGCCGCAACTGTGGGCCGCCTCGGGGCTGCCGTACCCGGCGCTGGTCGACCGGCTCATCCAGCTCGCCCTGCACCGTTCACCCGGGCTGCGCTGACTGACTACGGGGCTGACTTACTACGGGGCCGGCTTCTGGGAGGCCGCCGCCTGGCTGATCGGCCCCGAGAGGTCCGCGAGAACCGAGGGGGCGACGTGGGTGCCCGCGATCGTGACCTCGACATAGGCGGGGTCCTCGATCGCGGTGTACAGGGTCGGCTTGTCGGGGTCGGCGAACCAGCCCACGCCGTCGATCTCCTGCAACGTGTCGGTCGGGGACATCCGCGCCGGGCGCGGCACACCGCAGCGGAGCGCGATCTCCGCCTCCCCCCAGACCGTGACGTACGGGGACGCGGGCGTCGACTCACCGCGTGGGGCGCCGTCAAGCATCTTGGGCAGCCGCCGGGCCAGGCTCTCGCAGGCCGCCGCCGCCTCCCCCTGAGGCTTGGGCGGCTCCACGCGAACGGCGCCGCCACACCCCGCGAGGATCAGCAGGGCGAGCAGGACAGTGGTGCGGCGCATGAACTAGATTTACCTCAAATATGGACGATCGGGCACGTCAGAGTACGTGTGATGCCCTCCACGGCCTGAATCTGGGCGACCACCAGCTTGCCCAGTTCGTCGACGTTGTTGGCCTCCGCGCGCACGATCACGTCGTAGGGGCCGGTGACGTCCTCCGCCTGCGTGACTCCGGGGATGCCGGAAATCTCGCGGGCCACGCTCGCGGCCTTGCCGACCTCGGTCTGAATAAGGATGTAGGCCTGCACCATTACGTCCTCCCGGGCGATTCGATCACGCCGAAGGGCCACCGTACCCTGTGTGCGTCAGGAGGTGCGTCATCACAGTCGGAGATCTCGGCGAATTCGGAGCGGTGTCTCGTATTTCCGGGCGCTTGCCGCAAGGTGCGACGGTCCTACTCGGGCCGGGCGACGACGCCGCAATGGTAAGGGCGCCCGACGGGCGCGTCGTGGTGTCTACGGACCTGCTACTCGAGGGTAGGCACTTTCGCCGCGATTGGTCCAGCGGCTATGACGTGGGTCGCAAAGCCGCGGCTCAGAACCTTGCCGACGTGGCCGCGATGGGGGCCGTGCCGACGTCCATCGTGGTCGGCCTGGGGATGCCCGCGGATCTGCCGGTGGAGTGGCTCGACGCGCTCGCCGACGGGTTCCGTGACGAGTGCGCGATCGTCGGGGCGAGCGTCGTGGGCGGCGACATCGCGCGCGGCGACCTGGTCGTCATCGGAGTAACGGCGCTGGGCGATCTGGGCGGCCGAGCGCCGGTGACCCGGTCGGGCGCGCGCCCCGGTCAGGTGGTGGCGGTGGCCGGACGTCTTGGGTACGCCGCCGCGGGGCTGGCGCTGCTGGAATCCGGCTGGCCGCCCAGCGACCCTTCGGAGCCGAGCCATGCGGAGGCCAGTCGCGCGGAGGCGAGTCCTGCGGGGCCGAGTCGTGCGGAGGGGGGCCGTGCGGAGGGGATACCCCTCTCTCCGCAGCGAGAGGCGCTCTGGGAGGCTGTGGCCGCGCATCGGCGGCCGTGTCCGCCGTACTCCTCGGGGCCCCAAGCCGCGGAGCTGGGGGCGAGCGCGATGCTCGACGTGAGCGACGGGCTGCTTCAGGACCTTGGGCACATCGCGGCGGCCAGTGGCGTACGCGTCGAGCTGGACCCGGCCGCGTTCGTGGTGGGGGAGCCGGTGGCGGCGGTGGCCGAGCGGCTGGGGGCCGATCCGCTGGACTGGGTGCTGTCGGGCGGCGAGGATCACGCGCTCGCGGCGGTGTTCCCCGCCGGAGTGGCGCTGCCGCCTCCGTGGCGGATCGTGGGGGACGTAGCGGCAGGTCAGGGAGTTCACGTCCGAGGGCGTGAAATTGGTCACGCCGGATGGGATCACTTTGCGTGACAAGCCGCCGCGATTTGTGTAAGGTTTGGCGGATTTGGGGTGTGACTACCGGGATTACTGGGACAAAGCCGTAGTAAAGGTGTTATGAAGATTGGCGGCCACTGTAACCTGCAGAAAGGGCAGCCATATGGGCCGCCACGGCACAGGTGGATCCGACGACGAGGATGAATGGGGGAACGAGGGCTCCGACGATTCGCAGGAGGACCCCAGGTTCACCACCGACCCCGCCGCGAGGTGGGCCGCCGTCCCGGATCCGACCGCCAAGAGCGCCTTCTGGGGCCCGGACGAGCCAGGAGCCGAGCCACCCGGCTGGCCCTCGCCGCCCGACCAGGTGGAGGTGACGGGCCAGTGGGCGCCGATGCCGAAACGGGAAGGCGGACCGGCCCCGACCGGCCCTGCTCCCGGCGTACGGCCTGACCCGTTCGAGACGACGGGCGCGTTCGCGCCGCCGCCGCGGTCGAAGACCGCCGGCCGGCCCCCGGAGTCTCCCGCCGAGCCCCCGAGCATGTTCAGCCGCCCAGAAGGACCCACGGGCGGTTTCACCCGCCCGGAGGGACCCGCAGGGGGCTTCGCCCATCCGGAAGGGCCCTCAGGCGGCTTCACCCGCCCCGAAGGGCCCTCGGGCGGCTTCGCCCACCCGGAAGGACCCGCGGACGGTTTCACCCGGCCCGAAGGGGCTTCGGTCCTTCCCTTCATGCGTCCCGAAGGGTCGGCCACGCGGCCCCAGGGGCGTCCTGAGGGCTCTGGGGCGTTCCCAGAGGGGCCTTCCGAGACCACGGGGGCGTTCATCATGCCCCCCGAAGGCGGGTTCAACCAGCCGCAGCAGCCGCCGGTGGGCGGTGCCGGACAGTCCGACCGCCCTGAGGGGCCGTTCGAGACGACCGGCGCCTTCACGCGTCCGGAGTGGGACACCCCCGGCCGGCCATCGGGACCCGCCGGCGAGCCCGGCTCGAACGAGACACGTGACTTCAACGAGCCCTTCGGCGCCACCCAGGTCTTCGGTTCCACCGAGGTGTTCGGGCCGCCGTCGAACGAGCCGCCCACGCCGGGCGACGTCAAGGTGTACGGCGCGCCGACCATGGTCGACGCGCCCACGCCCGCCTGGGCGGACAGCGCCGACAACGGCTTCCTCGGCTCGGGCTGGTCGTCGGACGAGCCGATCGACGAGCCGGAGCCGCGCCGCCGCCGTGGCCGCAAGAAGCCGCCCGCCGACCCCGACGTGCTCGCCGCGCCTCCCGGTGGCGGGCGGGGCAAGGTGGCGCTGCTCTCCGTCGCCGCCGTGGCGGTCGTCCTCGGCGGTACCGTCGCCGGCGTCAAGATGATGAGCTCCTCGAACGATCCGGCCAAGTGCGCCGGCGCCACCTGCGCCGCCGTACAGGTGACCAACCAGCCGGGTGCGAAGCCCAGCGAGTCCCCGGCGGATGAGGAGCCCACGGAGGAGCCCTCCGAGGAGCCGACCAAGAAGGAGACCAAGGCCGCCGACACCCCGAAGCCGTCGGCCACGGCCAACGTGCACACGCCGCACCGTAGCGCCTCCCCGACACCGAAGCCGACCAAGACGAAGACGAAGGAACCGGTCAAACCCACGAAGGAACCGGTCGACCCGACCCCGACGGAGAGCCTCACGGAGGAGCCGACCGAAGAGGCTACGGTGATCAACGACCCCGGCACCCCGAGCGGCGCTATCACGGCGGCCCCCGGACCCACCGACCCGGCCCAGGCCGCGGGCGGTCAGTCGGTGAGCCTGAACTTCGACGTGACCAACCAAGGGCTGGTCGGCTACACCGCGCAGCTGGACGTCGTCAACTCCTCCCTGGCGGCGCTGCCGTCGCTCACGGTCTCCCTGCCGATCCGCGGCCGGGTGCTGGACGTGAAGGGCGCCGGGTGGACGCAGGATGGGGATCAGCTGATCATCGACCTGACCGAGTCGCTCGCCGAGGGCGGCACCGCCCAGCTGACGATCTCGGCCACGGGCCGGGGCGCCGCGCCGGCGAACTGCGGCCTGGTGGGCGGGGACTGCGCCGTCAACTAACCAGCCATGCCAGTGGGGGAGGGGGCTGTAAGTTAATCGGCCCTCCCACTAGGGACGGGCCGTAGCTGACCCGCCATCCCACCAGGGACGGGCCGTAGCTGACCCGCCATCCCACCAGGGACGGGCCGTAGCTGACCCGCCATCCCACCAGGGACAGGCTGCAGCTGACCCGCCATCCCATCGGGTACCGCCGTAGCTGACCGGCCCTCCCAGCGAGGACGGGTCGTCAGCTCCGGCCCTCCCAGCGGGGGAGAGGCCGTTTGCCAACCGGCCACCCAAGCACGGGATACGCCGTCAGCTAGCCGGCCATTCCGGCGGGGGATGGTTGGATGGGGGATATGACGGTTACGACCCCTCCATGCGTGCTGACCGTCGCCGGGTCCGATTCCGGCGGCGGGGCGGGTATTCAGGCCGACCTCAAGACCATGCTCGCCTTGGGCGTCCACGGCATGAGCGTCATCGCCGCGGTCACCGCGCAGAACTCGCTCGGCGTCCAGGGCTACTGGGAACTGCCGCCCGAGGCCGTACGGGCGCAGCTCGACTCGGTGCTCGGCGACATCGGCGCGCGGTCGGTCAAGACCGGCATGCTGGCCTCACCCGGACTGGTCGAGGTCGTGGCGGCGGCGCTGGGCGCGTACTCGGCGCCGGTGGTGGTCGATCCGGTCGGCGTGTCGAAGCACGGCGACCCGCTGCTCGCGCCCGATGCCGTCGAGACGGTCAAGACGCGGCTGCTGCCGGTCGCCACCGTCGTCACGCCCAACCTGTGGGAGGTCGAGCAGCTCACCTCGGTCAAGGTCGAGGACGAGGACGGCCTGCGCCGCGCGGCCGACGCCATCCTGGAGCTGGGTCCCGCCTGGGCCCTGATCAAGGGTGGTCACCTGCCCGGCGAGCCCGTGGACCTGCTCACGGACGGCACGAGCGAATATCGCTTCTCCGCGCCGCGCCTGGACAACCGGCACACGCACGGCACCGGCTGCACGCTCGCCTCGGCCATCGCCTCCCACCTCGCGCTGGGGGATGACGTGCCGACGGCGGTGGGCAAGGCGAAGGAGTACGTCACGGGCGCCATCGCCAAGGGCTTCCCGCTCGGCGACGGCATCGGCCCGGTCGACCACGCCTGGCGCTGGCGCTGACCCGAGCCACCCCGGGGGCGCTGAGTCACCCCGCTGTCGGGGCATTCCGGACGCTGAGGCCACCCCGGACGCCGGGGCCACACCCCGGACACCCGGCCACCCCCGATGTCGGGAGACCCCCGGACGCCCCCAGACGCCGAGCCCCCGGTTGTGGCCGGGGTCTTTGGGTGGGATGCCCCCTGAGGGGGTGCGGAAGTGGACGGTCCGTTGCGGTCGGGGTTCCTGCGGTGGAGTCGGGAGAACCCCTAAACGTCGAGTCACCCCTGATACCGGGGGCCCCGACGTCGAGTCATCCCGGACACGGCGAAAGCCCGCCGCTCGGTGCCGAGCAGGCGGGCTTTGGCGAAAGTCGGAACCGGCTAGCGGGTGACCTTGCCGGCCTTGATGCACGAGGTGCACACGTTGAGCTTCTTCGGCGTGCCGCCGATGACCGCGCGGACCGTCTGGATGTTGGGGTTCCAGCGACGGCGGGTGCGGCGGTGCGAGTGGGACACGTTGTTGCCGAAGGTCGGCCCCTTGCGGCAGACATCGCAGACGGAAGCCACGGTATCGCTCCTTAAAACAGTCGATGTAGCCCTGTCCGCGTGATGCTTTCCGGGCGAAGGGCATGCCGGGACAACCGGCCAGCCACACGAGGATATCCGATCCGCGCCACTGGGCGCGAACCACGAGCACTAGACGGGCTCAAATGCGGAGATATCCTCCTGCATTAACGGTAGCGCATGCGGGGAGGTCGGAGCGCGCAGATGGAGGTTCTCGACCCGCCCGCGGTACGCCGCTGGGCCCGCCTGGCCGCCGACGCTCTGGGCGGCGCCAGGGCGGAGATCGACGCGCTCAACGTGTTCCCGGTCGCGGACGGCGATACCGGCACCAACCTGCACCTGACCGTGCTCTCCGCGGCCGAGGCCGTCGAGGCGCTGCCCGACGACGTGGACGCCGCGGTGATGTGGCAGACCCTCTCCTACGGCGCGCTGATCGGCGCCAGGGGCAACTCGGGGGTCATCGTCAGCCAGGCCCTGCGCGGGCTCGCGGAGGTGCTGAAGGACGGCGCCGACTTACGCGCCGGGCTGCTGCGGGCCGCCACCTTGGCCAGGGAGGCCGTGGCCAGGCCGGTCGAGGGCACCGTGCTGAGCGTGCTGGAGGCGGCGGCGCAGGCCGTACAGGAGATGCCCGTACAGGAAGCGCCCAGCCGGCAGGAGGTGCGCGCCCACGAGGTGCCCGGCCAGGAGGTGCGCGCCCACGAGGTGCCCGGCCAGGAGGTGCGCGCCCCTGAGGTGCCGGGCCAGGAGGTGACGGGTGATCTCGCGGCGGTCGCGCGGCGGGCGGCCGGTGCGGCGCGGGCGGCGCTGCGGCGTACGCCCGAGCAGCTGGACGTGCTGGCGCGCAGCGGCGTCGTGGACGCCGGCGGCGCCGGGCTGGCGATCATCCTGGAGTCGCTCGAACGGGTGATCACCGGCTCCCACAGCGACCGCTACGACGTGCCCGCGCCGACCTCGCGGATCTCGCCGATGAGCGAGGTGGGGGCCGGCTATGAGGTGATGTACCTGCTCGACGCGGACGACGCCGCGGTGGCCAAGCTGCGCGAGGAGCTCGACGCGATGGGCGACTCGCTCGTCGTGGTCGGCGGCGAGGGCCTGTGGAACGTCCACGTACATGTCGGCGAGGCGGGCCCCGCGGTCGAGGCGGCGCTGCGCGCGGGCCGGCCGTACCGGATCAGGATCACCTACCTGGCCGAGCGCACGCACACGGCCGGTGCGGGCCGGGGCGTGGTGGCGGTCGCGGCGGGCGACGGGATCGCGGCGCTGTTCGAGGAGTGCGGCGCCGTGGTGGTACGCCGCGCCCCCGGCACGCGGCCCACGCTGCCCGCGATGCTGGCCGCCATCCGGGAGGCGGGCGGCGAGGTGGCGGTGCTGCCGAACGACGAGGGCGCCGGGGCGGTGGCCACCGCGGCGGCCGAGATCGCCCGCGAGGACGGCGTCGTGGTCAGTGTGCTGCCCACCAGGGCCACCGTGCAGGGCCTGGCCGCGCTGGCCGTGCACGATCCGCTGCGCCGCTTCGACGACGACGTGGTGGCCATGACCGACGCGGCCGGGCACACGCGCCACGGGCACCTGGTGGTGGCCGACCGCGAGGCGGTGACGAGCGCGGGCGTGTGCCGTCCCGGCGACGTGCTCGGGCTGATCGACGGCGACGTGTCGGTGATCGGCGGCACGCTGGAGGAGGTGGCCACGCTCGTCGTGGACCGGATGGTGGCGGGCGGCGGCGAACTGGTCACCCTGGTCACGGGGGCCGACGCGCCGGTACGCCTGGCCGCGCACGTCGAAGCCCACCTCAGGGTCATCAGGCCCGACGTGGACCTGGTCGTCTACGACGGAGAGCAGGGCGGTTATCCACTGCTCATCGGTGTCGAATGATTCCTGTCGGCCGCAGGCGGTAGAACATAGTCCCGTGAGCCGTTTCGACGAGCCCCTGACGAAAGCGCTCGACCCCAAGACCGCCAAGCTGCTGCACAGCGTGCTCGGCCTGGAGACGGTCGGCGACCTGCTGCGCCACTACCCGCGCCGCTACGCCGAGCGCGGGGAGCTGACCTCGCTCGACGCGCTGGAGGTCGACGAGCACGTCACCGTGGTGGGCGAGGTCACGAGGCTGATGCGCAAGCCCATGCGCAACCGCGGCGGCACCTGGCTGGAGGTCGAGGTCGTCGACGGCGGGCGCAACAAGATCTACCTGTCGTTCTTCGGTAAGGGCTCCCACGTGGCCGAGTCGCGGCTCAAGCCGGGGCGGCGGGGGATGTTCGCCGGGAAGGTGGGCATGTTCGGGTCCAGGACGACGCCGCGGTGGCAGCTGTCGCACCCGGAGTTCGAGCTGTTCGAGGAGGGCGAGGCGAGCGCCGAGGACTTCGCGGCGGCGCCGGTCCCGATCTATCCGGCGGGCAAGGATCTGACGCCGTGGGCGATCAGGCGGGCGATCGGCGTGGTGCTCGACACGCTCGGGCCCCTCGACGATCCGCTGCCCGCCGAGCTGCGGGACCGGCGCGGGCTGGAGGGGCTGGGCGAGGCGCTGGTGTCCATCCATCGGCCGAAGGACTTCGCCGACATGCGGCGGGCGCGTGAGCGGCTGAAGTTCGACGAGGCGTTCGTCCTGCAGGCCGTGCTGCTGCAGCGCAGGCAGGCGGCGACCGCGTGGCCGGCCAGGTCCCGGCCCCGGCGGGCCGACGGCCTGCTGGCCGACTTCGACGGGCGGCTGCCGTTCTCGCTCACCGAGGGGCAGGCGCTCGTCGGCGAGGAGATCGCGGCCGACCTGGCGCTGGAGCATCCCATGCACCGGCTGCTGCAGGGCGAGGTGGGCGCGGGCAAGACCGTGGTGGCGCTGCGCGCGATGCTGCAGGTGGTCGACGCGGGTGGCCAGGCGGTGTTGCTGGCGCCCACCGAGGTGCTGGCCCAGCAGCACCACCGCTCGATCAGCGGCATGCTGGGCGACCTCGCGCAGGGCGGCATGTTCGGCGGCACGGCCGTCACCCTGCTCACCGGCTCCATGAACGCCGCCGGGCGCAGGTCCGCGCTGCTCGACGCCGCCTCCGGCACCGCGGGCATCGTCGTGGGCACGCACGCCCTGCTCCAGGAGCACGTCCAGTTCGCCGACCTGGGGCTGGTCGTGGTCGACGAGCAGCATCGGTTCGGTGTGGAGCAGCGTGACGCGCTGCGCGAGAAGGCCGGCGGCGGCCGTCCGCACGTGCTGGTCATGACCGCCACCCCGATCCCGCGTACGGTCGCCATGACGGTGTTCGGCGACCTGGAGGTCTCGACGCTGTCGCAGCTGCCCTCGGGCCGCGCGCCGATCACCACCCATGTGGTGCCCGCCGCCGAGAAGCCGCACTTCCTGGAGCGCACCTGGGAGCGGGTCCGCGAGGAGGTCGCCCTCGGCAGGCAGGCCTACATCGTCTGCCCGCGCATCGGCGACCTGGAGGGCGACGAGGGGGATCTGCAGGCGCCGCCGTCCGACGACGAGCGGCGCCCGCCGCTGGCCGTCCTCGACGTGGCCGAGCTGCTCTCCAGCGGCCCCTTCCGCGACCTCCGGCTGGGCGTCCTGCACGGCAAGCTCCCGCCGGAGGAGAAGGACGCGATCATGCGCGCGTTCACCCGTGGCGAGCTCGACGTCCTCGTCGCCACCACGGTCATCGAGGTCGGCGTCGACGTGCCCAACTCGTCAGTCATGATCATCATGGACGCCGACCGCTTCGGCGTCTCCCAGCTCCACCAGCTCCGCGGCCGGGTCGGCCGGGGCGGCCTGCCCGGCCTCTGCCTCCTGATCTCCGACTTCCCCGAGGGCACCCCCGCCCGAGCCCGCCTGTCGGCCGTGGCGGCGACCCTCGACGGCTTCGAGCTGTCCCGCGTGGACCTCGAACAACGCCGCGAAGGCGACGTCCTGGGCGCGGCCCAGTCAGGCAAACGCTCGTCCTTGAAGCTGCTCCAGCTCCTGCGCGACGAGGACGTCATAGAGGCGGCCAGAGACGAGGCCGCGGCCTTGCTGGCCGCCGACCCGGACCTGAAGTCCAACGACGGTCTGCGCGCGGAGATAGACCGCCTGCTGGCGGACGAGCGGGCCGAATATTTGGAGAAGACCTGATCCCGGGCACTGGGGAAGGCCTGATCCCGGTGCTTGGAGAAGACCTGATCCCTGGGCATGAGATGCCACGGAATCGAGTAAGAATCGCACGTAACGGCGCCCGGCCCTGTGCGGGCTCAGCGGCCGTATTCCTGGAGGCCCTCAGCCACGTATGGCGGGTGGCGGCCAACCAGGCCGTGCCGTAAAACCAAAAAAAGCCCTTGATCTTGATGTTGACAGAGTCCCAGCCGCGGGGACGGCCTCCCCCCGAATGCCGTCCCCGGCTGGGCCCACCCTCGGGTCAGGTGCCGAGGGAACCGGCGTGCGGAAGGGCTCACGATCACGCCGGTCGGCCTCCAACTGGGTCACCTTGAAGGCCGCAGGACCCATCATGCGAGACCCTCCCCGCGATGGGAATCACCCTTGCGTACTCGAGGCCGACACTTGTCCACTCTTGACCTGCGTCGACATGCGGAACAATGGCCCTCATGACTCGGATCATCGCGGGGAGCGCGGGTGGCAGGCGGCTGGCCGTGCCGCCGGGGCGCGGGACGAGACCGACCAGTGACAGGGCGCGAGAAGGGATCTTCTTGACCCTCGACTCGCTGCACGGGCTGGCGGGCGCCCGGGTGATCGATCTGTACGCGGGGTCGGGGGCCGTCGGGCTGGAGGCGCTGTCCCGGGGGGCGGCCCACGCGGTGCTCGTCGAGTCCGACCCGAAGGCCGTCCGCACGATCAGGGCGAACGTCGAGACGCTGGCGCTCGACGGCGCGCGGGTGGTGGCCGACAAGGTCGAGCGGTTCCTGGCGAAGCCCGAAGAGGAGGGCTACGACATAGTTTTCGCGGATCCGCCCTATGCCGTCACCGACGACGAGGTCACACGCGTACTGGAGTCGCTGCGCGACAACGGCTGGCTGACGGATGGGGCTTTGGTGGCGTTCGAGCGGGAAAGCAGGGGAAAAGCCCTGGTGTGGCCCGAAGGCTACGCAGAGGAGAGGGTCCGTCGCTACGGCGAAGCATCCGTTTGGTACGGTCGCGCCGCCGGGAACCCGTAGACCTGGGGAGGCGTTTTGCGCCGCGTTGTCTGCCCGGGGTCATTCGACCCCATCACCAACGGCCACCTCGACATCATCGGCCGGGCTGCCCGGCTGTACGACGAGGTGACCGTGGCAGTGCTCATCAACCTCGAGAAGAGTGGCCTGTTCACGGTCGACGAGCGGATCGAGATCCTGCACACCGTGACCAAGGAGTACGCGAACGTCAAGGTGCAGAAATTCCATGGCCTGCTCGTGGACTTCTGCAAGCAGAACGACATCCCCGCGATCGTCAAGGGGATCAGGGTGGTCAGTGACTTCGACTACGAGCTGCAGATGGCACAGCTCAACTACCGGTTGTCGGGGGTCGAGACGCTGTTCATGCCGACCAACCCCGAATACTCCTTCCTGTCCTCCAGCAGGGTCAAGGAGATCGCCCGATACGGTGGTGACGTGTCCGGACTGGTGCCTGACCTGGTGCACGAGCTCCTCATCGAGCGGCTCAGGAGCTGACACCGACCTGCTATCCTTTGATTTCGGCCTTGTACGACGGCGACATTTCGCCATGCCTAGCGAGAGCAGATGACTCAGCACCTCGACCCCCGCTCCCCTTGGGTGATCTCCACTCACGACCTGGGTAGGCGACCGGGCTCGATGAAGCGGATGACTCTGTCCCTCCCGGCACCGGTGGATCTCGGCGTCGACATGATCGGTGTCCCCAAGGACGCCGAAGTCGAGCTGGATCTCCGGCTCGAAGCAGTGATGGAAGGCGTGCTCGTCTCGGGCGTGGCGCGCGCCCCGCTCGCCGGGGAGTGCGCGCGGTGCCTCGACCCGGTCACCTCGGAGATCGAGGTCGACCTGCAGGAGCTGTTCTTCTACTCCGACGAGGACGCCTCGGAGGAGGATTCACTGCTCGACGGCGAGCTGCTCGACCTCGAGCCGACGTTCCGCGACGCGGCGGTGCTCGCACTGCCGCTGAGCCCCGTCTGCGGTGAAGACTGCGCGGGTCTCTGCACGGAATGCGGGATCAAGCTGGCCGAGGCCGGCGACGATCACCGGCACGAGAAGATCGACGCTCGCTGGGCGTCGTTGCAAGGTCTGGTTACCGAGAACGATAACGATCAGGAGAAGTGACGTGGCCGTCCCGAAGCGAAAGATGTCGCGGAGCAACACCCGCGCCCGTCGCTCCCAGTGGAAGACGACTGCTGTCGCCCTGGTGAGCTGCCCGCAGTGCCGTTCGCCGAAGCAGCCGCACATCGCGTGCCCCACCTGCGGCACCTACAACCGCCGCCAGGTGATCGAGCCGTCCGCCTGATCGCACCACCTGGTGAGCGGACCATGACCGCTCGAAGGGTTGACGCACTGCCGACCGGGTGCCATTGTGCCCCGGTCGGCGTTACCGTCTGACGCGTGCGGTGGCGGTTCGCCCGCGGCCGTGGTGGACGCCGGGGTTTGGTCCCCCCGACGCCCACCACGTTTTCGGGCATCTTCCGCAGCCGTCGCGCCATGTGAAGATGTCCGAGGAGGAAGCACGTGGGCGCAGGTCCTAAGCCGGTGGCCGTCGAGGTCGCCCGAGAAGAGCTGGAGCGGGTGCTGCTGGTCGGCCTCGGCTCCGACATCCTGGAGCGGGCGCTGACCCACCGCTCCTACGCGTACGAGAACGGTGGCCTGCCCACCAACGAGCGCCTGGAGTTCCTCGGCGACTCGGTGCTCGGCCTCGTCGTGACCGACACCCTCTACCGCAACCACCCCGACCTGCCCGAAGGCCAGCTGGCCAAGCTGCGGGCCGCGGTGGTCAACATGCGTGCCCTGGCCGATGTGGCCCGCACGCTCGGCCTGGGCCGGTTCCTGCGGCTCGGCAGGGGCGAAGAGGGCACCGGCGGCCGTGACAAGTCCTCGATCCTGGCCGACACGCTGGAGGCGCTGATCGGCGCCGTCTACGTCGACAAGGGCCTCGACGAGGCGTTCCGGGTCGTGCACCTGCTGTTCGACCCGCTGATCGTCCGCTCGGCCTCGCTGGGCGCCGGCCTCGACTGGAAGACCTCGCTGCAGGAGCTCACCGCCTCAGAGGCGCTCGGCGTGCCCGAGTACCACGTCGAGGAGAGCGGCCCCGACCACGCCAAGTCGTTCACCGCCGAAGTGCGGGTGGGCGGCGAGTCCTACGGCGCGGGCACCGGACGCAGCAAGAAGGAGGCCGAGCAGCAGGCGGCCGAGGCGGCGTGGACCCGCATCAGGGCCCGCCGCGAGCAGCGCGAGAGCCAGCCGGCGGGCTAGGTGCCAGAGCTGCCGGAGGTCGAGGTCGTCCGCCGCGGCCTCGCCGAATGGGTCACCGGCCGGGAGATCGCCTCAGCCGAGGTGCTCCATCCCCGCGCCACCAGGCGGCACGTGCCGGGCGTCGAGGAGTTCTGCGCGCGCCTGAGAGGCCGTACGGTGCTCTCCGCGGAGCGCCGCGGCAAATACCTGTGGCTGCCGCTCTCGGGCGACGACGAGGCGCTCCTGGCGCACCTGGGCATGAGCGGCCAGCTGCTCATCGTGCCGCCCGACTCGCCGCTGGAGAAGCATCTACGCGTACGCCTCGGCTTCGTCGACGGCGGCTCCGACCTCCGCTTCGTGGACCAGCGGACCTTCGGCCACGTCATGCTCACCCCTCTGGTCGAGGGCATCCCCGCGCCGATCGCGCACATAGCCCCCGACCCGTTCGAGAAGGCGTTCGACGAGGCCGCCTTCGCCACGAACCTGCGCAAGAAGAAGACCGAGATCAAACGGGCCCTGCTCGACCAGTCCTTGATCAGCGGAGTCGGCAACATCTACGCCGACGAGGCGCTCTGGCTGGCGAGACTCCACTGGGCCCGGCCCACCCAGACCCTCACCCGCCCCAAGATCGCCGAGCTCCTGGCCGCGGTCCGCCAGGTCATGGGCGCCGCCCTCCTGCAGGGCGGGACGTCTTTCGACAGCCTGTACGTCAACGTCAACGGCGAGAGCGGCTACTTCGAGCGCTCCCTGGAGGTCTACGGCCGGCGCGACCAGCCCTGCTCCCGCTGCGGCAGCCCGATCAGGCGCGACCCGTTCATGAACCGCTCGTCCTACAGCTGCCCGACCTGCCAGCGCAAGCCTCGCTGAGCGAGCCCTCCCGCCCGCGCTCCGATGGGACCCTTGACATGGAGTCCGGCTTGCGTAAAGGAAAAAGGGGGATCTCATGGTGAGGTTGACGGTCTGGGTGCGGGGGCGAGTGCAGGGTGTGGGCTTCCGATGGTGGACGCGGGCACGGGCTCTGGAGCTCGGACTCACGGGCTGGGCGAGGAATGCGGCCGACGGCCGGGTGGAGATAGTGGCGGAAGGCACACAAGAGTCCTGCGTCAAGCTGCTGGAGCTGCTCAGAGGTTGCGACACGCCGGGCAGAGTCGATGGAGTGGTGGAACGATGGAGCGAAGCCCGAGGTAGTTTGGGGGGGTTTGTGGAGAGGTAAGGGGTTTCGTTAAACGCCCCAAATAGGGTATAGTTGTATGTCGGGAGTGCCCGAGGGTGGGTCTATGCGGTTCGTTCGACTTGACCGCCCACACTGCCGGTGCGACTCTTGTTAGGTACCACGCGCACCCCTCCCGCGGAATAAGAAGTGCGCGAACCAGTCTGGTCACTCAGCGTGGAGGACCCTTTACCATGGCGAAGGCTCTACTCGGCCACGTCGGCGGTCCTGACCCTCGAATGGTCTCGGAGATGCGCCGTCTGCAACAGCGGATCCGGGATTTGGAGGCAGAACTCATCCGACTCCAGGCCACGAATGACGCTCTTGCGGCGCAAACCCGCGACGAGGCGCTCAGCCGTATGCAAGAGCGCGAGCCGGCACTCACCTAAGAGTGTCCGGAGCGCACGACACCCCAGGGACGTCTCGAAGAGGCGTCCCTTGTTATTTGGTTATTCCCTAGAGCTTGGTGCCTCCTTTACCAAACCGACGCGGCCTCGACTGCACACGCCCTCGTGGGGCAGTGAAGACCAGTAGGCTTTTCGAAGTCGGTTCTCGGAGAAGGGGGCGTGGTCTTGCACCTGAAGACCCTCACCCTGCGCGGCTTCAAGTCGTTCGCCTCCGCGACCGCCCTCCGCTTCGAGCCCGGCATCACCTGCGTGGTGGGCCCCAACGGCTCGGGCAAGTCCAACGTCGTCGACGCCCTGGCCTGGGTCATGGGCGAGCACAGCGCCAAGTCGCTGCGCGGCGGCAAGATGGAAGACGTCATCTTCGCCGGCACCTCCTCCAGGCCGCCGCTCGGCCGGGCCGAGGTGACGCTGACCATCGACAACTCCGACGGCGCGCTGTCGATCGACTACACCGAGGTCACGATCAGCCGCCTGATGTTCAGGTCGGGCCAGAGTGAATACGCGATCAACGGCGACACCTGCCGCCTGCTCGACATCCAGGAGCTGCTGTCCGACTCGGGCATCGGCCGTGAGATGCACGTCATCGTGGGGCAGGGCCAGCTCGACGCCGTGCTCCACGCGGGTCCCGAAGACCGGCGCGCGTTCATCGAAGAGGCCGCGGGCGTGCTCAAGCACCGCAAGCGCAAGGAGAAGGCGCTCCGCAAGCTCGACGCCATGCAGGCCAACCTCACCCGCGTCCAGGACCTCGCCACCGAGCTGCGCCGCCAGCTCAAGCCGCTCGGCCGCCAGGCGGAGATCGCCCGCAAGGCCGCCGTCATCCAGGCGGACCTGCGCGACGCGCGGCTGCGCCTGCTGGCCGACGACGTGTGCGTGCTGCGCGAGACGCTGGAGCGCGAGGCGGCCGACGAGGCGGCGATCCTGGCCCGGCGCACCAGGGTGGAGTCCGAGCTGGCCGAGGGCCAGCAGCGGGAGGCCGCCCTGGAGAGCGCCGAGGCCGAGGCCCAGCCCCGGCTGAGCGCCGCCCAGGAGACCTACTTCCGGCTCTCCTCCCTGCGCGAACGCATCACCGGCCTCGAACAACTGGCCGCCGAACGGCACCGCCACGCGCTCGACGCGGCCGCCATCGAGCGGCGCGGGCGCGACCCGGAGGAGCTCGAACGCGAGGCGGCCGAGGTACGCGAGCACGAGCTGATCCTCCGGGCGGAGCTGGAGCAGGCCCAGGACCTGCTGGAAGAGGCGGTCCAGCGGCGCGCCGAGTCCGAGGCCGAGCTGAGCGCCGAGGAGCAGCGGCTCGCGATGGCCTCACGGGCCGCCGCCGACCGGCGCGAGGGCCTGGCCAAACTGCGCGGCCAGGTCGATTCCGTACGCAGCAGGGCCCGTGCCGCCGAAGACGAGATCGGCCGCCTCACCCGCGCCGTGACCGAGGCCGCCGGACGTGAGCGCCAGGCCCGTGAGGACCTGGAGGCGCGGCGACTGGAGGAGCCCGCCGTCGACCCGGCGCTCGCTGCGGAGCTGGTCACCGCGCAGTCGTTGGTCGACGAGGCCAAGGCGGCGGCCGACGAGGCTCGCGCGGCGGTCGAGCAGGCCAAGTCCGCGCTCGACGCGCCGCGAGCGGCTCTTCAGTCCGCCCGGTCGGGCATCGGCACGGCCCGCGCCACCGACCAGGAGGCCCAGCGGTCCGTGGCGGCCCTCCGGGCCCGCTGCGAGGCCCTGGAGCTCGGCCTGGCCAAGGGCGACGGCGGTGCGGCCCTCCTTGAGACCGACCTGGCCGGGGTGCTCGGCCCGCTGGCGGCCTCGATGCAGGTCACGCCGGGCGCCGAGCCGGCGGTCGCGGCCGTGCTCGGGCCGATCGCCGACGCGATCGCCGTCAAGACGGTGGACACCGCGATCGGCGCCCTCGAACTGCTTCGCGTCAAGGAAGCGGGCCAGGCGACCCTCCTGGTGGCGGGTGCCGACGGACGGGGCGGTGACCGGCATGGCGTGGCGCGTCTCGATGGGTCGGCTGCCGATCTCGTCGCGGGTTCTGATGGGCGGGCCGCCGATCAGGTCCACGTCGCGGGTTCCGGCGGACAGGTCGCCGACCAGGTACGCGCGGCCGCGCCTCAGGGGAGTCGCTGGGTCGCCGCGTTGGTGACGGTGCCCGGGCACCTCAGGGCCGCCCTCGACCATGTGCTGGCCGGTGTCGTCGTCGTGGACGACCTCGAGGCCGCCCGCGCGATCGTGGCCGCCCATCCCGAGCTGCGGGCCGTGACCAAAGGCGGCGACCTCGTCGGCGCCCATCTGGCCAGCGGCGGCTCCGAGGGCGGCACCTCCGTGCTGCAGGTGCGAGCGGCGCTCGACGACGCCGTCGCGGACCTGGAGGAGGCCGAGGGCAGGGCCGAGGAGACCGCCGCCGCCCTGGAGGAGGCCGCGGCCGCCGAGCAGGCCGCGCAGCTGGCCCTGGAGTCGGCGCAGAGCCAGGTCAACGAGGCGCAGACCGCCGCGGGCACCGCCCAGGCCGGGGTCAACGCCGCCCAGGGCGCGCTCGACCAGGTCAGAGCCAGGCAGCGGGAGGCCGACCAGCGCAACGCCGCGGCGGCCAAGCGACTGGCCCAGCTCGAAGCCGCCGCCGACGCCGCGCGCGCCGAGGCCCAGCGCCTCGCCAAGAGCGTCACGACGGCTGAGGAGTCCCGCGCCGAGGGGCTGGAGGAGCTGGCCGAGCTGGAGATCCGCCTGGCCGAGGCCGAATACGCACAGGAGCTGGAGACCGAGCCGACCACCGAGGTCCGCGACGAGCTGGCCGCCACCTGCCAGGTCGCCAGGCAGCGCGAGATGGAGACCCGCCTGCAGGTCCGCACCGCGGAGGAGCGGGTCAAGGGCATTGAAGGCCGGGCCGACGGCCTGATCAGGGCGGCCCAGCGCGAACGCCACGAACGTGCCGAGGCCGCCGCCCAGCGGGCCAGGCGCAGACGGCAGGCCGCGGTGGCCGAGGCCGTGAGCAGCGGTGCCAAGCAGGTGCTCAAGGTCCTGGCGACGTCCATCCAGCTCGCCGCCCGCGAACGCGACGAGGCCGACCTGGCCCGCGTCGCGATCGACGCCGAGCTCAAGCAGGTCCGCCTGCACGTACGCGAGCTGGGCCAGGAGCTCGACAAGCTGGTCAACCGGGTCCACGGCAGCGCGGTCGCCCGCACCGAGCAGCGGCTCCGCCTCGAACAACTCCAGCAGCGCGCCCTGGAGGAGTTCGGCGTCGAGCCCGAGTCACTGATCTCCGAGTACGGCCCGGAGGCGCCGGTCCCCGGCGACCCGCCCGTCCCCTACGTACGCGAGGAGCAGGAGAAGCGGGCCAAGATCGCCGAGAAGCAGATGAACCAGCTCGGCAAGGTCAACCCGCTGGCCCTGGAGGAGTTCGCGGCGCTGGAGGAGCGGCACGCCTTCCTCAACTCGCAGCTCGAAGACCTCAAGAAGACCCGGCGCGACCTGCTGCTGGTGGTCAAGGAGGTCGACGACCGGGTGGAGCAGATGTTCTCCTCCGCCTACGAGGACGTGGCGCGGGAGTTCGAGCAGATCTTCACCAGGGTGTTCCCCGGCGGCGACGGCCGCCTGGTGCTGACCGAGCCCGGCGACATGCTGACCACCGGCATCGAGGTCGAGGCCCGGCCGCCCGGCAAGAAGGTCAAGCGGCTGTCGCTGCTGTCGGGTGGGGAGCGGTCGCTGACCGCGGTGGCGTTCCTGATCTCCATCTTCAAGGCGCGGCCCTCCCCGTTCTACGTGATGGACGAGGTGGAGGCGGCCCTCGACGACACCAACACGCAGCGGCTGCTGCGGCTCTTCGAGGAGCTGCGGCAGAGTTCCCAGCTGATCGTCATCACCCACAACAAGCGGACGATGGAGATCGCCGACGCCCTCTACGGCGTGTCGATGCGCGGCGACGGCGTCACCCAGGTGGTGAGCCAGCGACTCCGGGAGCGCGAGTCCGCCTGACATCGTCCCGGTCGTTCGGTCGCCGGTTTCCGGTCATCCGACCTCGGTCGTCCCCGTGTCGGTCATCCGACCTCGGTCGTCCCCGTGTCGGTCATCCGACCTCGGTCGTCCCCGTGTCGGTCATCCGACCTCGGTCGTCCCCGTGTCGGTCATCCGACCTCGGTCGTCCCCGTGTCGGTCATCCGACCTCGGTCGTCCCTGTGTCGGTCGCCCGGTCCTGATGGTCCGGCTCGGGTGGTCCGGTCCTGATGGTCCGGTACTGATCGTCTGGGTCCCGATCGGGCCGGTCCGCGCGGCGCGGGTCATCAGCATGCCGGTCCATCTGGAAAACTGACCTGTTGTGGATGGTTACCTCGGCGTCATCGTGATCGTGGTCGTCGTCGCCCTGCTGGCGGCCGGCGGCCTTTTCCTGCTCTTCAGGCCCGGTGGCAAGGGCGCGCCGCCGGTCGAACCGCCCAAGACGCCCCAGGCACCCACGCTCCCCGAGCAGCGTCCCGCGCCCGGCGCGGAGGAGGGTGAGGGGGGAGGGGCGACCACCACGCTCCCGCCGCCCGCGCAACCCGCTGTCGTCACGCCCGAGATCGAGGTGCCGCCGCCGTCCGCCGGCCGGATGGTGCGGCTGCGCTCCCGGCTGGCCCGCTCGCAGAGCACGCTCGGGCGCGGCCTGCTGGAGCTGCTGTCCCGCGACCGCCTCGACGACGAGGTCTGGGACGAGATCGAGGAGAGCCTGATCACCGCCGACGTCGGCGTGGCGCCGACGCGCGCCATGGTCGAGGAGCTGCGCACGAAGGTCAAGGTGCTCGGCAGCCGCACCCCCGAGGAGGTGCGCAAGCTGCTCCGGGAGCAGCTGCTCGCCCAGATCAACCCCGATCTGGACCGTACGCTGCACGTCCAGAAGCACGGCGAGCGGCCCGCTGTCGTGCTCGTCGTCGGCGTCAACGGCACCGGCAAGACCACCACCACGGGCAAGCTGGCTCGCGCGCTGATCGGCGACGGCAAGAAGGTCGTGCTCGGCGCGGCGGACACGTTCCGGGCCGCCGCCACCGACCAGCTCCAGACCTGGGGCGACCGGGTCGGCGCCGACGTCGTACGCGGGCCGGAGGGCGGCGACCCCGCCTCCGTCGCCTTCGACGCCACGGCCAAGGGCATCGAGGAGAAGGCCGACGTCGTCATCGTCGACACCGCCGGCCGCCTGCACACCAAGACCGGCCTCATGGACGAGCTGGGCAAGGTCAAGCGGGTCATCGAGAAGAAGGCCACGGTCGACGAGGTGCTCCTCGTCCTCGACGCCACCACCGGCCAGAACGGGATGCGGCAGGCTCAGGTGTTCGCCGAGGTCGTCAACATCACCGGCATCGCGCTGACCAAGCTCGACGGCACGGCCAAGGGCGGCATCGTCATCTCGGTCCAGCGGGAGCTGGGGGTTCCGGTCAAGCTGGCGGGGCTCGGCGAGGGTCCCGACGACCTGGCGCCCTTTGATCCCGAGGTGTTCGTGGACGCCATTCTCGGCGACGACAATTCCAAGTAAATCGGGATATGAGGATGTGCGGCGGGCGCTGGGCGCGCTCGGCTGAACCGTTGCCGCGCCGCCAGGGGCTGTGCCGCCGGGCCGTCAGGAGGGCATGCTGACGCGGGTTGAGCGGTGTGTGCTGACGGGCTGTCAGGGATGCGTGCCGCCAGGGGATTGGGCGTGAGTGCCGCCCTCAGCGGTGTGTGCCGATGGGGATGACGAGTGGCGTGCCTGCCACCGGGTCGGCGATGATCTTGGCGTCCAGTTCGAACACCTCCCGCAGCAGGTCCTCCGTCAGCACCTCGTGCGGGTCGCCCGCGGCCACCACCCGGCCCTCCCGCATGGCCACCAGCCGGTCGGTGTAGCGGGCCGCCAGGTTGAGGTCGTGCAGGACCATGACGATGGTCCGGCCCGCTGCCCCGTGCAGGTGCCGTACCAGCTCCAGGACCTCCACCTGGTGCGCCAGGTCCAGGAACGTGGTCGGCTCGTCGAGCAGTAGCAGGTCGGTGCCCTGAGCCAGCGCCATGGAGATCCAGGCCCGCTGACGCTGCCCTCCCGAGAGTTCGTCCAGGGGGCGTTCGGCGAGGTCCGCCAGGCCGGTCATGGCCAGCGCCTCGTCCACGGCCGACTCGTCGTCCGACGACCACTGCCGGTACCAGGTCTGGTGCGGGTGCCTGCCCCTGGCGACCAGGTCGGCGACCGTCAGCCCTTCCGGCGCCGTGGGCGCCTGGGGCAGTACGCCGAGGATCTTGGCCACCTCGCGGGTGGGGGTCCGGTCGATGCGCTTGCCGTCGAGCAGCACCTCACCGCCCTGCGGCCGGAGCAGCCGGCCGAGCGCGCGCAGCAGGGTGGATTTGCCGCAGCCGTTGGGGCCGATGATCGTGGTGACCGTGCCCGCCTCGATGCCGAGGTCGAGCCCATCGACGATGGTGCGATCGCCGTACCCGAGCTTGACGTCGACGGCCTGGAGCCTCATTTGCGCGCCTTCCAGATCAAGTGGATCAGGTACGGGGCGCCGAGGACCGCGGTCACGACGCCGACGGGCAGTTCGATCGGGGAGAAGACGGTACGCGCGATCAGGTCGGCGGCGGCGGTCAGCACGGCGCCGACCACCGCCGATGACAACAGCGGTGGCTGGCCGTAGCGGGTCAGCCGGAGCGCGACCTGCGGCGCGGCCAGCGCGACGAACGCGATCGGGCCCGCCGAGGCCGTGGCGACGGCGGCGAGGAGCACCGCGGCGAGGATCATCAGCGCGCGCGCCGGGTTCATCCGCAGGCCGAGCGCGGTGACCGTGTCGTCGCCGAAGCGCAGCGCGTCGAGCGAGCGGGTGCCGAGCAGCGTCAGCGGCACGAGTACGGCCAGCGCGAGCGCCACGGGCAGCACATGCTCCCAGCCCCGGCCGTTGAGCGAGCCGCTGATCCAGACCATGGCCCGGCCGGTGTCGTTCACGTCGCCGACGGTCAGCAGCCAGTATTTGACGTTGGTGAACACCGCGGCCACGCCGATGCCGACCAGGACCAGCCGGTAGCCGTCGAGCCCGCGCCGCCAGGCCAGCGCGTACACGATCACGGCTCCAGCCAGGCCGCCGACCAGGGCCAGCAGGGGGATGCCGAGGGTCGAGAGCAGCCCGCTGACCCCGCCGTACGCGCTGCCGCTGGCCACCACCCCGGCCACGACCGTGACGGACGCGCCGGTGGTGACGCCGAGGATCTCGGGGCTGGCCAGCGGGTTGCGCGCGATGGACTGGATGATCGCGCCGGACAGCGCCAGCGCCGCGCCCACCAGGGCGCCGGTCAGGGCGCGCGGCAGACGGAGCTCCATGATCACGAAATGTTCGGCGCTGTTGACGTCGAAGGTGCCGCCCAGCACCTGGGACAGGCTCATCGGGATGTCGCCGATGCGCATGTTCAGGGCCATGAGCAGGCCGAGGAGCGCCAGGCCGCCGAGCGTTACGGCGACGGCGCGCGGCCGTACCCGCCAGGACAGGCCCGCCACCCGCAGCGGGATCGTCGTCGTCACAGCCGCACCGGCTTCCTGCGGCGGACCAGGACGACGAAGAAGGGGGCGCCGAGCAGCGCGAGCACCACGCCGACCTCCAGCTCGCCCGGCGGGGCGACCACGCGGCCGATCACGTCGGCGAGCAGCAGCAGCGCCGCGCCGACCAGCCCGGAGTACGGCAGCAGCCACCGATGGTCGGTGCCGGACAGCGGGCGGACCAGGTGCGGCACGATCAGCCCGACGAACGCCAGCGACCCGCAGGCGGCGACCGAGGCGCCGGTGAGCAGGGTGACGGCGGCGACGCCGACGGTGCGGGTGAGGGCGATGTTCTGGCCGAGGCCACGGGCGACGTCCTCGCCGAGGGCCAGCGCGTTCAGCCCCGGCGCGTTGACCATCGCCAGCACCAGGCCGACCAGAATGAACGGCAGCACCTGCCAGACCACCTCGGAGCCCCTGGAGGCGATGGAGCCGGCCTGCCAGAACCTGAACACGTCCATCGCCTGCTCGTCCAGGAGCACGATGGCCGAGGTCAGCGCGTACAGGAAGGCGCTCACGGCGGTGCCCGCCAGGGCGAGCGTCACCGGCGTCGGGCCGCCGCGCCCGCCGACCATGCCGAGCGCGAACACGCCGACGCTGGCGATCAGCGCGCCGGCCAGGCCGAACCAGATGTAGGCGAGCAGGCTGGAGGCGCCCAGCAGGATGATGGAGGCGACCATGGCGAACGCCGCCCCCTGCGTCACGCCGAGGAGCCCTGGGTCGGCGAGCGGGTTGCGGGTGTGGCCCTGCATGAGCGCGCCCGCGACGCCCAGCGCTAACCCGGCCAGTACGCCGAGCACGGTCCTGGGGACGCGTAGCGAGCGGATGACGATGTCGTTCTCGGTGCCGGTCGGGGCGGTGAGCGCGTGCCAGGCGTCGGCCGGCGGTACGGACTTGGCGCCGATCGTGATGCTCAACACCACACCGATCACGACGGCCCCGAGCAGGACCAGGAGAACGGTGAGCCGCCGATGCTGAACGCCGTGCGGGCGCGGCGTCACAGCGGTTGCGGTCACGCCGTTCCTCCTCTGCTTATTTGCCCGAGCTTGGTGAAGTATGCCAGGTTAGGCAGGGCTAACCTTAATTAGGGTTGCCTAATCTTTGCTGGGAAGGGATCAGATGAGACCGTTGCGCGCTCTGGTGGGGGCCGTACTCGTGGCGGCGCTCGCCGCCTGTGGTTCTTCGACTCCGGCTGAGCGGAAGCCGGCGGAACCGTTCCGTACCGTCAAGCACGCGATGGGTGAGACCAAGATCCCGGTGCGGCCCAAGCGGGTGGTGGCTCTGGACCAGAGCTTCGTGGACGCGGTGCTGACGCTGCGGACGCCGGTGGTCGGCTACACCACATATCGGTCCATCGACACGAAGCTACCCGATTACCTTGGCTCCGTCGCCGCCGAGTACGGCAAGGAGGCCACCCCGGTCGGCACCCTGGAGCAGCCCAGCCTGGAGAAGATCATCGCGCTCAAGCCCGACCTGATCGTCTCGGCCAAGGTCCGCCACGAGGCCCTCTACGAGAAGCTGTCCAAGATCGCCCCGACCGTCTTCAGCGAGACCACCGGCGCCATCTGGAAGGACAACCTCCGGCTCATGGGACAGGCCCTGGGCCAGGAGCAGCTCGCCGACACGACGATCAAGTCGTACGAGGAGCGGGCCGCGAAGATCGGCACCGCGATCAAGGAGAAGGACGGGAAGCTGCCGACCATCTCCATCGTCAGGTTCGCCGGTGAGCCGACGACGCGGCTGTACGTCGAGAACTCCTACTCGGGTGTCGTGATGAAGGACGTCGGCTTCCCGCGCCCGGAGGGCCAGCCCACCAAGCAGGACGCGATCGTGGTGGACGTGAGCCAGGAGCGCATCGGGGACCTGGACGCGGACCACCTCTTTGTCGCGACATATCCGGACCCGTCGTCTGAGGGGCCCAAGGAGAAGTTCGTGGGCAACCCGCTGTGGGGGAAGCTCAAGGGGGAGAAGCACGAGGTCAGTGACCTGACCTGGATGAGCGCGGTCGGCATCCAGGGCGCCCATGCGATCCTCGACGACGTGGCGAAGCTCTTCGCCGTCGATCCCGCCAGAACCACTTCCTGACCGGCTCAGAAAGCGGTTCCGGCTGGAGCCGCTTTCTGGCCGGCTGTGATCAGGTCAGCCCGCCGACAGGAACGTACGCAGGTCTGCCAGGTGGGGTGTGAGGTCCAGGCCCTGGGCGGCGAGCCAGTCCTGGTCGCAGTAAGTGCCCCGGTAGCGCTCGCCCCCGTCGCAGATCAGGGTGACGATGCTGCCCTGGACGCCGGTCTGGCGCATCTCGCGGATCAGGTCCACGCAGGCGGCCACGTTCGTTCCGGTGGAGCCGCCCACGTCGCGGCCCGTCACCTCGTGGACCCAGTGCATCGCGGCGATCGACCGGGCGTCCGGGACGGTGATCATGCGGTCGATGACCATCGGCTGGAACGAGGGCTCCACCCTCGGCCGGCCGATGCCCTCGATGCGGGAGCCCCGCGCGGTGACGGACGTGTCGCTCGACACCCAGCTCGGATAGAAGGCGGAGCCCTCCGGGTCGGCCACCGCGAGACGCGTGGGGTGGCGGCGGTAGCGGATGTAGCGGCCGATCGTCGAGGAGGTGCCGCCGGTGCCCGCGCCCACCACGATCCAGGTGGGCTCCGGGTGGGGCTCCATGGACATCTGCGAGTAGATCGACTCGGCGATGTTGTTGTTGCCCCGCCAGTCCGTGGCCCGCTCGGCGTAGGTGAACTGGTCCATGAAGTGGCCGTTCGTCTCGGCCGCCAGGCGGTAGGACTCGTCATAGATGGTGCCGGGGTCGTCGACCAGGTGACACTTGCCGCCGTAGAACTCGATCAGCGCGATCTTCTCCGGTGACGTGGACGCGGGCATCACCGCGATGAAGGCCAGACCGAGGAGCCGGGCGAAATATGCCTCGCTGACCGCCGTCGAGCCGCTCGACGCCTCCACGACCGTGGTGGCCGGCCCGATCCAGCCGTTGGCCAGGCCGTACAGGAAGAGAGATCGAGCAAGTCGGTGTTTGAGTGAACCAGTGGGGTGGACTGACTCGTCTTTCAAGTAGAGGTTTATGCCCCAGTGCGAGGGAAGCGGGAAGACGTGGAGGTGCGTATCACAGCTCCGGTTGGCGTCGGCTTCGACTTTACGGATCGCCTCCGTCACCCACAGTCGCGTCTCTATGTCATGCCGATCCACGAACTCCATGTTCATACGCTATCTCATGTGACTCTGACCACATTAAGTGCGGAATTGGGAGTATAGTGTTATGCTAATGAGACTGGTCCCGCCGTGGACGTGATGACGCACGCCGCGAGCAGGTGGACCTTTAACCTCTCTGACCTGGCGGAACCGTTAACGCGGCCCTTACGTGCCGATTGCGAAACTGGTACCGAGGCCAGCGGCTTGGCCGAGATGGGGGATAGCGCAAGGGGGAATGATTTGATCACTATGACCGATGAACAGCGACAAGACTGGTTCGAGCGCGACGTCGTGCCCGTGACGTCGCAGCTGTTCGCCTCCGCCATGCGCCTGACCCGCAACTCCGCCGACGCAGAGGACCTGGTCCAGGAGACCGTGGCCAAGGCATATACCTCGTACCACCAGTTCCGTGAGGGCACCAACCTGAAGGCCTGGCTGCACCGGATCCTCACCAACAACTTCATCAACGACTACCGCAAGAAGCAGCGCTCGCCCAAGCTGGCCGCCGCCGAGGAGATCGAGGACTGGCAGCTGCACGCCGCCGAGTCGCACAGCTCCACCGGCCTGAAGTCGGCCGAGACCGAGGCGATCGAACGGCTGCCCGACAACGTCGTGATGAACGCGCTGCGCTCCCTGCCGGAGGACTTCCGCGTCGCCGTCTACCTGGCCGACGTCGAGGGGTTCGCCTACAAGGAGATCGCCGAGCGCATGGGCACGCCGATCGGCACGGTCATGTCCCGGCTGCACCGGGGCCGCCGCCAGCTGCGCGGCATGCTGGAGGGCTACGCCCGCGAAGAGGGCGCCCTGCGTGTGCCGGCCCAGAGCGCCGCATAGCCACCCAATCCCCACCCCAATACCTAGCCGTCCAACCCCATATGGAGCCGTACGCGGAGTGTTCCGTTCTCGGCGCGCAGGTCGACGTGGTCACAGAGCTGTCGGCTGATCCAGAGCCCGTATCCCCTAGGGGATTCGGGCTCAGGTGGTATATAGCCCGGTAAAGGGTCATCGAGTGCGCCGCCCGGGTCGGCGATCTCGCAGATCATCTCCCTTCCGCTCACCCACATCTTGATCATGCCGTGGCCGGCGCCGTGCTCGACGCTGTTCGCGGCGATCTCGGAGACGCTGAGCACCAGGGAGCCGATGAGGTTCACGTCCATCCCCGCGGCGCTGGCGTAGTCACGTACCGTGTGCCGGAGCCCTTTGATCTCCCGCGCGGTGAAACTGACCGTCGCCACCCGCCCGCTCGGTGCGGGCAGCGGCTCCAGGTCGCCGTTCAGTACGAGCTCGTGCGGCCGGACGAAGCCCGTGCTGACCGCCTCACCGGTGGCCTCCAGCAGCAGGGGATGGATCACCGGCTGATGCTCCAGCACCGCCGCCGGGGTGGTTCGCGGGTTGTAGAGGCACAGCGCGACGGCCCTGGAGTCCTCCAGGGCGGCGTTCAGCACCGACTCGTACCGGATCCACTCGCGGGTCTCGCGCTCGCCGCGTCCGGGCCAGGGGATCTCGCCGATGACGAGCGTGCGCCGCCCCCGGGTGTACTCGTGGTAGGCGGCCAGCGTCCGGGGCGGGTGGATGTACCAGGTGCGGGAGTCTCTGCGGTCGATCTGCCGGGCTTCGTCGCCCAGTGCCTCGTCGAGCAGCCGGAGCTTGTCCGCCGAGGTCGCCACGATGACCCGCCTGTCGTGGGCGAGGGCCGCGCGCACGCGCGGCACGGTCAGCCTCAGGAAGGCGTCATTCGAGTCGTACGACACCGCAACGTGCTTGAACGACTCGTGGTCTGGACGAGCCCGATCAGGGCGCACGGCCGAAACGTAGCAAGCGCTTGCAATCTGCGCAACGGCTGCGGTCGGCACCGCGCCGGACGGCCGAATTGACGCGCCAAGTGACCGCAACTGTCGCGCGGAGACCTCACGCGGGCCCTGCGAAGCGACCGGAGAGACCTCACGCGGGCCGCGCCAAGTGGCCGCGGAGACCCCATGCGAAGCGCCGCGTCAGGCGACCGCGATGAGCGCCACCGCGCCGAGCGCGCACGCGACGCCCGCCACCTGGATCGCGTGCAGCCGCTCGCCCAGCACCCGCCGGGCCAGCAGCAGCGTGCTCGCCGGGTAGAGGGACACCAGCACCGCCACCAGGCTCAGCAGGCCCTGCTGCTTGGCCTCCAGGTACAGCACGTTGGCCAGCATGTCGAGCACGCCCGCCGCGACGATGATGTGCAGCGACCCACCGGCCGGCTTCAGCGTGCGCCGCGTCGCCACCGCGAGGGCCACCACCAGCGCCACCGAGGACAGTCTGGCCCCCACCAGGGGCCACAGCCCGCCGTCGGCGGGAGCCAGCGCGAGCAGGATGAAGAAGCCGCCGAACCCGGCGCCCGCGGCCAGCGCGACGAGTACCGAGCCGATCGAGCCGCTCTTGGCGGCGGAGCGGTCCTGGCTGACCAGGAGTACGGAGCCGAGGGCCAGCACCACCCCGACCAGCGCCACGGGCTCGGGGCGCTCGCCGGTCGCCAGGCCGTACATGACGGGGAGCGCCGCCGACGTGACCGCGGTCGTGGGCGCCACCACCGACATGACGCCGACGGCGAGCGCCCGGTAGAAGAGCACCAGCCCGGCGGCGCCCGCCACACCCGCCCCCAGCCCCCAGAGCAGCGCCGCGTCGCTGAACGCGCCGGGAAGCAGTGGCAGCAGGACGAGGATCACCGCCAGGCCGGAGAGCTGCGAGAGCGTCACGACCGAGAACACCTGCGAGCGGCGGGTGGCCAGGCCGCCGAAGAAGTCGGCCGTGCCATAGACCACCGCGCAGGTCGTCGCGAGGACCACCGCGAGCATGCTCCACCGTCCAGTCCATCAGAGTGCACTGCTAGTACAACTCATTAGAGTACAACACAGTGCAAATCACCTTCACTACACTGCACTGCATGGAGGATCCGGAGACGATCACACAGGCCATCGCCAACAACGTGCGCGCCCAGCGCGCGCACCGCGGGCTGACCCTCGACGCGCTGGCCGCCAGATCGGGAGTGAGCAGAGGCATGCTGGTCCAGGTCGAGCAGGCCCGGACGAACCCCAGCGTGTCCACACTCACCCGGATCGCCTCCGCGCTGGGCGTGACCGTGGCCAGGCTGGTGGAGGTCTCCGACGTGCCGGTGGTGCGGATCGTCGAGAAGGCCGACGTGGTCACGTTCGACCAGGGCGAGGTGCAGGCGAAGCTGCTGGTCGGGGCCGATACGCCGATGATCCTCGAGCTGTGGGACTGGCGGCTGGCGCCCGGCCGGCACCACGACGGCGACGCCCACCCGCCGGGCACCCGCGAGATGCTGACAGTCCTGGAAGGCGAGCTGACGCTCACGGTGTACGGCAGGAGTCACGTGGTCACGGCCGACTCCGCCGTGCTCTTCACCGCCGACAGACCCCATCGCTATGCCAACCTGGGATCGGAGGAGCTCCGGCTCGTGATGGTGGTCGCCGAGCCCAGAGAGGCGCCTGACCAATGAGGGCGGCTGACCAATTGAGGTCGGCTGACCAAGGGAGGGCGGCTGACCAATTGAGGCGCCTTACCAATAACGTCGAACAGCCTCCGGATCACCTTCTGGAGTTTGATGATTACAGCATGTCCTTGACGGCTGATGCCGGATGGTGGGTACATCCCGGTGTGTGCGACGTAACGTCAGCTGGGGGTGGCGCGTGACCGAAGGGCGCACGGCGACGGAGAAGCTCCACGCGGAGCTGCACGGCCTCGGTGTCACCAGCGCCTATGAGGTGGGCGACGACGCCACCGTCTCGGTGTGGATCGGCCTGGTCGTGCATTACAGGGACGGGTTTTACCGCTGGCAGGAAGGGCCCGTGAAACGTCGGCATTTGGGTACGGATCCGGTTGGATGTGCCATACGCGTGGCGCGTCGATACACCGATCTGCAGGCCGATATCCCACTCTGGTGGGAGGACCTGGCCAAGGAGCTGCGGGGTAACCCGGTACAGGAATATCCGTAAACCCCGCTCTCAGGGGGGCGGCATGCGGGGCTGGGCGGCATCTCTGGCACTGCTCGTCTTCGTGGAGCTCGTCTTCGTGGAGCTCGTCGTCGTGGCGGGATGCGGGACCCAGCCGATGACCCGACCGATGATCCAACCCCAGCTGACCCGCCCACAGGCGCCCATCGACCCGAAGAAGCTGGCCAGGCGGCTCGAAGCCATGCAGCCCGGCTGGCCGGCGGCCCGCAGGATCAACTGCAGGCGCATGAAGTGCGTCGCGCTCACCTTCGACGACGGGCCCGGCGACTACACCGCCAGGCTGCTGGATCTGCTGAGCGCCCGGAAGGTCAGGGCCACGTTCTTCGTCGTGGGGCAGATGGTCGCCGCGCACGGGGGCGCCCAGCTCGTACGCCGCATCGTGGCCGAGGGGCACGAGCTCGGCAACCACACGTGGAACCATCCACCGCTCACCGGGTTGACGGACCGAGGGCTGCGCTTCCAGCTGAAGCACACGAACGACCTGGTGGAGCACGTGACCGGGGTCCGGATGCGGGTGATGCGCCCGCCGTACGGGGCGACGAACCGTCGGGTGGCCGCCGAGGCGCGGCGCCTGGGGCTGGCGCAGGTCCTGTGGAGCGTCGACACCCTGGACTGGCAGGACCGGGTGCCCGCCCTCGTGGCCAGGCGGGCGGGCAAGGCGGCGGTGGGGTCGATCGTGCTGATGCACGACATCCACCGCAGCACCGTCCAGGCGGTCCCCGCGCTGCTCGACCTGCTGGCGAAGAAGGGCTGCACGCCGGTGACCATCTCGGAGCTGTACGGCGGGACGCCGGTGCCGGGCCGGATGTACTCGGCCCGGATATACAAATCCCGATGAGCCGTGCGGCGCGTCAAACCGTCGGCCGGCCGTGGCACTCTTGACCACATGGGTTTCACCGGTTTCCCCGACGAGGCGTTCGTGTTCTACGAGGGCCTTGAGGCGGACAACAGCAAGACATATTTCACCCGGCACAAGCACTTCTACGAGGACGCGGTGCGTGCGCCGATGCTCGCCCTCACCGAGGAGCTGGCGGCGGAGTTCGGCCAGGCCCAGCTGTTCCGCCCCTACCGTGACGTTCGCTTCGCCAAGGACAAGTCACCGTACAAGACCCATCAGGGCGCCTTCGTGGACCTCACGCCCGGCATCGGGTTCTACGTCCAGATCGGCGCCGACGGGCTCTTCACGGCGGGCGGCTGCTACACCCAGGCGTCCGACCAGGTGGCCCGCTACCGCGCCGCGGCCGACGAGGACCTGACGGGCAAACCGCTGGCGGACATGGTGACGGCCTTGCGGGCCGAGGGCTACGTCATCGGCGGCGACCGGCTCAAGACCCGTCCCCGTGGCATCGCGGAGGACCATCCCCGCCTCGACCTGCTGCGCCACAGGTCCCTGCACGCGGGCCGCCGGTGGGAGCCCGAGCCGTGGGTCCACACCGCCGAGGTCCTCGATCGGGTCCGCGCCACCTGGCGGGCCTTCGGGCCGCTGGTGGACTGGATGTGCGCCCACGTACGCGCCAGCGAGCTGCCGCGCCGCTGACCATGGGAGGTCAACCGAGCGTGACGGCGCGCGGGGACGACGCGGCGACGGTCATCGCCGAGACGGGGGATCGGACGCGCCGCGACCGCGTCACACTGGCGGCGATCACCGCCACGGCGGCCGCCCTCTACACCACCCTTTCCCTCACCAAGCTGGCGAACTTCAAGGCCGGCGCCTACGACCTGGTGATCTTCGACCAGGCCGTACGCTCCTACTCCCAGTTCCGCCTGCCCATAGCCATCGTCAAGGGCGTCCACAACGGCTTCGGCCCGGACTTCTCCACCCTCGGCGATCACTGGTCGCCCATCCTCGCCGTCCTGGCCCCGCTCTACTGGCTGTTCGACGGCCCGGTGACGCTGCTGGTCGCCCAAGCGGTGCTGCTGGCCGCCGCGGCGGTCCCGCTGTGGGTGTTCACGCGGCGGGCGCTGGGGCAGGGCGCCGCGCATCTCGTCGCCGTGGCCTACACGCTCTCGTGGCCCGTGGTGGAGACCGTGGCGTTCGACTTCCACGAGGCGGCGTTCGCACCACTGCTCACCGCGGTGCTGCTCGAACGCCATCAGGCCGGTAAACGGGTCGGCGTGGTGGCGGCCGCCCTGGCGCTGCTGTGCGTCAAGGAGGACATGGGGCTGCTGGTGGCCGGGTTCGGGCTGGTCCTGCTCACCCAGCGGGGGTGGCGGGTCCTGGGCGGCGCGTTCGTGGCCGGTGGGGCGGCCTACACGTGGCTGGCGTCGCAGGTGCTCATCCCGCTGTTCGGGGGGCGGGCCGACTACTACTGGGCGTACGGCGCGCTGGGGCCGGACATGCGGGGCGTCGCGCGCACCGTCCTGACCGATCCGCTCGCGGTGCTCGCCCAGCTCGGCAGCCCACCGGTCAAGCTCGTCACGCTGGCCCTGCTGCTCGGCATCACGCTGCTGACGGCGCCGCTGTCGCCGCTGCTGATCATGGCGGTGCCGCTGCTGGCCGAGCGGATGCTGGCCAGCTCGTTCCCCAACTGGTGGGTGGCCGGCTACCACTACAACGCCTTCGTCGTGGTGGTGGTCTTCGCGGCCGGCGTGGACGGCGTCCGGCGCCTGCGCGCCCGCCACGCGCCCAGCGGGGACCCGGTGACGCGGGTCGGGGTCCTGGGGGCGGCAGGCGGAAAGCTGATGGCGCGGATCCCGGCTCTCGGGGACCGGGTTACGCGGGTCTGGGCTTTGGGGGTGGTCGGGTTCGCGCTGGTCTCCGTGCCGTTCTTCTCCCTGGCCGGTCTGGCCGACCTCGACTCCTACCGGCACGACGCCCGCGAGCGGGCCGCGGCCGCCGCCGTCGCCGTGGTCCCCGACGGGGTGCTCGTCGAGGCGGCCAACAACCTGGCGCCGGCCCTGTCAGAGCGGAGCAGGGTGCTGCTGTGGGACCGCACGCGGCGCGACGCGCCGTGGGTCGTGGCCGACGTGGGGCGCAAGACCTTCCCGTTCGTGAACGTGGCCGAACAGCGGGAACGCGTACGGCTCCTGGTCGGCAGCGGCTATGAGGTCCGGTTCTCCCAGGACGGCTACGTGGTCCTGGCGGCTACGGCCCGGACGACGAGGACACCTGGTCCCCCTTGAGGATGCGGTCCACGGTCTGGCCCGCCGCCGACGTCGCCGCCGTGGTGCCCGCTGCGATGACGACGGCCAGCAGCGGCGTGGCCAGGCTGCGTACGCTGCGTACGTTGCGCACCCGCGCCCACGGCTCCCCGGCCAGATGCATGACGCGCCACTCCCAGTACAGTCCGAGCCCGATGCAGACCAGCGCCACCTCGCCCACCACGATGGCCACCACCTGCACCTTGACCGCCACCCCGATGTCCGGCTCGAACAGCGTGGGCAGATACGCCGACAGCTCCGTGACCAGCGCCGCCGCCATCAGGTGGAGCGCCTTGGTCATCGGCTGGGTGCCCCGGACGCGCGGATAGAAGTAGCCGAACACGAAGCCGAAGGCGGGCAGCGTCAGCAGATACCGGGAGTCGAAGACGAAGCTGCTCAGGTCGGCCCCCGTCGGCCAGCCGAACACGAGCACGAAGGGCAGGCTGAGCAGCAGGCTGATCACGAACGCGTACACGCCGTTGTGCCAGGGCGTGCAGCCGGCGGCGGTGGCCAGGGCCGTCTCGGGGTGCCGCCCGTGCTCCTCCAGCGCGGCCTCCAGCTCGTGGCGCCGCGTGTCGAACTCGGTCATCGTCAGCTCGCCGGCGCCCAGCTTGCCCCGGCCGATGCGATAGAGCTCCTGCTCGGAGATGAGCAGGAGCCGCTTGTGCAGGGCGGCCCTGACCAGCTGGCGGTGTTCCTCGGCGGTGGTGGGCTCGACGACGGCGGGGTGAGGGCGTACGAGCAGCCAGCGGGCCGTCACCCAGGCGGCGATCGAGGTGATCGTCAGCTGCGGCAGCGCCACATTGGCGTCGGTGAGCGTGGTGCTGCCCCGAGGGGTGAGGTAGAGCACCATCAGGCAGGCGATCACCGTGGGGTGCGTCGCCGGATGGTCGAGCGCGGCCAGCGAGCCGCCGAGGCGCCGGAGCCGGAGCACCAGCAGCGCGAACGCCAGCAACAGCAACCCGAGCACTCCGCGTACGAGCGGGTCGAGCGGCAGGATGCCGATCTTCGGCATGTTCGACATGTCCGTGCCGCCGAAGGGCAGGTTCCACGACCCGCTGTCCAGCCACTCGGTCGGCCAGCCCTGCACCAGCAGGCTCACCAGCACGGCACCCACGACCGCGGTGCGGGTCCACATCTTGGTGGCCACGGCGATGGCGGCGACCGGGATCACCGCCCAGCCGAGGGCCAGCACCAGCCGGATGCTGTCCGGCGGGTACACCCCGGTCAGCAGCGCCCGGCCCCACAGGGCGAGCGCCAGCAGGCCGATCGCCGCCTCGGCCGCCAGCACCGCCAGCCGTACGATCACCACGCGGACCCCCAGATCCACGCTGAACACCACCGCCGCCGCGGCGGCCGTCACGGCCGCGACCACGGAGCCGATCAGCAGCGTCTGGGCGGGTAACTGCTCGTGCAGCCAGGACCAGGACAGCATGCCGATGCCGACGAGGCAGGCGAGCCCGGTGACCACGAGCATGTCGCGGGTGGTCCACGGCGGGCTGGTCGGCAGGGCCCGGCTCGCGTGCCGCGCCGTGAGCGCCGGCAGCGCGAGGAACAGGGCCACGTACGCCACGGGCCGCCAGTCCGGCGCCAGGAGCGGGAGCAGCACGAGGGGTGTGATCAGGGCGATCCCCAGGAGGAGCTCGCGATTGGGCTGCCGGTTCCACCAGGCCAGGCCGAGCGAGCGCGCCAGGAAGGCGGCCAGCGCGATCGCGGTGAGCACGCCGAGCCCGGCCGTCCACGAGAAGTCGTCGGCCTCCTCCGCGTCCGGGAACCCGTAGGAGTCCTGGGCCAGCGTCACCTTCACCAGGTACGACCCGACGGTGAACCGCAGGAGCTCCGACTCCTCCAGCTCGGGATCGAGCCCTTGGGCCTGCAGTACGGTCCAGTCGCCCGGCAGCAGGCTGATCGTCCGCTGGCTCACGATGAGCGGCTTGGCGCTGGGGGCGGTGAAGTCGAGCGTCATCAGATCGCTGGGCTTGAACTGCCGCAGCAACGTCACCCGGAACTCGGCCGTGGTCAGCCCGCCGGTCGTGGTGAGGATCGGCGCCGGCCGCGTGGTCGGGGCCAGCCAGTCGCCACCCACCTTGATGGCCCCGAACCCGTCGTCGGTGAACCGCTGGATGCCGCCGGGGAAGCTGCCACCCTGCCGCAGCGTCTCGACCAGCGGGTCGGCCCGGTTCATGCGCAGCCGGTGCGTGACGGTCACCTTCACCTGGCGCTGCCGCTCGTCGAGCCGCCCCTGGGGCACGGCGCTCAGGTCACCCGGGCCGGCCCTGGTCACCTTGACCTCGGTCGTCGCCTGCCGGGCGAGCTTCACCTGTGGGTCGCCCCGGTCCTCCAGCTCCCATGGTTCGGGCACGGCGGGACTGTCGGACCGCGTGGACAGCGGCACGGGCCTGGCCGCCACCGTGCACCAGACGATCGCTCCCGCCGAGACCATCGCGAGCCCGAACGCGATGAACATCCGGAGCTTCCCCACAAGTGGATGATTCACTCGCGGAGGGAGTTGTTCTCGCCACTCCGGTCACGGTGTGGTCACACCTGACTTCTACCGAATGTCAGGAAGAAGTCAGGTGCGGCCAGTGACAGCCTGAATCAGGCGCGCTTGGCGCGAGCCGCGGAGCGGCCACGCGTGGAGGCGTCCAGGACCACCTTGCGGATGCGCACGTGGTCAGGGGTGATCTCCACGCACTCGTCCTCGCGGATGAACTCCAGCGCCTGCTCCAGCGACAGGTTGCGCGGCGGGATCACCTTCTCGGTCTCCTCGCTGGTGGAGGAGCGCATGTTGGTGAGCTTCTTCTCCTTGGTGATGTTGACGTCCATGTCGTCGGACCGGGAGTTCTCGCCGATGATCATGCCCTCGTAGACCTCGGTGGTCGGCGACACGAACAGCGTGCCGCGCTCCTGGAGGTTGAGCATGGCGAAGGCGGTCACGGGACCGGAGCGGTCGGCCACCAGGGAGCCGTTGTTGCGGGTGCGCAGCTCGCCGAACCACGGCTCGTAGGAGTCGAAGACGTGGTGCACCAGGCCGGTGCCGCGCGTCTCGGTGAGGAACTCCGTGCGGAAGCCGATCAGGCCACGCGCCGGCACCACGAACTCCATCCGGATCCAGCCGGTGCCGTGGTTGGTCATGTGCTCCATGCGGCCCTTGCGGACGGCGAGCAGTTGCGTGATCGCGCCCAGGTATTCCTCCGGGCAGTCGACCGTGAGGCGCTCGACCGGCTCGTGCACCTTGCCGTCGATGGTCTTGGTGACCACCTGCGGCTTGCCGACGGTCAGCTCGTAGCCCTCGCGGCGCATCTGCTCGACCAGGATGGCCAGCGCCAGCTCACCGCGGCCCTGCACCTCCCAGGAGTCGGGCCGGTCGGTGGGGAGCACGCGCAGCGACACGTTGCCGACGAGCTCCTTCTCCAGACGGTCCTTGACCATGCGGGCGGTGACCTTCGAGCCCTTGGACTTGCCGACCAGCGGCGAGGTGTTGGTGCCGATGGTCATCGAGATGGCGGGCTCGTCGACCGTGATGAGGGGCAGCGGGCGCGGGTCCTCGGGGTCGGCCAGCGTCTCGCCGATCATGATCTCGGGGATGCCGGCGATCGCGATGATGTCGCCGGGACCCGCCTCCTCGGCCGGCTTGCGCTCCAGGGCCTCGGTCATGAGCAGCTCGGTGATCTTGACCCGCTGGATCGTGCCGTCGGTGCGGCACCAGGCCACCTGCTGGCCCTTGCGCAGCACGCCCTGGTGGATCCGGCAGAGCGCGATGCGGCCCAGGTAGGAGGAGGCGTCGAGGTTGGTGACGTGGGCCTGCAGCGGGGCATTGGGGTCGTAGGTGGGCGCCGGGATCGTCGACTTGATGATGTCGAACAGCGGCTCCAGGTCCTCGTTGTCCGGCATGCCGCCGTCCTCGGGACGGTTCATGGAGGCGCGGCCGGCCTTGGCGGAGGCGTAGACGATCGGGAAGTCGATCTGCTCCTCGGTGGCGTCGAGGTCCATGAAGAGCTCGTAGACCTCGTCCACGACCTCCTTGATGCGCGCGTCGGGCCGGTCGACCTTGTTGATGCAGAGGATGACCGGCATCTTGGCGCCGAACGCCTTGCGCAGCACGAAGCGGGTCTGCGGCAGCGGCCCCTCCGACGCGTCGACCAGCAGCACGACACCATCGACCATCGACAGGCCGCGCTCGACCTCGCCGCCGAAGTCGGCGTGGCCCGGGGTGTCGATGATGTTGAGGGTCATGCCGCCGTGACTCACGGCGGTGTTCTTCGCGAGAATGGTGATGCCCTTCTCGCGCTCGAGGTCGTTGGAGTCCATGACACGGTCGTCGACGTCCTGGTTGGCGCGGAACGCCCCGGACTGCCAGAGCATGGCGTCGACCAACGTGGTCTTGCCATGGTCGACGTGCGCGATGATCGCGATGTTCCGCAGGTCGTCGCGGCTGTTCAAAGGCATGATGACGTCTCGCTCTGTGATCGTGGGGTCGGCCACGCGAAGTCGCGGCCTTATAAGTCTAGTTGATCCCCTCTGATGGCAGGAGCGGGACGAGATGCCGCCTGGCGTAGGCACGGGCTTCGTCGTCGCTGTCCAGCGGTATCGCGCTGTCCGGAGTGAGCACGAACGACAGCGCGATGCGGATGAACATCTCGGCCACGGCCTCGGCGTCCGGGGTGTCAAGGTGCTCGGCGAGATACGTCCTGGCGACCGCGAGGTACGCGCCCGCCTCCAGAGTGAGGTGCGGCAGGATCATGTCGGGCTCGGTCGCCAGCAGTCTGCTCAGCAGCGGATGCCCCCGCACCAGGCGCAGCGTGACCGCGAACCCCTCCGTCACCCGGTCGGCCATGGTCGGCAGCGGCCCGACCGCCTGCTCGAACGCCCGCAGGAACCGGTGGAGCTCGCGCAGCATCACGCCCTGGATCAGGTCGCTCCTGCGGGCGAAGCGCCGATAGACGGTGATCCGCGACAGGCCCGCCTGCCGGGCGACGTCGTCGACGGTCAGGCGGCGCAGGCCGTGCTCCAGCATCCGCGCGTAGGCCGCGTCGAGGATGCGCCCAGCCGTGGTCGGCTCGCCGGAATCGTCCTGCATGGAGCAAGACTATGGGGGGCTCATTGGGCACCGGACGTACATAGCGGGTTGCACATTTCTACGCATGTCCCGGCCGGTGCCGGATGCCTACATTGGCGGCATGACCTGGACAGAGCTGGTGCTGGGCGCCTCTCCCGTACAGGGCGACCAGCCCGCGGTCAGTGACGTCAGAACCGGCGAGGTGCTGTCGTACAACGCGTTCGCGCGGAAGGTCACGCACGCGGCGGCGGGGCTGCGCCGTCACGGTCTGCGCTACGGCGACCGCGTGATCGTCGACATGCCGCTCGGGGTGGGGTTCGCCATCGCCGTCCACTCCGTCGCCTGGTCCGGGGGAGTGGCGGTGCTCGGAGACTCCGGGACCGCCCGCATGATGATCGCCCAGCGCGGCTACGACCCGCTCGCGGTGGATGTTCAGAAGGTCTTCACCTTCGAGCCGACGCCGGGGGAGCTGCCGTTCAGCGACCTGCTGGGTGAGCGTTCGGTCCAGTTCGGGCCGCTGGCCGGCCCCGCGCTGAGCGTCGGCGGCGAATACGTCTACGACCATGACGAGCTGGCGTCGGACCTGCGCAGCCTGTCGTCGCGGCTGCTGGTCAGCGAGGACGACGTCGTACTCGCCGCGGTCAGCGATCCGCTCAAAGGGCTGCGGGTGCTCGATCTGGCGTTGATGTCGGGCGCCCACGTGGTCATCGCGCACGAGCCGAGCCTGATCGGCTGCCGCGTGCTCGCGCACGTGCACGCGGCCACCCTGGTCATCGCGCCGAACGAGGTGGTCAGACGCCTGCTCGGCGATCCGACGTTGCGCGTTGTGGACGAAAGGGCCGTCGTCAGCTCGCTCAGCCGGTGAAAAGTGCGACACTGTGGGAGAGTGTGATCCTTCCGCGACGCAGGGTGACCACAATGTCCGAGCCCCCCAGGCACAATCTTCCGGCCGAGCCCAACAGGTTCGTCGGTCGCGAGCGCGACGTCGACGACCTGTGCGGGCTGCTGGGTGAGACGCGCGTGGTCACGTTGTGCGGGGTCGGCGGCATCGGCAAGACCCGCCTGGCGCTGCGGGTCGCCGCGCGTCTGGTGCCCTCCTATCCGGGTGGCGTGTGGCTGGTCGAGCTGGCCAGGCTCACCCGGGGCGAGCTGATCCTTCAGGAGATCGGCCGGGCCGTCGGCATCCACGAGGAAGGCACCCGCCCGCTGCTCGACACGGTGGCGGCCCGGCTGCGTGACACGCCCGCCCTGCTGCTGCTGGACAACTGCGAGCACCTGGTCGACCAGTGCGCGGAGGTGGCCGCCGAGCTCGTCGCGGCGTGCCGGGGCCTCGGCATCCTGGCCACCAGCCGCGAGCCGCTGCGCATCGCCAGTGAGCTGGTCTGGCGGGTGCCGCCGCTCGACCTGCCCGACGAGCGGCATCCCGACGCCGAGTCGGTGCTGCTCTTCGTCGACCGCGCCACCGCCGCGGGCACCAGGCTGAGCCCGGCCAGCCTGGACGACGTCGCACGGCTGTGCCGGGCGCTCGACGGGCTGCCGCTCGCGCTGGAGCTGGCCGCGGCCCGCACCAGCCTGCTCAGTCCCGGGCAGATCGTCGATCGGATCGACGGCCGTTTCTCGCTGCTGACCACCGGCGGCCGCACCGCTCCGCCCAGGCAGCGCACGCTGCTGGCCGCGGTCGAATGGAGCTACGACCTGCTGTCGGCCAAGGAGCAGGTGCTTCTGCGCAGGCTGTCGGTGTTCGCCGGGTCCTTCGACCTCGAACTCGCCGAGCAGATCTGCGCCGACCGGCCCATCTCCGAGGCGGAGATCGTCGACCTGCTCGGCGCCCTGGTCGACAAGTCCCTCGTGCTGTGCGACGAGGAGCGCAGGCGCTACCGGCTGCTTGAGACGATCAAGCACTACGCGGCCGAGCGGCTGGCGGAGGCGGCCGAGCGCGAGGTGCTGCGTGATCGGCACCTGGAGGTGCTGTGTGAGCTCCAGCTGCGCCACTTCGGCACGGAGATGGTCGAGCCCGACCTGCCGTGGCCGGTGCGGCTGGCCGCGCTGGAGGCCAGCCGGAGCCTGGTGGACGACCAGCGGGCCGCGCTCGACTGGGCGATCGAGTCCGGCAACGCGCCGCTGGGCCTGCGCCTGTGCGCCTACAGCACCAGCCTGCTCCCGGTCAGCAGCGCCAATCCGGCCGAGATCGTCGGCTGGGTGGAGCGGCTGCTGGCCCTCGACCTGACCCAGGTGTCCGACGAGCAGATCGCGCATGCCCACGCGTACCTGGCCTATGGGCTGGAGGGCCGCGACGAGCTGGCCCGCTCGCTGGAGTACGCCAGGGCGAGCCTGGCGGGCCTGGGCGCCGACAACGTCTTCCCCAGCTGCGTGATGCACAGCCTGACGGTCGTGGTGCTGCTGCGCATGGGACGCGGCGACGAGGCGCTGCACCACGCCGAGACCGGCCTGGCCCTGGCCATCGCCTCCGGCGACCAGTGGAACCAGGCGGCCGGGCTGGCCGGGCTGTCGGCGGTCGCGCTCACCCGCGGCCGGCTGCGCGAGGCCCAGTGTCACGGCGAGGAGGCCCTGGCCAAGGCCCGCCAGCACGGGCACCGCTGGTTGCTGGCCAGGGCGGCGATGCAGCTCGGCGGGGTCGCCGAGGCGCGCGGCGACCTGGTGAAGGCGATGGCCCAGTACGAACTGGCGGTCCCGTGGCTGGAGGAGCTCGACGGCACCATCGAGCTGGCCCGCTGCCTGGCCAGGATCGGCCGGGTCGCGGCGCTGCTGCACGAGTTCGAGGTGGCCAGGGAACGGCTGGCCGCCAGCCTGGAGCTGAGCAGGCTGACCGGGCAGCGCCAGAGCGTGGCCCGCTGCCTGGTGAGCCTGTCGGTGCTGGCGGAGGCCGAAGGGGACCTGGAGAGCTCCGTACTCGCCGCCGCCTCGGCCACCGCGCTGCGCGAGTCGATGGGCCAGCACTCCGCCACGATCCGCATCGAGGAGCTGCTCACCCGCGCCCGCGCCAAGCTCGGCGAGAGCCGCACCGCGACGCTCTGGTCGCGGGGCAGGACGATGAGCCCCGACGACGCCGCCTGCCAGGTCCTCGCGGGCGAGCGGCCGGTCCCGGCCGATCCGGTCCCAGGCGGTCCGGTGGCGGCCGAGCCCGTCAGGCACTCGCTGCTGACCGCCCGCGAACAGGAGATCGCGGCCCTGCTGACCAGGGGCCTGTCCAACCGGGCCATCGCCGAGGAGCTCGTCATCAGCCCCGCGACCGTGGCCAGGCACATCGCCAACATCATGGAGAAGCTCGGCTACACCTCGCGCGCTCAGATCGCGGTGTGGGCGGCCGAGCAGCCGCGCGGTTCTGCATAGCGATCTGCATATTCCGCCCCATGTGTGCATGAGATGCCCTCCATAGCGTGGGCGCCATGGAGGAGCGCATCGTGATGGTGGACTCTGGCACCGGCCTGTGTCTCACCGAGGGGCAGCTGGACGAGAGGTCGGCCGCCGCGACCGTCCAGCTGCGACGCCGGGGCGTGCGCGCGGGCGACACGGTGCTCATCTGCCTGACCGTCGGTCCCGACCTGCTGGTGGCCACGGACGCGGTGATAGCCGTCGGCGGGATCGTCTGGCCTGTCCCGGCGGAGCTGGACGAGGGCAGGCTACGGGATCGGATCATGGCCAGCCGGGCCCGCCTGATGATCTCCGACCTGCCGCGGGCGATGAACGCGGCGAGAGAGTCACGCGTACGCATGGTGGTGAGCGTCGCGGAGCTACATTCGTATCCGGTCAGTCGCGAACTCTGCACGGAAAGTGATCCCACCGGGCGGCGAACCAAGGGAGACTGTGAGGGAGTGTGATCCTCCCGCCAACACTTGGACCTTTTCCATGACTGCGCAAGTCCAGCACAACCTCCCCGCCGAACCCAACCGTTTCGTCGGACGTGCGCGCGACGTGGCCGAGCTGTGCGCGCTGGTCCGCGGCGAGCGCGTGGTCACCCTCAGCGGAGTGGGCGGCATCGGCAAGACCCGCCTGTCGCTGCGGGTGGCGGCCAGCGCCATGCCCGGCTTCGCCGACGGCGTGTGGCTGGTCCAGCTCGCCCGCGTCAGCGACCCCGAGCTGATCGTGAAGGAGATGGCCGACGTGCTCGGCGTCCGCGAGGAAGGCTCCGAGCGGCTGCTCGACGGGCTGCGGATCCGGCTGCGCGGCACCAGGACGCTGCTCCTGCTCGACAACTGCGAGCACCTCGTCGAGCCGTGCGCCGAGCTGGTCGCCGGCCTGCTCGCCGACTGCCCCGAGCTGAGATTCCTGCTCACCAGCCGCGAGCCGCTGCGCATCCCGGGCGAGCTGATCTGGCGGGTGCCGCCGCTCGACCTGCCCGACGATCGCCATCCCGACGCCGAGTCCGTGCTGTTCTTCGTCGAGCGGGCGGCCGCGGCCGGGGCCCGCGCCGTGACCGACAGCATGCCCGACGTCATACGGCTGTGCCGGGCGCTCGACGGGCTGCCGCTCGCCCTTGAGCTGGCCGCGGCCCGCAGCAGCCTGCTCAGCCCGGGGCGCATCGCCGACCGGATCGGCGACCGGTTCAAGCTGCTGACCACCGGCGACCGCACCGCCCACGCCCGCCAGCGCACGCTGCTGGCCACGGTCGAGTGGAGTCACGACCTGCTCGCCCGCAAGGAGCGGGTGCTGCTGCGGCGGCTGTCGGTGTTCGCCGGGCGCTTCGACCTCGACCTGGCCGAGCAGGTGTGCGCCGACGGCGACCTGCTGCGCCGCGGCGAGGTGCTCGACGTGCTCAGCGGCCTGGTCGACAAGTCGCTGGTGCTCCACCACGGCGACGGCGGCCGCTACCACCTGCTGGACACCATCAGGCACTACGCCGCCGAGCGATTGTGCGAGGCGGGCGAGGAGGCGAGGCTGCGCGGCGGCCACCTCAAGGTGATCTGTGCCGAGATGGAGCGCTGCAACGAGGCCGGTTCGCTCCACCGCCGGCTGTCGTGGCCGGCCCGCGCCGTCCACTTCGCCAGGGGGCGCCGCCTGCTCGACGACTGCCGGGCGGCGATCGACTGGGCCGTCGAGTCCGGCGGCGCCGAGCTGGGGCTGCGCCTGGCCCACGCGGCGCTGACCATCCTCGCGGTGCGTGGCGATCTGCGGGAGGGCGTCGGCTGGTACGAGCGGCTGCTCGGCCTCGACCTGTCAGGCGTGCCCGACCAGCTGATCGGCGTGGCCAAGGGCGGCCTCGCCTACGGGCTCGAAACGCGTGACGAACTCGACCGGGCCGCGACGCTCATCGAGGAGAGCATCGAGGAGCAGCGGCGTCACCCCTATACGCACTGGCTCGGCGTCACCTACGGCGTGGCCCTGACCGTCTTCTTCCGCACCGGCCAGACCGGCACGGCCCTGCGCTACCTGCGCGAGCTCGAAGTGGCGGCCGCCGAGCACGACGACCTGTTCAACCTGACGACCGCCCGCATCGCCCGGCTCAACCTGGCGCTCTTCCAGGGGCAGCCGCGTCAGGCGCAGCGGTTCGGCGAGGAGGCGCTGGCCCTGGCCATGGAGACCGGCCACCACTGGACCCTGGCCAGGGCCCTGACCCACCTGGGCGCGGTGGCCGAGGCCAGGGGCGACCTGGCGGCCGCCATGCGGCACCACACGGCGGCGCTGCCCATCCTCGAAGAGCTCGACAACCGGGTCGAGCTGGCCCGCTGCCAGGCCAAGGTCGGCAGGGTGGCGGCCAGGCTGCACGACTTCCCCGCCGCCCGGCGCAGCCTGGCCGCCAGCCTGGTGCTGAGCACGCAGACCGGCCGGCGCAGCGGCGTCGTCCGCGCGCTGGTCGCCCTGTCCGTCCTGGCGCAGGCCGAGGGCGATCTCGACGGGGCGGTCGTCGCGGCCGCGGCGGCGAGCGCGTTGCGCGAGTCGATCGGCCAGCACGACGCCCCGGCCCGCACCCAGGAGCTGCTCTCGCTCGCCCGCGACAAGCTCGGCGAGGGCCGGGTGGCGCTGCTCTGGGCCAGTGGCATCGCACAGGATCCCGGCGCGGTGGCCCGGCGGATCCTCGACCAGAAGGCCGACGCCGGAGACGTTCATGAGCCCGCCGCCCTGCTTCCTGCCCTGCCCGCCACGCTCTTCGTGTCCTCGTCGGGCCCGGCCGCCCGCGAGCCGCGCTACGCGACGCTGACGGCGCGCGAGCGGGAGATCGCCGGGCTGCTCACCGAGGGCCTGAGCAACCGGGCCGTCGCGGCGCAGCTGGTGATCAGTCCGGCCACGGTGGCCAGGCACGTGGCCAACATCATGGAGAAGCTCGGCTTCGGCTCGCGCGCCCAGATCGCGGTGTGGGCGGCCGAGTACGGTCTCGACCACCGGCGACCGTAAGCGCGGTGTGGGCGGCCGAACATGGCCTCGACAACCGGTGACCATAAGCTCGGAAACATGCCGCTCGCTCCGAACTTCCCGGTCATGCTCCGCACCGAGGACGGCGTCCGCATCGACGCCGCGCACACCTTGTCGACCCGCTCCGGCCTCGGCATCGTGGTGGCGCACGGGTTCACCGGGTCGTGGCGCGATCCGGCCACGCGGCGCATCGCGCACGTGCTGAGCGGTTACGGCGGTGTGATCGCGTTCGACTTCCGGGGGCACGGCCGTTCCGGTGGCGAGTCGACTGTGGGTGACAAGGAGATCCTCGACGTCGACGCCGCCGTACGGCACGCGCGGGTGATCGGCTATTCCAAGGTCGCGGTGGTCGGCTTCTCCATGGGCGCCGCCGTGGCCGTACGCCACGCGGGACTGCTCGGCGGCATCGACGCGGTGGTGTCGGTGAGCGGCCCGGCCCGCTGGCACTACCGCGGCACCAAGCCGATGCGCCAGGTGCACTGGGCCATCGAGCGGCCGATCGGCAGGTGGGCGGCCAGGGTCGCCAAGCGCACCAGGATCGCCCGCGGCGAGTGGGACCCGATCCCGGTGCCGCCCCACGAGGCCGCCGCGCTCATCTCCCCGACGCCGCTGCTGATCGTCCACGGCGACGCCGACGCGTTCTTTCCGCTGGAGCACGCGCACCAGCTCTACGAGGGCGCCCGCGAGCCCAAGAAGCTCTGGATCGAGCGCGGCTACGGCCACGCGGAGTCCGCCGCGACCCCGGAACTCATCCGCCGAATCGGAAAGTGGATCGGTACGAACCTTTTCTGAGTAATAGACGTCTATCTAGGGCGTAAGGAAGAAATCCGCCGGGAGAAAGTCCTATGGGAAGGAAACCGTCGAGGCGGTGGACGTAGGACATACTTCGTGGAGTAGCGGAGACCACACCAAGCGTTGCGGGGGCGCGCTGGGTGCGGGGCGCCGTGAGAAGGGCTCCGGTACGGCCGTACCGGAGCCCTGTTCTCTCAGCCCAGGCGGGCGATCGTCTTGTACTCCAGGAAGCTGCTGAGGCCCTCGGGACCCAGCTCGCGGCCCACGCCGCTGGCCTTGTAGCCGCCGAAGGGCGCGTTCGACTCCAGCATGAAGCAGTTGATCCCGTAGGTGCCCGTGCGGACCTGGCGGGCCACTTCCATGCCGTGGTCGGCGTCGGCCGTCCAGACCGTACCGGCCAGGCCGTAGTCGCTGTCGTTGGCGATGCGGATCGCGTCCGCCTCGTCCTCGTACGGGATCACCGACAGCACCGGGCCGAAGATCTCCTCGCGGGCGATGCGCATCTCGTTGGTGACGCCCGCGAAGACGGTCGGGGCGACGTACCAGCCGTGGTCCATCGGCCGGTCCAGGCCGCCGACGACGACCTTGGCGCCCTCGTCCATGCCGGCCTGGATGTAGCCCTCGACGCGGTCCTGCTGCCGCTTGGCGACCAGCGGGCCGATGCCGGTGCCCGGGTCGGCAGGGTCGCCGACGGGCTGGGAGGTGACCATGTTCGCGACCGCGTCCACGACCTCGTCGTAGCGGGTCCGCGAGGCCAGGATGCGGGTCTGGGCGACGCACGCCTGACCGTTGTTCATCAGCGAGGCGATGGCCAGCATGCCCATGCTGGAGGGCAGGTCCGCGTCGTCGAGGATGATCGCCGCCGACTTGCCGCCGAGCTCCAGGCTCACCCGCTTGAGCTGCTCGCCGCAGATGGCGGCGATGCGGCGGCCCGCGGCGGTCGAGCCGGTGAAGGCCACCTTGTCCACGCCCGGGTGGGAGACCAGGTGCTCGCCGGCCTCGCGGCCCGCGGGCACGATGTTGAGCACGCCGGCCGGGATCCCGGCCTCGATGACCATCTCGGCAAGCAGGTACGCGTCGAGCGGCGTCTCCGGCGCGGGCTTGAGCACGATCGCGCAGCCGGCCAGCAGCGCGGGCGCGATCTTGGTCATGGCGACGAACTGCGGGACGTTCCACGGCACGATGGCCGCCACCACGCCCACCGGCTCCCGCCGCACGGTCGTCGGCCCGAACAGGCCGGGCCGCTGCTCCTCCTGGGCGAAGGTCTTGCCGTAGTCGGCGTAGTACTGCAGCATGCCGAGCGGCTGCGGCGCCTGCGCCAGGTTGGAGAAGGTGATCGGCGAGCCCATCTCCTCGGTGATGAGCGCGGCCATCTCGCCCTGCCGGGCGGCGTAGATCTCGGCCAGCCTGCCGATCACCTCGGCCCGCTCGGCGAACGTCATGCGCGGCCACGGCCCGTGGTCGAACGCCTGCCGCGCCGCGGCCACCGCGCGCTCCATGTCCTCGGGGGTGCCGTCGGGCACGCGGCCCACGACCTCTTCGGTGTGGGGGGAGATGACGTCGATGGTGCCGGTCCCGGCCGGGGCCACCCATTCGCCCCCGATGAACAGCGTGTCGTGCTGGCGCATGTCGTGAGCCTCCTGCTTGACCAAATGCTCGCTTGGTTGTCGTGCTCCTCAAGGTGACCGAACCATGTTCTGTCCACGCGCGCAAGAGGGGCCCGGCACGCGCGTACGCGTGCCGGACCCCTCCGGGCCGATCAGCCGAGCAGGTGCCGCAAGGACCGCTTGACCAGGTCCGTACGCATGGCCTGGGTCGTCAGGCTCTCCACGCCGAAGCCGAGGTAGACGGTGTCCTTGGTGGCGATGCCGCCACCCTCCTCGAACACCTGGTCCGTGCGGGCCCAGCTGTTGATCGAAGGCGAGGTGCCCTCAGGAGGCGCCGCCGCGCTCCAGCCGCCCAGGTCGCTCTCGAACGAGGTCTGCTCCGCCGTCGCGCCGTTCAGCGTGACGGTGAAGTCGTCGAGGAAGACGCCCGCGCCCTGGGTGCTCCAGTCGCTGATGTACGAAACGGACAGCTCCACCTTCTTACCCGCGTACGGGGTCAGGTCGACCTTCCACTGCTGCCAGCCGGCCGAGTTGCCCGAGGCCGCGTTCCACGAGCCGGAAGTGCCGGTCGGCTCGCAGTTGGCGCCCTGGTAGCGCTGGGTGAACGGATGGAGCGCGCGCCAGCCCTCGCCGCCGCTGGGCGGGTCACAGCTGCTGCCCGTGCTCTGTGAGGTGTGACCGTTGACGTCCGGCAGGGTCGTCCAGTCGTCGCCGCCCACGGTGTGCGCCTCGACGGTCAGGAAGTCCCAGTCGGCCTCGGTGTCGTACGAGGTCCAGAACGACAGGTCACCGCCGGTCTTCCCGGTCAGGTCGACGGTCTTGGTCAGCCGCTTCCAGGAGGCGTCGGCGATGCCGCTGTAGACGTCCCAGGAACCGGTGTGCGGGTCGAACGGTCCGCCAGGCCGAGCCCACTTGACCGGCGCGGAGCTGGCGAACTGCGGGAACTGGGCGGCCGGCAGGATCGCCGAGGTCGCCACGAACGAGTTGGTGTGGCTCGGCTCCAGCGTGCCGTTGAAACCCTTGAACCGGCCGCTCACGCCCTGCAGCGCGTACGGGAGGCCCGTGCCGGGGTTGATGCCCGAGTCGTCGAAGAAGACGTAGGCGCCCAGCCAGTACTGCTGGAAGTCGTTGAACACCTGGATGCACGGCGGGTCGTTGGGGGTCGCGCATTCGGGCTGGGCCGGTTGGTCGGGCTGGTAGTAGTAGGCGCCATTGTTGTTGGCCGCGTACGACGGGTATTTGCCCGAGTGCAGGAGCTTGCCGCCCTCGTTCAGGTAGTCGCGCACGGCCAGCTCGGTGTCGACGCCGCCCTTGGAGGTGGTGCCGGCCACCTGGCCGACCGATCTCGGGATGATGTCGTCGCCCGTCTCCCAGACCACCGCCTTGTAGTGGCTGAGCACGCCGAGCGCGTGCGGAGCCTTGCGGCCCATCTTGTCCATGTCATAGACGTCGGAGCTGTAACCGGCCTCGTCGAGCGCCTTGACGTAGTCGTCGGCGTACTTGGCCTCGGTCACGCCCTGGACGGGGCTGAGGCCCGTGACGTCCTCGGTGGCCAGCACCAGCACCTTGCCGCCGATGTCACCGGCGACCTGGTAGGTGAAGTCCCCGCTCTTCCTGCCGATCGAGCTGAACCAGACCTTGACCTTGTCCCCGGGTCTGGTGCCGGTGATCTTGCCGCGCATCCAGTGGTAGTAGGTGTCGTAGCCCTTGCCGTAGCGCTCGCCACCCCACCACTCGCCGGTCAGTACGGTCTTGGTCCGGCCGCCGTTGACCTGGTAGTTCAGGAAGATCGGGCCGAGCTTGCGCTTGGCGTCGACCTGGACCACCTGGTCCCGGCCGTAGCTGACCTCGAACGGGTCCAGCACGAAGTCGGCGGTGGAATTGCCGAGGTGGTTGACCGGCTCGGACCAGTTCGTGGCCGACTTTGCCACGTCCAGGGCGAACGGGATGTTCTTCTCGAACTCCGCTTGGACCAGCGCCTCGTCGTCGGGGAAGACGAACCCGCAGCCCTCACAGCCCTCGTCGAGCTCCGGCGTCCAGGCCAGCGTGCCGTACGAGGCGTGGGCGTGGTCGGTCGTCTCGCCGTTGGTGGTGTAGAGCTCCGCCGACAGGTCCGGGTCGAAGCCCGGGATCGCCGGCTTGGCGTCGTTCCCGGAGATGGCCTCGTAGATCGGGTTGTCCGCGGTCTTGGTGGCGACCTGCCAGCCGATCGGGTAGAGCAGCAGGGGGCCGAAGGAGTGGTAGTTCACCTGGCCCTTGAACCTGATCCGCTTCAGCAGCCCGTCGAGTGCCCTGGTCTCGGGCTCGCTGGCGGGCGCCGCGCCACGGTAGGTCTCGCTGCTCGGGATCGACGAGGAGCCCTCCTCGTCGTAGTGGAAGTTGGTGGGGTAGTTGCGGTTCGGGTCGACGCCGTCGCCGGTGGTGATCCGCCCGTCGCCGTCGTTGTCACGCAGGTTCTTGCGCCACAGACGGTTGCCCTCGGTGAAGGTGAAGTCGTAGCCGTCGGGGTTGGCGACCGGCACGAACCAGAGCTCGGTCCTGTTCAGCAGGTCCTTGAGCGCGGCCCGGTTGGCGATCACGTGCTTCAGCAGCCGCATGTCGACCTCAGTGGAGATCCACTCGCGGGCGTGCTGCGTGGCCGAGTACAGCGTCGCCGGCTTGACGCCGTCGGGCAGCACCCTGGCCAGGGCGGTGACCTTGACGGCGAGGATGTCCTGGCCCTTCAGCGTCTTGCCGAGGGACTCGATCTTCACTATGTCCCTGTTCGCGTTGGCGATGGCCTTGAGCTGGTCGGCGATGCCGCCCGGCTCGGAGTAGGACTTCCAGACGGTGTAGCCGCCGGCGGCCTGCGCCTTGGCGGCCTCCAACTGGGTCTGGCCCTGCGGGTTGCGTACGGGCTCCGGCTGGTAGCCGAGTTTGCGCAGGCCGTCGAGGTCGGTCTGGGCGGCGGTCACCTCGACGTGCTCCTTGCCGCCCTTGGTGTCCTGCTGAACGACGTCGAAGCCCTTCTCCTTGAGGGCCTGCCCGGTGCCGGGCGTGCTCTCCAGCTGGTAGAGCTCGATCCTGTCGCGGGGTGGTAAGGGGTCCACCGACGCCTGGGCCTCCAGGGCGACGAGGGACGTGCCGAGGCCGAGGACGACGGCGGTGGACAGGGTCAGTAATCGAGACACGAGGTCTGCCCCTTCGCAGAGACGAGTTTCGTCGCCATCTCAGACCGATACGTCGCGCTCGGCAAGACCCAATCTTTATGTCTGCCTTAGATCGGACAATCCTCAGATAATTCGCCAAAGGGGCGCGACTTGCCGCGTTCAGATGACAATATTCAAGATCATCTTCTATAGTTTCGGTCCGTCGATGAGGGGAGGACGGACGTGAAAATCAGTCGCTTCGCCCTATTCGCCATCGTCCTGGCGGGGCTGTTCGCGTTCCCCCTTCCGGTCTCCGCGGCTCCCAACCCGGCCGAGCTGCGCAAGCTGACCAAGCAGGCGTCCCAGCTCAACGATCTCTATCGGGGGCAGATCCAGAGCCTGGAGGAAGTACGGATCCAGGCCAAGAAGGCCACCGACAACTCCGGTGACCTGGAGGCCCAGCTCGCCAAGGCCAAGGCCGAGGTGTCCGCGATCGCCCAGAGCACCTACATCGCGGGACCGCTCGACGGCGTCCAGCTGCTCGCCCCGGGCGTCGACCCCACCGTCGCGCTCGGCCAGGCGGCGAACATGACCTACCTGGCCAACGAGCGCGTCAGCAAGGTCCAGAGCATCCAGGGGCTGATCGACAAGTCGGCGGAGGCCAAGCGGACCGTCGCCGAGAAGATCGACAAGCTGAAAAAAGAGATCAAGACCATGCAGGGCAAGCGCCGCCAGATCGAGCGGCTCCTCGCCAAGTACGGCTTCCAGCAGCCGGGCGGCTCCTCGGGGCTCACGCCGCGTCTGATCGCGGTGCGGGCCGAGATCATGCGGAACTTCCCCATGCCGTACGGGGTGGGCTGTCTACGGCCTGGTGACCCCGGTGAGCACGGCAAGGGGCGGGCCTGCGACTTCATGATGTCGAGCGGCGGCCGGGCGGCCGCGGGGGCCGACGCCGACCGGGGTGACGCGCTGGCCGAGTGGCTGATCAAGAACGGGCCCCGGATCGGGGTGATGTACATCATCTGGAAGCAGCGGTATTACGACATCCGGTCGGGGGGTGGGTGGGATCCGATGTCGGACCGGGGTGGGGTCACCGCCAACCACTACGACCATGTGCATGTGTCGGTGTTCTAGCGGCTGTGCGGAACGGCGGTCCGTTGGGGCTGGGGTCCTTGGGTGGGATACTCCCTTCGGGGGAGCGGATGTGGACGGTCCGTTGTGGCTGGGGTCCCTAGGGTGGGATACCCCCTTCGGGGGAGCGGGGATGGACGGTCGGTTGTGGCTGGGGTCCTTACGGTGAGATACCCCCTCCGGGGGAGCGGGAGAAGCCTGCGATGAGGTCGCGGAGCCAGGTGTATGACGCCTTCGGGGTGCGGTGCTGGGTGGGGAAGTCCACGTGCACCAGGCCGAAGCGCTGGTGGTAGCCCTCAGCCCACTCGAAGTTGTCCAGTAGCGACCAGACGAAGTAGCCGCGCACGTCGACGCCCTCCGCCGCCGCCTGTTCCACCGCTCTGATGTGGCCGTCCAGGAAGGCGATGCGGCCCTGGTCGTCGATCGTGCCGTCCGGGCCGGGGACATCCTCCTGGGAGCAGCCGTTCTCCGTGACGTACACCGGCGGCAGCGCGGAGCCGTACCTGGCACGCAGGCCCGTCAGGAGTTCGCGCAGGCCGTCGGGGACGACCGGCCAGCCGAAGGCGGTGGTGGGGTAGCCGGTGATGCCGTGGTCGGTGAAAGGCAGGCCATCGTCCGTGGGCGCGCCGATGCGAGTGGGGTTGTAGTAGTTGATGCCCAGGCCGTCCAGGGGCGCGGAGATGACGGCCAGATCGCCGTCGCGGACCACGTCCATGGCGCCGATGGCCTTCAGGTCCGGATACTCGCCCAGCAGGATCGGGTCGTTGAACAGCCGGTTGTGCAGCGTGTCGTACGCGTCGGCCGCCGCCAGGTCCGCGGCCTCCGCCGAGACGGGCCAGACCGGGGTGCAGTTGTTCGTGATCAGCACCTGCCGCGCCCCGGCCGCGCGCATCGCCTGTACGGCCAGGCCGTGGCCGAGCAGCTGGTGATGGGCGACGGGCAGGGCGTCGAACAGCAGGGCCTGGCCGGGGGCGTGGACGCCCATGCCGTACCCGAAGGCCATGTGCACGAACGGCTCGTTCAGCGTGATCCACATGGGCACCCGGTCGGCGAGGCGCTCGGCCACTATCGCCGCGTATTCGGCGAAGTAGTAGGAAATATCGCGGTTCATCCACCCGCCCATGTCCTGCAGCGCCTGCGGCAGGTCCCAGTGGAACAGGGTCGGCACCGGCGCGATCCCCGCCGCCAGCAGGCCGTCGACCAGCCGGTCGTAGAAGTCGAGGCCCCTCGGCTCCACCCGGCCCGTGCCCAGCGGCAGCACGCGGGGCCAGGCGATCGAGAAGCGGTAGGCGTTGACGCCCAGGCCGGCCATGAGCGCGACGTCCTCGGGCCAGCGGTGGTAGTGGTCGCACGCGACGTCCCCGGTGTGCCCGTCCCGGATGCGGCCCGGCTCGTGGGCGAAGGTGTCCCAGACGGAGGCGCCCCTGCCGTCTTCCTTGACGGCGCCCTCGATCTGGTAGGCGGCCGTGGCCGTACCCCATAGGAACATGCGCACTCCTAAGCGATCTTCCGAGAAGAGATCATCCGAGACCGATCATCCGAGTCGGACTCATGTTAACTCGCGGAGGCTCGGGGAAGCCTACCTGGCGGTAATACGCCAAGATGGGGGGCATGACGAGTACCCTGCGCCGGCGTCCAGCCCAACGCCGCAGCGTGGAGCGAGTCGAACGGATGCTCGACGAGTGCGCACATTTGCTCGACGAGGTCGGTTACGAGGCACTGACCACCAAAGAGGTCGCGCGCCGGGCCGAGGTGCCGATAGGCACGTTCTACCAATTCTTCTCCGACAAGCAGGGCCTGGTGCGAGCGCTGGCCCTGCGCAACCTCGACGCCTTCCTGCAACGCATCACCGAGCGGCTCACGGAGCGGATCGCCGAGTCCGGTCTCGACCATTGGACCGACCTGGTCGACCTGGCCATCGACGAGTTCGTGGTGATGAAGCGGACCACCCCGGGATTCGCCGTGGTCGACTTCGGGGAGGTGCTGACGGCGCCGGGCGGGCCGGCGCTCAAGGGCACCGACCGGATGCTCGACGCCGCGCTGGAGAACAACGTCGTGGTCGCCGACCGGCTGCGAGCCCTCACGGTCGACCTGCTCGACGCTCCTGTCGGGCCGGGGCTCGACCGCGCCCTGCTGGTGGCGGTCGAGGCCACGGACGCGGTGCTCAAGCTGGCCTTCCGGGTACGTCCCGACGGTGACTCCGACCTGATCGCCGAGTGCAAGCAACTGGTCCACCGCTACCTGGCCGACCACCTGCCCTGACCACCCACCTGCCCTGACCACTCACCTGTCGGTAGCCGTTCCGTCTGCCGGACGTCTGCCGGACGGGTGCCGGTGCGGGTGCGGGTTCGCTAGCGGGAAGGGCGAGCGGTCTCGGAGATGTCCTCGACCAGCCACAGGCCGCCTCCCGCCAGCGCCAGTCGGCCTCGCGGCGCGCCGCGGGAGCGCTCCCGCGACCCCTTCGGCCACAGCCGCGACCCCTTCGGCCACAGCCGTGACTGCCCCCGCCACCTGCCGGGTCGTTCTCGCCACTTGCCGGGTCGCCGTGCCGGTCTCAGCACGCCGCGTCCAGCCGGGCGCGTAGTTCGTCGTCCAGCCGTACGTCCGCCGCGCCCAGGACCTCGTTTAGCTGGTCCATCGTGGAGACGCCGACGATCGGGACGTGCCCGTCGGCCAGCAGCCAGGCCAGTACCACCTGGTTGGGCGTCGCCCCCACCTCCGCCGCCACCTCACTCAGGACCGCGAGCCGCCGGGTCGTACCCGGATGCTGGTAAATGTCGGGCATCGGGCGGTCGGCCCGTGTGTAGGCGCCCGCCATCAGCGTGTTGTACGCCCACAGCGTCACGTCGGGCTCGGCGCGTACATACTCCAGCGTCTCGTCCGTCACCAGCGTGTGGGCCGCCTCGACCGGCCGCGTGAGCGGTCGCGGGCGCAGGTAGGTGTGCCGGAGCTGCAGGCATGTGTACGGCAGCCAGCCCCGCGCCGCCGACAGGTTCCTGGCCCGCTCGGCCCGCCAGGTGGCCAGGTTGCTGGTCCCCACGCTGCGGATTCTGCCCTGCCGGGCCAGGTCGTCGAACGCCCCCAGGGTCTCCTCCAGGGGTACGGAGCGGTCCTCGATGTGCGACCAATACACATCGATGTAGTCCGTCCGCAATCTCCGCAGGCTGCCCTCGATCGCCTTGCCGATGGAGGCGGCGGACAGTCCCTCCGCCGAGGCGAGCGTGTCGTCGCCGGGGACGGTGGGCCGGGCGCCGGTCTTCGTGCTCAGGAAGATCCGGTCCCGGTTGCCGCGCGCCGCGAGCCACGAGCCGATGGCCAGCTCGCTCTCGTCGCCCGTGCACCCCGGCATCCAGAACGGATAGTTGTTGGACGTGTCCAGCATGGTGCCCCCGGCCTCGACGAACCGGTCCAGAAGGGCGAAAGTGTCCTTCTCGTCGACCGCGGTGCCGAACGGGATCGTGCCCAGTGCGATGTTCATGGCCGTGATCGTGAAAGCTGGAGTGCACTCCATGTCAAGCCGGAGAATTGGTTGACCTGGAGTCGGCTCCAGGTGCGATGCTTTTGCCGTGAGCGTCTACACACCCGCGGAAGTGGTCGAGGAGACCGGCTTCACCCTGGACACGTTGCGCTACTACGAGAAGATCGGCCTGCTGGAGCCCGTCGGCCGTAACGCCGCAGGTCAGCGCCGGTTCACCGAAGAGGACGTCGGCTGGCTCGGCACGATCCGCTGCCTGCGTGACACCGGAATGCCGATCGCCGAGATGCTGCGCTTCGCCGCCTTGGTCCGGCAGGGCGATCACACGATCGCCGACCGCATCAAGCTCCTGGAGGAGCACGACGGCCGCGTTCGGGAGCAGATCGCCAACCTCACCGAGCGTCAGCGCTACATCCACAACAAGATTTCCTACTACCGCAGAGTCGTCTAGCCCTGTCTTTGGGGTCCGGTTGTTAGACCGGGACCATGGCCGGGCCCAGGGCGAGACGGATCAACATCCCGCTGCGCCGCGTCGCCAAGGGGTGCGCGATGCTGCTGTTCGCGGTGCTGGCCAACATCACGGTGATCCAGGGGTTCGGGGCGCGGGGGCTCAACGCCGATCCGCGCAACCAGCGCTCGGCCATCGCCAGGTTCGACCATCCGCGCGGCGACATCCTCACCTATGACGGCACGACCGTCGCCGTGAGCCGGGCGACGGCCCGCGGGCCGTACGCGTATCGCCGCGTCTACCCCCACGGTGAGCTGTACGCCCCCGTGACCGGGACGGCGTCGCTCAGCCGGACCACGGGCATCGAGGGGGCCGCCGACGACGTCCTGTCCGGCGACGACCCGAGGATCCAGGTCCGCTCGCTCGTCAGGCACGGCAGGGCCCGCGGCGCCGACGTCCGGCTCACGATCATCGACCGCGCGCAGACGGCCGCTTACGAGGGCCTCAAGGCGGCGGGCCGGTCGGGCGCCGTGGTCGCCGTCAACCCGGCGACCGGCGCGATCCTCGCCCTGGCCAGCTACCCGTCGTACGACCCCAACGCCTACACCACCACCGACCCCGCCGAGCTGGCCAAGACGGACCGGCGCCTGCGCGGCGACCCCACCGGGCCGCTGGTCAACCGGGCGGTCAGTCAGAGATATCCGCCCGGCTCCGCGTTCAAGCTGGTCACCACGGCCGCCGCGCTGTCGTCGGGCGAGTACTCGCCCACCTCACGGGTCGACGCGCCCGCCCGGCTGCGGCTGCCCGGCAGCACGGCCTTCCTATCCGGCTTGGGCGGGTCCTGCGGCGATGCCCGGCCGACGCTGCCGGACGCCTTCCGGTCCTCCTGCGACACCGCCTTCGCCGGCATCGGTCTCCAGCTGGGGCAGGACATCCTGCGCGACCAGGCGGAGGCGTTCGGCTTCAACGACCGCGACCTCACGATCCCGCTGCAGGTCACCGCCAGCACCTACCCCCCGAACATGGACCGGGCCCAGACCGCCCTGTCGGCCATCGGGCGGCATGACGTCCGGGCCACGCCGCTGATGATCGCCATGCTGTCGGCCGCCGTCGCCAACCACGGCGTCCTCATGCGCCCGTACCTGGTGGAGGACGTACGCCTTCCGGACGGCTCGCTCATCGACCGGGCCGACCCGGCGCCGTACCGGGTGACCATCCCCGCCACCCTGGCCGGCCAGCTCACCTCGATGATGCTCACGGTCACCGGTGCCGGCGGTTCCGGTACGGCGTCCGCCATCCCGGGCGTGGAGGTGGCGGCCAAGTCGGGGGCCGGGGAGGATCACGCGCTCTTCACGGCGTTCGCCCCGGCGGACACGCCGGAGGTGGCCGTGGGCGTGGTCCTGGAGCACGCCGCGCCGTCGACCGCCGCCCTCATCGCCCGCGCCGTCCTGGAGGCGGCACTCTCCTGAAGCGGGCGCTCACCGGGATGACCTCGGCACACTTCTCCTCCTACATATGGGGCCTGCACAGACCTCTCTACACATCTCCGGGGTCGAACGGTTACATCCTCGAATGGCCATCTCGACGCATGCGGCATCCCGTTCACATGTCTAACGTTCTGCATGTGATCGACCGCACCTTGCGATCTCGCCTCTCAGTCAGGGGGCGTCGTGGCTCGATCCAATGGGGCGTCGCGTGTCCAGGCGGAGCTTGGCCTCCTCGGAGGGGTGGGGGTCTGGTTCCGGACGCGTGACAGCGGGCTCGAGCCGCGCAGGGCTCGGGCCCGCCCACCACCTGCTGGTCGTCGCGCCTATGCGGACCTGTTACCAGCACATGCCTTGACGGCTCCAAGTGCGAAGTGGGTTGATTGCCCTACTGACAACGTTGTCAACCTTCACCACTCGGGGTTTCGAAGGGACGGTGTGCGATGCGACGACGGTGGTTGGCGGCCGTCGCGATCACTATGGCGAGCGTGCTCGGCCTGGCCGGCTGCGGTGGTAGCGGCGGCGGCGCAACGGCGAGCCCGCAGGCCACGGGTGGCGGCGAGAAGAAGCAGGTCGAGGTGTTTTCGTGGTGGACCGGGCCGGGTGAGGCCGACGGTCTGAAGGCGATGCGGGAGATCTTCGAGAAGGAGAACCCGAACTACACCTTCTTCGACGCGGCGGTGGCGGGCGGCTCCGGCGACAAGGCCAAGGCGCTGCTGCAGTCGAAGTTGCAGGCGGACACCCCGCCGGACACTTTCCAGGGTCACGCGGGCGCCGAATTGCAGGGCTACATCAAGGCGGGCGACCTGGAGGACCTCAACTCCCTCTACGACGAGTTGAAGCTGAAGGACGTCTTCCCCTCCCAGCTGATCGACCAGATCAGCGTGGACGGCAAGATCTATTCGGTGCCGGTCAACATCCACCGGTCGAACGTGCTGTGGTTCAACCCGAAGCTGCTGAAGGAGGCGGGGATCGCGGCCGCGCCCAAGTCGGTCGACGAGTTCATCGCCGACCTGGGCAAGGTCAAGGCCAAGGGCAAGATCCCGCTGTCCATCGGCTCGGAGTGGACCGTGGTGCACCTGATGGAGAGCGTGCTGCTCGGCTCGCTCGGCACCGACGCCTACAACGCGCTGTTCAAGCCGGGCGCCAACTGGGGCAGCCCCGAGGTGAAGAAGGCGCTGGAGAGCTTCAAGACGATCATGTCGTACGCGGGCGACCCGCAGGACGACTGGCAGCCCGCGGCCAAGCAGGTGGCCGACGGCGAGGCCGCGTTCAACGTCATGGGCGACTGGGCCTACGGCTACTTCCACAACCCGCCGGACGGCGGTCTGGGCAAGAAGTCGAAGGAGGACTTCGACTGGGCGCCCTCTCCCGGCACCGAGGGCACCTACCTGTGGCTGTCCGACAGCTTCACGCTGCCCAAGGGCGCCAAGAACCGTGACGGGGCCATCGCCTGGCTCAAGGTCGCGGCCAGCAAGGAGGGACAGGACGCCTTCAACCCGAAGAAGGGCTCCATCCCCGCCCGTAAGGACGCCGACCAGTCGCTCTACACCGACTACCTGGCGGACGCGCTGAAGGACTGGTCGAGCAACAAGCTGGCCGGCTCCATCCAGCACGGAGTGTCGGTGAACCAGCCGTGGCTGGCCTCGATCACCGAGGCGGTCGGCCTGTTCATCAGCAGCAAGGACGTCGCGGCCCTGCAGAAGGGGCTCGTCGACGCGGCAACGGCCAACGCGCAGTAATTGCGGTCACCCGGGTACGGCAGGCGTTTCGCGCCTGCCGTACCTCTTGGAGGGGATGTTGTGAGGCGGGCACGCACCTGGCTGCCTGGGTTACTCCTCGTCACGCCGTCCATCATCGCGATCGGCGTGTTCGTGTACGGCATGCTGGGCTGGAACTTCCAGCTGGCCATGACCGACAAGCACGACGAGGTGTCCGAGGGCAAGTTCGTCGGGCTGAAGAACTTCGTCGACATCTGGGACCTGCCTCGATGGCACATCTCGGTGCAGCACGCGATCATGTTCACGCTCGTGTTCGTGCTGGGCGCGCTGGTGCTCGGCTGGTTCCTGGCCTTCCTCATGGAGAAGGGGATCAGGGGCGAGGGGACGTTCCGGGCGATCTACCTGTTCCCGATGGCCATCTCGTTCGTCGCGACCGGCATCGTGTGGCGGTGGCTGATGAACTCGGGGATGGAGCAGCGGGCGGTCGGGCTCAACCGGCTCTTCGACTGGATCGGGCTGCCGCAGTGGCAGTGGTTCCGGGATCCGGACTGGGGGATGGCCGCGATGGCTCTCCCGGCAGTCTGGCAAATGTCCGGATATGTCATGGCGCTGTTCCTGGCGGGGTTCCGTGGCGTGCCGGAGGAGCTGCGCGAGGCGGCGCGGGTCGACGGGTGCAACGAGTGGGGCGTCTACCGGCATGTCGTGCTGCCGATGCTCCGCCCTGTGACGCTGTCGGCGCTGATCATCCTCGGGCACATCTCGCTCAAGGTGTTCGACCTGATCGTGGCGGTGTCGGGCAAGCAGATCATCACCGACGTGCCCGCCGTGTTCATGTGGGTGGCGGTGTTCGACTCCCACGACCCGGCCAAGGGCGCCACCATCGCCTCGTACATCGTGCTGAGCGTGGCCGTCTTCGTCATTCCGTACCTGATCTGGTCCGTGCGTAAGGAGAGGCGTTCATGACCGCGGTGATCGGGCGCCGGCGGGTGTCCACCGGGGTGCGGCTCGTCCTGTTGATCGCCTTCGTGGTGATCTTCCTGATCCCGATCTACGTCCTGCTGGTCACCAGCTTCAAGCCGCTCACCGAGGCGGACCCGAGCCAGGCGTGGAACCTGCCGCGGACCTGGACCTTCGAGGCGTGGCGCGTGGCGTGGGAGAAGCTGGCCCCGGGCCTGTGGAACTCCGTCCTGCTGGCCGTGCCGGGCTCGCTGCTGTCCTGCGTGCTCGGCTCCATGAACGGCTACGTGCTGTCGAAATGGCGCTTCCCGGGCGCGGATGTGCTGTTCACGCTGTTCCTGTTCGGCATGTTCATCCCCTACCAGGGGGTGATGATCCCGCTGGTGCAGCTCCTGGTGAACCTCAACGAGCTGACCGGGCTGCAGGGCGTCTTCTACGGCGGCATCCCCGGGCTGACGCTGGCGCACGTGGTCTACGGCATCCCGATCTGCACGCTGATCTTCCGCAACTACTACGTCACCATCCCGGACGAGCTCATCGAGGCGTCTCGGGTGGACGGCGCGGGGATGCTGCGTACGTACTGGTCGGTCGTGCTGCCGGTGTCCGCGCCGGCCATCGCGGTGGTGATCATCTGGCAGTTCACCTCGATGTGGAACGACTTCCTGTTCGCCGTCTTCCTCACCGGGCCGACCAGCTGGCCGACGACCGTCATGCTCAACAACATCGCCGGCGCCCAGGCCACGCCGTACAGCCAGCAAATGGCGGCGGCGATCCTGGCTTCAGTGCCGACGATGCTGATCTACGTGCTGCTCGGCCGGTTCTTCATGCGCGGGCTGATGGCCGGCGCGCTCAAGGGATGAGGGCCGCCGGGTTGGCCCAGTGCTTGAGCGGTTCCTTGCGGACGTAGCGGGCCACGTCCTCGGCGACGATCTCGGCGGCCTTCATGGCCGTCTCTTTGCTGGCGCCGGCCAGGTGCGGGGTCATCACCAGGTTGGGGGTCGTGAGGAGCCGCGACCCGTCCGGGATGGGCTCCTCGGGGAAGACGTCCACCGCGGCGCCGAACAGGTGACCCGACTCCAGCGCGTCGCACAGGGCGTCGTAGTCGAGCAGCGAGCCGCGCGCGCAGTTGACGATGACGGACCCGCGCGGCATCGCGGCGATCTGCGGCGCGCCGATCATGCCGATGGTCTCGGGGGTGGCCCGCGCGTGCAGGGAGAGGAACTGGGAGCGTTCGAGCAGCTCGGCCAACTCCACCTGTCCTGAAATTTCCACGTAAGGGTCGTAGACGAGGACCTCCGCTCCGAAGCCCTCCAGCATGCGGGCCACCCGGCGGCCGATCGCCCCGTAGCCGACCAGGCCCGCCGTTGAGCCCTCCAGCTCGGGCCCGACGTTGTCATAGGTGTAGTAGTCGCCCCGCCAGACGCCTCCCGCCAGGTCGGCGTGCGTCTGGGGGATGCGGCGGGTGGCCGCGAGGAGCATGGCCAGCGTGTGCTCGGCCGTGGCCACGGCGTTGCGTCCCGGCGCGAACGTGACCGCGACCCCCGCCTCGGTGGCCGCGTCCAGATTGGCGTTGACCGGCCCGCCCCGGCTGACACAGAACAGCTTGAGCTCCGGCGACGCGTCCAGCACCCGCTTCGTCAGGGGGGCCATCTGGGTCACGCATACCTCGACGCCGTGCAGCGCCTCGATCAGCTCGTCCTCCACATCGGACGCCTCGTCCACCTCGCTCACCCGGCCGAACGGCACCTCCGGCCACGGCAGCGTCAGCTCGCTGATCTCCACCTCACCGGGGACCGCGCGCCGGAGCGCGTCGATGAAGAGGCGGTTCTGGACGAAGTGGTCGCCGGCGGCGAGGACTCGGATGGTCAACGAAGAGCTCCAATCGGGGAGTTGTACCGCAGGATCGCCACCTGGCCGTTCCGCGGGCGGATCTCGGTGATGGCGCAGTTGTCCAGCTTGGGGAAGAGCCGCCGGTACTCGTCCAGCGGCACGCCCATGAGCCGGCACAGCGCGATCCTGATGACGGTCGTGTGGGCGACGACCATCACCCGGCCGTCGGGATGGGCGGCGGCGATGTCCCGCAGGCACTCGGTGAACCGGTCGGCCGCGAGCTTCGGGTCCTCGCCGCCCGGCAGCGGGTTCGTGGCGGGGTCGGCCTCGAAGGCGGCGCGGGCCTCGGGGAAGCGCTCGCGCATCTCCGCCGCGGTCAGCCCGTCGGCCTGGCCGAAGTCGAGCTCCCGCAGCCGCTCGTCCACCCGCACCTCGACACCCGCCGCCTCGGCGCTGGCGGCGGCGGTGATGCGGGCCCTGCTCAGCGTGGACGCCCAGACGGCCGACAGCCCGGCCCGGCCCGCCCAGGAGGCCAGCTGCCCGGCCTGGTCGAGGCCGCGCGGGGTCAGCTCGACGTCGCTGAGCCCGGCGTAGCGGTTCTCGGCATGCCAGACGGACTCGCCGTGGCGCACCAGTGCGATGTTGGTCATGGCGCGGTCCTCTCACGGGCGTGGTCGGCGGCGCTCGCGGGCAGCCAGCCGCGTCCTTCCAGTTCGGTGACGAAGCGTAGGTAGGTCTCGTCCATGCGGGGTCCAGCCGGGTCCACGACCGCGCGGGTGCGGATCATCCCGGCCGCGTCTCCCTTGTCTCCTGCGGCCAGTACGGCCATGCCGAGCGCGGGCTCGGCGTTCTCCCGCAGCGTGACGGGACGCCCGAGGACGTCGGCGCGCAGTTGGTTCCAGTACGCGCTCCTGGTGGCTCCGCCGGTGAGGACGATCTCCCCGTCCGCCGGGGCGCCCAGCAGGTCGAGATAGTCGAAGCAGAGCCGCTCGACGAACGCCGCGCCGCGCAGGATCGCCACGTAGCGCTCGATGTCGTCGGCGGGCCGGCCGAGGGTGAACCCCTCGGCCTCGGGCGCCACGAACGGGAACCGCTCCCCGCGCGACACGAGCGGATAGGTGACGACCGGCTCCGCCGCGGTGACGACCGGCTCCCCGGCGCCGCCGGTCGCGGCGGGACCGAAGCGGGCGGCGGGACCGAAGCCGGCGGTTGGGCCGTAGCGGGCGGCGGCCTGGGCGCTCAGCGCGTCGAGGTCCTGTCCGGCGAACTCGCGGGTCAGCACCCCCGCGCCCGTGCTCGACGCGCCACCCGGCAGCCAGGAGCCGTCCGGCGCGCGGTGCGAGTAGACGACGCCCAGCGGGTCGTGGATCAGCTCCCTGGTCACGCCCTTGAGCACCAGCGTGGTGCCCATGACGGAGTTCCAGCTGCCCGGCGTCATCGCCCCGGCGCCGAGCTGCGCCGCGCACCCGTCGGTGGTCCCTGCGATCACCGGGGTGCCGAGCGGGATGCCGGTGATCGCGGCGGCCTCGGCGCAGACCGTGCCGAGCGTGGTGCCGGGCCGTACGACGTCGGGCAGCGTCTCGGCGGACACCCCCAGCTCGTCGAACACCTCGTACGGCCACCGCTCCTCGATCAGGTCCACGCCGGTCTTCAGCGCGTTGCTCAGATCGGTGGCCACGCCGCGCCCGACCAGGCGCCGGTTGACGAAGTCGTTCTGGTGCGCCAGCCGCGCGCCCGGCGGGGCGTCAGGCAGCAGCCACAGCAGCTTGGGCAGCGCCCAGTTGGCCTGCATGCGCTGGTAGCCGAGCCGTTCCCAGACGGCCGCGCCCACCGAGTCGATCCGCGCCACCTCGGCCGCCGCCCGCCGGTCGTCGTACATCAGGCCGGGGGTCAGCGCGGTGCCGTCGGCGCTGGTCAGAAGGATCGTGCCCGAGGTCGCGGCCACGGCGACGCCGCGGATCCGCTCCGGCGGCACGTCGCGCAGCGCCTCGCGGGTGGCGGCGGCGAGCTGCCGCCACCACTCCTCGGGGTCCTGCTCGTGCCGGGGCCCGTCGCGGTGGCTGGTCAGCGGCCTGCTCGCCGCGCCGAGCACCTCGCCGCCGTCCGTGACGGCCATCGCCCGGACGCTCTGCGTGCCCAGGTCCACACCGATCCAGACGCTCACGAGCGCCCCCGCATCTCGGCGAGCAGCGGCCATGATCGGGCGCTGCTCTCGCGCAGCGCCAGGAAGTCCTGGTACGCCGTCCCGTACGCGCCGGACTCGGGTCGTACGGCATCCCGCAACCGGACGAACCGGTCGGCGGCCGCCTCGATGCTCGTGGCCGCGCCCGTGGCGACCAGGCCGACCAGGAAGGCGCCCCTGGCGCCGACCTCGGCGTCACCCGATCGGAAGACCGGCAGGCCGGTGACGTCGGAGATCATCCGCAGCCACAGCGCGCTGGCCGAGCCGCCGCCGCACACCCGCAGCTCGCGCGGCCCGTCACCGGAGGCGGCCAGGCAGTCCTGGATGACGAGCGTGAGCCCTTCGAGCACGGCTCGGGCGACGTGCTCGCGCCCATGCTCGAAGGACAGGCCGAGGAAGGCGCCCCTGGCCAGCGGATCGGAGAACGGCGCGCGCTCACCGGCGGGGGAGAAGTAGGGCTGGAACGACAGCCCGCCCGCACCCGGTGGGCCGGTGGCGGCCAGCTCGCCCAGCTCGGCCGGGCCGTCCAGGCCGAGCAGCCGGCAGGCCCACTGCAGGACCTCGGTCCCGGCGAAGGTGGGGAAGGCGCGCAGGTAGCCGTCGGGCATCGCGATCGTGATGCCGACGGGCTCGCCGTCCAGGTCGGGCCGCTCGACGACGGTCTCCGTGCAGAGCGTGGTGCCCAGGATGCTGCACGCCTGACCGGGGCCGACGGAGCCGGCGCCGATCGCGGTGGCGGCGATGTCGTAGGGCGCCATCACGACCGGCGTCCCGGCGGGTAGCCCGAGGAGCTCGGCGGCCTCCCGCGTCAGGGCGCCCACCCGGCGCGTGTCGTCGCGCAGCTCGGGCAGCAGGCGATCGGCCCACTCCAGGCCGAACATGGCCAGGAGCGCGGGGGAGTAGGCGCGGGTGCGCAGGTCCATGAAGGGGGCCGAGCCGTCGGACTCGTCGGCGGCCAGCTCGCCGGTCAGCCGGGAGAAGATCCAGCCGCCGCACGACAGGTTGGCGGCCGAGCGGGTCAGCCGGTCGGGGTCGTGCTCGTTCAGCCAGGTCAGGATCGCGTGGGGGAGACCCGAGGCGGCGGAGGAGCCGTTGACGCGGAAGGCGTCGGCGGCCAGCCCCGAGCGGTTCCAGCGGTCGACCGTGGCGGCGGCGCGGCCGTCGTTCCACAGGATCGCCGGACCGGTGGGCCGGCCCGCCGCGTCGACCAGCCAGCAGCCGTCTCCCTGCGCGGTCACGGCCACGAAGTCGGGCGCGGTGCCGAGCCGGGACGCGACCTCGCGGACCGTGCCGGCGACCGCGTCCCAGACGGAGTCCATGTCCTGCTCGGCCTGGCCCGGCGCGGGCCTGGAGACGGTGGTGCCGTGCCGGGCGACGGCCGTCTCGGCGCCCGTTTCGTCGTATCCGACGGCCTTGATGACCGTGGTCCCCGCGTCTACGCAGATGACCGCCATCAGGCTCGTCCGTGGGAGGTACGCGACTTGCGGGCGATCGAGTCGACGACCACCGCGAGCAGCAGGACGATGCCCGTGACCACGAAGCGGATGGAGGAGTCGAGGTTGAGCAGGGTCAGCCCGCTGGAGATCGACTGGATGACGATGATGCCGAGCAGCGCGCCGAAGGCCGTGCCGCGCCCGCCGAACAGGCTCGTCCCGCCGATCACCGCCGCGGCGATGGCGTTGAGGTTGACGTCGCCCGAGCCGCTGCTCTGGTTCGCCGCGGCCAGCCGGGCCGCCGCGAGGATGCCGCCCACCGCCGCGAACGACGAGCAGAGCACGAACACCGAGGTGTAGACGGCCTTGACGTTGATGCCCGCGCGGCGCGCGGCCTCCACGTTGCCGCCGACCGCGTAGACGGACCTGCCCCACTTGGTACGCGACAGCATGTAGTGCATGACCAGCACCAGCGCCACGAAGAAGATGAACATCCAGCCGATGCCGCGGGTCTGCCCGAGGTAGTAGACCACGAAGGCCAGCACGGCCAGCAGCGCCAGGCTCCTGACGAGCAGCATGGACAGGCTCCTGGCCGACAGCCCGGCGCGCCGCCGCTCCTGGGCGTGCAGGTAACCGCTGGCGAACAGCCAGACGGCCGCGATCACCGCGAAGCAGTAGGACAGCCAGGCTGGTACGAAGTCGAGCTGCGCGAAGTTCACCAGGCCCGAGTCGAACGGCAGGTTGATCGAGCCCTTGGCGCCCAGCACATAGAGCTGCAGTCCGAGGAAGGCCAGCAGGCCGGCCATCGTGATGACGAAGCTCGGCACCCCGAAGCGGTTGAACAGCTGCGCGTACACCCAGCCGATCACCGCGCCCATGATGACCGCGGCCAGGATGGCCAGCCAGACCGGCAGCCCCTTGACCACGAAGAGCACGGCGAGCACGGCCCCCGACAGGCCGCTGACCGAGCCGACTGACAGGTCGATCTGGCCGACCAGCAGCACGCAGACGATGCCCAGCGCGATGATGCCGGTCGCGGCCGACTCCAGCGTGAGGTTCACCAGGTTCGCGCTGGACAGGAAGATCGGGTTGAGGATCTGCAGCACCGTCCAGATGACGATGAGCCCCACCACGACGGGGATCACGCCCAGGTCGCCGCCACGGGCCCGCTCGACCACGTCGGCGATCGCGCCGCGCAGCCCTTCGTTCCCGCTCAGCCGCTCGTCCTGGCGGTCCGTGGTGAGCGTGCTGTTCATGAGGGCAGACCTTCCTTGCGGCGCGCCTGGCGCTGGGAGACCGCGTTGTCGGTGGCGCCGGTGATGGCGGCGATGATCTCCTCGGTGGAGACCGCGCCCACGTCGAACACCCCGTTGTTGCGGCCGAGCCGCAGCACGGCCACGGTGTCGGCCACGGCCTGCACGTCGGCCATGTTGTGGCTGATCATGATGACACCGAGGCCGTTCTCGCGCAGCCGCTCGACCAGGTTGAGCACCTCCGCCGTCTGGGCGACGCCCAGGGCGGCGGTCGGCTCGTCGAGGATGATCACCTTGGGGTCGCCGAGCAGCGACCTGGCGATGGCCACCGTCTGCCGCTGGCCACCGGAGAGCGCGGCCACCGGCACGCGGACACTCGGGATCTTCGCCGACAGCTGGCGGAGCAGGTCCCAGGAGCGGGTCTCCATCGCCACGTCGTTCAGCCGGAGCGGGCGGACCTCCTGGCCCAGGAACAGGTTCTGGATCACGTTGAGGTTCTCGCACAGGGCGAGGTCCTGGAACACGGTGGCGATGCCGAGCTTGTGCGCCGCCGCCGGCGTCGGGATGTGGATGTCCCGCGACTCGAAGGTGATCGTCCCCGAATCGGGCGGATGCACCCCCGACAGGATCTTGACCAGCGTCGACTTGCCCGCGCCGTTGTCGCCGACGATGGCCATGACCTGGCCCGCCGCGACATCGAGGTCGATGTCGGTGAGCGCGGCGACCGCTCCGAACGTCTTGCTGATCCCCCGCAGGGACAGAACGCTGTCCGCTTGCTGTGTGGGCGACAAGGCCGCTCCTCCCTAGCCCTACTTGATGTCCAGGTCGGCGCAGCCCTTGGCGTATTCGCCGGTGCACACTTCACTGGCCTTCATGATGCCGCTGTCGAACAGGACCGCCTTGATGTTCTCCTTGGTCACGACCGTGGGGACGAACAGCTGGGACGGCGTGTTGTAGAGCGTGGTCTTGCCCGCGGGCTTCTTGCCCTGCATGAACTGGTAGGCGACGTCGGCCGACGCCTCCGCCACGATCTTGATCGGCTTGGAGATCGTGTTGTACTGGTCGCCGGCGATGATCCGCTGGGCGGCGGCCGGCTCGGCGTCGTTGCCCGTGACCGGCGGCACCTTCACGCCGGCCGCCTTGAACGCGGCGATCGAGCCGCCGCCGGTGCCGTCGTTGGCCGCGACCACGCCGGCGATCTGGTCCTTGAACTGCGTGATCTGGCCGCTGACCCAGGTCTGGGCCTTCTCCGGCTGCCAGTCGGGGGTGTCATACTCGGCCAGCAGCTTGAAGCCGCTCGGGTCGATCGCGCTGTGGATGCCCTTCTTGATCAGGCCGGCCGCCGCGTCCGTGGGCGAGCCGTTGACCTCCAGGAGGCCGCCCTGGATGTTCTCCTTCTTGAGGTGGTCGACCAGGGACTGGGCGATCATGTTGCCGATCTTCCCGTTGTCGAACGAGATGTAGTAGTCGGCGGGCGTGGCCGGGATCGGCCGGTCGTAGGCGATGACCGCGACTCCCTGCGACTGCGCCGTCTTGACCATCGTGGCCGCGGCGGCCGAGTCGACCGGGTCGAGCACGATGGCCTTCACACCCTGCGCCAGGGCCGAGTTCGCCTGTTGCTGCTGCTTGGCCGCGTCGGAGTCGGCGTTCTGGTAGATGACCGTGCAGCTCGGGCAGAGCTGCTTCATCTTGGCCTCGAACAGGGGCTTGTCCTGCAGTTCGTACCTGGTGGAGGCGAGGTCGGGCATGAGGAAGGCCACCTTGGCGTTCTCCGCGCCTGCCTTGGTGCCGCTGGAGCCGCTGTCACCACCGGTGGAACCGGAGCCGCAGGCGGCCAGCGCCGACCCTGCGATGACTACAACCGCGGCGAACGCGGAGGTCCGCATCTGAACTCTCTTCACGGGTTCTTTCCTCACTCACTACGTCCTCACGGACTCGCTGATCGCGTCGCTCCCCCGAAAACGCCACGGGAGACAAGCCGCTCACAACCGGCCACGTCCTGTGGTGTGGCTCACGCTAGCGCGAGGTCTGAATAATTGTCCAGCAAAAGTGTTCAGGGCACGAGCCTGGTTTTGGTCAAGATGTAGTCGTTTGGGGTTCGTTCCCGGTTTGTCGGGTGTTTATCAGGACGTCGTGTCAGGAACGGCGTGCCGCGGCCAGGAGGCCCTCGGCGGTCAGGACGTCGGTGACCAGCTGGTTGAAGTAGCCGCCCTTGGCGCCCGCGATGATCGACAGCACCTTCTCGGCGCCCACCGCGACGGCGATCGACGACGGGATGCGGCGTAGTTCGTGCAGGCCGGGGGCCACCAGGCGCTCGCTGCCCGGGTAGGAGACCGGCTCGCCGGCGCGGTCGTACACACGCATGCAGACGTCGCCCACGGCCTCGCGCAGGCTCTCCGCGTCGCGCGGCATGAAGGCGGGCACGACCTGCCGCATCAGCGGCGCGGAGCCGACGCCGACGATGGCGCACTTGGCGTGCGCCCACAGGTCCATGACCTTGCGCACCGACGGCTCGTGCTGGAGCGAGTAGAACAGCTCGGGCCCCGGCAGCGCGGGCGCGTACAGGTAACTGGGCACGCCGCCGACGCGTTCGGCCAGGATGCGGGTGGTCTCGTTGGTCTGGAACCACGGCTGCGGCTCCTCCTGCCCGCCCACGGCCGGTGCGATGGTGACGCCGGGGAACTGCCCGAGCCCTTCACGCGCGCACTCGTACACCGTGCTGCCGGACGAGACCAGCACCACGTCGCCCGACTCCAGCCCGACCCCGGCCAGGGCGCGGGCCAGCCCCGGAGCCAGCCAGGGGCCCAGCGCCGGGCCGCTGACCTTGGGGACCAGGTGGACGCGCCGCAGCCGCAGCGCCTCGGCCACGCTGGCGGCCAGGGGGCCGTCCTCGAGGGTGGCGGGCCGGTGCACCTTGATCTCGACGATGCCCTGGCGGCGGGCCTCGGTGAGCAGTCTGCTCACGGTCGCCCTGCTGACGCCCATCCGCTTGGCGATGTCGGCCTGGGTGGCGTCTTCGAGGTAGTACTGGGTCGCCGCCGCGTACATGAGATCGTGCGGGAACCGGGCCTGCGCCTCTGGCGCGACATCGGCGGCCTTCATGCGCGCGCTCCCTCGGCCTGAACAGTTGTGCTGGACGGATGTGACTATACCTTCGTGCCCTCAGATCACGGGGGTATCGAGTCTGCCGAACTATCATCGGTCCTCGCGCGCGTGCCCGTGCTTCAGTTGTTTCCCGCTATGAGGGCGTCGCCGAGTGGAGTGCGGGCGTACAGGACGGCGCGGCCGGTACGGGTGCCCGCGATGAGGCCGGTGCGGCGCAGGGCGGCCAGGTGGCCGCCGGTGGTGCCGAGGCTGTGCCCGAGCAGGGCGGCGAGGTGGGTGGTGGTGGCGGGCACGGCGAGTTCGGCGAGGATGCGGGCCCGGGTGCGGCCGATCAGCACCGCCAGGCCCGCCCCCGCTCCCGTCGCGGGCGTCTCGACGGCCGTGCCACGGGCCGGGTACGTGAGCGCGTACGGCCAGGCGTCCTCCAGGTAGGCGCCCACGGCGGGCACGAACACCGACGGCAGGAACAGCAGCCCCTTGCCGCCGAGCCGGTGCCGCTCGTCGCTCTGGCCCATCCGGACCTCGATGTACCCGTCGCCGTGCCACCGGACCTGCTCGCTCAGGTCGTCGAGCGCGGCCGCCCAGCCGTAGGCGGCGAGCCGGCCCGCCCGTTGCACCACGTCGCGCTCCAGGATCGCCTGGAAGCGCGGCCAGTCCTTGGAAAGGATCTCCGTCCACAGCGTCTCGTAGGCGTCGGCCAGCACCTGGACGACGTCGGGTCCGAGCAGCAACTCCCTGGTCCACTCCGGCACGGGTGGCCGCTGGGCCAGGACCGAGGCGATCTCGGCGTGCGCCTGCCCGACCGGAGTCGTGCGCATCGCGGCCAGTTCGGTCTCGAACGGCACGCTCATCCCGGCGGGCGGCGGCGCGATGAAGTCGACGTTGCCGCTGCCCTTGTTGCCGGTGATCGCCGCCATGGCGCGCAGGGCGGGGAGGCGGCCGGCGAGCTCGATGTACCGCTCGTGCCACCTGTCCACCCACCGCCGGTGCGCGCCCGCCCTGGTCCGGCCTTCGAGCACCCACTGCGCGTGCATGGTCTCGATCAGCGGCGAGATGGCGAACCGGCTGGCCACCACGTCCTGCGGGGTGACCTCGATCCTGAACACCTTTCGTTTATATCCGAAAGAGTCGCCCTGGCCAGGCGTGGTCCCGCAGCATCGTGACCGGCGGCTCCGAGACCTCCCTCCGGAGCCGCCCTTTCACCATGGGGGTGCGGGTTGACCGAGCGTGGGGCCACCTTCGGGCAGGTGTTCGCGGTACGGGAGTTCCGGGTGCTGTTCGGCAGCTTCGCGCTGCTGATCTCCGGGGACTCGATCAAGATGCTGGCGCTGTCGGTGCTGGTGTACGCGGAGACGGGGTCGCCGGGGCTCTCGGCCGCCGCGTACATGGCCGGGTGGCTGCCGTACATCCTGGGCGGGATGTTCCTGCTCTCGCTGGCCGACCGGCTGCCGCCTCGGGCGGTGATGGTCGCGGGGGAGCTGGTCAGGGTGGTGGTGTGCCTGCTGCTGGCCTTCGCCGGATTGCCGGTGCCGGTGATGCTCGGGCTGGTGCTGGTGACGGGGTTGTTCGCGCCGGTGTTCGGGGCGGCGCGCAGTGCGTTGCTGCCGGACGTACTGCCTGGGGACGCGTTCGTGCTGGCGCGGTCGCTGATGGGGGTCACCTCGGCCGGCGCCCAGATCGCGGGGCTGGCCGTGGGGGGTGCCTTCCTGGCGGTCACGGGGCCGCGCGGGGCGCTGGCGGTGACGGCGGCGCTCTCGGCGGTGGCCGCCCTGGTGCTGCGGTACGGCCTGCCCTACCGGCCCGGCCGGGGCGCGGCTGCCGGTGGTGCGGCGGGTGGCGGTGCGGCTGCAGATGGTGCGGCGGCTGGTGGTGCGGCGGCGGGTCGCGGCGCGGGCGGTGGGGCCGTGCGGGTGACTCTGCGGGTGAATCGGTTGCTGTTGGTCGATCGGCGGGTGCGGGGGCTGCTGCTGGCGAGCTGGCTACCGTGCATGTGCATGGCCGGGGCCGAGGCGATGGTCGTGCCCTATCTGGGCGGTCAGGGGCAGGCGGGGGCGGTGCTGGCGGCGGCGGCCGGTGGGATGGCGGTCGGGGAGTTCGCGGTGGGGCGGTTCGCGGCTCCGGCGCTCAGGGAGCGGCTGTCGCTGCCGCTGGCGGTGCTGATCGGGCTGCCATGGCTGGCCTTCCTGGCGGCGCCCGGCGTGGCGTGGGCGGCCGTGCTCGCCGCCGTGTCCGCCGCCGGGCTGTCCTACCAACTCGGGTTGCAGCGGCGCTTCGTGGACGCGGTGCCGGAGGAGGCGCGCGGCCAGGCGTTCGGGCTGCTGTCGGCCGGGCTGATGACCGGGCAGGCGATCGGCGCGGCGGTGGTCGGCGTCCTGGGTGAGGCGATCGGCCCGGGACCGGCGATCTTCGCGGCGGGGATCGCGGGCGTCCTCGTCGCCCTGGCCCTGTCCGGCGCGCTCCGCCCGGAAGCTCGCCCGGCCGGAGACCTCCGCCCTGCCTCCGCCGAAGACGATCGCCTCGCTTCCGCCGAGGGCCTCCGCCCCGCTTCCGCCGAAGACGCCCGCCCCGCCTCCGGCGAGGATCTCCGCCTCGCCTCAGCCGGAGACGCTCGCCCTGGCCTCGGCGGAGACGTTGGTCCGGAGCCGGGCCCGGAGGTCACGGAGGTAGTTCGCCCGAGCCGCGGGGGATGAGGCGCACCGGCAGCTCGACGTGCTCCGATGGCCCGCCGTCCCCCGCCAGGCGGCGGAACAGCAGCTCGGCGGCCACCCGGCCCATCCCGGCCGGGTCCTGGGCCACCACCGTCACCCCGGGCGTCAGCAGGTCGGCCAGCTCGAAGTCGTCGAACCCGACCAGCCCCATCCGCCGCCCGCCCAAGGCACGCAGCGCCGTCACGGTGAGCCGCCCGTTGCCGGTGAACAGGGCGGTCGGCGGCGCGTCGAGCGCCAGCATCCGCTCCAGGTCGTCCCGGACCGTCTCGGGCGTGGGGGCGCGCATCGCCACCAGCCGGGGGTCGTAGAGCGGGCCGAGGGCCGCGCGGTACCCTGCCAGCCGCTCGGCCGCCGTGTAGATCGACGGATGGTCGCCGAGCATGGCGATCCGCCGGTGGCCGTGCGCCAGGAGGTGGCCGACGGCCTCCCTGGCGCCGCCCGCGTTGTCGCTGAGCACGGTGTCGACGTCCAGCCCGGGGCCGGGCGGCCGGTCGGCGAACACCGCGGGCGTCCCGGCGTCGAGCTCGGGACGCAGGTAGGAGTGGTCGTCACCGGCCGGCACCACGATCAGCCCGTCGACCCGGCGGGCGCAGAAGGTGCGTACCAGCTCGCGCTCCCTGGCCGGCTTCTCGCCGGACGAGCCGCTCAGCAGCAGGCAGCCCTCGACGATGACCACGTCCTCGACCGCCCGGCTCAGCCCCGAGTAGAACGGGTCGGCGACGTCCTCGATGACCAGCCCGACGGTCGCGGTGCGGCCCCTGCGCAGCACGCGCGCGCTCTCGTTGCGGCTGTAGCCCAGCCGGTCGATGGCCTCGCGCACCCGTTCGGCCGTCGCCGGGTTGACGCCCGGCTCGCCGTTCACGACGCGCGAGACCGTCTTGAGCGCCACCCCGGCTGCCGTGGCGACATCCTTCATCGTCGGTCTCACCCTTGGATCCTTTCCCAAGTAAGACGGCCAGACAACGTTGTCAGAGCGTTATGCGAGAGTAGAGGTTCTATGCCCCTGAGATCCGCACTCCTCGTCGCCGGATTCGTGCTGGCCGCGCTGAACCTGCGGCCCGCCATCGCCGGCATCTCCCCGCTCCTCGACGAGATCATGAACGACGTCGGTCTCACGCCCGCCGCCGGCGGCGGCATCACCACGGTGATGGTGGTCTGCCTGGGCGTGTTCGGGCCGATCGCGCCGCTGCTCGCGCGCCGGATCGGGCTGGATCGCACGCTGCTCGCCGGGCTGCTCGTGCTGGCCGCCGGCGTGGTGCTGCGCGGCCTCGACGGCATCCCCGCCCTGTACGCGGGCTCGGCCATCGCGGCCACCGCCATCGCCGTGATGAACGTGGCCATGCCCGGCATCACCAAGGAATATTTCCCCGACCGGGTCAACCTGATGACCGGCGTCTACAGCTCCGCGATCGTGGGCGGCGCCGCGACCGCCTCGGCACTGGTCATCCCCATCGAGCACGCCACGGGTTACGGCTGGCGCGGCATGTCGGCGCTGATGGCCGTGCCCGCGCTGCTGGCCGCGTTGCTCTGGCTGCCGCAGGCGCTGCGCGGGCAGGCCGGGCCGCAGGGCGGGCCGCGGCCGTTCGGGGTGGTGCTGCGCAGCCGGGTCACCTGGTACGTGACCGCCTTGATGGGCCTGCAGTCGTTCACCTTCTACGTGCTGCTGGCCTGGCTGCCGACGATCTTCCACGACGCCGGCCTGCCCGCCGACCAGGCCGGCTACCTGCTCAGCGTGACGAACCTGGTCCAGGTGGGCGCCACCCTCGGCGTGCCGATCCTGGCCGGGCGGCGGCCGTCGCAGGTGCCGTTCGTGATCGGGGCGGGGCTGCTGACCGTGGCGGGTTACCTCGGCTTGTTGCTGGCCCCGGTCGCCGCGCCGTGGCTGCCGTGGTTGTGGATGGTCGTGCTCGGCGTCGGGCAGGGGGCCTCGTTCGCGCTGGCGCTGCTGCTGATCGCGCTGCGTGCGCCCGATCCGGCGTCGGTGACCGCGCTGTCGTCGGTGGCGCAGTCGGTGGGGTACGCGGTGGCCGCGCTGGGGCCGGTGCTGTTCGGTCTGCTCAGGCAGGTGTCCGGCGGGTGGACGGTGCCCTTGCTGACAGGGCTCGGGGTGCTGGGGGCGCAGCTCCTGGCCGGCTGGTTCGCGGGACGCCCTGCTACGTTGGGCCAGGCTTACCGGTAAAAGGTTTACCGGTAGTGGAAGGACTTCACGTGCTCACGGAGGCGCTCCAGCGGCTGGCCGACGAGCGCGGCGGGGTGATCGGGGTCGAACCCGAGCTGGTCATCACGCCGGACGAGACCTGGACGGCCGCCTCGGAGCTGCTGCGCCCGCCGTACACCCTGCTGGAGGAGCTGGTCGACCAGACGGCGGCGCGCTGGAGCGCCCCGCGCCACGTCGGTGCCGCGCTGTTCTGGAAGACCTACGGCTACTGGCACACGCTGCCGATGGCGCTCGGCTGGGCGCTCGACGGGCGGGTGCCGACCATGCGGCCGGCCGAGACGTACTTCAAGGTGTCCGGGGCGGGGGTGACGATCGCGGCCAGCCGGGTGAGCTGGGGGTCCGGCGTCGCGCCGATCAGGCGGGCGCTGGCCGAGTCGCAGGAGCCGCTCGTACGCGTGCTCAGCCGGATGGTCAGAGTGGGTGAGCGGACGCTCTGGGGTTCGACCGCGGAGGCGTTCGCCCACCCGTTGACGCAGTTCGTGGCGGCTGACTACATGGCGCTGCTGGCCGAGATCGGCAAGCCGGTCGACGGGCTGATCGAGCCCGCCGGCGACGGCTACTTCCGCAGGACCTGCTGCCTGTGGATCGCGCTGCCCGACGTGGAGCCCTGCGCGAGCTGCTGCGTGCTCAGGCCCGCACGCCGTTCCTAGCCACGACGACCTCTCCTAAGCCACCACGGCGTCGTCCATCGGACGAAGCTCGTCGGCGTAGCTGACCGAGACGCGGCGCATGACGCCTGTGTCGTCGATGGAGTACTGGCCGAGCCGCCACAGCGGCGGCGAATAGGCGTGGATCGAGACGCTGTTGTCCACGGCGCCGTTGAGCCGGTGGATGTGGTCCGGGCCGAACGAGAACGACTGGCCCTCCGACACCACGGTCTCCAGGTGCTCGCCGCCGATGCGCGGGTTGCACTCCAGCAGCGCCCCCTGGACCACGTGGACCGCGCCCGAGGAGATGTCGTGGTCGTGCCAGCCCGTGTCGTCCTCGGGCCGCCAGCACAGGAGCCAGACGTCGACGTAGGCGTCACGGTAGAGCGAGGCGTAGTGCCGGCCGCCGTCGGCGGGGAACTCCACCTGATCGCGCCACTCGGCCGGGTCGGCTGCCAGCTCGTTCACCAGCTTGCGCAGCTCGCGCCGGTCCAGTGTGCGCTCCGGGAGCTGAGCACAGGCACCCCCGTCCTGGATCTGGTTGATGCCGGGGTGCTCGATGGTCTGCTCGCTCACGTACGGGTCTCCTTTCGGCCTAGTAGACGACGGGGGTTGGTGACCCGGATGGCGTGGGCGGCTGCCTCGCCGAGTCCCGGGTCGGGTGCGGTGGCGTAGGGGGCGTCGGAGCCGTTGACCACGACGTCGACGCCGAGCTCGCGGACGATCGCGTCGATCGCGCGCGGGCCGTACGAGGAGGTCTCCACGAAGCAGCCGGGGTCCACCAGGCCGCGGCCCGTGCCGCCCCTCGCGATCAATCGCTCCGAGTGGAGCGGGGCCAGCCCGGCCAGCAGCGCGAAACACACGCGCAGCCTGGGGTGGCGCGGCCGGACGACCGCGTGGAAGTAGTGCCACGACGCGTGCATCTGCTGGACGTACGGCACGAGCGCGGGCCACCAGGACGGTGTGCCGGGCGTGGCCGCGGCCGGGCCCGGATGGACGAACAGCGGCAGGTCCCGCTCCGTGAGCACGTCCAGCAGGCGGTCGTCGGGCAGGGCCGTCGCCGGGATCTGCAGCCCGGCGAACCCGCGGTCGAGGTCCTTGGCCAGGCGCTCGGGGTCGGGCTCACTGTGGCAGGTCGAGGCCCACGCGCCGAACGGCTCGGGCAGCCCGAGCGCGCCATCGTGGTAGGCGTCGAGCAGCGGCCACGCCTCCTCCGGAGGCAGGAACTCGATGCCGAGCGGGCTGGACAGCGAGACCAGGGCCAGCTCCAGCCCGGTGACGTCCCGGTCGGCGTGGTCGGCGGGGTCGACCTCGTAGGGCGGCTCGCCGTCGAGGATCAGCGTCCAGCCGTCGAGGTAGGGGGGTGCGGTCCGATCGCGGAGCGCTTCGACGAATGTTCCGGTCCACAAATGCTGATGGATGTCGATGCTCACGACCACACCTCCCTCTATTTCCTACTAGTATTGCAGGTAAACCTATCACGCTGGAACTTCTGAGTTGTGAACCGTTTCAGTGATACGGTTCAGTGAACCGCTTCACCGGACAAATGTCAACGGTTGGCCGCATGTCCCACGAGAGGGACGAACCCCGCCTGCGGCCCCTTCGGCATGCGAGCTTCTGTCGGTGCCACGCAATAGGCTGGCTGAATGCCACGGAAGAGAGCGACGATCCGGGAAGTGGCCCAGGCGACCGGTCTGTCGCCGGCCGCTGTCTCCTACGCGCTGCGTGGCATGCAGGTCTCCGAGGAGACCATGGAGCGCGTCCGCGCCGCCGCCGCCGAGCTCGGCTACGAGGCCGACCCCATCGCCAGGGCCCTGGCCAGCGGGCGCACCAACATGATCGGGCTGCTCTGCGGCTCGCTCGAAGACCTCTGGCAGCAGTCGCTGGCCGTCGGCATCAGCAGGGGCCTGCGGGAGAAGGACCGCTACGCGCTGATCCTCGACGCGGTCGGCGACCCGGCCCGCGAGCGGGCGCTGGCCCAGCAGCTGCGCGACCAGCGGGTCGACGGCATGATCGTGCAGCCCGTCGATCCGGCGGCGCCGTTCTGGTCGGAGCTGTGCGAGTCGCTGCCGGTGGTGGCGATCGGCGACTCACTGGCGGGCACGGCCGGCGAAGTGGTCTTCGACAACCGCCGCGGCGTGACTCTCGCGCTGGAGCACCTCCACGCGATGGGCCACCGGCGGATCGCCCTCCTGACGCCGACTTTGACCAGCACCCCCGACCGTCCGGCCGACGTGCTCGTCACCTCCGAGGCCGACCGCCTCGGCCTCGACATCGTGGTGGCCACCGCGCCCCACGGCCTGGCGGCGGCCACCGAGGCGGCTCACCGCATCCTCGACGCGCACCGGCCGAGCGCGGTGTTCTGCTTCGCCGACTCGATCGCCTATGGCGTCTACGCGGCGGCGGCGGAGCTGGGGCTGTCTATCCCGGGCGACGTCTCGGTCATGGGTTATGACAACCACCCGATGTCGGGCCTGCTCACACCGGGGCTCACGTCGGTCGACTGGGACATCGACGGCATCGTGCGGGCCGCGGTCCGCCTCATGTCGGCGGCGGCCGACGGGGGGACGCGGCGCCGCCGGGTGGTGCAGCAGCCGACACTCCGCGAACGCGGCTCGGTGGGGCGCCTGTCGGGCGCCGGCGGGTCGTAGCGGCGGGTTGGCGGTCGTGGGCGGGTCGTAGGGGCGTTGCCCGTCTTCGGCGGCTGTGGCGGCGCGCGAGCGCGCTGTCTGTCGTCGGTGGGTCCGTGATGGCGGGGCTGCGTGTCTACTGGCCGTGGGCCGGGCCGTGGCGGTGAGCGGACGGGGTCTTCCGCGGGTCGTTACGGCGGGATATTCGTGCCGGTCAGCGGCCGTCTTCCTGGAGGTCCTCAGCCCCGTGCGGTGGGTGGCGGGTGCCCGCCGCTTGCCGTACAAGACCGAAAGGTTGTGAGTTCAACGCCCGTCCGGCGTCGAGATCATCCGAGAGGGAAGGGCGCGCGGCCCGGGCCCGATCCAGTGAGGAGATCGTGACCCGGGCCGCGCCGTACGCCACCGAATGGACCTGCGCGCAGGTCAGACCGGCACCGTCGAGCTCCACCGGACTCAATCGTTGTCGGGGATGAACAGGCCGAGCAGCCAGCTGACGACGCTGATGATGATCGCGCCCCAGAAGGCGGCCGGATAGAAGTTGGCGACATGGAAGGGGATGTCGAGCTGGCCGGAGATCCAGCTCGTCAGCAGCAGCATGGCCGCGTTGATCACGAGGAGGAACAACCCCAGCGTCAGCACGATCAGTGCGCAGCCCAGCGTTTTGATGATCGGCTTCACGATGGCGTTGATGAGGCCGAAGATCAGGGCGACGATGAGCAGGGTGCCCCAGTATTTGGGGGTGTTCGACCCGGCGATCTGAATGCCAGGGACGAACTGGATGGCGACCCAGAGGGCGACCGCGGCCGCCAGGGTTCTGATGATGAATCTCACGCTGGTTGATCCTCCCATTACCGATCGGTGCTCCGATAGAGGCACTCCGTGATGAGCGGATATGTGTCACTCGGCCACCCGCTGTGATAGGCCTTGTCGATAGGCGTTACCGAGGGGCGACGCTGGGAAGAGGCAGTCGGGGGAAGGGAGCGAGATGGACTCGGATGGATTCGAATCGCTGTCGGCCAGCGAGCTGCACGATCGCGCGGTCAGCTACGCCGTACGCCACGGCGATCTGGGCTTTCTGTGGAACCTGTTGCGGGTGATCCCGGCGGCCGAGGCCGCCAGCGGTCACGACACCGAGACCGCCAACGACCTCAGCCGGGTGTCCGCGCTGCTCAGCGATGCCCTGGCGGCCGGCGAAGGCGAGCTCGGCGAGGCTCTGCGGCCGGTCTACATCGAATATCTGAGCAAGCATCCCGAGGCCTAGCGCTTCCACCCCACAGCTGTTCTGTTCCGCACCGATCGAAAGCCGCGCGACTCGCGAAACCGCGCGCCCGCAAAGTCGCGCGATCCCACATCGCCGCGCCGCCCGAAGGCCGTCTCAGCCCGCCAGGAGGGCTTCCGGGCTGCTGTAGGCGGCGAAGCCGGGCGTGGTGATGATCTCCTGGTCGTCACGGCCGATGATCATCGTCTGGTACGGCCCGGCCACCGCGAGCTCCATGGCGAAGCGCCTGCCCAGCACCGGCCCCATGGCGTACATCGCCGTCGCGTAGGCGTCGGCGGCGCCCAGGTCGGGGCCGAGCACGGTGACCGACCCGAGAGCGTCCTGCTTGATTCCGGTGCGCGGATCGACGACCTTCGCGCCGCCCGTGGTGGCGATGCCCAGGTCGTGGGTGAACACGACGGTGCGCACCCGATCGGTACGCGGATCACGGATGGCGATCTGCCAGCGCTTGCCGGGGGCGGCCGAGCCGCGCACCCTGATGTCCCCACCGGCGTTGATTCGGTGGTCGACGGCGCCGGCGTTGGTCAGCGCGCGGGAGAGCCGTTCGAGTGCCCAGCCCTTGATGTAGCCGGAGGCGTCTATGACGCCGTTGATGCGGGACTCGAACCACCCGCCGGTCGCCTCGCTGAGCTCGTCGCAGCGATGCAGCACCTCGATGAGCTCCGGGATCTGCCGGATGGTCCCGCCGCGGTTCAGCGCGCTGATCTGGCTGCCCTCCCTGGCGGGGTTGAACGTCTCGTCCACCCAGCGCAGCCAGGCGAAGGCGTCGTCGAGTACGGGGGCCAGCTCGCGCCGTGGCAGGGCGGTACGGATGTCCACACTGACCGGTATGCCCATGACCATTTCGACACGGGCGCTTCCGGGGAAAGTCGTCACCTTGCCTCCTTGTTCGCAGCAACCGTCCCACGGCGCGCGTAATGCCTGGTTAAACCCTAGGCTTGGGTTTGAAACGAGTTGTCCTGACCTGCGCCTTTGGAACGGATAGCCGGGTCAGGGCGCCCCGGACGTACCTCTGGAAGGGCCGGGGTCCGGCGACGATCACGGTACGTTCGGCGATGTCGGGCACCTGGCGGCGCAGTCCCGAGGCGCTGAGCCGCTCCTTGGCACGGGGGTCGTGCTCCTCGCCCTCGACGAGCACCAGGCCGTGCTCGGCCTCCAGCTCGCGCAGTTCGTCCGTCACCCGGTCGGTCCGGTAGACGGTCACGGTGTCGCCCGTGCTGGTGGCGAGCAGGTCACGCAGCCCGGCGGGTTCGAGATCGGCGACGATGAGCAGGGAGCCCCGTGTGGTGGCCCGTACGCCGTGCTGCCAGACGGCCATCACGGCCGCGATGCCGTACAGGAGGAGCGAGCCGGTGCGGCTGGCGCTGGTCACATAGGCGGTGGAGCTGAGCTGGTGCGTCACCAGCAGCGTGCCCGCCACGTACCCGGCCAGGCGCAGGCGCCGCCTGACCTGCTCCGAACGGAGGAGTTCCGGCGCTCTGGCGGACAGCAGCCCGAGCGTCACCAGCAGTCCGGCGACGGCCCACGCGGAGGGACGCCATGGGTAACCGAACCCCGGCTGGATCGCCCCGAACTCCGCGACCGCCACACCGCACCAGAACACGATGAGAGGCTGATTCGCCTTTGCCTCGCTAGCCATGAGATAGACGATGCTCGCCGAACATGAGAGACGTCTGAGTAGTGTCTGAAACATGGCTAACGTACGTGTTGAGCGGACCGAAGACGGCGGATTCCGGGCGACGAACGCCCGTGGCGCGGAGGTACAGATCGGGGCCGGCGACGAGGAGGGCGCGTTCACGCCCGTCGAGCTGCTGCTCGCGGCGGTGGGCGGGTGCAACATCGTGACCGTGGAGCCCCTGACCGCCAAGCGCGGGCAAAGGCTGATCCGTCTGGCGATGACCGTCGAATCGGAGAAGGTCGAGCCGAACCTGCTGGGTCCCGTCACAGTGACCTATGACGTCGAAGTCCCCTCCGAGCAGGCGGATGAGGTCTTCCGGGCGGTAGCGAATCGGGTGCACGCGAAGTACTGCACGGTCAGCCGCTCCCTCCAGGAAGGTACGGAGGTCCGTTTGGTAATCCCGTAACCGGATTAGGCGGACATTCGACCCCCCTATGACACGTTCGTTGCATTCGTCTCGGTAGTGTCGAGGCAGGTCAAGAGTCCTGCGACTGACTTGCAGACTTTTACCGAAGAGCGGACGCGGAGGGGGACCGTCGTTCGCAGTGCGGGACCGCCGGCGTTTTTGGGGGAAAGCGTCGGCCTGGACCGCCCTCGGTCGGGGCCGGACAGTTGGGGGACTGTCCGGCCCCGATTCATGCGTATTGTTCGGTTCTGTGACAAAGGTCCTCATTGACTGCGATCCCGGCATCGACGACGCGCTGGCCCTGGCGCTCGTGGCGGGCACCCCGGCCCTCGAACTCGTGGGCATCACCACGGTAGGCGGCAACGTCGACCTCGCGCTGACCACGGCCAACGCGCTGGCACTCAGGGAATTTCTCGACCTCGGCGACGTTCCGGTCGTTCCGGGCAGCGCGAGCGCGCTGGTGTGCCCCACGGTCCGCGCCGCCGACATCCATGGCCTGTCCGGCCTCGGCGACGCCGTCCTCCCACCGGCGACCCGCCCCGTTTCCGACGGCCACGCCGTGGACTTCATCGTGGAGAGCCTGCGGGCCGCTCCGGGCGAGATCACGCTGGTCGCCATCGGCCCGCTGACCAACATCGCGCTGGCCGTACGCCGGGAGCCACGCGTCGTGGAGTGGGCCCGCGACTTCGTGATCATGGGCGGCTCCTACACCCGCGGCAACACGACTCCCGCGGCGGAGTTCAACATGAAGGCCGACCCGGAGGCGGCCGCCATCGTCTTCGACGCCGGTTGGACGGTGAAGATGCTCGGCCTCGACGTGACCCTCACGGCCGAGGTGACCACCGATGTCCTGGACCGGATGCGCCCGCTCGGCCGGCTGTCCGACCTGCTGGTCCCGGCCGCCCAGTCCTACGGCAAGGTCACGGCCGACTCCGGACCGGCCATCCATGACGCGTGCGCCGTGGCGTACGTGCTCGACCCGGCGCTTTTCACCTGCGTACCGGCGCGGGTGGATGTGGAGACGATCGGCCGGCACACCTCGGGAATGACGGTCACCGACTTCAAACTCCGTGACGCGCGGCCCAACGCCCTGGTGGCCACATCGCTGGACGTGAAGCGGTTCTGGGAGACGGTGCTGGAGGCGTACGAGGGGCTGGGCGAGCGGCTCGGATGATGTGCTGGGTGGTGCGCGGTGGCTGCTACAGTTACTTCTGTTGCGGGCGCCGCTAGCTCAGTTGGTTAGAGCAGCTGACTCTTAATCAGCGGGTCCGGGGTTCGAGTCCCTGGCGGCGCACCAGCGAAGGTCTTCTGGCCAGGTAAAACCGCCTAGTTCGCTAGGCGGTTTTACTGTTTTCTGGGCCGGGATCGACGTCTTCAGGCGGTGACACCCCGCCGTCACTGGAAAAGACCGGCTCTACCGGGTGGTTCGCTGGAATCTCCATGTCGCCAGTGGGATGAAGACGACCAGGATGGCGATGGACCAGGCCAGGGTGGCGGTGAGTGGGTGCTGCAGCGGCCATGACCCCTCTGCGGGGGTGATGGTGGGGTTTCCGAAGAGCTGGCGGCTGGCGGCGACGAGGGCGCTGATGGGATTCCAGTCGGCGATGAAGCGTAGCCAGGCGGGCATCCCGTCGGTGGGGACGAAGCTGTTGGACAGCGCCGAGATCGGGAAAAGGATGGGAATGAGGGCGTTCGCGGTCTCGGGGCTGATGGACAGGCCGACGGTGACGCCGATCCAGCTGACCGCGAAGCGGACGAGAAGGATGAGGCCGAATCCGGCCAGTGTGGCCGCCAGGCCGTTGTGGGCCCGCCAGCCGACCAGGAGCCCCACGCCGGCCATCATGGCGGTGGTGATGATGCCGGTGGCCAGGTCGGCGAGGGTGCGGCCGAAGGGGATGGCCGAGCGTGCCATGGGCATGGAGCGGAATCGGTCCATGACGCCTTCGGCGATGTCCTTGGAGATGAGCAGGGCGCTGGCGATGACTCCGGTGATGGCGGTCATGGCGAACAGCCCCGGCATGAGATATTCGCGGTAGCTGCCACCGCCCGGCACGTTGATGGCGCTTCCGAAGACGTAGCCGAACAGAAGCACCATGATGACCGGGACGATCATCGCGCCGACCAGTTCGCCGGGGTGGTGGCGGAGTTGGCTGAACTCCCGGCCTGCCACTGCCCATCCGTCGCGGATGGCCCAGCCCAGCCGGGAGAGCGGGCCCGCGACCACGGGCGCTGCGGATGTGGACGTCACGGTGTCTCCTGCTCTTCGGTGGTGGTGTGGCCGGTAAGACGGAGGAAGACGTCGTCGAGTGTCGGCCTGCGCAGGGTGATGTCCTCGACGGTGACGTCCGCCGCGTCCAGCGCGCGGACGGCGGTCAGCAGGTCGTCCCTGGCGCCTTCGGTCAGCGCGCTGACCCGGCGGGCGCCAGGGGTGATGTGGGGTTCGGTGGTGAACGCCTGGGCGAGTGCCGCGGCGGCGGCCGGCAGGGTGGCCGGGTCTTCGACCACGACCTCGACGCGTGCGCCGCCGATGCTGGCCTTGAGGTCGGTGGGGGTGCCGTCGGCGATCAGCCGGCCGCGGTCGATGACCGCGATCCGGTCGGCGAGCTGGTCGGCCTCGTCGAGATATTGCGTCGTCAGGAGCACCGTGGTCCCGTCGCGGACCAGGCCGCGGACCAGGTCCCAGACCTGGTTGCGGCTACGTGGGTCCAGCCCGGTGGTCGGCTCGTCGAGAAACAGCACGGCCGGCTCGATCATGAGGCTGGCCGCCACGTCCAGGCGGCGGCGCATGCCGCCGGAGTAGGTCCGCACCACCCGTCCGGCGGCCTCTAACAGGTCGAACCGAGCCAGTAGTTCCTCGGCACGCTGCCGGATCAGTTGTCCCGGCAGATGGTAGAGGCGGCCGAACAGGCGTAGGTTCTCTCGTCCCGTCAACTTCTCGTCCACGGCGGCGAACTGGCCGGTCAACCCGATCTGATAGCGCACCGCGGTCGCCTGGCGGACGACATCGTGTCCGGCCACCCGGGCGGTGCCGGCGTCCGGCCGCAGAAGGGTCGACAGGATCCGGATCATCGTCGTCTTGCCCGCGCCGTTGGGGCCGAGCAGGCCGTAGACGGTGCCGGTCGGAACGGACAGATCAACATCTTGCAGGGCGGTCGTCGAGCCGAAGCGTTTCATGATGCCGCGCGCTTCGACAACGGGCTGCGTTGTCATACCTGCTCCCAGAGAGTTGCGAGTGGCGCACCTTGGGGGGCTTCCCCGGCGGCGGAGCACTCGGAGGAAGCTGGTCGATCACGTCGGGTTGATGTCGTCTGTCACAGCATCAACATAAGTAGCGTACCAGAATTGGGTTGGTGCCAACAATGGTATCGATCTAATCGGCTACTCCGATCCACTGAGGCCGGTGTCCAGGATGTCCAGTGCGCGGCCGACCGTCTCGGTGAGGGCGGCGGTGATCTGCTCCGCCGGTTGGCCTCCGGCCCGTAGCCGCATCGCCTCTTCGACCATGGCGGTGACCGTGGTCAGGATGAAGGCGGCGAGTGCGCGCGCCGCGACGGGTCCCAGCCGCGCGGGCACCCGGTCGGACAGGATCGCCGCCAGGTCCTCCTGGTAGCGGCTGCCGCGTCGCCGCAACGCGTCCTGTATCGAGGGGCTCTTCATGATGATCGCCCCCAAGAGGGCGAGGCGCGGGTCGCCCCCGGCTCGCCCGCCGCCTTGCGGGGCGGCCGCGGCCCGTCCGCCGCCTTGGGGGCCTGCGGCCCGTCCGCCGCCGCCTTCGGGGGCCTTCGGCGTCTCCGGCAGTTTCGCGAACATACGCGGGAGTTCCTCCTTGAGGAACTCCGGTAGCGGGGTGCTCAGGGGGAGCTGGTCGATCAGGTCGATCACGTCGGCCTCCACCGGGCGGTGCCAGGCCAGGAGGAGGTCCTCCTTGGCCGGGAAGTGGTTGACGACGGTCTGTTTCGCGACGTCCGCGGCCTCGGCGATCTCGGCGATGGTCACCGCGTCGTAGCCGCGCTCGCTGAACAGGGTCAGGGCCGTGTCGGCGATCCGTTCCCTGGTCTGGATCCGCCGCCGTTCGTGTCGGGTCTTCACGGTCTCTTCGTGAGGCTGGTCTGTACTCATACAAGTACCGTACCATAGTTGGTCTCATATCAATATTGGGATCGGTCTTATTTTCTCGGAGTCGATGGCTGCTCGATCGCGTTCCGATGGCGGCCTGCTGAGGTTGCCCTCAGTACTCGCGGATCCATCCGACCGACGATGAGGACAAAGCATGGGCAGCAAGGTTCAGATCGGCCTGGCGGTGGGCCGGGGCACGGGTGCCGAACTGGCGAGCGCGTTCGAGCAGGTCATCGGGAAGCTCGGGGACATCTACGCGGTGCGGCCCGTGATCAGCCGATCACCTCGGATCTACGGCTCGTATTTCTCGCTGCTTCCAGAGCTCGACGCCGGGCGCATCAAGGAGGCGACGGCCGAGGACGCGCGTCACTATGAGGAGTTCTGCCGCGGTCAGGCGAGCCGGGGAGTCACGGCGATCTTCCGGACCGCGATCAACGCCCAGTCGCTGTACATCGTGCGAGAGCGCCTGCACTCGGTCAAGGTCGACGCCCTCGACACGGATCTCGTGTCACTCCTCCTGGTTCGCGACCAGGCGCAGGGTTTCTACACCGGCTTCAACACACACCACGACGGTGTCGTGACGCGTACGTTCCAGTTCAGCAGGCACACCACCGAGAAGGTCGTCTCGTTCGCGCTGGAGCGGGCCCGGCTGCACTGGGGGGACCGGCCGATCGACCGTGTGATCATGGCGTACAAGTTCCACCTGCTCGATGGCGCGCTGAGCGGCTGGGTGAGCGAACTCTCCCGGCGCTACGACATCGAGATCGAACTGTGCCAGCCGGACACCGCCAACCGCGACCTCATCGCCGGCGGACTGTCCGGCCGGGTGCTCGTCATCGGCGGCAACGAATGGGCCGACATCATGCACGTGGTGCTGCTGGACTGGCTCGGTCTGGGCCGCCAGGAGAGCCGCTTCAGCGAGAACGTGTATCTCCACCCCGACCTGGCCGGGCTGGCCGAGTTCCAGACGGTGCACGGCTCCGCCGACAATCTGGAGGGGAAGGACCTGGTCAACCCGACCGCGGCCATCCGGGCCGCGGCCGCCATCATGCAGCGGCATGCCGCCTGCGACGGCGCCGAGCGACTCGTCGAGCACGGGCTGGAGCGGCTCACCGAGCGCGGTCTGGTCACCGCCGACATGGGCGGCAGACAGAGCACCACGTCGGTGGTGAACGCTCTGTGCGAAGCCCTGGAGTCACGCCGCGGGTGGTCAGGGACCCGGTAGGGCATCGGCCATGACCACCCGGAAGACCACGGTGACACCCGCCGCCGAGAACGGCGCGGCCGGACGGCGAGCCGCGCTGCTCGTGATCGACATGCAGAACGACTTCTGCCTCAGCGACAGCTCCGGTTCCGGTCGCCCGCTCGACCGGGCCACGGTGTCCGCGGTGGTGGAGAACACCCGCCGGTCCGTCGGGGCGGCCAGACAAGCGGGCGTGGAGGTCATCTTCGTCCGCTTCCTCGGAGACGAGAAGTACCAGGGACCTAGCTGGCGGGAACGCAATCGGCGACTGGGCAAGCGACCGCGGTGCCGGGAACATACCTGGGGCGCCGAGTTCCACCGCGTGGGGCCGGCACCGGGCGAACGGGTGTTCACCAAGCGCGCCCACTTCGACGCGTTCCTCACCCCGGGATTCGAGGAGTATCTGGCCTCGCGAGGCGTGAGCACGGTGGTGCTGGCCGGGCTCTACAGCGATGTCTGCGTCGACTCGACCGCGCGGACGGCATTCCAGAAGGGGTACCACGTCACGGTCCTGTCCGACTGCACGACCAGCCTCCACCTCGACCCGGCCGCCGTGCTGCGCTTCATGGAGGTGTTGTACGGCGCCCGGATCACCTCATGGGAGGACATGGCGCGGACCGGGCTGTGGGCGACCGAGCCGGCCGGGTGAGCGGCACTCCACGGGCACTCCAAGCGGCTCCGAGCCGGCGGTGTGACATTTCAGGAACCAGTGAAATCCACGGTTAGGGGCGAGAGCATGGCGTTGGCTTACATCATCGACGGTGGGCTGCACGATCAACCGGGACTCGGCGCCGATCTGTACGAGGCGTACCCCGCCGTGAGCAGGGTCTACGGGCAGGTGGCCGAGTGGACCGGCGTGCCGGTGGAACGGCTGCTCTCCTGGGGGGCGGATCCGTTCGCCGAATACCGGGAAGTGGGTGCGATCAGGCGGGCGGCGGTGGTGCTCGGCCTCTGCGATGTGCTGGCCGAGCAGGGCGTCCGGCCGGACATCGTCGCGGGAATGAGCGTGGGAGCCATGACCGCCGCCGCGGTCGTCGGCGCCGTGGGGAGGCGGGAGCTGTTCGAGCTCCTCGCGCGCCTGCGCGAGATACCGCTGAGGTTCGACCCGCCGCAGGGCATGGCCAAGCTGTTCGTGCCCGCCGGCCTCGATCCCGAGGAGTTCGTCGGCGGGTTCCCGGAGGGGGTGTACGTCGCGGTGGAGATCGGGCGCGTCGCCGGCAGGTCCTCGCGGCTGGTGCAGCTCGCCGGCCATCGGGAAGCCCTGGACCGGCTCGCCGAGCGGATGCCGGACAAGGAGGCGCTCGAGATTCCGCCGGAGAGCTCCATAGCCTTTCACTCACCACTGCGGAACTACGTCCGCGAAGCCCTGGAACCCCAGATCGCCACCATGGCCTTCGCGAACCCTGAGGTCCCGTTCTGCGGGGGCATGGAGCCCGGTCTGTACGCGACCGCGGACCAGGTGCGCGAGGTGTTCCGCAGGAACCAGACCGATCCCCTCAGCCTCCCCCGGATGCTCGAATGCCTCGACCGGCACGAGGTCGAGCTGTCCTTCCTGATCGGCCCCGCCGCGGTGGATCTTTACCTCGGGGCGCTGGAACACGCCGCCGTCCATATCGACAAGCCGAAGCATCTGTCCGAGGCGCTGGACGCCATCCAGGAATTCGGGATGCTGCCGACCGAGCGGTGAGGAGGCCGTCGTGGACGCCCTGATCGAACAGTTCCTGGACCAGGACCTCGACGAGTGGACCCGAAAGGTGATCGCGCGGCACTTCGACCCCGAGGGCGGAAGCCCCTACTGGCTCAAGCGCGCGGCCAGCCTGCCCTTCGACCCGAGGGACGTGACCCGCTACGAGGAGATGGCCGCGTTCGGCCCGTTCCCGCTGGTCGATCTGCGTACGCTCGATCCCGCCGACCTCGTGCCCAGGTCGGTGCCGAGGCCGTTGATCGGGCGCGTCTTCGACTCGGGCGGCACCACCGGCGATCCTTGCCGAGTCTTCTACACCGCGCGGATGCTGCGCCAGCGCGGCGTCTGGCGCCGCTGGTCGTTGCGGGCCGAGGGGTTCGAACCGGGGCGGGCGTGGCTGCAGGCGACGCCGACCGGGCCGCACATCATCGGTCACGGCGTCACGGAGCTCACGGAGTATGACGACGCGCGCGTGTTCGTGATCGACGTCGATCCAAGGTGGGTCAAACGCCTGGTACGTGCGGGCCGGCCGGCGGAGGCCGAGGCGTACACCCACCACGTCGTCGACCAGATCGCCAACATCGTCGAGCTTCAGGCCATCGACTACATGAGCACGACCCCCACCTTGTTCCGGGCCTTCGTGCAGGAGGCACCTGACTTGGCGCGGACGCTGAAGGGAATCAGGGTGGCCGGCACGCAGATCACCCCGGCCATGAACCGCGCCTTCAGGGAGGTCCTGTCCGGCGGAATCGTCGGGCGTACCTACGGCAACACCTTCGGCGTCGCCGCGGGACTGCCCGCCGCACCGGACGGCGGGATCCTGCCCTACGTACCGACGTATCCGCACGTCACCATGGCCGTCACCGACAAGCAGGACTGGCGGCGGGTGGTCAGCTACGGCGCGATGGGACGCGTACGCCTGACCGTGCTGCACGAGGACCTCTTCCTGCCGAACATCCTTGAGCGCGACCAGGCGATGCGGTACGACACGGGCCCGGAATGGCCCTGCGACGGTGTCGCCAATGTCCGTCCACTCCAGATCACCCGCGCCACCCCCGAAGGCATCTACTGACATGATTCTTGTGTGCGGGGCGACGGGCACTGTGGGGCGCGAGGTGGTGGAGCAGCTCCGCCACACCGGGGAGAAGGTCCGCGCGCTGACCCGTGACCCGGCGGCGGTCTCCTTCCCGCCCGACGTGGAGGTGGCGGGTGGCGACCTGGGCGATCCGGCCACCCTGGCGGCGCCGCTGCGCGGGATTCGGTCGGTGTTCCTGACCGGGATGACGCACCTGCGGGCCGAACACGACCGGAATCTCGTCGAGGCGGCGGAAGCCGCCGGTGTGCGGCACATCGTCCAGCTCTCCTCGCTCGCCGTCGAGGAGCGCGATGGCGGCGCGCTCGCCCGCTGGCAACGGGCGGCCGAGGACGCGCTGCGCCGCTCGGACATGGGATGGACGATCCTGCGCGCCAGCGGTTTCATGTCCAACGCGCTGCGGTGGGCGCCGCAGATCGTCGTCGCGGGGGTGATCCGGGCGCCGTTCGGCGCGTCGCCGTCGGTCCCCATCGATCCGCGCGACCTCGCGGCCGTCGCGGTGGCCGCGCTCGTCGGCGAGGGGCACCGGCGCCAGGTATATCCGGTGACGGGGCCCGAGGTGCTGACCACTTTCGATCAGGTGCGCGTCCTCGGCGACGTCCTCGACCGGGCCCTGCGCCTGGAGGAGATCACCCCGGCCGACGCCAGACGGGCCATGCTCCGGCACCTGCCGGAGGAGATGGTGGACGCTCTGGTCGGGATGTGGGGCAGCGCCGACGTCGAGCTGCGGACCCGCGTCCAACCGACCGTCGAGCGGCTCACACGCTGGCCGGCCCGGACCTTCCGGGAGTGGGCCGCCGATCACGCCGACCGCTTCGCGCCGGGCACGTGGGCTGGCGAGCGCCGTTCGCACTGAGACGGGCGAGCGCCGTTCGCGGTGAGACGGGTGCCGCCCCGCCCCGCGCGGGGCACCCGGTGACTCAGGCGGCGCGGTTACGGGGAGTCACGCGCGCCGCGCACCGCGGGGGCCACACTCCGTGCAGGAGTATCCCGGAGGCGTAACCGTGGGCGACCAGGCCCGCCCGGCTCCTGCGGCCAGACTTGCGCAGCATGTTCCTGACGTGGCTCTCCACCGTCCGGACGCTGATCCCGAGCTCCGTCGCGATCTCGGAGTTCGCACACTCCGTCGCCACCAAAACGAGGACATCTACTTCACGCCGGGTAAAACGCGGCTTCGAATACTCGACTGTCATGGCAGATTACTCACTGTACGCATCTGGCCCCCCGCTCTGCCTGGTTACGCAGTTAGGCATGGCCGTGATCATGTCTACTCACTCATACCCAGGAAAAGATCCGTGCCACCCGTGATGTTTTTAGACCTTGCTTGAGGCAGATTGAGGGAATCAAGAAGCACGCTAGAGGCACTGTTAAATGCGGCACATACCGCATGCGTACGGATGATCGACCGGCACGTGCGCGGGGGCCGTAGAAGATCACACTCTTCGCGGAGTGCGGGGCAGGGCGACGAGGGGGTGGCGTGTGGCAGCCGAATGCCGTTCCGGTGCCGGCGGATCCGCCGAGTCCACCGGGCGGCTCGCCGTCGAGGGCAGGGTGGAGCTCCCGGCTCGGCCCCGCGCACGTGCGCCGCCCGGTCGCCGTCGGCCTCAGTCGCCGGTCGACCGGCGGCGCCCGGGCCGACTGACAACGTGCCTCCCGTCGAACGCGAAGACCCCGAATTCCCAAGACCATGAAAAGGCAATTCTATTCTTATTGATGCGTAGTCGAGAACGGGTTCCGAACCCTCGGAGAAGTGCGGAGCGTCGGTTCATGAGAATTTCCATGCTGGGGGCTTTTCAGGTCGAACTCAACGGCAAATCAGACTTCACCCCTGATCCGCCCAAAGAAAGGACGGTGCTCGCTCTCATCGCGCTCCACGCGAATCGTGTGGTGAGCATCGACACCATCATCGGCGAGATTTGGGGTGATGGGCCGCCGAGAACCTCGGTGGCGACCGCTCGCACGTATATCTACCACCTGCGCAAGATATTCATCGAACGCCTCGGACCGGCCGGCGTCGACCTCCTGGCGACAAAGACCCACGGCTATCTGCTGCGACTCGCCGACGATATGGTGGATGCCAATATCTTCTGCGATCTCGTGGCGAAGGGGCGTCAACTACTCGGTGACGACCAGCCCGAGGACGCCGCCATCACGCTGCGTGAAGCGCTGGACATGTGGCGGGGCCCCGCACTCGGGAACGTGCCGCTGGGCCAGACCTTGAGCGCGTACGCCACCTTCCTCGAAGAGGAGCGCAGGAGCGCCAAGGAGCTCCGGATCATGGCGGACATGCGATTAGGCCGCCATCGGGAACTGATCTCGGAGATCCGCTCGCTGGTCGTCGAGGATCCCGTGAACGAGTGGCTGAGCGCCCAGCTCATGATCACCCTCAGCCGGTGCGGTCGCCGGGGAGAGGCGCTCGGCGTGTACGCCGATCTGCGCAGCCAGCTGGCCACGCAGCTCGGCCTCGACCCGTCGCGGGACCTCCAGCGGCTGCATCACCAGGTGCTGGTCGCCGACCAGCAGCCAGTGCTCTTCTCGTGACCGGCCGACTCTCGTGACCGGCCGACCAGCGGGTCTGTACAGCGTTGATACGCCGTCGATCCGCGTGCCGTGTCCTATCCGTGAATCGTCCTGAATTGTCCTGCCCGTGAATCCCGCCGTCACGTCGTTTCCGCACCGGACGGCTCGCGACGCCGGCACCGAGCGAAGGAGCCGCACCAGTGGAGTGGAAAGGTCGTAGCGCGCTGGTCACCGGGAGTTCTCGGGGGATCGGGAAGAGCACGGCGCTGGCGCTGGCCCGGCGCGGCATGCGGGTGTACGCGGGAGTTCGCTCGGCGGAGGACGGGGAGCGGCTGCGCGCCGCCGCCGAGACGATCACGGCGATCCGGCTCGACGTCCGCGAGCTGCCGGACGTCAAGGCCGCCGCCGCGCGCATCGAAGCCGAGGTGGGCGAGTCGGGACTGGACGTGCTGGTGAACAACGCCGGTGCCGTGGCGATGGCGCCGATCGAGCATGTGACCCCCGACGAGCTGCGCAACCTGTTCGAGGTCAACGTCCTCGGACAGGTCGCGGTCATCCAGGCGATGCTCCCCCTGCTGCGCAGGGCCGGTGGCCGGATCGTCAACATCGGCTCCGACGCCGCCAAGTTCACCCTGCCGCTGACGGGGCCGTACGGATCCGCCAAGGCGGCCTTCGAGGCCATCGCGGTGGCGCTGCGCCGGGAGGTGCGTGCGCAGGGAGTGACCGTGGTGGCCTTCCAGCCCGGCTCGGTCAACACCAGGTTGTGGGACCGCATCGTCGCGGACCTGCGCGCGGGCCGGGGTTCCTGGTCCGGCCATCCGGACTATCAGGCTTTCGCCGCCGGTGTCGCGGCGGTGGCCGAGCGCGGGCGGCACCAGGGGCGGTCGCCGGAGGCGGTGGCGGAAGAGGTGGTCCGGCTGGTGTCCATGCGCCGGCCCCCGGTGCTGCGCCGGCTGGGATGGGACGCCAGGATGCGCAGCCTGATCATCGACCTGCTGCCCGCCCGCGCGGTCGACAACATGATCATAAAAAGTCTGACCGCGCACGGCGGCCGTCGGACGGCTCACGCCCCGGAATCGAGGTGACGCCCATGTCCTCGAACGACAAGCTCGACGCCGAGCACGTCGAGCGACTGATCACCGCCGGCACCGCGCCGGACGCGGCCGTCGCCGAACTGGTCGACGAGCTCGGTCTGGACACCGTCGGTGAGATCCTCATCGATGAGATCGTCTTTCGTTGCCCCCCGCCGGAGAACACCACGGCGGTCACCATCGCCCTGGAAGTCGTACACGGTGCGCGACGGTGCGGGACCCTACTCCGAGTAATGCGCGACGAGCCGATTCGCCAGGTGAACGGCGATGGTCACGCCGTCCAGATGGTGCTGGAGATCGACGTCCTGGATCTCGTCCACCGCATTTTCGGGCCGGTCGGACACCGGCGCACAGGGGACTTCCGTAACGCGTTCCTCCCTTCGGGACTCGAACATCTCGGGTATCTTCGCGACACGGCTCTCGCGACCGACACGCTTCTCTCTGGATGCGGTAACGACTCGGTCGATCTGGGTAGCCTCGCTGTCCGCTACGGATCGGACAAATGGGCCAGCCTCCATTGGTACGCCCCCCACTACGAACACCATTTCGAGCGGTTCAGGGACCATCCCGTCCGCTTGTTGGAGATCGGCATCGGCGGCGAGGATCGCGAGTTGGGCGGCGCTTCTCTGAAGATGTGGAAGAGGTATTTCCACCGCGGGCTCATCGTCGGTGTCGACATATTTGACAAGTCGCTGCTGAATCAACGCCGGCTGACCGCCGCCGTGGCCGATCAGCGAGTGGCCGAGGAGTTGGCCGCGATCGGTGACCTATACGGTCCGTTCGACATTGTCATCGACGACGGCAGCCATGTCGCCGAGGACATCCGGACGGCCTTTCACGCGCTGCTGCCGTACTTGCGGCACGACGGGATCTATGTGATCGAGGACCTGCAGACGTCGTACCTGCCGGAATTCGGGGGCAGCGCGGGAGACACCGCTGAACCGTACACGGCGGTCGGGCTGGTCAAGCAGCTCGTGGATGACCTGCACTTCCAGGAGCGCGCGTCGGCCGCCGACCAGCCCCCGACGCTCACCCAGGCCTGCGTCACCGGGATCCACGTCTATCACAACATCGTCTTCTTGGAGAAAGGCACGAACGGCGAGGAAGGCTTTCCCCATTGGCTCCGGCAGTTACTCGCCGGCCCCGGACATTCGTAAACAACTGTTTTCCGAGCTGCCGAAGGCACCTCAACCGGCCAGGCCATCCCATCGGGACACCGTGTCCCCGAGCGTCGGCTGATCGAGGATGTGCTGCCGCAGAGCCAGCGCGGCCTGGCGATGGCCGTTGGAGCCGAGCAGCGGCGCGAGAGCCTGCTCGACGGCCGCGGCCGTCGCGGCGCCGGCCGCCAGGTGCCGGCCCGCGCCGGCGGCGGCGAGCCGTTCCGCCGCGAGTATCTGTTCGTGCAGCGTGGGAATGACCAGTTGCGGCACGCCGAGCAGCGACGCGGTCATCAGGGTGCCCGCGCCGCCCTCGTGCACGATCGCCGTGCACGACTCCAGCACCGTTCGCAACGGCATCCAGCCCGTCGCGGTGACGTTCTCCGGCAACGCGCCCAGCCGGGACACCTGTTCGCCGGACGCCGCGACCACGACGTCGACGTCGTGGGCCGCCAGGGCGCGCAGCACCTCGCCGGCCGGAAACTGGGCCTTGCCGGCCAGCTGCTCCACCGTGGTTCCCCAGGTCACGCACACTCTCGGCCGCCGGGAGGCGGCCATGATCCGGCTGGCGCCGGCGTCCGGCCCGTTGTACGGCACGTACCGCGCCGAGGTGGTGTGGGCCTCCGGCGGCAGCTGCAACCGGGGCGGGCAGATGTCGAGGCACAGGTCCTCGCGGACGCGTTCGACCGGTACGTCGTGCTCGGCCAGGAGCGCACGCAGATCGGCTGGCCAGTCGTCGTACAGCCGCATGGAGCGGGCGCTGTCCAAGCCCCACGTATGGCGTACGGAAAGCGCGCCGGCCGCGCGGGCCGCGATGGCGCCGGCGAAGGTGATCGGATCCCAGACGACCACGTCGGCGGCCCACCCCTTGGCGAGCCTGACCGTGTCGTCGGCCATGGCGCGCGCCAGCGCGCCGTAGACCTCGAGCACCAGCAGCCGCGGATCCGCCGGCCCGCTGGCGCGCGGTGCGCGTGGTGCGCCCGGCGCGCCTGGCGTGGTCAGCTTGGTCAGGCGGCCATCGGCGTCCTTGGCCTTGGCCATCCGGTTCCTGAACATGCCGGCCGTGTCAAGATCGGCACCGACGCACGCGGCGGGCAGCCCGCTGTCACGGAGGGTCTTCTGCAGCGCCGGCTGGGTGGCGACGAGCACCTCGTGCCCGGCCGCCCAGCTGGCCCACGCCGTCGGCACCATCGGGAAGAAGTGCGAGGGCCACGCCCAGACCACGAAGAGAATCCGCATGACCGCCTCCCTTCAGGCAGGCTGACCGTCGCGGGTGACCCGGCGATGCCGGACCAGCCAGCCCCGGTCGGTGCGCACCAGCAGGTCCTCGCAGACACATGCCTGGTGCAGCCGCGGCTCGCCACCCGCCGGGGTCACGAAGATCAGCGCATAGCAGGTCACCCGTACGCAATCCGCGTCTTCGGCCGGCCGTACGGACACCATGCCGTGCCAGTGACGGTGCGTCTCGCCCTTCCGCGCGCGTTCGGCCGCCGCGCGCGCGGAGGCGTCCGCCAGGTTGTCCCGCCCGCGCACCGCGGGCCGCGGTGGCGGCGGCTCGAAGGTCCCGTCCTCGGTGAAGGTGGCCGCCCATCCCGCCGTGTCGCCGCTGTCCAGCAGGTGCATGTGCTCGGCGTAGAACTGCTGGATCTCCACGTACCGCGTGTCGAGCCGGGTCGGCTCGGTGTCAACGTTCACGTCGTCTCCGTCTCCGGCAGCGAATGTCGATTTCTCGTCGCCGAGGCTCGTCGCCGTACATCGAGCGCGACACGAGAACGAACCGAACGACCCTCTGTCTCAGCTCGGCGTCCGCTCGACCAGGCCACGCCAGCGTTGTCTCCAAAGACCGGCGGAAAGGATGCGGTTCATGTCGGAGATGCAGCGTGAGGTCGTGGTCCGTGACGTCACCGTTCCAGCGCCCGCGGAAACGGTCTACGCGATCGTTGCCGACCTGTCGTCGTGGCCACAGTTCCACCCGTGGGCCGTGCACGCCGAGGTGTGCCGGCGGGACATCTCCGGCACTCTCGTCCAGCACTGGGCCCTGACGGACCGGGCGGCGGTGCGGACCTGGCGGGCGCGCTGGCGCTTCGACCCCGCCGTGCGCCGGATCCGGTTCACGCACGAGACGCCGCCGGCGCCGCTGCGGTCCCTGGAAGGCGAGTGGACCTTCGACGACAAGCCCGGCGGCACCTGTCAGGTGACGCTGCGCCACACCATGACCTACCTGCCCGGCGAGCGGGATCAGGTACGCGACCTCGCCCTGGCGATCGAGCGCAACACGCAGGAACTGCTGGAGACCGCCAGGGACACGGCCACGCGCTGGGAGGAGCTGCGCTCGCTCGTGCTCTCGTTCGAGGACCGCGTGTTCATCGCCGGCTCGGTCCACGACGTCTACAGCTTCCTGTACGAGGCCGGCGCGTGGCCGGACCGCATTCCGCACGTCTCCCGGCTCGTCCTGGAGGAGCCGTCCCCCGGCATCCAGTTCTTCGACATGGACACCAAGGCACCTGACGGCTCGACGCACAGCACCCGATCGGTGCGCGTCTGCCGCCCGCACCACCTGATCGTCTACAAGCAGACCGTCCTGCCGGCCCTGCTGGACGCGCACACCGGCCACTGGTCGTTCCTGGAGACGCCCGAGGGTGTGCTCGCGTCGGCCCGGCACACGGTGACGATCAAGAGATCGGCGCTCGGCCTGCTCGGTGACACGGCGACGGTGAGCGACGCGCGGCGCTACCTGCGCCGGGCGCTGAGCATCCACAGCGTGCGGAACCTGAACCTGGCCAAGGACCACGCCGAGGAGCCGGTCGGTGTCTGACGCACTCGACGCCCGCCCGCTCTCGCTACCGGAGATCCGTCTGGACGAGCGGCTCCATCAGACGGCGGAGCGGCTGCCGACCCGCCCGGCGATCAGGTGCGGTGATGTCCTGCTCACCTTCGCCCAACTGGACGCCGCGGTGTCCCGGCTCGCCGACACGCTGCGCGACCTCACGGCGCCCGGTGGCTGCGTCATCGGCCTCGCGAACGCCTTCGACCCGTGCTTCGCGGTGGCGTACTACGCGATCCTGCGCAGCGGCAACACACTGGCGATCCTGAACCGGCTCCAGAGCGGGCAGGCCCTGGCGCACATGCTGCGCACGGCGGGTGTCCGGCTGGCGTTCGTGACCGATGACATGCGTACGCGGCTGGCCCCCGAGCTGGCGGATGCCGACCGGGTCGACCTGGTTCCGGTGCCGGCCGCGCTCACCCCGTCGTCGATCTCCACCGGTGTGGCCGCCGCGCCCGGACCGCGAGGGGCGGCCTGCGTGCTGTTCACCAGCGGTACCACCGGACTGCCCAAGGGTGTCCTGCTGTCGCACCGCAACCTGGTGGCCAACGCCGCCCAGATCGTCCGCGCGCACCGGCTCAGCCCCAACAGCGTGACGGTGAACCACCTGCCGAGCTTCCACCCGATGCACCTGAACTCCGCCGTGTGGTCGGGCGCCACGCAGGTGCTCTGCACCGACCCGGATCCGGTCGCGGCCACCCGCCTGGCGGTCGAGGTCGAGGCGACGCACTATTACAGCCTCCCGATGCGGCTCGCCCAGCTCGCCCGGGACACCCGGCTGCGCGAGCTCCGGCTGGACACCGTCAGGGCGATCCTGTCAGGTGGATCAGCGCTGGCCCCGGCGTCCGCCCGCGCGCTGACCGACCACTTCGGCGTCGCGGTGATGCAGGGGTACGGACTGGCCGAGACCTCGCCGCTGACCCACTGCGACCAGCCGCCCTGGCCGAAATACGGCTCGGTCGGTCCCCCCGTCGCCGAGACCGGGTGCCGGATCGTCGACGTCACGACCCGCGCGGTGCTGCCGGCCGGAGAGCGGGGCGAGGTACAGGTCCGCGGCCCCCAGATCATGCTGGGCTACCTCGACACCCGGGAGCCCTCGCCGATCGACGCCGACGGCTGGCTGTCCACGGGAGACATCGGACGCCTCGACCAGGACGGCTACCTGTTCCTCATCGACCGGCTCAAGGACACCTTCAAGTACGACGACAACCTGGTGGCGCCGGCCGAGATCGAGCAGGTTCTCGCCACCCACCCCGCGGTGGCCGACTGCGTGGTCGTCGACACCCCGGACCCGCTGCACGGCGCCGTCGCCAACGCGCTGGTGGTGCCGCGTGCGGAAGGCATTACCGGGGACGAGATAGCCATGTTCCTCAACGACCGGGTGCCGGTGTACCAGCGGCTGGCGCGGGTGGTCCTGACCACCTCGATTCCGCGCGGACCCGGTGGCAAGACCAGCCGCGCCGCGCTTCGCGACCTGCTCGGCGATCCGACGGCGATCCAGTGAATCCGATTTCCCGAGAAGACGGAGTACGTTCATGGTCACCCTGGTGAACAAGCTGACCTGCACCGGAGATCTCACCGAATTCACCCGCATCCTGGAGCACCTGACCGAGTACATGCGGGCCCAGCCCGGCTACCTGTCCTCCGAGCTGCTGCGGTCCGTCCACCACCCGGAGGTGTACGTCGAGGTGGCGCGGTGGGAGAGCGCCGAGGCCCACCGGAACGCCGTCACCGGCGACGGCTTCCGCGAGCGGGTCGCCGGCCTCGGCGCCCTCGCCACCGTTGACCCCGATGTGTACGACGTCGTCCACGAGAACCTGGGGACGGCGGGACGATGACCGATCCCCAGCCGACCGATCCCCAACCGGCCGATCCCCAACCGGCCGATCCCCAAAAGGTCGATCCCCAAAAGGTCGATCCCCAGGAGCACCCGCGCGGATCCGCCGGCGTCGCCCAGAGGGTGGCGCTGGTCACCGGATCAAGCCGGGGCATCGGCGCCGCCATCGCACGGGAGCTGGCCGCGCGAGGAGCGTCGGTCGCGGTCAACTACCGGCGCCGCGAGAGCGACGCGCGGCAGGTCGTGGCCGACATCGAGTCCGCCGGCGGCCGGGCGGTGGCCGTGGGCGCGGACGTGACCAGCAAGGCCGAGGTCGAGGAGATGGTCAAGCGGGTCGAGGCCACGCTAGGCCCGATCGGCATCCTGGTGATCAACGCGCACGGGTTCGACGAGTCCATCCGCGATTTCCCGCTCGACGTCGACGTCGAGGATCTGACGGCCATCGTGTCCGGCCAGATCCGCGCGGTGCTGCTCAGCGTGCAGGCCTGCGTTCCCGGCATGGTGGAGCGCGGCGCGGGCGCGGTGGTGACGATCTCCGCGCTCCAGGCGCGAGATCCGTGGATCCGGTCGATCACGCACGGTACGGCGAAGGCGGCGATGGAGGCGATCGCCAAGTTCCTCGCCCGCTACCTCGCCCCCACCGGGGTCAGGGTCAACACCGTCATCGCGGGAGTGACCAGAACGGAGTCGTCGGCGCAGATCCGGCCGGAGCGGCTCGCGGCCGCCGTCGAGATGGTCCCGATGAAGCGGATGGGCGAGCCCGAGGACATCGCCCGCCTGGTGGCCGCGCTCGCGTCGGACGACTCCTCCTACGTCACCGGGGCCTTCGTGCCCGCGTGCGGAGGGGCGCTGATCCTGTGAAGGGCACCCGGTCGCCCGTGCGGAGGGGCGCTGATCCTGTGAAGGGCACCCGGTCGCCCGTGCGGAGGGGCGCTGATCCTGTGAAGGGCGCCCGGCCACGGGTGCGGGAGAAGGGCCGATCATGGATCTCGGGCTGACCGGCCGCGTCGTCCTGGTGACAGGGGCGACGGGAGAGATCGGCGCGGCCATTGCCACGGCGTTCGCCGCGGAGGGCGCCAGGGTCGCGGTCGCCTACCACACCGACAAGGCCGCCGCGGCGGACCTGGCCGAGCACCTCGGTGCTGTGGCGGTCCCCTACGAGCTCGCCGACCCCGACTCGCCGGCCGGCACGCTGGCCGAGGTGGCCGAGCGCCTCGGCCCCGTGGAGGTGCTCGTCGCCAACGCGATGCGCTGGGGCCGCCGCCGAGGACCCGAGGAGCGGTTCGAGGACGTCGCGCCCGCCGACTGGTCGCCGGTGATCGCGGAGAATCTCACCCCCACCATCAGGACCGCACAGCACGCCGTCGCCGCGATGCGAGGCGGCGGCTGGGGCCGGATCGCGCTGATCTCGTCGCACGTGGCCGTCGACGGCCACCGTGGGCAGGAGTTCTACGGCGCGACGAAGGCGGGCCTGCACGGCTTCGCCAGGAGCCTGGCCTGGGACGTGGGCCGGGACGGCGTCCTGGTCAACGTGGTGTGCCCGGGACTCACGCTCACCCGGCGGGTCAGCACCGGCCTGCCGCTCGCGCTCCGGCAGAGGGAGACCGACCGTACGGCGACCGGGCGGCTCAGCCGCGCGGAGGACATAGCCGCCGCCGTGGTCTTCCTGTGTTCCTCGGCGAACAACAACATCACCGGAGAGGTGCTCACGGTCGCCGGCGGCCGGTGACACGGCTCCGCAGGTCACCGATCCCATCGCCAAGGAGGCGCATGCCATGCCCACCGCACCGTCGGCGCCGGTCGCCTACAGCCCCGGCTTCCAGCTCGACCCGTTCCCGACCCTGGCCCGGCTGCGCGAGGAGGCGCCGCTCAACCGGGTGAAGCATCCGGAGGTCGGCGACGCCTGGCTGGCCATCCGCTACGACCTCGTCAAGACGCTCTCGGCGGACAGGCGGCTGGTCAAACCGCCCAATCCGCTGGACGGCAACTCGCTGAACAGTCCGCCACCGGTGCACACCAGGCTGCGCAAGCTGGCCCAGGCCGGCTTCACCACTCAGCGGATCGAGGCCCTGCGCGGCTGGAGCGAGCAGGTCACCGGGCAGATCCTCGACGACATGGCCGAGCGGGGCACCGTCGAGCTGCTCGGCACCCTGGCCGATCCGCTGCCCATCGCGGTGATCTGCAGGCTGCTCGGCGTGCCGTACGAGGAGATGGAGGAGGTCGGCCACTGCGCGCGGGGCTTTCTGACGGAGACGGAAGAGGTCCGCGACAAGGCGTTCGGTACGGCGCGCGAGTACGTGCTCCGCCTCGTGGCGCACAAGCGCCGCAACCCCGGCGACGACGTCACCAGCGCCCTGATCGCCGTCAGGGACGGGCAGGACCGGCTCGACGAGGACGAGCTCGTCCGGATGGTGATGGCGCTGCTGGTGAACGGCTCCATCACGACGACCACCATCATCGGCACCGGAACGCAGCTGCTGCTGACGCACCCGGACCAGCGCGAACTGCTCCGGCGCCGACCCGGACTCGTGCGCGGCGCGGTGGAGGAGATCCTGCGGCTGGAGGCGCCCATCAGCGCGCTGACCTGGCTGGCCATCGAGGAGATCGCGGTGGAGGGGTTCGTCATCGGCGCGGGCGAGTACGTCATGACCTGTGTGCAGGGCGCGAACCGGGACCCGTCCTGGTTCGACCGGCCGGACGAGTTCGACATCACCCGCAGCCCCAATCCGCACCTGACCTTCTCGCACGGCATCCACCACTGCCTCGGCGCGCCGCTGGCGCGGATGGAGGCGCAGGTGGTGCTGGGCGGGCTGGTACGCAGGTTCCCCGACATACGGCCGGCGGGCGACCCGGTCTGGCGCGACGGCCATATGGTGCGCGGCCTGACGCACCTGCCCGTAGCCGTCGGCGCCCCCTCGATGTGAGCGGCGGCCGGCATGAGTGACGAGGTGTCGGCGGACGTGTGCGTGGTCGGCGGCGGTCCTGCCGGTCTCACACTGGCGCTGTTGCTGGTGCGCTCCGGCGTGAGCGTGGTGATGCTGGAGAAGAGCCCGCTGCTGACCCGCGAGTACTGGGGCGAGATCCTGCAGCCGGGAGGGCTGGCGATACTCGACCAGCTCGGCGTGCTCGACGCGGCCAGGCAGCGCGGCGGGCACGAGCTGGCCAGGTTCCGGTTCGTCGACAAGGGCACGACGGTGCTGGACATCGACTACCGGTCGCTGCCCCCGCCGCACAACTACCTGCTGAGCATGCCGCAGCGGAATCTGCTGGCCGCCCTGCTCGACGCCGTCCGGCGCTATGACCGTTTCGTCTACCGGGACGGCTGCCGGGCCACGGAGCTCGTTCACGAGGACGGCCGGGTTCGTGGCGTCGTGGGCCGCGGCGCGACCGGCACCACGGTGGTCCGGGCCCGGTATGTGGTCGGGGCCGATGGCCGGTTCTCTCCTGTGCGGCGCCTGGCCGGGATCCCCAGTGGTCGCCGGGACGTGTTCGACTTCGACGTGCTGTGGGTCAAGCTGCCCGCCACCGAGCGGACCCCGCCGTACGCCCAGATCTTCCGGGATGGCGGCACCCCGCTCCTGGCCTACCCGTCCTGGCCGGACCACCTGCAGCTGGGCTGGACCGTCCCGCACGGCGGGTACGCGAAGATCATCGCGGCGGGGCTGGAGGAGGTGAAGGCCCGGCTGGGGCGGGCCGCTCCGCCGTACGCGTCCCTGATCGACGCCGCCATCACCAGCCCGGCCGACCTCTCCCTGCTGGACGTGTTCGCCGCCAGGGCGCCGCGTTGGGCGGCGCCCGGCCTGGTCCTGACCGGTGACAGCGCGCACACCCACAGCCCGCTCGGGGCGCAGGGCATCAACCTGGCCATCCAGGACGCCGCCGTCCTGCACCCGCTGCTGCTGGCCGCGCTGCGGGACCGGGACGAGGCCGTCACCATCGAGGAATTCGAGCGGCTGCGGGGGCCCGACATCGAACGGATGATGCGGATCCAGACCATGCAGGCCCGTGGCATGCGCTCCGGTGGACTGAAAGGCCGGTTGGCCCGCCTGTTCGTGGCGCGGGTCCTGTCGCGTACTCCGCTGTTCACCAAGGTCACCCGCGAGATCGTCTACGGCAATCCGAACATCCGCGTGGCGACCGACCTCTTCCTGACACCCCTCTAAGGAGTGATCACGTGCGTGTCATCGACCTGTCGACCCCGGTCGACGCGGCCGGCTTCGAACCCAATCCGGTACGTCATGAGATCCTTTCCCCCGCCGAGGGGGCCCGTCACATGAGCGACGAGATGCGCACCCATTTCGGGCTGGAACTGGATCCGTCCGCGCTGCCGGACGGGGAGTTCCTCTCGCTGGACACCCTGACCCTCACCACGCATACCGGCACCCATGTCGACGCGCCTTCGCACTACGGATCGACCGCCTCCTACGGCAGGCCGCGGAACATCGACGAGATGCCGCTGGAGTGGTTCATCGGGCCCGGTTGCGTGCTGGACGCGACCGGCGAGCCGGTGGGCGCGCTCGACGCCGACTGGGTCCGTGGGGCGCTGCGCCGGATCGACCACCACGTACGGCCCGGCGACATCGTCCTGCTGAACACCGGGGCCGCCGCGCGGTGCGGGACACCTGAGTATTTCTCGAAGTTCGTCGGCCTTGACGCCTCCGCCGTACACGTCCTGCTCGACCTCGGCGTCCGGGTGATCGGAACCGACGCGTTCAGCCTGGACGCGCCGTTCGCCCACATCGTCACCACGTTCGCCGAGACCGGCGACCGGTCGGTGCTGTGGCCGGCGCATCTCGTCGGCCGCGACCGTGAGTATTGCCAGCTCGAACGGCTCGGCAACCTCGACGCGCTGCCCGCGCCGACCGGGTTCCAGGTCTGCTGCTTCCCGGTGAAGATCAGCGGCGCCGGAGCCGGCTGGGCCCGAGCGGTGGCCATCGTCTCATGAGCGGTTCTCTTTTCCCCGCGCGAAGCGGCCTCTAACCCATTTCGAGCAAGCGTCTACCCGGCTGGCCGATGATTTTCCACAACCGCCTCCGCCGGAGCGTTCCCGGGAAAGGGAGAATCGACGATGCTGACCATCGGTCTCGTGCAACAGGGCGCATGGGACATGCCATTGGAGTCGATGCCGCTCGCGGCCGGATATCTCAAGGCCGTGCTGGACGCGGACCCGGTCACCGCGGCCGCCGTCGACGTCAAGATAAACAATTTCCGTGGTGGCGTGGCGCTGACCGCGATGGCCCAGGACCTGTTCGGCGCAGAGATTCCCGAGGTGCTCGGTTTCTCGGTGCTCGGCTGGAACTACCGGAGCTTCGGCTGCCTGGCGGAGACGTTCAAACAGCTGAATCCGCGGGGCGTCGTGATATTCGGCGGAAACCACGTGGCGAATCAGGCGGATCGCGTCTTCCGCGAAATGCCGCAGGTGGACTACGTGGTGAACGGCGAGGGGGAGACGACTCTTCCCGCACTCGTCCGGTATCTGCTGGACAACCCCGGCGGCCGGGATCCGGCGAATGTCCCGGGAATCTCCTACCTCAGGGAACCCGGCAGCGTCCACACCACGCCGGACGCCGCGCGGATCGAGAACCTGGATGTCGTCCCGTCGCCGTTCCTGACCGGCGCCATCCCCATGAACTGGCCCAACGGCCGCTTCCGCTACGACGTCGCGCTGATGGAGACCAACCGCGGCTGCCCGTACAAGTGCTCGTTCTGCTACTGGGGCGGCGCCGTCGGCCAGCGGGTGCGCTCGTTCTCCCGGCAGCGACTCGTCGAGGAACTGGACTTCTTCGGCTTCCACGAGGTCCCGACCGTCGTCCTGTGCGACGCCAACTTCGGACTGCTGGAAAGCGACGAGGAATTCGTCGAGGATCTGATCAAGACGCGGGAGCGCCGCGGATTTCCGCGCGCGATCGAGACGAGCTGGGCGAAGAACAAATCAGCCAGATTCCACCGCATCGTCACCGAACTGCGGCAGCACGGATTCAAGAGTTCCTTCACGCTCGCCCTCCAGACGCTCTCCGACGACGCACTGACCGAAATGCATCGCAGGAACATGAAGGTGAATCAGTGGGAGAGCCTGGCCACCTGGCTCGCCGACGAAGGGCTCGACTGTTACGCGGAGCTCATCTGGGGCGCGCCGGGAGAGACTCCGGACTCATTCTTCGAGGGCTATGATCGGCTCGCCGGCAAGGTTTCCAGAATCGCGGTTTATCCGCTCCTGCTCCTGCCGAACACCTCCTACAGCGAGCAGCGCGCGGACCACGGTTTCGTGACGTTGCGCGGTGAGCACGACGACTTCGAATATGTTCTGGCCAATCGCAGCGCGACGCTGAACGAACATGTCCGGATGCAGCGTTTCATGCTGTGGGCCAGGGTGCTCGGCGAGAACCAGTTCTTGCGGCACGTCTGGCGGCCGGCCGCCGCGCTGACCGGGCAGACCCAGTCCGCTCTCATCACGAGCCTCATGCGCTGGTTCGAGTCGTCCGCCACGCCGGAGGCCAGGGAGTTCTGCGCGGCCATCCCGGTCATCGCGGAATCGCCGTCGGTGGTGCGGGCGCTCCGCGCGCTGTACGGCAGCCACGCGCTGGAACGGGAGATCGAGATGTGGTGGCGGACCGTGATGGTCCCGCGGTTCCCCGAGCGGTGGCGCCCGTTCGCCGAGGAGCTCTACACCTACGAACACTGGACCCGCCCGGTGTACGTCGACCCGAACCTCGGGCCGCCGCCCGGCTGGCGAGCCGACGGCACCTCGTACCAGACGGACCCGATCCGCTTCTCGCATGACATGCGCCGGGCGCTGCAGCAGGGCGAGTGGGATCGGGACAAGCCTCCCGAGGCGGAGACGGTCTGGTACGTGTTCGACGCCAAGCCGGGCTTCTACGAACACATGGACAACCACGAGACCGCCGCCCACTACGCCGCGGAACCGCTACGGGTCGACCCGGCCCTTTCGCACGGAATGTGAACCTGCTGTTCGCGTGATCGAGGAAGCGAGATGACATGCTTGTGGACAAGGTAGACGACGCGTCGTCCATCCTTCAGCTGGGCACGGCGTACGCGCCCGCCAAGATCCTTCACAGCGCGGTGGAGATCGGCCTGTTCGAAGCGCTCCACGACGAGCCGGCCGATCTGGCGAAGGTGTGCTCGACGCTGGGGTTGCACCCCAGGCTCATGCGGGACTTTCTCGAAGCGCTCGTGGTGCTGGGGCTCCTGGACAAGGCCAACGGTGAATACCAGGCCAGCGAGACGGCGAAGAAGTTCCTCGTTCCCGGTCACTCCGGCTACGTCGGCGGCCGCATCAAGATCGGCAGCCGGCTGCATTATCCCGCCTGGCAGTCGCTGGCCGACGCGCTGCGCGACGGAAAGCCGAAGGCCAACATCGAGGCGGACGCGAAGGCGTACGAGCGCCTGTACAACGACCCCGAGAAGGCGCGCGTCTTCCTGTCCCACATGGACGCCAGCAACGTCATGGTGGCGCCGCAGCTCGACGAGTGCGTCACCTGGTCGGAGCACGAGTCGTTCCTCGACGTCGGCGGCGCGCGCGGCCAGGTGGCCGCGATCCTGGCGAGCAGGAACCGGCATCTGCGGGGCGGCGTGTTCGACTTCCCCATCGTGCGCCCGTACTTCGACGAGATCATGGAGCGGTACGGCACCGCGTCCCAGGTCACCTTCCACCCGGGCGACTTCTTCCTGAACGCGCTGCCGGAGGCCGACGTGTACCTCATCGGTCACGTGCTGCACGACTGGCCGGTCGAAGAACGACGCCGGATCGTCGAACGGATCTCCGAGGCGGCCCGGCCGGGCAGCCTGCTGCTGGTCTACGACCACATGATCGACGAAGAGCGGCCCGATCTCCAGAGCCTGATCACCAGCCTCAACGTGGCGCTGATCACCCCCGGCGGTTCGGAGTACACGGTGGCCGAATGCCGCGACTGGCTGGAAGGGGCCGGGTTCCGGTTCATCCGTGCCCACCGCCTTCCCATCGGCAACGACACGGTCGTGGTCGCCGAGCGGACCGGCTGATCCAGCGGAAGGGGCAGGGATCATGACGGAATGGGATGTCCCCGCGTTGCTCGAGGTCGCGGCCAAGACACCGCGCGAGGCGTTGGCCGTCCTGGCCAACGCCGACCGGTTCGCACGTGCGATCCATGTGCTCGCCGAGCTGAACATCGCCGACCACCTCGCCGCGGGCCCCAGAACGGTGGCGGAACTGGCCGCCGAGGTGGGCGCGGATCGGCCATCGCTGTATCGGGTGCTGCGGTGCGCGGCGTCGGTGGGCGTTTTCACCGAGGTCGCCGAGGAGAGATTCGGGCTGTCCCCGATGGCGGAAGGGTTGCGTACCGACATCGCGGACTCGGCGCGCGACGCCATCGTCATGGATGGATCCGATTTCTTCTACCGGGCGCTCGGCGCGCTCGGCCACAGCGTACGCACCGGGGAAACGGCGTTCGACCACGTCTTCGGCATGCCGATCTGGCCCTATCTGGAGAGTGACTCCGGGTCGAGCCGCATCCTGGATGACGCGATGGCCGCCATCAACCGGCGGCTCGGCAACCGATATCTCGACCGGATCGACTTCGGCCGGTTCCGGCGGGTCGCCGACATCGGCGGCGGTAAGGCGATCTTCCTGGGCCTGCTGCTGGAGCGCTTTCCCGGATGCGCCGGCGTGCTCTTCGAACGGCCGGCGATGGTCGAAGCGGCCGTGGCCTCGATCGCCGAACAGGGGCTGTCGGACAGGGTGACCGTCACGGCGGGCGACTTCTTCGCCGGCCCGCTGCCGGCCGGGTGCGACGCCTACATCCTGAACATGGTCCTGCACGACTGGAGCGACGAGGCGGCCGCCCGGATCCTCCGCCAGGTCAGGACGGCGATCGGCGACACCGGTGCCGTGCTGTTCGTCCTGGAGCAGGTCGTGTCGGAGCTGAACACATGGGATCGCGCCAAGCTGCTGGACATCGACATGCTCACCGTCTGGGGCGGGCGCGAGCGCTCCATCCACGAGTGGGAACGCCTCCTGCGCTCGACCGGCTTCGCCCTGGCCAACCAACCCACACCCGGAGAATGGACGGTACTCGAATGCCTGCCTCAATGATGTTGAACCTGCTCGCCATGGCCGCGCTCGCTCCTCTGTGCGTCGGAGGGATCTTGCTGCCATGACGGATCATTCCCCGACTCTCACTCCGTTCGCGGGGCAGCACGTCGTCGTCACCGGCGGCAGCTCCGGAATCGGCCGCGCCGCGGCGCTGATCTTCGCCCGGCAGGGCGCGGAGACGGTGTTCATCACCGGCCGGGACGCGGAACGCCTGAAGGAGACGGCCACGCTGCATCCGAAGCTGGTCCCCGTGGTGGCCGACGTCTCCACCGCCGAAGGCGCCGACGCGGTGGAAGCGGCGGTCGGCGCGGGTCCCGGTGTCCTCGACGTCCTGGTGCACAACGCGGGGATCACCAAGAAGACGCCCCTGGGCAGGGTCGACATGGCGGACGTGATGACGGTGCTAGGCACCAACCTGATCGGCCCGCTGATCCTGACGGACCGGCTGCTTCCCCGGTTGCGTGCCCCCGGCGCCAGCATCGTGCTCGTCACGAGCGTCGAGGGGCACCGGCCGCCACCGTTCGGCTCCTCGCTGTACGCGGCGTCCAAGGCGGGCGGCGAGATGTTCACTCGGGCATGGGCGGTGGAGCTCGGCGAGCGAGGCATCCGGGTCAACGCGGTGGCTCCGGGTGTGACCAGGACCGACGCGGCGGCGCGCGCCGGCTTCAGCCCGGCCGACGCGCGGCTGGCGCTGGAGATCTTCGGGCAGGCCACGATCGCCGGACGGGTGGGCGAGCCCGAGGAGGTGGCCGTCTGGATCACCCGGCTGGCCGAGCCCGGCAGCGCGTACGTGACAGGACAGGTGATCTCGGTGGACGGAGGGATCGAGCTCACTGGTATCCCCCGGAAACGGCCCATGAGGCCGCCGGCCGAGGCCGCCGACGCGGAGCGGCAGAAGTCGCCGTGACCCATGCGCTTCGAGGACCTCTTCATCGCGGCCACCGGTGTGTGGTTGCCGCCCGCCGTACCGGCCGATGGCGTCACACCGGGCAGCCCCCGCTCTGACGGCATCACGTCGGTGACGGTGTCCCGGAGCGAGTCCGCGCCGGAGATGGCCACCCGGGCGGCTCGCTCGGCCCTGGCGCGAGCGGGCCACCGCGGCGACGACATCCGGCTGCTGTTGCACGCGAACGTCTACTACCAAGGGCATGATCTCTGGGCGCCCGCCTCGTTCATCCAGCGGTACGCCGAGGTGGGGGACTGCCCGGCCATCGAGATCCGGCAGATGTCCAACGGCGGAATGGCCGCGCTCGGCCTCGCGGCCTGCCACCTGGTCGCGGCCGGGGACGGCGCGGCGGCGCTGATCACCGCGGCGGACCGGTTCTGCCCTCCGGGGTTCGACCGGTGGCGCAGCGACGCCGGGACGGTGTACGCCGACGGCGGCGCGGCGATCGTCCTGTCCCGCGGCGCCGGCTTCGCGCGGCTGCGCTGCCTGGTCACCGAGTCCGACCCCGGCCTTGAGCGGATGCACCGCGGCGACGATCCGTTCGGAGTCGAGCCGTTCTCGGTCCGCGGCCGGGTGGATCTCGATGCCGCCAAACGGGCCTTCCTCGCCAAGGCCGGGATCTCCGAGAGCGTGGCACGGGTCGCGGCCCGCCAGCACATGACGATCAAGCGGGCGCTCGCCGAGGCCGAGAGCAATCTGACCGACATCGACTGGTTCGTCCTTCCCAACTTCGGCCGCCGGCGGCTGGAGCTCACCTACATCGGCCCGTACGGCATCGACATCGAGCGGACCACCTGGCCATGGGGCCGGCGGGTGGGACATCTCGGCGCCGGGGACCAGCTGGCCGGGCTGGACCACCTGGCGGCGACCGGGCGGCTGCGGCCGGGCGACCGATGCCTGCTCGCCGGCGTCGGCGCGGGGTTCACCTGGTCGTGCGCGGTCGTCGAGGTCCTGGCGGCACCGGGCTACCCGGCGAGGGAGGACGACATGGCAAGGAAGGAGGGGCCCGATGACCGGTGACGGTCGAACCCGAACACGCCTGCTGGCCTGGTCAGGGGCGGACGAGCACGACTGGCGGCAGACCGGCGCCGCGCTGGAGCGATGGCTGACCACGGACGGTCCGCCCGAGTTCCAGGAAGCGGTGGACCAGTGGCGGCCGCCCACCCCGGCCGGGCCGGTACGCGGCGCCGTACTGGCCGCGACCCATGCCGAGGCCCTGGCCGGAGTGCGTGCCTCGGCGCCGCGACAGGGCCGGAGACGGCCCGTGGCGCTGCTGTTTCCCGGCCAAGGCGCCCAGCACGCCCGTATGGGGGCAGGGCTCTATCAGCGAGATCCCGAGTTCACCGCCCGCATGGACGAGGTCTTCGGGCTGTTCGGCCCGCACGGGCGGGCGATCAGGGACGACTGGCGATCACCGCGGCCGGCGCTCGACCTCGACGACCTGCGACGGGCGCAGCCGCTGCTCTTCGCCGTCGACTGGGCGCTGGGCAGGCTCGTGCTCAGCTGGGGAGTACGGCCGGCGGCGCTGCTGGGCCACAGCGTGGGCGAGGTCGCCGCGGCGGCGCTGGCCGGCGTGTTCACCATGGCCGACGCGGTCACGGTGATGCGCGATCGGATCGACCGGCTGACCGGGCTACCGCCCGGCGGAATGCTCGCGGTCGCCGCCGGTCCCGATGAACTGCGCCCGTTCCTCGCCGACCTCGACGGCGCGGTGGTGGTCGGCGCGGTCAACGCGGCCCGCCAGGTGATGCTGGCCGGCCTCGACGGGCCGCTGCGCCAGGTCGAGCGCGGCCTGCGCGCCGCCGGCTACGGGTGTCGCAGGGCCAGGGCGACGACCGCGTTCCACAGCCCGGCCATCGCCGCGGCGCTGGCCGGATCGCGGGAGGTGATGGCCGGTCTGGCACTGCGCCCGCCCGCCATCCCCCTCTACTCCGGCTACACCGGCGGGCTGATGTCGCCCGGTACCGCGACCGACGTGGATTTCTGGGCGGACCAGCCGGCGGAGCCGGTGCTGTTCGGCCCGGCGCTCGACCGGCTGCTGGCCGAGGGCGACTACCTGCTGGTCGAGGCGGGCCCGTCGGAGAGCCTCACCGCGCTCGCCCGGCGCCATCCGAAGGTGCGATCGGGTGCCGGCGACGTCGCGGCCCTGCTGCCGGCCGGGCCCGGCGAGGGCGAGCGGGATCGGCGCGCGGTGCTGGCGGCGGCCGCGAAGCTCTGGCTCGAAGGCCACGACCTCGACCTTGAGCGCTTTTAGCGACGTGACGGCAGAAAGGTGTGCCAGCAGATGGATTCCCCAACTGAGGTGCTGATCGCGGGCGCCGGGCCGGTCGGCCTGACCGCGGCACTCGACCTGACCCGGCGCGGCATCGGGGTGCGGATCATCGACGCCGCGCCCGGTCCCGCCACCACCAGCAGGGCGATCGCGACCCATCCCAGGACACTGGAGATCTACGAGCAACTGGGGGTGATCGACGCCGTGCTCCGCAGGGGGCGGCGGATCACCGGGTTCGCGCTGTACAGGGACGGGCGCCGGCTGGCGCGGCTGGCCGCCGACTACACGGCCATGCCGACCCGATTCCCGTTCACCATGGCCATCGACCAGATCGTCACCGAGGAGATCCTCCGTGACGCCCTGCGCGAGCACGGGGTCGTGCCGGAGTGGGGAGTGCGGCTGGAGTCACTCCAGCAGGACGAGGAGGAAGTGACGGTCCAGCTGCGCCAGGGCGACTCCCGCCAGAAACACGGGGTGCCCTGGTTGATCGGCTGCGACGGAGGCCACAGCACCGTGCGCTCGGAGCTCGACCTCACGCTGGTCGGCACGTCGAGGCAGACCTGGCTGCTGGCCGACGCGCAGGTCGAGACCGACCTCCCGCCGAACAGCATCTACTGGATCCGCGCCGAACGCGTCACCATGATGGCCGTGCCGTTCATCGAGCCCGGCCGATGGCGGCTGCTGGACACGGTGGACGTCGACTACGACGGAGACCCGGTACGGCTCGCCGAGCGGCTGACCCGCAAGCTGCGGATCGGGCTCGGGCGGCCGGTGGTAGTACGTCCGCCCGGCTGGGTGTCGGTGTTCACCGCCCAGCAGCGCATGGTGCGGACGATGCGCCGTGGCCGGTGTTTCGTCGCCGGCGACGCGGCTCACGTGCACAGCCCGGCGTCCGGCCAGGGCATGAACACCGGGATCCAGGAGGCGTACAACCTCGGCTGGAAGCTGGCCATGGTCATCAGGGGCCACGCCGGGCAGGCGCTGCTGGACACCTACGGCGTCGAGCGCGTCCCCGTCGGCGCGGAGCTGCTGACCTCCACCGAGAAGGCCACCCGGCTGGTGCAACTGAGCAACCCCGTGGCGGACCGGCTGCTGCCCGTGGTCTTCGCCGCGGTCTCCAACATCCCCGCGCTGCGCAGGCGGATGCAGGGCAGGATGCTCGGCGCGGTGTCCGGCCTGAACCTGGAGTACTCCGACAGCCCGCTGACGCTCAACGGCGCCGAGCCGCGCCCGGGCCCCGGCCAGCGACTCACCCGCCGCGTCGCCGGTCCGCCGGAGTCGGCCGCCGAGCAGGCACTGACCGCGGAGCTCCAGGACCCGCGCTGGACGCTGCTCGTCGCCGGTGACCTTCCCGAGCCGCTCGAAGCCGCGAAAACCCGTCACGACGCGTGGCTGTCCGTGCGCTCGGCCGGTTTCGACCTGCCGGACCATGACGGCGCGCTGCGCGCCGGCCTGGGGTTGACCGACGGCGGCTGGATCCTGGTGCGTCCGGACGGCTATGTGTCGGCTCGCGGCCGGCGGCTGGACCGGGAGCTCATCGACACGCTCTCTGCCCGGCTGTGGCCGGACCGGACGGTCGAGCGGACCTGAAAGGAACGGCGGAGCGGGGATTCCCGCTCCGCCGTTCCCACATCAGCCGACGCGCCGCTGCATGGCCTTCTCCAGGCGCGCGTGCAGCTTCGAGCCGGACTCCTGACGCATCATCCGGCGCAGCATGATGGGCGCGATCAGCGCACCGGCCACCGCCCACGCGACGAGTACGGCGACGCCGGCCGGAAGCCGCCACGATCCGCCGATCTCCACGGCGGCCATGGCGTCGGGCAGCAACGCCGAGCGGGCGCCGAGACCCAGCCAGTACATCGGGAAGGCCTCGCCGATCCACTGCAGCGCCTCGGGCAGCCGGGTGATCGGGTAGAAGACACCGGAGACCGCCGCCAGCGCGCACAGCGGGAACATGACCAGCCCGAAGCTATGCGAATTGGGCAGCAGCGGACCCACGGCCATCCCCACCGGCAACGCCGCCGCCAGGCCGAGGAGCGACACGACGGCCAGTGTCAGCCAGGTGCGCGCGCCGTGGACGACCAGTTCGGGGAACACCGCGAGGCCGGCGCCGAGAGTCAGCGCCGCCGTGATGGCGATGGAGCAGGACAGCCCGACGACCTTACTGACCAGGTAGCCCACCATGCCGCCCGGCACGGTCCTGGCGCGCAGCAGCGTCCCGTCCTCCCGCTCGACCGCCAGGGTCCCGGCCATCGTCGCGATGCCGTTGAGACCGATGTTCGCCCCGAGGACGCCGGGCAGCATCGTCACTCCCAGCGAGAACTGCGTGCCCGGCACCGCGAACCCCCGGGTGAACAGCATGGCGGTGAAGAAGATCCCGGTGGAGATGAGCGTGACCACGACATGGTGGCTGTCCAGGAACAGCTGCCGCAGCTCGATCAGGCCGTGTCGTACCCCCGCGCGCAGGGGGACGTACGCGGCCCTCATCGCGACCTCACGGGTGACGTGCCGGATTCCCAGTCCCGCACCAACGTCAGGTAGCTCTGCTCAAGGGTGGCCCGGTGCACCTCCAGATCATCGATGTCCGCGCCGTGTTCGGCGTAGAGCTGGTGAACGAAGCGGGCCGGCGCCGGGGTGGAGGCGTTGAAGCGCCGGCCGTTCCTGCTCCAGCGCACCTCGGAGGTCTCGCTCGCGCGGCCGGACAGTTCCTCGGGCGATCCGTCCGCGATGATCTGGCCGCCGGCCAGCAGCAGGATCCGGTGCGACAACCGCTCGGCCTCGGCGAGATCATGGGTGGCGAGTACGACGGTGATCCGCTCCGTCTCCACCAGCTGCTTGATCATCGTGTGGAAGTCGTGCCGGGAGCGGGGATCGAACCCCACCGTCGGCTCGTCGAGGAACAACAGCTGCGGCCGGCCGACCAGCCCGATGGCGACGTCGAGGCGCCGGCGTTGCCCCTGCGTCAGCCGGCGCAGGTTCTGCCCGGCCAGGTCGGTGAGCCCGACGAGCTCAAGCAACGCGTCACAGTCCCACGGCCTGGGCATCGACTCCCGCGCGAACGGGACGTAGTAGGTGCCCAGGTGGGAGATCAGCTCGCGTACCCGCCACTTGCCGTGATCGGCCCACGACTGGAGGACCACCCCGATCTCGGCGCGCCAGCGCCGGTCGCCGTGCACGGGATCCGCGCCCAGCACCGACACCTGACCGGCGGAGCGCAAGCGGAACCCCTCGAGAATCTCGATGGTCGTGCTCTTGCCGACGCCGTTCGGTCCGAGCAGGGCGACCACCTCCCCTCGCCGTACCGCGAAGGTGAGTCCGGCCAGCACCTCGGTGTCGCCGTACCGCATCCGCAGGTCCCTGACGTCGATGACGCTGTCGGCGCCGGACGGTGTGACCGGCGCCGGAGAGGGCTGCACGATCACCGGTCGATGACCGCGATGGCGCGGACCGGGTAGCTCCCGACTCCCGCGATCGGCGCGGGCAGCACGGTCAGCCTGGCGCCGGTGTCCGGCAGCCGGTCCAGCCGGGTCAGGCTCTCCAGCAGGTAGATGTCCGCGCCGAGCAGGAGGTTCTGCGCGGGTTTGCTGTTGTCGGTGCCGCTGTCGATGTTCTGGCTGTCGATCCCGACGATGCCGGGGCCGGCGTCGAGCAACGCCTTCACCGCGTCCTGCGTCAGGAACGGCGAGTCCTTGAAGAACCCGCCGGTGCCCCAGTGCCGGTCATGACCGGTGTTCACCAGGACGGCCTGGCCGGCCAGCTCGAGCCCCTCGAACACGTCAGGTCCGATCGATCGCCCGTCCGGCAGTTTCTCGGGGGACACCCGGACCACCGTGATCGGGACGTCCACCATGCGCTCCAGGCTCAGGCCCGCGACGTCGGCGGCGTCGACGTGGAACTGGCTCGGCGCGTCGATGTACGTGGCCGTGTTGCCGCAGAGTTCCACCGTGGTCAGGGCGAACGTGACGCCGGGCGCGAGGAACCCCGCGGACTGCTCCCGGCTGATGAACTCGCTGATGCGCGGCTTGGGCATCCAGGGGTGGGTGAGCATGTCGTGGCTGATCGAGAAGCTCAGGTCGACAATGGTCCGGTTGTTCGGCATCTGGCTCTCCGCTCTGTCGGTCGGAGATCACCGTCGCAGCGTGGTGTCGAAGGGCGATAAAGGCGCGGTAGGGGCTGAAAGTTCTTCTCCGGCCCGATATCCGCTCGACGAGGCGGCGACAGAGTCCATCGAGGCACCCGCATTCGTGGCAGGGGAGAAGCATTGATGGGTACGCGAGACCGCCGGGTGGTGATCACCGGGATGGGCGTTGTGGCTCCGGGTACCCCCGGCCGCAAGGCCTTCTGGCAACGGCTCGTCGACGGGCGCCCGGCATTTCGCCCGATCAGTTTCTTCGACGCCGGCGCCTTTCGCTCCAGGATCGCCGCCGAGTGCGACTTCGATCCGGCGCGGGAGGGCTTGACCGCGCGGGAGATCAGGCGACTCGATCGCGCGGCGCAGCTGCTCCTGGTGGCCGGTGACGAGGCCGTGGCCGACAGCGGCGTCGACATCGACGGCTCGGCCGAGCGCGCCGGAGTGAGCATCGGTACGGCCGTCGGCTGCACCATGCGCCTGGAGAGCGAGTACGTGGTGCTCAGCGACCAGGCCCGGCGATGGGAGGTCGATCCCGGCTATGTCGTGCCGCACCAGTACGACTATTTCGTCCCGAGTTCGTTCGCGGCGGAGGTGGCCACCCGCTTCGGCACCCTGGGCCCGGCGACCGTCGTCTCCGCCGGGTGCACCTCCGGCATCGACTCCGTGGGGCACGCCTGGCGGTTGATCCGCGAGGGCAGCGCCGACATCATGCTGGCCGGCGGGACCGACGCGCCGATCTCGCCGATCACCGTCGCCTGCTTCGACGCGATCAAGGCCACCTCGCCCCGCAACGACGATCCGGTCAACGCGATGCGTCCCTTCGACCGGCACCGCAGCGGCTTCGTGCTCGCCGAGGGCGCCGCCGTACTCGTTCTGGAAGAGTACGGAGCGGCCCGGCGACGCGGGGCGCATATTTACGCCGAGATCGCCGGTTACGGAGCGATGTGCAACGCCTATCACATGACCGGCCTGCGTACCGACGGCGCCGAGCTCGCGGGTGCGATGGACGCCGCGCTGACCACGGCGGGCGTCGCGCCGGACGCGGTCGACTACCTCAACGCGCACGGCACCGCGACCCAGCAGAACGACCGGCACGAGACCGCGGCGATCAAGCGCGCGCTGGGTCAGCACGCGTACTCCGTGCCGATCAGCTCGGTCAAGTCGATGATCGGCCACTCGCTCGGCGCGATCGGCACCATCGAGATCGCCGCCAGCGCGCTGGCCATCGAGCACGGCACGATCCCGCCGACCGCCAACCTCACCGAGCCCGACCCTGAGCTGGATCTCGACTACGTCCCCTTGACCGCGCGAGAGGCCCCGCTGCGTACCGTGATGACGGTGGGCAGCGGCTTCGGCGGGTTCCAGAGCGCGATGGTGCTGCGGGGGCGGCCGTGACCGGAGCCTTGATCACCGGACTGGGTGTGATCGCGCCCACCGGGCTCGGAACCGACGCGTACTGGGCCGCCACCCGCGCCGGTCACCTCGGCATCCGTCGGATCGGCCGGTTCGACGCCACCGGATGGCCGGCGCCGCTCGGCGGCGAGGTGGACGGGTTCGACGCCGCGGCTCACCTGCCGGGCCGCCTGATCGCGCAGACCGACCGAATGACCCAGTTCGCCCTGGCGGCGACCGACTGGGCGGTGGCCGAAGCGGGCCTCACACCCGACGACCTGGCCGGCGCGTCGATCAGCACCGCGGCCGCGTTCGGCGGTTTCGAGTACGGCCAGCGGCAGCTCCAGTCGCTGTGGCGGCAGGGCCCCAAGCACGTCAGCACCTACATGTCCTTCGCCTGGTTCTACGCGGTCAACGCGGGCCAGATCTCCATCCGGAACGCGACGCGCGGCCCGGCCGGCGTCTTCGTCGGCGAGCAGGCGGGCGGGCTCGACGCGATAGGGAACGCGTTGCGCCAGGTGCGCTCCGGCGCGGCCGTGGTGATCACCGGCGGTATGGAGAGCTCGCGCTCCCCGTACGGCCATGCCTCCCATCTCGGCAACCGGGACATCAGCCGGGAGCCGCGGCCGGACCGGGCCTACCTTCCCTTCAGCGCCGACGCGTGTGGTTACGTGCCCGGTGAGGGCGGAGCGATCCTTGTGCTCGAACCCGATGCGGCGCCCCAGCGCCGGCATCCGGTGCGGTACGGGCGCGTCACCGGGTACGGCGCGGCGTTCGACCCGGGCGCCACGGGCTCGGGCCTGCGCCGCGCCGCCCAACTGGCCCTGGCCGACGCGCGGCGCAGGCCTGAAGACATCGACGCGGTGTTCGCCGACGCCGGTGGCACCCGCGCGCTGGACCTGGCCGAGGCGACGGCCATCGCCGAGCTCTTCGGGCCGCACGCCGTACCCGTCGTGGCGCCGAAGGCCGGCACGGGCCGGCTGTTCTCCGGCGGCGGCCCGGTGGACGTCGTGGCGGCGCTGCTGGCCTTCCGCGATGGCGTGCTGCCCCCTGCCGGACGCGTCACCGCGCCGGACCCGGCCTACGGGATCGACTTGGTGACCACGGAGCCCCGGCAATGGTCAGGGCGCAGCGCTCTGGTCCTCGCCCGCGGCACGGGGGGTTTCCACTCCGCCCTGGTGCTGACCGCGTCCGACGACTGACCAGACCAGACCAGATCCCACTCAGACGACGACTGACGAGACCAGACTGACCAGGTCAGACCACACTCAGAGACGAGGAGCGCCATGGACCGCATCGACGTATCGACTGTCCTCCGGATCCTGTGCGAGGCGGCGGGGGAGGACGGTGGTGCGGACCTCGCCGCTGACGACCCGGGAACCACGCTGGGTGATCTCGGCTTCGACTCGCTGGTGTTGATCGCGGCGACGACCAAGGTCGAGCTCGAGTTCGGTGTGACCATCCCGGAGGACCGGCTGGCCACCGTGGCGACCGTCGCGGACTTCCGCGACATGGTCAACGAGTCCCTCCTCGACGCGGGGTCCCGCTGAGCGAGTCTGGCCGTTCTCCCGTCATGGGAAACGGCCAGTGGTGTTTGTGGGCTACTGGGGATCCTGATTGGCTTCGGGGGCGCCTTCGAGGGTTTCCGGCGTGATCACCTCTACCTCGTTCTCCTTCAGCGCCTCCAGAAGGTCAGGCGGTGGGGTGGAGTCCGTGACCAGGTAGTCGGCGCCCCCGAGCTCGGCCACCTGGGCGAAGAGCCGGCGACCGAACTTGGAGGAGTCCGCCAGTATCGCCACGCGCGCCGCCCGAGAGATCATCTCTCGCATCATCGCCGCCTCGGCGAGGTTGCTCGTGGTGTAGCCGGCGGCCGCCGAAACGGCGCCGACCCCGATCAACGCCAGATCGCAGCTGATGTCCAGCTCGCTGCCGCCGGACGCCCGGAAGCTGACGGGGCCGATGGTGGCCAGGGTGAGAGGGCGGACCGCGCCGCCGACGACGTACACGTCGCGGATCGCCGAGGACGGCAGCGCCGGGGGTACGAGCAGGCTGTTCGTCACCACTGTCAGGTCTCGGTGATTACGCAGGTTACGGGCCACGGCGAGAGTGGTCGTACCGCCATTGATCATGACGATGGACCCGTCTTCCACCAGCGACCCGGCGAGTACCGCGATCTTCTCCTTCTCGCGTTCCTCCATCTTGAGCCGGACGTCCACGGCCCGGTCGACCCGGGAGAGGGTCGACTGACTGACCGCTCCGCCATAGGTGCGGACCAGGACGCCTTCGGCGCTCAGCTGGTCCAGGTCCCGCCGGATCGTGTCGATGGAGACGCCGAAGCGCTCCGCGAGCGCGCTGACCGTGACCTGCCCGGTCTCCGCGACGTATGCCGCCAGTTGGGCTTTACGTCCTGCGGGTAGACGACGCTGCCTATCCTCTTCGTCAAGGGTCACTGACCCTCCCATCTCTGCGGTAGTTGCGTCATGGATCAACGCAACAGAGGGGTGATACAGGTCCTAGAACTGCAGACTACCGCATAGTGCTGCTTCTCTCAGGCGAGATGCCGCTTACCGCACGGGCCTGGGCGCTGCGATCCACCTGTGACTGTGCGCCTCTTCCCTTTTCTTTGCCGAACTGTGCGGTTTCTAGCGGAACTTTGCTGTTGCTAGGTCTTGTGAGGCGACGTCACGCGTTGTTAATGTGGCGGAAACCGGCAAAGAGCGGTAACACCTGTACAGCAAGGAGGTCGCGATGACCGGAGGCAGCACCCGGTTGCAGGGCCGGACACGGCGACTACTCGGGGTGGTGGCGGTGGCGGTGCTCAGCGCCACGGCCGTGGGATGTGGTTCCAACTCGGGAACCAGCGCGGGATCAAGCGGCGGCCCTGTCACGCTGGAGTTCGCGCAGTGGTGGGCGCCGGAGCTACCGGCGGGATCGTTCGACAAGCTCATGACGGAATTCACCGCCCAGAACCCGAACATCAAGGTCAAGCTGCTGAGCGCTCCGTACGCGTCCACCAAGCAGCAGCTGGTTTCCGGAGCGGCGTCGAGGACGTTGCCTGATGTCGTGGGCCTCGATGGCGCGTGGGTGAGCGACTTCGCCAAGCAGGGTGCCATCGCCGACATGTCCGAGCTCATGGCGAATGCGAAGTACGACTCAAGCCAGCTCGCCAGCCAGATCCAGGTCAAGGGCAAGACCTACATGATCCCCGTGGTGAACTTCGTCTACCCCCTGTTCGTCAACAACGATCTGCTCGAGAAGGCGGGGGTCAAGAAGCCGCCGAGCACACGCACGGAGTTCCTGGACGCGGCCAAGAAGATCACCGCGCTCGGCGGCAACGTCAAGGGCTGGGCCCTGCCGCTCGACACCGCCGTTCCCAACGGCATTCAGAATGACGTGATGTCATGGCTGTGGGCATCGGGCGGCAGCATGCTCACCAAGGACGGCAAGCCCGACCTGACCGGCCAGGGCGTCAAGAGTACCGTTGAGTACGTCAAGAGCCTGAACGACGCGGGCGTCATCGCTCCCGGATCGCTCACCATGAAGGAGCAGGACAAGGTGGAGAAGTTCTCCACCGGCCAGGTCGGCATGATGATCGATTCCTTGGCTCACATCACGCTGATCAAGAAGAACAATCCCAAGCTGAACTTCACGGTGGTGCCGATCCCGGCCCAGGACGGCTACACCGGTAAGCGCGGCATCCCGTACGCGTCCTGGGGCATCGGCGTCGCCGACTCCTCGGAGCACAAGGCCGAGGCGTTCAAGCTGGTCCAGTTCTTGATGGACAAGAAGGCGAACGCGGAGCTGAGCACGCTGGCGAAGGGCTTCCCCGGCAACAAGACGGCCGAGCCGGACTTCAGCAAGAGTGACTCGCTGTTCAAGACGGCCTTCGACATCTACAAGGCGGGCTATCCCGCCAACGAGTTCGTGGGCCTGCCGAAGGCCGAAGACCTCATGCGCAGCTTCGACGAGCAACTGCAGCTCCTGCTCACCGGCAAGCAGAGCATCGACGACACCCTCAACAAGGCGCAACAGGCCTGGGTGCCGGTGCTCTGACCTTCCGCACTTCGTGGGCCGCGCCGACCGTGCGGCGCGGCCCCGAACCAAGGAGACATCGATGGACACCGCGAAACTCGATCCGGCGGCCTCCCCGGGAGCCGCACCATCGGCATCGAAATCCCCTGTGGGCCGACGAAGAAGTACGCGGCCTTTCCCCGTACAGCGTGTTGTCCCGTACGGCTATCTCTCGCCGACGTTGATATTGATCTTTGTGCTGATGATCATCCCCATCGCGATGGTGGTCAGCTATTCGTTCAAGGACAACGTGATCGTCGAGCAGAATCCGGTCTTCGCCGGTCTCGCCAACTACACCACGGTGCTCACCGATCCCAATTTCCTGGCCGCGCTGAAGAACACGTTCATCTTCATCACTCTGAGCACCGTCGCGCACCTCGGCCTCGGGCTGGCCTTCGCGACGATGCTCAACACGCCGTTGCTGGGCGGAGTGACGAAGGCCATCTTCCGCATCGTCTACATCCTGCCCTGGCTGTTCACGGTCGCCGTGATCGCGGTCATCTGGCGGCTCATGCTGGACCCGTCCGGGGTGGTCAACTACGTCCTGACGACGATCGGCGTGCTGCGCGCGGAAGTGAGCTGGCTCTCCGACCCGAACATGGCGCTCTGGGCGTTGACCTTCATCAACATCTGGGCCGGCTTCCCCTTCTTCATGATCAGCATCCTCGCCGGGTTGCAGGGAATCTCGCCCGTTCTGTACGAGGCGGCCTCCGTGGACGGCGCGACCACTTACCGCAAGTTCCGCAATGTGACGCTTCCCCAGCTGAAGCCGGTGCTCCTGAGCATGGCGGTGCTCGATCTCATCTGGACCTCTCAGCAGTTCGCCCTCATCTGGATGACCACCGGTGGCGGCCCGCTGAACGTGACCGAGATGCTCAGCACCTATACCTACAAGCAGGCCTTCAGCAGTTACGAGTTCGCCACCGCGTCCGCCGCCGCCGTCATAGTCCTGCTGCTCACGATGATTCTGGCCGTCTTCTACGTACGCCTGCAAAAGGAGAGGTGATCACCCGTGCTCACCCGTCAAAGGCGGCGCCTCTACGCGAAGATCGCCGTGCTCGCAGGCTTGATCGTCGGCGCGCTCTTCGCCGGCCTGCCGGTCCTGTGGATGCTGTCGACGTCGTTCAAGACCAATGGGGAAGTCTTCCAGGTCCCGCCACGGCTGATCACCGACAACTTCTCGTTCGACGCCTACATGAAGATCCTGGGCGACGCGGCCGAGTTGCGGTTCTTCATCAACAGTTACATCGTCGCGCTGTCGGTGACGGTGCTGACATTGTTCGTGGCGATTCTCGCGGCATATGGATTCAGCCGCTACGACTTCCCGTTGAAGCGATCCATCAACGTGGTGATCGTCAGTGTTCAGGCTGTGCCGCCGATCACACTCGTCATTCCCTACTTTGGTCTCGTGGTGGGACTCGGCCTGTATAATACCTATGCGGGGTTGATTCTCACGCACATGGTCTTCACCTTGCCCTATGCGATCATCATGATGACCGCTTATTTCAATACCCTGCCCCGGGAATTGGATGAATCCGTCAAGGTGGACGGGGCGTCGAGCTGGACGGCTCTCTGGCGGATCCTGGTGCCCATTTCGGTTCCCGGGCTGGTCGCCGTGGGCGTCTACACCTTCATGATCTCGTGGAACGAATACCTGTTCGCGCTGACGCTCACCCGTACCGACGACATGCGAACCGTCCCCATCGGCATCCAGCTGTTGATGGGCCAGCACTCCTACGAGTGGAACCAGATGATGGCCATGAGCATTCTGGGATCCATTCCGGTGCTCCTGTTGTTCCTCATCTTCCAGCGGCGATTCATCGGCGGCCTCACCTCGGGTGCCGTCAAGACCTGACGCATCATGCCCGTCCCGCGGCATAATCAACCAATATTCAAAGGAGAAATAGAGTAATGCTGACGACCGGCAAGGTGCTCCTGGCCGCCGCGCACGAGAACAACTTCGCGGTGCCCGCCTTCAACATCAGCGACTACGCCATGTTCAACGGCATCGTGGACATCAGCGAAGAGAAGAACGCGCCGCTCATCATCGGGATCCATCCCGACGAGGTGCGGCACCTCGGAGTGGACGTGATCGCCGCGTTCACCCAGCGGGCCCATCGCTCGTCCGTGCCGATCGCGATTCACTGGGACCACGGTGCGACCTATGAGGAGATGCTGACCGCGATCCGGATCGGCTTCACCTCGGTGATGATCGACGCCTCGATGAAGTCCTTCGAGGACAACATCGCGCTGTCCAAGAAGGTCACCGAGACCGCGCACGCGGTCGGCCTGTCGGTCGAGGCGGAGCTGGGCACGATCGGCAAGACCGACAACGAGGCCGAGGACGGCAGCGACGCGATCATCTACACCGACCCGGCGGACGCCGTGACCTTCGTACGGGAGACCGGGGTGGACAGCCTCGCCGTGGCCATCGGCACCTATCACGGCATCTACCCGAAGCACCTGAAGCCGGAGCTCAAGCTCGACCTGCTGAAGGAGATCAAGGACCGGGTCAGGATCCCCCTCGTGCTGCACGGCGGCTCGGGCAACCCCGACGAGGAGATCGCGGAATCGGTCAAGCTCGGCATCAACAAGATCAACATCTCCAGTGACATCAAGTTCGCGTACCACATGAAGATGCGCGAAGTCCTGGCCGATGAGAGCCTGCGTGAGCCGAACTCCATTCAGCCGCCGTGCATCGAGGCGATGAAGGCCGTGGCCGCGCAGAAGATCGACCTCTTCGAAGCGACCGGCAAGGCATCTCTCTACTGACATGGCCAGCCATGTGGTCCTGGGCTTGGGGGGATGCGTCGACTACGAGCTCAAGCTGTCCTCGGCGGTCTTGGAGCGGCTGGTCGGCGAGTATGAGATCCACAATGCCGAACTGACGTCATCGGTCACCGTGACCGACGAGCGCGAGCTGGTCATCTCCATTCTCACCTACCTCAAAAAGGGCGGAGGAGGCGAGCACTTCGTCGCCTCCTCCGAATGCCTGAGCGCGTTCGCGGGGAGGTTCCCCAAACGGACGACTCTGGGCGGCACCTCCGTCCGAGCGGCGCTGGAGATGAGCCGGCTCGGCGTACCCTCCACCCTGCACCTGGTCAGCCTCAACGACATCGTCCGCCGCCTGCTGCCGGCCAGCTGCGACTACATCTGCAGCGGTGACCAGGACACCCTCTACCCGCACCTGATCGTGCAGTACGACCAGGACCTGCGGGTTCGAGCGGGCGACATCGACATCCGGGCGCCGTTCCCGAACAGATTGATCTACGTCAACGACCCGGCGAACGAGTCCATGCTGCTGAGTGATGAGCTGGGCTCGTTGCTCCGCGACGCACGGGTCTTTCTGATCTCGGGATTCAACGCGATACGGGACCAGGAGACACTCGACCGGCGTCTGTCCACGCTGAGAAACCACATGCGACAGCTGCCGGCCGAGGCGGTCGTCTATTACGAGGACGCCGGATTCCACGAGCCGGGCCACAGCCAATTGGTCCGCGACGCGCTTCTGGAAGTCATCGACGTCTACGGACTGAACGAAGACGAGCTGCAACTGCACCTGGGCTACGCCGTCGACCTGCTCTCCGTGACGGAGGTGGCCCGCGCCCTCGAATCGCTGCGCGCTCTCATCCCCGTGCCGACCCTGGTCGTGCACACCAAGTATTGGTCGGCGGCGTTCGGCGAGAGAGCCGGCGAGTACGCGGAGCCCCTGAACGAGGGCATCGTGATCGCCAGCACCCGCTACTCCCACGGCGATGGGTACACAGAGCACCAGTACGAACTCATGCGGAACCGGCCAAGACGCACGGAGTCGGTGGAGTTCGCCGCGGCTCTGGAAGACCGGATGGGCGAGGTCGTTCGCTGCCTGCCCGGCTTCGACCTTGACGTCGCCGCGCCCACGACCATCGGGCTCGGCGACGCGTTCGTCGGCGGTTTCCTGGCCGCGGTCGCCCAGGGCCGGTCAAGCACATGAGCTGACCTGCGGTTAGGAAGTCGCGGCGAGCGCGTCCCGTACGGACATCAGGCCGAAACCGAGCAGGTTGAGGCCCTGCCAGGTCGCCGGGGAGGCGGCGCGCTCGTCGTCGGCGGTCAGCCCGTACGTTGTCCATGGTCTTCGGTGATCGAGGCGTTGTCCGGAGGGGCCAGGGCCCGAAGTGTGAGCCGGGCGAACTAACGTGATGACCATGCTGTACGCGACCACTTCGAACTGGCCTGACACGAAGAGTGACGGAGGCCATACTGAGTGGATGCGTGCCCCCAAACGCCGTCGTCCGCTTCCGCGTAGCCTGGTGACACCGCCGGAAGGCGTCCGCCTGGACGAACTCGCAGAGCGGGTCTCCTATGTCGGCAGCGGTGAGCACAAGTCCTACCCCTCGTTCGCGGGACAGCCCAGGCTGCGGGCTGATGCCAGCAAATGCGATCCCAAGTTCACTGATCCGGTGGAGATCACGGATTGGCTGAAGACGACCATCGCGTGCGGGAACATCGGCGCGCCGTGGGAAGGAGATTTTCCACGGTACGCATGGCGTCGATTGGATGATGTCGTCTACGAGGCCAGGTTGGTGAACCGGGAGCTGGGCCAGTACAAGGGATATCCGCTTGATCGCAGTGAGTGGCCGGAGAAGCTCTACGAGGTCGGCGAGGGCGAGGACCAATGAATGCCGTTCCGGAGTTGGCTATTCGGTGGGAGTGGGAGGCCGCACCGTCGGTCAAGGCGCCCGAGCATCGAGCCACCTGGGCGCGGATCGAGATCGCTGTCGGCGCCGAGCATGTCACGCTGGTCGAGGACCAGGAGTCCGGTAGTTCGCGCCGGTCGATCTACTGCCCCCTTTACCCGCTCGCGGAGTGGGCTGCCTACAACTGGTGGCTGCTGCGCGCGGACGCGCGCCCGGCACGGAGCTTGGATTTGTGGGGCCTGGAGCACTACGACTCCCGGCAGTTCAGGCGGCATTCGTTGCGCGGCATCGGAGACGGTTTCCTCTGGCCCAACCTGGCGCTCATTCCCGAGGGGGAACACAAGCGGCTGATCTGGCAGCGCGACCGATTCCCGACATCAGGCAGGCCGATCAGGTTCCTGGCGGACGGTGAGGCGTTCGTCGACCGCGATTCCGTCGACCGCGAGCTCGTCTCCGTCATCTCCGCCGTCCTTACTCGTCTGGCCGAGCAAGGGGTCACTGATACGCCGCTGGAAAAAGAGTGGGCGGAGATTCAGAGAGCCGACCCTGATGAGGTCGAATTCTGCCTGGCCGCCGCGCGCCTCGGTCTCGACCCTTACAGCGAGGCCGAGCCGTACCAGCAACTGATCATGAGAGCCGCGGCTGAATTGCGGGGGGACCTTCTCGGTGACTTCCTGGACGCGGTGGAACCTGCCCGCATCGGGCAGGCTCTGGAATGGATCCGCGGCGCACGAGCTGAGATCGAACAGGCGCCGGAAGCGGAAGCAGCGAGAACGCTTCGCGAAGAGCTCCGGCGATCTCGGGCGGCGCCGGGGAACTGGTCGTGGGAGAAAGGCTGGAATCAGGCACGAGTGGTGCGTCGGATTCTGGGACTCGCCGACCAGGATGTCTTCGATCTCTCTACCTATGTGAACAGCATCGACCGGCCCACAGCGGACAGAGGGCTACAGGCCGTTGGTGGATCAACCGGTGGCTCTGGCCCGTTGGCGGTCGTCGAGCCTGGCCGACCAGGAGCTTCCCGGCGGTTCACGCTCTCGCGAGCGCTCTGGCACTACTTGTGGGAGTCGGAGCCCCTCTTTCTGGTCACCACCGCCTACACGGAACGTCAGAAGGTCGAGCGAGCCTTCGCCGCCGAACTGCTGGCGCCCGCGCAAGGCATCGGTGAGTTGTTGAGCGTCCCTCCTGAGATCGCGATTCAGGACGACCTCGATGGGATCGCCGCTCATTTCCAGGTGTCACCGATGGTGATCAAGCATCAACTGGACAATCAGCTGCTTCCGATTTAGTCGGCCGCGTGTGTGGTGACGGACGTCATCACAGCGCAGGTCTTCGGGGGTCGGGCGAGGTTCGGTGGTTACGAAGTCGCGGCGAGCGCGTCCCGGACGGACATCAGGCCGAAACCGAGCAGGTTGAGGCCCTGCCAGGTCGCCGGGGAGGCGGCGCGCTCGTCGTTCGCGGTCAGGCCGATGCCCCAGATCCGGTCATAGGGGCTGGCCTCGACCAGGACCCGGTTCCGGGTGCCGAGCAGGAAGCCGGCCAGCTCGGGGTGCTGGGCGAATTTGGCGAGGTTGCCGCGGACCACGATGTCGAAGCGGTGGGCGTTCCAGACGTCCTCCTCGAAATCGCGCACGCCCCGGCCGAGTTTCTTGGCCTCGCCGGGATGACCCGCGGCGAGGATCTCGGCGGCGGTCTGATGGTCGTCGAACAGCCACGCCTTGTGAGCCATCATGTAGTGCTCGGCAGAGGCGAAGGTGTGGCCGCCTTCGGTGAACGTGACCGGCCACCACTGGGACAGGCAGCCGGGGCCGACGCCGCCGTCGCGGGTCGGCTGGTGGCCCCAGAAGAAGAGGTAGCGCAGAACCTGGCCCGCCTGCTCGGCGGCGATCGCCTCGGCCACGGTCTGGGGAAGCGCGATGCGGGGGAGTTCGTCGGACACGCCCACACCGTCCCACAGCCGCGCGGATCCGCCAACGGCCGAGGTGTGCCGCGTGCGGACGCTTTCCTTGGGGCGTCTGAAAAGCCCGGGGAAGATCGTGATCTGTTGACGGGGCTTTACCGCATGGATCGAGGGGATGTTTGCGATGATGACTCGGGAAGGGTGAGCTCTCGATCGGAACACGGGAGGTGAAGCCGATGTCCTACAGCCCTAAGCTCGCAGCGGCGTTGTCGGGTGCCACGCTTCGCCAGCTTGTGCACTGGCGTAAGGCCAGCGCTGGCCGGGGAGCTGTGCTCGTCCCAGAAATCTCCGAAACCCGGCCGATTCTCTACTCGTTTCGCGACGTGGTGGCGTTGCGGACCTGCATGAAGCTGCGTAACGACGCCTCCCTGCAGAAGATCCGGCGGGCTCTGGACACACTCCGTGCCGATCTGCGGGAGCGTGAGCACTTGTCGGCCTATCAGTTGGTGGCCGATGGCTCGACCATCTATCTTGTGGAACCCGGTCAGGCGACTGATCTGGTGCATCGCACGGCAAACGTCGTCATACACGAACTCATCGATGTGTTGCGGCCGTTCTACCGCGATGGCCGCCATATCCCGGATCTCCTTCAACCACGTGATCACGTCACCGTGGATCCTGCCGTCAGGGGCGGAATACCGGTGATCGAAGGCACTCGCGTGCCCTACGACGAGGTCGCCGCATTGCTGCGGGACGGCGTTCCAGTCGAGCGGATCTCCGATTACTTTCCCAGCGTGACCGCCTCAGCGGCGCTCGACGCGGTCGACTTCGCCGACTACGTCGACAGCTATGAACCGTTGCTAATCCCATAGTCAGGTATCAGCAGTCCGGGCGTTTCCGTCCGGAGGGTCCGTAACGGTGTCACCGGAGCGTTGGGGGCTCGGTGTCTTGTTGACGGTCTCTCGTTTCCTTCCGCTGCTGCGGGATCACGCCACCTGCCCGCCCACCCGTGGCCTTGTGGCTGCGGGTGGTGGCGCGGGTCTTCTGGTCGGCTCCACGAGGTTTCGGCGCTGGCGCGCCCTGGTCTCCGGCCACTCCGGTACCAGTGGTGCGGTCCGCCGCGAGGGCGGCGAGGTTGCGGGCCGCGTTCTCGTCCCGGTCTATGACCAGGTCGCAGGCGCCGCAGGTGAAGACTCGGACGTGCAGCGGCAGCTTGGCTTTCACCGCGCCGCAGCCCGAGCAGGTCTTGGAGGAGGGAAACCAGCGGCCCGCGACCACGGTGCGTGCGTTGTTCCAGCCGCTCTTGTAGGTGAGCTGGCGCCGGATCTCCCCGAACCCGGCGTCGGCGATCTTCCGTGCCAGACGACGGTTCTTGAGCATCCCGGCGACGTTGAGGTCTTCGACGACCACCGTGCCGTACTCGCTGGTGATGCGGGTGGTCAGCTTGTGCAGGGCGTCGGCGCGAAGGTTCGCGACCCGGTGGTGCACCTTGTTGCGCTGCTCATTGGCGCGGCGCCACCGCTTCGACGGTGCCTGCCCGGTGCGCCGGTCCGGGCCCTGGCGGCGGGAGACGCGACGGGACAGGCGCTTGAGAGTCTTCAGCGCGATGTCGTAGTGGGCCGGGTTCGGCTCGTAGCGGATCTCGCCCAGACTGTCGGCCGTCACCGCCAGGTGCTTCACACCGAGGTCAACGCCCACAGCGGCATCGGGCCGCGTCACGCGTGGTGTCTCGCGCTTGACCTCGACCTGGAAGGACACCAGCCACCGGCCCCGCTCGTGCCGGACGGTGGCCGACAGGATGCGGGCGCTGCCGTTACCGATGCGGCGCTGGAGTTTGCGGGTGGACTCGTGGGTACGGATCGTGCCGAGCCGGGGCAGGGTCACATGCCTGCGGTCGGGCTCCAGGCGGATCGTGCCGGTGGTGAACCGGCAGGCCGGCCTGGCCTTGTGCTTGGACTTGCGCCGGGGCTTGCCCATCCGGCGGCCGGCACGCTTGCCGTTTTTCGACTTGGCGTAGTTATCGAACGCCGCCGCCGCGTCGGCCAGGCCCGTGTTGTAGGCCTCCTTGGAGTTCTCGCTCCACCAGTCGGCGAACCGCGGATCAGTGTGCTTGACCGTGTTGAACGCTTTGCGGAGAGACGGCAGCGACCACGGCCGCCACTCGGTCAGCTCATCGGCGCCGATCCCGTAGGTCTGTTCGGCGGCCCGCTGGGACCACGACGCACGAACCCACGACACGGCCCAGTTGAACGCGGCACGGGCGGCACCGCAGTGCGATCGAAGCGCTTGCTCCTGGATGCTGTTCGGGTCCAGGGCGAACCGGTAGGCCTGCACAACGAAACCCGGCTGCGGCTCGAACGTGCGCCGCTTCTTCTCCGGCTTCTCCGGTGCGTGTTCGGCCGTCTCGCTCACCCGGCGTCCTCGCTGGTGGCTGCTTTCACCGCACGCTCGGCACGCTTCCTCGCCGCCTGCTGTCCATACAGGCGGGCGCACATCGAGGTGAGCGCGTCGGTCATGTCGCGCACCAGGTCGTCGGTGCTCTCCTTTGGATCGAGGACGACTAGGCGACGCCCAGAGGCGGACAGGGCGGTTTCCAGGTGCTGGACTCCGAAGCGGGCCAGCCGGTCGCGGTGCTCCACCACGATCACCTCGACCTTCGGGTCGGACAGGAGCCGGTGCAGCTTGCGCCGAGGACCGTTCAGCCCGGAGGCGATCTCCTTGACGACCTCACCCACCGCGAGGCCAAGGAGGTTCGCGCCCTCAACGACACGGGCCGTCTGCCGGTCGAGGTCTGGCTTGTGGTCGGCGGACGACACCCGGCAGTAGGCGACCACCCGGCCCCGCGCCGCGGCAGGCGCGTCGTCAACGAGCCAGGTACCGGACGGAGCCTGGCGGGCGGGGACCGGCATCGTGCCGTTCTTCACTCACCGCCAAGCGGTCTGGTAGCTGACGCCCTGTCGACGCGCCCACTCCGAAAGCTTCACGCTCCGAGTATATACGACTACAGAAAGCTATGAATGACTATGCTTCACGGAGCAGATACCAACCCCCGGGGAACCGCGTGCGGCTGCTGCTGGATGAGAATGTCCCCAAACCCCTCCACCAGGTTCTCGGCGCGTTCATTCTGAACCATGAGATTACTCATCTGCTCGATCTTGAGGGTTGGTCGGGAACGCGTGATGAGAGTCTCTACCCGCGGGCGGCCGCCGAGGGGTTCGATGTCATTTTGACCAACGACGGTCGGCGGATGCAGCGTCCACGAGAGGTGGCGGCCATCGCCGCCGCCAAGCTGCATCGGATCGAATACCCGCACAAGCATCCCGGACTGGTCGGGATGGGCATTGCGATCGCGACGGTCACCGCTGGGCTTCCCAGTGCGCTGGCCTTGTTGGCGGAAAGTGATGGCCAGCGGTTGATCACTTTTCGTGGAGTCGACCCGACGGCGGCAAGCCGCTTGCTTCTGGTCGACCCAGTGATTTCCCCACCAAAGTTCTGGCCTACGGACGGGTAACGGACGCTGTCCCGGCGCAGCAAGCTGACGGCTTTGGAGTGCGGCCCATGCCTCGCTTCGACGGCCCAGAGCTCCTGATCCCCGACCGCGCGAAGTGGCCGGGCGGTCAGGCCGGAGTTTGAGACTGCCGCACCCCGCGGCGCCACACGTCGGCGATGGCGCGTGTGGCGGTGATGTCGCGGGTCGGGTCGCCGTCGACGAGCAGCAGGTCGGCGCGGAGGCCCGGGGCGATCCGGCCGCGGTCGGCGAGTCCGAAGCAGCGGGCCGGGACGCTGGTGGCCGCCGCGAGCGCCTGCTCGGCCGTCAGTCCGGCCCCGGTGAGCGTCAGCAACTCGTGGTGCAGGCCGGCGCCGTGTGGAGGGCCGAAGGGCGTGCAGTCGGTGCCCGCCAGCAGGGGGACTCCGGCCCGGAAGAGGGCCAGGGCGGCGTGCGAGGCGTTGGCCGCGCCTGCGGAATGCAGGGGAATGTCGCTGAACTCCCGGTTCAAGGTGGCCTTCGATCGCTCTGACATCCGGGAGGCGACCCGCTCGTCCCGCAGGAGCTCCGTGCCGCCGGGATCGCCGGTGACGGCCTCGATGTACGTGATCGTGCTGATGGTGAACGCGTCGTACGCGGCGATCCGGGCGGCGACCTCCTCGACCATGGCGTGATCGGTGTCGGCGAAGAGGTGCGCCAGCCCGTCGACGCCCGCGTCCAGGGCGATGATCGCTTCCCGCGCGGTGACCGTGTGCGCGATGGCCTTGAGCCCGGCGGCGTGCGCGGCCTCGACCAGGTCGGCGGCGAGCTCCGGGCTGAGCACGGGCAGCCGCGTGCCGCCCGAGGAGCCGTCGTCGATCGCGATCTTCAGGTAGTCGGCGCCCTCCGCCAGCCGGGCCTCCACGAACGCCTTGGCCTGGCCGGAGTCGGCGACTGTGTCGATCGTGGCGTCCGCGCCCAGGGCCTTCAGTACGTCGGGAGTCATGATCTGGGTCGGGTGCCCGCCGGGCGCGGTGGCGATGACGCTGGAGCTGCGCAGGTCGGCGACGTCATCGCGCTCGGCGGCCTGCCGGCGCTGTTCGGCCAGCAGGGGCGGCAGGTTGTTCAGGTCGAGCTCGGTGGTGACGCCGAACCGCAGCGCCTCGGCGAGGTCGCCCTCGAAGACGTGCGCGTGCGCGTCGATCAGGCCGGGGAGCAGGGTCTTCCCGGTGCCGTCGAGCACGATGTCGGCGGGGCCGCCCGGCTCGCCGATGCGGTCGCCGTCGATCAGCACGTCGGCGCCGGAGACGGTCCGCTCGCCGTCGAACACGCGGACGTTGTTGATGAGAGTACGCATGGCTCTCCAGAAATCAGATTCGATGTCAAACTATCTTGATAGAGGATAGTAAGACGTCGAACTATCCGATGTCTAGGAGATGATGGCGCTCTGCTTCCCCGCCACCGCTGCCATCACAAAGCGGTCGAGAAGCGGCAGACGGGCCAGGTGGAGGGCGGCTCTGCGGGCCAGCAGGTCCCAGCGCGTCTCCGGCACGAACCAGCGGACACCCTTGCGCCCCACCTCCTGCTTTTCCGCCACCACCGGGCGCAGCACCCGTTCGTACTCGGCCAGGGCGGACTCGATCGACGGCTCCGCCGAGAGGCGGTCGGCGAGGATGTAGGCGCCCGCGATCGCGAGTGAGGCGCCCTGACCGGCCACCACCGACACCGCCTGGCAGGCGTCGCCGATGAGCGTCACCCGGTCGCGGCTCCACTGCGGCAGCTCCACCTGGGCGACCTGGTCGTAGTACATCTGCGCCGCGGGCGGGCAGGCGGCCAGCGCGCGAGGGGCGAGCCAGCCCAGTGACGCGTACTCCTGGCGGACCCGCTCACGGGGGTCGGCGGGCAGGGTGCGCTCGTCCGTGCGGTGGACGGCGAAGACGGCGACCTGGTCGCCGCGCAGGGCGTAGAAGCCGAGTTGCCTGGTCATCGTGTCGGTCAGCGTCAACCCCCCGGCCACCTCGGCCCGGAACTCCGGGTCGGTGAAGATCCAGGCGGCCGTGTGGAAGCCGAGGTGGCGCAGGAAATCGCGCTCCTCGCTGAACACCAGGCCGCGGACCGTCGAGTGGATGCCGTCGGCGCCCACCAGGAGGTCGGCCTCCAGCGTGTCGCCGTTGACGGTCACCCGGACGCCGTCCGGGTGGTTCTCGACGCCGGTGAGCGCGGCGCCGTAGCGCAGGTCGACGCGGTCGGAGAGATATTCGCGCAGGGATCGTTCGAGGTCGGGCCGCATGATGCTGATCAGGCGGCCGTCCACGACCTTGGCGAACTGGTCGAAGCCGAGTCCGGCGCGGCGGCGGCCCTCGTCGTCGCGGTACGTCATCTCCGTCACTGTGTAGCCCACCTCATGGAGACGGGGCAGTACGCCCATGGCCTCCGCGGCGTCGAATCCGGGGCCGAAGAAGTCGATCATGTAGCCCTGGGTACGGGGGGCGGGGGACCGCTCCAGCACCACCACGTCCCAGCCGATGGTGTCGAGGCGCTGGGCCAGAGCCAGCCCGCCGATGCCGGCACCGCAGATCACGGCTTTCATGTGAGTTCCCTTCTGTCGAGAAGTCGTCTGAGTACGGGGGCGACGGCCGGGGCGGTCAGTCCGGGAGTGAAAGCCCGGTGCAGCATGAGGCCGTCGATGGCGGCGGCGACCACCGCCGCCGTCTGGTCCGGCGCCGCCACGCCCTGGGCGGCCAGCCGCGAGGCCAGCCGGTCGCGGAAGGCGGTGATCACCTCGGCCAGCGACCGGCGCAGCGTCTCGTCGCGGGTGGCCGCCAAGTACGTCTCGGTGAACAGCAGCGACATGGGGTCGCGGCCGTCGTGCTCGTCCAGCGTGGCGAGCATGAGGTCCAGTGCTTCCTCCGCCGTGCCGGCCTGCTCCAGCAGCGGGCCCACCCCCTCGACCAGGCCCCGCATGGTGCCGATGGCGGCCTCTGTGAGCAGCGAGTGCACCGAGGAGAAGTGGTAGTGCACCAGTCCGGGCGTCACGCCGGCGCGCTCGGCGAGCATCCGCGTGCTCACCGCCGACCAGCCGCGCTCGGCGATCAGCTCCGCGGCCACGCGCAGCAACCGCCCGCGCACCTCGCGGCCCTGGTCCGCCGACTTGGGTCCGGGCATGGATTCCTCCGTTTGGACGTACGCCCTGGGCGATCGACCAAGGCGTTTGACCAAAGGATAGCATCCGAGGCATGACGGAGATCTTCACGAGCTGGAAATCCTGGCGGGACGCCGAGCAACCGCTGGCCGCGGCGCTGCCGGGGGAGACGGTCGCGGTGCTGGAGGAGGCCGTGGCCTTCGCCGAACAGCGGCACGGGGATCAGTTGCGGCCGACCGGCGTGCCCTACCTGGAGCATCTGCTGGAGGCGTTGGAGGTCGCGGTGCGTGGGGCGGGGGTGCGCGACCCGGACGTGCTGGTGGCGATCGTGCTGCACGACGTGGTCGAGGACACCCCGTGCACCCGCGCGGAGATCGCCGAGCGGTTCGGAGAGCACGTCGCCGAGCTGGTCGCCTGGGTGACCAAGCCCGCGGTGGCCGCCCCACAGGACAAGCCGGGCGTGGCCGCCACCGGGCAGGACAGGGCGGCGGCGAAGGCGGCGGTGAAGGCGGCCTACCTGCGGGGGCTGGCGGCAGCGCCGCCGCAGGCCGTGCTGGTCAAGCTGGCAGACCGGGTGAGCAACGTGCAGGAGCTGCACCGGGTGCCGGTGGACTTCCAGCGGCGATACCACCGGGAGACGGTGGAGCACATCCTGCCGCTGGCGGCGACGTCACCGTGGTTCGCCCGCTGGTTCGCTGCTTGGCGGGACGACTGGCGGGCCTTCGAATCCTCTGAGTAGCCGACGCAAGGATTAGCGGCTGTGCAGGCGGGCCAGCCGGTTGCGGACGCCGTCGAAGTGGGCGAAGACCGCCGCGGTCTTGTCACCGGCCTGTACGGCCGTGTAGATGTCGCGGTGCCGCTTGGCCACGTCGGCCGGGGGCTCGTCGGGCGTGCCGAGTTGGTCGCGCAGCTGGTGGTAGACGTCCCAGAACGCCCCGAGCAGCTGGCTGACCAGCGGGTTGCCGAGCGGGCGGTAGAGCAGGTCGTGGAAGAGCCGGTCCGGGAAGGCGATGAGACCCTGCCCCTATCCTTGCCCTCAAGGAGGGCCAGCCTGTTAAGCCCAGGCTGGGCCTCCCCTAAGACACCAGCAGCCGCATCACCTCCCCGGACGGCTCCTTCGCGGGTTCGGGGAGGGCGAGGTCAGCCCACACGAAATGGCCGAGCGCCTCACTCCCGTACGCACCGGTAGTGACCGCGAGCTCGGCGACGATCGCCAGCCCGCGGCCGCCGAGCGCCACCCCGGCCAGCCCCTCCAGCCCGGCTGGGCCCCCGAGATCGATGAGGTCGTCGTCCGGGGTCGGCTGGTGCGAGCAGGGGGAGGGTGCTCCGATCAGCCACCCGGCCCCGCCGAGGTCAGCGACCCCGACCCGCACCAGGGTGCCGAAGGCCAGCTCCACACCGAACCAACCGCCCGGCTGACCCGAACGCGTGTAGAGCACCGAGTTGTTCGCGAGCTCATCGATCACCAGGCCCGCGTCATCCTCGCGGCCGGTACCAGTGAACAGCTTCTCCACCAGCTTGCGTGCCTTGCGGACCTGCTCGGGCACACCCGGAAAGGTGTAGCGGAGCACCCTGGGAGGAGCCGACGCCCGCCATTCCTTCGCCGAGGCGCTCGTGGTCGTGTGCATGTTGCCTTCCTTGTCGGGGTCCGGGTCGCCGGGCGGCGGCCGGGAGATCATGCGTCTGCCCGTCATCGCGGACGACCGGGCGGACGGCAAAGTGAGGGGCGCGGTCATCGGGATCTCCTGCCATGCTTACGGCCCTTGCGGGCCTGGGTTCGCCCATCCGGGGCGGCTCAACCGGAGGAAGGCGATCATGTCAGCGGCTTCGTGTCAGCCGAGCCGTCAGGCAGGGGTTCCCCATGGCGGACGTGCCTCCGATTGCGTGAGCGCGGGCGTCGTTCTCCGGTCTCGCTGAGAGGACTCCTTTCGAGGTCCGCGATGGTCAGCCCGATGTAGGGGTCCGGCTGGATCAGGACCGTAAGAACTCCGGCTTCGGTACGGTCGCGAGCCCAGCTGTGATCGGCGGGCGTGAAGTCGTCGTCAATCCAGATGAGCGGCTGATCGGTGAAGAGCTCGGTGATGGTGTCGCGTTTCCAGAGGTAGCCGTCGGGGTGGCTGGTGATGAGGGGTAGGCGGGGAAGATCAATGTGGTCCCAGATCGGCAGGCCGAGGCGAGTGCCGATAAGGGGCGCGGCGTCGGCGCGCCAGCTGGTGCACCACAAGGGGGTCAGGCCGTATCTGGTCGCCAGGTCGAGGACGAGGCGGCCGGTGGCGGGGTTGAGCCAGATCTTGACCGGGTCTCCGTAGCCGGTGGGGGTGACGTGGTGGGTGCGGAAGCCGGTGGGGGTCTGGCCGTTGGGGCCGGGGAAGGGGATGTGGACGCCGTCGATGTCGCATAGGAGGTGCATGGCCAGCTCCTGGTGTAGATGAGGACCAGGTCCGTGGTGTCGGTGGCGCGCAGGGTGAGGGCGAGCCGTCCGCCGGGTCGAAGGACGCGAGCGGTCGCAGTGAGGAGCGGGCCGGGCTCGGTGGGTTCGAGGAAGGAGAACGCGCCGAAGATCGAGAGGCAGAGGTCGACGGAGGCAGGCGGGAGGGAGCGGAGGTGGCTGGTGGCGTCGGCACGGACGAAGGCAAGTCCGGGATGCTCTCCGTAGAAGGAACGGGCGCGCTCGATCTTGTGGCGGTCGTGGTCGACGCCGACCGCTTCGGCGTGATGGTAGGCGGCGAGGTGGGCGAGATTGTGCCCGCTGCCGCAGCCGAGTTCGATGACCCGCTTCCCCGCCAGGTCGCCGAAGACGTCCGGAGGGGGTCCGACCCCGTTGGCGCGGGTCCATTCGAACCGGCCGCGGACGGTCAGGCGCGGAGGAGGAGTGCGGCTTCGGTGAGGTGGCGGGAGATCGCGGAGATCCATGCGTCTTCGGCTCCTTCGGCCCACCCGATGACGAGTTGGTGGGTGAACCAGTCGGCGACCCAGACACGGTGCCAACCCAGTGCCCAGCGGGCCGCGATCAAGCCGCCTCGGCTGGCCGCCGCCGCCTCGGAGCCGCCGGCCGCGATGTAGGAGGTGATGAGCTCGCTGAGCTTGGCCGGGTCGGGAGCGTCGATGGTGCCGTGCCAGGAGGCCAGGTCGAGCAAGCCGGGCCCGCGGAAGGCTCGGGCGAAGTCGAGCAGGTACGTCTCTGTGCCGGTGGGGTAGACGGAGGTCGAGTGCCATTCGGAGTGGCAGAGCCCGTACGGCGCGAGTTCGGCTCCAGCCGCGCGATCGTCGGCCACCTTCGCCAAAGCAGCCGCCGTCCCGATCAGGGCGCCGAGGTCATGGCGGGCGCGGTTGTGCTGGTTGAGGCGTGCGTGAATCTTCTCGGGCATCGCCGCCAGGCTCTGTTCATCCATGAACGGCAGGTCCTTGGTGTCGATGACTTCGTGGACGCGGACGGCCAGTGCCGCGCCTTCGGCGTCGGTAACCGCGCGCGTCGCCGGGCCGAGGTCGGTCAGCAGCATTCCCAACAGCTCGGGCGTGTGGTCGACCGCGAGGCGTGCCGGGACGGGCAGACCCCCTTGCTCGGCGACGTCCAGGGCGTGGTGCTCGGCGGAGAAGGGGCCTTCGGCGTACTTGAACACCACCGAGGTGCCGTCGGCCAGATGGAGGCGTTCCACGCCGGAGCGTGCCCAGACGCGGATCTCCTCGCGTTCGGCCCGCCCCTGCCCAAGGGCGTCCAGCAGCCGGGCTAGCAGAAGGTCTACCTCGATGGTGTCCAAGGTCCTGGGCCTTCCTTATCGAGCGGTGGGGACGCGGCAGGCTTCGACGGCCGCGATCCAGCTGTTCTTCATGGTTGCGAGCTCGGTCCGGAACTTCTCCAGTGGAGCGCCGTAGGGGACGACCGCGCCGCCGGTCTGGTTCGGGACGGACTGGCAGCCGTGAACGAGACGTCCGCCCAGGGCAGTGTGGGCGCGGACCAGCTCCAGGCGGCGGGCCTCGTTGAACCAGCCGCCGTGGTAGACCTCATCCAGCATGTCGCCTTCGGTGTCGGTCAGGTCGAACACCGCGCGGGTGGTGGAGTTGAAGAACCAGGCCGGGCCGATGTTGGAGATCTCGCCGGTCAGCTCGACCTTGTTGAGCGCCATGAACGTGCCCGCCTGCCGGAGCATCCTCAGGTGGTCCTCGGTGATCTCGGGCATGCCGAGGTCGGCGAGGTGCTCGGCGCGGAAGACGTACCGGTATACCTCGTACCCGATCTGCAGGACGGTCGAGGCGTCGCTGGTGGGGGTGGCGTTTGCGCGGATGTAGTCCAGCGCGATCTGCTCCAGCGAGGTGTCGGAGGTCTCGCGGGCGTCGAGCATGTCGCGCTGTACCCGCGGCCAGGGGATGACGAGCCAGGTGTGGTTGGTGAACTTGAAGAAGTACTCCTCGGGGTCGAGGGTGACGCGGTGGCCGTCCACGGTGATGCCGGGGATGCGGTTCCAGCGCGGGTCGAACGCCTCGGGCAGCTCGACGTTGATCTCGGGGACGCGGTCCCTCGGGTGCTTTCGCTCGACACCCGTGACGACGTCGAGGCCGGCCTGAGCGGTCATCAGTAGGCTCCTTCCACGGAAGCGTTCTCACGCTCCGGATTGGCGTTGCTGCTAAGAGTGGCCATTCCATGAACGGGGCCGCTATGGTCGAAGGAGTCGCAGAGCGTTTAATCGGTTTATCCATAGGGAGTTCCGATGGCGAGGCCCCCCGGCCAGCGCTCCCCGAATGACCGGCTGCGGGAGATGATCTCGGCCTCCGGTCTGGGCTATGAAGGAGTCGCTCGCGCCGTCGTGCGTGTCGCTGCGGAGAACGGCGAAGCGCTGCGCACCAACAAGTCGGCCATCGCGCACTGGGTGGCGGGCATCGAGCCGGGTGAACGCACCATCGGCTACCTGGTCGAAGCACTCTCGCGCCGCGCCGGGCGTCAGGTGACCCGACAGCAACTTGGTTTCTCCACCGATGAACCGCCGGCACTCGAGGGTACTGAGCCCATCGAGACCGCGACTCTTCTTGGCAGAACCGACGTCGAGAACCAGGGCTACCTCGCCACGGCCGTCTACACCGCCGCCCAAGTGAGGATGCCTCTCGACTACGATGCCGAGGCGGTGAGCAGGCTCCTCCGGGCGCGCACCGGACTGGCCCGAGTCGGTGCGGCTGAGGTTGCTGTCGTCCGGCAGATCACCAAGGCGTTCGGCGCGGCCGACGAACGGCTCGGTGGAGGACACGGGCTTTCTACCGTTGCGGCCTACCTTTCCGACACCGTCGCCCCCACATTGTCAGGACGCTTCGCCGACGAAGCAACACGACGCGACGCATTCAGCGCCGCAGCCGAACTAGCCTGGCTACTCGGATGGAAGCACCACGACCTCGGTCACGAGGGCGCTGCCCAGCGTTACTACCTCACCGGCTTCCAACTGGCGGTCGAGGCCGACCCCGGCGCCCACGCCGCCTGGATGATGCGAGCGATCGCCCACCAGGCGCTCAGCTTGAAGGAACGCCACCACAGCCGAGATCTCATCGAAGCCGCTCTCAAGCGAGCCGAAGGCCGTTGCGACGGCGCGACCGAGGCGCTCCTGCACATCACCCACGCGAGGTCGAGCGCGGCACTTGGGGAGAAGGCCCGCGCCGCACGCGCGCTTCTCGCAGCCGAAGACGCCCTGAGCTCTCAAAGAGATTCCCAGCCCTCTTACTCGCTGCTCATGGGACCGGCCTTGGGAACCGTCGACTCCCACACCGCGAGAACCCTGACCGAGATCGGCGATCACCTCGGCACCGAGGCCCGCCACCGGGCAGCCTTCACCTCGTGGGACCCCATCGCCTACCCGCGCGTCCACCTGCTCACCCACATGGACCTCGGCGACTGCCTCGTCGCTCAAGCACGAGCCGATGAAGCGATCGGAGCCTGGAGCCAGGCGCTCGACCTCGCCGAAGGGATGGCATCGGGCCGCAGCAGGACCGCTCTAGCGGGAATCCATCCGATCCTCGCCGTCTACAAACGCCGAGGCGTCCCCGGAGCAGCCCTGCTGGAACAGCGCATCCGGCAGGCGGCCACCGCCGCATGAAAGGATCGCATCCATGCCCACGCCCGGCACCGCCCTGCCACCCGCGCTCGAAGCGCACACCCTCCTCGTCGCCGCCGTCATCGTCCACGATCAGGAGCAGAGGCGGGTCCTGCTCATCCGGCGAGGACGCCAGGCGAAGTTCGCCCCCGACCATTGGGACCTCCCCGTCGGTAAGACGGGTAAGGGTGAAGTCGTCACCCAGACCGCAGTCCGCGAACTCAAGGAGGAAACCGGCCTGGTCGTGGACCCCGCCGACCTCCGCGTGGCCGGTCTGATTCACTGCTCCTGGGGCGTCGAAGCGCCGAACGGCTTCGTCACTGTCGTCTTCGTCGCCAGCGCTTGGAGCGGCGACCCCGTAAACGCCGAACCACACAAACACGGTGACGTCGCGTGGCATCCGGTCGATGAAGTGCCCGAGGAATTTGTGTCGACCACACGGACCGCACTGATCAACTACCTCAACAGCGGTCCTATGGTGACCACCGAAGGCTTCTGATGTCGGAGCCCCTCATCCTCGGTATCGATGACCTGCGGCCGCTGCCCCGGACTTCGCGGGTCGCCCGCACCAGCGAAGAGGGCATCCAACTGCTTCAGGAACACCGCGACGGCTTCATCGACGAACTCTGGCTTGACCACGACCTGGGCGGCGACGACAGCATCATGCGGGTGGTCACGCTCCTGGGTCCCGGCCGAGGAGCTCGACGACTTCAATGCTCATATCGTTGGGGCGATCGAGGTCATCCACGAGTTCCATCAATGACCCCAACCTGCTCCGTGGCGAGGTGCGGGTTTCCTCCGCGTACATACATCTCTGTATGACCACCGAAAACCCCCCGACAGGGACAGTTCCGATTGCAACATGGCCACACCACAACCACTGCCAACCAGTAGGTCGAACCGGGCGAATGCGGTACGAGAGGTGGCGGCCATCGCCGCCTCCAAGCGGGACAATGCGGCGGTGAAGGGGGGTCAGCGGGTGTGCAGGCGGGCCAACCGGTTGCGGACGCCGTCGAAGTGGGCGAAGACCGCCGCCACCGCCGCGGTCTTGTCACCGGACTGCACGGCCGTGTAGATGTCGCGGTGCCGCTTGGCCACGTCGGCCGGGGGCTCGTCGGGCGTGCCGAGCTGGTCGCGCAGCTGGTGGTAGACGTCCCAGAACGCCCCGAGCAGCTGGCTGACCAGCGGGTTGCCGAGCGGCCGGTAGAGCAGGTCGTGGAAGAGCCGGTCCGTCTCCGGTGACACGTCGCCGACCAGCGCCTCGCTCTCCATGCGGGCCATCACGTCGGCCACCGGCGTCAGGTCGGCCTCGGGGCCCAGGTCGATGAGCCGCTGGACCAGGCCGGCCTCCAGGATCTCGCGGATCTCGGTGAGGTGGGTGAGGTGGCTCTTGCCGTCCTGGAGGGTGATGCGGCTGTGGAAGGCCAGCTCGTCGACCAGCCCGGCCAGCGACATCCGGCCGACGAACATGCCGAAGCCGTGACGGATGTCGACGATCCCGACGGCCTGGAGCGCCTTGAGCGCCTCCCGCACGGAGTTGCGGCTGACCTGGAGCTCTTCCATGAGCTCGGTTTCGGTGGGCAGGGGATCACCCGCCACGAGCCCGCGCCGGAGGATGAGCTCTTTGACGCCCTCCTGGGCCTCGACGGCACGGCTGGGCCGCGGGCGCGGGACAGTGGTCATGAAAAATCCCTTCGTCGTAAGCGCTTAGGTAACATTCCGGAAATCTCCTGTTGACCTCAACCGGGTCCGGCCCATAGCGTCCACCCTACGCACAACATAGGACATGGGATGTCCCACGTTCTACATTGGGACCGTAACGAAGCGGCCTAATGCGCACCAACCCCAGGAGGCATCCGTGAGCTCTGAGTTCAGCCGCCGCGACTTCCTGCGCTACAGCGGGGCCACGGGTGCGGCGGCGTTCATCGCCACCACCCTCTCCGCCTGCTCGGGTGGCCCGGCCTCGACCGGTTCGGTCGGCGCCGGATCCAACAAGGACCTGATCACCGCCGTCATCGGCTATGGCAACGACCAGAGCTGGGATCCGACGCAGACGGCCTCGGCCTTCGCGATGGCCGGCATCCAGCACGTCTACGAGGGCCTGCTCGACACCGACCCGATCACCCGCGAGCCGTACCCGGCCCTGGCGACGGCGCTGCCGACGGACCTGAACGCCACCTCGTGGAAGTTCACCCTCCGCGATGGCGCGAAGTGGCACGACGGCCAGCCGGTGACCGCCGACGACGTGGTCTTCACCTTCCAGCGCATCCTCGACCCGGCGGCCAACGTGCTGACCGGCAACTTCTTCAAGTCCTGGCTCCAGGAGGTGAAGAAGATCGACGACAAGAACGTCGAGCTGGTCTTCAAGTTCGCCTTCCCCGACGCGGCGCCCAGGCTGACCATCGCCAAGATCATGCCCAAGCACGTCTTCAGCCAGCCGGGCGCCTGGGACCAGGCCAAGACCGGCAAGGCCGTCGGCTCGGGGCCGTACAAGCAGAGCGCGCACAACCCCAAGAGCAACACCACCTTCGAGGCCTTCGCCGACTACAACGGGCCGCGCCCGGCGTCCGCCAAGAAGATGAACTGGCTGACGATCGTGGACGCGGCCGCCCGCGTCGCGAAGATCTCCGGCGGCTCGGCCGAGGCGCAGATCGCCGACAACATCCCGTACGCCAACGTCGAGCAGCTCAAGCAGCAGGGGCTGAGCGTCGAGGGCGGCGCGGGGATGAACCACATGTTCCTGATGTTCAACACCGGGACCAAGCCGTTCGACGACGTCCGCGTACGCCAGGCGCTGCACTACGCCATCGACAAGAAGAAGCTGATCGACGTGGCCCTCAAGGGGCACGGCACCGCCTCCAGCTCCTTCCTCAACGAGGGCCACCCCGACCACAAGCGGGCCTCGGTCGTCTACGACTTCGACCAGGAGAAGGCCAAGGCGCTGCTCAAAGAGGCGGGCGTGACCAACCTGACGGTCAACCTGATGGCCGTCAACGTGAGCTGGATCGCCGACTGCCTGCCGACCATCGCCGCCTCCTGGGAGGCGATCGGCGTCAAGACGACGCTGGAGCCGCAGGACACGGCCGCGCTGTTCGCCAAGATGGACCAGTTCCAGGACTATCAGGTGGTCGCGGCGGCCTCGAACCCCAACCAGTTCGGCATGGACGCCGACCTGATCATGCGCTACAACTTCGTGTCCGGCGGCCTGTGGATGAAGTACAGCCACTGGGGCGACAGCAAGGACGCCAAGGCCCTGTTCACCCAGATGGACGAGGCCACCAAAGAGCCCGACAAGGCGGCCAAGACCGCGAAGGTCCAGAAATATCTGGATCTCATCGCCGAGCAGGCGGTGCTCTACCCCGTCGTCCACACCGAGCTGATGACCGCCTGGGACCCGAAGAAGCTGACCGGGATCCGCGCGCAGGCATACCCGGGCATCAACGTCCTCCAGGCCAAGCGCACCTGAGCCCATGGCCTTCATCGTCAGAATGCTCCTCCGGCGGATCCTCGTCCTGGTCCCGCTGGTGCTCGGGGTCGCCGCGTTCGTGTTCATCGTGATGCGCTTCTCCAACAGCAAGCCGGAGTACGCATACTTCCAGGGCGCGAACCCGACCCCCGAGCAGATCCACCAGTTCCAGGTCGAGAACGGCCTGCTCGACCCGCTGCCGCTGCGCTACCTGCGCTTCGTCGGCGACCTGGTCCGCGGCGACCTGGGCACCAGCGTGCTCACCAAGAAGCCGGTGCTCGAATCGGTCACGACCGCGCTGCCGCTGACGCTGCAGCTCACGCTGCTCGGCCTGCTCGTCGCGGTCGTGCTGGCGCTGATCTTCGGCGTCACCGGGGCGTTGTTCCGTGACCGCTGGCCCGACCAGGTGATCCGCGTCGTGTCCCTGGTCGGGGTGGCGGCCCCGGCCTTCTGGCTGGCGCTGCTGATGATCCAGTGGCTCGCGGTGGGGGAGGGGCTGTTCCCGACCGGCGGCTACATCAACCCCGCCGACTCGACGAGCGGCTGGCTGCGCTCGATGACGCTGCCCGCGCTGTCGCTGTCGCTGCCGGTCGCGGCCCAGCTCACCAGGATCATCCGCACCTCGATGGTGGAGGAGCTCGACCGCGACTACGTACGCACCGCGATCGGCAGCGGGCTGCCGCCGATCGTGGTGGTGGGCCGCAACGTGCTGCGCAACGCGCTGATCAATCCGCTGACCGTGCTCGGCCTGCGCATCGGCTACCTGATCGGCGGCGCGGTGGTCATCGAGCAGATCTACGGCCTGCCGGGCATGGGCCAGCTCATGATCAACGCGGTGCGTGACGGTGACCCCGCGGTCGTGCAGGGCGTCGTGCTGACCGTCGCGGTCGGCTTCATGGTCGTCAACCTGCTGGTCGACGTCCTGTACCTGCTGGTCAACCCCAGGCTCAGGAGCGCCACCTGATGAGACGTGGACTGACCGAACGCCTCGCCAAGCCGGGCGTCAACCTCAGACGGCTACGGCCGCTGTCGTGGATCGCCGTGGGCGTCGTCGCCGTGATCGTGCTGGCCGCGCTGCTCGCTCCGGTGATCGCGCCGCACTCGCCGTACTTCCAGGAGGTCGCCGGCGGCGGCCCGTCCGCGAGCCACTGGATGGGACTCGACAGCGCCAACCGTGACATCCTGTCCAGGCTCCTGTACGGCGCGCGCTGGTCGTTGCTCATCGGCCTCGGCGCGACCGTCCTGGCCCTGGTCGTGGGCGCCGTCATCGGCGCCGCCGCGGCCACCTCCCGCCGGGCCGTCGACGAGACGATCATGCGTTTCCTCGACGTGATCATGGCCTTCCCCGGCATCGCGCTGGCCGCGGTGCTGGTGGCGGTGTTCGGCGGCAGCATCCCGGTGCTGGTGATGGCGATGGCCTTCCTCTACATGCCCTCGGTGGCGCGGGTCGTACGGGCCAACGTGCTCGCCCAGTACGGCGAGGACTACGTCGCGGCCGAGCGGATCATCGGCGCCCGCACCCCGCACATCCTGATCCGGCACATCGCCATCAACTGCGCCGCGCCGGTGCTGGTGTTCTGCACGGTGATGGTGGCCGACGTGATCGTGTTCGAGGCGTCGCTGTCGTTCATCGGCGCCGGAGTACGCCCGCCGAACCCGTCATGGGGCAGCGTCATCGCCGACGGCAAGAACATGGTGCTCCTCGGCGGCTGGTGGGCCACGGTCTTCCCCGGCCTGCTCATCCTGATCACCGTGCTGGCCCTGAACATCCTCTCCGAGGGCATCTCGGACGCCTGGGCCGCGCCCGCCACCCGCAAGGCCGCCATCAAGAAGGACGACGCGTTCGAGGCGGCCCGGCCGGGCTCCGGCGAGGTCGTCGAGCTGCCGGGACTGGCCGAGGCCGCCCGCAGACTGGCCGAACGGGCCCGCCCCCTGCCCTCGGGCCCGCCGATCCTCGCGGTGGAACGGCTGCGCATCGGCTTCACAGAAGGCGTGGACATCGTCGACGGCATCGCCTTCGAGGTACGTCCGGGCGAGGTCCTCGGACTGGTCGGCGAGTCCGGCTGCGGCAAGTCGCTGACCGCGCTGACCATCATGGGCCTGCAGCCCCGCGACGCCCGCGTCAGCGGCCACGTACGCTTCGACCAGCAAGAACTCCTCTCGCTGCCGCGCCGCGCCCGCCGCCGCCTGCTCGGTCACGAGATGGCGATGATCTACCAGGACGCGCTCTCGTCGCTGAACCCGGCCATGACCATCAAGGCCCAGCTCAAGCAGGTCACCCGCCGTGGTGGCCGCCGGACACCGGCCGAACTGCTCGAACTGGTCGGCCTGGACGCCAGGCGTACCCTGTCCTCCTACCCGCACGAGCTGTCCGGCGGGCAGCGGCAGCGGGTGCTGATCGCGATGGCGCTGTCACGCGAGCCCAAACTGATCGTCGCCGACGAGCCCACCACCGCGCTCGACGTCACCGTACAGGCGCAGGTCATCGAGCTGCTGCTGGAACTGCGCGCGGAGCTCGGGTTCGCGCTGATCCTCGTCTCGCACGACCTCGCGCTGATCGCCGACGTCACCGACCGCGTCGTCGTCATGTACGGCGGGCAGATCGTGGAGACCGGCGCCACGGCGACGCTGGTCGGCGCGCCCGCTCACCACTACGCGCGCGGGCTGCTCGGCTCGGTGCTGTCGCTGGAATCGGGGGCCGAACGGCTGACGCAGATCCCGGGCGTGGTCCCTGCGGCGGCGGACTTCCCGGCCGGCTGCCGCTTCGCCGACCGGTGCCCGATGGCTACGGACGTGTGCCGTACCGACACTCCGGCGCTGGAAGGGGACACCCAGCGGCACGCGGTGGCGTGTCACCATCCCGCTGTCGTCCTCGTGGGGAGTGATCAGCATGCTTGAGCTGAAGGACGTGCACGTCGTGCACAAGGCCCGCTCGGGCGGGCTGTTTTCGCGGGACCGCGTCTACGCGCTGACCGAGGCGAACCTCTCGGTCAGCCCAGGCGAGACGGTCGGCGTCGTGGGGGAGTCGGGCTGCGGCAAGTCCACGCTGGCCAAGGTGCTGGTGGGCCTGCAACGGCCGACCTCGGGCACCGTGACCTTCCGGGGCAAGGACCTGTGGGCGCTCAAGGAGGCGGAGCGGCGGGGGCTGATCGGATCCAGCGTCGGGATGATATTTCAGGACCCGTCCACGGCGCTCAACCGGCGGCTGCCCGTCAGCAAGGTGCTCCGCGACCCGCTCAACGTGCACGGGCGCGGCACCCCGGCCGAGCGGGACGCCCGCGTCCGCGAGCTCCTCGACCTCGTCGGCCTGCCCGCCGGCGCGGCCGACCTGCTGCCCGGCCAGCTGTCCGGCGGGCAGCGGCAGCGCGTGGCCATCGCCAGGGCGCTGGCCCTCGAACCCGACCTGCTCATCGCCGACGAGCCGACCAGCGCCCTTGACGTGTCCGTACGGGCGCAGATACTCAACCTGCTGCTCGATCTGAAGGAGCGGCTCGGGCTGGCGCTGGTGTTCGTCTCGCACGACATCCAGACCGTCCGGCGGATGAGCGACCGGGTGGTGACCATGTACCTGGGCAGGATCGTCGAGCAGACCCCCGCGCACGCCGTACCCCTGAACGCCCGGCACCCCTACACGCGGGCGCTGTTCTCCGCAACGCCGGGACTGATCTCCCCGATCAACCCGATCCCGCTGGTCGGCGCCGTGCCCTCGGCCACCAGGCCGCCGAGCGGCTGCCCGTTCCGCACCCGATGCTGGCGGGCGGACGAGGAGTGCGGCGCGGCCTGGCCCGCGGCGCGCAGCGACGCCGACCACCTCTTCCACTGCTACCACCCGGTGGCGGCGGGAGCCACCGACCTCGAACTGATCCAGGAGCGCCCATGACATTGACCGGTGTGATCCCCCCGGTGTGCACCCCGATGACCGCCGACGGCCAGGTGGACGCCGCGTCGCTGATCCGGCTGGTGGACCACCTGCTCGACGGCGGGGTGGACGGGCTGTTCGTGCTCGGGTCGTCGTCGGAGGTGGCCTACCTGCCCGACGCCCAGCGCCGGGTGGTGCTCGACACCGTGGTCGGTCATGTGGGCGGACGGGTGCCGGTGCTGGCGGGGGTGATCGACATGACGACGCCGCGGGTGCTCGAACACGTGCGTGTCGCGGTCGAGGCCGGGGTGTCGGGGCTGGTGGTGACGGCGCCGTTCTACACGCGCACCCATCCCACCGAGATCCGCACCCATTTCCGGACCATCAGCGCCGAGAGCGGATTGCCGGTCTACGCCTATGACCTGCCGGTCGCCGTGCACACCAAGCTGACCGCCGAGCTGCTGCTGGGGCTGGCCGCCGAGGGGGTGCTGGCCGGGGTCAAGGATTCGAGCGGGGACGACGGCGGTCTGCGGCAGGTGATCCTGGGCCGCGAGGCGCCGTTCAGTGTGCTGACCGGGTCCGAGGTGACGGTGGACTCCGCCCTGTGGATGGGCGCCGACGGGGTGGTGCCCGGTCTGGGCAACGTGGATCCCCACGGGTACGTACGGCTCTACCAGGCGGCGCGCCGGGGCGACTGGGAGGCGGCCCGGCTGGAGCAGGAGCGGCTGGTACGGCTGTTCGAGATCGTCACGGTCGGTGGCGGCCGGATGGGCGGCAGCTCGTCGGGACTCGGCGCCTTCAAGGCCGCGCTGCACCTGCGCGGCGTCATCGACCACCCGGCCACCGCGCTCCCACAGGTCCCGCTGAACGACGAGGAGACCGGCCGCATCGGCAAGCACCTGGCGGCCGCCGGTCTGCTGTAGCAGCAGGGCAGGTGCTAAGGCTTGCATCAGCGGACAATCGTATGACAATCGGTCTCCGCCATCCTGTCCTGGTGACTACTGACAACGCCCCTGCCATCTGGGAGATGGTGGTCGTCCACCGCGTGTTCCGCCGCGAGTTCAGGCTGGCCCCCGAGCTGATCCGGCAGGTGGCCCCCGGCGACACCGAGCGGGCCGCCACGCTGGCCGCGTACTTGGGCGAGATCCTGGCAGGCCTGCACCACCACCATGAGGCCGAGGACAAGCTGCTCTGGCCGGTGCTCCTGCGCCGCGTACGGCTGGAGGGCGCCCTCATCCGCACGATGGAGGAGCAGCACGAGCGCGTCGCCGGCCACATCTCCGTGCTGGAGGAGCTGCTGCCCGCCTGGCGGGCCGAGGCCGACGCCGACCGGAGGGACCGGCTCGCCGACACGCTGACGCTGCTCCACGACGAGCTGCTGGTCCACCTCGACCAGGAGGAGGAGCGCATCCTGCCACTCGTGGCCGCGCACCTGACCAAGGCCGAATGGGACACACTCTCGGAGTACGCCCGCGCCCAGCTGCCCAAGGACCGGCTGCTGGTCAACCTGGGCGCGCTGCTGGAGGACGCCACGCCATGGGAGCGCGAGGCCTTTCTCCGCCTGATGCCGATGGCCGCCCGTGTCCTGTGGAGGCTGATCGGCCAGCGGCAATACCGGCGCGAATGCCAGAAAGTCCGGTTTAGAACTTTTGGTGTGGTGCACGCGTCAAAAAGCCCATGAAGACGTTCAGGATCGCCGCCGCACTCGTGGGCGGGCTGCTGCTGATCGGCGGCGCCGGCCCCGCGCTGGCACAGGAGATGGCGCAGCCGGCCGCGGCCCCGCAGCGCTGCTCCACGACCCAGCTCCAGGTGCGCCTGGGCCGGGTGGACGCCGGGGCGGGCAACCGCAACGCGCCGCTGGTGTTCACCAACCGGTCGCGGGCCGCGTGCACCCTGCAGGGCTATCCGGGGCTGGTGATGTTCGACAAGCAGAGTGACGCCCTGCGGACCCGCGTCCGCCGGACACCGGGAGCGCGGCCGAAGGTGACGCTCAAGCCTGGCGGCAGTGCCCGCGCCGACCTCCACTGGACGGTCGTGGAGACCGGCACCGAGACCGCCTGCCCGGGTGCGGCCCGGCTCATGGTCATCCCGCCGGACGAGCGTGCGCACACGGAGATCGCGTTCGTCGTCGACCGCGTGTGCGACCAGGGCCGACTCGACGTCACACCGATCAAGTGACCTACCGGCGGCCCTGACGTCACACCGATCGAGTGACCGACCGGCGGCCCTGACGGCATGCCGGTCAGGAATCCGACCGGCGCAGGCGCGGTCGTGCCGGGGTGGGGTGGGGTGGCTAGCGGCTGACCCCGTCGGCGGGTCGCTGGAGCAGGTTCAGGTCGGCCCGGCTGGGCAGGCTCTCCCAGTCGCCCTGCGAGGTCACCGCGAAGGCCCCCGCCGCGCACGCCGTGCGCAGCCGCTGGTCGGCGTCCGCGCCGGCCAGCCAGTCGGCCAGCCACCCGGCCGCGAACGCGTCCCCGGCGCCGACCGGGTCCACCTCCGTCACCTGGTACGGCTGAGCCTGCCGTACCGAGCCGCCCGAGAACTCCAGAGCCCCCTTGGCACCCGACTTCACCAGCACGTGGGCGGGACCGAGCGAGCTGAGCGCCTTGGCCAGGTCGACGCCCCCTTCGACGTCGGTGACCAGCCGGCCCTCCGCCTCGGTCGCGAACAGCACGTCCACGTCGCCGATCGTCTCGCGCAGCCAGGCGCCGGCCTCCTCGGGCGTCCACAGCGCCCGGCGGTAGTTGATGTCCAGCGACACGAACACCCCGGCGGCGCGGGCCACGGCGATCGACCGCCGTACGGTCTCGCGGGCGGACGCCGACAGGGCCGGGGTGATCGCGGAGACGTGCAGTACCCGGGCGGCCTGGATGAGGGCTGGGTCGACGTCTTCGGGCGTGATCCGGGAGGCGGCGCTCCTCGCGCGGTAGTAGCGGACGTCGACGAGGTCGGCCGTCCGCCGGCCCTTGATCATCAGGCCGGTTGGCGCCCCCGGATCCGTGACGGTCCGTACGTCGACGCCCTCGCCCTGGAGCGTGAAGCGGATCAGTTCGCCGAACTCGTCGGCCCCGACCCGGCTGATCCAGGTGGCGCTGTGACCCAGGCGGCTGACACCGATGGCCACGTTCGACTCGGCGCCGCCGACACCCAGGTCGAAGTCGCGGGCGAAGCGCAGCGGACCGGTGCGCCGGGCCGCGAACAGCGCCATGGTCTCACCGAAGGTCACCAGATCGGTCATCGAGTCGAGCTCCCAGCTGTTCGAAGATGCGCGGTGCCGCCGTGGGGACGTTCGGCCGCCCCACAGGCTACCCGCCGGTCCGCTTTACCTAGGTAAACACAGGGAACCGAAGACGCTACCCGCCGACCAGGAGCGGCATCACGCTGGCGCCGGTGAAGTGCCGGGCCAGCCAAGCGCTCGGTTAGCCCGGCGCCCGGGCTAACCGAAGATCTGACGCTCGCGCCGGGTGTAGCCCGGCCTCGTGGCGGCCGCCAGCAGGCGCAGTGGCCGGCCCGCCCTCTTGAGCAGGAGCGCGGCCTCCTCGGGCGTGGCGTGGCGGAGCAGCCACGGAGTGGTGAAGGCCAGTTCGCGGAGCGTGGCCCGCCTGGTGACCTGCCGCTCCACCCGTACATAGGCGTCGAACGGCACGAACCTGAAGACGATCGGGAACAGCTCGGACTCCTCCTCGGCGAGGTGCTCCTCAAGCGGCTCCAGCAACTCGCCCAGCTCCCGGCCGAGCGCGCCCGGATCGCCGCTCAGCGCGGCGCGGCAGCGCTCCAGCAGCGGGCCGAACGCCGGGTGGCCCGTGGTGTAGCCGGTCAGGTCGACGGACTGGCCCGCCGCGCGCTCGATGGCCGGCCACAGCAGTTCGCGCTCGTTGGCGTGGTGGTGGTCGACCTGGGTGAGCAGCGAGGCCGTGAAGCCGCGCACCGCCCTGCCCTTGGCCGCGCCGAGCTCGGCGGGCCCGGTCAGCAGCTCGGCGAGCCGCCGCAGGTCGGTCAGCATGGCGCGGTGGCCGACGTACATCGAGGTGAGGTCGGCCATCGAGGTGAGGTCCGGCATCGAGATGGGGCCCGGCCTCAAGACGGGGCTGGCCCGGAGCGCGTCGTCTTCGCGAGCGGCGGCCGCCCGCCGGGCCGCCGGGCCGTTCGCCCGCCGGGCCGGCGCGTCGCCTGAGCGGCGGGTCGGCACGCCGCCTGAGCGGCGGGTCGCCGCGTCGCCCGAGCGGCGGGTCGCCGCGTCGTGCGCCGCCCAGTCGCGCAGCCGGGGCCAGGCGCGGAAGAGCGCGGCGCTGGCCGGGGCGACCCGGTCGTCGCTGATCGCCACCAGCTTGCCCACCTCGGTCGTGACGGGCTCGACCCGGACGCTGAGCCGTACCAGCAGGCCGGCGGCGACCAGGCGGGTGAGCACGCTCCCCTCGTCGCCGTCGTCCTTGACCTCCTCGCCGTCCAGCAGGCGCAGCAGCAGGCCGGGCAGTTCGCCCTGCTGCGCCGGGGTGAGTGAGGCGTACACCTCCTCGGCCACCTCGCCGAGCGAGCGCGGTCCGGTCAGTCCGCCGGGCCGGCGCAGCTCGGCCGGACCGCGCGCCGGCAGCTCCTCGGCGGAGGGCCGGTCGGCCGGGTTCTTCGCCAGGGCGCGCCCCACCAGGTCGCGCAGCCGCGGCGGCAGCTCGCCGAGATCCGGGTCGACGGTCAGCAGCCGGTGCATGATCGCGCCGAGGCTCTCGCCCTGGAACGGGTCGCGGCCGGTGGCCGCGTAGAGCACGACCGCGCCCCAGGCGAACACGTCGGCCGCCGTCCCGGCCCGCTGCCCGGTGAGTACCTCGGGCGCCAGGTAGGTGTGCCGCCTGCCGATCGGGTCGCCGGCCGCCATGCCGTAGTCGATCACTCGCGGGCCGTCGGGGGCCAGCAGCACGTTCTCGGGCTTCAGGTCGCGGTGGGTGATGCCCGCCTCGTGCAGCGTCCTGAGCGCGGTCGCCAGGGCGAGCGCGAGCGCGAGCAGCTCGTCACCCGCGTACGGCCCGTGGACGGCCACCGCCTGCCGCAGATCGGGCCCGTCGGCGAACTCGCTGACGATGTAGGGGCTCTCGCTGTCGAGCCCGACGCCGACCACCCGGGCCAGGTGGCGCGGCTTGATCAGGCCGACGGCCTCGGCGAGCTGTCTGGTGACCTCGCCCCGAGGCACCTTGATCGCGAACCGGCGGCCTTCGTCGTTGTAGGCGTCGTAGACCACCCCGCGCCCGCCCGCGCCAAGCCGCCCGGCCAGCCAGTAGCCGCCAAGTCTCTCGGGGTCACCGGGCACCAAGCGCATCGTCACTGCTGCTTAGATGCACGAAATCGTGATTTGGTTGCAAGACGTCACAGGTCCCCCGCGCGCCCCGGAGGACCCGTGCGTCATGATCATTATGTCAGGCTTTCTGATCTTGGCCGCCATTCGGTCCGCAGCACCGACATGGTGATGGCATCATGCCACTCCCCGTCCCAGAGCAGCGCGTCACGTTGCACGCCCTCCTCGACGAATCCCACCTTCTTGTAGACGTGCCTGGCGCGGTCGTTGAAGGCGAAGACCTCCAGGCCGATCCGATGCAGCGGCGTCGTCGTGAAGGCATGGCCGAGCAGCAGCTCGATGGCCTCCGTGCCGTAGCCCTTGCCGAACGCGCGAGCGCCGATCAGCGCGATCCGCATGCTGCACGCGAGGTTGCCCGCGTCGAGCTCGTTGAGCACGATCTCGCCCACGAAGCCGCCTTCCGCGATGATCGCCAGGTCGAGACGGTCGGCGTGCTGACTCCTCGTCGCGTACCAGTGGCGGCTGGCCTCCCGGTCGAACTCGCCGTGCGAGCCGGTCAGCCGCCGCACCTCGGGGTCGGTGACCAGCTCGAACAGATCGTGGGCGTATTCGGGGCCGACCGGGCGCAGGGTCACTCGATCGCCCTGGAGGGTGGGCTTTTCAGCGAACATCCCCCCTCACTATCAAGCCTGGTCAGCAGGGGCAAACCCGACCCGGCCATGACCGCTGGTTTGTTTTTCGACATGGGGATAGAGGTTCCTCTTGTCAAGGAGGTAAAAAACATGACCATCGCCGGAAGCATCATCCTCATCATGCTCGGTGCGATTCTCACCTGGGCCGTCGAATTCGACCTTGCCGGTATCGACATCAACGTGGTCGGCGTCATCCTCATGCTCGGTGGTGTGGTCGGCCTGCTGTTCGGGATCTACCGGATCAGCGTGACCCGCAGGGCCGTGGCCCCCATCGACGAGCCGGTGGTCCGTCACGACGTCTACGAGGAGCCCGAGGCTCGCCGGACCCATGTGTACGAGGAACGTCGCCGCTATGACGAGCCGCCCCTGTAAATCCAGAAGGTCAGCCGGCGGGCCGGCTGACCCCCCCGACCCCTCTCACAGCACCCGCTTGACCGCCTCGGCTATCGCGTGGCGGTCTATGCGGGCGTCTGCCAGCTGCTCCCGCGGCGTCGCAGACCCGGGCAGCTCCCGTACCGCCAGCTTCACCACGCGCGGCCCGAGCTCGCTGACGGCGTCCTGCACGGCGTCACCCAGCCCGCCCTCCGGCCGGTGGTCCTCCACCGTGATGAGGGTGCCGGTGGTGGTGGCCGCCTCCATCAGCGTGGCCGTGTCGATCGGCTTGATCGAGTACATGTCGAGCACGCCCACGGGGATCCCCTCGCGGCTCAGCTCGTCGGCCGCCGCGAGCGCCTCGTGCACGGTGATCCCGGCCGCCACGATCGTGGCCCGATCCGCCGCCGACTGCCGTAGCACGGACGAGCCGCCCACGGGGAAGCGCTCGCCCGGCTCGTAGATCACCGGCAGGTCGCCACGGGTGGTACGCAGGTACGACACCCCTGAGATGTCGGCCATCGCGGCCGTCAGCGCGGCGGCCTGGTTGGCGTCGCACGGGTAGAGCACCGTGCTGCCGTACACCGCGCGCATCATGGCCAGGTCCTCCAGCCCCATCTGCGACGGGCCGTCCTCGCCGATCGACACGCCGGAGTGCGAGCCGACCAGCCTGATCGAGGCGTGGCTCACCCCGGCCATCCTGATGAAGTCGTACGCCCTGGTCAGGAAGGCCGCGAAGGTGGCGGCGTAGGGGATCCAGCCGCGCACCTGAAGGCCGATCGCCATCGCGACAAGCTGCTGCTCGGCGATGTAGCACTCGATGAAGCGCTCGGGGAACTCCTTGGCGAAGTCCTCGGTCCTGGTCGAGTCGGCCACCTCGCCGTCGACCACGACCACCTCGCCACGGGCCGCGCCCAGCGCGACCAGCGCCGCGCCGAACCCGTCCCTGGTGGCGACCTCGTCGCCGGTCTTGTACGCGGGCAGTGCCAGCTGTCCGTTGTGGAAGCGGAACGGCTCCCCGTTGGGCTCGGGCGGCCGCACCTCGACCCGCACGTCCCGTACGCCGCCCAGCTCCCCGATGGCCTTGTCCGGGTCCTTGAGCGCCTTGCCGTGGGCGCCCTCGCGGTTCTCCACCTCCAGGACGCCCTCGCCCTTGCGCGTCTTGGCGAGGATCACGGTCGGCCGCCGGCGGGTGTTGCAGGCGTCGTTCAGCGCGAAGTCGATCTGTCCTGGGTCGTGCCCGTCGATCTCGATCGTGTGCCAGCCGAACGCGCCGAACCTGCGGGCGTACGCGCCGGTGTCCCAGCCGTGCCGCGTCGGGCCGCGCTGGCCCAGCCGGTTGATGTCCACGAGCAATGTCAGGTTCGCCAGCCCCTCGGCACCCGCCTGCTCGGCGGCCTCCCAAATGGACCCCTCGGCCAGCTCGCTGTCGCCGCAGAGCACCCACACCTGGTACGGCAGGCGCTCCAGCCGCCCGGCCGTCGCCACCCCCACCCCGATGGGCAACCCCTGCCCGAGCGAGCCGGTGGCGACGTCCACCCAGGGCAACTTGGGCGTCGGATGGCCCTCCATACGACTGCCACGCTTCCTGAACGACAGCAGCTCATCGTCGGTGATCGCGCCCGCGGCCTTGTACAGCGAGTAGAGCAGCGGCGAGGCGTGACCCTTGGAGAAGATGAGATGGTCGTTGGCGGGGTTGCCGGGGTTCTGGAAGTCATAGTGCAAGTGGCACGCGAACAGCACCGCCATCAGGTCGGCCGCCGACATCGACGAGGTCGGATGGCCGGAACCGGCGGCGGCCGAAGCGCGTACGGAGTCCACACGCAACTGCGCGGCGAGTTCGGACAGGAAATGCAGATCGCGATCAGGCATCAGGTCCCTCCTCGTGGTTGCCCCGCCGCCTACCCCCTCTGGCTTGCTTAACGCCCGGATTTGCCGCCCCGGCCGAGGGCCGCGAGGCCGGTCGCCGTCGCGGCGGCGGCCAGGGTGAGGAGCACCGCGCGCCGGTGCTGCGACAGCCAGAGCTGCGGGCTGCGGGCGTGCGAGCGCTTGTCGAAGCTGCCGTGCGCGCCGTAGTCGCGGTCGTCGTCCACGGGCGTCCAGAGGTTGGCCGCGTCGCTGCGCGGCTTCTCGTCCGTCTGCTGGGAGTCCACGCCGGTCCGCGCCAGGTAGCGGTCCACCAGGGCGGGCGCGATCCGCTGCGCGACCAGGGTGGCCGCGGTCGTGGCGCCGACCCAGTACTCCTTGCGCTCCGGGTGCTCGGCGGCGTACACGATGCCGTGGGCCGCGACCTCGGGCTGGTAGATCGGCGGCACCGGCTGCGGGTGGCGGCGCAGTTTGCTGAGCACCCAGTCGAACTGGGGCGTGTTGACCGCCGGCAGTTGCACCATGGTGATCTTGACGTTGCTGCGGGCCGCCAGGAGCTCGACCCGTACAGACTCGGTGAAGCCCTTGATCGCGTGCTTGGCCCCGCAGTACGCCGACTGCAGCGGGATCCCCCGATACGACAGGGCCGAGCCGGTCTGGACGATGACGCCCCTGTTGCGGGGCCGCATCAGATCGAGCGCTACCCGAGTGCCCCAGACGTAGCCGAGGTAGGTGACCCTGGTCGTCCGCTCGAACTCCTCCGGGGAGACGTCGGAGAACCTGGCGAACACCGAGGAGAACGCCACGTTGATCCACACGTCGATCGGGCCGATCTCCGCCTCGATGCGCTCGGCCGCCTGACGTACCTGGTCGTACTCGGCCACGTCCGCCTCATAGACCTGCCCGCTCCCGCCCGCGACGCCGACGTCCACGGCGGCGGCGCCCAGGCCGGTCGTCCCGCGGGCGATCAGTGCCACCTTGGCGCCCTTCGTCCCGAGTTCGCGCACCACGGCGCGGCCCACGCCGCCGCTCGCGCCCGTCACCACGACCACGCGGCCACGGAGGTCGTCGGTGATTTCCGTCTTGGTGGTCAGATTCTCGGCACTCTGTGGCGCCATGAAGGTCAACCCGCCTCTCCTGATCTACCGCGGTGCTGCCGCCGGATGGCCAGCACCATGTCAATGACCGTGGCGATCGCCGCCACGACCGCGATGCCCGTCATCACCGGGGCCCTGGCGATGACGCCGAGCACGGCGAACGCGAACAGGAACATCAAGATGAAGGAGCCCACCCTGATGTGCGCCACATCGCGCGGTGTCGCGGGGACCATCGCGTGGGATCGCTCATCCCGGCTCTCTTCCCAACCGTTGTTCTCCGGCATATGGCTGTTCTCAGGCATATGGCCCACCTGCCCCCGCCGTTTGCCGCTTAACGTCGTGGGTAGCCGCGCCGGCGTGCCTGAACTACGGCCGAGCGACCAGAACGAGCCGGGTATCGCGCGCCGCCGGCGCGGTCGCGGGTTCAGCTACCACCGGCCCGGCGGCGGCACGGTGCGCGACGCCGGGACGCTGAGCCGGATCAGGGCGCTGGCCATCCCGCCGGCCTGGACCGACGTGTGGATCTGCGCCTCGCCGGACGGGCACCTCCAGGCGGCCGGCACCGACGCCGCCGGGCGCAGGCAGTACCGCTACCACGACGACTGGCGTGAGCAGCAGGACCGGGAGAAGTTCGACCGGGTGCTGGAGCTGGCCGAGCGGCTGCCCGCCTTCCGTGGACGCGTCGAGAAGCAGCTCTCCGGGCGCGGGCTGACCAGGCAGCGGGTGCTCGCCGCCGCCGCGCGGCTGCTCGACGTCGGCTTCTTCCGGGTCGGTGGCGAAAGCTGCGACTCCTACGGCCTGGCGACGCTCAAGATGGAGCACGTGTCCTGCGGCAAGGACGTGATCACCTGCTCGTACCCCGCCAAGGGCGACATCTCCCGCGAGACCGAGGTGGCCGACCCGGGGGCGTGCGCGGTGATCAGATCGCTCAAGAGGCTCAGAGCCGACGGCGAGCTGCTGCGTTACCGGCACAACGGTGGCTGGGCCGACGTACGCAGCGAGGACATCAACGACTACCTGCGCGAGACGATCGGCTACGAGGTGACCGCGAAGGACTTCCGCACCTGGCACGCGACCGTGCTGGCCGCCGTGGGGCTGGCGGTCTCCACCCACGCCGGGACCGGCAAGCGGGCGGTCACGCGGGTGATGAAGGAGGTGGCCGAGTATCTCGGCAACACCCCCACGGTCGCCCGCGAGTCCTACGTCGACCCGCGGGTGGTCGAGGCGTACGACCGGGGCAAGACGATCGCGGGAGCGCTGACCGAGCTCGGCGCCGACGCCGGCTTCGGCCAGCTGGCCACGCGTGGCCCGGTCGAACGGGCGGTCATCAGCCTGGTACGCGCCGTTTGAGTGGTTTTCCTCCGGGCATGCGGCGTCTGGAGAAGGAGGAAGTTGCGATGGAAGCTCCGCAGTACGTCGCGGCCAGGGTCCAGCGGGCGCTGGCCGAGGATGCGCGCACGCACGAGCTCGGCATCCGGGTCGACATCAGAGGCGATCAGCTGTTCCTGCGCGGCCAGGTGGACGGCGCCGAACAGCGCGAACGGCTCGGGGCGGTGGCCCACGAGACGGCGCCGGCCCTCCACCTGCACAACGAGATCAAGATCGTGGAAATCACCGAGCCCGGAGAGGATGAGCACCTTGACTGACCTGCGTATAGCGGCCGTGGGGGATGTTCACCTGGGCGAGGACAGCCGTGGCCACTACCGGAAACATCTGGAGGGCATCGAGGAGCGCGCCGACGTGCTGATGCTGGCGGGCGACCTGACCCGCCACGGCACGCTGGCGGAGGGCCGGGTGGTCGCCGACGAGTTCCGCGACCTGCCCGTCACCGTCGTCGCCGTGCTCGGCAACCACGACTACCACTCCGACCAGCAGTACGAGATCGCTTCTGAGCTCCGCGACGCCGGGGTGACGGTGCTCGACGACGACGGCGCCGTGCTCCAGTGCGGCGAGACGAAGCTGGGGGTGGTCGGCGGCAAGGGCTTCGGCGGCGGGTTCGCGGGCAAGAGCGCGAGCGAGTTCGGTGAGCGGGAGATCAAGAACTTCGTGGCGCACACCCGGCACATCGCCGAGGCGTGGAAGGTGGCGCTGAAGGAGGTTCAGGCCGACCATCGCCTGGTGCTGTCGCACTACTCGCCGATCAAGGAGACGCTGGAGGGCGAGCCGCCCGAGATCTACCCGTTTCTCGGTAGCTACCTGCTGGCCGAGGCGGTCGACACCGCCGGGGCGGACCTCTTCGTGCACGGGCACGCGCACAAGGGCACCGAGAAGGGCATGACGCCGGGCGGGATCAGGGTCCGCAACGTGGCCCTGCCGGTGCTCGGCAGGGCGTACGGGGTCTACTGCCTCGACGACTGCGACTGACCCGAGGCCTCATCGAGCACAGGATGCGGTCGGCTGACCCGAGGCCTCATCGATCACAGGATGCGGGCGGCGACGATGCAGACGTCGTCGTCCGAGGCCCGGCCGCCCAGGTGCGACAGCACGCAGTCGATCATCTTCTCCGGGTCGTCGCCGACGCACTGGCTCCCGGCCTGGGCGAGGGCGGCGATCCCGGCGTCGAGGTCATGGCTGCGCCGTTCGATGACGCCGTCGGTGTAGAGCACCAGGGTGTCGTCGGCCTCCAGCTGTGTGGTGGCCAGGCCGTACTGGGCGGCCTCGAAGGCGCCCAGCATGGTGCCGGGCACGCCTTCGAGCAGCTCGGCGTGGCCGTTCCTGACCAGGATCGGCGGCGGATGGCCGGCGTTCGTCCAGGTCAGCGTGCGGTCCATGGGGTCGAAGTGGCCGATGATCGCGGTGCCGGTGACGGTCACACCCTCGTTGGAGTGGACGAGCAGGTCGTTCAGCCAGGTGGTGAGCTGGTTGGCGGGCGCGTGCGTGTAGGCCAGGCCGGCCAGCGCCGAGCGCATCTGCAGCATCAGGCTCGCCGCCGCCAGACCGTGGCCCATCGCGTCGCCGATCGCCAGCAGCACCCTGCCGTCGGGGATGGGACGGGCCTTGAACCAGTCGCCGCCCAGCCGGGCCAGCTCCTCGCCGGGCAGGTAGCGCACCCCGATGGACAGGCCGGGCAACTGCATCAGCCCCCGGCGTACCGGCAGGATCGTGTTCTGGAGCTGGACGGCGACGCGGTGCTCCTCCTCGGCCCGCTCCCGCTGCCGGGAGGCCTGCGCGTGGGCGACGGCCAGGGCCCGCTCCCTGCGCCGGTTCTTGGTCACGTCCTGGACGAGGAAGCGCACCTTGATGGGCAGCCCGTCGGTGTCCAGGACCGGTTCGCTGACCACGCTGAGATGCCGCAACCCATGCCGGTGCTGGATGCGGAACTCCGTCTCGACCGCCTCGCTGTGCTCCAGGAGTGTGCGCAACTGGTCGTCCACGATGGACAGGTCCTCGGGCACCACCACGAGGGGCAGCTCTTCCAGGGGCAGCGGTCCTTCGCCGTGCTCCCTGCCGAACATCTCGTACATCTGCGGCGTCCACAGCGTCCGCTCGGTGGCCAGGTTCCATTCGCCCCAGCCCAGCTCGGCCAGCCGCTGCGCCCGTTCCCAGCCGGCGACCAGCACTTCCTCATCGTCCAGCGGGCGCCAGGTGACCAGCAGGCCGTTGTCCATGCGCACCGCGCGGACGGTCATCGTGGCCGGCCAGAGCATGTGGTCCCGCGCCTCGACGAACTCCAGCGGCCCCCGGTGCAGCGTCTCACCGGTCTCCAGGACGTGCAGGAGGTCGTCGAACAGCCCCGAGCCGGCCGCGCCGGGACTGGTCTCGATGAGGCGGCGCCCGCGCAGCTCCTCGGGCGTCCGATCGGCCGGCTCGCCGGCCTGCTGGTTGGCGGCCGCGATCAGGAAGTCCACGACGCGGCCCGTGGCGTCGCGTACGGGGGTGAGGAAACACGCCGGGACGTGCACGCTTTCGAGGACTCCGATGACCCAGCCGGGCAGTTTCGGCGGCTCGACGGGCTTGTCGGGCGGCCGATCGACCCCCATGGCGACCTCGACGAGCGAGATCCCGCTGTCGTGCGCCATCCGTGACAGCTCGTCGGCGGCTTCCGCGGGCCTGACGTTCAGCCGTATCGCCAGCCGGGCGGTGGCCTCGTCGACGATCGCCTCGTTACGCATCCGGCGACGTAGCCGCGTCAGCAGCTCGCGAATCCCGGCGGCCGCCGCGCCACAGTCGTAGCGGCCGCCGAACGGCGGGTAGTTGCTCACATCCTTCCCATTCCCTAGCAGAGGGCGGGAAAGAGGTGCATACGTTGCGATATTTCAGCAAAGAGTGGACAGTCCACTGGGCCGGACTCGAGGACCGGCCCAGTGGAGGGGACGGTGTGACGGGGCGTCCCGCCCCTTACACATTGAAGATGCTGACACCACCGGGACCCACCAGGAAGCCGAGTACGATGAGTACGATTCCCCAGAGAAGGTCGCGCCGGGCCAGGATCACATAGATCCCGGAGATGACGAGTATGACGGCGATGATCCAGAGCAAAGTAGCCATGAGCCGCCTCTGCCCTCACGTCATCGGCTTTAACATGCTTTTCTCCGAACCACCAGGTAGAAAGGTGTATAAGCCAATTTCTTGGCCTGCGAAGGGGCTCGTTAATCGGTCGCCTTGATGAGCTTGGCGTAGCCCAGCTGGAGCCAGTCGGCGACGGCGACCGCTGTCATCGTCGCACCCGCCAGCCGGGTGAACTGGGGCGCGAAGACCATCCCGGCCGCGTACACCGTCGCCGCCCACTGGGCGATGCAGAACGGGCAGCCGAGCAGTTCGCCGATCGTGTTGCGGGGCGTCTCCTTCAGCTCGGCGGGCCCGCTCACTCCCTCGTAGCGGGTGAAGGGCGCCCGTATGGGGCTGGTCACCGGATCCTTGGCGATCAGCCGCGCCACCTTGTGCGTGCAGGCGGCCATCAGCGCCACGTCCATGAACCCGACGTGCTCCGGCGGCCGTCGCCCGGTGAGCGCGGCGGCCGCCACCGCCGTTGCCACCGCGCCGCCGTAGACGGCCATGATCCGTGCGTACGTGCCGAGCGGCCGGTCGTGCTCGCCTTCGTAGTCCCGTTCTGTCTGCTCCAGGAAGTCGGTCATAGGGGCAGGCGCTACCCTCGGCTTCCGCCTCTACTCGGCTGCGCGGGGTAACGCCTACTTGTCGATCGTCCGGGTAGCCCGATCCCATGGGCAGCCATAGTCATGCGGTCACTGATGCCATCCTCGACACACTCAAGCGTGCCAGCTCCGGGTTGAAGGACGCGGGGGTGAAGTTCGCCCTGGCGGGCGGCTGTGCGGCCTATGCCAGGGGCGCGGCCCCTTCGCTGCACGATGTCGATTTCGTGCTGACCGAACATGACGTGCCGGCCGCGCTGGAGGCCCTGCGGGGGATCGGCTTCAAGACCGCCAAACCGCCGGAGGACTGGCTGGTCAAGGCATTCGACGAGGACCGGCTGGTCGATCTGATCTTCCGGGTGTCCGACCAGCCGATCACGGACGAGCTTCTCGACCGGGCCGAGCCGATGACGGCGTCGGCGGTCATCGTGCCTGTGCTGGAGGCGACCGACCTGGTGATCTCGTGGTTGCTGCCGCTGTCGGAGCACGCCTGCGACTACGGGGCGCTGCTGCCCCAGGTGCGGGCCCTGCGCGAGCAGGTCGACTGGCCCCGGGCGGCCGCCGTGGTCGCCGGATCGCCGTACGCCACGACGTTCATCACGCTGCTCGAACGCCTGGCCGTGCTGGAGGCGCCGGTGAAGGCGAACGGCGACCCGCACTGGCCGTGACCGTGTGCCGCGACGGTCGTCGCGTCGGCGGTCGCGACGGCGGCCGAGATGGCGGTCGTGAGACGGCGAGAGCCGCGCCCGTGGTCGGGCGCGGCTCTCGTCTCGTGCGGGGAGCTCAGTGCGGGAAGCGGCCGTAGTAGTCGCCCAGCCGCGTCCTGTACTCGGGCTCCTTGAATCTGCCCTCGTCGAACTCGGGCGCGTCCTTGATCTCGGCCTTGGTACGCGAGACGTGGACGTTGCGCTCCTGCGGGTCGATACGTGTGACGACCTTCGCGGGGAGCATCACCTTCTTGCCGAAGATCCACGGGCCGGTGTCGACGATGATGTAGCTCTCGCCGACCTCGTACGTGGCCTCATCGACGGACCCGATTTTCCCGTCCGTCGCCTGGACGTGGTAACCCACGAGGTCCAGACTCTGGCCGCGATTGTAGACGTCAGGCTGATAGTCCCAGAGCTCCATGGCTCATCCTCTCTCCGTCTTTCGTCTTTTCTCGGGCAGGCCCTCCGCTACCCCGTCTGTGGCCGCTAAACACTTGGCCGCTAAACACCGCGCTCTCGTATAGCGGCTGTCAATGAGCCGTCAAGGCGGCTGGGCGACCCTCCTCATGACGAAGGGGGCGAATCACATGAAGAATCGGCTGTACGAACTCGACGGGCTCCGATTGCTGGCGGCGTTGTGCGTGGTGTTCTTCCACTACACGTTCTCGGGGCGGGTCGGTGGCACCAGCCCGGTCGCCTTCGCGGCCGAGAGCGCCTGGTCCAAATACGGCTACCTGGGTGTGGACCTGTTCTTCATGATCAGCGGTTTCGTCGTGCTGATGAGCGCTTGGGGCAGGAGCCCGCGCGAGTTCGTGGTGTCCCGGGTGATCAGGCTCTACCCGGCGTACTGGGTGGGCCTCGCCGTCACCACCCTGGTCACGGTGACGCTGGGGGCCGGGATCTTCTCCGTCTCCTTCGGGCAGGTGCTGGCCAACCTCACGATGTTCCAGGCGGTGCCGGACGTGGCGAACGTCGACGTCGTCTACTGGACGCTGTGGGCGGAGATGCGGTTCTACCTGCTCATCCTGGTGTTCGCGTGGATCGGGATGACCAAGGGCCGGGTGCTGGCGGGGCTGTGGGCCTGGCTCGGGCTGACGCTCGCGGTCGAGGCGGGGGTGCTGCCGCGGATGGCCGATCTGCTGGTGCAGTCGGAGTTCGCGCACTACTTCATCGCGGGGATGGCGCTGTTCATGCTCTACAAGTTCGGGCCCAGCAGGCAGGTGCTGGTCCTGGTCCCGCTCTGCCTGGGGAACGCCGTCTACCGCGCCCTCGGCTACGCGGCCGCGGTGGGGGAGCGCTATTCGGTCGAATACCGCCCCGTGGTCATCGTGCTGGTGGTCGTGGCCCTCTTCGCGGTCATGACGCTGGTCGCGCTCCGGGTGACCGGGCCGCTGGCCAGGCCGTGGCTGGCCACCGCGGGCGCGCTCACGTACCCGCTGTACCTGCTGCACGCGCACGTCGGCTTCATCGTGTTCAACAGGATCGGCGGCGCGGTCGACAAGTACGTTCTGCTCTTCGGGCTCATCGCGGTGATGTGCGTGGCGGCCTACGGCGTGCACCGCTTCGTCGAACGGCCGCTGGCCCCCGCGCTCAAGCGCCTGCTGGCTCCCCGGCGGCGCCCCGCCGAGGTGGCCAGCAGTTTCGGAATGGCCAGCTAGCGGATAACATCCGCGTCACAGATGAGGTGAAAGGGGACAGGTGACTCTCGGGTCCGAGTGGGCGCCTCCCGGCGTGGACAGCACCACGCCGAGTGTCGCGCGCGTGCACGACGCCCTCCTGGGCGGCACCGAGAACTTCGCCGCCGACCGGGCCATCGCCCGCCGCCTGAAAGAGGCGGTGCCCGACGTGGTGAACCTCGTCTGGTGCAACCGCGCGTTCGTCGGCCGGGTCGTCGACTTCTTCGTCCGCGAGGCCGGGATCCGGCAGATCATCGACCTGGGGTCCGGGCTGCCCACGATCGAGAACACCCACGAGGTCGCCCAGTTCGCCGACCCCTCCGTGCGGGTCGTGTACGTCGACTCCGACCCCATGGTCGAGCCGCACGCGCGGGCGATCCTGAACGGGAACGAGAACGCGCTGGCGATCACCGAGGACGCCAGAGACGCGGCGGCCGTGCTGCGCCATCCGAGACTGACGCGGCTCATCGACCTCTCGCAGCCCGTCGGGCTGATGGCGATCGGGCTGCTGCACCTGTTCCCCGACAGGGACGATCCGCACGGGCTGGTCAAGCGGTACATGGACGCGCTGGCGCCCGGGAGCTACCTGGCGGCGTCCAACATGCTGGCCTCGGTCAGCCCGCAGGCCCAGGCGCTGGAAGCCATGCTGCACGCGACGATGGGGACGGGCTACTTCCGGTCGCGGGAGGAGGTCGAGCGCTTCTTCGACGGGCTGGTGCTGGAGGAGCCCGGGGTGGTGCACTTCCCGGAGTGGCGGCCGGACGAGCGGCTGCCGGGGCCGTTGGCCACGTGGGAGGCGCTCCTGCTGGGCGGCGTGGCCCGCAAACCTCGCTGAATCGCTGTCGGCGCTAGAGTGGGCGTCGTGCCGCGTCGACTGATCTGTTCCCCTCCGCCCGCCGAGTAGCGGGCGGCTTTTCCCGATTTTTCCGGATCTGACCAGATCTGGGGGTGGCTGCTGCCCGCGCGCCGGGCCCACTTCCACCACTCCATCCGGAGAGATCAGTCATGTCCCATGTCTCCGCGCGGCGGGGCGCCTTCTTCATGTCCGTGGCCGCGACCGCCTGGGGCACCGGCGGCGCCGCCGGTTCCCTGCTCTTCCAGTCGGGCGGGCTCGGCCCCGTCGACGTCTCGTTCTGGCGCTACCTTCTGGGGGCTGCCTTCCTGTACGTCACCACCCGCCTGACCTCGACCGCCCTTCGGCCGTCCATCCTCCGGCCAGTCGTCGTTCGGCGAGCCGCCGTTCGGTCTTCCGTCGGCCGGTCGGCCGTCGTCAGGCCGGGTGATGTCGGCCGGCGTCGCCCTTCCGCGCTGTGGGCGCGTTTCGACCGGCGGGTTCTGGTCGTCGGGTTCGGGATGGCCGTCTATCAGACGGCCTACTTCGGCGCGATATCCCAGTCCGGCGTGGCCGTCGCCACGGTGGTCACGATGGGCTCCACGCCGGTGTTCACCGCCCTGGGCAGCCGCTTCCTCCTGGGCGAGCGCATCGGCCGCACCGCGCTCGCCGCGCTGGTCGCGGCGCTGGGCGGCCTGCTCCTCCTCACCGGTGAGAGCGCCTTCGCTGGTGAGAGCGCCTTCTCCGGTGAGAGCGTCGGCATCGGGCGGGCGGCCGGGATCATCCTGGCTCTGGTGTCCGCGGCCGGGTACGCGGGCGTGACCGTCTTTTCGCGGACCCTCCATACGCGGACCCTTCATTCGGGCCACCACCGCGACGACCCCCAGCGCACGGCCATGGGCGGATTTGCCGTCGCGGCCGCCTGCCTGGCCCCGTTCGCCCTGGTCGACGGGGTGCTGCCGACGGCCGGGGCGACCCCTGTCGCCCTGCTGCTCTACCTGGGCGCCGTGCCGACCGCGCTCGCGTACGGGCTGTTCTTCCGCGCCCTGACCGCGCTCAACGCCACGACCGTCTCCATCATCTCGCTCGGCGAGGCGGTCGGCGCGGCCGTGCTCGGCGTGGTGCTGTTCGGTGAGCGGCTCACGCCCATGGCGTGGTGCGGATGCGCGTTGCTGCTGGCGGCGGTGGTGGTTCCGGCCGTTCAAGCAGGGCGTACTACAGAGAAGGATTAGTGATCGCGGAGCGGAGTGGCGATTGCGGGCGTCCTATGAGTTAGGGTCCGGTACGGCGATGCTTGCCGTACCGTCGCTCCGCTCCCGATAGAGCGCACTTGACACTAAATGGGAACGGCGCTGACAAAGCATGCGTTGGAGGGATTGTGGCGTCGATTTCCGGAATAGTGAGAAACCTCCTGGATCGTCCGGGCGGGGTGAACCTCAGCCCGTACAAAAAGATCGTCAAGGCGGCGGGCGAACGAGCCGAACGCGTCGGCGCGCTCGAAGAGTTGCCCAGGCCGAAAATGGATGATCTGGCGGAGTTCTGCGCCGTCGCGCGGGAGGCGGCCGACCGGACGCTCGGGCTCAGGCCGTACGACGTGCAGCTTCTGGGCACGCTCGCCCTCCTCGACGGGAAGATCGCCGAGATGGCGACCGGTGAGGGCAAGACGCTGTCGGGGGCGATGGCCGCGGCCGGCTACGCCCTGCAGGGCAAGCGCGTGCACGTGATGTCCGTCAACGACTACCTGGCCAGGCGCGACGCCGAGTGGATGGCGCCGTTCTACGAGGCCATGGGCGTCTCGGTGGGCTGGATCGACCAGAACTCCACGCCCGACGAGCGGCGCGCGGCCTACGCGCGGGACGTCACGTACGGACCCGTCAGCGAGATGGGCTTCGACGTGCTGCGCGACCGGCTGCGCACCGACGCGGCGGAGATCATCGTGCCCGCGCCCGAGGTGGCGCTGGTCGACGAGGCCGACTCGGTGCTCGTGGACGAGGCGCGGGTGCCGCTGGTCATGGCGGGGGCGGCCGACGAGGGCAGCGCGGTGCCGGAGATGGCCGCGCTGGTCAGGCAGCTGATCCGGGGCTACCACTACGAGATCGACGACCAGGCGCGCAACGTCTACCTGACGACCAAGGGCGCCGACAGCGTCGAGGGCATGCTGGACGTCGAGTTGTACGACGAGAACGAGCCCGGCACGCTGATCGAGCTCAACCTCGCCCTGCACGCCCACGCCCTGCTCACCCGCGACGTCGACTACATCGTGCGCGACGGCAAGGTCCAGCTCATCAACCCCTCGCGCGGCCGGGTGGCCGTGCTCCAGCGCTGGCCCGACGGCCTCCAGGCGGCCGTGGAGGCCAAGGAGACGCTGCCGCCGAGTGAGAAGGGCGAGATCCTCGACTCGATCACCGTCCAGGGCCTGATCCGGCGTTATCCGCAGATTTCCGGGATGACGGGCACTGCGGTCGCCGTCAGCGAGCAGCTCGGCGAGTTCTACGGCCTCAAGGTCGCGGTGATCCCGCCCAACCGGCCGTGCGTCAGGAAGGACGAGCCGGACCGCATCTATCCGACCGTCCCGGACAAGGACGCCGCGCTGGTCGAGGAGATCCAGGAGGCGCATTCCACCGGCCGGCCCATCCTCATCGGCACGCTGGACGTGGCCGAGTCGGAGAACCTGGCCAAGCTCCTGCAGCGGCGCGGCCTGGAGCCCGTCGTGCTCAACGCCAAGAACGACGCCGAAGAGGCCGCGATCATCGCCAAGGCCGGCGAGCGCGACGCCATCACCGTCTCCACGCAGATGGCCGGCCGCGGCACCGACATCCGGCTCGGCGACGGCGTGGCCGAGCTGGGCGGCCTGTACGTGATCGGCTCGGGCCGCCACGCCAGCAGCCGTCTGGACGACCAGCTGCGCGGTCGCGCGGGCCGTCAGGGCGATCCCGGCGCCTCGGTGTTCTTCGTCAGCATGCAGGACGACCTCATCACCCAGTTCGTCCCCGACGAGCGCCCGCCCGCGGCCGACGCCGACGGCCTGGTACGCCACCGCCGCGGCCCCTACCTCGTGGCCCACGCCCAGCGGGTCGCCGAGGGCGTGAACCTGGAGATCCACCGCAACACGTGGCGCTACACCCGTCTGCTGGAGCACCAGCGCGAGCTCATCCTGGAGTGGCGCGACAAGGTCCTGCACGGCGACTCGGCGGCCAAGGCGCTGGCCGAGGCCGACCCCGAGCGCTGGGAGGCGCTACCGGAGGACACCCGCGACGAGACGGCCAGGCAGATCGTGCTGCACGCGATCGACCGCTGCTGGACCGAGCACCTGGCGTTCCTGACCGACCTGCGCGAGGGCATCCACCTGCGGGCGCTCGGCCGGATGAGCCCGATCGACGAGTTCCACCGGGAGGCCGTGGCGGAGTACAAGTCGCTGCTGTCGGAGGTCGAACGCCGCTCGGTCGAATCGTTCGAGGCGCCGGAGCCCGACCTCAAGCGGCCCACCGCGACCTGGACTTATCTGGTGCAGGACAACCCGTTCGGTACGGAGTGGGACAGGATCCTCAAGCGTGTGACATCGGCCACTCGTCGCGGCTAGGCATACCTGACAAAAGATGGCAGGTATGCCTGCGAGCCTTCCATCATGACAACTCACGCGAAGCTCATCGCCTTCACCATCGACTGTGCCGAGCCCAAGAGGCTGGCCGAGTTCTGGCACCAGGTGACCGGGCTGGACATCCAATACTCCGAGGACGAGTACGCCGCGGTGGGCGACGGGACGACGAACATCTACTTCGGCCGCGTCGCCGACCGCAAGCCGGTGGAGTGGCCCAGCTCGGACAAGCAGTTCCATCTCGACTTCCGGGTGCCGGACGTGGAGCGGGCGGTGGAGGAGTACATCGCCCTGGGAGCCACGAAGCCCGCGTTCCAGCCCGGGGTCACGGACGGGAAGATCGGGTGGATCGTGCTGCAGGACCCGGAGGGGCACGCGTTCTGCGTCTGCCCCGAGAAGTCCTGAAAAATCCTGACATATCCCGGCGTCCCGCCGTGTGGCTGGGGTGATGGGCCGGACTGGTGCGGCAGTACGTCCGTGATGAGGAATGTCTGGCCAAAAGGATGATTCAAGCACTTAGCTTCCCTCATAAGCTGGTGCAATGCTCTTGGAAGGATCCATGTCCCTGCGCGGGCGCCGATGACCTGGGTCGGTCTCGTGATCGCGCTGGCCGGGGCACTCGGATACGCGTTCGGCGCGGCGCTGCAACAGTACGAAGCCGTAGCGGAGGGCGCCTCCCTCAGGCTGGTGAGGCGTCCTCGCTGGTGGATCGGCGGGGTCATCGGCTTCGCCGGCGCGTCCCTGCACGCCGTGGCGCTGAGCCTCGCGCCGCTGGTCGCCGTGCAACCGATCAGTGTGGCCACTCTGGTGTTCGCCGTGCCGCTCGCCGCGCTGATGTACGGCCGCCGCCCGTACAAGGCGGAGATCCTCGGCTCCATCGCGGTGGCCGTCGGGTTGCTCTGGCTCATGGTGCTGGTCCCGGCGCACAACGTCCGACCGAATCTCGGCACCGGGCCCGCGATCGGCTTCATCGTCGTGATCGGCCTGATCGTGCTCGCCGCCGAACTGTTCGCCAACAGATTGCGCGGACCCGGCAAGGCCCTCGTCCTGTCCGTGGGCGCCGGCGCCGTGACCGCGAGCGTGTCAACGTTCGTCAGGGCGGTCGGCGGTGGCATGGACGGGGACTGGGGCAGGCTGTTGCACTGGTTCACACTCGTCATACCTGTGTTGCTGATCGGCGCGGTCGTGATGCTGCAACGCTCTTACGCGGTGGGCTACTTCGGCATCGCGTACGCGGGCGTACAGGCCGTTGACCCGATCACCTCGGTGCTCGCGGGCGCCATCCTCCTCGGCGAACCCCTCCCGACGAGCCCGTCCACGGCGATCCCGGCCGTGCTGGCGGCCGCACTCACCATCGGGGGAACGATCACACTTGGGCGGCTGGCCCCTGATCACTCCCAGCCTGTCGGGGTGGACGGCACCCGAGCATCTCGTTCATTGACCGCGACATCAGATCTGGTGTGATCCGCGAGGCCGGCGCCATCCCCGGGCACGCGGCGACCTACGCACGCGGCCACCGGCGCGCGAGCCGCCTGCGCACGCGAGCACCTGCACGTGGTGTGGGGTGAGCTAGCACACCGGTCGATACGGCACCTCTGCCAGATAACGGTCCCAATCAGTCTGGGACAGCCCGCCGTACCGGCCGCAGATCGACGCCGCCGACCCGGCCGGATCCGGGGGCGGGGTCGCGTGGGCGAGGTCGATGGTGAGGACCGTGCCGTGGCCGGCCAGTACGCGCAGCCAGCGTCCGCCCGGCGCGAGGGCGGCCTGGACGGGACGGTCGGCGCCGGCCGCCGGGACCTGGCGGTCCGTGAGACGGGTGCCGTCCGCGACCCGCCAGACCCGGACGCGGTCGCTGTCCGTGCTGGCCAGGAGCTGGCCGTCGGCGCTGAAGGTGAGGCTGCCGGGGGACGGCCGGAGCCGGGCCGGGAGCACGGGCACGCCGTCCAGCGTGTAGATCTGCACGCCGGTCTCCTCGGCGATCGCCACCCGCTCACCTTCGGGACTGAACACCGTGTACTCCCACGGCATCCGGTCCAGCCAGGGCGCCGGCGTACGGGCGCCACGGCCGGACAGGCGGACCACCTCCGAACGCGTCCCCGCGAACACCAGCGCCACCTTGTCTCGCGGCCCCACCACCGCGTACTGGCCGACGAACGCGGCCCGGCCGGTCCGCAGGTTCCAGGCCCATCGCTCGCCCGACTGGCGGGCCGCGGCGAACAGCAGCCCGCCCCCCGGACTGAACCAGGCCGCCTGCTGCCCCGGCGCGCCCAGCCCCCGGCCGAAGGGCCGTCCCACGCCCGCGCCCGAGGTCGTGTCCCACAGGTAGGACCGGTCGACGCCGACGAGCGCCAGGGTCCGGCCGTCGGGGGACCAGGCCAGCGCCCGCACGCTCTGGGCGGGAGCGGCGGTCATGGCCAGCTGCATGCGGGAAAGGGGGTCGTACACCCGGATCGTCCCGTCGGTCAGGGCGGCCAGCCGGGTGCCGTCGTCGCTGAGGGCGTCGAGCGAGTGCGGGCCGCCGTACGGGTCGGCGAAGACGTCCACCGCCGGATCGGCCGCCGAGTCCGCCAGCGCGGCACGGGCCTCCGCGACCGGGGCCAGGCGCCACGCGGCCAGGCTCAGCCGGCGCGCCGTCACCGGGTCGGCCGCCCGCAGCGCCCGCGCCCTGGACGCCGCCACCCTCGCCATCGCCTGGTCCAGCCGCCCGTCGGCGCTGCCCTCGCGCCAGACGGCGACGACGACCGCCGCCAGGACCGCCACGAGGGTCACCGACGCCAGGGCCGCCATGGTCCGTCGCCGACCGCGGGCGCGGCCACGTACCAGCGCCCGTCCGCCGTCCAGGAACGCCTGCTCGGCGGCGCTCAGCGTCACGCGCCGCCGCCCGCTCGCCGCCCATGCCAGCGCCCGGTCCAGGTCGTCCTCCTGGAACAGGTCGCTCTCCCGCCGCCCGCCCGACTCCCACCGCCGCGCCGCCCTGGTCAGGTCGCGGTGGACGGCGAGGCCGTCGCGTTCGGCGTCCAGCCACTCGTGCAGGCGCGGCCAGGCCCGCAGGAGCGCCGCCTGGGCGATGACCACGCCGTCGGTGCCCGCGTCGCTCTGGTCGATCAGCCCCGCTTCCGTGTACGCCCTGAGGACCCGGTCCATGGCGGCCTGCTCAGGAGGGCGGCCGGTGACCAGCTCGGTACGGGTGGCGTGACGGCGGGTGTCGGTGCCGTCGGCCGCCATGCCGACCAGGCGCAGGAACACCTCGGGCACCAGGTCCTGGTCCGCCCGGCTGAGCTGGAGATAGAGGCGTTCGGCCCGCGCGCCCAGCGGCGGGTCGTCCACCGGCTCCGGCGGGAGCAGGCGGCCCTGCTGGGACTGCGGCACGTCGAGCAGGGACAGCAGCAGTTGGTGCGCGCTCGGCCGCCGATCCGGATCCCGGCGCAACGCCGCCAGCACGAGCTCCCGGAGCGGCCGATCGAACCGATCAAGCAGCCGCTCGGGCTGAGCGGGCTGAGCGGGCTGAGCGGGCTGAGCGGGCTGAGCGGCCTGACCGGCCTGACCGGCCTGACCGGCCTGACCGGGCGGTTCGGGCTGGGCGGGGGTTCGGTCCGGCGGTGGGTTCAGCCCGTCGGGTGGTGCGGGGCCGTATGCCGCGAACACCAGCAGCCTGCCCCAATCCCGCACATCCCCCGTCGCCCCACTCCCGTCGGTCGCGGTCCCGAGCCCGACGAGCCGCGGCCCCTCGGTCCCCAGGACGACCCGGTCCGGCGTGAGCCCTCCGTGCACCGCCCCGGCCTCGTGGATCGCCGCCAGCGCCGTCGCCGTGGCCACCGCCAGCCGGTACAGGTCGTCCCCGCCGTACGGCCCCCGCCGCCCGACCACCTCCGCCAGCGTCGGCCCGGGGACGTACTCGCTGACCAGATAGGGCGCCTCCCCGTCGAGACAGGCGTCCACCACCCGCGCGACGCACAGCGACCGGACCTGTAAGGCCGCCTTGACGGGGCCCGGGGGCCGTGTGGGGAGGAGGGTGAGCGCATATCGAGTGCCCGACTCGTCGTAAGCGTCATGGACCGCACCGCCGAGCCGGGAGCCTAACCAGTAGCCCCCCAGCCGGTCGGTCATGCGGCCCTTTCGCTAACGGATCAGGCGAGCTCGGTGGTCCGGCCACTCCTCTTCGAGGATGCCGAAATAGACCGTGTCACGCCAGGTGCCGTCCGGCCTCCTGCGCTGGCGGCGCAGCGTCCCCTCGTGCACACCGCCGATGCGCTTGATGGCGTTCTGCGAACGTAGGTTGAGGACGTCCGTCTTGAGCAAGACGCGGTTGTAGCCCAGCTTGTCGAAAGCATGGTCGATGAGCAACACCTTGCAGGCGGTGTTGACAGCGGTACGCCAGACCGTCCGGCCGTACCAGGTCCAGCCGATCTCGATGCTCTTCTCGAACCCGGGCACGTCGCCGTAGGTGGTCCAGCCGACGGCCAGCCCCGACGACCTGAGCACGACCGCGAACGGGATGTGCTTGTCGTCCGAGATGAGGCCCTGGGCGAGCCCTGCCAGCTCCGACTCCGCCTGCGGCGGCTTGGCGGGCATCCAGCGCCAGACCTCCTCATCCCCGCCACCGGCCAGGAACAGGTCGGGAATGTGCTCCATCGTCAGCGGCTCAAGGCGGACGACATCGTTCTCGAGCACCACAGGGGAGGGCAGGTTCGCGGTCATAGCGGTCACCCTAAAAGAAGATCCGTTTCGCCTTTACGGCCACCTGAGCCGGTTTCTCGGCGACCACCTGTCGACACTCATACCGGCCGGTCGGTAGGCTCCGGGGTATGGACTTCGCCTTCGACAGTGTCACCGAGGACCTGCGTGAGCGCCTGCTGCTCTTCATGGACGAATGCGTCTATCCAGCCGAAGCCGCCTTCGAGGAGCAGGCCGCGACCAGCGGATGGAGCTCCCCGCCGCTCGTCGCCGACCTCAAGGACGAGGCCAGGAAGCGCGGCCTGTGGAACCTGTTCCTGCCGGGAGAGCACGGCGCGGGGCTGACGAACCTGCAGTACGCGCCGCTGGCCGAGATCATGGGCCGCAGCCCCAACCTCGCCCCGGTCGCCACCAACTGCGCCGCGCCCGACACCGGCAACATGGAGGTCCTCTCCATGTTCGGCAACGAGTGGCAGCGCAAGGAGTGGCTGCGACCGCTGCTCGACGGGCAGATCCGCTCGGCGTTCGCGATGACCGAGCCCGACGTGGCCTCCTCCGACGCCACGAACATCGCCACCTCCATCGCCCGCGACGGCAACGAGTACGTCATCAACGGCCGCAAGTGGTTCATCTCCGGCGCGATGAACCCCGACTGCAAGATCTTCATCCTCATGGGCAAGACCAACCCCGACGCGCCCAAGCACCGCCAGCAGAGCATGGTCCTGGTGCCGCGTGACACGCCCGGGATGCGGATCAAGCGCGGCATGCACGTGTTCGGCTACAGCGACGCCGACCACGGCGGCCACGCCGAGATCGTGTTCGAGGACGTACGGGTGCCGGTCGACAACCTGATCGGCGAGGAGGGCGGCGGCTTCGCGATCGCCCAGGCCAGGCTCGGGCCGGGCCGCATCCACCACTGCATGCGGCTGATCGGCATGGCCGAGCGCGCCGTCGAGCTGATGTGCCGCCGCGCGCTGGCGCGTACGACGTTCGGCAAGCCCGTCGCCCAGCAGGGCGTGATCCAGGAGTGGATCGCCGAGTCCCGCATCCGGATCGAGCAGCTGCGGCTGCTCGTGCTCAAGACGGCCTGGCTCATGGACACCGTCGGCAACCAGGGCGCCCACACCGAGATCCAGGCCATCAAGATCTCGACCCCGATCGCCGTGGAATGGATCCTGGACAAGGCGATCCAGGTGCACGGCGCGGGCGGCGTCTCGCAGGACTTCCCCCTGGCGGGGCTCTGGGCGGGAGCCAGGTCGCTGCGCCTGGCCGACGGCCCCGACGAGGTGCACAAGCGCTCACTCGCCTACCGCGAACTGAAGAGGTATATGTGAACGAGGCGGAGATCAAGGAGCGCGTCGACGCGCTCGTCAGCGCCAATGATCCAAAGAATCGGCTGGAGTTCCTGCGGGCCAGGTTCGACGCCGGGCTGGCGTGGGTCTGGTTCCCCGAAGGGCTCGGCGGCCTGGGCGTGTCGCGGGACCTGCAGCAGGTCGTCGAGCGGGAGCTCGCCGGCACGCCGCAGCTCAACACCGGTGTGCAGGGCATCGGTCTGGGCATGGCGGCGCCGACGGTCCTGGCGTTCGGCACCGACGAGCAGCGGCGTCGCTTCCTGCGGCCGCTGTGGACGGGCGAGGAGATCTGGTGCCAGCTCTTCAGCGAGCCGGGCGCGGGGTCCGACCTGGCGACGCTGGGCACGAGGGCGGTCAGGGACGGCGATGAATGGGTCGTCGACGGCCAGAAGGTCTGGACCTCCGGCGCGCACCACGCCCGGTGGGCGATCCTCGTCACCCGTACCGACCCGGACGTGCCCAAGCACCGCGGCATGACGTACTTCATCTGCGACATGCACGCGCCGGGCGTAGAGGTGCGCCCGCTGCGGCAGATCACGGGGGAGGCCGAGTTCAACGAGGTCTTCCTGACCGGCGTGCGGCTCTCCGACGACCTGCGGCTCGGTGAGGTCGGCGACGGCTGGCGGGTCGCCCAGACCACGCTGATGAACGAGCGCGTCGCGATCGGCGGCGCCCCCGTACGGCGCGGCGGCGGCATGATCGGGCCGGTGCTCGACACCTGGCGCGAACACCCCGAGCTGCGCACCCATGACCTGCACCAGCGGCTGCTGTCACTGTGGGTCGAGGCGGAGGTGACTCGCCTGTCCGGAGTACGCCTGCGCGAACAGCTCGTCGCCGGCCACCCCGGTCCCGAAGGATCCGGCATGAAGCTGTCGTTCGCCAAGCTGAACCAGGAGCTGTCGGGCCTCGACATCGAGCTCAGGCGCGACCTCGGCTACGACGACTGGACCTTCCGCCGATCAGAAGACCTCGACTTCTACGGGCGCGGCGCCGGCTACCGCTACCTGCGCGCCAAGGGCAATTCGATCGAGGGCGGCACCTCGGAGATCCTGCGCAACATCATCTCCGAACGGGTGCTCGGCCTGCCCTCAGAACCCCGCGTCGACAAGGACGTCCCTTGGAAGGACCTGCCACGATGACCCTGCTGTACTCGGAGGTCGAGGAGGAGCTGCGCGCCGCCGTGCGCGGGGTGCTCGCCGACCGCTGTCCGCCGGCCGCGGTGCTCAAGCGGGTGGAGTCCGATCCCTACGACCTCGACCTGTGGAAGACGCTCGCCGGGGAGATCGGGGTGGCGGGGCTGCTCATTCCCGAGGAGTACGGCGGGGCGGGCGCGTCGGCCCGTGAGGCCGCTGTCGTGCTGGAGGAGCTCGGCCGGGGCGTCGCGCCGGTGCCGTTCTTCACCAGCGCCGTGCTGGCCACCCGGGCGCTGCTGGCGACGGGCTCGGCCGACCTGCTGGGCGGGCTGGCGGAGGGGCGGACGACCGCGGCCCTGGTGGTGTCGTTCGCCGCCTCGCCGTACCGGCCGGGGCGGGGCTCGTCGGTGAGCCTGGACGGCGGGACGCTGTCCGGGACCGTGTCCTCGGTCGCGGGGGCGGAGGTGGCCGACGTGCTGCTGGTGCCGGTCGGCGGCGAGCTGTACGCGGTCGAGGCCGCTGACGCCGTCGTCCGGGTCGTACCGTCGCTGGACCTGACCCGGCCGGTCGCGACGGTCACCTTCTCGGCGGCGCCCGCGCGGTCGCTGGGCCCGTGTGATCTGGCCGAGGTGCTGCGGTCCGGTGCCGGGCTGCTCGCCTCCGAGCAGCTTGGTGTGGCGGAGTGGTGCCTGGACACCACGCTCGCCTACGTCAAGGAGCGCCACCAGTTCGCCCGCCCGGTCGGCTCCTTCCAGGCGATCAAGCATCGGCTGGCCGATCTCTGGCTCGACGTGGTCAGGGCGCGGGCCGCCGCCCGTGCCGCCGCCGGTGACGACTCGGCCGTGACGGTCGCCGTGGCCCAGGCCTGGAACGCGGGTGTGGCCGTACACGCGGCTGAGGAGGCCCTGCAACTGCACGGCGGGATCGGGATGACCTGGGAGCATCCCCTGCACCTCTACCTCAAGCGTGCCAAGGCCACAGAGACGGCGCTCGGCACGCCCGGCGACCACCGGGAGGCGCTGGCATCACTGGCCGACGTGCCGGCGCCGACGTCACTCGTCGACGGGCTCGGCCCCGAGCGACGTCAGCAGTAGGTCGGCGAAGTGCTTGCCCACCTGGGCGCCGGTGAGCGGTCCGTCCGTGTGGAACCAGCTGCCCAGGTGGTGCACCGAGCCGAAGAAGTAGTCGACGACCAACTCGGCCGGGACGCGTTCGCTGAACAGCCCCTCGCGCTGGCCCTCGATCACCAGATCGCGGAAGCGCTCGTGGTAGCGGCGGCGCTCGGCGCGTACGGTCTTGCGCGTCTCGGGCGCCAGCAGGTGCATCGAGCGGAAGAAGATCTTGGAGTCGTCGAGGTTCGCGGTGGTGGTCTCGATGACGTCGGCCGCCGCCGCGTGCAGCCGCTCGGCGACCGTCCCGGGGCCGTCGGCGATGTGGGTCAGGCGCTCCATCTGCATGCGCAGCACGCGCGCGTAGATCTCGTGCAGCAGATCATCTTTGGAGTCGAAATAGTGGTACATAGCGCCCTTGGTGACGCCCGCGGCCACGACGATCTCCTGCACGGACGCGCCCTCGAAGCCCCGCTCCGCGAACAGCCGGGTCGCCTCGCTCAGCAGCCTCCTGCGTACCGGTTCTTCCTTCACGCGTCACAGCATACCGACTGGTCGGTTGATGGACTTCCCTCAGGTGCTATTTCCGTCACCTTAGGGTCCCCTTGCTTCCGTTGGGGTCAGGTGGGGTATTAATTGACTCAGCGAGGGATCTTCGGCGTGGCAGATCCTGATGGTTCAGCGACTCATTGGGGGAGTTTGCCGTGCCTGGTGGCTCGATCTACGTGCAGCAGGACGAGAAGTTCACTGGGGCCTCGCCTCAGTGGTACTACGAGAAGTTCTGGCGGGAGGACGCCAACAACCGCAAGCGATCAAGGATGATCAAGGCGGGCGTGGGCTTCGTGGCCGGCATCGGCCTGGCGATCCGGTTCGACCTGGCGCTCACCGCCTTCTACGGCGTCGCCCTCGCGGGCATCGTGGCCGGCGTCGACTGGTTCATCGCCTGGCGCTCCTTCCACGCGACCGCGGTCTGGCGCGGCCGAAGGCGCGGTGAGGTGATCACCGGCCGGATGCTCCGCCGCTCGCTCGGCAAGCTCGGCTACAGCGTCCTGGACGGCCGGGCCATCAGGGATCAGGCCTCCATCGACCACCTCGTGATCGGCCCCGGCGGCCTGTGGGCCATCGACAACGAGTCCTGGAGCCCCGACACCGAGATCGCCACCTACAACGGGCGGCTGTTCTTCGGCGAGAAGTACGGCACCAAGGTCGCCAAGTCTCTCGTCGAGACCTCCAACGCCTTCGCCGAGCTGCTGACCCGCGAGACCGGCATCCCGGTGACGATCACGCCGCTGCTCGCCGTGCACTGCGGCCTGCTGCCGCGCGGCGGCCAGGTCACGGCGGAGGGCCTCACGCTGCTCAAGCCGAGCCTGGCGGCCCGGCGCGTCAAGGCGACCGCCGGCGAGGTGCTCGACGAGCAGCAGATCGAGCTGCTCACCCGCACCGCCGCCCGGGAGCTCCAGCGCGCCTGAGGTTTTCGGCTTGCGCGCGGGTCTAGGCCAGGTCCTGGATGAAGGCGCTGAGCTGGGCGACGTTGCGGCACTCGTACATGGGCACGACCGCGTCGTAGTCGGTGGCGATGGAGTCGCCCGTGTCCCACTGCTGCCGGGGCTCCGGGTTGAGCCAGTAGGCGTGACGGGCCTTCGCGGCCAGGGCGCGCAGGGTGTCGACGGCGGCCGGCTGGTAGTTGGAGCGGGCGTCGCCCAGGATCAGCAGCGAGGTCTTGGGGCTGATCGCGTCGCCGTAGCGCTCGGCGAAGCGCTCGAAGGAGTGGCCGTAGTTGGTCCGCCCGAAGCGCACCATGTCCGCCTCGTTGGCCAGCCGGGTCATCGCCTCCACCACGTCCGCGCCGGGGACGAAGAAGCGGGTGATCTCGTCGACCGTGTCCACGAACCCGAACGCCCGTACCTTGGTGAACTGCTCCCTCAGCGCGTACGTGAGCAACAGCGTGAAGTGCGCGAACGACGAGACCGAGTCACTGGTGTCACAGAGGATCACCAGCTCGGGCTTGTGCGGCCGGGGCGGCTTGAAATGGGTGGTCAGCGGCACGCCGCCGCTCTGCAGCGAGGCCCGCATGGTGCGGCGGAAGTCGAGCCGCCCGCGCCGGCCCTTCCTGTGCTTGATCGTCAGCCTGGCCGCCAGGCGCCGGGCCAGCGGGTAGACCTCGCGCCGCAGCCTGGCCAGGTCCGCCTTGGTGATGCGCAGGAAGTCGAGCTGGTCGAGCGGGGGGCGTACGGCCGAGCGGGCGATGCGTTCGACGCCGGAGTCCTCGGCGATCCGGCGCCGCACGTCGGTGGCGACCGCCTCCTCGAAGCGCTTGATGCCGTCGGTCACCCGCCTGCGGGCATTCCTCTCGGCCAGGCCGCCGCGTTCCTGGCCCGCGAGGACCTCCTGGAGGATCCGCGCCATCAGCGTCTCGGGGGACAGGGCGCGCAGGACGCTGTAGGAGAACCAGTTCTGGCGGCCAGGACCCGCCGGCTGGCGGCCGAAGCGGCCGACCATGGCCCTGGCGAACTCCCGCATCTCGGCCTCACCGCTGCCGGTGAGCAGCCGGGCCAGGTGCTCGCGCAGGTCGCTGACCTCGGCCGTGTCCTCATTTATCGTGCTTACTTGGTAAAGGCCGGTCGTCGAGGACGGGAACCACAGATCGAACAGCATGTCGAACCCGGGGCGGTACCCCGGCTTCTTGACCAGCGTCGCCGCGTAGGCGGCGCGCAGCGACTCGCGCTCGGTCAGATCGATCACCCGCAGCGCCCGCGCCGCGTCGAGCCCTTCGGCCAGCGACACGGGCAGCCCCGCCTCGCGCAGCGCGTGCACGAACCCGACATGCCTGTCGACCAGCGAGGTGTCACTCATGAGGGCAGCCCGAGCTCCTTGACCGCGCGAGCATGGTCGGAGGCGTGCTTGAGCACCACGCCCAGCGTGCCCGCCACCGTCGGCTCGTCCAGCTCGTCGCGTCCGAGCGCGAGCAGCGTATTGGCCCAGTCGACCGTCTCCGCCACCGACGGCGCCTTCTTCAGCTCCATGGCCCGCAGCGTGGCGACCGTCCTGGCCAGCTGCTCGGCCAGGTCCGCGCGGATCGTCGGCACCTGGCTGAGCACGATGTCGCGCTCGCGCTCGGGCGTTGGGTATTCGATGTGCAGATAGAGGCAGCGCCGCTTGAGCGCCTCGGACAGCTCGCGGGTCGCGTTCGAGGTCAGCACGACGTACGGCTTGCGGACCGCGCTGATCGTGCCCAGCTCGGGGATCGTCACCTGGAAGTCCGACAGGAGCTCCAGCAACAGCCCCTCGACCTCCACATCCGCCTTGTCCGTCTCGTCGATGAGCAGCACGGTCGGCACCCCGGCCCTGATCGCCTTGAGCAGCGGCCGCTCCAGCAGGAACTCCTCGTTGAAGATGTCGTCGTCGGTGCTGGTGGCCTGGATGCGCAGGAGTTGCTTCTTGTAGTTCCACTCGTACAGGGCCCTGGCCTCGTCGAGCCCCTCGTAGCACTGCAACCTGACCAGCTGGGCGCCGGTCGCCAGCGCCACGGCCTTGGCCAGCTGCGTCTTGCCCACCCCCGCGGGGCCCTCGACCAGCAGCGGCTTGCCGAGGGCGGCGGCGAGGAACACCGAGGTGGAGATGGCGTCGTCGGAGAGATAGTCAACGGCGGCGAGCCGCTCGGTCACGTCGGCGGGCGAGTCGAACATCGATGCTCCTGTCTGCTTGCCGAACTTTATTCTAGCGGCTGGCGGGCAAGCGATACCGATTCGACCAAGATGCGGAGTGCCGGTATATTCCTCTCTGCAAGCGCCGTTAGCTCAGTTGGTTAGAGCAGCTGACTCTTAATCAGCGGGTCCGGGGTTCGAGTCCCTGACGGCGCACCGCACAGAAACCCCAGCTCGGCACGCCGAGCTGGGGTTTCTCGGTTTTCGAGTGGCTCCGGCGGCGCCGAGTTGCTCCCGTGGGCATGGAGATGGCCAGGGCCACTCTCGGCGTTCGTTTTGTTCGTTTTCTTGCTAGGGTGATGGTGAGGAACGGAGGTCTGCCATGACAGCGGAACTGGCCGAACGGACGGTCCTGCCGCCGCAGGTGCCGTTGGATCACCTGGCCGACGCGGTGCGGCAGCCGTCCGGCGGACGGGTGGAGCTGGTGAGCCCGGCCGGGGAACGGATCGTGCTGCCCGAAGAAGTCGTCGACGTGGTACGGCTGGTGGTACTGGCCATGGCCGCAGGCCAAGCGGTAACCATCGCACCCCAGCACCAGACCTTGACCACGCAGGAGGCTGCTGACCTGCTCGGAATCAGTCGGCCGACTGTGGTGCGGCTGCTGGACCGCGGTGAGATCCCCTACCAGCAGCCCGGACGACACCGCCGCATCCTGCTCCGCGACGTGCTCGCCTACCAGGAACGCCGACGCCACGACCGGCGAGCCTCTCTGGACCGGCTGGTCGAACTCTCCGAAGACGCCGACCTGTACGAGGCGACCGACACCCCGCGCCGTACCCGATAGGCCCAGATCCCAACAGGCGGAGCCTCCCATGGCTCGTCGCCACCATGACGTGCGACGATAAGGACCGGCACATCCTGGCCGCCGCAGTCTGCGCGAGCGCGGACGCGCTGGTGACCTTCAACATCAAAGACTTCCCGACCCGCTCCCGCGAGCCATACGACGTGGACATGCTCACTCCGGACACCTTCCTGCTCGGGATGCTGGACGCCGCACCCCGGACCGTGATGCGGACCCTGCACGACCAAGCCGCCGCGTACAAGCGTGATCCCCGAACCCTGTGGGGACTGATGACCGCGATCGAACGAGCCGGAGCGCCCGGCTTCGCCGATGAGGTCAGACGCCTCGCATAGACCGCCGGATGGGCGCGTACGCTTTCGAGTCCCTGGCGGCGCACCGCACAGAAACCCCAGCTCAGTGCGCTGAGCTGGGGTTTCTCGGTTCTTGGAGAACCTCCGCCTGTCTCTGGATAGACCGAGGCGCGCCGTTGGCGTAGGTCATCCAGTCGCCGCTGCCGGCGCGTTGCCGGCCCCATCGCCGTCACCTGGAAATCACTGGCGCCGTACAACCCGGAACGACGTCCCAAGCGTCTGGTAGTAGCGAGTGATCATCGCCAATGGATGTCGAAAAGGGAGAAGACGGAGTGCGAAAGACGACGACGCGAGCGGCGGGTGCGTTCCTGCTGGTCGCCGCGTCCATCATCGTATTACCCGCCGCCCACGCGAGCGCCGGGGTAGCGGGGAACGCCCGCAGTGTCACCCTGATCACCGGCGACCGCGTGGTCCTCGCACCGGACGGAAGTCCCCTGATCACGCCGGGTGAGGGAAGGAAGGGTATCGACTTCCACACCTTCGGCAGCGGCGGGCGGTTGCGGGTCGTGCCGGGTGACGCGATCGAGCCTCTGCGGCAGGGGCGCCTGGATCCGCGCCTGTTCGAGGTGAGCGCGCTGGCCGAGTCCGGTTACGACGACCGGCGTCAGGACCTGCCGCTCGTCGTCACCGGCGCGCCCGCGCCCAGATCGTTGCGTGGCGGGGTGGGGCAGCGGGCGCTGGCCGCGGTCGGCGGCTTCGCCGTGCGACAGGACAGGGCACAGGCCGTCCGGTTCTGGCAGGACCTGCGGAACGTCAGGGGCAAGATATGGCTCGACGCGCGTGTCAAGCTGTCCCTGGACACCAGCGTCAAGCAGATCGGCGCTCCCGCGGCCTGGGCGAAGGGGCTGACCGGCGCGGGAGTCAAGGTGGCGGTGCTGGACACCGGCATCGACAGTGCCCATCCGGACCTGGCCGGGAAAGTGGTCGCGCGGGCGGACTTCACCGAGACGCCCGACGAACGGGATGTGGTCGGGCACGGCACACACGTTGCGTCCACCATCGCGGGCAGCGGAGCGTCCTCCGGTGGCAAGTATCGTGGGGTGGCGCCGGACGCCCAACTGCTGGACGGCAAGGTGTGCGAACCGGTTTACTGCAGCTTCTCCGCCATTCTGGCCGGGATGCAGTGGGCCGCCGACCAGGGCGCCCGGGTGGTCAACCTGAGCCTGGGCGGCACGGACGAGCCCGGTCTCGATCCGCTTGAGGAGGCCGTTCAGCGACTGAGCGAGAGCCACGGCACGCTGTTCGTGATCGCGGCGGGCAACGACGGGGCCGACCGTTCGGTCAACTCCCCCTCCAGCGCGGACGCCGCCCTGGCCGTGGGGGCCGTGGACAAGACGGACCGGCTGGCGGACTTCTCCAGCAAGGGCCCGCGCGTGGGCGACTCCGGGCTGAAGCCGGAGATCACCGCGCCGGGCGTGGGGATCACCGCTGCGCGGAGCAAGGACAGCCCGGGCAGCGGGTCGTACGTGACCATGTCGGGGACCTCGATGGCGACCCCGCACGTCGCGGGAACGGCCGCGCTGCTGGCGGGAGCGCACGCGAGCTGGAAGGCGGCGGAGCTGAAGGCCGCACTCATGGGCTCGGCCAGGCCCCAGCCACAGACGGGGGTGTTCTCCCAGGGGGCGGGACGCGTGGACGCCGAGCGGGGAGCCACGCAGGCGGTGACCGCGGACCCACCCGGCCTGGGGTTCGGCCTGCAGCGCTGGCCACACGCCGACGACGAGGTGCTCACCAGGAAGCTCACCTACCACAACTACGGTGATACGCCGGTCACCCTCGACCTCGGCGTCACCTCGGGCACGACCTTCTCCGTGAGCCCGGCCACGCTGACGGTGCCCGCGGGCGGACAGGCCGAGGCGACGGTGACGGCGGACACGCGCACCGGCGAGTCCGACGGCTTCCTCGGCGCTTTCGTCGAGGCCAAGGGACCGGGCGGCGTCGTGGTGAGCACGCCCGCCGCGGTGGAGAAGGAGATCGAGAGCTACGATCTGACCGTCAACCAGACCGACCGGGCGGGCAAGCCGACGGCCAACTACCAGATGGTGATCTGGCGGCTGGACGCCGAGGGACCGTCGCCCCAGGTGTTCTGGCCGACCGAGAGCTCGATGACCTTCCGCCTGCCCAGGGGCGAGTACCTGGTGGACACCACCATTCTGAGCGAGGACGGCGTGGCGCTGCTGGTGCAGCCACGCCTGCGCCTGGACAGGGCGTGGACCGTCGAGGCGGACGCCCGGCTGGGCCGGCCCACGTCGATCCGCCCGCCCACGCCCGGCGCGGAGCTGAAGGAGGGCAGCGTCGCGTACTCGTTCAGGACGCCCGGCCGGTTGAACGTCAGGGGCTGGTACCCCAGCAGCTTCGCCAGGGCGTTCACCGCGCAACTCGGCCCCGAGCAGACAGAAGACGGCATGCTCACCCGGGTGAGCGCGCACTACCAGGCGGGTCAGGACAGTTACCAGCTCGCCTGGTTCGAGCGGGACCGCATGATCACCGGCTATGACCGGGCGGTGGATCCCAAGCATCTGTCGCGCGTACGTGTCGACGTCGCGGAGCATCTGCCGGGTGCCCAAGTGCTGGTGGGCCGTCAGGCCGAGCCGAGCCAGGGCGTCATGCTGACGCATGCCAGCCTGAACGAGCTCACCCCGCCGTCGACGTCGACCGAGTACGTCAACACCGACGGCGGCATCCGCTGGCAGGCCACCATGATCGAGTCGGGGGCCGACGGCCAGACCACCGCGTTCTCGTCCGCTCCCGTGCGGTTGCGGCCGGGCGGCGTCACTACGGAGTTGTGGAACCGTGGCGTGTTCGGCCCCTCACTCCCGTCAGGTGACCAACCCCGCGAGCCCGCGAGCCGCACCGGCGACGTGATCGCGGTGGATCTGCCGATGTTCGGCGACGGGCGCGGGTCGATCGGGGATTCCGGGCCGGCCACCAGGCACGTATCCCTGTACCGCGATGGCGAGCTCGTCGGCGAGAGCGACTTGCTGTTCGCGCGGTTCACCGTGCCGCCGGGCGGGGGGACGTACCGGCTGGTCGCCCGCGCGGAGCGGGGAGAGTCCGCGGTGTTGTCCACGAGCAGCTCGGCGACGTGGACGTTCCGGTCGGAGAGCACGAACTCGCCGACCCGGCTGCCGCTGTCCGTGGTGCGGTTCACCCCGGACCTCGACGCGCGGAACTCCGCTCCGGCCGGGCGGCGCTTCGTGGTGCCGTTCACCGTGCAGCGGCTGGCCGGGAGCGCGGCGGGCCCGGCGCGTGAGGTGGTCGTGGAGGTGTCCTATGACGACGGCGCGACCTGGAGCCGGGCGAAGGTCACCGGGTCCAAGGTCGTCCTGGACCACCCCCCGCGCAGCGGGTTCGTGTCGCTTCGGGCCAGCTCGGCCGACGTTCACGGCAACAAGGTGGAGCAGAGCGTGATCCGCGCGTACCGGATCACCGCGCCGTAGCGGTGCGTTCGCTCCCGGCGATCCCTGGCGGGGCCGCCGGGAGCGTCTTGGTAGCTCTGGGGCGGGTGGTTGGCTGACGGACGTGGCCTCGTACAAGGCGCGTTTCGCGGCGGGGGAGACGCTGTCGGAGGCGTTCGTCATCGTGCACGAAGGTGCCGATCCGGCGGTCGACGTGGTGGTGCACGAGAAGGGTGACGGCGGCAGGACGACTTTCGTCGCGGTCCCCGACGAGACCGTGGCCGGCGAGGTGGCCGGGAAGATGGCGAGCGAGCTGCAACTGATCGAACTGTACGGAGGGTCCGGGCCCGAGGGCGCCGAACCGGTCATACGTGCCGTGGACAGCCGGGTGCCGGTCGGCGTCACCGCATACCGGCGGTAGAGGACGGGGGCGCTTACCGAGTCCGACGAGCTGTCGCCTGAACCGAACCAGTCTGGACGCGGCCCGACCCCTGCTTCACTGAAACCTGGTTGGCCGGGCCCGAAGAGGCCCGGTATCGTCCACCGTCCAGACCGGCGATCTCTGCGGGTATTTCAGTGAAAAGGGGCGGAATTCGTGACCGGTGACAGCGTGACGACAACACTCTGGCGTCCAACCGGCCCGAAGGAACTGGAGCTCGTTCGAGCTCTGAACTGGCGTGCCTGGCCGCCGCGACTGCCCGAGCAGCCGATCTTCTATCCGGTCCTCAACGAGGACTACGCGATCAAGATTGCTCGTGACTGGAACGTCAAGCACGACGGCGTCGGATTCGTCACGCGCTTCGAGGTCGAATCGGACTTCCTGTCGCGTTATCCGGTTCAGCAGGCCGGTGGCCGAACAATCCTGGAGCTGTGGGTTCCGGCCGAGGAGCTGGACGACTTCAATGCTCACATCATTGGGCCGATCGAGGTCGTGCACGAGTTCCATGGAGCGGCACGTCACCGGGACGACACGTCGGGATCATGATTCGCCGACCACGTCCGCCCCGTCCATGATCGCATCGCCGACGACGTGTCGACAGGGGTTGATCGTGTGTGGAGCGGTCTCTTGACCATCGGGTTCGGGGTTCGAGTCCCTGGCGGCGCACATCGACATCCCGGCTCAGCTATCTTGAGCCGGGATGTCGTTGTCTACCGACCGGCCTGGCCGTGCCCAGGGAGGTGGCCGGTCCCGCGCGGCCGAGATCGCTTTCAGGGTCGGCCGTCCAGCGGACTCCGGAACCCTTTCGAGCGGTATTCCCAGCGCCTCCGCCCAATGCCGACGCCAGGAGAGCCGTCGTTGTGCCCCGCGTTCCACGCGGGTTTGAGCCTTGCGGTGGCGGCGCTCGACTTCGGCGAGGGCCGCGCTCTCCGACCGGAGCCAGGGCGGCGGCTTTCGCAGCAGACCTGCCACATACTGAGCCGACCAGCGGCCGCTACCGGGACGCAGTCGCCGGATCACATCAACCGGCAGGCTGAACAGCTCGGCCACCGACGCGTCGGAGAGCCGAGTGGCCGCGCGGATGGCCGCGTCGACGGCTGCCTGCTCGGCGCGGTGGCGCCGGTGCTCCTCGACCGCGGCACGGCTTGCCGCTGCTTGGGCGGCTCGGCGTAGCTCCTCATCGGCTCGGGCGTGCAGGAACCAGGCAGGTGGTGAGGCAAGCAGCTCACGCAGGGCCGGAGCGAACAGGTGGTCGCCAAGGCGCGGAAAATCGGCGGGGAACGCATCAACAGGCACGCCGAGGGCATCCGTTGGCGCTGTCAGCAGGGTGACCACCTCGCTTGCGCGGGGGAGAAGCGAGCCGAGCATGGTATCGAGTTCAGGGTGGGACAGCCGGGCCGTGCGCAGCGTCGCGAGGAGTTCGGTGATACGAGGGTCATGAAGATAGGCGAGGCGACGAAGCGGACCCGGTCTGGTGCCGGAGGCCTCCATGAGCGCGGCCGCCCAGACGAGCACCTGGATCGGATCCCCGTCGTGACCGGGCATGGCAGCTTGCAGCAGGGCACGTGCTGCAACTGCCCTCTCCCTGTTGAGCTTGCGGGTCGCGGCTGCCTTGCGCGCTGCTTCGGACCGCGAAAGGGTCCGGGCCGCGGCGCGCAGTTCGGTGTCGGCCCGGGCGAGGTCGGCGAGTGCGTCGACGTCGGCGGCGCGGTAGTAGCGGATGGTGAGTGTCCGGCCGTACTTCCGGATCTCATCAACGGCGACAGGCGTTAGACGGTCGGCCAGGCATTTGAAACGTTGAGGGGAGATGCCCAGCCTGATGGCCGCCTGGGTGGCGTTGCAGCGATGTTCGGCGGCGAGCAGGCGTTGGAAGCGCTCGGTGTCCGCCTTCGCCGCATTGACCGAGACAGGGTCGAATGTGCGGTCCGGCAGGCGGCGGAGCAGGCTGGTCTCGACCGCGAGCTCGACTTCCCAGACGGCGAGGCCGAGCAACTCGCGCACCTTCTTCAAACCCAGACCGCGTGCCATGGACAACAGTTTGTCGGGGGTCGACGACAGTTTCTCAGCCCAGTGACCACTGACGATCGGCTTACCCCCATGCCCAAAGCCAGGGGTCCGCGTCCTGGATCGCCGATCGAAGCGCGCGACAGATAGGTAACTATTACTGTACAGAGAGTGAAGACCTTCAACACGACGGGTCCGTGTCGACCGGGCAAGCACTTCATGCTGCCCCCGATTCCACGGATCCCCGAGGCGAGGGAGCTGATCGACGAGGAGAAATACTTCGTCATCCGCGGGCCACGGCAGAGCGGCAAGACGACCTCGCTCCTGGCCCTGGCCGCCGAATTGCGGGACGAGGGCGAGTACGCGGCGGTGTACATCTCCTGTGAGAGTGCCTCCACCCGGGCCGATCAGGCCGCCCCGGCGGAGGTGCGGATTCTCTCCGAGATCGCGGCCATGGCCCAGGCATCGGGGCTTCCGGAGGATTGTCTGCCGCCGGAGCCATGGCCGGAGGCTCCTGGAGCGACCCGGCTGCTCAGAGGGCTCTCCGCATGGGCTCGCCGCTGCCCGCGCCCCATCGTGCTGCTCCTGGACGAGATCGACTCGATCCATGGCGATGAGTTGATCAGCGTTCTCCGGCAGCTGCGCCAGGGGTACAACAGCTTCCCAGTGCCGTTCCCGCAGAGCGTGGCGCTGTGCGGGATGCGTGACGTGCGCGACTACAGGGCGGCTTCGGGCGGCGACCCGTCAAGGCTGGTCGGCCCCTCGCCGTTCAACATCCTCGCCGAATCGATGCGGCTGGCGGACTTCACCTTCGAGCAGGTGGCCGAGCTGTACGGCCAGCACACCGACGCCACCGGCCAGGAATTCACCGCGCACGCGATCCAGCGCGCCTTCCATGCCAGCCAGGGGCAGCCGTGGCTGGTCAACGCCCTCGCGCGCGAGATCATCCGCGAGATGCGCATACCGGAAAGCGAGCCGATCACCGACGAGCACATGAACCAGGCGGTCGAGCGGCTCATCGTCGCCCGCGCCGTCCACCTGGACTCCCTGGCCGCCAAGCTGCGTGAGGACCGCGTCCAGCGCATCATCGAGCCACTGCTGACCGGCGCAGTGCGGGAGAACGTCTATGACGATGACCTCGCCTACGCCCGCGATCTCGGCCTCATCACGCAGAAACCGCCGGTCCAGGTCGCCAACCCGATTTATCAGGAAGTCATCCTGCGCGTCCTCAGCCAGGACGTCGAGGCTGAGATCCAGCTCGACCGCTCAGCCTTCCTCACCCAGGACGGGCGGCTCGACATGCCCGCGATCCTGCAGAAGTTCCTCACCTTCTGGCGGCGCAACGGCGAGATCCTGCAGAGCCGCGAGACCTATCACGAGGCCGCCTGCCACCTGATCTTCATGGCTTGGCTGCACCGGGTGGTCAACGGCGGCAGCGTGATCGACCGTGAGTACGCCCTGGGCCGTGGTCGCATGGACATCTGCGTCCAATGGCCCTACAAAGACGCCGACGGCAAGCGCGCCTGGCAGTGGGAGGCCATCGAACTCAAAGTCCATCGCCCCAGACAGCCCGACCCCGTCGAAGACGGCCTGCACCAGCTCGACGGTTACCTCGATCACCTCGACCTGAGCCACGGCACCCTCATCGTCTTCGACCGCCGGCCCACCGCCCCACCCCTCCTGGAGCGCACCGCCATCGAACAGGTCACCAGCCCGCGCGGTCACGCCGTCACCCTCGTCCAGGCATGAAGGCTCCCAGTCGTCTGAGCCTGCGGGGTTCTTCCGCGAAGCGATCACGATCGGCGGGAGGGGCTCCGGGGCCGGCGGTCACCGGCCCCGGAACTCACCGGGACGGCCACGGCGCGCCGATCAGGTGCCCCTTTGGACAGAAGGCCGCCGCTGGGGTTGACCACGTGGCTCCCGCCCAGCTGTGTCGTGCGGGAGCTCGCGTACGAAGCTAGCCGAGGAAGCCTTGGGTGGCGGCGGCCAGGAAGTCCTTGGTGGGCATGGCGGGCACGCCGAGCGCGATCCGGTCCAGCGAGATCCCGGTGAGCACCGTGCCGATCGCGTCGATCTGCTCGTCGGTCGCCTCCGGATGGGAGGCCCGGACCCGGACGGCGACCTGCTGGAGCGAGGTCGCGCGCAGTTCCCGCATGAGGGCGGCCAGTTCGGGGTTGCGGGCCGCCTCCAGGGAGAGCTCGACCCTGGCCAGGTAGCGGTTGCGGGCCGGGCCGTCACCGGCCTCCGCCAGACGGGTCAGGTAATCCAGCAGGTCACCGGGTTCGGCGTCCAGCGCGGCTAGTTGGAGCTCGAGCAATCGGCGCACGATCGCCTCGAACAGGGCCGACCGGGTGCGGAAGTAGTTCGACGTGGTGCCGGTGGGCAGGTCCGCGGCTTGGTCGATGCCCCGGTGAGTGACCGAGGCCAGCCCGATCCGGTCGATGAGCTCGATCGCGGTGTCGGCGATCAACGTGCGTCGGTCCGTCTTCTTCGGCATGCCCTTGACACTACTACATCGTAGTACTACAACTAACTACTACAACGTAGTGATTCAAGGAGATGGCCATGATCGACGTACTCGTAGTAGGAGCCGGACCGACCGGGCTGACCCTGGCGGTGGAGCTGGCCCGGCGCGGGATCGCGCACCGGGTGATCGAGGCGGCCGAGGGGCCGCAGATCGGGTCGCGCGGCAAGGGGCTGCAGCCGCGCAGCCTCGAGATCCTCGATGACCTGGGCGTGATCGACGAGATCCTGGCCACCGGCAGGGTCGGTTTGGACCTGCGCCTGTACCAGGACGGGCAACTGATGACCGAGCTGGCCACCGCCACCGGAACCGGCGCCCGGCCTGGCGTGCCGTACCCCGACCTGGTCCTGCTGCCCGAATGGCGGGTCGAGCGCGTCCTGCGCGAGCGCCACGCCGAGCTGGGCGGCTCGGTCGACTTCGCGACCGAGCTGGTCGACCTGGAGCAGGACAACGACGGCGTCACCGCGACGCTGCGCGGCGGCGAGCGGGTGCGGGCCCGCTACCTGGTGGGCGCCGACGGCGGTCACAGCACCGTGCGCAAACTGCTGGGTGCGGGCATGGCCGGCCGTACCCATGACGACCAGTACTTCCTGGTCGGCGACGTCATCGTGGAAGGGCTGGCCGACGACGCCTCCTACGCCTGGTTCGGTGAGGGTGGCAGCTACCTCGCTCTCTCGCCACTGCCGCACGCCGACGGCGCCTGGCAGTACCAGGCCAACGTGATCCCCGACCCGACCGTGCCCGAGCCTTCCCTGGAGATCTTCCGCGAGCTGTTCGCCCAGCGCTCTGGCCGCACCGACGTGACGCTGACCGGTGCCACCTGGCTCTCGCGCTACCGCTTCAACGCCCGCATGGTCGAGCACTACCGCCACGGCCGCGTCTTCCTGGCCGGAGATGCCGCCCACGTGCACTCTCCGGCCGGCGGCCAGGGCATGAACACCGGCATCGGCGACGCCTACAACCTCGGCTGGAAGCTCGCCGCCATCCTCGACGGCGCCGCCGACACCCTGCTGGACACCTACGAGCTCGAGCGTCGCCCCGTCGCCGCGGCCGTCCTGGCGGGTAGCTCGCGCGGCTTCGAGACGGTCTTCGCGTTGACCGGCGTTCGCCGCCTGCTGCGCGACCACCTGGTCTTCCCGCTTCTGAAGATCCCCGCCATCACCCGCCGCCTGCTCGACAAGACGAGCCAGCTCTCCATCTCGTACGGCGACGCGTCCCATGCTCGGCGCGGCCCCAGTGCGGGCGACCGGGCACCCGACGCCCGCGGCAGCGTTCGCCTCTTCGACCTCCTGCGCGGCACTCACTGGACGCTCCTCAGCTTCGGCGACCAGGCGCCGACGATCGCAGGCGTGCGCACGCAGATGCTGCACCGCCGTACCGACGCCGAGGCCTACCGCCTCTACCGCGCCCAGCCCGGCACTCTTGTCCTCATCCGCCCCGACGGGCACATCGCCGCCCGCACCAAGGACGCACAGGAGATCGTCGACTACCTCGCGGTGGTGCGGACCGCCGAATCCGCACCGCCGTCTCTACCCGCGAACACGGCGTCAGCGGCGTGATCGACCCGCCTGACGACCGCATCCCCTCCAGCGCTGCGCGGCCCCCGGCCGAGATGGCCGCCGCTACCTGGCCCCTGCTGAACGCGATCTATCGCCTGGAGCCCGGTCGCGACTGACACCAGGAACCGGCGGCGTCAATGTGCCGCGCGGGCCTGCAGGAGGTCGGCCAGGAGGTGCAGCAGGGCCGCCGCCGTGGTCGCGGACGTGATGGCCTGCTCGCTGATCAGCCGCTGGATGCCCAGCACCGGCAGCCATTCGGCCCGCTCTCGTTCGTGGGCGGGGTCGCCGTTCGGTGCGGCGATGGGGCTGGCCTGGTAGGCGACGAAGATCACGTGGTCGCTGTCGGCGACGTCCTCGGCGGTGCGGATCCGGATCAGCGGCATCAGGGGACCGGGCCGCCAGCCGGTCTGCTCCTCCACGAGACGGGCCGCGGCCCGCTCCGGGTCCTCGTCCGGGCCGATCTCGCCGAGTGGGATCTCCCATCCCCATGTGTCGGTGACCGGGCGGTGCCGCCACAGCAGCAGAGCGCGCCCGGCGTGAAAGACCACCGCTCCGGCGGCCTTCGGCGTACGGACGAAGGGTTGCTCCACGTGCCCGCCGCCGGTCAGTTCGAGGTCCACGACGCGAAGGTCAACCCCGTTCGCCGCGTAGAGCAGCCTTTCCGACCGACTCATGGGACGCTCCTCACCGATTCGCCGGGGACTCGCTTCTTCGAGCATACGCACGGGGGTGACCCGGTATCCCGGGCGCGTGGACGTCGGTGGGGGAGATTAGCCTGGTAAAGGCCGGGGTCGGTTCGACCTGGATGTCATTGATGTCCCGACGTCTGACCGGAGGGAAGCGATCGTGGGGTCTTTCGCGGGCGGAGAGTTGCCTTCGGATGACGTCATCGTTCCGGCCCTGCGCGCGGGCGATGAGGCGATGTTCGCGGCGCTGCTCGACACCTGGTCCCGGGGCATGCTCCGGGTGGCCAGGTCGTACGTGCCCACCGACCACGCCGCGGAAGAGGTCGTCCAGGACACCTGGCTGGCGGTGATAGGCGGGATCGACGACTTCGAAGGCCGTTCGTCGGTCAAGACGTGGGTCTTCCGCATCCTGGTCAACGCGGCGAAGAAGCGCGGTGTACGCGAGAGGCGCACGCTGCCGTGGAGCGCCGTCAAGGACGACGGCGGCGCGATCGCGGGCCAGAGCATCGACCCGGTGCCGCCTGGCGGTTGGCGGGATCCGCCCGCGGCATGGCCGACGCCCGAGAAGGAGGTGCTGGCCTCGGAGGTGCGCGGTCTGATCGGCGAGGTCCTGGCCAGGCTGCCGCCCCGGCAGCGGACCGTGATCACCCTGCGGGACGTGGAGGGCTGCACCTCTGACGAGGTGTGCGAGATCCTGAAGATCTCCGCCGCCAACCAGCGGGTCCTGCTGCATCGCGCCCGCGTCGCGGTGCGCGGGTGGCTGGCGGACTACTTCGAGTTCGTGAAACAGCCGGACTGACCTCTTCCGCTCCGTGCGGCGGTCCGGTCCGTGCGGCGGCACAATAGGTGAAACGGTTCATTCAGCAGACGAGGGCGGTCAACGTCGTGAAGCGCTTCACATGCGGCGAGCTGGTGGAACTTCTCACCGCCTATCTTGACGACGCCCTTGATCCGCCCGAGCGCGAGGGCGTGCGCGCCCACCTGGCCGGCTGCGAGGGGTGCGGCCGCTACTTAGAACAGTTCCGCGCGACCATCGTCGCCCTGGGCGACCCGCCCCCGGAGAAACTCCCCGCCGACGTGCGTGATCGGCTCATGTCCGCGTTCCGCGAGCGCCGGCGGTCATGAGGCGCGAGCCTCCCATGTGACCGCTCATCCCATTACCCGAAATCCCTTATCCCGAAATTCGCGTGTAACGCTCGCGCGGCTCGTGGGTCTGTAGATGGGGCCACCGTTGCCTGCGGTGGACCGCTGGACCATCAGAGACCCATGCGCCACGCGAAGGGGAAACGATGATCGGGCTTACAGCCGAGAGTCCGCCGTTGCAGGACGCCTCGGAGGTGGTGGACTTCGCGCGTCGCTGCTTTTGTCCCGCCGCCGCGGACCTGGTGGGCGTGGAGCTGGAATTCCTGATCTTCGACCGTGCGTCGGCGACGAGGCATGTCCCGCTGGCCAGGACCGAGCGGGCCATGCCCGAGCTGCCCGGTGGCAGCCGGTTGACCTTCGAACCAGGCGGACAGCTCGAACTGTCCGGACCGGCAGGCCCGCTGCCGGAGTCGCTGGCCCGCCTGGCCGCCGACGTGGCCGCCGTACGCGCCGCCTTGCGGGGGTCCGGGCTGGTGCTGGCCGGCGTCGGTCTCGATCCGGTACGGCCGGCCCGGCGCCAGCTGCGTCTGCCCCGGTACGACGCGATGGCCGAGTTCCTCGGCGTGCCGTACGGACAGCTCATGATGTGCTCGACCGCGTCGATCCAGGTCAACCTGGACCTGGGCGAGCGGCCGGTGGCGCGCTGGGAACGGGCGCACGCGCTCGGCCCCGTGCTGATGGCGGCCTTCGCCAACTCGCCGCTGCGCGATGGCCGGCCGTGCGGCTGGATGTCGGGCCGCCAGGCCGTCTGGGATCACCTCGACCGCACCAGAACTTCGCCCGTGCCCGCCTCGGACGATCCCGCCGCGGACTGGGCCGAGTACCTGCTGGATGCCCGGCTCATGCTGGTGCGGGAGGACGAGCAGAGCTATCGCACCGTCCGTGACGGCTCCAGCTTCCGCGACTGGCTGAACGCCGACGGCCGGCGGCGGCCCACCGCCGAGGACCTGGCCTACCACGCCACGACGCTGTTTCCGCCGGTGCGGCCCCGGGGGTGGCTGGAGATCCGCTACCTCGACGCCCAGCACCCGGCGATCTGGCCGATCTGTGTGGCCGTGACCCATGCACTCATCACCGACGACCGTGCTGCCGACACCGCGATGGCCGCCGTGGAGCCGTACCGGCGGCTCTGGGGGGTGGCGGCGCGGTGCGGGCTGGCCGACCCGCGCCTGCGCCGGGCCGCCGAGGAGTGCTTCCGCGCCGCGCTGGAGGCGCTGCCGCGCAGCGGCGCGGGTCCCGGCCTGGTCGGCGAGGTGGCCGCGTTCGCCGACCGGCATGTGAGCACGGGCCGCTCACCGGCCTCCTACCTGCTGGATCTCCCGAACTGGCCGAGCGACGAAGGATGGGAATGAACGACATCAAAGAACGTATCGCGGCCGAACTCATCGCGGTGCGCGACCGGTCACTCACCTACACGGCGGCGGAGGACGACCTGCTGGTACGCCAGCACTCCCCGCTGATGTCGCCGCTGGTCTGGGACCTGGCGCACGTGGGCAACTACGAGGAGCTCTGGGTGCTGCGTGAGGCCGGGGGCATCGACCCGCTCCGGCCCGAGATCGACGACATCTACGACGCGTTCAAGACACCGCGCAAGGATCGCCCCAGCCTGCCCTTCCTGGGTCCGGCCGAGGCCCGCCGCTACATCGAGGGCGTGCGCGGGCGGGTGCTCGACGTTCTCGACAAGATCGACCTGGACGGGCCCGCGCCGCTGCACCGCGACGGTTTCGTGTTCGGCCTGGTGATCCAGCACGAGCATCAGCACGACGAGACCATGCTCGCCACCCTGCAGCTGTCCGGGCAACCCGGGCTGGTGCGCGACGGTGAGCTTCCGCCAGGGCGGAGCGAGGGTCCGGAAGAGGTCTTCGTGCCCGCGGGCTCCTTCCTCATGGGCACCGACACGCTGCCCTGGGCCTACGACAACGAGCGGCCGGCGCACCGGGTGGACCTGCCCGCGTACTGGATCGACCGGCTGCCTGTCGGCAATCGCGCCTACGCGGCGTTCATCGAGGACGGCGGCTACGACGACTCGCGCTGGTGGTCGGCGGAGGGCTGGCAGTGGCGGCAGCGGAGCGGCGTCTTCGCCCCGCTGTTCTGGGTCAGGGACGGGGGTGCCTGGTGGCGTACCCGTTTCGGCCGTACCGAGCCGGTCCCGATGGACGAGCCGGTCCAGCACGTGTCCTGGTACGAGGCCGACGCCTACGCCCGCTGGGCGGGCAAGCGGCTGCCCACCGAGGCCGAATGGGAGAAGGCCTGCGGCTGGGACGCCCGGTCAGGGAAGGCGCGCCGGTATCCCTGGGGTACGGACGTCCCAGGCGCCGAGCGGGCGAACCTCGGGCATCGTGCCGCCCATCCCGCGCAGTTGGGCGCCTACCCGGCCGCGGCCAGCCCCTACGGGGCCGAGCAGATGGTGGGAGACGTCTGGGAATGGACCGCCTCCTGGTTCCAGCCCTACCCCGGCTTCCGCAGCTTCCCGTACAAGGAGTACAGCGAGGTGTTCTTCGGCGAGGAGTACCGGGTGCTGCGCGGCGGCTCCTGGGCGGCCGATCCGGCGGCGGTGCGGACCACGTTCAGGAACTGGGACTACCCGATCCGTCGGCAGATCTTCAGCGGCTTTCGCTGCGCCCGTTCGGAGCTGGTCTGACGTGTGCAGGCACGTGGCCTGGCTGGGCGCCGCCCGCTCGCTCGCCTCGCTCATTCACGAGCCGGAACACGGCCTGTTGAAGCAGTCGTACGCGCCGCGGCGGCAGCGGTACGGCACGATCAACGCCGACGGCTACGGCATGGGCTGGTATGAATCGGGGCGCTCTGTGCGGTATCGCCGTTCCGTGCCCATGTGGGCGGACGCCAACCTGCCCGGACTCGCCCGGATCGCCCGCTCGACCTGCCTGCTGGCGGCCGTACGCTCGGCCACCGTCGGCATGCCGATCGAGGAGAGCGCCACCGCGCCGTTCACCGACGGGCGGTGGCTGCTCAGCCACAACGGGCGCGTCGAGCGGGACGCGGTCAGGGACCTGGCCGACAGTGCCGAAAGCACGTGCGACGCGGCCTGGGTCGCCGCCGCGGTGTTCCAGCGCGGGCACACCGGGCTGGGCCTGGGCGAGGCGCTCAGCGAGGTGGTCGTTCGCGCCGGGGAGAAGGACCCCGGCGCTCGCCTGAACCTGCTCGCCTGCGACGGCGCGTCGATCGCCGCGACCGTCTGGGGCGACACCCTCTTCCATCACCGACTCCACGACGGCGTGCTGGTGGCCAGCGAGCCGCTCGACGATCTGCCCGGATGGCAGGTCGTACCCGAGCGCAGCCTGCTCACCGTCACCCGCGACGACGTACGCGTCCAGCCGTTGTAATCCACTTCAGGAGGCATCGTGCCTGTCAGCCAGTCGACCGTGCAGGTGATCAACTATCTTGACCGCGACTATCTGCGCCAGGCGCTCGAACATGATGTCAGGGCCGGGCTGACAGCCGTGCCCAAGTGGCTGCCGCCCAAGTGGTTCTACGACGCCGCGGGCAGCGAGTTGTTCTCCCGCATCACCCGGTTGCCCGAGTATTACCCGACCCGGCGCGAGCTGGCCATCCTGCGTGCGCGGGCTGCGGACCTGGCCGCCGCCAGCGGCGCAGACACGCTGGTCGAGCTGGGCTCGGGCACCAGCGAGAAGACCGTCCTGCTGCTGGAGGCGCTCGCCGCGCGCGTCTATACGCCGGTGGACGTGGACGCGGTCACCCTCACGGAGGCGGCGCACCGGCTGGCCGGGCGCTTCCCCGGGCTGCGGGTGAAGGCGGTGTGCGCCGACTTCGAGCGCCATCTGGCGCTGCTGCCGCGTACCGGAAGGCGGATGGTGGCCTTCCTCGGCGGCACGATCGGCAACCTCGAACCGGCCGCCCGCGAGCTGTTCATGAAGGACCTGCGGGCCACGCTCCAGCCCGGGGACACGTTCCTGCTGGGGGCGGACCTGGTCAAGGACACCGAGCGACTGGTGGCGGCCTACGACGACCCGGCCGGGGTGACGGCCGCCTTCAACCGGAACGTGCTGCGGGTGATCAACCGGGAGCTGGAGGCGGACTTCGACCCGGAGGCGTTCGAGCACGTGGCGCTGTACGACGAGCGGCAGGAGTGGATCGAGATGCGGCTGAGGGCGAGCCGCGACATGCGGGTGCGGGTCGGCGGGCTGGGACTGGTCACCGACTTCGCGGAGGGGGAGGAGATACGGACGGAGATCAGCGCGAAGTTCCGGCCGGAGGGGCTTTGGGCGGAGCTCGTGGGGGCGGGCTTCAAGGTGCGCCGTCGCTACACGGACCCGGCCGGGGACTTCACCCTGGTCCTGGCCGAGGTGTGAGTGCTGGGACACTTCTGACGCCGACCCTGCTGAAAGTTTCAGCAGGGTTCTCGGTCTTGTCCAAGGTCGGGATGGGTGCCGGCTTTCCGGCGCTGAGGCGCTCTTGCGAGGCGAACCGGGGCGGGCAGATCGTTGGGAGCGCTCCCAATCCCCCGTCGCGGAGGACCCCTCATGCCATTACGCCGGAACCTGTGGCGCAGAGCATTGACGGCCGCAGCCGCCGTACTGCTGGCCGCATTCGGGCTCGCCACCGTCCAGAGCACGGCCGACGCCGCCGCGTCATGTTCGGCCACCTATACCAAGAGCTGGGACAGCGGCAGCGGGTTCGGCGCCAACATCACGGTGACCAACACCGGCGACCCGTTGACCACCTGGGCACTGAGCTTCGACTTCCCTGACAATCAGGTGATCACCCAGATGTGGGAAGGCGTACCCACCCCGGCGACACCCACCCCCGCGGGCGCGGTCATCACCATCAAGCCGCTCTCCTACAACGCCAGTAAAGCCACCGGGGCAACCTGGACCGTCGGCTTCAACGGCACCTACACCGGGGGCGTCAACAACAACCCGCCCAGCGTCTCCTGCACCGGCAACGGTGGCGGCGGGACGCAGCAGGCTCTGGTGGCCTCCGCCACCAGCGTGAGCGTGCCCGAGGGCGGGACCGGCGGCTTCACGGTCCGCCTGCAGTCCCAGCCGACCGGCAACGTGACGGTCACCAGTACGGCGGGCACCGGTGACACCAACATCACCGTGACCGGCGGAGCCTCCCTGACCTTCACCCCGGCCAACTGGAACACCCCGCAGACGGTGACGTTGAGCGCCTCGGAGGACAGCGACACCGCGAACGGCACCCGGCCGATCACCGTGGCATCCAGCGGCCTGACGTCGGTGACGGTGAACGCCACCGAGGCCGACAACGACGGCGGCACCGGAGGCGCGGCACCCGCGCTGCACGTCTCGGGGAACCGGCTGGTCACCGCCGCCGGCGCCACCTACCGTCTGCTGGGCGTCAACCGGGCCAGCGGCGAGTTCGCCTGCGTACAGGGCAAGGGCATGTGGGACAGCGGCCCGGTGGATCAGGCCTCGGTCGACGCGATGAAGGCGTGGAACATCCGCACGGTCCGGATCCCGCTGAACGAGGAGTGCTGGAACGGCACCAACGGCACCCCCAGCGGCGCCATGTACCAGCAGAACGTCAAAACCTATGTGAACCTGCTGGTCGCCAACGGCATCACGCCGATCGTGGAGATGCACTGGAACTACGGCCAGTACACCGGTCAGGGCGCCGGTTGCGCCGACACCACGGCGACCTGCCAGAAGCCGATGCCCGACGCCCAGTACGCCCCGACGTTCTGGACCGGCGTCGCCAACGCCTTCAAGGGCAACAACGCGGTCGTCTTCGACCTGTTCAACGAGCCCTACCCGGACGCGGCCGCGAACTGGGACGCGACCGCCGGCTGGAAGTGCTGGCGTGACGGCGGCACCTGCACCGGCATCGGCTACCAGGTGGCCGGCATGCAGTCGCTGGTCAACACGGTGCGCGCCACCGGTGCCACCAATGTGATCATGCTCGGCGGGCTGGCCTGGTCCAACGACCTGAGCCAGTGGCTGACGTACAAGCCGACCGATCCGACCGGCAACCTGATGGCCGCCTGGCACACCTACAACTTCAACACCTGCTCCAACACCGCCTGCTGGAACAGCCAGGTCGGCGCCGTCGCGGCCCAGGTGCCGTTGCAGGCCGGTGAGATCGGCCAGAACTCCTGCGCGCACGACTACATCGACCAGGTGATGAGCTGGGCCGACGCGCACGGCGTCGGGTACACGGCCTGGACCTGGAACCCGTGGGGCTGCAGCCAGGGCAACGTGCTCATCACGGACTACAACGGCACGCCCACCAGCACGTACGGCGAGGGCTTCAAGGCACACCTGCTCACCCAGAACCCACTCTCATAGCCCCCTCTCGGCCGGGTCCGTCAGCCGACGGGCCCGGCCGCGCTACCTGGAGCCAGCCATGCGTCGCAGATCCAGCCTGTACGCCGTCCTCGTCGCACTCCTACTGGCTTTCGGTGTTGTCGCCCTGCCCGCGCTGTCGGCGACGGCCCCCGTCCGCGTCGCCCTGCCCGCGCTGTCGGCCCCCGTCCGCGTTATGCCGCTCGGCGACTCCATCACCGCCGGCCCCGGCTGCTGGCGCGCCATGCTCTGGCACCACTTACAGACAGCCGGATATACGAACATCGACTTTGTCGGCAGCGTCCCCGACGGCGGCTGCAACTACGGCTACTCCTACGACGGCGACAACGAGGGCCACGGCGGCTACGCCGCGACCGGCATCGCCGACCAGAACCAACTGCCACCGTGGCTGGCCGCGGCCAAGCCCGACATCGTCCTCATGCACCTGGGCACCAACGACATGTGGGGTGGCTTCATCCCCACCAGCACCGTCCTCGCCGCATACACCAAGCTGGTCGGCCAGATGAGGGCCAACAACCCCAACATGAAGATCATCGTGGCCCAGATCATCCCCATGAACCCGTCCAGTTGCCCCACCTGCGCGGCCAGTGTGGTGGCACTCGACAACGCGATCCCGGGCTGGGCCGCCGGCCTCACGACCGCAGAGTCGCCCATCGTCGTCGCCGACCTGTGGACCGGCTTCAACGCGGCCACCGACACCGGCGACGGAGTCCACCCCAACGACACCGGCTTCCAGAAGATGGCCGACCGCTGGTACCCGCCGCTCGCGCAGGCACTCGGCGGCGTGACCCCGCCGGTGACCCCTCCGCCCACCGACGCCCGGTGCGCCGCCACCTACAAGGTGATCTCCCAGTGGGGCGGCGCCTTCCAAGGCGAGGTCACTGTGAAGAACACCTCCTCAAGCGCCTCCACCGCCTGGACGACCACCTTCACCTTCGCCAATGGCCAGCAGATCAGTCAATCCTGGAACACCACACTCACCCAGAACGGAGCCGCCGTCACGGCACGCAACGCGAGCTACAACGGCAACCTGCCGGTCGGCGCGTCCACGACCTTCGGCTTCACCGCCACCTGGAACAACACCACCAACGCGCTGCCCCAGGTGAGCTGCTCACTCAGCTGAGAGAGACACGACCGACAGCGGAAATCCCCGTTTGACGCGGAGGACATGAGGGACACTTGACCTCATGTCCTCGTCGCCCCCAGAGCCACAGCCTTTCGCGCATCTGAGTGCGCCGAACGCCGCCCTCTACCGCGACGTGCTGCGGACGTTCGTCAGCGCCAAAGAGCGGTTCATCGTGCACCTGCGGCCCGAGGACGTGGCCGTCGAGCTGCGGCGCGACAGTGACGAGCAGCTGGCCGGCGCGCTGGACAAGCTCGTGGAGTGGGGCAATCTGCGTGCCGACGCCGACACCGGCCGGGTCACCACGGTCGAGGAGTTCCACCGTAAACGCCTGCTGTTCCAGCTCACCCCGGCCGGTCAGGCCGCCGAGCAGGCCATCGCCTTCTACGAGGAGGCGATCGGCCGGCGTGGCTCGCTGCAGTCGGTGGCGCTGGCCGACATAGCCGAGCAGTTGCGGTCGCTGGCCCTGCTCGCCGGGGAGGACGAGCCCGACCCCGCCAGGGTCCACCTGCTGTTGCTGTCGCTGGCCGAACGGTTCTCCTCGCTGGCCGACAACGCGCAGGCGTTCATGGCGTCACTGCGGCGGGCCATCGACTTCTCCGACGGTGACGTGGACGGGTTCGTCGCCTACAAGGAGCGGCTGATCGACTACATCAACCGGTTCATCGCCGACCTGGCCAATTCGGGGGCGCGCATCGCGGCGCTGCTCGTCGAGCTGGAGGGCAGCGGTCACGAGCGGCTGCTGGTGCTGGCCGCCCGGCGCGAGGCGGCCGACGCGGTGCCGGACGGCGAGGACCAGGGGCGGGCCCAGGAGAAGGCGCTCGGCTCGTGGCGGAACCGCTGGCGCGGGCTGACGGACTGGTTCGTCTCCCAGGACGCCGGTCACCCTTCGCAGGCCCGGCTGCTGCGGCAGGCGGCGGTGACCGCGATCAAGCAGCTCATCGACACGGTCGGGTTGCTCAACGAGCGGCGGGCGGGCCGCTCCGACCGTACGGCCGACTTCCGTACGCTGGCCCGCTGGTTCGCCGAAGCGCCCGACGAGGCGTCCATGCACCGGCTGTGGCGGGCGGCGTTCGGGCTGACCTCGGCCCGGCACCTCAGCGTCACCGCGTCCACGCTGGACGAATGGCAGGACGTCCCGGCCGCCACGCCCTGGGCGCAGGCGTCGCCGATCAGGATCTCGCCGCAGCTGCGCCGTACCGGCTCCTATGAGCGGCGGGGCAAACCGAACAAGGTGGCCGACCGTACTCGGGCCCGCCGGTTGCTGCTGGAGCAGGCCGAACGCGAGGCGGCCGAGACCGCCGCGGCGCGGGCGCGGCTGCGCACGGACGGTCCGGTGCTGCTGTCGGAGCTGGACGTGCTGGACCCGCGCGCGTTCCGGCTCTTCCTCGGCTTGCTGGGCGACGCGCTGGCCGCGCGGCACCCCGACGACCTCGAGGTGAAGACCGTGACGAGCGACGGCTCTCTCGAGGTACGGCTGGCGCTGGTCCCTGGCGGCGGCCAGGTCGAGATCCGTACCGACGACGGCGTCCTGGCCGGGCCGGAGCACGTCGTCGAGATCACCGACCTGATGGTGGCACCGTGACGCCGGACGTCGGGATCACCGACCTGATGGTGGCACCGTGACGCCGGACGTCGGGATCACCGACCTGATGGTGGCGCCGTGACGCCGGAGGAGGAGCGGGCCCAGCGGCGTACCGCGCTACGCGCCCTGCTGGCCGCCCCGCTGCTGCGCGATCCGGACAAGCTGGTGCTGGTCCGGCGCCATCTGAGCGAGCTGCGCGACTGGCTGACCCGTGAGACGGGCTGGCGGCTGGTCGTCGACTCCGAGAGCGCGCGGCTGTTCAAGACGGCGCCGGACCCGTCCGACGCCACCCATCCGGCGCGCGGCCGGGCCGGCGAACCGTACGGAAGACGGCGGTACGTGGTGCTCTGCCTGGCCCTCGCCATGCTCGAACGGGCCGACGCGCAGACCACGCTCGGCGGGCTCGCCGAAGAGGTGCTGAACGCGGCGGCGGAGCCGGAGCTGGACTTCGCCTTCACCCTGGACAGCCGCCAGGAGCGCGCCGACCTGGTGGCCGTGGTCCGCACGCTCATCGACTGGGGCGTGCTGCGCAAGGTCGCGGGCGACGAGGACGCCTACCTGTCGGCCACCGGCGACGTCCTGTACGACGTACGCAGGCCGGTGCTGGCCGCCCTGCTCACCGGCACCCGCGGCCCGTCCACGATCACCGCCGAGTCCTTCGGCGAGCGGATCGCGGAGCTGGCGGCCGAGCCGGTCGCCGACACCGACGACCTGCGCAACCAGGCGCTGCGCCGTCGTCTCACCCGGCGGCTCCTGGAGGATCCCGTCGTCTACTACACCGATCTGGACGAGGCTGAGCGCGCCTACCTGACCTCCCAACGGCACGCGATCACCCGCCGGATCGAGGAGGCCGCCGGTCTGGTCGCCGAGGTGCGGGCCGAGGGCATCGCGATGGCCGACCCGGACGACGAGCTGACCGACGTACGGATGCCCGAGCAGCGTACCGACGGCCATGTCGCGTTGCTGGTGGCCGAGCTGCTCGCCGCGCGCGGTGCGCAGAGCATGGAAGAGCTCAGAAGCTTCGTCCGGCAGGCCGCCCGCGAGCACACGTCCTTCTGGCGCAAGGGCGTGACCGAGCCGGGCGCCGAGGACGGCCTGCTGGCCACGGCCCTGGGCAAGCTGACCGCGCTGCGCCTGGCCGAAGTCCGCCACGACACCGTCGCCGGGCTGCCGGCGATTGCCCGCTACGCGCTCGACGCCCCTGTCGTCAAAGGAACGTGATGCTCCCCGAGCCCACCTCAGAGCGCTGGAAGCCGCTGCGCGCCGGCCTGGTCGACCTGTTCTACTACGACGTGGAGGAGTTCCACTTCCACGACGGGCGGTTGCTGCTGCGCGGCAACAACGGCACGGGCAAGTCCAAGGTGCTGGCCCTGACGCTGCCCTTCCTGCTGGACGGCGAATTGGCCCCGCATCGGGTCGAACCCGATGGTGACCGGCAGAAGCGGATGGAGTGGAATCTCCTGCTCGGCGGCAAGCACCCGCACGCCGAGCGGCTGGGCTACGCCTGGCTGGAGTTCGGCCGCCGCGCCGCCGACGGCACCCGCGAGTTCCGTACGATCGGCTGCGGGCTCAAGGCGGTCAAGGACCGTGGCATCGTCCGGCACTGGTTCTTCGTCACGCCCCAGCGGCCCGGCCTCGACCTGCACCTGCTGTCCGCCACCGGAGTGGTGCTGACCAGGGAGAAGCTGCGCGAGGCGGTCGAAGGTCAGGGCATGGTGTACGACCGGGCCGCCGACTACCGGCGGGCGGTGGACGAGGCGATGTTCGGCCTCGGCGAATACCGCTACGAAGCGCTGGTCAACCTGCTCATCCAGCTGCGCCAGCCCCAGCTGTCCAAGAAGCCGGACGAGAAGCTGCTGTCCAGGGCCCTCACCGAGGCGCTGCCGCCGCTCAGCCCCACCCTCATCGCCACCGTCGCCGAGGCCTTCCGGGGCCTCGACGAGGAGCGCGACGCCCTGCGCGGTCTGGAGGAGGCGCGCGCCGCCGCGTCCGCGTTCCTCACCCATTACCGCCGGTACGCCACTATCGCCGCCAAGCGCAAGGCGGCGGGCCCCCGCCTGGCGCACAGCCGGTACGAGCACCTGGGCCGCGACCTGGGCGAGGCGGAGACCCGGCAGGTCGCGGCGGAGACCAGGCTGGAGGAGCTCGACGACCTGCTCTCGGACCTGGCCACCCGCCAGAACCAACTGGAGGCCCGCCGCAACGCCCTCCAGGAGAGCCCGGAGATGCGCTCCGCGGAGCGGCTCAAGCAGGCGGGCGAGGAGGCTCGTCGGCTGGCCGAGCACGCGGGCCGCGCCGACCGCGATCGCGACCGTCTGACCGGGCAGGTAGACAAGATGCGCGGGCGGGCGGACACGACCCGGCTCAAGGCCGACCAGGCGGCGACCGGGCTGACGGCCGCCCAGGAGCGGACGGCGCGGGCGGCGCGTCAGGCCAGGTTGCCCAGCACGTCGCGTGGAGCCGGGTTGCCTGGCGAGCCACGCGGAGCCGGGTTGCCCGGCGAGTCGCGGGAAGCCGGGTTGCCCGGCGAGTCGCTGGACCGGTCGGCCGCCGAGACGCTCGCCACCCGGCAGGAGCACGCCGTGGCCGAGCTCGAACGGCTGCTCCACGCCGTCACTCAGGCCGAGGCCCGGCTGGCCGCGGCCCGCACGGAGGTGGACCGGCTGACGGGCGAGCTCCAGACGTCGGCCGTCCGCATCGCCGCCGCGGAAGAGGCCACGGCCACCAGGATCACCGAGCTGGTCCAGGCGTACACGCTCTACCTGGCCGGACTGACCGAGCTGCGGCTGGCGGACCCCGACGGCGTGCTCGCCGCGCTGGCCGACTGGGCGAACACCGCAGATGGCGCCAATCCGGCCGAAGCTGCCGTCAACGACGCCGTACGCGCCGCCACCGCCGCGCTCGGCCGTCGCGGCGCCGAGCTGGACGCGGCGCTGGTCGCGGCGCGCCGGCAGGCCCGGGAACTGGGGGAGGAGATCGTAAGGCTGGAAGCGGGCGGTCACGACGCCCCGCCCGCGCCGCACACCCGTGGCGCCGCCCGCGACGGCCGTCCTGGTGCGCCCCTGTGGCGGGCCGTGGACTTCGCCGACGCGGTGCCCGCCGAACATCGGGCCGGGTTGGAGGCCGCGCTGGAAGCGGCGGGCATCCTTGACGCCTGGCTGACCCCCGCCGGAACCCTCCTGGCCGAGGACGACACGACCATCGTGGCGGGGGCGCCGGTGTCCGGCCCGTCCTGCGCCGTCGTGCTGCGGCCCGCCGTGGACCGGGCCGACCCGGGGGCCGCCGCGCTGCCGGACACCGCTGTGGAGGCCGTACTGGCGGCGATCGGGCTGGGGCCGGGCGCGGCGACGTGGGTCGCGGTCGACGGACGGTGGGGCAACGGGGTGCTGGCCGGGTCCTGGCACAAGGTCAGCGCCGACTACATCGGTGAAGGCGCGCGAGAAGCGGCCCGGCGGGCCAGGCTGACCGCGCTCCGCGCCGAACTCGCCGAGGTTGACGGACAGATCACCGCGCTGGGCGACGAACTGGCCGCGCTGGCCGTACGCCAGGACCACCTGGCCGCCGAGCAGCGGGCGTTGCCACCGGACGCGGCCGTCCGCGAGGCGCACGTCAAGCTGGCGGCCGAGCACGAGCGGCGCGGCCAGCTGGCGGCCGAGCACGGCGCGGCCGAGCGGCTGGCGCAGGACCGGCAGGGCGAGCTGGGCGGCGCACGGGAACGGGCGGCGGAGTTCGCGGGCGACGTCGGCCTGCCCGTCGCCGCCGCGGAGCTGGCCGAGGTCAAGGCGGGCCTGGCCGCGTACCGGCTGGCGCTGGCCGAGCTCTGGCCCGCCGCGCGGGCGGCGCGGACGGCCGAGGAGGCCGCGCGGGAGGCCACCGACGACCTCGCGCAGGCCCGCGAATCGCTGACGGAGGCGGCCGTGGTGGCAGCCGAGGCGCGCGAACAGGAGCAGGCCGCCGCCGAGACCTACCGGGAGCTGACCGCGACGGCCGGCGCCGCCGTGGAAGAGCTGTTCCGCCGCCTCGAAGAGGTACGGCTCCAGCTGCGCGAACGGGCGAAACAGGAGCAGCAGGCCCGAACCGACCAGCAGCAGGCGCTGACGGAGCGGGGCCGGGCCGAGGCCACCAGCGCGAGCCTGCGCCGACAGATCAAGGAGGCGGCCGACACGCGCGACGACGAGGTACGCGAGTTTCGCGCGTTCGCGGCGACCGGGCTGATGCGGGTCGCGCTGCCCGAGCTCGACCTCCCCGATCCGGCCGCCGAATGGGCGGCCACCCCTGCCGTGCATCTGGCCAGGACCGTCAACGCCGCGCTTGAGAGCGTTGACGACGGCGAGGGTCCCTGGGACCGGGTGCAGAAGAAGGTCGCCGAAGAGCACAAACTGCTCTCCGACGCCATGGCCAGGCACGGTCACTCGGTCGGGCTGACCCTGCGCGAAGGCGTCATGGTGGTGGACGTGCACTTCCAGGGCCGTACCCGGGAGGTGCCCGGCCTGGTGGCGGCGCTCGGCGAGGAGACCGAGCACCGCGCCCGGCTGCTGTCGGCCAAGGAGCGCGAGATCCTGGAGAACCACCTGCTCAACGAGGTCGCCGGCACCCTGCAGGAGCTGATCACCGCGGCCGAGGCCGAGGTACGCGAGATGAACGCCGAGCTGGCCGCCCGCCCTACATCCACCGGAATGCGCTTGCGCCTGCTGTGGAAGCAGGCCAGGAACGCTCCGGAAGGGCTTGATCGGGTACGCGACAAACTCCGGCAGATCGTCGACGCCTGGTCGCTGGAGGATCGGGCGGCGGTCGGGGCGTTCCTGCAGGAGCGGATCGCCCGCGAGCACGCTGACAACCCGGCGGCGGGTTGGACCGAGGCGCTGACCAGAGCGTTGGACTATCGGACCTGGCATGAGTTCGCCATCCAGCGGCTCCAGGACGGGCAGTGGCGGCCCGCCACCGGGCCCGCGTCCGGTGGTGAGCGGGTGCTGGCGGCGTCTGTGCCGTTGTTCGCCGCCGCGTCGGCGCACTACAAATCGGCGGGCAACCCGTACACGCCGCGGTTGGTCGCGCTGGATGAGGCTTTTGCCGGGGTTGATGATGATTCACGGGCGAAGTGCCTGGGGCTGCTGGCCACGTTCGACATGGATGTGGTGATGACCAGCGAACGTGAGTGGGGTTGTTATCCGTCGGTGCCGGGGTTGGCGATCTGCCAGTTGACCAGGCGTGACGGGATCGATGCCGTCCTGGTGACGCCGTGGCGGTGGGATGGGCGCGAGCGGACACGGGCGGAGCGGCCCCAGGCCATGGCTGACGCTATCGATGCCGACGCTGGCTCCGCTGCCGCTGTACAGGACAGCCTGCTTTGACCGGCGAGGAGCGGTTGCGGCGGCTGTTGGGTGGTGAGGAGACCGCGTGGCTCGTCGAACGCGCCCGGCAGCGGCTCGAACGCGGTCGGCCGCTCACGGGCACGGTCACCCTCGGCACCGCCTCCGCGGCCCAACGCCGCGCGGCCGAACTGCTGCTCGGCCGCCGCGCGGGCACGGGCACCTCGCTGTCGGTCTCCCTGGAGGAGGTGGACCGGGTCCTGCGCGCCAGCGGCGCCGCCCCCGAAGGGCTCCATGAGGCAGTGGTACGGCTCCGCGGGCCCCTACGCGACCTGGCAGGAGAACGGGAGACTGCGGCGTCGGCCTGGCGCGAGGCGTTCGGGAACCTCGACGCCGCGACGGCCGCCCGCCCTGAGCTGGCCGGATGGCGGGCCTGGCTGGAGTCCACCGGCTTGGTCAGGCGGCTCGCCCCTGACCCGGTCCAAGCGCGGCACTTGCTCGACCAGCTCGCCCAGGTCGTGGCGCGACTGCCGTCGCCCGGCCTGCCCATCGGCCGCCTGGCCGCGCAGACCGCCGGTGACGCGCACGCCCTCGACGAGGGAAGGCCACTGGGGACACTGGCGCTGTCGGCGGCCAAGGCGCTCACCGGCCGGGCGTACCCCGGGGAAGGCGGCGCGGACGCCCGCCGCGCCGCGTGGGCGGCTGTCGGCGTGCACCTCGACGACCTGTCCTCGCTGGTGCTCTGCCTCGGCCTGCCAGGAGACGATCGGACGCCGACCGGGCGCATGCTGGCGGCGGCCCGTGCCGCAGGGGAGCCCTGCGTGTTGACCTTGCGCCAACTCCGCCGCCACGACGGACCCCTGGCCTCTGGGGCGGCGTCGCCATCGCCGCCGTTCACGACCGGTGCCGGGCTGGTGCGGATCTGTGAGAACCCCGTCGTGGTGGCGGCCGCCGCCGACGAACTGGGACCATCCTGCCCGCCGCTGGTCTGCGGTGGCGGCCGGCCGTCGGCGGCCGTCTGGCGGCTGCTCGACCTGCTGTCGGAGGGTGGCGGGCGGTTCGCGTACCACGGTGACTTCGATTGGGGTGGCGTCGCCATCGCCGCCGCCGTCCACGACCGGTACGGCTTCGAGCCCTGGCGCTTCGACACCGCCGCCTACGAGGCGGCGCTCTCCCAGATGGCGCTCTCGCCGGCAGAGCCTTCCCCAGCGGAGCCGTCCACGGCGGCGGGCTCTCCGGCAGCGGCCTTTCACATGGTGGCCTCTCCGGCGGCGGCCTCCCCGGCGGCGCTGACCGGACGGCCGTGTCCGACGTTGTGGGATCCCACCCTGGCGGAGGCGATGGAACGCCACGCGGTGCGCGTGGAGGAGGAACTCGTCCTACCCGTCCTGCTCAGCGATCTCTCGTCAGGTTCCAACGATCGAAGTACGAGGTGACGGACCTGTAATGGACTCAGTCCAGAAGGCCGAGATAGGGACCCGGCACTATTCCTCCATGAGCTGCCGGGTCGCCTCGGGCGCGCCGACGCGCTGAGAGCAAGCGTTAGGAGATACCGCAGCGCAGGGCCAGACCGCGCAGTTCCGGGCTGGTCCGGCCGGAGATCAGCAGCGACTGGACGAGGTCACGCACGGCAGGGCGGGTATGAGTCTCCTGCGGTGCCTGGCGTTCGGCGGCCAGCAGTGCGGCCAGGCACTGATCCCGGCCGCCGGACAGTCCGTGGGCGCGGGCCAGGTCGGTGTAATAGCGAGCGCGGCGTTCGGTGGTGGGCAGGCTGGCCGGGCGGGTACAGCGGGCCGCGGTGATGGCGGCGCCGACATCACCGGCGGCGTACTCGGCGGAGATGCGGTGCAACTGCACGGTGGCGGGGGTGAAGCCGCCGCCGTGATCGCGCAGCAGCAGCGGGCCGGTCAGCCGGGCGGCGATGACGGCGGCCTCATCGGTGAGCTCGCGCATGCCGGCCCGGTCGCCGCGGTGGGCGGCGGTGTAGGCGGCGGACTGGATCAGCAACCCGCGTTGGGCCGTGTGCCGGGCATCGGACTCATCGGCCAGCGCGGGGTGATCGGCAGCGCTCAGCGCGATTGTCATGGCCTGGTCGTACCATCCGGCCTTGCGGGCCAGCACGGCAAGCTGGCGGGCAGCCTCGGCGGCCAGCAGCGGCCTTTCGGCACCCGCGGCCAGCACCCGAGCCCGGTCGGCAGCCATCCAGCCGAGCTGTTGGTCATCCATTTTGATGAGCATGCGCGTGATCAAGGTGTAGATCTCCGCCAGCAGGGCGGCGCCGTCTGCCGTCGCGTCGCCAGCGGCGTGCGCGGTGGCCAGCAGCAGCGGCAGCCGGTCAGCCAGCCGCATATATCGGCAGGCGTGAAAATCGGCGTGCGCGACTGCCAGCGCCGCGCTGAGCTGCCCGGCAGGAACTTCGGCCGGAGCCGGGCCGAGGCCGAGCATGGCGTCGCGCACGCGCGTGATCAACAGGGCGCCGGCGTCGGCCTCGCATACCGGATCGCCGGAGCGCAGCAGCGGGGAACCGGTCACGGCCGCGGCCGTGAGGGCCAGGTTGGTCAGAAGCTGACGTCGCCGCACCGGATCATCCTCCCCTGCTTGCCCGTTCGTCACGCTATCGGCTGTGGGCGAAGACGGCAGGACGCTTGCGGGGACAACCCACTCCTGGCAGCCGGGGGCGGCATCGCTGGTCAGCCCGAACGCCTGCGGGGCGATGTTCAGCGCGCGGGCGAAGCGGCGCAGCACCAGCAGGTCGGTGAGCGGCGCCAAGCCGCGCTCGTAGCGGGAGACCTGGGATGCCGAATAGCCCGTGCGGGCGCCGAGCTCGGCCAGCGTGAGCCCTGCGCTCTGGCGGACGATGCGCACGAGCGCGCCATGGCCCCGGCCAGCGATGCCGGCGGGCCGATGTGTCGAAGACTGCATCGAAGGCGGGGCCATCTGGCTGCTTCCTGTCGGGCACACGCTCACTACTGACCGTAGTCGCCTCGGCACGTTGGAGCCAGAGGCTTTGCATGACACGCAAACCCCTTGTGCGCCAAGCCAATGGGCGGCTGTGACCTGGGCGGATGTGGCCTCCTAGGGGCAGACGGGCTCCGCCCCGCCGAGCCCCACGAAGTCCCATGGTTGCTTTATGTAGTTGTTCCATCACATTCCGCCCCGGGCGAGAGAGCGTCTCGCGCGCCTTTCCCTCGCTCTCCGACCCCAGGAAGGCCTTCATCGATGAGCCCGTCAACGACGACGTCCGCAAGCCTGCCGTCCCTGCCCGCCTTGCCGGCGCTCCTCTTGTGGCCGCTGATGGCGGATGCTCCCCTCGCACGACAGGCCCGGGGTCTAATGCTGTCTGCCCTGACCACTCTGCCCATCAGTCCGAAGCGCGTCGAAGATGCCCTGCTCATGGTCGGCGAGGTGGCAGCCAACGCCGAGAAGCACGCCTGTCCGCCGTACGAACTGCGGATCTACCACACCCATCGCCGCACGGTGGTGGAGTTCATCGACGGCGACTGCCGACCATTGGACCTGCCGCCTCAGCTAATCCCCGAGTTGACGCTGGCCGACATCGACTGCTTGGAGATCGAAGCCTTGGAGCGAGGTCGTGGCCTGCTTACCGTCGCCGCTCTGGCTCAAGGGGACTGCGGCGTACGGCACCTGCCCGCTCAGGACGGGCGTCCTTGCATCGGTAAGGTGGTCTGGTTTTCCCTGCCTCGATGAGGGTCCCGTGGCCGCTTTGCTCCGTCCAGACGCGGCGCTTGCTCGACCAGTTGGTCCAGATGGCGGCGCGACTGCCGTGGCCCGGCCTGCCCATCGGCCGCGCAGACCGCCGGTGACGCGCACGCTCTCGACGAGGGGAGGCCGCTGGGGACAAGCGAGGCCAGATCGAGCCGTACCTCGCGCTGGTTCTGTTTGAGCGCCTCCTGCATGGGAGGCGTCTGGTAGGTGAGGTTGCGTAGCTGGCTCGCTGACCATCGCCCGTAGTCGCCCGGATGCTATCGATGATCTTGGCGAACTCAGCGTCGTCCACGAAGCTCAGTGCCCAGTAGGCGCGTGTCGCGGGATCCGGGCATCCGCAGCGCCTGTAGATCACGTGATGGCTGTTGGTCATTTCCAGTCACCTCCATGTTGTGCAGGGGGCGGCGTTCGCTGTCGTCTCTGACGGCATATAGACAAATTTGTTAGCTGGGTTGCGCTGACGTCTCGCCGGATTCCTCGGACGCGGGTATGATGAAATGGTTATATTCGCCGTGTGAACTGGGAGATCAGTCTGCACCCTGCGGTGGAAGAGTGGTATCTGGCCATCTGTGTGAGTGATCCGGTCTCCGCGGATCTGATCCGGGACGCCATCGACCAACTCGCCGAGGAGGGGCCGACGGCGCGCCGTCCGCTCGTTGACCGTCTCAAAGGCAGCCGATACCACAACATGAAAGAGTTGCGCCCGCCATCCTCGGGCGCGACCGAGATTCGCATGATCTTCGCATTCGATCCGGCGCGAGAAGCCATCTTCCTGGTCGCTGGTGACAAGGCGGGGAACTGGGAATCCTGGTACGACGAGGCCATTCCGCTGGCCGATGAGCGGTTCACCGAGCATTTGATCGCGTTGAAGGAGCAGGAGGGCCGATGAGCGCCGAATTCGCCAAGTGGAGCGATGTCAAGGCAAAGGCTCGCTCACTCGACCCCCGTAGCGACGCCGAGCGTGAGGCGGGCCAGTTGGCGGCCCAGGTTCGTAGAGAGGCATATCAGCGCGGCTATCAGTTGAGCGAAATGCGCAAGGCCGTAGGGGTCACACAGGCCGAACTCGCCGAAGTGCTCGGGGTGAGCCAGGGCAGGGTCTCCCGGATCGAAAGCGGCGAAGTATCCGGGATCGAAGTCGTTCGTGCTTACGTTGCGGCGCTTGGCGGAACGGTTGATCTGGTTGCCACTCTCGGTGATCGTACGTGGAAGGTTGCCTGATGTGAGTGCCTGGCTCGTGGAGGACCGGGCTTCGTCACTGACTGCGGCGCCGGCGAGAGCCCCCAGCACACTGCAGGTGCTCGGTGGTCGTTCGCACGTCGGCAACCGATCCGGCACAAACCGGGGAGCACACAAAATCCAGGCGAAACCCACCCGCCGTTTCGAATTCGTGATCGACGGCACCTCCGCCAAAAGCTGAGGACCCCTGTTAGGCCGGCCTACGGCGCACCATCGGTCGCGAGGTCTCCCGGCTCAGCGTCAGGCGCGCGTCGCCACTGATGTTCATGCTCGGCGACGAAGCTCATCCTGGCTAACTTCGTAGGGGTTTATGTCAAATGGTCGAATTCGCCGTCCTTGGCGCCGTCTAACCATGCCTGCCACTCCCCGAGCGTGAAGACGAGCGTCTCAGCGGTGGGGGAGAGACGCATCGCGACGTGGTTGCCGGCGAACGCGATTAACAGACGAGCATCCGACTGGTCAGGGGCGTGCAGCCAGTTGGTACTGATCAGATTGAGATCCTCGGGCGTTGGCTTCGCTGTCCCGCCCGTAGCTGCCGGCGGGGGAGCAGGCAGCTCGAAATAGCCGTTCTTGGCCCCGATGAGGAAGGGACACCAGGCATCTGCACCTGCCTGCAGTTGGGGACCGGACGGGTTTTTTGAATCACGTAAGGCGACCCCTGTGCCGTTTGGCCTCATTTGGACGCATTGCTGGCCACTACCGGTGCGGCTGCTGGTGATCCAGCCCTGCTCGTCAGTCATCGCATCGCCTTCCTCGCGTCCTTGATCAGGGTCACGGAGTCATCGGGTGCCAGAGCGATCCGGCGAGCGGCGTCGGCAGCCGTGCGATAGCGGGCAACGTCGCCCGGTGCTTCCACGAAGATATCCCCGAACAATCCCTCTTGATGGCGACGGGAGGATCCTCTTTGTCGGGAAAGTCGAGGATGGTGAACTCGCCGTCCAGTCCGGTAGCGAAATGCGCAAGGCCCTAGGGGTCACACAGGCCGAACTCGCCGAAGCGCTCAGGGTGACTCAGGCATACAGCGTTCCGGCCACCTCGACCGCGTAGTCCCCGCACACCAGCCGTCGTTTGACGATCTCGACCTGTTGGCGGGGGAAGCGGTAGCCGTACCGCTCGCCGCTGTCGGCCACGATCGGCAGCGCGGTGATGCCGGAGGCGCGGGTTGTCGGGGTGGTCACGTTCGGCCGGGCCTGCTTGCGGACGTGGGCGGTCTGCCAGAAGATCGCGTCCCGGCCGAGACGGTCGGGAATGGATGCGAGGGACGTGACCGGTGAGCACAGGGAGATCGTTCTCTACCGGACGGAGGACGGCCGCGCTGAGGTCAGCATGCGGGCGGCCGACGGGACTGTCTGGCTGACGCAGGCGGAGATGGCCGAGTTGTTCGACACCGGCGTGCCGAACGTCAACAAGCACATCACGTCGATCCTTGAGGATGGCGAGTTGACCGAGGCAACTATTTCCCAACAGGAAATAGTTCGCTTGGCAGCGACTTCGCAACGCGCTTGCCGTATCACCCTGTGTAGGGCACACTAGAAGCCGCCGTGCCCCTGGGAGTGCGGAAGTGAGGCCGGGACTACCGAGGGATATCGGGTGCCCGGCCTTCGCGTTTTCCTCTCAATCGGTGCAGATCAGCGTGATCTGCTCGGCGAGTATGTTGAAGTACTGCGGGTGTCCGTCGAGCCACCACGTTGTCGCTCCTACGAAGGCGTCAGCGGCCCACAGCAGCGGCTCGTTGAGAGGCGACTCCCAGCGAACCTCCATGGATCGGGGCACGCGGCGTGCGCGTCGAAGTCCGGTCAGGAGACCGCGGTCAAGGCGGTCCTGGCCGGGACGGTTCTCGATGATGACCTCAGCTGTCTTCCGTTCTCCAAGCTCGTGCAGGAGTCGTTCCAGGCACAGGCGTCTCGCTCGCTCGTGCCTGGTGTCCCTGCCGTGAACGTGAACAACCGCCAGGGCGGTGAACGGCAGATCTGCGAGCGTTTTGGCGATGTGCAGCCGGTGCGAGGAAGATTCGTCCCGCCAGTGGAGCCGTCTGCGATTGCCGAGACGAAGTGCGCTTAGAGCCTCATGGATGTCGTTTTTGTTCGCGGGATCTATGAGGGCTGCCGCCATCGCGTAGACGCTGTCGTCATTTGGGCGACGTCGCATGCTCTCGTCGATATAGGCCGCATTCACGCAGTCAAGATATCGTCACATTCTGTTAAGGCGATGATGTTTTCGCATGTTGGCGTAGTCGTTTGCGGGCATGCCGAGGACCCGGTGGCATGGCCTGGTGTGATCCGTGGTCTCTCTGGCGGACAAGTTGCCTCCCCTACGCGGTGGTGTCCCAACGACCGAGGAACGTGGTGATCGGGTGACTCTCCCGCAGTCGGGCCAGCTCCGCCTCCGTCAGCGAGGCCGTACTGGGAAAGGTGTCACCCACCTTCCAGCCCGCATGGAGCACGGCGTCCTTGAGCGCCGTGACGGGGTTCCGGGTGGCGAGCCAGCCGTGCAGGAACGACGCGAACAGCGCGTCACCCGCCCCGGCGGTGCTCGCCACGCCGCGTGGCGCGACGGCCGCGGTCTCGATCAGGGTGCCGTCGCGTAGCCCCATGAGGCACCCGCGCCCGCCGAGGCCGACCGCGGCGATCGCGCACCCGGGATAGCGCTCGAAGACGCTCGCCACCCACTGTTCCGGCGGGCCGGCCAGCCGTTCGTGGCTGCAGAAGACAATGTCGGCGACCTCCAGCCAGGGCCGGTTGTACGCGTCGTCGACGTCGGTGATCAGGTGTACGTCGACCGCGATCGGCACATCCGACGCCCGCGCGTGCCCCAGCAGCGGCCGGACGAACGCGGTATTGGTGAGGACCGCGAGGTCGACGTCACGGACCAGGTGGCGGAACACCTCGACGGGATATTCGACGGCGTTGACCGCGGCGACGTACGGATGCCCGGAGCGCCGTCCGTCCGGCGCCACGAGCACCACGCCGAACGACGAGCAGGCCACCTTTACCACCCCCGGCCCGAGCAACCCTCGGGCATGTAACGACGCGTTGATCGCCTCGCCCGCGACGTCCTCTCCTACGAAGGTGCACAGGCGGGCCTCGTCGCCCAGGGTGCGCAGAGTGTCGGCGATGTGGCACCCGGCCCCGGACACCTCGGCCCGCATCCAGCCGGGAAACCGCAGCGACGCGTACGGGATGGGGAACTCCTCGACCGGCATGGCCATGTAGAGGCTGCTGACACCGGCTACGACTATCTTGCTGCCCATGGGTTCTCCTTCAAAGATGGGGCGGGGGGACCGGATCGGTCCGTGGAATGGTGAGCGGCTGCGTGATGCGCATCAGCCGGTACATCAGGCGCCGCATGTTCCGGTCGAAGCAGCCGGGGGCCGAGGTGAGCCGGGCCACGACGGCGTCGTGCCGCCCCTTCCGGTGGCCGGCGGCGGCTGCGCGCAGCTGGGCCGCCAGCGGTCGATGGGGCCGTAGCCGGGGCGCCGCCGATGCCAGCAGCCCTCCGGCGGACTCCGGGTCCACGTCGTCTCCCGAACCGCCCACCAGCAGGACCGAGGCACCGCAGACCGCGCCGTACACCGCGACAGAGCCGTGGTCGCCCACGACGTGATCGGCCGCGACAAGTGCCCCACGCCAGTCCGCCTCGGGCGGTACCAGGGCGAGCCCGTCACGGAGGCATTCGGCCAGCCAAGATCGCACCTGCCAGACGCCGTGGCCGAACCAGACGTTCGGATGGAAGAGCGCGGCCACGCGGTAGCGCTCGTGGGGCAGCTCGGCCAGCATCCGCCGGAACAGCTCCGCACGCCGCCCGAAAAGCGATCGTGCTCCCCAGGTCGAGGTCACCACCACGAGCTCGCGGTCGTCCTGGACGCCGAGAGCCTGCCGGTAGGCGCGCCGCTCTCCGGCGCTGGCCACCAGCCGGTCATGGGAGGCGTCGCCGACGACCTCGGCGACCGCGACGGCCTCCGGGCAGCTTCGCGCCAGCCGCCCGCGCTCGGCGTCGTGGGCGAGCACGATCGCCGACGGGACCACCATGCCGTCCCGGACCAGTTCCTGGGCGCTGAGCCCGTACACGCCGCGGGCCGCGACGGCGCCACCGCCCAACCGGCGGCTGACTCTCTTCTGGTAGCCCGCGCCGTGCGGAAGGACGACGATCGGCGCGTGAACCTCCTCGATCCCCCCATAGGCGGCGGAGACGGCGAGGTCGAAGCGCTGGCGGATGGCCAGCCGCCACGGCATCACCACGCCGCCGATCCGCCCGAGCAACTCGCTCACCCCGTTGCCGAAGACATCCGGAGCCTTGGTGAAGACCACCTGGACCCGCAGGTCGGCGGCGAGAAGACGGACTACGTCCAGCAGACTCTGCCCGGACGTGACCGTGTGGACGATCACGAGTACAGTCCGCAGGCCGCGGCGCGTCACCCAGCGCGCCGCGTCCGGCCCTATTGGCACGTGGTACCCCTCTGAACAGGACATCGGGCTTTCGACCCCCCACCTCGCGTACGACGCGGTTTCGCGCCGCCGTATTCGCCCGGCCGTAATCCCCGTTTCAACGGCTCTATCCAAGGGTCCGCCGCATGCCTGGACAAAACCTTGCAACAACCGTGAAGTTAAAGAGTCAAATCAAGGGTGCGTATGGACCACTAAGCGAATAGGCGGGAAACTGGCGGCACGTGGGTCTTTAGCGGTGAAAGGACACTCGTGGAGTTCCGAATACTCGGCTCCGTGGAGTTGTGGTCCGACGGGGAAGCGTGTGAGCTCGGGTCGGCCAAGGAACGGTACGTCCTGGCCATCCTGCTCCTGTCGCCTGGGCAGCCCGTGTCCATCGAAACGATGATCAACCGGATTTGGGGCGACGCGCCGCCGACAAAGGTGCGCGAGAGCGTCCACAGCTATATCGCTCGACTTCGTGGCCGTCTGAATCGGCGGTTCGGCGATGCCCGGGCGCTGCTGATTAACCGCTCCGGGGCTTACGTTCTGGAGGTCGACCCCCAACAGATCGACCTGCATCGTTTTCGGCAACTGAACACGCAGGCACGAGCTATCGCGGCCAGCGGGCACTCGGAAGACGCGCTGCGCCTACTCCGCGAAGCGGAGAACCTGTGGCGGGGCGATCCGCTTTCCGGCCTGTCCGGGGAATGGGTGACGCAGTTCCGGACGAGCCTGGAGAGCGAGCACCGCGCGGCGATCGGCACCCGCCTGGCGATGGAGCTCGACGCGGGCCGGCACGCCGAACTGGTCGGGGAGTTGTACGGGCTGGTCGACCAATATCCGTATGACGAGTCGTTCGTCGAGCAGCTGATGGTGGCCCTGTATCGCTGCGGGCGCCAGGGTGACGCGCTGACGGCCTACCACCGGGCCAGCCACCGCCTCTCCGACGACCTCGGAGCCGACCCCGGGCCCTCCTTGCGCGGCACGCACGACCGCATGCTCCGCGGCGATCCGGACCTGGCCGTGCCGCCCGCCCGCCACCGCACTCCCGGCGGGCCACTCGCCGACAATCTGCCCCGCGATATCGGGGACTTCACCGGGCGAGAGGCGGAGCTGAACCAGCTGTACACCGTGTTGGATCGTTCCCCCTCAGCGGTCGTGATCGAGGCCATCGACGGCATGGCCGGGATCGGCAAGACGGCCCTCGCCATCCACGCGGCGCACAGACTGGCCGACCGGTACCCGGACGGGCGGTGGTACCTCCATCTCCGCGCGCACGATCCCCACCAGCCGCCGCTCGATCCCGCCGAAGGCCTCGACACCCTGCTCCGGCTCCTGGGGGAGGACCCCAAGCGCATTCCCGGGGCGCTGGAGCCGCGTGCCGCGCTGTGGCGGGCGTGGGTCGCCAACCGCAGGATGCTCATCGTGCTGGACGACGCGGCCGGCGCCGACCAGGTGCGGCCGTTCCTTCCCGGGGCACCTGGCTGCCTCGTGCTGGTCACGAGCCGGCATCGGCTCGCCGGCCTCGAAGGAGCGCGACCGCTCCCGCTGGACGCTCTGGCGCCATCGGAGGCGACGCTGCTCTTCCGCCGGATCGTCGGCCAGGACCGGCAGCTCGACGCGGGTGACGTCAACCAGCTGGTCCGTCTGTGCGGCTACCTTCCGCTCGCGGTCACGATCATGGCCAACAAGCTCCGCCATCGGCCGGCTCGCGGGGTCGGAGACCTGGTGGCGAAGCTGTCCCGCGCCAGGGACCGGCTGGCCGAGATGCGTGCGGGAGACAGCGACATCGTCACCACGTTCGAGCTGTCGTACCGGGAGCTGTCCCCGGAGCGGCGGCACGCCTTCCGTCGCCTCAGCCTGCACATCGGCGCCGACCTCACCGCGGGCGCGGCGGCCGCGCTGATCGGCTGCGACCTTGAGCGAGCGGAGCGCGTCCTGGAGGAGCTGATCGACCGCCATCTCGTGGAGGAGCCGGACGCCGGGCGGGTCCGTTTCCATGATCTGCTCCGCGCCTATGCGGCGGAACGCGCGGCCGAGGAGGAACCCGTCGAGGAGCTGCGGCGAGCCGTCCACCGGCTGCTCGACCTCTACCTGTACACCGCCGATCAGGCCGATCGCGTCCTCTATCCGCACAGGCGGCGCGCCGCCGTGGACGTCACCCATCCGGCCGTGGATCCGCCGTCCGTGAGCGACCCGCGTGCTGCCGCTGAGTGGCTGCGCGCCGAGCGGGCCAATCTGCTCATGTGTGTACGTCACTCCGCCGAGCGGGGCTTTCCGGCGCATGCGGCCCAGCTCTCGCAGGCCGTCGCGACGTACTTCGAACGATCGGCGCTCTGGGAGGAGGCCGCCCGCGTCCACGAGCTCGCCCGCCAGGCCTGCCAGGAGATGGGCGACCGCGAGGGGGAGGCTCGCGCGGAGCTCGAACTCAGCCTGGTACGCAGCCGTACGGGCCACTATGCCGCGGCCTTCGAGCATGTCGCCAGCGGCCTCAGCGTCTTCCGCGCCCTCGGCGACCGGCGCGGCGAGGCCGACGCTCTGGACCACTTCGCCGGCGTGTGCTGGCTTTCCGGGCGCAACCGCGAGGCGCTGGTGTATGCGGAGGAGGCGCTCGCGCTGTTCCGTGCCGAGGGGGATCGGCATGGGGAAGGGAGCGCGTTGCTGCATTCGGGGATCGTGCTGTCGTCTCTGGGGCGGACAGAGGAGGCGGTGGCCGTCTTCGAGAGCTCGTTGGAGATCATGGAGGGGATCGGGGATGTCGCCACCAAGGCAATGTTGTTGAACAATCTCGGGGATTTGCACCTCGCCCGTGGTGATCACCGGGAGGCGCTCAGACTCTTCCGGGACTCGCTCGCTGTCATGCGCGAGACCGGGTGGCGGCAGTACGAGGCGGTGGCCTTGAACAACGTGGCCGGCGTCATGGCCCGTGAGGGGCGCCGCGACGAGGCCTTGCATTTCTATCGTGAGGCTTTGTCAACTTATCGCGAGACCGGTGATCGCCGGAACGAGGCGGACGCGTTGAGCAATATCGGGTCGATGTACCTGGAGGCGGGGCTGACCGCTGAAGCGCTGATCCATTTTCAGAAGGCGCTTGCCCTTTCGGGTGATATAGGGGATTTGTACGAAACTGCGCGTGCGCTTCAGAGGATTGGTGACACTCAGCAGGCTAGTGGGCAGTTTGTCCTTGCTCGGGGGACTTATGAGCGTGCGCTCTCTTTATCCAGAGATGCGGCAGATCCCCAGCTGGTAGCGGGTTCTCTCCAGCGTCTCGGTGAGAGTCTTCTGCAGGTTCATGGGAGGAGTGCGGCCGAAGAGGCATGGCGGGAGGCTTTGGGGATATTCGAGCGGTTGGGCGCTCCAGAGGCTAGAATTCTCCAAGATCGCCTTAATGATCATGACGTGGCAGGATGAAATTCTAGAAACGGTCCCCTTGCCACATCTGGGCCGCTGCACGTAACTTACTGCGGTAAGTCCGAAATGCCCCCGAAAGGTAAGAATAAATGGGTGCCATGATGATGATGTGGGTCCTAGAGGCGCTGAAGTCGGTTTTCAGCTGAAGGATCCTCAAGAGAGGTGGTCCAGGCGACCCCTGAGTCGGAGATACGTCGCAGACTCGGCCTCGCCAAGCACTTCCAGTGCCATCTCATAGCAGTGATGTGCCTCTTCCGGTCGGCCGGTACGTCGGGCCAGCTCGCCCAGGCCCTCCAGGGCCGCGGCCCGGCCGACCGAAGATCCCAGCTGATCCATGATCTCCAGCGCGGAACGCAGCTCACGATCCGCCTCTGCCGGCTCCTGATCGACGTGGGCATACCCAAGAAGGATCCCCACCCGGGCCTGGTTATAGAGGTCGGCCACGTTGCTCAGCATCCTCCGCGCCTGCTCCAGGTGGATCACCGCGTCAGATCCCCGTCCCTGAGCCACGAGGACGCCGGCGAGATCCGTAAGTCCCAGCGCGGCCTGCCGGTCGGCTCCCGACCCCCGATACATGGCGATCGAGGCGGTGAACCTGGCGATCGCCACCTCGTGGTCACCCCGCGCTGCCGCGACCAGCCCGAGCCGCCGCAGTGATCCGGCCTCCCTGCCCCGCTCACCAAGCCGGCGCCAGATCTCCAGCGCCTCCTCGAACCGCTCGACAGCCTCGTCATAGCGCCCCAGATCGTTCAGGCTCAGCCCCAGGCGGTTGAGCATTTTCGCCTCGGCGTAGGCGTCCCCGGCCGCGCGCGCCGCAGCCAGCCCCGTCTCCTCCACCCCGACTCGCTCCACGTGATGGCCCATGTACAGGAACAGCGGCCATAGAGAATCGACCATCTGCCACGCCGTCACCTCCCGCCCGCGTTGGTGCGCCAGGGTGACGGCGGCGCTTAGGTTCGCGCGTTCGGCCGCCAGCCAACCGAGCGCGTCCTGCGGGCCGCCGAAGTCCGTCGACTCGGCGGGCGGCGGCTCGGCATCGCGAGGCAGTCCGGTGCGGTACGGCCGGAGCTGCCGTTCCGCGTGCGCGGCCGTGGCGAGGTACCAGGCGAGCAACCGTCCCTCGGCGTTCTCACGCTGGTCCTCGGCCTCGACCAGTTGGGCGGCGTGCAGGCGGACCAGCGTGTGATGGAAGCGGTAGCGGCGGCCGTCAGAGATGTCGGTCAGCAGGTTCGCGTCGGTCAACTCGCCGAGCAGTCGCCTGGCCTCCACCTGGGGGATGCCGGCGAGCGCCGCCGCCGCGTCGCCACCGAACGTGTTCCCTGGTACGAGGGCCAGATACCGGTACAGCCGAGCAGCTTCGGGGCGGAGCGCCCGGTAAGACAGGTCGAGCGCGGAGCGGACTGCCATGTCGTCTCCGATCGTCAGCGTCCGTTGCTCCTTGGCCAGCGCGGTCACCACCTCGCGCAGCGGCCAACTGGGCCGCGCGATCAGGTGGGCCGCCGCCACGCTCAGGGCCAGGGGCAGCCGCATGCACAGCTCGACCAGCTCGGCCGCTGCCTCCAGTTGCCGATCCAGCCGATCGTTCCCCAGCGCGTCGCGGAGAAGCGCGAGACTCGCCGCAGTATCGAAGCGGTCGACGTACACCCCGCGCGCACCCTGCACCAGCAGGCTGGTCAGCCGGTGCCTGCTGGTCACCACGGTGATGCTCGCCGGCGAGGCCGGAAGCAGCGGCCGTACCTGAGCGGCTGTCAGCGCGTCGTCGAGCACGACGAGAAGCCTCTGGTCGTGGGTCACCGTGCGATACAGCGCGGCACGCCGGGCCGTATCTCCCGGTATGAGCTCTGCCGGGATGCCAAGGGCGTGCAGGAAGTCGCCCAGCACCTCCTGCGGGCTGGCCGGGTCGTCGTCGGAGTGGCCGCGCAGTTCGGCGTACAACTGCCCGTCCGGATAGTGCGAGCGGATCATGTGCGCCCAGCTCAGGGACAGTACGGACTTGCCCACGCCGACCGAGCCCGTTATCAGCGCGGTGACTGGCACATCCGTCGCGTCTTCCCGCAGGGCCTCGAGTTCGGCGATGGCGGCCTCGCGGTCGATCAGGCGCGGCCGTGGGGGAAGTTGGCTCGGCAGGGGAAGCGAAACCGCCTCGTGGAAATGGACTCCCCCGAATATGTCACGAGCTTGGACAAGCGAACCGTGAACTATCCCAGCCGCCTCGTTGTGCACGATTTTCGACAGTTTTCTCCTGGATACCATGCAGAATCGACACCAATCCATGCCTCGGTCGCCGTGCGCCCATGCGGATGACGCGGCCTGGAGTACGGACATCAGCAGCAACAATGATGGATGAAAAAACATGCTGCAATATGCCGCAGATTATATTGGGCATGGCGCTCTGTAGTTCGCCGCTGACGTTATGGCGATAATTGGCCCGCATCAGTCGGAATGCCTGGAGAGGAACCCTGCGGCGCACCACCGAGACGCATGGCGCCGTGTCCGCCGGCGAACGCGATCAACAGAGGGGCGTCCCACTCATCTGAGGCGCACAGCCATGCGGCGCTGAACAGATTGAGATCGCTCGAGGGCGATCGGCGGAGATTCTCCCCTCAGCGGACGCTCTGTTCAGGCGATCTTGCACGTGATTTCGCACGTGGTCTGGGATAGTGGCCATGTGTCTACCGTTCACATCGAGGCCAAACCAGACCATCTGCTGCGCCTTGCCCGGCAGAAGGATCCGGTGGGCGCGGTCGCGGAGATGATCTGGAACGCGCTCGACGCGGAAGCGAGTCTTGTCAGCGTCGATCTTGAAGTCAACGAGCTGGACGGTGTGGAGTCGGTTCGTATCACCGACAACGGCCACGGCATGCCGAACGCCTCCTGCGCGAACTACTTCGGGGGTCTGGGTGGATCCTGGAAGATCACTGCCAAGGTGTCCCCCGAGCTGAAGCGTGGACTCCACGGACGAAGCGGGCAAGGCAGGCTCCGCGCGTTCGCGCTAGGTGGGCAAGTCCAATGGACCACGGTCGCGAGGGCCGCTGACGGCCGGGTTGAACGCACAGTCATCAGCGGAGTGGTCGACAGTCCTGCGGATTTCAATATTTCCGCACCCGAATGCGTAGAGATACCGTGTGGGACACGGGTGGAAGCGTCGGTCCCGGCGGACTTCGCTACCCGTCTTGCTCAGGACGACACGGCCCAACGGCTCGCTTCGACGTTCGCGCCGTTCCTGGCGGCCAATCTCGATGTGCAGATCGTCTATCAGGGCACCGTCCTTGACCCGGCCACCGTGTGGACCGACATGGCCGAATATTCGGTGCCGTGGCCGGACTTGGGGGGATATGCCGAACCGGTGCTGCGCGTTATCGAATGGCCCAAGGATGTCGGCCGAGTGCTCGCCCTTTGTGATGCCAATGGTGTCGTCCTGGACGAGCCTTCTCCGGGCATCCAAGCGCCTGGCTACCACTTCACGGCCTACCTGCTATGGGACGGCTTCGTCGAACGCCGGGACGACCTGCCCTTGGCGGAGATGGACGAGATCGGACCCCTTTTGGCACTTGCGCGGGAGACACTCCGTGCGCACGTCAAGAGACGCGACCAAGAGCGCCGAACCAGACTCATCCAGGAGTGGAAGATCGAGGGGGTCTATCCCTATTCTGAGGAGCCTGCCGAGCCCGCGCAGGCTGTCGAACGTGAGATCTTCGACGAAGTGGCCACGCGGATCTCCCGGCGCCTGCCAGGCGTGACGCAGAGCAAGAAGACCACCTTGCGGCTGCTCAGAGAGATCATTTCCCGTGACCCGAGGGGACTCTATCCGGTACTTGACGAACTGTTCCGGCTGCCTCAGTCGGAACAGGAGGAGCTCAAGCGGATCCTTCAGAGGACGAGCCTCTCTGAAGTGATCAAGGCAACCGGACAGGTCAGTGACCGGCTCGATTTCCTGGCCGCGCTGAAGAAGCTGGTCTTCGAGCCGGAGATCAGCCGGACGGTCAAGGAACGGAGCGAACTACACAAGATCCTTGAGCGCGAGACCTGGATCTTCGGCGACGCCTACGCGCTCATGGTCAGCGACCAGAGCCTGGATACGGTCCTCGTTCGCCATCTCCAAGAGCTCGGCCGGGAGCCAGAAGACGGCAAGCTCAATCCGGTCCGCCGCGAGGACGGCCGGACGGGCATCGTCGACCTCCTGCTGGGGCGTGCTCACCGGGGAAGCTCCGGGCGAGAACACCTCATAGTCGAACTCAAGGCTCCCAAGGTCAAGATCGGCCAGGCGGAGGTCGCCCAGATCAAGAGCTACGCGGAGGCGATCGTCAGCGATCCACAGTTCCGCGATGCCCGCGTTTCCTGGGATTTCTGGGTCGTCTCCACCGAGATGGCGGAGATCGTCAGACGTGATGCCAGCGCGCCGAATCGCCCGCCAGGCTGCATCGCCGAGTGGGAGGGAGGGGTCCGAATCTGGGCCCGTACGTGGAGCGAAATCATCGATGATTGCGAGGATCGGCTCCATTTCTACCGGGACCGGCTGAACCATGACCCGGCCACAGAGCACGCTGTGGAATACCTTCAGCGAGTCCATGGGGAGGTCGTACCCGCCGACAGATGACGGATAAATGTCGGTGAGGTCCGATATGAATCGGCCATGGGCACATGGGATGTGGGGCCGTTCGACAACGACTCGGCCGCCGACTGGTGCGGCGATCTGCACGACGCAGCCCCTGAGCAGCGTCCGGCGCTGGTTCGCAAGGCGCTCAAAGTCGTTGTGGGTCGTACGAGATATCTGGACAGCGATGAGGCAGTAGAGGCGATCGCGGCAGCGGCCATCGTCGCCTCTCAACGCAGCGGCATGCCGATCACCTCGCCTTATGCGCCGGACTTCCTGTTGGAAGGCGGCAGAGTGGAGATCAATGACGAACTCGTGGCGCTGGCCGTGCGGGCGTTGGACCGGCTGATGGGTGAGGACTCGGAGTGGCTGGAGCTCTGGGAGGAGAGCGGCTCCTCTCCGGAGGCCGTGGCCGTCATAGAAGGCATTCGCGGTGCTCTAGGGAGCACGTGAGCAACCTCCGAATGCCTTCGACATGCGACGGTCGCCGGCCGCTCTGCCTAGCGAAAGCTGGAAGACCGTGACGTACAGCCGGTCGGGGCGGAGGCCGAAGCCGTCGCGCAGCAGGTCGTAACCTCATCGAAGGCTCTGCTGGCCAGCGACCAGGAGCCCAGCATCTCGAACACCTTGAGCACACCGCTACCGCCGCCACGAGGACGGCAGCCTGGAGCCCCTGCCGCGATCCGGGATCGACACGGGGATGGAGCTGGAACGGCTCCTCACGATCTTGCAGGACAAGCCGTCGGTCTTCGAGACCGATGCGTTCCAGCCGTGAATGAAGACCATCCCGTCCTTGTGGAGCATGGATGAGTCGTCGTTGCGTCTGATCATGGACTACCTGCGTTCCGGCATCGTGGTCATCGGCGACGGGCTCACGCCGTCCAACCCCGGGCGAGGCTACGTGCTGCGCGGGCTCACGCGGCGGGTGCTCACCACCCTGTGGGGCGATGACTCCTCCCGCCGTTTGTCCGACCTTCCTCGGGAGCTCATTGAGCAGACGCTCTCGATGCCTTCCTCGCCGCTGGATCTCCTCCCGCGAGCCGTCCACCAACGTGGCCGCGATCTATGGAGAGATACCTTCCCCGTATGATGTACACCTTTGAGCAACTCCGAGGCTTTGTCGCCGTGGCCGAGGAACTGCACTTTGGTCGGGCGGCCATGCGGCTCCGCATGACCCAGCCGCCGCTGAGTCGGCAGATCCGGAAACTCGAATCAGCCGTGGGTGTGCAACTGCTCGAACGTGACAACCGGCGCGTGGCGCTCACGCCGGCCGGTGAGGCCTTCCTCGGCGAGGCGCGGCGGATCCTGGCCATCGCCGAAGCCGCGTCCGATCTGGCGCAGCGCGTCCACTTCGGCACCTGCGGCGTGATTCGCCTCGGCTTCACGGCCACAGCCACGTTCAGTGTCCTTGGCCGTATGCTCAACCGGCTCGAACACGAATTGCCGGACGTGCAGATCGAACTATTTGAAATGGTGACCCGCGAGCAGGTCGCGGCTCTTGCCAGCGAAGACCTCGATCTCGGCCTGGCACGCCCACCGTTCGACCCCGAGGTGTTCGATTCCCTCTTGGTGTATCGCGAGGCACTGTTGCTGGCGGTGCCCGCCGGGCACTGGCTGACCCGGCTCGATCGGCCTGCGCACGCCGATGACCTCGGCGCAGAGCCGTTGATCTTCCACGGGCAGCAGCGAGCTCGTTACTTCTACGACCTGGTGGTCAGCACTGTGCCGCTGGCCCAGGAACGAGTGGTGCACAGCGTGAGCCAGGTGCTCACCATGCTGTGGTTGGTGTCCGCCGGTCGTGGTATCGCCTTTGTTCCAGCTTCCGCAGCCCTGAACAACGTCCCGGGCGTGGAGTACGTACCCCTGGGCACTCGCCATCCCGAACCTGTCGAACTGCACCTACTGTGGTCGAGGCACTCTCGTAATCCAGCGCTCAGCCGAGTGCTGCACGCTCTGAGGACCGGTCTGCCCACGCGGTGACCTTGGTGTTCACTGAGCGCTGCCGCCGATGATGCCATCACGGTATCAAGTGATACGGAAATGCTCTTGGACAAGCATCATCAATGCTCCTTAGCGTGACGGCGTGGCGCTGACCCCCCTTCCGAACTGGCCAGCCGATTGACCACCGGCCTGCTCGCGTTCCCCGTGACCCACGGTCAACTCGCCGGCGACGAGCCCCGACACCGTGACCACCTCGCAGGGCAGGCGGCACTCGGCATGGGCCCTGGTGGAGGCGCAGGGAACTCATGTCGGCGCTGCGGCACCCGGTCGAAATCATCGCCCTCGACACGTGCCGGCTTCGGCAGGACGGCCCGAACCTGACGCACCATCCGCGTCGCATCCCAGAGGGTCGCTGCCTCACACCGGGGTTTCGTCATCACGCCTCGGTCCAAACCCCCAGAAGGGACACCCCCCATGGAATCGAGCAACGTGGATCGCAGATCACTGTTCCGCGCAGGCGCCGCGACGGCCGGGGTCAGCCTCGCATCGATGATGGGCGCGCCAGACCCTGCCGCGGCAGCATCCGCCGACGCCCAAGACCAGGGCAACACCGCCAAGCCCCGCATGGTGCTGGGCACCCAGAGGCGCTCGCCGTCTGAGGCCGCGCTCCAGGAGTTCAAGCGCCACGGCGTCGCCCGAGTGTGCGGCTACCCGGTGGACCCGCCCTACGACCAGAAGACCGGCGATCGCGGGTATTGGCTCGTGTCCGAAGTGGAGCAGGAGAAGGAGCGCATCGAGAGCCAGGGTCTGGTGATGGACATGGTCGCCCTGCCGTTCCTCGAATCATCATTGATCGACACCGACTTCCGTCCCGCGATCATGATGGGCAAGAGTCCTGAGCGGGACCGGGACATCGAGGACATTCAGCGGATGATCGAGGCCTGTGGCCGTGCCGGCGTCGGAACCATCAAATACAACATGAGCATCCTGGGTGTGATGACCACGGGTGAGGTGCCCGGCCGCGGGGGATCGAAGCTGCGCCAGTTCCGTGCGAGCGACCTCGACTACACCTTGCCGGACACCATCGCGGGCAAGGTCGATCCGGACACGTACTGGGAGCGCATCGACTACTTCCTCGAGCGGGTCGTCCCGGTGGCGGAGCAGTACAAGGTGCGTCTCGCCTGCCACCCCCAGGATCCGGGAACGCCGCCGGGCGGGTACCGCGGCGTGGTCGAGAACGTCCTCAGCGTCCCCGGCGGCAAGGGCCTGTTCACGTTCCTGGACCTGCGCCGCAATCGCTACCACGGCCTCAACCTCTGCTGCGGGACGCTGGCGGAGATGCTGTGGAACCCGAAGCGGGAGATCTACCCCATCGTCCAGAGGCTGGCCGCCACCAAGCGCGTGTTCAACATCCACCTGCGCAACATCAAGGGGCGGCGCAACGACTTCATCGAGACGTGGGGCGACGAGGGTGACATCGACCACGCGGAGATCATCAACATCCTGGCCGACGCGGGATACGACGGGGCGATCGACCCCGACCACGTACCTCCGAGTGACGCCGACCCATCGAAGTCGCAGGCATACGCGCAGGGGTACGGCTACATCCTCGGCATGATCGCGGCCGCCGAACACCGAGCAGCGCGACGGAACCCCCGAGAGTAGCCGTTCCGCGGCGTCGACCACCGCAAGATCGCTCAACGCAGCCCCTCGGCTCTGGTCCGCAAGGCGCTCAAAGCCGTTGCGGGCCGTACGAAATATCTGGACAGCGATGAGGCGTCAGAGGCCATCGCGGCAGCGGCCATTGTTGCGGTGCTCTCCAGAACGGCCCCGGTCCACTTGGATGGACCGGGGCCGTTCGTCGTGACCAGGCTTGGTCTGCCTCTCCTGTGGAGGCCGCGGGTCACAGGCTGCGGGCGGTGATGTCGCCGCTGGAGGTGGTGGCGTGGATGTCGAGCTCGGCGGTGCCGTCGTTCTTGAGGGTGTTGGCAATGCGGCCGTAGGCGGTGCCGGCGTCCAGGGAGGCCGAGACGCCGGCGGCGGCGCTGACGTCGATGTCGCCGGACTCGGTGCGGAGCACGATCTTGCCGCCGGTGGCCTCGGCGATCCGGATGTCGCCCCGTGCGGTGCTGATCTCCGCGGCGCCGCCCAGCCGGCCGACCTCGACGTCGCCGTCGGTCGCGGTGAGGCGCAGGCTCGCGGTCTCCTCCAGCTTGATCTGGTGGTAGGCGCCTTCGAAGGTGACGTCGCCGAGGCGGCCGACGGTCCGCAGTTCGGCGCTGCCCGACTTCGCCTCGACGCGGGAACCGATGGGCAGCTGGATCGTCACCTCGATGGCTCCGGTCGGGCCGAGGTACTGGTTCTTCGTCGCGGTCTCGATCCGCAGGACGCCGTCGGCGTATTCGACCGTGGTCTGCTCGGCGGCCTTGACGTCGCGGCCTTTGGAGGCGTTGGCGGGCTGGACCTCGACGGTGGTGTCGGCCCGGTCGGCCGCGATGAACTGAACGCGTCCGGCGGGGATGTCCAGGACGGCGGTGATCGGGGCGAGGGTGTCGAACTTCTGCATCGTGTGCTCCTGTTGAATCTCAGTTCAGCGTGGCCCAGTTCGTAAGCGCTGGGCCGTTCATGGGATTGAGCATCGCCGACCGTGCTGATACCGGGCCGTCGCCGTCCTGACGCCGCCGCTGACATAACGCGGAGAGCAGCCGGCCGGGCCCGGCCGGGGATCCAGCCCGGTCGGGCCTCTTGCGTTCAGGGCGAGGGCGGGTCGGCTGATTCCCGAGTTGACGCTGGCCGACATCGACTGCTTGGAGATCGAAGCCTTGGAGCCGCGGATGGGGCCCGTTTGTAGTCGTCGCTCTGGCCCAAGGGATTGCGGTGTGCGGCACCCTGAGGGGATCGGGGCCGGCTGGTCGGAGAGCGTTATGCCCGTCGGAAGGCGAGAGGCTCCTTGTTCCGGGTGTGAGCGTGGGCTGGCTGCCGATTACCCGCGGAATCTTTCGCCCTCTGCTTCCTGAAGTGTGTCCAAGCGGACACGTTGTGTATGCGATCTCGTTGAGCCCCGGCTAGGGTTACATCATCTTTACCTAGTAGGTAAATGTCCCAGGTGGGAGGCGCCGGTAGGTTGGAGGTGTACTACGAGGACCCCAAGTTCAAGAAGCGGTGTGAGTCCGACAAGGAGCGGCGCAGGCACTTTGGCCATGAACGAGCCAACGCATTGGCAAAGCGTCTGCAGCATCTCAAGGAGGCGGAGACGCTCGACGAGATGCGGCATCTCGGTGGTCGCTGCGAGGAATTGACCGGAGACCGGAAAGGTCAGTTGTCGGTCCGACTGGACGCCAACTACCGGCTCATCTTCGAACCAGAGGAGTGGATCGCAAGCGAACAAGGGTGTCTTGATTGGGCGGTAGTGACGGCAGTCGTGCTCATCGAGATCGTGGACTACCACTGAGATCGGTGAGAGCCATGCAACCGCAAGCGGTACAACAGCGTAAGAAGGGACAGTGATGGCCGGAGCCAGGACGAGACGCACGTTGTACGCGGCTGGGGACCTTGACTACGCGGTGCCGCCAGGGGAGACCCTGCGCGAGCTTCTCGAAGAGAGAGGCATGACGCAACGCGAGCTGGCTGATCGCGCTGGGCTTTCCCCTAAGCATGTCAACCAACTGATTCATGGCCTTGTTCGCCTGACTCCCGATGTCGCGGAATCTCTGGAGCGCGTTGTCGGAACTCCCGCACGGCTCTGGAACCGGCTCGAAGCGGACTACCAGTCCACGCGAACACGACTTCGATACACCAGAGACCTTGAGCAGTATGCGGGTTGGCTTAAAGAACTTCCGGTTTCCGAGCTGGTCAAGCGCAACGTTCTTCCGGAAGAACCGAAAGACGGGCCATCGCGAATTGACCAGCTCCTCGCCTTCTTCGCCGTCGCGACGGTTGATGTGTGGCGGGACATGTACGAGCGGCCGACGGCCTGTGCGTTCCGCAAGTCGAAGGTTCAAGATTCGAAGCTTGGGTCGTTGGCCACGTGGCTGCGGCTTGGCGAACTCGAGGCGCTACAGATCCGATGCGCTCCTTATGACGCCACCGAATTGAAAAGATCGCTCCCGGACCTGCGGGCTCTGACCACGATGTCGGCGCGCGAGTTCCGGCCCAAACTGCAGGAGATCTGCTCGCGCAGCGGCGTTGCGGTGGTCTTCGTAGAAGAGGTGAAGGGTGCCCGAGTCAGCGGAGTCACTCGCAAGATCGGTAGTAAGCGGGTAATCCAACTCAGCCTTCGCTACCGAACAGATGATCAGCTCTGGTTCAGCTTCTTCCATGAAGTTCATCACGTGCTCAACGCTGATGATGAGATGCGTATCGAGATCGCGGATAAGACTGATCACGAGGATCCTAGAGAGCTTGAGGCCGATCGATTCGCGGCGGATGCTCTGATACCGCCTCAGTATGCCCATCGCCTTGCCGATCTGACTTCGAAGACGCAGGTTCGCGCGTTCGCCGATGAAATGGGGATCGCTCCGGGGATTGTTGTGGGAAGACTGCAGCGTGAACATCCGCGAAGGTGGCCGTACAGGAACGGAAACGATCTCAAGCGAAGCTTGGATCTACTCGAGGTGTGAGGTTGGCACGCATGGCAACCGGAGCTCCCCTCGACCAGGGGTGCTCGCATTGTGTGGGATCCACACTGCCGAGGCGATGGGACGCGGTGCCGGTGGTGTAGGAGCCCAGCCTGCTCAGCGACCTGTCGCCCGTGGATCTTCATGGGGAGAGCGGTGCGGGGAGGAGGAACGGTGAGTTTGTCACGGTGGGTGCTCACTCCAGGTCGTAGACGGTCACCGGGATGCCTTTTGTAATGAGCCGGTGGGTGATGAGCGGTTCGACTCGGTCCCAGGTCCCGCCGGCCAGGCCGCAGCCGATCCGTGGCATATGCAGGCTCGCGCCAAGTTCGATGGCGTTGATGGCGACGGCTTCCAGGCTCCGGTCGACCGCGTCGTAGCGGATGGGCGGCCCTTCTTTGGTGTGCTGGATGCCGTGCTGGCCGATCATGTTCGCCACCCACAGGGACTCCTCGACCTGCACCAGCTGCACCTGGCCCAACTCGAATCCCGCACCTGAGCGGTGCCAGGCGCGGAACTCGGCCTCGGGTTCCGGCCAGCGGCGGGAGATGGCCAGGACGAATCCACGGCCCCAGCCGCCGACGTCATTGCAAATGTGGCAGATGATGCGCGGCTCGTTTCCGGCCGGGTGGGTCGCGTCGCCCATGAGATAGGTGATCACAGCCTGGACCTTAGGCAGGGAGGCCGACAATTCCTGTCGGACGTGCCTGGCGGGATCTTCAGCTACGGTCGCGTTGTTGCGGCATATGGCTGCCGCCCTCGACGCGGATGTGCGACTGACGTTCGGGCGCGATCTCGGTTCGGCGTGGTTCGAAACCCACGCAGCCCGAACGAAGCCATCGATGGAAGCGCCCCAGCCGGAGATGGGTGGATGGTCGGCTGGCCGGGATCCGCGTTCCGGGCAGCGCCGGCGGCGTCAGACCGGAAGTCCGTCAGACCGGAAGTCCGTCAGGCCGGAAGTCCGTCAGGCCGGAAGTCCGTCAGGCAGGAGGTCAGGCGGTCCCGTTGAACGGCGTGAGCCGGAGCCTCAGCGCTGTCGGTGCCGAATCCTGCACATAGGACGCGTAGTTCGCGACGTCGTCGAACGGGAACCCGTACGCCTTGTGGTCCCGGGTGTTCTCGTGCAGGACCCGCGCGTAATGGTTGCTGACCGACGTGAGATAGAACGTGCTCCGGTCGGTCGTCGGCTGGTCGGGGTGGTTGTGCAGGGTCGAGCGGTTGAACGCGGCGCCGAGGATCGCCGCGACCGGGCCGGAGGTGCCGCCGGCGTCCAGGGCGCCGTTGCAGTAGAAGATGTCGCGGGTGCTCGGCCGCGCGAATGTCCGGATGCCGTTGTTGAAGACGAGTTGGCCGCCGGACACCCGCCCGGTGTACGTGGTCCCGCCGACCGCCACCCGCAGGTTGGCCGACGCGTACGTGTTCCAGACCTGAGTGACGTAGGATCGAAGTACGTGGAAGAGAAGATGCCCGAGTCGATGCCGTGTCCCGGAGCGATCACCCGGAGGTTGTCGCCGACGATGAGGGGCCGGAAGGCGGGGTTGGCCGCGATGCCGGCGAAGATGGTGTCGCGGCCGTTGGGGACGAGGGTGCCGACGGTCTGGCTGGACTGCCCGTCGAGCCGGAGCTCCATCGGGATGCTGAACATGTCGACCATGGTGGTGTTGCAGAACATGCCGTCGCTCTTGAACGTGAACTCCATGAAGTCGTGCAGCACGCCGTAGCTGGGGTCCGAGCTCACCCAGCCGGCCGGGTGCTGTAACGCCGGGCGGCCGTTGCCGTCCGTGACCACCCTGAACTTCACCTTCTGGCCGATGGAGACGTAGATGCGGCCGGACATCCAGGGCAGGTTGAGGCGGGTGTCGCCGTTGGCGGCGAGCGGGATGGACAGGTCGGCGAAACCGTCGGGGCCGTTGAGTGACCCCGATACCGGCACCCTCGTGCCGTCCGCGCGGACGTAGACCTGCTGGCCGGTGGCCAGGTCGGTGCCGACGATGTAGAGGAAGATCGCGTTGTTGGCGTACCGGAAGGTGTGGTTGACGACCGTCAGGGGGAGCGTCGTGGCGGCCTCGGCTCGGGGGGCGAGGGCCAGCACCGGAGTGGCGGCGGCTACCGCCGCGCCGGCGAGTAGGGTTCGTCTTGTGATCATGGTTCGGGCTCCTCACGATCGTGCCGGGCTGCGGGGTCACCCTGCCGCCGCCCCAAAGCTAAGAGAGCGCTCTCTCGCAGCATTTGGTTAAGTTTCTTTTCTGTAAAGCGGGCTGTCAAGAGCCTGGGTGGCGGTCAGTGGAGGTGGGGTCGTGAATCTGCTCGACGACGACGCGCTCGAACGTTCCTCCGTCGTGGCCAACTGCTGGATGAACCGCGAACGCCGCCTGCCCGGCTACAACCGGGAGCTGGGCATCGACGTCGTCGACACACTGCGTGCCCGGCGGCGCCCGGGGCAGCCCGTGCGTTGGCTCGATCTGTGCTGCGGGACGGGGTACGCCCTCGGCCAGGCCGCCGACCTGCTCGGTGGCGAGGGTGGCGAGGGTGGCGAGGGTGGCGAGGGTGGCGAGGGCGGCCGGGGGGGCGAGGCTGAGATCGTCGCTGTGGATCTGGTCGACTTCTTCGCCCGCCCGCCATGCCCGCCGCGCCTGCGGCTGATCACCGCCTCCGTCACCACATGGCGGGCCGAGCATCCCTTCGACCTGATCACCTGCGTGCACGGGTTGCACTACATCGGTGACAAGCTCGGGCTACTCGCCAAGATCGGCACATGGCTCGCCGATGACGGACTGTTCATCGCGAACTTCGACGTTCGCGCCATCCGTCTGGAGGGCGGCGCGCCCGCGGGCCGCCGCCTCACCACCTCGCTGCGCTCGCAGGGCGTGACGTACGACGGCCGGGCCCGGCGGATCGGCTGGACGGGGCGGCGTCTCATCGACCTGCCGTACCGCTACCGGGGGTCTGACGATCAAGCCGGTCCCAACTACACCGGCCAGCCCGCGGTCAACTCGTACTACGAGTATTACGAATGCTAGGAAGCGGTGGCGATCGCGGCGCGGATGGCGTCGGCGCGTTCCTTGGGGAAGATCTTGTGTTCGGGGTCGGCGTCCAGGAACTGCAGCATGGACAGGACCTGGCCCGCTGATGCCCAGCTGCCTTCGTCGATGACGCGGAACGTGACCCACCAGGAGGGCGAGGGGGCCGGCATGCCGCAGGCGTCGGCGAGTGCGGCGAGGATGCCTTCGATGGCTTGGGCGCGGGTTTCGCGGGGCCAGGCGCCGTACATGACGGCTACGTCGACGACCATGACGTCAACAACTTCAAAGCTGTCACTGAGCAGGGCGCCGCCGATGGCGATCATGTCGGGATCGCGTCCGACGAAATGGACCTGGAAGCCGATGCGTGCCTCGGGTGCGGGCTGACCCACCTCGGGGACCAGGACGGCGTCGGTGAGGGTCTGGGCGAGCAGGCGGCGCTGTTCCAGCGTCAGCCTCCCTTTGGGGGTGTTCACGGTGATCACGGTCATGCTGCTGGTCCTTTCCTTCGTACAGGGTCGGTGGCGGTCTGGATGAGTTGCTCCAGCTGGACGGCGACGTGGTCGAGGGCGGTGATGTCGCGTTGGGCGCGGCACATCGCGACCGTGCCTTCGACAGCGGCGACGATCAAAGTGGCCATCTGTGCCGCTACCGCGAAGTCGGCGCCGTGCTCGCGTAGCGAGTCGGACAGCAGCTTCTCCCAGGCGGTGAACATCTCGGCGGCAGCGTCCAGGGCCTCGGGGGCCGCGTCGGCAGGTGGTTCCTCCACGGAGACGGCCAGCACCGGGCAGCCGGCCCGGAAGTCGCTGTCGAGCACGGTCTGCCGCCACAGGCCGAGGAAGGCGCGCAACCCGGCGACCGGTCCGGCGGCCAGTTCCCGGCGCAGTACGCCGGACACCAGGTCGCCGGCGAAGTGGACCGCTTCGGCGGCCAACTGCTGCTTGCCGCGCGGGAAGTAGTGGTAGGTCGAGCCCAGCGGGGCTCCGGAATGGGTGGCCAGGTCCCGTACTGTGCTGCCGGCCAGGCCGCGCCGCCGGATCAGGTCGGCGGCGCCGACGACGATCCGTGATCGCGGATCCGCCTGTGACATCGGGTACGCCCTCCTCGGAGTTGATTATGACGCTCGTTATAACCTACCGTGAGGTGCGACTATAACGGGCGTCATAACCTGGAGGACCAATGCGGGAACTCACGTTCGTGCGCAGCGGCCGTCTCGCCTGGCATGAACGCCCCGCGCCCCGCCTGACCGAACCGGGCGACGCCATCGTCCGGCCGTTCATCGCCGGACGCTGCGACGGTGACATCCTGCCGCTGCACCGGCCGGTGTCCCGGGTCATGCAGGCCGGTCTGATGCTGGGGCTGATCGACCCGGTCGTACGTGGCATCTGTGGCCCGGTACCGTTCCGTGGACCGTTCGCCATCGGCCACGAATGCGTCGCCGAAGTCCTCGAAACCGGTCCCGGCGTCACCAACGTGCGCCCCGGCCGGCGGGTGATCGTGCCGTGGTCGATCTCCTGCGGCATCTGCCCATCCTGTCTGCGGGGGCTCACCGCCAAATGCGACACCACCACTCGGCACGCCGGACGTACGCTGGCCGCCTTCGGGTTCGGCTCCGCCTGTGGCCCCTGGGGCGGGATGATCACCGATACCCTACGCATCCCCCACGCCGACCACATGCTCGTCCCGATTCCGCACGGTGTCCCCGCCCTGCGAGTGGCGGCCGCCGGCGACAACCTCGCCGACGCCTGGCGCGCCGTCATCCCGCCCCTCACCGCGCGAGGTGGTGGGCGCGTCCTGATCCTCGGTGGCGGGGCCAGAAGCATCGGCCTGTACGCCGCCGGCCTGGCCGCCGCCCACGGCGCCACAGTCGACTACCTCGATGAGAGCGCCACCCGGCGCCGGATCGCCGAAACCCTCGGCGCCCGCACCCCCCGCAACCTCGAAGGCCGCTACGACATCGCCGTCGAAGCCACCTCCCGTCCCGCCGGCATCCGCCGAGCCCTCCGCGCGCTGGCGCCCGGCGGAATCTGCACCGCCGTGGGCTACTACCTCGCCACCGGCACCCGCGTACCGCTCATGCACATGTACGCCACCGACGCCACCCTCCACCTCGGCGTCTCCCACCCCCGCGCCGTCCTGCCCGACCTGCTCGACTTCGTCGACCGCACCGGCTTCCCCGCCGAGACCGTCACCACCCTCACCGCCGACTGGGACGACGCGCCCAGCGCCTACCAGGCCAGGACCACCAAGGTCGTCCTGAGACGCGACCCCATCGCCCCGGAGCGCCCCGGGCTGGGGACTTCCCATTAGCTCGTGAGCAGAGCTAATCTTTTTGGATGAGCACAGCGGACCTTCCCGACGCCCTCGTCGGTGTCCTGACCGGTATCCAGCGGCTCATCCGGCGTCGGCTGCGCAAGGGGATGACCAGGCCGCTGCTGCGCGGCGCCCAGGTCGAGCTGCTGCGGCTGGTCGCGGCCAACCCCGGCATCGGCGTCTCGGCGGCGGCCAAGGAGCTCTTTCTGGCGGGGAACTCGGTGTCCACGCTGGTCAACCAGCTCACCGCCGCCGGGCTGCTGCGGCGCGAGATCGGCCACGACGACCGCCGCTCCGCCCGGCTGCTGCTCACCCCCGAGGCCGAGGCGCGGCTGCGGGCGTGGGAGGAGCGGCGGGCCGCGCTCGTTCGCGAGCGGGTGGAACGACTCAGCGAAGAAGACCGGGTCGCGCTGGCCGCCGCGCTTCCGGCGTTGCGCCGGCTGGCCGAGGGTCTGCAAGAGGAGGCGGAAATGATATGAGTGACGACACACCGGCCGTCGCCTGCACGGGCCTGCGTTACTCCTTCGGGCAGACCAGGGCCGTGGACGGCCTTGATCTGACGGTCGTCGCCGGTGAGGTGTTCGGTCTGCTCGGTCCCAACGGCGCGGGCAAGACCACCGCCATCCGCTGCGTGACCACGCTGCTGCCCATCCCGTCCGGGATGGTGCGGGTTTTCGGGCACGACGCGGCCACTGAGCAGATGGCGGTACGCCGCCTGCTCGGCTACGTGCCCCAGCAGCTGTCGGCGGACGCGAGCCTGACCGGGCGGGAGAACGTCTCCCTGTTCGCCCGCGTCTTCGACGTCCCCCGGCGGGAGCGGGCGGCCCGGGTCGAGCAGGCGCTGGAGGCCGTGGGGCTCGGCGACGCCGCCGACCGGATGGCCGCCACCTTCTCCGGCGGCATGGTACGCCGCCTCGAACTCGCCCAGGCGCTGGTCAGCGCGCCGCGCCTGCTCATGCTCGACGAGCCGACGATCGGGCTCGACCCCATCGCCCGCACCAGCGTGTGGGAGCACATCATGGCGGTACGCGCCGCCACCGGGATGACCGTCCTGGTCACCACGCACTACATGGACGAGGCCGACCAATACTGCGACCGGGTCGCGCTCATGCACCAGGGACGCGTACGGGCGCTCGGCACACCGGAGCAGCTCACCGACGATCTGCGTGCCCGCCTCGGCGACGGTTCGGCCCCGACGCTGGAGGACGTCTTCCGTGACGTCGCCGGCAGCGGCCTCGGCGACGGAGGAGGGGAGTTCCGCGATGTCCGACGTGCCCGCACCACTGCCACTCGACTCGGCTGACAGGAGCGGCTTCGACCTGCTGCTGGTTCCGCCGCGTGCCCGCACCGGGTGGCGGGTGCTGCCCGCCAGGGTCGCCGCGATGTGCGTGGTGGAGCTGCAGAAGCTGCGCCACGATCGCACCGAGCTTTACACCCGCGCGATCCAGCCCGCCCTGTGGTTGCTGATCTTCGGCGAGACCTTCACCCGGATCAAGGTGATCCCCACCGAGGGCATCCCATACCTGGACTATCTGGCGCCCGGGATCATCGCCCAGTCCACCATGTTCATCGCCATCTTCTACGGCATCCAGATCATCTGGGAACGCGACTCGGGCGTCCTGACCAAGCTCCTGGTCACGCCGACGCCGCGGGCCGCGCTGGTCACCGGCAAGGCGTTCGCCGCCGGGGTCAAGGCGATGATCCAGGCGGTCGTCGTGGTGCTCATCGCCGCGCTGCTGGGCGTGAGCATGACCTGGAACCCGGTACGCCTGGCCGGGGTCATCGTGGCCGTGGTGCTCGGCTCGGCGTTCTTCTCCTGCCTGTCGGTGACGATCGCCGGGATCGTGCTGACCCGCGACCGGCTGATGGGCATCGGGCAGGCCATCACCATGCCGCTGTTCTTCGCCTCCAACGCGCTCTACCCGACCACGGCCATGCCTGACTGGCTGCGGTACATCAGCGTGATCAACCCGCTCAGCTATCAGGTCGACGCGCTGCGCGGGCTGCTGCTCGGCATCCCCACGAACCTGCCGCTGGACTTCGCGGTGCTGCTCGCGGCCGCGGCGCTCGGCATCACGGCGGCCTCCTGCCTGCTGGGGCGACTGGCGCGGTAACTCACCGGCTCAGCCAGGTGAGCGCGGCGGTGACCAGGGCTTCGACGCCCATCGGCAGGGTGGGGGAGATCAAGGGCGCGAAGAAGGGGGAGTGGTTGCCCGGTACGTCCTCGGCCAGGCGGCCCTCCCGCTCGGCGCGGGCGTACTGGGACGGGTCGGTGCCACCGAGACCCCAGAAGACGGAAGGCACACCGGCGGCGGTGCCGAAGACGCCGAAGTCCTCGCTGCCCATCATCGGCGCCATGTCGGCCACCCGGGCGGCGCCGAAGCGCCTGGTGAAGGCGTCGGTCAGGTCGGCGGTGGCGCCGGGGTCGTTGGCGGTCAGGGGGAAGGCGTTGAGGGTGTGGAAGGAGGGCGGCCGGGGCGCGCCGGACGCCACGGCCTCGGCGTTGACGACGCGTTCGATCGCGGCCAGCAGGGTGCGGCGGACCTCGGGGGAGAAGGTGCGGATGTTGAGCGTGATGGACGCCTCGTCGGCGATGACGTTCTCCTTGTGGCCCGCGTGGATCTGGGCCACCGTCAGCACGGCGCGCTCGAAGGGCGACACCTCGCGGGAGACCACGGTCTGCAGGCGCATCACGATGGCCGCGGCCAGGACCACGGGGTCGACCGTACGTTCCGGCTGCGAGCTGTGCCCGCCCCTGCCGTACAGGCGGATCTCCATGCTGTCGGCGGCGCCCAGGATCTCTCCCGGCCGGATGAACACCGTGCTCGCCGGTCGCGGGAAGACGTGTTGCCCGAGGACGACGGCCGGCCGGCCGGTCAGGTCGAACAGCCCGTCGTCCACCATGGCCTGAGCCCCGGCCGCGATCTCCTCCGCGGGCTGGAACAGCGCCACGAGCGTGCCCCGCCACTGGTCGCGGCCCGCCGACAGCAGGTGCGCGGCCCCGGCCAGGCAGGCCACGTGCATGTCGTGGCCGCAGGCGTGCATGAGCCCGTCCGTGGTGCTCGCGTACGGCAGGCCGGTCCGTTCCAGCACCGGCAGGGCGTCCATGTCGGCGCGCAGCGCGACCGTCGGCCCCTCGCCGTTGCGCAGGACGCCCGCCACGCCGGTGCCGCCGATGCCGGTGCGCACCTCGAACCCGGCCTCCCGGAGGCGGTCGGCGGCGATGCCCGCCGTGCGCTTCTCCTCGAAGGCGGGCTCGGGGTGCTGGTGCAGGTCCCGGTAGAGCGCGGCGAGCTCGTCTCGGGCCGCGTCGTCGAGCCGGCCCATCACCGCGTCGATTCCCCTCATACGAGTCCTTCCAGCGTGATGATCTCCTTGCTGAGGGTACGGCGGGCGGCGTCGAGCTGGTCCGGGTCAGGGGAGGTTCGGGGGAAGCCGTCGGGCAGTTCGCGGAGTACGGCGTTGTACAAGGCGGTACGGCGAGGCTGACGCGCCGGTCGCGGCAGGCGGAACAGCGCGGCCACCAGCCGGTCCACGGTGCCGGTGTCGAAGACGGACTCCCACGCCTGCCGCTCGGGTCCGAATCCGAAGCCCTCACGGGGGCCGAGCAGGCGGGCCGCGGCGGTGGCCGCATCATCGACGCCGAGCCCGGCAGCGGTGCTGTCGAGCACCACGCCGTACTCGTGCGCCGCCGCTTCAGGCGAGACCACCCCGCGCTCCACGTCGCGCAGGACGGCGGCGGGGTCCCTGGCGTACGGGTCGCCGTAACCGCCCGCGCCCGAGGTCAGGAGGGTGATGATGTCCCCACGCTCCAGCGGCAGCACATCGATCTTGAGATGCCGTCGCTCTCCCGGCGTGCCCGGGTTGACGATCAACTCGGTAGGCGCGCCGGGACCGCCGCCCCGCACGCCCCACGGGCGGAAGCACAGCCGTTCCAGCCCCCGGGCCAGCAGTTTCGAGCCGTCGTCCAGCACGCGGAAGGTCAGTTCGAGACCGCAGCCGCCGCGCCAGCGCCCGGCGCCCCCGGAGTCCGCCCGCAGGCCGTAGCGGAGGATCTCGACGCCGATCTCCGTCTCGACCGTCTCCACCGGGTTGTTGGACAGGTTGGAGATGCCGCTGTCGCGGCCGTCCACGCCGTCGGCGCCGTCGCGGGCGCCGGTTCCGCCCACCATCGGCTCCAGCACCTGGACGTTCTGCTGCTCGGCGACCACGACGGGCACCACCAGGCCGCTGGAGGCCGCCGGGAGGATCGCCGGGGCGGCGAGCCCCAGCGCGCCGCCGACCGCGTCGTTGACGCGAGACGCCGAGGCATGCCGTACGCCCACGGCGGCCGGGCGCACGGGGTTGACCAGCGAGCCCTCCGGCGCGGTGACGCTGATCGGCTCGATGAGCCCGGCGTTGAGCGCGATGCCCGGGTCGAGCGTGCAGATGAGCGCGAGCACCCGGGTGGTGATCCAGGCGTGCGGCCGGCCCAGGGTCGCGATGTTGAAGGCTGCGGCGACCTGCGGATCCGTACCGGTGAAGTCGAGGTGCAGCTCGCCCGCGTCGAGGGTCGCGGTGACCGACAGGCGTACCGGGATGCTGGAGACCGCGTCGTCGTCGAGGTAGTCGACGAAGCGGTAGGTGCCGTCGTCGAGCCGGGACAGGGCGGCCCTGGCCTTGCCCGCGGTGTAGGAGACCAGGTCGTCCTGCGCCGCGAGCACCGTGTCCACGCCGTGCTGGGCGATGACGCCCGCGAGCCGTTCGCGGCCGGTGCGCAGGGCGGCGAGCATGGCGCGGATGTCGCCCAGGTTGGCCTCCGGCGTGCGGCTGTTGGCCGTGATCAGCGCCTCCACGTCGCGGCTGGGCTCGCCCGCCCGGACCAGCTTGACCGGCGGGATCTGCAGGCCCTCCTGGTAGATCTCGTCGTTGATCGGCGACAGGCTGCTCGGCACCCGGCCGCCGATGTCCGAGCAGTGGATGAACGCCCAGCCGTAGCCGACCACCTCGCCCTCGTGGAAGTACGGCTCGATGACCTGGATGTCGGTGAGGTGGGTGGCGAGGCCGCCGGACCGGTACGGGTCGTTGGTGATGATCACGTCGCCCGGCTCCAGCGGCCCGGCGCCCCGTACCGCCTCCAGGAGGTTCAGCCCGACGAACCCCGACACGCCGATGCCGCGCGGGTAGGCGACGAAGCCGCCGTCGAGTCCGGCGAGCGCGCAGCAGAAGTCGGCGGTCTCCTTGACGTACAGAGACCGGCTCGTACGCTGCAGCGTCAGGCACATCTCCTCGGTCAGGGCGCTCAGCCGGTTGCCGACGATCTCCAAGGTGACGGGGTCGAGCCGCACGATCAGGCCTTTCGATGTAGATGCAGGTTCCCGGCGCCGTCCACGTCCCCGGACCAGCCGGGCGGGACGACCACGGTGGTGTCGTCCTGCTCGACGATCGCCGGGCCGTCGAACGCGTCGCCCACGCCCAGGGCCGTCCGCAGATGGATGTCGGCGGCGTGCCACGCGCCGTCGAGCAGGACCTGCCTGCGGCCGTGCGGGGCGGGACGTCCTGTTCCCGGAGGTACGGCGGCCGACGGCAGCTCGGCCACCGGCCCGACGACGCCCAGCCTGGCGGTGCCCAGCTCGATGGGGGCGTGCTGGTCGCGGAAGCCGTACAGGCGCTCGTGCTCGGCGTGGAACGCCTCGGAGATCGCCGCCACCTCGAACCGGCCGGGATCCAGGGCGACACGCAGCTCGTACGCCTGGCCGGAGTAGCGCATGTCGGCCGAGTAGGACAGCGAGGAGCCTGCTGCTGAGGCGGACTGTTCGGTGAGCCAGGCGCGGGCCTGGCCGGACAGCTCGCCGAGGACGTCGGCGAGGCGGGCGGCGCTCGTGGGGTCGAGGCGGCGACGGAGGCTGCGGGCGAAGTCGCGCCGCAGGTCGGCGCCCGCCGCGCCCAGGGCGCAGAAGGTGGCGGCCGTGGGCGGCACCACGATGTGGGTGATGCCGACCTCCTCGGCGAGCATCGCGGCGTGGGTCGGGCCCGCGCCCCCGAACGGGACGAGGGTGAACAGCCGGGGGTCGAGGCCGCGCTGGGCCATGATCTTCTGGAGCTCGGTGGCCATGCCCGCCGTGGCCACCCGCAGCGCACCCGCGGCGACCTGGTGAGCCGCCTCCTCAGCAGCGCCGTCCGTCGCGGGGTCCGGGCGATCCGCGGAGCCCAGGCGAGTGGCGAGGTCGGCGAGGGACTTGGCGGCGGCGTCCGCGTCGAGCCGCATCCGGCCCCCGAGGAACGTCGCCGGATCGATCAGCCCGGTCGCCAGGTAGCAGTCGGTCACCGCTGGACGGTCCCCGCCCCGGCCGTACGCCACCGGGCCGGGCTCGGCCCCGACGCTCTCGGGCCCGACCTTGAGCACGCCTTGATCGTCCACCCGGACGACGGACCCGCCGCCCGCCCCGATCGCGCTCACCGCGACGACGGGCACGATCAGCGGCAGCCCGCCGACCGTGGTGTGCGTGGCGAGTTCGGGCGAACCGTTGACGGTCACGGCGATGTCGCTGCTGGTGCCGCCCATGTCGAAGGTGACGATGGCGCCCATGCCGAGCCGGGCGGCCGCGGCCACTCCGGCGGCCGGGCCGGACAGCACGGTCTCGATGGGCCGTTCGGCGGCGGAGCGCAGGCTCATCGACCCGCCGTTGGACGCGCTGATGAAGATGGGGGCGGGCACGCCCCGCGCGCGCACCCTGCTCTCCAGCCGCCCGAAGTAGTCGCGCATCAGCGGCTGGATGTAGGCGTTGAGGCAGGCCACCAGGGCCCGCTCGTACTCGCGTACCTCGGGCCAGACGGTCGCGGAGGCCATCAGCGGCAGTTCCGGGAGCCGCTCCCGCAGGCCGGCCGCGACGCCCTCCTCGAAGTCCGGGTCGGTGTAGCCGTGCAGGATCAGGACCGCCGCCGCGTCGGCCCCGATGGCGCGCAGCCGGGCGGCCACGCGGTCCAGTTCCGGCCCGTCCGGCTCGGCCACGGGCGCGCCGCCGGGGCCCAGCCGGGCGGAGATCTCGACGATCCGGTCACGCGGGACGAGTGGTTCCTCCTTGCCCGCGTACAGGTCGAAGGAGGACGGCATGCGGCTGCGGCCGATCTCCAGGATGTCCCGGTAGCCCTCGGTCACGACCAGGGCGATCCGCGCGCCACGGCGCTGGATGATGGCGTTCAGCCCGATCGTGGTGCCGTGCGTGATGCCGCCGATCTCCTCGGGCCGCAGGTCGGCCTGGGCGAGGATGGCCGCGAGTCCGTCGGCGACCGCTCTGGAGGGGTCGGCGGGCGTGCTCGGCTCCTTGTGGTGGACCACCAGGCCGCGTTCCGGTACGGCGGCGACGAGGTCGGTGAACGTGCCCCCGACGTCGATGCCGATCCGCGCCATCAGGGGAACAGCCGTAGTCACAAAGCCTCCGAAATGCGAGCGAACCTATCGGCGATCACCATCACGACCACGCTCGCGGCCATGAGGAGCGTGGACACCGCGGCCATCGACGGGTCGAGCTGGTACTGCACGGCCGAGAAGATCCGCAGCGGCACCGTCGTGGTGTTGGCGCCGGCCACCAGGGCCGTCACGGCCACCTCGCCCAGCGACGTGACCGCGGCGAGGATCGCGCCCGCCAGGATGCCCGGCCGCAGCAGCGGCAGCGTCACGGTGAAGAAGACCCGGGCCCGGCCCGCGCCCAGGCTGGTCGCGGCCCGTTCGAGCGCCGGGTCGAGGTTCGCCGCGCTCACCATGACCGCGCGCACCACGAAGGGCAGCGCGACCAGCGAATGCGCCAGCCACAGTCCGGGGACACTGTTGATCAGGCCGACGCCGTGGAAGTAGTAGAGCAGTCCGAGCGCGGTGATGATCTCCGGGACCATCAGCGGCGACAGCGCCAGCCCCTGGAGCAGCCGCCGACCGGGGAAAGAGCCCTGCGCCAGACCGTAGGCGGCGAGGGTGCCGATCACCACGGTCGTCGGTACGACCATGAGCACGAGGACCCCGCTCAGCCGGAACGACACCTGCCAGTCGGGCGAACCGAGCACCTCGCCGTACCAGCGCAGTGACAGCCCGGACGGCGGAAAGGCCATCGAGGCGTCCCGGTTGAACGAGCTCACCACCAGCACCACCAGCGGCGCTATCAAGAACAGGAAGACGGCCGCCGCGCAGGCGCCACCCAGCAGCCCCACGGCCCGGTCATAGCCGAATCTCCGCCGTCGCCCAGCTCTCCGTCCCAGCTCGGCTCTCCGTCGTCGCTCAGCCATGGAGCCGCCGTTCCCAGATCCGGAACCCGCCCGCGAGCAGCGTCGTGGACAGGAGCGTGAGCGCCAGCAGCGCGAAGCTGAGCGCCGCCGCGACCGGATAGTTGAACACCGTCTCCACCTGGTCGTAGACGCGGATGCCGGCCAGCGGCTGGGTGACGCCGCCGACCAGCAGCGGCGTGATGTAGATCCCCATGGCGAGGGCGAAGACGATGAGCGCGCCGGTGACCACGCCGGGCAGGCTGAGCGGCACCGTGACCCGCAGGAACGTCCGTATCGGCCCGGCACCGAGCGTCTGGGAGGCCCGGTGCAGGTTGTGGTCCAGCCCGCCGAGGGCGGTCGTGAGCGGGATGATCGCGAACGGCAGCAGCACGTGCGTGACGGCGATCACGACCGACGGGTAGCTGGTGAGCAGCCGCGCGGGCTCGTCCCGCAACCCGGTGGCGACGAGCAGCCGATTGACGACCCCGTTGCCGGACAGCAGGACGACCCATCCGTAGGTGCGTACCACCACACTGGTCAGCAGCGGCGAGATCACGATGACGAACAGCAGGGTGCGCGTCGTACCGGGGGCGCGGCGGGCCAGGACGTACGCGGCCGGGTACGCGAGCAGCACGCACAACGTCGCCACCAGCAGCGCGGTGGCCAGGGTCTCCAGCAGCGAGCCGTAGAAGTAGGGCTCGGTGAAGACCCGCTTGTACTGGTCGAGGGTGAATCCGGGCAGCGCCGTGTTGTAGGAGTCGACCGGGCTGAAGCTGAGCCGGAGCAGCTCCACGAGCGGCACCAGGAACAGCGCCGTCAGGAAGACGACCAGCGGAGCCACGTATGTCAGACCGGCCCACCGCCTGGCACGGGTCATCCGCCCGCTCCTACGTCTCCGGCTGCTCCCACGTCTCCGGCCGCCTCCACGTCCGCCCCCGCTCCCGTGTCGAGGACGATCACGTCGGCCGGGTCCCAGTGCGCGACGACGGCCGTGCCCGCGCCCGGTGGGTCGGCGGAGTCGGCGCCCGTGTCGGCGACCTGCACGGTCAGCGTGCGCCCGTTCGCCAGCCGCACCTCCACGTGCCAGGCGTCGCCGGCGAAGGCGCGATAACCGACCGTGCCAGGGACGCCCCGGCCGTTGGCGCCCTCGCCATCCGTGCCCTGGCCGTCGGCGCTCAGCCGTGTGCTCAGCCGGATGCGCTCAGGACGGATCGCGACCACCGCCCGGCCACCCTGCCGGACCGGCAGCGGGCCCGCGTCGAGCAGGATCCCGTCCACGTCGAGCCGGCCGTCGGCCACCGTGCCCTCCAGGACGTTGGCCGCGCCGATGAACTGCGCGACGAACCGCGTCGCCGGTCGGCGGTAGACCTCGTCGGGGGTGCCGAGCTGCTCGATCCGGCCGCCGTTCATGACCGCGATCCGGTCGGACAGGGCCAGCGCCTCCTCCTGGTCGTGGGTGACGAAGACCATCGTGGTGCCGATGCGGCGCTGGATGGCCCGCAGCTCCACCCGCATCTCCCTGCGCAGCTTGGCGTCGAGGTTGGACAGCGGCTCGTCGAGCAGCAGGACGGCGGGCCGGATGGCGAGGGCGCGGGCGAGGGCCACCCGCTGCTGCTGCCCGCCGGACAGCTGCCGGGGGCGGCGGTCCGCGTAGCCCTCCAGGCCGACCAGGCGCAGGGCCTCGCGTACCCGCTCCTCCCGCTCGGCCCGGTCCAGCCGCCGGATCCGCAGCCCGTACGCGACATTGCCGGCGACGGTCATGTGCGGGAACAGCGCGTAGCTCTGGAAGACCATGCCGAGCCCCCGCCGGTACGGCGGGCGGTCCGTCACGTCGGCGCCGTCGATCACGATCCGCCCGGCCGTCGGCTGCACGAAGCCGGCGACGCAGTTGAGCAGGGTCGTCTTGCCGCAGCCACTGGGCCCGAGTATCGACAGGAACTCGCCCTTGCGGATCGACAGCCGCTCCAGGTCGAGCACGCGGGCGCCCTCGTAACCGGCGGCCAGGCCCTCGATCTCGACGTGTCCGGCGCCTTCCTCGGGCAGTTCGATCAGCCGAAGATCTGGTTCCACCGCTGCTGCCATTCGTTCAGCTTGGGGGTAGCGACGGCGTAGTCGACCCAGATGAACTTGCGATAGACCTCGGGGCCGTGCTGCACCCGCTGGTCGAACTCCTTGCTGTAGGTGATCGTGTCGTTCCCGGCGGCGTACCAGGTGCCCTCGGCGAACGGCTTCTGGTTGGCCGCGGCCGTCAAGTAGTCGAGGAACTTGGTGGCGAGAACGGTCTTCGCCGTGCCGGCGGCGACGAAGTAGGAGGTCAGCGCGCCCACCGGACCGGACTTGGGATAGGTGTAGCCGATCGGCGAGCCGGCCTGCTCCATGGCGAAGGCGCGGCCGTCCCAGAAGGGCATGATCCAGGCGTCGCCGTTCTCCATGACCGTGGCGGCGTTGCCGGCGTTGGCCGGGAACGACGACACGCAGCCCTTCAGCTTCGCCAGCTGGGTGAACGCCTTGTCCACCGCGGCGGGGTCGGACAGCTTGCCGCCCTGGGAGGTGACCAGGGCGGAGAAGAACTCCAGGCCCGGGTTGTAGGTCAGGGGCGGCAGCGCGACATGGCCGCAGTACTGCTTGTCGAAGATGTCCGACCAGTCGGCGGGCGGGTTCTTGATCTTGTCGGTCCGGTACATCAGCCCGGTCGAACCCGTGGTGAGCGGCACCCCGTACTGCTTGCCGTCATAGGCGGACTTCTCGGTCAGTACGGGGTCCAGCTCCTTCCAGTGCGCCAGCCGGTCGGTCGGGAGCGGCTGGAGCAGACCGGTGGCCGCGGCGGGGCGCGAGGCGTCGGGCGTGAAGGCGATGACGTCGAACGGCGGGTTCTCGCCGCCGGCCGCGCGCAGCTTGGTGAGCCATTCGGCGTTCGCGCCGTAGACGAGGTTCACCTTGACGCCCGTGTCGCGTTCGAACGGTTCGACGAACGATTTCTTGAACAGCTCGCCCCAGGCCCCCGCGAACGCGGTGACCGTGATCTCCTGCTTGGCCGCCGTACCTGTCGAGCCGCCCGTGTCGACGCCGCCGCACGCGGCGAGCGTCAGCACGATCGCCAGGCCCGTGCCCGCCAGGCGAGTTGTTCCGCCCTGCATCAATCCCTCTCTGTCCGAGCCGCCAGTCAGGCTCGCGACGAAAACCGACTATACCAGTCGGAATAAGGGGCTATGTCGACACTTGTCGAGTTTAGCCAACTTCGTCCCGTTACCCCGGTTTTTGCGGGGCTTAACCGGATGGAGAGAGATACGGGGTCAGGGGCGGCCCGGTGGGGCCGCGATCGGGCTGTAGTGGAGGCTCGCCAGCAGGCGCCGGTCCCCGTCCTTGACCGAGATCTGGGTGACGCGAAAGCGCCCGTCGGCCGGTGTGCCCTGGAACGCGGCGCGCTGCGCCAGCACGCCGATGGCCACCGCCGTGTCGCCGTATTCCCGTACGGTGACGTCCGCCCAGCTCATCTCGTGCGTGACCATGCCGCCTCCGCGGTAGCGCGCCAGCCACTGGTCCTTGTTCAGGATGAAGCCGAGCGGCCCCACGAGGGTGAAGTCGGGCACGGTGAGCGCGTCGAGCGCTTCGGTGTCGCCGCGGCGCTCGGCCGCCATCCACTGCCTGCTGAGTTCGTCGAGTCGCTGGTCGATGGTCATGATCAGATCTCCTGTCTCTCCATGGGCTGGCCCTGGCGGTACATGCGAGCGGGCTTGTTGCCCGCCGCCTGCCCGCCGTCGATGGGCAAGGTCACTCCGGTGATGAACGACGACTGGTCGGAGCAGAGCCACACGACCGCCGCGGCCACCTCTCCTGATTGGCCGACGCGCCGCATGGGCGTCGACAGTCCGGCCAGGCGCTGCGCCTCCTCGCCCGCCGCCTCCAGGTGGTGGGTGAGGATCGGGCCGGGGGCGACCACGTTGACGCGGACGCCCTGGTCGGCGTAGTCGAGCGCGGCCACCTTCGTCAGGCCGATGATCCCGGCCTTGCCCGCCACGTACGCGCTCAGGCCCGAGTGGCCCTGCACCCCGGCGAGCGAGGCCATGTTGACGATCGAGCCGCCACCTGAGGCGAGCATGGCCCGGATCTGGTACTTCATGCCGAGGAAGGTGCCGCGCACGTTCGTGCGGATGCCCCGGTCGAAGTCGTCGGGATCGATGTCGGCCAGCGGCGCGGGCATCGGCCCGTCGGTGGCGTTGTTGAAGGCCGCGTCCAGCCGGCCGAAGGTCTCCAGCGCCCGCTGGACCAGTCGCTCACTCGATGCCGCGTCGCCGACGTCAAGGGATACGGCCAGCGCTTGTCCGCCGTCGAAGCGGATGTCCGCGGCGACCTGTTCGACCGCCTGCGTGTCGCGGGCGCCGAGCACCACGGCGGCGCCGGCCTGGGCCAGGGCGCGGGCGGTGACGGCTCCGATGCCGCGGCTGGCCCCCGCCACGACCGCGACCTTGCCACTGAGGGAAGAGTTTGGCTGCATGTCCTTGACGATAGATATCGAAGCATTAGATGTCAAACGGTTAGATGGCACTGCTAAACTCGGCGGCATGATGCCACCCGTCCGGCCGCCGATCGGCCTGCTGCTCACCACCACCGCCAGGACCCTGAGCCGGGCCTTTGACGACGCGCTCGCCGCCGCCGGCGGGTCGGCCCCGGTCTGGCAGATCCTCGTCACGATCAAGTCCCGGCAGCTGGGCAACCAGCGCGAGCTCGCCGAGGCGGTGGGCATCCAGGGGGCGACGCTGACCCACCACCTCAACGCGATGGAGAGCGGCGGCCTGCTGACCCGTCGCCGCGACCCCGCCAACCGGCGCGTCCACGTGGTCGAGCTGACCGAGGAAGGGGAGCGGTTGTTCCATCGGCTGCGTGAGGTGGCGATGGCCTTCGACACTCGCCTGCGCGCGGGGCTCAGCGAGGAGCAGACCGCCTTGTTCGAGGAGATTCTCACCCAGCTGGCGCAGAACGTCCGGGACTAGACAGGCGGTCAGACCGGGCTCAGCCTGCGGGTTTCGGCCGATCCCTGCCGGGAAGCATGGTCCACGGCCCCCCGCCCGCGCGAGGTGGGAGACGTATGCGCATCGAGGTGACGCCCGACGGTCCCTACGTGGTGACCGGATCGGTCCCCATGGCCAGGCAGGTCATCGGCGGCGACGCGATGGGCCAGTCGACGAAGTGGGTCCAGGGCGAGGACTATCCGGTCGCGGAGTCGTACGAGCTCTGCCGCTGCGGCCGTTCGCAGAACAAGCCCTACTGCGACGGCAGCCACGAGCGGGTGCGGTTCGACGGCACGGAGACCGCCTCGCAGCGGTCATACCTGGGGCAGGCGGAGGAGCAGACCGGGCCCGAACTGGCGCTCACCGACGCGCCCGCGTTCTGTGCGTTCGCCCGCTTCTGCGATGCGGACGGGCAGGTGTGGAAGCTCCTCAAGATCCCCGGACAGGGCGAGACCGCCGCGCGACAGGCCGCGCACTGCCCGTCGGGCCGGCTCACCGCCTGGGCGTCCCGCTCGCCGCTCGAACCCGAGCTGCCGCCGTCCCGCTCGCCGTTCGAACCCGAGTTGTCGCTGTCCCGCTCGCCGATCGAGCCCGAGTTGCCGCCGTCCATCGGCATCGTCGAGGACGAGGTGGCGGGCGTGGGCGGGCCGATCTGGGTACGCGGCGGCATTCCGGTCACCTCGGCCGACGGCCAGAACTACGAGGTACGCAACCGCGTCACGCTCTGCAGGTGCGGAAACTCGAGGAACAAGCCGTTCTGCGATGGCTCGCACGTGACCATCCGCTTTACCGGCGCCTGACCCCGGTTCGACCTCACCCTCGCTTGCCGGGGCCTGACCCCGCTTCGACCCCACCTCCGCGCCATGAGGAGGATGGGTTCATCAGCTACCACCGGTTGAAGCTGGTGGTTTGCTCTCACGGTCCCGTCTGGGTGAAGGGAGGCCGGTAGCGTGTGGCTGGTTGATGGCAGCCCAGTCCGCTGCGCCGCGTGTGGCGATATTGCGGGCCGCGATGTGGTCGGCGTGCCCAGCGAGGCCACACCTGGTGCAGACGAACCGGCCCCGCGCCGGCCTGTTCGCCCGGCTGACATGCCCGCACTCCGGACACGCTTGCGAGGTGTAGGCGGGGTCGACCAACACGAAGGCGACCCCGGCACGGGCGGCCTTGTAGCGGGTGAAGGTGATCTGCTGGGCGAACGCCCAGCTGTGCAGGGTGCGCAGCTGGAACCGATGAGCCCTTACCCGGCCGCGGATGCCCTGCAGATCCTCCAGGGCGACACCACGACCGGTGCGTTCGGCTTCACGCACCACATGCTTACTGATTTGGTGGTTGAGGTCGGTCATCATCCGGTGCTCACGACCGGTCAGGCGGCGCAGCACCCGCCGCGCCGCCGACGTCCCCTTCTTCTGCAGCCGACGACGTTGCCGGTGCCGCCGCTCCCGCAGCGTGCGGACGTGGCCGTTACCGCCGACCGGGCCCGTCAGGGCAGGGCCGGGCAGCACCGCGCCGTCGCAGGTGACCGCCAGGTTCGCCACCCCTTGATCCACCCCGAGGAAGCCGCCGACCGGCTCACGCACCGCCGGCTTGGGCAGGGTGAGCGCGACCTGCAGCAGCCACACCCCGCGCCAGCAGATCACGTCGACCTCCCCCACCGGCAACGCGTCCACGACCTTGAGATCTTCTGGGCGGCCGGTGTAGGGGACGGTGACGCGGCCGCTGGGGGTCCACAGCGACACGGTCCGGGCGTCACGATTCCAGCTCATCAGCCGGGCGTCGTAGGGGACGGCGCCGTGCGGGCGGAAGATGTGCGCGCGTTTCTTGCTGGCCCGCCGGTTGGCGTAGGCGCCGGCGACCCGGGCGATCGCCCGCACGGCCGCTTGCGAGCCCAGCCCGGCCACCTGCGCACGCACCTCGTAGTAGGCCAGCCGGTGCAACTCCACCACAGTGAAGGTGCGGTGCTGCCAGGCCAGCCGGGACACGACGGTGGCCGCCTCATTGCACAACAGCACCGTCGCCGCCAAGGCGTCGGCCTGGGCTGGGGTGGGTGTGAGTCGCAGTTGCACGATCGTGGGCAGGCCGGTGCGTTTGGTGGCGGAGCGGCGGATCGCCAACGCGCACCTCCTGTAACAGTACTCTCACCCACCGCACATATTACCGAACGTGACCGAGTCTTTCCATACTGTTTTCGAGAGGAGGGGTGGCGCTTCCTCCCGGCCCTAAAGGACCGGGTCTCCGCGCCACCATTCAGATGAACACACGATCTATTGGCCAGACCCGTGTCGGCGCCATCGGGCTAGGCGCCATGCCCATGTCCGTAGCGGGGCACATGCCCGACGAAGCCCAGTCGATCAAGACCATCCACGCGGCGCTCGACGCGGGAGTCACCCTCATCGACACCGCCGACGCCTACACGCCGTCGGCCGACCAGGTGGGCCACAACGAGCGGATCGTGGCCAAGGCCCTGGCGAGCTGGAGCGGCGACACCGGCGACGTGCTCGTGGCCACCAAGGGCGGCCACACCCGGGTAGAGGGCGGCGGGTGGCAGGTCAACGGCCGGCCGGACTACCTGGCCGAGGCGTGCGAGCGCTCCTTGAAGGCGCTGGGGGTGGAGGCGATCGGGCTCTATCAGCATCACCGGCCCGACCCCGCCGTGCCGTACGAGGAGACGCTCGGCGGCCTGCGCGACCTGCTCGACGCGGGGAAGATCCTGATGGCGGGCATCTCCAACGCCAACCCGGAGCAGATCAGGCTCGCCCACGAGATCCTGGGCGGGCGACTGGCCAGTGTGCAGAACGAGTACTCGCCGAAGTTCCGGACCAGCGAGCCGGAGATCGACGTGTGCGCGGAGCTCGGGGTGGCGTTCCTGCCGTGGTCGCCGCTGGGCGGCATCAGCTCGGCGTCCGAGCTCGGCGGCAAGCACACGGCGTTCGGCACGGTGGCGGCGGCGCGGGGCGTGTCGCCGCAGCAGGTCTGCCTGGCCTGGGAGCTGGCGCGCAGCCCCGTGGTGATCCCCATCCCGGGGGCCAGCAGGCCGGAGAGCATCATCGACTCGGCCGCCGCGGCCGACCTCGTCCTCACCGATGAAGAGCTGTCCCTGCTTTCCTAGCCCTACTGCGGGTGGGCTGGGGCCGGTTGGTCGGCCGGCTCCAGCCCGCGCAGCTCGGCCAGAGTCTCGTCGGCCCAGGCGAGCGCCGAACGGCTCTGCGCGAGGCCGAGGCTGAGCGCGTACCTGCCGAACTTCGACGGGTCTTTGCACTCCAGGACGGCCAGCCGCTCCCGGCCCGCCGCCCTGATGCGCTCGACCACCGCGATGGCCGACTCCTTGTCGAGCAGCGGAAGCAGGAACGCCTGGAGAGCCACCTCGCTGCGTATCGCACCGGCCGGTTCGTGCTCGACCAGCCAGGAGCGCAGCTGCTCCGCGCCCTCGGGCGTGATCGCGTACATCTTCCGTCCGCGCGCCCCCTCCGACTCGACCGCCACCAGCCCGTCGGCGGCCATCTTCACCAGCTCCGGGTAGATCTGCGTGTGCCCGGCCTGCCAGACGTGATTGAGCGACCGCTCGAAGGATTTCGCCAGGTCGTAGCCGCTGGCCGGCCCCTTGGCGTCGAGGAGCCCGAGCAGCGCGATCCGTAGGGACATGTCGGCCAGCATAGCAATGGCTTGACATGTCAATTCTTACATGTCACTCTCCACACGTGAATACTGACATGAAGCGCAGAGGCGATGGCCTCCTGCTGGTCGCCGTGCTCGGCGGCATGTTCTTGGGAATGCTCGACCAGACGATCGTCGGTACGGCTCTGCCACGGATCATCACGGAGCTGGGCGGCGTCGATCTCTACACCTGGGTCGTCACGGCCTACCTGCTGACCTCGACCGTGACCGTGCCCCTCTATGGAAGGCTGTCGGACCAGCACGGCAGGAAGCCGCTGCTGTTGATCGGCATGTCCGTGTTCCTCCTGGGCTCGGCGTTGTGCGGGGTGGCGCAGGACATGACGCAGCTCATCCTGTTCCGCGCGTTGCAGGGCTTGGGCGCGGGCGCGCTGCTGCCGCTGTCGATCGCCCTGGTGCTCGAACTGTTCCCGCCGGAGAAGGGCGGGGCCCGGGTGCAGGGCGCGATGGGCGGGGTGATGGCGCTCAGCTACCTCGCCGGGCCGTTCCTGGGCGGGCTCTTCACCGACCACGCGAGCTGGCGCTGGGCCTTTTATGTGAACGTGCCGATCGGCCTGGTGCTGATCGCGATCATCGTGCGGCGCCTGCCGCGCCAGTCGGGGCATGGCGGCGGGCGGCCTGATTATCTGGGCATCGGGGTCTTCACGGTGGCCATCAGCGCGCTGCTCATCGGCCTGACCGAGAAGGGGCTCGACGGCCACACCTGGACCAGCGTCCCGGTGATCGGGCCGATCGTGCTGGCTCTGGTGTCGCTCGTGGTGTTCGTGGTGGTGGAGAGGCGGGCCGAGGCGCCCATCATGCCCATGCACCTGTTCCGGAACCGTACGTACACGCTGGTCAACGTGACGTCCTTCTTCACCGCCTTCTGCATGTTCGCCGGTGTGGTGTTCCTGCCGCGCTACTTCCAGGAGGCGCTCGGCGCCAGCGCCACCGAGTCGGGGCTGCGGATCTACCCGCTGACCCTGGCCATGGTGGTGGGCAGCATGGTCGTGGGCGCGCTGATCAGCCGGACGCGCGTCTACAAGCCGTGGCTGGTGGCGGCGCCGTTCCTGCTGGTCGTGGGCACGCTGCTGTGCGCCGGTCTGACGCTGGACACGCCGCCCTGGGTGCTCGTCGGGTGGATGGCGCTGATCGGCCTCGGCATGGGCCCGATGCTCTCCGGCCTGACCGTGGCCGTGCGGGACTCGGTGCCGCCCCAGTACATGGGTACGGCCTCGGCCAACCTGACCTTCTTCCGCCAGATCGGCGGCTCGGTCGCCCTGGCGCTGGCCGGCACCGCCTACACCTCTGTCATCGCCACCGAGGCGCCGCTGCACGGGCTGGCCGCCGCGCACGCCTCGGCCGCGGCCCTGGTCATCCCCTCGCTGGGTGTCGTGGGCGCCCTCGTGGCGCTGGCCGCCCTGATCGCCATGCCCGGTGCGCGGATCGACCGCGAAACCCCGCAGCCCAAGGTCGAGGCCAGTTTCGCGTCCTGAGCGCCGTCATGCGAAGCTGTCCTTGTCCCCAACACCAGGAGGTCCTCATGGCGGAAACACCGGAGCCGGAAGTCGACGAAACTCCCGAGGACGAGATGAAGCGCAAGTTCCGCGAGGCGCTGGAGCGCAAGCGTAACCAGCATGCCGACTCGAGCGCGGGTGGCAGGGGCAACGACCCTTCCAAGATTCACGGCGCTCACGGGCCCGCCGCCAGCAAGCGTTCTTTCAGGCGGAAGAGCGGCGGTTGACCTGAGCTTTTCTGGGGGTACGGCATGCCGTACCCCCTTTTTTCTTGACCCTCTAGGTAGATCTTCGCCCGTTTCATGGGCTTATGTTTGCCTTTGTCCGGTTTGCTCCCTATAGTTCATGGAGTTACCAGCCGGTGACTTTGGGGCTTCAACAGGGGAGTACCAACCGGCAGGCGCCGAATCCCGCTCGCGGGAACCGGGGAACCAAACGTTCCTTAGGGGTGAATCCGACCGCGGTCGGTAGGGCATCTCCACGTCCGAACCCGTCAGCTAACCCGGTAGGCGAGATGGAGAGGACACCTACCGCATGCGTAACCCCCGCGTCGTGCCGCCAGCCCGCGTGTTGTCGTCCGCCGACTGACCGGCGCCTTCCCCCGCTCTTCCACGCTCCGCGTAGCGCCCGTTTGGCGTTTTGCCCGGCTACGCCCATCTTTCGCGAGCGCAATCCCCTTGTTCCCGTATAAAGGACTTTGCTACTCCATGTCTGTTCGATCTGCCATGCTCACCGCCGCAGTCGTCGGTGCGATCTCCATCGGCGCAGGCACCGCCGCACACGCCGACACCGGCAGTGACAAGAAGGTCCTGCTCAAGGGCAAGACCACCGCGTCCTACTTCTGGGACGACTCCTCCGGCCGCGCCGGGGACACCGGGTTGCCGGCCAGCGGCAAGCCCATGCAGAAGGGGCTCGCCGCCAGCCCGAGCTGGCCGCTCATGACCGAGGGCTATGTCGTCTACAAGGGCAAGAAGATGCCCTTCTTCGTCGGCGACCGCGGCCCGGGTGTGCCGTCCTCCAGCGGCGTCATGCTCGACCTCGACGCCAAGACTTTCGCCGCCCTGACCGGTGGCCGCTTCAACTCCAGCACGCTGGGCGTGGACGGCAACGGTGGCGCGGGCCACATCAAGATCGACTACGTCATCACCAAGTGGGGTAGCGGCCCGGGCAAGAAGAACTACCCGCTGCCCTACTCGACCGGTTCGTACGCCGTCGTGGACCACAACCCCGCCAAGCCCCCGAAGATCGTGACCGAGGGCGACAAGCCCGCCGCGGTCAAGCCCGCTCCCGCCAAGGCTGTGCCGGTGGCCGCCAAGAAGGCCGACAAGGCTGAGGAGAAGATCGTCGAGTCGAACGCCATCGGTGGCGCCGCCGCGGCGGTCGCGCTGGCCATGTTCGGCGGCTCGACGGTCGGCCGCGAGCGGATCCGCAAGCTCGTCCGGCGCTGACGGCCGTCAGGTCCGAAGACGGTCTCGATGACGGCCGTCAGGTCTGGAGCCGACGGCCTTGATGGTCGTCGATTTCGAGGCTGACGGTCTTTGCGTCCCGGGAAACAGAATGTCATTCTGACCTCGTGACCACGCTTGCAGCCGCGAACGGCATCGAGATCGCGTACGAGTCCTTCGGCTCACCCGGCGGACGTCCCCTGCTCCTCATCATGGGGCTCGGCGCCCAGCTCATCCACTGGGACGACGAGCTCTGCGAGCTCCTGGCGGAGCAGGGCCATCACGTTGTCAGATTCGACAACCGTGATTCCGGACTTTCCACACACCTGCACGACGAGGGCGTTCCCACACTGGGGACGTCCTCTTCGTATCTGCTGGACGACATGGCCGACGACGCGGCCGGGCTGATGGACGTCCTCGGCTGGCCCGCCGCCCACGTCGTGGGCGCCTCGATGGGCGGGATGATCGCCCAGACGCTCGCCATCCGGCACCCCGAGCGGGTGCTGACCCTTACCTCGATCATGTCGACCCCTGGTCCGGACGTGGCCCCGCCCACGCCGGAGGCCAGCGCGGTGCTGCTCGCCGCGCCCCCGACCGATCGGGAGGCCGTGCTCGCCCAGTCCTTGAGGACCTGGGCGGTGATCGGCTCACCCGGCTTCGACATGGACCGGGAACGCATCCTCCGGCTGTCCGGCCAGGCCTACGACCGGTGCTTCGACCCGCCGGGCACGACCCGGCAGCTGGCCGCGATCATGGCCTCCGGTGACCGCACGGAGCGGCTCGGCACGCTGGGGATCCCCGCCCTGGTCATCCACGGCGAGGCCGACGCGCTCGTCCCGGTCGCCGCCGGCCACGCCACGGCGGCGGCGATTCCGGGCGCCACGCTGCTGACGTTCCCCGGCATGGGCCACGACCTGCCCCGGCCGCTCTGGCCTGAGATCGTCAGCGCCATCACCAAGCTCACCACGAGCTGACATACCAGGGATGGTCGGTGGCTCGTGTCCGCCGCGCCCGGACACGAGCCACCGGGTCTCTCAGACCTCCAGCTTCTCCTCGATGCCGCGTAGCTGGTGCCGGGCCAGCGCCAGATTGGCCCGTGACCGGTCCAGGGCGAGATAGAGGAAGAGCCCCTTGCCGCCGCGGCCGCTGATCGGCCGGATGATGTGATACTGGCCGCTGAGCGTGATCAGGATGTCCTCGATGGCGTCCTTGAGCCCCAGCGAGTCCATCGTGCGCAGCTTGGCCTTGACCACCTCCGTGTTCCCCGCCGCGGCGACCTGGAGATCCAGGTCCTTGGAGCCGCCGAGCGCGCCCAGCGCCATGCCGCTGCCGTGATCGACGATCACCGCGCCGAGCGAGCCGTCGATCGTCATCATCTCCTTGAGAGAGACGTCCATGCTGGCCATGCCTTCCTCCGTTCAGGCTCAGTGAATCCGTGCTGAGATGGCGGCCACGCTGGCCGCCGTCTTGCGCCCCTCCAGCCGGAGCAGCCCGAGATTGGTGCCGGGCTCAGCCAGGACTGCGAGGACGATGGTGGGGCCCGCCGCGTAGAAGGCGGCGAAGCCGGCGGTGCCGGAGATGAGCGTCTCCTCCAGTACGCCCTGACCGGTCATGATCGTCATTCGCCTGCTCAGCGCGAGCAGCGCCGCCGACAATGCGGCGACCTGCTCGCCACTGCCGTCGGCGTTGTCGCAGGCGATGCTCATGCCGTCGACCGTGCAGGCGACGCTCCCGCTGATGTCCGGAGTGCGCTCGCGCAGGAGAACCATCTCCCTGAGCACTTCTTCACGCAGCTCCACCGGTGGCCTCCTTTGCGGGCGGGGGAACCTCATGTCAGCTCCTCCAGTGCCTTCTTCAGGCGCATCAGCAGGGCCAGGTCCGTGGGGTCCGCCGTGACCGGCGGGCCGAGCGGCAGGCCGGGGGCACGGGGATCGTGCGGCGGCCGTTCACCGGTGGCTACCCGCCCCCGATGCGGCAGCGCACCCCGCCCGTCTCCGTCGCTCTCTGCCGGGCCCGCACTCGCGGTCCCCGCCGCGCGCTCACTGGCGCTCCCCGCCCTGTGCTCACCGGCGGTCTTCGCCGCGCTCTCTTCCGGGGCTCGCGACGTGCCGCGCGTGGCGGCGCCCTTGAGCGGGCCGTCTGGGGCGTGCGTGGTCGTGGTCGTCTCCACGGGCGGTGCCAGCAGACCGGCCGCCGCCATCCTCCGTACGGCCAGCAGCACCGAATAGCCGGACCTGCCGATCCGCTTGGCCAGGTCGAGCGGTGTCGCCTCGGCCCCCGCCCCGGTGACGACCTCCCACTGGACCGAGTCCAGAGTCACCCCGCTGCCCGGCAGACACGGCGCCGGCCGTACCGGTGCGGTGTCCAGCTGGGCGGACGGCCAGATCTGCGCGAGATAGGCGCGGCGGCGCGCGCACTCCCGCATCAGGCCCGCCACGTCGAAGAACCACTGGCCGCCCAGCCAGTGCTGCTCGCCCGGCCGGAACTTCGGCCGCGACCCGCCGGCCGGCAGCAGGAAGAACGCGGCGTCCAGGACGGCCCCGAGCACGCAGTACTGCAGCTCGCCCAGGGTGACGGGCCCCTCCTCCAGCAGGCGCGCGCAGCCCCCGTCGTGCTGCAGCCTGCGCAGCGCGGTCTCCGGCAGCCGCCCGCGCGCCGCCAGCAGCCGCTCGACGCCGGGGGTCTGGGCGCACTCCATGTACGTGACCCGGCCCTCGCTGAGGAAGATCGTCCCGGCCCGGCCCACGCGGAGGGCGCCCGTGGCCCGTTCACGGGCTAGGCCGGCCAGAAGCGTGTCCAGCGGTGCCATGGCTCAGGTGAGCAATTGGCGGGAGATGTTCAGCAGGCGGTATCGCGCCAGGGCGAGATTCGACCGTTCCAGGTCGAGGCGCAGGTAAATGACGAGCGGCCCCTCGAATACCGTTTCGAGGAATCTGAGTAAATGATGGCCTTTGTCGGTAGTGACCAGCATGTCGTCGATACGAACGGTTTCGCCGGGGCAGGAGCGGGCCAGGCCGTCCATGGTCGCGCGCAGCGTCTCGGTCAGGGCGGCGGCGGAGCTCTCGGCGTCCACGCCCTGCGGTGGCCCGCTGATGGCCACGGCCATGCCGCTCGTCTGGTCCACCAGCATCGCGTCCAGCGCGCCTGGTATCGCCATGACCTCGGTCAGGCAGTCATCCAGTCCCAGCACGTGACCCTCCCACGCCGTCATGAGGACTGGGACAGCGTAGGAGCGGCGGATGACGGCCGGGTGATCGGATAAAGCGAGATATGTATGAGGTTAAAGATGTCTACGGCCAAGGTGGAGAAAAACCTAACCGCGACGGAGATTTCCTGATTAGGGGTATTGCTTGCGATATTTAAGAGCTTCGCTCACATTATTCTCGGCCCGGCTCGCCGATGTCCAACGGATACTCTGGAGAATATGAAAATCCTTCTCTTTGGCGCGACCGGCATGGTCGGTCAGCGCATCGCCGCCGAACTGGCGGCCCGCGGCCACGAGGTGACCGGTGTCAGCAGGTCGGGACCGGTCAAGGGAGATGTGCGCGATGCCGCCACGCTGGGCCGCGGCCACGACGCCGTGATCTGCGCGATCGCTCCGCCCCGCGACGGGAGCGAGCCCGAGGGACCGTTCCTCGACGCCCATCGCGCCCTCATCGACGGCGTCCGCGCCTCCGGGGTCAGGCGGCTCGTCGTCGTCGGCGGCGCCGGCGGCCTGGAGGTGGCGCCCGGTGTCGACCTGGTCGACACGCCCGGCTTCCCGGAGATGTACAAGAAGGAAGCGCTGGCCCAGCGGAGCGCTCTCGGTCTCTATCGCGAGGTCGACGACCTCGACTGGACCTACGTCTCCCCGGCCGCGGAGATCGCGCCCGGAGAGCGTACCGGCCACTTCCGTGTCGGCGGCGACCGGCTTCTCACCGACGCCGAGGGCAACAGCCGCATCTCCGCCGAGGACTACGCGATCGCGATCGCCGACGAGGTGGAGAAGGGCGAGCACCCGCGCCGGCGCATCACGGTCGCCTACTGAACTCCGTCCGACTCCTTGAGGTCCGACTCCTTAAGGTCCGGCTCCTCAAGGTCCGACTCCTCAAGCAGGTCGTCCGCCTCCTCCAGGAGGCCGCCCGGCTCCTCGGGCAGGAGGGCCTTCTCGTCGGGCTTGTGGACGAGCACCTTGTCCACGTACGACTTCACGGCGGCCGCGATGCCCACGTCGGCCCCGGCCGCCTCCGACAGGTACCACCGGTGGTCCAGCACCTCGTGGAAGAGCTGCGCGGGCTCCAGCTTCCCGCGCAGCCGGGCCGGAATGCCCTCGACCGTCGGCTGGAACACCTCGGCCAGCCACCGGTGCGCCACGATCGCCTCGTCCTCGTGCCGCAGGCCCTTGGCGACCCGGAACCCGTCGAGGTCGTTCAGCAGCCGCCTGGCCTGGTTCTCCTCGACGTCGAGTCCGGTGAGCCGGAGCAGCCGCCGCTGGTGGTGCCCCGCGTCGACCACCTTGGGCCGGACGATGAGCCGCCCGGTGCCGACCTTGCGCCGCACCATCATCTCGGCCACGTCGAAGCCCAGCAGGTTGAGCCGCCTGATCCGCTGCTCCACCCGGTGCCAGTCGACCTCCTCGATGATCTCGTCCTGGGTGATCTCGTTCCACAGCCGGTGGTAGCGGGTCACGATGTCCTCGGCGGTGTCCATGGGGTCGATCGACGGGTGCAGCAGCCCGCCCGCCTCCAGGTCGAGCATCTCGCCGAAGATGTTCATGTGCGCGGTCTCGATGTCGCCGAGCCGCTGACCCTCACTGATCATCGGATGCATCTCGCCGGTCTCCGCGTCCACGAGGTAGGCGGCGAAGGCGCCCGCGTCCCTGCGGAAGAGCGTGTTCGACAGCGAGCAGTCGCCCCAGTAGAAGCCGATCAGGTGCAGCCGCACCAGCAGCACGGCCAGCGCGTCCAGCAGCCGGGTGAGCGTGTCGGGCCGCAGCGTGCCCGACATGACCGCGCGGTACGGGAGCGAGAACTGCAGGTGCCGGGTGATCAGCGCCGCGTCGAGCCCCTCGTCCCGGCCGGTGACGTAGGCGATCGGCTCGACCGACGGCGCGTCGAGCCTGGCCAGGTCCCACAGCAGCTGGTACTCCCGCCTGGCGTACCGCTCGCTGATCTCCTTGATCGCGTACACGTTGCCGGACAGCCGTACGAACCGCACCACGTGCCGCGAGATACCGCGCGGCAGGTCGACCATGTGATGCGTCGGCCAGTCGGCGAGAGGGACCTCCCAAGGCAGGCGGATCAGGTCGGGGTTGCCGAGCGCGCCGGTGATCTGTAGGGGCATATGCCCAGGATATTGTGCGGACGTGGACGAGTTTCTCAAGTGGTACTTTTCCGGTCGTCCCGTCGTCGCCAGCACCCTGGGAGCCGACGGCTACGATCACACGCTCGGTGACTTCACCGCCGCCGCCTTCGCCGCCCGTGAGCGGGAAGAGATCGTCTGGCTGGACCGGCTCTCCAGACTGGAGACGCCGACACCGGACGACGCGATCGACAGGGATCTCGTCCTGTCTCAGCTGAGGGGCTCCATCGCCCTCGCCTCCTGGCCGGACTGGCGGCGCGACCCGGCCGTCTACCTGTCGGCGATCTTCACCTCCATGTTCACGCCGTTCCAGCGGCGGCTCAAGCCCGAGCCTGAGCTGGTGGCCGCCGCCCTCTCCCGGCTGGCCGAGGTGCCGGACGTGCTGGCCGCCTGCCGGGCCAACCTCGACGCCGAGCTCGCGGCGCCGCTGCTCGTCCAGCGCGGCCTCGGGCAGGCGCGCACTGGGCGCAACTTCCTCACCAAGACCATCCCGTCGATGGTGACGGACCCGGAGCTGCGCGCGCGGCTCGCGTCCGCCGCCGAGCCGGCCGCCGCCGCTTTCGATGCCTTTGTCACCTTCCTCGAAGAGTTCAAGTGCGGCGGCACCTGGCGGATGGGCGAGCGGCTCTACTCGACGCTGCTGCGCGAGCGCGAACTGCTCGGGTACGGCGCTGCCGAGCTGCACGAAAAGGGCGAAGCGGCCTGGGCGTCGCTGGACGCGCGGATGCGCGAGGTCACCAAGAGGCTCAACGGCACCGAGGACTGGCGCGCCGCGATGGAGTCCTTGATGGACGACCATCCCGCCACGCTGGCCGACATGCGGGCCGAGTACGAGGCCGAGACCCACCGGGCCCGCGAGTTCGTCAGGGAACGCGACCTGGTGACCTTCCCCGAGGGGGAGGAGTGCCTGGTGCTGCCCTCGGCCGAATACACCAGGCCGGTCCTGGCCGTGGCCCACTACCTGTCGCCGCCGCCGCTGAGCAGCTCGCGTACCGGCGTGTTCTTCGTGCCGTACACGCCTGACGGCTTCACCGAGGAGCAGGTACGGCAGCGCCTGCGGACGAACTCGCGGGCCCAGATGCCGTCGATCGCCGTCCACGAGGCCTACCCTGGCCACCACTGGCACCTGTCGCACATGGCGAGCAACACCCGGACCGTGCGCAACGTGTTCCGCACCCCGTACTTCACCGAGGGCTGGGCCCTCTACGTCGAGAAGGTGCTGCACGAGCAGGGCTACTTCGACACGCTCGCCACCGAGCTGGCGCACCTGGACTGCCGCATCTTCCGCGCGGCCCGCATCGTGGTGGACACGGCGCTGCACTGCGAGGACATGTCGATCGAGGAGGCGGAGACGTTCATGGCGACGAAGGCGTCACTGTCACCCGGAACGGCGCAGGGGGAGGTCAACCGCTACTGTGCCTGGCCCACGCAGGCGCCGTCCTACCTGACGGGCGCGATCGAGATCGACCGGATCAGGGAGTCGTACGACGGGTCGCTGAAGTCGTTCCACGACAAGATCGCGGGCTCGGGCGGCCTGCCACTGGGACTGGCCGAACAGGCGGCCCACCTGTAGTCGTTCAGGTGGTGCGGCGGGGGAAGGCCGGGGGGTTGAGCGAGCGGTCGATCACGGCTGCGAGCTGCTCGTCGGTCAGGATCGTGGGCTTGCCGACGCTCAGCCCCCGCACGTACACCTCACACAGCCATTCGAGTAACCGGGTGGCCTCGAAGGCCTGCTCAAGCGTGGCGCCGATGGTGACGCCGCCGTGGTTGGCCATGAGCGCCGCCTGCTTGCCGTCGAGCGCCGCCCGGACGTTGGCCGCCAGCTCCGGCGTCCCGTACGTCGCGTACTCGGCCACGCGCACCACCCCGCCCAGCAGCAGCGCGTTGTAGTGGACCGGTGGCAGCTCGGTCATCGTGGTGGCCACGACGGTCCCGAACACCGAGTGCGTGTGGACGACGGCCTGCGCGCCGGTGGTCTCATAGACGGCCAGGTGCATCGGGGTCTCCGAGGACGGCTGCAGGTCGCCTTCGACCAGGTACCCCTCGATGTCCACGATCGGGCACATCTCCGGCGTCAGCCGGTCGAGCGCGACCCCGGACGGGGTGACCGCGACCAGTTCGCCCTGACGGACGCTCAGGTTGCCCGACGTGCCGATGACCAGGCCCTGCTCGACGGCTCTCTGTCCGTACTCGCACAGCTGCTCGCGGAGGCTCATGGCGGAGCAATGTAGTCGGTCGTCCGAAATGCGGCAATGCCATGGACGGCAGTGAGCGGGTTAGGTCCGCCGCTCCCCAGGGGTTCGGCCCGCCGCTTCCCACGGGAAGTGGCGGGCCGAACCCCTGTGCGCCTGCCGGTCAGTAGCCGACGGCGAAGCGCTGCCGGCGGTGGGCAGGCCGCTCGATCTCGTCGAGGAGGGCGACCGCGTAGTCCTCCACGGAGATGGTGCTGTTGCCGTCGTCGTCGATGACGAGGTCGTCCAGGGCGGTGCGGTAGGCGCCCGTGCGGGTGCCGGGCTCGATCATGGCCGCGGGGCTGATGCTGGTCCAGTCGACGTCGGTGACGGTCCGGTAGTAGTCGAGGGCGTCGCCGTGGGAGTGCATGATCGGCAGCAGGAAGTCGGGCAGGCCCGGGGCGTCCCACACCTGCTTGCCGTCGGGGGTGCGCAGGGAGCCGGCGCCGCCGACGGTGATCAGGCGGGGTGCCTGCTCGCCGAGGGTCCGCAGTCCTTCGGTGAGGGCGACGGCGGCGGGCTTGATGGTGGCGATGTGGCCGGGGCCGTCACCGCCGCCGACGGCGCTGACGAGGACGTCGTGGCCCTTCGCGGCGGCGGCGACCGACTGGGCGTCGAGGACGTCGCCGGTGGTGACGCTCAGGTTCGCGTGGGGTTCGGTGACCTTGGCGGGGTCGCGGACGACGGCGGTGACGGTGTGGCCGCGGTCGAGGGCCTCGCGGACGATGGCGGAGCCGATGGTGCCGTTGGCGCCGAAGACGGCGATGTTCGTCATGGCAGTGCTTTCCTTCTTGTAGTGATGGTTCGGGGGGCGGTCAGGTGGAGGCGGGGGCCAGGTGCCGGTCGAGGGCCTCGGTGAGCTGACGGGCGCTGGAGAGCGGTCCGCCGAGCCGGTGGGTGCCGGTGGGGGCGTGCAGGAGCAGCGTCGGGTAGGCGTCGACGCCGAGCCGGCGCAGTTCTCGGAAGCCGCCTTCGGCCTCGGCGCGGGTGGCCGGGTCGTGGAAGGCTTCGGCGACGGCGTCGGCGTCGAGGCCGTGCCCGGCGGCGATCGACCGGTACACGTCGAGGTCGGAGAGGTTGTGGCCGTCGACACACCAGGCGCGGTTGAGGGCGCTCGCCAGTTCAAGGGCGCGTCCGGGAGCCTGGCGGCTCAATGCGACCAGCCCGGTGGCGGCGTCGGTGGAGTCCAGCACCAGGGTTCCCTCGGCCACGGTGCGCTGATAGCCCTCACCGAAGGTGACCCCGGTGGCGGCGGCGATGCGCCGGGTGGCGTCCGAGATGTGCGGGTACGCCGCCACGGGCAGGGCGCGCAGGCCGGAGAAGAGGCCCCCGGACAGCACCCGCAGCTCGATACGGTCCGCGTTGTCGTCGGCGAACCGCCGCAGCGCCGGACCCAGGCCGTAGCACCAGCCGCAGTAGGCGTCGAACGCGTACGTCAGACGGATACGGTCGGTCATTCGGTGCCTCCTGACATTGGTAGAAGTCAGTCATCGATGTCCGCCGGGAGTCGCGACGTCCTTGCCGCCGCATATGCTCTCGACTGACTTCAAAGGTAGGATCCGGGAAAGGTGCCGCCCAGGTGCGGTGAGGACTCGTCGTGGTGAAAAACGGACAAGAAGCGATCCGAGAGATCCAGTACGTCCCGCCGGCGGCCGGCGCGGTCGGTGTCGAGGTGATGACGATCGCCGAACTACGCCGCCGCCTGCATGGGCCCGGCGGGGCGGAAGGCGCCCGGGACGCGCAGGGAGCCGGCCGCGCACAGCGCCCGGACTTCCACCTGCTCCTCACGGTCGACCAGGGGCTGCTGTGGCACATGGTCGACTTCGCCGACTACGCCGTCACCGACAGCACCTTGCTATGGGTCCGCCCCGGCCAGGTACAACGCTTCGGCGACCTCAGCGCGGCGAGCGGCACCCTGGTGCTGTTCCAGCCCGACTTCCTCGACCCCACCACAGCCACTGACGTCCGCCTCGACGACCCCTTCGGACGCGCCCTGTGGCAGATCACCGGAGAGGACGCCCCCGCCCTGCGCCGGGCCCTCGACCACCTCGCCTGCGAGTACGGCACCACCCGCATGCCGGCTTCCACCCGCTCCGCCATCCTCCAGCGGCTGCTCGCCGTGCTCCTGCTGCGCCTGACCCACCTGACCGCCCCCGTGGGCACCCTGCCCGCCGAGCACGCGGAAACCTTCCAGCGTTTCCGCGCCGCCGTCGAAACCGACTTCACCCGGGCCCGCGACGTCGGACACTACGCACGCGTCCTCGGATACTCGCCGCGCACCCTGACCCGGGCCGCGCTCGCCGCGGCCGGAGTCGGCGCCAAGGAGTTCATCGACCGTCGCGTCGTGCTGGAGGCCAAACGCCTCCTCGCCCACGGCGACCAATCTGTCGCGGGCATCGGGGTCCGCCTCGGCTTCCTCGACACCAGCAACTTCGTCAAGTACTTCGTCCAGCGCACCGACAGCACACCGGCCACCTTCCGTAGCCGGTACCGCCCGGCCCGGGTCGCCCGGTGAAGCCGCCAGACGTACCTTCTTCGGTGCTGATCAATTCGTCGAACTGATGGCCCGATCCCAGCGACGCATGGCACGCGGGCCTATTTTCGTTCCTGCCCCGCCCTCATACGTTCAGGGCATGAACGACAAACTCGCCCTGCCCACGGGGTCGCTGGCCGACGCGAGCCTCGCTCTCGTACAGAAGTCCGAGAGCACGCCGATCGCCGACCACAGCATCCGCAGCTTCCTGTTCGCCCGCCTGCTGGCCGAGCAGGAGAACTGCCTGAACGACGCGGCTTACGATGAGAACCTGCTCTTCGCCGCCTGTGTGATGCACGATCTGGGCCTGGGCACCCTCGCGGCCGGCCAGGCCAGGTTCGAAGTGGAAGGCGCCGATCTGGCGGCATCCGTGCTGACCGAGCACGGCATCGCCGCGACGGACGTCGACCGGGTGTGGGAAGCGATTGCCCTGCACTCCTCCCTGGGCATCGCCGACCGGCGCGGACTGCTGACGTATCTGACGCACAAAGGTGTCTTCACCGACGCCGGAGTCGTCCCTGACCTCGACGCCGCGACACTCCAGCTGGTCTACGCCACCTACCCCCGGCCCGCCGACTTGCGCTTCATGCAGGACGCGATCGTCGAGCATGCCGCCCGCTCCCAGGCCGCGGCACCGCCATACTCGATCGCGGCCTGGTACCTGCGCGAGCGACAGGCCGGAACGTGACCGCACATCGCCGGCACCTGGCTGAGGCTGAGGGCCGAATCGGGTAACCAAGCGCCGTTGCGGCGGGACGTTGCGCCCGGTCAGCGGGCGTCTCCCTGGACAGACGCCCGCCACGTGCGGCGGTTGGCGGGTTGGGCGGCTTGCCGTACAGGATGGAAGGTCTTTTGAAAGACCATCACAGATGGTCGAGAGTGGCGAGCATCAGGCGCTCCAGGTCCACGCGCGAGAGGCGGCCGGGATAGAGCAGCAGGTGCAGGCTGAGCCCGTCGACCAGCGCCAGCAGGCGCTCGGTGATGTCGTCGAGGTTCTCGTCGGTGGTGAGTTCGCCCGCCGCCCGAGCCTCGCCGAGCAGCGTCCGTACGGCCCCGCGGAGCTCGTCGGCCTCGGCGCGCTGGACCTCGGCGAGCCGCTCCGAGGCCAGGCTGCGGCTCCAGAAGCTGACCTCCAGACGCGTCTCCTGAGTACGCTCCGCATCAAGGGGCAGGTTGTCCAGCAGCAGCTCACGCAGGGCGGCCAGGCCGGTGGCGCCCTCGATCTTGCGCGTCAGTCGCTCGCGGATGCGCTGGTGGGACTGCCGCAGCGCCGACAGCAGGATCTCGTCCTTGTCGGCGAAGTAGTGCGCCAGCACGCCGTTGGAGTAGCCCGCCTCCTTGGCGATGGCCCGGGTCGTGGCGGCGTCGATGCCGTCCCTGACGATCACCCGGCGGGCGGCTGAGAGCACCTCGCGCCTGCGCTCGTCATGGTCAACGATCTTCGGCATCCGGTGGCCCCCTTCTTCGGTGCTGTCCTGAGCATATTGACTTTTTATTCGGACGTCTGTCTATTTAGACCCATGACCGTCCCCGCCAGCCCCACCGTCGCCACGATCGGCGTGCACATCGTCGACATCCTCGCCAGGCCCGTCTCGTACATCCCGGAAGGGCAGGACACCGCCCTGGTGGACCAGATCCGGCTTACCGCCGCGGGATCCGCGGCCGGGACGGCGGTCGACCTGGTCAAACTGGGCAACGAGGTCGTCTCCATGGGCGCCATCGGGGACGACGAGCTCGGGGACTTCCTGGTGGCGGTGATGGCCAAGCGCGGCGTGGACGTCTCCCTGCTCACCCGCAAGGCCGGCGAGCAGACGGCGGCCTCGATCCTGCCGATCAGGCCCGACGGCGGGCGTCCCAGCTTCCACGTCCCCGGGGCGAACCTCGGGGTCACGCCGGCGGACCTGGACGAGGCGCGGCTGCGTGGTGTGCGGGCCGTCCATCTGGGCGGGATGGACGTGACGTTCGGGCTGGGGGATCCGGCGTTCTTCGCGCTGCTGGACTCGCTTCGGGCGGCCGGGGTGATCGTGACGATGGACCTGCTGTCGGAAATGCCGGACTTGCTGGGGATGGCGCGGGCCTTCCTCCCGCACGTGGACTATGTCCTCCCGAACGGCTCCCAGGCGCTCCTCATGGCGGCTTCGTCGCCTTCGTCGGCTTCCGTGGCGGAGGTGTCGGCAGCAGCCCAGGCATTGCTGGGGGAGGGGCCGCGCGGGGTGCTCGTGACCATGGGAGCCGAGGGGAGCCTGGTGGTGACCGAGGCGGGGATCGAGCAGGTGCCCGCGCTCAAGGTCGAGGTCAGCGACACGACCGGCTGCGGGGACGCGTACTGCGCCGGGTTCATCACCGGGCTGCTGCACGGACAGGACGTGGTGGGCGCCGCCCGCTGGGGCACGGCCGCCGCCGCCCAGGTCGCCACCGGACTCGGCTCGGACGCGGGCCTCACCGACCTCGAATCCACCCTTGCCCTCCTGACATGACCCCGCCGCCGGCTGCTGTGTTCGACCCGTGGAACTTGGAGAGGGATTTCAGATGACAGACGCTGAGCTTCGTCAGCGGGCGTTGAAGGTCGTGCCCGGCGGCATGTACGGGCATCTCAACGCCGCGATCTTCGCCCCCGGATACCCGCAGTTCTTCGAGCGCGGCGAAGGGTGCCGCCAGTGGGACGTGGACGGCCGCGAGTACATCGACTTCATGTGCAGCTGGGGCCCGGTGGTGCTCGGGCACCGGCACCCACGCGTGGAGGAGGCGGCCGCCAAGCAACTGGCTCTCGGCGACTGCCTCAACGGGCCGGGGCCGATCATGGTCGAGCTGGCCGAGCTGCTGGTCGACACCGTGCCCAGCGCCGACTGGGCGATGTTCTCCAAGAACGGCACCGACGCCACCACCCAGGCCCTCATGGTCGCCAGAGCGGCCACCGGCCGCACGAAGGTGCTGATGGCCCACGGCGCATACCACGGGGCCGACCCTTGGTGCACGCCGTCACTCGCCGGGACGACGCCGAACGAGCGGGCCGACCTGGTGGAGTTCGACTACAACTCGATCGAGTCGCTGGAGGCCGCGGCCGCCACGGTCGAGGGGGAGGTCGCGGCGATCATCGTGACGCCGTTCAAGCACGACTCCTTCGAGGACCAGGAGCTGGTGGAGCCCGCTTTCGCGCGAGCCGCGCGGGCGCTGGCCGACCGGATCGGGGCCGCGCTGGTGATCGACGACGTCCGGGCGGGGTTCCGGATCGACCTGCGGGGGTCGTGGGAGCCCTATGGCGTACGGCCGGACCTGACAGCGTGGTCCAAGGCCATGGCGAACGGCTACGCCATAGCCGCCGTGACCGGCACGGACGCGCTGCGCGGACCGGCTCAGACGCTGTATTCGACGGGCTCGTTCTGGTTCTCGGCCGTCGCGATGGCAGCGGCGAAGGCGACGATCGAGACGCTGCGCGACACCGACGGCATCGCGGCCATGGAGCGGGCCGGGACGCAGCTGCGTGACGGGCTGTACGGGCAGGCCAAGGCGCACGGGTTCGTGGTGAACCAGACCGGACCTGTGACGATCCCGTGGCTGAGCTTCGACGGCGACGCCGACCTGTCGACCGCCATGTACTGGAGCGACGCCTGCCTGCGGCACGGCGTGTACATCCACCCGTGGCACAACTGGTTCATGTCGGCGGCGCACACGGAGGAGGACGTAGCCCGGGCCCTGGAGGGCACCGACCTGGCCTTCGCCGAGACCCGGGCGCACTTCGGCTGACGGGACCCGCGCGTGTGGGCTGATGGGTCCCGAGCGCACGCCGACTGATGGGATCCCAAGCGCGCTTCGGGCTGACGGTGGGTGGCTGTTTGGGCGGTAGGCATCTAATGTCCTTCCTGTAGAGGATCACGGCAAAGGTGTTACGGGTCGATTGCGCCCCTTGACGAGTGCGCCCGGCCGTTCGTACCTTCGGGCAAACGGTTAGGAAACTTTCCTAATTCGTCCTCTTCAGGAGCCCCCATGACCCACCCGGGAGAGATCACTCGGCGTCAGCTGCTGCGCCGAATCGGCATGACCGCGTTCGTCGCCGGCCCCGGCGCGGGCCTGCTGAGCGCCTGCGCCACCAGCGGTGCCGGCGACGAGCCCACCGCGACGCCGACCAGCTCGATCGCCGCCTCCGCCGACCCGAAGAACCCGTTCGGCGTCGACGCCAAGAAGCCGCTGGAGGTCACGATCTTCAGCGGCGGCTACGGCGACGCGTACGCCAAGGACCTGCACGAGAAGATGTACGAGAAGAGGTTCCCCGGCGCGACGGTCAAGCACAACGCGACCCAGCAGATCGGCACCCAGCTGCGTCCGCGCTTCGTCAGCGGCGACGTGCCCGACGTGGTCAACAACTCGGGCCCCGAAGCGCTCGACCTGGCCGCCATGGCCGGCGAGGGCCAGCTGGCCGACCTGACCGTGCTGTTCGACGCGCCGTCCTTGGACGACCCGTCCAAGAAGGTCCGCGACACCGTGACGCCGGCCGTGCTGGACAACGCGAAGATCGACGACAAGGACCTGGTCCTCAACTACACCGTCTCCCACCGCGCGCTCTGGTACAACGCCAAGCTCTTCGCGGACAAGGGGTGGGCGCTTCCGAAGACGTGGGCGGAGTTCAAGGCGCTCGGCGACACGGCGAAGAAGGAAGGCATCCTGCTGTTCGCCTATCCCGGGCAGAAGGGCCCGTACTACCAGCTCTGGAACGCCCTCTACACGGCCGCCAAGATCGGCGGCAACCAGGTCCTCATCGACATCGACAACCTGGTCGACAACGCCTGGAACGCCGAGCCGGTGAAGCAGTCGGTGACCGCCTGGGTGGAGATCCAGACGCTTTATGGCGATAAGGCGTACTTCGGCCTCGACCACACCCAGACCCAGGTCAAGCAGCTCCAGAACAAGCTGCTCTTCTACCCGGTCGGCTCGTGGATCGAGAACGAGATGGCCAAGGACAAGCCCAAGGACTTCGAGTACGCCATCGCCCCGATCCCCGACGTCACCGCCGCCGACAAGATGCCGTACGGGGCCATCCAGGTGGGGGTCGGCGAGAACTTCTTCGTCTCCGCCAAAGGCAAGAACCCGCAGGGCGGCCTGGAGTATCTCCGCATCATGCTGTCGAAGGAAGGGGCCAAGGGCTTCACCGAGAAGACGCTGAACCTCACCGTGGTCAACGGCGCGGCCGAGGGGCTGGATCTCACCCCCGGCCTCAAGAGCGCGGCCAAGGCACAGGACGTCGCCGGCCAGAACATCATCACCGACGCCCGTTTCGAGGGCTGGTACAAAGAGTTGTTCGACTACGGCACCCAGCAGATCAACGTGGTCATGGCCGGGCGCATCACGCCCGAGAAGTTCTGCCAGAACATGCAGAAGAAGGCGGACGCCATCAAGAAGGACTCGTCCGTCGTCAAGCAGACGCGGAGCAACTAGCCCATGGAGCGGTTGCGCAAGTACGGGTTCGTCGCCGCGTTTCTCGCCGTTCCTGTCGCTCTCTACTCGGTGTTCGTGATCAGCCCCTACATCCAGGCGTTCCAGATCTCCCTGACGGACTGGAACGGCTACAAGTCGAGGCTGCACTACATCGGGCTGGACAACTTCACCCGGTTATTCGGGGACGAGGTCTTCTGGCGGGCCCTGCGCAATCACGGAATCCTGCTGCTCGTGCTGCCGCTCGTGACGGTCGCCATCGCGTTGTTCTTCGCGTTCCTGCTGAACCTGGGTGGGGGAACGCGCGGCGCGGGAATGAAGGGGATCTGGGGGTCGAAGTTCTATCGGGTGGTGTTCTTCTTCCCCCAGGTGCTCGCCGTGGCCGTGGTCGGGGTGCTGTTCAAGGCGGTCTACCGGCCCGACGAGAGCGGCGTGATCAACGGACTCCTGGTCAAGCTGGGCCTCGATCCCGTCGGCTGGCTCGTCGAGCCGAACCTGGCCCTCTGGGCGATTCTGGCGGTGATGATCTGGCAGGCCGTCGGATTCTACGTGGTGCTCTTCTCGGCGGGAATGGCCGCCATTCCGAAGGACTACTTCGAGGCGGCGGCGCTCGACGGGGCCGGGCGGGCGCGGCTGTTCTTCTCGATAACGCTGCCGCTGCTGCGCGACACCATCCAGGTGGGGTGGGTGTATTTGGGGATCGCGGCGTTCGACGGGTTTGCGCTGATCCTCGTACTCGCCGGGGACAAAGGAGAGCCCGACGGGGCCACGACCGTGCTGCCCGTGGAGATATGGAAGACCGCGTTCACCTATTCCAAGGTCGGTTACGCCTCGGCGATGGGGGTCGTGCTGTTCTTCCTCACCGTGACGTTCGCGGTGCTGACCTTGCGCACCACGCGGCGCGAGAGGATCGAGCTCTGACATGACCACGCCTCGTCCGGCCAGACCTCGGCTCGGGGTCCTTGGCGGCCTTTCGCATCTGGCGCTCTTCATCTGGGCGCTGCTGATCATCCTGCCGCTGCTCTGGACGTTCCTCGCGTCGTTCAAGAACAACACGGAGATCTTCGGGGACGCGCTTCAGCTGCCCGGTCAGTTGCGGCTCGACGCCTGGGGGAGGGCCTGGGACAAGGCCCACGTGGGGCAGTACATGCTCAACACCGTTGTCGTCGTGTTCTTCAGCACGTTGGGGACGATGCTGTTCGGCTCGATGGCGGCGTATGTGCTGGCGCGCTACCGGTTTTTCGGCAACAGGGTGATTTATTACTTCTTTGTGGCCGGGATGGCGTTCCCGATCTTCCTGGCGCTGGGGCCGCTGTTCTTCGTCGTCCTCCAGCTCGGGCTGCTGAACTCCCACGTCGGGCTCATCCTGGTCTACATCGCGTACTCGCTGCCGTTCACGGTCTTCTTCTTAGCCGCATTTTTCCGTACATTGCCGGACACCGTGGCCGAAGCGGCGGCGATCGACGGCGCCTCGCACACCCGCACGTTCTTCCAGATCATGCTCCCCATGGCCAAGCCCGGCCTGATCAGCATCACCATCTTCAACGTGCTCGGCCAGTGGAACCAGTACCTGCTGCCCCTGGTCCTGCTCACGGACGACAAGGACAAGTGGGTCATCACCCAGGGCATCGCCGACATCTCCACCATCGCCGGGTACGAGGCCGACTGGCCGAGCCTGTTCGCCGCCCTCAGCATGGCGATCATCCCGGTGATGATCGTCTACATCATCTTCCAACGCCAGATCCAGTCCGGCCTCGGCGCGGGGGCGCTGAAGTAACGTGAGTTCATGGACGTCGACAGCAAGCTCAACGACCTGCCTGAATGGCGTAGGGAGGGCGAGGAGATCCGGCGTACGATCACCGCGCCCGACTTCCCCACGGCCATCCGGATCGTCGACGAGATCGCGGTTCAGGCAGAAGAGATGAACCACCATCCCGACATCGACATCCGGTGGCGCAGACTGCACCTCTCGCTGACCACCCACGACAAGGGACGGCTCACGGAGAACGACTTCACCCTGGCCGGACTCATCGACGGGATCGCCGCCAAACACGGTGCGTAGTGGATCGGTTACTGGTTAGAGTGGTGGCTTCGTGAGCCTGGCCAGGGCTCGTCACCGCTTTGGGGGTTCCCATGCGCCTGCCCACGCCCGCCATCGCACAACGGATGCCCGCGTCCGTCCGGTCACAGAGGGCGCGTGCCCAACTGAGTCCTGGATACCCCGACTTCGTCATCGTGGAGCAGTCCGCCGCCCCACTCGGCACGGGCCGCGCGACCGCCCGCGACGCCGTCGGCGGTGCCGCCCGATCTGGCGGCACCGCCCGTGACACCGCCCGGCCGGGCGTCTCGGCCCATGGGGTCGCTCGCCCGCTGAGGGCGCGTTCGGCCGCGTTGCTGCTCGCCCTGGCGGTCGCGGGCTGCGCGCAGAGCCCGGCCGATCCCGAGGCCGACGCGCCCGTGGGAAACGCCGTCCACAGCTCCGACGCCGCCGCGGCGCCCACCACGCTCACGGGCGCCGGAGTGTTCAAGCCGCGCACCACGATGGCCATCGTCTACAACCGCAAGCTGGTGCCCAAGGGGGCTCAGGCGAGCGTGACCGCCGAGTCCACGGGCGGCAAGACGGTGACCTCGCTGGTGGTGGAGGGCCTGGTGCCCAACCATCGATACGGCGCCCACCTCCATGTCGCACCCTGCGGAAAGGGCCCCGCCGCCGCGGGGGCGCACTTCCAGCACATAGCCGGCCGCGCTGACGCCACCAGCGAGGTGTGGCTGGACCTGAAGACGGACGGCTCCGGCGCCGGACGCGCCACCGCCCGCCACGACTGGTCGCTGACGGGCGAAGTGCCCCACTCCCTGGTCCTCCACGCCAGGCCGACCACCCCCGACGAGCAGCCCGCCCCGCGCATCGCCTGCCTCACGCTCAACTGAGCGTTTTTAAGGGCGATTTTTACGGGCCATTTTTTACGGCCGGCCACACCCACCCCACCCACCGTCCCACTTGGGGTCTGTCCAGGGGCACGCTCCTGCGGTTCACGGGGCTGGGCACCGTGACGTGCGCACTCTTGGCCGCCCGCAGGGCCCATTCGTAGACCGGTGTCAGCACGAATGACGAGAGGGTCGTGGACCGCTGTCAGCGCGTGCGACGGGAGTTTCGTCGCCCATGGTCAGCCCGTACGACGAGAGATTGGTAGACCGTGGTCGGCGTGTGCGGCGAGATGGGCGCCCGTCACGGCAGATGCCGGGCGGTCGCGGCACTCGCCCGGCATCTGCCGTATCCGGCCTCCGTCATGGATCGCCCTTACGAGCTGACCACGACGTCGATCGTCATCTCGTCATCACCCGGCGTGCCGGAGACTTCGATGGTCACGCCGGTCCATCCGCCCCCGGGCAGATCGAGTGGGGGCCTGGTGTCCCGGCCGATGCTCGCGTTGCCCAGCGACGGATACAGATCGTTGGCGTCACCCCTGTTCCCCAGGCTGCCGATCTGGGCGAGCTGGCGCAGGCCGTCGGCCTGCATCAGCTCGATCGCCAGGCGCCGCTCGTCGTCGACGTTGGGGATGGCCTCGTCCACGACGTAGGCCGCGATGCCCTGGTCGGGCAGGAACTCGTCCTGGCCCCGCTTGCGGCGATATTCCACGACGATGTACTGCGAGTCCTTCATCGTCCGATCGTTACGGATGACGATGAAGTCACCGCCCTCGGCCACCGGCCGGAGCGTGATGCCGTGGGTGGTCTCGGTGACCAGCCGCGGGGTGACCCAGTCGTGGAACATCCGCAGCATGCTGGTCGGGTACACCGGCGTGACCCCGCGGTTGCCCCACGAGCCGGCCGCCATCAGGCAGAAGTTGCCCAGCCCGTGCGACTTGGCGCCGGTCTGCGCCCGGTCGGTGTCGTAGTAGTCGGCCCAGCGCGCCGCCAGGTGCCCCCACTCGTGGGCGCAGACACCGACGTTGCAGTCCTCGGGCACGGTCAGGAAGGTGCTCACCTCCAGGTCGGGCCCGACCGCGATGGGCTCGTCGCCGACGGTCCACTTCAGGCTCCAGATGTACTGGAGCCCTTCGGCGTCGGCGAAGGTCTCGGCGCCCGGGCCGGCGTGCACGACGAACAGCGCGGTGACCCGGTGCTCGTCGAGTACGTCGTAGGAGGGGTCGAACTCGACACCCGCCGCCATAGCGGCCTGCACGGCGTCCCGCGCCATACCCTGCGCGTTGCGCGGGAAGTGGTCCTCGTCCAGCCCCGACTTGTTGTTGGCGTAGAAGGCCAGCTTCTGCGGCAGCCGGAACCAGCCGAACACCTCGCCCTGCACGTCGATGCCGTGGTCGTCGCTGAAGCCGCTGACCTTCCGATAGAAGTCGCGCATGCTGCCCGGCTGGGTGCCGAACAGCAGCCGCCTGAAGTGCTCCGCGTCGTGAGCCGGATCGTGCGGCCGGTCGTCGAAGTCGACCAGCAGCACCAGCGTCTTGATGACGCCCTTGAGCTTCTTCGGCGGCCGGTTGATCAGGCTCACGTCGGGAGCCTGTGGGGTGAGGTTGCCGTCATCCAGGCCCACCGAGCGCGGCCCACGCCGCTCGGAACGCCACATCGCGTAGTAGTCCTCGAACGTCAGGTGCTCGGGCAGGAGCCCGGCCGCCTTCAGCTCGTAGAAGCGGGTCTCCAGCTTGGCCAGCGCATCCGGCGCTAATGGAACGAAGTGCATGGTGTCCCCCCATCGTCCGTCCTTCCGTGAAGGTAGGCCGGATAATGGGGTCCGTCCTGAGTACCCCCTACTCAACCGATGCCGTGCACACCAGACCTCCAGGGCGACATAATTACACAATTACATGTGGGAGGTATGGGTGAGCAGGAGTTGGCAGCCGCCTAGGTTACGGCTGTTCGAGGGAGTGCAGCGACGGGCCACCTGGCTGGAGCTGCTCTATGACCTGGTGTTCGTGGTGGCCGTGGCCGAGTTGGCCGATGTACTGGCCGAGGGGACCGAACCAGGGCGGATTCTGGCGTTCATAGGGCTGTTCGTGCCCATCTGGTGGGCCTGGGCGGGATACGTGTTCTACGCGAACAGGTTCGACACCGATGACGTGAGCCATCGCCTGCTCGTACTGCCCCAGATCCTGGCCATCGGCACGATGGCCGCGAGCGTGGGCGACATCGGGCAGCGCTCCGCGTTGTTCGCGCTGTCCTATGTGGCTGTGCGGATCCTGCTCATCGTGGCCTACCTGCGCGCCGGGCGGCATGTGCCCGAAGGGCGGTCGCTGACCAGCAGCTATGTGGCCGGGTTCACGGTGTCGGTGGTCATCTGGACGGCGTCGCTGGCCGTCGAGCCGCCGCTGCGCTATGTCCTGTGGGCCGTCGCCATGGTCATCGATCTGGCCACGCCGCTCATGGCGCGGCGGCACCAGGGCGCGCTGCCGCCACAGAGTGAGCACCTGCCTGAGCGGTTCGGGCTGTTCGTGGTGATCGTGCTGGGCGAGGTCGTCGCCGCGGTGGTGGTCGGGCTGAAGAGCCACGCGGTCACGCCCGGCACGCTGCTGATCGCCCTCGCGGGCATCGCGATCGCCATGGCGTTCTGGTGGCTGTACTTCGGGCACATAGATGAGTCCGTGGTGCTGCGTACGCAATTGGCCGGACAGGTCTGGGTCTACTCCCATCTGCCGCTGTCGCTGGGCCTGGTCGCGTTCGGCATCGGTGTCGAGCACGCGATCACCCACCCGGGGACGGGCTGGGCCGTCGGAGTCCCCGCCGCGGTGGTGTTCGTCACCCTCGGCCTCCAGCACCTGTGCTCCGGCGACCGGCTCGCGACCGCCATCCGCATGGCGGCTGCCGTGCTCACGCTCGTCACCTCCGCGCTCCCGGCCGCGCTGGCGCTCCCCTTGATTCTCTTGTACGGCGGAGCGCAGGTCGCCTACGATCTTCGCCGTCCCCTGCCCGGAGGAGAGGCATGACCGTGATGGAGCTGTTCGACCGCCAACTGGCCGCTATCGCGGATCGGGACCTGGAGGCCCTGCTGGCGCAGTACCACGAGGAGGCCATGGTCGTCCGCTTCGACCGCGTGGCCAGGGGAGCGGGGGAGATCCGGGAGCTGTTCGGCGCCTATCTGGCCGCCGAGCCCCAGGTCGTCGAGGTCACGTCGATCCAGGCGGTGGACGACGTCATCTTCTACAACGCCCTCATGACCGTCGCCGGCAACAAGGTCACCACGTTCGGCACACTAGTGATCAAGGACGGCAGGATCTGGCGCCAGACCGCCGCCGCCCTGCCGTCCCCCTGACCACGCCCAGCCCTGACCTGCCCTCCGCCAGGCCGCGCGCAGCCCGCCGGCCCGGCCCGGCTCGCCCTGGCTGAGCTCGGCTCGTTGGCCCGGCTCGGCCTGTGAGCTCAGCCCATCAGTTGCCTCATCGGCTGCCACGGCGTGGCGTCGAAGATCAGCATGATGGAGACGATCCGGCCGTCGGCGAGCTGGAAGTGCTCGGCGGTGCGCTGGGTGCCCACCGGCGTGGCGGTGTGCACGTCATAGACGAGCGTGGCCTCCGACTCGCCGTAGAGCTCGCTGATCAGGTCGACGCCGGTGACCACCTGGACGAAGCCGGTGATCCCGGCCAGGTGGCCGGCGGCGTCGTCGGAGCTCATGAGCGGGCTCTGGAAGCTGAACCCGTCACCGATGAGCGCGGCGGCCGTTGCCACATCGCCACGGAAGCGCGCCTCGTGGTAGCCCCGTACGACCTCACGTGTCCGGTTCTCACCGCTCATGAGGCACCTTCCAGATACTGCGCGAGCCGGTGCTGATTGTCGGCCACCCGCAGGCACAGGTCTCGGAACCGGGTCAGGTCGTCGGCCGTGAAGTCCCTGAACATCGCCGTCATCGCCCGCTGCGACGGCTCGCTGAACGCCTTGATCCAATCCCGTCCCCCAGCCGTGATCTGGGCCAGGACCGAGCGCCGATCATGCTGGTCGGGGACCCGCCGCACCAGGCCCTCGCGCTCCAGCGTGTCGACCAGCCCGGTCACGTTACGGGAGCTGACGCCCGCGGACTGGGCCAGCTCTCCGATGCTCACTCCGTCCCCCTCGGCGGCGCCGAGCCGCATCAGCAGGTCCATCGCGCCGGAGCTCAACCCTCTGCCCTGGCTGCCATGAGCGCGCATCCGCTCGATGGCGTGGAAGGCGGTGCGAACGGCGGCCGCGGCCTCCAGCGTGGCGGTGTCGCCTCCGCCGGTGAACTGCCGCATGGCGGTCCTGGTCGCGGGATCGAAGAGGCTTCCGTCGGGGTCAGTGTCAAAGTCTGATTTATGTACGTCCTTCATGATGAGGCAGCACATTAGTACGTACTTCACGACTTGTCGATCGGCCGGAGCCGGGATCGCAGGGCTCCCGGACGGGGCCTCCTCGCGCCAGGGCGGTCCGTCCGACCCATGGCCGGGCCGTCCGGCCATGGGTCGCACTCGACGAGCGTGCCGAATCGGCGCGCACTTTTTATGAACTTTGCCGTCGATGTCGTCGTCTTTCCTACGGAAATGCAAAACGACAGGGGGCATTGTGAAAAAGCTGCTACTCGTCACCGCCATCGCCGGACTGGCGCTCGCCACCATGGGCACCACCGCCGCTTCGGCAACCGCGCGGGCGATTCCCCGCGCATCCCTGAGTGACGGGCACGGGGGCGTGCTCGCCGAAGCTCAATTGGAGAGCGACACGAGAATCATCGTCTGCGACCGGAACGCCGATCACCGCTACGCGATGGCCAAAGTCAGGTACCAGGGGCACACCTACCAGTACGCCAACTACTACAAGAACCAGGACTGCCTTGAGCAGCGGACCAGGCGCATGTCGCACGGCAAGATCGAGCTCTGGGCCTGTGTGAGCAAGCCGTACAAGGTGAAATTCGACCACTGCGGGCCGAAGAAGACGGTGGTGCGCCCGTAATCGCTGCGTCGCTCTTAAACACAATGGGCCGCCGTGAATGACGGCGGCCCAGTTCCAACGAGTTGGTGGTGTTCAATAGCGAAACGCTCGATAGCGGGCCCGCTTAATAGCGGGCCGCTCGATGCGATTCTCGTAATCAGGCGGCGGGAATGGAGCCCAGGCGTCCCGCCTGATAGTCCTCGAAAGCCTGGGCCAGCTCGGCGCGGGTGTTCATGACGAACGGCCCGTAATGGGCCACCGGCTCGCCGATCGGCTGACCGCCGAGGATGATGACCTCCATCGTGTCCTTCGCCGACAGCGTGATCGTCTCGCCCGACGTGGTCAGCCCCGGACGGTCGCCGAAGCCGTCGAACACGGCCAACTGGCCGCTGACCAGCGGGCGCCGCTCGGTCCCGACCGTGCCGCGTCCTGACAGGACGTAGGCGAGGGCGTTGAAGTCCTTGCGCCATGGCATCGTCAGCCGCGCACCCGGGCTGATCGTGGCGTGCAGCAGGGTGATCGGCGTCTGGGTGCTGCCGGGCCCGGTGTTCCCGGCCAGGTCGCCCGCGATGAGGCGGACCAGGGCGCCGCCGTCGTGGCTGCTGAGCAGCGCGACGCTGGAGCTTCCGATGTCCTGATATTTCGGGGCGATCATCTTCTTGGCGCCCGGCAGGTTCACCCACAGCTGGATGCCGTGGAACAGCCCGCCCTGCTGCACCAGCCACTCCGGCGGCGCCTCCTTGTGCAGGATGCCGGCGCCGGCGGTCATCCACTGGGTGTCACCGTTCGTGATCGTGCCGCCGCCTCCGTTGGAGTCGAGGTGCTCCATCACGCCGTCGATCATGTACGTGACGGTCTCGAAGCCGCGGTGCGGGTGCCACGGGGTGCCCTTGGGCTCGCCGGCCGCGTAGTCGACCTCTCCCATCTGGTCCATCATCACGAACGGGTCCAGGTACTCGGGCTTGATCGCGGCCAGGGCCCGGCGTACCGGGAAGCCCTCGCCCTCGAAGCCGCTCGGCGCGGTCTCGACGGCGAGCACCTTGCGGCCCTGCTCCTCGGCCAGCGGTTCCGGCAGGCGGGGCAGGCTGAGCGGGTTCTCTACGGTGACGGCGGGCATGTCGGGCTCCCTTCGGCGGAATCTGCTGTGCTCAACCAAGTTGAGAATTCAACTATTCCAGGCGAGCGGCCCCGGCCGCCAGGAAGCCCGGACTCAGGCGGCCAGGCCTCCGGGCCCAGGGGCAGGACGCCGAAGGGTCCAGGGGCAGGACGCCGAAGGGTCCAGGGTCAGGACGACTTGAGCAAGGCGAAGGCGCCCCGCGAGAGTGCGATGAGCTCCTCGTACACCTGGTCCTCCTTGAGGGCGGCGGCCGGGTCGGAGGCCATGGCCGTGACCACGAAGGTGCGACCGGACGGCGTGCGGGCCAGGTAGCTCAGGTCGAGCACGCCCTGCTCGGAGCCGCCCTTGTACCAGACGGTGGGCCACTCCTTGGCCGGCAGTTGGATCCCGCCGGGGTTCTGCGACATGATCTCGCCGACGCGCTTGTCACGGCTCTTCGCCAGTCCCGCGTACGCGCGGCAGATGTCGGCCGGGGAGCCGAACCACTCCACGGTGTCCAGCTCGCGCGGCTCGGCCCACGCCCTGATGCTGGACCGCGGGAGCTTGTCGACGACCGCAGACAGGTAGTCCCGCCGCCCGGCCGTGTCGCGCGACAGGAATTCCTTGGAGTATCGCGGGTAGTCCGCGCCCTTGAGCGCGAACAGCTCCCTGGTGGTCAGGAACGGCGTGTTCCGCTTCACCTGGCCGTGCCAGGCCCGTACGCGGCCCTCGACCGCCGTCCGCCCGGCCTGGTGGAGCAGCAGGTCCGCCCCCGTGTTGTCGCTGATGGCGATCATCATCTTGGCCGCCTCCAGCACCGACACCTGGCTGTTGTCGGGGCGGTCCTGGAGCTCGCCGCTGGGCAGGCTCTTCAGCTCGGGCTTGATCGTCATCGCGGTGTCCCACGAGAACCTGCCCTGCTCGATCTTCTTGGCGACGGCCCCGAGGACGTACAGCTTGAACATCGAGCCGAGCGGGCGCGCCTGCCCGCCGGCGATGGCGTGGACCGGGCGGCACGTGCCATCGCGCTTGACCTCGGCGGCGAGGAACCCCACGCGGGCCGCCGCCTTGCGCGCCCGCCGATCCAGCTCGTCCCAGCTCGTGGGGGAGGGCTGAGGAGTGGCCGGTTCGGTGAACCGCACGCCGTTGATCTTGCCTGTGGCGTCCACCGAGAGCGTCAGCTTGAGCGTCTGGGCGCCGACCACCACATACGCGATCAGAGCGGTGGGCGCGGCTCCAATGATCTTCTGCAACTGGATCCCGCGCAGCCCGGTCAGGGTCTCGTTGACCTTGTCCGCCGGGACCTGCTCCAGGAACGCCGGGGCGAAGTGCTCGGCCAGCTCGGCCTGCCCGATCGGCACCCTGGCGGGGGCGTCGAGCAGCCAGCGCAACTGCTGCCCGGCGGGCGTACTGGGAATCTCCACGGGCGGCGCGGTGGTCGCCGAGGGAGTGTTTGGAACGTTCCTACCAGCGGCGGAGACCGTGAGCGCACTCACGGCGGTCACGGGCGAGCTCGTGTCGCCCGCAGGCCGGTTCGCGGCGACCCTGGACAGGCTCGTGTCGCCCGCAGGCCAGTTCGCGGTGACCCCGGACAGACTGGTGACGGCCGCAGGCCGGTTCGCGGCCGCCCCGGGCGGGCGGCTGGTGGTGGTCCCGGTCGCGCAGGCGGTCAGTGACACGGCCACGGCGGTGACCGCGACAGCGAGGGCGGGCTTCGACGGGGAGGACATGGTGGCTCCTTCGACTTCGCGTTCGACTTCGATTTCGACTCAGACCCAGGTGGAACACGCGCCTCCCACTCAACAGACCCCGTCCTACATACCCCACCCGGTGAGCCGCCGTCTTGAGACTGCGGATAACCGCACCGGATGTGCGGTTATCCGCATAGACGCAGCCCACCGCCCCCGCGACGATGGGGCCTTATGAGTTCCAGGTTGGTGGCCGGGCTGCTCGCGGTGATCGCGGCCGCGGGTGTGACGGCGGGCGCGTTGCTGGACAGCGGCCTGCCCGCACCTCTGACGCAGTGGGCGTACATCGTCATCGGCCTGGTCTTGCCCGCGCTCGGCTGGCTGCTGGCGGTCCGCCGGCCACAGATCCCCTATGTCTGGCTGCTCCTGGCCACGGCGGTCTGCCTGGGTGTGAGCACTTTCGGCGTCGGGCTGAGCAAGCTGGACATGGCATCGGTGGTCGTCCGCGTGCTGGTCGCGGTCTTCCCCGTCTACTACGGCCTGTTGTGGATCTTTGTCCCGCTGCTGTTCCCCGAGGGTCGGCTGCCGTCGCCCCGCTGGCGGCCCGTCGCGTGGATCGGGGCCGTGGCGATCGCCGTCCACTCCACGGGCAACCTCCTGATCGGCCCTATCCCCTCCGCCGCGCCCGACCAGCTGGTGCCGGCCAGCTCGGCGGACCTGGTCGCCGGGCTCATGTCCGCGGTCGGCCAGCTCGTCACCTGGATCATCACCCTTGTTGTGCTCGGCGGGCTGGTGATCCGCTGGCGGCGGAGCGGGAGCGGCGAGCGCGGCCAGTACGCCTGGATGGTCGCCGGAATGACCGTCAACCTCGCCGGGTTCGTGCTGCTCTCCTTCTTCCTCTTCGGAGTCGCTGAGCCGCTGGCCGGGGTGGTCGGCGTGCTGGCCGTGCTGGGGTCCCTGCCCGTGGCGATCGCGGTCGCGGTCTTCAGGCACCGGCTGCTCGACCTCAGGATCGGCATCATGGGCTCGCGGCTCCTCGTGGTGTTCGACGTCCGGCCGACCGTGGGCGAGATGCTGACGAGCCTGGGCACGGCGTTGGAGGAGACGCCGGAGCCCGTGGAGCAGCTTGGCCGGCTCGCGGCGGCCGTACGCGATGGGCTGGAGGTCAGGTGGGCGGCGGTCACGCTCGCCGACGGCACCCGCGTGGTCGCCGGGCGGGAGGAGGGCGCCGCGGCGCTGACGCTGCCCGTGCGGGGCGGTTCAGGGCGGATCGAGTGCGGGCCCAGGGACGGCGACAGCCTCACCGCCGCCGACCGGCGGCTCCTGGAGGCGCTGGCCGTGCCCGCGGGGCTCGCCATCCAGAGCGCCGGGCTGGCCGGACGCCTGGTCAACGCCCAGGAGGCCGAACGCCGGCGCATCGAGCGCAACATCCACGACGGCGTGCAGCAGCAACTCGTCGCGCTCATCGCCGGGCTGGAGCTGGCTCGCGCCACCGGTGGCGGCCCCGGCATGCTCGCCGAGCTGCGCGAGCAGGCCCGCCAGACGCTCAACGACCTGCGGGAGCTGGCCGCCGGCATCCATCCCAGCTCGCTCAGCCAGGGTGGCCTGGTGGAGGCCGTGGAGGAGCGCTGCGCCCGGCTGCCGGTGCCGACCACGGTCGTCGCGAGCAGGGAACTGCGCGCCCAGCGCTTCCCCGACGAGGTGGAGGGCGCGATGTACTTCACCGTGAGCGAGGCGGTGGCCAACGCGCTCAAGCACGCGGGCGCCACCAAGATAGAGGTACGCCTGGCGCGGGCGGACGGCCGTCTGCGTGCGACCGTGATGGACGACGGGCGGGGCTTCGATCCGCCGGCCGTCGTCCGTCGGGGGCTGGCCACGCTCGCCGACCGGCTCGACGCGCTCGGCGGCGGGCTGGATCTCGACAGCGGGCAAGGAGAGGGGACACGGATGAACGCCTGGGTGCCGGTCGATGCCTGAGCGGATCCGCACGATCGTGGCCGACGATCACTACCTGGTACGCGAGGGCACCCGGCGGCTGCTGGAGACTTCGGGCGAGGTCCTGGTCGTCGGTGCGGTGGGCAACGCCGACGAACTCGTCGACGCCACGCGCAGGCTCGGCCCCGACGTGGTGATCACCGACATCCGGATGCCGGGAGGGGGCTGGCGCCAGGGGTTCGAGGGGATCGACGCCGCACACCGCGTTCACGCCGATCATCCGGGCGTCGGGGTCGTGGTGCTGTCGCAGTTCTCGGACGCGCTGTTCGCCTTCGAGCTGTTCAAGCACGGCACCGAGGGGTTCGCCTATCTACTCAAGGACAGGGTGGGCGATCTCGACGAGCTGCTGGGAGCCATCAAGGCGGTTGCCTCTGGTGGCTCGGTCATCGACCCCAAGGTGGTGGAAGGGCTGCTGGCCAGGCGCGATGTGCGGGGCGAGCAGGAGGCGCTGACGTCGCGTGAGCGCGATGTGCTGCGTGAGATGGCACATGGCCGGTCCAACGGCGCCATCGCCAGGGCGCTGCACCTGTCGGTCTCGTCGGTGGAGAAGAACGTCAACTCCATCTTCGCCAAGCTCGGCCTGGAGAACAGCGGCGACGTCCACCGCCGGGTCGCCGCGGTCCTGGCCTACCTGGGGCCCTGAGCCCGGTTATCAGCTTCTCAGCCGAAGACGGCCGGGGGTGGCACCGGGGCCAGCACCGCGTCGCCGTCCTTGATCGGGTGGGCGCCCGCGACGAAGTTCGTCAGCGCCTCCCCGTACACACACCTGGCCTGAGTGAGGCCGCCGGCCGCGCGGCGGGTCAGCAGGTCGATCGGCAGTTCGGCCCGCGAGGCGGCGACGATGAGGTTGCCGAAGCGGCGCCCGCGCATGACGCCCGGCTCCGCCAGCAGCGCCACATGCCGGAACGTCCCCTGGACCGTCGCCGCGAGCCGCCTGGCGAAGGCCAGGCCCTTGCCGTCGGCCATGTTGATCAGCAGCGTGCCCGACGGGCGCAGCACCCTGGAGATGTCGCCCATGTACTCCGTCGTGGCCAGCTCGACCGGCATGGTCGCGCCGGAGAAGGCGTCGAGGACCAGCAGGTCGGCCGAGTCGTCCCAGACCTTGGCGGTGCCCTCGCGCCCACCCTGCACGATCACCTTCAGCCGTGGCACGGACCGCAGGTCGAGCTGCTCGCGGATCAGGTTGACCAGGAGGCCGTCGGGTTCGAGGACGATGTGCCGGGACCCTGGCCGGGTGGCCGCGACATAGCGCGGGATCGTGCACGCCCCGCCGCCAACGTGGACGCAGGCGAGCGCGCCTTCCGGAAGAAGGTCGATCACGTCCGCCATAAGCCGTACGTACTCGAATTCCAGATATGTAGGGTCTTGTAAGTCAACGTACGACTGAGGTACGCCATCCTTGGACAGTACCCAGCCGTCCTGCCTGTCCAGGTCCCGGAGCAGTTCGATCTCGCCGAACGTCACCGGGTAGAGGCCAGGCATCGGCTCCCGCTGTCCTCGTGCCACGATGATCCCCTCCTGGGAGTAACCGTATGCGACGACGAAGACTGATTGTGCTGGTTATCGCCGTTGTTGCGGTAGTAGGTGCAGGTGTCTTCGCGACGGTGGTGGCCAATCGGGTCAAGGGCAGCGCCGCGCAGACCTCGGCCGCGTACTTCACGGCATGGCAGCGGGGGGACCTGCGGGCCATGGCCACCCTTGTCTATCAGCCGCCGGCGGACTTCGTCACCCGGCACCGGTCGTTCTCGGACGACCTGCACGTACAGGACATCCAGTTGCGGCCCGGGGCCGTGAAGAGCACGGGGGAGACCTCGGCCGAGGTGCCGTTCACCGGGAGCAGGACGCTGAGCGAGTTCGGGGCGTGGCCGTTCAGCGGCACGTTGCGGCTGGCCGTGCGCGACCGGACCTGGAAGGTGCTCTGGGCGCCGGAGACGCTGGACCCCCGGCTCAAGGACGGGGGCACGGTGCGGCTGGCCGAGTTCGACGGGCCCGCGGTCGAACTGGTGACCAGCGAGGGTGACAAGATCCCCAACGACAGCTACGCCGAGTCCTATCTCGCCGAGCTCAAGCCCGAGTTCGACGACGTGGCCCAGGGATGGGCGCTGGAGACCGCGCTGCCGGGTCAGCAGGCGCGGCGGCTCATGACCGTCGAGCCCAAGGTGAGCCTGGAGCGTACGACGCTGTCGCGCTCGGTGCAGGCGGCGGCCGCGCGGGCGCTCGACGGGGTGCGGAACGCGTCGATCATCGCGATCCGGCCCAGCACCGGCGAGGTGCTCGCGGTGGCCGATCGGCTGGAGGGCAACTACAGCGCGATCCGCGACTTCTTCCCGCCCGGGTCCACGTTCAAGACGGTGACGGCGGCGGCGCTGTTGGAGTCGGGCCTGGATCCGGCGGCGGAGGTGGACTGCCCGGCCACGTACACGATCCCGCACTTCAGGACGTTCAAGAACGCGGGCGAGCAGGCGCATGGCCAGGTGACGTTCGCCGACGCGTTCGCGTACTCCTGCAACACCACGTTCGTGCGCGAGGCCGTCGCCCGATTATCGGGTGACGATCTTGTCGAGACCGCCGCGAAGTGGGGGTTCAACGGCGCCGATCTGGCTACGGGCCTGGGCGGCAAGTGCGGGCGGATGGACCCGCCCGACGGCATGGACGAGCTGGCGGCCGACTCCTTCGGCCAGGGCTCGGTGGAGGCGACCCCGCTGTGCATGGCGATGGTCGCGGCGGCGGTCCAGAGCGGCACACTGCGTGTGCCACGCATCCTGTCCAAGGCCGCCGCCGAGCGGATCGACGGCCCGGCCGCCAAGCCGGTCGACCTAGACGAGGGGACGATCGCGGCGCTGCGGGAGATGATGGCCGCCGTCGTCGACCACGGGACGGCCGCCAACGCCGGGCTGCCCGCGGGCGTGTCCGGCAAGACGGGCACGGCCGAGGCCGCCGGCGGGCGGGAGCACGGCTGGTTCATCGGCTACCGCGACGACCTGGCCTTCAGCGTCTTCGTACGCAACGGCGGCTCGGGCCGGAGCGCCGCGCTGCCGGTCGCGGCCCGCTTCCTCAACGGGATATGACCGGCTTCTTCGGCGGGATATGACCTTCGTCTCGTTGAAGGTCCATACCCTCAACGTGGCTATAACCTACGGTACCGTAGGTTATATGACGACCATCACTGCGAAGCCGAGGCTACGAGGTTGGTTGCACACTGGAGCGTTGCCCGTGACGCTGGTCGCCGGGTTCGCGCTCGTGGCGCTCGGCCCCACCCTCCAGGCCCGTCTCGCGTCCGCGATCTACGCGATCACCTCGGGTCTGCTCTTCGGCATCTCGGCCACCTACCACCGCGGCACGCTGGGCCCCCGCCTGGCGGAGGCGCTGCGGCGCTTCGATCACGCCAACATCTACCTGATCATCGCGGGCACCTACACGCCCTTCGCACTCCTCGCGCTCGACGGGGCCGCCCGCGTGGCCGTCCTGGCGGTCATCTGGGCCGGCGCGCTGTCCGGGGTGCTCTTCCGGGTGTTCTGGATGAGCGCGCCGCGCTGGCTTTACACGGTCCTCTACCTGGCGCTCGGCTGGACCGCGATCTTCGTGCTGCCGCAGCTGCTCGCGGGCGCGGGCGTGGCCGCCGTCGTGCTGGTCGCCGTCGGCGGCGTCTTCTACAGCGCGGGAGCCATCGTGTACGGTCTGCGCCGCCCGGACCCGGCACCTGGCTGGTTCGGCTACCACGAGGTGTTCCACGCGTTCACGATCGCCGCCTACCTGGTCCAGTACATCGCGGTGTCGATCGTGGTCTACTCCCAGGTCTAAGGACCTGCTCGGTTTGGTGATTTCGCCCGAGTTTTGACCGTGCTGTGGGCTGCTTGCGTGATCGATCGGGAGATCACACCAGTATGGAGCAAATCGCACGCAACTGGTGGCTCGTCCTGATCCGCGGCATTTTGGCGGTGATCTTCGGCATCCTGGCGCTGATCTGGCCCGCGATCACGCTGCTCGTGCTCGTGATCTTCTTCGGCTCGTACGCCATCGTCAGCGGGCTCGTCTCGGTGTTCTCCGCCTTCCGGCATGGAACAGACTCCCGCGTCTGGCTCATTATCTCCGGAATTCTCGGGATCCTGGCGGGGATCATAGCCTTCGTCTGGCCGGGCAAGACATCGCTGATCCTGCTCTTCGTGATCGCGTTCTGGGCGATCCTCAGCGGGGCGTCGGAGATCGTCGCGGGCGTACAGATGCGCAAGGTGATCGAGAACGAGTGGATGCTCATCGTGGGCGGAATCCTGTCCATCGTCTTCGGGGTCCTGCTGCTCATCTGGCCCGGCGCGGGACTGCTGACGTTGGTCTGGCTGGTCGGGATCTTCGCCATCCTGTACGGCATCGCGATGATCGTGCTGTCGTTCGAGGTAAAGAAGTTCGCCCATGCCGCCTGAATTCCGGAAATTTTCCGCATAGACCTAGGTCTGGCAGGGAAACGTATGCCATGTCTGGTTTCAACGTGGAGGTGACATGGACGTACACGACCGCCTTGCCCGCCATCTACTCGTCGACGGCTACCGGCTCGTGCTCGATCTGGAACACAGCCAAGGCTCCTGGCTCGTCGACGCCGGCAACGGCCGCCGATACCTTGACTTCTACACGTTTTTCGCCAGCGCGCCGCTCGGCGTGAACCCGCCCTTCGACCCGGAGTTCGTCCGTCTTCTCGGCGAGGTGGCCCGTAACAAGCCCGCCAACTCCGACATGTACACCGCCCACCTGGCGGACTTCGTCGAGACCTTCTCCCGTGTCCTCGGCGACTCCGAACTGCCCCACCTGTTCTTCGTCGAAGGCGGTGCGCTGGCCGTCGAGAACGCCCTGAAGACCGCCTTCGACTGGAAGAGCCGCCGCAACGAGGCGGCGGGCCGCTCCCGCGACCTCGGCACCCAGGTCATGCACCTGACGAAGGCGTTTCACGGCCGCAGCGGCTACACCTTGAGCCTGACCAATACCGAACCAGGCAAGACCGACCGCTTTCCCCAGTTCCGCTGGCCGCGCATCGACGTACCCGCCGTACACCTCGGAGACGTCGAGGCCGCCGAGGAGCACGCGCTCGCCCAGGCGCGCGCCGCCTTCGAGGCGCACCCGCACGACATCGCCTGCTTCATCGCCGAGCCCATCCAGGGCGAGGGCGGCGACAACCACATGCGCCCGCAGTTCCTGCAGGCGATGCAGCGGTTGTGTCACGAGTACGACGCGCTGTTCATCCTGGACGAGGTGCAGACGGGCGGCGGCACCACGGGCACCCCCTGGGCCTACCAGCAGCTCGGCCTGGCGCCGGACATCGTGGCCTTCGCGAAGAAGGTCCAGGTGGGCGGCATCATGGCGGGCCGCCGCGTGGACCTGGTCCCCGACAACGTCTTCCAGGTCAGCGGCCGGATCAACTCGACCTGGGGCGGCGGGCTGGTGGACATGGTCCGCTCGCGCGGCCTCCTGGAGATCGTCGAACGCGACAACCTCATCCCGCGCGCCGCCACCCTCGGCACCGTCCTCGTCGAACGCCTCGTCAAGCTGCAGGCCGAACACCCGGACCTGGTCTCCAACGCCCGGGGGCGCGGCCTGATGTGCGCGTTCGACCTGCCCGACGGGGCCGCGCGCGACGCGCTGGTCACGCGACTGCGGGACGAGGCAGGCGTACTGCTCCTGGCCTGCGGGCCGCGTTCGGTACGGCTGAGGCCCGCGCTCAACATTCCCGAATCCGACCTGGAACACGGCCTCGCGGCCATTTCGGCGGCTCTTCCGCAGATGGCACGGGCTTAGGTCGCGAATCCGACCTAGAACGCGGCCTCGCGGCCATTTCGGCGGCCCTCCCGCAGCTGGCACCGGGCTTGGGCCGCCAACCCTCTGACACGCGGCGACGTCCACGCGACGTCGCCGCCTGGCCGAAGCTTCCACCGGCACTGTGCTCGGGCCTGGCTGTGGCTCGCGCCCCTGCCCGGCTGCGACGCCTGCTCGGCTTGTGACCTCAGCCCGGCTGTGATGCCTACCCCACTGTGACCTCAGCCCGGCTGCGACGCCTACCCCACTGCGACCTCAGGCCCGCTGCGACCCTGCTTGCGTGGAGGTCAGGAGGGGGTCTGTGGTCGGGGTGAGCAGGCGAGCCGAGCCGGAGTGAGCGGGAGGCGAGCGGGCGGCCCGGGTCGGGGTGAGCGGCGAGGGATCGGCGGCCCCGAGCCGGGGTCAGCGGCGAGGGATGGGCGGGGGAGCCCACGTGGGGTCAGTCACGGTGGCGGGACCGCAGGAAGGCCGCTGTGGCGGCGTCGGCGGGCAGGAACGCCTCCAGCTTGAGCTCGGCCAGCGTGACGTCCACCGCGGTGGCGAAGGACGTGAGCGTGGTCAGCAGCCGCAGCTCGGCATCGCCGGTACGCAACCGCAGCGGCACCGCGAACCCGAGATGATCGCTCCCCGGCACCGCGTCGGGCACGTACGACTCCAGTTCGGCGATGAACGCGTCCAGCCGTGGATCCGGGCTGCGGAGGAGCTCGGCCCGCAGGCTCTCGATGATGTGCCGGCCCCAGTCCGCGAGGTTGACCACCCGAGGCCCCATGCCCTTGGGATGCAGGGCGAGCCGCAGCACGTTGACCGGCGGCTCCAGCAGCTCGGCCGCCGCCCCCTCGGTGAGGACGTCGAAGGCCGCGTTGGCCGCCAGCAGCTCGCCGTAGGGCCGGACGACGACCGCCGGATACGGCAGGTGCCCGTCGAGGATGCTGTCCAGAGCCTCGCGTACGGGGCGCAGCATGGCGTCGTCCAGACCCGACTCGGGGAACACGGGAGCGTAGCCGGCCGCCAGCAGCAGGCCGTTGCGTTCGCGCAGCGACAGCTCGAGTGACTCGGCCAGGCGCACGACGATGGCCCGCCCGGGACGGGAACGGCCGCGCTCGATGAAGCTGAGGTGACGCTGGGTGGTGCCGGCCCGGTTGGCGAGTTCCAGCTGGCTCACCCGCCGACTGCTCCGCCATCGCCGCAGCTCGCTCGCGAATCGTTCCACGCCTCCCTTTTTAGCCCACGCGGGTGACGGAGCACGATTCCCCGCAGGGAATCACCGGGGGCGGTCATGCCGCGGCGGGACGACGCCTCGGTTCTCACAGTGAGGTCGGTTGGATTCGTCCCGGGGCCGGGTTGCGGCCGGTGAGCAGCCGGGCGGCTATCAGCAGGGCGGCGGCGAAGACCAGGGGGCCGATCGTCTGAGGGACCTGATGGTGAGCGGCGCCGATCGCCGCGTCGCCGATCTGGACCGCGCCGTTCAATGCGAGCAGCAGGCCAAGGGAACGCCACGCGCGCAGGGCCAGCAGCCAGACCATTCCGCCGAGCAGCACCACGCTGCGGGCCGCCATGTAGGCGGCATAGGTCCTGGGGGCGGTCTGATCGCCTCCAGGCACCAGCCCGCCCGGGTCCGCCAGGCTGGACACCGCGAAGTAGCCGGATGTGACCACGGTAAGGAGCGCGACAAGTCCGCCGAATCGGCGCGCATTTAGTGAGGTAGCCATATCATTCGGATGCCGAATCATATGGCTAGGCTAGCATTGGTGGTGTGACGGTGGAAGAGTCGTTGATCGGCACGGTGGGGTTCTTGCTGGGCAAGCTGGGCCAGCAGGCGAATGGGCAGTTCGCGGATCGCCTGGCCCCGCTCGGTCTGCGTCCGCGGCACTGTGCCGTCCTGGAGCTCCTGGTCGGCGGGCCCAGGGCGCAACTGGAGCTGGCCAAGGCCATCGGGGTGACCGCCAGTGTGGTCGTCGACATGCTCGACGAACTGGAGAAGCTCGGTGCCGTACGACGGGTGCGGGACACCGCGGACCGTCGGCGCCAGCTCATCGAGCTGACGCCGACCGGCCAGGACCTGCGGCAACAGACGCTCGCGCTGGCGAGGCGGAACGACGAGGAATTGCTGAGCGCCATCGACCCCGCCGAGGTGGCGGCGCTGCGCCAGATCCTGGGTCGGATCGCCGCTGCGACTGGTCTCGTGGAGAAGTGACGGCGTCACGCGAGACAGCCCGCTACGCAAAACAGCCCGCTACGCAAAACAGCCCGCCACGCAAAACAGCCCGCTACGCGAGACGGCCCGCCACGCGAACCGGCCCCACTACGCGAGACAGCCCGCACGCGAGAGGGCCCGTCACCTGAGAAGGGCCGTCACATGAGGCAGCCCGTCACGGCGAAACGCGCGAGATGGCCGGATCAGGGCAGGTTGGGGCGAGACTGCCAGAGGCCGATCGCGGTGACGCGCGAGTCCACGCCGAGCTTGGCGTAGATGCGATTGACATGGTTCTTGACCGTCTTCTCACTGAGAAACAGCCGCTGCGCGATCTGCCCATTCGACTGCCCAGTGGCGATCAGGTCCATGACCTCGGTTTCGCGCTTGCTCAGGGACGTGAACACGCTATCGAACGCTGCGTCTTCGACTCTCATCCGGCCTCCGGGGGCGCGCGCAGACGGTCAGATCGCCGAGGCCCCCGCGCATCCGGCGTAAGCGGTAGACAGCGAGCATAACTCGCAATGTCATGTTTTGGGGACGTTGCCGTAGAAAAACGACAACGGCCGGTCCCGAAGGACCGGCCGCGTGCATGGGGTGAGTGAAGGGACTTGAACCCTCGACATCCAGGACCACAACCTGGCGCTCTACCAGCTGAGCTACACCCACCATTGGCCGCCGACGTGGCGGCACAGGAAAAGTGTAGCGTTCTTCGGGAGTCTTTACGCCACTCGATTAGCCGCTGACACGCTCGGCGACCGCTCTGGCGGTGGCCGAATCGGGGCCGGGCTGGCCGACGAAGATGGCCGCCCGGTAGTAGCGGAGCTCCCTGATGCTCTCCGTGATGTCGGCCAAAGCGCGGTGTCCGCCCTGCTTTTCCGGGGCCGCGAAGTAGACCCGGGGGTACCAGCGGCGGACCAGCTCCTTGATCGACGACACGTCGATCATCCGGTAGTGCAAATAGCCGTCGACCACGGGCATGTCGCGCGCGATGAACGTGCGGTCGGTGCCGATGGAGTTGCCGCAGAGCGGCGCCTTCTTCGGCTCGGGGATGTGGCGGCGGATGTAGTCGAGCACGAGCGACTCCGCCTCCGCCAGCGTCACCCCGCCCGCCATCTCGGGCAGCAGCCCCGAGGCGGTGTGCATCTCGCGGACCACCTGCGACATCTGCTCCAGCGACTCGGGCGGCGGCTTGATGACCACGTCGACGCCTTCGTCCAGCTGGTTGAGCTCGCTGTCGGTGATGATGCACGCCACCTCGACGAGCGCATCGCGACCCAGGTCGAGCCCGGTCATCTCGCAGTCGATCCAGACCAGCAAGTCACTCATTCGATCTCCTCGCCCAAGCGGCTCGGAGTCATCCGCCCGCCTGAATACCCCACCAGCCTAGTGCCACCGGTTACGCGGGCTTGAGCGAGCTGAGAACCTTCTCGACCACGTCGGTGCCCAAATTGTCCGGAACTGACACGTATACGAGGGCTGGGCTCTGGCCCGCGCCGCGATCCATCACCACGATCGCGCCGTTTTCCTTGTTCCACTTGTAACCTTTGGCCTTCGACTCCTTCGAGAAGTCGAGCTGGAACTGGAGCACCCAGGCGGACTTGTCGCCGATTTTGAGTGCTTTGTCCTGAATGATCTTGTTGGTGTGGGTAACCGGGTAGTACTGGGCGAAGTCCACGAACACCGTCTTGGCCGTGTCCCCCAAGCCGGTCGTCCCCGTGTAGGGGTATTGCTTGTTGAGCAGCCCTGTGTAGATGTTGCCGCTCCAGTCGTCCTTGCCGTTGTACTTCTCCTGCGAGGTCGCCCCCACGCCGCTCGACCAGGCCTGCTGGGACGGGTCACTGCCGTTCAGGGAACTGGCGGCCGGCACCTTCCAGCCCTCGGGCACCTGGTACGACAGGTTGGCCTGCGGGTCGGTGATGCGGCCGTCCTGGGGCTGGGGCAGCTCTGTGATGCTCGGTGGCGGCTCGGTGGTCTCCTGCTGCTGCGGCAGCTGCTCCGTCTCGCTGGGCGTCGGCGACGAGGCGAGGGTGCCGTCGGTGTTGCGGTTGACGAAGAAGATCCCGGCCACCACGATCAGGCCGACGACCACCAGCGCCGCGAGGCCGCCGAACACCCACGGCAGCGGATTGCTCTCCTTCGGCTGTGTGCCGTAGCCGGGGCCGGGCAGCGGCGTGCCACCCCACTGGCCCTGACCGGGCTGCCCATACGAGCCTTGCGAAGGCTGGCCGTACGCGGACTGGCCCTGGGTGGATTGCCCGTACGCGGGCTGTTCCTGCGTCGGCTGCCCGTACGCGGCCTGTCCGTACGTCGGCTGCCCGAACTGCCGCGTCGGGTTCGCCGGCGTGGCGGACCAGTCGGGGCTCGACTGCTGCTGCGGTCCGGAAGACGGTTGCTGTTGCGGTGACGCCCCCTGCTCCAGCGGGTGGGTGGCGTCCGTCCACTGGCCGCCGTCCCACCAACGGAGTTGGGGCGATCCGTAGGGGTCGGGGTACCAGCCCGAGGGGGTCTGCGTGGTCATGTTCGTCAGCGTAGTAACAACGGCTTTGATATGCATTGCTGGCTCGGCACCAACGCTCAAGATCAGCGCTCAGCACTTGTACGTGAAGCTCGCCTTGTCCGTCCTGAGCGGGCCGGGGGACAGCACCCGCAGCGTGGCCGTGGCCTTGACGGTGCTCTTGCCCTTGAGCGTCCATCGAAGCGGCACGGTGTAGGAGGTCTGGTCGGCGGTCGTCCGGAGTGTCTGCTTGACGACCTCCTTGTCCAGGTTCTTGCGCCACTCGTAGCTGATCTCGCCCGCCTCGCCATTCGTGACGATCTTGCCCGTGACCACGACGGCGCTGTCGCAGCCCTGCGTCTTCTTCGGGGCCACGACGTCGATCGACTTGATCGCCAGCTCCGGCGCGCCGCTCAGCTTGAGCCAGGCCAGTATCGCGCCGCCCATGATGACCGCGAACAGTATCGCCGCGAGGATGGTCCGGCGCCGCCTCGCCCGTGCCGCCTTCCCCGGCTTTCCGCCGCGCTGGACCGTTCCGACCTGCTCCCGGCCCTCACGCCAGATCCGTTCGGCCGTGGTGCCGGCCTGCGGCGACTCCGTGCTCACTCCTGAGCTGACGCCCGGCCCGAAGTGCACCGGAGTCTGATGGGGGCTGGGAACGGCGAGCAGCGTGACGATGTCGCCCTCGTCGAGCGGCGGCTGCGCCTCCACGGGAGGATGCGCGAACGCCGACCTGCCGCGGGCCGCCTGGGCCAGCTGATCGTGCCTGATCGCCCCGCCCGGCAGCGCTGCGGGCTCGGAGAGCACGACGGACCTGGCGGTGCCCAGGCCGTGCGTCGTCGTGGTGACCGCGGCCCGCTCGAACAGGGCCGCCGCGCGCGGGGCGCTCCGCGTGACCGCGGCGGCCAGTGCCCTCGCCAGTGACGCCCACGCCGCCACGTCCCGCTCCGGTGGGGAGACCTGGCCGCGGATGGCGTCGGACAAGCCGCGTTCCGACAGCAGCGCCGCGCCTTCGGCGGTGATGACCACCGAGCCGGGATGCACCGAGCCGTGGGTGACCCCGGCCGCGTGCAGCGCGAGGAGGGTCTGGGCGGTCTCCGCCAGTACGGCCGCCGCGCCGCTCGCGTCGATCGCCCCCGAGGCCAGCAGGTCCGACAGCGTCGGGCTCACGGCCTGCGCGGTGAGCAGCCAGACCTGCTCGCCCGCCGCGACGACGTCGGCGACGGGGATCAGCCCGGCCAGCCCGCCCAGGACCAGCCGCTGGTCGGTCAGAACCGTCGCCACGACGCGCTCACGCACCCCGGGCAGCCCGATGATCTTCGGGTCGAACAGCAGGGCCCCGGCCCGGCGTCCATCGGGCGAGATCGCGTCGATCCAGTTGCCCAGTTCGGTGTTCCAGGTGTGCTCGGTGAGCCGGAAGCCGGCGATACCGTTCCTCGGGTTGTCCATCGCCGTAGCCCCCCGATGCCCTTCTCGTGCTTCGTCCGATGTCATCCCGCCATGCGGCGCTTAACGGCAAGTGTGACCGGAAGTGCGCCAGTCGTCACCAGCACGAGCCCCGGCAGGGCGCCGTCGCGCGGTGACGGAGTCCGTGTTCATCCTTTCCCGCGGCCGTCGTCGCCGGGGCTGCTCGGCGGGTCGGAGGAGGGGGCCGGGCTGCTGAGGGTACGCGTAGGGCGGACGGTCGGCGGCGCGGTCGTGGGCGGCTTCGTGGCGGCGGCCGTGGCCCCCGGCGGCGGGTCGTCGACCGTGCCGGTGATCTCGGGCTCGGTCGAGGCGACCGGGGGCGGGGTCCTGATGACGGTCTTCGACGGCCTGGGCTTCACGGTCCTGATGGGCTTGCGCGTCGGCGTGGGAGTCGGTGTCCGCTTCGGCGTCGCGCTGATGACGGGCGGTGGCGCGGTGCTCGCCGGGGTCGTCGGCTCCGGCGTCGTCTCCTTCGCCGTCGGCGTGGGCTCCTCGGAAGGCTCCTCTTCCTCCTCGGCCGCGGCGGACGGCTCCGGCGCCGTCGTCGTGGGCGTCACCTGCGTGGTCTGCGCCTGCAGGGCGGGCTCGTCGGACATGGTCTTCACCAGGACGATCGCCACGCCGATCAGCAGGCCCGTGCAGGCGGTGCCGACCAGGATCTTCGTGGAGAGCCTGCTCAGCAGCCCGCGCGGCTCGGTGAAACGGGTCTCGGCCAGCGAGGTCTGCGCCTCGGCCGGCACCTCGGGCGGGCCGGGGAAGAGCATGAGCAGCAGGCCGGACAGCCGGGCCAGACGGCGCCTGCCGCGCTCCTCCCAGTCGGACCCGTACGCCCTGGCCGCGACCGCTTCGAGCTCCGTCAGGAACGCCTCGGCGGACGACGGGCGATCGAGGGCGTTCTTGGCCAGGCCGCGCTCGACCAGGTTCCGCAGCGGGCCGGGCACCTCCTCGATGGGCGGTGGCGAGCTCTGGTGCTGGCGGGCCAGTGCCGCGAGGTTGGGCGAGCGAAAGGGGCGGGTGCCGGTCAGGCACTCGAAGAACACGATGGTGGCGGCGTACACGTCGGTGGTGGGTGCGGCGGACGCGCCCGACCACTGCTCGGGCGCCATGTACGGCGGGGTGCCGGCGGCGCTCGCGTCCTCGCCGGTCCTGACCGCGATGCCGAAGTCGACCAGCTTGCTGGAGCCGTCGCCCTGGACCATGACGTTCTCGGGCTTGAAGTCGCGGTGCACGACGCCGATCGCGTGGGCCGCGGCCAGGCCCTGCAACGAGCCCTTGAGCACCACCAGCGCGGCCTCCGGGCCCGTGGGACCCTCCGACCTGAGCAGCTCCCGTAAGGAGACCCCGTTGACGAGCTCCATGACGATGGCCGCGCCCCCGCCGGCCTCGACATAGTCGATCAGGCGGGCGTTGTGCGGGCTGCGCATGGTGCCCAGCAGCCGGGCCTCGTGCCGGAACCGGGCCACGAAGCCGACGTCGGACCGGAGCTCGTCGGACAGGTACTTGACGGCCACCTCCACGCCGTCATGGTCCCGCCGAGCCAGCACGACCCGCCCGGCGGATCCCGCGCCGAGTTCGCGAATCTCGGTGTAGCCCGGGACCCCCCACTGACCATGGTCGTCGTACATGCGGTCTCCCTCTGCGGTCCTCTGGGCCCCCACCCTCATCAGACGGACCGTAGCTTAACCAGAGGCGACCGCTTTCCCACAGTTAATGTCCGGACACAGTATGAATACGGAGGTCAACCAATGGTTCCCGAATCGTCGGACGACGGGTCAGGGGCCGGGGTCTTCGGTCCGTCCTTCGTGGGGTCGTCCTTCGGCGGGTCGTCCTTGGGTGGGTCGTCGTCCGTGGGCGGGTCCTCCTGGCAGGCCGCGGTCTTGCCGCCCGAGCTGTCGCCGCCGTTGTCCGCCGTGGGCCGGGTGGCGGCCGTCACGAGCCAGGACGTGCCGCACGGCACCTTGTCGAAGGTGTAGCTCACGGTCCTGGTGTAGGAGGTGTCTCCGGACAGGGTCAGGGTCTCGGTGTGCGCGATCCGGCCGCCGAGGGAGAAGGCGACGCTGAGCCGTACCGGCTGGTCGTTGTCGGTGGTCACGGCGACGACCGCGGTGGCCGGGCCGCGCGGGCTGAGCGAGGCCCGCACGATCGATACCTTCCGCACGCTCGGCGGGCAGGTCACCCTGGTCCGGGCGGTGGCCGTCCGGTCGCCCGCGCGGACCACGACCGAGACGGTGGTGTCGCACGGGCGGGACCTGAAGGCGTGGCTGAATGCCCGCGAGTAGGCCGTGCGGCCGGACAGGGTGGCCGAGCGAGTGGAGACCTGGTCGCCGTTCAGCGCGAAGGCGGCCTCGACGGGCACCTCGGCGGTGCCGCTGGTGGTCACCCTGACCCGGGCCTGAGCCGTACGGCCCGGCGAGGCGGCCAGGTCGAGCGAGACCCGCAGGCCCGTCACCCGCGTGGGACACGGCGGTACGTTCACCGTGGCCGTCCGCGCCCCGCCGGGAGCGGCGGGGAAGGTGGTGACGGTCAGCGTGACGGTCTTGCCGCACGGGCGCTCGTCCGCGGTGTAGCTGAGCGGGCGGTCATAGGACCGGTCGCCGCTCAGCCGCAGAGTCTGGCTGCGTACGCCGACGCCGTCCACGGACCAGGCGGCGGTCGCCGTGATCCGTCCCGTGCCGGTGGTGCGGATGGACAGCGAGGAGCCGGCCACGTTGTCGTCGTTGAACGTCAGCCCGCCGAGCGTGAGCCCCGCGACCGAGGTCACCGGGACCGGCGTCGGCGTCACCGTCGGCGTGGTCACGGTGACGATCGGCGTCGGCGTGATGGTCTTGGGCGGCTTAGGCGTCTTCGTCGGCGTGGGCTTGGTGACCTTCGGAGTGGGCTTGACGGGCTTGGTGACAGTGGGAGTGGGTTTGACAGGCTTGGTGAAAGTCACCTTGGGAGTGGGCACGGGCTTGGTGGTCGGTGGCGATGTGGCCACCACCGGCTCGGCGGTGTGCGGCTTGGGGCTGGGGGAGGCTACGGCCAGTGCCGTCGGCTGGTCGCGGGGGAGGCCGACCGGGGACTCCTCGGGCGGCTGGCTCAACGTGACCGGCGTGGCCGGCGGTGAGCCCTCCTCGGCCGGGCCCTGCGACTGCGAGGGCCTCGCCAGGGCCACTTCCACGGCCTGGTCGCGGCTCGACAGCACGACGATCACGGCGATGGTCGCGACCGCGACCACCCCCACGCCCATGGCCAGCCGGGCCGCGTTGTGCTTGGCCGTACGCAGCGTCGTACGGAAGACGGTCTGCGCCAGCGAGGTCGTGACCTCGGCGGGGGGCGTCTGGGGCATGGGCAGGAGCAGGGCGAGCAGGGCCACCAGCCCGGCCAGCCGCCGCCTGCCGCGCTCCTCCCAGTCCTCGCCGTACGCGGCCCGCGCCGCCGCCTCCAGCTCGATGACGAACGCGGCGGCGCTGACGGGCCGCGCGGCCGGGTCCTTGGCCATGCCGCGGGTGATCAGCTCGCGCACCGGCTCGGGCGCGTCGTGGACCGGGATCGGCGCGTGCATGTGCTGGTAGCCGAGCACGCTCGGCTCGGTCGACCGGTACGGCCGGTGCCCGGTCAGGCACTCGAAGAACACCGCCGTCGCCGCGTACACGTCGGTGGCGGGCGAGGCGGGCATGTTCTCCCACAGCTCGGGCGCCATGTACGGGGGCGTGCCCTCGGCCCGCGAGGCGGTCCCCTGCCGCACCGCGATGCCGAAGTCGACCAGCTTGCTGGCCCCGTCGTCGCGGACGATCACGTTCTCGGGCTTGTAGTCCTTGTGCACCAGTCCGTGCGAGTGGGCTCGGGCCAGGCCGAGCAGCGAGCCCTTGAGCACGGCCAGCGCCGCCTCCGGCCCCGTCGTCCCGTGCTCGCGCAGCAGCGCTCGCAGAGACACGCCGTTGACCAGCTCCATCACGATGGCCGCGCCGTAGCCGTCCTGGATGTACTCCCACAGCGTGGCGATGTTCTGGTCGCGCAGCGTGGTCAGCAGCCGCGCCTCCGACTGGAACCTGGCCAGGGCCACCGAGTCGCCGAGTAACCGCTGTGACAGGTATTTGATCGCGACCTTGACGCCGGTCTCATCGTGCACCGCGAGCACGACTCGGCCGCTACCGCCCGCCCCGAGCTGCTTGATCTCCGTATAACCAGGAGCGTTCCACTCCATCGCCATCCCCCATCAGGAGTTGGGCCCACCTGATGAGACGTGTGATCAAGGAGAGAAGTTTGCCAGGTGGTTCCTGATTTATGGAACTACCTCCGGCCGCGGATGTGAACAGGTACGTCGATACCTTCTGGGAGTACCGGATCCGGCACAGGCTCCCCCCAGGACGTCACGAGCGGCAGAACCCCGGCCCAGACGGGCAGCTCGTAGTCCTCCTCCTCGTCCAGAGGAACGCCGCTCCGCATCTTCACCGACGCCTCTTCGAGCGACAGGGCCAGCACGGCCGTCGCGGCCAGTTCCTTGGGCGACGGCTCCCTGACGTAGTCCCACTGGCCCGGCGCGAGCTGCTCGGACACCGCGCGGAGCCCGGCCAGCCGCTCTTCCGGGTCCGTCAGCAGCCGCGCGCGACCGTAGATGATCGCGGAACGGTAGTTGACGGAGTGGTGGAAGATCGACCGGGCCAGCACGATGCCGTCGAGGTGGGTGACGGTGACGCACACGTCCGTGCCCTCGCTCGCGCGCAGTGACCGCGCGCCGGTGGAGCCGTGCAGGTAGAGGGTCTCGCCCAGGCGCCCGTATCCGGTGGGCACCACCATGGGGTGGCCGTCGACCACCACACCCAGGTGGCAGATCAGCCCGGCGTCGAGCACCTCGTACAGGTCGTTCCTGTCGCTGCTGCCACGCTCCTTGGAGCGGCCGAGCTTGGTGCGGGGTGTGGTGGAGAGCATGGGGCCACGGTAATGAGAAAGTGGACATAGCCTGTAGGGCCACTAATGACCGCTTCCCGGAGACCACTTTCGTGCGCACCCTCGTCGACCTGCCTGTATCCCTGTCCAGGGAGTCGGGCGTCCCGCTCTCGGCACAGCTCACCGGCTGGCTGCGCCGGGCCATGCTGGCCGGGACGCTCGCGCCGGGAGAGCGCCTGCCGTCCTCGCGCGGGCTCGCGGAGCAGCTCGGCGTGAGCAGGACCGTGGTCACGGAGGCGTACCAGCAGCTGTACGCGGAGGGGTGGCTGGAGGGGCGGCACGGCTCCGGCACGTTCGTGGCCGCGCTGGAGGCGTCACACCTGGCCGTCGAGCCGCCGGCCGCGCCCGAGCCGCCGCCGCGCCCACCGGCCGAGCGGATGATCGACCTGACCCCCGGCACTCCCTGGGTGCGCGACTACGACCGCGCGGCCTGGAAGCGGGCCTGGCGCAGGGCCGCCGACCTGCCTCCTGGCGACCACCCGGACCCGTACGGCCTGCCGTACCTGCGCGAACTGCTCGCCGACCACCTGCGGCGGGCCAGGGCCGTGACGGTCGGCCCCGAGAACGTCCTGGTCACCAGGGGCACCGGCAACGGCCTCGACCTGTGCGCGCTCGCGCTGCTGCGTGAGGGCGGCCGGGCGGGCGTCGAGGATCCCGGCTATCACGTGGCGCGTACGGTGTTCGGGGCCAGGGGCGCGAAGGTCGTGCCGTGTCCCGTCGACGAGGAGGGCGTGATCGTCGAGGCGCTCCCCGACGACCTCCGCGTCCTCTACACCACGCCGGCCCACCAGTACCCACTCGGCGGGCGCCTGCCGATCCCGCGCAGGGAACGGCTGCTCGCCTGGGCCAGGAGCACCGGCGCGATCATCGTGGAGGACGACTACGACGCCGAGTTCCGCTACGACGTCGCGCCGCTGCCCGCCCTCTACGGCCTCGACCCCTCGCGCGTCGTCCTGCTCGGCACGCTCTCGAAGACGCTCGCCCCCGACATCGGCGTCGGCTGGCTGGTGGGCTCGCCCGAGCTGCTCGACCGGATCGCCGCCATCCGCGGCTCGATCTCCGACCGCACCAGCGGCCCGGTCCAGCAGGCCGTCGCGACCCTCCTGGAGCGCGGCGACCTCGACCGTCACCTGCGCAGGATGCGCCTGGAGTACGCCCGCAGGCGCGGCGCGATCGTCGAGATCCTGGGCCCGGTGTGCCGCCTGCGCGGCGACACGGCCGGTCTGCACCTGGTGGCGGAGCTGCCGCTCGAAACGGTCACCGGGCTGGTCGCCGCCGCGCGGCGGCAGGGCGTGCTGCTCGACTCCACCGCCCGCCACCACTACGGCACCGAGCGCCTGCACGGCCTGGTGATCGGGTACGGCTCGGCCACGCTGGCCGAGGTCAGGCGCGGCTGCCGGACGGTGGCCGAGCTGATCCGCGCGGCCACCGGCGGGTAGCCCCAGCCGCCGGCGCGAAGCCCAGCCACTCACCCGTAGCTCGGCCACCGGCGCATAGCCGTCTCAGGCGGGCTCGAGCTCGCGCAGGATCGGCAGGGAGCGGGCGGCGTAGACCGGGTCGACGGGCAGGGCGTGGCGGGCCCACCAGCGGGCCGGGCCCGGATCGGGGGAGGGGTCGGTGAAGGCGGGCGCATAGTCGTCGTACGGCGGGTCGTAGAGGTAGCCCGTCACCACCCCGCGCCGCTCCAGCGCGGCGATGGCCGCGTCCCGGTCGCGCACGAGCAGCGGCACCCGGAACAACGGCTGGTCGACCTGATCCCGTACGCCCGCCGCCACCGACGGCAGCTCAGCCAGCGAGCGCACCCCCGCCAACCGGCGGGCCCGCTCCCCGGGCACCTTGGCCAGCCGCCTCGACTGGTACCAGCGGGCGAGCGCCCCTCTCCGGGCGCGGTAGTCGTGCAGATCGGCGCGGACCCACGGATCGAACGGCGGCAGCGACGGCACCTGCTTCATGGCCGCCGCGAGCTCGTCGGGCCGCAGCGAGATGCGGTAGCCCTCCCGCGACTCCTCCATGCCCAGCAGGCGCGAGAGCCGGAGCGCGGGCCGGACCAGGTCGAGCCGGAGGGCGGCCTGGCGGGCCATCGAGGTGGTCACGGCCAGCAGTTCGGCGCGGAAGGCGCCCGGCTCCAGCAGCGCGTCGCGGGCCCGTTCGAGCGCGCGCAGGTCCGCCAGGCTCTCCACCGCGAGGACCCCGCCCGAACCGGCCCCCGGATGCTTGGACAGGCTGAAGACTCCGGCCTGGCCGAACGTGCCGAGGGGGCGGCCGGCCACGCTGGTCTCCATGGCGTGGGCGACATCCTCGATCAGGATTTTTCCCGTGAAGGCGGACACGGTGTCCGGCAGGCCGTACAGGTTGGTGGTCAGGACGGCGTCCACCTGGCCGAGGTTGACGCGGGTGGCGTCGATGTTGCCGTCACGGCGCGACAGCGGCGCGATCACCGGGCGCAGGCCCGCCGCCAGCACCAGGAAGAGGATCTCGTCGGCGGAGATCGGCGACATGAGCAGCCGCTGGCCCGGCGTGCACCAGTGACGCAGCGCGAGGTAGAGGCCGAGACGGTTGGAGGGGAGCAGCAGGCAGTGACGCCCGGTGCGTTCGGCGATCGCCCTCACGACTGGAGGGCCGTGCGGAGTCTCCCGAACGTCTTCAGCGCCCGGTCGGCCGTCCTGTGCAGCAGCGGGTTGGCCAGCACGGTGGCCCGCGTCTTGCGCACGGGCACCCGCAGCAGCCAGTGGACGGCCGAGGCGGCGCCGACCGTGGCGACCCGCCCTTCGGCCACCTGGAACTCGCCGTTCTTGAGCTTCTCCTTGTACTCCTTCTCGCCCCGGCCCATGTCGATCACCTGGATGCCGGAACCGGCGGCCTGCTCGGCCATCGCCAGGTGATGGATGAGGCCGGGGGAGTATTTGGCGTAGTGGGTGTCGTAGGCCGGGAACCAGCCCGCGAGCGTGGTGCGCGTGCGGAGACCGAAATGCCCGGCCATCGGCAGGTCGTTCACGTAGATCATGTCGAGCACCCCGGCGAAGCCCTCGGTCTGCGTGGCCAGCAGCCGCTCGACCAGCTCGACGATCCACTGCTGGGCGAACCGGTCGGTGCGCCCCGTGCGCCGGTATTGGTCGGTCTTCCAGCCGAGCAGAGTGTGCAGCGGCGCCGGGTCGGTGGTCGCGTAGTCGTGGCGGATCGGCCCGACGTCGCGCTGGAGCTTGCGCGACTTGGCCAGGGTGGTCTTGTACGTCTTGCCGGAGTGCAGGCGCAGGAACTCGGTGTAGGGGCCGTGCCCCTCACGCAGGTCGATGATCGGCGACGGGTGGCGCTCGTGCCGCCCGGAGATCAGCGGCTGACCCGCGACCAGGTGGTCGAACTCGTAGACCGACAGCCCGCACTGCTTGATCAACCGGCGTGGGTCGATCTCCAGGTCCTTGGCGTGGACCAGGCCCTGCGCGTCGGTGAGCCCGGCGGCCACCGGCTTGCCGATGCCCATCGGATGGCGCTCGAACGGGAAGAACCCCACGATGTCGGGCCCGTCGTAGAGCACCGCGACACGGACCATGTCGCGCAGCTCACCGACCGTGATCGTGAACTCGGGGGACAGGAACGGATTGTCGAAGGCCGCGTGCCCCTCCTGAAGAGCCCGCCATCGGCTCAGCTCAGGTGCTCCCAGCTCGCGAGGGTGAGCAAGTGTGACGCGCATGGGCTCCTACGTTCGGCATACCTTCAGTTAGTTTGGAGGTAGCTGTGTATACCCAGGGTAAATGGTCTCGCATGATGGTCGTCTCCGCAGCTCCGGAACGTTACACAACTCTCAGCTAGCGTTCAGGACAGAGTGACGTTCTAATGTGTGTGCATGACCGTACCTGGGATTGACCGGCCCCGGCTGTTCGGCTGGATGGGCGCGAACGTGCCCGACGCGGGCGAACCCCTGTCCGTCTCCCTGATCTCCGGCGGCAGGTCGAACCTCACGTACCTCATCGAGACCCGCGAACGCCGGGTGGTGCTGCGCCGCCCGCCCCTCGGTCACGTGCTGCCCACCGCGCACGACATGCGGCGCGAGTGGCGGGTCATCTCCGCGCTGGCCGGGACGCCGGTCCCGGTGCCGGAGCCGGTCGCGTTCTGCGCCGACGAGGAGGTCATCGGAGCGCCGTTCTACCTGATGGGGTACGTGGACGGCCTGGCCGCCAGGACCCGTGAGCAGCTCGGCGAGCCCGCGCCCGCCGAGACGCGGCGGCTGGCGGAGCGGCTGGCCGAGGTGCTGGCCGCCATCCACGCCGTCGACTACCAGGAGATCGGTCTCGGCGACTTCGGCCGCCCCGACGGCTACCTGGCCAGGCAGCTCGGCCGGTGGTGCCAGCAGTGGGACCGCTCGAAGACGGCCGACCTGCCGGAGTACGACCGCCTGGTCACGCGCCTCCGCGCGTGCATGCCGGCCCGCTCGGCCAGCACGCTCGTGCACGGTGACTACCGCCTCGACAACACGCTCGTACGGCTGGCGCCCGGTCCGCCCGAGATCCTGGCCGTGGTCGACTGGGAGATGTCCACCCTGGGCGACCCGCTGGCCGACCTGGGGCTCACGCTCACCTACTGGCAGGACTCCGGTGACGAGGAGCGGGCGGGGATCCCGGTGGCCGGAGATGTGACGCTCACCCCCGGGTTCCTCAACGCCGCCGAGTTCGCCGCCCACTACACGAAGGTCTCCGGCCGCGACATCTCGGACCTTCCGTTCTACGTGGCGTTCGGGAACTTCAAGCTCGCGGTCATCGTGGAAGGTATCCACGCCCGTTTCCGGCAGGGTAAGACCGTGGGTGAGGGCTTCGAGAACATCGGCTCCGCCGTACCCGCGCTCATCGCCCGCGCGCACCGCATGCTGGACCAGCCCGTGAACCCCTGAGCGTGAACGGCCCGACCCGTGAACCGCCCGAGCATGAGCCCCTGAGGAGCGCACATGAGCACTGTGGCACTGATCACCGGAGCGGCGAGCGGCATCGGCGCCGCGGTGGCGCGGCGGCTGTCGGCGGGCGGGGCCAAGTGCGTCCTCCTCGACCTCGACGCCGAAGGGGCCGAGCGCCTGGCGAAGGAGGTCGGCGGCGTCTGGCTGGCCGGTGACGTCGGCACCGAGGAGGCTTCGCGGCAGGCCGTCGCGCTCGCCGAGGAGACCTACGGCCGGCTCGACCTGGTGCACCTCAACGCGGGGATCTCGGGCGGGGTGGATCTCGCGGCGTTCGACGTCGAGCGCTATCGCCAGGTCGTCGGGGTGAACGTGGACGGCGTGGTCTTCGGCGTCGCCGCCTGCCTGCCGCTGCTCAAGCGCTCGGGCGGCGGCGCGATCGTGGTCACCTCGTCGCTGGCCGGGCTCGTCGGCTTCGCCGGTGACCCTGTGTACACGATGACCAAGCACGCCGTGGTGGGGCTCGTCAGGGCGCTGGCCGCGCCGCTGGCCAAGGAGCGGGTCCGGATCGGCGCGGTCTGCCCGGGGTTCACGGACACACCGCTGGTGGCGGGAGCGCGCGAGATGTTCGTCAACGCGGGGTTCCCGCTGCTGAGTGCCGCCGATGTCGCCGCGGCCGTCGAAAGCGCCTTCTACGCCGACGAACCGGGCACGCTCCTCATCGTGCAACCGGGAAGGCAGCCAGTGCCGTACCGTTATGCGGGAGTCCCCGGACCGGCTGGAGGGCAGCGCCCGCCGGCCCCTTGATCGACCGCAAGTCCCTTGCAAGTACTGATATATACCGTGAGAAGGGCTGGGAGAGGCGTCCCGGCCCTTGTCTACGCGCGAGGGTGGAGGCACCGTGATTCCCACCGATGGCAAACACGCACGCAGACGGCCGCCATGGCCGATCGCGCTGGGCGTCGGGATCCTCGCGGTCGCGCTCGTCGCGGCGATCATGGTGTACGCGGGCACGCGGGGCGGCCCCCGCGACGAGTACAAGGGCGGCGAGGTCGCCCAGACCCAGCCGAGTGAGCCGCCGCCCACACTGGAGCAGCCGCCGGCCCTGGACGACTGGCCGCGCTGGGGCGTCACCCACACCCAGTACAGCGCCGACAACGTGCCCCGCGAGATCACCGAGCAGGCCAAGAACATCCTCGGCCGCGTCCCCATGCTGCAGAACCAGCACATCATGGGCTGGGGCGTGGGCAACCCGGAGCCGAGCCCGGACCAGTACAACTTACGGGACCTCGACCGGCGGCTGAAGCTCATGGCCTCCTCGCGGGCCGTCCCGGTCATCACGCTGTGCTGCGCGCCCGACTGGATGAAGGGCGGTCAGGCCGGCCGTACGGACTGGTCCAAGAACCACACGGTCGCCCCCAAGCGTGAGCATTTCGATGATTACGCCAAGCTCGCCGCGCGGATCGCCAGGCAGTATCCGACGGTGAAGTACTTCATGGTGTGGAACGAGTTCAAGGGCTTCTGGAACCCGTCCACGAACCGCTGGGACGCCGAGGGCTATACCGAGCTCTACAACAAGGTCTACGCGGCGCTGAAGAAGGTGAACGGCGACATCCAGGTCGGCGGCCCGTACATCCCGGTCGAGACCAACTCCGGCAGCGGCCCTTCGGAGCTCAGCGGTCCCTGGGGCACGGTCGACCAGCGCGCGCTCGACGCGATCGAATACTGGATCGAGCACAAGAAGGGCGCCGACTTCATCGTGGTCGACGGCGCCTCGATGACCAACGACAAGGCCAACGTCCCGGACGACTTCGCGGCCCAGGCCAAGTTCGGCGCGGTCACCGCCTGGCTCAGGCAGAAGAGCAACGACATGCCGGTGTGGTGGGCCGAGTGGTACGTCGAGCCCACCAACTCCGGCTGGAGCGAGGACAAGCGCACCGCCGTACAGGCCACGACGCTGATGGAGTTCGCCAGGAGCGGCGTGACGACGGCGCTCTACTGGAACCCGGAGCAGAAGGACGGGACGGAGTGCCCTGGCTGCCTCTGGTCGTCCGGCACGGGCCAGGAACTGCCGATGGCGGGGCTGCTGAGCGGGTTCGCGAAGTGGTTCCCCGCCGGGGTGAAACTGGATCCGGTCACCACCTCCGACCAGCGCATCAAGACGCTGGGGCAGGAGCGGCAGATGGTCATGGTCAACACGGCCGACACGAGCGTCACCGCGACCGTGGACGGCAAGCGGGTGACCTTGAAGCCGTACGAGATCCAGTGGGCGGGACGCGGCGCCTGAGGCCGGTCAAGGGCTCCGTTGGTCTGCTCGGGCGGGCGGGCGGAGCCCTTCTCTCACCATTCTTCGGAACAATCGTTGCCGTCCCCCGGAATTCCATTGCCTAGGGCGACTTGCGGCGGACAGAGAAACGTCAAACCGCTTTTCCACTTCTGTGGTGATCGAGGCGTCGGCTTGGGTTTGCCCAGGTCCCAGCGGGGTTCTGGTATGGGGCGGGATGTGAGCGCTTTATCGCTGATTTACATATCACACATGCGCAGATCTTTTCCATGAGCACCGGTCAAATCCGATCAAAGAACGCCCCCAAGCCCTGATTTTTCACCATTTGGGTGCTAGCGTCCTATTTTGAAAGCCGAAATAGTGCTACTGGCACAGGGGGGAATCATGACTCTCGGTAAGCTCTTCCCGGCTCACCGTAGCGACTGGTGGGGATGGGGCCGTCGCGGTTGTGGTCGGCGGCGCTGGTGGGGTGGATGCGGCGGCGGCTGCGGTGGCGGCTGGCGCAGGCGGTGGTGGTGGTAGAAGAGGTGCCACCTGAGAGCCGTCGGGTCTCCCAACGGCTCTCACTCTCCGCCCCGCCCCTGGCGCCGACGGTGTCCATCCGGAACACCTTCCGGGCGTTCTGGCCGGACACCCGCGGCGTCAGGGCGCTGTTCGCGGCCGGGGTCGTGTTCGCGATCCTGGCCGCGCTGTGTGAGGTCGCCGCGATCGCCCTGTTCGGCTACATCACCGACAAGGTCCTCAGCGAACGGGACCTGGGCGCCTTCTGGGCCCCCGCGGCCGCCTGGCTCGGCCTGGCGGTTCTGGCCGGTCTCGTCTCCTTCGCCGGTGCGTACATCACCGCCGCGGGCGCGGAACGCTTCCTCCTCAAGCTCCGCGACCGGGTCTTCGGCCACGTCCAGACCCTCACACCCGACTTCTTCGAGAACCGCCGCACGGGCGACCTGATGGCCCGGCTCACCGACGACATCGAGGCCATCGAGGAGCTCGTCGGCTCCGGCCTGGTCAAGATGTTCACCACCGTGGCCAGCGTGATCTTCTTCGCCGGCGCGGCGTTCATCATCAGATGGGACCTGGCGCTGGTCACGTTCGCGCTGATCCCGGCGTTCCTGGTGGTCTCCAAGCTCTTCGCGTCCCGGTTCAGGAACGCGGCGGCCCGCGAGCGGACCAGCAACGGCACCATGAACAGCGTCATCGAGGAGAGCCTGTCCAACCAGTCGCTCGTCCAGGCCTACAACCAGCAGGAGACCGAGGCCAGGCACCTGCACCGCGAAGGCCGCACCTGGCTGCGCGCGAACCTGTCCCAGGCGTGGCTCTCCGGCCTCTACGGCCCCGCCGTACAGGTGCTGGAGACCATCTGCCTGATCGTCATCCTGGGCTTCGGCGCCTGGGAGATCACCCAGGACCGCCTCACGCTCGGTGGTCTGCTCGCCTTCGCCGCCTACCTCGCCTATCTCTATCCCGCGGTCCAGGGTCTGGGCCAGCTGGCCCTCACCGTCTCGGAGGCCGCCGCCGGTTCGGACCGCGTCATGGAGGTCCTCTCCGTACGTCCGACCGTCGTGGACCGTCCCACCGCCGTGCCGGTGGTCGGGCGCAGCAGGGGGCGGATCGAGTTCTCGCGGGTCGGCTTCACGTACCCCAAGCGGATCAGGGCGACACTGCGCGAGCTGTCGTTCGTGATCGAACCGGGGGAACTCGTCGTCTGCACCGGAGCCAGCGGTGCGGGCAAGTCCACGCTCGCCAAGCTGCTCCTGCGTTTCTACGACCCGAACACCGGCCGCATCCTTCTGGACGGGGTGGACCTGCGCGACCTGACCCGATCGTCGCTGCGCGACACCATCACGCTCCTGCACCAGGAGAACCTCCTGTTCTCCGGCACGGTGCGCGACAACATCGCCTACGGCTCACCGGGTGCCGACGACGCCGCCGTGATTCTGGCGGCCGAGCTGGCCGACGTACACGATTTCATCCAGACATTGCCCCAGAAGTACGACACGCCCATCGGTCAGCGGGGCCGCCTCATGTCCGGCGGCCAGCGCCAGCGCCTGGCCATCGCCCGCGCGATCCTGCGTGACACGCCGGTGCTGGTGCTGGACGAGCCGATGACCGGGCTGGACGTGGTCACGGCCGAGCGGGTGATGGTGCCGTTGCGCCGGTTGATGGAGGGGCGGACGACGCTGCTCATCACCCATGACCTGCGGCATGTTCCGGAGGGGGTGCGCCGGATCGACCTGGAACCGGTACGGCGTTCGGACCGGATCCGGCTCCGGCCGAAACGAAGTGACCTCGGGGTGCATGGCGCGTACTGACCCGACAATTCACCGGGCCTGGGCGGGGAACCGCCCAGGCCCGGTCCTGTGAACGCCACCCCCGGCTCGGCCAACTGTGCCATGATCAACAACCGCGGATGTCGAAGCGCGGCCGCCGCTCAGTAGCCGGGAGCCTACTAATCCGGCATACTCCACACCCAGCAAGATCTGTTGTCAGATCCGGCGCCCATGCTCAAGCAGCTCGACTATTGGGCAGGGCAGGCGACAATGGCCGCAATTGGTGACCAAGTGCCCACGCAAAGCGAAGATTCCACTACAATCCGATCAAGACTTCCAGGCCGTATGTTTCTGACCTCCGACGAGGACTTGATGTCAGCAACTCACATACCTGTTCACCGTCGGGCCCTGCTCGTACCGCTTGGCGTCGCCGTCGTGGCCGGCGTCGCGTGCGTATGGGCCGTGGCCGAGGCGCCGGTCGAGGGGCGGACGCTCGTGGCCTGGTGCCTGGGCATAGCCGCCCTGCTGCTGTGCGCCGCCATCACCTATGGCTTGTACGGCCGGCAGCAGGCGAGCCTGCTGCGTGACCGGCTCGCCATGAGGGAGGCGGACCTCTCCCAACTGGCCGACCACACACTGCCCGCGCTGGTGAAGAGGTTGCGTGACGGGGCGTCGGTCGACACCGCGCTCGCCGAGGTGCCCAGGCCCGCCGACCTGGCTCAGCAGCGCATCCTGTGGACGCTGGCGCAGGAGGTCGGCAGAGGGGACAGGATGCGCGCGGCCGCGATGTCGGCCTGCGCCAACGCCGCCGGCCGGGTGCAGGCACTGGCGACCAGCATGCTGGCCGATCTGCGGGAGATGGAGGACCGGCATGACGAGAAGGTCCTCGGGGACCTGCTGAGGCTGGACCACAGCACCGCCCAGGCGGGCCGGCTGGCCGACAGCATCGCCGTGCTGACCGGTGCGCGTTCCGGGCGGCGCTGGACCAAGCCGATCGTGATGGAGAGCATCATGCGCGGCGCGGTGGGCCGGATCAGCGCCTACCAGCGGGTTCGGGTGCACTCGGCCAGCACCGTCGCGATCGCCGGGCACGCCGCCGAGGGCGTCATGCACGCCCTCGCGGAGCTGATGGACAACGCCACCAGCTTCTCGCCTCCTTCCGAGGAGGTGCACGTGTACGTCGAAGAGGTGAGCACGGGCATCGTGATCACCATCGAGGACTGCGGTCTGGTCATGAGCGCCGTGGCGCTGAACCGCGCGCGGCAGGCCGTCTCGTCCGAGCCCCTGGACCTGACGACGCTGTCCGGTACGCGACTGGGCCTGGCGGTCGTGGGCTGCCTGGCTCGCAAGCACGGTCTGACCGTCTCCTTCAGGCCGTCCTCACGCGGGGGCACCGGAGTGGTGGTCATGATCCCGCAGAAACTGGTCACCCAGCCCGCGCCGGCTCCCCAGGTGGAGGCCCCGCGTAGGCCGAGCGTCCCGGCCGCCCGCCGGGCCACCTCGGCCCCCGTCCCCGTGCGGGCCGACGCCGCGAAGGCCGACCCCGTCGCGGATGGCGAGCTGCCCAGGCGACGGCGCGGTCAGACACTCGCGGCGGCGACGTCCGCGGCCCCCGTGCCCGAGCAGGCTCCGGCGCGGCCCAAGCCGTCCCTCTCCGAGGCCGGAGCGAGATTCAGCGCTTTTCGCCAAGCCAGCCGCGGGACCGGCGCCGGCGCGGCGGGCCAGGAAGTCGAACACCCGCAAGCAGAGGGCCCGGCAGCAGAAGGCCCGAAAGACGACACCCGGTGACCAACTTACAGATTGGAGGGAGGGCTGCTCGTCCGGCGACGCCGGATGACCGTCCCAGACTCTCGATGAGAACCTCAGACCGCGACCTCGCCTGGCTGCTGGAGAACCTCCTGGAGAGGACACCGCAGACCCGGCACGTCTTGGTGCTGTCGAAGGACGGCCTCAAGCTCTCCCACACCCACGGGCTGTCGGTGGACCGGGCCGATCAACTGGCCGCCATCGCCTCGGGCATCCAGAGCCTGGCCCACGGGGCGTCGATGGAGTTCGGCGACGGTTCCGGCGGGCTGCGGCAGTCGATGACGGAGTTCCACGGCGGGCTGCTGTTCATCGTGGAAGCGGGAGAAGGCGCCCACCTCGCCGTCGTGGCGAGCGATGACGCCGACCCCGGCATCATCGGTCACAACATGAACGAACTGGTCGAGCAGCTCGGGGAGTATCTGACCGCCCCGCCGCGCGAACCCCAGCAGAGCAGCCGCTCGCTATGATCTCGCGGCGAGTGGCCAGCGAGGACCCGGACCGGCTGTACACGGTCACCGGGGGGCGCAGTCGCGCGGACGAGAGTGCCATGGACGTGGTCACACTGATCGTGAGCGAGTGCGATCCGACCCCCGGCATGCAGTCCGAGCACGTCAAGATCCTCCAGATGTGCCGCCAGCCGATGGCGGTCGTGGAGATCTCCTCGGCGCTGAGACTGCCCGTCAGCGTCGTACGGATCCTGCTGTGCGACCTGCTGGACACCGGACGCATCACCGCCCGCCATCCGCCCAAGGCTCCCGCCAAGGCGCAACTGCCCGATCCCGAAATCCTGGAGCAGGTGCTTGTTGGACTTCAGAACCTCTGACCCACCCGGCCGTACACCGCTACGGAGCACGATGACCACCGGTCTCAAGATCGTGGTCGTCGGCGGGTTCGGCGTGGGCAAGACGACCATGGTCCGCTCGGTCAGCGAGATCCGGCCGCTGAGCACCGAAGAGACGATGACCCAGGCAGGCATGGGGATCGACGACGCGAGCGGCGTACAGACCAAGACCACGACCACGGTGGCCTTCGACTTCGGCCGCATCAGCCTGAACGATCAGATGGTGCTCTACCTGTTCGGGGCGCCCGGCCAGGACCGGTTCTGGTTCCTGTGGGACCGGCTGTTCTCCGGGACGCTGGGAGCGGTCGTCCTGGTGGACGCCCGCCGCCTGGCCGACTCGTGGTACGCCATCGACCGGCTCGAACACCACGGAATGCCGTTCATCGTCGCGCGCAACAACTTCGACGAGCCGAAGCATCCCCTGGAGAAGATCCGGGAGGCGCTGGACCTGTCCGAAGAGGTTCCGCTGATCGACTGTGACGCCCGTCAACGCGACTCCAGCAAGGCCGTGCTGATCGCCCTCGTCAACCACCTCCACGCGATGTCCTCCGCCAGGGGGGTTACCCGATGACCGATTCCCACTACACACCCGAGCCCATCCGGATGTACGGGCCCCAGTTCCAGGAGGATCCGCAGCAGCTGTACCGGGACATGCGCAAGCTGCACGGGCCCGTCGTCCCGGTCCTGATGGAGGGCGATGTCCCCGCCTGGCTGGTGGTCGGCTACCGCGAGCTGCGCTACGTCCTGAGCAATCCGCAGCTGTTCGGCCGCGACTCCCGCCGGTGGAACGCCTGGGACCGCATCCCGCCGGACTGGCCGCTGATGGCGTTCGTCGGCTACCAGCCGTCCATTCTGTTCACCGAAGGCGCCGAGCATCAGCGGCGGGCCGGCGCCCTCAGCGACGCCCTCGCCTCCGTCGACCAGTTCGAGCTGAGATCGCAGTGCGAGAGGGTCTCCGACAGCTTGATCGACGCGTTCACCGGCCACGGCCGGGCCGACCTGATCGCGCATTACTCTCAGCCGATGCCGCTGCTGTCCATGGTCACGATGTTCGGGTTGCCGGAGGCGGAGACGCCCCGCCTGGTGGCCGACGTGACCACGGTGCTGAACGTCGGCCCGGAATCCGCGGAGGCGTACGGACGAGTCACGACCGCGATGCAGCGGCTGATCGCCACCAAACGCGAGCGCCCCGGCCCGGACCTGCCCTCACGCCTGCTGGCCCATCCCGCGGGGCTCAGTGATGAGGAGATCGCCCAGGACCTGGTCATCCTGATGAGCGGGGGCCAGGAGCCGACCGCCAACTGGATCGGCAACACCCTGCGGTTGATGCTGACCGATGAACGGTTCGCCGTGACCCTGTCGGGCGGCCGCCGCAGTGCCAGTCAGGCCCTGAACGAGGTCATGTGGGAGGACTCGCCCGCCCAGAACAGCCTGGGCCGCTGGGCGGCGCACGACACTCAGCTGGGCGGGCAGCGCATCCGGGCCGGTGACGCGCTCATCATCGGTCTCGCCGCCGCGAACGCCGACCCGCAGGTGCGGCCGGACTCCTATGGTGGCTCCGCCGGCAACCACGCGCACATGTCCTTCGGCCACGGCGAGCACGGCTGCCCGCACCCGGCGCCGGAGCTCGCCGAGGTCATCGCCTACACGGCCGTCGAGGTGCTGCTGGACCGGCTCCCGGACATGGCGCTGTCGGTGCCCGCCGAGCAGCTCGTCTGGCGGCCGTCCTTCCGGCTGCGCGCCCTGACCGCCCTGCCGGTGGAGTTCACGCCCGGCTACCTCAGGGGACCCGGCTAGGACGCCGAAGTGGTGTGTCCCCTGACACCTCCAGGGGACACACCACCGGTCAGCTCGCCGTCAGTGGACCGGGCGGCCCGTGATGGACAGCGGGGAGTCCTGCGGGGACAGCGTCGTCGCGGGCGGTTCCGTCGGGAATTGCGTGGCGCAGTGCGTTCCCGGCGCGGGCATGGTGCGGTTGATCAGATATTTCTCGATGTAGTCGCGGGCACAGGTACTGTTGCGGAACTGGCCGTGGCCGACGCCGTCATACTCCAGGACGACCGAGCGCGGGATCTGCCGTGCGGCGGCGTAGTTCCAGGCCGCCGGGGTTGCCACGTCATCCTTCGCCTTGACGACCAGGATCGGCGGGGTGCCGCTGATCTTGAGGCGGTGCTGCGGGTTGGACGTCCTGCCCTGCCAGTTGAGGCAGGACATCACGTCGGTCCAGAACGGGGAGAGCTCGGTGTGCGGGGCGATGGCCTTGAGACGGCGCTTGTAGGCGTCGAGTTCGGCGAAGCCCCTGACGTTCCACTTCCAGTCGGAGCACCAGATGGCCGGGTAGGCGTAGTTGACGCCCTCGGCGGTCGACGGCGCGGCCTCGGCCGCGGCCCTGGCCGTCGACTTCGCCTCCGCCGATTCCGACGCCACCGGCTTGTCCGCGACCTGCTGGTCCGCCTGGCGGGCCGCGAGCGCCTTCAGCCGCTCGGCCAGCGGGAAGAAGCCCGTCCACGGCCGGTACATCGGCTCGAACACCTCGATCCGGAGCTGCTCGTCCGAGATCACGTCGCCGGTCTCCGGGTCCTTCAGGGCGCCGGCCCTGGCCTTGGCCAGCAGGCCGTCCAGGACCGCCGTGGCGTCCTGGCCGTGCAGCGCGCAGGCCGCCGTCTCGCCGCACCACTTCGCGAACGCCTGATAGGAGCCTTCGAGGTCCTCGGTGGCGGTCTTCATGTACTGGTAGGCCGAGGTGATGCTGTGGTCCATGTTGGAGTCGATGGCCATCGCGCGCAGGTTCTTCGGGAACATCTCGGCGTACTGCTGGCCGACCTGCGTGCCGTAGGAGATCGCGAAGAAGCTGATCTGGCGCTCGCCGAGCGCCGCGCGGATCGAGTCCACGTCGCGCACCACGTTGGTGGTGCCGACGTGGTCGAACAGCGGGCCCGTGCGCTCGCGGCAGTCCTTCGACAGCTTGGCGTTGAAGGCCAGCCAGTTCTGATACTCCGCCTCGTTGGCCGGGTAGGTGAGCGGGGTCTCGTTGACCACGTCCTCGCTGCACAGAATGGGCGTGCTGCTGCCGACTCCGCGGGGGTCCACGCTGACGATGTCGAAGTACTGGCGCAGCGGGCTGTCGTCGGGGATGCCGCGGCCCATGATGTACGCGTTGAGGCCGGACCCACCGGGACCACCCGGGTGCACGAACAACACGCCCTGCCGCTTGGCCGGGTCGAGTGCCTTCAACCTGCCGATGGCCAGGTCGATCGTCGGGCCGCCGGGCTTCGCGTAGTCCATCGGCACCTTGATGGTGGCGCACTCGCCCTTGTACGTGGTGCCACATTCCGCCCAATCGATCGCGGTCGATGGGGCTGCCTGCGCTGACTGGGCTGATGCCGCTCCGGCGAGCTGGGTCACCAGCGCGGCACCGGCCAGTGCCGCGGTGAACAGTCGTAACCTCACTATCCATCCTTCCCCATGCGTCAAGCGGGCACATCGGCGCCGATGTGCCCGCTTTGATCATCCTGGCGGACGACAGTGCGGTTTGCGCGGCTTTACTGGGCTTGTTGGTGAAATATGAGTACTAGACGTAGTAGCCCTCGACCGGCGCCCGCGCCTCGTCGTACAGCGCCGGTCCTTCGAGTCGTGCCCCGGTGTTCCCCGCGGGTGGCTTGAGCCCGCCGAGCTGCTCGCTGGACAGCGCGAACACCACCCGCCCGAGCCCCGACCGCTCGATGGCGCCCGTGCACATGCCGCAGGGCTGGCAGCTGGTGTACATGACGGTGGTCGCCGCGGCCTCGGGGCTGAGCTCACGGGCCGCCCAGCGGGCCAGCTTCAGCTCGGGGTGCGCGGTGATGTCGGCGTCGCTGATGGAGGTGTTGACGTCCTCGGCGAGCACGTCGCCGTCCGGCCCCACCAGGAGCGACCCGAAGGGCGGGTTGCCCGCCGCCCGCGCCTTGGCGGCCAGTCCGATGGCCCGGCGCAGGAACTGCTCGTCGTCATGTGTCATGGCTGCTCCGTTCGTGGGTGGTTCGCGTGAAGGCCTCAGGAGGTGGCTATGGCCGTTCGTGGGCGGCTCGCGGCGAGGTCCCAGGAGGCGGCTACGGCCGCGAGAGCGCGCCAGGCCACCTCGGGGTGACGTGTCTCCTGTGGGTCGCCCTCAAAGGGGTCGAGGACGACGGTGTCCGCGCCGAGGAGACGTAGCTGTTCGAGGTCGTCCACGATCTGCTCGATCGTGCCCTCACCGGCGCGCCGGTCGGGATCGGTGATCGGGGACGTGGTGAGCCGCAGGATGATGCGGGGTGCCTGGGCGGGCATCGGGCGGCCCTGCTCGTCGGCGAGGGACTTGAGCCGGCCGAAGGCCTCGCGCAGCCAGGGCAGGGTGTTGCGCAGCGGGTGCCAGGTCTCGCCGAGGCGCACCGCGCGGCGCAGGCCGGCGTCGCTGTTGCCGCCGATCCAGATCGGCACCGGTCCCCCGCGATAGTCCGCGTCGTCCGCCCAGGCGGCGCGCAGCGCGTCGAGATATTCGTCGGTCAGCGCCCCGCGCCGGTGGAACGGCATGCCGAGCGCCTCGAACTCCTGCCGCGCCCACCCCACGCCCACGCCGAGGACCAGTCGTCCGCCGCTGAGGTCGTTGAGGTTGGCGGCCATCCGGGCGACGAGCAGCGGATGCCGGTACGGCATGATCAGCACCGTGGTCCCGAGCCTGATCCGCTCGGTGATGCCCGCCAGCCAGGCCAGCGTGGTGAAGGGCTCGTAGAACGGCGCCGGATACTGCTCGGCCACGTCCGGCGTCACTACCACGTGGTCCGACAGCATCAGCAGGTCGTAGCCGAGGCCCTCCACCGTCCGCGCCCAGCCGCGCAGGACGTCGGGGTTGGTGCCTGGTCCGAAGTTCGGGACGTTCACGCCTATTCGCACCCGTGCAGGCTAGCCAATCGATCATGTCGGCCGGAAGGGAGCTCTCCCTGCGTACAAGACGATTGGCCGGGGAATTGCCGGTATTTTGGGCCGATGACCGAGAGCCTTGACGCGACGGACTGGGCGATCATCGCCGAGCTCCAGAGGGACGGGCGCGTCGCGCTCGCCGAGTTGGGGCGGCGGGTCAACCTCAGCTCTTCCGCGACGACCGAGCGGGTCAAGCGGCTCGAGGCGGTCGGCGTCATCACCGGCTATCGGGCCGAGGTCGATCTGGAGAAGGTCGGCTACGCCGTGCTCGCCGTGGTGCGGCTCAAGTATCCCGGGAGCAGGCACGAGCCGCTGCATCGGCTGCTCGATGAGCGCTCCGAGATCCTCGAATGCCTGCGCACCACCGGCGACGACTGCTACCTGCTGAAGGTGGCCGCGGCCTCCATGGCCCATCTCGAACGGGTCGTGGACGAGCTCGCCCAGTTCGGCAGCACCACCACCAACCTGGTCTACAGCCGGACGCTGCCCTATCGGGGGCCTCAGGCGCGCGCCGGCTTCTGATGCGCGCCCCGGTGGCCTGGCCGGCTCCAGTACGTCACGGCGCGCAGCAGCCATTCCACCGGCCCGTACCGGTGCGCGCGGAGCCACCAATGGCTGAGGAAGACCTGACCGACGAAGACGACCAGCGCGATCACCACCTCCACCGGCGGGCTGACGCGGTCCACGAGCGCCAGACCGTACCCCGTGAAGATCAGTGAGCAGATGAGCGACTGCCCCAGATAGTTGGACAGCGCCATCCGGCCCGGCGCCGCCAGCGCCCGTCCGATGCGCGGCAGGTGCGGCAGCAGCCGCAGGAACGTCGCCGCGTAGGCGGCGGCGAGCAGGGGAGCCGTGACCAGGTCCACGGCCTCGCCGAGGAACTTGTTCACGCTGCCGTGCCAGGCCGACAGCGTGTAGATGAACGCGCCGCCCAGCCCGAGGGTGAACCCGAGCCACTGCAGGCGGCGGAGCGTGGCCGTGTGCGCGGACAGGTCGCGCAGCACGCCCAGCTTGCCGACCGCCAGCCCGATCAGGCAGGCGGCCAGTACGGCCGGACCCTGGAAGAGCACGCGCAGCACGACGATGAGGGAGAGCTTGCGCAGGTGCTCGCCGATGATCTGGAAGCCCGAGCCGCGCAGGGCCGCGTCGGAGTTCACCGCCTCCGCCACCCCGTGCGAGACCGTCCCGGCCGTGTCCAGACCGACCATCGCGAGGACGGCCAGCAGCACGAAGCCCAAGGCCAGCATGGAGGTCAAGGCGATGGCGAGCATGACCGCGGTCTTGGGCGAGACCTTGCGGAGCAGCAGCAGGGCCAGCCCGACCGCGGCGTAGGTGGTGAGGATGTCACCCGGGAACAGCAGCACCGCGTGGGCCAGCCCGATCAGGAACAGCCCGGCCAGGCGGCGCAGGAACATCGGCACGAACGCCTTGCCCCGCCGTACGGCCGAGTCGACCTGCAGCGTGAAGCTGTAGCCGAACAGGAAGGAGAACAATAAGTAGAACTTGTTCTCCATGAACAGGGTCACGGTCCACCGCACCGCCCAGTCGAGCGGTGAGATGAACGCGGGCTCCGCCATTCCGGCCATCCGGTAACCGGACGCCAAAAAGGCGATGTTCACGACGAGGATGCCGAGCAGCGAGAAGCCGCGCAGGGCATCGACCGAAGTGATGCGTGTTGCCATGGATCGCCCAGGTGAAATGGCGGGATGTGTCCTCATCAGCGAACATCATTCCGCAAAACCTGAGGGTTTCCTGTGAATCTAGGTATTTGATGCGATATAGATAAATCGCTCGATGATCACACCCACCGCCACGGCGAATGCCGGGATGGCCACCCACAGCAACCGCCGGCGCGCCTTGACCGCCCGGTTCGGCCCATTGAGCCGGATCACCTCGTAGCCGAACAGAGTTACCCAGGTCAGGGCCAGTGCCGCGAGGCCGACCGGCGTCCAGGGCGAGGTGGGGTCGCCGCGTCCTACGTACGGGAGGGGTTCCGGGATCTCGGTGCCCTTGACGAACTTCTTCCAGGTGTACAGAGCGGCGTCTTTGTTGGCGTAGACCTTCTTGACATCCGGCGAGGCGTCCAGCGCGGCCCTGAACCTGGCACCCCAGTCTGCCGGGAAGCCCTCATTGAGCTGCAGGTAGGCGATCTGACCGGTGCTGACGGCGAGATAGGTGTTGCGCGGGCTCGCCTTGAGCGTCGCGACCGCCTTGGCGATGTTCGTCGGATCCTGGTAGACGAGCGCCTGGCCGTTGAAGTTGACCAGTTCGATGTCCTTCTCGCCCCACGGCAGCGTCGGCGTGACCTCGGGGCCCTCCTTGGCCGTCAGGTAGAGGACCTTGGCGCTCGGCTTGTCGTGCGCGTAGATGTAGTGCATCGCGGCGACCTCGCCGGTCGTCACCCGCTCGAACTTCTCGTTGCCATAGCGGGCGATCAGGAACGCCCCCGCGAACACCACCGCGAAGCAGGCCGCGAGCACGACCGACAGCTTCCTGGTCAGCTCGGGGTTGAAGCGGACATTCCGCTTGCGCATGGGCACGGTCTCTTCGCGCACGTCCGCGCTGTCGGCGGGCAGGTTCGGGAAGAACGCGTACGCGGCCAGCAGGCAGGCGCCGGGCAGTGCGAACATGTAGATGCGCAGCCCGATCTCACCGCCGTAGCTCTGCAGCCCCAGCGCCAGCACCGGCACACAGAGCAGGATCAGCGCCGCCCGGTCGACCACCCCGCGCCGCAGCCGCCTGAACAGGCCGGTCGCCGCCAGGGCGAGGATCACGACCAGGATGCCCAGCCGCGCCTGCAGCACCAGCGCGTGCGCCGGGTCGCTGCCCGCGATGCGGTCGCCGGTGTTGCGCTGCAGGTTCGTCAGGATCCGGCCCAGGCCGCCGAAGATCGCGTCGATCTGGCCCGCCCAGAAGCCCACGGTCTCGTAGCTGATCCAGGCCAGTACGGCCAGGCCGAGGAAGAACGGCAGCGCCCAGGTCAGCTTGGTCCGCTTGAAGATGAGGAAGGCCGTCACCACACCGAGCATCATGAACGGCGTGATCTGGTGCGAGGCCGTCGCCGCGAAGAACAGCGCGAGCAGCATCAGCAGCATCAGCAGCCGGTCGGCCCGGAACGTACCGGTGTTGGCGATCTCGCCCGGCGTCATCGCGTCGAGGCGGCCGAGCAGCTTGCGCAGCCCCTTCGGCGGGATCGGCTTGGTGCGCGGCTCCACCCGCCCGAACCAGCGCAACAGGATCGCGACAAAGGCCAGATAGAGCGCGAAGGTAAAGCCCTGCGGCGAGAAGTAGTCCTGCCCGATCCACTGCACCAGCACGAACAGCAGCGCCGCGTACCAGCGCGCCCGCGTGGTGGCCACCACCTGGCGCAGGATCAGCACGAACGGCAGCAGGTAGAGCAGGTTCGTCAGCAGCGGCGTCCACTGCAGGATCGTGGTCATGTCGCTGATGCCGGCGGCCTTCGTCACGAAGGCGAACAGCGCGAAGTAGCCCGGCCAGCCCATGCGGGCGTCGATGCTGATCGCGGTCTCGCCGGTCCGGCCGATGAAGTCGACGAAGCCCGCGTGGATGTACGCCGTGGGGAACCTGGGCTCGCTGGCCACCAGCGAACCGGCGCCGTGCAGGGCGAAGGTGATGACGGCGATCTGGAACAGCAGGAGGAACTTACGGTCCGTGCTCTGGGCGACGGTGACGAAGAACGACACCAGCATGATCAGGATCGCGGCGAACGCGCTGGCCGGGAGGGCGGCGATCAGGCCGAGGCCGTTGATGTCGGCCGGGTTCACGCCGCGCAGCGGGCCCGGGGCCACGCGCAGGGCGAGGACGTACATGATCAGGCCCTCGACCGTGAGCAGCGCGGGGAGCCACATGGGCGCGCTACGCCCCAACCGCCGCAGCCGCTCGCCCAGGCCCTTCGCCTTGGCGGGGGCTGGTTCGGTAGCGGCGGGCGCCTTGGCCGGGGTTTTGGCGGGGGTCTCGGTGGGGGCTGTGGCGGGAGTATTGGTGGGGGCTGTGGAGGGGGGCTCGACGGGCGCTTTCGCGGGAGCCGGGGGAGCCTCCACGGCCAGGCTCGCGACCGGGGTGGCCGCCACCTTGGTCGGCACGGTCCCCGTGGCATCGTCATCCGTGGCGGACACCGCCTCGTCCGCGCCCGGACCCTTGGCGCCCTTCGGCTCCTTCGCGGCCTTGGGCGCCTGCGGGCCCTCAGCCTCCTTCGGCTCCTTCGCGGCCTTGTGCTCCTGAGGGCCTTCGGGCCGCTGCGGATCCTTCGACTCCGTGGGCTCCTTCGAGCCCTCGGGGGCTTTTGGCGGCGAGCCGATGTGGAGGGTGGCGGGCAGGCGGATGGCGGGCAGGGTGCCTGTATCCGCCTCGTCGTCACCATCGTCGTCAGCGTCGGCGACGTCCGCGGCGGTGTCCGGCGCGGGGCCGGTCGGGCCCTTCGGGATGGACAGCCGGGGGATGACGCCCGTGGCGTCCGGATCGAAGGGCACGCCCGTTTCCCCCTCTGCCTCGGTGCCGTCCGTGGAGTCGCCCACGTGCTCGGAGGAGCCCGTGATCCCCGTTGTCATGCCATCGCCGTCGCGTTGCCTCACGTTGACCATCATGCGGCCCCGGACGACCCCTGAGTGACGGGAGTCCGCCGTGTATCGCCAAGAATGAGTATTTTGCGAAGAGATTTGAAGATCAAAAGTGCCATCAAAGTCTCGCTGAGCAACAAGCCGTACCCAACGGCGTTGACTCCGGCGAACGGGAACAGCGCCAGGATCGACACGAGAACGAGCACCGCGAGCCCGATCTGCACGAAGGCCAGCTGCCGCGCGTCACTCCGCGCCCGCAGCACGCTCAGATAGACCTCGATCAGCACTCGCGGCAGCACGGCCAGCGCCATGAGCCGCAGCAACGTCGTACCCACCGCCGCGAAGCCGTCCCCGAAAACGCTCAGGATGAGCGGCGCGCCCGTGAGCACCACGACGATGATCGGTACGATGATCATGAAGGCTCGCTGCAGCGCCCGGCGGCAGTTCTCGGCCAGTTGCGACCGGTCGAAGGAACCCTCGACGGTCAGCGACACGGCCATGTTCATGGCCAGCAGTTCGATCATGCTGGCCAGCGTGTGCGCCATCGAGAAGCGGCCGAACGTGGCCTCGTCCACCCGGGTCGCGACGACGGTGGGCACGAGGTAGACGATGGCCAGGATCGACAGCGTGCCGGGGAAGTCGCCAGCCAGGAACCGGCCGATCTCGCGCAGCCGCGGCGGATCCTGGACGGTCTCGGTCCGCTTCATGTGCCGGGGCACGATGACGCCGAAGATCAGCCAGTTGACCGGGATCAGCGCGAGCGCCGTCGGCACCATCCAGGAGGTGAAGATGCCGCCGTCGGGCAGCGCGCCGGCCATCGCGACCAGCAACCCCATCTTGGCCAGGCCGAAGACCAGGTTGTTGAGCGGCACCCAGGTGGCGTTGCGCAGTCCGGTCAGCACCACGTCCTGCAACGTGAACACCGACCAGACCAGCACCGAGCCGAGGAAGAACAGGCCGGGCCCGAACGCGCCGAGCACCGAGTAGGTGCGTCCCCACAGGGGCAGGGTCAGCAGGAAGCCGAGTGCCGCCACGCCGCCGGTCGCCGCCGCCAGGCCGTACCCTCGCAGGATGAGCTCGGGGATGCGGCGGCCCGCCAGCGGAAGGAAGCGGGAGAGCGCGCCCACCAGGCCCAGCGCGGTCAGCGACGCGAACAACCGCATCGCGGTGATCATCGCCTGGCCCCGGCCGAACTCCTCTGGCGTGTAGAAGTGGGCGGCCAGCAGCCAGTAGCCCATGCCGAGCGTCGCGGTGATCGCCGTGTTGGCCATCAGCGCGTAGCCGTTGCGGAACAGGGGGTTACGAAGGTCGCGCAGCACCCTCCCCCAGAGGCTAGACATTTCCACGCACCCGCTGCAGGCCGTACTTCGTGCGCCTGACGATCGCGTAGCCCTTGGTGAGGACCCGCTCCTTCAGGTAGATCAGGGGCACACCGGTGCCCTCGACGGCGCGCTTGAACATGCTGATGGAGGTGTGCCGCGCCACGGTCAGCCGGGGGATGGCCAGCATGTCGTGACGGTCGGCGGCGATCGAGTTGTTGACCGCGCAGGCGGCGAAGTAGCCGGCCTTACGCACCTCGCGCCGCACGCGGGCGCTGGAGTAGCCGTAGGGGTAGGCCATGGTGGCGACCGGCGCGCCGATCTTCTCCTCCAGCAGGCCCTTGTTCTTGCGCAGCTCCTGGCGCAGCTCGTCGATGTGGAGCTGGTCGAGCTGCGGGTGGCTGTGGCTGTGGCCGCCGATCTCCATGCCGGCCTGGGCGGTCTCGCGGGCCTGACCCCAGGTGAGCATGTCGTCGAGCGGTCTGCCGGCGGCGTCGTCGCCGGCGTCCGCCACCCAGCCGCTGGTCAGGAAGACCGTGGCCGGGAACTTGTAGCGGTCGAGCAGCGGCAGCGCGCGGCTGTGGAAGTCGGCGTAGCCGTCGTCGAAGGTCAGGACGATGGGTTTGTCCGGCATGCACCTGCCGTTGTTCTTGTTCAGAGAGGCCACCAGATCGCCCAGCGTGAGCGGGGTGAACCCGCTCTCCGACAGGTAGGCGAGCTGCTCGTCCAGGTCCGACGGCCGTACCGAGTGAGGGAGTGTCTCCTCGTTCGGGTCGTCGGCGACAGAGTGGTACATCAATATCGGTACGCGGATCATCAGCGCACTGCCTTCAGTCGTGCCGAGCCGATCAGGTAACCCCAGGTCGTCCAGGCCAGTCCGACCACGATCGCGGCGGCCCGGCCGAGCCCGCCGACGTCGCCCCGGAACGCCTCGCCGACGCCCCGCAGCGCGCCGAGCGGCAGCGTCTTCAGCGCGTGCGCCCGCTCGCTGGCCAGCCCGTCCTGGGTGCCCACCTCCTGTGTGACCAGGGCCTTGGACAGTCCCTCCGCGTAGCACCTGGATCTGAAGTAGGCGAACCGCTCGCGCTGCACCGACACCTTGTGCCCGATCAGCGCGCGCGGCTCGAACAGCATGACCGAGCCGGGCTTGCGCTGGCTCAGCCTGATGCAGAACTCGGTCTCCTCGCAGCCCAGCGGCCGGCTCTTGCGGCCCTGAACGCTGCGCCCGATGCCGCTGTGGAAGCCGCCCACCTCGGAGACGACCTCGCGCAGGAAGGCGGCGTTGCCGCCCATCACGTTGCGGATCGGCGCTCTTACCGCGGGCATGCCGCGGTAAGAGCAGCCGACCGTCCAGTCGAACTCGTAGGGGAACCAGCGCGGCCTGCGCTGGGACGCCCACAACGGCTCGGTGCGACCGCCCACGCCGACGACACCCGGTTCCTGGAAGCCCTCCTCCAAAGCCTCCAGCCAGCCGGGGTCGGCGACGGCGTCGTCGTCGAGGTACGCGACGATGTCACCGGTGGCCGTGGCCACGCCGGTGTTCTTGCCGCCGGACAGCCCCTTCTCGTGCGTGTTCTCCACCACAATGGCCTGTGGGTAAGCACGCTTGAGTTTCAGGTGCAGGTCCGGGTTGTAGTCGACGACCAGGATCAGCTCGTACGGTCGTCGCCGCTGATTCTCGACCGACTCGACGGCTTGCCTGATGTCCTCCCACCGCTCGTCGGTGTATACGCAGATGACAACAGACGTCTTCACAACGGACCTTCTTACGCGACACCCCGGTCCGCGGCCGGAGCAGTGGCGGGCTTGGGCTGCGGAGGGGCGGGCTGGCGGCGCCACTCTCGCAGGATGGTCTTCAGCACACGCATGCCGTCACGCACGACGCGCAGGTTGCTCTCGCCGTGGATCCGGTTGCGCTCGTGGCTCGGCACCTCGTGCACCTTCAGTCCGGCCTTGGCGGCGCGGACGTTCAGCAGCGTCTCCACCTCGAAACCGTCGCAATCGAGGTCGAGCACCTCGAGGTGGCGGGCCCAGAAGGCGTTGTAGCCGTAGCACAAGTCGGTGTACTGGGTGCCGTACATCACATTGACGATGCCGGTGAGGACCTTGTTGCCCAACCGGCGGCCGACGGTCAGGTCGTCGCTGCCGCCACCGGCGGCGTAGCGCGAGCCCTTGACGAAGTCGGCGCCGGTCACCAGCGCACCGACGAACGTGATGATCTCGTGGCCGTCGGTGGAGCCGTCGGCGTCGATCATCACGATGATGTCGCCGCTGGCGGCGGCGAAGCCGGCGGCCAAGGCGTCACCCTTGCCCTTGCCGGTCTGGGTGACCACCTTCAGGTTGGGCCGCAGGCGTCTGGCCACCGCCACGGTGTCGTCGACGGAGTTGCCGTCGACCAGGATGATCTCGTCGATCCACTGGGGCAACGTGGCGAAGACATGAGGCAGGTTGTCCGCCTCGTTCATGGCCGGGACCACGACGCTCACCGTGGGAGAGATGGCCAGGTGAGGCGTGACCGGGGTGAAACGCTCAATAGGTGGCATCGATCGCAGCGGCGCGATCTGCACTTTGCCGTTGTGCTTGGTGATGTCGGGACTCATGGTGAGGGAATTCCTTCCGAGACCCAGCACACTGGCCGGACGCAGCCACTCCCGGGTGCAGGAGGAATGGCGGTGCTGCGAACGGTGCATGAAGGGTCCACTGGGAGCGAGGGTTGCGCGGGGATTGCTAGGGCTGTACGGGGTGGGAGCGCTAGCGCGCTCCCGTTGGTTCCTTGACGACTGCGTTGGATGACTCCTGGTGCTGCAAAGTGCTGCGCACCCGACCGAAACCCTTCAGGACTCTGTCGGCTGCCCTATATAGAGACGGCCGGTCCATGACAATAGTTCTGGCTTTGTTGAAAGGAGTTCTGCCCATCCAGTGCACCGCCGCCGACGCGGAGGGTCTGGAGACCCGGCCCTCTGCGACGTACAGCACCCCACTCTTGAGCCAGTCCTTGTATTCCTTGCCGCCCTTGCCCATGTCCACCATGTGCAACCCGGCCGCCGCGGCGGCCTCTGCCATTTGCAGATGGTGCACGATGCCCGGTGAGTACCGGGCGAACTCGGTGTCGTAAGCGGGGAACCACCCGACGAGCGTGGTGGCCGTGCGCAGTCCAAAATGGCCGGCGACTGGCACGTCTCCCGCGTACAGCATGGTAAGGACACCCGAGAAGTCAGCCGACTTCTCGGCGAACATCAGGTCGATCAGCTCGACGATCCAGGGCTGGGCGAACCGGTCGACCCGGCCCGTCCGTCTGTACTGGTCGGACTTCCACGCGAGCAGGGTGCGCAGCACCTCCGGATCGGCCGAAGCCCATTCGAAGCGCAGCCCACCGTGCTCCCTGCCGAACTTGCGCTCCTTGTAGCGCACGGTCTTCAGGTTCTTGGGGGAGTTGGTCTTCACCTGCTGGAGCCAGGCGTCGAAGCCCTGGGTGAAGTCCATGACCGGCGCCGGGCGCACGTCGCTCTCATAAGGCGCGAACGTGGGCTGCCCCGCGACCAGGTGGTCGAAGTCGAAGACGCTGAGCTTGCAGGCCCTCAGCAGCGCGCGAGCCTCTAACTTCAGGTCCGGCTCGGAGATCAGGCCATGGCAGGTGGTGAGGAAGCCGCCGAGCGGCTTGCCGATGCCGAAGCTGTGGCGCTCGTACGGGAAGAAGCCGGCGATGCCGGTCTCGTCCTGGATGACCGCGACCCGGATCCGATCCCGCAGGCGGTCCATCGCCAAGGCGAATTCGACGGAGAGGAATGGATTGTCCAGGCTCGGGTCCGCCTTCTGGAGCGCGCGCCACCTGGCCCGCTCGGACTCTCCGAGGTCTCCGGGGCGAACGACTGTGATGTTCACCTTGCCTTGGCCCCCTGTTCGGTCTGCATGTTCTTCCCCCGGTACAACACGCGAAGCACGTACATGAAGCCTCCGAGCACGGCGACCGTTGCCACACCGGCCCGAGGCGACCATGCGTTGAACTGCAGCATGGCTTGGGCGAGAAGCACGTTAAGCACGAGACTTGCCGCAGCTCCTACTGATAGTGCGGCAAGTGGGTCACGATCACGCAACAGTCCTACGACTGCGGCTCCTGGCACCACCAGAAGGAAAAGAGAGATGAGGAGCGGGCGCAGCGGTGTCTGGATGTCGAACAGCGCGATCACCGCTCCCGCGATGCAGGCGAGCGCGAGGATCCACGTCAGCGCTCTGCGGTGCTTGAGCATCTACTTGTCTTCTCTCCTGGGGCCTAGCTGGGTAAAGGCGCGATTGATCGCATTTCATGGGACCAATGCACCCGTGGACACGTCAATGCCGACGCTTGGCGACGCGCTCTGGGTTACCGGTAGGCAGATATTCTTCGTGTGTTTTTGAACACACGGTCATGCTCCGGCCTCCGTTGCGGTCCCCAAACCACAAGGATGCCCTACTTGCGGCAAGATCTTCGAGCTATGGTCCGTTTTATCCCCACTTGTCACGTAAGTGTACTCCGGGCTCAGCGGTCACTGGCGTGGGGGAGGCCCATTTGACGGCCGGGAGTCAGAATTTCCCTGCCTTATCAGGCGGAATGTCATCCCGAGTAACCATCAGGAGTCGTGGGGCGGGTCCACCTGGACGTTGTCCACGGACGAGCTCTGTGTCGGCCCGCTGGGTGTCTCGCTCGGCTCGGGACCGCTCGTCGGCTGGTCCGTGGGCGGCTCCGGGGTCTGCTCGGTGCCGCCGTGCCACGACAGCGAGCATGTGGCGCCGCCGCCGTTGGAGCTGAAGGACACCGAGCCGCTGCCACCGGTGCCGGGGTCGTCGACCGTGACCCAGATCGCCATCGAGCCGCCCGCCTTGATCGACCCGCTGGCGGGATACACCTGCAGCCCCGCGGACGCGGTCGCGCGCCAGGCGACGGTGGCGTTGCGCGCGGTCAGCCCGATCCTCGCGGCGCCCTCGACCCCATCCGGGCAGGAGGTGGCGAACCGGGCGCCGCGCACGGTCTGCCGGCGGGTGGCCGTCGGGGCGGCCGCGGGCTTGGTGGTCGTGGCGGGTCTCGTACTCGGCACGCCGCCGCGAGACGCCGTGGGGGACGGGTCAGGCGTGGGCGTGCTGTCGTCCTCGGACTCAGACTCGGGCTCCGGCGTGGTGCCGGTCAGGTCGTCAAGAGAGGCGTCGTCAGGAGAGGGGGAGGCCGAGGGGGCGGGGGCCACGCGCAGCGCGGTCTTGGCGGGGTCGCCGCTGTTCATCGCGACCATGGCGCCGGTCGCCGCGAGCACCGCCGCGCCGGCCAGCAGCACGGGCCCGAGGCGGCGCGGCCTGCGGCGGCGCGAGCGCCGCTCGACCGCCACCGGAAATCCCGTGCGGTCGAAGCTGTCGCCCCGGTCGGTGATCAGCGTCCGGGTCTGGTCCCGCTCCGGGTTGACGCAGGTGTCGACCACCCTGCGGCGCAGCGAGATGGGGGGATAGGCCACCGGCACCATGTCGAGCAGCCGGGTGGCCGCCACCTGCCGGTGCCGTCCCTCCGTACACACCTCGCACCCTGAGATGTGTCCCGACAACCGCCGCCGCAGCAACGAGGTGAGCGGCCCTTCCCACGAGTCCAGCATTGCCGACAGGTCGGGACAGTGCGCGCGTCCGATCCTGGCCAGGATCACGGCGGCGGCGGCGTTCTCCAGATGATCACGCGCCCGGCCGAGCCGGGCGGCGGCCTGGCGAGAGGTCAGCCCGAGCACCGCGCCGACCTCCGCCGGGGTGAGCCCGTGACGCAGCGACAGCTCCAGGACCTCGCGCTCGTTCCCGCTCAGCTCCCCGAGCGCCTCGTGCACCAGCGCGGCGAGTTCGGGGTCCTCCGGCTCGTCGAAGACCGGCAACGGCACGCTGCCGGTCTTGGCCGAGCCGCTCCTGTGGGCCAGCCGGGCGACGGCCTGGAACCTGGTCAGCGCGTACAGCCAGGCTCTCAGCCGGCCGGTCTCCTTCAGTCGCGAGACGCACCCGTGCGCGGTGACGAGCGCGTCATGTACGGAATCGGCCGCGGCGTCGCGCTCCCCGGTAAGAGAGCACGCGTAGTCGTGCAACCGCTCGGCATAAGCGTCATAGAGCTTGGCCGCGCCTTCGACGGCACCCATCCGAAGCGCGTCGACCACCTGCTGATCGTCACCGCGGTCAACAGCCGGCCATCCAGACACGTTTCCTCCCCCGCTGAACGAGGGCGGAAGCCCTCACGGCGGGTAGGACGCCTCCCCGCGCGAGCGGGGTTACCACAGCGTGTCAGTCCATGCCCAACTGGCATGAGCTGGGAAAACAGCGTCAGATGTGACTAACGGGGCCAGCCATCACTAACGGGGTCAGACGCCTTTTGGGGATCAGCCATCGCAGCGCGGCGCGCAGAGGCGGCGCTGCATGCCCTGGAGGAAGAAGTCGCGCACCTGCAGCACGTTCTTGGCGATGTAGGCCTCGCCGCCGGTCGCCTGCGCGAGCGCGTCCATCTGCTGCTTGCCCTTGGGAGCGTCCGGGCCGAAGGCGATGAGGAGGATGCTGACCGGGCGCTTGGGGTTATACGTCTTCTTGAGATAGTTCAGGATCTGCTTGTTGCTGAGCCCGCCGTCCGGATCGTCGTTGCCGGCGCCGTCGGTGAGGATCACGATCGTGTTGATCTTGTCTTCCTGGTACGACTTCGTCATTTCCGCGTACGCGGCCTTGAGCGTGTCGTTCAGCCCCGTGTCGCCCGTGGCCTTGGCCTGGGCGGTCCCCAACTGCTTGCCCAAGGCGTCCTTGCGGAGCACGCCGTTGACGCTCTCGCTGAGCGGCCCGACCGAGACCACCTCGCGCCAGTCCTTGCCCTGTCCGTCGAGGTGGGTGGAGAACGCCCACACCCCGATCTCCGCGTCGGCGGGGAACAGCCCGAGCCCCTCGACGGCGATCTTGCCGATGGCCTGCATGCGGGTCATCTTCGTGCCGGGGACGGGCAGCGCCATCGTCCCCGAGACGTCGAGCAGGGTGAGCAGGCGGGTGCCGAGGTTCAGCCGGGACCAGGTCTGCGCCATGCTCACCACGGTCTTGTCGTCCGGGGCGGGCAGCGGTGTGGGCGGGGCCGGGGTGAAGCCCTTGTCCTTGGACAGGGCGTCGCCGGCCTTGCCGTCGGGCGTACGGAAGCCCTGCTCGCGCAGCGTCCGGTGGGCCGACTCGGTGCCGAGCTCCTGCTTGAACGCCGCGGCGGCCTTCTGCGCCGCCGCGTCCTTGGTGACGATCACGAGCGGGTAGTCGAGGCTGAGCGTGCCTTCGGCCGGGTAGAGCGGCACCACCGGGGTGTCAGGCTTTTTCGTGTTGTGGAGGTAGATGGTCTGCTCGGACGTGACGCCGATCGGGACCTTGCTCCCGGACTTCACGGTCAGGCTGGCCAGCAGCGCGGTCGGGTCGGCGACGAGCTGGCCCGACAGCTCCTTGAGCGCGCCCACCAGCGCCTTGCTCTGACCGGCCTGCTGGGCCGAGCCGGCGGCGGCCAGCAGCGCGGCCATCCCGGCCGAGTTCTTCTGCGGGTCGAGGGCAAGTACGCGGACCTTCTTGCCGGGTCCGTCCGGATTGGCGACGTTGGCCGCCGCGATGACGCCCGCCCAGCTCGGCTGGAGGCTGCTGGCCAGCTTGGCCGCCGCGGCCTTGGCGGCCACCAGCACGACTGGCGAGGTGGCGACCGAGCCGCTGGACTCCGGCAGGGCGGCGCCCGCGGCCTGGCCGCGGAGCCTGGAGACGACGAGGCTGGAGTCGGCCACCCACAGATCGGCGTTGACCTTGCCGGCGGCCAGCGCGTTCGCGGTCCGTGCCGCGGCCTCCTTGGCCACCGTCACCTCGACGCAACGGCTGTCGATCGAGTGCATGGCCTTGTTGTAGTTACCGGCGATCTTGTTGAGCGCGGGCTGGATGTCCGGGCTCGCGACGACGCGCAGTGGCAGTTTGCCGTTCGAGCAGTCGTGGTCGCGGTTGAAGATGACGAACGCCGCGACGCCCAGCAGCACAGCGAGTGCGACCGCCCCGGCGAGCGGGACGAACACCTTGCCGCGGCCACCACCGTTCCCACGCTTTCGGGGAGTCGGTTCCTGAGCTTGGTAGCCGCCGTCGAGCTCGTCTGTGCGGTGTCGCCCCACGATGTCCTCTTCGGTGTGTCGGGACCTTTCGGAGACCCTAGCGGGAGATGCTCCGCAATACTTCCGGAACGATACTCGGTGCGCTTACTGTGGCAAAACAGCCCGTTTGGTGCGACGATTACCTGGTGTGACGGTCAATGGCAGCATGAGTGACCGCGCCAGGCCCGAGTTCCCTCCCTCGTGGCGACCGCTGCCAGAGCCACCGCCATCACCGGATCGACCCACCACCAGCCGAGCGTGTTCAGCCACAATCCCGTCAGGACGCCCGCGGCCATCGCGGCGCAGATGAGGTTCTGGGTGCCTTCCCCCGAAGTCGCGGGGGACCCGAGCCGCCGGCCGAGCCGCCGCTTGGCCAACCCCAGCACCGGCATACTGGCCAGGCTGACCGCGGTCACCACGATGCCGAGCACGGTCGGCACGGCCCGGTGGCCGGCGTCGAGATCGTGGGCGACGTGGACGACCAGATAGGGAGCCAGCAGCCAGAAGCTCACCGCGACCGCCCGCCCCGCCCGGCGCTCCGCGCTCGGCGACAGCGTGCGCGAGCCGGTGAACCGCCACACGACGATCAGGCTCGCCGCCGCCTCCACGAGAGCCGACAGCCCCCAGCCGATCAGCGCCACCGAATGCGCCTCCAGGCCTGCGGCCAGGCCGAGCGTGCTCTCCACCCCCAGCCACACGAGGGTGAGCACCGAAAGGGAGCGAGCCACGCGCGCGGCGCGCAGCCAGGCGGCTGACGCGGCCGGATGAGCGTGAACCCGCTGTTCAGGCACCTTGAACCCCCGAATCCCGACTCCGGCCGTCGACAGCGATAAGTAAGCTACCCATTACTAATGGTGACCTTAGGGTCTACGGGCAAAGCTTGTTCAAGGTTCGCGAGGTAATCTTCGAAGATCAGCTACGGGGGAGGGGTTGGGGCCGGTGCCGTTCACGCCCAGTCACATCGCGGCGGTGCTTCCCCTGGTGTCGTCACCCCGGTTCCGCCGGCTGGCCAACCCATGGGCGCTGGCGATCGGCGCGATGGTCCCCGACCTGCCGATCTTCCTGCCGTTCCTGCCCGACTACACCGACTGGCACTCCTGGCGCGGCGTCGTCACCATCGACCTGGCCGCCGTACTCATCCTGCTGGCCCTGTTCCACCTCTTCTTCCGCGAGCCGCTGATCTCTCTGCTCCCACCCGCCCTCGCGGGCCGCGCCGCGACGCTGCTCCCGCCGCGCCTCCGCGACCTGCCGGCGGTCCTGGCCGGCGCCCTGATCGGCGCCGCCTCCCACGTCCTGTGGGACTCCTTCACCCACTCCACCGGCCCCGGCGAGTGGGGCCCATGGCTGGGGGTGTCGGTGTTCGGGGTGATGAGGCTGTTCCGCCTGCTCCAGTACACCTCCTCGGTGGTGGGCCTGGCCATCGTCGTGTGGTGGGCCTGGCGTGGCCTCACCCGGATGGGCGCCGCGACCGTCCCCGACCGGCTGCGGCTCCACGCGGGCGTACGACGGGCGGTCCTGGCCCTGTGCATGGCCGGCACCGTCGCGGGCGCCTTCCTGTGGCCCATGGTCGACGAGCCCATCCCCAAACTCGGCATGGCCAGCGTCATCACCAAGGTGGGCGCGGGCACGCTCGTGGGCCTCTGCCTGGTGCTCAGCTGCTATGCGGCGGTCTGGCAGGTCACGCGCCTCATGGCAGTATCTGAAGGTGCCTGACTACGTAACGGACCCCGCCGACCCACGCCTGACCGACTACACCCGGCTCAGGGACGTGGACCTGCGCAAGAGCCTGGAGGCGGAGCGCGGCCTGTTCGTGGCCGAGGGCGAGAAGGTGATCAGACGCGCGATCGGCGCCGGCTACCCGATCAGATCGGTCCTGACGACCGCGCGCTGGCTGGAACCGCTGGCGGACGTGCTCGGGGACGCGACGGTGTACGTGGTGAGCGACGAGACCATGCTGGGCGTCGCCGGGTTCCAGGTGCATCGGGGAGCGCTGGCGTCGATGGAGCGCCTGCCGCTGCCGTCGGTGGAGCGGGTGCTGGCGGGCACCTCACGCATGGTGGTCCTGGAGGACCTCGTGGACCACTCGAACGTGGAGTGCGCCGAACAACACACGCGGCGGATTCTGGTCCTGGAGGATTTGGTCGATCACTCGAACGTTGGTGCGATTTTCAGGTGTGCTGCCGCGTTGGGAGTGGACGGGATCATCCTGTCGCCCCGGTGCGCTGATCCGCTGTACCGCCGTGCTGTGAAGGTGTCCATGGGGGCGGTGTTCTCGATTCCGTATGCGCGGATGGAGAACTGGTTCACGGGACTCGATCAGATCCGTGAGGCGGGCTTTCAGAGGCTTGCGCTGACCCCGGATCAGGCGATGGTACCGATCGACATGGTCAAGCTGTCGGATCGCGTGGCGCTGTTGCTGGGGTCTGAGGGGGACGGGTTGTCGTCGCGATGGCTGAAGGAGGCCGACGAGGCGGTGTGTATCCCGATGAGCGCGGCCGCGATGGCCGCGGGGGTGGACTCGCTGAATGTGGTGGCCGCCGCAGCCATCGCCTGCCATGGGCTCATGAGAAGTGGCACCCGATGAGTATCCACGTTCGCCGCCTTGGTGCCCCAATACGAACACGTCCAAGGCGTCGAGCACCGCCACACCCTCGCAACCCGGCACCAGCTCGCGCGCTGGACGGGTGAGGCGGGTGACGCGGTGGCCGCGCGTGATCAGTTTGCGACCTTGCTTCCCGTACGGGAGCGCGTTCTAGGCGCCGGGCATCCATCCACCTTGGCCAACCGACACAACCTCATCTACTGGTCGGAACGTGCTCGGTCATAGCCGGAATTACAGAGAGTACTAAGGGAAGGTGCCTGCAGGAACGTCGGTGCGATCTTCAGGTGCGCCGACGCGCTCGGGGTTGACGGGGTCATCTTGTCTCCTCGGTGCGCTGATCCGCTGTATCGGCGTTCGGTGAAGGTCTCGATGACGTCCTCGGTCTGCCAGCTCCCGCACTTCTGACCAGGGCGAACCGAAAGATCGGTATGGCTACCGATGCACATACGTATTTGCACGCCTGATCGCAGCGCTTAGCGTCTGGCGGCAGCAAGGTCAACGGTTCGGCGCTCAAACCGCTCCCTCACCCACCCCCCTTTCCCGGTCGGTTCCGCGGCCCAGGCGATCCCTGAGGCGGCGTGGTCGGCGTGCGCGCGCACGCCGCGGCGTCCGGGAAACGCCGAAAGGAGCACCACGCGTGAAACGCACTGCCTTAGCCGCCGCGGCCGTGGGACTCGCCACCGCCGCGTCGATGGCTCTCGCCGTCCCCACCGCGTACGCCGCCCCACCCGGAGCCGGTAAGCCGGACTCCGGCGCGCAGGCACGAGCGGCGGCCGATCCGGCCTCCCTCGCGGCGGCGGTCGCCGACAAGGCCGTCTCCAGCGGGCTCGACAAGCTGGCCAAGGGGCCTGACGAGGCGTACAGCCGCGTGTCGGTCACCCGCGGCACCAGCGACATGTACTTCGTCGGCTACGAGCGCACCTACAAGGGGCTGCCGGTGGTCGGCGGGGACGCGGTCGTCGTCACCGACTCGGCGGGGCACGTCCGCGACACCGTCGCGGCCGGGCCGAGCGCCCAGGACGTCCGGACCACGGCCGCGATCAGCGCGGAGAAGGCGACGGAGGTGGCGAAGACCCGGCTCTCGCGGGTCGACGACTCCGCCGCCCCGCGTCTGGTGGTGCTCACCTGGAGCGGTACGCCCACGCTGAGCTGGGAGGCCGTCGTCAGCGGCCTGGTCAAGGGCCGGCCCAGCATCCAGCACGTGTTCGTGGACGCCCGCACCGGCAAGATCGCCGACTCCTACGACCTCGTACGTGAGGGCACCGGCAACGGCTACTACTACGGCCAGGTCACCATCAACACCAGCGGCTCCGGCAGCTCGTTCTCCATGACCGACACGACCAGGCCCGGCATCCAGTGCGGCGGGCAGGGCGGCACCGCCTACACCGGCACCGACGACGCGTGGGGCAACGCCAGCGGCACCAACCTGGAGACCGGCTGCGTCGACGCGCTCTACTCCGTCCAGCGCGAGTGGGACATGCTGCGTGACTGGCTCGGCCGCAACGGCATCAACGGCAGCGGCAGGGGCTTCCCCGCCCGCGTCGGCCTGGCCGACGTCAACGCCTACTGGAACGGCAGCTACACCAACTTCGGCCACAGCCAGGACAACGCCCGGCAGGCCACCAACATCGACGTGGTGGCGCACGAGTTCGGGCACGCCATCTTCCAGACCACGCCCGGCGGGGCCGGCTCCGGAAACGAGAACGGCGGCATCAACGAGGGCACCGGCGACATCTTCGGCGCCCTGACCGAGCACTACGCCAACAACCCCAACGACCCGCCGGACTACCTGGTCGGCGAAGAGGTGGACCTCGTCGGCGACGGGCCGATCCGCAACATGTACAACCCGAGCGCGCTCGGCGACCCGAACTGCTACTCCTCCTCGATCCCCAGCACCGAGGTGCACGCGGCGGCCGGCCCGCTGAACCACTGGTTCTACCTCCTGGCCGAGGGCAACAACCCCGGCGGCGGCAAGCCGACCAGCCCGATCTGCTCCGGTGGCCCGTCGTCGGTGACCGGCGTCGGCGTGCAGAAGGCCGGCCAGATCTACCTGGGCGCCCTGAACCGCAAGACCTCCAGCTGGCGCTACACCAACGCCCGCGCGGCCTCCGTCGCGGCCGCGATCGAGCTGTTCGGCGCCAACAGCGCCGAGTGCAACACCACCAAGGCGGCGTGGAGCGCGGTGAGCGTGGCGGCGGCGTCGGGCGAGCCCGCCTGCGGCACCCCCGGCAACGACTTCTCGCTCTCGCTCAACCCGTCGACCGGTAGCGCGCAGCCTGGCGCGCAGGTGACCACCACGGTCAACACCCAGACCACGTCCGGCAGCGCCCAGACGGTCACCCTGACCGCGTCCGGGCAGCCCACCGGTGTCACGGCGAGCTTCAGCCCGTCGTCGGTCACCTCCGGCAACTCCTCGACGCTGACCCTGTCCGTCGGCTCCTCGGTGGCCCAGGGCTCGTACCCGATCACCGTCACCGGCGCGGGTTCGGCCACGCACACCGCCGTCTACACCCTCCAGGTCGGCACCGCGACCCGCGACTTCTCGATCTCGGCCAACCCGACCTCCGGCACGGTGCAGGCCGGCTCCGCGGCCACGACCACCATCGGCACCACCACGACGGCGGGCACCGCGCAGACCGTGAACCTGGCCGCGACCAGCGGTCTCCCCACGGGCGCCACGGCCGCCTTCAACCCGGCCTCGGTGACCTCGGGCGGTTCGTCCACCCTGACGATCTCGACCGCGCCGACCACGCCCGCCGGCTCGTACACGGTGACCGTGACCGGCACCGGCGTTACGGCGACGCACACCACGACCTACGCGCTCACGGTGCAGAGCACCTCGGGCGGCAGGACGTTCACCAACGGCACCGACTACGTGATCAACGACTTCAGCACCATACAGAGCCCGGTCACCTCCACGGCGACGGGCACGGCGGTCTCGCCGGTCAAGCTGTCGGTCACCATCGCGCACACCTGTGCGGAGGATCTCGACATCCGGCTCCGCGGGCCGAACGGCACGTGGTATTCGGTCGACAGTTCCGGTGGCACCAGCTGCACCTCGTACGGCACCAGGACGTACTCGGTCCCGGTGAGCCAGCAGGCGGCGGGCACCTGGGTGCTCGAAGTCTCCGACGACTACTTCCTTGACACCGGGCGCCTGGACACCTGGAGCATCACCGTCTGACGCACGGCACAACCTGACAGCCCCGGTCGATCATCCGGCCGGGGCTGTCGCTCATGGGGGGAGAGCCACCTCGTTACGCGTGCGGACGCCGAGTTTCTGCAGCACCCGCGCCACATGGGTGTCGACCGTGCGGCGCGACAGGAACAGCACTTCGGCGATCTCCCTGTTGGTCCGGCCGAGCACGACCAGCCTGGCCACCTCGCTCTCCCTGGGCGACAGCACCCCGCCGGCCGGCTTCCGCCCCCGGCGCGGCCGGCCGCCCGCGCCGATCTCCCGCAGCAGGTGGCGGCAGCGTGCCGCGTCGTGGGTGGCGCCGAGCGCGGTGTACCGCTCGTCCGCGTGAGTGAGGATCTCCGCGGCGGCCGCCCGGTCCCCGAGCGCGAGCCGCGCGCCCGCCTCGGCCTCCGCCGCCCGAGCCGCCCCGTACGGCCTGGGCATCGCCTCGTAGGCGGTCCGCGCCCGGCCGTAGTAGCGGGCGGCCTCCTCGAACCGGCCGCCCGCTCCGGCCAGCGCGCCGCGCGCCGACTCCAGCGCCGCCTCGGCCGCCGGCGCGGTCGTGCCCGCGACGCCCGCCGCGAACTCGGCCACCAGCTCGGCGGCCTGGGTGCGGTGCTCGGCCCTGAGCAGCGCGGTGACGGTCGGCGGCACCACCTGCTCGCCCCACACCTACACGCCCTTGCGCCGCAGCCTGGTCACCGCGCTGTCGGCCTCCGACAGCGCGTCCTCCACCGAGTCGCGGGTCAGGTGCAGCTCGACCAGCCCCCCGGAGGCGGCCGCCGCGACCGGGAGGAAGGCCGAGTCAGGCTCACGCGGACCGGCCGCCTCCAGGTGCTCGCCGGCCTCCTGCCACTCGCCCCTGGCCAGCGCCAGCATGCCCAGGACCAGCCGGGCGTCCACGCTGAGCAGCGGCGTCTCGGGGGTCACCTCGACCGCCGCGAGTGCCCGCTCCCGCAGGCCGTCCCAGCGTCCGGTCAGCCAGTCGAGCTTGATCGACGACACCTCCACCAGGTAGGCGGGGTACAGGGCACCGGTCTCCCCGGCGATCCGCCTGCCCTCGCGCGCGAACCGGCCGGCCGGGCCGTAGTGGCCGAGCGCGGTCGCCGCGTCGCACAGGTTGGAGTAGCCGCGCGCGGCCTGCCTGCGTATCGCCGCCGACGGATCGCTCACGGGCAGCGTGTCGGCCAGCGCGAAGGCGTCGGGCGCGCCCACGAGCATGGCGAAGGTGACCTTGTTGACGTACACCGTCGCCGTCAGCTCGGGGTCCTCGTCGGCGACGGCGACAAGGAGGCTCTCGGCCTGGTCCATCCACTTCTTGTGGGTGGCGATCGGCTCGCCGCCCCAGGCGGGCATCGCCAGCAGGGCCAGCCCTCTGGCGGCGATGCCGGGCCGGCCGCTCAGATCAGGGAGCGAGGCGAGGACCTCCTGGCGTCCCGCCGCGATGTCGCCCGCCTGGTTGGCCAGCAGTACGCCCAGATTCAGCCTGGCCTCGCCGCGGACGTCCCCGGTCAGGAAGTCGTCCGACAGCAGACGGCGGAGCATCCGCACGGCGCGCCGATGCGAGAGCCCGATCGTCGCGAGGCGGCTGAGCTGGAGAGCCAGTGGGCCGCGGGCCTCGCGCGGCAGCTTGGGGTCCGCCAGCATGCCTTCCAGCAGCTCGACCACGAGCGGGACGTCGCCCAGCGCCGCCGCCTGGTCCGCGGCGGCGACGCCGTGCCTGCGCCACGCCTCGTACTCGCCCGCGCGCCTGGCGTGGTAGGCCAGCTGTACGAGCGGCGGGGGATCCAGCGCGGCCAGTGCCGCCATGGCCCGTCTGTGGGTGAGCTGCCTGTCGGGGCCGGGGATCGCGTCGTAGACGGCCTGCTGGGCGAGCGCGTGGCGGAAGCCGTACTGGCCGTCGGGGTGCTCCAGCAGGACGCCGGCCTTGAGCGCCTCACGCAGGGCGGCCCCGGCGGGGGCGATCGTCGGTTCTCCGGCGGTGCCGGAGATGGTGGCGATCAGTGGTTCGTCGGCGGGGAGCTTGAGCACGGCGGCGGCGTGCACCGCGCGCAGCGCGGGCGGCGACAGGTCCGCGAGCCGCTCCGCCATCGCCTCGCGGAGCAGCAGCGGCACCGCGACGCGGTCGAGCGCCTCCGGCTCCTCCACGCCGCCGGGGAACTGGCCGTCGCCGTCGAGCAGCGAGCGGACGACCTCCTCGATGAGGAACGGCACGCCGGCGGTCCGTTCGCGCAGTCTGGCGGCGAAGAACTCCGTCACCTGAGGACGGCCGAGCAGTGTGCTGGTCAGAGTCCTGACAGCCTCGACGTCCAGCGGCTTGAGCGAGATCACCACGCTGTTGGCGCCCGGCGGATGCCGGTAGGCGTGGCCCAGCGGCAGCCCGGTCACGGGCAGGTCCTCCCGCCGGAAGGTCACCACCAGCGCCAGGCCCTCGGGTGGTTGCTGGGTGAGGAACCGCAGCAGGTCCCGGGTGCCGTCGTCGGCCCAGTGCAGGTCCTCCAGCACCAGTACGGCCGGTGCCGCGGCGTCCAGCAGCGCGTGGACCGCGCGGAAGAGGCGGTGCCGCTCGGCTCGCGGGTCGTCGACCGGCGGGAGCGAGGGCGGCAGGTGCCCGGCCAGCTCGGGGAGGTAGCCGCGCAGCGCCCCGGTCACCGGGTTGAGCGCCTCGGTCGCGGGCAGGGCGGCGGCGACGTGGCGCAGCGCGTCGAACACCGGGCCGTACGGGAAGGGCTCCCTGAGCTGGTGGCAGTGACCGAGCAGCACGGTGCGCCCGCCGTCGCGCAGGACGTCGATGGCCGCCCGCGCCAGCCGAGTCTTGCCGATCCCCGCCTCGCCCTCCACCAGGGCCACGGCGGGTGGTCGGGTGATCGCGCCGAGGAGAGCTCGCAACGGCGCTTCGCGTCCGACCATCGCGGGACTGGCGACACTCGTCATCGGCGTCTCCGAGGGTCCGGGTTTGGTGCCCGTGCCGGAATACCGTTATCTACTACCAGTCATCTACGGTCAACCCTCGCTTTACTGACATATCATCCTTTAACGCTATAAAGCGGACGGGCGGGAGGGGCGTCGGCGCTCGGCTCAGAGGGCACGCTTCAGAGCGGTGCGCTGAGGAGGCTGTGTGCGCTCCGATGGGCCTGGGCCGCTGATCGCTCTACCGCCGAACCTCGCCGAAGCGGCGATCCAGGATATGTCCCAGCTTATGCTACTGTCCGGGCCGTTCGGGTGGTCGATAAAGGGCGCCGGGCGATTTCAGCGACATAGAGTGCTGGATAACTGCATTCTCTTCTGTGCGACGCCTCATTATTAAGCGCTAATCCGAATTATAGCACCAGGCGTGGTGTCGCGACCATCCCCAGGTCTGGGTATGGGGGCTCGGTCGAATCCCTCCTAACTTTAAGGAGTCAGGAGTTCGTCACCCTAAAAAGGGGAAGAGAAATGCGCGGTAAGGGAATCACCAGGCGCGGGATGCGCAGGCTCGGCAGCGCCGTCATCGCCACGGGACTGTTGTCGGCCGGCCTGATCGCGTCCGCGGCCGGAGCGAGTGCGAGCGCCGGCTCCGCTCGCTCGTTCTTCAGCTTCGAGGTCTTCCTGAGCAACAACACGGGTTGCGACCTGGTGCTCGTCACGGCACGGCTCGACCACGGCGAGTGGAGCAGGCAGCCGCCGGCCCGGATCAGGTCGGGCAGGCTCATCAGCTGGGAATCCGAGTCGGACGGGATCGGCACTGGAGACGAAGGAGAAGCCGACTACATCACCGAGAACTGCGATCCCTCGAGCAACAACACCAAGAGGATCCATGCGCACCGGGATAACCCGGCCATCGGTAGCAATTCCGGCGACGCCGACGGAACGGACCCCGCCTTCCGTACCAATGTCGTGATCGGCGGCGGTCACCACGCGGGCGGGCAGTTCACCTACTTCCTGCCTGAGTAATCCAGCCCGGCAGTAGTAGTACCAGCGGATTCACCGAGTGGTGGGCGCGGGGCCCCCGCGCCCACCGCCTGCCACCGATGAGCCCACCACCGATGGGCTGGAGAGAGTCATGACCAGGAAGACGCTCAGCCGCAGGGTTCTCGCCGCCTGTTTCTCGGCGCTGACGATGAGGGTGGGCCTGTCGGCTGTGATCGGCGCGACGGCTGAACCCACGAAGTGTGCGCGTTAACTGCTTCACCTCGTTTCTTGCCGCCATTTCCTATGATGCCGACGGCGTCGATCCGGCCTTCCGAGTCGATATAAACAGCGATTCAGAAGAGCATGCGACCGTGCGTTTCGCGCTCCGGGCGGCATGGCTTCAGGTCGGCAGGCTATTCGGAAACGATGGTCAAGGTACGCCTTGACGGCTTCCTTGGCCGAAGTTATTTTGTGCGCATGATCAAGAGGAAAAAGCGGAAGCGTACGTTATGAGAGGGCCGTTCCGCAGTTGGCGGCATGTGCTCACCGCCTTCTTACTCGTGGCGGCGACCTTGGCCATAGGCCAGGGCGCCGCGTACGCCGACTACCCCGGCAACCGGTGCGACGAGGCGGCGCAGGACGACATCGTCACCGTCAGCGGCGAGACCTGGGAATGCGCCTACGACGGGGACATCGACGACTACATCTGGAAGCCCACGTTCGAGGAGCTGGGACCGCCCGACTACTGGATCTTCAGCTACGGCTGGGCCACGTCCACCACGGGCGGCTATGAGCACGGCACCCGGTCGCGGGTGGAGTTCCTGCCGGACGGCGTTCACACCGGGGCCGACGGCTTCTCCTACCGCGACGGCAGCCGGTGGCGCACCACGCAGGTCAGCGAGAGCCTCCTCTACTACTGGGACGGCGGCACCTGGGTGCAGTGCGGCGGCACCGGGCAGGTGTCGGGCTCGTCCTCCTTCACGTTCGCCCCGACCTGGGGCTGGGGCGGCGCCTGCGGCGAGGACCGCTACTACGCGACGACCGCCTGGTCGTGGCAGTGGACCGGCTCGGCGTGGAACGGCTCCTCGGCCTGGTCCGGCTTCCTCTGGGCGCCGTGCCGAGGCTGCCTGGCGGCGACGGACCCGCCACCGCCACCTACGGGACGGCCCTCGGCCAACCCGCCCGCACCACCGATCGGACCACCAGGCCGCCTGAAGCTGCGCCTGCCGACGGGCACGACCCCGAAATCGGTACGGATGTGAAAAACCCGGTTCGGGCCTGTCCCCGGCTCGGGCCTATTTCCGGTTCGGGCGGCCCGCTGAGCTTGGCCATCCGTGCAGAACGCCGCCACCCGGCGGGTGGCGGCGACCTCTTCGGCGAAACGGGCTCTGGCCTTCGCCCTTTCCATCCGGTCGAGCCTGGGCGGCTTGCCGGCCGCCCCGGGGTCGCACGTCCTTCTCGAAGACCTCGTGGACGGCTCCCTGTCCGCCGGAGCCGAGCCGTCCGCAGAGCCGGTGATCGCCCACCTGCCGGTCAGCCCCTCGGGCGAATGGCGCTTGAACCATCGAGCCCCCCGCTTTCGATGGAGGAAGCCGCCACGCGCCTCTGGCCGCAGGTGGAATCCAGCGTAGATCGAGTGTCGGGCCGGGCACCTCAGGGTCCGACCAGGGGAAAGCCCTAGGACGGATCTTCGGGGCGGTCCTTCGGGCACAGCCGGTCGAGCTGGTGGCGGAGCGCCGCCAGCGCGTCGTCGGCCGAGCGCTGGCCCGCCAGCACGCCAGAGCTCAGCCCGGCCGACATGGCGAGCAGCGCGACCGCCTCCAGCCGGGGTTCGGCGACGCCGGCCTTGCCGAGCTGCGTGGCGATGAACTCCTCCATCGCGTCGGGCGCCGTCAGGAACGGCAGGGCGGCCAGCGCCGGGTCCGTCATGGCGAGCACCGCGTAGGAGGTGTAGATCAGGTGGAACGTCCGGCTCTGCGGATCTGTCGGCAGCGCCTCCACCAGGACGGCCTCGACCACCTCGCGCGGAGTGGCGCCGATGGCCGCGAAGCGCTCCTTGAGCCGGTCGGCCATCCGGGTGACCAGTTGCTCCAGGGCGAAGGCCATCAGCTGCTCCTTGGTCGCGAAGTAGTGCTGCACGAGGTGCAGTGAGACCCCGGCCTCCGCGGCGACCGCACGCATCGTGGCCGCGTGCAACCCTCCTGTCCCGGCCACCCGAAGGAGGGCGTCCGCGATCTCACGCCGACGCTGCTCGCGGTCATCCTTGCGGGTCATTTCGGAACTCCTTCTAGACTTGGTACGACTGTACCCGATACGGTTGTACCAGGAGGCGTAAATGGCCGAAGGTGGTAGCCGCGGGCAGGTAGGCCGGTTCATCGACGCGGGGATCAGGGACGCGTTCCAGATCGCATACGAGGAAGCGATGGCCCTGTGGCCCGCCGAACGAGAACCTCTCGACGTGGAGACCCGTTTCGGCACCGTCCGGGTCCATCGCCACGGCACCGGCTCCGGCGCGCCGATCGTCCTGCTCCATGGTCACGGGGCCAACGCCTCCACCTGGTACGGTCTGGTCGCGCGGCTCGGCGTACGGCATCCGGTCTACGCGATCGACATCATCGACGATCCGGGTGGCAGCGTGCAGCGGGTCCCGATCACGGGGGCTCGCGACGGCGCCGCGTGCCTTGAGGAGGTATTGGCCGGGCTCGGGCTGGAGCAGGTCCATCTGGTCGGGCAGTCGTACGGGGGCTGGCTGGCGCTCGGCCCGGCCGTGTACGGGTCGAGCAGGACGGGCGCGCTCACCCTGCTCGACCCGGGTGGCCTGGAGAAGGTGCCGCTACGGTTCCTCCTCGCGCTGGTCGCGGTTCTGTTCGCGATGCGGGCGCCGAGGTCGTGGAGACCATGGCTGGCCCGGTTGCTGGCCGACCACGCGCTCGTCGAACGAGCCGAGATCATGGCTCCGGTCCTGCTCGGCGTCCGTGGCTTCCGCCCGCATCGCAGCCCCGCGGGGCCGTACACCGATGATGAACTGCGGCGGATCACCGTGCCCACGCAACTCATCCTGGGAGGTCGCAGCAGGCTGCTACGGCCGCGCCGCGCGCTCGCGCGGGCGCGGCGGCTGATCGCCACGCTCCGTCACGCGGAGATCGTGCCGGGTGTCGGGCACGGCGTGCCACAGGAGGTTCCCGAGCTGGTCGTCGAACGGATTCTGCGGTTTCACGGACGGGAGGGATTGCGTTGACGAGTAGAGCACTGGTCCTCGGCGGTGGCGCCGTCGTCGGGATCGCCTGGGAGGTGGGGGTCCTGGCTGGCCTCGCCGCCAAGGGCGTCGACCTGCGTGACGCCGATCTCGTCGTCGGTACGTCGGGCGGGTCCCTCGTCGGCGCGCAACTCGCCGGCGGGATGGGCATCGAGGACATGTACGGCAGGCAGACCGCCCCTCCGGCGGGCGAGCCGATCCCGAAGGTGTCACCGTTCGGGGTGTTCCGCCTGGTGTGGCAGCTGAGCAGGGCCAAGGACACCAAGGACTTCGGCGCCCGGATGGGCCGCATCGCGCTGGCCGCCAGGACCGGGTCCGAAGAGGAACGCCGGTCGCAGATCGCCAGGTGGCTCGGCGACGTGCCCGGCTGGCCGCGGACCCGGCTGGTGATCGCCGCGATCGACGCCGAGTCGGGGGAGCCCGTCGACTTCGACGGCGGCAGCGGCGTGGACCTCGTATCGGCTGTCTCGGCGAGCACCGCGGCTCCGGGTGTGCGGCCTCCCACGACCATCGGCGGGCGCCGCTACATCGACGGCGGGTTACGTTCGGCGGCCAACGTCGACCTGGCCATGGGGTACGACCGGGTCGTGGTCATCGCGCCGATGACCAGGGGCGGTGGTCGCGTCATGAAGGGCGTGGCGGAGCAGATCGCCGGACTTGGCCGGCGGTCGCGCGTCGTGTTGGTCGAGCCCGATCCGAAGACCTGGCGCTCGATCATCGGCCGCTCGGTCGGCAATCTGCTGGATCCGGCGCGTCGCGCCCCGGCCGCCCGGGCCGGCCGGGAACGGGGCGTCGAGCTCGCCGCCGAGGTCGCGGCGGTGTGGAACGACTGACCGTCCGGCGTGGCGGGCCCGGTTGATCGGCAACCGCTGTGCTCCCTCGTACGGGCGTGTTCTTCTAGAGGGGAGGTCCATCTCGATCGCCGATGGAGGCGCGATGCCCGCAGGATCGACCGACCACGACGTGATCATCATTGGTGCCGGATTCGCCGGCCTGTACATGCTCCACCGCCTGCGCGGCCTGGGCATGGCCGCCCGCGTCCTGGAGGCGGGGAGCGGCGTCGGCGGCACCTGGCACTGGAACCGCTACCCCGGAGCCCGCTGCGACGTCGAGAGCCTGCAGTACTCCTACGCCTTCTCCGAGGACCTCCAGCGTGAATGGACCTGGACCGAGCGGTACGCCGCCCAGCCCGAGATCCTCCGCTACCTCGATTACGTCGCCGACCGCTTCGACCTGCGCCCCGACATCCAGCTGGACACCCGCGTCACGGCCGCGTCCTGGGAGGCGCCCGGAGTATGGAGCGTCGAGACCGGTGGCGGCGAGCGTCTGTCGGCCCGCTATCTCGTCACCGCGGTCGGCTGCCTGTCGGTGGCCAACCTGCCCGCTCTGCCCGGTTCCTTCCAGGGGCCGAGCTATCACACCGGACGGTGGCCGGCCGAGGGCGTGGACCTGTCCGGACGGCGGGTGGCGGTGATCGGCACCGGCTCGTCGGCCATCCAGTCCATTCCGGTCATCGCGGAGAGCGCCGAGCATGTGACGGTGTTCCAGCGGACGCCCAACTTCAGCGTCCCCGCGCACAACGGGCCGCTGTCGCCGGAGTACGATCAGTGGTTCAAGGCCAACCACCAGGACCTCCGCCGTCAGCTGCGTACCTCCCACAGCGGTCTCCTGGCCAGCCCGAACCCCGACTCCGCCCTGGCGGTGACGGACGAGGCGCGGGGGCAGGAGTTCGAGGCGCGCTGGGAGCGGGGCGGCCTGGGCTTCCTCGGCTCGTTCTCCGACCTGCTGACCAACGAGGAGGCGAACGGGACGGCCGCCGGCTTCGTCCACGGCAAGATCCGGGCCACGGTCCAGAACCCGGCCGTGGCCGAGCTGCTGCTTCCCGGCGGCCACCCCATAGGAAGCAAGCGGCTCTGCGTCGACACGGGCTACTACGCCACGTACAACCGCCCGAACGTCACCCTCGCCGACCTCAGGACCGCGCCCATCCGAGGGCTCACCCCCGGCGGCGTGCGTACGGCCGAGCGTGAGCATCCGGTGGACGTGATCGTGTACGCGACGGGGTTCGACGCGATGACCGGGCCGCTGCTGGCCATCGACATCCGGGGCGAGGGCGGGCTGTCGCTGCGGGACAAATGGCGCGAGGGGCCCAGGAGCTATCTCGGGCTGATGAGCGCCGGTTTCCCGAACCTGTTCACGATCACCGGGCCGGGGAGTCCGTCGGTGCTGAGCAACATGATCGTCTCGATCGAGCAGCACGTGGACTGGATCGCCGAGTGCCTGGAGCGGCTGGAGGGGCGGGCCATTGACGCGGATCCGCAGGCCGAGGACGCGTGGGTGGGGCAGGTGAACGAGATCGCGGCGCTGACGCTGTTTCCGCGGGCGAACTCCTGGTACATGGGGGCGAACATCCCTGGAAAGCCTCGGGTCTTCATGCCTTACGTCGGTGGGGTCGGCGTATATCGGGATAAATGCAGTGAGGTGGCCGCCAAGGACTACCAGGGGTTTGTGCGCCACGAACGCGGGGTGATCGTGTGAGGTAGCAGCGATCGCACGTGGTGCTGCACGAGAGATGAAGGAGTAGTGGCCCTTCGGAGCCGCCCGTCGGGGGGAGGCTTCAAACCGCCCTCTGCTGCGTTAGCTGAAGACTGTCGTGGTGAGCGTGAGGGAAAAGGCGCCCTTGAGGCGTCAGGTGGGGATCAAGAAGGCGTTGCATCGAAAGCTCCCTGTGGGGGTTCTCCGCGGAAGCGCCGTTAGGTATGAAGTGGCATCAAAACCGGGCCTTTAAACCCAGCCCGGGATGAGTCTGGCGGGTGCCCGATGTCTTGGCCAGGCGGTGTCCGGCGCAGAGGTGGCGCGATCTTGATCTGTTGCTCTCGTGTGGAACGTGGGAGGGCGTGTCCCGACACAGTCCCGTTCCGGCCGCTATGGCTGCTCCGGGGCGGGGCGGCAGGGAGTTCCCCAAGCGTCTGAAACGCAAGGGGGTGAGTACCGTCGCGGGACACGCAGGCGGACCGGCCCGTAGTAGCGGTGATGCTCCTGCTTGATGCGGTGGGGGCGGAGCGAAGGAGTCGGCTCGGCCGTGGTTCGTGCATCAGATCAACCGGGCCCAGGGTCTGGGAGGAATCGCGTGGACGAGCAGAGACCGGCAGGCAAGCCGTTCGATATTTCCAAACAGGAGGTGTGGAACGCGTATCTGAAGGTGCGAGCCAACAAGGGCGCACCGGGCGTGGACGGCTGCACAATCGGGGACTTTGAGAAGGATCTGAAGGACAATCTCTACAAGATCTGGAACCGGATGTCCTCGGGCAGCTACTTTCCGCCTCCGGTGCTGGCGGTGGAGATACCCAAGCCGCACGGCGACGGCACCCGCATACTCGGGATACCGACCGTCGCGGACCGGATCGCGCAGACCGTGGTGGCCACCCGGCTGGAGCAAGCGGTGGAACCGAAGTTCCATCCGGACTCCTATGGGTATCGGCCCGGCCGGTCGGCACTGGACGCGGTGGCCGGATGCCGGGAACGCTGCTGGTCGAACGATTGGGTCGTCGACTTAGACATCCAGAAGTTCTTCGACAGCGTTCCGTGGGACCTGATCGTCAAGGCGGTGCGGGCCAACACCGACCAGCCCTGGATCGTCTTGCTGGTGCAGCGGTGGCTAGCCGCTCCTGTCCAGACGAGCGATGGCTCGCGGGCGCGAGCGTGATCGCGGGACCCCGCAAGGGTCAGCGGTTTCGCCCGTGCTGGCCAACCTGTTCCTGCACTACGCCTTCGACATGTGGATGGCGCGGAGGTTTCCGTCCGTGCCGTTCGAGCGCTACGTCGATGACGTGGTGGTGCACTGCCGCAGCGAAAGCCAGGCCCGCATGCTGGCTTTGGCGATCGGCCAGCGGATGGAGCAGGTTGGACTGCGACTGCACCCGGACAAGACCCGGATCGTTTACTGCAAGGACGGCCGACGCCGAAGCTCCTTCGAGCACACCGCGTTCGACTTCCTGGGGTTCACCTTCCGGGCACGCGGGGTGCGCGGCAGGCACGGGACGGTGTTCACCGGTTTCGGCCCGGCGGTCAGCAAGACCGCCATGAAGAAGATGAGTGAACAGGTGCGGTCCTGGCGGCTGCACCGCCGCACCACCTCCTCCGAGCGGGACCTGGCACGGTGGATCAACCCCATCGTGTCCGGCTGGATGAACTACTACGGCCGGTTCTACCGATCGGAACTTCATCCCCTGCTGCGGCGCATCAACGCCTACCTGGTGCGCTGGATGAGGAAGAAATACAAACGGCTGAGGACCTTCAAGAAGGCCCTCGCAGCCTGGGACCGGACCACCCGCCAATACCCGCGCTTCTTCGCGCACTGGCGGTGGGTCCCCGAGTTCTGACGGAGAGGCCGAGAAGAGCCCGGTGACGGGAGACTGTCACGCCGGGATCTGTGGGAGCCCGGAGGTGAGACTCCTCCGGGCGACCCGACCTCCGCGGCTGAGAAGCCGCCCGGTCGGGTCAGACAGCGGGCGCGGCGGTGGAGCCGCGGACGATCAGCTCGTGCGCGAACAGCAGCCGTCCGTCCTCGGCGAGCGGCGGCGGTTGCCCGTGTCCGGTGCCGGCCAGCAGCAGGTGGCCGACCGCCGCGCCCATCTCCTGCTGCGGCTGCCTGATCGTGGTCAGACCGGCCTCCTCGGCGGCGCTGTCGGAGAACCCGACCACCGACAGGTCGCGTGGCACGTCGAGCCCGAGGTCGGCCGCCGCGTCGAGGATGCCGAGCGCCAGTACGTCGGTGTTGGTCAGGATGGCGGTGGGCCGCGGGTCCCGGCCGAGCAGCGCGTGGCCGGCCTTCCTGCCCGCCTCCCGGGAGTTGCGGGCCAGTTCGTAGAACGGCACCCCGGCCCAGTCGATGCCCGCCTCCTCGCATGCCGCCTGGTAGCCGCACCGCCGCCCGCGCATGGCCTCGAACACCGCGCTCCGCTGCCGGGTGACGTCGGCCCAGCCGGTGTAGCCGTCGTCGTTCAGTCCGACCATGGCCACGCCGACGCGCCGGTGCCCCAGGTCGAGCACGTGGCGGGCGGCCTGCGCCCCCGCCGCGGGCTCGTCGATCCCCACGAACGGATGGCCGCGCACGTAGGGCTCGTCGACCACCACGACGGGCAACTTCCTGCCCAGCACCTCGGCCAGCGCGGGATGCCCGTCGGGCAGCGAGACCACGCAGAACGCGTCGACCACGGCGTCGCGTACGGTCTCCGTCCGCCTGTCGCCGTGGGGCAGCGGCAGGATGAGCAGCCCCACGCCCGCGTCCTCCGCCGCGGTGGCCAGCCCTTGGAAGAAGCCGATGGCGTAGGGGTCGGCGAAGGCGTACGCGAGGGTCTCGCTGAACAGCAGCCCCAGCGCCCCGGCCCGGCCCAGCCGCAGTGACCGCGCGGTCGGATTGGGCCCCGCGTAGCCGAGCTCGTCGGCCACCTCCATGATCCGCCGCCGTAGCCCGTCGCTGAGCTGGTCGGGCCGGGAGAAGGCGTAGGAGACGGTGGCCCGGGACACGCCCAGCCTGTCAGCGATCGTCTGCAGCGTGACTCTGGCCATCTGCCAACGGTATCGCCCGGCCTTGCCCGACCCATCTTAATCAATTAAGCTCTTAATCGATTAAGGAGGAAAGCCGTGGATGCCATGCAGGTCCTCGCGCACCAGACCGCGATGGGTCATGGACACACTCTGGAAGAGGCGCTCCCCGGAGCGCCGGTCAAACGGTCATCCGACAGGGCCGGGGTCCGGCTACGCCTGGCGCACACCCTGCGCTGGACCGCCGATCGCCTCGATCCCGGCACCTGCCCCCGAGCGGTCGCGGCCCGGCGATGACCGGGCAGGTCGTCGCCGGGCCGTGGGATCAGCTGCCGGCGATCTGCTCGCCCGCGTAGTCGAGCAGCTTCTCGGCCGTGCTGAAGCGGCGTGCGTCCTGGTCCCCGAGGAGCACGCCCACCACCTGCCTGCCGCCGCGCTCCGCCGCGAACAGCAGGCAGTAGCCCGCCGCGTTCGTGTAGCCGGTCTTGACGCCCAGCACCCCGTCGGCCTGCGTGAGCAGTTTGTTGGAGTTGTGCCAGGTGTGCGCCCGGTGTGTGGACGTCTTGGCCACCTTGTGCACCTCGCGCCCGACGACCGTCTTGAACGTTGTGTCGCGGAGCGCCGCCTGCGCCAGCTTGGTCTGGTCGACGGCCGTGGAGTAACCGCCGTTGCTGGGCACGGGCAGGCCGTCGGCGTTGGTGTAGCGGGTGTCGGCCAGGCGCAGCCGCTTGGCCGCGGCGTTCATCTTGGCGACGAATGCCGCGTTGCCCGGCCCGTACGTCCTGGCCAGCGCGTTGGCGGCGTCGGCCCCCGACGGGAGCATGAGCCCGTACAGCAGGTCCCTGACCGTGAGCCGCTCGCCCTTCTTCAGCGAGGCGGTGGTGCCGCCGTACTTGGTCGCGTGCTTGACGTCAGCCGCGGTGATGGTGATGGTGTCGCCCAGTTTGGCCTCGCGGAGCACCACGTACGCCGTCATCACCTTGACGAGGCTGGCGACCGGGACGCGGCTCGTCTCCCGCTTGTTGAAGTGGATCGTTCCCGCTGAATCGACCACATACGCTGATTTTGCCGCCACAACGGGCGGATCCGCCGCCTGCGCGGCCGCTGCGGGCGACGAGATCCCCACGACCACGGCGAGCGCGGCGCCGCCGATGAAACCCCCAATATGCATGCCGACATGGTCGCAGGTGATCACCGCTTAGTACGCCGAACTTTGTCCCAAGTTGAGGACACTCAGGCGGCCAGCACCTTGTCCGCCCGCTTCTTCCGGCGCCACACGACGAACCCGACCACCCCGCCGACGAACAGCACCGCCAGGACCGCCGCCGTGATCGGCGACCGCGCGGCGACCTGGAGCCACGCCCAGATCAGCGCGCTCAGGCCGAACCACCAGATGGGCGCCCAGGTCAGGCAGCCGAGCGCGCTGGCCACGAGGTACCAGGGGTAGGAGACGCGCAGGGCCCCGGCGACCCACGGCAGCGTGTGCCGGAGCATGGGCACCCAGAAGCACCCGTAGACCGCGAACGCGCCCCACTTCTCCACGACCCGCTCGACCTTCGCGATCCGCTCGCGGCCGAGGCGGACGCCGATACGCGAGTCGTAGAGCCTCTCGCCGAGCCTGCGGCCGATCCAGTAGTACGCCTGGAACGCGCCGAACAGGGCGATGATCAGCACGACTCCCAGCCAGATCGGCCCCACGGGTTCGATGGTGATCGCCAGCTGTCGCATCAAGGACCCCCACACCCCCGTCACGTGCTTTAGGTCAGCCTTACCTTAGTTGAAGGGGCAAGTCGTCGCCACAGCAGGGTGCAACTCGCCGACAACCAGGGTTCAACCACCTTCGCGTACCACTGTAGTGAGCAAGAAGGAGTGTTGATCATGGCAACGAGAAGCACCGCGGTTCTGGCCTCCGGCACAGCCAGCACGGCCAAGCTCTTCGTGGCGGCCCTCGCCTTCACCGGAGCCTATGTCGGTTTCTCGGCCTACGACACCGCCAACTCCGCGCCGCACCCGGCGCAGACGGTCACCCTGTCGGCCCGTGAGCTGCCCATCACCTCACCGACCACCGCCCGGACGCCCGAAGCCGCCAAGCCGGGCAGGATCAGCCTCAGCGCGCTGCCGGGCGACGCCGGGTGCGTCAAGACGTTCGTGGCCCGCAGCGTGGTGGTCAACCCCGAGCCTGACCACACCGTGCTCTACGGCTGGGAGCTGTCCCGCTGGAGCCCCGGCACCAACACCTGGCGCTCCTACTTCGTCGACTACGACGGCTTCGCCGGCGGCACGAAGACCGTTCGCTGGAGCCCCAGCATCTCGAACAACCCCGGCTGGTATCGCATCGAGCTCACCGTCGAGGGCGCCAAGACCATCAAGAGCGACCGCTTCCAGGTGAGTTGCTGACCGACCGCCGCGCCGCCTCCACCCAGCGCGGCACGCCGACCCGCTCGGCCACCTCCAGCGCCTTCTCGTAGTGGGCCCGCGACGCGTCCGGCTGACCCAGCCGCACCGCCAGGTCGCCGAGCGTCAGGGCCACCGGCCAGAGCGCCACGACCCCGGTGCCGGCGCCCGCGACGCGGTCGGCGAACGGCTTGAGCTTGTCGTAGCAGTCGATCATCCGTTCGCGGTCGTCGAGCAGCATCCCGGCCAGCGCCCGCCAGGTCATCGCCAGCTCGTACAGGAAGTCGGGCCGCACCGGCGGGCGTACGGCGGCCACGGCCTTGGCGTCGGCCACGCGACCCGCGGAGGCGAGCGCCAGCGCGTAGGCGTCGAGGGTCCACTTCGCGCCCCGCTGGTGCTTCTCGGAGAGCAGCTCGACCGTCTCGGCCGCCCGGCCGTCGACCAGGTGCAGGCAGAACGTGGTGATCAGCGGCAGGTCCTGGCGGCCCTCCAGCATGCCCGCCCGCTGGGTCATCCTGGCCGCGTCGGCGTAGGCCCGCTCGGCGCCGCGGTAGTCGCCGGCGATCATCAGCCGCTGTCCGGAATACCAGGCGCAGATGGCCGCCGGCGCCGACAGGTCGTACTGTCTGGCCAGCCGGTCGGCCGCGGCGGCGTGCTCGTCGGCGATGGCGAACTCGCCGCGTGCCGCCGCGCATTCGAGCAGCACCAGGTGGGCCAGCGCCTGCGTGGCCATCTGCCCGGAGCGCTGGGCGACCTCCAGCAGCTCGCGGCCGATGCTCTCGCGGGTGTCGACCGCCGGGATGTCGTAGGACTGGCGCAGCCGCCCGCTGAGGGCCGCCGCGAGCAGCGTCGGGTCACCGCTCTGCCTGGCCAGCTCCAGCGCCTCCAGCGACGCCTGCCGCCCCCGCTCGGGCGAGGAGGAGCCCTCCAGCTCCAGCGCCAGCGTGGTGAGCAGGCTCGCGCGCAGCGTCTGCTCCCCTTCGGGGAGCTCCATCAGCGCCTTCTCGGTGACGTCGACGATCTCCCACGCGGTGCGGGTGAAGTCGCGGGCCATCCCCTTGTGCGGTACGGCGAGCGAGGCCGCCACCCGCGCGGTGATCTCCAGGTCGCCCAGCGGCAGCGCGGAGTCCATGGCCTGGCGGCGCAGCAGCCGTGCCGCGGTCATGTCGCCGCACAGCGCCAGGGCCCTGATCTGGCGGAGCATGAGCTGCAGCCGGTCCTTGGTGTCGCCGCCGGTGCGGTCGAAGGCCGCGATGGCCTGCTCCCACAGCGTGGCGGCCTCGCGGTGGGCGAACCTGCGCTCGGCCTGCTCGGCGGCCAGCCCGGCGTAGTGGACGGCCTTCTCGGCGGCGTCGGCCAGGAAGTAGTGGTGCGCCAGCGCCGCCACGTCGGACGGCGTGCGTCGTTCGATGCTCGACGCCACCGCCGCGTGCAGCCGGGTGCGGCGCAGCCGCGAGGCGTCGGAGTAGATCGTGTCGCGCACCAGGTCGTGATCGAACCTGAGCAGCCCGGGCCCCGGCTCGGTCACCAGCCCGGCCAGCAGCGCCGCCTCGACCGCCTCCACCACGGCGTCCTCGTCGCCCGCCACGTCGACCAGCACATCGACGTCGACGTCACGGCCGATCACCGCCGCCTGCAACAGGATCTGCTGGGCTCCGGCGGGCAGCCGGGAGATGCGCCGCCGCAGCACGTCGCGCACCCCGGAGGGCACCCGCGACAGCACCTCGATCGCGCTGGCCCGCTCGGCCGCCGCCTCGGAGTCGAGCAGGCGTACGGTCTCGCGCACGAAGAACGGGTTGCCGCCGGTGCGCTCGACGATGGACTCGACCGCGTCCTCGTCGATCTCGCGCACACAGGTGGCCCTGACCAGCTCGCCCACGGCCTTGGGGTCGAGGCCGGACAGCCCGACCCGCACCGGGCCGAGCCGGGCCAGCGCGGCCAGCACGTCGGACTGACGGTCGTCGAGCTCGCTCTCCCTGCAGGTGACCACGAGCAGCACCCGGCTGGTGGCCAGCAGGCTGGGCAGCGCGCGCAGCAGCGCCAGCGTCTGGTCGTCGGCCCAGTGGAGGTCTTCGAGCGTGAGCAGCACCGGCGCGCGCCGCGCCACTCCAGCGAGGTAGCCGCCGACCGCCCGGTGCAGCCGGAAGCCGCCGGACACCTCGTCGTCGTCGGGATCGGGGTCGGCGTCATCGAGCAGCGGCGCCAGCAGCTGGGCGTATTCGCCCGCGCCGGTCATCCCCACCAGGGCGCGCAGGATCTCCACCCACGCCCAGCCCGGCGGTGTCGCGCTGGAGTCGGGGCAGGCGCCGGAGGCGGTGATCCAGCCGTCACTGGTGAGCTTGCCGTCGAGCTGGCGCAGCAGCGTGGTCTTTCCCGCGCCCGCGACGCCCGCCACGATCGCCACCTGGAACCTGCCGGTGCGGGCGGCGGCCGTGGTCAGCCTGGCCAGCTCGGCGTCGCGGCCGACGAACGGCTCGGGCTCCAGCGGCGGCGGCTCGACCGGGGCGGCGGGCCGGGGCGGCCAGGTGTCGGTGGGCGCCTGCACGGGTCTGGACGGCCGCGGCGCGACGCTCAGCTCCAGCTCGGGCGCCTGGGCCAGGATGTCGGACTCCAGCTTGCGCAGCGCCGGCCCCGGGTCGATGCCCAGCTCGTCGGCCAGGATGCCCCTGGCCCGGCGCAGCGCCGCCAGCGCGTCGCCCTGCCGGCCGCAGCGGTAGAGGCCGAGGCCGAGCAGCCGCCAGCCCTCCTCGCGCAGCGGGTGCTCGGTGGTGAGCGCCTCCAGGTCGGGCACGGTCTCGGCGGGCAGGCCGAGGCGCAGCCCGGTGTCGGCGTGCCGCTCGCGCGCCACCAGCCGCAGCTCGGTCAGCCTGTTGACCTCCGCCTCCGCCCACTGCTGGTCGGCGAAGTCGGAGTAGGGGGTGCCCCGCCACAGGCCGAGCGCCTTCTCCAGGCGGGCGCGCGCGGACTGCGGATCGCCCTCTTCGAGGTGCTCGCCCGCCGCCCTGACCAACTGCTCGAACTTGAGCGCGTCGACCTGGTCGGGCGCCACCCGCAGCGCGTAGCCGGAGGCGACGGTCACCAGCAGGCGGTTGGGCCCGCCCCGCGGACGGCCCGGCTCCAGCACCCGGCGCAGCCGGGAGATGTAAACCTGGAGCCCCGACTGGGCTCCCTTGGCCGTGTCGTCATCCCACAAGTCGTAAAGGAGGGTGTCAACCGGCACGACCTGACCTCTGGCCACGAGAAGTCGGGCGAGGACGGCCCGCTGCCGCAACCCGCCGAGGTCGAGTTCGTCGTCGTGTTCGTACGCCTCGACTGGCCCCAGAACTCGGAACGCCACCATGTCAGCCGCCACGCTATGCGGGCTTCCGAATCAGGCACAAGGGCCGTGATTGATTAACGCCTGTTCGGTTTGGGATTGTCACTAGGGGGCCTTCGAGATCGCGGACGGGGGCTCCGCGTCGGCGTTCCTGGCGTTGCGCCTGCGCAGTAGCGCCCACGCGCCTAGAGCGAGGCCGCCGAACGGGATCTCGATAGTGTAAGTCCAGAAGCCGAAAAGCAGTGCGGTCGCCGTCGCCGGAGCGGGTGCCACGCCGAAGGCGTAGAGCAGCGCGGCCACGCCGCTCTCCATGATCCCCGCGCCGCTCGGCGTGACCAGCGCGCTGGTCAGCACGCGTGACAGGGCGAAGACGGCGATCGACTGGGCCAGCCCCGGATAGGCGCCGGTGGCGTGCATGCAGACGACCATGATCGCCCACTGGAAGCCCAGGAAGAAGATCATGGCCAGCGACAGGCCGATCGAGCGCGACTTCACGATCTCGGCGGTGTCCTTGCGCAGCCGCTCAAGGGCCTCGGAGGCGTGGAACTTCAGCCTGAGCAGGCGTACGAGGAAGTCGAGGCCCTTGCCCAGGAGGGCGGCGGCGCGGTCCCAGTAGAGGGCGGCGGCCACGACCAGGCAGAGCGCCAGGATCGACACCGCGCCCACCCAGCCGGCCTTGGCCACCGTCGGATTGGGTGCCTTGCCGGCCGCCAGCAGCGCGATGATGCCGACGGCGGGCAGGATGAACCTGAACAGAGTGTTCCAGATGCCGCTGACCAGGGTCATCACCACGATCGAGCGGTTGGCGAACCCCCAGCCCCTGGTCATCGCGAACGTCAGCGCCACCCCGGCCGCGCCGCCGAACGGCAGCAGGTTGCTCACCGCGCTGCCCGCCGCGTTGAGCGAGAGCGCCTGCAGGTTGTTGAGACCCGGCAGCGAGTTGGTGAGCACGAAGGTGTAGGCCAGCAGGCTCAGCAGCCAGACCACGGTCATCAGGGCGATGGTGCCGAAGCTGAGGCTGTGGAAGAGCGCGCCGATCTCGCGCCAGGACACGGGCTTGCCGGTCAGCGAGTGGACGATCTGCGGCAGGTAGACCACGAGGGCCAGGGCCAGCGCCAGGGAGAGCGCGGACAGTGTGATCTGGAGCCATCTGTTCTTCATCGCGGTACAGTCTGCCGCTCGCGGGGGCGGCCCGGATCATACTGGGGAATCATTTCGGCCACTGGTCCAGAGGATGACTGAGGCGGGTGCCGGGCGGAAGATCGCGCCGTACGTACCACTCGGTGCCGAAGACGAGCCGGTAGAGCGGGCCGGGCACCTTGAGCATCACGGCCAGTGTGCGGTCGCTGTCGCCGCCGGTCGCCTGGGAGGCGTGCGCGGACATGGACGCCCGCTTCTGTTTCGCATATTTCCGGACATTTACCCGGTGGGTGATCGTCTCACTCGCCGAATAGGCGCTCTCGAAGGTCCGTACGTCGAACTCGGGCGGGAACCGGTAGAACCTCCCCGCCAGCTTCAGCAGCCTGACCAGCGGGTCGCGGTTGACCGTCGCCTCCAGCACGACCGCCGTGCCCGCGATCTCCGCCGCCCGCCGCCCCACCCGGTGCACCTGGACGTGGTCGGGATGGCCGTAGCCGCCCGCCGGGTCGTAGATCGACAGCAGGTCGGCCTGCTCCTCCTCCAGGATGGCGGCCAGCTTTCCCGCGGCCTTCTCGGAGTCGGCGTCGATGAAGGCGTCGTCGGGACGCTCCTCGGCGCTGCCGCCCTGCGGGCTCAGGCCCGAGTCGCCGTAGCCGAGGCACTCGACGCGGGCGCAGCCGAGCAGGGCCGCCGACTCGTACAGCTCCTTCAGGCGGGTCGCGCGCAACTCCTCGCCCGGCCCCATCTCGGCCAGGCCGCGCTCGCCGGCGGTCGCCACCACGAGGACCACGCGGTGTCCCTCGGCCGCGAGCATCGCCATCGTGCCTGCCGTCAGCAGGGCCTCGTCATCGGGATGGGCGTGGAAGAACACAGCGGTACGTGGAGGCACAACGCCCAGATTAGTCTGGGAGGGGTGCGGATCTTTCACGTGAGTGACTGTTACCTGCCGCGACTCGGGGGGATCGAGGTTCAGGTCGCCGACCTCGTGCGTACGCAGCGCGAGGCCGGCCACGTCGTCGATGTGGCGACCGCGACCAAAGGAGAGGCGCTGCCCGGCGTGCACCGGATCGTCGCCAGGATGCCCTTCGACCTGCCGGTCCACCCGTTTGGAGTGGGACATCTCACGCGGCGGCTGACCTCCTCGCGGCCCGACGTGGTGCACGTCCACATGGGCGCGGTCTCGCCGTTCGCCTGGATGGGGGTGCGGGCCGCGAAACGGGCCGCGATTCCCTGCGTCGTGACCGTGCACAGCATGTGGGATCCCGTCACGCGCGGCGTCTACCGGTTGCTGCGGCTGGTCTACGGCTGGCAGAGCTGGGGGCTGGTGGCCACCACGGTCAGCAACGCGGCGGCGGCCCCGATCCGGTCCGTCGCGGGGGAGGGGGTGCCCGTGCACGTGGTGTCCAACGGCCTCGACCTGTCGGGCTGGCGGCTGTTCTCCGGGTCGCCGCCGGAGCCGCGCGAGGAGGTGCACATCGTGGCCGTGGGCCGTCTGGCGCCGCGCAAGCAGCCGGTCCGGCTGCTCAAGCTGCTCGACATGGTGCGCTCCCGGGTCCCCGCGGGCATTCCGCTGCGCGCCACGGTGATCGGCGACGGCCCGGCGCGCGCCCAGATGGAGCGCTACCTGGCCAGGCACGGCATGACGGGCTGGGTCTCGCTGCCGGGACGCTACACCCGCGAGCAGATCGCCAAGGTGCTGGAGTCGGCCGACGTGTTCGTGGCGCCGGCGCCACGCGAGTCGTTCGGGATCGCCGCGCTGGAGGCCCGCGCCGCCGGGCTTCCCGTGGTGGCGCGGGCGCAGAGCGGGGTGGCCGACTTCGTCCGGCACGGCACGGAGGGGCTGCTCGGCCGGAGCCTGGGCGACCTGGCCGCCGCCGTGGCCCGCCTGGCCACGGATCCCGAGCTGCGGCAGCGCATGATCGCCCACAACCGCGCCGTGCCTCCGTCGGCGGGCACCTGGCCGACCGTCCTGGCGGGCTTCGACCGGGCGTACGCGGAGGCCATCGGATAAGCCGCCCAGGTCACGTACGGCGTAGCACCACATACCCATCGCGGTCGAACACCTTCGTATATCCCTCGGTCACCAGCCGGTCCACCTGGGCGCGCTGATCGTCGGGGGAGCCGAACGGGAACTGCCAGCGGGCCGTGTCGGCCGCCACCCACGCGGCGCCGCGCGGCTGCCCGGTCCAGAGCAGGACGGTGGTGCGGGAGGTCAGGGCCGGGCCGAGCGAGTTGGCGGCCTCCACGGTGACGCCCGTGGGCACCGCGGCCACCGCCGCGGCGGCCGATTCGGTCCTGATCTCCTCCGCCTTGTAGAAGGCCGGATGGTAGAGCTGGTCCAGGGCGAACTTCGGCACCAGAGTGAGCGCGACCACGAGCGCGCCCGCCGACCAGGCCAGCTTGAGCGAGCGGTCGTCGGCGCGCTTGATCCGGCGCAGCAGCCTGGACAGCCCGTCGACCCCCGCGAGGAGCAGGATCACCACGGTGAAGGCGTTGTACTGGAAGTCGGCCCGCCACCACGGCTCGCGGTCCGACAGCATGCGTTCGAGCACGTGCGGCAGCGCGACCAGCGACAGCGGCGACAGCAGGCAGAGCAGCAGCGTCGGCCAGGCCAGCAGGAACAGCGTGTCGACCTTGGTCTCCTCGCTGAACGGCAGCAGCAGCGCGTTCAGCGGGTCGCGCAGCAGCGTCAGGATCGCGCTCGGCGCGTCGGGCCCCAGGTGGCCGTAGGCCCAGAAGTCCTGGCTCTCGCCGCCGAGCAGCGAAATGAGCGCGCCCCGGGTGAGCATGACCCCGCCGAGGCCGATCGCGGCGCAGCACATCCCGCGGAACCTGTCGCCGGTGAGGAAGAGGTAGAGGCCGAAGCCGATCACCGTGAGCCCCATGTCCTCCTTGACCAGGAGGAGCGCGCCCATCGCCGCGAAGGCGGGCAGCAGCCGCCCCGCGTGGTAGCGCTCGATCATGATCGCGGTGAGCAGCGGGACGAACATCACCTCGTGCGCGTCGAACGCGATCGCCTGCGCGACGGGCCACGACAGCGCGTAGGCCACGGCGACCAGGTAGGCCGGGGCGGTGCCCAGCATCCGCCTGGTGAACAGCCAGATGAACGGGATCGCGGCGGCGAACAGCAGTGCCTGCGCCACGATCAGCGAGGCCGGGCCGTCATGGATCCAGTAGAAGGGCGCCAGCAGCGCGTAGATGGGCGAGAAGTGGTCGGCGAGCTGGAGGTAGTCCAGCCCCCGGTCGTGAAAGGCGCCGACCATCGGGATGTACGGCGGCCGGAAGTGCGCGTAGTTGCGCACGGCCTGGTCCACGATCACCAGATCGAACGTGCTGGCGCGATAGGTGGCCAGCTTGACCAGGCCGAGCACGGCGTAGACGGCGGCCGAGACCACGGCGATCAGCCCGACGCGCAGGCGGTTCGGCGTGATCCGGGCCGTCCAACGGGCAGCGCCTGCTGCCAGAGCTTCCCCCGTCACGGGCAGCAAGCGTAGACCGATTCCAGCTGGACCGCGTTCGCGGAAAAGTGCCCCCTGAACCGCGTTCGCGACAAGGCCGCCGCACCGAGCCGCCCCCCGCGGCCGGTGCGGCATGCCGGCGGAAGCGTCAGGTGCAGGCGCTCTGGATCTTCGTTACGAAGCTCTGCAACTTCGAGACAGAGTCAATCGAGCTGGTGGGATCCTTGGCGTCGATCTTGATGCCGTCGAGCCCGGTGGCAAGGTCGTTGAGCGCGGCGGCGAGGTCGCCGTCGTACTTGCCGGCCAGGGTCTTCACCTTGGCGGCCGCCTCATCGCCGGCCTTCTCGAAGGCCTTGGGATCGGTCGCGGCCGAGGTCATGCTGCTGTTGAAGTCAGTCATGATCTTCGTGACTTCGCTGCCCATCTGGTTGCAGTCGACAGCGTTGCCGATGGCACCACAGGCGGTGGTGAGGCCGGCAAGAGAGAGCGTCGCGATCGCGATGGCGATGCGACGACGAGGGGGTGTCATTTCCATGCCCTTCGTTGCGTTTAGCGACGAAGCGACATTATGGAGTAAACCTTGACAGGTGCTTGCACCCCACTAGCACCATCAGTATCAAGTCGTTGTAAAGCGGGCGACCAACTCTTGACGGCTTCTGGGACCGACCAGACGATCTTCTGCGCGGTCCGGCCCGGCCGGGGACGTTCAGGACGGTCCAGGTCGGACGGCCGCCTCGCCGCCGCGCCCAACCTGGCGAAGATGCCCGACATCGACCGGGTGGAGTACGGGCTGATCCCGGTGAGCCTGCGCGAGTGGCTCGGCCACGCCTGGGTCTGCCTGGCCGACGAGCCGCCCTCGTTCGAGGAGACGGTGACGAGCGCGGCCACCGAGTGCCTGGGCGATCCGGCCGCGATCGAGCACTACCACGTCGACAAGCGGAGGGGTTCACCGTGGACGGGAGCCCGGGGGTCGGGGTCGCCTCCGGCGCCGACCTGTCGCTCTCGGTCGAGCTCTTCCACCGGTTCAACGAGCAGGATTTCGCCGCCTGCGAGCGGACCCAGCCCGGTATGTCGTCACGCGCCTACCGGGCGGGCGGGGTCCTGGTGCCGAGCGAGCACCACATCTCGATCTTCCATCAGTGGGTGAACCAGCGCTTACGCGGATAGCGGATCGCCAGATTCCCGTACTTCGCCTGGCCGCTCACCACCACATAGAGGGCGCCCGACTGAGGCCGGCCCGGCACCTCCGACGTCACGGTGTTGCCCCACTCCGTGCGGAACCGGTCGATGTCGGCCGCGGCGCCGTCGGGCAGCAGGATCTTGGCCGAACCGTACTTGAGGTCGAGGTCGATCTCGATGACCGGATGGGAGATGACCGCCTCCGACAGGTCGAGTTCGACGCTGCCGTACTTGGAGGCGACTTTGAGCCGGCGGGGGACCGCCCAGTCGCCTGATCGCTTGATGTGGCCGTTCTTGGACTCCAGTTCCACCACCTCGTCGGCCACGGGCCCGTCCACCGCGGGCCCGTCAGCCGGCAGGTCGGCGGTCAGACCGGCCAGATCGCCGTATGTTCGCGCCGTGAGGGCCAGTTCGAGCCGGTCCTCCAGTTCCAGTTGGGTGAGACGGCCTTCCATGAACGCTTCTTGGAGCTTTCGCGCGCCACGCTCACGGTCAGCGTCTGAGACGCGCATCTGTAAATCCGACATGTTCCGAGCATAGGTTCGCCCGCTTCAGAACGGGAGGCGTCGGCCGGAGGGCGTACGCAGATCGAGAGGGAGCGGCCGGGGGGAGGGCTTCGTCGGCCGGACGATCTGGAGTCTCTTCATAACACATGGATACCCAACGGATTGCCGTAAAGACCTCATGGCGGGGTAGCTTGAAGTGTGATGGCGGCGGATCCCTTCGTACACCCGGCACTCTTCTACCGAGGCGACCGGGAATATGTGGCGGCCACCACGGCTTTCGTCCGCGAAGGGCTAGGTTCGGGAGAGCCCGTCGCCGTCGCGGTTCCGTCCAGGAACCTCGCCCTGATCGAGGCCGGTCTGGGGCGCGACGCCGACGAGGTGCTCCTGCTCGACATGACCAGCGCCGGGCGCAATCCTGGACGCATCATCCCCGCCGTGCTCCACGAGTTCGCGGACCGCCACCCTGTCGGTCACGTACGGATCATCGGCGAGCCCATCTGGCCGGGCCGCACGGTGACGGAATATCCCGCCTGCGCCCAGCACGAAGCCCTGATCAACTACGCCTTCGCCGGGCGCCACGTCACGATCCTGTGCCCGTACGACCTCGACGGGCTCAACCCCGAGGTCATCCGCGAGGCCGAGCGGACCCATCCCGTGCTGCGCGACGGCTCCGGCGAGTGGCACAGCGGCGACTACGCGCCCCAGGAGGTCGTCGACGGGCACAACCAGCCGCTGGACGAGCCCGCCGACTTCGTCTCGCTCCGCTTCGACCACACCAACCTGGCCGCCGCGCGCGGGCTGGCCGCCGCGCGGGCCGCCGACCTCGGGTTCAGCCGGGCCAGGCTCGACGACATCCGCCTGACGGTCGCCGAGCTGGGCGCCAACAGCCTCGACCACGGCGGCGGCGCCGGGCTGATCAGGATCTGGGCCGAAGCCGACCGGCTGGTGTGCGAGGTCAGCGACTCGGGCCACATCATCGACCCGCTGGCCGGGCGGATGCCGGTCGATCCGCGCACTCCCGGTTCGCGCGGCCTGCTGATCGTCAACCTGCTCAGCGACCTGGTCCGCGTGCACACGCGAGCGGGCGCCACCGTGATCAGGGCCTACTTCGACCTGCCCTGACCTGTTTATGGCCTCACTCCGTGAGGCGGTCTCGGTCGCCAAATGCCGCCGTCTTCCCCCGTCGCTCTGGTCGCTACGCTCCCGGCGCTCCTCCTCCAGACGACGGCGCTCCCTCGACGCGGCGGTACGGCTGGCCCTACCAACCCTGAGGTGGTGGCCTGGACCCAGGGGCGGGTTCTCGCAGGTCAGCGGGCCGGTATCCGAAGTGCTACGACCTAGGTATTAAGGGGCGGTTCAGGGCCTGTTCGGGTCGATCTCCGATACTCCGGAAGCCCGTATTCCACGACCTTTTAAGCATGAAGGCATTGCTTGTCAGTGGATTCGCGGCCATCGGAACCGGCGCCGGCGCCATGCTCACCTTGCACGCGGAGTCGGGGCTGGACCCCATGCACAGCGTGATCAGTGAGTACGCCTTCCAGCCCTTGGGATGGCTGCTGCCGACCTCGCTGACGCTGTTCGCGGTCGGCTCGGCACTGATCGCCGAGTCGCTGCGCCGGGCGGGCGCGAGCGTCTGGGTCGTGCTGCTGCTGCTGGCGTGGGGCGGGAGCATGTTCCTGATCGGTGCCTTTCCCACGGACCGTCCGGGCGTGCCGCTTTCGCTGTCGGGCGGCATTCACAGATATGCCGCCTTCGCCGCCTTCCTGGTGATGCCGGCCGCGGGGATGCTGCTGGCCAACGCGCGAGTCCGGTACGCCAGGGCCGTTCGGGTCCTGAGCGCGGTGGCGCTGGGCGCGCTGCTGCTCGTCGTGGTCCCGTACGTCGTGCGGATGTTCGGCATCGAGTTGTCCAACGACGACATCCCCGCCGGGCTCACCCAGCGGGTCGTGGTCCTCACCGAGATCGGGGTGCTGGCCCTGGCCGGGATGTCGCTGCTCAAGCCCTCGGGTCAGCGCTCCCAGGGTGGCGTGTCGCCCATCTTGGCGTAGTACTTGGCCAGGTTGTTCTTGACCCTCTCGATGTCGCCCTGCGGGATCTTGACCCCGCCCCTGGCGCCGTCCACGACCGCGGCGGCGGCGATCACGGCCCGTGGGACGACTTTCAGCTCACCACCGACGACGTCGGCGATCGGCAGCTTGTAGGCGCCGAACTCGTCGGCGTCGTCGCTGTCGTACCAGAGGAAGGCCTGGCGGTACTTCTCGTCGGGCTTCTTCTCGGCGTCCGCCCACTTACGCACCCGCTTGTCGGCCGCGGCCGCGTCCCACTCGCGATCACGGTCGGCGAGAGGCAGGTCACGGAACTGTGTGACAGTCATACCCGCTGGCTACCCGGCTCTCGGGCGTGAAACGGGCTGATCTGGAAAGAGCTCGCCTATGGAAGCAACTGAGCGGACCATTCTGATCGCGTACGACGGCTCCGACGACGCCAAGGCGGCGATCGCCTTCGCGGGCACGCTGATGCCCGGCGCGCGCGCCGTCGTACTGACCGTGTGGGAACGCCTGGCGCTGGCCTCGGCGCGGGCGTCGGCCGGGCTGATGATGACCATCGACGATTCGCCCGTCGAGGACGAGGCCGTCGGACAGGCCATGAGGGAGCTCGCCTCGCAGGGCGCGGAGCTGGCCCGACAGGCGGGGTTCGACGCTTCGCCGCGGTGCGAGCCGGACGCGCTGTCCGTGTGGTCGTCCATCGTGGACGTGGCGAACGACATCGGGGCCACGTTGATCGTCACCGGGACGCGGGGGCAGGGCGGGGTGAAGTCGCTGCTGCTCGGGAGCACGTCCGACCGCGTGCTGCACCACGCGCGCCGGCCGGTGCTGGTGGTGCCCACGCCGGAGTAGCTCTGGCGGCGGCGTGCTGCCCAGATTTTCGGATGCGCCGGTTTCATCCGGAACACTACGATGAGCGCATGACGTCGCGACTGGTGATGATGGCCCCGTAGGGGGCTTCCACCGACGACGTCTTGTTCGAGGCCCTGCTAGCGGGGCCTCGCATCGTGTCCGGGGCCCCCGGGAGACACACGATGTACATCACGACCACCATCCCCTACGTCAACGCCCGCCCGCATCTGGGGCACGCCCTGGAGTTCGTGCAGGGCGATGTGCTGGCCCGGCACTACCGGTCGCGTGGCGAGCCCGTACGCTTCCAGACCGGCACCGACGACAACTCGCTGAAGAACGTGCTGGCCGCCGAGGCGGAAGGCGTCCCGGTGCGCGAGCTGGTCGATCGCAACGCGGCCGCCTTCGAAGGGCTGCGCGAGTCGTACGACCTGTCCTTTGACTCCTTCATCCGGACGAGTCACCATCCGGGGCATCGCCCGGGAGTCGAGCGGATCTGGCGGGCGATCGACGGCGACCTCTACCAGCGGCACTATGAGGGGCTCTACTGCGTCGGCTGCGAGCAGTTCTACAACGAGGGGCCCTGCCCAGAGCACGAGGCGCCGTTACAGCGCGTCTCTGAGCGGAACTGGTTCTTCCGCCTCTCGCGCTACCAGGACGCGCTGCTGGACCTGATCCGCGGCGGGCGCCTCAGGATCGAGCCGGCCGCGCGGCGGAACGAGGTGCTGGCGTTCATCGAGGCGGGTCTGGCCGACATCAGCGTCTCGCGCGCCGCGGACCGAGCCCGCGGCTGGGGCATACCCGTGCCGGGCGATCCCTCCCAGGTGGTGTACGTGTGGTGGGACGCCCTGGCCAACTACGTCACCGCGCTGGACGGCGGCGACTACGACCGCTGGTGGGTGGCGGAGCCGCGCAAGGTCCATCTGATGGGCAAGGGCGTGATCCGCTTCCACGCGGTGTACTGGCCCGCGATGCTGCTCGCGGCGGGCCTGCCGCTGCCCGCCGAGATCTTCGTGCACGACTACCTGACCGCCGGTGGCCGCAAGATCAGCAAGTCGGCCGGGACACCCGCCGACGCCGAGGCCATCGCGCGGGCCTACGGCGCCGACGCGGTGCGGTGGTGGCTGCTGCGCGAGGTGCCACGGGTCGGCGACGCCGACTTCACCGTGGAACGGCTGGTCGCCAGGGCCGACGAGGATCTGGCCAACGGCGTCGGTAACCTGGTCAACCGGGTCGTCACCATGGTGCACCGCTTCCAGGGCGGCGTGGTGCCCATCGTCGCCGTGGACGGGGACGCCGGACGTGGGCTCGTCGACGCCTGCGAGAGCGCGCCGGGGCGGGTGCACGAGGCGCTGGAGGATTTCGACTTCCGCCGCGCCGCCGCCGCGGTCTGGACGATCGTCGAGGAGGCCAACAAGTACGTCGAACGCGTACAGCCGTGGCGCCAGGAGCCCGGTGACAGGGAGACCTCGCTGGCGACGCTCGTCCACGCGTGCCGGGCGCTGGCCGGACAACTGGCGACATTTCTCCCCACCGGGGCGGCGCGGGTGGCGGCGGCGGTGAGCGGGGAACGGCTGCCCAGGCCCCAGCCGCTGTTCCCGCGGCTGGCTGGTTGTTGACGGGGGATAGGGGGCGGCCTAGGTTGGCGGCACCGACCAGCCGGTATGGAGGCGCTCATGCCCACCGTCAACACCGTTCGCGGTCCCGTCGACGTCGATGAGCTCGGTCAGACATTGATGCACGAGCACATCTTCGTTCTCTCTACCGAGTTTCTCGACAACTACGGCAAAGGTGCTTGGTGGGACGAGGAGTTCCGGGTCGCGGACGCCATCGGCAAGCTCAAGGCGGCGGCGGCGAAGGGTGTGCGGACGATCGTGGACCCGACGGTGTGGGGGCTCGGACGGTACATCCCCCGCGTCCAGCGCATCGCCGCCGAAGTGCCGGATCTGCACATCATCGCCGCGACCGGCATCTACAGCTTCGAAGAGCTGCCCCACCAGTACGACTACCGCGGCCCCGGCCTGCTCCTGGACATGCCCGATCCGATGATCGACGACTTCGTACGCGACCTCACCGAGGGCATCGCCGACACCGGGGTCAAGGCGGCGTTCCTCAAGTGCGTGGTCGAGCAGAAGGGCCTGACGCCCGGGGTCGAGCGGATCGGCCGGGCCGTCGCGCGGGCGCACGTGCGTACCGGCGCGCCGATCACCGTCCACACGAACTCCTTCACCCAGAGCGGGCTGACCGCGCTCGACCTCTTCGCCAAGGAGGGCGTGGATCTGACGAAGGTCGTGGTCGGGCACGCGGGCGACACCAACGATCTCGACTACCTGATGCGTCTGGCCGACACGGGTGCCACGCTGGGGATGGATAGATTCGGGTTGGATGTCTACAATGCGACGTCCGACCGGGTGGCCACCATCGCCGCCCTCTGCCAGCGGGGATACGCTGATCGGATGGTCCTCAGCCACGACACCGCCTGCTTTATGGACTACTTTGTGGAGTCTTGGGATGACGCACTACGCACGATGGCGCCCAACTGGCGCTACGATCACATCCACGATGAGGTCTTGGCCGCACTGCTGGACTCGGGTGTGACCGGCGATCAGATCGAGCAGATGCTGGTGTCCAACCCAAGACGCTACTTCTCGTAAAGTGGTGACATCGGGCGAGCAATGCGGGTAGGTGGAACTGGGTGACTTCGGAGCAGGCCTTGTCGATCAGCCTCGGGCTCCAGGGACCGTGTGTCATCGCCAGGCTCACGGGAGACTTCGACTTCGGGTCCGCGGCCGAGGTGCGCGATCGCGTCACCAAGGCGCTCGACCTGACCCAGCCACCCTTACTAGTCATCGACATGCAGGCGGTCAGCGTCTGCGATTCCTCCGGGCTTTCGGTGCTCGTTTATCTGCACAAGGCGGTGACCGCCTCCGGCGGCCGGCTGTTGCTTTCCGGGCTGAATGGCAGGTGTAAGCACCTTTTCGCGATCACCGCCCTCGACAAGTTCTTCGACATCCGCACCACCGCCGAACTCGCCATCGCCGAACTCAATGAACCGGGGAGTTCGCCGCCGTTTACCGGGTAGTCGCATTGGTATGTCGGCCGAAGAGCCCGACCTGCTCGGCATGTATCTGGAGCAGATCGGAAAGACACCATTGCTCTCCGCCGCGGACGAAGTGGACCTGGCACGACGGATCGAGGCGGGGCTCTACTCGGGCTTCCTGATCAGTCGTGGCGAGGGCACACCGGAGCTCGAACACGTCCGCCGCGACGGGCAGCGTGCTAAGGACCTGCTCATCAGGTCCAATCTCCGGCTGGTGGTGGCCGCCGCCAGACGCTATGCCTTTCGTGGGCTCCCACTCCTCGACGTCATCCAGGAGGGCAATCTCGGGTTGATCAGGGCCGTGGAGAAGTTCGACTACAAACGTGGCTACAAGTTCTCCACCTACGGGATGTGGTGGATCCGCCAGGCCATCGAACGCGGCATCCACGACAAGAGCCGCACCGTACGGCTGCCCACGCACGTCGCCGAAGAGCTGGTGCGACTGAGCGGAATCGCCCGGCAACTGGCCGCCGACCTGGGGCGCGAGCCCCGGGAAGCGGAGCTCGCCAAGGCCGCGGAACGCTCGCTCCGCCACATCGCCGTGCTACGGCGGCTCGCCCAGGAGACGGTCAGCCTGGACGTGCCCGTCGGCGAGAACGGCGAGGGGAGCATCGGCGACATGATCCCCGACGAGGACGGTCTCCAGGTGCAGGAGTTCACGGAGCGCCGCGCGTTCAACGCCGAACTGCACCAGGTGCTCACCTCACTCCCGCCGCGAGAGGCATTCGTCCTCAGACTCAGGTACGGCCTGGCGGGCAATGAAGCCCGCAGCTATACCGAAATCGCGGATCGTCTCGGGCTCACCAGAGAGCGCATCAGGCAACTGGAGAAACAGGCGTTGAAACGCCTGCGACAGCTGCGTCCATTGCTCGCCTGGGCTTCGTAAATGCCCGGTAATGCCCAGTAGCGGGGTAATAGATATGTAGTGCGAACAACGATGGACCATGCCGGTTTTCTGATGGTTAATCGGGGGCCTGATGTCGCTTTCAACAGGGGGAAGCGGCAGCACGTCGTTGCTATGGGGGCAACATGGTCAAGGGTCTCGTCGGCGCGCTCTTGCTGGCCACTTCGGTCGTGGCGGTGGCCGCGGCGCCGTCCGCCGCGTCTCCCGCGGTGGTGGCCACCAACGCGACAACCACCCTCTCCGGCACCGCGAAACCGCACCTGATCAAGTACAAGATCTACTGGGGTCGGTGCAAGGACACCTGCCGTGTCAAGGTGCGGATCACCAACATCTCCCGCCAAACCCTCTACTCCGTCAGCCTGAACGCCCGGCTCAAGATCAACGGCAAGAAGGCCGGGTCGTGCTTCGACTATGTCGGCACCATTCGGGCCAAGCACTCCCGCTGGGGAGGGTGCACCGTCAGATCTCGTACGCTCTCGACCCTGTGGAACCGGTGGCTCGACGGCGACATCCGCTTCGACCGTGACGTCAGCACGGTCGTGCACTACGAGTATTACCGCTGAACAGGGCGCCGGGGGCCGCACCCGGTCCGGCCCCCGGCTGTCAGGAGGTGACCATCAGAGCGAGGCCGATGAGGACCACGACCGGGACGAGCCAGACCACGGCCTCGGCGGCGAACTCCTTGTACATATCGCTGATCTCCCTTGAGACGCCCGTGCGGGGGCGGCGGTAAAACGTCCAGTGCGCAGCATAGCCGCCCGTACCTACTACTCCAGTTGTAGATGGTGATGTTCGTCGTCACTGCCGCGACTTGCCGCTGGTAGCGGACTTGCTCGGGGTGCCCGCTCCGTCTCGCCTTCTGAGAAGGGCGTGGCCCGCCTGTGGTTACCGGTCGTTCTGGGCCATGCGCTTGCGGAGCCCGGCCAGCGACTCGTCCGCCATCAGCGCGGGCAGGCGCGGCGCGTCGGCCTCGATCTGACGGAGCACCTCCGGCTCGGCGCCGTGGAAGCGGCTCCAGGCGCGGACCACCTCAGGCATGGCCGAGACGGCCGCGTCCGTCAGGATCGCCTCGCGCGGCAACCAGGAGGTGAGGAACCGTGAGACTCGGGCCGGACTCCACCACAGGGGCCGATCACCCACGAACTCGACCAGTTTCTCGAACGCCTCCTGCGCTCCTGGCAGGTCCGGCAGATCCAGGAACCGGGACAAGGTGTCGTCGGGCGCCTGCCGTACCGGATCTTGGATGGTCCGCGCACGGGCGAGCGCCAGGGGGCGGACGGCGGGCAGGCTCTCGGCGATCGGTGCCCCCATGACGAGGTCGGTCATCTCGAACGCGTCCAGCACCCGCCCTGCCACCACCGCCGGATCCGCCGACCGCAGGTCCAGGTCGTCGAGGAACTTCGGCTCCTCGACCGCCGCGTCGACCGCCAGGCCGCCGTTGACCTGGTCGATGCCTACGATCAGGACGTGCGGCTCCTTGTCGTCGGGGTAGCGGAAGCGCAGGGCGGCCAGGGTCTGCTCGCCGTAGCGGTCGGCCTTGCCGTACCACGCTTGCTCGCACACCACCTGCCCCATCCGCCCCACCCACTCGGGCAGTCCCCGCGCGGCCTCCCTCCCGGCCTCACGCAGTGTCTCCCGAAGAGTCTTATCTCCGGCCGGCTCCCGCGCGGCCGTCTGCCCGGCGGCCCGCCCCGCCTCATCGCCCAGAGTCTCCATGTCGTCCAGGGTTGCGGCCTCGACGTCGTCCGGGACGGTGGTCTGCACGGTGGCCAGGGCGGCGAGTGTGAGGCGGGCCTCCGGGCTACCGTCTTCGGTCAACTGCCGGACGAGCGGCTGGACCTCCGCTGGGCGCAGTGCGGCCGTGAGCCGGGCCGCCCAGAGCTCGGTGCGCAGTGGTGAGCGCCACCTGAGCAGGTCGCGGGCCTGGGTGATCGCCGTGGTGTACGCAGATGTGCTCACCCTCCGACCGTATCGCCCCAGCGGGCCCGGCTGACTCGCCAAGGGTTGCGCCGGCAGCGGACCCACCTCGACGGCGGGCGACCCTGGCGGCAGGAGCGGACGCGCGGAGCGCTGGACAGGCGCCGACCCTCCTCTGATATGTTTCATACGTTCAGTATGAACTGAACGTATGAAACTTTCGCGGAGGCAGGATGCCGACACAGGATGAGCTCGAGTTCGTGGACCACTTCGGCCTGTTCTTCGAGACCGCCGGCGGCAGCCGTACGGCAGGCCGGATGTTCGGGTGGTTGCTGATCAGCGATCCCCCCGAGCGGTCGATCACCGAACTGGCCACCGAGTTGCAGGCCAGCAAGGCGTCGATCAGCACGGTGGTACGCCAGATGCAGCAGGCCGGCTTCGTCGAGCGGGTGCCCGCTCCGGGTTCGCGGCAGCACCACTACCGGCTCAAAGAGGGCGGCTGGCTGCAGATCGCCCAGGCCCGGCTGGGCTTTCTGACCACCGGCAAGGACTTGACCCGGCGTGGCATGAAGCTGGTCTCCGGTGACCCGGCGCGACAGGAACGGCTGCAGGAGTTCGCCGACTTCCTCGGCTTCATGGAGAAGGAGTACGGCGACGAGATGATCCGTCGCTGGGAGGCCTACCGCAGAGGAGAGCGGTCATGACGACGGATGTGATCGCGGTTTCCGGCTTAGTGAAGCGATTCGGCCGGGCAACGGTTCTGGACGGACTGGAGCTGAATGTCGCGCCTGGCGAGGTGCACGGCTTCCTCGGCCCCAACGGTGCCGGGAAGACCACCACGGTTCGTGTTCTGCTGGGCCTGCTGCGCGCCGACTCCGGCGGCGTTCGCCTGTTCGGCGCCGACCCCTGGGAGAGTGCGGTGGCGTTGCACCGCAAGCTGGCCTACGTTCCCGGCGATGTGAACCTGTGGCCGAACCTGACAGGTGGTGAGGTGATCGACCTGTTCGGCCGCCTGCGCGGCGGTGTCGACCGGGCTCGCCGCGCCGAGCTGCTGGATCGGTTCGGCCTCGATCCGAAGAAGAAGAGCCGCACCTACTCCAAGGGCAACAGGCAGAAGGTCGCGCTGATCGCCGCGTTCGCTTCTGACGTGCCGCTCTACATCATGGACGAACCCACATCCGGTCTGGACCCGCTGATGGAGGCGGTGTTCCAGGAGTGCGTGCTCGAGGCCAAGCAGGCGGGCAGAACGGTCCTGCTCTCCAGCCACATCCTGGCCGAGGTGGAGGCCCTGTGCGACCGGGTCAGCATCGTCCGCGACGGCCGGACCGTCGAACACGGCACCCTGGCCGAACTGCGCCACCTGACCCGGACCAGCATCACCGTTGAGACCGCCACCCCGCTGAGCGGCCTGGCCGACCTTCCCGGTGTGCACGATCCGTCGGTGAACGGAACCAAGGCCACCCTGGCCGTCGACACCGCCGAACTGGACCATGCGATGGGATACCTGCATCGGTTCGGCATCCGCTCCCTCGCCTGCGCGCCTCCGACGCTGGAGGAGCTGTTCATGCGCCACTACGACCGCTCCTCCGGCGGGCCTGCGGATCAGGTCGGAGCGGCATGATGAGCACCGCCCCTCTCCTTGTGCCCCGCCGCGCGTCCTTCGCCGAATCCGCGTTCGCCGGGACGTGGGCCGCTGTACGGCTCATCCTGCGCAGGGACCGGATCCTGCTCCCGGTGTGGATTCTCGGTCTCGCCGCGATCACCTCGAGCACCGCTGCCGGTGTCATCGGGCTGTACTCCTCGGCGGCCGACCGGCAGGAGTGGGCCGACGGAGTCGCGGGCAACCCGATGGAACTCGCGCTGGTCGGGCCGATCTTCGGCTCGAGCAGCGGCGCGATCACCAGCTGGCAGGTCGGCGTGCGAAGCCTGCTCGGCGCGGCGCTGGCCGGCCTGCTCATGGTCATCAGGCACACCAGGACCGAAGAGGAGACCGGCCGCCGAGAGCTGCTCGGCTCCACGCCGTTCGGCCGCCACGCTCAGCTGGCCGCGGCGCTGCTGGTCACTGTGGCGGCAAGCTGCCTGGCGGGTCTGCTGACGGCGGCGGCGCTGGCCCGGCTGGGTCTTCCGCTCGCCGGAGCACTCGCGCTGGGAGGCGCCATCGCGAGCATGGGACTGTTCTTCGCCGGGGTCGGCGCGGTCACCGCTCAGCTGTCGGCCGGCGCGGGTTCCGCCCGCGGGATGGCTCTCATCGTGCTGGCCGTCGCGTACGTGTCGCGCGCGGTCGGTGATGCTGGCGGCGACTCCCCTCTGTCCTGGCTGTCGCCGTTCGGCTGGGCGCACCGGGTCCGGCCGTTCGCCGGGGAACGATGGTGGGTCCTACTGCTCCCCGTGATCGCTACGGCGCTCCTCGCCGGCGTGGCCATCGCGCTGTCGGCGCGCCGGGACATCGGCGGAGGTCTGATCGCGTCCCGCGAGGGCCCGGCCACCGCGTCCAACAGCCTGCGCGGTCCGCTCTCCCTCGCCTGGCGGCAGCATCGGACCGGCCTCGCGGGCTGGGCCGTCGGCTTCTGCTGCGCCGGGTTCGCCCTGGGCGGCATCGCGCTGAGCGTCACCGAGCAAGCGGGCCAGAGCGAGCAGCTCCAGGAACTGATCGCCTATCTTGGCGGCGAGGGCCGGCCGGTGGACGGCGTCTTCGCGCTCTTCGTGTACATCCTGGCGCTCGCCGCGGGAGCCTACGGCGTGCTGGCGGCGCTTCGGCCACATGCCGAGGAGGCGTCCGGACGGGCTGAACCGATGCTGGCCGCCCCAGTCGGTCGCGTTCGGTGGCTGGGCGGCCATCTGCTCATCGCGGCCATGGGCTCGGCCGCCCTGCTCGCCGTCCTGGGCCTGGCCACCGGCCTCACCTACGGCCTGGCAAGCGGCGATGTGCCGGGGGAGCTGGCGCGGATGCCGGCCGCCGCGCTGGCGTACGCCCCCGCGGTCTGGGTCATGATCGGGATAACCGGTGTGCTGTACGGCGTGACGCCACGGGCCGCCACCGCGGGTGCCTGGACCATTCTCGTGCTCAACGTCCTGGTCTTCTTGATCGCGCAAGTGCCGGGGATGAATCCCTCGATCGCCTATGCCTCGCCATTCATCAACGTCCCGAAGCTGCCCGCCGCCGCGCTGTCCGTCAGCCCTCTCGCAGTGTTGGTGCTCATCGCGGCGGTGCTGGCGGCGGGTGGGTTGTTCGGCTTCACCCGCCGCCGCATCATGTGACGGACCGGGCCGGCACGCGGCACCTGATCAGATCCAGATGGATCCGATGGCTGCGCGACTGAAGGTCACTTCGAGCTGCGGTCGTCTCCGGTCAGGCCGGCCTTGCGGAGGGCTTCGGCCATGGCGCCCGAGGGGGCCGGGCGGCGTGCGCCACCGCCGCGCTGTCCGCCCTCTCCACGACCCCGCTGGCCGCCGTCACCGCGCTGACCGGCGTCGCCCCGCCCGCGCTGACCGCCGTCACCGCGACTGCCGCCACCTCGCGCACCGTCCCCGCGTCCGCCGGACCCAGCGCCTCGCCCGCCATCCTCACGCCCGCCGGGCCCGTCACCGCGACCGCCGTCACCGCGCGAGCCGCCTCGGGGTCCGCCGTCGCCACGGCCGGCCGCTGCTCCACGTCCGCCGTCTCCGGCGGCCCCACGACCCGCCGCGCCGCGCCCGCCGTTTCCGCCCGACGCGCCGCCCCGGGCACCGCTCGCGCCCCGGCCGCCGTCTCCGGCCGAGCCGCGGCCCGCGCCGCCCTGGCCGCGGGAAGCGCGGCCGTCGGAGGTGGTCTCGTCGTCCAGGCGCAAGGTCAGGGAGATGCGCTTGCGGGGGATGTCGACCTCGAGGACCTTGACGCGGACGATGTCGCCGGGCTTGGCGACATCGCGGGGATCCTTCACGAAATTTCGGGACATGGCGGAGACGTGGACCAGGCCGTCCTGGTGTACGCCGACGTCCACGAACGCGCCGAAGGCGGCCACGTTCGTCACCACGCCTTCCAGGATCATCCCGGGCAGCAGGTCGGAGATCTTCTCCACGCCCTCCTTGAAGGTCGCGGTCTTGAACGCCGGTCGCGGGTCACGGCCGGGCTTCTCCAGCTCGCGCAGGATGTCGGTGACCGTGGGCAGGCCGAACGTGTCGTCCGTGAACTCCTGCGGCTTGATCGCCCGCAGCGTCGCCGTGTTGCCGATCAGCGTCTTGAGGTCGGTCTGGACCGAGCCGAGGATGCGCCGGACCACCGGGTAGGCCTCGGGGTGCACGCTGGAGGCGTCGAGCGGGTCGTCGCCGCCCGCGATGCGCAGGAAGCCCGCGCACTGCTCGAACGCCTTGGGCCCGAGCCGGGCCACGTCCTTCAGGGCCGCGCGGGTCTTGAAGGGGCCGTTGGAGTCGCGGTGGCGCACGATGCTCTCGGCCAGGGTGGCGCCGATGCCCGACACGCGGGTGAGCAGCGGCGGCGACGCGGTGTTGACGTCGACGCCCACGGCGTTGACGCAGTCTTCGACCACCGCGTCGAGCGAGCGGGACAGCTTGGTCTCGGCGAGGTCGTGCTGGTATTGGCCGACGCCGATCGACTTGGGATCGATCTTGACCAGCTCGGCCAGCGGGTCCTGGAGGCGGCGGGCGATGGAGACCGCGCCGCGGATCGACACGTCGAGGTCGGGCAGCTCCGCGGAGGCGTAGGCCGAGGCGGAGTAGACGGACGCGCCCGCCTCCGATACGACGATCTTGGTCACCGACGGCATGTGCTTGACCAGCTCGCCGGCCAGCTTGTCGGTCTCGCGGGAGGCGGTGCCGTTGCCGATGGCGATCAGCTCGACGCCGTGCTTCTGCGCCAGCGCCCCCAGGACGGCCAGCGACTGGTCCCACTGCCGCTTCGGCTCGTGCGGGTAGATGGTGGCGGTGTCGACGACCTTGCCGGTGGCGTCGACCACGGCCACCTTCACGCCGGTGCGCAGGCCCGGGTCGAGGCCCATGGTCGCGCGGGTGCCGGCGGGGGCGGCCAGCAGCAGGTCGCGCAGGTTGGTGGCGAACACCCGCACCGCCTCGTCCTCGGCCGCCTGCCACAGCCGCATCCGGATGTCGATGCCCAGGTGCACGAGGATGCGGGTGCGCCAGGCCCAGCGCACGGTCTCGTTGAGCCAGCGGTCGGCCGGGCGGCCCTGGTCGGAGACGCCGAAGCGGGAGGCGATGCGCATCTCGTAGTCGGGGCTGTCGTCGGGCTCCAGCGTGACGGAGAGGATCTCCTCCTTCTCGCCCCGGAACATGGCCAGGATCCGGTGCGAAGGCAGCTTGGTGAACGGCTCCCCGAACTCGAAGTAGTCGGAGAACTTCGCCCCCGCCTCCTCCTTGCCCTCACGGACCGTGGAGATCAGCCGGCCGCGCCCCCAGAGCTGCTCGCGCAGGCCGCCGATGAGGTCGGCGTCCTCGGCGAAGCGCTCGATGAGGATCGCTCGCGCGCCTTCCAGCGCGGCGGCCCCGTCGGCGACGCCCTCGGTGATGAACGTCTCGGCCAGCGCGGCCGGGTCGAGCGAGGGATCGGCGAGCAGCTGGTCGGCCAGCGGCTCCAGACCCAGCTCGCGGGCGATCTGCGCCTTGGTGCGCCGCTTGGGCTTGTAGGGGAGGTAGATGTCCTCGAGTCGAGCCTTGGTGTCGGCCGCCATGATCTGGGCGCGCAGCTCGTCGTCGAGCTTGCCCTGGGACTCGATCGACTCCAGGATCGCCGTCCTGCGCTCCTCCAGCTCGCGCAGGTAGCGCAGCCGCTCTTCGAGCGTGCGCAGCTGGGCGTCGTCGAGGGCGCCGGTGACCTCCTTGCGGTAGCGGGCGATGAACGGCACGGTCGCGCCGCCGTCGAGCAGCTCGACGGCCGACAGCACCTGCCCGTCGCGTACGCCGAGCTCTTCCGCGATCCGCTGGTGAATAGAGAGCACTTGCCTGCCTTTCGATGGTCCCGCCGGTCAATTGTGCAGGACGGTGCCGTCTTTCATGACCAGAGTGCGCGCCGGGTGCGTGATCACGGCCTCGGCCGCGCCGCTCGCGGGGACGACGACGAGGTCGGCCCGGTCGCCTGGAGCCAGCCCGTAGGCGTCGAGGCCGAGCACCCGGGCGCCGCCGTAGGTGGCCGCTTCCAGCGCGAGCTCGATGTCCTCGTCCCTGCGGAACGTGCTGCGGTAGGCCACATGCATGGCGCGCTCGAGCATGTCGCCGCTGCCATAGGGCCCCCACAGGTCGCGGATGCCGTCATGACCGCAGGCCACCGTGACGCCCGCGGCCCGGAGCTTCTTGATCGGCGGCACCGGGAAGCTGTAGACGGCGGCCGTCGCCAGCGCCACCCCGGCCTCGGCGAAGCCCTGGGCCAGGCGATCCTGGTAGCCCTCGTCGACCTGGCCGAGCGCGTAGGCGTGGCTGACCGTCACCCTGCCCCCCAGCCCGAGCACTCTGGTGCGCTCGGTGATGAGCTCCAGCTCCCAGGCGCCGAGCGAGCCGCCGTCGTGGAGGTGGATGTCGAGCCGCGCGCCGTAGCGCTCCGCCAGCCCGAAGACGAGGTCGAGGTGACGCACCGGGTCGCGGTCGATGCCCGCCGGGTCGAGCCCGCCGACCGCCTCGACGCCGCTCTTGAGCGCCTCTTCGAGCAGCTCCGCCGTGCCGGGGTTGGTGAGCACGCCGTGCTGCGGGAAGGCGACCTGGCGCACGTCGATGGGCGAGCCCGCCGCCGCCTCCCGCACGGCCTCCACGCCGCGCAGGCCGGCCAGCGGGTCGATGTCGGTGTGCGTACGGACATGTGTGGTGCCGTAGGCGCTCATCCGCGCCAGCAGCGCGGCGACGCGTTCGACGCTCGGCACGCCCAGCTCGGCGCGGCGGCCCAGGTCGTTGCCGATGCGACCGGCCAGCGTGTCGGCGGCCGAGTGGGGCACCCAGGGCCCTCCGTAGAGGGTCTTGTCGAGATGGCAGTGAGCCTCGACGAGGCCGGGCAGCACGAGGCCGCCGGTGACGTCGAACGATTGCGCCGCGGGCGCGTCGATCCCGGCCGCGACCCGCTCGATGCGGCCGTCGCGGACGAGGATGTCGGCAGGCGCCTCGTGACCCCACGGCCGCCCGCCGTGGAGGAGCACATCCGTCATGCCCAGCACCCTAAAGGGCGGCACCGACGTTTCCGCGATTCCGCCCAAGGTCATTTCCCGTACGGCGGGTCGCCGTCAGATGGTGTCGAGGTGGGAGACGTTCGCCTGGTCCGTGGCGTCCGTGCTCGGTACACCGGCCAGCCAGGCGTCGAGGATCTCGTCGAGCACCACCTCGGACGTCAGCCGCAGGCTCAGCGCCAGCACGTTGGCGTCGTTCCACTTGCGAGCCCCGCCGGCCGTGTAGGCGTCGACGCAGAGCGCCGCCCGTACGCCGGGCACCTTGTTCGCCGCGATCGAGGCGCCCGTGCCGGTCCAGCAGCACACGACCGCCTGGTCGGCGCGTCCCTCGCTCACGTCGCGCGCGGCGAGCTCGGAAGCCCATGCCCAGTCGTCGCGTTCCTCCGGGTTGAGCGCGCCGTGCGTGACCACCTCGTGGCCGCGCGTACGCAGCAGCTTCACGACACGCTCGGCCACGCCGTCCAGACTGTCGGTCGCCACCGAAATCCGCATGCTCGCTCACCTTTCCGGATATGTCGGGACGGCGCCCATGCCGCCGCCACCATGGCACCCATGCCGCCAACCATGGCACCTGTGCCGCCAACCGTGCCCACATGCCGCCACCACGGCACGCGTGCCGTCGCCACCTCGGCGCCTATGCCGCCGCTACCACCGCAAATATGCCCGCCACGAGCTTCGCCGCGCGGAGCCGGATCGCGCAATCGGATCGCGCACCCGGTTCGCCGACTTGAGTCGGTCTCCGTGACCGGTTCGCCCACTTGAGTCGGCCTCCGTGACCCCGGTTCGCCGACCTGAGCCGACGGTTCACAGACCTGAGTTGGTCCTCGTAACGCTGACCTGACTGGCGCAATGAGTGGCTATGTGCTTGGTTGTGTCGCCATATGACCATCGACATCAGTGACATTCCCGCCCTCGCCCGGGGATGCGCCGTGCTGGGCACCGGAGGCGGCGGGGACGTGCGTACCGGATCGCTGGCGGCGATCCGGGCGATCCAGACGTACGGCCCGGTACCGCTCATCGAGCTCGCGGACCTGCCCGCGGACGCGCTGGTCGTGCCGCTGTCCGGCATCGGCGCGCCGACCGTCAGCCACGAGATGATCCACGGCGAGGACGAGCCCAAGCGGATCGCGGAGGAGATCGAGCGGATCTTCGGCCGCCCGCCGTCGGCGATCATGTCGTCGGAGATCGGCGGGGCGAACGGCGTCGCGCCCGTCGCCTGGGCCGCCCAGCTCGGCCTGCCGCTGCTCGACGCCGACGGCATGGGGCGGGCGTTTCCCGAGGTGCAGATGGTGTCGATGTACGTGGCGGGGCTGCCGGCCGACCTCGTCATCATGTCCGACATCGTGGGGAACATCGTGACGATCCGCCCCATCGACGGCCTCTGGTCCGAGCGTCTGGCGCGTGCCGTCTGCGTGGCGGCGGGCTCGCACGCGCTGATGGCCGACTACGTGCTCACCGCCGCACAGGCGCGCGGCGCGGTCATCGAGGGTACGGTCACCCGCGCGCTGGCCGTCGGCCGCGCCACCGAGGGCGTGGCGGAGCCGTTGCGCGCCCTGGCGGAACGTCTCGGCGCGGCCCGGCTGATCACCGGCAAACTGACGGACGTCGAACGGCGCACCACCGGCGGGTTCGTCAGGGGTACGGCCACGATCGAGGGCACCGGTGACGACCGGGGCCGCACGCTCACGCTGGAGCTCCAGAACGAGAACCTCGTCGCTCTCGAGAACGGCCGCCCCAGGGCCATGGTGCCCGACCTGATCACCGTGGTCGACACCGAGACGGCCGGCGCCGTACAGACCGAAAGCCTGCGCTACGGCCAGCGCGTCACGGTGCTCGCCTGGCCGTGCGACCCGCTCTGGCGGACGCCCAAGGGGCTGGAGACGGCGGGGCCGCGCGCGTTCGGCTACGACCTGGAGTACGTGCCGATCGAGGAGCTGGCGAAGGGGGAGCCGCGTGGCTGAGGGCGCGCTGCGGATCGGGATCGACGTCGGCGGGACGAACACCGACGCCGTCGTGCTGGACGCCGCCGACCGGGTGGTGGCGAAGGCCAAGCGGCCGACGACGCCGGACGTGACCGAGGGATTACGGGCGGCCCTGGACGCGGTGCTGGCAGACGTGGCCGCGTGGGAGCGGATCACCCGGGTCATGCTGGGCACCACGCACGCGACCAACGCGATCCTGGAGCGCAGGAACCTCGGCCGGGTGGCCGTGCTCCGGCTCGGCGCGCCCGCGACCACCGCTGTGCCGCCGCTCTCCGACTGGCCGGACGACCTGCGCAAGGTCGTGTCCGCCGGTGAGGTCATCGTGCCGGGCGGTCACTACGTCGACGGCCGCGAGATCGGCCCGCTCGACCTCGGCGCGATCCGCCGGTTCCTGGACGGTGTACGGGCCGACGCCGTGGCGGTGACCGGGGTGTTCAGCCCGGCCAGCGCCGACCACGAGCGGGCGGTCGAGGAGCTGGTCCGGGAGGAGTACGGGCTGCCCGTCTCGGTGAGCCATGAGATCGGCTCCCTCGGGCTGCTGGAGCGGGAGAACGCGACCGTGCTCAACGCCGCCCTGTACGGCGTGGCGGCGCATGTGACCGAGGCCCTGGTGACGGCGCTGGCCGAACGGGGGCTGGGGGCGCGGCCGTACCTCGCCCAGAACGACGGCACGCTCATGACGGTGGCGCACGCGGCGCGGCTGCCGGTGTCCACGATCGGCTCCGGACCGGCGAACTCGCTGCGCGGGGCGGCGTTCCTGTCGGGCGTACGCGACGCGATCGTGGCCGACGTGGGCGGCACCTCCACGGATCTGGGCGTGCTCGTCGGCGGCTTCCCGAGGGAGTCGGCGGCGGCGGTGGAGATCGGCGGGGTGCTGACGAACTTCCGGATGCCGGACATCCTGGCCATCGCCCTGGGCGGCGGCACCGTGGTCCGGATGGGCGGGGGCGGAGCGCGGGTGGGGCCGGACTCGGTGGGGTACCGCATCGCGGAGGAGGCGCTGGTCTTCGGCGGCGCCACGACGACGGTCACCGACGCCGCCGTGGCGCGCGGCCGCGTCCCGGCGAACGCGGCCGACTGGCGCGAACGACTGGAAGCCGCCGCCAAAGCCGCCGCCCACGCCACAGAAGCCGCCGCCCACGCGGCGCGGGCGGGCGAGGCCGCGAAGCGCGCGGAAACGGCGGCGTACGGCGCGGGCGACATGTCGGAAACTTTCCGCGACACTCTGCAAAGCGCGCTGGCTGTCGCGGACGCCATGGTGATCGACGCCGTGGACCGGATGGCGCTCGGCCGAGGCGACCGTCCGCTGGTGGCGGTGGGTGGCGGCGCTTTCCTGCTGCCCGCCGAGATCCCCGGCGTGAGTGGCGTCATCCGGCCCGAGCACGCCGAGGTGGCCAACGCCGTTGGTGCGGCCATCGCCCTCGCGAGTGGCAGAGTCGATACGATCTTGCCTGCGGGCGAAAGCCGGGCAAAGGCGATCGAAAGAGTCAAAGAGGAGGCGGCGGCTCGTGCCGTGGCGGCGGGTGCGGACCCGGCCAGGGTGGAGATCGTCGACCTGCTCGAGGTGCCCCTGAGCTACCTCTCAGAACCCGCGGTGCGGGTACACGTCAAAGCCGCCGGACCTCTGTCCCGGTGACAGATCGAAAGGACTCCCCACCCATGCGCTGGCACAAGCGTCTGCTCGTCGCCGGGGTCACCGGGGCCGTGGCCATGACCGCAACCGCGTGCGCGGGCGGCCAGGTGCGCGGTGCTGATCGGACCCCGAAACCGAGCGCCACGACGAGCGAGTCCGCCGCCGCCACCAAGGCCAACGACGCCACCTTCGTCTACGCGCCCAACCTCGACGTGGTCACCGACTGGGACCCGGCGACCTCGTACTCCAACGAGATCATCGCCATGTCGAACATCTACGAGGGCCTGACCAGGTACAACACCCAGTCGCAGAAGCCCGAGCCGCGTCTGGCCACCGAGTGGACATCGGCCGACGGCGGCAAGCAGTGGACGTTCAAGCTGCGCCAGGGCGTGAAGTTCCACACCGGCGCACCCATGGACGCCGAGGCGGCCAAGAAGGCCATCGAGCGCACGATCAAGATGAACGCGGGCGCCGCCTACATCTGGGGCTCGGTCAAGACGATCGAGACGCCCGACCCGGCGACGCTGACGTTCAAGCTCAAGTACGCGGCTCCGCTCGACCTGATCGCCTCCTCCGGCTACGCCGCCTACATCTATGACACGGCCGCCGCCGACAAGCTCAAGGACGGCAAGACCGACGCCGGCACCGGCCCGTACACCATCGACACCTGGCAGAAGGGCAAGGAGACCGAGCTCACGCTGAAGGCGTACGAGGACTACTGGGGCGGCTGGAAGCCCGAGCAGTACAAGAAGATCGCCTTCCGGGTCACTCCCGAGATCACCACCGCCTGGCAGCTGCTGCAGAAGGGCGAGGTGAACTTCGTCGAGCGCCTCAACCCGCAGCTCTTCGAGCAGGCGAGCGCGGCCCAGGGCGTGCAGACCTCGCAGACGCCGTCCTTCCAGAACCTCCTGCTGCTGTTCAACACCGCCACCGGCCCGATGAAGGACGTCAAGATCCGCCAGGCGCTCCAGCTCGCGCTCGACTACGACGGCCTCGTGGCGGCGCTGAAGGGGGCGGGCAAGAAGAGCACCGGCCTGGTGCCGCAGGGCCTCATCGGCTACACCGCCAACATGGAGCCCAAGCAGGACCTGCCCAAGGCGCAGGAACTGCTCGCGGAGGCGGGTTACGGCCGCGACCTGCCCGAGTTGAAGCTGAAGATGACCTACGCCCAGGGCGACGAGGACCAGAAGCTCCTGGTCACGCTGCTCAGCTCGGCGCTGAAGGAGCTCAACGTGAGCCTGGAGGCCAAGCCGATGGCCTGGAACGCGCAGTGGGACCAGGGCAAGAAGCAGGGTCAGGACATCTTCGTCATGTACTGGTATCCCGACTACGCCGACGCCTACTCGTGGTTCCTCAACGTGTTCAGGAGCGCGGACAAGCCGCAGTTCAACCTCTCCTACCTGAAGAACGCCGAGATCGACAAAGAGATCGACGCGCTGCCGCAGCTCACGGCCACCGACAAGTTCGCCGCCGAGCAGTCGTACTCGACCATCCAGAAGCAGATCATCCAGGACCAGGCCGCGGTGGCGGTGCCGTACGTGCAGACCTACCAGCGCGCGCTGACGGCGGACGTGCAGGGGTACGTCGACAACCCGGCCTATCCCAACGTGGTCTTCTTCTACGATCTCAAGCCCGCAAGCTGAGCCGTGCCGCGCTATCTGGCCCGCCGCCTCGGCCAGGCCGTCCTGGTCGTGGCCGGGGTGGTCGTGCTGACGTTCGCCATCATGCGGCTGGTGCCCGGCGATCCGGCGGTCGCGTTCGCCGGGCCGAAGGCGACGCCCGAGGAGCTCGCCGCGGCCCGGCTGCGGTTCGGGCTGGACGACGCGATCCCGGTGCAGCTCTGGAACTACGTCAGAGATCTGGTCACGGGCGACTGGGGCACCAGCCTGCGTACCCGGCAGCCGGTCCGCGACGACCTGCTGCTCGCGTTCCCCGCCTCTTTGGAGCTGGTCGGTACGGCGCTGCTCATCGCGATCGCGGTGGGCATTCCGGTCGGCGTGCTCGCAGCACGCTATAAAACGAAATTTCCGGACTTTGGGGTGCGGGTCACGAGCATGCTGGCCGTCTCGGTCCCGGTGTTCTGGCTGGCTCTGACCCTGCAGACGGTGTTCGCCAGCAACCTGGGCTGGTTCCCGGTCGCCGGAGAGTACGACTCCACGCTCGACACCACCAGCCCGCTGACGCTCTGGACCAACATCACCATCGTCGACGCGCTCATCACCGGCAACTGGCCGATCTTCACCAGCACGCTCGAACACCTGGTGCTCCCCGCGCTGGTCGTGGCGGCCTACCCGGCGGGCGTGATCGCGCAGATGACCAGGGCGGCGCTCATCGAGGAGTCCGGGCAGGACCACGCCCGGCTGGAGCGGGCGCTCGGCTTCGGGGAGACGTCGATCCTGACCAGGTTCGCGCTGCGGCCCGCGCTGAACCCGGTGCTGTCACTGATCGCCCTGGTCTTCGCGTACGCGATCGTGAACGGGTTCCTGGTCGAGGCGGTGTTCAACTGGCCGGGGCTGGGCCGGTACGCCGTCGAGTCGATCCACAGCCTCGACACCCCGGCCATCGCGGGCGTCACGCTGCTGGTCGCGATGGTCTATGTGCTGGCCAACCTGGTCGTGGACCTCCTCCAAGGCGTGGTGGACCCGAGAGCGAGGGCCCGATGAGCATGGGTCCGACGAGCCAGGAGGACCGCTTGGAGCCGCGGCCCGAGGACGCTCCGGAGCCGGTGCGGCTGCGTCGTACGCTGCCGAAGATCACCGACCGTTTCGCCGCCGCCGGGGCGGTGCTCATCGTGCTCATCCTGCTGGCCACGGTCCTGGCGCCGTGGCTCGCGCCGTACCCGGTGGACCGGCTCGCTCCCGTCGACGCGCTGCTCCCGCCGAGCGGCGCGCACTGGTTCGGGACCGACAAGGTCGGGCGCGACGTGCTCACCCAGGTCCTGTACGGCGGGCGGACCTCCCTGACCATCGCCGTGGCCGTGCTGGCGATGTCGGCGGTCGTGGGCGTCACGCTGGGCGTGGTTGCGGGCTACGCGGGCGGCTGGGTGCGGGACGTCATCATGCGCGTCACCGACGTCTTCCTGGCCTTCCCCGCGCTGCTGCTGTCGCTGTCGCTGGCCGTGGTGCTGCAGCCCAGCGTGACGACCGCGATCGTGGCCATCGCGGCGACCTGGTGGCCCTGGTACGCCCGGCTGTCCGCCTCCGTGGCGGCCTCCATCTCGACGCGTGGGTACGTGGACGCGGCCCGCTGCCTGGGCGTGCCCGCGCCCATGATCGTCCTGAGACACGTCCTGCCGAACTCCCTCACCCCCGTCCTGGTCCAGATCTCCCTCGACGCGGGCGGGGTGATCCTCACCGCCGCCGCGCTGTCGTACCTGGGGCTCGGCGCGCAGGAGCCGACGGCGGAGTGGGGGCTGATGGTGGAGCAGGGTCAGACGCTGTTCACCACGAACTGGTGGGTCGTGACCTTTCCCGGCCTGGCGATCCTGGTGACGGCGTTCGCCTTCAATGTGCTCGGGGAAGGGCTGCGCAACGCCCTGGACCCGCGAAGGGTCGTGAAGTGATCGAGGTCAGGGATCTTCAGGTGCGGTACGGCGAGCGGCTGGTCGCCCATGTGCCGGAGCTGGACGTGCGCGCCGGGGAGTGCGTGGCGATCGTGGGGGAGAGCGGGTCGGGCAAGTCGACCACGCTGCTCTCGCTGCTGGGCCTCACCGAGGGCGCCCACGTGTCCGGAAATATCCGGGTCTGTGGGGTCGAGGTGCTCCAGGCGCCGGAACGGCGGCTCCGCGAGATCAGGGGCGCCAGGGTGGCGCTCGTGATGCAGTCACCCCAGGCCGCGCTCAGCCCCACCACCCGCCTGGGCACCCTGATGCGCCGCGCCCTGAAGCTGCATGGCCGCGGCGGCGGGCAGGGGGCCGAGCGGGGGCCCGAGGCAGGGGCCGAGCGGGGGAACGTGCAGCGGATCATGGTGGAGGCCGTCGAGGCGGTCATGCTCGATCCGGGCATCCTGCGCCGCTATCCGCACGAGATCTCCGGCGGCCAGGCGCAGCGGTTCGCGATCGCGCTGGCCATCGCGCTCGGCGCCGAGGTGATTCTGGCCGACGAGCCCACCAGCGCGCTCGACGTGACCGTGCAGGCCGAGGTCGTCGGCGTGCTGCGGCGGCTGCGCACCGAGCGCGGCCTGACCCTGCTGCTCGTCTCCCACGACCTGGCCCTGGTCTCCACGATCGCCGACCGGGTGCTGGTCATGAAGGACGGCGCGGTCGTGGAGAGCGGCCCGGCCGCCGAGGTGCTCGCCGAGCCGTCCCATCCGTACACCCGTGAGCTGCTGGAGGCGCTGCCGTGACGATGCTCAGGGCGGAGGGGGTGACGCTGGGGTACGGCAAGACGCCGGTCGTGCACGACGTCACGCTCGACCTCACTGACGGCGGCGTCGGCCTGATCGGGGAGAGCGGCTCGGGCAAGACCACGCTGGCGCGGGCCTTCCTGGGCCTGCTAACCCCCACATCCGGAAATATCTGGTACGGCCAGCAAACCCTGAAAAAAGCTGACATGAGGGCGTTTCGCAGAGACGTCCAACCGGTCTTCCAAGCCGAAGCCCTCGACCCCAGGATGCGCGTCGGCGCCTCCATAGCCGAAGCCCTCCCCAGGAACGCCAGGCACCGCGTCCCCGAACTCCTGGACCAGGTCGGCCTCTCCCCGGACCTGGCCACCAGGCGCCCGCACCAGCTCTCGGGCGGCCAGCGGCAGCGCGTGGTCATCGCCAGGGCGCTCGCGGTCGGCCCCCGGCTGCTCATCCTCGACGAGCCCACCAGCGCGCTCGACGTGACCGTCCAGGCCAGGATCCTCGACCTGCTGGCCGGCCTCGACACGGAACATCTGCTCATCACGCACAACCTGGCCGTGGTGGGCCGGCTCTGCCGCACCTCGCACGTGCTGTTCGCGGGGCGCGTCGTGGAGTCGGGGCCGACAGCCGACATTCTGGCCAGGCCCGCGCATCCGTACACGCTGGCGCTGCGTGACGCCGTACCGAAGCTCGGGGGAGAGCCACCCGTGGCCAGGGGCAGGACCGAGGCGCGGCCCGCCGAGACGGGCTGCCCGTTCCGGCTGCGCTGCCCGCTGGCCGTGAAGGAGTGCGAGCAGCCGCCCGCGCTCAGGGACGTCGAGGGCCGCCAGGTGGCCTGCCACCGCGCCGAGGACGTGCTGGGCTGAGAACACTCACCTGGCGGAGCTGTCCGCCAGGTGGCTCTGCAGTTGTACGCACAGGTCGTCGGAGAGTTTCGACAGCAGTCGTTGCAGTTCGGCCCGCTCCGCCTCGGGCCAGTCGGAGATCGCGGCGCCGAACCACTCGACGGTGACGCGCCGGCACCTGGCGGCCGCGTCGGCGCCCTCCTCCGTGAGCGCGATCTGCCAGGCGCGGCCGTCGTCGGGGTCCTTGACCCGGGTGAGCAGCCCGCGCCGCTCCAGCGACGAGACGTGCCGGGTCACGTGCGGGCTCTCCACCTGCAGGCCCTCGGCGATCGCGCCGACCCTGCGCGGGCCGCCCGCGTCGAGCAGGTGGACGAGGATCTGCACGTCGGGCCGGTCGAGCTGGACACCCGCGGCCTCGGTCAGCATGCCGTGGGTCTTGGCGCGGTTGAGCGTGGTCACCAACTGCCTGAAGGCCGCCACGGTCTTGCCGAGATCTTCGTCCATCTATTTGCTTACCTAACTTAGGTATGTATCATCGCTGCTTGGTTACTTACCCAAGTTATCTAAAGGAGCCGTCATGGCGACAGTTGTCGCTTCTTCCACGCGCGAGACACAGGTCAGGAGCCCGTGGCCCGCGGTGGTCGCGCTCGCGTTCGCGGCCTCCATCGCCGCCTTGCAGAACACGGCCGTGGTCCCCTTGCTTCCCGTGCTCCAGCGCGAGCTGCACACCTCGCTCTCCGCCGTGAGCTGGACGCTCACGCTGAGCCTGCTGGTCGGCGCGGTGTCCACGCCGTTGCTGTCCAGGTTCGGCGACATGTACGGCAGGCGGCCGATGATCCTCGGCGCGCTGACCCTCCTGGTGATCGGCTCTGTCATCGGGGGACTGGCCACCTCGTTGCCGTGGCTGCTCCTGGGCCGGGTCTTGCAGGGATTCGTGGCGGCGCTGGTGCCACTGGCGATCGGGGTGGTCCGCGACCTGCTGCCCAGGCAGCAGCTGGCCACCGGCATCGGGGTGCTCAGCGCCACTATGGGGTTCGGCAGCGGGGGCGGGATGATCCTGGCGGGGCTCGCCTCGGGTGATTACCACGCCGTGTTCTGGATCACCGGAGCGATCACGGTGGTCGCCGCGGTGATCGTCGCCTTCCTGGTGCGCGACCGGGCTCCGGGTCGCGGCGGGCGGCCGGACCTGGCCGGGGCGTTCCTGCTGACCGTGTGGCTGGTCGCGCTGCTGCTGGCCATCAGCGAGGGCGGATCGTGGGGCTGGGGCTCACCGGGGGTGCTCGGGCTGTTCGCGGCGGCGGTGGTGGTCGCGGTGGTGTGGGTGGCCGTCGAGCGGCGGGTGGCCGAGCCGCTGGTGCAGATGTCGATGCTGGTGCAGCGCGGCACGGTCGGCGCGACGGTGGCCTCGATGCTGCTCGGGTTCGCCTTCTTCACCGTCATGACGGGCATCTCGGGGTTCACCCAGGCGCCGGCCTCGGGGCTGGGGGCCTCCACCTTGGAGGTGGGGTTCTACCTGCTGCCCAGCACGCTGTTCATGCTGGTGATCTCGCTGTTCGCCGGGCGGTTCATGCGCAGGTTCTCGGCCTCGTCGATGGTGGCGGCCGGTGCCGGGGTCGTCACGCTCGCGGCGATCTGGCTGGTCTTCGCGCACCGGACCGGGGGTGACATCTACGTGGCGACGTCGCTGCTGGGCATCGGGCTCGGGGTGGGCTACGCGGCTCTCGGCACCATGGCGGTCGAGCACGTCGCCCCGGACAAGACGGCGCTGGCCGCCGGGGTCAACGCGCTGGTACGCATCGTGGGTGGCAGCACTGCGGGCGCGGTCATCGCCGCCGTCCTGGCCGCTCAGCCGGGCGTACTCGGATATCAGTGGGTCTTCGGGGTGGCCGCCGTCGCGGGTGCGGTGGCGGCGGCCTTCGCCGCCGTGTTCGGCCTGCTCAACCGCCATGTGACAGCCTGAACACGACAGCCCGTGCGGCCTGGGGGCGCTCTCAGAGCGCCTTCAGACCGCTGATCACCTCCAGCAGCACCTTGGCGTCGGGCGCGGGGCGCGGCGGCTCGACCTGGACGAGTTCCTGCGCGTGCAGGTCGCCGACGAGCACCCTGATGACGCCGATGGGCAGGTTCAGCTCGGCGGCCACGTCCACGAGGCGGGTCGGTTTCGTGCACTTCTGCATGATGATCAGATGCTCGGGGCCGAGCCCGGCGGGCGGCGTCAGGCCGCCGGCCGTGATGATCACCGCGATGAGGTCGATGGCCTTGCTCGCGGGGACGGTCCGGCCCCTGGTCAGTAAGTAGGCGGGGACGATAGGACCCGCGTCCTCGTCCAGCCACCGCTCGTCATTCACTGGGCACCACCCGCATGGGCCGGGCGGCGGGCTCCTTGGCGCGGCTCTCCGGCTCGGCCGGTGGGTCGCTCACGTGTTCTGCCGGGATCAACACGATCGCGGTGGTCCCTCCATATGGTGAACCGCGTAACGTGACGCGGATGTCATGCCTGGCGGCCAGGCGGGAGACGACGAAAAGGCCGAGCTCGTCACTGTCGGCCAGGTCGAACTCCGGTGGGCTGGCCAGGCGCTCGTTGCACTCGGCCAGCTTCTCTTCGCTCATCCCGAGACCGCGGTCCTCGACCTCGAAGACGAAGCCGCGGGCCGCCGCCTCACCGCGCACGACGACCGTGGTGTGCGGCGGGGAGCTGACGGTGGCGTTCTCGATGAGCTCGGCGATCAAGTGAATCACATCTCCGACGACCGGACCGGCCAAGCGCTGGCCGGGCATCGGCTCGACGGTGACGCGCTGGTAGTCCTCGACCTCGGCCGCCGCGCCGCGCGCCACGTCCAGCAGCGGCACGGGCTTGCTCCAGCCGCGGCCGGGGGTGGCGCCCGACAGGATGATCAGGCCCTCGGCGTGCCGGCGCATGCGGGTGGTCAGGTGGTCGAGGCGGAACAGGTCGTCGAGGGCGTGCGGGTCCGTCGTACGGTGCTGCATGCCCTCAAGCTGGATCCGCTGCCGGTGCAGCAGCGTCTGGCTGCGCCTGGCCAGGTTGCGGAAGACATGGCCGACACCGTCGCGCAGCTGAGACTGCCCGACCGCGGCCTCCACGGCCGTCTGCTGGACGGTGGAGAACGCCTGGCCGACGTCGGCGATCTCGACGGTCGTGCTCGCCACCGACAGCTCGGGCACCTCGACCTTCTCACCCTTGCGCAGCTTGGCCACCACCTGCGGCAGCCGCTCCTGGGCCACTTCGAGCGCGGCCTGCCGGAGCCCGAGCAGCTCCTTGGACAGCCGCGTGCCCATCCGCAGCGAGAAGGCGATCGACACGATCACCAGGACGAAACACGTCCCCGCCAGCACGAACGACTGGTAGAGCACCGAGTCCGCCACCGGCTCCGCCCGCGCGGAGAGCATCGTGCTCGCCTGCATCTGGGCTTCCTGGAACGACTTGGCCAGCGTGTCGGCCGTGGTCAGCCAGGACTTCGGGGCGCCGCCCGCGATGATCTGGTCCTCCATGAGCCGCATCCGCTGATAGGCGGCCGAGGTGATCAGCGACACCTGCGTGTCGCGCAGGCGCGGGTCGAGCTCGCCGAGCGCCTGGTCGATGAGGAAGCGCCGGTTGCCGACCCACTGGGTGAACAGCCTGCGCTCGGCGACCGTGGTCGGCCCGACCGCGATGGCCTGCTCCCTGGTGAGCAGCTCCTTGGCGTACCCCATGTCGATGACGATGCGCGACTGCTCGTAGATGGGGATGTCGTCGATGAACGCCACCCGCCGGTGCAGGCCGAAGAGCGCGTCGGTCATCGCGTTGTAGGACTCGACCGCGCGCAGGCGGTCGGACAGGCCCGCGTCGATCTCGGCCCTGACCGCGTCCAGCCGGTCCATCTGCGTGAGCACGGAGTCGACCTGGGTCCGGATCGTCTCCGAGGAGTTCATGGACAGGCTGGAGAGCTTCTTGAAGTCCGCGTCGGCCACGTCGGTCTTGGTGCGCTGCGCCGCGGTGGCCGACCGGTCGGCCGGGCTCCCCGTACGCAGCAGCTTCACCGAGGCCAGGCGCTCGCGCTGGATCTCGTTGATGAGCTTGTACGCGGGCAGCCGCAGGTTGGTCCACAGCGTCTTGTACTGGCGGAGTTCCAGGCTCTGGCTCGCGCTTACAGCGGTGATGACTCCCCACAGGACCACCATCGAGGCAAGCGGAACCAGCAGTAGGCCGATGATCTTCATGCGGATCGTTCGGCTACGACCCATGGCACCTCATTCCGGTCGGTCCCCTGCTGGCAACCCCGGACGGGACAAGCCCAGAGAATAGCAATTGGATCTCTGGATTGGCTAATTTTTCGGGACTTTTGGACTTTTGGCGGGCATCGTGCAGTAGGTTTCGGCGTACATCCGTCACAGAGGGAGATGCGTTGCGCCGTCGTCTCGCAGCGGTCGCCGCGCTGGTGCTCTCCATCGCCGCGTGCTCGACCCCTACAGAGGTACGGCAGGCACCGGCCGGAGAGTCGCCGTTCGTGTACGTCCAGAACCTGGACGTGATCACCGACTGGGACCCCAGCCGCTCGTACTCCAACGAGATCATCGCCCTGCAGAACATCTACGAGACGCTGACCGTCTGGAACCCGGTGACCAAGAAGTCCAGCCCCCGGCTGGCCACCGCGTGGCGCTCGTCGCCGGACGGCAAGACGTGGACGTTCACGCTCCGTTCGGGAGTCACCTTCCACACCGGCCGGCCCCTGGACGCCGCGGCGGTGAAGGCGTCGATCGAGCGGACCATGAAGGGCCAGACCGGCGCGTCCTACATCTGGAACGCGGTGTCCGGCATCCGGGCCGACGACGCGGAGACCGTGACGTTCACCCTCAAATACCCGGTCCCGCTGGACCTGGTCGCCTCCTCCGGCTACGCGGCCTACATCTACGACACCCAGGCCGCGCCCGACCTCGGCAAGTGGTTCCAGGAGGGCCGGGACGCGGGCTCGGGCCCGTACACGGTCGCGAGCTGGCGCAAGGGCAAGGAGAAGGAGCTCACGCTCAAGTCGTACGACGGCTACTGGGGCGGGTGGAGCCAGCCCCACTACCGCACGGTCGAGTTCCGCGTCATACCCGACCCCCAGCGAGCCTGGAAGATGCTGCTCCGCGGCGACGTGAGCTTCGTGGACCGGCTCAACCCGCGCCTGTACGCCAAGGCGTCGGTCACGCCGGGCCTGCGCACGTCCGAGCGGGCGTCGTTCCAGACGATGATGCTGCTGTTCAACACGGCCGGGGGCCCCATGGCCGACGTACGGGTACGGCGCGCGGTGCAGAAGGCCGTCGACTACCAGGGCATCATCCAGGCGCTCAAGGGCGCCGCATCACCGACCAGCGGCATCGTGCCGGAAGGGCTGCCCGGCCACACCCCGGGACGAGCGCCGAAGCAGGACCTCGTGGAGGCCGCGCGGCAGCTCCAGCTGGCGGGCTACGGCCCCACCGGCCGGCCCCTGCGGCTGCGGCTCACCTACGCCGAGGGCGACAACGACGAGCGACTGCTCGTCACGCGGCTACAGGCCACGCTCAGGACGCTCAACGTCACGCTGGACGCGCGGGCGATGCCGTGGAACGCCCAATGGGAGCAGGGCAAGAAGCGCGGCCAGGACATCTTCGTCATGTACTGGTGGCCTGACTACGCCGACGGCTACTCGTGGTTCGGCAACGTCTTCCACAGCGCCGAGCCGCCCGTCTTCAACCTGGCCTATCTGAAGGACAAGAAGACGGACGCCCTGCTCGACACGCTGCCCGAGCTCACGGTGACCGACAAGGCCGCCGCCCAGCGAGGCTTCACGCAGGCCACGAGCCGCATCCTGGACCAGCGGGTGGCCGGGGCGTTGCCGTGGGTGGTCAACTACCAGCGGGCTTATCTTGGCGGCATCCAGAACTATGACGACAACCCGGCCTATCCGGACGTGGTGTTCGTCTACGACCTGCGGCCGGCCGGCTGATCTCCTCCAGGAGACGGCGCTCCCTCGACTCGGTCTCGCAGTCGTTGCTTGATCTCTTCCGGGGTGTAGGCGCGGCGGCGTCGTTCGGCCCGTGCGATCGCCACCCCGGTGGCCGCGACTCCCGCGACCCCGGCCAATCCGAGTACCTTCCACCAGCGCATGTGCCTAGGCTAGCGACTGTGCTGACTCTCGACGAGGCCGTGAGCCTGACCAGGACCGGCGATCTGTGGGTCTTCCGCGGTCGCTCGGTGCCGGACCGCGCCATCCAGACGATGACCAACAGCCCGATCAACCACGTCGGCATGGCGATCGTCGTCGAGGACCTGCCGCCCATGATGTGGCACGCCGAGCTGGGCAGGTCGCTGCCCGACCTCTGGTCGGGCACCCACCAGCGTGGGGTGCAGCTGCACGACCTGCGCGACGCGGTCACGGTCTGGGCCAACAGGTACGGCCAGCGCGCCTGGCTCCGCCAGCTCGAACCCGAGGCGACCCCCGAGATGGAGGACGCGGCCCTGCGCGCGGTGGCCCGGCTCGACGGCACTCCGTTCCCCTCCACCGCGAGATTGGCGGCCCGCTGGGCCAGGGGGCGGGTCCCGCAGCTGCGGCGCCGGCTGGGGGAGAGCACCCTGGAGAGCGCCTACTGTGCCGAGATCGTCGCGATCACGTACGAGGAGATGGGGCTGCTGCCCGGCGGGCGCCGGCCCAACTGGTACGACCCGGGCCGGTTCTGGAGCGGCGACTCACTCGACCTCGTGGGTGAGCACAAGCTGGGCAACGAGATCACGGTGGGCGTCGAGCGGACGGGCTGACCCGCGTTGTTCGGCGGTGGGTTCCGTGTCACCGGTGCGTCTCTTTTAGCGGTGCGTCCTGTTTCAGCCGTGCGCTGTGGCACGGGTGCGCCGCAGGGCCAGCGGCAGGGTGGCGGCGACCAGCGCCGCGGTCACGGCGAAGCCCACGGGGTAGCCCGTGTGACCGATGAACAGGCCGAATCCCATCGCGCCCACACCCATCCCCGCGTCATAGGCGAGGTTCCACAGGGCGCTGACCGGACCGGCGGGGCCGCGTTCGAGCATCAGCGCCAGCGTGGCGTTCTGCAGCACCCCGAACCCGAGGCCGAACAGCGCCATCCCGGCCACCACCGCGACCGGCTCGGCGGACCAGACCTGGAGGGCGACGCCGACGGCGGTGACGAGAACGCCGGGCACCAGCAACCGCTCCGAGCCGTGCCCGTCCCCGACCTTGCCCGCCCACCAGCGCGCCAGCGGCGTGCCGAGCGACTGGGCGAGCAGCGCGCCCGAGGCCAGCTCCGGCGACCCGGCCAGCGGCAGGAACGTCACCAGCACACCGACGGCCAGCGTGACGGCGGCGAAGATCAGCGTGGGCCGCACCTGACTCCGCAGCTCGAACGTCCCGGCGGGCTTGGCACCAGGCCCGCCGGTGGGCGCGGTGGAGGGCTCTGTAGACGGCTCTGTGGCGGGCGTGAGGGCGGGCAGTCCGAGTACCGCGACCAGTCCGGCCAGCGGGATCAGCCCGCCCACGATGAGCACCGGGGTGAAGCCGAGCACTCCGGCCGCCCACAGGCCCAGCGGCAGCCCGATGACCGACGGGACACCCACCGCCACGCCGTACAGGCCGAGTCCCTCGCCACGCCGTTCAGCGGGCACCAGTTCGGCGGCCAGCGCGGTGCCCGCGACGACCAGGATGCCGAGCCCGCCGCCGCGCAGAAGCGCCACCGCGAGGATCAACGGCAACCCCGCCGAGAGGGGGAGCAGCAAGGAGGGCAGGCCGAGCAGCACCAGACCGAGCGCCAGCACGGCGCGGTAGCCGTACCTCGACAGCAGCCACGGGACGGCCAGCTCCAGCAGGACCGTGGACAGCATCATGGCGCCGGTCGTGAACCCCACACCGGACTCGCCCGCGCCGCCTGACGCCGCGTAGAGCGGCATGGTCGCGAACAGCAGGTAGAACCCGAGCAGCCCACCGGCCGCGGCGGCCATGGTCATGAGCAGCGGGCGGGTGAGCAGCGTGCCAGAGGGGGCGGGGTGGGTCAGCATGCCACAAACGGTGCCGGAGGCGCGTCCTAGGCACATCCGGCATGATGCGTAGCCGCCTCTTCATAATAATTAGAGGTGTGTTCGTCGGACGTCAGAAGCAGCTCGTCGCGCTGGCTGCCGCCCTGGAGCGCACGCCGGGCGCGGTGCTCGTCGTCGGAGAGGCGGGCATCGGCAAATCGGCCCTGGTACGCGAGTTCGCGCGCGGCGTCGACGCGCTGGTGGCCGAGGGCGGCGCCGACCCGGGGACAGCCCTTCAGACGGCGGCCGTGCATGGTGGTCAGGGCGGCATGCCATATGCGGTGTTCGTGCCGGTGCTGCGCCGCCTGATCCGGGAGTACGGTGCCGAGCTCGTTCCCGGCGGCGGCCGGAAGGGGCTGGCTCGGCTGCTGCCCGAGCTCGGCGAGCTGGAGGAGCACCCGGAGCTGGGGCGGGCTCGGCTGTTCGAGGAGGTGCTGTTGCTGGTCGAGCGGGCGGCCGAGCGGCGGCCCGTCGTCCTCGTACTGGAAGATCTGCACTGGGCGGACCAGGCCAGCCGCGACCTGCTGGTGTTCCTGCTGCGCAACCTGACGCGGCCCGGCGTGCTGGTGATCGCGACCTCGCGCGAGCCGCTGCGCCTGCCCATGGCCGAGGTACTCAAGGTCCCGCCGCTGGGCCGCGACGAGGTGGCGCGCATGCTCGGCGGCACCGACGGCGAGCAGGTCACGTCGCTTGGGCGTACTGACGGCGAGCGGGTCGCGCCGCTTGGACGTGCCGACCTCGACCGGATCGTGGCGCGTAGTGAGGGCAACCCGCTGTTCGTGGAGGCGCTGGCCGACGCGGGCACCGCCACCACGCCCGCGTCGCTGCGCGAGCTGCTGCTCGCCGGAGCCGAGCGGCTCGGCCGGGCCAGTCTGGACGTGCTGCGGATCGCCGCCGTGTCGGCGTCGGTGTCGCCGTCGTACGGCGAGAGCTGGACGCCGCACGAGGTGCTGCGGGCCGTGGCGGGGCTGGACGATCTGGCGCTCGACGAGGCGCTGCGGCCGGTCGTCCGGGCTCGGCTGCTGCTGGTGGACGGGGACGGCTACGCGTTCAGGCACACATTGATCCGGGACGCCGTCTACGACGACCTGCTGCCGGGGGAGCGGATCCGGCTGCACACCCGCTGCGCCGAGGCGCGGCCCGAGCTGGCCGCCGACCACTGGTACGCGGCGGGCGACCGGCGCCGCGCCTTCGAAGCCGCCTGGCGGGCGGGCCGGTGGGAGCGCGTACTGGAACTGTGGGATCAGTCCGACCCGCCTGACAGCGGTATGGATCACGCGGCGGTGCTGGAGCTGGCCGCCAAGGACGCGCTGCACGCGGGTGACGCCGAGCGGGCCGAGGAGCTCGCGAGCCGGGCGCTGGACGAGGTACGCGACCCGCTGCGGGCCGCCCACCTGCTGGAGCTGCGCGTGGCCATCCGCGACCTGCTCGGCGAGGAGGGGCTGGCGGACCTGCGGGAGGCTATCCGGCTGGCGCCGCGCGAGGCCCGGCTGATCGGCGCCCTGGCCAACACGCTGGCGTGGAACGGCCAGGACGCCGAGGCCCGTGCCCATGCTGAGGACGCGCTGGCGCTCGGCGACTCCAGATCCCTGGTCACGCTGGCCGCGCTCACCGCGCTCGAAGGCGACCTGGCGACCGCGTCGCGACTGCACGCCGAGGCGCGGGCCGCCGCTCCCGACGACGACACGCTGCTGGCCGCGTACGCCGGTGAGGCCGACGTGCTGGAGGCGGCGGGCGAGCACGCCAAGGCGGAGGCGGTCGCGCGCCGGGGCATGGCGCAGGCCAAGCGCCTGGGCATGGCCCGCTCGCGCGGCGCCCACATCGCCGCGAACCTGGCCGAACCCCTCGCCTCCCTCGGCCGCTGGAAGGAGGCGCGCGAGGTCATCGACGCGGCCCTGGCGCTCGACCCGCCGCCGATCCACCGGGCCTGGCTGCTGATGGTGCTCGGCACGGTCGCGGTAAGGGAGGGCTCGTTGGAGGAGGCGGCCGACGTTCTGGATCGGGCCAGGCCGCTGATGCGCGGGCGCTCGCGCGGCTACGACTCGTGCCTGGAGCCCGACCTGCTCGAAGGCAGGCTGGCCGTCGCCTCCGGTGACGTGGCGCGGGCCGGGCGGCTGGCCGATCATGTGCTGTCCGCGCACGACCTGACGCTCAGCCGCCGCTACGCCTGGCCGCTGCTCGTGATCGCCGCGCGTACGGGCCGGGTGCGCCGGGCGCCCGAGGGCATGGAGACGACGGGGCGGGTTCAGGAGGCGTACCGGGCGACGTTCGAGGCCGAGTGCGGGGGTTCTTGGGCGGCCGCCGTGGCCGCCTGGCGGACGGTCGGCCAGCCGTACGCGCTGGGGCAGGCCCTGGTCAGGGCGGCCGAGCAGGATCCGGAGCCGGCCCGCGAGCTGCTGCGTGAGGCCGCCGCCATCGCCGAGCGGCTGGGCTCGGCGCCGTTGCGGCAGGAGGTCGAGGCGGCGGCGGCCAGCGGCCGGGTACGCCTGACGGCCGAGCCTGGGCTGTCGGCGCGGGAGCTGGAGGTGCTGGAGCTGGTGGCTGAGGGGCTGAGCAACAGGCAGATCGCCGAGCGGCTGTTCATCTCGGCCAGGACCTCGGGCGTGCATGTGTCCAACATCATGGCCAAGCTCGGCGTGGCCTCCCGGGTCGAGGCGGCGGCACTGGCCCGCCGTACCGGGCTTCTTTAGCACTGTCGTTGACGTCCGATCGTGGCTAGCCGTCGCGCTCCGGGCCACGTCACAGTGGGTCGGGTGATGGATGCGGACAATCTGTACGCGGTGCTCAGGAGCCGCGACCGGCGCTTCGACGGGCGGTTCTTCGTCGGGGTCGTCACCACGGGCGTCTACTGCCGGCCGAGCTGCCCGGCGGTCATGCCCAAACCGGAGAACCTGCGGCTCTACCCCTCGGCCGCGGCCGCCCAGCAGGCGGGCCACCGGGCCTGCAAGCGCTGCCGTCCCGACGCGGCGCCCGGCTCGCCCGACTGGAACCTGCGGGCCGACGTGGCCGGCCGGGCGATGCGGCTGATCGCCGACGGGCTGGTGGACCGGGACGGCGTCTCGGGGCTGGCCGCCCGGCTCGGCTACAGCGAGCGGCAGCTGCACCGGCTCCTGCTGGCCGAGCTGGGCGCCGGGCCGCAGACGCTGGCCAGGGCGCGGCGGGCGCAGACCGCGCGGGTACTGCTGGAGTCGACGGGGTTGGGGGCGGGGGAGGTGGCGTTCGCGGCGGGGTTCGCGAGCATCAGGCAGTTCAACCAGACGATCAGGCAGCTGTACGGGCTGACGCCGACCGAGCTGCGGTCCCGCACCTCCGGGAACCACGGAAGCCGGCCGGGCCCCGCGGCCGAGCTGCGGTCCGGTGCCGCAGGGAACCACGCAAACCGGCCGGGCCCCGCGACTGAGCGGGGCTCCGCGGAAGGAGCGCGGTCTATCCGGGTCGAGGTGCGGCTGGCCTACCGGCCGCCGCTGGACGCGGAGGCGCTGTTCACCTACCTGGCCGCGCGGGCCGTGCCCGGCGTCGAGGAGGGCGGGGCCGCGTTCTACCGAAGATCGCTGCGCCTGCCGTACGGGACAGCCGTGGTGAGCGTGACGGACGGCGGCGAGCACATGCGGTGCGAGCTGCTGCTGGCGGACGTCAGGGACCTGGCCGTCGCCGTGCGGCGATGCCGGGTGCTGCTCGACCTCGACGCCGACCCGCGCGAGGTCCAGGAGGTGCTCGGCGCGGACCCGCTGCTCGCCCCGCTGGTCACGGCCCGTCCAGGGCTGCGCGCGCCGGGCCACGTGGACCCGGCTGAGCTGGCCGTACGCGCGGTGTGCGGGGAGGGGGAGGAGCTGGCGGAACTGGTCGAACGCTTCGGCGAGCCGCTGGGCAGCCCGGCCGGGGCCGTGACCCACCTGTTCCCGCCGATGGCGGCGCTGGCCGAGATCGTCCCGATCGCCGAGGCGCTGGTCACCGGGCGGCTCACGCTCGATCCGGGCGCCGATCGGGACGAGGCCGAGCGGCAGTTGCGCGCCGTACCCGGCGTGGACGAGCGAACCGCCGCCTACATCCGCATGCGCGCGCTCGCCGACCCCGACGTCTTCCTGCCCACCCAGCACGTACGGCAGGCGCCCGCGAGCTGGCGCCCCTGGCGCTCCTACGCCCTGCACCACCTGTGGGCCGCGGCATGACGCTCACCGTTCTGGCCGCGCGCGACTTCCGCAGGCTGTGGATCGGCTCGTCCATCTCGCTGGTCGGCGACGGCATGACGCTCGTGGCCCTGTCCTGGCTGGTGCTCAACGGGCCGGGCGGCGTCGGCGCGCTCAGCCTGCTGGCCGCCTGCTACACCGTTCCGGTGCTGGCCGGTGGGCTGGCGGTGGGCCCGCTGCTCGACCGCTTCGACAAGCGGCACGTGCTGGCCGCCGACAGCCTGATCAGGGGTTTCGCGGTGGCCACCGTGCCGCTGACGGCCGTGCTGGGCGGCGTGCCGGGGTGGCTGCCGTTCGTCGTGGCGGCCCTGCACGGCCTGCTCAAGATGGTACCCATGGCCGGTGTGCCCGCCGCCATCCCGGATCTCGTCGAGCCGGACGCGCTCGACAAGGCCAACGCGCTGGAGTCCCTGGCGTACGCCGTGTCCGGAATCGTGGGCTATGCCCTGGCCGGGACGTTGATCGACGCCATCGGCGCGGTGAACGTCCTCGCCCTCGACGCGGTGAGCTATCTGTGCTTCGCCGTGGCCGCGCTGCTGGTCCGCACGCCGCTGCGGCCGCACGTGACGCCGGAGACGGGCCGGCCGCGCCTCGGCCACCTGCTGCGCGATCGGGCGCTGGTGCGCACGACGCTGGCGTTCATGGCGTTCAACATCGCCGAGGGCGCCCTGGTGCTGGTCGCCGGTCCGTGGCTGGCCAAGGACCGGCTGCCCGGCGGCCCGGCCACGCTGGCGCTGCTGCTGAGCGCCCTGTCGGTGGGGGAGCTGGCGGGCGGGTTCCTGGCCGGGTCGTGGAAGCCGAACGTCAGCCGGATGCGGGCGATCGGGCTGGCGCAGCTCGTGGCGGCGGCCGGATTCCTGGCGCTGCCGGCCGTACCCGATCGGTGGGTGCTCGCGGCCGGGTTCCTGCTGATCGGGGCGGCGGGCGTGGTGATGACCGTCTGGGCCCAGTCGCTGCGCATGGAGCTGATCCCGCCCGCCCTGCGCGGTCGCGCGTTCAGCGTGCTCCGTACGCTCATGCAGGCCACTCCGCCGGTCGGCGCCGCCGCCGTCGCCCCGCTCCTGGCCAGTGGCGACCTCACACTGACCGCCGTCCTCATGGCCGCTCTGGCCGGGCTGCCTGCCCTTCTCCTGCTTCTGCCGCACGACTGAGCCGGACCCGCCGGACCGGGTCGGGATGGCGTCATCGGTCGGCTTTCACCGGTCGGCTTTCATCGGCCGGCTTTTCAGGAGCGGCGGCGGAGGCCCCAGGCGGTCAGCACCGCGACTCCGGCGGCGGTCAGGCTCACCGCGCGGGTGAGGCGCACCGCGCGCCGGACGTCCGCCGGCTCGGGCTTAGGGCCGTCGCCCATGGTCGGCCGGTGCTCGGTTCTGCCGCCGTAGACGTTCGTGCCGCCCAGCGTGACGTCGAGCGCCCCGGCGAACGCGGCCTCGCACCTGCCCGCGTTCGGGCTGGGATGGCGGTGCCCGTCCCTTCGCAGTACGGCCAGCGCCCGAGCCCGGTTCGGGGCGACGAGTACGGTGATCAACCCCGTGAGCCGGGCCGGCAGGTAGTTGGCCACGTCGTCGAGCCTGGCCGCCGCCCACCCGAAGCGTTCGTAGCGGGGGGAGTGGTGGCCGATCATCGCGTCCAGCGTGTTGACCGCCCGGTAGGCCAGCAGCCCCGGGACGCCCGCCACGGCACCCCAGAAGAGCGGGGCCACGACGGCGTCGGAGGCGTTCTCGGCCAGTGACTCGACGGTGGCCCTGGCGATCTCGGGCGCCTCCAGCGCGGCGGGGTCGCGGCCGCACAGGTGGGGGAGGCGGGCGCGGGCCCTGGTCAGGTCGTCGTCCTCCAGCGCCGCGGCCAGGTAGGCGCCCTCGCGGGCCAGCGTGGTGCCGCCGAGCACCGCCCAGGTGGCGACGGCCGTCAACGCCGTACGGGCGACGGGGTTCGCCACGCGTTCGGTGAGGACGCCCAAGCCCGTGGCCGCGCCCGCGCAGAGGGCGACGTGGACGACGCCGTTCGGCCTGGCGTCTCGGTAAAGGGCCCGCTCCAGCCGGGTGGCGGCACGCCCGAACAGCGCGACGGGGTGGGCCGCGCGCGGGTCGCCGATGACGGCGTCGAGCGCCACGCCCAACGCGATGCCCACCGGCCTGGAGGTGTCTTGAGTTGGGCGGGACTTAACTGACCAAATGCGCATGGAGCCTATCTTCGTGCTTGTCCAGCCAGGCGGCCGCCCGGCGGATGCGCTCGCCCGCGCCGCCCGCCCACATCTTGGCCCAGCTCCCGCCCGTCGCCGCCCGGTCGCGCATGACCGTGTACGAGCGCTGGAACCGGAGCCTGGCCAGCTCCAGCAGCCGTCGGCGATCACGCGGCGGCACCCCGTACGCGTCGCAGAACAGGCGCAGCCGCGCCCCCACATCCAGCCCGCGCTGGAGCGGCGCCAGGTCGACCGGGTCGCCGATGGGGGCCCAGTGCCTGAGCGTCGTGACGACATCGAACAGCCGGGTCGTCGGCCGGGCCAGATCGAAGTCGATCAGTGCCTGGGGCCTTCCATCGCGAAATATCACGTTTTGCAGGGTTAAATCGCAGTGGCCGATGACCTCCGGGGCGGCGTCGTCGTTCGAACCGCCCTTCCATCCGCCGCCCGTCAGCGGGAAGCCCTGGGTCGCGTCGTGGAAGTCGCGCAGCAGCTCGGCCAGCCGTACCAGAGCCTCGTCGGTGACCGTCACCAGGCCGAGCCCGGTCGTACCCGGAATATAGGTGAGGATCTCGCGCCCGAGCCCGTCCATGCCCACGACGCGCGGCGCGCCCTCGAACCCGGCGGCTTCCAGGTGGCGGAGCAGGGCGTGCACGGCGGGCGTCGACGGGCTCGCCGGTCTGCGGACGGTGTCACCGACCCGGACCACCCCGTCTGTCACGTCCCCGCCCTGCAAGGGGATCTCGTGCAGGAGCGTCGCGACCATGCCGAGAAAGCTTAGACCCTTTTGCACCCCTCCCGCCTGGCGTTTAGCGTGCCCGCTGCCTGGCGTTTTAGCGTGTCGCGACTCTGTGACGCGCACGCGCCCCCTAGCCTGGAGCCTCATGCCGATCATGCTGTCGTTCGCGGCATTCCTGATGACGCTGCTCGGCGGGCTGGTCGCGCATCGGGTCAAGGAACGCCGTCACCTCGTCCTCGGCGCCGCCGCCGGCGTCATGCTCGGCGTGGTGGCGTTCGACCTGCTGCCGGAGGCGCTCTCCCGCGACCCGGCTCAGCTGGGCGGGGTGCCGGTGCCGATGCTGATGTTCGCGCTGGCGTTCCTGGGCATCCACAGCGTCGAACGCTCGATGGGCATGCACGACGCCCACGAAGGCGACTACGCCTCACACCGCCACTCGCACGCGGGCGTCGGCCTCGTCGCCGGCGCCGCGCTCGTCGTCCACAGCTTCCTCGACGGCGCCGCGATCGGCGCCGCCTTCCAGACCGACACCACGCTCGCGGTCGCGGTCGCGATCGGCGTCATCGCGCACGACTTCACGGACGGGTTCAACACGTACACGATCACTTCCCTGTACGGGAACGCGCGCCGCCGGGCGCTGATCCTGCTGGGCCTGGATGCTCTGGCGCCGGTGACGGGGGCTACGTTGACATCACTGATCGCGATACCGGCGGGGGTGCTGGGGGCGTATTTGGGGATGTTCGCCGGGTTTCTGTTGTACTTGGCGACGTCGGACATCCTGCCGGAGGCCCACACCACCAGCCGCGCGGCGGGTCCGACGCTGCTGGCCACGGTGGCGGGGGCGGCGTTCATGTGGGTGGTGATCGCCCTGACGGACTGACGTGCTGTTGCTGGTGGTCCGGTACGGGAGGCAGTCGGCGCTGAGGTTCAGTGGCGTTCGGCCGCGGCGCTGAGGTAGCGGCGTGCCATCTCCACGCTCTTCCACCCGGTGATCCGCATCAGGTCGAGCGGATCGCCGCCCTTCTCCAGATAGTCGTCGGCCATCGTCTGCCGGAACCGGTGCGGATGCAGCCGCCCAGGGATCCCCGCCTCCCGACCCCGCCGTTCCAGCATCTGCTGGATGCCCGTAGCGGTCAGCCGCCGCTCCCCACCCTCGGCCGTGATGCCGCGTACCGGAAGCCAGAGCCAGGGCGAGGCCGCGTGCGGATGCCGCGTACGGGCCCGCAGATACCTATCGATCGCCGCCGCGGTCTTGGGCCCGATCGGCACCAGATGCGCGTCGTCACCCTTACGGACGATCCGCAGCAGCCGCCGATCCAACAACACATCCCCTTGAGCAGTGTCCCGCTGATCACCGGCAGGACCGTGCCGGAGCCCGGCCAGCCAGGACAGCCGCATCCCGTTGTCCATGAGCACCCGCATGATCGCGGTATCCCGACGATCCACCCAGGTCCCTCCGGAGCACACCTCCAGCAGTGCCTCAAGCTCCCGGTCAGCCAGCAACTCGACCGTCCGACCGGCCCCTTTCGGCGGATCGATCCCGTCCATGGGCGTCCCCGAGATCCGCTCCTCTTCCGCGATCAGCCAGTTGAAGAACACCCGCAGGTTGCGAAAATGCTTACGCGCGTTCCCGGAACTGGTCGCGGCCGTACTGGCATCGAGAAACGCGCGCACGTTCGCGGCGTCGACCGCCTCCACCTCCACGGGCAACCCGCGCTCGGAGAGAAACCGGGCCAGGACGCGTACGCTGTCGAGGTAGCTCCGGATCGTTCCGGGTGACTTGTCAGCCGCCTGAAGGGACAATTCCCAGGAGGGCACCAGGTCGAGCAGGGGAGGCGAAGAGGGCATCTGTCTTCGGGATCGTGCCATGGTCCCTCCAAATCCGATACTGTTCGATCGGCGTATGATTATGCTACCGTCTCCTCTGGTCGGCTGACATGCTGGTCAGAGGCCGAATTCGAGCGCCCTTAGCTCAGCTGGATAGAGCACCGGACTTCTAATCCGACGGTCGCAGGTTCGAATCCTGCAGGGCGCGCTTTCTATGACCGGTCTGACCTGGGCGTTCTACTTCTGTTCGAGATCCGATGGGTCGGCGGAGTGGATCGGGGAGACCGAAGGGAGACCGCCAGTTTCGGACGGGTCTCCCATCGCGGCCGCGCGAGGCACCAGAACGACGCTCGCTTCGGCTGCCGCGTGAGCCACCTCTGGGAGCACCGTGGTGTACAAGTCGGACGTGATCGCGAGGCTCGCGTGCCGCAGCATCGCGGACGTGGTCTTCATGTCGTTCCCGGCCGCCAGCGAAAGTGTCGCCGCACCATGGCGGAGATCGTGCAGCCGGATCGGCGGCACGCCGGCCGCGAACGCGACGCGCTCAAACTGCTCGCTCACCCAGTCCGGCTTCAGCTCCGAGCCGTCCTCGCGGGTGAAGATGCGGCCGGTGTCCTGCCAATCCCGACCCCACCTCAGTTTCTCCGCGAGTTGCCGCTTGCGGTGAATCCGCAGAACGGCCAGCGTGCCCTTGTCGAGCGCGACGATTCCGTCCGAGGATTCCGTCTTCGGGTCGCCCTCCTCCACCTCCCGGCCCACGATCGTGAGCTGCTTGGCCACGGCTAGGACGCCGTCCTCGAAGTCGAGGTCTACCCAGCGGGCGCCGCAAGCCTCGCCGCGGCGCAGCCCGCGGAACGCGACCAGGTGATAGAGCGCGTACAGCCGGTCGGCCACTGCGTGGTCGAGGAATACGCCGAGTTGCGCGGGCGTCCACACCATCACCGGTGAAGGTCGCAGGTCGGTGCTCGCCCAGACCTTCACGGCCGATGTGGACGGCAACTCCGGGTCGGCACGCACGGCCGCCAGACGCTTCTGGAACGCTGTGTTGAACGCCTCCACGCGCGCCTTGGTCCACACCATGCCCTTCGGCTTCTTGCCCGCGGCCAGGCTCACCAGCGCGGCGGCGTTGAACGTCACCAGGTGCTCGCGCATGGCATCGGACAGCACGGTCCGGATCGTGGCCTTGATGCGCAGCTTCGTCGTCGGCCCGGTCAGCTTTTTGCCGCGCACGGCCTTCCGCACCTCGGGATCGTCCGACTTGCGCGCGGCGAAAATCTCGGCGTTCTTCTCGTCGATCCGGGTGAACACCTGCTCGACGGTAGGAGCGAACAGCCGGTCCAGGCGGACGTCGTCCAGGACCGGCCCGATGTGCACGTCGTGGTGACTGATGTAGCCCAGCAGCGTCGACTTGCGGATGTCGCCGAGTCGCCGACGCCGAGCCTCCCATGACGTCCAGTACTCGCCGAACGTCATCGACTGGAGCGGCTGGCCCGCCTTGAACTTGCGGTGGACGTCCTCATACTCCGGCAGCGGCGCCTGCTTCTTGTGGGCTGCCCGGATCATGCCGAGGATCTCCATCCGCGCCTCGTGCCCTTCCGGGCCAGCGTCTGGGATGTCGAGTAGGCGGCCAGCCTGCGAGTAGAACAGGGCCAGGTCCGTCTCGCTGGCAAACCCACCAAGCCGCAGATAGATGCGCTTCCCGTCTGGCCCGGCAGGCACCTCTTCCTTGCCGTACCAGGATCCGTGATTCGGGTTCCACGAGCCGTCTTTGCGACGCAACTTCGGGCACTTCACACCGAACTCGCGGCCGGTCTCATCGCGACACTTGCAGCGCTTGAAGCCGTTGCCCGTCATAGCGACGTCCCCTCTGTCGTCTCGCCCGCCGGTGTGTCTTGGCGTTTAACCCGCGTGGTGACGGCCACCGCCGATGGAATCAGATGCTCGTGCTCACTCGTCGGGCCAGCTGCTTCCCCGGCGAGGCGATCACCGGGTGCTGCTGGCCGGCTGGGTCGCAGCACCTCGGGACGCCTTGCCGCTGAGGGCGCCGGCCTCACGGAGCGCCTTGAGCAACGTTATGACGTGGATGCGCTCCTCATCCGTGAGTTCCCCGATCGCCAGCAGGCCGGTCCAGACGGCTTGCAAGCCCGGGTCATCGCCAACGAGGGAGTCCAGCGCGGAACGGTCCGGTCCCTGCTCCGGTTCTGCAGTCGTAATGATCTCCGGTTCACCGCCTTCAAGGATCGCCTCGAACGAACCCGGTTTCCAGCCGAGCCGTTCCTCTACGACGGCCACCGACGCGTCGCTGACCTGTCGGCGGGCTCTCTCGACGTCGCCGAGAGTACGGGTCGACAGTCCTGTCGCCGTCGCGAAATCTTCTCGGTACTTGAAGCCCAGCGAGGTACGTCGACGGACGACGTAGCGCGCGAGCCGCTGCAGATCCTGGGCACCCATGACGCCATCGTGTCGAAGGTGACAGGAACAATCAAGCGAGCTCCGGCAAGGAGAAGAGCGCCCATGGCCGCAGGTCTCATCCAGGGTCGCTGAATAGTTGGCGGGTAGAGCCACGAGGACAGTATTTGCCTGTTCTCTCCTATCTCTCTTGACGCCACTTCTCGAAGTCTCCTATCTTCAGCCCATGGAAGTAGGAGAGAATAGGAAAGAATCGGTGATGCGACCGAAGCAAAACGGCGCCGCGATCCGAGACTTCCGGCGTAAGGCGGGCCTGAAGCGGCGCGACCTCGCCGAGCGCGCCGGCATCACCTACCCGCACGTCGCCAACATCGAGAACGAGCACAAGGACGTCTCCTTCGAGGTCCTCTACCGGCTGGCCACCGTCCTCACAGTGGACATCCGCTCAGTGCTGCGCAACCCGCCCGCCCTCGGCGAAATCGCCGCCCTGGCCTGTACCGCAGAGCGCGAGCAGGCGTCATGACGAGACTCAGCCCGCAGACGATCGACCGCCTGGCAGAGGACGTCAACCGATGACCGTGCAGGGCTTGACCGAAGAACAGGTGCGTGCCCTCCCTGTGGCCGTTCCGCTGGTCACTGCGGGACAAGCACTCCTCATGGGCCGTACCAAGAGCCACGAACTGGCGCGCAAGGGCGCGTTTCCCTGCAAGGTGCTGCGACTCGGTGCCGCCTACGTCGTTCCCAAGGCCGCCCTGCTCGACCTACTGGGGCTCGCCGACGACAGCCTCGCCAGCGGAGCTCCCGCTGCCTCTTCAACGACCGCGGGCCCACCCGTCGCGACCGGATGAGCCCGCCCGAATCTGACCTCACTTGATCCAACATCCCCGACTTGCAAGGGACACGGACATGACCATCATGACAGCGACACCTGAGAGGGCGCGGCACACTAGCGTGCTCGGCTCCTTCGACGTCCTCGACGTCAGCGAGGCCATCCGCAACGCGGTCAGCCCGCACTGCACCCGCCTCAACCCGCGCGACCGGCAGGCGCTCGCTCACCTTACCTACGAGCTCGGCCTGCGCGGCATCACCCGCATGCTGCTGTCCAGGCTCGCCAACGGCACCGCCGCCCTGCCGCTGCCCGACGGGCTCGCCACGCACCTGATGGGCGTTCACGGCGACCACGACCTGCTGCCCGTCATCGACGAAGACGTGCAGGACGCATGGCTGGCCGCGCACGATGCCGCCGCCCTGCGTCGCGTCGCCGACGGCAAGGCGTGGGACGAGGACATGTGGCTCGTGCACAGCCTCACGTCCCGCATGACCTGCTGCGACAGCGACATCACCGACGCGGAGCGGGCCGCCATGCAGGACGTGGCGTGGGACGGCACGCTCGGCCGGTGCCAGGTGGCAGTGCTGCGCCAGCTCGCCGACCGGCTGATCGCGGAGGCCCCCAAGGTCACGCTGTCGCCGTGTCAGCACACGGATGAGCGGCCGGAACTGGCGGACGTACCCCACTCCATCACCGTCGAGCGGATCACGCCCGAGCTGAGGTACGGCACCGAGCTGCCCGACGACGCCACTCTCGTGGTCGTCGAGCGGCACGCGGGCCGCCTCGCCAAGGTGTGCAACATCACGGACGCGCACGTCGCCGACTACACCGAGTGGGGTTACGACGTCACCATCGAGGACCTGGCGCGCGGCATCGCGGGTACGTACGGCGCCACCTACGTCGAGACCGCGCTGGCGGTGACTCGGTGAGGCTCTCCGTACCCAAGAGCGTTCATCGCGAGATGGCGCGGGCCATCCGGCTCGGCTATCGCATCGAACTGCCGCGCAGCCGCAACCGCAAAGGCCAGGTCGCGCTGCTCACGCTGCAGGGCAGTCCGATCGACCAGTGCGACGACGTTGAACCGCAGGACCTCGCCTCCGCCATCACCGAGTTGCTGCAGGGCCGTGCCGCGAGCGGCGACCTGGAGCACGGCAGATGGGGACGCAAGAGCAGTAACAGCAGCCCGGGAGCCTGCCGCTACTGCAGCAGCAGCAGCGGCGGACCGGACGGAGACCACCCGCGCACGATGTGCCGCGGCTGCGACATGCCGCAATGCCTGTACCCGAGCAAGTGCCGCATCTGCCTGGTCGGCTACCTGAACGGCATCTCGTACGGGCTGTACGGCGATGACCGACAGTGCGGCTACAAGGGCTGCACCAGCGAGGCTGTGGCCGAGGCTCCGCACGTGAAACGGGTCTGCCGGGACCATCTCGACCGGCCGGTCCGACGCTTCGGCGGCGAGGCCCTCAAGCTGATCGACGAGATCACCTCGCAGATCGCCCTGCTCGGCCAGACGTACGGCGTCCTCGACTGGCAGCGGACGCACTGGTTCGCCGGGGGTGCGCGATGAGGAAGACCAAGCTGCCCACCGTCCCCGTCGACGCCACCGCCGTACGACGCGACCACCTCATCCCCGTCGACGGCATCGTCGCCACCATCACCGCAGTCGGACAGCCCGCCCCCGGCCGGCTGAACATCTTCTGGCGGCAGGCCGACGCCGAAGACGACACGACCCCGATCTCCGGGACGTTGCCGGTCCGCGAAGACGACGACGTGCTGTGCATCCGCAAGGCCGACTGGCTGGCCAGCCAGGACAGCGAGGTGTCCTGTGGCTGACTTCCATCTCGACCCCGACGGCCCGCACTCCGACGACAACACCAGGCACGTCGCCAACGCCTTCGCCGAGACAGTGCGGGTCCTCAACTACGCCACCCGCACCAGCGACGGAGTCACCTACCCCAGCACGGTGCATGACGTGCTCGGCAGCCTCCGCACAGGCATTCAGCGCATGGAGCAACTGCTGCAGCAGCTTGGCCAGCGCCTCGGCCGTTTCGAGGATGGCGACCTCGCCGACAGCAGCGGAGGCGACCCCAGACAGGCCGCAGGAGACGCGCGATTGAGCATCGCCGAAGCACTCAGCAGCGTGCAGGCCGCAGCCGTCCAGCTCGATCTGGCGTTCAACGACACCTCCGGCCTCTACCTGCGAGACGGAGGCGAGGGGTGACCGCCAAAAGCACCGCCACGCTGGCCCGCCAACGCGGAGCGGCCAGATCTCGCGCCAAGTACGCCCAGCAGGCCGCCGACCGGCGAGACGAATTTGCTCAGCTCCGGCAGCAGGGTGCCACCATCGCGCAGACAGCCGAAAGCATGGGCGTGTCATACGAGCAGGCCCGGCGATGGGACGTCCGACTCCGCGACGAGCGGCCCGGCTATGCGCCGCCCGCCCGTGGCCGTGCCATGCAGACCGCCCGCGAGAAGTGGCTCGCCAAGGCGCAGGCCCGCTACGAGGAGTACCTCGAACTGCGTGCTGACGGCGTGCACCCGGGGATGATCGCCCAGAGGATGGGCGTGTCCCTCGGCACCGTCCAGCGCTACCAGCGCCTCTACCGGCAGGACGCCGGGATCGACTCCTGGTGGGGGCAGCGGTCCGCTGAGCTGCGGCCGCGCATTATCGCCCACCTTCAGCAGTGGCCCGGGGTCGTGTTCAGCGCATACGACCTGCAACGCAAGCTCGGCCTGCACACCGACCACACGTACTCCGTGCACGCAGTCATGCGAGATCTGGTCGCCGAGGGAGTGGCCGAGCTCGTACCGGGCGTCCGCGACCGAGGGGTCGCCCCCGACGACACTCCGGTCCGCCGCTACCGCTACGGCAATAGGCGCCATCAACCGCATCGGTGACGAGCGCCTGCCCGGCGGCGCATTCTCGCCCTTCCCAGACCTCTTCTCCCGTGGAGACACGCCATGACCCTCAGCCTGACCTTGACACCCGCCAGCGTGGCACTGGGTGTCGCCGACCTGATCGAACGGCAGGGCCTCGCCCGCGACTACTACCTCGACCCGCAGAGCCCGCTCCCACCGCGCGAGGCGCCCGTCTGCCTGCTCGGCGCCATCGCGCTCGTGTGCGGCTACCCGCCGGAGGCATGGGAGGACGACCCGGACAGCTTCCGTAGCCCTTCGTGGCGGCTGGTGCTCGACACGGCTGACGCGCTCATCGACTGGCTGGCGCTCGACCACGACGAGGCGTACACCGAATCGCTGGGCCGCTGGTCGGACGAGCGGGACGCCGCGACGGTCATCGCCGAGCTGCGCGACTTCGCGATGGGGGTGCTCAGCTCATGAACGCTTCCGTGCGCGCGTTCTGGGTCGACACCGACTACGACCGCGAGGCGGCCAGCGACAGCGTGTCCCGCTACGGCTTCTACGTGCGCGACCGCGCCGATCGCTTCGGCGAGGCGTGGGACTGGCAGGAGACGGGGCAGGCCCGGTTCGCGGCCACGGCGTGGCGGGTGGCTACCAGCCCCATCATGGCGCCCGGCTACGTCCGCTTCCACCCGCGGCTGCTGTCCGCCCGGGTGGACGTCAACGACTGGGACGGCTCCCTGATCGGCACCGCCGACCTGGTCACGCCCTGGCCGCAGCCGCTGGCCGCCTCCCGCGACTGGCGAACTGAGGACACCTGGTGGCGGGACTGGCCCACCGAACCCAACTGGAGCACCGACACCGTCCGCTACCTGGACCCCGGCGGCGAACAGCTCGCCGACGGCGCGCACTTCCTGATGGCCAGTGCCGCCCTGGTGTTCCCGCTACCCACCCGCCCGCTGCCGACCCTGCCCCCGAGCCCGCCCACCGACTTGGCGGCCCTGGCCCGCACCCACGTCAATGCCTTGGTGACGGAGATGAACCGCATCGTGACACCCGTGATCAGCACCTTGGAACGGTCGTGAACCCGATGATCCGCAGCCACAGCGCCGCCGTCGTGCCCGCACTTCCCTCGGGCACGACGGCGGCCAGCACCACCAGCATCTACCCGCGCGCATGGGCGTGCTGGGCTGCCGCCACCACGACCCACGCCTGGAGAACACCATGAAGATCCGTATCACTGGCCTGCCCGACGAGGTCGAGCTCGCCGCCGCCGAAATCGGCCGTGTCCTCAACATCATCGAAACCTCCGCCCCCTACCCCTGCCGCGGCATCTCCCGGCAGGTCCGCCTCTACCTGGAGGTGCGACTGCCATGAGCATGACGACGACCACACCCGCCCCTGTGCAACCGGACAGCGTCTCCTGGATTCGCCCCTGGTATTCGGGTGGTGTCGACGTCGCCGCCAGTGGCACCGCAGGCCACATAGTCATGGTCGGCCACCTCTACGCCGACTGCGACGACCTGCTCGACGTCGAGGCCGACCCGCGCGAGGGCGCTGGCTGGCTCGACCCGCGCCAGCCCGGCACCTGCCCAACGTGCCTGTACCGGCACGACCCGACTCTCTACGCCGAGATCTTCGGCGAGGAGGAGGACACCACGCCATGAAACTCAGCATCGACCCGAAACTGCTGGCCGGCACCGTCACTGCGGCCGCCCGCTCCCTCCCGCAGCGGCCGGTCATCCCCGTCCTGTCCGGTCTGCTCCTGGAGGCCGCCGACGACCGGATCACCGTATCCGCGTTCGACTACGACATCGCCCACCGCAGCCACGCCGCCGCGGACGTCGCCGAGCCCGGCCGTGTCCTGCTGCCCGGCCGCGTGCTGGCCGAGGTCGCCAAGAGCCTGCCTACCGGCGTGTTCGTGGAGGTGACCGCCACCGACACCGAGGCCACGCTCACATGTGGCCGCTCAGAGTTCGTGCTGCCCACCCTGCCCGCCGACGATTTCCCTGCCCTGCCCGAGCCGCCAGAACCCGCCGGCACCGTGGACGGCGACGTGTTCGTCACTGCCATTCACCAGGTCGTCACCGCCTGCAGCACTGACGACACGCTGCCGATGCTGACCGGCATCCGGGTCGACGCCGACGGCGACACGCTAACCCTGGCCGCCACCGACCGGTACCGGATCGCTCTCCGCGACCTGTCCTGGCGGCCCGCGTCCGCTAGCAGTATCGGGAAGCTCGTGCCCGGGCGGATCCTGCACGACATCGCCCGCGACCTCGGCCACGGCCCGGTCACCCTCGCGTTCAACGATCAACTCGCCGCGTTCACCACCGACACGCGGCAGAGCACCATCCGGCTCCTCGACGAGGAGTACATCGACTACCGCCGTCGCCTCGGCATCGACACGCCCATCGTCGCCCGGGTGAACGCCCCCGCCCTAGTCGATGCGGTCAAGCGGGTGGCGCTGGTCGCCGAGCGGAACACCACCATCCGCCTGTCCTTCACCGCGGGTGAGGTACTCGTGCAGGCCGGCGGTGCCGACATCGGCCGCGGCAGCGACGTCGTGGCCTGCGAACTGGACGGCGACATCGAGATCGCCTTCCAGTCGAAGTACCTGCTCGACGCCCTCAACGCGATCGACGGACAAGCCGACATCGGCATGACCGAACCGCATCAGCCCGCCCTGATCACCTCCGAGGACGGCGCCTACCGCAACCTCACCATGGCCGTGAGGGTCGCATGAACGGCCGCCGGTACCTGCTCCACGGCGATCCCGTGACGGTCGTCTGCTCCTTCGTGCTGCCATCCAGGGCCCGACCGCTGGCGCCCGTCCCTGCCTGGCTCACGTGGGCCGCCCCGCCATCCGGGGCGCCCCGCAACGTCGCCGTGCGCTACCCCGACGGCCGTGTAGTCGTCCGCCCGTTCCGGGGCCTGCGGAGGGCGCGATGACGTACGCCGACTTCCTCGAGCGCCGCGCCAGCGGGCCAGCAAGCCCGGCATCCCGGCCGCCTGACCGGGCGGCGCAGGCGGAAGTCGTTGACCACCAGGACACTCTCTTCCCCGACGGCTCGCATGGCGCCGTCATCGACGGCCAGTACCGCTACACCCTGTGGCGCATCTGGAGATCTAAGCCGGAGCCCGCCCTGTGCGCCTGGGTCATGCTCAACCCGTCCACCGCCGACGCCAGTCACAACGACCCCACTATCCGACGCTGCATCGCCTACGCGCGAGCGTGGGGATACGACGGCATCGTCGTGCGGAACCTGTTCGCGCTGCGCGCCACCCAGCCCGCCGACCTCCTCGCCGCCCACGACCCGGTCGGCCCCGACAACGATGCCTGGCTGAGCTGGTGGGACGGCGTGCGCAGCGTCGTCGTCGCCTGGGGCACCGGCCGTTACCCGAACCTGCGCGGGCGCTCGGCGCACGTCGCGGCGCTCCTGGAGCCCCTCGATCTGGTGTGCCTGCGCATCGCTGGCGACGGCCAGCCAGTCCACCCGCTCTACCAGCCGTCCGGTCTGGTGCCGACGCAGTGGCGCCCACCGCGCCGAAGACAGCGCCCGCTCTGAGCCTTAAGACCTCCGCAGATCAGTCGTCAACCAGCTATTTCGGGCAACTACCAATCGCTACTGAACGCACAGGAGAATCCGCTATGTCTGGCGAGACCACGATCACCATCATCGGCAACCTGACCGACGACCCCGAGATGCGCTACACCCCGGCCGGCGTCGCGCTGGCCCGTTTCACCGTCGCCTCTACCGCCCGCGCCTACAACAAGCAGACCAACCAGTGGCAGGACGGTGACCAGCTGTTCCTGTGGTGCACCGCCTGGCGCGACCTGGCCGAGCACGTCTGCGAGTCCCTCATCCGCGGTACCCGGGTCATCGCCTCCGGGCGGCTGCGCACCCGCAGCTACGACGACAAGGACGGGATCAAGCGCACCGCCACCGACCTGACCGTCGAGGAGATCGGCCCCAGCCTGCGCTTCGCCACCGCCAAACCGGTCAAGGCAGAGCGCACCGGCCTCCACGGCAGCGGCAACGGCGCGCCCGCCGACGACCCGTGGGCCAGCGACGAACCCCCGTTCTGACCAGGCCAGCTCTCGGCACCCTCCGGGAGCGCCCGTCCATGTTCCACTCCGCACCACCCACACAGGAAAGGCGCCTGCGCAGGATGATCGCCTCCCGCACCCGCGACCACTGCCCGCCCCTGCCGTACGCCCTGGCCGCCGCCGCTCGCGGCTGGCATGTCTTCCCGCTCACTCCCGGCGACAAGACGCCGCTGGAGGGCATGAGCTGGAGGCGGCTGGCCACCACCGACCCCGTGGTGATCCGCCGGATCTGGGCCCGCCACCCCTACAACATCGGCATCGCCTGCGGCCCCTCCCACCTGGTCGTGATCGACCTTGACATGCCCAAACCGGGCGAGCGGCCGCCGCCCGAGTGGGCCCGGCCCGGCATCACCGACGGGGCCGACGTCTTCGCCGTGCTGTGTGGCCAGGCCGGGCAGCCGGTGCCGCTGGAGACCTTCTCCGTGCTCACCCGCCGCGGCGGCCTGCACCTGTACTTCACCGCCCCGGACGGCCCGGCCCTAGGCAACACCTCCGGAGACCGCGGCAACGGGCTCGGCTGGAAAATCGACACCCGCGCGGTCGGTGGGTTCGTCGTCGGCCCCGGCAGCCACGTGGACCTGCCCGACGGCACCGGCCCGTATCAGGTGCTGCACGCCGTCGACCCGGAGCCGCTCCCGGCTTGGCTGGCCGACCGGCTGCGCCCGGCCCCGCTGCCACCCCAACAGCCCGTCCGGGTTCCGCTGCGCAGCGGCCGGCGCGGCGCCTACCTGGATGCCGCCATCGCCGCCGAACTGCGCCGGGTGACCGCGTCCCCGCCCGACGGCCACAACAACGCCCTCTACTGCGCCTCGGTCGCGCTCGGCCAGCTCGTGGCGGGCGGCGACCTCGACGAGGCCGACATGACCGACCTGCTGGCCCAGGCCGCCCTGCAGGTCGGCCAGCCCCGCCGTGAGGCTCTGCGTACCATCGCCTCCGGCTTCCGCGCCGGTGCCCACCGCCCCCGCCGGGTGCCCGCATGACCAGCTCCACCCCGGTCCAGGTCGGCTCCGGGCCGGAAACCATCCGCGTCCTCAAAGGCGCCCTGACCGACGGGCTGCTGCCCGACACCTACGTCTCCGGCGGCGCCCTGATCCACACCGAAACCGTCTCCGGCGGGCAGACCAGCCCGGCCGCCGACGAGGACTCGCCGCTGCCCGTGGCCGCCAGCCCGCTCACCCCCGACAACCTCGCCGGCCTGCTGGCCGAGAACGCCTACGTCTACCGGCTGCGCTCCCGCAAAACCCCTGACGGCGGCTCGGAACTCTATGAGGAGGAGGTCACCCCGCCCCGGGCCATCCTGTCCGCCGTGCTGGCCGGCAAGACCTGGCCCAAGCTGCCCGTCCTGCGCGGCGTCATCGGCGCCCCCGTCCTGCGCCGCAACGGCACCCTCCTGCAAGAACCCGGCTACGACAAGGAGACCGGCCTCTACCTGGCCGCCAAGGTCGCCCTCCCGCCAGTCCCCGACCAGCCCACCCCCGACCAGGTAGCCGCAGCCCGCGAGTTCCTGCTCGAGCGCTTCCTGCGCGACTTCCCCTGGTCAAGCGCCGCCGACTGGGCCAACTACGTCGCCCTGCTGGCCACCCCGATCCTGCGCCACTTCACCCGCTCCCTGACCCCGTTCGCCCTCATCGACGCCACCATGCCCGCCTCCGGCAAGAGCATCCTCACCGCCGGCCCCGGCATGCTCTACGGCCAGCGCGTCATGCCCTGGCCGTATGCCGAAGAAGAACTGCGCAAGGCCATCACCGCCGTTCTGACCGAACAGGTCGGCGTCGTCATCTGGGACAACCTGGCCGAAGGCACCGTCATCGACTCGGCCACCCTCGCGGCGCTGGTCACCGCCGGCGTCTGGTCCGACCGCCAGCTCGGCGTCTCCCGCAACATCACCGGCGTCAACGACCGGTTGTGGATGGCCACCGGCAACAACCTCCAAGTCGGCGGCGACATGGCCTCCCGCACCGTCCGCGTGCACCTCGACCCCAACATGCCCCGCCCCGAGCAACGCGACCAGACCACCTTCGGCATCCCCCACCTCGACCAGTGGATCACCAGCCCGGCCAACCAGCACACCGTGCTATGGCACCTGCTCATCCTGGTCCTGGACTGGACCCGCGCGGGCGCACCCCGCGCGGCCGGACTGGACATGCGCCAGTTCACCCCCTGGGCCCAGCACCTGGGCGGCTTCCTGGCCCACCACGGCATCGAGGGATTCCTGGCCAACGCCGCCGACGTGCGTGGCATCGACGAAGACGAAACCCGCTGGCGCGCTTTCCTGGCCTGCTGGCACACCCTGCACGGCATCGAGCCCAAGACCGCCGCCGAGCTGCGCCGCTCGGCCGAACCCGACCACCTCGGCGAGAACGAGCTCGACCGCTGGGACGGCCAATTCATCACCACCCACACCGGCCGCCTGCCCAACCCGCTCTCCCTCGGCCGACTCCTGGCCGGCCAAGTCGGCCGCTGGCGCGGCGACTACGTCCTGCGCACCAGCAAGAACGACCGCGGCGATCGCAACGTGTTCTGGGTGGAATGCCATGCCGACCACGCCTGACCGAAAGCCTGCCGTGACGCAGAAAGAGCTGAAACATCTCCGCAACTCCGCAACTCCGCAAACACACCCTCAACCAGCAGAGATGGGTTGCGGAGATAAACGATCAACCAAGGCTCTATCTCCGCAACTCCGCAGATTTGCGGAGATAGAGCCCGTTTGCGGAGATGGAGTCACTCCAGAATTTTCTATCTCCGCAAGCGTTTCCCCAGCTCAAACAAGATCATGCGGAGTTGCGGAGATGCGGAGATGTTTCAGCCCTCCGCCCTATAGACACGCGCGACGCCCCACGTAACGGACCCTGCGGCGACACCGAACCGCCGAACCGAAAAACCCACCGAACAACTCTGAAGGGACGCCCGACATGGCGATCACCAGCACACCTGAGCATCCCGCGCTGTTCACCCTCGGCCCCGACGCCGCGCCGTCGATCTCCGGCCTCGCCCACGTCTCCGCCGACCCGGCCGTCAGCGACGCGGCGCTGACCAGCGACGGCTACACCTGGCTGGCCGCCATCCTGCCCGCCCCGACCCCGCCCGTCTGCGCGGCCTGCCGACACCCGACGGTACTGCCGCCTACGGCGCCGGTGCTGTGGACCTGCCCCCGCTGCCACCCGCAGGAGGCGCGATGACCGCTCTCGCCGCCATCAGCCTGCCCGCTTCGTACACGCGCCACCACGGCGGTCACACCATGACCGTCCACGGCCCGGCCACCTTCGACCCAGGCGCCTTCGCCCGCTTCACCGCCGGCCAGACGCTACTCGGGCTGGACGTGGAAACCAGCGCCATCGACGACAAAGGCCCGCGCCACTTTGACCCGGGCTTCACCGTCCGCCTGGTGCAGTTCGGCTCCGAAACCGAGGCGTGGGTGCTCGACCCGGCCGATGAGGCGCAACGGGCCGCCGCGACCGCGGTGCTCGCCGACCCCGAACGCCGGTTCGTCAGCCACACCCCCTACGACCCGCTCGCCATCTGGTCGGCGTTCGGGATCGCGCTCGGCCAGCACGTCATCGACACCCACCTGATCTCCAAGCTCATCGACCCCGACGAGCGCGCCGGCCACGGCCTCAAAGAGCTCACCACCCGCCACCTCGACGACGGCCTGGCCCAGGCCGAGACGGCACTACACGCCCGCATGCGCACCCTCGCCCCAACCGGCCATCGAGCGGGCAACACCTGGCTGACATGGGGCTGGAACCACCTGCCCACCACCGACGAAACGTACGTCGTGTACGCGGGCCTGGACGCCGTCTACGTCCGCCGCCTCCTACCCGTGCTTCTCGAGCGGTGCCGCGCCTTCACCCACCTGGTGCGGATGGAGCAGTGGCTGGCCGCCCAAGCCACCGGCATCACCATCCGCGGCCTGCTGCTGGACCGCCCCTACACCACCAGACTGCTCACCGACGTGCGCGCCCAGCACGATGCTGCGGCCGAGCGCATCGCCGACGCGCTCGGCTTCCCCGGCGGCTCCCCGCGCTTCGCCGCCTGGCTGGACGAGCAGCTGGCCGACGCCGACATCGACGACCGCGACCTGCCGCGCACCCCCACTGGCCGCCTGCAGGTCACTCCCGACAGCCTCACCATCCTGATGGACCGGCACGCCACAGCGCTCGCCGAACAGGCCCGCGACCTGATCGACGCGCGCCTGGCCATGGCCCGCACATCCAACCTGATCGCCAACCTGAAGGGCTTCCTGCGGTTCACCGACCCGGCCGGCCGCGTCCACCCGCAGATCAACACGCTGCGCGCCAAGACCGCCCGCATGAGCATCACCGCGCCCGCGCTGCAAACGTTGAAGAAGCACGACCCCAGGTTGCGGCGCTGCTTTCGCGCCGATGACGGCCACGTCCTCATCTCCTGCGACTTCTCCCAGGTCGAGGTACGGGTGGCGGCCGCCCTTTCCGGCGACCCCACCCTCACCCACGTGGTCGCCTCCGGCACCGACATCCACGATGCCACCGCCGCCCTCATGTACGGCGAACACTTCACCGCCGAACAGCGCACCATCTCCAAACGCTGCACCTTCGGCACCTTGTACGGCGGCGGCGCCAAAGCCTTGGCCGCGCAGACCGGCGTCACCCCCGACATCGCCCGCCAGGTGATCGCCCGTTGGCAGTCCGCCTACCCCCACGTCATCGCCTACACCAAACGCCTGGCCAGCAAAAGCGTGGTGACCACGCCGAGCGGCCGCCGCATCCCCGCCGACCCCGCCCGCGGCTACGCCAACGGCAACTACATGGTCCAATCCACCGCCCGGGACCTGCTGCTGGCCGCCGTCTACACCTTCACCACCCGCCACCCCGAAGCGAAACTATGGCTGTTCGTCCACGACGAGATCATCATCCAAGCCCGCCACGGCGACGCCGACCGGCTGCGCGACGCCCTCCAGCAGGCCATGACCACCACCTTCCGCGGAGTGCCGATCGTGGCCGACGCCGAGATCCTCGGCACCCACTGGGGCCACCTGCATGATGACGAACCACCCGGTGACACCTCCGGCGGAACCGAGACGGCCGCTCCGCCATCGCCAACAACTCCGGTCACGATCAACCTCGACGAGCGGCGCGTCGACCGGCGACTGGTCGGCGAACTCCGCCGGATCCTGCGGGCACACCGCGGAACCATGCCGGTCCACATACACCTGTGCAGGCTGCACGCCTCCACGGTGGCGCTGGACCTGCCCGACTACTCGGTGAGCCCGGGCCCAGCCTTCCACGCCGAGATCGAGACACTGCTCGGCGCCACTCTCTCAGCGCCAGGAAGCACGCAACAGCCATCCTCGGGGTACACAGCGTGATTGCCCAGTAGGGTGCATACCGACAAAGCCCCAGCACCGCTCCCGACGGTCCGGGGCGTGGCCGATCTGGATAGGAGATCGAGCATGTCCGATGCGACCCGCCGCAAGTCCGCGCACGAAGCCCCAGCACCCCAGGTTGAGCGTCCGGCTCCCGTGCCCAAGGTGACCACCCCGCCGCCGCCTGAGGTGAAGGAAGGTTATCCGCTGCCGGTGGCCTGGCCAGCGCCCACGCCCGCCGCGCCGCCCGGATCGCTGATCGTCGAGCCCGCTCCGGCGCCCTCGCCTGCCCCAGCGCCGACGTCGACGGAGGGTTCATCCCCCGCCGCCACAGACGGGGGCGGGAGTTCGTAGCAGACCTGGATAGCCCGCACAGACCGTGCCGACAGGCACACGGCATGTCCAGCCAGTTCCTGCTTGCCGCCTGTCTCGTCCCAGCGGATCAGTGGTGCCACGAGGATCAGGTCGCGGTCTGTGACGTCGCCGCTGAGCTGGTTAAACCAGGCGAGAGTACCTTCGAACTGGGAGCCGTCGTCCAGGAAACAACACACCCGGGCAGAGGGCAGCTCGCCGCAGGCGGCCGCCATCTGCCGGGGCCGGTCTGCGAAGAGCTGGAACCACGCCGACTGAGCAGACGGGTGGGGCCTGGCCGCCGCCCACCTGCCGATGAGGGCAGCCAGGAGGGTTGCCGCAGCAAGCAAGGCGATCCCCCACCAGGTCAGCGAAACCCAGTGCACGCTGGCGTACCTGCTGCCCTCACGCACGAGTCGGCCCACATCTGGCGTGGCCGCTGGCACCACCGCGCGGAAGGCAAAGAACAGGGCGAGAACGGTCAGCTCGGCCAGCACACTGCCGAACACCACCAGCGCGGTCTCCCTGAAGGTCGACGGCCGCCGATGCGGCGCCTTGCGCTCCCAGACCAACACGTAGACGAAGCCGGGCAGCAGCAAGACCACGAACAGCAGCAGGGCGGGCACTGAGGTCGGCATGTCGCCTACGGTAGCGGCGGCTTACCGACCTACGGGAACCCGGCATCATGCTCAACCCGCGCTGCTTCTTGACGACCGCCCGCGCTCTCGGGAGGCTGCCTCTTATGGCCATTGATCGGTGCGTTACGGAATGGCGCTCGTGGGCGGACACCGACGAGTGGACCGGGTCGGTGGAACGTGCCCGGGAGTTGGTGGAGCCGTACTGGAGGGACTTGTTCTCCGCTCACTGGATGGGGCCAGACGCGTTGGCAGCTACGATCGCGGGCGTGCTCGTGGTGAGCCGGCAGCGGGGTAAGTCTCCGCGCCACGGGAACGCCCGCGACGTGTGGGCTCTGTTCGACAGAATGCAGAACCCCTTGATACCGAACGACTCCCGCCCAAGCGCCTACGAAGTGCTGGGAACAGCGGTGACGGAGCTCGGGCAAACCCTGCAGCCTGCTACGGCCATGGCTCTCCAGCGCTTGTGGGAGACCGTACTGCTGGAGGACAACACGCCCACTCCAGATCAGTGGAAGAGCCTCGCGGAGGAGTCGTTTGTACGCTGCGGGCTGGCGGTAGACGATGTCGCAGGTCCGGTGCGCATAGCGCTGGAAAGGTCCATGGCTCAGACTTGACCGGAACGCAGGTCCCACCGACCAGCCCGCACCATACGCGGGCGCCACAGCCTACTGCGGCGCCCGCATGGCTCAGGCCGTCGTGGCGGCGACCCTGCCCAGGAAGTCATCGCGTTTGGCGCAGACACAGCAGCGGTCGAAGCTGAACGGCCGGTCGCGCGACTCCTGCCAGATTCTGGCGCTGTACGGATCCTTGGACTCGGGGTTGATCACCCGTGCGATGACGAGCGCCACCACCGCCCCAGCACCCTTCTCGATCAGCGCGGACGCGGCGCTCTGCACGTGGGCGCCGGACACGAACAGGTCATCCACCAGCAGCACCCGCGCGCCGGCCAGTCCGTCACCCCGAATGCGGAAGGCGTCCCGGTGCGACCAACGGTCGGCGAGGACCGGCGCGAGCTTGTCGTCGGCCTCCAGGAGGGGTCGGTGCAAGCGGGCAAGCGCGTCGACCCCGCCGACGACCTGCCACATGGTGTGGAAGGCCTCGAGAGGTCGCTCGTCGCGGGTACTCGGAATCGTGGTCACCAGCGTGAAGGGCCCGCCGGCCAACCCCTGCAGACAGTCGGCGTGCCGCTGGTAGAAGTGTGTCACCGTCGCGGTGAGAAAGTCTGACCGCTTTCGCCTGCCCGCGCTGCCGAAGGCATCTCTCTTGTAGACGACGACGTCGTACAGCTGTGTGTCCTTGGCGGTCAGCGAGATCGGCACCACGTGTTTAGTGTGCCCGTACAGGTTCTTCGTGGTGCGTTTGCAGCTCGCGCATGTGTCCCAGGGCCCGCCGGTGTCATCGGCATTGTTCGGGCCGGAGTGGCAGATCCGGCATACGCCCGGCTGCGCCGGTGGAACCGGGCGATACAGCGGCAGGAACTCGCGGGTGAACGCCTCAGCGTCACCCATGATCAGCAGGTGTTCGTTCGAGGGGTCATATCTATGAGATTGACTGCGTGCTTGGATAGGTCGTCAATGTCCTGGACGCCAGTCATGCCTCCCCGGAGACCCGCTCTGTCCACCCACGGCTGTTCCTGCTGGAGCCGCTGGGACACGAACACATACTTGCCGGTCTTCAGTGCCTCCTCGACGTGCCCTGAGGCGGGCCCGCCGTCAGTGCCGTCGACGGCGTACAGACAGTCGGCCAACCCGCAGGTCACGATGCGTGCCAGCGCGATGGTGCGGTCGGTGGGGGCGGTGCCGGGCCAGAACGGGGAGACGATCGCGCCGCGGTCGGCTATCTGCTTGGCCACACTGGCGTACTCGCCGAGCGTGGCCGGCTCCGCGATGCCGCCCGCAAGGACGGCCAGGGTACGGCCACCGGCGTCGAGCGCGGCCTGATGGATGGCCACGTCCAGGTCGGTGCGCAGCGGCGCGACGACGGTCAGCCCGGCCTCGGCCAGGGCCTGCGCCGCGGCGGTCGCGTGGGCGGCGTCGTGCTCGCCGACCACGGCGACCGCCCGATGGTCCCCGCCCTGGAAGCGGCCGCGGGTCCACAGGAACGGCTGGCGGTCGTAGGCCCAGATCGCGTTGCCGGGGTAGGTCTCATCCAGCACGGTGGTCAGATGGACGCTGTCGGCGCGCATGGCGGTGATGAGGTCGCGTGCCCAGGCGAGGTCACTGGGCTGGACGCGGGCGGCGATGGCGGCGGCGTGCGCCTGGTCGTCCTCGTCCCGGCTCGTGTAGCCGCCGTCGAGGAGTTTCAGGGCGCTGCCGGCGTCGAGGATGACGCGTGAGGTGTAGTGCCAGGGCTTGTCGTGGGTGGCCTTGGTGAGGGCGAGGACGGCGGATTGCTCGTCGATCGTGGTCATGGTCATCACCATCTCGAACGTGGTTTCGGTTGTGAACGTACGCGCCGACACCGACAAAGGCGGCAACGGGATGCGTGGTTCCAGGGGCCTATCGTGCCGAGGTTGGCCAGACGGCGCCCCGAGGTTGGCGCGAACCGGCTATGCCGTTTCGGGCTTTGACAGCCCGGCCGCGCAGGGGAGGCGACCGGGTGATATTGGGGCGAGTCAGACTGTGGCGCGCTTGAGGCGGCGGCGTTCCCGCTCGGTGAGGCCGCCCCACACGCCGAAGTGGATGTTGTTGCCGAGCGCGTACTCCAAGCACTGGGCGCGCACCTCGCACGCCCGGCACACCTGCTTGGCTGCTTTGGACGAGGCGCCTTTCTCCGGGAAGAACGCCTCAGGATCGGTCTGAGCGCACAGGCCGTCGGCCATCCAGTCGCCGAGCACGTTCAGCAGCACCGCCCCTTCAGGGGCATGGGCCGGCGAGGGGATGACGTGGAAGTACGTGCCGCCCGCACCGGCGTAGAGCGGCGGGGTGAGGATGTCAGGCATCGGCCACCGCTCGCCTGGTGGTGTGCGCGTGGAACTCGGTGTCGAGGTCGGCGGCTGGGATAGCGCGCCGGCAGTGGGCGCACCGGTAGATGATGGGGCCTTCGTCGAGCGGGGTGCTGCAGCGTGGGCAGCGTGATCGGGTCATGATGGAGATGCCTTTCGATCTCTTCGTTGGGGGTTGAGGGTGCGGGCGCGTACCGCTGTGGCCGGTCTTGGCGGATAGGTCCACGGTCTGGTGCGCGCCCGTCTGCTACATCAGCCGAGCAGGTCGTACAGCACCGCTTCGTGTGCGGCGAACACCTCTCCCTGGTAGGTCGCCTTCAGGTAGGCCACCAGGTCGGCGTAACCGTCAGCCCGCACCCATGCGGCCCGCGCGGCGTCATCCGCACCCACCGGGACCGGAAGGTCGGAGCGGCGCACGGTGCCCAGGTGGAGCCTGGCGGGCACGGTCACCATCCACGCCTCGTCGCTGGCGCGCGGGTCGGGCACGTACCGGGCCGGGAGCGCCTCCCACGCGCCCTCCAGGGCCAGGCACGTCTCCTCCTGCAGTTCGCGGATCGCCGCCGCCAGCGGCCCCTCGTCGTCGGGGTCGACCGTCCCGCCCGGGAACGCCCACCCGTGGCCGTCGCCCCGCTCGACCATGACGAGCCACCGGTGGCCGTCTTCGTCGAAGGCGGTGACGATGGCGTCGGCGCAGACCTGCTCGCCCCAGTGCCAGAGCTGCCCGCGGCCGTGCCGTACTCCGGTCGGGGCGTAGGGGTTGACGGGGCGGCCACCGATCACGTCGAACGGCACCACGGCGGCCGCCTGCCGGCTACCCCAGTCGATCAGGGTGGGGTCGTCCTCCGGGCGCGTGTAGGTGTCAGTCATGATCTTTCCTCCTGCGGTGAGTGCCCCCGTACGGCCACTCCGTACGGGGGCGTACGGGTGCTAGTTGGCCACTCGGAGAGGCGCCCGTACGGGCTCCGTACGGGGCGTCTCGTCGTCGTCCGTACGGGGCTCCGTGTCGCCGCCCGTACGGGTGTCGTACGGGTCCTCCGTCCGGGTGTCGCCGCCGTCCGCATGGAGCCCGTACGGGGCGGCCATACGGGGCGTGGCGGGCTTGTCAAGACGTGCGGTGGCGCGAGCTTCCTTGACGACCTTCTCGCACCACGACCGGCCGAAGCCGGCACGTGCCATCAGCGCGTCGTAGTCGGGCTTCCAGTCGTCGCCCAGTGCCCTGATCTCGCTGGCCAGCTCGTCCACCAGGTCGTCGCGGTCGACGGGCGCGGACTGCGTCTTGGCCAACGTCTTGGGCGGCTTGACGGTCGTTGCGGCGCTCGTGGCCGCCGGACGGCTGGTGTTACGGGTAGCCGTACGGGGCGTTTCCGGCCGCGCCTCATGCCCCGTACGGCCGTTCGTACGGGACTTGTCGATCTCTGTTGGACGCCCCTGCACAAGGCTGCCGCCGTCCGTACGAACGGGTTCCGTACGGGGCGGCTCGGGCGTGCGTACGGGGGCCGGGAGTTCCGTCCGTACGGGCTCGGGTACGGGCTCCCGTGCGGGCTCGGACGTCGGTACGGAGACCCTCGCCCCCGCCCGTACGGCCGCCTCCGTACGGGGGCTCGCGTCTACCTCCGGAGCATCCTTGGCTGTCTGCCGCCGGGAGCTCAACGTGTCACTGATCGCCTCAATCAGGAGGATCAAAAGGTGCAGGCTCAACGCGAGCGCGACGGCCGGGATTGCCGAAACGGCACCCTGCTGCCACCCCTCCAACGTCACATCGGTGCCAACCGACTGGGTGGCGTGCAGGGCGTTACAGGCGATCGAGATGGTCACGCCGGCCAGGACCACAAACCAGGCGTAGCCCGTCTTCCTGCCCAGCATCTTCAACACGAGCGCGGTCATCGTGCCCACCGTCATGGCACCGTCCACGCTGGTGGCCATCAGCCAGGACAGGCCTGCGTCGATGTGCGCGGCCTCGGACACCGCTGTGATCGCGGCGAAGGACAGCACGAACGCGCCGGCCACCACGGCCACCAGGGCGACGACCGCCACCGCGATCATCGTGGTTAGCTTGGCGTCCAGTCTCGGCGCTTCGGCACCGTGCGAGGTGTTCACGACAGTCTCCTCATATCGTTTTGAGCTGCGCTTATACGGTGATCTCGCCCGAGATGAACCGGCCCCGGTACGGCAACTGGCGGCCGGCGCGGACGTGCCGGTAGCAAGCGGCGTATGTCTCGGCCAGCTCCTCCGGCGCCCTGATGATGCGGTTGAGCGCGGCGGTCACCCGGCCGCGTGCCGGGCCGAGCACGTCGGCTGCGGCCTGGAGGGCGTGGAAGTAGGCGGCGTTCTCGGGGATGTTCGGCGTGTTGGCCCACTCGTATTGAATCTGGGCGATCACGCGGTTGATGTGCTGCAACTTGGCGAATAGGTCGCATTCCAGGTCGATGAGCGCGCCCACGAACTCGACGTCCTGCCGCCAAGCCGGGCCTCTCAGCCCCTCGTTCAGACCAAGGTTGATTGCGGCACCGACCACACACCGGTACGCGGCGGCGGCCAGGCCGGACGCGTGGCAGCGGGACATGATGAGCGCCGCGATGGCGGCCTCCTCGGACGTGTCGGCGGTGTCTATGGCGATCTGCAAGAGCGACATCAGGTTCCTCCTAGTGGTCGCGTTCGGTAGTTGCTGTGGGGGCGTCTATCCCTTCACGGATCCCTTCACGACCCCCTCGGATATCCCTTCATGAGGGCCGTGAAGGGGTGGGTATAGGGGCGACACCGTGAAGGGGTTGAAGGGATTGAAGGGATAGCGGCACTTCCAGCGAATCGGTTACGCAACGTGGTCACCCCTCCGGATCCAGCGGGTTGCCGGGCCGCTGCCGTGAGACTCCACAGCCCCTTCAGAACGGAGGTGATTCATGTACCGCCAAGCGGTCGCGCTGCTCACCCCGAGCGCGTTTTCAACATCGCGAGTGGCGATGCCGCCTTCACGATCAAGCAAGGTGATCAGCTTCCCCCGGACGTCCGCCGGCAGCGGCGAAGCGGCGGCCAGCTCCTCCTGCGCGGCCTGCTCGCGTTCGGCCTCGCGCATCTGCCGCGCCTTCTCCTGCCCCTCCGGGGTCAGGGCGGGCACCAGGAACAGGTGCTGCTTGCGGATCTCGTCGATAGTCGAGGACCGTTCGTCGGACGAGGTCACCTCAGGGGCCATGTCGTCGCGGCTCTCGCCCGCCGTATCGTCGTCTGCTTCCCGTTCGAGCGTCGCTGTGGCGGCCGAGCTCGGCGTCTGTCCTGCCTTGAGGGAGGCGTACGCCTCTCCGAGGTGAGCGATGGCGCTGCCCTCCAACGAGTTCGGCAGCCGACTCTCCACAACGCGGTCGATCTGCTGAAGACCCGTCTCCGCGGTCTTGCCTGCTGCGAGCGCGAAGGTCCGCCCAAGCCTGGCCCGGTCTTCGCTTTTGAGTAGCGTCGCGGCGACGCCAGCGTGCTGGCCGCCGTACTCGCCCATGTCCGGGACGGCAATGCCGATGCGGGCCAGGTCTCCGACGCTGACGCCCTTCAGTACGACGTAGTTGGTCATCTGCGTGGTGATGTTCGTGGTGCCTGCGGCGCCCTGCGTGTTGCGCTGGTCGGCCAGCAGCAGCACGACCGCCTCGGAACGGCCCTTGCTGGCGACGTAGGCGGCATCATCGACGATGCTCATGTCGATCGACCCGTCCTCGGTCCTGGCCGATGCGCTGAACTCGTCCATGACGAGCACGAGCATCGGCTGCCGGGCGGACGGGATGACGTTCGCCGAGTCGCGGTGCTGCGCGCCACGCCAGACGATCAGCTTGCGGGCCATCTTCAGCATGATCCGGGCTCGCTTGCGCTGATCCCTGCCGCACGCGGCCAGGTCGAGGGCGGGCGCCCACCGGCGCATCTCCTGCGCCTTGGACAGGTTGATCCCCCACACCACGCAGTTGAACGCGGCGGTCAGGCGTTCCAGGATGTCGTTCAGGGTGACGGACTTGCCGCCGCCATTGACGGCCAGGATGAGCGTCTGCTTGCCGCCGTCATCGTCATACAGGGTGATGGTCAGCGGTTCGCCCGTCTCCGGGTCCATGCCGATCGGCAGAGGCTCGCGTACATCGGCGACCTCCGGAAGCGTGATCTCACTGTCAGGGTCGAACAGGGGATGCGGTACGACGGTGGCCCACGGGTCGATCAGTTGCACCGAGATGAGCAACTGGCCGGCGGGCAGCCCCGCGTTGGTGACCCGAACGCGGGCGGTCGCAACGTCGAAGTCCTCCGCGATCCGCTCCGCCAAGCCCCTGGTGACGAACGAGGATGCTCGGCTGCCGGTGCCCTTGGTGTTGAGCAAGACCCGCTCACCGAGCCGGGTCGGCTCCGCCACGATGACCGCAGCGCCCTCCATGCCCCAGCCAGCGAAGTGCCTCTCCCAGGTGATGCGCGGCGTCTCCTCCGACACGACCTCGGGCTGCGGGGCCGACTGGTCGCCGTTGCCCTTCTTGGCGCGGCTGCGAGCCCACCGGTAGATGGCGTAGCCGAAGCTGAACGCGCCCACATAGATCCAGTTCGTCAGGTGGCCAGCGCCTACCTCGGCAACCGTGGCCAGCCACGAGCCGCAGGTGAGAGCCGCCAGCGTCACGCCGAGAGTGGACGGCATGCTCAACCGGTTCACTCCTGCCGCGTACGCGGTAATGCCTGCGGCGACCGTGGGCAGGCCGATCGCCCACCACGGCACGTCAAGGCCGTGGAGGAGCAGGCCGACCCCGTACATGGCGGCGCCGCCGAGCAGCGGCAGCCGCTCGGCGGGCGCGTCACGGAAGTAGTCGAAGGTGGCGACACACGCGGCCTTCAGGAACTCGGCGGTGCGGTCCCGCTCCTCCTCGGGAGCGTCGGGGATGTCGTCCGCGTTGGCCGTCAGCGCGTGGAGCTCATGCGGCTCCTCAGGGCACCGCTTGGCGTGACGGCCAGACATGGGCGACTCTCCTCTCTCAGCAGGGGATGGGTCAGACTGCGACGTCGCCGGTGAAGAACCGGCCGTTGTGCGGCATCACGGTCCCGTCAGCGACCATCCGCATGACCTCCTCGTAGATGACGACGAACCTTTTGTGGGCCAGCGCCATCTCCCGAGTCAGGTCCACGACCCGCTCGCCGAACTCGCCGAGACCGGCCACCGAGCGCGGGTCCAGGCCCAGGCTGTTGGTGCACGTCTCGAACAGCGCCTCGTAGGCGTCGGAGTAGCCGCACATGCCGGCGATCTCCATGCTCATGAAGTTGATGAGGTCGGCGTCGGACTCCGGGTTGAACTCGGCGACCCGGCCCGCCGTAGCCCTCCAGTCGATGGGCATCGGGATCTGCGGGGTCGGCTCCGCCGCTGCGGCGCCCTCGGTCGTGGCGTTGATGGTGTCGGTAGGTGCGGTCATGCTGTCCTCCTTGGTTGTGGTGCTGTTGGCTTCGGCGTCCGGGTCGGTCATGGTCTGGCCCGGAACTGCCTCGTCAGGGGGGTCGTTGGGCGCGCGGTAGAAGGTGATGCGGAAGCCGCACCTGCAAGGGGCGGTGCGCTCCTGTTCCGAGGCAGGGATGACGGTCCTGACGGCAGCGCCGCAGCGAGGGCAGTCGGTCCGCCCAAGGAGGGGCGGGTCGCCGCCGTCGCCCGGCTGCGGCGGGGAGGTCCCCACCGCCGCGTCCGCCTCGTCGACGGCGACGCGCAGCCATTTCTCGCCGTCCCACACGAGCTTGTGCTGGGGCTGGGTGTTGTCCGCCCCATCCGTGGCCGTCTCGGGGGCTGGATCCGCGTCGTCGTGGCGGCCCCATGACAGCAAGCGGGGTCGGCCACCCTTGCGGTCCTCCCAGCGGCGTGCGACCGCCGCGACGACGGCCCGTCCCCGCTGGAGCGCAGCCGCGGTCGCCTTGTCGGTGAGCTCGGCGGCTCGTTCGTCTCGGGTCTGCCGGGCTTCCGTGCGAGCCTCGCGAGCGTCCGCGCGCTTGCCTTTGAGCTCTGCCACCTTGGCCCTGCCGACATCCCCCGCCTTACCAGCGGCGGCGACGGTGCCGCGGCCGATCAGCTCGCCGGTCGCGGGCAGCAGTCGGGTGGCCTCGACGTTGCCGCCGGCCGCGTTGATAGCGCGCACCGCCCACGACGGCTTCGCCTTGTCCTCCTCGCTGCGGTTGGCCGCCCGGACCAAGGACAGGATCGCCAGGACGGCGAGGATCCCGACGAGGATGTGTTCAATCCGCATCGTGGCCGCCCTTCTCCGGGGGGTCGATGCACTCGACGGCCCCGGCCTTGCGCAGGTCGGAGAGCGCCATGTGCATCGTCCCGCCAGCGAGAATCAGGAAGACCACCAGGGCGAGCACGGGCACCGGCAGGCCGAGCGCCCAGTGGCTGATGGCGACGGCCACGGTCAGGAACAGCAGTTCCGGCGCGCTGGGGCGGTTCGCCCACACGGCGGAAGCCATCTGCCGGTTGCTGGGGCGCGTCATCAGATCGACCCCGTCATCTGCGTCCACGCCCACGCTGACAGAGCCTTAGGCCAGGAGAGCGACCCGCCGGCGGTGGCCCACAGCAGCGGGAACATGACGATCATGGCGTAGGTGGTGGGCTTCAACCCGTTGCCGTCGAACACGTCGATGCCTACCGCGAAGCCGAGCAGCACGGCGACGATGGTGGCGATAGCCCCGGAGCTGACAGCGCCGATGCTGAAGTCCATGCCGCGCAGCCAGTCTCCGAGGAACGTGGAGGCCAGGCCGACGCCGCCGAGGAACATCAGCGTGGAGATGATCCGGTACAGCACCGGGCCGGGGATACTGAGCTTCTTGCTCTTGCCCGATGCTGCGCCGCCGCCGGCGGGGACCGCGCCACCGCCAGTCCTCATCAGCTTCGCGCGCTTCTTGTAGAACAGGATGCCCAGCGCCAGGCTGAGCAGCCCGAACGCGATCGCGGGCGTGTCGCCCATCAGGAACCTCCAGGTGAGTCAGTGAGAGAGATGGTGGCCACGTACGTGGCGTTGCCGCCCTCGTCGAGCCACAGGTCGCCGTACAGCGCTTCCGAACCCGGATCGGCGCCAGCCTCTTCGATCAGTTCGTTCAGCCAGTCCGGGGCGAAGTCGCACGCCTCGTCGCCGTCGACGGCGATGAAGTAGCCGGAGTTGAGCTGCGCGTTGTCGGCGGCACGAAGCAGGTCCAAGCGGAACTCGGCCATCACGCACCTCCGGTCAGGAAGGCGGACAGGTGGTTAACGGTCTCCTGCATCGCGGCCAGTTCTTCGTTGACGAGAGCGAGCAGGTCCTCAGCCGCCGTGAGTCGCGCCCGCTCTTTGGCGAGGGCGTCCCTCTCCACGTCGAGCAGGGCGTTTTCGATGCCGGTCATCAGGCACCCGCCGCGATGATCAGCGAGGTGATGAACAGCCAGCCGACATGCCACGACTGGTCAAGGGCGTAGGCGCCTGTCCCTGTGGGGGCTATGGCCCGCTCGCCAAGCTCGTAGAAGTCGCCCTTGTGCAGCCGGTTGGCGAGCCTCTGCAGCGTGACCGTGACCTGGCGGTCCTTGTGGTAGGCCGACCTGTCCGCCCAGTAGTGGGTGGCGGCGTCCAGCAGCAGGCCCGCCATGAGTGTCCAGTTGTTGAACGGCAGCCCGGTCACGAACTGCAGCCCGAGCAGGGCGCCCATCTTGGTCACCGTCAGCGACAGGACGTGCATGAAGCACGCGAACCGCCCCTGCGGGCTGGGGTCGCCCTTGCCGCACGCCTGCTCGTGGGTTTGCATCCAGTGATCCCCCACCTGGTGGGCCGCGTACAGGGCGCAGAACACGGCAGGGAACGAGATGACAGCGGCGTAATGGATGGAGTTCACAGCCACACCGGCCCGGCATCGTCGGAATCGGCGGGGCTACTGCCGTTGGCACGGACGTACACGTCAGCCAGCCCGGCCTCGACGTCGGAACCATCGTCGAGCTTGCTGAGCAGGCTGTCCTGAGCAGAGGCGATCCTCGCGTCGAGGGCCTTACTGTGCCGACGCATCGTCCACCGACGGCGCCACTGCCACCACCGCACCCGGTCGATCACCTCTGCGACGTTGTCCAGGGCTTCGGTGACCGTCTCGGTGTGCTCGCGGATTGCTGCGGCGATGTCGATCGACCCGGCCACGGCGTTCTCGCCGCTTCCCTCGATGGCGGTATGCACGTCGCACACGTCGTTGCTGAGATCGGTCAGCGCGCCCTGCATCGTCTCGCTGGCGGCGGTCACGTGATCGGCGAGCCACTGCACCGCCCCGGGCAGGGCGGCCAGCGTGCGCAGCGATCCGGCGATGTCGGCCAGCTCGGCGCGAACCGCCAGCATCGCGTGGCCCTGGCCGACCAGCGCGTCCCGCACCGCGTCGATGCCGTTCTTGTAGTTGAAGAGCTTTTCGTCGTAGCTGTAACTCGGGCGTACGTCCGCGCCCTGGGCAGCCTTGAGCAGATCACTCGCCACATCGGCACGCATGGCAGCGTGGTTGGCGGAGATCGCTGCCGCGCCCTCGTTCTCCGCCGGGTATGCGAACGGGTCGGTCGTCGTCATCGGTGCTGTCCGATCTGCTGGGCGAGGTGGTCGGGGGTGTACCAGTGCGTCTGGCTGGGGTCGTCGCGCCAGCGCACGACGACCATGCCGGTCGCCGGCGAGTAGCCGACCACCTTGTACGGGTGGAGCTGCCGGTATCCGGCGGCGGCCACGGCGGCGATGATGAACAGCCAGGCGGCCAGCCCGACGACCGCGAGAACATCGTCGAGAGTGGTCATGCGACCGCCCCCGGCACTGCGGTCGGGTAGCCGTCGGCGACGGCACGGAACGCCGCCGCGGCGGAGAACTGCCAGGCTGCGTCGAAACCCTCAGCGCGCTCGATCAGGGACTCGCGGCTGGCGCCCGCGCCCTTCAACGATTCGGCCTGGCGGTAGGCGGCCTCGAAGGTCGTCACAGCGCCACCCCCGCCAGCCAGCGGTCCAGCTCGGCGTTCACCTGCGGGAGTTCGCTGCCGCACCGCACCAGTGCGCACGTCTCGGTGATGAAGTCCTCCAGCGGGGCCCGCTCGGTGTAGAACTCCTTGCCGTCGCGGGTCACCGGCAGGGTGAGCGAGGTGTACTCGCGGACCACGATGTGCGGCTCGACCCGCACCGCGCCGTCACCGGCTGGCTGGTCGAAGCCCTCGATGAGCAGTCCCCGCTCGAACACGACCTCGGTGACCTTGCCGGTGGTCGTGTGGTCAGGGACGAGCAGCGTGACCGCGAACGGGTCGCGCTTCCTATAGATCAGGAAGCAGCGGTATGGCCGCTCGTCGTTTCCCGAGGCATCCCACAGGAGGATCGACCTTCGGACGGTGCGCCTGGTCCACTGGTGGATGGCACGCCTGATCACAGCGATCATGCCGACACCGCCCCGGTCAGCGTGCCACGGGCGATGGCGACCTGAACGAGCATCGCCTTGGCCAACTCCTCGAACTCTTCGGACGTCAGCTCGGCGTCCGGGTCGTGGTGCAGTGTGTGCAGCGTGCCGCCGGAGGGCCCGTGGCTCATGGAGATGTGGCCGGGCATGCCCCACCGGCCGCCGGGGGTGGCGGCGGTGGGCCCGGTACAGATCCCCTCGGCGTGATCGTGCTCGACGCACCACGGCTTGCAGGGGAGCCGCTGGGCGGGGACGAGCAGCGTCCGACCGCTGTTGGCGGGCTGTGGCATGATGGAGGCGTTCCTTTCGTCCTCGACTCGGTTGAGGACACGCGGGCGGCCCGGATCTTGGCGGTGAGGGGCCGCCTTTCGCGTGTCAGGGGAGGTTCCGGCCATCTCAGGCCACCTCAAGGGGAGCATCGACTGCGGCGTCAACGTCGGCGGAGCCGTTCACAACGACGATCTCCCAGAGATCATCGAATGGGACGCCGTTAAACGCCTGGAGCAGAGCGGCAACGAACCGGCCGCTGGGGGCTTGGCGTCCGTTGAGGACCTTGTTCACGGTGCCCTGGTGGAAACCCATGCGGTCAGCAAGCTGCTGCTCCGTGGTGAGTCCGGCGATCGAGCGGTACTTCTCAAGCTGATCGTGACGCAGCCGCAGGGCGACTTTCACTGTTACCCTCCTCTGTACTGCGCTTATGCTTATGAGCGTAACGCTAACGTGCATACGCATAAGCGTCAAGCAGTTAATTGGTATGTGCATGAGTGCGCGCCTGATGCTTCAGCGCATACAGTTACCCCGTGAGTTGGTGGGAATATGTGCAACGTGTCAGCGGCGGGACGGCCCAGGCCGCCATCGGAGAGCGGATGAACATGAGCCAGTCCGCAGTGGGCCGGTGGAAGTCTGCATCACCGAAGCCTGAGACCGTCGCCGCCTTCGCGAGAGCGTTCGGTCGCCCGGTGCTGGAAGCATTCGTTGCCGCAGGATTCATGACCGAGGAGGAAGCTCGCCTAACCGAGGTCCCCGCCGATCTAGCGACAGTGGACAGCGACCTTCTACTCTCGGAGATCAGGCGGCGCCTTATGCGGTAACGCTGCAAGCTCATGCTTTCAGTGAACTGCTCAGAGTCGTACGCAGCCAGGCAACGGGCATGCAGATCCCACGCATCCGTGATGCACTGAACATGCAGACGATGTCGCCTTGGAGCGGACCGTGGAAGTCGACGTATGGACCGGCCGCACGGCCAGAGCACTACGGCACGCCATGCTCCTGACCCAGGAGGCGTTCGCCGAGCATCTCCACGTTGGAACGCGGACTGTCGCCGATTGGGAAACCACCAAGTTGGGCAGGGCTCTCTCGGCGCACGCGCACCAAGTCCTCTACGACACGCTGAATCGCGCACCGGTGCCGGCACGGAGTCGGTTTGCGGCGGTTCTCGAACAGGAGGGAACGTCCCTGCGCCGCTCAACCATCAGCGACAGCCCGCGAGAGGTGATTATGGCGGCAGCTCACGAATCGGCTGAAGACGCAGCATCGAGGGCGTCGTGCGGAGGCGAGAGCATCGCGGACCTTCACGATCGCACTGCCGCCGCTGCCCGAGCGTACTCCTCCAGGCCACCGCTCGACGTGTTCGTCGACACCAGAGCAGTGCGAGACCTCGCATGCTCTCTCACCGAATGCACCCGCCGCCCCTCGGACCTCGCAGACCTGTATGTGGTGCTGGGGGAGACGAATGCGCTGATGGGGTCCATCGCGTTCGACCTGGGAAACTGGCCTGCCGCTGCCACGCTTGCCCGCTCAGCCACCACGTACGCAGAGCTTGCCAGCCACAACTCACTGATGGCGTGGACGCTCGGGTTGCAGGGCACGCTGGCATTCTGGAGAGACGAGCCCCGCCGAGCTCTGGAATTCATAGCACGAGGTCTTGCGGTCGCCCCAAAGGGCGCGCCTCGCTACCGGCTCCAGCACATCAAGAGCCGTGCCCACGCCATCGAGGGAAACGCTGCGGCGGTTGAGGACGCCCTGGCTGCAGCGCAGGCGGACGCCAACGATAGACATGCCTACCCCGACGAACTGGACCGCGAGGTCAAGGGTGAGTTCACGTTCGATGACGCTCGCGCTTCGGCGTGTGCGGCTGCAGCCTGGCTGCACATGTACAACGGTGAGCAGGCGGCCATCCATGCCCGGCGCGCGCTCGACAGCTACGCCACCGTCCCTGAAAGCCGACGACCGTTTTCGCCCGTCGCCGGAGTGACAATCGACCTGGCTGCGGCCCACCTGCTCGCCAGGGAGTACGACGAGGCTGCGGGCGAACTCGAATCAGTATTCTCCCTCCCGCAAGAACTACGGAACGTGTCGCTGGCGGGGCGGATAGCCAAGATACGCGACATCCTTCATGCACCCGGCCTCGCGCGGCAGGCGCCGCGGCAGCTGACGACTCGCGTCATCGACTGGCTGAACGACACGGCCGCCAAACCTGACGCGGTCGACGGGGTCACGTGATGACCGTGGCCAAGACCTGGGCCTCGCGCTCTTTGCTTAGCCCGATCTCGCCGGAACGCTCGTTCACGATCTGACGCGATGCCAGAGTGGCCATCCACGCCCATGTGTCATGCACGGTGCTACGGAGGGGCCGACATACGAGTCCTGCCGCGTGAGCTCGAGCGGAGGAGACCTGCCACACCCCGGGGAAGGTGCGCCAGAGCGGGATCTCGGACCACTGGCGGACGCCGGCCCGCACCAGGTCATCGTCCGGCACCCAAACAAGTTCGGCCACGCTCTGCGTCGCCTCCTTGCAGTGGGAGAGTAGGCCGCCGAAGGTGTCGAAGTCGGTGGGGGCGGTCACGTTGAATGGGCCGGAGAGGTCATGCTCGATGGCGTGGAGCGCGAAGGTGGCAAGGTCACGAACATCCACCGGCTGGATCGTGCGGTCAGGGTCTCCAGGTGCGAGAACTCGCCCGCCCTCAGCGACACGACGCAGCCACCATGGGAGTCGGCCAACGTACTCGTTCGGGCCAAGCACCACGCCCGACCGGAGAAGAGTCGCCTGACTCTCCCCGAACGCCAACTGGACCGCAGCTTCGCACCCGGATTTCTGGTATCCGTACCGGGTGGGCCCGTCTTCCGTGTCCTGGCCGAAGCTCTCGTCTGCATCAGGAGGGCAATCCAACAGGGTTGAATCCTCATCGAGCGACTCCACCGGCCACGCGGCATAGACGCTCACGGTGGACATGAAGAGATACCGGCTGGCTCGGCCCCTCAGGGCCGTGGCCGTCCTGAGCACATTGCGCGGTACGTACCCCGAGGTATCGACGATGGCGTCCCAGGTGCCCGCCGCGGCGAGTTCTGCGAGGTCCGCGCTGCTGTAGCGATCTCCCCGGATCGTCTTCACTCCGGCCACGTCCGACCCGGACATACCGCGGTTGAACGTCATGACGGCCCAGCCCCGCGCCACGCTCTGAGACGCGATGGCGCGGCCGACGAAAGCAGTTCCACCAAGGATCAGAAGTCGCATCGAACCAGCGTGGCCGCAGCCTGATCAAAATTGCAAGCTCCCAGCGTGGTCAGCGCCGCAGGCGCGATCCTCGACGAGCGCAACCTGGAAGGACGCTGAGTTCGATCAGGCCCGCACACGCCGCACCATGTCCAAGATTGCCTCTACCACCAGCTCCGGCTGGTCGTGGTGGATGTAGTGGCCCGCATTCTCGACCACGACATGCTTGCTGTCGGTGGACAGAGCCGCAAGATCGGCCTGCAGCGGGTACCACGTTCTGAAGTGCTCCCGGTAGTACGCGATCTCCTTCTGGGTCGCGGTGTCTGGACCGGCCTCGCTGCACGTCAGCACTGTCACCGGGACGTCGCCGAGCGGACCCGTCCGGCAGCGAACCTGGGCACCGATCTGCGCCCGCAATGCGAGTTCCCACCACGACGCGCGGCGCTGCCGGTCACCGAGCTTCAGCGCGACACCTACGTCCGCATACTCCTGCGGATACCAGGACACGTCCAGGTCCGCGATGCCAAATTGGACAGCCAGGCGGCGCAGACCGTACCACCGCGCGCGGCGCAGCGACGCGTACCTGACCGTCCACCAGTGATAGCCGGGCAGTTTGTGCTGGCTCGGGTGGCTGGAGTCGATGAACACAGCTCCGGCCATCTCCTCCGGGTATGCGGCGGCGAAGAGCCGGATGATGAACCCGCCCATGGAGTGGCCGGCCAAGATGTACGGCGGGACGATGCCAGCCCGGTGGAGCGCGGTGTGTAGGTCGTCGGCCGCGCCCAGCTGGGCCATCGGCTTCCAGATGGGCTCGCTCCAGCCGAGTCCAGCCCGGTCAAAGATGACCGTCGTCGTCTCCTCGGACAGCTGCGGCAGGAGCGGGGCGAAGTCGAGGGACGGCTCCCCGAGAGCGGGGATGAGGACGACCGTCGGCGAGTCGGTTCCGGCCGTCCACAGGTGGATGCGTCGGCCACTGACGTCCACCATTTGGCCGGGCGGCGGGAAGCGGCGTCGGTCCCGCGCCGAACCCCAGGCCTGGTAGGTGGCGCTGGCAAGTCCGAGTGTGGCGGCAGTGATGGCGCCTGCGACGAGTGATCTCTTGAGGATGTGCACGACTTCCACCCAAGCAATCACGCCAGACAACGTCACGGCTCCGAGCAGTCACATCCGGCTACCGAGCCGCGCTCGACCGGGGGTTGCCGCCAGTGGGATCGTCGCTCACGCTGAAGGCATGGCGGCGTGGCTGGTGACCGAGGATCCGCAACAGTTCATCCGGGTCGACGCGATCGTAAACGTCAACCCGCTCCCAATCTTCAAGGATGACGACGAGCTCCAATGGAATCACGAGCCATGGAGGCGCTTCCGCGCCGCCGACCATGTCCAGATCATCGTGGGGACGCAGGCGGGCCAGCAGGTGCGGGTATTGTCGTGCCCCGGGTATGCCGCGGATGGTGCGATCGCGGAGTTACTGTATGTGCTGGCGGATCTGGCTGGTAAGTATGAGGCAGCGTCGCAGCCGATGTTCGTGTACGGGCCGCGCGGGTCGGATGCACGCTGGGACCGCGGAGTATGGACGGTCTCCGAGCAGATCCCGCGACCGGACTGGCCACCGCGCTGGTGAGACCGCGCACGGATTGGGGGACGGCCCGCTCGTCGGCCATGGTCCACAACATTCGCGCGGGCGGCAGGTGCTGGGGCACGTCCGTCAGGCCTGGCCCCCCGAACGATTCTTACCACGGGCGAGGGAGACCTGGGCGAGCCCGATCAGGCAGAGCTGCTCGAACTCGTCGGTGGTCAGCTCGGCGTCCGGGTCGTGGGCGAGCATGAATAGCGTGCCGCCGGCAGGGCCGTGACTCATGGAGATGTGGCCGGGTATGCCCCACCGGCCGCCAGGGGTGGCGACGGTGGGTCCGGTGCACACCCCCTCGGCGTGCTCGTGCTCGACGCACCACGGCTGACAGGCCAGCCGCTGAGCAGGAACCAGCGCCTCAAGACTCGCGGGCGAAGGTCCGAGCGAGGCACTACGCGTCTCAATGCCCTTCTCCCGGCCTTCGATACTCAGCATCAAGCACCTCATGACGTCGATGAGCGTCCGAAGTCTTGACGGGCTCATTGACATGACGCCGTCCCGAAGGCGCGCATGGCGAACGTGCCACACCCTGGGTCGGGATGCTGGCAAACCGTAAGGATAGGGGCTGCCAGGCGGGCCCTGACGGGCGCGATAGGTGCAGATAGGGCGTGGAAATGGCTCAGGAAAAGGCCAGGCCACGAAGCCTGGCTCGGGTGACCCATTTAACTTGACAAGATACCTTGACTCTCCAGTAGCGGACGCTGTCATGGTGTGGATAATAGCCGCTGACTGCGACAAACCGTCATAGGCGCGCCTTTCCGCACTCGGCGACCGGCCACGGCGCCGTCACGCCCCGGCGCAACAGGTTGGTGGCGAAGATGCGCCGCAGGATGCGCGCAGAGACGGCGGGTGCGCCGGGGCCATTATCGACCAGGTCCGCCTCGGCGCGCGCTCGTCGACCATATGGTCGACCACGCGCCTGGCGGCACGTCGGGGACGTCCAGGGCGACCAGCTCGGCGACGCACAGCCCTGGAGTAGAACAGCAGGCGTCTGATGGCGCGGGCGTGCCGGCGGGTCTCCACGACGCGCAGGAAGCGCTTCTACTCCTTGGGCGTCCGGGGGCCTTGGGGTGAGCTTCGGTGGGATATCGCGACGTCCGTGGGCCTGGCCCAGGCCGCGGCGGGTGAAGAGGTCGAGGGCGGTGCTGATCCGGAGCGAGAACTGCCAGATAGATCATTCTGGAGCCATCCATCAGATGCAATGCGTCACAGATCATCAGTCAGCAGTAATTAGACAGCAGCAAGACGGCAGATCAGAACCTGATCAATCAGAGATCATAGACCCAAGATCGACTAGAAACAGTGCTAAGGTATCGTCACTTCGCGACGATACGCGGGACCACCCTGGCCGCCCCGGCCGGGGTTTTTCATGCCTGTGACCAGCCCGGCCACCGCCTCCGCTACGTGCGGAGCAAGTTATAGGTTTGGGTTCCCCAAACTGTCGGGAGGGTCCCGTGTCCGACGCTGCACCACCGACACCCGCACGCCGCCGGCGGACCCGGCAACGCGGTCAGGGACGGCGCGTCAAGCGGGTCAACCTGCGCCTGTCCGACGCCGAACATGACGCTCTGGAGGCGATCGCCACCCGGCATGGGCAGACGCTGGCCGGGTACGTGAGCGCCGCCGCGCTGGCGGCCGTACGTGACGAGCTGCCCGCCGATGCTCGTGAGGCGTGCGTCCGGCTGTTCTCCATGGAGGCCGACCTGAGGCACCTGCGTGCCGTGCTCGGCGGGGAGCACGGCGACCTGTCCGACGACGTGGCCGACACGCTCTACGCCATGCGCGAGGCGCTGGAGGAGGCCGTCGACGAGTTCATCAACCTGTCCCGTAGGGCCCGCGGGCAGCGCGCAGCCCGGTCGATCAGCCGCCCCCGGCCCGCGCCGGAACCGCAACAGCAGGCCGCAGCCGCCGCACCGCGCACACCGTCGACGGCGGACGAATGGCGGAAGCAGCTCGCCCGGCTCGTCCGCGAACTGGAGCCCGGTGGGCCGCTCGCCCACCAGCACTGGCAGCACGGCAGGTTGTACGGCGCGCTCCTGGACGTCGTCGTCGCGCTCGGCAACGCCTACCCCGGAGGCATCGACCGGCTGCAGCCACGCCACTGAAACGCCCGCGTCGACCGGGCCCCGGCACGGCTGGATCTTGCCGGGCAAGATAGTAGATAAGACTGTCTTTATCTTTCGTCCGGGACGGAATCAATCGCTTGAATTCCCGCCGCGAGGCCTCGCTCGGCGTCAGAGTTCGCGCCCCTCCTGCTGCCTAGTGTCGGCAGCCGGGACGAGGGCACTGTGGGAATCTTCGGAAGATCGGGTGGGACCCACAACCACGAGCACATACTCAGCGTCATGAGTGAATCGAGGATCGTCATCCGGATAGTTGGCGTTGAGTCGTTGGAGATCGCCGTGAGCCTTCTCGCGGCTGCCGGCGCTCAACGGATCGGCCGCTCTCGCAGCTTCGCCGTCGAGGGACCAACCCTCACAGCTACTCAAGCAGAGGCGATCTACAGATTGGGCGACGAAGAGGGCGTGACCGTACACCCACCCACCGTTCCGTCCGCGTGGACGGTCACGGACGAGTACAGGGAGATTGCCGAAATGGAGTTCGGCGAGGCGGACCGATGGTGGGGCGCCAGCTTCAAGAATCCGGCTTGATCGTGACCGGGAGCGACTACATGGTCATGCATCACCGGCCCACCGATTCGGGCATTCAGCCCCTCGTTCAAGGAGAGTCGTGATCGAACCCACATGGGACATCATCGCGGCCTGCGACACCCGCATCGCTGCCCTCGACGTCCTCGTTCAGCGCGTGGCCAAGAGCGTGGCTGCCGACGAAAGCCGCTGGTGCGCCAATGCGTTCTTCAGCACGGCTGTCAAACCCTTCCTGCTTGAACTCGTGGGGAATGGGCGGGGCTATCCACCGGAGTGTGCAAACGACCCCACCAAGATGCGGGAGCCCATCGTCTGGGAGGAAGCCTTCGCCGCGCAGGATGATCGAATCCCAGCGACCACTCCCTTCGAGGAAATGCTCCGCACGTCCGAGGCGTACGACCTGGTGTACGACCGCTTGTACTTGCCGCTGCCGGGCTGTAGAGACTGCAGCTGCCTATGATCGGCCCGATACTTGGGCAATGGCATGGGAATGGGTCGCACCCGTCGCGACCTCACGTCGTACCTCGTAATATGAGCAGCACCCTCCGTCACCACTACTGGCCACGCGGTGTCGCTGCGGAGGTGCTCGCTTCCCGCGCCCGGCAGGGCGGGGTGTCTTCGCGCGTGCAGCTAGAGCAGGCTCTTGGCGTTCAACCAGGAGTTCCACGCGGCGATGACGTCGTCGGCGAGCTGAACAGCGTCGTACGGCTGTCCATCCGACGTGATGATCCATTCATGGGTAGCGGTTGCTTGCGCCTGACGCGCTTCGGCTTCTCTGCGTGCTCGCTTACGTTCGGCCGGGCCGGGGAACTCGACGCGTACCTCGAACGCGGGGAGGGTGATGGCAACGCTCTGGCTGGAGATGGTGGTGCTCGTATCGCCTGTCTCGGCACGGGACAGGGTGAAGTGCTTGGTGCCGTTGCACACGTCAGCGCACAGCGCGAGCACGGGCGTCGTCTTGATGTAGGTATTCTGCTGGTGCTTGAGGCCTGCTGCCTTGGCTGCCACTACTGGGTCGTCGGAGTTGTACAGCCAGTCGCGTAGGTGGAAGGCGTCCTGGAAGAAGTGGTAGAGGCGATCACGCGCCTCGTCGCTACCGATACTGGACGGGCCTGCGGCTTCGGCGAGTCGGGCTCGGCTGCGCAGCATGCGCTCGTAGTGGTCTCGCCATCCTTCGGATAACGGCATCATGGCCCCCATCGGTTGGTCTTTTCGACTGGCCTACGGTACATGCCGGTGCCCGCGCGACCGGGCCTGCTGCTGCCAAAAGGGCCCCGCAAGGTGGGCCGCCGCGCCGAATTCAGAACGGCCCGACCTCTTCACGTGAGCTCCGAGATGGGGGCGTCGGGGGAGACCGTAGGGGGACCGGCAGTCTCACACGACCCCGATTCAGGGCGGAAATCCCGACACGACCGACCGGAGAAGCGTCGCTCCGACCAGCGAAAACCTTGATCCCGCGACACATCCCGGCACCACGTGACACGCTTAACCACGGACTTCTAATCCGACGGTCGCAGGTTCGAATCCTGCAGGGCGCGCTTTGATCATGTTCTGACCTGCGATTATGCGTGGTCGGATGCGTTCTAGAATTTTCGTCTAGCGCTGCGTGCGCCAACCCCTGTGCCGCTTCAAATTCATCGCATAGGGCCGGAGCTGGGAGTCCTCCGGAGTGACTACGCGGCTCGGTGGTACTCGTTGATCAGCCCGTCGAGTATTTTGCGGCGTTCGATCCGGCCTTCCAACGGTACGACGGTTTGCCCATTGTGATCGGGTGGTCGCTGTGAGCGGGACTGGTGCGGATGCGCCCGCGCGGCGGCCGCACCGGCAAACGCGCGGTCATCTGCGAGGACCTCGAGCGTCACCGGCCTGACGCAGCCTTTCGGATGTCTGAACACCCGATCATTCTCAACGACGCGATGGCCGCTCTGGCCCGCTACGAACTAGCCCCGGCCGCCAACCAGAAATTGGAGACCCTCTCGGGCGGCCAGCAGGCCCGCCTGCAGATCCTGCTGCTGGCGCGACCTGGACCGAGAGCCGGGCCGCCGGAAAGCGGGCCATTGGCTCGTGAGGCGCACGCGGTCCGGGGATGGCGAGCCGTGGAGCCGTCACCCGGCTGGCTCGTTTCGTCTGACGCGCCCGGCGCACTATGGAGACAATTGCCAGCATGATCCTCAATGTGGCTCTCGCGCTGTCCCTCGTCGCCGGTCCAGGCCCGCACTGGGAGAAGACCCCCGCCGACAGCCTGGCCTTCCTGACGAAGGATCACAAGATCGAGGGCGATCTCGCCGTCGCCCTCGACTGGGAGAAGCGCCACGTCTGGCAGATGCTGCGCTGGAGCGGCCGGCGCTGGCGCGCCACGGCCACCCCGGCCGCCTTCGCCCGCGCCAAGACCGTCGAGATCAGCCGTTCCTGGGCGTTCGCCGGCACGGACGGCACGATCCATGCCTGGCGCATCTCTGGCAAGACCTGGACGGACCACCCAATCCGGGCGGCTGGCCGGTTGGCGGACGGAGTCGTGGCCGCCCAGGACGAGGTGTGGGTCGCGGGCGCGGGCAAGCGGGCCTGGCGCTGGGACGGCGCGACCTGGCGCCGCCAGGACACCCCTCGCCCCGTCGGCCGGCTCCTCGCGGCGGGCGGCGACGACGTCTGGGCGCTGAGCGCCGATCGCCGCACCCCCATGCGCTGGGACAGCGGCCAGTGGGTAAAGACGCCGCTGCCCAGTGTCACCCTGCCGCCAGCCCCCAAGGGCGGCGTCTCCGGAGCCTGCGGCACGAAGTGGACCGAACCCGCCGTGGAGATCACCGACTGGGCCGCCGACGCCACCGGCGGCGTCTGGGCTTCGGCCGAGGTCCGCTCGCACGTCGCCAAGTGCGCGGGTCACGTGTACAGCACGCTCAAGACCCTCGCCTTGCACTGGGACGGGGCGCAGTGGCAACGGCTGGACCTGCCGGTCAAGCCGGACCGGCTGGAGCACGTGGTCACCGACGCCTCGGGCGCGGTGTGGTTCGGCTCGGATCACCGGCCGGAGGTGGTGTACCGGGCGGGCGCATGGCAGCGGATCAAGGCGCCGCGCGGTTTCGACCTGCCGGACGCGATGGGCCCCACCGCCGACGGCCGCGGGATCTGGGTGTGGGCCGGTACCATCTACCGTCTGTCGTAGGCGGGCCTGCCACCGACTCACGTCCAGATCACCCGCGTGCCCTCCTCGAACGGGTCGCCGTCGCACACCGCCAGGTCGGTGACCTCTCCGGGGCGATCCCGCGCGGCGTTCCGGCGTCGGCCGGCCGCCGGGCGCCGGCGATCGCCAGGTACCGGTCCAGCTCGGCCGGGACGAACCGTGCGCCTGCCGAAGTTCCATCCATGCAGGTCAGAGGACGCCGCCGAGCCGGTCTCGTCGGCGTACATTCAGGTCGATGATTCGCTCTGGATCTGTGATCGGATCGGGGACTTCCGGCCCACCGCCCGTACAACCTTGCCCGCGCCCGGATCGTGGTGCGCTAACCGCCATCCCGGCCAACGCTTTGGTGGCATCTTGAAACCAAGATTTGGTAGCATCATGAAACCGAAAGGAGGAGTGCGGCATGGTGCGACGAACCCGCCTTGGTGACAGCACCTGCCCCGTCGCCCGGACACTGGACGTGATCGGCGACTGGTGGTCGCTGCTGATCGTCCGGGCCGCGCTCGACGGGGACCGCCGATTCAGCGAGTTCCACCGCACGCTCGGGGTGGCGAGAAACATCCTCACGACACGCCTGCGCGCACTGGTGGACGCCGAGATCCTGATGATCGTGCCCGCTCCCGGCGGCGGAGCCCACCATGAGTACGCCCTCACGCCGAGGGGCGAATCCCTGCGTCCAGTGATCGCGGCTCTGCGGCAATGGGGGGAAGAGAACCTTCCCGCCGCCCCGGATCAGGCGCGTGGCCCCGGGCCTGCGGACGCCCCCTCTTCTACCCGCCCCCAGTAGAAGGAGAGTCCCGTGCCTGAGTCGACGATCAAGGTGAACTCGCTGAGTTTCACCGCACTGATGGACGGCCCACCGGAGGGCGAACTGGTCATCCTGTTGCATGGTTTCCCGGAGAACTCCCGGCAGTGGGCGGCACACGTGGCAGCACTCGCCGAGGCGGGGTTCCTTGCCGTGGCCGTGGACCAACGCGGGTACTCACCCGGCGCACGACCGGCGGATGTGACGGCCTACCGGATGCCTTACCTGGTGCGGGACGTGCTGGACGTGGCGGACGCGTTGGGTGCCGATCGGTTCCACCTGGTCGGGCACGACTGGGGCGGCTCGGTCGCGTGGTGCACCGCCTTCGCCAGCCCTGGCAGGATCGCGACGCTCACCTCGTTCTCTACGCCGCATCCCCGCGCTTTCGCCGATGCGGTGCGGGAGGGCTCGCAGGCGGTGCCGGACTACCACCGGACTTTCACGCCGGACGGTGCGGAGGCGATGCTGCGGAACGGCCTGGCGTGGATCCGGAACGCGCTGGGCTCGGCGGTCCCGGTGGACCACGTCCAGGAGTACGTGACGCGGTTGAGCGACCCCGGGGCGCTGCGTGCGGCGTTGAGCTGGTTCGCTGCCAAAGATCCGGCGGACGTGGCGATCGGTCCGGTGGAGGTGCCGAGCCTGTACGTGTGGAGTGACGGCGATCCTGTGGTGCGGCGCCGCACCGCGGAGCTGACGGCGAAATGGGTGACCGGTCCCTACCAGTTCGTGGCGCTGGAGGGCACCGGTCACTGGATCTCGGAGGAGGCGCCGGAAGCCACCGCACGGCTGGTGGTCGAGCACGTACGCAGACATCGTCCTGCGTCTTGTCGAACGCCTACTCCACCTCAGCCAGCGACGGGGTGAGCACTTCCGCCGACTCCCGAGCAGACACAGCCCTTGCGAATCTCGGGCAGGCCGTCCGATCGATCGGCGTCACCCGAATCCCCGGAAACCGTCACCGGTACGGGGAGGTCACCTACGGGCAGTTCGCCGTGTTCTCGATCTTCACACAGCGTCAGCGGTGATCCTTTGAGTGGCGGTCAAACAAGTACCTGGCGGGCTCGGTCAACTTCGGCGGTGCGATGAAGGGCTGACGGCCGTGCCCGGCCCGATGGCCGGGCACGGCCGTCGGGTCACTTGACGATGATCTGATGGGTGGCCTGGGCCGGTCCGGTCCCGCCGTCCCCGGCATAGCTCGCGAGGTAGCTGTACCTGCCGGCGTTGGCGGGCGTGTCGGTGAACGTGTACGTGCCGTCGGCGTTCACGCTCACCGGCGGGAGCTTGACGGTCTTACCGCTGGTGCCCTTGATGTACAGGGTGCGCTGCACGGTGAGCGTGGACCCCGGTGAGGGCGGCCTGCCGCCCGCCGTCAGGGCGCCGCTCAGCTCCACGGCCGTGCCGGCGACGCCGGACTGCGGCCCTGTCAGGGTGAGCGTGGCTTCGTGCTTGACCGTCACGGTGGCGGAGGCGCTGCTGCGGCGGTGGCCGTCGTCGCCGTCCCAGAACACCCAGTAGATCACCTCGCCGATGTATGGCGGCAGCTCGAAGACGGGCGTGTCCTGGAAGGTGAACGTGCCGTCCTGCCGCGTCGTCACGCCGGTGATCGGCAGTTTCGTCCAGCCGGGCAGGTACTGGATCACCGTGAGCGGCTTGAGCCCGAGCGCCTCGCCGTTGGCGCGGGTGAGCCGCCCCTCGACGGTGATCGGCGAGCCGGCGTACGCGTCCGCGGGGGCCGTCACCGTGAGTTTGGTGGCCGGTAGCGCGACGCCCGTCACCCGCCACAGCAGCAGCCGGTCCGTGGAACTGCGCAGCAACGCGAAGACGTCCGTGCCGGAGAACGCGACGCCGTCCGGGAGCAGTTCGGCGTCCGGCTGGTCGGCTGTGAACAGCTCCGTGCCGGTCGCGGCGTCGTAGAGGGTGAGGTCGGTGCTGCCCCACTGGCGTCCGGCCGCGACGTAGGCGCCGTCCGAGCCGAGCGCCACGGCGGACGGGTACCCGTCCCAGCCGTCGCTGTAGGTGCCGGTCGCCGCCAGGGTCCTGGTGTCGTACCTGGTGAATTGACCGGGGGTGTCGGCCGCGCTGAACAGGGTGCCGCCGTCGGAGCTCAGGGTGAGGTCGCTCAGGGAGTCGATGCGCCACTTCTTGCCGTCGATCGTGCCGCGCAGCGCGGGGGCGCCGTCGCCGATGTCGTAGACCAGCATGTCGGCGTGGTGCAGGGCGGTCTGGCCGACCACGAGGGTGTCGCCGGCGGCCGCGAGCACGGGAGGCCGCAGGTGCTCGCCCCCGACCGCCACCGGCGCCGGTGTGGTCGCGCTCAGATTCAGGCCGACGACGCCGCCAGGGCCGTTGTCGCACCCGTGTCCCACCCACAGCCGCTCGCCCAGCAATGCCAGGGTGGACGGGCACGGGTGGGCCGACAGGTCGATCCGCCGGGTGACGGCTAGGCTCGCGGTGTCGATCTCGGCCACCTCGTTCGAGCCGGTTAGCGCCGCGTACAGGCGGGTGCCGTCCGCGTTCACGGCCAGCTCGCGGACGCCGGACAGGCCGGTGACGACGCCGCCGGTGAGGTTTCCGTCAGTGTCGGCCACGATGATGCGGTCGCCGGCGGGAACGAACACTCGGCCGCCGCCGACGGCCAGGTCGGCGGTGTAGGAGTCGGTGACCCCGAGGTCGGTGGTAGTGCCGGCCGCCGAGGCGGCGGGGGCCGCGACGGTGAGCAGGCCGGTGATCAGGCCGGCGGCGCCGCAGTAAGCGGCTAATCGGCGAACCAGTGGGTGGCGCACGAGAACCTCCTGCACAAATGGGAACAGACGTTCTAATAACGACTTATGAGTGTTCCCACGTCAAGATCGGTTGGTCGCACGACACCAAACCGTGATCAAGCACTGCGCCTGCCGGAAATCTCATCCATGCAGTTCAATTTGCGCGGTCGGATTGTCGGTGCCCGTTGATAGCTATGGCCTGTCACGTTGACCGACCGACGACGATGGAGCCCCCATGGCCACGGCCACCTTCAGAGACGAGAGCGCCACCGCCAGGTGCCCAGTCGAGATCGCCCTTCCCGCTCGGCCCGACGTGAGCCCGGCGCGCGAGCTCGTCCGCCCCGTGCGGCGGGTCGGAGCCTGACATGGGCGTCCTCGACAACTTTCCCAAGTCCCAGGGCTACCTGCTCAACTACCGCATCGAGGGGCTGCCGCGTGAGCTGTTCGCTCTGTACGACGCGGGCGGGCGGCCTGGCGCCGACGAGGCCGGGCGCAGGGCGTTCGGCATGTGGGCGCAACTGCGGCTCAGCCTGGGCGACAGGGGCGGCCACGAGCACCCCGAGGAGGTGCTCCGGCTGGTGGGCGAGGTGGCCGATGGCGACATGTCCTGGACATTCGAGGACACGCGCTTCCTGTGGGAGATCGCCGACGCGCTGTCGAGTTGCGGTCACACCGGCCACGCCGAGCTGTACCGGATCCCGCTGGCCGCCATCGCGACGCTCGGATACCCCGAGCGCCGTCAGATCCTTGATGACGTGCCGCCGTGGCACCCGGCCCACCGCGGCCCGGGCCGGGCCGCGTTACGCAAGGACCTGGAACGCGTCCTGACCGAGCCCCCGGAGCACGGGCCGGCCGGGGTCGTGCGCACCCTGGTCTGGGACGGCGACCCCATCGCCCGTGCCATGGCAGGAAAGTACGCCGACCGGCTGACCCACCCCGCCGTGCTGCCTCTGCTGAGACACTGGCGCAAGGCCAAGGCCGGCAGGCCCAGCGAACCCTGGCTCGCCAAGGTCCGCACGCTGCTCACCGACGACGGCGTGGCGGTGCTGCGCGAGATCCTCTCCCGCGTGGCCACCCACCGCGAGAGCCGCGAGCCCGACGGCAGGGTCTTCCTCGCTCGCCGCACCGCCCTCCCGCTGCGCGGCATGCTGTGGACCTGCGAGGTGATCGACGCGCCCTGGGTGTCCACGCTGCTCGGCGACGTCGCCGTCAACTGCGGCATCGGGCGCAACGGCACCGGCGGCGCTGCCGTCTGCCGCAACGAGAGACTGGCCAACGCCGCACTGAACGTGCTGGCCAAGCGGGGCGGCCTCGACACGGTGGGCGTGCTCGCGCGCGTACGAGCCAGGCTGCGCAGACCGGCCCTGCTGGCGAAGGCGTCCGACGCTCTCGACGCGGTGGCCGTACAAGAGGGGCTGAGCCACGAACAGCTCGTCGACCGGACGGTCCCGGCCTTCGGGCTCGGCCCCGACGGGGTCCGGGAGGAGCAGGCCGGCGACTGCGTCGTCCGGCTCGACGCCGAGGGGCCGGTGCTGCGGTTCGTCAACGCGTCCGGGCGCGTCGTCAAGTCGGCGCCCCAGTCCATCCGCCAGGATCCGGTGCTCGCCGATCTCAAGGCCACGCTGAAAGACCTCAAACGCACGCAGGCCGCCGAGCGGCTACGCCTGGAGCAGATGCTCATCGTCGAACGCGAGCTGTCCTGGCAGGAGGCCGAGCAGTACTTCTTCGACCATCCGGTCACCGGCCCCTACACTCGCGCCCTCATCTGGCGGCTCCGCGACGGGTTCGCCGGGCTGCCGGTCAGGGATGGCGGCGGCTGGGCACTGGCCGGCGTGAGCGGCGAATCCGTGCGTCCGGGCGCCGGCACGCCCGTCCGGTTGTGGCACCCGATCCTGGAGAGTGTCGAGGGGGTGCGCGGCTGGCGCGACCACCTGCTGGAGCGGGGGATCAGGCAGCCGTTCAAGCAGGCCTACCGCGAGGTCTACCTGCTCACCCCGGCCGAGGAGCGCACCCGCACCCACTCCGACCGTTTCAAGGGCCACATCGTGCGCTACGGGCAGGCCAAGGCGCTGCTGGAGCAACGCGGCTGGAGCAAGCTGTCGATCGGTCACTGGGACTACGAGTGCGGCGGCGACATAGGGGCCGCCGTCAAGACGCTCGCCGGCTGGCAGGTGAGCTGGGGCATGCGGGTCGCCTCCGACCCCGCGCAGGATGACTGGGGCACGGCCTCCTGCGCCGCCACCGACGCGATCCGGTTCCGCCACGCGGATCTTCCCGGCGACGCGCCGCTCACCGAAGTGCCGCCGCTGGTGTTGTCGGAACTGCTGCGCGACGCCGACCTCGCCGTGGGGGTCGGGTCCCTGGGGCTCGACCAGCAGGCGGCGGCCGGGCACGACGGCTACTGGCAGTCGTACGGGTTCGGCGAGCTGAGCGAGACCGCTCGCACCCGGCGTGACGCGCTGGCTCGGCTGTTGCCCCGGCTGAAGATCGCCGACCGGGCGGAGCTGACCGACCGATTCCTGCGTGTGCGGGGGCAACTGCGCACCTACCGGATTCATCTGGGGTCGGGCAACATCCTGATGGAGCCGAACGACGCCTACCTGTGCATCGTCCCCGGCCGCGACCCCTCCGCCTCATCGGTGTTCCTGCCGTTCGAGGAGGACGGCGGAATGCTGTCGGTCATCTTGTCGAAGGCGTTCCTGCTGGCGGACGACACCAGGATCAGTGATCCCAGCATCACCCGCCAGCTCGTCGCTATCTAGACGAGCAAGTCCGATCTCCGGTTACTGGTCGTAGGCGGTCAGTGACCGGGTGATCGGGGCATTGGTTGTGTGGTTGTGCCAGATCGCGGCGGCCATCGCCAGGATGCGCTGGGCGAGGCGGAAGGCGACCCCGGCGATGGAACGGCCGCCGTGGTCTTTCAGGTCGAGTTGGCCTTTGAGGGTGTCGTTGACTGATTCGATCAGCTGCCGGACCTTCTTCAGCAGCGGTTCGCCGTAGCGGGCCTTCTCGTCCTTGCGGGACGGGCGCAGCATGGTGATCTCGTACGTGCCCAGAAGCGTCTCGAAGTCCTTGCCGGCGAATCCCTTGTCGCAGATCGGCAGGATGCCGTCGTGTTCGGCCGTCACGCCCGCGTCGACTTCGAGCATCGCGGCCAGGACCTCACGCTCGCCGAAAAGCTCGACTAAGTCATTCTGGGACAGAGCCATCGTGAGCGTGTCGACGGCCGCCGGAGGTAGGCCAGGCGTAGGAGCACGGCCAATCATCATGGCGCACGCGTTATCCGTCTTTTGAGGGCTGGAGCTCGCGAACGCCATGCGGAGTTCCACATGATTATGGCCTGGGCGGACGTAATTATCGGCAGGTGCACTGGTCACTGCGGATGGTGAGCGGCTGAGGGGAGATTTGATCAATCGGCCGCCGCTCAGGGCGGGCAATGGCGATCTTTGACCTGACATCACGACCGCCCAGAGACGCCGATATGCGAATTGGCGGAAGAACGCCTTACAGAACTCGGGATCCGATGCCAGACTCCTGACATGGCAGATGCTTCTGTCGTTACGGCCATCATCTCGGCGGCCGGTGGAATGGTCGGCGCGCTCAGTGCCCTCGGGGGCGTTGCCCTGACCAACCGGGCCGCGGCCAGGAAGGAAGAGCGGGAGGCACGGCGGCGGAGGGAAGAACAGCAGACACAGGCGCGCGAGCAGGCGTACGGGGATCTACTGGGCGGAGTCCTCAAGCTGCGACTACAGGTGGAGGTCGCGGCTCACCATCCCTGGGAGGACATGAACGAGCGGCTCGCCGCCATCGAGGCGCAGGCGGCGTCCGTTGGCGATTTGGCCTCCCGGGTGGCCGTATTGTCCCCCAGCGAGGTGGCCGGAACAGCGCGGGCGCTGGCGACAGCCGCGTACAGTCTGGCGAGCCAGACCACCCGGTACACCCGGATGAACTTTGACGCTGGCGGCCAGTTCGTGAGCGGACAGATGCTGGAGCCGCCGTCGTTTCAGCGGCTGGATCTATGCGTCGATGACTTCTGCCGGGTAGCCGTCGGGCCGGAAGACGCTCAGGAGCCGCTCGGGACGTCCCCCAAGAGCTGAGCGGCCTCGGCGCACTGATGGCGGGTAAGGGCGGGAGCGGTGGCGGCCAGCGAGAGCCGGGCCAGGTCCGCGGCTGCGATGCGGTCGCCGCCCAGCGCCCGCACCCGGGCCGCGTAGAGGAGCACAGGTCCGTTGTCGGAACCGGGTTCGAGCACGGCCGCCATCTCCTCTTCGGCACCACGGGAATCCCCTGTGCCGATGAGGGCGAGGGCGCGGGCGGCACGGCCTTCGGGGCGTAGTTGCAGCCGGACCTGGTCGAGGTCGCGCAGGGCACTTTCCGCCCGGCCCAGATCAGCCAGCATCTCCCCACGGGTCCGCAGCGCCTCGGGCGTGTGGGAATCGGCGTTGAGCACCTCAGTGAGTACGGTCACCCCGGCGCGGCCGTGCCCTACCTTCCACAGCGTCCGGCCCAACTCGGTCTGCAGGGTGAGGTCGGCAGGCAGCCGGTCGACAGCGGAGCGCAGGGTCTCGACCGCTTCGACGTCCAGGCCCTGCGCCAGGAGCGAGTGGCCGATAGCGGCCAGCAAGTAGGCCACGGCCATGTTGTTCTGGAGGGCCTCGAATAGGGCGGCGGCGGCGCGGTAGCAGGTCACGGCCCGCTCAGGGTCGCGGCGCAGATGGGCGATGTCTCCCATGCGCGACTGGGTGTGCGCCAGCAGCGTCAGGTCCGCCTCACCCGCGGCGGCGAGGGCGGCGCCGACGTTGTGCTCCGCGGCCGCCAGATCTCCTCTGAACAGCGCGGATGCGGCCGCCGACAGATGCCGCCCCGGACCAGTGCCGCCCGGGTGCAGATCGGCGATGTCCAGGTTCATAAGCGGGCCGGTCAGGAGTTCGTGGCGCAGCCGGTACGGCGGGTTGGCCGCAAGCACGTACCTGTCCTGGAATGCCGCTAGCACGGCGGCGGGCAGACCCTCGCGGGCGGCGGCCTCCACCGCGTCGGCGCTAGGCCCCGTGGCGAACGTCCGTTGCAGCCACGACGCGAGGCGCAGCGTCGAGACGTTGTGCTCGGCGGCCACGTCCACGATCGCCTGCCCGCAGAACTCCCTAAGCGATCGCTCGATGCCGGGATGCGCGTGCACGTCCTGGACGGTGATGGCCGTGATGTCGGTGGGCAGCGACGCCCACAACCGGGAGCAGATCACCTGAAGGAGAACCGGATCGACTGCGTCGCGTCCCGTGGCGACCGTGGCGACGATGTCCTCGGCCGCGCCGTCGGCGTACCATCTCCCGCTGCCTTGGATCGGCCGCTCCACGGCCTCCACGGCGTCGGCCGTCGTCAGCGGGGCCAGCACGTATGGCTCCAGGGGCCCCAGGGCAGCTTCGAGGTCGGGGAGATGCTCCTCCCTGACCGACAGCAGGAGGTGCAGATCCGACAGCTCGCCGATGGCCTCGCGCAACTGGGCCAGGAAGCCGGCCCGGTGGGGATCGAGCCGGGCGTGTCGTTCGAAGACCTTCTCGACCTGGTCGATTGCCACGAAGAAAGGACTAGGACAGCCTGGATAGCCGTCGCGGCGGAGGAACTCGTACAAGGACAACCCGGCGAGATGGTTCGGCGGTGTCGTAGGCATCCAGGAGCAGAGCAGTGCCAGCGTGTACGGGTTGTGCTCGGGCAGTGCGGCGAGCGCCGGCGGTGGCGGTCCGAAGGGCCGGCCGACGGGCAGGACACCGGCGGTGCGGAAGGCGGTGTCAGAGACGAGCCGCGCGTGGAGCAGCGAGGTCTTGCCTGAGCCGGGCGGCCCAGTGAGCACGCTCAGCCGATGCCGCCGCCAACGGTCGGCGAGCTCGGCCGCTGCCTCGGAGCGCCCGAAGAATTGCCCAGCTTCTTGTGCGCGAAAAGGGCGTACGCCAACATATGGCTGCCGATCGACATAGTGGGCCATCACGCTGACAGTCATCGCAGCGATCCCATTCGAAATGGGGGTCCTGCAAGCAGGATCGGCTTCGGATACGAGAGTCCGGCCACGCTCATTCGCCGACCGCCAGGCTGAAGGAACGGCCATGCGGTGATGGCGAGAAGGAGGCGCGTCGGCCGGATGCGCGATTGCCATGGAGAAGACGGCGACTGCTCAGCAATGCTGTCGACTCCTCTCACGGAAAGCGCCGTCGACCGGCGGAGCCCGGTCCGACGTATGACGTGAGTTTATGCCGGTGGGCGGCGCACTCACGCCGCGACCCACCGCGGAGCCTGCGTGCGCGTCGTGCGCCCGCATTCTGGTCTCCTCTCTTACCTCGAGGAGAGCTGGCTGCGATCCGTGTCGAGAAGTGGGCGTCATATGCTCTGACTGAACCCGAGGAGCGATCCGTTCTGGGCCAGTGCCCTCTTCACCGCCTGGCCGAACACGGAGGGGTCTTCCGCGGAGAGAGCCGCTATGTCGCGGAGCGAGGCTTCAGAGAGATCAAGCAGGCCACCGTCGTCTTCATCGACACGCTCGTACAAACCATCCTCCTGCCTCTCCACTGTCACTCCAGACTTTTCCAGGGCGCTCGCTCGCACAGTCGGGCCACGCGAGCCCGCTTTGTGAAGGCACGCCTGCCACAGCATCGCCCATATGGCGGACCTTGCCTAGGGGGAGGGCGTGGACGCCGCAAACTTTGTGACCAGGTGGAACCTTCGAGTAGAAGATCGTCAGATCGGCGGTCTGTCCCTTTATATCCTGATTGGTGTAATAGATGATGATGTGAGGACATTGGTAGAATATTAGGATGAAATGTGAATTCTTTGCCATGCTGACCACGCCTGAGGTGTCAAGCTAGGAGCCCTGCTCCAGTGTTGCTACGATCGGTCCGTGACGGCTTCTCGGACGGTGGGGCGCGGCGGATTGCCGGAGGTTTGGGGCGAAAAGATACCTCCGCGCAATAAGAATTTCACCGGTCGGGAAGGGCTTCTCGAACGGCTGCGCAGTGGAATCACATCTGATGTGACAGCGGTGGTGCCGCATGCCCTTCACGGTATGGGGGGCGTCGGCAAGACCCAGGTCGCCGTGGAGTATGCCTGGCGTTATCAGTCCGAATATGACGTCGTCTGGTGGATATCCGCAGACCAGGCGCTGCTGGTGCCCGCAGCGCTGGCCGCGCTGGCTCCCCGGCTCGGGCTCCCGCCCGCCAAAGCGGTCGGCATCGACGACACCGCGGCTGCCGTTCTGCATGCGCTGCGCCGCGGCGAGCCGTACGAACGGTGGCTACTCATTTTCGACAACGCCGACCGCCCCGAGGACATCAACCAGCTCATTCCGCGCGGTCCCGGCCATGTGCTCATCACCTCGCGCAACCAGGAGTGGCGTAGCGTCGTCGAGACCGTCCCGGTGGACGTGTTCACGCAAGGCGAGAGCGTTCAGTTCCTGCACAAGCGCGTGTCTAACAACCTGCGTGAGGCGGACGCCCAGCGGCTAGCCGACGAGCTTGGGCACCTGCCGCTCGCGCTAGAGCAGGCGGGCGCGCTGCAGGCCGAGGCGGGCATGTCGGTGGACGAATACCTCCAGCAGCTCGCCAAGCACATGCCTGACACGTTGCAAATGCCCAAGCCGCTGGACTACCCACGGTCGATGACGGCGGCCTGGCGGTTGTCAGTGAGTCAGCTGGAGCAACAGCTGGCCGAAGCCGTCGAGCTTCTCCGGTGCTGCGCCTTCTTCGGCCCCGAGCCCATTCCGGTCGACGTCTTCCGCTGGGGCGTGTCCGATGCGGTGGGGCCGGGCCTTCAGCAGCTCCTCGATCGGCCGCTGCTGCGCAGCAAGGCCATCCGCGTGATCGGTCGCTACGCCCTGGCCAAGCTCGATCCCGAGACGCGCACCCTGCAGGTGCACCGACTCATCCAGGCGCTGCTGCGTGCCGACCTCAGAGAAGAAGATCATCACCGTTACCGGAAGGTGGTCCACCTCCTGCTCGCCAGCGCCGTGCTGGGCGATCCGGACGACGAGGCCAACTGGCTACGCTACGCCGAGCTGGTCCAGCACATCGTGCCAGCCGAGGTGGCGGCCACTCGCGATCCGAAGGTGCGCGAGTTCGCGCTCAAGATGGTGCGCTACCTCTACATGTCCGGTCAGCACCAGACGAGCCGTGCCTTCGTGGAGAGCTTCCTCCAGCAGTGGATCAAGGACTCCGGTCCGCACGATGAGCACGTGATCGTGGCGGAGTCGCAGCTCGGCCTCGTTCTGCGTGAGCTGGGCGACTACTCGAAGGCCTACGACACCGACAGGTCGGCGCTGGAGCGTTCGCGTCAGGTTTTCGGGCCGGAGCACGAAAGGTCATTGTTCATCTCGCAGGGGTTTGGGGCGGATCTGCGCGCCCTCGGCGACTTCGACCGGGCACGAGAGCACGATGAGGACGTCCTGCGCGGCCACGAGGCCACGTTCCCGCCCGACCACCTCGAGCTGTTGTCCGCCAAGAACAACCTGGCCCTCGACTACGCCCTGATCAGCCGCTACGAGCGCGCGCGAACCGAGCACGAAGAGGTCTTCACCGTCTCGAGTCGGAAACTCGACGTCAGCAAGGTGGCCCACCTCGCGTTTTGGGGCAATCTCGCCCGGGTGGTGCGGCTGTGCGGCGACTACGAGGAGGCCAGCGATCTCGGCGAGGACGCCCACGCCTTCGGCGTTCAGGAGCTCGACGTCGAGCACTGGGTGACCCTGCGCACCGCCAAAGACCGTTCGATCGCACTCCGCCGGACGGGCCGTGTCGATGATGCGCTCGAGTTGGCACAGGACGTCTACGAGCGATACAAGCGGCTGTACGGTGCGAGCCACCCTGACACGCTGGCCGCCGCCATGAACCTCACCAACAATATGCGGAGCACGGGCCGGATCAATTCCGCGTTCGAGCTGGCCCTGGACACAATGAACCGCTATCCGGAAGCGTACGGCCAGGACCATCCGTACAACCACGGATGCGCGGGCAACCTCGCGTTGCTGCACCGGGTGCGAGGAGACGTCGAGAGCGCGCGCAAGCTCAACGACCAGTGTCTGCGTGCCCTAGACTCCAGGCTCAGCCGTGACCACCACTACTCCCTCACCGTGGCGATCAATCTAGCCAGCGACCTGACAGCGCTCGGCGAGCTGGACACCGCGCTGAGCCTCAGCGAGGACACGCTCGAGCGGTCCCGGCGGCTGCTCGGTGAGACCCACCCGTTGGCGCTCGGGTGCGCTGCCAACTTGTCTGTGGTGCTTCGGCGCCGGGGCGCCGACGAGCAGGCCGAAGAGCTGCAGTCACGGACCATCGCCCAGTACGAACGCGTTCGCGGCCACGACCACCCCGACACGGTGGTCGCGACGGAGGGCAGGCAGCTCGACTTCGACTTCGACCCACCGCCCATCTGACGGCCGTCGTCACGCCGGCAGGCCCGCGTTCGCCCGTCGCCAACGGACCAGGTGGCGCTCGCTCGCCGCGCGCGCCCGCGCCGCGGCGGCAGTCGGCACCTGCTCGCTCTGCCAGTCGGCCAAAACCCGGCACATGTGCGCGGCGAAGTGTTTTCCCGCAGACGTCAGCAGGCCGGAGGTCATGAGGGTGTCCACAGCTCTGTGGGCACCTGTACGCCAGCGTGCGAACTCACTGTGCGCGAGCAAGGCCCTGTCACCGCGCTCGCGGGTGCGCTGGCACCGCCAGAACCCGCTGACGCCCAGGTAGGCGTAAGCCCCTTGCAACAGACCGTCGGCCGGTCGCGGATCCTCCCGCCACGGCGCATAGAACCGGCAACTGTCATCGGGCTCGATCAAGCGCACGATGTCGAGCAGGGCGCCCAGCTTGGCGTGCTGTACCTCGTGCGCGAGCATCGCGGCGAGCGTGAGGCCGTCCGAGGGCGCCGACAGACCGACCGTGCCGAAGGTCTCCGAGGCCGTCCCGCTCACCTGCCCGTCGGCGGGCGGGCGAAGCGGGGTGAGTACACGATGCGCCACCGCGATCTCCGCGGCCGTGGTCGGGTGATGGGTGGTGAGTATGTCCCACGCCTCCTCGAGGGCGGAACGCCAGCTCCGCAGCTCTCCTTCGGACAGCCGGTCGGCTACGTCCGCCGGCATGCGGTGCGGGTCGACGTCGTCGAGAAGGAGATTGAGAGTGCGGCCGTTGGCGGAGGCGGTCAGTCGCCGCACACCGCGCCAGCCTGGGGCGTCGCGGGTGTGGTCCGCGGGGATCGGCACGCGGACGCCTTGGACGAAAACCTCTGCGCCCCAGGGCGTGGACCGCACTGTGGCCGTGCCCTCCGGTATGAGCGCCTCCCCCAGCGACGGTAGGGGCAGCGATCCCCCAAAGGTGCGCACGTCAATGGAAAGCGGGGCCCGCGCCCTGATGGCGGCGGCCGCCGTGACCGCGGCAAGGTGGTCGGGCCGAGCCCGCGCCGGATCGTGATCGAGGGCGAGCAGGGTGGTCCGCAACCAGGCTCCCACGGCCGGATAGCACAGCACGTCCTCGACCGCCTCGGGCGCCTCGTCCTGCAGTGCGGAGAGCCGATCGTAGGCGTCCGCGGCCCAGCCCGCGCCCGGATGCCTCGTCATCCTGGCACTCTGCACGACCCCGCGCAGCAGCAGCAGATGTTTGCTGCGTTCGACGGTGGCTAGCTGGCGCACGGCTTCGGCGCCACCCCCTCCGGCCGCCAGAGTGGCGAACGCCTCGTCAGATATGCGGTGTCTGCAGAGGTTCATCGAAGCCTTTCGACCTGGGCGGCGAGATCGGCCGCCACGACCCTTCTAATGTGTCGGATGAGCTGCAGCAGGTCGGGGCAGTACACCGACGGATTGGCGAAGCCGCTCCCCGAGCGGTAACGGTGGACGAACTGGCCGCCGCCGCAGACGTTTCGCATGTCGCACGCCCGGCATTCCGGGGCGAGCGCGGGCTCGCCAAGCTGGCGGGCCGCGGTCTCGGGCAGGAGCAGGGCGTCGTCGAACGTGTTCATGTCCACGTGCAGCCCGGTGGAGGCGGCACCAGGGGAGGAGGATCGCACTGTGTCGGACAGTTCTATCGTGCCGTCGGTGTCGATCACGAGGACCGTCACCGGGGACAGTCCCACCGCTTCGCTGTTGGACCGGCCGCCGAGCAGCAGTTGGATGATCTCGCTGAAGAGGCGGACGTTGGTCTCCATGTGGGGCGCGGCGTACCAGCGGTCGAAGACAGCGATCAACCAGTCGGCATACGGCGTCGTGGCGGAGCCGGGTAGGCGCCGCGGTGGCGGAAACGACCAGTTGCCCAGCGGGAGCAGGAAGTCGATTTTTGGCGGTCGGTGCTCGAGTAACGCCTCATAACTGGCTAATGGGTCGTTGCGCAGATCTATCGTGCACAGCAAACCACTGAACAGATGCGGAAACGAGTCGCGGAGCAGGCGCAGCGACTGTGTGACCGCATCGTAACTGCCCTTGCCGTTCGCGAATTTCCGGTGTTGGTCATGGGCGTTCCTGTCGCCGTCAAGACTTACCGCCACAGCGATATCAAGTTCCGCGAACAGGCGAAGGTGGTCGACGTCGAGCCGGATGCCGTTCGTTTGCACGCGGGCGCCCACCCGGGCGGATCGGCCGACCGCCTCGCGGGTTGCGGTAATGATGTGGGCGATGAGGCCGGGACCAGCGAGAAGGGGCTCGCCGCCGTGGAGTATCAACTCAACGGAGGGCAAGTCGTGGGCCCGGACATGTTCGGCGATGCGCGTGGCGGTGCGCGTGGCGGTGGTGGTGGACATGCGGATTGGCTGGTCCCGCCAGCTCTGGTCCGCCATTTCATAGACATAGCAGTACGCGCACGAAAGGTCGCACCTGCTATTGACCTTCAATACGAATTCACGAAATGGAGTGGGCGCCCACCCTTGAGCCCTGAGGATGGCAGGATCCAAGGTTCTCGGCCACTCGGTATGGTCCGCACGCCCCATCGATCCGAGGTTCACCGCCACGCCTTGATCAACTCCCGAGGTTTGAGCATTCGGCGCGTCGTTGCGCAATCGGTTGATGGACCACAACCACTATGAGCGGGTAAAAGGATCTCGTCAAACCACCGAGCAGGGAGAAGGTCGTTCCAAATGGCGAAAGAACGGCCTTGCGGACCGCCGTGTAAAGCTAGGCAAGACCTGCGCCGCCGTTTCATACGGCGGATTTGCTCGGGGTGAACCGTTCGACGGGGCCGAGCCTGAAGCGGTCGTGGCGTTCGGCGATGATGACGCGGCGGAGCTTGATCGCCATGTCTTCGAAGGATGGTCGGTCTTGGTGGTGTATCAGCGGGCTCGTGCCCGTCGTTCGGCGGTGTCGGGCTGAGACCGCTCATGGCGTACCAGAGGATGGTCGGGCTGAGGCAGATCATGCCGAACGGCACGGTGCGTTCGACCGCGAGCCGGGTGCGGTTGCGGGCCTGGCCGACGCCGAGGCTCTGGCCGGCGCACTGTTGCGCGATTGGCTTCCGGGCGGCGGTGCCAGGCCGGCAGGGTGCCCGGCGTCACCAGCCGATGAGCCCGCAAGTGGGGAGGCAAGAGTCGCGCCAGCGCGGCGGGGGCCGCTCGATCGGCCCAGTCCTACTTCGGCCGGACGACCTGATGGTGCAGCACCGTGACCTCATACCGGAGCACCATGATCTCGATGTCCTTGACCGTCTCACTTCGGCCTAGGAGCACCATCCGGCCAAACGCCTGGATCATACGTAGGTAGAGAAGACGGAGAGACATAAGAACCGACCCTGCCTGAGCGGCGTCCCAGGTCGGCTCCCAGGTCAAGCGCCTTGCGACGACTTCTGAAGCGGTGCAGGTTTTAGGCGGTTTTAGGGATGAGGGAGCCGCGGCCGGCGGAGCGCCGAACAGCAGGCGGGCAGCGCCGCGAACGCAGCGCTCACTGCTCTGCTCATGCCCTTCGGCGTGACGCACCAGGGTGGAAGCGTCGACGTCGGCTACCTTCTGTCGGCGTTAGGTCTCGGCTTCCTCCTGGGAGGGCCCGTCAGCTTCAGCGCCGCGTGCGGTTCAGCATGACCAGCCCGGCGATGAACGATCCGAGCAGAGCCGGTGACAGGACCGCGAGGGCGCCCCACGCAAAGAGGCCGAGATAGCCGAGCGCGGACGAACCGTATGTCGGGTCGGCGTCAGCGGCCGCGAACAGCCCCAGGCCGAGGATGATACCGGCCACCGTGAGCGCGATCGGCGTCCACAGGAGCACGTGGGCCCACACACGGTACGTCCGACTGTAGACACGCCGGGCCGACGGTACGTTCGGCCGCGGGGGATACCCGACGGATTCGCTCATGCCGCATTTGTAGCAGCCCGCGTGGCCCCGCACCGCCAGGGCCGGCCGTGGCGGTGCGGGGAGCGTCAGTGGGGCGAAGCGGTGGAGCGGCAGGTTGGCCAGGCCGGTCAGCTCGGCCACGCAGGCGCCGAGCCGCACTTGCCGGTCGGCGTCGTAGGCGGGGGTCCACGCTGGTGGGCAGGCGCAGGACTGCCTGCTGGATCTCCTCGGTCAGGGTGAACCCGATCGAGTGGGACAACCGCCTGCCGGGTTTGGTGAGCCAGGTCAGGAACTCTTGGGTGCCGCCGCCGGAGTCGGTGCGAATCAGCACCTGACGCCGGTGGTGCTTGGGGAACTGGGCTAGTGCCAGGCGGGTGGCTTCGATGTGGTCGGCGGCAGTATTGGAGCCGGCGTTGCCCGGCCGCAGCACGATGGCCAGTGGTTCACCAGACCCTCGCGGGCCGTGGTCGGCGAAGACCGTCATGGGGTGGAAGCCGAAGGTGTGTTTCCAGGTCGGCGAGGCGTGTTCTTTGTCGGAGTGGGCGATGACGATGGTGGCGTCGAGGTCGAGGGGGATCAGCCCGCCGTCAGTGCCCTCCGCCCTCGTTCCGGCCAGGTCCCAGGCATGCTCGCGGGCCGCGCGCAGGGCCTTGAGAGCCTTGGCCTCGTCGCGGGCGAGCCGGTTGATCAGCCGGGAGCCGGTCGGGTCGGAGGCGACGGGGCCGAGCAGGCCGGGCTGGGCGCGCAGCGGGGCGATGTCGGCCGGGCAGTCACCGCCCAAGGCAAGGCTGACGGCCAGTCGGCCACGATCCTGCCAGGGTCGTGCACTGCGCGCTCGGGCCGCCAGCATTCCAGCCGCGCGGACAGGGCCCGGTCCAGGCAGGTGACACGCAGCGTCCGCAGGAGCAGCAGGGCGCCCGCGTGGGAGAGAAGTCCGGCAGCGTCAGCGGATGCGGTGATCTTGCCGCCGCTGCGGCGGTACCTTCCGGCGGCCTGGTGCTACGGTTGGCTCTCTAATGTGCATATAAGGGGACGTATGTTCGGCATTGTCCGCCCGTGTCGGCACGTCCTGTGCAAAGGGCTCTACGCGGACTGGATGGGCCACCTGTGCGGGCTCTGCCTGGCGCTCCGCGACGAGCATGGACACCTGTCCCGTCTGGTGACCAACTACGACGGTCTGCTCGTGTCCGTCCTTACCGAAGCCCAGTCGCCCACGTTCACGTCGCGCAGGAGGGCGGGCCCGTGTGCGCTACGCGGTTTCAAGGGCGCCGACGTAGTGGAGTCCGAGGGGGTACGGCTGGCGGCCTCGGTGTCGCTGCTCCTGGCGGCCGGCAAGGTGAGCGACCACGTGGCGGACGGGGACGGCGTGTACGCCCGCCGCCTGGTGGCCGCCGGCGCCACCCGCCTGGCGGGCCGCTGGTCCTCGGCCGGCACGGCCATGGCCGGCACGCTGGGGTTCGACCCCACCCCGCTGACGGCGGCGGCCGACCGCCAGACCCTCCTGGAACGCGCCCCCGCCCAGGAGCCCCCGGGGAACAGCGCGGGCCCCGGGTTACGAGAGTTGACGGGGCCTACTGAGGACGCCGTAGCCGCCGCGTTCGCGCACACAGCGGTGCTTGCAGGGAAGCCGCACAACCGGGAGGCTCTGGAGGCGGCCGGTCGCGGATTCGGGAAGCTGGCACACCTGATCGACGCGGTGGAGGACCTGGCCGACGACCGGGAGTCAGGGGCGTACAACCCGCTGGCAGCCACCGGCACCGGCCTGGAGGAGGCGCGCCGCCACTGCGACGCCGCGCACGCCGAGCTGCGCGCCGCCGTGGATGAGCTGGACATGCCCCGACCTGGCCTAACGCGCGCCCTGCTGGTGCGGGAGACCGGCAGCGCCGTCTCCCGAGCCTTCGCCACCGCCGGAACCCACGGCACCGGCCACCCGCCCGAACACGCGCCCGGCGATCCCGGCGCGCCGCCGGGGGGACGGCCGCCGAAGCAGGATCCCGGTGGGCTGCTGTCGCTGGCGTGCGCCGCACTGACGTGCTGCACGTGTGGCCTGTACCGGCCTGCCTGGGACGAGGACCGCGAGGGCTCCTTCTGCGAGCGCTTCGACTGCTCCGGCTACGACTGCTGTGGCGACTGCTGCTCCTGCTGCCCGGGCGAGGACGGCTGTTGCTGTGACGGCTGCGGCTGCGACTGACCGCCGCGGGAGTCACGTCAGCAGGGTCTGGGCGATAAGCCCGGTGGCCGAGGCCGAAGCGCACGGTCAGGATCGCGACCCCGGAGCGTGCCGTCAGACCCCATCACCGGCGGTCAGCCGTGCTCGTACGCCCCGTCACGTGCCGTCAGGGCCTGGCTCTACCGGACATGAAAAGCGCGCTAAGGCGACGCAAATCGCCATCAGGCGGCACCGTGCGGCACTAAAAGATCTTGATTCTAATCCGACGGTCGCAGGTTCGATTCCTGCAGGGCGCGCAGCAATCTGCGGGTTGACCTGGCCTTTTGCATGATCGGTGGTCTTTGGTCAGCCTGAAATAACGACGGCCTTGGACTCTACCCGGACCTGTTGGCATGCCCGAGAATGTCCGTCATGGGATCCCCATTGATCTTGGCCAGTCTGCCTTTCGCCATCGGCATCGTCATGCTCGGCCTGGGCCTCAGCCTGACCGTGGACGACTTCCGGCGGGTGGGGCAATATCCGAAGGCGGCCGTGGTCGCGTTGCTGTGCCAGATCGTGCTGCTGCCGGCGATCTGCTTCGGCCTGGTGCTCGCCTTCGGGCTTCCGCCGGAGCTGGCCGTCGGGCTGCTGCTGGTCGCGGCGTCGCCCGGCGGTCCCACGGCCAATCTGTTCAGCCACCTGTTCGGCGGGAACGTCGCGCTGAATGTCACGCTCACCGCGATCAACTCGGTGCTGGCCGTGGTCGCCCTGCCGGTCGTGGTGAACCTCTCGGCCGGGTATTTCCTGTCCGGCGGGGCCGCCCTCGGGCTGCAGTTCGACAAGATGTCGCAGGTCTTCTTGATGGTGCTCGTACCGGTCGCGGTCGGGATGCTCCTGCGCGCGCGGGCGCCGGAGGTGGCGCGGCGGCTCAACCTCCCCGTCCGGGTGTTGTCGGTCGTGGTCCTGGTCGGGGTCATCTATGCCGTGTTGTACGCGGAGCGGGCGAACCTCTTCGACTATTTCGTCTCGGTCGGGCTGGCCGCGTTGGGTTTCAACATTGTGAGCCTGCTGATCGGCTACGGTGTGCCGCGCCTGGCGGGCGTCGATCATCGTGCGGCGACCGCGGCCGGGTTTGAGATCGGCATCCACAACACCGGGCTCGCCATCACGGTCGCGCTGAGCCCGACGCTGCTGAACAACGCCGAGATCGCCGTCCCGGGCGCGGTGTACGGCATTGTCATGTTCTTCACGGCGACCGGGTTCGGCTGGTTGATCAGCCGTCGAGCTCGAAGATCGGTCGAGCCTTCAACGGCAAATCCCGGGCCCATATAATCGGTGCGCACTGCGGTGCGAAACGGGTCGTAAGCTGACAAATTTGTCATGTCCATCCGGGAGTCGACGTGACCGGGCCAGCCCATCCCGTCCGGCGCGACGGTGAAGGTCCGCCGACCGGTGCTGGTTCGCCGCGCCTGCAGATCCTCGGTTCGCTGCGGCTGTGGCGCGATGGCGCCGAACTGGACACCGGCCCCCGGCAGCAGGCACAGCTGTTGGCCCTGCTGCTGGCGCGGGTGGGCCATCCGGTCAGTACGAGGGAATTGATCGACCTGATGTGGGCCGATGACGCTCCCGCCAGCGCGCTCAATCTCATCCAGAAGTACATCGGGGCGTTGCGGCGGGTGCTCGAACCTGATGTCCCCGCCCGGGCAGCCGGTACGTACCTGCACCGCCGCGGCAACGCGTACGTGTTCAGCGCCGGCCCCGGCACGCTGGACCTCGTCACGTTCCGGGAACTCCTCAACGGCGCCCAGGCCGCCCTCGCCCAGCTAGCTCGCGAAGTGGCGCTCGACGACTACGTCAGAGCTCTCGGCCTCTGGCGTGGCCCCGCTGGGGATGGATTGTCCTATGGATCGACCGCGATGCCGATCTTCGCCGCCCTCGACGACGAGTTCTACGCCGCGTGCGTGGCAGCGGCCGACCTGGCCGTGTCGTTACGCCGGCCGGAGCGGGTGATCCCGCCGTTGCAGCTGGCCGCGTCGATGGCGCCGTTCCACGAACCCGTACATGCCGCCCTCATCACCACCCTCGGCGCGGCTGGGCGGCAGGCGGAGGCGCTGTCGGCGTTCCACGCGGTCCGTGACCGCCTCGCCGAGGAGCTCGGCATCGACCCCGGCTCGGCGTTGCAGGCCGCGCACCTTCGGGTGCTGACGCAGGGCCCGACGTCGCCGGTGGTGACGAGCACGGAGAGCGAGGGTGACCGCGCACCGGCGAGGCAGGCGGCCGGTCTGGTCGGCCGGGGCGAGGAACTCGGCGTGTTGCGGCAAGCCATCGAGGCGGCGCTCACCGGCCGCACGGGGCTCGTCATCATCGAGGGCGAACCGGGCTCGGGTAAGACGCGTCTGCTGGAAGAGGCCGCCGCCGGCGCGGACTGGCGTGGCGCGCTCGTCGTCAGGGCCTCCTGTTTGGAAGGCGACGGAACACCGTCGATGTGGCCATGGGAGCAGGCGCTCGCCGTCGTCCTCGACAGCCTGCCCGTGCTGGCGCGCGAGAAGTGGCTGGCCAGTGAACTCGGGCGCCTCCTCGAATCTCGAGACGATGACGCCGCGCCGCCGGTTTCCGGCGGCCGCGCCCAGTTCCGCCTGTACGAGCAGGTCGTCACCTTCATCGGCCAGGCCTCGGCGGAACGGCCGATGCTGCTCGTCATGGACGATCTTCAATGGATCGATGCCACCTCGCTCCAGTTGTTCAACCACCTGGCGGCTCGGTTACCCGCCGGCACCGCGATCATCTGTGCCCTTCGCGACCGCGCACCCACACCCGGCCCCGACCTTTCGCGGGTGCTGGCCGCCGCCAGCCGGCTGCCCAACCACCGCAGGATCCAACTCGGCCCGCTCAGCCTGACCGACGTGGCCGAACTCATCCGCCGCGAGACCGGCCACGAACCCGGCGCGGACATCGCCCGCAACATCCACGTTCGCACCGCCGGCAATCCATTCTTCGTCCGCGAACTCTCGCGGCTCCTCAGCGACCGCGGCGCGCTCGGCGATGGAGACGCATCGGCCCGGGCCGGGGTGCCGTCCACCGTACGAGACGTCGTCCGCGACCGGATGGCGAGCCTCGACGACGGCGCTCGCCACCTGCTGCGCGTCGCCGCGCTGATCGGCCGCGAGGTCGACCTCGGTCTGCTCGCCCGCGCCGCCGGTGTCGACGTCGCCGACTGCCTCGAACGCCTCGAACCGCTGCGCGCGCTCGGCCTGCTCGAAACGGGGCCGGAGAACCCGTTCTCGTGGCGCTTCGCGCACGACCTGGTCCGCGAATCGATCACGGAGACAACGGAGCAACTGCGGGCCGTCCGCCTGCACCTGCGTGTCGCGGACGCGCTCGAAGAAAGCCAGGCGGACGACGAGTCCATCACCGAACGCCTCGCCTTTCACCTGTCCGCCGCCGGTCCCCTCGCCGACCCGGTTCGTACCGTGGAGGCGCTGAAGCGCGCCGGTCGTCGCGCGGCGACCAAGCTCGCGTTCGCCGCCGCCGATCGGCACCTGGAATCGGCCGCCCAGATCGCGCGGACCGCCAAGCTCCCGGAACTCGAGCTCTCCGCCCTCTCGCTCCTGGCCATCGCCCCGCGCCGGCAAGCCGGGTTCGGCGGTACGACGTTCGACCTGCTGGAGCGTGCGGAACACCTGGCCCGCCAGCTCGGCCGGGATGTCGAGGCCGCCGGCCTCCTCTTCGCTCGCCTGTTCGGGGCCTACACCTTCCTGGAGTGGGACCGCGTTCGTCTGGTCCGCCGGCTGTACGAGCAAGGGGAGGCGTCCGCCGATCCGGTCCTCCGTGTGTACGGCAGACAAGCCTGGGGCCTGCACCAGTGGGACATCGGCGACATCGGCGAGGCGTTCCGATGCTTCAGCGAGAACAACCCCGCCCTGCTCGACGGGGTCGTCTCCGCGCACAGCGAGACCCCGATCCGGCGTGACGTCTCGGGGGAGTGGCCCGGCTGGCATGCCGTCGTGACGGCACTACATGGTGACGCCCGGACGGCGGAGACCATCATCGACAAGTGGAACGGCCCCGACGACTCGTACGCGGTCGCGACCTGGGCCTACTACACCACGATCATCGCTTCGATAGCCGGTGACGCGGGCTGGGTGATGCGCACGATCGAGCGGTGGATGGCCGTGGGCACTGGCCGCGCGGCCATCCAGCAGGAGCACTACATACGACTGAACTGGTACTGGGCCCGCGCCCTCACCGGCGATGACCCGGCCGGCATCGCGGCGGAGGCCGACCAGCTCATGGCCGGAACGATGGTCGACCCGCCGCGGTGGGGTGTCGCCTACCATCACGCGCTGATCGCCGAGATGTGGCTGGCCGCCGGGATGCCGGACGCGGCGGGCATCGCCCTCGACCGAGCGGACCAGGCCCTCGATGCCTACGGTCAACGCTACGCCGAAGGACTTGTCCTGCTGCTGCGGGCGCGCCTGCTCCACGCCCGCGGCGAACCCGCGGACATCGTGCGAGCCGCTGCGGAAAGGGCCCGCGACCGGTCCCATGAACGCGGGTCTCACCTGTTCGCGCGCCGCGCCGAGAAGTTCCTCGCGGTATTCGGCGAGTAGATACTCCAGATGTGAAAAGCCAGCCCGACGCCCCAGAAGACTATCGACCACACCGGCCAGAAGTGGCTTCCCGAGTCGTAGAGAAACCACACCACGACCTGGGCCAGATTGGACAGGGCATAAAGAGCCAGGTGAATCCGTAGACCCCACTTCCTGGCCGTCTCGCTCTTCTGTGTGTTCATGCCCGCAGGCTAGATCGACGTACTTGTCGAAGACTGAGGCGTACTTCCCGAAGACTGAGCTACTGGATTCAGTGATCGTCAAGTATTCGAGATCTACTCTGACTTGCAATTGAGGTACCAATCGCAAACCTTTGAAAGGACCACCCATGACGACGACCCGCCGAGCGGTGCTGGCCGGATCCGCCGCGGTCGCTGCCGGTGCCCTGCTGGGAACCTCCGAGGCGCAGGCACAGCCCCGGCCGGGAGCCAAGCCCAAACCCACCGTGGTGCTCGTGCACGGCGCGTTCGCCGATTCCTCCGGCTGGAACAATGTCAGCGCCAGGCTCATCCGAGAGAACTATCCGGTGATCGCCCCGGCGAACCCGCTGCGCGGTGTGGCCGCCGACTCCGCCTATCTGGCCTCCATTCTCGCCACGCTCAGCGGCCCGATCGTCCTGGCCGCTCACTCTTATGGCGGAATCGTCATCACGAACGCCGCGACTGGTAACTCGAACGTGAAAGCGCTGGTCTACGTGGCCGCGTTCGCCCCTGACCAGGGTGAGTCGCTGCTGGATCTGCAGAACAAGTATCCGGGAAGCAAGCTCAATGAGGCGGCGCTGGACTTCCGTCCTTATGGTGAAGGGGTCGTCGAGGGATACATCAAGAAGGAGGTATTCCACGACGTCTTCGCCGGGGACGTGCCGAGGGCGACCACCGACCTGATGCAGGCCGGCCAGCGGCCCGCTGACACGCGCGCGCTCGGGGAGCCGTCCGGCGCCCCGGCGTGGAAGACCATTCCCTCCTATTACCTGGTCGCCAAGAACGACCAAGTGCTCCCCGCCGCGGCTCAGCGGTTCATGGCGCGGCGGGCCGGGTCACGGGTCCACGAGGTCGGCGCCTCGCACGTCGCGATGATCTCGCAGCCCTCCGTGGCCGCCGACCTCATCAAAAGCGCCGCGCGCTGACGTCTCAAGGGGGACGGCGACGGCTGAAGTCGGCGGTCGGTCCCAGTGATCGTTCCGACCCGGCGTGACGGAGGAACTACATGAACGACGGTGCGGCGCCGCGCGGGCCGGTCCTGAACGACGAGCAGTTCCGCCGGCTCGCCGCGTACGGGGAGGTGGAACACGCCGAGGCCGGTCGGGATCTGTACGTGTCCGGTGACGACTCCTACGACTTCTTCCTGCTCCTGACGGCGGCCGTGGACATCATCCGGGACGCGACGGCGATCGAGCCGGAACGTCTGATCTTCCACGGTGGCCCCGGCGACTTCCTCGGCGAGCTCAACCTGCTGACCGGTCAGCACGTCTACCTGACCGCTCGGGTGGTGGCCGCCGGGACAGTCGTGCGCATCGGGGCGGCGAAGCTGCGCCGGGCCCTCGCCGAACAGGATGACATCGCCGACCTCGTGCTGGCGGCGTTCCGGGAACGGCGCGAGGTCATCCGCTCGGCCGCCGGCGAGGTCCTGGAGATCGTCGGTCACCCGGAAACCGCGGCGACTCTGGAACTGCGCACCTACGCGACGCAGATGCTCCTGCCCCACACCTGGCGCAGTGCGACCTCCCACCCGGGACGTTCGCTGATGACAGCGGCCGGGCTCACGGCGGACGACCTGCCGGCGGCGATCGTCGGTGGTTCGGTGCTGCGGCGCGCGACGTCGAGAACGCTCGCGGAGAGGCTCGGCCTCATCTACCGGGCCGACGAATATCCGGTCGATCTCGTCGTGGTGGGCGCCGGCCCGGCGGGGCTGGCCGCCGCCGTGTACGGGGCGTCCGAAGGCCTCGTCACCGTACTGCTGGATCGAAGCGGGCTCGGCGGCCAGGCCGCCAAGAGCGCCCGGATCGAGAACTACCTGGGCTTCCCTCACGGTGTCAGTGGTGCGAACCTGACCCGCCTGGCGATGATTCAGGCACTCAAGTTCGGTGTACGGATCCACTCGCCGTGCGCGGTGACCGGTCTCGATCTCTCCGACGATCGACGGCCGACCGTCCTGCTGGAGGACGGCGTACGCATTCCGTGCCGCGCGGTGATCGCGGCTACCGGAGCCCATTACCGGCGTCTCGACATTCCCCAGTGGGCGAGGTTCGAGAAATCCGGCTGCGTCCGGTATGCGGCGACCGAGTTGGACGTCCGCGAATACGAGTATCAGCCGGTGGCGGTCGTCGGAGGCGCCAACTCGGCCGGGCAGGCGGCCCTGTCCCTAGCCGCCCACGGCGCGACGGTGGATCTGATCGTTCGCGGCGCCGATCTCGAGGCCGGGATGTCTTCCTACCTGACCGACCGAGTCCGTGCCCATTCCCGGATCCGCATCCACACTGACAGCACGGTCCGCGAACTGGCCGGAGACGATACCCTCACGTCGATTGTCGTCGAGAGGCCGGGCGAGCGGCCGGAACGGCTGGCTTGTCACGCATTGTTCTGCTTCATCGGAGCCGATCCCGTGTCGGGCTGGCTGTCCGGCGTCGCCAAGGCCGACGACGGCTTCGTCCTCACGGACAGCCGGCTTCCCACCGGCCCGCGCCTTCCGTTCCAGACGAGCGCTTCCCGGGTCTTCGCGGTCGGCGACCTCCGCTCGGGCTCGACGAAACGAGTGGCCACGGCCGTCGGCGATGGCGCGAGCGCGGTCTCCTCCGTACACGTGGCGCTGACCGGCGACTGACACGCCCGACGTGATCTCCATGGCAGCGACGACCAGCCCACGCAGGCACATGACCTGCCTCTCACACCAGCCCATGCGTAAGGAGCATCGAATGCCAACCCGCGTCAACCGGCAGACCGTCGACCTGTCCGCCTATCCAGACCTCCTCGTCCTCTACCTCGGCATGCGAGTGAATCACCTGTACGGGATCCGGACCTTCTTCAGCTTCGGCCGGAAGATCAGTGAGTCGGTCGCGGGCAAACCGGACGGGCTGCTGCTGCACGAGCCCGTGTACTACTCGTTCTTCCCGATGAACATGGGGATGCGCCAGTACTGGCGGGACCTGCCGTCGCTGCTCGCCTTCGCCCGGTCCGAGCCGCATCGGGAGTGGTGGCTGGACTTCCTGCGGGACTCGGGCGGCACCGGATTCTGGCACGAGACGTACTCGGTCAGGGGCGGCATGGAGGCCGTCTACGACGACGTTCCCAAGCCGATCGGGTTTGGCCGGTTCGCCGGAATCCAGCGCGCTCGTGGACCCATGTTCGGTTCCGCGGCCCGCTTGGGGCGCGCCGACGACAGCAAGCCGGTCCTGAGCGAGACGGAGCTCTACGAGTCCTAGCCGGCCCGGACCACACCAGCGAGGCCCGGAAACCTCACATTCATCTACAAACACGATGATGAGCTTGAAACCCACAAACAACACAATGTCGGACGATCGGCAATAAAACCTCCCAAGACTCACCTCCAGAAAATCTTGGAGGTACGTGTTGGGGTACAGCAGACGCGATTTCCTGTCCGCCGTTGGTGTTTCCGGCGGTGCGGGCGCGCTCTTCGCGACCATGGGCGCGCTCGGGCTCGCGCCGACCGCGGAGGCATCCGCGAAGGAAACGTTCGACCCGCCGCAGCAGTCCGACTTCTCCCTCACCGGACGGTCGGCGAAGAAGGTGGTGATCCTCGGCGCGGGGATAGCCGGTCTTGCCACGGCGTACGAGCTGGGCAAGGCGGGCTACGACTGCACGATCCTGGAGGCACTCGACCGGGTGGGCGGCCGGAACTGGACCATCCGCGGCGGTGACCGCCTGACCGAGCTGGACGGCTCCACGCAGGTCGCGAAGTTCAGTGACGGCGTCTATCTCAACGCGGGACCGGCCCGGCTGGCGCAGTGGATGGTCACCATGGACTACTGCCGCGAGCTCGGCGTGGACCTGCAGGTCTTCACCAACTCCAACGCCCAGGCCTACATCTACCACCAGAACATGCAGGCCCCCGTCCGCTGGCGTACCGCCAAGGCCGACGTGTACGGGTACGTCTCGGAGCTGCTGTCGCGGGCGACCGACGCGGGGGCGCTGGACGCCGCGCTCACCGCCCAGGACAAAGAGCGGCTGATCGCCTTCCTGGCGAGCTTCGGCGCGGTGGGGGACAAGGCGAGCGGATTCAAGTACTCCGGAGGCGACCGCCGCGGCCATACCGTGAACCCGGGCGCGGGTGAGCAGCCGGGCACGCTCCTCGAGCCGGTGCCGTCGCTGTCGGAGGTGCTGGCGAGCGGCGTCGGGCAGCGGTTCTCGTTCGAGTTCGGCTACGAGCAGGCGATGCTGATGTTCCAGCCGGTGGGCGGCATGGACGCGATCCCACGGGCCTTCGCCGGCAAGATCGGGCGGCAGCGGATCCGGCTGCGCGCCCAGGTGACCAAGATCACCGATCTGCCGGACGGCGTGGAGGTGGAGTACGAGGACCGCCACGGCCGTACCCAGAAGATCAAAGCGGACCTGTGCATCGCGGCGATGCCCCCGCACATCCTCGCCAAGACCGCGCACAACCTCGGCCCGGACGTCCAGGCCGCCCTCGCCACCCCGACCGTCACGAACGCGGGCAAGATCGGTCTGGAGTACCGCCGCCGCTGGTGGGAGACCGACGAGGACATCTACGGCGGCATCACCGCCACCGACCTCGACCTGGCCACGATCTGGTACCCCTCCTACGGATACGGCGCCTCGCGTGGCATGGTCGTCGGCTACTACAACTTCGGCGCCCAGGCCGACGCGTACGCCAAGCTGAAGCACGCGGACCGCGAGCGCCGCGCGATCGAGCAGGGCGTGAAGATCCATGGCGCGAAGTATCGCGACGAGCTGGCGTCGTCGGTGTCCGTCGCCTGGAAGCTCCAGCCGCACATCGAGGGCGCCTGGGTGGGCTGGCCGTCCCGGCAGGGCGCGTACCAACTCCTCAACAAACCGGCCGGGCACGTCTACTTCGCGGGGGACTGGCTGAGCTACATGATCGCCTGGCAGGCGGGAGCCCTGGAGTCCGCCCGCAAGGTCGTCACCGAGCTGCACCAGCGCGTCATGAGCACCTCCTGAGAGGACACCTCCGCATGAAGATCCGCACCATCGCCCTCTCCGCGGCCGTCGTCCTCGTCCTCGGCACCGGTACGGCCGCCGCCAACCCCACCTGGTCGCCCCGGCCGCAGGAGGTCAAGCCCTTCCTCCCGGCCGGCACCACCAACCCCGCGATCGCCGACGGCGTGGCGCTCGGCAAGCAGGTGGCCTCCTACACCGCCAGCGGCCTGGGCCCGGCGGCGGCCAACACCGGGGCTCCCGCCGACTCTCCCGAGCGCTACGTCGACTTCCCCGGCGCTACTTTGCCGCCTGGCGTCACCATCACCGAGGCCCAGGCACTCAACGTGCTCAAGCGCATCAAGGCCAACCTCTCCGCCGCTGGGCTGGGTCTGGCCGACGTCGTCTCCATGCGCGCTTACCTGGAGAAGCCTCCCGGAGCCGACTCGGCCGACTTCGCCGGCTGGAACCGCGCCTACCGCCAGTTCTTCGCCAACACGGACCTGGCCACCGGCCAGCCCGTACCCGTTCCTCTCGGTACCGCGCCCTCCGCTCTGCCCATGGAGGTCAACCCGGCCCGCCCGGCCCGCGTGACGATCGAGATCGCCAACCTCCCGGTCGCGGGCTGGCTCGTCGAAGTGGAGGTCGTCGCCGCATACAAACGCTGATTTCGAGCGCTGACCGCCGCACAGGGCCGCGGGCGTGTCCGGCTGATGGAGCCATCCAGCAGCCGGACACGGATGCTGCCCGGCAAGCACCGCACCGGACGTCGTGCTCGCCGGCGAAAGTGTCGCCGCGCCGTGGCGGAGATCGGCCGGCCAGCAGCCCGCCCATCCCTCTCTGCCTGGACCTGCCGCCACGCCGTCACGGCAGGTCCAGGATCGACTCCAGCGCCGTGGTGTGACTGAACTGCCCGTGCGGCAGGTCTGGCCGTATAGTGACATCACGCGTCGTCCGTATCGATCAAAAGGGAGCTATGGCCAAGGTCGGAATCAGTGACGTCGCCGCTCGTGCCGGGGTCAGCGAAGCGACCGTCAGCCGTGTGCTCAACCGTCGGGGTGTGGTCGCCGCCGGCACGCGCCGTGTCGTGGAGGACGCGATCCGCGAGCTGGGATACGACCGCGGCGGACAGAGTCAGCTGGTCATCGTCCTGACCCCGGGCCTCGCCCAGCCCTTCTTCGGACGGCTCTGCGAGCTGATCGAGTCGGCGTTGGCGCCCCAGGGGTTCAAGGCCGTCGTGTGCTCCACGACGGTGGGCGGGTTGCAGGAGATCGACTTCATCACCTCCACCATGGATCTGGGCATCGCGGGCGCGGTCTTCGCCTCGGCGAGTAACACCCTGATCGGTGTGGACCAGGCGCCATACCGGCTGCTGCAGGAACGCCAGATCCCGTTCGTCTCGATGAACGGCGCGATCGAGGGCCTCCCGGCCCCCAGCTTCTCCACGAATGACAAAGTGGCGGCGGCGCTGGCCGTCGAGCACCTGTGGAACCTCGGCCACCGCGACATCGGCATGATCGTCGGCCCGGTGGGCAACCGGCCCAGCGAGCGGCGCCTCGACGGTTTCGTCGAGGCGATGAGTTCACGCGGTGTGGATGATCCGCGACGACTCGTCGCGCGCCAGGTCTACAGCGTCGAGGGCGGAATGTCGGCCGCCGAGACCCTGCTCGACCAGGGCGCGACCGCGATCGTCGCCGCGAGCGACTACATGGCCCTGGGTGCGATTCGTACGGCGGGGCGCCGCGGTCTGTCCGTGCCGGGCGACGTGTCCGTCGTCGGCTACGACGACTCCCAGATCATGGGATTCGTCGATCCGCCCCTGACGACGGTCCGGCAGCCGATCGAGCGGATCGCGCAGGCGATCTCCGCCACCATGGTGCATCTGGTCAACAGGCGGCCGGTGCCTGCGGGGGAGCTGATGTTCGACCCAGAGCTGATCATTCGCGGCTCGACGGCCGCCCCACGCGCATAGATAGTCGCCGATCGATCGCGGCACAGCAGGCTGACCGCTGCCGCTCGCTGATCGCCTAATTCGCCGGATTCGCCCCATTAATCCGATGTCGTCAGTGTGACGGCATCGGCGATCGTGCCTGCTCGCGGGGGGTGTGTCCTCCGCTGATGGCTTGCCCGGACAAGCTGATGGCTGCCCGGACGATGAGGGCTGCCTGCCGCCACGGCGGGCTGTGTGACTCCTGCCGAGCCCACGATGGACTGTCGCCCGCGGTGCGGGTTCCTTAAGCGTGTGGCCGTCCTGTGACGCACCGCGTTGCCCGGCTGTTGACGTGTTTATGACGTGTATGTAACACTCCCTTTTCATGACGGAGCAGTCATCACCTGCGGCTCATGCCACACGGTCCGGCCAAAATCACCCACCATGGCACCTTCGGGTTGATTCGAGCATGCACGATCTTGTCGAATCTTTCATTTGGGCGTCACGTCGTTCGCGTGAGTGGGTTCAGACCGGCCGGGACCCGAGATATCTCCCGAGTTACTGGGCCGGTTTGACGGACCGGCCGATGTTCTATTCGAGAGACCTCGCCCACCAAATGCTCGGCGCGCATCTGCTGGGACTGGACGCGGAGAACCTTTCGATGCTCCGGCATTTCGCCGGATCGGCGAACGGCGCCCGCGGCTGGTATCCGTTGTGGGCGTTCGACTTCGACGGCACGCCGGCCGCCATCGACTACCACTCGGATGACGACTTCGTACGAGAGGTCCCGGCGCCATTCGAGCTCGTCGAGAAGGCGGTCGAGCAATATCGCTGGACGGCCGACGACCGATTCCTGCTCACTCCGGAGATCGCGGCGTTCGTACGCAGCACGATGACGTCGTTCGTCGACGCCCATGACCCCCTCGGGACGGGTGTCGCGGGCGAAGGCGGCAGCGGGGACATCTTCCGCGGAACGGCGACGTACAACGAGGGGGAGCGGCCACCGCACCTCCTGGTCGCCGCCGACGGGATCGCCAGCCAATGGGCGGCCCACCTGGCACTTGGCTCCGTCACCTTCGACGTCACCCTCGACGAAGAGTTCGCCGCGTGGAATCGTGCGCGGGCCGAGCAGCTGGACGAGCACTTCTCGGCATCGTGGTGGTTGCCCGGCGACCAGCACTACACCGCGGGCTTCACCGCCGACGGACCGACCGGCGGGTTCCGGCTGGAGAGCACCTGGTTCCCCGCGCTCAAAGGGATCATGCGCGACGACCGGCGCTCGAGCGCGCATCTCGACTTCCTGCGATCCGGCCTCGCGGCGACGCCGCCGGTCAATATCGAGGCGTTCACGTACCTTCCAGAGGCGTTCTTCCGGTACGGATGGGACGACGAGGCGTTGCGCTGGATGCGATACCTCGCGGACTCCAGGGCGGACTATCCCGAGGTCCCCTTCACACACGTCGCCCACGTCGCGGTCGGCCTGACCGGGCTGGAGCCGGGCGCCCAGGAGGGCGTCGTCCACACCCGCTCGCATCTTCCGGCCGGGGAGTGGATCGAGGTCGGAGAAGTTCCGGTCGGTGGTTCCGTCGTCGGGCTGCGGCACGAGGCCAAGGAAGCCACCGAGTTCGAGGTGACCGGCGGACCAGGCGTGACCTGGACCTCCACCTGGGACGACGGGCACGTCACCACTGTTGACGTGCCGAACGGTTCGCGTGTACGCGCGGCTGCCGACGGCAGCGTCGTCGTGCTTCGCGGGCAGCGATAGATCACTGAAAAAGGAGACCCCCCCTTGCACCGAAAGGCACTCGCCGCCGTCACCGCCGCCTCGTTCCTCGCGCTCGCCGCCTGTAGCAGCGAGCCCAGTGGTGGAGCAGGCTCGGCCGGAACCACCACGATCAGCTTCGCCTTCTGGGGGACCACTGACGAGGCCGCCACCATGAAGTCGATGATCGCGGCGTTCGAGAAGGCCAACCCGACGATCAAGGTCGAGCCCAACTGGATCCAGAGCGACTACGAGCAGAAACTCCAGACGTCGATCGCCGGCGGCGACGCCCCGACCGTGGCGGAGATCTCCGACACCTCGCTGCCGAGCTTCGCCAACGCCTTCAAGCAGGTCGAGGTCGACAAGAGCGTCTACTACTCGCCGGCCGTCCAGAGGGCGGGGACGTTCGGCGGGGCCGACTACGCGGTGCCCTTCGTCGCGAAGAGCAAGGTCCTGGCCCTCGGCAAGGACGCCTTCGACAAGGCCGGCGTCGCCGTCCCGGACGGGACGACGCCGATGACGACCGCGGACTTCGTGGCCGCGGCCAAGAAGCTGACGTCGGGATCGGGCGCGAAGAAGGTCTATGGCTCCGCGCCCCTCTGGTACGACGGCTGGCTGATCGCGGAGGGCGGCTCGTACTACAGCGCGGACGGCAAGCAGTGCACGATGGGCAACCCCGATGGGATCCGCGCCGCCCAGACCGTGGTGAACGCCGTGAAGACCGACGGCTTCGCACCCAACCAGGCCGACGCCCAGGGGCAGGACATGTTCCAGTGGCTCGCTGACGGCAAGGTCGCGATGCTGCCCGACTTCGGCCCGTGGAACATCGCCAAGATCGCCGCCTTGGACTCCTCGAAGTTCCTCATCGTGCCGTTGCCCGGCAAGGGCGAGCCCATGGAGGTCGACAGCCTGGGCATCGCGAAGGACGCGAGCGATGCGGAGACCGCCGCGGCGAAGACCTTCACGAAGTTCATGAGCTCGACCCCCGACGCGCAGAACCTCCTGGCGACGACGAAGTCCGCGCTCGGCATCCCCGTCATCCAGGGATCGCTCGACGCCTTCAAATCCATCGCCCCGAAGGTGAACCTGCAGGCCTTCATCGACGCCGTCAAGAACGCGGTCACCACGCCCGCAGTCAAGGACAAGGTGCGGATCGAGAGCGCCTTCTCAGGTGACCTGAACTCACGCACCGCGATCGGCTCCGGTACCGAGGATCCGGCCGTCGTACTGCCGCAGCTTCAGGCCGCGTGCCAGAAGCTGCTGGACGCGGCGCAGTGACGGTCACCAAGCGGATCGCGTAGAGGGGGATCGCGGCATGTCAGGCATCGTGGATGGGCTGTCGGGGTTCCTCGAACGGCTGCGCGTCGACGAAGGGCTCAGGCCCATCCTCTCCCTGGTCATCATCTTGGCCATCGTGTTCGGCCTCATCGGCGCCGGCCTGTGGGGCGCCGTCCGGGCGCGCTGGATCTCGCGGAACACCGCCGCGTTCTGGCTCTTCGTCTCTCCGTGGATCGTCGGCTTCGTGATCTTCACAGGCGGGCCGATGGTGTACTCCCTGGTCCTGTCCTTCATGGACTGGGACCTGATCGATCCGGCGAAGTTCACCGGGCTCGCCAACTACAAGGAAGCGCTCTCGGACCCAAAGCTCGGTCAGGCGATCAAGGTCACCCTGACGTACGCCGTCGTGAGCGTTCCCCTGCAGACGTTGCTCTCCCTTGCCGTCGCGCTCCTGATGAACGTACGGGTCCGCGGGGTCAACGTGTTCCGGACCATCTGGTACTTGCCTTCGCTCGTGACGGGAGTGGCCCAGGCGGTGCTGTTCATCTGGGTCTTCCACCCCAGTTACGGCCTCGTCAACGGGGTGCTCCGCCTGTTCGGCGTCGACGGACCCAAGTGGCTCTTCGACGCCGATTGGGCCCTGCCCGCGGTGATTCTCATGAGCCTCTGGACGGTCGGCGGGAACATGATCATCTATCTCGCGGGCCTGCAGGACGTACCGAAGAACCTCTATGAGGCGGCCGAGATCGACGGCGCCGGGCGCTGGCACTCGCTGTGGCACATCACGCTCCCCCAGGTGAGCCCCGTCATCTTCTTCAACGTGGTCACGGGTCTCATCGGCGCGATGCAGACCTTCACCCAGGGCTACGTGGTCACGCACAACGGGGGCGGCCCGTCCGACTCGCTCCTCTTCTACGTCCTGTACCTGTACCAGAACGCGTTCTCCTTCTTTCAGATGGGATACGCCTCCGCCCTGGCCTGGGTCCTGTTCGCCATGATCATGGTGCTCACGGCGCTGGTGTTCCGGGGGAGCGCTTTCTGGGTCTACTACGAATCGCAACGGCCGAGGGAGCGGAGACGGCGTGTCCATGTCAGCTAGCGCGGAGAGGGCGCGACCTCGGCCGCTCGGGCCCAGGGTCTTCGCGGTCACCCTGCTCGTGGTCGGGTCCGTCGTCTTCGTCTACCCCTTCCTCTGGATGATCGCGACCGCGCTGCGGACGCAGGCGGGCGTGTCGCAGGGCGGGGTGTCGCTCTGGCCCATCCAGTGGCAGTGGTCCAACTTCTCCGACGGTCTCGGGTCGTTTCCCTTCTGGACGTACCTGCGCAACTCGGTGCTGAGCACGCTCGTCCCGGTCGTCGCGGTGGTCTTTTCGTCCTCGCTCATCGGGTTCGCGTTCGCGCGGATCCGGGTCCGGGGCTCCGGGGTGCTGTTCGCGATCGTACTGTCGACGATGTTGCTTCCCGGAGAGGTGACGATCGTCCCGCAGTTCATTCTTTTCAAGAATCTCGACATGATCGACACGCTGTGGCCGATCATCGTCCCGACCTTTTTCGGCTCCTCGTTCTTCATCTTCCTCTACCGGCAGTTCTATCTGCGATTGCCGGACGCGCTGACGGACGCCGCCCTCATCGACGGCGCGGGCTGGTTCCGCATCTGGTTCTCGATTTACCTGCCGCTTTCCCGGCCCATCGTCATCGCGACAGCGGTGTTGCAGTTCATGTCCTACTGGAACAACTTCTTCCAGGCCGCGATCTACCTGTCAACGGAGCGGTGGAAGACGCTGCCGCTCGCCCTGGCGGGTTTCCAGTCCGTACACGGCACCGACACTCCACTGCTGATGGCCACCACCCTGGTGGTGACCTTTCCCTGCGTTCTTCTTTTCTTCTTCGCGCAGCGTCACATCATCGGCGGAATATCATTCACGGGGATCAAATGACGGAAATCGAAATGCCTGCCTCCTGGCTACCGGGGTGGACCCACTCGGAGCCTGAGGCGCCTGTCCCGCTGGGCGCCGATCGCTCCGGCTCGGGGCTCCTGCTGCGGGCGACGCGGCCGGGTGACGTGCGCGAACCGCGGGGCGGAGTCTTCGAGGTCATGTTCAGCACGCTGGGCGAGCCGCTCAGTCTTACCGTGACGATCCCAGCGACCGACGCGGGCGCGTGGTGGCGTCCGGGCAGCACCGAGCCGCACGCGACGATCCCGCCGTCGTGGGGGGCGCCGGTCGACGCGACCGCCCTGCGGGGTCTTCCGCTCGGGGCCCTGCTCGGCTCGCGCGACGCCACCCGTCTGGTGTACGCGGTCGACACGGGCCATAGCGAGACCCAGGTGCTGGCCGGCCTGGTGGAGGAGACCGCCGACTTCGTGATCAAGATCGCCGTCGGCGGCTCTGGTACGACGGGCGACGTGCGGCTTCTCCTGGACGTGTCCGGCGGCACCTTCGCGCAGGCCGTTCCCGAGGCGGGGCGCTGGCTCCAGGGGGAGGAAGGCCATCGCGTGGCGCCGGGGGCCGAGGACCCGGTCCTGTGCACCTGGTATTTCGCGCACCAGCACGTCACGGCCGCCACCGTACTCGCGCAGGCCGATCGCGCGGCCGCGATGGGGTTCGGCACCGTGATCATCGATGACGGCTGGCAGACGAACTCGCACGGCCGGGGATACGGATCGTGCGGCGACTGGGAGGCCGCGGAGGACAAGTTCCCCGATGCGGCCGGCCTGGTCGAAGCGTTGCGCGCCCGAGGGCTGCGCACCATGTGGTGGATCGGCACACCGTTCCTGGGCTATCGGGCGAAGGCCCGCGACCTGGGGCTTTCGACGCTGCGCGACAAACCCGAGCTGGAGGCGGAGGTCCTCGACCCGCGAGACCCCCTCACCCGCGCCTACCTGGTCGGGCGGATGGAGGAGATCATCGCGCGGACGGGGGCCGACGGCCTGAAGCTCGACTTCCTGGAGGAGTTCCATGACCGGGGGGCGCCGGGGTCCGTGGCCGCGGCCGTCGAGACCATCTCCGAGATCGTCGACAGGCTACGAGGGCTCGGAGCCGAGCCGTTGATCGAGTTCCGGGAGCCGTACATTCATCAGGAGCCCGCCAAATACGCCTCGATGATCCGCGTCGGCGACTGCCCGCTGAACGCGGTCCAGAACCGCGTCGGCATCCTCGACCTGCGCCTGAGCCGGCCGGGCACGCCGATCCACAGCGACCCGATCATGTGGGCCGAGGGCGACGGCCCGGAGCGGGTCGCCCATCATCTGATCAACTCCCTGCTGGGCGTGCCGCAGGTCTCCGTGGACCTGACGCGGCTTCCCGACGGCCAGTCCGAGGCGCTCACATTCTGGCTCGGTGTCTGGCGGGAGCACCGCGACCTGCTGCTGCACGGCCGGCTGGTGCCCGAGCGCCCCGAACTGATGTACCCGGTGGCCCGCGTTCACGACGGCGGCCGGCACTTCGTCGCGAGGTACGCGCCGCACGCCATCCGGATCCCGGCCGGCGACTGGACAGAACTGCTGGTCGCGAACGCCGACGACAGCTCCCCGATCCTGGTGAACGAGGGGGACGAGGTCAGCGCCGGCCTGGAGATCTGGGACGCCAGGGGGCGGCGGGTCATCGACCGGGACATCGTTCTGGCCGCCGGGCCCCACGCGCTGGCCATCCCCTCCGGCGGGCTCGCCCGGTTGCGCCGGGCCCGTTCGATGTCCTCGACATGACGGAGGCGACCTGCGGGCCAGGAGTCAGGCCGCACGCACGGCTTGTGCTCGATTTCGCGGGCGAAGGGGTCTAGCTCGGTGCCGGAGATGCTGGACGTCACCGACTTCGGGGCGGCTCCCGGCAGCCGCTCCGATGCCGCGCCCCCGGTCGCGGCGGCCCTGCGGGCCGCCGGCGCCGTGGCGGGACCGGTGGTCCTCCGATTCCCTCCGGGCGACTATCACTTCTGGCCGGACGGCGCTCAACGTCGCGAGCTCTACGTTTCCAACACGGTGGGGGACGATCCGCGGTACCGCGAGAAGACGATCGCCGTACTCATCGAGGCGATGGACGACCTCGTCATCTCGGGAGAGGGCGCCCGCATCTTCCTTCATGGGCTCCAGACGACCTTCGCCGTCATCGACTCGCGGCGGGTGCGCGTCGAGGGACTCGAGTTCGATTTCGCCGTGCCGACGGTCGTCGACGCCACGGTCGTGGACGTGGGCGTCGAGGCGGGGCGGGCGTACCGGGTGATCCGGGTGCCCGCCGTCACGCTGTTCTCCGTCGAAGGACGCTCGATCCGCTGGCACGGTGAAGCCCTGGGCTCGGGCGCCGTCGCCTGGGAGGGCCGTGACGCGCTGGAATATACGCAGATCCATGATCCGTCCGCCTACAGGACGCGGCGCGGCCCGAACCCGCTCTTCGACGACGTCCGGTCGATCAAGACAGTGGGGGACCGCGAGATCCGGATCGACTACGACCACGGCGAGGAACCGGCCGACCTTGGCGTCGTCTATGAGATGCGCCTGACGACACGTGATCACCCCGGCGCGCTCGTGCTCGACAGCTCCGGCGTGAGGTTGTCCGGGCTGCGTTTCCGGTTCCTGCACGGCTTCGGCGTCGTGGCACAGGCGAGCCGTGACGTCACGATCGAGGGCTGTGAGTTCCGAAGCCCACCGGACAGCGGGCGGCACACGGCGGGTTTCGCCGACTTCGTGCAGTTTTCCGGCTGCTCGGGAGTCGCGGCCGTTCGCGACTGCCTCTTTGACGGGCCGCACGACGACCCGATCAATGTGCACGGCACCTACCTCCGCGTCGCCGATCAGCCTGACCGCCGCACGCTTGCGCTCGAGTACGCGCATCCGGAGACGGCCGGACTCCCGCAGTTCTCGCCCGGCGACCTGATCGAGATCGTCGAGCGGGCGACGCTCCAGCCGATCGCGACCGCGACGGTGGAGCGCGTACGGCAGCCGAGCGGGCGGGACCGCGCCCACCCGCTCAGGGTCATCGTCCTGACCGTCGGCTCCGATCTGCCCGGCGACCTCACCGGGCGGGCCGCGGTGGAGAACGTGACCCGGACGCCGGCCGTACACATCGCCCGCAACGTCTTCCGGAACGTGCCCACGCGCGCCGTGCTCGTGACCACCCGGCGTCCGGTGATCATCGAGGACAACCGGTTCGAACGCCCGGGAATGGCCGCGGTCTACGTCTCGGGCGACGCCGCCGAATGGTGGGAGTCCGGGCCGGTACGCGATCTGATCGTCCGCGGAAACGAGTTCGTCGAACCGGGTGGGCCGGCGATCTTCGTCGATCCGCGGGCCGACTCCGCGTACCCGGTCCACCGTGGCGTCGTCGTCGAAGGAAATCGTTTCGTGCTCCGTGACGTCCCGGCGCTCGACGCCAAGAGCACCCAGGGCATTCGCTTCAGGGACAACAGCATCGTGCGCTCCGGGCCGGAGGCATGGGACGTCGTCCTCCGATCGTGCACGGACGCGGACATCGACGAGCCGACGCTGAGGGTCAGCGAGCGCGGAGATGAGCCGACGTTGAGGGTCGCCGAGCTCGGATGAGCGACACCAGCAGCACCCTTTCTCATGTTTCGCGTCACTACCACCTGACTTGACTACGTGAGGCCAACCAGGTTGGTTGATCAGATCCTGCGGCATACCGACGCCTTGAAGGCCGCCTCTTGCTTGAAGGAGGGCGGGTTGAAGCCGGGCGGTCCTGATGACCCTCCGGCGGGATAACGGCATCTGGGAGTCTTCGTCCACAGCCCGGCACCGAGTACCCGTGCTGTTCGGCTGATCCGCCTGAAAGAGGCGGGCGGGGAGGGCACGATGGTGTCTCACGAGCCGGCCAATTCGTGGAGGAGAAGGTGCAGGACGCCTTGTTCGGCGGCCCAGCCGCGAGAAGATCGCAGGTGGCGAGCCGATCAGGCAGATGACTCTTTCGCGGCCGAACGATGGGCCGCAGGAGCCGTCAGAGCCGCCTGTGCAGCAGAGATCGCTTGGCGAACCTGACCTACGATGGCATCCAAGATCTGCACTCGTTCTCCGGCGAGCTCAGCCATCGCCGACTTCGACGCCTCCTCGCAGCCCCCACTCATCAAGGCCGGAGTAGATCAACGCGATGCGACTCATGGGGAAGTCGAGTGACGTGGCCTCCCCCGTATAGAGCGCCACCAGCGAGTCGGGCCCCCTCCACCAGGTGTCCGCCAGACCCATCACCTCGCGCACCGGCTCGTACCCGTCCAACTCGATGCCATCGACGTCATCGCCGACGAGCCTGGTCACCTGCTTCGCCCACATGGATGCGTGGTGGGCCAGTGCCAGCGACTCCACCCAGCCCTCGACGGCCGCATGGAGAGGCGCCCACCTGTCCGCATGAATGCCAAACTCACCAGACGGACTGATCATGAATGAGTAGGGCACTGCGGTCCGCTGCATCCCCGCTTCGAACCACCACCCCGCAGAGTCCGATTCGGGTGAGTCCGGATCGAGGTACTTGGGGCCTCCGTCGTACTGCGACGCGGGTGGCAGGAGCAGACCGCCCCACCGCCTCTGGTAGGCCGCCATCCGGTCGATCACCGCTGCGGGGATGTCTCGCTCAAGCCACCACTGCCTGTGACCCTCGACAGGCCGAACGTCGATCTTGACGCCATGCACGCCCACAAACGATCGAGCTCGTCGGGTCAGGCCATCGGGTACGTCGTTGATGAGGTGAACATTCATCGGAGAGACGCTACCCAGTAGCCGTTGGGAGAGCGTATGCGCGCCGGACTGCCGAGTGCTGGCCTACTGGGCGACCTCGTGATCGTTTACGGCAGGCAAGCGCGCCGTCACTTGTTCCAGGCCACCAGGAACTCCGCTAACGAGATGCGCCCGTCCACGTCCCCATCATGCTCGTCCGAGGCTTTGAAGATCGAGTCGAGCTCGGCGGCGGTGACCTCCTCGCCGCGCGAGTTCACGGCGAGCGCGAACTCCTCGCGCGTGATGTATCCGTCCCCGTCGCGGTCGAACTCCTGGAACGTGGCGGCCGGGCCGTCGAGATCTGGCATGGGTGACCTCTCATCGTGCGATTCAAGCGGTGTAACGGACGAAGCAACATCGAAGCACGAGCTGGCACCCCACGCGAGGGATGACGGGCCGGAAAACGCCGGTCGCGGCGCTGGTGCCGGGAGTCTCGGAGCGCGGAACCAGCCGACTTCAGAAGCGGCCGAACCCACCGACCTACGAGCCATCCGGGCGAAGACGGCACACGAACTTGACCGGCCAGAAGGATGACGGCTGGAGGACCGCATGCTTGTCCTCCACCTGCGCGAACTCCTCGGCATCGTGTCCCACGCCGATGACGACTGGGGCGCAGCCGACCATGTCCGGCTGACCGCCGCCTTCCGCCGTCGCTGAGCCGATCAGGCATCCCGGGTCAGGAACTGGTGGAGGCTCCGGCAGGCTCGGGTCAGCGAGGTCGAACCGCGCTTCCCCGCATGCGCGGCCACCTCGGGGATCTCCCCCCGCGCGCCCGCCAACATGGCGATGTCGATGGCCAGCACGACAGCGTCGGTGTGCGGACGCTGGGCCCGCTCGCCCTCCCCCGGGAGGAAGGAGGCCAGAAAGTAGCGCATGATTGTCCATATCTCGGCGTGCGCGCCCTGCTTGGCGGCCAGCTCCAGCGAGGGCAACGCGGGGCCGGCCTCGTAGCGGGTGCGGCGGCCCAGCAGGCCCAGCAGGCGGCCCGTCTCGGCGGCGGGGAGTGCGCCCTTGGCCGCCAGCTGAAGCAGTGAGGGCACCGCGTCGTCGCCCTCCACAGTGAGGAAGTAGGCCAGGACCAGGGCCGTCGCCGGGCCGGACGCGCCTTCGGCCAGGGCCAGGTTGCGGAGGTCGTCGATCGCGATGTCCGGCGGGTCGAAACGGTCGATCAGGCCGAAGGCCAGATGGGCCGCCGCGAGCTCCCGGTGGTGGGGCGTCATGCCGGGCCAGAAGTCACGTGACACGCGCCGGAACGGGCGCGTCTCGGGCGCGGTCAGCAGGGCGTCGAGGTGGGCGAGACCGGTGGGCTCCGCTGACCGCCAGCTCACGTTGGCGATGCCGAGCTGGCCGAGGACACGGTCGTCGTAGGGCATGCCGAGGTCGAGGGTCCAGGTCAGCTCCACCTCCGGGGGTGGGGGCGCGCCGCGCTCGAACCAGCGGGCCACCACCTCGGCGGCCGCCGAGCCGATGCTCTTCGCGCGTTCGGCCAGGTCAGGGGCGGGATCGGGTGGGAGGCGTAACAGAGCCTGCTCCACATCCAGCGGGAGCGGTTCGCGGCCGGAGTGCGCGCACACGGCCAGGCGGTCGAGCAAGGTCTCGGGGTCGAGGTGGCCGTCGGCGCGGGTGGGGGTGGCCAGCAGGACCGGGGGTAGGGCTCCGGCCTTAGCCGCGCGCAGGAGTTCGTCGAGGCGGGACAGGAGGAAGGCGTGGGGGCGGGCGCACTCCCGCAGGCGGGGGAGGCGGTTCCAGGGGGTGGGCGCGGGTCGCGCCGTCGGGTCGTAGAGGTCGGTCTGGACATCGACCGTCCGCAGCATCTCCTGTACGTCGTCGGGCATCTCGTGGAGCGGGACGACCGTGCGGAGGCCAGGGAACAGCTGGAAGGCCGTGGCCGCGACGTTCACCATGCTGTCGTACAGGGCCTGCCCGAGACCGCCGGACAGGCCCTGCTCCTCGAAGATCGTTCTTCGGTACGACGGGCGCTGCCTCGGCGAACGAGACATGGGCGGCCCAGGATCTTCGCCGGGGTTGACGAGTTCCCTGGCCAGCGCGGTGCACCAGTCACGCGGGGACTGCCACGTCGGCCAGTCGTAGAGCACCGGCCGCAGGTGTTCGCCGAACCGCCGGGCCAGCGTCTCCTTCAGGGAGTCCGGATTCGTATGCGCTTCTCGCGTGACCGCCGCCAGCCACGCCTCGACGTCGATCCAGCCGACCTCCTCCGGCGGGCCGCTCTCCAGGTCGGAGGTGGGGAACGGGCCGGGGATGGTGGCCTCCGGCAGTCGGCCAGGGGTGAAGTCGCCACTCCAGCCTTCGGTGAAGCGCTCGAAGAGCTGCCGGGCCGAGGCCGGGGGCAGCAGTTCGGCCGCCTCCAGGATCGGCGCGGGGTCGGTGAGGTGGTCGGCGTGCTTGAGGGTGAGGGTGACCGCGCGGTCGCGTACCTCATGAGAGGTGTGCGCGTACGCGTTGGTCAGCGCGGTGACGTGGTCGGCCAGACGTTCCGGGTGGTGACGGAGGTCGCGGTCGAGCCAGGTCAGGCCCTTCACCGCGAGCTTGGCCTCCTGGCGGAAGGTCATCGCCTCGATGGCCTCGGCGGCGTCCGCCGGGTCGAGCGGCGCTTGGCGTACCTGCTGCCAGGCCAGCTCGGCTACCGGGCCCGGCGCGGCGGGCAGCAGGCGCAGGTAGTCGCGCAGCCGCGCGGCCGACTCCTCCGGAGAGGGCGCCACGAGCGTGTGCAGCCGGACGAAGAAGCGCAGGTCCCGTACGTCGCCGCCGAGCAGGAAACGGCTCACGCAGCCGGTGATGATCTGCTCGCGCGGCAGCGTGCGGGCGGCCAGGGCCAGCCAGTGGGACGGCTTCGGAGTGAGCGTCTCGTTGACCAGCGCCCGGCCCGCTCCGGCCGCCTCGAAGATCTTCGGAAGCAGGTGAGGCGTCAGCGGGTCCTTGGCCACTGTGACCGCCGACAACCAGGCCGCCACCAGCGGCTCGTGGTCGGGTGGGGTGGCCTCGCCGTCGCGCAGCAGTGCCAAGGCCAGCCGTACGATCCGGTCGTCGGAGCGGCGGATACGGCGCGCGAGCCGTACGGCCAGATCGGCCCGCCAGGCCACCGGGCGACCGGAGAGCGCCTTCACCAGCCGGTGCGGGCTCGGCGCGCCGGACCAGCGGGGATTGAGGTCGCGCTTCATCAGCCAGGTGGCCGCCCCGGCCGGGCCGGGAATGGTCGCCGCGCCCACCATCATCAGCACCTCGGACCGGCTGGTGATCTGGTCGTCGGGGTCCCAGCCGAAGGCAGGGGTCCGCGGCGGGCTCTCGCGGAGCTCGGCGAGCAGGCCCGGCAACTCGGCGGCGAGGGTGGCCCGCTCGGCGTCGGTGAGCTTCGGCAACCGCGACGCCAGACCCTCGGCGTCGTGGTGCAGCACGAGGTTCCGGATGTCGTCAGAAATCATGACATGGCTCCGGTGAGCTGGGCGTGCAGGCGCTTGCACTCGTGGACGAAGCGGATCGTCCGGCGGCTGCGTGCGAACTCGGCGACGACCGGGATCTCCCCGCGCGCACCGGTCCAGCGGGCCACGTCGGCGGCGAAGGCGACGAGCTCGGCGTGGGTCACGGTGATGCGCTGCCCCTCGCCCGGCAGTATCCCGGGCAGCAGGGCGCGCAGGATGCGCCACACCTCGTGGTGGCCGCCGGCGTCGGCCAGCTCGGTCAGGGCCGCGATGACGGGGCGGGTCTCCAGCCAGGTGCGGCGCAGCACCAGCGCGAGCTGGCGGCCGATCGCCTCGGCGGGCAGCTCGCCCCTGGCGGCCATGCTCAGGACCAGCGGGATCATGCTGGGCACGTCGTCGGCCAGGAGGAACGCGAGGATCACCGCCGTGGACTCGCCCATCGGGCCCTGGGCGATCTCCAGGCCGGTGATCTCCGCCGGGGTCAGCCACATGCCCCAGCGACCGCGTGGCATGAAGGGCAGGAAGTTGACGGCCACGACCTCGCGGTGCGAGGGCAGCATGGCGGGCCACGCCCTGAGCGTGCCGCCGAACTCGTCGAGCGTCCAATCGAACGGTTGGCGCAGCAGCACCTCGTCGATCAGCCGATGGCCGGTCGGGGCCGTCACCCGCAGCACGGGCTGCAGCCTGACCTCGGTGAAGTGCTCAGGTTCGCCGTCACCGAACTCGACCATGGACGCGCCGACCATGTGGCGCCACACGTGGCCGCATTCGGGATCGGCCATGCCGCCACCGGCGAGCCAGCGGGCGGCCGAGCGCGCCGCCTCCGAGTCGACCTTGGCGGCCCGGTCGGCCGCGGCCGGGTGGCTGCCCCGGGGCAACCGCAGCAGCGCCTGCGCCAGGTCGGCCGGGAGCGTCTCCACGCCGGCGGTGGCGCAGGTCTCCAGCCGGTCGACCAGTACGTCGGGATCGAGGTGGCCGCTCATCCAGGTCGGCGTGGCCAGCAGCACCGGCGGCAGGGTGTCGTCGCGGAGCGCCTCGGCGAGTTCCGCGTAGCGGTGCAGCAGGAAGTCGTGGGGCGGGGAGACGTGATCGGGGTGGGGCAGGCGGTTGCGCCGCCGCCACTCGTCGTTCTCGGACAGCGCCTCGGGCATGAAGGAGCGCAGCCGGGGCGGCACGAAGACGACGGTCACCTGCACGAGCGGCTCGCCCGGGCCTGGCGGGGGTACCTGCTCCTCCGCCCGCATCGCCGCGATCCGGGCGGGGTCCACGCCGAGCTCGGCCATGCGCTCGTAGACGTCGTCGAGGACGAAGGACGGCATGGCCTCCTCGGAGTCGTCGTACAAGACGCCGGGCCTCTTCCGCACCGGCCGAAGGTGATTCGGCGGTCCGTTGTCGGTGGGGGAGTCGTACAGCTGGATCCGGCCCTTGGCGAAGGGGATCTGCCGGTCGCCTTCGTGGGCCACCGCCTCGTCCGGGCCGTCGTCGCTGGTCCAGGTGATGGTGAAGGCGCGCAGTGGGGCGTCGTCGTCGAGATAGCGGCCAGGCTGGTAGGCGCTGCCCATCATGATCCCCCGGCCCTCCGGCTCCGGGGCGGGCTCCTCGCCACGAGTGAGGGTGCGTACTCCCACGGAGCAGCTCGCGCTGTCCCAGAACTTCTCCGGCCGGACCGGCGGTGGCTCCGGCACGCTGCCGGGGGCCACGAGCTCGGCGGACAGCGCCGACTGCCAGTCATCGGGGTCGAGGCGCACCTTGCTGGACCGCCAGTGGCCCTGGCCCTGCTCGACGTGCGGCTTGAGCTTGCGGCGTAGTTCCGCCCGGTCGTCGGCGATCCCGGCGACGAAGGCCGCCAGCCAGCGCTCCTGGCCGATCCAACGCTCGTGGTAGTCGTAGTTGGGGAAGATCGACGGCTCGGGGAACCGCCGCGCCTCCGGCGGCTCGGGCAGTGGCGGGAACTCCTTCCGCTCCAGCACCTCCTCGACCGGGGTCTCCCCGCCGAACCGCTCGGTCAGCTTCGCGCCCAGGTCGGCGGGGAGGTGGTGGACGCCGTCAAGGATCACCTCGGTGTGGTCGGCGAACCGGCCGGCGTGTTTCAGGGTCAGCTCGGCCGCGCGGTTGCGCACGTCGAAGGATTTGTGCGCGTACGCCGTAATCAGCGCGGTGACGAAGTCGGCGGCCGCTTCGGGCGTGGCCCGGATCGCCCGGTCGAGCCAGCGCAGACCGGTGGCGGCGAGCTTGGCTTCGTCCCGGAAGGTGAGCGCGTCGACCGCCTCCACCAGGTCGGCGTGGTCGATCGGCATCGCTCCGCGTACTTGCCCGGCGGCCAGCTCGGCGACCGTGCCCGGGGCCGACGGCAGCAACCGCAGGTAGTCGCGCAGGCGGGGCGCCGACTCCGCGGGCGTGGGGTCGAGGAGCGTGTGCAGCCGTACGAAGAACCGCAGGTCCTGCGCCTCGCCGCCGCGCAGGAAGCGGCTCACGCAACCGTCGAGCAACTGCTCCCTGGGCAACTCGCGGGCGGCGGCGGCCAGCCAGCGGGTCGGCCGGGGCTCCAGCCGCTCGTCACGGAGAACGCGGCCCGCGCCGTCGGCGTCGAAGACGCGAGGCAGCAGTACGGGGGTCAGCGGGTCATCGGCCACGCTCGGCGCGGCCAGCCAGGCGGCCACCAGCGGGTCGTGGTCGGGTGGCACGGCGCCGGACTCGCGCAGCAGCGCCACGGCCAGCGGCGCGACGCGGTCGGCGGGACGACGCACCCGCTGGGCCAGCCGGACCGCGACATCGCGCCGCCACTCCAGGGGGCGGGTGGCCGCCACCCGGCACACCTGGGCGATGTCGGGGTCTTCGGCCCAGCGGCGGTTGACGTCGCGGCTGGTCATCCACGTCACGGCGGCCGCCGGGCCGGTGATGACGCCGACACCGGTCAGCAGCAGCGCGCCGGCCAGTTCGTCGAACAGTTCGCCGACCTCCCAGGAGGCCATCTCCTCGAAGTCGTCGGGATACCGGGCGCGCACCTCCTCGGTGTGGGCGCGGCGCAGCTCCTTGACGAAGCCGGGCAACCGCCCGCCCAGCTCGGCGCGCTCCTCCTCGGTGAGCGTGACCAGCCGGTCGGCCAGGCGGGTGACCTCGTTGCCAGTGACCAGGTAGCGGATCTCCGTCCAGAGGCTCATCGGGAGACCTCCACGGCGGCACGGGCGACGATCCGGGCGGCCAGCACGTGTTTGCACGGCCCACGGGAGCCGCGATGGTCCCACCACCACTCGCAGGTGCAGGAGCCGTCGGTCAGAGAGACCCGGCGCGCGCCGCCCGAGGTACGGACGGTGGCCAGCTCGCCTTCGAGGCGTACGGCGCCCGCGTCGACGAGCTTGCGCGCCTTGGCCAGCCGTGGGTTGAGCAGGAGCACGTTGTCCTTGTCGTAGGGCAGCTCACGGTGGAAGTGAGCGGCCTCCGACAGGTCGTAGCCGACCCGCCCGGCGACGCCGAGCTGCGTCAGCGCGGCCCGCACCCGGTCGGCGGGGATGCCCGCGCGGTCGGCCAGCAGGCCGATCTCGATCTCGGGCTCGAAGTTGAGCAGCATGCCCACCACGTCGGCGTCGTTCTCGGCCTCGTCGGTGGCCAGGTCGTCGAGCACCGCGCCCTCGCCGGAGAAGCCGCGCCAGCGCTCGGGCGAGAGGGTGAGCGTGTAGCGCATGCCCGGCAGCTCCAGCTCCCAGGCGCTGGAAGCGGCGTCGGCCGGGCCGTACATCCGCAGGGACTTCGCGAAGCGCAGCAGCGGCAGGAGGGTGCCGAGCCGGTTGGGTCCGGCGACCTGGACCGAGCCCGGAACCCGCTGGCCGGAGACCTTCAGCTCCCGCCCCGCCTGCGCCACCCACACCGTGCCCTTCTTGGGCAGCCCGCGCAGGAACCGCACCGCCGCCATGCCGGTCAGCTCACCGCGCTGGTCCATGCCCGAGGCGATGACCTGCACCTCGGCGAATCCGCGTAACCAGCGTTCGGGCAGCGGCACCTTCTTCTCCACCACCGCGCCGTCCATCGTGGTCACGACCAGCTCGTCGAGCCCGACCCCCAGGTGCATCGGGTCACGTGCGCCGATGCGCGCCAGCGCCTCCCGGAGCGGCGCGTTCACGTCGACGTTGGTGGTGCCCCGGTCGAACACCTCGCCGTCGAGCGCGCCGTTCAGCAGGTCAAGCCGGGCGTACACGCCGCCACAGGCCGAGAACGACTCGAACCGCAACCGGTCTCCGTTGCACGTCACCACCGGGTCGCGCACCCAGCCGGGCCGCGCCTGCGGCTGGTGGTAACGGGCCAGCGCCACGTCGGCGACGCCGAGCAGGGCCGCCGCGGCGGGCGCCGCCTGGGTCACCACGCCGCTGAAGAACCGGGGGGCCACGGCCGGGCCGGACAGGGCCCGGCCGCCGGAGGTCGCCAATCCGAGACGACCGTCGACAAGGGAGGAGGGCGCGGCGTAGGTGTACGCCTGCGTCGTTGAGGTCATGGCCGGGACACTAGATCGCCCCACCGACAAACCGGCGTGCCGTGATGCGAAGAGTTCGCGTCGCGGTGCCGACAGGTGTTACAGCAGGGATCCGGCCAGCGGGATGTTCTGTGTCCGCAGGGCGCCGGTGACCAGCCGGGCGATCCGCCGGGCGCCGTACGCCTCGAAGTGGGTGTGGTCGTTGCAGAAGAACTGTCCGACCGGCCCGGAGGTGTAGTCGCCGTTGTTGGGGCACAGGCCCAGGGAGTTGTAGTAGTCGACGCTGAGGGTCTGCAGGTCGATGATCGGTGAGCCGGTGGCGGCGCCGGCGGCGGTGGTCTGGGAGACGAAGCCGCGGTTCTTGACCGCGGTGCTGCCCGAGCAGGTGATGGCCGCGACGGCGGTGAGCAGGATCGGGTGGGCGCCGCGGTCCTTCGCCGCCTGCACCATCATCGTCATCAGCGCCTGGTAGCGCGCGGTGCCGACGTGGCGTGGGCAGGTCGTCGAGCTGTCGTTGATGCCGAACTGGATGAACAGGTAGTCACCGGCCTTCATGCCGGTGAGCATCTGCTGCCACCGGGAGGAGTAGGCGGTGGAGCTGAGGACGCACTCGCCGTTCGAGCCGATCGTGGAGGTCACGTTCCCCTCGTAGAGCCAGGTCTGGATGCTGCGCCCGGCGACGGCGAGGTTGTCGACCACGATGTTGGTGTGGAACAGCGAGTCGAATTCGGTGGCCCAGCCCACGGGGCAGGTGGAGCTGGGGTTGGCCATGGTCGAGTCGCCGGCCATCCAGACGGTGGTCGTCGCCACGGCGGTGGTCGCGGCCGCGTTGGCGACCCGGGCGGTGCACCCGGTCGCGCTGGTCGCCGTGGCCGAGGCGGGGCTCGGGGCGGCCAGCGCCAGGGATGTCACCAGGGCAGAGACGATGGATAAGAGGACCTTACGCATGGTTTCTCCTGTCACCCCAAAGGCGAAAGGGCCGCGTCAGCTACTGTGAGCGCTAACATTCAAGGGAGTAATCCCTTCGTGGGCGCCATTGAGGGATAGCGGTGATGGCCCAGAGCAAATATGACGCCGCCGAGGCTTGTCAATCGCGGTGTCAGCTCTCCGGTCCCTGCCGATCGCGAAGGTCTTCTAACCGGGCGTTGCCTCGCCCACGCGGGTCGTACCCGATGAAAATTTCAGTGGTCGTGGCAGCAGGCGACCCGGGCTGCCTCGAGTTCGGCGGGGTCGTTCCACCAGTGGCTCGCGGCGCTCTGGTGGACGGGGACCCGGTCCTTGACCTTGCCGGAAGGCGCGGAGGCCGCGGGTGTCGCCTGGTCGGTGGTGGTGGAGGACGGGTAAGGCGCGAGGAGCTGCTCGACGGTGTGGTGTCTGCCGCCGACGACGACGGCGGTGACGTTGGCGGCGTCCTCGATGCGCGACAGCGGGTCGCCGTCGATGATGGCCAGATCGGCGTACATGCCCTTGGCGATCCTGCCCAGCGGGAGGCCGAGGTAGGCCCCGGACGTGCTGGTCGCTGAGGTGAGCGTTTCCCGTGGCGTCAGGCCGTACTTGACCATGGCGCGCAGGTTCATGTGCAGGCTGATCCCGAGGTGGTCGATCGGTGCGTCGGTGCCCGCGGTGACCACGCCGCCGCCGCGGATCATCGCCACGAGCTGCGCGACCTGGTTGGCGAGGTTCGTCCTGATCACCTGGACCGCCGTCGGGTCGGCGGTCTGCGCCGTGGTGACCGTCGCCCGCAGCGCGGTCATCCGCCAGTTCGGGTAGAGCCGGCGCACTCGTTCGTCGGTGACCAGTGAGGTGTCGTCCCTGTAGAGGGTCGAGGAGTTGAACAGGGTGGGGGTTCTGGCCATCTTCGAGGCGTTGAACATGGAGATGACGTCCGAGTAGGCGGAGCCGACGTTCGTGACGGTGCGTGAGTAGCCGAACCGGTTGGTGGCGCCGACGTGCTCGGTCTGGTCGCCGCCCATGGCGATCGCCGGATAGTGGTAGTGCGAGCTGACCGGCTTGCCCTGGCGGTGGGCCCAGTCGATGACCTCCTTGTGCCAGACGACCGGTAGCCGTACGTAGCACTTCATCATGTCGTAGTCGAGGGCGGCGGCCCGCCGCAGTTCGAGCAGCAGCTGGTCGTGGGAGTACGTCGGGCGCATGAAGTTGTAGTAGACGCGCGGCCCGTCGATGGCCTCGCCCGTGCCCAGGTAGCGCGGTGCGAGCCGGGCGCCGGACTGGACCGACTCGCGCTCCTCGACCATGTGGTACGCGGGTGAGCCAGGTGAGCGCGTCGTGGTGACGCCCAGGGCGAGCCACAGCGGACCCTGTCGCGATCCGTACGCGTAGCCCTGCATCTCACGGTGATGGTGGATGTCGATCAGGCCGGGCATGACGAACCTGTCGCGGGCGTCGATCCGGGTGCCGGGCCTGCCGTCCCGGTGCGGCTCGATCGCGGTGATGCGCTGGCCTCGTACGATGATGTCGACGTCGCGGACGACGCTCTTGGAGACGCCGTCCCACATGCGCCCGGCGTGAATGACGACCTGATCGGGACCGGTGTCGTTGCGCCAGGTCAGCTTCATCGGAATCGACCGGGCGGGCTTGCCGTCGAGGCCCACGCTCTTGAGACGTCCCTCGTTCAGGTAGAGGAGGGTGGCCGAGCCGCCGGCCCAGACAGGGGCGTCGGAGACGTCCCGGGTGACCTGACGGGCGCCGCCGGTGGGCCGTCCGGTCTTGTCGACGGGCAGGACCCACAGGACCGATTCCATGGCGAAGGCGAGCATGGTGCCGTCAGGCGACCAGACGGGGCCGTCGTCACCACGGGTCTGCAAGGACCGATGTGGCGCGGGGTCGATGTAGGTGCCGGCACCCGTGGCCCGGTCGACGAGCAGGATCTTGGACAGCCCCTCACGGTAGCGTCGTGAGTACGGCACCACCGCGGCCAGCGCGAGAGTCTTGCCGTCGGGTGACCAGGTCGGGCGGCCTGGTTCGAAGGTGGCGTCGAAGATCTTCTGGATGTCGCCGGTGGAGACGTTCACCGACCACAGGGCGCCGTCCTGGTCCAGGTAGGCGATCTCCCTCCCGTCGGGTGACCATCTGACCGACAGGGCGGCCGAGTCGGTCAGATGGGTGATCTGCCGGTCGGTGCCGGTGCTCAGGTCGCGGGCCCAGATGTTGAGGGTGCCGGTGCGGTCGGTGACGAATGCCAGTTGCCGCCCGTCCGGGGAGAAATCCGGGTCGGCCTTCCACCAGTGGTCACGGAACAGCGGTTCCGGCGTGCCACCGCCGCGCATCAGATAGATGTCGTTGAGCGCGCGGAAGGCGATGGCGGACCCGTCCGGGGACACGGCCGGGCTGCCGATTCCGACGACGGGGAATGACCCGGGCTCGTCGAAAACGCGGACCTTCTTCTTGTACTTCGGAGTCGTCGTCGTCAGCGCGGCGGTGAAGCCGATGGTGCCGACGGACGCGGAGTTGAGGCGGCGGACCTTGATGGTGCCCGCGGAGGTGTAGTAATAGCGTCCGTCCGGGGCGAACCGGGCACGGAACGGGAAGACCTCCTCGCCGGTGACGAGGGTGCCCGCGGTGCCGGCCAGATCATTGGCGCCCGAGTGGAAGAGGTGGTAGGCGAGGTCGGTGCCGTTCGGCAGCCAGGACGGCTGGTGAATGACCTGACCGGCCGGGACCGTGACCGCGGTGGCGCGCGTGCCGCTGGCGACCTCGATGACGTCGATCCTGGTGTCGGCGACGACGAACGCGATCTTGCTCCCGTCGGGTGACCAGGCCGGCTCGTACTCCTCGGCGGAGGTGTCGGTCAGGACGTGGGTCGCTCCGGTGGCGACGTCGAGCAGGTGGATCCCGTAGCTACCCCCGGCGTCGGAGGAGTAGGCGATGGTGCGCCCGTCCGGGCTGTAGCGGGGCTCGCGATGATCGAACGGGCCGGTGGTCAACTGGGTGATCGCGGACCCGTCGGGGCGGATCGTCCACAGGTTGAAGACGCCGTCGCGGTACGACTGGAACACGATGGTGCCGCCGTCCGGGGACCAGTCGGGCTGGGCGATGTCGTACAGATCGCTGGTGAGCCTGCGGGCGGTGCCCCCGGAGGCGGAGCAGACCCACAGGACGCCGAGCAGGTCGAGGGCGAGCAGGCGGCCGTCGGGGGAGGGTGCGACGGCGTAGTCGGTGCCGGAGGCGACGGCTGTCTTGCCGGCGTTCTCCGCTACGCCTGCCCTCGCCGGTGCGGCCGGGGCGAGCAGGGCGGCACCGGCGCCCGCCAGGACGGCCCGGCGGGACGGGCGGGACATCGATCCGGAGGCGGAGGTGAACGCGTCGGGAGAAACCGGCGAGTGAGACATGGGGGGATTTCCACTCCACTATTCACGCATGGTCAGGTGGCCATCGAGCAGCGGCGGGCTGACGCGTTCAGTGAGGGCGGTGGGACCTGCTTGACCAAAGTGATTGCATAGGAATGTACATACGTCGGTCAACAGAATTGGTCAAGAGGATTGGCCAAGAGGAAGCCGGTGGGACGGGATCGCGTCGTGGGGCGTTCGCGTCGCTCGCCTGGCGCCGGAAGATCGCCTGAGGCAGTCTGAGATCATGCTCACCATCAGCCAGCTTGCGGCGTATGCCGGCGTGACGGTGCGGGCGGTACGCCACTACCACCAGATCGGGCTGCTGCCGGAGCCCGAACGCGACCGCTCCGGATACCGGACCTACGACACCGCCGCGATCGTGCGGCTGATCCGGATCCACACCCTGGCCGACGCCGGCGTACCGCTGGCCCGTGTGCAGGAACTCCTCGACGCCGGCCCGGAGGAGTTCGCCGATGGCGTCCAGGAGATCGACAAGGAACTGCGCGCCGAGATCCGGCGGCTGCGGGGCACTCGCGAACGGCTCGCCCGGCTCGCCGCCGGAGAGCACCTGGCGCTCCCGCGGAGTGTCGTCGACTACCTCGACCGGCTGCGCGGCCTCGGCGTCGACGAGCGGTACATCGAGCTGGAGCGGGACAGCTGGATCCTGGTCGCCGCCCAAGTGCCGCACCTGATCGACGCCGTGATCGCCAAGAAGCACGAGCAGCTGGACGACCCGGACATGCTGCGGCTGTACGGCTTTCTCAGCGGGCCACTCGACTGGGCGGCCAACGATCCGCGGGTCGTCGAGATCGCCGACATCCTGGAGCGCCTGGCGATTCGCGCTGTGGAGGCCGGCGAGGTGGGTGCTGCCCAGGGCGTCGACGACCGGTTCGTCGACCTGATGGACTCGGCCATGGTCGAGTCCTCACCGGGCGCCGCGCGGATCCTGGCGATCCTGGAGGAGCGGGGCTGGCGGGGCTGGACCCGCATCGAGCGAGTGCCCGCCGGCAGACTCAACGCTCAGGCTGAGTGATCGAGGTCGGGAGGCTCGCCCGCCCATGCGGTACGCAGGAGCCCGGTCAGACCTTCCGCGGTGACCTCGACCGGGTTGGCGTACGGGTCGGCGAGCACCTCGTCGACGATCCGGGGGATGTCCGTCTCCGCCATTCCCAGCTGCCGCAGCGACCGCGGGGCGCCGAGCTCGCCGGCGAGCTCCCACAAGCGGCGCGCCGGGTCCGGGGTGTCGCCGAGCGCGCGGCGCAGCGCGGCCACGGCCTGTGGCGCGCCCGGCTGGTTGTAGGCGAGAACGTGGGGGAGGACGACCGTGTGCGTGGGGGCGTGGGGAAGGCCCAGCGTGCCGCCGAGGCTGTGGCACAGCTTGTGATGCAGCGACATCGTGGTGGCGCCGAGGCAGGCGCCGCTCAGCCAGGCTCCGTACTGGGCCTGCTCGCGGGCTTCGAGGTCGCCGTTGTCGCGTACGAGGGCGGGCAGAGCGGTGGTGAGGGCACGGACGCCCTCCTCGGCCATCAGCGAGATGATCGGGCTGGTGTCGGGCGCGTACAGGGCCTCCACGGCGTGCGCGGCGGCATTGATCCCGCTGGTCACCGACAGGGCGGTGGGCAGGGTGAGGGTGAGTTCGGGGTCGTAGAGGACGCTGACCGGCAGGACGCGCGGATCCCGGCCGGTGCGCTTGCGTCCGTTCTCGGTCAGCCCCCAGATGGGCGTCATCTCCGAACCGGCGTAGGTGGTGGGGACGGCGAGGACCGGCAGCCCGTGGGTCAGGGCGACCGCTTTGCCCAGGCCGATCGCCGAGCCGCCGCCGACGGCGACGCAGCAGTCGGCCCCCAGCGCTCGGGCTCGGTCCCGGGCGAGGTCGGCGATCTCCAGCGGTACGTGCATGCGGGCCTCGGCCAGGAGCCCCGCCGAGCGGCCGCCGAGCGCGTCGGCGATCATCCGGCCGGTGGACTCCTGCTCGGGGCCGCAGAGGACCAGCGCCCGCCGGTGTCCCAGGCGCTCGATCTCCTGGGGCAGCGACTTCACGGCGCCGACGCCGAAGACCACCCGCATCGGCAGGGCGTGGTAGGTGAACGGGGTCACGGCCGGGGCTCCTCAGGACGGAGCACCACATCGAAGTGAACGGTACGGAACGGGTTGGGCAGGCCGGCCTCGGCCGCCCGGACGGGGTCGTCGACGGTGGGAAACTCGCGTACGAGGCTGTCCTTCACGCCGAAGACCGCGTCGGAGTCGATGTAGGGCGTGTCCGCGACGAACAGGTGGGTGACCAGGGGGCGGAAGCCGGTGGCCCGGACGTCGAAGTGCACATGCGCGGGCCGGTTCGGGTGGCGCCCGGTCGCCTGGAGCAGCCGGCCGACGGGCCCGTCGGAGGGGATCGGGTAGTGCCGGGGCACGATCGACCGGAACCAGAAGCGTCCCTCGTCGTCGGTGGTGAACAGCCCGCGCAGGTTGCGCTCGGGTTGGCGATCGGGCTGCTGTACGTCGTAGAAGCCGTCCGCGTTGGCCTGCCACACGTCCACGGCGGCGCCGGGAACTGGAGTGCCATCAGTTGTCCTGACCGTGCCGGTGACCAGGCACGGCTCGCCCTTCCCGTCCAGCGCGATGTCGGCGCCGAGCTCACGCGGTGGCGACTCGACGACGTGGAACGGCCCTTCCACGGTGGACTCCGTGGCCTCGCCCGCGCGGTTGTTCATGGTCTCCACCAGCATGGACACGCCGAGAACGTCGGACAGCAGGATGAACTCCTGCCGGACCGGCGTACAGGTCGCGCCCACCTCGGTGAGGAAGCCGATCGCGGCCGTCCACTCCTCGATCGTGGGCTCGACGTCCTTCACGAACGCGTGCAGGTGCCGTACGAGCGAGGTCATGATGGCGCGCAAGCGCGGGTCCGGGGTGTCGGCGAAGGTCGCGGCGACGATCTCGGCGGAGTGCTCCTCGCTGAAGTGCGCCGCAGGTGCGGTCATGTTTGGTCCTCACACGGTGATGTGAACTAATATTCCGGTTTTGCGCTTGAGGTTGTCAACCATCTCGCTACACTTTCGCAGTGAGTAGTAGCGACGCGTCCCCGACGCCGGTTGCCCGCCAGGCACGCAGCCGTGAGACCCAGAATCGCATCTTCGAGGCCGGCATCCGCCTCCTGGAAGAGGGCGGACCGGAGGCGCTGACCGTCGTCGCGGTCGCAGAGGCCGCCGAGGTGTCGGTGGGCAGCGTCTACCGGCGGTTCGGCGACAAGGAACGGCTGCTGCTGGCCCTCCAGGCCCGGTTCACCGACGAGTTGGCCGCGGAGTTCTTCCGGCGCCTGGCCGACCTCGACCTGTCGGCGGCGACGCCTCCCGACGTGGTGATCGCCGCGGCGGTGGAGGGCGCGGCCGGGTCGCTGCACTCCCATGCCGCCTTGATGCGGGTGTTCATGCTGCTGGGCACCCAGAACCCGGCGGTCCTCGCGCACGGTTCGGCCGTCAGCGTCCAGGGCAACCAGGTCTTTCGCGACACGGTCCTGCTGGCGGCACCGGCGCTGCGGCATCACCCGGACGTCGAGGCGGCGATCGACTTCGCCTACCGGATGATCTACGCGACCTGCGCCCACCGGATCATCCACGGTGAATACCTGGAGTCGCGCCGCCCCCTGCCCTGGCCGGAGCTGATCGACCAGTTGCGGCGAGCCGTCACGGCCTACCTGCTGAGCTCGCACTGAGTCTGTGAACTCATATTCGCATTTAATGCGAATATGGATTTACATTCTGCGGCGACCCAGCGACTCTGGCCCCCTTCGTCGAAACGGCCGGTTCCAGTGGGGTGCTGCGCACGTGGCTCGATGGCGAGCGCACGCTCTACAACCACGCGGCCGAGCGCGACGCGCTGGTCGCCGACTGGTTCGCCGACCACCTGATGTCCGGATCCTGAGAACCGTCCGCGTGCGCGGGCGGGGTGTTGGCTATATACGTTCAACGTAGTATCGTCTCGCTCCATGCTCAGAAGATCGTTAAGTGCCGTCCTGGCCGTCCTGATCGGCGCGACCCCCGCACACGCGGCGACGCCCGCGGAGGCGGCCGGGCCAGGCGGTGTCACCTTGATCACCGGCGACCGCGTCGTGGTCACCGGTGCGTACCAGCGCGTGGAGCCAGGGCTGGGCAGACGGGTGAGCTTCACCCGGCAGGTGATCGACGGCCACGTGTACGTGATCCCGTCCGACGCCCGGCCGCTGCTGGCGCAGGGCCTGCTGGATCGGCGGTTGTTCGACATCACCCAGCTCCTGGCGTGGGGTTATGACGACGTCGGCACGTCCGACATCCCGCTGATCATCCAGTCCGCGCAGGCGCCCACGGGTGCCCGGACGACCCGGAGCCTGCTCGGTCTCGGCATGAACGCGCTCAGCGTGCCGAAGGTGAGCGCCGCCCAGACGTGGAAGGATCTGACCGGCGGCACCCGCGCTCTCGGCACCGCGAAGACGAAGCTCTGGCTCGACGGCCGCCGCACCTTCGACCTCGACCGCAGCGTCAAGCAGATCGGTGCGACGCAGGCCTGGGAGCGTGGTCTGACGGGCAAGGGGGTCACGGTCGCCGTGCTCGACAGCGGCTACGACGCCGGCCATCCCGATCTGAAGGGTGTCGTCGTACAGGAGCGGAACTTCAGTGACGACGCGGACATGCGCGACACCGTCGGGCACGGCACCCACGTCGCCTCCATCGTCGCCGGTGCCGGCGAGAAGTACCGGGGCGTGGCCTACGGTGCCAAGCTGGCGATCGGCAAGGTCGGCAGCCGGTACGTGCGCGATTCCGCCGTCCTGGCGGGCATGGAGTGGGCCGCCGCCGAGGTCAAGGCGAAGGTGGTCAACATGAGCTTCGGCTCGCCTGACACCCCGGAACTCGACCCCGTTGAGCAGGCGGTGAACACGCTGTCCGAGCGTACGGGCACGCTGTTCGTGGTTTCCTCGGGCAATCGCCGCGATCTTCCCGTCTCCAGCCCCGGCAGCGCCGACGCCGCGCTCACCGTCGGCGCCGTCGACCGTGAGGATCGGCTGGCCGGCTTCTCCAGCAAGGGGCCGCGCGAAGGCGACCACGCGGTCAAACCAGACCTCACCGCGCCCGGCGTGGGCATCATGGCCGCGGCCGCCGAGGGCACCGCGGACGGCCCGTACGTCGCCCACAGCGGCACCTCGATGGCGGCCCCGCACGTGGCCGGAGCCGCCGCGATCCTCGCCGGACAGCACCCGGACTGGACCGGCCGACAGCTCAAGGCCGCGCTTGTCGGCAGCGCGAAGCCCATGGACGGGGCGACACCGTACGAAGCGGGCGCGGGCCGGGTGGATGTGGCGCGGGCGGTCACCCAGCCGGTCCTGGCCGATCAGGCCAACGTCTGGGCGGCCTTCCCCTGGGACGGCTCCGGGCGGAGCCGGACCACAACCATCACGTACGCCAACTCCGGTGACGCGCCCGTCACCCTCGACCTCACCGCCGACGGCGGCACGCTGAAACTGTCCACCCGGCGACTCGATGTGCCCGCCAAAGGGACGGCCTCGGTCACGCTGACCATCGACGCCGATGGCAAGGCGCCCGGCGACTACCCCGGAACCATCACCGCCACCTCCGGCGAGACGACGATCCGCACGCTGGCCGGCGCGTACGTCGAGCCGGAGTCGTACGACGTGACACTCACCGCCACCGGCAAAGAGGGCGACGTGACCGACCTCTTCACCCAGGCCTACCGCCCTGGGACCGGTGAGATGCGACAGCGGGTCTTCACCGGCGCGACCGGCGTGATCAGGCTGCCGAAGGGCGAGTGGAACCTGTACGCCGAGATCTACGACTCCGCCGACAAGATCACTATCGCCCACACCGCTCTAAAGGTGGACGCCGACCGGAAGGTGATCTTGGACGGCCGCCAGGCCCGGCAGGTCCGCTTCGCGGTCGACGATCCGCAGGCGACCCCCCGTGCCTCCGTCTTCGTCCAGCTCGGCAACGGGTCGTGGGAAGTGAACTGGGGCGCCGACCTCGATATCCGGCAGGACCTCTTCGTCATCCCCGTCCGGGAGGCCGGCCTGCGTTACATGGTCAGGACCCTCTGGGACGGCACGGACCCCTCCGGGCATCCATACGTTTACGACCTGGCCGACTACCGCGTCGGCGGGCTACCCGAGGACCCGTCGTACACCGCCGAACGGGACAAGCTCGCCAAGGTGACCGCGACCTACCGGGCCTTCGGAGTCGCCGTCAAGGCCAAGCCGTCCTTCTCGCCGCGGTTCGGCGATGCCCCGGGCGCCTTCGCCGAGTCGACCCTGGCCGAAGTGAACCTGCCGGGCACCGTCACGTACTACCGCACGCCGGGGATCGTCTGGGACAGCATGCTGCAGACCGGCACCACGGTGGTCTCCGACCAGGGCAGGGTCATGAAGCCCGGGCACACTCGGGAAGTGTGGAACGCGGCGGTCTCCGGCCCGTCGCTGAGCACCCCCACCGGCGCTCGCACCGGTGACGACCTGACCGTCCACGCCGGCCGGCTCTTCGCCGACGGCGTCGCGGGCCGCACCGGGGCGGACAGCGCGGCCACCGGTACCGCGACTGTCAGCACCGGCGGGCAGGTGCTCGCCAAGGCCGACCTGTCCGGCTGCGACATCGCCGACGCCTCGTCCTGCGCGTTCAACGCCGCCATGCCTCGGGAATCGGCCAGGTACACGCTCAGCATGACGATGCACAGGCAGGTCCCGCACTCGGCACTGTCCACGGCGGTGGAGACGACGTGGGAGTTCGACTCGGCGCACACCACGGAGCGACAGCCGCTGCCACTCACGGCGATGCGGTTCACCCCCGCCGACCTCAACCTCCTCAACCAGGCTAAACCCGGCACGGTGACCAGGGTGCCCATGTGGCTGGAGCGCAATCCCGGCAGCGCCGCGGCGAAAGTGAGGTCCGTACAGCTGGAAGCGTCCTTCGACGATGGAAAGTCGTGGCGGCCGATTCCGGTTACACCGTCCGGATCCAGCTGGACGGCCGCCATCCGGAACCCGCGTACGCCGGCGTTCGCCTCCCTCCGCGTTGCCGTCACCGACGCCTTTGGAACGAAGCTCGTCCAGACCGTCGCGCGCGCTTACGGCATCGCCTGACGGTCCCGGCCTTTCGCCACCTGCGGGAATTGAGGCGACCCACTTCGCGGCGGCGACGCTGTCGCCGCCGCGAACGTGCTGGTGATCGCGGTGGGCCGCATCACCTCTTCCTCGCCTCGTATCGTAGCCATGCGATCACGGTCAGCGACTCGCCGAGGCGAAGGAGCCGCGCTCGACCCGCGGGCGTTCGACCAGATCAACGCGGGCTTGGACCTGACCGTGTCCGCGCTGACCGGGATCGTCACGACCACCAACAGCGGCACCGACGAGGGCGGCGAATGGTGGCGCATGTGGCTGTCCGACCCTGATGTGCCACGCTCGTGGGCCGCGGTCACGTGCAGGCCGGGCTCGAGGATCGCCGTCCAGCAGTCTGGCGACCGGCCGTTGTGGGATGAGGTTCTTCAGGCGTACGCCCGGTGGGTGTCCTGGGGCGAGCCGGGTTGGCGTGACTTCGGCGTCACCGTCACTCCGGGGGGCCGGCAAATCTGGCTGGACACCCCGGAGCGGGTGCTGGGCCCTGAGGCGCGGACCTGAGGGAGAAGGCATGGCCTGCCGGGTGGCCCGGAGGTGAGACTCCTCCGGGCCACTCGTCGCGCCAGCCCCGTTCGGCTAGGCGGGCCCCTGTTCATATCAGGATGCAGGCGGATGATGACCTTCCTTTGGCCTATTTGCCGCCTGCGGCCTCCTCGGCCACATCCGCTACGCCGTCTGAGCGTGAGCCAGCCGGGTCAGATGGGCAGGCAGTCCCGCCGGATGAAGAACCAGCCTTGGTGGCCCTTGCCGTCGTTGTCCCCGTACTTGGTCGCGTGGATCAAGGCGTAGGCACCGTCGCGGGTGACGTACCGCCATTTGACCTGATTGTCACCGCTTGTCGCCGTCCCGTCGACGCCGACGGTGAGTGCTCCCGTAAGCCTGCGGGAGGGTCTGGACACTGCTCTCCACGGTTCGACGTTGCCCCAGCCGTCGATCTTCCCGTTCTGCACCGTGCAGGCGCCATGGGGGTGGAGCTTGATGGGTTGGCCATCGTCGCCCTGCGCGTTGGAGCCGATCATGCCGTTGGTGAACTGTTGCTTGAATTCCTCACCGCTCGGATACTTGCGAGGAGTGCCGCAGGCCGTCGACATGGTGCGCCCACCTGCGGTGGTCGCGTTGTAGAAGATCCAGAAGCATCGGTTCAGGTTGCCGCCTACGCGGGCCCAGGCGTAGGTCTGCTGCCCTCCGTCGACGCGTACGGACCAGCGCTTGTACGCGGTGCCGATCATGAAGCTGCCCGGTGCGCTGCGCAAGAGCGTGTAGTCGCTGTCTACGTGCCTCGGTGCGGGATCGGCCGAGGCGGGGCTGGCGATGGCGAGGATCACGAGCGGTGTCGCGAGCCACATTCGCATGGGATGTCTCCTTGCGGGTCGGAGGTCAGTGGCAGGCGGGAAGGTGCATGGCCTCGACGTAGCCCCAGCGGCCTGCGGCTGGCGCGTACCCGAGGATCCACTCTTCCGGGCCGTGGTGGCCGCAGGTGGCGGTGGTGATGTAGAGCGCGTCGCCGGCGCGTAGGTTGCCGATCACGAAGGACCTCGGCTCGCTGCGGAAGGAGCCGACGGAGCCGAGGTGGATCGGCGTGCCGGTCGGCGACCCGGTGTGCGCCGCGCTGATGGGAACGGCCTTCACCTGGTTGTCGCCCCCGATGGCCTGCAGATCGGGCAGCGGCGCGCCGCTGCCACCCTGGCTGCGCGCGGACGGGTCGGCGAGGCAGGACTTGGCGATGAAGCCCCAGTTGGGGCTTTCCTGCTTGGCGTAGTCGAGGACCATCGCGTACTCGTTGTAGGTGTAGCGCACCCCCACACCCTTGCCGCTGCCCTTGCTCCAGGTCCGATCGGGGACATCCGGCTTGGGGTAGTTCTCGTGGATCGCGCAGTCCTTCTGCAAGGTCGTGTGGTGGGTGTAGTGCGTGTCCGCCGCAGTCGCGGCCACTGCCGGCGTGCCGAGCTGGGAGGCCAGGGCGATGCCCAGGATCAGCGCGCTCTTGAGCGGGAAGCGGGTGGCGATTTTCTGACGCAAGATCTTGCTCCTTTGTCGAGGAGAGTTGTGTCGGAATAAAGTTCCGGATCGCTTGTGCGACCGCTCCGCATTCTTTACGGATCTCCGCCGAATCGGCGAGCGTTTTCCGCGAGAAAAATTCGGAAAGCGTGTGCAAATCGCTGAAAGGCCGCCTAGCCTGGGGGCTCTCGTTAGGGGTCGCTGCTTGACGGAGGGGCTTGAAATGGACAATTTTCACGAAAACGGCATCGCTTCGGCGGTCGTAAACCGGCAGACAGGAGAGGAAGTAAGAAGAGCGCGAGAAGCCGCAAAGATGACTCAAACGGACATCGTGCGCGAGCTTGCGCGGATAAATGTTGAAATGTCCGTTTCCACGTTGTCTCGCAGCGAGGGGGGCTCCCGGGAGTTCAAGGGGGCCGAGCTCCAGGCCATCGGGGAGGTTCTCAAAGCCAGGGGCATGGCACTGGGCCCGACTGAAATGTCGGACGCCAAGCCGCCGCACAAGATCCGTGAATTTCTCCGCCGACGCGCGATCATCATCGGTATTTCCGGGGCGTTGATAGGCCTTTTAGGGCTCCTGGGAATGATCGTGGCATTGAATGTTGCCACATCGGCCCGCCAATCAGATGTGCAGTCGGCCGCGACCGGATGCGATCATTATCGCGTCGCTTCACGCGATCTGTGGTTACGCAACCAATACGACGAAGCGGTCGAGCAGTTGCCCCACGACGCCGACGTCACATACTCCAGAAAGCAGAACGCTGCTGGCCACTGGGAGATTGTCACGGCCGACGGAAGGCACGGCTGGGTGGACTCTTCCTACTTGAAACCCCAGTGCTGATATGCAAGAAAAGGGACCCCTACGGGGGGTGCGCCCTGAGCCTCGCCTGGGCCCGCAGGACGACGATCCCATGCTCAGATACGCAATCGACGGCGAACTCGTCACGCGCCTGAACCTCATCGACGAATCGCATTTTGGAGAGCGCCATGGCCGGGTTCCGCGGCCTGAGCCTGGAGATGACGCGCGGTGCGACGCCGCGGGACCGCCCCGCCACGGGGCGGTCCCGCGGCGTCGCGAGCCGGGGTGAACGATTATTCGGTCCACTCCTGAATCTGCATCTCGTGACTGGCCTGCGCGGGAGTGTATCCGGCGTTTCCCGCCCACTCGACCGTGTACGTGTAGCGCCCTGTCTCGGCCGGGGTGTCAGTGAGTGTTTGAGATCAATGATCTTGGCTAGTCGCAGACGATTCTGGCCTGTCGCCGAGCAGGGCCACTCCGGGTGAGGCGGCGCGCCATACCGGCGATGGCAGCCCAGCGGATGATCGCTTCGGAGACGGCGGGGTCGCGTTCGTAGTCACGAGCCAATCGCCGGCAGGCGGTCAGCCAGGCCAGCGTCCTCTCCACCACCCAACGGCGGGAGATGACGCTGAAGCCGAGCTGGTCAGCGGGCTTGCGCACGATCTCCAGAGTGGTGCGCAGCGTGCCGCGCGCCCAGTCCACCAGCCGCCCCGCGAAGCCCTGGTCGGCGAAGACGTGCCGGATCGGGGTGGTCAGGTAGGCCGACAGCAGCGCAGTTTTGGCACCGTCGCGGTCCTGCCAGTTCGCCGCCATCACTGCCACCGTGATCAGCAGGCCCGTGGTGTCGGTGATGATGAACCGCTTGCGGCCGTTGACCTTCTTGGCCTTATGCCGGTCCCGGCATAAGGCCAATTATCTGGGGTTGGATGTTATGCCGGGCTGGATGGATCAGTGCTGGCTGATGATGGTGCGGCTGGTGAATTGACGTCATAACACCGGAGCTTCACCGTCTCCTTCATCCGGACCGCTCAGGGGCACGCGTATGTGCTGGCGCATCTGAGCCGCTGGCTGGAGCAGGAGGGCGTGGCTCCCGCTGAGCTGGGTGCCGAGCGGATCGCCGCGTTTGTCGCGGCGCGGCGAGCTGGCGGCTGTCGACGGTGGCGGACGGTTGGCTCGCTGCGGCCGATGCTGGGCTAGCTGCGCGGGCTTGGGCTGGTCCCGGCCGAAGAGCCGCGCGCCCTGGGTCCGGTCGATGCGGTGCTGGAGAGGTATCGCCGCTGGCTGAAGCGTGAGCGTCGGCTCGGCGAGCAGACGGCGGACTTGCGTCTGCACTGGGCCGCCAAGTTCTTGATCGCCCAGGTCGAAGGCGGACGGCTGGAACTGAACCGGATCGCTCCGCAAGCGGTGACGGCGTTCGTGCTGGAGATGTCGCGGCACTACGCGACCAGCTCGATGAAGCCGTTGACCTCGGGTCTGCGGTCGCTGCTGCGGTTCTTGTTCGCGGCAGGCGACATCGACCGTGACCTGTCGCCGGTGGTGCCGTCGGTTGCCGGCTGGCAGCTGAGCGGGATTCCGGTCGGCGCGGATGACGAGGCAGTCACCACGCTGCTTGCCTCGTGCGACCGGTCCACGGCGATCGGGCGGCGGGACTTCGCGGTCCTGCTGCTGATGGCCCGGCTGGGGCTGCGGGCGGTGGAGGTCGCGCGGCTGCGCCTGGAAGACATCGACTGGCGCGGCGGCGGCGAACTGACGGTTCGGGGCAAAGGCGGCCGCATCGACCGGATGCCGCTTCCGTCCGACGTCGGCGGCGCCCTGGCCGACTGGCTGCGCAACGGCCCTGGCCGATGGCGGTCGGCGATGACGACGCTGCGTGAGGCCGTTGACCGCTACCTGGCGATTCGCCGGAGCCTGGGCTACAAACTCAAGGTCGAGGGCCGGATGCTCGGTCAGTTCGCCGCCTTCTGTGACACCCGCGGGCTGGACCACGTCACCGTTGCCGCGGCAGTGGAGTGGGCCACCACCCCGGCGGGGGCGGATACGTCCTGGTGGGCGGCGCGGTTGACCGTCATTCGCGAGTTCGCCCGGTTCCAGGCCGCCTTCGACGCCCATACCGAGGTCCCGCCGACAGCCCTGCTCCCACGCACAGGGGACCGCTGCGAGCCCCATCTGTATTCACCGGCGGAGATCACCGCGATGCTGCAAGCGGCCCGGAGGTTCAAAAACCCGCTGCGCCGCCACCATTGAGGCGTTCATCGGTCTGATGGCCGCCACCGGCATCCGAACCGGCGAGGCGATGGGCCTGGACCGCGGTGATGTGGATCTGGGCAGCCTCATCCTGCTGATCCGGGGCACCAAGTTCGGCAAATGCCGCCTGGTCCCGCTGCACTCCAGCACCGCCGAGCACCTCGCCGCCTACCAGGCGCGGCGCGACGAACTGTGTCCGCATCCATCCACCTCGCCGCCTACCAGGCGCGGCGCGACGAACTGTGTCCGCATCCATCCACCGCGGCGTTCTTCGTCTCCTGCGCCGGCACCCGCCTGAACCACACCAGCGCGAGCACGGCCTTCGCCCGTGTGCTGAAGACCGCGGCGATCACCGCCCCTGCCGGGACGGGCAAGCCGCGGCTCTACGACCTCAGGCACACCTTCGCGGTGACCACCATGGCGAACGGGTACGCCACCGGAGCAGACGTCGCGCACCTGCTGCCGGCTCTGTCGACCTACCTCGGACACATCAGTCCCACGACCACGTGGTTTCCTGGACCATCTCGAGACCGACCGGAACAACAGCATCGCCACCAGCAACGCCTCGGCCACGCCGGCACCAAAGCGACCGACATCTACCTGCACGCCGACCTGGCCACCAAGGAGAAGGCCTTGGCCCGAACCGCGCCTCCCAGTGTCGGCACCCGGCGCTACCGCCCCGGCGACAGCCTCCTCGCCTCCCTGGAGAACCTGTAGTTATCACCGGCAACCACGCTGTCAGACCATCGCTGGCCAGCCCTGATCCACCCGGCCCGGCATAACATCCAACCCCAGATAGTTGGGCTGGGTGGCGATCGCTGAATCGTTGCCGTACGTGCTGCTCGGCATGTTCGGCCGGACGCCCATCTCCCGCGCTGCCGCGTTCTCCGTCCTGGCCGTGCTGGATGGTGGTCGTGCTGTACTGATCGCTGTCCTGCCGCCCAGGTGGTGAACGGCCGAACTCCTTGCTCAGCTGTCGCCCTACCTCACCGAGCACATCAACCGGTTCGGCATCTACCCACCGACGACCTGGCCATCAAACCCGCTGCCTTCGACGCCGCCCTGGCCGAGATCGATTCCGAGACCCTCGACAAGGCCGTGTGAACCCCATCACCAGAAACTGACCCGGTCAGTGGCCCTGCACTCCTGCAAGTCCCATCGGAGTGGTGCGCTCGGGAACCTGCCCATCTTCTGGAAGCCACCACCAGCGCCAATCACTTGGGTGCGGTCTCGCGGAGGTTCCGGAAGAACGTCCTGACGTCGCTGACAAGAAGCTCCGGTTGCTCCATCGCTGCGAAATGCCCGCCTCGCTCGTACTCCGTCCACTGCACGATGGTGTTCGTGCGGTCCGCGATATGCCGCAGCGGGATGAAATTGTCCTGCGGGAAGACGGCCAGCGCGGTCGGCGCCGTCGATGGCTCAGGGGGCGTGCCCCAGTAGTCGGCGTGCGCCCGTTCATAGTAGATGCGGGCCGAGGAGCCAGCTGTGCCCGTCAGCCAGTAGAGCATCACGTTCGTCAGCATCCGGTCGCGGTCGACGGCGTCCTCCGGACTGTCCTTGGAGTCCGTCCACTCCTTGAACTTTTCCGCGATCCAGGCCAGCTGGCCCACCGGCGAGTCGGTCAGGCCGTACGCCAAGGTCTGCGGCCGGGTGGCCTGGAGGTCGGCATAGCCCTGACGCTCGCGGCTCCACGCTTTGATGCGTTCCCAGGAGGCCAGCGTGCGCTCGCGCTCGTTCGGGGTTAGCGCCGTCAACTCGTCCGCGTCGGGTTCTTGGGCCTGGAAAGAATCCGGCAGCAGGTTCAGATGGACACCGATGACCCGATCGGGTCGGGTACGGCCGAGCTCGCGGGAGATGGCGGCTCCCCAGTCGCCGCCCTGTACTCCGTATTGTGCGTATCCGAGACGCGCCATTAGCTCGGCGAACGCCGCGGCCACTCGCTTGAATTCCCATCCCGGTTGCGTCGTAGGTCCGGACAGACCGAACCCGGGGATGCTCGGGAGCACCAGGTGGAACGCGTCAGCCGGGTCGCCGCCATGCGCGCGTGGGTCAGTGAGCGGGCCGACCACATCGGTGAACTCGACGATCGAGCCGGGCCAGCCGTGCGTCATGAGCAGGGGGGTCGCATCCGGCTCGGGCGAGCGGAGATGGACGAAGTGGATGTTCGCGCCGTCGATCATGGTGGTGTACTGCGGCCATTGATTCAACTCGGCCTCCGCGGCCCGCCAGTCGTACACGTGCCGCCAGTAGTGCGCCAGCTCCTTGAGGTAGTCGCGTGGGACACCATATGACCAGCCCACACCTGGCAACTCGTCGGGCCAGCGGGTGCGGTCGAGACGTTCGTGGAGATCGTCCAGCTCGCTCTGGGGTACGTCGATACGAAACGGGTGGATGCTCTCGTCAGCCCATGACGTCATGTCGGGCATGCTACGCCTGGGCTCTCGCAGGCAGCTCACTGAGGACGCGACCGGAGATGTCCGGGGGCACCTTGCCGGAGACCGGGAGAAACTGTGGGAACGGGTCAGGCCGGGTTAGCGGCGATGGCGGCATAGGCGGTGGAGCGTGAAATCTTCAGGGTGCGGGCAGCTTCGGTGACCGAGACGCCGTCGTCTATAAGGCGGCGGAGGGTCGCGAGCTCGGCCGGGCCGATGACGCGGGGCCGACCTGTCTTCTTCTTGCCGGGCAGCATGTGTCCTTCGGCTTCGCGGCGTGCGGCGGCGGCGATTCCGTCGGCCTGGCGCTCGGCGCGAAGCTCGAGTTCGTACTCGGCCGCGGCGGCCAGGACAGTGAACATGAACCGACCTTCCTTAGTGTCCAGGTCGAAGCTCTCTGTCAGGGAGACGACCTTTATACCCCGTTCGCGTAGGTCGTTGACGGTGGTCAGGACGTGTGCGGCCTGTCGGACTTCCAGAACTTCACGGTGTCGCCTCGGCCCGCGATCGCCAGGAGTTGGCGCCATTCGGGCCGGTCGACGCCATGCTTGCCCGAGAGCTTCTCGGTGAACATCAGGTCGTAGCCGGAGGCCCCGATCGCGTCGATCTGCGGCTGAGGGTTCTGGTCACGGGAGGAGACCCGCACGTAGGCGAAGACCCGCCCGGCGCCAGCGGCTGGCTGTGGCTCGGCGAACTCCACATCGGGGTAGAGCTCGCGGTGACGGGAGGCGTTGGCAAGCACGTTCGCCTGGCCGGCATTGTTGATGAAGGCGTAGGTACCGCGGGGCTTCCTGTCGTCGGGGACGCGTCGGTCGACCAGCGGACCCTCGGATGTCGGGCGCCGGTGGATGTCGAGGCGGATGAACTCGCGGGCAGCTTGGCTGCGGACAGCGAAGCATCCCTCTTCGGCCGCGAGGTATGCCTGGACGAGTCGACGCCAGTAGTCCCTTCGGCGGTCTCTTCGCCATCCCCGCACCTCCGTGGCGTTCAGAAACGTCTACCTGCCCGGACGATATCGGCCAGGTGCGGCGAAGTGGCGATGGATCAGGGGCGAACGCGGGGGAACAATTCGGTGGATGGCGGGCGTGTCGCCCAATGGAGGTTGTTGCTGGGAGGCGGTTGTGAGCGCTGCAGGCGGCAGGCGATCGCGGCTGCGGCGGGTGTGGTAGTCGGCGCGGTGGTGAATGTGGCTACGGGGATGCTGACCCAGCAGTGGGGTGTTGCGTGGCCTGGCGGCGACGGTGGCGTTCGTACTGGCGGGTGGTGGTCTGCTGGCGTGGCTGACGATGCGCGGGACGGAGGATTGCGGACCGGCCGGTTCGGTGCGGGTAGCTGCGTCGGGGGATGGCGCGGTTGCGGGCGGTGATGTTCGTAGCTCCCGCACCGATGTCACCGGGGACGACCCGGCGACATCGTGACCCGCCGCCGTTACCCGCCTCCCAAAGAGGCGGACGGGCAGGGCCTCGGGCGGGTGGAGGCGGCTGGTACCGGGGCGATGGCCGCTGGGGGCGACATCATCGGCTCATCCACGCATGTGGGCGATGGGGATTTGGCGGTGCGGCTGCCAAGGCCGGAGGATGTGGAGCCGCCGCAGGGTGTGCCGCCTGCGCCGCCGTTGCGCACGGCGCTGTTCGTCGGCCGTGCAGCGGAGCTGGCGGAGTTGGATGCCGCGTTGGCCTGCACCGGTGGGGCCGTGGTTCAGGCGGTGCACGGGCTGGGTGGGGTGGGCAAGAGCACGCTGGCCGCGCATTGGGCGCACCAGCATGCCCGTGACCATGTCTTGACGTGGTGGATCAACGCTGATTCGGCGGCCAATCTCACCGTGGGTCTTGCTGATCTGGCCGCGATGCTGGTGCCGGAGATGGCTCGCGCTGTCCCGACGGCGGCATTGGAGGAGCGGGCGGCGTGGGCGCGGCGGTGGCTGGCCGCCCATACCGGCTGGCTGGTGGTACTCGACAACGTCACCTATCCCGCCGATGTGGCCGAACTGGTGATAGGTGCCCCTGGCGGCCGGTTCCTGATCACCAGCCGACTGCGTGAGGGATGGCACGACATTGCCCCCACGATGATCGAGCTGGGCATTTCAGCCTGTCGGAGGCACGGGAACTGCTGCGCGGTATCGTCACCGTTGGCCGTCCCGCCGTCGACTTGGCCGGCGATGCCGACCTGTGCGCCGAGCTCGTTGATCGCCCACATACCCGACGACCACCGCCTATGCCTCTCATGAGGCCAAACGGCCAGTGGCGGAAACTGCTCACGACGCGATCTCTACCGCGCCACGTAGCGCCAAACCCGATCCGATCCTTTCCGGAAGCCTGTGCGCGTCGCGGGATGCCACGGCTGTGGCGTGCGGTCAGACGACGATGAGGACGCAGCAGTGGGCGTGCCGGCGCGGTCATGTCCGCTGCGCAATGAGGGCGGCCAGGCCGTCGAGGATGCGGTCGAGGCCGAAGCGCCGGGCGTTGTCCGTCAAGGCGTCAGCGCCACCGGAGACGGCTTCGGCGAGTGCGGGGAACTCATCACGCCTGCTGTGCAGCAGCTCGGTCAGGGTGGGGGCGAAGCGTCCGCCTGAGGCCCAGGGCTGAGTTCCCGCTGTGGCGATGGACTGGGTGTTGCGGATGTGAGCGAACAAGATGAAGGCGGTCGCCAGTCGTTCGTCGCCGCCCAGGCCGGTGCCGGACAGTGCCTGGACCGCCCGGTCGGTCCAGGCCACTTCGTTGGGTCCCATCGGCCGTTCGCCGACAGTGGCTCCGAGTAGCCAGGGATGGCGAGACCACGTCTCCGCCAGGCACTGGAGGAGGTGCTCGGTGCGCGGACGCCAGCCGCCGGGGACCGCCGAGACGGCGGGCGGCTCGCCCACCGCTATGTCGATCATGATCGCGAGCAGCTCCGCCTTGTTGCTGACATGGCGATACAGCGCCATTTTCGTGAAGCCGAGGTCGGCGGCGATGCGTTGCATGGAGACGGCGTCCAGGCCCTCGGCGTCGGCGATGCCGATCGCGGTTCGCGCGATCTTGTCGTGGGAAAGCGGGGGGCGCCTGTCCTGGCTGCTGGTCTTCGACCACAGAAGCCGGGAGGCATCCGGCAATGGGGAGCTCGACATGTCGGGTCCTGCTCTCGCTCGGGCGGGGTTGCGTTCTCTCAATGTCTGTGTCTAACTTATACCCATGTTTCCGCCGGATACATCAGATACCGCCGGATACATTCGCTACCGCAGGATACCAGGCACGGTCGCCGGGGCCGTTCACGAAGGAGCACTGACATGCCCAAGCTGCGCGTACACAACTTCACGCTCTCCCTGGACGGCTACTCCGCCGGTCCGAACCAGCGCCTGGACGCCCCGTTCGGCGACGGCGTGGACGGCATGCACGACTGGATGTTCGCCACCCGTGCCGTACGAGCGGCGCAAGGCCTCGACGGCGGTGTGGAGGGCCTGGACAACGACCGGATCCAGCTGGCCGAGCAAGGCATCGGCGCCACCATCATGGGCCGCAACATGTTCGGCCCGATCCGAGGCGAGTGGCCAGACCACTCATGGACAGGATGGTGGGGCCCCAACCCGCCGTACCACAACGACGTCTTCGTGATGACCCACCACCCCAGGCCCGCCTTCAATCTGGAAGGCGGCAACACCTTCCACTTCGTCGACCAAGGCCCCGAAGCCGCGCTGAAGCTCGCCCTCAACGCGGCCGACGGCAAGGACGTCCTGCTGGCCGGAGGGGCAACCACCATCCGGCAATTCCTGCAGGCCAGGCTGATCGACGAGATGTACCTCGTCATCGCCCCGATCTTCATCGGCGGCGGGGAGCGCCTCTTCGACAACCTGAACGGCGGCCTCGACGGCTACCACTGCATCGAACAGGTCAGCACCAGCGCCGCCACACACCTGCACATCACGCGCCGCAACCCCGACCCCGCACTTTGACGCCAGGGTGCGTCTCCTGTGGAGGCGCACCTGGCCTGAGGGATCAATGTTCAAGGCGCTCGGGACTGTTAGAGAGCAACGCGGCCCGATTAGATGAATGATTCCAAGGGGCGTGGGATCAGTGAACTGCGTGATGAGCCACCGAACCGTGTCTGAGCTGGACTTTCGTCGGCCTTGATGGCCTCGGCGATTATCCACCCTCTGCGTTTATGGTCACGTCGGGGAATCGCGCCGGGTAAGGGGAGCGTCCGTTCAGGACGATTCAGGTCTATCCGCTCCGGCCGCCGGCCAGGATGGCCTCCAGCGCATCGGCTGCCTCGCACGGGCTGGCGAAGACGTGTCCCGCCTCGGCGAGCAACTCGCGGAAGGGGGCGACCGGCGGGGTGTCGACGCACCCGCGAGGAGGATGTGCCGCACGCCCGGCAGGCCGCGGGCCCGCCACCGGTATGCGCCGTGATCAGCACCTCATCTGCCCGGCACCGGGCGTGCGGAGTCACCATTGAAGCTCTCTACCAACCCAACGAACCCGTCGGAATCAACCGTTGAGGTCTCCATCAAAGTCGGGGCGGTTCACCTGACACCTCCAGCCGGGAGAAGGAGATCTTTGACCACTGGAGCTGTCTACGCCCTGATCGACCCGCGCGACGAGCAGCGCCGGCTCAGCCGTACTTGAGCCGCTGACCGACCAGCTCGGCTGCTGCGGCGGCCGAGCCGCGCGGATGTGGACCGGGAGGGCCGCGCGCGCCGACGCCGGCTGTGACCGCCACGACAAGAGCGAGGCCGACACCCGCGCCCGCGTTCAGCTATGGCCTGCCGTGCAGCCGCGGCGGGGGCGACCCGGGTAACGCCGGACCCGTGCCCGGCGATCCCATTTGAGCGACGCGAAGGACAGACTGTTGGCACACGACGACATCTCCCGCACGATCGCCGGTTTCTGCCGCGAACTGAGCGACGGCACGCTCGAAGCGCTGGCCGCGGAAGAAGGCATGGGAGAGGCCTTCCGCCGCACCCGCGCCTCGCTCGCGACGGGCCGCGCCGAAGAGGGCGTCAACGCCGATCTGCGCGCACTCGATGAGCCGGCGCGAGCCCGGTTCGGTCAGGGCTTCATCCCCAGGAGCAGCCGCACGGTGGATCCCCTGCCCGGCGCCAGGAACGCCTCCGGGGGGATGGCATTGGAGCTGCCCGCTGGAGCTGTGCAGGCTGGTGGTTCGGGTGGAGCTGATCCTCGGGTGTCTGCGCCGACTGCTTAAGAGAAACCTTGCGTAATTCTTGAGGGTCGTCTACGGGCGTGATCCCTCTACTGAGGGGTGAGGAAGGTTTCGAGCATGCGGCGGACCTTGGGGACGGCCGTGTTGTCACCGATGCGCAGGGCCGTGTTGGTGGCCATGAGCACCGCGTCGAGTTGAAAGGCCGTCAGGTCGGGGTCCAGGGGGGCACTCTCGCCGGTTTCGGCGGCGTGGCGGAATTCGGTGGTGAGGAGGGTCACCCAGTCGCGGTGGTGGCCGAACAGGGCGTCGCGGACCGGGCCGGGGCGGCTGTCGAAGTCGGGCAGGTTCGCCGCCCAGAAGCAGCCGCCGGTGAACAGCGGGGTCTCGGCGTAGGAGATCCAGTGGTCGGTCAGGGCGCGCAGCCGAGCAGCGCCGTGGGGGGCCGCTGTCGAGGCGGGGTGTACGACCGCGTCGAGGAACGCTTCGCGGGCCGAGGCTACGGCGGCGAGTTGGAGTTTCTCCTTCGTTCCGAAAAGGGTCGCGACGCCGCTCTTGCTGAGGCCCAGGTCGGTGGCCAGTTTGCCGATGCTGAGGCCGTTCAGGCCGTCGAGTGAGGCGACGTCCACCGCGTGGCGGGCGATGGCCTGCCTGGTGCGGGCACCACGCAGGAGGCGCTGGTCGGTGGTGGCCGGTCCCAGGGTGGTGTCGCTCATGGGGACCATTTTGCCATGGGTTGCGATAAGTGTACGAACGATCGTACGGTTACTTTATGAGAGTTGAAGAGAACGATCCCTTCTGCCTGCCGGTCGGGCAGGCCGTGGAGCTGCTTCGTGGGGCGCCGTGGCGGCGGTTCGCCGTGGTCGGGGACAGTTTGTCGGCGGGAACCGGGGATCCGAGTCCTGGGTACGCGGACGCCGGGTGGGCCGATCGGGTCGCGGAGGTGCTTCGGCGGGTTCAGCCCGAGCTGGCGTACCTGAACCTCGCGCAGGTCGGGGCGACGACCGCCGACACGCTGGCCGGGCAGGTGGAGCGGATGGTGGCGTTCGGGCCGGATCTGGTGCACGTGCCGTGCGGGGCCAACGATCTGTTCCGCGCGGAGCCGGACTTCGCGGCGATCGAGCGGGGGCTGCGGCGGTTGTTCGAGGCGGCGGTCGGTACGGGGGCTCGGGTGACGGTGTTCACGCTGGGCAAGGCATTCGTGGTACCGAAATTTCGGGATTGGGGGGATCGGGTTCGCGCGGTCAACGCGATCACTCGTCGGCTGGCCGTTGAGCACGGCGTGGTGCTGGTGGACATGTGGGATCACCCCGTCAACGAGCGCCCGGATCTGCTGAGTGCGGATCGCATTCACTTCTCGACCTCGGGACAGGCCGTTATGGCCGCCGAAGTCGTCAAACGGCTCGCGGGGGCGATGAACTCATGAATGGCGACGCACACAAAATGCGGCTGCCGTGGGGAGTCGTTTCGGTGGTGCTGGTGGGAGCGTTCATGGCGACGCTCGACGCGTTTATCGTCATCGTCGCCGGGCCTGCCATTCAGGCCGACCTGGGTGCGTCCGACGGTGAACTGCAGTGGATCCTGGCCGGTTATCAGCTCACTTACGCGGTGTTCCTGATCACGGGAGGCAGGATCGGCGATCTGCGGGGGCGGAAGCGGGGTTTCATCACGGGCATGGCGGCGTTCACGCTGGCGTCGGTCGCGTGCGCGGTGGCGTGGTCGGCGGGCGTGCTCATCGTGGCGCGACTCGTTCAGGGATTGGGGGCGGCGTTGATGTTGCCCCAGGTGTACGCCGTCATCGCGGTGTTGGTGCCGGAGAAACAGCGGCACCGGGTTTTCGGGGTGCTGGGAGTGGTGGTCGGGCTCGCGACGATCGGCGGTCAGCTCATCGGCGGGCTGTTGATCGGGGCCGATCTGTTCGGGTCGGGGTGGCGGCCGGTGTTCTGGATCAACGTTCCGGTGGGGGTGGCGGCGATCGCGTTCGCGGCCAGGCGGCTGCCGGAGTCCAGAGCGGCGCTGGCTCGCAGGCTGGACGTGCGGGGTGTTGTGGTGCTCAGCGTCGCGCTGTTCCTGCTCGCCTTTCCGCTGATTCAGGCGCAGCACGAGGGGTGGCCTTGGTGGGCTTGGGCCGGAATCGGTGGGAGCGCTGTGATGCTCTTTGTGTTTGTGCTCCTTGAGCGGAGAGCCGGTGATCCGCTGGTGAGGATGTCGCTTTTTCGGGCGCGGTCGTTCTCCGTCGGGATTGTGCTGGTGCTCGTGATTTACATGGTGATCACGTCGTACTATCTCGTGCTCTCAATATCGCTTCAGGACGGGCTGGGGATGTCGGCTCTCGGAGCGGGATTGGTGTACACGCCGGCGGCGGTGACGTTCTTCGTGTTCAGCATGATCGCCAGCAGGCTCATCCCCGCGTACGGGCGGCGGGTTCTGGAGATCGGGGCCATAGTGCTCGCCGTCGGGTACGCGTCCACGGCGATCGTGCTGGGTAACGGGCTGCCTTTTGAGCCGTGGATTGTCATTCCGACGCTGATGGTGCAGAGCGCGGGCGGGGGGTTGGTCATCACGCCGTCGCTCAACGCGGTTCTGACGCGGATAGATCCGGAGGACGCCGGGATCGCGTCGGGGGTGTTGTCGACCGCGCAGCAGATCGGCGCGGCGCTCGGGGTCGCGGTTATCGGGGTGGTGTTCTTCCGGTCGTTCGACACCTCGGTGAGGGATTCGGCCGCGGCGGCCGGGCATGCGTTGGCGATGTCGTCGATATTCACGTTCGTCACGGCGACTGTGGCGGCCGTTCTAGTGCGTATGTTGCCGGACGGGCGGCGCGTTCGTACCCGAGCGATCGCCACGCGTTAGGCGGTGTCGGTCTGCCGCGTCTGAAGCGTCTTGAGCGGTGTCGGTCTGCTGGACGAGTGCATCGCCCAGCGGGGTGCGCTGGTAGAGCACCTGCTGGCCCCGGCGGTGGGAGGCCAGCAGGCCGGCGTCGCGCAGTACGGACAGGTGGGACGAGACGGACGATGGCAAGACGCTCGGCATCAGCAAAGAACGCAGACACGGTCAAGATCCACGTTCATCGAACTCATACGCCGCACTCGGCACGTGGCGGGTGCGGTGAGAGCGTCAGGTCGTGCCGAGGGCCTTGCGCAGGACATGGATGGCCTGTTCGACGGCGCCGGTGGTGGCGGCGGTCTGCCGGAGCGGGTTGAGCATCATGAAGTCGTGCAGGATGCCGTTGTAACGCAGGCTCGTCGTGCGCACCCCGGCCGCCAGGAGCTTGCGCGCGTACGCCTCGCCCTCGTCCCGCAGCACGTCGTTCTCGTCCACGATCACGAACGCCTCGGGCAACCCGTTGAGGTCCTCCAGGCTCGCCCGCAGTGGTGAGGCGGTGATCTCCGCGCGACGGTCGTGGTCCGGCAGGTACGCGTCCCAGAACCAGGCCATGGCCTTGGCGGTCAGGAAGGGCCCGTTGGCGAACTCCCGGTAGCTGCCGGTGTCCTGGGCGGCGTCCGTGACCGGGTAGTAGAGCGACTGGTGGACGAACCTCACGTCGCCGCGCTGCTTGGCCAGGATGGCCAGGGCGGCCGTCATGTTGCCGCCGACGGAGTCGCCCGCGACCGCGAGGCGTGCGGCGTCGAGCCCTTCGGCGGCACCGTCCCGGGTGATCCAGCGGGCCGTGGCGTACGCCTGCTCGATCGCCACCGGGTAGCGCGCCTCCGGCGAGCGGTCATACTCGACGAAGACCACGGCGGCCTTCGCCCCGACGGCCAGCTCGCGGACGAGCCGGTCGTGCGTGCCGGCGTTGCCGAGGATCCAGCCGCCGCCGTGGACGTACAGGACGACGGGCAGCGTGCCGGTGGCGCCCGGGGGCTTGATGATGCGGACCCGTACGTCCCCGACCTCGGCCGGCACGGTGATCCACTTCTCCTCGACGTCGAGCTTGTCGATCGGGGCGGCCTGGATGTCGTCCAGGACCTTCCGGGCGCCCTCGGGGCCCAGTTCGTACAGGAACGGGGGCTTCGAGGTCGCGTCCGCGATCTCCTGCGCCGCCGGCTCCAGAATGTGCTCAGTCATGAGACGTCCCCCTGGTCGTCATGGATGCTCGAGCCCCCCGGGCTCACGTACCCGCAATCCGGGGGGCGAACGCACGGTCGTCCAGACCCTCGCCGAGCAGGGGAGGGGAGGTGGGCAAACGCCGTACCGTCGTGCGGTGCGGTGTAGGTGAAGGTCGGGCATGGCTCAGACCTCCCCGGTGACCAGCACGGTGCGGACGCCGGCCACCTCGGGCGCGCGCCACGCGGACTCCACGTCGGCCAGCGGGACCGCCCGGGCGGTGACCGCGATCCCGCCGTGGTCGATCTCGTCCACCAGGGACGGCAGCTCCTCCAGGTACGCCCGGGTGGACACGGCACCCTGGCCGTTGCCCTGCAGCCGGAAGTTCGCCGAGCGCAGTGCCACGGATGGCAGCTCGATGGTGGGACCGGCCATCGAGCCGATCTGGATCCAGTTCAGCTCGCGGCTGCGGTCCGCGCGGCCCATCAGCAGCGCCATGATCGCGGAGGCGGCCGGCCTGCCCCACAGGTAGTCGATCACCAGGTCCACCTCGGCGGCCGCCTCGGCCAACGCGGCGTCGGCCTCGGTGGTGCCGGGCCCGGCGGTGTCTGTTTCGGCGGTGTCGGTGAGGGCGACCGTGGCGTCCGCGCCGATCCCCGGCAGCAGGGCCAGGCGGTCCTTGTCGCGTCCGGCGCCGACCACCCGCCCGGCGCCGAGCCGCTTGGCGACCTGGATCGCCATCTGACCGGCGTTGCCGGTGGCGCCCAGGACCAGCACCGACTGGCCGGGCCGGATCGGCACCCGCCGGCGAAGCGCGACCCAGGACGACATGGCCGGGTTCATCGCGGCGGCCAGCTTGACCACGTCCGCGTCGGCCGGCAGCGGGACGCACCGGCGCGCGTCGACCACGGTGCGGGTGGCCATCGGCCCGGTCAGCTCGTCGTCGGCCACGAAGTAGACCAGACGGCCGTCCGGGAGGCGGCCGACGCCGTCCACGCCGGGGACCATCGGCAGCTTGCCGGTGCTGGTGTAGTGCCGGCCGGAGGCTCCGGTGCGCACCCGGGGGTGCAGCCCGACCGCGAGCACGTCGAGGACCACCTCGTCCTCGTCGGCGGGCGCGGGCAGATCGAACAACTCGTAGCGGGGCGGGTGGTCGAACGAGCGGACCACGGCGGCGGTGATTTCCATCGGCCCTTCCTTAGGTACGAAGTGTCATGAAGGCACGCGAGATAGAGCCCTTGTCACCTTGATCAGTTATGGGTGCAGGACTACCTTGATCGCGCCGGTGGACCGGTCGGCGGCGACCTGGAACGCCTCGGTCGCCTCCGCCAGCGGGAACCGGTGCGTGATGACGGTCTCCGCGATCTCCGGCTGCTCGGCCAGCATCGCGGCCACGTCGGCGAACTCGCGGCGGCCGTCGCGGTGGTCGTACGCGATGGCGTTGATGTATGTGAGCTCTTTCACCAGGCTCGCCGAACCGGGGACCGGGGCGGTCTCGAAGTACACGCCGACCACCACGACGCGGCCGCCCGGCCGGGCCAGTTCGGCGCATCGGGTCAGCGCGGTGGGGCCGCCGGCCGTGTCGATGACCACGTCGTACCGGCCGTGCGGGCGCCCGGCCCCCAGCTTGTCGGCGGCGCGTCTCTGGTGTTCGTGCCGCGCCTCGACGTCGACCTCGAATCCCATCCGGCGGGCGGCCGCGGCGGCCAGCAGCCCGATGGATCCGCCGCCCACGACGGCCAGGCGTTCCCCGGCGACCAGTCCGGCCCTGCCTACCCCGTGCCAGGCCACCGAGCCCGGCTCGACCAGGCACGCGTCCTCCACCGGCAGCCCGCCGGGGAGCGGGAGCAGGGTGAACTCCGGGACGACGATCTCCGAGGCCATGCCGCCATCCCGGAAGATCCCCAGCACACCGTGCCCCTCGGCGTCGCAGCGCTGGACGTTGCCGCTCGCGCACTCGGCGCAGTTGCCGCAGTAGAGCGAGGGTTCGACCGCCCAGACCTGGCCGTCCGGGGTGGTGCCGGCCATTTCGTGCCCGTACGTGAAGCCGCGCAGCCCCATGGCGGCGAACGACACGTCGGTGCCGCAGATTCCGGCAGAGGCGATGCGCAGCCGCACGCCCGGACCGGACGGTTCGTCGACCGTGACGGCGCGGATCCCGGACTCGGTGTTCCTCACGGCGAGCATGACTGTCCCTTCGCTAGCGTAGTCTAAGCGAACGCAGTTCACTTAGACTAAGTGAACGCGGTTCGCTTAGCAAGAGGGTGGATGCACATGGAAGACGCCACGCCGATCCGGGCCGGCACCGCGGCCTGGTGGCTGGCCCGGGCCGAGAACGCCGATGACCGCCCGCGGCGTCGGCGGATGCTGTCACTCGATCTGATCGCCGACGCCGCGCTGTCCCTCCTGGACTCCGAAGGCGCGGACGCGCTGACCATGCGCCGTCTCGCCCAGCAGCTCCAGTGCAGTCAGGCCGCGCTGTATCGGCACGTCACCAGCCGGGACGAACTCGTGGTCCTCGCCATGGATCGAGCCGTGGGACAGGGCCTGAATCCACCGCCACAGGGCCTGGACTGGCGGCAGACCGTGGAATGGCAGTCGCACTCGTTCCGCGATTTCCTGCTCGCGCATCCGGGACTGGTCGCGTTCCTGCGCGGCACCGAGCGGCTGGGCCCGAGCTCGCTGAGCGGGATGGAGTACTGGCTCGGGCAGCTCATCGGCATCGGGCTGAGCGTCCGGGATGCCTACGCCACGGCATCAGCGCTCGCGACATTCGTGATCGGCTCGGTGCAGTTCAGCCAAGGCGTGGACACCGCCGACCCGGAGGAGCAACGGATGCGCCAGAGGCTCTACGAGCGTTTGGACCCCGACCGGCACCCCGTCCTGGTCGCCCACGCCGAAGAGCTGTCCCGCGTGGGCAGCCGCGAGGAGTTCGAGTTCGGCCTGGCCGCGCTGCTGGACGCCATCGCGGCCCGGATTCCCGGCTGAGGTCGTGCGCGGGGCGTTTGTCCCCCGTGCGAGCTACCCGCGAGTGTCCACCACGCGGTGACGATTCCCGGTCGCCGGATCCCTAGCGTTCTCGACGTAGCCGCGGCGCTCCGGCCGCGGAAGCTCAGGGAACCTCTCAGAGGAGTCGTCATGCGGCTGTTGAAGCAGCTCGTGGCCGTCGCGGTGGTTGCCTTCGTCGGCAGCCTGGTCGTGGGCGCGGTACAGGGGAACGCGTTTCTCACCCTGGTTCTCGGTGTCGCGACGGCCGGGCTCGCGGTGTTCGTGTACGCCCGGGTGGTGCGGTGGTCCGAACGCCGCGACCCGGTGGAAGTGGCCACGAAAGGTGCCGCCACCGCCGTGGGCAGGGGGACTCTGATCGGTATCGGGTTGTTCACGGCCGTCATCGCGAACATCGCCCTCATAGGCGGCTACCGGGTTGACGGCGGCGGCTCGGTGGCGAGCGCGGTCGGGATGGTCGGGTTCATGGCCGCCGCCGCCGCGACGGAGGAACTGCTCTTTCGCGGCGTTCTGTTCCGGATCGTCGAGGAACGCACCGGCACGTGGATGGCGCTGACACTGACGGGTCTGCTGTTCGGCATGGTGCACCTGTTCAACCAGCACGCCAGCCTGTGGGGCGCGCTCGCTATCGCGATCGAGGGAGGTGGCATGCTCGCCGCGGCGTACGTCGCCACCCGCACCCTGTGGATGCCGATCGGCCTGCACTTCGGCTGGAACTTCGCCGCGGCCGGCATCTTCGGCACCGAAGTCTCCGGCAACGGCGCGACGGAGGGGCTGTTGCACGGGGTGACATCAGGCCCGGCCCTGCTCACAGGAGGCGACTTCGGGCCGGAGGGCAGCCTGTACTCGGTGGTCTTCGGCGTGCTGGCGACGATCGCGTTCATGTGGCTGGCCTGCCGTCGCGGCAACCTGGTCCCTCGCCGGCGCGCCGCCCGGCCTGGCACGACCGCTACGCTCTCCCAGTGATCGGTCTCCATCGGGTCCCGGATCTGTGGCGGCGGTGCGACGTCACGGTCCGGGATTCTCCGCTCGCGCTGCTGCTGGCCGTCGCGTCGTTCCTGCCGGGCCTGCAGAGCGCCGGGACGCAGGTGGGCGACATACCGCTCCGCCCCTACGACGCGCTGGCCGTCGTGGCGGTCGCCCTTCAGAGCCTCCCGCTCGCCGTGCGCCGGCGGTGGCCGGCCGTCTGCCTCATCCTGGTGTCGCTCGGCTTCGCGCTCGATCAGCTACGCGGCTACCACGCGTTGGCGGGCACCGGGCTGGCCATCGCGGCGATGAGCGCGGGCGCCCATCTGGAGCGTCACCGTCGCGTCATCGTGGTTCTGCTCTCCGTGGCGTACGTGCCGCTGGCGGTCGCGCTGGACCGGCCCGGCGGGCCCGAGCGGCCGGAAGGATTCGTGCTTTTCTACCTGGCGGTGGTGCTCGCCTGGGGCATCGGGGCTTGGCTGCGCTCCACCCGGGCCGCCGAGGCCGAACTCCGCCGCCACGTCGCCGAGGCCACGCGCACCGCCGAGCGCACCCGCATCGCCCGCGAGCTCCACGACGTCGTGACTCACCACGTGACGGCGATGGTCGTACAGGCCGAGGCGGCTCGCTATCTGACCGCCGTACCCGACCGCCTCGACGAGACGCTGAGCGCCGTCACCGACACCGGCCGCCGGGCCATCGCCGACCTGCGGCACCTGCTCGACCTGCTCAACCCCGGCCACGACACCGACGTCAGGACGCCGTCCGTCGGCGAGCTGCACGCGCTCGTGGAGCAGACGCGCCAGGCCGGGCAGCCGGTGGAGTTCACCGAGGAGGGCCGGCCGGCGGAGTCGGCCGGCAGCGCCGAGTTCGTGACCTACCGGGTCGTGCAGGAGGCTCTGACGAACGCCCTCAAGTACGCCCACGGCAGCCGCACCGTGGTCCACGTGCGCTATGGCCGGAAGGAGATCAGCGTGGAGGTCAGCACCGATGGTTCCGGCTCACGGAGGGGCTCCCCTGGCGGGAGCGGGCGGGGTCTCGCCGGGCTCCAGGAGCGGGTCGACGCCCTGGGCGGCGAGTTCAGCGCGGACCGGCCCACGGGCGGCGGCTTCGTCGTGCGGGCACGCGTCCCCGCGGGGAACCCGTCGTGAACGCGCCGGTTGTTCGGGTCCTGATCTGCGACGACCAAGCGGGGAGCCTGTCGTGAGCGCGCCGGTTCGGGTGCTGATCTGCGACGACCAAGCGCTGATTCGTACCGGGTTCGCGACGATCATCGGTGCGCAGCCCGACCTCGAGGTGGTGGGGGAGTGCGGGGACGGTCGCGCCGCGGTCGACCTCGCCCGCCGGCTGAAGCCGGACATGGTGGTGATGGATGTTCGGATGCCGGTGCTCGACGGGATCGAGGCGACCCGCCTGCTGGCCGGTGCCGGGGTGGCGGATCCGATCAAGGTGCTCGTGGTGACGACGTTCAACCTGGACGAGTACGTGTACGAGGCGCTGCGCGCGGGCGCGAGCGGGTTCCTGCTGAAGGACGCCCCACCGGCGCAGCTGCTGAACGGCATCCGCACCGTCGCGACGGGTGCCGCCCTGCTGGCACCCGAGGTGACGCGGCGGCTCGTCGGCAGGTACGCGTCGAGGATCCGTCCCGCCGAGGACACCCCGGACGGCATCGCGCTGACCCCGCGCGAACTGGAGGTCCTGCGTCTCATCGCCGACGGCCTGTCCAACAGCGAGATCGCCGCGACACTGGTGATCAGCCAGGAGACCGTCAAGACGTACGTGTCGCGTATTCTCACCAAGCTCGACCTGCGTGACCGCGTGCAGGCCGTGGTCTATGCCTACCGCAGGGGGCTGGTGACCTGAGACGCACCACGGGCCAGAGGCGGCACTCTCAATCGGCGACGAGCCGGGCTTCGCCGGCCTGCTCGCGCTGGCGCCGCAGCTCGTAGGTACCCGGTGCGATGCCGGTGAAGGCGTGTTCGGGATGCGCGAGGTAGGCGGTCGCCCCCTCCGCGACGGTCAGCACACCGAGCACCAGTCCGCCGCCGAAGCGCTCCGGGCTGAAGAACGCCTTGCCGGTGGCCAGCAGGAGGTGGGTGTTGGCCTCGGCCTGGCCGCGGACGATCGGGACGCCGGTCTCGGGGACGGGGGTGCGGGCCGGATCCCGGTTGACCGGTACGACGGCGACATCGCCCTGGAACTGCAGGCCGGACAGGACGGGGATCTCGGCGTGCCGGTCGAGGTGCTCGTCGATGGTGACGCCGAAGGTGGCGATGGCCTGTTCGATGGTGGGCATCTTTTCGGGCTCCTTTGCCGGTGGGCGGAGGGTCAGGATCGTCGTTGCGCCGTGATGTACTGCGCGGAGGTGAGGCCGTAGGTCCAGGCGGCGGCTTGGAGCGGGTCGGCGCAGTCGGCGGGGACGGTTAGGCCGAAGCGGCGGCGGGTGCCGTCCCGTTCGACGGTGCCGTTGGTGCACAGCAGGACCCGCACGCGTGTGGCGTAGATGTCCGCGGGGACCTCGTGCAGGGTGAGGGTCTGCCCGGGGTTGCCGGGGTCGGGTACAGCGGGGCCGACCTGGGCGAGGCGGGCCTCGGTGATGAAGCGATCCCAGCCGCGACGTTCGATGGCACAGCGGCGGATCTCGACGTTGGTTTCGCGGAGGATCTCGTCGGCGGTGAGGGTGTCGTCGATGACGGCTTGGGTGACGTGGGTGCCGTGCCAGAAGTACAGCCCGAACCCGTCGGCCCAGTCGACCGCGGGGCCGTCGGCGCGATGTGGCCGATGCGTGGCTCCGGCGTCCTCGCCGACTTGCTCGAGGTGCAGCTCGGCCGGGCGCGGGCAGAGCATGACAAAGTCCTGGAAAGGCCACCACCACCAGCCGGCGGGTGCGGATCGCGCCGCGGCCTGCTCCGCGACGGTTAGCCACGACCGGTGCTCGTCGATCGGCGGGACCGCGTCCTGCACGAAGAGGCCGACCAGGGTCAGCCAGGTGTCGGACCGCTGGCCCGCCAGATGGGCCCGCCACAGCCGACGCACCTCGCCGCGGATCGTGTCCTGCCGTGGGCCGCCCACCGCCGCGTCCACCGCCGCCTCCACGGCCGCTTCCAACGCCGTGGCGAGCGTGGCCAATACGCCGGTGGGCACCTTCCGGCTCTCCTTGTAGGCAGGCGTGACGCGCGCTTTTTCCCGCACCGCGGAGGCCATCGTCTCGGCGATCTCGGTGTGCAGGGCGGTGGCCGCCGCGCCGTGCACCGGATCGCTCACCGCGCCATCGGCCGCGACCCGGACCGCGGCGCGCACCGCGTGACCGACGGCCTCACCGGCGGTATCGTCCACCGCGCGGTAGACAGACTCCAGGACGCGGTTGTTGCGGTGGCCGGTGCTCAGACAGGCGGCGATCGGTGCGGCGAACGCGCCGACGAGCGGTGAGGACACCCACACGACCCGTTCGGGGAACGGGAGCCCGATCTTCTGGTAGCAGGCACGGGCCGCGGACTCCCACGCCCGCCTCTCGGCGGCGGTGTCGTCCCGGGGCATGCGCTCCGCGTCCCGGTCGTCGGTTGCCGAACGGGCTGAACCCGGTGGATTCACGGTGGAGACCTCCAGCTGAGGCGGGCCCCTGACTCCGTCCGAGGACGCCAGGATGTACTTGTGCCGCTGGGCTGTTCACCCCAGCGATCATGTACTCGGCGCAGCAGAATACCTGCCCGCGAGGTCACTTGGGGTCTGTTCGCTGATGGTGTGCGGCGCCTTGACACATCTGTCGATCTCCGTACATTCGTACGAATGCAAGTGACCGCCGTCGAAGACGCGTTACGGGCTCATCCCGATGACCTGGCCTCGTGGGGTGCCTACAGTGACTGGCTGCTGGAGCAGGGCGACGCCAGAGGCACGCTGATCCGCCTTGAGCAGCGTCTGGCGCGTACCCGCCCCGCCGATCGCCCGGCCGTGGAGCGCGAGATCGCCGACCTCGTCGCGGAGCACGAGGACGGATGGGACGACGGGTTGCCGGCGACGGCGCGTGTGCTGGCGCGCCGGTACGGGTTCGCCGCGGAAGTGGCCGTCCAGTGGTCGGACGACGTCCGCGAGGTCGTGGAGCAGGTGCTGCGTGGGCGGTTCGTCACCACGCTGAGAATCACGCCGAACGCGACGGCCGACGAGGACGACGACGAGGACGACGACTGGGACGACGACTGGGACGACGACGATTGGGACGACGACGAGGAAGACGACGACGAGGGGGAGGTGCGCCCCGGCCGCTTGGACATGCGGATGCTCGACGGACTGGATGTCGGGCGACTCGTCGAGCTTGATCTCTCCTATCTGGATCTCGGCCCCGACGGCGCCGAGATTCTCGCCGCCTCGCTCCGCACCGACCGGTTACGGGCGCTGGAACTGCGGTATTGCCGTATCGGCGACGCCGGTCTGGCGGCCCTCGGGGCGTCCCCACACCTGCGCGGACTGCGCCGCCTGCTCCTGCAGCGCAACAGGGCGACCGCCGAGGGCGTGCGTTCCCTGCATCGGTTTCCGGAGCTGACCGTGCTCGACCTGCGGTACAACGACATCGGCGAGGCGGGCGCGGAAGCCCTGCTCGCCGCCCCGTTCGTCGGGTCCCTCACGCGGCTGTGGCTGTACGGCACCGATGTGGGCGAGGCAGGCGTGCGGAAACTGGCGAATGCCGCGAACCTTCCGTCGGGGTTGCGCAGCTTGTGGAGGTGCGTATGAGCATCGAACTTCGGGATCGGTTCTTCGTCCTGTCGACCGGGGACGTGGCCGCCGATGAGGCCGCTCGGTATCGGGCGGAGGTGGACGCGACCGATGCCGAGCCGGCCGCGACGGTCGATGGACTGGACATCTCGTGGCATCCGTCGGCGCGGTTCAAGGCGGTGCGGTTCATTGACGCCGAGCGAATCGACGAGCGGGTGCGGGATCTGTTCGCCCGGCCCAGCGCGGACGCGCCGTACCTGGCGGCGGTGTTCGTGGATCCGCACGAGTTGTCCTTTCGCACCTTCGAGAACATCGTCCCGCTGGACCGCCTGTTCGAGGACGTGCCGTTGGAGGCGGAACTGGCCGGGCGGGCGGAGCACGCTGAGGGGGTGTTCTCGTTCTCGCTGCGGTTGCCGGCGCAGGCCCGGGCCCGGCTGGCACAGCTGGATGAGCTGAACCTGTACGTGCCGCCGCTGAATGCCGCGTCCCGGGGCGGTGATCGGTTCATCTTCCACTCGGCGCTGCTGGCCGAGGCGTTGACCGAGGCGGTGGCCGATGCGTTGCCTCCGGCGGCGGTGGAGGGGTTCTCGCACGTGAACCCGGTGTTCAGGTGCAACCGGTTCGAGCCGGGCGACGCGAACTTCCACCGGCATCGGGACACGCCGTACTTCGACGCGGTGCGGCGGCACATCTCCCGGTACACGGTGCTGCTGTACCTGACCGGCGGTACGGGATCGCCGGCGCTCGACCTGGTCGGAGGTGCCGCGCTCAGCGAGATCGGCGACTTCACGTGTGTGATCTTCGATCAGCGGTACGAGCACGAGGGCGCCCCCTACCGCGACGGCCGCAAGGTGTTCCTGCGTACCGAACTCATCTTCACCGCCGACGAGGTCACCGAGGCGCCGGAGATCGGTGAGCTGTTCAGCAAGGCGTGCTACCTGACCGGTGAGAGTGTGTTCGCGCCAGAGTTGGCCCGGTCCGCCGACGCGTACTACAACCAGGTGGCGGCCGCCCACTGGAGCGGCTTGGGGGGAGGCCGCAGCCGTGAGACCTTCGTGCACAAGGAGTTCCGTGGCGTGCACTTCGTGGCCAACGGCTACGACTTCTGGTTCCCCAAGGCCGAGGCATTGTCGCTGGCGGAGTGCGCCGCGCTCACCCTTCTCGACTACTTCAACTGCAAGCTCGGCGACACCGCGTTCCGGGCGCTCTGCCGGACAGAGGTGATCGAGTCCGACAACGCCGGCTGGATCCCGGAGTTCCTGCGGGCCCGGCATAGCGGCTCGGCCATGACACGGGTCGACAAATCCGCGTTCTTCCCCGAGCCGGAGCGGCCCAACGGCCGGATCTGCTGCCCGTTCCACTCCTCCGGAGGCTACGACCCCACGCGCCACGACGAGATCATCGAGCTCTACACCGACGCGCAGTCCTTCGCCAAAGCGCACATCCTGCCCGCCCCGATCCTCATGCTCGGCGAGGACGTGGCCCTTGACCCAGACCGGTTCGTCATCCAGGACACCCTCATCCACGTGCTCGGCAAGGGCGCGCTCAAGCCGGTGAACTTCGCCGCCTGCTGGAACGACGAATCCTTTCCCGAGGACTATGTGACCGTCGCGGCCAAGGTCGGCGTGACGCAGTTCCTCGTCCCGCCCATCATGTACGCCGAGTCCGCCGGCTGCTACCACCTCAAGTTCGACTTCTTCCGCAACTCCTGGATGGTCGACCACCGGCGGGCCACCATCCCCGTCCCGAGGATCACCGAGGAGGACTGGGCCGACCCGGACGAGAGGGGCGCCTGGCGCCGCTCGGTGGACAGTTCCCTCATCGACGACGAGCACCCGCTGCCGACGAGCGACCTGTGGGACGACGATGAGGACGACTGGGACGACGAGGATGACGCCGAGGACGATTCGGATGAGGACGGTTCGGATGAGGAGGATGAGGCGGACGACTGACGCGGCGAGGACCGTCGCGATGCCGCTTCTGTGCGGCGGTCAGTGGCCGGCGCTCATACCTCCGTCTACGTGCAGGATCTCGCCGGTGACGAACGGTGCCGTCTCAAGGTAGACCACCGCGTCGGCGATGTCGCTCACCTCGCCCATCCGCCCGACCGGGTGCAGGCCGGCGAGGGTCTGGTGGATCTCGGCCGGGTGCATCGGGGTCTTGATCGTGCCCGGTGAGACGGCGTTGACGCGGACGCCGCGAGTCGCGTACTCGATGGCCAGGGACTTGGTGGCGGACTGCAGGCCGCCCTTCGTCAGCGAGGCGAGCACGGAGGGGACGTTGGCGTCGGCGTTGTCGACCAGGCTGGTGGTGATGTTGACGATGTGGCCGCCGCCTTGGGCGAGCATGTACGGGATGGCCAGCTGGGTGATCTGGAAGAACCCGGTCAGGTTCACACCGCTCACGGCGGCGTAGTCGGCGGCCGTGTAATCGGTGAAGGGCTTGGCGATGAAGATCCCCGCGTTGTTGACCAGCGTGTCGATACGGCCGAAGCGCTCGATGCCGGCGGCGATGACGCGCTCGGCGGTGACGGGGTCGGCGATGTCGCCCTGGACGGTCACGACGCCGGTGTCGTCGGCGGGGGCGATCGTCCGTGAGGTGGCGACGACGGCGTAGCCGAGCTTGCGGTAGGCGGCGACGAGTCCGGCCCCGATGCCCTGCGACGCTCCGGTGATGACCGCGACCTTTTGGATGCTCATGATGACCTTCTTGGTGAGTGAGGATGTCACCGGACGGATTACTAGCCGACCGGTCGTCTATTTGCAATGTAGACGACCGGTCGACAATTCGTCAAAGTGAGATGGGACACCCCGAGGGAGATCGATAGTCGACCGGTCTAGTAAGACGTACACTGATGGTATGGGACGAACCAGTGATGCCAAGGAGAGGATCCTCAGCGCCGCGCAGACGCTCATCGAGCTGCGTGGCTACTCCGCGCTGGGCGTGGCCGAGATCTGCAAGGCGGCAGGCGTGCCGAAGGGTAGCTTTTACTACTTCTTCAACTCCAAGGAGGAGCTCGCCCTGGCCGTCATCGACGAGCACTGGGCCGGCCAGCACGGCAACTGGAACCGTATCCTGCGCGGCGATGACCCGCCCCTCCAGCGACTGCGGCAGCTGTTCGAGGCCACCGAGGCCGACCAGCGCGCCGGGCAGCAGAGCTGCGGCACCGTCTCGGGCTGCCTTTTCGGAAACCTGACCCTGGAGATGAGCAACCAGACCGAAGCCCTCCGCGAACGCCTGCAGCAGATCTTCGAGTCGCAGGTCGACATGGTGGAGAAGGTCATCACCGAAGCCCAGGAGCGCGGCGAGGTCACTGTCGTCGACGCCCACGAGGCGGCGCGATCCGTCGTCGCTCAGCTCGAAGGCCAGGTGCTCTTCGCCAAGCTCTACAACAACACCCAACGCCTCGACGCTCTGTGGACGAACTGCCTGGCCCTGCTCGGCGCCACCGCACCCGCTCGGTGATGAACGAATTTGTTTATTTCGCTTAACGAATGGGCTGGCTAATATGAACAGATGATTTCCGGGGGTGCGGCCATATCGCCCTTACCTGCGGGTTTTAAATAACAGCCGACGTGATTATCAACGCGGCCGAAACCCCCTATATGGTGGGGTCTCGCATGATCGGGCGGGCATGGCGGCCTGCTGCGATATCTGATAATTGATGCGTCGGGGAGATATTGGTGAGCGGCGATAACCTCCGCGAGGAACAGGCGATTCGCCGGACCACCGACCACCTGGTGCAGGTCTTCGCCGGCACACATTCCGCCGAGCACGTCGAGAGCGTGATGCAGGCGGCTTATCGCCGCTTCGACGGTCTTCCGGTCCGTGACTTCGTCCCCGTCATGGTCGAACGCATCGCTCGCGGTGAGCTGACGGCACGGGTGGCGGCGCCCACGCCCGCCGAAGCACCCCCCGCCGAAGCACCCCCCGCCGAAGCACCCCCCGCCAAGGCCGCGCCCGCCGGGCCCGCGCCCGCACCCGCCGGGCCCGCGCCCGCACCCGCCGGGCCCGCGCCTGCGCCCGCTGAGCCTGCGCCCGCCAAGGTCGCGGTAATGGAGAGAATGCCCAGCCGCAAGGTGCTGCTCCCGATCGGCCTGGGCGTCGCGGTCGTCGTGGTCGCCGCCGTGGTGGTCGTGAACCTCGGGAAGACGGAGGCCCCGCCCCCGGCCCCGCCGCTCACGGTCGTGCGGGGCGTGATCGGCTCCGAGAAGAAGGCGTTCTTCGAGGACCCACAGGTGGTGCGGGCGTTCGCCGACAAGGGGGTGAAGGTCGAGATCGAATCAGCCGGTTCCCGGCAGATCGCCACCTCGGTAGACCTCAGTCGCTTCGACTTCGCGTTCCCGTCGAGTGCGCCGGCGGGTGAGTACATCCAGCGCAAGCGCAAGGTCAGTACGAAGTACACGCCGTTCTCCTCGCCCATGGCGATCGCGACGTTCCAGCCGATCGCGGACCTGCTCACCAAGGCGGGCGTCGTGAAGCAGGGCCCCGTGCCGACCTTCAACATTGGCCGCTACCTCGAACTGGTCACCACGGACACGAAGTGGGACCAGCTCACGGGCAACTCCGACTACCGCGTCGACAAGAACATCCTGATCTCCACGACGGACCCGCGCACGTCGAACTCCGCGGCCATGTACCTGGCGATCACCAGCTATGTCGCGAACGGCAGCAAGGTCGTGCACGGCACCACCGCCGAGAAGAACGTGCTGCCCCTGGTGACCCAGCTCTTCACCAGCCAGGGCTACACCGACAACACCTCCGAGGGGCCGTTCAACGAATACCTCACGGTGGGCATGGGCCCGTCGCCGATGGTGTGGATCTACGAGGCGCAGTTCGTCGACGCCGCCACGCGAGGGCAGATCAAGCCGGGGATGGTGCTGATGTACCCGTCGCCGACGGTGATGTCCAAGCACACGCTCGTGCCGCTCAACGCGTCCGGCGACCGCGTCGGACGCCTGCTCAGCACCGACGCGCAGCTGCAGCGGCTCGCCGCCGAGCACGGGTTCCGGTCGGCGGACGCCGCCGACTTCGCCAAGGTCGCCGCGGATCACCAGGTACGCGTCGCGACCGACCTCATCGACGTCGTGGACATCCCCTCCTACGACACCCTTGAGCACCTGCTCGACAGCGTCGGCAAGTCATATGGCTAGCCGCGGCTCCGGGCATGGACCCCGGCGCGGGAGATCCGCGCCGGGGTCCGCTCCTGCTCAGCCGAGGCCGAGAGAGACGCGGTCCAGGTCCGGGGCCGGGGTCGTGTCGTTGTGGAGTTTGATGGTGTTCGGGCCGGCCTTCAGCGTGACGGGGACGCTGACGGTGTAGAGGGTGTTGTTGGTCGTCCCGTTCACCTTCACCTCGGTCGGTGTGCCGCCGTTGACCGTCACGGAGTACGACTTGGGGCCGTTCACCGTGAAGTCGATGTACAGCGTGTACGCCCCTGCCTCAGGGACCGTGACGTCCTCGACCAGCACATAGGCGTTCGGTTCGCTGCCCTGGTCCGGCCCGCCACCGATGTTGCGTACCTTCTGACCGCCCGAGCAGGCCGCGCAGGCGGTGATCCCGGCTTCGCCGATCTTGTTGCGTGAGTCCTCGGCCTCCCGCATGAACACCCGGTCGGCGGGACGCGGACGCACTCCGACCTGGTTCGTGACCGTGTAGGGGCGGCCGAGCGACTGGAAGGTGGCGGAGATCGGGATGTCTGTCGCGGTCACGTCCTTTCCGGGGGGTGAGGTGAGCGTCCACGAGCCCGCCAGCGTCTGCCCGAGCCGTAGCGCGGACGCCTTGATCGGCTCGCCTTGGACGGTCCAGCCCGCCGGGACGGCAGGGGCGAACGCGACCTGGTCGAGCACGTCCTCGCTGTCCAGGCGCAGCGTGGCCGAGACCCGCAGCGTCTGCTGCCCGGGGCTGACCCACTGCAGGCCGGCCGGGTCGACGGTCATGGTGGTCTTGGGGGTGTACGAGGCGGGCGGCATCGGGGCGACCGCCAGGCGGTCCACTCCCGCGTCCCCGGACAGGGTGATCGTGTTGGCGCCCGCCTTCAGGGTGACGGGCAGGGCGCTGGAGGCGGGGACGCCCTTGTTGTCGCCCGGCACCCGCACCTGGACCGGCGCCGCGCCGTTGACGGCGACCGACAGCGTCGCGGGCGTGGCGGAGGTGTGGTCGATCTGCAGGCGGTACTCGCCCGCCGCCGGGACGCCCACGTCGCGGTAGGTGAGCGCGCCGTCCCGCAGCCCGACCACCTGGGCCCCGCCCGAGCAGGCGGCGCAGGATTCGACGCGGGCCCGGCCCGTCCGCTGCTGCCGCTCCGCCTCAAGCGGCAGGTTGTCGCGCGAGACCGGGTACGAGTCCGCGACCTGGATCTCGTCGATCCGGAGCTTGCGGTGGAAGCGTGGCGCCTGCGCGCCCGCCCAGGTGTTGAGCACCTCCAGCTTCACGTAGCGGCCGTGCTGCTCGCCGAGGTCGAGGACCTGCATGCCGCGGGCGCTGCGCATTGCGCCGGCCCGCACCGGCTTGTCCCAGCGGCGGCCGTCGTCGCTGACGTAGACGCGGTAGTCCTTGATCCGGGCGGAGTCCTCGGGCCGCCCGAAGGTCACCCTGGCCAGGACAGGCGACCATTCGCGCTGGTTGACCGCCAGATAGGCCACCTTCTTCCGCTTGCCGAGGTCCAGTGTCACCGACACCGGCAGGTTGCCCGCGGAGTCCCAATATTTCGTGAAATCACCGTCTACCAGGGCGGCGGCGGGATGGTCGGCCTGCGCGGCGGACGCCGTGGCCTTGACCCCGGTGAGGAAGCCCTGGCGGCCGGCCGTCTCGACCTTGAACACCGTGTCGTAGTCGTCCCACCGCGTGATGCCGAGGATCGTCAGGGAGCCGCCGGACTGGGTGAACCGCATCCGCTCGCCCGTACGCAGGTCGCTCACCCCGGTGACGCGATAGCCGTTGTCGCGCAGCCGTACGCGGTCGGTGCTGGGCTTGGTGAGCACGTGGACGTACTGGACCTTCCCGCCGTCGTCGCGCCGGACGGTGATCACGCCGTGCGCGCCGTCGTTCCAGAAGCCGGGCTGCAGGCCGCCGTACATGTAGCCGCCGCCCTCGGTGGCGTGCAGTGACTCCTTGATCGGCGGGACCCACGTGGACATGAAGGAGTTGAAGGCCTCCTGCTGCGGCGGGAACTTACCGTTGACCATCGCGGTCTCCGCCATCAGTGACTTCATCGACGAGCCGGCGTTGGTGATGTACCGGCCGGTGGACAGGCGGGCGTCCACGGGGTGGTCGGCACCGTCGTACCACCAGTCGCCGACCGTGGGCAGCTTGTAGTCGGCCTCGACCAGGCGCGGCATCGGGGTCCACGCCGCCTGCGGGTAGTCGTAGGCGGGGGTCATGCCGGTCTTCTGCTCGTTGCTGACCGTGTCCATGATCGGGGTGTCGGTGTTGTTGTTGCTCAGCAGCCAGTCCGGGCGCCGTTCGCGGACCTTGTCGTACAGGCCGTTCTGCTGCCAGTACTCGTTCTCGTTGTCGATCCAGAACCCCGCCAGGTCCGGATATTTCTCCATAACCTCCAGGAAAAGATCCTGGCTGTACATCCCGAAGCCGGGTCGCGTGGTGATGTCGACCTGCCGGCCCTTGTACGCCGAGTAGGCGGCCGAGTCGAGCATCTCGACGCCCGTGTTGTTGTGCCATTGCGGGTCGTCGGTCATGTAGAGCATGACCCGCACACCCTTCGCCTTCCCGGCGTTCACCAGCTCGCCGAGGAAGTCGCGGCGGGTGGCGCAGCTGCCCGGGATCGCGGACGGCCAGGGCCGGGCGTAGCCCAGCGCGCTGTGGAAGGTGGCCAGGACGATGTACGAGGCGCCGAGGTCACGGGCCTGGTCGATCCAGTAGTCAGGGGTCCAGCCGCCATCGGTGACGTCGCGTTCCCATGAGGCGCAGTCCAGGTGCCGGGGCGCGGTGAACATGCCCCAGTGCAGGAACAGGCCCGCGGTGGAGTCGCGTAACCACTGCTGGCGAGGATGGACGACTTCGGCGTGGGCCGGTACGGCGGTGAGCAGACCGACCAGCATCGCGAGGGCGAGGATGGCGCGCAGGCGCATACGGATCTCTTCCTACTTGACGCTACTTGGCGCTAATCGGCGACGCGCTATTTGGCGACGCGCTGGATGGCGGCGACCGCGGTGGTGGCGGCCTCGCTCGGGGAGGACTGTCCGGCGAGCACGGCGCTCCACGCCTCGGCCACGGGCTTGCGCATCTGCGTCAGCTCGGTGCCGAACCCGGGCAGCAGGTACGGCACGCCGTTCTCCAGGGCCTTGTTGAACTGGGTGTAGATCGGGTCCTTCATGCCCTCGGTGTCGGCCAGGTCCTTGCGCACCGGCATGCTGCCCGCCTCTAGAGCGGCGAGCTCGCCTTCCTTGCTGAGGAACATGGCGGCCACGGCGTTGAAGGCGGCGTCCTTGTCCTTGGTGAACGCGCTCACGTGCACGTTGTCGCCGAACTGGTAGACCTTGGCCGGGGCGCTCCCGTTGGGCACGGGCACGACGCCGTACTTGAAGGAGGCGGCCTTCTTGGCGTTGCCGTACTGCCAGTTGCCGCCGAGCACGAAGGCCATGCCGCCGGCGGTGAACTTCTGGAAGGCGACGTCGGGGGTCCAGGTGGCGGCGTCCCTGGGCACATAGCCCTTCTCGGCCCAGCCGCCGACCAGCTTGAGCGAGGTCTCCAGGGCGGCGGCGTCGGGCTTGGCGTAGTCGAAGCCGTACGCGGTGATGAAGGAGAAGGCGTTGACGTCCTGGTCGCCCTGGCCGGGCAGGCCGATGCCGATGTACTTCTTGCCGATCTTCTCCAGGGCGGCGCTCAGCTCGTCCATCGTCGTGGGCGGCGTTATACCCAGCTCGTCGAGGATCGTCTTGTTGTACCAGAGGGCGGTCGTGTTGTTGAAGCCCTGGACGCCGTAGACCTTGCCGTCCTTCTTGATGACGTTCGCATCGGGGATCTGCGCCTTGTCCGGGAATTTGTCGAACTGGGCGGTGATGTCGGCTATCGCGCCGGCCTTGATGAGCTGGAGCAGGTCGGCGCCGCCCTGGACGAAGACGTCGGGGCCCTGCTTGGTGGCCGCCGTGGCGATCACCTTCTGGGTGAGCTGCTCGCCGGGCACGTACACGCTGTTCAGCGGCTTGGCCAGCTTGGCCTTGGCGTAGGTGTCGTTCAGGTCCTTGGTGAACTTCGCGGTGGCGGGGATGCCCTGGGCGTAGTAGTGCCAGAACGTGACCTTGTTGGCGTCGCCCGAGCCGCCGGAGCCGGAGGTGCCGCAGGCGGCGAGGGCGCACAGGGCCGCCGCGGCGGCGACGACGCGGAGTCTTGCAGAGATCAACGAACGCTTCCCATCGTGATACCGCCGACCAGCAGGCGCTGCCCGAACAGATAGATCAATACAGTCGGGGCCGAGACCAGGACGGAGACCGCCATGAGACCCGGCCAGTTCACCCCGTAGGAGGACATTTGCTGCGCCAGCAGCGCGCTCACCGGGTATTGGCCCGGGTCGCTGAGAAAGGTGATCGCGTACAGGAACTCGCCCCACGCGCCGATGAAGGTGAGGGTGGCCACGGTGGCGATCCCGTTACGGGTGATCGGTAGCACGATCTTGACGAACCGCTGCCATCTGCTCGCGCCGTCGCTGGCGGCGGCCTCCTCGATGGCGATCGGCACGCCGGTGAAGAACGGCCGCAGCAGCAGCATGCTGAAGGGCAGGTTGGTCGCGGCGATGGCGAGCGCGACGCCGTACAGGTTGCCGGTCAGACCCCACTGGGCCAGCAGCCGGTTCAGGGGGATGAGGGTGGAGGTGGCCGGCACCATCTGCAGGATGATCAGCGCGGCCAGCCCGCCGGTCACCACGGCGCCGTTGAGCCGGGCCAGTCCGTACGAGGTGGGCACGGCGACGACGAGCACGATGACCGTGGTGGACACGGCGATGATCACGGAGTTGACGGCGGAGGTGGCGAAGCCGCCGTTCCACACGTCGATGTAGGCCTGGAGCGTGGGCTTGAAGATGACCGCAGCCGATCCGGCGAACACGTCCTTGAGACTCTTGAACGAGGTGGCCAGCAGCCAGTACAGCGGCAGCGCGTAGATCGCCAGCAGGAGGACGCAGCCGAGCACGGTGACCGGGGTGTTGCGCTTGGCGTCTGTCATGTCTGCTCCCTCCGGTTCATCCGCAGGTAGACGGCGCTCAGGAAGAGCACGATGACCAGCGACAACGTCGCGGTGAACGACCCTTGGCCGAACTCGTAGAACTTGAACGCCTGCTGGTAGCCCAGGTACGGCAGCGTGGTCGTGGAGGTGCCGGGCCCGCCGCTGGTCATCACGAAGATGAGGTCGAACGAGCGGAAGGCGTTGATCACGACGAGTACGCCGAGGATGGAGATGACCGGGCGCAGCAGCGGCAGCACGATGTGCCTGGTCACTTTCCAGCCGGCCGCGCCGTCGAGCGCGGCGGCCTCCAGCAACTCCTGGGAGACGTCGAGCAGCGCCGCGCGCAGCACGAGCGCGCAGAACGGCACCACCATCCAGGCGTTGACCAGTCCGAGCACGACGATCGCCAGCGTCCCGTTGGCCAGCCAGGGGACCGGCTGCTGGATCAGGTGCAGCCAGAGCAGCACCGAGTTGACCGGCCCGCCGGACTCAAGCAGAAATTTCCATAGATTTCCGGCGACCACCGCCGGCAGCGTCCACACGAACACCATCGCGCCCAGCGTCACGCCGCTCAGCCGGGTGCGTGGCCGCAGGATCAGCGCGGCGGCGAACCCGCCGGCCAGCCCGACGACCAGCACGATCACCACGATGGCCAGCGTCTGGAGCACCACGTGGCCGAACGACGGGTCCTCGATCACCCGCCACATGTTGTCCAGCCCGTTGAACGGCCGCTCGCCCAGCAGGTTCTCGGCGGTCACGTCGGAGAACGCCGTACGGAACAGGTCGATGAGCGGGTAGACCGACAGCACCGCGAGATAGATCGCGCCCGGCAGCAGGAACAGCATCGTCTTGGGGCCGAACAGCGTGCTGCCCGCCCGCTGCCGCGATTTGCGCGTCGCGACCCGGTCGGCGGCGGCCGTCACCATCGCCCGGCCCTCGCGGCGGAGGTCACCATTGTTCGACCCTCCTCCGCTCCCCGGTGCGGATGGAGGTCACCATTGTTCGACCCTCGTCCGCTCCCCGGTACGGGCGGAGGTCAGCGCGGCCTCCAGCATCGCGACGCTGCGCGCGTTGTCGGCGGCGGGCGAGGTCGGCTCACCCGTGCCCGCCACGGCGTCGACGAACGCCCGCAGCACCCCGGCCCGCTCGAACAGTGGCAGCTCGGGCACCTCGACCGCGCGCACCTGCCCGGCCGCGTCGGTGATCGACACGGCCCGGTGGTCGTCCGGCGCGGCCCCCCAGGTCAGCAGCCCTTCGTCACCGGAGATCCGCCACACGCCGGGCCACGGCGTCTGCGGCCCGACCCCCTGACTCGACAGGACGTAGTCGATCGTGAGCCCGCCGTCCAGCTCGACGATGAGGCTGGCTCCGGGGGTGTGGTCCTGGGCCGAGCGTATGGGCGTGACGGGCACGCAGGTGATCGCCGCCCCCTCCCGCCCGAACAGGTACCGCATCAGGTCGAAGTGGTGGATGGCCAGTTCGATCAGGGAATTGGCGTCCCGGACACCGGCGTGGTCGCGGTGCCATTCGACCGAGACCCGGCGGACGGCGCCGACGGCTCGCCGGTCGAGCAGGTCGCGGACGACCGGGGCGCCGGGGAAGATCCGGTAGTTCTGGTCGATGCCGAAGACCAGGCCCTTCCGTTCCGCGAGGCCGGCGAGCTCCCTGGCGCTCGCGGCGTCCAGGGTGAACGGCTTCTCCAGCAGCAGATGCGCGCCGGCCTCCAGGACCTGCCGGGCGACGGCCGCGTGCGCGCCGATCGCGACCGGCGCGACAGCGGCCACGGCACCGGTGGCCGCCAGCGCCTCCTCGACGGTGGCGAACACGTTGTCGTCACCGGTCTTGGCGGTGAACGCGGCCCGCGCCTCGGGGGAGGCGTCCACCCAGCCGGTCACCCGGACGTCGGGGAGCTTCGGGAAGATGTTCGCGGCCCAGTCGAGCCCCCAGGGGCCCAGGCCGATCTGGATCAGGTCGGTCATGCCTCGGCCCACCAGTTCCGCGGCCATTCGCCCTTCCTGGTGACCTTCGGCTGGGGCTGGGCGGGCGGCGTCGCCCACTCGACCGCGTTGGCCAGCACACGCCTGATCTCGGGCTGGAAGTAGATCGGGGACTCCTCGTGGCCGGGGGCGAAGAAGAAGATCCGGCCCTTGCCCCGCTGCCACGCGCAGCCGCTGCGCAGCACCTCGCCGCCCTCGTACGAGCTGATGAAGACGAGCTCGTCCGGCTCGGGGATGTCGAGCGGTTCGCCGTACATCTCGCCCTTGGGGATGACGACCGGGTTGGGGACGCCGCGGACGATGTCGTGGCCCGGCAGGATCGTCCAGAGCAGCTCACTGTCGTCGTGCCGCCAGCTGGCGATCTTGCAGGAGGTGCCCAGCAGGACCTGGGCGACCTTCGACTCGATGGCGGAGTGCAGGATGAGCAGGCCCATGCCGTCGAGCACCCGCCGCCTGACCCGCTCGACGACCTCGTCACTGACCTCGTCGTGCTTGAGATGACCCCACCAGAGCAGGACGTCGGTCTCGTCGAGCACGGCCTGGGTCAGACCGTGCTCGGGCTCCTCCTGGAGCGCGACGCGTACATGCGCCTCGGGGCCGAGGTGTTCGGCCAGCGCCTGCCCGAGGACGACGTGCAGCCCGTCGGGATACACCGACGAGACGCTGGGATACGTCCGCTCCTCATAGAACTCGTTCCACACGGTCACGTTCATTCGTTCGCGCACCCATCCGATGTTTCTGTGAGCCTGCCTCTATTTATGCAAGACTTCTGCATATTAAGATGGGGTGACTCTAGGCACAATGCCGGGGCTCCAGCAAGGTGAAAGGTCTCACATCGTGAGACTTGTGCAAGTGAGTCTGCTCCTCGCGAGTGCGATGATCTTCACTTGAGACATCCGATGACATAACGAAGAAAGGTCAGGATGACGAAGACCTCCGACGTCGCGCGGCACGTTGTTCAGCTCCGAGCCGCCGGCGTGGCCCTGATCCTCGACCTCCGGTCCGCCGGGCTGCCCACCGTCGTTCACTGGGGCGCCGATCCGGGCCCGTGCGACCAGGCCGAGCTGGACGCGATGGCCGAGGCCGCCATCGCGCCGCACGTCATCAACCTCATCGACGGACCCGTCTCGCACTCGGTGCTGCCCGAAGGTCACACGGGATGGTTCGGCATTCCCGGTCTGTCCGGCTCCCGCTCGGGTGCGGCGTGGGCGCCCCGCTTCACCGTGAGCAAGGCAGTCCAGGAGGAGCGGCGGCTCACCGTCGAGGCGGCCGATCCGGGCACCGCGCTCGGGCTGTGCCTCGTCATCGAGCTGACCGGCAGCGGGCTGGTCCGGCTGCGCACCTCCGTACGCAATGACGGGGATGACGACTACCGGGTGGACGCGGTGTCGGCCGTCCTGCCGGTGCCCGAGCGGGCGGCGGACCTGCTCGATCTGGCCGGGCGCTGGTCGCGGGAGCGGCAGCCGCAGCGGGGGGCGTTCAACATGGGCGTGCACCTTCGGGAAGGGCGGCGCGGCCGGACCGGGGCCGACGCCGCGACCGTGGTGGTGGCCGGCGTGCCGGGATTCGGGTTCCGGTCGGGGGAGGTGTGGGCGGTGCACACGGCCTGGAGCGGCAACCACCGCACCTGGGCCGAGCGTACGGGCGAGGGCTTCAGGACGCTGGGCGGCGGCGAGTCGCTGCTGCCCGGTGAGATCGTGCTGCGGCCGGGGGAGAGCTACGAGTCGCCCGAGCTGTTCTTCGGGTACGCCGACGGGCTCGACGAACTGGCCGCGCGCTTCCACCGGCACCTCAGGGAACGGCCGCACCATCCCGGCTCTCCTCGGCCGGTCAACCTCAACGTGTGGGAGGCCGTGTACTTCGACCATGACCTCGGCAAACTCCTCGCCCTGGCCGAGCGGGGCGCCGGGATCGGGGTGGAGCGGTTCGTGCTGGACGACGGCTGGTTCCACCGCAGGAACGCCTCCGACCGAGGGCTGGGCGACTGGTTCGTGGACGACCAGACCTGGCCGGACGGGCTGCATCCGCTGGTCGACCGGGTGAAGGAGCTCGGCATGACGTTCGGGCTGTGGTTCGAGCCGGAGATGGTCAGCCCGCTCTCGGAGCTCGCCGTCAAACACCCGGAATGGATCATGCGGGCCCGTCCCCAGCTGCCGCCGGCCTCGCGCTGGCAGCAGGTGCTCGACCTGGCGCACCCGGAGGCGTACGAGCACGTGCTCACGCGCATGTCCGAGGTCATCGCCGAGTACGGCGTCGGCTACCTCAAATGGGACCACAACCGCGACCTGATCGAAGCGCCGCACGTCCACCGGCAGACGCTGGCCGCCTACCGGCTGATGGACGAGTTGCGGGCCACCTTCCCCGGCCTGGAGATCGAGTCGTGCTCGTCCGGGGGCGCCCGCGTGGACCTCGGCGTCCTGGAGCACACCGACCGGGTGTGGGCCTCCGACTGCATCGACCCGCTCGAACGGCAGACCATCCAGCGCTGGACCAGCCAGCTCATCCCGCTCGAACTCATCGGCGGCCACGTCGCCTCCACCGTCTCGCACACCACCGGCCGCCGGCACGACCTCGCCTTCCGGGCGATCACCTCGCTGTTCGCGCACTTCGGGCTGGAACTCGACCTGACCAGGCTGGACGACGCCGAGACCGCGGAGCTGGCCGAGTGGATCGGGATCTACAAGCGCTACCGGACGCTGCTGCACTCCGGCACACTGGTCCGCGACGAGCACCTGAGCACGGGCCGCTGGTTGACCGGCGTGGTGACGCCGCGGTTGGCGCTGTACTCGGTGGCGGCGGTGCGCCGCTCCGACGAGGAGCCCGCGGGGCGGATGACCTTCCCCGGGCTCGACCCGGCCCTGCGGTACGCGGTGCGGATCGTCGGCCCGAACCGGGACGATCTCGGCCCCCGGCCCGGCTGGCTGGACGCGCCGGGCCTGCTCAGCGGCGCGACGCTCGGCACGGTCGGGGTACGGTTGCCCACGCTACGGCCCGAGACCGCCATGCTCATCGAGATCGCGGCACAACCGGCGCTCGACGGGCAAGCTGTGGGCAACGCTGAGTCGGTAACAGAGCAGAAGGCGAATGGATGACCTCCTCCAGGGTTCGGCCGAGCACGGGCACGCGGCTCGGCGGTGACACCTCCACCCTGCGAACGCTCAACCTGCGCTCTGTGCTGCGCGTGCTCTACGGCGGCGGCAGCCACACGATCGCCTCGGTCGCGGCGGTGGCCGGCATCTCGCGCCCGACCACGACCCAGGCGATCTCCGACCTGCTCGCCGCGGGCTGGATCCAGACCGCCGACCAGGTCATCGACAAGGTCGAGAAGAAGGACGGGCGGGGACGGCCGGCCCAGCGCTTCGAGTTCCGTCCGGGCGCGGGCCACGTGCTCGGGGTCGACATCGGCGGTCACAAGGTGCTGGTGCTGGTCAGCGACCTGTCCGGGGAGATCGTCGCCGAATGCCGCGAGAGCCTGCGCCCGACCTCACCCCGCTCCAGACGTCTGACGATCATGAACGAGGCGATCAACGAGGCTCTGGAGGCGGCGGGCCTGACCGCCGCCGACATCTCGTGCGCGGCGATCGCCACCCCTGGCGTCGTCGGCCCGGACGGCAAGGTCGCGCACGCCCCGGCCATCCCCGAATGGGCCGGCGTCGACCTGGGCGGGCACGTACGGAACCGGTTCGGCATCCCGACCCAGGTCTTCAACGACATGCGGATGGCCGCGCTGGCCGAACACTGGAAGGGCGTGGCCCGTGACGCCTCCGACGTGGTGTACGTCCACGTCGGCCGCCGCATGGGCACCGGCCTGCTGGTCGCGGGCCGGCCGCACGCCGGTCGGCACGGCGCGGCGGCCGAGATCGGTCTGTGGCGCGGGTTGCCGTGGGCGCACGCGTACGAACGGCTGCTGGATCTGGCACCGGGGCGAAGTACGGACCACGAGGACGCGATCCAGGCCATCTTCGAGGCGGCCAAGGCGGGCGACAAGGCGGCCCAGGCGGGCATAGACGGGTTCGCCGACCTGCTGGTGGAGGGTTTGGCGCCGGTGATGGTGACGATCGACCCCGAGTTGGTGATCATCGGGGGCGGCATCTCGGCCGCCGGCGAGGCCATCCGCGAGCCGGTACGCGTCCGCGTCGAACGCGAGACGGACTTTCCGCCCAAGGTGGTCTGCTCGGTGCTGGGCGACCATTCCTCCGCGATCGGAGCCGTGCGCTGCGCACTCGATGTCGCGGAGGAACGTCTCTTCGCCGAGCTCAAGCCGGGTCCGGGAACGCCGGCTCAGCAGGGGGCAGGGGTCGCGCTCAGCAGGGGGTGAAGTAGTACTTCGCCTGGCCGTCCGTCGTCCCCCACTGGCCGGGCGGCTGGGAGCATCCGGACCAGCGTTGTCCGACGATCTGGTCCCCCACGAAGTAGCTGATGACGAGGAGGAGGTCGCCACCCGGCGGGGGAGGGGGAATGGCCTGGGCCGGGGTGGAGCCGAGGGCGAGGGCGCTGAGAGTCAGCGCCACCACTAAAACGCCGCGCTTCATTTTCATGCAGGTTCCTCCAGATCAGCCGTTTTCGGGCCAGAGTGAACGCTATTCGCCTGAATGAGATCACGAGAACCGCTGTCGATCAAGAGCCGTTTCTCCGCCACCGTTCTCGGGGACTCGATGAAAGTTTCACCATTTTTGACGTGTTTCCCCAGCTCAGGCGCATCCCGGCTTGACCGGTCGCCGCTCTGCGAGGACGTTCGTGTCGAACCTTCTGAGTTGGGAGTCCGATGAGTCACCCCCGCCGCCGGTTGCTCGCCATTCTGCTCTCCGCTTTCCTGGTCGCGCTGGGCGCCTTGGCGCCTCTGACGGAACAGTCCGCCAGCGCGGTCAGCGACCCGCCCGGCCCGGTGACGGGCAACGCCACCTACTTCGACGGACTCGGCTCCCCGTACGGTGGCTGCGGCCTGCCCCAGGCGAACATCGACTCACCGGACTTCGTCGCGCTCAACGTCTACAACACGCCCGGCGACTACTCCTTCTACCCCCGGCCGTTGACCGGGGCCAACCTCAGCAAGGCCGGGCTGTGGAACAACGGCCTGAACTGCGGCCGCTACGTGCAGGTGGAGATCGGCGACTACTGCACGGGCACCAACGACGGCGCGCAGAACCAGGCGTTCTGCCGCAACGGCTCCTGGGTCGCCGACGCGTACAAGGGCGCGAAGCTGACCATGCTGGTCGCCGACAGCTGCGGCGACTCCAACGGCTGGTGCCGCGACGATCCGTACCATCTGGACCTGTCCAAGGACTCGCTCAACCGGTTCGTGAAGAACGGCGCCCCGATCGGCGACATGTATCCCAGCCATTGGAACAACCGGCACGTCACCTGGTCGTTCGTCCCCGCGCCCAACTACAGCGGCGACATCAACATCGGTTTCCTGCAGTCCGCCCAGGTCTGGTGGCCCGCCATCTCCGTCTCGCATCTGGCCAACGGCATCCACGGCGTCGAGTACTTCGCCAACGGGGCGTGGCAGACGGCCCAGATGAACGGCGACATGGGCCAGTCGTACATCATCGGCGGGACCACCTCGGGCGGCAACCAGTACCAGATCCGGGTGCGCGACGTCACGGACACGCTGATCAACGGCGGGCGCGTGTACAGTTTCACGCTTCCGTCCACCTGCAACCCGTGCGGCACGCCGTACACCAAGGTCAGCTACACCACCTCAACCGGCTCGACCTCCACACCCACCCCGACCCCCACGCCCACGCCCACACCGACGGGAGGCACCGGCGTCTCCTGCGGCGTGGACTACCAGGTCCCCAACGCCTGGCAGGGCGGCTTCACGACCAACGTCACGGTGCGGAACACGGGCACCACGACCTGGAACAACTGGACGGTCACCTGGACCATGCCGTCCGGCGTGACCCTGACCAGCGCCTGGAACTCCACCATCACGCCGTCGGGTTCCACCTGGACGATCAAGGCCCCGAGCTGGGCCACGACCCTGGCACCGGGCGCGTCGACCACCTTCGGCTTCCAGGCCAGCGGCCCGTCCACACCCGGCCCGACCAACATCACCTGCTCCTAGACCGGCCAGGTTTGCTCAGGGCGTCGTCAGCCCGGAAGGCGCCAGTTGCAGAAACCCTTGGCACAGAGTTCGGTGGTCGTCTTGCGGCGGTCCGGCGCCTTGATCGACACCTTGCCACCCCAGCGGCTGTAGCGGGTGTCGACGTGGAAGGTCTTGCCCACCAGTTCGTCCGTGCCTTCGGTCAGGGTGTACGCGCTCCGCACCCGGCTGATCAGTCCCGCCGAGGTCAGCGTGAGAGTGTAGGAGAGCTTCGTATTCTCGCCCCAAGAACTGTGGGTTGAGTGGTCGAACCAGAGGGAGACCTTGCGGAGCTCCTTGAAGCGGATGGTGCCGGTGACGGTGTTCCTGCTCCGCTGCCCGTGCTTCAGCAAGGCGGCCAGGGTGGCCGGCTCGGCCGGGTTGATGAGCTGCTCGTCGTCACCGAGCAGCTCGGTGTGCCAGAGATGAAACTGGTGAGAATCCTTCCACCAGGTCTTGCCCTTCGCCAGCCACTTCCCTACGAGGCCGCCAGACCGGTAACCGGTGCCGCCGATGTCATGGTTGAAGCCGATAACGCGTTCGCGCCCGTCCTCACCCCCGGTGGTGGTGACGTCCAGGGCTTGGACCTCGCCCTTGGCGTTGAACTCGAAGACACCCTCGCGCCGGCGTTTCGCCCGTTCGCGGGTGCCGGCTAAAAGGGTGGTCGTCTCGGTGATGTGGACCCCGTGCCCGGGTGCCAGAACGGCCTTCAGCGCCTGGACGGGGTCCTTGGTCACCGCCTGCGCCGGAGCGGCACCCGCCAGCAGGGCGGCACAGGTCGCCAGAATGGTGATCGTCTTTCTCATGATGGTGATCCTGCCGCGACGGGATCACGTCCGGAACACGGGCCGGCTACGCCGCTATCGGCGGAGCCTGGCCTTGGTGGCGGCGGACACCACCGCGTTCTTCTCGGCGGTGGTCATCAATCCGGCCCGGATCCAGTCGTCGGCAGTACGGGCCACCGCCGACACGAAGCAGCCCTGGTTGTCGAAAGGGGCCATGGCCCAGAGCGCGTCCAGGAACGTCACCGAATCCGCCCGCGTGTAGTTCGGCACGCCGGAGTCCACCTCGCCGAAGACGATCTTCGGCTCGACGCGGTGGAAGTAGGCGTGGTAGCGGTCGGTGTCGCCGCTGTAGAACGGCACCAGCGGCAGGCCGTGCGTGGTGAAGGTCATCGGCGCCGTGGATGTCATGGTCCGCGCGAGATCCCCGGACAGTGTGAAGTCCTTGTAGAAGGAGAAGTCCCGGAAGGTGGTCTCGGCGCTCTTGGCGACCATCGGCACCGGTCCGTACGCGATGCTCTGGGTGGTCGGCACGTCCAGCGCCTTCTCCACCCGCAGGGAGAACGGCATCGACACCCTGATCTTGTCGCCGCGCCGCCAGTTCCGGTTGAGCGTCACGTATTCGCCGGGCTTGGCCTGGACCTTCTGGTCGGCGCCGTTGATCCGGACCGTGAAGCCCTTCTCCACCCAGTAGGGCACGCGTAGCTTCACGGCTAGGCGGCCCGTGCCCTCCACCGTGAGTGTCGTCACCCCCGCCGGGTCGGTCGGGTAGTTCGTGGCCTGTTTGATCGTGAAGCCCTTCTCCGGCCAGCGCAGTTCCGAGGCCAGGTAGAGGTTCACGTAGAGCGCCGAGTCGTCCGCCGACCGGAAGTAGATCGAGTCCTGGAACTTGGTGTGGCTCTCCAGCCCGGTGCCGCCGCAGCAGGTGCCGAGGTTGCCGTAACTGCGGGAAGCACCCGGACGCATGGGGATGAAGTAGGTCAGCAGCGGATCGGTGGTGCTGTCGATGTTCCGGCGCGAGGCGAGGATCTGGCCGTAGAGGGCCCGCTCGTAGTACTGCATGTACTTCGGGTTCGCCGTGTGGAAGAACAGGCCCCTGCTCAGCTTCAGCATGTTGTAGACGGGACACGTCTCGGCGTTGTTGGTGCCCAGGGTGCCGACGATGACGTCGCGGGCGCCGAAGAGCTCGCCGTTGTCGGTCGGTCCGGCCGTGCCGCCGTCGGTGAAGGTGCGATGGGGTACGACCATGTCCCAGAAGTTCACGGCTGCGTCGAAGTAGTGGCGTTCCTGGTCGCGCTCGAAAATGGACAGGTAGCCGATGAACTGGGGGATGTGCTGGTTGGCGTGCTTCCTGTTGAGAGTGTCCTCGTTGTTGACCGTGGCCGTGAGGAGCGCGGTGTTGTCGAAGCACTTGGCCGTCGTCAGGTGTTCCTCCTTGCCGCCGAGGGCGTAGAGGTCGGCCATGACGGTGTTCATGCCGTTGTACTCGCCCGCGATGTAGATGCTCCACATGCGGTTGAGTTGCTCCCGGGGAAGCGGTCCAAGTCGGCTGTGCACCCAGTCGCCCATCTTCATCACGATGGTGCGCGCCTGCTCGTTGCCCGCGTACTGATAGGCGTCGAGCAGCCCGCGCATGATCATGTGGCAGGTGTAGTAGGGCGCCCAGATGGTGGGATAGGTGGCGTACTGCTCCAGCAGGATGAACTGCGTCTCGGGGTAGGCGGCCAGGAAGCCGGGGTAGCTCGGCCCGGGAGACCCGGTGGGCTCGGAGACCAGCCGGGCGTCCTTCCCCTTGCCCGAGGAGTCGCCCGCGCTCTCGCCGCTCTCCTCGTCGAAGCGGTACCACGCGACGTCGCCGCCGCCCAGCCCGCCGTCCGCGCTGGTCGTCAGTGCCGCGACCTCCGCCTCGGTCAGCGCACGGCCGTAGATCTGGAACTCGTCCACCGAGCCCTTCAGGTACGCGTCGCCGTACTGCGACTTCCCGATCCAGTTGTTTCCGGTCGGGCCGAGGCTGGATGGTTTGAGGGTCATGGCGGTGTTCGTGCCGACCGGTGCGCCGTTCACGTAGAGGGTTCCGGTGCCGCCGGACAGGGTTACCGCCAGGTGGGTCCACTGGCCGGTGGGTAACTGGGCGGTTCCGTTGATGCGCTGCTCGCCGCTGCCGCCGCTGGTGGTGATGGCGAATCTCGGGGCGGCGCCCGCGCTCACGGTCAGGAACATCGTGCGGGTCGTACCGGTGCCGAAATCGAAGATCCGCGACCAGGTGGTGATCGCGGCCGGGTTCAGCCATACGGCGATGGTGCAGTCGTCGAGGCCGCTCACGAGGTCGGCGGGCAGCGACACGTACTGGGGGCCGTCGAGTTTCGCCGCCTTGCCGAACTTCCCCGCCACCCTGGCGACCGGCTCCGGAGCGGGCGCGGGTTGCCCGACCCTGGCGGCCAGCGCGTCCTGGCACTCGCCGAGCGCCTTGACCATGTAGTCGACCTTGTCCTTGTAGAAGGCGTCGCCAGAGCCCGCGTACGCCAGGGCCAGCGCGCTGAGGAAGTGCCCGCTGTAGTGGCCGCGCAGGTTGCCCGTGGCGTCGTCCCAGCTGCCGGGCGGCTGGGCGCCCAGCGTGTCCAGTCCGGCGTTGGCCCGGAAGTTGGCCAGCATCCGGTCGGCGGGATAGGCCCGCAGGAAGTTCAGGATCCGGTCCCGGTTGACGCTGAACAGGCTCTCGCCCAAGGTGACCTGGCTGTTGGCGAACGGTTTCACGATCCAGGCGCCGGGCACCGGCGGGTCGTGCTGCGGTGGCGGGGCCAGTGGCGGACGAGCGGCCTGGGCGGTGCCGAGGGGGAGCGAGGCGAGCGCGGAGGGGGTGACGGCCGCCAGCACCGCCAGTCGCAGGGCCTCTCGCCTGGGCATCATGTTCGACATCGCACTGTCCTGTCCATGCTCGGGTCCGATGGATGGTAGCGCTAACATTTCTGGCCGAGCACCCTGGTGGTTGCGTGCTCGGTGGGAGTGTTAACGATCTCGTCGTACCCGTCAAGGCGCCGAGACGGCACTCTCACCCTGACAGTCGTTTTGACCCTTTGAGTACTGGGATTGACCTTATTGATCTATTCACTTCGACGAACGATCATCGAGGGCAGTAGCGCTTCCGCACCTCAGGAAGGATCTTCATGATTCGCCGCGCATCGCTGGCCGTCCTGGTCGCCCTCGGCGCCCTCACCGTCATCAGCTCGCCCGCGCACGCCCGTGCCTGCATGATCGACTACCACTGCGAGACGTACTACTACACCGATTCCACCCGCACCACGCTGACGGGGGTCAAGTACGAGGACTGCTTCGGGAATGAGGAGTGGGTGGGCAGGCGCGGGTCGTACCCGGTGTTCAACGAGACCCCCTGCTGAGACCGGTTAAAAGCCGCAGGCGACCGCTCTCAGCCCAGATTGAGGCGGTCGCGCTGGGCCGTGTACAGGTCGGTGACCCGGGGTCGGGTGCCGTGGTCGGCGAGCAGGTTCTCCAGGTCCCCGGTGAAGTCGGGAGCCAGCTCACCGGCCGTCCCCGTGGTGCCCTGCACCCCGACGGTGAGGCTGCGCGGCGCGACGTCCGCGATCGTGATCGCGTACGGGCTGCCGCCGGTGATACGGATGTTCCAGTGCGCGATCCGCGCCCCGAACAGCGGGCCCGAGGCCGCCGAACCGCCGACCCGGCCGTTGTTGACCAGGGTGATGTTGGTCCGCGCGTTCTCGAACGGCAGCGCCCGGTGCGAGTCGAACGTGCCCTCCGCCATCGTGCCCCTCCGCCAGACGTTCCCGGATGACAGTCCCTCCAGGTTGAGGCCATGGTGGACGGCCCCTGCGGGGACGGGCACGGTGAACGCCTCGATCTCGAAGTCGTCCACGAGGTTGTCGTGCGACTGCATCCGGCAGGCGAAGCTGTGGTGCGCGGAACGGCCGCCGACCGCGACGCGGGTCAGGGTGTTGGACTTGGCGGTGGTGAAGCCGAAGCCGAGGTCGCAGTTCTCCACGCGTACGTCCCTGGCCCAGCAGTCGTGGACGGCCTGGAAGCACACGCCGTTCGAGCCGGGGTGCTTGTTGTGGGCGGTCATCGGGACCAGGTCGTTGCGGATCGTCAGGTCCTCCACGCCGCTGTCGTGCACGGTCGGGCCGGGGGCGCGCAGCCGGGCGGGCCAGCCGGGGCGCAGGTCGTACCTGATCGGCTGGGCCAGCCTGACGAGGCGGGTGCCCAGAACGGCCTCGATCCGCACCGGCCATTGGAGGAGCGCGTACTGGATGTACTGACCGCCCGATCCGGTGACGAGCTGGGGCGCGCGGCTCGGCCAGTCGTACGACCGGGTGCCCGGAACGTCGCCCGCCAGGTGCTTCAGCAACGTCGCGTCCGGCGGGTTGTCGCATTCGAGCACGACCAGGTCGCCCGCGCGCAGCTTGCTCGTGTCGGACACCAGCAGGGTCCGCTGGCCGCGGGAGGCCGCGCCGACCTCGGCGAGCGTGTCGCCGAGCAGCCAGCCCTCGGTGCCCGCGTAGTCCTCGGACTCGGAGCGGGCGCGCCGCTCGGCCGCGATGAACCAGACCTGGCCGCCGGTCCACGACCAGCGGCTGTTGCCGTTGGACTGCCTGGCCGGCCGGTAGCCGTCGTCCAGTGTGCGGGTGAAGCGCAGGATGGTGGACTCGCGCCCGGCGCCGCGCAGGACCACGTTCGACCAGTGCATGAACACCGGCGACGACAGAAGGTAGGTCCCGCCCGGCACCAGCACCGCGCCGCCGCCCCGTTCACCGGCGGCGCGGACGGCCGCGTTGAAGGCGGCGGCACAGTCGGTCGTGCCGTCCGCGCGGGCGCCGAAGTCGGTCACCTTCGCCACCACCCGGAAGCGCGGTGGCCTGGCGCCGAGCCGGTAACCGGCCCGCGCGATGTCGGGCACCAGCGGGTGCCCGCCTTCCGCCGCCGCCCACTCCTCCAGCAGCGCCGCCGACGTGTCGCCCTGGCGGGCTCGGGTCTCCGCCTTGGCGGCGGACAGGGGGAGCGCCGGTACGGCGGCGACGCCGCCGATCAATGCCCGGCGGCTCAGTGTGAAAGGCTCAGGCACACATCGGAGGATTACATCGGCAATGATCGCGGTCAAGGTGGTATGGCCGTTGGAACGCGGCAATCCATCGGATGACTTGTCAGGACGTGGTCATGAGGGTGAGGCTTTCGTCCTTCACGGATGCCGCGATGTCGCGGGTGACGCGGTACGGGGCGAGGTCGGGACCGTCGCCGTTGGTGATCTCCGCGGCCACGAGCCGGCCGAGCTCGGGTGCGAGGTTGACGCCGCTGTGAGTGACCAGGTGATAGAGGCCGGGGGCGTCGGGGTGCGTGCCCGCCAGCGGCAGGCCGTCCGTCGGCACCGGCCGGACGCCGAGACGGACACCGGCCAGCCGGGCGGTGCGCAGCGCGGGCAGGATCCGCTGGCCACTGGCATGCAGCCGTTCCGCCAGGGCGTCGTCACCCTGGCCGGGCAGGAGCGCGTCCACGGGCCAGGAGATGGAGCAGATCCGGTCGCCGGGGGCGGGCCGCAGGTCCACCTGGGGTGTGGCGAGGATCGCGCCGAGCCGAAGGCCGGGGATGGGGGTGCTCTCGCCGACCAGGCCGGGGATCCGGGTCATGGGGAGGTCGGTGCCGGCGAGCGCCGCGATACGGTCGGCGTCCGGGCCGGTGCAGTTGACCACCCAGTCGGCCGCCCAGCGTCGGGTGCCGGTCTCGACGCCGGTGACGGTGTCGCCGCTGCGGATCAGCGCCTCTGCCCGCAGGCCGTACCTGATGTCGGCGCCGAGCGTGGCGGCGCGATCGAGCAGGCGCTGAACGAAGAGCGGGGCGTCATACCAAGCGCTCTGGTCGTGGACGACGAGCTCGCTCGCCGTGCACGCCGCCGGGTCGACGTCGGGTGCGAGGTCGCGCAGCTCGGCCGGGTCGGCGATGCGGCAGGCGTGCCCCCAGGACTTGAGGCGGACCGCGCGCTCCCTGAGGCTCCGCCGGCTCTCCTCGCTGTCACCCCACTGGATGGCGGGCATGGGGTGCCGCCATGACGGGCCCCCGAGCTCCTCGGCCAGCGTGGTGTGCAGGGCGGAGCTGGCCCGGTTCAGGTCGTAGTAGGTGCGCGGGGTCTTCAGGTGGGTGACGTCCATGGAGAAGGTCGCGCTGGAGGTGCCCGCGGCGGGGCCGCCGGCCTCGATGACGACGACCTGAGCCCCGGCGACGGCCAGGTGGTAGGCGACGGAGGCACCGAGCACTCCGGCACCGAGAACGATGACGCGGGACACGTGGATATCTTTCCTTCGGAGTCTTCGAGGTCTTCAGAGGACCTTGCTGAGGAATGCCCGGGTGCGCTCGTGCCGGGGCTCGCCGAGTACGGCGCTGGGCGGCCCGGATTCGACGACGACCCCGTCGTCCATGAAGACGATGGTGTCGCACACCTCGCGGGCGAATCCCATCTCGTGGGTGACGATGATCATCGTCATGCCGTCCTCTTTCACCAGGTCGCGCATGACGTCCAGGACCTCGCCCACGAGCTCGGGGTCGAGGGCCGAGGTCGGCTCGTCGAACAGCATGAGACCGGGCCGCATCGCCAGGGCGCGGGCGATGGCGACGCGCTGCTGCTGGCCGCCGGACAGCTGGTCGGGGCGGCTGTGCGCCTTGTCGGCCAGTCCCACCCTGGTCAGCAGGGCGTGGGCGCGCTCGCGTACCTCGGCCTTCGGCTCCTTCTTGACCATGATCGGCGCCGTCATGATGTTCTCGAGCGCGGTCATGTGCGGGAAGAGGTTGAAGCGCTGGAAGACCATCCCGATGTCCACCCGCTGGGCGGCGATGGCCTTGTCGGGCAGCTCGTAGACCTTGCCCTCACGCTCCTCGTAGCCGATGAGGCGCTCGCGGAAGTAGAGGCGGCCGGCGTCGATGCGTTCGAGGTGGTTGACGCAGCGCAGGAAGGTGGACTTGCCGGACCCCGACGGGCCGATCACGGCCAGCACCTCTCCCTCCGCGACCTCCAGGTCGATGCCTTTGAGCACGTCGACCGTTCCGTAACGCTTGTACACGCCCTCCGCGCGGACGAGGGTCTTCATCGGCTGAACCGCCGTTCGATGTAGTGCTGCCCGGCGTTCAGGACGGTCGTGGCCACGAGGTACCAGAAGCACGCCACCGTGAGCAGGGCGACCTGCTGGAAGTTCCTGGAGTAGATGCCCTGGATGGAGGTCAGGAGTTCTGGTACGGCGATGGCGAAGACGAGGGAGGTGGTCTTGAGCATGGAGACCACCTGGTTGCCCGTCGGCGGGATGATGACCCGCATGGCCTGCGGAAGAATGATCTTGCGCAGGGTCTGGAAGCGGGTCAGCCCCAGGGCGTGGGCCGCCTCCGTCTGGCCGGGGTCGACGGAGGTGATGCCGGCCCGGACGATCTCCCCCATGTAGGCCGCCTCGTGCAGGCCGAGGCCCAGCACCGCCGCGGTGAGCTGGGTGATGATCATGTTGGTGTCGAACTCGACGAACGTCGGCCCCCAGGGCACGCCGAGCCCGATCGTCGGCACCACCGCGGACAGGAAGTACCAGAACAACAGCTGTACCAGCAGTGGCACACCGCGGAAGACCCAGATGTAGAACGCGCTCAGCGCCGCCAGCAAGGGGTTGGGCGACATGCGCAGCACCGCGAGGACGATGCCGCCCGCGACGCCGACGACCATGGCGAGCACTGTGAGCAGCAGCGTGGTGCCGAGCCCGGTCAGCACCGCCGGGGAGAAGAGGTACTCCCCGACGACCTTCCACTCCATGCGCGGGTTGGCCGCCCACCCCTGCAGCAGGAAGATCACCAGGAAGCCGAGGACGCCCGCGCCCACCCAACGCCCCGGATGACGGAGCGGGACGGCCTGGATCCGCACCTGCGAATCCGGGCCCGCCGTCTGCCGGGTCGTGGTCACGACTCGCCGCCGTTGATCACCGCTTTGTCGAGGGCGCCCGACGCCATCTCCCACTTGGCGAGGATCTTGGCGTAGGAGCCGTTGTCCATCAGCTTCTGCAGCGCCTGCTGTACGGCCTTGGTCAGGTTCTGGTCCTCCTTGTTGACCAGGATCCCGTACGGGAGGAAGCGGTAGGGCTGACCCACCTGCTTCATCCGGCCGCTGGACTGGGCGGCCTGGTAGGTGATGGTGGGGGTGCCGCCGATGAAGGCGTTGGCCCGGCCGGTGGAGACGGCCTGCAGACAGCCGGCCGTGTCGGGGAACACGAGCACCTTGACCGCCGGCTTGCCCGCTCCCGTGCACTTCGTGTTCTGCTGCTCGGCGTCGTCGGCCTGGGCGGTGCCCTGCTCGACGGCCGCCGTCTTCCCACAGAGATCTTCGAGGGACTTGATCGCCTGAGCGTCCTTCTCCTGGACCAGGAGCGAGCTGCTGGTCTTGAAGTAGTCGACGAAGGTGACCTTCTCGCGGCGTTCGGGCTTGTCGAGCATCGCCTGGACGGCCAGGTCATAGCGGCGGGCCTGCACGCCGGCGATGAGGCTGTCGAAGCTGGCCTGGTTGAACGTCACCTCGACGCCGAGCACCTGGCCGATGGCCTTCATCAGCTCGGGTTCGAGGCCGATGACCGTCTTGTTGTCGGTGTCGAGGTAGACCAGGGGCGGGTAGTTGTGGCCCGCCGCGACGTTGAGCGTGCCACTCTTCTTGATCTTGTCAGGCAGAAGCTCGTGGAGCTCCTGATTCTTCTGCTGCGCTGGCGCGGCCGCCTGGGACGTGCCGCTTCCAGAACAAGCTGTCAGGGACAGGAGTCCCACCAGGCCGAATGCGGCGGCTGCTTGGGTGAACCGCATGGAGCAGGACACCCCCTCTCAGGCGTAGTGACGTTCCGTAAACACCAATATTGGGGGTCCGTTTGGAAACGACAAGGTGAGCGAGCATTCGCATTGGTGCACAGGCTGTTCAGCCGTGCTTATCCTTTTACCCGGCTCGACCAGCAAGCCGACCCAGACGGTCGGTCGCATCGCCTCTTGTCGGCTCGCGGTCTGGTGATGCTAGTCGCCGGACTGTTAAGTTGGCCCGATGCTTACCCCGGGCCAGTTGCAGGCCATCCGTGAAGTGGTCGCCACCGGTTCGCTCAGGACCGCCGCCAAGCGCCTCGGATTCACCCCGTCAGCCATCTCGCAGCAGGTCTCCTCGCTGGAGCGCAGCCTGGGGGTCCAGCTGTTCGAGCGCCTGCCGCGCAGCATCCGGCCCACCGCGGCGGGGGCCGAGCTGGCCCGCAAGGCCGCCAGGCTGCTGGCCGACCTTGAAGCGGCGGAGGAGGAGATGCGGGCCTTCGCCGCCGCCCACCGGGGCAGACTGCGGCTCGGCAGCTTCTGGTCGGCCGGGTTCCGGCTGGCGCCCGCCGTACTGGCCGAGTTCCTCCGCGACCACCCCAACGTGGACATCCGCTATGAGGAAGGCGATCCGCACCGGACCATTCCCGCCGTGAACGAGGGGCGGCTCGACCTGGCGGTGGTCTTCGAGTACGGCATGGTGCCGCACAGCTGGCCGAAGGACCTCAACATGACGTTGATCATGGAAGAGCCGCTGTACGTGCTCGTGCCGACCGGCCATCGGCTGGCCGCCCGCAAGCGCATCCAGTTCGGCGAGCTGTCGGCCGAACGATGGATCTCCTACACCGAGGGGATGGACGCCTCGCTCAATCTGTCGCACATCTGCGCGGCCAGCGGCTTCGACCCCGACGTGCTGTTCCGGACCAACGACTACAACCTGCCGTTCGAGCTCGTACGCAAAGGGCTGGGGGTGGCGATCGTGCCGGAGCTGGCGATGATCGAGTCGCACGACGTGTGCGTGTTCCGGCTCGGCGACACCTCCCACATTCGCCGGGTCTTCACCGTGTGCCGCGCCACCGACCCCAACCCGCTGCTCAGCCACGCGACGAGCATGCTCATCAGCGCGGCCGAATCCCTTCACCGGCGGACGGATCTGCCCGTCGCCGTATAAGCCGGGTGTTATCCGGCAAACCTCTTTGCGACGTCCCGCGCCCATTGAGCGGCCTTGGCCGCATCGTCGCCCGTGAAGGGCGCGCCGGGCATCCGGCTCAGGCGCTCCACCTGCTCGGCGAAGCGCAGGTGCTCCTGGTGAGCGTGTTCGCGGCAGGCGAGGCAGGTGACGCTCTCCGGGCGCGGCGAGGTCATCGCATAGGGCACCTGGAGTCCGCAGCCGGTGGTGACCACGCTCGGTGCGTCGGGCACGGCGCCCAGCGTCGACACGATCATATTGCGGAAGGCGGCACCGGCCTGCATCACCTTCTGCTCGACGTGGATGTGCGGATCGGCCTGGCTCATCTGCGTTCGCGCCTCCGTCCGAGTCGTCCGGGAATCAGATTAATGTTGGGCGCCTGACCAGTCGGGTAGTGGTTCGCAGCTTTTTCTCCACTGTGGCGGCAGTTGAGTGCTTTCGGCGGCCGCGATGATCCCGCCGACGATGGCGCACGTGGTGTCGACGTCCCCACCGGCCGCCGCCGTGGTCCACATGGCCGTCTCGAAGTCGTGGCGCTCGCGAGCCGCCACCCAGAGGGTGAACGGGACCGTGTCGTGCGCGCTGACCTGCCGGCCGTTGCCGAGCATCCGGGCCGCCAGCGTGGGGTCGCTGATGGTGAGGAGCTGCCGGGCCTCGGCGATGCCGTCATGGACCATGCTCGCGGGCACGTGTTCGCTGACCCGATCGAGGAAATGTCCAGCTGACAAGTCTGACTCTTTCACGGTGACGGCGGTGGCCACGGCTACGGCTATGGCGCCGGCCACCGCTTCGGGATGGGTGTGGGTCACCTGGGCCGACAGGGCGGCCTGTCGTACGACGTGGGTCAGGTCGTCGGCGAGTCGGGCGCCGAGGGGAGCCACGCGCATCGCGGCACCGTTTCCCCATGAGCCCATGCCGTCGAAAAGCTCCGCCGAGAGCGTCCGCCAGTCGCCGCCCTCACGCACCAGCCGGAGCATCCGGTTGGTGGCGGGGCCGTAGCCGCGGTCGAAGTCGTGGCGGGTGGCGAAGCTGGCAGCGAGTTCGTCCTGGTCGATGGTGCCGTGGTCGGACAGAACGCGATAGATGGAGCAGGCCATCTCGGTGTCGTCCGTCCACTGCCAAGGGCCGGGCGGAAGGAGGCGGGAGGAGAGGGCGTGCTTGTTGTCCGGTACGAAGAACTGGGAGCCGAAGGCGTCGCCGAGAGCCAAGCCGAGGAGAGAGGCGGCGCTCCGCGCGAAGAGATGAGCTGACATCACTCCCATTGTGCGGCACTTCAAGCGCCGCCACTCGCGAGAGTGGCGGCGCCGATGGGGGCTAGCGGGCGGTCATCGTGTACGTGTGGCCGGGCGTGGTGGCGAAGGAGAACGTCATCTCCCCGGTGTCGGCGTCGTGGCCGAAGGTGAGCGGCACGGGCCGGTGCCCGGAAGTGTCCACCACGACCGGACGGCGCTCGCCCCACGGGTTGGCGAGGGTGGCCTTGCCGCCCTTCTCGCTGGTCAGCTCGATGGCCGAGACCGGACGCCCGGCCCGCCGCTCGGCGGAGAGCAGGAAGGCGCCCTTGGCACGCAGTCGGACGAACCTGCCGTCACGCCCGGCCGGCCAGGCCGGGAAGACCCGGATGGTGTTCTCGAAGGTCTGCAGGAACATCGAGTTCACGGTCTCCAGCGAGCCCGAGGTCTCCTGTCCGCCGCCCGACTGGGACACGGTCAGGTTCGGCCGCCACAGCCGGTTGATCACGGTGGTGAACTTGCCGACGAGGTCCTCGGGATCCCAGCCCGCGCGGGCCGCGATGGTGAACGTCTTCGGGAACCCGTTGATGGAGGAGCCGCGCGAACCCGGCAGGAACGGGTCCACCCACTGCAGGGTTTCGCGGACCTTCCGCAGCTGCTCGGGGTCGCCGCCGATGGCCAGGTTGTCGCTCGGGTGGACGACGCCCTCCAGGTTGATCGGCTGGTCGTTCTTGTTGAGCAGCGCGTTGCCCTTGATCGAGTTCTCGATCTTGCTCGCGAGGAGGATGACGTCCAGGCCGTCCATGGTCGCCGTCGGATACGGGGCCAGGTCGTTCAGGTAGCCCTGCCAGACCGGCCGCAGCTCCGCGTCCACGCCGAGCACCTGGCTGTACTCGATCAGCGCGGTCAGCGTGCGCCGGATGTAGCCGAGGTCGTAGGTGGAGTCGACGTCGTCCCCGCCCTCGTTCACGGCGCTGTGCAGGACGTGGTACTTGCCGTCCTCGCCCTTCTCCAGATAGTCCATCCAGAAGTCACCCAGTTCCTTGAGGAACGGGTAGGTCGTGGTGCGCAGGAACTGCTTGTCGTGGGTGTAGTCCCAGTTCCACATGTAGGGGATCGCGACGAACGTGCCGTTCGTCTTCTGGTCGGCGAGCTTCTTCGGCGACTTGGGCCCGGTGACCGGCACCTCGGCGGGGGCGGGACGGGTCTGGTTGTACGGGTAGACGGTGCGGGCGAAGGTCAGGCCCTTGTATCCGGCGGCATGCGTGGTGTTGCGCTGGTACGGGAGCTCGGCCGTCATCGTCTTGTAGTACGGCGCCGCCAGCTCGGGCCGGTTGGCCGAGTAGACGCCGTAGAACTGGGACTGGGTGTTGTAGTTGAGCCAGTAGCGGTTGGCGCCCCCGGTCTGCTCGACGGTGCGCCACGGCGAATAGGTGCCGGGCAGGAAGGAGCCCTCGCGGCTGGCCGCGCCCATGGCGTAAAGGGCGCCGTAGTAGTACTTGTTCAGGGTCGAGTCGCCGGTGTCGACGTACGACTTCAGCCAGAACCTCCGCCACCAGTCGCGGTGGGTGGACTGGACTCTGTCGAGATCACGGCCGTCGACCTGGCCCGCCCGGTTCACCGCCTTGGTGATGAAGTCGGCCAGCGGCGTGAGGTTGGCGTAGCCGCCGTTGCCCTGGAGCGAGGTGACGAGCCGCACGGGCCGGCCGGGAGCCAGCTCGAAGGCGAGGCGGGCGAGGTTGCTCGACGGGGTGCTCGCGGTGACCGGGGTGCGCGAGCCGACGACCCTGGTCGACGCGGCCGCCTTGGAGACCCAGCCGCTCTCGCCGTCCGCGCCGGTCGCACGGGTGATCCACACCTGCCCGTCACCGGCGACGCCGGTCGTCCCGTCCGGTGTGGTCAGGTCGATCTGGAGCGGCAGGGGCCGCGCGCCGTCGGGGATCGACAGCTCGGTGACCAGGAGGTTCTCGCCGTCGGCGGTCCAGGTGCGGGTGCTCAGCGCCCGGCCGTCGACCGTCTGGGAGCCGCGTACCTCCGCGTTAAGGATGTCCTGCCGCTGCCGGTAGTTCGGGTCGGTGCCGGTCGCGCCCGTGAGGACGTTGGTCTGGCCGTCGAACAGTTGCAGGTCGCGGATGTAGGCCTTCTGGTTCGGGTCGGCGGGGTCGCGTACCGCACCGGTGATCAGCAGGCGCAGGTGGCGGGCGGTGAAAGCGGGCACGGTCCGTTCGGTCAGCTCGGCCGTGTTGCCCGTCACAGCGTCCACGTCGGTCCACGTACTGCCGTCGTCGCTCTTCTGCAGGGTGAAGCTCTGGGTGTTGAGCCGCTGGAAGGCGTCGGCCCTGCCTTGGAAGCCGTTGTGCCTGAGCACCCAGTGGTCGATCGTCTGGGTCTTGCCCAGGTCGATGGTGACCCACTGCGGGTCGCTCGTGCTCGCGTTGCTCTGTGAGACCCAGCGGGTCTCGGGATCGCCGTCGATCACGCAGGCCGCGCCGCACTCCAAGGTGTCCTTGGCGGCGGCGATGGCCGGGGTACGCACGGGGCCGATGGAGATCTTGCCGAACGGCGTCTGCCCGTTGCTGCTGTGCCAGAGGTCGGACTTGGACAGATAGTACGTCTGCCGCTGCTCGCGAGCGTCAGAGGTGACGTGCATGTCGCCGTTGCCCAGGAGCAGGCCGGAGGTGTAGCGGACGGTCTCCACGGTGTTGAGCGCGGGCGGGGCGGTGTAGGCGTCGTCGATGGCCGAGAGGATCCTGCGGATGTCCTGCCACTCCGCCGCGCCGGCCTGGGCGATCGCGGGGGTGGCGGTGACCATCGAGGTGGCCTGAGCGGGCGCGGTTTTGGCGATGACCATCGAGGTGGCTTGGGCGGGCGCGGTGTTGGCGGCGCTCATCGAGGTGGCCAGCACGGCGAGGGCGAGGAAGGTGCGTTGCCTCATTGGGGGTGCTCTCCGTTCGAGAGGGTTTGTACGGTCGCGGTGTGGCGGGCCCGTTCGGCGGCGAAGACCACGCGGTGGCTGTCGACGCTCTCCTGGATCCCGGAAAGGATCAGCTCGGGCCGGCCCTCGTGCAGGGCGGAGACGAACGACTCGATCAGCGCGGCGTCGCCGCCGGCGTGGCCTTCCGCCGCGCTGGAGCCGTCCAGCGAGGTGTCGATCGTGGTGGTTTCCTCCGACAAGAACTCATAAATGTGGATAAATCGGCCGTCGCCGGTCAGCTGGCCCTTGGTGCCGAACAGCTTGGTGTGCCGGTTCTCCAGGGGCGTGAACGCGGTCATCGTGAAGGCGGCGGTGATCCCGCCCTCGTACTCGATGGTCACCACCTGGTGATCCACCGCGTCGTTGTCGCTGGCGTACACACACCGTCCGTAGGGGCCCTCGGCCAGCGCCTCGGTGACCGCCTCCTCGGTGAGCGTGCCGCCGGTCATGACGCGGGTGAAGTACTGCTTGGTGCCGCCGTTGCGCAGCCCGTCGCGGTAGAGCCGCACGGCCGAGTACGGGCATTCGCGCTCGATCGGGCATTCCACGCACCGGTCCGCGGCGCCCGGCGGCCGCTGATCGGCACGGAAGTGGCGCAGCCCGCCGAAGGAGGAGACCTGCTCGGCCTTGCGGCTCACGACGTGGCTCAGCCAGTCGATGTCGTGGCAGGCCTTGGCCAGCAGCGCGAAGGCGCTCTCGTCCTCGCGCCGCCAGTTGCCGCGGACGAAGGAGTGGGCGAAGTGGTACCAGCCGACCGGCTCCAGGTGCTCCACGCTGACGATCTCGCCGATGCGGGGGAGCACCTCGCGGAGCCGGCGGGTGTAGGGGGTGTAGCGCATGACGTGGCAGACCGCGATCATGGCGCCAGTACGAGCTGCCGCCGCCCCGATGGCCACCGTCTGCGCCTCGGTGGGGGCGACGGGCTTCTCCAGCAGGATGTCGTACCCCTGCTGGGCGAAGACCTCGGCGGGCGCCAGGTGATCGGCGTCCAGGGTGGCCACGATGACCGCGTCGGCGATCCTGCCGAGCGCGGCGAACTCCTTCCAGTCGCGGAAGACCCGCTCCGGCGCGAGCGCGTGGCGTACCGCGAACTCCTGGCGGGCGGCCTCGCGCGGCTCGGCGACGGCCACCACGCGGGCCCGGTCCGGCAGGCGGGCGGCCAGCTCGGCGTAGGCCGTGCCGCGTGCGCCCGCGCCCACCACTGCCAGGGTGATCGGCCGGTCGAGGGCCTGCCCGATGTGGTCCCTCAGGTTGATCATCCTTTGACCGCTCCCCCGGTGAGTCCCTTGACGAAGTGCTTCTGCAGCGCGAAGTAGAAGATGAGGATGGGCAGAGCCGACAGCACCATCAGCCCGAACATGTCGCCGTAGTCCCGCTGGAACTGGCCGAGCGCGCGATAGACGCCCACGGTGACCGTGGTGCCGCCCGCCGGGCCGAGGATGATCAGCGGGTTGAGGAAGTCGTTCCAGATCCACACCCCGAGGAAGATCAGTACGCTGGCCGTCGCCGGGCGCAGCAGCGGGAAGACCACCCGCCAGAACGTGCCGAACTTGCCCGCCCCGTCGAGCGAGGCGGCCTGCTCCAGCTCGATCGGGATGGCCCGGATGAAGCCGGAGAAGACGAAGACCCCGAACGGCACGTAGTAGCCGACGTTGAACAGCACCAGGCCGCTGATCGTGCCCATGAGGCCGGTCAGGTTCAGCACCTGGGTGACCGGCACCAGGATCACCTGTGGCGGGATCATCAGCCCGGCCAGCAACACCAGCAGGGTGATCCGGGCGAAGCGCGCCGGGGTGCGGCAGATGTAGTGGCCCAGCATGGCCGAGACGACGGTGAGGATCACGATCGACGACAGCGTCACGGTGACGCTGTTGATCAGGCCGTTCCAGAACAGATGGTCGGGGCGGATCAGCGCCTGCGTGAGGTTGTCCAGCGTCGGCGGGATCGGCGGCGCCGCCGGGGAGGCGGTGATGTCGGGCCCGTGCTTGAAGACGTTGGCCACGACCAGGTAGAGCGGCAGGAAGAAGGCGGCGGCCACGATGATCGCGACCACCGGGCGCAGCGCCCTCATACGTCGACCTCTCTGCGGTTGAGCACGCGCAGCACGACGGCGGAGACCGTCGCGACGATCACGAGCATGAGGATCGCCATCGCTGAGGACTCGCCCGTGCGGTTGGCGGTGAAGCCCACCTGGATGACGTTGAACGCCACCGTCGCCGTTGTGCCCAGCCCCGGGCCGCCGGCCGTCAGGACCTGGATGTGGTCGTACGCCTTGAAACCGGTGATCAGCAGCATCACCGTGTTCGTCGTCAACGCCGGCGCCAGCAGCGGCCAGGTGACCCGGCGGAACCGCGTCCAGGAGCCCGCGCCGTCGATCGCCGCCGCCTCCAGCAGAGAGGACGGCACGCCCTGCAGCGCGGCCAGGTAGACCACCGAGCAGAAGCCGAGCATCTGCCAGCTGATGATGAAGCCGATGGAGTACAGCGCCAGATCGGGATCGGACAACCAGCCGACCCGTACCCCGAGCAGCCGGTTGATCAGGCCCTCGTCCTGGAGCATGGCCATCCAGACCACGCTCACCACCACCGAGCTGAGCACGACGGGGACGAAGAAGACGCTGCGCAGCACCCGGTAGAGCCAGCTCGTACGGTCGAGCAGCACGGCGAGGGCGACGCCCGCCACGTTCGGCACGATCACGACGATCAGCGTCAGGATCGTGGTCACCTTGAGCGAGGTCAGGAAGTCCGGGTCGGTCAGGAGACGCAGGTAGTTGTCCAGCCCGACGAAGCTCGTCCGCGCATTGAACAGGCTGGCGTTGGTGAGGCTGTAGCCGAAGCTGAGCATGATCGGCGCGAGCACGAAGCAGGCGTAGACCAGCACGCCCGGCGCGACGAAACTCAGCAGGTACGTCAGCCGCTGCCAGGGGACGGCCGCCCGCTTGTCCTGCCCCATCTACTGCCCGCCCGCCTTGACCCATTCGGCGTCCAGCGCCTTGGCCGCGGCGGCGCCGTCGGTCTTGCCGGCGATGATCTCCTGGGCGAGCGCGAACACCTTGTCGCCCACGCCCGGCAGCAGCGAGTCGTCGCCGGTCTCGACCGTGAAGGCGTTGACGACCCGCCCCGACCTGAAGACGTCGAGCGTGGCACCGTAGACCGGGCCCATCGGCGGCGGCCGGTAGCCGTTGATCGCGATGATGGCCGCGTCGGACTTGACGAGCACGTCGTTGTTGGCCGCGTTCTGGTTGAACTCCAGCGCGAACGTCCTGGCCGCCTCGAGGTTCTTGGACTTGGCGTTCACGATGGGGCCGCCGCCGGTGTACGAGGGCACGACGACCTTGCCGTCATCGGTGGGCCAGGCGAAGACCCCGATGTCGAACGGCGGCTCGCCGGCATCGGCCGACGCGGCGAACCACGACCCCATCGGGTACATCGCGCCCTTGCCGTCGAGGAACGCCTTCTCGGTCGAGGGATAGTCGCGCGACAGCCCGGCCTTGTCGATGTAGCCCTGCCTGACCAGGTCGGCGAACTTCTGGGTGGCCTTGACGAAGACCGGGTCGGCGAACCTGACCTGCCCGGCGCGCCGCTTGACCAGGAAGTCCGGCTGCTGGGCGTAGACGTCGGCACTGACGAGCGCGATCCAGAGGTAGCCGGCCGCGAACGCGTCCTTGCCGCCGCCGCCCACCACGAACGGGTTGATCCCCTTGGCCTTGAGCTTGGCCGAGGCGGTGAGCAGTTCCGCGTACGTCTTGGGCGGCGCCTGGACGCCGGCCTCGGCGAAGAGCTTCTTGTTGTAGTAGACCAGCGGGGTCGGCTGGGAGTTGTAGGGCAGCTGGTAGATCTTGCCGCCCAGCGGGTTGGAGCGCGGGTAGGTGTAGTTCTTCAGCTCCGCGTCGCTCCAGGCGTACAGGTTGCCGCTCTCCGCCAGGCCGCTGGGCGCGATGGCCTGCATGACGTCGGGCAGCTGGCCCGAGGCCAGGAGCTGCTTGGCGTAGGCGTTGCGCTCGCCCGCGCTCGGCGCGACGAGCTTCTTCACCGCGATGTCGGGGTGCTTGTCGGTGATGCGCTTGATGGCCGCGTCCCAGTACTCCGGCGTCAGATTGGGCGTCTCGAACACCAGGAAGGAGATCTCCTTCTTCCCGTCCTCCACTGGCTGCCGTGAGCCTGCCGGGGCGCACGCGGCAAGCGCCAGGGCGGCGGTGACCAGCACGATGGCCTTCTTCACCTGGGGGTCCTCTCTCAATGCCGGCCGACCGGCGGCACGTGCCCCGGCCTTCTGGAGACCGTTGAGCTCTGCGTCAGGCGGCGTTTCGCCGAGGAGGCCCTGGCGCGCGAGTTCGCCCGCAGAGGCCTCCTCTCGTCCTGGTTATTTTTAGTAGTTCATCAAATAATTAGCAATGCCCTAACATCGGATCGTGACCTTGACCGGACAGGACCCGGCGCTGCTGCGCCGCCTCAACGCCGCCGCGGTGCTGCGCGCGCTGCACGCCGCGGACGAGCTGACGCTGACGCAGCTCGTGAAGACCACCGCCGTCTCGCGGGCGACCGTCGAGGACGTGATCGCCGGGCTCGCCGGGCTCGTCGAGGAGGTCGGCGTCAAGGCCGGAGACCCCCGTCCGGTCGGTCGGCCGGCCAAGCGTTACCGGTTCCGCGCGGACGCGGGCCACGTCGTCGGGCTCGACATCGGCCCGCACAAGGTCCTGGCGCTCACCGCCGACCTCAAGGGCCGCATCGTCGACCGCCGGCGCACGGTCGTGACCCCTGAGACCAGCACCGCCGACAGGATCGCCGCCGCGAAGCTCGTCGTCCGCAGGACCCTGCGCGCCGTCGGCGTCGAGCCCGGAGAGGTGCGCGCGATCGGCGTGGCCACGACCGGCGTGGTCGACCCCGCCGACGGCCGGATACTGATCAGTGACCGGCTGCCCGGCTGGGCGGGCGTCGACCTGCCCGCCGCGCTCGGCGGCCTGGCGGCCGGCCCCGTCCTGGTCGGCAACGACACCAACCTGGCCGCGCTGGCCGAGCACTGGTGCGGCGCGGCCGTCGGGGCGAACGACGTGATCTGCCTGCTGGCCGGGCGCAGCATCGCGGCGGGCCTGCTCATCGGCGGCAAACTGCACCAGGGTCGCAACGGCGCGGCGGGGGAGATCGGCGTCATGCGGGCGTTCGGGTGGTACACCGCGTTCGACCGCTTCCTCGCCTACGGCGGCGATGTCCCCGCGGCGGAGCGCGATGTGCCTGTGGCGGCGGAGGCGGCGGGGCGCGATGTGCCTGTGGCGGAGGCGGCGGAGCGCGTGTTCGAGGCCGTGCGGCAGGGGGACGCGGAGGCGGCGGCCATCGTCCGCGCCTTCGCCCGCGACCTGGCCAAGGGCGTCGGCGCCGCCGTACTCACGATGGACCCCGAACTGGTGGTCCTGGGCGGCGGGCTGTCGGGCGCGCGGGAACTGCTCGCCGCACCCCTGCGCGAGGAACTCGCCGAGCTCTGCCTCTTCCCCGTACGGGTGGAGTCCTCGGAGCTGGGCAGCGAGTCCGTCGCGCTGGGCGCGGTACGGCTGGCACTCGACCGGGTCGAGCGGACGATCTTCGGCGTGTGACCCGGGATTGCCTGCTGCTTACGCCTGCTCGGTCACCTCGATGGCGGCGCCGGGGCAGACGGCGGCGGCCTCGCGGACCGCGCTGTGCTGGTCGGCCGCGGGCTCGGGTTCGAGCAGGATGACGATGCCGTCCTCGTCCCGCTGGGCGAACACCTCCGGCGCGATCAGCACGCACTGCCCGGCGCCGCAGCACTTGTCCTCGTCCACAATGACTTTCATCTCAGGGTTCCCCTCCTTGTCGATCAGGATCACCAGCGGACCGGCACCGTACGCAGGCCGCCGACCGCCAGCCCTTCCACGCGCTCCAGCTCCTCCACCGGCACCGCCAGCTCCAGCGTGGGCAGCTTGCGCAGCAGCACCTCCAGGACGACCTGCAGCTCGGTGCGGGCCAGCGCCTGACCGAGGCAGGAGTGCGCGCCGGACCCGAAGGCCAGGTGGGGGTTGGGGCTGCGGGTCAGGTCCATCTGGTCGGCGGCCTCGAAGGCGCTCTCGTCCCGGTTGGCGGCGGCCATGCTGCAGATCACGGTGGTGCCCTTGGGCAGTACGGTGCCGCTGACCTCGGTCTCCTCCTTGAGGTAGCGCGGCAGGCCGAAGCCGGAGTTGGCGTCGAGGCGCAGCGTCTCCTCCACGGTGGAGCGGATCAGCGCGGGCTCGGCCAGCAGGCGCTCCCACCGGGTGCGGTCGGCCAGCAGCATGGAGACCATCTTGCCGATCATGTTGGCGGTGGTCTCGTGACCGGCGACCAGCAGCGCCATGCCGGTGACGAGGATCTGGATCTCGGCCAGCCCGCCGTCTTCTGGGCCGCCGGCCGCGATCAGCTCGCTCAGCAGGTCGTCGCCCGGCTCGGTGCGCTTGGCAGCGAGATGGTCGGACATGTACTGGAAGAACTCGGCCTGGGCGGCCTCGATCTCCTCCTTGCTGTAGCGGGTGAGGTTGAGCAGCGTGTCGGACCAGTACGAGAACCGGTCCCGGTCCTCGGCGGGCACGCCGAGCATGTCGCAGATGACGTACACCGGCAGCGGGAAGCCCAGGCCCGCCCTGAGGTCGCCGGGGGCGCCACCCTCGACCATGTCGTCGATCAGGCCCTCGGCGATCCGCGCCATCTGGGGCCGCAGGGCGTTCATGCGCTTGGCGGTGAACCACTTGCCGACCAGGCGCCGCCAGTGCAGATGCTCCTCCCCGCCGTCGGGGATGATCGCCGCCATCTCGCTGTTGAACAGCCCGCCGTCGTCCGTGGCCGACAGCCGGGCCGCGTCGGGGGCGTTCAGCAGGCGGGTGAAGCGCGGATCGGCCAGCACTTCCTTGACGTCGTCATAGCGGGTCAGCAGCGTCGCCTGGTCGCCGCTGGGCAGCTTGACGTGCGCCACCGGGCACTTGCCGCGTAGCTCGGCCCACTCCGCGGGCGGGTCCAGCGGCGCGTCGTTGGGGATCGGATAGCTCAGAACCTGCTCGTTGACGCTCAACGGACATCTCCTCATGGATGGTGGTCGTGCGGGTTCTCACGCGGGCGTGAGTGGTGGGGTGGGCTGCCAGGTGCCCAAGAGCTGCTGCCGTAGGAGGCGGGCCTGCTTGGGCATGTTCCAGCCGAGTACGCCGGTGACCTGGCCGCCCTCGCGGTAGACGGCGGCGAAACGGTGCTGCTCCGGGTCGCCCTCGGCGATGGTGACTTCAGCCGCCGGTGAGGGCAGGCCGTGGGCCTGGATCTTGATGTCGTACTGGTCGGTCCAGAAGTACGGGATCGGTGTGTACGGGCGGTCGGCGCCGAGGAGGTTGGCCGCCACCACCTGGGCCTGCTCGGTGGCGTTGGTGCGGTTCTCCAGCCGGAGGCGCCTGCCGAGCCCGGAGTGCTCGAAGGAGGCCACGTCGCCGACGGCGTACACGCCCTCGACGGCGCGGCAGCGCGCGTCGCATTCCACCCCGTCGCCCAGGGTGAGGCCGCTGCCGGTCAGCCAGCCGGTCGCCGGGCGGGACCCGATGGCGACCACGACCGCGTCGGCGGGCAGCGACTCGCCGGTGGCCAGCCGCACGCCGGTGACCCGGCCGCCCATGCCGGTCAATTCGGCCACCGCGACGCCGAGTCGCAGCTGGACCCCATGCTCGGTGTGGGTGCGGGCGAGCAGGCCGCCGACCATGTCGCCGAGCTGCTCGCGCAGCGGCGTCTGCCCCATGCCGGCCAGGGTGACCTGCAAACCCATGGTGCGGGCGGTGGCGGCGAGCTCGGCGCCCAGTACGCCCTCACCGACGACCACGAGCCGGGTGCCGGGGATCAAGCGGGCGCGCAGGGCGAGCGCGTCGTCCAGGCCGCGCAGCACATGTACGCCCGCCAGCCCGTCCTGGCCCGGCAGCCGGTACGGCGTCAGCCCGGTGGCCACGACCACGGCGTCGGCCCGCAGCACGCGGCCGGAGGCGGTGGTGACCGTCCGCTCCGCCGCGTCCAGCGCGACAGCGGGCTCGCCCCGGACGAACTCGGCCGCCAGGGCGTCGAGCTGGGCCGCGGTACGGAGCTGCGCGCGGGCCGGTTCCCAGACGCCGGCCAGGACCTGCTTCGACAGCGGCGGCCGATCGTAGGGGAGGTGGGTCTCGGCGTCGACCAGGGTCAGCCGGCCCTCGTGGCCGAGCCGCCGCAGCGCCTCCCCGGTGCTGAGCCCGGCGGCCGACGCCCCGACGATCACTACGTGTCCGGGCGAGGTCACGAGGCGCTGCCTGGGGCGAGGGCGATGGGGGCATTTATCCACATAAGTCGAGATCCCTTCGTCGTCCCGGTCACACATTAGCCTACAGCTGCAAGGAAACTTGCACTTGTAGGCGTTCGATAAGATGGCGACTGTGGACACCGCAAGAGAGAGCAAGGCCGCATCGGGTGACCGGCGCGTGCGCCGCACCCGGACAGCGCTGGCACGCGCGCTGATCCAGCTGGTCGAGGAGCAGGACCTGTCCCGGATCAGCGTCTCCGACGTCGCCGAGGGCGCCGGCGTGAGCCGTTCGGCCTTCTACGACCACTACCGCGACGTCCACGAGCTGGCCGAGGACGCCTGCACCGCGATGATCGACGGCTTGATCGAGTCCTTGCCCGCTCCCGAGCTGGACTCGCCGGACCTGGTGGGGGAGGCGATCCGGTCGCTGGCGGCGTTCTTCGCCAGCCTCGCCGAGCACGCGGGGCTGTATCGCGCGCTGCTGGGGCTGGAGGGCAGCGCCCGCGTCGTCGGCCACATTCGCCACCGCATGGCCACGGTCATTCGTGAACACCTGGTCGCGGCCGACGCCGGGCAGTGGCCGGAGCTCGTTCCGCATGACGTGACGGCCGCGTTCACCGCCGGGGCGCTCCTCGGTGTGGCCGTCGACTGGCTTGAGGGCGGATGTACCCGCACCCCTGCCGAGATGGCCGAGGTGATCTGGCCGCTCTTGAACGCGCACTACCGCATCAACGAGGGCGGACGGAGATGAGGCCGACGGACCCGTCAGCCTCTGGACCGCTCAGGTCTGACGAGATGAGGCCGATGGACCCGTCAGCCTCTGGACCGTACGCGCGCCCGTTTTCCCCCGAAGGAGAGCACCATGTCCACCGCTGATGTGTCGAGCAGGTCCCTGGCCGAGCTCGTTTCCCTGACGGGCCGCCGCGCGGTCGTGACCGGAGGCGGTCGCGGACTGGGCAAGGCGATCGCGTCACGCCTGGCCGAGGCGGGCGCCGACCTGCTGATCGGCGACATCGACGAAGAGCTCGCCCTGGCCGCCGCCGGGCAGCTCGCGCGACGCCACGGTGTACGCGTGATCGGGGCCGCCATGGACGTCACCGACGCGGCGTCCGTCGCCGCAACGGCCGACCGCGCGGTCGCCGATCTCGGCGGCCTGGACATCTGGGTGAACAACGCCGGTATCTTCCCGGCGGTCCCCCTGCTGGAGATGACCGAGGAGACGTGGGACAAGGTGTTCGCGGTGAACGCGCGCGGCGTCTTCGTCGGCGCGCGTGAGGCGGCCCGGCGGATGGCGGCCGCGGGCACGGGCGGTGTCATCGTGAACATCGTCTCGACCGCTGGATTCCGCGGTAGCGCGCCCGGCCTGGCCGCCTATGTCGGGTCGAAGCACGCCGTGCGCGGCGTCACACGCGAGCTCGCCCTCGAACTCGCTCCCCTCGGCATCCGGGTGCTCGGCGTCGCACCGAGCTTCGTCCCCACCGAGGGCAACATGATGGCCGCTGCGGCCGTGATGCCCGACGACCTCCCGCCGACCGACCTCCCGATCCCGCCGACCGAGATCCCACCGACCGAGATCCCACCGACCGACCTCATGCTGAACGGGCCGATCGGGCGGGTCGGAGTCCCTGACGACATCGCGCGCGTCGTCCTGTTCTGCGCGTCGGACTTGTCGACCTTCATGACGGGCAGCACGCTGCTCGCCGACGGCGGCGACACCGCCTGACCCGCCTCGGTCAGCGTCAGTGGTCCCGCTCGGGCAGCCGCAGGTACGTGTCCGGATCGGTGATCACGCGGGCGTTGGCCGGGCGCAGGCCCGCGCCGGCGAAGCAGTAGGCCTCGGCTTGGCCCTGGTACAGGTACTTGAGCAGGACCTCCTCGGCCGAGTCGTCCTCGGACGCGTCGCCGCCGCCCGGGTGGGTGTCCCAGTCCACGACCTCGCCGTCGCGGAAGACGCAGCCCTGGTTGCCGCTCTTGGGATTGGCGTACATGCCATAGGCGACCGTGCCCGCCGACAGCGCCTCCATGACGACGGTATCCGAGGCCATGTAGCCCCATGGCTGGCTGACGACGCAGCCGCCGGGTACGTCGGTGAAGCCGATGAACTGCATGGCCTCCTCGTCGGACGGGTCTTCCGTGATCTCTTCCAGCTCTTCCTCGGCGACGGGTGTGGCGGCTAAGCGCTGTGCCGCCTCGGCGGCGCTGATGCCGCGTACGCAGGCCAGGCTGTAACCGTCCCACCCGATGCCGTCCAGCGCGCCGATCAGGCGTTCGGCCTCAGTGACGGCGGCGGTCTCCGCCTCGGTCAGCCCGGTATGGCCCGGCGGGAACGGGAAGAACAGGCCAGGCGTGGGGCCCGCCAGGCTGAGCCGGCCGGGCGACCAGCCGGCCATCATGGGCCGCCATGGGTCCGCTCCGGCGGCGACCAGGGCGAGGGCGTTCTCGGGCTGGTCGTTGAAGACCGCGTCCCAGAGCGCGGTGCGGCCCTCGCACTCCGCGTCGACGTCATCGACCCGGCCGGCCAGCTCGGCGACCACCTCCGGCGAACCGCGCTCCGCCGCGGCGTGCAGCGGCCGCTCGAAGGAGTAGGACCCTTCGTTCGGGTCGGCGCCCGCGTCGAGCCTGGCGCGGACCAGGGTGAGGTCCTTCCAGGAATCCCACCCGAAATCTGACCATCCTGCGGTTTCTTCGGTGGTCATGACAGCTCCTTCGAGATCACGTACGTGGACACGAGCGGGGCCATCATGGCGGAGGGCAAGGACAATTTCGGCGCGCGTCAGCCTGACGTGCCGAACATCTGGGCGGCCATCCGGAGCGAGGCGTCGACGGTGTCGAAACCGCGCGGGATCATGACGCGTTCGTACGCGGCGACCGCGTCGATGAGTGACTTGTCGCCGCGTGCGGCGGCGAGCAGTTCGCCGGCCAGTGTCGCGGCGTCCCGCAGCGCGGTGTTCGCGCCGACGCCGCCGGTCGGCGGCATGGTGTGGATGGCGTCGCCGAGGAGTGTGACCGGGCCGGACGTCCACGCGTCGACTCGCTCGCCGGCCCGGATCGTGATCGAGAAGAACCTGTCCGAGTCGGCGTACGCGAACAGCTCCCGGAGTGCCGGATGCCAGTCGGCGGTCATCTCGAGAGCGAGCTTCCACAGGGCCTGCGGCGAGAGCTCGAACAGCTCCTCGTCCGGCGTGCCGAGCCGCTCGGGAGTGGCGAGCAGGGTGGTCATCAGGTAGTCGGACGCGCCCTCCGGCCGGGAGCGGAACCGCACCGGCGCGAACCCGGCGCCGCACCCGCTCTCGTCGGAGACCCAGGAGAAGCCGCGGCTGAGGGCCTCCGGGATGAGGGCCTCGGTGGTCTCGTTGATCGTCATCCGGCCGTAGACGCATCGGAGGCCGAGGTCTTTCACGGTGGCGTTCGGGAGCAACTGGCGGCGTACCGGCGAACCGACGCCCTCCGCGCCGACCAGCAGGTCGCCCTCGTCGTCCCCGCCCTCGGCGAACTCCACGCGTACCCGGCCGGAATCGGTGATCCGGTAGCCGGTTAGCGTCCGTCCGAAGCGGACGGTGTCGGCCAGGCCGGTGAGCAGGCCCTCCCGGAAGGTCTCGCGATCCACGTTGGTGATCAGGTCGTCGGTGATTCCCGGGAAGGTCCGCGTCGTCACCTGCCGCAACCGGTGGGTGTAGCCGGCCACCACGTCGTCGTTGACCCCGCTGGTGCGGCGGACCAGGTCGAGTGTCGGCGCCGGTAGGCAGGCCCGCAGCGCGGCGTTGCCGTCCGGGTCGATGTGGATGCGGTAGCCCTGGCTGCGGATCTTTGGCGTGGAGTCCCGCTCGTACAGGGCGACGTCCAGGCCGCCGTGACGCAACGCCTGCGCGAGCGCCAGCCCGCCGACGCCGGCGCCCGCGATGAGGATCCGTGGTGAATCTGGCATGTCATTCTCCTTCGCTGTCCAAGGGCTGTCCCCGCCATCGTCAAACGTCCGAAGGACTCTGTCAAGCGTTCATTTGATTAAGTCATAGTGATGCTTGATATTGCCAGGCGTATGTATAGTTCTGCGTGTGTCTCCGTCGTCGAGTCCTCGTAGGTCGCCCAAGCCGCAGGAGCGGCAGCGCGATCCCGAACGCACCCGCAAGCGGATCCTGGACGCGGCATCGGCGGAGTTCGGTGCGCACGGCTACGCGGGCGCCCGGATCAGCGCGATCGCCGCCAGGGCGGGCGTCAACGTGCAGCTGATCTCGTACTACTTCGACGGCAAAGAGGGCCTGTACGAGGCCGTGTCCCAGCAATGGCAGCAGCGGCGCCGCGAGCTGGCGCCACCGGGCACGCCGCTGCCCGAGCAACTGCGCCGATACGCGATGGAGGCGTTGCACAACCCGGAGGGCACCCGGCTGCTCGCCTGGAACGGCCTGCAGTACACCGGTCCGGAAGACGACCCCGACCACGCGCCGCGCACCCGCATGCTCGCCGAGAGCGTCGACGAGCTGCGCGCGCTACAGGCTGCCGGACGGCTTCCAGCCGACGTGGACCCGGCGAGCCTGCTGGTCATGCTGATGGCCGCCGCCATGGCGACCACCACGCTGCCGCACGTCATCGAAGGCGTCTGCGGCGCGGATCCCACCTCGCCGGAGTTCATCGCGCACTTCGCCGACCAGGTCGCCGTCCTGGCCCGGCTCATCGGGCTCGACGGCTCTGAGCAGTAGTGGGGAAATGACCGCTATCGTCCCGGCCAGTACGGGCTGAGCAGGTCGAACTGGTTCGGCAGACCGAGCAGGTAGCGTGCGTCGTCGGTGTCGTAGAGCAGCTTGAACTCGCGTGGCAGATAGAGGCTGAACAGCTGGGCCCGGGACGCCGGGGAACCGGTGGCGTCGAGGATCCCGTTGGCCGCCATGCGTCCGGCCTCGTTGCCGCCCTCCATGGTGGCGAGGTTGATGCTGTTGCGGACGAAGTCGGCGGCCAGGAACAGGTTGGGGATCCGCGTCGTGGCGGTGGGGCGGTTGGTCCAGGACGCGGGCGTGTTGATGAGCAGCGGCTCGTCGTTGGCCACCGCCGGGGTGGCCTCGCCGGTGATCGCCGGATCCACGAACCAGGACCGTACGATCGAGTCGGGCAGCAGCGCCGCACCACCGGGCAGGGCCGAGCGGACCTGGGCCAGCACCTCCTGGACGATCTCCGCCCGGGTGCACTGCCGGGCGGTCTTGCCGAACAGGACGCCGGGAGTGCTCCAGTCCGAGAGGTCGAGGGACAGGCAGTCGGTGACCGTGCCGTCCCCGTAGCTGGTCGCGAAGTCCCCGCGCCAGAACTGTGCCTGGCTGATCGAGGTGAGCGCCCACGGCGTGCCCGCGTAGATGAGGTGGCCGTTGGCGATCGGACGGGGCTCCTTGAGGTAGATCATGACCCCGTTCATCCAATCCGTCTCCAGATGATCGAGCCGGGCCAGGGCGGGGTCGGCCGTCTTCATGGCGGAGGTCAGCAGGGGGCGCAGGCGCTCGACGGGAAGGGCGGCCACGAAGTGGTCGGCGGTGACGGTGCCGGCGGCCCCGCTGGGGTCGGTCACCCGCGCGCCGGTGATCCGGCCGCCGGAGTAGTCGAACCCGGTGGCGCTCCAGCCGACCTTGAACTGCACGCCGAGGCCGGTCAGGTAGCCGATCCAGGGGGTGAGCCAGACATCGTTGGACGGACCGCTGAGCACCCGGTCGGGCGGACCGTACGGGCCGAGGCCGAGCCCGCTGTAGACCAGCGCCTCGAACATCAGGCCCATGGTGCGGGTGTTGGCCTTGTTCGGCTGGGCCGCGACCAGCGACGCGGTGAACAGCCTGACCAGCAGATCCCGATATTCCTGCGACATGATGCTCGCCTTGATGAAGTCGGCGAAGCCCATGTTCTCCCACTGGCCGAGCCGCCGGCGCGGGCCGCTGGTGACGAAGGTGACGAGCTTGGAGGCGAAGAACTCGACCTGCGTCAGCGGGACGGTGGTGACGGCCGTGAGAGCGCTGCGTAAGTAGTCTCTGATCGCGTCGGGGGTGAGAACTCCGCCGACGTTGCCCGGCACCGGGACGCGTAACTCCTTCCCCTTGTACGCGATCACCTCCAGGCTCGCCGGGACCAGGTTGTCGCGTACGGTGCCGCTGCCGGTGCCGTACGGGATGCGGCTCATGGTGTCGGGCAGGTTCTGGTAGAAGCCGGGGAAGAACCGGAAGCCGTGCTCGCCGGGCAGGTCCTGCCTGCCTCCGGCGCCGGTGCCTGGAACGGGGATGCTCCTGGACTTGCCGCCCAGGGCCTTGCGCTCGTACACGGTGACCTGGAATCCGCGTTCGGCCAGTTCGTGCGCGGCGCTCAGCCCGCCCATGCCGGCGCCGAAGATGGCCACGCTCTTCCCCGCGGCGCGCACCAGGGACGGCGCCGCCGCCTTGGCCGCCGTGGTGCCCCACAGAGGGCCGGTCGCGGCGGCCATCGCGCCCGTGACGAAGCTCCGGCGCCCGATCCTGTTCCGGTTCTCTTGCTGGCCCACGACGGAACCTCCCGCCTAACCGACACACCTGTTGGTTGAGTTAGGCGAACGATGAACGCGTGGCTCACATCTGTCAATACGTGAACGTGAGCGTCACTTCCGGGGAACGTGAAGGCTCAGCGAGCGCGTCGGTGCCGGGATCGTGAAGGCTCAGCGAGTGTCGGTGCCGGGGAGTCGCGACAGCCCGTTCCACACCACGAGCATGGCGGCGTCCACGAGTTCGTCCCGTGACACCGAGGGGTGCCGCGCCCACCACTGGGCCAGGCCGTCCGTGCCCGAGATCAGCAACTCCACCACCGCCTGGGCGGCCTCGGTCTCGGGGTCGAGGCCGAGACGGCGCAGGTCACGGCCGAGCATCACGGCCACCGAACGCGTGCGGGTCTCTCTGATGCCCCAGCGCACGGCCTTGATCTCGGGATCGTCCTCGTCGGTGTGGTCGAACAGCAGGCGGCGCGCTGCGGAGTTGGCCTCGGCGAAGCTGAAGTAGGCGTTCAGCGTGGCCCGCAGCCGTCGGCCGGGCGAGCCCGAGCCGGTGATCCGGGTGCCGACATGCTCGACGAGCAGGGCGTTCTGCTCCTGAAGCACCGTGATCAGCAGCACCCGCTTGGACGGGAAATGGTCGTACAGGACCGACCGCGTGACCCCCGCCGCGATGGCGATCTCCTCCATCGCCGTGGCGTGGTAACCCCGGCCGGCGAAGACCTCCAGAGCCGCCTCGACGATGCGGGCCCGGCGGGCCGAGCCCGGCATGCGCTTCTTCAGCTCCTTGCTCGCCATGCCGTGCACACTACCGTCCGGCCGTCCGTTGACTCCGGACTTCGGGCCGCTTACCGTCCTTACAACCGACATCTTCGTCGGTTAACTCCGCGAGGAGGCCCGATGCCCGAGCAGGCCGACGTCGTCATCGCCGGGGCACGCTGTGCGGGCTCGGCCGTGGCCACCGCCCTCGCCAGGGCGGGGCGCCGGGTGATCGTGGTGGATCCGGTCCGGTTCCCTGCCACGACGGTCTCCACCCACCTGCTCTTCGCCGGGGGTGTCGCGGAACTGGCCCGCATCGGCGCGCTGGAACGGGTCGAGAAGATCGGCGCGCCGCGACTCTCGCGCGCCTTCATCGGCGGCCCCGGTCACGCGGCCGACGGCTGCTACACGCCGATCGACGGGATCGACTACGGCCTGTGCGTACGGCGCGCGCCCCTCGACACGGCCCTGGCCGAGACCGCGCGCGAGGCCGGCGCGGAGATCAGGCACGGGCATCGCGTCACCGGCATCATCTGGCGGGACGGCCGCGCGGTGGGCGTGCGCGTCCGCGACCAGACCGGACGTGGGTCCCACCGAAGCGCGCGCGGGTCCGATCGGGGCGCGCGCGGGTCCGATCAGGACGGTCGGGAGTACGAGATCCGCGCCGACCTGGTCGTCGGCGCGGACGGTCGTCGCTCGACCGTCGCGCGTCTGGTCGGTGCCGAGGGTCCGCGCATCGCCCACGCCAACGGGCGGGCCTGCTACTACGCCTACTACGAGGACCCGCACCCGGACTGGCGCTCCACCGCCGCGATGTGGCTGACCGGCCGCGAGCTCGGCAACGCCTTCCCCTGCGACGGAGGGTTGTCGCTGGTGCTGCTGATGCCGCCGGTCGAGCGCGTCGCGGACTTCCGGGGGGACCTGGAGGCGGAGTTCGATCGGACCGTGGGCCTCATCCCGGGGCTGGCCGCGCGCCTGGCGGGTTGCCGCCGGAGCACGAGGATCGTCAGCTCCGCCGAGCACCCGTCGTACTTCCGCCGCTCGGCGGGCCCCGGCTGGGTCCTGGCCGGCGATGCGGGACATTTCAAGGATCCCGTCACAGCCCAGGGCATCCGCGATGCCGTCCGGTTCGGGCGGTTGCTGGGCGAGGGCGTCGCGCCCGTGCTGGACGACCCCGCCGCGCTCGACCGGGCCACCCGCGCGTGGGAACGCACCCGCGACGCGCAGTGCGTGGACACCTACCACTGGACGAACCTGCTCGGCCGCGGTGACGGCCTGGCGCACGTACAGTTCGAGCTGCTCCGGGCGCTGACCGACCGGCCGGACGGCGTCCGGCGCGTCCTCGACGTCTACTCCCGGATCCGCGACCCGCGCGAGACGCTCGCCCTGCCCGGCCTGCTCAAGGCGACCACCCGCGCGCTCCGGAGCGGCGCCGGCGCACGACCCGCCATCGTCCGGGCGGTCGGGGACACCCTCCTCGAACTCGCCGGTCACCGGGCGGAGGTCAGACGGCTGCTGACCGGTGGGGCGGCGGCCGTCCAGCCGTGAACACGGGCCCACTGACGGCCTACCCATCGGACGCCCAAGTCACTTTGACGGACGTGGGCATCGGCCTCAATCGCATGATCCAAAAGAGGGTTGACACGAATCTGGTGACCAGGTCATCCTGTTCCGCGGCGTGCCCGGAAAGTCACAAAACTCAAAATCGGCAGGCATGACATTGGATGCACCACACTTAGCATCTGTTCTGCGGCTTTACCAAGACCGGCTGTCCACAGATCCAGTCAGGATCGCTGTTTCGGACAGTCAGGAACACCTCACCTACCGAGAGTTGGATCGCCTCGCGAACGGCATCGCCGCTCAGCTGCTTCGTCTCACGACGACCGGGCAGTCCTGGGTGGCCGTGCTGGCGGGCCGCTCGATCCGGCTGGTCGCGGGCCAGCTCGGTGCGATGAAGGCGGGCCTCGCCTTCGCGCCGATCGACCCCGCCACGCCCGCCGAGCGGATCCACACCATGGTGGCGGGAGCCGCGGCCGTGGTCACAGCGCCGGAGTGGAGAGCTCTGGTCCCTGACGGCATCCCGGTGATCGATACGCCCGGCGTGGCGGACGCGTCACCCCCGCCGGACATCAAGCCCGGCGATCTCGCCTACGTCATCCACACCTCCGGCTCGACGGGGACTCCCAAGGGCGCGCTCGTCCCCCATCGCGCGCTGACCAACCTGGTCAGGTGGTCGCACGAGACCTTCGGAACCGGCGGCCGGGCCCCGCTGCTCACCAACCCCAACTTCGACGCGTCGGTCTGGGAGATCTGGCGGTACCTGACCGCGGGCACCACGATCGTCATTCCCAGCGAGCGGACCAGGCTCTCCCTGCCCGCGTTGCGTGACTGGATCGTGGATGAGGAGCTGACCACCTGCTTCGCGCCGACCCCCATCGCCGAGGGCCTGCTCGGCCTGTCCTGGCCGGAGCGGACCAGGCTGGCGACGCTGAGCACCGGTGGCGACCGGCTCACCACGTATCCGAGGCCCGAGCTGCCCTTCCGGCTGTTCAACGTCTACGGCCCGGCGGAATGCGCCGTCATGGCGATCGTCGGCGAGGTGCCGGTCTCCGACGGCCAGAGTCGCCCGCCCGGGCTCGGCACGCCACTGCCCGGCGTCACCGTCCACTTGCTGGACGAGGCGATGCGGCCGGTCGAGGAGGGCGAGATCTACCTCGGCGGCGTGTGCGTCGGCCTGGGCTACCTCGATCGGCCCGACCTCACGGCCGAGCGCTTCGTCCACGACCAGGACGGACGGCTCCTCTACCGCACCGGAGACCTGGGCCGCCGTGACCAGGCCGGCCAGTTCGAGTTCCTGGCCCGCGCGGACGACCAGGTCAAGATCCGCGGCAACCGGGTGGAGCTCGGCGAGATCGAGACCGTGCTCGGCCGGTGCCAAGGGGTCCGGGCCGCCACCACCGCCGTCCGCGGCCACAACCTGGTCGCCTACCTCGTGGGCACGGCGACCGAGCAGGGGGCGCGCGCCCACCTGCGCAGGTTCCTGCCCGACTACATGATCCCCACCGCCTGGGTCTTCCTGGACGAGCTCCCGCTGACCCGTAACGGCAAGGTGGATCGCGCCGCGCTGCCCGACCCGGTCCGCGAGGGCCGCTCCATCACGCCGCCCGGCACCCCTACCGAGAAGTTGCTCGCCGAGATCTGGCAGGACGTCCTCGACGCCGGGCCGATCGGCGCCGACGACGACTTCCTGGCGCTGGGCGGCCAGTCGCTGCTGGCGATGCGCATCGCCGCCCGCGCCTGCGGGAGGCTGAACAAGGCGGTCGAGCCCCGGATGCTCTTCGAACATCCCACGCTCGCCGCGCTGGCCCGCGAGATCGACGGCCTGCCGCGGATGACGTCGGTGACCGCCGCCGAGGGCGGGCTCACGCCCGCACAGCGCCGGCTCTGGTACATCGACCAGGTGGCGCCCGGCTCGCAGTACAACGTGCCCATCCTGTACGCCCTGGACGGCCCCCTCGACACCGGCCGCCTGGAGAAGGCGATCAACGAGATCGTGCGCCGGCATCCATCCCTGCGCACCCGTTACGAAGAGCACGACGGCGAGCCGATGCCCATCGTCGTCGAGCCGGCCGACGGCCTCATCACGATGAAGGTCGTGGACGCCACCCCGCGTGGCGCGGACGCGCTGGTTCGGCATGCCGCCCGTGACCTCTTCGACCTGCGGACCGGTCCCGTGCTGCGGGCGCTGCTGCTCCGGCTCGCCGACGACCGGCACCGGCTGCTGGTGACCGTGCACCACATCGCCTTCGACGGCTGGTCGGCCGGGGTCTTCCTGGACGAGCTGGCCCGCCTCTACACGGGGGAGAGCCTGCCCGCGCCGACCGTGCCGTACGGGCGCAGGCAGGGTCTCGACGGCCTGCCGTACTGGAGAAAAGTCCTGGAGTCCGCGCCAGAGCGGCTGGGACTGCCCGCCGATCTCCCGGGATCGACGGGGCCGCTCCGGCCCGGCGGCCGGGTCCGGGCCACGCTGCCGGACGGGCTGCTCGCCGAGGTGGAGTCGCTGGGCAGGAGCGCTCAGGCCAGCCCGTTCATGGTGCTGTTCGCGGCTTTCCAGGCGTTGCTGCACCGCTACAGCGGCCAGGACGACCTCGTGACGGGCGTGCCGTTCGCCGTTAGGGAGGCACCGGGCGCGCACTCCATGATCGGCTTTTTCGTGGAGACGCTGCCGATCAGGACCGGCCTGGCGGGCGACCCCTCCTTCGAGCGCCTGCTGGCACAGGTGCGGGCGGCGGTCCTGGCCACGCCTACGGATGTGCCGCTCGAGGAGATCGTCCGGGAGTTCTGCCCCGACGGCCGGCCGCCCTTCGACGTGATGTTCGCGATGCAGGAGTCGCGGGACGTCAAGCGGGGCGACGGCGTGACCTTCCGGATGCTCGAGGAGGTGGAGAACGGCGGTGCCAAGGCCGACCTGGTGCTCTACGCCGAAGGGCGGGAGATGAGCCTGGAGTTCGCCGCCGACCTGTTCGAGCGCGCCACCGCGGAGCGCCTGCTGGGACATTACCTGCGCGTCCTGGAGCAGGTGACGGCCGACCCGGCCGCGCCGATCTCCACGCTGCTCGCCCGGCGGCACGAGCCCGCCGGTCGCGGTCCCGACCAGTGCCTGCACCGGCTCTTCGAACAGCAGGCGGACAGAACGCCCGGCGCGGTCGCCGTCGAGTTCGACGGCGCCGCCCTGACCTACGACGAGCTCGACCGGCGGGCCAACAAGCTGGCCCACCTGCTGCGCGAGCTGGGGGTGGGCCCGGAGGTGCCGGTCGCCCTGCACGTACGGCGCTCGCTCGACCTGCCCGTGGCGCTGCTGGGCATCCTGAAGTCCGGCGGCGCGTACGTACCGCTTGACCCCTCCTACCCCGAGGGCCGCCTCACCCAGGTGCTCGGCCTGGTCGACACCCCGGTCCTGGTGACGCACCAGGCGCTGGCCGGCGCACTGCCGCACGAGCGGCCCGTCCATGTCGACACCGACCTCGACGGCCGGCCGGAACACCGGCCGGACAGCGGCGTCACGCCCGACGACCTGGCCTACATCCTGTTCACCTCGGGCTCGACCGGTCAGCCCAAGGGCGTGGCGATGCCGCATCGCCCGGTCGCCAACCTCATGGCCTGGCACAGCGGGGCGTACCGGAGCCTGCAGTTCACCGCGCTCGGCTTCGACGTCTCGGTGCAGGAGATCTTCAGCACCTGGGCGTACGGCGGGACACTGGTCATGGTCAGCGACGAGGTGCGGAGCGACTCGGCCGCCCTGCTCGACCACATCGCCCGGACCCGGGTGGAGCGGATCTTCCTGCCCTTCGTGGCGCTGCAGGCGCTGGCCGGCGCCGGGATCGAGCCGCCCACCACGCTGCGTGAGGTGATCACCGCGGGCGAGCAGCTCCAGGTCACGCCGCAGCTGGAGCGGTTCATCAGGCCGTGGATGACGCTGCACAACCAGTACGGCCCCACCGAGGGCGCGATCATCGACATCGCCCACACGCTCACCGGCCCTCCGGAGAGCTGGCCGCGGCTGCCGCCCATAGGCAGGCCGGTCACCGGCGTCCAGACACCGATCCTGAACCGCCTGGGCCACGAGGCGCCCGACGGCGTCCCCGGTGAGCTGCACCTCGGCGGCGCCTGCCTGGCCAGGGGTTACTACGGCCGTCCCGAGCTGACGCGGGAACGGTTCATCACCTGGCGGGACGGGCGCAGGCTCTATCGGACCGGGGACCTGGCCCGCCGCGACGAGGCGGGCGAGATCGAGTTCCTGGGTCGCGCGGACGACCAGGTCAAGATCCGCGGCTACCGGGTCGAGCCCGGCGAGATCGCCGCGGTGCTGGCCGGGCACCCTGCCGTGCGAGAGGCGTTCGTCATGGTCCGGGACGGCGCCCTGGTGGCCTACGTGGTCGCCGACGACACCCCCGAGCTACGCCCTTACCTGGCCGAACGGCTGCCCGAATACATGGTGCCGAGCACATTCGTCACGCTGGAGTCCTTACCGGTGAGCCCCGCGGGCAAGGTGGACCGGCAGGCCCTGCCGGAGCCCTGCCGGAGCGCGCGGATCGTCACGCCCCCGGCCACTCCGGTCGAGCAGGCCATCGCGGCCATCTGGCAGGAGGTCCTGGGCGGGCAGGTCGGGCGGCACGACAACCTGTTCGAGCTGGGTGGCAACTCGCTCAACGCCACCCAGATCGCCTCGCGCGTGCGCGAGGCGCTGGAAGTGCGGGTGCCCGTGCGGACGCTCTTCGCCCACCCGACCGTCGCCGAGCTGGGCGCGTGGCTCACGTCGCCGGACGTGGAGGCGGCCGCCGAGCTCTATCTGATGGTCGCCGCGTATTCGGACGACGAGGCCGAGGCCCTGCTGCGCTCGATGGAAGGTGATCAATGAGCCTGTCGCCCCAGCAGCGCCAGCTCCTGGACGCGTTACGCAAGACGAAGCAGCGGCAACAGACCGAACGGCCCAGGCCCGATCGGCTGCCGATGTCCTTCACCCAGCTGCGTGTCTGGTATCTGGACAAGATGGCGCCGGGCGCCGCGCACTACCTGATACCGCTCGCCTTCCGCATCGAGGGCCCGCTCGATCGCGAAGCGCTGCACCGCGCGCTGAACGCCCTGGTGGCCAGGCACGAGAGCCTGCGCACCACGTTCGCCATGGACCAGGACGGCCCGTACCAGATCGTGGCCGACTCGCTCACGGTCGACCTGCCGGACGTCGAAGACGGCACGCCGATGGACCTGACCACCGGCCCCCTCATCCGCGCCCACCTCGTACGCGAGGGCGCGGAGCGGCACGTCCTGCACCTGCTGCTGCACCACATCGTCGCCGACGCGTGGTCGCTGGACGTGCTGCGCCGGGAGCTGAGCGCGCTCTACAACGGCCAGGAGCCGCCTGCGCTGTCGCGGCAGTACCCCGACTACGCGATCTGGCAGCGGGAGAAGGACCACAGCGAGGATCTGGCCTACTGGCGCGAGCGGCTGGCGGGCGCGCCGCCGTTCACCGAGTTACGGACGGACCTGCCGCGGCCGGCCGTCCAGACGTACGCGGGCGCCGAGCTGCCCTTCTCCCTCGACCTTCCGCGCGAGGAGTTCGCGGCCTTCTGCCGCGGCCTGGGCGCCACGCCGTACATGGCGCTGTTCGCGGCCTACCTGGTGGTGCTCTCGCGGCGCTCCGGCCGGCTGGACCTGGTGGTGGGCACGCCCATCGCCAACCGGGACCGGATCGAGGACGAGGGCCTGATCGGGTTCTTCACCAACACCCTGGCCATCCGCGCCGACCTGTCGGGCGAGCCGTCGTTCGCCGAGGTGGTCGAGCGGGTCAAGGAAGCGGTGCTCGACGCCCACGACCACCAGAGGATGCCTTTCGAGCGGCTGGTGGAGGAGCTCAACCCGGAGCGCCGCCTGGATCGTTCCCCGGTGTTCCAGACGATGTTCTCCATGCTGCCCGAGGTCACGGCGAGGTTGGAGCTGGCCGGCCTGACGGTCACCTCCGTCGACATCCCCGAGCACACGGCCAAGTTCGACCTGACCGTGAGCGTCCGCGAGACGCTGGACGGGCTCGTGGAGTACAACACGGACCTGTTCCGCGCCGGCACGATCCGCGGTCTGGTCGCCGACCTCCAGCAGGTGCTGGCCGGGGCGATGAGCGGGGACGAGACGCCGAGGGAGGTGCCGAGGGAGCTGCCGCGCCACGAGATCTCCCAGCTCGTCACCCGGGCCTGGCGCGAGGCGCTCGGCACCGACGCCTTCGGCCCCGACACCAACTTCTTCGAGGTGGGCGGCCATTCGCTGCTGGTACTCAAGGTGCATGAGCGATTACGCGAGCGGTTCAGCCTGATGGTCACCGACCTGTTCAGGTACCCGACGATCGCCTCGCTGACGGCCTACCTGAGCGCTGATGGCCCGGCACCGGCGGCGGTCTCGACCACCGCGCCCGCCGCCGACGGCGCGCTCGCCATCGTCGGCATGGCCTGCCGCTTCCCCGGCGCCACCGGGCCCGAGGAGTTATGGGCGGCGATCCGCGACGGCGTGGAGGCCGTCCAGGACTTCACCGACGAGGAGCTGCTCGCCGACGGCGAGGACCCCGACCGGCTGGCGGACCCCGCCTACGTCAGGTCGGGTACGGTGCTGGACGGCACCGACCTGTTCGACGCCACGCTGTTCGAGTTCACCCCGCGCGAGGCCGAGATCCTCGACCCGCAGCAGCGGCTGTTCCTGGAGAGCGCCTGGGAGGCGCTGGAGGACGCGGGCTGCGACCCCGCCCGCCACCCGGGGCAGATCGGCGTCTTCGCCGGCTCGGCGATGAGCGGCTATCTCATCGAGAACCTGCTGGCCGCGCCCGACGTGCTCAAAGCGGTCGGCGACTACCAGGTCATGCTCGGCAACGACAAGGACTCCCTGCCCACCCGCACCTCCTACAAGCTCGACCTGCGCGGGCCGAGCGTCAGCGTCAACACCGCCTGCTCCACCTCGCTGGTCGCGCTCCACCTGGCCAGGCAGAGCCTGATCGCGGGGGACTGCGACATCGCGCTGGCCGGGGCGGTGCGGGTCAACGCCTGGACCCGCCGCGGCTACGTCTACCAGAGCGGCGGGATCGGGTCGCCGGACGGCCACTGCCGTCCCTTCGACGCCGAGGCCCGGGGGACGATCGCCGCCGGCGGCGTCGGCGTCATCGTGCTCAAGCGGCTGGCCGACGCCATCGCCGCGGGCGACACCATCCACGCCGTCGTACGCGGCTCCGCGGTCAACAACGACGGCACCAGGAAGGTCGGCTACACCGCGCCGGCAGTGGACGGCCAGGCCGAGGTCATCACCGCGGCGCTCGCCTCGGCCGGCGTCGACCCCGGCACGATCGGCTACATCGAGGCGCACGGCACCGGCACCGCGCTCGGCGATCCCATCGAGGTCGCGGCGCTCTCCCAGGTCTTCACCGGCGATCGGCGGATCGCCCTGGGCTCCATCAAGTCCAACATCGGCCACGCCGACGCCGCCGCCGGGATGGCCGGGCTGATCAAGACCGTACTGGCGCTCAAGCACCGTACGCTGCCGCCCACGGTCAACTTCGCGACGCCCAACCCGCGCATCGACTTCAGCCCCTTCTACGTGCCCACCGCCAGCGCCGAATGGCCGCAGGAGCCGGGGCCGCGCAGGGCGGGCGTCAGCGCCTTCGGGATGGGCGGCACCAACGCCCACGTCGTGCTGGAGGAAGCGCCCGCGCAGGTCCCCCGGCCCGCCGCCCCACAGGCGATCGGCCCGCACCTGCTCGTCCTGTCGGCGGCCAGCGGCTCGGCGCTGGGGGAGACGGCCACGCGACTCCGTGCCCACCTGCGCGCGCGTCCGAACACGGACCTGGGCGACGTCGCCGCCACGCTCCGGCACGGCCGCCGTCAGCTGCGGCACCGCGGCATCCTGATCGCCGAGGACCGCCGGTCGGCGCTGGAGGCCGAACTCGTCACGGGCGAGTCACGCCCGCGTGAGGTCGCCTTCGTCTTCCCCGGCCAGGGCGCGCAACGCCGGGGGATGGGCGCGGGTCTGTACCGATCGGAGCGGGTCTTCCGCGCCACCGTCGACGCCTGCTCCGGCATCCTTGAGCCGTACCTCGGCCTCGACCTGCGCGAAGTCCTGTACGGCGAGGCCGGCGACCTCGACCAGACCTGGCTCACCCAGCCCGCGCTCTTCGTCACGGAGTACGCCTTCGCCCGCGCGCTGATCGAGCGCGGCGTCCGCCCGGCGATGATGGCCGGGCACAGCATCGGCGAGTACGTCGCCGCCTGCCTGGCCGGGGTCTTCACCCTGGAGGACGCCCTGCGCCTGGTCGCCGCGCGCGGCCGCCTGGTGCGGGGGCTGCCGCCCGGCTCGATGCTGGCCGTGCCGCTGCCCGAGTCCGAGGTGGGCGATCTGCTCGGCGCGGACGTCTCACTGGCGGCGGTCAACAGCCCCGACATGTGCGTCCTGGCCGGGCCGGAGCAGGCCATCGCGGAGCTGGAACGGCGGCTGGAACGGCAGGATGTCGCCTGCCGCACGCTGCGCACCTCCCACGCCTTCCACTCCGCCATGCTGGATCCGGTGCTCGACGCCTTCGCCGCCGAGGTCGCCTCGGTGCGGCTGGGCACGCCCGAGCTGCCGTACCTGTCCAACGTCACCGGTGGCTGGGCCTCCGCCGCCGAGACCAAGGATCCCGCCTACTGGGTGCGCCATCTGCGGGAGACCGTGCGGTTCGCCGACTGCGCCCGCGCCCTCGTGGCGGCCGACGCCGCGGTGGTGGAGGCCGGGCCGGGCCGTACCCTCACCACCCTGGTACGCCGCCAGGGTGGCCAGGCGACGGTCGCCCCCTTCGCCCTCGCCGAGCCGGAGAGCGGGCGGACCGCTCTGCTGGAGGCCGTCGGGCGGCTGTGGGTGCACGGCGCCGACGTCGACTGGACGGCGTTCGGACCATCGGGCAGGCGGGTGCCGCTGCCCACATATCCGTTCGAGCGGCGCCGCTACTGGATCGGGCCGCGCACCCGGCGCTTCGAGGTCGCGGCCGCGCCGGTGGCGGAGGCGGTCCAGGAGCCGGTGGCGGAGGCGGAGGCGGTCCAGGAGATCGACGTGGTGGCCGCCGTCTGGCGGGACGTGCTCGGCATCGCGCCCACCGGCCCGGAGGACGACTTCTTCGGCCTGGGCGGCGACTCCCTCGTGGCCACCCAGCTCGCCTCGCGCCTCGGCCTGCCCATCGAGGCGGTCTTCGACCACCCCACGCTGGGCGGCCAGCGGGCGCTCGTCGCCTCGGCGGCCTCCCGCGAAGCGATCCCGGCCGTCGCCTCGGCGGAAAACCGAAAGGTCCTTGCCTCGGCGGGCCAACCTGGGGTGACACCGGTCGTCGTCTCGGCAAGTCCCCGTGAGGTGATCCCGGTCGGCGAGGAGCCCGCGCTCGTCTCGTTCATCCAGCGGCGCATGTGGTTCATCGACCAGGTGCACGGCTCGGCCGCCTACGCCGTGGCCACGGCGCTGGACCTGCGGGGCGAGCTGGACGTGGCGCGGCTGCACGAAGCCCTGCGCGAGCTGGTGCGGCGGCACGAGACACTGCGGACCGTCTTCCGCGCCCCCGACGGCGAGCCGGTGCCCGTGGTGCTGCCCGCGGGGGAGACGCCGCTGCCGGTCGAGGACTGCGACGACGCCGAGCGGGCGCTGAGCGAGGCCGCGACCGAGCCGTTCGACCTGGCGTACGGGCCCCTGTTCCGCGTCCGGCTGCTGCGCCTCGCCCCGGATCACCATGTCCTGTCGCTCAACTTCCACCACATCGTCGTGGACGGCTGGTCGATCACCTTGCTCAGGAGCGAGTTGGTCGCGCTGTACAACGGCGAGACCCTGCCCGAGCCGCGGGTCAGATACCGCGACTACGCGCGCCGGCAGCGGGAGCAGGTCGCCGATCTCGGCTTCTGGAAGGAGCGGCTGCGCGGCATCCCGCACAGCCTGGACCTGCCCACGGACCGGCCGCGCCCGCCGATGCAGACCTTCGAGGGGGCGGTCGCCACCCACGTGCTGCCCGCGGAGCTGGCCCAAGGGCTGCGGAAGCTGAGCCAGGAGCGCGGCGCCACGCTCTACATGGCCCTGCTGACCGCGCTCCACACGCTGCTGTACCGCTACAGCGGCCAGGACGACATATGCGTCGGCTCACCGGTGGCCGGTCGCACCCGCCCCGAGCTCGAAGGCATCGCGGGCTGCTTCATCAACACCCTGGTCATGCGGGCCACGATGGACGGCGGCCTGCGCTACACCGAACTCCTGGCGCAGGTACGCGAATACGCGCTGGGCGCCTACGCCCATCAGGACGTGCCGTTCGAACAGCTGGTGGAGGAGCTCAACCCGCCCAGGGACCTGTCGCGCAACCCGCTCTTCCAGGTGCTGTTCAACCTGCTCAACCTGCCCAAGAGCGACCTGGACATGGCCGGGCTGGCCGTCGGGGAGCTGGCAGTGGAGGTCGGCACCGCCCAGGTGGACCTGGTGCTCTACGTCAACGAGCAAGGCGAGGAGCTGGAGTGCAGGCTGGAGTACAACACCGCGCTCTATGACCCCGGCACCGTCCAGCGGCTGCTCCGGCACTACGAGGCCCTGCTGTCCGCGATCGTCGCGGCGCCCGAGACCACGCTGTCCGAGCTGGACTTCCTCACCGGCGAGGAGCTGGCCGAGCAGCTGGACAGCCAGGACGTCGAGGTGCCCGACCTGTGCGTCCATGAGCTGGTGGAGGCCCAGGCCGACCGGACGCCCGACGCCGTGGCCGTCACCTTCGAGGGCGACTCACTGACGTACCGGGAGCTGGACGGGCAGGCCAACCAGGTCGCCTGGCGGCTGCGCGCGGCGGGGGTGAGGCCCGAGACGCTGGTGGGCGTCGCGATGGAGCGCTCGGCCACGATGCTGGTCACCCTGCTCGGCGTGCTGAAGGCGGGCGGCGCGTACGTGCCGCTCGACCCGATGTACCCGCAGGACCGTCAGGACTACATCCTGGACCACTCCGGCATCGGTGTCCTGGTCACCGAGCGCGAGCTCGCCGGGCGCTACACCGGCTTCCAGGGGGAGCTGATCCTGGCCGACGGCGGCTTCTCTGAGGAGAGCGCGGAACGGCCGCCCGCTCTTGCTACCCAGGTGAACCCCTCCTACGTCCTCTACACCTCCGGCTCCACCGGGCGGCCCAAGGGCGTGCGCGTCCAGCACTCCTCGGTGGTCAACTTCCTCACCTCCATGAGCCGCGAGCCCGGCCTGACCGGCCAGGACACGCTCCTGGCCGTCACGACGACCGCCTTCGACATCTCGGTGCTGGAGCTGTTCCTGCCGCTCACGGTCGGCGGCCACGTGGTGATCGCGAGCCGCGAGGCGGCCTACGATCCGCTGCGGCTGGCCGCCCTGCTGGACGGCGCGACGGTCATGCAGGCCACCCCGGCGACCTGGCGGCTGCTGCTGTCGTCGGGATGGGCGGGCAAGCCGGATCTGAAGGCCCTGTGCGGTGGCGAGGCGCTGCCCGCCGACCTGGCCGCCGACCTGCGCGGCCGGGTGGCCGAGCTGTGGAACATGTACGGCCCGACCGAGACCACCATCTGGTCCACCCTCACCCGGGTCACCGACGGGCCGATCACCATCGGCCACCCGATCGCCAACACCCAGATCCACCTGCTCGACGCCGCGATGCGACTGGTGCCCACCGGCGTGGTCGGCGAGCTCTACATCGGCGGCGCGGGCCTGGCCCGCGACTACCTCGGCCGGCCCGAACTGACCGCCGAACGCTTCATCACCTGGCGCGACGGGCGCCGGCTCTACCGGACCGGTGACCAGGCCCGCCGCCGGGCTGACGGCTTGATCGAGTTCCTCGGCCGGGCCGACGGCCAGGTGAAGGTGCGCGGCTACCGGATCGAGCTGGGCGAGATCGAGTCGCTGCTGCTGGCGCATCCCGCGGTCCGCGAGGGGGCGGTGGTGGTGCGGGGCTCGGACGATGACAAGAGCATCGCCGCCTACCTGGCCGCCGACGCCGAGCACGACTGGCGCGAATACCTGCGGCGCAAGCTGCCGGACTACATGATCCCCTCGGCGTTCGTGCTGCTGGACGCCCTGCCGCTCACCCCGAACGGCAAGGTGGACCGCAAGGCGCTGCCCGAGCCGGTCGCCCAGGTACGCGCCGAGGGCGCGGCGCCGCGCACGCCGGCCGAGGTCAAGCTGGTCGAGCTCTGGTCGGCGATCCTGGGCGTGAAGGGAATCGGGATCGACGACGACTTCTTCGCGCTGGGCGGCGACTCCTTCAAGGCCGTGCGCGCCGTACGGGACTCGGGGATCCAGGCGACCGTGCTGGACCTCTTCAAGAACCCCACCATCCGCACCTTCGCCACACTCGACGGATCATCCCGAAATATCGGGTTATTGCATGAACTGACGCCGCCACGATCCGCCGCCTCGCTGACCCTGGTCTGCGTGCCGTTCGCGGGCGGCGGCGCGATCACGTACCAGCCGCTGGCCTCGGCCCTGCCCGAGCGCATCACCATGCTCGCGCTGCAGCCGCCCGGCCACGAGACCGGCAACCCCGGCGAGCCCGTGCTGCCCTTCCACGAGCTCGTCGAGGGCTGCGTCAAAGAGATCAAGGAGAAGGTCGACGGCCCCCTCGCCCTGTACGGCCACTGCATGGGCGGCGCGCTCACCGTCCAGCTGGCCCGCAGGCTGGAGGAGGAAGGCGTCGCCCTGGAGAAGGTGGTCATCGGCGGGCACCTGCCCGCGCCCCGCCTGCCGGGCAAGACCTTCGCCTGGTTCCGCAAGGTCTTCCCGATGGAGCGGTGGACCTCCAAGCGGCAGGCGCTGGAGTTCCTGCGGGCCATGGGCTTCTTCACCGAAGCGCTGGACCCCGCCGAGCGCGACTTCATCATGGGCGTCTTCCTCCATGACACCCAGGAGGGCGAGGACTACTACACCGAGCTCTACCAGGCGCCCATCAAGAAGCTGGCCGCGCCGCTGGTCTGCGTGGTCGGCGAGAGCGACCGCGCCACCGAGCTGTACGAGGAGCGCTTCCGCGAGTGGGAGGCCTTCTCCGACGAGGTGTCGCTGGAGGTGATCCCCAAGGCCGGGCACTACTTCCAGAAGCACCAGGCGCCCGAGCTGGCCGAGATCCTCGATGGCGGGGACCGGTCACCGGCGCCGCTGCCGCCGCGCTACCAGCAGGCCAGCCTGAAGACGTTCTTCCTGGTGGCCTTCGGCCAGCTGGTGTCGCTGATCGGCACCGGGCTGACCACGTTCGGCCTGGGCCTGTGGGTCTATCAGCAGACGCGGTCGATCTCGATGTTCGCCATCGTCTCGGTCATGGCGTTGCTGCCGGCCGTCGTGCTGGCGCCGGTCGCCGGAGCGGTGGCGGACCGCTGGAACCGCCGGCTCGTCATGATCACCGCAGACTCGGCGGCCGGGGTCTCCTCCGCCTCGCTGGCCGCCCTGCTGTGGACGGGCGGGCTCCAGCTCTGGCACGTCTACCTCATCGTCGCCGTCGGCGCGGTGTCGACGGCCTTCCACCAGCCCGCGTACATGGCGGCCGTGGCCCAGCTGGTGCCCAAACGCTATTACGGCAGAGCCGGCGGCCTGGCCCAGCTGGGGCAGGCCGCGGGGACCGTACTGGCGCCGCTGCTGGGCGGCGCGCTCGTGGCCGCCATCGGGCTGCACGGCATCGTCGTGATCGACCTGTCCACCTTCGCCTTCGCGGTCACCGTGACCCTGGCGGTCCGCTTCCCGAACACGCTGTTCAAGAAGCGGGAGGAGACGTTCTGGCAGGAGATGACGGGCGGCTGGCGCTACATCACCCGCAGGCACGGGCTCCTGGCGATCATCCTGTTCACCTCGTTCCTGAACTTCCCCTTCGCCATGGTCGAGGTCCTGTCCACGCCGCTGCTGCTCAGCCTCACCGACACCCGCGGCCTGGGCATAGCGCTCTCGATGACCGGCATCGGGCTCCTGGTGGGCAGCGTGATCATGACGGTGACCGGGGGACTGGCCCGCCGCACGTACGGCATCCTCGGCTGCTTCATGGCCCTGGGCGTCTCCTTCGCCGTCATCGGAATCGCGCCCCATCCGGTGCTGCCCGCGGTCGGGCTGTTCTTCATCGGGCTGTTCACCGCGCTGCTGAACGCGCACTGGTTCGCCATCGTGCAGCAGAAGGTCGGGCTCGACCTCCAGGGCCGGGTCATCGCCACGAACCTGATGCTCAGCTGGGCCATGGTCCCGGTGGGGTTCCTGTTGGCGGGGCCGCTGGTCGAGCGGGTCTTCGACCCGATCGCCGGCGCCCCGCACGGCAGGGGGATCGCCCTGCTCACCATCGTCGCGGGCGCGGTGACCGTGCTGATCGGCCTGGCGGCCTACCGCTACCGGCCGGTCCGCTTCCTGGAGGACGACCTGCCCGACGCGATCCCCGACGCGGTGGTCATCACCGACAAGGACCTGATCCAGCGGGCGGCCGACAAGCAGCTCGTCGCCTGAGCCCTGTCCCGGACGGGAAACGCACAACGCTTTCCATCCGGGATATTGACGGTCCTGACGGAGGAAGTTACGTTTCGTCGGCAGATCGGGGGCCCGAGCGTCACAACGAGGAGCCAGCCCATGATCCGAAGAATGCTGACATTCTGCACGATCGCGATCGCGTTAGCCGCCGGACTTCCCGCTCCGGCCTGGGCGGTCGACGCGACCCGTACACCGGGCTCGGCCTCCTACACCGTGAACCTCACCAGCAACGCCTCGGGCACCACCTGGACCGGCCACGAGAGCGTCAGCTTCACGAACCTGGCGGCCGACCCCCTCACCGAGGTCTACCTGCGCCTGTGGGACAACTACCACGGCAGCTGCCCGTCCACCCCGATCACGGTCACGAACGTCACCGGCGGCACGGCCGGCTCGCTGACCGTCGCCTGCACGGCGCTGAAGATCACCCTCCCCGCGCCGCTGGCCCAGGGGCAGAACGGCTCGGTCGGCTTCGACCTGAGCATCGTCGTGCCCAGCGGCGCCGACCGGTTCGGCCACGACGGCGCGTACAACTTCATCGGCAACGCCCTCCCCGTCCTGGCCGTACGCGACGGCGCCGGGTGGCACCTGGACCCGTACACCAACAACGGCGAGTCCTTCTACCAGCTCGCCAGCGACTACCGGGTCACCCTGGACCACCCCAGCTCGCTGCTCGTGCCCGCGACCGGCACCTCCGTGGACACCCCCGGCACCTCCGGCCGGACGATCACCACCGCGACCGCCAGTCACGTCCGCGAGTTCGCCTGGGGGGCCGGCGCGTTCACCAAGACCACCGGCACGACCACCACGGGCGTCACCGTGAACGTCTACCGCGTCAGCGGCATCAGCGCCGCCAGCGCCACCTCGATGATGAACACCGCCAAGAACTCGCTCGTCGCCCACGCCGGCCGCTTCGGCGCCTACCCCTACGGCGAGGTCGACGTCGTCCTGGACAACAACTTCTGGTTCGGCGGCATGGAGTATCCAGGGTTCGTGCTCGACCTGGTCAGCTCCACGGCGCTCGCCCATGAGCTGGCCCACCAGTGGTGGTACGGCATCGTCGGCGACGACGAGTACAACACCCCTTGGCTGGACGAGTCCTTCGCCGACTACGCCACCGACCTGTACCAGGGCATCAGCGGCACCAACTGCTGGAACAGCGTCTCCTGGCAGTCGTCGGCCGAGAAGATCAGCAACTCGATGGCCTACTGGGACGCCCACTCCAGCCGCTACGGCACGGTCGTCTACACCTACGGCAAGTGCGCCCTGCACGACCTGCGCCGCCTGATCGGCACCACGGCCATGCAGACGCTCCTGCACGACTACGCCGCTTCACACTGGTACGGCATCTCCACGGTGGCCGACTTCAAGGCCGCCGCCCAGGCCGCGACGACGGTCGACCTGTCGTCGTTCTGGACCACGCACCGCATCTAAGAGTTCTGCCGGGTCAGCGTGAAGTCGATCTCGAACGAGCGCTGCCAGGCAAAGGTGACGTCTTTAGCAGCAGGCGCCGGGCGGCCGTCCGGTCCAGGGTCTCGTCCCTGGTGCCGACGACGGTCGCCACGGCGGCGGCCACCACGGCGCCGATCGTGTTGCCCGCGGTGTTCCAGCCGCCGTAGGCCACCAGGCCGTCGATGGGCGCGATCGGCTGTGGAGGATCAAGGGAAGACCAGCTCGATCAGGCTGAGGTCGCGGGCGGCGACGACGATGATCGCGATAAAGGCGAGAGCGATGATCACTCGGAACGTCTGATTGGACCGCGTCTTTCCTTCGAACTGGAGGTTGAGCTTGATGCGGGAGCGGAACATGGTGTCCTCCTTTTCTATGCTTCGACGGTAATTCACGCGGTCGGCAATGGCCATGAATTCGAAAAACGCGGTTTTGGAGTTACGCCACCCGATTTCCCCAATAAATGACCGGCCGCACAGCGTTTTCGCAAATTGATATGTCGGGCGGGTTTCCCCTGCAACACTCGGCCGCAATTTGCGTCAGATCGTGAGCACCCGGAGGTAGGCGGAGTCGGCGGCGATGGGGCGTCCGCCGAGTTCGACCCAGGCGTGGAAGCGATAGGGGTCGGTGGCCGCGCCCAGACACCAGTCGAGATGCCGCAACGAGGCCGCCGCGAACAGCACGGTGGCCAGCGAGGTCTCCAGGCAGGCGGCGCGTCCCGGATAGCGCCGGGCGGCGCGCCGTACGGCATGCGCGGCGGCCTCGGCCCACGCGGTGCTCATGTCACGTCTCCTGGCCACCCCGCGGATCCAGCCGACCACGGCGGCCGTGACGCGGAACGGGAGCACGAGCAGGAGCACGGCCAGCACGAGGCAGCACCAGGCCAGCAGCGCCGCACCCCAACCTGGCCGGAGATCGTGATCGAGGGACGTCGTCGCGTCCGCGGTCTCGCGCGAAGGGGCGGACCGGGGGCGGGTGCTTCCGTGTGCCCCGGTTCCCACGAGACCACGTCGCAGCAGGTCGTGGAGGAGGTTGACGGCGTCCTCATGAATTCGCTCCGGGGCCACGCCCGGATGCCGGGCGGAGATCTCCGCCACGCTGCGCTCGAAGTCCGCTCCCTGGGCCCAGCTCGCCCAGAGCATGCCGGCGGCCGGGTTGAGCGCGTGCCAGTGGCCCGTGGCGGTGTTGATCAGGACGACTCCGCCGTGTTCGTAGGCCCGGTGATGGACGTGGCGGGGAATCCTGACCTTCAGCATGAGCCCGGCCGGGAGCCTCGCAGCCAGCATTCGGTCGCCACGAGCTGGGCCATCGCGCCCAGCGGCGCAGGCGCTCCGGCGAGCAGCCGGTCTAGGCAGGCACGCACGGGCCCGGGCTCGACGACGCCGAGTGCCGCGAGCCGGGAGTCGGCGATGAGCCGGTGAAGCCGCTCCGCCGAGGCGCGGGCGCCGTGGTACTCCTCGGCGCTGTAGTCGCCCTTGGTCCGGCGCACGAACACACGCTCGGGCACGAGGTCGCGCAGCGCACGGGCGAGCAGGGGCTTGCCGGCGGTAGGACCCACGCGCCTGTGGGCCGGCACGGCGAGGCAGGCGCGGACGACGGCGTCGTCGAGGAAGGGCGCGTGGACCCGGGTCCCGGTCAGCACAGCCCCGAGCTCGCGTAGCTGGCGTTGGGCGTCAGCCGACTGCCTCAGCTCGGCCCTGGTCGCCACGTGAGCGGGCCCCAAGTCCGGATCTACCCGCTCGGCCAGTGCGGGGTCGGCCAGGCGGGTGGCGAGTTCGGCCCGCATCGCTCGGGTCAGCCAGCCCAGGACCGTGCCGTCGACCGGCCACCAGGCGACGGCATCGAGCCAGGTCAGACTCCCGGCACCATGCGAGGTCGGGCTCCCGGCAGCTGGATCCAGGAGGCGGCGTGCGAGCCGGATCAGGGCCTGGCGCGGGCTCGTACGCGAGACCCGCCAGGCACGGGTGGCGAGGCCGAGCGGTGAGGCATGTTTGAGAGCCGCGTTATGGGCGCAGTGCCTGGCCAGCTCGCGCAGCTCCCCTGGACGCGCGAGTTCCGCGAGGTAGGACGGGGCGGCGCCGAAGAGCGCGTCCCCGCCTTCCCCGGTGACATGCATGGGCGCCGCCTCCGCGAGGCGTAGCAGGGAGCGCCGCCAGGCGAGATTGCCGCGAACGGGTTCGCCGCCGAGCGGGTAGGTCAGCTCGGCATAGGGAAGGGTGCTCTGGTCTCCTGCCACGGCGGTCAGGTCCATGCCGTGTCCGGCCAGGCTGCTCGCGTGGGCCAGGTCGGTGGTCGGGAGATCCGGGTGGTGGTAGACGATCCCCTTGACCTGGGTGTGCCGGGCGGCGAGGAAAGCCAGCGAGGTGGAGTCGAGCCCGCCACTGAAGTCCGCGGAGATCGGCGCCGCGGAACATCTGGTCGCCACGGCCTCCGTCAGCGCGGCGCGGAGGTCGGGTGCCGGGCCGGCGGTGCCGTACCGGATCGTGCTCTGTCCCACGTGGATCAGGCGGCCGCCTGGAAGGCGGCTCACGTCCTGGTACGGCGAGCGATGCTCCCACAGTGGCAACACGCTCGGGCAGGCGATCGCGACCGCGAGGGTGACCGGATCGACGGACCTCTCGTGCAGGTCGGACAGGACTCCGGGGTGCGAGGCGAGCGCGGTCCGCCCGCCGAGCCGCGACAGGTAGAGGGGGAACTGGCCGGCGAGATCGGTGTACGCGACGAGCTCGTCCTGCCTGGCCAGCACCCATGCGTACGACCCGGGCAGGCGCGTGAGCGCACCGAGATCGTCACGCTCGAGCGCGGCCGCGATCGAGCGCCGGTCAGCGAGGCAGTGACCGACGACCAGGAGCCGATCGATCTCGGTCACCTCGGAAGCGTGCCAGGTGCCGTAGGGGCGGAGAGCCGCCTCGCCCTCGGCAAGCGTGGCGATCAGACCGGGGACGAGCGCCGGTAAATCAGGCCCAGTAATACTGGGAGTTGGCGTCCGCCGAGCCATTGCCCGAGCTTCCCTTGGTGAGCTCCCGTACACTGCCGAAATCGAGGACCGCGGGCGGGATATACGGGTATTCCGGCTCGTCGGCGTCGGGCATGGTCCCATCCAATCGCGCTGGCGGCATTGAAGGCAATGATAGTACGGCCGCCGTATATGAGAAAGCCGCGAGGCTTTTACTCAATTTGAGGTCATCATCGGGTCGGCGAGGTCCCGAAAGCCACAATTCATGCTCGGCCCTCGCCGTCGATTCCCAGCAGCAGCGCGCCGTGCGCGGTCGCGCGGGGCGACTCGGTGGCGACGACCAACGGCCTCTCCGCCTGGGCGGCCGCCATGGCGGTCCTGCTGATCCCTTCGTTGCACGCCTTGATGGCGAGGTCCCCCGCCCGGCCGAAAACCCCGCCGAGGACGATCACGTTTGGGTTGAGCAGGTTGCACACGTTGCCGATGCTCTGGCCGAGCAGAGTCGCGGCGTCGCGCACGATGCGCTGGGAGATCGGATTTCCGGCCTCCGCCTGATCGATGAGCTGGTTGACGCTGAAAGGTCTGGTGAAGATCTTGTCGCCCAGCATGGCCTGGGCGTCGCGCAGCATCGCGTCCGCGCCCACCAATGTCTCCAGGCAGCCGCGCCCGCCGCACAGGCAGAAGCGGCCGTCCGGCTGGACCATGGTGTGGCCGATCTCCCCCGCGCACCCCTTGGCTCCGCGGAAGAGCTTTCCGCCGATGATGATCCCCGCGCCCACCCCGGTGGACGCCTTGATGTAGATCAGTGTCTCCTGGTGCGGGTGGGTGTAGACGTGTTCGGCGTACGCGCCGAGATTGGCGTCGTTGTCCAGCCGTACGCGCAGGTTGGCCGGCACGCTCATGTCCTTGGCCCCGGCCAGCCGCTTCGTCAGCGCCGCGGCGGGATTCTCGCCCTCCTGCCAAGGTGGCAGCACCGGCGGCACGAGGGTCTGCTGCTGCGGATCGACCACCCTCGGGATGCCCATGCCAATGGTGGCCAGCTCGTTGGGCCCGCCGCCGACCTTGATGACCACCTTGCGGATCGCGCTCACCAGGTCGGGCAGCCAGCTTTCCCGGCCCTGCGCCGCGCCGCTGTCCAGGAACTCGGTCTCGGCCTCGTCGAAGGACTGGTGCGCCAGGCGCGCGGCGACCACCATGTGCTGGTATCCCAGCTCGACACCGACCGCGACGCCGGTGAGCGGCATGAGCCGGATGTCCTCCCTGCTGCCACGCTTCGCCGGCGCGATGATGCCGCGGTCGCGCAACTCGTCGATCGCAGTGCTGATCGTGTTGGCCACCCGACCGGTCGGCCTTGCCAGGTCTGCTCTCAGATACGGCCGTGCCATGAGCGCCTTGACGATCGACAGCTGCGTTTCTTCCTTGGGACCGTGCGGCGGCTTGAGGAGATCGAGCATATTGGGCACGGGAACACCGTTCGCTCTACGGACCTACGATGTGAGATATACACCACCCGGGCGGCTCGTGCGCGTCGCATCAGGATCCGGCGCTGCTGCGCCGCCTCAACTCCGCCGCCGTGCCGAGCCCTGGGTTCGGGTGTCCCTCAAACCTCCAGGGCGAAGAGCATCCAGGACTGGCCCGGCGCCAGCCCGGCCAGTTCCCGGCCGCACTCCCGAAGCACCTGCGGGCCCGAGGTGATGTGCTGGGTGCCGGCGTGGACGTCCCTGAACAGCCGCTGGATCAGCCCGTCCCGCAGCGCCGAGGTGCCGCCCGACGCGTAGACGAACCGGGCCACCTCGGCGATCGTCGACGTGATGTGGTTGAGCGCGAGCCGCACCATGGTCTCCTGGCGTACGTCGAGCGTCCGGCCCGCGTCCAAGGCGCGTTCGGTGTCGTCCCAGGTCTCGTGCACCAGGGCCTTGGCCGCACGGAACGCCGCCTCGGCGCGGGCGAAGTCGGCGTGGAAGGCATCGCTGGCGGCGATCTGGCCGGGCCGCCCGGCCCGCGCCCCGGCGTGACGGCTCAGCTCGTCGAGCAGCCGGCGGCCGACACCGAGCGCCCAGCCGGAGTGACAGATCAGCGCCTGGTCGAGGACGCCGAGCCGGAAGATCGCGCCGCCGCGCAGCGGTTCGTTGTGCGTGAAGATGTGCGTCTGCGACTCCGGTACGAACGCGCCGTCGATGGCGTAGTCGATGCTGCCTGTGGCGCGCAGGCCCAGGACGTCCCAGTTGCCGAGCATCTTGACGTCTTCGATCGGGGTGATGAAGATCCGGGCCTCGTCGGTGCCTTCGACGGCGCCCAGGCTGTGGGCGTACTGGGCGTGCGGCATGCCCGAGGCGAAACCCCACTGGCCGCTGAGGCGGAAACCGCCGTCTTCGCGTACGGCGGTGCCCGGCCGGGTGCCCTGGCCGGCGATGACCGGCATCCGCGGGCCCGTGAAGATCCGCGCGACGGCCTCGTCACCCAGGTAGGCGCCGGCCGTACCGTTCGCCAGAGTGGTGGCCATGACCACCCAGCCGGTCGAGGGGTCGGCGTACGACAGCTCCTCGAAGACGGCGAGCAGCTCCCTGGGGGACAACTCGGCACCGCCGAGCGGTGTAGGCACCCATATACCGAAAAGTCCCGCCTCATGCAGGGCATCCACGACGGGTGTGGTGAGCCTGCCCTGCGCCTCGGCGGCGGCTGCCTCACGCTCGATCAGTGGACGCAGGTCACGGGCTCGGTTCAGTAGGGCGGGGCCGGCTGTGTGGAGTCGCAGCGTGTCGCTCATGTCCAGGTACTCCTGTTCGTGATCGTTGACGCTCTTACTCCGTCAGATCACGTCGGCAGCACATTGTCCAGAGCCGCATCCGTTCTTCCTCCCGTTGGGATTGCTCTGGGAGGGCCTCTGCCAGGGACGGGCCGTCTTGTTCCGCGCTCTCCGTAGGGGGTGTCTGTTCTTGGGGTTTCTGCCGGGGTGGGCCGTTTTCTTTCCCACCCTCGGAGGGGGTATCCCTCCCAAAGACCCCAGCTACAACGGACCGTCACAGGGATCGAGACGGTCGCGTGACTATCCGAGGTGGGTATCGGCTCCCGTACGGATCTGGCGCGACCAGTAGTTCTACAGAAGGCGCCCGTAGCCGGCGACGGCATGCTTGGAGGCATGCAAAACGTGAACATCTGGAGCGAAGAGTTCGGCGCCGAGACGGATGCGCCGATCCTGTTGATCATGGGTTCGATGTCGCAGGGCATCCTGTGGCCGGACGAGTTCGTCGGCCGGCTGAGCGCCGGGGGCCGCCGGGTGATCCGGTACGATCACCGCGACACCGGCATGTCGGGCACCGTCGACTTCGCGGCGCAGCCGTACACATGGGATGACATCAAGAACGACGTCTACCGCGTGATGGACGACCACGGCCTGGAAAGCGCGCACCTGGTCTGTCACTCGGCGGGCGGCCTGCTCGGCCAGTTCGTCTCGGTGGAGCGGCCGGAGCGGGTGTGCTCGCTGACCGTCATCGGCTCCTCCCCGCTGGGCGGCGGCGAGGGCCAGGTGATCATGCGGGCCCTGATGGGGCAGCCGCAGCCGGAGGGGAGTCTGCCGGAGCCGGCACCGGAGTTCGTGGACTTCTACCGTGGGTTGATGGCCGCCCCGCCACCGGCGGACCGGCGCGCGCGGATCGACGGCATGATCGCCGAGCAGCGGCTGCTGCACGGCACTGGGTTGCCGTTCGACGAGGACGCGGCGCGGCGCCTGCAGGAACGGATCTACGACCGGGCCCGCGACCTGTCGGCGGTGGCCAACCACCGGCTGGCCGCCATGGCCAAGCCCGACTTCGAGCCGGTGGGCGTACTCCATCAGGTGAAGGCACCCACACTGGTCATCGAGGGCAGCCACGAGCCGGCCAAACCGGGCCACAGCGCGATCATCGCCGAGCAGATCCCAGGGGCGCGGCTGATGATCGTGGCGGGCATGGGCCACACACTGCCACCCGAGGTGCACGAAGAACTGGCCGCCGCCATCCTCGCGCACACGGCCGAGCGATGATCTCCTACCGCCCAACCGTCCCCGCCGACCTCGACCGCGTGACCGCGTGGAGCGTGACCGAGCCCGTCGGCTGGATCCCCGCCGACCGTTACCTCGCGGATCTGGCCGAGAACATGTACCGGCCGGGATGGACCTGGATCGCCGAGATCGACCACCAGGTCGTGGGACGGGCGCTGTGGTGGGGTCCGAGGGACAGCGCGCACCCGGTCGCGCTCGACTGCCTCGACGTGGATCCCGCAGTGGGTGACCGCACCGCCATCGCCGCCGAGCTGATCAGGGCCGCGCTGACCGGGTTCCCGCGGCCGGTGCAGTACGCGATCAAGGCGGCCGGCGGCTGGCGCGACGATCCGGCCACCTCGACGGCCGTGGAATGGCGGCGGGCGGCAGCACACGCGGCCGGGCTCACCCGGGAAGTGGAGCGGCTGCAATTCGAGTGGACACCCGCCGACGGGGTGCCTCCGGTGACCGGCGTGCTGCGGTTCGCCGAGGCGTCCGATGAGGAGTTCCTGACGGTGTTCACGAGAATCGCCGAAGGCAGCTTGGACGCCCAGACCCGGGCGAACCTGGCGGCCAAGGGCGTGGAAACGACCGCGCGCGAAGAGATGGACTTCTATCTCAGGGCGCCGGGCAAGCGGGAGTGGTGGCGGATCGCCTACACGCACGAGGGCGAGGTGGCGGGCATGGCGATCCCCTCGGCGACGCCGTACAACGTGAACGTCGGGTATCTGGGGGTGGTCCCGGAGCTCCGGGGGCGCGGCTACGTGGACGAAATACTCGCCGAGATCACTCGCATCCACGCGGCCAACGGAGAGCTACGCGTCACCGCCACCACCGACGTGGGCAACGCGCCGATGGCGGCCGCGTTCGGGCGCGCCGGGTACCGCAACACGGAGATCCGGATCAACCTCTCCAACGATCTCCGGCCCTAGCCCGTCCGCTGCCGATGGCCGGTCGTCATGCCGCCTGGCCGGCCTCGGCGGCCGTCAGGGGAGTGGCGATCTCCTCCAGGCCCTTGCGTTCGGCCTTGACGCCCAGGAAGAGCTCCACCAGACCCGCCGCGATCATGATGATGGCGCCGATCGAGAAGGCCAGCGCCGTGTCGCCCGGCACGCCCGTCTCGACCAGGTGGGCGAAGACGAGCGGGCCCGCGATGCCGCCCGCCGCCGTGCCGATGGCGAAGAAGAACGCGATGGCCATCGCCCGGGTCTCCATCGGGAAGATCTCGCTGACCGTCAGATACGCCGAACTGGCTCCCGCCGAGGCCACGAACAGCACCACCGACCAGCAGGCCGTCAGTGTCACCGCCGTGAGCATCCCCTGGTTGAAGAGCCAGGCCGTGCCGAGCAGCAACAGCCCCGAGCCGATGTACGTGGCGGAGATCATCGGGATCCGGCCGACCGTGTCGAAGAGCCGCCCGAGCAGCAGCGGGCCCAGGAAGTTGCCGACCGCGATGACCGCGAAGTAGTAGCCGGTATGCGTGTCGATCTTGAAGAACGTGGACAGGATCTGCGCGTACCCGAAGGTGATCGCGTTGTACAGGAACGCCTGGCCGATGAAGAGCGACAGACCGAGCACCGTCCGCTTGGGATAGAGCGCCACCATGGTGTGCGCGATCCGGACGAACCCGATGGACTTGCGCTGATGAATCGTCATCGACCGCGCCGGCTCCGGCAGGTCCCCGCCCACCTGACGCTCGATGTCGTCGACGATCTCCTCGGCCTCCTGGCCACGGCCGTGGATGAACAGCCAGCGCGGGCTTTCCGGTACGTGGCGCCGTACGAGAAGAATGGCCAGACCGAGCACCACGCCCAGCCCGAAGGCGACTCGCCAGCCGATGTTGACCGGCAGGTCGTTCAGCAGCGGCACGGTCAGCAGGGCGCCGCCCGCCGCCCCGAGCCAGTAGCTGCCGTTGATGATGATGTCGATCCGTCCCCGGTGGGCGCTCGGGATCAGCTCGTCGATGGCCGAGTTGATCGCCGCGTACTCCCCGCCGATTCCGAAGCCCGTCATGAACCTGAACAGGAAGAACCACCACGCGTCGAACGACAACGCGGTCATCAGGGTCGCGACCAGATAGACGACCAGCGTGATCAGGAACAGTTTCTTCCTGCCGAACCGGTCGGTCAGCCAGCCGAAGAACAGCGCCCCCGAGCAGGCACCCGCGACGTACAGCGCGGCGGCGAGGCCGGCGACCTGCGCCTGCGTGATGTCGAGGCCGCTGCCGGGTTTGGCGAGCTGGGCCGAGAGGTTGCCCACGATGGTCACTTCGAGCCCGTCCAGGATCCAGACGGTGCCGAGGCCGATGACGATCATCCAGTGCCAGCGTGACCAGTGCAGCCGATCGAGTCTCGCGGGCACCTTGGTGGTGATGGTGCCAGTCTCCAGGTCGCTCATGAGGTCAACTCGCTACCCCGAGGCCGGCTCGCAAACGTGCCGCGAAACTGTCGTGTGATCTTCAGCTGCCATCATCCGGTCCCATGACCCGTCCCTTACTCGCGGGCGTGTGCCTGCTGACCACACTCCTGGGCTGCAGCGCCACGCCCCCCGCCGTAGCGACGCCTCCCGCCGTGGCGGCGCAGCCCGCTCCGTCCGCCGAATCCTCCAGCGGGGCGGCGAGCCCGGCCGGAGTGCGGTATCACGCCACCGAACTACGCCCCGGCGACTGCATCGAGCCCATGCCCGAGAGCTTCATGGTGACCGTGGTGCCTTGCACGGTGCCGCACTCGGCGGAGTACGGGGCCATGTACGTCATCGCCGACGGCCCATGGCCGGGCATGGCCGAGATGCGACGCCTGTCCGAGAACGGCTGCGCGCCCAGGCTGCGGTACGTGGCGTCGAGGCGGGAGGAGGTCGGCCTCATGCAACTCTTCCCGCTGGAGCAGGACTGGCCGAGAACCAGAACGGCGTACTGCCTGGCCGTCGCCGGGAACGGCGGGATGCTCGTCGGCCGCGTGCTCAAGTAGGAGCCGGCTACGCCGGTCGGACGAGCTCCGAGACCTGATGCCCACTGCGCCTCTCGCGCCGGTACAAGATCGCCCGAGCGGCCATCACCACGCAGCCGATGCCGAGCAGCAGCCCCCAGGTGATGTCGGTGAGGAAGTGCATGCCCCGGTACAGGCGGGAGAAGGCGACGATGAGCGGCGCGGCGATGCCGAGCACCCAGATCACCACCTGGAGCGCTCGGTTACGGACATGCGCGCTCAGGATGAGCGCGACCGAGCAGTAGAACCCGACGGCGGCGCTGACGTGCCCCGATGGGAAGCTGGAGGTGGGCGGGGCCGGGTCGATGTGCTGCACCGGCGGCCGGTGCCGGCCGACGGGTGTGGTGGTGGCCAGGAAGATGAGCGACTGGCTCCAGACGGCCGCGATCAGGAAGATCGATTCCCGCCAGCGCTTGTACACGAGTCTGAAGACGATCACGGCTATCGCGGTGAGCGCCACGATGTACGGAGTGTCGGAGAGGCTGCTGCCGAAGTCGGTGAGCGTGTTCCACAAGGGGGTACGGCCGTCGGCCAGGCTCCGGCTCACCGCCGCCTCATCGGTGGGCCAGGCGACGATCAGCTTGCCCACGCCGAACGTCACCGCGGCCATCAGGACCATCGGCGATAAGATCGTCAGCGCGTAGTACTTCACGTGCTCAGCTTTGGTCATGGGTCACCTTCTCCGACTCGGGTTCCACTCCTTCGGCCAGCGGCGAGTTGGGCCTGCGGCCCTGCTCGCGCCGCCACGTCTCGAATCCCGCCGCGGTGGCGGCGATCACGGCCACGCCCAGGATGATCCCGGCGACCACGTCGCTCACCCAGTGCACGCCGAGCGCGATCCGGGTGTAGGCGACCGACAGCACCAGAAACCAGGCGACGGCCCAGGTCACGCGCCGCCCCCACCGGGGCAGCATGGGCAGGAGGAGCAGGACGACCACTCCCGCGCCGAGCGTCACGTTGACCGCGTGGCCCGACGGGAAGGAGTCGCCGGGCGCGAGCGCGACGGGGTCCGGCAGGTGCGGTCTGGCGCGGGCAGTGATGATCTTGAGTGCCAGGCCGAGCAGCCCGCCCACGGTGATGGTGACGATCGCCCAGACGGCCAGCCGTCGCGCGCCCTTGTGCCAGAGCCAGGCGGCGAACGCGATGACCGCGACCCGCCATGGCCATGGGCCGAACAGATCCGTCCACACGATGAGCACCCTGGTCACGTCTGGATGGGTCACCGCGTACGCGTGCAGATCCTCGGCGACCTGCTTGTCCAGCCCGTTGACCGGCATCTTGGCCACGACGAGCAGCAGGCTGAACGGGATCATGATGAGCGCCACGGCGAGGCTGGCGATCGTCAGCCGCAGCCCCAGGCTGCGGTCAGGATCGACGCGAGCTTTGACCCATTGGCGGCTCACTGTCCTGATCCTCCCTCGATAGGCGTTCGCGCTCGGCTACCCAGACAGGCGCCATTGATTCCTGCCTGAAAACCGGTGCCGAGGGTAGTCCGGTGACCATGTCCCCCACCGTGGCGGTCGTCGCGCACCGCAAGAAGACTCTCGGCGCAGGCCTGGACAGGCTGCGCGTGCTCATCACCGAAGAGGACGTCGGCGAGCTCCTCTGGTATGAGGTGCCCAAGAGCAAGAAGGCGCGCAAAAAGGTCCGGGAGGCGCTCAAGCAGGGCGCCGATCTGGTGTTCGTCTGGGGCGGCGACGGCATGGTGCAACGGTGCGCCGACGTGATGGCCGGCTCCGGAGTGCCGATGGCGGTCCTCCCGGCGGGAACCGGGAACCTGTTCGCCAACAACGTCGGCATCCCCATCGACCTCGAAGAGGCGGTACGCGTCGGCTTCCACGGCCGGCGGGAGAAGCTGGACCTGGGAGTGCTGAACGGCGAGCACTTCGCGGTGATGGCAGGGGCCGGGTTCGAGGCCGAGATGATCGCCGACGCCGACCGGCAGGCCAAGGAGCGGCTCGGCAGGCTCAGCTACGTCAAGGCGGCCGTCCGGCACGTCGGCGGGCCGCTGGTGCCGATGGAGATCAAGATTGATGGGACGACCTGGTTCGACGGAGAGGCGAGCTGCCTGCTGCTGGGCAACGTGAGCACGATCGCCGGCGGCATCGAGGCGTTCGACGACGCCCAGCCGGACGACGGCTGGCTGGACGTCGGGGTCTCCACCGCCCAGGGGCCGGTCCAGTGGGCCCGGGTGATCGGCAGGATGGCCACGGGACGTTCCGACGACTCGCCGTTCGTCCGGATCACCCGCGCCAGGAAGGTCTCCGCCCGGTTCGGCGCTCCGCTGACGTACGAGCTCGACGGCGGCGACCGCGAGGCCACCACCCGCCTCAAGGCGAAGGCCGTCCCGGGCGCCCTCACGATCTGCCTTCCACCGGACGAGCGCTCAGCCGAGTGGTTATGAGCCGGCGGCCGCGGTGAACCGTAGCGTGCTCGGCTCCTCACGATCCCGCAGGTCGGCGGCGGTTGCCTCGGCGCCGCGCAGCGCCCGCAGCACGTTGCGCCCGGCCACCTTCGCCAGGTCGTCGTCGGACCAGCCCCGGTCGGCCAGGGCCGCGAACAACCGAGGGTAGCCGCGCACGTCTTCCAGGCCGACGGGCAGCCCGTCGCACCCGTCGTAGTCGCCGCCGATGCCGAGATGGTCGATACCGGCCACGTCGCGTATGTGCTCCAGGTGCGCCACCACGTCGTCGAGCGTGACGGCGGGCTTGGGGTGCGACTTCTCCCAGGTGGCCAGGAACTCGTGGGTCGCCTCGTAGTCATGGGTGTTCACCCCGGCCGTGCGGGCGGCGTCGGTGCCCGCCTGCCGCCACTCCCAGTTGGCCTGCGAAACGAAGGAGGGCACGAACACGGCCATGCACACGCCGCCGTTGCCCGCCAGCGTCTCCAGCACGTCATCCGGTACGTTGCGCGGCGAGGAACAGAGCGCGCGTGCCGACGAATGGGAGAAGATCGCCGGCGCCCGCGTCACGCGCAGGGCGTGGCGCATCGTGTCGGCCGACACGTGGGACAGGTCGACCAGCATGCCCAGCCGGTTCATCTCCCGGACGACCTCCTCCCCGAACGCGGACAGCCCGTGGTTCACCGGCTCGTCGGTCGCCGAGTCGGCCCAGGGGGTGTTGTCGTTGTGGGTCAGTGTCATGTAGCGGACGCCTAGGGCGTACAGCATCCGCAACGCCCCCAGCGAGCAGTCGATCGAATGACCGCCCTCGGCGCCCATCAGCGACGCGATCCGCCCACCGGCGAAGACCCGCTCCACCTCGTCGGCGGTGGTCGCCAGGGCCAGCTGGTCGGGGTAGCGCCGGACCATGGCCCGTACGCAGTCGATCTGCTCCAAGGTCGCGGTGACCGCCTGCCCACCGGGCAGCCCGCACGGCACGAAAACCGACCAGAACTGTCCGCCGACCATCCCGGCCGCCAGCCGGGGCAGGTCGGTATGGGTCCGATCTGAGGTGTCACCGCTGATCTCAAGCCGGTCGAAGTCGTAGCCGACGAGGTGGCGCGCCGCCCAGGGCAGATCGTTGTGCCCGTCGATCAGCGGGTGCTCGCGCAGCAGCTCGGTCACGTGACGCAACGAGTCGGTGGACGTGGTCAGAGAAGGTGCTTCCATGCCGATCAGCCAATCACAGGGCATGCCACCATGGCGGATCGACCTGCGTCCGAATCAGGTACGCCGCCAGCGGGCCTCTCCCAAGCAGTACAGGGCGAACAGCAGCAACCCCAGCGCCACCACCGCCAGCAGCCAGGGCCCCGCCGGGGTGTCGGCGAACGCCCTGAGCGTCGCGTCGATGCCCCCGGCCTTGTCGGGGTCGAAGGTGATGGCCGCCTGGATCACGAAGACCCCGGCCAAGCCGGCGATCAGGCCGCGCGCGATGTACCCCGCGAGTCCCAGCCGGTTCATCACCGCGCCGGCTCGCGGCGGCATCGGCCTGAGCTGCTTGCGGAACTCCTTCTTGATGCCGTACCGCACCCAGTAGACGCCGAGCGCGACGATGCCGAGCCCGACCAGGCCCACGATGACCTGCCCGGCCGGCAGCGCGAGCAGCTTGCCCGTCAGGTCCTGGGACCGTTTGTCATCGGACCCGGTCTTGCCGGTCAGCAACATGGTCAGCAGCGCGGCGCAGATGACCACGTAGACCACGGTCCGGCTGGCCGGCTCGACCCGGTCCTTGAGCTTGTGGGCGCCGAAGATCGCCTCGGACGCCTGCCACAGGGCCAGCGCGGCGAACCCGACGACCATGATCCATAAGAGCACGGCCCCGAACGGCAGCGCGGCCACCGTACTGATCGCCCCGTTCTTGTCGGCCTGCTTCCCGCCGCCGCCGAACGCGATCTGGATCGCCAGCACCCCGATCAGCCCATAGAGCACGCCACGACAAACCAGCCCAACCCGCGCGAGCTTGTCCATAGCCGGGCTGTCTGCCGCCCGGCGTGCCATCGCCTCAGCTTCGCTCATGGATTCTCCCGAGAGTCGTCAAAGACCCTCGGACTGCCCCGGATTCCGCGCTCTAGACCTTCACCCGAGCAGACCAGGGACGGCGCTCAATCCCGATCGTCCATGACGCCGTAGGTGGAGGCCCGGAACAGGAAGGAGGCCCAGGAGCGGTAGGGCCGCCACGCCTCGGCCAGCTTCCGGTACGCACTCGGCGGCGCGTCCTCCGGCAGGCCGTACGCCTCACGCAGGATCGCGAACAGGCGCGGCTCGTCGCCCGGGAACGCGTCCGGCGCGCCCGCGCCGCGAATGAGGATGAGACCCGCGGAGAACGGCCCCACACCGGGCAGGGCCCGCAGCTCGGACAGGGCCTCCTCCGGGGCGAGCGAGCGCAGGTGCTCGGTGGTGAGCAGGCCGTCGAGCGCCGCGCGCGCCAGCCCGCGCACCCACTCCTCCTTCTGCGCGGGCAGGCCCAGGCCACCGGCCTCCAGCAGTGTCACGGGCGGGGGAAATGCCGGGTACACCTGTCCGTCCAGGGTGACCTTCGCGCCGTACCGCTCCGCGATGCGCTGCTTGAGGCGGGCGGCGATGAGCATCGACGAGCGCTGTACGATCACCGCCCAGCACGCCGCCTCCCACGGGCTCCAGAAGCACACCGGCCGCAGGCCGGGCCGGGCCCGCTGTAGGTCGCCGAGCACCGGGTCGGCCTCGCCGAGCCGGGCGAAACCGGTGCCGTCCACGTCCAGGGACAGGATCCGCGCCACCTCGCCACGGACGCCCAGCCCCGCGGGCCGCGTCGTCGCGACGGCGACCCCGCCCGGCGCGCCCGTCACGCTCACGCCGATCGGCAGCCAGTCGGACTCCGCGCAGTAGGCGAAGCGCAGCGCCCGCCCGTCGGAGGGCAGCGCGCTGGTGGCCGGCCAGTCCTCGACGAAGCGCAGCGAGGCACCGAAGTCGAACGGGCCCTCGGCGGTGAGCGTGAATCCGTGCGTGGTCATGCGCCGTATGTTAGGAGGCTGAGCGGACCGGCCGGGACTCAGGCGCTCGTCCTGGTCGCCCGGGAGATCAGGCGTCCACCTCGTCCTGGTCGTCCGGCGAATGTTTGCGCAGGCGCCAGGCGGCCTGAGCGCCGAGGCTGGTGTCGATGTGCTCGCGCATGACTTCGGCGGCGCTGCCGGCGTCGCCCGCGATCACGAACTCCAGCAGCGCCTCGTGTTCGGCTGCCTTACGGTCGCGGGCCGTCTGGCCGCGTTCGACCTCCAGCGCGAGCCGCCGGTAGCGGTCGGCCTTGTCCCACAGGCTGTCGAGCGTCTGAATGAGCAGGTCGTTGTGCGAGGCGGCGTAGAGCGCGGTGTGGAACCTGCGGTGGGCGACCAGCTGCTCGTAGGCGGGGTTGCCGGGCAGCGGCTTGAGCCCTTCGGCGGCGGCGCGCATCTCGGCGATGTCGGCCTTGGTGCGGCGCTCCGCGGCCAGCGCGACCGCCAGGGGATCGAGTGAACGCCGCATCTCCAGCAGGTCGCGGGCCTCTTCCGCGGCCAGCGGAGCGACGCGGGCGTCGCGGTGGGCGTCCAGCTCCACCAGGCCCTCGCTCTTGAGCCGGCGCAGGGCCTCACGCAGGGGAGTGGTGCTGATGCCGATGTCGCGGGCGAGCCTGGCCTGCGCGATGACGGAGCCGGGCGGCAGCTCGCCGGACAGGATCCGCTCCTTGACCCGCAGATAGGCGTAGTCCGCCTTGGTGGAGTAGAGCTCGGCCGCTGGTTCGCTCATCGCCGTCCTGTCTCATCGGTCACGGTTATAACCTACACCGCTCGCCCTCTTCGATGCCAAGCCTTGGCTCTCGATGTCCCGCAATCTCAGGGTTTGAGGGTGGCCTCTATAAGGCATCGTACCGGCTCAGGACGTTACATTCCGGAAACAGGGGGTTGACGTCATAGGTTATAACGAAGCAGAGTGTGCGCCATCGCAGGCCAGCCTGCTTGGTCTAGGAGGAAGCACATGACCACCTTCCACCCCACCTTCCGCGCCATCGGCGCCGCCGTACTCGCGCTCGGCCTCCTCACGGCCTGCGGCGGTGGCGGCGAGGCGGCGAAGGCCCCGCCGGCCAACCCGATCGCGGCGGGACAGGTCCCGTCGTACTACCCGAGCGCCTACAGCCAGACCGTGGAGGCGGCCAAGAAGGAAGGCGGCACGCTCACCATCTACTCCAACACCGACCAGGAGAACTGGGCGCCGATCTTCCGTGACTTCCAGAAGAAGTACCCCTGGGTGACCAAGATCGCGGCCAACAATCTGGACAGCGACGAGGTGTTCCAGCGCCTGCTGAGCGAGCAGGCCACCGGCAACTCACCCGCCGACCTGGCGGTCTCGAACGCCGCCCAGGCGTGGGCCGACTTCGCCGCCCGGCCCGGCACGCTGCTGGAGTACGCCTCGCCGGAGAAGGGCAAGCTCCCCGACTTCGCCGAGCTGCTGCCGAACGTCTACGCGATGTCGATGGACCCGCTGTCGATCGCGTACAACACCTCGTTGCTGCCGGAGAAGCCGACCGGGCTGAAGAGCCTGGCGGCGATCCTGGCCAAGGACCCCGCCCAGTACAAGAACAAGATCACCACGAGGGACGTGAGCGGCGCCTTCGGCTTCACCGTCTCGCACGCCTTCACCGAGGCCCGGCCCGACTCCTGGACCTCGCTGCAGTCGATCCTGCCGCTGGCCAGGCCGGAGACCTCCTCGGGTACCCAGCTGGAGAAGATCACCTCCGGCGAGTACGTGGCCGGCTTCTTCGTCAGCGCCGCCCCGGCCTACCCGGTGGTGGCCAAGAGCGGCGGCCTGCTGGCGATCTCCTTCCTGGACGACGGTACGGTCGCGCTGCCGCGTGGCATCGGCATCGCCGCCAAGGCGCCGCACCCGGCGACTGCGAAGCTGTTCGTGGACTTCGTCCTGTCGCAGGAGGGACAGCGGGCGGTGGCCGAAGGCGGGCTCACCTCCTATCGCGACGGGGTCCCCGCCGGTGACGGCCTGCACACCTACCAGGAGCTCGTGAAGTCGGTCGGCGAGGCCAACGTCATCGTCGCCAAGTACGCGAAAGTCCCCGACGCCCAGGTCAAGTCCTTCACCGCCAAGTGGAACGGCCCGCTCGGTCGCTGACCGTGAAAGGAGCGAAAGTGACCACCCTGTCCCCGCCGCGTCAGACGGCGCATCCGCCGCCGCGCTACCGCAGGCCGCTGGGGCTGGCGCGGGAGAGCTGGCTGCAGTACGGCGTGCTGCTCCTGCTCGCCGTACTGGTGCTGGCACCGGTCGTCCCGACGCTCTACCAGTCCTTCCTGGACCGGCCCCTGTACGAGGCGGGCGGCGTGCTGAGCGCCGGCAACTACGCGCGACTGTTCACCGAGGCGGGCTTCGGCCACGTCGTGCTCAACACGGCGCTGTTCGCCGGGCTCACCACCGTGCTCAGCCTGCTGATCGCGGTGCCGATGGCCGTGGTGGTGGTCCGCACCAAGCTGCCCGGCGGCCGGGTGTTCGCCGCCGCCATGCAGTGGCCGTTCTTCATCTCCTCGCTGATCCTCGGTTTCGGCTGGATCACCATGTACGGCCCGGCCGGGTTCGTCAGCGTCGAGGTGCGCAGGGCCCTCGGCTTCCTGCCGTGGAACCTGTACTCCATCCCCGGCATGGCGGTGACCGAGGCCGTGGCGCTGGCCCCCATCGCCTACACCTTCTGCGCCAACGCCCTGCGTCAGAGCGACGCCTCGCTGGAGGCCGCCGCCCAGGTGTGCGGGGCCGGGCCGCTGCGCATCCTGCGCTCGGTGATCCTGCCGCTGCTGCGCCCGCCCATCGTCTACAGCTCGATCCTGCTGGTCAGCATGGCGGTCGAGACGTTGAGCGTGCCGCTGCTGTTCGGCCAGCCGGTGGGCATCGACGTCTTCTCGACCTTCCTCTACCGCAACGGCCTGCAGTCGATCAGCCCGGACTACGGAGTGCTCGGCGCGGCGTCGGCGATCATCCTGCTGGTCACGATCAGCCTGGTGGCCCTGCAGGCCAAGCTGCTGAAGAACGCCCAGCGGTTCGTCTCCGTACGCGGGAAGGCCACCCGGCCGCGCCGCCTGGACCTGGGCTGGCTGAAGTGGGTGAGCGTGGCCGTCATCGGCTTCTATGTGGTGATGGGCGCCCTGGTGCCCATCGGCGGCCTGATCTTCCGCTCCTTCACGCAGATCTTCACGCCGCTGCAGTCACCGTTCAAGACCCTCACCGGCGACAACTACGAGCGGATCTTCACCTATCCGGTGTACGTCCAGTCGATCGTCAACAGCCTCCTGGTGGCCGCGATCGGCGCCGTCCTGGTGAGCGCGTTGTCGCTGCTGGCGGTGATGGTGTCGCGGCGCTCGGCCTTCCGCTTCGCCCGCGCGGTGGAATATCTGGCGCTCGCGCCGCAGGCGATGCCCGGCATCATCGTCGGCATCGGCCTGTTCTGGGCGCTGGCCTTCGCCCCCTTCGGCCTGGGCACGCTCATCCAGGGGACGCTGTGGGCGCTGGTCATCGGCTTCGGGCTGCGCGCCCTGCCCAGCGGGTTCGGCTCGATCTCGCCGTCGGTCATGCAGATCGGCCGGGAGCTCGACAACGCCGCCCGGGTCTCCGGCGCCGACTGGGTGCGCACCTTCACCCGCATCCTGGCGGCGCTGCTGCGACCGGCGTTCGCCGGCGCGCTGATCCTGACGTTCGTGACGCTGCTCAAGGAGTACTCGCCCGCGGTGTTCCTGGGCTCGGCGGACTCCAACATCATCGGCACGACGATGCTCGAGCTGTGGGTCCAGGGCAACACCGGCTCCGTGGCCGCGCTGGCCAGCCTCCAGATCGCCATGACGGCGGCTTTCGTCGGGATCGCCGGACTACTCCTTAAAGGACGCAACGATGCCTGAGGTCAAGGTCGACGGCCTGTGCAAGCAATTCGGGGACAACGCCGTACTGCGCGAGGTCACCTTCACCATCAACGACGGCGAGTTCTTCACCCTGCTGGGCCCCAGCGGCTGCGGCAAGTCCACCACACTGGCCTGCATCGCGGGCCTGGAGCGGCCGAGCGGCGGCACCATCGCCGTGGGTTCGGCCGTGTTCGCCGACGACAGTACGTTCGTCCCGCCGGAGGGCCGTAACCTCGGCATGGTCTTCCAGTCGTACGCGCTGTGGCCGCACATGACCGTCGCCCAGAACCTGGCCATGCCGCTGAAGATCCGCAAGGTGGACCGGCGGCGCCAGGACGAGCTGATCAGCGAGGCCCTGGGCAAGGTGGGCCTGGCCGAGCTGAAGGACCGCTATCCGCACCAGTTGTCCGGTGGCCAGCAGCAGCGCGTCGCGCTCGCCCGCGCCCTGGTCTACTCACCGAGCGTGCTGCTGCTGGACGAGCCGCTGTCCAACCTCGACGCGCAGCTGCGCGAGCAGGCCCGCGCCTGGCTCAAGCGGCTGCAGGAGGAGCTCGGCATCACCACCGTGTACGTCACCCACGACCAGGAAGAGGCTCTGGCGCTGAGCGATCGGATCGCGGTGATGTCCAAGGGCGACATGGTGCAGATCGGCACGCCCACGGAGATCTACGAGAGGCCCGCCACCGCCGAGGTGGCCGCCTTCGTCGGCCGGTGCAACTTCCTCAAGGGCACGATGACGACGCCCACGGAGGTGCGACTGGACTGCACCGGCCAGACCATCGCCGTTCCGCCCGGCGCCGCCGCCACCGGGCAGGCGGTCAGCGTGGCCATCCGCCCCGAACGGCTGGAGATCCTGTCCGCCGGACGCACGCCCCCCGACGACGTGAACGTGCTCAGCGCCCAGGTGCTCACCAGCTCCTACATCGGCTCCCGCTACGAGTACGGCCTGCGCCTGGGCGACCACGTCATCCAGGCCGAGACCACCCGTCCGGGGCTGACCGGCGAGGTCACGCTCGTCGTCGAGCCCGCCGCCTGCCTGCTCTACCCGACCACCGACGCCCTTCCCAAGGACGTCGAAGCACTCATCACCATCGCACAGTGAGGATCTCTGTGACTTCCTACCGTCTTGGCGTACTCGAAGGCGACGGCATCGGCCCCGAGATCGTCCCCGCCGCGATCCTGGTCGTGGACGCCGCGCTCGCCGCAGCGGGCGCGCCCCCCGTGGAGTGGGTGGAGCTGCCGCTGGGCAGCTCGGCCATCGACACCCACGGAGACCCCATACCGGACTCGACGCTGACCGCCCTGGAAGGGCTCGACGCCTGGCTGCTCGGCCCGCACGACAGCGCCGCCTACCCCGAGCCGTACCGCTCCCGCCTCAATCCCAGCGGCACCATCCGCAAGCATTTCGACCTGTTCGCCAACATCCGCCCGGCCAAGTCGTTCGAGGGGGCCGATGCCGTCGTCCCGGGCACCGACCTGGTCATCGTCCGGGAGAACACCCAGGGCTTCTACGCCGACCGCAGCACCTACAAGGGCACCGGCGAGTTCATGCCCACCCCTGATGTGGCCATCGCCATGGGCATCATCACCCGTCCGGCGGTCGAGCGGATCGCGGTCGAGGCGTTCGAGCTGGCCGCCCGCAGGCGCGGCAAGCTCACCATCGTGCACAAGGCGAACGTGCTGAAGCTGACCACCGGCCTGTTCCGCGATGTCTGCCAGGAGGTGGGCGCCCGTTACCCGCAGGTCACGGTGGACGACTTCCACATCGACGCGATGACCGTGCACCTGGTGCGGCGGGCGGACGACTTCGACGTGATCGTGACCGAGAACATGTTCGGCGACATCCTGTCCGACCTGACCGGCGAGATCGCCGGGTCGCTCGGCATCGCCCCGTCCATCAACGCCTCCCACGAGCGCGCCATGGCCCAGGCCGCCCACGGCTCCGCCCCCGACATCGCCGGGCAGGACCTGGCCAATCCGATCGCGATGATCCTGTCCAGCGCCATGTTGCTCGATTGGCTCGGCGCCCGCCACGAGGACATCACCCTGAGCCAGGCCGCCGCGCGGATCGAGGCGGCAGTCGCCGACACCGTCCGGTCCGGCACCCGTACCCGTGACATGAGCGGCACAGCCGGTACCCGCGCGTTCGCCGAGGCCGTCGCGGCCGGTGTCAAGCGATGACCTTCACGGTCGCGGTCGTCAACGCCACCCCCGCCTCCGTCCAACCGGCCACCGAGGGCCTGCGCGAAGGATTCCCGGAGGCGGCGGCCTGGCACCTGATGGACGACCGGCTCGTGACGGAGGCGGACGCGGCGGGGGGAATGACCCCTGCGCTGACGCGCCGGATGCTCGCCCTCATCGACTACGCGGTACGCGGCGGCGCGGACGCCGTACTGCTGTCCTGCTCGATGTACGGCCCGGTCGCCGAGCTGGCCAGGAGGCTGTACGAGGTGCCGGTCACGGGCTCCGACGAGCGGATGTTCGCCGAGGTCGCGCGGCGCCGCCCGGGCAGGGTGCTCGTGCTCAGCTCGCTCGACTCCGCCGCCGCCGATTCGGCACGGCGGCTCCAGAACGTGGCCGAGGGCGTCGGCGTGCGCGCGGTCGCCGCGCCGGGAGCCGCCGCCGCGGCCACCGCCCGCGACTGGCCGGCCCTGGCGGACGCCCTCGTGCGGGCCGCCGAGTTCGCCCTCGGCCCGGCCGAGCTGGTGCTGCTCGGGCAGTACTCCATCAGCCCCGTGCACGCCGAGCTGGCAGACCGGCTCGGCGTGCCGGTGCTCAGCCCGCCGCTCATGGCGGCGCGGGCGCTACGAGAGGCACTGGCATGAACCCCTCGCCCCTCGGCAAGGAAGGCGACATGATCCGGTCGTCCGACCTCGTCGCGTTCGGGACCGCGGTCCTGACCTCGCTCGGCGTGCCCGAGCAGGACGCGGCGCTCGTGGCCGACAGCCTCGTCACGGCCGACATGTGGGGACATCCCTCGCACGGCATGCTGCGCCTGAGCTGGTACGCCGACCGCCTCCACTCGGGCGTCATGCGCCCCGTGACCGTCGTGGCGACCGTGCTCGACGGCGGGGCCGTCGCCGTCCTCGACGGTCAGGACGGGATCGGCCAGGTCGTGACCGCGTACGCGGCCCGCGAGGCCGTACGCCGGGCCGGCGAGCACGGCGTCGGCGTGGTGGCCGTGCGCGACAGCAACCACTTCGGCACCGCCGCGTACTTCACCCGGATGATGGCCGCCGAGGGCTGCGTCGCCATCCTCACCACCAACGGCAGCCCCGCCATGGCGCCCTGGGGCGGCAGGGAGAAGACCGTGGGCGCCAACCCCTGGTCGATAGCGGTCCCCGGCGGGCGGCGCGGCCCGGTCGTGCTCGACATCGCCAACACCACGGTCGCCCGCGGCAAGATCTACGCCGCGCTGGAGCGGGAGCGGCCCATTCCCGAAGGCTGGGCCCAGGCGGCGGACGGCACTCCGACGACCGATCCGCGCCAGGCGATCGACGGGCTCATCCTGCCGATGGCCGGCCACAAGGGGTACGGGGTCTCGTTCATGATGGATGTGCTGTCCGGCGTGCTGACCGGCAGCTCCTACGCCACGGACGTGACCGGTCCGTACGTACCCGACCGGCGCAGTGGGTGCGGCCACCTGCTGTTCGCGCTGCGAATGGATGCGGTGGCCGACCCGGACGACTACGCCAGGCGGCTCGACGACCTGATCGACCGCACCAAGGCCGTGCCGCTCGCCCCCGGATTCACGGAGATCTTCTATCCGGGCGAGATCGAGGACCGCAACGCGGAGCAGGCCGCGGCCACCGGAATCGTGCTGCCGGACCGGACGCTGCGCGGCCTCGAACGGCTGGCGGAGACCTGCGGCGTCCGGCTGCCCAACAGCTCGACATCCCGCCAAGGACCGGCATCGTGACCTCCATCCTCACGGTGGGAACCCGCCACTACCGCATCCACTCAGTCGGCGACGCCGCCCGCCTCCCGTACAGCCTGCGCATCGTCCTGGAGAACCTGCTGCGGCACGGCGCCCCCGCCGAGCAGGTGCGGGCCGTGACCGGATGGGAGCCGCGCGCGGACCGGACCGCGGCCGTGGACCTGCATCCCTCCCGGGTGTTCCTGCACGACACCAACGGCGTGCCCGCGCTCGCCGACCTGGCCGCCATGCGTGACGCGATGGCGCGGCTCGGCGGCGATCCGGACCGCGTCAACCCGGCCATCCCCGCAGAGCTCGTCGTCGACCACTCGATCATCGCCGATGCCTTCGGCCGCCCGGGCGCTCTGGCCCGCAACGCCGAGCTGGACTACGAGCGCAACGCCGAGCGCTACCGCTTCCTGCGCTGGGGGCAGGCGTCGCTGCGCGGCTTCACCGTGGTGCCGCCGGGCAAGGGCATCATGCACCAGATCAACGTGGAACACCTGGCCCGCGTGGTGATGCGCCAGGACGGAGCGGCGTTCCCCGACCTGTGCCTGGGCACCGACTCGCACACCACCATGGTCAACGGGATCGGCACGCTGGGCTGGGGGATCGGCGGCATCGAGGCCGAGGCGGCGATGCTCGGCCAGCCGGTGTCCGTCATCGTGCCCGACGTGGTCGGGGTACGCCTGCACGGCGCGCTCCCTCCGGCCGCGACCGCGACCGACCTCGTCCTGACCCTCACCGAGTCGCTGCGCCGCCACGGCGTGGTCGGCAAGATCGTCGAGTTCCACGGGCCGGGCGTCACCGCGCTGCCGGTGACCGACCGGGTGACGATCTCCAACATGAGCCCCGAGTTCGGCTCCACCGCCGCGCTGTTCCCCATCGACGCCGAGACCATCCGCTACCTGCGCTTCACCGGCCGCGACGCCGAACACGCGGACCTCGTCGAGTCGTACGCCAAGGCGCAGGGCCTGTGGCACCACCCGCAGTCGCCGCCCGCCTACACCGCCGACCTCGACCTCGACCTGTCCACCGTGGTGCCGTCCATCGCCGGGCCGCGCAGACCGCAGGACCGCGTCCCGCTCGACGCCGCCAAAGCCGCCTTCCGGGCGCAGGCGCGGCCCGCCGCGCGGGCCAGGCTGGAGCGGAGCGGCCAGGAGATCGGCCATGGAGCCGTCGCCATCGCCGCGATCACCTCCTGCACCAACACCTCCAACCCCTCGGTGATGGTCGCCGCCGGGCTGCTGGCCAGGAACGCCGTCCGGCGCGGCCTGCGCGCCCAGCCGTGGGTGAAGACCACCCTGTCACCCGGCTCGCGCGTCGTCATGGACTACTACGGCGAGGCGGGCCTGACCTCCTCCCTGGAGGAGCTCGGCTTCCACCTGGCCGGATTCGGCTGCATGACCTGCATCGGCGCCTCGGGGCCGCTCATCGAGGAGGTGTCGAGGGCGGTGGCCGAGCACGACCTCGACGTGGCCGCGGTCCTGTCGGGCAACCGCAACTTCGAGGGCCGCATCCAGCCGGAGGTCCGCTCCAACTACCTGGCCTCGCCGCCGCTCGTCGTCGCCTACGCCATCGCCGGCACGATGGACCGCGACCTCACCACCGAACCCCTCGGCACGGACCCCGACGGCAGGCCCGTCTACCTGCGCGACGTCTGGCCCACGGCCGAGGAGGTGCGCGGCGTCGTCGAGGAGGTGATCCGGCCGTCGATGTTCACCCGCGCCTACGCCGACGTACTCGACGGCGACGAACGCTGGCAGCGGCTGGAGGCCCGGAGCTCCGCCACCTTCCCCTGGGACCCGGCGTCCAACTACGTGCGCCGCGCGCCCTACCTGGACGGCATGCCCCTCGAACCCCCGTCCGTCACCGACATCGCCGACGCCCGCGTACTGGTCAAACTCGGCGACTTCATCACCACCGACCACATCTCACCCGCCGGCGCCATCCTGCCCGGCAGCCCCGCCGGCCGCTACCTCACCGACCTGGGCGTGCCACGTGGCCGGCTCAACACCTATGCCTCCAGGCGCGGCAACCACGACGTGATGATGCGCGGTGCCTTCGCCAACGTACGGCTGCGCAACCAGCTGGCCCCTGGCACCGAAGGCGGGCTCACCCCGGACTTCCTCGACGGCGGCACGATCACCACCGTGTACGACGCCGCCCGCGGCTACCAGGCGGCGTCGGTCCCGGCCGTGGTGCTCGCCGGTGAGGGCTACGGCGCCGGCTCCTCGCGCGACTGGGCCGCCAAGGGACCCGCGTTGCTGGGCGTGCGGGCCGTCATCGCCAAGTCGTACGAACGCATCCACCGCTCGAACCTGGTCGGCATGGGCATCCTCCCGCTGCAGTTCCTACCCGGCCAGGGCGCCGACGAGCTCGGGCTGACGGGCCGGGAGACCTTCACGATCCGCGGCCTCGGCCCGATCGGCGACGGCCTGGTCCCGCCCACACTGACCGTCGCCGCCGACGACATCACCTTCGAGGTGAAGGTCCGGCTCGACACCGTGCGCGAAGCCGACTACTACCGGCACGGCGGCATCATGCCCTTTGTCCTGAGAGGTCTCATGTCGCGGTCATCGGTGTGACCTCGCGCCGCCTCTGGGTAGGGGGCGACTGTAAGGCACGAGGAGGGGAACACTCATGAGCCGCATCGGAGAATGGCTGAAGAAGGCCGAGGACCTGGCCAGAGGGCACTCCAAGCAGGCTGACCAGGTAGTGGATCGCGCCGAGCAGTTCGCCAAGGAGCGGACCGGCCACAAGTACGACGACCAGGTCGAAAAGGGCGCGGACGAGATTCGGCGCCGCTACGGAGGAGGCGAACCGCAGGGCGAGCAACCGCCGACACAACCCGGCCAGCCGCCGACACAGCCCGGTCAGCCGCAGCAGCCGCCGGAGTAGCGCGTTCGGCGCCCGGACTGACGACGCCTTGCCGAAGCGCGAGCGGCCGGCGCGGCGTCCGCCGAATGGCGGCCGCGGCTAGCGGGTCCTAGCGGCGGCGCCCACGCGGGTCGGGGGCGCGCCGGGTGGCGGGCTGTTCCACCAGCGTGGCGCCCGTCTCGGCCTCCACGGCCGGGGCGTAGCCCGCCGCTCGCAGGGCGCTCACCGTCTCCCGCTCCGGGCTGGCGCTGATCAGCACGGTCGGGGCGATCAATCGCAGGCCGAGCGCGCGCAGCGGCTTGGCGTGGACGAGCTCGGCCAGCAGTGCCTCGTCGTCGGAGCGGATGCAGCAGCCGGACCTCACCACCCGCATCCGCCCATGGGTCCGTCCGACGTCCTTGACCAGGTATTCCAGCGGCTGCGGCAGCTCGCCCTCCGCCACGGCCCGGAGCTGGTTGAGCAGGGCGGCCGGCTGGTGGCCGGAGTCGAGGGCGTGGCGTACAGAGGCGTGGCTGATGCGCCACACCACCGCGTGGCCTTCCGATTCGCGCACGCCGACCGTGTTGAGCAGGGCGGCCAGTTTCGCCTCAGGGGCGCCGCCCACCACGGCGGTCAGGTCGGTCTGGAAGCGGGCCGTGGTCCTGGGCGCGGGCAGTATTTCGGTCAGGACCGGGGCGAGCGCGGCGTCCGCGCTCTTCCATGCCTCGCCGGTACGGAGTAGATCGAGCACGGTGTGGCCGAGCCGGGTCAAGGCGCCCTGGCCGATGACGCCGAGGAGCGCGGCCTCGCGGAGCGTGGACTCGATGCGCTGGGCACCGGCCGGGCCCCGCGGAATCCGTGCGGGGCGGTGCCAGGTCGCCGCGGGCACCAGGTACGGCGGCGCGTCGGCCGCGCGCAGCGAAGGGGCGGCGCCCAGGGCCTCCAGCAGCGCGTAACGCAGACTGACGGCGTCCGGGTCGTCCAGGCCGGCCAGCGCGACGGGCGTCTGGTCGGGGTCGGGCCACCAGAGCGGGATGTCGCGGCACACGGTCCAGGCGGCGATGATCGGCACCAGCCGCTGGGCGGGAGTGCGCGACAGCCAGCGGTCATAGGCCGTGGTGGGCAGGACGACCTGAGGGGGCGGCGGCACCTTGGCGCGGCGGTTCGCGGGCGGCTCGGCAGGCTCGGCCAGGAGGCCCAGCAGGCCGGCGCGGAAGCAGAGCTCCAGCAGGAAGCGCACGGTCTCCGGGTCGGCGATGTCCTTGGCCAGGCGTTTGGTGTCGCGCACCGCGACCCCGCCGGATTTGCGGAGGGTGAGCGGCTGTTCGGCGCAGTCGGCGAGCAACCGTTCGAGTTGCCAGGTGAGCGTGCCCAACGCCGCCGCGGCCGCGGGCTCGACGCCCTCGGCCCGTGCCAGGTCGTGCGGCTCGGGAGGGTAGGGGGTGAACGTCGCCCGCAGCTCGCCCCGGACCGCGATGGCGACCTCGGCGGGCAGCTCGGCTATGTGGGGCACGCCCGCCGGGAGCAGCAGCCCGCGCGCCGCCAGCCAGTCCGCGCCGGCGTGCCCCGACCCGCCGGCGAAGAAGGCGTACTTGTTGCTCCCGTACGACCCCGCCTGGTGGAAACAGTGGGCCTCGACCATGGGCCCCTCGTAAGTGAGCCGCTCCAGCAGCTCTGTCGCCGAGGCGGGCGCCTTGTCCAGCAGGGCGTGCAGGAGTGCCGGATCCGTCAGGTGGGCCACGACGGCGCGTTCGGCGGCTTCCCGGCTCGGCGCCTTGTCCAGCCCCAGCGCGGTGGCCAGCCGATGGACCTCGGGCGCGTTGAAATAGCGGGCGACGAGGTAGGCGACGGAGCGGCCCAGCCCCATGCCGTCCGCCAGGTTCCGGTGGACGTAGGGCGCCACCGCGCACTGCTCGCCATGGGGCGGCTGGAGCAGGGCCTGCTCGGCCAGTCGTTCCAGGGCGGCGTCCGCCTCCGCCCGCAGGTCCTGGTCCTGCCCTGCCAGGAGGGTCAGCAGCTCGGCCCGGGGAACCGGGCGTGGATCGGGGGTGCGCCAGTAGTCGTCGGGGAAGGGGCCGTAGCGCTGGGTGGCCAGCCAGGCGATCGCGCGCAGGACCTGAAGCTCCGGGAGCGTGCAGAAGCTCACCAGCCGGGACACCACAAGATCCTGGTTGAGCAGGCGGGCGTAGTCCTCCAGCGACGGCTCACGACCGCGAACGCGCAGCGCGCCGCGATCGGCCACGAGCGCCAACTGCTCGGGAGCGCGCGAGGTGAGCCAGTCCATGAGGGCGTCGCGGGGCATGCCTGGCAGCGTAGTACGCGGCGGCCGCCGACTCTTCCCCGTCGCGGAGAAACGGCAGGTCTAGGGGCTCTCATCGGGGTATGAAGCCTCAGGGGAGACGTAGGAGGCGCGCCTATGCGAGGTGAGGGAGAGGCCATGCTGGGCGCCCTGCTGGACGCGAGCCACCTGGCCGCGATCGAGGACCTGCCGGCCCTGGTCGCCGCGCACGCCGAACCGGCCGGGTTCTCCAACGCCACGATCTACGTGGTCGACCTGCAGCAGCAGTACCTCGTCCCGCTGCCCGGCCAGCGCGACGCCGCGGGGGAGTCGCTGCAGGCGATCCGCATCGACTCCACGCTCGCCGGGCGGGCCTATCGCAATGTGGAGATCGTGCACGCCAAGCTCGCCGTCGAAGGGGAGCCGGAGCCGCCGCCCGACGAGGACCGGCGGCGGCTGTGGGTGCCGCTGCTCGACGGCACCGAACGGATCGGCATGCTGGCGGTGACCGTCTCCGCCGGCGACGAGGCCGCCGACCCGCTGGTCAAGCAGCTGGCGGGCCTGGTCTCCCTGATGGTGATCAGCAAGCGCTCGATCAGCGACACCTACGCCTCGCTGGTGCGCGCGGAGTCGATGACCCTGTCGGCCGAGGTGCTGTGGAACCTGATGCCCAACAGCAGCTTCGCCAACGACAAGGTGGTGGTCAGCGCCGCCCTGGAGCCCGCCTACGACGTGGGCGGCGACGCGTTCGACTTCGCCATCGCCGGAGACACGCTGCACCTGTCGATCTTCGACGCCATGGGGCACGACACCTCCGCCGGGCTGACCGCGACGATCGCCGTCGGCGCCTGCCGCAACAACCGGCGACGGGGGACCGGCCTGCTGGCGGCGAGCGAGGCCATCGACGAGGCGATAGCCGACCAGTTCGACATGACCCGCTTCGCCACGGGCATCCTCGCCGACCTGAATCTCAAGACCGGCGAGCTGACCTGGGTCAACCGCGGGCACTACCCGCCGCTGGTGACCCGGCGGGGCCGCCGGGTCGCCATCCTGGAGACGGTGCCGTCACCGCCGATGGGCTTCCGGCTGGGCCTGTCGGCCGGTCTGGAGCACTACCAGCTCGAACCCGGCGACCGCCTGCTCTTCTACACCGACGGCATCGTCGAGGCGCAGAGCCCGGAGGGGGAGATGTTCGGGCTTGAGCGGTTCACCGACTTCGTCGTGCGCCGCGAAACCGATGGCGTCTCGGCGCCGGAGACACTGCGCCGGCTGATCCAGTCGATCCTCGCGCACCAGCACGGCCGTCTCCAGGACGACGCCACGGTGCTGAGCGTGGAGTGGCGCGGCGAGAAGGAGCACCGGCTCACGATGTGAGCCGACATGGGAGCACCGCCCTACGATGTCAGCCATGAAGAGCGGAGCGCTGCTGGTCGCGGGCACCACATCGGACGCGGGCAAGAGCGTCGTCACCGCCGGGATCTGCCGCTGGCTGGCCCGCAAGGGTGTCCGCGTGGCGCCGTTCAAGGCCCAGAACATGTCACTGAACTCGTACGTCACCGCCGACGGCGCCGAGATCGGCCGGGCCCAGGCCGCGCAGGCGCGGGCCGCGGGTCTCGAACCCGTCGCCGACATGAACCCGATCCTGCTCAAGCCGGGCAGCGACCGCCGCAGCCAGGTGGTCCTCATGGGGCAGCCGGTGGCCGACGTCGACGCGATGGAGTACGGCCGGCTCAAGGACCTGCTCCGCGAGAGCGCGCTGGCCTCGCTCGACCGGCTGCGAAGCTCGTACGACGTGGTCATCTGCGAGGGCGCCGGCAGCCCCGCGGAGATCAACCTGCGCCGGGGCGACATCGCCAACATGGGCCTGGCCAGGGCGGCCGACCTGCCCGTGATCGTGGTGGGCGACATCGACCGCGGCGGCGTCTTCGCCGCCTTCTACGGCACGGTCGGCCTGCTGGACGCCGCCGACCAAGCCCTCATTTCCGGATTTGTCGTGAACAAGTTCCGAGGCGCCGTCGAGCTGCTCGAACCCGGCCTGGACCAGCTCAGAAGCCTCACCGGCCGCCGCGTCTACGGTGTGCTGCCCTGGCTGGACGGCCTCTGGATGGACGTCGAGGACTCCCTGGCCCTCGGCAGCCGCTCGATCGCCCCGCTGCGGCCCCACGGCGACCAGACGCTCCGCGTGGCGGTGGTCAAGCTGCCGCGGATCTCCAACTTCACCGACCTCGACGCCCTGGCCGCCGAGCCGGGGGTGCTCGTCCGCTTCGTGACCGACCCGGCGGAGCTCGACGACGCCGACCTGGTGGTTCTGCCCGGCTCGCGCGCGACGGTGGACGATCTGGCCTGGCTCCGCGACACAGGGCTGGCCACCGCCGTCCAGCGGCGTACCGGGCCCGTTCTCGGCATCTGCGGCGGTTACCAGATGCTCGCCCGCGAGATCCACGACGACGTCGAGTCGGGCGCCGGCCGGGTCGACGGCCTGGGCCTGCTTCCGGTCCGGGTGCGGTTCGCCGTGGGCAAGACGCTTGGCCGCCCGGCCGGTCACGCCTACGGGCAGCCGGTGAGCGCGTACGAGATCCACCACGGCGTCGCGACCGTCGAAGGCGGCGAGCCGTTCCTCGACGGCTGCCGCGTGGGCGACGTGTGGGGCACCACCTGGCACGGCGCGCTGGAGAACGACGGCTTCCGCCGCGCCTTCCTCACCGAGGTGGCCGAGCGGGCCGGGCGCGCCTTCGTCCCGGCGCCGGACACCGACTTCGCCCTGCTGCGCGAGAGCCGCCTGGACGCGCTCGGGGACCTGGTCGAGCAGCACCTTGACACGGACGCCCTGCTCGACCTCATCGAGAACGGCCCGCCCGCCGTCCCGCCGCTGCCGCCGGGGGCTAGTGCAGGGTGAGCCGCTGGGCGCTGATCCAGTCGTCGATGAGCTCCCACTGGTCGTACAGCCAGCGGATCCGCGCCTCGCGCGCCACGGGGATCCGCGAGGCGGGCACCCGCCACCACTTGGCGGTGATGTGCGCGCTGACGGGCAGCTTGCGCCACACGTCGCCCATCGTGATGAGGTCGTCCAGGCCGGTGTGCGCGACGAAGATGACGTCGGCCGCCGGGCAGGACTCGATGGCCGCGATGGCGCCGCCGGGGCGGGGCGGCAGCAGATGGTCCATGCCGCGGGCCCGCGAGGCCTCCTCTTTCAGCCCCTTCTCCTCCAGCCGCCGGATCGCCAGCCGACGGCGGCGCGGGGTGAAGTTGCCGCCCTCAGGGAAGATCACCAGCGCGTCGTCCTCGTCCATGGGCGCGGACAGCCGCCTGATCTCGTCGATGATGCCGCTCTCGGCGGTGCGGCGGGGCACGAAGGCGTTCGGCAGCCGGTTGATCACCACGTCCAGCGACGGGTCGAACTGCAGCGCGGCCTTCATCACGATCCGGGGCCGCCGGCCGTACAGGGCGAGGAGATGGTAGATCAGCAGGAAGGAGTCGCCGGGACCCGCGTGACGGGCCAGGACGATCACCGGGCGGGTCAGGCGGGCGGCCTGCTCCTCCTCGGTGAGCGGCGGTTCTTGGATGTCGACGGTGAGCCGGAAGATCCGTACGGCGGCGCCGTACACCTTGGTCAGGAACCACCTGATCAGCGCGTAGTGCCGCTCCTGATCCCGGTCGCGGCCGAACGCCCCCGCCACCCAGAGCCCGAGGCAGGCGATGAGCACCGCCGACTCCAGCGTCAGCCAGGCCACCCCGAACCAGACGAAGCGCAGCCCACGGCGCTGCGGCGGCGGGAGCCGCAGTGAGGCGGCGAACGTCACTCCGACCCACACCGGCAACGTGATGAGCACGACCACGGTCACCACGATGACCAGGGGGGCGAGGATGAGCCGTCGCAGGATGCGTGGGGGCAACAACGTCGGCCTCCAGGATGTTCAGGTCTTCATCGTCCTCCTGTCCGCAGGTAACGGGAAGATGCGTCATAGGCGCGTTCGATGTAGTGGGAGATCTGTGACAGGTCGCGGTAGCGCAGGTTCGACAGGGGCCGCGTCACTCCGGCGGGCAGCACGTGCACCTCGACGTCGGGCGGCAGCGTGGCCATCTCCTCGGCGAACCGGTGCCTGCGCGCGATCTCGAAGGCCACCATGCCCACCTCCCAGGGCCGCCGCGGCACGGTGAGCGGGCGCTCGATCCGCCCGACGTGCAGGACGTAGACGCGCTTGGCCCCCAGTTGCACGGCCCGGCCGACGGGGATGCTGTGCACCAGACCGCCGTCGAAGAAGTGCTCACCGCCGATGGACACGGGCGGCAGCAGACCGGGCACCGCGCACGAGGCCAGCACGGCGTCGACCAGCGGCCCCTGGTCGAACCAGTGGGCGGTGGCCCGCTCCACCGAGGCCGCCACGCACTGGAACGGCACCGCCAGGTCCTCGATCTCTGAAACCGGCAGCATCTCGCTCAACAACGCTCGAAGCGGCCCGATCGGGTGCAGATGGGTGCCGGTCTTCGCCAAGGTGGACAGCCGGGTGACCCACGAGCCGGCGAACGCCGTACGCACCACATCGGACCGCCACAGCGACGACAGCAGCTGCACCGCGCGGCCGGGATCGGCGGCCAGCAGCACGCCGTTCAGGGCGCCGACGGACGTGCCGACCACGAGGTCGGGCACGATGCCCTCCTCGTCGAGCGCCTGGAGCATGCCCACCTCGTGCGCGCCGAGCACGCCGCCGCCACCGAGCACGAACGCCGTCTGCACAGCAGCACGTTACCGGGATCCGGAAGTCCACCGGCACCTGGCCCGACAGGTACCCGCGTCGGGCAGACTCGTCCCATGCGGCGCGTACGGCTCTTCACCATCATCGGCGGGATCTTCGGTCTGATCGGGCTGGTGCTGCTCAGTGTCGGCATGGCGCTGGCCGCATCTACGGCAAGCTTCATGGCCTCGGCCCAACGGACCGACGGCACCGTGGTCGCGATGACCGCACGGAACACCACGACACGCGGTTCCGACGGCCATACCCGCAGGCGCATGTCGTGGTACCCGACCGTGGAGTTCACCGTCGAAGGCAGGCGATACTCGTTCCGGAGTTCCACCGGAAGCAACCCGCCGTCCTATGAGACGGGCGAAAACGTTCCCGTCGCCTACGACCCGGGCAACCCGTCCGACGCACGCATCGCGTCGTTCTGGTCAGCGTTCCTCGCTCCGCTGAGCGTCGGCGGGCTGGGCGTGGTGTTCACGCCGATCGGCGCGGTGCTGTTCGTCAAGGGACGACGGATGGCTCGGCTGCGAGCCTGGTTGTGGAAGCAGGGCCGGCCGGTGTGGGCGGAGATCGAGCATGTCGGACGCGACTTCACCGTGCGGGTGAACAACCGGCACCCCTACGTCGTCCATGCGACGTGGCAGGATGAGCAGACGGGCCGGACGCACACCGCGGTCAGTGACTATCTCCGCCATGATCCGAGCCCCCGGCTCCAGGGCCGGACCCACGTACGCGTGCTGTACGACCCGGCCGACCCGGATCGCAACCTGGTCGACCTGGACACCCATCCGTCGTAAAGCCCCGAAGTTGGCACCCGAGAAAGCGTTATGCGGGTGAACATGCCGACAAATCCTGGCTTCGATGCCTTTGATCGACAGCACAAGGAGGCTAGGGTCTCCCGACAAGGGCATAGCCGAAGGGGCGGTGTGCGCACGATGGCCGAGACGCGGGGAGTGCTCCTGCCCGCCTACGTGGTGGCGGACGAGTCGGCATCGATGGGCCCGTACTACCAGGATCTGTCCGGAGGGCTGGCGGCGCTGTGCAACGGGTTACGCGCCGAGCCGATGATCGCCGCGAAGGTGCGGCTCGCGATCCTCGGGTTCTCCGACGACGTGCAGCTGCGGCAAGGGCTGAGCGACATGCGGATGGTCGAGAGGCTGCCGCAGCTCGCGGTCCGCGGGGCGACGAATTACGGCGCGGCCTTCGCCGACCTGTCGCAGCGCATTCCCTATGACGTGCGGATGCTCAAGAACGACGGCTACAAGGTGCACCGTCCGGTCGCGTTCTTCCTGAGCGACGGCCAGCCCACGGACGGCCGGCACTGGCACGACCCGCACCGGATTCTCGTCGACCGGAACACGCAGCCGTTCGCGCCCAACATCATCGCCTGCGGGATCGGGTCGGCGCGGGCCGACACGATGCTGCAGGTGGCGACCCGCCAGGAGTTCGCCTTCGTCGCGCTGCCCAGCGCCAACATCGGCCAGGCCATCGCGGAGTTCTTCCACGCGTTGACGGCGAGCCTGGTCGCGTCCGGCCGGGCCATGGCCGACGGCAACCCAACGCTCGTGGTGAACCGGCCGGAGCAGTTCCGGCTGGCCATCGACGAGGTCTGACGCCGACGCGAGCTCAGGAGGTCGTGTACGTGCAACGGCAGGCCGACCACATCCAGCCGTGGCGACGAGTCGTCATCGACATCCCCGGCCCGGAGTTCGAGCCGGCGCCCCCGCGCCTGGTGGGCGGCACATGCCCCGACTCCGAATGTGACGGATGGTCCACCGCCGAGCTGACGCTTCGATGGGCTTCGGTGCGGGGCGAACGGCACCGCTACTACCGTCAGCCCCGGCAGGACGCCACCTTCGCCGTGCTCCACGAGGGCACGGGCACCGTGGTGTTCGCTGTGGCCGACGGGCTGTCCAGCGCCACCGCGGCGACGGTCGGAGCGGCCGAGGCCTGCCGATCGGCGGTCTGGGCCATCCTCGCGCAGCTCGACGAGGGCCGTCCTGGCCCCGATTTTTCGGCACTAGATTTTCCGGCACTAGATTTTTCGGCAGTCGTCTCGTACGTGGTGGAGACGCTGAACCGGCAGGCGGCGGCGCTGCTGCGACAGGAGGATCCGGACCTGGCGCAGGTGGAGGAGCTGCTCGCCACCACTCTCGTGGCGGGCACGGCTCGCCCTGGCGCGGAAGGCATCGAGCTGTCCCTGTTCCGCGTCGGCGACTCGGGCGCCTGGGTGCTCGAGCTGGTCCGGCCGCGGTTCCATCCCCTGTTCGCGCTGAAGACCGAGGGAGAGGTGGTCGCCGGCTCGGTCTTCGCCCTCCCCAGGGTGCCGAGGCAGCTGGAGCAGTGGTCCGGGAAGCTGGTGCCCGGCCAGGCCCTGCTGGTGGGGACCGACGGGTTCGGCGATCCGCTCGGCGACGGCGGGGGCCAGGTCGGCGCGTTGTTCGCCGAGCACCTGACCGTGCCGCCGTCCCCCATGTGGCTGGCCCATCTGCTCGACTTCTCCCGGGAGACGTTCGACGACGACCGGACCCTGCTCGCCCTCTGGCCGCGGAGCGAGGGCCGATGAGCCGTACGGACCGCGCCGCCCTCAATCTTGGACGACGCCTCGGCCAAGGCGGCCAAGGGACGGTCCACGAGGTGCTCGACCGCAAGATCAACCGCCAGTGGGACGTCGCCTACAAGGAGTACGATCCGGACGTTCTGCGCCGGCTCGACATCACGGCCCTCACCGCGATGACGGACCTGATCGACGGGCTTCAGGGATGGGACGCCGCGTGGTTGTGCGACAAGACGGCCTGGCCCGCCGGGCTCGTGGAGGCGGACGGCGCCGTCACCGGATTTCTGATGCGGTCCGTGCCCCACAGGTTCTCCTTCGACCTGCGGACGCTGTCGGGCACCGTACGGAAACTGACGACGATGGAGTTCCTGCTCAACGATGACGCGTACGTCGGCCAGATCGGCCTGCGGGTCAGCGAACGCGACCGCCTGCTGCTGCTGGCCGACCTGGCCGACACGCTCGCCCGGCTGCACTCGATGGACATCGTCGTGGGCGACCTGTCCCCCAAGAACCTGCTGTTCTCCACCGAGGGGTCGCCGGAGTGCTTCCTCATCGACTGCGACGCGATGCGGCTGGGCGGGGCGGAGGCACTACCTCAGGTGGAGACGCCTGACTGGCAGATCCCCGCCGACGAGCAGACGGGCACGCCGCAGAGCGACGTCTACAAGTTCGCGCTGCTCACCGTCCGCGTCTTCGCCCGCGACCAGGCCTCCACGGACCTCGGCCGGCTGGCCGCGGTCAGCCCCGCGCTGGCCGACCTCGCGGCGGCGGGGCTCCACCAACCCCCGTCCGAGCGGCCGGCTCTCGCGCAGTGGGGCACGCTGCTGAGGCAGACCGCGCTGTCGGCCTCAACCGCACCCACCGATGTGGCACCGCCGCCGCCACCTCCTCCCGGCCCCCCTGGTGCGCCCGGCCCCTTCCCCCAGATCCCGCCGCGGCCCAGCGGCAGCCCCGTCTCGGCCAAGGTGCTCGGCCTCGTCGTCGGTGCGGGAGTGCTCGTCCTGGTGCTGGTCTTGGTGGTCGTGAACGCCGCCCTCAAGGGCCTGACCTCGAACACGCCATCCTCCGGCGCCTCGTTAACCCTCGCCGAGCCCTCCTACACCTCCTCCCCCTCCCCGGTCTCTCCCTATCCGGTCTCTCCCTATCCGGTCTCCTCCTCCCCGACGCCTTCAGAGTCTCCGACAGAGAAACCGACAGAAGAGCCCACCGAAGAGCCGTTCAGCACCGCTGACCTCGACAGGGCGAGCACCGACTCGACCCCGCTGACGGCGACGGCTCTGCTCCCGGAGTCCTTCACCTCCGCCAAGGGCGTGCGCTACAACCTCAAGGCGAGCGGGGTGAACAAGTGCCCGGGTTCGTACCACAACAGCAATGTCCGCAGTGCTCTGCGTAAAGCGCACTGCACCAAGATGGTCACAGGTGCCTACGTCAACCCGCACGCGTCGGCGAACCGGCGGATCATGGTGTCCATCTGGGTCGTTCCGCTGAAGAACGCGGACAGGGCCGAGACCGCGTACTCCAGGCTCGACACCGCTTACGCGGCGGACGACTGGGGCGTCGTGTGTCCCAGAAAGGGCCCCGGGGCCGGGCTCTGCGACTCGGGCACCTGGAACCGCGCGCAGACGTGGGGGTGGGTCGGGTCCACCCACCGATACTTGCTGCACACCATGGCCATCTACACGAACCGCGCCTCCTCCACCAGCGTGCGGCCGTGGCTCAAGGATGCCTCCAAGGCGGCGTTCAAGGCGGTCGGGCCCATGGTCTATCACGACAACTGACGGCCGGGCAGGCGAGGCGGCGGATCGCTCGATGCCTAGTTGTCCAGAGCCAGACGGAGGCCGAAGGCGACGATCACGATGCCCGTCACGCGGTCCAGCAGCCGTTTGACGGCCGGAGTACGCAGCGCGCCGCTCATGAGGGCCGCGAAGCCCACCAGCACGGTGCTCCACACAAGGCCCTCGGCCACGTGCACCCCGGCCAGGAGCAAACCCATGGCGGCGTGCGGGGCGTCCGCCGGGATGAACTGCGGCAGCATCGCCACGTAGAAGGCGCCCACCTTGGGGTTCAGCAGGTTGGTGAGCAGGCCGCGCCGGAAGCCGGTGCGGAAGCCGGTCTCCGGCGAGCCCTCCTGCGCGCTCGCCTTGGTCACGAGCATGCGGATACCCATCCACACCAGGTACGCGGCGCCCACCCAGCGCAGGACGTCATAGGCCAGTTGGGAGGCGGCCAAGAGCGTGGACAGGCCCACCGCGGTCAGCAGGCCCCAGGAGAGGGTGCCCAGCTGGATGCCCAGCACGACGCCCCAGGCCGGGCGCCTGCCGGACAGCAGTGACGTACGCAGGATGAGCGCCGTGTCGAGGCCCGGCGTGATGGTAAGGAGGGCGACCACTGCGGCAAATGACCAGATGGAGGGGGCGATGTCCATGTTCGGCAGCGTAGTTCACGCCCCTCGTACGGCGGGAGGCGGCCATGCGCGCGCCACCTCCCGACGCCTCAGGGCTCAGGGGATCAGAAGCAGCTTGCCCGTCGTACGGCGGGCGGCGAGGTCCTCGTGCGCACGCCCCGCCTCGGACAGCGGATAGCGCTGCGAGATGTTGATCTTCAGCTGCCCGTCGGCGATCCACCCGAACAGGTCGGAGGCGCGCCACAGCAGCTCCTCCCGCTCGGCGATGTAGTTGACCAGCGTCGGCCTGGTCAGGAAGAGCGAGCCCTCCTTGTTGAGCCGCTGCGGATCGACCGGCGGCACGGGCCCGCTGGCCGCCCCGTACAGCGCCATGAGCCCGCGTGGCCGCAGCGCCGCCAGCCCGCCGTCGAACGTGGCCGCCCCGACGCCGTCGTAGACCACGTCCACCTGATTGCGCAGCACGTCGACGAAGTCGTCGTAGCGCAGCACCTCGTCGGCCCCGGCCGCGCGGGCCACCTTCTCCTTCTCCTCGCTGGAGACGGTGGTGTGCACGGTCGCGCCCCTGAGCTTGGCGAGCTGGATGAGCAGCTGGCCCATGCCGCCGGCGCCCGCGTGCACGAGGACGCTGTCGCCCGGCTGCACCTCGTACGTGGAGTGCGTGAGGTAGTGGGCCGTCATGCCCTGCAGCATCGCCGCGGCGGCCACCTCGGCCGGGACGCCGGCGGGCACGGGCACCACCCGGTCGGCCGGGACCACGGCCTTCTCGGTGTAACTGCCGAGCACGCTGGCCCAGGCCACGGTGTCGCCGACGGACACGTCCGACACATCGGGGCCTACGGCGGAGACGACACCCGCCCCCTCCGACCCGATCGGGCTGGGCAGATTGAGCGGGTACGCCCCGGAGCGGTGGTAGATGTCGATGAAGTTGACGCCGCTGGCCGCGACATCGACCACGATCTCCCCGTCACCTGGAACCGGGTCGGGACGCTCTACGTACTCGAGGACCTCTGGGCCGCCCTGGGCGGTGATGACTATGGCACGCATGTCCTAGTCAACCCCTCTCCGCCACCCTCGATTCCACCTTTCCGGCAATCTTGAGTGGTTCACCCGATCCTGGCCAGGGCGCCCGCCTCCAGCGCGACCCAGATCGCGCCGTCGGGGCCCACCGTGAGCCCGTGCGGCTCGGCCTGGACGCCGCGCGCGGGCAGCTCGTACTCCTTGAGGTCGCCCTCGGTCGTGATGCGGCCCACGCGGTCGGCGGCCCATTCGGTGAACCAGAGGGCGCCGTCCGCCCCGGCGATGATGGCGTGCGGCCGGCAGGCGCGATCCGGCAACGGATATTCAGTAATTTTTCCGGAAAGGTCCACGCGGCCGATCTGGCCCGCGCCGATCTCCACGAACCACAACGCCCCATCGGGACCCGCGGTGATGCCCACCGGCGCGGCCCCCTCCGTCGGCAGCTCGTGGATCGTCACCGCGCCCGACAGCGCGATGCGGCCGATGGCGTTGCCCTGATTGAGGGCGAACCAGAGGGCGTCGTCCGGCCCGGCGGTGATGGCCGCGGGCATGCCGCCCATCACCGGGATCTCGAACTCGGTCCGCGTCCCGTCCGCCGCGATCCGCCCGATCTTGTCGGCCCGCATCCGCGTGAACCACATGGCTCCGTCCGGCCCGGCGGCGATCCCGTAGGCGCCCTCCGCCTCGAACGACGTCACCTGACCCGACCCGGTGATCCGCCCCACCCGGCCGCCCTGGAACTCGGTGAACCACATCGCTCCGTCGGCTCCCGGCACGATGACCGTCGGCCCGCCGTCCGCCGGGTCGAGCTGGTGGATCACGGGTTCCGCACCCGGCACCAGCCTGCCGACCCGGCCCTGGTGCACGAGTGTGAACCAGAGCGCGCCGTCAGGGCCGGTGGCGATGCCGTACGGGGCGCCGTCAGAGATCTCGATCAGCATGTGTGGTCAGGGTTCCTTTCTCCCACGTAGCTCGAAGTCGTCGAAGGTGGTCTTGAGCACCGATGTCGCGTCCTTGGACGTGCGCGCGAACAGGCCCACATAGCCGTTGCCGATGCCGTTGGGGTCGTCGACCTGGTGGACTTTCTCGCCGTTCACCCACATGGTCAAACGCACGGCGCCGCCGTCCTGCTCGCAGGAGGCCTCGATCCTGGCCTTCCTGTCCTTCTGCAGGCCGTCCACCTGGACCGGCTGGGCCAGCGTGCCGCCCGAGCCGTCGGAGATGCGCCGGATGCGAGCCATGCCGGAGGTGTTCAGGGCGAACTCGTAGTAGGTGCCGTCGGCGCTGTTGTGGCAGAAGACGCCGTACTCGCCGGTGCCCACGGACCGCTTCACCTGGGCCGTCACGCCGACCACCACCGTGTGGGGCAGCATCGGCGTGGGCGTGGCCGACGGGCTGGGCGCCGGGGTGGGCGTGGCGATCAGGAACGGCGCCGGGGCCTTCACCAGGTGCTCTTCGTCGTCGTCGGCCACGTCGAGCCCGTACATGCCGTCGGTGCGGTAGCCGTAGCTGTACTCGTCGGTCGGATCGTAGGTGCCGTCCCAGCCGCCACCGGTCTGCGTGAAGTCCTCCCGGTACAGGACGGGGAGCTGCGGCGGCCCACTGTCGCGGAGCGTCGCCCAGGCCGTGACACCCCCGGCGACCAGCACCGCCACGGCCGCGGCGATCCCTCCGGCCACGACCCGGCCGCTCCGGCGCTTTCCGACCGGCCGCTCCTGCTCCGCGGTGAACGCCGTGGTCCCGTGCTGCCAGGCCACCTGAGCGGTTTGGGCGGCCAGCTCAGGACGTACTCCCTGGACGGCCTGCTCAGGATGTCCCGCCTGGACGGCCTGGACGGTTTGGATGGCTTGCTCTGGCGCGACCGAACGCCCCACAAGATGGTCGAGCAACTGCTGCGCGGTCGGCCGCGCGGCCGGATCCTTGCGCAGCGCCGCCCTGACCAGCTCCCGCAGCCCCGGCTCGACCGCGTCGAGCACCGGCTCGGTGTTGAGCACCTGGTAGACGGTCGCGGGCAGCGTGTCGCCGCCGAACGCCGACTTCCCGCTCGCCGCGTACACGATCAGCGAGCCCCACGAGAACACGTCGCACGCGGGCGAGACCGGCTCACCACGCAGCACCTCGGGCGCCATGTACCGGGGCGTGCCGATGAGCTCGCCGGTCCCGGTGACCCCGCCCAGCGTGTCGAGCGCCCGCGCGATGCCGAAGTCGATCACCCGCGGTCCGACGGGGGACAGCAGCACGTTCGACGGCTTGAGATCGCGATGCACGACCCCCGCCCCGTGGATCGCGGTGAGCGCGGTGGCCACGCTGACCGCCAGCGCGTCGAGACTGGACCCCTTGAGCGGCCCCGACTGCCGGACGGCCTCCTCCAGATTGGGCCCCGGCACGTACTCGGTGACGACGTAGAGCTGATCACCGTCGAGCGCCGCCTCGAGCACCGCGGCCGTACAGAACCTGCGCACCCGCTGCGCGGCGTCGGCCTCCCGCCGGAACCGCATCCGGAACTGCTCGTGCTGGCTGAGCTCCGGGTTGATCACCTTGATGGCGACCCGCTGCCCAGCGGGGTCCTCGGCCAGGTGGACAGTACCCATCCCGCCTCGGCCCAGCACGCTCAGCAACCTGTAGCGCCCGATCTGGGGGGATTCACCGCTCACGGCGGGCTAGCTTACCGACTTCTACCTGATTGGCGGATGACCTCGACTATCAGCCAGGCATTGGTGGACGGGTTACGTCCTTTGCGGTTGGGCGTGCAGTGATCTGGATCAGCGCGCTGGGCGCGATCACGCGCGACCTCATGGTTCGCGAACGGGAATGCGCGGCCGAGATGTTTGTCATAGTCCTTGATGTGTTTCCTGAGCTTCCGCTTGATCGAGTCGGGGCCGCAGGCGGCGGCGCACTCCTCGAAGTGATAAAGGACCCACAGCTCGAAGCACGGGAGGGAGATCGCCAGGTTGATCCCTCCTTGGCGCGCCGCGATCAGAGCCTGGTCGAGCGTCTTGTGGTCGTCGACGTCCACGACGCACCAGACTTCGTCGTAGGCGATGTTGGCATCCCGCTGGGCGCGGGCTTCCTTCTCCTTCTTGTCGCGTTCGCGGATCGTGTGGTCAACAAGAGAGCCTGGGTCACGACCCAGCCCGATCACCTTGCAGCTGCGGATGTCGACGGGGAGGGAACGGAAGTAGTCGCGGATCCCTTCGAAGTACTCGACCTCGGTGACCTGGCCCTCGCAGACGACGAGCACCCGTTTTTTCGGTGATCGTCGGTCGGTGGGGCGGTCAAGGCGCGGGGGGCTACGCCTGGGACTCATAGCGTCTCGTCTGGTCCCTTCGTGAAGATCTCCCGGATGCTGTCGAAGTTGATGTAGGGCACGGCTCCGTAGCGGCCCTGCAAATAACCCCGCTCGATGTTCTCGTCGCGCCGAGGGTGGAATTCCGCTAGAGAGTAGAGGCTGGTCGCGCCAGAGGAGTCCTTCTCGGTGAACCAGACCTCGTCTCTGTCGATGACCTCTTCTTCCAGCATCGAGCCGAGGAGCGTGGTGTCATGCGAGGCGAAGACAAGTTGCGCCCCCATCCTGTTGATCACCGGATCTTTGAAAATGCGGATGAGCGTGGAACTCAGTAGCGGGTGGAGGTGAGAGTCGATCTCATCCGCCACCAGCGTCCCGCCCGAAATGATTGCTCCGACAGAATGCCCGAGAAGCGATAGCCAGACCCGGGTGCCGGCGCTCTCTTCGCTCAGTTCCAGCACGGCCCCAGATGTCCGGCGGAGTCGGATGTCCGTCCGCGAACTGCTGGCGACCACTCTCTGCCCGATGTCGGCGGGTCGGCTGGCGATCTCGTCTCGCACCGGATCTTCGGGAGCATTGATGATCTCGGCTGTTTCGACTCCGAGGTCCGCGATCCTCACCAGGCGGTTGATGAGGAACGCCACAGAATCATTGTTCAGCAGCTTTTTGACCAAAAAGAGCCGTGATCTTTCATCGCGATCGCCGTGCTGCGCGAAAAAGATGTCCCCTCTGATGCGGTCGTACAGGGTGGTCAGAAGTGGGTGGTTGTTGGCCGCCGCGGTGGAGAGGTAGAGAGAGTTCGGGCGGGTCAGCTTCAGAATCCTCTGGGTCTCACCAATAAGGCTACGGCCGAACGTGACGCTCGTCGGGCCGGTGCGGTCGAACAGCTTCTTCGTCCTCCCCTTGGGAAAGGTGTTCAGCCATTCGCCAAGAATCTGCCTGTCGTCGACCTCGAAGCCGTATGAGTATCGGATTCCCTCGTGTAGAAAGTCCAGCTCGTAGAAGGAGGGGGGGCTTGACTCCCCGCTGGGGAGCCTGAAGGGATCGCGAGGCACACCCTTGGACGGGCCCCACAGTTGGTGGGAGTCGGAGATGGCGAACTGCATCCACTTCAAGGCGGACAGGACGTTCGATTTTCCTGAGGCGTTCGCCCCATAGATCCCCGCCACCCGGACGGTCGACAACTCCTTTGGTCGCTCACCACGACGTGGCACCGAGACGAGGGACAGCGTCTGCTCGTCACGGATGGACCGATGATTGGCGACCCTGAACCGCAGCAGCATGGCGCCCCCTACCTGAATCTGCTCCAAGCTTACACTTTCAATCCAGGCTGGGAAGGACACCGTCGTATCATGGCTTGAAATCGCACAGCGAGCGCAGATCCGGAAGGCCACGCCGAGAGTCGACTGTCATGACGCGGCAACCGGCGGCCGTGGCGGCGGCGATGCCGGGCGGGCTGTCCTCGATCGCGACGCAGCGCCGAGGCTCCACGCCGAGCCGCCTGGCCGCCTCCAGGTACGGGTCCGGGTGGGGTTTGCCGCGTGGCGTGTCCTCGAAGGCCATCACCAGGTCGAAAGGGTGGTCGAGGCGGGGGAGGACGAGGTCGACGATGCTTCGTGGAGAGGCGCTGACCAGGGCGGTGGGGATGGCCTGCGCGTGGAGTTCGGCGAGCAGGGCCAAGGCGCCGGGGATCACCGTCACGCCGCCGCCGACGCGTATGGCGAAGGCGTCGATGAGGCGCTGGGTGATCTCCGGCGGGTCGGGACGCGAGGTGGCGGTCGTGAGCAGGTGAGCCGCCACGTCCTCGGCGGTGCGTCCCAGGACCTGGGGAGTGTCGGCGGGGCCCAGTTCGACGCCGAGAGTCCGTGCCACCGCGGCCGTGGCCTGCCACCAGAGTCCCTCGGTGTCCACCAGCGTGCCGTCCATGTCGAACAGGACGGCCTGCAGTCCCGCTGACACCGATGCCGCTCCCGACACCGATGCCGCTCCCGACACCGATGCCGCTCCCGACACCGATGCCGCTCCCGGCAACGGTGCCGCCCCCGACGACGGTGACGGCTCAGACGGCATCGGCCGGTTCCGAGGCGGGGGAGGGGACCGTGACCGTTCTCTCGGCCACCAGTACGGGGCGCTCCACCAGGCGGACCGTCACCCGGGTGCCGGGTGCCAGGCTCAGCGCCTCGTGACCCGGTACGTCGGCCAGCACCTCACCCCCCGACAGCGCCACCCGGAGCCGGACCGAGGCGCCGCGGAAGGAGGCGGCGAGCACCTCCGCCGTGCCCTCCGGAGCGGGGGTCACCTGGACGGCCTCGGGGCGGATCAGGACGTCCACCTCCAGGGTGCCGGGAGGCTCGCCGTCCACCGGCAGCAGTTGGCCCAGCACCGTCACCTGGTCGCCCGAGACGTGTCCGGCCAGGTGGTTCATGGTGCCGACGAACTCGGCCACGAACGGGGTGGCCGGGCGGTCGTAGACCTCGGCGGGCGGCCCGCACTGTTCCAGACGGCCGTTGCGCAGGACCGCGACCCGGTCGGCGATCGACAGCGCCTCCTCCTGGTCGTGGGTGACGAAGATGGTGGTGATGCCGAGGTCGAGCTGGAGGCGGCGGATCTCCTCGCGCAGCGAGACCCGTACCTTGGCGTCGAGTGCCGACAGCGGCTCGTCGAGCAGCAGCACCCGCGGCTCCAGCGCCAGCGCGCGGGCCAGGGCGACGCGCTGCTGCTGGCCGCCGGAGAGCTGGTGCGGGAAGCGGTCGGCGTGGGAGGGGAGGCCGACGAGTTCGAGGAGTTCGTCCGCCTTGGCGCGCCTGGTGGCCACGGGCACCTTGCGTACGCGCAGGCCGAAGGCGACGTTGTCGCGGGCGTTGAGGTTGGGGAAGAGCGAGTAGGACTGGAAGACCATGCCCGCGTCGCGCTTGTTGGCGGGCACATCGGTGATGTCCTTGCCGTCGACGAGCACGGCGCCGGAGTCGGGCCGTTCGAACCCGGCCACGCACCGCAGCGCCGTGGTCTTGCCGCAGCCGGAGGGCCCCAGCAGCGCGACGAACTCGCCCGGCGCGATCGTCAGGTCGAAGCCGTCCAGCGCCACCGTCTTGCCGAACACCCGCCGCAGCCCCCGGAACTCCACCTGAGCCGTCATTTCCGCTCCTTTCCGGAGAACGCGGTGGACACCGCGAGCAGTAGCAGCCAGATGAGCAGCAGGCTGAGGATGGACACCGCGACCGACACCTGGCCCTTCGACCCGGAGATCGTCACGATCCACACCGCGAACGGCTGGTAGCCCAGCAGCCTGGCCACGGTGAACTCGCCCAGCACCAGGGCGAGCGTCAGGAACGACGCGCTGGCCAGGGCCGAGCGCAGGTTCGGGATGATCACCCGGAACAGCACGTGCGGCCATGACGCGCCCAGGTTGCGGGCCGCCTCGACGAGCGTGCGCACGTCCATGGTGCGCAGCCCGGCGTCGAGCGAGCGGTAGACGAAGGGCAGCACGAGCACCACGTACGCGAGCACGAGCACGACGGGGAACGCCGGGTTCTGCACCGCGATCAGCGTGGCCCAGAACGGTGTCGGCGCGAGCACGTCCGTGCCGGTGCGCAGCGACGTGGTGAGCCCGGCCACGAACGTGATCGGCGGCACCACCAGCGGCAGCGTGCAGAGCACCTCCATCACGGGACGCAGCCGCGGCGCGCTGAGCCGTACGGCCAGCATCGCCGGCAGGGTGAGCAGCAGGGCCAGCACGATCGTCGCGACGGCCAGCGACATGGACAGCAGCAGCGACGACCCGAAGCCCTCGGCCGTCAGCAGCTCCCCGTAGGCCGCGAACGACACCCCGGCCGTGGGCGTGTAGATCGTGTACCAGAGGGAGGCCCCGAGCGGAATCAGGAAGTACGCGGCGGACAGCAGGAACACCACCCCGCGCCACAACCTGGGCCGCGACGGCGCGCGCGGCGGAGCGGTCACCGGCTCCAGCCCGGTCAGCGCAGCCATCGGGTGCTCCTCTTCTGCAGCGGCAGGTAGATCGCCATGACCAGCCCGGCCACCACGATCATGTCGAGGCTGAGCGCGAGCGCGATGTTCTCGTAGCCGATCAGCACGTCACCCGTGAGCGCGCTGGCGATCTTCAGGGTCACCAGCGGCACCACGGTCCCGACCATGGCGTTGGCCGTGGCGAAGGCCGCGAACGCGCTGCCGAACAGCAGCACCACCCCGCCGAGCATGGCCGGGGTGAGCACCGGCAGCCCGACGAAGCGCCAGAACTGCCAGGCCGTCGCGCCGTTGTTGGCCGCCGCCTCCCGCCACTGCGGCCGCAGCCCGTCCAGCGCGGGCGCCATGACCAGCACCATCAGCGGGATCGCGAAGTACAGGTAGACGATCACCAGCCCCCAGAAGGTGTACAGCGCGCCGGACGGCAGTCCGAGCAGCCCGCTGATCACGCCGGAGTTGCCCAGCGTGGCGATCCAGAAGAAGGCCAGCGGCACGCCGCCGAAGTTGGCCAGCACGCCGGAGGCCGTCAGCACCGCCTCACGCAGCAGGGCGAACCGGGAGGTCACCACGGCCTGGGCGAGGAACGTGCCGAGCACCGCCCCGAGCAGCGCCACCACGGCCGAGAGCTGGACGCTGCCGGCCATCGCGGTCAGGTAGCCGCCCTGGAGGCTCTGGCCGATGTTGGCCAGGCTCGGCCGGCCGTTCGCGGTGAACGCCCCCGCCACCAGCGCGATGGCGGGGATGCCGAAGACCAGCGCGAAGAAGACCAGCAGGGGCAGCGCGCCGAGCCACCCCTTGGCGCGGGTCATCCCGAGACAGCGGCGTCCCAGCCGCTCGCCAGTTTGGCCTTGGCCGCGTCCACCTGCTCGGGGGTGGGGAACGTGGGCGTGCCCTCGACCTTGGGCAGCGCGTCGGCGGCGGTCTTGTCGACCGAGCCGTCGGTGGTCATGGACGGCAGGAGCACCGGCCTGGCGAAGCCCTTGAGGTAGAGGTTCTGGCCCTCGGCGCTGTAGAGGTATTCCTGCCAGAGGCGGGCGGCGGCCGGGTGGGGCGCGTCCTTGTTGACGGCCTGGGCGTACATCTGGAAGTACTTGCCGTCCGAGGGGACGTTCACCTTCCAGTCGAGGCCCTTGGCGGACATCTCGGGCGCGTAGGCGGCGTTGTTGTAGTCCCAGTCGATGCTGATCTGGGTCTCGCCCTTCTCGATCGTCGCCGGGGTGGTCTCGACCGGGTTGTAGTTGCCGGCCGCCTTCAGCTTCTTGAAGAACTCCAGGCCCGGCTGGATGTCGTCGAACGAGCCGCCGTTGGCGATCGACGCGGCGTAGACGCCGGCGAAGGCCGAGCCGGACTTGGTCGGGTTGCCGTTCATCGCGACCTTGCCCTTGTACTCGGGCTTGAGCAGATCGGCGAAGCTCGTCGGGCAGGCGCTGATCTTCTTGGCGTCGCAGCCGATCGACACGTAGCCGCCGTAGTCGTTGGTCCAGAGCCCGGTCGGCTCCTTCTGCCCCTCGGGGATCTTGCCGAACGCCTGCACCTTGTAGGGCGCGAACAGGCCCTCCTTGGCGCCGCTGATCGCGAACGACTGGCCGAGGTCGAGCACGTCGGGCGCGCGGTCCTGGCCCTTGCGGGTCTTCACCGCGGTGATCTCGTCGGCGCTGGCCGCGTCGGGGTCCTCGCTCTCGATCTTGATCCCGTACTTGGCGGTGAACCCCTTGATGATCTCGCCGTAGTTGGCCCAGTCGGGCGGCAGCGCGATGACGTGGAGGTTGCCCTCCTTCTTCGCCGCCTCGACGAGTTTGTCCAGGCCACCGAAATCTGCGGCGGAGGTGGCGGTCTTCGCGTTCACCCCGCCCTCTGACGCCTTGGTCTCCTGTGTGCCAGGGGCGGCGCCACACGCCGCCGTGGCTACGGTAAGGGCTGCGATGACGCCTGCCGCACGGGTACGAGGTGTGAACACGTTGGCTCCACTCTCCGGGGGGTGTGGAAAGAAGCTAGAGGAACTTGTACAAACAAGCCAGCACAAGTAAGTCCCATGAAGATTGCTCTTTCATGAATGCGAAAGGTCGCGGATGGTTGCGCGTTATGAACGGATCGCCGGTGAGCTGCGGGATGACATACTCGCCGGCGTACATCCGATCGGCTCGCAACTGCCCACGGAGGCGGAGCTGGCCGCGCGCTACCGAGCCGCCCGCGGCACCGTACGCCAGGCGGTCGCGGTGCTGGTCGCCGAGGGGATCGTCGGCTCCCGGCAGGGGGCCAGGCGCATCGTGCTGGGCAAGGTGCGCAGCCAGAGCTTCGCCGAGCTGCACAGCTTCGCGCAGTGGGCGCGCGCCAACGGCTACCGCTACGGCGGCCAGGTGATCGCCCAGAAGCGCAGGGCGGCCGGCCCCGCCGAGGCCGCCAGGCTGGGCACCGACGAGGTGCTCGACGTGCTCCGGCTGCGCACACTGGAGGGCGAGCCCGTCCTGGTCGAGCGCACGGTGTACGCGGAATGGGTGGCCGCCGCCGTCGAAGGGCTCGCGCCCGGCTGCGAGTCGGTCACCGAGGCGCTGTACGACTCGATCGGGCTGGTCTTCGCCTACGGCGAGCACCTCATCGACGCCGTCTCCGCGGGTGTCCAGGACGCCGGTCTGCTGGGCGTACGGCGTGGCAGCCCGCTGCTTCGCCAGCGCCGCATCACCACCACGCACGAGGGCAGGCCGGTGGAGTGGTCGGACGACCGTTACCGGGCGGGCAGCGTGGTCTTCAGCATCCGCAACTCGATCGACGCCAACCCTCTGGTGCGGCAGGCAGGCGACTTGCGTTTCGGGGCGTAAGAACATATGTTCGAGACATAAGCGCCCGCCTTCCCCCGGGTGGCTCAGCATAGGCACCAGAGCCGCGGGGAGAAGCGTCTTGAGCAGACTCTATGGCGATCCGATAGAGGTGTGGACCCGGGACGGGCAGCCGACCCAGTTCGTCTGGCGCGATCGCCTCTATCTCGTCCGCCGGGTCCTCGACCAGTGGGTGGTGGCCCGCGAGTGGTGGAAGATCGACGAGAACGATCCCGGTGAGCGGCAGTTCTGGCGGGTGGAGGCCAGCCCCGGGCGCGAGGTCGGGTCCTACGAGTTGCGGTTCGACACCGCCAGTGGCGGGTGGCTGCTCCTGCGGGCGTGGGACTGATGGCGCCGCCGTTCCCTCACCTGAACGTGAGCTCCGCCTACTCGATGCGCTACGGCACCGCTTTTCCGCGGGCACTGGTGCGCCGGGCGGCCGAGGACGGGATGGACATCCTCGCGCTGACCGACCGCGACGGTCTCTATGGCGCGATCAAGCACGCCCAGGCGTGCGCGGAGGCCCGGATCGCCTCGGTGTTCGGGGTCAACTTCGCGCTGGCGGGTTCCGTGGCGCGCCCAGGCGCGCACGGAGGTGCCGGGCCGGGAAGCTGGGAGCGGGCCGGCGCCGGGCCGGCTGGCCGGGGGCGGGCCAGGACCGGGCCGGGGGCTCAGGACCGGGTCACGGTGCTGGCCAAGGCGGGCGGCTGGTCCTCGTTGGTGCGCCTGGTCACGGCCGCCCACTACGCGGGCGAGCGCGGCGCGCCCGAGGTGACGCGCGACCTGATCGCCTCCGTGGCCGGGGGCGGGCTGACGGTGCTGCTCGGGCCGCGTTCCGACGTGGGCCGCGCCGTGGCCGAGCGGCGTGACGAGCACGCCAGGGCGCTGCTCGACCTGTGGCTGGCCACCGTGCCGGGCGTGGTGATCGAGCTGGTCGACCAGTACGGCTTCCGCGACGCCACCACCGCCGTCCGGATGCTCGCCCTGGCCGAGTCCCGGGGCGTGCCGGCCGTGCTCACCAACGCCGTCAGATATCTGGACCCCGCCGACCACCAGGTGGGCGACGTGCTCGACGCGGCGCGGCAGCTCGTACCCCTGCACCCGCGCCACCTGGAGCGCACCACCTCGCACGCCTACCTCAAGGGCACCAAGGAGATGTGGCAGGTGGCGGCCAAGATCTGCGGGACCGACCCCGACCGGATCGGCCGCCTCCTGCACGCCACCCGCACGCTGGCCGAGGCGTGCGCGATCAACCCGGTCGACCTGCTCGCGCTGAAGCACGACCCGCCGAACCTGCACCTGCCCGAGGTCGGCCGCGACCCGGTGCCGCTGCTGCGGCACCGCGTCGAGGACGGGCTGAGCTCGCGCGGGCTGGATCGCTCCGCCGACGCCAGGGACCGCCTGCGGGCCGAGATGGACGTCATCGAGCGGAAACGTCTGTCCGGATATTTCATAGCCGTGGCTGGCATCACCGACATGATCCGTGGCATGGGCATCCGCTGCGCGATCCGCGGCTCGGGAGCGGGCAGCCTGGTCAACTACCTCATCGGCATCGGGGAGGTGAACCCGCTCGAACACGGCCTGCTCATGGAACGCTTCCTGTCCGACGGCCGCATCGGGCTGCCCGACATCGACGTGGACGTGGAGTCCGCGCGCCGGCTCGACTGCTACAAGGCCATCTTCGACAGGTACGGCGAGTCGCGGGTGGCCTGCGTCTCGATGATGGAGACCTACCGGGCGCGCAGCGCGATCCGGGACGTGGCGGGGGCCATGGGGCTGCCGCCGTACGAGATCGACGCGATCGCCAAGGCGTTCCCGCACATCAGGGCCAAGCAGATCACCGCGTCGCTGAACGACCTGCCCGAGCTGCGCGACAGCCGGCTCGGCGAGGCCGGGCTGGAGCGGGTGTTCCGGCTGGCGGAGCGGCTCGACGGGCTGCCCAGGCACATCGCGCTGCACCCGTGCGGGGTGCTCATCGGCAACGCGGGGCTGCGCGACAGGACGCCGGTGGAGCGGAGCCTGCTGGAGTTCCCGATGTCGCAGTTCGACAAGGACGACGTGGAGGAGGCCGGGCTGCTCAAGCTCGACGTGCTGGGCGTACGGATGCAGTCGGCGATGGCTTACACGCTGAGCGAGATTCAGCGGGTGGACGACGTCGTGGTCGAGCTCGACACCCAGCACGGATCGGAGCCCGGCGTCGAGTACGTCCCCCACGACGACCAGGCCACCTACGACATGATCTGCGCCAGCCGTACGCTCGGCTGCTTCCAGATCGAGTCGCCCGGCCAGCGCGAGCTGGTCGCCAAGCTGGAGCCGCGCAAGATGCACGACCTGATCGTGGACATCTCGCTGTTCCGGCCGGGACCGGTGAACTCCGACATGGTCACCCCCTACCTGGAGGCCAGACATGGATGGCGCAAGCCGCACTATCCGCACGAGCGGCTGCGCGGCGCGCTGAAGGAGACGCACGGCGTGGTGGTGTTCCACGAGCAGGTACTCAAGATCATCGAGGTGATGACGGGCCGCGACCTGTCCTTCGCCGAGACGCTGCGGCGCACGCTGGCCTCGCCGGAGGGCCGCGAGCGGGTGCGCAAGCACTTCGTGCCGCTGGCCAGGTCCAACGGGTTCGGCGACGCGGCCGTGGACAAGGCGTGGAAGGTGCTCGACGCGTTCGGGGCGTTCGGGTTCTGCAAGGCGCACGCGGCGGCGTTCGCGCTGCCCACCTACCAGTCGGCCTGGCTCAAGCGGCACCACGCGGCCGCGTTCTTCGCCGGGGTGCTCACGCATGAGCCCGGCATGTACCCGCAACGCGTGCTCATCGACGAGGCGCGGCAGTGCGGGGTCGAGATCCTGCCGCTCGACGTGAACAGGTCCGGCAAGGACTGGCGCGTGGAGCGCCTCGGCCCACGGGTGCGGCTCAGGATCGAGCCGGGCGACTTCCGGGTCGGGGAGATCGGGAAGGGCTACGCGCTGCGCGTGCCGTTCTCCGCGATCAAGGGGGTGAGCGAGGCGGAGGTGGGGCGCATGGTGGCCGGCCAGCCGTACACGTCGATCGCCGACTTCTGGGACCGCGCCCGCCCGTCGCGGCCGGTCATCGAGCGGATCGTCCAGGTGGGCGGCCTCGACGACCTGCACGGCCTGCGTCCGGGCGGGGCGCGCTGGCGGCCGGGGCGGCTGACCCGCCGCGACCTGATCGCCCAGGTCGGCGTCCTCGAACGGGCTTCCACATCGGGCGTCAAGCCGTCCGCCGCGAAGTCCAAGCGCTACACCCCGCCCGCCGCTCGTCTTGTCGCCAAGCCCGAGGAAGCGGCGGTGCAGCTCCCGCTGGGCTTCGCCGAGCACATCGCGCCCGGCGAACTGCCTGAGATGACCGAGAGCGAGATGGTGGAGGCCGAGCTGGAGATCCTGGGCATCGACATCAGCCGCCACGTCATCAGCTTCCACGACGAACTGCTCGACGCGATCGGGGTGGTGCGCTCCAAGGACCTGCTGACCCTGCGCAACGGGGTCGAGGTGCTGGTCGCCGGGGTCAAGGTGGCCACCCAGACGCCCGCCGTACGCTCGGGGCAGCGCGTCATCTTCACCACGCTGGACGACTCGACGGGGCCGATCGACCTGACGTTCTTCGAGTCGGTGCAGGGACGGTGCGCGGCGACGGTGTTCGGATCGTGGCTGATGGTGGCGCGGGGCGTGGTCCGGCGCACGGGGACGCGGGCGATCTCGATGCGCGCGGTGGACTGCTGGAACCTGGTCGACCTCGACGCCTTGTGGCGATCGAGCGGGATCGAGGCGGTCAGGGCGCTGCTCGACCAGGCGCCCGAGGATGCGGGCGGGGTCGGCGGGCGCCGCATCGAGTACGCCAACGGCTTCCGCCTGTCCCCGTACGCGGACCTGGGGCCGGTGGTCGCACCGCCCACCCGCCGCCTCTGGCACGCCAGCCAGGGGAGTTCAGGTCCAAGCGCCGCTTAGTTTTTCCTTTTTTACGGCACAGCCGCCCCCACCGCCACCCGCCGACCGTGGCCGGGGGCCTCCAGGAAGACGCCCGCTGACCGGCACGTGGCCGGCCGCCGTTACGGCGTCTTCTTGGCCGTCTCCGGGGTCATGGCCGGCCGCCGGGCGGGACTGAACCCGCCGCTTGTGCTCGGGCTGGGACTCAACCCGTCTGCTCGAGTGGGGTGGGCTCCGTGGGTGGTGTGGGGAGTTGGGTCACGGTGCCCGTGGTCCGGAGGCGGGTCCGGCCCCGGCCGCGGGCGCGGGAAGAGGAGCACTGGATGCGGGTGATGTCGCGGACCGTGGCCGCGCACAGCAGGGCGGACACCGTCGCGCAGGCCAGCTCCGGGAGGCCGATGCCCGTCAGGTCGCCCGACGAGGAGCCGAGCGGGAGGCGGACGGTCACCAGGGCGAGCATGGCGAGCCAGGTCAGCCACCAGGCGGCCAGCAGGGCGAGCCAGCGGGGCCGCCGGTCGTTGGGCGGGCGGGCGCCGCGCCACACCTGGTCCAGCAGGAGCGGCGGCGCGATCAGGTTGACACCGGGGATCAGCCAGGCGGCGGCCACCGGACCCGTGGGGGCCGAGCGGTCGTTGGCCTGCCGGGCCCGGACGAGCCAGGTGACGTAGGCCGCGGCGGCGGCGATCGCCGTGCCCGCGACCAGCATCATCAGCACGGCGAACACCGTCACGGCCCCGACCACCGCCTGGGCGTCGGCGCCGTGCGGGCGGCCGCCGAACGCCGCGAGCTGGGTGGCGAGGCGACGGCCACGGGCCTGTTCGAAGACCACGAGAGCGCCCAGGGAGAGGACCTGTGCGGCAAGGGTCACGTAGACGACAGAAGCGGCCCTAGTGGGCGGTGCCTGGGCGTAGCGCACGTTGTTCTCCCCCCGGGCCATGCGCTGAGGTTCTGCTTCACTTCTATCCCGCCAGGCTCCTTGTTAATCAGCTGAGGCCATTTATCAGCCGACGACACCGGATTCCCACGCCCAAGCTGCGATTCCCACCCGATTACGGACACGGAGCTTCCGCTGAATACTCCCAAGATGGGTCTTAACCGTCGAAAGTGAGACAAACAGCTCGCCGGCCACTTCCTGGTTCGTCCGGCCCCGCGCCACCAGCCGTACGACGTCCAGCTCGCGGTCGGTCAGCGGGTCGTTCAGCGGGACGGGGACGCGGACCTTGGGCTGGGCCAGGTGCTGCAGCAGCCGTACCGTCACCGAGGGCGACACCAGCGAGTCACCGCTCGCCGCCGCCTTGACCGCCTCGATCAGCAGGGTGGGCCCGCTGTCCTTGAGCAGGAACCCGAGGGCTCCCGCCCGCAGCGCGCCGTAGACGTACTCGTCCAGGTCGAAGGTGGTGACGATGACGACCCGCATGGGGTTCTCGACGCCGGGACCGGCCAGGGCGCGGGTCACCTCGATGCCGTCCAGCTTGGGCATCCGGATGTCGAGCAGGCAGACGTCCGGCCTGAGTCGCCGGGCCTCGGACACCGCCTCCGCGCCGTCGGCGACCGCCGCCACGACCTCCATGTCCGGTTGCGCATCCAAAATCATCTGAAATCCGGTACGTACAAGCTGTTGATCGTCGGCGATGAGCACGCGAATAGTCACGCCCACAACTCTAGGATCAGCCCGCGCCCCCGACTCTGGGATCAGCCCGCCGCCCTAGGATCAGCCGTTCGGCCGATGGGGAACCGGACGTCCGGCTGATCCGCCGGGCCCCTCCCCGGCGAGAGGCTCGACACCATGAACGACGTGCTTGTTGGACGAGCCCTGGCCAAGCGGTTCGGGCAGACGGTGGCCCTGGGCGGAGTGGACCTCGCGGTCCGCGCCGGGGAGGCCGTGGCGATCATGGGCCCGAGCGGCTCCGGCAAATCAACCCTGCTGCACTGCCTGGCCGGCATCATGAAGCCCGACTCCGGCGAGGTACACCTGCTCGGCCAGCGCATCGACAACATGCGCGAGCGCGGCCGCAGCGCGCTGCGCCGTACCCGCTTCGGCTTCGTCTTCCAGTTCGGCCAACTGCTGCCCGAGCTGCCCGCCGAGGAGAACGTGGCCCTGCCGCTGATGCTCGGCGACGTACCGAGGGCGCAGGCCGTACGGCAGGCCCGTGACTGGTTCGGGCCCCTCGGCCTGCACGGCATGGAGACCCGGCGGCCCGGCGAGCTGTCGGGCGGTCAGGCGCAGCGGGTCGCCATCGCCAGGGCGCTGGTCACCAAGCCCGCGGTGGTCTTCGCCGACGAGCCGACCGGCGCGCTCGACCAGACGACCGGCCAGGAGACGATGCGGCTGCTGGTCGAGGCGACCAAGCACAACGGCGCCTGCCTGATCGTGGTGACCCACGACCCCAACGTGGCCGGCTGGTGCGACCGCACGGTCGAGGTCCGCGACGGCCACCTGCTCGCGGGCGGGGTACGCGCGTGAACCTGAACGTGATCTGTCAGCTGCTCAAGGGTGGGGTACACGCGTGAAACTGGACCTGACCTGGCGGCTGCTCAAGGGCGGCGGACGCAAGGGCCTGCTGGGCACCTGGCTGACCCTGGGGGCCGTCGCCGTCTCCATGGCGCTGCTGCTGTTCGCGGTGGCCGCCAACTACGCCTTCGAGGCCAGAGCCGACCGGAGCGCCTGGCGCAACCCGGTCGCGACCACGGGTAAGGCCGTGGCGATCGAGGCGTCCCGTCATGACTTCGTCCGCGACAAGGACATCACCGTCGTCGACCTGGGGGCGCTCGGGGCGGAGGCGCCCGCGCCGCCGCCCGGCCTGGCCCGCTTCCCCGCGCCCGTCGAGGTCTGGCTCTCCCCGGCGCTGAAAGAGCTGGCCGAGCGGCTGCCCGCCGACCAGCTCGCCGCCCGCTTCCCGGGCACCAAGGGTGTACTCGGCGAGGAGGCGCTGCTCTACCCGGGCGAACTGGTCGCGGTCGTCGGCCACAAGCCGGACGCGCCCGAGCTGACCGAGCGGCGGAGCGACGACTGGATCATCGCCAAACCCCCGGTGAAGGTGGCGAGCCTGGCGGGTGAGCCGACCGAGGATGCCGAGGCCTACCAGGTGCTGGCGCTCATCGCCGGAGTGCTCATGGTCGTGCCGCTGCTGGTGTTCGGGGGCGCGGCGGCCCGGCTCACCGTGGCCAGGAGAGATCAGCGCCTGGCCACGCTCAGGCTGGTCGGCGCCACGCCCGGCCAGGTGGTCGGGATGACCGTGGCCGAGGCGATGATCGTGGCCTTCGCGGGGGCGGTCACGGGTACGCTCGCCTACGCCCTGGCGGCGCCGCTGCTGGCCGGGATCCAGATCGGCGGCGGGCCGTGGTTCGTCTCCGACTTGTGGCCGAGCCCGCTGGTCCTGGGAGGGCTGCTGGTCGCGGTCCCCCTGCTGGTGGGGCTCTCGGCCGTGGTGGGGCTGCGGCGGGTCGTGGTCAGCCCGCTCGGGGTGGCCAAGCGGGAGACGCCTCCCGCCATGCGCTTCGTCAGGGTCGTCGCCCTGCTCGCGGTGCTCGCCGCCGTTCCGCTGCTGAGCCGGGGCAACGCCGTGGGTCCCATCGCGGTGGTGATCGGCCTGGCCTTCCTCTGCGTCAACCTGGTCGGCCCGTGGGTGGTCGGGATCATCGGCCGCGTCACGGCCAGTCAGGCGAACCGGCCCGCCCGGCTGCTGGCGGGCCGGCGGCTGGTGGACGATCCGCGCTCCGCGTGGCGCACGGTGAGCGGGGTGGCCATGACCGGCTTCGTCGCCGGGTTCCTCTGCCTGCTCAGTCCGGGCTCCTTCAACAGCACCGGCGTTGCGGGGCAGCTCCAGATAGCCGTCCCGGCGGACCAGACGGCCGCCGTGGCCTCGCAGGCGCGTACCCGGCTGAAGGAGGCGGGGATCACGGCCACGGTGAAGCCGGTGAAGAAGGTCGTCGCCGTCGCTCTCGGCACCTCGGCCGACGCCGCGACCATCGACCGGGCCCGTACGGCGCTGGCCGGGCTGGTTCCCGGGCACACGCCCACCACGGACGCCGACGACGGGCACTTCGGCGTCCAGATCCTGGCCGACATCCGCGCGGGCACGGTGGTCGTGCTGTCGGTGTCGTTCCTGGTCGCCATCGCCAGCGCCGGGATCACGGCCGCGTCGTCGATCCTGGACCGCCGCCAGACGTACGGGCTGCTGCGCCTGGCGGGCACGCCGCTGGAGGTGCTCGACAAGGCACGCAGGGCCGAGACGCTCATCCCGCTCACGGTGATGGGCGGCGGCGCGATCCTGGTCGGCGCGTTCTGCGCGTCGCCCTTCATGATCGGCGCGGTGAACTCGACCGGGGTGATCACGTTGCTGGTCTGCGTCGGACTCGGCTTCGCCGGCGTGATCGGGGCAGGAGCACTGAGCAGACCCCTGCTCAACTCGGTCACCACCGACCCGGCTCCCCGTCCCGACTAGCGCGCCATTCGCCGCCCTTCCGCTCCCCCCCGGAGGGGGTATCCCACCGAGGGACCTCAGCCACAACGGACCGCCACAGGGACCGAGACGGTGGTCACAGCACAGGCCGGTCAGTTCAGGACCAAGTCGCGGATGATTGTCAGTGACCGCTCGTCCCGCGGCCCCATCACCAGCAGGCTGGTGACCGGGCTCTGACGCCAGAGTTCGAGACGTTCCTTGATCCGCCCCGGCGGCCCGACGAGCGAGATGCCGTCGGCCAGCTCGTCCGGGATCGCCTGGAAAGCCTCATCCTTCTTCCCGGCCAGGTACAGCGCCTGGATGCGCTCGGCGGCCTCGGCGAACCCCATCCGGCCGATGATGTCGGCGTGGAAGTTGCGGTGCTTGGCGCCCATGCCGCCGATGTACAGCGTGAGCATCATCTTCACACCGTCGAGCGCGGCCCGTACGTCGTCCGAGATCACCACCATGACCATGGCCGCGACGTCGAAGCCCGGCGCGGCGCCCGACAGCGCCTCGCCGTACATCTCCTCGATCTTGGATGGGAAGGCGAACAACGGGAGCCAGCCCTGACCGAGTTCGGCGGCCAGGGCTACGTTCTTGGGGCCTTCCGCCCCGAGATAGAGGGGGATGTCGGGCCGCAGTGGATGGGTGATGAGCTTGAGCGGCTTGCCCAGCCCGTCGGCCAGGGGGAGCGGGTAGTGCGGTCCTTCGCTGGTCACCGGCTCCTCGCGGCGCCAGACCTGGCGCATGATGTCGACGTACTCGCGGGTCCTGGTCAGCGGTTTGGCGAACGGCTGGCCGTACCAGCCCTCGACCACCTGGGGTCCCGAGGCGCCGATGCCGAGCAGCAGCCGCCCGCCCGTGAGATGGTCGAGCGTCATCGCGGTCATCGCCGTGGTGACGGGCGGCCTGGCCGACATCTGGGCGATCGACGTGCCGAGCTTGATGCGCGAGGTACGCGCGCCGTACCAGGCCAGCGGGGTGAAGACATCGCTGCCGTACGCCTCGGCGGTCCATATCGAGTCATAGCCGAGACGCTCGGCCGTCAGGACGGTTTCGGTCGCGTCGTCCGCGTTTCGCTGCCAGTAGCCAAGCTGTAAACCGAGCTTCATGTGACACCTCCGGAATTTAGTTCTATTACGGCTGCGGCGGAGCCGGGTGTCAATGCATGATCTTCCGGGGAAGTCCCACTCGTGGTTAACGTTCTGTGTCGACTCGCTTGCGCATTGCTGATTCTTTCGGCAGGTGCGCTCCCGGTGATTCGTCCGGCGGAGGCCTCCGGGGCGAGCCGGCCGAACATCGTCATGGTGATGGCGGACGATCTGGAGTACGGGGCGCTCTCCTACTTTCCCGCGATTGACCAGCAGCTCGTGCAGCAGGGCGCCTCGTTCGACCGGTTCTTCGTGTCCAACTCCTGGTGCTGCCCGTCGCGCACGACGATCCTGCGCTCTCAATACGTCCACAGTCATGGCGTGCTGACCAACACCGCGCCGGAAGGCGGCTTCGACCGCTTCCACACCCTGGGTCTGGAACAGTCCACGATCGGCACCTGGATGCAGCAGGTCGGCTACCGCACGGCGCTGATGGGCAAGTTCCTCAACCACTATCCGGGCGGCACCGCCACGCAGACTTACGTGCCGCCCGGATGGCACGAGTGGGACGTGCCCGTGCGCAACCTCTATCAGGAGTACGGCTACCGCCTCAACGAGAACGGCAACCTGGTCGACTACGGCTGGGGTGAGCAGGACTACCTGTCCGACGTGCTGGCGGGCAAGGCCAGAGACTTCATCACCGCCGCCTCGGATCCGTTTTTCCTCTATCTCGCTCCCATCGCGCCGCACAACCCGGCCAATCCCGCCGTCCGCAACATGGACGCCTTCCCCTGGTCCCAGGCGCCGCGCACGCCGTCGTTCAACCAGGCGGACGTGTCGGAGGAGCCGGAGTGGCTGCGATCGAGGCCGCCGCTCTCACCGGCGGTCATCGACGAGGTCGACGAGCGCTACCGCAGGAGGCTGCGGGCCATGCTCGGCGTCGACGATCTCGTCAACTCGGTGATCACCACCCTGCACGACTCCGGCAAGCTCGACAACACCTACATCTTCTTCACCTCCGACAACGGCTTCCACCTGGGGACGCATCGCCTCCCTCAGGGCAAGACCACCCCGTTCGAGGAGGCCATCCATGTCCCGCTGGTGGTGCGCGGGCCGGGCATCGCGCCGGGCTCGAAGATCGACGAGATGACGGCGACGGTGGATCTGGCGCCGACGTTCGCCGCGCTCGGCGGGGCGGCGGTGCCGCCGTTCGCCGAAGGACGGTCGCTGGTGCCGCTGCTGCAGGGGAAGCACCCGTCGCCATGGCGGCGGAACGTGCTGGTCGAGTTCAGCCGGCCGGCCAACCGGTCGTCGGCCGCGCAGACGCCGGTGCCGTCCTATGAGGCATTGCGGACGGAGACGCATACCTATGTGAGATACGTCACCGGCGAGATACAGCTGTACGACCTCACCCGAGATCCCTACGAGTTGCACAACCTCGCCCGGTTCGCGGACCCGGGGCTGGTGCTGCAGCTCCAGGAACGGTTGTCGAGGATGCACGCCTGCTCGGGCGCCGAATGCCTGCAAGCCGACTCAGCCGGCTGAGCAGGTGGCCGGGACGGGCAGGCGGCCCGCCCGGTAGGCGCTCGGGGGCACGCCCATCACCGCACGGAACTCCGCCGTCATGTGCGACTGGTCGTAGTAGCCCGCGTCGGCGGCCAGCGAAGCGCCCTCTTCGCGACACACCCTGGCCAGCACGCCACGGACCCGGCTGATCCGGGCGAACCGCTTGGGCGGGACACCGACGCCGCCCGTGAACAGGTTGCGCAGGTGCCGCTCACTCACCCCCAGCTCCCTGGCCACCGCGACCACCGGAGGCGCCGCCGCGACACCCATCAGGTCGCCACGGTCGAGCGCCGCCTCGGCTGAGAGCAGCGCCGCCGCCGCGCCCACCAGGCCGGCGCGGTCCAGGTCGGCGGGCGACTGCGCGGCCAGCCGGTCAAGGAAGGCCGCCTCCAGGCGCGCCATCACCCGCTCCGCCCAGTCGCTTCCCGTCACCATGCCCGTCAGCTCTTCGGCCAGCCGCTCCGCCCGTACCCCCCAAAGATCCCGGAGCGGGACGACCTGGTCCACGAGCTCGCTCAGCGGCACCCCGAGCAGCGGCCGGGCGGTCCCCGGGCGCAGCCGTACCGTGACGCAGTGCGGCACGTCCTTGGGCACCAGGTACGACGCCCGCGTACGCGGCCCCAGCACGTACAGGCGCCCAGCCCCGTCCACCGTGCGGAAGGCCACCGTCGGCGTGGTGTCGGGCTCCCGGACGTGAATCCGCCGGGTTCCCAGGAGTGCTCCATCCATAGTGCCGATTCTTCCTATAAGCGACGCCAGGTGCGCTGTCAGCCTGGCTGACATGATTCTGATCACCGGTGCCACGGGCACCATAGGCAGCCAGACCGCCCGCCTGCTCATCGAGCGCGGCGAGGCCGTACGGTCGATGACCCGGGACCTGTCCCGCGCGCCCGGCGGCGAAGCCGTCCAGGCCGACTTCGAAGACCCGCGATCACTGCGGCGGGCGTTCGAGGGCGTGTCGGCCGCCCTCCTGCTGACCGGGTTCGGCGGGCGGCTGAAGGAGCACGACCAGGCCATGATCGAGGCGGCAGCGGCGGCGGGCGTCAAGAAGGTGGTGAAGCTCTCGGCCATCGGCACGGGCGACTCCGACGACCCCGGTGATGTCAGGTCGTGGCACGTGCCGGGCGAGGAGGCCATCAAGGCGAGCGGCATGTCGTGGACCATGCTGCGCCCGGCCGGCTTCGCCTCCAACTCGCTGGGCTGGGCGGAAGCCGTCAGGTCGGGCGGCCCGGTCCCCAATTTCACCGGCGACGGCGTGCAGCCCATCATCGACCCGCGTGACATCGCGGCCGTGGCGGTGGCCGCTCTCACCACGAGCGCGCACGACTCGCGCACCTACGACCTCACGGGCCCGGAACTGCTCAGCGTCCCCGCCCAGGTGGCGATCCTGGCCAAGGTGCTCGGCCGCCCGCTGGAGACCGTCGAGATCCCCATCGAGGCGGCCAAGGAGCAGATGCTCGCCTCGGGCGCCGATCCGAGCCTGGTCGCGGTCGCGGCCACGGGTTGGACCATGCTCAAGGAGGTGGGCTGGCCGCGTCTCTCGTACGACGTCCAGTCGGTGCTGGGCCGCCCGGCCACCTCCTACGAGTCCTGGGTCCGGGACCACCGGGCCGCGTTCAGCTAAAGGAGCGTTCAGCTAAAGAGACGTTCAGCTGAGCGAGGGGTAGGCGTGGGCGAGGTGCTCGGCCACCGCGTTCGCGGCCTCGTCGGGATCGCCCGCTCGTACGGCCGCGAGGATGCGTTCGTGGTCGGCGCGCAGCACGGACGTGTCGCCGAGCCGTGTCACCGCCTCCACCGCGTAGCGTCTCATCGAGTCGCGCAGCGACCGCATGATGGCCGCGATCAGCCGGTTCCCCGACGCGTCGGCCAGCGCGCAGTGGAAGGCGGTGTCGTGCTCGACGAACTCCTCGGCCGACGTCGCCGCGTCCATGCCCGCCAGGGCCGTGGCGAGGCCCGAGGTGTCGGATCGGGCCGAGGCGGCGCGGGCCGCCGCCCAGCGTTCGATCATCAGCCGGGTGTCGATCACCTCGCGCAGCTCCAGGCTGGCCAGTCCCAGATGCAGCCGGAGCAGATCGGTGAGCGCCGTGTCGGGGCGGGAAGTCAGCACCGCCCCGGCGTCGGGACCCCGCCCCACCTGCGAGGACACCACGCCGAGCGTCTCCAGCACGCGCATGGCCTCCCGTACCGACGAGCGGCTGACCCCCAGCTGCTCGGCGAGGCTGCGCTCGGCGGGCAGCCGGTCGCCCACCTTGAGACCGTCTTCGGCGATGCGCTGTTCGATCTGTGCGATGACGTCCTCGAACGTACGGGTCCGCCGGACGGGCTGCCAGTCGGCCACCATTGTCCCCCTCGTGCGGCTTCGATATGGTCTGACCATACTGTGGTCAGACCATACATCGGAAGGAGAGCCGTGCGAGTCGCCCTGTTCATCACGTGCGTGAACGACACGCTCTTCCCCGGCACCGGCAAGGCCGTCGTGTCGCTCCTGCGCAGGCTCGGCTGCGAGGTGGACTTTCCCACCGCCCAGACGTGCTGCGGCCAGATGCACGTCAACACGGGCTACCGCGACGAGGGCGTACGGCTGGCGCGCCGCTTCACCGAGGTGTTCGCCGGGTACGACGCGGTCGTCGCGCCGTCCGGATCGTGCGCCGCCATGGTGCGCGAGCAGTATCCCAAGCTGGTCCGGCAGGGGAGTAGGGGAGCGGCGGCCATCGCCGAGGTCGCGCCCAAGGTCTACGAACTGTCCGAGTTCCTGCTCGACGTCCTCAAAGTCGACGACGTAGGCGCATATTTCCCGCACCGGGTGACATATCACCCGACGTGTCACTCGCTGCGCGGCCTTCACCTCGGCGACCGTCCGACCAGGCTCCTCCAGAACGTCCGGGGCCTGGAGCTGGTCCCGCTCCCAGGAGCGGAGGAGTGCTGCGGCTTCGGCGGCACCTTCTCGGTCAAGAACCCGGCCGTCTCCGCCGCCATGGGCGCCGACAAGGCACGCAGCGTGCTCGACACGGGCGCGGAGGTGCTGTGCGCGGCCGACAACTCGTGCCTGATGCACATCGGCGGCACGCTCGGCCGTCAGCGGACCGGCGTCCGGGTCATGCATCTCGCCGAGATCCTCGCCTCCACCGAAGAGGGCGGTGCCCAATGAGCGCGACATTCCTCGGCATGCCAGGAAATTTCCCGAAAAATGCGGCAGAGGCCGTACAGAACTCTCAGCTCCGCTACAACCTCCGCAAGGCCACGCACACCATCCGCGGCAAGCGCGCGAACGTCGTCGGCGAGCTCCCCGACTGGCAGGAGCTCCGCGCGGCCGGCAAGGCGATCAAGGACGACACCCTCCGCCACCTCGACCGCTACCTCATCCAGCTGGAGGAGGCGGTGACCAGGGCGGGCGGCCACGTCCACTGGGCCCGCGACGCCGACGAGGCCAACCGCATCGTCACCCGGCTCGTCCAGGCCACGGGTGAGAGCGAGGTGGTCAAGGTCAAGTCGATGGCCACCCAGGAGATCGGCCTCAACGAGGCGCTGGCCGCGCAGGGCATCACCGCCTACGAGACCGACCTGGCCGAGCTGATCGTGCAGCTCGGCGACGACTTCCCGAGCCACATCCTGGTACCCGCGATCCACCGCAACCGGGCCGAGATCCGCGAGATCTTCCTCGACAAGATGCGCCCGGTCCCGGCCGACCTCACCGACGAGCCGCGCGCGCTGGCCGAGGCCGCCCGGCTGCACCTGCGCGAACGCTTCCTCAAGAGCAAGGTCGCCGTCTCGGGCGCCAACTTCATGATCGCCGAGACCGGCACGCTGGTGGTGCTGGAGTCCGAGGGCAACGGCCGGATGTGCCTCACGCTGCCGGAGACCCTGATCAGCGTGGTCGGCATCGAGAAGCTGCTGCCCTCCTGGCGCGACCTCGAGGTCTTCCTGCAGCTGCTGCCGCGCAGCTCCACCGGCGAGCGCATGAACCCCTACACCAGCATGTGGACCGGCTCGGCCGAGAGCCAGGACTTCCACCTGGTGCTCCTCGACAACGGCCGCACGAACGTGCTCGCCGACGAGGTGGGCCGCCAGGCGCTGCGCTGCATCCGCTGCTCGGCCTGCCTGAACGTCTGCCCGGTCTACGAGCGCGCGGGCGGCCACGCCTACGGCTCGGTCTACCCGGGCCCGATCGGCGCGATCCTCACCCCGCAGCTCAGGGGCATGTCGTCGGAGCTGGACGCCTCGCTGCCGTACGCCTCCAGCCTCTGCGGCGCCTGCTACGAGGTGTGCCCGGTCGCGATCGACATCCCCGAGGTGCTCGTGGACCTGCGCGCCAAGGTCCACCACGCGCCCGCCGAGCGGGCGGGCATGCGGGTCGCGGGCTGGATACTCAACGACGAGGTACGGCTGGCGAAGGCGCAACGCCTGGCCACCCGCTTCCGCAAGGTGGTGCCGAAACGCCTGCCGGGCCCCCTGGCGGCCTGGACCGACACCCGGGACCTGCCGGAGATCCCGGAAGAATCATTCAGAGACTGGTGGGAGCGGAATGAGCGCGCGTGACGAGATCCTGGCCAGGGTCCGCCGAGCCGTGGCAGGCGCCCCCGAGGTGACGATCCCGCGCGGCTACCGTACGGCCACGCAGGTAGAAGACCTCGTGGGGTTGTTCGCCGAGCGGGTGGACGACTACCGCGCCGTCGTCCACGTGCTGCCCGCGGCCGAGGTGCCCGGCAAGGTGGCCGAGCTGGTGTCCGGCCGGCGGATGGTCGTGCCCGAAGGGCTACCGGCCGAGTGGCAGGTGCCCGGCGCCGTCGCGGGCGGCTCCGTGGCCGAGCTGGACGCCGTCGACGGGGTGGTCACCGGCTGCGCGGTGGCCATCGCCGAGACCGGCACGATCGTCCTCGACTCGGGCCCCGGCCAGGGCCGCAGGGCGCAGACCCTGGTGCCCGACTACCACCTGTGCGTGGTCCGCGCGGACCAGATCGTGGCCGGCGTCCCCGAAGCGGTCGCCCGGCTCGACCCGGCCCGCCCGCTGACCTGGATCAGTGGCCCGTCGGCCACCAGCGACATCGAGCTCAACCGGGTCGAGGGCGTACACGGGCCGAGGACACTGGAAGTGATCATCAGTACCTGATGACCGCCGCCGCGTCCGAGATCTCCGGGCTGAACCACAGCTCGGCGTCCGTCATGGTCGCGGCCCTGGTCAGCGCGGAGTCCGCGCGCTCCGGCACCGGATCCTCCACCCCCCAGCCGCGTAGCTCCTCGGGGGCGGTGGCCAGCTGTGTGCCGCCTCCGCCGCCGATCCACATGGGTTTGGTCACCTCGCCCGGCATCAGCACCGCGTGCACCCTGCCCTCCCGCAGGGCGTGCGCGACCTCGGCCAGCCCGGTGGGCCCGCCGGTCTCCCGGTAGCGGTCGAGCAGCTCCGCCCGCCGCCGGTCGAGGTAGGAGTCGAGCGCGGTCTCGACGTCTCGTGCGAACTGCTCGTGGTCGGCGCGGCTGCCGTGTTCGACCATCATCACGCGGTCCACGGACTTCGTACCGAGATGATCGCAGACCAGCGAACGCGACTTCGGATCGCCGGCCACCACGACGACTTCGAGGCCGAGCCGCCGGACCTGCTCGTCGATCTCGTGCGCGACGGCTTTCGCGCTCTCCTCCCACGTCTCCTCCATGTCGCGCTCGAACCGCCGCCGCGACCAGCCACCCCAGCTGGTCCTGTGCAGCGGCCACGGGGTGGGCTCCTCGGTGGCCCGCCGGGGGGAGCCGCTGCCGAAGACGGTCAGCTCGGTGCCCGCGTGGTCCACGATGGCCCGCAGGTGCGGCACGTTCTCTCCGCGCAGCATCAGCATGGGCGTGACCAGCGGCAGCGGGCTGTACGCGGCCAGCTCCGGCACCTCGGCGAGCGTCTCCGCCAGCACCACGTCGCCATGGGTGGCGAACATCACCCGCGCGGCCACCGACCCCGCCGCCTCCGATTCCAGAGCGTCGAGCGTGTCCGGGTCCACCTCGCCGCGCAGCCGGGCGCGCAGGTCATGCCAGTGCCTCTCGCGGTCGCGCCCGGCGAGGGTGCTCAGATAGACCGAGGCGTACGGCCCGCGACGTTCATAGAGCGGCCGGATGAAGTCGAGCCGCACCACTCACCACCTCCGCTTCTCCATGCTGAGCCCGAGCGCCTCCGTGGCCTGCCCGATGGTGTGGTACTGCCGCTCCGGGAGGGAGTGCAGCAGCTCCAGCACCTCGTCGGGCGCGTGCCGATGCTCGGCGTGCCGCAGCAGGTCCTCCCTGGATGAGGGGAAAGAGGTGTCATTGACCCATTCGAAGAGCTCGGCGCCCTCGGCGTGCGTGGGTTCCATGGTGGTCACTCCTCTCTAGGGCGACCTACCCCCGCTTTCATGGGCAAACATCGCGGCTGTGTACCCTGCCGAGCGTGTTCGATCCCGGTGTGAGAATCACCACCGCGCGGCTCGTGCTCCGGCCTTTCGGCGTCTCGGACGCCGACCGGATCCGCTCGATCGTGCAGTCCGGTGCCCAGTTCCTGCCGCCCGGCACCCCCGCCAAGGTGTCGGGCATCGCGCAGTGGCTCAAGACCGGCGTGCACGAGCTGCGCCGCTCCGGGCAGGGCACGCACCTGGCGATGGCCGACGCCGACGACCGCGTCGTGGGCGCCATCAGCCTGTTCAAGACCGCGTGGGGCGCGGGAACGACCGAGGTCGGGTACGGCGTGCACCCCCTCTACCGGGGCCGCGGGTTCGCGCCCGAAGCCGTACGCGGGCTGGCCGAGTGGGTGTTCGCCACCACGGAGCTGCGCAGGATCGACCTGACGGCCAACCTCGACAACCTGGCCTCGCTGCGCGTCGCACAGAAAGCGGGCTTCACCTGGGAAGGCGTGCTCCGCGACGCCGCGATGGAGGACGACGGGCCGCACGACCTGGTGATGTTCGGCCTGCTGCGCGGCGACAGCCGCGTCCCCTCGGACACGCTGCCCCGCACCGAGCTGCGTACCCGGCGGCTGCTGCTCAGGCCGCCGGCCGAGGCCGACGCGGCGGACCTGGCGGCCACGGGCGCCGACCCGCTCACCCAGGCCGAGACTGGGCTGCCGCGCGGCTACACGGTGGCGGACGCCCGCGCGTTCATCGGCGCCGCCGAGCGGATCCGGACCCGGGGACAGGGAATCGCCTACGCCGTGGAGGAGTTGGCCGGCGGCCGTTTCGTGGCGAACGTGGACCTCAGGGACGCCGACTGGGCCAACAGATCGGCGGAGGTCGGCTACATGACCGCGCCCTGGGCCCGCGGCCAGGGGTACGCGGGGGAGGCCGTGCTGGCCATCGCCCGCTGGCTGTTCGTCACGCAGGGCTTCGGACGGCTGCAACTGCGGGTGGCGGTCACCAACCTGGCCTCGCAGCGGGTCGCGGATAAGGCGGGCTTCGTCCGCGAGGGCGTGGCGCGCAACGCGCTCCAGGGGCGTGACCTGGTCGTCTACAGTCTCACCCCGGCCGATCTGGCGTGACGGATCCCACCGGTCCGGCCGGTCAGGACGGGGTGGTTCGTGCGGACAGGCACACCGGACAGGCGTTCGTACCCTTTGTGAAACACCGCGGCACCCGTCACCCTTAGTGGTGAGGCGGTGGTGCGCATGATCACAGTGGTCGGGTGGGACGGATCGGAGCTGTCGGCCAGGGCGGTCGAGCGGCTGCGCGGGGCGACGCTCGTGGTGGGGCCGGACGCCATCATCGGGCAGCTCAGGCTGACCGCTTCGGTCGTGGCCGACGGGTCGCTGCTCCAGACCCTCGACAGCCACCTCGAACAGGGCGAGGGCGCCGCCGTGGTCGTCGCCGAGGGTGATCCCGGCTTCTTCGGCGTGGTGCGCAGGCTGCGCGCCCACGGGCTCAAGCCCGACGTACTCCCCGCCACCTCGCTCGTCACCCGCGCCTTCGCCCGCGCGGGGCTCAACTGGGAGGACGCGCTCGTCGTCGCCCCGGCCGGCCCGCACCAGCTCAACCGGGTCGTCAACGCCTGCCGGGCGCACCCCAAGGTGGCCCTGCTGGTCGCGCCCGGCGTCGGGCCCGGCGACATCGCCCGCGAACTGGCCCCCACGACCCCGCGCGAGCTGATCGTCTGCGAGGACATCGGCGGACCCGACGAGCGGGTCACCCACAGCCGCATGGGCGAAGCCACCACCCGGCCGTGGAAGGACCCCGACGTGGTGCTCGTCATCGACCCCCTCCACCAGGCCAGGGAGCCCGGCTGGGTGGCGGGGGCGCAGCCGGGACCGGCCGAGTGGGCGCTGCCGTTCGAGAGCTCGATGCCGGCCGAGGTCAGGGCGTACATCCTGGCCAAGCTCGGCCCGCGGCTCGGTGACCTGGTCTGGGACGTGGGCGCGGGCTACGGTGAGATCGCCGTCGAGTGCGCCCGGCTCGGCGCCGCCGTCGTGGCCGTCGAGCGGGACGAGGCGGCCTGCGCCCGGCTGCGCGCCACCGTACTCGAACACGGCGTCAAAGTGGCCCTGGCCAGGGGACAGGCACCACCCGCGCTCGAACCGCTGCCCGACCCCGACGCCGTCTTCGTCGGCGGCGGCGGAACCGACGTCATCGTGGCCTGCGCCGCCCGCCGGCCGCGCACGCTGGTCTGCGCGCTGAAGACGGTCGAACGGGTCTCCGCGGTGCTCGACCGGCTCCGCGAGCACGGCTATCGTGCCGAGGGCACCCAGATAATCGCCTCAAAGCTCACCATTCAGCCGGACGGATCGCATAGCCTGGCCGCGGCCGACCCTGTCTTCGTCGTACACGCGACCCCCTCGCGTGTGGCGTGACCTGTTTCAACCGGCACGCATCGGTTATCCTCGCGTGTCTTGCCTACGCACCGGAGATTCCCTCAATGAAGCCCCCGCTCCTGCTCATCGGGCAGGGCTCGAACGATGACGCCGACTCCGCAGAGTTCGGCAGGTTCGTCCACAGGCTCCGATGCCGCCTGGACCAGCGGGCCGCCGACGTCTCCGGAGGCTATCTGGAGCGAGCCACGCCACGGGTGAGCGAGTCCGTCGCCTCCCTGGTCGCCCGGGGCCACCACCGTCTGGTGGCGCTGCCGCTGAGCCTCAGCAGGGTGGGCGCGGAGTTCCCCGCCGCCATGGCCAGGGTGCAGGAACGCCACCCGACCCTCATGTGCGACTACGGCCGCCCGCTGGGCCCCGACCCCCGCGTGCTCGCGCTGCTGGCCGAGCGCCTCAACGACGCCGCCACCGAGATGCCCAAGCTGCGCCCGCTGGAGCTGGTCGGCGGCCGGCCGCGGCTGCGGGCCGTCGACTCGGCGACCACCGAGCTTCCCCTGCACGTCGAGCCGGGGGAGACCGCGGTCGTCCTGGTGGGTGAGGGCTCCACCGACCCGGCGGCCAACGCCGAGATCCACCGTGTCTCGCGGCTGTTCTGGGAGACGCACGCCTACGACTTCATGACGGTCGAGACCGCCTTCGTCTCGGTCACGCCGCCCGGGGTGCCCGGCGGGCTCGAGCGCTGCCGCCGGCTGGGCGCCAAGCGGGTGATCGTCGTCCCCTACCTGCTGTTCGCGGGCGGGATGCTGGAGCGCGTGTGGGCGCAGGCGCTGGCCTACGGCGCCGGCCACCCCGATCTCGACATCCGTTGCGCCGAGGTGATCGGCGACTGCGAGACCCTGGCCGATGTCGTCATCGACCGTTACGAGGAAGCGCTCCAACTGGTCCCCTGACCCCTACTCGGAGGTAAGCCGTGCTCGCTGAGACGCTCGCCGCGATTCGCCCCGCCGACCCGCGCGCCATCGCCGACGCTCGGGCCTACCAGGACCGCCTCACCAAGCCGCGCGGCTCGCTCGGCGCGCTGGAAGAGGTCGCGGTACGTCTGGCGGGCGCCGCCGGCACCACCCCGCCGCCCATGCCGACCCCGGCGGCCCTGGCCATCTTCGCGGCCGACCACGGCGTCCACGCCCGGAACGTCACCCCGTGGCCGCAGGAAGTCACCCTCCAGATGGTGGCGAACTTCCTGTCCGGCGGCGCGGTGGCCAACGCCTTCGCCAAGCAGGTCGGCGCGACGGTGACCGTGGTCGACGTGGGCGTCGCGGCGGACCTGCCCGACGCGCCGGGCCTGGTGAAGCGGAAGATCGGCTACGGTACGGCCGACCTGGCCGCGGGGCCCGCCATGACGGTGGATCAGGCCGTACAAGCTCTGGAAGCCGGCATCTCGGTGGCCCGCGACCTGGTGGCGGGCGGCGCTCGCTGCCTGATCACCGGCGACATGGGCATCGCCAACACCACCGCCTCCGCCGCGCTGATCTCCGCCTTCACCGGCCGGGACCCGGCCGACGTGACGGGCCGGGGCACCGGGATCGACGACGAGACGCACGCCCGCAAGGTGAGCGTGATCCGTGAGGCGCTGCGCGTGAACGGCGTCAACTCCGTCATGTCCCTGCCCAACGACGCCCTGCGGGCCCTGGCCGCCGTGGGCGGGTTCGAGCACGCGGCGCTGGTGGGCTTCATACTCGGCGGCGCCGCGGCCCGCGTGCCGCTGATCCTCGACGGGGTCATCGCCGGGGCGGCCGCCCTGGTGGCGGCCGCGCTCGACCCCGCCGCGCTGGACCACTGCGTAGCCGGGCACCGCTCGGCCGAGGTGGGCCACACCGCCGCCCTCGAACACCTCGGCCTGCGCCCCATGGTGGACCTGGAGCTGCGGCTGGGGGAGGGCACCGGCGGGCTGCTCGCCTACCCGCTCGTCTGCGCCGCCGTACGCGTCATGCACGAGGTCGCCACCTTCGACTCGGCGGGAGTGACCGAAAAACACGTGTGATGATGGGGCCATGTCGAGATACGGCCCCATGTACGGGCCCGATATCACCTTCCTCGGCGTCGAGCGGTGCGACGTCGGCGACCCCGCGACGTACGCGGGGGCCGACGTCGTGATCATCGGGGCTCCGTTCGACGGTGGCACCTCCAACCGTCCCGGGGCCAGGTTCGGCCCGATGGCCCTGCGCCAGGCCTGCTACCTGCCGCACGACGGCTCCAGGCCCAGCCTGGCCCTGCGCGTCGACGCGCTGCGGGACCTGCGCGTGCTCGACGCGGGCGACGTGGAGTGCTACTCCGGCGACGTCGAGTCCTCGCTGGCCGCCATCGAGGACGCGGTCCACCGCGTCGCCGCCGCCGGGGTCATACCGCTCGTCCTGGGCGGCGACCACACGGTCGCGCTGCCCGACGCCAGGGGCACCTCCAGGGCGTACGAGCCGGGCCGCACCTCGATGATCCACTTCGACGCGCACGCCGACACGGGCAACATCGCCTTCGGCCACCTGTACGGCCACGGCCAGCCCATGCGCCGCCTCATCGAGTCCGGCGCCATCCGCGGCGACCGGTTCCTGCAGATCGGGCTGCGCGGCTACTGGCCGGGCCCCGAGACGCTCGGCTGGATGGCCGAGCAGAACATGCGCTCGTACGAGATGACCGAGATCGTCACCCGAGGGCTCGAAGAGTGCCTGACGGAGGCGTTCGGCATCGCGCTCGACGAGTGCGACCAGATCTTCCTGTCCGTCGACATCGACGTCTGCGACCCCGGTCACGCCCCCGGCACCGGCACCCCGGAGCCGGGCGGGCTGTCGGCCAGGCAGCTTCTCGACTCGGTCCGGCGGATCTGCTACGAACTGCCGGTGGCCGGCATGGAGGTGGTCGAGGTGGCTCCGCCGTACGATCACGCGGACATCACCGCGTTCCTCGGGAACCGGGTTATCCTTGAGGCGCTGTCAGCGATGGCCAGACGCCGGAAGGACGATAATGGCGGGCCCCGCTGGGATCCTCACCAGCCGCTCCTTGACGGCCGATAAATCTCTCGGTAAGACCCGGTAGGTTTACCTTTTAACACACCAAGCTTCGCGAACGGGAGATTCCCCAGCATGGGCCCCTACCTCCTCGGCCTGCGGCTTTCCGGGCGCAGGGTCCTCGTCGTGGGCGGCGGGCGCGTCGCGCAGCGGAGGGTGCCGGCGCTGCTGGAGGCAGGCGCCGAGGTCACCGTGGTGTCCACGAGCGTCACGCCCGCGCTCGACGACCTGATCGCCTCCGGCCGGGTCACCTGGCACGCCCGCCCCTACGAGGTCGGCGACTGCGACGGCGCCTGGCTCGTCCAGGCGTGCACCGACGACAAGTCCGTCAACACCGCCGTCGCGGCCGAGGCCGAGGCCAAGCGGATCTGGTGCGTGCGCGCCGACGACAAGGACGCCTCCGCCGCCTGGACACCCGCCTCCGGGCGGGTGGACGAGATCACCGTGGCCGTGACCGCCGGTGGCGACCCGCGCAGGGCGGCCGGCATCAGGGACGCGGTCGTGGGCGCGCTGCGCGACGGCACGGTCGACGCCCGCCGCAGCCGCACCAAACCCGTCGGCGTCGCCCTGGTCGGCGGCGGCCCCGGCGATCCCGGGCTGATCACCGTGCGCGGTCGGCAACTGCTCGCGCAGGCCGACGTCGTGGTCGCCGACCGGCTCGCGCCCCGCGCCCTGCTCGACGAGCTGGCGCCCGACGTCGAGCTCATCGATGCCGCCAAGGTCCCCTACGGCAGGTCGCTGTCGCAGGAGACCATCAACGAGTTGCTCGTCGACCGGGCCAGGCAGGGCAAGTTCGTGGTCCGGCTCAAGGGCGGCGACCCGTTCGTGTTCGGGCGCGGCGGCGAAGAGATGATCGCCTGCGCCCAGGCGGGCATCCCGGTCCTCGTGGTTCCCGGCATAACCAGCGCCGTGGCGGTGCCCGCCTCGGCCGGGGTTCCGGTGACGCATCGCGGGGTCAGTCAGGAGTTTCACGTGATCTCCGTGCACGTCGCGCCGGACGACGACCGGTCGACCGTCGACTGGCCGGGGCTGGCCCGTTCGCAGGGCACGCTGGTGCTCATGATGGCCGTCGAGAGGCTGGCGAAAGTGGCCGAGGCACTCCTGAGAGATGGACGCCCTCCGGAGACTCCCGTAATGGTGGTACAGGACGGTACTCTTCCGACCCAGCGGGCGGTTGTGGCTCCACTTTCCAGCGTGGCCGACCGCGTGTCCGCGGCTGGTATACGGCCGCCGGCGATCGTCATCGTCGGCGACGTCGTAAGGGTCGGCCAGGAGGTCGAGATGGTCAGAGCGGAGCGCCTGCCGTGAACACGGCCATGGATGACGGGCGGCAGGAGTCGCCTGGGGAGCAGACGTTGAGCTTCCGCGCCTTCACGGACGAGTCCGCGGCGCCGGCGGCGGCATCCGTTGCTGACGAGGAGGCTTCGGGCTCGGGCTCGGCTGGGGAGTTGCCCGGCGAGACGGCGGAGCTCGAAGCGTCGTCGGCCGGTGACGAGCCCGCTGACGAGGCTGAGGCGTCGGCTGACGAGCAGCCGTCTGACGAGGCCGAGGCGTCGTCCGATGAGCAGCCGTCTGACGAGGCTGAGGCGTCCTCCGATGAGCAGCCGTCTGGCGAGCCTGAGGCGCTGGCTGACGGGCTTGAAACGCCGTCTGACGAGCCTGAGGCGCTGGCTGACGAGGAGCCCTCTGACGAGCCTGAAGTGCCGTCTGAGGAGGAGGCTCTTGGCGGTGGTGCCGAGGCGTCGTCGGAGGAGGAGCCTGAGGCTCTGTCTGACGAGGAGCCTGCGGAATCAGCCGAGCCCGCAGGGCCCGACCAGCCCGCGGAGCCGGCCTGGCTCAGGGAGCTCGACGAGGCGGAGGCGCGGGCGGAGCTCGCGGAGACCGATGAGCCTGAGCAACCGGCCGGGTTCCTGACACTCGATGAGCCGCAGGCGCGGGTCGAGCCTGCGGAGACCGGCGAGTCTGCCGAGGACGAGCCTGCGGGATCGGCGGATGTCCGCCCGGAGCCGTCCGCGTGGCACTTCCCGGACCCCCAGGCCGAACAGGACTCGGACGCGCAGGCCGTAGAGGTCTCGGACGATGCGCAGGCCGTACACGATGAGCCCGTGGAGCCTGCGGTGGCCGTCGGCGCGGAGCAAGCCGCGTCTGGACGACCCCCCGCCCGGCGGGTCGAGCCGCTGCCCCCCGAGATGGTCGCCGCGCTGACGGCGGCGCTCGACGCGCTCCGCGAGAGCGTGTCCGACCTGCGGTTCGGCCTGGACCTGCCGGGCGCGGCCGAGGCCAGGCAGGCCCGCGCCGACCTGCTCGCCCAGCTCAAGGACTACGTGCTCCCGCGCGTACGGACGAACACCGCGCCCGCCCTCATCGTGGTCGCGGGCTCGACCGGCGCGGGCAAGTCCACGCTGGTCAACTCCCTCGCCGAGAAGAACATCTCCCGCACCGGCGTACGACGGCCCACCACCGGCATCCCCGTGCTGGTCTGCCACCCGGACGACCGGCAGTGGTTCACCAAGGGCGACCTGCTCGGCGGCATGCGGCGGATCGACAAGCCGACGCCCGAGGACGGCATCGGCAGCCTGGTCGTGGTCGCGACCGAGAAGTTGCCGCAGGGCGTCGCGCTGCTCGACACCCCCGACATCGACTCGGTCGTCGAGGAGCACCACGAGATCGCCCACCGCATGCTCGACGCCGCCGACCTGTGGATCTTCGTGACCACCGCCGCCCGCTACGCCGACGCCCCCGCCTGGAACCTCCTGCGGCTGGCCAAGGAGCGCGGTGCCCGGCTGGCCATCGTGCTCTCACGCGTCCAGCCCAAGGCGCGCGATGTCGTGCTGAAGCACTTCATCCGGATGCTCACCGAATACGGCTTGGGCGAGGTCGACCGGTTCGTCATCGGTGAGACGAAGGTCGTCGACGGCAGGCTGCCCGATCATGAGATGACCGATCTGCGCCTCTGGCTGGCCGAGCTCTCCGTCGACGAGGACCGCCGCGCACAGGCCGTACACGAGACGCTCAACGGTGTGCTCGACAGCTTCCGTACCCGCGTTCCCGCCCTGGCCAGGCACCTGGAGGGGCAGGTCGCGTTCCGCACCGAGCTGCGCGCGGACGTGGAGGCGGCCTACATGAGCGCGCTCGCCGAGATCGACAAGGCGACCAGGAACGGCATGCTCGTCCACGGTGAGGTGCTGGCCCGCTGGCAGGACTTCGCCGGGTCCGGCGACCTCATGCGCACGATCCAGTTCCGCAAGCGGGGCAGGTCGAGCAGGCAGGCGCCCGAGCGCGTCACGGCGTTCCGCGCGGCGCTGCGCGCCGGTCTGGAGTCGGTGATCGTCGCCGCCGCCCACCGCGCCGCCGAGGAGGTGGTCGCCCGCTGGCGGCACCGCTCGGAGGTGGGCGGCACGATCGGGGTGGGCCTCGAACGGCCTTCCGACGAGCTCGTACGGCATGCCACCCGGGCCATCTCCGCATGGCAGGAGCACGTCACGGAGCTCGTACGCACCGAGGGTGTGGCCAAGCGGTCGGTGTCCAAGTTCGTCTCGTTCGATGCCGACTCGCTATCGTTGATCTTCATGGTTGCGATGTTCAGCGGCGGCACCGTCGAAGGCGTGCCACACCGGCTGGTCAATGCCCTGCTCGGCGCCGAGTCGCTGCGCGGCATCGGCGCCAAGGCACTCAGTGACCTGCGAGCCAGGATCGGCATGCTGTTCGACGAGGAATCCATGCGTTACGTGCAAGCGCTCGACTCGGCCGGGATACCCGACGAGTCCACCGCGACCCGCCTCTACCAGGCGACGTACAACCTCGAGGTCGCTCGATGACCGCCGTCACCACCAGGCCGGGCCTGGCCCCGCGGCTGACCGCCCTGACCAAGATCGTTGAGCTCGGGCCGGGGCGGCTCGACCAGAAGGTGCTCTCCGAGGCGAGCGCGCTGCTGACACGGGCCGGTGACCGGCTCAAGCTGTCGTCGGAGCACACCGTGGTCGCCCTCGCCGGCGGCACCGGCAGCGGCAAGTCGTCGCTGTTCAACGCGATCTCCGGGCTGGAGCTCTCGCCGACGGGCGTGCGCAGGCCCACCACGGCCCGTACCCACGCCTGCGTGTGGGGGCTGGAAGGCGCCGCGCCGCTGCTCGACTGGCTGCAGATCCAGTGGCGCCACCGCTTCGCCCGCGCCAGCGCGCTGGACAAGGGCGAGAGCCAGCTCCACGGGCTGATCCTGCTCGACCTGCCCGACCACGACTCGATCCGAGCCCTCACCGACACCGAGGCCGACCGGCTCATCGGCCTGGCCGACCTGGTGGTGTGGGTGCTCGACCCGCAGAAGTACGCCGACGCCTCCACGCACCGGCGCTATGTCACCGACCTGGCCGGGCACGACGCGATGACCGTGTTCGCGCTCAACCAGGCCGACAAGCTGTCCACCGAGGAGCTCGCCGAGCTGGTCATCGACCTCAACGACCTGCTCCGCCGCGAAGGCGTCGAACATCCCAGCGTGGTGCCCACCTCGGCGGTCAGCGGGCGGGGCATCGACAGCCTCAAGAGCGTCATCTCGGGCGCGGTCTCCCGGCGGCGGGCGGCCATCCACAAGATCGAGGCCGACCTGCGCCGGCTGGAGCGGCGCCTGACCGAGACCATGCCGGTCGGCGAGGCCCTCTCCGCGCCGGCATCGGTCGACGAGGCCCGCAGGCTCGGCCTGACGGACGCGCTCTGCGACGCCGTGGGCGTTCCGGCCGTGGGCGAGGCCATGGAGAACGTCTACGCCGAGCGGTCGAGCCGCTGGGTGGGCTGGCCGTACCCGCGCTGGCTGGCCAAGTTCCGTCCAGACCCGCTCAAGTCGCTGCGCCTGGAGGATGTCAGCGACGAGATCCGCGGCATCACGACCGGCTCGGTGAGCGCGCAGGCCGCCGAGGTCTCCAACGCCGTCCAGGCACTCGCCGACGGGCTGTCGGTCGGGATGCACCCGGTGTGGCGTACGGCGGTGCACCGCGCGGCCCGCTCCCGCTCCAGCCAGCTGCCCAAGGTGCTGACCGAGGACCTCACGGAGGTAGCGCCGGAGCTCGACCGGGTGCCGGGTTGGTGGCGGATCCTGAAGATCTGGCAGTACCTCCTGGTCGGCGCCTTCATCGGCGGACTCGCCTGGCTGGCGGTGGGGCTGACCGTCCCCGGCCAACTCCCTCCGTCCCTCCAACTGCTCGGCGACAGCGCCGCGCTGCCTTGGGTGGGGCTGATGATGGCCTCCGTACTGGGGTTGGGGGCGCTGTCGGGCATCGCGTCACGCAACTTCGTCGTACTCGGGGCATCGAGGGAACGCGAACGCCTGGAACGGGAGATGCGCCGTCGGGTGGCGGCGGTGTCGGAGACCATGGTGGTGGAGCCGGTGGAACGCGAACTGGGCCGCCACCACGCCTTCTACACCGCCATGCGTGGGTTGTCCGGCTGACTCCTCTGTAGGCTGGCCGGCTTTTCTTTCACGGTGCTGTGCGTGGTCGGCCTTCTTACGGCGCTGTGCGTGGTCAGCCTTCTTACGGCGCTGTACGTGGTCGGCCTTCGGAACGCCTCGCCTGGCCTCTCTCCCCGGGCAGCCGTCTTGGGGCAGCCTCGTGCACAGGCAGTTACCACAGGGGTGGCTTCGCCCCCGGACAGTCACCTCGGGAGCGGGCCTCGTCGGCAGCCGCCACCGCGCTCGGTGTGTCGTCGAAGATGACGTCCCGCAGAGCGGTGTAATTTCTCACTCGCTCAGCCCTGTTCGCCACGGAGGGAAACGCACAACGAGGTCGTTGATCCACCACTGGGCGGTGGTGGGGTGGCGGGGCGCTGTCCATGGGCAGTCACCTCAGGGGTGGGCAGTCACCTCAGAATCGGCTTCGTCCACAGGCAGCCGTCCTCAAGGCGACGCTGTCCACAGAACCCCGTTCGGCCCCGCCCGCCCACGCCTGCCTGAGGCACCGTACTCCCAGGCCGCGGGCACCCCGCCCGCCACAGTGGAGGCAACGGGATGAACGACATCTACATCACGCTCACCGGCAACGTCGCAGCAGAGCCACGCCAATACAGCTTCGAAGACGGGGCCAGGGTGACCTCACTCCGAGTGCTCACCACCCACCGTTACTTCGACAAGAGGACCGGACAATGGGCCGACGGGGAGCGGGTGTGCTTCGCGGTCCGTTGCTGGCGCGCCCTCGGTGACAACGTCGCCAAATCCGTGCAGGTAGGACAACCCGTGGTCGTCTCCGGCAAACTCCGCATCAGAGAGTTCGGCCCCGAGGGTGACCGGCGCTTCATGCCCGAGGTCGAGGCCAGCTCGGTGGGCCACGACCTGCGCTGGGGCACAGGCGTCTTCGCCAAGCCGGAGCGCGGCGGCGGCACCGGCTCGGTGAGCAAGGAGATGCGCGACCGCCTGGACGAGGAAACCCAGGACTGGGCCATGGGCACCAAGCCCGCCCCCGACCGCCTCACGACAACCCGGGTGACCGCCCGAGTAGATGCCCGGATGGATGAAGGCTCCGCGCCCCGCGTCGCGGAGGAGCAGAAGCGCGGCCCTGACCGTCCAGCGGAGCCGCCGGCCGTGGCCGCGGCCAGGCCGACCGGTCCGGTGCTGGCAGACGAGGTGCTGGCACCGGGGCACCGCACAGCATCACAGCAGGACCGCCCGACTTCGCCGCCCCACACGTCCGAGGAGAGCGGCACATCCGAGGAGGGACATGCGCCGACTCGCAACATCAAGGACCAGATATCCGCCAGCGTGCTCGGCACCGGCTCCCGTAGCACCCACGCCCTCGAAAGCACCACTACGGGAGCCGCCGCCAAGCGGAGCGGCCCCGCAGCCACCAAGCAGCCCAACATCAAGCATTCCGCCTCTTCACCGAGCGCCACCTCGCCCACCGGTGATGCGTCAACCGATCTCGCGCCCACCCACGCCGAGCCGATGGGTGCGGCGTCAGCAGATGCCGCATCAGCTGGCTCTGCACCAACCGGTACTACGCTAACCAGCCCCCCGTCAGCAGCTGCGGCGTCAACTGGCCTTGCGCCAGGTGCCGGACTAACCAGCACCCCGTCAACAGCTGCGACGCCAACAGGTGTCACGTCGGCGGGTCCGGCGTCAACGAGGCCCCAGTCCCGAGGCGCTCTGTCTCCAGCGGGCAGGCGCGGCGGCGCGACCGTACGGATCCTGGGTGCCGACGACAACGAGTCCGAGGCGGAGGACGCTGGTTGGCCGACGGAGGAGCGAGCAGCGGCATAGCGGGCGAGGACCGAGTGGCGGCGTAGCAGGCGAGGACCGAGTGGCGGCGTAGCGGTCTCTGCTGCACAGCGGCTCACGCATGAGCGGAGCATCGGTCGATCAAGCCGGTGCCCGCTCATGCGCCCGCAGGTAAGAGCGGGAAGGGAGGGAGGGGTCACCGGCCGTACGCGGTGATGCCATGAAGCCCCACGGGGTGGCACCGAAAATTCGGCCGATGGTGTTGCCGGGGTGTCAGATTGCTAGAGCGTCTCTCAGGTCCAGGTCACGCCCTGCACCATGGCTGCTCCTTTCAGCACGGTCCACTCGCGGAGTGAGCGGGTCATTCGCCGACTACAGCACGTATGTGGTCACAACGTCAAACGTAGTTGGTTCCCATCGCGCAACGCACACTCCGCAATTAATGTGTTACACATCGTTAGTCAGGGAGGGGACGAGATGGCGGCGACCAGTCACGCCTCGGTCAAGCCTCGCAACGGTGTTTCAACGCTGGCCAGCCGTTGGCCACTACTCGGACAACGTCGTCCGCTTCTTTACTACCTGAGCGGGATCGTCATCCTGAATCTCGCTGCAACCGTCTTTTTCACGACATCTACCGAACTCCGGTGGCCGCAGCTACTGACGTTCGCCGCCCTCATGGGCTGCGGCGCGGTCTGCATCGAGGCCACCAGACGTCTGGGCATGCCCGCCGGTGTCTCCCGCGACCTGCTGTCCGCGTGGTGGTTGCCGGTGGCGTTGCTGCTGCCGCCGGCCTACTCGCTGTTCGCGCCGATCGTGCTGCAGATCCTGCTGCAATGGCGGGTCCGTGCGACGGTCCTCTACCGCCGGGTGTGCAGCGCGGCGGTCATCGGGCTGGCGGCCTGCACGGCGTCCGTGACGTTCCACTGGCTCGTGCCCGACTCGGCGGTGCTCTCGCGGGGCAGCGGACTCCCGATCCTCTGCGCGATCGGCTCCGCTGTGCTCTTCGCCCTGCTCAACACCATCCTCATCGCGATCGCGGCACACACCGCCAACCCCGACATCTCCTGGCGCGAGGTGCTCTGGGACAGGGAGAGCGTGCTCCTTGACGTCGTGGAGCTCTGCCTCGGCGTCACGGTCGCGATCGCCTGCGGGCTCAACCTCGCCCTCTTGCTCCTCGCCCTGCCGCCGGTCGTCCTCCTCCAGCGCAGCCTCCTGCACGCCCAGCTCCAGGCGGCGGCCCGCACCGACGCCAAGACCGGCCTGCTGAACGCCGCCGCCTGGCAGCGAGAGGCCGACACCGAGATCGTCCGAGCCCGCCGCACCGGCGAAACGCTCGCCCTCCTGATCATCGACATCGACCACTTCAAACGAGTCAACGACACCCATGGCCATCTGGCCGGCGATCAGGTCCTCGTCGGCGTCGCGGCCACTCTCCGCAGCCAGTTGCGCGACTACGACGTGGTGGGCCGCTTCGGCGGAGAGGAGTTCGTGGTCCTCCTACCGCGCGCCGACATCCACGAGGCCCGCCGAGTGGCCGAACGCCTCCGCTACTGCATCGGCCGCATGTCCGTCCCGGCGGACGACGCGATGATCTCGGTCACCATCTCGGCAGGCGTGGCCTTGATGAGCGTCCACGGCGACGACCTGATCGAACTCCTCGCCGCCGCCGACCTGGCCCTGTACCGCGCCAAAGAACTCGGCCGCGACCGCGTCTGCGTCCCTGTCGTCCAACCCCCGCCCCCCGCCCTCCCCGAAGACCCCGCCGCTTGACGTCCCCCGAAGCCCTCGTCCGAAGCCCTCGTCGCGTGCTGCCCTCCCGAAGGACCCGCTGGCTGGCGTCGTACGGGCTTCGGCAGGTCGCTGCCTGAGGTGCTTATGAAGGTCTGCTGCCTGGCGTCGCGGTGGGGCTTCGGCAGGCTGCTGCCTGATGTCCTTCTTGGGAGGTCGCCGCGTGATGCCGCACCGGACTTTTGCGGCCTGCTGCTGGGTGCCTTCCTGAAGAGGCCGCCACATGACGTCGAACCGAAGTTCTCCAGCCCGCAAGCTGAACCCAGCGCCGAAGTCGAGGGTTCGTGTCTGTGTCCATCTGGCTGTTGCGACATGCCGAGGCAGTACGTACACTTCGTCAAGTACGTACTTTACGATAATGTCGGAGTTCGCGTAGATGGATCCGCAGGAGACCGAGTTCGTCGACCGAATGGGTCTGGTCATGGAGCGTTTGGGCGGGACGCGGACGATGGGCCGTGTGTATGCGTGGTTGATGATCTGCGACCCCTCGCACCAGTCGCTCACTGATCTGGCCGCGCAGCTCGGCGTGAGCAAGACCGCGATCAGCACGGTGGCCAGACAGTTGGAGGGCGCCGGCATGATTGAGCGCGTTCCCACGTCAAGCCGTGAGCACCGTTACCAGATAGCCGGCGGGGGATGGGAACACGTCATGAGGGTTCAGCTGAGCGGGTTGGAGTTCGGTCAGGAGACATTGGACTTCGGGTTGTCGATCCTCGGCGAGGGCCGACCCGACCAGCGGGCGCGGCTGGAGGAGTCCCGGGAGTTCTTCGCCTTCATTGAGCACGACGCGGACGGATTTCTCCAGCGCTGGCAGGACTATCGCGAGAAGTCGGGTGAGGAGGATCGGGGTGGTAAATGACGCATCCCCACGCTGAGGCGTGCGTCGTGGCGGCACGAAGTGCGTCTCGATCTTTCAGGAACTGATCCACAACCGAAAGTGGATCTACCGAGATGCGGGCCAGTGCTCCCGTCTTCAGGCGGGATGGTGTAGGCCCGAGCGTGAGTGCCCTCTGGGGCGCGAGCGCGCAGTGGTCGGAACAGTTTGCGACGCCTCAATCACGTACGGTAAGGTTTCTGTGATCGAACGGGTAAGCGATAACCAAGCTGGCCGTGAGATCGCTTCCTGGATTCATTGGTACGACGAGGCCGCCGGGCGGGCGGTGACAGGACGTGGAGACTTGCCGGTAGGCGGGTCGGTGAAGCGTCAAGCATCCTGTTCCACGGTTCGTGCTGCTTACGCGGCATGGACTGCTGCGTAAGCAGCACAGGAATCCTCGCCTCTTCAGGGCGAGGGGCACGTCAATACCAAGGAGAGGCGATGGCCGACATCGTCGAGAGGTACAACATCCCCAAACAGCACTTCTGGCTGCACGGGCCGCGATCGGGTCAGCCGGTCGAGTACGACGCCGACACCGGAATGTGGAACGTCTACGGGTATCCGGAACTACAGGAGGTCCTCGGGGACCCGGCGACGTTCTCCTCCGACACCATGCGGGTGATCCCCAAGGGCCTGATGCCTGCCGCCGAGGAATTCTCGATGGAGGGCTTCATCACCCAGATCGACCCGCCGGAGCACGGCAAGCTGCGCAAGCTGGTCAGCAGCGCCTTCACCCGTATGGTCGTCGCGGACCTCGAGCCGAGGATCGCCGCCCTCACCCACGAACTGCTCGACGAGGCGCAAGAACGCGGGCAACTGGAACTCGTGACCGATCTGGCCTACCCGCTTCCGGTCATCGTCATCGCCGAACTGCTGGGTGTGCCCAGCAGCGATCGCACCCTGTTCAAACAGTGGGCAGATGGGCTGTTCCAGCGCGACGCCAAGATCTCACTCAACAAGACCGCAGAAGAACAGAAGGTGGACGTTCAGGCCTCACTGCGACCGTGGCATGAAATGTCCGCCTACCTCGCTGGCCACGCCGCAGAGCGCAAACGGCAGCCGCGCGCCGACCTGCTCACCAAGCTGGTTGAGGCCGAGGTGGACGGCGAACGCCTTCCTGACATCCAGGTGGTCAACTTCGCGATCATCCTCCTGCTCGCTGGACACATCACCACGACGATGCTCCTCGGCAACACGGTGCTCTGCCTGGACGCCTTTCCCGAGCAGCAGGACAAGGTACGGGCTGACCGCGACTTGGTCCCGGCCGTCATCGAGGAATCTCTCCGCTTCTTCACCCCGTTCGCCGCCCTCGGCCGCGCCACCACCCGCGAAGCCGAACTCGGCGGCGTGACGATTCCGGCCGACCAATTGATCATGGTCTGGCCCGGACCGGCCAACAGAGACCCTCGTCAGTTCCCCAACCCCGACGTCTTCGACCCCGGTCGCGACCCCAACCCGCATCTCGCCTTCGGCCGCGGTATCCACTTCTGCCTGGGCGCTCCCTTGGCCCGGCTGGAGGGACGGATCGCCCTGAACATCCTGCTCGACCGGTTCAACCCCTTGCGCACCGATCCGAATGACCCCGTGGACTTCATGCCCACGCCGACCATGACAGGAGTGCGCCGCCTTCGATTGATCTGACCATTTGCGTGCGGGGCCGCCTGGTCGAGGTGCGCAAGCAACTCGTCGAGAACGGCATCCCGCGCGCCAACGGCCAGTTAGGGGGGTGTGCAGCAAGGAGGACGTGGATCCCCACGACCGAAACCGTCGCCGGAGATCGCCCATTATCCGATGTGGCGCCTGCCATCTCATGACCGTCCGGTGGAGCGGCGGAAGCCCGGGTCGAGAGCCCCTAAGCTAGATGCCATGCCGGAGTACATCTATACGTTGCAGCGCGTGCGCAAGGCGCACGGCGACAAGGTTGTCCTTGACGACGTCACGCTGTCGTTCCTGCCCGGAGCCAAGATCGGCGTCCTGGGTCCGAACGGCACCGGAAAGTCGACGCTGCTCCGGATGATGGCCGGCCTGGAGCAGCCGTCCAATGGCGACGCCAAACTCATGCCGGGCTTCACCGTGGGCATGCTCCAGCAGGAGCCCCCGCTCAACGAGGAGAAGACCGTCCTGGGCAACGTCCAGGAGGGTGTCGCCGAGACACTGGAGATGCTCGAGCGTTACAACGCGATCGCCGAGCAGATGGCCACCGACTACAGCGAAGAGCTGCTCGCTGAGATGGGGCAGCTGCAGGACCAGCTTGAGCACCGCAACGCGTGGGACGTCGACAGCCAGCTCGAGCAGGCCATGGACGCCCTGCGCTGCCCGCCGCCCGACGCCGACGTCACCACGCTGTCCGGTGGTGAGCGCCGCCGTGTCGCCCTGTGCAAGCTGCTGCTGGAGGCCCCCGATCTCCTGCTGCTCGACGAGCCCACCAACCACCTCGACGCCGAGAGTGTGCAGTGGCTGGAGCAGCACCTGGAGAAATACGCGGGCACCGTCCTCGCCGTCACCCACGACCGCTACTTCCTCGACAACGTCGCCGGGTGGATCCTGGAGCTCGACCGCGGCCGCGCCTACGCCTATGAGGGCAACTACTCCACCTACCTGGAGGCCAAGACGCAGCGCCTCAAGGTCGAGGGGCAGAAGGACGTCAAGCGTAAGAAGCGCCTCGAAGACGAGCTGGAGTGGGTCCGCTCCAACCCGAAGGCCCGCCAGACCAAGAGCAAGGCGCGTCTGCAGCGCTACGAGGAGATGGCGGCCGAGGCCGACAAGCACCGCAAGCTCGACTTCGACGAGATCCAGATCCCGCCGGGCCCGCGTCTCGGCACCACGGTGATCAGGTCCGAGGACCTCACCAAGGGGTTCGACGACCGGGTGCTCATGGAGAAGCTGACGTTCGACCTGCCGCGCAACGGCATCGTCGGCATCATCGGCCCCAACGGCGTCGGCAAGACCACGTTGTTCCGCATGGTCACCGGCAGCGAGACGCCCGACAGCGGGTCGATCGTCGTCGGCGACACCGTCAAGATCTCCTACGCCGACCAGAGCCGCGGCGGCATCGACCCGAACAAGAACGTCTGGGAGGTCGTCTCCGACGGGCTCGACCACATCAAGGTCGGCAACGTCGAGATGCCGTCCCGCGCCTACATCGCGGCGTTCGGCTTCAGAGGGCCCGACCAGCAGAAGAAGGCCGGCGTTCTGTCGGGCGGCGAGCGCAACCGCCTCAACCTGGCGCTCACCCTCAAGCAGGGCGGCAACGTCCTCCTGCTCGACGAGCCCACCAACGACCTCGACACCGAGACGCTGTCCTCGCTGGAAAACGCGCTCCTCGACTTCCCGGGCTGCGCGGTCATCACCTCGCACGACCGGTGGTTCCTCGACCGCATCGCCACGCACATCCTGGCGTGGGAGGAAGGGTCGAACTGGTTCTGGTTCGAGGGCAACTTCGCCGACTACGAGAAGAACAAGATCGAGCGCCTGGGCGCGGACGCCGCCCGCCCCCACCGGATCACCTACCGCAAGCTCCACCGCGACTAGCATCTGTCCCCGGCCGGGAGCGCACGAGTTTCCTCGGCACTCTCGGCTCCAGATTTAACCTGCCTTGGCTTTCCTGAGGGCCCGCCCGAGGAGCGCAGGGTCTTGTTGTCGAGGTGGTCCGATCTGCGGTCATCAGCGGCTGGTGAATCTTGGCGCTCGTCCGCCGTACGGGGCCGGGGTGTGTGTCGTTGGCGGTGGTCGGGCGTTTCTGACGGTGTCCCTCCGCGCGGTCAGGCTCGGCTGGCGCGCGCGAGGACTGCGGGCGGGCCGGGCTCGGGCCGTCCGAGGTGTGGGTCGTTGGGGGTGGCGGGCTGTTTCTGTTGGTTTAGGCCTAGCCCGGTGTGTCGCGTCCTCCGTTCGGAACGTGTGCCGCTGGACGTGGCTAGGCGTTCTCTTGTCCTTTACGGCAGGCCCGGTGGGCCCCACCCTCTGTGCGTGGCTGGGGTCTGTCCAGGGGCACGCTCCTGCGGTGGAGGTGGCTGAGCGCCGTGACGTGCGCATAGTCGGCCGTCTGGGTGCTGACCCGACCCCGTGGATGCGATGGCAGCCGACTACGAGGCGGCAGGCATCGGCAGCATCCTGGAGAGCGCGGCGGCTCGGTCGTCTTCGGCCTCCCCTGCTTGGTCACCCTTCGCCCCCATGGACGGCCATCTTGGGCATCTCCGAACGCGGCCATCCCTGCGACCCCAGGACGGTCGTGTCTCCGGGCTTCCCGAGCGGTCAGTCTTCGGCCGCCGAGGGCGGTTCTCCCTCCGGTCTTCTCGAGCGCGGTCGTCCCTTGGCCCGCTGAGGGTGGCTGGCCTTCGGGTGTTCCTGAGTGCGGTCGTCCCTTTTGGCCCGCCGAGGGCGGTCCTTCCGCCCGCCCAGGGCGATCGTCTCTCCGGTCTTCCCGAGCTCGTTCGTTCCTTGGCCCGCTGAGGGTGGCTGGCCTCCGGTCTTCCCGAGCTCGGTCATCCCGTCGGCCAGCCGAGGGCGGTCGGCCTTTGGCCGGCTCCAGGGGCGGGTGGTCAGCCTTCGGCCTCCCCCAGGGCGACGGTGACAGGGGTGCGGGCGGGGCGGCGCCATGGGCCGTTGAACAGGACGATCGCCGGGATGAACAGGATCAGGCAGCCGAGCGAGATGAACAGCCAAATCTGCCAGTTCGTGGCCTCGACCACCCGTGGGATGACGACCAACCCGATCACGGCGATGCCCTTGGTGAGGAACCCGAACAGCCCCCAAGCCGTGCCCTGCAGTCGCGGGTCGGCGTCCTCCGCGTCCTCGGAATAGTTGGCCATCCAGGGTGCGTACGCCACCCCGAGCGAGCCGCCGAGCAGCGCGCCCACCAGCATCAATGTGCCCGTCGAGACACCTTCCTGCCCGAGTGAGACGGCGAGGTAGGCCGTGACGAGCACCGCGGCGATCGTGCCGCCCAGTGAGAACGGCTTGCGCAGCTGGGTACGGTCCGAGACGCGCCCGGTGATGATCAGCGTGATCAGGTTCAGGCTCCAGAACGCCGCCATGATCGTGGACGCCTGGGCGGTGCTGATGCCCAGCGCCCCGACGAGCATCGTCTGTCCGAACAACGACAGCGTGAGGTAGAGCACCAGCCAGAGCGAGATGCCCACCACGTGCGCCCAGATGTTGCGCCTGGCGAACAGCGAGCGGAGGCGGGCCGGTTGGCTCAGGTCGACCACCTGGGTGGCGGCCTGTTCGGTGTGCTGGATCCTGGCGCGCAGTTCGGGGGAGAGGTCGGCGATGTTGAAGGCGATGACGAACGAGATCACCAGCGAGAAGCAGCCCATGATGACGAACTGCGAGCGCCACGAATCGTGGAAGATCGGCAGCGTCCAGCCGGCGATGGCCGCGGCCAGGAAGTTGGCGCCGACCGGTCCCCAGGTCCAGAAGCCGAACGCCTGCGCCCGGCCGAGCCGCGGCGAGAAGTCGCGTACCAGCGGCGCGGTGCTGGCCATGGCCACGCCGTCCACGAACGCCAGCAGGATGCGGGCGAGCAGCAGGTCACGCGGGCTGTGCACGAGCGTCATGACGAAGCAGCACACGGCGGTGAGCATCATCAGGGGCACCAGCAGCCGCACCCGGCCGAGCCGGTCGGTGAGCCGTCCGCCCAGGATGGAGGCGATCGCCCCGGCGATGGCCGCGGCGCCCGACACGGCGCCGTAGGTGGCCAGCGTCATGTGCAGGTCCTTGAGCAGCAGCGGGACCACCGGCGCGATCTGCGCCTCGTAGGACCCGATGAGGATGGCGAGCACGGCCATCGTGAGGATTTTCATGCGCCGGGCGCCGGTGGGGTACTCGTCGAGTTCGCGGACGTAGGACAGTCTCATGACTCGCCTCTCTCGTCGTACAGGCCCCCGTCATGAGTTCTAGAAGGTAGCTCTAGAATCCATTTCTGAAATGCTGCTCCTCACAACGCCCCACGTCAAGAGTGCGGGACGCTCCGCTAAGATCTAGAATCGAATTCTAGGAAGGGAGTCAGTGTGGACCTGGAACTGGACGGGCTAGAGGTGACCTTCGATCACACGGCCGTGGCGGCGCCCCGCATCCGGGACCTGCTGCCGATCTATCGCGACCTGCTCGGGGGTCGCCACCTGGGCGGCGGTGGCGACAACCGTTCGAGCGGCTACCGCACTCTGCAGCTCACCTATGAGGGCGGCGGCAGGGTCGAGTTGATGGAGCCGCTGGCCGGTTCGGACTTCTTCGACAGCTTCTTCGAGCTGACCCGCGGCAGGGGCGGCGTCCACCACCTGAACTTCCACGTCAACGACCTTGACGCCGCTGTGGCCAGGCTGACCGAGCGCGGCTACCGGCTCCACGGCCTGAACGTCCGCGATCGGCGCTGGCGTGAGGTGTTCCTGCACCCCAAGGAGGCGCACGGCGTGCTGATCCAGCTGGCCCAGGCGGGGCCGCGTGGCGCGGAGCATCGGCCGTCGCTGGACGAGGTGCTCGACGGTCGTGGCCGCAACGGCAACGGGATCCCCAGCCCTTGAGGTTCGCCCGAATCTAAATCTAGAGTGTCATTCTAGAACTAGATTGGGGAGGCCGATGAAGCCCGTACCGAGGCCCACGCCGGAGACGCGGCCCTTCTGGGATGGCACGGCGGCCGGAGAGCTCAGAATCCAGCGCTGCCGGGCGTGCGCGCGGCACTACTTCTATCCACGGCCCGACTGTCCGTACTGCGGCTCCGCCGACGTGGAGTGGGTGCGGGCCAGCGGCCACGCGACCCTTTACTCGTACGTGATCAACCACCGTCCCGCGCCGGGCTTCGAGGACGACGGTCCGTACGCGATCGCCGTCGTGGAGCTGGCGGAGGGGGTACGCATGATGACCAACATCGTCGGCGTCGAGATCGTCCCCGAGAACCTGCCGCTGGACCTGAGCCTCCGCGTGGTCTTCGAGCGGCGCGGCGACGTGTGCGTGCCGCTGTTCGAACCGGCTGAACCGACCAGCCGAAACGACTCTGAAGCGACCAGCCGGAGCGACCCTGGAGCGACCGGCCGAAGCGACCCTGGAGCGACCGCATGAACCCGGCTGGAGCCACCGCATGAACATCGTGATCGCCGGCGCGGCCGAGACCGACGAGGTGGGCCGCCTGCCGCACCACTCGACCATGGGACTGCACCTGGAGGCCGCGCGCAACGCGCTCGCCGACGCGGGGATGACCAAGGACGACATCGACGGCCTCGCCACCGTGGGCACGCCGGGGCCGGTACAGATCGCCCACGCGCTCGGCGTCACCCCGGCCTGGCTCGACGGGACCGGCGTGGGCGGGTCGTCGTTCCTCTTCCATGTACGGCATGCGGCCGCGGCGATCCGCGCCGGGCTCTGCCACACCGTGCTGATCACTCACGGCGAGTCGGGACGGTCCCGGGTCGGCGCGGCGCGGTTCGGGATGGGGGCCGACTCGCTGCTGGGGCAGTTCGAGCTGCCGTACGGGGTGGCGGGGCCGCCGACGCTGTTCACACTGACGGCGCTGCGGTACATGAAGGAGACCGGCCTCACGCACGAGCAGCTCGCCGAGGTGGCGGTCGCGCAGCGGCGGTGGGCGCACCTCAATCCGCGCGCGATGTACCGGGAACTGATCACGGTCGAGGACGTGCTGGCGTCTCGGCTGGTGGCCTACCCGTTCCACCTGCTGGAATGCTGCCTGGTGACGGACGGGGGCGGCGCGCTGATCGTCACCTCCGAGGATCGGGCCAGGCGTGAGCCGGTCCACCTGCTCGGCTCGGGCGAGGCGTCCGACTCGCCGATCATCTCGCAGATGGAGGACTTCACCACGTCCAAGGCGTTCCGGCTGTCGGGGGAGTCGGCCTTCGCCGAGGCCAAGATCTCGCATGAGGACGTGGACCATGTGATGGTGTACGACGCGTTCGCGCACGTGCCGATCTACGGGCTGGAGGATCTGGGCTTCGTCGGGCGGGGGGAGGCGGGGGCGTTCATCGCCGAAGGGCACACGTCGCCGGGCGGTCGGCTGCCGCTCAACACCAACGGGGGCGGGCTCTCGTACACGCATACCGGGATGTATGGGATGTTCGCCATCCAGGAGGCGGTCCGGCAACTCCGCGGGGAGGCCGCCGCCCAGGTGCCGGGGGTGGAGGTGAGCGTGGTGCTGGGCAACGGCGGCATGTTCGCCACCGCTGCCACCTTGGTCCTGTCGAACCGGCTGCCATGACGGGAGCCTGTGGTCCCGTCAGGTCGCCATGACGGACATCCGCGGTCCCATCAGGTGCGCCATGTCACCAGCGCGTCCAGAGCCTCCACATGGGATCCCCTGACCAGCAGCGGGTTGATCTCCAGCGACTCCAGGCGGTCCCCCAGCGACTCCGCGAACGCCGCCACCCGCGCCACCACCTCGGCCACCGCGTCGAGGTCGGCGGGCTCGCCACCCCTGACGCCCCGCAGCAACGCGGCCCCGCGCAACTCCGTCAGCGCCTCCCGCACCGAACGGGCATCCACCGGCAGGATCCGCAGGGCAGTGTCACGCAGCACCTCCACCCAGATCCCGCCCAGTCCCACGGCCAGAGTCAGGCCCCAGGCGGGATCGCGCACGACGCCCACCAGCAGCTCCACCCCGCCGTCGCGCTGCGGCTGCACCAGGGCGGCCGCCTCCCCGGCCAGCGCGGCGACCACCTCGCGGTAGGCCAGCCGTACCTCCTCAGGAGAGGAGAGTCCCAGTCGTACGCCGCCCAGGTCGCTCTTGTGACCCAAGCCCTCGGCAGCGGTCTTGAGCACCACCGGGAACCCGAACCGCTCCGCCGCCGCGACCGCCGCCGCCTCATCGCCCACCAGCTCCGACGGCACGATGGGCACCCCAGCCGAAGCCAGCAGCGCGGCGGCGCGATGCTCTCCCCACACCCCAGTCGCCCCGGCCACGGCCGCACTGGCTGACACCGGTGATCTGGCCTCGGTCGGCTCCCCGTCCGCGGTGGCCGGGGCAGGCGCGTCGGGCACGCCCGCCTCCTCGCTCGCGATGGCAGGCGTGCTGGTCAAGCCCGCCTCCCCACTTGCGAGGGCAGTCGCGGCAAACGAGGCCGGGCCGGCGAGGGCGCGGGTGTGGGCCGCAGACCAGCGGACGGCCGCGCCGATCGCCGACATCCCGTGCTCGATCCCGCCCACCACGTACGGAAACCCGGTCTCCTCTTGCACCGCTCGGCCGAACTCCGTGACGTCCGTCAGCACGTTGCTCACCACCACGACCGGCACCGGCGACTCGGCGATCCGCCGGGCGCTGGCCGCGTACAGGGCGAAGACCGGAGCGGGGTCGGGCGGTGCGACCCGAGGCGGCTCCGACAGCAGCATGACCAGGTCGATCCCCGGATCGGCGGTCACCGCTTCCAGGGCCCGGCCCAGCAGCGTCCGGTCGATCAGCACATAGCCGGTCACGTCGAGCGGGTTCTGTACGGTGCCGAAGGACGGGACGATCTCCGCCAGCCGCGCCACCGTCGACGGCGCGAACGGCGGCAGCTCCAGACCCTCGTCCTCGGCCCGGTCGGCGATGATCTCCGACGCGCCGCCCGACGGCGTGACGACGCCGACGCGCCGCCCGGGCAGCGGTCCCACGGAGGCGAGCAGCCCGGCCGTGATGACCAGGTCCTCCAGGGATCGGACCCTGATCACGCCGAGCTGCCGCAGCGCCGCGTCGATGACGTCGTCGTCCCCCACCAGCGCGCCGGTGTGGGCCTGTGCTGTGTGGGAGGCGAGCCTGCTGCGGCCGATCTTCAGCGCCACGATCGGCTTGCCCGCCAGCAGCGCCCGCCTGGCGACGCGGGAGAACTCGGCCGGATCCCGGATCGTCTCCAGGAACAGCGCGATCACCTTGGTGGCGGGGTCGTCCACGAGATGGTCGACCACGTCGGTGACGCTGACGACCGACTCGTTGCCCATCGAGGTCAGCAGGCTGATGCCGACGTTGCGGGCCTGCGCGAAGCCGAGCACGGAGCTGGCCAGCGCGCCGCTCTGCAGCACCACGCCCACCGATCCGCGCAGCAGCGGCTGGGGGATGGGCAGTCCGTACGGGGTGATGCCGGCGGCGGCGTTGATGTAGCCGTTCCCGTTCGGCCCCAGGATCGTCAGATCATTTTCCTCAGCAAAAGCCGAAATTTCCGACTCCAGCCGCGCCCCCTCAGGCCCCGCCTCCCCGAAGCCCGCCGTCAGGATCACGTAACACCGGATCCCCAGCTTGGCCCCCTCCCGCAGCACCCCCAGCACCGCACCCGTCGGCACCATGACGTAGGCCAGATCGACCGGCGCCGGAACCTCGGCCAGACTCCGGTGGGCGGGGGCGCCGTGCACGGTCCCGCCGCGCGGATTGACCAGGTGCACGGGCCCGGCGAAGCCGTACGTACGCAGGTTGAGCAGCGTGCTGATCGACCACCCCGACTTGTCGGTGGCGCCGACCAGCGCGATGGATCCCGGGTTGAACAGCGCCTCTACCGACATGTCACTCCCCGATGGTGCCCAGGCGGGCGTGTCCCTTGATCAGATTGCGGGCGATCGTACGGCGCTGGATCTCGTCGGTGCCCTCGAAGATGCGCAGCAGGCGCAGCTCGCGGTACCAGCGTTCGATCGGTAGCTCCTTGGTGTAGCCCATGCCGCCGTGGATCTGCAGCACCCGGTCCACGACCTGGTTGGCCATGATCGCGCCGTTGAGCTTGGCGATCGAGGCGGCGTGCCGGGCGTCCAGGCCCTCCTGCACCCGCCAGGCCGCGTACAGGGTCAGCCACTTGGCCGCCTCGATCTCCACCTGCGAGTCGGCGATCATCCACTGGATCGCCTGGTACTCGGAGATCGTCTGCCCCATCGACTTGCGGATCTTGGCGTAGTCGATGGCCATCCCCAGCATGCGCTCGGCCGAGCCGATGGCCCGCGCCGGGATCATGTAGCGGCCCTGGCCGATCCACTGCATGGCCAGCTCGAAGCCCTTGCCCAGCTCGCCGAGGATGTTCTCCTCGGGCACCCGTACGTCCTGGAACACCAGCGACGCCGGACCCCATTCGCCCATGGTCGGGATCGGCTCGGACGTCCAGCCCATGTCGCGGTCGACCAGGAAACAGGTCACGCCGTACGGCTCGGCCACGGCGAACACCATGACGAAGTCGGCCTCGCTGCCGCCGGTGATGAACGTCTTCTCGCCGTTGATGATCCACTCGGCGCCGTCACGGATCGCGCGAGTGCGGATGTTGCGCGCGTCGGAGCCCGCGCCCGGCTCGGTGATCGCGAAGCAGGAGCGGCGCTCGCCCTCGATCGTCGGAAGCAGGTAACGCGCCTGCTGTTCGGGGGTGCCCGCGTAGAGGATGTTGTCGGCGCTGCCGCCGAACATGAACGGGACGAAGGTCCTGCCCAGCTCCATGACGATGATCGCGGACATGACCGGGCCCAGCGCGGCGCCGCCGTACTCCTCGGGGGTGTTGATCCCCCAGAAGCCCATCTTCCTCGCCCTGGCCCGCAGGTCGCGCAGGACCTCCGGGGCGAGCGCCGGGCGGCCCTCGCGCTCGTTGCGCAGGACCTCCGGCTCCAGCGGCATGATCTCCTTCTCGACGAAGGAGCGTACGGTGTCGCGGATCTGACGCTCCTCGGTGCTGAGCGAGAAGTCCATGACCGCCTCCCCAATTTCTAGAACGTTCCTCTAGGAAGCCAGCCGGGACGCGGTCCTGTCAAGAATCAAATTCTAGAATTAGCCCCGGTACGATAGGACCCATGGCACGGAAGTCGTCGTGGGAGTGGAGCCGTACGGCCCAGACCCGCCAGAGCATGCTGACGGCGGCTCGCGAGGTCTTCAGCGAGCACGGTTTCGCCGAGGCGAACGTCTCCGAGGTCGTGGCCCGCGCCGGCTCCAGCGTCGGCAGCCTCTACCACCACTTCGGCGGCAAGACCGAGCTGTTCCTCGCGCTCTACGAGGACCACCAGGCGGCGCACGAGGAGGCCGCGGCCGCCAGCGTGTCGCGGGCCAAGCAGGCGGGCGTCCACGACCCCGTCGAGCTGCTCATCGCCGGGGCGCGGGCCTACCTCGCGGGCGCGTGGGAGCGGCGCGACCTGGTCCGGCTGTTCATCGACGGCGACGGGCCGCCGGGCTTCGAGCTGGTCCGCCGCACCCGGGGCCGGGAGTGGGTACGCCAGAACGCCGTGCTGCTCGGCGCGGGCGCCGACCCGCTCGACCGGTTCACCGTCGCCGCGCTGACCAGCATCATCGGCGAGGCGGCCCGCGAGGTCGCCACCAGCGACACCGAGGACGCCGCCCGCGAGGTGATCGAGGCGGCGATGACGCTGATCCGCCGCCTCGACCCGCTCAGGGTCCTGGCAGAAGGCTGATCACCCCGACCACACGCGGCGCCGCGTCATGGTTAGCCCTCCCGCCCGGGAATCTGGCCGTTGGTCAGCGCGTTGGGCGCGGCCTTGTCGACCAGGGCGGGGATGACCGCGCCCAGCTCGGCCGGGTCCCACCGGCCGCCCTTGTCGATGGCCGGACCGGCGTGCCAGCCCTCGGCCACGCTGATCACCCCCGCCCGCACGTTGAACACCCGCCCGGTGATGCCCCTGGCCTCTGCGCTGGACAGCCAGACCACCAGCGGCGCGATGTCGTCGGGGTCGGCGCTCGATGAGCCGGCACCGGTCGGGACGAGGTTCTCCGTCATGCGGGTGAGCGCCGCCGGGGCGATCGCGTTCACGGTCACGCCGTAGCGCTCCAGCTCCTTGGCCGCGATGACCGTCAAGCCCGCGATGCCCGCCTTCGCGGCGCCGTAGTTGCCCTGCCCCGGGTTGCCGTAGATGCCGGAGGACGAGGTGGTGTTGATGATCCGCGCGTCCACCCGCTCCCCGGCCTTGGCCTTGGCCCGCCAGTAGGCCGCCGCGTGCCGCAGCGGCGCGAACGTCCCGCGCAGGTGCACCCTGATGACCGCGTCCCACTCCTCGGCCGTCATGTTGACCAGCATCCGGTCACGCAAGATGCCCGCGTTGTTGACCAGCGCGTGCAGGTCGCCGAAGCGGTCGACGGCCGCCTGGATCAGCCGGGCGGCTCCGTCGAAGTCGGAGACGTCCTCGCCGTTGACGATCGCCTCCCCGCCCAGCGCCTCGATCTCCTCGACCACCGCGGCGGCGGCGTCTGAGGAGCCCGTGCCGTCGACCTCCGCGCCCAGGTCGTTGACCACGACCTTCGCGCCCTGCCGGGCGAACTCGAGCGCGTGACCGCGCCCGATGCCCCTGGCCGCGCCCGTGACGATCACCACGCGGCCCTCGACGATCCCGCTCATGTCACACCTCGATCCTTGACTGCCTGCCGATGCGAACTAGATTCTAGTATTGAAATCTAGAAAGGACAGGGCCCCGTGGTGACGGTAGTCGAGGAACGGGAGCAGATCCGGTACGCCTGGCGCACCCTGTCGGTGGTGAGCCTGGCCAGCGTCCTCACCGGGCTCGGCGGCAGCGCGATCAACGTCGCCCTGCCCGAGATCGCCAGGAGCACCCACGCCGACGCCACTGCCGCGAGCTGGATCCTGCTCGGCTTCCAGCTGACCAACACCGTGCTCATGGTGGTCTTCGGCCGGTTGGCGGACATGTTCGGGCGGCGCATGCTCTACCTGTGCGGGCTGGGCACCTACACGCTCGCGGCGCTGCTGGCCGGGCTGTCGCCGGACGCCTGGACGATCGTCGCCCTGCGGGTGTTACAGGCCGCCGGCGCCGCCATGCTGATGACCAACAGTGCCGCCCTGGTCACGGACGCCTTCCCCCGCGCGCGGCTCGGCGAGGGGATGGGCGTCTATGTCGCCTCGTTCTCGATCGCCCAGCTCGCCGGGCCCACACTCGGCGGCTTCCTGGCCGAGCAGCTCGGCTGGCGCTGGGTGTTCTGGTACAACGTGCCGCTCGGGCTGGCCTGCCTGGTGTGGGGCGCGATCGTGCTGCGACGGGTCGAGCCCGCCGGGCGTGATCGCGGTCTCGACCTGCCGGGAAACGTGCTCGTCCTGGTCACCCTGGGCGGTCTGCTGCTGGCGCTGTCGGAGGTGACCAGGCTCGGCTGGGGCCACCCGCTGATCCTCGCCGGGCTGGCCGCCTTCGCGCTGGGGCTGCCGTTGTTCGTGGTCAGGGAGCTCAGGGCCGCCCACCCGGTCGTGGACATCGGCCTGTTCCGGGATCGCGGCTTCGCCTTCGGCACGCTGGCGTCGTTCCTCAACTCCGTCGCCCGCGTCGGGCTGGTGTTCCTCGTCGCGCTCTTCTTCCAGGCCGTGCGCGGCGACGACCCGGTGCGGGCCGGGCTGAAGGTGCTGCCGCTGGCCGCCGCGGGGATGATCGGCTCGGCGGGCTCGGGCCTGCTGCAGCGCCGCATGAGCCCGCGCACGCTCGCGGTGGCCGGGGCCGCCACGACCACCGCCGGGCTGTTACTCCTGCTCTGCACGATCTCGTCGAGCGTCCCGTACGCCACGGTCGCGCTCGCGCTGGTGCTCATCGGACTCGGCTCGGGGGTGTTCCTGCCCTCCAACACCACCGCGATCCTGGACGGACTGCCCTCGAACCGCCTGGGCATCGTCAACGCGATGCGGCTCATGCTGCAGAACACCGGCGTGGTCGTGGGCACCGCGCTGACGCTGTCCATCATCACCGCGCCGCTGCCCGCCGCGCTGCACGACCGGGTCTTCGCCGGCACGCTCTCGCGGGTCTCCGGTCTCGCGGTCGAGCAGCTCGTCACCGGTTACCGGTGGGCGCTCGGGTGCACGGTCGCGATCTCGGTCCTGACCGTGCTGGCCTGTACGGCCCGGAGCAAGGCCACCTGACCGGGACGGGTACGGTGGCCTGCGTGGTTGAACATTCCCTAGCCCAGCGGCATATCTTCCCCCGAATGGTGAGATTTGCGGACATCGACTCACTTGGGCATGTGAACAACGTCCGCTTCTTCGACTATCTGGAGGACGCCCGGCTGGGGATGCTCCACATCGATCCGTACAAGTCGGGTGACGCCCCCTTCAAAGGGCTCGTCGTCTCCCGGCACGAGATCGACTACCTGCGCCCGCTCGGCTTCCGGCCCGAGCCGGTCCGGGTGGAGACCTGGGTGACCGAGATCAGGCCGGTCCGGTTCACGCTGGAGTACGAGATCCGCGACGACGAGGAGCTGTTCGTCCGGGCCACCTCGGTGATCGTCGCCTACGACGTCGAACGTGCCGCGCCGCGCAGGCTCACCTCCGACGAACTCGGCTACCTGCGGCGGTTCATGTCGGCATGAAGCGCTGGCTGATGCTCGGTCTGGGGGTCAACGCGCACGCCTGCGTCACGCTGGGGCTGTTCGGCCTGCCGCTCGTCATGCCGGATATCCAGCGATATTTCGGTGTCTCGCTGCCGGTCGCCGGGGTCATCGGCAACGCTCCCGGCTTCGGCATCCTGCTGTCCCTGGTCGCCTGGGGCATGCTGGCCGACCGGCGGGGCGAGCGGCTGGTGCTCGGCGTCGGCGTCGGGCTGGCCGCCGTACTGTTCGCGGCTCTGGCCTTCGTGACCGAGATCTGGGCGGTGGTCCCGCTGCTCGCCCTGGCCGGGGCCATGGGGTCGGCGGCCATGGTCGGCGGCGGCCGGATCGTGCTGCGCTGGTTCGAGCCGCCGGAGCGCGGCGTCGCGATGGGCCTGCGCCAGGTCTCCTACACCCTCGGCATGGCCGTCGCCGCGTTCGTCCTGCCGCCGATCGCGCGGGCCCACGGCATCTCGGGGGTGTTCATCGTCTGCGCCGGAGTCAGCCTGCTCGCCGCCGTCCTGGCCGCCCTCTTCCTGGCCGAGCCGCCGCACGCGATCTCGGGCGCGCGTACGGCACCGGCCGCCTCGCCGTACCGGCAGCCCGCGCTCTGGCGGGTGCACGCGACCAGCGCGCTGCACGTGGTGCCCCAGATCGTCGTCAGCACGTACGGCGTGGCCTGCCTGGTCGGCGTCTACGGCTGGGACGGCGTACGGGCGGGGCAGCTCTTCGGCGTGGCGGCGATCGGCGGCGCGGCGGTGCGCATCGCGGTCGGCCGCTGGTCCGACCGGAGCGGCCTGCGGATGGCGCCGCTGCGGCTGCTGACGTTCGGCTCGCTGGCCGTGCTGGCCCTGCTCGTGCTGGGCGCGGTCACCGAGTCGTGGCTCGGCCCGGCCATGCTGGCGCTGGCCGCGGTGATCACCGTGGCGGGGAACGGGCTCGCCTACCTCTCGGCGGGCGAGCTCGCCGGCCCCGGATGGGCGGGGCGGGTGCTGGGCACCCACAACACCATCCAGAACGTCGTGTCCCTGGGCGTCACGCCGCTGGCCGGACTGCTGATCACGGCCACGGGCTACTGGGCCGGGTTCGCGGCGGGACTGGCGTGCGCGCTGATCTCGCTGCCCGTCATCCCCACCCGTGGCGAGCGGCACGCCACCGCGGAGCCGGAGGCGACCCAGCCGTCATCCTGACGGACGCCACCAGTTCCGGCCGTCAGGATGAAGCACGCCTGCTCAGGATGACGTACGCAGCCAGACGGCGGTGTCGGGCGGCAGCAGGTCGCCGTCGAGCGGCCCGCTGGGCAGCAGGACCTCGTTGTGCGACGGCAGCCGCACCGGCTCGGTGCCGCAGTTGAGTGCGCAGATCAAGGATCCGCGGGTGAAGAAGAGCGCGCCTTCGGGGGAGTCCAGCCACTCCAGCGTGTAGGGCAGCGATCCCACCAGCTCGCGGCGGCAGGCCAGGGCCCGGCGGTAGAAGGACAGCGTCGATCCCGGATCGGCGGCCTGGGAGGCCGCGTTGAACGCCCCGAACGCGGCCGGCTGCGGCAGCCACGGCGCCACCCCGTCGGGGGAGAACCCGTACGACCCGCCGTCGGCCGACCACGGCAGCGGCACCCGGCAGCCGTCGCGGCCGACCAGTTCGCCCTTCGACTGGATGAAGACCGGGTCCTGCCGCGCCTCCGGGGGAAGATCCTCCACCTCAGGGAGTCCAAGTTCCTCCCCCTGGTAGAGATATGCCGACCCGGGGAGGGCCAGCATCGTGAGCAACGCCGCCTTGGCCCGCATCAGACCCGTGCCCGGATCGGCGGTGTCGTAGCGGGTGCGGTGCCGTACGACATCGTGGTTGGACAGCACCCACGTGGCGAACGGGACCGCGGCCAGCGTGTCGTCGATGACCTTCTTGAACGCGGTCGGTGACCAGGGCGCCTGCAGCCAGGCGAAGTTGAAGCTCTGCTGCAACTCGTCGGGGCGCACGTAGAGCGCCAGATCCTCGGAGCTGTCCGTCCACACCTCGCCCACCGCCATGCGCTCGCCGGGATAGCCGTCGAGCAGCTTGCGCCAGGACCGGTAGACCTCGTGCACCTCCGGCTGGCCCCAGATCGGGGAGACCGATTTGAACGACTGGTCCTGGATGTCGGGCAGCCCCCACGCCTTGTACAGGCCCATCGCCACGTCGATGCGGAACCCGTCGACGCCCCGGTCGAGCCAGAACCGCAGGATGTCGAGGAACTCCCGGTGGATCTCTGGGTTGCGCCAGTTGAAGTCCGGCTGGGCGGGGGCGAACAGATGCAGGTAATACTGCCCGTCCGGCAGCCTCGTCCAGGCCGGGCCGCCGAAGGTGGACTGCCAGTTGTTCGGCTCGGCACGGAAGAGGTAGCGGTCGCGGTGCTCGCCGCGCAGCGCGGCCTGGAACCAGGGGTGCTCCGAGGAGCTGTGGTTGGGCACGACGTCCACGAGGACCCTCAGCCCGAGCCGGTGCGCGTCGGCGACCAGCGACTCGAAGTCGTCCAGCGTCCCGAACAGCGGGTCGACGCCGCGGTAGTCGGCCACGTCGTAGCCGCCGTCGGCCATCGGCGAGGGATAGAAGGGGGTCAGCCAGATCGCGTCGACCCCGAGCTCCGCCAGGTACGGCAGCCGTTCGCGCACTCCGGCCAGATCGCCGACGCCGTCTCCTGAGGCGTCGGCGAAGCTGCGGACATAAATCTCGTAGACGACGGCATCACGCCACCAGGGGATGTCCATGGGGCGGTCATGCCCGCTATGTCGGAGAGTTCACCATGCTGTGCGCCGCGTAGACCAGGTAGTCCCAGAGCTTGGTCTCCTGCTCCTGCGGCAGCTCCAGCGACTCGACCGCGTCACGCATGTGCCGCAGCCAGGCGTCGCGCTCGGCCTCGCCGATGACGAACGGGTTGTGCCGCATCCGCAGCCGCGGGTGCCCGCGCTCCTGGCTGTAGGTGGTGGGGCCACCCCAGTATTGGATGAGGAACCCCCGCAACCGGTCTTCGGCCCCGGTGAGGTCTTCCTCGGGGTAGAGCGGGAGCAGCAGCGGATCCTGCGCGATCCCCTCATAGAAGCGGTGTACGAGTCGCCGGAAGGTCTCCTCGCCGCCGACGGCCTCGTAAAAGGAGGTTTCAGTCACCGTACAAGCCTATGCGGTGGCGACCATGGGGATGCCCGCGGCGTCGAGCGCGGACTTGACCTGGAGCCTGAGCTCCCGCGCGACCTGCGCCTGCTTGGACGGCAGCGTCTTGGCGGAGATCCGGAACACCACCGAGCTGTCGGACAGCTGCTCCACGCCGAACACGGAGGGCTCCTCCACGATGAGCGTCTCGCGGAAGTCGGTGTCGGCCCAGATCTCCTCGGCCACATGCTCCAGGATGGCCCGGACCGTGGTGACGTCGGTGTTCCAGGCGACGGGGACGTCGAGGTAGGCCCGCGACCAGCCCTGCGACTCGTTGCCGACCCGGGTGATGGTGCCGTTGCGGACGTACCAGACGCGGCCGTCGGCGTCACGCAGCCTGGTGACGCGCAGGGTGACCGCCTCGACGGTGCCGACCGCGGCGCCCGCGTCGATCACGTCGCCCACGCCGTACTGGTCCTCCAGCAGCATGAACATGCCCGCGATGAAGTCCTTGACCAGCTCCTGCGCGCCGAAGCCGATCGCCACGCCGAGGATGCCGACGCTGGTGAGCAGGGGAGCGATGGGGATCGTCAGCCGGTCGAGCACGGTCAGCACGGCGGTGCCCATGATGACGATCGAGGCGATGTGCTGGAGCACCGAGCCCATCGTCTCGGCGCGTTGCTTGCGGCGCTCGTGGAGCAGGGCGTCGATGCCCTCGGTCGCGGCGCCGGACCTTCGGAACCGGCCGGTGATCGAGCCGCCGGTGGCGGCGCGGCTGACCACCCGGGTGATCAGGCGCTTGGCGATGTTCCGCACGACGAGGGCGAGCATCAGGATCAGGATGACCGTGATGAGCGTGGCGATGAGCGGGGCGAGGAAATCCACCGGGATCAAGGTTTGCAGGAACCCGCAGATGACCTTGTCCTGCCCACAGACCTCACCCACATCGCTGATCATCTTCAACGGGTCCAGGGGACTCGGTGGAGGAGTGGTAGGCGTTGCCAGCAGGAACACTGGTTGGGTCCCCTTCCGGAAGCGGTTCGGTCGACGGACTTTTCGAGCGGAACGCTCAAAAAGATACCGCCGACCGAACCGGCCGCAGTCACATCACGCCGGGGAAGACGGGGACATCAGGCCCCTTGGGCCGCGGAGGGCGAGGCCTGACGCTCCGGTGACGTACGGCTCGGCTGGGACACACACCCGGAAGCATGTCCCAAGCCGTTTCCGGGAGGGGTCCCCCGAACACCCTCCAGGCGGACCTGGAGGGCATCTCCTGTGTACGGCTGGCTGGCCGTACAAGCACGAGTCCCGCGAGAAGCGGAACCGGCGGGATGGCCAGAGCCCCTGCGGTGTGCAGGAGACCCTCCGCACCGACCACCCCGCCGGCTCCGAGAAGCCGCCATGGATGCGGTGAGCCGTGGTGGCTGCGCTCCACCCGGACCACCGCGTCATCATTCCCCCACGGCGGCGAGCACGCGTGCGACCTTGGTCGCCGCACCAGCCGGGTCATCGGCCGTATGCATGCGCTCACCCCAGGACCAGCAGTACCACCAGTCCGGAAACTCGGCGACCGCAGTGGGCCGGCAGGTGACGCTCTCGGTCAGGCTGGTCGCGTTCGGGTTGATCACCCGGACGAACACCCGCCCGTTCTGGGTCCGAACCACTCGTGCGAGCAATCCACGAGCGTCGAGTTCCGACACCAAACGCTCCAGGTGCCCGAAGTTGTCGTCCCCCACCTTTCGTCCCTCCCTTGAATCGTTGCTGGTGGGCCAAAGATGACTCAAGTCAACGGACTGCGCAACGCGAGGTTTCTGCTCACGGGGCGCCGGTTCTCACTCATGGGTGATAAGAAACAGTCCGCCGGAGGACGATCCTTAACCGGAACCTCCAAGAAGGCGTTTCCAACCCTTCATCAATGCGCCATAGTCATTGGTAGGCGCAGCGCGACCTTAACGCTACGCTCAGTTAGCAGTTTCGGACCGGCGGGACTTGCGTGAGAGGGGCCGGGATGTCCGGCAGGCAGCACAGAGAGACGGAGATGGCGCGGCGGATCCGGGCCAGAGGGCTCGCGGCCGGGCGCACCTCCGCTCAGATCGCTGAGGAGATCCACGAGCACTGTGGACCCCAGTTCGGCACGACCAGGATCAAGGGACATCGCCTCTCGCACGGCATCGCCCTGGCCGACGTCATCGAGCAGGTCAGGGCCCTGTTCGAGCGCGACGGCAAGACCCAGCCCGGCATCGGCGAAACCCTGCTGTCCGCCTACGAGAGCGGGCTCAAACGGCCGGGCCCCGAATATCTCCACTACCTCTGCACGGTCTACCGGGTCGAGCCGGGCGCCCTCGGCTATGAGGGCCCGTGCATCTGCGGCCACGGCCACCGGATGCCCGGGGTGGTCGCCGCCGACGTCAAGGAGCGGCTCCCCGCCGCGAGCCCGCAGCGCGAGCTGCTGGTGCCGCCGGAGAAGACGACGCCGGCCCCCTCCGACGAGGAGGACGAGAACATCCTGCGCCGCACGCTCCTGAACATGCTGTCCAAGGGCCCCCAGGCAGGCCAGTTCGAGGGCCCGGTGCTGGGCGCCTGCGAGGGCATCAGGCGGCGTATGGACGCCATGCTGGTGTCGGCCACCGTCTCTCCCGCCATGCTCGACCAGTGGGAGGAGGCCACGCTGGCCTTCGGGCGCCAATACACCACCACCGCGCCACTGCGGCTGCTGTGCGACGTGCTGCTCGAACTCAGCGCCGTCCACAGCGCCATGTCCTGCCGCCAGCCCATCGACCTGCAGGAGCGCCTGTGCCGCATGGCCGCGCAGCTGTCCGGGCTGAGCGGCATGATCATGATCAACCTAGGCGACCACCGGCTGGCCCGCTCCTTCTTCCGCACCGGCCGCACGGCCGCCGACGAGACCGGCGACCGCGCGCTGCGCGCCTGGGTGACGGCCCGCGAGGCGCTCGTCCCGCTCTACTACGGCGACGCCCGCGAGGCGCTTAACCTGGCCAAGAAGAGCCGCGACCTGGCCGGCCAGACACCGTGCGCCGCGCAGGCCATGGCGCCGGTCGTCGAGGCCCGCGCGCTGGCGATGATCTCGGGCGTCGACAGTAAGAAGGAGGTCGTCGACCAGGCCAAACGCGCTCTGGCGCGGGCCAGGAACGCTTTCTCGCACATGAAATCGCACGAGCGTGAGGACATGGCCTTCGGTTACACCGAACGGCAGCTCTACTTCTACCAGGGCGACGTGCTCACGAAGCTCGGACAGACCCTCGAAGCCGAGGTGGTGCTCGACCAGGCACTCGACAAATATCAGGATCACATCATCGACCAGACGCTGATCAGGCTGGATCGCGCACAGTGCCGCCTGATCGAGGGGGACGTCGATGAGGCCATCGTCATGGGCAGGGCGGCGATGCGCCTGCTCGGCCCCGAATACCGCACCGATTTCATCATGCGCCCGGCTGTCGCGCTCGCACAGGCGATCAGGGCGCGCGACGCGAATCATCCCGACCTGGCCGCGTTCTTCGAGGAACTGCGTCCTTCTGAGCTGGCCACCGGGGAAGGGAGTGCATGAAGCTGAAGATCCGACGTTATCGTTGGTCTGACCTCGACACCATCCTCGCCCTGCACCGGATCTCCCTCGCCGAGGTGGGTCTGGCGCCGGGCGACGGTGTTTACTACGACGACGACTTCCCCCGCATCCAGGAGCTCTACCTGGCGTGCGGCGGTGACTTCCTCGTCGGCGAGCTCGGCTCGCGGGTCGTGGCCATGGGCGGCCTGAGACCCATCGACTCGCAGACGGCCGAGGTGTGCCGGCTGCGGGTCCATCCGGGCTTCCAGCGGCGCGGGTTCGGCGCCACCATGCTGGGAGCCTTGGAGAAACGGGCGGTGGAGCTGGGATTCCACCACGTTCGCGGAGACACGACGCTCAACCAGGGGGCCGCCCTGGCGCTGTACGAGCGCCATGGCTGGCGGGAGATCGCCCGGCGGCAGGTCGGCGACCTCGTCGTCGTCTATGGCGAGAAGAGCCTTGTGCCGGAGGAGGGCGACCTCCAGCGGGTCGCCGAGTCGGCCGACGCGCTCGAATCGTAGTGCCATAACCCTGTGCCTGCCCGGGCCGAAGTGCGCGGGCAGGCACACTCCGTAGTCGCGCGGCCGTTCCGGGCGAGCGGATGTGACGGAAATGGTGCCCCAGGGACTCCTGCGGATAGGGATGTACGCACCCGCGGGTGAGGCTCGTTCCTCTCGGTGGTAGAGGAACATCACCGGCTGCTGCCTGTACACCGATGGCTGCTGATTGTAGTGAGATGCTTTTTGGCATGGCCGTTGTGCCCGCTCCCCGGCCCCTCCTGGGAGCCGTGCTCCTGTTGTTCGTCAGCGCCGCCTGGGGGTCGGCGTTCCCGCTGATGAAAGATCTCATCCTCCGGTTACCCGTCGAGGACCTGCTCGCCGAGCGCTATCTCCTCGCGGCGCTCACCCTCCTCCTGCTCCGGCCGCGCAGCCTCCGGCGCCTGCCGCGGGGGACCTGGGTCAACGGGGTCATCCTGGGGGTCATGTTCGGCGTCGGGCAGTGCGCCCAGGCCATCGCGCTCGACAGTCTCCCGTCGGCGGTCTCGGGGTTCGCCGTCGGGTGCAACGTGGTCATCACCCCGATCCTGGCCCTGGTGGTGTTCCGGGCCAAGGTGCTCTGCCGGGTCTGGGTGGGCGTGGGACTCGCCTTGGCCGGCATGACGGTATTCACGTTGATGCGCGGCACGGAGGACCGGGAGATCTCCTTGCTCGCTCTCGGGGTGACGCTCGGTGCCGCCGCTCTCTACTCCGGTCACACGCTGTTGCTCTCCCGGCTCTCGGGCGGCGAGAAGGTCTTCGACGCCTACGCGCTCACCGTCATCCAGCTCGCCACGATCGGCGCCATGGCCGGTGTGCTGGCCGTGCGCGACGGGTTCGCGGTGCCGGCCACCCTGTCCGACTGGGGGATACTCGCCCACCTCTCCGTCGTCTCGTGCGCTCTGGGCTTCCTGGCCCGCTCGTACGGTCAGGCGCACGTGCCGGCCATCCCCAGCGCCGTGTTGATGTCGTCCCAGCCACTCTGGGTGACGGCGATCGCGGTGATCTGGTTCCACGAGCAGGTGGGCCTGAGCATGATCGTGGGCGGCGGGCTGATGGCGGCCGCGATGCTGCTGGCCGTGCCCGGCAGGGGCTCGCCGCGAGAGGTGGGTGACCGGGCCCTGGTCGTGGTGACCAGGAGGGCCAGGAGGGTGCTGGCCGACCTGAAGATCAAGCGGGACGATCCGCTGAAGCTGGAGCGGCGCGCCGTGTCATACCCCGCCAAGACCGCCTGTGCGCGCCCCGAGGCGTGCCCGTGGAACGACGCGCACAAGGGGGCGAGGGAGCCCAGTCTCGATCGGTTGATCGAGCAGGCCACCAACATCGTCCGAGCGAAGAACCTTTCCCACGACGGCTGCCCGTCGGATGGGCTCGTCGGCCGTTGTTTGTGCGCGTTGGTCGAGGAATCTGGACAGAAGAGGTCGGTGTCAATCTCCCGCTGGTTTCGGTCCCAATAGGCCACTAATCACCGTCAAAAAACCAGAGGTTCTTATTGATTGACTGCTCACTTATTCGCCAGAAATCTTGATATTCGCTGAAGTGTCCGATAGTGGTGAATCAACCTAAAAGTGGAGAGGTTCATCATGAAGCGCATCGTCGTCCGCAAGCCTGGCACCGCGAGGCTCGCCGGGACCTCCAGCGTCATACATAAGGGGTGATCGAGGGGAGATCCCATCTCAGGGCTCAGGGGGCCCCGCCCGACCGATGGGAGGCCGTACACCTGCTGATGCCGGTGATCGACGGGCACAGACGGCCCCTGGGCCCCTACACCGTCGGATCCGCGCTGCTGCACCACCTGGTCCCCGCCGCCTTGGACAGCTCCAAGGAGCTCGTGGCGGCCCATGACATCGAGATCCGAGCAGTGGCACCCGGTCTGTGCGACCGGGTGCCCCTCCGCAGGATGGCCCTGGACGCGGGGCTGTCCGAAGACGAGCGCATTCTGGTGCCCGCGCCGCGCCGCTCACTGCGGCTGGCCAACGGGATCGCGGAGTTCGTCCGCGCGGTGGTGCCGCCCGGCCGCACGCTGGCGGTGTGCAACGCCGACGCGGCCGATCCCACCGACGCCGAACTGCTCGACGTGCTGATGCGCAGGATCCCGCCGGACATCCTGACGATCATGGTCTACTCCGGCGGGCCGGAGCCTCCCGAGGATTCGCGCGATGCCGAGGAGCTGTGGGAGCTCGTCGACCGCTGCACGAGGGAGGGCTTCCTGCACGCGCTGGTCGAGCTGGGCCAGCTCGGCCTCACGCGCACCGAGCCCGGCAGCCACCGGTGGTGGCTCTTCGCGCAGCGCACCGCGACCGCGCTCGGCGCGCTCGGCCAGACGCTCGAGGCCCGCGTGCTGTGGGAGGCCGCCCGCCGCTCCAGCCAGGACCCCGCCGTCCACTCCGCCAGCGCGTACGGCACCGCCATGCTCGACGCCCGCCACCCTGACGCCGCCCAGCGCGACCTGGGCCGGGCCACGGGCTGGATCAACCAGGCGATAGCCATCTCCAGCCTGCTGCCCGACCCCATGGAACGCGCCTTCAAACTCGGCTTCGACCGCAACGGGCTCGCGCTGATCGAGCTGCGCCAGGGCCGTCCCGAGGCCGCGCTCTCGCTGGTGGACTCCGCCCTCGACCTGGCCCGCGAGCTGGGTGAGCGGCACCCGGTGCACCGGATGGTGCTGCTGGCCAACCGCGCCCAGCTGCTGGCCTCGCTCGGGCGGGTCAAGGAGGCGCTGGAGGAGTACGGGGCGGCCATCGCGATCGACCCGATGTTCCCCGACTACTACCTCGACCGGGGCAACCTGCTCTTCCGGCTCGGGCGGCACGAGGAGGCGCTGGCCGACTACGAGTGGGCGATGCGGGCCGGGCCGCCGCTGCCCGAGGCGTACTACAACCGGGCCGAGCTGCGCGTCGTACGCGACGACCTCGACGGCGCCCTCATGGACCTCGGCCGGGTGATCGAGCTGGACCCGGACTACCTCGACGCCTACATCAACCGGGCGGGCCTGCTGGCCATGCTGGAGCGGGACGAGGAGGCCAGGGCCGATGTGACGGTCGGGCTCGGTCAGTCGCCGGGCAACCCGTACCTGCTGGTCGTGCTGGGCCAGCTGGAGACCGCGGCCGGCCGGTTGGGCGAGGCCCGCCGGGCGCTGGACCTGGCGGTTGGCGCGGCTCCCGAGCTGGCGTCGGCCTGGGGCAACCGCGGCGTGCTGCGGTACGAGTCGGGGGACTGGGTGGGCGCGCTGGCCGACCTGACGCAGGCCATCACGCTCGAACCCCAGCAGCCGACCCTCTACGACAACCGCGCCGTGGTCCATCGGGCCCTCGGCCACCCGGCCGAGGCGGCGGCCGACGACGAGCGCGCGGCCCGTCTCCGGTCGGCCAGCGTGTAGGGCATCGGCGGTCATGTAGAGCATGGGGCAGCATGTTGGGCATCGGCGCTTTCGCAGAGCATCGGCCAGTATGTAGGGATGCCGAAGCAACGGGCGGCCAGGGCGGCGGCGGTCTACGCGGCCCTGGGCGTTCTCTGGTGGGCCACCGCCCGTATCGGATGGACGGCCGTCGGCTGTGAGGCGTGGAACTGCCTGCCTCCGGCGCTGGGCACCCTCCTGGTGATCACCGTGGGCACGTTCGCCCTGTCGGCCGTGGTGCTCAACCGGGTGGAGGTACGCCCAGGCTTCCGCGTCGCCTTTGTGACGGCCGCCATGCTGATGGTGATCAGGGTGGCGGGTGAGGTGCTTCCGTCCTCGTCGTCCAGGTTCGCCCACGTGGTGATGTCGGCGGTGGCGTTCGCGTTGGCGGGTGCCGTGGCGGCCTTCGCGACGGACACGGAGGTCGCCAAGGGCAGGCGGCTGCTCGTGTCGCTCGGCGTCCCGGCTCTGGTGCTCGTCGCGATCGTGGTGGCCTGGTGGTGGCGCGGGCCCTGATCCGGCGACCCGCCGGGCGCGGAGTGGCACGAAGGGCGCTGGCAGAGCCCCTCCTACGGCTACGGTTGGACCCGTGGCCTTTGACGAGCTGTTGCGCGACCTCCAGGAAGGAGCCAGCGCTCAGGCGGCGGGCATCAGGCGCGGCTATGGCGGCCCGCCCGCCCGCGCGGTGAGCGTCCGCTCCGGCCTGGCCCGGCTGCGCTGCGCCTCGCTGCTCAAGCCGCTGTACGCGTGGGTGGCGGCCGCGCACATCCCCGACGCCGAGCGCTGGCGTCGCCACGCGGAGCCGGCGGTGGTCGTCTCGTCCAACGCCGACACGCTCAACCTCTGGCTCGCGGTCGGGCCGCGGGTCATCCTGGACGACATCTACCAGCGCACGGGCGTCGTCTGGGCGCCGCCCAACGGGGATCCGTCGCGCTTCGGCTCGGTCGAGGTGGCGGCCGACGAGGTCGCCACCGCCTACGCGGCGCTCGCCCAGACCGCCGCCGCCGGCGACCCGGTGGCGGGCACGGTCCTCGACTGGATGCGCCAGGTCTCGGGCCAGCAGGCGTTCGGCGCCCGCGAGGCGCTCAGCTCGCCGGAGGCCGGGATCAAGTGCGGCTGGTACGGCGCGCCGGACGAGAGCTGCCTGCGCACCCATGCCGTGGCCGTGCTTCCCAGGGGCGGCACCCGGGCGACGGTCGTGGTGGGGATGACGGCGCAGCCCTACACCGACCCGGGGGAGCGGGAGAACTACCTGACTCGGGTGACCGAAGGGCTGCCGGTGGAGGGCGAGCACGAGAAGGTGGCGGGCGAGCTGCTGCGCGGGCTGATGCTGGCCACGCTGACGGAGCTGGGCCACCGTTACCCGTCCTGAGCCCGCTATATTTCCCTTTTTATGGTGAGAATCACGGTGCTGGGCGGCTGCGGGGCATGGCCGGCGGCCGGGCAGGCGTGCAGCGGCTACCTGGTCGAGCACGACGGGTTCCGGGTGCTGATCGATCCCGGCTACGCCACCCTGCCCAGGCTGCTGATGTCGACGGCGGCCGAGGAGATCGACGCCGTGCTGGTCACGCATGGCCACCCTGACCACTGCGCCGACCTGAATCCCCTCCTGCGGGCCCGCGCCCTGGGTGACGCGCCGCCGGCCGCGCTGCCGGTGTACGCGCCGCCTGAGGCCCTCACCGCCGTGCTCGCGCTGGACAAGGCCCGCATGCTGGCCGGCAGTTTCGAGTCGTACGACCTGGCTCCCGGCAAGCCGTACGAGATCGGGCCCTTCCGTCTGGACACCTGGTCGCTCCCGCACCATGTGCCCAACGCGGGACTCCGGCTGACCGGCGGCGGCCGGGTGGTCGCGTACACGGGAGACACCGGGCCCGCCCCCGAGCTGGCCGAGCTGGCCCGGGACGCCGACGTGCTGCTGGCCGAGGCGACCTATCCCGAACAGGTGCCCGACGAGGACGCGCCCTACCTGTCGAGCGCCCTCGACGCGGGTCGTACGGCGGCTCGCGCCGGTGTGGCCCGGCTGGTGCTCACCCACCTGTGGCCGGACACCCCGCCCGAGCCCGCGCTGGCGGCGGCCGCCCGGACGTATGACGGCGAGCTGGCCGTGGCCACAGGTGGCCTCACGCTGGACCTCTGATCGCGAGTGAGGCCGCCGGTGGCTCTACGAGGCTGGACCTGAGGCCGTGCGTCAGGCCGGTCCCGTCAGCTTGGCGATCACCGCGGCCAGCTCGGGCGGCTCGACTTCGTGCGGCAGCTCGTCGGCGGCGAACCACCGGTAACCGAGGTAGGCCCGAGCCTCCTCGTCCGTGAGCTCGCCCGGGTCCACCTCGGGGGCCTTCCTGGGGAAGCGGGCCAGGTAGAAGGGCTCGGTCTTCACGTACCGCACACCGAGCCAGGTGAAGTCCCGATGGACGGGCACCCACTGATCGCGTACGGCCAACCCCGGCAGGCCGGTCTCCTCGGTCAGCTCCCGGGCGGCCGCCTCCAGGGGCGTCTCGCCGGGGTCGATCCCGCCACCCGGCGGCTCCCAGATCGCCTCGCCGCTGACGTGGTCATGCCATCGCACGAGCAGCACCCGGCCCTCGGCGTCCACGCAGACCACCCGCGCGGCCGGACGGTCACTGCTGATCTGGTGGGACTCCACGCGGCCTCCTCACGCACGTACCGTGGTCAGCGTTTCATGGAACCGTCGGCGATGGCGTCGGCGGCCTCGCCGATGGCCATGCCGACGATCTCCAGGCGGCGCACCAGCTCGCGTTGCTTCATCGCGTCGGAGGTCAGCTCGCCCGAGAAGATGCGGGCGATCTCGTACTGGTACATGCGCCTGATGGACCGGCCGGTCTTCTTCGCCTCCAGCGCGTCATGGAGCACGGCCGAGGGGCGCGAGGCGAGGTCGCGGACGGCGTTCTCCAGGGCGTCGATGCCGTCGATGACTTGGTCGAGCAGCGGCGCGAAGCGGAGCTGGTCCGGCACCCGATACAGGTGCGACTCGCGCACGAAGTCGCGCAGTGAGTCCAGGACGTCGTCGATCGAGCGGGAGAGGCGGTAGAGGTCCTCTCGGTCGATCGGGGTGACCAGGGCCGACTTGAGCTCCTCCACCAGGGTGCGCCGCTCCTGGTCACCGAGGTGCTCGATCACCCGCATCTTCTCGTGGGCGCCCGTCCGGCCCACCTCCCCGCCGATCATGGCCATCGCCAGCCAGGCGCCCTCCTTGGTCGCCGCCAGCTGACCGAGCAGGGCCTCGGTGAGCGCGCTGTCCATGCGTCCGGACAGCAGCGCCTGGGCCCTTCGCAACCGCTTCATGCCGTCACCCCCCTCACCGCGTACGACGCGAGCGCGGCCACCAGCGCGCTCATCGGAAGCGTCAGCACCCAGGCGACGACGATCTTGACGGCGGCGTGCCAGCGGACCCGGCCGGCACCCTGTGCCACCCCGGCGCCGATCAGTCCGCCGGCGATGGCCTGTGTCATGCTCACCGGCATACCCAGGGCCGAGCTGCCGATCACCGCGAGGCCCGAGGCCAGTTCGGCCGTCACGCCGTGCAGGGGGCGGAAGACGATGAGCTCCCGGCCCAGCGTGCGTCCCGCCTTGGGCAGGCCGTACACGGTGCCGAACCCGAACAGCACCGCCACCAGCGAGGTGTAGGGGAGCGGCGCGTTCGAGAAGCCACCCGCGACCATCAGGACGGCCAGCACCTTCTGGCCGTCGTTGGCCGAGTAGGCGACGGTCTGCAGCAGGAAGCCCGCCCAGTGCCAGCGTGGGAGCCCCGCGCCGGTCGTCACCAGGAGCAGCAGCCGGATCACCACCCAGCCCAGCAGCCCGCCCACGACGGGCGCGGCCAGGGCGAAGGCCAGCACCTGGGCGACCGACCCGGCCGAGACCGGCAGCCCCCAGCCCAGCCCGGCCCCGGTGAGGCCGCCGACGACGGCCAGGGTGAGGCTGGTCGGCAGGCCCTTCGCGCTCAGCGCCAGGACCACGCTCAGCGCGGCGACCACCGCGACCGACATCGCGATCTTCGCGCCCGGCCCCTGGAAGGTGGCCAGCCGGGTCACGAACGTCCGCGCGACCTGATGGGTCACCAGCGGCACCAACGCCATCAGCACCACCAGGGTGAGGGTGCCGACCGCCGGACGGATCGCGGGCAGTTTGAGCCCGGTCGCGAGCAGGGCGCCGCCGTCGTTCATCCCGGACACGAACGCGAACACACAGGCGATCGCGATCAGTACGGAAGCATCCAAAGGCGGGCACTCCATCCATTCGGGTCGGTCTAGCGGGGGAGGCGCTCCATGTGCGCTGCCCGCCGGCCGTACGGCGATGTGGGGTCCGCCGCTGAGAGGTAGTCTGCCCAGGTCAACCCGAAGCCACCCGGTGATCTCCTGCCCGCGAGAGTGAAACTATGAGCTCTGCCGAATACATCCTGACTTTGTCCTGCCCCGACCGGCCCGGTGTCGTGGCCGCCGTATCGGGCCTGCTGGCCGGACACGGATGCAACATCATCGAGAGTCAGCAGTTCGGGGACCAGGAGGCGCAGCGCTTCTTCATGCGGGTCCAGTTCGCGGCGCCGCTGCCGGAGGACGAGCTGCGCGCGGCCTTCGCCGCCCTGGCGCCGGAGTTCGGCATGGAGATCAAGCTGCGCGACGTGGCCAGGAAGCCGCGGGTGCTGATCATGGTCAGCAAGTTCGACCACTGCCTCAACGATCTGCTCTACCGGGTGCGCGCCAAGGCCCTGGACATCGAGATCGTCGCCGTCGCGTCCAACCACCCCGACCTGCGGCCCCTGACGCAGTCGTACGGCATCGACTACCACCACCTGCCCGTCACCCCCGAGACCAAGGCCCGGCAGGAGGCGGAGGTGCTGGCGCTGGTCGAGCACTACCAGGTGGAGCTGGTGGTGCTGGCGCGCTACATGCAGGTGCTGTCGGAGGACCTCTGCGAGAAGCTGGCGGGCCGGGCGATCAACATCCACCACTCGTTCCTGCCGTCGTTCAAGGGCGCCAGGCCCTACCACCAAGCACATGACCGGGGCGTCAAGCTGATCGGCGCGACGGCGCACTATGTCACGTCCAACCTGGACGAGGGGCCGATCATCGAGCAGGAGGTGGCCCGGGTGAACCACAGTCACTCCCCGGCGGACCTGGTGGCGATCGGGCGGGACGTGGAGTGCGTGGCGCTGGCCAGGGCCGTCAAGTGGCACGCCGAGCAGCGGGTGCTGCTCGACGGCCACCGGACGGTCATCTTCCCCCGCTGACGCTCCTGTTTTCGGCTATAGGCCTGTTTCGGCTATAGGCCTGTTTCGGCTATAGGCCTGTTTCGGCTACCGGCCTGTAGCGGCTACAGGCCGGTGTGCCGGGCCAGGAAGGTCAGCGTGTCAGCGGACAGATCGACCGACCTGCTGATCGAACGGGCGCCATGGCCCACCTCGGTCTCGTTGCGCAGCACGATCGGCCCCTCACCCGTGGACGCGTGCTGCAGCGCCGCGCACATCTTCCACGCGTGCAGCGGGTGTACGCGCGTGTCCGACTGGAAGACCGTGAACAGCGTCGCGGGGTACGCCACACCCTCGCGGACCTGGTGATACGGCGAATAGGCCGACAACCAGCCGAACCCCTCGGGGTCGGCGGCCGAGCCGTACTCGACGTTCCAGGTCGCCCCCAGCCCGAACTGCTCGTAACGGATCATGTCCAGCAGCGGCGCGGAGCAGACGACGGCCGAGTACAGCTCGGGACGCTGCGTCAGCGCCGCGCCCACCAGCAGCCCGCCGTTGGAGCCGCCGGAGATGGCCAGCTGCTCGGACGTCGTCACGCCGGTCGCGATGAGGTGCTCGGCCGCGGCGTGGAAGTCGTCGAAGACGTTCTGCTTGTTGCCGAGCATGCCGGCGCGGTGCCAGTCCTCGCCCTCCTCGCCGCCGCCGCGCAGGTTGGCGATCACGTAGACGCCGCCCGCCTCCACCCAGGCGAGCACCGAGGCGGAGTAGCCGGGGGTCATGGACAGCCCGAAGCCGCCGTAGCCGTACAGGATGGTCGGGCGCGGCCCTTCGCCGTCGACCGGCGAGATGACCAGCATGCGGACGTCGGTGCCGTCCTTGGACTGATAGACGACCTGGGACGTACGCACCGGCGGCACGTCCACCACGCCCGGTGAGGCGGCCCAGAGCGTGGTCTCGCCGGTCCTGGCGTCGTAGCGCTGGATGGTCGGCGGCGTGGTGTTGTCGGTGTAGCCGAACCACGCCTCGTGGCCGCCCTCGGGACGCTCGGAGATGCCGCCGATCGAGCCGAGGCCGGGGGCCGGCACCTCGCCGATCCGCTCGCCGGTGGCCAGGTCGTGCACCGTGATCTCGCTGATCGCGTGGCGGGTCCAGCCCACCAGCATGACCGGGCGCTCAAGGTCGTCGAGGATCGCGAAGTCGGACAGCACCGCTTCGGAGTCCTCCGGGATCAGGTCGCGCCAGTTGTCGACGCCGGGCGTCTCCGGGTCGGTGACGCAGATCCGGACGCGCGGCGCGTCACGGTCGGTGTGGACGTACAGCCTGCCGTCGCGGCCGAACGAGAGCCCCGTCTGGGCGTCCACACCCTCCTGCACGACCTGGAGGTCAGGGCTGTCAGGCGGGGACGCGGTCAGGTCGGCCACCCACAGGTCGTTGCGCGGCGCCGTGCCCTCACTGGCGGAGATCTGGAGCCAGCGGCCGTCACGGGAGACCGAGACGCCGTAGTAGTTGGTCATCTTCAGGCCCTCGCCGAAGATCATCACGTCGTCCTCGGTGGACGTGCCGACGCGGTGCAGGTAGACGCGGCGGTGGAACTGCGACTCGCCCTCCGGCAGCTCCGTGCTCGGCAGACGGCGTACGTAGTAGAACGCCTCGCCGCCCGGCAGCCACGCGATGGGCGAGTAGCGGCACCGGTCGATCGGGCCCTCGACCCGGACGCCGGTGGCCACGTCCATGACGTAGAGGACCGACTCCTCGTTGCCGCCCACCGAGATCTGGTAGGCGAGCAGGCGGCCCTCCTTGTCGGGCTGGACGGCGTCGAGCGTGGTCAGGCCCGACGGGTCGATGGCCATGGGATCGATCAGGACCCGCTCGGTGCCGCCATCCTTTTCGGCGACGTAGTAGACCGCGTGCTCCTGGTCCGGCGTGCGGCGGCTGAAGAAGTGGCGGTCGCCGCGCCACGCGGGCACCCCCACGGAGCCCGACCTGAGCAGCTCGGCGATGCGGTCCCCGAACCGCTGCGGCTTGCTCTGCCGCTTGAACAGGTCGGCCTGCGCGAGCAGCCATCCCTGCGTCTCCGGGCTGTCGGGATCCTCAAGCCAGCGATAGGGGTCCGCGACGGGAGTGTTGTGCAAAATCTCGGCGCTTTCCTCGCGGCGTGCTGTGGGGTAAGGCTCTCGCGTCATGCCCGAACCCTACTGCCAAGCAGGGCGCGTAAAGCCCTGGTGAAGTGGGCATAAAACGTACCGTGCGTCCCTCTGGTCATTCCGGCTGGGGGTTATGGGGTGGCGGGGACCACGCGGTAAACGCCAGACTTGGTGACAGGACGGTGCCGTGGTGACCATCCGCTGGGCCGTCCGGCGGAGGTCCACGTGACGGAAGCACCAGTGCCCCAGGAGGGGCCGACAGCCGGGACATGCCACGGCATGTCCCCCTTGATACCCATGCAGCAGGGAGAGGCCCGATGACGCGCCAAGTCCTGCTGCTCAACGCTACTTACGAGCCACTCACCACTCTGTCGCTGCACCGAGCCATCGTGCTCGTGCTGCGGGAGAAGGCCGACATCGTCCATCGTGACGGCGGGGGCGCGGTCCTGCGCTCCGCGACGTGCACGCTGGAGGTGCCCTCGGTGGTCCGGCTGCGCAGATACGTCCGTATTCCCTACCGGTCTCGCATCCCCCTGACCAGGGCCGCGCTCATGCGGCGCGACGACTACCGCTGTGCCTACTGCGGCCTGCGGGCCGAGACCATCGACCATGTCATCCCCCGGTCCAGGGGTGGCGCCCACACCTGGGAGAACTGCGTCGCCTCGTGCACGCCGTGCAACCACAGGAAGGCCGACAAGTTCCTGGAGGAGCTGGGGTGGACGCTGCGCGTCGCCCCGGCGGTGCCACGGGGCGCTCACTGGCGGCTCATCGGCGCCTCGCTCGTCGGCGATCCCCAATGGGCGCCCTACCTGGAAGCGGCTGCCTGACCTTCGGGCCCGGATCCCTGGGATCCGGGCCCGAAATGTCTTTGTCGTGCTTCACGGCTCCTGGCAGGATTCCAGGGCATGTGGACCTTCACCGCCGACGTCGAGGAGTACGCGAGCGCCGCTGAGGCGTTCCTGCTCGCCGACCCCGTGGGCAACACGGTGCCGCTGACGGTGCTGGCCAACATCCGCGCCGGGATGCCCGCCGGTGACGCCTCCTTCGGCTGGTGGACCACCGACGGCGAAGTCCGGGGGGCGGCCTTCCGCACGCCGCCGCTTCCGATGGCCCTGGCCCGCATGCCGGTCGAGTCCATCGCGTCCCTGGTCACGGCGTGGCGGGGCGAGATCACAGAGGTCCGGGGCCCGCTGGAGCTGACCGGCGCGCTCTCCGAGGTGCTCGGCGAGCCCCGCTCCGTGCTGTCGGAGCGCCTCTACCGCCTCGGCACCCTGGTCGTCCCCGACACGGCCGGCCACGGCCGCCTGGCGGGTGTCGCCGACTTTCCCCTGCTGGTCGCCTGGTTCCAGGCGTTCGGCGAGGAGGTGGGCCTGGGCATGGGGGATCCCGTCCAGCAGGTCCAGCACCGGCTGGCCGGGCGGCAGCTGTTCATGTGGGAGGCGGACGGGGTCCCGGTGTCGATGGCCGCCCTGTCGCCCGCGGCGGGCGGCGTCTGCCGCATCGGGCCGGTGTACACGCCGCCGTCCTGCCGCAGACAGGGGTACGGCGCCGCCGTCACCGCGTTCGCCAGCCGGGTGGCGCTGGAGACGCGCTGTGAGCAGGTGGTGCTCTTCGCCGACCTGGCCAATCCGACGAGCAACGCCATCTACCGGTCGATCGGCTACGAGCCCGTCCACGACTACGCCCAGGTGACCTTCGGACCTTTGCCGAAGCCTGGTTTGCCGTAGTCTTGGGGGCATGCCGCGCTATGACTTTCGCTGCCGTGCCTGCGGGTCGACCTTCGAGGTGACCCGTCCGATGGCCGCCTCCGACGAGGCGGCCGCGTGCCCCGAGGGGCACGACGACACCGTCAGGTTGCTCTCCACGGTCGCGATGACCGGCGGCGCCGCCGCGCCGAGCTCGGGCGGCTGCTGCGGCGGGGGATGCTGCGGCTGACGCCCGGCTTCACCGGCCGACCCGCCGCGTCGACGGTTAGGGACCGCCGGACGTGGGCAGCCCGGTTAGGGCGCCGCAGGTCGTCCGGCTTTGTCGGCCGCCCAAGCCCGCCCCGCGGTCGGCTTCAGTGGCCGCCCACGCCTGCCCCGCGGTGCCGCAGGCCATCAGGCCGACCCACCGCGCCGACGGCTTGGGCGCGACGGGTCGAGCCTCGACCCAGTCTTCCGGCGGGGCACGCCTCACGTGACGCGTGCCTCGCCAGCCATGCGGGCAGGGTGCTCGCCAGGCGCTGTGAGTCCCGCCCGGCCTTCGGGAGGGACGCTCCTTAGGCGGCGCGAGCCCGCTTGCGTCGCTGGAACGGCAGGAACCGGTCGGCCAGGTGCGGCCGGGATGGGGTCAGCGTCGGCTCGACCGCGAGAATCCGGTCGAACCGGAACGCCCGGATGGCCCGCCGCATCCGGCAGATCCCGACGAGATACCAGTATTCGCGATGCACCAGGCACGTCACCGGCTCGACATCCCGAGCCGTGACATGTCCTGAAGCATCCCGATAGTGCAGACGAATCATCAGCCTGCTGGTGATGGCGTCCGCGATGAGCCTGGCCCGCGACGCGATGTCCACGGGCAGCGGCTCGGTGAGCGTCGTGAGGGTGGTGGCGATGACATCATCGTCGAGCTCCAGGTGCTCGAGCGCGTGCTGCAGACCGCGCCTGGCGGTGACGGCCTGCGGACCGGACCCCAGATGAGCGAGGGACAGGGCGAGGGCAGCGATCTCGGCGGTGGTCAGCGGGCGAGTGTGGGAGTTCACGCCTGTAGCCATACCCCCACAATAGAGACGACCACCGACAGTTTTCGAAAGCCTGTACGGCTGGTAAGCACCCTGTATCGAACGGATAAGGCTCGTCAGATGCCACGCCACGGCTGGCGAAAGCCGCCATGCCACCACTGATGGAAGCCGCAGGCCACGCTGACGGAACTCGCCACGTCCCCACGGGCGGAGGTCGCACGCCATCGCGGACGGAAGCCAGGGCTGACCAGGCACGGAAGTCACGGCAGGCCAGGCACGGAAGTCACGGCAGGCCAGGCACGGAAGCCACGGCCGACCATTGACGGAAGCCATGGCCAACAAGACGCACGTCACGGCGCTCAGCCGGTGAACCGGAGGAGCGTGCCCCTGGACAGACCTCAGCAGGCACGGCGGATGGGGCCAACCGTGCCTGCCGTAAAGAAGACTTATCGAGACAGCTGAGAGAGATCGCGCGACGCGCCCGTCGAGGCCGAGGTCGTCATGGCCGCGTACGCCTGGAGGGCGGCGCTGACCGGCCGGTTGCGGTCGCGGGGCCGATAGCCGCCCAGGTCGGCGAGCAGGCGCGTACGGCGCTCCGCCAGCTCGGCCTCGGGGACCCGGAGCTCCATCGACCGGTTGGGGATGTCGATCTCGATCGTGTCGCCGTCCTCGACCAGCGCGATCATGCCGCCCTCGGCCGCCTCCGGAGAGGCGTGCCCGATCGACAGCCCGGACGTGCCGCCGGAGAAGCGGCCGTCGGTGACCAGCGCGCACGCCTTGCCCAGGCCCCGGCCCTTGAGGAACGACGTCGGGTAGAGCATCTCCTGCATGCCCGGCCCGCCCTTCGGGCCCTCGTAGCGGATGACGACCACGTCGCCCTCCTTGACCCGGTCGCCGAGGATGCCCTCGACCGCCTGCTCCTGCGACTCGAACACCACCGCCGGCCCGCTGAACTTCCAGATCGACTCGTCGACCCCGGCCGTCTTCACCACGGCGCCGTCACGCGAGATGTTGCCGTAGAGCACCGCGAGCCCGCCGTCGGCGCTGTAGGCGTGCGCCAGGTCGCGCACGCAGCCCTCGGCCCGGTCGAGGTCGAGGGAGTCCCAGCGGTTGTCCTGCGAGTATGGCTTGACCGTGCGGACGTTGCCCGGTGCCGCGTGCCACAGCTCCACGGCCTCGGGCCGCACCGTGGGCGACTGGGGGTCCCAGGCGGCGATCGTCTCGCCGAGCGTGGTGCCGTTGACCGTCGACACGTCGCGGTGGAGCAGCCCGGCGCGGTCGAGCTCACCCAGGATGGCCGGGATGCCGCCCGCGCGGTGCACGTCCTCGACGTGGTATTTGTTCGTCGCCGGAGCCACCTTGCACAGGCACGGCACGCGCAGGGAGATCTCGTTGATCTCCTTGAGCCCGAAGTCGACCTCGGCCTCGCGGGCCGCGGCCAGGATGTGCAGGATCGTGTTGGTCGAGCCGCCCATCGCCACGTCCAGCGCCATCGCGTTCTCGAAGGCCTCGCTGGTGGCGATCGAGCGCGGCAGCACCGACTCGTCGCCGTCCTCGTAGTAGCGGCGGGTGATCTCCACGAGCTGGCGCCCGGCGTCCTCGAAAAGGTTCTTGCGCGCCTTGTGCGTGGCCAGGATCGTGCCGTTGCCGGGCAGCGCCAGGCCGATCGCCTCGGCCAGGCAGTTCATGGAGTTGGCGGTGAACATGCCCGAGCACGACCCGCAGGTCGGGCAGGCGTTCTCCTCCATCTCCAGCAGCTCCTCGTCGGAGACGCTGCTGTCGGCGGCGGCGACCATCGGGTCGATCAGGTCGAGCTTGCGGCCGGGCGTCTTGCCCGCCTCCATCGGCCCGCCCGAGACGAAGATCGTCGGGATGTTGAGCCGGAAGGCGGCCAGCAGCATGCCCGGCGTGATCTTGTCGCAGTTGGAGACGCAGATCATCGCGTCGGCGCAGTGGGCGTTGACCATGTACTCGACGGCGTCGGCGATCAGCTCGCGCGACGGCAGCGAATAGAGCATGCCGCCGTGGCCCATCGCGATGCCGTCGTCGACCGCGATCGTGTTGAACTCACGCGGGATCGCCCCCGCCTCGCGGATCGCGGCGGACACCACGTCGCCGACGTCGCGCAGATGAACATGGCCCGGCACGAACTGCGTGAAACTGTTGGCCACGGCGATGATGGGCTTGCCGAAATCGCTCCCGGCTACGCCGGTCGCCCGGAGGAGGGCGCGGGCGCCGACCATGTTCCTGCCATGGGTGACCGTACGAGACCTGAGGGCGGGCATTGAACTTCTCCCATCGTTGCGAGTCCTCACATCGTACGACCATTTGCCCGGTTGCTGAGACAACTGTCCACCGCTCGGAACGCGTACGGCGGCGAGCTGGGTGGACCCCGGCCACGCGTGAGCCCCCTACACCTCAGGACCCGGCACGCCGTCAGGACCGCACGCCTCAGAGCCCGGCACGCCGTCAGGACCGCCGGTGGCGTGCCTCCGGAACCGCCGAAGGCACGCCCGCCGGACTGCCGGCGGGCGTGCCTTGAAAGCTCGGTTGGGTCAGCCCTCGCCGTATCTCGCGGGCAGGACCTGGGCCGCGATGTCGTGCAGGCGGTCGATCTCCGCCTTGGTCAGCGCCCGCTCGCGCTTGGTGATCCACTTGCGGGCCCGGCCGCCCTCGTAGACGTCCACGCCGCGGATCGTCATGATCTTCCACGGCACGGGCGGCCCGTAGATGGCCAGCGAGGGCACGACGGAGATCTCCTTGCCGTAGGCCTCGCTGATCAGCTCGCTGGCCCGCGAAGCCTCCCATTTGGCCTCGGTGAGACGTGGCTTCATGTCGAACGGCCCATGGAAGAGCTTCTTGCCCATCTGGACGCGTACGGGCAGCCGTTTGTCCCACTTCTCGGAGTCGACCGCGTAGACGCCCGTCGGGCCCACCACGAGGTGGTCGATCTGGGCCTCGCTGTCCGGTATCGCCCGCGCGTGGAGCGTGCGATAGCCGTTGCGTTCGAGCTTACGTAGCTGGGTCTCGGTGCGGCGTTCCGCGATGGAGGCACGGCGCCAGGCCGGCACGGTCGAGTTGGACCGCGCTCGGTAGACAGTGTCGAGGATGGCCGCGATCACGCCTGCGGTCACGCCTACCCGCCAGTCGCCCACGAGGATGCCCACGACCACGCCAACGGGGATCGCCAGCACGGCGCGGTTGCGCATGCGGCGGAAGCGTGGCTGTTGGAGCAGGCTGCGCAACGACGCGCGCTCGATGGGCGCGTAGGTTGACGTGGGCGCCGATTGCTTCGCGGGGGCCGGCTCGCCTTCGGGTCGGTCACTCACCCAGATGGGTGAGGAGTTGTGACCGTCTTCTCGCTGATGGTCGGAGTCCACGTAACTCACCGTAGCCCGTGATTCTTGTCGATTCCTAGTGCTGCCTTGTCCATAGTTTTATGGCCCAGCTCACCGTGTTCTACGCCCGTTTTCCGGGTATCTATTACGTTCTTCTCTAGAGATGCCTAGTGTGCGGTAGCGTGCGAGAACTTCACGAGCTTTCGGCGCTCGAGCAGGCGCAAGCCATCCGTGACCAGGAGATTTCGCCGGTCGAGCTCACGCGGCACTACCTCGATCGGATCGAGCGAATCGATCCACAGGTGGGTGCGTATGTGACGGTGACCGCCGAGAGAGCCCTCGAACAGGCGCACCGTCTGACCAAGGAGCTGCCAGACGGACCCCTCGCCGGAGTGCCGATCCCCATAAAGGATCTTAACCTGGTGAAGGACGTGCCCATCATGTTCGGGTCGTCGACATACCGGGGTTTCGTCGCCCCGGTGGACGACACGGTGGTCGAGCGCCTGCGTGACGCGGGCACAGTGATGCTGGGGAAGACCGCGACACCGGAGTTCGGCCTGCCCTGCTACACCGAGACCGCTCTCTCGCCGCCCTCTCGCTCGCCATGGGATCCTCGTATGTCCGCGGGCGGGTCGAGCGGCGGCGCCGCCGCGGCCGTGGCCGCCGGGCTGGCACCGGCCGCGCAGGGCAGCGACGGGGCCGGTTCGATCCGCATCCCGGCGTCGGTGTGCGGGCTGTTCGGCATCAAACCCACCCGTGGCCGGATCAGCTTCGCGCCGATCATCCCCGACCTCGCGGGCCTGTCGACGAACGGCCCCCTCGCCCGTACCGTCGCCGACGCCGCGGCGCTGCTCGACGTGATGGCGCACAACAACCCCGGCGACCTCTACCTCGCGCCGCCGCACGAAGGCACGTTCCTGGCCTGCGCCGGACGCGATCCTGGTCGGCTGCGCATCGCCCGCTACGCCCGGCCGGTCGTACCCGGGGCCGACGTCCATCCGGACGTGCTCGCCGCGTACGAGGCCGCCGCCGCGACGCTGGCCGCGCTCGGCCACGAGGTCGTCGAGATCGAGCCGCCGTTCGGGCCGGAGACCGTGCCGCAGTTCACCGTCATGTGGTACGCCTTCGCCTGCATGCACCCCGTGGCCGAGAACCAGGTCGATCTTCTCCGGCCGCTCACCAGGCGGCTGCGCGAGCACGGCTTCGCCACTCCTGCCCCGACGTTCCTGCAGGCCCAGGCTGCTCTGCAGCTGGCCACCAGGGCGGCGCTCACGGTGACCAACGCCTATGACGCGGTGCTCACGCCGACCGTCACACAGCCGCCGCGGCCGGTGGGCTGGTTCGAGGACGTGGACGACGTCGAGGAGACGTTCGAACGGATGAAGAGGTTCGCCGCCTTCCCCGCGATCTACAACGTGACCGGCCAGCCCGCCGTGAACCTGCCCCTGCACTGGACCGCCGACGGGCTGCCGATCGGCGTCATGCTGGCGGGCCGCCTGGGCGCCGAAGGCACACTGATCTCGCTGTCGGCCCAGGTCGAGTCGGCCAGGGGCGGCTTCTGGGGCGACCGGCGACCGGCGATCTGGTAGCCCCTGGAGCCCTGTAGCCGGTCTCGATCTGGAGCCCCTGGAACCTTATAGCTGGTCGTATCGCCGACTAGGACCTACAACCATGCGCATGCGTACCGTACTCATCCAGACCGACACGGCCGTGGCAGCCGACCTCAAGCCCGGCGAAACCGCCACATTCGGCCGCGGCGCCGACGATGTCCCGGTCGACATCGTGGTGGCCGACCGGGCCGTGTCGCGGCTGGCCGGGCGCATCCAGGCGGTCGAGGACTACTGGCTCATCAGCAACCTCAGCGCCGAACGCACGTACGTGGTCGAGAACCCGGAGGGCGGCGGCGAGTTCGTCAAGGTGGCGCCGCTGCGGATGGGGATGCCGGTGCCGTTCGAGTTCTCGCGGGTGATCCTGCCGGCCGAACACGGCACGACCGGTTTCCTGGTGTTCGCGCCCGAGCACGTGTACGGCACGGCGGCGGCGGTCCCCGGCCAGGGCGCGACGACGAGGGGCGTCTTCCCGCTGGACAGGACGGCCAAGTACTTCCTCATCCTGGTCGCGCTCTGCGAGGCACGGCTGCACGACCCGTCCAGCACGGTCGTCCCGACGGTGCCGCAACTGATCGAGCGGCTGGCGGGGCATCAGCTGACCAGGAGCGGGGTGAACTTCCACATCGACTACCTGGCCGCGACCAAGCTCAGGGTCAAGCAGCCGGACGAGGGCGGCAAGGCCGACTGGCAGCGGGCGGCGCTGATCAACCTGGCCCTCCGCTTCGACCTGGTCACGGACGCCGACCTGCGCCTGCTGCCGTGACGACTCGCCCGGTGCGCGGCCAGGTAGTGCTGTCGTTGCCAGTGCCAGTGCCAGTGCCAGTGCCAGTGCCAGTGCCACTGCCGTCGCTTCCGCTGGCGCTGGTGGTCGGGGGTGGCCGTCAGGACTGATATTGGTCCCGATATTTCAGGACCTGCTGTACGTGCGCCTTCCACTTGGCCGGCACGCCCTGTTCCCGCCTCACCGGCACCACGCCGGACACGTAGAGAGCGGCCAGCTTGGCGGCCGGATCCCCTGGTACGTCGGCGATCTGAGGGCCGAGCCCGCAGAAGAAGCGGCCCATCGCGGGCAGGGACAGCTCGGGGGAGAAGGGCGGCTTCGGCATCGGGTCGTTGATTCCGTTGGGCTGCCAGTACTGGAGGACTCTGGGGGTCCATCTGGCGATGCCGAACTCGTCGGCGGCCGGGTCGCTCAGATCGGGGTCGAAGTCGCTGGCCGCCTTCACTACAGCGGCCACGAGCGCCGGCGACAGACCCGCGACGTCGTGGCACCAGGTGCCCGCCTGGATGATCAGCGCCCGGTACTGAGGCGGGATGTCCGCATCCGTCCGCAACCCCATTCCCGCCTTCGGAGACCCCGGCTCGGACGCCCGTGGCGTTCCGGCCGCGCTCGGAGATCCGGTCGGCTGCGCGGATGCGGACTGGCCTGCTGATGCGGACGGTCCCGCTGATGCGGACGGTCCCGTTGGTCCGGATGGGGTCGCGGACGATCCTGGGGATCCGAGCGGCCCTGCGGATCCGGACGGTGGGCCGGAGGCCGTGGACGACCGGTCGGTGGGCCGCAGCATGAGCACCGCGACGACCACGGCCAGAGCGACAGTCACGGCTCCCACCCCGGCCAGCACCGCCTTTCCCCGCCCCGCACCCGCATCCGCGCCCATATCCACGCCTGCACTCGCGCCCAGATCCGCGCCAAAGCCTGCGCCCGCGCTCGTCCCTGGGCCTGCGCCTACCCTCGGGCTTGCGCCGCCGTCAGGTTCGGCCCCGCCGCCGGGTCCGGCTCCGCCGCCTGCGCTCGCTCCCGCGCCGCCAGCGAGGTCTGCGCCTCTACCTGGCCCTGCACCTGCGGATGCGTCTGCACTTGCGTCCGCATCCGCATCCGCGATCGCATCTGCACCTGCGGCCGCACGGCCGCGCGCGTCCTCGCCGGTGCCCGTGCCCGTGCTTCTGTACGCGGCGGTCTCGTCATCCGCGGATCCGGGGGGCCAGGTTCCCGGTCGCCGCTCCGAAACCGCCTCGCTCACCGGAAACGCCCTCTCCGGGAGTTCGCCCTCCGAGGGCTGGACGTCCGGGATCGCCCTCTCTTGGAATCCCCCCTCCGGGGGTCGGACGTCCGGGATTGCCCTGTCTGGGGGTCGGACGTCCGAGAGCGCCCTCTCCGGGGGGCCGCTGCCCGCGGGCGTCTCCTGCGGGAGTCCGTCGCTCACGGGCGCCTCGCCCGGGAAGGGGTCGCCCACGGGTGTGTACCCCGGGACTGCGTCGCCCAGGGGTGCGTCGTCCGGGACTGCGGCACCGACGGGTGCGCCGTCCCGGACTGCGGCACCGACGGGCGCGTCGTCCGGGACTGCGAAACCCACGGGCGCGTCGCCCGGGGCGTTGAGGGCGGCGGTGGAACCCACGGGCGCGTCGTCCGGGGCGTTGAGGGCGGCGGCGAAGGAGGTGATGCTCGGCCAGCGGCGGTCCGGGTCCGGGTCGATGGCCTTCATGATGGCCGCCCCCACCCGTACCGGCACCTCCGGCCGCAGCCGGTGCGGTGCCAGCCGTACCGAACCCGAGGCGGGCAGCCGGCCCGTGAGCAGGTGGTAGGCCATGGCGCCCAGCCCGTGCACGTCGGCCCGCTCGTCCGGGGCGCCGTCCAGGCGCATCTGCTCCGGCGCCATGTACCCGGGCGAGCCCGCCGCGATGGTGTGGCTGGTGGCGTCGGCCAGCGAGCGGGCGACTCCGAGGTCGGCCACCATGAGGCGCTCGCCACCGCCCGGGAGCGCGCGGAACAGCACGTTCGACGGCTTGAGGTCGCGGTGCACGATGCCGAGCCGGTGCAGCACCGTCACGCCCTCGGCGATCTCACCGAGGACGCGGAGCGCCTCGGGTATCGGCAGGGGGCCGTCGAGTACGCGCCCCGCCAAAGACCCCATGTCGGCATAAGTCATGACGAAGTATGGGCGGCCATCCGGGAGTTCGCCGATGTCGTGGACCTGGACGATGCGCGGCGAGTCCGCCTGGCGCAGCAGCCGGGCCTCCTTGAGGAACCGCTCGTGTACGGCCGGTTCGACGGACCAGTTGTCGGCCAGCACCTTGATCGCCACATAGGAGTCGAGCCGGTCGTCCCGGCCGAGCCACACCGTCGCGAACGCGCCCGAGCCCAGAACGCGCTCGACGGGATACCTTCCGATCGCATCCACAGTTGAGTTGACCTTGTCTGGGGGATCTTGAGTCAGACTCTCTCACGACCGGGTCTGGCCGGACAGCCGAACCGGGATTACGTTCTTGGGTGTGGACAGCGCGCTGGAGATTCTGGCTTTTCTCTTGGGGGTTTCGCTCGCTCTGTTCGTGCTGATCAGCCTGGTGGTCATGGTGCCGGGGCGGGGTTCGGCGCGGAGGGTGGAGACGGGCCCGGTGTGGCTGGGCGGTCCGTCCGGGAGCGAGCACGGCGTGAGCACGTCGGGCCTGGTGCTGGCCGACCGGGTCGCTCATTGGGCGCCGGCGCCCGAGTCCGACTGGGTCGCGATGGCGGAGACGGCCGAGCCCGGCAGGCGCGTCGGCGGCGCTTCGGCGGGATGGTGATGGCGATGCGCGGACTGACCTCGGCCCAGGCCGACGACATCAGGCAGGCGCTCCACGTCGCCGAGCGGCGTAGCGGTCTGCGCTTCGGCGCCTTCCTCGGCGCGCCGGTCGGCGGCCGGCGGCACTTCGCCGAGCGGCTGCACGCCGCGCTTGGCGAGGAGGCGGACGAGGCCGTGCTGATCTTCGTGGACGTCGCCGGCCGGGCGCTGGAGATCGTGACCGGCGAGAACGCCCGGCGGCGGCTGCCCGACACCGCGTGCCGGCTGACCGCCATGTCGATGGCCACGGCGTTCAGCGCCGGTGACCTGGTGGGCGGGCTGCTGTACGGCATCGGCATGCTGGGCGAGCAGGCCACCGCCAGGCGATAGAACGGGCGTCGCCTGCGCCCCCGCGGTAGGCGACGCCCACTTCGCCTTTGTAAGCGAGGCGGGCGACGCGGTCAGCCTGGAGGCTTCCAGGGGGTCAGCATTGGGACAGGCCCAAAAGCGTCGGGTCAGGCCCAAAGCAAGGCCCACGGATCAGCGTTGGAGCAGGCCCGCGACGTGCTCGCTGACGCCCGCCAGCAGCGTGGCGGGCACGATGGGGGCGCGGCCGATGGCCGAGAACAGAGCGGGCAGGCCGGGCAGCGGGAACCCGTCATCCTGGAGCGCGGCCGAGCCGATCTCGTTCTTGTCCAGCGCCGCCCGGCTGCGCTGCCAGGCGTCGAGCACCTCTTCCGGCGAGGGCACGCCGAAGCCGTGGCCGACGGGCGCCGCGTGCCGCAGGCGTACGAGCGGCGTCTCCGCGAACGCCAGCGCGGTGCGGGCCCGTACGTGCAGGTCGGCGCGTTCTTCCGGCTCGACCCAGTGCATCGCCGTGCACGGGTTGCGGCAGTCGGCGACGCAGACGGCCATCGCGCCCGCCACCTGGCTGTGCTGCCGGTCGAAGTACGCGCGCCAGCCCTCGGGCGGCTCGCTCGCCACCCGCAGGGTCCGGTTGGTGGCCGACTGCTCGGACTTGGTGTGGTCGCACTCGCGGTCGCCGATCACGCCGAACCTGCTGCCCGGCGCGCTCAGCCCCGCGGGCCAGCGCGCGGGGTCGCCGGCATGCCCGAGGTGCGGCTCGTAGGCCAGCAGCGGCAGGTATTCGCTGGCGATGTGGACGGCGGCGATCATCGGGCTCAGCTCGCGGCGCTGCCAGCGGACGGCGATGACCTCCAGCAGCAGCCCGTAGGCGGGCCGCAGCGACTCCAGCGCGCCGCGTGGCTGCTCGCGCGGGGTCTGCGGCATGTGGCAGGCCCGTGCCCGCCGCCGCAGGTCCGCGGGCACGGCCTTCGCCTCGACCGCGAAGTCTTCGGCGTCCAGCGAGAGCAGCCGGCTGCCGAACTCGCACACGTCGGCGATCTCCTCGGACGAGGCCAGTGCTCCGAGGTCGGAGAAGGCGTAGCGGCGGGCCAGCGCTACGAGCAGATCGCGAGTGGTATCCACCCGATCACCCTACTCACGCCTGGATAGTCGCCTGTCCGGCCGAGACCGCCAGGAGGGCGGCTAGGTGTGACAGGGGGCCTTGATGCATTGGATGTCGCCCGGTGGATCGCTGACCGTCGGCTCGACCGTGGGTGTCGTCGGCTCCGGCGTGGTGGGCGGGTCCGTGGGCTCGGGCTTTTGGGTGGTCGGGGTGGCCGTCGGCGTGGGCGTGGTCGGGCGGACGGTGGCGGTGGCGGTGGCGGTGGGGGTCGGCTTGTGCGAGCCGCTCGGCCGCGATACGGGAAAGGACTTCGACGGGGGAGCCAGGGGCTTCTTGCTCGGGGTGACGGCGCTCGTGGGCGTGCCCGAGTCGTGCGTGACGGGCGGCAGGACGCTGCCGCTCTGCTCGGTCGCCTGGTCGTCGCGGATCCACACCGACCCGGCGACCGCCAGGGTCACCAGGACCGCGACGGTCACGGCCAGCGCGGCGGCCAGCGCGCGGCGGCCGCGTGGCGTTGGTGGCAGGTCCGGCGTGGGCGGCAGGCCCGGCAGGTCCGGCAGGTCTGGCAAGTCCGGCGGCAGGGCCGATGAGCCCAGCGAGTCAGGCGCGTCATGGGCCTTTCTCGCCGCCTCGGACATCAGCGTGGCCGTCGGCCAGCGCCGGTCCGGCGTCTTTTCCAGCGCTCGCGTCACGACCTGGCGCGGCCCCGGCGGCACGGCGGCGGGTAGGTCCGGGACGGGGGCGTGCAGGTGCTTGTAGATGATCTGGACAGGAGTGTCGCCATCGAACGGCAGTTGCCCGGTCAGGCACTGGTAGGCGACCACACCGAGCGCGTAGACGTCGACGGCCGGGGTGACGTCGCTGGCCGTGGCCATCTCGGGGGCACAGTAGCCGGCCGAGCAGAGCATGGCGCCGGTGGCCGTCAGCTGGACCGCGGAGACCGAGTGGGCGATGCCGAAGTCGGTGAGCGCCACGCTGCCGTCGGGCCGGACCATCAGGTTGGCCGGTTTGACGTCGCGGTGCACGATGCCCTGCGCGTGGGCGGCGGCCAGCGCGTCGCCGACCTCGGCGACCAGCCGCATGGTGACCGCCGGGTCGAGCGCCCCGCGGCGCAGGACGCGGTCGAGCGACTCGCCCTCGACGAACTCCATCACCAGGAAGCTCACCTGGCGCCCGTCGACCTCGCAGGTGCCGTAGTCGTAGACGTCGACCACGCCCGGATGCCGCAGCGTGGCCATCGCCCTGGCCTCGTTCTGGAAGCGCTGGGCGAACTTCGGGTCCTCGGTCAGGGCGGGGATGAGCACCTTGACCGCCACGGTCCGGCCGAGCACCGTGTCGGTGGCCCGCCAGACCTCGCCCATGCCGCCGCCGCCCACGCGGCTGATCAGCGTGTAGCGATCATTGAGGCTGGTCCCGGATCCGAGCACGTCTTCGAGGCTAACACCGCGACCTCGATGGACGCGCCGGATCCGGCGCTCAGAACGCCCCTGTGGTAGTGCCTCCCGTTCCCGAGGCGGGGCTGGTGAAGGTGCTGTTGCCACCGGGTTGCCACTGGTCGGCGGTGTCGGGGAAGTTCGCCTCCTGGCGCTTGACGCACTTCCACTCGATGGAGGTGTTCGGCGGCAGCTTGCCGATCGTTCCGGTCCAGGTCGGATAGGCGGTCGGCGACAGTTTGACCGCGCTCGCCACCGACCAGCCGCCGAGCTGCGGGACGCTGCCCACGGCGTAGACGGACTGGCCCGTGGTGGTCGTGCCGTTGTCGCACCTGAACGTCATCGACGCCGGAGCCTGCCCGAGCGTGAACGCGAACGTCTTGGCGGTCGTGACGCTCGTGCTCGCCGACTTGGCGACGATCAGGTTGCCGCCCGCGTTGTACCAGCCGCTGGTCGCGGCGTCGAAGGCCGCCTTGGTGGCGTGCTGGGTGAGCGCGGTGCCGTTGAGCGTGACGGCGGACGCCTGGGTGTCTGAGATCAGCTCGACCACGTTCGTCCTGCTCGCGGGCGCGCCGGTGTAGGTTCCGCCGGCCGCGGCCACCGTGACGGTCGCCGTGCTCCCGCTGAGCTGCTGGCTCAGCAGCGTCGTGCGTACGGCCCCGCTCTGGTAGCCGGTCGTCGCCCCGTCGTCCTCGTACAGGGTGAAGTTCGAGGCGGCCGGGTCGGCGTAGACCCGGGCCACCAGCTCGTTCCTGGTGGTGGAGTCGGTCCGCTTGCCCACGACGTTCATGGTCTTGTCGTCCACGTACATCTTCGGGATGATCGCCCCCGCCCTGGCGAACGCCGGCAGCCGGAACGCGCCGCCGACCCAGAGCGGCCGGTCGGTGAACCACTGGCCGGTGCTGGTGAGTTTCTCGCCCGTGGCGTAGTCGAACCAGGAGCCCGCCGGCAGGTAGACGTCCCGTTTGCGCTCGTTCGCGCCCGCCACGACGCCGACGAGCAGGTCGCGGCCGATGAGCTTCTCGTGCCCCATCTCGCGGACGTTCGCGTCGTTCTGGTACTGGTACACCAGCGGCGGCACCACCGGCTCGCCGTACAGGTAGGCCCGGTGGGCCAGGGAGTAGTAGTACGGCGCCAGCTCATACCGCTGCCGGAGGTTGGCGAGGTTGCTGGCCGTGTGCCCGATCGCGTCCGGGGAGGTCTGCGCGCAGTTGCACAGGTTCTCGGTGTGCGGCCGGATCGGCACCTCGAACCAGGCGCCGTCGGCGAACCACTGCGTGTAGAGCTCGTTCAGGTCGGAGTTGAGCATCTCGCGGCGGAATCCGCCGATGTCGGAGCCGTAGTAGTCGATGCCGGACATCGACATGTGCAGCTGGGCGTTCTGCTGCTGGGCGAGCGCGGTCAGCTTGGAGCCGATGTCGGCCGACCACATGGCCACGCCGTAGCGCTGCATCCCGGCGGCGCCGGAGCGGGCCAGCACGAACGGCCGCTTGGTGCTCGACGCGTAGCCCCTGGCGATGCTCTCGGCCCACTTGAGGTTGTAGACGTTGTGGTAGTCGGCGTGGGCGTGCTTGCCGGGCAGGACGCCGGACGTCCAGTCGGCCGCGTCGTACATCTCGGGTTCGCCCAGGTCCAGCCAGTGGCCCATGACGCCCTGGTCGATGAGCGGCTGGCGCTTGGTCGTCTGCCAGTAATCGGCCGCGGCGTCCTGCGTCCAGTCGATCATGCCGCCGCGGCCCCACCAGTCGTTGGAGGTGAGGTAGACGGGCGAGCAGGTCGCGCAGCCGGACCTGACGAGGTAGCCGCGGGTGGCGAGGTCGGCGTGCTCGGGGAGGTTCTTGCCGACGTACGACTCCTCGATGGTCATCAGGCCGATGCCTTTGTTCGCCTGATAATCGGAAATAGTGGTCGCCGGGTTGGGGAAGTTGGCCGTGTCCCAGGAAAGCGTGCCCATGCGGGTGTTGTCGGACCCGGCCGTCACCCCGCCGAACCAGGGCAGATCCAGGACGAACCCATCCACGGGGAACTTCGCCGCCCGCAGCCCGTTCAGCCGGCTGTCGATCTCGGCCCAGTTGTCATAGCCGAACTCCGACACCCACATGCCGAACGCCTTCTTCGGCGGCACCGGCGGCCGGCCGGTCAGCTCCATGTAGTCCTTGCGCAGGTCGGGCAGGTCCGGCCCGGTCATCGTGTACCACCTGAGCTGGTCGCCCCAGGTGTCGACCGTCCACGGGTCGCCGGTCAGGTTCCACTCCTGCTTGTAGACCTGGTCGAGCAGCAGCCCGTAGTTCAGGTTCGACGCGCCGACCCCGAACAGCACGGGGATCTGCGCGTTGCCCACCGGCCCGTTGTCGGTGTCGTAGGCCATGGCATTGCCGTACGGACCTCCCGGGGTGCGGCTGCGCCCCACCCAGTCGCCGTCGGAGCTGCCGCCCATGAAGAACTGCTCACCCAGCCCGTACGCGTTCTGGATCGCGCCCTTGGTGATCGTCAGGCCCTTCCACGCCTGGGTCAGGTTGCGCGGGCACGCCTCGTACAGCTGCCTGACCGGGTCCGAGACCCGTACGCACAGCGTGCCGGCCGTGACCTCGACCTTCATCGAGGCCGTGGTCAGCGTGTTGCCGCTCTGGCTGAACGAGGACGGACCGGTGTAGTCCTTCTTCGCCACCTGCGGCGTGGTGAAGAGCGCGGATCCGGTGCCGGGGCTGGTCCCTGAGGCCAGCTCGAAGTGGACGAGGTCGTCGTCGAGGAACTCGACGATCAGATAGGCCGATCCGCTGGTGAACTGCACCCGCTGGACCGCCGCCTGGGCCTCGCCCGCGACGAGGAAGGTGCCCAGGAGAACCGTCAGAAGGACGAGAGCGCGTTTCATGGCCGCCCCACCACCAGGTTGTCGAGGTTGATCCCGCCGGTGTTGGCCGCGTCATAGGCGATCTTGACGGTGTGCGCGCCCGCGGTGAGTGTCGTGGTGAGCGAGGCGGTGCCCCAGGTGTCCCAGTTCGCCTGCGCGGGCAGCGTGAGCGTGCCCGCCGAGACGCCGTCGACGTAGACGGTCCTGGTGCTCGCCACCGTGGTCGAGTAGCGGAACTTGAGCTGGTGGCTGCCCGCCGCGTCCGCCTTGACCTGGAAGCTCACCGAGTCACCCGAGCTCGCGAAGTTGTCGACGAACCCGGTGCCGGTGTAGCCCGCGTGGTCGGTGTTGGTCGTCGTGCCGGCGCCCGTCCCGAACTCCGCCTCGTACGCGGCCTTGTCCACGCCGTTGAGCGTGACGGTCCTGCTGGAGGCACTGGCGGCCAGCTTGACGTAGGTGAGCTGCTGAGCCGGGTCCCACCACCAGCCTTCCGAGGCCGTCTGGAGAGCCGCCAGTGTGGCCCGCGCGGTCGCGCCGGTCACCGACGTCGGCTTGGTACTGGCGACCTGGAGCGTGCTCGTCGTGGTGAGCGTGGGCACGGTGAGCGTCACCGAGTGTCCGGCCCAGTTCTCGGCCGAGCTGATCGTCCGGCCGGCGTTCGCCGAGTCCTCGAAGTAGGAGTACGAGGAGCTGCCCGACGGGTAGATCCGGAAGACCAGGTTCGGATAGCTCGTGACGCTGTTGCCGATCTCGCCGCCGATCTCGTAGCCGGCGTTGAGGTTGAGCGGGATGATCGCGCCCGGCCTGGCGTAGACCGGGATCGTGTCCAGGGCCGTGGCGTAGGACTTGGTGCCGGGGCCGGTGAAGCGGCCGCCGTTCCACAGGTCGTACCACTCGCCCGCGGGCAGGTAGACGTTCCTCGTCGTCGCGCCCTGCGTGGTCACCGGCGCGACGAGCAGTTGGGAGCCGAACAGATACTGCTGATCCTGCGCCGCGGCCGTCGCGTCGCCGGGGAAGGCGAAGCTCATCGCCCGCATCATCGGCGCCCCGGTGGCCGAGCTGGCCTTGGCCTCGGTGTACAGGTAGGGGATCAGGTTCATCCGGACATTGGCGAACTTCCGGAAGGTCGGCACGACCGTGGTGTCGCCGCTGCGCGTCTGTACGTTCCACGGCGTGCGGGCCTCGGACGTGCCCGGGTTCGACTTCTCCGAGTGATACTGCATGACCGGCGAGAATGTCGCCTGCGCCGCCGCCCGCAGGTAGAGCTCGGCGCTGGGGAAGTCGCCGGTGAAGCCCGCCAGGTCCCAGGCCGTGTACGGCACGCCGGACTGCCCGGCGCTGAGCTGGGCCCTGACCGCCTCCTGGAAGGCGGAGAAGCTGGAGTTCTGGTCACCTGCCCAGAAGATCGAGTTCTTCTGGCCACCGGCGGTGGCCGCCCGGCTGAAGATGACGTTGTCCGCGCTCTCGGTCTTGACGTAGTCGCTGTACGCCTTGGTGTAGCTGTTGGGGTAGGCGTTGTGCATCTCGTCGCCCTTGCGGCCGTCGGCGAACGTGACGCCCCTGCCGAAGATCGCCTCGCTGCCGTCGGTCTTGAAGCCGTCGATGCCGACCTCGTTGATCAGGTAGTCGCGCTTGCTCATCCACCAGTTGGTCGCCGCCGTGCTGGTGAAGTCAGGGACCATGCTGTCGCCGAACCACTGCCCGGTCGGAATCCGATACGGCGCGTTGGACGGATTTTTCGCGACATAGCCCTGTGCCTGGGCGTAGCTCTTGTCGTTGAGATGCTGCGGCGGCGCGGTCGGGGGATTGGTGTCGAAGTTCTCCTTGAAGACCGGGATCTGCCAGAGGATCATCTTGATCCCCTTGCCGTGGGCGTTGTCGACCATGGCCTTCGGGTTCTGCCACTCGCCGCCCGCCGGGAACGTCAGGTCGCCGTAGGCGAGCTTCCCGCCGCCGGTGGAAGGCGTGTACGTGGCGCCGTGCCACAGGTAGAACGTGGCCTCGTCGCTCCACTGCTCCAGCACCATCGCCGTGTGCGGGATCTTGTAGGTGCCGACCTTGTCCAGCTCGCTCTCCACCTCGGCCTGGGTGTTCCACTCGTTGGCCGACATCCACACGCCGAACGCCCACTTGGGCGGCAGCTGCGGCCGGCCGCTGACCGCGGTGTAGTCGTCCACGATCTCCGCGGGGGTGCCGGCGAAGAAGTGGTAGTCCAGCGTCGAGTCGAGCGCGCCGCTCGTGTCGACGGTGAACCCCGCCAGGTCGCTGAGGTGGGTGTTGAGGTTGAAGATCGCGTAGCGGGTGCTGGGGAGGTAGACCCCGTAACCGGCCGAGTTCAGGAAGAACGGCACGCTCAGGTAGGTGCGCCGGGTGCTGCCCTGGTCGCGATACTGGTTGTAGACGTAGTTGTGCACGTCGGTGCCGCGCTGGTCGAGGCGGTCATAGCGCTCGCCGAAGCCCTCGAACCGCTCGCCCGACGGCGACATGAAGTGGTCTTCGATCTTGGTGATCGTGGTGGCGCCGTCGCTGGCCCAGCCGATGTTCCTGAACGTGGCGGGGTCGTACTGCCGGGTGATCAGCGTCGTCCCGTCGCCCTTGTAGACCGACAGGCGGTAGGGCGACTTCTGGATCTTCAGCACCAGGCTCGTGGTGGAGATGGTGAGGGTGCTCGCGGAATCCGTCACCGTGTAGCCGGAGACTCCGGAAATGTTCAGACCTTGGCCGCTGGGGGCGATCTGCGTGCGGAAGCGGTCGAGCGCCGGGAAGGCGAAGCGGATCTTCGGCGTGAAGCTCCCCGCGCTGTCACCGGTCGTGACATCTACCGACGTGCTGTTGTTGGTGTAGCCGGTCACGTTCGTCACCGTGCTCCACGAGGTGACCGTGAACGCGAACGGGCCCGTGCTCTTCTGCCCGCCCCCGTTCACGTCCGCGTTGACCGTGTAGGAGATCTTGTCGCCCCGGGCGAAGGTGCCCAGGTTGATCTTCCAATAGCTGTTGTTGCCGTTGTTGTGGTCCCAGGCGGCGCCGATCGGGGTCTGGGCGGTCCCGTTCTTGGTCCAGGTCACCCAGACGGTCTGGCCGGACTCGATGGGCCAGGTGGTGGCGTTGATCTGGACGGCGTCCCCGGCCATCGGGTCACGGGGAGCGCGTTCGGTCGGCTCGCTGGAGTAGAGGTCGTCGATCCCGGTCGGGTTGTGGAAGATGCCGTCGAGCGCGTACGCGGGGACGGTCACGAGGGAGGCCAGCAGGGCGATCACCGCGACGATGACGCCCGACCGTAACCGGATCACGGGGGAGCTCCTATCAGGTGGCGAACACGGGTGAGAGATGAGGCCAGTGCTCCGCCGCGCAGAGGACCGGCGGACGGTCGAGCGGCGCGGGCAGCGTGACCTCGCGCCCGCCGCGATGGGCGCGGCCGGTCCAGACGTCGACCCACTCGCCTTCGGGCAGGTAGACCTCCTGCTCCACGACCCCGGGCGCCGTCACCGGGGCCACCAGCAGCGCGTCGCCCAGCTTGTACTGCAGCGGACGCTCCCAGACGCGCGGGTCGTCCGGGTGGTCGAAGAACAGCCCCCGCATCAGCGGCGCCCCGCCGCCGACCGCCTGGCGGGCCTGCCCCGCCAGGTACGGCACGAGCCGCTCGCGCACCTTGGCCAGCCGCCTGAAGACGGGCAGTACCCGGTCGTCGCCGGTCCGCTCGGCCACGTTCCACGGCGTGCGGTCCCTGAGGGGCAGGCGGTGGTGGTTGAACTCCGAGTGGTACTGCATGATCGGCATGAACGCCGCCGCCCCCGCCGCCCGCAGATAGAGCTCGGCATCGGGCAGGTCACCGGAGAACCCGGCCAGGTCCCAGCCCCAGTAGACGATCCCGCAGGCCGAGGCGGTGATCCCGGCCCTGATGGACGACCGGAACGCCGCCCAGGTCGAGTCCTCGTCCCCGGCCCAGAACGCCCCGTGCGGCTGAGACCCGGCGAACCCGGCCCGGCTGAACGTCACCGGCGCCTTGCCGTGGCGCTCCAGCAGCTCACCGAAGGCGCGCGCGTAGTGCACGGGGAACAGCCCGTTGCCGTCGTCGCCCCTGCGCCCGTCGGCGTAGCGCAGATCGTGGCCCCACGCGTGCTCGCCGCCGTCGGTCTTGAACCCGTCCACGCCCACCTCGTCCACCAGGTAGGCGCGCTTGGCCGTCCACCAGTCGCGGACCTCGGGCGAGGACAGGTCGGGCATGAGCGCCAGCGGGAACCACCAGCCCCGGTTCCGGTACGGCCGGCCGTCAGCCTCCCTGACTCCGTAGTCACGCTCGACCAGTTGCCGGGCGTCCACGGCGGCCTGATGCCGGGGGTGCGGCCGCATCTTCTGCAGCGGGATCTGCCAGAGCAGCACCTTGACGTCCCGCTGGTGCAGTTCGTCCACCATGCCCTTGGGGTCCGGCCACGGCCCATCGGGCGGGAAGACGTAGTCCGCGAGCCGGTGCGGCTCCTCCGACGGCTCGTATTCGGCCCCCCGGAACGCCGTGAACGTCGTCTCGTCACTCCACGCCTCGATGACCAGCGCGCCGACCGGGATGTCGTGCTCGCGGTGCCGGTCCATCTCGGCCATCACGCGTTCCTGCGTGTTCCACTCGTTGCCGCTGGCCCACAGCCGGAACACCCACGAGGGCAGCTCCGCCGGCCGCCCCACCTCGTCCAGGAAGTCCCGCAACACGTCGGCCGGGGTCGCGCCGTCATAGAGCCGGACCGAGGGCTCGCCGTCCGGCCCCACCTCCGCCTCTACGACCAGCCGGTCCGGCGTGGACGCGCCGACGTCGTACCAGGTCCGCCTGGACGTCTCGACGTGGAACCCCCAGCTCGCCGCCCCGCCGACCACGAGCGCGAACGGCATCGGCAGGTACGTCCTGCCGTGCGCCCCCTGCGCCTTGTACTGCTCGAACACCACCGCGTCCAGCCGCCGCCCGCGCTGGTCCACCGCGTCGAACCGCTCGCCGAACCCCACCACGTGCTCACCGTCGGCCAGCGCCAGCTCGAACCGCACCCGCCGCGCCCCGTCGCCGCCGACCAGCCACCGCACGCTCCCCGGCACCACCCGGTCGGCGCCGCGCACGACGAGCTTCCCGCCGCTCCGGCCCCACGCCGCCGCCGTCACCTCGAACCACCGGCTGGTACGGCTCGCACCGTCGTCCAGCGCGGCCCGGAACCGGTAGGCGTAGCGCTGCCCGGCGCGCAACTCGGGTGAGCGCGCCACCCACGATCCGGCGGCGGCCCGCGCGGCCCTGGCCTGCGCCCCGGCCAGGTGCCCGCCGTCAACCGTCTTGGCCGGGCCCGCGTCCGGAGTCCCGTCCGGGCCCGCGTCTGGGACCACGTCCGGACCCGTGTCCGGAGTCGCCTCCGAGCCTGTGGCCTGTGCTGTGTGCTCTGTGGTGGCACCCGATCTGGTCAGCGGCAGCTCGATGGGCGTCGCACCGTCGGCGGTCCACTCGCACACCACCGAGACGACCTTCGCCGAGGCCCGCACCCGCAGCTCCACCGCCTCGCCGTCCATCGGCCAGGCGGGCACGCGCTGGTCCTCGGTCGTGGCGTACGGGTGCCCGGACCCGTACGGCCGATGCCGGATCATGCCCGCACCCCCTGCTCGTCAAGCTCACCCTGCTCAGACAGCTTGTTCAGCTCGTCGGCGAGGATCAGGTACATCCCGTGCGACCACAGCAGCGGCGTGGCCACGGTGCCCCACCGGTCCAGCCACTCCTGGAGCCGGTCGGGTGCCAGCAGCCGGTCGGACACCTGCTCGGGCAGGTCACCCTCGGGAGTCGCCTGGGTCGCCATCCAGTCCAGGTATCGCCGGGCCTCGGCGCGCCGCCCGGCCCGCGCGTGGTTCCAGCCGAGGAACCCGGCCAGCAGCACCCAGCGCCCGCCGCCGTAGAAGGTGTCGGCCAGGTAGCGGTACACGCCGCCGTCGACGGCGAGCTGCCGCTCCACCTCGGCCACCGTCGCCGCGCCGACCGGGTGATCGGCCGCGTAGAGCCCGAACGGCTCGACGCACGCGAGCAGACTGGCGTCCACGGCCTCGCTGCCCAGCCATTTCGTGAGATGTCCGGACCTCGCTGCCCCGGCGCCCGAGACGCCCTCGGCGGACACCAGGGCCGCGATGCCCGCCACCGCGCGCCCCGCCGCCTCCGACTCGGCCCCGCTCAGCACACCCAGCGCGACGGCCGCCCGCAGCCCCGCGTGCACCGCGCCCAGCGTCGCCACGTGCCGCTGCTCGACGTGCTCCTCCCACCAGTCGTAACACGGCATGTCCCAGAACGAGGTGAGATACCGGGCCGCCGTCCGCACCCCCTTCTCCACGCCAGGGACCTCCCGGCCGTGCCGGAAGGAGTGCTCGCGCAGGGCCCACAGCCACGTGCCGTACCCGTCGAGCTGGAAGTCCCACCAGTCGACGTCCCCGTCCACGCCGTCGAGTGTGAACCGCGTCGGCAGCATCTCGGCGGGCGAGACCGGTTCACCGCGTCCCGCGCGCGAGACCAGCGAGTCGACCTGTCCCGCCCGATCGCCGATCACCCTGGCGCACCAGGTGTGAAAGGCGTCCGCACCGGCGATGTCGCCGTGCCTGCTCACCCCCTCGGCGATGAACGCCCCATCACGCAGCCACGAGTAGCCGCGATAAGCGGAGAAGGTGGGCGACGCCGGGTAGGCGCCAGTGGGGGACTGGAGCCTCTGGATCACGTCAAGGCTGTGCGACACGAGGGTCACGGGAACCGATCTCCTGAGATGAGTGGGCGGGCAACTCAGCCGAGCAGGGCGTCTACGTCGGCGGCGGCGGTCTTGAGCGCCTCCTCCACCGGCTTGCGCCCGGCGGCGGCCTCGGTCAGCTGCTTGGTCACGGCGTCCTGCATCTCCTGCTGACGCTTGATGACCGGCGGCAGCGCGATCGACTTCAGCGAGTCGAACACCGCCTGGCGGTTGGCGGGCTTGGGGTCCTTGAGATAGCCGGACAGCACCGCCTGGTCGGCGACCGGCGGCAGCTCCCACGACGACTCGACGCGGGTGGTCGCCGCGGTGTTCGACGACGACAGGTACCGGGCCCAGGCCCAGGCCTCCTTGCCGTGCTTGGTGCCGGAGGAGGCGGCGACGGCGTTGTGGAACACGGCGCTGGCCTTGGCGGCGTCACCGGGCTCGACGACCACGTCCCAGGTGAAGGCGGCGTCCTTCAGCCCGGTGAACTGCCAGATGCCGTTGTGCCACATGGCGAGTTTTCCGGACTTGAAGAGGTTGGTGTCGTAGTCGGCGGTGCCGCCGATCTCCGCCTCGGTCGGCATCGTCTTGCCGACCTTGGAGACCAGCCACTGCGCCGCCTTGACCCCAGCAGGACTGTTGAACGCCGACTTCTTGCCGTCGGCCGACAGGAACTCGCCGCCCGCCTGCTTGAGCGTCTTGTAGAACTCGAAGAACTGCACCGGCTGGAAGTCGCCGAACACGCCCTTCTTCTTGTCCGTCAGCTTCGCGGCGGCGGCCTGCTCGTCGGCCCAGGTCCAGTCGGCCGTGGGCGGGGCCACTCCGGCCTTGTCGAACAGGTCCTTGTTGTAGAAGAGCACGACCGTGGAGAACGAGGCGGGCAGCGCGTACTGCTTGCCGCCGCGCTTGAACGCCTCGAGCGACTCCTTGGCGTACACCGACGGGTCGCCGTCACCCTTCACCGTGTCGAGGTCGAGCAGGGAGCCCGCGCTGGCGTAGGTCACGAAGTTCTCGTAGTTGAGCTCGAAGGTGTCGGGCGCGGTGCCGCCGGCGATGCTGGTCTGGAGCTTGGTGAAGTACTCGTCGAAGGGGGCGGTCTCCACCACCACGTCGACCTTCGGGTTCTCCTTCTCGAAGGCCTTCTCGATCTTGTCCAGGTCCTTCACGTGGTCGGGCGCGGCCGAGAACGTGAAGTAACGCAGCGTCACCTTGCCGCCCTCGCCGGACGGGGCCTTCGTCGCCGAGCCCTGGGAGCAGGCGGTGGCGAGCAGCGCGGCTGCCGCCAGGGAGGCGGCAACCCGGATTTTCTGTGACATGGGGGGACTTCCTTTACTTGTGCACAACTACTTGAGCCCGCTCTGCGCGACACTGGCGATGACGTGCTTCTGCGCGAAGACGTAGAGGATGAGGATCGGCACCACGCTGATCACCGAGCCCGCCATGACGACGTCCCACTCGGTGGTGAACTGGCCGTGCAGCGTGGCCAGGCCCAGCGGCAGCGTCATGAACTCGGGCGACTTGATGATGATCAGCGGCCAGAGGTAGCTGTTCCAGCTGGCCATGAAGCCGAAGATGGCGAAGGTCGCCAGGGCCGGCCTGATCAGCGGCAGCACCACGTACAGAAAAATCCGGAAATGTCCGGCGCCGTCCAGCACGGCCGCCTCGTCGAACTCCCTCGGCACCTGGTTGATGGCCTGCCGCAGCAGGAACACCCCGAACGCCGACGCGATCGTCGGCGCCAGCAGCGCGAAGTACGTGTCGACCAGGTTGAACGTGCGCATCTCGATGAACAGCGGCACGACCAGCACGGGCAGCGGCATCATCAGCGTCGCCAAGTAGACGGCGAACAGCGCGCTCCGCCCCGGGAACGGCAGCCTGGCGAAGGCGTAGGCGGCCATCGCGCTGGTGAGGAGCTGCAGCGCGGTGGAGGCCGCCCCGATCCAGGCGCTGTTGGCCACGATCCGCCAGAAGGGCAGCGTGTCGAGCAGCTTGCCGTAGGCGTCGAGGCTCGCGTTGTCGGGTGTGAAGTCCGGCGGTACGGCCAGCACCGCGTCGCTCGGCGTGATCGACGTGATCACCGCCCAGGCGAACGGGAACAGCATCACCGCCGCGCCGAGGCCCACCAGCAGGTAGCGGATCGCCTTACCCATAGGTCACCCACCGCCTTTGCCCCCGGATCTGCACGATCGTCACGAGCAGCACCAGGGCGAACAGCAGCCACGACAGCGCCGAGGCCGCGCCCGCCCGGCCGTACCGGAAGGTGAGGTCGTAGATCTGCGACACGACTACCTGCGTCGCGCCGCCCGGCCCGCCACCCGTCATGATCTTCACCTGGTCGAAGACCTGGAAGCCGTTGATCAGCGAGATCACCACCACGAAGAACGACGACGGCGACAGCAGCGGCAGCGTGATGTGCCTGAACCGGCGGGCGGCGCTCGCCCCGTCGACCATGGCGGCCTCCTGGAACTCCTTCGGGATGGCCTGCAGCCCCGCCAGCAGGATGATCATCACGAAGCCCAGGTCCTTCCAGGCCGAGGCGAAGATGATCGACGGCATCGCCCAGTCGGGATCGGTCCACCAGCCGGGCCCGCTGACGCCGAACAGCCCCAGCGCCCAGTTGACGACCCCGCTTGCCGGATTGAGCAGCCACTTCCACATCAGCGCCACGACGACCCAGCTGGTGATGACGGGCAGGAAGTAGACGCCGCGCAGCAGCCCGCGTCCCGGCATCGCCCGGTTCAGCAGCAGCGCCAGCCCCAGCCCGCCCAGGTAGACGAGCGGCAGGTAACCGGCGATGAAGTACAGCGTGTGCAGGAACGCGGCCCGCGTCCCGGCGTCGCCGAGCAGCTCGATGTAGTTGCCGAGGCCGACCCAGCGCATCTCGGTGATGAGGTCCCATTCGTGGAGGCTCGTCCAGAAGGAGGCGACCATCGGGATCAGCGTGTAGAGCGTCAGCGGGATCAGGCTGGGCAGCAGGAACACGGCCACGGTCCCGGCGTACCGCCAGCGCCGCCGCGGCGCCCGCCGCTCCTGCGTGCCCCCGGCCCGCGGCCGGACGGCGGTGAGGGTCATGCGCTCGCTCCTCTGTAACCGGCTCATGGCGTCGTCCCGATCAGGCGGGCCCGTACCAGACGGCCCTGCTCTCCGGCGGCCCCGGCGGCGTCGAAGGGGGTGGCCAGTACGAGGGCCGCCGCGCCCTGGGCCCAGCTGGTGTCGTCCCAGCTCTCCACCTCGATCGAGATGTCCCTGCGCCCCGGGTACAGCTGCGCCCTGACGGCCGGGTCGAAGCCCACCCGCCAGAGCGGCCAGTCGGCCGTCCCCTCGCCGAGCACCACCACGACCTCGGGATCGACCACGTTGATCAGCCCCGCCGCGGCCCGCCCGAGCACGGCCCCCGCCTCGGCGAACACCTCCCGCGCCGCCGGATCGCCCGCGGCCCCGGCCGCTCCCAGCCCGGTAAGACCGGCCGAGTCGCCATTCTTGGCGCGGGCCGCCGCCAGCAGCCCCGCTGAGCCGACGTACGCCTCCAGGCACCCGCGCGCCCCGCACCCGCACACCGGCCCCGCCGGATCAACGGGCACGTGCCCGAACTCCCCGGCCCCGCCCCTGGCCCCTCGGTAGACCCGCCCGTCGGCCACGATCGCCGCGCCGACGCCGCGCCCGATGGTCAGCACCAGGAAGTCCCGATGGGTCCGCCCCCTGCCGTAGAGCCGCTCGGCCGCCGCCAGCGCGTTCACGTCGTTCTCCACCAGCACGGGCAGCTTGAGCCGCCGCCGCAGCCGCTCGCCCACCGGCATGGCCTGCCAGCCCAGGGTCGGCGCGTTGACGGTGCCGACCGCCTGGTCCTCCACGCTGCCGGGCACCCCGACACCGATCCCGAGCAGCGGCGGCGCCTGCCCGTGGTCGGCCGAGGCGGGCGTACGCGCCGTCAGCCCGCGCCCGCTGCCCGAGACCACCGCCTCGACGGCGTCGGCCAGCCGGTCCAGCGCCTCACGGGAGGACGGGTCGAACGCGCACTCCCAGGCGCCCAGCACCTCGCCGTCGAGCCGCACGTCGACCAGCACCAGATGGTCGGCCGTCACCTTCACGCCGAGCGCGCGCCCAGCGCTGCCCACCAGCCCGAGCCGCTGGGCCGGCCGCCCGCCGCGCGACGGCTTGAGGTCGAGCTCCTCGAGCATCCCGTAACCCATGAGCTCGCGCGTGAGCTGTGTGACGGTCGCCGGGCTCAGGTCCAGCTCGCGCGCCAGCTCGGTGCGGCTCAGCGGCCCGACGGTGCCGAGGAGCGCGAGGATCGCCGTCCTCGTGAGATCACCGCGATCAGTGCCTGCCATGTGATGAGAACGACTTTCTTTAGAAATAAAGTTAGTGGTGAAAATATGGATCGGCGGCAGGCCGCTGTCAAGAGTCCGGGAACGCGAAAAGGGGCCTCCGTCACCGGAGACCCCTTCTCAAGAGCTGTGCGCTAGGACGCGTCCTTCGCGCGGTTGCGCAGCGCCCGGCTGACGCCGTCGGCGCCCTCCAGGATCATCCGGCGTAGCGCCTGCGGCGGCTGCTCCTTCTCCAGGTAGGACTCCGCCGCCTGTACGGTCTCCGGCTCGATGAGCAGCGCGGGGAAGCAGCCGACCGTGAACGTCTGCGCCTGGTCGAACGTCCACTCCTTGTAGATCCGGCCGATCTCCGCGAAGTACTTCTCCCGGTAGGGGGCCAGCAGCTCCGGGTGGTGCGGATCCTGGAAGCCGTTGACCGTCGTACGGGCGATGTGGTTGGCCAGCTTGCCGCCCACGATCGAGGCCCACGCGGCGGCCTTGCCCTCGGCCGTCGGGATGGCCGCCCGGCACAGCGCCGCGGAGCGCTCGCCGGTGGCGGTGGCGTCGCGCGCCAGCTCGGCGTCGATGTCGGCGCCGTCCAGCTGGCCGCCCACCACCAGCGCGTGGACGAGCGTCCAGCGCAGGTCGGTGTCGACGGTCAGCCCCTCGGGCACGGCCGAGCCGTCCAGGATGCCGGCGATGATCGCCAGGTCGGCCTCGGCGGTCGCCGTGGGCGCGAACGCCTGCAGGAAGGCGAGTTGGTGGTCCGAGCCCGGCTCCGCCGTGGCGAGCAGCGTGCGCAGCTCGGTGGCCAGCAGCGACAGACCCTCGGCCCGCCACGCCGGGTCGGCGTACTGCTGAATGGCCATCCGCGCCTGCCGGAGCACGGCCTGCAGGACCGTGATGTCCTTGACCGTGCCGACGCCCGAGACGACCAGCTTGACGTAGTCGTGGGTGGACATCTCGCCGTCGCGGGTCATGTCCCACGCGGCCGACCAGCACAGGGCCCGGGGCAGCGACTCGGTGAAGCCGGCGATGCCGCCGTCGACCAGGGTACGCAGCGACCGCTCGTCCAGCCGGATCTTGGCGTAGGTCAGGTCGTCGTCGTTGACCAGCACCAGGTCGGGCTGCTCCACGCCGATCAGCTCCGAGACCGTCGTACGGGCGCCCACCACGTCCAGCTCGACCCGCTTGGTACGCGTCAGCACGCCGTCGGCCAGCGAGTAGAGGCCGACCGCGACCCGGTGCGAGCGCAGCGTCGGATAGTCGGCCGGCGCCTCCTGCAGCACCTCGAAGGTCTCGAAGCGGCCGTCGGCGACCGTGAACGACGGGCGCAGCGTGTTGACCCAGGCGGTCTCCAGCCACTCCTTGGACCACGACGACAGGTCGCGCCCCGAGGTCCGCTCCAGCGCCCCGAGCAGGTCCTTCAGCTCGGTGTTGCCCCAGGCGTGCTCGCCGAAGTAGTCGCGCACCCCGGCCAGGAAGTTGTCCAGCCCGACGTACGCGACCAGCTGCTTGAGCACCGAGGCGCCCTTGGCGTACGTGATGCCGTCGAAGTTGACCTCGACCGCCTGCATGTCGGGGATGTCCGCGGCGATCGGGTGCGTGGACGGCAGCTGGTCCTGGCGGTAGGCCCAGGACTTCTCCACGTTCGCGAACGTCGTCCAGGCGCCCTTGCCCCACCGGGTCGCCTCGGCCTGGGCGAGCACTGACATGTAGGTGGCGAACGACTCGTTCAGCCACAGGTCGTCCCACCAGCGCATGGTCACGAGGTCGCCGAACCACATGTGCGCCATCTCGTGCAGGATCGTCTCGGCGCGCCGCTCGACGACGGCGTCGGTGACCCTGGACCGGAAGACGTAGTCCTCCAGGAAGGTCACGCAGCCGGCGTTCTCCATCGCGCCCGCGTTGAACTCCGGCACGAACAGCTGGTCGTACTTGCCGAACGGGTAGCGGACGCCGAACACCTTGTGGAAGAAGTCGAAGCCCTGCCGGGTGACCTCCAGGATGTTGTCGGCGTCGAGGTGCTCGGCGAGCGAGGCGCGGCAGTAGATGCCCAGCGGGATGCCGTCGTGCTCGGAGGTCACCTTGTAGTACGGCCCGGCCACCAGCGCGGTGATGTAGGTCGACATGACCGGCGTGGCGGGGAACTGCCAGCGCCTGGCCGCCTGCACCGTGCCGTGCTTACCGGTCTGCTCGGGCAGGTGCTCGACCGACGTGGCGGCCGCGTTGGAGACGACCTCCCAGTCGGCCGGGGCCAGCGCGGTCAGCCGGAAGGTGGCCTTGAGGTCGGGCTGGTCGAAACAGGCGTACATGCGGTGCGCGTCGGCCGTCTCGAACTGGCTGTGCAGGTAGACCTTCTGGTCCACCGGGTCGACGAAGCGGTGCAGCCCCTCGCCGCTGCGCATGTAGACGCAGTCGGCGTCGACGCGCAGCTCGTTGGACTCGGCCAGCGAGGGGAGCGGGAAGCGCCCCTTCTCCGCGTCATAGGTGGAGACATCCAGGTCGGCCCCGTTGAGGGTGACCTTGCGCACGTGCGCGCCGTGGAGGTCGATGAACGTGGCCGAGCCCGGCCGGGTGCTGCTGAACCGGACGGTCGTGACACTCTCGAAGCGCTCGTCTCCCTCGGTCAGATCGAGTGCGACCTCATACGACTCGACCTTCAACAGCCGGGCGCGCTCGCGAGCCTCGTCCCGGGTCAGGTTGCCTGCCAAGTTCCACTCCTTTTCGCACTTCTTTTCGCCACTTTATGGAGGTTTGTCGGTATCCTGCCACGCGGGGAATAGGACATCGACACCCCAGGTTATGGCCCTCGTGACTGACACGACCCCCGTAGACCTTTGGTTCGATCCTTTCTGCCCATTTGCCTGGGTGACGTCACGATGGCTGCTCGAAGTCGAGAAGGTTCGGCCGATCGAGCCTCGCTGGCGCATCATGAGTCTGCAGGTCCTCAACGAGGACAAGGACGTCTCCGACGAATACCGTGCGTCGTCCGCCCGGGGCGCGAAGCTCATCAGGGTCATCGCCACCGCCGCCGACCGCTTCGGCGAGGAGTACATCGGCCGCCTCTACACCGAGTTCGGCACTCGCCTGCACAACGAGGGCCGGGGCAGAGACCTCGACACCCTGCGCGTGATCGCGGAGGAGTCGCTTGAAGCCGTGGGTCTCGACAAGGGCCTGGCCGCCGAGGCCATGGAATCGACCGAGTACGACGACGCCATCCGCAAGTCGCACAACGAGGGCATCACCCTGGTCGGCCAGGAGGTCGGCACCCCCGTCATCCGCGTCGGCTCCAACGCCTTCTTCGGCCCGGTGGTCACCACCATCCCCAGGGGCGAGGACGCGGGCCGGCTCTGGGACGGCGTGCTGCTGGTCACCGAGTTCGACGACTTCTTCGAGCTCAAGCGCTCGCGCACCCGGCGGCCGAGCTTCGACTGACTTTCACCGCTGTTTTTCACCTTGCAGTGACTTGTAGCGGCGCAATCCGCGCCTATCCGGTGTGTCCGGCCGTACTCTTCTGAAAGAGCAGCCGTACGAGGTGCCACGCCCTCGCTCAGCGACGGCCGGCGCGCAAGGATGGGGGCTATGCGTCAGCTGTACATCGGCGGTGCCTGGACCGCTTCGGTCTCCGGCGAGCCCATCGAGGTCGTCAACCCAGCCACGGAGCAGATCATCGACCGGGTGCCGGCCGGCGCCCCCGACGACGTCGAGGCGGCCGTACGCGCCGCCCGGAGCGCCTTCCCCTCCTGGTCGGCCACGTCCGCCGCCGAGCGCGGCAAACTGCTGGCCGCCGCCGCCGAGCTGCTGACCGAGCGCGCCGGCGACATCGCCAAGACCATCGCGACCGACATGGGCTCACCTCTGGGCTTCGCGCTCAAGGTGCAGACACTGATGCCCGCGAGCGTGCTGGCCGGATACGCCCGGCTGGCCGAGAGCCATCCGCGCGAGTCGCGCGTCGGCAACTCGCTGGTGCTCAAGGAGCCGGTCGGCGTGGTCGCCGCCATCACCCCGTGGAACTACCCGCTGCACCAGATCGTGTGCAAGGTCGCCCCGGCTCTGGCCGCCGGATGTACGGTCGTGCTCAAGCCGTCCGAGGTGGCGCCGCTGGCGGCGTACGCGCTGACCGAGGTCTTCCACGAGGTGGGCCTGCCCGCCGGCGTGTTCAACCTGGTCAGCGGGCGCGGACCGGTGGTGGGCGAGGCCATGGCCGCCCACCCGCAGGTCGACATGATCTCCTTCACCGGCTCGACGGCCGCCGGGCGCCGGGTGGCGTCGCTGGCGGTCGAATCGGTCAAGCGGGTGGCGCTGGAGCTCGGCGGCAAGTCCGCCAACCTGATCCTGCCCGACGCCGACCTGGGCGCCGCCGTCAAGGTCGGCGTCGCCAACTGCTTCATCAACGCCGGCCAGACCTGCTCGGCGTGGACCCGCATGATCGTCCACCGCGACCAGTACGACGACGCGGTCCACCTCGCCGTCGACGCGGCGCGCCGCTACACCGTGGGCGACCCGTTCGACGAGGCCACCCGCATCGGCCCGCTCGTCTCCGCGGCCCAGCGCGACCGCGTGATCCACTACATCAACCGGGGCCAGGAAGAGGGCGCCAGGCTGGTGACCGGGGGCACCGAACGCCCGCACCCGCGCGGCTACTACGTCGAGCCGACCGTCTTCGCCGGGGTCGAGCCCGGCATGACGATCGAGCAGGAGGAGATCTTCGGCCCGGTCCTGTCGATCATCCCCTACACCAGCGAGGACCAGGCCGTCCGCATCGCCGACGACACCCCCTACGGCCTGGCCGGCGCGGTGTGGGCGGGCACCCAGGAGCGCGCCGTCGCGGTGGCGCGCAGGCTGCGCACCGGGCAGGTCGCGATCAACGGCGGCGCCTTCAATCCGCTCGCCCCGTTCGGCGGCTACAAGCAGTCGGGCATCGGCCGCGAACTGGGCGAGCACGGGCTGGAGGAGTTCCTCGAGGTCAAGTCGCTACAGCTCTAGGGGCGCACTTAGAGGTGCAGCCCACCGGCCGCCAGCAGGTTCTGGCCGGTGATCCACCGCCCGTCGGGCCCGGCCAGGAACGCCACCACGGCCGCGATGTCGTCCGGCTGCCCCAGCCGGCGCAGCGCGGTCATCGCGGGGACCTGTTCGAGCGCCTCCGGCGAATTGCCGTCGCGCAGCATGTCGGTGTCGGTCGCGCCGGGCGAGACGATGTTGGCCGTGATGCCGCGCCCGCCCAGCTCACGCGCCGCGACCTTGGTGAACTGCTCGACGGCCGCCTTGCTCCCCGCGTAGAGGGAGATCCCCGGGCCGGGCACGCGCGTGTTGAGCGTGGAGATGTTGATGATCCGCCCGCCGTCGCGCATCACCCGCCCGGCCCACTGGATGGCCAGGAACGCCGAACGCGCGTTGACCGCGAACACCCGCTCGTAGGACTCGTCCGTGACGTCGGCGATGAGTCCCAGCCCGGTCTCCGCCGCGTTGGCGACCAGGATGTCGAGCCCCGGCAGCAGCTCCTCGGCCGTGGCGAACAGCCGGTCGAGATCCGCTCTGCTCGCCTGATCGGCTTGTACGGCATGCGCTCCGGTCGCCGCGGCCACCTCCTTGGCCGACTCCGCGTTGCCGCGATAGGTGAAGACCACCTCGGCGCCGTCGGCGGTCAGCCGCTCGACGATGGCCCGGCCGATGCCCCGGGAGCCACCTGTGACCAACGCGCCCTTCCCCGAAAAGACCTTTCCCGAAGATTCACTCATGCTGCCAACCTACGTTCTGAGCATGATCTTGCGCGCCTCCGTTTTCGGCAGCCGGTCGACGTACAGCTTCCCGTCGAGGTGCTCGGTCTCGTGCTGGAAGCAGCGGGCCAGCGAGCCGCGTGCCTTGACGCGCTGCGGGCGGCCGAGCCGGTCGAACCCCTCGACGGTCACCCCCGCCGCCCGCGCCACCGGGGCGTAGATCGGCGTGCCCGTCTGCCGGTCGGGCACCGACAGGCAGCCCTCCTCGTCCAGCACTTCTTCCGGGTCGTCCACGGTGAGCACGGGATTGATCATGTGACCTTTGCGGCGGTTGATGTCATAGACGAACAGCCGCCGCGGCACGCCGATCTGCGGACCGGCCAGGCCGACGCCGTCCACCGAGTACATCGCCTCGAACATCTCGTCGATGAGGCGGCGCAGCTCGCGGTCGAAGCCTTCGACGGGCTCGGCGGGTGTGCGCAGCACAGGATCGCCGAGGACGCGGATCTCGCGCATGATGCTCTACTTCCGTAAGGACTGGTTATCCGATGAGGTCCTTACTCTAGCCAGCCGACGCGCTGGTGCGAGGCGCGTGTGCGGCGCTGTGGAAGACTGGGCGCGTGCGTGTCTATATCGGTGCCGACCATGCCGGCTATGAGTTCAAGAACCACCTTGTGTCCTGGCTCAAGGACAACGGGCACGAGGTGACCGACTGCGGTCCGTTCGTCTATGACGCCGAGGACGACTATCCGGCGTTCTGCCTGCGCGCCGCCGAGGGCGTCGCCGGCGATCCGGGCAGCCTGGGCGTCGTCATCGGCGGGTCGGGCAACGGCGAGCAGATGGCCGCCAACAAGGTGCGCGGCATCCGGGCCGCCCTGGCCTGGAGCCAGGAGACGGCCAGACTCGCCCGCGAGCACAACAACGCCAACATCGTCTCCATCGGCGCGCGCATGCACTCCGACGACGAGGCGACCGGCTTCGTGGAGACCTTCCTCGCCACGCAGTTCTCCGGCTCGGAGCGGCACGCCCGCCGCATCGCGCAGGTGACGACCTACGAGACGATAGGCCAGCTGCCCTCGCTGCCCTAAGCCCGCCGCTTGGGCTCGCGTCTGGGCATCTCGTCACGCAGGGGCCGCCTGTCGGCGGCCTCCTGCTGCTCCTTTGAGGGCCGCGAGACGTCGCGGGCCCGCATCGCGGTGATCGCGGTGATCTGCAAGCTCTGCAGTGCCATGCCCGCGAGCCTACGTCAGACAGGCCCGCTTGAGCGGGCCTACGTCAGAGGGGCCCGCGTCAGAAGGACAGTCCCGCCCACGGCTTCGGGCTCCACGCCATGGCGGCGTCGAGCCTGCGCACCGAGCCCGCCGAGTGCTCGCGCAGCAGCCCCGCGGCCAACTGCGCCGAGAGCAGGCCGTCGCCCATGTACGCCGAGCCGAGCGAGGAGACCCGCAGCGACAGGTCGGGCTCGTCCTCCACCGGCTTGCACTCCGCGCCGGAGGTGTCGGCGCTGAGCCGCCAGCGGCGGGCGTTCCACGGGCACACGTCGTCCTCGACCTCGATCACCACGTCGACGGCCGACGAGTAGGCCCGCGAGGTCAGCGCCCGGTCCACCTCCACGAGGCGTACCCACAGCTCGTCGGCGCAGCTCGCCCGGAGTTGCCGTGGGTCGGCGAGGAGCGCGAGGAGCGCGTCGTCCATCGGCAGGCTGCCCTCCACCCGGGAGACCAGGTCGCGGTCGAGCACGCTACGCCACAGCAGCGCGCGGGCGGCGGGGTCGGCCGCCTCCAGCTCCGTCAGCTTCAGCAGGCCGTTGGGCACGCCGTTGTCGTCCCAGCTCGCCTTGACCCTGAACAGCGCGTAACCGCGTACGCCCCGGTCGTCCTCGGCGATCTCCGAGCGGAGCGCCCCGTCCCCGTGCCGGTCGAACTCCTCGTCGGCCAGCAGAGCATCCCAGAAGTGCTCGTTACGGAGATAGCGTCCGGGACGGGCGGTCACGACGGAGGCGAACAGCCGCTCGAACTCGGCCCGGGCCTCGGCCGGCTTGGCCACCCTGAGGCGCAGCGCGGGGTCCGTGGGGGCATCCGCCACGAAGGCCGATCCATGCTTCGCGACGCTGAATCCCATCTCGGCCGACGCCCTGCCGTAACCGAACCTGCCGTAGATGACGGACTCCGAGGCGTACAGGGCGGCGACGGACTCGCCCCGATCGCGCACGTCGGACAGCTGCCTGCGCATCAGGCTCGACAGCACGCCGCGACGGCGGTGGGAGGGGAGCACGCTGACGGCCGTCACTCCCGCGACGGGGATCTGCGCGCCGGGGACCGTCATGGTGAAGGAGAAGACCGCGGTGACACCGGCCATGAGATCGCCGTCGAACGCGGCGAGCGTCCGATCGAACTCGGTCTGCGCCTTGGCTCGTTCGAATTCCTGGGGATGCGGCGTCCAGCTGAAGCCTTCGGAGAGCACATCGGCGAACTTCGGCCACTCGGCCTCGTCCACCGGACGGATCGGATACGTCATCCGTCCACGGTAGGAGCGGGCAAAGGGGAGGGGCCACCCAATATACGTGCTTAATGATCAAGGCCTTGGTCAAGTGGGCTGCCCAAAGGGAGGCCAGAGCGCTACAGTCAGGCGCACTATGAGTTCCCGTTCGGCGTTGCAGATACCGCCACGGCTCCGCGCGCTCCTGGTGCGGGTGCCGTTTCTGGTGTCCGTCGTCCGGTTCCTCAGGAGAGGCTCCTTGGCCCGAGACCGCAACCTGCTGGTCACGTTGACGATGCTCACGCTCGTCATCGGACTGCTGGCCGCGCAGATCTCGACCGAGTGGTTCTCGCCCTCGCTGCTCATCCTCGTCCTCCTGGTGGGCGGCCTGCAGCTGCGGCTGAACAGCCTGATCAAGCTGCTCGTCGCGGTGATCATCTCGCTCGGCTACATCGCCGGCACCCTCGGGGTCGGCCAGATCGGCCTCGGGCTCATGGTGACAATCGGCTTCACCACGGTGCTGGCGCTGCTGATGGCCCGCACCCGGGGCAAGCTCGGCGTGCAGGGGCTGCGCGGCGACGCCATGCTGCTGGAGCTGCGCGACCGGCTCAGGAGCCAGGGCGAGCTGCCCGCGCTGCCCAAGGACTGGGGCGGCAAGGTCGTGCTCAAGCAGGCCGGCGGCTCCTCCTTCGGCGGCGACTTCCTGGTCTCCATGCGCGACGAGGACAAGGTGGAGATCGCGCTGGTCGACGTGTCGGGCAAGGGCGTCGACGCGGGCACCAGGGCGCTGCTGCTGTCCGGCACGTTCGGCGGGCTGCTCGGCTCGGGCGTCGAGTTCCTGCCGGCCTGCAACACCTATCTGCACCGCCAACGCGGCGACGAGGGGTTCGTGACGGCCGTCCACGTACGCCTCGACCTGGCGACAGGCGACTACACGATCACCTCGGCCGGCCACCCGCCGGTGGTCAAGTTCGACGCGGGCACGGGCAACTGGCAGGTCGCCTCGGCCAAGGGCGTCGTCCTCGGCGTGGTCCCCGACCTGCACTGCGAGCCCGACAGCGGCACCCTGCGCAAGGGCGACGCGCTGCTGCTCTACACCGACGGGCTGATCGAGCAGCCGGGGCGCGACATCGACGCCGGGCTCGACAAGCTCCTCGGCGAGGCCGAGCGGCTGCTGCCCTCGGGCTTCCGCGACGGCGCTAAGGCCCTGGTCAACGCCATGGCGTCGGGTCACAACGACGACTGCGCGCTGGTGCTCATCTGGCGTCCGTGACGAATCACACGGGTCAAGGGGTGAACAAGGTCACTGGCAGCGCTTGATCGCCCTTGAGATCCTCGAAGGGTTCACCACTCCGGGTCCCGGCGGAGCGGCGCGGCTTCACCGGGACCCGGTCTTCGCTTCGGCTCTCAGAGCCAGCCTGAGTCGCTCGCGATGCGTACCGCGTCGATGCGGTTGCGGGCCCCGGTCTTGCACATGATGCGCGACAGATGGTTGCGTACGGTGCCCACCGACAGGAAGAGCTGGTCGGCGATCTCCGTCGACCGGGCCCCACCCGCCGCGATCCGCAGCACGTCGAGCTCGCGCCTGGTCAGCGGGTTGGCGACCGACTGGAGGGCGGCGATCGCCAGATCGGAGTCGACCGCGCGGCGTCCGGCGGCGACCAGCCGAAGGCTCTCGGCGAGCCGCTCGGGCGCGACGTCGAGGCTCATGAACCCGAGCGCGTGCGTGGCGAACGCCCTGCGCACCTGACCGGGATTGGGCTGCGCCGACAGGATGAGTACGTGACAGCCCCGCTCGCGCAGTCGCGCCGCGGGGAACAGGCCGCCCCCGCCGGGCAGGTCGAGATCGACGACCGCCGTGTCGGGCGCGCACGCGGCCGCCGCGGGCAGGACGCCGTCCGCGTCTCCCACCTCGGCGACCACCCGCAGGTCGGGCTCCGCGTCGAGCGATGCCACCAAACCGCGCCGGACCAGCGGCAGATGCTCGGCGACCAGAATCCGGATCAAGGCTCCCACCTCCGTCATCCCCCAGAGTGATCGCCCGATCGCGTACTGTCAACGGAATGTGGCGCTGCGGCAAAGGGTGCGCAAGCCATCGAGGTGTGATGACTTCGACTACTCTGGGGCTGTCGGGACCTTCTGTCTGCCCTGGAGCGGGACTAGATGAACTGGCTTTACCTCGCGGGGATCGTGGTCTTCCTGATCGGGCTGATGGCGTCTGTCGCGTTGCACGAGCTCGGCCACTTCGTGCCCGCCAAGATCTTCGGTGTCAGGGTGCCCCAGTACATGGTCGGCTTCGGCTCGACCGCCTGGTCCATCCGGCGAGGTGAGACCGAGTACGGCATCAAGTGGATCCCGCTGGGCGGCTACATCCGCATGATCGGCATGCTGCCGCCGCGGCCCGGCGACGATCCCACCAAGCTCAGGGGTTCCTCCACCGGCCCGTTCCAGGGGCTCATCGAGACCGCCCGCGACGCGGCGCAGGAAGAGGTGCGGCCGGGCGACGAGGAGCGGGTCTTCTACCGGAAGAAGTGGTGGCAGAAGGTCATCATCATGTCCGGCGGCCCGTTCATGAACTTCGTGCTGTCGTTCATCCTCTTCTCGGTCCTGCTCGTCGGCATCGGCCTGCCCGCGCTGACCCCGGTGGTCTCCCCGCAGACCAACACCTGCGTGATCCCGATCAGCGAGCAGCGCACCGACTGCCGCGCCTCCGACCAGCCGACGCCCGCCGCCAAGGCCGGCATGAAGCCCGGCGACCGGCTCGTCTCCTTCGGCGGCCAGAAGATCGCCTCCTGGGACGACGCCACCCGCCTGATCCGCTCGCACGGCGCCGGTCCCGTCGCCGTCGGCATCGTCCGCGACGGCAAGCCGATGACCCTCAACGTGACGCTCATCGCCCAGGACCGGCCCTCGCCCACCGACCCGAAGAAGATCGACAAGAACGTCGGCTTCCTCGGCGTCATGCCCACCGAGGTCATGGAGCAGCAGAGCCTCGGCGTCGTGATCGGCTACATGGGCCAGCTCACCGGCCGGGTCGCCGACTCGCTGCTGAACCTGCCGCAGAAGATGGTCGGCGTGTGGCACGCCGCGTTCTCCGGCGACAAGCGCGACCCTGAGGGCCCGGTCGGCGTCGTGGGCGCCGGACGCATGGGCGGCGAGATCCTCTCCTCCGACCTGTCGGGAGAGAAGAAGGTCGCCTTCCTGGTGAACCTGCTGGCCGGTTTCAACCTGGCGATCGGCATGTTCAACCTGATCCCGCTGCTGCCGCTCGACGGCGGTCACATCGCGGGCGGCCTCTGGGAGGGCCTCAAGCGCGCCTACGCCCGCGTCACGCGGCGTCCCGAGCCCGCGTACGTGGACATCGCCAAGGTGCTGCCGCTCACCTACGCCCTGGCCTTCGTCATGATCATCATGGCCGGCCTGCTCGTCTACGCCGACCTGATCAACCCGCTCACGCTCACCGGCTGACCGGCCGGCGGTTGTCAGGGTCGGCAGGAGCTCAGCGTCGCGCACAGGGTGTCGATCTCCTCGTCGGTGTTGTAGTAGTGCACCGATGCCCGCACCACGGCGGGGAGATCGCGGGCGCCCAGGTCGTAGCGGGCGGAGGTGACCGCTGAGACGCTGGTGTTGATGCCTGCCGCTGCGAGATGACGCTGGACGTCGGCGGCGGGCACGCCGTCGACGGTGAAGGTGACGATGCCGCACAAGCGCCGGCCTCGGTCTCGGACGGTCACTCCGGGCAGTTGCGCGAGCCGGTCCCGCAGTCGTACGGCGAGGGCGGTCACCCGGTCCTCGATCGCTTCGATGCCCCAGCTCAGGGCGTAGTCCACGGCCACGCCGAGGCCGATCTTGCCCGCTTGGTTGGTCTCCCAGTTCTCGAACCGGCGGGCGTCGGGGCGGATTTCGTACGTCTGCGCGTCGGTCCAGGTGGCGGCGTGCAGGTCGAGGAAAGGCGGCTCCAGCATCTCGATGAACCGGTCGGAGACGTAGAGGAAGCCGGTGCCGCGTGGCCCGCGCAAGAACTTGCGCCCGGTCGCCGACAGCATGTCGCAGCCGATGTCCGCGACGTCGACGGGCAGTTGCCCGACGGACTGGCAGGCGTCGAGCAGGAACGGGACGCCGGCGGCGCGGGTCAGCCGGCCGATCTCGGCCGCGGGGTTGACCAGGCCGCTCTGGGTCGGCACGTGGGTGACGGCGACAAGTTTGACGGCGTCGTCCAGGCGCCGCTCCAGATCCATGATCGACAGTTGACCGTGCTCGTCGTCTTCGACCACCTCGACCTGGGCGCCGGTGCGGCGGGCGACCTGGAGGAAGGCGATGACGTTGCTGGCGTACTCGGCGCGGGAGGTCAGGATGCGGTCGCCCGGCCGGAAGCGCATCGCGTAGAAGGCCATGTCCCAGGCGCGGGTGGCGTTCTCGACCACGGCGACCTCGTGCGGCCGGCAGCCGATCAGGCGGGCGATCGACTGGTAGACGGCGTTCACCTTCGGGGCCGCGGCCGCGGCGGCCTCGTATCCGCCGATCCGCGCCTCCAGCTGAAGGTGATCGATGACGGCGTCGAGCACCGGCGCCGGAGCGAGTGCCGCGCCGGCGTTGTTGAGATGTACGACGTTGGCGCACCCGGGGGTCTCCTGGCGGGCGCGGGACACGTTCACTGGTACCGGCATGGCACTCCTACTCGCGTTGGTCATAGTGAGGTACTCAGGGCAGGCGAGGGCCGGCGTCTCGCTGGTCGGCGAGCCAGGACTCCAGCTCGTCGGCTCGCCGTGGCAGGCCGGCGGACAGGTTGACCGCGCCCTCGGCGGTGACCAGGACGTCGTCCTCCAGCCGGATGCCGACCCCGCGCAGCTCGGCCGGCACCAGGTCGTCGTCGGGCTGGAAGTACAGCCCCGGTTCGACGGTCAGCACGTTTCCCTCACTGAGCTCGCCCTCGCGATAGTGGTCCGGGCGGGCGGCGGCGCAGTCGTGCACGTCGATGCCGAGCATGTGGCCGAAGCTGTGCAGCGTCCAGCGCCGGTAGAGCATGGAGCCGGGGTCCATCGCCTCGTCGGCGCTCACCTGTAGGACGCCCAGCTCCACCAGGCCCTCGGCGAGCACGCGCATGCAGGTGAGATGGACGTCGGCGAACCGCACGCCGGGTTTGACGGCCTCCAGGCCGGCCTGCTGGGAGGCGTGGACGATGTCGTAGACCGCGCGCTGGAGCGGGGAGAAGGTCCCCGAGACGGGCAGGGTACGCGTCACGTCGGCGGTGTAGAGGTGGTTGTTCTCCACGCCCATGTCCATCAGCAGCAGTTCGCCGGGTGCGGTGCGGCCGTCGTTGCGCTTCCAGCACAAGATCGTGGCGTGCGGACCGGCGCCGACGATCGAGCCGTATCCGACGTCGTTGCCGTCGTGGCGGGCCCGCAGGCCGAAGACGCCTTCGATGAGGCGCTCGGACACGCCGCGGTCGGCCGGCAGCGCGCGGGCGACGTCCTCGAAGCCGCGGATGGTGGCCTCGACAGCGTCCCGCAGTTGGGCGATCTCCCACTCGTCCTTGACGAGTTTCAGCTCGGCGATCGTCGCCGCGAGCTCACGGTCCCGGGCGTCCACGGCGGGCACGGCCGCGTCGACCCGGGGGTCCAGGCCGCGCAGCACGCGGGTACGGCCGGGCGCGCAGCGGGCCAGGGCGGCGTCGAGGTCGGCGAGCGGGGCCGTTTCGATGACCAGTTCGGCGCTCTTCTCCGCCAGGGTACGGCGGCGGCCGGCCCACAGTTCGCCATCCCGGTCCCGGAAGAACTCGTCGGTCTCGCGGGAGGAGCGCTGCCTGGTGTACAGGACGACGTCGTGGCCGCTACCGGCCGGCCGCAGGACCAGCACACCGTCAGGGTCGTGATCGCCGGTGAGGTAGGCGAAGTCGCTTCCTGGGCGGAAGGGATAGAGCGTGTCATTGGCGCGCACCTTGCTCGGCCCGGTGGGGATGACGAGCGTTTCCCCGGGGTAGGTGGCGGACAGCGCGGCACGGCGCCGGGCGTAGTGGGGCGTCGCCGGACGGGCTCGTACCTCGATCGGATGGTCTTGCCAGCCGGTCCGCATGAACTCCAGCAGCTTGTCCGGGAAGTCGGGGTCGTGCGACGCCGTACGCGCCGTCGCGAAGTGGCTCTCGCCTCGGTTCGACATCAACGCCTCCAATCCTGCGTGCTCACCTTCGTGAGCACGCGATTGGTAGTATGTACTATTGCATGCTATTTGCAACAGCGACTTCATGGCATTAAATGCGAGACGCGGCTGCCCTCCTCGACGCAGCTGTGAGCCAGATCACGGTTGAGGTTGACCTTGGGTCAGGGTGGAAGCTCGGCGCAGCGGCACGACGCCGCCCCGGACCTAACACACTCGAAGGATCGAACCACCATGACGATCACCCTTTCCGACCAGGACAAGAGCACCCTGCGGACCGCCGCGTACGGCGCCGTGTCGCTGATGGCCGCCGCCGGCGCCGCCGGCATGCCCCACAAGATGGCCGCCAACGGCAGCATCGCGCTGGGCTCGGCCACCGGTCTGATCGGGCACGTGCTCGCCGACCATCCCAAGGGCAAGGACCTGGCCGGCAGGTCCGTGGCCGAGATCGCCGACCGCGTGCTGCCGGCCCTGACCGCGGCCATGAGCCTGCTGGGGAAGCAGGACCCGGCCGAGGCCGACAACTTCCGCGGCGCCGTTCTCATCGCCGTCGAAACCGCCCGGATTCACCAGGACCAGCCGAGCCCTGCCGCGGCCGAGATGGCCCGCAAGATCACCGCAGCCCTCGACGCCGCCAGGGCAGCCGCCGCAGGCAGCGGGGCCGGGCAGGATCGCCCGGAGCTGCGGAAGGCGATCGAGGAGATCGTCGATTCCGGATTCGTCGGGGTGTCGCTGCGCGTGCACGATGAGCGGGGCGAGTGGGCCGGCAGCGCCGGGGCGGCCGAGCTGGGCGGGACCGCCAAACCCCCGATCAACGGACATGTCCGGATCGGCAGCACCACCAAGACCTTCACCGCGACCCTGGTGCTGCAACTGGTGGCCGAGGGCAAGGTCGAGCTGGACACCCCGGCGGCGCACTACCTGCCCGAGTTCGGGCTTGACGAGCGGATCACGGTGCGGATGCTGTTGCAGCACACCAGCGGGCTGTTCAACTTCAGCGGCGAGGTCTACGACGACGGGACGGTCGTCATGGGGATCCCCATCCCCTACGGCACCACGGGCAAGGAGTGGGTGGACAACCGGCTCAAGACCTACCGGCCGGAGGAACTGGTACGTCTGGCGTTGTCCAAGCCCGCGCGGTTCGAGCCGGGCACGGGCTGGAGCTACTCCAACACCAACTACGTGCTGGCCAGGCTGCTGATCGAGAAGGTCACCGGCCGTTCGGTCACCGAGGAGCTGCGCCGGCTGATCCTGGAGCCGCTCGGGCTGTCGGGCACCATGGTGCCCGACGCCTCACCGGAGATCCCCGCGCCGCACGCCCACGCCTACTACCGGTACGAGGACGCCGGTGAGCAGAAGACGATCGACATCACCCGCCAGAACCCCTCGTGGATCTCCGCCGGTGGTGACATGATCTCCACCCTCCAGGACCTCCACACGTTCGTCTCCGCGCTGCTGGGCGGCAGGCTCCTGCCGGCCCCGCTGCTGGCCGAGATGTGCGCCCCGCGCCCGACGGGCATCCCGAACATGGACTACGGCCTGGGAGTGTTCGTGGTGACCACGGACGGCGGCACGGTCATCTCCCACAACGGCGCCGCCGTGGGCCACGCGGCGCTGATGTCCAGCACACCTGACGGCAGCAAGACCCTCGTCGCCGCACTGAACTGCGTGGACGACGCCGACCTGTCCATCGCGGCGGCATTCCAGAACGCTCAGCAACGGCTCCTCAACGAGGTGTTCGGTGGTGGGCAGGCCGATCCGGCTTAGTCGCCGAGCTGGAGTACAAGGCAGGATTTGGCAGATGAACGGAGTCACGATCGGGCAGGCGGCGGCATTCGTCGATGTCACGGTGAAGACGGTGCGGCACTACCACAAGCTCGGCTTGGTGAAGGAGCCGGAACGCGACAGCTCCGGCTACCGGAGATACGGATCGGCCGAGTTGTTGCGGCTTGTGCAGGTGCGGACGCTGGCCGCCGCCGGGGTGCCCTTGGCCGAGATCGGGTCCCTGCTCGACGCTGACCCCGCGTTGTTCGCCGCCGCGCTCGCCGACGTCGAGCGGCAGCTCGACGATCGGATCGAGGAGTTGATCGCGCGGCGTGACACGCTGCGCCGGCTCGCCGACGGTGACCGGGCGCTGCTGCCCGACCGTGCTGTGGCGCTGCTGGAGCGGCTGTCCGGCCTCGGCTTCTCCGCGGCGGACGCGGCGGCCGCGCGGGAGGGCTGGGTGCTGGCCAGGGCCCTGGTCCCCGAGGGCTTCGACGACTACCTGTCTCATCTCGAGCATGCCCTCGAAGACACCCGGTTCGTCGCCTTGATCAAGCGTGGCGCCGAAGCCGCGGACTGGGAACCGGACGATCCGCGCATCGCCGAGCTCGCCACCGCGATGGCCGACCACTTCCTCGCCAATCCCGCACACCTGAAGATCGTGACCGGCCTGCAAGCCCGCACCGAGGCCGCGACCCGATACGAGCTGATCGCCCATCACGGCGAAGAGCGGGGATCGGCCGCGGCCCAGGGGATCGCGCTCGTCGAGACCAAGCTCCGCGCCGCCGGTGTCCGCATCCCCAGACCAGGCACCCACTGACCGCGCCCGGCCGGGCAGATCTAGAACATCGAGATGTGCACGTGGTCGAGGTGGTTCTGGGTGATGCTGCCGCGGTCGGACATCGAGCTCCACCCCGAGCCCTGGTTGATGCGCTGCTTCCAGATCACGTACTTGACCCCGAGCTTGTCCTTGTTCTCCAGCGCCCAGGCCGCCACGCGGTCGCCGAGTGCCTGGTTGGCCGCGCTGGGCATGCTGCCGCCGGTGCTCATCATGAAGTCGCACGCGCGCCCCAGCGGGTGCTCGCCGCCGCCGCCGTCCGAGCGGAAGCAGCCCACCTCGTACGGCAGCGCGAAGTCCTTCTGGATCAGCCCGCGGATCACCCGCATCCGGGCGGTGATGTTGTCGGTGCCTGAGGGCAGTTCGGGCGCCCAGCTGCCGTCCGAGCGGCGGCCGGGGCCGAACGGGATGAGGCCCTTCAGCTTCTTCTGGATGTCCTTGATGACGCCCTGCGCGTCGTCCCGCTGCTTGGCCACGTTGGCCGCGTCCTCGCGGATCTTCGCCTCCAGGGCGGTCGCCTGGTCCGCGGCCGCCTTCTTCTCGTCACGGGCGGTGGCCACGCCCTGCACGACCGCCTGTTGCTCGGCCGCGAGGTGGTCCAGCAACGCCGCGCTGGAGGCATCGGTCGGCAGAGTGAGGTTCGGCAGCGCGCCGGTGCCGTTCTGGTACTGCAGGCGCGCGAGCTCGGTGACCCGTTTCTGGGCTGTGACGAGCTGGGCCTCCGCCGTGGCCAGCCGTTTCTTGGTCGTTTCCGAATCCTGCTTGGCCTTGGCGAGTTCGACGCGCTTGAGGTTGTAGGTCTCGATGAGCTTGTCGACCTTCTTGTCCAGCTGCTTCAGTTCCGCGCGGAGCTGGGCCTCGCTGGGCTTGGGGGCGGCGGCGGCGGGCGTGGCCGTGAAGGCGCCGAAGGCCATGGAAGCGGTGGTGATGAGAGTGATGGCGAGACTCGAGGGGGACGCAGCCGCCACGAAGGGTTCCTCTCCCTATGCCGGCCGGGTTAGCTGACGGGTTCGGGCAGGGAGATGCCGCCTTACCACCTGAGTGGATTCACCCCAAGACGCGATGGGTCCCCGGCTCCCGGGCCACGCACCCGGGATTAGGCCAGCACCGACCGTTTCGGCCGGCGCTGAAAAGGGATATTAGTGGTAAATCCAAGGTCATGCGACTCCAAGCGGAAACCAATTAGAGATCTACCTGTGATTTAAGCATGCGTGCGGCTTCCTCCGGCAGGACATCGTTGACGAACGCGCCCATGGCCGACTCCGAGCCCGCCAGATACTTGAGTTTCCCGGGCGCCCGTCTGATGCTGAACAGCTCCAGGTGCAGATAGGCCAGGTCACGATCCTGCCGCACCGGTGCCTGGTGCCAGGCCGAGATGTACGGCATGGCGACGCCGAACAGCCCGTCGAGCGCCCGCAGCACGGAGGTGTAGAGCGGGGCGAAGGCGGCGCGTTCCTCCTCCGACAGCGCGGCCAGGTCCGGCACCTGCCGGTGCGGATAGACGTGCACCTCGAACGGCCAGCGGGCGGCGGCGGGCACGAACGCCGTCCACAGCTCGTTGGCCGCCACCACGCGCACCCCGGCGGCCCGCTCGGCCGCCAGCACGTCGGCGAAGAGGTTGCCGCCCCGATGCCGGGCGGCCGCGCCGAGCTGGAGCTTGGTCCGCGGGGTCACGTACGGGTAGGCGTAGATCTGCCCGTGCGGGTGTGGCAGCGTGATGCCGATCTCCTCGCCCCGGTTCTCGAAGCAGAACACCTGCTCGACGCCCTCGATCGCGGACAACTCGGCCGTACGGTCGGCCCACGCCTCCATGACCAGGCCCACCTGCTCGTCGGAGAGCCGCGAGAACGACGACGAATGCTCAGAGGTGAAGCACACCACCTCACACCGCCCCACCCCCGGCCGGACCTCACTCAGCCCCCCGACGTCCCCGTAAGTCCCGAAATTTCCGGAAAACGAGGGGAAGCGGTTCTCGAACACCGCCACGTCATAGTCGTACGCCGGGATCTCCGAAGCCCTCGTCTCGGACGACGGGCACAGCGGGCACTCGTCGGCAGGGGGCAGGAACGTACGCGTCTGGCGGTGCCCCGCCATCGCGATCCACTCCTCGGTGAGCGGGTCGTAGCGCAGCTCCGACGCCATCGGCCTGGGGTCGAGCGCCCGCCGGTCGATCGCGCTCCGGTCGGCGTCGTCGCGCCGGTCGAAGTAGATCAGCTCTCGGCCGTCGGCCAGGTGGGTGATGGTGCGTTTCACTGCGAGTCCTCCGCGATGATCAGTTCGCCGGCGCGTTCGCCCAGCTCCATGCGTGCTTCCTCGGGCAGCCCCGAGTCGCTGATGACCGCGTCCGCCTCGGTCAGATCGGCGATCGTGCTGATGCCGACCGTGTTCCACTTGGTGTGGTCGGCCGGGATGACCAGCCGGTGCGCCGCGTGCACCAGCTCCCTGTCGGTCTCCGACTCCAGCAGGTTGGGCGTGGTGAACCCGGCCCGCACGCTCATCCCGTGCACGCCGAGGAACAGCGTGTCCACGTGCAGCCGCCGGATCGCGGCCACCGCGACCGGGCCGACGAGGGCGTCGGACGGCGTGCGCACGCCGCCGGTCAGCACGACCGTGCGGTCGGCGCGCGGGTTGCGGTGGAAGACGTCGGCCACCGGGATCGAATTGGTGATGACCGTGAGCTCGGGCACCGAGATGAGGTGGTGGGCCAGGGCCCAGGTGGTGGTCCCGGCCGACAGTGCGACCGCGGTGCCGGGCCGGACGAACTGGGCGGCGCGGCGCGCGATGGCCTCCTTCTCCTGCTGCTGGCGGGCGGACTTGGCGGTGAAGCCCGGCTCCTCGGTCGAGCCGGGACCCAGCGCGGTCGCGCCGCCGTGCACCTTCTCCAGCAGCCCGCGCTCGGCGAGCACTTCGAGGTCGCGGCGGACCGTCATGTCGGAGACGCCGAGCTCGCGAACGAGGTCGGCCACCCGAACGCCGCCGCTGCTGCGCACGCGTTCGAGAATCGCCTGCTGGCGCTGCTGTGCGAGCACGCCCCCGCTCCTTCCAACAGATTCCACCAAATTATGACACGACTTTGTTGGGGAATGTTAGGTCGTACGGGTTGTGCGGTAGACCACAGCGCGAGACGTTGGGAAGCGGACCGATCACTGGAGGTATCCATGGCGAAGCGATCACGCAAGACCAAGGCGCGCAAGAAGAAGAAGGCCAACCACGGCAAGCGCCCGAACGCGAACTGACGGCCGGGCCCGGCCGCGGTGAGCTCCGTTCGTTCACCCCGGCCGGTGCGACGGCTCAGCTCGGGAGGCCGTGCAGGGCCTCGTCGATGCGCTCCTGCGGGAGCGGGTAGTCCTCCATGCTCCCCGACAGGTAGCGGTCATAGGCGGCCAGATCGAAGTGGCCGTGCCCGCACAACGCGGTCAGGATCACCTTCTCCTCGCCGCTCTCCCTGCACCGCAGCGCCTCGGCGATGGTCTCGGCCAGCGCGTGCGTCGGCTCGGGCGCGGGGACGATGCCCTCAGTACGGGCGAAGCGCACACCAGCCTCGAAGCACTCGGTCTGTGACCTGGTCACCGCCTCGAACAGGCCCAGCTCGTACATGTGCGACAGCAACGGCGACATGCCGTGATAACGCAGCCCGCCCGCGTGGATCGGGTCGGGCACGAACCCGTGGCCCAGCGTGTGCATCTTGAGCAGCGGCGTGAAGCCCGCCGCGTCGCCGAAGTCGTAGGCGTAGACGCCCCGCGTGAACGACGGGCACGCCTCGGGCTCGACGGCGCGCAGCGTGACGTCGAGGTTGCCGGCCAGCTTCTCGCGCAGGAACGGGAAGGTGAGCCCGGCGAAGTTCGAGCCGCCTCCGGTGCAGCCGATGATCAGGTCCGGCATCTCCTCCAGCTGGGCCAGCGCCTCCTCGCCGATGACGGTCTGGTGCATGAGCACATGGTTCAGTACCGAACCGAGCGCGTAGCGGGCATCCGGGTTCGCGCCGGCCACCTCGACCGCCTCGCTGATCGCGATGCCGAGGCTGCCGGGCGAGCCGGGGTCGTCGGCCAGCACCTTGCTGCCCGCACCGGTCATGGCCGAGGGGCTGGCGTGTACCGTCGCGCCGTACACCCGCATGAGCGAGCGCCGATAGGGCTTCTGATCGTAGGAGGCGCGGACCATCCAGATCTGGCACTCCAGATCGAACTGCGCACACGCGAACGCCAGCGCCGACCCCCACTGTCCCGCTCCGGTCTCCGTGGTGAGCAGCCGTACGCCTTCGCGGGCGTTGTAGTACGCCTGGGGGACGGCGGTGTTCGGCTTGTGGGACCCGGCGGGGGAGACGCCCTCGTACTTGTAGTAGATCCGCGCGGGCGTGCCGAGGGCCTTCTCCAGCCGGCGTGCCCGGATCAGCGGGGTCGGCCGCCAGAGCCGGTAGACATCGAGCACCTCCTGAGGAATGGGGATGTACCGCTCGGTGCTCACCTCCTGGCCGATCAGCTCCATCGGGAACAGCGGCGCCAGGTCATCAGGCCCCACCGGCTGCCGCGTGCCCGGATGCAGCGGCGGAGGCGGCGGCGCGGGCAGATCTGGAACGATGTTGTACCAGTTGCTGAGAGTCACCATCTCAGTGTGCGCCGGTTACCGCTCGCCCTCAATCAGGACCGCCATACGCGCGGGATGGTCGGCGCGCACCGCCACGTCGGCGGACCGCAGCGGCTCGGCCTCCCGCTCGTAACGCGCGTAGGCGGGCAGCCGCCACCGCTCGTCCTCCTCGGTCATGCGCCCCAGCGCCCCCTCGGACAGCCACAGATGCGCACTCACCTCGAACGGCAGCCCGCGGCCCAGCAGCAGCGTCCCGTCGAGCAGCAGCACAGCCCCCTGAGGCAGCGTCTGGTACGGCAGGCGGTACGCGCGGTCGGCCCGGCTGTCCCAGAGCGCGGGCAATACCTTGCCGGTCCCCTGGGGCCCCAGAGGCCCGAGCACCTCCCGGGTCAACCCTCCGGTGTCGAGCCAGTCGTCGTAGAAGACGTCGGGGTCCGTCCGGCCGTACTCGAGCCTGAGGGACGCGGGCCGCAGGAAGTCGGCGGCGGACACCCGCAACACGGCCCGGCCCCGCGTCCTGAGCGGCGCGACCAGCTCGTCCGCCAGCCGTTCGGGATGGGCGGGCGGGGCTCCGTCGACGGCGACCCGCGCGTAGGAGTCGCGCGGCAGGCCCGCGATCCGCTCGGCCAGCTCCTCGACCAGGGCCTCTCGGGAGATCGCTCGCGCACGCATCAACCCGAGCGTACGCGCTCACCCAAGGCCTGCGCGCTCACCCCGTAACCGCTCAGGCGGCGCCGGGGCCGCTGGGCCGTTTCCGGGGCCAGTCGGGCGGTCGCGGGACCGCTCAGGTGGGCCTGGGACCGCCCAGGCGGTGGTTGGGGCCACTCAGGCGGTGCGAGGGTCTTTCACGCGGTGCCGCGTGGCCACGTGGGCCCGTCGTCCTGCCTGGCGTGCCGCCCTCGGCGCACGCAATCGGGGCACACAGGTTCCCGCCGCGACCGAGCCGGGGCTTCCGGCGCGGGCTCACGCTGTGTACCTGCGGGAGCTGAGGTGTCGGAGTCGACCAGGAACATCGTGACGCGTTCCGGGTCGTAGCCGAAGGTGCGTTTGCAGCCGTAGCACCGGCCTATCGTCGTGATCCCTTTGTCCGCCATGCGGCCTCCCTATCGGGCACGCCCGGTACCGAGATCAAGAGCGTAACCGAGCTTGACTCACGAAGTGCGATAACAGCCGAAACCACCACAAGATCCTCAGGAACGGACCGCGTAGGCGGGAGGCCTGACGCGCGCACTCGCATGATGGCTACGTTGCTCGATATGAGCGACAGAACAAGATCACTTACCCTGGCGGACGTAGCCACGACATTGGACATGATCCTCGACGCGCTCGGAGCCGCGGACATCAGCCCGGCGTATCGCGTGTGCGGCACAAGCGCCGCACTCCTGCAAGGAGTCCCACTCCGCGCTGGGGACATCGACATCCTGCTCGCCGGCCGAGAAGACGTGGAAACATTCGCCGCGGCGCTCTCCTCGTTCCCCTGCCTAAATGCCGCCTCATGGTTCCCGGAATCTTCGCAATACTTCACCAGGTTCGCGGTGAACGGCGTCGAAGTGGAGCTCAGCACCGTCGAGCGGCAAGTCGATTCGGACGGTTGGGAATGTGTGGGCAGCGGCCCCTGGCAGCATTACGTCCTGGTCACCTGTGGTTCTCACCAGGTGCCGGTAGTCCGGCTGGAACTCCGGTTGGTCACGGAGCTCCTACGAGACCGGGCTGATCGATACGACCCGCTCCTCGACCACATGGGCACGCACGGGTTCGATTCCGCTCTGTTGCAACGGTCGATGAACGCCCACCGCATCCCCGCTGACCGCCGGCGTCAGGTCGAAGACCGCCTCGCGCGCTCTTCCCACGGCACCCCGTCCTGACGCTTCCCGTCTGCCTGGACGTGGCGCCCGGTCGCACAACGGGCAAAACAGAACGAAGATCACAAAGGCCAGGCTCCCGTACGGGATGACCTGGCCTTTTGTCGTGAGAGCGGACGACGGGAATCGAACCCGCGTAGCTAGTTTGGAAGACTAGGGCTCTACCATTGAGCTACGTCCGCGCGAACCGGTCGAAGTCTGGTCTAGACTTCATCCGGTCGTCAGGGCGTAAGCGTACCGGAGTCCCGGAGCGTGTGCGTACCCGGCGAGACGGGGCGTGGCGCAGCTTGGCAGCGCGCTTGCTTTGGGAGCAAGAAGTCGCAGGTTCAAATCCTGTCGCCCCGACCAGCTCGATGGCCACTTCCGATTCGGAGGTGGCCATCTGAGTGACCGGCTGGGTGACTAGGCCCCAGGGGATCCGCGCCACTCGAACCAGACACGGGGAAGGCGCTTGCGAGCGTCCTCCAGAGCCTCGGGCGTCCGTGCGCGGATATTGATGGTCGCGACACTGCCTGGGCGGTGCCACCACGACCGCTCAACACCTGGTGGCAACTCTCCGCTGTTCATGTGAGGGCTGAGGCACACCAATAGGTTGTCGTCCGCGTACCACCGACTGCCTGGCGCGCACGGTGATGACTCACTCGGATATGAGGGCAGGGGAAGAAGCTGGAACATCCGGTCCACGAGGGGAACCTCGTCCCGGCGGAGTTCGCCTCCAATGCCCAGGTCGCATTCGGTTCCGTAGGTGTTGTAGAGCGACTCGGTCAGGACCAGTTCGATGCAGTCAAGGGAGAGCCGTTCCATCCACGCGATCCCACGGATCCCGTGATCCTCGCAGCCGCAACTGGGGAGATGCACCACTGGCGGGTCGTCCAGGTGGAGATCGGCGAGCCGGACACCGCATTCCCACACGCCCTGGTTCTCAACGTGATGTGAGAGCAGATTCCATGGCTCGCAGACGCCGAGCTTGCTCAGCGGCTCCAGCCGGTGCATGGTGCCGCACAGGTCTTCGCGCAGCCCGAAGAGGGCGTACGCCTCTCTCAATGCGGTGGGAAGATGGAAGCCGAGGCGTTCCTCCGCAGCGGCGAGCTCGGAGCCGTCATAGCCGTCGCCGTCCCGGATTGGGGCCGACGACCACGCAGCGGCGAAGCCCCGGATGAACTCCCATGCGCCTCTCCGGTCGAGGATTCCGGTTGCAAGCGCCGAATGAAGATCGAAGTTCCCTGGCATCCAAGAATGGTAGATCGCAGGGAAGGAGCGGAACATCCGTTGGGCCGGGGCCTCCTCCAGCTCCGCACTTCGGTAGTCGTCGTTAGTGGCTGGGGCGATGCTTGCCGAGTTCGTCGGCCCTTGCCGCCGAGCTTGAACCGGATGAGGATGCACTGGCGCTATCGACACATTGTGCCTGGCTCTCTCGCCCTCATCTCCCGACAGCCCCACGTGCCCGGTGTAGAGCGACGTACCTCCCCATGCACGGCGCCTACTCCCAGGAGGAACGGTCGGCGTTCAACTTCGCGTATAAGACCGGGTCGAGCGCGAGCCCCTGCTCGAACAGCGGCATGACGTTGCCGTACAGGCGTGCGGCGTCTGCTGGGACGGCGAGCCCGTACCGTTTGGCGACGGTCTGCGAGTCGATGACCGCATGCGTGGCTCTCGCCAGTACGTCGGCCGCTGCCGGATTCTCCTGCCTACAGTCTTCGAGATCGTCTTTGTCGATGAAGTCGCGGCTGACTTCTGCGGATGCCTGGAATACCAGCAAGTTAGCGTTCTGCGCTCGCCGGAGCCGGAGAAGGTGGATTGCCTTACGCGCCATGAGGAGCGACGTAGCGATCCTCTTGTAGGCGAGTCCGCACTTCTTGCCTAGCGGCGGCGCCTTTGCTGGGGACGGCGACGGCTTGGCCGAGGTCGTGATTGATTGCGGCTGGTTGGTCGGCAGCGCGGCCGAGCACCCAGTGAGAAGGCAGGCGGTCACCAGAGCAGGTAAGACCTGCACGCGAGAGGCACGCATCATCGAGTCCTCTGGCTCGGGGAGAGTAGACGATCTGTTAGACGACTGAGCGTGACCGCTGGTTGTCGCAGAGTGCCGTTTCTAGTGCGGGTCTGCCTGCTGTCATAGGATTCGTCCGAACTGATGTTCTGTCTGGAGAAACATCATGTCCCGACTTCGACCTGCCACGTCGGTGAGCACGAACGTGTGCTCCTCACACCCGTGGCGATGACGGGTGGGTGACAAACTGAGTGACAGGGCGGACGATCATGGACGTTGACGGACGCCGGACGTTGGCCGCGTCCAACTCGGTGCCTGCCGGTGGACGCGAACATCGGACCGTGCTCCGTCCATGAGTCTCCTTGCTTGCTGACCCATGCGGCCCGCAGCTCCAGCAGGACGTTCACGCATCTTGCGGGCAGCGCGAGGGTCCTTCCTGGGCTTCCGGGTCTTCGCGTCCCCTCCGGCGCGTACTGAGCGCGGCACAGCCACGCACGGAGGCGCCGGAGGGGTAGCGCTGGGCGTTATCCCGGTCGTCGAGCAGGCGATGGCCGCCCAGCGCGGGTGTTCCGGCTGGCCTCCTTCGCCACCGGCTACGGGGTGGACTGACCGGTGTCTCCCGGCGGGGTGTCATCGGTGGCGGGGTGTTCGCTGCGCCGCCTGCGTCCGTGGTACTCCGGGTCAGGGTCGCTCTCCGCCGGGGCGAAGGGGTCGAACGGGGAGGTCTCCGGCAGGTTGACGACGCTGTTGCCTGGTTCGGAGCTGAAGAGCGACTCCAGGGGGCTGGGAGCGAGGGGCTCGAATGGCGGAGTCCACGCGGCGGTCTCCTGGGGGTCCGTGGCGGAGCCGAGTACAGGCGAACGCGGGTTCTCCTGTCCGTAAGGTGCGCCAGGTAGGACATTTTCCTGTTGGCCGGCGGCGGCCTCGATGACGTCCAGGAGTTGCCGCCTCCACCGGTCGCCCTCGTCGGGCTCGGCGGTGCTGTGGTGAGGGCCGGGCGTGGATGGGATGGGTTCCACGTATCCGGCGGTGGCCAAGCGGTTCCCGCGGCGGGCCTTGGCCACGAGCACTGCGAGCACAGCCAGCAGGGCCGCCACGACCACCACGGCCGAGGTGACCATCGTTGGAGTGGACAAGCTCGGCAGTGGGTTGGTGACCGCGGCGTTGAAGTGTGTGGGGAGTGCTTTTTGAGCCATGGTGCTGGACGCCGTCGGCGTGGCAGCGGTGTCCTCCGCAACAGAGAGATCGGTTGTGGAGGTCTCGGCCGGCATGGGCGAGGACGAAGTGGTGGTCGTCGCGTCGGTGGAGGTGGCGGTCGGCTCGGCTTCGGAGGTGGCCGCGGCTGACGGCGACTCCGACGTCGTGGCGGTATTCGTGGGCGAGCCGGATGCCGTGGGGGTGGGGGTGGGGGTCGGCGTAACGGTGGGGGTGGCTGACGGTGAGTCAGACGATGTAGGGGTGGCGGTGGGGGAGGAGGAGTCCGACGCGGTGGCGGTGGGCGTGGAGGAAGGCGTACCGGGGGTGGGGGTGGCAGTCGGTGCGTCTGAAGTCGGCCGTGGAGTGGCTGTGGCTGAAGACGCGTCGGATGCCGAGGTGGGTGTGTCTGGGGAGGGTGTCGGTGCGGTCGCGGATGGCGGCGTGTCCGAGACCTGGGTCGGCTCAGGTGTGGGGCCGGTCGCGCTCGGCGATGGGTTGACGCCCTCGTGGTGGGAGCCGTTTCGGCTGGTGCCGTCTTCGTCGGGGCTCGCTGGGCCGGTCGGCTTCTCCTGAGTGCCTTGGCGGTTCTCGTGAAAGTCCTGGCGGCTTTCGGTATCCATAGGCGGTTGCTGAGAGGGCCGGCCCGCGTGGTCATCGGCTGCTTGTGGAGCGGTCGGGACAGTTTGGTGCGTCATGGAGTGGTGGGACCTCCGGGACGAGGCCGGATTTACCCATACAGATCCTGACAGAAGTGATTACTAAGGACTGATGTGGCTAAACCGGAAGCTTGTGGTAGGGCGAGGGTACCTCGCCATTTCCGCAGGTCAAGTGCCCTTCAAGAGGCGGTTGGAGACTCCGTCGAGAGTAAAAGCCCAGGTCAAGGGCGGTGTCGGAAATGTCGTATAACGGGAACTATGCGCAGAAAGATCTACTAACTTGCGTAGCTCCCCATGAGCCCGATGAGGGCCACGGTCGGGTGATCGCTGGCCTAAATACCTGTCGCGGCTGTCATCCGGTTCAGGCCCCCGGCGAGTAATGAACGGTGATGGATGGATTCGCGGAGTATGTGACAGCCCGGTCGGGCCGGCTGCGCCGTATCGCCTACGTGCTCACCGGCGACTGGGCCACAGCCGATGACCTGGTGCAGACCACCCTGGCCAGAGCATGGCAGGCGTGGCGCCGCATCAAGGGCGATCCCGACCCGTACGTCTACCGCATCCTGACCAACACGCACGCCTCCTGGTGGCGCAGACGATGGCGCGGCGAGGTGCCCACCGAGTCGCTCCCCGACGCGACCGCCCACGGCGACTTCGCCCGCGAGCTCAGTGAGAAGGACGCGCTCTGGACGGCGATCAGAGCGTTGTCGGACCGTCAGCGGGCGGTCATCGTCCTGCACTACTTCGAGGACCTGACGCTGCCGCAGTGCGCCGACGTGCTCGGCTGCTCTCTGGGCACGGTGAAGACCCAGCTCGGGCGGGCGCTGACGCGGCTGCGAGTGCATCCGACGATCCAGCTGATGGGGGTGGAGCAATGAACCATACCGAAGATGATCTGCGCGAGCTGCTCGCCGAACGTACGACGTACGGACCCGGAGGGGAGATGGACGTGGCCGAGATCGTACGGAGAGGCAGACGCGGCCGGTTCGCCCGGTGGAGCGTGGGCGCGGTGCTGGCGGGGGCCGCCGCGACCGCCGTGGTGTGGGTGCTGCCGGGGGCGGTGACGGGCCCGGCGCCCGCACCGGCGGCCCAGTTCGTCGCGTCGGCCAACCCGTCGAGCGCGGCCTCCGCGCTACCGTCGCGCGTGCCCGATCCGCCGGCCACCCTGGACGGCCTGACCAGGATCTGGGCTGTGATGAACTCGATGTCCGCGACCGGAAAAGACCTCAAGATCAAGCCGACCAGCCACGCCGCGACCGTGGCCGTCATCTGTGCGAACCCGCGGTCATGGGTGGTCACGGCCGTCAAGGGCAGCCGCGCGGGGCAGGTCAGCCGGTGCGAGGGCGGCATGGTCCGGCACACCTACAACCGGCGGTCGCTCCCCTCCGGATGGTTGGACCGGAACCAGTCCATCCGCGTGTGGGTCTTCCCTCCCACCGAGCTCATCGGACAGGCGTCACTGGACGGCTGCGCCGTGGCCGACAAGCGGAAGGGGACCTGCAACGGCAGGTACGCGGCCCAGGAGCTGATCAGGTACGACGTCGCCCTGGAATTGGCCGCCGACCTGGGAGCCAGGCCTGGCATGTGGTCCGCCGGGGTCTACGACAAGATCTGAGGGAAATGACGCTTACCAGGAGTTCTATATCGCCATAAAGCATGACGTACTACCGTGGCGCGGTGCATTCGATCATTTCCCTCTTACTCACCGCGGCGGTAGCCGTGCCGGGCGCACCCGACAAGGGGCTCTCGGAGCCGGTGGCGGACCCGGTCTACCCCGCCTACGGCAACCCCGCGATCGACGTCCTCCACTACGGGCTGAAGCTGGACTGGAAGCCGTCCAAGCGCCTGCTCACCGGTACGGCCCGGCTCACCGTCAGAGCCGTCAAGAAGATAGACAAGATCTCGCTCGACTTCGGCCGCGCGTTGCGCGTGGACGGGGTGACGGTCGCCGGGAAGACGGTCAAGGCCCGGCACCCGGGCGACCGCCTGGTCATTCCACTGGCGATGGCGGCGGGCAAGCGGGTCGAGGTGTCCGTCCGCTATCACGGGGTTCCCAAGCCCATACGCACGGGGCAGTACCGATCGGACACGAGCAAGCTCGGCCTGCGCGCGGCCGCCGACGGGTCGGCGTGGGCGCTGCAGGAGCCGTACGGGGCCTTCACCTGGTTCCCCGTGAACGACCACCCGTCCGACGAGGCCCGCTATGACGTGGCGGTCACGGTGCCGCGCGGGTGGGCGGCGGTGGCGCACGGGCGCTTCGAAGGCCGTAAGGGGAACACCTACCTCTGGCGGTCGACCGAGTCGGTGGCCAGTTACGTCACGCTGCTCGCCATCGATCGCTACCAGCGCTTCGACGCCAAGGGGCCGCGCGGCATCCCGATCACGTACTGGCTCCGCCGGGGTGACCGGAAGGAGTACCTCCCCGTCGTACGCCAGACGCCGGCGATCCTGCGCTGGCTGGAGAAGCGGCTGGGCCCCTACCCCTTCAACAGCGCGGGCGTGGTCGTCACCAGCGACTCCGGGATGGAGACCCAGCAGATGGTGACGCTGGCCCCCGAATTCCTCACCGCCAACGTGGTGGCGCACGAGATGGCGCACCAGTGGTTCGGCGACGCGGTCACGCCCCGGACCTGGCGAGACGTCTGGCTGAACGAGGGCTTCGCGATGTACTTCGAGTGGGCGTGGTACGCCGAGCACGGCGGCTCGAAGCTGGAGACCTACCTCAAAGACGCTCGGGCGCTCGACGGGAGGCTGCGCAACCAGTTCGGGCCGCCGGGGCACTACCAGGCGAGCGCGTTCGGGGCGAGCAACGTGTATTACGGTCCCGCGCTGATGCTGCACGAGATCCGCAAGCGGCTCGGGGACGAGCGGTTCTTCGCGACCCTGCGCGCCTGGGTGCAGGAGCACAAGGGGACCACGCAGGACCGGGCGTCGTTCGTGAAATGGCTGAACGAGCGGACGGGTGACGACTTCACCGCCCTGGTCGACGACTGGCTCGACTCGCCGACCACACCGACCGCTCAGTAATAGGGACTACCCCATGAGCCGCCGCACCCGTACGTGCACGTGCGGGTGCGTGGCCATCAGGGAGCCCTTCTTCGTACGGCAGGCCACCAGCCCCAACGCCGGCACCCCGCGCCGCAGGTCGGTCAGCGGGATGCCGTCCTCCGCGTGCACCTTGAGCAGCGCCGAGGCGAGCAGCCCCGGCTGGCCGAGCAGGTCGGCGGCGGCGCGGTCGGCGGCCAGCTCCCTGGAGCGGCTGAGCCAGCGCAGCGGCAGGTGCGCGAGGTAACTGGCCAGCCCCGCGGCGGCCCCGCCCGCCAGGATCGCCAGCCCGACGAACAGCCCGAAGGGGAACTCCTCGAAGAACAGCCCCGGAGCCTCCACCGCGGCCCGCCCTGTGCCCTTGGCGAACGCCGCCAGCGCGATCGCGAACGAGCTCGCCAGCGTCATCACCGCTACGTCCCGGTGCTGGATGTGCGCGATCTCGTGGGCGAGCACCGCCGTCAGCTCGTCGGCCTCCAGACGGGCGCGCAGCCCTTCGGTGACGATGATCGTCGCGCTGCGCCGCGTGCGGCCGACCGTGTAGGCGTTCGGGGCGGGGGAGGGGCTGATCGCCAGCCGCGGCTTGGCCACGTCGCTCAGCGCGCAGAGCCGATCGAGTACGGCGTGCAGCTCGGGCTCCTGCTCGGCCGTGACGTACCGGGCCCGGGTCACCCGCCGTGCCAGTACCTCGGTGTACCACCACTGCGCGAGCAGGATGAGGGCCGCCCCGAGGGCGACGTACAGGACCGGAATCCCGATCAGCACCAGACCGGCCAGTACGGCCGAGTAGATGGCCGCGAGCAGGGCCATGGGGATGAGCATGCGCACCTTGGAACCTCCAGCCGACGACGTTGGGCCGGAAGGTCTCCCTCGCCACACAGGGCCCACCTGACCGGGCCGCGCGGGCCGTCATGACGATCAGGCGTGTTCGGAGGTACTCCCCTTCACTCCAAGAAAGGGTAATAAATCAAGAGTCAGTACGGAAGAGGGCCCACACGGCTTTGCCGCCACGAGCCAGCGGGTCCCAGCCCCAGCATTGGCTGTAGGTCTCGACGATGTAAAGGCCACGCCCGTTCTCGGAGATGAAGTCGGGCTCCTTGGGCGTGGGAATCTTGTCGCTCGGGTCGGCCACGGCCAGCAGCACGTGGGGGACGACCCGCATCAGCAGCAGCTGGATCTCCCGCTGGCCACGCGCGTACATCGCGTACCTGACCGCGTTCGTCACCAGCTCGGACACGACCAGCGCGGCGTCGTCGCCCAACTCCGGCAGGCCCCAGCCGCGTAACGTGGAACGGGTCACGTCCCTGGCGGTCTTCACGGAGTCGGCCTGGAAGGGCAGCGGACACGAGGTCGTGTACGGCTTGCCCGAGCTCAACAGGCTGTCGAACCCCACTTCACGGGTGATCTGCAGGCAATCGGCAGTGGCCAAAGGGTCCTCCACCATCCCGCCGATACCTCCCGATTGTTCCTGGGTTCGTGCATGTTTGGCCCAATATGCACTAGGCCATCATGGATCACGATCCCCGGCCGCTGCAAGACCCAAATGCACGTGCATGTGCAATGTGCAGCAGCATGAGCGGCTACGGGTAGGGGTATCCGAATCGGACACCAGGTTGAGACCTTGTCATACCCGGCAATGTGGTGTCACTGTGTGTGCGGACCTTGATAGGAGGCAGAGTGACGCAGAACCAGCCGGGTTCCGGCCCTACGGCGCTGCGCATCCTCCTGGGCTCCCAGCTGCGCAGGCTCAGGGAGGGGAAGGGCGTCACCCGCGAGGAGGCAGGCCACCTCATCAGGGGCTCCGAATCCAAGATCAGCCGCATGGAGCTGGGGCGCGTCGGCTTCAAGGAGCGCGACGTGGCTGATTTGCTGACCCTTTACGGGGTAGTGGACACCCAGGCGCGCGCAGCCGTACTCGACCTGGTGGCCACGGCGAACGAGCCCGGATGGTGGCACCGGTTCAACGACATCCTGCCCACGTGGTTCCAGGCCTATGTCGGCCTCGAAGAGGCCGCGGCCAGGATCAGGACCTACGAGGTCCAGTTCGTTCCGGGGTTGTTACAGACCAAGGAATACGCCCGGGCGGTCGTCACGGCAGGCTCGGCCGGCATCGGCGCGGAGGAGATCGCCCGCAGGGTGGACCTCCGGCTCGAACGCCAGCGCATGCTCGACCGGCCCGACGGCCCGGTCTTCTGGGCGGTCATCGACGAGGCCGCGCTACGCCGCCCCATCGGCGGCGCCGAGGTGATGCGGGCCCAGCTCGAACACCTCATCGACCTGATGCGCCAGCCCAACATCACCATCCAGGTCATGCCGTTCAGCTTCGGGGGCCACAGCGCCGAGGGCGGCGCGTTCAGCGTCCTGCGCTTCCCCGACCACGACCTGCCGGACGTGGTGTACGTCGAGCAACTCGCCAGTGCCCTCTACCTGGACAAACGCGAGGACGTCGACCGCTACACCGAGGTGATGGAGCGGCTCTGCGCCGTGAGCACGACGCCGGACGAGACCATCGAGCTCCTGCGGGTGATCGCCGAGGAGTTCTGAGGGTCGTCACGTCGTTGTTGGGTACGCATCTACCCTAGACTGGCGAACGGCGCTTGGATCCCGCCAAGGCGGAGCATGCCCAGCGCCGCTCATGTGGGCGCGGCGCGTGAGCCGTACCAAATCTGGACGCGCCCGCGATCACTCGAAGCTTGATCAAGGAGACCACCCCGTGAAGACCGCTGTCGAGGAGCTCAGCCCGACCAGGGTGAAGCTCACTGTCGAGGTGCCGTTCGAAGAGCTGCGCCCGAGCCTGGATGCGGCGTACAAGAAGGTCGCGCAGCAGGTGCGCGTCCCCGGGTTCCGCCCTGGCAAGGTTCCGGCCCGCATCATCGAGCAGCGCTTCGGCCGCGCGGTGGTGCTGGAGGAGACCCTCAACGACGCGGTGCCCAAGCTGTACGGTCAGGCCGTCGACGAGGTCGACCTCTTCCCGGTCAGCCAGCCCGACATCGAGATCACCAAGATCGAGGATGGCGAGCAGGTCGAGTTCACCGCCGAAGTCGACGTCCGGCCCGCCTTCGAGGTCCCCGACTACGCGGGCATCGAGGTCACGGTCGACTCCGCCGAGGTCGCCGACACGGACATCGACGGTCAGCTCGACGCGCTGCGCCAGCGCTTCGCCACGCTGACCGGCGTCGAGCGCGCGGCGGCCGCCGGCGACTTCGTCGTCATGGACCTGCGTGCCGAGATCGACGGTGCCAACATCGAGGAGCAGCAGGCCAACGAGGTCTCCTACGAGGTCGGCGCCGGCTCCGTGCTGCAGGGCCTCGACGACGCCCTCGCGGGCATGTCCGCGGGCGACGAGAAGACCTTCAAGACCGAGCTGGTCGGTGGTGAGAACGCCGGTGAGGAAGCCGACGTCATCATCAACGTCAAGACGGTCAAGGAGAAGGTCCTGCCCGAGCTCGACGACGAGTTCGCCCAGCTGGCCAGCGAGTTCGACACGCTCGCCGAGCTGAAGGACAGCATCCGCGAGCAGGCCCGTCGCAACAAGCTGGTCGACCAGGTCGTCCAGGCCCGCGACAAGGCCCTCGACTCGCTGCTCGACAAGATCGAGATGCCGATCCCCGACAGCGCGCTCAAGGCCGAGGTCGACGCCCGCAAGCACAACCTCGAGCACCAGATCGCCGAGAGCGGGCTCAGCCGCGACGCCTTCTTCCGCCTCTACCAGACGACCGAGGAGGAGCGCTTCGCCGAGTTCGACAGCAGCTCCGCCAAGGCCATCAAGGTCGGGTTCGTCCTCGACAAGATCGTCAAGAGCGAGGACCTGGGCGTCTCCGAGCAGGAGCTGACCAACTTCGTCGTCCGCCGCGCCATGGAGATGGGCGTTCAGCCCAACCAGCTGGCCCAGCACCTGGCCGACAACGACCAGCTGACGCTGGCGATGGTCGAGATCGTCCGTGACAAGGCCAAGTCCGTCATCGGCGACGCCGCCAAGGTGGTCGACACCGATGGCAACGAGGTCGACCTCAAGGCCATCTACACCGAGATCAACGGTGAGGAGCCCACCGAGGAGCCGGCCGACGAGCCGGCGGCCGAGGAGAAGGCCGACGCCTAGCCCCAGAAACGGCACCAAGCCCCCGATCCGGACGGTTCGGGGGCTTCGCGCTGCTCTGGGCGGCCGTACCTGCGCCGTCAGCGAACAGTAGGCGGACCGGGCATGAGCTGTGTGCCTCGCGCGTTAGGGTCACAAGCAAAGCCAATCGATTACGACGCATCGGAAGGTGACGCTGTGACCAGCCCGCCGACCTTCTATCAGCCTGAGTCGCGAGGCCGTGAGAACGGCTCGTCCTTCCGGCTTGAGGACCAGCTTTACCAGCGCCTGCTGCGCGAGCGCATCATCGTGCTGGGGCAGGAGGTCAACGACGAGATCGCCAACCGCATCTGTGCCGAGCTGTTGCTGCTCGCGGCCGACGATCCCGACCGTGACATCTGGCTCTACATCAACTCGCCTGGCGGGTCGGTGACCGCCGGCATGGCCATCTACGACATGATGGAATATGTGCCCAACGACGTGGCCACGGTCGCCATGGGGCTGGCCGCCTCCATGGGGCAGTTCCTGCTGTCGGCGGGCGCGAGAGGCAAGCGCTACGCGCTGCCCCACGCGCGCATCATGATGCACCAGCCGTCCGGTGGCATCGGCGGCACCGCCGCCGACATCGCCATCCAGGCGGAGCAGATGCTCTACGTGAAGAAGACCCTGGCCGAGCGGATCGCGCAGCACACGGGCCAGTCGCTCGAGCAGATCGAGGCCGACTCCGATCGAGACCGCTGGTTCACGGCCGAAGAGGCCAAGGACTACGGCTTCATCGACAACGTCGTGCGCAGCGCGAGGCAGGTGCCCTCGCAAGGCGCCGTCTCCTAGGGGAGTTGAAGTGAACATCGAAAGCCGGTACGTTCTCCCCTCCTTCGTCGAACGCACGTCCTATGGCGTGAAGGAGATGAACCCGTACAACAAGCTCTTCGAGGACCGCATCATTTTCCTCGGAGTGCAGATCGACGACGCGTCGGCCAACGACGTGATGGCTCAGCTGCTGACGCTGGAGTCGCTCGATCCCGACCGTGACATCAGCATCTACATCAACTCGCCGGGTGGGTCCTTCACCGCCATGACGGCGATTTACGACACGATGCAGTTCGTCCGGCCGGAGATCCAGACCGTCTGCCTGGGGCAGGCCGCCTCCGCCGCGGCCGTGCTGCTGGCCGGCGGGACTCCCGGCAAGCGGTTCGCGCTTCCCAACGCCAGGGTGCTCATCCACCAGCCCTCCACCGAGGGTGGCGGCCAGGGAAGCGACATCGAGATCCAGGCCCGCGAGATCCTTCGCATGCGCTCCCTCCTGGAGGAGATCGTGGCGAAGCACTCCGGAAAGCGCCCTGCGGAAGTCCGAAAGGACATCGAACGCGACAAAATTCTCAACGCGGACGAGGCAAAGGCGTATGGTCTGATCGACGACATCATCCCGTCGCGGAAGAAACGAGCTCAGGCCGTCGCTTCCTGATGAGATGTGACGCACCGGAGCGCTGCCCAATAGGGCACGTTCCGGTGCGACTCGCCGCCAGGGGGCTCACTGAGGGCCCAGAAGACGGTAACGTCGAAACCTGAGCGGTTCGGACCCGGTCCGGAGGATACGGATCGCGGGAGCAGGGCGGTCCCACGCAAAGGAGTATCTGGGGTGGCACGCATCGGCGACGGGGGAGACCTGCTGAAGTGCTCTTTCTGCGGGAAGAGCCAGAAGCAAGTCAAGAAGCTCATTGCCGGTCCAGGCGTCTACATCTGCGATGAGTGCATCGATCTCTGCAACGAGATCATCGAAGAGGAGCTCTCGGAGTCCTCTGAGCTCAAGTGGGACAACCTGCCCAAGCCGAGGGAGATCTACGAGTTCCTCGACGCCTACGTCATCGGTCAGGACAAGGCGAAGAAGGCGCTCTCGGTGGCGGTCTACAACCACTACAAGCGGGTGCAGTCCGGCGACCGAGGCAGAGACGACGGTCTAGAGCTGGCCAAGAGCAACATCCTGCTGCTCGGCCCCACGGGTTCGGGCAAGACGCTGCTCGCGCAGACGCTGGCGAAGATGCTCAACGTGCCCTTCGCCATCGCCGACGCCACCGCGCTCACCGAGGCGGGCTACGTCGGCGAGGACGTCGAGAACATCCTGCTCAAGCTCATCCAGGCCGCCGACTACGACGTCAAGAAGGCCGAGACCGGCATCATCTACATCGACGAGGTCGACAAGATCGCTCGCAAGAGCGAAAACCCGTCGATCACTCGCGACGTCTCCGGTGAGGGCGTCCAGCAGGCGCTGCTGAAGATCCTGGAGGGCACGACCGCGAGCGTGCCGCCGCAGGGCGGGCGCAAGCACCCCCACCAGGAGTTCATCCAGATCGACACGACGAACGTGCTGTTCATCTGCGGCGGTGCCTTCGCCGGTCTGGAAAAGATCATCGAGTCGCGCATCGGCAAGAAGGGCATCGGCTTCAACGCCATCATCCGGTCGAAGGAAGAAGTCGATATGGCCGACATCTTCTCCGACGTGATGCCCGAGGACCTGTTGAAGTTCGGCATGATCCCCGAGTTCGTCGGCCGCCTGCCGGTCATCACCTCGGTGCACAACCTCGACCGCGAGGCGCTCATCCAGATCCTCACCGAGCCGCGCAACGCGCTGGTCAAGCAATACCGCAAGCTGCTCGAGCTCGACGGCGTGGAGCTGGAGTTCACCGACGGCGCGCTCGAGGCCATCGCCGACCAGGCGATCCTGCGCGGCACCGGCGCGCGCGGCCTGCGCGCCATCCTCGAAGAGGTGCTCCAGTCGGTGATGTACGAGGTGCCGTCGCGCCAGGACGTCGCCCGCGTGGTCATCACCCGCGAGTCGGTGCTCGAACACGCCATCCCGACGCTCGTACCCCGCGACCAGCTCGCCGCGAAACAGCAGCGCACGCCGCGGGAAAAGTCCGCCTGATCCTTCCCTTACGGCAAGCGCCCCGCGGAGACAAACTCCCTGGGGCGTTTCGCTTTCCACCACCTCCCTAGAATTGGTCACTGTGACAACGCCAGAGCTGCCCACCCAGTACACCCCGGCCGACGTCGAGACCCGGAGCTACGAGCGCTGGGTATCCGAAGGCTATTTCCACGCAGACCCGGGCAGCCCGCGCGAGCCGTACAGCATCGTCCTCCCCCCGCCCAACGTGACCGGTGTCCTGCACATCGGGCACGCGCTCGACCACTCCATCCAGGACGCGCTCACCCGCCGTGCCCGCATGCAGGGCCACGAGACGCTGTGGCTGCCCGGCATGGACCACGCCGGCATCGCCACCCAGAACGTCGTCGAGCGCGAGCTGGCCAAGGAGGGCCTGTCGCGCCACGACCTCGGGCGTGAGGCGTTCGTGGAGCGCGTCTGGCAGTGGAAGGAGGAGTCCGGCGGCCGGATCCTGGGCCAGATGCGCAAGCTCGGTGACGGTGTCGACTGGTCGCGCGAGCGCTTCACCATGGACACCGGCCTCTCTCGGGCCGTCCAGACCATCTTCAAGCGGCTCTTCGACGACGGCCTGATCTATCGGGCCGAACGCATCATCAACTGGTGCCCCCGCTGCCTCACCGCGCTGTCCGACATCGAGGTCGAACACAGCGAGGACGACGGCGAGCTCGTCTCCATCCGCTACTCCGACGAGATCGTGGTGGCGACCACCCGCGCGGAGACCATGCTCGGCGACACCGCCGTGGCCGTGCACCCCTCCGACGAGCGCTATGCCCATCTGGTCGGCACGCTCGTCGAGGTGCCGCTCACCGGCCGGCAGATTCCGGTGGTCGCCGACGAGCACGTCGATCCGGCCTTCGGCACCGGCGCGGTCAAGGTGACGCCGGCCCACGACCCCAACGACTTCGAGATCGGCCGGCGGCATTCGCTGCCGTCGCTGACCATCATGGACGAGCGCGGCGTGATCACCGCGCACGGACCGTTCGAAGGGCTCGACCGGTTCGAGGCGCGACCCGCCGTGGTCGCCGCGTTGCGCGCCGAGGGCAGGATCGTCGCCGAGAAGCGCCCCTACGTCCACTCGGTCGGCCACTGCTCGCGCTGCAAGACGGTGGTCGAGCCGAGGCTGTCGCTCCAGTGGTTCGTCAACGTCTCGCCGCTGGCCAAGGCCGCGGGCGACGCGGTGCGCGACGGCCGCACCCGCATCCACCCGCCCGAGCTGGCCAAGCGTTACTTCGACTGGGTCGACGACATGCACGACTGGTGCATCTCGCGCCAGCTGTGGTGGGGGCATCGCATCCCGGTCTGGTACGGCCCGGCCGGCGAGGTCGTGTGCGTGGGCCCCGACCAGGATCCGCCCGCCGGCTACGTCCAGGACGCCGACGTGCTCGACACCTGGTTCTCCTCGGGCCTGTGGCCGTTCTCCACGCTCGGCTGGCCGGACGCGACACCGGAGCTCGCGCGTTTCTACCCGACCTCCGTGCTGGTCACCGGCTACGACATCCTGTTCTTCTGGGTCGCGCGCATGATGATGTTCGGCCTGTACGCCATGGACGGCGAGCCGCCATTCCGCGTGGTCGCTCTGCACGGCATGGTCCGCGACCAATACGGCAAGAAGATGTCCAAGTCGTTCGGCAACGTCGTCGACCCGCTCGACTGGATCGAGCGCTTCGGCGCCGACGCCACGCGCTTCACGCTGCTGCGCGGCGCCAACCCCGGCGCCGACGTCGCGGTGAGCGAGGAGTGGGCGGGCGGCTCGCGCAACTTCTGCAACAAGATCTGGAACGCCACCCGCTTCGCGCTGATGAACGGCGCGACCACCGGCTCCCTCGACGGCCTGGACCTGACGGCGGCCGACCGGTGGATCCTGTCCCGGCTCCAGAGCGTGATCTCCACGGCCGACGCGGCCTTCGAGGAGTTCGAGTTCGCCAAGGCGTCCGATCTGCTCTACCACTTCGCGTGGGACGAGGTCTGCGACTGGTATCTGGAGCTGGCCAAGATCCAACTCGGTGAGGGGCTGGAGCACACGCGGCTCGTGCTGGGTCACGTGCTCGACACACTGCTGAGGCTGATGCACCCGCTGGTGCCGTTCGTCACCGAGGAGCTGTGGCGGGCCGTCACGGGCGGCGAGTCGGTCGCCGTGGCAGCATGGCCGCAGGTCGATGCCGCCCGGACCGATCCGGCGGCCGAGGCGGAGATCGTCGCCCTGCAGGAGCTGGTGACGGAGGTGCGCAGGTTCCGTTCGGACCAGGGGCTGAAGCCCGGCCAGAAGGTGGCCGCGCGGCTCGGATTGACCGGCACGGCTCTCGCCGCGCAGGAAGGGGCCATCCGCTCACTCCTGCGGCTTACGGAGCCGTCTGACGCCTTCTCCGCCACTGCCCGCTTCACCGTGGGCGGAGTGACCGTGGAGATCGACACCGCCGGCGCCATCGACGTGGCGGCCGAACGTAAGCGGCTGGAGAAGGATCTGGCGGTCGCGCGCAAGGAGGCGGCTCAGGTCGCGGCCAAGCTCGGCAACGAGCAGTTCATGGCCAAGGCGCCCGAAGATGTCGTCGCCAAGGTCAGAGGGCGTGCCGAGCAGTCGGCGGCCGACATCGCGCGGCTCGAAGCGCAGCTCGCCGGCTTGGGTGTTTGAGCGAGACACACCGGGGGAAGACCTATTCGTTACCGAAGTTGGGTCTTCCCCCGCACCAGGACTGCTAGAGTCTTCAACGCGGGGCAAGTTAGCCCGGCAAAACCCAGTGATCTCTCCCGAACTTCGGGCTGTGTCCGTGTGTGATTGGACATGAGTCAGAAGTTCAGGTAAGTTAGCGGGGTTGCCCGGAACGTACCGGATCGGCCGATTTGACAAGGATCGCGCGGATCTGATAAACTGGGCGAGACGAAATGTGCGCCTCTCGCAGGTTGGGGAGTACGCGTCCGTTTCTTGAGAACTCAACAGTGTGTTAAAAGCCAGTGCATGATGCACAACCCCGTCATGTCTGCGCCTCTGGGTGTAGATGATGATGGATTCCTTTTATATGGTTGGGATTTCTTTCCCTTCAGACATTGTTTGGAGAGTTTGATCCTGGCTCAGGACGAACGCTGGCGGCGTGCTTAACACATGCAAGTCGAGCGGAAAGGCCCTTCGGGGTACTCGAGCGGCGAACGGGTGAGTAACACGTGAGTAACCTGCCCCTGACTCTGGGATAAGCCCGGGAAACTGGGTCTAATACCGGATACGACCGCCTCCGGCATCGGATGGTGGTGGAAAGTTTTTTCGGTTGGGGATGGGCTCGCGGCCTATCAGCTTGTTGGTGGGGTAGTGGCCTACCAAGGCGACGACGGGTAGCCGGCCTGAGAGGGCGACCGGCCACACTGGGACTGAGACACGGCCCAGACTCCTACGGGAGGCAGCAGTGGGGAATATTGCGCAATGGGCGGAAGCCTGACGCAGCGACGCCGCGTGGGGGATGACGGCCTTCGGGTTGTAAACCTCTTTCAGCAGGGACGAAGTTGACGTGTACCTGCAGAAGAAGCGCCGGCTAACTACGTGCCAGCAGCCGCGGTAATACGTAGGGCGCAAGCGTTGTCCGGAATTATTGGGCGTAAAGAGCTCGTAGGTGGCTGGTCGCGTCTGCCGTGAAAGCCCGCAGCTTAACTGCGGGTCTGCGGTGGATACGGGCCGGCTAGAGGTAGGTAGGGGCAAGTGGAATTCCTGGTGTAGCGGTGAAATGCGCAGATATCAGGAGGAACACCGGTGGCGAAGGCGGCTTGCTGGGCCTTACCTGACGCTGAGGAGCGAAAGCGTGGGGAGCGAACAGGATTAGATACCCTGGTAGTCCACGCTGTAAACGTTGGGCGCTAGGTGTGGGGATCTTCCACGATCTCCGTGCCGGAGCTAACGCATTAAGCGCCCCGCCTGGGGAGTACGGCCGCAAGGCTAAAACTCAAAGGAATTGACGGGGGCCCGCACAAGCGGCGGAGCATGTTGCTTAATTCGACGCAACGCGAAGAACCTTACCAAGGTTTGACATCACCCGGAAACGTGCAGAGATGTGCGCCTCTTCGGACTGGGTGACAGGTGGTGCATGGCTGTCGTCAGCTCGTGTCGTGAGATGTTGGGTTAAGTCCCGCAACGAGCGCAACCCTTGTTCCATGTTGCCAGCACGCTCCTTCGGGGGTGGTGGGGACTCATGGGAGACTGCCGGGGTCAACTCGGAGGAAGGTGGGGATGACGTCAAGTCATCATGCCCCTTATGTCTTGGGCTGCAAACATGCTACAATGGCCGGTACAGAGGGCTGCTAAACCGTGAGGTGGAGCGAATCCCTAAAAGCCGGTCTCAGTTCGGATTGGGGTCTGCAACTCGACCCCATGAAGTCGGAGTCGCTAGTAATCGCAGATCAGCAACGCTGCGGTGAATACGTTCCCGGGCCTTGTACACACCGCCCGTCACGTCACGAAAGTCGGCAACACCCGAAGCCCGTGGCCCAACCAGCTTGCTGGGGGGAGCGGTCGAAGGTGGGGCTGGCGATTGGGACGAAGTCGTAACAAGGTAGCCGTACCGGAAGGTGCGGCTGGATCACCTCCTTTCTAAGGAGCACCGATCGGATGACGGAAGTCATCGATCTACGCTGTGCCTGCGAGCGAACGTCTCGCACACGGCAAGCTCATTAGTGGAGCACTGGCTACTCAACCGGTTCCGGTCTTCCGGGCCGTTGGTACCGCCGCTGGAGACAGCGGAGTGGGAAGACGCGTCCTGAGACGATCTGAACTGGTTGGACACACTGTTGGGTCCTGAGGAAACGGACCTGGGACTGCGACCGCATCCCACCACCCACGCCAGTGGTTGCCCGCAAGGGCTGACCTCCTGGCGCCGGGTCGGCGGGGTGGGACGTCGGCGGAAGTCGGCGCCCTTGAGCGGTGGGCAGTCCCGTGGTTTGTGGATACCTCATGCAGGGCCGCCTTCTGTCACATCGCATCGATCCTTCTCCCTCCAGGGGGAGCGGGGTGGTTGGTCTGGTGGCGGGTGGGGTTGGTTGCTGTTTGTTGTTTGAGATTTGCATAGTGGACGCGAGCATCTTTGTGGCCAAGTTTTTTAGGGCACACGGTGGATGCCTTGGCATCAGGAGCCGATGAAGGACGTGGGAGGCTGCGTTAAGCCTCGGGGAGTCGCCAACCAGACGTTGATCCGGGGATGTCCGAATGGGGAAACCTAGCACCAGTCATGTGGTGTTGCCTCCGCCTGAATGTATAGGGCGGTTGGTGGTAACGCGGGGAAGTGAAACATCTCAGTACCCGTAGGAAGAGAAAACAAGAGTGATTCCGTGAGTAGTGGTGAGCGAAAGCGGATGAGGCTAAACCGGGCGTGTGTGATAGCCGGCAGGCGTTGCATGTCCGGGGTCGTGGGACCCTCTGGGTCGATCTGCCGATCGGCCAAGGAGTGATAAACCTTTGAGGTAGTCGAAAGCTCTGGGAAGGGCTGCCGTAGACCGTGAGAGCCGGGTAGGCGAAATCTTGAAGGCTTCTTGAGGGGATCCCAAGTAGCACGGGGCCCGAGAAATCCTGTGTGAATCTGCCAGGACCACCTGGTAAGCCTAAATACTCCCTGGTGACCGATAGTGCACGAGTACCGTGAGGGAAAGGTGAAAAGTGCCCCGGTGAGGGGTCGTGAAATAGTACCTGAAACCGTGTGCCTACAAGCCGTAGGAGCTTACATCAGCTTGCTGGTGTGTGATGTGACTGCGTGCCTTTTGAAGAATGAGCCTGCGAGTTATGGTGTGTGGCGAGGTTAACCCGTGTGGGGGAGCCGTAGCGAAAGCGAGTCTGAAGAGGGCGTTTGAGTCGCATGCTGTAGACCCGAAGCGGAGTGATCTACGCATGGGCAGGTTGAAGCTCAGGTAAGACTGGGTGGAGGACCGAACCCACCAGGGTTGAAAACCTGGGGGATGATCTGTGTGTAGGGGTGAAAGGCCAATCAAACTCCGTGATAGCTGGTTCTCCCCGAAATGCATTTAGGTGCAGCGTCGCGTGTTTCTTGCCGGAGGTAGAGCACTGGATGGCTGATGGGCCCGACAAGGTTACTGACGTCAGCCAAACTCCGAATGCCGGTAAGTGAGAGCGTGGCAGTGAGACTGCGGGCGATAAGGTTCGTAGTCGAGAGGGAAACAGCCCAGATCACCGACTAAGGCCCCTAAGCGTGTGCTAAGTGGGAAAGGATGTGGAGTCGCAGAGACAACCAGGAGGTTGGCTTAGAAGCAGCCACCCTTGAAAGAGTGCGTAATAGCTCACTGGTCAAGTGATTCCGCGCCGACAATGTAGCGGGGCTCAAGTACACCGCCGAAGTCGTGGCATTGACTCCCATGTGGGGTTGATGGGTAGGGGAGCGTCGTGCAGCCGGTGAAGCAGCGGAGTGATCCAGTTGTGGAGGCTGTGCGAGTGAGAATGCAGGCATGAGTAGCGAATCGAGGGTGAGAAACCCTCGCGCCGGATGACCAAGGGTTCCTGGGGCAGGCTAATCCGCCCAGGGTAAGTCGGGACCTAAGGCGAGGCCGACAGGCGTAGTCGATGGACAACGGGTTGATATTCCCGTACCCGCTTCAATGCGCCCATATCGAACCTCGTGATGCTAAGAGTCCTTAAGTCCTCTGATGTCCTTCGGGACTAGGGGTGAGGCTGAACGCTCGATCCGATCGGGTAGTAGGTAAGCGATGGGGTGACGCAGGAAGGTAGTCCAGCCCAGGCGATGGTTGTCCTGGGGTAAGCATGTAGGGAGTGAGGTAGGCAAATCCGCCTCGCATGAATCCTGAGATGTGATGCCGAGCCGATTGTGGTGAAGTGGATGATCCTATGCTGCCGAGAAAAGCCTCTAGTGAGTGTTGTGGCGGCCCGTACCCTAAACCGACTCAGGTGGTCAGGTAGAGAATACTAAGGCGATCGGGTGAACTGCGGTTAAGGAACTCGGCAAATTGCCCCCGTAACTTCGGGAGAAGGGGGACCTCTGCTGGTGATCAGGCTAGCTCTGTGAGCTGGTGGGGGTCGCAGTGGCCAGGGGGAAGCGACTGTTTACTAAAAACACAGGTCCGTGCGAAGTCGTAAGACGATGTATACGGACTGACGCCTGCCCGGTGCCGGAACGTTAAGGGGACTGCTTAGCCGATCTTCGGGTTGGCGAAGGTGAGAACTTAAGCGCCGGTAAACGGCGGTGGTAACTATAACCATCCTAAGGTAGCGAAATTCCTTGTCGGGTAAGTTCCGACCTGCACGAATGGCGTAACGACTTCCCCGCTGTCTCAACCGCAGACCCGGCGAAATTGCACTACGAGTAAAGATGCTCGTTACGCGCAGCAGGACGGAAAGACCCCGGGACCTTCACTACAGCTTGACATTGGCGTTTGGAGCGTCTTGTGTAGGATAGGTGGGAGACTGGGAAGCTCGGACGCTAGTTCGGGTGGAGTCATTGGTGAAATACCACTCTGGTCGTTTTGAACGTCTAACTCTGGTCCGTGATCCGGATCGGGGACAGTGTCTGGTGGGTAGTTTAACTGGGGCGGTTGCCTCCTAAAGGGTAACGGAGGCGCCCAAAGGTTCCCTCAGCCTGGTTGGCAATCAGGTGTTGAGTGTAAGTGCACAAGGGAGCTTGACTGTGAGACTGACGGGTCGAGCAGGAGCGAAAGCTGGGACTAGTGATCCGGCATCGGCGTGTGGAAGCGGTGTCGCTCAACGGCTAAAAGGTACCCCGGGGATAACAGGCTGATCTTCCCCAAGAGTCCATATCGACGGGATGGTTTGGCACCTCGATGTCGGCTCGTCGCATCCTGGGGCTGGAGTAGGTCCCAAGGGTTGGGCTGTTCGCCCATTAAAGCGGTACGCGAGCTGGGTTTAGAACGTCGCGAGACAGTTCGGTCCCTATCCGCTGCGCGCGCAGGAGACTTGAAAGGGGCTGTCCCTAGTACGAGAGGACCGGGACGGACGAACCTCTGGTGTGCCAGTTGTACCGCCAGGTGCACGGCTGGTTGGCTACGTTCGGAAGGGATAACCGCTGAAAGCATCTAAGCGGGAAGCTCGCCTTGAGATGAGGTCTCCCACCATGAGAGTGGGTAAGGCTCCCGGTAGACGACCGGGTTGATAGGCCGGAGGTGGAAGCACGGTAACGTGTGGAGCTGACCGGTACTAATAGGCCGAGGACTTGACCACAAAGCATCTTGCTCGCGTCCACTATGTGATTCTGAAACAGCAAACGCGTGTGTGTTTGACAGTTTCATAGGGTTACGGCGGTTATGGCGGGAAGGAAACACCCGGTTACATTCCGAACCCGGAAGTTAAGCTTCCCAGCGCCGATGGTACTGCACTCGGGAGGGTGTGGGAGAGTAGGTCACCGCCGGACAATCTTTGGTTACGGGAAAGGGCTCCACGTTTGTGGGGCCCTTTTTCGCGTTGTGGGGCCTTACGCATTCTGCGTGGGGCCCTTTTTTGCGTTATGGGGCCAGGCGCGTCTCCGGCAGGTTTCGCACTGCTGCGGTATGATTTGGAAGGTTTGCTAGCTGGCAATCTGTCGACTCACCCAGGAGCCGAGGTGGCTCTGCCCGTTCATCCCGCCCGGCCAGGCGTCGACGATCAGCCGGCCGGTGGCGCTCTCTTACGCCTTCAGATCCTGGGCCCGTTGCGGGTGTGGCGCGATGGTGTCGAACTGGATGCCGGCCCCCGGCAACAGGCTTATCTGCTGGCCCTGCTTCTGGCCCGGGTGGGCAGGCCGGTCAGCACGAGTGAGCTGATCGACCTGGTCTGGGACCACGAGGTCCCCAACAGCGCGCTCAACGTCATCCAAAAATACGTCGGCGCATTGCGGCGACTGCTCGAACCCGCGATCCCCGCCCGTAAATCCGGCTCATACCTGCACCACCGCAACGGCTCCTACCAGTTCACCGCCGCCCCCGGCACCCTGGACCTCCGCACCTTCCGGGAACTCGTCGAGACCGCCAAGACGGCCCTGGCACGGCAACGCCTGGAAACGGCGCTCGATCGCTATGTCGAAGCGCTTGGCCTCTGGCGGGGCCGTGCGGGCGACGGGTTCACGCACCGATCGAACGCGCTGCCGACCTTCGCCGCCCTCGACGACGAGTTTCACGCCGCGTGCACCGAAGCGGCCGAACTGGCGGTGTCGCTGGGCCGACCGGCGAGGGTGCTGCCGGCGTTGCAGCTGGCCGCATCGATGGCGCCGTTCCACGAACCCGTACAGGCCGGCCTCATCTCCATCCTCGGGGCGGCGGGACGCCAGGCGGAGGCACTGTCGGTGTTCCGCGAGGTCCGCGCCCGCCTTGCCGACGAGCTCGGTATCGATCCTGGCCCGGAGCTGCAAGCCGCACACCTGCGAGTGCTGTCGCAGCCCTCGGCGTCGCCGCTCGTGGCGCGTACGGACGGTGGGGATGACGGCGCGTCGGCGCGAACGGCAGCCGGGCTGGTCGGCCGGGCCGAGGAACTCGCCCTACTGCGGCAATCCATCGAGATCGCGTTCACCGGCCGCCCAGCGCTCCGTATCGTCGAAGGCGAGCCGGGCGTAGGCAAGACCCGCCTGGTACAAGAGATCGCCACCGAAGCGAGCCGGCGTGGCGCGCTGGTCGTCTGGGGTTCGTGCCTGGAAGGCGACGGAACACCGTCGATGTGGCCCTGGGAACAGACGCTCCGCCCGATTCTCGACAGCCTGCCCGCGCCGCTGCGGGAGAAGTGGCTCGCCAGTGAGCTCGGCAGTCTCCTGGAATCGCGAGACGACTACGCCGCCGCGCCGGCCATTCCCGACACCGGTGCCCAGTTTCGCCTGTTCGAGCAGGTCGTCACCGCCGTTGGGCAGGCCTCGGCGCAACGGCCCACGCTGCTGATCGTCGATGACCTCCAATGGGCCGACGTTGCCTCGCTCCAGCTGTTCGGCCACCTGACGGCCCGGCTACCCGCCGGCACGGTGATCATCGGTGCGCTACGCGATCGCGCACCCACACCCGGCTCTGATCTGTCGCGGGTCCTGGCCGCGGTCAGCCGGCTGCCCGGCCACCGCAGGATCCGGCTCGGCCCGCTCGGCTTGACCGACGTGACCGAGCTCATCCGCCGAGAGACCGGCCACGATCCCGGTGCCGAAGTCGCCCGCGGCATCCATGCCCGCACCGCCGGCAATCCGTTCTTCGTCCAGGAGCTGTCCCGGCTGCTCAGCGACGGCGGCTCGCTCGGCGACGGCGGCGCGTCAGTACGGGCCGGGGTGCCGGCCACCGTGCGAGACGTCGTCCGCGATCGGATGTCCGGTCTCGACGACAGCGCTCACGGCCTGCTGCGCATCGCCGCGGTCATCGGCCGCGACGTGGACCTCGACCTGCTCGCCCGCGCGATCGGCGTCGATGTCGCGGACTGCCTCGAACGCCTCGAACCGCTGCAAGCACTCGGTCTCCTGGAGACCGAGCCGGAAGACCCGTTCTCGTGGCGCTTCGCGCACGACCTGGTCCGCGAGTCGGTCACCGAGACCATTGCGCAGCGGCAGGCCGTCCAGCTGCATCTGCGCGTCGCCGACGCCCTCGAACACATCCATGCGGACGACGAGTCCGTCGCCGAACGCCTCGCCTACCACCTTCGGGGCGCCGGCCCCTTGGCCGACCCGGTTCGCACCGCGGAGGCACTGGCGCGCGCTGGTCACCGCGCGGCGACCAAGCTCGCGTTCGCGGCCGCCTATCGGAACCTGGAATCGGCCGTCCAGATCGCCCGGACGGCAGGGCTGCTGGAGCTGGAACTGTCGGTCCTGTCGCTGCTCAACCTCCTTGCAGTCGAGCCCCCGGGAATGGGCGGCTCGACGTTCGAACTGCTGGAACGGGGCGCATATCTTGCCCGCAGACTCGGCCGCGAGACGGCCGAGGCCGAGTTTCTCTTCGTTCGGATGACCGGGGCCTACGTCTCCACCGAGAAAGATCGTGGGGTGTGGGCTCGCCGGCTGTATGAGCAAGGCCAGGCGTCCGCGAACCCGATCATCCAGGCGTACGGCCGGCAGGCCTGGGGCCTGTACCACTGGGACATCGGCGACATCGGCGCGGCGTATCAATGTTTCAGCTGGGTAGGCCGTACCACTGCGGACGGCATTGCCTCGCTGCTCGCGAACTCGGCCGACCCACACCCGGAGCCGGCTCAGGAAAGCATGTACCACCTTGCCTGCCGGGTCGGGGGCGTCCCGGTTCGACGCCGCGACGACCTCGGACGTTGGCGGATCCAGGATGAGTGGGTCGGTTATCTGGCCGTGATCACCACGCTGCATGGCGATGTCGAGACGGGGCGGTCCCTGCTCGGCACGGTGTACCAGGCCGAGGGAGACCCCTTTGAGATGTCGGGCTGGACCCGCTACCAAACCATGGCCGCCACGATGGCCGGTGACACGACCTGGACGATGCACGCGACCGAGCGGTGGGTCGCGGTCAGCGCCGACCGTCCCGGCGTCGCGCAGGAAGCCTACATACGGCTGGACTGGTACTGGGCCCGTGCCCTCACCGGCGACGACCCGGCCGGCACCGCGGCCAAGGCCGAACATCTCCTGGCCGCGACCCTGCTCGACCCGCCGAGATGGGGCCTCGCCTACTGGTACGGACTGATCGCCGAGATGTGGCTGGCAGCCGAGATGCCCGACAAGGCCGCGACCGCCCTCGACCGGGCCGACGAGGCCGTCAAGGCCCACGGCCAACGCTATGCCGAAGGACTTCTCCTGCTGCTGCGCGCCCGCCTGCTGCACGCCCGCGGCGAACCCATCGACGTGGTGCGAGCCGCCGCCGACGAAGCCCGCGCCCGATCCGGCGAACGCGGGGCCCACCTCTTCGCCCGCCGCGCCGAGAGGTTCCTGGCCGATCTCGACCAGGATCCGGGAGGATGTTGATCGCGATGCGGCGAGATGGGGTCGGCTACGCGTCGGCTATTCGCGTTGTGTTGCGGAGCAGGCCCAGGCCGGCCAAGCCGGCCGCGGTGTCCAGGATAGTCTCCTCGATCGGCCGGGGCCGCCAGCCCAGAGCCTCACGCGCTTTCGCGCTCGACGCCTGGCGTGCCACGCCCAGGTCCGGAACGACCGTCGCGAGGCGAGGGCTCACCAGCGCGCCGAGGCGGATCGCCCAGTTCGATGCCGTCCCGGGTCGGCACTCGGCGGGCCGCCGGGCCGAGCCGTACCCGCAGCAGGTTCGCGATCTCCGGCAGCGACATCACCCCGGCGGCGGCCAGGAACCGCTCGCCCGCAGTACCCGGCTCGACCATCGCGCGCAGGTGCAGGTCCGCGACGTCGCGCACGTCGACCACTCCGAAGATCACGCGTGGAATGGCAGTGGGTGACCGTCCGGCAGGCGGTCGGCAGCGACGACGCATGCCGTCGGCCGTGCGGGTCGCGTACCGCGAGTTGCCAGCCCATTGACGGCAAAGCCGGGCACTGAAACCGCTGATCATCAGGCGGTGGCGTGGGAGAGCGCTCCGTACGGTCAGTAGGGTTGAGGGGTGGACTTTCGTGCGGTTGAACGCGCGATCATGGAGCGAGGCGTCGAGTGGGACTTCGAGCCGACGCTGGACCGGATCGCGGCTCTCATGGACCTGCTCGGCTCGCCGCAGCAGGCATACCCTGTCGTACACATAGCGGGCACGAACGGTAAGACGAGCACGGCGCGCTTGACCGAGGCGCTGCTCAAGGAGCGCAATCTGCGCGTGGGCCGGTTCACGAGCCCGCATCTCGTCTCGGTGCGCGAGCGCATCACCGTTGACGGCGAGTCGCTGAGTGAGGAGCGATTCGCCCAGGCATATGAGGAGATCGCCCCTTACGTTGAGCTCGCCGACACGCAGGGGCGGCGGATCCAGTTCTTCGAGTTGCTCACGGCCATGGCCTTCGCCGCGTTCGCCGACACCCCGGTGGACGTGGCGGTCGTCGAGGCCGGCATGGGTGGCTCCTGGGACGCGACGAACGTCGCCGACGGCACCGTCGCCGTCGTCACCCCGATCTCGCTCGACCATACCGACCGGCTCGGGCCAGACATTCCGAGCATCGCCGGGGAGAAGGCGGGCATCATCAAGCCCGGCGCCACGGCCATACTCGCCCAGCAGCAGCTTGAGGCCGCCGAGGTGCTGATGCGCCGGGCCGTCGACGTCGGCGCGGTGGTCGCGCGCGAAGGGCTCGAGTTCGGTGTGCTCGCCCGCGAGGTGGCGATGGGCGGACAGCTGCTCACCCTGCGGGGCCTCAAGGGCGTCTACGAGGAGGTCTACCTGCCTCTCTATGGCGAGCACCAGGCGAGCAACGCGGCCTGCGCACTGGCCGCTGTGGAGGCTCTGACGGGGGGTGACGATCCGCTCGACGTGGAGCTCGTACGCCAGGCGTTCGCGGGGGCGTCCTCACCGGGCCGGCTGGAGATCCTTCGCCGCAATCCCACGGTCGTCGTCGACGCGGCGCACAACCCCGGCGGCATGCAGGCGTCGCTCGAGGGCATGCAGGAGGCGTTCGACTTCGCCAAGGTCGTCGGCGTCGTCGCGGTGATGCGTGACAAGGATGTGGCTACCCTGCTCGACCTGCTGGAGCCGATTCTCGACGAGATCGTCGTCACGCGTAACTCCTCGCCTCGGTCGATGTCGCCCGCCGAGCTGGCGGAGGTGGCCATACCGCTGTTCGGAGAGGACAGGGTGCGGGTCGTCGAACGCCTCGACGAGGCCATCGACATGGGCATTGGCATCGCCGACGCCCAGGGTGAGTTCAGCGGCACGGGTGTGCTCATCACCGGCTCGGTCGTGACGGCCGGGGACGCGCGTCACCTGCTCAAGGCGGGGAGTGTGTGATGAACTTCCAGGTCACCCCGGGCATGCGCCGGCTCGGCGCCAGCGTCCTCGGCATGGAGGCCATCGTCGCCGCGCTGATTACGCCGGTGGCGATCAACAGCGGCGTTCAGACGGCGGTGGCGGTCACTGTCGGTATCGGTCTGGCGGTGCTGTGCGTGGTCGTCGCCGGGCTGCTCAAGCGGCCCTTCGCGTACGTCGCAGGCACTATCCTGCAGGTCCTGGCCATAGGCACGGGGTTCCTCGTGCCGACGATGTTCTTCCTAGGGGTGATCTTCGCGGCGCTATGGATTACCGCGATATTCGTCGCTCGCCGTGTCGAGGGCGTGACTTCCCGCTAAAGTCGGCGAACATGGCCGTCCCCCCGATCCAGCGGTCCCCGAACGCACACAGCGCGGGACCCACCGCACGCGTCAGGTTCCCATGGTTGCTCGACTCGGTGCTCGGGCTGCTCATCATCGTCGCGTTGCCACTGGCGATGCTCGCGATCCCCAACACCGTGTCCGTGGTCTCGGGTCTGTTGCCCGAGGGCTTCGACAAGCTCGCGCTGATGCGCGCGCACGGGCTGGCGCTTCCGGCGATGATCCTCACGGTGCCGCTCGCCGCGGTGGCGCTGCGCCACGTCAAGGTCCCCCACATGCTGCTCGGCGGGCTCACGGTGCTCGCGCTGGCCGACGTCGCGGGCGGGTTCGCGGGCTCGACGTTCCTGGTGGCGACGCTGCGCGTGCTGCACGGGATCGGCGCGGGCCTGCTCATCCCGGCCACGTTGGTCGCGGCCTGGGAGCGTTCCATGGCATTGCGGGCGATCTGGACCGGCATGCTCGCGTTCAGCCTGCTCACCGCCCAGGCGCTCGCATTGTGGCCGCTCGACCAGGTGAGCGACTGGAAGATCACGCTTCAGCCCTACCCGCTGCTGACGGGCATCGCGCTCGCGCTGGCAGCGGTCTACTTCGTCGTCTGGCTGCTGCAGGGCCAGCCGCCGATGCCCTCGCCACGGGCCGCCGAACGCAGCCGCTTGCTGCTCGCGAGCGTTCCCGCGGTGGGCATCTCGGTGGTGGCCATCAGCACGGCGAGTGAGGAGTGGGGGCCCGGCCTGGTCATCCTGCTGGCCGTGCTGGCGATCGTGGCGCTGCTCGTGATGGCCTCCTTCGGCAGCCGTGGGGGTCCCCGCACGCCGGCGTACGTGATGGTCGCCGTCGGCATCGTGCTGCTCCCGAGCCTGGCCCAGATCACCTACGTGGAGATGCGCGGCCTCGGCGGTCCGGGCCTGCTCGGCGGTTCGGGCATGACCGGGCTGTGGATCCCCTTGGTGGTGGCGGGAGTGTTGGCGCTGGCGTCCGCCATCGCGGTGCGGCTGTTCGCCGGAGCGCGGTGGCTCGCACCGCTGGGGCTGCTGGCGATGGTGGTCGGCCTGGCTTCGGTACGAGTCCTGGTGCCGGCGGCCGATGGGCTCGTGTTGGTGATCCCGTTCACTCTGCTGGCGGCGGGTGCGGCGGTGGCGCTCACGTCCGCGCTCAGCCAGTCGGGCATCGGGGCGGGGCTGTTCGGTCTGGCGCTCTGTTTTCCCGGTGTGCTGGCCGGTTATCTGCTGGCTACCGGGGTGCAGTTGATGATGCTGCGTGGGGTTACGGTGGCGCAGCAACTGGTGGACCGGTTCGTGGGCACGTTGCATCTGTGGTCGTTGATCGGCGGGTTCCTGGTGGTCGCGGTCATCGTCCTGGCGGAGCTGCTCTCGCGGCGCGCGGCTCCGGCCGATGAAGCAGATGAGGCAGATGAAGCGGCCGAGCCGATGGGCAGTGATGCGGCGCCTACGCCGTCTTCGGTGACTTCATCGGATGCAGACGGTCATTCGGTCTCTTCGGTCTCTTCAGGGACTTCCACGGACGTGGTCGCGGAGGTGGCTGGGGAAGGTGCGGGCGCTGAGGCGGCGGTCCCTACGGTGCGGAGGAGTCGCCGGTCTGAGCGCCGCGGGCCGACCATAGCGGTGGACGCCGTGGAGGTGCCTGCCCAGCCGGCAGCCGGGGCAGAGGATCGGCCTGCCGGGGCGATACCGCGCATCCCCGTGTCGCCCGACTCCTCCGGCGCGGCTGAGCGGAATGTCGCGAGTGTGGAGGGGGTGGGTGAGGTGACCGGTCCTGTCCCACCTGTCCCGCCGCAGGCTCAATCCCCCGAGGACACCACTCCATAGCACCGGCCCATCCGGGTTGCGCTGGCCCGGCGGATCGGCCCGGGGCGCCGGTCCGTAAGGGCCCCGCGTAGGGCCGGCCTGTATGTAGGGCCACTCACTCTGTAGGACCGGCCCGGACACACTCTGTGGGACCGGCCCGTAGGAGTGGGGTCCGCGGAGGGTTGCCTCCCAGGTCGTTGGTCGATGGTGTGCCGTCGCGCGAGTCGTGTGCGGATGTGGCCGGTGCGAGGCGTGCCGGTGTGTGCGGCGTTGATGGGGCTCGGTCGCGGGGAAACGGGGGAGCCGTCGTGGGCGGTAAGCTGAGCCGCAGCCACCTCGACGCGAGGGCCTGCGCCCCCGGGCCGATCCCCCGTGGAGCCAAGCCGGTGCATGTGGCCGCAGCCCCGAACCACACCCTGTTCGAAGGAGAACCTCAAGTGTCCGAGCGCACTCTTGTCCTGATCAAGCCCGACGGAGTGAAGCGTGGCCTCATCGGTGACGTGATCGCCCGCGTGGAGCGCAAGGGCCTGAAGGTCGCTGCGATGGACCTGCGCACTCTCGACGTCGACACCGCCAAGGCCCACTACGCCGAGCACTCCGAGCGCCCGTTCTTCGGCGAGCTCGTCGAGTTCATCACCTCGGGGCCGCTGGTCGCGCTGGTGCTGGAGGGGCCGCGCGCCGTCGAGGCGTTCCGCGCGCTGGCGGGGCTCACGGACCCGGTCAAGTCGGCGCCTGGCACGATCCGCGGCGACCACGCGCTGGAGATCGGCGAGAACATCGTCCACGGCTCCGACTCGCCCGAGTCGGCCGCGCGGGAGATCAAGATCTTCTTCCCGGACCGGTTCTAGCCTCTCCCGCTTCTCCTGCCCTCTCTGACGTCTCCGCTTTCTCCGACGTCTCTGAGGTGCCGAGCGCCCGCCATGATGGCGGGCGCTTTTTTTACGCAATTTTTGTCCGGTCCACTCGGCCGTGCGTGGCGGTGTGCGGCGGGATATGACAGGCTTTTTGCGATCTTGTACGGCAAGCCCGGTGCACCCCACCCGCCGCACGGGGCCGGCGTCTGTCCAGGGGCACGCTCCTCCGGCGGAGCGTGGCCGGGCGCCGTGACGTGCGCGTTGTGGGCCGTCTTCCGTGGATTGGGCCGGCCACGGTACAGATTGGGCCGGCCACGGTACAGAGGTGTTAGATCCTCAGCTGCCCGATGATCGGCCGCCGACGGCGGGTGGGTCAAAACGGTGCAAGACGGAGGCCCAATGTTGTCCTTCGCCTGCGGCGACATCGGGGCTTCCGGATGGGCTGAAGAATTTGTGGGGCACAGGGGGCTCATTGCGCGCCCTGGTGGGTAACGTCACGTTACGATTCGAATTCGATCCGTAGTCATTCGCGAACGACGTTACGGAAGGCTCCGTTCCCCATGGGCAGCAAGCTCGCGTTTCTCGGCCGTGATATGGCGGTCGACCTCGGCACCGCCAACACGCTGGTCTACGTGCGCGGCCGGGGCATCGTGCTCAATGAGCCGTCGGTCGTCGCGATCAACACTGCCACCGGGAAGATCGTCGCGGTCGGCATCGAGGCCAAACGCATGATCGGGCGGACGCCGGGCAACATCGTGGCCGTCCGGCCGCTCAAAGACGGTGTGATCGCCGATTTCGACGTCACCGAGCGGATGTTGCGCTATTTCATCCAGCGGGTGCACAAGAGGCGGCACTTCGCCAAGCCGCGCATCATCATCGCCGTGCCCAGCGGCATCACCGGGGTGGAGCAGCGGGCGGTGAAGGAGGCCGGCTACCAGGCCGGGGCCCGCAAGGTCTACATCGTCGAAGAGCCGATGGCCGCGGCGATCGGCGCGGGGCTGCCGGTGCACGAGCCGACGGGCAACATGGTCGTCGACATCGGTGGCGGCACCACCGAGGTGGCCATCATCTCCATGGGCGGTGTGGTGACCAGCCAGTCCATCAGGGTCGGCGGCGACGAGCTCGACCAGGCGGTGATCACCTTCGCGAAGAAGGAGTTCTCGATCATGCTCGGCGAGCGCACCGCGGAGGAGATCAAGATGGCCATCGGCTCGGCGTGTCCCATTGGTGAGGACCTGCACGCCGAGATTCGCGGCCGTGACCTGGTCAGCGGCCTGCCGAAGACGGTCGTGGTGTCCGGCGATGAGATCCGCAGGGCGACGGAGGAGTCGGTCAACACCATCGTCGACGCCGTCAAGGTCACGCTCGACAAGTGCCCCCCGGAGCTGTCCGGCGATCTGATGGACCGCGGCATCGCGCTCACCGGAGGGGGCGCGCTGCTCAAGGGTATGGACGAACGCATCAAGACCGAGACCGGCATGCCCGTCCACCTCGTCGAGAACCCTCTCGACTCGGTGGCGCTCGGCTCGGGCAAGTGCGTCGAGGAGTTCGAGGCGCTGCACCAAGTGCTCGTACCGGAGTCACGACGCTGATGAGAGACTCCCGCCACGCCCGGCTGATCCTCGGAACGCTGCTCACGGTGGCGCTGGTCATCCTGACCGTCGACCACCGCGCCGGCGCGGCGTCGCCGCTGTGGCCGCTGCGCACGGCCGGTTCGTGGTTCTTCGGTACGGTCGAGCAGGTCGGCGGCTCCGTGGTCCGCCCGGTCGGCGGCTTCTTCCACGCCATCGTCAACGCCCCCGCCGCCCAGGCCGAGCTCGACCGGGTCAAGGCGGAGAACGTCAGGCTGCGGGCCGGTCTGGCCGCGGGCCGGCTCGACGCCGCGCGTGCCGCCGAGCTGAAGCAGTTGCTCGGTGTGGCGGGGCTCGGCGGCTACAAGATCGTGACGGCGAACGTGGTGGCCAGGCGCGGCCAGCCCGGCTTCGAGGACGCCATCGAGATCGACGTCGGCACCTCCGACGGCGTACGCCCCGAGATGACCGTGCTCAACGGTGAAGGGCTGGTGGGCCGGGTCATCCAGGCGTCCGCCGACAGCTCGACCGTGGTGTTGATCAGCGACCCGGGCTCGGCCGCCGGTGCCCGGCTCGAAGGCGGCCAGGAGATCGGCGTCGTGCACGGGGTGGGGGAGAACGGGCGGCTCGTGCGCTTCCGGCTGCTGGACTCGACGGCGGCGATCACCCGTGGGAGTCGCATCGTCAGCTTCGGCTCCCAGCGGGGCGCGCCGTACGTCGCCGGGGTGCCGATCGGGGTGATCGAGCGGGTGGAGGCGACGCCGGGCGAGCTGACCCGCATCGCCTACGCCAGGCCGTACGCGGATCTGACCGCGCTCGACGTGGTCGGCGTGGTGGTGGGGGCGCCGGCGAAGGACCCGAGGGACGCCGTGCTACCACCCAAGGAGGAGCCGCGATGATCGTTGGGCTGTGCGTGCTGGCGGCGGTGTTGTTGCAGGTCATGCTCATCAACCGGCTGCCGCTGCCGGCCGGGGGAGCGCCCGACGTGGTGCTGCTCGTCGTGGTGGCGATGGCGCTGCTGCGCGGGCCGGCGGCGGGGGCGATCATCGGGTTCTGCGCGGGACTGCTGGTCGACATCGTGCCGCCCACGGCGCATCTGGTGGGCCAGTACGCGTTCGTGTTCGCGCTGGTCGGCTATGTGGCCGGGCGGGGCGTCGGCGGTCCGGCCACCACTGTCGTCCTGTGTGTGCTGATGGCGCCGCTGGTGTCGGCCGCGCTCGGCGGGCTGATCGCCGATCCGCGGGTGACGCTTTCGACGCTGACCGAGCAGGTGCCGGTGACCGTCGTCTACACGTTGATCCTCTCGCCGCTGGCGATCTGGCTGGTCACCCGTGAAAGGCCGCACCCGAGGTTCCCGCAATGATCAGGATGCGGACCCGGCTGGTCGTGCTGCAGGTGATCGTGATGGGTGTGCTGGCGGTGCTCAGCCTGCGGCTCTGGCAGGTGCAGGTGGTGCGGGGGCAGGAGCTGGTCACCAGGGCCACGGAGACCAGGACGCGGTCGGTGATCGTGCCGGCCGTGCGCGGGCAGATACTCGACTCCTCCGGTCGGCCGCTGGTGCGCAACCAGACCTCGCTGGTCGTCTCGGTCGACCGGACCGGGCTGATCAGGATGCCCGAGCAGGGGGTTCCGGTGCTGCGCAAGCTCAGCGAGGTGCTGGGCCAGCCGGTCAAGCAGTTGCAGAAGCGCATCACGCCGTGCGGTCCCGGGGTGACCAAGCCCTGCTGGACCGGCTCGCCGTACCAGCCGATCCCGGTGGAGGAACGGGCCGACACCCGTCAGGCGCTGCAGATCCTGGAGCGGCAGGAGGAGTTTCCCGGCATCTCCGCCGAGATCCAGTCCGTCAGGCAATACCCCGGAGGCAAGGCCGGCGCGCAGATGCTCGGCTACCTGCAGCCGGTCACCGAGGCCGAGTTGGCCAAGCGCGAAGGGCTGAAGGCCGCCTTCTCCGGCGTCGACCTGGTCGGGCGCGACGGCCTCGAGTACATCTACGACGACGAGCTGCGTGGCAAGGCCGGGCTGCGGCGGGTGCAGGTCGACCGGATGGGCAAGGCCATCGGGGTGGAGGAGCAGGTGGCGCCCGTCAGTGGCGACAACCTGGTCACCAGCATCGACGCCCGCGTGCAGGACCTGGCCGAGCAGGCGTTGCAGCACGCGATGAAGAACGCCCCCAAGGCGGACGGCGCCGCGGCGGTCGTGCTCGAACCCGATACCGGCCGGGTGATCGCGCTGGCCAGCATGCCCGGCTACGACCCGGCCGTCTGGGCGGGCGGGATCTCCGACCGCGGCTACCAGCGTCTGCTGTCGGACGCCACGGGCAAGCCGCTGGTGTCACGGGCGCTGAACGGGATGTTCGCACCCGGTTCGACGTTCAAGGTGTCGTCGGTGACGTCGATGCTGCGGGCCGGATATCCGCTCAATGGCACCTACGACTGCCCGGGGGCGGTCATGGTGGGCGACCGGGCCTTCCACAACTTCCACGGCATCGGCCTCGGCACCATGAACCTGCACACCGCGCTGGTCAAGTCGTGCGACACGATCTTCTACAGCGCGGGCTACGCCCAGTGGCTCAAGGACGGCGGGCTCAATCCCAAGAAGGCGCCGAAGGAGGTGTTCGCCAACACGGCCAAAGCGTTCGGCTTCGGCAAGCCGACGGGCATCGACCTGCCGGGTGAGTCGGCCGGGCGCATCCCGGACCGCACCTGGAAGAAGAACATGTGGGCCCAGACGAGCGGCACCAGTTGCCGGCGCGCCAAGAGCGGCTATCCGGAGGTGGCCGACAAGTCGCGGGCGGAGTTCCTCAAGCGGCTGGCCAACGAGAACTGCCTCGAAGGCTTCCTGCTGCGGGCGGGTGACTCGGCCAACTTCTCGATCGGCCAGGGCGACGTGCTGGTGACGCCGCTCCAGCTGGCCAGGGCGTACGCGGCGCTGGTGAGCGACGGGAAGCTGCGCAGCCCGCGCATCGGCTGGGCCACGGTCCGGCCCGACGGCGCGCTGGTCAGGCGCATCGACGCACCGGTGGTCGGCAAGCTGCCGCTGTCGAAGAAGGAGCGCCTCTACATCAAGGACGCGCTCAGCGACGTGCCCTCCGACGGCACCGCGGCGGGGGCGTTCGCCGGGTTCCCGATGGACAAGGTGCGGATCGGCGGAAAGACCGGCACGGCGGAGGTGTGGGGCAAGGAGGACACCTCCTGGTTCGCCTCGTTCGCACCGGCGAACGATCCGCATTTCGTGGTGGTCGTCATGGTCTCGCAGGGCGGTATGGGCGCCTCCACCGCCGCGCCCGCCGCACGCGAGATCTACGAGGGCATCTTCGGCTTCGCCAAGAACAAGCCCGCGTTGCCCGCGGGCCGGCCGGTGTCCAAGCTGCCGAAGATCTCGGCCGACGGCACGGTGGCCGATGGCAAGACGACCGACGGCGCGGTGGCGGGCGGCGCGGGCACGAGCGGCCCCGGGACGGACGAGGCGGGGGCAGACGGCCCCGGGACAGACGGCGCGGGCGCGGACGACGCGGGGAAGGGCGGCGCGGAGAAACGCGGCGCGGGCACGGGCGGCGCGGGGAAACGCGGCGCGGAGATGGGTGACGCGGGAACGGGTGGCACCGTGGCGGGTGGAACAGGGGAAGACGGCAAGAGCAAGGGCGCCAAGAAGGAGGGCGGCACGGAGGCGGGAGGATGATGGACCGCACGCTGATGGGCGGGCGGCGCTCGTTCGCCCGGCGGGCGGTGGGCGCGCAGTCGGCCATGTGGCGGCTCGACGGGGTGATGCTGGTCGCGGTGGCCGCGCTCTGTGTGATCGGCACGCTGCTGGTCTGGTCGTCGACCCGCACCTGGGCACCCGGCTCCACGGGGCTGGTCAAGAAGCACGTACTCAACCTCGCCATCGGGACGCTGCTCTGCACGGCCGTGACCGTCATCGACCATCGGGCGATGCGGGCGTACGCGCCCCTGGCGTTCATGCTCTCGCTGGTCGGCCTGGGACTGGTGATCACACCGCTGGGCGCGACGATCAACGGCTCGCACTCGTGGATCCTGCTGGGCGGCGGCTTCGCCGTGCAGCCGTCGGAGTTCGCCAAGCTCGGCCTGCTGCTCATCATCGCGATGCTGCTGGCCCAGCCCGGCGAGGGCAGCGATCGGCCGCGCGGGCTCGACGTCTGGCTGGCGCTGTTCGCCGCGTTGCTGACGATGGGGCTGGTGATGTTGCAGCCCGACCTCGGCACCACGCTCGTGCTGGCCGTGATCACGGCCGCCGGGCTGGTGATCGCGGGAGTGCGCAAGAGGTGGATCATCCTGCTGACGCTGATCGCCGGGGTCGGGGTGTTCTGCGTGTTCGCGTTCGGGATGCTGGAGCCGTACCAGGTCGCGCGGTTCACCGCGTTTCTCGATCCGCGCGTCGATCCGCGCGGCGTCGGCTACAACAGCACGCAGTCGCTGATCGCCATCGGCTCGGGGCAGTTGTTCGGCAAGGGGCTCTTCGACGGCGGGCAGACGACCGGCCGGTTCGTGCCCGAGCAGCACACCGACTTCATCTTCACGGTCGCGGGGGAGGAGTTCGGGTTTCTCGGCTCGCTCACCGTGGTGCTGCTGCTCGGCGTGGTGCTGGTGCGCGGGCTGAGGATCGCCCGGCTGTGCGAGGACAGGTTCGGCACGCTCGTGGCCGGGACGATCGTGTGCTGGCTGGCGTTCCAGACGTTCGTCAACATCGGTATGACCATCGGCATCATGCCGATCACCGGGCTGCCGCTGCCGTTCGTCTCGTACGGTGGCACGGCCACGTTCGCCAATCTCATCTCGATTGGGCTTCTACAGTCGATCCGAATCCGCGAACAGTCGTTTAATTGACAGTATGTTCTTGGCCTACTGCGACGAGTGCGAGGAGCGCTTCCTCCTGCCCGCCAGCCACATCACCGCCGTGCACAACCTCGCCAGCGGGGTCATCGCCATCGAGCTGACCTGCTATGAGGGACACAAACTGATCGTTCTCAGTGGCAACGACATCGACATCCCTGGACCTGCCACAGTCTGAGCGCCGCTAGTCTGGGTGCCATGACTGTCGAGTCGATTTTTCCCCGCCTGGAAGCGCTGCTGCCCAAGGTGCAGAAGCCCATCCAGTATGTCGGGGGTGAGCTCAACTCGACCGTGAAGGACTGGGACTCCACCGACGTGCGGTGGGCGCTGATGTATCCGGACGCCTATGAGGTCGGGCTGCCCAACCAGGGCGTCGCGATCCTCTACGAGATCCTCAACGAGCTGCCCGCCACGCTGGCCGAGCGGACGTACGCCGTGTGGCCCGACCTTGAGGCGCTCATGCGCGCGGAGGGCATCCCGCAGTTCACCGTGGACGCCCATCGGCCGGTGCGCGCCTTCGACGTGCTGGGCCTGTCGTTCTCCACCGAGCTCGGCTACACCAACATGCTGACCGCGCTCGACCTGGCCGGCATTCCGCTGCTGGCCGTCGATCGGGGTGATGACGACCCGATCGTGCTGGCGGGCGGTCACGCGGCCTTCAACCCCGAGCCCATCGCCGACTTCCTCGACGCCGCCGTGCTCGGCGACGGCGAGCAGATCGCGATCGCCATCTCCGAGGTCATCCGGGAGTGGAAGGGCGAGGGCAGCCCCGGCGGGCGCGACGAGTTGCTCATGCGGCTGGCCGAGTCCGGCGGCGTCTACGTGCCGAAGTTCTACGACGTCGACTACCACCCCGACGGCCGCATCACGCGGGTCGCGCCCAACAGGCCCGACGTGCCGTGGCGGGTGCACAAGCACACGGTCATGGACCTCGACGAGTGGCCCTATCCGAAGAAGCCGCTGGTGCCGCTGGCCGAGACCGTGCACGAGCGGTTCAGCGTGGAGATCTTCCGTGGCTGCACGCGCGGCTGCCGCTTCTGCCAGGCGGGGATGATCACCCGTCCGGTCCGCGAGCGGTCGATCACGACGATCGGCGCCATGGTCGAGAACGGCATCAAGGAGTCCGGCTTCAACGAGGTCGGTCTGCTGTCGCTGTCGTCCGCCGACCACTCCGAGATCGGCGAGGTGGCCAAGGGCCTGGCCGACCGTTACGAGGGCACCAACACCTCACTGTCGCTGCCCTCGACCCGGGTCGACGCGTTCAACATCGACCTGGCCAACGAGTTCTCCCGCAACGGCCGGCGCTCCGGCCTGACCTTCGCCCCGGAGGGCGGGTCCGAGCGCATGCGCAGGGTGATCAACAAGATGGTCACCGAGGAAGACCTGATCCGCACGGTCACCACCGCCTACTCCCAGGGCTGGCGGCAGGTGAAGCTCTACTTCATGTGCGGGCTGCCCACCGAGACCGACGAGGACGTGCTCGGCATCGCCGACCTGGCCAAGAAGGTCATCAAGGCGGGCCGCGAGATCACCGGCTCGCGCGACATCCGCTGCACGGTCTCCATCGGCGGATTCGTGCCCAAGCCGCACACACCGTTCCAGTGGGCGAGCCAGGCCGACCACGAGACCGTCGACCGGCGGCTCAAGGCGCTGCGTGACTCGCTGCGCGGCGACAAGAACTACGGCCGGGCCATCGGCTTCCGCTACCACGACGGCAAGCCGTCGATCGTGGAGGGCCTGCTGTCGCGCGGTGACCGCCGGGTCGGCGCGGTGATCCGGGCCGTCTGGGAGGACGGCGGGCGCTTCGACGGGTGGAGCGAGCACTTCTCTTACGAGCGCTGGATGGCCGCGGCCGAGAAGGCCGGCGTCGACGTCGACTGGTACACCGTGCGCGAGCGCGAGGAGAACGAGGTCCTGCCCTGGGACCACCTCGACGCCGGGCTCGACCGCGAATGGCTCTGGCAGGACTGGCAGGAGGCCGTGTCCGGGAGCGAGGTCGAGGACTGCCGCTGGACTCCGTGCTACGACTGCGGCGTCTGCCCGACCATGGGGACGGAGATCCAGATCGGCCCGACGGGTAAGAAACTTCTTCCTCTCACGGTGGTCTAGCCGCGCTGAGTGCGCGGCCCGTGCCTCGCCGTACATGATCTGGGACGTTGAGTCTCCGGAGCGGCATATCCTGAGACGAAGGAAACACTTACACGGGAAGGACGACCAGCTCTGAAACCTGTTCCCGATGGGCCCCCGCCCGCGCCCACGGTGCAGCGCCTGCGTGTGCGCTACGCCAAGCGCGGACGTCTGCGCTTCACCAGCCACCGCGACATCTCGCGGGCCGTCGAGAGAGCGGTCCGCCGTGCTGGCATTCCGGTGGCCTTCAGTGCGGGCTTCTCACCCCATCCGAAGATCTCCTATGCGGGCGCGGCGCCGACCGGCGTCGCCAGCGAGGCCGAATACCTCGAGATCGGCGTCACGAAACCGTGCGAACCCGGACGGATCCGTGCCGACCTGGACGGCTCTCTGCCGCCTGGTCTCGACGTGCTCGACGTCGTGGAGGCCACCAGTGGTGGGCTGGCCGACCGCTTGGAGGCGTCTGAGTGGGATGTGCGGTTGCCCGGCGCCGACTGGGAGCTCGCGGAGACGGCGGTGGCGAAGTTCCTCGCCGCCGAGACGGTGGAGGTCGAACGCCTCACCAAGAAGGGGCCCCGACGCTTTGACGCCCGGGAGGCGGTGTTGAGGCTCGAGGTGCCCGAGGGAGCAGACAGAACCGCAGCTCAGGTGCCAGGACAGTCGTGTGTCATACTGCGCATGGTTGTTCGGCACGTGATTCCTGCCGTACGACCCGACGATGTGCTCACAGGGCTGCGCCTTGTGGCCGACTTCGCGCCGCCGGTTCCCCCCGAGGTGACCAGGCTGGCGCAGGGGCCGCTCGACGCCAGCACCGGTGCGCTTGCCGATCCGCTCGGCCTGGACCGCGACACTACGCGCGGCGGCGAGGCGGTTTCGGCGGGTGAGCAGGTCGACGGTTAAGGACGTGCCTTGCGCGAGCGGGGTACGACCGCTGACAGGACTTGGCGCCTGCGCCCCCCTCCGGGGGCGCGGGCGGACAACGAGACACGAGAGCTCCTGCGCGGCGCGGCGACGCGCCCGGGAGCTGACGGGAGAGCGCCCGCATGCTCGAGAACGAGCCCAACGGCGGGGCCAACGGCCCCGGCGGGGAGACAACTGAACAGTCCAAGGTGACAAAGCGTCGCCGTGCCGCGAGCCGGCCGGCGGGACCGCCGCCCGAGCTGCCAGAGGAGCCGTCGCCCACGGTCGCGGCCGCTACGACCGCGCCCGCGAGCCCGGTCGAGCCGGCGAGCCCGGTTGAGGCCGCCGTGGCGCAGGCCATGGATGACGCTGTGGCGCAGGCCGCCGACACCGTCACCGAGGAGAAGCCCAAGAGGGCGGCGAGGACGCGGTCGACGGCCACGACGACGCGACGCCGTACGAGCAAGAAGGCCGCCGACGAGGCGACGGAGAGCGCGCAGGACACCAGCGGTGGGGTCCCCGAGAGCGTTACCGGCACCGGCGGTGAGGCCGTGAGCACCCTGGAAGCGGCTGAGGGGGGCGAGCAGGCGGTCGAGGCCGCACCGGTCAAGCGTCGCCGCACCCGCAAGAAGACAGAGCCTGAGGCGGCCGCTGAGAGCGTCGAGACGGCTCCGGGACGGTCCGCCGAGGTCGCGGCGGGCGTTGGTGAGGTGGCCGCCGAGCGGCTCGGCAGCGCCGACGCCGAAGAGGACGTCACCGAGCTCCTGCCCGAAGACGAGCCGCTGGACGACGAGCCCGCCGGCGAGGACCTCGACGAGGTCGACCGGCCGAGCCTGCTCGCCGACCCGTTCGGCCTGTCCGCGCGGGCGCAGAGCCAGCAGGGGACCGCGTTCCAGCGCCCCGCCGCCATCTTCGCACCGCTGTTCCAGGCCCCGGACCCGACCCAGGCCAAGCCCGCCGCGACCCGGCGCCCCGAGCCGCAGCCGCAACCGCAGCCCGAGCAGGCGGCCCCGGAGCCCGAGGAGGCCGCGGAGACGGTCACCGACGAGGAGGCCGACACCGCCGACGAGCAGGAGGAGGAGGGCGGCAGCCGCCGTCGCCGCCGCCGTCGTGGCGGCAGGGGCCGTGGCAAGGCGCGCGAGCGTGACGACGCCGACGACGAGTCCGACGAGTCCGACGACGAACAGGGCGAGGAGCCTCAGGAAGAAGAGGCGTCCAGCTCCCGCCGGCGTCGCCGCCGCAGGCGCCGTGGTGCCGACGACGGCGCCGAGCCGGCCGGGGACGACCCGCCCAACACCGTCGTGCGCATCCGCGCGCCCCGCACGGGCCGCGCCGCCGGGCATGACATCTCCGCCGACGGCGTCACGAGCGTGCGCGGCTCCACCAGGCTCGAGGCCAAGAAGCAGCGCCGTCGTGAGGGCCGCGAGCTGGGCCGCCGGCGTCCGCCGATCATCACCGAGTCGGAGTTCCTGGCTCGGCGCGAGTCGGTCGACCGGATGATGGTGGTGCGCCGCCAGGGCGACCGCACCCAGATCGCGGTGCTGGAGGACGGCGTGCTCGTCGAGCACTACGTCAACCGCGAGGCCAGCCAGTCCTACGTCGGCAACGTCTACCTCGGCAAGGTCCAGAACGTACTGCCGTCGATGGAGGCCGCCTTCGTCGACATCGGCAAGGGCCGCAACGCCGTCCTGTACGCCGGTGAGGTCAACTTCGACACCGCGGGCCTGGAAGGCCAGCCCAAGCGCATCGAGGCGGCGCTGAAGTCCGGCCAGTCGGTGCTGGTGCAGGTCACCAAGGACCCGATCGGCCACAAGGGCGCCCGCCTGACGTCGCAGATCAGCCTGCCGGGCCGCTACCTCGTGTACGTGCCCGACGGCTCGATGACCGGCATCAGCCGCAAGCTGCCCGACAAGGAGCGCACGCGGCTCAAGAGCATCCTGAAGAAGGTCATGCCCGAGAACGCCGGCGTGATCGTGCGCACGGCCGCGGAGGGCGCTTCTGAGGACGAGCTGGCTCGCGACGTGGCCCGCCTGTCGGCGCAGTGGGAGAACATCCAGAAGAAGGCCAAGTCGGCCAGCCCGCCCGAACTGCTCTCGGCCGAGCCGGACCTGACCGTCCGCGTGGTCCGCGACGTCTTCAACGAGGACTTCACCTCGCTGGTCGTGCAGGGCGAGGAGGCGTGGGAGACGGTCGAGGAGTACGTCAAGTACGTCGCGCCGCACCTCGGCGAGCGCCTGTCCAAGTGGGACACCGAGCAGGGTGACGTGTTCGAGTCCTACCGGATCGACGAGCAGCTCGGCAAGGCGATGGAGCGGAAGGTCTGGCTGCCCAGCGGCGGCTCGCTGGTGATCGACCGTACCGAGGCGATGAGCGTCGTCGACGTCAACACCGGCAAGTTCACCGGGCAGGGCGGCAACCTCGAAGAGACCGTCACCCGCAACAACCTGGAGGCGGCCGAGGAGATCGTCCGCCAGCTCAGGCTCCGCGACATCGGCGGCATCATCGTGATCGACTTCATCGACATGGTGCTGGAGTCCAACCGCGACCTGGTGCTGCGCCGGCTGCTCGAATGCCTGGCGCGCGACAGGACCAAGCACCAGGTGGCCGAGGTCACCTCGCTGGGTCTGGTCCAGATGACGCGTAAGCGGGTCGGTCAGGGCCTCCTGGAGGCCTTCTCGACGCCGTGTGACTGCTGCAACGGGCGTGGCCTGATCGTCTCCACGGAGCCGGTCGAGGCCAAGCCGGAGCCGCGCGGCACTCAGGGCAAGATGGCCATCGAGAAGGCGGTCTCGGACAAGGTGTCCGCGGCCAAGGACTCCGGTAGCCGTGATACCGTGACCGATGCGCTTGAAGACGTCCCGGCTGAGGACGACCAGGCGGGCCAGACTTCCGGCAGAGGGCGGCGACGCTCTCGCCGAGCCAAGTCAGCCGAGTAGCCAGGCGCTCCCGCAAGGGAGCGCTCCTCGGCCGACTGCCCCGACGATCCGTCCGGTTCGACCAGGGCACCGTTAATCCGGTACTCTTGAGAATCGGTGCGTCCAGCGGCGCGCCCTGTTCGCGCGCCTACTCGGTTCGTCGGTTCCAGACAGCACCGAATGCCGGGCGCAGCATTCAGAAGTCAGTAGAAGGGTTCCGCGGTGTACGCGATCGTTCGTTGCGGCGGCAGGCAGCAGAAGGTCTCCGTCGGTGACGTCCTCGAGGTGGACAAGGTCGCCGGCGAGGTCGGCTCTTCGGTTTCGCTGCCGACGGTGCTCGTCGTCAACGACGGCGATGTGACCACGGAGGCGGGCAAGTTCCTGGTGAGCGCCGAGATCCTCGGTGAGACCAAGGGACCGAAGATCCGCATCCTGAAGTACAAGAACAAGACCGGTTACAAGAAGCGCCAGGGTCACCGTCAGCGGTACACCCAGGTGAAGATCACCGGTATCGACCAGGCCTGATCGGGGAGTTAGAGAGATGGCACACAAGAAGGGCGCGTCGTCCACCCGGAACGGCCGTGACTCCAACGCCCAGCGCCTGGGCGTCAAGCGCTTCGGCGGCCAGCTGGTCAACGCGGGCGAGATCATCGTCCGGCAGCGTGGCACCCACTTCCACCCCGGCGACAACGTCGGCCGCGGCGGCGACGACACGCTGTTCGCGCTGGCCGCCGGCCACGTGCAGTTCGGTCTCAAGCGCGGTCGCCGCGCGGTGAGCATCGTTCCGGTGGCGGAGTAGATTCTCAGAGTTTCCTGCTCAGGGGCGGATCGGGTTCTCGATCCGCCCCTGAGTGCGTTTTGTACGGCTTTTTGTGTACGGCTCACCGCCGGGGTCGCGGCCCGTTCAGGGCCACGCTCCTCTGGTGGACGTGGCCGCGCGCCGTGAGGTGCGCGTTCTTGGCCCCGGTCCGTGGACTGGGTTATGTGACGGGCCTTGATCGGCCTAGGAGGAGGGGCCGGGATGGCTGACTTTGTGGACCAAGTGGTGCTGCACCTCAAAGCGGGTGACGGCGGCAACGGTTGCGCGTCGGTGCACCGGGAGAAGTTCAAGCCGCTCGGCGGGCCCGACGGCGGCAACGGCGGGCGCGGCGGCGCGGTGATCCTTGAGGTGAGCCCCAACACCGCCACGCTGCTCGAATACCACCACCGGCCGCATCGCAAGGCCGACAACGGCAAGCAAGGCCAGGGGTCCAACCGCGACGGAGCCAATGGCGGCGACGTCGTCCTTCCGGTGCCCAATGGGACGGTCGTCAAGAACGCCGCCACCGGTGAGGTGCTCATCGACCTGGTGGGCGTCGGCACCCGCTACGTGATCGCCGAAGGCGGTTTCGGCGGGCTCGGCAACGCGGCGCTGGCCAGCACCAAGCGCAAGGCGCCCGGATTCGCGCTGCTCGGGGAGCCGGGGGACGCGCTCGACGTCATGCTGGAGCTCAAGAGCGTCGCCGACGTGGCGCTCGTCGGCTTCCCCAGCGCCGGGAAGTCGTCGCTGATCGCGGCCCTGTCCGCGGCCCGGCCGAAGATCGCCGACTATCCGTTCACCACCCTGATCCCCAACCTGGGCGTGGTGACCGCGGGCGAGACCGTCTTCACCGTCGCCGACGTGCCGGGGCTGATCCCGGGGGCATCGCAGGGCAAGGGGCTCGGGCACGAGTTCCTGCGCCACGTCGAGCGGTGCGACATGCTCATCCACGTCATCGACTGCGCCACCATGGAGCCGGGACGCGACCCGATCAGCGACTACGAGGTGATCGAGGCCGAGCTGGAGGCCTACGGCAAGCTCGAAGACCGGCCCCGCATGGTCGTGCTGAACAAGGCCGACGTACCGGACGCCCGGGAGCTGGCCGACCTGGTCAGAGGCGAGTTCGAGGAGCGGGGGCTGCGGGTCTTCACCATCTCGGCCGCCACCCACGACGGGCTGCGGGAGCTGACGTTCGCGATGGGCGAATGGGTGGCCGCGGCCAGGGCCGCCAAGCCCGTCGAGGAGCCCACGCGGCTGGTGCTGCGGCCCAAGCAGCTCGGCGAGGCCGGGTTCAGCGTCCGCCGGGTCAACGACAACCTCTTCCAGGTCACCGGCGAGAAGCCGGAGCGCTGGATCAGGCAGACCGACTTCAGCAACGACGAGGCCGTCGGTTACCTGGCCGACCGGCTTGAGCGGCTCGGCATCGAGGATCAGCTGGTCAAGGCCGGTGCCACCGCGGGCGCGGAGGTCGTGATCGGGCCGATGGAGGGTGGCTACGTCTTCGACTGGCAGCCCACGCTCAACGCCGAGTCCGTACGGCAGGGGCCGCGCGGCACCGACAACCGGTTCAGCTAGCGGCGCGCCGACCCCCCGCTTTCGGTCCCCGGGGTCCGGTACTCGGCCTCCGGCACCCCGTCCTCAGTCCCCGGCCCTCCGGCACCCCGTCCTCGGCCTCCGGGACTCGGCCTCCGGGACTCCGCCTCCGGCCCCCATTCTTTGGCGGCCCTCGGCTCCAGCGGTGTATCCCGGTCCTCGGCGGTATCCCGGCCCTCGGCCGGTTTTCGCGGGCGGTCAGGTCGACCTGCTCAACGTCGGCAGCGTCGAGGCGGGGCTGCTCGACCGTGGGGCCCCGGCCGACCCCGCTGGGAGCACCGGCCGGGAGGTCGGGTCGCCGGTCTCCGATAGGCTTCGAAGGTGCGGGAACAGATCAGCTCAGCGTCGAAGGTCGTCGTCAAGGTCGGCTCTTCGTCGCTCACCACCCCCCAAGGCATGATCGACGTCGACCGGGTCGATGCCCTGGTCGACGTGCTGGCCGCCCGCCGTCGCGCCGGGACCCAGCTGGTCCTGGTCTCCTCGGGAGCGATCGCGGCGGGCCTCGGCCCGCTGGGGCTGACCGCGCGCCCCCGCGACCTCGCCACCCAGCAGGCCGCCGCGTCCGTCGGCCAGGGTGTGCTCGTCGCCCGCTACACCTCCTCCTTCGCCCGCTACGGCCTGCGCGTCGGCCAGGTGCTGCTGACCGCCGACGACATGATGCGCCGCGCCCACCACGCCAACGCCCAGCGCACCCTCAACCGGCTGCTGGAGCTCGGCATCGTGCCGATCGTCAACGAGAACGACACCGTCGCCACCGACGAGATCCGCTTCGGCGACAATGACCGGCTGGCGGCCCTGGTCGCCCACCTCATCCACAGCGACGCGCTGGTCCTGCTCTCCGACGTCGACGCCCTCTACGACGGTCCGCCGAGCCGCAGCGGGTCCCGGCGGCTGGCCGAGATCCGCGGCCCCGAGGACCTGGTCGGCGTCGAGCTCGGCAAGAACGGCGCGGCGGTCGGCACCGGCGGCATGGTCACCAAGGTGCAGGCGGCCAGGATCGCCACCGGCGCCGGGGTGCCGGTCGTGCTGACCGCGGCCGCGCACGCCTCCCAGGCGCTGGCCGGGGCCGATGTCGGGACCTATTTCCATCCCGGCGGCCGCCACCCAGGCACCCGGCTGCTCTGGCTCGCCCACGCGACCACCGGACGCGGGCGGCTGCTGCTCGACGACGGCGCGGTGGAGGCCATCGTGGCCAGGCGCAAGTCGCTGCTGCCCGCGGGGGTCACCTCGGTGGAGGGTGACTTCGCGGCCGGCGACCCGGTGGACCTGTGCGGGCCGCGTGGCGGGGTGGTGGCGCGGGGGCTGGTCAACTTCGACGCGGGGGAGATCCCGGGCCTGCTCGGCCGCTCGACGCGAGACCTGGGCAACGAGCTCGGTCCAGAATACGAGCGTGAGCTGATCCACCGCGACGACATCGTCATACTGGAAGCCCACAACTAGACAGCCGGAAACCGGTAGCCCACAACCAGGCCATCGAAAACAATCGGGTCAGCGGAGGCCCGCAACCAGGCCACCGAAAGCAACCGGGCCACCAGCCAGCGGAGGCCCGCAACCAGGCAGCCGGATACCGGAGGCCACAACTAGGCAGGCAGCCGGTTCACCGGCGGAGGAGCGTGTGATGTCCGAGGAGTTCCTGAAGGTCGCCCGCGCGGCGCGAGAGGCCGCCGCCGAGCTGGCCCCGCTGCCGCGGGCGCCCAAGGACCGGGCGTTGCGCGCCGTCGCCGACGCCCTCGTCTCCCACACCGCCGAGATCGTCGAGGCCAACGCCAAGGACGTCGCGCAGGCGCGGGAGCAGGGCACGCCGGAGGCCATGATCGACCGGCTGCGCCTCGACGGGCCCAGGATCGAGGCCATCGCCGAGGCCGTACGCCAGGTGGCCGACCTGCCCGACCCCGTCGGCGAGGTGATCCGGGGCAGCACGCTGCCCAACGGCCTGGAGCTGCGCCAGCTCAGGGTGCCGCTGGGCGTGATCGGCATCATCTACGAGGGCCGCCCCAACGTCACCGTCGACGCCGCCGCGCTCTGCCTCAAGAGCGGCAACGCGGCCCTGCTCAGGGGTTCCTCCAGCGCCTACTCCTCCAACACCGTGCTGGTGCGGGTGATGCAGGACGCGCTGGAGGACACTGAGGTGCCTTCTGGGGCGGTGCAGCTGGTGCCAGGCCTGACGCGCGACTCCGTCAAGGAGCTGATGCGGGCCCGCGGCCTGGTCGACGTGCTGATCCCGCGCGGCGGCGCGTCGCTGATCAACTCGGTGGTCGAGGAGTCGACGGTCCCGGTGATCGAGACCGGTGTCGGCAACTGCCACGTCTACATCGACGCCGACGCCGATCTGGACCTGGCCGTCGACATCCTGGTCAACGCCAAGGCGCAGCGGCCGTCGGTGTGCAACGCGGCCGAGACGTTCCTGGTCCACGCCGGGGTGGCCGACGCGTTCGTGCCCCGGGCGCTCCAGGCGCTCAAGGACGCGGGCGTGACCGTGCACGGCGACGACCGGATCGCCGCCTACGGCGAGGTGGAGCCGGCCACCGAGGACGACTTCCTCGCCGAATACCTCTCGCTCGACATCGCCGCCGCCGTCGTCGGCTCGCTGGAGGAGGCCGTCGCCCACATCAGGCGCTACGGCTCGGGCCACACCGACGCCATCGTCACCCGGTCGCAGCAGGCGGCGCGCAGGTTCGTGTCGCTGGTCGACTCGGCGGCCGTCGCGGTCAACGCCTCCACCCGGTTCACCGACGGCGGCGAGTTCGGTTTCGGCGCGGAGATCGGCATCTCCACCCAGAAGCTGCACGCGCGCGGCCCGATGGGCCTGCCTGAGCTGACGTCCACCAAATGGGTCTATACCGGCGAAGGGCATCTGCGCACATCAGCGGGCACGGTCATCCCAAGGTCAGGCGCCTGACGGGGTTGGGCAGCGGTGGCGTGTCGGCGTGACCGGTCGGCGGAGGAGCTCGGTTGACTGGTCGACATGGAGATCGTCATCGCCTTGGCCTTCGCGGCCGTGGTGCTGGTCGGCGCGGATCGGCTGCTGCTGTGGATGGAGAGCCGCGGCCACATCCACTGGCGCAGGAAGGGCAGGAAGGACCTGTCGGCGGAGCCTACGACGGAGCTCGACAGCATGCTGTCCGAGCGACGCGACCGATAAAGCTTCGGCGCGTCGCACGCGTCGCAGGGCCTCCCGACGCTAGGGTGTTGTCCCTTATGGGCGCGCCGGGCGGGGAGGGACGGTGACCAAGCTCGGCAAGGTCGGGCCGTACACCCTGCTCGAGAGGCTCGGTCGGGGCGGCATGGGCGAGGTCTATCTCGCCAGCTCCCGCCGGGGCGAGCGGGTCGCCCTCAAGGTCCTGCACGACCTGGCAGAAGACAGCTCCATGCGGGTCAGGCTCGAACGTGAGGTCCGGGCGCTGCGCCGGGTCGAGAGCCCGTACGTGGCCAAGGTGGTGGACGCCGATCTGTCGTGCGACCGGCCGTACCTCGTCATGGAGAACATCGAGGGCGCCACGCTGCTCGACATGGTGCGCCACAGCGGCCCGCTCAACATGACGCAGCTGGTGGAGCTGGCGCAGGGCATCGCCACCGCACTCGCGATCATCCACGCGGCCGGCGTGGTGCACCGCGACCTCAAGCCCGCCAACATCATCATGGGCGCCGAGGGCCCGGTCCTCATCGACTTCGGCATCGCGCAGGTGGTGGACGCCACCCGGCTCACCCTGACCGGCACCTTCCTCGGCACGCCCGGCTACACCGCGCCCGAGATCTTCGCCGACGAGCACGTCGACTCACCCGCCGACATTCACGCGTGGGCGGCGACGGTGGCGTTCGCGGCGACCGGGCGGCCGACGTTCGGGCGGGGGACGGCCGAGGCGCAGATGTACGCGGTGCTCAACGGGCAGGCCGACCTCAAGGGCGTGCCGGTGGCGCTGCTGTCGCTGGTGCGGGCCGCACTGAACCGGGAGCCGGGCAAGCGCCCGACGGCCGCGCTGCTCGCCGACCGCCTGTCACGGCTGGCCAAGGCGACCAGCCCCGCCGAGCCCGATGCCGCCCGTGCCGTGCCCGCGGCCGAGGAGGGCGTCGCGGTGCGTGGCCGGGCCGGTGAGGAGGCCAAGCCGCGTAGTCGTACGGCAGAGGAGGCGAAAGCCCGCAGCCGCACGGCGGAGGAGGCCAAGCCGCGTGGCCGGACCGGTGAGGAGGCCAAGCCGCGCGGCCGGACGGTGGACGACGGGAAGGTGCCCGCGCCGCGGACGCGGACGAACCCGGACGGGAAGGTCCCGATGCCGCGCGGCCGTACGAGTGCGGACGGGAAGGTGCCCGCACCCCGGGGCCGCACGAGTACGGACGGAAAGGGCACCGGGCCACGGCTCCGCACGGGTGAGGGCGTCAAGGCCACACCCGTACGGAGCCGCACGAAGGCCGTGACCGGGAAACCCCGGACGCCGGGCACGCGCAACACCGGACTCGGGTCGGAGTCGGGCTCCACCACGCTGCCCGCGGGCAACGCCGCGCTGTTGCTGCTCGCGGTGCTGGCCGTGCCCTGTGTGGTGGCGTCGGTGATCTGGCCGATCGCGACGATCGGGATCACGGCCGCGTTCGTACTGCTGACCAGGACGCTCTGGATGAGCCACTGGATGGTCAGGAAACGGGTCTCGCGCCGGGTCAGGGTGACCCTGCGCGTGGTGCTCTTCCCGTTCGCGTTCACCGGTGCGACCGCGACCGCCGTGGTGTGGCCGGGCGTGCCCGTCGCGGTGGCTGCGGGTGGCGCGCTCTGGCTGATCGGCGGCGGCCAGATCGATGCCGACTGGTGGCAGCAGCCCGCGCCGGTCACCGCCGCGGGTGTCGTGTTCGGGATGCTCTGTGGCGGCATTACCGGACGCGAGATCGAGCGGGTCGGCGCTCATCTGCCGGATCTGCGCAGGGAAGGGCTGCGCGCACTGGCCGTGCTGGGCGGGTTCGTCGCCCTGTGCGCGGCGGCGGTGCGCGCTATCGCGCTGCTTCTGTGACCGGCTGTGGGTTAGCCCTGGCCGCCGTCGCGGCGGGAGAAGCGGTTGAAGATGCGCTCGCCCGCGTTGACCGCGCCCTCTGCCACGTCGCGCAGTACGCCGATGAACGGATCCTGCGACTGGGACCACGACGCGCGGTAGGACTCGGCAGCGGCCTTGATCTCGTCGGTGACCCGGGCGCTGGCGTCGTCTTCCCTGCGCGGGTAGTCGCCGCCGAGGATGCGCTCGTACTCGCCGCCGCGGTGCCACTTGTCGAGCTCGGCCACGCGCACCACGGCGAACGGGTGGGTGGTGCCGAGCAGGTTGAGCACCTTGAGGAAGCCGTCGCGCAGGTCGCCCGCGGTGTCGTATTCCTGGTATTGCTCCAGGAACGCCTCGATGTTCATCTCGTGGGTGTAGGCGCCGCCGGCCAGCTTCATCAGCGCGCGCTTGGCCGCGTCCGGGTCCTGGCCGGTGAGCAGGCCGCCGCGGTCGGAGGAGAGCTCCGACTTGCGGTACCACTCCTCCAGGCCCGCGACGATCGCGCGCAGGCCGATGTAGCCGAGCGGGATCCAGGCCACGCGGGTGGCCAGGCGGGTGAGGATGTCGAGCATCGTCCGGTAGACGGCGTGGCCCGACAGGATGTGCGAGGTCTCGTGACCGATGACGAAGCGCTGCTCCTCCTCGTTCATGAGGTTGAGCAGGCCGGTGGTCACCACGATGAACGGGTCGTCGAAACCGATGGCCTTGGCCTGGACCTGCGGGTCCTGCTGGACGTAGATCTCGGGGATCCGGTGCAGGTCGAGGACGTAGGCGGCGTCGCGGCCCATGTCGTAGAGGGAGCGGAACTGGGTCTCGCTCACACGCACGGCCGACGCCAGATACATCAGGCGCAGGCGGCGCTCGCTGATGAGGCCGGACATCTGCTTGAGAACCGTGTCGAACCCACTCAACTTACGCAGAGCGACCAGCGCGGACCGGTCTGCGGGGTGTTCGTAGGCACGAGACGAGATGCCGGGCAATTGGACGCGGTTGCGGTCCGGGGTGGTCGTCATGCCCGGCATGCTACGTCGGCAGCCGGGACGGCGCGCGTTCATCACCTGGGTTCGTGACGGGGTTGGTGACCGCTTTGGTCAGCGGGGGGTGCCATGTGGGTGTCGGATAGCCGACGCGTAGGGTCCTTTCATGATGAACGCGCCGAGTGTCCAGGGAAAGCGACGCGTGGGAGTGATGGGTGGGACGTTCGACCCGATTCACCACGGTCACCTGGTCGCCGCCAGCGAAGTGGCTCACCACTTCAATCTCGACGAGGTCGTCTTCGTGCCCACGGGCCGGCCGTACCAGAAGTCGGAGCGCGAGGTGTCCGCGCCCGAGGACCGCTATCTGATGACCGTGATCGCGACCGCGTCGAACCCCCGCTTCTCGGTGAGCCGGGTGGACGTCGACCGGCCCGGGCCCACCTTCACGATCGACACGTTGCGTGAGATCTCCGCGATCTACGGACCTGACGCACAGCTCTACTTCATCACCGGAGCCGACGCCCTCGGCGCGATCCTCAGCTGGCAGGACGCCGAGGAGCTGTTCGAACTCGCCCATTTCGTGGGGTGCACGCGGCCCGGTCACACGCTGCACGATCCGGGCCTGCCCCCGGGGAAGGTGACCTTGCTGGAGATCCCCGCCCTGGCCATCTCCTCGTCGGAGTGCAGGCAGCGGGTGGAGAAGGGTGAGCCGATCTGGTATCTGGTGCCGGATGGAATCGTGCAGTACATCAACAAACGCGGCCTTTACCACGCAGAGGGGTGAAGGTGCTCGCGCCATACGTGGGGCTCTTGAGCCGTAACGGGTACCCTCAACATAGGGCCATGTTGCCGACACAGGAGGACCGACCCGCATCGTGACCGCTTCCGAAAGAGCCGTCCAGCTCGTCCAGATCGCCGCCGAGGCCGCGGCCGACAAGCTGGCCGATGACATTCTCGCCTACGACGTGAGCGAGCAACTCGTCATCACCGACGCGTTCCTGCTCTGCTCCGCCACGAACGACCGCCAGGTCCGCGCCATCGTCGACGAGATCGAGGACAGGCTGCGCATCGAGGCCGACGCCAAGCCGGTACGCCGCGAGGGCGAGCGCGAGGGCCGTTGGGTGCTCCTCGACTACCTCGACATCGTCGTACACGTGCAGCACGAGGAGGACCGCACCTTCTACGCGCTGGAACGCCTCTGGAAGGACTGCCCGGCCATCCCGCTCCCGGAGAGCGTGGCGCAGGCCAACATCCAGCGGGCTCGCACTTGAGCAAGAGGATCGTCTGCCTCAGGCATGGCCAGACGCTGTGGAACGTCGAGCGTCGCTTCCAAGGCCACTCCGACATCCCGCTCGACGAGACCGGTGTCGCCCAGGCGGCCAGGGCCGCGTCCCTGCTGGCCTCGCTGCGGCCCACCGTCATCGTCTCCTCCGACCTCCAGCGAGCCAACGACACCGCCCTGGCGCTCGGCCGGATCGTCGGTCTCGAGGTCTCCGTCGACAAGGACCTCCGCGAACGCGGCGGAGGTCAGTGGGAGGGCCTGACCCGCGACGAGATCGCCGCCCGCTGGCCGGAGGAGTACGTGGCCTGGGAGGCCCCCGACGGCGAACCGGTCGCCGACGTGGCCGGCCGGGTGGCCGCCGCCATGCGCCGCTGGGCCGACCGGCTCGACGACGACGGCCTGCTGGTCGTGGCCTCGCACGGGGCGGCGCTGCGGCTGGGCATCTGCGAGCTGCTGGGGCTGCCCGAGGAGCTCTGGCCGGCGCTGGGCGGGCTCGGAAACTGCTCCTGGTCGGTGTTGCAGGAGGGACGTAAGGGGTGGCGGTTGCTCGAACACAACGCGGGCACGCTGCCTGAGCCGGTCAACAGCGACGACCGTCCGGACGCCTAGCCCCGCCTGGCCCAGGTCTGCTGCGTCGAGCCCGGGTCCCGCCACGTCGAGCCCGGGTCCTGCCGCGTGAGCCTGGTCTGCTGCGTGGGCGGATTCGTCCGGCGATAGCGGATTTGTAGCTCTAGTGCGGGTGGCGGAGGGGATGTGGTGTTATTTCGTCTTAGTGCGCTAGGGCGATGAGGAGACTTCGCGGTGGACCGAGGTGAGGTGCCTTACCTCCGGATCGTCGGCGAACTGCGGCGGCGGATCGCCGCAGGGGAGCTGGCGGTGGGGGACAGGATCCCGTCCACCCGGCAGATCATGCGTGACTGGGGCGTGGCGATGGCCACGGCCAGCAAGGTGATCGGCGCGCTTCGGGACGAAGGGCTGGTACGCCCGGTGCCCGGGATCGGCACCGTGGTGGTCTATCGGGTCGACACTCTGCCCGAGGCGGCTGACGACAGTGGGGGGCTGGAGTCCGCCCCCGCGGACCTGACCGAGCAGCGCGTCCTCGGCGTGGCCATCAAGGTCGCTGACAGTGAAGGGCTCGCCGCCGCCTCTATGGACCGGCTCGCCACCGAGCTCGGTACTCCGGTCCTGTCGCTTCATCGGCACGTACGGAACAGGGACGAACTCGTACACCTGATGGCGGACGCCGCCTACGGCGAGATTCCGCTCCCCGCACAGCCGCCGCCCGGTTGGCGCGCCCAGCTGGAGGTGTCGCTGCGGCTTCAATGGCGCCTCCACCGCCGCCATCCCTGGTTGTCCCAGGCCATCCCGCTCACCAGGCCAGAGTTCGTCCGCAACGCGATGGCGCACACCGAATGGGTCCTGCGCGCCCTCGACGGCCTCGGCCTCACCCCCAACGCCATGCTGCATGCCAGCGTGTCGCTGGCCGGGTTCGTACGAGGAGTCGCGGCGGCCCCGGAGGCCGACGATGAAGGGCTTGCGGCGGTCAGGGAGGGGCAGCTGGCCGAGGCGCTCTCCTCCGGTGGCTTCCCGACCATGGCCAGGGTGATCGTGCAGTCCGGACTCGACCTCGACCTGGACTCGCTCTTCGAGTTCGGGCTGCGGCGCCAGCTGGACGGGCTGGCCGTACTGGTGGCCGGTGCGGCGCACGGACGGCGCGATTAGGCGAATCCCCGCGATGGCTATATGCTCTCGGAGCGCCGTAACGAGCCCACTCGTCACGGTGACCAGGGGCTATAGCGCAGCTGGTAGCGCACCTCCATGGCATGGAGGGGGTCTGGGGTTCGAATCCCCATAGCTCCACTCGTTGGCGGGGTTGGTATGGTCGCTCGCCCCCTACGGGGGCTCGCTCCCCGCGGCCTCCTCGTTGTTTACCCCGGGGGATAACCCCCGGACCCCCAGCGTCGGGCCAATCGGCCTTCGCTTCGCTCCGGGCTGTTTTCCTTTTTCCCACAATCGGCTTCGCCTCTTTTGGCGCTTCGCGCTTGGGGGCTTCAGGCGGTTTCTTCCAGTCGGGCCTGGTCCCGACCCCTGTACGGCCTTCGCTTCGCTCGGTCGTCCTTATTCGGCGCTTCGCTGGCTTGTGGCCGTTTGGGATCCTCGGCGTGTTGGGGGTGGAGTGTCGACGACGGGTGAAACTGACCTGTGGCGACGCCCTAGAACCCGCGCGACGCCAGGGGGGTCAGGATTCCGAATCAGGCACACATTCCGTGATCGGACCCGTTGAGTAGGTCACGGTTCGGGTGTTCTGGCCGGTAGCAGGATCCTTGATCACGAACATCGTGTCGTGGCCCAGCTTCCAGTGAGGAGTGGCTCCACCTTGGTGAGGCGGATTCACGTCTAACCAACGTCGATCGCGACGAATGTCTGTGAGTAGTCGCCGTCGCGAAGCGCTTGCTTTGGAATGAGGAAGTTCAGCGAGCCTCCCTTGGGGAATTCCCATTCGCCGAGGTTGCTGGAGAGGTGGAGCAAGTGGGTGTACTCGCCCCGGAGGTCCGGTAGAGGGTCCTCCGGCGCTATCCAGGTTGGCCAGCCGAAGGCTTGGTCGTCATCGGCCGACCCCGGGTAGTGCCCGCCCGCGGAGTCTCCGGCGAACAGGTCGGTCACCGACTCCTCTGGGTCGCAGATGCTCGTGAGATCGGGGCCCGGGTCGAGTCCGAAGCCCTCGATGAGGTCTTCCAGCGCTCCGCCCCACCACATGTCGGGGAGCGACAGTCGCCGCCTGGCGTGCAGCGGGACGATCGCGAAGGCGTGATCGTCGGGCGACCTGAGCTCAACGGCACCGGTCGGGTCCGCCGGGATGACCTGGCAGTCGTAGAAATTGCCGAGGAAGAAGTTGAGAAGCCCGGGCCGGACGGGCAGTTCATCCCCGAGCCACGGGGCTAGTTCGTCGGTGTCGAGCACGGCGTACAGGTTGAGCGGGCCCTTGCCGTCGTGTGGCCACGGCGTTCCCGGGTCCAGGAGGGCTGCGCCGCCCAGGCGGCTGCGTCCCGCCGCTGGCCGGGACTCGCTGGCCGGGCTGAGACCAAATCCCGGTCTGGCCAGCGCGGCCAACTGAGATCCCAAGTGCTCCCCAAGGAACTCGGCGCAGACCGAACGAATGTAGGCGGCTTCCGACTCGTGATCCATCCCCCGATCCCAGCACACATCCCCGACAGACCCAGGACCAGCGCCCGCAGCGTCGTCTCATCCATCCCCAGGGCGACGAACATGATCGAGCGGTCAACATCTACCCCATGGGGGGGCCAGCGCTCGTTGCTACGAGGGCAGGCGCAATGAAGGCTCACGAGGGTATGGGATGGCCGGATTGTAGATCAGGCGCCCTCTGGCGATGGCTCGTCTAGGCCTCACCCGATGCTCCTGCTGCAGGCTGGCGGTCCCATGCCGTTCGGAAGGACGCAGGGGATGTCGCTGGCATCCGATTGGATGAGGTTCATGACTGCTCACGATGTGGCCCGGTTCCTGACGACGACGGGTGAAAACTGAATCAAGCACACATTCCGTGATCGGACCCTGGTCAGTCGGCGAGCAGGATTCGTTTGCGCAGGAGATCGGGGTTAGCGCGGCCGTACATCTGTCGCTTGAGCATCTTGGTCCGGTTGACGTGCCCTTCGACGGGCCCGGCCTCCCAGTGCCAGCGCGATGGCCTGCAACGCTCTCGCCGCTCGGATGCTACGGCGTCCGTATCGGACTGTCAGCCCCGGGATCTGTTCAGCGAACGTCGCCTTCGTACACGTGGAAGCACGGCAGAAGAACCGGTGAACCCGCAGGTGGATGAGCACTTCCTGGCCTCCGACCGCGGTATCGGACAACCGTCGTTCATAGCGGCTGTGCACCCGCTGCGAGGGAACAAGACGGCGACCAGCTCCTTGATCAACACGCTGCAGATGTTCGTGATCAGAGGCTCGGCTACCGGCCGGAACGCCCGAACCGTGATCTACTCAATGGGTCCGATCACGGAAAGTGTGCCTGATCCAGGATGCCGCCGTCGTTGACAGTGGAGTCTGATCCAGTGGTGGATCAATGATCTCGTTGTGCGTCTCCCACATGGGCTAACAGGGCTGAGCGGGTGAGAAACTACGCCGCTCTGTTGGTTGGGGCTGTGATCGTTGTCGGGCAGCCGCTCGTGGCCAGCGGTGCGGGGCAGGCTTACGCAGTTGCCGTCGCCTGACTGTCGCCGTTCAGTCGCAAGCACATCAACGTTTATCTGGATACGTTGCAGATTCGTGGTCAACAAGCCGAAGCCTGCGCCGCTCTCATGCAGCGCTCGACTGGTAATCGTGTTCTTTGCAGCGCGAAAGGAGATCATCACGTGTCGCAAGTTCTCGTCATACTGACGTCTCACGGGCAACTGGGCTCGACAGGGCGGGCAACGGGCGTGGGGTTGCAGACGTTCGCGTCGCCGTACTACGCGCTGAAGGAGGCCGGCGTCGAGGTTGTCGTCGCGTCACCACTTGGTGGCGACCCGCCGGTCGATCCTTTGAGCTTCGGCGAGGGCGTCGAGACGGTGGCTTTGCGGAGGTTGAACGAGGATGTCGAGGCGCGAGCGCTACTGCGTTCGTCGCTGCCCCTGCGGAACGCGGCGACGACTGACTACGACGGCCTCTTCTTCGCCGGTGGCCATGGCGGGATGTGGGACTTTCCCGATGATCCCGTGATCGGTGGCCTCCTCGCCGCGGCGCTGAACGCGGGCAAGCCCGTCGCCGCGGTGTGCCACGGTGTTGCCGCATTGTGCGGGGTCGATCCGGTGAGCGGCCGACCACTTGTCGAAGGCCGGAAGGTGACAGCACTGACGAACCAGGAGGAGGCGGCACTCGAACGCGACACTCTCGTGCCGTTCTTGTTGCAGGAGCGACTCATGAAACTGGGCGCCGAGTTCGAGGAGGAGGCCGAATTCACCTCGCACGTCGTGGTCCACGGCTCTCTGATCACCGGGCAGAACATGCGGTCGGCCGACGAAGCTTCGCGCGCCTTCCTGGCCGCACTCGCCTCGTGGTGCACATAGGACCAGGTTCCACCGACCCATAGCCAAGATGTGGTCGGAAGTGTGCGGGTGTGGGATCTCATCACCGGTGAACAGGTCGCAGGACCCTTGACCGGTCACGAGGGCATGGTGTGTGCGGTCGCCACGGCGGAGATCGAGGGTAGGCCGCATGTTGTCACAACAGGTGACGATGCAACGGTGCGGCTATGGGACCTCAGCATCCGACGGCCCGTGGGCAAGCCCATGAGAGCCTACGACTCCATGCGCGCGGTGGCCATGACGGCGGTGGACGGCCGCCCTCACGCCATCACCGCCAGCGCTTCGGTGGCCGAAGTCTGGGACCTGACCACCCGTGAGCAGGTAGGCCGGGAGCTGATATTCCCCTCAGGGATCAGTGCACTGGCTGTGGCATCGGATGGCCGATTGGTGGTGGGCGGCGGCGAACTCGTCGTACTGGCTCGCCGCTGACGGCATCCCATCGACCGCCGTTTCGTCCGATGCCGGCACCACCGGCGAAACCCGTTGTCAGCGCCACGGAAGGGGCGGGCAGCCAAGGCGCGGCGATCCTGCTGACGCCGGATCCCGTTCCGCGTCACTCCGAGTCCCGAGGCCACGCGACGTCGTCGATCGCGAGGAACGGCTGGACCGCGACCGCGGTCGGCGTCATCCCCGCGAAGGCCACGACGTCTCTGTGAAGGTGGGACTGGTCGGCGTATCCGCTCTCCGCTGCTACCGAGGCGGCGCTGTGGCCGGCGGCGAGGCGGTGGGCCGCGTGGTCGAAGCGGATGAGCTGGGCGACACGCTTCGGGGTCAGGCCGACCTGGGCGCGGAACCGGGACCAAAGGCGCTTGCGGCTCCAGCCGATCTCGGCGACCAGTCGTTCGACGCGTACCCGCCCTCGGCTGGCCACCATCTGTCGCCAGGAGAAGGTGACTTCCGGGTCGACGGCTCGGCCTGCGTCGGCCCGCCGCGCCAGCGCGGCCTCCACGATCGCGAATCGGTCCTCCCACGATCTGGCGGCCCGCAATCGCTCTTGGGTTCGTACGGCGTCTCGTCCCCACAGGTCGTCGAGGGAGGCCAGTGTCCCGCCCAGTTCCGAGGAGGCGCCCAAGACCGCGTGCGCGACCATCGGCGAGAGCCGCAGTTGGAGGCATTCGGAGCTTCTGGCGAACCCCCGCCCTCGAGCCCTGTGCGGGGCGAGTCCGGCGACGACGCGGTCTCGCTGCCGCGCACCACAGTCGTCTTCGATGACGAAGGGTTGGTCGCCGAGGTCGAAGATCACCATGACCGTGGGGTGCGGGACCAACGCGACATCGCGCAGCTCATTCGCCTGATCGCCGAACCCTGCCATCGTGACCCCCGGCAGCCGCCCAGGACGCGATGGGACCGTGATCTCCCATCGTGGTACACCGGCGCGAGCCGACTCGGCTGATCGCACAGCCGACATGGTAGGAGCCACTTCGTGGTGTCGCAATGCCACAACGCGTCTCCGGGGCTCGGCAGGGTCCTGGCTCAGCACCAATAGGCCGGTGGTGGCGAGAAATGGATCGCCACCGCTGAGCCGTACGGTCGACACCGAATGGCAACTCCCGGGCAGCGTCGGCTGGTCCACACACCCCGCGCTCAGAACCACTGGTCAGCGCCGGTTGGTCCACACCTCGCGCTCGGCGCCGTCGGGGTCGTCGACGACGGTGATCCTCTCGTCGATCAACGCGGTGGACCGGTCGGCCAGGTTGTAGCGAGGCCAGCCCGGATCCCCCCCGGCGACGAAGCGGACCCAGGCGCCGTGAGCCGTGTCGGCGACGACCTGTGGTGGGTCGTCGCCGATGAGGGCCTGGGTGGACTTCTCGTCGAGCAGGTCGAACACGTACGGGAGTTCCACCGCGTGGGCGGCGCCGAGGCGGCCGGCGAAGCTCGGCGACTCGTGGTCGAAGCGGTACATCCAGGTGTCGGCCCCGCCGGCCTCAAGGCGTGCCTCGGCGACCCGGATCACCGGAACCCGGATGAAGCAGTCGGTGGTCAGGGCGGCGAGCAGATCCCCGTCGTTCGCTCCCGGCCGGGCTGCCCGGTAGAGGCCGATCGTCCCGTCTGGCCCGCCGTAGGCGCCCACGACCGCGGAGAGGACGCGCTCGTCGGCGAGGTCGATCATGCCGGTGGGGACGAGGCCGATCCGGGTGTCGTCGCGGTTCCAGCCGGCCAGGAGCCGTACGCCGCTGCCGGCGTCCCTTCTCAGCGCGTCGAGCGGGTGGTCAGGGAGGGTGTCGCCGTCGATGACCGGGGCGAAGGGGAGGCTGCCCCACTTGGTCGGATCCGCGACGCTCTGGACCTCCTTGACGAGGGCGGACGCCGCCCGCGTCAGCCGTTCGACCGGCACCTCGCTGAATGCCTCGCGGGTCGGTGCTACCCCGAGCGACTCAGCCAGCCGTGAGGCGACGTCTGTGGCGCTCTCAGCCGTGAGCGTCTGGGCGGCCGCACCGCTCTGGGTGATCGCCTGGTGGAACAGGCCCCGGGTGCGGGGCATGGCCATGAGGGTGATGACGCTCATGGCCCCGGCGGACTGACCGGCGACGGTCACTCTCCCCGGGTCTCCGCCGAAGGCGACGATGTTGTCCTGGACCCACTCGAGCGCGGCGATCTGGTCCAGCAGCCCCAGGTTGGCGGTGCCGTCATCCAGGTGGAGAAAGCCCTCGGCACCGAGCCGGTAGTTGATCGTGACGCACACGACACCGTCGCGGGCGAAGGAGGTGCCGCGGTAGCCGGCGACGGATCCGGACCCCTTCGTGAACATGCCGCCGTGAATCCAGACCAGTACCGGTAAGCCGGATGCCCGGGGATCGGGGGTCCACACGTTGAGGTTGAGGCAGTCCTCGCCAGGGATCACGGCCTCCGGGAACAGCGCGGCGCCCTCCGGGTCGTCGTTGTCTTTCGGGCAGGTCGGCCCGTAATCGGTAGCGCCGCGCTCGCCCTCCCACCGCACGGGCGGCTCGGGAGGTCGCATGCGGCGTGCTCCGAAGGGCGGGGCGGCGTACGGGATCCCGAGGAACGCCGCCACTCCCTGGTCATGGCGGCCCCGCAGCCGGCCACTCGCCACCTGAACCTCTGGCGCGCTGCCCACGGTCTTCGTCATTACCTCTCCAATCGACGTTCCGGCGTTCCGGACATGAGGTCGAGCATCACAAGCTCCGGGCCTGGGCGTCTTGGATGAATGTTTCGTTCCGTGGTCAACACCGGGGCTCTTGCCGAATGTTATCCGCATGTGTAAATTTATACGCATGGATAAGAAGCCGTGGAATCTGGTCCGGACGCTCTTCGTCGCCATGCTCGTCATTTCGATCGCGACGCTCGGCGTGGCCGCCGTCATCGGTGGCAACTGGGTGGTGTGGTTGCGCGGCGCCGCCGTGGCCGCCGCCTCCGTCTGGCTCGTGGCTCTGGCGGGGCAGGCCGCACGAGGCAAGCGATCGGCCTACCTGCGCATCCGCTTCATCACCTTCGCCGCGCCCATCGGAATCGTGCTCATCCTCCTCGCGCCGGACAGCGGCTATCCCGGCTGGATGAAGGCGGAGCAGGCAGTGGTCGGCGTCCTGGTCGCCGCTGTCGCGGTCATCGTCAACCGTCGTGCCGTACGTGAGGCGTACCCGAAGCGTGGCAAGCTGGGGTGATATGCAGACCTCCGGAACTCGCCGCGAAGCCACCGAGGCCCGCAGAGCCCAGATCGCCTCCGCCACCATCGCCGTGCTCGCCGAGCGCGGCTATGCGGAGACCACGTTCGAGGCCATCTGCGAGCACGCCGGGCTCAGCAGCAAGAGGCTGATCTCCTATCACTTCTCCAACAAGGAGCAGCTTTTCGAGGCCGTCGTGCGTCAGGTCATCACTGACGCGGCCGCCTTCATGCGTCCGACGCTGGACGCCGTCTCCGGAGCCAATGCGCAGCTGGAGGCGTTCATCCGGGCCAACATCGCCTTCATCGCCGCCCATCCCGAACACGTGCGCGCGGTGCAGCAGATCGCGCACAACCAGGCGTTCGCGGGTGACCACGAGCGGGACGCCGCGATCGCCAGGCTGGTGGCGCTGTTCGCGGACGGGCAGCGTACGGGGGCTTTCAGGGCGTTCGACAGTGTGCTGATGAGTACGGCCCTGCGCGCGTCGATCGACGCGATGGCCGACCGCATCGTCGACGGCCTCGACCCGGGCCACTGCGCGAACGAACTCGTCGAGATCTTCGGCCGGGCGACGAGAGCTGGATTTTAAAGTCGTCCCATTGCTCGCGACAGTTCTGCGACAGTGCGGCGAAAGGGCGTGGCGCGACGATGTTCCTCGGCGGGGCGGCAAGAAATCCGCTCCAGTGGCCCCGAGGAGAAAGAATGAAACTGATCAGCAAGACGGCGATCGGCGCATCGATTACCGCCCTGTCGTTATCGGTCGCGCTTACGGCGGGAGCCGCCCCGGCACAGGCCGCGGTCTGGGACTGCTCCGCGTATATCGACGTCGCCTACAACACGGCCTCGGCCACCTGTCTCGCCGGGTTCGGTAACTTCCGGGTGCGGGCCGAATGCAATTCCGGGCATTGGCCCTACACGACCACCATTTGGGGGCCATGGATATACCGGTCCAGTGGGCCGTCGAGGTTCGTGTCGGAAGTCTCCGGTGACGCCTACGGTTGCAATGTCGCCAGAGCGTGGTACGAGGTCTGATTCGGCCGAGCCCAGCCCTGGCCGCGCGCCTATGGAGGGGCGGGTTGCCGGGATTTTCTTCGTTATAAGCGGCGACACGCCCATTTCATAAGAGCTGCTGTCGTATCACCGCTCGCTTCAGGAGCAACCGGTCCGGCCCATAGCATTCCTCTCTGAGTCGATGATCTTGACGGCTTGCGCCGTCTTCTGTCCGGCTCTGTTGCGTGGGGTACTGCGACCGGGGGGTGGCACATTGTCGGAGCGTGAGAAGAAGGCCATGGGGAGGCGTCGGCTGCCCTGGGTCGGGCTGGTCACTGCCATGGTGGCCAGCCTGGTGTGCGGGCCGGGGGGCGGATCCGGCGCTGAGGCACGCATGGCCGGTGCGAGCACGGCTTCCACACAGGTGGTCGCTGCGGGCACAGGCCGTGCGGAACCGGCGGGGAGCGCGTCGGACTTCGCGGCCCGTGCCGCGAAAGGCGCCCGCGCGCAGGAGCGGGAGGCCGGCTCGGGAAGGCCGGTCGGCGGTAGGAGAGCCGCCGTTGTCTGCCCGCCGACCTCCGTCATCTGCATAGAGAACAGCAAGCCCGGCAACCCCGCCAGCGAATGGGACATCTCGGGAGCGGGTAGCAGCGCCATCCAGGGCTATGCGACGCAGATGAGCGTCAATCACGGGGAGACCGTGCTGTTCAAGGTCGACACCGTGGCGAGCGATTATCGCCTCGACATCTACCGCATCGGTTACTACGCCGGAATGGGGGCGCGAAAGATAACGACGGTCCAGCCGTCCGCCGCGCTGCCCCAGTCGCAGCCCGCATGCGCGCAGGATACGTCGACCGGGCTCGTCGACTGCGGGAACTGGGGGGTGTCGGCCTCCTGGGCGGTGCCCAGCGACGCCGTCTCCGGGGTCTATATCGCGAAGCTGGTCCGGGAGGACGGAACGACCGGTAGCAGCCACATCATTTTCGTGGTCCGGGATGACACCAGGGGCTCGGACCTCCTTATGCAGACCTCCGACACGACCTGGCAGGCGTACAACAGGTACGGCGGGAACAGCCTTTACTACGGCAATCCCGTGGGCCGCGCCTACAAGGTGAGTTACAACCGCCCGTTCAAGACGCGCGACACGGGCACCATGGACGCCCCGGAGGGCTTCTTCTTCAACGCCGAATACCCCATGGTCCGATGGCTTGAGGCCAACGGATATGACGTGAGCTATTTCAGCGGCGTGGACAGTGCCACACGCGGTCAGGAACTCCTGGAGCACAAGGCGTTCCTCTCCGTCGGGCATGACGAATACTGGTCGAACCAGATGCGCAACGCCGTCGAGACCGCCCGCGACAGCGGCGTGAACGTGGCCTTCTTCTCCGGCAACGAGATCTTCTGGAAGACCAGGTGGGAGCCGAGCATCGCCGGTACGGCAACGCCGTTCCGGACGCTCGTCTGCTACAAGGAGACCCACGCCAACGCCAAGATCGACCCCAGCCCGGAATGGACCGGGACATGGCGCGATCCGCGTTTCTCGCCGCCGTCGGACGGAGGCAGACCGGAGAACCGCGTGAGCGGAACCTTCTTCAGGATCAACGGTACGGTCAACGACGCCATGACCGTTCCGGCGGAGTACGGGCCGATGCGACTCTGGCGCAACACGTCCGTGGCAAGCCTGCAACCCGGGCAGACCGCGACATTCCCGGCGGGAACGCTCGGGTTCGAATGGGATGAGGCCCCGGACAACGACTTCTCGCCGCCGGGGACGATACGGCTCTCCCAGACGACCTTGTTCTCGTCCAACAAATTCCTGCTCGACTTCGGTAGCACCTACGGTGCCGGGACCGCGACGCACAATCTGACGCTCTACAAGGCGCCGAGCGGCGCGCTGGTCTTCGGCGCCGGTACGATCCAGTGGGCGTGGGGCCTGGACAGTGTCCATGACCGGGCGGGCACCCCCACAGATGTCCGGATGCAACAGGCGACGGTCAACCTCATGGCCGACATGAAAGCCCAGCCGGTCACTCTCCAACCGGGTCTGGTGCCGGCGACGGCGTCGACCGACACCACCCCTCCGACCTCGGCGATCACGACTCCGGCCGCCGGCGAGAACGTGCTGCCCGGAACCATCCAGGTCGTGGGAACGGCGGCCGACACCGGCGGAGGCGTGGTCGCCTCCGTGGAGGCGTCGGTCGACGGCGGCGCCACCTGGCGCCAGGCGACTGGCCGGAACAACTGGCAGTACGCATGGACGATCCAAGGCACCGGCGCCAAGACGATCATGGTGAGGGCGGTGGACGACAGCGGCAACATCCAGTCGCCCACCACATCGAGGACGGTCAACTCGACCACGGACTGCCCCTGCAGCCTCTGGGCGTCGTCCACGGTGCCCTCCGTGCCCGCGGCCGATGACCCGAGCGCGGTCGAGGTCGGGGTGAAATTCCGGTCCTCGGCATCGGGCACCATCTCGGCGCTCAGGTTCTACAAGGGCGCGGGCAACACCGGCACCCATGTCGGGAGCCTGTGGACCAGCGGCGGCCAGTTGCTGGGGAGGGCGACGTTCACCGGTGAGACGGCGACCGGCTGGCAGCAGGTGAACTTCGCGACCCCGGTCTCGGTGAGCGCCAACACCACCTATGTGGCCTCGTACTTCGCGCCCAACGGCGGGTACGCCCGGGATGTCTCGTACTTCGCGAACTCGGTCGTGCGGGGTCCGCTCACCGCTCCGGACAGTGCGAGCAGCGGCGGCAACGGCGTGTACATCTACGCGGGGAGCAGCACCTTCCCCAGCAAAACGTACTCGGCGACCAACTACTGGGTGGACGTCGTCTTCAACACCACCGGCCCAACGCCGACGCCCACACCCACTCCGACACCGACGCCCACTCCCACGCCCACTCCGACGAACAGCCTGTGGCCTGACACGACGGTTCCGGGGACGCCGTCGGCGGGCGATCCGACGGCCGTCGCGCTGGGCGTGAAGTTCAGGGCGACGACGAGCGGGAGGATCCTGGGGGTCCGGTTCTACAAGGGGGCGCAGAACACCGGGACCCATACCGGGTACTTGTGGACCAGCGCCGGGGCGCTGCTGGCGTCCGGGACGTTCACCAATGAGACGGCGACTGGCTGGCAGCGGATGAACTTCGCCACGCCTGTCACGATCGCCGCCAACACCACCTACGTGGTCTCGTACTTCACGACCTCCGGGAACTACGCGGTGGACCGGCAGTATTTCGCCACCCAGTACAACAACGATCCGCTCCTCGCGCTGGCGAGCGGCGCGTCAGGAGGCAACGGCGTGTATCGGTACGGCGCGACGAACGGCTTCCCGACGAAGAGCTACCAGGCCAGCAACTACTGGGTGGACGTGGTGTTCGCCGCCGACTAGTCAGCATGATCACTAGGGCGGCCGCCATTGGCCGCCCTAGTGGGCTTCGTAGCTGTTGATCTCGCCGACCTTGGCGTTCGAAGGACTGGCCTCGTCGAAGGTGTAGCCGAGCCACTCATGGACGAGCTTTCGCGCGAGTTCGATGCCGATGACGCGCTGTCCGATGCAGAGGATTTGGGCGTTGTTCGACAGGACCGATCGTTCGACGGAGTAGCTGTCGTGTGCTGTGGCGGCTCGCACGCCTTTGACCTTGTTGGCGGCGATGGCCACGCCGAGCCCTGTTCCGCAGATGAGGATGGCGCGGTCCGCCGCCCCGTGCGCGATCATCTCGGCGGCTTGAATGGCGATGGTCGGGTAGTTGGCGTCGGTGCTGACGTCGGTGACCTCGATGACGCGTGAGTCGGCTTGAAGGTCGGTCTTGATGCGCTGCTTGTAGTCGTGTCCTGCTTCGTCGGAGCCGATGACGACGCGGAAGGCATTCATGGAGGGTGTCCGTTCGTTAATGGGCTGTCAGGGAGTGTGGCTCGTCGTGGGGGCGACGAAGGGTTCGACGGTGTGGGCGATGATCGCGAGCGACACTGCCCCCGGGTCGGGTGTGCCCAGCGACCTCTCGCCGTGCGTGCGGGCCCTTCCAAGGCGTGGAAGCAGGTCGGCGGTCGCGTTCGCGGACGTCGTGGCGGCGGTGGCGGCCTTGCCCCAGCCGGAGGCGAGGGTTTCGCCGGCTTCGATCGCGGCGCTGAACGTGTGAGCCAGCGGTACGAGTGCGTCGACCAGGGTTTTGTCGCCGACGACGGCTTGCCCGTACGCGGTGACGTCAGAAACCGCACGGTTCAGGCCGCGGACGAGATCACGAGTCGTGGGTTCCTTGTCGTCGCCGAGTTCGCGGCCGATCGCCCGCAGAATGACCGCCCAGATGGCGCCTGACGTACCACCCGCCTTGTCGGACCACGCGTCGGCGGCGATGTTGAGCGTTGTCTCGGCCCCGCGGTTTCCGCTGACCGCGGCCGCGGCCGCCTGCGCCGCGGCTCGAGTGCCGCGCCGCATGCCGATCCCGTGGTCGCCGTCGCCGGCCACGGCGTCGATGCGGCCGAGGTCGTCTGATGCGGCGTCGATCGCGAGGAAGGCCGCATCGAGAGCCGAGGCGATCCTCGCGGCGAGCCGGCGGGATGCTTCGCTCGATGGCGCCGGAGTTTCCGCGTCGGCCCGTGTGTGCTCGGCGGTGAACGGGCGCAGGGCGGCGGTGTCGACGGCGCCGGTGCGGAACGCGGGCGTGTCCGCAGGCGCCGCCCACAGCCGTTCGAGTTCGTCGTCGAGCCACAGCAGCGTCAGGGAGACGCCTGCCATGTCGAAGCTTGTGCAGTATTCGCCGACATGGGGGTCGACGACGACGAGCCCCGCGTCATGGAGGAGTTCGGCGATCCGGCGGTAGACGACGAACAACTCTTCGTTCTTCACCGATCCGAGGCCGTTGAGGATGGGCACGATTCGGGCGCCGCCGGGTAGAGGTCTCTCGTCGGCCGTCAGTAGGTGGTCGATGAACAGCGTGGCCAGCTCGTCCGCGGTGGGCATGTCGGCTTCGTCGATTCCGGGCTCGCCGTGGATCCCCAGCCCGACCGCCATCCGCCCTGGTGGGACGGTGAACAACGGTTCGGGTGCGCCCGGCAGACTGCAGCCGGAGAAGGCGACCCCCATCGATCTCGTGTGGAGATTCGCGCGTTTGGTCACAGCCTCGACCGCGTCCAGGTCATATCCCGTTGCGGCGGCGGCACCTGCGATCTTGAACACCGCGAAGTCGCCGGCGATCCCGCGTCGTTGTGCCGTGTGGCGTGCGGGGGCGCTGAAGATGTCGTCAGTGACGAGCACCGTCCGGCAGTCGATTCCCTCGGCTCGAAGGGCCTGCTGTGCGGCACCGAAGTGCAGCACGTCGCCGGCGTAGTTGCCGTACGACAGCAGGACGCCCTCGCCCTGATCACTCGCGCGCACGACCGACTCGACCTGGTGCGCCGACGGCGAGGAGAACAGGTTGCCCATGGCGGCTCCGTGCGCGAGGCCCGGGCCGACGAGTCCGCCAAAGGCCGGATAGTGTCCTGATCCTCCGCCGATGACCACCGACACCGTCGGCCGCGCGTCTCGCGTCGAGCGTACGACCCCACCTGGCACCTGCCGCACCCACCGGCCGCAGGCCGCGGCGAAGCCTTCGAGCATCTCATCGGCGAAGTCGTCCGGCACGTTCCACAGACGGGTCATTGCGTTGCTGCCTCTCACTCGCCGCAGGGTCGTTGGTTAGAATAATTGTTGACAAAAAAATGTCAACGGGTACTGTTGCCCAGCATGGACAACGGGACGCGCGCCACGCTTGACCGCAGCACGCTGCGTGAGCGGTGCACGGCATTTGTGCGAGAACGGATCATCTCTGGGGGGTTGCGCCCCGGGGAGCACATCGTCGAGGCGTCGCTGAGCCGCGAGCTGGGCGTGAGCCGCGGGACATTGCGGGAGTCCCTTCGCCCGCTCGAAGCCGAGGGCCTCATCGTCAGCGACGGTCGTGGCCACATGCTCGTCCGCGAGCTCCTCTCGGGCGAGATCCTCGAGGTCTTCGAGGTTCGTGAAGCGCTGGAGGTGCTGGCGGCGACGAAGCTGGCCAAGCGCGAAGATCGTTTGGCCATCGCCGCGGAGCTGCGTCAGCTGCTTGTCCCACTGCGGTCGCTTGATCTGGCCTTCGGCAAGCAGATCGAGTTGGACCTCGGGTTCCACGCCCGGCTGGTGCAACTGGTCGGCAGCGAGACGCTCATGTCCACGTGGGGTCGTCTGATCGGTCAGATCGAGATGATGATCATCGCCGCCGGGCCGCAACGCGCCGCTGACCGGATGCGTTACGCCGAACACGTCGCGATCGCCGATGCGATAGAGACCGGCGACCCCGCCCACGTGGCCGCCGTCGTGTCGGCTCACATGGGCGACTACTGCCGCAAGTACATCGAAGACGCGCTGGCTGACGAGTCGCGCGCCAAAGAGATCTCATCCCCCGATACCGAAAGTCCGGTCGCGTCATGACGACGGTCCCGCCCTTGGCCTGCTCCACGATCACTTTCCGGCACTACCGGCTGCCCAAGGCCCTCGACATCATCGCGGAGCTGGGGTTCGACCAGGTCGACCTCGGTGCCCTGGCCGGGTTGTGCGAACATGTCCCGCCCAACGGCAGCGCGGCGGCGCTCTCCGAGGTCGCGACCCAGGTGCGCGCGAGTTCGCTGATGGTCACCAGCGTCAACGCGGATCCGGGCTCGTTCAACAGTGCCGAAAGCCGCTCAACCGTTCTCGGCGCGATCCATCGTCTGCTCGACTTCTGCGCCGACGCCGGAAGCCCTCGTCTCGTCCTGACCTGTGGAGCCCCCGAACAGCCCGCCGTCGCCTCTCACACCCAGGTCGGCTTGGTGGCCGATGGGTTGAACACCGCGCTCGAACGGGCCCAGGAGCTGGGGATCGAGCTCGTGGTTGAAGCGCCGCACTACTTCCGGCTGGTCAACACGGTTTCACGGGCCCAGGCACTGCTGTCCGCGCTTTCACCGGCGGTGCGGCAGGCGTGGGACGTCTCCCACGTACGGGCCTCCGGCCAGGATCCCGCCGGGTTGTTCCCACGGTTCGCGCATCGCGTGTCGATCGTCCATCTGCGTGATGCGCTCCTGGGCGACATCCGCAGGCCGATGGGCTTGGGTGACGTGGACTTCGGCGGCGTCTTCGCCAGCGCGTCGGCGTCCGGCTTCGACGGACCGTACGTCCTCGAATTGGAGACGCACGACAGCCCATTCGAAACGAAGGAAGAGGAAGTGCGATCCGCCCTGAGCCATCTGAGCACCGCCGCGACGTCCGCGGCAACGTCCGCCGCGATCGGCGGGGAGGAGCAGTGAACGTCGCGTTCGTCGGCGTCGGCGCGATGGGGTCGGCGATGGCCCGCCTGGTGGGACGCCGTCATCCACTGACGGTCTTCGACCTCGACGCCGACCGGGTCGCCCAACTCGTCGCTGAGGGAGCGCGAGCGGCCACCAGCGCGTCCGCCGCCGCGCGGGGGGCGGACGCGGTGATCGTGATGGTGGCGACATCCGCCCAGCTTGAGGAGGCGCTCTTCGGCGATGACGGCGTTCACGCCGGACTCGCCGCCGGCACGGTCGTCATCCTCATGAGCTCGGTCGGCATCGATGCCGCGGTCGAGGCCGGCCGGCGCCTGAACGCGCTCGGGGCACACGTGGTCGACGCCCCGGTCACCGGCGGTGTCGTCAGAGCCGTGACCGGGGAGCTCACCGCACTCGTCGGTGCCGAACCGGACGCACTCGACGCGGCGCTGCCTCTCCTGCGCCTCATGACCGCGAAGGTCGTCCACTGCGGCGACCGCGTCGGCGACGGACAGGCGGTGAAACTGGTCAACCAACTGCTGTGCTCGGTTCACTTAGCTGTCGCGGCCGAGGGGCTTCAGTTCGCGCACCGGCTCGGCCTTGATCCCGCCAAGGTGCTGGCCGCCATCGAATCCGGGGCCGCCGCCTCGTTCATGTTGAGCGACCGAGGCCCCCGGATGCTCGCCGAGGAGCACCTGCCCGCGCTCAGCGCGATCGACATCTTCGTCAAGGACTCCTCGCTCGTCCTCGCCGCCGCCCGCGCGGTGGGCGCCGTGACGCCCCTGACGGAACAAGCCAACAAGATCTTCTCCTTGGCCAGCCGCGAGGGGCTGGGCAGGAGCGACGACTCCAGCGTCATCCGAGTATTTGAGAAGGAGCGGTAGCCGATGAAGTACCGCAAAGTCGGTGGAAGCGGACTTGAAGTCTCCGCAGTGACCTTGGGCTGCATGAGCTACGGCGACCCTGGCCGGGGCGCCCATGGCTGGACCCTCCCGGAGGAGCCCAGCCGGGAGTTCATCAGACGGGCGCTCGAACTCGGCATCACCACCTTCGACACGGCGAACATCTATTCCCTGGGACAAAGCGAGGAGATCCTCGGGCGGGCCATCCGTGAGTACGCGCGTCGCGAGGAAGTCGTGCTCGCGACGAAGGTGCACGGCGTGATGCGCCCCGGACCCAACGGAGGCGGGCTGTCGCGCCGGCACATCATGGAGCAGATCGACGCGAGTCTGCGACGCCTGCAAACCGACTACGTCGACCTCTATCAGATCCACCGGTGGGACGACACGGTCTCGATCGAGGAGACGATGGAGGCCCTCCACGATGTCGTGAAGGCCGGCAAGGCCCGTTACATCGGAGCCTCGTCGATGTACGCCTGGCAGTTCGCCAAAGCCCAATACACCGCGCGCCTAAACGGCTGGGCGACCTTCATCTCGATGCAGGCCCAGTACAACCTCCTGACCAGGGAGGACGAACGAGAACTGCACCCGTTCTGCCTTGACCAAGGTGTGGGCGTGCTGCCGTGGAGCCCCCTCGCGCGCGGCAAGCTCGCGCGCCCGTGGGATGTCGGCAGCGATCGGATCAACACCGATCCGCTGGGCAAGACGCTGTACCAGCAGGCCGAAGCGGAAGATCAGAAGATCGCCGAACAGGTCGGCGCCATCGCCGAGGCTCGGGGCGTCAGCCGTACTCAGATTGCCCTCGCCTGGCTGTTGCACCGCCCCGCCGTCACCTCACCGATCATCGGAGCGACCAAGCTCCAGCATCTCGACGATGCCGTCGCCGCGGTCGAGATCGCCCTCGGCGCGGAGGATATGCGGCGGTTGGAAGAGCACTACATCCCGCATCGGGTGGAAGGTTTCTGACCCCTCGCTTGCCATGAAGAAAGGAACACCCCCCGATGCACAACACTGACACAGCGCTGTCCCGGCGATCTCTCCTCCGCTACGGAGCCGCGGCGACCGGACTCGCCGCACTCGCCCTGACCGGCTGCTCCCCGTCCGGGGACACCCCGAAGCCCGGAGGGGCGCCTGCGGGAAACACGGCACTGCGGATGTCCGCCTACGGCTCGACCGCGCGTCAGCAGAAGCTGCGACAGGTCTACGACCTGTACGCGAAGAAGCGCGGCGGCTCGGTGGAGCTCGCCCTGCTCGCCAACGACGCGTACTCCCAGAAGCTGGCGACCGAAATCGCCGGCGGCGCCGCCGCCGACACGATCGCGCTGTTCCAGAACATCGTCGCGCAGTACGCCGTCAAGAACGCGCTCGCCCCGCTCGACGCCTACATTCCCAAAGTCCTTGATATCTCCCAGCTCGACCCGTCGTCCATCGCCAGCGGCGTGATCAACGGCAAGCGGGCAGCACTTCCGCTCGGAGACAACGCCTATGGAACGATCTACGACAAGAGCGCCCTGGACGCCATCGGGATGTCGGTGCCCAAGCCCGGCCACACCTGGGATGACTTCATCGCCTTCGCGAATGACGTCAGGAAGAAGTCGGGTGGCAGCTACTACGGCACCATGGATGACAGCGGCGACTTCAATGGCTTCGAGGTGTTCGTCCGCCAGCGCGGGAAAGAGCTGTACAAAGACGGCAAGCTCGGAGTCTCCCGTGACGACGTGCAGGCGTGGTTCGAAATCTGGGCCGAGCTCCGCAAGACCGGCGCCGCCCCGCCCGGCGACCTGACCGTCCAGACCTCCACCGGAGGCTTCGGCACCACGCTCCTCGTCGGCAAGAAGGCGCCGAACCTCTTCATCTACCCGAACGTCCTCGGCGCGCTCCAGGCGCTCACCAAGACCGAACTCGCTGTGACGACCATGCCCATGCCGAGCGCCGCTCAGTCCGGGCACTTCCTGCGCGCGTCCAACTGGGTGGGCGTTTACGCGCGCTCAGAGCATCCCGCGGACGCGGTCGATCTGGTGAACTTCATCCTCAATGACGAAGCGGCGGGCAAGGTGCTGCAGGCCGAGTTCGGTGCCCCGCCGAATCTCCAGCTGCGCAAATCGATCACCTACAACAAGGTAGATCGGCTCTTCATCGATTACGTGGACCTGGTGGCCAAGGAGTTCGCGCACCCCGTGCCGTCGCTGGCCGATGAGTTCCCCAGTGGCTCCGCCCAGGTGATGACGACCTTCGTCACGACCAGCCAGACCATCGCCACCGGCAAGCAGACGATCTCCGCCGGTGTGGACAGCTTCATGTCCCAGGCCGCGGGATTCCTCACATGACCACGACCACCATGCCCCACCGTAAGGCGCCGGTCGCCATGAGCTCGTCACCGGCCTCAAGCTGGCGACGTTCGCAAGGCAAATGGGCCCTGCTGTTTCTCAGCCCCTGGATAGTCGGGCTGGTGCTGCTGACCCTGGGGCCGATCGTCGCGTCGCTGTTGATGTCGTTCACCGACTACGACCTGCTGGACACGCCTCGATGGGTCGGCGTGGCGAACTACACCAGGATGTTCACCGCGGACCCCCTGTGGTGGCAGTCGGTGAAAGTGACCGCGATCTACGTCGCCGTCTCCGTTCCCCTGCAACTCGCCTTCGCGCTGCTGCTGGCGATCATGCTCAATCGCGGCGTCAAGGGCCTGGTCATGTGGCGGGCCATCTACTACATTCCCAGCCTGTTCGGATCCGGCGTCGCCATCGCGATCCTCTGGCGCGAGATCTTCGGCGCGACCGGACTGCTCAACACCCTGCTGGGCGTCATCGGGATCCAGTCCACCACGAGCTGGATCGGCGACCCGAACTGGTCTCTCGGCACGCTGATGCTGTTGCGTGTCTGGGAGTTCGGCTCCCCGATGATCATCTTTCTCGCCGGGCTCAAGCAGATTCCCGGCGAACTGTACGAGGCCGCCTCGATCGACGGCGCGGGGGGCCCACGGAAGTTCTTCTCCGTCACCCTGCCCATGCTGACACCGATCATCTTCTTCAACTTGATCCTGCAGCTGATCAACGCTTTCCAGATCTTCGGCTCCGCCTTCATCATCGGCGGTGGTACGGGAGGCGCGGCGAACTCGATGCTCGTCTACACCCTGTACCTGTATCAGGCCGCGTTCAACAACTTCCAGATGGGCTATGCGGCGGCGATGGCCTGGGTGCTGCTCGTGATCATCGGCGCGGTGACCGCCGTCAACTTCTGGATCAGCCGCTACTGGGTCCACTACTCGGATGACTAGGCAGAGCGTGCTATGACCATCACCTCACGTCACGTATCCCCGGCCAGGCCGGCGGCACGCGCGATCATCTACGTCCTTCTCGGCGTGGGCGCGATCGTCATGCTGTACCCCTTGCTCTGGCTGCTCGCGAGCTCGTTCAAACCCGCCGACGAGATCTTCAGCTCCGCCGCCCTGCTGCCTCGGAGCTGGGAATTCGGCAATTACCTGCACGGTTGGAGCACGGCGGCCGGGGCGACGTTCGGGCGGCCGCTGCTGAATTCGATCATCGTCAGCGGCGGAGCCGTCGTCGGTAACGTCATCACGTGCTCGCTCGCGGCATTCGCCTTCGCCCGGCTCGAGTTTCGATTCAAGCGCACCGCGTTCGCCCTCATGATGGTGACCATCATGTTGCCGGCTCAGGTGACGATCATTCCCCAGTACATCCTGTTCCACTCCCTCGGCTGGGTGAACACGTACACGCCGCTCATCCTGCCGAAGTTCTTCGCCGTCGACGCCTTCTTCATCTTCTTGATGGTCCAGTTCATCCGCGGCATCCCGCGTGAGCTCGATGACGCGGCCGCGCTGGACGGGTGCAACCCGGGCAAGATCTATCTGCGGGTGATCTTGCCGTTGCTGAGGCCCGCCCTGGTCACGACCGCGATCTTCACGTTCCTCTGGACCTACAACGACTTCTTCTCGCAGCTGATCTATATCTCGCGCTCGCAGCTGTACACCGTCTCGCTCGCGCTGCGTCAGTTCATCGACGGCACCGGGCAGTCGGAGTTCGGGCCGATGTTCGCGATGAGCGTGGTCTCGCTGCTGCCGACCCTCATCCTGTTCCTGCTCTTCCAGCGTCTGATCGTCGACGGCATCTCCACGTCAGGGTTGAAAGGATGATCCACTCGACCGTTCGGTATCGGTGGACCGGCACCACGCTCGGAGCGCTCGACACGGTCTGCCGGTACCTGTTGCTGAGCACACTGTGGACGATCGGGACGGCACTGGTGGTGACCGCGCCGGCCGCCACCAGCGCGCTCGTCGAGATGGCGCGAGGCGGTTCGCGCGGCGACCACGGCCCTGTGCTCACCACGTTCCTCGCGAACATGCGACGCACCGCACGCACGAGCACCGCCGCCGTGGCGGTCTTGCTGCCGATCGCCGTGCTCCTGGCGGTCAACTTCGCCATCGTCCCCCACATGCGCGAACAAGGGACGATCGTGGCGGCCGCCCTGACGTCAATAGCGATCCCCTTCCTGCTGTTCGGCGCCAACCTCATCCCGGCGACGGCCGGCGAGAGTCTGCGGGTCCGCCAGGCGTATCAGCGGACTCTCGCGCGTATCGTCACCCATCCGTTCGTCGCGATCGCCACCGCCCTGATCGCGGCCGGTGGCGCCGTACTGATCTACCTCCAACCGCTGAGCGCGTTCATCATCGCCGCACCCGCCGCGCGCCTGGTCGTCGCCGTGCACGATCGCTCCGCCGCACAGCCGACCAGGGCCGATCAAGGAGACCAACCATGACCACGATCTCGATTCGGGACACTGACTTCCTCATCGATGGTCAGATCGCCAACCAAGGCCGCAAGCTGGATGACATTCCCCTTGACGGCCTCCTGCTGAACAGCCGGATGATCAACGGAGCCTTCGACGACGCGAACCCGGCCACCGTGCACAGGTGGGCCTACCCGGACACCGGAGCGTGGGACGCGGAGCGCAACAACCGCGAGTTCATCGCGGCGATGCCCCAGTGGAAAGCGGACGGGCTCAACGCCTTCACGCTCGGAATCCAGGGCGGCAGCCCTCAGGGTTACAGCACGGAACAGCCCTGGGACAACGCCGGATTCACCGCCGACGGTCACCTCAAGGACGGCTACCGGCGCCGAGTCGGCAACATCCTTGAAGAAGCCGACCGGCTCGGCCTTGTCGTCATCCTCGACATCTTCTATCACGGCCAGGATCACCGGCTCCGCGACGAGGACGCGATCAGGACCGCGATCACCGAGGTGTGCGAGTGGGTGCTCCAGTCGGGTTGGCAACACGTTCTGATCGAGATCGCGAACGAGGTGAACTACCACACGCACTACACACACGCGCTGATCAAGGCCCCACGCGTGCACGAGTTGATCGCGCACGCCAAGTCGGTGTCACACCACGGTCGGCGGCTGCTGGTGAGCACGAGCTTTCTCGCTCTTCCGCCGATCGTCACCCCTGAAGTGCTCATCGAGTCGGACTTCGTCCTTCTGCACGGGAACGGCACCCCGAACCCGGACCGGCTACGAGAGATGGTCGAAGAGGTGAAGTCGACTCCCGGCTACGCTCCGAAGCCCATCATGTTCAACGAAGACGATCACTTCGACTTCGGCGAGCCGCACAACCACATGAAGGCCGCCCTCGCCGCCGGCGCGTCCTGGGGATACTTCGACCCCGGTTCGATCACGACCAACCCCCCTCGGCCGACACTCGGGGACTACACGAACGGCTACCAGGCCGTGCCGATCAACTGGGGAGCGAGTACGGAAACGAAGCGCGCGTTCTTCGAGACGCTACGACGGGTGAGATGACGTCGTTTTCGCGAGGGCGTCGCTGACGTAGCGCTGCGAGAAGTCGCCCATGTGGCTGGTGAGCGTCTCCTGCACCGTGTCAACGTCGCCGGACCGGATGGCGTCAACGATCGGCACATGCTCCTCGTAACGCATCCGCCCCATGGCGCGTTCCGGCCCGGTGGCGATGATCATCATGCGGATCTGGCCGATCAGTTGGCGCCATGCGGCGCTCAAGGTGCTGTTCCCTGTCAGCTCACACAGGTAGGCGTGAAAACCAAGATCGAATTCGATCCGTTCACCGAAGCCGAGATCTTGCCGCTGCAGCGGCTTGATCTTGCTCTCGAGCAGGTCGGCGAACTCCGCGCGCCGAGGGCTCCGCGTGAGCTTGGAGGCCGCCAGGATCTCAAGGGCGTTACGCACCTCGAAGACATCGGCGATCTCCGCCGCGCTCAAGGTTCTGACGTGCGTGTGACCTTTGCCGTCATTGACGATCAGGCCCTCGTTCTCGATCGAACGCAGAGCCTCGCGCAAGGTGCCTCGGCTGATCCCCAGCGCCTCGCTGAGTTGGGCTTCTTTGATGTGCTCACCAGGCTGCAACGCTCCCGACACGATCTCATGGCGGAGATATTCGACACAGCGCTCGCGCAGATTTCGGCGATCAAAACGGCCCACACCCATGGATCAAGGCTACCCAGGATCGGCCCGCTTGGCCTGCCTTAGCGTTCCTTCCGGGAATCGAGTACGCGCGGAGGGGGCGGCCGATGGACCGATGAGTTCTCGGCCGAACCTCTGTCTCATCAAGGGTCAACCGCTTTGATGGAGGTACGCCGTGAGCAAGCTGCTGTATTCGTGCACCATGTCGCTGGACGGGTTCATCGCGGGGGCAGGTGGTGACATGTCCTGGCTGACCGAGCACATCGGGCCCAATCCGCTGGTGGACGAGGTCATCGGCAAGATCGGCGCCCTGCTCGTCGGCAACCGCACCTTCCGCGGTGACGATCCGCACCGGGGCACCGACAAGGAGGGCAAGCCGTTCGGCGGGGGATGGACCGGACCGCAGTTCGTGCTCACCCACCACGCGCCGGACACGCCCGTGCCGGGTGTCACCTTCGTCGGGGACCTGGACGGCGCCGTCGCCGCCGCGAAGGCCGCCGCGGGCGACAAGTACGTCAACGTCCTCGGCGCCGACACCGCCCGGCAGTGCCTCGAGGCCGGTGTGCTCGACGAGATCCTCGTGTTCATCGCGCCCGTCCTGCTCGGCGACGGGGTCCGGCTGTTCGACCGGCCGGGCGGGGCCGACGTCAAGCTCGAACGCCTGAGCCTGACCAGCGCGCCGCTGGCGACGAACCTCTGGTTCCGCGTCCTCTGACAGGGTCAACGTTCCATACTTACCGGAGGCGAAAGAAAGTTTCTAGGTCTACGTCGTCGGGGAAAATTTTTTCCTGATACCTCTTGACCTGGCTCTTAATCACTGGGGAGGGTGGGAAGGCAGAGCCCAGGGTGAAAGGACCCCCATGGTCACTGTCCGCGCGTTCGCCTCGGGGGACGAGGTCTCCCTCATAGACGCCTGGAACCAGAGCATGCCAGGCGACCCCACGACCTCCGGCTGGTTCCGTGACTGCGTGCTGCTCGACCCCAACTTCGACCCCGAGGGACTGCGGGTCGCCGTGATCGACGGGCGGGTGGCCGGCTGCGCGTACGCCGTGCGCCGGCTGACCCCGCTCGCCCCCGGCACCGACCTGGAGCCGGAAATGGGCTGGATCCCGTTCTTCTTCGTGGCGCCCGAGCACCGGGGGGCCGGGCTCGGGCGGCGGTTGCTCGGCGAGGCGGTCGCCTTCCTCGAAGCCCAGGGCAGGACCAGGATCGACTTCTCCTCCTACACGCCCAACTACGTGCTGCCGGGCGCCGACGCCGCGCTCTACCCCGACGGGTACCGGCTGCTGGAAGGGCTGGGGTTCGAGACGCTCTACTCGCCGGTCGCGATGGACCGCACGCTGGTCGGCTACGTGACACCCGACGAGGTGCACGCGCTACGGGGCAAGCGGGAGAGCGAGGGGTATGAGTTCCGCAGCCCGCGTGAAGGGGAGTTACCGGAGCTCATCCGGTTCGCGGCCGACGTCTTCAACCCGGACTGGGGCGAGGCGATCAGGCAGCACCGCGACACCAAACGCATGATCATTGCGAAAAAAGCGGAAATAGTCGGGTTCGCGTTATACGGGGCTTACCGGGGGATCCCTGAGAGGTTCGGGCCGTTCGGGGTCGATCCGGGCGAGCGGGGCACCGGGCTCGGCAAGATCCTCCTTCACCTGACCATGACCATGATGCGGGCCGAAGCCCTGCACTCCTCGTGGTTCCTGTGGACCGGCGAGGCGAGCCCGGCCGGTCACCTCTACAGCGGAGCAGGCTACGAGGTGACCAGGCGCTTCCACGTGATGAGGCGGTCGGCGTGACCCACGTCCTCGCTATCGGGGCCCACGCCGGTGACCTGGATCTGACCGCGGGCGCCGTGCTCGCCCAGCACGTCCTGCGCGGCGACCGCGCGACGCTGCTGCACCTCACGCTCGGGGAGCGCGGCCACCCGCGCCTGTCCATCCCCGAGTACGCCGAGCAGAAGCGCGCCGAGGCGGAGACGTTCGCCGCGGCGATCGGCGCCGGCGTGCGCTTCCTCGACTACGAGGACGGCCTGCTGCCCGAGGACGAGGACGTCAAGATGCGGGTCGGCGACCTGATCAGGGAGCTCCGGCCGGACGTCATCCTCACCCACTGGGGCGAGTCCATCCACAAGGACCACGCCCGTACCCACCGGATCGTGCGGGACGCCCGCTTCTACGGCGGCCTGAAGACGCTCGAGCGTGAGCTGCCCGCGTACTGGGCGAGCGAGCTCTACTACGCGGACAACTGGGAGGACGCCGACGGCTACACGCCCGACGTGTTCGTCGAGCTGTCCGACGAGGCCTACGAGGTCTGGTCGGAGGCGATCACGGGTTACGCGTACGCCCGAGGCGAGACGTACGGATTCCCGTACGTGGACTACTACCGCGCGCTGACGATCGTGCGCGGCGCACCGGCCGGATTCCGCCGGGCCCAGGCGTTCGCCGCGCCGAAGGGCTCACGTGATCTCCGGACGCGTTATCTCGGAAAGGCGGCACTCCAATGAAACGAAGCCTGGTGGTCACCGCGGCGCTGGCCGTCGCGGTGGCGGGCTGTTCGAGCAGCGGCTCCACGAGCAAGAACACCGCCGGTTCGCCGCCCTTAGTCATTCACGCGGTGGACGCGGGCACCTTCCAGGAGGACTTCAACCCGTACCACCTGGAGAACGTGAACTTCGGCACGTCCGGGATGATCTACGAGACGCTGGAGTTCTTCAACAAGCTCAAGCCCGGCGAGGTCACCCCCTGGCTGGCTCTTGAGCACGCGTGGTCCGACGGCGGCAAGACGATCACCTTCACCCTGCGTCAGGGGGTGAAGTGGACCGACGGGCAGCCGTTCACCGCCGACGACGTGGCCTTCTCCTTCGATCTGATCGCCAAGAACGCCCAGCTCAACCGGAGCGCGCTGGAGATCGCGGGCACCAAGGTCGTCGCGCCGGACAAGGTGCAGGTCACCTTCAAGTCCACGTCGTACGCCAAGCTCTACAACATCGCCGGAAACACCCCCATCGTGCCCAAGCACATCTGGGAGAAGCAGCAGGATCCGGTCACGTTCACCAACCCCAAGCCGGTGGGGACCGGGCCGTACAAGCTGTCGAAGTTCAGCTCGCAGCTCTACGAGATGGAGAAGAACCCGGGCTACTGGCAGCCGGGCAAGCCGGAGGTGCCGACGGTGAAGTTCCCCGCCTACACCGCCAACGCGGTGCAGACGGCGCTGCAGCAGGGGGAGCTCGACTGGGCGGGCGCGTTCGTGCCCGACATCGACAAGATCTACGTCCAGGGCAAGCCGGAGATCAACAAGTTCTACTTCCCGCCCGAGGGCGTGGTGAACCTGCTGCCCAACCAGGCCAACCCGATCCTGGCCAAGCCCGAGGTCCGGCAGGCCATCAGCCTGGCCGTCGACCGGGACAAGATCGTCCGGGTGGCCGAGCGCGGCTACACCAAGCCGGCGCACCCGACCAGCGTGCCGATGCCGGGCGGCGAGGCGTACCTGCCCGCCGAGTACAAGGACGCGGCCTTCAAGGTGGACGTCGAGAAGGCCAAGGAACTGCTCAAGGGCGTCGACCCGGCCAAGCTGAGCTTCACCCTGCTGGTGCCCTCGCCGTTCACCGACTGGGTGAACGCCGCCCAGCTCATCAGGGAGGACCTGGCCAAGGTCGGCATCAAGGTGGACACGCGGGGCGTGGCGTTCGCGGACTGGGTGTCCAAGGTCGGCAAGGGTGACTACGACCTGTCGATGAGGGCCACACCCTCCGGGCCCACGCCGTACTTCCAGATGCGTTCGATGCTCTACGGCGGCCTGGCACAGCCGGTCGGCAAGCCGGGGACCGGCAACTACCAGCGGTGGAAGGACGCCGAGACCGACAAGCTGATCGACGAGTACGCGGCCACCGAGGACCAGGCCGCGCAGCAGAAGGCCGTCCAAGGGCTGGGCAAGATCATGGTGGAGAAGCTGCCGACGGTGCCGCTGTTCTACAGCCCGGCCTGGTCGCAGTACCGGACGAACAAGTATGTCGGCTGGCCTTCCGAGCAGGATCCGTACGCGATGCCCTCGCCGTACACCTCGCCGGACGCCGCCGTGGTCCTGCTGCACCTGAAGCCGGCGGCCAAGTGAGGTTTCTGGCCAGGCGGCTCGGGTTCTACCTGCTCACGGCCTGGGCCGCCGTCACGCTCAACTTCCTCATCCCCCGGCTCATGCCGGGGGACCCGGTCGAGCTGCTGGTCGCCCGGATGAGGGACAACGTGGACCCCGCCGCCATCGACGCGATGCGGCGGGCCTTCGGCATCAGCGACGCGAGCCTGTGGCAGCAGTATCTGGATTATCTGGGCAATCTCGCTCATGGGGAACTCGGCCGCTCGATCACCTTCTTTCCCACCGAAGTGTCCACCGTCATCGCCGACAGCCTGCCGTGGACGGTCGGGCTGGTCGGCGTGGCCACGCTGATCAGCTACTTCGTCGGCACCTCGCTGGGCGTGCTGATGGCGTGGAAGCGCGGCACCTGGCTCGACGGGGTGCTGCCCGCCGCCACGTTCATGCACGCGGTGCCGTACTTCTGGGTGGCGCTGGCGCTGGTGTTCGTCTTCGGGGTGACGCTCCAGTGGTTTCCGGTCTCCCGGGCGTACGGGCTGGAGGTCGCGCCCGGCTTCACCGGGGAGTTCGCCGCGAGCGTGCTCTACCACGCGACGCTGCCGGCCGTCACGATCGTGGTCGCCTCGATGGCCGACCGGATCCTCGGTATGCGCAACGTGATGGTGACCACGCTCGGCGAGGACTACGTGGTGATGGCCGAGGCCAAGGGGCTGACCAGCCGCCGGGTCATGTGGGCTTACGCGGCCCGCAACGCGATCCTGCCGAACATCACCAGCTTCGCGCTGTCGCTCGGCTTCGTGGTGGGCGGCTCGGTGCTGACCGAGATCGTCTTCTCCTATCCGGGAATCGGGTCGATGCTCCTCAAAGGCGTCGAGAACGAGGACTTTCCGCTCATGCAGGGCATCTTCCTCGTCATCTCGCTGGCCGTGCTCGTCGCCAACTTCCTGGCCGACCTCGCGTACGTGGTCCTCGACCCCCGCACCCGGCAGGAAGCTCAATGAAGATCAAGATCGGTGTCGGCATCCTCGTCTTCTTCGCGCTGATGGCGCTCGTCGGCCCGCTGCTCATCGGCGCCGACCCGGCCGCCACCAGCAACGACGGCCTGCAGGGCCCCTCGGCCGCGCACTGGCTCGGCACCACGCAGACCGGACAGGACATCCTCACCCAGATCGTGTACGGCGCCCGGATCTCGATGGGCGTCGGCCTGCTGTCGGCGGTGATCGCCACCGTACTGGCCGTGGCGGTGGGCCTGGTCGGCGGCTACTTCGGCGGCGCGATCGACGAGACCTTCTCGGTGCTGACCAATATCTTCCTGGTGCTGCCCTCGCTGCCGCTGATCATCGTGCTGGCGGGCTACCTGCCGCAGCGCGGCGTCGCCTCGGTCGCGGTGGTGATCGCCGTCACGGGCTGGGCCTGGGGTGCCCGCGTGCTGCGCGCCCAGACCCTGTCGGTACGGCGGCGCGACTTCGTGGCGGCGGCCCGGGCCAGCGGTGAAGGGCCCTTGCGGATCATCTTCTTCGAGATCCTGCCCGTGCTGCTGCCCGTCATCGCCACCAGCTTCCTGGCCACGGTCGTCGGCGCGATCCTGGCCGAGGCCGGGCTGTCCTTCCTCGGCCTGGCCGACCTGTCGACCGTGAGCTGGGGGAGCATGCTGTATTTCGCACAGAACGGGCAGGCGCTGCTCATCGGGGCATGGTGGTGGTTCATCCCGCCGGGGCTGTGCATCGCGCTGATCGGCACCGGGCTGGCGCTGGTCAACTTCGGCATCGACGAGATCGCCAACCCCCGTCTGCGGACGATCAAGGTCCGGAAGGCCCGCGCATGAACGTCCTGGAGATCCGCGACCTCAGCGTGGACTACCAGTCGAGCGGCGGCGCCGTGCACGCCGTCTCCGACGTCTCGCTCGACCTGCGCCGGGGCGAGATCCTCGGCCTGGCGGGCGAGAGCGGCAGCGGCAAGTCGACGCTGGCCAACGCCGTCGCCCGGCTGCTGCGCCCACCGGCGGCGATCACCTCGGGCTCGGTGGTCTACCACCGCAGGGACGGCGAGCCGGTCGACGTGCTCGGGCTCGGCCGCGGCGAGCTGCGCGCCTTCCGCTGGAAGGAGCTGGCGGTCGTCTTCCAAAGCGCCATGAACGCCCTCAACCCGGTCAGCACGATCGGCGACCAGATCGACGACGTACTCCGTGTCCACGCCCCGCGCATGCCGCGCAAGGAACGCGTCGAGCGGACGGTCGAGCTGCTGGGGCGCGTCGGCATCAGCGCCGACCGGCGGCGCGGCTACCCGCACGAGCTGTCGGGCGGCATGCGCCAGCGCGCCGCGATCGCCATCGCGCTGGCGCTCAACCCCGAGATCATCATCATGGACGAGCCGACCACCGCGCTCGACGTGGTCGTCCAGCGGGAGATCCTCCACGAGATCAGGACGCTGCGGGAGGAGTACGGCTTCGCGGTCGTGTTCATCACGCACGACCTGTCCCTGCTCATGGAGATCTCCGACCGGATCGCCATCATGTACGCGGGCCGGGTGGTGGAGACGGGCGCGGCCAAGGCGCTGCACAAGGCGCCCAGCCATCCGTACACGCTGGGTCTGCTGCGCTCGTTCCCCCGGCTGCACGGGCCGCGCGAGGAACTGCTCGGCATCCCGGGCACCCCACCGGACCTGCGCTCGCTGCCACCCGGCTGCGCCTTCCATCCGCGCTGCCGGTTCGCCATGGACACGTGCTCGGAACGGCGGCCCGAGCTGGTCACGGGCGCGGAAGGGCAGGTCGCGTGCCTGCTGAACGACGACAAGGGGGTGCGCCGGTGAGCGGCGAGATCGTCCTGGAAGGCCGGAACCTCACCAAGCACTTCACCGCGGCCCGCGGCCCGCGCGGCCGGTTCGGGAAGCGGCCCCCGGTGCGCGCGGTCGAGGACGTCTCCCTGGCGCTGCGCGCCGGAACGGTGACCGCGCTGGTCGGCGAGAGCGGCTGCGGCAAGAGCACGGTGGCGCGGCTGCTCGCCCAGGTGTACCCGGCGACCTCGGGTGAGGTGCTGCTGCGCGGCGAGCGGGTGAAGGCGCATCGCGGGGCGGCGTTCCGCGACTACCGGCGGCAGGTGCAGCTGATCTTCCAGGACCCGTTCGCGTCGCTGAACCCGTTCCACCGGGTCCGCTACCACCTGGCGCGACCGCTGCGCATCCACGGACATGTCCGTTCGGCCGCGCACGAACAGGAGCAGGTCGCCGAGCTGCTCGAACGGGTCAGCCTCACACCGGTCGATCAGTTCATGGACAAGATGCCGCACGAGCTGTCGGGCGGGCAACGGCAGCGGGTGGCGATCGCCCGCGCGCTGGCCGTGCGGCCCATCGCGCTCATCGCCGACGAGCCGGTGTCGATGCTCGACGTGTCGATCCGGCTCGGTGTGCTGCGGCTGCTGGAGAAACTGGCCGACGAGAGCGGGCTGGCGCTGCTGTACATCACGCACGACATCGCCAGCGCGCGTTACTTCGCCGAGGACATCACGGTGATGTACGCCGGGCGGCTCATCGAGAGCGGTGACGGCGAGACGCTCACCCAGTCGCCCGCCCATCCCTACACGAAGCTGCTGCTGGAGTCGGCGCCCGACCCCGACCGGGTGACGGCGCCGGAGACGACGCGTCACGGCGAGCCACCCAGCCTGATCGAGCCGCCGAGCGGGTGCCGCTTCCATCCGCGCTGCCCGGTGGCGCTGCCGGTCTGCTCGGCGCGGGTGCCCGGCCGTACCGAGGTGGGCGAGGGGCATTGGACGCACTGCTGGCAGGCCGAGGAGACGGCGCTCACGCGGTGAGCTCACGCGGGTCGGCTCACGCGGGGCGGCTCACCCGTGGTAGCGGCGGGTCAGCTCGGCGGCCGTGGTGGCGACGCGGTCGCGGAGCTCGGCGGGAGCGAGGACCTCGACGTCCGTGCCGAGCCGCAGGAACTCACCCGCCGCGTGCTCGATCGACTCGATCGGGACCGTCACCTGGGTCCAGCCCTCGCCGTCCGGCGGTCGCGCGCTCTCCTTCGCCGCCGCCGCGACTCCGGGCGTCATGAGGTTGGCCAGCAGCCGCATTCCCTGCGGCGACAGCCGGGCCACCGCCTCGCCCCACCGCAGCCGGGCCTCGAACTCGGCCAGGTACGCCTGCCAGTAGGCGCCCAGGTCGAAGTCGTCGGGCCGGGTGAACCGCTCGGGCAGCGCGTGCAGGCGGAGGATCTGTGACACCCGGTAGGTGCGTACCTGCTCACCGGACCGGGCCACCAGATACCAGCGCCCGGCCTTGACCACCAGCCCGTACGGCTCCAGCCGCCGCTCGACCTCCTGCGGCGCCTTCCAGCGGCGGTATCTGACCTCCAGGACGCGCTCGTTCCACACGGCGTCGGCCACGGCCGGCAGATGCGTCACCGGCTGCGCGTCGCGGTACCAGGTCGGGGCGTCCAGATGAAAGCGCTCCTGGATCCGCCCGGCCCGATCGCGCAGCTCGACGGGCAGCGCGGCCATCAGCTTGAGCTGCGCGGCCGTCACCACGGCGGCCAATCCCAGCTCCGCCGCCGGACCCGGCAGCCCGGCGAGGAACAGCGACTCCGCCTCGTCCGTGGTCAGCCCGGTGAGCCGGGTGCGGTAGCCGTCGAGAAGCTGGTAGCCGCCTCTTGGCCCGGCGTCGCCGTACAGCGGGATGCCCGCGGTGTGCAGCGACTCGACGTCGCGGTAGATCGTCCGCACGGAGACCTCGAGCCGCTCGGCCAGCTCCTGGGCCGTCATGCGTCCGCGCGTCTGCAGCAGCAGGAGGAGGGAGACCAGCCGGGAGGCGCGCATATTCACTGACACTACCTGTCAGTGACCCTGCTCTACGTTCGTCCGCATGAACGACTTCGACTTCTTCGCAGGCTCCTGGAACGTCATCCACCGCAGGCTCCTCAAGCCCCTGACGGGCAGTGACGAATGGGACGAGTTCCCCGGCACCAGTGTGGCCACCCGCCACTTCGACGGAGCGGCCAGCTTCGACGAGGTCAAGTGCCCGGCCAGGGGATTCACCGGGCTGACCATCCGGCTCTTCAACCCCGCGACAGAGCAGTGGTCCATCTACTGGGCCAGCACCTCCCGGGGAACGCTCGACCCGACGCCCATGGTCGGCGCCTTCGACGGTGACCGGGGCGTGTTCTACGGCGAGGAACAGCACGATGGCGCGCCGGTGCGCTGCCGGTTCATCTGGACCGTGCGCGGCCCGGACTCCTGCCGGTGGGAGCAGGCCTTCTCGGTGGACGGCGAGCAGACCTGGGAGACCAACTGGACCATGGACTTCACGAGGGCGTGACGCTGTCGAGCACCCCGTCAAGGGCCCGGCGGGCGGCGTCGCCGTCGGGCACCGTGCTGCCGTACACGTAGGACAGGCCGCCATCGGCGGTGTGCACCGCCACGATGCGGACATAAGCCGGATCCTTGGTGGCACTCTTGAACACCACCCGGAACGACGCCGTGGCCGCCGGCTGGCCGCCGACCTCCAGCGCCCGGGTGCGCAGGCCGTCCCGGCTGCCCAGGTCGGGCAGGAACCGCCGGGCCGTGTCCAGCGCCACGGCGTCGGCCGTGGCCTGCAACTGCTCGGACGTGGCGGCGCCGCTGATGCCGCCCTGCTGCTGTGGGAAGGCGACCACGACCGCGCCGCCCGCGGCGATGCCCGAGGTGTAGGACGGCCGGTCGGCCTTCTTCCAGCCCTCCGGGATCAGGTACGACACCTGGGCCTTGGTGTCGGTGACCCGCGCGGGGCCCGATTTGATGGACGACCGCGAGCCCGGTTTGACGGGTGGCTCGACGGTGCTCCGGGCCCACAGGAGGGCGACCACGGCCACCACGACCACCAAGACCGCGATCCCGCCGACCACGATCACCCACCACCAGCCCGACCTCGGCGGCTTGGCCTCGTACTGGGGGACGTCAGGGAGCATGTCGGGGGTGTACGGCAGGCGCTGCGTGTAAGGGCTCTGGCCGGGGTCCTGACGGGGTGGCTCGGGTTGCGGCCAGCGGTGCCGGATGGTCCGGTTGGGGTCGGGGCCGGGATGGTCCGGCTGCTCTGGAGTCATGATCCCCTCGGACGCGGCGCAGAGAGCTTTTATCCAGACACTGCCACATTCCTTGGCGTTCGGGCGGCTGGTTAGCCCTGCGGGTTCTGCCAGCCGGGCCGCTCGGGGTCCTGCCAGCCCGGCTGCGGGCTCGGGGACGGCTGCGGCGGGGACTGCGGCTGCCACTCGGGCGGCGCCTGGGACTGCCGCTGCCACTCGGGCTGCTGGGGCTGCTGCCAGCCGTGCTGCGGCTGACCTTGCTGCCAGCCCTGCGACTGGGCCGGGGTGCGGCGGGCGACCACGGCCCAGATCAGCAACCCCACACCGACGGCGGTGATGAGCATGCCGATCGCGTCTATCACGAACAGCACTATATTGACCGCGTCGACGCCGACCGCGCTGATCAGGCTGCTCAGCGTCCAGATGCGCACGATGCCGTAGAGCTGGTCGAACAGGAGCACGAAGCAGCCGAACATCCCCAAGGTGGCCGCCCGGCCGTGCTCCGCCTTCGCCTTGGCCGTCAGCACGACGCCCACGACCAGCAGGCCGCTCATCAGCAGCGCGAGGATGGTGTACAGGACTTGGGAAAGCATATGTCCCAATCTTTCGGCTCAGACGCGCAGTACGCGTTCTCTTGTCGAGAGGCGACCTTACGGGGATTGACGCGCGCTTTCCACCGCCCGGGTGATCGAACGGAGATCCAGATCGCCCTGGTAGCGGACACCGTTCAGGAACAGTGTGGGTGTTCCGCGCACGCCGCTCGCCCGGCCCGACTCCTCGTCCCGGTCGACCCGCGCGGCCTGCGTGGGCACGTCGGGCCACGGCTCGACGTCCAGCTCGGCGGCGTAGCGGGCCAGGTCGGTGTCGGTCAGGAAGCGCTGGTTGTCGAAGAGGGTGTCGTGCATCTCCCAGAACCGGCCCTCCATCGCCGCGGCCTCGGCGACCACCGCGGCGGGAAAGGCCCGAGGATGTATCGTCCGCAGCGGGAAATGCCGGAACACGAGGCGCACGTCGGCGGACTTCCGCAGCAGCTCGCTCAGGACCGGATGGAGGGCTCCGCAGTAGGGGCACTCGAAGTCGCCGTACTCCACGATCGTCACCCGCGCGTCCGCCGGCCCCCGTACGTGGTCGTCGGGTCCCACGGGCTCGGTCAGCAGCACGGGTAGTTCCTCCTCCGGCTCGGCGTCGGGAGGCGCGCACACCCCGCCCCGGTCCCAGGCCATCCGGAAGATCACCCCGCCCATCGAGGCCGCCAGCAGCGACCCGGCCAGGATGCCGATCTTCGCCTGGCTCTGCACCACCGGGTCGTCGAAGGCCAGGTCCACGATGAACAGCGCCACCGTGAACCCGATGCCGGACACCGCCGCGCCGCCCAGCAACTGCCCCCAGACCAGGTTGCCGGGCAGGATCCCCCAGCCGGACTTCAGCGGCAGCCAGGTGCCCAGCGAGATGCCGACGAACTTCCCCAGCAGCAGCCCGGCCGCCACCCCGATCGTGATGGGCGAGGTCAAGGCCGTGCGCAGCGTCTCGGCGTCGAGCCGGACACCCGCGTTGGCCAGCGCGAAGATCGGCACGATCACATAGCTGCTCCAGGGGTGGAGCAGGAGTTGCAGCCGTTCGTTCACGGACACGGCCCGCCGCAGCGTGCGCGCCGCCACCCTGGCCGCCTGCGGGCTCGGGGCGCTGGTGAACTCGTGCACGGCCTCGTCGGCGCGGAGCAACTTGCGGTCGCTCGGCGCGTACACGAACACCAGGATGCCCAGCGCGATGCCGATCAGCGTCGGATGCACGCCGCTCTCCAGCGTGGCCACCCACAGTGCGAACCCGAGCACGATGTACGCGGGCGCCCGCCAGATCCGCAGCCACCGCAGCGTCATGATCGCCGCCAGCAGCGCCGCCGCGACCACCAGCGCGATGACGTCCAGGCTCTCGGTGTAGAAGAGCGCGATGATGATGATCGCCAGCACGTCGTCGACGATCGCCAGCGTCAGCAGGAACACCCGCAACGGCTCCGGGCACCGCGCGCCCACGATGGCGAGCATGCCGAGCACGAACGCGGTGTCGGTGGCGATCGGCACCCCCCACCCACCGGCCGCGGGCCCGCCCGCGTTCAGCGCCAGGTAGACACCGGCGGGCACCATCATCCCGCCCAGCGCCGCGAGCGCCGGCACGGCGATCAGCCGCCGATCCCGCAACTGGCCGAGCCGCGCCTCGTAGGAGATCTCCAGGCCGATGACGAAGAAGAAGATGGTCATGAGGCCGTCGTTGACCCAGTGGCGCAGGTCGAGCTCGAACGTGGCGCTGCCGAACGACAGGCCCATGTTGGTGTGCCAGAAGGATTCGTACGTGCCGCCCCAGGGGGAGTTGGCCCACAGCAGGGCAAGCAGGGTGGCCGCCAGCAGCACGCTGGTGCTGCCGGTCTCGGTCTTGAAGAACGCCCGCAACATGTCAGACCCCCGGCGTCCGATGATAGGCGGCTCGCGGGTGAGACCGAAGATGGGCGGCGACGTTCGTCTCGCATCGGCCGCCCCACCGCGCTTCAGGGGTGGAGCGGCTGGTCGGAGCACTTCCGGGGGTTGGTGAGGGGGCTGCTCGGGACAGGAGCCGCGCCGCTACCGGATGCTCACGAGTTCGGGGTGGGCGTGGGGGTCGGGGTCGGGGTCTCGGAGATCGTCGGGGTCGGGTCGATGGTCGGGGTGTCTGTGGGGGTCTCGGGTGGGGTCACGGTCTCGGTGGGGGTGGGGCAGGCGGTCGGGGTCCGCCAGGTCGGCGGGTTCATCCACGACTGCTTCGACTGCCACCAGCCGTGGCCGCGCCAGAAGTTCTTGATGGGCCTGGACAGGTCGAAGACGTAAGCGGCTGTCGCCGTCGCCGTCGTTGTGGGGGCAGTCGTCTCGGTGGGCGCCAATGTCGCCGTGACTGTGGGCGTCGCGGTCGGCGTCTCGGCGGGCGTTTCAGTGGGCGTTTGGGTCGGTGTCTCTGTTGGTGTTTCGGTCGGGGTTTGGGTCGGTGTCTCTGTGGGTGTTTCTGGGGGCGGCGTTGTGCCCGTGTCGTCGTTGGCGGTGGCGGTCACCGATACCCAGTCGCCCTCCTTGACCTTGCTGATCCCACGGCGGCCCGCGATCGTGCGGGTGGACTCGCTGATCGCGTACACCTTCTCGAAGCCGTCCTGACTCTTCACGGTGATGGAGTCCTCGGCGACAGCGGTCGCCTGCCCGGTCTGGGCGAGCAGCGTGACGACGCCGCAACCGTCCTTGGTCGCAACCGCGAACTCGCCGTGCATCGCGCCGACGAAGCCCCAAGGGCTGATCGGCGGCAACTCGGTCGCGGTTGGGGTGTCTGTGGGTGTCTCGGTCGTGGTCTCGGTGGGTGTCTCGCTGATTGTCGGCGTGGGAGTCGGCGTCTCCGTCGGCGTTCCCGACGCCGCGGCGGCCACTCCGATCCCGCTCGTCGCCACCATGGCGATGGTCGCGGCAACGATCAGCGGCCGTGGGACGCGCCTGCGCGGCTCGTCCGGTCCGATCGACAGGTCCTCGTTTGGGTGGTCAGAACGCGTTGGCGTCACTATGTCCTCCAGCTGAGTTGCTCCGATTCAATCCCGGCGGGTCTAAACCGGGAGTAAGCCGGACGGGAGTCACATGTGCCCCGTAGGGCCATCGCGTACCACCGGAAACGGAGAACCGCAGGTGACGGCCCGTTTGGCGCAACTAAGCTAATAATTGATGAACAGGGCCACGCGGCCCCGATTGAGTCGCGAAACGATGATCGAGACGGCGCTACGGCTGCTCGACGAGGTCGGGCTGGAAGGGTTGACGGTGCGCCGGCTCGCCGCCGAGTTCGGTGTCCAGTCGCCCGCGCTTTACTGGCACATCCGCACCAAACAGCAGTTGCTCGACGGGATGGCCGACGCGATCATCCTGGCCTCCGGGATGGGACCGCTCCGCGACGAAGAGTCCTGGCAGGAGTGGCTCGCCCGCCGCGCCCGCGCCTATCGCGACTCGCTGCTCGCGCACCGCGACGGCGCCCGCATCGTTTGTGCCGCGGCTCAGCTCCGCCCGGCGACGGTCCGGATGTTCGACGAGGAGTTGAGCGCCATGGTCGACCACGGGTTCACGCCCGCGTTGGCGCTGCGGACGATCACCGGCATCACCCACTATGTCAACGGCTTCGTCCTGCAGAGGCAGGTGCGGGCGGAGCGCCAGGAGCCCGCCGCTCCGCCGGGCGAACGGCTCGCCGACCTGGCGGTCCGGCTCGATGGCGGTACCTCGGCCCCGCTGGTCGCGGCCCTGCTGGAGGGCGGTGATCCGCTCGGGGAGGAGGCCTTCGAACACGGGCTGCGCGCGTTCATCGACGGTACGGCCGCCGCGCTCCTCCGCGTTTCCGGACAGCAATGAGCCCAGGCCCCGCGCGGCCCGGGCTCATTGGGTCATTCGACTACCGGGTGATCTTGACGTCGTCCACGCCCGCCTCGACCAGGCTGGCTCCTGACGCGTCGGCGGCCTCGATCACGACGCGGACGCTCTGCCCGGCGAAGGCGGAGATGTCGGCGGTGGCCGTACTCCAGGCCGCGTCGCGGTTGCTCGCGGCTCCCAGCTGCTGGAACACCGTGCTGGACGTGGTCCCCACCACCCTGACGCGGAAGAAGTCGGCGCTGGAGGCGTTGCTGCCGTGCGCGAGATACCACGAGAGCGACAGTTTGAGCGTCCCGCCGGTCGGCAGGGTGATCGCCGGCGACTGGATCGAGGTGGTGCCGCCGTCCAGATCGTTCTCGCCCGCGCTGGCCCCGGCCAGTCTGCCGGTGACCAGGTCGTTCGTGCCGCTCACCGTGGTGCCGAGCTGCTTGGTGCCGCTGGAGGTCGTCGCCTCCGGGTCGCCGCGCTCCCACTGGCCGGTGGTCGCGGTGTCGGTGCCGCCGGCGTTGGTGACCCAGCCGTTGGCGGTCTCGAACGTGTCCGACCAGACGGTCACGGGCGGTGTGGCGGTGGCGATCGTCCAGACCGAGTAGGCGATGGCGTCGGCGTTGCGGTCGAGCGCGGTGTCGTTGATGTTGGCGGTCGTGTCGCAGGACCGGTGGTAGCAGGAGTCGAACGCCTGGCCCGCCGTACCGCCCCAGAGCTGCGCCTGCGCGCTCGACTTGATCCCCTCGGCGCCGGTGAACGTGCCGCCCGCCGCGATGCCGACGGCGATGAACGGGCCGTAGTCGGAGCGGCCGTCGAAGTCGGTGCCGCGGGTCGGGACGCCGATGGAGGAGAAGTACGTCGCCAGCGTCTGCTCCAGCTGCGCCGATCCGGCCGGGCCTGGCCCGGAGCCGGTGCCGTCGGAGTTGTCGCCGTCGTAGAGGAAGTAGCCGGGGTTGGGGGAGCCGACCATGTCGAAGTTCAGGTACGCCTTGACCTTGGTACGTTCGGCGGCCGGCAGGTTGTTCACGTAGAACTGCGAGCCGCGCAGTCCCAGCTCCTCGGCGCCCCACCAGGCGAAGCGCAGGTGCTTCGTGGGCTGCAGCGCCTGGCGCGAGACCTCCAGCGCGACCTCCAGGATCGACGCCGAGCCCGAGCCGTTGTCGTTGATACCCGGTCCGGCGGTGACGCTGTCGAGATGGCCGCCGACCATGAGGATGTCGTTGGGGTCGCCGCCCGGCCAGTCGGCGATCACGTTGTAGCCGGTGGCGCCGCTGGTGGTGAACGACTGCAGCGTCGTGGTGTATCCGGCGGCGTCGAGAAGGCCCTTCACGTAGTTGGCCGAGGCCAGGTATCCGGGCCGGCCGTGCGCTCGGGTGCCGCCGTTGTTGGTGGCGATCGTCTGCAGCTGTGTCAGGTGGGCTTTGACGTTGGTGAGGGAGATGTTCGGCGGTGCCGCCGCGACGGCCGCTGGTGTGGGCGCGCTGAGCGCCAGGGGTAAGGCCAGCGCGAGAGTGCCTAATGCCGCGAGGAGCTTCATCGGGGGTCCTCCGTGGGGGGTGGACAGAGGTCAGGTCGCTAGATCCCGTTCTGGGATGTTTGGCAGGCGCGGACAGCCCCGTAAACAGCCGCGCTGCCTGAACGTAACTAGCGGACTTGATCCTGAGAAGACCCATTTGCCACAGCAGTCCATATAAGAAAGGAGGGGTCAGCCCCGTATGGAAACGACGGTGCGGGCCTGGCCGCCGTTCCGGCAGTAGACGATCACCGGGTACGTACCTGCTCGGGCGGCCCTGAACGACGGCGTCCAGGCGGCGGTCGACGCCGGAGCGAGCGCCTGGCGCGGGCTGAAGGCGCCGGAGGCCACGCCGCGGACCGTGGACCCACCGCACACCGCCGTGACCGTCACCTGGCCGCCCACCCTGACCGAGGCGGGGCTGACCCCGGCACCCGCGTTGATCGCCGACAGGGCGATGCCGCCTGGCTGCTGCGCCGGCGGAGCGCTGGTCGGCTGCGTGGTGGGCTTGCTGGTCGGGGCAGAGGTGGGGGCGGTGGTCGGGGTGGTCGTGCCGCCGCCGAAGGTCACGTCCGAGCAGGAGTAGAACGCCTCGGGGCTGTCGCTGCGCTGCCAGATGGAGTAGATCAGGTGGCGGCCCTGCTTGGCGGGCAGCTTGCCCTGGAGGTTGTAGGCGCCGTCCGTCAGCGTGGGGTCCCGCTGGGTGAGGAACGGCTTCGACTCCAGGTCCGACCACTTCAGCGGCTTCGACGGGTCATAGCCGTCCTTGGTGACGTACAGCTCGAAGGAGCCCTTGTGCGGAGCGGTCGACCGGTAGCGGAAGGTGAACGAGGCGCCGCTCGACATGCTGGTGGCGGGCCAGTCGGCGCGTGCCTGGTCGAAGCCGCGGTACTTGTCGCGGCCCGCGCTGCACAGCTTGCCGTCCGGGATGAGCTCGCGGTGCCTGCCCGCGGCGTTCGCCAGGTTGACCTCGTTCCAGTCGTAGAGCGGCTGGGTGCCGCCGAGTTCCACGGCCTTCTTGCAGGCGGCGGACTTGGGGCTCTCCGGGTTCTCGTTGTAGCAGACCAGGGTCCGGCTGGGCGGGTTGTTCATGGTGCCGTGGGCGTTGGCGACACCGGGCGCGACGGTCAGGACGAGCAGCGTGGGAACGGTGAGGGTGGCGGCGGCGAGCGCCTTGCGCTTGATCTGCATGTAGATCACGTTGAAGCATGAAAAGGGGCGAAAAATGCTCTTTAAACCGCTCTTAAGGTTGACTTAGGTGCCTTTTCAGTGCGGCGGATCCAGACCTGGACCTGCGCCCCGCCCAGCGACGAGCGGTCCAGCCGGAGTGACCCGCCGGACGACTCCGCCAGGCGGCGGGCGATGTCCAGGCCGAGCCCGGTCGAGCCGGCGCCGCTGGTGCCCCGCTCCAGCGCCGCCTCCGGATCCGCGATGCCGGGACCGGCGTCGGAGATCAGGATGCCGACCGTGTCCTTGCCCTCGTGCAAGGACACACTGAACGCGGTGCCCTCGGCCGTGTGCCGGAACACGTTGCCCAGCAGCGCGTCGACCGCCGCCGTCAGCTCGGTCGCGGGCACCGGCACGCGTACCGGCAGTGTCGCGCCGATGAGCTGCCACGGCCGCTGCTGGTCCTCCGCCAGCGCCGACCAGAACGTCAGCCGGTCGCGCAGCACCTCCGCCGCGTCGCAGACCCGGTCGGCGCGTGACGGCCGTCTGGCCGCGGAGATGATCGTGTCCACCTCGCCCTCCAGCCGGGCCAGCGCCTGCCTGCTCGGCTCGGCCTGCGTGCCGAGCTGGTCGAGGCTGAGCCGGAGCGCGGTGAGCGGCGTACGCAGGCGGTGTGACAGGTCGGCGGCCAGTTCGCGTTCGGCGGCGAGCAGGTGGGTGACCCGGTTGGCCATCGCGTTGAACGCCGTGGCCGCCGCGACCAGTTCCGGCGGCCCCTCGGGATAGATGCGCTCGCTCAGATCGCCCGCGCCCAGCGCGGTGGCCGCGGAACCGAGCCGGCGGGCCGAGCGGACCACGCGCGCGCCCAGCCGGTCGCCGACGAGCACCGAGCCGAGCACGAGCACCACGGCCACACCCGTCAGCACCGCCCACGACGTGCTGACTCCCCGGTTCAGGTCGTCGGCGGGCACGAAGACCTCGATCACCGCGCCCCGGTCACCGTCCAGCGCGACCGGCCGGAGCAGCACCTGGCCGGCCGGCAGTTCGACGGTGTCGGCCCTGGTCTGCGCCGCCGCCCGCGCCACGTCGGCGGCCGGGGCGCGGGACGTGCCCGTGGTCGGGCCGCCGTTGACGTGAATGGCCAGCAGGCCGCGCCGGCCCGCCTCGGTACGCGCCATCGCGTGGGCGAGGTCGTCTGTCTTGGTGGTCAGGGCCAGCACCGGGACCAGCGCCGACGCCTGGCGTTCGGCGCCGGAGACCGCCCGGCTCTGCGCCGTCTCCTTGACGATCAGGGCGAGCGGCACCAGGAAGGCCAGCGCCACCATCGAGGTGACGGCGACCATCAGCACGGCCAGCGCGCGTCTCATCGGGGCGCTGACAGCATGAAGCCGACACCTCGGACGGTATGCAGGTAGCGGGGGTTCGAGGCGCTTTCGCCGAGCTTGCGGCGTAACCAGGACAGGTGCACGTCGATGGTCTGGTCGTCCCCGTACGCCTGGTGCCAGACCTCGGTCAGCAACTCCTTGCGAGTGACGACCCGGTCGGCCCGCGTGGCGAGGTAAGCGAGCAGGTCGAACTCGCGCCTGGTCAGCGTGAGCGGCCCGCCGTCCAGCGCCGCCGTCCGCCGGTTGACGTCGACCACCAGCCCGCCGACGCGCAGCACCTGTGGGGGAGGCGCGGACCTGGCCCGGCGCAGTACGGCGTCCAGCCGGGCCCCCAGGTGGTCACCGGAGAACGGCTTGACCAGGTAGTCGTCGGCTCCCGCTTCCAGCAGCCTGACGATCTCGGCCTCGTCGTCGCGGGCCGTGGCCACGATGACCGGTACGTCGGAGATGCCGCGCACCATCTTCAGCGCCTCCGAGCCGTCGAGGTCGGGCAGGCCGAGGTCGAGGATGACGGCGTCCGGCGGGTTCTGCGAGATCTCCCGGAGCGCGTCCAGGGCGCAGCCCGCGCTGCGCACCGCGTGCTGCCGGCCGGCCAGCTCACGGATGATCGCCGATCGGACGAATTCATCGTCTTCGACTACAAGAACCGTCGCCATGCGCACCAACCGTCCATAATTCGTCCCATGCGTCGAGCCCTCGGATACATCGTGGTCTGGTGTGGAGCCACCGTGATCGCGGTCTCAGTGTCGTGGTTCGGCGTGCGCGGTGTCTTGCGTACCGAGTTCGTGGACGATGTCCAGGTTGAGCCGTTCCTGGCACAGGCGGTCGCGGACGGCGACCGTACGCCCAGCCAGGCGCCCGCTCCCGCCAAGACGGTCACCCCCACGAAGACGGCCACTCCCGCCAAGACGGCCACTCCCACGAAGGCGGCTACCCCCACGAAGACGGCCACCCCCACCAGGACGGCGGCTCCCACCAGGACGGCGGCTCCCACCAAGCCCGCAGCGCGGAAGACGCAGGCGTCCACACCCACCAGCACCCCGAAGAACCTGCGGGTGGTGTCGGTGAAGGGCGGCGAGGTGGCGTTCACGCTGGGCCCCGACGGCTGCCGCCTGGTGTCGGCCACTCCCAGGAGCGGCTACTCCACCAAGGTCGCCAGGAACACCGGCTGGATCAGGGTGGACCTGGTCAAGGGCGAGCACGGCTCGGGGGTGTGGTGCATCAGCGGCGAGCAGCGCACCGACACCTGGGAGTACTGATGACGCTCACTACTACGGACGGAGTAGCCCGGCCATAGCCGTACAGCCGATGCCCAGCGCCGCCCCAGGTGCGAGCGTGACGGCATGGACGCACTGCGGAAAGCGCTGGGAGCCCTCTCGGCGGCCTACGCGCTGATCTTCTTCTGCGCGGCGCTGCTGCACACCGGGCTCCCGCTCGGCCCGCTGCGCGAGCCCGTGATCGTGCCGGCGACGATCGTGGAGACGCTCTGCGGTCTGACCATGCTCGCCGGCGCCTACGGTGCGCTGAGCCGCCGGCCGTGGGCGTGGGACGGTTTGTTCCACACCCACGCGGGCGCGCTGGCCGGGGTGCTGATGGGGATACTCGCGATGGCGTTCGGCGCGGGCGAGACGACCACGCTGAACACCTGGTATCACCGCGTGATGGCGACCCTGCTGATCGCGGGCCTGGCCGGCGCCGGTTACGTGTCGAGGGTGCGCAGGTAGGTGCCGGTTACGTGTCGAGGGTGCGCAGGTAGGCGTCGGCTTCGGCGATGTGGTCCTCGGTGAAGACGCGGATCCCGTTGAGCTCCAGCAGCGCCGTGGTGACGCCCTGGCCGGGTGTCCGGCGGCCCCGGAACGTGCCGTCGTAGACGGTCAGCGAGCCGCACGAGGGGCTGCCCTCTTTCAGCACCGCCACCCGGACGCCGAAGGAGCGGGCGACGGCGAGCGCCGACTGCGCGCCCGCCAGGAACTCGGCCGTGACGTCGGACCCGTCGGCGGTGAGCACGCGGGCGGCTCCCGAGAGCACGGCCGCGCCGCTCACCCCGCCCTCGATCTCGGCGGCCGGGCGGGGGGTCGGCAGTCCGCCCTCCACCTCGGGGCAGAACGGCACCAGACGGCCCTCCTCGCGCCAGGCGGCGAGCCGGGCGTCGGCGCTGGTCTTGGCGCCGCCGTCGTAGCGCACCCGGCGGCCCATCAGGCAGGCGCTGACGAGGACTCTCTCCATACCGACGATTTTAGGAGCGCGATCGGCACCAGCGAGACGGCGGCCAGCGCGATCGCGCAACCGAACGCGTAGGTGAACGGCTCGGCGACGCCTGCCCTGGTGAAGACCTGCAGGAGTACGGCCAGCAGGGCCACGCCGAACGACGACGCCAGCCGTACCGAGATGTTGCTCAGCGTGGAGGCGGCGGGCATGGCGGCCCGGTCGAGCGTCTTGAACGCGGCGGCGGCCACGGACGGCGCGACCAGCCCGTGCCCGAGGCCCAGCACGAGCATCGGGACGAGCCCGCCGAACAGCACGAACCCCAGCATGCCGAGCGTCGCCAGCACCACGCCCGCCGCGCCGACCCCGCGCGGCCCGCTCCGGTCGGTGAGCTTGCCGGCGATCGGCATGGTCAGCGCCGCGCCGAGGCCCATCGGCGCCAGCAGCAGCCCCGCGTCCAGCGCGTCGCCGCCCTTGGCGAGCTGGCTGTAGAGGGGGACGAGCACGGTCACGCCGAACAGCGCCGCCGAGTAGCAGATCAGCGCGATTACGGCGGCCGCGAACGTACGGTCGCCGAACAACCGCAGGTCGAGCAGCCCGCCCGGCCTCCGCACCGCCCGCACCGCGAACACCGCCACCAGCGCGAGCCCGCCCCACAGCGCCGGATGGGCGAGCGACGCGCCGTTGCCCACCTCCGACAGGCCGAACACCAGAGCGGCCAGGCCGGGGGAGAGCAGCGCCAGGCCGAGCACGTCGAGGCGGCTCCCGCCGGTCGGCCGCCCGCCGGGCAGCAGCGTGATCGCGGCCACCAGGGCGATGACGCAGATGGGCAGGTTGATCAGGAAGAGCCAGCGCCAGTCGAGGTCGCGCACGATCACGCCGCCGAGCACGGGCCCGAGCACCGGGGCCAGCATCGCGGGCACCGAGATCATGGCCATCGCCCGGCCCATCCGGTCCTGGCCCGCGACCTGGGCGATCATCGCCTGGCCTACCGGCATGAGCAGGCCGCCGCCCAGCCCCTGGACCGCGCGGAAGGCGATCAGGGCGCCCACCGACCAGGCCGTGGCGCTCAGGGCGGAGCCGCCGGCGAACAGCACCAGCGAGGTCAGCCAGACCGCCTTCGCGCCGAACCGGCCGACGGCCCAGCCGGTGATCGGGATGGTCATGGACAGGGCCAGCAGGTAGCCGGTGATCACCCACTGCATGGTGGCGAGCGTCGTGTGGAAGTCGCGGGCCAGGACGTTGACGGCCACATTCATGATCGTCGTGTCGAGAATCGTCATGATCACGCCCAGCAGGACCACCAGGCCGGTCATCTTGAGGGGATCTCGTACGCTGTATCGCATGCCGTACACCGTAACACTTCTCGTACGCTGTATCGCCCCGCTTAGACTGGGCTCGTGAGTTCCGTCTGGTCGCGGCCCGCGCCGCAGCGACGCCCCGCGCTGACCCGGGAGGCGATCGTGGCCGCCGCGATCACGATCGCCGACGCCGAAGGGCTGGGCGCCGTCTCGATCCGGCGCGTGGCCACCGAGCTGGGCGCCCGCGCGATGACCCTTTACTCCTACATCGAGCGCAAGGAAGACCTGCTCGACCTGATGGCCGACGAGATCGCCGCGGAGGTGCTGGTCGACGAGCCACTGCCGGAGGACTGGCGCGAGGCGATCCTGACCATCGCCCGGCGCGAGCGGGAGATGGTGCTCCGGCACCCGTGGCGGGTCGACCTGATCTCCCAGCGTGTCTCCGTCGGCCCCAACGGCCTGCGTCACGTCGAGCAGTCGCTGGCCGCGCTCGACGGGCTGGCGGTCGACCAGCCGGCCAAGTGGCGGATCCTGGCCGCGATCGACGACTACTCACTGGGCTTCATCGTCCGCGAGTCGCTGGAACGTGCCGCACCCCGCCGGATGGGGGTCAGCGACGCCGAGCGGACCGCCCTCGCCGAGCCCTACATGCGGGAGCTGGTCGCCAGCGGCGCGTTCCCCCGGCTCGCGCCGCTGATCGAGGGCGGAGTGGCGGGCGCCGACGACACCTACGAGCGAGGTCTCAACTGGCTGCTGGACGGAATCGAGGGCGACCTACCCGGGCGATAGCCTTTTCTCGATGAACACCACCACCGCCGCCTTCCCGATGAACCCCACGATCGTGATCGTCGGCTCGCTGCTGCTCGCCCTGGCGAGCCTGATCACCGCGATCCGCAACCGGTCCATGGGCATGATCCTGCTGGTCGGGTTCGCCGTGCTGGAGGTGGCGGTGCTGGTCCAGGCGGGCATCGTGATCGCCGCGGTGGTCGGCGGCCAGGGCCCCGCCGAGAAGGGCACGCTCTACGGTTACCTCGCCGGGCTGGCGGTCATCCCGCCGGCGGGGGTCTTCCTCGCGCTGGCCGAGCGGAGCCGGTGGGGGCCGGCGATCCTGGTCGTGGCCGGGTTCGCGGTCGCGGTGATGACGGGCCGGCTGCTGCAGATCTGGCAGGGCATGCCGTGAGCGGGCCGGCGATCGGCAGCGGGCCGGGCCGGGCGCTCGTGGCCGTCTATGGGCTCTTCGCACTCGCCGCGGGCGCGCGGGCCACGGTGCAGATCCTCACCAAGTTCGGCGAGGCGCCGCTGGCCTACACACTGTCGGCGCTCGCCGCGCTGGTCTACATCCTGCTCACCGTCGCGCTGGCCCGTGGCGCGCGCACCCTCGCGCTGGCGGCGCTCGGCGTGGAGCTGGCGGGGGTGCTGCTCATCGGCACGGCCAGCGTCCTCGATCCGGCCGCTTTCCCGGAGGCCACCGTCTGGTCGGTCTATGGGAAGGGTTACCTGTTCATCCCGCTGGTACTGCCGTTCGTCGGCCTCTACTGGCTGCTGCGCAGGCGCTGACGAGCCGGTGCGCAGGCGTTAACGGGCCGGGGGCTCGGGCAGGGGGCCCTCCATGAGCACGATCGAGCACTCCGTAGATGTCCAGGTCCCCGTCAGGGTGGCATACAACCAATGGACGCAGTTCGAGAGCTTCCCCGAGTTCATGGAGGGTGTCGAATCAGTCAAACAGCTCAGCGACACACGTACGGCCTGGGTCACCGAGATCGCGGGAGTCAAGCGCGAGTTCGAGGCCGAGATCACCGAGCAGCACCCGGACGAGCGGATCGCCTGGCGGTCGGTCGACCGGCCGCACCAGGCGGGCGTGGTGACCTTCCACCACCTCGACCCGAACACGACCAAGGTCACGCTCCAGATGGAGTACGACCCTGAGGGCTTCGTCGAGACGGTCGGCGACTGGCTGCAGATCGTCCGCCTGCGCATCAGGAACGACATGGAACGCTTCAAGTCGTTCATCGAGTCGCGCGGCGGCGAGACCGGCGGCTGGCGCGGCGACGTGCCCGGGCCGCACCAGAGCGGCTCCGGCTACGACCAGGGCGACCAGCCGGTGCCGCCCGTGACCGGGGACCGGCCGACGACGCCCGGCGGTGGTGATCGCCCGATGCCGCCCGGCACCATCGGCGGGGGCGGCGAGTTCCCCGGCGGCGCCACGCTTCCGCCGCCCGGCCCCGTGCCCAGCCCCCCGCCCGGCCCGGTGCCTCCGCGTGACGAGCCGCCGCAGGATCCCCGCCCCATCCTGTGATGGCTTTACCGCAAACCCCCCGGGTGTTCTCGGGGGGTTTGCCATGTTTAGGAATAAATGCGGGTTTCGGGCCTGTTAACATGACGATTCATCCCATGACTTGATGAGTGGAGGACCGTCCCCGCATGAGCGTGCTCGTCCAAGAGACCGACCAAGAGTCCAAAGGCAGATCCCTTGTCTGGCTCCTCGTGCTGGGAATCGTCCTCGCGGCGCTCAACCTGCGTACCGCCGTCACCAGCGTGGGCCCGCTGCTCGACCAGCTCGCCGGCGCGCTCGGCATGTCGAGTGTCGGCACCGGCCTGCTCACCACGCTACCCGTGCTGGCCTTCGCGACGGTCGGCGCCGTCACGCCCACACTGGCCCGGCGCGTCGGCGAGCACCGGCTGCTGCTGCTCGCGCTCGTCACGCTCGGGGTGGGCCTGCTCGTGCGCTCGTTGGTCGGCTCCGCGCCGGTGTTCCTGCTGAGCAGCGCGGTCGCGCTGTCGGGCGGGGCCGTCGGCAACGTGCTCATCCCGACGCTGATCAAGCGTCACTTCCCGGGTCGTACCGGGATCATGACCACCGTCTACACCGTGGCGCTGGCCGTCGGCACCATGCTCGCCGCCGCGGCCACCGTGCCGATCGAGCGCGCGTCAGGTGACTGGCACATCGCGCTCGGCGTGTGGGCGGCCCTGGCCGCCGTCGCCGTCATTCCGTGGCTTGCGCTCCTGCGCAGTGAGCCGGAGCGGCGTATCGGCCAGGAGGACGCGGGCATCCGCCGGCTCGTCAGGAGCAAGCTGGCCTGGATGGTCGCGATCTACTTCGGCACCCAGTCCATGATCGCCTACATCATGTTCGGCTGGCTCGCCACCATCCTCACCGACGGCGGCTTCACCACCGGCCAGGCCGGGCTCCTGCTCGGCGTGTTCACCGCGTTGAGCATCCCGGTCTCGATCCTGGTGCCCGTCCTCGCCTCCCGCTTCCGCGACCAGCGGCCGGTGGTGGTCGGGCTCGTCGCCTGCTACGCCATCGGGTTCGCCGGGCTGTGGCTCGCGCCGATCTCGACGGCGCCGGTCTGGGTGACGTTCGTGGCGATCGGCATGGGGTCGTTCCCGCTGGCGCTGATGATGCTCGCCCTGCGTACGCGTACGCCGGAGACCACCGCCGCGCTGTCGGCGTTCGGGCAGAGCGCCGGCTACCTGATCGCGGGTGCGGGGCCGCTGCTCGTGGGGGTGCTGCACCAGATGACCGGCGGGTGGACGCTGCCGTACGCGCTGATGTTCGCGGTGCTGGTCGTGCAACTGCTCACCGGCCTGTACGCGGGACGTAACCGGTATCTCGAGGACGAGTCCCTGCCGGTGAACAAGCCTGTCCCTGCCAGAATGGGCGGATGAACTCGACAGTTGTCACCTTCCCCGACGGTCATGTCAGTGGCCGCTCGGAAATCGTCGGGGCCGTGCCGGCGGGGGGCCGGCACGGTCTCGTCGTCGCCGAAACACCGTTCCACCCGCTCGATCACACCTGGCCGGACCAGCCCGCCGACCGGGGCACGATCGGCGGGCTGCCGGTGGCCGACTGCGTCACGGGGGCCCAGTCGGGCACCGGCGAGATCTTCCTCGGACCCGACATCCCGGTACGCCGGGGCACCGAGGGCTGGGCCTGGCTGGTCGTCCACGTGACCGACACCCCGCTGCCCGTGGGGACCGAGGTCGCGCTGGAGGTGGACCCCGGCCATCGGGCGGCCCTGTCTGCCGGTCACACCGCCTGCCACCTGGCCGCGCTCGCCCTGAACGCCGCCCTCGCCGGGCACTGGCGCAAGCCCGCGGCGCTGGACGGGCTCGGCCACCCGGACTTCGACCAGAGCGCGATCACCTCGTCGCTGATCTCCCCCTTCGGCAGCGAGGACGTCTACCGGCTCGGCAAGTCCCTGAGGAAGAAGGGCTTCTCCGCCGAGGGGCTGGATCTCTCGCAGGTCGCCTCGGAGGTGAACGACCGGCTCAAGGCGTGGGTCGCGGCCGACGCGGCGGTCTGGCTCGACGTGCCGGGGCCCGGGCTGACGGCTCGCCGTACGTGGCACTGCGCGCTGCCTGAAGGGGAGACCTCGATCCCGTGCGGGGGCACGCATGTCCGGGGTACGGCGGAGCTCGGGGTCGTCACGGTCGAGCTGGCTCTGGAGGATGCCGCGCTGACCATGCGTACTACCTGTTCTTGTCGCTGAGCCTGGCTCCCTGATAGGCGCGCCGGTAGGCCGAGGGGGTGGTGCCGAGCGCGTGGGTGAAGTGCTGGCGCAGGCCGTTGCCGGTGCTGAAGCCCGAACGCTCGGCCACAGTGTCCACAGGCCAGCACGTGGTCTCCAGCAGTTCCCGCGCCCTGGCCAGCCGCTGCTGCTTGAGCCAGCGCCCAGGAGACAGCCCGATCTCGTGACGGAAGCGGCGGGCGAAGGTCCTGGTGCTCATTGAGGCCCGCCCGGCGAGGCCGGGAATGGTGAGAGGCTCATCCAGCCGCTCCAGCGCCCACTCCAGCACGGGCGCGAGACTGTGGTTCGGGGCGGCCATGGGGGCGGCGGGAGAGGCGTACTGCGCCTGGCCGCCCTCCCGCTGGGGCGCGATCACCATCCGGCGGCCGACTTCGGCGGCGACGGCGGCGCCGAAGTCGTTGCGGACGATGTGCAGGCACAGGTCGATGCCGGCCGCGGTGCCCGCGCTGGTCAGGATGTCGCCGTCGTCGACGTACAGGGCTCGCTCATCGACGGTGACCTGGGGGTGGAGCCGCCGTAGTTCGTCCGCGTGCATCCAGTGGGTGGCGGCCACCCGGCCGTCGAGCAGGCCCGCCGCGGCCAGGACGAAGGCGCCCGAGCACAGGGCGGCGATCCGGGCTCCCCTCTCGTGCGCCTCGACCAGTCCGCGTATCAGCGCCCGCGGTGGCCGGTAGGAACCGTCCCCGCATGCGGGCACCACGACCAGATCGGCGGTGCGCAGCGCTTCCAGCCCGTTCGGGGCGCGCAGCCACAGGCCGTTCAGTGACTCCTGCGCACCGTCCGCGCTCTGGCAGACGCTCAGTTCGTACCAGTCGGGGGTCAGGTCGCGCCGGTCCCGGCCGAAGACCTCGCAGGGCACCGCCAGCTCGAACAGCGGGCTCGCGTCCAGCACCGGCACGACCACCTTGATCCGTCCCATGGCAGAAATCTAGTGGAACTCGTCATTTCTGCCACTAGTGCGGAACCGGTGCCGCCGCGAGAGTGAAGCCATGGAGGAGACGGGACCGCTGGACGCGGGAGAGAAAGAGGGCGCGCGGCTGCTGGCGGCTGTCGCGGAGCTGGTCGTGCGGCACGCCGGGAGCGTGGCGGACGGCCCTGTCGCCCCCGCCGAGCCGGGCACCGCGCAGATACGCGACTGGCTGTCCGGTTACGACTTCGAGCGGGCGGCGCCGGCTGAGGACACCGTCGCGGACGTGACGGGGATGCTGCGCCGATGGGGCGTGCACACCACGCACCCACGCTATTTCGGCCTGTTCAACCCCACACCCACGTGGTGGGGAGTGGCCGGCGAACTGCTGGCCGCCGGGGTCAATCCGCAGCTCGCCGCCTACAGTCACGCCCCGGCCGCGGTGGAGATGGAGCGCCACGTGCTGCGGTTCATGGCGGGCCGGCTCGGCCTGCCCGACGCCACGGAGGGCAGTTTCACCGTCGGCGGCGCCGAGGCGAACCTGACCGCCGTCGTCATCGCCCTGACCCGGGCGTTCGACGGTTATCCGCGCTCGGGACTGCTCGGGCTGCCGGGGCAGCCGGTGATGTACGCCTCGGCCGAGAGCCATCTGGCCTGGCTCAAGATCGCCCACATGACAGGGCTCGGACGCGACGCCGTCCGGCTCGTACCCGTTGACGCGGGGCACCGGCTGGACCTCATAAGTCTGCGCGAGATGTACGCGGCCGACATCGCGGCGGGATTCGCCCCCTTCCTCGTGGTCGGCACCGCCGGCACCACGGCCGGTGGCGCGATCGACCCGCTGCCCGAGCTGGCCTTACTCGCCTCGATCTGGGGCGTGCACTTCCACGTCGATGCCGCCTGGGCGGGCGCGATCGCGCTGTCGGACCGGCTGCGCCCGCTGCTGGCCGGTGTGGAGCTCGCCGACAGTGTCACAGTGGACGCGCACAAGTGGCTGTCTGCGCCCATGGGGGCGGGCATGTTCCTGACCCGGCATCCGGACGCGCTCGCGAGCAGCTTCCGGGCGAGCACGTCGTACATGCCCGACGAGAGCGAGGGCGCGTCCGACCCCTATGCCACCAGCGTGCAGTGGTCACGCCGGTTCGCCGGGTTGAAGGTGTTCCTCGGGCTGGCCGCCGCCGGGCGTCCCGCCCACGCCGCACAGCTGGAGCGCGACGTCCGGCTCGGAGAGCTGCTCGGGCGCCGGCTGCGGGAGGAGGGATGGCGGCGGATCAACGACACCCCGCTGCCGGTGATCTGCGTCGCCGACCCCGATGCCGAACGGGACGGACGCGAGCACAGCGCCGCCTGGCACGCGGCCGTGGCCGATCGCGTGGTCGCCGGCGGCGAGGCCTGGGTCAGCACCGTCCAGCTGGCCGGGCGCCCGGGCATCCGCCTGTGCCTGACCAGTTACCGCACCACCGCCGCGGACATCGAGGCCGTCGTGGCCGCGCTCGGCCGGGCACGCGAGGCGCAGCCGGTGTAAGGCCGCTCGGCTTGAAGCTGGTGTCGCGGGGAAGCTCGGACGCCTGGCCGCGCTACCCCTTGTCTTTGAGGAAGGTGAGCACCCGCTGCCAGGCGTCGGCGCAGGCATCCTCGTGCCCGGCGGCGGTGGCGTCGAAGAAGCCGTGCGGGGCGCCCGGGTAGGTGATCAGCTCGTGCGCCACCCCCGCCTCCGTCAGCGCCGCGCCGAACTCGCTCACCTGCTCACCGGTGATCTTTTCGTCGGCGCCCCCGAACAGGCCCAGGATCGGCGCGCCCAGCTCGGCCGCGTGCTGCGTCGGCCCCGGACCGTACGGCCCCACGATGCCCGGCGCGCCGTAGAAGCCGATCACGCCCGCCAGCCCGAAGCGCGGCGCCGACGCCAAGAACGCGTTGCGCCCGCCCGCGCAGAACCCGAGCGCCACCGCCGGCCTGCCCAGCCGGTCGGCCGCGGCCATGATGTCGTCCTGGATGGTCTCCCTGCTGATCTTGGAGACGTGCTCCATGAAGGGGAAGTCCTCGCCCCGCTCGTCGTCGGTGGCGGTCGTGCCGTAGTAGTCGATGGCGATGGCCGGATGACCCTGCTCCGCCAGTCGTACGGCCAGCTGCTTGTAGAAGTCGTGCAGCCCGCGTAGGTCGGGCAGGATGACCACGCCCGGCCCGCGGACGTCGTCGGGACGGGCCTCACAGGCGGCGAACACGGTGCCGTCGGCCGAGGTCAGCCTGATGTCGGAGGTGCTTGTTCCGGTGATGGGGGCCGCGTGGACGGGCGGTTTCGCATCGTTGTCGTAGCACATGATGGGGTGAAACTACCTCACACCTCGGCCCAGCCGGCGAACCTGGAGAAGGTGACCGCGCAGGCGTTCGGCACGGTGCTGGGCGGGTCTGGCGCCGCTCTGCCCGTGCTGGTCGTTCTGGCGGAGCGCCTTTGAGGGCGTCAGGACGGGACGTCGATGTGGGTGATCTTGTCCGGGTTGGCGATGAGGTAGATGGTGTCGATCTTGCCGTTCGTGACCAGCAGGGAGATGACGGTGACGACGCGGTCCCCGGCTGAGACGACCACGGCGGGTGCGTCGTTCACGTTCGCCAGGCCGTACGACAAGGTGACCAAGTCGCTTGTGCCGATCGAGGCCATGAACTTGGCGATGCCTTCGGGGGTGGCGATGGACGTCAGGAAGCGCGTCACGTTCGCGGCGCCGGTCAGGGCGCGCAGCGGGGACCGGGCCTTGCCGCCGCCGTCGCTCACCAACATCACGTCGGTGGACAGCAACTCGATCAACCCGTCCAGGTCACCGCTGGTGGAGGCGCGGATGAAGCGTTCGGTGATGCGCCGCCGCTCGCCGCGGTCCACGTCGAAACGGGGCCGCTTCTCCTGTACGTGATCGCGGGCGCGCCTGGCCAGCTGCCGCGTGGCGGGCTCGGCCCGGCCGATCACCTCGGCGATCTCGGAGAACGGCAGATCGAACGCCTCCCGCAGCACGAACACCGCCCGCTCCAGCGGCGAGAGCGTTTCGAGCACCACGAGCAGCGCGAACTCGACGGAATCGGCCAGCTCCGCGTGCTCCGCCACGTCGGGCGCGGTGCTGATGGGCTCGGGCAGCCACGGGCCGACGTACGACTCGCGTCGCGACTTCGCCCACCGCAGCCGGTCGATGGCCAGCCGCGACGCGATCCTCACCAGGTACGCCTTGGGATCGGCGACGGTCGTCTCATCCACGCCGGACCAGCGCAGCCACGCCTCCTGCACCACGTCCTCGGCATCGGCCACGCTGCCCAGGATCCGGTAGGCGACGCCGGTCAGCAGGCCGCGGTGGTCTTCGAAGGTCGACATGAGACTTAAGACGTATCACGGGGGATCGTGTGTGACACAGCCACGCCCGGATTCCTATACACTGAGATCGCATCAAGGGGCTATAGCGCAGCTGGTAGCGCACCTCCATGGCATGGAGGGGGTCTGGGGTTCGAATCCCCATAGCTCCACTCGTTGGCGGGGTTGGTATGGTCGCTCGCCCCCTACGGGGGCTCGCTCCCCGCGGCCTCCTCGTTGTTTACCCCGGGGGATAACCCCCGGACCCCCAGCGTCGGGCCAATCGGCTTCGCCTCTTTTGGCGCTTCGCGCTTGGGGGCTTCAGGCGGTTTCTTCCAGTCGGGCCTGGTCCCGACCCCTGTAGGGCCTTCGCTTCGCTCGGGCGTTCTTATTTGGGGCTTCGCCTGCGTGTTCTTGTTGCAGCTTTCATCCCGCTGGGGCGTCGATCATTGTCGGGACATGACGCCGTGGCACGGCCGATATCATCAGCCATGGATGCTCCGGAGCCTCGTCCGACCGAGGTGAGTGTGCGCCAGTTCGTCCCCACAGCTGAGGCACAGGCTGTCTTCGCCAGCGCCCCGGCCGTTGACTGGGGCGAGGTGCGGGCTGATCTGGACATGATGATCGATGACGACCTACGCGATCCGTTCGACGGGACCGGCCTGTGACCCGGCATGATCGTGCCGGGAAGGCCTGCCCCGGACACGTCCAGCGGAACTACCGGAGGTCGGCGGCTTCGGGAAGGGTGACGTACTTGCCGAGGAACTGCCGGGCCGTCGGCTTGTCCAGGCGATAGTCGTAGTTGGTTCCCTTGCAGGCGTCGTCGGCCCCGCTGATCGACGTGGCCACGAGGAGATGCGAGTCGGGGCCGCCCAGGAAGTTCGGGCCGCCCGAGTCGCCGAAGCAGGTGCTGCCGTCCCCATTGGAGGCCAGGGACAGGTCCAGCCATTTGCCGGACAGGTTCTCGAAGGAGATGGACGCTTGGCGGCGCGTGTCGGTGTAATGCCACTGCTCGCCCTGACCTCCCTTGGCCTGGGAGCCGTGACCTTCCTTGGTCGGGGACAGGGCGCCGTACCCGACGGGGGTGAAATGTGCGGACTTCAGCTTGCCGTCGGCCTTCAGGCGGTCGAGCATGCCCGCCTCCGGCAACTGGGCCGGGCGGATGCCCGTGACGGGCTTGTCGAAGACGACGACCGCCATGTCGTGCAGATCCGAGTTCATCGTGAACCGCGGGTCGGGGATGTACCGGCCGGAGTAGAGCTGGTCGCCGCGTGTGTAGTGATGGGAGAAGGAGACCTGGGCCGTCTTCTGATTCCGCTCCCCGCAGTGCGCGGCGGTGAGGAAGACCGTCGGCGAGACGAGGGTGCCGGTGCAGTACGCCCAGGTACCGTCGGAGTGTGGCTTCTCAGCGACGAGGGCCCCTACTTCCGGGTGGGCGTCACCGTCGTCCGAGCCGTTGGTGATGGCTGCCGCGGGCGTGGCTGAATACGCCATCGTGGCAGCAAAAACTAGGACAAAAGGGACGTAACGCATCTGAGGAGTGTAGGCGGAACATAGCCGCAGCGTGACATACCGCACAAAAAATTTACCTTGGCCAGGGCTGATGTGACGCTTGTGAGTGCGGGGACGCGGGATTCGGCGATGCCGCGCACAGACGACTCCATCTATGCGTCGTGACTCTCCTCCGCTCGGGGCGCCATCACGTGACCTCCAGATGATCACGTGATGGCCGTTCACCTGCGATTCCAGGTCCGAGCGCCGATCAGCCGGTGTTGTCCGGCCACGACGACGGCACGTTGTTCAGGAACAGGGACTTGCCGCTCATGGGCTCGCACCACACGCCACGATTGCCCGTGCAGAAGTCGTCCCGCTCGTACCCGGCCCAGTTCGCGATCGGGCCGGCGCCGTCCGGCCCCGTGAGGTGCTTCCAGGTAGGCAGGGTGCCGTCGATGAGCGTGCTGCCGAAGGAGTACATCTTTGTGCGGTCGGGGTAGTAGGTGATCGATGCGTTATTGCTGGAATCGAGCTGCTTTTTCATGATGTTGTTGAAGAAGATGTTGTTGTAGCCGGATGATCCGGACCACTTCACCGCCTTCTTTCCCGCGGCCCACCAGATCGGGAACCACTGTGAGTCGTCCGGTGGGCTGCCGCCCTCGTCACCGCAGTTGCTGTAGCAGCTCCCCGGCCGGTGCCCGTACGGCGTGTTGACGCGGTTGAGCTCGAAGATGTTGTCCCGCTCCCAGCCGCCGTGCAGGTTGAGGTCGGAGTCGAAGTCGTTGCCGATGGCCACGTTGCCGGAGGCCGACCACTGGAAGGTGAAGTGCCGCAGATTGCGGGTGGCGTTGCCGGCGTACACCGAGTCCCAGACACGGGAGCCGCGGAAGTAGCCGTTGCCGCCCTTGCCCTTGTTCCATGAGCCTTCCAGGTAGTTGTTGATCACCGAAAGGTTCTTGGCCTCCTCGGTCACGATGGCGTGGGAACCGGTCATGTACGACCGGACCCCCTTGACCCAGCCGTTGATCGCCCACTTCAGCACGATGCCGTGCATCTCCCCGGCCGGATCCATGTTGCCGTAGTTGTGGCTGGCCGAGGCGGCCTCTTCGGAGGGCATGTCCTGGGTGAAGTACAGGTTCTCGATCCCCACCCCCAAGACCGGATCGACGATCGGCGACGCCTTGGAGTCGAAGGGCTTGTCGAGCCCGGGAATGGGGTCCGAACCGTCGGAGGTGGAGTTGACCGGTACGTCGTACTCCAGCGGCTTGTCCAGCGTGATGGTCTTGCCGTTGACCGCCGTGATCTTGAAGATCTGCTGCCGCATGTGCAGGTTCTGGAGTTCGTGCTCGGTCGGCACGGCCTCCATCTGCTGGTAGAACTTCATCGTGTTGGCGGCGCGGATGTTCACGTACGCGCCGGCCTTGAAGTTCGCCATGATCTTGCTGTTGGTGCTGTCGGCCAGGGTGATCGTCATGTCGCCCGTCCGCGCGGCGAGTCCCTCACCCCACTTCGCGCTCTCCTTGAGCTTCGCGCCGACCTTCCAGTGCACGTTCACCGTGCCCTCGAAGATGTCCTTGCGGTTCTGCGGCGCCGCCTTCCAGCCGTTCTCGTAGTCGGGATGGCGCTCTCTGGCCTGCACCCGGAACAGGCCGCGCCCCGGCCAGATCCATCCGCCGGGAGCGGGTTCGGCATTGCCGTCCCCGCGGTCGACGGTCATCGCGTCCTCGTCCCAGTCCGCTCCGTCGGCGGTGAGTTTGTCGTATCGGGTGTTGGCATCGGGGGTGTAGACGATTCGGGTGCCGGTGCCGGGATCGGAGCCCTCGCCGCGGAGCACCGTGTAGTCGGCGTCCACGTAGATCTGGTGGGTCACGTTGAGCGTCCCCGCCGGAAGGGTGATCTGGCTGAGAAAGTGATACCCGGCGCTCGGTGAGCACGCTGTCTTGATGTGGTCGATGGCGTTCTGGATGCCGCCGGTGTCGTCCTGCCCGTCGTTGGGCCGCACTCCGTACTGGCTCTGCATGGCGGCGGAGGTGATGGCGCACGCGCCGTTCGGGTTGAAGTCCCCGGCGCCGGGGAGGTCGCCGCCATCCAGATATCCGGCCTTGGACCAGTCACGCAGGCCGATCTGGAGCCCACGGCGGTTGCCCGCGGAGAGGTCCAGGTCCGTCAGCGGGGCGGGCGGGGGAATGTACAGGTCGGGGTAGCCGCACGTGTGATCGGCGTTGGGTGCCCAGGCGCGTGGGGATACCGCGTTGTACTTGCCGGTGATCTGAACGTAGAACGCGTCGCCCTTCTCCGTGGGATCGGCGGGATTGTCGATCTTCAGGACGTGGTGGTTCTGATAGAAGAGATTGAGGTTGGTACCGCCCTTGCTGTTCTGTGCTTTGTCGATCATCCGGCATGAGACTCCCTTCTTCGCGCCCGCGCCCTCTCCCGTGGAGTTGAAGGGATATTCGTCGCAACTGTCGAGACCACCCGGTGGACGCGGCAGGCTGTCCGGGCAGGCGAGCTTCCGATTGGCGTCGTCTTTGTCGCCCCGCGTGAGCGGGACGCCGCCCGGCTCGCCGGGGGCAGGGCCGCCGTCATTCATGCCGGGCACGCCGCGCCGTCGCTGAGCGTCGCGGATGTGCAGCGCGTGCTCCTGTACCTCTCTGTTATCAAGGGCGAAGGTCATCACGTCAGGTTGCTGCGGGAACACGCAACCGGCGTCCTTGATGGTGGAGTCGATCCCGTCGCAGCGGATGTCCGGCTCGGTGGCCAGCACCGACATCGCGGGCTGATCCGGGTGGTCCGGGAAGACGATCTCCACCCGGCCGAGCACCGTCGCCCAGGACACCTCACCGCTCCGGGCCGACACGACGGTGTCGGTGGTCCAGGTGCCGCGCACCGGAGTGTCGTACACCAGCGGGTGCGTGGGCAGGCCATCACCGCGCGGGAACTCCTTGTAGTCGCTCCCGTCGTCGAGCACCCTCGGGCAGGACGGCTTGACGCCGAGCTTCTCGCAGTAGAACGCCTTGGCCGCGACGCCGGCGCCGTCCACCTCGCCCCAGCTGCCCAGGGGGATCGCGACGACCTCGGCCTCGTAGCTCCAGGTGTTCATGGCCCGGCCATCGGCGTTGACCTCGGCGTGCCAGTACTGCGTCACGAAGTAGTTGAGCTGGCCCACCTGCTCGGTGCGGTCCCGGTTGTAGACCTTGGCCGCCTGCAGCGGGGTTCGCGCGCACACCTCCACCCGGCTGATGAAATGCCAGGCCCCCTCCGGAGAGGCCGCGCACCCGGCGGGCAGCGACGTGGCGGCCGCGCGGGTGGCCGTGCGTGCCTTTCGTGTGGTGAGGCCGACGGCCTTCGGCTTCGTGCAGCCGTCTTTCCGTCCCCCGAAGAGCTTCACGGCCCCGGCGGAGCAGCCGTCATGCACCTTGAGCCGGGAACCGGTCAGTGGAGTGTCCCAGTCCGCGTCGGCGGCGGGGACGCTGCCGGCGGGGGTGGTGGGCGGCGGGGCAGGCTCGGCCGCCGCCGAGATTCCGGTCAGAAGGGAGAGGATGACGATGAGTCCAGAGAGAACCGCTAATAGCCGCGATAAGCGTTGTAACACCGTGAGAGCTCCTTAAGGGATGACGGTGAGGAAGAGGGACGACTGTGTGTCGGTTCCGGTGGCGTCCACGCCGTGGCCGCCGGTGTAGTCGCGGCGTTCGTTGCCGGCCCAGTCGGTGATCGGGACGCCGCCGACGTCGAGGTGCTGCCAGCCGGTCCCGTTCCAGCCGAAGCGGTAGATCGTCGTGGGGCTCGGGTAGTAGTCCTCGTACGGTGCGGCCGGCCCGTCGGCCTGCTTCTTCAGCACGTTGTTGAACAGCACGTTGTTCGGCCCCGACGCGCCGGACCACTTGACGGCCTTGGGACCGGCCGACCAGTAGACGGGGAACCACGTGCCGTCGTCCGTGCCGCCGCCCTCGCCCCCGCAGCGCGCGGTGCAACTGCCGGACCTGTGGTCGTACGGCACCGTGCTCCGGTTGAGCTCGAAGAGGTTGTTGCGTTCCCAGCCGCCGTGCAGGTTGATGTCGGAGTCGAACTTGTTGCCGATCGCCACGTTGCCGGAGGCCGACCACTGGAAGGTGAAGTGCCGCAGGCCGGTGGTGGTGTTCCCGGCGTAGACCGAGTCCCACACGCGCGAGCCGCGCAGGTAGCCGTTGCCGCCCTTGCCCTTGTTCCAGGCGCCGTCGAGCGTGTTGTCGACCACCGACAGGTTCTTGGCCTCCTCGGTGACGATGGGGTGCGACCCGGTCATGTGCGTGCGGATGCCCTTGATCCAGGTGTCGGCCGCGTGCTTGACGACGATGCCGTGCATCTCGGCGGCCGGCGCCATGTTGCCGTAGTTGTGCACGGCGGCCTGTTCGTCCAGGCCGGGCATGTCCTGGGTGAGGAAGAAATTCTCGAACCCGACGCCCACCACCGGGTCGATCAGCGGCGCGACCTTGGAGGCGTACACGGTGTCGTCGATGGCCGCGGAGCCGTCCGAGGTCGAGTCGACCGGCACGTCGAATTCGAGGGGCTTGTCGAGCTGTACGGTCTTCGCGGTGGTGTCGACTGCCTTGACCTTGAAGAGCTGCTGCCGCATGTGCAGGTTCTCCATCTCGCCGCTGCCGGCGGGCACGGTCATCTGCGCGTAGAAGTTGCGCGTGTTGGCCGCGCGTACGTTGACGTAGCCGCCCACCTTGATGCCCGCCATCAGCGCCGCCGAGGTGCTCGTGCTCAGGTAGACCGTGTCCTGGCCGGTCTTGCCGGCGAATCCCGGCGTGCCGGGCATGGCGCGCAGCTTGACGCCCGACACCCAGTGCGCGTTGACCGTGCCCTCGAACATGTCCTTGCGGTTGGCCGGGGCGTCGTCGTAGGTCTCGTCGTCCTCGTCGGCGGTTCCGGCGCCGGGGCAGCCGGCCTGCGCGCCGACCCGGTACTGGGCCGCCACGCACCGTGACTCGACCCGGAACAGCCCGCGGCCGGGCCACAGCCAGCCGCCGTTGGCTTTGCCCCACTCCATCGCGGACTGGTCCCAGTCGGAGCCGTCGGAGGTCAGGGTGTCGTACATGGTGGCGGAGCCCGGCCGGTACACGATCTTGGTTCCGGTGGCCGGGTCGGCGCCGGCGCCGGTGATCACCAGGTAGTCGGCGTCCACCTTGATCTCGCCGGTCACCAGCAGTTCGCCCTGGGGAAGCTGGATGGAGCTGAGCTTGTTCGGGGACGCGGTGGGCGAGCACTGTGTCCGTACGAAGTCGATCGCCGCCTGCAGGCCCGCGGTGTCGTCGCCGCCGTCGCCGGGGAGCACGTTGTACGTGGCGGCCAGCGTCGCGGGGGTCAGGCGGCAGGCGGTGTCGGTGGTGTAGTCGGATGCGCCGGGGAGGGGCGCGCCCTCCCGGTAGCCCGCCTTGGACCAGTCGTAGAGCCCTGCCACGGGGGTACGGCGGTTGCCGGCCGTCAGATCGAGGCCGGTGCGCGCCTCACCGTCGGCGGGCGGCGTGGGCGTGACGGTGGGTGTCGGTGTGGGCGTGACAGTCGGCGTGGGGGTTGTGGTGGGAGTCGGGGTCGGGGTCGGAGTGGGTGGCTGTGTGGTCACGGTGAACGTGGCCTCGGCGGAGACCGTGGTCCCGGCCGCGCTCCATCTCGCCTTCAGCTCGTGGCCACCGGTCGAAGCGTTGACCGTCCACTGGTACGGCGCGGTCGTGTCCTTGCCGAGGTAGGCGTTGTCCAGCAGGAACTTCACGCCGTCGGTCACCACGCCCGGATCGACGAGGTCCGCGGTGAAGGGCGCGGTCACGCTGCCCCCGGCCAGCGGGACCCCGTTCACCGCGAGGTACGGGCCATCGGCCCAGGCGACCGGAACCATGCCTAAGCCGAAGACGGCCACCAAGGCGGCCACCGGCCGCCGGCGAAACCTGAACACGTGGGAGTCCTTCCTGTCGGGAAGCGCCGCCGATTCACGGGCGGGTGAATCGTCGCCGCCCTGGCGAGGGAAGTACATGGATCACCCAGTACGCGGGAAACCGTGGGACGGCCCGCCTCCGACCTGCGGGGACGCCCGGAAGACCGGGAAATCCCGGGACACCCGACCCCGGCTCAGCGCACTTCCGGGCGCCGCTGGTGAGCTCAGCGCCGCGCGGCCACACACTTCCGGGCGCCGCTGGTGAGTTCGGCGCAGGCGTAGCCCACCTCCGGCCCGGCCGCGGCGACCATGGGCGTGGCGGCGGCGGAGCCGGCGCGGTCCTTGCCCTTGGCTTCCGCGCCGGCGTCACCGGTGACGTTGACCCGGTCGTAGCGGCGCGCGCCGGTCAGCACGGCCCACGCGGCCCGGCACACCGCGCTGTAGCGCAGTTCGAGCCGTGCGTAGTCCACCTGGACGTACGCGGTGACGACGGCGTCGCGGGCGCAGCCCAAGGGCTCCGCCGTCCGACCGGTGCAGTCGCTCGCCTGGCAGCTGCCCGCCGGGGTGGGCGTACGCGGCCCGGTCGGCGAGGCCACCGGGCGGGAGATCGCACCGGTCAGCACCGCGACCACCAGCCCGATGGCCACCACCACGACCCCGATGGCGAGGATCGCGAGCCACCGCCGAGTCGGTGAGGAGTCCCTGACCACCCTGAAGGGCATGGTCGACTCCGCGTCATCCTCCCCCTCGTCATCCTCCTCGTCCACTCCGGGGCCGTCGCCGGTCGCCGTGTACGCCCCTTCGCCGGCGCGGCCGCCCGACTCGGCGGCCAGCTCCCACAGCGCGTGCAGCCGGGCCTGGTCGGCATCGGCCAACTCGCCCAGCGCGGCCACCACCGCGTACGGGGCGAGCGCCTGGCCGTTGAGGTAGCGGCTCCAGGCCGACTTGCTGCACGCGGTCTTCTTCGCCAGCTGCCCCAGGCTCAGCGAGGTGCGGTCCTTCATGACGCGCAGTTCGCGGGTGAGGTGCCGCATCTCCGGGCTCAGCGAATCGGCCAACGGTCGCCAGGCGCTCACGCATCCCCCGTCCCCCGCGCGCACGCGGCCGAACTCATGGGCGTCATGGACTGATCTCGAGCCGATGATATTCGGAGAAATCACTCGGTATCTGGAGCGACCAGGCATTCGACCACGAGGAGCAGGTAGCCGGCCGGCTCGGCGGTCGAAACTCAGCGAGCCGATCTGCCCTCCGTAACCCAATGGTTGCTTTACGTGTGCTTAGGTAGTCCTTTGACAAGTTTGTGGGCCGGAGTGGGGTTGAAGGGTGTCAAAGTACGGCTGGCGTCACTCGGCGTTCGCGCCTGTGGTGGGCCTGATGGTCTCCGCGCTGCTGTTCGTGGCCGGAGCGGTGGAAACGCTGCTGGTGTCCGTGGGTGCGACCACGGCTCCGCCGGCCGCGGAGGTCGTGGTCACGCTGATCATCGCGGTGTTCCTGACCACCGTTCTCCGGCTCGTCAGGGCCGTACCGGATATCCAGCGGGAGAGTGCCGCGACGGCGCGGGCCGTGGCGAACGTGCAGGCGGTGAAGCCGAACGAGGACACGCTGGTGGGGCGGCGGCTCAAGCTGTTCAAGGAGGCGGCCGAGGCCGGGAACGACTGTGAGGCGGTGCTCGGCGCCCGGTCCGCGCTGGACGACAGTGAGATGGCCAACAAGCACCACCTCGACCACGCGCTCATCTGGGCGCTGCCGGTGTTCGGGTTCATCGGCACCGCGCTGACGATGGCCGCGATGGTCAGCTCCTTCTCGAACGCCCTGGACAACCAGGGGGACCCCAGCGTGCTGATCACCGCGCTCAAGCAGCACGTGCTGCCCGAGCTGGCGTCGGCGTTCGGTGTCACCCTGGTCGCGCTGTTCCTGAGCGTGCTCGCCTTCGGTGGGATGGCGCTGATCGAGCGGGCGGAGCGGGCCAGCGTGGTGGCCGCCGACGAGGTGTTCCTCATCTACATCGCGCGCCTGCCGGTCAAGCAGGTGGCGCCCGCCATGACGGGGCTCACCCAGGAGCTGTCCCAGTCCAGGGGCAGGACCGAGGAGCTGGTCAAGGGCCTGGACGCGCTGCGTACCGCGGTGGAGCGGTTGAGCGCCGCCGAGAGCCGGCCGCAGAAGTACACGCTGGTGAGGGAGCAGTGAGGAAGCGGGCCGTCAGATCGTTCGCGCCGCCGCTCGACCTGCGCTTCATCGACCTGTTCATGTCCATCGTCCTGGCGCTGTCCTTCGTGGCGATCATGCTGACCGTCGTGGCGCGGATGCTGCCGACTGACGTCCCCACGCCGCCGCGTCAGGAGACGCGCCAGAGCGTGGCCCAGCTGCAGAAGCAGCTCGACGCCGCCATGGTGGCCAAGCGGAAGGCCGAGACCGAGCTGCGCACCACGCAGGCGCAGATCGCCGAGCAGACCGCCTTCGCGCTGCCGTGGTGGCTGATCGGGTTCTGCGCGCTGCTCGGCGTGCTCACCGTGTTCATGAGCTGGCGGATCCGGCTGTGGAACAAGGGGAATCTACCCCGACTGCGGAGCTGGCTGATGGTCACCGTGGTAGTGGCGGCGGTGACGGTGGTGATCAGGTCGCTGAGCGACAGTGACGGCTATCTGCTGCTCGCCGAGATTCCCTGGTGGGGGGCCGACGCTCTCTGTCTCGGGCTGTTGCTGGTCGCGTACGTGCTGATCTCCGACATCCGGGCCAGCCACGCCGCGCTCGGCCAGATCAGGGTGCGGGCGGCGAGCGGCTCGGTCCCGGAGCGGTAGCGGACTACGGTTTGCGGGCGACTCCGGCCAGGACCCAGGCTCGCTTCGTCTCCTGGTCGGAGACCGGGGTGCTGGAGCGCCACTTGCGGACGTAGATGAAGCCGGGTTCGACGAGCTCCAGCCCGTCGAAGAAGCGCACCGCCTGGTCGCGGTTGCGCGGGCCGCCCTTAGGCCGGTTGAGCGCCTCCCGGAAGACGTCGGCGATCTGCTCGGCTATCTCGGGGCGGCCGTCGAAGACGGCGTGGGTGAGGCAGAGGAAGCTCCCGGGCGCCAGCCGCTCGCACAGCCGGGCCACGTGCTCGAACGGGCCGTCCTCGTCGGGGATGTACTGGAGCGCGCCAAAGATCAGGACGCCGACAGGCCGGTCGAAGTCGATCAGTCGGCTCAGGGTGGGATGGTCCAGCATGGCGTCGGGGTGGAGGATGTCCCCTTCGATCACTCCCGTGCGCTCGTTGGTGGCCAGCAGCGCCCGCGCGTGGTTGAGCGCGACCGGGTCGTCGGCGACGTAGACGACGTTGGCGTCCGGGTCGAGCGACTGGGCCACATCGTGGACGTTCCGCTTGGTCGGCAGCCCGGAGCTGACATGGACGAACTGTGTGACACCCTGCTCGACCAGGTAGCGCACGACCCGTTCGCGGAACTCCTGGACGTACTCGCCCATCAGCTTGGCGTCGGGGATCAGCGCCAGGACCCGCGCGGCGGCTTCGCGGTCGGCGGCGAAGTTGTCCTTGCCGCCGAGGAAGTAGTCGTTCATGCGGGCGACGCTGGGAGCGTTGGCCGACACCCCTGGCCGTCGGGGCGTGTCATTCATGTGTCATCTCCCTCGCTCCCACCCGGCTAAGAGGACAGTAGCAAGCCAAGGCCCGTCCGGGAGGTCTTGTCCTGGTTTGTCCTGGCAGAGACTCATGAAAAGTTCATCCGCCGCAAATGGCGTCCCAAGGGGTGTTTCTTAACTTTGCTGGCGTAAGGGAAGTTCGACTCTTCGGAAGGCGACCACGTGGGACACGATCATGAGGGCCAGCGCGTCAGCCGGCGGCGGCTGATCACCGGGGTCAGCTCGCTCGGACTGGGCAGCCTGCTCGCCGCCTGCGGCCAGGACGCGCCGGCGGTGACCACCTCGACAGGGGCGAGCGTGTCTCCTACGGCGACCACGTCCAAGGATCTCACCGCCCTGTTCGCCGACGCCAACACCTGCACGCTGACCGCCACCACCACGCAGGGCCCCTACTACTTCGACGCGGACAAGATCCGCAGCGACATCCGGGAAGACCGGAAGGGGACGCGGCTGCGCCTGGCGGTCAAGGTCCAGGACAGCGAGACCTGCAAGCCGCTGGGGAACGCCGTGGTGGAGATCTGGCACTGCGACGCGGCCGGGCTCTACTCGGGAGCGGAGTCGCAGTCGACCGGTGGCGGCGGCCGGCCCGGCGGTACCCCGCCGACCGGTGCCCCGCCGAACGGCGGCCCGCCCACGGGTGCCCCGACCGGTGAGACCAGCGCGAACGACCTGACCCCGACGGACGACAAGCGCTACCTGCGCGGGGCCCAGGTCACCAACAGCAAGGGGGTCGTGGAGTTCACCACCATCTGGCCGGGTTGGTACCGGGGACGGACGGTGCACATCCACGCGATGGTGCATTTCAGCAACGCGCGGGTGCTCACCACCCAGGTGATGTTCGACGAGGCGCTCAACACCAAGGTCTTCACGCGGTCGCCGTACGCGGCGCACACCGGCCGGGACACCTTCAACGACGGCGACACCATCTACAAGGACAGCATGCTGCTGAAGGTCACCGAGGAGGACGACGGCTATCTGGGGGCGATCGTCTTCTCCGCCGACTCCGACAAGGACGGCAAGTGATCAGGCCCCGGCCTCGGGCGGGCGCGGGCAGCGATCAGGCTCCTTCCTCGGGCGGGCGCAGGCGCCGCAGGGCCTCGTTGACGCTCTCGCCCAGGCCGGTGGCGATCGGGTTGCCGTCGGAGTCGCGGGCGACGGCGGAGTAGGCCGGTCCCGGCAGCTCGGTCAACAGGATGGTGTTGCCGTCGCGCAGCAGGTCCTCCGGTGCGAGGCGGTGTTCGCGCTGGTCGGCCAGGTCGCGGGCGGCGACCAGGGCGGCCACGGGGGCGCGGTGGCGGGTCAGGAGTATGGGGCCGCTGTCGTGCGGCTGGGCGGCCTGTCGTACGAGGTCGCCGAGCTTGCGGCGGACCGCTGACAGCGGCAGGGTGGGCAGGCCGGTCAGCGGCCCGGACACCCCGGAGAGCGGGACCAGCGCGGCCCATTCCCAGCGTTCGCGGGTGATCAGCGTCGTCTCGCCGTCCTGGGCGGCGCGCACCAACCGGCCCCAGTGGACGCGCGCCTCCTCTACGCCGAGCGGGGGGCCGAGCCGGGCGACGAGCTCTTCATAGACGGTCGGGGTGTCGTACATTCGAAAAATGTAAGCCGCCTTACCGATAAAATGCAAGTCGCCTTACAAAAGTCAGGCTCGAAAAGCGGTTGCGGCCATGAATAGCGTGGGCGGCATGGAGGCACTGGTGGAATCGTTCGTGCGGGACGGCTTTGTGAAGCTGACGATCGGAACGCGCGAGCAGGGTGAGGCCACGCAGGCGCTGCTGTGGCAGCAGATCGGCCTGTCGCCGGACGAGCCCGAGGGATGGCGCGAGCCGGTGGTGTGGGCCGCGGACATGACCGGGTATGGGCCGTTCGGCGAGTTGGTCAGGTCGCCCGAGCTGGCGGCGGGCTTGGACGCGGTGTGCGGGAAGGGCGGCTGGCAGCCGCGTGGCGCGGTGGGCAACATCCCGATCCGTTTCCCGCGGCGACCGCCGGCCGACGACCGAGGCTGGCACCTGGACGCCAACGTGTCGCGGCCTGACGGCAGCTGGGGGGTGACCGTCCGCTCGAATACCCTCCTGGTGCTGATGCTGTTCTCGGAGGTGGGCGAGTCGGACGCGCCGACCCGGGTCAGGGCGGGGTCGCAGCGGGACAGCTTCGGGGCGCTGGACGAGCAGCAGGTGTACGACCACATCACCGCGGGCGGGCTGGTGGACGCGGCCAGCAAGGACCGGCCGGTGGCGCTGGCGACCGGCTCGCCGGGCGACGCCTACCTGGTGCATCCGCTGACCGTGCACGCCGCCCAGGAGCATCTGGGGGAGAGGCCCAGGTTCATGGCGCAGATGCCGTTCATGCTGACCGAGCCGTTGGACCCGGCGGCGGACACGCCTCTGGCCAGAGCGCTCCGCTGAGACCTGTCACCGACCGCGCGGCCGCCACTGGCTCGACTTGACGGTCATCGGGGGTCGATCGGTGTCAGGGGCGGGGTTCCGGCCTCGATGGCGGCGGCCGCGTCCAGGCACAGGTCCTCGCGGAAGCGCGGTCCGATGATCTGTACGGCCTGCGGCAGCCCGTCCGCCAGACCGGTCGGGACGGCGACCGACGGCAGCCCCAGCAGGTTGGCCACCACGCTCATGCGGAGCGCAGCCGGCCACCCGGCCAGCCACTCGGGATCGAGGTCGGCACCCACCGGGAACGCCGGGATCGTGCAGATCGGCGCGAGGACCAGCGGGGTCGAGGCCGTCCAGTCGGCCCAGGCCCGCGCGATGGCGGCGCGTTCCATCATCGGGTCGAAGGCGGCCCGCCCGCCCGCTCGCGTCCAGACCTCCTCGTAGGCGGCCCAGAACTGGACGAACCCCTTGGAAGCGACCGTCTCGACGGGTGGCTGCTCCTCGTGGACGCGGCTGTAGGAGGACATGATCTGGGCGTAGATCTCGGAGGCCCGGTCCAGGGCGGGCGGCAGGCTCTCCGTCACCCGGTACCCGGCGTCGGTGAGCAGCTTGGCCGCCTGCCGTACGGCGGCGGTGACCTGGGGGTCCGCGTCGAGGCCGGTGACCGCCGCCACGCCGATCGGCGCCGCCGGGGCGGGGCCCCGCAGGGGCACCGGGGCGTACCAAGGATCGCCGGGCGCGTGGCCGCACATGTGGTCGAAGGCCAGCCGCAGGTCGGCCACCCGCCGTGCGATCGGACCGTGCACGGCCAGCAGTTGGAAGGCGAACGGCGACGCCTGCCCGCGCTGGGCGATCCGGCCCAGCGACGGCTTCAGCGCGGCGACGCCGCAGCACTGGGCGGGCCAGCGCAGCGAGCCCGCGCCGTCGTTGCCGATGCCGAGCGGGGTCAGGCCGGTCGCCACCGCGGCCGCGTCGCCGCCGCTGGAGCCGCCCGGCGTGTGGCCGGCCGACCAGGGGTTGCGGGTCGCGCCGCGCAGGTCGTTGTCGGTGTGCCAGCGGATGCCGAACTCCGGCATGTTCGTCCGGCCGATCGGGATCGCGCCGGCCGCGCGCAACTGGGCGATGTGCTGGGCGTCGCGCGAGGCGACGGCGTCACGCAGGGGGACGATGCCGAGTGTCGTCGCCGAGCCGGCCACGTCGACGTTCTCCTTGACCGTCATGGGGACACCGCAGAGCGGGCCGGGCGCCGTGCCGTCGCGCAGGGCCCGGTCGGCCGCGTCCGCCGCGTCGAGGGCCTGCTCCTCCAGCACCACCGTGATGGCGTTGACCTGCGGATTCACCTCGGCGATCCGCGCCAGATGGGCCTGGACCACCTCACGGCCGGACACCTCGCGGGCGCCGATCAGCCGCGCCAGATCTCCGGCGGCCAGTTCCCATAGCTCAGCCACAACATCCTCCTCAGGGGGTTGGCGGTGCCGAGGAATCTAGGGCGAGAATTCGGGAAGAGGCAGTCTTGTCTTTCCCGGCCGCTTCAGCCGGTCGGAGAACGCGCAGGTGGGAGCGGCAGGAAAAAAGGGCCGGAGGCGATCGCCTCCGGCCCTTCGGAATATCCGGCTAGTTATGCCGGGTGGTCTTGCGCCAGGTGAAACCACCCGGCAGGTTGACGGATATCGTGCGGCGGCCGTCCGCCGTGCGGGTGACGCGGAACAACCGGTTGCCCCAGCTGTGCCCGACGCCGCCGCGTGACAGATTGAGCCTGAACGGCCCGAGCTTGATCGACTTTCGGTAGCTCCAGCCCATCGAGGTTCCCTCCATGAGATCGCGAGGGCTCCCAGCTACCCGAAAATTTGCGAAATATCGGGTTTAGTGTGGTGGTCACTCCACTGTCACCGTCGCGCTCGCCGGGACCGTGGTGCCCGCCACCTGGCCGGTCACCGAGAAGGTGCCGGGGGAGGCGTACGAACCGGGATCGATCGCCGCCCACGTGACAGCGACCGAGCTGTCCTTGGACCCGTCGTTGTACGTGGCCACCACGGTCGCCGGCAGCGACGGCGCGGTGCCCGCCCGGGTCCGCACCGCCTCCTCGGCGATCGAGGTGATGGTCACCGCCGGACTCGTCCTGACGTACACCGTGGCCTCCACGGGCGAGCGCAGACCCTCGGCGAGCCCGGCGACCTTGAAGCTGGTGCCACCGGTCTTGACCTGGTCGGCGGTCACCTGCTGCCACGTCACCGCGGCCTGACCCCGGCCGCCGTCCGCGTACAGCGTCTCCACCTTGGCCGGGAGCCGGGGCAGCGTGCCGGCCACCGTCGGGACGTACACGGGCCGCACCGAGTCCGGCGGCACCGCGTACGCCTTCCACTCCAGCACGCCGACGGACGCCGGCCCGGAGACCAGTTCGGCGCGCAGCTTCGTCGTCGTCACCGTGTCGAACGAGACCGTGTTGTAGGCGTCGGCCGCGGTCGGGTAGGAGGCGGCGCCGGTCACGTCCTCGAAGGAGTCGCCGTCCCATGCCTGGATCTTCCACGACGCCGGGACGCGGACGCCGCCGCCGTCGTCGAAGAAGTACAGGTCCGCCTTGTTCACCCGTACCGGCGAGGGCCAGTCGAGCTGCACCCACTGCGTGCCCTCCTGCGGCCAGGTGCCCCAGCGCGGGTTGGCGCCGTCGTTGGAGCGCGGCGGCTCGATGCCGTCATTGATCGCCGTCACCTTCTCCCACGGCGAGGTGTAGGAGGCGGTCGGCGTCGCGTACGGCGCCACGTTCACCTGCGTGCCCAGCGCGCCCACCGTGACGGCGACCGTGCCGGACGCCGACTTGGCGCCGTCGGAGGCGGTCAGCTTCAGGTGGTACGTGCCCGCCTCGGTGAACGACGCGACCGTGGCCGGGCTCGCCGGATCGGTGAAGAACGCCTGGCCCGGCCCGTCGACGACGCTCCACGTCATGCTGAGCGTCCCCGACGGCAGCCCGTCGTCCTTGACGACCGCGTCCAGCCTGGCCTGCCCGGGGCGGTTGAAGGTCGCGTCCTGTACGGCCAGCACGTACGGAGCCCGGTTGCTTGTGGACGGCGGGGCCGAGCCGGTCGCGTACGCCTGCACCTCCTTCAACCCCGTCGAGTAGCCCGGCCGATGGCTGACCAGCACGCGCAGCTTCTGGGCGGTGAGGGACCTGAAGCGGACCTCGTTGAGGTTGGCCCGGGGATAGACCGGGTCCTTGGCCTGGCCGGGCACGTCCTTCCAGGTGGAGCCGTCGAGGTACTGCACCGAGTACAGGGCGGGCTCGCTGTAGGTCTTGCGGTCGTTGTAGAAGTACAGCCGCAGCCGGTCGACGGGCCGGGCCGAGCCCAGGTCCACCTCCAGCCAGTCCTGCGCCTTGCCGGAGCCCTTGCTGCCCCAGTACGGCTCGTTGATCGTGAACCCGTCCACCGCGCCCGCCGGGTCCCCGTAGGAGGCCGTGGCGGACTTGACCAGGTTCGGCCGGGTGGAGCCGAGATCGACCCCGGCCTTCTGGAACAGGTCCTCGACCCGGTCACCTGACAGTTTCACCTCGGCCGGGGCCTTCATCGACCGCGCCGCCTCGGCGTGCACGACCGTCCCGCCCTCGACCTTGCCCGTCGCCGGGTCCCAGACCGCGTGCGCGAGCCCGGACAGCGTGACCTTGCGCTTGCCGTCGATGAGGATCGAGTAACCCTCGGGCACGCCCGCATAGTGCGTTTTGCCGTCGCCGGGCTTGTCCCAGACGATGCTCAGGTCGCTGCCGCGATAGTTGATGCCGTTGACGGTGAAATGGTCCCAGCCGATGTCGACCGGCCAGAGCTCGACCTTGCCGTCGGAGCGCGGGCGCAGGCCCATCACGTCCTCGATGACCGTCCAGTTGCTACTACCGAGGATCGTATGGTGAATCCACGACCGGTAGTCGATGGTCTTGGTGGCGGGATTCCAGTTCGACCAGAACTCGTTGGCGTCCGGGTAACGGGTGTCGCCGCCGACGAACTGCGACCAGGCGTTCCAGTACAGCAACTGCTTGTATTTGTCGGCCGTGATGTACGGCGAGGTGTATTCGCGCAGCGCCCTGGAGAACAGCGAGAAGTTCCGGGTCGAGTTGATCTGCGAGAAGTTGTTCGACCCCGGATGCCCCTGCGCGGCCGCCTCCGCCTTGTCCTTTTGATTAGCGGTATAGGCCGGGAAAATCGGATATTCAGCTGGGTCGGCCCATAGGCGGAGCGCCTCCCGATATTTCGGGTCGTCCGTCGGGACGAGGCCGGTGGCGAACGGGATGTAGTTGTTCGATTCCTTCCACGGGATCAGGTTGCCCGTCTGCAGGTCGCGGTGCTTGAACAGCTTGTTCTGGTCGTCCCAGAGCAGGGTGAGGATGCCGTTCTTCACCTTGTCGGCCACGCCCCGCAGCTCGGCGGCCTTGGCGGTGTCGCCGATCAGCGTGTACGCCTGTGCCGCCGCCATCGCGTTGGCGTAGACATAGGCGCCCTCAAGCCGCTCGTTCGCCCGGTTGTAGTAGTGGAAGGACACCGCGTCGGCGTCGTTGCCGGTCATCGCCTCCCAGTCGTACTCGATGACCCCGTTCTTGTTGGAGTCGTAGGCGTTGAGCTGCCCGTAGACGTCCTTCTCCGCGTAGCGGGCGAGGTTGCGCAGGATCGCGGGCTGGCCGCCGTGGAGTTGGTAGCTCTCCAGCGCGGAGGCCGAGATGTACTGGGTGTAGCTGTTCGACCAGTTCTCCGGATCACCCGGGTTATCCGTATATTTCGAGTTACGCGATACTTCGCCGGCCGACACCCACGGGCCGTACGAGTAGATCGGGTCCCGCAGATACTTCAGATCCTGCAGGAACATCGGCACGGTCAGCACGATCGCGTTGTTGTAACCGAGCGCCCCCTCCACCGACGTCGGGAACTGGAAGTCGTTGCCCGGGATGTCGGCGTCGAGGAAGTTGAACCGCATCAACCACCAGCGGTAGTAGACGAACTTCTTGATGTTGGGGTCCGGCACGTCGATGTAGGGCAGGTTCTCCGCCCACCAGGCGTTGTAGTCCTGCAGCTGCCGTCGCAGCGCCTTCTCCGGCGAGCGGCCCTTGTAGCCGTCATACTCGCCGCGCGACCCGGCCAGCTCCTCGGTGACGAACCCCATCTGTACCTTGGTCCACACGGTCTTGCCCGGCTTGACCGAGAGCGTCCCCTTCAACGCGCCGTCCGCGACCTTCATGCCGTCGCCGCTGAGCCGGGGGAAGATCGTGGTCAGCCGGTTCTTCGCGGCCACCACGCCGGTCAGCTCACGGTCGCCGTCCGCGGTCTTCGTGTACGGAGAGGTCACCGTGACCGGCACCTCCAGTTTCGCGGTGCCCCTGTTCGTGACCGCGAGCGTGGTGACCGCCACGTTCTCGTGCGTGATGAACTTCTTGACGGTCACGGCCAGATCGCCGCCCGCGTACTGGCCGATCCAGTGGCTGGGCATCTGCAACCGCTTGCTTACGTCCTCCTTGAGGTCCGTGCCGAGCGAGACGCTGTAGGCGTCGCGGTTGTCGATGCTCTCCCAGTACGCCACGCTGCCGCCGAAGCCGATGACCGACGGGTCGTGCTCCTTCATGAACAGCGCCCGGCCCCGCGACATCAGCCACGTGCCCGCCGGGTCGTCGCCGGGGCGGGCCAGCATGCGGTCGATCCAGTACGAGTCGCCGCCCTTCTCCTTCTTGTAGATCTCCTCCATCATCTTGCGCGGCTGGTAGCGGACGGGCTCGGCCGGGACGGGGTCGGCGCCGGTGAACACCGGCATGCCGAGATCATCCTGGACGGCCGTGGCCGGGTTCGCGGCGGCCAGCAGGCTGCCCGCGACGGCTAAGGCGGCCAGGCCGGAGAGGGTCTTGCGCACAGGGTTCTCCATGGGGGATGTCAGTCGGCGACGGGCAGCCAGACGCGCATGGTGGCGGGGCCGCGATTGCCCCAACGGTGGTACGGCACCAGCCGCAGCACCGTGTCCGCGCCCTCCGGCGCGTCGGGCACCGGCCCGTACGGCCAGTCGTCGGTGGCCGGAGCCCCGAGCACGACGGCGACCTCGATCTCCACAACGGGATCGACAGTGGGACCGGTGGGGGGATCGGCGGATGCGCCCGCGCCGGGACCGGTAGCGGGGTCGGCGGCGGGCGCGCCCGCGACGGGATCGGGCGCGCCCGCCTCGGAACCGGCCGCCCTCGGTACGGGGGCGGCTGCGGACGCCCCTTCCGGAGAGTCGGCCTGGTGGTCGGCCGGGTGGTCAGCTGATTGATCGGCCTGGTGATCAGCTAGTTGATCGGCTGGGCGGTCGGCCTGGTGGTCGGCTGGGCGGTCGATGGGTGCGGACGAGATGCGGGCGGCCACGTCGGCGAGTGGCGGCTCGTCGGCGACGGACTCCGCGCAGTAGACGAGCGGCCCGCGCTCCACCGCGACACTCCCGCGCAGCGCGTCCACCCGCCGGTCGGGGAAGGTCCATCGGGGAGCCATGGGCAGGTCGAGCCGGATCTCGTCACCGGGCCGCCAGTCGCCCGCGACGACCGCGTACCCGGGCTCGACCTCCCGACTACCCGACATATGCGAAATGTCAGACCCGCCAGCATCCGACCCACCGGCGTCCGATCCAGCGCCACCGTCCGGCCCGGCCGGACCGTACGCGAGCGTGGCGCCCTTCGCCCAGGCAGGCACGCGCAGCGAGATCTGCCCGCTGCCACCCGACAGAACCCGCACCCGCACCCCGCCCGACCACGGATACCCGGTCTCCACCCGCAACGCGAGCGGCCCATGGGTGATCTCGCCGGGCGTGAAGTGGTGGATCTGCACCCCGCCCGCGTCACTGGTCGCCACGTAGGCAGGCAGCGAGGCGAGCGTGCGGGCGATGTTGTTCGGGCAGCACGACACGTCGAACCACGGCGAGCGCAGCCCGCCCTCGGCGGCGTGGTTGACCCCGTTCAGCGGCACCGCCGGCACCCGCACGCGCAGCGGGTTGGCGTAGAAGAACGACCGGCCGTCCAGGGCCACCGCGGTGGCCAGCACGTTGTACAGCGTCCGCTCGGCCACGTCGGCGTACCGGGCGTCACCGGTGGCCAGCAGCAGCCGGTGCGCCAGCATGATCGAGGCGATGCCCGCGCAGGTCTCGGAGTAGGCACGGTCCGGCGGCAACTCGTAGTCCTCACCGAAGGACTCGTCGGTGTGCCGCGAGCCCATGCCGCCCGTCAGGTGGGTGCGCCTGGCGACCGCGCGCTCCCACTGCGCTTCGACGGCCTTCAGCAGCTCCTCGTCGCCCGTCTCCACGGCGACGTCGACGACGCCGCTGGCCAGGTAGAGCGCTCGTACGGCATGCCCGCGCAGCGACTGCGCGCGCCGTACAGGGAGATCATCCTGGAAGTAGGCGCGGCCGAACGGGATGTCGGCCAGCGCGGGCAGGCCGCGGCGTTCGACGAAGCGGCGGGCCATCTCCAGGTAGCGCTCGGTGCCGGTGGCCCGGTACAGCTCGACCAGCGCCATCTCCACCACCGGGTGGCCGCAGGTCTCCGAGGTGTCCATGAAGCGGCGGCAGATGTGGTCCGCCGCCCGCCTGACCACCTCGGTCAGCCGGTCCTCGCCGTGCATGCGCAGCCGGGCGACCCCGGCCTGGATGAGGTGGCCGTAGCAGTAGAGCTCATGGCCCCACTCGAAGTCGGTGTAGCGGTTGCCGGACCATCGGGTGTTGAGGTAGCCGTCGCCCTCCTGGGCCCTGGCCACGGTCTCGGCCAGTTCGGGCAGCGCGGGGTGATCGGCCCACGCCATCGCCTCCAGCAGCTTGTAGATCTCCGAGTCGCTGAACTCCCTGCCTTTACGGGGGAGGCGCCCGCGGAAGTTGCCGATCCAGCCTTCGCGTTCCTCCCATTCCTGGCAGTGGGCGATGGTGACGTCCCGGTTGAGGGCGATGCGGTCGCCCCAGAAGCCGGGCGCCGGACGTACCGCGTCCAGGCCGAGGGGGGACAACACGCCCGATGAGGGCAGGACAGGATTAGCCACGCAGAGCTCCCGACATGAATCCGCGCACGTAGTGGCGCTGCAGAATGACGAACAGGATGAGACAGGGGAGTGCCATGACCATGACGCCGGCCTGGAGCATGCCGTAGTCGATGGCGCCGAACGTGCCCTGCGTCATGCTGACCACGGCCACCGGCAGGGTGAACGACGCGCCGTCGTTGAGCAGGATGAGCGGTGCGAAGAAGTCGTTCCACGAGGCGAGGAAGGCGAACAGGCCGACGGTGACGAGCGCGGGCCGTACGGCGTGCAGCAGGATCCGGGAGAAGGCCCGGAAGGTGCCGCAGCCGTCGACCAGCGCCGCCTCCTCCAGCTCGCGCGGGATCGCCTCGAAGGCGTTGCGCATCATGAACAGCGCGAACGGCAGCTGGAACATCACGAACACCAGCGACAGCCCCAGCAGCGAGTTCTGCAGGCCGAGGTAGCCGAGCAGCACGTAGAGCGGGATGAGGATCGTCGCGTACGGCACCATGAGGATCGCCAGCGTGGCCAGGAACAGCAGGTTCTTGCCGGGGAAGTCGAACCGGGCGAAGGCGTAGCCGCCGAGCGCGGAGACGATCAGCGTGCCGGCGACGGTCATCGACGACACCAGCACGCTGTTGGTGGCGTAGGTGCCGACGCCCTCGCCGAACTGCGCCATCTTCAGGTAGTTGGACGGCTCCTCAAGCGATGCCCAGCCGCTCCACAGCAGCGGGAACAGGAACAGGATGGCCAGCGCCGTGACAGTGGGGTAGTACCTCACTTGAGCCTCCGCATCAGCAGAGTGTTGAACCCGACCAGGGCGACCAGCAGCACGACGGACAATGCCGCCGCCCCGCCGAGGTCGAAGCGGAAGAACGCGTCGCGGTAGACGACCATGACCATGGAGACCGTGCTGTTGTCCGGGCCGCCGTTGGTGAAGATGAAGAACTGGTCGAAGGCCAGCAGCGAGCCCGTGATGCTGAGGATCAGCATCAGCGCCAGCGTCGGGCGCAGCAGCGGCATCGTGATCTTGGTGAAGATCTGCCAGCGGTTCGCGCCGTCGCTCTTGGCCGCCTCGTACACCTCGACGGGGATCGACTGCAGGCCGGTCAGCAGGATGAGCATGTTGAACCCGGCGAAGCGCCACAGCACGAGCGCGATCGTGGAGAACAACGCCATGTTGGGGGTGCCGATCCACTTCACCGGCTCGTGCGTGATCCCCAGCGTCTGGAGCAGCGGGTCGATCGGGCCGAAGTCGTTGTTCAGCAGGCCGTAGAACAGCAGCGCGGCGGCGGCGAAGCCGACGGCTCCGGGCAGGAAGAACGCGGTACGGAAGAACGCCACCCCCGGCCGGCGCTCCTGCACGAGCAGGGCCAGGCCGAGCGCGACGGCCGACAGCAGGACGGTGGTGATGGCGGTGTACTTCAGCGTGAAGAGCACCGCGTCGAAGAACAGCGGGTTCTTCGGGATCTTCGTGTAGTTGTCGGGGGCGTTGAAGACGGCCTGGCCCAGCAACGGCCAGCGGTTCAGCGACATCCAGACGACCAGCACCAGCGGTGCTAGGAACAGGACGCCCACGATGACAGCGGTCGGCGCGGCGTACAGCCAGCCCTGGACCTGTCTCCTCCGCCATCGGGCGGACGGCACCGTGTGGGCCGCCCGCCTGGAGGGAGGTCGCGCTCCCGACGAAGTCGGGAGCTTTTTAAGCGACCGACTCGCCGAACGGAGTGAGGCCATAAGCAGAGTCATTGCTGTAGAGACTTAGTAATTTCGGCGTTCAACTGGGGCACCTTCGCGGCGTCGCCGAACACCGCCTCGCGGGCCAGTCGCAGCCACGGTCCCTGCGGGTCGTTGAACGTCTGGCCGAAGCGCAACGCGTAAGGCGTCTGCCCCTTGGCCACCAGCGAGTTGATCAGCACCACACGCGGGTCCTCGGCCGAGTACTTGTTGTTGGCCAGGTCCGTACGCGCGAGCACGTCCTTGTTCTTGGCCATGACCTCGACCTGCGCGTCATCGGAGACGGTCCAGGACAGGAAGTCCCAGGCCGCGTCGGCGTTCTTGGAGGTCGAGGAGATGCCGATCGAGTCGCCGCCCACGAACGTCGACTCGCCGCCGTCGGGACCGGCGATGGGGGTGACGCCGATCTTCATGTCGGCGGGCATGGTGCCGAGCGTGGTCGACGGCATGGGCATGACGCCGATCTCGCCCTTGGGGAAGAAGCCGGTCCAGGTCGGGCCCTGCTCCTCCTTGGCCGTCGGGCCGGTGACCTTCTTCTCGTACAGGTCGCGGTAGGTCTTGAACACCTCGGTCATCGCGGGCTGGTCGTTGAGCGAGGTGGTGCCTTCGGCGTTCATGACCTGGGCGCCGGCCGCCCAGACCGAGGGCCAGAAGGTGAAGACGTAACAGCCGCCGCAGTTGCCGCCGAAGAACGTACCGTGCACCTTGCCGTCCTTGCCCAGCTTCTGCTGGATCGTGGTGGCCTGCTGGGCGAACTCCTTCAGCGTCTTGGGCCCCTTCTCCGGGTCGAGCCCGGCCTTGGCGTAGAGGTCCTTGTTCCAGAACCAGACCGACAGGTCCAGCGTGTGCGGCAGGGTGTAAAGCTTGCCGTCCAGCGTGCCCAGCTTCATGTGGGAGGGCGCGAGACCGGCCTTGAACGGCAGGGCGTTGACCCGGTCGGTGATGTCCATGAACAGGCCCTGCGAGGTGTAGTTCGGGACGAAGATCACGTCGGCCGCGAACACGTCCGGCAGCTGCTTCGCCCCGGCCGCCGCCGCGATGCGCGGCTGGTAGTTGTCCGTCGGGATGACGGTCAGTTTCACCTGGTTCTTGTGACTGCTGTTGTAGGCCTTCACCAGCCGTTCGCTCTGGGCCTGCGTCGCCGCGCGGGTCCACATGGTGATCGTGACCGGGCCTGCCGCTTGGGGTTGCTTCTCGCTCCCACTGCTGCCACCGCTGCCGCAAGCGGCGGCTGTGAGCGCTAACAAACCGAGGAAGGCGATCCCAGCCAGCCGTCGTCTCATGGTTGTCTCCTTCGGGACCCCCGTGAACTGAAAGGTTTTCGGAAACGTAGAAGAAACATTGGGGCCTGTCAATGGGTATTATGGTTTGTCCTAGATACCGGGTTACTGAAAAGGGTTTCGAAAATATGGCGGGTAGGCGCGCGACCATCAACGACGTGGCCTCCCTGGCCGGGGTGTCGATCGCCACGGCCTCCAAGGCGCTCAACGGGCGGCAGGACGTGCGGGCCTCGACCCGTCAGCGCGTGCTCGCCGCGGCGGAGGAGCTCTCCTTCCAGCCGAACGCGCTGGCCAGGGGGCTGCTGTCCGGGCAGACGCGGACGGTCGGGCTGCTCACCTCCGACAGCGCGGGCCGGTTCGGCATCCCGGTGCTGCTCGGGGCGGAGGACGCGTTCGGCGCCGGGGAGATGGCGGTGCTGCTCTGCGACGCCCGCGGCGACGCCATCAGGGAGCAGCACCACCTGCGCGCGCTGCTGTCGCGCCGCGTCGACGGGCTGATCGTGGTGGGCGAGAGCACCAACCCGCGGCCGTCCGTCAGTCGCGACCTCGGAGTGCCGGTGGTCTACGCTTACGGGCCGTCGGACGACCCGGAGGACGTGTCGTTCGTGCCGGATGACGTGGGCGGCGCGGTGATGGCCGTCAACCATCTGATCGCGCTGGGCCGGCGCCGGATCGCGCACGTCACCGGGCCCGAGCACTACAAGGCGGCCCGTGATCGCGTGGCGGGCGTGGAGCTCGCGCTGTCGGAGGCGGGGCTGGAGCAGGCGGGCGAGACGCTCTGGGGCGCGTGGTCGCAGCGGTGGGGGCGGCACGCGGCGGAGATGCTGCTGATGGCCCAGCCGGAGATCGACGCGGTGTTCTGCGGCAGCGACCAGGTCGCGGCCGGGTTCGTGGAGGCGGTCCGCGAGCGGGGGCGGCGGGTGCCCGACGACATCGCGGTGATCGGCTACGACAACTGGGAGGTGCTGTCGACCGAGACGCGCCCGGCCCTGACGACCGTGGACATGAACCTCGAACTCCTCGGCAGGACGGCCGCCCAGCACCTGTTCGCGGCCATCGACGGACGGGCCACGCCGGGCGTCCATCGCATGCCCTGCCAGCTGGTGATCCGCGACTCCACGGCGTCGTCGGCGTAACCGCGCGCGGAGGGCCTGGCCCTCCTGGTATGTTAGCGTTAACATTCTGAGTGGACTTCCTCTCCAGGCTGGGCGCCAAAGATGAGGAGCGCTCAAGGCAGAGCTCGTGTGACGCGACCGTAATCGGACGACCTCTTGACGAGACCTGTTGTTAACGTTCACAGTCATGCCAAGCCAGGAAGGGAGCACGGAGTGGGAGCGACCCAGGGGCGTCGACCGCCGGTCATGGCCGATGTGGCCAAAGAGGCCGGGGTATCGCACCAGACGGTCTCACGCGTGCTCAACGAGCATCCCAACGTGCGCAGCGAGACCCGCGCGCGGGTGATGGAGGCGATCGACAAGCTCGGCTACCGCCGCAACCTCGTCGCCCGCGCCCTGGTCACCAAGCACTCCAGGACGCTCGGCGTCGTCAGCTTCGACACCACGCTGTACGGCCCGGCCAGCACGGTCTACGGCATCGAGCAGGCGGCCCGGGGGGCCGGCTACTTCGTCAGCATCGTGAGTCTCAAGTCCATCGACAAGATCGGCGTCAGTGACGCCCTCGACTACCTGGCCGACCAGGGCGTCGACGGCATCGTGGTGGTCGCGCCGCAACGGTCGGCCGCCCAGGCGCTGGGCGAGCTCCCCTTCGGGGTGCCCACGGTCGCCGTCGAGGGCGGCGAGGCCGGTGATGTCTCGGTCGTCTGCGTCGATCAGGTCCGCGGCGGCAGGATGGCCACCGAGCACCTGCTCTCGCTGGGACACGAGACGGTCTGGCACATCCGCGGCCCCTCCGACTGGCTGGAGGCCGAGGGCCGCGTGGCCGGGTGGCGGGCCGCGCTGGAGCAGGCGGGCCGTCCGGCCCCTGAGCCGCTCGCCGGAGACTGGAGCCCGCGCTCGGGATACGAGGCGGGGCGCAGTCTGGCGAGCATGAAGGACGTCACGGCGGTGTTCGTCGCCAACGATCAGATGGCGCTGGGCGTGCTGCGGGCGTTCACCGAGCAGGGGGTGAGAGTGCCCGACCAGGTGAGCGTCGTCGGTTTCGACGACATCCCCGAATCGGAGTTCTTCTCGCCGCCGCTCACCACCATCAGGCAGGACTTCGGCGCGGTGGGCAGGCACAGCATCGAGGTGCTCCTTCGGCAGATCGAGGGCCAAGGCTCCCACGAGCGCGAACGCCTCGTGGTCCCGCCCTCGCTCGTCTCCCGGGCCAGTACGGCCCGGCGGTAGGCCGTACACGATAGGAAGCGCGCACGCACTCACGCGTTTGGTGTTAGCGCTCACATCAGAAGGGACTCCCCACGTGTTGAAGAGGATCTCGGTGTTGATGCTCGCCGGGTTCACCGCCATGGCGGTGGCCGGATGCGGCAGTGGCGGCGGCGGTGGCGGTGGCGCGATCACCATGGGCTTCTCACAGGTCGGCGCGGAGAGCGGCTGGCGCACCGCGAACACGAAGTCGGTGCAGGACTCGGCCAAGTCTGCCGGGATCACCCTGAAGTTCTCGGACGCCCAGCAGAAGCAGGAGAACCAGATCAAGGCGATCCGCTCCTACATCCAGCAGAAGGTGGACGTCATCGCCTTCTCGCCGGTGGTGGAGTCGGGCTGGGACACCGTGCTCAAGGAGGCCAAGGACGCGAAGATCCCGGTGATCCTCACCGACCGGGCCGTGGACTCCAAGGACACCTCGCTCTACAAGACCTTCCTCGGCTCGGACTTCATCGAGGAGGGCCGCAAGGCCGGCAAGTGGCTGGTGGACGAGTACAAGAGCAGCACCGACCCGGTCAAGATCGTCGAGCTGCAGGGCACCACGGGCTCGGCTCCGGCCAACGACCGCAAGGCGGGCTTCCAGGAGATCATCAAGGCCGAGCCCAAGTTCCAGATCGTCGCCTCGCAGACCGGCGACTTCACCCGGGCCAAGGGCAAGGAGGTCATGGAGGCCTTCCTGAAGTCCACTCCGGACATCGACGTGCTTTACGCGCACAATGACGACATGGGGCTGGGTGCGATCGAGGCCATCGAGGGCGCGGGCAAGGTGCCCGGCAAGGACATCAAGATCATCACGGTCGACGCCGTCAAGGACGGCATGCAGGCGCTCTCCGACGGAAAGATCAACTACATCGTCGAATGCTCCCCGCTGCTCGGCCCGCAGCTGATGGACCTGGCCAAGAAGGTCGTCAAGAACGAGACCGTGCCGACCCGCGTGATCACGCAGGAGACGGCGTTCAACCAGGAGCAGGCCAAGGCCGCTCTCCCTAACCGCCAGTACTGACAGCCGACCGGGCCGGCCCACGGGGGCCGGCCCACCTACCTGATCAAGAGCAAGAGGAGGAGAGGGACGCCGATGGCCGTACCCGCGCCGATCCTGCTGATGAGCGGAATCGGCAAACAGTTCCCCGGCGTGAAGGCTCTCGACGGCGTGAACCTGCGACTGCTGCCGGGCGAGGTGCACGCGCTCATGGGCGAGAACGGCGCGGGCAAGTCCACCCTGATCAAGGTGCTGACCGGCGTCCACTCCATCGACGCCGGCAGTATCGAGCTGCTCGGCGAGCCCGTCGCGTTCGGCAGCCCGCTGGAGGCTCAAGGGGCCGGCATCAGCACGGTCTACCAGGAGGTCAACCTCTGCGCGAACCTCTCGGTCGCCGAGAACATCTTCGTCGGCCGCGAGCCCCGGCGCTGGGGCCGGATCGACTGGCCGCGGATGCGGGCCAGGGCCGCGGAGCTGCTGGCCCGGCTGGAGCTCGACCTCGACGTCTCGGCGCCCCTGTCGACCTACTCGCCGGCCATCCAGCAGATGGTGGCCATCGCGCGGGCCATCGACATCGAGGCCCGGGTGCTGATCCTCGACGAGCCGACCTCCAGCCTCGACGCGAGCGAGGTCGAGCAGCTCTTCCGCGTGATGCGCACCCTCAAGGAGGAGGGCATCGCGATCCTGTTCGTCTCGCACTTCCTCGACCAGGTCTACGAGATCTCCGACCGGATGACGATCCTGCGCAACGGGCGGCTGGTGGGCGAATACCTCACCGCGGAGCTCAGCCAGGTCGAGCTGGTCGCCAAGATGATCGGCCAGGAGCTGGCCGCCCTGGAGAAGCTGCACGGTGAGGCCAAGGTGTTCGACCGGCCACTGCTGGAGGCGCGCGGGCTGGGCCGGGCCGGGGCCATCGAGCCGTTCACGCTGACCGTCCACGAGGGCGAGGTCGTGGGGCTGGCCGGGCTGCTGGGCTCGGGCCGTACGGAGGTCGCGCGGCTGCTGTTCGGCGCCGACCACGCGAGCGCCGGCGAGGTGACCATCGAGGGCGCGCCCGTCTCGTTGCGCGCGCCGCGCGTCGCGATGAACCACCGGATCGCCTTCTGCTCGGAGAACCGCAAGTCGGACGGGCTGATCCCCGACCTCACGCTCCGGGAGAACATCATCCTGGCCCTCCAGGCCACCAGGGGCTGGACCAGGCCGGTCCCGCGTGAGCAGCAGGACGAGCTGGTCGGCAAGTACATCTCCGCGCTGAAGATCAGCCCGGCCAACCCCGAGCACCTCGTACGCGACCTCAGCGGCGGCAACCAGCAGAAGGTGCTGCTGGCCAGATGGCTGATCCTGGAGCCCAGGCTGCTCATTCTCGACGAGCCCACCCGCGGCATCGACATCGGCGCGAAGACCGAGATCCAGCGCCTGGTCGCCCAGCTCTCCGACGGCGGCATGGCGGTGCTGTTCATCTCCGCCGAGCTGGAGGAGGTGCTGCGGCTCAGCCACAAGGTCGGAGTCCTTCGCGACCGCAGGCTGGTCGCCGAGCTGCCCAACGACGACGACCTCACCACGGACGTGCTCATGGAGACCATCGCAAGTGGGGGGCGAGCCGAATGAGGCGCCTGCTCTGGCCGGTAGTCATTCTTGCCCTGCTGCTCCTCGTCAACGTGTTCTTCACCGCGAACTTCTTCTCGATCCAGATGCGCGACGGCCACCTCTACGGCAGCCTGATCGACATCCTGCGGTTCGGCGCCCCGCTCATCCTGGTCTCGCTCGGGATGACGCTGGTCATCGCGACCGGCGGCATCGACCTGTCGGTCGGTTCGGTGGTGGCGATCGCGGGGGCGCTGGCCTGTCTGCAGATCAGCGACGACGCCGGCGTGTTCACCGCCGTGGCGCTGGCGCTCGGCCTGTCGGTGCTGCTCGGGGCGTGGAACGGCCTGCTCGTCGCGGTCGTCGGCATTCAGCCGATCATCGCCACGCTGATCCTCATGGTGGCCGGGCGCGGCCTGGCCCAGCTGATTACCGGCGGGCAGATCATCACCGTCAACAGCCCCTCGTACAAGGTGATCGGCGGCGGCTACTGGCTGACCGTGCCCTTCGGCATCCTGCTGGTCGTGGTGGTCCTGGCGATCACCGTCTTTCTCACCCGCAGGCTGGCGCTGGGCATGCTGATCGAGTCGGTCGGCGGCAACGCCGAGGCCAGCAGGCTCGCCGGGATCCGCGCGCGCGGCATCATCATCATGGTCTACGCCTTCGCCGCGCTCTGCGCCGGCGTCGCCGGGCTGATGATCAGCTCGAACGTGTCCAGCGCCGACGGCAACAACGCCGGCCTCTGGGTCGAGCTCGACGCCATCCTGGCCGTGGTCATCGGCGGCACCTCGCTGTCGGGCGGGCGCTTCTCGCTCGGCGGCACCGTGCTCGGCGCGCTGATCATCCAGACGCTGACCACCACCATCTACTCCATCGGGGTGCCGCCGGAGACCACGCTGCTGTTCAAGGCGCTCGTGGTGACCGCGGTCTGCCTCATCCAGTCGAAGTCGTTCCGCGAGAAGGTGTTCGGCCGTCGCCGCCGAGCCGTGCCGCCCAGCCCGGCGGCCGAGGAGAAGGTCAGGGTGACGGCATGACGACCGTGACGCTCAACGGCCTCAGGACGATCCCGGCAAAGTATGTGCCCGTCCTGGTGACCGCCGGCCTGTTCGTGGCGATGTTCGTCGCGGGCGGCATCCGCTACGAGGGGTTCGCCAGCGGGCAGGTGATACTCAACGTCTTCATCGACAACGCCTTCCTGCTGGTCGTGGCCGTCGGCATGACGTTCGTGATCCTGACCGGGGGGATCGACCTGTCGGTCGGTTCGGTGGTCGCGCTGTCCACGATGATCTCGGCGAGCCTGATGAAGGGGCCCGGGTGGCCGCCCTATCTGGTGATCCCGCTGGTGCTGCTCATCGGCGCCGCGCTGGGGCTGGTGATGGGGTACATCATCCACGCCTTCGACATCCAGCCGTTCATCGTCACGCTGGCCGGGATGTTCCTGGCCAGGGGGCTGTGCTACACGATCGGCACCGACTCGATCCCCATCGAGGACCCGACGTTCACGGCGTTCGCGCAGACCAGGATCGACCTGTTCGCCGGTCTGTGGATCTCGCCGAGCGTGATCATCGCTGCCGTTGTGGTGCTCGTGGCGGCGTACGTGCTGCACTACACGCGCCTGGGCCGCTCCGTCTACGCCACTGGGGGCAGCGAGCAGTCCGCGCTGCTGATGGGCCTGCCCGTGGCCCGGACGAAGATCACGGTCTACACGGTCAGCGGGTTCTGCTCGGCGCTCGGCGGGGTGCTGCTGTCGTTCTACATGCTCTCGGGGTACGGGCTGCACGCCGTCGGTATGGAGCTCGACGCGATCGCGGCGGTCGTCATCGGTGGCACGCTGCTGACCGGCGGCTCGGGGTTCCTGCTCGGCACCGTGCTGGGCGTGCTCGTGCTGGGCCTGATCCAGACGGTCATCAGCTTCGAGGGCACGCTCAGCTCATGGTGGACCAAGATATTCATCGGACTTCTGCTCTTCGTCTTCATTCTGCTCCAGCGTCTATTCTCGGCGCGCCGGACCTGACCTCCGGCACGGCCTCCGCCGTACCGGATCAAGGGAGATTGTGTGAACGCTAACAACAACAACACATACGTGATCGGTGTCGACTTCGGCACGCTGTCCGGCCGCGCCGTGGTGGTGCGGGTCGGCGACGGCGCCGAGGTCGGCACCGCCGTGCACGAGTACGCCCACCGCGTCATCGAGGACCGGCTGCCCGGCTCGGAGGTCCGGCTGGGACCCGACTGGGCGCTGCAGTCCCCGCAGGACTGGCTGGACGTGCTGCGTACCGCCGTGCCCGAGGCCGTGGCCGCGGCCGGGATCGACCCGGCCCAGGTCGTCGGGCTCGGCACCGACTTCACCGCGTGCACGGTGCTGCCGACCACCGGCGACGGCACGCCGCTCTGCTTCCAGACGCCCGAGCGGCCGCACGCCTGGCCCAAGCTGTGGAAGCACCACGCGGCGCAGGCGCACGCCGACCGGATCAACGAGCTGGCCGCGCGGCGCGGGGAGAGCTGGCTGCCGCGCTACGGCGGCAAGATCTCCTCGGAGTGGGAGTTCGCCAAGGGCCTGCAGGTGCTCGAAGAGGACCCGGAGACCTACGGGCGGGCCGAACGGTGGATCGAAGCGGCCGACTGGATCATCTGGCAGCTCACCGGGGTCGAGACCCGCAACGTCTGCACCGCCGGATACAAAGGGATTTTTCAGGACGGTGGCTATCCGTCCGAGGACTTCCTAGCCGCCCTCAACCCCGGCTTCTCCGGGTTTGTCGGCAAGCTGGGGCATGAGCTGTCTCCGCTGGGCGGGCTGGCCGGGCGGCTGACCGCGCAGGCCGCCGAGTGGACCAAGCTGCCCGAGGGCATCGCCATCGCCGTCGGCAACGTCGACGCGCATGTCACCTCCGCCGCGGCCGACGCCGTTCGGCCCGGCCAGATGGTCGCCATCATGGGCACCTCCACCTGCCACGTGATGCCCTCCGACCAGCTGGCCGAGGTGCCCGGCATGTGCGGGGTGGTCCGCGACGGGATCGTGCCGGGGCTGTGGGGATACGAGGCGGGACAGTCGGGCGTGGGCGACATCTTCGCCTGGTTCGTCGACAACGCCGTGCCCGCCTCGTACGCGCGGCTCGCGGCCGACCAGGGGCAGTCGGTGCACGACCACCTGACCGAGCTGGCCGCCGGTCAGCGGGTCGGGCAGCACGGCCTGGTGGCGCTCGACTGGCACAACGGCAACCGCTCGGTGCTGGTCGACCACGACCTGTCCGGCGTGGTCGTCGGCCAGACCCTGGCCACCAAGCCCGAGGACGTCTACCGCGCGCTCATCGAGGCGACCGCGTTCGGCGCCCGGGTGATCGTCGAGACGTTCGAGGCGTCGGGCGTGCCGGTGGCGGAGTTCGTGGTGGCCGGCGGCCTGCTGAAGAACCGCTTCCTCATGCAGGTCTACGCCGACGTGCTGCGCCGCCCGCTGTCGATCATCGACTCCGAGCAGGGCCCCGCGCTCGGCTCGGCGATCCACGCGGCCGTCGCCGCGGGCGCGTACGACGACATCCAGCAGGCCGCGGCCGTGATGGGCGCGCGGCAGGAGAACGCCTACGTGCCCGACGCGGACCGGGCCGACGCCTACGACCGGCTCTACGCCGAATACCGCACACTGCACGACTACTTCGGGGATGGACGAATGCTGCACACGCTACGCGCGATCAGGAACGAGGCCCGCTCATGACCGAGGCCATGCGGAAGACGGTCTGTGACCTGCACGCCGAGCTGGTGCGCAACAACCTCGTCGTCTGGACCGCCGGAAACGTCTCCGGCCGGGTCCCCGGCGAGGACCTGTTCGTCATCAAGCCGTCCGGCGTCACCTACGACGAGCTGACGCCGGCGAACATGGTCGTCTGCGACCTCGACGGCAACCTGGTGGCCGGCGAACACGCGCCGAGCAGCGACACCGCCGCGCACGCCTACGTCTATCGCAACATGCCCGAGGTGAACGGGGTGGTGCACACCCACTCCACCTACGCCTCCGCCTGGGCGGCGCGCGGCGAGGCCATCCCGTGCGTGCTGACCGCCATGGCCGACGAGTTCGGCGGCGAGATCCCGGTCGGGCCGTTCGCGCTGATCGGCGACGACTCCATCGGCCAGGGCATCGTGAAGACGCTCAAGGGGCACCGCTCACGGGCCGTGCTGATGCAGAACCACGGCGTCTTCAGCATCGGCCCGAGCCCCAAGGCCGCGGTCAAGGCCGCCGTGATGTGCGAGGACGTCGCCCGTACCGTGCACGTGGCCAAGCAGCTCGGCGAGCCGCTGGCCATCGCCCAGGACGACATCGACCGCCTGTACGACCGCTATCAGAACGTCTACGGACAACAGAGGAGCCCGCGTTGAACATCTGGTTTCTGACCGGCAGCCAGGGACTGTACGGCGAGGACACACTGCGCCAGGTCGCCGAGCAGTCGCAGCGAATCGCCGCGGCGCTCCCGGTGCCCGTCGAGTGGAAGCCCGTGCTCACTGACGCGGCCGCGATCAGGCGGGTGATGCTGGAGGCCAACGCCGACGACTCGTGCGCCGGCGTGATCGCCTGGATGCACACCTTCTCCCCGGCCAAGATGTGGATCGCCGGGCTGGACACGCTGCGCAAGCCGCTGCTCCACCTGCACACGCAGGCCAACGTGGAGCTGCCGTGGAGCTCCATCGACATGGACTTCATGAACCTCAACCAGGCCGCCCACGGCGACCGCGAGTTCGGCCACATCCAGACCCGGCTCGGCGTGCCGCGCAAGACCGTGGCCGGGCACGTCAGCGACCCGTTCGTGGCCGACCGGGTGCTCGCCTGGACGCGGGCGGCGGCGGGCCTGGCGGAGGTGCGTACGCTCAAGCTCGCCAGGTTCGGCGACAACATGCGCGACGTCGCCGTCACCGAGGGCGACAAGGTCGAGGCGCAGCTCCGCTTCGGCGTCTCGGTCAACACCTACGGCGTCAACGAGCTGGTCGAGGCCGTGGACGCCGCCTCCGAGGCGGACGTGACGGCGCTGGTCAAGGAGTACGCGGAGCTCTACCGGGTGGCGCCGGAGCTGCTGGGCGAGCGGAACGAGTCGCTGCGCTACGCCGCCAGGATCGAGCTGGGCCTGCGCGGCTTCCTGGAGGCGGGCGGGTTCCGCGCGTTCACCACGAACTTCGAGGACCTCGGCGGGCTGCGCCAGCTCCCCGGTCTGGCCGTGCAGCGGCTGATGGCCGACGGGTACGGTTTCGGCGGCGAGGGCGACTGGAAGACCTCGGTGCTGCTGCGCACGCTCAAGGCCATGGCGCCGGGCGGCACCTCGTTCATGGAGGACTACACCTACGACATGACGCCGGGCCAGGAGCTCATCCTCGGCGCGCACATGCTGGAGGTCTGCCCGTCGATCGCCACGGGCACCCCGTCGTGCGAGATCCACCCGCTGGGCATCGGCGGCCGGGAGGACCCGGTGCGGCTGGTGTTCGACGCCGAGCCGGGTCCCGGCGTGGTCATCGGGCTCGCCGACATGGGGGACCGGTTCCGGCTGGTGGCCAACGAGATCGACATCGTCGCGCCGCCGCACCCGCTGCCCAAGCTGCCGGTGGCGCGCGCGGTCTGGCGGCCCCGGCCGAACCTGCGTACCTCCGCCGAGGCGTGGCTGACCGCCGGAGCGCCGCACCACACCGTGCTCTCGACGGCGGTGGGCACCGAGGAGCTGACCGACCTGGCCGACATGCTCGGGGTCGAGCTGCTGGTCATCGACGCGGACACGACGGCTCGGGGGTTCGCCAAGGAGCTGCGCTGGAACCAGGCGTACTACCGGCTGGCGCAGGGCTTCTAGTCGCCCTTGGGGGTGTCGTCAGGTGGCTTCGGGGCGTTCCTGCGTTGTTCCTCCGCTCGCTCGCGGAGGCGGCGCAGGAACTCCTCGTCGTCGTCGGGGTTGCTCGCGGTCGCGCGTCCCGGCCGGTCGTACTCGGGGAACCCGGTCGGCCGCGCCGGGGGGAGCGTCTGCGGCCGTCCGGCCACCAGCCAGACGATGGAGCCGACCAGCGGGAACAGCAGGACGATGAGCACCCAGAGGATCTTCGGCAGGTTGCGGCACGCCTCTTCCGGCGTGGTGATCGTGTCGAAGAGGCAGTACAGCCAGAGCACGAGCGTGGCCAGACCGAGGGCCTCGGACAGGTAGAGCACGGAATTCTCCTCGGCGGCGCCCTGAGCGCCTATGTCGTCGGCGCTTTCGTCGGCGGCACCCGAAACTAGCGCCCCCTCGCGGCGCTGACAAGAGCTATGGAACTGTAGGGCCGTGACGTTGAAGAATTGGGCGGGAAACATCGCCTTTCAGATGAAAAACGTGCATCATCCCTCCTCCCTCGACGAACTCCAGAGCCTTGTCGCCGGCACCGCCTCCATCCGGGCGTTAGGCAGTGGCCACTCCTTCAACGACGTCGCCGACTCGACGGGTGACCTGGTCGCTCTGGACCGCCTGCCGTACGAGATCGAGATCGACAGGGCCGCGGCGCGGGTGCGGGTCGGCGGGCGGGTGACGTACGCGGAGCTCGCGCCCGTGCTGCACGCGAGCGGGTTCGCGCTCGGCAACCTGGCCTCGCTGCCGCACATCTCGGTGGCGGGCTCGGTCGCGACCGGCACGCACGGCTCCGGCGGCGGTAACCAGAGCCTGTCGGCGGCCGTTTCGGCGCTGGACCTCGTCACCGCCGACGGCTCCCTGATCACCCTCGCGCGGGGCGACGCCGACTTCCCCGGCGCGGTCGTGGCGCTCGGCGCGCTCGGCGTCGTCACCTCGGTCACGCTCGACCTCGTGCCCGCCTTCGAGCTGCGCCAGTACGTCCGGGAGGGCCTGCCCGACGACTTCGACTTCGAGGCCGTCATGTCGGCCGGCTACAGCGTGAGCCTGTTCACCAACTGGCTGGCGACCACCGTGTGGCTCAAGCGCCGCACCGAGCTGCCCTCGGGCGAGTGGCACGGCACCCGCGCGGCCGACGGGCCCCGCCACCCGGTGCCGGGCATGCCGGCCGGCAGCTGCACCGAACAACTCGGCGTGCCGGGGGCGTGGCACGAGAGGCTGCCGCACTTCCGGGCCGACTCGCCGCCGAGCAGCGCGGGCGACGAGCTGCAGTCGGAGTTCCTGCTGCCCAGAGGGCGCGCGACCGAAGCGCTGCGCGAGCTGCGGGCCATCGGCGACCACCTCCGGCCGGTGCTGCAGATCTCCGAGGTGCGGACGATCGCCGCCGACGACCTGTGGCTCAGCCCTTACAACGGGCGCGACACCGTGGGCGTGCACTTCACCTGGGTCAAGGACACCGAAGCGGTGCTCCCGGTGATCGAGCTGGTGGAGGAGCGGCTCGCCCCGTTCGATCCCCGGCCGCACTGGGGCAAACTGTTCACCCGCTGGCCGTCGTGCCCGGAGCGCTTCCGGGACCTGGTGGGGCGCTACGACCCGGGGGGCAAGTTCCGCAACGACTTCGTAGGGACGCTGCTGGATACCTGACCGGATCTGACAGGTATGACCCGCACCATGGGATGCATGACAGCCAAGGGAACCTTCGACACCGCCGACTGGACGCCCCAGCCTCCGTACGAGGACGGCGACGGCGTGTCGCTCGCCCACGTCACACTGGGCAAGACCTTCCACGGCGACCTGAACGGCACCAGCACGGTCAGCATGATCATGGCGTTGACGCCGGTGGAGGACTCCCGCGCGTACGTGGCGATGGAGCGGGTCGTGGGCACGCTGGCAGGGCGGTCGGGCAGCTTCGTCCTGCAGCACTTCGCGGTGGGCGACCGGGGCGAGCAGTCACTGCGCGTCTCGGTCGTCCCGGACTCCGGCACCGGCGGGCTGAGCGGCCTCAGGGGGGAGATGGACATCCTCATCGCCCCTGACGGCTCGCACTCGTACGTCTTCGACTACCGGCTCTGAGGCGTGGGCGCGCTTGTGGCGACGCGGCGGGCGGCGAACGCGAGCAGGACCAGCGCGCCGAGGCCGAACACGATGTGGCTGACCAGGTTGATCAGGGGCGTCGACGGCACGACCGGGCCGGAGAAGAAGGCCTGCCACACGTAGGTCAGCAGGGCGCCGCCCGCCAGCGCCATCCGATGCCTGCCGTCCCATCCGCGCCGGGCCGACCAGAACAGGACCAGGGCCGTCATCCCCACCTCGACCCCGGCCAGCAGGGCGATCCCCAGGCCGACCTGGTCGCCGAGCAGGAGGTTCGGCGCCTCGAACAGCGCGCCCGCCACCAGCGTCACCACGAGGACCAGCCAGGGGGCGGGCGCCTGGGCCATTGGGACGACGCCGGTCCGGCGCGGCAGGCGGAAGGCCAGCACGACGAGCGCCGCCACGATCACCACGATCGACACCAGCTGCGGGACGGACGCCAGGAAGTGCTGCCCGATCATGTAGCTGAACACCGTCATCACCGCCGCGCCCAGCACGGCCAGCACGGCGGTGACGGTCAGCCCGACCTTGCCGAGCCACGGCGTGGTGCGCCGCGCACCGGTCAGCTCCTCGGCCAGCGCGATGGGCACGCTCATGCTCCACACGGTGTGCAGCGCGAGCACGAACAGCGTCCATGGCACCCCGATCCCCAAGGCCGGCACGAACCCGGGATCGAGCAGCCGCTGACCGGCGTAGTTGGGATTGAACAGCGACATCGTCATGATCCCCTCCTCGAACACGCCGTAGGCGAGGGACAGGAGCACGATGCCCGGCCAGCCGATCCCCGCCCTGCGCGCCACCTCGCGGATCAGCAGCGCGGCGCCGCCGTACGTGGGGGCGAGCAGGACCAGGAAGTGCAGCGAGGTGAGCGGGAAGTCGCCGAGCAGGAACTCGGCCACGAGCGGGGACAGGAGCGCGAGCCCGAAGGCCGGCAGGATTCGTCGCATGTCACCGATGCTCCCGAGAACCGGGCGCGACAGGAGGTGCCATCCATCCTGACCTCGCTATGACAATCGTCCTATTGGTTACATGAGATCGTTACCGATCAGCCGGTGAAGGGACGAACGCCGTGTGGGACCCCGAACTCGCCGAACTGGAGCGCCGCAAGCGGCTGGCCGAGCGCATGGGAGGAGAGGAGCGGGTCGCCCGCCAGCACGCGACCGGGCGGCTGACGATCCGCGAGCGCCTCGCCGCCCTCACCGACAGCTGGCACGAGGTCGGCGCGCTCACCGGCCAGGCCGTGTATGGGGAGGACGGGCTGGAGAGCGTCACCCCGTCGAACGTGATCATCGGCAGGGCGGTGGTCGCCGGGCGGCGGGTGGTCGTGGCGGGCGACGACTTCACCGTGCGCGGCGGGGCCGCCGACGCCGCCATCCATGAGAAGCAGGTGCTGGCCGAGCGCATGGCGGGGGAGATGCGGGTCCCGCTGCTCAGGCTGATCGACGGGACCGGTGGTGGGGGCAGCGTCAAGCAGCTGGAGGATCTCGGGCGCACGTACGTACCGCACAACCCCGGCTGGGACCAGGTGGTGGCGAACCTGGGCCGGGTGCCGGTGGTCGCGCTGGCCCTGGGTCCGGTCGCCGGGCTGGGCGCCGCCCGCCTGGTGACCTCACACGTATCGATCATGGTCAAGGAGCTCTCCCAGGTGTTCGTCGCCGGGCCGGCCGTGGTGGAGGCCGGGATGGGAGAGCGGGTCGGCAAGGAGGAGCTGGGCGGGTGGCGGACCATTTCGGCGGCGGGGACCGTGGACCTGGTCGCCGAGTCGGAGGAGGAGGCGTTCGAGCTGGCCAGGCGGGTGCTGGGGTACCTGCCGCAGAGCGCGTGGCGGCTGCCGCCCGTGTCGAAATCTGATGATATTTCCGGCATGGAGTCGCCGGAGCTGCGGGACATCGTGCCCAGGGACCGGCGCCGGCCGTACGACATGCGGCGGATCATGGACCTCGTCTTCGACACCGGGAGCGTGCTGGAACTCGGCAGGAGGTTCGCGCCATCCACGATCACCGCGCTCGCCCGCCTCGACGGGCACCCGGTGGCGGTGCTGGCCGCCGACCCGCGCGTCTACGGCGGCGGTATGACGGCGCAGGGCGCGGACAAGACGGCCAGGTTCGTGGACCTGGCCGAGACGTTCCACCTGCCGGTCGTCCACCTCGTGGACCAGCCCGGCTTCGTGATCGGCAGCGCCGCCGAGCGGGCCGGCACCATCAGGCACGGCGCCCGCGCGCTGGCCGCCGTCTACCAGTCGACCATCCCGTGGGCGTCCGTGCTGGTCCGCCGCGTCTTCGGCGTGGCGGGCGCCGCGCACCGGCCACACAACAGGTACGGCCTGCGGGTCGCCTGGCCGTCGGGTGACTGGGGCTCGCTTCCGATCGAGGGCGGGCTGGAGGTGGCCTTCAAACGCCTGCTCGCCGAGGCGGGACCGGAGGCGGAGACGCTGAAGGCGGAGATCGCCGAGCGGCTGGAGGCGGTCAGGTCACCGTTCAGGACGGCGGAGGCGTTCCTGGTCGAGGACATCATCGATCCGGCACGGACGCGGCCGGTGCTCACGGAGTGGGTCCACGACGCCTACGCCGTCCTCGACCCGGGCCCCCGGCACACGACCCGTCCGTAACCGGGCCGGCGGGTCTCGGGCCGTGCGGGGTGGTCAGGGCGCCGGGGCGGTGGTCAGTTGGTTGATCGCGGCCTGGACCGTGGCCAGGTCGCCCAGGATCACCTCGTTGTGGTCGCGGTCGGTGTGCAGGCGCCAGTGGGTCTCGGCCACCGCCTCGGGGGAGGCCGGAGAGCCCGGGGCGATGGCGGCGCCGATGGGGACATGGCCCACATGGACGCCACGGTGTGACACCGCCTGCGCCAGGGCGAGGACGTAGTTGCGCAGCCCCGCCACGGCGATGCCGATGTTGCCCAGGAAGTCGATCGGGTGGACGGCCGAGATGCCCGAGGTGAACAACAGCGTGCCGGTACCGCGTTCGAGCATCCCGGGCAGCACCGCGCGGACCGCCGTGACCGCGCCCAGCACCGCTCCGTCGAAGGCGTCCTGCGCGCTCTCCCGCGTCACGTCCAGCGCCGAGGTGAGGGAGGAGGCGGTGCCGCCGCCGTTGTAGACGAGGACATCGACCGGGCCCATGCCGTCGAGGGCCGTCGTCAGCGAAGCGGGATCGGTCAGGTCGCCGGGATGCGCGGACGCCATGACGCCTTCGTGCGCGAGCGTGCCGGTCAGCGCGGTGAGGCGTCCGGCGTCGCGGGCGGTCAGCGCCACGTCGAACCCTTCCCGGCCGAACCTGCGGGCCACGGCCAGGCCGATGCCGGGCCCCGCGCCGATGATCGCGATCTTCATGTCCGACTCCTTAAGTCGAGGGTTGCCCTCAGGTTAGCAGGAAAATGAGGGCATGCCTCGACTTCGGTAGGATGGCCGGTGTGATTCGCCGTGACGCTCAGCGCAACCGTGAGGCCCTGGTCGCGGCGGCCCGTGAGGTGCTGGCCGAGCGAGGGGTGGACGCGCCGCTGGAGGCCGTGGCCAGGCGGGCGGGCGTCGCGATCGGCACCCTCTACCGGCACTTTCCCGAGCGCGGCGATCTGGTCGACGCGATCCTCGACGAGAAGATGGCGGCCTGGAGCGACCTGGCCCGCGAGTCGCTCGCCGCCGACGACCCGTGGCTCGGGCTGGCGGGTTTCCTGGAGCGCACCTGCGAGCTGCAGGCCGCCGACCAAGCCTTCACCGAGCTGGCCTGCGTGTCCCACCAGGACGACCAGGCCGAGATCAATCAGCTGATCTCCCGGCTGGTGGAGCGGGCGCAGGCGGCCGGGGCGCTGCGGCTCGACGTCGGCCCGCTTGATCTGGCGTTCTTCATCATGGCCAACTCGCGTGTGGCGCAGGCCGACGCGAGCCGGTGGCGGCGCCACTTCACGCTCATGCTCGACGCCTTGAGACCCCCGCCGCCGGCTGGTTAGAGCCCTTCGGGGAAGTCGGTCATCGCGTTGAGCAGCGGTACCAACTGCTCCTCCTCGTAGTCGAGGTGCGCCTCCAGCTCGCGGGACAGCTGATCGAGCTCGCCCTCGCTGGGGAGCTCGCGGATCCGGGCGAGCAGCCGCGCCACCACCTCGTGCTCGGCGCGCAGCCGGGCCAGCACCTCCACCAGCTCGGGATGCGCGCCCGCCAGGTGCGGGAACAGGACGCCGTCCTCGCCGGTGTGATGGGCGTGCAGCGCGTCGCAGAACGTCAGGCAGTGCTCCCGCAGCTCGGGCCGCGAGCCGGGCGTCCGCCGCAGCTCCGCGAGCTCCCGCCGGAAGCCGTCGTGCAGCTTCACCAGCTCGTCGCCCATGGCGATGAGTCGTTCTTCGCTCATGTCACAACCTTCCTGAGTTTTTATACGCGTATAGAAAGTAGCATGACAGGATGCCCGCACGTACTGGACGGCCGCCCAAGATCTCCAGGGCGGACATCGTGTCCGCCGCCCACCGGCTCATCGAGGCCGAAGGGACGGAGAGCCTGACGATGCGCAGGCTGGCCCGTGAGGTCGGCACCACGCCCATGGCCCTCTACCACCACGTGCGCGACAAGGAGGAGCTCCTCCTGCTCCTGCTCGACGACTACGCGGCGGCGATGCCCCGGCCCGAGCTCCCGGACGAGCCGGGCGAGCGGATGGCGGGGGCGGCCATCGCCATGCACGAGGCACTGGTGGGTGTCCCGTGGATCGTGGACGTCCTCAGGGCGGACGATCTGCTCTCGGTCAACGCCTTGTGGTATCCGGAGATGATCATCGATGCGGCCGTACGCGCCGGGCTGCCGCTGGAGCGGGCCGTGGCCGCGTACCGGATCATCTGGCACTACACGGCGGGGGAGATCACCGCGCGGGCGGCGGCGCTGCGCAGGCGGGAGGAGGGCGGGCCGACGTACCGGCGGCAGGTGTTCGCCGCGCTCGACGCCGAGGCGTTGCCGCGCCTCGCGGAGGTGGGCGAGCGGTGGGAGGAGCTCACCGCGCGCGACACCTACGGCGAGGGGCTGCGCGCTCTCGTGGCCGGGCTGCTGCTAAAAGGGTTGGCCACGGGCAGGCCGTCCGTGAAACGGTCTGAGCCTGATGATCACATGGACTGAGACGGGCGAGGAATGTTCGGCGACGTGGCGCTCCGCGCTGGAGGCGCCGCCACCGGCTCGGGTGGTGATCGCCGACGACCGGATGAAGGCCGACACCGCCTATCGCCTGGCACGCGAGGGCACCGGCCTGCTGTGGCGCGGCGACTTCCAGAACGCCCGGCAGCTGCTCCAGGCGATGGGCCGCCGGTGCGAGCCGGCCGAGCCCGGCGCCACGTTCGACCGCTACCGCCAGGCCCAGGGCCGGCGGGCGCGGACGCTCGGCCTGCTGCTGATCCCGTACGACGAAGGCCACGTCATCCCGCTCACCCGCGCTCCCGACGTACGGCAGGCGTGCGAGGAGGTCTACGGGCCGGCGGAGGGTCCGTACGTGGGGTCGTTGCGCGAGCTGCTCGGGCTGATCGGCGCGCACGAATGGCGCAAGAAGGGCGTCGAGGTCCCGGCGCTGGGTGCCCGGATTTATCCGCACTATGGAGTGTTCTCCCCTATTCGTGGTGAATACATTGATCTGGTGGCCCAGGCGCCGCTGCCCGGCAAACGGCTGGCCTTCGACATCGGCACGGGCACGGGAGTTCTGGCCGCGGTACTGGCCAGGCGGGGCGTCGAACGGGTCGTGGCCACCGATCTCGACCGGCGCGCGGTGGTCTGCGCCCGCGACAACATGGCCCGGCTGGGCCTGGCCGATCGGGTCGAGGTGGTGGCGGTCGACCTGTTCCCGCCGGGGCGCGCGTCGCTCGTCGTGTGCAACCCGCCCTGGCTGCCCGCCGAGCCGTCGTCGCCGCTCGACCGGGCGGTGTACGACCCCGGAGGGTGCATGCTCCAGGGCTTCCTCGACGGCCTGGCCGAGCATCTGGAGCCGGGCGGCGAAGGGTGGCTGGTGCTGTCGGACCTGGCCGAGCACCTTGGCATGCGGTCCCGTGCCGACCTGATGGCGGCGTTCGACGGCGCGGGGGTGCGGGTCATGGACCGGCTCGACACCCGGCCGCGTCATCGGCGCGCGTCCGACGGCACCGACCCGCTGAGGGCCGCGCGGGCCGCCGAGGTGACGTCTCTGTGGCGGCTCGCCTGCTGAAGAAGCCTGGCGAGTACGGGCATGAGCGCGGCCGCAGGTTAGCCAGCCCCTCTCCGCGGCAGAAGAGATGCATGCACATTTCGGGGGTACAGACTGTTTTGCCCGATTACCGCTACGCGCAGGCGGAGATCACCGAGGCATTCTCCCGGCTGACCGAGGCCGACCTCGACCAGCTCGAACGCTTCCACGGAGCCACCGGCGTCCAGAGCCGGAACCTGGCACTCCCACTGGACGACTACGCCAAGCTGGACTCGTTCGGCCGCGCCAACGACATCTACCTTGAGATCGCGCTCGACCTGAGCGAACGGGCACTCCGTGGTGCACTGGACAAGGCGGGCGTATCACCGCGTCGGGTCGATCACCTGGTGTTCTGCTCGACCACCGGCCTCGCCACGCCGTCCCTGGACGCGCGGCTGATCCAGCGCGTGGGCCTGCGACCTGATGTCAAACGGCTGCCGGTGTTCGGGCTGGGCTGTGCGGCGGGGGCGTCGGGCCTGTCGCGGCTGAACGACTACCTGCGCGGCTGGCCCGAACAGGTGGCGGCGCTGGTCTGCGTGGAGATGTGCTCGCTGACCACTCAGCGCGACGACACCTCGATCGCGAACCTGGTCGCCAGCGGCCTGTTCGGCGACGGCGCGGCGGCCGTGGTCGCGGTGGGACGCGGACACGGGCCGGAGGTGGTGGCCACGCGCAGCAGGCTGTACTCGGGCACGGAGCACCTCATGGGCTGGCAGGTGAGCGAGCGGGGCTTTCGCCTCGTGCTGGACGCCGAACTCACCGCCTTCGTGGAGAAGGTGCTCGCGGGCGACATCAAGGGCTTCCTCGCCGACAACGGACTCACCCCCGAACAGGTCGGCACCTGGATCTGCCACCCGGGCGGCCCGAAGGTGATCGACAAGATCGTGGAGCGGCTGGGCCTGGATCCGGCGGCTCTGGAGGTCACGTGGCGGTCACTGCGCGACCACGGGAACATGTCGTCGGTCTCGGTACTGCACGTCCTGCAGGAGACGCGTGGCCGCCCGGGTCAACCGGCTGTGCTTCTCGCCCTCGGGCCGGGCTTCTCGGCCGAGTTGCTCCTGCTGCACTGGTGACTCTTTTGAGTCCGTACGTGCTGCTGATCGGGTTGGTGGGTGCGTACGCGAGCCTGATGAGTCCGTACACGCTGCTGATCGGGCTGGTCGTCGTCGAGCGGCTGGCCGAGCTGTGCGTGGCCCGCCGCAACCTGGCCTGGGCCAGGTCGAAGGGCGGCATCGAGTATGGCCGGCGGCACTATCCCTGGATCGTCCTGGCCCATACCGGACTCCTGCTGGCCTGCCCTGCCGAGGTGTGGCTGCTCGACCGGCCCTTCATCCCGGCGCTCGGCTGGCCGATGCTCGCGATCGTCCTGCTGGCCCAGGGGTTGCGCTGGTCGTGCGTCGCCACCCTGGGCAGGCAGTGGAACACCCGCGTCGTCGTGGTGCCAGGGATGCCGCTGGTCGGCGCCGGGCCGTACAGGTGGCTGCGTCATCCGAACTACGTGGCCGTGGTCGCGGAGGGGGTGGCGCTGCCGCTCGTTCACACCGCCTGGCTCACCGCGCTGGCGTTCACGCTGGTGAACGGGGTGTTGCTGACGATTCGCATCCGGGTGGAGGAGGCGGCGCTGGTCGGCTGACCGGATCACGTGTTGATCGCGGTTTGCGCTCGCTTGCGTCACCGGCCCGGCCAGGCCATTTCCGGGAGCCGTCATACGGCCGGAGGTGGTTGCGATGAAATTTCGTCCTTTGGCGATCAGCGTCGGAATTGCTGGACTCCTGGCACTGGCCGCTTGCAGCGGTCCCGGGGGAACCCAGGGAGACTCCGCTCTACGGGCGCCCGCTTCGTCCAGGGCCGCACCGTCGGCTTCGTCCAGGCCCGAACTCCCCGCGGATGCCAAGCCCGAGGCTCGGGCGAGCGCGAGCGCGGCTCCCGAGGAACAGAAGGACACGCCGGCGGAGCAGATCTCGACGTTCGCCTTGGACGTGGACACCGCTTCGTACACCTATGCCCGCCGTACCCTCCAGGAAGGACGCTGGCCCGAACCGGGGCAGATCCGGCCGGAAGAGTTCGTCAACGCGTTCCGGCAGGACTACGCGCAGCCGCGGGACGACGGGTTCACCGTGCACGTCGACGGCGCCATGATGCCCTCACGCAACCAGGCCGTCCTGCGCGTCGGCCTGCAGACGCGCGCCTCCGACGCGGCGGCGCGGCGCCCCGCCAACCTCACCTTCGTGATCGACGTGTCGGGGTCGATGGCCGAGCCCGGCCGGCTCGACCTGGTGAAGCAGTCCCTGCACACGCTGATCGACCAGCTCGCGCCGGGCGACCAGGTGTCGATCGTCTCCTTCAGCGACGAGGCCACGGTGCTGGCCTCGATGACGCCGCTGGCCGCCCGTACCGAGCTGCACGCGGCGGTAGACCAGCTGACCGTGGCCGGCAGCACCAATCTGGAGGCCGGGCTGGTCACCGGCTATGAGCAGGCGGCCAAGGCGTTCCGCCCCGCGGCCACCAACCGGGTCATCCTGCTCTCCGACGGCCTGGCCAACCAGGGCAGTACCGAGTGGCAGTCCATTCTGGACCGGGTCAAGGAGTACGCGGGCCGGCAGGTCACCCTGCTGACCGTCGGCGTCGGCCGCGACTATGGCGACCAGCTGATGGAACAGCTGGCCGACAACGGCGACGGCGCCGCCGTCTACGTCAGCACGCAGGAGGACGCGGACAAGGTCTTCGCCTCGCAGCTCCCGGCCACGATCGAGCTGCGGGCGCGCGACGCCAAGGCACAGGTGGTCTTCAACCCCTCGGTGGTGGAGGGCTACCAGCTCATCGGGTACGAGAACCGCGCGCTGTCCACCGAGGAGTTCCGCGACGACAACCGGGACGGCGGAGAGATCGGCCCAGGGCACTCGGTCACGGCCCTCTACGCGGTACGCCTCAAGTCAGGCGCGACGGGGCAACTGGCCCAGGCGACCGTACGCTGGCAGAACCCCGACACCAGAAACCCCGCCGAGACGAGCAAGTCGGTGGATGTGGGGGCGCTGACGGAGTCGGTATGGGAGAAGGCGCCGGTGCGGCTGCAGGTGGACGTGGTGGCGGCGGCTTTCGCGGTGTACATGCGGGACCGAGAGGCGTTCGGGCTGACCCTGCCGAAGCTGGGGGAGCAGGCCAAGCGGCTGGCGGAGGCGGCGGAGGACCCGATGGTGACCGAGCTGGCGGGACTCATCGACAAGGCCCGCTCGGTGGGCTAGCCGTTGACCAGGCATTTTCCGGCTGGGCCGCTTCTTCGGGAGGCGGCCCAGTTGCTTGCGGCGGCTGGCTGAGGCTGGGAGTCGGATACACTTGGGGACGGTTCAAGGGGCTATGGCGCAGTTGGTAGCGCGCCTCCATGGCATGGAGGAGGTCTGGGGTTCGAATCCCCATAGCTCCACTCTTCCCCCACAAAGGGCTTCGTTGGGGCGCTTCGCGCTTACGGGCCTCAGGCGTCGCTTCCAGTCGCGCCGGAGCCGCGCCCCCTGAAGACATCCCAGGAGCTTAGGTGTCAAGCCGCGGGGTTTTGGGTGTGGTGTGACCAGGCGGTGGTTTCGTTGTAGGGGGTTCGGGTTTTGAGGCAGCCGTGCAGGATGCCGACGAGTCGGTTGGCGAGTTGGCGGAGTGCGGCTTGGTGGCTGAGGTCGCGGGCGCGTTGTTTGTCGTAGTAGGCGCGGGCGCCGGGTGAGGTGTTGAGCGCGGTGAAGGCTTGGCTGCTCAGGGCGTCGCGGAGCCGGTCGTTGTGGACGTAGCGGGCGAGCACGGTTTTCTTCTTGCCGGAGGCGCGGGTGATGGGGCTGGTGCCGGCGTAGTTCTTGCGTGCTTTGGCGTTGGTGTAGCGGGTGGGGTCGTCGCCGAATTCGGCCAGCACCCGGGCGCCGAGGATCGTTCCCAGGCCGGGCTGGGAGGTGATGATCTCAGCGTCCGGGTGCTCGCCAAAATGTGTCTCCACCTCGCCTTGGAGATTCTTGATCTGCTCGTTCAGGGTGGCAAGGACGGCGGCGATGGCCTGCACGCCGGCGGCGTAGGCGGCGCTGACCGGCTCGCTTTGGCCCAGCTGTCGGTTGCGCAGGGCGGCCTGGATGGCGGCGGCCTTGGCCGGGATGTCGTGTCGGTGGGCGTGTTTGAGCGCTGTGCTGATCTGCGTGATCGTCAGCCGCGCGGCAGAGGCCGGGTCGGGCGCGCGCATCAGCAACGTCAGGCTGTCGGCGGCATCCAGGTCGTCAAAGGCGTCCAGCGCGGCGGGGAAGTACTCCCGCAGCGCGTGTCGCAGCCGCTGGGTGTGCCGGGTGCGTTCCCAGATCAGCGTCTTGTGCACGCGGGCCACCACCTTGACGGCGGCGGCCTGGTCGCTGTCTCCGGCCACGGTGCGCAGCTGGTGGGCGTCGGTGCGGACCATGTCGGCCAGCACGTGCGCGTCACCGGCGTCGCTCTTGGCGCCCGACACGCTGTGCCGCTTGCGATACTCCGAGGCTTGCAGCGGGTTGACCGCGTACACGGTGTACCCGGAGGCGATCAGCGCCTGCACCCACGGCCCCCGATCGGTCTCGATACCGATCAGCACCTGCGCGGCCGCCTCATCCTCATCCTGCTCTGGCGCCGGCTCGCCCAGTTGCTCGCCGATCATCGCGTGCAGCCGGGCCATCCCGGCTACCCCTTCCGGTAGCCGCGCCTTGGCCAGCCGCTTGCCGCTCTGGTCCATCACCTCCACATCGTGGTGGTCCTCAGCCCAGTCATCCCCGACGAACAGCACCCGCTTCTCCCTCGGTCTCGAGCCTCGATTCTGCGGCAGCCGGTCAGGAGAGAACCATCAGCGACCTAATGAACACAGTGCTCACGCCACACGGGCGGGCACGACATCCCAGCAGCGATCACTCTCCCGGCTACTAGCAGGGGCACGGTCTTCAGGCAGGACTCAAGGTCCAGGGCCTCGAAGTGCTCACCTGCCAGCGGCTACCAACCCGAACTCTGCCCCATTGAACCGGACAGATCCGTTAGCTCTCATTAGGGCCTCCGCTTCGCTCCGGACGTTCTTTTCCAAGCCCGCCCGTTACCCGATTCGGTGGTTGGCCATCTGCTGCCCGCCCTATCCACAACGGTCTTCGCTTTTGGGGCGCTTCGCGCTTGAGGGCTCAGGCGTTGCTTCCAGTCGGGCCAGGTCCCGACCCCTGTAGGGCCTCCGCTTCGCTCCGGACGCTTGATTTGGGCGTGGGCTTCGCCCACGCGTTTCCTGTTGACCGATCGGGCCGTCTGAAGGTCTTGCCGGCCAGACATCGATCATTTCCGGCATTCGCCGAAGGGTAACGGTGGTTAGCTGTTGAGGGTGAGTGCGATTCGTCCAACCGGGTCAGGCCAGCTGGGGCGCCGGAGACGATCACGGGGAGTCTGTTGTGCCTCATCCGGCCCGCTGCAACCAGCCAACCGTGCCATCAATCCGCTCGGATAGGGCGGCAGGCAGATCATGGAGCAGACGCACCTTCTCCAGGCGGTCTGCAAGTGATCGCGCGGAAAGGGAACACCACCCCGCCCGAGACCAGTGGATCGCCCGCAGCGCCACCTCGAGAAGGCCGCCACGCTCGGCCTGCCGGAGGGCAGCCAGGTCATGCACGGGTGCCGAGGACAAGACCGTCCTGGAGGTGTCGGAACCCATCTGGCCGGCCGACCGCGTCACGATCGTCGACGAGTACGACCTCGAGCAGGACGAGCAAGCTCCCGACGTTCCCTCACAGATCTGAGGCGGTTCAATGAGCATGCATGACACCGACGAGGTGCGCTCGCACTGGTGGCCTCGGGAAGGGTGGCGACCGGGGCGCCTGGTCTACACCTGGCACCTGACCTTCGAGCACGCGCCACAACTGCATCAGCTCGCCGAGCGCTACCAGGCGGCCCTCGCAAGGATCGAGGAGCACAACCCAGTACCCGCGCGATGGCTACATCTCACCGTGCAAGCGGTCGGGTTCGTCGACTAGGTGTCCGAGGAGCAGCTTGATCAGATTGCCGAGGCCGTACGGGTCCGTCTGGGCGAGCTGGCCCGCGTTGAGCTGACCTTCCACCGGCCGGCCTTGCTCGGTGAGGGAGTTGTGCTGACTCCGACTCCCGCAGAGCCGCTGCATCAGATGTGGGGAGAGGTCAGGAGCGGCATCGCCGAGGTGCTGGGGAATGCGCCCACGGCAGCAGAGCAAGCCAAGGGCTTTCGCCCGCACGTCAGCCTGACCTACATCAACACACCAGGACTGGCCCGGACGTACATCGACGCCTTGGGCGCGGTCGAAGCCGCGCCGGTCAGTGTGGACGTTGAGCAGGTTGCGCTGATCGTGCAGAACCGGGTTCTTGATCCCGAGTGGCTCTATCGCTGGACCACCCGCACGACGGTGCCTCTCGGGGCTCGATAGAGAGAATAGTTGGTCAGTTTGATTCTTAGTGCTTGAAATGGCGTCAGAAATGCGTAGATGCTATTCGTGGGCATGCTAAAGACGCCGCGATGAGCATGCCCGGAGCTACTGAAGCCTACGCGTTCTTAAGCCCTAGGGCTTTGCACGGCTTAGATGGGAAAACCGCGAAACGGGCGGTATCCATTGTGCAGACAAAAAGCTTGGGGACTTTCGCTTCGGTGGTTCGCGCGGACGGGTAGGTCTTTGCTGAGCCTTTTACAAGCCGCCCTTCGCGAAAGAGAGTGGCGCATGACTCCTTGGCTCGCTTGGCTGTAGTCCGCTGCGGTGTTTCACCTCGTTTGGTGGCATACATGATTTCGGAAAAGTGGCCTTCAGGGTCGGCGGTACTATAACAACGTACTTCAGAGTATCGCTTGTTGGCCGCGACTGATGTCGTTTGCTTTATTGGAGTAGGTCCTGCGTCAGCTGCCGCGGCATGAATCGTTGACCCTCCGCAGGCGGCTACGGATGACGTAATGAAGGCGCTCAGAAGGAATAGCTTCACTGTAGCGCCCGGACGAGTGGTGTGTAATTTATTCTGCATTGATGTTCCTTGTGGAGGGCCTGTGCCGATGTCGCCTAGGCACAGGCCCAGAGTGTGTTTTTTAGTAGAACTCGACGGACGTGGTTTTGTTGTCGAAGGCACCCAACGTTGGTGCGTTGCCTACAACATGCTCGTAACTTCCTGAGTATACGAACTGCCAGAGGAGTCCATAGCAACTGTAGTACGATTGTGCAGATGAGGTGCGATTGTCCCACCACGTACCGGTGAAGTCGGTGTCGTAATATACGTCGCCGTCCGGACATGTGCTTGGACCCGATATGTAGAGCGACTCTCCTTCGTACCACTCTAGCTGGAAGACGGAACCGATAATGTAATCGGCGCTAGCGCCCGTGGCACGAATACGCGGTACTGAATCGTTGTGCGCTTTGATCTTTGCAACGAACTCTGGCGAACCAATCCCCTTGCCGTCGGCGGGGGCGTCCGTGATTGCGCCGCCGCTCGCGTCTTTGAGTGCTTCGGTAGCGGTATCGTAGCAGACTGGCTTCGTGGGCGGCTTCACGCGGCTTTTACTCTTTTCGACCAGATGAAGCACGCAGAATCCACCGTCCGGATTCTTGAACGGCGCCTGTTCCACGCCTTCGGTTACTGGATCTGCGCTGACGGGGAGGGCGGTTGCGAGCCCCAGGGCTGCGGTAGCGATCAGCATGCCCATGCCTTTTAATGCATTGCGAAACGGACGATTAGACACATTGCCTCCCGAACCGACTCGATCTCAACAAAGAGTACAACTCATCCATGATCGTCCCGTCAATGCTAACTTTGCGTACGGCGCAGCTCGCTGTGCGGGCCCGTGCTTATTTGATCCGCGTAAAGGCATGACATGCGGCCTTATATGATGTAGTGACGATATCACGCGGATCGGCTAAATGTGATGCAGATCACATTTGCCCGCTATGGAGATACGCTTCCGGGACTGCTCGTATCCGTGCATGTTGGGGGTGCGATGATGCGAGATCTTGTATATCGTCCAGAATTGAGACTCTATGGACGCTCGTTATGGGGTGTCCGTAAATGTTCATTGCACAGATTGAATTCGTAGAGCTATAGAGTCGTGACCGCCTGATTTCTCTGGTGTATGCAGGGGAGATGAGGTACGGGCAGAGGAGCGGATACGCCCTGCCAAGCAGAAGCGACGTGAATGGTTGCGGCTGAGACGGCCGAGCGGTTCGAGGGCGAGGAGTCGCTGGACTTACGGGTCAGTGAGCGGTCCGTCCTGGCGCGCCGCATGGCAGCAGGGCGGCATCCAGGCGCTGAGATCACGGAGGCCTGTCTCGCGGAAGAAGCTGACTACCGCACAGCGGGCGCGGCTGGAAGCCGGACTGCCCCGGGGCCATTGGCGCATGGGTTTGCCGACGACCAGCTCTGTACGTCCTACCGGGGTTCGCCTCGGAGGGTGCTTCGTTCTGGTAGCGCTTGACGGCAACGATGAGTACGTTCATGCTCACGGAGTGCAGGCGAGCACTGCCATCTCAGCCGAGGGAGCATGACGTGGCACTGGACTTTGTCGGCATGGATCCCGACTCCCCGAAGAACGAGTGCCCGGCTGTGTTCGTCGATCCGGAGACCGGTGACATGTACTTCCAGGGCCGGACTGTCACTGATCCGGCCGTCCTGGAGCGCATCGCCCGGGATTCGCCGATCGCTGCTGACGAGTCGGTGGTCTGGCATCCGCAGCGGATGGCTCCCATCGTGATGGAAGCCGTCAGCGGCACCTACGAGCGGAACAAGCAGGGCCCCGGCCTGCCGAGCTTCGAGCGGATGCTGGAGAATGCCGAGCGTTCCGCCGTGCATCTGGAGATGCGCGACACCTACGACGCGACCGACCCGGCCTTCCTGAAGTGGCAGCAAGACGGCAGCACAGGCGGGCTGAAGCTGAGCTACGACGCGCCGAGAGCGGGGGACTGGGCCTATGGGGTGTTGCGCCTTCGGCAGAACTCCAAGCGGTCGGGACGGCCGGACTTCAATACGGTGAACACGCGGAGGCAGTGGCGCTGCATGGCCAAGCGGCTGTGCCAGGTGTGCACGCGCTCAGCGGTGGACCCGGACACGGGATGGATCTCATGGCTCCTGTCGTCCGAAGGCGGCGGCCACGAGCGCGACGGCTTCACCAACGCGCCGCCGACATGCAAGGCATGCATCCCCGAGGCGATCGCCTAATGCCCGCATCTCCGACGCCACGCCATAGTCGCAACCGTTGGCGAAAGCATCCCGTACGGAGTGCGCGCTGATCTGTTCTTGCCCTGTCTACCGCCCCTGGTGCCATACGAAAGAAACGCGATTGTCCTGCTGAGTGACCCCGACCGCGAGTTCGCACTTGCCCGCGAGCTACTCGTCCGGCTGAGGGATGTGCGGCTCGCCCGGATGGAGCGATGATGGGTGACGTTCTGGGTGACGACGGGGGCGCACGAGATTACTGGCAAAAAGCCAGGATATTCTGGCTCTTTGCCAGATTACCTGTTCGAGGGCCGCACAGACCTCCTGTGTCCGGCGTCATAGCCTCTCTGCACAACCTGGCCATCGGCGCATTACGCCTGGCTGGACGCGCCGACATCACCGAAGCCGCCGGCTGAGCCTGCCGGAACATGCGAAGGCCCTTCGCGATTCTCGGCCATACATCATGATCTTGAAATAGCCGCGCCTGCTATGCTGAAAGCACATACCACCCGGCTCCTTGCGGGCCGGGTTTTCTCATGTCCGCAGGCGCAGTTCCCCGTTGACCTGCCGACCTGGGACATGGCCCGGGCTGAAGAACACGCCAGCGTCGAGCGGAGTGATCACGATGGCCCCCACTCGCCGGTAGCCCGCACCGTCCTGTTCATCGGCGCGCCGACCAAACGGCCAGAACCGCACCACCTGATCATTCGCCGGCGGGCTGACCGGCCCGGTGGCGTCGTCCGGTGGGGAGCAGGAGGGCGGCCAGGACGGCGACGACGAGCACGCCGGCACAGATCCAAAAGCTGGCGATGAACCCGGCCTCCGTGGGCAAGCGCTGGGCGGTGGTGGTCGCTGAGAGGATCGCGGCGAGTACGGCGGTGCCGATGCTGCCGCCGATCGTGCGGGCGAGGGTGTTGAGGCTGGTCGCAACACTGGTCTGAGACGGCGGGACGGTGGCGAGGATGGCGTTGGTCATGGCGGCGGAGGCCAGGCCGAGTCCGATGCCCATCAGAGTCACCGCGCTCAGGATGTGCCAGGTCGCGTGATGTGCGGTGGCGAGTAGGGCGAAGGAGGCCGCGGCCATGACGATGCCCAGGATCAGCGGGAGTTTGGCGCCGAAGTGGCGGTCCAGCGCGCCGGACAGGGGCGCGAAGACGACCATCGCCACGGTCGCGGGTAGCAGGTACAGGCCGGCTTCGCTGACGGACTTGCCGAGGCCGTAGCCGGTCGTGGCGGGGAGTTGGAGCAGGAGGGGCACGAGCAGGAACGAGCCGAACGTGGCGATTCCGAAGGCGATGCCGGTGATGAGGGTGGTCCAGACGCCCCGGCTGGTGATCATGCGCATGTCGACCAGCGGCGCGCGGGCGCGAAACTCGACCACCACCCAGGCGGAGAGTGTGACGGCCGCCCCGGCGAACAGGCCGAGTGTGGTGGTGCTGGTCCAGCCCCAGTTGCCGCCCTTGGTGAGTGCGAGGAGCAGGCAGACCAGGCCGGCCGAGAGCAGGAGCGCGCCGGTTACGTCCACCCGGCCGGGTGCGCGTACCGGAGATTCCGGTACGCCGAACGCGATGCCCGCGGCGGCGAGGGCGATCATGATCAAGGGGATCCAGAACAGCCAGTGCCAGGACAGGGTCGACACGATCGGTCCTGCCAGTACCGCGCCGAGGCCGCCGCCCGCTCCGAGCAGTGCGGACAGCAGGCCGACCGCGACCCCGACCCGCTCGCGCGGCAGCTCGTCACGGACGATGCCGAACGCCAGCGGCAGGATCGCACCCCCGGCCCCTTGCAGGACGCGGCCGATCACCACGAAGGCGAGGTTGTCGGCCAGAGCGGCGACCAGGGCCCCGGTGGCGAGCACGCCGAGGACGACGAGCAGCACCCGGCGGCGGCCGAACATGTCGCCGAGGCGGCCCGCGATCGGGGTCGCGATGGCGGCGGCGAGCAGGTAGGCGGTCACGAGCCAGCTGATGTCCGCGGTCGAGGCCCTCAGGTCGGCGGCGATGGTCGGCAGGGCCGGGGCGACGAGCGACTGCAGCATCGCGAACACCACCCCGGCCAGCGCCAGGAAGCCGAAGACGAGCGCGGGCTTCGCGTTCCGGGCGTTCCGGGCGTTCCGGGCGTTCCGGGCGTGCCGGGCAGCCCGGGAGAGCGACACATCCGGCTTGTGGAATGTTGAGTCGCCACGCATCACGTCACCAGGTGACGGGCAGTTCGTGGACGCCGTAGATGCTCATGTCGTTCCTGAACCGGATGTCCTCGATCGGCTTCGCGAGCCGCAGCCCTGGAAGCCGGCGCAGCAGTGTGGGCAGCGCGATCTGGAGTTCGGCGCGGGCGAGGGACTGGCCGATGCACTGGTGTACGCCGTACCCGAACGCCAGGTGCCCGCGTGCGGGCCGGTCGAGGTCCAGCGTCTCGGGCTCGGCGGTGAAGGCGGGGTCCCAGTTCCCGGCGGACAGGTTCATGATCAGCCCTTCGCCGGCCCTGACGAGCGTGCCGCCGATCTCGGCGTCTTCCTTGGCGATGCGGACGATCAGGTTGTGCACGATCGTGAGGTAGCGCAGGAGTTCCTCGACGGCGTTGGCGAGCACGGCCGGGTCGTCGGTGTCGCGGATCCTGGCGGCGGCCTCGGGGTTCTCCAGCAGGGCCACGGTGCCGAGGGCGATCATGTTGGCGGTGGTCTCGTGGCCGGCGTTGAGCAGGATGACCCCGTTCATCGCCGCGGTCTCCCGCCGTAGTTCGCCGGTCTGGACATGTTCGCGGATGACCCGGCTCATCAGGTCGTCGCCGGGGTCTTTCTCCTTGCGGGCGACCAGTTCCATCATGTACCCGAAGAACTCCCTGGAGGCGTTGGCCTTCACCTCCGGTGGGGTGTTCATGTTCATCAGCTTGCCGGTGATCGTTTGGAAGAAGCCGTGGTCGGCGTACGGAACCCCGAGCAGCAGGGAGATCACCAGAGAGGGGATCGGCAGCGCGTAGTCCTGGACCAGGTCGCCGGGCTGCCCGTTCGCGACCATCTTGTCGATGAACTCGTTCGCCATCGCCTCGATGTCCGGGCGCATCGCGTTGACCCGCTTGACGGTGAAGTCCTTGGTGAGCATGCGACGCAGCCGGGCGTGCTCCGGGTCGTCCATGCGGGGGAAGGTCTCCGGCGCGTTCGGGCCGTCCTGTTTTCCGTGGCCCTGCAGCACGCCGAGGACTTCGGCGCTGATGGCCGGGTGGGACATGGCGGTCTTGATGTCCTCGTACCGGCTCACGGCCCACACCGTGTGGCCGTTCCAGTTCACCTGACGCAGGCCCTCCTCCCGCCATCGCGCGTACTCGGCGGGCGGGTTGAACGGGCAGCGGGCCTCGCGTTCGCCGGGGAAGATCGGCAGGTCGGTGGTGGTCATGGAAATCCCTTCCGTCGGGCGGGGGTGGTGAGGGTCTGTCAGGCGGCGGTGGTGAGGGCGGTGGTCCACGGGGCGCGGGCCGCGATGAGGGCGCGCCAGGCGCGCAGGACCTTGGGGGACATGCTGGCGGCGAGGACGCCGACGAGGCGATCGGCCTTGCGATAGGCGACGAGGAGATGGTCGCTGTCGAGTACGAGCGCCTCGTCGTGGTCGCGGAGGTGGCCGTAGGCCTGGAACTTGGTGCCGTACTGGTCGGACCAGAAGTACGGCACCGGGGCGAACGGCCGGGGTTCGCCGAGCAGGTTGCGGGCGACGGCCATGCCCTGCTCGGCGGCGTTGGTGCGGTGCTCGACGCGCATGTGCGTACCGAACAGCGGGTTGTGCCAGCGGGCCACGTCACCGACCCCGTACACGCCGTCGGCGGCGGAACTGTACTCGTCACACACGAGTCCGTTGTGGACGGACAGGCCGCTGCCGGCCAGCCACTCGGTGTTCGGCACGGAACCGATGGCCACCAGTACGTCATCAGCCGCCACCACCGTGCCATCAGCCAACCGCACCTCCACCCTTGGTCCGCCACCGGTGCCGATCACGCCGGTCACCGAGACTTGGGTGCGGACCGTCACGCCGTGCTCGACGTGAAGGCGCGTCATGAGCCGGCCGGCTTCCTGGCCGACGGCCAACGCCAGCGGCACAGGACCCGACTCCAGCAACGTCACCCGTACCCCGAGACCGCGCGCGGTGGCGGCGACCTCGGCGCCCACGAACCCCGCGCCGACGATCACCAGATGCCGCCCGGGCCGCAGCCGTTCCTTCAGCGCCAACGCGTCCGGCAGGGTACGCAGCGTGTGCACCCCGGCGAGACCGTCGGTGCCGGGCAGGCGGCGGGCACGGACGCCGGTCGCCACGATCAGCGCGTCGTAGGACAGGCGGGCGCCATCGGCGAGGGTCACCACCCGTCGACCGGTGTCCACCGCGGTCGCCGCGACACCCAGCCGTAGCTCCAGGCCCAGCGCGTCGATGTCGGTCTCCGCGCGCAGGGCGAGCCGGTCCGGCGCCCACTGCCCGGCCAGCAACTGCTTGGACAACGGCGGCCGATCATAAGGAGGCCGCGGCTCGTCACCGACCAGCGTGATCACGCCCCCGAATCCGGCCCCGCGCAACGCCTCCGTCGCCGCCAGCCCACCGGCCGCCGCCCCGACGATCACGACCCGATTCGGGGCGGCGTTCATGACTCCGCCAGGTGGATCGCCGTGGCCGGGCACACCATGGCCGACTGCCGGACCGCGTCGTGCAGCACTGCTCCGGGGCTCTCGTCCAGCAACACCACGATGCCGTCCTCTTCCCGCTGGTCGAACACCTTCGGCGCGAGCAGTACGCACTGACCAGCGGCAACGCACTTGTCGGCGTCAACGCTCACCTTCATCGGATCTCCTCCTCACCCGTTGCTAACCGGCAGCTGCCTGCCATTTCATCTTCAGGGCGAAGCTAGCACACAAATGGCAGCATGGTGCCAGTTGATAGGCTCTGGTGGTGGTCACCGAAGCTGAGCGGCCCTTGAGGGCCGATGCCGTACGCAATCTCGAACGCATCGTGCGTGCCGCGCACGCGGCCTTCGCCGACGACGGCCCGGACGTGTCGCTCGAGGAGATCGCGCGCCGCGCGGGGGTGGGCATCAGGACGCTGTACCGGCACTTTCCACACAAGGGTGACCTGGTCAGGGCGGTTCTCGATCAGAGCGTGGCCGAGCACCTGACGCCGGCCATCGAACGCGCGCTCGACGATGAGAACCCGCGGCACGGTCTGACCACGTTGATCGAAACCGCCCTCGACATGGTGGCTCGTGAGATGAGCACCCTGTCCGCCGCGAAGAACGCAGGCTCTCTCACTCCCGACCTGTCCGCGACGTTCTTCGAGGCGCTCACCCTGCTCGTACGACGGGCCCAGCAGGCCCGGCTCCTGCGCGCCGACCTCGTCCCGGAGGACCTGCCCAGGATCATGGCCATGCTCACCAGCGTGCTCTGGACCATGGACCCCAAGACCGAGGGCTGGCGCCGTTACCTCGGCTTCCTTCTGGACGGGTTGTCGCCGGCCACGGCAAGCGTCCAGCCTGCGGCCGCGCCTGTGGTCAAGACGCCACGAACGGGCAACTGGGTGCTCTGACGCCCCGGCCACCACTTCCTGTCAAAGCGCCGACGACCGATAGTCAACATCAGGGTTGATCTCAAGGTGAACCCTGATGCGCCCCACTGTAACTGACAGCATGCTGCCAGTTAAGTTACCGCGCTATCCGTCTGAGAGGTGCCGCACGTGGCGTTGTCCAATGTGTTGGATTGGTGGCAGTCGTTGCCGGAGCCCGCACTCATCGCGGGCGCGGGAGTGATCGCTCTCGGTGAGTCCGTCATCGGCATCGGGTTCTTCCTCCCGGGTCAGGCGGCGCTGATGATCGCCTCGGCCACCGTCGACTCAGTACCTGAGTTCCTGATGCTGTGGGCAGTGGTCACGGCCGGCGCGGTCGCGGGCAACGTGATCGGGTTCGAGCTCGGCCGCCGGGTGGGTCCGGCACTGCGCGAGACCAGACTCGTCAAGAAGCGCGGCGCCAAGGGCTGGGACAAGGCCACGGCCCTGCTCCGCAAGCACGGCCCCTGGGCCGTGTTCGTCGGCCGGCTCATACCGATCGGACTCGTGCAAAGCATGGTGCCCGCCGTCGCCGGCGCGGCGCGCATGCCCTACCGCACACTCCTGCCCCCGATGGTGGCAGGCGCGGCCTGCTCAGCGGCAATGCCTCTGCTGATCGGCATCGGAGTCGCCGCAGGGCTGAAGGACGCCAGCGGCCTGGTTCTCATCATCGTCGGTGTGCTGCTCGCACTCGTCGCGGTCTTCGTGATCCGTAAGCGCCGCAGGGCGAACACGATTACAACGGACACGTCGCCCCACGGCCCGGATCCAGATCGCGAGCCGGCGCACGGGGCTCGACCATGAAGAGCTAATCGCCGGCCCGCAGCCAACTGACGACGGTCTCGATGACCGACGTCTGCCAGATTCGGCTCTGGGGGTTTAGGTACTGAGGGTCGTCGTGGACGGCGAAGCCGTGCTGCGAGCCCTCGATTTCCACCAAGGCGCAGGTGGCGGTGACCAGCCCGGCCGCCAACCGGGTGAAGAACCCGCCCTCCTCACGGGTCACTCCGCCTCCGTGGACCAGGACGACCGCGGATTCGGCTGATTCGCCTGGCGTTACCAGCGTCGCGGCGAGACGCAGGCCGTCGAGGGTGCGGATGGCGACGGACGTACTGCGGACCGGCATGGCGCTCCTGGCGGTGGCGGGAGGGCGGTGGCGGGAGAAGGCCATGGTCGCATCCAGGGGCAGCATGGTGCGAGGTTTTTCGAGCGCAACCCCATGCTCGACCTGCCCGCAGCCCTCGCCTGATGCCGTCAGGTTCCACTGAGCGGGACGGTCCGGTGGCTCAAGGCGCATGGCTCGTTACGCTGCTGGTGGCTGGCGAGTAGTGGACCGCCCCGGCGATGTGGGAGCCGATGACGTGAGCGTGAGCACGCGACGGAACGAGCCCGGCGAAGTGGTCTACATCCTGGATGACGACGAGCAGTTGTGCTCCTCGCTGGCCTGGTTGCTGGGGTCGGTGCACATCAATGCCGAGTGCTTCACCGAGGCCGCGTCCTTCCTGTCGGCGATCGATCCGGAACGGCCCGCCTGCCTCGTCCTGGACGTCCGTATGCCACATACGGGCGGTTTCCAGGTGCAGGAGATCCTCAACCGGATGGGTTCGTTGCTTCCGGTTGTGTTCGTGTCGGCTCATGGTGATGTTCGTATGTCCGTACGGGCCATGCAGCAGGGTGCCGTTGACTTCCTGGAGAAGCCGTACGATCCCCAGCACATGCTGGAGGTGGTACAAAACGCCCTGCACAAGGCGCGGGAGTTGCACGCCGAGCGCGCCGGGCAGCGCGTGCTGGAGGCTCGGCTCGCCGTGCTCACCCCGCGCGAGCTGGAGATTCTGCGGCTGGTCGTGGAGGGGGTGCCCAGCAAGAACATCGCCGGGCGCCTGGGCATCAGCGTGAAGACGGTGGACGTGCATCGGGCGCACATCCGCGAGAAGACCGAGGCGCAGACCCTGGGCGCCCTGGTCGCGGACGTGCTGCGATACGGCCTGCGCCTGTCTGCGAGCTGAGCCGGAGAAATACGATCTGCGCCGGAGAAAAGCCGGAGAAAATGCGAGCTGAGCCGGAGGGAACCGTATGGCCGACCTCACGCTGGCCGACCTGGGCCGGCTCTTTCAGGCGCTGCGCTACTGCGTCCTCGTACATGACGCGGCGACCAAGGAGATCATCTGGGCCAACCCGGCCGCCTGCGACGTCCTCGGCTTCACTCTCGACGAGCTGAAGCCCTTGAAGGCGCCCGACATGAGCTCCAACGCCCGCCAGTACGCCCGCGAGATCGGCGTCGCGTGGTTGCAGCGCGCCGCCGACCATGGCACCGCCACCATCGAGTGGAGCTATCGGTCCAAGGCGGGCGAGGACATTCTCACTGAGGCCGTCGCCATCCGCGTGGACCTCGAGTCCGGCCCTGTGGTGATGGTGCAGTTCCGTGACATCGCGGAGGAGAAGGCCACGCGCCTGGATCTGTCCCGTACGGAGGGGCGGTTGCAGACGTTCCTCCGCAATCTGGACGAGGGCATCGTGGTGCTCGACGACGACGCGCGGGTGCTGTTCGCCAGCGAATCGGCGGGTTCCCTGCTGCGGGTCGACGCCGGGCGGCTCGCCGGGGACGATTTCACCCGGTTCTGCGACCGTGAGTCGGTCACGAGACTGCGCGAGGTGCTGGCCACGACACCGCGGGGCGGGGCGCCGAGGGACGGCCGTTACCGGTTGCGCGCGACGAACGGCGAGGAGCGCTGGCTCTCGGCCCGGTGCCAGTACATCGACATCGAGGGCGACCTACGCGGGTGCCTGCTGCTCTTCCACGACATCACCGACCAGGTCCGCGCGGAGGAGGAACACCGCCGGGACGCGCAACATCTCAACCACCTCGCCCGCTTCAACGCCATGGGCGACATGGCGATGGCCATCGCCCACGAGGTCAGCCAGCCGATCGCCGCCGCGCACAACTTCGTGGCGGGCGTGCGCGGCCGACTCGCCGGAGACGGCGTCGACGCCGCGTCGCTGGACTGGGGGCTGGACAACGCGACCGCGCAGATCGACCGGGCGGCGCAGATCATGGCCAGCCTGCGCCGGTACGTCGTCGGCCTCGAACATTCGGAACAACTCGCCGACCTGAACGAGATCGTCGCCGACTGCGCTCATCTCATCGACGTACGGGCCCAGCAGAGCGCGGTCGCGCTGGAATGGGAGGCGGCGGTGGAACCGCTTGTTGTGCGCTGCGAGAAAGTCCTTATCGGGCAGGTCGTGATGAACCTCGCCTTCAATGCGATCGACGAAATGGCGCGCTGGCCCGCGGAGCGGCGCGTGGTGACGATCGCGACCCGCCGTGACGACGCGTTCGGCGAGATCGAGGTACGCGACCGGGGACAGGGGTTGGCGGCCTTCCCCCACGGCCGGATCTTCGACGGCGCGTTCACCTCGAAGCGGGACGGCAACGGCATCGGTCTCGCCCTCAGCCGCCGCATCGTCACACGTCACGGCGGCACCGTCCACGCGATGGAGAACACGCCCCAGGGCGCGGTGTTCGCCCTTCGGCTGCCGCTGCTCGACGAAGTGCCGCCGCTGCGACGATGACGTCCGGTCGGCCGAAGTGCTTCTTGGCCCGCTTCACGCTCTCGAAGGCGGCGGCCTCGTCGGTCACGTCAAGCGGAAGTCCCGCGGTCATGTGACCAACGCCACCGACCAATGGGTGTCACACAGCGGTGAGGGCCGGCGTCTTGTGCCTGGAGCGCAGGAAGCGCCGCAAGGAGGCGCATGTCGGCCTCTGGCTCCCCGAGCTGGACATGGCCGAGGAGCGCAGAACACATCACGGCCTGTGGGAGGTCTTTCATGACGAAGAGCGTTGCCGGCCTGGAGTTGCCGGTCGAGCGTGGCTGCCCGTTCGCCCCGCCCGTCGCCTACGAGCAACTGCGCGAGCGGGCGCCGGTCAGCAAGATCCGCATGACCAGCGGCGGCGAGGCGTGGTGGGTGTCCGAGCATGAGGAGGCCCGTGCCATCCTCGCCGACCCCCGCTTCTCCTCCGACAAGCGCAAGGATGGCTGGCCGCTCTTCACCCTCGACGCGGCGACCCTGCGGCAGCTCCGCAGCCAGCCGCCGTTGATGCTCGGCATGGACGGCGCGGAGCACTCCGCGGCCCGCCGCTCGGTGATCGGCGAGTTCACTTTGAAGCGCCTGGCCGCGCTACGTCCGCGGATCCAGGAGATCGTCGACCACTTCATCGACGGCATGCTCGCCGCCGACCAGCACCCGGTCGACCTGGTGCAGGCGCTGTCCCTGCCGGTGCCCTCGCTGGTGATCTGCGAACTGCTCGGCGTCCCCTACACCGACCACGACTTCTTCCAAAGCCGCACCACCGCGTTGGTGCGCCGGGGATCGGTGGAAGAACGCCGGCGAGCCTTCGCCGAACTGCGCGCCTACATCGACGACCTGGTCACCCGCAAGGAGTCCGAACCCGGCGACGATCTGTTCGGCCGACAGATCACCCGGCAGCGCCAGGAGGGCACCGGCGACCACGCGGGCCTGGTGAGCCTGGCCTTCCTGCTGCTGACCGCCGGACACGAGACCACGGCGAACATGATCTCGCTCGGCGTGGTCGGGCTGCTCACCCATCCGGAGCAACTGGCTCTGATCACGAACGACCCGGACAAGACGCCCATGGCCGTGGAGGAACTGCTGCGCTACTTCACCATCGCCGACGCGGTCACCTCCCGGCTGGCCACCGAAGACGTGGAGATCGGCGGGGTGAGCATCAAGGCCGGCGAGGGCGTCATCGTCTCGGGCCTGTCGGCCAACTGGGATCCGGCGGCGTTCGAGAATCCGGCCGAACTGGATGTCGAGCGCGGGGCCCGTCACCACATAGCCTTCGGGTTCGGCCCACACCAGTGCCTTGGCCAGAACCTGGCCCGGATGGAACTGCAGATCGTCTTCGACACGCTGTTCCGCCGCATCCCCACCCTGCGGTTCGCCGCAGGGGTCGCGGACCTGCCGTTCAAGAGGGACGCCGTGATCTACGGCGTCCACGAGCTCCCGGTCACCTGGTAACGAGATCTTCGCGCGACAACGCCACCAGCCCGAGCGCTGGCGGCGTTGTCTGTGGCCACCAGTGCCCGAGCCGGCGAATTGCGGCATGGCCCTCGACCGCAGGGGGCCGCTGTCCTGCGACGCCTCCCACCACCGGTGGGAGGCCTACCGCGCCGACGCCTGGTCGGCGTCGGGTCACCACTGGGTGACGAGCGGCGTTTCCGGTTCGTGCCGCCGCCAGGCTTCGGCGAGGCGGGCGAGGCGGCTGGGGGCGGCGATGCCGCGCACGGTCGCGATCTTGCCGTTGGCGATGTCGAACGCCACGGCGCCGACGACCTGGTCGCCGACCACGAAGAGGATGGCGGGGGCGCCGTTGACGAGCGCGTAGTGGATGGCGGGCGTGCCGCCGGCGAGCCGCCGTTTCGCGGGCGTGGGTTTGAATCCGGCCCGTACGACGGCGGCGATGCGTTGCGGAGTGTCGTACCGCAGCAGCGTCTCGGTCAGGCCGGCGCCGTCGGAGATCGCGGTCGCGTCGTCGGTGAGCAGCGCCACCAGCCGTTCGGTGCGGCCCAAGGAGGCGGCGGCGAGGAACTCCTCGACGATCCTGCGGGCGGATGCCGGGTCGACTTCACCGCCGCGGCGGCGCGCGGCGGTGACGCGGCGCCGGCCCCGGTGGAGATGCTGCTGGCTCGCGGACTCGGTGATGTCGAGGATCTCGGCGAGCTCGGCGTGGCTGTAGGAGAACGCTTCGCGCAGGAGGTAGACGGCCCGCTCGAGGGGTGTCAGGCGCTCCATGAGCGTCAGCACGGCCAGGGAGACCGATTCGCGCTGCTCGAAAGTGTCGGCCGGGCCGAGCATCGGGTCGCCGTCGAGGAGCGGTTCGGGCAGCCAGGCGCCGACGGCGCGTTCGCGGCGGGCTTGGGCCGAGCGGAGCCGGTCCAGGCACAGGTTGGTGACGACCTTGGTCAGCCATGCTTCCGGCACCTTGATCCGCTGCCGGTCGGCGGCCTGCCAGTGCAGGAACGCGTCCTGCACGGCGTCTTCGGCGTCGGCGGCGGAGCCCAGCAGCCGGTACGCCAGTGAGGCCAGCCGGTTCCGGTTGGCCTCGAACCGACCGGTGTCGAAGCGGTCAGTGGCGGCGCTGTCCACGCGGACCACCCTAGGCGGCTACGCGAACGCCTTCTCGGCGGACGCGTCCGGTGCGGCGGCCAAGCGGCGCTTGCGCTTGGGCAGGCCGAAGGTCGGGTGCGAGTTGGCCCACAACGAGACCTTGAGGATGCCCGCCTTGATCCGCGCGGCCTTCCGGCCGCCCACATACTTCGGCCTCGCCACCCCTTCGTCGTCGACGGCCTGCAGAATCCCGTCCCGCCGCCCAAGGCTGATGTGGTTGCCCAGGTAGACCAGATTGGTGTGGGGGACCTCGCGGCCGGTCAGTTGCGCAAGGATCGTGGCGATCGCTTGCATGCTGGTGAAGCCGGCCGAAGCGCAGGACATCGGCAGCGGCCGGCCGTTGTCGCCGATGGCGTACGCGCTGTCGCCGGCGGCGTAGACGTTCGGGTGCGAGACCGACCGCATGTTGCGATCGACGATGATCTGACCGTTCTCGGTGACCTCCAGCCCACTGGCGGCGGCGATGGGGCCGACCGCGAACCCGGCCGTCCACACGGTCGCGTCGGAGGCCAGGGCGGTGTCGTCGGCACACAGCACCCGAGTCGCTTCGACGGCTTCGACGCTGGTGTGCTCCACGACGGTGATGCCCAGCCGATCGCAGGCACGGCGCAGATGGCCGCGGGCTCCGGCGGAGAGCCGGGCGCCCAGCTCGCCGCGGGCGACCAGCGCCACCGACAGGCCGGGCCGGGATTCGGCGATCTCGGTGGCGGTCTCGATGCCGGTCAACCCGTCGCCGACGACCAGCACACTCCCACGTTCGCCCCGCCTGCCCAGGTCGTCCAGGCGCTCGCGCAGGCGCAGCGCCGAGGGTCGGCCGGCGACGTCGAAGGCGTGCTCGGCCATGCCGGGAACGCCGCTGTCGGCGACGTGGCTGCCGAGAGCGTAGACAAGCGTGTCGTAGCCGAGCTCGCCGCCGCCGTCGGCGTCGGCCACGGTGACGACCTGACGTTCGGGGTCGACGGCGGTGACACGGGCCACGCGCAGCCGTATCCCCGTCCCCGCGAAGACATCGGCGAGCTTCCGAGCCTCGATCTCCTGGCCGGCCGCCAACTGGTGCAGCCGCAGCCGCTCGACGAAGTCCGGTGCGGCGTTGAGCACGGTGATCTCGATGTCCGCCGGGGACAACCGGCGGGCCAGGTTCCCGGCCACGTAGACGCCGGCATAGCCGGCGCCGAGGATGACGATGCGGTGCTTCATGTGCTGCTCCTGTCGGTTCGCTTGTGCCCCTTGAGCGAGACGACGCCGCGATTCCTGACAGGACTTGATGGTGATGTGGGTCACTCTCGCACCCCGCGCGTGGACTAAGGAAATCCCCTAGGGCGTCCAACCAATTCCCAATTGTCGGCCGATCTCGGCGCGCATAGCGTGAGATCACTGCGGAAGACCTGCCGGCCGACAATGCGAGGGAGAAATCATCATGGCGCGGACGTCGGATTCCCCGGCCTCTGCCGGTCCACCTTCGGCGAAAGAACTCGCCTTTGCAGAGGTCCTGGTCAAAGTGGCCGAACGGCGGGCGGAATTCGATGAGAAACGCCACGTTCCTGGCGACATCATCGCCGAGTTCAAGCGCGCGGGAATTTATCGGGCGAGCACCCCCAGGCGCTTCGGCGGCGACGCGCTGCCCCCGGCCGATTTCCTCACCCGTATCGAGCGGATCTCGATGATCGACGGCTCGGCGGGGTGGGTCGCCAGCTTCGGGTCCGCGCTGGTCTACCTGGCCGCGCTGCCCCTGGAGACGCAGGCCGAGCTGTACGCCGACGGGCCGGACGTCGTCTTCGCGGGCGGTCTGTTCCCGGTGCAGCCCGCCCCCATCGTCGAGGGCGGATATCAGGTCTCAGGCCGCTGGAAGTTCGCCAGCGGGTGCATGGGCGCCGACGTCCTCGGCGTGGGCATCACCGCGGGCGAGCAGCAGGCCGGTCGTCCCCTGACGGCCCTGCTGCGCCCCGGACAAGTGGAGATCGTCGACAATTGGGACGTCATCGGACTGCGCGGCACCGGCAGCCACGACCTCAAGGTGGACGGCGTGGTCGTCCCTCCTGAGTGGACGTTCGTGCGCGGGGGCCAACCGACCGTGGACGAGCCGTTGTACCGCTACCCGACCGTCCCGTACGCCTCCCAGGTGCTCGCGGTCGTCGGCCTCGGCGTCGCCCGCGCCGCCCTCGACCACGTCATCCGCAACGGCGGCCGCGGCGGCTACACGGGCGCCCCGAAACCGGCCGATCGCGCCACCTACCGCATCTCGGTCGGCAGGGCGGAGGCCGACCTGCGATCCGCGCGCGCCTTCTTCTACGAGATCACCCACGAGGTGTACGAAACTGTGCTGGCCGGCGACCCGGCGACCGCGAACCAGGCCAGCCTGCTACGCCTGGCCTCCGCCCACCTGGCCAGGACCTCCTTCGAGGTCGTGCGTACGGCCTATCAACTGAGCGGCATCCCGGCCATCGCCGACGGCAGCCCGATGCAGCGCTACCTGCGCGACGCCTCGGTGGTCCCGCAGCACGCCTTCCTCCAGGAAGGCATGTACGACGGCGCCGGCGCGGTCCTCATGGGCGTACCGCCCTTTCCCGGCTATCTCTAAGGAATCCTCATGGCCCAGCCCACCACCCCGGAAAGCCTGCGGGTGCTCTTCTGCATCGGCGTCAACCAGAATTTCTTCGACCTGCCGACCGGACAGGCCGGTCCGGTCTGGGATGGCTTTGTCAGCATGTTGGGGCAATTGTCGGAGTTGCCTGGTGTGACCGTTCTCGGCACTTTCGACGACGATCGGCACATGGTCGGTCCGTCCGCCTCCTGGCCCTGGACCTCGTACATTCTGGCCGACGTGCCCGAGCAGGCGACGGTCGTCGCGGCCTGCAACCTGTTCCGCACCGTGCAGGTCGGCGAGCACGGCCTCTGGCGGTACATGAAGATCGAGGCGCGTATCGGCCGCCCGCTTCCGGAACCCGCCGCCGCTGTCGAGGGGGACGCGCGATGACCGAGAAGAACGTCGGCAGCCAGGAAGGCGTGACGGCGGCGGGACGGCTGCTGTGAGCTCTCCTCGTGTGGCGCTGGTGACGGGAGCGGCGCGCGGTTTGGGCGCGTGCATCGCGGCCCGTCTGCACGGCGACGGATATCGCGTGGCGGTGACCGACCTCGACCAGCGCGCGGCGGCCAAGATCGCGGCCACGCTCGCCTCGGAGCAAGGGTCCGCGATCGGGCTTGGACTGGACGTGCGCGACAAGAGTGCCTTCGTACGGGCGCGCGACACTCTCGTCGAGCGATGGGGCGCGATCCACGTCCTGGTCAACAACGCCGGATTCTCCAAGGTAGAGCCGCTCATGGACATCGAGCCGGACGGCTTCTCCTCGGTGGTCGCCACCAACCTCGACGGGACGTTTCTCGGCTGCCAGGTACTCGGCGCCTACTTCGCCGAGCGTGGCCACGGACGCATCGTCAACATCGCCTCACTCGCCGGGCAGAACGGCGGCACCGCGACCGGCGCGCACTACGCCGCGGCCAAGGGCGGTGTGGCCACGCTCACCAAGGTGTTCGCCCGCGAGCTGGCCCCGCGCGGCGTGACGGTGAACGCCGTCTCGCCGGGCATCCTCGACCTGCCCGTGGTCCGCGAGAGCGTCGCCCCGGACAAGCTCGCGGAGATCGAGGCGATGATCCCGGTCGGCCGGCTGGGGCGCCCCGAGTTCATCGCCGACATGGTGGCGCTGCTCGCCTCCGAGCGGGCGGACACGGTCACCGGCGCGTGCTGGGACGCCAATGGCGGCCTGTACATGCGCTGACTCATCCGAATGGGATGCCAACAGCGGACCTGTACACGCGCTGAGCCACGCCAAGACGAAGCGGAGAGGAGAGGAGCAAGCCGTGACCGCCAGAGAACCTGATCAGACCCCCTCGCAGGCCGACTTCCGGGAGGCGATGGCGCACCTGCCCGCGGCCGTCAACATCATGACGACCGACGGTCCGCACGGCCGCTGCGGCATCACGGTCAGCGCGGTCTGCTCGGTGACCGACGACCCGCCGACCATCCTGGTCTGCCTCAACCGCAGCAGCGCCATGCACGACGTGTTCTGGGCCAATGGCCGGGTCTGCGTCAACGTTCTGGGTGGTGACCAGCAGGACCTGGCGATGCACTTCGCCGGGGCGACGGAGGTCTCCATGGCCGAACGGTTCACCTGGAACGTCTGGGATCGCGGCCAGCGCGTGCCGGTGCTCAAGGACGCGTTGGTGGCCGTCGTCGGTGTGGTGAAGGACTGCAAGCCGATGGGGTCGCACAGTGTGCTGTTCGTGGAGATCGAGCAGGTGCGTACCCGGAAGGGCGGCCCGAGCCTCGTCTACTTCAACCGGAGCTTCCATCGCCTGGACTCCGGCTCGCCGATGGCCTGCTGAGAGATCGCGCCGCGGCTCCGGGAGCTACCTAGCGCTTGGGCGATTGATGGTGTAATGATGTAATCATGGAAACTCTCTTTGAGCACGCGGGTGGCCAAGAAGGGCTCCACAGGTTCATCGACATCTTCTATGGAAGTCTCTTGTCCGACCCGCTGCTCCAGCCATTGTTCGGCGAAGGACTTCCGCATCACGTGACACATCTGACGGCTTTCACGGCCGAGACCTTCGGCGGCCCCGACACATTCTCCAGGGAAATGGGTGGATTTTCCAGACTGATCGACGCGCATCGTGGGCTGAAGATTGCCGAGGAGCAGCGGCAGCGGTTCGTCGAGCTGTACATGGCGGCCGCCGATCAGGCTGGACTCCCGGAAGACGCGCCTTTCCGGGAGGCGTTGCGGTCGCATGTCGAGTTCGGGTCGAAGGTGGCGATGCAGAACTCCCATGCCGAGACCGACGACCAACTCCACCCGCTCCGAGAGGTGCCGCAGTGGGGATGGTCCGAGCCGAGCTAGTTTCCACCGCCACGTCAACAAGCCGGGCTGGTATCCACCGCCACGTCAATTGGAGCTCCCGGCACTTCCCGCCCAGGGCCCTCGCCCGGGCGGGAAGTGCCGGGAGTCCTACTTGTGCTGCAACAGCAGGGTGAACAGCACGTTCGTGGTCGTACTGAGCGCGAACATGGTCACCGCGACGATCAGGTCATCGCGCTTCCGTGACAGCAGCCCGCCCTGCGAGCCCTCCGGAACGTTGACGATGACCGCCTGAGTCAGGCCGGCGCCGAGCCGTTTCCACAGGTATTTGAAGCCCAGGCCGAGGACCAGCGGCACCATCGTGACCGGGAGCAGGCTCCACCACACCGGGCCCGAGAACGAGCCGAGGAAGCGGCCGGCGATGGCCGCGCCGACGATGGCCGCGAGGGTGCCGACGGCCAGGCCAGGGATATGGGCGAACTGTGCCCAGGTCCGCTTCTTCTCGTTGCAGATCTCCCTGATCCGGGCCGCGTCGTTCGCCGTCTCGTCCACTCGGTAGCGGAGGAGCAGGGCCGTACCCGAGGAGAGTGTCAATTCCATGATCTTGTCGCTGTTCACGGGGTCGCGCCGGACCATCCGCACCATCTTCAGCGTCGGGGTCATCTTCGAGCCGAGGTCGGCGATGTCCGCCGACGAGTCGGACTCGTACACGACGTAGTTGCTGTCGGTCCAGATGCTGAAATAGACGCCGGTCTGCTCGAATATCTTGGCGAGCTGCGTCAGCTGCTCGCGGTGGAGCTTTGTCGGCCCGAGATTCTCTTTCCTTGGTGTCCCAAGGCATCGGGGGGTGATGGCCACTAGGCTGCCTTTCGATCTTCGTAGTGGTACTGACTGGCTGTTCGGGCCCCCAGGCGCCAACTCCGAAGCGGCCGAGCTGGTTAGCGCGCCTGTCTCATTCTTCTGTCGATCGCCTGCACATGCGAACAAAATGGACATCAAGGCAATGTGTGCATAGTTCGCCCATGTGCTTATAAAGCGTAACTCGGGGCGGTTTAATGAACCGCCACCTGATCCTAGCTGAAGATCGCAAGAGTATTGCGTGTTCTCTTCGCGTTTGCCAAAGGACGAGGTGGGTGGGTGGTTATGTCCATGGGAATGCCGGGAGCGCCGAGTGCGACATGGACGGTGGCGGTGAGATTTATTCACGTTGGTGTTCGGGAAGGCCCTTTCCCGAATCCTTTGTGGCGGAAGATGACGCTTTTGAACTCGGGGGCTTGTGACGGGTGCTCTCCGCTGTGCCGGAGGGGTGACGGAAAGTTGCTGGATGCGAAAATTTGCCGAGTACGCAAAGTTCTGTAGCCTGGAGGCATGACCGGGCTACGCGAACGAAAGAAGCAGGCGACCCGTGACGCCCTGATGGCCGCCGCGCTCCAGCTCGCCATGGAGCGCGGGCTGGACAACGTGCGGGTCGAGGACATCGCCGAGGCGGCGGGGGTGTCGCCGCGGACGTTCAACAACTACTTCTCCAGCAAGTGGGAGGCGCTCGCCGCCCGCCACGTCGACCGGACCAGGCACTCGGCGCAGGTGCTGCGCGACAGGCCGCCGGGCGAGCCGCTGTGGGAGGCGGTGACGCGGGCCATGCTGGCGCCGTGGGAGAACGCGGAGCGGACCACGCGGGCGCCCAGCCCTGAGACGCGGGCCGCCCTGCGGCTGCTGACCAGCGCGCCCGCCATGGAGGGGGAGTCGCTGCGGGTGCTCTTCTCCGCCGACGCCGAGCTGGCCGCGGCCGTCGCCGAGCGCACCGGCACCGACCACGAACGCGACCTCTACCCGCAGCTGGTCGCCACCGCGGTGATCACGGCCACGCAGACCGCGGTCCGCCACTGGCTGCTCGTCGAGCCCGCGGTGCCGCTCCTCCCTCTGATCGAAGAAGCGATGCGCCAACTCGCCACCGGCCTACCCGACCCAACCGTACAAGGAGAGCCCCAATGACCGCGGACGTCGTCATCGCCGGTGCCGGCCCCAACGGGCTGATGCTGGCCAGTGAGCTGGCCCTGGCCGGAGTACGGCCGATCGTGCTGGAGCGCCTGCCGGAGCGGAGCCAGGCGCCCAAGGCCAACGGCATCATCGGGCAGGTCGTTCGGCTGCTCGACCAGCGCGGCCTCTACCGGCGCTTCCTGGGCGTCACCGAGCCGCCGCGGCCGATCCCCATGTTCCTGTTCGGCGCGCTGCCGCTCGACCTGGCCGAGATCGAGGGCAACACGATGTACGGCATGGGCATCAAGCAGGCCCGCCTGGAGGAGCTGTTCGAGGATCGGGCCCGCGAGCTGGGCGTGGAGATCAGGCGGGGGCGGGAGCTGACCTCGTTCACCCAGGACGAGGCGGGCGTGACGCTCGAACTGGACGGCGGCGAGCAACTGCGCACCCGCTACCTGGTCGGCTGCGACGGCGCCCACAGCACGGTCAGGAAGCAGGCCGGCATCGGCTTCCCCGGTGTGAACGCCTTCTCCGTCATCTCGCGGGCCGCCCACGTCGTCCTGCCTGAGGCGACGATCCGGATGGACCGGGCCGAGCTGGAGCTGCCCGGTCTGGGCACGACCGCCCTCTACGCCTGGCACCGCACCGAGCGCGGCGCGTACGGCCTGCTGCCCGTGAGCCCCGAAGTCCTGACGATCAGCTGCATGGAGTGGGACGGCGACGATCCCGGCGAGGACGTCGAGATGACGCTCGGCGAGCTGCGCGAGAGCCTGTCCAGAGTGCTGGGCGTCGACATCGCGCTGGCCACCCCGCCCGGTCCGGGGCCGCACCTGCTGCGCCGCCTCAGCGGGCGCAACACCCGGATGGCCGACCGCTTCCGGGCAGGCAGGATGCTGCTGGCCGGGGACGCCGCCCACGTGCACTCCGCGGTCGGGGCGCCGGGGCTGAACCTGGGTCTCCAGGACGCGGCCAACCTCGGCTGGAAGCTGGCGGCCACCGTACTCGGCACGGCGCCGCCCGGCCTGCTCGACAGCTACGAGCGGGAGCGCCGGCTGGCCGCCGAGCGGGTCACCATGCACAGCAAGGCCCAGCTCGCGCTCATGTCGCCGGGGCCGGAGGTGACGGCGCTGCGCGAGGTGTTCGGCGAGCTGCTTAAGGACAAGAGCGCACGTGGCCGGATATCTGCTCTTATGTCGGGCGCGGATGTCACGTATCCCATGGCCGCCCCGGCGCACCCGCTGACCGGCCACTTCGTACCCGACCTGGAGCTGGAGCCGGTGCCCCTCGCCACGCTCATGCGGGAGGGGCGTCCGCTGCTGCTCGACCTCGCGGGAAGCGGTCTGAAGGACGTGTGGGACGGCCGGATCGACGTGGTCACGGCCACGTGCGCGGCGCCACCCGCCGACGCGCTGCTGATCCGCCCGGACGGGTACGTGGCCTGGGCGGGCACCCCGGACGACTCGCTGGACGAGGCTGTCAGAACCTGGTTCGGTTAACCTGATCCCGGACTCTGAGGAGGGCTCATGCCGGAGAACCTGATCTTTCGCCTGCCGCCGACGTTCGAGACGGTCGAGGAGGAACGGCGCCATCGCAAGGAGCGGCTCGCCGCCGCGCTGCGCGTCTTCGGCAAACTGGGCTTCGAGGAGGGCGTCGCGGGACACATCACCGCCCGCGACCCCGAGCTGACCGACCACTTCTGGGTCAACCCGTTCGGCATGTCGTTCAAGCACGTGCGCGTGAGCGACCTGATCCTCGTCAACCACGAGGGCAAGGTGGTCGAGGGCCGCTACCCCGTCAACGAGGCGGCCTTCGCGATCCACTCGCAGGTGCACCAGGCGCGGCCCGGTGTGGTGGCGGCCGCGCACAGCCACTCGGTCTACGGGCGCGCGCTGTCGGCGCTCGGACAGGTCATCGAGCCGATCACGCAGGACGCCTGCGCCTTCTACGAGGACGTCTCGCTCTTCGACGACTACACGGGCGTGGTGACGGACCTGGAGGAGGGCAAGCGCATCGCCGCCGCGCTGGGTGGCAACAAGGCTGTCGTCCTGCGTAACCACGGGCTGCTGACGGTGGGCGACACCGTGGACGCGGCGGCGTGGTGGTTCATCACGATGGAACGCTCGGCGCAGGTGCAGCTCGTCGCGCAGGCGGCCGGGCAGGTGGTGCCCATCGAGCCGGACAACGCGGCCCTGACCCACCAGCAGATCGGCAACGACCTGGTCGGCTGGATCAACTACCAGCCCCTCCACGACCAGATCACCCGCGAGCAACCGGATCTGTTCGAGTGACGTATCCCGCCGCACGTGGCTGAGGGCCTCCAGGAAAACGCCCGCTGAGCCCGGCGGGTGGTCTCTCTGACAAACCCCTTCCATCCGTTACGGCAAGCCGCACCCACCGCCACCCACCGCACATGGCTGAGGGCCTCCAGGAAAACGCCCGCTGAACCCGGCGGGTGGTCTCTCCGACAAACCCCTTCCATCCGTTACGGCAAGCCACACCCACCGCCACCCACCGCACATGGCTGAGGGCCTCCAGGAAAACGCCCGCTGAACCCGCACAGGGCCGGGCGCCGATACGTGCGTTTTGTTGACCGTGGCTTCCGTTGCGGGCAGCCGTCTCGGTCCCTGTGACGATCCGTGGTGGCTGGGGTCCTTCGGGAGATACCCCCTCCGGGGGAGGGAAAGAACGCGGTCCGTGGTGGCTGTGGTTCTTGGGAGGGATTCCCCCTCCGGGGGGAGCGGGAGAACGGACGTCGCCCTAGCGGCGGAAAGTGTGGCGATAGGTCAGTGGGGCGACGCCGACCGCTGCGTGGAGGTGTTGGCGGAGGGAGACCGTGGTGGTGAAGCCCGCCCGGCGGGCTACCTCCTCCACTCCCGCGTCCGTCGTCTCCAAGAGGTGCCTCGCGTGGTCGACTCGTTGTTTGGTCAGCCAGCGTGACGGGCTCAGGCCGGTTTCCTCGCGGAAGCGTCTGGTGAAGGTGCGGACGCTCATCTTCGCGTGCCCGGCCAGGGCGTCCAGGTCCAGTGGCTTGTCCAGGTGGGAGAGCATCCATGTGCGGGTCGGGGCCGTACTGGTGCCTGTCGGGTCGGGGAAGGGGCGGTCTATGTACTGGGCCTGGCCGCCGTCCCGCCAGGGAGGCATGACGCAGCGGCGGGCCGCCCGGTTGGCCACCTCCGTGCCGTAGTCGCGCCTGATCACGTGGAGGCAGAGGTCCAGTCCGGCCGCCACGCCCGCCGAGGTGAGTACGTCGCCGTCGTCGATGAACAGAACCGAGGGATCCAGGTCGACCTCGGGGAACAGCTCGGCGAAGCGGGGGGCGTTACGCCAGTGCGTGGTGGCGGGGCGGCCGTCCAGCAGACCCGCGGCGGCCAGGACGAACGCGCCCGTGCAGATCGACATGATCCGCTTGTGGCCGTGCAGGGCGTCGCGCAGGTAGGGCGGGATCGTGCCGTCCTTCATCGCCCGGCCCGCGTGGATGCCGGGGAGCAGGACCGTGTCGGCCGTGGCCAGGACGTCCAGGTCGTGGTCGGGCAGGACGCTGTATCCGGCCGAGCAGCGCACTGGCCGGCGGCCGGGGGAGCAGGTGACGACCTCGTAGAGCTTCTCGCCGGCCGCTGACTCCGCAGACCAGAAGACCTGGCCGGGAACGCCCAGGTCGAGAGGGGCGAAGTGGTCGAGGACGAGGACCGCGACGCGATGGGTCATGGCCGAATTCTTTCACATATTGGCTATCCGGCCACTCGCGGTGCTAGCTGCGGATATATCAGGATTAGCGGATGACCATAAGCACCACCACCCGTACCAGGCGGCTGCATCGGGCCTGGTTCGTCGCGGCCGTCGCGTTCGTGGCCATTCTCGGCGCGGCCGGGTTCCGTGCCACTCCCGGCGTGCTGATCACTCCGCTGCAGGAGGAGTTCGGCTGGACCAAGGGCACGATCTCGCTCGCGGTGTCGGTCAACCTGGTGCTCTACGGCCTGACGGCGCCCTTCGCGGCCGCCCTGATGGACCGGTTCGGGATGCGCCGGGTGGTGTCGCTCGCGCTGTTGCTGGTGGCCATCGGCAGCGGGCTCACGGTGCTGATGACGGCGAGCTGGCAACTGCTGCTGTTCTGGGGCGTGTTCGTCGGGCTGGGCACGGGGTCCATGGCGCTGGTGTTCGTGGCGACGGTGACCGACCGATGGTTCGTCAAGCACCGTGGCCTCGTCACCGGCCTGCTCACCGCGGCCGGCGCCACCGGTCAGTTGATCTTCCTGCCGGTGCTCGCCCAGCTGGCCGAGGGACCGGGGTGGCGGGTGGCCTCGCTGACCGTGGCGGGGGCCGCGCTGGCGGTGGTGCCGTTCGTGTGGTGGCTGCTGCGTGACCATCCGGAGGACGTGGGCACCACGGCCCTGGGGGCGGAGCCCGGCACGGTCCGTACCCTGCCCGTCCATCAGAACGCCGCCGTGCGGGCGCTCACGGTGCTCAGGTCGGCGGCGCGGACCCGGGCGTTCTGGTTCCTGGCGGGCGGCTTCGCCATCTGCGGAGCCAGCACGAACGGCCTGGTCGGCACCCACTTCATCCCCGCCGCGCACGACCACGGCATGGCCGAGCCGGTCGCGGCGGGACTGCTCGCGGTCATCGGGATCTTCGACATCGTGGGCACGGTCGCCTCCGGCTGGCTCAGCGACAAGGTGAATCCGAAGATCCTGCTCGGCGTCTACTACGGGCTGCGCGGGCTGTCGCTGATGGTGCTGCCGGGGCTGTTCGCGGCCACGACCCAGCCCAGCATGCTGATCTTCATCGTGTTCTACGGGCTCGACTGGGTGGCGACCGTGCCGCCGACCGTGGCGCTGTGCCGGCGGATCTACGGGGCGGACGGCGCGGTCGTGTTCGGCTGGGTGTTCGGTTCGCACCAGATCGGCGCCGCGTTCGCCGCCGTGGGCGCCGGGCTCACCCGCGACCACCTGGGCGCTTACGACCTGGCCTGGTACGTCTCCGGCGCCCTCTGCCTCCTGGCGGCCGGCATGTCCCTGGCCATCGGGCATGCTAAAGGGCGATGAGTGACCCAAAGATGAGTGACGCGGAGTTGATGGTCCTGCCGCTGGTGGTCAGGATCGAGAGAGCGACGCCGCCGGAGCGTACCGACGCTTTGGAGGCGGCCGCGATGGCCGTGCTGAGCCTGCTCGACGACCCCGGCGAGTGGGGTGCGGAGCTGCACGCCTGGCAGTCCACCGGCAAGATCCGCAAGGTCGTGCGCCGGGCCAGGGGCGCCGAGTGGCGCCGGGCGCTGGCGCTGCCCGGCCGCACTGTCGAGCACCGTACGGCCGAGGTGCGCGTGCACCCGCCCGTGCCGCTCGACGACTGGCCCAGGGACCTCGCCCGGTTGCAGGTGTCGGGCACCGAGCTGACCGACACCGGCGACCTCGCGCCCGCCGAGCCGCCGATCCTGTGGGCCAACCCCGGGCTCGCCATGTCGGCGGGCAAGGCCATGGCCCAGGCCGGGCACGCCGCCCAGCTCGCCTGGTGGGCCAGCGACGAGGCCGAGCGCGCCGCGTGGCGGGCGGCCGGGCTGGCCGTGACGGTGCGCACCGCGGCGGCGGGCGACTTCCAGGAGAAGGTGGCCGCGGGGCTGCCCGTGGTGCGGGACGCCGGGTTCACTGAGATCGAGCCGGGTTCGTGTACGTTCGTCGCCGACGCGCCTTGGCTGTATGGGCGAGTCGCCCGGTCGTGACGGACGCCAGATCTCGATCGTGGTGGTCGTGATGGGCGCTAGATCTCGATCACGTCGGCCAGGACGCCGCCCGCCGGGGTGATCCGGGCGGGCGACGGGCTGTCGTAGACGATCATCAGCCTGCCGTCCGCCAGCACGGCCATCCCCTCGGGATGGTCGCAGCCGATGCCGTACGGCAGCTCGGCGACCGTCTCCAGCTCGTCCGCCGTGACCACCTCGCCCGCTCGGTGGACCCGCCAGCGCAGCACGCGTACCGGCCCGTCGAGGCTCATGCTCGGCCCGGCCAGCAGCAGCACGTCACGGCCGTACGGGCACAGGTCCCGCACGCCCAGCCCGCCCAGGTCCAGGAAGTGCTTGCGGTACGGCTCGCGCAGCCGCAGCCTGCCCGGCTGGCTCTCGACGGGCCTGATCTCCAGGACCACCGCCCAGCCGCGCAGCACCGGGCCACGCAGCCCCAGGTAGACCCGCTCGTCCAGCACCGCGATGCCCTCGATGTCGAGGCCGTTGTCCTTGCCGGGCAGCGCGAGGAACGGCGCGAGGTGCGGGTCGTCCTCCAGGTGGGCGGCGATGTTGTCCTGGCCCGAGAGGATCGCGCCCGGCAGCGGGGCGTTGGTGGCGGGGTCGAGCGGCAGGCGTACCAGGATGAAGCGGTTCTCCTCGCGGACCACGGTCGCCAGCCGTTTGACGGCCTTGGCCGGGTCCTTGGCCGACTTGATCCGGCGGCGCTTGAGACTGTGCGAGCCGACGGCCCACAGATGGCCGTCGGCCCTGGCCAGGCCCTCGATGTCCGCCTCGTCCTCGGTGCCCGCGGGCAGCCGTACGTAGTCGGCCACACGGAAGGTGCGCTGGCCCGCGTAGTTCACGCCGGTCCAGGCCAGATGCTCGATGGTGGCGGTCTCGTCCCCGGCCAGCCACAGGCCGCTGCCGTCGTGCCGTAACGCGGAGAGGTTCGTGTGCGTTTGGGAGGCTTGCGAGGCCGGGTCGAATCGGAGCTCCACCTGTTCCACGAAGCCATGATGACACTTCGGCCGCTTCATAAGCGGAATGGCGGGATTTGTCGTACGCTCCCGATCGTGCTCGATGGGGATGATGGGACCGAAGGTTCCCGTGTGAGAACTGCAGCCAGGCCGGGAACCCCTGTTTCTTCACCCAGGCGATCCCGCATCGGCGATCTTCGCATGCGGGATGTATACCGGGGGCTCGCAGTCGTGACCGTGCTGGCGGTCGCCACTGTCACGCTGGTCATGCTGCTCCCGTCGCGGCCGGACGAGGTCGCCGCACGGCCGGTTGCCGCGCCATCGACCGTGCCGACCTCGTCCGCGCCGCCCTCCGCCACCCCCTCTGCCTCTTTCTCCGCGGAGCCTTCGGTATCTCCCTCACCGGTGGACTCCGCGGCGGCGGCCGTTCCCCGCGCCACGCCGACTCCCGGCTCGTCGCTGGCGCCCGGCTACACCGCCATGGAGGCCCTGTACGCCGACGCCCGGGTCCCCAAGCTGCCGAAGAAGGTCGCGCGGCTGAAGATGACCAAGCCCGGCAGGGCAGTGATCAAGGACGCGCGGACCGGCCTGGTCGTGCCCAGGCTCGGCAAGCCGTGGAAGGCGCACCGCGCGGCGCCGTTCACCAGCAAGCAGGTGCTCCCGCTCAAGCGCGGCTCGAACCAGCGGGGCATGCTCGTCACCTGCCCGCTCCCGATCGAGGAGCAGAAGTCGGCGCGCGACACCGCGCTGCTCGCCGCCCGCTGGACGCTCAACCACCACCCCAAGGGCGCCCGGATCCGCTGGCTGGTCTCCCAGCCGATCAAGCGCGGCTGGCTGCTCGCCTACCAGGTCAGGTACGGCAAACACGTCTCGCGGGCGGCCGTGGTCGTGCTCGACGGGGGAATGGCCAAGCCGGGGCTGGCGTTCGTGACAGTGCCGGAGTCGCAGCGGACCAGGTGGCGTGACATCACGCGCGTGGTTTCCGGGGTGCGTGTTCTAGGCTAGAAGATCATGTACGGCGATATGGGGGAGTGACGCCGTGGAACGCCCAGGTCAGCCGAAGGCGCCTGACAATCGCTCGGGACAGCCGCAGGCGCCTGACAGAGACAAGCCCAAGCCGCCCTGGCGGGCGGAAGGGCTGCCCGGCTCGTCCGGCGGTGGTCGCCCGAAGATCAACTGGTGGCGCTTCGTCGTCACGTTGCTCGTGGTGTACGCGGCGTTCTTCCTGGTCTCGTCCTTCTTCGACAGCGGCTCGGTCGAGACGGTGTCCTACACCGAGTTCACCAAGCAGGTGACCTCCAAGAACGTCAAGGACATCTACGCCACGGGCCTGTCGGTCGAGGGCGATCTGCGGACCGCGGCCAAGGATCCCGACAGCGGCAACAAGTCGTACACGAAGTTCAAGACGGAGATCCCCGCCTTCGCCAACAACGACCAGCTCTACCAGCAGCTGGAGAGCAACGGGGTCGACATCAAGGCCGACCCGATCAACAGCGGGCGCGGCTTCTTCGTCAACCTGCTGCTCTCCCTGCTCCCCGTCCTGCTGCTGGCCGGGCTCTGGATCTGGGTCATGCGGCGCGGCGCCAGCATGATGGGCGGCGGCGGGCTGAGCGGCCTGGGCCGGTCCAAGGCGGCCAAGCCGGTCGAAGCGGGCCAGGTACGGGCCACGTTCGCGGACGTGGCGGGCATCGACGAGGTCGAGAACGAGCTCGTCGAGGTCGTCGACTACCTGAAGGACCCCGACAAATACCGCAGGCTCGGCGCCAAGCTGCCCAAGGGCGTGCTGCTCGCCGGTCCTCCCGGCACCGGCAAGACGCTGCTGGCCCGAGCCGTGGCCGGTGAGGCGAACGTGCCGTTCTTCTCCGCCAGCGCGTCGGAGTTCATCGAGATGATCGTCGGCGTGGGTGCGTCACGCGTACGCGACCTGTTCGAGGAGGCGCGCAAGGTCGCCCCCTCGATCGTGTTCATCGACGAGATCGACGCCATCGGCCGGGCCAGGGGCGGCGCCGGCGGCATCGGCGGACACGACGAGCGCGAGCAGACGCTCAACCAGATCCTCACCGAGATGGACGGCTTCTCCGGCGTCGAAGGCGTCATCGTCATCGGGGCCACGAACCGGCCGGAGATCCTCGACCCGGCCCTGCTGCGGCCGGGCCGGTTCGACCGTACGGTGCAGGTGGGGCTGCCCGACGCCGCCGGCCGTACCGCGATCCTGGCCGTGCACAGCAGGAGCGTGCCGCTCGACGGCGAGGTCAGCCTCGACCAGATCGCCAAGACCACGCCCGGCATGACCGGCGCCGACCTGGCGAACCTCGTCAACGAGGGCGCGCTCCTCGCCGCCAAGCGCGGCAAGGAGAAGGTCGGCATCGCCGACTTCGCCGACGCGCTGGAGAAGCTGCAGCTCGGCGCGGCGCGCAGCATCGTGATGCCGGAGGAGGAGCGCACCAGGACGGCCTTCCACGAGGCCGGCCACGCGCTGCTCGGCATGCTGCAGCCCGGCGCCGACCCGGTCAGGAAGATCTCGATCATCCCGCGCGGGCGGGCGCTCGGCGTCACGCTGTCCACGCCCGACACCGATCGGTACGCCTACGACGAGCAGTATCTCCGTGGGCGCATCACCGGCGCGCTCGGCGGGATGGCGGCCGAGCAGGTGGTGTTCGGCGTGATCACCACCGGCGCCGAGAACGACCTGGAGCAGGTCACCATGATCGCTCGCGGCATGGTCGGGCGCTGGGGCATGTCGGAGAAGGTCGGGCCGCTGACCATCCTGCCCAGCGACGGCCAGCCGCCGCAGGCCTCGCCCGCCATGCTCGCCACCGTCGACGAGGAGGCGCGGCGGATCGTGGACGAGTGCTACGAGCGCGCGCTGCGCGTCCTCAGCGAGAACCGCGACAAGCTCGACGCCATCGTCGCGGCCCTGCTGGAGCACGAGACGCTGGACGAGGCGAGCGCCTACGCCGCCGCCGGGCTTTCCGGGGACTTGGGCAAGCCCGTAACGTAAATTGAGGCCGCGCCGGGCAGGTCTCCGATGTGACACTGAACGACGAGCTTCTCGCAGAGCTCGGCGATGCCGGGCTGGAGGAGGTCGCCGGGCTGCTCGGCACGGACACCGCAACGGCCCGCATCGTGCTCACGACGGTGTCCGGCACCATCATCGGCGGCCTGGCGCGCAACGCCGCGCACCCCGAAGGTGCGGAGGCGCTGCGCGCTGCCCTCGACGACCATGTGGACGCCGACCCGTTCAACGGCGACGTGGCGTCGCTGTCGCGTGACGGGCAGAGCATCCTGGGGCACGTACTCGGCGGGCAGGGCACCGAGCAGGCGGCCGACGGATTGTCCCGGCTGGTGGGGGTCGACGGCCGCACGATCATGAGGTTGCTGCCGCTGATCGCGCCCATGATCATGTCGTTGCTGGCCGGGCGGGCGACTCGCGGGCGGATGGAGGCCGGGGCCGTCGCCGACGCCCTGAACCAGGAGAGCGCCACCCTCCCCACCGAGCTGGCCGAGCTGCTGGGCGCGATCTTCGACGGGGACTCCATGGACGTACCCGGCCAGCCGAACTTCGACCGCTGAACGGTAAGCTGGTGCGGTGATCATCCTGGCTTCAGCGTCCCCTGCCCGGCTGGCTCTGCTCCGCAGCGCCGGACTCGACCCCAAGGTGATCGTCAGCGGCGTCGACGAGGAGGCATACACCGCCTACTCGCCCGCCGCGCTCGCCCTTGAGCTGGCCAAGGCCAAGGCGTCGGCGGTCGCGAGCGGGCTCGACGAGGGCCTGGTCATCGGCTGCGACTCGATCCTGGAGCTCGACGGCAGGCCCTACGGCAAGCCGGCCACGGCCGAGGAGGTCGTCGAGCGGTGGCGGATCATGCGCGGCCGGACCGGACGCCTGGTGACCGGCCACTGCGTCATCGACGTATCCGCCGACCGGCAGGTGGCCGAGGTGGCCAGCACCGCGATCCGCTTCGGCATGCCGTCCGACGAGGAGATAGCCGCCTACGCCGACACCGGTGAGCCGCTGGGCCTGGCCGGGGCGTTCAGCATCGAGGGGCGGGGCGGCTGGTTCGTCGAGGGCATCGAGGGCGACCACGGCAACGTGCTCGGCATCTCGCTGCCGCTGATCCGCAACCTTTTCGGCGAACTGGGCTACGCGGTGACGTCGTTCTGGCGCTAGCGTGCCGGGCATGCGATCAGTACGCGACTTCTTGGCGGGCGTCGGCTTCTTCCTTCAGGGTGTGGGCTGGGTCGCCAAGAACGGCCGGTGGTGGCTGTTCGGGTTGATCCCGGCGCTGCTGGCCTTCGTCGTGTACGTGGTGGCGTTGATCTTCCTCGGCACGAACGCGTCGGATATGGCGGAATTTCTTACGCCGTTCGCCGACACGTGGGGGTGGCGGGACCTCTTCCGTGCCCTGATCGGGATCGCGCTGGTCCTCGGCGGGCTGGCGCTGGCGGTGCTGACCTTCACGGCGCTCACGCTGGCGATCGGGGAGCCGTTCTACGAGAAGCTGTCCGCCACGGTGGATCCGTTGCCGGGGGTGGAGGAGCAGCCGTGGTGGCGGACCCTGCCCCGGTCTCTCAGGGACAGCCTGGTGACGTTGGGCTATGTGCTGCTGTTCACCGTGCCGTTGTTCTTCCTGGGATTCGTGCCGGTGGTCGGGCAGACGGTGGTGCCGGTGCTGGGGGCCATGGTGTCCGGGTTCTTCCTGACGGTGGAGCTGACGACGCTGGCGCTGGAACGGCGGGGGATGGGGCGTAAGGAGCGGTTCGCGTTGCTGCGGGGGAACAAGGCGGGGGCATTGGGGTTCGGGGTGGTGGTGTTCTTGCTGTTCCTGGTGCCGTTCGTGGCGGTCATCGCGATGCCGGCGGCGGTGGCGGGGGCGGCCCTGTTCGTCCGCAACCGCCTGGCCGCAACCCCCGCTCCCTGACGTTCTCTTTATCCCCAGAACGCGGTTCGGCGCCTTGGACACCCCCTCCGTTCAGGCACCCTCATGCCTCATGACGACCAACGCCTCCGAGCCCTGCCTGACCCTGACCAGCCCCACCGACGTCCTCGCCGCGGTGCCCTACCTCGTGGGGTTCCACCCGGTCGACAGCCTCATCGTGCTCGGCCTCGCCCGAGGCCAGGCCAAGCTGGCGACCCGCTGGCCACTACCGTTTCCGCCGGGCACGCTGGAGCCTTTGTCGGCGCTGTTCGATCGGGAGGCCATCACCCACATCATCCTGATCGGCTACGGCCCTGGAGAGCGGGTCACCCCGGCCGTGGACGAGGCCCGCCGACTGGCCGCCCGCGCAGGCATCGGCGTGGACGAGGCCCTGCGAGCCGAGGGCGGCCGCTACTGGTCGTACGTGTGCGACGTGCCCCGGTGCTGCCCTCCCGAAGGCACGCCGTACGACACCTCGACCAGCCAGATCGCCGCCGAGGCCACCGTGCACGGCCTGGTGGCCCTGCCCGACCGCCAGAGCCTGGAACGCACCATCGCCCCGCTCACCGGTCCCGTCCGGGTGTCGATGCGCCGCGCCACGGCGGAGGCCGTCGCCGAGTTCCGCACCCGGCTGATGGAGGCGACGGATGTGAACGCGTTCGCCCAGCAGTTCGTCACCCGGGGCCTGGTCCGAGTTCGCGCCGCCCTGGCCACCCACGCCGCCGGTGGCCGCCTGGACGACGCCGAAGCGGCCAGACTCGGCCTCGACCTGACGGTGATCAGAATCCGCGACGAAGCCTGGACCCTCGCCGGCGACTCCCACGCCACCCTCTGGAAAGACCTCACCCGCCGCCTGGAACCACGCTTCACCCCACCGGCCGCGTCCCTGCTGGCCATGGCCTCCTGGCGCACGGGCGACAGCGTTCTGGCCACCATCGCCCTCGAACGCGCCCTGACCACCGACCCGACCTACTCGATGGCCAACCTGCTCATGCACGCCCTGCAACAACTCCTGTCCCCGACCACCCTGCTCGACCGCCTCCCCACCCCGTCCGAACTGGACACCGCGATGGGTCCCGTCCACGCGGGCTGGCTGATCCCCCTGATCAACATCCTCGACGAAGACCACGAAACGGCGGCTTGATCTGCATACCTCAACCCCACACCGAGCCCAACCGCCCGGACTCCTCAAGGTAGCCTTTGGAAGCACGAGATCAGATAATCTGATTTTATGAAGGTGATGACTGCCACCGAGGCGTCTCGGAGCTTCGCGACGGTTCTCGACGAAGCAGAACGAGGTGAAACAATCATGGTGACTCGCGGTGGAAAGCGGATTGCGGTGATCGGTCCCGCGCCCACCGCGCCAGGACGGATGGTCAAGGCCTTCTTGGCCAGAAGCGCGGGGACGCTGGACGCCGACTTCGAGGGCGATGTGGCGGCCGCTCGCGAGACGGTCGACGACGAGATGAGGAACACGTGGCCCGACGTCTGATCCTCGACACGGGTGTGCTCATCGCCGCGGAGCGAGGCAAGGCGTCTGTGGACACGGTGATCGGAGACGCCGACGATGTGGCGATCGCCGCCATCACCGTGGCTGAGTTGCTGGTCGGTGTGGAGCTGGCCGATGCGGCACGTCGCCCCAATCGGCAGGCTTTTGTGGATGAGGTTCTTGCGCTGATTCCGGTCGAGGAATACACGACGGACGTTGCCAGGGTTCATGCTCGTCTGATGGCGCATGTTCGGCGAGAGGGAAAGAAGCGGGGAGCGTACGATCTGCTGATCGCTGCGACGGCCGCGACCACCGCGAGAACGGTGATCACGATGGACTCGTCCGCCGCGTTCGACGACCTCCCCGGCGTCAGGGCGCAAGTCGTTCCTCATTAGGCCGTAACCGCTTGGCCTGCTAATTCTCCTTGCGATGCCGTCGTTCGTTGTATGCGCGCATCCGAGGCGGGTGGCCCAAGATCTGGACGTCATACATGGGTTTGGGACCGCAAAGCGTACAACGGTGCGTCTGGATCTCGCCGACCGTCAGGACCGTCAGGACCGTCCGGCGAGACTCCGTCACTTCTGGCGTTTGACTCTCAGGCGGTGGCCCTTCGTGTTTTGGACGGTCCTCTTTCCGAGCGCGGACTTGAGCGGGATATCTACCGGGTGGCTCCAGCCGGCACCCACTATGGGGGTGCCCGCAGAGCCGCCGGGGCAGTGCGTCAGATCAACTCGAACGGTAACGGTGGTTGGTGTCTCCACCGCTTCGGCTCGACTGACTTTCGTGCAGGGAGCGCCCCCGGGAATCCCGGCCACACCCATGACCTCCGCAGTCAGAACGGTGCCTTCCCGGGAAAGGCTCACCTGGTCAACGGGCGTGTCCACGGTGTACTCGCGCGGTTCACCCTGACCACTGCAAGAGCAGAGGGTGATGAGCGCCAGGAACACGCCCGTTGGCTTCCTCATAGTTGCCTCAATTACTGGTCCTGCCGCTGCTAAGAGGGGCGACAGCGCAGATCGAATGCGTCCCTGTCACGTTCGCGGCACCGACGCCGACGTGGGCGCTGCGATCACGCAGATGCTGGGGTTCGCCGGTATCAGCGGTGAAAAGGCGTGCGTTGCAGGCTCAAGGCGGCTGCCTACGCGCCCGGAGAGAAGGTCAGGTCGAGCAGGGCGCTGGGACGGGGTAGCGCCCCCGTCAGCGACGATGCCGGCGCCACCTGTGCGGGACGCGGTGCCGAGACGCGCATGGCCAGCGTTCTCGGGTGATCCCGGCCGGGGTACTGGGAGAAGACCCCCGCCCGGCGGCCGCCGGAGACGGGCCAGCTGGTGCTCAGGGTGAGGGCCTGGCCTTGGTCGTCGTCGACGTGCAGCCTCCAGCTGATCTTCGTTGCCGCGACCCTCGCCAGGGGTCGGGTGCCGATCAGGGCGCGGAAGGTGGGAGAGACCGCGTGCAGCTGACGGAAGGTGATCGTGCCCCGGTACATGGTGGCCTTCAGATCGGATCCGTACGTTTGGGGGCGCTTGCTCGAAGCCGTGGCCAGCAGCGTCTTCAACGTGGCAGGCTCAAAGACGTTGATCAACTGATCGCCATACGCCGCCGCGGTGGCGCTCCTGCGGCCCGCCGCCGCCCACGTCCTGCCCTCGGGCAGCACAGGCGCGTACAGCGGGCCGGACCGAAAGAGCTGTCCGTTCACCGCGATCGAGCGGTTGGGCTTGGACTCCGTCCCCACCTTCGCCGCGTCCCAGGCGCCCGCCTTCATCTGGTCGCGCATCCGGAAACCGGGGCGGAGGGTACGGGTCATGTCGGCCGCGCCCACACCCGTCCCGCCGAGCATCAGGACACCGCGGTTTTCCACCTGAAAGATGTCTTGGTCGCGGCCGAGGTACAGGCCTCCCAACTCCACCACCCGCACCGCCTGACCCTTGGCGATCTGCTTCTTCAGCGAGGAGACCGGGTCGACGGCGGCCCGGGCGGGCGCCGGCGGAGTGACCAGCGCGGCGGAGACCAGGGTCGCGGCCATCAGGGCGATCCAGCGTTTCATGGGCGCTCTCATCATGATCGGGAACGGACCAGCACATTCTGCCGGTCCGGCTGCGGTGGTGCCACGCGCCGGGATGCGGTCTTTTGGGGTTAAGTGACGGCGGTGGCGCGCAGCATCTTCGGGTACAGGCCTCGGCCCACTGCACTTCTTCCGTCACCGACCCGCTGAGTCGCATGCTGGAGCTCAGCCCCGCCACCTCCAGGAAGGTTGGGGACTGCCCACCTTGAGATCGTCGACAGCGCCTGAAGCTCCTGGTTGCGACGGTGGTGCGTTGTGGTGATCAACCCGTCTACCAGGAGCTTCGTGACATCATCGGTCGAACATCGGCGTCGCGATCATGCTGTGATCAGGGCACTCGCCGGGGAGCCTGAAAAGGCTTCAGTGATGACCTCGAAGCCCAGCTCAGAAACTCACTGAGGATGAGCTAAATCCGATTCGGATCCGTTGATTCAGGTTCAGTCATTGGTCACCGGGAGCTTCAAATCGTTGGACTTGTCGCGGACCGTCCGTTGGGCGAGCGGCTGCGTGAGGTGCAGCTGCACGGGGTAGGCGTACCCGATGTCTTTAGCGGGTCTCTCCTCCCAGGGGAAGAGAGACCCACAGGGGTTTTCCACCCGGACGCCGATGACCACATGGGAAGCGGACTCAGTGACCTTCGTGTCCACGACCTTCTCACAAAAGGTGCCGTCCTCGCGCTTGTCGCCGAATAGGAGTTCGGCCACGATGGTTTGCTGGTCGGCGGATACCTTGATCGAGGAAATCGGGTACCACCTCTCCTGGCCACCGCATCCGGTTAGCGCCAGTAGCGCCAGCGATGCGAAGATCAGCAGGATTCTTGCGGAGGAGATCTTGTGAGACACGTTGGGAGGTATTCCTCTAGAAAAGAGTGGGGAACTTGCGCTTTTTGATGTCGCTGCCGATGTTCAGCTTGATGTCGTTGATTTCGGTGAACCATTCATTGCAGGGATTCAGGAAACTTCCTGTGGCTTTATTCTTTGTGCCGCCGAAGTGGATTCCTCGGGCGTATGCATAACCCTTCCATTTTCCGTTGACCTTGAGGTTACGGATTGTGTAAACGGGCCCGCCGGAATCTCCCCCTTGGGTGCAATTGCCGGTCTTCGAGCCCTTGATGGCAAGCCTAATTACTTCGACCTGACCCTTTTCGTTCGTTGTCCTGAAGTCGTCCGGGTCATACGCGGCGTCCACGACCCAGCCGCAGATTTCGCCGGTCGTAATGCCACCAGTACAGTACTGGTCTCCCGGCACCGGTCCACGGGAATGACGTCCCAGCACCGGGCGCACGGAGCTCGAGTTCTTGTCCCCGCCGAAGATCGACGCGGTGTGCAGGCGCGGGGACGCTGCCTTGATCACCGATATGTCGCCTAATGCCCAGGTGTATCCAGGGGGTCGCACACTTCCGACGCCGGTCCTGAAGGTGCTGCTCACGACCTGTCCGATATTCGGGACGACCTTGTGGGGACTGTCCTCTGGATTGCAGTGCCCTGCGCAAAGCACGAGGTTTTCGCTCACGGTACCCCACGCGAATCCGGTAGTGCACGTACCGTTCTCGATGCCTATGTACTGCTGCCGGCATTGATCCAGGTGCCGCTGTCGTCCTGGCGGTTGTTCGCCTGCTTGTCCGGAAGGCTGGCATTCGGGCGGAGCCAGATCGCGACCGAGCTCACGCCATAACGCTGGGCAAGAGCCAGGCGCAGCGCGGGAGACACGGCCGTCGCCTGCAACAGCACCATGTTGCGTTGCGGCCATCGGCGCGCAGAGAAGATCTTGTCGCTGTCGGGAAGTTGCGAGACGTTCCGTTCAGGCCAACCGCTACACCTACACCTACGCCGACGCCTCACCACTCACCGGTATCGACCCCACCGGCCATGCCACCGTCATTACCGACGGCGTTGGTGGAGTCGGGCTTACGCCCACGTATGCCGGGTCGGCAGTGGGAGGAGTCTGGGGTACCCCCTACGGACCCGTTCGGGACGACTACGAGATCGGCGACTGCACCGGCTGTTTCGGCGCTGGAGTTATTGTTGATCCAAGCTGGGCCCGCATGATCGAACTCGAGAAGGAAAAGAAGTTCTGGCTCGGCAAGGACGAACTCAAGCGACTAGGCTGGAAGGTCATGCCCAACGGAAGGGCGGTCGACCAGCCCAACTTCTGGTTCGCCAGCGAAAAAGTACAGAACGAATACATGTCCAACTGGTCACCCACAATGACTGATGAGCAGCTCGCCTTCAGCTGGGTGTCGGCCGGTGGCCTGGAGAGTTTCAAAGCGATGGAGAGGGCGGCTAAGGAAAACCCACACGACTCAAGACTTGGTGAATGGCGGAATATGCAGAAGGTTGCGGCGTAGCTCAATGCCGGACAGGGGGGTAGTCGCGCGGTAGCCGCTCCGAATGGCAGCTCCGCATCCCGGTACAAGTACTACGGTGCGTATGAACAAGTCGTGAGATATTGGCGAGATATTGAGTCCGCCGCCGCTAATCACCATATCAATAAAAACGTCCTCGCAGCTGTCATCATATGGGAAAGCGCACACGCCAGGGAGGGAACCGGTCGAAGCGGTGCGGAGGCGGCTAAGACAAAAGACGATTTGATTGACGGCTACAAAGGCTGGGGTGCGTCTGTCAGTATCACTCAGCTTGAAATCTACAAAGCTCGAATGATGCTCATAAAGTACAGGGGCTGGGGGAGGGGGACGCTCGGACAGGTTACTGATCAGCTCCTGCATGCACCTCGGGGCCATACAATTGGCTGCGGCATGGATGGAATATCTGAAGCAGAATTTCTGGTATGAAAATAAGGATGGCAGCGGGCATAATCTAACAGACAGGGAAGCCGCCGAAGCCTATTGTGGTTGCTCCGGGGTAACGGTCGACAATCCGCTAGGCGGTTATCCGTTACTGTCATTCAAGACATATAAGGATTGGAAGGAGACGGGATACCTCGACCGCAAAGACTCAACTAGCGTTGTCAATCGCCAGAGGGACCTGGAAAATCTATGGAGCAATGGATCTGTCGAAGAATTCTGGAGGTGTGGTCGCGCTGCATGCTGGACAAGCAGATGATTTTGAATGTAGGTCTACCAAGGGTCTGAAGGGAGACCTCGTGCGGCAACGCCGACGTGGGAGGTTAGCCTTAGCTATGCTCGGGGCCATTATCTTAGCTGCAGGATGCGGATCACCGCGAACGTTTCAGGTGGCCCAGGCTGTTCTCGACAATGTACGTGGAATCGGCTCTGTAGTGGAGGAGACAAGCAGCCAGGCTGCCGTAGGCGGTGGAATTGAAATTACGCGCACGCTGGTAGTAGATGTTGAGGCTGCGGATGCAAAGGACGCACTCAATACGGCAGTCGAACGTCTCCGAAAGCGCGAATGGGAAATTCTGGCCGAGAATCGGCCAGTGAAGATATTGATGAAATCAAACAAGTGGGACAAGGCTCACTTGAGCATCGCCACCCTCGATCCGGAGAAGTCCGAGACCGCTCCAGGTCCTAAGATTTCAGAAAAGATATCAACCAAGAAAAAGCCCCTTATCGTTATAGATGTATATGAGTACAATTGAGCGTTATATGCGATGACCCTAAGTTCGTTGAGCGTAGCCATAAGGGCTCGGCCTTCACGCCGTCTATCTCGGCTGATCCTTGAGTTTGCGCCAGCCCCCGGCGCGATTGTTGGCGATGATCTGGCGGAACATCGCCACAAGGGCGCGTTCGTTGATGGTTTCGCCCTGGCGGAAGGACACGGTCCGGGCGGTCTTGTTGTCGTGCCCGGCCGTGATGATGCCTTCCGGGTCGGGCACGATGGCGCCGTCGTACAGGAACACGTTGACGTGGTCCTTGGCGGCCAGCAGTGCGCAGACGTTGCCCTTGAGGACGAAGTAGGGCTGAACTGTCCGTTTGATGGTCTCGACGACCTCGGGGTCGGCGGCGTGGATCAGGTCGCGGACCTGGCCGCAGATGTCCTGCTGCCACTCCGGCAGCTTCGTGATGTAGTCGTCGACGCGCGGGTCGGTCTCGTAGGGTCCCTGAGGTCGTACGTCGTTCACAGCCACACTCCCACGATCGCCGAGATGGCAATGATCTTGATCAGCCAGTCGCCGGCGTGCAGCGCGGCGGTGACAGCCGGGGTCTTCTCCCACATCATGGACCCCGTGAGCAGCACGGCCGGGAACCCGACCCACAACACCAGGCCGAGGACCAGCGCCTGTCCCACGCCGGTGAGGTCCGCGTACCGGGCCACTCCGGCGATCACCGAGGCGAGCACGAGGCTGCGCGCCAGTTCCAGCAGGATCTGCACGGGCGACGGCCGGCTGCCCCGGTCCGGCGCGCGGTCGCCCAGCGCGCGTTTCTCGTACGGCGTCAGCACGGCGTAGTAGATCGAACTCACCACGAACGCGACGATCGCGGCCACCACCACAGAGATCACGGTGCTCAACGTTCTCCCTCCTGGAAACTAAACGGTACCGTTTACTTAGCAAGAAAACTAAACCGGGTAGTGTTCTGTGTCAAGGAGGTTTCTCGATGACCGTAACGACCCGGGCCGAAGCCCGCTCGGCGCGCAAGCGCCAGGAGATCCTGACCGCCGCGCGCGCCGTCTTCACCGCCCACGGGTACGTGGGGACCAGCATGGACGCGGTCGCCGCGGCGGCCGGGGCGTCGAAGCGGACGGTGTACCAGTACTTCGCCGACAAGGAGGAACTGTTCGCCGGGGTCGTCCTGGACACCGTCGATCGCGGCTACGAGTACTTCAAGCCCGCGATCCTCGCGCTCGCCGAGACCGACGACCTGGCCACCACCTTGCGCGACCACGCCCGGACGACGCTGCGCGGCCTGACCGACCCCCAATTGCTCCAGATGCGCCGCCTGGTCATCGCCGAGGCGGAGCGGTTCCCCGAGATCGGCCGCGAGTACTTCGAGCGAAGCTGGGTCCGCACCCTGAAACTCCTCGCCGAGACCTTCGCCAAGCTCACCGAACGGGGCCTGCTGAACACCCCCGACCCCGACCGCGCCGCCTACCTGTTCACCTGGCTGATCGCCTCCATCCCTGCGAACCGCGCCGCCTTCCTGGGCGACGCGGCCGCCGGCACCCCCGAGGAACTGAACGCCCTGGCCGACGAGGGCACCCGCGTCTTTCTCGCCGCGTATGCCCCTGGATAGGGCGCGGTTCGGCACCGGCCGCACGGGGCGTCCGCGTACCGGGAATGAGTAGGCACTTGAGAGGCTCGCGAGAGCGGTAGAGGTCGGAATCGGCGGTGGGGCTGGCTGGTCAGCGGCTGCGTCGGCGTTTGTGGGGTTATGCTCGGCGGTGATGCGGGCGGAGGTCTCCTCGCTCCTGGCGCCCCGTTGCGTCCGCAGTCGCCGCCGATGGTGATCACCAGGTCGTCGATGGCGTCCAATGCCTTTCGTGTCAGCCGCTGGTTCTCCACGAGCGCGTCGAACGCGCGGTTCTCGGCCACCTTGCCCCCGCCGGTCTCAAGCACCGGCACGGTCACCACCGCGTCGGCCGGAGCGAGCCCGGCGGCGTGGCGGGCACCGGCCATCAGCCGCGGCGCCTTGGTGGATGCCGAACCTTGCCATTGTGTACGCACAGGACAGTCGTCCTGCGGCGACCATATAAGGCATCAGGATCAAAGGTTCAGATCGTCTGCCCTTCGTCGATCCAGGGCGCATGCCCTCCCGCCGCGACGATCCCGCGACGAGGCGGCAGGATGGCGGAATTGTTTCCGGGAGATGTCTTGTGGCTCGGACGATCGCCGTCGTAGCCTGTCGGCACTTGCCATTGATACGCATCGACGATTCCCCAGGGAGGTGTCATGGCGGCGTTCACCAGCAAGGACGTCGCGCGTATCGCCGGTGTTTCGCAGAGCACCGTGTCCTATGTGATGACCGGCAAGCGACCCATTTCCGAGCGCACGCGGCAACGGGTCCTGGACGCGATGGCACAGCTCACCTACGAGCCGCACTCCGGCGCCCGGGCTCTCGCGGAGCGCCGCACCCGGGTGGTCGGTCTGGTGGTGCGCTTCGGGGTCGGGGGCGATGCCTTCGGGTTGCTGCCGTTCATCGAGACCATCGCCAGCTCGGCCCGCGCCCACGATCACGAGGTTCTGCTCGTGACCGCGGACGAGGGCTCCGCGGGTCTGCGGCGCCTCGCCGGACGGGCCCTGTGTGACGCGATCATCATGATGGACATCGAGGAGCAGGACGAGCGGGTCCCGGTGGCCGCCGCGCTGTCCGTTCCGGTGGTGCTCATCGGTGTGCCGGCCGACCCGGCCGGGCTGCACTGCGTCGACCTCGACTTCGAGGCGGCGGCCCGGATGGCCGTCGAGGAGCTGGCCGACACCGGCCACGACGAGATCGTCATAGTGGGCTACCCGGCCGCGGCGATGGAGCGTGGCCTGAACTACGTCGGCCGCTTTCTGCGATCGGTGCGGCGGCAGGCGCGGGTGCGCGGCCTTCCGTTGACGGTGATCGAACCGGTCGACCATGGGCAGGAGGCGGCCGCGGCCGATCAGCTCCTCGCCCGGCGGACCGGCGGGCGTCTCGGAGTGGTGGTGCCGCACAGCGACGCGATCATGCCGCTGCTGAACGCGCTGCGGAAGAAGGACGTCGTGCCGGGCCGTGACATCTCCCTCATCGGACTCAGTTCCGACCGTTGGGCCGAACAGTCCGATCCGCCGTACACGAATATCTCCGTGGAGCCGCGGGACGTCTCCCGGCGCGCGATGGAGACGCTGTTCTGGTTACTCGATCCGAGCCCCGGGGTGGAACGTCCCGCAATCGACCTGGTCGCGCCACGACTCACCCGTCGTACGACCGTGATGCCTACTCCCTCCAACTGATCACCGACGGCCTCGGCCAGGGGTCCCGATAAGCATCGTCGATGCATACCGACGGACACGCTTGCAACCGTGGTCGATACGTATCGACGAATCGATTCACCCGGAAATTTCCGTATCCGAAAGGACACGACATGATCCGCTCCCCCCGCACCCCCCGTTCCTCCCGATCCCGCCGAGCTCAGGTCGCGCTCGCCTCGATGCTCACCCTGCCCCTCGCCCTCACCGCCTGCGGTGGCGGCTCGAACGGCGGTGGCTCGAACAGCGGCGGCGACTCCTCGACCCTGCGGGTTCTCGACTACTACAACAACGAGCCGAGCAAGACGGTCTGGCAGAAGGCCATCGACGCCTGTGGCAAGCAGGCCGGCGTCACCATCCAGCGCGAGGCGGTGCCCGGCGCGACCCTGATCCAGAAGGTGCTCCAGCAGGCGTCCTCACGGACCCTCCCGGATGTGCTGATGCTGGACAACCCCGATCTGCAGCAGATCGCCCAGACCGGCGCCCTCACCCCGCTGAACGACCTCGGGCTCAAGGCCGACGGGTATGTGGAGGGCGTGGTCAGCGCCTCGACGTACAAGGACAAGCTCTACGGCCTGCAGCCGATCACCAACACCATCGGGCTGTTCTACAACAAGGACCTGCTCGCCAAGGCGGGCGTGAAGCCACCGACGACCTGGGCGGAGCTGAAGACGACGGCCAAGAAGCTGACCTCCGGCGGCACGTACGGGCTGGCGTTCTCGGCACCGGCGAACTATGAGGGCACCTGGCAGTTCCTGCCGTTCATGTGGTCCAACGGTGGCGACGAGAAGAACATCGCGACGCCGCAGACCGCGCAGGCCGTGCAGTTGTGGGTCGACCTGATGAACGACGGCTCGGTGTCGAAGTCCGCTCTCAACTGGACCCAGGCGGACGTCAACGACCAGTTCCGGGCGGGCAAGGCCGCGATGGCGATCAACGGGCCGTGGCAGTTCCCCGCGTTGGCCGAGGGCAAGAGCGTCGAGTACGCGGTGGCGCCGATCCCGGCACCGGTCGCCGGCAAACCGATCGTCGCGCCGCTCGGCGGTGAGACGTGGGCCGTGCCGCAGACCGGGAACAAGGACAAGCAGGCCAAGGCCGCCAAGGTCGTCGCCTGTCTCAACTCCGACGACAACCAGCTCAGCCTCGCCAAGGACACCCAGACCATCCCCACCAAGAAGGCGCTGCTGGAGAAGTTCAGCTCCAGCAACCCGAACATGGCCGGATTCGTCGACCAGATCCCGACGGCGCGGGCCCGCACCGGTGAACTCGGCGCGGACTGGCCGAAGGCGGCCACGAAGATCTACACCGCGTTCCAGTCCGCGCTGACCGGCCAGGCCACACCGGCCAAGGCCCTGGAAACGGCCCAGAATGGTTGAGCACCCACAACAGTCCACAATGGAGCGTCAGACAGATCCACCACCGCCGGCCATCGGGGCGGACGACGGAATCGATGCCCGACCCCCCTTCTGGCACTCGCTCCGCTTCCAGAACCGCGCCGCACAGGTGCTGTTCCTGGCCCCGGCCGTGATCTACATGGTGGCGTTCTTCGGCTACCCGATCGTCAAGAACTTCTTGATGGCCTTCCAGGAGTACTCGACGAGCACCTTCTACACCGGCGAGGCGCCGTGGGTCGGGTTCGCCAACTACGCCGCGGTGGTGTCCTCCCCGGTGTTCGGCAAGGCCATGCTGAACACCGTCCTGTTCACCGCCGGCTCGATAGCCGCGCAGTTCGTCATCGGTCTGGCCCTGGCGATGTTCTTCCGGCGCCGCTTCCCCCTCAACGGTGTGCTCCGGTCGTTGATCCTGCTGCCGTGGCTGATCCCCCTGATCGCCTCCGGTGCGGTCTGGCGGTGGATCCTCGACAAGGACAACGGCGCGCTCAACCGGTTCCTGGCCGCCATCGGAGTGGCGAGCGACCACCCCGGCTGGCTGACCAGCACCTCACTGGCCCTGGTGGCGGTGATGCTGGTGAACATCTGGATCGGCATCCCGTTCAACCTGACCATCCTCTACGGCGGGCTCCAGGACATCCCAGAGGACCTGTACGAGGCGGCCGCGCTGGACGGGGCGGGCGGCTGGCAGCGGTTCTGGTATGTGACCTGGCCGTTGCTGCGCCCGGTGGTGAGCGTCGTGCTGGTGCTCGGCGTGGTCTACACGATCAAGGTGCTGGACGTGATCCTGGCGCTGACCGGCGGCGGTCCGGCCAATGCCAGCCAGACCATCGCGACGCAGTCGTACCACCTGTCGTTCCAGCAGTTCGACTTCGGTCAGGGTGCCGCGCTCGGCAACATCCTGATCGCGATCTCCCTGGTGTTCGCCATCTTCTACCTGCGCGCCAACCGGCGTGCCGTGGACGAGTGAGGCCGTCATGACCACCACCACAAGGCGCACCCGGGCCGGCTGGGGCAGCACCGTCGCCGGGATCGTCATCCTCGCCGTTCTGCTGTTCCCGATCTATTGGATGGTCAACGTCTCGCTGCAGCCGGGCGGCTCGGCGGTCGGCACTCCGTGGCTGCCGCTCGACTTCAGCTTCGACGGCTACGCCACCGCGCTCGGCCAGCAGGGCCGCAACCTGGTCACGAGCCTGGTCGTCGCACTCGGCTCGGTCGTGTTCAGCCTGCTGATCGCGATGCCGGCGGCCTACGCCCTGGCGCAGTTCAAGATCCGCTTCGTGGGCGCGTTCCTCTTCGGGATCCTGATCTCGCAGATGATCCCGGGGATCGTCATCGCGAACGCGCTCTACACCGCCTACAACGACCTGGGGCTGCTCAACTCGATCCCGGGCCTGATCCTCGCCGACTCGACCGCGGGCATCCCGTTCGCGATCCTGATCGTCCGCGCGTTCATGATCAACATTCCGCGTGCGGTCCTGGAGGCCGGCCGGGTCGACGGGGCCGGTCACGTCCGGACGTTCGTCTCCATCGTGCTGCCGATGAGCCGCAACGCGCTCATCACCGCGGCCCTGTTCACCTTCCTCTTCTCCTGGGCGGACTTCCTGTTCGCCCTCACCCTCACCACGACCGAGGACGTGCGCCCGGTGACGCTCGGGCTCTACACCTACATCGGGACATACGTAAACGACTGGAGCTCGGTCATGGCCACCGCCGTGCTCGCCTCCATCCCGGCCATCGTCCTGCTCGTCGTCGCCCAGCGCTACGTCGCCGCGGGCACGACGGCAGGCGCGGTCAAGTAAATCCCCCAGCAGAAAAGGTTCGACATGACAAACGGAACTGCCGGCCCGCTGCGTGTGACGGTGTGGGGCGAGAACCGTCACGAGCAGATCGAGGAGCACGTGGCGAAGATCTATCCGAAGGGCATGCACACGACGATCGCGGAGGGCATCGAGGAGAACCTCGCCGACGGGTGCGTCGTCCGTACCGTCACCCTGGACGACCCGGAGCACGGGCTGACCGAGGAGGTGCTGGCCGGCACGGACGTGCTCACCTGGTGGGGGCACGCGGCGCACGACGAGGTGGCTGACGAGGTCGTCGAGCGGGTCCACCGGCATGTGCTGTCCGGGATGGGGCTCGTCGTGCTGCACTCCGGGCACTGGTCGAAGATCTTCACCAAGCTCATGGGTACGAGTTGCACCCTGCGCTGGCGCGACGAGCACGACCGTGAGCTCATCTGGACGGTCGACCCCACGCACCCCATCGCCAAGGGCGTGCCGCACCCGCTGATCATCGAAGAGGACGAGATGTACGGGGAGTTCTTCGACATCCCGGCACCGGACGAGCTCGTGTTCGTCAGCTCGTTCAGCGGCGGGGAGGTGTTCCGCAGCGGCTGCACCTTCCGCCGCGGCCACGGCAAGATCTTCTACTTCCGGCCGGGGGACCAGGCCTACCCCACCTACCATCACAAGGACGTGCGCCGGGTCATCGCGAACGGCGTGGCCTGGGCCCGCACCGACCGGCCCGAACGGAGCCATCCTGTGCTCCTGCGGTACGCGACCGAGGAGTTCTTCCAGGGCCAGGGCTACACGGGGCCGCTCCAGTGAGCTTCCGGACGATCCCCTCCAGCCCGGCGGATCCGCTCCGCGTGGTCATCGTCGGCGCCGGCGGCATGGGCCGGGCCTGGCTGTCCACCGTCACCGGCTCGCCAGAGGTGCTGCTCATGGGCATCGCCGACCTGAACGTGGCGCTGGCCCGGGAGGTCGCCGACTCGGCCGGCCTGCCGGACCTCCCGGTCGGCGCCGACGCCGTCGCCCTCGCCCGGCAGACCGGTGCCCAGGCGCTGATCAACGTGACCATTCCCGAGGCGCACCACCCCGTGACCACCGAGGCGTTGTTCGCCGGCCTGCCGGTGCTCGGTGAGAAACCGGTCGCGGAGAACGTGAGCCGGGCGCTGTCCATGGCCGCCGCGGCCGAGGCCACCGGCGAACTGTTCATGGTCAGCCAATCCCGCCGCTGGAACCCGCAGCTCGCCGCGCTGCGGGGGATGACCGCGCGGCTCGGCGCGATCGGGACGGTGAGCACGGCGTTCTTCCGGTCCGAGCGGTTCGGCGGGTTTCGCGATCTGATGGCGTACCCGCTGCTCATCGACATGGCGATCCACGCCTTCGACTCGGCGCGCTTCCTGCTGCGGGCCGAGCCGGTGACGGCGTACTGCCAGTCGTACAACCCGCCGTGGAGCTGGTTCGAGGGGGACGCCAACGCGACCGTGGTGTTCGAGATGGACGGCGGGACCCGCTACGTCTACAACGGCAGCTGGTGCAGTCCCGGCGACATCACCTCGTGGAACGGGAGCTGGCGGGTCAGCGGTGAGAAGGGCACCGCGCAATGGGACGGCGACCACGAGCCGGTCCTCGACGCCGAGGTGGACGCCGGTGAACCGGCCGGCCCGCCGTACTCCGGGATCGCCGGCGCCTTGCAGGTGTTCACGCGGGCGCTCCGGACCGGGGAGCCGCCGTCCGGCGAGGTGCACGAGAACGTGATGAGCCTGGCGATGGTGGAGGCGGCGGTGCGGTCGGCGACGAGCGGCCGGATCGAGCGCCTGGACGACGTGCTCGAGCGGGCCCACGCGCAGGCGCTGCGGGAGGAGACCCGGACGGACGTACGGGAGGCTCTCGCCGGATGGTCCTCGGTGCGTGACGTGCTGGCCGGCGCCGAGCGGGTGGAGACGTGATGACGGGGGCGGTGACGGTTACTGGTTCTCCTCGCGGCGCCGCCGTTCGTTGTACGCGCGCATCCGGGGTGGGTAGCCCATGATCTGAACGTCGTACACCGGCAGGGCCAGGTCGCGGGCGACCTTGTGGATCACGGCGGGGGAGCCGACCCGGCGGCGGGTCCACTCGCCGTCGTCGGCCACGGCGACGGCCGTGGTGTCGGTCGCGAAGGTTTCGGGTTCGACGAAGAACTCGACGCCTCGCCGCGATTTGGCGAAGGCGATGAGGGCCTCGATATCGGCGTCAGTGGCTTCCCGGTCGAACTTCGCGATTTTGGAACCGCGCAGCCGCCGAATGCCGTAGCGGTCTCGCCATCTCATGAGTCCTTTTTATACCGCCAAACGGTCACGCGCGTCGGGGTGATCTAGGGGACACATCGGGGATTCTCCTGATGGCCATGATGACGTGCGGCGGTCAGTATGGATGGTGACTGCCCGATTCTAAGGAGAGGCATGGCTGTTATGGCTGGGGTACCCACACACCGGGGCCCGGGACAGGTGCCGCCGGCTCACCTGCGCGTCACCAACCAGGACCGTGAGCACGTGGTCGAGCACGTTCAGGCGGCTTACGCGGAGGGGCGCTTCGACAAGCTCGAGTTCGACGACCGGCTGGAGCGCGCGATGACCGCGCGCACGCACGGTGATCTGATGCCCATCATGGCGGAGCTGTACGGCACGAGTGCCATCCCCAGGATTCGCCCGATGCCCGCGCCGGTCCGGCCCGAGGCGGCGCCGGAGAGCAACGAACGGCTCGGGGCTTCGGCGGCTCATCTGCTGACGCTGGTGGGGTTCCCGGTCATCGGGCCGTTGATCCTGCTGCTGACGGGCGGCAAGACCTCGCCCTACATTCGGCGGCACGCGTTGGAGGCCCTGAACTTCCAGCTCACGGTGGTGGGGGCGACGTTCCTGCTGCCGTTCACCATCATCGGGATCGTGCTTCTTCCCTTCATGTGGGTGGCGGCGGTCGTGCTGTCCATTGCCGGTGGCATTTCGGCGCTCTCGGAGAACCCGTTCCGCTATCCGATGACGGTTCGCCTGGTGAAGTAGGTCAGGCTCCTGAGCGGGTCGTCGCTTTGGGCTCGTACCGCCGGCTGACGTCAATGCGTGCGTTGACGTCAGCCGACTGTACGAGCCTTCGCGCATTTGCCTGACGGAGACCGCTGGTGGGTACGTCGATTCGGCGAGGGCTGACGCTAATCTCGACCTGTACGCAGCTCACCGAAGGAAATGGACCCCATGATCTTCATCACCGCGAAGTTCCGCGTCCTGCCTGAGCACGCCGACCGGTTCATCGAGATCGTCGGCGACTTCACCCAGGCGACCCGCGACGAGCCTGGGTGCCTGTGGTTCGACTGGTCGCGCAGTGTGGCGGAGCCGACGGAGTATGTGCTGGTCGAGGCGTTTCGTGATGACGAGGCCGGGGCGGCGCACGTCCAGTCCGAGCATTTCAAGCAGGCGCGGCGGACCCTGCCGCCGTATCTCGCCGAGACGCCGCGCATCGTGAACGCGACCGTTCCTCAGGACGACTGGTCCCTGCTCGGTGAGATGGCCGTACCCGGACAGGGCTGAGCGCCCACACCGTCGGCAGGTGATTAATTTCATTTGCTACGGTATCGAATGAAAAGATGGCCGGTAATATGGCGCTCATGAGCGCCGATGTTCCTCGTAGGACCGCCGCCTCGCGTGCGACCGACCGTCCGGGGGATGCCTCGCCCTTCGCTCTCGGCTTGCTGCTGCGTCAGGCGCACTGGCGCGCGGCCACGGTCATGTCAGAGGCGCTCCGTCCGCTCGGCATCGAGTTGCGGCACTTCGCCGTGCTGATCGTGCTGGTCGACCGCGGGCCCACAGTGCAGCGGGACCTGGCGGCCGCGACGGGGACGGACAAGGCGGGGATCATGCGGGTCGTGGACGACCTGGAGCGTAAGGGGCTGGCCGTACGCAAGAGCGTTCCGGGGGACCGGCGGGTGCGGGCGGTGGAGATCACTCCTCAGGGCGTCGAGCTTTTCGACGCGGCCCATGTGGCGGCGGAGCCGCTGGCCGACCGGCTGGTCGCCGACCTGGGGTCTGACGAGTCCGAGCAGTTGAGGGATCTGCTGACCCGGTTCGCCTATCCCGCGGGCGGCGAGGCATAGGCGCGCCCGCGCAGCGCCTCCCCAAGTAGACGTCGGCATCGGCCGGCTCCATCTCCCACCGAACCAGGGTCCGGCCCACGATGTTGTCGCGGGCGGCCGCCGCTTGTGCGGGCGCGGGCCCCCGGACGTGACTCCAGCTTTGACACATGTCGGACGAGTTTGTCATCGAATAGTATTGAATGATACTGTCGTGATCGTGACAAAGATGGGAGGTGGGGATCTTGGACGTCTATGAGGCGGTCACGAGTCGACGGGCGGTGCGGGGGTTCCTCGACCGGCCCGTTCCTCGGGAGACGCTGGAGCGGGTGCTGACGGCTGCGGCCTGGGCCCCGTCCGCGTCGAATCTTCAGCCGTGGCGGGCCTACGTGGTGACGGGCCAGCCCTTGGCCGAGCTGAAGAAGCGTGCGGGCGAGCGGGTGGCGACGGGTGACCCCTGGGATGAGCGCGAGTACGAGACGTATCCGCCTGAGCTGAAGTCTCCCTACCGTGAGCGCCGATCCGCCTTCGGGGCGGAGCGTTACGGCGCTCTTGGTATCGCGCGCGATGACTGGGAGGCGCGCCAGAGGACCGCTGCCGACAACTGGCAGTGCTTCGGTGCTCCCGCGGCCCTGTTCTGCTACATCGACCGTGACATGGGCCGGCCTCAGTGGGCCGATCTCGGCATGTACTTGCAGACGGTCATGCTGCTGCTGCGCGCCGAGGGCCTGAGCAGTTGCCCGCAGATGGCGTGGTCGATGTATCGCAAGACCGTCGCCGAGGCCGTGTCACCCGAGGAGGGGCTCATTCTCTTCTGTGGCATGTCCATCGGGTACGAGGACGTCACCGTGGATTACGTCCGTACGGGGCGGGCGTCGCTCGACGAGACGGTCAGGTTCGTCGACGGTTAGTCCACCAAGAAGGATCGCGAAGGCCGAACGAGCTGTCGGCGACGCAGTGCGACGTGCCAGTGCGGGGCAGCGCCCCCTGGCGTGGCCACAAGCCGAAGACGGCGTGGCCACAAGCCCGAAGACCTCGTCGGCCCGGTCTTCTTCATCACCTTTTCCGGAGCCGACTTCATCACCGGCCAGACCGTCGATGTCGACGGCGGCACATCAATAGATCGAGAGGAAACGCCATGACCTACACCGTGGGCTACATCGTCGGAAGCCTGTCCCAGAAGTCGATCAACAGGAAGCTCGCTGTGGCCTTGAGCCGGCTCGCGCCGCCGGAGCTCCGCCTCACGGAGATCTCCATCGGCGAGTTGCCCCTGTACAGCTACGACCAAGACGCGAGCTACCCCGCTGTTGCCCTGGAGTTCAAGGACACGATCAAAGCTTCCGACGCCCTGCTGTTCGTCACCCCCGAGTACAACCGGTCCATTCCGGGCGCGCTGAAGAACGCCATCGACTGGGCGACCCGGCCCTATGGATCCAACGTGCTGAGCGGCAAGCCGTCCGCGATTATCGGAACCTCACCCGGCCCGATCTCCACCGCGGTCGCGCAGCAACACCTCAAGACCATCCTGTCCTTCACCAACTCCCCGGTGCTGGGGCAGCCCGAGGCCTACATCCACTTCAACCAGGGATTGATCGACGACAAGGGCGACATCCAGGTGCCGGCCACCGCCGAATTCCTGACCGGATACATGCGGGCCTTCGCGGCGCACATCCGACGCCACCACCACGACATCCCGGACCTGTAAGACCATGTCCTTGATCGTCAGCGAGATCCTGTTCTGCACGGCCATCGCCGCGGCGCTGGCCGTGGTGTTCCTGCACCGGTGGACTCCGGCCCTGTGCCCGGCCTGCTCGCCGCAGGAACGGCAGTTGCTCGTCTTGCTCATCCGCGATGAGATCGACGAGGAGGAATATCGCCGCCGGCGGGCCTTGACCGGTCGAGCGCCCGGCGGGTCCGCGCATACGTGCGGCGTGCCGGGCGGCTTGCGGAGCGGCAAGGTCACGCCATGAGTCCGGGCTCATCGCCGTGGCGGCCGTATCGGTGCTCGACCCGGGCCCGCTTCAGCATCGTGGCCATGGCCACGGCGACCGCCGTGCTGGTGCCGATGGGCCTGGTCGGGGCATCGGCCGCCGAGCGGGCCTCGGCCGGCCCCGTCCGACTGCTCTGGATCGCCCAGATCGCGCTGCTGATCCTCCTGGCCACGGCGGCGACGTGGAAGATGACCAGCTGTACGCTGGGCCCGGTCCTGCTCCTGCGCGCGCAACTGGCCGCGATCAATGTCAGCGATCTGAGCACCCGCGTTCCGCAACCGCCCGGCCGCGGCGAGATCGCCCAGTTGACGCGCACCGTCAACCACACGCTCGGACGTCTGGAGCGGGCCAAAGCCTCGACCGAACAAGCGCTCCAGCGGCAACGCCAGTTCGCCTCCGACGCCTCCCACGAGCTGCGCACCCCGCTGGCGGGGCTGCGCGTACGCCTGGAGGAGGCCCAGATGCATCCCCGCGACATCGACCTGTCCGACCTGGTGGGGCACGCGCTGGCGGATCTGGATCGGGTTCAGGGCATCATGACCGACCTGCTGCTGCTCGCCCGGCTGGGCGCCACCGCCCCCCATGCGACTCAGCGCGTCGATCTGACCAACCTGATCCGTACGGAGATCAGCCGGCGTGCCGATCGTCACCCGGTGGCCCTGAACCTGGCCGGCCGCGTCTTCGTCGACGCCGTGCCGGGGCAGATCGCGAGGGTGCTGACCAACCTGCTGGACAACGCGCAGCGGCACGCCGCCGGCCAGGTACGGGTGCGGCTTCGCCGCTCGGCGACGCAGGCCGAGCTGGTGGTGAGCGACGACGGCGACGGCGTGCCCCTGGCCGACCGAGAACGGATCTTCCAGCGGTTCGTCCGCCTCGACGCCTCCCGCAGCCGTGACAGCGGAGGCACCGGCCTGGGCTTGGCCATCGCCCGGGACATCGCCACCGCCCACCACGGCACCCTGCACGTCCGCCAGGCCGCGATCGGCGGAGCGAGCTTCATCCTGCGTCTGCCGCTGAGCGCCCGCGTCGAGCAGCTCGGCCCACAGCCGCCGACCGCGCTGGGGATCGAGCTTGGAGGCGATCACCGCCGCAGGGCGTGATGCCTGACCGCTGCTCGTCACATTTTCCGCTCCTTTACTGTCAATTGTGTAGACATGTTGGGCAGGAGTGGAGGTGGGGATCTTGGACGTCTATGAGGCGGTCACGAGTCGGCGGGCGGTGCGGGGGTTCACTGATCGGCCTGTTTCCCGGGAGGTGCTGGAGCGGGTGCTGTCGGCGGCGGCTTGGGCGCCGTCCGGGTCGAATCTGCAGCCGTGGCGGGCCTATGTGGTGACGGGCGGGCCGTTGGCCGAGCTGAAGAAGCGTGCGGGCGAGCGGGTGGCGGCGCGTGATGCCTGGGACGAGCGCGAGTACGAGATGTACCCGCCGACGCTGAAGTCTCCGTACCAGGAGCGCCGCTCGGCTTTTGGGGAAGAACGGTACGGCGCGCTCGGTATCCCACGGGAGGATTGGGAGGCGCGGCAGAGGGCCGCTTCCGGCAACTGGCAGGCGTTCGGTGCTCCCGCGGCCTTGTTCTGCTACATCGACCGTGACATGGGCCGGCCTCAGTGGGCCGATCTCGGCATGTTTCTGCAGACGGTCATGCTGCTGTTGCGTGCCGAGGGCCTGAACAGCTGTCCGCAGATGGCGTGGTCGGTGTTCCGCAAGACCGTCGCCGAGGTCGTGTCGCCTCCGGAGGGGCTCATTCTCTTCTGCGGCATGTCGATTGGGTTCGAGGACATCACGGTGGATTACATCCGTACGGGCCGCGCGCCGCTCGACGAGACGGTCACGTTCGTCGACGGGTAGTACGGCGGGGCGTGGACGCTTCAGAGCCGGTTGTCACAGATCGCCCTGCTGTCCTGTCTTTTCCGACGTACCAGGACGTCGCGCAGCCACAGGAGCGAGACCTTGCCATCACCCGGCAGCATCATCCGAGTCCGAGTCCGGATGAGCGCTCGTCCCATCGACGAGCCGCACCGCACTTCGAGCCAGCTCGAGCTGCTGTTCGACCTCACCTTCGTGGTCGCGGTCGCCAGCGTCACCGCCCAGCTCGCGCACAGCATCGCCGAAGGTCACGGCCTCGCTGTGCTGGTCCCGTTCCTCCAGGTGTTCTTCGCGATCTGGTGGGCGTGGATGAACTTCACGTGGTTCGCCTCGTCCTACGACACCGACGATGTCGCCTACCGGCTGCTGACCATGGTGCAGATGGCCGGCGTGCTGATCCTCGCCGCTGGCGTGCCCGCCGCGATCGGTCACTCCGACTACGGGATCGTCACCCTCGGCTACGTCATCATGCGGATCGGGCTCGTCGGCCAATGGCTGCGGGCCGGTCTCGAAGACCGGGAGAGACGCCGCACCGGGCTGCGCTACGCCGCCGCCATCAGTCTGGTGACACTGGGCTGGGTGCTTCGCTTCCTGATCGCGGAGACGGGAGCCTTCCCCTGGTTCTCCGGGCTGCTGTCCTTCGTCGTCCTGGACGTTCTTGAACTCGCGGTACCGCTGTGGGCCGAACGGGCCAGGGCCACCAACTGGCACCCGCACCACATCGCCGAGCGCTACGGCCTGTTCACGATCATCCTGCTCGGTGAGAGCGTCCTGGCCGCGAGCCGGGGAGTCGAAGCGGCGCTCGAAACGGGCGCGGTCAGGGCGCCCCTGGTGGTCATCGCCGGCTGCGGCCTCGCCCTGCTGTTCGCTCTTTGGTGGCTCTACTTCCTCGTGGAAGCCGGGGAAGGGCTCAGTGACCGCCGTCATCGGTCGTACCTGTGGGGATACGGCCACTACGGCATCTTCGCCGCCCTGGCGGCACTCGGCGCCGGGCTCGAAGTGGCGGTGGAGCAGAGCGGTCGCGGCGTCGCGGCGTCACCGCTGGCACTCGGTTACGCGGTCGCCATCCCCGCCGTTGTGTATCTCGCCGCGCTGTGGGCGGTCCACGCGCTTGTCGCCACCGAGCCCGTCATCCCTCCCGCGGCCGTTCTGGGGTGCGTCGCCCTCATCTTGTCGCTGCCGGTCGCGACGCCGCGGATCGGCGTGGCCGCTGTGGTCGCGGCCATCGCGGCCTGTTGCGTGGTGCTGGTCGCCGTCACGATCATGGCTGCGGCCGTCGGGGCCCGCGCCGGAGCGCGCCGACAGGGCCCGCTGCCTTCCAGCTCCGGCGACGCGTGAAGCAGACCCCCCGTTCGAGCTCGACCAGGCCGCGGTGAGGAGCGCTTCCAGCGCGGTCAGATCGCCGGAGCGGGCGGCGGCGACGAAGGCGGTCAGCAGTCTGCGTTGTTCGGCCCTGGCCACGGGGATGCGGCGTTCGACGAGCAGGTGTTTGCGGGCCCTGCTGACCAGTTGGCGTACGGCCGACTCGCTGAGCCGGACGATGTCGGCGATCTGCCGGTAGGGGTAGTCGAAGGCCTCGCGCAGCACGTACGCCGCCCGCTCGGTAGGCGTGAGCCGCTCCAGGAGCAGCAGCACCGCGAACTCCAGGACCTCACCGCGCTCGGCGCCGAGGTACGGGTCCGCGCCGGTGTCGGCGGGTTCGGGCAGCCATGGGCCGGCGCAGGTCTCGCGGCGCATGCGTACGGACTGGGCGGCGTTGATCGCCAGCCGCAGCGTCACCGTCGCCAGGAACCCGCCCGGACTGCCCACCGTGGCGCGATCGTAGGCCTGCCAGCGCAGCCAGACGTCCTGCACCAGGTCCTCGGCTTCGGTCGCGCCCAGCATCCGGTACGCGATCCCGAACAGGCGCGGCCGCACACTGACGAACACCGCCGCCGCCTGTTCGAGGTCTCCAGGATCAGCCACTGCCATCGCCCCCGCTCCGGCATCCCTTTTATCGGCTAATGCGAACTTTGGGATATTTCTGGCATATTACCCGCCGCCTGTCTCTTGGGCAGTGGGGGGACAGGCTCGATGGATGTCACAAATCACGCCGCTACCCGGTCTTGCTGCCGTAACGGCTTTCATCCATGCGGCCAAAGGAGCACCATGCACGTGCCGGAGAAGCGGATCGCCACGTCCGTCCTGGTCATCGGGACAGGAGGAGCCGGCCTGCGGGCCGCCATCGAACTCGCCGAGCGTGGCGTCGGCGTCCTCGCGGTGGGCAAGCGGCCGAAGGCGGACGCGCACACCTCGCTCGCGGCGGGCGGCATCAACGCGGCGCTCGCCACGATGGACCCCGAGGACACCTGGCAGCAGCATGCGGCGGACACCCTCAAGGAGAGCTATCTCCTGGCCAATCCGGAGACGGTGAAGATCTTCACCGAGGGGGCGGCACGCGGCATCGAAGATCTTCAGCATTACGGCATGCCGTTCGCCCGCGAACAGGACGGGCGGATCTCGCAGCGCTTCTTCGGCGCCCACACCTACCGGCGCACCGCCTACGCCGGCGACTACACCGGACTCGAGATCCAGCGCACCCTGATCAACCGCGCGGCGCAGCTCGATGTCCCCATCCTCGACACCGTGTACATCACCCGCCTTCTCGTCCGCGACAACGCGGTCTTCGGCGCGTACGGGTTCGACCTGACCGATGGCAGCCGCTACGTCATCCATGCCGACGCGGTGATCCTGGCCGCCGGCGGCCACACCCGGATCTGGCGGCGCACCTCCTCCCGGAGGGACGAGAACACCGGCGACTCCTTCCGCCTCGCCGTCCTGGCCGGCTGCCGCATCCGCGACCCCGAACTGGTGCAGTTCCACCCATCCGGTCTCATCGCCCCCGAGAACGCGGCCGGCACCCTCGTCTCCGAAGCGGCCCGGGGTGAGGGCGGAATCCTGCGCAACCAGCTCGGCGAGCGGTTCATGGCCAAGTACGACCCGGAGCGGATGGAGTTGTCCACGCGCGACCGCGTCGCACTGGCCGCGTACACAGAGATCAAAGAAGGCCGCGGGACCCCGAACGGCGGTGTTTGGCTGGATGTGTCGCATCTGCCGCGCGAGACGATCATGACGCGGTTGCCGCGCGTCTACCAGACGCTTCTGGAACTGCAGATGCTCGACATCACCAAGCAGCCGATCGAGATCGCGCCGACCGCGCACTACTCGATGGGCGGGGTCTGGGTGCGACCCGAAGACCACGGAACAGGCGTCGACGGCCTGTACGCGATCGGGGAGGCCGCCAGCGGCCTGCACGGCGCCAACCGCCTCGGCGGCAACTCCCTCATCGAGCTCCTCGTCTTCGGCCGCATCGTCGGCCAGGCGGCGGCCGAGTATTCAGCGGGCCTCGACGCCCAGCGCCGCTCGGCCGAGGCGCTCGAAGCGGCACGGGCGGAGGTGGACGACCTCCTCGCCGCGGACGGCCCCGAGAACGTACGCGCGCTGCAGCGAGCCCTCCGCGACATCATGACGGAGCATGCCGGTGTGGTGCGTGACGAGGGCGGCCTGCGCAAAGGTCTCGCCGAACTCGCCGCGGTGGAGGCGCGCATCGCCGACGTCGGCGTACATCCGGACATCGCCGGCTTCCAGGACCTGGCCCACGCCTTCGACCTGAAGTCCGCCGCGCTCGCCGCCCGCGCGACGGTCGAGACCGCGCTTGAGCGCCGGGAGACCCGCGGCTGCCACAACCGCTCCGACTATCCAGAACTGGACCCTTCGCTGCAGGTCAACCTGGTGTGGTCCGGTCCCGGATCGGTGGAGCGGGAGGCCATCCCGCCGATTCCCGCCGAGATAGCGGCGCTCATGCGCGAGGTCTCCAGCGTCGGAAAACTCGTGGAGTAGCAAATCTACGGACGGCCTGAGAAAAGAAATTTCGCGGTGGCTGTCACAAGGCCGGAGGCTGCCCTGTCTTAGCTGGCGGACCGGTTGGCACATGGGTGCCCCGGCGGACGGAAAGGGCTGTGCCATGAAGGTCGTCGTCATCGGCGGTACTGGCCTCATCGGATCGAACGTGGTGGCGAAGCTGGGTGAGCACGGTCACGAGGCGGTGGCGGCGGCGCCGAGCACCGGCGTCAACACGCTCACCGGTGAAGGGCTCGCGGAGGTGCTGGCGGGCGCGCAGGTGGTGGTCGACGTGTCGAACTCGCCGTCGTTCGAGCGGGCCGCGGTGATGGAGTTCTTCGAGACCTCCACCCGCAACCTGCTCGCCGCAGAGGCGGCGGCCGGGGTCGGGCATCATGTCGCGCTGTCGGTGGTGGGGACGGAGCGGATGCCGGAGAACGACTACTTCGCGGCGAAGATCGCTCAGGAGCAGCTGATCGAGAAGTCGGGGATCCCGTTCTCGCTCGTGCACGCGACCCAGTTCTTCCAGTTCATCCGGAGCATCGCGGACCAGTCCACGGACGGCGACCAGGTGCGGATCGCGCCCGTGCTCTTCCAGCCCATCGCGGGTGAAGAGGTCGCGCAGGCGGTCGGCCGGGTCGCGGTGGGGCAGCCGGTGAACGGCCGGGTCGAGGTGGCCGGGCCCGAGCAGTCACGGATGGATGAGTTCTTCCGCGATGCCCTGGCCGCGTGGGGCGACCCGCGCACGGTGGTCGCCGACCCGCAGGCGCGCTACTACGGCAGCGTGCCGGGCGAGCGGACGCTGGTGCCTGGTGAGGGCGCGACCCTGGGCAAGATTCGCTACCGCGACTGGCTCGAGCAGAGCGCCGCCCAGTAGCCGCGCGTCTTCACTTCCGGTCGTCTTGACCGCACACCCAAGCCACGTATGGAGGAATCATGAGCGCTTCGAGCGGCGACGACGGCTTCCTGTACGAACTCCAGGTCGAGGTCGAGGAAGAGGTGATCCTGGTCGAGGGGAGCCGTCCGGAGGATGCCGCCGAACTGCCGGTCACCGAATGGCTCTTCGATCCGACGGACGCCGAGCGCGAGGAGATCGGCCTGCGGGGTCTGCTCGACGCGGTCGAGGCGCTGGAGGACGACTCCCCGCGCGGCGATCAGGGTGAGTGAGCCGCAGATGCCGCGGAAACGGGGGTAGGAATGCCTGCGGAATCCCTGGAACAGGCGAGCGCACTCGATCAGGCCGTATCCGACTTCATCGAGCTGCGCCCGCGCCTGTTCGGCATCGCCTACCGGATGCTCGGCAGCGCGGTGGAAGCCGAGGACATCCTTCAGGAGGTCTGGCTGCGCTGGCAGAACACCGACCGCGCGACCATCGAGAACCCCTCGGCCTTCCTGGCGTTGATCACCACCCGTCTGGCCATCAACGTCGCTCGCTCCGCTCATTCGCGGCGCGAAACCTATATAGGGCCCTGGCTCCCCGAACCGGTCGACACCAGCCTCGACCCCACCTTGGGCGCCGAACGCGGCGAAGCTCTCGAACTCGCCTTCCTGCTGCTGCTCGAGAGGCTCGCCCCCACCGAGCGGGCCGCCTATGTGCTGCGCGAGGCCTTCGTCTACCCGTACACACAGATCGCGGAGATCCTTCAGCTCACCCCGGTCAACGCGCGTCAGCTCGTGAGCCGCGCCCGCAAACGCCTGACCGCCGCCCGACGCGAGCCCATCGACAAGAGGGAGCATCGGCGTCTCCTGGCCGTCTTCCTCGACGCCGCCCAGACGGGGAACGTCGCCGCTCTCGAAGACCTCTTCGCCGCGGATGTCGTCAGCTCCTCGGACGGCGGCGGCATGAGAGGGGCGGCGCGATTCCCGCTGCTGGGCAGCACTCGCGTGGCGAAGTTCCTGGCCGCGTACGCGCCACGATTCTGGCCGGGCGCCGAGATGACGTGGGTCGAGGCGAACGGGCGCGCCGGCGTGCTCGTTCCTCGCAACCACACCGACGTCGTCCTGCTCACCATCGAGGCCTCGCCGCAGGGCATCCACCACGTCATGTGGATCGTCAACCCGGCCAAACTCGGCGCTTTCGAACGGTCACCTCACCTGATCTGACAGACCGTCCGCCGCCGCCCAGTACGTTCGCCTCTCGTGGTGTCACAACAAGAGCGGCTGCCTGGTCTTAACTGCCGACACCGGAAGAACAGGGCGGCAGGACATGACCGAAGTGAGCGCCGGGACGCTGTCGGAGATGCTCGACGAACGGCAGCACCTCCTCGAGATCGCCTTGTGGATGTTCGGCTCGGAGATGACGGCCGACTGGATCGTCCTTGAGACCTATCGCCGCTGGTACGGCCTCGACGACGAAGAACGCGCGGCCATCGCCGTGCCGCGCGCCTGGCTGACGCGGGTCGCCGGAGGTCTCTGCCTGGAGCTGCTCGCCACCGCCGCCCCGAGCCACGCCCCCGCCGCCGCTCGGGCGCGGCGGCCGGAGCCCGCCGCTGATCCGGTTCACCGGCCCGTGCCCGCTGCCGGTCTGCCACGCTGGCCCGAGCCCGGCGCCGGACCGGTGCTCCAGCCGCCCAGGCCGGACCGAGCGATGCTCGCCAGACACGATCGTGTCGCCCGCCGGTTCGCCGCGGCCTGCGACACGGGGGACGCGGCGGCCCTGCGGGCGGTCCTGGCCGCCGACGCCATGGTCGTGAGCGACGGGGGCGGCAAACTGCGCGCCGCCGTACGCCCCACCTACGGCGTGGACGCGGTAGCCAGGTTCGTCACGGCCCTGCTGACCGGCCAGCCCGGCACCGAGGTGGCCGTCGAGTCCGTGAACGGCCGGACGGGCCTGGTCCTGCGCCAGGCGGGCCGAGCCGTGGCGGTGGCCGACGTGAGCGTCGCCGAAGCCCAGGTCACCGCAGTGTGGATCGTGCTGAACCCCGACAAGTTGCGGCGTTGGCACCGCCCATGACCAGCCTCCCCCAGCTGAAAGGCGTACCGGTGAACGACCCGACATTGTCCACGGAGCACGACTACCGCGGCTCCACGTTCAAACCGCTCTACGTCACGCGCGTCGCCGTGAGCGGCGGCAGCTCCGCCCATGGCCGGGCAACCGGCCGGGCCCGCTCCTCCGACGGCGTGCTCGACCTGGAGCTGCGGATGCCCGGGGAACTGGGCGGCGACGCCACCGGCCCGAACCCTGAGCAGCTTTTCGCCGCCGGGTACGCCGCCTGCTTCCACGGCGCCCTCAGCCTGCTGGCCCGCCGGCACTCCCTAGACCCTGGACCGATCATCGTGGAGGTGACCGTCGCGTTCGGTCGCGACCCCGCCGACGGCGGCTACGAGCTACGCGCCGACCTCGTCGTGACCTGGCCCGGAGTCGAACGTGACACCGCCACCCCGCTGCTCGCCCAGGCGACCGCGCTGTCCCCGTACGCCAAGATGACCCGCCAGGGCATCCCGGGCACCATCAACCTCGCCCCCTGAGAGTCGTATCGAACAGGGGGATCAGCCGCCGGCGGGACGTGGGGCGCGCAGGTGGGCCCGCTGTGCCAGCTCCTCTTCTTCGACGTACGTGAGCATCGGCTGACCCGGCTCACACAGCATGAACACGACGAACTTGGTCGGCGCGTCCGGCAAGGCGTTGCCGTCCTGGTAGTGGATCACGTCGCCGCCCGGCTCCCAGAACGTCTCTCCGGCCTTGATCACGCGCTCCGGCTCGCCCTCGAGCTCGAACAGGACCGCGCCCTCGATCACGTAGCCGAAGGCCGGCCCCGAGTGGCGGTGCGGAGCGGCGCCGGGGTGGCCGGGGGGCCAGTCGACGAGGACGGTCATCGCCGAGGCGCCGTCGGGAATGAAGGGCGGCTGGATGTCCGCCAGCATCTTGGGTCCGGGCCCCGCAGGGCTCCCCAGCACGTCGTTGGACACGGGTACTACACCTCCGTATGTCTGTCCGAACAGGCGATCTCGCGTCGGCCACGCCTTTCCGGGCCGATGGACGGCGCGTCCGCTGTGGAGCGTGGCCTTGCGGCCAATGCCTGTTTACCCGCATACGCGCAGGTCAGGCTTGGTTTGAGGGCATAGGGCCGATGCTTTGCGGACGCATGTCCTTACGCCCACCATCCGCCCTGTCGCCGATCAGTGAGCCTCTGGTTCAGGCAGCCGGAGCGCGTAAAAGAGCCAGACCAGGGCGAAGCCGACCGCGAGTACGCCGAGTGCGCGCGTGGCCCCCGCCATGCCCAGCGCGACGGTCAGGGGGGCCACCGCCAGCGACGACACCCCCTGCAGCCCCGACGACAATCCGAAGGCGGTGACCATCACGCGGCCGCGGATGTGGTCGGGGCTGGCCAGTTGCAGCCCGTTGATGGCCAGGACGGCGCACGCGCCCACCCCGAGATGGCCGGCCACGGCGGCGGGCACGCCCGACCACAGCCCACCGGCCTGGGCCAGGGCGAGGTAGCCGAGCCCGAACACCGCCAGAGCGCCACCCGACACGATCAACCGCCGCCGCGCCGGCGTCCCGATCAGCCGCCCCTTCCCAAACGGTCGCCACTTCCCGATCAGCCACCGGCCCACGAACGGCCCGAGCACGGCGCCCACCCCCTGTGCCATGTAGAGGACGCCGACTCCGGCGTCGTTGGTGCCGAACCGTTCGAGCGCGTAGACGGGCAGGAGGCCGACCACGCCGTAGCACAGCCGCAGGCCCGCCGTCAGCAGGAGCAGGGCCGTCACGGTGGGGGTGGCGCGGATGAAGCGCCACAGTTCGGTGGTGTCGGTACGTACGCGCGTCCGGCGGGCCTCCGTCGCCAGGGAGAAGGGGCGGCGGATGCGGGCGATGAGGACGGCGGACGCGGCGAAGGAGGCGGCGTCGACCAGCAGCGTGGCCGTGCTGCCCCAGGCGGCCGTGGTCAGGCCGCCGAGTCCGGCGCCGAGCAGCAGACCGGAGGAGTAGAGGCTGCCGAGCGCGGCCTGCGCGGTGGGCAGCCGGTCGGGGGTGACGAGGTTGGGGAGTACGACCTCGGGGATCGGGCTCGACACCGCGGCCGACACCGACAGCACGGCCAGCGAGACCAGCGCCATGGGGACCGACTCCAGGTGGAAGGCGGCGAGCAGGCCCCCGAGAGGGACGATGGCGGCCAGGTCGCAGGCGATGCGCAGGCGGCGGCGGTCCAGGCGGTCGGTCAGCGAGCCGATGAGCGGCATCAGCAGGATGCCGGGCAGCGACTCGACGGCGAACAGCAGGGCCGTCAGCCCGGCCGAGCCGGTGCGGTGGTACACGAAGGCGTTCAGGGCGACGAAGGCGAACCAGTCGCCGGACAGGCTGAGGGCGGAGGCGAGGAAGAGCCGGCGGAAGTCGGGGTTGCCGCGCAGCAGCGCGAGCGGCGAGTTTCCGGGCAGGCGGGGAGGAACGGATGACACCTGGTGACTCCAAGCAGCCGAGCCGTCCGGCCGGTCATGGGCCGGACGGGCGAAGGGGGATCGCTTCGCGGGGTGCCCGGCCGGTCATGGGCCGGGCGGCTGCTGATCAGTCACAGAGGTGTGGCATGGGTGGAGATTAACGCACCGGGGGGCTCGGCGTCAGGAGCGGGCGAGGACCTCGTACTTGACCCTCATGACCCCGGACCCCGTGTCGCCGATGGCGGAGAAGGCGGCCGCCGAGAGGTCGAGGCAGCGTCCGCCCACATACGGACCGCGGTCGTTGATGCGGACCGTGACCGAGTCGCCGTTCGCCGGGTTGGTGACGCGGACCTTGCTGCCGAGCGGGAGCGTCTTGTGGGCGGCGGTCATGGCCGACGGGTCGAAGCGTTCGCCGCTGGCGGTCATCTGCCCTTCGTCGTAGTAGGACGCGCCGCAGGTGCCCGAGCTGAGTACGCGGGTCTTCAGCTTGGCGGCCTCCGTCTTCGCCTTGCGTACCGGCTCGGTCTTCGGCTTGTCGGCCGGCTTGGTCGGCGGCTGGGCTGCTTCGGCCTTCGGGAGGGAGGTGGCCTTGGGGCTGGATGAGGGCTTGGGGGCGGCCGACTTGGTGCTGGGCTTGTTCGGTTCGGGGGTCTTGGGGGCGGGGGAAGGGGTGTCGGTCCTCGTGTATGTGGGGGATGGCGACACGTCCAGCGCGGCGGTGGGCTTGGGGGCGTCGTCGTTGGCGACGGCCGCCCAGGCGGTGGTCGAGGCGGCGGCTACGACGGCCGCACCGGCCGCGACGGTGACCCAACGGCGCTTGCCTGGAGCCTTCTTCTGGCTCTCCGGGTTCGGACGGCTCGGGTTGTAGGAGTGCTGGCCCAAGGTAAACCACAGTCCTAGCTAGGGGACAGGACAGGGAAAGGCCAGGTCGGGGCAGGTATGGGGGCGCGCGTCGGCCGATCCCTCGCTCGGGGCGGGTGCCCCGCGAACGTGGTCGAACATATGCGACAAACAGCGAGTAAAGACAACTTAATGGGACATTCAGTGAAATATCTCACTTTGGTCACGAGTCGACCAGGACGCTGAGCGTACGCCGAGGATCTTCGGGCAGCCGGAAAACGCCGACTCTGTCACCTTGGGGATAGATGAGGGCATCCCAACGGGAGCAAGAGCCGTACCAAAAGGGTCAGAGCATCAGCGAGCGGACGGTCTCCACCGTGTCGGCGTCCGCGGCCCGCTTGTCGGGCCGGTATCTCAGCACCCGCGCGAACCGCAGCGCCATCCCCCCGGGATAGCGCGGCGACCGCTGTACCCCGTCGAAGGCGATCTCCACGACCAGCTCGGGCCGCAGGCTGACGGTCCACTCGTCGGTGGGCCCCTCGGCCAGCTCCAGGAAGCGTTCGGTCTGCCAGGCGAGCAGCTCGTCGGTCAGCCCCTTGAACGTCTTGCCCAGCATCACGAACCCGCCGCTCTCCGGGTCGCGGGCGCCGAGGTGGAGGTTGGACAGCTTGCCTTCGCGGCGGCCGTGACCCCATTCGGCCGCGAGGACGACCAGGTCGAGCGTGTGCCGCGGCTTGACCTTGATCCACCCGGCGCCCCGGCGGCCGGCCGCGTAGGGGGAGGCCAGCGACTTGACGACCAGGCCCTCGTGGCCGGCCTTGATCACGTCGATGAAGTACTTCTCCGCCTCCGGCACCTCGCCCGTGATGAGCCGCGGCGTGAGCAGACCGGGCGTGACGGTCCGGCCGAGGACCTCCTGGCGCTGGGCGTACGGGAGATCGAGCAGATCGGCCCCGTCCACCCGCAGCGCGTCGAAGAAGAACACGCTCAGCGGCGTGTCCTCCCGCAGCCGCGGGACGCCGGTCTTGGTGGTCACCCTGCTGGCCGTCACCTGGAACGGGTGCGGCCGCCCGTCGGGCCGCAGCGCGATCACCTCGCCGTCGAGCACGAGATCGTCGCAGGCCAGGCCGAGCACGGCTTCCACGAGTTCGGGCACCTGCGCGGTGATGTCGTCGAGCGTGCGGGTGAACACGCGGACCTGGTCGCCGGACCGGTGCGCCTGCACGCGTACGCCGTCGAGCTTCCACTCCAGCGCCGCCGGGGCGCCCGCCTTCTCCAGCGCGGCGGCGACGTTCGGGGCGCTGCCGGCGAGCATGGGCGAGACCGCCCGGCCCACCTCCAGCTTGAAGGCGTGCAGCGCTGCCACGCCACCGGTCAGGGCCGCCGCGCCCACGGCGGGCAGCCAGCCGCGCAGCGTGAGCGCCCGCCGCACGTCGGCGGACGGCGCGCCCGACGCCTTGGCGATCGCCTCGATCATCACGCCGTCGAGGGCGCCCTGGCGCAGCTCGCCGCCGAGCAGCCGGAGCATGAACGCCTGCTCCTGGCTGGTCAGCCCGGCGAACAACTCGGTGACCAGAGCCTTGCGGGCCGCCTGCGAGCCCTGGCCGGAGACGGACTTGATCTTCGACAGCAGGGCGTCGACGTGGGTCAGGGTGGCGGTGGCGGCGAGCTTGGCGGGCGGCGGATCCTGGAGGGTCCGCCAGCCCACGCCCACTTGACGCTGCGGGAGCTCACCCGACAGGTAGGAGATGGCGATCTCCGCCTCGTCGGCACCGACCCTGCCGAGCAGTTCGGCCAGATGGCCGACCTTGCCGAGCCGGGCGGACGTGCGCGTCACAGCCTCCGAAACCCGTACCACGTCGATCAACAGCACATGCCCTATGTTGCCGTACTTCGCCGACAAATCCGTCGCGCCAAGACCAGCATTTTGCGCGGCGATGGGCCCCCTGTGGGGTGGGGCGGGTGTGCGGCCCGCCCCAGGGTGTTAGCGGACGCCCAGGAGGTCGACCACGAAGATGAGCGTCTCGCCCGGCTTGATGCGGGCGCCGGCGCCGCGGTTGCCATAGCCGAGGTGCGCGGGGATCACCAGCTTGCGGCGACCGCCCACCTTCATCCCGGCCACGCCCTGGTCCCAGCCGGCGATGACACGCCCGCCGCCGAGCGGGAACTCGAACGCCTCGCCGCGGTTCCACGACGCGTCGAACTCCTCGCCGGTCGAGAACGCGACGCCCACGTAGTGGACGCTGACGTTCTGGCCGGGCTTGGCCTCGGGGCCGTCCCCTTCGACGATGTCGACGATCTCCAGGTCGGTGGGCGGGTTGCCCTCCGGGAAGTCGATTTCCGGCTTCTCGAGTGCCACGAATTGCTCCTGTTACGAGTATTGGCGATCAGGAATGGACCCGACGACTCTATGCGGTCGGGATATGGTCATCGTTCATGGCCGCCCTTTCCGCCGATGCGATCCTGCTCACCGGGCGCGTCGCCGTGATCACCGGAGCGACGCGGGGGATCGGGCGGGCGATCGCGGAGACGTTCGCGGCATTCGGGGCTCATGTCGCGACCTGTGACCGCGACAAGCCGCAGCAGAGCAGCGAGCTCGCGATGACCCTGGACGTACGGGATCCGGTGGCCGTGGAGGTGTTCGCGCAGGCCGTGCACGAGCGGTGGGGGCGCGTGGACATCCTGGTCAACAACGCGGGCGGGACCTTCCACGCCGCGTTCGCCGACACGACGGCCCGCGGCGAGCGGACCCTGATCGAGGAGAACTTCACGCAGGTCACCGGCATGATCCGCCGGATGCTGCCGATGATGGGCGCCGGGGCGTCGATCATCAACGTGACCTCCAGCGAGGCGCATCAGGCGGCGCCGGGGTTCGCGGTCTACGCGGCGATGAAGGCGGGGCTGGAGAGCCTGACGAAGTCGCTCGCGCTGGAGTTCGCGCCCCTGGGCATCAGGGTGAACGCCATCGCGCCCGACGGGCTGCCCACCGAGGGCGAGACGCAGGTGCGGGAGCGGATGGCGGACGGACCCTTCGAGCCGGTACGCCTGCCGCCGCTCGGGCACCTCGGAGAGCCGGTCGACGCGGCGGGCGCGGCGGTGTTCCTGGCCAGTGAGCTGGCCAGGTTCGTGACCGGCACGACGCTGCACGTCGACGGCGGGATCCACGCGGCAGGCGGCTGGCGCCGAACCTGAGCCGCTTTACCAGCTCTGATGCAGTGGCATGCCCTCGGTGTAGCCGGAGGCGCTCTGGATGCCGACCACCGCGCGCTCGTGCAGCTCCTCCAGGTTGGTCGCCCCCGCGTACGTGCACGAGGACCTCAGCCCGGCCACGATCGCGTCGATCTGGTCCTCCACGCTCGGCCGCCGCGGATCCAGGTACATGCGCGAGGTCGAGATCCCCTCCTCGAACAGCGCCTTCCTGGCCCGATCGAACGGGCTGTCCTCCGCTGTGCGCAGCCGCACGGCCCGCGCGGACGCCATGCCGAAGTTCTCTTTGTACCTGCGCCCGTCGGCGTCGGTGCGCGCGTCGCCGGGAGACTCGTACGTCCCGGCGAACCACGAGCCGATCATCACGTTGGCCGCGCCCGCGGCCAGGGCGAGCGCCACGTCACGCGGGTGCCGGACGCCACCGTCGGCCCACACGTGCCGCCCGAGCCGCCGCGCCTCCGCCGAGCATTCGAGCACGGCCGAGAACTGCGGCCGCCCCACCCCGGTCATCATCCGCGTCGTGCACATGGCGCCGGGGCCGACCCCCACCTTGAGGATGTCCGCGCCCGCGTCCACCAGGTCGCGCACGCCCTCGGCGGTCACCACGTTGCCCGCCGCGACCGGCACGCCCGGGTCCAGGGCCCGGACCGCGCGCAGAGCGGAGACCATCTTCTCCTGGTGCCCGTGCGCGGTGTCGACCACCAGGCAGTCGATCCCGGCATCGAGCAGCTCCTTGGCCTTGGCCGCGACATCGCCGTTCACGCCGACGGCGGCTGCGACGCGCAGCCGGCCGGCGGCGTCGAGCGCGGGCTGGTAGAGCGTGGCGCGCAGGGCGCCCGTGCGGGTCAGGATGCCGACCAGGCGGCCCTCGGCGTCCACGATGGGCGCCAGGCGGTGACGGCCCCCGTGCAGCCGGTCGAACGCCGCGCGCGGCTCAAGACCGGCCGGCAGCGTCAGCAGTTCGCTCGACATCACCTGCGACAGCTGCGTGTACATGTCGACGCCCTGGCAGTCGGCCTCGGTCACCACGCCGGTCGGCCGGTTGTCCCAGTCGACGACGATGACCGCGCCGTGGGCGCGTTTGGGCAGCAGCTGCATGGCCTCGCCGACCGTGTCGTGCGGCGTCAGCGTGAGCGGAGTGTCGTGGATCAGGTCGCGCTTCTTGACCCAGTCGACGACATCCGTCACGACATCGATGGGAATGTCCTGGGGGATCACGGTGATGCCGCCCCGGCGGGCGATCGTCTCGGCCATGCGCCGGCCGGCGACCGCGGTCATGTTCGCCACGACGATCGGAATGGTGGTGCCCGTGCCGTCGTTCGTCGAAAGATCGACCGCGAGCCGGGAACCGACCGAGGAACGCGACGGAACCATGAACACGTCGCTGTACGTCAGGTCGTATTGCGGCTCGAGGCCGTTAAGGAACTTCACGTTCGTCCATCCTATGCGCTGGGTGACTTATGAGGGCTTTTCCCGTTTGTTATGGCCATAGGATCGCCCGAGATACTTAGGGGGGATGGAGGGCCTGTGGAGGTCACTGAGAGAAACGAGCTGACAGTCGTCGGTATCGCCGTACGCACGTCGAACTCCGACGAGATCGACCCCGCCAGGGCGAAGCTGCCCGTGCTGTGGCAGCGGGCGGGCGCCCCCGGGGCGTTCGCGCACATCCCGGGACGCGTCGACGAGAACCTTTACGCGGTGCTGACCGACTACGAGGGCGATCACAACGGCGCCTACACGCAGATCGTCGGCATCGGCGTGCGGACGGTCCCCAGGCTGCCCGAGGGCATGGTCGCCGTACGAGTGCCCGCGGGCCCGGCCCTGCGGGTCGAGGCGCGCGGCCAGATGCCGCAGGCGATCGTCGACGCCTGGCAGCAGGTGTGGAAGCACACCGAGTCGGGCGGCACGCCCGCGCGGGCGTTCAGGACGGACCTTGAGGTGCACCACCCCGGTGGCGCGGACCTCTACATCGCCGTCTACTGATCGCTGAGCCCGAGCCCGTTCGGGCTCGGGTCGTGGCCTCATGGGCCGCCCCCCTTACCTATCGTTAAGTAACCTCTTGCGGATGTCATTTCGGGTCGCTTACCATCCGTTAGGTAAGGGGGTTTTGTCATGCAGATCCTGATCTCCGGCGCGAGTGTCGCCGGACCCGCGCTGGCGTACTGGCTCAACAGGTACGGCTTCGACGTCACCGTCGTGGAGCGCGCCCCGTCGCTCCGCAAGACGGGCGGTCACGCGATCGACCTGTTCAGGCCCGCGATGGACATCGTCGAGAAGATGGGCCTGATCGACCCGATCGCCGCCAAGAAGACCGGCACGAACTGGCTCACCATGTATCGCGAAGGCCAGGAGGGGTCCGTGGAGCTGGATCTCCGGCGCGTCTTCACGGCCGTGTCGGACCGGCACGTCGAGATCATGCGCGACGACCTCAGCGAGATCTTCTACGACGCCACCCGCGCCGACGTCGAGTACGTCTTCGACGACTCCATCACCGCCATCGCCGAGGACGGCACGGTGACCTTCGAGCGCGGGCCGAACAGGCGGTTCGACCTGGTCGTCGGCGCCGACGGGCTGCACTCGAACGTGCGCGGCCTGGTCTTCGGTCCCGAGTCGCGCTTCTCCACCTGGATCGGCGCCTATCTGGCCGTCTTCTCCGTGCCCAACTACCTCGACCTCGACGGCCGCATGGAGGGGCTGTCCGGCATCGGGCGGATGGCCGGGATGTACGGCGCGGCGCACATGTCCGACGCGCGGGCGGTGTTCCTGTTCAGGACGCCGGAGCAGCTCCAGTATCACCATCGCGACGTCGCCCGGCAGAAGGAACTGCTGCGCGAGCGGTTCGCGGGGATGGGCTGGCAGGTTCCCCGGCTGCTGGCCGAGCTCGACCGCACCCCGGCCTTCTACTTCGACTCGATCACCCAGCTGCGCCTCGACACCTGGTCGCGTGGCCGCGTGACGCTGGTCGGCGACGCGGGCTACTGCCCCGGACCGGCCGTGGGCGGCAGCACGAGCCTGGCCGTCGTCGGGGCGTACATCCTCGCCGGCGAGCTGGCCGCCGCACGCGGCGACCACGAGCGCGCCTTTCCGGCCTACGAGGCCGAGATCGGCGAGTACGTACGGCGGAGCCGCACGTTCGCGGTCGGGGCGGCCAAGCGGATCGTGCCCGGCAACCGGTTCGACCTGTGGACGCTCACCCAGGCCGCGCGGCTGATCGGGCACCTGCCGGTCGCGGTGACCAAGGCCGCTACCAAGCTGGGTAGCAAGGGCATGCGGCTGCACGACTCGATCGCGTTGAAGGACTACTCGGCGTACGAGGGCGTGCGGCAGTAGAAACGGCGCGGCTGCGGAAACGGCGCGAATAGACTGCCCGCCGTGCGTGCCGCCTATTTCGCCTTTGACCGGTTCCCTTCGAGCAAGGGGTCGGCGGTGCACATCGGGCAGATGGCCGCCGAACTGTTCGACCGGTTCGGGGGCGGGCTGCTGGGGGTGCTGGGCGGGGGTGGGCTGCCGCGCTACCAGCGCGAGGGCGATGTCCAGATCGCCAGGTTCGACGAGCAGATCCCCAACCTGATCGACCGGGCCGAGGCGTACTCGCACTGGGTCGCCCGCCACCTCGCGCCGCACCTGGAGACGCTGGAACTGGTCCACGTGCGCGATCCTTGGAGCGCGCTGCCGGTGCTCGGCCACCGGCACAAGGTGGTGTACGAGGTGAACGGGCTGCCGTCCATCGAGCTGCCGCACACCTGGCCACAGGCGGCCCCCGCCACGGTGGCCAAGTTGCGGCGGCTGGAGGAGCACTGCCTGGAACAGGCGGACGCGGTTGTCGTGCCATCGAGCGTCATCGGGGACGCCATCCGCAAAATGGGGATAAATCCGGAAAAGGTGTTCCTCGTTCCGAACGCCGCCAACCCCGTCACCCCGGCACCGACCGCACCGACCGGCGCGCCCGAGCGCTACCTGATCTACGTAGGCGCCCTCCAGCGCTGGCAGGGCGTGGACGTGCTGCTCCGCGCCCTCGCCAGGCTGGCCGACCTGACCGAGCTGCGCCTGGTCGTCTGCTCCTCCGTCCCGGAACGCCGCGCCAAACCCCTCCAGCGCCTCGCCGACCGCCTGGGGGTGGCCGAGCGGATCGTGTGGCGGTTCACGCTGCCCCACGACGAGGTGGCCGGCTGGCTGGCCGGCGCTGCCGTGTCCGCCGCCCCGCTCACCGCCTGCCCGCGCAATCTCGACCAGGGCTGCGCCCCGCTCAAGATCCTGGAGTCGATGGCGGCCGGCACGCCGGTGGTGGCCTCGGACCTGCCGGCCGTACGGGAGATCCTGGGGGAGGACGGGCGGCTGGTCGCGCCCGATCGGCCCGCCGAGCTGGCCCGCGCGATCCGGATCCTCCTGGAGTATCCCGACCGGGGGCGGGCGATGGCGGAGCGGGCCAGGGGCAGGGTGCCCAGCTGGGCGGATTCCCGGGCGAGGCTCGCCGAGGTTTATCGCCGTGTGTAGTGTTTCGAGCCATGTTCTGGCGGAAGACACGGGCGGCCATCGCCGGGTTCCACCCGCTGCACCAGACCCTCATCTGGGAGCACACGCTCTCGGCCACGCTGCCCAAGGCCGAATGGGCGGCGCTGCTGGCCAGCCTCTCCCGGCATCGCGGGCTCGTCCGCCGGCCCAAGTGGCGGCTTCCCGCGCGTACGGAGAGCCTGCTCGTGCCGCTGATCAGGGTGCTCTGTGAAGACGTCGGCGGCGGCGTGGTCGGCATCACCGCCGATCTGCGCGGCCACGGCGTCCCCGGCAAGGAGAGCCCGCGCCGGTCCCTGCCGGTCGTACGGCCGGTGCGCCGGGCCGAGGAGTGGTGGGTGCGCGATCCGTGGCTCAGCGTCCGCTCGGAGTTACGTGACGGCAGCGTGCTCACGCTCGCCGTCACCGACCTGGTCAGGCGCCGCCGCGTCGTCAAGGTCAACCCGCGGGGCAAGCACAAGACCAAGACCAAGACGAAGGCCGTACAGCACATTCGGACCAGCCGCTCGCTGGCCAAGGGCCAGGTGCCGGCGCGGCCGGGCAGCCCGCCGCCATGGTGGATCCAGGTGAAGGTCCGTCCGGGCGTGAAGACCGTGATCAGGGCCGCCGCCAAGGTGCCGCTGCCCGCCGAGCGCGACCAGCTCGGGGCGATCATGACGGTGGCGACCGAACCGTTCAGATGGACGCAAAGGAGGCGGGCCGCGTGATCCCGTGCATGGTGAGCACCGGATTCTTCGTGCTCGGCCGCTGCGGCCGCGCGCCGGTCGCCGCCTGCGCAGGGTGCGGCAGGCCGATCTGTGACCGGCACGTCGGGCCCGGCGGCGTCTGTCCCGAGTGCGCGACCGCCCAGGGCTACGGCTCGGCCTACGACCCGTTCTGGACCAGCGGCTTCCGCCGCGACCACTACCAGAGCACCTCGTCCACCTACCAGGACCCCGGCTGGTACGGCACGTTCGACGACTACGACAGAGGCGCCTTCGACCCCGAGGACCAGGGCGACTTCGGTGACTTCGGCGACGGCTACGAGCGCGATTTCGTGGACAGCTGATGCGGCTGCTGTGGCTCACCGAGCACTACCCGCCGAGCAGGGGCGGCATGGCCGAGTCCTGCGACAGGATCGTCAGGGGCCTGCGTGAGGCGGGCGTGGAGATCGACGTCGCGCACCTGACCAGGCGGGATCGGCCCTGGCAGACCGGCGGCGAGCGGGGCGGGCGGCTGCTCACCGTGCCGCTGGAGGACAATCCCGAGCACGCGCTGCGCCGGCTGTGGACCGTGCTGCGCGGTGAGTCGTACACGCACGTGGTGGCGTTCGGCGGCACGTACGCCATGCTCGGTGCCCCGATCCTGGCCGCGTGGCTCGGCGCCCCGCTGGTGACGCTGCTGCGCGGCAACGACTTCGACACCGGCGTCTTCTCGCTGCGCCGCAGGGGCGCCCTGCTCGACGCGTTACGGGCCTCGGCCACGGTGTGCGTGGTGGCCTCGGGGCACGCGCCGCTGGTGTCCGCGCTGGTTCCGGAGGCGCGGGTGCGGTGGGTGGCCAACGGCATCGACACCGCCGGCTGGCAGATCCTGCCCTCCGAACGCGCGGCGGGCCTGGCCAGGCGGGCCGCCGCCGGCCGGCGGACGATCGGGCTCATCGGGCAGCTCAAGAACAAGAAGGGCGTCGGCTTCCTGCTCGACGCGCTGGCCGCCTCCGGGCACGCCGACCTGTTCCACCTGCTGCTCGTCGGGGAGCTGGAGGCTGACCTGGTCGTGCCCGCCGGGCACACGCGGCTGCCCTTCCTCGACCGGTACGAGCTGCCCGCGCTCTACGCCGCCTGCGACCTGGTCGCGCTGCCCTCGTTCTACGACGGGCTGCCGAACGTGGCCCTGGAGGCCGCGGCCCTCGGCGTCCCGCTGCTCGCCTCCGACGCGGGCGGGCTGGCCGACCTGGTCGACGACGAGATCGGCTTCCGCTTCGCCGCCGGGGATCCGCACGAGTGCCGGGCGGCGGTGGACCGGGCCGCGCGGGCGACGGACGAGCAGCTGGCCAAGCTCGGTATGGCGGCGGCCGAGCGGATACGCAGGGACTTCACGGTGACCGCCGAGACAGAGGGCTACCTGAAGGTCTTCCGCGAGAGCGCCCGATCCGCCGCTCCGCCCGACGGCACCGGATCGTCCGCTCCGCCGAACCGCACATGATCGTCTGCTACGCCAGAGGCGGCGGGCTCGGCCATCTCACCCGCGTCCGGGCCTACCTGCACACGGTCCATCCGGGCGCCCCGGCCACGATCCGCACCGAGTGGCCGCGCGATCCGGCCGTGCTCGCGCGGGCCGACGAGATCGTGGTGGACGCCTTTCCCGCCGGGCTCGACGGCGAGATCGAGGCGGCGGTGCCGCGGGGGCCGCGCGTGGTGCATCTGGCCAGGTTGCTGCGCTGGGACGCCTACCGGCCGCTGATCCCGGCCCGGCCGCCGCGCTTCCACCGGACGTGGCTGGCCGAGCCGGTGAGCGATCCCCACCTGGCCTACCTGGAGTCGGTGTCGGACGAGGTGGTCCCGCTGGCGCTGGCCGATCCACCGGCCCCGCCCGCTGCGGCGCCGGAGGACCGGCTGACGGCTTCGGGGGACTGGCTGATCGTGCATTCCGGGCCGCCGGGCGAGATCCTGGAGCTGGTGGCGTACGCCCGCGAGAGCGCCGTCCTCGAAGGTCTCAGCCCGCGCCTCGTGCTCGTCTCGCCCGCCGCGCCGCCCGGCCTGCCCGCCGGGGTGGCCCACCTCGCCGTCCGCCCGGCCTGGCCGCTGTTCGCCTCGGCCGGCCGCATCGTCTCCGCCGCCGGGTTCAACGTGGTACGGCAGGCCGCGCCGTACCGGCACAAGCATCGGATGGTGCCCTTCCCCCGCCGCTTCGACGACCAGTTCACCCGCGCGGCGAGAGCGCGACGGGAAAGGACGTGACGCCGCGCACGAACGCGTTGGGCAGGATGCGCGGACCCGCGTCGTCGGCCCAGGCGGCCGAGCCCACCCGGTCGATCCACTCCTCGAAGAAGATCCGTAACTCCAGCCGGGCCAGGGACGCGCCCAGGCAGAAGTGGGTCCCCAGGCCGAACGCGATGTGCCCGCCCGGCTTGCGCGTGACGTCGAACACCTCCGGGCGCTCGAACACCGACTCGTCCCGGTTCGCCGAGCCGTACATGAGCAGCACCTGCTGGCCTTGGCCGATGCGCTGCCCGTGGAGCTCGGTGTCGCGGGTGGCCGAGCGGCACATGTTGAGGATCGGGGTGGTCCAGCGGATGAACTCCTCCACGGCGTTCTCGATCAGGCCGCGGTCCTCGCGCAGCAGCCGCCACTGGTCCGGGTGCCGGATCAGCGCGTCGATCGCGGTCGCGATGACCGTACGGGTGGTCTCCGCGCCGCCGTCGAGCAGCAGCAACGCCTCGTTCGCCAGGTGGTCGTCGTCGTAGGCGGCCCGGCCGGACCACAGGGTCACCAGGTCGTCGGCCGGGCACGCCCGGCGTTCGGCGGCCAGAGCCAGTACTGCCTCGCCGAACTCGCCCGCGGCGACCGCGGCCTCGTGCGTGACGTAGCGCAGGCCGCCGCCCGCCACGATCGTGGTCTCCGACCAGTGCTTGAGCCGCGGCCAGTCGGCGTCGGGGAAGCCGAGCAGCCAGCCGATCATGCGGGCGGGCAGCGGCGCGGCCAGGGCGGGCACCGCGTCGACGGTGCCGGTCTCCAGGGCCTGGTCGATCAGCTCGACGACGACCTCGCGGACGCGGGCGGCGTAGCGCTCATGGACATAGCGCGGTGTGAAGCGGCGGTAGACGAGGCGGCGGTGCTCGGCGTGCTCCGGGTCGTCCATGCCGATCATCGACGGATCGGAGGGCAGCTGGGGGCGGTAGCCGCCGGTGCTGGTCCACAGGCCGGGATCGCGCTCGATGGCCGTGATGTCGGCGTGGCGGGAGATGCCCCACAGCCCGTTGGCGGCGTCGTGGTGGACAGGGGAGTGCTCGCGCAGCCAGGCGTAGACGGGTGCCGGGTCGCCCGCGTACAGGGCGCCGTCGAGCAGGTCGGGGTCCATGTCAGGCCAGCACCCCCTGGGAGCGCAGCTTCTCCGCGGCCTCGGCGCTCAGGCCCCAGGCGGACAGGTCGGTGAGCCGGGTGGCGGGCGAGAGGTCCTGGTCCGGTACGCCGAGCAGGCGCGGCGCGGGGACCGGCTGGCTGAGCCCGCCGACGTCGGCGAAGGCGCCCCTGGCCACGTTGTGCGGATGCTGTACGGCCTCCTTCATGGACAGGACCGGCGACACGCACGCGTCGGAGCCCTCGAACACCGCCTCCCACTCCGCCCGCGTCCGCGACCTGAACTCCTCGGCCAGGCGCGCCTTGAGCGCCGGCCACTGCTTCCTGTCGCCGCGGTCCGGCAGGTCCGTCAGCCCCATCCGCGTCACCATCGCGTCCCAGAACTGCGGCTCCAGCGAGCCGACCGCCATGAACTCCCCGTCGGCCGTCTCATAGGTGTCGTAGTGGGGCGCGCCGGTGTCCAGCAGGTTCGTGCCGCGCGGGCCCCAGAAGCCGCTCTGCACGCCGTGGTAGAACATCGCGAACAGGATCGCGGCACCGTCCACCATGGCCGCGTCGATCACCCGGCCCTTGCCGGTGCGTTCCCGCTCGAACAGGGCGAGCAGCACGCCGTACGCGAGCATGAGGCCGCCGCCGGCGAAGTCGCCCAGGATGTTGATCGGCGGCGTCGGCTTGTCCTCCGCGCGGCCGAGCATCGACAGGATGCCGGAGATCGCGATGTAGTCGATGTCGTGGCCGGCGGTGGTGGCGAGCGGCCCGTCCTGTCCCCAGCCGGTCATCCGGCCGTAGATCAGCCGCTCGTTCACCGCGTGGAGGTCGGCGGGGCCGATGCCGAGCCGTTCGGCCACTCCGGGCCGGAAGACCTCGATCACGACGTCGGCGTTCCTCGCCAGCTCCTTGAGCGCGGCGACGCCCTCGGGCGACTTCAGGTCCAGGCCGATGGTGTGCTTGCCGCGGTCCATGACGTCCGTGCGCGGCTCGTCGGAGACGGCGGCCACGCGGTCGACGCGCAGCACGTCGGCGCCGTGGTCGGCGAGCATCATCCCGGCGAACGGGCCCGGCGCGAGCCCCGCGAGCTCCAGCACCCGGATCCCGGCGAGCGGGCCCTGACGGCCTTCAGACATCGGCATCTCCTACGACTCGGCTGGCCTCAGTAGAACAACATTCGGTGACCTCTGGCAAGACGCCTTCCCGACCTCCAGGCAGACATTCGCGAGGTATGGGAAACTTGCCCACTGTTCGGGTGGGTCTACAAGGGTTGGACATGGTTTCGGATAGCAACCAGCTGGTGGCCAAGCGCTATCAGTTACTGCGCGAACTGGGGCGCGGCGGTATGGGCGTGGTCTGGGAAGGCCGCGACACACTGCTCAACCGGCAGATCGCCGTCAAGGAAGTGCTCCTGCCCGCGGGACTGCCCCGGGCCGACCAGGAACGGCAGCTGCTCCGTACCGCCCGCGAGGCGCGTATGGCGGCACGGCTGAACCACCCGTCCGTCGTCGCGATCTACGACGTGGTCGAGGAGGACGGCCGGCCGTGGATCATCATGGAGCTGGTGCGCCACCCCTCGGTGGAGGAGGTCGTCGCCACCTCCGGCGCCCTTCCGGTACGGCAGGCGGCCGACGTGGGCCGGCAGGTGCTGTCGGCGTTGCGGGCCGCGCACGAGGTCGGGATCCTGCACCGCGACGTCAAGCCGAGCAACATCCTGCTCACCGACGACGGCCGGGCCGTGCTCACCGACTTCGGCATCGCCACCGCCGAGGGCGACGCGTCGCTCACCCAGACCGGAATGGTGACGGGCTCGCCGAGCTTCCTGGCTCCCGAACGGGTGCGCGCGGCCGAGTCCGGGCCCGCCTCCGACCTTTGGTCGCTCGGAGCCACGCTCTACGCCACGCTGGTCGGCCGGTCGCCGTTCGAGCGCGGCGATCCCATGGCCACGCTGAACGCGCTGCTGAGCGACGAGCCGGACTACCGCCGGATCCCGCCGATCATGCACCCGATCCTGCAAGGGCTGCTGCGCAAGGAGCCGCACGAACGGGTCAACGCCGAGCAGGCCGACGCGCTGCTGGCCGCCATCGTCGCGGCCAAGCAGCCGAACGACGACCGGGTCGTGGTGGAGCCGAAGCCGTCCCGCGGCGGCCGTACCCTCCTCGCGGCGGCAGCGGCGGCGGTGCTGGTGGTCGCGGGCGGCGGGTTCGCCTTCTTCAAGTTCAGCGGGTCGGCGGAAGGCGCGCCGCGCGTCACGCAGAGCGCCGTGGCCAGTGCGCCGCCGACCTCGCCGCCGCCCAGCGCCGAGACCAGCGCGACGCCCACCCCCACCCCGACGCCCACCCCGACCAGGGTGGTGGCGACGGTACGGGCCTGGAAGTCCCCCGACGGCTGGTCCATCATGCGGCCCATCGGCTGGAGGGGCGCCCGCAAGGAGGCCTACACCGAGTGGACGCGCCGGGACCGGAGCGGGCACTTCGGCGTCCAGGCCATCTACGTCAACCCCGACCCGAACCAGATCATCCGCGACTCGCAGGAGACCGCCGGGCAGAACGACCAGGACATTCGGACCCTGCGCCGCAGGTCCGTCACCCACCAGGGGACCAAGGCCGTGGAATGGGAGTTCACCTACACGGCGGGGCCGACCGCTGACGCGCCGTGGAGCACGCAGGGCGTGAAGTATCACGAGGTGCAGCGGGCGGTGGCGATCGGGGACACCGCCTACGTCCTGTCGTGGACGGCCACTGAGGCGCGCTGGAAACAAGACCAGGGGTTGATGCGGCAGGTGATCGCCAGCTTTACGGTAGCGGCATGAGTAACCCCTCCACGGTCGTGCCGGTGATGGCATGACGCCCCGGAATCCGAGTGCCGGTGGTGTGGCATGACGCCTTGGAATCTGCTCGCGCTGGCGCCGCTCCCCGAGGAGGTGCTGCGGCAGCTGCTCGCGCCGCTCGGCGATCGGGTGGCCGTGCGGGTGCCGCCGGCCCGCGACCGCGCCGCGCTTCTGGCCTCGCTGGCCGAGGCGGAGATCGTGCTCGGCGACTGGACGGCGCTGCTGGCGCTCGACGCCGAGGCGGTGGCCGCCGCGCCCCGGCTGGCCTTCGTCCAGCAGCCCTCGGTCGGCGTCGACGGCCACGATCTGGCCGCGCTGGCCGCCGCGGGCGTGCCGCTGGCCAACACGGCGGGCGTCAGCGCCGTCGCTGTGTCCGAGTGGTGCCTGGCCGCCGCCCTGTCGCTGTCGCGCAAGCTCGCCGAGGCCGACGCCGCCGTCCGCGCGGGCCACTGGCCGCAGCAGGGCCTCCAGCCCCGCGAGCTGCACGGCCGGCAGGTCGGCATCGTCGGCTACGGTCCGATCGGCGCGGCCTGCGCCCGGCTGTTCCGGGCGTTCGGCTGCCAGGTGTCCTACTGGACCCGCACGCCTCGCGCGGAGCCCGGCTACCAGGAGCTGGCGCCGCTGCTGTCCGACTCCGACGTGGTCGTCGTGGTGATCGCGCTGTCCGACGAGACTCGTGGCCTGATCGACCCCAGGCGGCTGAAGCAGGGCGCGTTACTGGTCAACGCGGCCAGGGGCGGGGTCGTCGACCAGGCGGCGCTGGCCGGCGCGCTCACCGACGGGCACCTCGGCGGCGCCGCGCTCGACGTGTTCGACATCGAGCCCCTGCCCGACGGCGACCCGCTGCGCGAGATCGACGGCGTGCTGCTGTCGCCGCACGTCGCCGGAGTGACGCCGGAGTCCACCGGGCGTCTGCTCACGGCCACGATGGCCAACCTCACGGCCGCGCTGGACGGGGACGAAGTGGCCAATGTGATCAACGGTGTGTCGCCGATCATCCGCCGGAAGTTTCCGGATTCGCCCACCGCGTAGGCATTCGACCGGGCACGATAAACAGTTTTCGTGTCTTTAACGACCCCGGTCTGGTCGATGTCAGTCCAGGGAGATACCTTCTTACGGACGATCTCTACCGGCTCAAGGGGGTGCTTCCGTGACGACAACGATGTCGACACACCGACGGGCAGTAGAGCACATCAGGCAGTCGTACGCGGAGATCCCGGGGGACGCTTCGCCCCGGCTGTCCAAGGCCACGTCCAACCTCTTCAGATTCCGCGACTCGGGCAAGACCGCCAAGCTCTCCGCCAGGGAGCTCGACGAGGTCATCAGTGTCGACCCGGTGACGATGACGGCCGAGGTCCAGGGCATGACGACCTACGAGCACCTGGTCGACGCCACGCTGCCGCACGGGCTCATGCCCTATGTGGTGCCCCAGCTCAAGACGATCACGCTGGGCGGCGCGGTGACGGGGCTCGGGATCGAGTCGACCAGCTTCAGAGACGGGCTGCCGCACGAGTCGGTCGAGGAGCTCGAGATCCTGACCGGCGACGGCCGCATCGTCGTCGCCCGCGACGACAACGAGCACCGCGACCTGTTTCGGGCCTTCCCCAACTCCTACGGCACGCTCGGCTACGCCCTGCGCATCAGGATCAAGCTCAGGAAGGTCCAGCCCTACGTCAAGCTGACGCACGTCAAGTTCACCGACGCCGACAAGTGCATGCTGGCCATGCAGGAGATCTGCGACAGCATGGAGCATGACGGGGAGCCCGTCGACTTCGTCGACGGCGTCTTCTTCGAGCCGGGGGAGATGTATCTCACGGTCGGCCGCTTCGCCGAGCGTGCGCCCTACACCTCCGACTACACCGGCATGCGCATCTACTACCAGTCCATCAGGCAGCGCAACCGCGACTGGCTGAGCATCCGCGACTACCTGTGGCGCTGGGACACCGACTGGTTCTGGTGCTCGCGTGCCTTCGGCGTGCAGCAGCCGATGGTCCGCTCACTGATGCCGCGCCGCTGGATGCGCTCCGACGTCTACCGGCGGCTGGTCGCGCTCGACCGGAAATACGGGGTGGTCGCGCGCATCGACAGATGGCGCGACCAGCCCGTCCAGGAATCAGTCATCCAGGACGTCGAGACCCCGGTCGAGCGGGGCGCGGAGTTCCTGGAGTTCTTCCACGACAAGGTCGGCATGACGCCGGTGTGGATGTGCCCGCTGCGGGCCTCCTCCCGCTGGCCGCTCTACCCCCTGGAGCCCGGCAAGCTGTACGTGAACTTCGGCTTCTGGGGAATGGTGCCACTGCCACGGGGGCAGTTCGACGGTTATTACAACCGTCTCATCGAGAACTCTGTGCACGAGCTCGACGGGCACAAGTCGCTTTACTCGACTTCTTTCTACGCCCGTGAGCAGTTCTGGCAGCTGTACAACGGCGATGCTTATTGGCCGGTCAAGCAGGAATACGACCCGAACGGCCGAATGCTTGACCTGTACGACAAGTGTGTACGGGGAAGGTGAGCAGATGGCTCTCGCATCCATCTTTGAGAAGATCGTCGGCCCGCAGGCCAACATCGCGTTCATGGCCTACGACGGCAGCAAGGCGGGGCCGGACGGCGCGGACCTCGCCCTGGAGGTGAAGTCCCCGATAGCGGTCGCCTACCTCGCGCAGGCACCCGGAGAGCTCGGCCTGGCCAGGGCCTACATCTCCGGCCACATCGACGTCCACGGCGACATGTACACCCTGCTCGACCGCATGTGGAACATCACCACCAACGACCTGACGACCGCCGAGAAGGTGGCGGCCGTCCGATCGCTGGGCCTGAAGCCGCTGATGATGCGCGTCCCGGCGCCGCCGCAGGAGATCCGCCAGAGCACGCTGGCCAAGCTCGGCTCCCGGCACGCCAAGCAGCGTGACGCCGAGGCGATCCACCACCACTACGACGTCTCCAACCGCTTCTACGAGTGGGTCCTGGGCCCGTCCATGGCCTACACCTGCGCCGTCTTCCCCACCAAGGAGTCGACGCTGGAGGAGGCGCAATACGCCAAGTTCGACCTGGTGGCCCGCAAGCTCGGCCTCAAGCCCGGCATGCGGCTGCTCGACGTCGGCTGCGGCTGGGGCGGCATGGTCATGCACGCCGCCAAGCACTACGGCGTCAAGGCCCTGGGCGTCACCCTCAGCAAGCAGCAGGCCGAGTGGGCCCAGAAGGCCATCGTCGAGGCCGGGCTGGAGGACCTGGCCGAGGTCCGCTTCATGGACTACCGCGATGTCGTGGAGTCGGACTTCGACGCGGTCAGCTCCATCGGTCTCACCGAGCACATCGGCAAGCGCAACCTCCCGTCCTACTTCGCCTTCCTCTACAGCAAGCTCAAGCCGGGCGGCCGCCTGCTCAACCACTGCATCACCCGGCCGACCGGCACCGAGAAGACCTTCAACAAGGGCGGCTTCATCAACCGCTACGTCTTCCCCGACGGTGAGCTGGAGTCGGTCGGCTACCTGGTCAGGCAGATGGAGGACCTCGGGTTCGAGATCCGCCACGAGGAAAACCTGCGCGAGCACTACGCCGAGACCCTCCGGCACTGGTGCGCCAACCTCGACGCCAACTGGGCCGACGCCGTGCAGGAGGTGGGCATGGGCACCGCCCGCGTCTGGGCCCTGTACATGGCGGGCTGCATCGTGGGCTTCGAACGCAACAAGGTGCAGCTGCACCAGGTGCTGGGGGTCAAGCTCGACTCGGAGGGACACTCCGGCGTCCCACTGCGTCCGTCGATCGACTGGCCTTAAAGCCTGAGGTGTGAGGGGCCCGGCGGCCCCTCACACCTGGTTTCGACGGTTCAGAACCTCAGCATCCACCCGTTGATATAGCCGGTGTCGCCGGTCGTGACGTCTTCGACGCGTAACGTCCACGTCCCGTTGGCCGGTGAGGATCTTCCATCCACCGGATAGGTCTCCTCGATCTGGTCGGCGTCGTCTTTGGAGTTCGGCGCGCGAAGCGGATAAACGATGCCGGTCGGGCCGATCAGATCGATCTTCAGGTCGCCTCTCCAGGGGTGGCTGATGTCCACGGAGACCGTCATCTTCTGGGGCGCGTTACCGGGGAGCCAGCCCGTGACCGTGATGGGCGATTTGACGAGGCTGCCCTTGTCGGGGATGGCGTATTCGGTCCAGTTCTCGAAGTAGGGGAAGTCCATCGACCAGGCGTCGATGATGCCGGCATGGGGTGACCAGCCGTCCGCGGCACGCAGCTTCCAGGTCCCGTTCTGCTTCGTCACGGCACTGATGTCCACGTCGTACGTCTCGTCGATGAAATCGGCGCCGTCCGAGGACGGCGACCTCAGCACGAATGCCTTTCCGTCCGGGCTGATCAGGGAGAGCTTCAGATCGCCCACCCAGGCGTGCTGGATGGAGACGTAGACGTGCACCTGGGACGGGGTCTTGCCGAGGAGGTCGCTCACGGCGATCGGCGAGTCCACACTGCCCGGGTCGGGGATGGCGTAGTCGTTGAGGTTGGCGAAGTACATCGGCCAGAGGGCGCCCTCGGTGGGCTGCGTCGGCGGGAGGGCCGCGCTGTCCAGCCGGAGGCGGGGAGTGGTGGCGCTCGTATAGGCGATGGGCTTGCCCGTGCTCTCCATGGCCGCTTCCAGCTGCCCGATGCTCGCCTGGGGGAAGGCCTGGCGGAGCACGGCCAGCGCGCCGGCCACGTGCGGAGCGGCCATCGACGTACCGCTCAGTGACCCAAAGGTGTTGCCGGGCACCGAGGAGATGATTGAGGTGCCGGGGGCGAACAGGTCCAGCAGCGGACCGCGGTTGCTGAAGGCGGACACCTCGTCGGTGTCGGTGGTGCTGCCGACCGTGATGGCCGAGGGCACACAGGCGGGCGCGCTGACCGCGTCGCCGAAGCCGTCATTCCCGGCCGCGACCACCGTGGCGACCCCGGCCGCCAGGAGCGCGTCGATGGCCGGCTTGCGCGGATCGGTGTCACACGCGGAGGTGTACTGGCCGCCGCCCAGGCTCAGATTGGCGGCCACCAGAGCCGTACCGGCCTCCTTCAGCTGCAGGACCTTCTCCAGCCCGGCCACCTGGGCGCTGGTGAAGCTCAGCACGCACGGCGCGGCGCCCACCCCGCAGAAGGCGTCGGTGGTGAATTTGCTGAACACCTGGATGGCGACGAGCTTGGCCCCCGGGGCGACCCCGGCCGGCGGGGCGCCGGCCATGTTCGTGCCGTCGCCGATCGCGATCCCGGCCACGTGCGTGCCATGATCACAGTCGAGGGCCGCGTCGGCGCACGGCCCGCTCTCGGAGTCGGCCGAACCGGCTCCCGTCTGCGTGGCGGTGCCGTTCGGGCACAGGCTGGTGGCGCCGTAGTCGGCGTCGATGGGGGAGAAGCACGCCTGTTCGATCACCCGTCCGCCCAGGAAGGGGTGCTTTACGGCGACGCCGGTGTCCAGCACGGCCACCACGCTGCCCGCGCCGGTCAACCCGGCCGCCCGCGTCTTGTCCGCGCCGATCAGCGGGATGCTCTCGGCGAGCACCGGTGGTACGGGCCGGTCCTCCGACACGCTCACCACGTTCGGCAGCTTGGCCAGCCGGTCCACCGCCGCCGCGTCGACGCGCAAGGTGACCATGGGGAACCGGGACATGGTCTGCAGCACCTGACCGGCACTCGACGCCTCCGGCAGATCCGTCCGGCTCTTGGTGATCACATTCACCCTGATCTTGGCACCGGCGGCCAGCCGCGCGCTCAACCCGGGCTCTATCGTCGGGGCCTGCGTATTCAGGCCCGCCGACGTGGCATGGGCCGGCACGCTCACGCCTGTCGTGGCCGCTAACGCCATGATGATGCAGGATAAAACCCACTTTTTCATGAGATTTCCGCCTAGCGCGAAGAAAACCATGGCCGATGGAGAAGGGTCGGTCGGGGGAAGTGGCGGCGACGTCGTACGCCAATCACCGCGAACAGCCTCGAAGGCGAATGAATTGATCACCTGGACAGTAAATGATCGAAACCCACTCAACAAGGGCCTGGGTCGGGGTAGATGTACAAATCGCTGCTCAATACGCCGACAGCTCGCATCTGCGCAGGTGGATGTCCTCGTATGGCGGAATTATGGCGAACATATGGCGTCTCGATGGACAATGCACTTGCGCGCCATAAATCACGCGAAAAGCAGCACTGCTTGGCCATTTAAATCGAGGGCAGGGGGCCGTCGTCTTTAGGTGGCGGGTGAATGTCGACCGGGTTTCTAGGCGATGCGGGCGAGGTCGCGCATATGGATCGGGTACGCCGGAGGCAACCCCTTCGCGTACCGCTCGAGTTCGTCGAGGGCGGCCTCGGCGAGGCGATGGACCTCCGTGCCCATGGCGCCGGCGATGTGCGGCGTGAGCTGCACGTTGGGCAGGCCGAACAGCGGTGAGTCGACCGGCAGCGGTTCGGGGTTGGTGACGTCGAGGATCGCGCTGAGCCGCCCGCTCACGCATTCGGCCGTGAGCGCGTCGGTGTCGATCAGGCTTCCTCGGGCGGTGTTGATGACCGTGGCGTGGTCGGGCAGCAGGGCGAGGCTGTCGGCGTTCAGCAGGTCGCGGGTCTCAGGCAGTGACGGCGCGTGCAGGGTCACGATGTCGCTGCGGCGCAGCAGGTCGGGCAGTGGCACGAGGGTCGTGCCGACTTCCTCGGCGTCCGCCTCGGTGGCGTAGGGGTCGCTCGCGAGCACGGTGAAGTCGAAGGCCCGCAGCAGGCGCGCCACACGCCGGCCGGTGTGCGACAGGCCGACGATGCCGACGACGCGACCGTAGTTCGACCCGGCGGTCACGCGTTCCCGCCACGCGGAGTCGGCGCCCCGCCGCCGGTACGCCTCGGCGAAGGCGCTCAGGCGTTTGCCGCTGTGCAGGATCGCGGCGAGGGTGTATTCCGCGACAGGCACCGCGTTGGCGTTGGCCGCGGAGGTGACGAGGATCCCGCGTTCCCAGCAGGAGGCGTCGGTCAGATGCGTCTTCACGGTGCCGGCCGCGTGCAGCACGGCGCGCAGCCGGGGAGCGGCGTCGAGGACCTCGCCGGTCAGGAGCGGACACCCCCAGCCGGTGATCATGACTTCGATCTCGCGGAGCCGGGCGCGGCTTGACGGAGAGTCGAGCTCGGTCAGCGCTTCGGGGCGGTCGAGCCGGGCGAGGGCGTGCAGTCGCTCGAGTCGTGGGGCGTCGAAAAGCTGGCGGATGGTGGGTTCGGACATGACCAGTGCTGTCACGGGCCGGCGGGTCATCATGCTCCTCTTCGGTGGCAGCTGCTAGCGCGACCATTCGGTGGTAGCTGCTAACGCGGCCATGCGGTGGTCGCCGCGAGCGCGGCCATTCGGTGGTCGCCGCGAGCGCGACCATTCGGTGGTTGCCGCGAGCGCGACCATTTGGCGGTTGCCGCGAGCGCGACTATTCGGCGGTGGCCGCGATCGCGACGCTGTCCCGCACGACGACGTGAGTGCCGAGCACGACCCGCTGCTCGACGGTGTCCGGCTCCATCGCCATCGTGGCGGCGAGCCGGCCCAGCTCCCGGGCGGGAATGTGCACAGTGGTCAGCCCGAGATCGGCGGCGAAGGCGGCGTCGTCGAACCCCACGACCGAGATGTCCTCGGGCGTGCGCAGCCCGGCCTCTCGCAGGGCTTGCAGGACGCCGCTCGCGACGTGGTCGGTGTGGGCGAACACGGCGGTGAAGTCCGGCGGCCCGGCCCGCAAGATGTCACGCATGCGGGAGTAGCCGGTCTCGCGGCTCCACGCGGGGCCCGCCTCCAGCCGGGGGTCGAGATCGCCGCCGAGGTCGGCCAGGGCGCGGCGATATCCGTCCCGCCGCCGCACAGTGGTGCTGTGGTCCTGCTGGCCGCTCAGGAGCAGGATGCGGCGGTGGCCGCGCGAGAGCAGGTGACTGGTCGCGGCGTACGCGCCGCCCTCGTTGTCGTACTCGACCACGCCGGCGGGTGCGTCCGGGCCAAGCGGGGGGCGGGCGCACAGCACCAGACGCGAGCCCGTCTGCGCGAGGGAGGCGGCGAAGGCGTCGGTCTGGCGCACGTATTCGGGGGTTTCGGAGACGGCGCCGATGAGGATGATGGCCTGCGCGTGCTGGGCGCTCATCTGCCGTAACACCTGCAGCTCGCGATCGGGGTCGCCGCCGGTGGTGCCGATCAGGCACAACCGCCCGGCGTCGGCGAGGGTGTTGGCGATGCTCTGGACCAGGCTCATGAGGAAGCCGTCGTCGAGCATCCGGACCACGATGGCGATCGTGCCGGTCTCCGGGCGGGTCAGTGCGCGGGCGTGCGGATTGGCGACGTAGTCGAGGTCGCGGACCGCGCGCATGACCTTGTCGCGAGTCTCTGGCGCCGGCGGATAACTGCCGTTGAGGATGCGTGACACGGTGGACACCGAGACGCCCGCTCGGGCCGCCACGTCGCGGATGCTCGCCCGCCCGTTCTCCATGCCGCTCTCTACCTCCGACGCTTTGTTAAAAGGGTTTAACACGAAGCCTAGCCTGTGCTGGCGCAGCTGGTCCAGCGGATCGGCCCTACCGGCCCGTTTGTGAAGGTTGGGGTCTTGACGTGAGAGTGAAACCCTTTTAACGTGCCGATAACCAAGCGACATTACGTAGCGTTCCAGGAGGTACCGTGGCCGTCACCCTCGCTGACCGGCGGACGGACGATCCGCCCGCCGGCGCGGCCGAGTCCGCGCGCCGGCGCGGCGGCCGGCGGCAGCGGTTACGTCGCAGCCGCCTGTTGCTGCTCATGATGGCGCCGGGATTGCTGTACTTCCTGGTGTTCCACTACGTCGCTCTGCTGGGCAACGTCATCGTCTTCCAGGACTACCTGCCGTTCGCGGGCATCATGAACAGCCCCTGGGTCGGCCTGGACAACTTCCGGACCCTGTTCGCCGACCCCGACTTCTGGCAGGCGGCGGCCAACACGATCAGCCTCGCCACGCTGCAGCTGATCTTCTACTTCCCGGTGCCGGTGGCCCTGGCGCTGCTGCTGCACAGCCTGACCCGAGGGTGGGTGCGCAAGGCGGTCCAAAGCATCGTCTACCTGCCCCATTTCATCTCGTGGGTGATCGTCGTCGCGCTGTTCCAGCAACTGCTTGGTGCGGCGGGCGTCCTCAACGGGCTGTTCGCCGACAACGGCTACCACCTGGTGAGCGTCTTCAGCGAGCCGTCGTTGTTCAAGCCACTGATGATCGCCGAGCTGATCTGGAAGGACTGCGGCTGGGGCACGATCATCGTGCTGGCCGCCCTGCACAACGTGGACGACCAGCTCTACGAGGCATCCGCGATCGACGGCGCGGGGTGGGGCCGGCGGCTGTGGCACGTGACCCTGCCGTCCCTGCGGCCCGTCCTCGTCCTGCTGCTGATCCTGCGGCTGGGCGACATCCTGAGCGTCGGCTTCGACCAGGTCCTGCTGCAGCGCGACGGGTTCTCGCCCGGGGTCGCGGAGGTCCTGGACACCTACACCTACTACCACGGGGTGGTCAACGGCAGCTGGGGACCGGCCGCCCTGGCCGGCATCTTCAAGGGCCTCGTCGGCCTGGTCCTGATCGTCGTGGCCAACAAGGTCGCGCACCGGCTGGGCGAGCAAGGAGTCTACCGATGACACGTCCGGTCTGGATGGAGCCGCCCCGGCCGAGCACCAAGGCGGCGAAGGCCGTCGCGGTGATGCTCACGGTGGCGCTGGTGATCATCCCGTTCTGGGTGGTCGTCGCCACCAGCTTGTCGCCCGACACGCAGGTGATCCGCAACGGCGGCTGGTCGATCTGGCCCGAGCAGGTGACGCTGGAGGCGTACCGGCGACTGTTCGGTTCCGGGGTGATCTCGCACGCGGTGCTCGTCTCCACCGTGGTCACGCTCGTGGGCACCGCGGTGAGCCTCACCGCCACCGTGCTGATGGCGTACGCGCTGGCTCGGCCGAACGTCTTCGGCGGCAAGCCGATCATGCTGGGCGTCCTGCTCACCTTCCTGTTCCCGCCGGCGATCATTCCTAGCTTTCTGGTCGTCAGCAACCTTGACCTGCGCAACCACTACGCGGCGCTGATCGCCCCGGTGCTGATCAGCACGTTCAACCTGGTCATCATGCGGGGCTACTTCCAGGGCCTGCCCACCGAACTGTCGGAGAGCGCCCGCATCGACGGCGCCGGCGACGGCCGCGTGCTGTGGCACGTCGTCCTTCCGCTGTCCAAAGCGATCATCGCGGTGGTCGGCTTCTACTACGCGGTCGGCTACTGGAACAGCTTCTTCAACGCCATGCTCTACCTCGACGACCAGTCCACCTGGCCGCTGCAGCCGATGCTGCGGCAGATCGTCATGCTCGGGGCCAACCCCGACACGTCGATCGCGGCCGGAGCCGGGGCCAACATCGCCCCCCAGACCACGACCATGGCCACCGTCGTGGTCGCGGTGCTGCCGATTCTCGCGGTCTATCCGCTCGTGCAGCGCTTCTTCACCAAAGGCGTGCTCACCGGCGCGATCAAGGGCTGACCCGACTGGACGGCCCACCCCATGCACACCTTCCGCGCCTCGCGGACCGCATACTCCACCCGGAAGGGAAAGCGCTTGCCATGGACATCTCCCGGAGATCGCTGCTCAGACTGACCGGCGGCGTCGCGCTCGCCTCCGCCATACCCGGCCTCGCCGCCTGCGGCGACGGCTCGGCCACATCGGTGGGCAACGCGGGCAAGGGTCTCGCCCCGTTCCCCACCTACACCCCGATCAACCTGGTGAAGCCGGACCTGCCCGGCACCGCCCAAGGCGTCCAAGACGCCTTCCTGACCTATCCCCAGAAGCTCGCCCAGACCGTCGACGGCAAGCCGGGCGACGGCTCCATAGTCACCTGCATGGTCATCACCTACGGCACGGCGCCGTCCCCGGCCGCGAGCAACAAGCTGTGGACCGCGATCAACGAGGCACTCGGGGTGGACCTGCGTCTCACCCTCGTCCCGGCGGCCGATCTCAACGCCAAGTACGCCACCATGATGGCCGGCGGCGACCTGCCCGACATCATCGCCACCATCGACCTGGCGATGTCCAACGCGCTGCAGTTCACCCAGGCCAAGTGCGCCGATCTGACCGAGTACATCTCCGGCGACGCGATCAAGGACTACCCTAACCTGGCCAACCTGCCGACGATCTCTTGGCAGAATGTCGGTCGAATCGGCGGCCGCCTGTACGGCGTCCCGGTGCCCCGGCCCCAGCTCGCCGGCGTGATGTTCGGCAACAGGGAGAAGCTCGAGGCGGCCGGCATCAAGATGGGGCTCGGCGTGTCCACGGCACAGTTCGCCGAGGGCTTGGCCAAGCTCGCCACGAGCAAGCAGTTCCCGTTGGGCGGCAACAACTTCAGCGAGAACATCCACCTCGGCGCGGCCGGTGTCCCCAGCAACTGGGTGCGCGCCGGCGGCGGCGCGTTCACCAGCCGTTACGAGAACCCGGTCTACCCAGAGGTGCTGCAGCGGCTGCGCGACTGGTACGCCAAAGGCTGCTTCTACCCGGACCTGCTGAGCACCCAGGCGACCCAGGCGAACACGTTCTTCATGAACGGCACGACGCTGACCCTGGGCGGCGGCATCGGCGGCTACCCGGGAATGGTCTCCGGGGTCGGCGACGCGTTCACGGTCGACTTCGTCCGCCCGTACGGCGACAACCCGACTCCGTGGCTGGGCAACGGGGTGTTCTCCAACAGCGGCCGTGGCGGTTTCACCGCCCTGAAGAAGGCGTCGCCGGAGCGCGTCAAGATGCTGCTGCGCGTGCTGAACTTCCTGGCCGCGCCGTTCGGCAGCAAGGAGTACGAGCTGATCAACTACGGTGTCGCCGGGGCGCATTTCACCACCGGTCCCGGCGGCGACCCGTTGCCCACCGCGCTGGCCACCACCGGCGGCGAGAACAAGACCAACCTGCCCCTGCAGTACATCGCGTCCGCTCCGTACGTGCTCTACCTGCCCGGCAACCCCGACGCCACCCGCCGCAGCTACCAGGCCCAGCAGGAGATCGTCCCCATCGGCGTCTCCGACCCGTCTTACGGCCTGGTCTCGCCGACCCAGGCCGCGAAGGGCACGAAGCTCAACCAGCAGATCATCGACGCCACCAACGCGATCATCGCCGGCAAGCGCCCGGTGTCGGACTGGACCGGGGTCGTCTCGCAGTGGAAGTCCCAGGGCGGCGACGCGATCGCCAAGGAACTCGCCGAGCAGTACGCGGCCAACCACTGACCCACCGCATCGCCTGCCACCCGGTCGAAGGGGGCAACTTCGTTGAAGAGAAAGGGCTGTGCCATGCCGTCCTTAAGCACAACCGCCGCTCGGCTCCGTGCGGTCGCCGCCGCCCTCGTCCTCACCGCCGCCACGTTGACGACCCTGGCGGCGGTGGGCACACCCGCGCACGCCGATCCGGTCCAGCCTCCGGCCAGCGTCGTCGCGCTGCTGACCCCGCAGCATCCCCGGCTCCTGGCGACCGCGCAGACGTTCTCCGTCGCCGCCCAGCGCATCGGCGCCGACACCCGGCTCCAGGATTGGTATGCCCAGGTCAAGGCCGGCGCGGACGGTGTACTCGCCACCTCGCCGCCGACCGCCCTGTCGACCGCCGCCATCGACGAGGCGAAACGCCGCGTCTACGCCCTCGCCCTCGTCTACCGGATCAACGGCGACACCCGGTACGCCGAACGCGCGGCGCGCGAACTCGTCGCCCTCTCCTCCGTCCCGGCCTGGGACCGGGGCCAGTTCCTGGACGTCGGAGAGCTGTCCAACAGTGTCGCGATCGGCTACGACTGGCTCTACGACTATCTGTCGGCGAGTGACAAGGCCACGATCCGCTCCGCCATCGTCACCAAGGCCCTGCGGCCGGCCCTCGTCCGCTACGGGTACACCACCAGCTTCTACACCCAGAACCACAACTGGAACCTCATCTGCAACGCGGTCGCGCTCGGGGCGCTGGCCATCGGCGACGACCCGGACCTGACCGCCGACGAGCGCGGCGTCGTCGACCAGGTGCTCAAGGCCAGTATCACGTCGATCCAGAACGGGATCAGCGGCTACGGCCCGGACGGCGCCAGCGGCGAGAGCCCGCAGTACTGGCAGTACGCCACCGAATACCTCGTCGCCTACCTCGCCGCCATGAAGACCGCGACCGGCACCGACTTCGGCCTGTCCGACCTGCCCGGCCTGGCCACCACCGGTGACTACGGCATCCACGTGACCGGCGCGACCGGCCTGACCTTCAACTACGGCGACGGCGGAACCGACCTGCTCGGCGCGGTCACCCCGACCTGGCAGCCGTCGTTCATGATGTGGCTGGCCACCCGCTACGGCAAGCCGTACTACACGGCCTGGGAGGCGCGGCTCGCCGACCGCTCGGCCAGTCCGCTGGACATCCTCTGGTACGACCCGGCGAACGCCGGCGGCACCGGCCATCCGGCGGCGACCGACGCCTTCTTCGACGGCACCGAGATCGCCACCGCCCGCAGCGCCTGGGACGACCCCTACGCGGTCTCTGTCGCCACGAAGGGCATGCGCGCGGGGTACGACCAGATCGCCGCCCACGAGAACCTCGACGCCGGAGACTTCGTCCTCGACGCCGCGGGCGTGCGCTGGTTCGACGACCTCGGCCTCGACAGCTACAGCCTCCCGGGCTACTTCGACTGGAACAAGGACACCGGTGGCCGATGGGACTACTACACGGCCCGTCCTGAGGGCCAGAACACGATGCGGCTCGGCACCGGGCCCACCCCGTCCACCGCGCTGACCTCCGGCGCGCCGATCACCACCGTCAGCTCGACGCCCCAGAAGTGGTACGAGATCACTGACCTCACCGGCCTCTACGGTGGCCGGGTGCAACGTGCCCAGCGCGGCCTGCAGCTGTTCGACGACCGGCGGCAGGTGCTGCTCCAGGACGAGGTGCGGACGAGCGACCCGATCGGCTACTGGTCGTTCCTGCACACCCGCGCCGACGTCGTGGTGGCCGCCGACGGACGGTCGGCCACCCTCTACCGTGGCGGACAGCGGCTCTGGGTCCAACTGCTCACCACCGATGGGCGGCTGCTCGTCGGGGACTCCCGGCCCTTGCCGGACAGCCCCGACCCCACCGGCCAGAGCCGCCAGCCCGGCTCACGAACCCTCGCGATCCAGCTGACCGCGGCCGGGACCACCACGGTGGCGATGCGGATCGTCCCCCTCGCCGCGGGGCAGCAGCCGCCCACCGACACCCCGGCGGTGACCCCGCTGGCCTCCTGGACGCCGGGCACGACCGCCCCGATGGCCCTGACCGACATCATGGTCGGCGCCGACCGTCTGGCCGGATTCGATCCGCGGCGCTACCGCTACGACATCACCCTGCCCGCCGACACCGCCACCGCGCCCAAGGTCGTCCCCCTGACGCCGAGCGGCACCTACGCGGTCGTCACCAAGGCGGCCGCGATCCCGGGCACGGCCACCATGACGACCTTCCAGCTCGACGCCGGCCACCGGAAGGTCTACGGCCCCACCTACCAGGTGCACTTCCGGAAGGCGGGAAAGACCGCCACCGCACTGCCCGTCGCGTCGGTCACCGCCAGCGCGGACGACGGCAGCCCCGCGGCGGGCGCCGTCGACGGCAACATGGGCAGCCGCTGGTCCGCGGCGGGCGACGGGCAGACACTCACACTCGACCTCGGCGCCAAGCGCACCGTCGGCGCCGTCGCCGTCGCGTTCCTCAACGGGTACGCGCGAACGTCCACCTTCGACGTCCGCACCTCCACCGACGGCACCACCTGGAACGCGGCGCTCACGGGAGCCGTCTCCGCCGGCACGTCCGACGATGCCGAAGTCTTCTCCTTCACGGCCAGGTCGGCCCGCTACGTGCGGCTGATCGGCCATGGGAACTCCGTCAGCAGCTACAACAGCATCACTGAAGTGCGGATCTACGCCAAGGGGTCCGACGCCCAGGCGGACGCGGCACCCCGGACGGTCGTTCTCGGTACCGTGACCGCGTCCCCGGCCGACCCGCCGCCCCTGTCGATCGGCGACACCCTGCGGCTCAAGCTGACCGGCAAGCAGACCGACGGCGGCCCGGCCGACCTGTCCACGGCGAGCGTCACCTGGACCAGCAGCCATCCGGCCGTGGCCACGGTGGACGACTCCGGCCTGGTCACCGCCACCGGTGGTGGCAGCGCGAAAATCGGCGCGCTGGTCATTCGCCCACCCGTACTGAAGGTCGTCCGGGTGCCGGTGTCGGTGGTCGACCCGTCGCACATCGAAGCCGTAGCCGACGGGTTCGTCCGCGACGGCACCTACGCCGACACCACCTACGGCACGAACTCCGTCCTCGAAGTACGCAACAATCCCAGCCTCGGCAGCGGATTCGACCGGGTCTCGTACCTGACCTTCCCGCTGACCGCGGTGCACGGAACGATCGCCTCGGCCACCCTGCACGTCTACGGCTCGACCGGCGACACCGCGGGCGCGACCGACGCCGTCCACGCGGTCACCGACGCGACCTGGAGCGAAGCCACGCTGACCTGGAACACCCGGCCACCGCTGGGCGCCGGTCTCGGCACGTTCACGCTCGACACCACCGCGTCCTGGCACACCGTCGACGTGACCGCGTTCGTCCAGGGCCGGCTCGCCGCCGGGCAGGACGTCAGCCTCGCGATCGCGTCCACCGCCACGGCGTACGGGCCGTTCACCTCCTTCTCCAGCAAGGAAGCGACCGACAACCACCCCTACCTGGAACTAAAGCTGTCCTGACGGCGCCGTTCTCATCCGAGAGGTCCCTGTGTCCACAATCACCTTCCCCCAAGGTTTCCTATGGGGTGCCGCGACGGCGGCGTACCAGGTCGAAGGCGCCGTCGCCGAGGACGGCCGCACCGCCTCGATCTGGGACACCTTCAGCCACACCCCGGGCCGCGTGCTCGACGGGGACACCGGCGACGTCGCCTGCGACCACTACCACCGGTACGCCGACGACGTCGCCCTCATGGCCCGGCTGGGCCTGGGCGCCTACCGGTTCTCCGTCTCCTGGCCCCGGGTGCAGCCCGGCGGCCGGGGCCGGGCCAATCAGCGCGGGCTCGACTTCTACCGGCGGCTCACCGACGAGCTGCTGGAGCGGGGGATCGAACCGTGGGTCACGCTCTACCACTGGGACCTGCCGCAGGAACTCGAAGACGCCGGAGGATGGCCCGCCCGGGACACCGCCGCTCGCTTCGCCGAATACGCCGCACTCGTCCACGAAGCGCTGGGCGACCGCGTCCGCCACTGGATCACGCTCAACGAACCATGGTGCGCCGCCTTCCTCGGCTATGCCCACGGCCGGCACGCGCCTGGCGGCAGCGACGCTGCCGCCGCGCTGGCCGCATGCCATCACATGCTGCTCGGTCACGGTCTGGCCACCCGGGCGATCCGGAGCGCCGACTCAGCCGCCGTCATCGGCACCACGCTCAACGTGCAGTCGTTGATCGCGCACTCGGACAGCCCGGCCGACAGGGAGGCGCTGCGCCGCGTCGACGGCATCGGCAACCGGATCTTCCTCGATCCGCTGCTGCGTGCCGAATACCCGGCCGACGTCGCCACCGACATCGCCCACCTGACCGACTTGTCCTTCATCCACCCCGGCGACCTGGCGACCATCGCCGCGCCGATCGACTTCCTCGGCCTCAACTACTACAACCCCCTCGTGGTCGCCGCGTCCGTAGACGGTCAGCCCAGCGCCGGCCCGGCCTGGCCGGGCTGTGCGGACGTCAGCTTCATCCGCCGCGGCTTCCCGGTCACCCACATGGGCTGGGAGATCGACCCGGCCGGACTGACCGCGCTGCTGCGCCGCGTCACCGAGGATTACGGCCCGATTCCGCTCTACATCACGGAGAACGGCGCGGCCTACGCCGACACGGTCGACGCAGATGGCGGCGTACACGACCAGGACCGTATCGACTACTTCGCGCGGCACCTGCACGCCTGCCTGGAAGCGATCCGCGCCGGCGTGCCGCTACAGGGCTACTTCGCGTGGTCCCTCATGGACAACTTCGAATGGGGTTGGGGATACTCCCGTCGCTTCGGCCTTCTCCACGTCGACTACGCCACACAGCGGCGCACGATCAAGGACAGCGGTCATTGGTACGCCGAAGTGATCCGCCGCTCCTCACTTCAGTAGTGCGGTCCGCTCGGACTTCCCCGGATAGACGATGACGAGGAACTCCTGCCGGGCATCCTCATCCCTCTTCAGCGCGGCCTTCGCGCCGCGCATGTGCACCCGAATCCGGTAGCGGCCTGGGCCGTTGACCGCCAGGTTCTTCAGGTCGCCCCCGCTGTCATCGGTGAGGGTGAGGTCGCCGTTGCCACTGTGGTACCCCACCTCCACCACCTTCTCCCAGCCCTTCAGCTCGACGGGCGGCCGCCTGCGATATGCCTCTCCGGTGACGCACACGTGCATGGCCTCGTCGGCGGTCAGGATGGTGAGCTGCCCGGGCGCGCTTCCCACCAGCCTGTTGGTGAAGGCGTTGTCGAGTGCGGGGAAGTCGTCGCCCGGGTCATCCTCGTACGCGCTGAGGGCGCCGAAATCCGCCCACATCGTGGCCCGGTCGGTCCGGGAGGCGCGGATCAACGGCCGGTGTACCGGCACCTTGGCGCAGCGCGCGCGGGCCTTCTCGATAAAGGCCGTGTTGGCGTCCTTTTCCTGCTCGGCCTGCTGGTCCTGGCGCTGCTCGACCTCCGGGCACAAGTACGCGAGAGCCATGACGGTCTCGTAGTTTCGCAGGTACGTCCCCAGCGGCCCCTCCTCGGCCCGCCGGTCCGGTGCGCCGTCGCGCAGGACCGCCTCGCACAGCCGCCGGCCGATCGCGACCACTCGATCATCGGGCACACCGGTGAACTGCCCCGGCAGCTCGCCGTCCTGCCTGACGAGGCAGACGAAGGCGAGCTCGCGCTGCCCAGCGGCCGGTTTCACCGGGACGTAGCGGGCGGTTTGCCACGGTTCGCAGGCCGAGGAGCTCGCCGCCGTGACCTTCCCGAGCGGGGCGTCCATGCGCGGCACGGCGACCAGCAGCAGGACGACGGCGAGTGCGGCGACGAAGCGGACATCCGGGCTCCGGTACGGCCGTCGCACGCGGCGCACGCGTACCGCCACGATGATCAGAACGGCGGTGACGACATCGTAGAGCTGCCAGGCCCACGAGCCGGGCTCGTACATCTGACCCCAGGTTCGCGCGCATCCCTCACCGGCGACCGCGTCGAGCCCGGCCAGCACGAAGGCCAGCGCTCCGAACAACCCCAAGGGGACCACCGAGGCCCAGCCGACCGCGCGGCCCCACCGCCGGTAGCCCTTGCGCACCAGCAGCGCCCACACTCCGAAGCCCACCGCCACCACCGCGGCTTGCGGCACGAGACGCAAGGGGGACAGCAGGAAGTCGGCCGATATGTACACCTCGAAGCCGGGACAGCCGCCCCACATCGCGATCAAGTCGTACTCGGTCGTGGTCGAAGAGAACAGGGAGCTCGCGTACGGGATGCTCACCAGCGCGAGCGCGATGCTCCACAGCGTCAGCGACATCCGCCACCGCACGGGGATGACTTCGCGCGGGCCGATCCCCTGACGGCGACCGACCAGCCCCCCGACCACGAGGAGCAGCACCGCGCCAGCGGCGAGGGCGGCGCCGGTCAGCAGCAGCGTGGCGTCGTTGAAGGGCAGGAGGGCGGCGATGCCGCTGCGGTGGCCGGCGGCGACGGCGGGAGCTTCGCCCATGATGATCCGGTCTCGCACCTCCGCCTCGCTCGGCCGGCCGAGCCCGGTGAGCGGCGGCGTGACGGCGGCAGCGGCGAGCAGGATCAGGAGTGCCGCGCTCAGGCGGAGGACCCATCGCCGCATACCTATCGCTCCCGTTGTGCGGGGTCCCGGCGTGAAGAGCCGCTAACAGGGGACATCGAGCAGGGCGATCGCTTCCAGTACATCGGTCACCTCGTGGTCCGCCCCCGGGGATAACCCCGGTGACAGGCCGCGGTCGATCCAGATCGTGTGCAGGCCCGCGCCGCGCCCACCCGCCACGTCCTTCTCCACGTCGTCCCCGATCATCCAGTCCCCGTCCGCCAGGGTGGTGTCGCACCGGCGGGCGGCGATCTCGAACAGCTCGCGGTCCGGCTTGCTGAAGCCCTCGGCGTCGGAGATGGCCCAGCCGTCCACCCGGTCCACCAGGCCGCTGTGGTGGATCTTGCCGGACTGGTTGTCGGCCATGCCGTTGGTCACGATGCCGACCCGCCAGCCGGACATGCGCAGGCGATCGAGGGACTCGAGTACGGCGGGGCGGCAGGTGACGAGGTGCGGCAGACGGTCACGGTAGCCCTGCCACAGCGACTCGGCCGACTCGGCGAGCCCGAACCGCTCGCGGACGTGGGTGAAGAACGTGCTCATCGGGATGGAGCCGTCAGCGTCCAGTTCGATCATCCACGCCACATCCTGCGCGCCCAGTCCCCTGTCGGCGGCGAACTCGGCGGCCCAGCGCTTGAAGGCGTCGAGGCGGTCGATCAGGGTGTTGTCGAGGTCGAAGAGTGCCAGCACGCCTCAGGACCATACAGGTGTTCGATGACGCGCGGCGGCCTTCCACGCAACAGGTGATCAACGGTTGTGCGCCCGGTCGTCACTCACCGGCCACTTTGCCGGTCTAACGTACGCGGCATGCTGACGCGCAGATTATTCGCGAGCGCTCTGGCCGTCCTGACCGGTGGTACGGTCGCGGTCGTGCTGCTCCAGCCCCACACCGCCACGGCCGAGCGCCGCGCCCAGGCCCCCGTCGTCATCGGGCACCGGGGCGCCAGCGCCCACCGGCCCGAGCACACGCTGCTGTCGTACGAGGCGGCCATCGCGATGGGCGCCGACTACATCGAGCCCGACCTGGTCTCCACCAAGGACCACATCCTGGTGGCCAGGCACGAGAACGACATCACCGGCACCACCGACGTGGCCGCGCACCCGGAGTTCGCCGACCGGCGCGCCACCAAGACGGTCGACGGGCGGCCGATCACCGGGTGGTTCACCGAGGACTTCACGCTGGCCGAGCTGAAGACGCTGCGCGCCAAGGAACGCGTGCCCGACCTGCGGCCCGACAACACGGCCTTCGACGGGGTGGCGGAGATCCCGACGTTCGAGGAGGTCGTGCGGCTGGCGCAGCGCCACGGCGTGGGCGTCTATCCCGAGACCAAGCATCCGACGTACTTCGACTCCATCGGCCTGTCGCTGGAAGAGCCGCTGCTGGAGACGCTCAACAGCAACCACATGCGCAAGGTGTACATCCAGTCGTTCGAGACGGCGAACCTGCGGGAACTGCGCAAGAAGACCAGGCTGCCGCTGATCCAGCTGATCACGTTCGGCGGGGCGCCGTACGACTGGATCGCCGCCGGCGATCAGCGCACTTATGACGACATGGTAAAGCCGGACGGGCTGCGCGAGGTGGCCTCGTACGCGAACGGGATCGGCGTGGACACCCGCCGCGTCGTGCCCGTGGGAGCGGACGGCAAGCTGACGGAGCCCACCACGCTCGTCCAGGACGCCCACCGCAGGCGGCTGGACGTGCACGTCTGGACCGTCCGCAACGAGAATTCCCAGCTCCCCCTCGACTACCGGCTGGGCAACCCGGCCAGCCCCGCCTTCCCGCGCGCCACCGGCGACGTGATGGGCTGGCTGACCAGGCTGCTCGACCTGGGCGTGGACGGCGCGTTCTGTGACGATCCGGCCATGGGCCGGGCCGTGGTGGCACAGCGGACAACTTAGCCCGGGGTTGCCCGGAACGACCGATCGACGTGGGCGGGCCGCTGTGACGCTGGTCGGCGGGCTCGCTCGTTAGAGTGGGCGGATCTTCAGAATCGCCGTGCTCGCCGTCGCCCTCGTGGCGACGGCGGGCGACCTCGTCTGGGGGCTCAGCCACGCCGCGACGCCGCCCCTCATCCAGTTGCCCCTGCTCGCCGTGGGCCTCGCGGGCGGCTGGTCGTTCGTCGTCTCGGGGCTGGTCGTCAGGGCCAGGCGGCCCGTGGGCGGCACGGGCGGGCTGATGGCCGGGGTGGGGCTCTGCCTGCTGCTGTCGGGCGTGAACTACCTTCAGGAACGCTGGGCCCTGCTGACCGGGAACGTGATCGGTTGGCTGGCCCTGACGCTGCTCGCGCACGTCGTGCTGGTCATGCCCGAGGGCAGGGCTGTCGGGCGCAGGCAGCGGGCCACCGTTCTCGTCCTGTATCTCGGCATGGCGCAGGCGCTGGCGATCTGGCTGCGGTTCGGCCGGTTCGGCGACGGCAGCTGCACCTGCCTGCCGCTGCTGCCCGGCGGCGAGGGCGTCTCGCGGCCGCTGATCGCGGCCGTGGCCGTCTTCCTGTGGCTCTTCGGGCTGGGGATGACGGCGATGCTCGGCTGGCGCTGGCTGGTCCGGCTGCCCGCGCCGCGCCGCCACACGTTCGCTCCGGTCGCGCTGGCGGGCGGGCTGATGCTGCTCGCCACCTGGACCCGGCAGGCCGTCTACATCTGGCCGGACGCCACCAACTCCCCTCTCCAGGCGGTCCTGCACGGGGTGCAACTGCTCACGCTGGCGACGTGGCCGCTGGGGGTGCTCGCGGGACTCATGCGCGCCCGGCCCGACCAGGCGGCGGTGGCCCGGCTCGCGACCGGGCACGACCTGTCGCCCGGCGCGCTGGAGAAGACGCTCGCGAACGTCCTGCGCGACCCGACGCTACGCCTCGGCTACTGGACGGGTGATGGGTACGTCGGCGCGGCGGGTGATCCGCTGACGGTCGCGGGAACGCGGTCCGCCGCGTACCTGGAGGTCGGTGGGGAACCGGCCGCCGTGCTCCTGTACGACCCGGCGCTGGACCTCGACCCGGAGCCGGTGCGGTCGGTGGCGGCCATCACCCGGCTGATCGTGGAGAACGAACGCATGCGGGCCGCGCTGGCCGCCCAGCTCGCGGAGGTGCGGGCGTCCAGGGCCCGCATCGTGGCCGCCGGCGACGCCGAACGCAGCCGCATCGAACGCAACCTGCACGACGGAGCCCAGCAGCGGCTCGCGGGCTTGGCGGTGCTGCTCGGGCACGCCCGGCTGCGCAACGCCGATGCCGGGGTGGCGGACCTGCTCGACGAGGCGGTGACGGGGGTACGGGCGGCGCTGGCCGAGCTGCGCGAGCTGGCGGGCGGCATCCATCCGGCCATCCTGAGCCAGTCGGGGCTGGCCGCCGCGCTGCACTCGCTCGCGGAGCGCTCGCCCGTCCCCGCCGTGGTGGAGGAGGCGCCGGATGGGCGGCTGCCGCCCGACGCCGAACAGGCGGCCTACTTCGTCGCTGCCGAGGCGCTCGCCAACGTGGCCAAGCACGCGGACGCGTCCAAGGCGTCGATCAGGGCCGTCGTGCGTGATGACGTCCTGCTGCTGGAGGTGACGGACGACGGGACGGGCGGCGCGCGAGCAGAGGCGGGTACGGGCCTGCGCGGCCTCGCCGACCGGGTGGCCGCACTGGACGGCCTGCTGCACGTGCACAGCCCACCAGACCACGGCACCCGCGTGACGGCCGAGATCCCGCTCGCCGGTCAGGAGCCTTAAGTGTTAGGAGCGTTAGGTGTTAGGAGCGTTGAGTGTCAGGAGCGTTGAGTGTCAGGAGCTTTGAGTGTCAGGAGCGTTGAGTGTCAGGAGCGCAGATAGGTCAGGACGGCCAGGACGCGGCGGTGGTCGTCCTCCGCCGCGGTCAGGCCCAGCCGGACGAAGATGTTGTGCACGTGCGTCTCCACTGTCTTGGGGCTCAGGTGCAGGCGGCGGCTGATCGCCTGGTTGGAACGGCCTTCGGCCATCAGCCCGAGCACCTCCCGCTCCCGGCCGCTGAGCCGGGCGACCGGGCCGTTGCCGCGTCGCCTGCCGACGAGCCGCTGGACGACGTCCGGATCGATCACCGTGGCCCCGTCGCGTACCCGCTTGAGCGCGTCGGTCAGCTCGGTGACGTCGGCGACCCGGTCCTTGAGCAGGTAGCCCACTCCCCGGGCGTCCTCGCCCAGCAGGCCGACCACGTGCCGCGTCTCGATGTGGTTCGACAGCACCAGGACGCCCACCCCCGGCTGCTCTTTGCGGATGAGGTACGCCGCCTCCAGCCCCTCGGCGTTGAACCCGGGCGGCATCCGTACGTCCACGATGACCACGTCGGGCGGGTCGGCCCGGACCGAGGTCAGCAGGCTCGCGGCGTCGCCGACCTCCGCGGTGACCGTGACACCGCAGTCTCCGAGCAGCCTGGCCAGCCCTTGCCTGAACAACACGCTGTCCTCAGCCAGCACGACGCGCATAGTGAGGGACAGCCTAGCTTTCAGGGTTAACCCTGAGCGGATTGGGGGACTGCCCGGTGGGCAGCCCGGCCCGGTGTTGCCAGCCTTTCCAGAGTGAAAGACTTCGACTCCACGGCGGCCATCAGGCTGATAGAGGTGACCCGGCGTTTCGGCCGGGGCAAGAGCGCCGTGGCCGCACTGCGCGGCGTTTCCGTCGGCCTGAGGGCCGGCTCCTTCACCGCGATCATGGGACCGTCGGGATCGGGCAAGAGCACCCTGCTGCAGTGCGCGGCGGGCCTGGACCGGCCGACCTCCGGCCGCGTGCTGCTGGGCGAGACCGATCTGGCCACGATGAACGAGTCACAGCTGACCCGGCTGCGCCGGGACCGGATCGGCTTCGTGTTCCAGTCCTTCAACCTCATCCCAGCGCTGACGGCCCAGCAGAACATCACGCTGCCGCTGCGCCTGGCAGGTCGTCGCGCCGACCAGGAGTGGCTGGCCGACCTGGTCAAGCGCACCGGGCTGAGCCAGCGGATCGGCCATCGTCCCACGGAGATGTCGGGCGGGCAGCAGCAGCGGGTGGCCATCGCCCGCGCGCTGATCACCCGGCCGGCCGTGGTCTTCGGGGACGAGCCGACGGGCGCGCTCGACATCGCCACGGGCCGGGAGGTCCTCACGCTGCTCAGGGAGGTGGTCGACGCGCTCGGCCAGACCCTGGTCATGGTGACCCACGACCCCGTCGCCGCCTCGTACGCCGACCAGGTGCTCTTCCTGGCCGACGGCTCGATCGTCGACAGCATGGACCGGCCCACCGCCGACCAGGTCGCCTCGCGGCTGACGCGCCTGGGCGGGTGACGGCATGCTGCGCCTCACGTTGAGCACCATTCGTACCCGCAAGATCGGGTTTGCCGGGTCCGTCGCCTCCGTGCTGGTCGCGGTGGCGTTGATCTCGGCCTGTTTCATGATGATCCAGTCGGGGCTGAGCGCGACGCCCGAGGTGGACCGGTTCGGGGACACGGCCGCCGTCGTACGCGCCGATACGGACCTGCACGTCGGCTCGGGCGACGACGAGGAGACCGTGCCGCTGGAACAGCCGCCCCGCCTTTCGGCGGCGCGGCTCGCGGAGCTGCGCGCCGTGCCCGGCGTCGCGGCCGTGGTCGCCGACACGCCGTTCTACGCGCAGGCGGTGGACCGGCACGGTGCCTCCCTGGCCGGGCCGGGGGACGGGCCGTCGTGGGGGCACGGCTGGCCGGTAGCGCGGCTCACCCCGTTCGTGCTGTCCGCCGGGCGGGGTCCGGAGGCGGACGACGAGGTCGTGCTCGACGCCGACCTGGCGCGGCGCGCCTCCGTCCGCCCAGGGGACGAGGTACGGGTCGTCACCGTGGCGGGCACCCAGCGCTTCCGGGTCAGCGGCGTGGCGCGGCTGGCCACGGGCCGTACCGGACTGCCGACGCAGTCCGCGCTCTTCTTCACCGAGCGGGCCGCCGCCCGGCTGTCCGGCGCGGACGGTACGGACCGCGCGGCTGGCTCGGACGGCTCGGACGGCTCGGACGGCGCGGACGGCTCGGACGGCGCGGACGGCTCGAACGGCGCGGGTGGCGTGGATGGCGCGGCGGAATTCGCCGGAGTGCTCGCCCGCCCCGGGACCTCGGGCGCCGAGCTGGCGGACCGCCTGCGTCAGACCCTCCGGGATCCCGGTCTGCGGGTGCTGACCGGGGACGAGCGGGCTCGGGCGGGGACGCCGGAGACGGCGGAGAAGCTGGAGTACTCGACGGAGCTGTTCGGGCCGATGGCCGGGATCGGCGGTTTCCTCGCCGTCTTCGTCATCGGCGGCACTTTCGGCCTGTCGATCCTGCAACGCCGCCGCGAGATCGCGCTGCTGCGGGCCATCGGCACCACTCCGGGACAGATCAGGCGCATGATCGCCGGAGAGGCGGTCGTGGTGGCACTGGTGGCCGCCCTGCCGGGCTACGCGCTGAGCGTCCCGCTGGCGCATCTGCTGCGCGCCGTGCTGGTCGGGCAGGGTCTCGCGCCGCCGGAGTTCGTCGTGGTGACGGGCCCGCTGCCGCTGGTCATCGGTGGCGGCGCCGGGCTGCTGCTGACGCTGCTGTCGGCCCTCACCGCGGTACGCCAGGCGGCCCGGGTCCGCCCGGCCGAGGCGCTGCAGGAGGCCGCCGGGCCGAGGCGGGTGATGACCTTGCCGCGCCTGCTGTTCGCGCTGGTCATGCTGGGCGGTGGGGCGGTCATCCTGGCGCTCAGCCAGCATCTCGGCGGTGAGGTCGGCGTCGCCTTCCTGGCCTTGGTGGTCATCTTGTTCATCGGCGCGGCCGGGCTGCTGTCCCCGGTCCTGACGCGGGTGCTGGAGCGGCCGGCCGGCGCGGCCGTCCGGGCCGTCACGCGGACGACCGGCTGGCTGGCGCATGCCAACTCCGCCGCCGCTGTCCGCCGGGTGTCGTCGGCCGCGGCGGCGATCATGATCAGCGTGGCCATGGCCGGATACGCGCTGCTGGTGACCGCCGTGCTGAACGACACCACGGCGGCCCAGGGCCGGGAGCGGGTCGTCGCGGACCGCGTCCTGGTGTCGCGCAACGGCCTGGGGCTGCCTCCCGGCGTCGCCGACGCGACCCGGCGGTTGCCCGGCGCCGAGACGGTCTCCGCCGTGCGCGCGACCTCGTTCGTGTCGTACGTCCTCGGCACGCCCGACGTGCTGCCCGCGCAGCTGGTAGACCCTGACACCATCGGCAAGGTGCTCGACCTGCGCGTCCTGGAAGGCTCGCTCGCCGCCGTCAAGGAGGCGGGGACCGTCGCGGTCAGCCGTACCCACGCCGGTGAGCACGACTGGCACGTCGGATCCCGCTTCCACGGGTGGCTGGCCGACGGCAGCCCCGTCGACCTGCGTGTGGGTGCCGTCTTCGACCGAGGACTCGGCTTCGCCGACATCGTCCTCGCACGCACCGAGGCACGGGCCGAAGCACAGGCCGGGGTACGGACCGAGGCACGGGCTGGGATACGGGCCGGGCTCGACAGCGCCGTCCTGATCCGCGCCCGGCCGGGGCATGCCGAAGAGCTGGACCGGGCGCTGGCCGCCTTCGAGCGGGAGCAGCCCGGCGTACGGGCGCTGGACCGGGAGGAGTACGGCGGGGCCGCCGAGACGTCGATCGAGCGGAACATCACCGGGACCTACCTGGTGCTCGCCGTGCTGGTGTCGTTCACGGCGGTGTCGCTGGTGAACACGCTGGTCATGGGGACCGCGGCCAGGACCAGGGAGTTCGCGCTGCTGCGGGCGGTCGGGGCGAGCCGCAGGCAGATCGTCCGCATGATCGGCTGGGAGACGGGGATCGTGCTGGCGATCGGGGTGGTCGTCGGGACGGTGATCGCCTGCGTCGCGCTGGCCGGGGCCAACGGGGCGCTGTCGGGCAGCATGATGCTGACCGGGTTGCCGATGCCGCTCTACCCATTGGTGCTGGCGGGCGTCGCCGTCATGGGGCTGGCGAGCGGCCTGCTGGCGGCGGGAATGGCGCTGCTGTCCCGCCCGATGGACGCCCTGGGCGGCGCCCGCGAGTGACAGCGCGGCGCACACGCGGCACCTCGGCTGTGACGGCGCCACGCCGTCACAGCCGGTCGGGTTCCAAGGCGGCTACCGGAGCTCGCGCTTGAGGATCTTGCCCGTGGCGGTCATCGGCAGCGCGTCGCGGAACTCCACGACGCGCGGGTACTTGTAGGCCGCCATGTTCGCCTTGGCCCAGGCGATCAGGTCGTCCTCGGTCGCGGTCGAGCCGGGCGTACGGATGATGTACGCCTTGATCTCCTCGCCGAGCGACTCGTGCGAAACGCCCACGACGGCGGCCAGCGAGACGGCCTCGTGGGTCATCAGGACCTCTTCGAGCTCGCGCGGGTAGACGTTGAACCCGCCACGGATGATCATGTCCTTGGACCGGTCGACGATCGCGTAGTAACCGTCGGCGTCACGGGTGGCGATGTCGCCGCTGCGGAACCAGCCGTCGCGCATCACCTCGGCCGTGGCCTCCGAACGGCCGTAGTAGCCCTTCATGATGTTGTGGCCGCGGATCGCGATCTCGCCCGGCCCCTCGCCCTCGACCGTCTTCCAGTCGCTGTCGATGAGCTTCATCTCCACGCCCCAGATCGGGGTGCCGACCGTGCCCGGCTTGGCGGGGTGGTCCGGCTGGTTGAAGCTGGCCACCGGTGAGGTCTCCGACAGGCCGTACCCCTCGAGGATGGCGACGCCGAACGTCTTCTCGAAGTCCTTCAGCACCTCGAGCGGAGAGGCGGAGCCGCCCGCGACGGCGGTGCGTAGGCTCGCGGGCGGTGTAACGCCGTCCGCGTGGACCTTCGACAGCATCGCCCAGTACATGGTCGGCACGCCGGCGAAGAACGTGACGCCCTCCTTGGCCATGAGCGCGAGCGCGTCGCCCGGCTCGAAGCGCGGCATCAGCACGATCGAGGCCCGCCGCAGGAACCCCTGGTTCAGCACGACCGTCTGCCCGAACGAGTGGAACATCGGCAGCACCGCCATCATGACGTCGCCGCCCTCGGCGCTCGGGAACATCCGGTCGCAGACGATGGCGTTCATCAGCATGTTCTGGTGGCTGAGCTCGGCGCCCTTGGGCTGGCCCGTGGTGCCGGAGGTGTAGAGGATCACCGCCGTGTCCTCGGCCGCCGTCTGCACGGTCTCGAACACGCCGGACATGCCGTCGAGCGCCGCCCAGATCGACTCGCCGTACACGGACTCGGTCGCCAGCGGCGTGGCGGGCAGCACGAAGAAGTGCTCACACCCCTCGGCCGCCTCGAAGCCGGCCTTGCCGCGCTCGCCCAGCGGCAGCTCGGGCGTGCCCTCGAAGCAGAACAGCGCCTTGGCGTCGCTGTCGTCAAGGTGGTAGGCGATCTCCCGCGACTGCAGCAGCACGTTGAGGGGCACCACCGTCGCCCCGGCCTTGAGGATGCCGTAGTAGACGAACGGGAAGTACGGCAGGTTGGGGCAGGCCAGCGCGACCTTGTCACCCTTGCCGATGCCGCGCGAGACCAGCAGGTTGGCCACCTGCGCGGCCACGGTGTCGATCATTGAGTACGGCAGGCGCATGTCCCCGAAGACGATGGCCGTGCCGTCCGGCGTGGCCCTGGCACTGTCCTCCAGGACGATCGACAGGTTGAGCATGAGCGCCTTCCTCCCTGTGTACACGGCTTGCGCGCCATCATGGCAGGAAGGCATACCGGCCGGTAGGGGTAAAACCCGCACCCTACGGTCACCTCAGAGGGCGGTTAAGGATGCGTATGGACGCGGTACATCGCCTGGGAGTAAGCAAGTACCAGATTACTTATGCCTGGGAGGGGCCATGGAGTACGACTACGTGATCGTCGGGGCCGGGTCGGCGGGGTGTGTCCTGGCCAACAGGCTGTCGGCCGATCCCGGGGTGTCCGTGGCCCTGATCGAGGCGGGCGGCAAGGACGACAAGCTGGAGATCCGCATGCCCGCGGGCTTCGCCAAGCTGTTCAAGACCGACTACGACTGGAACTACACCACCGCCAAACAGGGCGAGATGTCCGGCCGCGAGCTCTACTGGCCCAGGGGCAGGGTGCTCGGCGGCTCGTCCTCACTCAACGCGCAGATGTGGGTACGCGGCTGCGAGCGCGACTACGACCAGTGGGGGATCCCGGGCTGGACCTACGACGACGTCCTGCCGTACTTCATCAAGGCCGAGCACCGCGTCGGCAGCAACAACGGCGGCGTCTACGGCTCGTCCGGTCCGCTGTTCATCTCCGAGCTGCGCAGCCCCAACATCACCACCGCGGCCTTCCTCAAAGCCTGCGACGAGCTCGGATTACAGCGGCTGGCCGAGCTCAACGGCCGCTCCAACGAGGGCTACAGCGCCACGCCCGTCACCCAGAACCGGGGCAGGAGGTGGAGCTCCGCCGACGCCTACCTGCGCCCGGCGCTGAAGCGGCCCAACCTGACGGTGATCACCGGCGCGACCGTGGACCGGGTGGTGTTCGACGGTACGCGGGCCGTCGGCGTCGAGCACGACGGCGGCGCGCAGGTCAAGGCCAGGCGGGAGGTCATCCTGTCGGCGGGGGCGATCGGCTCCCCGTACCTGCTCATGCGCTCGGGGGTCGGCGCGGCCGACGAGCTGCGCGACGAGGGCGTCACGATCGTGCGGGACCTGCCCGAGGTCGGCAAGAATCTTCAGGACCACCTGTCGACCGGCGTGTACGTGCAGTCCAAGCAGCCGGTCACGCTGACCAAGGCGGAGTCGATCGGCAACCTCCTGCGCTACATCGTGCTGCGCTCCGGCATGCTCACCACGAACGTGGGCGAGGCGGTGGCGTTCATCAGGACCTCGCCGGAGGAGCCCGCCCCCGACATCGAGCTGATCTTCGCGCCCGGCCCGTTCATCGACCACGGCCTCACGCCGCCGACCGGCCACGGGCTGACCGTCGGCGTGGTGCTGCTGCAGCCGGAGAGCCGCGGCCGGGTCGGGCTGAGCGGCCGCGAGGTGGTGATCGACCCCGGCTACCTGACCCGGGAGGCCGACGTCAAGCGGCTGGTCGCCGGGCTGAAGACGGCCAAGCAGGTCTTCGCCACCACCGCGATGAAGGAGTACGCGGGCGGCCCGATGGCCCCCTACCAGGGGCCGGAGAGCGACGCCGAGCTCACCCAGTGGGTACGCGAGCGCGGCGAGACCCTCTACCACCCGGTCGGCACCTGCCGCATGGGCACCGACGCCGAGTCGGTCGTCGACCCGGAGCTCAAGGTACGCGGCCTCGACGGGCTCAGGGTCGTCGACGTGTCGATCATGCCGACCCTGAACCGTGGACACACGCACGCCCCGGCCATCATGATCGGCGAGAAGGGGGCCGAGCTCGTCGCCAAGCGCCCCTTGACGTAAGTGACTACTTGCAGAAGGCTTGGTGTTCATGACGCTCTCCAGTGACCTGGACATCTCGCAACTGGTGTTCTGGGGGCTGCCCCAGGCTGAGCGCATGGCCGCCTTCCGCCGGTTGCGCCAGCTGGACGAGCCGGTGTTCCTGACGGAGCAGGCCGTGCCGTTCATCAAGGGCGGCCCCGGCTACTACGCCCTGGTGCGCCACGCGGACGTGACCGAGGCCAGCAGGAACGCGGCCGTCTTCAGCAGTGAGCCGTGTTCCAACAGCGTGCCCGACATGCCGCGCTGGCTGGCCGTGTACTTCGGTTCGATGATCAACATGGACGACCCGCGGCACGCCCGGCTGCGCCGGATCGTGTCCAGGGCGTTCACGCCGCGCATCCTGTCCAAGATGGAGGAGGACCTGGCCACGGCCGCCGCCGAGATCGTGGACCGGGCGATCGAGGAGGGACCGGGCGACTTCGTGGCGCAGATCGCCGCCCGGCTGCCGGTCCGCGTCATCTGCGACATGATGGGCATTCCGGCGACATTTCATGACATGGTGCTTCGGCGGACCAACGTGATCCTCGGCAACGCCGACCCCGAGTACACCGGCATCGACCCCGAGTTCAGCCGCGTCAACGTGGCCCGCGGCCTGGCCAAGCTGCTGCACGCCGGCTTCTCCCTGAACCGGCTCGCCGCCCGCCTGGGCGACGAGCGGCGCAAGAATCCCACGGGCGACCTGGTCAGCCTGCTGGTCAACGGCGAGGAGCGGCTCACCTCGCAGGAGCTGGGCTCGTTCTTCATCCTGCTCGTGGTGGCCGGCAGCGAGACCACCCGCAACGCCATCGCGTACGGGCTCAAGCTCTTCACCGACCACCCCGAGCAGCGGCAACTGCTCCTGGACGACTTCGACGGCCGCGTCACCAAGGCGTGCGACGAGATCGTGCGCTATGCCACGCCGGTGATCCAGTTCCGCCGCACGCTCACGCGGGACCATGAGATGAACGGCATGCGCTACAAGAAGGGGGACAAGGTCCTGCTCTTCTACAACTCGGCCAACCGTGACGAGACGGTGTTCAAGGACCCCGACACGTTCGACATCACCCGCGACCCGAACCCGCACGTCGGCTTCGGCGGTCCCGGCCCGCACTTCTGCCTGGGCGCCCACCTGGCGCGCAGGGAGATGACCGTGATGTTCCGCGAGCTGTTCACCCGTCTGCCGGGCATCAGGTCAGAGGGGGAGCCCGACTTCCTGCTGTCCAACTTCATCAATGGGATCAAGCACTTGAAGTACACCTTCTGACGCCTGTGCCGACCTGCGGTTTTATGGCCTGCCTATCGTTGAACTCGCAGGTCCTTGAACTGCGTGCGGTAAGCGCAGGAGGTGCGCGGCAGGCTCAGCCGCCGCTAGGCGTCGGCCGACGGCCCGGCCGTCAGGCTGCGCAGCTCGCGAGCCGACTCCAGTTCGCGGCCCTTCTCCGGCAGGCCATCGAGCATCTGCCCGATGATGCGACTCCGGATCGTGCTGACCGGCCACGTCTGCGCCGTTGCTATGGCCTGCCGCAGACCCTGGTCGACATCGCGGTCCCGGGCCTGCGTGAGGGCGTGCACGAGAGACAGGTTCGCGACGTTCCCCTGGAAAGCGGGCGGGCACAGCGTGCGAGCCTGCTCGGTCGCTTCCAGGGCGTCCCGAGTCTTCCCGATCAGCGCGTACGGGTAGGCCAGCGCCCACGCCTGCGCCCACTCCCGGAACGACCAGAGCGGCGACGTCTGGTCGCTGTTCACCGAGTCCGGGAGCGCATCGAACGTGCGCCGTAGGTCGGTCAGCGCCGCGTGCGTGTTCTCCGTGTCGCCCTGCGACGCCAGCAGGAATGCCCGGACCATGTGCGCCTCGGCGAGACTCCTGCTCGGCACACCATCGGCGATCTCGACTGCCTCGTTCGCGAGTTTCGCCATTACCGGCGCCGGCCGTCCGGCCCAGAACCCGTACTCGGCTTCCCATCCTCTAACCCAGACGCGCAGTTCGCGGTCGCCGGTGGCGTCTGCCGCGCGGCGGGCCAGTCGCCATGACCGCAGAGAGGAACCTTGATCTCCGATGTCGGACATCTCCATGCCCATGAGGACGGCAAGCTGGGCGCTGACCCTGAGCAGGCCGGAGCGGGCGGTGGCCGAGCTGGTGCGCTTCAAGATGGTGGAGACCTCGGCGAAATCGGACGCGATCGTCTGGAACACCGTGCCGGGCGGGTTGGTGTAGTAGGCGAAATCGTGCTCCCACACGATCTCGGCCCAGTCGTCCACACCGATGCCGCCGCGCCCCGCGATCGTGCGTTCAACGCCGGAGAACAGAGCGTCCCAAGTGGCCAGTGGGATCGCGGCCCCCGCCCCGAGAGCGGCGAGAATCTGCATCACAGCACGCCGTTCCATATCGCCATCCTCGTCGCGCGATGAGGGATCTGTGCTTTCACTCCTACCCATCCGGTAGCGGTCCAACTCGGTTATAGCGGAATGTAGCGCCACAAGTTGCCCGTTTGTCCCGTATAGGTCGTCCAAGCGTTCCAGCACGTCCGACGGCATTCGGGTAAGACCCCGTTCCCACTTGGACAGGTCGCCATAGTCGCACAGAGCCCGCCCTGCCGCCTCACGCAGATTGAGGTTGCACACGCCGTCACGCCAATGTCGCAGTTCAGCCCCCATCAAGTGCCAGGGCGATGCCGCGGGATCGACGACGTCAGGGCTGCGAGGCATTCAGGCCGATCTCCTCATTGTTGGGGTTGTTGGAATTCGCGAATCCAACATCCACCCCCTTGGATGTCCACCCCGAACTCTCCCACTATGACACTGCGCTTTCCGTTGGAAACGCGAAACCCCTGCACAGTGTATAAGCCCTGATCAGAAAGGCCGCCATGATGAATCCCGGCATTGATCTCAATTCGACCGACGCAATTGAGCTTGCCGGGCGGGAGGTCGAAATGGACCTGACCTATCCAGACGTAGAGTCCGCCCATCGAGTCGCCGCGATCAGGACGTGGCTCGAACTGGATCTGCGAGACCGTCAGCTCGCCGTGCTGCGCCTCAACTTCCCCCAGTGGGTGATCTCCTACCAGTTCGCGCAGCCTGGTTCGACCTGGCGAGCCGTACCGACCTGGCAGCTCACGGTGGAGCAGGTTGCCGCCGGCGTGCTGCGCCAGTTGGAGCGCGGAAACCCCATCGCCCTCATGGCGGACCTGAGCACTCAGATGTGGATCATCCGCGACATGCCCAGAACCCGCCCCTGATGCCCCCGGCTCCCGCTAGTCCCACGCCCGCTAGGGCCAGGGAAGGCGGGGTCACCGAAAGACCGTCACCCCAACTGCCACATCACGAGAGGAAGACAGCAATGGGCGGAAAGCATGAAGACCCCAACAGCGGCAAGGACAAGGAAGTCACCGGCAAAGAGGGCGGCACCGGCAGCACCAACGACCAGCATCAGGAGCCCCAAGGCGACCACGCCAAGGACAAGGGGAAGAAGTAGTGAGCCTCACCCCCGAGCGCCTCGACCGGCTTCTCGCCGCCCTCGACCCGGAGGGGTCGGGCGACATCGGCGAGCCCATCAAGGGCGCGGTCCGGAAGGTCCCCCGGCACCTGTTCATCCCCCCGGTCGGACTGGTCGTCGAGGACGGCCCGCCGTACCTGATCAACCGCGACGTGGACCCCGGCACCTGGTGGGACAGCGTCTACTCGCGCAGCATCATCGTCACCCAACTCGACGACGGTGCCACCGAGCTCACCGCGCTCAAGGGCGACTCCACGTCCTCGGCGTCCGCGCCGAGCACCGTCGCCGACCTGCTCCAGCGCCTCCAGACCAAGCCCGGCATGAAGGTGCTGGAGGTTGGGACGGGCACCGGGTGGACTGCCGGGCTGCTGTCCCATCTCGTCGCCGATCACGGGGAGGTGACCTCGATTGAGGTGGACGCGGCGGTCGCGGACCAGGCGGGCAAGAACCTCGCCGCCGCCGCCGTGCATCCGCACCTGGTCATCGGCGATGGGGCGTTTGGCTGCCCCGAACACGCGCCGTACGACCGGGTACACGTCACCTGCGGCATTCGCGACATCCCGTACGCGTGGGTCGAGCAGTGCAGGGTGGGTGCGGTCATCGTGCTGCCGTGGCATCCCGGCTACGGCACGAGCCACTGTCTGCGCCTGGAGGTGCAGGAGGACGGCACCGCCCTCGGCCGGGTGGTGGGGTTCGCCGGCTACATGATGATGCGGTCGCAGCGGCCCCACCTCAATGAGGACCAGCTCCCAGGGCAGGAGCGGCGGCACTACCGGACGGCGCTCGATCCGAGGGCGCTCGACCAGCTCTCCGCAGGCGCGGATCTGGCCATCGCGGCGCTGACCGGTGTCCGATCGCACACCAGCACCGGAACCGACGATGAGGGCGAGTACGTTCGGATGTGGGTCTCTGACCCGGCCGACTCGCACTCGTGGGCCGTGGCCACGTGGCGGCCCGACAGTGTGGACTACGGCGTTCAGCAGGTAGGCGACCGCCCGATGTGGGATGAAGTCGTCCAGGCGTACGCGCGGTGGGTGAGCTGGGGTGAGCCGCGCTGGGAGCGCTTCGGCGTGACCGTCACGCCCGAGGGCCAGCGGGTCTGGCTGGATACTCCGGAGGTTGTACTGAACAGCGCCTGAGCACGCAAAAGGCCCGACCCTCCTCTGAGGGCCGGGCCATCACATCGTCCTTGAGGATCATAGGCGGCGTCTCCGTGCGCGGCCGCGACGGCAGCAGCAAAGACAGGCCCGAGCACCCGCTGGATCTCGGTGTCTCCCGTGCGCTAGTACGAACGGCTCACGAAACCGTCAGGGCGGACCAGCACCGTCCCGTACGGCCAGCCGTCCACGACGTGCACCGGAACGTCGGCCGCCACGCCGGGATCGGCCGTGAGCACGCACCACCGCGATCCGACGAGATCCAGCGTGGACACCCCGTCGGCCACCCACATGTGCGGCAGGCGGGATCCCGGCGACCCGTCGAGGTCGAGGGCGACGTCCTCGGTGGAGGGGAGCTCCGCGCCGCCGTACCGGTAGCCGATGTGCACCACCGGCGCGTTGATCGCCCCCGCCGCCTTGCGCGCCTCCGCCATGTCCTGCCCCCAGTGCAGGGACGGATCGTTGAACCGCAGGAGTGCCTGCTCCATCGTCATGAGAGCCACCGGATGGCGCTCCGCGTGATAGGTCTCCAGCAGCTCGGGCCCGGCCTCACCGCGCAGCGCGTACGCGAGCTTCCACGCCAGATTGTGCGCGTCGGCGACGCCGGTGTTCAGCCCGAACGCGCCCAGCGGGGGGATGGCGTGCGCCGCGTCGCCCACCAGGAAGACCCGTCCGACGGAGAGGCGATCGGCCACCTGGCCGCGCCCCCGGAACGTCAGCACGCTGCGGATCTCCACCTCGATCGACGGGTCGCCGAGCGCGGTGCGGATGTGCTCCGGGGTCGGCTCAGCGCCGAGGCGGGTGAGGAAGACCCACTCGCGTTCGCCGTCGACGGTCACCAGCAGGCCGGTCGCGTCCGGATGGTCGATGTTGCACATGGCGAACGGCTTGCGCGGGCGCAGATCGGCGCGGAACAGGACGCTCGTCGTCTCCTCGCCGATCACGCCGGGACCGGTGAGGCCGATGCCGAGGATCTGCCGAACCCGGCTGCGCACACCGTCGGCCGCCACCAGATAGCGCGCCCGCACGACGCGCCCGTCGGACAGGGTCGCCGTGACACCGTCGGCGTCCTGCTCGAACGAGTCGAGCGCCACGCCGAACTCCACGTCGCCCGCCTTGGTGATCAGCACGCGGTCGAGCCGGTTCTGCGCGCAGGTGCCGCGGATCCGGGCCGGCGTGTAGGTGGTCTCGGCCGCGCCTCTCGTCTTCCAGGCCACGCCTTCGGTGAAGTCGGCCTCGGCGAGCGTGCGCCCCCTGATCTTCCCCGCCCGCAGGTCGACCGCGGCCTCGTTGACCGCTTGAGCCAGGCCGACCTCGCGCAGGATCTCCACCGACCGCGGCCCGATGCCGGTGGCCCTGGGGTGGTGCGACAGCTCCGGTTTCTCCTCGACGACGAGGGACTTGACGCCGTGGTGGCGCAACAGCACCGCGAGCATCAGCCCGACGGATCCGCCGCCGGCGATCAGAACATCTGTGGAAACAGTGTGCCCATTCATGGGAACACCGTACCCACATCTGTAGACTTCTGTCCATGCCGCTTATCTGGGAGCGCGAGCCGTACCAGCCGAAAAGGCAGGCCCTGAGCGTGGAGCGCATCGTGGACGCGTCCGTCGCCATCGCCGACGCCGAGGGGCTCGACGCGCTGTCGATGCGCCGCGTCGCCGCCGAGCTGTCCACCGGCACGACCTCGCTCTACCGCTACGTGGACAGCCGCGACGACCTGCTCGACCTCATGGCCGACGCGGTGCAGGACCACCACGTGCCGCTGACGGGAGACTGGCGCGCCGACCTCGAGGCGTACGCCCACCACGAGCGCGAGCTGTGGCTGCGGCACCCCTGGCTCGCCCCGCTGCTGGCGACCCGGCCGTCGCTCGGCCCCAACTGGCTGCGTGGCCTGGAGCACGCCCTCACCGCGGCCGCCCCGCTGACCTCCGACAGCGCCGACGCGGGCTCGGCCGTCGGACTGATCAGGGACTATGTGCGCGGCGCGGTCATGCGCGAGCTCGCCGAGAAGGAGACCCAGCGGCGCACCGGTCAGACCGAGGACGAGTGGCGCGCCGACGTCGCCCCCTACATGCGCAAGGTCATCGAGAGCGGTGCCTATCCCCGGGTCTCGCGCATGACCCAGTCCGCCGACCTGAGCCCGGCCGAACAGTTCTCGTACGGCCTGCGGCGCATCCTCACCGGGATCGCGGCCTCTCAGCAGACGGCAAAGTGATCACGACCCGATCAGTTCGAGTTCGGGCCGCGCTGCCTGCTGCGGGGGTCGAGGAGGGCGGCTGATTCCGGAGTGCTACTCCAGCGGAGAGCCGACTGCTAGGTTTCGCAGTCATGGAGATCAGAACAGTCCACGCCAACGGGGTGGAGTTCGCGTATCTGGCCGTAGGGGAGGGGCCGCTGGCCCTGTGCCTGCACGGCTTCCCTGACACGGCCCACACCTGGCGTCACCTGCTCCCGGCGCTTGCCGAGCGCGGCTACCGCGCGGTCGCGCCGTTCCTGCGCGGCTACGCGCCGACCGAGATCCCCGCCGACGGCGCCTACGAGGCCGGCGCGCTCGTCGCCGACGTACGGGCGCTGCACGAGGAGCTCGGCGGCGACTCCGCCGCGGTGCTCATCGGTCACGACTGGGGCGCGTTCCCCGTCTACGCGACCGCCGACCGCTTCCGCAGATCCGTGGCCATGGCCGTGCCACCGGCGGCCGCCCTGGCGACCGGGTTCCTGGACTACGAGCAGCTCAAGCGCTCGTTCTACGTCTTCCTCTTCCAGACCGCCCTGGCCGAGACGGCCGCCGCCGCACCCGGCTTCCTCGAGGGGATCTGGCGCGACTGGTCGCCCGGCTACGACGCCGAGCAGGACCTGGAGTTCGTCCGGCAGAGCATCGGCGCGCCGGCGAACCTGGCGGCGGCCATCGGCTACTACCGGGCGATGCTCGGCACCACCCCGCCCACCGGCCGCTACCCGGCACCGGAGCCCGCCACTACTGGGCCGATCCTCTACCTGCACGGGACCCAGGACGGCTGCCTCTCGGCCGACCTGGTCAAGGACGCGCTGAGCCACCTGCCGGCCGGATCGCGGACCGAGCAGGTGGCCGGCGCGGGTCACTTCCTCCACCTCGAAAAGCCGGCGGAGGTCAACCGGCTCGTCCTCGACTGGCTGGCCTCCTGAGGGTGGGGGTCAACCGGCTGGCCTTCTGAGGGCGGGGGTCAATCGGCTCGTCCTCGACCGGCTGACCTCCTGAGGACCGTCACGACCGGATGGCGGCCTGACAGGGTGAGATGAATCACCCTGTCCACCCCGAATCCGGGCGGCCGCCACGCCTCCGGAACGAGCGCCACCACGGTGCCGCCCACGGCCAGGACACGGTGGATCTCCCGCCACAGACGGCCGGGGTCCCGGCGGAGCCGGCCGCTCGGGGCGACCTGACGGTCCCAGGGCGGGTTCACGAGGACTCGGTCCACGCTGCCGTCCGGCAGGGGAATCCGCCCCGCATCGGCCACCCCCCAGGCGATGGCGTCGGCTGTGACGCGGGCGCCGTTGCCGTTGGCGTTGGCGTTGGCGTCGGCTGCGGCGCGGTTGGCGTTGGCGGTGGAGACGTGGACGTTGTGCGGGTCATGGTCGAAGCCGATCAGGCGCGCGTGCGGAGCGAGCGCGCGGGCCTCGATGAGCGTGGTGCCGGCGCCGCAACAGGGGTCGAGCACCGTGCGGGCGCGGTCGAGCCGCGCCAGCCCGGCCATGGCGGCGGCCACCGGCGGGTGCAGAGTGCCCGGGATCGACTGCGTCTTGTACGGCCTGCGGTGCAGCGGCCTGGCGGGCACCCGCAGGGCGATGACCGCCTGCTCGTCCTCCACCGTGACCCGCCACGCCGTCGAGCCCTCGGGCGGCACCCGGCCGTCGCGGCGCGAGTGGTACGGCAGGCCCAGTGGCCGGGCGAGCTCGGCACCGACGGCGTCCTCGATGTCGAACCGGCTGTAGTTCCGCCGCCCGACGAACGACGCCGACACCTCCACCCCACCGCCCCGCACCCCATGCGGGCGGTCGGTGATCTGGTGGGCGAGTTTCGTCAGGCTTTCGGCGTCGAGCTCGCGAGCCGCCCCCGACAGGCGCCCCAGCGCCTCCCTGTCGCGCCCGATCCCCTCCACGACGGCCGCCACCAGCAGCACGTCGTCGGCCGTCCGCAACCCCAGCAGCTCCGGCCCGGGATCGGCCGTCTCGAACCACACCTCACGATGGCGCACCCCGCGCACCACCCCGAGCCCGGCACGTCGGATCTCCGCGGCCACCAGGGGCTCGATGCCACGCACCGCCCTGGCCACGGCAAGCGTATGCACGTGTCCTTCTCCCACGTCGCGACCCGGGACGGCGGCCGGCCGTCCCGCATCACCGGCGGTGGGTCATCCACGGCCCGCCGGCGGGTCGCTAGCGCAGGAAGAAGAAGAACTGCATAAGCCCACGCTATAGATCATCCGCTTCCAGAGGCCACCGGTTTTCCGCGCGCGCCCGGCCACGGAGACGTACGGTGTACTTCGATCGCGTTGACGTGAATAGGCCGCTATCCGAATGATGGTGTTTCATGGACGTGCTTGACTTCGACCTGTCGGACCGTGACTTCTGGGCCAAGCCGATGGCGGAGCGGAGGGCCGCCTTCGACCGGCTGCGGGAGCGAGATACGCCGGCCTTCTTCGCCGAGCCCGTGGTCGACTTCGCCCCGCAGGGGCCCGGCTACTACGCGCTGGTCAAGCATGCCGACATCCTGGAGGCCAGCCGCACTCCCGAGGTCTTCTCCTCGGGCGACGGCGGGGCCACGAACATCCTCGACATGCCCGCCGAGTTCGCCGAGTACTTCGGCTCGATGATCAACATGGACGACCCCCGGCACGCGCGCCTGCGCCGGATCGTCTCCCGGGCCTTCACCCCCAAGATGATCAAGCAGTTCGAGGCGGACGTGGACATCGCGGCCGCCAAGATCGTGGACGACCTGCTGGTCACGGGCTCCGGCTGCGACTTCGTCACCGAGGTCGCAGCCCGCCTGCCCTTGAAGATCATCTGCGACATGATGGGCATCCCCGAGCGCGACTACCAGTTCGTCTTCGAACGCTCGAACGTCATCCTGGGCGGCTTCGACCCCGAATACACCGGCGACGACGTCACCCAGGTGGTCCCGCTCCTGCTCAACGCCGGGATGGAGCTGCAGCAGCTCGTCCAGGACCTGGCCGCCTACCGCGTCGACCAGCCCACGAACGACCTGACGTCCTCCCTCGTCAACGCCAACATCGACGGCGAGCGGCTGACGTCGCAGGAGCTCGGGTCGTTCTTCATCCTGCTGGTGGTGGCGGGCAACGAGACCACCCGCAACGCCATCTCGTACGGCCTGCGCCTGCTCACCAACAACCCCGACCAGCGAGCGCTGTGGCTGGAGGACGTTCAGGGCCGGGCGGCCGGAGCCGTGGAGGAGATCGTCCGGCTGGCCTCACCGGTGAACTTCATGCGCCGCAAGGTGACCAGGGACTACGAGATGAACGGCCACCTGTACAGGAAGGGCGACAAGGCGGTCCTGTACTACTGGGCGGCCAACCGAGACGAGGCCGTCTTCGAGGAGCCCGAGCGGTTCGACATCACCCGCTCACCCAACCCGCACGTGGGGTTCGGCGGACCGGGGCCGCACTTCTGCCTGGGAGCGCACCTGGCCCGGCGGGAGATCACAGTGATGTACCGGGAGTTGCTCCGCCGGGTGCCCGGCATCCAGGCGGGCAAGCCCGACCGCCTGCACTCCAGCTTCATCAACGGCATCAAGCACCTGGAGTGCACCTTCTAGAACAACCTGCCCGACCCCCGGGATGCCGGGGGCCGGGAGACGGGGTCACGAGGTGGGGGTGACCTTGATCTGCTTGATGACCGTGTTGACGTCCGGCAGAAGCTGCTTGCTGGTCGACGGGATCGACATGTAGACGATCGCCGGTACGTCCTTGCCGGTGTTGATGGCGGCCGTGACGATCGTGGCCTTCTCGGTGCTCGAGGTCAGGGCGTAGGCGATGACCCGGCCCGAGGACTGCCCGACCTTGATCGGCTGCTGGGCGATCTTCTTGACCGTGTTGCCCTCGGGGAAGAAGCGCTTGCGGGCGTTCAGCACCACCTGCTTGATCACCGGCTCCAGGTCGTCCTCGCTGGTGAACGAGGACGCCAGCTTGGCCGGGAGCGGGCCGGTGAGGATCTGGGCGGAGCTGTTGGTGCCCGTGATCACGTACTGGCGGGTGTCGAAGCCGTACGTGGTCTTGATCGTGGCGCGCTGGTCCTGCTGCCAGGTGCCGCCGAGGCGGGGGATCGTGATGCCGGCCGAGGGGTTGGCGACTATGCCCGTCACGGGGGCGGCCTTGCCGGACCACCGCGGCAGACGCGGGATCGAGCTGGCCGCCTTGGTGGGGGCGGTGCTGGCCGACGTGCTCGCCTTGGGGGCCGCGGTGTTAGTGGCGGCCGGCGTGTTGCTGGCCAGCGGTCCGGCCAGGAACGCCCAGAGGACGGCGCCGACCAGGGCGATGGCCACCGAGCCCGCCAGGGCGTAGATCCAGAGGGGTTTGCCGGGGTTGTCCAGCGACTCCGGCTCACCCATCGCCTGGTAGTTGTCGCCGAAGACGTTGTCCCAGAGCTCCTGCTGGCGCTCGGGCGGCGGGGTGCGGGAGCCGCTGATCTGACCGGCCGTCACGAACCTGTGGTCCGGGTCGGACGGGTCACGGCTCAGGTTGGCACCCGGCCTGCCCTGCTCGCTCTGCTGGTCCTCCCCGATCGGTGGCTGCCCGCCCGGGGGCTGGCCGCCCGGCCCGTGGCCACCTGGTCCTTGCCCACCCGGACCTTGCCCACCCGGACCGTGGCCACCTGGCCCGTGGCCGATGGGCGGCTGGCCGGGCGGTGCTTGGCCGACCGGCGCCTGGCCGTACGCGACCAGACGGTCGTCGGGGGAGGGCGCGGAACGCGGCACCGCACGATCGTCGAGGGGAGTGCCACGGCGCCGGCTGTCCAGCGGAGTGACGTTTCGCGGGCCGTCCAGCGGAGAGCCGCCCTGCGGACCGTCCAGCGGGGAGCCGGAGCGGGGGCCGTCCAGCGGCGAGCCGGACCGCGGCGTGCCTCGGTCGTCCGCGGGCGGGTACGCCAGCTCGCCGAGCGGATTCGGGAACTGGTGGTACGCCGTGGGCTGGTTGTCCGGAGAGCCCTGACCATAGGAGGCCGGGTCACCCGGACGCGACTGAGGCCGACCGTCAGGCTGGCCGAGGTTCGACCACGCGTCCGAGGAGGGCGGGGCGTCCGACCAGGCGGGCCCGGAGTCCGGCCAGGACTGCTGCGACCCCTGCGGGGGCGCGGAGCCCTGCCGAGACGGATCGGGCCACGAAGGCGAGGACTGTGATGGGTCCGGCCAGGACGGCGAGGATTGCGCCGGGTCCGGCCAAGATGGCGAGGACTGCGCGGGGTCCGGCCACGAAGGCGAGGACTGCGCGGGATCGGGCCAGGACGGCGAAGACTGCGCCGGGTCCGGCCAGGAGGGTGAGGATTGCGAGGGGTCGGGCCACGACGGCGAGGACTGCGACGAGTCCGGCCATGACGACTGGGCGGCACCGCCCCGTGAAGAGTCGGGCCATGCCGCGTCCTGCCGGGGCGCCTCGGGCCAGGATGTCGGCACCTCCGGCTTAGGCGCCTCGGGCCAGGACGGTGGCAGATGGGGTGCTCCGGAATTCTCCGTTGCCATTGCTGCCGTACCTCCCGAGGTTATGTCCGGATTTGACGCATCCGGCATGATCTCACGCGAGACCAGGGGTTCCGCAGTAAAACGCGAGAAGCCATGCGGATCCGTCGGTGGGTCCTGCATGGGCAGGCCACCATCTGGACGTTCTGCTTCTCCTGGGTACACCACGGCGACGAGAGTATTCTAATGGGACATTAGAGGTCACAACGGATACATCACCATCAGATCTCACCAGACCTGAAGAGTCCATTGTGCCCACTGACCCGGCTCGACGACCCGCATTCAGCCGAAGACGTGCGCTAGGCTTGACCTATGCGTTCCGCGACCCTGCTTCTTAGCGGGCCGCGACGGCTCTGATCAGCTCGCCGTCGCGGCTGCCCCTCGTCATGCGCACGAGGGGTTTTCTTATGGGTCCGAGTCAATCCAAAAGGACAACCGCCGTGAGTGAGTACAACCCGCAGGCGCTGCAGGCCAAGTGGCAGCAGCGATGGGAGGAGCAGGACCCGTTCCGGGCCAGCGATGACGCCACCGACACGCGTGAGCGGCGCTACATGCTGGACATGTTCCCCTATCCTTCCGGTGACCTCCACATGGGCCATGCCGAGGTGTTCGCGATCGGCGACGTGGTCGCGCGCTACTGGTTCCAGAAGGGCTACAACGTCCTCCACCCGATCGGGTGGGACTCCTTCGGCCTGCCGGCCGAGAACGCCGCCATCAAGCGGAACGCACACCCCGCCGAGTGGACCTACGCCAACATCGAGACGCAGGCCAATTCGTTCAAGCGCTACGGCATCTCCTTCGACTGGTCGCGCCGCCTGCACACCAGCGACCCCGACTACTACCGCTGGAACCAGTGGCTGTTCATCCGCTTCTTCGAGCGCGGCCTTGCCTACCGCAAGGGCGGCCTGGTCAACTGGTGCCCCCAGGACCAGACCGTGCTGGCCAACGAGCAGGTCGTGGCGGGCAAGTGCGAGCGCTGCGGCAGCGACGTGATCCGCCGGGAGCTGACGCAGTGGTACTTCAAGATCACTGACTACGCGCAGCGGCTGCTGGACGACATGGAGCAGCTGGACGGCTGGCCGGAGCGCCTGCTGACCATGCAGCGCAACTGGATCGGCCGCTCCGAGGGCGCCGACGTGCTGTTCGAGATCGAGGGCCGCGAGGAGCCGGTCCACGTCTACACCACGCGGCCCGACACGCTGTTCGGCGCCACGTTCTTCGTGGTGGCCGTGGACGCGCCGCTGGCCGACGAGATCGTCACGGACGAGCAGCGGGCGGCGTTCGAGGCATATCGGGCCGAGTCGGCCAAGCTGAGCGACATCGAGCGGCTGTCCACCGACAAGGACAAGACCGGCGTCTTCCTGGGCCGCTACGCGATCAACCCGGTCAACGGCGAGCGCATCCAGGTCTGGGCGGCCGACTACGTGCTGTCCGACTACGGCCACGGCGCCATCATGGCCGTGCCCGCCCACGACCAGCGCGACCTGGACTTCGCGGTGAAGTTCGGGCTGCCGGTGAAGGTCGTCGTGCACACCGGCCTGGCCGACCCGGGCGAGACCGGCGAGGCCACGCCGGGAGAGGGCAAGCTGGTCAACTCCGGCCCGCTGGACGGGCTGTCCAAGACCGAGGCCATCTCCAAGATCATCGAAGTGCTGGAGACCCAGGGCAAGGGCACGGGCGCGATCAACTTCCGGCTGCGCGACTGGCTGCTGTCCCGCCAGCGCTACTGGGGCACGCCGATCCCGATCATCCACTGCGTCGACTGCGGCGAGGTGCCCGTCCCCGACGACCAGCTGCCGATCACGCTGCCCGACCTGCGCGGCGAGGCCCTGGCGCCGAAGGGCGTGTCCCCGCTGGCCAGCGCCACCGACTGGGTCAACGTCGAGTGCCCCAAGTGCGGCGGTCCCGCCCAGCGCGACACCGACACCATGGACACCTTCGTCGACTCGTCCTGGTATTTCCTGCGCTACACCTCGCCCGGCTACACCGACGGCCCGTTCGACGTCGAGGCGGTCCGCAAGTGGGGCCCGATCGACCAGTACGTCGGCGGCATCGAGCACGCGGTGCTGCACCTGCTCTACTCGCGCTTCTTCACCAAGGTCCTGCACGACATGGGGATGCTGGACTTCACCGAGCCGTTCCTGCGCATGCTCAACCAGGGCCAGGTGATCAACGGCGGCAAGGCCATGTCCAAGTCCCTGGGCAACGGCGTGGACCTGGGCCAGCAGATCGACGACTTCGGAGTCGACGCGGTCCGCCTGACCATGGTGTTCGCCGGGCCGCCCGAGGAGGACATCGACTGGGCCGACATGTCGCCGGCCGCGTCGCAGAAGTTCCTGGCCCGTGCCTTCCGCGTGATGGACGAGGTCGCGGCCGAGCCCGGCGTGTCGTTCGAGGGCGGCGACGTCGAGCTGCGCAAGGCCACGCACCACGCGATCGACGAGGTCACCCGGCTGGTCGAGTCCCAGCGCTTCAACGTCGCGATCGCGCGCATGATGGAGCTGACCTCGGCGGCCCGCAAGGCCATCGACTCCGGGCCCGGCGCCGCCGACCCCGCGGTCCGCGAGGCGGCCGAGACGCTGGCCGTCATGCTGTCGCTGGTGGCGCCCTACACCGCCGAGGAGGGCTGGGAGCGCCTGGGCCACGAGGGCGGCGTCGGCCGGGCCGGCTGGCCCACCGCAGACCCGGCGCTGCTGGTGCAGGAGTCGGTGACCTGCGTCGTCCAGGTGGCCGGCAAGGTGCGCGAGCGCCTGGAGGTGTCGCCCGACATCTCGGAGGCCGACCTGAAGGCGCTGGCCCTGGGCTCGGAGAAGGTCCAGTCCTACCTGACGGGCGAGCCGCGCAAGGTGATCGTGCGGGCGCCGAAGCTGGTCAACATCGTCCCTTGACGAGTGACCCGCCTGGCTCAGCGGCGGCGCGGGTCGGACTTCAGGGACGGCGCCGCGACTCAGAGGCGGCGTAGCGCGGGCAGCAGTTCCTTCTCGGCCCAGCCGAAGAAGGGCTGCTGCTGGTCGTGGCCGATCTGGACGAGCGCGACGTGCGTGAACCCGGCGTCGGTGTACTTCCGGACGGCCTCGACCACCGCGTCCACGTCGTCGCCGCACGGCACGCTGGCCGCGACGTCCTCGGGCCGTACGTAGTCGGCGTAGGCGCCGAAGTTGACCGGCCCCGGCAGCTCGGCCATCACCTTCCACCCGGCCGCCGACCAGCGCCACAGCTCGTGGGCCCGCTCCTTGGCCGCCTCGGCGTCGGTGTCGTACGAGATGGCCAGCTGGCCGTACACCGGCTTGCCCGACCCGCCGAGCGCGTTGAACTGGTCCACCACCTCCGGCATCGGCTCGTTGACGATCAGCAGGTCGCCGAACTCGGCGGCCAGGTCCGCCGACTGCCCACCGGAGGCGGCGCCCCCGATCGGGATCCGGCGCTCGGGCAGGTCATAGAGCTTGGCCGAGTCCACGTCATAGAACTCGCCCTGGTAGGTGACGTACTCGCCGGAGAACAGCTTCTTGATGATCTGGACGGCCTCGCGCAGCATCCGGTGCCGGGTGTTGACCGGTGGCCAGCCCTCGCCGATCACGTGCTCGTTCAGGTTCTCGCCGGAGCCCAGCCCCAGCGCGAACCGCCCCTGGCTGAGCACGCCCATCGTGGCGGCCTTCTGCGCGACCACGGCCGGGTGGTAGCGCATCAGGGGGCACGTCACGTACGTCATGAGGGGCAGTCGCTCGGTGGCGTTCGCCGCCGCGCCCAGGACCGACCAGGCGTAGGGAGAGTGACCCTGCTCCTCAAGCCATGGGAAGTAGTGGTCGGAGATGACCGCGTAGTCGAATCCGGTCCGTTCGGCGGTGGCCGCGTCGTCCACCAGCTGCCGGGCCGGGGTCTGCTCGCACATCAAGGTGTAGCCGATTTCTGCCATGGTGTGCCGACTACCCGGGCTCGCACACGTTAGTTACCAGGCGCCGGAGATCAACGTTGGGTCAGTTCCTCCACCACCAGGCCCAGCCCGATGCCCATCAGCCAGACGTCCTTGGCGACGGAGACCCCCTCTTGGGAGGGGCGCAGGGTGCCGTCCTGGCGCAGCCCGGGGGTCTTGACGTAGAAGGCGAGCAGCCCGCCGGCGAACGCGGTGAGCGCCGCCCCCGCGAGCAGCGACGGCACCACCGGGAGCAGCAGCGCCGATCCGACCGCGATCTGCGATTTCGACAGCAGCCGCACGAACGTCTCGGGATCCTGCCGACGAAGGAAGGGGAAGGCCGTGGCCGCCATGCCGTGCACGCCGGTGGCGGCCTCGCGGTCGGCCTTGGCCAGGGTCAACCCGGAGTCCAGGATGTACGCGCCCGCCGCGATGCGGGGCGGCCATTGGTGGGGACGGGCGAGAATCCTCACGTTTCCTCCAGAAATGACGTCACGTACGGCTTCTGCCCCATCGCCATCTGTGACACGCTGCCCGGCGACGGCCTTGACCAAGACTTCAAGGGCGGACTTCGCGGCCGGACGCGCACTAGTGTGCAGCTGTGACAACTGGCGCATACCTGAGATTTCCACACCTGCACGGTGACCTGGTCACCTTCGTCGCCGACGACGATGTCTGGCTGGCTCCCGTGGCGGGCGGACGGGCCTGGCGGTTCACCGCCGACCGTACACCCGTGTCCTACCCCAGGTTCTCGCCCGACGGCGCCCGCATCGCGTGGACCGGCCATCGGGAGGGACCGCCCGAAGTGTTCGCCGCCGAGCTCGACGGGGCCGAGGGCGAGCGGCTGACCCACTGGGGCAACGCGACGACCGGCGCGCGCGGGTGGACCGCCGACGGGGACGTGCTCGCGGTCAGCGCGACGGGAGAGGGCTCGCGGTCCAGGACGTGGGCGTACGCGGTGCCGCTGGACGGCGGCCCGGCAGTGCGCCTGCCGTACGGGTGGGTGAGCGAGGCCGCCGTCAGCGGCGACCGTGTCGCGACCGTGTCGCCGGTCTACCGCGAGCCGTCACATTGGAAGCGCTACCGGGGAGGTACGGCCGGCAAGCTCTGGGTCGACGCCGAGGGGAACGGCGAGTTCGCCCGGCTGTTCGCCGACAGCCACGCGCAGTACTGGTCGGTCATGTGGGTGGGTGACCGCATCGCGTTCCTGGCCGACATCGACGGCACCGGCAACGTGTACTCGGCCCTGCCTGACGGCTCCGACCTGCGCAAGCACACCGGGCACGACGAGTTCTACGCCCGCCACGCCTCGACCGACGGGGAGCGGGTGGTCTACAGCCACGCAGGCGACCTGTGGCTGCTGGAGAGCCTGGACGCGGAGCCGTACAAGCTGGAGGTCAAGCTCGGCGGGCCGCGTCCGGCTCGCGCGCGGCGACCGGCGCCGGCCCGCGTCGGCGGGTTCTCGCCGGACGAGACCGGGCGGGCGAGCGCGGTCGAGATCCGCGGCACCGCCCACTGGGTGACCCACCGAGACGGGCCCGCGGGCGCGTTGCGGGTGGAGCCGGGCGTCCGGGTACGGCTACCGCGGGCGCTCGACGCCGACGGCCGGGCGATCTGGGTCTCCGACGCCACTGGTGAGGACGGCCTGGAGATCGGCACGCCCGGCGGTGAGATCCGTACGCTGGCCGCGGGCGAGCTCGGCCGGGTGCTCCAGCTGGCCGCCGCGCCCAACGGCAAGCACGCGGCCGCGGCCACGCATGACGGGCGGCTGCTGGTCATCGACCTCGAATCCGGAAATGTCCGGGAGCTGGATCGCACGACGCAAGGGGACATCGGCGGGCTGACGTTCTCGCCCGACTCGTCCTGGCTGGCATGGGTACATCCGCATGACGAGCGTCTGTCGCAGATCAGGATGGGCCGCCTCGACGGGACCTCCGTCATCGACGTGACGCCGCTGCGGTTCGCCGACTTCGACCCGGTCTTCACCAGGGACGGAAAGCATCTGGCGTTCCTGTCGGTACGGACCTTCGACCCGATCTACGACGCGCACGTGTTCGACCTGTCGTTCCCGGCGGGCTGCCGGCCGTACCTGGTGCCGTTGCAGGCGACGACGCCCTCGCCGTTCGACCCGAGCCTGCAGGGGCGCGGCTTCAACGGCGAGGACGACAAGCCCGCCTCGTCCCCTGCTTCGGATGAGAAGAAGACCTCGGACAAGAAGGACGCCGAGCCGCCGCGTACCGAGGTGGACGTCGAGGGGCTGGCCTCGCGGGTGGTGCCGGTGCCCGTGCCCGCCGCGCACTACCGCAACCTGCGCACCGCCAAGGACGCCCTGCTCTGGCTGCGCCACCCGACGGCCGGGCTGCTCGGCGACGGCACCGAGCCGACCGGCGAGACCGTCCTCGAACGCTACGACCTCAAGAAGCGCGCCAAGGCCGAGCTCGGCAGGGAGACGCGCGCCTTCGAGGTGAGCGGCGACGGCAGCAGGCTCGTCCTCAACGGCAAGAACGGCCTGCAGACCCGCACCAGCGGCGAGGGCGACGAGGTCGTCACCATCGATCTCGACCGGATCACGGTCCAGATCGACCCGGTCGCCGAGTGGCGGCAGGGCTACGCCGAGGCCGGCCGGTTGATGCGCGACCACTTCTGGCGCGCGGACATGAACGGCGTCGACTGGCAGGGCGCGCTCGACCGCTACGCGCCGCTGGTCGACCGGATCGGTGCCTACTCCGAGCTCATCGACCTGCTCTGGGAGGTACAGGGCGAGCTGGGCACCTCGCACGCCTACGCCCGGCCCGTCGGCGGGGGCTACGACTCGCGGCGGCGCCAGGGCCTGCTCGGCGCCGACATCACCCGCGACGCGGAAGGCGTCTGGCGGGTCGAACGGATCCTGCCCGGTGAGTCGTCCGACCACGACGCGCGCTCGCCGCTGCTCGCGCCGGGCGTCGCCGTGCGCGCGGGCGACGCGATCGTGGCGGTGGGCGGACGGCCCGTCGATCCCGTACGCGGCCCGCTCGCCTCCCTGTCCGGCACGGCCGGCCAGCCCATCGAGCTGACCGTACGACCGGCGTCGGGCGGCGAGACGCGCCGGGTGGTGGTCACCCCGATCTCGGACGAGACGCAGCTGCGCTACCACGACTGGGTGGAGGGCCGCCGGGCCTACGTCCGGCAGGCGTCGGACGGGCGGCTCGGTTACCTGCACGTGCCCGACATGGTGGCCTCGGGATGGGCGCAGTTCCATCGCGACCTGCGTACGGAGATGGCCCGCGAGGGGCTGGTCGTGGACGTACGCGAGAACGGCGGCGGGCACACCTCCGAGCTCGTGCTGGAGAAGCTGTCGCGCCGGGTCACCGGCTGGAACCACGCCCGCGGCTACGAGCCGATGCGCTACCCCGAGGACTCGCCGCGCGGCCCGATCGTGGCCGTCACCGACGAGTTCGCGGGCTCGGACGGCGACATCGTCAGCGCGGGCATCAAGAACCGGAAGATCGGTCCGCTGGTGGGCACCCGGACGTGGGGCGGGGTGATCGGCATCGACTCGCGCTACTCGCTGGTGGACGGGACGGTGGTGACCCAGCCCCGCTACTCGTTCTGGCTGGCCGGACCGGGCTGGGGCGTGGAGAACTACGGCGTCGACCCCGACATCGAGGTGGTCATCACGCCGCAGGACCGGGTGGCGGGACGCGATCCGCAGCTGGAGAAGGCGGTCGAACTCGCGCTCGCCGCGCTGGCCGAGCACCCGGCGGCCACACCTCCGGACCTGCCGCCTCTCGCGACATAACCCCGCGACATCACGGAGTCATCACGGGATCCGCTCCGATGACGATCGGAGCGGATCCTGTAGGCAGGCTTGACCCATGAAGTCCCTTGCGTATCGCCAGAGTGACGTCGACTCTCTCCTTCAGGGGTAAGGCGGTGGAACCTCTCGCCTACCGTCAGAGCGGTATCCGGGAAACCGGACTGAACGCCCAGGACGTCCGGAAGGCCCTGGAAAAGCTCGCTGTTCCAGGGCTCCCCTTGGGGACGTTCGGCATCGCCGGTGGTGCGGCGAGGGAACGCCACAACCAGGCCAGTGACGAGTTCAACGGCCGGGCGCGGCGCGGCGTGGAATCGGCCGAGGGCATCTCGCGCAACATGAAGCTCACCGCCGACGGGTACGTACGGGCCTCCAACGACGTCATGCGCGCGGTCCTCGCCGTCGGCCGCGACCGGCAGCCTCTCGTACGCGGGAAGGCGCCTTCGCCGGAGCCGGAAGTCCGGAACGGCGTGGGATATGGCCTCACGTCGCTCGGCACCACGGGTATGACCCTCGTCCGGCTGGCGGAGGCGTCCTCTTACCTCCAGCAGGGTTCGGCCGCCGGGGTCGCGAACCTGTCGGCCGAGGCGGCGAAGATGGCGAACCTGAGCCAGCGCACGCTGTCCATGCTCAAGGTCGCCGCCACGATGTCGGTCACGGCCGGGACCGGGCTCATACTCTGGCTGGCCACCGTGACCTGGAACGACGACAAGGTCGACGAGGCCATCGCGGCCTGGCGCCATGCCGCCAACTCCCTGGGCGAGACCTTCGGGGCCGGGGACCCGATGAAGCTGGAGGCACTGGCGGCGGCATGGCACGGCGGCGCCAAGGACGTGGCCGACCAGAAGTTACGCGACTTCGTCACCGCGGGTGTCCAACTCGCCGACTACGCCGCCGGCCGGGCCGTCGGGTTGCAGGACGCGGTGCGGCAGCTGAACCGGCTGCACTCGTACGCGTTCTGGACGACGATGGGCGAGCTGGGGGTGATCGCGGCGCTGCGCTTGGTCGCGGCCGTCAACCCGACTGCCTGGCTGGCGACCATCAAGGTGGGGTGGCGGTTGTCCGTCGCTCTTGTGCTGATTCAGGGGGCTATTACTGCGCGGCTGGAGTACCTGGCGGGAGAGTCCTTGAAGAAGGACTCGGTGGGCGCCGGGCCGGCGGGGGTCGAGGAGACGGACTTCCCTCGCTTCTAGCCTGTTCGTGTGATGCGGTCCAGGATCTCAGCCAAGATCGGCTCGGTGGTGGCGAAGTTCAGCCGTACGCAGTGCGCGCCGCCGGGCCCGAACGTGGCGCCATCGCTCAGCATGACCTTCGCGTCACGTTCGAGCGTTTCCTGTACGCCTGGGCGGCCGTAGTCGAGCCAGGCCAGGTAGGTGGCCTCCGGGACGCGGTAGCCGACCCCCTCGGGCAGGCGGTCGGCGATCGTCCGGCGATTCCTGTCCAACAGGGCACGGGTCTCCTCAAGCCAGGCGTCGCCGTGCCGCCAGGCCGCCACCGTCGCCTCCACACCGAACAGATTGGCCGAGCCGAACACGAAGGGCGGCTGCGCGTCGAGAGCCTTACGCAGCTCCGGCGAGCCGATGTGGGCGACCGAGCACCGGATGCCGCCGAGATTGAACGCCTTGGTGGCAGAGGTGAGCGTGACGGTCCGCTCAGGCAGGATGGTGGCGAACGGGATGTGCTGGTTGGGGGCGTAGGCGAGGTCGGCGTGGATCTCGTCGGAGATGACGAGCAGGTCATGACGCTCGGCGTGCTCCGCCAGCTCGGTCAGCTCCTCGCGGGTGAAGACCCGGCCCGTGGGATTGTGCGGGTTGACCAGCAGCAGCACCTTGCACCGGGACAGATCAGGCACCTCGAACCGCCACGAGTCCCCGTCGGCGATCAGCTGGAGGGGATGCAGCGGCCGGTTCATGGTCTCCAGCGTGCCGAGGAACGGGGGATAGGCGGGGGTATGCACGGCCACGCCGTCGCCTGGGCGGGTCCATACGTGGAGGAGCACCTGGAGCGCCTGGTTGATGTCGGAGTAACTCCGCACATACTCAATCTCCGGCTCCCAGCCGTACCGACCGGCCATCCGCTCAACGAACGCCTCGGCCAGGGGACCACAGCGGGGACTGTCCAGCCAGGTGGGGTAGCCGAGGTCACCGTGGGCCCGCCGTTGGATAGCGTTGACGACCTCTGGGGCGGTGGGGAGGTCCATGTCGGCGATCCAGGCGGGGATGACGCCGGGGGCGGCTTTGGCCCACTTGAATCCGTCGTGTGTTGCCTTGAGGTCTTCTGCCCGCTTTGTGTCGGTCACGCGGTCATTCTAGGAACCACCGTTGTTCTGGCCGGCCCGTGTCACTCCGGCTCGCCGCCACACGGACGCTCTCAGACGATCAATGCCGTCCGTATGCTGCTGTAGGTGACTTCAGCGGAGCAAGAAATCACCTTCCGCACCCTCGACGGCCTCCACCTTGCCGGAACACTCGTCACACCAGCCGAAGCACCTGATCACGCCGTCGTCCTGGTGCATGGTGGCGGGGTTACGCGCGAGGAGGGTGGGTTCTTCACCCGGCTGGCCCTCGGGCTGAGCGATTTCGGCTTGGCGTCCCTGCGCTTTGATCTGCGTGGCCACGGAGAGAGCGAAGGCCGACAAGAAGAACTAACGCTCTCAGCCATCCTCAACGACATCCGCGTAGCGCTGCGGTGTGCCGATGACGCGACCGGCGCGGCAACCCTCAGCCTGCTCGGTACGAGCTTCACCGGCGGCATCACGGCCTACTACGCCGCCAAGTGCCCGGCCGAGATCTCCCGCCTGGTCCTGTTCAACCCCAGGTTGAACTACAAAGAGCGCACTATCGACAGCCGTCGTTTCTGGCAGAACGACTATCTAACAGACGAGGCAGCAGCGCAGCTCCATACTCAGGGCTACCTCTTCCACTCACCAACCCTCAAGCACGGACGGGCCATCTACAACGAGGTGTTCTGGCTGCGTACCCACGAAGTGCTTGGAGAGGTGGCTGCGCCGACGCTCATCGTGCACGGCTCCAAAGACACCTTCGTGCCCGTGGAAGCGTCCAGGGCAGCAGTACCGCAGTTCCGGGCGCCGTGCCAACTGGTCGAGATCGAGGGTGCCCAGCACGGCTTCGCCGTACACGACGACCCGCATTATCTACACCCGCAAAGCCAAGAGTGGCAAGCCTTTGTCGTCCGGACGGTGGCCGAGTGGCTGACACAGGAGAACCGCTAAGCACGTAGCGCCTCGCCCAGTTCCCTCGGTCCGGGCCGTGCGGCCCACGGCCTGAGGGCACGAACGAGGCGCCCCAACTCACGCTTAGTACGCAGGGAACTGGTGGCGTTGGCAAGGCGCACCGACACCACGCCAACGGTAGCGGCTTCATCGGGCTGACCAGCTAGAGCCAGAGAGAAGGCTCGGCGAGCCAAAAAGTATCCCTGGTCCCGCCGGGATAGCGACTTCCCCTGCAACACCTCCTGGTACAGGCCGGCCGCTCGCGCCGGTTGCCCTGCCTCGATGTAGCAACTGGCGGTTCGCAGGGTCAGGTCAGCACGGCTGTACTTACTGCTTGGTTGCGTCTCGCTGTTGTCGCGACCGTTCTCGAACTCGTCGAGCCATTGAAGGGCCTGGTCGAGTGCCCGATCCACCCTGTTCATTGGTTCGCCGACCATGGCATAGCCGCGGGCTTGCTGCTGCGCGACTTCGACTCTGACCTGCGCTGGCAACTGCCAGCGTTCAAGACCGGCGGCTTCGGCCAAGGTAAGCACCTTCAGCGCATCGCGCCGGTCATAGGCGAGTTGGGATTTACGCAGCAATACGTAGCCCTGCATCGGGCCGTCGTCTGCTTCTTGCGCCCATTCGATTGCCCGGTCGTACCAGTACGTTGCCGTGGACAGATCCCCAAGATCGCGGTACAGCCAGCCGACGAACTCCGCAGCCTCCGCTCCCACTGCCAGCAGTCGCCGCCGGACCTGAGGTTGTACTTCGCGGACGGAGTGCTGCACGGCCGCGAGCAGGGCGTGCACCCTGGGCAGAGCCGCAGACGGGCCGAGAGCACCATCATCTGCCTTGCTCGCTTCGAGCTGAACGCGCAGTTCCTTCACCGCATCCCCATCGATGAAACGACGAGGATCAGCCAGGATCGCCTTGACAGGTGGCAGCGCGTCCAGACTCGCTGCCGGCCACACAACAGCACGTTGTCCGCGGTCGGCCAGAGCGACGAGTTCGCCGTTCGCCCCGAGCGCCTTATCGACAGCCATCGCGACGGGCATGCTCGGGAAGCGTCGCCCGGTTTCGAGATCGGCGATATGGCTCTTGCTGCAGTGGGCCAGGCTGGCCAGCTCCCGGAGGGACATATCTGCTCGTAGGCGTCGGAGCGCCTCGCCGAACGTTTCTATCCCCATACGGCGCTCCCGTCGTGTCCGCACGGTGGCGTCCGCGTGGTGTCCGCAATTCTGCGGACACCCCTGCGGACAGGCCGCCCCTAGCCCATCACTGACAGTGCTGACGACGCTACTACTGCGGGCTGCATCTACCAGGGCCCTTACCGCAAAAGGCGGCCCCGGCCACAGTGCGCGAACACCGGGAGATCTGGGACCTAGATCAGGAACCGAGGTCCTGACCCCAAGACCTGAGAAGATCCACCTCACGAAAGAGCATCACCATGACAGCTGAACCAGCCATCACGACCCGCACCATCGCCGTACCTGACCTCGAGCCCGTGTGGTTCCTGGAGCTGGAGCTCACCCTCACCTGTCAACTCAGGTGCGGGCACTGCTACAACAAGTCGAGCCCCGCAGAGTCGCACGGCAGCATGACCCGCTACGACTGGGAGCAGGTGAGCGGTGCCGCCCCGGCCGCCGGCATCCGGCGCGTCCAGCTCATCGGCGGCGAGCCCACCATGCACCCCGACTTCCTGCCGCTGGCCGAGTACGCTCTGCGCGCCGGCCTGGAGCTGCAGGTGTTCTCCAACCTGTACCACGTCACGCCCGCGATGTGGGAGCTGTACGCCAAGCCTCGCGTCACGCTGGCGACCAGCTACTACAGCGACGTGGCGGAGCTGCACGACAGGGTCACCCGCCAACCCAGGTCCCACATGCGGACCCGGGCGGCGATCGTCAAGGCGTTGGAATGTGGCATCCCGCTCAAGGTAGCGATCGTCGAGACGTTTGAGGGCCAGCGCGCCTACGAGGCCCACGCTGAGATGAAGGCCCTCGGCGTCCCGAACCTCGCTCCGGTCGATCGGATGCGCGGCATCGGCAGGGCCACTGAGGGGACGGGCATCGAGGCGACTTGTGCCGAACTGTGCGGCCAGTGCGGCAACGGCCGCGCCGCCGTCAATCCGGACGGGGACGTCACCATGTGCGTCATGTCGCGGTTCCTGCCCCCAGCCGGGAACGTGCGCAAGACACCGATCGGCGAGATCCTCAACGGCCCGGCCTGGAACGCTCTGCTGCCGCTGGTGCCCCGACTCGGTGACGAACCGCCTTGCGCGCCGATATCGGAGTGCCCGCCGGCGAGCGACGGCAACGACTGCCCGCCCGCCTCCACAGAGTGCGAGGGAAACGCGCTGCTCCTGCCCATCCCCGCCGTCAACCTCCGCAAGGCGGGAAACCAGTGAACGACCCGAACCCGGCGAGTGAATACTTGCTCATGGACTCCTGGAAGGACCACGCTCGCCAGCTCGCCGTCGCGGTGGCCCCGCCCGGGTCGCGATGGCGCGCTCTGGTCGCCAACACCCAACGTCACCCGTTCGTGCCCCGTTGGTGGGCGAAGACGTCCAAGGGCTGGCAACCGCGCATCGGCGACGGTGACCACGATCGGTGGCTGGCCGCCGCGTACCGCGACTGGACCCTCGTCACCCGAGTGGGCGACGTCCACGCCGACCACGCCAAGCCCGACGCTCTCCTGCAAGGGTCCCCGACGTCGTCGAGCACGCTGCCTGGCTTGCTCGTACAGATGTTCCGGCACGCCTCGATCGACAGCCGGTCTACCGTCCTGGACGTGGGCACCGGCACCGGCTACGGCACGGCTCTCCTGTGCGCTCGGCTCGGCCACCCGAGGGTCACGGCGATCGACGTGGACCCGTATCTCACAGCGGCCGCCGAGAAGCGGCTGGACGAGATCGGCTACCGGCCGCAGCTCCTCACCGCGGACGCCACGGCGGGCCCGCTGCCCGGAGAATGGGACCGGATCATCGCCACCGTGGCCGTCAAACCGATCCCGCGCTGCTGGCTGGCCGCGTTGAAGCCGGGCGGCCGGCTGGTGACCACGATCATCGGTACGAGCCTGATCATCACCGCCGACAAGCAGCAGGACGGAGGGGCGGCCGGCAGGGTCGAGTGGGACCGCGCCGGGTTCATGCGCACCCGGCACGGCAGCGACTATCCGGCGCGTAACTGGGACGCCCTCGAGCACGCCCGCACCGAGGAGGGTGAGCAGGTCGAATCCAGCCCTTTCCCGGTGATGGACGTGGTCAACGCGTGGGACGTCAGCACGATGCTGGAACTTGTCGCGCCCGGCATCGAGCACCGCTTCATCACCTACGACGACAAGCCCGACCGGGTTGCGCTCATGGGCCATGAGGATGGGTCGTGGGCCCGCGCCGAGGAGCGAGATGGCAAGGTGACCGTCCACCAGGGCGGGAAGCGCCGCCTTTACGGCTTCCTGGACCAGGTGCGCGATCACTGGCTGACGTTCGGGGAACTGCCGATCCGTGGCGCGCAGGCGGCCATCAATCCCGAGGGAGTGATCACGCTCAAGCGTGGCCGGTGGACCGCCACCATCCGATAGACCATTCCCTGCTGCGGGCCAGTCCTTGTGATGGCCCGCAGCCACCCGGTGGCCTGATTCTGTGGGTGAGTAGCAGTTGCCGGGTCAACTCGTCAGGGTCGGTTGTTCTTGCCGTCCAGCCATAGCGTGTCGGACTCATCGCGATGGGAACTCGAGCTGCCGACGTGTTTGGCGTCGATCTTCGGCCCCTTTTTGATCACGTGCACCAACGCCATCGCGTGTCCACGTCCGAGGTCATAGTCCTGCTTCAGCCAGTCAGTGATCACTCCGGCTTTCACGGACGGCTCGTCGAAGCCGCGCTCCTTCGCCAGAGCGATGAACTCACGTGGAGTCAGTCCGGTCTTGGCCTCGATGTTGTCGAGGTATGCCTGGAACGACATGCGTTCTCTCCATTCCGTGGGGGAAGCCCTGCGAGCTGCAAGCTTGTATTTTGCAAGTACGATCTGTCAACTGAATCATGGGATAAGATCTGCATCATGGCGTCTCGGGAGTACGGACAGTTCTGCGGCCTGGCCCGCGCGATGGAGATGGTCGGCGAACGGTGGAGCATGCTGATCATCCGTAACCTGCTCACCGGGGCCCAGCGCTTCACGGACCTGCGCAGGGGCTTGCCCGCGATCCCGACCAACATCCTTTCGGCCCGCCTCAAACAACTCGAAGAGATGGGACTGGCCACCCGTCGCGCCCTTCGGCATCCCGAACGTGCGGTCGTCTACGAGCTCACCGACTACGGACGCGACCTCGAGCCGGCGCTGATCGCGCTGGGCCGCTGGGGCGCGCGGACGCTCGCCGAGCCTCGCCCAGGCGAGCTCGTCACCGCCGAATCAGTCGCCATGTCCTTCCGTACCACGTACCGGCCGGAAGCCGCCCTAGGAGCCACCGTCGGCTACGAGGTCCGCATGGGCGATCACACGCTCCGCCTGCAGATCATCGATGGAATACTCACAGTCGGCATCGGCCCGCACCCCGCCCCCGACCTCGTCATCGAACGGCTGACCGGCCACCCCATCCGCGAACTGATGAGTGGCAGCAAGGCCCCCAACGAAGTGCTCCACGACGGCAGCGTGCGCGTAGAAGGCGATCCCGTGCTACTCAGTCGATTCGCCGAGATGTTCCGCTTCTGATCAACAGGCCGGCCATGCCGTTCACCCCGGCCTGATCCCTTCCTCGAAGCCTCAGGATCTCGCGGGTCTGTCCAGGAAGTGATTCAACGAGATTTCTGCTGGCGGGATGGCCGCGCGGATGCTGCAGGCGGAAGCGGATCTCCGCCAGGCGCTTGCGGGATCTGGGCGGCTCGCTCGTCCCGCAGGAGCCGTGCGGCGTCGGCCCGTGGTTCCGGGGTGTCGGCAACGCCATCGGACCTTAATAGCTATCAGGAGTCCAGCGGACACGTTGATGACGTCGGCAAGATCTCTCTTTGGTGCGCCGATTTCCGCCAGCAGTCGGTCGCGGGGTCCGGCCGCCTACGATCCAGTCCTTGACCCCGAGGCCGACGGCCTGCCATCCGTTTCCTGTCCTGAGACCGGCGTTCTGGCCGCATGGCTGATGGCCGTACTTCTGGGGGTGCGCGGACGGGGGCATGGCAGGCGTGTTGCCTGCCATGCCCCCGTCGCATGTGTACGGCGCCGATGCCGTACGCCGTACGGCGGGCGCATCACCCTGTCATGCGTGTGGTGCTAGAGGCGGCGGAGGACTGCCACGACCTTGCCCAGGACGCTGGCCTCGTCGCCCGGGATCGGGTCGTAGTTGGCGTTGTGGGGCACCAGCCAGACGTGGCCGTCCTTGCGCTTGAACGTCTTCACCGTGGCCTCGCCCTCGATCATGGCCGCCACGATGTCGCCGCTCTCCGCGACCGGCTGCTGGCGGACGACGACCCAGTCGCCGTCGGCGATGGCGGCGTCGATCATCGAATCACCGGCGACCTGCAGGAGGAAGAGGGTGCCTTCACCGACCAGTTGCTTGGGCAGGGCGAAGACGTCTTCGACGCTCTCCTCGGCGAGGATAGGCCCACCGGCGGCGATCCGGCCGACCAGCGGCACGTATGCGGCCGTGGGCCTGCTCACCGGAGAGTCGGACTCGTTGGCGGCGTCGGGATCGACCCAGAGCACGGGCTCGCCGGGCAGACGCACCTCGAGCGCGCGCGGCCGGTGGGGGTCGCGTCTCAGGTAGCCCTTGCGCTGCAACGCCGTCAGCTGGTGCGACACGCTGGACGTGCTGGTCAGTTGCACGGCCTCGCCGATCTCGCGCATGGACGGCGGGTAGCCCCGCTGTTGGACCGAGTCGCGAATCACCTCGAGGATCTTGCGTTGCCTGGGTGTCAGGCCCAGGGAGTCACGCCGACGCACCGCGAGGTCACTGACCCCGTTGGCGTCATCCCGATCGCTCATGATCTGCCTCCTCGCCCGGCGGCCCGCCTCACCGGCGAATCTCCCGGTCCGTGGTCTTCGTGTCGCACACAGCGACCGTATCGCTGTTGAAGATCATCTTCAAACAATTGTTCGAGTCTTCCTCGAAATTGTTGGCAGCGTGGTGTACAACATCGTACGGGAGTTCGATCGACACCGTGTTCGATTTGCCGATCTTTATTGGGTCTTTTTTTCGGGCCGGGACGGCTGGGAGGTCACACATGCGAGCGACCACCATCACAGATGCGACCAGCGACGACGTCAAGCGACTCACCCTCCTGGCAGACGCCACCCGGCGGCCGGTGGCAGAGGGCGGAAACACGGGTGACGACCGAGGGGACGGTTGTCGGGGCGGCGATTCCGCCAACCGGCCAGATGCCGACGGGCCGGATGCCGACGGGCCGGATGCCAACGGGCCAGGTCGCGAACGCCCGCATACTCGTGACAGCTCCGACAGCCGGGCTCCGGGGTCCGTCGGTTCAGGGCCGGTTGGATCGGCGTCTGTTGGTCCGAGGTCTGCTGGTCCAGGGTCTGCTGGTTCGGCGTCTGGCGATTCGGGGTCGGCCGGTCCGAGGCCTGGCGGTCCGGCGTCGGCCGGTTCGGGATCCGGTGGTTCGGGGTTCGCCGGTCCGGGGTCCGCTGTTTCGGGACCAGAAGGCCGTCTCGGGATAGCGGGAGGGGCCCGTTCCGGAGTCGGGGGTGCGGGTCGTCTGCGGAGTGGGGGCGCGGGCATTCGCGAGGGTGGAGACGGAGGCCGTATCGGCAGGGAAGGCGGAGCACGGCCTGCGCGCGGGGGCGGGGGTCGTCCCGAATACGGCAGTGGGGGCCGTCCGGGGGGAGGCGGCGTACGTACCGGGGGAGGATCGGCTGGCAGAGGGCCTCTCAGCCGTCGGGCTGCGGCGCAGGGGAGACCGCTCCTGTGGTTGGTGCCGGCGCCACGCCCTGACGCCGACGACACACTGCCGCCTGGTGGAAGTGTGCGACCCACGGACGCGACCGGGCGCCCAGAGGAGCCCGCAAGTTCAGCGGAAGCCGGGCGATCGGTGGAGTCCGGGAGCTCCTCGCTTCGGGCGGGCGACGGCCGCGCGGAGGGCCCTCTGCGCGATGCGGGCGTTCGGCCCAGTGAGGCAGAAAGCCGACCCGGGGGCCGGTCCCGTGGGGCGAGTGGCCGGTCCGAGGGTCGATCCCGTGAAGCGGATGGCCAGTCTGAGAGCCGGTCCCGGGAGGCAGGGCGCCGGTCCGAGAGCCGGCGCCGTGGGGCGGGTGGCCGGTCCGAAGGCCGGTCTCAGGAATCGGGTGGCCGGTCCGAGCTTCGGTCTGGGGAGGCTGTGGTCCCCTCAGAGGGGCGGGCGCGCCGGGTGGGTGGTCGACACCCTGCGCGGTCAAAGCGTGTGGGAGGGCGTGCCGGGGGCCGGGCTCGGGAAGTGGCAGGTCGTTCCGGTGGCCGGGTCCGTGAGGTGCCGGGCTCGCACACGCGCCGTCCCCGGCGTAAGGGTGGCCTGCCCGCCGATCGGACCCGTCTGTCCAGGAGGCAGGCCGGCGTCACTCGACGGGGGCGGCGTAATCCTCCCGTACGGCTCACGCGACGGGGGCGGGCCGTACTGGTGATGGCCATGGCTCTGCTGTCCCTGGGCGGCTTCTGGCTCGGCACCCGCGCGGTCAGCCAGGCGTCCGCGGCGCCCGCCGTACCGAGTCATGCGGGTCTGCCGTGGGTGACCGTCCACGAGGGGGACACTCTCTGGACGATCGCCGACGCGATGGCTCCCGACGAGGGCGATCCTGGAGCGGTCGTGAGCGAGATCAAGCGGCTGAACGGCCTGCCCAGCTCGCTCATCCGCCCCGGCAGCCGCCTGTACGTCCCGAGCGCCCACGCCCTGCCGTAAGCCTCGAACAGTCCTGATCGGTGCCGTGCGGAGGCCGTGCCGCCCGGTGTCAGTGCCGTAACCGTGTGTTGCTGTGTGATGTCGTTCGGCCCCGACGCGGTCCCGTTCTCAACCGGTGGGCGATACGGTCCGTCCCCAACCCAAAGCGCGGAGACGAGCGCGTACGGATGTGCCGTACGAGATGCCTGTGAGCCGTGTTCACCCACGTGAGACCGGCCAACCAACGTGACCAGCGAGGCGAGGAACACACCCCCACCGGCCGGTGTTGACGACGACACGCCCGAGCCGGACCAAGGTGGCTGCGCTGATCAGCGACTTCGGCGGCAAGGCCCCGTCCAACTTGCGTTCATGGTCGCTCGCTTCTACGGTTGGACCACAACATCTAGTAGTTACACCGATGTAGTTCACCACAAATTGTGTTTCTCTGACCGCACCATGGCGAGCCGTGGGGCGTGCGCGAGCGTACGCAGAAGAGTGCTTTACGCCTGTGGTGACCACACGGTCGAGGAGGGCGAGCAAACGTGCACTGTCCGTTCTGTCGTCATCCCGACACGAGGGTCATCGACAGCCGCTCGACAGAGGACGGCGCGGCCATTCGGCGCCGCCGTACCTGTCCGGAATGCGGGCGCCGGTTCACCACGCAGGAGACCGTACTGCTGATGGTGAGCAAGCGCAGCGGAGTAACGGAGCCGTTTTCGCGTGACAAGGTCGTCGCGGGCGTGCGACGGGCCTGCCAGGGCAGGCCGGTGAGCGAGGATTCGCTGGCGCAATTGGGCCAGCGCGTCGAGGAGGCCATCCGGGCCAAGGGTGCCGCCGAGCTCCCCTCCAACGAGGTGGGGCTGGCGATCCTGGGTCCGTTGCGGGAGTTGGACGAGGTGGCCTACTTGCGATTCGCATCGGTATATCGCGGTTTCGAGAGCCTGGCGGACTTCGAGGCCGAGATCGAACAGTTGAAGGCGGAGAAGGGGGAGTCATGACGGAGACGGCCAGCGGTTCAGTCGCGCGCGGAGGTAAGCGTCCGCGTAAAGGGCTCAAGATGAAGCGCATCTTCACCAAGCCCGGTGTGCACCCATATGACGACATCAAGTGGGAGCGCCGCGACGTCGTCATGACCAATTGGCGCGACGGCTCGATCAATTTCGAGCAGCGGGGCGTCGAGTTTCCCGAATTCTGGTCGGTCAACGCGGCCAACATCGTCACCACCAAATACTTCCGCGGCGCCGTGGGCACCCCGCAGCGCGAGTGGAGCCTGAAGCAGCTGGTCGACCGGGTCGTCGGCGTCTACACCAAGACCGCGGTGGAGCACGGCTACTTCGCCACCGACGAGGACGCCGAGATCTTCGACCACGAGTTGAAGCACGCGCTGACGCACCAGGTGTTCGCGTTCAACTCGCCGGTGTGGTTCAACGTGGGCACCGCGAGCCCGCAGCAGGTGAGCGCCTGCTTCATCTTGGCCGTGGACGACACGATGGAGTCGATCCTCGACTGGTACAAGGAAGAGGGCGTGATCTTCAAGGGCGGCTCGGGCTCGGGGGTCAACCTGTCCCGCATCCGCTCCTCGAAGGAGCTCCTCTCCAGCGGCGGCACGGCCAGCGGGCCGGTCTCGTTCATGCGCGGCGCCGACGCGAGCGCGGGCACCATCAAGTCCGGCGGCGCCACCCGCCGGGCGGCCAAGATGGTCGTTCTGGACGTCGACCACCCCGACATCGTGGAGTTCGTCGAGACCAAGGCCCGCGAGGAGGACAAGGTCCGCGCGCTGCGCGACGCCGGGTTCGACATGGACCTGGGCGGCAAGGACATCGTCTCGGTCCAATACCAGAACGCCAACAACTCGGTGCGCGTCTCCGAGGAGTTCATGCACGCGGTCGAGAAGGGTGACGACTTCGCCCTGCGCGGCCGTCTGACCGGCGACGTGATCGAGAAGGTCGACGCGCGCGAGCTGTTCCGCAAGATGGCCAAGGCCGCCTGGGAGTGCGCCGACCCCGGCGTCCAGTACGACGACACGATCAACGACTGGCACACCACCCCGGAGACCGGGCGCATCACCGCCAGCAACCCCTGCAGCGAGTACGTCCACCTCGACAACTCCTCCTGCAACCTGGCCAGCATCAACCTGCTGAAGTTCCTGAAGGACGACGACACCTTCGACGTCGCGAACTTCGTCAAGCTGACCGAGTTGATCATCACGGCCATGGACGTGTCGATCACGTTCGCCGACTTCCCGACCGAGAAGATCGGCGAGACCACCCGCGCCTACCGCCAGCTCGGCATCGGCTACGCGAACCTGGGCGCGCTGCTCATGGCCACCGGCCACGCGTACGACTCCGACGGCGGCCGCGCGGTCGCCGGAGCGATCACATCGCTGATGACCGGTGTGTCCTACCGGCGCAGCGCCGAGCTGGCCGGGGTCGTCGGCCCGTACGACGGCTATGCCCGCAACGCCGAGCCGCACAAGCGGATCATGCGCAAGCACGCCGCCGCCAACGACGACCTGCGCACGGTCGGCTCGATGGACGCCAAGATCCACGCTGAGGCGTCCCGTCAATGGTCGGAGTGCCTCAAGGTCGGCGAGAAGAACGGCTACCGCAACGCGCAGGCCAGCCTGCTCGCGCCCACGGGCACCATCGGCCTGATGATGGACTGCGACACCACCGGCATCGAGCCCGACCTGGCGCTGGTCAAGTTCAAGAAGCTCGTCGGCGGCGGCTCCATGCAGATCGTCAACCAGACGATCCCGCGCGCGCTCAAGCAGCTCAACTACCAGCAGGAGCAGATCGAGGCCATCGTCGAGTACATCGCCGAGCACGGCCACGTCGTCGACGCCCCCGGCCTGCGCAGGGAGCACTACGAGGTGTTCGACTGCGCGATGGGCGAGCGGGCCATCGCCCCGATGGGTCACGTCCGCATGATGGCCGCCGCGCAGCCGTTCCTGTCCGGCGCGATCTCCAAGACGGTCAACCTGCCGGAGTCGGCCACGATCGACGACATCGAGCAGGTCTACATGGAGGGCTGGAAGCTCGGCCTCAAGGCGCTGGCGGTCTACCGCGACAACTGCAAGGTCGGCCAGCCGCTGTCGGCCGGCGGCAGCAAGAAGGAAGCCGAGAAGGGCGACAAGGCGGCCGAGGCCGCCGAGGCCGCCGAGCCTGAGGTCCGGGTCATCGAGGTCAACCGGCCCACCAGGCGGCGGATGCCCAACCAGCGGCCGAGCATGACCACCCGCTTCACGGTCGGCGGCGCCAAGGGCTACATGACCGCCTCGTCCTACCCCGACGACGGGCTCGGCGAGGTCTTCCTGAAGATGTCCAAGCAGGGCTCGACGCTGGCGGGCGTCATGGACGCCTTCTCGGTGGCGATCTCGATAGGGCTCCAGTACGGCGTGCCGCTCGAGACGTACATGAGCAAGTTCGTCAACATGCGCTTCGAGCCCGCCGGGATGACGGACGACCCCGACATCCGGATGGCCACCTCGGTGATGGACTACATCTTCCGCCGCCTGGCCCTCGACCACCTGCCCTACGACGAGCGTGCGGCGCTGGGCATCTTCTCGGCGGCCGAGCGCGCCGCGCAGCAGCGCGGCGAGGACCCGGCCGCGCTCCAGGAGGCGGTCGACCGTGAGGCGCTCGCCCAGTCGGCACCCATCGAGGCGAAGCAGGATGCCGAGCAGGAGTCGAAGCCGGAGCCGGTGCAGGAGTTCACGCTGGAGAACCACCAGCGCATCACCGCCGACGCCCCGCTCTGCATGACCTGCGGCACCAAGATGCGGCCGGCGGGCAGCTGCTATGTCTGCGAGGGCTGCGGTTCGACCAGCGGCTGCAGCTAGTTTCGCGCGGAGAGAAACGCCTGGTCAGGGCAGGGTGTCTGCATCTCTTAGGCTCCCTGCCCTGTGCTTTGGCTGACAGTTGGCGCAACGCGCACACCGTTGCGAGCGGCTCAGCCCCTAAGTACGTCAAGTACTTGACGTACTTAGGTAGAGATAGCACTCTGAAGCGACTCTCGCTGGAGGTACCGCCATGGCCGCCATTCACTTCGACAGCTATACCGAAGCTCGTACGCATCTCAAGGCGCTGCTGGACGCGGCGGAACGGGGTCGCGTGGCCACCGTGCGGCGCGAGTCGGCTGTGACAGCCCTCGTGGATGTTGAAAGGCTGCGTCACCACCTCGCGATGGTCGTTCCTTCTCATGCGCAGGTGGTTCCCGAGGCGGGCGGTTGGTCGATTTTCATCCCGGGTCTACCGGTCGCCGCGGACGGCGCGACCTTCGATCAGGCCGTTGCGGAGATGGTCGAAGGGCTGCGTGAGTACGCCGAGGACTGGCAGAATCACCTGCTCGACGTTCCCAATCACCGTGATAACTGGGGGGTCGTACAGTTGATCAGCCTCAGTAACGACGATCAGTTGCGTGAATGGCTGGTGGGGGCTGTCCGATGAGCTGGCCACAGCCCACTCGTGACCATCATGATTCCTTCTGTCGCATCGAAGGCTGGCGTCAGGTACGGAACGCTCGGGGCGGGACGGGCACCCACAACGTCACGTATGAGCTGGATCTTCCTGACGGCAGGATACTGAGGACCCGGATCTCTCATCCGGTCGATCGCAGTACCTACGGCCCAGGTATCTGGAGTCATATTCTCCGCGATCAGCTTCAGGTGGATGAGGCGACGTTCTGGGCATGTGTTCAGAATGACGTGAAGCCCGATCGCGGAGTGCCCGAACCACCGTCGGAGGCGTTGCCCGCCGATCTCGTCTTCATGCTGATCTCAAGGGTGGGTCTCGACGAGATGGCGGTCGCAGCGATGAGCAAGGACGAGGCCATCGTCAGACTGCAGAAGTACTGGATCGACGGCATCTGATCCGAGGGAATACAGCACCCTCCGAACAAGTGCTCTGCCCCAGTATTACCGGCAAAGTCGCATCTGACGCAACATAGCTAAGTACGATAAGCGCTGGTCAAGAGAGGTGGGGCCCTGAGCCTTGGCTGCGTCGTTTCCAGTTCGCTCTGGCGGTTCTGACGACTGTGGGCAGTATCCCGCGCACGCCGAGTGCCTGGACACCCGCCAAAGGGCTCCAGTAGTCACGCCAGGTGATGATTTCCCCGTCCTTGGCGCGGAGTAGCTGGATATAAGGCATCGCGTACGGCTTTCCGGTGCTGACCACTTTCCCCAGCCCTTCGTACTCGGCGATGATCACCGCGGGATCGGTCGTCTCATAGACGCAGAGCCCGCGGAAGCCAACCATCTCCAGCGGGGTCGAGGTGATCGACGTCAGATAGTCCCTGATCCGCTCTCGCCCCTGTAGGTGTTTCGGTACCCCCGGTGGGGCGAACGGCAGTTCGTGCGTGCCGTCGGCGGCGAACATGTCGGCGAAGCCGTTGAGGTCCTTGGCCAGGAAGAGTGCCTGTGCGCGGTTGAGCAGTGCGCGCGGATCCTGCGCTTCCATGGAGTCATTGCCTCTCTATGGTTCAGTCTACGTGCGTTGACTGAATGACCGTAGCAGCCGCCGGTAATTTGAGTCAACCGCTGTAGACTGAAGCCCATGGCACCCGACCAGCCCCGCCCAACCCGCGCCGAGCAGCGCCGCCAGACCGAGGCCCGCATCCTGAACGCCGCCCGCGACCTGTTCGCCCGCTCCGGCTACGACCGCACCACCATTCGCGCCGTCGCCGCCGCCGCCGACACCGATCCCGGCCTCGTCATGCGCTATTTCGGATCGAAGGAGGAGCTCTTCAGCCGCGTCGCCGAGATCTCCGCCGACGAGCCGATGTCCGGCGGCACTCCAGGGGAGATCGCCGAACTCTTGCTGGCCTCCCTGGGTCACAAGCTGCAGGGAGACCTGTCGGGGACGCTGGCCATGCTCCGCTCGATGCTCACTCATCCCGAGGCGGGTAAGGAGGTACATGTCGCGATCACTGACCAGCAACGGCAGGTGGCCGCCGCCATCCCCACGGAGGACGCCGTCCTCCGTGCCGGCCTGATCGGCGCGATCACGCTCGGCATCGTCATCGGCCGCGACCTCCTCCACCTCGAAGGAGTACGCGATGCCAAGGCAGAGGACATCCTCGCCGTACTCCGTCCGGCCGTACACGGCATCACCCAAGGCGCCACCGAGCCCGCGCCCCGCAGCGTGACCTGAACCGCAGGCTGGATGCGCGCCTCCAACGTGGTGATCGCGGCTAGTCGGGCCGCATGCGGCAGGCATCACCCCGGGGAAGCTCCTGAGGGTGGGGCTCCTCGCCGTCCGACTGGCCCAGCACCTGCGCCGAGCGCGTCGCGTCCGGACACCCCGAGCTTGGCGTACACGCGGCCCAAATGGTTGTTGACGGTTCGGAGCGAGAGGCCGAGGCGGTCGGCCACGGCGCGACCGGGCAATCCCGCCGCGGTCAGTTTGGCCACCTGCAGCTCTCGAGGAGTCAACGACACATCGAGAGTCCCCGTCAGGTCCGTCAGCGGTGTGCGGGCGCCGTCGCACTCGGTGAGCAGTTCACGGGCGAACACGAGCGCGGCCTGGGCCGCCGTACGCCGCCGCGCCCCGGCGTGCAGCCGGTGGGCTGTGGCGGCCGCTTCCGCGGCGGGCAGCAGGTGGCCGAGGCGATGGAGGCGCTCGGCCGCCTCCGCGAGCAGGTGAGCGTCGTCCGTGGCCAGCGCGGTGGCCATCGTGGCGAAGGCCGCCGTTTCAAGTAGCGCGCCAGGAAATACCTGGCGGTGATACCCGGGGAGCCTCATGTCCCGCACTGCCCATCACATCGCTCGTCCGCTTCTCCACGGAGGCGGCCTGAGGGGAGTCCCCTGGCGATCGGTCACGATAGCCAATCTCCGTTACAGTGCCGCATGCCTGCGACAGGCACGGCATGCGGGCCGCCGGCCACGTCCGATGTCCCTCCGCCACAAGGCCGACATTTACTCCTGGGCCAGGGCCGATCCCCGAGACCGGTGGGTATCAGAGTGGGCCGACATCGAGGAGCGCCGGGCACGCCAACGCCTGCGTCTCAGGCTCGAAGCCGTTCGTCAGAGGATCAACGCCACAACCGGTGGACCTCTTGCCATCGAGGGTATCGATGATCTCGAAGTCCACCCGGCGCGACACCGTCGCAACGCCATCTGGCTGTACTGATCGCGGAATACCGCACTCTCCGAATAAGTGATCTCCCGCAGTATGCGGTGCGTAACGCCTAGTCAGGTGTATCTCTTCGGCTTCCTGTCTATGGTCCGGCCGACGGTTGTCGCATCGCGCATCGCGCTGCGAGCAGCTGCCTAAGTGCGTCAAGTACTTGGCGTACTTAGGCAGAGTTGGCTGGTGCGTGACGGCGCACTGCAGACGATGGCCGGAGCCACCGCGCAGCTGGCATATTCGCTGGTCGACCATTTCACGAACGACATGCGATCGTCTGGGCCCGCCCCGACTAGCCGAACGGGCCGTGGCGCTCGGTGCGAGGGGGATCCCGGGCGCCCGGGAGTCGTGCTGGAACGGACCGGGCAGATGCTCCGATTCGCGCACCACGTGCGGTCGAGCAGGATCAAGATCTAGACAATCCAGATCATGTCAGGTCGGAGCGGCACTCTTGCCGTATGTGACTCTAGGTGACGATTGCCTGCGTGCTGGGGAATTCATGAGGCTTGTCGATCGCGTGACGTCGGATCGGAGTGGCTGGTCCGGGCCAGTCGGGCATGGGCGGAGCGACCTACGTCCCGGCCCGATGCTGGGAGCCGATCACGCTGTGTCACGAGATCTTTATATAATAAAATGCATGGGTGAGCTGTACGATGTTGAGTTGGAGCCTGAGGTGGCACTCTGGCTTGATGCGCTGACCAAGGTCGACTACGTGAAGGTGGACGGCCTTGTCGGCAGGCTTGCCGCCGAGGCGGAGACGTTGGACGAGCCCTATTCCAAACACCTGCGCGGGAAGGTGCGTGAGCTGCGGTTGACGCTGTCACGTCGCCAGGTGCGTATGACGTACTGGCTGGCTCCTGGCCGCCGGGTGGTGTTGCTGACGATGTTCTACAAGACCAGGCGCAAGGAGACGACGCAGATCGACCGAGCGGAGCGGGCGCAGATCATCTGTGAGAGTGGTCACGGTCCGGCGCGCCAGATGTTCCACAGAGAGTTCAAGGAGGAGCTGTGAGCGGGCACAGTAAGTGGCAGACGACCCGGCATCGCCGCCTCGCCGGTGAGGTGAACGACCCCGAATACGCCAGGCTTTACGAAGAGGCGGAAGCTGAGCTGCGACTTGGCCAGCTTGTCTACGACCGGCGCGTCGCTCTTGGCCTGTCGCAGGCGGAGTTGGCTGAGCGCGCAGGGATGACTCAACCACAGGTGTCCCGTTTGGAGACAGGTGGTGGCAACATCACCGTGGCATCCCTGAGGCGACTGGCCGCCGCCCTGGACGCGGACCTGGCCATCGAGTTCCTTCCTCACCGGGCTGCATGATCCGGGCTTGATGCCGTTGAACGCCGGGGCCCGGTAAGCTGCGAGACTTGGTGCCGGTGCGCCGCCTGGGCCCGGACGATCTTCTCCAGGATCGCCTCGGTTGAGTTCGTCGAAGGCGCGCCACATGGCTGGCGCTGAGGCGACCTGGCCGATCACCGCTTCGGCGTCGGTGGAAACGGCGGAGTTCTTCCGTGAGCACGACACGTACTGGCTGTGACTTCCACGAGCACGGCAAGAGCTACATCGAACCCGGACCGGCGAACCGCCACTGCGCCGAGGACCTTCAGCGGAGCCGGTTCAAAACAGAGACGCTCCGATGGCGCCTCTTTCGAAGCTGAGAAGGTGCTGCTTCGTCGCCAGCCCACCGCCGTACCCGGTGAGGCTGCCGGTGGAGCCGACGACGCGGTGGCAGGGCACGATGATGCCGATCGGATTCTTGCCGTTGGCCAGGCCCACGGCCCGGGCCGCTGTCGGTTGCCCGATCCGTTCGGCGAGCTGGCCGTAGGTGATCGTCTCGCCGTAGGGGATGTCCCGCAGGGCAGTCCAGACCCGTTGCTGGAACGGGGTGCCGGCGAAGACCATGGGCAGTTCGAAGACCGTTCGCCGGCCGTCGAAGTACGCCTGTAGCTGGTTCGCGACCTCGGTGAAGGGTTCCGGGTCGGGTTCGCCGAAGGTCGCCTCCGCGGGTCGGTGCCGCTGGCGGCGCATGTAGAGGCCGGCGAGGGTTCCGTCGACCGCGACGAGGGTGAGCGGGCCGACCGGGCTCTCCACCACGGTGTGCGTCCTGTGGGTCATGGTGTGGTCTTTCGGGCGTCGGTGGGCAGGTGGTTGATGGGGTGGTCGCCGGTGGCCCAGAGGTACTGAACGGCGTACGCGCGCCATGGCCGCCAGGCCGCCGCCCGGCGGGTGAGCGCGGCAGGGGTGGCGGGGAGACCGAGTTCGCGGGCGGCGGTGCGGATTCCGAGATCGGTCGGGATGAAGGCGTCTGGGTCGCCGAGGGCGCGCATCGCGATGGTCTCGATGGTCCAGGGCCCCATTCCCGGCAAGGCCGAGAGCTGTGCCCGCGCTCGATGCCAGTCGCCTCCGACGCTGAGGTCGATCTCGTTGGCGGCCAGCGTGCTGATCAGCCCGGTGAGCGTGGTGCGGCGGGCCTGGGGGAGGGCGAGCGCCGCCGGGTCCAGGCCGGCCAGCGCGAACGGATCGGGGAAGAGGTGGGTGAGGCCGCCGGCGGGATCCGTGATCGGCGCACCGTGGGCGGTGACCAGCCGGGCGGCGTGGGTGCGGGCGGCCGCGGTGGACACCTGCTGTCCGAGCACCGCGCGTACCGCGAACTCGAACGCGTCGACGGTACGGGGCACCCGGCGGCCGGGGTCCTTTTCCACGATGGGGGCGAGCACCGGATCGCCGCGCAGCAGATCGTCGACGGCCACCGGGTCGGCGTCGAGATCGAGAAGGCGCCGGCAGCGGCTGATCGCGGTGGACAGGTCGCGCAGGTCGGTGAGGGACAGCTGGCAGCCGATGTGGTCGGGTCGCGGGCGCAGGGTGGCGATGCCCTGGCCGTGGGGCAGGCGGAGGGTACGGCGATAGGCGCCGTCGCGCCACTCCTCCACCCCTGGTACGGCGGTGGCGGCGAGGTGGCCGAACAGGTTGCCGGGACACAGCGGAGCCCGGAACGGCAGCCGCAGCGACAGCACCCCCGAGGTGTCGGCCGGGCGTCCACGGGCGACGCGTTCACGTAGCCGGGTCGGTGTCAGGGCGAAGACCTCCCGCACGGTCTCGTTGAAGGTGCGGATGCTGGTGAACCCGGCCGCGAAGGCGACGTCGCCCATCGGCAGGGCCGTTGTCTCGATCAGCATCCGGGCGGCCTGGGCCCGCTGCGCCCGCGCGAGTGCGAGCGGTCCGGCTCCGAGCTCGGCGAGCAGTTGCCGTTCGATCTGCCGGGTGCTGTAGCCGAGCTGCGCCGCCAGACCGGGCACACCATCGCGGTCGACGACCCCATCAGCGATCATGCGCATCGCCCGCGCCACCACGTCGGCGCGTTGATTCCACTCGGGGGAGCCCGGACTGGCGTCGGGACGGCAGCGCTTGCACGCCCGGAACCCGGCCTGCTGTGCCGCGGCGGCGCTGGGATAGAAGCGCATGTTCTCCACCTTGGGCGGCACCACCGGGCAGCTCGGCCGGCAGTAGATCCCGGTGGTGATCACCGCCCCGAAGAACCAGCCGTCGAACCGGGCATCCTTGGATCGGACGGCCCGAACGCACTGCTCCACGTCGTCATGCACCCCGCCAGCATCGCCTGCGGCAGGCCGTCGGGGCTGGCGGAAATCCGACATGTGCTGATCTGATGCTGGATGAAGATCCGCGACACGAAGGCAGGACATCATGACCTATCCACCGCCGGCCTATGACGGTGACACCGGCGAGCTGAGAGCGACGTACCGGCGCCCGGACGCGGTGCCGGAGCTGACCTACCCGAGCGGCAACACGGTGCACTACTTGGCGACCGGCGCGTCGACCAACGGCCAGTTCGGGATGTACCGCTGGGAAATGGGACCGGAGCCCAGTGGCCCCGCGGCGCACTTCCATCGGTCGATCTCCGAGTCGTTCTACATCCTGTCCGGCACCGTGCGTATCTACGACGGGCGGCGCTGGATCGACACGACGCCGGGCGATTTCGTGCATGTCCCGGAGGGTGGCGTACACGCCTTCCGTAACGAATCGGGGGCGCCGGCCTCGATGCTGCTGCACTTCGCTCCGGGCGCGCCTCGCGAGGGGTACTTCGAGGGGCTGCTCACCTTGGCGGGCAAGAGCGAGGAGGAGAGGGCGGAGTTCTTCCGCGAACACGACACGTATTGGCTGTGAATTCCGCGAGCGCGACAACAGGCCCGCATTCAGCAGGTGTCACCCTGGAGGAGCTGCTGGGAGTGGGGCTCCTCGCCATCCGGCTGGCCCAGCACCTGCGCGAGCGCGTCGCGCCCGGACACCCCGAGCTTGGCGTACACCCGGCCCAAATGGTTGTTGACCGTTCGGGGTGAGAGGCCGAGGCGGTCGGCGACGGCGCGACCGGACAATCCCGCCGCGGTCAGTTTGGCCACCTGCAGTTCCCGAGGAGTCAACGACACATCGAGAGTCCCCGTCAGGTCCGTCAGCGGTGTGCGGGCGCCGTCGCACTCGGTGAGCAGTTCACGGGCGAACACGAGCGCGGCCTGGGCCGCCGTACGCCGCCGCGCCCCGGCGTGCAGCCGGTGGGCTGTGGCGGCCGCTTCCGCGGCGGGCAGTAGATGGCCGAGGCGATGGAGGCGCTCGGCCGCCTCCGCGAGCAGGTGAGCGTCGTCCGTGGCCAGCGCGGTGGCCATCGTGGCGAAGGCCGCCGTCGCGGGTGCGGCGGTGTTCCTGGCGAGTTGGTGCAGCCTGTCGCACACCTCCTTCGCGGCGCCGAACCGCGCGGCGTCGAACAACGCCAGGGCCTCGATCATCGGCACTCCCGCTTTGCCCGCGGTCTTCGCGGCCCCGAGGGCGTGGCCGGCGGCGCTGGAGAGGTCGAGCGCGGCGGCGGCGACCCAGGCGCGGTCGCGCTCGATCCAGGCGTCGAAGAGCGCACCCCGTGGCGGGGGGCAGGCGTCCATTCGGCAGAGCCACGCGTCCGCCTGGACGGTGTCTCCCGCCATCGCGTACGCGCCGGCCAGCTCGGCCAGGTAGACAGCCGGTAATCGCAGCGGGTCGTGTTCGCCGAGTAACACGACCGCCTCGCGCAGCGCCTGCTGGGCCGGCTTGACCCGTCCCTGAGCCTTCGCCACGAAGCCACGGACGATCGCCCACATGCCGACCATGGGTGCCGCCATCCGCGTCTCGACGGCTTCTCGATAGGCGGTGTCCGCGGCCTTGGCCGCGGTGGTGAGAGCGCCCGCGAGAGCCAGGGCGACGCACCTGGCGGCGCCGACCTGAGCCTCTGTCCACGGCGAGGCGGCCTCCAGGCCGGTGGCGCTCGCTCGTTCGACGAGGCGGATGTCTCCCATGAGACCCGCGGCGAGCACGACCGCCGTGGCCGCCCGTGCCGTCGCTTCCGCCGGCAGCCGGGGTCCCGGCCGGGTGAGCAGCGTCGTACCGATGGCGAGAGAGCCCGCGACGTGTCCCTCGAGCAGCATCGTCCAGGCCCGCACCGCCTCCGCCGCCCGCTCGCCGGTCGGGTTCCCCTGGGCCGGTGCGGTTTCGTGCTGCCAGTATTCGATCTTCTCCCTGACTATCGCCCGCCGGTCGGCGCGTTCTTCGTTGTCGCATTCGTCCGGAGCCGGGAGTACGTCGGCCGCGTCCGCGAAGCGGCCCCGCAACACCCTCACCTCGGCCAGGGTCAGGTTCGCGTCCACCCCGCCGCCGGCGGCACCGGACGCGGTCGCCAGCCGCTCGGCGACCTCGAGCTCCAGCCGTTCGGCGGCGCGTTCGGCGGCGGCCAGCAACTCCTGGCCGGAGGAGTCGAGGCCCGCGGTGCGCCGCCACATGACCAGCTCGAACGCGTCGTCCGCGCGACGGCGTGGTGAGGCGGCAAGGGACTCGGCCAGCCGCGCCCAGATCTCGTGCGCTCGGGCGCGTGGCATGCGCGCGCGGATGACCTCCCCGTACGCGGGGATCGTGAGCCGCGCCTGGTGCCGCGCTCCGGAGGGTTCGACCACCACCAGCCCCTGCCGTTCGGCCCGCACCACCGCGGAGTGCCCGGTGAGCTCCTCGAGCACGGGCTGGCCGAGTGGCTCCTTGCAGGCGAGCACCTCGAGTACGGCCAGCACGGCCGGATCGTCGACCTGCATCTGCGCCTCGATCAGATCACCGAGCCGGCCGGTGATCCGCAGATCGCCACTCAGATGCCAGAGTCCGTCGCGGCGCAGCAGCGCGGATCCCTCCAGCGCGGATTGCGCGAGCTCGCGCAGCACGAGCGGGTTGCCGGCGGACAGCCGGCGGAACGTGTGCCGCGTGACGGCGTCCAGCGGACCGCCCAGGCCGCGCTCAAGCAGGGTGTCCACCTCGCTGTCGCTCAGCGGCCGCAGCTCGACCCGGCGGGCCACGCCTTCCTTCCACAACGCCGTCATCACGTCGGGCGCCGTGTGTCCCTGCCGTACGGTGAGCAGCACGAAGGTCCTTGTGTGCACGGCGAGCTGGTACACGAGCGCGGCCGAGACGTCGTCGAGCAGATGGGTGTCGTCCACGACGAACACGGGCCGCTTCCCGTTGGGAACGCTGAAACGTTCCACGATCTGGCCGAAGATGTGCGCGGTGACGGGCTCCGCGGCGTCGTGTGGCAGCGCGAGATGCAGCAATGATCCCAAGGGGATCGCCCCGGCGGCACGGGTCCCCGTCGCCCAGGCCGTCGGGTGACCCGCCGCCGCGAGCCGGGCGAGCGCCTCCTTGGCCAGGCGCGTCCGGCCCACACCCGGCGGTCCCACGATCACCACGCCGCCGACGTCCGCCTGCGTCGCCGCTGACAGGACCGTGCGCAGTGCCGCGGCGCGCCCGACGAGTGGCCAAAGGTTCCCGGGGCGTCCGTCGTGCGGACGGCTGTCTGCCATGTCGTCCCTTCCAGATGTCGTCACACTGCGACGTCGTGCCCTGACCGGAGATGCCCCCAGCGGCGACTCTCATGCCGCGTCCCCCGCCCGAAACTCAGGCAGGTCCTTGATCTTCTCCACGTGAAGCGTGCTCCCCTTTGGCGCCCTTCAAACAGGCGTAGCGGGGCGCTGACCATGCGTGACGGCGTCCGGACGCGCCAATGGCCACCCGCTTGATGGCGCCCAGGCCCAAACGGCCTCAAAGGGTGGTCCGGAAGGCGTGGCGGTCGGCCGCAGAAGGGACCGGCGTCCCGCGATGGCGGAGCGGCTCCGTTTACGGTGCGAGGAGGTCGTCGGCGATGGCGAGCAGGCGTACGGCTGCCGCGTCCGACGCCCGGTCCCTGCCCCGCAGCCTCTCGCCGATCCGCCGCAGCAGCGCGTTCGGGTCGGCGAGAGGCTCCCGGCCATCGCTGCGCCGCACGCGAAGCAGGAGCTCCAGGGCGCAGGCGGCCTGCGTGGCGAACATGCCCAGGAGCTCCATGTCGTCCAGATCGCTGCGGGAAGCTGTGCGATCCAGCACCTCCAGGACCCCCACGCATTCCTCGAACCGGATGAGTGGTGCCGCCATGATGGTCCGCGGGACGTAACCGGTGGACTCCGCGGCGTCCTGGGCGAACTGCGTCACAGCCGACACGTCGTCCGCGACCATCGGCTGCCCGCTCGCCGCGACCCAGCCGGCGATCCCGGTTCCCGCCGGAAAGTGGCTCCCGACCAGCTCTTTCTCGCCTTCGCCCGAGACGGCTTCGAAGACCAGGTCACCGGTGTCGGGGTCCACGAGGAAGATGGAGGCGGCGGCGGCGCCGAACATGTGGCGGGCCACCTCGACGATCGACTGCAGCAGCCTGCGCTCGGTGCCGTCCAGCGAATCGGGAGAGTCGGGGAAGTCAGCGGACATGGGGCTCTCCGTTCTGCGTCATGGTGTTGTCCGCGGCCAGGTAGAGGACCGTCTTGAGCTGGAACGGCGTCAGCCACGGATGCTTGCCCAGGATGAGCGCGCAGATGCCGGTGATGTGCGGCGCCGCGAAGCTGTTGCCGGTGCTGCGGATCTCCCGGCCGCCGGGCCAGGCGACCGGCACCCTGACCCCTCGCGCGAGAAACTCCGCCGGCGGCGCGGGGTTGTAGTAGTACGTCATCGGGTCCGCCTCGTCGTGGCTGGCCACCGAGACGACCGAGGAGAACGTCCACGGGTAGCTGAGCACCGGCATGTTGTGCGCGGCGGCGACCAGGAGGCAACGCCGGAAGTACGCGCGGTCGGCGAGCTCGTGCAGGGATTCGCGCAGGCCCGACCTCGTGCTGGAGAGGCTGAGGTTGACCAGGTCGTAACCCTGGTCGATGGCCCAGCGCAGCCCGGTCACCAGGGCGTCACCGGTGCCGGACTTTCCGTCGGTGAGCGCGCGTACGGAGGTGATCGCCGCTCCGGGGGCGACCGACCTGATCACTCCGGCGCAGGCCGTGCCGTGCCCGGCCGGGTCGACGGGAGCGCACTCGGCGACGGTCAGCCTGCCCTCGTCCCCGCTGACGACCTCGACCGACCGATCCAGGCCGCCGATCTTGGGATGGTCGCCCGCCACGCCCGTGTCCACGACGCACACGCGTACTCCCGTGCCGTCGGACCCACCCCATGCCCACTCCCTGGTCACCCCCGCCAGCGGGCTGACCTGGAAGGGTTCCGGGGGCTGCCGCGTGGTGGCCAGCCCCCACGCGGGCACCCCGGGGAAGTGCGGGCGCTGGTTCCGGCGCCAGGGCGGCGTGCTCATCGCAGTCCCTTCAGCCAGTCGCGGACACGCTGCGCGGGCAGGTTCGCGCCTTTGCTCAGGTACGCGTCGAGCGCGCGCCGGGCGGCCTCGGCCGGGTCGTGTCCGGCGGCTCGCCGGATCCGGGCGATCTCGACCAGGACGTCCCCTCGAAGACAAGGGTCGTCGGTCGATTCGAGCAGCGCGGTCGCACGGTCCGCGGCGCTCATCGCGTCCGCGTGCTCCCCGTCGAACGAGGCGATCGCGCCTCTCATCGCGAGGGCCGTGAGCTCGCCGCGCAGCTGTGGCGGCCCCGCGTCGCCGCGCGCCAGCTCCGCGGCCGCCCGCCGGACGTCTCCCCGCCGGAGGGTCTCTCGCGCGGCGTAGATATCCAAGGTCGCGGCGGGCCCCCCATGGCCTGCCGTACGGAGGGCGTCGGCGGCCCGCCCGAACAGCTCCCTCGCGTCCTCGTGGTTGCCGTCCAGGGACTCCACCAGCCCCCGCACCTGGACGACGGCGATCGCCGAGAGGCCGAGGTGCAACTCCTCTGCGTAGTGACCGGCCGTGTCGAGCGACTCACGGGCGCCGCCGAGGTCGCCGGAGAGCGCGAGCAGGCGGGCCCTGGTGACGAGCACCGGCACCAGCAGGGCGCGATCACCGGCGAAGCGGGCCAGCAGGTCGGCGCAGAGCGCGAGCCCTTCCGGCACCGGGGTGGGAGACCATTGCACCAGCTCGCACAGCCCGCCGAGCAGCCGGTCCTCCTCATAGCGGTCGCCCATCGGCCGGGCCAGCGCGAGCCCGTCACGCAGCGCGCGGTCGGCGGCGCCGAACCGGCCGTCCTGGATGTGGACCAGGGCTTGGAGCTGGTGGAAGCGGCACCAGCCCAGGTCGTCCCGGGGGTCGAGCGCCAGCCGGACGCGAAGGGGTTCGAGCTCCGGCGCGCGGGCGCCCGAGCGCAGGGCGAGGACCTCCCGCTGGATCACGCAGATGAGCTGGGTCCGCGGGTCTTCCGGCAGCAGTTCCTCCGCACGGTCCAGGGCCGCGGCCGCCGCGGCGGCCTCCCCGTGTGCCAGCTCGGCGTCGCTGATCCGGACGGCCAGCGACCGGTGCTCGTCCCTGCCCGGGGGCAGCATCTCCCGTCCCTGCTCCAGCAGCGCGATCGCCGCGGGCAGGTCTCTGCGGTGCAACGCCTGACCGCCGTCCCTGATGAGCTGGTCGGCGGCCCGGCCGGTCAGCTCGGGCAGGAGCGGATCGCCGGGGCGTACCTGCCGGGTGAGGCGGCAGGCCGCCAGCAGGTGCCGGCTGACGTCCCCGGACGCCGGTCCCAGGAAGGGAGCCTGCTCCGAGGCGTCGCCGGCCCGGTCGCCGAACCAGTCGGCCAGCCTTCGGTGCCAGTCCGCCCGCACCTCCTTGCTCGTCAGCGCGTACACGCTCTCCCGGGTGAGGGTCTGCGCGAACTCGTACGCTCCCGGCAGCGCGCCACGCCGGATGAGGCGCTCGCGCCGCAACCGGCTCAGCGGAGCGGCCGTCATGGCGGGTTCGCCGTCGAAGAGGACCTCCAGCTGCTCCACCGAGAAGGAGTGCCCGATGGTCGCGGCCCGTTCGAGCACCTGGCGCTCGGCCGCGTCCAGCCGATCCAGCCGGGCCCCGAGCAGTGCCTGGATGGTGGGCGGGAGGGAGGCGGCGCCCTCGGCGAGGGTCTCCAGCATCAGCTCGGCGAAGAGCGGGTTGCCGTCCGAACCGTGGATCACCCGCTGGTACGTGCCGTCGTCGTCGTGGGCGACGACGTCCGCCCGCCCGGCGCGGAGCTCGGCGACGAGCCGGGCCATGTGCGGCGGGCTCATCGGGCCGAGCTCCAGCGACATGGCGCAGGTCATGCCCCCTCCCCAGGAGGGGCGGGCCTCGTAGAGCTCGGGCCGGGCGACGCAGACGAGGAGCACGGGCACGTCTGCGAGCCACGCCGAGCAGTCCTCGATCAGGTCGAGGAGGGTCGGCTGGGCCCACTGCAGATTGTCCAGCACCACCACCAGCGGCCGGCGCTGGGCGAGCACCTCGAACAGCGACCGTACGGCCTGCGCGATCTCCGCGACCCCGGGATTCTCCTGGTAATCCGCGTCACCGCGGCACGCCAGCCCGCGCAGCGCCCGCTCACCTTCCGTGCCCACGGCCTCGGCGATGGCGGGCCAGTCGCCGTTGAGGGCTTCGAGCATCTCCGTGATGGGCCGGTACGTGGCGCCGATGCCGTAGGACGGGCACCGGCCGGCGAGCACGGTCACGTCCTCGGGCAGGTTCGTCAGAAACTCTCTGACGAGCCGGGACTTGCCGATGCCCGGCACACCGAGCAGGGTCGCCATGCAGCACTGCCGCCCGCGTACGACGCGGTCATGGAAGCGCGTCAGCTGCTGCAGCTCCTCGGTCCGGCCGATCAACGGGACCGTGTCGGTCTCCGGCGCGCCGCGATCGGGCTCCACGGTGACGAGCCGCCACGCCCGTACCGGATCTCTCTTGCCCTTGAGCGTGAGCGGGGGGACGCCGTCCAGCAGCGCGTGCCGCCTGACCAGGCGGGCCACCTCGTCGCCCAGGAGGATCTCGCCGTCGCCCGCCGCGGACTGCAGCCGGCTCGCGGTGTTGACCGTGTCGCCGATCACCCGCACGTTCGAGCCGGACCCGTCGGCGACCATCACCTCGCCGAAGGCGATGCCGCAATGGGCGTCCAGCCGGACTCCGTGGGTGGGGGCTATCTCGGCGCTGAGCCGGTGCACGGCCGTCATCGCCGCGTCCGCCGCGAGGACGGCCCGCAGCGCGTCGTCCTCACGGCTGACCGGGACGCCGAACACCGCCATGATCGCGTCGCCGATGTACTTCTCCACGGCGCCGCCGTGCTCGAAGATCTCCGTCCGGCACGCCGCGTAGTAGCGGTCGAGGACGCGCAGGAGCAGTTCGGGGTCGAGGCGCTCGGCGAGCTCCGTCGACCCCACAATGTCGATGAACAGGACCACGACGTTACGGCGGGCGGGTCGCGGGTCCCTGTCGCTCATACGAGCTTGAGCTCCTGTCCTTCCACCTCGCCGGTGTGGTCGTCCAGACGCTTCTTGATCGAGTTCAGTACGGCGACCTCGGTCTCCGTGAGCGAGGCGAACACGGTTCGCTGCCGCTCATCGAGCAGGTCGATGGGATGCCCGCCCGCCCGCAGCGTGGCCAGCGCGTCGAACCCGCCCGATCCGGTTGCGTTCATGAACCACAAGCCTGAAACGGCTCATCGGGGTTCGCAAGAGATCAGGACACCCACATTCGTGTGGTCTTCGCTCTGCCTGGCGAAAGGCGTTTAGCCCACATTTGTGGGGTTGTGTCGCCTCCGCGTCGCCAGCCGATACTCGACCTGCAACGCGTCCCCCCTTAAGACGGAGAGGTGAAGGCATGGCCTTCGATCCGAAGGAAGCCCTGCGCGAAGCCGGCGTCCTGAACGACCCGATCGCCGCGGAAGTCGAGGCGGCGTTCGCCACCTTGACCAAAGAGGAAACCGACCTGCTCATCTCGCTGAAGGACAAGCTTCCCGCCGCGCTGCCCGTGGTCATGGCGGGCGGCCAGTGGGCGAGGCCCGAGGTCGAGGTGCACAACGAGTCACCCGAAGCGTCGTGCCTGTGCGGAGCTTGGTCCGGGTCCGGGTCCAGCGGGCCGAAGCCACCGAACTAATCCGACGGCCCACGGGTGCGGTCCCGGTCGCATGTCGCCCGACAGGGCCGGGGCCGCGCCTGCCGCTGAGAGCGTGAAGGGAAACGGATGTCTGGGAAGCTGGCCCGGAACCACGCGTTGTTCTACGTACCAGAAGACCTTACCTACTTCATGCACGCCGGGGACTATCTGGTCGTCAACCCGCACTCCGGCGGTCGGTGTGTCCTCGATTCGCGTGAGTTCGGTGTCCTGCGAGCCTTGGCCCGGCCCTACGCGCGGCTCGAAGAGACCGAGGAGACCGATCGGGCCCTCGCCAAACTCATTCTGAGCTGGATCGTCTACTACAACGGCAACCATCCGCGGATCAAGCTGAAGGAGCCGCCGCTCCGCATGGCGTACTACGCCATCACCGACGGTTGCAACCTTCGCTGCCCCTATTGCTACGCGTCCTCGGAGAAGTGCCTGCCCGGTGAGCTCAACACCGAGGAGTCGCTCAACCTGGTCTCCCAGATCGCCGACATCGGCGCCTCCACCCTGGTCTTCACCGGTGGGGAGCCCATGCTCAGGAAAGACCTGTTCCAGATCGTGGAGCATGCCAACCGGAGCGGCCTGACCTCGAACATCATCACCAACGCCACCATGATCAGGACTCCGGCGATGGCGGAGCGGTTCGCCGAGCTGTTCACCGGCGTCACGGTGAGCGTCGACGGCGGCACGGCCGAGACGCACGACCGCACGCGGGGCGCCGGCTCCTTCGCCAAGACCCACAAGGCCCTGCGGCTGCTCAACGACGCGGGCGTCGTGCCGATGATCAACCATATCGTCACCTCGGAGAACGTCGAGGAGCTCGAGGGCTTCGCCTCGTTCATGGACGGGATCGAGGTGCACAGCATCCGGCTGATGTACCACAACAACCTGGGCCGGGGAGAGAGCGACGAGTACGACTTCGGCTGGGACGACCATCTGAGGATCCAGCAGCTCACCTGGACCTCACCAGTCGCCGGCAAGCTGCTCCCGGACGGCCCGAAGACGCTGAAGCTGTGCTCGGTGAAGGCCAACTGCGGGATGGGCGGCAACGAGATCTACATCAACTCGCTGGGGGACGTCTACCCGTGCAAGCTCGTCACGGGACGCTCACACTTCGCGGGCAACGTGAGACGGCAATCCCTGGCGGAGATCTTCGGCAGCCCGGTCCTGTACGACATGCGGACGAGCTCCGTGTTCGGCGGCGACTACCACGCCGACTGCGCGAAGTGCTACATCAAGTCGTCCTGCGGCGGAGGCTGCCGCGCCTCTCACATGGCGGAGTCGGGAGACCTGCGGCGCAACAGCCGTCATCAGTGCAGGATCCTGCGGCACGGCATCGTCACGCAACTCTGGCTGGAATCCGGCGTCGACCCCGCGGAACTCGCCGAGGATCCGGAAATGCAGACGCCCCGCCTGCTCCTCAATGACGACGTCCATCCGGTCTTCGACGACTGGAAGACCTACGTTCGCCCCCCAGCCGAGGCCGTCAAGGTCCGCGAGCTGCTTCCCATAACGCCGGTATAGAGGAGGTGGAGTGTGTCACTCCAGATCAGTGACTCGGTGATTTGGCAGGAGACCGCGGGGGGCATCTCGCTCTATCACGCCGAAACCGGGGATTTCCACACCCTGAACGAGACCGGTTCCCGGATATGGGAGCTCGTCGCGAGCGACGGGGAGCGAGAGCCGATCGTCGCGAAGCTGTCGCACGAGTTCGCCGGAGACAACCTCGCGATGAGCGTCCGCGTGCTGAAGGACGTGCAGGAGTTCCTCGGCAGCATGATCGAACGGGGTCTGATCGAAGAGCACCCTGCATGACCAGAGCGGTCGTCCTCGGCGGCGGCTTCGCGGGATCGCTGGCCGGCGCCGTGCTCGCCAGGCACGCGGACGACGTGATCGTGATCGAGAACGATCACTATCCGTCCGGTCCCCGTGCCCGGCGGGGACTACCCCAGTCGCAGCACAGCCACGTCCTCGTGGCCGGTGGCGCGCGGGCGCTGCAGGAACTGCTTCCGGGGACGCTCGAAGCGCTCTTCGCGCGCGGCGCGCATCACCGCCGCCTGCCCGGCGACGCGCTGATCCTCGCCGCGGCGGGCTGGTTCCGGCGGCTGGACACCGGGGCTTACCTCATCTCGTGCAGCCGGGGACTCCTGGACCAGGTGGTACGGCAGCGTGCGCTGGGCGCCGTCTCGACGTGGACGGGCACGCGGGCGCTCGGCCTGGTGGGAGACGCGAGCCGGGTCACCGGGGTCGCGGTCAGCCGTGAAGGCGCCGCGCCGGAGACGATCGAAGCGGATCTCGTCGTCGACGCGACCGGGCGCAGATCGAAGGCGCCACGGTGGCTGGCCGAGCTCGGCGGGGCGGAGATCGAGGAGACGACCGTCTCAACCGGGCTGGCCTACTCCACCCGGGTCTATCAGGCGCCCGCCGAACTCGCCGGTGAGATTCCGGCCATCATGCTGCACCCGCGGCCAGTGACGGGGCGGCCGGGCCAGGGGGCGACGCTGTTCCCGATCGAGGACGGCCGGTGGATCGTCACCCTGACCGGCACCCGGGGCGGCGAGCCGCCCGCGGACGAGCGGGGCTTCGCGGACTTCGCGCGCTCGCTGCGCGACCCGATCGTGGCGGACCTCATGGCGGCGGCCACACCACTCGGCGGCGTCCGGCCGTACCGTGACACCTCGAACCGGAGAAGGTACTTCGAACGAGCGCGCCTGCCCGCCGGCTTCGTCGCGATCGGTGACGCGGTCGTCGCGGTGAATCCCGTTCACTCGCATGGGATGTCGGTCGCCGCGCTGAGCACGCTCCGGCTGGACAGGGAGTTGACGCGGCGCGGGCTCGATCCGGCCGCCTCCGCCGAAGTGCAGGCGGCCATGACGGCGGAAGCGGAATCGTCATGGCGGATGGCGGTCGCGCAGGACGCGGGATCGGCCGGGCGTGTGGCGGTCGCGGAGGGCGCGGGATCGGCCGGGCGTGTGGCGGTCGCGGAGGGCGCGGGATCGGCCGGGCGAGTGGCGGTCGCGGGGGACGCGGGGCCGGTCGGACGGCGGGAAGCGACCGCGTTCGAGCGCGAGATTCTCGCCCGCAGGACTCGGGCCCTGCTGAGCAGTCCGGAGCTGGCCGCCGATTTCTTCCGCGCTCAGACCTTGATGCCCGCACGGGCCGAGAAAGACGGATCGGCAGTGGCACGGGCGCTGACGGGAGAACCGGATCCCCTTCTCACCACGCGCGAAGCCGTCATGCAGTACCCGGCGCTGCACGCGTGGTGGGACGCGCTCAACCGCGTGCGCGGCGGCCGTGAGCCGAGCCTGCGGTGATGAACCCGGATTCGTACGCGATGCCGACCGCGTGCGCCCGGTTCGCCGCCGACAGCTTGGTGAGGATGCGCGCCAGGTGCGAACGGACGGTTCCGGTGCCGATGCCGAGCTTGTCGGCGATACCGGCGTTCGACAGGCCGGCCGCGACGAGCGCCAGCACCTCTGCCTCGCGGCGGGTGAGCTCCGCGAGCCGGTGATCGACCCCGGTGGTCACCGCGGCGATGCGATCGCGGAGCCGCGTGATCATCGAGCTGGAGATGAACGTCTGCCCGGCGGCGACCAGGCGGATCGCGGGCACGATCTCCTCGACCAGCGACGCCCGGTGCACGAAACCGCCCGCGCCCCCGCGTAGCGCGCGGCCGAGCAGTTCCTCGTCCAGCGCTTCGGAGACCACCAGCACCCGCATCCCGTTCCTCGCCTGCGCCGCGACGATCCGGGCGAATTCCACGCCGTCCGCCTGCCGCAGCGCCGCGTTCACCACCGCCACCCTCGGCCGATGCCTGACGACCAGATCGCCCAGCCGGTCGGCGGCGCCGGCCTCGCCCACCACGTAGATGCCGTTGCCCATGTGGAGCACGCTCCTGAGCCTGGCGCGCACCACCCGGTCCGGCTCGCCCACGACGACCCGCAGAATGGGCATGGCCTCGCCGGCAGGGCTCGCGTCAATCGGTTGCGCCACCTGACCACCCGAGTTTGAGCCCGTTTGCTCGACCGGCACACTATGCGCGTCCGGTTCCCGGACAGCCAGAGCAGCGGGGTTACTCACGTCGGCGGGCCGCATGTGAGAAGTACTCATGACTGTCTGTAGTCCGCGTTGTCGGGACATCGGGACGTTGGGATGGACGACCGGAGGATCGGCCCTCAGGACGGATCCGCGACGAGGATCCGGATCGCCGAACCCCGCAGCGGCGGCGTGACGTCGGCCAGGTCGAACCCGCCGGCCGCGAGCAGGGCGTGGAATTCGGCCCGGTCGCGTTCCCAGCCGCCGGTGTAGACGAGCATGGCGATGTCGCTCATGACGACGCCGGCCGCCTCCGGGGTGCCGAGCCTGGCCGGCAGCACCGGTTCCAGCACCAGCAGGCGCCCGCCCATCGCGATCGAGGCGCGGCAGTTACGCAGTAGCGCGGTGCACCGCCGGTCGTCCCAGTCATGCAGGACGCCTTTCAGCAGCATGAGGTCGCCTTCGGGCACGGACTCGAAGAAATCGCCCACCTGCCTGGCGCACCGATCCGACAGCCCCGCTCGCCTGAACGTTTCAGCGGCGGCCGCCCCGCCGTCGGCGGTGTCGTACAGGATGCCCTGGGCGCCGGGCGTGGCCGCCAGTACCGCGGCGAGCAGCGTGCCGTTTCCGCCGCCGATGTCGACCACGGTGCGGACCCCGGCGAAGTCGTACGCCTGGGCGACCTCCGACGCGACGCGCTCGGTGCCCTCGCGCATGGCCGTGTTGAAGATCTCCGACAGGTCCGGATGGCCGGCGAGGTAGTCGAAGAGCGGCTGTTCGTGCACGTGGTCGAAGGCGGCTTCACCTGTTCGTACGCTGTGGGTCAACGCCCCCCATGCCTGCCAGGTCGCGGGGTCGCCGAGCAGCAGCACGCTGGAGCGCATCGACCATGGGTGGTCGGCACGCAGCGGCTGGCCCAGCTCGGCCAGCGCGAGGTGCCCCGGCGCCACCTCGTCGACCACGCCCAGGACCACCAGGGCCCGCGACAGCCGCGCCAGCGCCCGCGGGTCGGCCCCGATGGCGTCCGCCAGTTTCTCGACCGGCAGCGCACCGGCGGCAAGGGCCTCCGGAATGCCCAGGTGGACGGCCGCGTAAAGGATCTGCGAGCCGGCGTAGCCGAACGCCATCCGGGACAGCTCCGCGTACCCCTTGATCATGGGCTCTTCTCCAACAGCAGTGGCAGGCGGCGTACACCATGCAGGAACAGGTCCGGCGTCCACTCCAGCTCGGCCGGATCGACGGCCAGGGCCAGGCCGGGGAAACGGCGCACCAGCGCGCCGATGGCGGCCCGGGCCTGCAGCCGGGCCAGCGCGGCGCCGAGGCAGAAGTGGATTCCGTGGCCGAAGCCCAGGTGCCGATTCGGGGTGCGGCCGATGTCGAAGACGTCCGGCCGGTCGAACACCGCCGGGTCGCGGTTGGCGGCCAGCAGCACCGGCACGACGATGTCACCCTGGGGGATCACCGATGACCCGAAGTCCACGTCGGCCAGCGCGAACAGCGGCCGGGAGTGCCCGACCGGGCCGTTGAACCGCAGCACCTCCTCCACCGCGGAGTCGATCAGCTGTGGCCGGGCGCGCAGGCGTTCGAGCTGGTCAGGATGTCGCAGGAGCTCCAGCACTCCGTTGCCGATGAGGTTGACCGTCGTCTCGTCCCCGGCCAGCAGCAACTGGAACACGCTGGACACCAGCTCGGTGTGCGTGATCTCCGTTGACCGGACGAGCTGGGACAGCAGGTCCGCGCCCGGGTGGGCGCGGCGCTCGTCGAGCTGCTCGTTGACGTAGGCGACGAACGCGACTCCGGTGCGGCGGATCAGTGCCGGGTCCCCGCTGCGCAGCATGTCGTCGCTCCACCCGCGCAGCCGGCCCCGGTCGCCGATCGGGAAGCCGACCAGGTCCGCGACGATCAGGATCGGCAGCGGCAGGGCCACGACCTCGATCAGGTCGGCTCCGTCTCCGGCGGACGCAAGGGCGTCGACCAGCTCGCCGACGACCTGGTCGATGCGCCGCTCCAGCGCCGCCACCGTCCGGGGACCGAACGCGGGCGCCATCAGCCGCCGCAGCCGGGTGTGGTCGGGCGGGTCGAGGTTGAACATGTTCCGCCGCACCATCGGCAGCGGGTCGTTCTCCCACTGGCGGTGAAAGGCGGCCAGCTCGCCGGGCAGGCGGTCGAGTTGGCGGCCTATGTCCGGGTGGTGGAGCGCGCGCTGCACGTCGGCGTACCGGGTCAAGTACCAGGACACGCGACCGTTCGCCGGCGCGTGGCGGTAGACCGGCGCCCGCTCGCGCATGCGGTGGAAGAGCGGGTGCGGGTCCCGGCGGTGCCGCGAGGCGGTCGGGTCGAACGCCTGCTCAAGCCCGGTCGCGCTCATCGCCCCTTGGCCTTGTGCACGTCCAGGGCGAAGAACCTGGCGGCGGTCTGTCCCAGATCCGCCATGCTGAGGAACCCGCGCCGCGCCAGCTCGACCTCCGCGGTCGTTCCCGGGCCGTTCCAGTGGCGGGAGAAGATCCGGCCGCAGATCGCCGGCGCCGGGATGACCACCCGGCCGAGGCTCTGTTCCGCGATCTCGTCGGCACGGGCCACGATGCCGGACCACTTGGGCCAGCGGCTCGATTCCCGGATCCGCTCCAGGACGATCGGCCGCCAGTCCTCCGACTGCCAGACCGGCCACACCCGCACCATGACCAACCGGAGTTGCTCGGCGACGGGCAGGGTGGCCCGCTCCGTCTCGGCCAGCCACGGCGCGAGGACGTGCGGCAGGTCGGAGCCGTCATCGACGCCGAGTCTGGCGCGCGTGTACGCCTCCAGCTCCAGGCCCCGCGCGGCGGCGAAGTCCGTCAGGAGGCCGGTCAGGACCTCCTCGTGCAGCTTCGGGTAGTCCTGGCCGAACAGCCGCGCCGCGTCCAGGACATCGAGATCGGACATCCACCTGCCCGGCGCGTACTCGCGCATCGACCGCCAGGCCAGCGCCTCATAGTGGGTGATCCCCGTCAGGGCCACCTCGGCCGCCCACGCGCTGGGTTCGGCCGCCCATGTGCTGGGCGCTTCGGACCCCGTGCTGGGCGCTTCGGCCGGGTGCCCGCCGACGGCTCCCAGGGCCGCCATCGCGTCCAGCCGCTTCAGGTCCCACTCACCCGTCCCGATCTTCCGCTCCAGCGTGCTCAGCGCGTCACCGGCGTCCGGGGCCAGGGCCTCTCCCAGCTCGCGCCAGGTCCGGTGGACGAAGGGCCTGGACCGCGCCGCTTCGACGATCCGCTCGGCGGTCGCCGCCGGAACCAGGCCGCTCTTGGCGCCCTCCTGGCAGCCGTAGCGGATGTTGACCATGGCCACCGTGTCAGTGGGGTATCCCCTCTCCGCGGGCCCGTGCAGGACCGCCACCTCGTCATCCCCGTCGACCTCGCCGCTCGCGTACATGCGGAAGACCGACCCGACGCCCCGCATGCCGTACGGGCTCAGCTCCGCCGCCCGCAGCGCCCCCATGCTGGCCGCCCCGATGACGTTCACGCCTTCGTTGAGCAGCCAGAGGATCTCCTTGTGGCCCACGGACAGCCGTTCCCGGTAATACCCGTCGATGATGACGGCGGTGTCGTCCCGGCTCCACTCCTCCCTGAGGAGATCGCCCCGGGCCACGGGCGGCCGCGCCTGTGCCTCGGGAAGCACGGCGCGGACCTCGTCGTGCGAGATCGTCGGCCCGGCGTAGACGACCGTCTTCTGGCGGCTGTGGCTCACTAGAACACCTCCGGGGTGACGCGGCTGCCCGGCGCCACCACTCTGACCACGGGGACGCCGATCTCGTCCCTCGTCAGATCGATGACGAGCGGGGCGGCGGAGAACGCGGCCGCGGCCCGCCCGACCACGTCCGCCAGGTCATCGACCAGGCTCTGGTGGGCCGTCAGCTTCGTGATCGCCTCGCCGGCGTCCGCCGCGGGCGCGGCCCGGTGCCGCGCGCCGTCGTGGACGCCCGGATGGAGGTCGTCTCTCGCGCCCGAGATGTAGCCGAGCCTGGCCTGCGCGGCCTCGGTGACGGCCCGGGTGAGTGCTATCTCCGAGCCGAGGTGGCAGCCGAATCCCATGAACGCGGGTGGATAGTCGTCGCAGGAGATCCGGGCGAGGAAGCACGGCAACCCGGTGGGCGACGGCAGGGACCTGACCTCGAGACCGACCCGGGCCCGCGCGAGCAGCCCGCACAGCTCGTCGACGACCGGTGACCCCAGCGTCCCCGGATCGACGAGGACGCCCTTGTCGCCGCCGGTCATCGCCGTGGTCACGGCGTCCCGTTCGATCACCTCGTACAGGGCGTGCAGAACGGCTTCGACCAGCGTGTTCCCGCTCGCCAGGCCATTCGTCGACTCGAAGAACACCGGCGGGTTCCAGCCGGTCTTCCGCAGGAGGGAGAATCCCACCGACTCCCTGGGAACCAGCCGCTCCGAGCCGTCGACCAGCGACCGGCCGGCGACCCAGTCCAGCGGCAGCCCGTCATGCAGCACGGTCGGCGGGGAGAGAGGGAGGTCGCGGACGTCGTAGCCCAGCTGCCCGCTGACGTCTCGCGGAGGCGCGGTCGTCACCGGCGTCATGGGTTGTTCGGCATGCCAGAGCTCGACGGCCTCCATCATCGCGGACAGTTTCGCCAGCTCGGGCGTGATCCCTTTTCCCTGAGACACGGCGAGCGTCCGGGAAGTCGGTCTGATCGCCTGAAAAGTCGGGATTCCGATGGTGTCCAGCCTGGTGATGTCCGCGACCCTGGTGATCCCGACCATCCGGGCCGCCCGGCCGGCCATCTCCAGCGTGGCCGTCGGATCGTGAGCCCTGTCCGTGCCCGGCAGCCGGACCTTGGACCGGTCGGACCGCGAGAGAAGCCACGAGAGAGAGGAGTTGTCTGTCCGCATCGTCCCCTGCCCTTGACGAGATCAGATGTTGCGGGCGCGCTTGATCAGCGCGCGGCCGCCCACGGTGTAGCTGATGGCCGCCAGGACGGCCAGCACCAGGAGGTCCTGCCACGCGTCGGCGAAGCCGAAGAACGCGGCGTTGCGCATGCCGTCGATCGCGTACGTCAGCGGGTTGATCATCGCCACCCACTGCAGCACGGTGGGCATGCTGTCGATCGGGTAGAGCGACGGGGCGCTGAAGACGAGAACGGGGATCGACACGTTCGACAGCAGCATGAAGACCTGATAGTCGGTGATCAAGATGGCCGTCGCCAGATACAGCCCGTTGAAGGCCAGGGCGGCCAGCGTGAGCGTCGACAGCAGGCCGACCCAGGCCTGCAGGTCGAACGGCAACGCGAAGATGAGCACCGCCACGCCGAGGGCCAGCAGCGCCTGTCCCAGCACCAGCGACACGCCCGCGATCACCTTGCCGAGCAGGAACCGCGACCGGCGCAACGGGTAGGACCACAGCTGGGTCGCCGCGCCGCTCATCTCCTCCTGGAACACCGCCATGCCGGACGTCCCCGCCGCGCTGACGATCGACATCGCCAGCGTCATGGGCAGCAGGAAGATCGTGAACGGTACATCGACGCCCTTGTAGTGGACGACCCTGAGGAGGTTGCCCAGCGAGGTGTTCACGAGCAGCAGGTAGATCAGCATCGGGGCCAGGCCGAGGACGAGATACACCCGGTTGCGGGCGAGCAGCGCGTATTCGCGGTAGAGCACCGCGGACAGGTCGGCCGCCTTCGGGGTCCCGGTCGGAGGAGTGTTGTCGAATACCAGCTTGGCGGCCACATATGCCCCTTTTGTCGACTTCAGTCCTCGGTATCCGTCATCCTGAGGAAGACCTGCTCCAGCGAGTCCGTGACGGTCGAGACGCCGGAGATCGCGACTCCGTGGTCCAGGCAGTGCCGCGACAGTTCCGGCAGCACCTCCCGCGCTCGCGCACCGTGGATGCGTACGTCCGACTCCTCGGTCGTAGCCCTGAGCCCGGCCAGCTCCGCCCAGGCCGCCACCACCAGGCCGGCCGCGGGATCATCGAGGGTCACCAGCAAGTGGGTGGTGCCGAACTCCTCGACGAGTTCGCGCGGTTTGGCGAAGCGCAGCACCCGTCCGTGGTTGATGACCATCACCCGCTGGCTGTTGCGTTCCAGCTCGTCGATGTGGTGACTGGTCCACAGCACGGTCACGCCGTGCTCCTCGCGCAGCCAGGTCACGAACCGCTCGATGTGCCGCCGCCCCACCACGTCCAGGCCGGCGGACGGCTCGTCGAGGATCAGCAGCCGCGGAATGGTGAGCAGCGCCCGTACCAGCTGCAACCGTTGCCGCTGACCGCCCGACAGCTGGAAGCAGAAGCGCGGCAGGGCCTCCGTGAGGCTGAGGAACTCCGCCAGTTCGAGCGCCCACGGCCGCACGGCACGCCACTTCAGGCCGCGGAAGCGGGCGGCGATCCGCAGGTTGTCCAGCGCCGGCAGCATCATGTCGAACGGGCCTGACTGGTGCATCGCCCCGATGCCGCTCTTGGCGGCGACCGGCTGGCGCACCGGATCGGCGTCGAAGACGCGGACCTGGCCGGAGGTAGGGGTGGTGACCCCGCAGATCATTTTGATCAGGGTCGTCTTCCCGGCGCCGTTGGGCCCCAGGAGCCCGATCGTCTCTCCCCGCGCGATCTCGAAAGAGACATCGTCCACCGCCGGTCTCTCGCTGCGCCGATAGCGTTTGGTCAGCCCAGCGGCCGTCACCACATCGCTCGACACGGCACCACCCTTCACTTCCCGTTTCACCAAACGTGCGGGTTGTCGGCTGCTGGAGATGCGTTGCAGGTCGAGTATGGACCGGCGATCAGCGGGTGACACAACCCCACAAACGTGGGCTATCCGGGGCGTTATGCCGAACGACAGAGGGCACGTTGTGTGACCACGCCGCGTGTGATCATCATCGGCACATGGACCCGGTTCACTCGCGCATTCCGTACACCCTGCGCATGCCGGCCGGAAGTCCCGGCGTGACCTGGCAGCTCCCGGAGGAGACCGACCCGGCGGCCGCCCTGCCGTGCGTGGTCCTCGTGGACCGTGCGGGGATCAACGAGTTCGCCATGCTCCAGCGCGGGCTGCGCACGCTCGGCGTGCCGAGCGTGCGTATCGACGCCGGGTCGGTCGGCGACCTGCGGATCCTCACCCGGCTCGACGACGGCTCGCTGACGGTGAACGGGCGCCGCATCATCCCCACCGTCACCTGGGTACGGCACTTCTCGCCACGGGCCGTTCGGGGCGAGAACGGCTCGGCGCCGTCCCTGTTCCGGGCCGACTCGTGGGCCGCCCTCATCGACCAGCTGTCGTCGCTGTCAGCCGCCCGGCTGCCCGGTGGCAGCGATCTGGGGCGGCTGGTTCAGCTGGACGACGCGGCGGAGGCAGGGGTACGTACCCCGCGAACGATCGCCACGACCGACCTGGGGGCGGCGAGCGCGGCGCTGGCCAGCGACCGGGTCATCGTCAAGGCCCTCGACCGGCATTTCGTCGAGACCGAACCGGGCACCCTGCACGGGGTCTTCCCGGAGATCGTGGCCGGCGTCGCGGCCAGGAAACTGCCCGCGAGGGACGCGCCCATGATCGTCCAGGAGTACGTCGAGCACTGGGCGGAGCTGCGCGTCTACTTCGTGGACGGCGAGGTCCGGGCCTTTCGCGTCGGCAAACCGTCGCCGGAGGCGATCTGGCGCGACGAGGCGTCGGTCACCGTCTCGCCGGCGGCGGCGCCGGAGCCCGTGGTGGAGGCGGTGCACCGGCTCGCCGGGATCTGGGGCCTGCGCTACGGCGCCTTCGACTTTCTGCTGACCAGGCAGGGACCGGTGTTCCTCGAAGTCAATCGCGACGGCGATTGGCGGTGGTTCGAGGCGAAGGCCGGTGTCGACGACGTCTCCATCGCCACGCTGTCCACGGTGCGTACGCTCCACCGCCAGGTGGCCAGGGCGGGTTCGGCGACGATCGATCTGGCCGGATTCCTGGCGCTGGGCACCGACCGGATCAAGCGGGCCGAAGCCGTGACCGCGCGCTTGGACGCGCGCGTGCTCGGCGCGCTCGAGGTGCGGGTGGACGGCGCGATCGTGCACGTCAGCGCCAGGAAGGCCCGGTTGCTGGCCGCCATCCTGCTCTCCCGCCCGAACCAGGTGGTTCCGACCGACCAGCTGATCGATTCCTTGTGGGGAGAACGGCCACCCCCCACAGCACGCAAGAACCTGCAGGTCTACGTCTCGGCGTTGCGGCGGAGCTTCGGGGATCGGATCTCCTACCAGGGCTGGGGATATCGTCTCGACGCCGGGCCGGACGAGCTCGACCTCCTCAGGTTCCGGCGGCTGGCCGGCGCCGGCCGCGACATGCGGCGCAGAGGCGACGCCGATGCCGCGTTGACCGTGCTCGATGACGCCCTGCGCCTGTGGGGCGGTCAGCCGCTGGCGGAGTTCTCGGGTGTCGCCTTGGTCGATGAGGCGGTCGGCAGATTCACCGACCTGTACCTCACGGTCAATGAGGACTGGGCGGAACTCGAGATCGAGCGGGGCGGCCACGTCGAGGTGCTGAACAGGCTCGACGACCTGGTGCCCTTCTTTCCCGCGCGTGAGCGGCTCGTGGCGGCCAGGATGACAGCTCTCGCCGGTTGCGGCCGTGCGCCGGAGGCGCTCTCGCAGTTCGAGACCGTACGCCGGCATCTCGTGGCCGAACTCGGCATCGACCCCAGCCCTGTACTCAGGAATCTCTACGAGGAGATTTTCCAAGGGCAGCTGGCCAGGGCCGATCCTTAACCGCTCGCATGGTCCGGCCATACCGCTGATTAAGCAGACGCTTCTAGCTTGCACACAGAGGTGCTTTCACCAGAGGCGCCTCTGGCCAAGGCGATCCGAATCGGGACTTGCTATGGATCTTGTTTTCGACGATCTGATCAACGATCGCGACACGCGGCTGATCGTCCTGCTGGCCAGGGGATACACGACGACAAGAATCGCCCGCGAGCTGAAACTCAGCAGATATACGGTGGCGGAGCGGATCAGCAAGCTCCTCGACCGATTCGCCTGCAGCAACCGGAGCCAGCTCGTGGCGTACTCCTATGCCCACAAGCTCCTGGACGTCGGCATCTGGCCACCGGGCGCCGCCGAGCCGCTTCCCTAGAACATGCCGTGTGGCACTTCCCGCGGTTCGGGGACCGGCTGGACCACGTCCCAGTGTTCGGCGATCAGGCCGTCTTCGACGCGCCAGAAGTCCACGACCGCCAAGCCGCGCCCGCCTTCCCGGGGGATCAGGTGATAGTGCATCACCACGAGATCGCCTTCCGCGACGACCCGCTTGAGTTCCAGCCGGGAGGCGGCCACCGGGGAGTCCCTGATGAAGTCGATGAAGGCGCGCCTGCCCGACGGGTTGCCCGGGCTGTGCTCGATGAAGTCCTCGCGCAGAAGTGTCTGGAGCACCTCGATGTTGCCCGCGGCGAACTCCGCGAAGCCGGACATGATCAGTTCTTTGCTGCTCGTCATGGGAGAACGCTGACAGCGGCCGCGGGGTGGTGTCGATTACATCGCAGGTAATGGCGAATCGCAGATAGGGCCATGGAACATGGCATCAGGGGAGCCGGACCAGGCGGACCACTCGCGCGCTGAGGAGCACGGATCGAGTGTCCTTCCGCTCATGCCTCGAATGTCTCTCGCGAGAGCACGTGGCTGCTTGTGACAGCTTCTATAGCCGAAGCCCGAATTTCGTAAAGCTTCTATAGCCGAAGCCCGAATATTGATGAAATCTCTACGCGCGCCGCTCCCGGCTCCGTCCGGGGGGCGGATTGACCTGCCGACTTAGCAAATCCCATAAATTTCACATAAACAGATATTGACTAGGGCTGTCAGCTGGCTGATGATCAAGCCGATTGATCTGACGCGCGGGACGGATGGTTCCGCCTTATCCAAGTGAGGCCCATGTCCGGGTTACGGAGCCGGGCAGCATTGTGTGCTGTCTGGTCACTTTCGGTTGCCCTATTAGTGGTCATCGATGGTCCAAGGGAGACACCACCGGCACACGCTTCGGTGGCCGACCCTGTCGCGGCGTCCGACGAGTCGGCTCGGGCGCTGGCCCGGGAGTCGGGCAAGCAGGTGGAGGTGCTCTCCAAACGGGGGGAGAGCAGGGAGGTCTTCGCCAATCCGGACGGTAGCTTCAGCGCGGTCGAGCATCTGCGGCCGGTCCGGGTCCGGCAGGACGGTGGTTGGGCGGCGCCGGACACCACGATGGTGAGGCGTTCCGACGGATCCATCGGGCCGAAGGCGGCGACCGTCGGGCTGGCCGTCTCCGGCGGCGGCGACGCGCCGCTGGCGCGAATGTCGTACGCGGGCAGGGAGATGGCGCTGACCTGGCCGGGCAAGCTGCCAGAGCCGGAGTTGCGGGGCGACTCTGCGCTCTACCGAGAGGTGCTTACAGGCGTCGATCTCGTGGTGCGGGCGGATGTGGATGGGTTCGCGCACACCCTGGTCGTCAAGGACCGGCAGGCGGCCGCCAACCCCGCGCTGGCCAAGCTGACATTGGGGCTGGCGGGCAAGGGCATGGATGTCAGGAGCACGGAGGGCGGTCTGCTCACCGCCGTCGACAAGGGCAGCGGCGGCAAGGTCTTCGAGGCGCCCGGCGCGATCATGTGGGATTCGCGCCGGCCCGAGGCCGCCGCGAAGGAGGATCTGGCCCGCGGGCCGTCCACGTCGTCGCGGGTGGCCGAGCTGGGCACGGCCGTAGGTGACGAGAAGCTGACGCTGACCCCCGACACGGCGCTGCTGAACGACCCGAACACGCAGTTCCCGGTGTACATCGATCCGGTGTGGAAGACGGTCAAGGCGTCCGCGTGGGCGTACGTGTCGAAGACGTACCCGAGCGAGTCGTACTACAAGTTCGGCGGCAAGTCCGACGCGGGGCTGGGCCTGTGCGAGGGCGACTCCAAGTGCGCGCCCCGTGACGTCAAGCGGATCTTCTACCGCATGCCGACCAGCGCGTACGCGGGCAAGTACATCATCTCGGCCGAGTTCGTGGCCAAGGAGACCTGGTCGTACTCCTGTGACGGCAGGACCGTGCAGCTCTGGCTGACCAAGGCGTTCGGCGACGGCTCGACCTGGAACTCCACCGACGACAACTGGCAGGACCACCTCGACACGCGCGACGTGGCCAAGGGCTGGTCGTCCAGTTGCCCGGCCGGTGACGTGGAGTTCGACGCGACCGCGGCGGTGAAGAAGGCCTCGTCGGGCAAGTGGTCGACGACGACGTTCGGGCTGCGCGCCGGCTATGAGACGGACGCGTACGGCTGGAAGCGCTTCGCCGACGACGCCTGGCTGCGGGTCAACTACAACACCCCGCCACCGCAGCCGAAGCAGTCGAACCTGACGATGAGTCCGGGCGGCAAGTGCGTGTACTCTCCCGCCCCGGCCGTGCGGGTGCCGCCGACCCTGTACGCGGTGCTGCACGACGCCGATTCCGCGGATGCCAAGAAGGTCTACGCCGAGTTCGTGGCCTCGTGGGACGGCGCGGTGAAGTGGCAGTCGGGCAAGGTCGGCCCCAAGACCACCGGCTCGACGTTCCAGGTGAAGCTGCCGACGACGATCCCGGAGAAGAAGACGATCTCGTGGGCGGTGCGGACCTGGGACGGCTTCCAGTACAGCCCGTGGAGCTACACCGGTGATGCCACGGCCTGCTACTTCACCTACGACAAGAACGTGCCCGCGGCCCCGGTCGTGAGCTCGACGGCCTATCCGGAGTCCGATCCGGAGAACGAGGCCGACCCGTGGTACGACGGCGTGGGCAGGTATGGGGCGTTCACCGCCGACTCGGCCTCGGCGGACGTGACGAAATACTGGTTCGGCATCAACGGCAACCCCACGCAAGCGATCGAGCGCAAGCCGGCCGCCGCGGGCGGCCCGGTGACACTGGACGTCGCCCCCGACCACGCCGGGGTCAACTACATCACGGTGCAGGCGTTCGACGCGGCGGGCAACAACAGCGAGATCGGCCGCTACGCGTTCAGGGTGAAGACCGGATCGCCCGCCAAGGCCGAGTGGCAGCTGGACGAGCCCGACGGATCCACGCAGGTCGCGGACGCGACCGGGGCCTTCCCCGCGACGCTCAACGGCGGGGTGACGCTCGGTGTGGACGGGGTCTCCAAGACCGCCATGCAGACCAACGGCAGCACCGGCTACGCGGTGACCGCGGCTCCCGTGCTCGACACCGCCAAGAGCTTCGCCGTGTCGGCCTGGGCGAGGCTGCCCGAGACCAAACCCGGCACCGGTGTCCTGGTCGCCCAGCCCGGCGTGGCCCGCCCGGCTTTCGAGCTGTACTACTCCGCGTCGTACGACCGGTGGATCTTCAACCGGCTCAGCGCGGACAACACGAGCGCCACCATCACCAGAGCCGTCGGCGCCGCCTCTCCGCAGGGCGGCGAGTGGGCACATCTGGTCGGCGTCTACGACTCGGTCGCGAAGAACATCAAGCTGTACGTCAACGGCAGGCTGGAGGCGACTACCGCCTTCACCACTCCGTGGGCGGCCGGCCGCCCGGTACACCTGGGCGTCACCTCCTACGACGGCGGGCTCGGCAACTTCTTCTCAGGGGAGATGGACGACGTCCGGCTCTTCGACCGGATCATCACCACTGAGGAGATCGGCGACCTGTTCACCCAGCACCCGGTGGTCAAGGCCAGGTGGAAGCTGAACGACTCGGCCTCGGCCGTCCGGGACAGCAAGGCGTACTGGAAGCTGGACGAGGCGGCGGGCGCCACCCGGGCCGAGGAGAGCAACGGCCTGTACCCGGCGACCAAGGTCGGCACGGTCACCTTCGGGACAGCGGGTCGGCAGGGCCTCGCCGCGCACCCCGACGGGACCACCGGCTATCTCAAGACCGCCGGGTCCGTGCTGGACACCACCAAGAGCTTCACGGTCACCGCCTGGGCCAAGCTCCCGGCCACCAAGCCGAAACAGGCCGCGATCATCGCCACCCAGGCGGGCACGGCGCGCAACGGCTTCGAGATCTACTACTCCTCCAGCTACGACCGCTGGATCTTCAACAGGTACGGCAACGACACCACCTCGGCGACGATCGTCAGGGCGCAGTCGACGGCCGTCCCGCAGGGCGGTGTGTGGACACACCTGGCCGGCGTCTACGACGCCACGGCCAAGCAGATCAAGCTGTACGTCAACGGCAAGCTCAACTCCACGACCGCGTTCACCACGGGCTGGAACGCGAGCGGCCCGGTCATGATCGGTGCGGGCTGGTACGGCTCGGCGAGCTCGTTCTTCCCCGGCGACCTCGACGAGGTGCGGCTGTTCGACCAGATCGTCACCGACTCGGAGATCGCCACGCTGGCCGGCGGCTCCCCGCTCACCATCGCGGCGGACGACAGCCCGCTGGGCCGGCACGTCACGTTGTACGGCAACGCGCGCATCGACCAGAGCGCCGGCTGGGTCGGCACCCCGCCCGGCGGCCTGGTGCTGGACGGGGATGGCGACTACGCCGCCACCTCCGTGCCCGCCATCCGCACCGACGACAGCTTCACCGTCGCCGGCTGGGTGACCACCGCGGGACGGCCGACCGGCCCGGCGGCGATCCTCAGCGAAGAGGGCGCGGTGAACAGCGCGTTCACGCTGCGCTACCGGCCCGACGCGGCCGACCCGGCCAACGCCGGCGGCTACCAGATCGAGATCCCAGACAAGGACGAGAGCGGAGCCGCCAGACCGACCGCCGAACATTCGGCCTTCCAGTCCGGCTTCTCCTGGGACCACGTCGCGCTGGTCTATGACGCTTTCCAGGACCAGATGCGGCTCTACGTCAACGGCGAGCTCGAGCAGACCGAGGACCAGGCGTCCTGGCGCTTCAACGTCCGCGGCTTCAACGCGGGCAAGGGCCTGCAACTCGGCCGGAGCAAGTCGGACGGCGTCTGGGGCGAGTACTGGCCCGGCGTGATCGACGACGTGTGGGCCTTCCAGGGCATCGCCTCCGAGGAGCAGATCCAGATGCTGGCCGGCGGCGCCGAGCTGGACACCGACACCGGCCCCTGACCTGTTAACCGACCCCGGCCGCCCCATGGGGCGGCCGGGCGGAAGGACGTCCATGTACCGCGTTGCGCAGCGTAGGTTGTCCATTTTCACGGCGCTGGTGGTGTTCGCGGGGTCGCTGGTGGCTCCGCGGACGGCCCAGGCCGATGTCAAGATCAGTAACCGGCCGGGGGTCCACAGCAAGGAACGTGTGGTCACGGGCAAGCCCGTCACCGCGAAACCCCGGTTACCCGATCCCGCGGGGAAATCCACGGCCGGCCCCGCGGAGGAGCAGCCGGTCGTGAAGGCGCTGGAGGGCACCAAGGTACGGCAGCTGCCGGGTGACGGCCTGCTGTTCGAGGTGACGGCGCCGGACGGCACCGCCAAGGTGAAACTGGACAGGAAGGCGGCCGCCGCCCGGTTCGGCGGATCGTATGCCAGCAGGTTGCACCTGGTCCGGCTGCCCGCCTGCGCGGTGACGACGCCTGACGCCCCCGGCTGCCGTACCGGGACCGAGCTCGGCGACGCGCGGGCTCAGACGTTCGCGGCGACGGGGGAGACCGTCGTGGCCGCGGTCGCGGGCGAATCCAGCGACAAGGGTGACTACAAGGCGACCCAACTGGCGCCGTCGGCGAGCTGGGACGTCTCGGAGCAATCGGGTGACTTCTCCTGGACGTACCCGATGCGCGTGCCGCCGGTGCCCGGCGAGCTGGCACCCAAGGTGGAGCTGTCGTATTCGTCCGGCTCCATGGACGGCCGCACCTCCAACACCAACAACCAGCCGTCCTGGGTGGGTGAGGGCTTCGACTTCTGGCCTGGCTACATCCAGCGGCAGTACAAGCCGTGCGCCGACGACGGCGCGCCGAAGGACGAGTGGGGCACTCCGCCGGGCGACCTGTGCTGGGGCTACGACAACGCGGTGATCAGCTGGAACGGCAAGGGCGGCGAGCTGGTCCAGGCGGGCGACGACACCTGGCGGATGAAGTCCGACGACGGCACGAAGGTCGAGCGGCTCAAGGACACCGGCAAGGGCAACGGCGACGACAACGGCGAGTACTGGAAGGTCACCACGCCGGACGGCGTGCAGTACTTCTTCGGCCTCAACCGCCTGCCCGGCTGGTCCAGCGGCAAGGCCGAGACCAGGTCGGCGTGGACGCACCCGGTGTTCGGCGACGACTCCGGCGAGCCCTGCCACGGCGACTCCTTCGCCTCCTCGTGGTGCCAGCAGGCCTACCGGTGGAACCTCGACTACGTTGTGGACCCGCACGGCAACGCCATCAGCTACTGGTACACCCAGGAGACGAACCGCTACGGCCGCAACCTCAAGCCCGCCGACGACACCCCGTACGACCGCGGCGGCTGGCTCGACCGGATCGAGTACGGCCAGCGCTCCGACACGCTGTTCACCGCGAAGGCCCCGGCCAAGGTGCTGTTCGGCGTCTCCGAGCGCTGCGTGCCGACCTCTGACTTCGACTGCGCGGCGGACAAGATCGACGACCGGCCGACGATGTGGCCCGACGTTCCGTTCGACCTCAACTGCGCGGCCGAGACCGAGTGCAAGGGCACGAAGGGCACGCTGGCGCCCACGTTCTGGTCGCGCAAGCGGCTGACCAAGGTCACGACGCAGGTGATCAAGGCCGACGGCGCCTACCGTGACGTGGACTCCTGGGCCATCGACCACCTGTGGGGCGACGCCGACATCGACAAGGCGCTGCTGGTCAAGTCGATCCAGCACACCGGGCACGCCGCCACCCCGCCGATCACGCTGCCGCCGGTCACCTTCAACCACGTTCAGCTGCCCAACCGGGTGGACAAGCTGGGCGACGACATCGCCCCGTACATCAAGTACCGAATCGGCGCGATCTACGACGAATCCGGCGGCCAGATCGACGTCAACTACTCCGAGCCCGACTGCACGCTGGACTCGCTGCCCAAGCCGGAGACCAACACGAGGCGCTGCTTCCCGGTCAAGTGGACGCCCGCCGGCCACGAGGACCCGATCACCGACTGGTTCCACAAGTACGTGGTCACGCAGGTCGTGCGGAGCGACCGGACGGCCAAGTCGCCCGACATGCTGACCACGTACGAGTACCTGGACGGCGCGGCCTGGCACTTCGACGACGACGACGGCATGACGAAGGAGAAGTACAAGACCTGGTCGCAGTGGCGCGGCTACGGCCACGTCCGGGTCGAGGCCGGCGGGCAGGGCGACCTGCGCTCGCAGACCGACACCTGGTACCTGCGCGGCATGGACGGCGACCGCCTCGACGCCTCCGGCGGAGAGAAACGGGTCACCGTCTCCGACGGCGAGGGCGGCAGCCACGTCGACCACGACGCCCTTCAGGGCTTCGAACTGAAGAAGGTCGAATACACCAAGCCCGGCGGGACCGCCGAGGTCAAGACGGTCAACACGCCGTGGCGGCACCAGACCGCCAGCCGCACCAGGAGCTGGGGCACGGTCACCGCCAACCTCGTCGGCACCGGCAAGACCCACACCTGGACCGCGCTCGGCTCGGACAAGTGGCGCGAGACCGAGACGAACACCACGTACGAGACGACGGCCGGGCTGGCCACCACGCTCAGCGATCTGGGAGACCTGGCGACCGCGGACGACGACCGCTGCGCGCGCACCACGTACGCCCGCAACGAGAACGCCTGGATCCTGAACCTGGTCGCCCGCATGGAGACCGTCTCCGTCGCCTGCTCGGTCACCCCCGACCCCGCCAAGCACCTCATCGAGGACAACCGCACCTACTACGACGGGGGCGCGCTCGCCGCCGCGCCTGCGAAGGGCGACATCTCCACGAGCGAGAAGCTCGCGGGATTCGACGCGGGCAAGCCGGCGTACGTGGCCACGGAAAGCTCCACGTTCGACGGCTACGGGCGTGAGCTCACCTCCAAGGACGCGATGGGCAACGTCACCACCACGGCCTATACCGATACCAACGGGGTGACCACGGCGGTGAAGGTGACCGGCCCGCCCCTGCCCACGGGCGCGCACGTCACCTCCGAGGAGCGCGACCCGGCCTTCGGCGCGGAGACCGCGCGCGTCGACGCCAACAACCGGCGGGTCGACCAGGAGTACGACGCGCTCGGCCGGCTGCTCAAGGTCTGGATGGCCGACCGGTCCAAGGCCGACCAGACCCCCAACCTGGAGTTCAGCTACCGCATCGTCGACGGCGAGATCATCGCCATCGGCACCCGCCGGCTGACCGCCGACGGCGGGCAGGCACCGCCCACGTACGAGCTGTACGACGGCTGGCAGCGGCTGCGCCAGACGCAGGAGCCCGGCCCCGACGGCGGCCGGCTGATCAGCGACAAGTTCTACGACACGCGGGGCAACGTCGCCCGCGAGTACGGCCAGTACTACTCCACGGGCGCTCCGTCCACCACGCTGTTCGGCGCGTTCGACGGCAACGTCGAGTCGCAGAAGGCCTTCGAGTACGACGGCCGGAACCGGCGCACGCTGGAGCGGTTCCTCGTCGGCAACGGCGAGACCCGGGAGCGGTGGCGCACCACCACCACGTACGGCGGCAACTGGATCACCGTGGATCCGCCTGCCGGCGACACCGCCACGACCAGCTACACCGACGCCCGCGACCAGCTCGCCGAGGTGCGCCAGTACCACGGCTCCGATCCCACCGGCGACTACGACAAGACCACCTACACCTACACGCCGCTGGGCAAGCTCGCCACCGTCAAGGATCCCGCGGGTAACGTCTGGAACCACACCTACGACGTCCGCGGCCGGGAGATCCGGGTGGACGACCCCGACAAGGGGACGAGCCGCCTCACGTACGACGACCTGGATCGGTTGATCACCACCGAGGACGCGCGCGGGCAGAAGGTGTTCACCTCCTACGACGCGCTCGGCCGCAAGCTGGAGACCAGGAAGGACGGCCCGACCGGGCCGCTGCTGACCTCGCGCACCTACGACACCGTGCACAAGGGGCAGCTGTCCAGCACCACCAGGTACGACGGCGGCCAGGCGTACACGATCACCGTCAACGCCTACGACAACATGGAGCGGGCCATTCGCACCACGGTCAGCGTCCCCTCCTCCGAGGGCTCGCTGGCGGGCTCGTACGTGTTCGACACCCGTTACAAGTTCGACGGCACCGTGCAGTCGAACAGTTTCCCCGCCGCCGGCGGCCTGGCCGCGGAGACCGTCGTGTACTCCTACGACGACCTGCGCAGGCCCACCACGACGAGCGGTCTGACCAGCTATGTGACCAAGTCCGTCCACAGCCTCACCGGCAAGCCCGAGCAGTACGAGCTGAGCACCGGCGGCAAGAAGGTCTGGATCACCAACAGCTACGAGTACGGCACCCAGCGTCTGGCCTCCGCCAGGACCGACCGCGAGGACGTGGCAGGCGTCGACAGGAACGTCAGCTACACCTACGACGACGCGGGCAACGTGCTGCGCGCGTCCGACACGTCCAGGAACGGCACCGACACCCAGTGCTTCACCTTCGACCACCTGCGCCGGCTCACCGAGGCGTGGACCCAGGCCACTGCCATGTGCGCGCAGACCCCCACCATGGGCGGGTCCCAGCCGTACTGGCAGTCCTTCTCCTACGACGTGACCGGCAACCGTACCAAGGAGGTCGAACACGGCACGACCGACACCGTCCGTACGTACCGCTACCCGGCGCCCGGCTCGCCCCAGCCGCACACGCTGACCTCGGTGGAGCAGACCGGCGCGGCCGGAGCGCGGACCGACACCTTCACCTACGACGCCATCGGCAACACCACGAGCCGCAACGCCCAGAAGCTTGAATGGGACGCCGAAGGCAGGCTGAGCAAGGTCACCGAGGGCGGCAAGGTCAGCAGCTACGTCTACGACGTCGAGGGCAACCGGCTGCTGCGCCGCGACCCCGGGAGTACCACCCTCTACCTGCCCGGCATGGAGCTCCGCCTCGACCAGGCGGCCGACAAGGTGGAGGGCACCCGCTTCTACGTCCACGACACCGTCCAGGTCGCGGTCAGGACGGTCAAGGGCGTCAGTTTCGTGGCCAACGATCACCACGGCACGGGGGAGTTGGCCATCGACGCGGCCACGCAGTCCGTGACCCAGCGCAGGTACAAGCCGTTCGGCCAGCTCAGGGGCGAACTCCAGGGCGGTGCGTGGCCGAGTGAACGCGGCTTCGTCGGCGGCACCGACGACTCCGCCACAGGCCTGGTGCATCTGGGAGCCCGCGAGTACGACCCCGTCATCGGCCGCTTCATCAGCGTGGACCCGGTCATCGACCACAAGGATCCGCAGCAGATGAACGGCTACTCCTACGCCAACAACAACCCGGTCACCTTCACCGACCCGGACGGCAAGTGGTGGTGGGCGTGGTGGGTCCTCTTCCTGCTCGGGCTTCTCTCGCTCCTCGGCGGCGGCGGGAACGGCGGCGGTGGCGGCGGTCACGGTGGTGGAGGCGGCGGCGGTGGCGGCGCGCCGCACCGCTCCGGCCCCAGCGGCGGCGTCTACACTCCGCTGCAGAAGACCACGCAGGACACGCTCTGGTCCTCGGTCAACCCGAAGAAGGTCACCGCGCTCGGCTGGCTCGCCTACGGCCTCGGCGCCGGATCCGAGTACTTCAACCAGGGCAGCATGAGCGTCTTCCTCAACGGCATGGCCAAGGCCGACGCGCTCAGGAACACCGCCCGCAACATGCCCAAGGGCTGGGTCGGCTTCCGCTGGCTCTTCAGCGCTGTCGGCAAGTGGTACGACGTCAGGGCCCTGCGGACGGAGGCTCGCGCCATCAAGTGGGCCGGCCGCCTGGGCAAGGCCGGAGGCATCCTGAACAGATTCGGCTTCGTGGCCACCGCCGTCGACGGCGGGCTCACCCAATGGTCCAGAGACGCCGGCCGCGAAGACCTCAACACCGGTGAGAAGGTCACCCGCGCGTCCGTTCGCGGCGGCTTCGCCGCCGGCGGCTCCTATCTGGGGGCCACCGTGGCGGCGGGGGCGTGCGGCTCGGTCAGCGCGGGTACGCTCGCGGTCGCCTGCGGCTTCGGCGGAGCGGTCGTCGGCGGCGTGGTCGGCGGCTGGGTCGGCGACGGTGCCATCTGGGGCTACGACAAAGCCCGAAAACCCGTGATCAACGCCGCCAAATCCATCGGCTCCGGAATCAAGAAGGGATGGAACAAGCTCTTTGGCTGACGCCTTCCCCCAGGCGCCCGTGTGGGCGGTGCTCGTCACCGCCCTCGCGGCCGTCGCCGCGCTCGTCAACCACGCCCGCTTCCACCGGGCGGGCGCGGCCAGTGGCTGGTCGCGCCGCTACTTCGATCACGAGCTGCCCAGGGAGTTCCGCAACCTCGGCTTCGCCCAGCGCCCCGCCGCCATCGCTCTGGCGATGTGGACCCTGGCGCTGGCCTACGGCTGGCTCCCCCAGAGTGACGTCCTCGACGTGGTGGTGGTCCTGCTCATCGTCGTCTCGCTCGTCCCGCTGGCGATCACCGTCAAACGGCTGTACCGGCCGCCGCAGAAGGCCAAGCCGCCATGGCTGGTGGAGGAGGAGAAGACGAGAAGAACCGTGTGACCTCCATCCGCTCGCCGGCCGGCCGCTGTCGAGCGGTTGCCGGAGACGGCGACCCGCCGAGGCGCTACGGGGCGGGAATCTGCAGCTGAGGGCGCGGGCCGCCCGCAGTGCGGTGCGTGCACCAAGTATCCGGGTTTCGAGATCATTCCCACGCGCCCGAGGCCGTGGAAGAAGACCAGGTCACCTGGTTTGAGGTGGTCCCAGGAGATCTTCTTGGAGTGCGCGGCGTACTGCTCCGTCGTGGTGTGCGGCGACTCGATCCCGGCGTGCTCGTACGCCCTGAGCATGAGCCCGGAGCAGATGAAGGCGCGCCTGCCCGACACTCAGGCACAGAAGCAACTCAGGTTGACTAAGTGGAAATTAGTCAACTACGGTTGCTTGCATGCCATTGAGGTGCGCCCAAGGGCTGTGGCGTACCCAAAATCCCCTTATCTGAGGACGATGAATGAAACGGGTAGCTGCTGTGCTCGCCGCGCTGGCGGTAGGTGCCGGGGTGCTGACCGGGACCGGGGTCGCCGGCGCCGAGACCTTAAGCCGCTTCTACGAGCAGGATGTCGAGTGGACAGCCTGCGGGGATGCCGCCCTGGACCAGGCGGGTGCCCAATGCGCCGAGGTCACGGTGCCGCTGGATTACGCCGAGCCGCGGAGCCGCACGATCAAGGTGGCGATCTCCCGGCTCAAGGCGACCGACACCGAGCACCGGCGCGGGGCCATGCTCTCCAACCCCGGTGGACCCGGCGGCGAGGGCCTGCACTTCATGCTCTATATCAGAGGGGCGATGAGTCCCGAGGTCACCTCCCGCTGCGACCTGATCGGCATGGATCCCCGGGGCGTCGGGCGGAGTGAAGCGATCGACTGCGCGTGGCCCATCGGGCACATGCTCTGGTCGGCCGGGCTGGACAGAGGAGACTTCCTCGACTCCGTACGGACTCAGGCCGATCTCGCGCGACGGTGCGCGCGGAAGGAGGGCGACAGGATCGCCCACATCACCACCCGCAACACCGCGCGGGACATGGACATCATCCGCGGCGCCCTGGGTGAGACGAAGCTCTCCTACTTCGGCATGTCCTACGGCACCTACATCGGCGCGGTCTTCACCCAGATGTTCCCGCGGCGCAGCGACCGGATCGTGCTGGACAGCGCGATCGATCCGGCCGCTTACATGGCCGGGTCGATCAGGAACAGCGCGCCGCTCAACGAGGCCGCGCTCGACGATTGGGCGGACTGGACCGCGGCCCGCGACGCCGAATACCACCTCGGCGCGACCGGGAAGCAGGTGCGAGCCCGGGTCGAGGACCTGATCGAACAGTCGGCCAGGTCGCCGATCCGCATCGGCGAGCACCTCCTCGACGAGCGTTTTCTGCCCATGACGCTGTTCACGCTGCTGCCCGACGCCCGCTACAACCCCTACCTGGCCGGACGGGTGCGGCAGATCGCCGACGCGGCCGCGGGCAAGGCGATCCAGCCCAGCAAGGACTTCGACGACGAACTGCGCTTCATGCTGAAGGGGCAGCCGCGGGACCTGTCCAGCCAGGCGGCCGTGATCTGCGGCGACGCCGCCGTCCCGCGCGATCCGGAATGGTACTGGCGCAACATCCAGCACAGCCGGGCCGACCAGCCGGTGTTCGGACCGTACGCGAACAACATCACGGCGTGCGCGTTCTGGGCGCCGCCCCGCGAGCCCAGAACCATCGTGCGCAACGATGTCCCCGCCCTGATCGTCCAGGCCACCCGCGACACCCGCACCGTCTACCAGGAAGGCGTGAACCTGCACCGGGCGATGTCCGCCTCCCGCCTGGTCACCCTTCAGGATGTGCGCATGCACGGCATCTTCGGCCGCCTGCCGAACATCTGCGTGGAGAACGCGGTGAACACCTACTTCGGCGACGGCACCCTGCCCGCCGCCGACATCACCTGCCACTCGCCGCTTTCCAGCCGGGCGAAGTAGCTGCCTTGTGCCCGTAGGATGACCGGCTGGACCTGATCGCCGGCCGGCTGGGCCGGCGTCAGCCCCGTACGACACGAGAGGCACAGCACCATGGCGAACCGGGACGCCACCGCGCTCGATGACCCGGTGGGCGCATCGCTGCGCGGTCACCACGCGCACCATGCCCGCCGGCTCGGCGGAGCGGCCACCTACCAGCCGGATGTCGCGACCTTCTCCGCGGTGACCGCCGACCCGGATCAGCGGGAGTGGGCCGACCTCGCCCGGCTGCTCGGCCGCGGCGAGCTCGCCGACATGTTCAGCTGCGCGTCGGTGCCACCGCCGGACTGGGAGCCGGTCTTCGTCCTCGAAGGCCGCCAGATGACCTGGTCCGGCGGCAGTCGCCGCCCCGCCGAGACCGGCACCGAGGTGGTCGAACTCGACAGGGACAGCGTGCCCGAGATGCTCGACCTCGTCGCGCGGGCCAAGCCGGGGCCGTTCTGGCCGCGTACCCGCGAACTCGGCACCTATCTCGGCGTCCGCGACAACGGCACCCTGGTGGCGATGGCGGGTGAGCGACTCCGGCCGCCGGGGTGGACAGAGATCAGCGCCGTCTGCACCGCCCCCGAGGCACGCGGGCGAGGCCATGCCGCCCGCTTGGTCGGTGCGCTCGTCACGCGGATCGTGGCTCGTGACGAACGGCCCTTCATCCACGTGGCCGAGGCGAACACCGGCGCGATCGCCCTGTACGAGCGGCTCGGCTTCGAGACCCGCAAGCCCGTGACCTTCCGGGGGTTCCGCACGCCGTGACGGCTTCCGTCGCTGAGCCGGGGCGCTAGCGGACCTTGATCTGCAGGGCCCCCGCCGTTGGCCGCAGGCTGGTGGCCAGCATGGCGGTCTTGCGTTGCTCGATGGAGAGCCGCACGCCCTTGGGGTCCGGCCGTACGGCGCCCGCGAACGAGTCCCTGCGCCAGTCGGAGAGCTTCTCCTCCTTGACCACGTCTCCGGTGTGCGGTGCGTGCACCATGTATCCGGGTTTCGAGATCATTCCCACGTGCCCGAGCCCGTGGAAGAAGACCAGGTCGCCTGGCTTGAGGTGGTCCCAGGAGATCTTCTTGGAGTACGCGGCGTACTGCTCCGTCGTGGTGCGCGGCAACTCGATCCCGGCGCGCTCGTACGCCCTGAGCATGAGCCCGGAGCAGTCGTAGCCGCTGTCGCTGGTTCCGCCCCAGACGTACGGGATGCCGCGCTTCTTCATGGCGAACTTGAGGGCGACCTTCCAGGCCGGAGTGGTCTGGCTTATCGGCTGGACGGGCTTGCTCTCGGTGCCGGCAGGGGTGGTGGGGCCGGCAGGGGTGGTGGGGCCGGCAGGGGTGGTGGGGTCGGCCGGGGTGGTGGGGGCGGCGTGAGCCGGAGCGGCCAGAGTGAGCCCGGCGACGGCAGCCGCCAGGCAGATGGCGAGGGGAGCCACTGCTGTGTCCTTCCATACGGCCTACCGGGTTAGCTGACGGGCTCGGGCCTGGAAGTGGCCCTACGGCGATGCCGATTCGCCCCAGAGGGAACTTGGGTCCCCGGCTCCACGCGGGTGAGTGGATTAGGCGGGACGAACACTAACAAAACGGTCAAAGGCTTGTAAACTGTCTAAAATCGGGCAGTCAACGAGGCGGGCATGACATGGCAGGTAATCGACACCACCCCGGCGGGCCAGGTAGAACCGGCCACTATGCACATGGATCAGCCGATAGGGGACCTACTGCGGGACTGGCGGCACCGGCGCGGGCTCACGCAGCTCGACCTGGCCCTCCAGGCCGACGTGTCCGCGCGCCACGTCAGCTTCGTCGAGACCGGGCGGACGATCCCCAGCCGGTCCATGGTGTCGCGCCTGGCCGAGCAGCTCGATGTGCCGCTCCGTGCGCGCAACCGGTTGCTGCTCGCGGCCGGGTACGCGCCCATCTACCCCGAGCGCCCGCTTGACGACCCCGACCTGGGCAAGGCGCACGAGGCGCTCCAGCGGATCCTGCGCGGGCACGAGCCGTATCCGGCGATGGCTCTGGACCACCGGTGGAACCTGCTCCTGGCCAACGACGCCATGAACGTCTTCCTCGACGACGTGGCCCCGGCCCTCCTGGAGCCGCCGGTGAACATGATGCGACTCGGCCTGCACCCGGACGGGTTCGCGCCGCGCGTGCGGAACCTGGCGCAGGTTCGCGGGTTCCTGCTGCCCCGGCTCGCCAGGCAGGTCACCCGTGCGGGGGATCCGGAGCTGAGCGCGCTCTACGAGGAGCTGCTGGCCTATGGAGACGATGGCGAGGCGCCGCTGCCCGACCCCGCCGACATCGCGCTGCCCGTACGGATCACGCATCGGGGGGACGAGCTCTGCTTCTTCAGTACGATCACGACGTTCGGCGCGGCGTTCGACATCACCCTCGAAGGGGTCGCCGTCGAGGCGTACTTCCCCGCCGACGACGAGACCACACGGCTGATCGGGAACCGTTGATGCCGCCGCCGGATGGTGCGGGCCCGCCGCGCGGGCGGCTGACGTCCGCTGACGTCAGCGATGCCGGCTGCCGTTCGTGGCGCCGGGTGGCGTCAGTACGCGGCGGTGAACCTGACCCGGTGGTGCGTGGGTCGTTCCGCCTCGTCCAGCAGCACGACCGCGAGGTCCTCCATGGAGATCGCCGAGTTCCCCTCGGCGTCCATGAGCAGCTCGTCGGCCCCCAGCCGGTAGACGCCGGTACGTTCGCCCGGCGCCAGCAGCGCGGCCGGACTCAGGTACGCCCAGTCCACACCGGTCTCCGCGCGGCATGCCTTGAGCTGGTCGTCGCAGGCCAGCGCGATGTCACGGTAGGCGTCGGACATGAAGCGCGGGTCGTCGAGCACGGTACGCCCGCCGGACCCGGGAACGGTCAGCCCGGCCGCCCCGCCGACGAGCAGCAGCCGGACGCCGGTCCCCGCGAGCCCCGCCAGCAGCGCCTTGGCGGTCGTGACGAGATCGTGCTCGCGGCCGGTGGGCGGGCGGGTCGCGCTGATCACGAGATCCCGACCGGTGCCGAGCCTGGTCACGTCCTCGACATGAGCGGCGTCGCCGACCTGGGGATGGGCGCCGGGGTGCAGTGACGGGAAGCGGGCCGGGTCGCGTACGACGGCGGTGACCTCGTGGCCACGGGACAGCGCCTCGGCCACCACGCGAGAGCCGACGCTGCCCGCCGCTCCGAACACGGTGATGCGCATGCTTTCTCCTTGATCGGCAGTAAGAGATGAAGGGGTGGGGATCGGACGGTCAGGGGGTGGGGATCAGACGATCACCGGCGTGCGCGTCCGCTTGACCTGACGGCTTCTGCTCTGGGCTGTTACGAGGGTCTGGGTCGTTATGAGGCTCTGGGCCGCGACGAGGGCGGCTGGTCTGGGCCGCGATGAGGGCCGCCACGACGACGAGCCCGCCCACGATCTGGGCGATGGTGAGCGACTGGCCGAGGGCGAGCCAGCCCAGCGCGGTGGCCACCAACGGGCTGAGCAGGCCGAGGAAGGTGACGTGGGTGGGGGAGAGGGCGCGGATCCCCCGGAACCACAGGGAGTAGGCGACGGCCGAGCCGATGACGGCGAGGTAGGCGTACCCGGTCAGGTTGGCCGGGGTCAGTGCGGCGGGCGGCGGTCCTTCGACGAGGAGGGCCACCGGGAGCAGCAGCAGGCCGCCGGCCACCAGCTGCCAGCCGGTGGTCGCGAGCAGGGGCGCCGGTGAGGTCCACCGCTTGCTGAGGACGACTCCGGTGGCCATGACGATCGCGCCCCCGGCCGCCGCGGCGATGCCGACGGCGTCCAACCGGGCGTCGGCCCGCAGTACGAGGAGGCTGACACCGGCCACACCCGCCACGGCGGCGATCGCCGTACGCGCGGACAGGCGCTCGCCGAGCAGGCCGGAGGACAGGCCGGCGACCAGGAGGGGCTGCACCGCGCCGATGGTCGCGGCCACCCCGCCGGGCAGCCGGTACGCGCCGATGAACAGCAGCGCGAAGAACAAGCCGATGTTGAGCGCGCCGAGCGCGAACGCGCGCCACCACCACACTCCTTGCGGCAGGCGCCGGGTGAGCAGGAGGAGCAGCAGCCCGGCGGGCAGGGCCCGGACGACCGCGGCCAGGAGCGGGCGGCCGGGCGGCAGCAGTTCGGTGGTGACGAGGTAGGTGGTCCCCCAGAAGGCCGGGGCCAGCGCGGTCACCATGATCAGGGCAAGTCGATTTCTTAGCACTAAGACAATGTATCTCACCGCTAAGACATCCGATAGGGTGGAGTTGTGACTGATCATGTTGACCGGGTGCTGGAGCAGTGGGCCGAGCAGCGGCCTGACCTGGATGTGTCGCCGATGGCGATCATCGGGCGGCTGTCACGGCTGTCGCGGCTGATCGGCACGGAGCTGACCCGTACGTTCAGCGCTCACGGGCTCGACTCGGCGTCGTTCGACGTGCTCGCCACGCTGCGGCGCAATGGACGGTCGTTGACCCCGGCCGAGCTCATGAAGTCGGCCATGGTCACCTCGGGGGCGATCACCCAGCGCCTCGACCGCCTCCAGTCCCGGGGCCTGGTGTCCCGTACGCCCAGCGAGAAGGACGGCCGAGTCGTCTATGTCGCCCTCACCGAAGAGGGGCGGGAGCTGATCGACCGGGTGTTGCCCGATCACGTCGAGACCGAGCGCCGCCTGCTCGCCGCGCTCCCCGAGCCCCGGCGCGCCGCCCTGGCCGGCGAGCTCAAGGAGCTCCTGGAGTCACTGGGCGACACGCTGGACTGAACGGCGAACACCGCATGCCGGGGGATCGCTCAGACGGGTGGGACGAGGGTGAAGTATCGGTCCAGCACGGCCCGGTCACCGTGCACGTCGAGCCGCTCGTACGGGATGCGGTGCCACAGGAACAGCATGAGGTCCGACGCGGTCCCGACCACCTCCACGTCACAGCCGTCCGATTCCACGTCGGCCCCTTCTACGTGGCTCACGTCGGTCTCGTCTACGAGGCTCACGTCATCTCCGTCGAAGCGGACCGTCCACCGCCCCGGCCCGTCGCTCTGCCGGAAGCCGTACGTCTCTCCCGCTCCGGGCGGCGCCGCCGTCCAGGCCCGCCGGGCCGGGGCCATCACCTCGAGCGTCTGCCCCACCGCGTCGGCCGCCAGCTCCGCGTCCATCGGCCCGGCGGTCCCCGCCACCATTTCGGCATCCCAGCGGTGGATGGCCGCCTCGATCGTCTGCATCCGCAACCAGAATCCGACGCTCTGCTCACCCGACCACGTCCACACCGGCACACCCGGATCCGTGGTGGCGAACGCGGCCCCCAGCTTGGCGGCGCCCTCCGCGAACCAGTCGAGCAGCCCGGCCGGCAGCGGCCCGGTCGCCGGTGCCCCCGCCGGATCCGGCCAGCCCACCGGATCGGCCGGCAGACCGAGGAAGGACAGGTCCGCGGGATCCGGCTGCTCGGTGAGACGGTCGCCGATGACCCACACCAGGTAGCGGTGCACGCCGCCCAGATGCATGACAAGATCGGGCACGCCCCAGCCCGGACAGGACGGCACCAGACCGGAGTCAGCGGCCCGGCACGCCGCCTCGAACGCGCGGATCTCCTGGCCGAAGTGGGAAAGATGATCCATGCCTTCACTCTGCCCGCCCCACCCGCTCCCCGCCAGCGGCACCCACGAACCTCCGCCCCCCGGAGGGGGTGTCCCTCCCGGGGCCTCTGCCGGGACGGGCCGCCTTCTTCCGCTCCTCCGAAGGGGTGTCCGCCCAGCCACGAGGGGCCGTCGTCCTCCGCGCCTCCGGAGGAGGTATCGCTCCCTAGGGACCTCAGCCACGACGGGCCGTCCTCCTCCGCGCCTCCGGAGGAGGTAGCCCTCCCGAGAGACCCCAGCCACGAGGGACCGTGCGTTTTTGTCTCCGGACGGGGCATCCCTCCCAAGGGACCCCAGCCACCATGGGCCGGTTCCTCTTCTCCTCCGGAGGAGGTATCTCTCCTAAGGACCCCAGCCACCACAGACCGTCACACGGATTGAGACGGTCGTAGGACGAACCCCCCCCGGGAAACCCTGTGGGGCCACCCCACTAGCGTGGTTGGAATGAGATTCGGCGGGACGCTGGCCGTGCTTCTGTCCGCCTGGTTCATGGCCCAGTTCGACTTCTTCGTGGTCAACGTCGCCGCGCCGTCCTTCGAACGCGAGCTGCACGCCAGCCCCGCCGCCCTGGAGCTCATCGTGGGCGGCTACGCCTTCACCTACGCGGCGGGCATGATCACCGGCGGGCGGCTCGGTGACCGGTACGGCTACCGGCGGATGTTCATCGGCGGCGTGGTCGCGTTCACGATCGCGTCGCTGCTGTGCGGCATCGCGCTGAACCCGGCCCAGCTCGTCGCCGCCCGCCTGCTGCAGGGGCTGGCCGGTGCGGCGATGGTGCCGCAGGTGCTCGCCATGATCTCCGCGGTCTTCCCGCCGGACGAGCGCCGCCGCGCCGTGGGCTGGTACGGCGCGGCCGGTGGTCTCGGCTCGATCGCCGGCCAGGTGCTGGGCGGGCTGCTGCTGTCGGCCGACCTGTTCGGGCTGGGCTGGCGGGTCATCTTCCTGATCAACCTGCCCGTCGGCCTGGTCGTGGTGCCGCTGGCCGCCTGGCTGCTGCCCAGGGTCGAGCCGGCCGGGCGCGCGCGGCTGGACCTGCTCGGCGCGGCCGGGCTGGCCGCCGGGCTGGCGCTGGTCCTGGTGCCGCTCGGCCTCGGCAACGGCGCGGGCTGGCCCGCCTGGACGTGGATCTGCATCGGCGCGAGCCTGCCCCTCCTGGGCCTGACGCTGCGCTGGCAGTACGTGCTGGGCAGGCGCGGTGGTCAGCCGGTGCTGGACCTGGCGCTGCTCAAGGTGCACTCCTACCTGGCGGGCGTCGGCGCGATCACCGCGTTCATGGCCTACTTCGCCTCGTTCATGTTCACGCTGACGCTGCTGCTCCAGGGCGGGCTGCGGCTCACCGCGTTCCAGGCCGGGCTGGCGTTCGCGCCGATGGGCGTGCTGTTCACGATCAGCTCGCTGCTGGGGACCCGCCTGGTCGGGAGGTACGGCCTGATCGTCGTCATGATCGGCGGCATCGTGACCGCGTCGGGCCTGGCGCTGCTGCTGGGCACGGCGGGGGCCGGGCTGCCGTGGATCATGGCCGCGCTGGTGCTCGTGGGGCTCGGCAACGGCCTGGTGATCCCGCAGCTCATCGGGGCGGCGCTGGTGGAGGTCGCGCCGCACCAGGCAGGTATCGGCTCGGGCTTCCTCAGTACGGCCCAGCAGTTCGGCGGCTCGGGCGGGGTCGCGGTGATCGGGGCGGTCTTCTTCGCGGCCGCGAAGGGCGGCGACTACACCGGGGCCATGCGCTGGTCGGCCGCCATAGATCTGGCGCTCATCCTCGCCGTGGTCGCGGTGGTGGCCTACAACAGGCGCCGGGCTATTCGGCGGGCGGCGCCGGCAGCGACGTCCCGTACAGCCGGGACACCCGGAGCCTGATCACCAGCCGCCGGTCCGCGACCGCCTGACCCAGGAACGCGGTCGCGCCGACCGGGTCTTCGAGGCCCGCCGGCCGTCCCGACCGCATGGCCAGCAGCTCCCGGCCCACCTCGTCGCCGGGCTCGACGCTCACCGGCGACAGCTCGGCCAGGCCCTCGGCCACGGCGTACGACCAGAAGTCGTCGCTGGCCACGTACAGGGCGGCGCGTGGGTCCTTGTGCAGTTGGCGTACTTTGAGTCGGCCGTCGACCGTCGCGACGCGCACCACCCGCTGGTCGGAGTCCCAGTCGTACACGACGGTCGACAGGTGCGGGCGGCCGTTGGCGCCCAGCGTGGCCAGCGCGCCGAAGCGCTGCTGGCTGAGCAGGTGGGACAGGTCCTCGTCCGGCAGGCTGCTGGGGCCGGGCTCGTAGGCGGCCTGATCCTCGGCCAATTGAATCTCCTTTGCCTATTGCCGAATGCCCTTATTGCTGAAGGCCCTCATTGCTGAAGGCCCTTATCGCTGAAGGCCCCTGTTGCCGAAACCCTACCCAAGCCCTGGTCAAGGAGCGAAGCGCTGCGACTGCTATATGCCGAAATATCGGCCAAGGTAGGTTGCTGTTATGAATCTTGCGATCACCAGCGGATATGTCGTGCCGGTCGATGGCGACCCGATCGAGGGCGGCACCGTACTGATCCAGGACGGGAAGATCGCCGCGGTCGGCCGCGAGGTCGAGATACCGCCGGGGACCCCTGTCGTCGACGCGGCCGGTGGCTGGGTGCTGCCGGGCTTCGTCGAGGCTCACGGCCACCTGGGCGTGCACGAGGAGGCCGAGGGCTGGGCCGGCCAGGACACCAACGAGAAGACCGACCCCAACGGCGCCCGCCTGCGCGCCCTCGACGCCATCAACCCGGCCGACCTGGGCTTCGCCGACGCGCTCTCCGGCAGCGTCACCACCGCCGTGATCAAGCCGGGGTCGGCCAACCCCATCGGCGGCCAGACGGTGGCGGTCAAGTGCTGGGGCCGGACCGTCGACGAGATGCTGATCCGGGAGCCGGTGAGCGTGAAGAGCGCCCTCGGCGAGAATCCCAAGCGTGTCTATGGCGACCAGAACCGGCTGCCCGCCACCCGCCAGGGCGTGGCGGCGGTGATCCGTGACGCGTTCATGAAGGCGCAGGACTACCGGGCCAGGCGGGCCGCGGCCGACGACGAGGGCAAGCCGTTCGATCGCGACGCCACGCTGGAGATCCTCGTACGGGTCCTTGACGGCGAGCTGCCCTGGTGCCAGCACACGCATCGGGCCGACGACATCGCGACCGCGCTGCGGCTGGCGGACGAGTTCGGTTACCGGGTGGTGATCAACCACGGCACGGAGGGGCACCTGATCGCCGACGTGCTGGCCGAGCGCGGCATTCCGGTCATCATCGGGCCGCTCTTCACCAGCCGTTCCAAAGTTGAACTCCGGCACCGCTCGCTGCGCAATCCGGGCATCCTCGCGCGCGCCGGGGTCGAGCTGGCGATCACCACCGACCATCCGGTGGTGCCGATCCACTTCCTGGTCCACCAGGCGACGCTGGCGGTCAAGGAGGGGCTGGACCGGGAGGTGGCGCTGCGGTCCATCACCGTCAATCCGGCCCGCATCATGGGCCTCGACGACCGGGTGGGCGCCCTGCGTCCGGGGCTCGACGGCGACGTGGTGATCTGGTCCGGCGACCCGCTGGACATCATGAGCCGGGCGCTGCGGGTCTTCGTCGACGGCCGCGAGGTGTACTCGTACGCGGACGGGGTCGCCGATCCCTACTACCGGGAAGCCGCGAGGTGATCAAGGTCGGCAAGTAATCGTCAAGCGTCTGTCGACGGGCCTCATTCATAGTGGGAGCCCGTCCGAAAAGAGGTATGGCGATGACAGTAGGGACCCGACCTTCCTCGCTCCCGCAGCGGCCCAGCAAGGCGCTGCTGATCTGCCTGGTGATCTCGAGCGCCCTGGCGGTGATCGTGCTGGTCGGCATGCTGCTGGATGGCGGCCCGATCGGGTTCGGGCTGTCGATGCTGCTGGCACTGGCGCCCCTGCCGCTGTTGCTCGCGGCGGTGCTCTCGCTCGACCGGCTGGAGCCCGAGCCGGGGCTGCACCTGGGCTTCGCGTTCGCGTGGGGCGCGGGCGTGGCGATCGTGCTGGGCATCGTGCTGACCCTCGCCGGCCAGGCGATGTTCGCCAGGGCCGGTTACGGCGAGCAGACCGTCGACGTGCTGGGGACGGTCTACCTGGCCCCGGTGATCGAGGAGGCGCTCAAGGGCTCGGCGCTGCTGCTGCTCCTGGTCAGAAGGCGGGAGATCGACGGGCTCACCGACGGCATCGTCTACGGTTCGATGGCCGGCCTGGGCTTCGCGACCGTCGAGAACGTGGGCTACTACGTGGGCGCGTTCTCCGAGGACGGTGTGGGCGGGGCCGTACAGTTGTTCGTGATCAGAGGGCTGATCGACCCGCTCGGTCACCCCGTCTACACCGCGATGACCGGGCTCGGTGTCGCGTACGCGCTCACCCGCCGTGGCCCCGCGCGGTTCGCGGCCATCCCGCTCGGCTACCTCGGCGCGGTCCTCCTGCACGGGCTCTGGAACGGCACCGCCACGCTCCAGTCGCTCGGCTGGCTGGGCGCGGCCTACCTGGTGATCATGGGCGCGCTCATCGGGCTCGTCCTGGTGACCGTACGCGAGCGCAGGCAACTGGTGGCCAAGATAGGCACCTACCTGCCCGCGTACCAGCCCACCGGGCTCTTCACCCCGCCGGACATCAAGATGCTGAGCACCCTGTCCGCCCGCCGGTCCGCGCGCAAGTGGGCCAAGGGCGCGGGGCTCGGTCAGGCGATGGGCGACTACCAGCAGGTGGCGACCGAGCTGACCATGCTGCACCTGCGCGCCGAGCGCGAAGGCGTGGACCCGGCCGGGTTCGCCGCCGAGCGCGACGTCCTGCTCGACGCCTTGAGCAGGGCCCGGCGCTGGTAGCCACCGTCCTCCACCTGGAGGCACCTGGAGGCGTGGCTCAGTGGCGGGTGACGAGTGCGGCCACGGCCGTGGCCGCCGTCAGCGCGATGCACGCCGCCACCGCGACCACCACCCCCTGCTGCGCCCCGAGCCCGCCGATGACCCCTGCCACCCCGGCCGCCCCCAGTGAACTGCCCACGTACCGGGCGGTGTTGTTGGCGCCCGACCCCATGCCGACCCGATGCGACGGCACGCTCTCGATCGCCAGGTGGGTGATCGAGGAGTTGATCACTCCGGCCCCGACCCCGCTCACCGCCAGTCCGCCGACCACGAGCGCGGGCACGAACTCCGCGCCCAGGCCCAGCAGCCCCGCGAAGCCCAGCGCCGTCAGCGCCAGCCCGAGCGCCAGCCGCGCGGCCGTGGGCAGCCGCAGGTGCCGCGACAGCAGCGAGGCGACGAACGACAGCCCGGACCACACGACGAACAGCAGCGCGGTCCCGAGCGGCGTCATGCCGTGCGCCGTCTGCAGCACGGTCGGCAGGTAGGTGAGCAGTCCGACCACCGCCGCGCCGACCACCAGCGCCCCACCCGTCGCCACCAGGAACACCGGCCGCCGGAACAGCTCCAGGTCGATCAGCGGCTCCGCCCGCCGCCGTTCGGCCAGTACGAAGGCCGTCACCAGCAGGGCCGCCACCGCGAACGCCACCAGCACCACCGGCCGCGACCAGCCGAGACGGCCCTCGGTCACGCCCGTGAGCAGCGCGGCGACCCCAAGGCTGAGCAGCACCACACCGGGCACGTCGAACCGCCGGGGCGTCGGCGAGCGCGACTCCGCCAGCGTGCGCGCCGACACCACGGCCAAGGCCAGCGCGCAAGCCGCCATCAGCCAGTACGCCGCCCGCCAGCCGGCCACCTGGGCCAGCACCCCGGACAAAAGCGGCCCCACCATGGTGCCCAGCCCGATCATCGCGCCATAGCGGCCGGTGGCCCGCACCCGCTCCGTCCCCGAGGGGAAGGCGTGGCCCACGATGCCGAGGCTCGCCGCCAGCATCGCCGCGCTCGCGCCGCCCTGCACCAGCCGGGCCGCCACGAACACCACCACCGCCGTGCTCAGCGCGGCCACCACACTGGCGGCCGCGAGCACGACCGTGCCCGTCACCAGCACCCGCTTGCGGCCGTAGTCGTCGGCCAGCCCACCGGAGACCAGCAGCAGCGCCGACAGGCCGAGCGAGATCGAGCCCAGGATCCACACCGGTCCGGTAGGGCCCGCGCCGAGCTCCCGCGCGGTCAGGGGCAGCGTGACCGTCGGCACCGTGAAGTTCGTCAGCACGAGCAGGGGCGCCGACGAGGCGACGGCGAGCGTTCGCCGGCCGGGTGCGATCACCGGCCTTGGTTCAGTGATTGAACTCATGCCGGGCAAGCTACCATAGTTCAATGAACGAACCGAGGGGGTCTCATGGCGCTGGGTAAGAACTACGACGCTCAGGACTGCTCGCTGGCCAGGGCGCTGGAGGTGATCGGCGAGCGCTGGACGCTGCTGGTGGTGCGTGACGCGATGTACGGCGTACGGCGTTTCGGCGATTTCCTCGCCCACCTGGACATCCCCCGCGCGGTGCTATCACAGCGGCTGGCCACGCTCGTCGAGGCGGGCGTCCTCGACAAGCGCCGCTACCAGGACTCTCCGCCGCGCGACGAGTACGTCCTGACCCCCGTGGGCCACGAGCTCTGGCCGCCGCTCCTGGCCCTGGCCGAATGGGGCGAGCGCCACCTGTCCGGGACCGGCCCGCGCCGCGTCTTCCACCACCTGACCTGCGGCTCCCGCATCGACGGCGCCGCCCGCTGCCCCGCCTGCGACGTGCGGGTGCCGATCGAGGAAGTGGAGGTACGCCCCGGCCCGGGTCTGAAGGGCATCAGGAACGATCCGGTCAGCGTCGCCCTGCGTACCCCTCATCGGATGCTCCACCCGATTCCCTGAGAGAATTGGCCAAACCCCCGAAGGGAGACGGCATGAGCTGGGTGGAGATCGAATCGGAGACGGAACTGCGCGAACTACTGGGTGAGGTGATGCCGCGCGCGGCCACCAAGGACCGGCCGAAGCTGCACGAGCGCGACAGGCAGTGGCTGGAGAGCTCGCCGTTCTGCCTGATCGCCACCTCCGACACCGACGGCAGCTGTGACGTCTCGCCCAAGGGTGACCCGGCCGGGTTCACGTACGTCATCGACGACACCACGATCGCCATCCCCGACCGGCCGGGCAACCGCCGGGCGGACGGCTTCCGCAATGTCCTGAAAAATCCGCACGTGGGGTTGATTTACCTGATCCCTGGGCGCAACGAGACGCTGCGGATCAACGGCCGCGCCCGGCTGATCAGCGAGGCGCCGTTCTTCGACGACATGATCGTCAAGGGCCACCGCCCGCGCCTGGCGCTCATGGTGGAGATCGAGCAGATCTTCTTCCACTGCGCCAAGGCGTTCCTGCGCTCGGCGCTGTGGAAGCCCGACAGCTGGGAGTCCGACGCGCTGCCCTCGCACGCGACCCTGGTCAAGGACGTGCAGAAGGTCGAGGAGACACTCGAGCAACTGGAGAGCTACTACGGCGAGACCTACGCCAAGAAGCTCTACGGCTGACCGTCGGGGTCAGGCGGCGGGGGTGGGGCCGTCGGGGAGCCGGATGACGTTGCGGCCACTGTAGGCTTGGAGATCGACGACCTTGGGGTCGTGCTCGCGCACGACGGGCCTGTGGCGCTCTCCCGACCGGATGTCGCGGATCTTGTGCCGGGCGACGTGTGGCGGCACCACCACTAGTCTCTTCATCGTGAGCCCCCCGTGACGTTCTTGTTACCTATGTTATCTACAGCTGCCTCGGTAAGATAGGTGTAAGTGGCGATTCAGTAAGGGAGTCGGCGGCCCGATGGGGACCGCAGGTCCAGGCCCGTGTTCCGGTCCTGTCGCCGCTTCGCCGACTTGACGATCCGCACGCGTCTCATGATCCGCCCCCTCTCGCGCTCGCCTTCGACAGCCTCTACGTGCACTGTGCGCGCCACCGCTTGACGGTGGCTTGGCGGCGAGTTGCAGCCGCCATGTGCCACAACCTAACCGGGGACGTCCGGCCGTTCCATGCATTTCTACCGGGGGGAGGCGCCTCCCCCCGGCGCGATCACTCAGGCTCCGGGCGTGAGCCGGGCCGTGACGCCGATCCGGTTCCAGGCGTTGATCATCGCGATGGCCACGACCAGCGAGGCGAGCTGCTGCTCGTCGTAGTGTTCGGCCGCCTCCTGCCACACTTCGTCGGGGACGGCCGCCCGGTCGGCCAGCCTGGTCGCCTCCTCGGTCAGCGCGAGCGCGGCCCTCTCCGCCGGGGTGTAGACCGTCGCCTCGCGCCAGGTGGCCACGGACCAGAGCCGCTCGTCGCTCTCGCCGGACTTCTTCATGGCACGGCTGTGCATGTCGGCACAGTAGGCGCAGCCGTTGATCTGGCTGGCTCGCAGCTTGACCAGCTCAATCGTGCCGACCGGCAGCCCGCACGCGTGCAGATACTTCTCCACGGCGAAGAACGCCTGGTAGGCCTCGGGGGCGAACTTCATGACATCGAGCCGCTTGGACATGGGACCCTCCATCGTGTGAATCGTGATGCAGGGAAGACGCGACAGGGCGCCGATGTGTGACAACGTGCTGCCGTGGGCCCGCCCGCGCGGCTGACGCGGACGGGCCGGTGGGGGTCAGCCGGCGCAGTTGCCCCAGGAGCTGCGGCCACCGCGGGCCTCGACGCGGCCGCTGGGATCGCGGGTCCAGCCCCAGTACTTCACGCACTTCCAGCTGCCGTCGACGTGACCGGTCTCGGCGTAGAAGCGGTACTTCTGCACGTCCTCGGACCGGCCGCCGCCCCGCACCTCGATGCTGGCGCCCGTGGTGGTCTTGGTGTTGAGGAAGGCCGTCTTGATGGCGGCCACGCAGTTCTTCCCGGAGCGCTTGTTATACAAGAGGTACACGTGTCCGAACACCGCGCCCTCGCGCGTCCTCATCGCGCGGTGACCGTCCTTGACCCGGCGGAAGCCAGAGCCGCACACCCTCTCCGGCGAGTACGGGGCGGCGCTCGCGGAGGCGGCGGCGCTGACCGGAGCGGTGGGGGTGGCAGTGGCGGCTGCGGGGGTCGCGGCGATCCCGGCGGCGGCCAGACTGGCCGCGATGACCGTTCGCGTGAGCACGATAAACCCTTCGATAGAGGATATTTAGGACATTGACGATCTTTACTGGCACACAACCGTAATGCACGGCGAGGGGGGTTGGTGAGGGAACGCGGCATACCGTTGATCGCGGTCAGCGCGGCCTGGGGCGGGTTCTGGGGCTCCTGGTCAGCGCTGCTACCGGCGATCAAGGAGCAACTCGGCGCGTCCACGGCCGATCTCGGGCTGGCACTGAGCGCGGTGCCGGTGGGGGCGATTCCGGCCATGGCGGTGGCCGGGCGGCTGGCCGGCGGCAGGGAGCGTACAGCACTGATCGCGGTCACCGTGGCCTTCGCGCTGAGCGTGGCGGCCATCGCGCCCGTCGGCTCGCCAGTGGCGCTCGGGCTGACGCTGCTGCTGGTCGGCATGGCCAGCGGGGCGCTCGACATCGCCCTGAACCTGGCCACCGGCCGGGCCGAGCGGGAGAGCGGACGCCGGCTGTTCCAGGCGGTGCACGCCGCCTTCCCGGTCGCCGTGATCGTCGCCGCTCCCGCCACCGGGCTGGCCCGGTCGCTGGGCATGGGCACCGGCGCGGTGCTGGTGACCGCGGCGCTCCTCGTCATCGCCTCGTCGCTGTCCCTGACCGCCCTGCGCATCGGCCAGGGACCGCCCGCCGCCGGGGGAGCGGCCGGCAGGCGGCGGTGGAGGATCGCCATCGTGCTCGGCGCGCTGGCCGCGTGCGTACTGATCATCGAGAACTCGGTCGAACAGTGGTCGGTGCTGCTGCTCGAAGACCATCGGGGAGCCTCGGCACTGGTGGCGAGCGCGGCCCCGGCCGTCTACATGGCGGCGCTCACCCTGGGCCGGATCATCGCGCACGCGCTGCCCCGGCTCACGCTGCGGACGTTCTACCTGGTGAGCGGGGTGGGCGGCGTATCGGGCATGGCGCTGGCGGGGCTCGGCGGGTCGGTTCTGGCGTCGATGGCCGGGTTCGCGCTGACCGGGCTCGCGCTCGGGCCGCTGGTGCCCGCCGTGCTCAGCCGCGCGGCGGCCGACGACGCGAGCGGGGTGCTGGTGTCCACGGTCTCCGCGATCTCCTACACCGGGTTCGTCATCAGCCCGCTGCTCGTGGCCGCCCTGACGGCCCGGGTCGGCCTGCCGGGCGCGCTCGCCGCGCTGGGACTGCTGGCCGTACCCCTGGTGGGCCGCTATCTCGCGGAACGGCGTGGTTAGACTGAGCCGGGTTTCGAGCCGAGGGCTGAGGGCTGAGGGGGCAGAGCGTGAGATTTCGCGATCGTGTGGTCCTGGTGACCGGTGGCGGATCCGGGATCGGGCGGGCGACCGCGCGGGCGTTCGCCCGTGAGGGAGCCGTCGTCGTGGTCGCGGGCCGCGGCCCGGAGTCGCTGGCCGAGACCGTGAAGCTGATCGAAGCCGATGGCGGCGTGGCCACCCAGGTGACGGCCGACGTCACCGACGAGGGCGCCGCCGCCCGGATGGTGGCCGAGGTCGTGGAGCGCCACGGCCGGCTCGACGTCGCCTTCAACAACGCGGGCGTGGTGAGCGCGGGCAAGGTGGGCGACCTCGATCGCGAGACCTGGGACCGCGTCCTGGCCGTCAACCTGACCGGTGTCTGGCTGTCGATGAAGTACGAGATCGCCCAGATGCGCGAGCAGGGCGGCGGCGTGATCGTCAACACCTCCTCCAATCTCGGTGCCCACCGCCGCCAGCCGGGGCTGGGCGCCTACGTGGCCTCCAAGGCCGCCGTCAGCGCCCTGACCAGGACGGCCGCCCTCGAATACATCGGCGAGGGCATCAGGATCAACGCCATCAGCCCGGGCCCGTCCGACACCCCCAGGTCGATGCGCCCCGGCGAGACCGAGGCCGACCGGGCCGAGCGGCTGAAGACCACCAACCCGAGCGGCCGCGTGGCCACCCTCGACGAGATCGCCGCCGCCGTCCTCTACCTTGCCTCGCCCGACGCGGCCTACGCGGTCGGCACCGATCTCGTCGTCGACGGCGGCGCCTCGGCCTGACACCAGAGTTCCCGGCCGGAAAATTACCGTTCGCTGGGACAGCGGCGACAGGGAACCGGGTATCCCCGGGCCATGGCCGTCTGCGAAGCGTGTGGCAACGATTACGACATGTCCTTCGAGGTGCACGCCCAGGGGGCGGTGCACACGTTCGACTCCTTCCAATGCGCCATCCAGTCCATGGCGCCCATCTGCGAGCACTGCGGCACCCGGGTGATCGGGCACGGAGTCCAGTCGGGCGAGCACTGGTACTGCTGCGCCCACTGTGCCCGCCAGGAGGGCACCCAGGGAATCGTCGATCGTGTCATGGCGGGGATGTCCTGATAGGTGGACACTTGATGTGTGGCCCCTTTTGACTTCGATGTCGTCGTACTCGGAACCGGCCCCGGCGGGCAGAAGGCAGCGATCGCCGCGGCGAAGCTCGGCAAGCGGGTCGCGGTCGTAGAGAAGATGCACATGCTCGGCGGCGTGTGCATCAACACCGGGACGATCCCCTCCAAGACCCTGCGTGAGGCGGTCCTCTATCTCACGGGCCTCAACCAGCGGGAGCTGTACGGGGCGAGCTACCGGGTGAAGGAAGAGATCACGGTCGCCGACCTCGGCATGCGCACCCAGCATGTGATCGGCCGCGAGATCCAGGTGATCCGCAGCCAGCTCGGGCGCAACCACGTGACGATGCTGCAGGGAACCGGCCGGTTCCTCGACCCGCACACTATTGGGATCACCGGCGACGAGGAGGAGAAGAAGGTCACGGCCGACAAGATCGTGATCGCCACGGGCACCTCGCCGGCCCGTCCGACCAGTGTGGAGTTCGACGACAAGACGGTCATCGACTCCGACGCGATCCTGCACCTCGACCGGGTGCCCGAGACTCTGGTCGTCGTGGGGGCGGGGGTCATCGGCATCGAGTACGCCTCGATGTTCGCGGCGCTGGGCACCAAGGTGACCGTGGTCGAGCGGCGCGACCGGATGCTGGAGTTCTGCGATCTGGAGATCGTGGAGGCGCTGAAGTACCACCTGCGGGACCTCGCCGTCACCTTCAGGTTCGGGGAGAACGTCGCCGCGGTCGAGCGGCGGCCCCGTGGGGCGCTGACCGTACTGGAGAGCGGGAAGAAGATCCCCGCCGACTGCGTCATGTACTCGGCCGGCCGTCAGGGAAAGACCGAGGAGCTGTGCCTGGAGGCGGCCGGCCTCGCCGCCGACGACCGGGGCCGGATCAAGGTGGACGAGAACTACGCCACGCCCGTCCCGCACATCTACGCCGTCGGCGACGTCATCGGCTTCCCCGCTCTGGCCGCCACCTCGATGGAGCAGGGCCGGCTGGCCGCGCAGCACGCCTGCGGCGAGCCGGTCGAGGAGACGAACGAGCTGCCGCCGATCGGCATCTACACCATCCCGGAGATCAGCTTCGTCGGGAAGTCCGAGGACGACCTGACGCGGGACAAGATCCCCTTCGAGGTGGGCATCTCGCGTTACCGGGAGCTGGCTCGCGGGCAGATCATCGGCGACTCCTACGGGATGCTCAAGCTGCTGGTCTCCTCCGAGGACCGGCGGCTGCTGGGCGTCCACGTGTTCGGTACGGGCGCCACCGAGCTCGTCCACATCGGGCAGACCGTCATGGGCTGCGGCGGCACGGTCGACTACCTGGTCAACGCCGTGTTCAACTATCCGACGCTCGCCGAGTCCTACAAGGTCGCCGCCCTGGACGCGATGAACAAGATGCGGGTGATCGCCCGGCTGACCGCCGAGCTCTGACCCCGCGACCCACGGCGGGGATCACTCGTCGGAGGTCGTGCGGCGGTTGCGGGCCGGGGGCTTCTTGCGTCCGGCGACGAGCGTGTCGCCCGGTGCGGCCGAGGGGGTGGGCTCGTCCCCGGGCTCGCTCGACGTACGGCGCGGCCGGGTGTGCGGTGCGGTGTCCTCCAGCGCGGAGCTCTCCGGCCCGCTCTCGGCGCGCGAACTCGACGACCGCCCGCCTGACGGCTTGCCGCTCGACGAGCCACCAGAGCCCGACGAGCCACCAGAGCCCGAGGAGCCCGAGGACGATGAGGACCCTGAGGACCCGCCCTTGGGCCGGGCGGGCGGCCGGAACGCGGGAGAGTCGGGGTCGCGCAGCGCCGCGATGACCTCGTCGGCCTCCGTCTCGGCGGCGAACTCGTTGGCCGCCGCCGATTCCCTGCGCCGGATCACCACCAGGTGGTCCACCGAGACCCGCCCGGCCCCCACCACGGCCAGCAGCAGCGCGGCCACGCCCAGCAGGATCAGCTCGTTCGTGGTGATCGGGTTGAGCGGCGGCGCGATCAGGAAGACGGCCAGGGACTCGGCGAAGAGGATCAGCCCCATCACCGACACGATCAGCCCGGCGATCAGCAGTGCCCCGCCGATCAGCTCGGTGAGCATGGTGACCGTGGCCCAGGCGCGCGGCGCGGGCGCGCCCTGCGCGAGGAATTTCGCCCCCGTGGCGTTCAGGCCGTCTTCGAGCTTGGTCCAGCCGTTGGCGAAGCAGATGCCGCCCACGCCGATGCGGGCGACCAGGGAAGCGAGATCATGGAGGGACTGTCTCACGGTTGTTGTCTGCCCTAAGCGGGACATCACACACCTCAATCACGGCGCAGCAGCGTGGCCACGGCGACGGCGGTCAGGCTGAGCAGGACGACGCTCACGACGACGGTCGTGTGCAGGGCATTGACGAAGGCCCACCGGGCGGCGTCGAGCAGCGCGCCGCCGGGGCCGCCGCCGACCTTGTCGGCGACGTGCGCGGCGCTGGCGAGAGACTGCCTGGCCTCGTCCATGCCAGGGCCGGACACTCCGGGAACGGCGGGCAACGCGGGCGCGTAGGCGATCGTGGTGATCGTGCCGAGCACGGCGACCCCGAGCCCGGCGCCGAGCTCGTAGGCGGTCTCCTCGATGGCCGCCGCCCCGCCCGCCTGGGCCTCGGGGGCCGAGGACATGATCGTGTCGGAGGCGGCGAGCAGCGCCACCTGTACGCCGAACCCGACGCCCACGAAGCAGACCGAGAGCATCACGGGATGCGCCTCGACGCCCCAGCTGAGCGTGGGGGTGAGGGCGAGCGCGACGAGGCCGAGCCCGCCGCTCATGGTGGCGCGCAGGCCGATCCGGGGCAGCAGGTGCGCCGCGGCCAGCCCGCCGCAGATCGCCGAGATCACCAGCGGCAGCATCCGTACGGCCGCCAGCAGCGGGGTGTCGCCGAGCACGAGCTGCAGGTATTGCGCCAGCATCAGCTGCAGCCCCACCAGCGCGAACACACCCAGCAGCACCCCGGCGACGCCGGTGCCGAACTCACGCCGCCGGAACAGCCCGACCTCCAGCAGCGGCGAGGCCAGCCGGAGCTGCCGCCGGACGAACCAGACGAGCAGCCCCACCCCGGTGAGGAAGACCAGGACGGAGGCACCGAACGGGATCAGGCTGCCCGCTCCCGCCTCTTTCAGCCCGAACGCCACCGCCAGGATGCCGAACACGGACAGCGCGGCGCTGAGACGGTCCCACGGCTGCCCGTCACGGTGCCGTGACTCCGGCAGCAGCCGGGCGGCGGCGGGCAGCAGCACGAGCAGGATGGGCACGTTGATCAGGAAGACCGCGCCCCACCAGATGCCGACGAGCACCCCGCCGATCAGCGGCCCCACGGCGGCGCCCGCCGCGGCGACCGCGCTCCAGACGCCCAGCGCGATGGCCCGCTCACGCCGGTCGGGGAAGACCTGGCGGATCAGCGACAGCGTGGCCGGCATGATCATCGCGCCGCCCACCCCGAGCAGCGCCCTGGCCAGGATGAGGACCAGCGGCGTGGGAGAGAAGGCGGCGACGGCCGAGGCCACGCCGAACAGCACGTAACCCGCCAGCACCAGCCGTTTGCGCCCGTAGCGGTCGCCGAGCGTGCCGAACAGAAGCAGTAACGGCGCCACGACGAGCGAGTAGATGTCGATGATCCAGAGCAGCTGCACCGCCGTCGGCTCCAGCGCCGCGGTGAGGGTGGGCACGGCGATGTGCAGGACGGTCGCGTCCACGGTGATCAGGAGCAGACTCAGGCAGAGCAGCACCAGGATGGACCAGCGGTTGTCCTGATGCCGCTGAACCGCGCGCCGGAGGACCGGGGCGGCCTGAGTGACGGTCATGGGGCCTCCTTGCAGGCCGATCCGATCTACGCAAGGCCCACATGAACTTGCGTGGCAGCTTAGGCCATGCCATCCAATGGGGACAGCGGTATCGGCCGATCCACGGCCTGAGGCACCTCTCTAGAGAGACACAGCCATATGTCCCGGCCTATCCATCTCTGTCCGGTCAGCCGATCATGGGGTCCGTGGGGACCGCCGAAAGTGCCGACAGAACCGACAGATCCCCCCGCGAATGGTGTGAAGAGGCGGTCACCAGACTCCAGGCGGGCCGCCCCGAGGCCGCGCTGGAGGCCGCTCGCACGGCCGCCGACATGGAACCGGCCAACGAGTGGGCCTACCGCCTGATCAGCCTCGCGCTGGAACGCCAGGGCCGTGACGCCGACGCGGTCGCGCCCGCGGAGCACGCGGTGCGCCTCGCCCTGGGCTCCTGGCCGGCCCGGCTGCGGCTGGGCACCGCGCTGCGCCGCGTCCCCGGCCACTGGGACGAGGCCGTCGAGCAGGCGGCGCTGGCCCGCGCGTACGCCCCCGAGGAGGCCGCCCCTCACGTGCTGCGTGGCGACCAGGCGCTGCTCCGCGCCGAGCACGCGCCCGCCCGGCGCGCCTATCTGACCGCGCTCGACCGGGATCCCGCGCATCCGCAGGCCCGCGTCAACCTCGGGCTGACGCTGCTGCGCTGGGACCGCCTCCCGGCCCACCGCGACCCCGCCTGGCCGATCGACCCGCGCGAGAGCGGCCGGGCCAGGCGGGCGCTGGAGGTCTGGTCGCGCCAGTCCCGCCTGCTGGTCGCGCTCGCCACGATCGCCATCGTCGTGGCCGCCCTGGGCTTCGACCGGGGCCGCGAGGGCCGGCTCGGCGGCCTCCTGGTGCTGGTCCTGCTCATCCCGATCACGCTCAGGCAGGTACGCAGAGTAGGGGTGTGGTCCTACGTCCCCGCCATGCTCGGCCGCGACCCCTGGCTGGGCGCCGCCCTGGCCTCGGCCGTCGCGTCGGTGGCCGCCTTCGCGGGCTGGTTGACGATGGGCGCGCTGCCGGACCTGCCGACGGCGTTCGACCCGGTCTGGGCGGCTCTGGCGGGCGTGGTGGTGCTCGGCTGGCCGGTGACGGCGGGCATGCGCGCGCTGGCCGAGCTCTGGCGCGGCAGCCCGATGCGGGCCCTGGCCCAGTTCGCCCGGGTGCCCGCCGAGCGCACGGCCAGGCGGAACACGGGGGTCACGCTCTGGATCATGGTCGGCAGGACGTGGTCGGTGCTGGTGCCCCTGGTGTGCGGGGCGCTGGCCGTGGAGCCTCGGGCCGCCGTGCTCGCGGTGGCGGTGCCGTACCCGCTGCTGGTCTCCTACCGGCGGGTTCGCCACCGCGAGGACAGATGGCTGCCGGTCGCGACCGGGCTGGTCGTGCTGGCGTCCGTGGCCTGCGCGGTGGGCGGCCTGCTGGGGCTGGTCTGGGCCTGGCGGGCCGGGCTCGGCGCGCTCTGCGCGGCGGTGGCGGTGGTCGCGCTGCGCGCCGCGCGCGCCTGGTGGCGCGGCGGGCCGGGGCCGTGGCGCGCGTCACTGATCATGTGCGACCTGCCCACCGGCGACGCCCCGTCCGTCGCGCTCACTCCGGAGGTACGCCAGGCGTTCGCGTACGCCAGGAGCGTCGTGCTGTCCTTCGGCGACTCCCTCGGCCCGCGCGTCGTGGGCACGGCGGCGACCGTCACCCCGTCGGGAGAGCTCAGACTGGTCGCCGAGACGCAGGCGCGGGCGGCCGTCGAGGCGGATCCACGGGTGGCGGTGTTCGCCGCCGACCCGCTGCAGCGCAGGTATTGGGTGGAGGTGCGCGGCATCGCCGTGGCCGATTCGGACCTGCTGCGGGTCACTCCCAAGCAGGTGCTCATGGGGGAGTTTCCCGGGCGGCACCAGCGGCGCTAGCTAGAATATCGTTCTATGCGGACTCTCCGTACCCCCGAAGAGCGTTTCGCCGACCTGCCCGGCTTCCCCTACGAGCCGCGCTACGCCGAGGTGGCCGACGGCCTGCGCATGGCCTACGTCGAGACGGGCCGGGCCGACGGGCCGCCGGTGGTGCTGCTGCACGGCGAGCCGACCTGGTCCTTCCTCTACCGGCACGTCATGCGCGAGCTGGCGGCGGCCGGGCTGCGGGCCATCGCCGTCGACCTGGTGGGCTTCGGCCGCTCCGACAAGCCGGTCGAACGGGCCGACCACACCTACGCCAGGCACGTCGAGTGGACCCGCGCGCTGCTGTTCGACGCGCTCGGGCTGAGCGGCGTCACCATGGTCGGGCAGGACTGGGGCGGCCTGATCGGGTTGCGGATCGCCGGTGAGCATCCGGAGCGCGTCGCCAGGATCGTCGCGGCCAACACGGGCTTGCCGACGGGTGACATTCCCATGCCCGACTTGTGGCATCGCTTCAAAGACGCGGTGATGAACGCTCCCGCGCTGGACATCGCCAGATTCGTCCAGTCGGGCTGCAAGAGCGAACTTTCCGCGGCCGTGCGCGCCGCCTACGACGCCCCCTTCCCCGACGAGTCGTACAAGGCCGCCGCGAAGGCCATGCCGGGGCTCGTCCCGATCACCCCCGACGACCCCGCCGCGCCCGCCAACCGCGCCGCCTGGCAGGTCCTCACCACGCTCGATCGCCCCTTTTTGGTGGCTTTCTCCGACGGAGATCAGATAACGGCAGGTATGGGACCGATCCTCAAGAAGTCGATGGCGGGCGCCGCGGGACGCGCTCATCCGGTGATCAAGGGCGCCGGCCACTTCCTCCAGGAGGACGCGGGCGGCGAACTCGGCCGCCACATCGCACGATTCGTCACCGGCACCTAGCGTGTCAGGTCCGCCCAATCGTCGGTCTGGTGCGGTATAACCAGGGGCGGACCGGGGAGGCGTGATGCGTGAGTCCGGCAGGGCCCAGACCGCAGGGCGGACCGCGGCGCGGGATCTGTTTGAACAGGTGCGGCTGCGCTATTTCCATCTTCCCCCGGCCATGCGCCGGGTGATGCACGTGGTGGTGCTCATCGCCACCGTCGGCGTGGCCGCCGCGCTCGGCTGGGACCTGTTCAAGACCTTTCTCATCACCCTGCTGGTGCTCGCGTTCCTCGCGCTGACGCTGCGCTTCCCGCGCGCCGCCGCGACCGTGCTGGTGCTCATCGGCTGGTGCGCGCTGCTGCCGGTGTTCTACGCGCTCCTCCCGCCGCCCTCACTGGCCCCCACGCTGCTGATGGTGCTGGCCGTGCCCGTCGCCGCCGCCGCGCACCTGATCCGCTGGGTGACGCCGTGGCTGAGCGTGCTGATGGCGCTCGTCCCCGCCGGGGTGCTCGCCGCGGCCATCTCCTTCGTCTCCGACGGCGCCGCGGTCTGGGTCGCCTACGGCGCGGCCACCGCCGTCCTCGTCCAGCGCTTCATCGCCGCCCGCCGGGCCAGGAACGCGCTCAGCGCCGAGGAGCAGGTCCGGGTCAGGGCCCGCGACGGCAGGCCGGAGGCGCCGTCCGAGAAGGCCGGCGGGCTGCCCGACATCTCGGTGGAGGAGGCGCTGGCCGAGCTGGAGGGCATGATCGGGCTCGCCCCGGTCAAGGAGCAGGTCCGCTCGATCGCCGCCTCCATCGAGGCGTCCCGGCTGCGGGCCGAGGCCGGCTACAAGGCCGGCCGCCCGACCAGGCACCTGGTCTTCCTCGGCCCGCCGGGCACGGGCAAGACCAGCGTGGCCCGCACGGTGGCGAAGATCTTCTACGCGTTCGGCCTGCTCGACACCCCCTTCGTGGTCGAGGCGCAGCGGGCCGACCTGGTGGGGGAGTTCCTGGGCGCGACCGCGATCAAGACCAACGAGCTGGTCGACCGGGCGCTGGGCGGCGTGCTGTTCATCGACGAGGCCTACGGACTGATCAACTCCTCCGACGGCCAGCCCGACAGGTTCGGCGCCGAGGCCGTGCAGACGCTGCTCAAGCGGGCCGAGGACGACCGCGACCGGCTGATCATCATCCTGGCCGGCTACGAGCAGGAGATGACCTCGTTCCTGTCCAGCAACCCCGGCCTGGCCAGCAGGTTCGCCACCCGGGTGCGCTTTCCGAGCTACTCGCCCGGTGAGCTGTCGGAGATCACCGAGGTGCTCCAGCGGCACCGGGGCGACACGATGGCGCCCGACGCGCGCGCCGCGCTGCTCGGCCTGTTCGAGGACGTCCAGCGGCGCGGGCTGGTCGACGATCTGGGTAACGCCAGGTTCGTCCGCAGCCTCGTCGAGGCCGCCGCGACGGCCCGTGACGTGCGCGTCGTGGGCGCGGGCGGGACACCGACCACCGAGGACCTCGTCACCACCACGACCGCCGACGTCACCAAGGCGTTCGACGAGCTGACCGCCCGCTTCCGCGGCTACGAGGACACCCCCACCATCGAGGAGGCGCTGGCCGACCTCGACCGGATGGCCGGGCTCGAGCCGGTCAAGCGTCAGGTGCACGCCATCGCCGCCCAGCTCCAGGTCTCCCGGATGCGCCAGGAGCGCGGGCTGCCCACGCCGCCGCAGACGCGCCACTTCGTGTTCGCGGGCCCGCCGGGCACCGGCAAGACCACGGTGGCCAGGGTCATCGGCCGCATCTTCGCCGCGCTCGGCCTGCTGGCCAGGCCCGACGTGGTCGAGGCGCAGCGGGCCGACCTGGTCGGCCAGCACCTCGGCGCGACCGCGATCAAGACCAACGAGCTGGTCGACCGGGCGCTGGGCGGCGTGCTGTTCGTCGACGAGGCCTACAGCCTGGTCAACCCCGGCTACTCCGGCGGCGACGCGTTCGGCGCCGAGGCCGTGCAGACGCTGCTCAAGCGGGCCGAGGACGACCGCGACCGGCTCGTCATCGTGCTGGCCGGCTACCAGCGCGAGATGGACACCTTCCTGGCCACCAACCCCGGTCTGGCCAGCCGGTTCAACCAGCGGGTCGCCTTCCCCAGCTACTCGGCGCGGGAGCTGTCCGAGATCGCCGTGCTGCTGGCCGACAAATCGGGCGACCGCTTCGACGAGGCGGCGCTGCGCGACCTCGACGAGGTCTTCGCCTGGGTCTGCGACGAGCGGCTGATCGACGGGCTCGGCAACGGGCGCTTCGCCAGGTCGCTGTTCGAGCGCGCGGCCATGCGCCGCGACGTACGGCTCGCCGCTCTGGCGGGGGGTGGCGGGTCGGCCAGCTCGGCGGAGCTGACGACCATCACCAGCGAGGATGTCCGCATGGCCGTGGACGAACTTTCCGGACGCTAGGCAGCGAACTTTCCGGACGTTAAGCAGACTGCAGTTTGGTAGTTCCGTGCGCCCCGATGCTCGCATGGTGTAGCAATATGACTACACATCGTGCGCGCCGAAGGGGAGGGCGATGGCGGGGTTCCTGGCCCGCAGGCTGCTCAACTATCTCGTGCTCGTGGCCGTCGCAGCCAGCCTCGCCTACATGCTCGCGGCCAGCGCCCTCGATCCGCGCTCCAACTACGCAGATCGGACACCCAAGCCGCCGACGGCCGTCGTCGACGCCCAGCTCACCGAGCTCAACCTCAACGACCACACGCCGCTGCTGGAGCGCTACGCGACGTGGGCGGGTGGCGTGGTGCAGGGCGACTTCGGCCGTACGGTCACCGGCTCGCCGGTCAACGAGGACCTCAAACGGCGCATGGGCGTCACCTTCCGGCTGGTCATGCTCGGGCTGATCTTCGGCAGCCTGCTGGGGGTGGTCGTCGGAGCCGCCGCCGCAGTCAAGCAGTACGGGTGGTTCGACCGATTGTCGACAGGGATGTCGTTCCTGGTGCTCGCGATGCCGGTGGTCGTGCTGGCCAACATGCTGATCCTGCTCGGCACCCTGGCCAACGATCGGCTCTTCGGGCACCGGCTCTTCCTGGTCAGCGGCGAATACAGCGACGGGCTCGACACCGGCTTCTGGGGGACCGTGAGCGACCGGCTGCGGCACCTGATCCTGCCGACGATCTCGCTGTCCCTGGGGCTGGCCGCGGTCTTCAGCCGCTACCAGCGCAACACCATGCTCGACGTGCTCGGCGCCGACTTCGTCCGCACCGCCATGGCCAAGGGGCTGAGCAGGAGCCAGGCGCTCATCCACCACGCCCTGCGCACCGCCCTGATCCCCGTGGCGACCTACTTCGCGTTCACCTTCGGCGCGCTGCTGACCGGCGCGACGTTCACCGAGAAGATCTTCGGCTGGCACGGGCTGGGCGAGCAACTGATCAACTCCATCTTCACCAACGACGTCAACACCGTGGCGGCCATCGCCTTCATCGCCGCGATCGCGGTGCTGTGCGCGTCGCTGGCGGCCGATCTGCTGCACGCCGCCCTCGACCCCCGGGTGAGGGCCGGATGACGGCGCTGCTCGTCGGCAGGCGGGCTCCGTCGCGGCTGCGGGTGGTCGCCTGGAGGTTCTTCCAGTCCACGCAAGGGCGGATCGGCTTCGCCGTGCTCGTGCTGCTGTTCCTGCTGGCCTTCGCCGGGCCGCTCCTCAGCCCGTGGTCCTACACCGACAAGGACTTCACCGCCTTCCTCAGCCCGCCGTCGGCCGAGCACTGGTTCGGCACGCTGCAGACCGGCGCCGACGTCTACGCGGTGACGCTGCGCGGCATGCGCAAGTCGCTGATCGTCGGGCTGCTGGCGGCGCTGGTGTCCACCGCGCTGGCCGCCGTCGTCGGGGCGTTCGCCGGCTACTTCCCCGGCTGGACCGACCGGACGCTCACCTGGGGCGCCGACCTGCTCCTGGTGCTGCCCGCGTTCCTGATCCTGGCCGTCATGTCGCCGCTGTTCGGGGCGGGGCAGTGGGTGCTGTTCGTGATCATGCTGGCGCTGTTCCTCTGGATGGTCACCTCGAAGATCGTCAGGGGGATGACGATCTCGCTGAAGCAGCGGGAGTTCATCCAGGCCGCCCGGTTCATGGGCGTCTCGCCGGTGCGCATCATCTTCCGGCACATCATCCCCAACCTGTCGTCGCTGCTGATCGTCGACGCCACCCTCAACGTCAGCGCGGCCATCCTCACCGAGACCTCACTGTCCTACTTCGGCTTCGGCATCCAGCCGCCCGACGTCTCCTTCGGCACACTCATCGCCGACGGCTCCCGGACCGCCCTCTACGCGCCGTGGACATTCTGGTTCGTCGCCGGGCTGCTGGTGGTCACCGTGCTCGCGGTCAACCTCATCGGCGACGCGCTGCGCGACGCCTTCGATCCCGCCTCCCGGAGGCCACGGTGACCCCCGTTCTGGAGGTCACCGACCTCAACGTCTCCTTCGGCGAGGTGGCGGCCGTACGCGGCGTCAGCTATGCCGTACGCCAGGGCGAGGTGCTCGGCATCGTCGGCGAATCGGGCTCCGGCAAGTCCGTCACCTCGGCCGCGGTCATGGGCCTGCTGCCGCCGGGCGCCACGGTCACCGGCTCGGTGCGGCTGCACGGCAAGGAGCTGATCGGCGCCCCGCAGCGTGAGCTGACCGCCTTCCGCGGCAAGACCATGTCGATGGTCTTCCAGGACCCGCTGTCCGCGCTGACCCCCGTCTACCGCGTCGGCGACCAGATCGCCGAGGCCGTGCGCGTCCACCAGAAGGTGACCAAGAAGCAGGCCGCGGACATGGCCGTCGAGCTGCTCGACCTGGTCGGCATCCCCAACCCGGCCCAGCGGGCCCTGGCCTTCCCCCACGAGTTCTCCGGCGGGATGCGGCAGCGCGCGGTGATCGCGATGGCCATCGCCAACGACCCCGACGTGATCATCTGCGACGAGCCGACCACCGCGCTCGACGTCACCATCCAGGCGCAGGTGCTCGAAGTGCTGAAGAAGGCCCAGCGGGAGACGGGCGCCGCGATCGTCATGATCACGCACGATCTCGGGGTGGTGGCCGGGTTCGCCGACCGGGTGCTGGTGATGTACGCGGGCCGGCCGGTCGAGGTGGGCAGCGTGGACGACATCTACTACGAGCCGCGCATGCCCTACACCGTCGGACTGCTCAGCTCCATCCCGCGCGTCGACACCGACGGACGGCACCCGCTCGTGCCCATCGAGGGCGCGCCGCCGTCGCCCGCGGCGCTGCCGCCGGGCTGCCCGTTCGCGCCGCGCTGCCCGATGCGCGTCGACGCCTGCGAGGCCGCCGAGCCGCCGCTGGTCGACGTCGGCCCGGCGCACCAGGCCGCGTGCATCCGCTGGGCGGACGTACGCCCCCGCGTGGCGGCCAAGCACGCGGTCCCCGTCGAGCCGCGCGACGCACGACCGCGCCAGGACCGGCAGCCGGTGCTGAAGGTCGACGGGCTGGTCAAGCGCTACCCACTGCTGCGCGGATCGGTGTTCAAGCACAGGGTCGGCACCGTGCACGCGGTGGAGGGGGTCAGCTTCGACGTACGCGAGGGCGAGACGCTCGGCCTCGTCGGCGAGTCGGGCTGCGGCAAGACCACGACGCTGATGGAGATCCTGGAGCTGGCCGAGCCGCAGGAGGGCCGCATCGTCGTGCTCGGGCACGACACCGCCCGGCTCGGCGGCGCCGAACGGATGGCGATCAGGCGCGACATGCAGGTCGTCTTCCAGGACCCGCTCGCCTCCCTCGACCCGCGCATGACCGTCTACGACATCCTGGCCGAGCCGCTGCGCACCCACGGCAAGGGCGATCCGGGTGGCCGGGTGGCCGAGCTGCTCGACCTGGTCGGGCTCGACCCCTCCCACGCGGCCCGCTACCCGCAGGACTTCTCCGGCGGACAGCGGCAGCGCATCGGCATCGCCCGCGCGCTGGCGCTCGAACCCAGGTTCCTGGCGCTCGACGAACCGGTCTCCGCGCTGGACGTGTCGATCCAGGCCGGTGTGATCAACCTGCTCGACGCGCTGAAGGCCGAGCTCGGGCTGTCCTACCTGTTCGTCGCGCACGACCTGGCCGTGGTGCGCTACATCGCCGACCGGGTGGCCGTCATGTATCTGGGCAGGATCGCCGAGATCGGGCAGGTGGACGCCGTCTACGACGCTCCCGCGCACCCGTACACACAGGCGTTGCTGTCCGCGATCCCGCTGCCCGACCCGGTCCGCGAGCGTTCGCGCCGGCGGATCCTGCTCGAAGGCGATCTCCCCAGTCCGGCCGACCCCCCGTCGGGCTGCCGCTTCCGCACCCGGTGCCCGAAGTTCAGGGCCGAGCTGACCGATGACGAACGCGCCGTCTGCGTGGCCGTCGAGCCCTCGGTGCACCTGCTCGACAAGGACCAGGGCGCCGCCTGTCACTACGCCGAGAAGCTCGAAGTCACCTAAGCTAAGCGGGAGGATTCGCTCGATGAAAGCATCACGCCTGATCGTGGCCGCCCTGGCCGGCTCGCTGTGCCTGGCGGGTTGCGGCCGGGGCCCTGGCGGCAGCGACGGCCTCGCGGGCGGCCCGCGGGGCGACGAGCGGAACGTCAAGGCGTACGACATCAACCCGCAGCCGCGTGACAAGGTCAAGGACGGCGGCACGCTGCGCTGGGGCATCAACGAGTTCCCCACCCAGTGGAACAGGAACCACGTCGACGGCAACCTCGCCGTGGCCGCGGTGGTCAGCAACGCGCTGCTGCCCGCGCCGTTCAGATCCGACGAGAAGGCGGACATCACCGCCAACCCCGACTACCTGATCAGCGCGGAGGTCACCTCCCGCGACCCGCACCAGGTCGTCACCTACACGCTCAACCCCAAGGCCAAGTGGTCCGACGGCAAGCCGATCGACTGGGCCGACTACCAGGCCCAGTGGAAGGCGCTCAACGGCACCAATCCCGCCTTCCACATCGTCTCCTCCACCGGTTACCAGGACATCTCCGACGTACGGCGTGGGCGCGACGACTACACGGTCGTCGTGACGTTCGCCCGGCCCTTCGGCGACTGGAAGTCGCTGTTCGGCCCCTTGATGCCGGCCTCCACCAACAGCAGTCCCGAGGCCTACAACACCGCCTGGCTGAACAAGATCCCGGTGACGGCCGGGCCGTTCAAGTTCAAGGGCTTCGACCAGACGGCGAAGACGATCACGCTCGTCCGCGACGACTCCTGGTGGGGCGACCGGGCCAAGCTCGACCAGATCATCTACCGCGCCTCCGAGCAGGACTCCCTGATCGGCGCGTTCAGCAACGGCGAACTCGACATCACCGACGTCGGCCCGTCGGCGCCCGACTACGCGCGCGCCAAGACCACCCCGGGCGCGACCGTACGCCAGGCGGCGGGCCCCGACTTCCGCCACATCACCTTCAACGGCTCCAGCGACCTGCTGAAGGACCAGCGGGTCCGGCAGGCCATCCAGCTCGGCATCAACCGCCAGGCGATCGCCCAGTCCGACCTGCAGGGCCTCGACTGGCCGATCGCGCTGCTGAACAACCACTTCTTCATGAACACCCAGGAGGGCTACCAGGACAACGCCGGCGCCCTGGGCGTCTACGACCCGGCCCAGGCCAGGCGCCTGCTCGACGCGGCGGGCTGGCCGCTGGGCGGCGGGGGAGTCCGCCAGAAGGACGGCAAGCCGCTCGACCTGCGCTTCGTGGTGCCGTCGGGCGTGCAGACCGGCAAGTCGGAGGGCGAGCTCGCGCAGAGCATGCTCGCGCAGATCGGGGTCAAGCTCACCATCCAGGCCGTGCCCAGCGATGACTTCTTCACCAAGTACGTCATCCCCGGCAACTTTGATATGACGCCGTTCGCGTACATTGGCACGCCTTTTCCGGTTTCGAGCAGTTTTGGGATCTACGCCAATTCGCCGAACGGGCAGACGTGGAACGCCAACTTCGGTCGCGTGGGCTCGCCCGAGATCGACGCGGCGATGAACCGGGCCGGCCAGAGTCTCGATCTGAAGCAGGCGCACGCCGACACCAACGCGGCCGACAAGCTGATCTGGCAGGAGGTCAACGTGTTGCCGCTGTACCAGCGGCCGCAGAACGTGGCGGTCAGCGAGACGCTGGCCAACGTGGGGGCCCGCGGCTTCTACGACCTCCGCTACCAGGACATCGGCTTCACCCGCTGAGGTCGAGTCGGTCAGCCGTGCCAGATCCGCTCGTAGGCCGCGCGATAGCCCGGCGGGTCCCATGAGGTGGCGTCGTCGACGTTGTGTCGCGTGGTCAGATGCACCGGCGCGACGTACCCACTCGGAGGCCGCCCGGCGAACGCGCGGTTGAACTCGTCGACGATCTGGCTGCCCTGCGCGTTCAACGGCTCGGGAACGGTGGCCTGCTGGAACTGCCGGTCCCGGACGCGCTGGAAGGCCGACGGGTCGCCGTCACCCGCGCCGATCGCGTACGGGGGCCCATCGCCGGCCTTGCCCGCGGCGCGCAGGGGCGCCGCCGCGTCGGCGAAGTAGAGGTCGTTGATGGCGACCGAGTAGGTCCATCGATCGCCGAAGCGCGACAGGAGCGAGGAGACCGCCTGAGGCGTGCGGCTGCCCGTGTCAGGAAGCGGGATGTTCTGGTACGACAGCAGCGTGACGCCGGAGCAGCTCAGCAGCGTTTTCTTGATCAGCTGAGCCTTGTTCTCCGCGAAGGGGATCGACGAGTCGGTGAAGATGACGACTCCCGCGTGCCCCTTCGACTTGGCGATGATCCAGAACGCGCTGATTCTCGCCACGTCCTCCACCTGGGTGGTGATGTTGGTGAAGAGCCTCGGGTTCGCGCCGGGCCCGGGGCGGCTCGCCGCGTGCCACCCGACGAGCGGGATGCGCATGTCACTGGCCCGCTCGACCTGCTCGGCGGCGGAGTTCGGGTCGAAACCGCCGATGACGATCCCCGACGGGCGCAGGGCGACGGCCTGGCCGAGGGCCTCCCGTACCCCGGCCGGAGTGCCCTGGCCGTCTATCACCCGGACGTTCCAGCCGATGGACTCCCCGGCCTCCCGCACCGCGTTGGCCGTGCCCGCGACGCCGGGGTTGGTCATGGTCGCCGCGACGAACACGAGGTTCTTGCCGCGGACCGCACGCGGACCGCTCGTGGGACCGTTCCAGGGGACGATCCCCTCGGCCCGCGCGACAGCGGGCTCGGCCACGGACAGGACGCCGGGACACGAGCTCGCGGACGGGCCCGGCGCGGGACCGGGAGCCGAGCCGGCGGAGCCCCGGGAGCAGCCGCCGGCGAGTGCGCAGGCCACCGCCAGCGCCGTCGCGATGCGTGAGAAGCGGTTCACGCTCGGATCCCTACCCCGCGGGTGGGACGGTTCGCGGCGGCGATGGGTCACGGGGCGGTGTGGCGGCGGACTCGTACGGAGGCGCGGGCGGTGGCGTGTGGCGTGCCGCGGCCGGTCCCGCGTGCAGCCGGCGCCGGGCCGCGTAGCCGACGAGCCCGACCGCGATGAGCAGGGTGACCCCGTTGAACAGCGGCGTCACCCAGAAGTCCGCCCCCAGCTGACCGATGCCCGACAGGCCGATCGCGAGGACGGCGACGGCGACGACGGTCCCCAGAGGGTTGGCCCGTCCGGGTCTGATGGTGGTGGAGCCGAGAAGGGCCGAGACGAACGCCGGCAGCAGATAGTCGATCCCGACGCTCGGATTGCCGATCTGCTGCTGAGCGGCGAGCAGGACGCCCGCGAAGCCGGTGACCAGCCCGGAGCCCACGAAGGCGTAGATGACGTACCGGTGGGTCGGGATGCCGATCAGGTCGGCGGCCCGCGGGTTCGAGCCGATGACGTACAGGTAGCGGCCGAGGGGGAGGCGTTCGAGCACGAGCCAGAGCAGCGCGGCGAGGACGAGCACGTAGAACGCGGGGGCGGGCAGGCCCAGGAACTTCGCGTCGGATATGCCGGTGAAGGCGGGCGGAAGACCCTGCGGACCGGGCACGATCCTGGCGCCCTCGGTCGTCCAGCCCGTGATGGCGTACAGCACGCTGCCGGTGCCCAGGGTGGCGATGAACGAGTCGATCTTGGCGAACTCGACGAGCAGACCGTTGATCACGCCGACGAGCGCGCCGCCGATGAGCACGCCGAGACAGGCCAGGGGCCATGGCCAGCCGCCGGCGATGATGAGTTGCAAGGTCACGACGTGTCCGAGCCCCAGGCCGTAGCCGATGGACAGGTCGAACTTCCCCGTGACGATGGGGATCATCGCGCCCAGCGCCAGGATCGCGGTGATCGAATGAGTCGACAGGATCGACGTCAGGTTGGCCATCGTGGGAAAGGTGTCCGGCAGAGCGAGCGTGAACACCACGAACAGGACGACCGTCAGAGCGAGCAGTCCGTAACTGCCGATGAAGTGACCGGCGGTGCGCCGCCGGCGCGGGGCTCTCGTGGTCATCGGGGATTCGCACCGGTGACTGCGGGCGCGGCCGACGCGGCGTGGGTGAGCGCGGTGAGCGTGAGGGCCGCACCGGCCACCTCGGTGGTCACCGTCCCCCGGACGAACATGAGGGCGCGATCACACACGTTCACGACCTCCTCGAAGTCGGCGGAGACGAGGATGGCCGCCAGCCCGCCGGCCAGGGCGTCGTCGAGGAGCCGGTAGATCTCGGGTTTGGCGCCGACATCGACACTGGCCGTCGGCTCCTCGAGGATCAGGAGGTGGCGGTTCGTACCGAGCCAGCGGCCGATCATGACCTTCTGCTGGTTTCCGCCGGACAGGGTGGCAAGAGGCGCCTCGGCATCCGCGGGGTGGACGCCGAAGCAGGCGACGAGCGCCGCCGCCTCGGCGCGCTCCACGCGGGGCCGGATCCAGCTCAGTGGTGATCGGCCGTGTGCCCTGGGGTTCGCCAGGAAGTTCTCGCGGACGCTGAGGCCCGGGGCGGCGCCCTCCTCCTGCCGGTCGCTCGTCACCAGGCCGACACCCGCGTCGACGGCCGCCGACACCGACCGTGGAGCATAGGGCCGCCCGTCGAGCAGCATGTGGCCGGCGAGGATGGGGTGCGCGCCGGCCAGAGCGCGGCCGAGATCCACATGCCCGGCACCGGTGAGGCCGACGAGACCGATGGCCTCACCGGCTCGCAGGTCGAGGCTGATCGGGCCGGCCTGCCCGGTACGTACGCCGGTGAGGCTCAGCACCACCTCTCCGAGGTCGCGGTCCGGGCGCCGGTGGGTCGTCGGCTCGCGGCCGACGATGTCACGTACGAGGGTGGTGGAATGGCCGCCGGTGAAGGTCCCCTGGCTGACGAGGCGCCCGTTGCGCAGGACCGCGACCCTGTCGGCGATCTCACGCACCTCGTCGAGTCGGTGGCTCACGTACACGATCCCGTGACCCCGGTCACGTAGCGCGCGCAAAGCGTCGAACAGGTGGGCGCGGTCGGGCTCGGGCAGGCTCGCGGTCGGCTCGTCGAGGACGATGATCTCGGTTTCGGCGGCCAGCGCGCGGGCGATGGCGACGAGCGAGCGCTCGGCGCGGGTGAGGTCGGCGATCCGCTCATCGGGGTCGAGGTGGATCGCGACGGATCGGAGGGCCGCCACACAGCGCTCGCGCACCCCGCGCCAGGAGATGAGACCGCCGCGCCGGCGATAACCGGTGCCCAGGGCGATGTTCTCGGCGACGCTCATCCACTCGACGAGGCCGAGGTCCTGGTGGACGAACGACATGGCGCGGGAGGCGGCCTGGCTGCCCAGCGGATGGCCGGCCACCTCGACCTCCCCTTCGTCGGCGCGATAGACCCCGGCCAGGATCTTGATCAGCGTCGACTTGCCGGCGCCGTTCTGTCCGAGCAGGGCGAGGATGCCGCCGTGGTGGAGGTCGAGATCCACCCCTTCCAGCGCGGTGGTGCCGCCGAATCGCTTGCTCGCTCCACGGATGCGGATGAGCGGCTCCGAGGCGGTCCATGACGCCGGGCCCGCGAGAACGGTCACGGTCTACCGGCCTGCTGTCGCGAGCTCCAGGCTTTGGCGACCTGTGACCTGGAGGTGAAACTCAGCTTGCGCAGGATGTTCTCGACATGGCCTTCGGCGGTGCGCTGGGCGATCACCAGGGTCTCCGCGATCTCCTTGTTGCTCAGCCCTTGCGCGACCAGCTCGGCGATCTCCCGCTCCCTGCGGGTCAGGACGGAGGCGACATCGGACTCGGGCGGGGAGTTCGCGATGTCTCTCGGCGGCTTCTCCTCCAGCGCATAGGCGACGGCCTGGTCGAGCGTGAACTCCGAGCCGCGCGTGAAGGCCGCGGTGAACGCTTCGTCCCTGAGGCTCTGTCGTAGCCGGGCCTCGCATCGGCCGTGGAGACCGGCCAGATGTCCGAGTCCGGAGAGGGATGTCCCGATCGATCGCCAGACCATGTGCGCGGCGCCCAGCAATTGAGCGGCGCGGCTGTCCTGACGTTGCTCGCCGATGATCCAGGCGAGTCCTTCCAGGCCTTCGGCGATGCCGAAATGGTCGTTGCAGCGCAGCTTGAACCGCAGCGCGTCGCGCATCATGGCGACGGCGGTGTCCGGATCATCGTGCCGCCACCGGTCCAGGGCCGTGACCCACAACGCGTAGGACACCGACCAGTCCGCGTGCGCCTTCTGGGATTCCTCCAAGACCTCCTGGCAGAGCGCCGTCGAGCGGGGATCGTTCATGACCACGGCGACCATGCTCAGCTGGAAGAGGGCGACCCATGAATGGCCCCGGTGGCCGAGGGCGCGGCGGCGGACCAGGGCCTCTTCCAGGAGGGTGAACGCTCGGGCGAAGTCTCCGGCCAGCAGCGCGGAGAAACCGGTGATGTGCAGCGCGCCGGCGAGTTGCGCCTCATCACCCAGCCGCTCGGCCAGAGCGCGGCACTCCAGCAACAGGGGCTGTGCGGCCAAGAGATCGCCCTGCAACAGCAGGAGCCACGCGTCGACCCACAGGGCCTTGGCCCGCGCGGCGATGGGGCCGCGCTCCTGGGCCAGCGCCCGCTCCAGCCAGTGGTGTCCTTCGCTGGGGGAGCTCCACGAAAGCCGGTGGCTCCACATCGCGGCGGCGATCTCGAGGGCGGCCCAGGCCTGGCCCGGCTCGGTCAGGCAGAACTCCAGCGCCGCACGTACGTTGGCCTGCTCCTGACGGATCCGGACGAGCCATTCCATCTGGTTCTCGCCGAACCACTCGCTCTCCGCCCGTGCGGCCAGCTCGCGGCACCAGTCGCGATGCCGCAGCCGAAGCGCCGTCTCCTGCCGGGAATCGGTGAGCCGTTCCCATCCGTACTGGCGCAATGTTTCCAGCATCTCGAAACGTACGCCGGTGTCCTGCGTCTTCCGCAGCAGGATCGACTTGTCGACCAGCTCTATCAGCAGGCTGGGGATGTCCTCCCGGGCGATCCCGTCGCCCGAGCACACCTCTTCGACCGCTTCCAGATCGCAGCCGCCGGAGAACACCGACAACCGTTCCCACAGCAGCCGTTCCTCGGGCGAGCACAGGTCATGACTCCAGTCCACCAGCGCCCGCAGCGTCTTCTGGCGGGGCACCGCGACCGAGCGTTCTGTCGCCAGCAACCGGAACCGGTTGTTCAGCCGTTCGAGGATCTGGTCGACGGACAAGGCCCGCATGCGCACCGCCGCGAGCTCGATGGCCAGCGGTATCCCGTCGAGCCGCTGGCACAGCCGCGTCACCGCCACGCTGTTGGCGGCATCGACGGTGAAACCGGGCACGACGGCCGCCGCACGGTCCTCGAACAGTCTCACCGCCTCGTAGCGCGCGTCGGCGGTGGCGACCGCCGCCTCGCCAGTCCCGTGTACGGTCAACGGCGGCACTTCCAGGAGGTGCTCACTCGGCACCTGGAGCGACTGCCGGCTGGTCGCGAGAATGTGCAGCTCAGTCGTCGCGGAGAGCAGCTTGCTGGACAGGATGGCGCACTCGTTCAGCACGTGCTCGCAGTTGTCCAGCACCAAGAGCAAGCGCTTGTTGAGCAGATGCTCGGACAGCGCGGCCACGCTCGGCTGGCGGCAGCCGATCGTGTCGGCGATGGTCTCCGCGAGCAGCTCTTCGGCGACCAGCGGCGCCAGATCGATGAACCACGCCCCGTCAGGGAAGGCCCGTGACATCTCCGCGGCGACCCTCAGCGCCAGTCGCGTCTTGCCCACTCCGCCGACGCCGGTCAACGTCACCATCCGGCCAGCGGAAAGCAGACGTTTGGTCTCGGTTAGCTCATGCCGACGACCAACGAAACTCGTCAATTCGGCTGGCAGGTTCCCCGCTTGCCGCCGTGTCATCGTCCCCATGACAATTTCAGGCTAGCTCATCCCGGCCGCGTGAGTTCGGTGCGCCCGGTGTGAGCGGCCACTCAGCTGATGCCGTCCTGACCTGCGATGATAGCCGCTCCATACCTACGCGTTGGTTACCTACGTAGGTAGGAACGGGTAATCATCCGGGCATTTATCCCGTCCTACTTCCACAGTCCGCATGCGCATGCTGGTGTGGTCAGCAAAGAACGTCGTGACAACGGCGACCGAATCAAGGAATGATCATGTGTCAGCACCAGCCTCGGTGCCCATCCGCATACGCCGGCGACCGCGAAGCCGCGCGCATGGTGGCCTTCCATCCCGAGCAGGGGTGGGGTCTGCTGTGCAACGGCGTGGTGGTCTTCGAGGACAACGGTGAGATCCTGCCCGACGGGCGTAGCGTTCCCGCCCACTACTGCGAGCTCGGACGGGCAGCATGAACCAGTACTCCGGATCCGCGCTCATGGACGAGAGCACACTCCGGCAGGACGACCCGGGGGACACGGCGGTGTCCTGGAACAGCCACACGCCGCTCCGGGACCGCCTCAAGGCCGGCATCCGGCGCCTCGGGGAGCTCGTCACCGGCTCCGGCCGCCTCCCCGGTATGGAGGTCGCCTCCTGGTCGCTTTCCCCGGGCATGGCTTCGGTGCCCGAGGCGCGACGTCTCACCCGCGCCCGTCTCGCCGCATGGGGGATGGATGAGCTGGCCGAGGTCGCCGAACTCCTGGTCAGCGAGCTCGTCACCAACGCGTTGCGCCATGCGCCGGGACCGCACCGGTTCACCCTCTACGCCGGTGAGGGCCTGCTGCGCGGCGAGGTCGAGGACGCGGGCACCGCGCCGCTCTATCTCCACCAGGCCACGCCGGGTGACGAGCACGGCCGCGGACTGGACATGATCGACCTGCTGTCCTGCTGCTGGGGCAGTGAATCGACGTCCACGGGAAAGACCGTCTGGTTCGAACTCTCCGTCGACTGCGCCGCGAAGTCGGACGGGTTCAGTCCTTCGCCGCACAAGTCGGCACATCACAGGTGAGCACGCCTTCCGCACCGAGTCGCGTTCCGTCTCGGAAGCCCGCCGCGAACGCCCGGTTCCCCAGCGTCTCGCGGGCCTGCTCCGCGCAGCGCTCGTGCCATCTCGCGTGGTACCACAGCCGAGTGGGCGAGGCGTCCGCCGCCTGCCACAGCGAGTGCGCCGCCCCCAGCATCCGGGCGGCCCGTTCATGCTCCCCACGCGCACCGGCGATCCACGCCAGCACCTCCAGGCACTGCATGAGGCACCAGCGGTCGTCGATTTCCTCGGTGAGCTCGGCGGCGGCCCTCACCAGCGCGTCGGCTCGTAGGTAGTCGCCCAGGTTCCACACCGCGATACCGAGCGCCAGCTGGGCGTACCCGAGGGACACCATCATGTGATGAGCCTCGGCCAGCGCCAAGAGCTCCTCGCCCAGCCGGACGGCTCGCTCCGGGCTCTCGGTCGAGCCGTACGTGGTCGCGTAGTACAGGTTGAGCACGACCTCGTGAACGTTTCCGGTGGCCCTGAAGAGGACGAGCGACTCCTCCAGGAGCGCGAGCCCACGTTGGGCGTCACCCGTGGAGAACGCGGCGACACCGGAGGTCCGGATGGCGAACGGCAGGACATCCTCGTTCCCCGGCCGCCGGGCCAGGAAGTGGCATTCCCGCAGTCTCGGCACGGCCGCCGCCAGGTCGCCCTGGCGCAGGGCGAGCATGCTGTCCACCCAGAGCGCCGTCGCCCGGGCGCTGTCGGGCGTACGCATCAGCTCCAGGCCGCGCTCCAGCCAGTAGCGGCCCTCGGTGAGGGCGCCGGCCAGGAGCCAGAAGGACCCCAGCCCCGACGCCGTCTCGAGTCCCACGCGAGCCAGGCGTGGCACACTGAAGCACAGCTCGAGTGCGACGCGCACGTTGGGAAGTTCCTGCCGCAGGAGCAGATATCGCTCGGCCTGATCCGGGACGATCTCGTCGATCCGGTGCCGGTCGACCAGATCCCGGTAGTGGTCGATGTAGCGGCGGCAAAGTACGCGCTTCTCGGCGGGTGACAACTGCTCGCACCCGTACGCGCGGATGCTCTCCAGCATGCGATACCTGAGCCCGGCCTCCCACCGCTCGCAGACCAGGATCGACTTGTCCACCAACCCGGCCACCAGATCGACCACCTCGCCGGGGGAGATCCCCTCACCCGAGCACACCGCCTCGGCGGCATCCAGGTCGACCCCGCCGGGGAACATCGACAGCCGGGTCCACAGCCGCCGCTCCGCCGGTGAGCACAGGCGGAAGCTCCAGTCCATGGTCGCGCGCAGCGTCTGATGGCGGGGCAGCGCGGCGGGGCTCCCCATCGCCAGCACCTCGAAGCGCTCGTCCAGCTCGCGCGCCAGCTGTTCCAGAGGCAGGGCGCGCAGTTGCACCGCGGCCAGCTCGATCGCCAGCGGGATCCCCTCCAGACGCCGGGCCAGCCGTGCCACAGTCGCCGCGTTGCTCGTGTCCAGGCAGAAGCCGGGCGCCGCGCTCGCCGCCCGTTCCACGAAAAGGCGCACCGAATCATGCCGGGCGATGTGACTGAGAGGGTGGCCGGAGCCCGGCACGGACAGGGACGAGATCTGCAGCACCTGCTCGCCGTACACACTGAGCGTCTGCCTGCTGGTCGCCAGGATCCGCACCCTGGGAGCGCCCCGCAGCAGCCGGGCCACGAAGCGGGCGCAGTCGTCGAGCAGATGTTCGCAGTTGTCCAGGACCAGCAGCATCCGCTTGTCCGACAGGTGGTCCACCAGCGCGGTCATGGGGTCGGGTCCCGCCTCGCGCAGTCCCAGCGCCCCGGCGACGACCGGCTCCAGCAGGTGGCCGGCCTCCAGCGTGGCCAGTTCGACGACCTCCACGCCGTCCTTGTAGGTGCCCTGAAGGGTTTCCGCCACCCGGCGCGCCAACCGGGTCTTGCCGACACCGCCGGTGCCGGTCAGGGTCAGCAGGCGGGCCTGAGACAGCCCCCTCCTGGCCGCGGCCAGCTCGTGCCTGCGCCCGACGAAGCTGGACCCTTCCATGCGAGGACGGGCCCGGACCGTACGACCGCGCTCTGCCTGGATCATGATGCGTTCTGGCCGTCCGAGGCGTGCTGACACTCGCCGACGTGCGATGTCACCTCAGTCATGACTGCTCCAGCGGCTCAGGCTTTCATTGCCGTCAGGTCTGAGCCGTCATCAACCAGAATATGCCCAGACCGTTTCGGTGGCCTCTCTCCGGGGGCTTGAGGGAACTGTCGTGGCGCCGGTGTAGAAGTGATGCCGTGACGATCCAGCTGACCTGGCCCAAGATCCTCGCCTGGCGCCTGCGCAGGCAGTTCGTGAGCGACGCCGACGGGAGCGACGCGGTAGCGATCGCGCGCCGACTCTGTGGCGTGCAGACCCAGGTCGCCTCCTCGGCGCAGCTGGCCGTGGCGGTGCGGAGCGCGCGGCCCGACCCGGGCGAGATCGGCCGGGCGCTGTGGGAGGAGCGCACGCTGGTCAAGACGTGGATCATGCGCGGCACCCTGCACCTGCTGCCCGCCGACGAGCTGGCCGACTACTGCGCGGCGCTGGCCACGCTGCGGACCTGGGAGAAAGGCTCCTGGCAACGCGGGCACGGCGTCACGGCGGCGGAGATCGCCGCGATCATCGAGGCGGTCCCCGAAGCGCTGCGAACGTCCCGGGCCGCCTCCCCGGCCCTGACCCCGGACGCATCGCCAAGCCCCGCGCTGACCCGGGAGGAGCTGGTCGAGGCCGTCGTCGAGGTCACCGGTGAAGAGCACCTGCGTGCGGCGCTCACCTCCGGTTGGGGCGCCCTGCTCAAGCCGCTCGCCCGCCTCGGCGAGCTCTGCTACGGCCCGCCCCGCGACGGCAGGGTGACCTTCACCGCCCCGCGCTCCTGGCTGCCCGGCCGGCCGCCGGAGCTGCCGCCGTACGAGGAGGCAGGCGTGCGGCTGGCCCGGGCCTTCCTCGGCGCGCATGGGCCGGCGACGCCGGAGATGTTCGACACGTGGCTGTTCGGGGGCGTGGCCAGGAAGGCGGTGCTCAAGGGCTGGTTCCGCGACCTGGCTCCGGAGCTGACCGAGGTCGAGACCGATGACGGGCACACGCTGCTCGCCCTCACCGAGCAGCTGGACGAGCTCGCCGCCACCGAGCCGTCCGATGATGTGCACCTGTTGCCGGGCTTCGACCAGTACATCCTGGCCGCTCCCCGCACCCTCACACCGCTGCTGGCCGCCGCCGCCAAACCCAAGGTCAGCCGCCAGGCGGGCTGGATCTCGCCGGTCATCGTGCACCGGGGGCGGGTCGCGGGGGTCTGGGAGGCCAAGAACGGGCGAATCACGACCGACCTGTTCGAGTCCGTCCCCGAGAAACCGCTCGACGACGCGATCTCCCGCGTCCGCTCCCTTCTCGCCACCACCTCGCTCGGGGACTGATGGTGGATGCGGAGGGATCTTCCGCGTCCGCCTCCTTCTCGCCACCACCTCGCTCGGGGACTGATGGTGGATGCGGAGGGATCTTCCGCGTCTGCTCCCTCCTCACCACCACCCCGCCAGAGGACTGATGGCGGACGTGGGTCGTGATCAGCGGCCGTTGGTGGGTGTGGGCTGGGATCGCCTGTCGTTGGTCGGGGTGACGGCTGGGGTCGTCGGCGGTTGGTGCGGGCTGGGATGGTCGGCGGTTCGTGGGTGTGGGCTGGGATCGCTGGCCGTCGAGCCGCACCGTCTGGGCCAGCTAGGGGGTAGGCGGCGAATGCGGCGTGATCTGGACGTTCAGGCTCTTGAGGGGATACTTGACGCATGTTGCGCACCTTTCGCCAAGTCGACGTCTTCACCGCCACGCCGTACCAGGGAAACCCGCTCGCGGTGGTCCTCGACGGCGACGGCCTGAGCACCGAGGAGATGCAGCGGTTCGCCCACTGGACGAACCTGTCCGAAACCACCTTCGTCCTGCCCCCCACCGCTCCCGGCGCTGACTACCGGGTGCGGATCTTCACCCCGACGAGCGAGCTGCCCTTCGCCGGGCACCCCACGCTGGGCACCTGCCACGCCTGGCTGGAGAACGGAGGAACGCCGAAGGAGCCGGAGACGGTCGTGCAGGAGTGCGGCGCCGGGCTGGTGACGTTGCGCAGGACGGACAGCGGGCTGGCGTTCGCCGCGCCCGCCTTGCTGCGGTCGGGCCCGGTGGACGAGCCGCTCGTCGAGCGCATCGCGGGCATGCTGGGCATCGGCCGCGACGAGATCGTCGACGCCGAGTGGGCCGACAACGGGCCCGGCTGGGTGGCGGTGCTGCTGCGGAGCGCGGACGAGGTGCTCGCGCTGCGTCCCGGCCCGATCGACATCGACCTGGGCGTGGTGGGCCCCTACCCGCCGGGGTCGCCGCTCGCGATCGAGCTGCGGGCGTTCTTCCCGGTCAACGGCAGTACGGCCGAGGATCCGGTGACCGGCAGCCTGAACGCCTCGGTCGCCCAGTGGCTGCTGCGCACCGGCCGCGTTACGGCCCCCTACGTAGCCGGCCAGGGCACCATGCTGGGCCGCGCCGGCCGCGTCCACATCACCACCGGCCAGAGCCCCGAGGACGGTCAGGAGCCGGCGGTCTGGGTGGGCGGCTCCAGTGTCACGTGCGTCGCCGGCCAGGTCGAACTGTGAACCGTACGCTGTCACCCGGCCGGAGTTGCGCGGCGATCGGCAGGTCCGCCGACCGCACCACGCCGATCACCGGGTAGCCGCCGGTCGGGGGGTGGTCGGTGAGGAAGACGATCGGCTGCCCGCTCGGCGGCACCTGCACCGCCCCCGTCACCATGCCCTCACTGGGCAGCTCGCCCTCGCGCGTCCGCGCCAGCTCCCGGCCGCGCAGGCGTACCCCCACGCGGTTGCTGTCCTGGCTCACCTCGTACGGCTCGGCGCAGAGCTCGGCGAGCGCGTCCGGCGCGAACCAGTCGTCGCGCGGCCCCGGCACGATCCGTAGTACGGCGGGCGGCGGCTCCCCGGCGGGCGCCAGATCCACCGAGATCTCCACCAAGCCCCCGGAGCCGCCCACCGGGAGCATGGTCCCCTGGCGCAGCGGCGCCGGGCCGAGCCCCGACAGCGAATCCGTCGAACGGCTGCCGAGGACCGGCTCGACGGCGATCCCGCCCCGCACTGCCAGGTAGGTCCGCAACCCCCATACGGGCGCCCCGAACCGCAACTCACTCCCGGCTGGAACCCAGAACGGCACATTCATCCCGGCCCCCAGGGTGGGCGAGCGCCGAGCCCCCTCGGGAACAGACGCGCGCCCGGCCTCCCCGGTGATGGGCGAGCGCCCGGCCTCCACTGGGCCGGGCCTTCGCTCAGGCTCAACGGGACCGGGCGGAGGTCCGGATCCCACGGCGTCCGGCGGAGGTCCGGATCCCACGGCGTCCGGTGAGGGCCGGGATGTCACGGCATCCGGTGAGGGCCCGGACCCCATGTCGGCCGGTGAAGGCCTGGCTCCGACGGGGATGGGGGAAGGCCCGGATAGCGGGCAGGGCGCGCCCGTGATCGCGACCCAGGCGGCCGAGTGGAAGGCCAGCCGCGCCCCTCCGTACGTCAGCTCGATCCCCGCCGCGTCCTCGGGGTTGCCGACGAGCCGGTTGCCCAGCCGCAGGCTCGCCTCGTCGGCCGCGCCGGAGCGGGGCACGCCCAGGTGCGCGTAGCCGGGGCGGCCCAGGTCCTGGACGGTCGCGTACGGGCCCGGCGTGAGCACTTCGATCATGCCGGCTCGAACCGTACGCGGGTGCCGGGCCGGAACAGTGACGGCGGCTCGGCGTCGACGTCCCAGATGCGCGTCGTCGTACGGCCCAGCAGCCGCCACCCGCCCGGCGAGGCGGTGGGGTAGATCGCGGAGTAGGGACCGGCGATCGCCACCGAACCGGCGGGCACCGACGTGCGCGGCGTCGCCAGCCGTGGCAGGTGGAGCGCCGGATCCAGCCCGGTCAGATACGCGAACCCCGGCGCGAAACCCAGCCAGCCCACCACCAGCTCCCGCCCGGTGTGCCGCGCGATCACATCGTCCACTGACATCCCGGCCAGCTCGGCCACGGAATCGAGATCCTCCCCGTCATAGACGACGGGAATGACCACGACCTCCTGCCCGGCCCCGGCGGGCCCGAACAAGGCCCCACCAGGCTCCGAGGACCCGAGCACCGCCTCGCCGAGCAGTTCGTCGAGCCGCGACCGCAGCAGGCCCTGGTCCGCCCCCGGCGCCACCACCAGCACCGTCTCGGGCCCCGGCACGATCTCCACCACCCCAGCGGGCCGCGCGGTACGCAGCACGGCGTCGAGCCGGTGCGACACGGCCAGCGACCCCGTCTCCACGAGCAGCCCGTGCTCCCCGGCCATCCGGATCATGCGAAGGCCTGCAGGACCACTCCCGCCTCCAGCAGCCCATCGCGTACGGCCTGCGCCAGTCGTACCGCGTCAGGTGTGTCGCCGTGCACGCAGATGGACCGGGCGGAGACCGCCACCGGGCTGCCGTCCACGGCGGTCACCCGGCCCTCGACGGTCATCCGCACGGCGCGGGCCGAGACCGTGGCGACATCGTGGATCACCGCCCCGGGCTCGCGCCGCGAGACCAGCGTCCCGGCGGCCGTGTAGGCGCGGTCGGCGAACGCCTCGGTGATCGTCGGCACGCCCTCGGCGGCGGCCGCCCCGTGCACCACCGAGCCGGGCAGCGTGAGCACCGGCAGGGAGGTGTCGTAGTCGGCCACGGCCTCGATCACCGCGGCGGCCTGCTCCTCGTCGCGGCAGATGCGGTTGTAGAGCGCGCCGTGCGGCTTGACGTAGGAGACCCGGCCGCCCATGGCCCGCGCGATGCCGTCGACGGCCGCGAGCTGGTAGAGCACCTCGGCGCAGAGCTCCTCAGGCTCGACGTCCATCTCCCTGCGCCCGAAGTGGGCCAGGTCGCGATAGGACACCTGCGCCCCGATCGCCACGCCCCGGTCCACGGCGGCCGCGCAGGTGCGCCTGATCGTCACCGGGTCGCCGGCGTGGAACCCGCAGGCGACGTTCGCGCTCGTGACGATGTCGAGCAGCGCCAGGTCGTCGCCCAGCCGCCAGACGCCGAAGCCCTCGCCCAGATCCGCGTTGAGGTCGATCACCATGTTCCCATCATGGCGGTAGCGGCCACCTCGGCGCGACGACGGGGTCACGGACGCCGGCCTGCGGCGAGACGGATATACGCCGCGCTAGACGGCAAGGCGGGTGTACGTCGCGCGTCAGGCGGCGGGGCGGGCGCGCACCGCGCCAGAGGGCGCGATGGGTTTACGTCGCGCCAGGTAGCGGGGCAGCGGGCGCGCACAACCCCAGATGGCGAGACGGCGGGGCCCGGCCTCCATCGCGCTAGATCTCGTCGGGAATGTCGGCGATGTCGTCGAGGGCGGAGGCGAGTTCGTCCGGGTCGCCGCCGATGCGCTCGGCGATCTCGATGAGCACGTGCAGCACGTCATGGCGGTCGTGGCCGAGGTCGAGCAGCCGCTGGGCCGCCTCCCACAGCTGCGGCGGGTCCCCGTCCCACAGCCGCGCGGCGATCTCCTCGTGCCAGGCCAGGTGCTCCTCGTCGATGGCGCCGACGTGGTCGATCTCCAGGAGCGTGCGCCGGTCGGCCTCGTCGGCCGGGTTGAGCGCGTCCAGGTCGATGCCGCCGTGCACGCCCTGCAGGAACGGGAACGCGAAGGCCCGCCTGGCCAGCGCCGACAGATCGCCGTCCGGCAGCAGCCGCTCCAGCAGCGGCCGGTCCAGGCCGAACGAGGTCGGATCCCGGTAGGCCTCCGGGAACTTGCCGGTCGCCTCCCACACGGCGTCCAGCGTGTCCTTGAGCCCCGTGTCGGGCAGGCCGGTGCGGCGGGCGGCGAAGCGGATCCACGCCGACAGTACGTGCGGCATGGCCTCCTGCTCGGCCACGCTTAACATCACCTTGCGCGGCAGCCAGTCGAGCAGGAACGTCTCGCACTTGGTCGGGCTCACCCGCAGCGGCCGGTTGAAGTCCTGCTCGCAGCCGTAGTCGATGATGTGGTCGGCGCACCGCGAGGCCGCCGACGGGTCGGACAGGTGCTCGGCCGCGTCGGAGGCGAGGAACTCCGCGGCCAGCATCGCCCGCCGCTCGCGGCTGTAGGGAGCCTCGATGTGCAGGGGAGCGGGGCGCTTGCGGCCCGGCGGGAGGGCCTTGAGCCGGGCGCGGGCGAAGGCGTGAAAGGCGCTGTAGCTGTCGCTGACCGGCGGCGGGGTCTTCGGCTCCCTGGTGGCCTTCATGGCCGACTCCAGCAGCGCCCTGGCCTGCTGGGGCTCGATCTCCTCGAACAGCAGCATCGGGTTGCCGGCCGCCTCGACCCGTGCCTTGTCCAGCAGCGTGTCGACCTGGGAGGAGACCCAGGCGTCGCGCGCCATGCCCGACATGTTGTGGTCGACGACCATGACCAGCGCGTGCCGGTCCTGCTCGCGTTCGAAGGTCGCCGGGGTCTCGCCGCCCGCCTGCTCGTCGCGGGGGCCCTCGCTCCAGCGGTAGCCGAAGGTGCAGATCACGGTGTCCTGGTCGCCGTAGGCGTCGCGGGAGACGTAGCAGCCGGTCGGCTTGACCGCGCCCACCCGGTCGGCCCAGCCGGGCCGGGCCACGCCCGACTCCATCATCGCCAGCGCCGCGCCCTCCGCCTTGGCGCCCTGGCGGGCCGTGCCGAGATAGGCCAGGCAGATGAGCAGCGTCAGCGACGCCGGAGTGCCGGCCTTGGCGGCGTAGTCGACCAGACCCTCGCCGAGTACCTGTTCGACATCACCACCCCTGACGCGCCTGCCCCACCAGGCTCCGATCATGTCGGAGACCATCAGCTCCGCGTCAAGAGGGCTGCGCACGGCCAGAAGCTCGCGAGCCGCCTGCACCATCTCCTTGAACACATCGTCTGGTGGGGTGCTCTCCCGGGGATCTCGTCGGTGTCGGCGCACGCCCTCACTCTCTCGCATTCCAGGCCGAAACGGTGCGTAGAACGCGGCCTGGTGACCCCGATGTTATCGGGGAGTCCGGGGCGGCGGTGCGGAGTTCACGATCGCCAGTAGATGTTCGCGGGCGATGCGTTCGATGACATCGGGTGTCGGGGAGATGCCGAGGTGCTGCGCGCAGGCGCAGACGTCGGACACGCAGCGGTCGATGGTGTCCACGGGTATGGTCAGGAACTCTTCGGCCAGCCTGAGACTGACCGGCTCCCTGAGGAAGCGTGTGGCCAGAGCGAGCATAGATGTGAGATTCCTCTGGAGCCCCGGGGCAAACCCCCAGGGAATGGATGCAGGGCGACTTGCGCTCCCATTTCATCTTTTCTCGGCTGAGTGTCAAGCCTCCACAACGCTTGTGTTCGCTTCTTCGGAACCGCATTCGTGCGAAGCTGTTCCCATGCGCATCCAGCTCGCCCAGCGGACGGAGGCCGACGATCTCCTCGGCCGAAGTCCGCTCGCCCTGCTCGTCGGCATGCTGCTCGATCAGCAGATCCCGATGGAATGGGCGTTCACGGGGCCTCACACCATCTCCGAACGCCTCGGGCACGACCTCACCGCTGAGGAGATCGCGGCTCGCGATCCCGAGGAGTTCGCCGCGCTGCTGGCCGCCAAGCCGGCCGTGCACCGCTACCCCAAGGCGATGGCGGAGCGGGTCCAGCGGCTGGCCGCCTACCTTGTGGAGCACTACGACGGCAATCCCGAGCGGGTCTGGAGTGACGTCGCCGACGGCAAAGAGTTGCTCAACCGGCTCCTGGGACTTCCCGGCTTCGGCAAGCAGAAGGCTCAGATATTTTTGGCATTGCTCGGCAAGCAAATGAAGGTTCAACCGCCAGGATGGCGCGAGGCGGCTGGACCCTATGGCGAGGAGGGGTCGTTGCGTTCGGTAGCGGATGTGGTCGACGCCGACACACTGGGTCGCGTTCGGGCCGCCAAGCAGGAGGCCAAGCGCGCGGCCAAGGCCAAGTAGCCTGATCTTGCTGCGCAACGTGGAGCGATTTTGACAGGATGCGTTGACCGTATGGCGGCCGGGGCTTCCGTCCGCGCCTGCCCATCGCCGATGATGTACTGCAGAATCCGGTCGCCCGGAGCTGCGCTACGCCGATACACAGTTATGGAGATGTGCCGCGTGGGAGACCCTGGCACGCGACGGAGGTGCCGACCATGAGCGCCGAGACCTCCGTTCCCCGTCCCCGGGAGTCGGATGTGGACATCTCAGACTCCGCCCTCTTCAAGGGCATGCTGTCGGAGGCCGAGTTCGCCTTCGCGTTCTTCGACGCCGCCGGCCACGTACAACTGGTCAACGACGTGTTCACCGAGGTCGTCGGCGTACCCGCCGAGCGGCTTGTCGGCCGCGCGCCCGTCGAGACGCTGACGGCCGACCTCAGCCAGCTCATCACCCATGCGGTCCAGGCCGTCACCGAGAGCGACTCTCCGGTCACCGAGAGCCGCGTACGCGTGCGCTCGTCCGAGGGGGAGACCAGGCACTGGTCGCTGTCGTTCTCACCGGTGCACGACGACGCGGGCGAGTTGCGGGCGATCGCGCTCATCGGCCTCGACGTGACCGAGAGCCGCCAGATCGAAGAGGACCTGCGGCGCAGCGAGGAGCGCTACCGCTCGCTGGTCGAGGCGCAGTCGCAGCTCGTCTGGATCACCTCGCCGACCGGCACGGTGGTGGAGGACGCGCCGCAGTGGCGCGCCATCACCGGCCAGGGGCTGGAGGAATACCTCGCCCTGGGCTGGCTGGAGGCCGTGCATCCGGAGGAGCGCCAGCAGACCGAGGAAGCCTGGAAGGAGGCGCTGCGCGGCCGCACCATGTTCGAGTGGAACTACCGCGTGCGCACCCGGGCCAGCGGTTACCGCCACTTCGAGGTGCGGGCCGTGCCCATCATCAGGCACGGCAGGGTCGTGGAGTGGGTCGGCGCCAACACCGACGTGACGCCGCAGCGCGAGGCCGAGGAGATGCGCGGCAGGCTGACCGACCAGCTCGGCGCCGCGGCCCTGCGCACCGCGCGGCTGCAGGGCGCCACCGCCCAGCTGGCCGAGGCGCTCACCGTCGAGCAGGTGGTGCAGGTCATCATCGACGTCGGCCGCACCGCCCTGGCCGCCGACCGTTCCGCGGTCGCGCTGCTCGACACCGACCGCGCCGCGCTCAAGCTGATCAATGGCGAGGGCGTCCCCGAGGCGTCCGACACGCTCGGCGAGGAGATCCCGCTCTCCTCCTCCAGCGTGATGACGATGGCGGTCAACAGCCGCCGTCCGGTCTTCGCCGAGTCGCCCGACAGACTGAAATCCCAGCTTCTCGAAGCCGGTGGCGATGAGCAGGTGCTGACCAATTATCTCACGCACAGTGACGAGCGGGCCTGGGTCGGCCTGCCGCTGCTGGCGGCCGGAAGGGCGTTGGGCGCGCTGCGCTTCTCGTTCACCAGGCCGCAGAAGATCTCCCAGGAGGACGGCGTCTTCCTGGAGGCGCTCGCCGGTCAGTGCGCGCTCGCCGTGGAGCGCGCCACCCTGTTCGAACGCGAGCACAAAACCGCCGAGACGCTCCAGCGCAGCCTGCTGCCCGACCGCCTGCCGGTGGTCAAGGGCCTGGTGCTGGCCCAGCGGTTCCGCTCGGGCAGCCGTCACGTCCAGGTCGGCGGCGACTGGTACGACGCGTTCGTGCTGCAGGACGGCCGGGTCGCGGCGGTCGTGGGCGACGTCATGGGCAAGGGCGTCAAGGCCGCGGCGGGCATGGGCCGCATCCGCAACGCCATGCGCGCCCTGGCACTGACCAACCCGCCGCCCGCGGCCGTGCTCACCGGCCTCGACCGGGTCTTCGACGCCACCGAGGAAGAAGAGCAGGTCACGACGCTCGCCTACATGGTGGTCGAGCCCGTCACCGGCGAGGGCACGCTGGCCCTGGCGGGCCATCCGCCGCCCGTCCTGGTCTCCCCGCAGGGCACCGCGATCCTGGGCGACGTCGAGCCGGGCACGCCGCTCGGCTGGCCGACCAGCCGCCGGCAGTTCCGGTTCGTGGTGCCGCCGGGACACACCGCCGTGCTCTACTCAGACGGCTTGGTGGAGAACCGGAAACGCGGTTTGGACGCAGGACTCGCAGAGCTTTGCAGTGTTGTGACCGAAGCGCCGCCTGAGGTGGTCAGTAGTCCGCACATGTTGCTGGACTTCCTGGTTGACCGGATGTTGTCTGGATATGAACAGGATGATGACGTTACCGCCCTGGCTATCCACGTGCCGCCCGCCACGAAGAGTGACTGAATGAATCAGTCATAAGGGTTGCTTTCGGGTATCAGTGCCGCGCTTACGTACGCACTACTGTCTGGGTCGGCCTAGGGTGGAGGTCAACCGCCGGGAGGTGGCCGTATGGAGTGCGTGGTCGTGCCAGAATGCTGGACAGGTCCGTCGCGATCCGCACGGCCGCATCGTTCTCCGAGAGAGGCAACAGCCCCCCAGCGGGCATCTGGGTCCATTGTCGCCACGCGTTCGTTCGAGAGGTGTTCGTGTCGCCTGCAAGTTCGACTCGCTCGAAGCCACAAGAGCTGAACGAGCCCGTCATTCAGCGACTGCTCGAGCGTGGGCGCTCGCAGGGTTTCCTCGAGTCTGAGGATGTCCGTCAGGCCTTCGAGGAGGCGGACATCCCCATGTCGCACGCCGCCGCATTTTTGCGGAACCTCAGTAAAGAGGGCGTGACCGTGGTGGTGACCGCCGCGGATTCGGCTGCGCCGAAAAAGTCTCGTGGTCCAGCAAAGCGCCGTACCGCTGCCCCCGTCAAGACCAAGGCCGCAGCGGCCGCCAAAGAGCAGCAGCCCGAGACCGTGACCGCGGTCGTGGGCGCCGCCGAAGCCGAGCCCGCCCCTAAGAAGGCGGCTCCCGCCAAGAAGGCCGCTCCGGCGGCGAAGAAGGCGGCCGTGCCCGCCAAGAAGGCCGAGCCGAAGAGCGCTGGGCCTGCCGAGACCAAGCCGAAGAGCCCTGAGGGCGTCGACGACGACGAGGACATCGAGCTCGAGGGAGACGTCGAGCTCGAGGACCTCGAAGACATCGAGGTCGAGGACGAGGAGATCGTCGCCGCGGACGACTCCGACTCCGAGGGCGACACCGACGACGACACCGAGGACGAGCCCAAGGCCGCCGACGTGGCAGCCGTCGCCGCCACGGAGAAGACCGAGGACGAAGTCCTCATCCTCTCCGACGACGACGATGACGCGCCGGTCGCGCAGGTGGCCGCCGCCGGCGCCACCGCCGACCCGGTCAAGGACTACCTCAAGCAGATCGGCAAGGTCCCCCTGCTCAACGCCGAGCAGGAGGTCGAGCTGGCCAAGCGCATCGAGGCGGGACTGTTCGCCGAGGAGCAGCTGGGCGGCGGCGAGACCGAGGGTCTGCCGGTCGACGTCCGGGCCGAGCTCGAGTGGATCGCCGAGGACGGCCGCCGGGCCAAGAACCACCTGCTGGAGGCCAACCTCCGTCTGGTGGTCTCGCTGGCCAAGCGCTACACCGGACGCGGCATGCTGTTCCTGGACCTGATCCAGGAGGGCAACCTCGGCCTGATCCGCGCGGTCGAGAAGTTCGACTACACCAAGGGCTACAAGTTCTCCACCTACGCCACGTGGTGGATCCGGCAGGCGATCACCCGGGCCATGGCCGACCAGGCGCGGACCATCCGCATCCCGGTCCACATGGTCGAAGTGATCAACAAGCTGGCCCGGGTTCAGCGGCAGATGCTGCAGGACCTCGGCCGGGAGCCCACGCCGGAAGAGCTGGCCCGCGAGCTGGACATGACCCCCGAGAAGGTGGTCGAGGTCCAGAAATACGGTCGCGAGCCCATCTCGCTGCACACCCCCCTCGGTGAGGAGGGCGACAGCGAGTTCGGTGACCTCATCGAGGACTCCGAGGCCATCGTGCCGGCCGACGCCGTCAGCTTCACGCTGCTCCAGGAGCAGCTGCACTCCGTTCTCGACACGTTGTCGGAGCGGGAAGCGGGCGTCGTGTCGATGCGGTTCGGCCTCACGGACGGGCAGCCGAAGACACTCGACGAGATCGGCAAGGTCTACGGGGTGACGCGTGAGCGCATCCGGCAGATCGAGTCGAAGACGATGTCCAAGCTGCGTCACCCGTCCCGGTCCCAGGTGCTGCGCGACTACCTGGACTAACGGAAGATCGTTTCACCCCTGGCCCCGCACAGCTCCGGCTGTGCGGGGCCAGGTGCGTTCATGCCCCTTTGCTGAGGCGTTCCGCCTGGGCGCGGCCGACGGCGCCGGCCCGGCGCAGGTAGTCGGCGATCACGGCCAGCTCCGCGTCCGAGTAGCTCTCCATCACCTCGGCGAACGCCTTGCCCGGCGTCTCCCAGGCATCACCGATCCTGGCCTGGGCCGAGGGAGCGAGAGCGACCAGTGCCCGCCTGCGGTCCGCCGGATCGGTGTGCCGTACGACGAGACCCGCTTTCTCCAGCCGGTCCACCAGGCGCGTGGCGGAGCCGGGCGTCAGGCCCGTCAGCCGGGCGATCTCCCCGGTGCTCACCGGCCCTGCCTCCAGGTCCAGCAGTGCCACGCACTGCAGGTCTGTCGGGTGAATGCCCAGATGGTCGGCCATCGCCTGATTGAACAGCGCATATGCCGCATAGTGCCGCTGGCTCTCGTCGATGATCCGCTTCAGCGTTTCCGCTCGGTTTGACACCAGGTTGCTCCGTACCTCATATTTATGTGCGTCGCACAATCTTTGTGTGGCGCACTCTTTGTGTCACGTACACATTCTATCGAGGGGATCCGCATGTCCGCACTCATCCGCGCCTCACCCGTCCAGGCGGACCGGCGGTGGGCCGTCCTGGGCGTCATCATCGCCGCCGCCGTCCTAGACCTGCTCGACGCGACGATCACCAACGTCGCCGCCCCCACCATCGCGGCCGACCTCGGCGGGGGAGCGGCCCTCATCCAGTGGCTCGGCGCCGCGTACGCGCTGGCGCTCGGGGTCCTGCTGGTGGTCGGCGGGCGGCTCGGCGACCGGTACGGCCGCCGCCGCCTCTTCCTTCTCGGCATCACCGGATTCACGCTCGCGTCCGTCGCCTGCGGGCTGGCGGTCAGTCCCGGGGTGCTCATCGGTGCCCGGCTGGTGCAGGGCGGGTTCGGGGCGCTGATGATCCCCCAGGGGTTCGGGATTCTGGGAGCCGTCTTTCCTCGTGATCAGCTTGGCAAGGCCTTCGGCGTCTTCGCCCCCGCGCTCGGCGTCTCGTCGGTCGGAGGGCCGGTGGTGGCGGGCTTCCTGATCGAGGCCGACCTGTTCGGGCTGGGGTGGCGCGCGATGTTCCTGATCAACATCGTGCTCGGGGGCGCCGCGCTCGTCGCCGCCACCCGCCTCCTGCCCGCCGACGCTCCCGGTGATCGCTCCAGTGGATCCGGGGTGGACGGTGTTGGTGCCGGGGTGCTGGCGGTGACCATGGTGGGCCTCCTGTACGGCCTGATCGACGGCTCCGCCCATGGGTGGACGCTCGTCCCGTTCCTGTGCCTGGTCGGCGGGCTGGTGTTCTTCGGCCTGTTCTGCGTACGCCAGCGCACCGCCACCGACCCGCTGATCGAGCCGTCGCTCCTGCGCAACCGCGGCTTCACCGCCGGCCTGGTCCTGGGCATGGTCTTCTTCGCGGCCGTGTCTGGCCTGCTGTACGTGCTCGTGCTGTTCATGCAGTACGGCCTGCGCTTCACGCCCGTACAGGCGGCGCTCGGCCTGGCCCCGGTGGCGGTGGGCATCGTCATCGCCTCGGTGGCCTGCCACCGGCTCATCGACCGGCTCGGCCGCACGCTGATCACCATCGGCCTGACCATCGCGCTGATCGGCACCAGCTGGCTGCTGGCCGTCGTCTCCGGAGTCGTGACCGGCGCCTGGGCGCTCATCCTGGCGGCGCTGGTCATCGGGCTGGGCATGGGCACCTGTTTCGGCACCGTCTATGACGTCACCATGGGTGACATCGACCCGCGTGAGGCCGGCAGCGCCAGCGGGTCGCTCTCCGCGGTCCAGCAGCTGGCCAACGCCATCGGCGCCGCGGCGGTGACCACCGTCTACTTCCGTACCGGCGACCAGGCGGAGGCCGCGACCGGCAGCCTGCTCGTCGTGGTCGTCGCCGTGATCGCCTGTTGCGGCCTGGTGTGGCTCCTGCCGCGCAAGGCCCAGCCGCGCCGCCACTGAGTGGGCGTGTCGCAGAGCTCGCTCACCATCACCGACACCCCATACGGGGCCCAAGCGGCTTGAACAAAGCCCAAGAATGATCACCAGAAAGGCATGTCACGATATGACCACCCTTGTTACCGGCGCCCGTGGCGCCGTCGCCACTGAGCTCATCGCCATTCTGCGCCGACGCGGCCTGCCTGTCCGCCCGGCCTCCCGCCAGCCCGGCGACCCGTCGATCACCACGTGCGACCTCAGCGACCCCGCGACGTTCCCCGCCGCCCTGGCCGGCGTCACCTCGGTCTTCCTGTACGCCGAACCGTCGCACATCGACGCCTTCGTCAAGGAGGCGACCGAGGCCGGAGTCGAGCACATCGTGCTGCTTTCGTCCTCCTCCGTGCTCGGCCCGAACCCCGAGGCCAGCCCCCTGGCCAAGTCCCACCTGGACGTGGAACGGGCCCTGACCGCCGCGCCCGTCCGCAGCACGCTGCTGCGTCCGGGCTCGTTCGCCGGCAACGCGCTGGCCTGGTCCTGGCCCGTCAAGGCTGGGCAGCCGGTGAGCCTGCCGTACCCCAACTCGCACAACGACCCCATCCACGAGGCGGACATCGCCGAGGCGGCCGCCGCCGTGCTCACCGACCCGGCACTGGGCGGCCGGCCGTACTTGCTGACCGGGCCCGAATCGATCACCTTCGCCGAGCAGATCGCCATCCTCGGCCACGTGACCGGCAGGGGCATCACCATCAAGAACGTCACGCGGGAGGAGTGGAAGGCGGAGATGGCGGACTACATCCCCGAGTCGTTCGCCGAGCCGTTGCTGGACTGGTGGCTGTCGAACGACGGCGTGCCGGTCGAGATCACCACGGACGTCGAGCGGTTGATCGGCCGCCCCGGCCGTACGTTCGCGGCCTGGGCGGCGGACCATCTGGGTGACTTCACAGGCTGACGTCGAGGATCCAGGGGCGGTTGGGCCGGGTGGGCTCGATCAGGTGGACCGTGTGGCCGTGGCCGGTGAGGAGCGCGGCCAGTTCGCCGGGTGTGGCGGGATCCGCCCCGGTCTCTAGCAGGGTGCGGGCGATCTCACCCCGGGTCGCCTTCGCCATGTGGCTGACCACCTTGCCATCGCGGAACACTCGTACCGCCACAGACCGCTCCCCGGGCTGCCAGGCTCCCGCGTAGGTGGCCGAACGCAGATCGACCACCAGTCCGCCGTCCAGGCGCTCCAGCTCCTTGGACACCGTGGGCCGCCAGAACGCTGCCAGCCCGCCCAGCACCGGCAGGGTCACCCCCATCGACAGCCGGTACGGCGGGACGCGGTCGGTGATCCGCAACACGCCCCAAAGGCCGGAGAAGATGAGCACCGACTCCTCGGCCCGCTTCCTGGCCTCGTCCGTCAGGGTGCCGAGACCGAGCTTGTCGTACAGGACGCCGGTATAGAGATCGGCCGCCGGGAGTGCCGGAGCAGTTTGGAGCTCCAGGTTTTTGGCCAGTTCGCCTGCCAGGCCGGGCGACAGGCCGAGGACGTCGAGGGCGTCACGTCGTCTGGACGCTCTCACGAGCGCGGTCAGTACGCGTTTGCGCGGTCTGTCCAGGGCGGGGAACGAAAGATCCCCTAGAGGAGGACCGCTGCCTTCACCGGCCTTCCCCTCCGAGGGCGGCAACAAAATCAGCACGCCACAGCATAATCAACTACCGCCAGTTGTCGGTGGTTTGCTCTCGCGGTCCCGTCTGGGTGAAGGGAGGCCGGTAGCGTGTGGCTGGTTGATGGCAGCCCAGCCCGCTATGCCGCGTGTGGCGATGTTGCGGGCTGCGATGTGGTCGGCGTGCCCAGCGAGGCCACACCTGGTGCAGACGAACCGGCCCCGCGCCGATCGATTCGCCCTGCTGATATGCCCGCAGCCCGGGCAGGTTTGTGAGGTGTAGGCGGGGTCGACCAGCAGAAAGGCGGCTCCGGCTCGGGCGGCCTTGTAGCGGGTGAAGGTGATCTGCTGGGCGAAGGCCCAGCTGTGCAGGGTGCGCCGCTGGAACCGATGAGCCCTTACCCGGCCGCGGATACCCTGCAGATCCTCCAGGGCGACACCGCGGCCGGTGCGTTCGGCTTCACTTGTCGGCGGCTTCTAGGCACCGAGTCTGTCGAATGCTCGCGCCCAGCCCGTCCTTGGCCGCCTTCATAGCAGGTCCAACTGGTTGGGTAAGGTGCGCGAATGGACTTTGACCTGCTTGTTCATGAAGCCTGGCCTGCCTATGAGCAGCGGACGCACGACGGCTGGATCCTTCGCTACGCAGGTGGCGTGACCAAGCGGGCGAACTCCGTGCTCCCCCTGGGGCGGCCCGCCGATCTCACTGGCGCGATCGAGGCCGCCGAGGCCTTCTATGCCGAGAAGGGGCAGCGGAGCGTGTTCTCCGTTGGGGTGGGGGCGACGCCGGGGCTCGACGACGAGCTGGCCGCCCGGGGATACGGGGTCGTCGATCCAACCGTGATCATGGTGGGGGACGGCGTGCCGGAGCCTGTTCATCAGGTGCGGGTCGAGGAGCGGCCCTGGCCGGGGTGGCTGGAGACCTGGTGGGCCGTGGACGGGCGCTACGCCGAGGGTGTCGAGGTGGCTGAGCGGATCTGCCGAGGGGTGCCTGCCCTGTACGCCGCGGTCGAGGAGGGCGGTCGAGCCGTCGCCGTCGGCCGGGGTGTGCCGCAGGGGGAGACGATCGGGATCTACTGCATGGCCACATTGCCCCAGGCTCGCCGCCGTGGGCTGGCCAGAAGCGTGTTGCGTGCTCTCGTACGGCGTAGCGGGGCACGTACGGCCTATCTGGTGACCACCGCGCCCAACGAGGCGGCTCAGGCCCTGTACCGAAGCGAGGGCTTCGAGACGCGGGCCCGCTATCACTACAGAGTGAGATGAGACGGCCTGAGACATGACGAAACGGCGGTCCCGGGTCTGCCGGGATCGCCGTTCCGCTCCGTGCAATATGTTGTTATCTCATCACGACCAGCGCCGGTTAGCGCTCGTCGTTGGGGGCCACTGATGGGGTTTCGCTGAGCCGAGCAGACTCGTCCAGGATGTCGGCGCCCTTCTCGCGAAGCGCTGCTATGTGCTGACGCCCGTGATGAGCGCAGAACAGCAGCTCCCCACCCACGGGCAGGGTCGCGCGAATGTAGGCCTGGGCGCCGCAACGGTCGCAACGGTCGAGGGCCGTCAGCGGCTTAACGGGGGCGAGAGCTCCAGTCACGTATCGCCTTTCGGGTCACCCCCGCCGAAGCGAGGATCTGGCGTCAGTCACTTGGACAACATCTAACCGGACGTGGACGTTCCCAATCACTGCCCGGCTACGCCGAGAGCAGAATGTGGCCGGAAGTGATGGAGAGCCGTCGCCTGGTAACACCAAACCTGCCGTCATGGCAAGCTTGTACGCGTGCGTAGGGGAAGTAGGGATAGGCTACGCACACATGTTCGATGTTCAGTTCGACGCTTTGACGTTCGACGCTTAGACGCAGGGGAGCCGGAGTGACGCTAGTGGAGGCGGGTTACACGGCTCGTCACCTGTCGGTGCTTGAGGGGCTGGAAGCGGTCCGCAAGCGCCCTGGCATGTATATCGGGTCAACCGACAGCCGCGGGCTCATGCACTGCCTCTGGGAGATCGTCGACAACGGTGTCGACGAGGCGCTCGCCGGGCACTGCAGCCGCATCGAGGTGGAGCTCTACCCCGATGGCTCCATCGAGGTGCGCGACAACGGCCGCGGCATCCCCGTCGACATCGAGCCCAAGAGCGGCCTGGCCGGCGTCGAGCTCGTCTACACCAAGCTCCACGCCGGCGGTAAGTTCGGCGGCGGCGCCTACGGCGCGTCCGGCGGCCTGCACGGCGTGGGCGCCTCCGTGGTCAACGCCCTGTCCGAGCGCCTCGACGTCGAGGTCGACCTGCACGGCCAGATCCACGAGATCAGCTTTCGCCGCGGCGTTCCCGGCATCTTCGACGGCGACGGCCCGAAGGCCAAGTTCAAGAAGAAGTCCGGCATGCGTGACGGCGGCAAGCTGGACAAGCGGGCCACCGGCACCCGGGTGCGGTTCTGGGCCGACAAGCAGATCTTCCTGCCCGACGCCGAGGTCTCGCTCGACGAGATCCACGTCCGCCTGCGCCAGACCGCCTTCCTGGTGCCCGGCCTGAGCCTGACCGTGATCGACAGCAGGCACGAGGAGCGGGCCGAAGAAGAGTTCCACTTCGACGGTGGCATCTCCGAGTTCACCGAGTTCCTGGCCCGCGACGAGGCCGTCTGCGACGTGCTGCGCCTGCAGGGGGTCGGTCACTTCCACGAGACCGTCCCGGTGCTCGACGACCAGGGCCACATGACGCCCACCGAGGTGCAGCGCGAGCTCACCGTCGACGTGGCCGTGCGCTGGGGCAAGGGCTACGACTCGACCATCCGCTCGTTCGTCAACGTCATCGCCACCCCCAAGGGCGGCACCCACCTCACCGGCTTCGAACGCGGCCTGGTCCGCACGATCAACGAGCTGCTGCGCGAGACCCGGCTGCTGAAGAACGGCGACGACCCGGTCAGGGGGGAGGACATCTCCGAGGGCCTGACCGGCGTTGTCACGGTCCGGGTGCCGGAGCCGCAGTTCGAGGGCCAGACCAAGGAGGTGCTGGGCACCTCGGCGGCCACCCGCATCGTCTCTCACGTGGTCTCCCGCGAGATCAAGGAGCTGTTCGCCAACCCGCCGCGCGGCTACAAGCAGCCCTTGCGCGCCGTGCTGGAGAAGATCGTCGCCGCGGCCAAGGCCCGCATCGCGGCCCGCGAGCACCGCGACAACCAGCGCCGCAAGAGCGCCCTGGAAAACTCCGCGCTCCCCGCCAAGCTCGTCGACTGCCGCAGCGACGACATCGACCGCAGCGAGCTGTTCATCGTCGAGGGCGACTCCGCGCTGGGCACCGCCAAGCTGGCCCGCGACTCGGAGTTCCAGGCCCTCCTGCCGATCCGCGGCAAGATCCTCAACGTCCAGAAGGCGTCCGTGAGCGACATGCTCAAGAACGCCGAGTGCGCCGCGATCATCCAGGTGGTCGGCGCGGGCTCCGGCCGCTCCTTCGACATCGAGGCGGCCCGTTACGGCAAGGTCATCCTGATGGCCGACGCCGACGTCGACGGCGCCCACATCCGCTGCCTGCTGCTGACCCTCTTCCACCGCTACATGCGGCCCATGGTCGAGGCGGGCCGGGTGTTCGCCGCGGTCCCGCCGCTGCACCGCATCGAGCTCACCAACCCCGGCCGCGGCAAGGAGAAGTACATCTACTGCTACTCCGACGCCGAGCTGCAGAAGGTGCTGCGCGACCTGGAGCGCCGCGGCCGGCGCTGGAAGGATCCGGTGCAGCGCTACAAGGGTCTGGGCGAGATGGACGCCGACCAGCTCGCGGAGACCACGATGGACCCGCGCCACCGCATTCTGCGCCGCGTCCGCATCGAGGACGCGGAGACGGCGGAGGGGATCTTCAGCCTGCTGATGGGCAGCGACGTGGCTCCGCGCCGCGAGTTCATCGTCAGCAGCGCCGCCGAAGTCGACCGCGACCATATTGACGCCTAGAACGCCTTTTCGGGCTGTTCGCCGCCGTTTTGCGGGCCTCCTTTACGGACTGTTTTTTTACGGCAGGCACGGTGAGCCCCAGACGCCGTAGCGGGCTGGGGTCTGTCCAGGGGCACGCTCCTCCGGTGGAGCGGGTCGAGCGCCGTGACGTGCGCATGGTTGACCGTGGCTTCCGTGTGGTTGGGCCCGTGGTGGCCGACAGTCGGCCAAGGCCCGCGTTTGAGGCCGCCCTGACAGGCATTGGGGCGTCAGGCCCGTCTTGAGGCGCGCCTAGACCTGGTTAGCACGCTCCAGGGCCACTCAGGCCCGTTCCAGGGCCCACTCAGGACCTGCCCAGCACGCCCAGAGCCGCCCAGGACCTTTTGGGCGCTTCTGTCCCACCCTGCCGCCCAGGTTCGTTTGTCGCCTTCGGGCTCTTCGCTCACGCCGCCCAGGCCCGTTTGCCGCCTTCAGGCTTCTCACTCACGCCGCCCAGCCCTGTTTCGGCCTTCAGGCTTCTCGCTCACCCTGCCCAGGGCCCTTTCAGCCCTCAGGCTCTTCGCTCAGGCTCGTTTCGGCTCGTGGCGTTCGCGGCCGTCCGCGCCCATCCCTCAGGGCAGGCACCGGGGTCGTCAGGACGAGCGGCGTGGGGTTGGGCTCACCGGCCCGTGAGCTGGGCCAGGCCCGTGCGTGCGACGTCGAGGACGCGGTCGACCAGCGGAAGCAGCGCTTCGGTAGCCGTGTCGCGGTGGCGGGCCTCGTGGGTCATATACAGCTCGCGCAGGCCGCCCACCACGGTGTACGCGGTCAGGCGCGGCGCCAGCGCGTCGGGCGGCAGGCCCACGTCCTTGCCGATGGCGGCGGCGATCAGGCGTTCCAGCTCGTAGTAGCTCGCGCGGGCACGGGCACGGAGATCCTCGTCCTCGGCTATCAGGGTGGCGCGCTTGATGCGCAGGGACCAGGTCTCGCCCGGCTCGCGGCCCTGGTCGGCGTCGCGTTCGTCGAGGGCGTGCATCGTGTCGCGCATCCACTCACCGACGCCGTCGAGCGCGGCGCCTGGCCGGGTGTCCAGGCGGGCTGCCAGTGATTCCGCGGCGAACGGGTCGTCCGCGAACAGCAGGTCTTCCTTGGTGGAGAAGTGCAGCGTGACGGTCCGCGTCGCGACGTCCGCGTGCTCGGCGATCGCCGCGATGGTCGTGTTGCGGTAACCGTGCGACGTGAACAGCTCCAGTGCCGAAGCCTGGATCCGCTCGCGAGTCTGCCGCTTCTTCCGATCTCGTCGCCCCTCCATGCGGCAACGATACTACACGTACAATTAATGCAGTCCATGCTACTGTTATTACGAGACGTATCGACTGGAGGAAGGTGGAGACGTTGTCCAAGACGTGGTTCATCACCGGCACGTCAAAGGGGTTCGGCCGTGAGTGGGCGGAGGCCGCCCTCGAGCGGGGCGACCGGGTCGCCGCCACCGCGCGCGACCTTGACCACCTGCGTCCCCTGGCCGAGCGGTACGGCGAGGCCGTACTGCCTCTGCGGCTCGACATCACCGACCGCGCGGCCGTGTTCGCCGCCGTGCGGCGGGCGGCCGAGCACTTCGGCGCGCTGGACGTGGTGGTCAACAACGCGGGCTACGGCCACTTCGGCATGGTCGAGGAGCTGACCGAGGCCGAGATCCGCGCCGAGATGGAGACCAACTTCTTCGGCACGCTGTGGGTGACCCAGGCGGTCCTGCCTGTGCTGCGCGCGCAGGGTCACGGCCGGATCATTCAGGTCACCAGCGAGGGCGGCGTCCGGGCGTTTCCCGGCATCGGCGGCTACCACGCGTCGAAGTGGGCGGTGGAAGGGCTGTCGGAATCGCTCCGGCAGGAGGTCGAACACTTCGGCATCGACGTCATCTGCCTGGAGCCCGGCCCGTACTCGACCGACTTCGGCGGCGGCAGCGTCCGCACCAGTGGCGAGCACCCGGATTACGCCGAGGTCCGCGCCGGCGCCGAAATCGAGTGGGACCTCGGTGACCCCAGGGCGACCCGCGGGCCGATCCTGGAGTTGGCCGACACCGACGACCCGCCGGCGCGGATCTTCTTCGGCAAGTCGTTGGAGCCGGTCGCGGCCGAATACGAGGAACGACTTGCCACATGGCGGAAGTGGCAGCCGGTGGCGTTGGCGGCCTTCCGTTGATCGTGCACAGCGGACTCAGACCCAAGTCTGACAAGTCGGTCAGCGTCGAGGCCTCGAGCCATCCCGCCTCTCGACCCCGGTCCGGCCAGCGCGTCCGGGGTCCGGGCGGGGTCCGGGGTCCGGGCGGGGTCCGGGCGGGGATCGGGGTCCGAGGGGTTCGGCCGCGGAGCGGGCGCCGAGGGATTCGGTCTGTCGTCAGGTGGGGCGCAAGGTGCTGGTGTCCAGGACCGGCCACAGGTTGGTGATCTGGTTGTCCTTGAGTTCGAAGATGACGCAGGCCTTGATCTCCAAGGGCTGGTTCGTTGGTGGGACTCCGAAGAAGGTGCCGGTGTGGGTGCCGCTCAAGGTCCATCTGGTGGCAACCTTGTTGTCTTCTGCGATCATGTCCTGGATGTCGAAGTGCATGTCCGGGAGGGCCGAGCGGATGTGGGTGGAGATCTGCTTGACGCGCTCCGGGCCGGGTGGGTCGTTGGGGCCGGTGGAGAGGGTGCTGGCGATGATCTCGTCGGCTACGTCCAGCCTGCCCTGGTTGAGCACCTCGTCGTACAGGCGCATGACGACGTCCTTCATCGGGATATCCTTCCGATTGGCTAGTTACTAGAGATGCTTATCTCTAGTTTTCCTAGATATTTGAAAAGCTAGAGAGTTTGGTGGGCGATGTCAAGACGTGCGACGTTGGTGACCGCGTTGCTCGAAGCGCTGCGCAAGACCAACGTGCTTTCGGTCTCGATGAGTCAGGCGGCTGCGGGGCGCATCGGCATCAACACCACCGATCTCCACTGCCTCAACCTGTTGAGCGAAGGGGCCCTGACGGCCAGTGAACTGGCGCGGCGGGCCGGCATCACCACCGCGTCCGTCACCGGGGTCATCGATCGGCTCGAATCGGTGGGGTATGTGCGGCGGGAGCGGGACGACGCCGATCGGCGGAAGGTCGTGGTGACGCTCGTGCTGGAGCGGGCGGCGGTGGATGTGGCACCAGTGTTCACGCCGCTGATCAAGGCGTGGCGGGCTTCGTTGAGTGATTACAGCGATGAGCAGCTCGAGGTGATCACCGACTTCATGAACAAGACGCAGGCCGTGTTCCAGGACGAGGTCGAGCAGATGCGGTCCGGCCCCACGAGCTGACACCCCCGCCCTCGACCCTTTGGACATGCCGAAGGGGGCCGGGGGGAGCCCGGCCCCCTTCGGGGTTTCAGGTGGTGGTCAGCGCCAGTAGATGACCGTCAGGGTCGGGGGCTTGACGCCCTCGTCCTTGTTCTCCGACGCGGCGAAGGCCCGCCAGTTGGTGGCCTCCGTCTCGTCGGCGCCCTTCAGCTGGACGCCGTAGTTGGCGGCGCCCGAGGCCCAGGCCTTGGCCATGGTGGTCACCGGCCACGCCAGGTAGCCGGCGCCCCCGGCGCACGGTGCGGTCCAGGTGCGGCCGCGGCCCACGCGGTTCGTCGCCTGGCCCTCTGTGGTGGTGGTGGGCTTGTTGTCCCAGTTCAGGTCGGTCTCGTCCCACGGGCTGGTGATCCGCTGGGCGGTGAGGCCGGAACCCACGCGGAGACCACAGGCGTTCGTCTCCAGGTTCCACATCGCCATGTTGGCGAAGATGACCCGCTTGCCGGTCAGCTTGTGGGTGTCGAACTTGACCAGGCTGCGCATGACGTCGCCGCCCTGGCCGTTCTCCCAGGGCATCGTGCCCGCGATGATCATCGGGTCGCCGGGGTGCGAGGCCCAGGAGGTGGCGACGTCGGTGTCCGTCACGCTCGGCAGCGTGATCACCGGGTCGACGGTCACCGGGTAGACGCGCGACGGGTCCGCCAGGAACTTGGCGTCCGGCTTGAGCACGAGGACCTTGGTGCCGTTCTGCGTCTCGACGGTGGTGTCGATCTTCGAGAGCGAGTCGCCGCGGGGCTTGCCGTGGCCCTTCGAGTCCCACATGACCGGCTGCGGTCCGGCGGCGATCACCTTGTCGCCGGCCGTACTGGTCAGGAGAAGGCGGCCGTCGGCCGACTCGGACAGATCGACGCCCTCGGTCTGTACGGGAATGCGGAGCTCCAGCGGACCGGAGGGCTTCTCGCGCAGAACGACGTCGTGACGGAATCCCGTCGGCAGGACAGTGACGACGAGGTCGGCCCCCGGGCCCGCCGCGTCGGTGAAGGTGGCGACGTTCGCCTTGACGACCGGCTTGGGCAGCGCGGTCGGCCACTTGAGCGAGAACACGCGGCCGTTGTCGTCGGTCATCTTCGCCAGCGTGCCCTCGCCGCCGTTGGAGACCTCGACCTGGGCGCGTGAGGCACGCGGCTTCAGTACCGCGCCGTCGGCGACGAGTGAGGTGTCGATGGGCACCCACTCGCCGTTCTGCTGCACCTGGGACGGGCCCGAGGTGATGGTCGCGGTGAAGCTGCCGTCGGGGTTGGCGACGGTGGTGCTGGACTCGTCCGACAGGCTCGGCACGGGTACGGGCTGGCCGTCGGCGGCGGCCTGGGCCGACGCGACGTCCTCCGCGCTCTGGCCGGTGGCGGCCAGAGCGGCCGAAGCCGGGATGGCCGTGGCGGCGGTGAGCACGGTCACGGCGCTGAGCCCGAGGGCCAGGCGGCCGATGGAACGGTTGAGAGACTTACGCAAAATCAACGTCCTAACGATCGATGGGTGTGGAGTAGCGCGCGAAATGCGCTGACTTCAGGGCGTCGGGCGGGGGGCTGGCCCCCGGCGACGATCACCGATCGTTAGGCGGTACCGGATTGATCGTTAACATGACATCCCCGTTTCTGTCGCGGCGACAAGATCGCCGACGGGTCACAGGGATATCACAGGTAACAGCACGGCAAAGTGAGAGACCGATCTGGTGCGATATTTCTCACAAAACGCAGAGTTATCGGGCTAAGCGGAGAGTCATACCAGGTCGACCGGCAGCAGTTCGCCCGTGCGCACGTCGTAGATCGCGCCGCCCACCGGCATTCCCGGCGGCAGGAAGGGCGAGGAGCGGATCCGCGTGAGGTCGTGGCGCAGGGCCGCGTCCTGGTCGGGGACGGTGTGGAACTCCAGGCTGCGGGTGTCGACCCCGTGCCGCTGGGTGAGCTCGTACACATCGGCGTCGGTGACCTTGGACATGCCGCAGTCGGTGTGGGGCATCACCAGGACGCGTTCTACGCCGAGCAGGTAGACGGCCAGGACGAGGGTACGCAGGACGTCGTCCGTCACACGCGCGCCCGCGTTCCGCAGGATCTTGGCGTCGCCCGCCTCCAGGCCCAGCAGGCCAAGGGGGTCGATGCGGGAGTCCATGCAGGTCACTACGCCTAGTCCGCGAGCGGCTCGGCCGGTCAGTTCGGAATTCCGGAATCTAGCGGCATATTTCGCGTTGGCGGAAATCACATCATCGAACTGGCTCATGTGACAGATGATGCCTCACATCCGTTTCGTGGTGATTTCCGGGGTGGCGACACGGCCCAAGTTGCCCAAGGTCCCACGCGCGACACTCACTTTGCGTGATGATGTCGTAGCCCAGCGTATGAACAGCGTGATCGAAGAAGGTTGTCGTGAGTAGGTCCGAATCGCTCGCCGTGTACCTGCGTACCCATGCCCGGCGCCGCCTCGACCGTGTGGAGACCCGAGATGACGGCCTCAACGCGAGGTGCGCGCTGGCGCTCCTCGACGCGGCCGCCTACGCGGGCGGCCTGCCCGACGACGACCCGCTCATCGTGCTGCTCGACCAGGCAGGCTGCTTCGGGCCGCTGGGTTGTGACGACTTCGACCCCGGAGAGGCCGGCTTCCGGCTGATCCGGGGCTGGCAGGGCGAGCCCCACGAACTCCTGCTCGCCCTGCCGGCCGCCATCGCCACCTCCGCCTGACGCCCCATCGCCAACGTCTGGCAGTGGTCAGGCGGGTGCGTTGCCCGGCTTCCACTTGATGCCGCAGCCGAGTGACGGGTGCTGCGCCTCGCTCACCGGGCCGCCCGCCAACAGGGAGTCGATCGCCGCGCGCAGCGAGGACCCCGTCACCGGTACGGAGTTGCCGGGCCGGGCATCGTCGAACTCGCCGCGGTAGGCCAGCCGGAACGACGCGTCGTACAGGAAGAAGTCAGGCGTGCACGCCGCCCGATACGCCTTGGCCGTCTCCTGCGTCTCGTCGAGCAGGTAGGGGAACGGGAAGCCCGCCCGCGCCGCCTGCTCGGCCAGGTGTGTCGGGTCGTCGTCGGGGTAGTTCACGCTGTCGTTGCTGCAGATGGCGACCATCGACAGCCTGGGGCCGTAGTCGCCGGCCAGGGTGCTGAGGCCGCGCTCGATGTGCCGCACGTAGGGGCAGTGGTTCGACAGGAACGCCACGAGGATGGCGGGCGAATCCTTGAGATCCGCGAGCGAGACGCTGCCGCCGTGGATCGCGGTCAGGTGGAAATCGGGCGCGGGTGAGCCGAGTGGGACCATGAACGAGTTGGCAGCCATGGCATCCATTGTCGCCGCTGGCCCCGGCGAAACCGTCGGTGGCCATCGGTATAAGAGTCCATCGGTTAAGAGTCCATCGGTTAAGAGTCTCGGAGGTAAGTAATGAGCGGCATCGCGGAGTTCCGGACCACGGTCCTTGACTGTCCCCGTCCGATGGAGCTGGCCCAGTTCTATTCTCGGTTGCTCGGCTGGCCCATCCTGGAGGGGTCCGACGAGGAATGGGCCGTCGTCACCGACGGAGGCCCGCCCGCGCGGGTGGCCTTCCAGGCCGTCGAGGACTACCGGCCGCCGGTCTGGCCCGGTGCGGAGCATCCCCAGCAGATGCACATCGACGTGACGGTCGGCGACATGGACAAGGCCGAGGCCCAGGTGCTGGAGATCGGTGCCACCAAGCACGAGCACCAGCCGAGCGAGGACGACTCCTTCCGCGTCTTCCTCGACCCGGCCGGCCACACGTTCTGCCTCTGCAGGGACGTCTGACAGACGAGTGGACCGGCTTCTGGCGTGCCGGCGCCAGAAGCCGGTCCTCGCGTCATCGGGCCGCTTGCCTTAGCAACAGCTCCACCGCCGTCAGCGGGCCGCCTGTGTCAGCAGTTCCACCGCCTTGTGCACGTTGCCGGCCGCCAGCTCATGGTCGGCCGACGCCTGCAGGTCGGGCCGTCTGCCGGTGACCTGGGCGATGTCCCTGGCCATCGAGACGACGGCGTCGTCCTGCGCGTACGCGTCCGTCTTCGAACGGTCGAGCAGCGCCGCCGCCGTGCCGATCGCCCCCAGCACGACGCGCGTCTGCCGCACGGAGCCGTCGGCGTTCCAGTTGTTGCCCAGCAGCGCCACCAGCAGCGCCGCAGACGCCGCCCTGGAGGCTCCGTCACCGTCGGCCAGCCGGTCGTAGGCCGCCTTGAGCCGGTCGCGGGCCCGGTCGGTGCGCAGCCCCCAGCCGTACGGATAAAGCGGGTCGTAGGTCGCGTCGCCCACGTTGATCGGCACCTGCTCCGCCGTACGGAACCAGGTGAAGGGCAGCCGCCCCGTGTACGGCACGGTCCCGAACAGCGGGTCGGCCACGCCGGCGCCCTCGGTGCCCGGCAGCCACGACGCCACCAGCGCCTTGACCTTGGACAGGTCGCCCAGCAGCAGCGGGCGGCCGGAGACGACCAGCACGGCGCACTTCATCGCCCCGCACACCCGGTCGATCGCGGCCCGGTCGGCGGCCGACAAATCGAGCGTGTGCCCGTTGACGCCCACGTCACCCTGGCCCTCGGCGTACGGCTTCTCGCCCACCACCACGACACCCACGTCATGCCCGGCCAGCGGCGCGGAGGCGTCGGCCGAGTAGGTGACGGAGGCCGCCCGGCCGCGGATCGCCGACAGGATCGTGGTGCCCTGCGTGATGGGCCCGGACGAGCCCTGCCAGGTGATCGTCCAGCCGCCGCTCTGGTTGCCGAGGTCGTCGGCGTTGGATCCGGCGATGTACACCTTGGCGTCACGGCGCAGCGGCAGCAGCCGGTCCTCGTTCTTCAGCAGCACCTGCGACTTCGCCGCGGCGGTGCGGGCCACCGCGCGGTGGGCGGCCGAGCCGACGTCGCCGATGCCGGAACGGTCGGCGTACGGGTGCTCGAACAGGCCGAGCCGGAACTTCTGCGTCAGGATCCTTGCGACCGCGTCGTCGATCCGCGCCATGGGCACCCCTCCGGCCGCGATCTCGGCCTTGAGCGTGCTCGTGAACAGCGGATACGCGTACGGCACCATGATCATGTCGAGCCCGGCGTTGATCGAGGTACGCACGTCGCTCGGATAGTCACCGGGGATCTGGTCGATGGCCTGCCAGTCGCTGATCACGAAGCCCTTGAAGCCGAGCCGGCCCTTGAGCACGTCGGTGATCAGCTCCTTGTGCGCGTGCATCTTGAGCGGCCCCTGGCCGAAGTCGACGCTGGAGAACGACGGCATGACGCTGCCCACGCCGCGCTTGACCGCCTCGGCGAAGGGAGCCAGGTGGATGGCCGCCAGCTGTTCCCTGGTGAGCTGGGTGACGCCCTGGTCGATCTTGTAGTCACCGGTCGAGGAGCCGTACGTGGTGCCGCCGTCGCCGACGTAGTGCTTGGCCGTGGCCAGCACGCCGTTGTCCTGAAGGCCGTCGATGATCGTGGTCAGCCGCGAGACCAGCGCCGGGTCCTCGCCGAACGACTCGTAGGCTCGTCCCCACCGGTCGTCCCGTGACACGCACAGGCACGGCGCGAAGTCCCACGGAATGCCCGTGGCCTTGACCTCCTTCGCCGTGACCTTGCCCGCCTGCTCGACCAGGTCGGCGTCGCGGGTGGCGCCGAGGCCGACGTTGTGCGGGAAGATCGTCGCACCGACCACGTTGTTGTGCCCGTGGACCGCGTCGACGCCGTAGATCAGCGGTATCTGCAGCCGCGTCTGCTGGGCGCGCAGCTGGAAGCCGTCGATCATGTCGGCCCACGCCTTCGGCGTGTTGGTCGCCGGGGTGGAGCCGCCGCCCGACAGCAGCGAGCCGAGCAGGTAGGTGGCGATGTCGTTCTGCGAGCCGAGCGCGCCGCGTTCGGCCTGCGTCATCTGGCCGACCTTCTCCTCGGTGCTCATCCGGCCGAGCAGGTCGGCGACCCGCTGCTTGACGGGCTTACGAGCGTCGAGGTACGGCAGGCCGTGCGCGTTGATCACGATGGCCGGAGCCTCGGCCGGGGGCCGGGTGCCCGTGCCGGACAGCTCGATCGGGATGGTCTCGGCGACCTCGGCCGCGCCGTCGGCCAGTGTCTTGACCGTGAACGCCTTGGCCGAGCCCGAGGCGGTGCCCGCGGGGAAGGTCAGCGTGCCCTCGACCGGCGTGTAGTCCTGGCCGGGGGTGGCCGTGCCGGTGCCGGTGCGGTAGCCGACGGCCAGGTCGGCGGGGAGCGGGCCGCCGGTGGCGGTGGCGACCGAGACGCGTACCTCGGCCGTGCCCTTCTCGTTCACCGGATAGACCGGCTTGTCCGTGGCCAGGCGTACGGGCCGGGGCGGGGCGGTGCCGTAGACCTGGACGTCGTCCCAGAACAGCGTGCCGGAGGCAGCCGGGAGCCGCATCGAGTAGCCCCACATGGCGACCAGGTCGAGCTGGCCGTCGGTGGGGGCGCCGCCCGGCTGGTAGTCGCCGCGGCGGGTGAAGCCGGAGAACGGCACCTGTACCTGCCGCCATCCGGCCGTGTCATCGGTGAAGGACGACTCGAACAGCTCGGAGCTGCCCGCTCCGCCGCCACCGTCCTTGATCTCGAAGAACACCTTCTGCCCGGATCCGGTGCCCTTGACCCAGAAGGAGAACCCTTCGTAGGCGGACCAGTCCTGGGCGGTCGTCAGGTCGTGGGACCAGCCGCCCCACTGGCTCACGTTGTAGACCGCTTTGAGCACTCGGTTGGTCGCGGGGGCGCTTGGCCGGGTCGCGTCGGGCTCGACGGTCAGCGCCGGGGTCGAGGCGCCGTCGTTGCCCCAGGCGGAGACGCCCGCGGGCAGGGTCGTGGCCTCGAAGTCGGTGACGGTCAGCGGTTCGGCGGCGGCCTGGGCCGGCGGAGCGGTGACCAGCGCGGCCACCAGGGCCACCGCCGCCCACAGCGGGGTCCTTAATCGGAACATGGATCCTCCCAAGAGCAGAGAGAGCGCTCTCTCCTAGAGGGGATCGTGTCACGGGAGCGATTTATAACAACCCCCGTCAACCTGTGTGATGCCGCCCGGCTGTCCGCGGGCCGGGCGGCCCAGGAAGCGGCCGCCGCCTCACGTGCGACACGTCGGCGGCGGCCGCGGCCCGCACGCTAGAACGGCGGCCCGCACGCTGGAACGGCGGCCCGCACGCTGGAACGGCGGCCCGCACGCTAGAACAGCGGCGCTTCGTCTTCTGGCTGAGCGGGTTCGGCCGAGTCGTCGGCTGAGTCGTCGGTCGAGCCCGCCGCCAGGGCGCCGCCGACGGCGCCGATGGTGTTGGTGAGGCGGACGCCCGAGCCGTCGCGGCGCCCGATCTCGTCCGGCAGCGGCACCGGCTTGCCCACCGAGGACACCGCCTTGGCCGGCGCAGGCCCCGCCCAGGCCAACAGCAGCACGTCTTCGCCCTTGAGGAAGCGCTGGGCCCGGACTCCGCCGGTGGCCCGCCCCTTGGCGGGGAACTCCGCGTAGTCCGACACCTTGCCGCCCCCGACCTGAGTGCCCGGCAGGGCGGTGGACGAGCCCGCCACCGTCACCACCTGGGACGGACGCGACGGATCGACCACGCCGAACCAGATCACCCGGGCCGCGTCGTCGAGCCGGATGCCCGCCATGCCGCCCGCCGGACGTCCCTGCGGGCGTACCTGCGAGGCCGGGAAACGCAGCAGTTGCGCGTCGGAGGAGACGAACACCAGGTCGTGCTCCTCGGATTCGAGCTCCGCGGCGCCCACCACGGTGTCGCCCTCCTTGAGGGTGATCACCTCGAAGTCGTCGCGGTTGGCCGGATAGTCGGGGACCACCCGCTTGACCACGCCTTGCGCGGTGCCGACGGCCAGGCCGGGACCGTCGGGGTCGAGCGAGCCGAGCCCGACGACCGTCTCGTCAGGTTCGAGCGCGACGAACTCGGAGACGGGATGGCCGCCCGACAGCGACGGCGGGTTGGCGGAGGGCGGCAGCGTGGGCAGATCGACCACCGCGACGCGGATCAACCGGCCCGCCGACGTCACCACGCCGACCTCGCCCCTGACGGTGGTGCGGACCACGGAGACCAGCACGTCGTGCGCGGAGCGTTCGTCGCCTCCCGACAGCGGCGAGGCGTCGGAGGTGCGGGCCAGCAACCCGGTGGAGGACAGCATCGCCAGGCACGGATCGTCGGCCACCTGCAGGTCCACTATCGCCGCCGCCGTACGGGGCGTGCCCGACGCCTCCAGCAGGACCGTACGGCGCGGCGTGCCGTATTTCTTGGCCACGTCGGCCAGCTCGCCCGAGACCACCTGGCGCAGGCGGGTGTCCGAGGACAGGATCCCGGTCAGCTCGGCGATCTCGTCGGAGAGCGTCTGCTTCTCGCGGTCGAGCTCCAGCTTGTCGAAGCGGGTCAGGCGGCGCAGCGGCGTGTCGAGGATGTAGGCGGCCTGGATGTCGCTGAGGTCGAAGACCTCCATCAACCGGGCGCGCGCCTGCGCCGAGTCGTCGGAGGTGCGGATGACCTGGATGACCTCGTCGATGTTGAGCAGCGCGATGATGAGGCCGTCGACCAGGTGCAGGCGCTCCTCGCGCTTGCGGCGGCGGAACTCCGAGCGGCGGCGCACGACCTCGAGCCGGTGCTCCACGTAGACGCGCAGCAGCTCACGCAGGCCCAGCGTGCGCGGCTCGCCGTCGACGAGCGCCACGTTGTTGATGCCGAAGGTCTCCTCCATCGGCGTCAGCCGGTAGAGCTCCTCCAGCACGGCCTCGGGGATGAAGCCGTTCTTGATCTCGATGACCAGGTGCAGGCCCTTGTGCCGGTCGGTGAGGTCCTTGAGGTCGGCGATGCCCTGCAGCTTCTTGCTGGTGACCAGCTCTTTGATCTTGGCGACGACCCGCTCGGGGCCGACGTTGTAGGGCAGCTCGGTGACGACGAGGCCCTTGCGGCGCGGCGTGATCTGGTCGACCCTGACCTTGGCCCGCATGCGGAAGGTGCCGCGGCCGCTCTCGTAGGCGTCGCGGATGCCCTGCAAGCCGATGATCGAGCCGCCCGTGGGCAGGTCGGGGCCGGGCACGAAGCGCATGAGCTCGTCGAGCCCCGCGTCGGGCTTCTTGATCAGGTGACGGGCGGCGGCCACGATCTCGGCGAGGTTGTGCGGCGCCATGTTGGTCGCCATGCCGACCGCGATGCCCGTCGTGCCGTTGACCAGCAGGTTGGGGAACGCCGACGGCATGACCGTGGGCTCGGTCTCCTGCCCGTCGTAGTTGGGCTTGAAGTCGACGGTGTCCTCGTCGAGCGACTCGACCATCAGCATGGCCGCCGGGGCCAGCCTGGCCTCGGTGTAACGCATGGCGGCCGGCGAGTCGTCGGGGGAGCCGAAGTTGCCGTGGCCGTCGGCCAGGGGCAGGCGCATCGAGAACGGCTGCGCCAGCCGGACGAGGGCGTCGTAGATCGCGCCGTCGCCGTGCGGGTGGAGCTTGCCCATCACGTCGCCGACCACCCGCGAGCACTTGACGTGGCCGCGTTCGGGACGCAGGCCCATCTCGCTCATCGAATAGAGGATGCGCCGCTGCACGGGCTTGAGACCGTCGCGCGCGTCGGGCAGCGCGCGCTGATAGATCACCGAGTAGGCGTACTCGAGATAGCTTGCGCGCATTTCCGAGGAGACGTCGATGTCGACGATCCGCTCCTCGAAGTCCTCGGGTGGGGGTGCAGTCGTACGTCGGGCCATGTCGAACATTGTGCCGAAGAAAGTTGAGTGCCCGCGACGCATCGGCCGCGCCGCTCCGTAATAGTGCGCTTGACCAAGCAATTGCTTGGGGCTTACGTTCGGAAATGAAAGCGCCACACACGCGTCCGGAGGCGTCATGATCGAATTCCATCCCGTGACCAAGCACATCGGCGCCGAGGTGACAGGCGTGGACCTGCGCAAACCGCTGTCCCAGGAACAGGTGGAGACCCTGCGGGCCGGTTGGCTCAAGTACCTCGTGCTGTTCTTCCGGGACACGGAAATCGACGACGAGCAGCACCTGCAGTTCGCCCTGAACTTCGGCACGCTCAACCACCCGGCCTTCAAGAAGGACAGCGCCAGCCCGATCCACGTACTCGACCAGACCGACCCCAAGGGGGAAGGCGGCGACGAATGGCACAGCGACAACACCTTCGAGCCGACGCCGCCGATGGGGTCACTGCTGCGCTGCGTCCAGCTGCCGAGCGTGGGCGGCGACACGTGCTGGGCCAACACCTACCTGGCCTATGAGACGTTGTCCCCGCCGCTGCAGCGGCTCTGCGACGAGCTCACGGCGGTGCACGACATCACGATGTCGATGAAGAAGGCCATCTCCAAGGGGCATCCGTTCGACCTGGCGGAGGTCCAGGCGAAGTGGCCGCCGCTCGAACGTCCCGTCGTACGCGTCCACCCCGAGACCGGCCGCAAGGCGCTGTTCGTGAACCGGGCGTCCACGACCCGGCTGGTGGGACTGTCCGACCGGGAGAACGAGGCGCTGCTGCCCATGCTGATCGACCACATACGGTCGCCGGAGTACCAGCTGCGGCTCCGCTGGCGTCCGGGCACGCTGGCCTTCTGGGACAACCGCCCGACGCAGCACTACGCGGTCGCCGACTACACGGAGCGCCGCCGCATGCACCGCGTCACGATCAACGCTTTCCCAGAACACCAATAAACCCTCCTGTTCTGTACGGCACGGCCACCTCGCCGCCCGTGGCTGGGGGCTCCAGGGAAATGGGTGCTGAGCCCGGCGGGTGGTCTCTACGGACAAGCCCCTTTCATCCGGTACGGCACATCCGCCCCCCAAGCCACCCACCCGACACAGACCACCACCGACCACCGGCCGAACCGCTGGGGGAATCACCGGCCGAACCACTGGCCGCCACTGGCCAAGAATGCGCACGTAACGGCGCCTGGCCCTGTGCGGGTTCAGCGGGCGTTTTCCTGGAGGCCCTCAGCCATGTGCGGTGGGTGGCGGTGGGTGTGGCTTGCCGTAACGGATGGAAAGGGTGTTGTCCGGCCTGTAACAAGCGGGGGCGGCTTGCCGTAACGGATGGAAAGGGGTTGTCGGGACCGTAACAATTGGTCGGTGGGAGCTGGTAACAAGGACTTCATGATTGACGCCCCAGACGCCGAGATGCTGCGTGAAGAGGCCGAGACCCGGTTGCGAGCGCTCGCCGGTGACCACGCGAGGCTGCGCGACGACCAGTGGGCCGCCATCGAGGCGCTGGTCATCGACCGGCGGCGGTGCCTCGTCGTCCAGCGCACCGGCTGGGGCAAGTCGGCCGTCTACTTCGTGGCCACCGCCCTGCTGCGCGAGCTCGGCGACGGGCCCACCGTCATCGTCTCGCCGCTGCTCGCTCTGATGCGCAACCAGATCGCCGCCGCCGAGCGGGCCGGGATCCGGGCCGTCACCATCAACTCGGCCAATCCCGAGGCGTGGGAGGAGATCTACGGGCAGGTGGCCGACGGGGAGATCGACGTGCTGCTCGTCAGCCCCGAGCGGCTCAACAACCCCGACTTCCGCGACAACGTGCTGCCCGAGCTGGCCGAGAGCGCCGGCCTGGTCGTGGTCGACGAGGCGCACTGCATCTCCGACTGGGGGCACGACTTCCGGCCCGACTACCGCAGGCTCGCCACGCTCTTCAACGAGCTGCCGCCGGGCATTCCGGTGCTCGCCACCACCGCCACCGCCAACGCGCGGGTCACGCGGGACGTGGCCGAGCAGATGGGCGAGGGCACGCTGGTCCTGCGGGGGCCGCTGGAGCGGGAGAGCCTGCACCTGAGCGTGGTGCGGCTGCCGACCGCCGAGCAGCGGCTGGCGTGGCTGTCCCAGGCGCTGCGCGAGCTGCCCGGCTCCGGGATCATCTACACACTGACCGTGGCCGCGGCCCACGAGATCGCCGGATACCTGCGTGACCAGGGATATGAGGTGGCCTCCTACTCCGGGCAGACCGATCCCGCCGAGCGGCTGGCCGCCGAGGAGGCGCTGCTCAACAACAAGATCAAGGCGCTGGTGGCGACGAGCGCGCTCGGGATGGGGTTCGACAAGCCCGATCTCGGGTTCGTCGTCCACGTGGGGGCGCCGCAGTCGCCCGTCGCCTACTACCAGCAGGTCGGCCGGGCCGGGCGCGGCGTCGAACGCGCCGAGGTGATCCTGCTGCCCGGCACCGAAGACCGCGATATCTGGGCCTATTTCGCCTCGCTGGCGTTCCCGCCCGAGCCGGTGGTGCGGGCCACGCTCCAGGCGCTCGAAGAGCGGGGCGTGCTCTCCACCCCCGCGCTGGAGTCGGCCGTCGACCTCAGCCGGAGCCGGCTGGAGATGATGCTCAAGGTCCTCGACGTCGACGGCGCCGTCCGCAGGGTCAAGGGCGGCTGGGAGGCGACCGGTGAGCCGTGGGACTACGACGCCGAGCGCTACACCCGCATCGCCGGCGAGCGCAAGGCCGAGCAGGAGGCCATGCTCGGCTACCTGACCACGACCGAATGCCGCGAACGCTACCTGCGCGGCCACCTCGACGACGAGACGGCCGGCCCGTGCGGCAGGTGCGACAACTGCACCGGCGAGCACCGCTCGCCGCAGATCGCCGAGCAGGCCGTGGCGGGTGCCCGCGAGCGGCTGACCAGGCCCGGCGTCGAGATCGACGCGCGCAGGCAGTGGCCGACCGGCCTGGCCGACCTGTCCGGCCGCATCAAGCCGGAGCTCGGCGCCGAGCCGGGCCGGGCGCTCGGGCGGCTCACCGACATCGGCTGGGGCAACCGGCTGCGCGAGCTGTTCAACGGCGCCGACGGGCCGATGGCCGATGACATGTTCAAGGCCGTGATCCAGGTGCTGTCCGCGTGGGACTGGCGGGAGCGGCCCGTCGCCGTGGTCAACGTGCCGTCCACGTCGCGGCCCCTGCTCGTGCGCGGGTTCGCCGAGCGGCTCGCGCAGGTCGGGCGGCTGACCTACCTGGGCGAGCTCGGCTATCGCGACGGCTCGCCGGGCAAGCAGTTCAACAGCGCCAAGAGGGTTCAGGCGGTCAGGGGGACGCTGGCCATGCCGAAGGAGGTCGGCGCCGCCGTGGCGGCGTGCGGTGGTCCGGTCCTGCTGATCGACGACCGCATCGACACCGGCTGGACGATGACGCTCGCCGCCGCGCTCGTCCGCCACGCGGGCGCCCCGGCCGTGCTGCCGCTCGCCTTGGCGACGGTCAGCTGACGCCCATTGTCGCCAGGTCGTAGCCGCCGTAGACCGGGCTGACGTGCACGTTGGTCGCCTTCAGGCCGCGTACGAGCAGTGACCGCTCCCAGGAGAGCGGCACCAGCACGGCCTCGTCGGCGATCTTCTGCTCGACCTCGCTCCAGCGCCGGGCGCGCGTGGTGGCGTCGAGTTCGCGCTTGGCCGTGTCGATGAGGGCGTCGAGCGCGGGCAGGCGGACGTTCACGTTGATCGAGTTGCCCTTCTCCAGGATCTCCCTGCTGTCGGCCAGCGGGGAGACGAACGTCTCCACGTCCGGCCAGTCGGGCGCCCACGCCCTGGCGATCAGGCCGACGCCCGCCTTCTTGAGATATTCGGGATTGCCCCCGTACTTCGCGTGGAAGTCCGCGATCGGGTAGCCCCGCAGCTGCACCTTGATGCCGATCTTGGCCAGTGACGCCTGCACGGCCTGCGCGGCGGCGGACTCCCCGAAGGTGTCACGGTAGATGTAGGTGGTGCTGAACCCGGTGGGCTTGCCGCAGGCGGCGAGTGACTCCTTGGCGGCGGTCGTGTCGCCGGAGGCGGTCAGGCCCGGCAGGGGCGCGTGCGTGCCGGGGATCAGCGGCGGCACGAGCGAGGTCGGTATCTGGCCGCCCTGGTTCAGCCCGCCGACGAAGGCCCGGTTGATCGTCGACAGGTCCAGAGCGCGGATCACCGCGCGGCGGCAGTCGAGCTGGTCGAACGGCGGTACCTGCGGATTGATCGCCAGATAGCGGATCCGGGAGCCGACGGGGGCATCGGCGCGGCTCTTGTACGAGGGGTTGTCGTAGATCTTGGTCGAGTCCAAGGTCGGGATCGGCGAGCCGGCCTCCGCCTCGCCGTTCAGCAGTTTGGCGCTCGCGTCGGCCGCGGACAGCTCGAATTGGAGCTCGTACCGGTCCGGGAGGGCCTTGCGGTTCGGGTCGGTCGCGGGGTCCCAGTTCGGGTTGCGGACCAGGACGATCTTGTTGTCCGTCGCGCTCTCGAACTTGTACGGCCCCGACGAGATCACCGCGTACCGATACTTGGCCGCGGTGTCCTTGGCCGCGGGCACGGGGACGGTCTCGGGCAGCTGGGCGAGATTGTCGAAGGCGCCATACGGCTGCTTGAGATGGAACACGATCGTGCGGTCGTCCGGCGTCTGGATGGCCGAGTCCGTGTTCGCGTCGGGCGACTTGTACGGCCCCTGGTAACCGGCGGGCAGGTCGAGCATGGTGTCGAAGTAGGTGGGACCGTTGATCAAGGTGCCCTTGTCCGTGCTCCGCAGCACCGCGTACTTCACGTCCGCCGCGGTGATCCGCGTGCCGTCCTGGAACTTCACGCCGTCGCGCAGCCGGTACGTCCACGTCTTCCCGCCGTCGCTCGCCTGCCCCAAGGACTCGGCCAGGTCGGGAACGATCTGGGTGCCGGCCTGACCGGGGACGGGCTTGAACATCGTCAGCGACCGGCCGTAGAGGCGGATGGCGTTCATGGCGTCGGCGTAGTAGGTGTCGCCCGGGTCGGTGGAGTCCAGGCTGTAGGCCGAGGCCAGGTGGAGCGTGCCGCCGGTCTTGGCGGACGGGTTGGCGACCGCCGCGACGGCCGCGTCGAAGCCGGTGGGCCCCGTCGCGGCCGGCGTCGCCGGCCCGCCGTTCGATCCCGTCCCAGGGAGGCCGCGGACGAAGATCCACGCCGCGAGGCCCACCACGAGCGCCGTGGCCACCGCCCCCACCGACACCAGCACACCACGCCGCCGCACGCCGGGCGCGGTCACGGGCGTGACACCGCCGGGATCCGTGGGTCGCTGGTACGGTCCGGGCACCTGAGGTCCGGAGTCCCAGCGAAGCCCGCCAGGCGCCTGCGGCCCGGACCGCCTGTCGAGCCCGGCAGGCGCCTGTGGCCCGGAACCTCCGTGCGGCCCGGAGTTCCCGTGCGGCCCGGCCGGGGGTGCGGCCCCTGGGGGCGCCGCCGCAGGTGGTGAGGCCTGTGGGTAAGCCGTGGCCGGTGGTGGTGGAGGAGGAGGAGGGGCGCTCGTCCGGATGAGTTCTCCCAGCACCTGCTCCGCCGTCGGCCGCCGCCGGGGATCCTTGCCCAGCGCCGTCCACAGCAGCGCCGCGAGCGGCTCCGGCACTCCCGACAGGTCCGGATCCATGCTCAGGATCCGGTGCATCACCACCGGCAGCGCCCCGAACCCGAACGCGCTGTGCCCCGTGGCCGCGTACACCATCGTCCCGGCCCACGCGAACACGTCGCTGGCCGGTGACGGCTCGCCGTGGAACTGCTCCGGCGCCATGTACGCGGGCGTGCCCACCACGCTGGTCGTCAGGCTCTGGCTCACGTCCAGCGCCCGCGCGATGCCGAAGTCGATCACCCGGGGCCCGTCGGAAGCCAGCAGCACGTTGCTCGGCTTGAAGTCGCGGTGCATCACCCCGGCCCGGTGGATCGCGGCCAGCGCGGTGGCGGTCGCGATGGCCAGCCGTATCAGCGCCTGGCCCCGCAGCGGGCCGTCTCCGGACACTTGGCGCTGCAGCGATGGGCCGTCGACGTACTCGCCGACGATGTACGGCTGGTCGTTGACGGCACCCACTTCGAGCACCCGAGCCGTACAGAACTCCGCCACCCGCCGCGCGGCCTCAGCTTCGCGCCGGAAGCGTCGTACGGCCTGCTCGTCCTCGGCGAACCTGGCGTGCAACAGCTTGATCGCCACCCGCTCGCCGCCCGGGGAGGTCCCCAGATAGACGCTGCCCTGGCCGCCCTCGCCGAGGAACCCGGTGACCTGATAGGAGCCAACCGACACGGGGTCGCCTGGCCGTAACGGACGCACGCCGAGCATCCGGCTCCTTATCGTCCTTTATCGAGAGTTCTTGCGATAAGAGATTCTTACGATAAAGGGCGCCGGAAAGATCGCACTAGAGGCGCGGGCGCGCTCCCAGATGAACAATCGCCTGTGCCGCCAGGTGGCAGCCGGCCGTCAGCGCCTCGGACGGCGGCTTGCCCTCCAGCCACGGCGGCAGGAACCCGGCGCAGAACGCGTCGCCCGCTCCCGTGCCGTCGACGATCCGCTCGACCGGCTCGGCGTCGACCCGGACCGGCTCGGATCGGCTGTTGCCGAACCAGAGCGCGCCCTCGTCGTTCATCTTGATCACGACCTGCGGGAACCAGGCGGTCAGCACCTTGGCGGCGGCCTCGGGATCGTCGCGGCCGGTCAGCACCTTCGCCTGATCGACGTTGGCGAACAGCAGCTTGACCCCGTTGGTCCACTCCAGGAACGGCTCCGCCCCCGTACGCTCCAACGGCGCGGACGACGAGCAGTCGACCGAGATGGACATCCCGGACCGGCGAGCCATGTCGAGCGCGGCCAGCCCCGCGTCGCGGGACCCCTCGTTGATCAGGGTGTAGCCGGACAGATGCAGATGACCGCCGCCGAACAGGTCGCGCGGCAGGTCCTCCGGTGAGAGCGCCGCGTTGGCGCCCGGGTCGGAGAGCATGGTCCGCTCACCCTTGTGCGTGACGAGCACCACGCAGGTGCCGGTCGGCCGCTCAGGATCCATGACAAGCCGGGCGTCGACCCCGTAACCCATCAGCTCCATGTCACGGTTGCGACCGGTGATGTCGGCGCCCCGGCGGCCGATGAAGGCCACCTCGGCACCCTCGACGGCCAGCCAGGAAGCGATGTTCGCCCCTGATCCACCGCCGTGCATTGTCACGATCGCCGGGGTGTCGCTCGCCCTGGCGAGCGCATAACGGGCGCGCGCGACCGCGTCGGTCATGAGATCGCCCACCACGACGACCCGCGTCATGATGCCACCACCTTGCTGCCTTCAGAACGAGCCTGGCCACGGCAAAACTAACAGCTTCCGGCCCACCCGTGGGGCGGACCCCGGACACAGGGGGGCAGTCGATGCACAAGCGTTGCCCAATAGGCCCTGCCGGGCGTGGCATTCGGGACACGGGTCTACGCTCGGGACTGTGGAGGCTCCGTACCCGGCTCACTGGGAGGCCGACGTCGTCCTGGCGGACGGCGGCACCGCCCATGTGCGTCCCATCAAGCCCGCCGACGCCGACAGACTGCGCGCCTTCTACTCCCGCCTCTCCGACGAATCCATCTATTTCCGCTTCTTCGGCCCCAGGCCACGGCTCTCCGACAAGGAGGTCTCGTGGTTCACCACCGTCGACTACGTCAACCGGGTCGCGCTGATCGCCACCATCGGCACCGAGATGGTGGCCGTGATCCGCTACGACAAGACGGGGCCCGGCGAGGGCGAGGTGGCCTTCCTCGTCGAGGACGCCCACCAGGGCAGGGGAGTGGCCTCGGTGCTGCTGGAGCACCTGGCCGCCACGGCCCGCGAGCGCGGCATCGAGCGCTTCGTCGCCGACGTCCTCCCGGCCAACATGAGGATGATGGGCCTCCTGCGCCAGGCCGGATACACGGCCGAGAGCTCCTTCGCCGACGGTGTCGTCCGCATGACGCTCGACCTCACCCCCACCGAGACCTCGACCGAGGTGACGACCGCCCGCGAACACCGCGCCGAGGCCAGGTCCATCGCCCGCCTGCTCGCGCCCGGCTCTGTGGCGGTCATCGGCGCCTCGCGCGAGCCGGGCGGAGTCGGTCACACCGTGCTGCGCAATCTGCTCGCCGCCGACTTCAGCGGTCCCGTCTATCCGGTTCACCGTGAGGTACGCGCCATGGCGGGCGTACGCGCCTATCCGAGCGTGGGCGCCATCGACGACCAGGTGGACCTGGCCGTGGTGGCCGTGCCCGCCTCCGGCGTCATCGAGGTGGTCAAGGAATGCGCGGAGAAGGGCGTGCACGGGTTGGTCGTGGTCTCCTCCGGGTTCGGCGAGACGGGCGCCGAGGGCCGTGAGCGGCAGGACGAGCTGGCCCGCATCGCGCGCGCGTACGGCCTGCGCGTGGTCGGGCCCAACTGCCTCGGCATCGCCAACACCGACCCGGCCGTCAAGCTCAACGCCACACTCGCCGCGACAGTGCCGGGCCGGGGCCGGGTGGGCTTCTTCAGCCAGTCGGGCGCGCTCGGCACCGCCCTGCTCCAGCGGGTGGCGCAGCGGGGGATGGGCATCTCGTCGTTCGTCTCGGCGGGCAACCGGGCCGATGTGTCGGGCAACGACCTGCTCCAATACTGGGAGGAGGACGCCTCGACCGAGGTGATCCTGCTCTATCTGGAGTCACTGGGCAATCCACGCAAGTTCACCCGCCTGGCCAGGCGCCTGGCTCGCAGCAAGCCGATCGTGGTCGTCAAGAGCGGCGGCACGCCCTCCGGTCACTCCGCGGAGGCGCTCGGGCTGCCCGACTCGGCGATCAGCTCGCTGTTCTCGCAGGCGGGGCTGATCCGGGTGGACGACCTCATCCAGCTGTTCGACGTGGGCCAGCTCCTGGCCTATCAGCCGCTGCCCGCCGGTCCCCGGGTCGGGCTGGTCACCAACTCCGACGCCCTGGGCCTGCTCGCCGCTGACGCCTGCGTCGCCGCGGGCCTGGAGCCCCTGCCACCGGTCAACCTGGGGGCGAGCGCGGGAGCCTCCGCATTCGGTACGGCTCTCGCGGACCGGCTCGACTCGCCGTCGGTGGACGCGGTGGTGGTGATCTACATGCCGCCGATCCCCGGCGAGGACTCGGCGGTCGCGGCTGAGCTGCTACGGGTGTCGCGGGACTCGGCCAAACCGGTGCTCGCCACCTTCCAGGGGCATCTCGGCATGCACCCTGACCTGCTGGTGGGCTCGGTGCCCTCGCGGGGGTCCATTCCCTCGTACGCGGCGCCGGAGGAGGCGGTCAGGGCACTGGAGTACGTGGTCCGCTACGCGAGATGGCGCGCCCGGCCGTCTCTACCGCCCCCCGAACTCCCGGACATCGACCCCCACCGCGCCCGCACCCTGATCCACCACGCCCTCCACCAGGCCACCACCGCCACTGCCCCCGCCGATCACGCGGCTTCCGTGTCCACGGCTCCCGCTTCTGCCGCGTCCGCTTCCGCGTCTTCCGCCTCCGCCGCTTCCGTATCCACGGCTCCCGCTTCCGCGGCCCCCGCTTCCGGGGCTCCCGCTTCCGGGGCGTTCGCTTCCGCGCGGAGCTTCTTCGCCGAGCCCGGCCCGCCGGTCGAGGCCGGCGCGGCCGACGTCGCCGAGCTGCTCGCCTGCTACGGGCTGAGCGTCTGGCCGGCCGAGGTGGTGCGATCCCCGGACGAGGCGGTGGTGGCCGCCGAACGGCTGGGCTGGCCGGTGGTGCTCAAGGTGGCCGGTGCCGAGGCCGCCCGCCGGGCCGGGACCGTACGCCTCGGGCTCGCGGGGCCCGACAGCGTGCGGCATGCCCACGCCGAGTTCGTCGCCCAGTTCGGCGAGGACGTGGAGCTGGCGGTCCAGCGGATGGCGCCGCAGCCCGCCGTACCGACCGTGGTGAGCGTCACCGAGAACCCGGCGTTCGGCCCCGTCGTGTCGTTCGGGCTGGGCGAGGTGACGGCGCGACTCCTCCTCGACCAGGGTTTCCGCCTTGCGCCACTGACGGGCGAGGACGCCGCCGGGCTGGTGCGTTCGGTCCGCGGGGCCCCGTTGCTGTTCGGCGAGTACGGCTACCCGCCCGTCGCGGTCGACGCCCTGGAGGACCTCCTGGTCAGGGTGGGCCGCCTGGCCAACGACCTGCCGGAGGTGGCCCGTCTCGAGCTCGACCAGGTGCTGGTGGGCCGGGAGGGCGTCATCATCCTGGGCGCCCGCGCCACGATCCGCACCCCACCCGGCCCCCGCCCGGACGGCGGCCCCCGCAGGCTGTCCTGATCAGTTGGGGACTCACGGAGCCGTCACGGTGAGCCGGTGCAGCCGTTCGTTGATCTTGTAATAGAGGTCGCCGAACCTGTCGGCCGTCAGCCCCTCCATCCCCGGGTCGGTCAGCAGCACGGTCATGGCCTTGGTCGACTTGTCGATCCGGAAGAGCTGGTCGCCCGAGGTGCCGTACACATGGCCGGGATCCTTGGCCACGGTCAGCAGGACCCCGTCGCGCCAGGCCAGGCTGGGTTTGGCGGTGTAGTCGGGGTCGGCGAACAGCCTTTTCACGGTGATCGCGTCGGGGCTGGCCGGGTCGAGCGTGAACAGCGACCCACCGGCCAGGCCCCACAGCCCGCCGTCCACCTCGGTGAGGGCCGTGACGGCCTTGGGCGCGGTCAGCGGCAGCGGGTGGGTGCGTACGGCGCCGGTCGCGGGATCGTAGGAGAACAGGGTGGCCGAGGCTCCCGGGGCGTAGACGGGGTCGACACCCAGCGCCCCGCGGGTGGAGGTGCCGCCGAACACCTTGCCGCCCGCGTAGGCCAGCGAGACGACGGCCTGGTCCCGCACCACGCACACGGTCCGGCCCGCCGTGCCCTCCTTCCAGATGGTGAGCGCGCCGCTGCGTTTGCCGTACTTGGGCACCGTGCCCATGTACACCGTGCCGTCGGGGCCGCCGGCCAGCGCGTACGGACGATCCTGCGGCGGCGGCCCGTTACCCGGCTCACAGTCGTCGGCCTTGTCGCCTGCCGCGCCGCCGGTGTACTTGAGCGTGGGCGGCCACGGTCCCGCAGGGTCGTAGCTGTAGAGCTTGGCCGAGGGATAGGCGCCGATGTAGAGCCGCCCGTCGTGGGCCAGCAGGCTGTCGGTCTGGCTGAGTCCGGTACGGGTGGGCGTGTCCGGGCTGCCGTCGTCGGCGTCGCCGCGCAGCGGGTCGTACACGCCGGTGCCGCCCGTCAGGTAGCCGCCGGTGTAGATCTTCCCGTCGGGCCCGGCACCGAGCGCGTTGATCGCGGCGGGCAGGACCGGGGTGCCGGCGACGACCCGGCTGCTCCACTGACCGGTCGCGGGCGTGTACTTGAAGATCCTCGTGCCGTCGCCGGCCGCGCCGAGACCGATGAGCGTGCCGTCCACCCAGGTGTAGCCGGTGACGTCCAAGCCGGGCTGTACGGTCGTCGCCTGTACGGCCTTGGCAGCCAGATCGTAGGACTGCAGCAGGCCGTCCTTGACCAGCCAGACCTTGCCGTCGGCGGCCGGTGAGTGGTGCAGGTCCACATCGGTGATCGTGGCGTCGGTGACGGCCTGGTAGGAGCCGTCGGCGTTCTTGATGATCTGCAGGACGAGCAGCGTACGGTCGATCCAGGCGAACAACCTGCCTCCGGTCCAGGTGAGGCCGCCGACCATGGAGTTGTGCGCGTAGGCGGCGGGCAGGAGGCTGTCGGTCCGCCCTGTGACGTTGTCGAACCTGACCAGCGCGGCGTTCGTCCCCGTGCCCAGATAGGTGGCGTTGGCGACCGGGTCGTGGGCGAGGCTGCGCACGTACTGCGCACCGGCCACGATGGGCACGCTGCCGATCGTGGTGAAGGCGCCGTTGTCGTACTTGAAGTAGCGGCCGTCGTTGTAGGTGCCCCCGTACACCTTCCCGCCCGCTCCCGCCTCCAGGTCCCAGATGAAGGAGTAGCCGCCCTCCGCCCTGCCGAGGTCGGTCACCGTCGCCTGGCCGGGGACGTGCCGATAGAGCTTGGAGTTGGGGTAGGTGCCGAGGTAGACGCTGCCGTCGGTGGCCGTGGTCGCCGCCCAGCCGCCGACCGTGGGCGTGGCGGCGCTGTCCGGGATCGTGATCTTCTTGGTCACCTTCTCGGTGGCCAGGTCGATCTCCGCGAGCTGCGGGTTGGCGTCCGCGGTGCCGGTGTAGATCGCGTACGCGTCGCCTCCCGCGAACGTGGTGGCGTTGGGCACGCTGCTCTCCAGCTGCACGCCGAGATCGGTCGTGTCCTTGGTGATCAGCACCTCGTCCCAGTAGGCGGTGCCCACATTGGCGACGCCCGAGTAGATGAGCGCCGAGACCGTGGCCGTGCCGGCGGGCGCGACGCCGGAGGCCGTGACGCCGTTCCACCGCCTGCCCGTGACCGAGGCGTTCGCGCTGCCGAGGAGCTGGCCCGACGTTCCCCTGAAGCGCAGGTACAGCTCGGCGTTACCGCTGTCGGCCCAGACCTGGGCATAGGCGGTGTAGCGCGTACCCGCGGTGGCGGGCAGGCCCGGCAGGCTCTCCCTGCCGTACGCGTTGCCCGGCTCGGCGTCGGCGACGCGCGCGGTACTGCGGCCGTCCCAGGTCACGGCCGTGACACCGCCCGGGCTGTGCGATCCGCTCCACCCGGTCAGGCCGTCGTCGAAACCGCCGTTGACGATCCGTAGGTCGGCGGCCTGCGCCGGCGCGAGCGGGACGGTGAGCAGCGCCGCCAGCAGAGCCGCCGACAGCGCTCCTGCCGGCAGGCGCCTCACAACGTCCCCTTCACGCAGAGACGGCGCTCATCGGGCCTGAGCCCGGCCAGGGTTACCAGAGGGGATCGCGTCATGTCCGTACCTCCAGCGAGCGTGTTCGATTTTGCTCGGTTTCGGCCCTGACCGTAACCTTTGGCGCACGCCCCGTCAATGGGATGCAGCGGGCTTCACGAAGGAAGAAGTTCGGTGCTTGGAAAATTTGGGCCTTGACCGTAACTAGCTGCTTCTGAAAGCTTGTGATCGTTTCACTGTTCGCGAACTTGGGGTTCCCAGACGTCCGTCCGGGTGGTGCTTCTCGGAGGGCCGCCAAACCTCATTTCCATGAAATTTCACCATTTGTCACTCGAGTGGTCGGCGCGGTGGCAGTGATGAGGCGCAATGGCACGTCCGGTAATTGCGCATGGCCGTACACGTAGATAGCGGATAAAAGACGTTATAGAGCGTTATGTCTGGTGGGTGAGTGCACTGCGCGGTCCTGGCAGGATGGACCCATGAGGGAAACCCGAGTCTCAGCCGCGGGCCTGCGTGAAGCGATCGAGCGCAGCGGCTACTACCCCGACCTCGTCACCGATGCGGTCGAATCCGCGCTGGGCAAGGAGGCTGTGACCGCATTCGTGGTCCATCATGAGGCCACCTTCGATCCCGCGATGGAAGTGCGCAGGCACGTCACCGTCCTGGTGCTGTCGACGACGAGGCTGCTGGTCTGCCACACCGACGAACACCCGGCGGTGGAAGGCGTCTCGACCTCACACGCCTCCACGACGACGGAGGCGGTGCGCCTGAGCCGCGTCCAGTCGGTCGCGGTCACCCGTGTCGTCCCCGACCCCGCCTCCTACGTGCCCGGCGTCCCTCCTACGGAGGTCACGCTCACGATCGGCTGGGGCGCCATCTCCCACGTCGACCTCGAGCCGGCCACCTGCGGCGACGAGAACTGCGAGGCCGACCACGGCTACACGGGCGCCATCACCGCGGACGACCTCTCGCTCCGGGTGAGCGAGGCGGCCGATGGCCCCGACGCGGTCAACCACGTCCTCGCCTTCTCCAAGTCCCTCTCGGAAGCCACCGCCCGCGCCACAACCTGACAGACCACTCCCAGGCGCCCACCCTCTCGGCGCCACCAGGGCAAGAGGCATGCAGAAAACGCGCACTCCGGTCCACGGGACCGCGCCCAGGAGGGAACCTCACCGACGGCGCACGGCGCTCTCGGGCGGGGTCGATGAACCACGCCCAGACGACAGCGCCCCGACGACGCCATCCGGCCCACGACGGGCGCGCGCCTGCGATGGCGGCTGCCCCAGCTGGCCCACGTCATCATCTATCGGATCCACTGGATGTGCCGCGTCCACTGGTTCTACCGCGTCCGCCGGATCTGCGGTGTCCGCGGTGCCCATGCGGCCGCGCTTGGGCACGCCGCTCCAGCCGGAGGTTCCCCACGAGCGGCCCCGCACCATATGTACGGCGCCCAGCCGATCAAGCGAAGAAGACGGCCAAGAATACGCACGTAACGTCGCCCAGCCACGTGCGGGTTCAGCGGCCGTTTTCCTGGAGGCGCTCAGCCACGTGTGGTGGGTTGCGCCCACTTGGCGGTGCCGTACAACAAGATCCGCTTTTGGGTTTGCGGCGATCAAGCGGGTTTGCGGCGATCATGTGATCGAGTTGTCGGACGAACGGATTGGAGTGTCATGGGCGGACACGCGCCACTGATTCCCAGCTACGGCACCGCGTCGCTGGCCGAGTTGCCCGGGGCGCTGCTCGCGGCGCTGGGCATGGCCGAGCCGAACACCCTCCAGCTCGCCCCCGCCGACCGCGTCTGCCTGTTCCTCGTGGACGGGCTCGGTGATGAGCTGCTCCAAGCGCACGCCGATCGGGCGCCCTTCCTCGCCGCCGCCACTCGGACCACGCTCACCGCCGGGTTCCCCGCTACCACCGTCACCAGCCTGTGCTCGCTGGGCACCGGTGTGTCGCCCGGTGAGCACGGCATGCTGGGTCTGATGCTGGCCGTGCCGGGCGCCGGGCACCTGTTCAACTGCCTGCGCTGGACGCTGCCCGGCGGCGCCTTCATGGAGCCGAGCCGATGGCAGCCCGCCGAGACCGTCTTCCAGCGCGCCGCCGCCGCGGGGATCGTGTCGAGTTATGTGGCTCCGGCCGAGTTCGAGGGGAGCGGCCTGACCGAGGCCGTCTACCGCGGCGTGCGTTACCTGGCCGCCGACAGCGTCGACGAGCGCGTGGCCAGGGTACGCGCGGCGATGGCCGAGCCGAAGGCCCACGTCACCGTCTACTACGGCGATCTCGACGCGATGGGCCACATGACCGGCTGGGGCAGCGAGGAGTGGCTCGACCAGCTGGAAATCGTCGACCGGATGGCCGAGCGCATGGCCGCGGACCTGCCTCCCGGCTCCGCCCTCTACATCACCGCCGACCACGGCATGGTCAACGTGACCGACAAGGTCGACGCCGAGGCCGACCCAGCGCTGAGCCGGGGCGTGGCGATGCTCGGCGGGGAGGCGCGGGCCAGGCATGTGTACGCCGAGCCGGGCGCCGCCTCCGAGGTGCTCGACGCGTGGCGTGAGACCCTGGCGGGCAGGGCATGGGTGGTGTCGAGGCAGGAGGCGGTCGAGTCCGGCTGGTTCGGGCCGCGCGTGCGGTCCGAATGGCTGGCGCGCATCGGCGACGTCATGGCCGTCCCGTACGCTGACCTGGCGCTCACCGCGCCGAGCGCGCATCCGATCGAGGCGCTGTTCACCGGCTACCACGGTTCGATGACGACGGCCGAACAGCACGTACCACTCTTGGAGGTAAGCAGCCGATGAGGTCATTCATGGCAACCGGGGTGAGCACCCGATGAGCCCGTTGATCACGCCCGAGGAGCTCGCCGCGCTGGACGGCGTGACCCTGGTCGACGTGCGGTGGCGGCTCGGCGGCCCGCCGGGGATCGAGATGTATGCCGAGGGGCACCTGCCGGGCGCCGTGTTCTGCGCCCTCGACGCCGACCTCGCCGCGCCGGCCGGAGCGGCCGGGCGGCATCCGCTGCCGGAGCCGGACGACTTCGAGAGCGCGATGCGGCGGCTGGGGGTGTCCGGCGACCGGCCGGTGGTGGTCTACGACGACACGGGCGCGATGGCGGCCGCGCGGGCCTGGTGGACGCTGCGTTATTTCGGTCACCCGGACGTCCGGGTGCTGGACGGCGGCCTGTCCGCCTGGGCCGACGCGGGCCTGCCGGTCGTCAAGGAGACGCCCGAGGTGGCGCCCGGTGACTTCGTCGCCAGGCCGGGCGGGATGCCGCTGCTGAGCGCCGCCGAGGCCGGGGCGCTGGCGACGTCGGGAGTGCTGTTGGACGCGCGGGCAGGTGAGCGTTATCGGGGCGAGGTGGAGCCCATCGACCCCGTCGCCGGGCACGTGCCCGGTGCCGTCAGCGCGCCGACCACGGAGAACATCGGCCCCGATGGCCGGTTCCGTCCCGCGGCCGACCTGCGCGAGCGGTTCGCCGCCCTCGGGGTGGGTGCGGGAGTGCCGGCTGGAGCCTACTGCGGCTCCGGCGTCACGGCCGCGCACGAGCTGCTGGCCATGGAGGTGGCGGGCCTGCCCGCGGCGCTCTACGTGGGCTCGTGGTCGGAGTGGGTCGCCGACCCCACCCGGCCGATCGCCACCGGCTGAGCCTCCGTCACCACCGGCTGACCTTCCGTCACCACCGGCTGACCTTCCGCCGCCATCGGCTGAGCGGGGGTCGTCACCGGCTGAGCCTCCGCTGTCATCGGCTGAGCACCGGTGGCCATCGGCTGAACGCCGATGGCCACCGGCTGAGCTCCCGTCGCCATCGGCTGAGCCCCCGCCCGGCCCCTGGTGAACCGCCGGTTGCCCGCGCCGAAGCACACGAAGCCGAGCACTCCCGTCTTGGCCGAGGCCGACGCCAGGGCCGAGGCGGGAGCCTGGCCGTCGGCGAGGAGCCGGTGGAAGGCGGACATCACCGCCAACGCCTCCTCGTCGCGCACCGGCACCATCCCCGCGACGACGCACGACGTACCCCTGGCCAGGAACGTTCCGGCCAGCCCGAGCGGTGCGCCGTCCGTGGGCGTGTGCGCCATCCCCGAGTCGCACGCCGACAGCACCACGAGCCCGGCCGTGCGGGACAGCCCGAGCAGGTCGTACGCCATGAGCTGCCCGTCGGAGAGCGTGATGCCCGACAGCAGCGGGCTACGAGCGTGGAACACCCCGTGCGCCGCCAGATGCAGCACGTCGGCGCTGGTCAGCGCCGCCAGCACGGCCCCGGAGCGGGCGGGCACCTCGCGTCCCCCGGGATGACAGGCGAGCACCTGTGCGACCTCCGCGCGCGCGTGCGCCAGCCCCGGCCCGGCCGCGGCGATCATCACGGGCCGTTCGGCGGGTACGGTGGCGCGCCGCCCGGCCGCCAGCCAGGCGGACGCGCTCGCGGCCACGGACACCGGACGATCACGCAGACTCGGCAGCGCCCCCCACGGCACCGTGTGCAGCGGGCCGGCGGGCACCAGGACCAGCGGCCGGTCGCCGAGCTCGGTGTGCAGGGGCCGGAGCAGCAGGCGTTCGAGCTCCGCCGCGGCCGGCTCGACCCGGGCCGCGGCGGCGGCGCCGCCGTCGCCGAGCGCGGCCCGGCGCAGTGCGTAGCGCAGGCGGACGAGCGCCTCGCGAATCGGCCGCACATCGCCCAGCCGCCGCAGCGTGAGCCGTTCGCCGGTGATCAGTACGGCCAGCAGCGAGGAGCCTTCGACGACGAACTCGACCAGCGCCGCGCCGCCCAGCCCGGCCCGCACGGCGTCGGGATCGGCCAGCCCGCAGGCGTGCGCCGGAGCGGCCACCGCCCGCCAGCGTTCGGCCCAGTCGAACACCTCCCTGGCGCACCCGTCACGCACCGCCATCGTCAGCCCGAACGCCGCCAGCCGCTCACCCGCCCGCGCCGCGTGGGCCCGCAGCGAAGGATCATCGAGCGAGTCCATGCTGCCGCCCATGTCGGCCAGCCCGTCGTGGACCGCGCGGAACGCCTGGGCGACGTCCTCCTGCAGCGCCGCCTCCAGCGCGAGGGCGTGCTGGCGCACCAGCACCGGGATCTGTGACACCTGCTCAAGGTGCTTGGCCTGCAACTCCGAGGCCAGCGACGTGAGACGGGTCCCGGCGGGAACCCAGCGCTCGACGCGCTGGGCGTACACCGTGAGGTGGGCCAGCTGCGCCGATGCCGTCGGGTGGTCGTCGAGCGCCAGCGCCGCCTCCGCCGCCACCAGGCGCAGCGCGGCGGCGCCCGCCAGGAAGGCCGGACCGTTCTCGAGGTCGTCGGCGCACGCGATCAGCTGGCCGAGCAGGTCCGGGGAGGAGCCCTCCAGCGCGAGGCGGGCCCGCAGCACCACCTCCGTGGCCAGCGGCAGCCAGGAGAGGCGGTCCTGCTCGGCCAGCTCGACAGCCGCCTGCTCGGCCACGGCCAGCGCGCGGCGCGCGTCGCCGGTGAGCAGCTCCACCTGGGCCAGCTTCAGCCGCGCCTCGGCCAGCGCCACCAGCGCGGCGGACGATTCCAGATCGGGTACGGCCAGGCTGAGCAGCGCCCTGGCCTCGCCGGGAAGGTGCGCGGCCAGCAGGGCCCCGGCGAAGTCGGCCCGCATCGTGGCCAGCCGCTCGGGGAAGCCGAACAGGGTGTTCTCGGCCGCCCGGTAGTGGGCGAAGGCTCCGGTGATGTCGCCCTGACGGACCGCGAGGAAGGGCAGGTTGGCGGCGGCCAGGCGGGCCAGGTGGTCGAGCCTGGCGTGACGGGAGATCTCCAGGCAGGCGGTGATGTCGCGGGTCGCGGCGTCCCAGTCGCTCCGGTAGGCGTGGACGAGGCCTCGGTTGAGCAGGCCGCCGGCCAGGAAGCGGCGGTCGTCGATGGTGCCCGGCGCGGCCACGAGCGCCTGGAGCGCGCGGTCGCACGAGGCGATGGCCTCCTGGTAGCGGCCCAGGTGGGCGAGCGCGACGGCGCGCTGGGTGTCGAGCTTGGCCCGGTCGAGCGGGGAGAGGTAGGCCCAGGCCAGGGCGGCGACCCGGAGCGCCTGCAGGGGATGGCCGCGTTCGGTGCGTACCGTCACCAAGGACAGCCGGGCCTGGGCCAGACGCTGTCGCGTGGCGCCGGGAGTGCCGATGGCCAGCCGGAGGTGGTCTTCCGCGGCTTCGAGATCGCCGAGCTCGCGGGCGGCCAGGGCCATCGCTCTGTGGGCCACCACTGCGGCTTCGGGACAGTCCGCCGCCCGGGCGGCGGCCAGGACGGTGCGCCCGGCGTGCAGCGCCTGCTGCGGATCGACCACCGAACGCAGCACCGCCGTCTCGGCCGCCACCACCAGCGGCCCGATGCTGTTGGGGGCGGAACGGTCGTCCGACGTTGCGATCATGGCGCCTTGAGCTTCGTAGGGGGAGGGGTTGGGAGCCAGGGGGTGGGACGCGGTGCCTGGCTCCCGGCTGGTCATGGGCGGATCCGCACCCACCTGGTTTGGACGGGTGCGAAGCCGGGCCGGTGGCAGACCACGCTGAGCCAGCCCGGAGGCAGGCCGGTGACCGCGAACTGGCCCGAACGCGCAAGACGCCTGGTGAGCGTCAGATGCGGGGTCCTCACATCGACGTGGCTGCCCTCGCCGGGATGCGGGAACACTTGTCCCGCGACGTCGATGAGTCCGTCGCCCACCGTCACCTCCAGATCGAAGGTGAGGCCGGCCGCGACGAAGCGGATCATGCCGGGACCGTCGGCGCCTCGTACGCCACGGGGTGCGGCGCAGTCGGCGGGCGGAGCGGTCACCGCCTGAGAGACCCGGAGTCCGAAGGCATCGCGTGCGGCGGCGGAAACATGCCCAGGGATCGGATCGCTCCCGGCGGCGAGCCGGAGAGCCGCCAGGAAATACTCATCGTTGATCATTGCACCGTCTCCTGTAGTGAGAGCAGGGTGCGCAGTTTTTCCAGGCACCGGATCCTGGTTGGACCCACGGTGCCCACGGGCATGCCGAGCCGCATCGCCACCTGCTGGCTCCCCATATCCGTCGCCACCAGCTGGAGGAGGGTACGGCAAGGCTCGTGCATGGCGGAGACCGACTTCCAAAGCAGGTGCCTGCCGTCGGCCTCCAGGACGGCAGACGCCGGATCAGGGTCGTGTACGACGTCGAAGGAGGGAAATCCGGGTGGTTCCTTCCTTATGATCAGAAGCGCCTCGCGACGCGTGGTCGTCGCCAGCCACGCGCCGACGCCTGATGGTTCCCTGATGGTGTGGAGGTTTTCGAGCAGACGCAGCCAGGCACCCTGGACCGCGTCCGCCGCGTCGGCTTCGTTCAGACCGCACGCGCGGGCGACAGCCCACATGCGCGAGCCGAACCTGGACTCGAGCTGGTCCCAGGCCGTGTGGTCGCCTTCGGCCGCAGCCTTGAGCAGCTCCGCAGGATCGCGTGGCTCGTGCATGCGGCCTCCTTCGCCGTGACGGACGAGGAGGCCACCCTGCCTCCTCGTGATTGGCCGAGGACTGAGCGTAAACTCTACAGACTCGACCTGATGAGAACTCCCAGATCGGGAATTTGCCGGGTCGTCTCAGGGTCAAGGACTCGCCCGGCCGCCTCCTTGACGGGCAGGTCCTTGGCGGCGCTCGCGATGGCGCCCGCGACCAGGGCCGTGGCGAAGGAGGTGCCGCTCCAGACGGCGTAGCCGGAGAAGTCGTCGCGCTCCAGGAAACTGCTGGCCAGCCACTCGCCACGGGCGCACGCGTCGACCCAGGAGCCGTAGGCCGAGAACGGCGCCCGGTGCTCCTGCGTCGCGTCGACCGCGCCCACGCCCACGACCTCCGACAGCGCGGCCGGCCAGAACGGCCGGTCGCCGGCGGTGTTGCCCGCGCAGGCCACCGCCACGGTGTCGGTCAGGCTCCGCAGCGCGTCGGCCAGGAGAGGCGGCGGCCGGTCGTCGAAGGTGTGGCAGCCGAAGGACAGGTTCAGGACCTGCGGCGGGCGCTCACGCAGCCGGTTGAGGGCGCGGACCACGCCCGCCTCGTCGCCGACACCCTGCCCGTCCAGCACGCGCCACGCCCGCAGCGACACGCCCGGCGCCTGCCGCAGCAGCAGCCCGGCGAGGAAGGTCCCGTGGCCCGCCTGGGCGCCTTCGAGCGTCTCGGCGTCGTCTCTGGGCTGCTCTTTGTACCAATCGCTGTCGGCCCACCACGGGTGCGGGGCGATCCCGGTGTCGAGCAGGCCCACGACGACGTCCGAGCGCGCTCGGCCCGGTTTGTACGGCACGGCCGAGGTGGGGAACGGCCGGGACGCCGGCCCGCCCCAGAACAGCGGCTGCCCCGTGAGCAGATGGTTGGGGGAGGCTCTGAAGCCGCGCTCCCGCAGATCCATCGTGATCTCGATGGGGTCGACGCCAGGTGACAGGTGGATCACGCAGACGCCGTCGGCGTCGGCGACGGCCTGGGTCCAGCGAGCCGCGGCGGACAGCGCGCCCCGGTCGGTCAGTATCTGACCTGGCCGGATGAGCGACTCGCCGACAGATTGGATGTCCATGAGCGGGTATCTTTCCGCGCTCACCCGTGTGTCACACGCCACTGCGGCACCAAGTTGGTATGGCCCCCCTCTGGTGCCCGGTAGCGACCGACGGTAGTCTCTCCCTAGTCACTTGTGATCATCCCGGGGCGAGGCCGTTGGGGAAGGCGCACCTCGTACCGAATCGGGAGGTCCGGTGTCTGCTTGTGGCGTGCTCTACGTCCACTCAGCTCAGCCCGCGCTGTGCCCTCATATCGAATGGGCGGTCGCGGGTGTTCTTGGCGTACCCGTGGACCTGACGTGGACGCCGCAACCCGCCGCGCCCAATGTCGTGCGGGCGCAGGCGGAGTGGGAGGGTCGTCCGGGCATCGCGGCGGCCATCACCTCCTCCCTCATGGGCTGGCAGCGGATCCGCTTCGAGATCACCGAGGACGCCTCACCAGGGGTCGACGGGTCCCGGCATGCCTATACGCCGACGCTCGGCGCCTTCAGCGCGGTCGTCGGGGCCGCGGGCGACATCATGATCCCCGAGGACCGGCTCCGCACCGCGATGATGATGGCCGCCCAGGGGCGCGCGGTGCTGGAGGACGAGCTGGACAAGCTGCTCGGCCGGCCGTGGGACGAGGAGCTGGAGCCGTTCAGGTACGCCGGCGACGGCGCGCCCGTCCGCTGGCTGCACGCCGCCGTCTGAGACCCGCACGAGGCCGCCTGAAGCACACAAAGGGGCCCCGCACCCAGGAGGTGCGGGGCCCCTTTGTGTGCGACCGTGGGGGCGGCTACAGCGGGATGTTCCCGTGGGCGCCCCTGGCCGGGGTGGCCTGGGCGAGGACCTTGGCGATCGCCCCCCGGGTCTCCTCCGGCTTGATGACCTCGTCGATCACGCCCAGCTGCCGCGCCCGCTCAAGTCCGCCGGCCAGCTTCTCGTGCTCCTCGGCCAGCCGCTGCTCCAGCTCGGCCCGCTCCTCTTCGGGAGCCGCGGCGAGCTCGCGCCGCTTCAGGATGCGCACCGCCGCGACCGCGCCCATGACCGCGACCTCGGTCGTCGGCCAGGCGAACACCTTGGTGGCCCCCAGCGCGCGGGAGTTCATGGCGATGTACGCGCCGCCGTACGCCTTGCGCGTGACCAGCGTGACGCGCGGCACCGACGCCTCGGCGAAGGCGTGCAGCAGCTTGGCGCCGCGGCGGACCACGCCGTCGTGCTCCTGTCCGACACCAGGGAGATAACCGGGCACGTCGACCAGGACAACCAATGGGACGCCGAAAGCGTCACACATACGAACGAAGCGGGCAGCTTTCTCGGCGGACGTGGCGTCGAGGCAGCCGCCCAGCCGCATCGGGTTGTTGGCGATCACGCCGACCGTCCGGCCACCGAGGCGGCCCAGTGACGTGACGATGTTCGGTGCCCACTTGGGGTGCAGCTCGATGCCCGGCTCGTCGAGCAGGCCGTTGACCAGCGGCTTGACGTCGTATGCCCGCCGCGCCGACTCCGGCAGCAGCGTGGAGAAGTCGACCTCGTCGATGCCCGTCGTGCGCACCCGTCCCTGGTGGCCGAGGAGCACGGCCAGCTGCCGCGCGCGCAGCAGCGCGTCGGTCTCGGACTTGGTGACGACGTGCACGACGCCGCTGCGCTTGCTGTGCGGCTCGGGGCCGCCCAGCGCGGCGCTGGTGACGTCCTCGCCGGTGACGCTGCGGACCACGTCGGGGCCGGTGACGAAGATGCGGCCGGAGTCGGCCAGGATCACCAGGTCGGTCAGCGCCGGTCCGTAGGCGGCGCCACCGGCGGCGGGCCCGACGACCACGGAGATCTGCGGCACCACGCCCGAGGCCTTGGTCATCGCGGCGAAGACCCGGCCGACGGAGTGCAGCGACTCGACGCCTTCGGCGAGTCGCGCACCGCCGGAGTGCCAGATCCCGATGACCGGCACCCGTTCACGGACGGCCACGTCGTAGGCGTGCACGATGTGCTCGCAGCCCTCGCCGCCCATCGCGCCGCCCTGGAAGCGGGCGTCACTGCAGAAAGCGACGACGGGCACACCTTCGACGCGGCCCATGGCGGCGAGTACGCCGCTCTTGTCTTCAGGAGTGATTAACCGCAGCGTGCCCTCGTCGAGCAGCGCGGTCAGCCTGACGACCGGATCGCGGGGATCGGCGGGCTCTTGATCGGAGTCCTGCGGCACCACCCGATTGTCGAGCACCGTCATCTACGCCCCCTTGAACACGACTGCCACGTTGTGACCGCCGAACCCGAACGAGTTGTTGACCGCGGCGATGTCGCCTTGCGGCAGCGGGCGGTTCTCGCCGTAGACGAGGTCCACCTCGATGCCGTCGTCGAGGTTGTCCAGGTTGATGGTGGCCGGCACGATGCGCTCCTGGAGCGCCTTGATCGTGAAGACCGACTCGATGCCGCCCGCGCCGCCCAGCAGATGGCCGGTCATGGACTTGGTCGAGGTGACCAGCGGGTGCGTGCCGATGGCCTTGGCCACCGCCTGCACCTCGATGACGTCGCCCGCCGGGGTTGAGGTGGCGTGCGCGTTGACGTGCTTGACGTCCTGGCCGGTGATGCCCGCGTCGGTGAGCGCCTGGGTCATCGCCATGCTGATGCCCCGGCCCTCCGGCTCGGGCTGGGTGATGTGGTGGGAGTCGGCGGAGTAGCCGACGCCCGAGGCGTAGGCGTAGATCCGTGCGCCGCGCGCACGGGCGTACTCCTCGGACTCGAGCACGATGATGCCCGCGCCCTCGCCGAGCACGAACCCGTCACGATCGCGGTCCCACGGCCGCGAGGCGCCCGCGGGGTCGTCGTTGCGGGTGGACATGGCGCGCGCGGCGGCGAAGGCGGCCACGTTGAGGCCGTGGATCGCCGCCTCGGTGCCGCCCGCGATCACCACGTCGGCGCGGCCGGACCTGATCATGTCCATCGCGTAGCCGATGGCCTCCGCGCCGGACGCGCACGCCGACACGGTCGCATGCACGCCGGCCTGGGCGCCGCGATCGAGGCCGATCCAGGCGGCCGGGCCGTTGGGCATCAGCATCGGCACGGTGAAGGGCGAGAGCCGGTTCCAGCCCCGCTCCTTGTAGGTGTCGTAGGCGGACAGCGTGGTGGTGATGCCGCCGATGCCGGAGGACACCACGACGCCGAGCCGCTCGGGCGCCACCTCGGGCGCGCCCGCGTCCTGCCAGGCCTCGCGAGCGGCGACCATGGCCAGCTGCTCGCTGCGGTCGAGGCGACGGGCCTCGGGCCTGGGCAGCACCTCGGTCGGATCGACCGCGGCCGTCCCCGCGAACTTCACGGGGACGGTGTCGATCCAGTCCGCGTTGATGGTCTCGACGCCCGACTGACCGGCGAGGAGCGCCGACCAGGTCGAGGTGACGTCTCCACCGACGGGCGTCGTCGCGCCGAGCCCGGTGACCACGACACGTACCCGGTTTGCACTCACGTTTCGCGCTCCTTGTCGATCAGTTTGGGGGTGAGATCAGTTCTGGATGAAGGTAAGGACGTCCTTGACCGTCTTCAGGTTCTTGAGCTGGTCGTCGGGGATCTCGACGCCGAACTCGTCCTGGGCGGCCACGGCGATCTCGACCATGGACAGGGAGTCGATGTCGAGGTCGTCCACGAAGTTCTTCTCGGGAGTGACGTCGCTCACCGGGATGCCGGTGATCTCGTTGATGATCTTGCCGAGGCCCTCGAGGATCTCCTGCTCGGTGGCAGCCATGTCGCTATTTCTCCTTTTGGTGTTTTCTGGTTCTGTACGGCTCAGGCCGTACAAGCACTGATTGATACGGCATGAGCCGTACCGGATCCTACGGAATCTCGATGACCTGACCCGCATAGGTCAGGCCGGCGCCGAAGCCGAGGATGAGCGCGAGCTGACCCGAGCGCACCTCACCGCGCTCCAGCATGCGCGAGAGCGCGAGCGGGATGGACGCGGCGGAGGTGTTGCCGGCGGTCACGATGTCGCGCCCGATGACGGCCTGGTCGGCGCCGATCTTACGGGCGATCGCCTCGATGATGCGCAGGTTGGCCTGGTGAGGTACGAAGGCCGCCAGCTCCGAGGGGTCGACCCCGGCGCGCTCGCAGGCCTCCTTGGCCACCGGGTGCAGCGCGGTGGTGGCCCAGCGGAACACGGTCTGACCCTCCTGGTGGAGGGAGTCGTTGCGGTCGTTGACGATGATCGCGTCGGACTTGTCGCCCGAGCTGCCCCACACGACCGGCCCGATGCCGGGCGTGTCGGAGGGGCCCACCACCGCGGCGCCCGCGCCGTCGGCGAAGATCACGGCGGTGGACCTGTCGGTCCAGTCGATCCACTGGGACAGCTTCTCGGCGCCGATGACCAGCACGTGCCTGGCCGAGCCGGCGCGGATCGCCGAGCTGGCGACGCCGAGCGCGAAGCAGAAGCCGGCGCAGGCGGCGTTCACGTCGAACGCGCCGGGCGACTTGATGCCCAGGCGGTGGGCCACGACGGCCGCGGCGTTGGGGATCTGACTCTCCAGCGTGCAGGTGGCGACGATGACCAGGTCGATGTCACCGGCCGACAGGCCGCTGGCGGCCAGCGCCTTGCCTCCGGCCTGCACGGCCATGTCCTCGACGGACTCCTCGGGGCCGGCCACCCGGCGTTCCTTGATGCCGACCCGTGACTGGATCCACTCGTCGTTGGTGTCCATGGTCTTGGCCAGGTCGTCGTTGGTGACGACGTTGGACGGCTGGTAGTGGCCGAGGGCCAGCACCTTGGCGCCCGGGGCGATGTCGGGAATCCTCACTTGGTCAGCTCCCTGGCCGCGTCGAGATCGTCGGGGGTCTTCAGCGCCACGGTTCGTACGCCCCGCAGCGCGCGCTTGGCCAGGCCGGTCAGCGTGCCGCCCGGCAGCAGCTCGATCATCGCGGTGACGCCCAGGTCGGCCATCGTGGCCATGCAGCGGTCCCAGCGGACGGGGCTGCTGACCTGGTCGATCAGGCGCCGCATCAGCACGGCGCCGTCGGTGACGACCTCGCCGTCGGCGTTGGACAGCAGCTTGACCCGCGGGTCGGCGGGGGCGATGCCCTCGGCGGCGACGCGCAGGTGGTCGACGGCCGGGGCCATGTGCACGGTGTGGAAGGCGCCCGCGACGGAGAGCGCGATCTGCCTGGCGCGGGCCGGCCCGTCCTCCTTGAAGGCGGCCAGCTGCTCCAGCGTGCCGCCCGCGACGATCTGGCCGGCGCCGTTGACGTTGGCGGGGGTCAGGCCGTGCTTGTCGATGGCGGCCAGCACCTCTTCCTCCACGCCGCCGAGCACCGCGGTCATGCCGGTCTCGGTGACGGCGGCGGCCTTGGCCATGGCCTGGGCGCGCTCGCGCACCAGCGACAGCGCCTGCTCGGGAGTCAGCACGCCGGCCAGCGCCGCCGTGGCGAACTCGCCGACACTGTGGCCGGCCAGCAGGTCGGGCGCCACGCCGAGCACCTCGGCGGAGGCCATCGCGGCGGCTACGAGCAGCGGCTGGGCTACCGCGGTGTCGCGGATCTCGTCGGCGTCGGCCTTGGTCCCATAGGTGATCAGATCGAGGCCCACGACCTCGGACCACGCGGACAGCCGATCCGCGAAGCCGGGGAGTTCGAGCCAGGGTGTCAGGAAGCCTGGAGTCTGGGCACCTTGGCCCGGGGCGACGAGTACAAGCACGAAATCCACACTGCCCTGTAGAGGTTCGACACGCGGATAAGGATCCGTACGAACTTCGTCCCAGGGGTTTTGTAGGAACCCTACAGTGGGGGTTTCGGGGTTATTACGTTAGGGCGCGCCAGGTAACAGCGCTCTCCGAAAGCCTGCCGAGAATCAGCCCCACCTGCAAGGTGAAGGCCGACCTGCCCTCGGTCGGCTGGTAGCCGGTCAGCTCGGTGATCTTCTTGAGCCGGTAGCGCACGGTGTTGGGGTGGACGAACAGCAGCCGGGCGGTGGCCTCCAGCGAGGTGCCCTGCTCCAGGTATGTCGCCAGCGTATCGAGCAGCGGGGTGCCGGCCAGCGGGAGGTAGACGCTCTCGATGAGCTGCTCCCTGGCGTCGTCGTCGCCGTCGAGCGCCCGTTCGGCGAGCAGGTCGTCGGCGTGCACCGGGCGGGGCGCGTCGGGCCAGCCGGAGGAAGCCTTCAGCCCGGCCAGCGCCGCCTTGGCCGATCTGGCGGCGGCGTGCAGGTCGGGCACCTCCGGGCCGATGACGATCGACCCCTCCCCGAAGCGGGCCACGACCTGCTTGGCGGCGGCGTCCACGCTGTCGGCGCCGCCCACGATCACGATCAGCCGGTCGGCCTGCACGCCGGCGAGCAGGTCCATGCCGATGCGGCGGCCCTTCTCGCGCAGCCCGTCGATCACCGCGCGCGGGTCACCCTCAGGGGCGCGGCCGGCGATCACGACGACGGGGGAGGAGGTCCAGCCGAGCGCGGCGGCCCAGGAGTGCAGCCCGTCGTCGACCTCGCCGCGCACCAGCGCGTCGACGATCAGCGCCTCCAGCCGGGCGTCCCACGAGCCCCTGGCCTCCGCTTCGCGGGCGTAGACGTGGGCGGCGGCGAAGGCCACGTCGCGGGTGTAGCGGAGCATGGCCTGCTCCAGCTGGTCCTCGCCGCCCGGCGCGGCCAGCTCGTCGGTCTGCGCCTCGACCACCTCCACGACGACCCTGACGATGTCGACGGTCTGCTGCAGGGAGATCGACCGCTTCAGCTCGCGCGGCGCGGTGCCGAAGAACTCGATGCTGGGCGTGGGCCGGTTCTCGCCCGCGTGCTGGAACCACTCCACGAACGCGGCGATGCCGGCCTGCGCCACGAGTCCTACCCAGGAGCGGTCCTCGGCGCTGAGGGCGCGGAACCACGGCAGCTGATCGTCCATGCGCGCCATGGCCGCAGTGCCGAGCGAGCCCATGGCCCGCTCCAGCCTGCGCGTGGTGTCCTCCCGGGTCCGATCTGTCACGCCTCCTAGAGTGCCAGGTGGAGTCAGATGACCGCGACGCGAGCACGGCCAGGGTGACAGCGGGGCCGGGTCAGATGACCGCGACGGCGGTGATGAGCCCGATGGCGACGTGGGTGACGGCGAGCAGGCGGGCGCCCGGTTGCAGCTCGGGCTCCTTGACCAGGTCGCGTACCGAGATGCCGACCAGCTTGTCGAAGACGAGCATGGCGACGGTCTGCACCACGATGCCGACCAGCCCGAAGACCACCGTGCCCGCCAGGCCCTCGGTGAGCCGGCCGCCCGAGGACCAGATGGAGGCCGCGACGATCAGGCCCACCGCGGCCAGCGCCGAAGTGGCCAGCAGCGTGGCGTTGGGGTTGCGCTCGGTGCGGATGACCGAGCTCAGCTTGCCCGGCGTGGCGAGGTCGATCACGTAGAAGCCGACGATCAGCAGCACGACGCCCACGGCGGCGTAGGCGGCGATGGCGCCCGCGCCGCGGGCGAGGGTTTCCAGCAGGGTCATGGGTGCTCGATTCGGTGAGGAACGAAGGAAGAGGTGTCGTCGGTGATCAGGCCAGTAGTCTCCCTGATACCCATTCCGGCGGCCTCGTCGGCGATCACCCAGGCGCCGAGCACCGGCCGCTCGCCTTCGAAGTCGGGCAGGGCGTCGAACTCCTGGTAGACGTAGCCCTCCTGGCCGTAGGAGCCGGGCGTCTCCTGGGTGCCGTCCGGCGTGACGACGCGCATCGACGCGCCCTCCCGGCCCAGGAGCGGCTTGGCGATGTAGGAGTCGAGGTCACGGGGGCCGTCGAGGTAGGCGGGCAGCAGGTTGGGGTGGCCCGGATAGAGCTCCCAGAGGACGGCCAGCAGCGCCTTGTTCGACAGCAGCGTCTTCCACAGCGGCTCGATCCAGGTCGCGTGCCGCACGGCGTGCCGCCCGAACGGATCGGCCAGCATCCACTCCCACGGGTAGAGCTTGAACGCCGAGCGGATCATCCGCTCCTCGACGTCGACGAAGCGGCGGTTGAGCGCGTCCCAGCCGATGTCCTCCATGGCGACGGCGACCGTGCCCAGCCCGGCCTGCTCGGCGGTCTCCTGGAGGTAGGCCAGGGTCATCGCCTCCTCGCCGGTCTCGTCCATGTTCGTCCAGGCGAAGTGGACGGGCCCAGCGGGCAGGGTCAGCTCCCGCCAGCGGTCCACGAGCCGCTCGTGGATGGAGTTCCACTGGTCGTCCACGGGGTGGACGTCCTTGAGCCAGAACCACTGCGCCACCGACGACTCGACCAGCGAGGTGGGCGTGTCGGCGTTGTACTCCAGCAGTTTGGCCGGGCCCGTGCCGTCGTAGCGCAGGTCGAAGCGGGCGTACAGGTGCGAGTCGCGCCGTTCCCAGGAGCGCGCCACGTCTTCGTGCGCCCAGTCGGGGATGGCGAAGTCGGCGTAGCGGCCCGTCGAGACCACGTGCTCGACGGCGTGCAAGCACATCTCGTGGAGCTCCTCGACCTGCTCCTCCAGCCCCTCCACCTCCTCCATGGAGAAGACATAGTGGATGGACTCGTCCCAGTAGGGCCGGGTGAGCCCTTCCGGATGGGCTGCCCGGTGGTAGGCCAGCCCATGGCTCTCGATCGTCTTCTCCCAGCCGTCCCGGGGAGTGCCGTGTTCGCGCCGCACCGTCAGCCGCCGCCGCTCCAGTGGCTGCCGAAGCCGCCGCGCTGGATGTCGCGGCCCTTGCGGCTGGAGATGTTCACGTCGGAGGGCCGGTAGCTGGTGCCGGAGCGGACGCGGGTGCCGATCCTGGTGCCGCCGTAGTACCAGTGGTAGGCGCCGCGTGAGCCGCCGTAGAAGTGGGAGGTGCCGTCGTCGTCATCGTCGCAGAGGGACTCGTCGACCACCTCGTACGAGCCGTCGCTCAGCTGGTTGTTCATGTCGACGCAGTCGGCCGTCACGTCGTCGTCGTTCTGGGCCGAGCAGTAGCCCACCAAGAGAACGGACACGATGCCGAGGACGGACAGCGTGACCACCTTCGACGCCTTCGACCGCTTGGGGGCCTCCGGCATCGGAGGCGGCGCGGGCGGCGAGTAACCCATCAAGCTCCTGCTTTCGTTGGCCGAACAGCCTATAGGCGCACGTCGTAAGGCTTCAATGGCCCCTCGGCATCGGCTTGGGTACGTATCAGCACATGACACCCGTCGAGGCGCTGCGCGAGATCGCCTACCTGCTCGAACGGGCCGGCGAGCCCACCTACCGCGTGCGGGCCTTCCGCAACGCCGCCGCCGTCGTCACCGACCTGCCCCCCGACGAGCTGGTACGGCTGGCGCGGGTCGGCGGCCTGACCGATCTGCCGGGCATCGGCAAGGTCACCGCGTTGGCGATCACCGAGGCGCTGGACGGCGACGTGCCCACGTACCTGCGCAGGATGCGCGCCACCGAGGGCGCCGACCTCGACGACGAGGCCGCCGGGCTCAGGGCGGCGCTCAAGGGCGACCTGCACAGCCACTCGGACTGGTCCGACGGCGGCTCGCCGATCGAGGAGATGGCCGAGGCGGCCGAGGCGCTCGGCCACGCGTACTGGGCGCTGACCGACCACTCGCCCCGCCTGACCGTGGCCAACGGGCTGTCCGCCGACCGGCTCAAGAGGCAGCTCGACCAGGTCGAACGGCTCAACGAGCGGTTCGCGCCGTTCAGGATCCTGACCGGTGTCGAGGTCGACATCAACGTGGACGGCACCCTGGACCAGGAGCCCGAGCTGCTGGAACGGCTCGACGTGGTGGTGGCCAGCGTGCACTCCAAGCTGCGGATGAGCGGCCACGAGATGACGCGCAGAATGGTGACGGCGATCTCCAACCCGCACGTCGACGTGCTCGGCCACTGCACGGGGCGGGTCGTGCAGGCGGGCGGCCGGCGGGGCCGGGTGCGGCCGGAGTCGGACTTCGACGCCGAGCTGGTCTTCGAGGCGTGCCGCCGGTTCGGGGTCGCGGTCGAGATCAACTCGCGGCCCGACCGGCTCGACCCGCCGAAACGGCTGCTGCGGCTGGCCTACGAGATGGGCTGCGACTTCGCGATCGACTCCGACGCGCACGCGCCCGGCCAGCTCGACTGGCAGCGGCATGGCTGCGAGCGCGCGGCCCGGTGCGGCATCGAGGCGGCGCGGATCGTCAACACCTGGCCGCTCGCCGATCTGCTGGCGCGTCACGCTTGAACTGGGATCGTCTGCCTGGTAAGGGGTTTGCGACCCGCGATTGTCGGTGGCGCGGCGTAACGTCACGAGTGTGAACCGTACCGACCGGCTCTACGCGCTCGTCGAGGACCTGCGCGCGATCTCGCCACGCTGCCGTTCGGCCCGCGAGCTGGCCAAGCGGTTCGAGGTCAGTGCCCGCACGATCGAGCGCGACATCATCGCGCTGCAGGAGTCAGGGGTGCCGATCTACGCCAATCCGGGGCGCAAGGGCGGCTACGCGATCGACAAGAAGATGTCGTTACCCCCGCTCAACTTCACCCCCGCCGAGGCGGTCGCCATCGCCGTGGCGCTGAGCCGGGCGGGTGACCAGCCGTTCGGCAGGCAGGCGCGCAGCGCGCTGCGCAAGGTGGTCGCGGCCATGCCGGGACGGGAGGGCGAGCTGGCCAGGGAGCTGGCGCGCCGGGTGCGGATGGTCGCCCCTGCCTCCGAGCCGGGCGCCGAGATCCAGCCGCTGGGTGGCGAGGGCATCTCCCGGGCGATCGAGGAGGCCCTGCAGCGCCGGCGCGTGCTAAGGATCGACTACGCCGACGCCAAGGGGGCGCTGACCTCGCGCGACGTCGAGCCCGGTGTGTTCCTGGGCGGTCGCGGTGGTTTCTGGTATCTCGTGGCGTGGTGCCGGCTGCGCGATGACGTACGAGTCTTCCGCCTCGACCGGATCGCCTCGGCCTCGGTGATCGCCGAGCGCTGCCCCGACCGGCCGCTGGAGAGGTTTTCCACCGATATCCCGGACATGTTCGTACACGGCGCGGTGCTCGATTAATGATTCGAAAACACCGACATAAGGTTGTCGCTCTCCCGTTAGATCGTTGTCTTGTTCGAGAAACTAGGGAGACAACGATGGACAACACGGTTACCTGGTTCGAGGTCGCGACCGATGACCCCGAAGGTGCCCAGCGGTTCTATGGCGGGCTGTTCGGCTGGACGTTCGGGGCTTCCCCCGCCGGCCCGGTCGACTACCGGACGATCGGCTATCCGGGCCGTGAGCAGCCCGGAGGCGGCCTCTACAACACCAAGGGCGAGTTCCCCGCCCACGCGATCTTCCATGTGGAGGTGGCCGACGTGGAGCAGAAGTGCCGCGAGACCGAGTCGCTCGGCGGCAAGGTCGTCACGAAGGTCATCGACGACGGCGCGGGCACCGACTTCGCCTATCTCCAGGATGGTTCGGGCAACCTCTTCGGGGTCTTCCACCGCAGGTGACCTGACCGGGCGTGCACCCGGGAAGGCACCTTCCCCGCCGACCGGGGCACGCGCGCGAGCCGCTCTGGCGAGCGGTCACCCGCCCTGGACACGCCGCCGACCGCCGAGTGGCGGCGCGTCCAGGGCCATCACGTTGATCACAGCGCGGCGGTCGTCAGCCAGCGGTCCAGGAAGGCGCGGTCGCCGTGGACGGCCAGCGCGTCCGGGGAGCGCCTGCCGTACAACATCAGCAGCAGGTCGCTCACCGGGCCCTGGACGGCGGCGTCGCCCTTGGCGTGGCCGCGCGCCCAGCTGATCCGGCCCGCCGGGCCCTGGGTGAGGGTCCATTCGCCGTCGGCGTCGCTCGCGTGGAGGTGGATCGTGGCCCCCTCCGCGTCGAGCGCCGCCAGGCGCTTGGCCACCCAGAACGCGTGCGGCAGGGCCTCCAGGAACTCCTCGATCCCGTCGATCGCCACCGGCGTCTCCACGACGGGCGCCACGCCCACCGCGAGCTCGGCGTCGCAGCGGTGGACGACCAGCTCGAACAGCATCCGGCGGGCCCACCAGCTCACACGGTGATCGCCGCCCCAGGTCCAGACGGGCGTGTCCGGGTCGGTCGCGCGCAGCATGGCGACCAGCTCCCGAGCGCCCGAGCCCAGCCAGGCCGGATCGCCGCGCTGCCCCTCGGCCAGGCCGTTGGGCACCTGGCGGGACCAGATCGGCTCCTGCCGGCCCGTCTCCACGATGTGCACCACCCACCGGTGCAGCGTGCCGACGTGCGTGATCAGATCCGCCAGGGTCCAGCCGGGACAGGGCGGCACCGGGGTGCCGGGATCGGCGCCGGTGGCCAGCTCGGCCAGCCGCGCGCTCTCGCTCTCCACGAGCCGGGGATAGTCCGTCACGTGACCGAGACTAGATCAGACCGACTTGCAGGTGGCACCCCGCTCGGGCATCTTCCCGGCCAGCAGGTAGGAGTCGACGAACCGCTTGACGCACTTGTTGCCCGACAGGTACGCGCCGTGCCCCTCGCCCTCGAACGTGACCAGCGTGGCCGTCTTGAGCTGCGCGGTCAGCTTGGGCGCCCACTCGTACGGCGTGGCGGGGTCGCCCGTGCCGCCCACCACCACGATCGGCGCCGAGCCGGTCGCGTCGACGTGCTTGGCCTCGTCGCTGCCCTTGACCGGCCAGGCGGAGCACAGGCCGCCGGGGCCCTCGCTGCCGAACAGCGGCGAGATCTTCACGGCCGCGTCCTCGGTGCGCCGCAGCGTGGCCAGGTCGGGCCGTTCGGAGGAGTCGGCGCAGGTGATGGCCGGGAAGCTGGTCATCTGCGTGGAGTACGTGCCGTCCTGCGCCCGGCCGGTGTAGGAGTCGGCCAGGTACATCAGCGCCTGCCCCTGACCCTTGAGCGCCGCGCCGAGCGCGTTGCCCAGGAACGGCCAGGCGAACTCGGAGTAGAGGGCGGCGGCGACGCCGGTGGAGGCCAGCCCCTGGGTGAGGTCGCGCCGGCCGACCTTGAGCGGCTTGGCGGCGAGCTGGTTCATCAGCCGGTCGACGTTCGCGGTGGCGGTCGCCACGTCCTCGCCGACCTCGCAGCGGTCCTTGACGCAGGACTTCAGGAAGCTCTGGTACGCGTGCTGGAAGCCGCGCGTCTGGGCCAGGGTGCGCTGCTCGAAGGTGACCGTGGGGTCGAGCGGCGCGTCGAGCACCATCCGGCCCACCTTCTGGGGGAACTTGGTGGCATAGACGGCGCCGAGCTGGGTGCCGTACGACATGCCGACGAAGTTGAGCTTCTCGTCGCCCAGCGCGGCGCGCAGCCGGTCCATGTCGCGGGCGGCGTTGACCGTGCCGACGTACGGCAGGATCTTGCCGGAGTCCTTCTCACAGAGCTGGGCCAGCCGCTTGTTGGCCGCGTCGCCCTCCGCGCGGGTCTGCTCGTTGTCGGGCAGCGTGTCGAGGGCCATGTACTTGTCCAGCTCGGCGCTGTCGCCGCAGCGCACCCCCGAGCTCCGCTCCACGCCGCGCGGGTCGAAGCTGACCAGGTCGTAGCGGGAACGCAGGGTGGCGAGCGACTTGGCGGCCTGGTCAAGAGTGTCGACGCCGGAGCCTCCCGGGCCGCCGAAGTTGAACACCAGTGAGCCCAGCCGCTTGCTCTGGTCGGTGGCGGGGACCTTGATCAGCGCTATATCGATCTTGTCGCCGCTGGGATCGGCGTAATCGAGGGGCACCGCCAGCTTGGCGCACCGCACCGAGGTGTCCTGCCTGGCCGGCCGCTGCCCGTCGGGCCGCTTGAGGTCCGTGCACGGCCCCCAGGCGATCTGCTGGGCGGCGCCGGTGCCTCCGTCCACGGCCGGTTTCGTCGGCGCACTCATGCAGGCTGCGGCCGATGCGGCCAGTGTGACAACGGCAAGGACGCGTCGCATGTCCATCTCCCCCTCGATATCTCAGGGGGAAGTTTTCCCCACAATACGCGAGTGCGTATCAACGGAGCGAGGCGGCACGTACCACTCCCGGCTGAAAATGGCGACGCCCCCGCGGAAGGCCTTCCGCGGGGGCGTCGCCGTCAGGTCGCGCGCTCAGACGCCCATCGACTGGGTGTCGTTGCTCTCCGCGCCACCGGCCTCGGTGACGCCGTTCTTGAGGTGGTAGCGGGCGATCGCCTCGCGCAGCACCTCGCCGTCGAGCTCGCCGCGCTTGACCAGGCTGGTCAGCACGGCCAGCGTGATCGAGGCGGCGTCGACGTGGAAGTGGCGGCGCAGCGCGGAGCGGGTGTCGGACAGGCCGAAACCGTCGGTGCCCAGCGAGGACCAGTCACCCGGCACCCACTGCGCGATCTGGTCCTGCACGGCCTTCATGTAGTCGCTGACGCCCACGAACGGGCCCGTGGCCTGGGAGAGGGCCTGGGTGACGTACGGGACGCGCGGCTCGGCCTCGGGGTTGAGCAGGTTGTGCTCCTCGCAGGCCAGCGCGTCGCGGCGCAGCTCGGACCAGGAGGTCGCCGACCACAGATCGGCCGACACGCCCCAATCCTCGGCCAGCAGCCGCTGGGCCTCGACGGCCCACGGCCCCGCTACGCCCGACGACAGGATGTTGGCCTTCGGTCCCTGCGTCTGCGGCCCCGCGGCGAACCGGTAGAGGCCCTTGAGCAGGCCCTGCACGTCGAGGTCCGCGGGCTGCGGAGGCTGCGTGTAGGGCTCGTTGTAGACGGTCAGGTAGTAGAAGACGTTCTCGGGCTGCTCGCCGTACATCCGGCGCAGGCCGTCCTTGACGATGTGCGCGACCTCGAACGCCCACGAGGGATCGTAGGAGAGGGCGCCCGGGTTCGTCGAGGCGATCAGCGGCGTGTGGCCGTCCTCGTGCTGCAGGCCCTCGCCGTTGAGCGTGGTGCGCCCGGCCGTGGCGCCGAGCAGGAAGCCGCGGCCCATCTGGTCGGCCATCTGCCACATCTGGTCGCCGGTGCGCTGCCAGCCGAACATCGAGTAGAAGATGTAGATCGGGATCATGTGCTCGCCGTGCGTGGCGTAGGCCGTGCCCGCCGCGATCGTCGAGGCCATCGAACCCGACTCGCTGATGCCCTCGTGCAGGATCTGGCCCTGGACGGCCTCCTTGTACGACAGCAGCAGCTCCCTGTCGACGGCCTCGTACGTCTGGCCGTGCGGAGAGTAGATCTTCGCCGTCGGGAACATCGCGTCGAGGCCGAACGTGCGAGCCTCGTCGGGGATGATCGGCACGAACCGGTGGCCGATCTCCTTGTCGCGCATCAGGTCCTTCAGCACGCGCACGAAGGCCATCGTGGTGGCCACCTGCTGCTTGCCCGAGCCCTTGCCGAACTGCTCGTAGATGCTGTCACCGGGCAGCTTGATCGGCTTGGCGCGCATGACGCGCTTGGGCAGCACGCCGCCCAAGGCCGCGCGACGCTCCTTCATGTACTCGATCTCGGGGTCGTTCTCGCCCGGGTGGAAGTACGGGGGCAGCTCGCCCTCGAGCGCGGAGTCGGGGATCGGCAGGTAGAGCCGGTCGCGGAACTCCTTGAGCTCGGCCTTGGTGAGCTTCTTCATCTGGTGGGTGGCGTTGCGCGCCTCGAAGTCCTTGCCGAGCGTCCAGCCCTTGATGGTCTGGGCCAGGATGACCGTCGGCTGGCCGACGTGCTCACGGGCCGCCTTGAACGCCGCGTAGACCTTGCGGTAGTCGTGGCCGCCGCGCGACAGCTTGCGGATGTCGTCGTCGGACATGTGCTCGACCATCTTGCGCAGGCGCGGGTCGCCGCCGAAGAAGTTGTCGCGAATGTAGCCGCCGGACTCGACGGAGTAGGTCTGGAACTGGCCGTCGGGCGTGGTGTTCATCTGGTTGACCAGCACGCCGTCGACGTCGGCCGCGAGCAGCGGGTCCCAGTCGCGGCCCCAGACGACCTTGATGACGTTCCAGCCGGCGCCGCGGAAGTAGGACTCCAGCTCCTGGATGATCTTGCCGTTGCCGCGTACCGGGCCGTCGAGCCGCTGCAGGTTGCAGTTGATGACGAAGGTGAGGTTGTCGAGCTCCTCACGGGCGGCCAGGCCGATCGCGCCGAGCGACTCGGGCTCGTCCATCTCGCCGTCGCCCAGGAAGGCCCATACGTGGCTGCGGCTGGTGTCCTTGATCTGGCGGTTGAGCAGGTAGCGGTTGAACCGCGCCTGATAGATCGCCCCGATCGGTCCCAAGCCCATGGAGACGGTGGGGAACTCCCAGAAGTCGGGCATTAGCCGCGGGTGCGGATAAGAAGGCAGGCCGTGGAAGCCGTGCGAGAGCTCCTGCCGGAACGCGTCCAGCTGCGCCTCGTTGAGGCGGCCCTCCAGGTAGGCGCGGGCGTAGATGCCCGGCGCGGCGTGGCCCTGGAAGAAGACCTGGTCGCCCGACTCGCCGTGGTCCTTGCCGCGGAAGAAGTGGTTGAAGCCCACCTCGTAGAGCGACGCGGCCGAGGCGTAGGTGGCGATGTGGCCGCCCACGTTGGTGCGCGCGTTGGCGCGGGACACCATGATCGCGGCGTTCCAGCGGATGTAGGCGCGGATCCGCCGCTCGACGTGCTCGTCGCCGGGGAACCAGGGCTCGCGCTCCGGCGGGATGGTGTTGATGTAGTCGGTGCTGCGCAGGCCCGGCACGCCGACCTGGTGCTCGCGGGCGCGCTCCAGCATGCGGAGCATCAAGTAGCGAGCTCTGCTGCGGCCCTCCGTCTTGACGACGTTGTCGAGGGACTCGAGCCACTCGTTGGTCTCACTGGGGTCGACATCAGGCAGTTGGCTGGGTAGGCCGTCGCTGATGATCGAGAATCGCTGGCGTCCGGAAGCCACTGGGTCTCGCCTTCCGAGGATGACTGATGTCTGGTCTGGGTCGCCTTCCATCCTGGTCGCTTACCGTAGAAAGTGCATCTCTACTGGTCGGTAACCAGTGTGTCCCTGCTGGCAGGGTCACGATTGGTGGCCTAGACCACCGATGGTAGGACGAATCCCGGCCAAGGTTACCTTGGCCCGTCAATTTAACAAGACCGGAAAAGCTACGAAATTTCGCCGGGCGTGGCGTAGGGGTCTCCCAAAGGGGCCACCAAGGGCGCGATGCGCCGCGCGAGTCTAGCCGCAAGCCTCTGACCACTCTTGCCGGCGGTGGGCAGAGGTCGCTGATCATGGCCCCGACCAGTGCTGATGCGGTTTCGATGTGACAGGGTAGGCCGACTTTGCGGCTCGAAGTGTCACATCCGGGCAGCGTAACGTTTCGGTCAGGATTCTCCCTCTCACTGCGGAGGGCGGAGTGTGTCCCTCTTTTCGAACGGCGCTCTCCGTACGAGTCTGGAGATATGAACGCGACGATAGGCGACCGGCTGCTGGTGCACGGCAACACGGTCGGCGAGCGGGATCACGGTGGCATCATCATCGAGATCCACGGCACCGACGGTGGGCCCCCGTACATCGTGCGGTTCGACGACGGGCACACCGGGCTGGTGTTTCCCGGCCCTGATGCGGTCGTCGTACCTAAGTAGAATTCGTGTGTGAGATCTCAGATCATCTCCGTGGCCACGGGTTCACGGGAGACGGTGCACGACATCACCTCGGACTGCGCGGACTTCGTGCGGACGCTGGGGGAGGACGGGCTGCTGCACGTCTTCGTACCGCACGCCACGGCCGGGGTGGCACTGATCGAGCTGGGGTCGGGCAGTGATGACGATCTCGTCGCCGCCCTGCGCGATCTGCTCCCGGCCGACGACAGGTGGCGTCACGCCCACGGGTCGCACGGTCACGGCAGGTCACACGTCATGCCCGCGCTCATCCCGCCGTACGCGACCATCCCCGTACTTGGCGGGCGTCTGGCACTGGGCACCTGGCAGTCCATCGCAATCGTCGACCTCAACGTCGACAACCCGCAACGCCAGGTACGCCTGTCGTTTTTGTCGGATTGATGCGGCCCGTCTACGGCCGTACCCGTGGCGACCGTTGACGACTAAGGGTCACAGCGTGTGGACTGTCCCGAAGCGATAAACCGCATATGCGGGGCCACTCAAGCAGGAGGGATAAACGTGAGCGCGACCGCGGGTCAGGCGCAAAGTGAGCGCGGCCTGGCCGAACGGCTCGGCCTCAAGCCGGGTCAGGTGGTGCAGGAGATCGGTTGGGACGAGGACGTCGACGACGAGCTTCGCGACTCCATCGAGGACCTGACCGGTAACGAGTTGCTGGACGAGGAGACCGACGACGTAGTCGACGTGGTGCTGCTGTGGTGGCGCGACGGCGACGGCGATCTCTTCGACGTCCTCACCAACGCCATGCGATCACTCGCCGACGCCGGCCAGATCTGGCTGCTGACTCCCAAGGCCGGGCGCGACGGCCATGTGGAGCCGAGCGACATCGGGGAGGATGCCACTACGGCGGGTCTCTCGCAGACCAGCAGCATCTCCGCCGCGCCTGACTGGTCAGGGACCAGACTGGCCTCACCGAAGGGCCGACGCTAGGGAGTCTGAGCGCCTGTCATACGGCAGGATGGCGTTTGTGAACGAACGTCCTGCCGAGGTCGGCGCGCTTGCTCCAGACTTCGAACTGCGGGACCAGCACGGCACTCCGGTGAAGCTGTCGGGCTTCCGGGGGAGGAAGGTCGTGCTGGTCTTCTATCCGCTTGCCTTCAGCGGCGTGTGCCATCGAGAGCTGTCGGCGCTGCGCGATGTCCAGGATTCCCTGGCCGACGCGGAGCTGCTCACCGTCTCGGTCGACTCCATGTTCACCCATCGCGCATGGGCGGACGTGGAGGGTTACGCGTTCCCGTTGCTCTCCGATTTCTGGCCACATGGACAGGTCGCGCGGGCGTACGGTGTGTTCGATGACGAGAAGGGGGTTTCTCTGCGGGGGACCTTCATCATCGACGGCGCGGGCGTGATCCGATGGTCGGTGGTCAATCCGACCAGCCAGGCACGTGTCGTCGCCGATTACGTCAAGGCACTCGCCGACATTTCTTAACGGAGGAAACGATGCCCTGCTATCGCTGCGGGGCCCGGCAGACGGACCCCGTCCGTGGCGCCAGCCCGTGGAAGCGGGGTGTACGCCGCGAGACGCAGGTGCTCATCTGCCCGGACTGTCAACTGCTGCACGACCTCGACCTCGACGCGTGCGGCACATGCGGGTCCACGGCGCTGATCTGCCGGCTGGGCGAGGTGGAGTGCCGGGGCTGCGGGGCCGTGCGACAGGCGCGGGCGGACGCCTTTGTGGGGTCGGACGCTGTGGCGGCGGGCTCGGGCGCCCCGCCGGGCCTGTCGGCCGAGGTCGAGGCGGCGCTGAACCGGGTGCTCGGCCGGGCCTGACGTGGGAGCGTCTCGCCTTTATCCAGACATTTGCTGAGCTGCGCTATCGTCTCCTGCGTGTCTGCAATGAGTTCGTTCGTGGTGGCGCTCGACGTCGGTGGCACGTCCATGAAGGGCGGCCTGGTCAGCGAGTCCGGCGCGGTGCTGCTGAGCGAGCGTTGCCCGACCCCCCGCTCGGAGGGCCCGGAGGCCGTCGTGGCCGCCATCCGCGAGTTCATCAGCCACCTGGCCGCCTCCGGCGACGGCATCCCGGCAGGCGTCGGCCTGGCCGTGCCTGGGCTGGTGTCCGAGGACAAGGCCGTCTACGCGGCCAACCTCGGCTGGCGTGACGTCCCGGCCGCCGACTTCACCGCACTCGACGTGCCGGTCATGCTGGGCCACGACGTACGCACCGGGGGCCTGGCGGAAAGCGTCCTCGGCGCGGGGCGCGGCGTACCCGACTTCCTCTTCCTGCCCATCGGCACGGGCATCGCCGGCGCCATGATCGTCCACGGCGAGCCGTACGGCGGCTCCTCCGGCTGGGGCGGCGAGATCGGCCACATCCCGGTCTTCCCGGACGGCGAGCAGTGCGCGTGCGGCCAGTTCGGCTGCCTGGAGACGTACGCGTCGGCGGCCTCGGTCGGCCGGCGCTACAGCCTGCGCTCCGGCCTGGAGGACATCCGCGCCGAACAGGTGGTCTCCTCGGACGACCCCTTGGCCGTAGAGGTGTGGGACGAGGCGGTAGAGGCCCTCTCGCTGGCCCTGGCCACGTACACGCTGCTCCTGGACCCCTCCATGATCGTCCTGGGCGGCGGCCTGGCCGAGGCGGGCCCGGCCCTCTTCGACCCCGTCCGCACCCGCCTCGTGAAACGCCTCGCCTTCCGGGACGCGCCACCCCTCCTGCCCGCCGCTTTGGGCGTGGACGCGGGCATGCTGGGAGCGGCCTTGCTGGGCTGGCGCGCGGCCGGCCGGGACGACCTGGGGCCCGGGTGGGTAATGGATGTGCGATCGGAGCCGTTGGTGTCGTAAGGTGTAGTGCCGATCAGGGGCGGTTAGCTCAGCGGTAGAGCACTCGCCTTACAAGCGAGGGGTCACTGGTTCGAACCCAGTACCGCCCACCCAGATCAAGTGTGTTCTTTGATCGAGAAGGAAGATCCAGCATCTGTGCTTGGGAGCAAGACGGGAGTCAATCCTCCTGGGAACCGTCCTGATTAATCCTGTCGATCGGTGCTGACCCGGCTTGCGTGAAGGTCTCAGTCCTCCTCAAAGAGATCTTCCAGCATGAGCCGAGCACGATCGGGGACGGGTTCGTCGGGGAAGATCTCCGTGCACAGCCTGAGAACTTCATCAACTGAGGTGAGCTCCAAGCGCTCGACAAGAGCGCGAATGTCGCCGGTGTCCCGTCTGCGAGCGGCGAGGACTTTCATGGCGAGCAGATGTTCCGGCGATGCCGCGGATACACGCAGTCCCGGATGGTCGAATACCCGCCGGGCCGAGTTGTCTCCGCCGGGAGCGACGTACGCGCTGGCCTGCTCGTTCAGCCACCACGATGGCAGGCCGAGTTCGGACGCGACTGCGCGTGCCTCATCGAGGACGATTCCGTGCGGTTCGAATACGGCATCGATGTCACGAGTGGAACGGCGGGCGTCATAGGCCAATGCCATGGCTGCTCCACCGAAGATGTAGAGGTCGGCGATGACTCCACGGCGAACAAGACGGTCACCGAGACGCTGGAAAGCATCCTCGATCGCGGCTCTATCGAGGAGAGGAGCGTCATTGCTCATGCGACTTCCAGCTCCTGTGGGTGGATGAACACGCCGCGGCGACGGAAGGAGGCAGGGGCGTGGACGAAGGCGTCAACGCGCGCCGCAGCGGTGTTGAAGGGAAACCAGAATTGGCGAAGACGTCGCGACTCGACCCATCGAGGGCCGGCATGGCCGTCTTGCGCGGCGAGATGCTCAGCGAGTGCCGCGAGAAAGACATCCCAGTGATGATCTCCCACGCTTGGAGGCTCGGCGGACAGCAGCGCGAGCCGAGCTATGGGTGGCTCGTGGTGGTATTCCTCAAGGAACTCACTGATCAAGCGCCAACGCGTCTCGTCGTCGGAATGGCGAGCCAGCCAACCTGCGAGCACGACCATGGAAGCGGCCTCATACCGTTGTGGGCGCGTCATGGATATCACGTTAGTCCACGACACGGCTGTCCTGCCGGAGTCTGGCCTGATCACGGCGAGCCCTGCTTGAGAGCCCGTGGGTCCGGTAACCGTACTGGACGAAAGCCGGTGGCCTCGTCGAGGCCGAGGATGACCGTCGCCCCGCCCGGATCGTTCGCGTGCGGGGTGGAGGCGGTCGACCGTGGCAGTCCTCCTGCCGCCGACTTGACCTCGACGTTGTCGCAGTCACTCCCGGTCGCGCGGAGACGCGCGATCAACTTGATCATGTGATGGCTAGGGGAAATGTAACCATGCGCTGGTTACATTTGCTCGGGCTGTGGTTACATTTCCCGCCTGCTGATCCAGCGCAGCTACGCAGTCAGCCGAGGTTGGCACCCAGGGCGATCGGCATGTGGCCAGTAGCCCAACCCCCCGGACAGCGGACAGCGGTCCGTGGCCGACGCGGTGCGCTCAGGTGTGTACCGGGGAGGGGTGCGTACAGCGGTGGGAATCAAGCGCCGCTTGATGGCCTTGGCGCGCGCCGGGCCCGAACCCGGAGGTCCGGGACAGCACGTCACCGAGGTCGGTTGCCCTTCCTTTTACGGCCGGTCGGTGCGGCCCGGCGGCTGGAACCATTCTTGGCAGATTTCTGTGCCTGGCGCTGTGCCGGTTTCTCCGTGGGGGAGGTAGGGGCCCGGCCTCGTGAGCTGTTCACTGTGCGGCCGCGGACGATGCCGATGAAATCTTCCACCAGGTCGGTGGTCGCGTCCGCAGGCCAGGCCAGCGCTACTTGAGACTGCGGGGCGTCCGGCACCGGCCGGTACGTGACGTCCCTGCGGTGGTGGAGGCGCGCCAGTGACTGCGGAACCAGGAGCAGCCCAGTGCCGGCCGCTACCAGCTCGACCGCGTTCGCCGTTGTGGGCGGGCGCGTGAACGCGGGTTGCCCGGGCCGGGCCGTCCACTCGATGGTGTCGTCCAGAGGGTGCAACACCTCGTCGTCGGTCAGGTCGGCGAGGGATACCTCGTCGGCGGCGGTCACCGCGTGGTCCTTGGGCACCACGACCACCGTGGTCTCCACATAGAGGGGAATCACGCTGAGCCCGTCGCGGTCGATCGGCAGCCTGACGAATCCGGCGTCGGCGCCGCCGTCCCGCAGGAGTGCCACCACCTCGGCGGCGGGGACCGCGACGAGGGTGATCGGCACGTCGGGCATCCTCTCGGTCCAGACGTTGACCCATTTCGCGGGTGTCACCCCGGGCACGTACGCCAGCCGGAACTGCCTGCCGGTCTCCCCATCAGTCACTTCCACAGACTACCGATGTCAGGGGAACCCGTTCCGACTGACTACGCTTGGCGCCATGACCTCGTCCAAATCGAAGAGCATCCAGACGATGAAGCCGGAGACCGCGGCCAAGAAGCTGGGTGTCCTCCTTTCGGCCACTCCCGCCGAGTTCCAGGCGGGTGTCGTCTCCAGGGACGAGCTGAACGAGTTGCAGTCGACGCCGCCCACCTGGCTCGCTGATCTGCGCCGCAACGGCCCTCACCCCAAGCAGGTCGTCGCCGCGAAGCTCGGGGTCTCCATTTCCGGCCTGGCCAGGGGCGGGATCACCGAGCCGCTCACCACCGCTGAGATCGATGCGCTGAAAGCGGAGAACCCCGCGTGGCTGGAGCGGGAGCGGTCCGTCCAGGCCGAGGCCCGCAAAGAAGCACTCCGCCTCAAGCAACGCTAGACAATTTCCCTTTGGGGTACGGGCTCTCGTACGTCCGGCGGGCGTCTGGGAGTGGCTGATCGGCTAGGGTGACCGGCCGTGAGGATCCTCATCGTCGGTGGTAGTGGGTTTCTTGGCCGCGAGCTGGCTCGGCAGTGTTCGCTGGCGGGGTACGAGGTTGCCGCGACGTATCTGAGCCGATCTGGGGAGACCGTCGGCGTCGAGTGGGTGCCACTCGATGTGCGCCGACGGGAGGATGTCGAGGTGCTGGTCAGCGCCTTCCGGCCGGAGGCGGTCATCAACGCCGCGTACCGGCAGGCGGATTGGACGACCACGGCGATCGGCGCCGTGAATGTGGCTCTCGCTGTCTCCATGGTGGGTGGGCGTCTCGTCCATGTGTCCAGCGACGCGATCTTCTCCGGCGCCGCGATTCGTTATGACGAGACGTGCGTCCCTGACCCGATCAGCCCGTACGGCGCGGCCAAAGCCGCCGCGGAGACGGCGGTGAGCGCGGTCGTGCCGGCTGCGGTGATAGCTCGGACATCGTTGATAATCGGCGACGGTGACTCCCCGCACGAGGTCCTGGTGCATGCACTGGCCACTGGGAGGGCGGGAGGAGCGTTGTTCACCGATGACGTGCGGTGTCCCGTGCATGTACGTGACCTTGCTGCGGCGCTCCTGGAGCTTGCCGCAGCTGAGTATCGCGGTGTCCATCATGTCGCTGGAGCCGATGCGGTGAGCCGATACGAGCTTGGGGTGCTCATCGCTCGTCGCGATGGCCTGGACGCGGACCACTTGCCTTCGGGTCGGCGGGCGGACACCAGGTTGCCCGGTCCTCTGGACGTGCGCTTGGACTGCGCCATGACTCAGCGGCGGCTGCACACCAAGCTGCGCGGCGCCCGGCAGTTCCTGGGTGGCGAGTAGCTTTTCGGTGACGCGCAGCCTCCAGGTGACGGTCAACCCTCCGGTGACGGCTGGTTTCTGGGTGGCGGGCAGCGGTGATTGCGACGTCAGTCTGAAAGGCGAGGTCTGGAAGGCGAGGGTGACGGCCAGTACGCAGGTCGCCTGACAGCCTCAATCGTCGAGCAGCCGCCATGCCGTGAGGGCGAGCCTGGCCCGGATCAGGCCGGTGGGCTCGGTGAGTTCGATGTCCAGGGTCTTGCCGAGTTGTTCGAGTCGGCGGGCGACGCTGCTGTGGTGCAGGTGGAGAAGGTCGGCGGCCCGGCGCAGGGAGCCGGTGGCGCAGTAGGCGTCCAGCGTCTCCAAATCTTCTGGGTGATCGGCCAGCGCGGCGATCGCCGTCACGTCGGTGTTGTCGCGCGAGGCGTCCTGAGGTATCTCGGCCAGGAGCGCCAGCGCGCCCAGGTCGTCGTAGTGGATGACCGGCTGGCGAGGGGTGGTGAAGCGGAGGGCGGTGCGGGCTTGGCGCCAGGATCGGTCGGGGCTTTCGGCGGCGCCGATGCCCGCGCGTACGCCCTTGGGAAAGCGGACCGGGTCCAGGGTGGTGGCCAGGATGACGCCCACGTCGGCGAGCGGTGCCGCCTTGACGAGGCGGTCCGGGCAGATCAGGGCGCCGACCTGGTCGAGCGGAAGCCGAGCGTGTACGGCGGCGACGCGGACCGGCAGGTCGGCGGGGAAACCCAGGAGACGTAACGCCCGCGCTCTGGCCGCCTCGTCGCTGTCGGCGCTGATCACCAGCTCGACGAGGGCGGGGTCGGCCATGGTGGTGCGGGCCGGGCCGTACCTTTCGACGACGGCCGCGGCGGCGATGGCGAGCCGGTCCAGCAGGACTTCGTCGAGGAGGTTCGCCGGGCCGGGGCGTTCCAGCCAGACCGTGCCGATCTCCTCCTCGTCGAGCGTGATCGTCACAGTGGTGGACGCGGGCAGTGGTGGGGCGGAGGTCTCCCTGCCGTCGGGCGAGACGCGGATCACCCGTCCCGTGCCGTTGAGCCGAACGCCGGCCACGCACTCGGCCAGGGCCGCCGAGGCCCGGGCCAGTGCCGGCAGATCCACCCGTCGGCGCATCAGCGTGTCGTAGAAGGTGACGACACGGATCGCGCCTTCGACATGCGAGTCCAGGTGCGACAGCCGTTGGGCCAGTGCCTCCATGACAGGAGGATAGGGCCTCCCCGGCCAGAAGACAGCGCCAATCGATGCGTGAACTGTGTGATATGCGCGACGGATGGCGGACGGTCGCCGGAGTGGTGACGGGGAGGATGGCCGCTATGAATCCGGGATTGGAAGCATTCGTTCCGCTGGTCTCCCACACCCTGCGCCGCGTCTTGGCCGAGTGAAGCCAAGCGAAGCCCAGTGATGCCGAGTGAAGTCGCGGCCACCCCAGGTCCGGCGACCACCCCAGGCCAGCCGGCCGCCGATGAATGATCAGCCCACGAGGAGCTCTCGGGCATGACGATTACCCCGATCGATCTCCTGGCGTCTTCTCTCCACCTTCACCAAGACGGCCAGGTGCACACCGAGAAGAGAACACCGGACTCCGACCAGGACGGCTGGCAGCTGACGGCCTTCCACGCCAAGACCGGCGCCGACGTCCATGCCGACCACTGGGAGATCCACCCCGAGGCCGAGGAGGTCGTGTCCTGCATCATCGGGAAGATCCGCCTCCACCTCCGCCCGGACCGGCCGGGACAACAGGAGGAAGAGATCAGGCTGGTGGCCGGAACCGCCGCCATCGTCCCGCGCGGCCGATGGCACCGCATCGAGTTGGACATCCCCAGCACCATCATGGCCGTCACCCTGCCGCGTGGCAGCCGGCTGGAGAAGCGGGCCGATGCCTAGGCCAGACCTCTCGAAATCCACCATCGGCTCAGCGACGAGAGCGACCAGAGCGACCAGAGCGACGAATACGGGAGAGCGATGGCCATCACCGACCTTGCCGAGGCGAGGCAGCAGTCCACATCACCACAGATGCTGCGCCCTTACGCGGGGAGCTTCGCCGCTGTCGTCATCCTGCAGCTCATCGGTGCCATCGCAGGGCTGGCGCCGCTGCTGGCAGTCGTCGAACTGGGCCGTACGCTGCTGTCGCCCGGCCCGATCGACCACGCTCATGTCTGGACCATCGTGATCACGGGGGCGGCCGGTCTGTTCGTCCGGCTGCTGTTCACGGCCGCTTCGTCCGGACTAGGGCATCTTCTCGACGGCCAGGTGCAGCTGACGTTGCGCCGGCAGGTGGCGGCCCGGCTGGGGCGGGTGCCGATCGGCTGGTTCTCCCGGCGCCGGACCGGCGAGCTGGCCAAGGTCGTGGGGGAGGACGTGAGTGCCGTGCACCCGTTCATCGCCCACGCCCCTGGCGAGCTGGCCGCCGCGTTCGTGGTGCCGCTGGTGTCGCTGATCTACCTGTTCACCATCGACTGGCGGCTGACGCTGATCACGCTGATCCCGGTGGTGCTGGCCGTATTGCTGGTCCCTTTGATGATGACCCCGGTTCGGCTGCGCGAGCAGGAGGAGTTCGACGCGGCCATGGGACGGATCGCCAGTTCCGTCGTGGAGTTCGTGCAGGGGATCGCGGTGGTCAAGGCGTTCGGCGGCTCCGGCCGGGCCCACCGCACATTCCGCACCGCCGTGGACGACTTCGTCAGCATCTTCTTCCGGTGGGTGCACGGTATCTCCGGGATCGCCGCCGGGATGCAGCTGGCGCTGTCGCCGCCGTTCGTGCTGCTGGTCGTGCTGATCGGCGGTACGGCCCTGATCACCACCGGTGACTTGGCCCCGGCCGACCTGCTGCCGTTCCTGCTGCTCGGGCTGGGGCTGACCGCTCCGGTGGCGGCCCTCGGTCACGGCTTCGACGACCTGCAGGCCGCCCGGCGCGCGGTCGGGCGGATCCGGGACGTGCTGGAGGTGGAGCCGTTGCCGGAGCCCGCGCACCCGGTCGCACCGGAGGGTCACCGGGTGGAGCTGCGTGATGTTCGCTTCGGTTACGAAGCCGATCACGAGGTGCTGCGCGGGATCGACCTGGTGCTCGAGCCGGGCACGGTCACCGCGATCGTCGGGCCGTCGGGAAGCGGGAAGTCCACGCTGGTTCAGCTGCTGCCGCGCTTCTTCGACCCGACCGGCGGTTCGGTCGTGCTGGGCGGGGTCGATCTGCGCGAGATCGGCAGCCGGCGGCTCTACCGGACGGTCTCCTTCGTCTTCCAGGACGTTCGGCTGCTGCGCGCTTCGGTCACGGACAACATCGCGCTGGCGGTCCCGCACGCCGTTCACGATGACGTGGTACGCGCCGCCCGGCTGGCGAACATTCATGATCGAATTCTTGAGCTGCCGCGCGGATACGACACGGTGATCGGTGAAGAGGCCGGACTGTCGGGGGGCGAGGCGCAGCGGATCTCGCTCGCCCGCGCACTGCTGGCGGCCACGCCCGTCCTGGTGCTCGACGAGGCGACCTCCTTCGCCGACCCGCAGACCGAGCAGGCGGTACGCCGGGCCCTGGCCACGCTGGGCGGCGACCGGACGATTCTTCTCATCGCCCACCGCATGGAGACCATCGCCGACGCCGACACCGTCGTCATGCTGCGGGACGGGAAGATCGTCGAGCGTGGCAGGCCCGCCGAGCTGCTGGCCCAGGACGGACAGTTCGCCGCGTTCTGGCGATCCCACCGATCGGCGCTCGCCGACGAGACCGAAACCCAAAGAGCCGACCTCCGATCGGTGATCGCCGACGAGACCGAAGCCCGAGGAGCCGACCTCCGATGATGGGACTGCTGCTGCGCGTGCTCGGACCCGAGTACGCCCAGCCGATGCGCCGCACCGTGGCGCTGATGACGACGACCGCGGTGGCTGAGGGTCTGTCCTACGCGCTGCTGGTCCCCGTTCTGCGGGCGCTGTTCGGCAGCCATCCCGCGGACGCCCGGCCGTGGCTGATCGCGTTCGGGGCCGCGGTCGCGCTCTACGCGGTGCTGCGCTATCGCAGCGACTTGTCCGGTTTCCGCATCGGGACCGCGTTGCTGCGCGGTATGTATCACCGGCTCGGTGATCATCTGGCCCGATTGCCCCTCGGCTGGTACAGCGCCGGTCGGGTCGGTGAGGTGTCCGTCATGGCCAGTCGCGGCCTGCTGCAGGCGATGAGCGTGGCGGCGCATCTGCTGGCGCCGTCCATCTCCGCCTGTGTGACCCCGCTGACGATCGTCGCCGTGATGCTCGCCTTCGACTGGCGCATGGGGCTGGCCGCGTTGGCCGCCGCCCCGATCGTGGCGGCGATCCAGATCTGGACGGGACGCTCGATGGCCGCCGGCGATGAGCAGAGCGCCGAACGCGGCCGTGAGGCGGCCGGGCGAGTCATCGAATATCTCCAGGCCCAGCCGGTTCTCCGCGCCGGCGGCCGGACCCTCGAACGCTTCCGGTCGCTCGACGACTCGTTACGGGAGGTCCGGCGTGCGTCCCGCCGTTCCACGCTGTCGGCGCTGCCCGGTGTGGTGGGTTTGACGCTCACGGTGCAGGCGGTGTTCACCGTACTGCTGGTCATGGGCGCCTATTTCGCGCTCAGTGGGAATATCGGGGCGGCAGAGGTTCTGGCGATTCTGGTACTCGCCGCGCGTTGTGCGGATCCGCTGCTGTCGCTGGCGGAAATCGGCGGCAAATTGCGTGGCGCCCGTTTCGAGCTGGCCAGACTCGAGACGGTATTGCGCACAGAGCCGCTGCCGGAACCTGAAGAACCGATTCAGCCGAAACGGCATGACCTGAAATTCGAGTCCGTCACCTTTCAGCATGGCGACCGTAAAGTGATCGACGACGTGTCGTTGTCCGTGCCCGAGGGACAGCGGCTCGCCATTGTCGGACCGTCGGGTGCGGGAAAGAGCACGTTGCTGCAGTTGCTTGCGCGGTTCTACGACGTGGACGCGGGTGCGGTGCGTGTGGGGGGTGTGGACGTACGCGCGATCGACGCCGAGGTGTTGATGGCGCGGATCGCCATCGTCTTCCAGGACGTCTATCTCTTCGACGGCACGATCGAGGAGAATGTGCGGCTGGGCCGTCCCGGCGCCACCGAGGCCGAGGTGCGGGCGGCGGCCACCGCGGCGCGGTTGGACGAGGTGATCGAGCGACTGCCCGGCGGATGGGCGACGAATGTCGGCGAGGGCGGCGCGCTGCTCTCGGGTGGCGAGCGCCAGCGGGTCTCGATCGCGCGAGCGCTGCTGAAGAACGCGCCCATCGTGCTGCTGGACGAGGTGACCTCCGCGCTGGACCCGGTGAACGAGGCGGCCGTCCACGAGGGCATCGAGCGCCTGATGGCGGGCCGGACGGTGGTGATGGTGGCGCATCGGATGCGGACCGTCCAACGCGCCGACCGCGTCGTCTTCGTGGACGGCGGTCAGATCGTGGAGCAAGGCGGCCACGACGAACTGCTGCGCCACGGCGGTCGCTACGCCGATTTCTGGAGTATTTCCCTGCTCGGGTCGCGCGCACGATAATTTACCGCCAAGGCGAGGGTGTGAAATTTATCGCCAAGCGGCTGTTGCAATTATTCGGCAATTGGCAAGCTATTTCGTGTGGCGAGGATAAGGGCGACTCGGGGAAAGTCGATCTCATCCGCAACGGGGGACCCATGCCAGAGGTAAAAACGACGATCGAGAACTGGGCAGGCATCCACTACAAGAACCTCGCGCTGAACGTCATAGAGTTCGGCAAGCCCAGCTACAACTACTGGAACAAAGGCGAGGCCGGCACGTGGCTGTTCCTGGAGGGCTTCACGGTGAAGCTGGACGGTGAGGTCTACAACGCGCACCTCACGATCACGAAGAAGCCGACGATGGACCTGGACGGCTTGAACTGGACTTACTGCCATTTAACGGTGGACCGGAAGAGCAAGAACCACGTCTTCTACAAAGTGGACGAGGACGGCGGCTTCGAAACGACCCAGACGTTGTACGACGGTGAGGGCAAGCAGAGGGGTGCCGCGACCCACTACGCCAACGACCAGATCAACCACGCCACCCTGATGAGCCAGATGGACCACGACATGAGGCTGATCTTCGCGCATCTCGTCTAGGTGGTCAGAGGCGGTCCCGCTCCCTTGACGGGAGCCGGGACCGCCGCCGAAGGCCTCAGGGCAGCTGGTCGGGGGTCGCCGTCAGGCCGTAGTAGACGCGGGGGGCGCCGTCCAGCCGGACTTTGACCTTGCCGTCGCGCGCGGTGAGCAGCCGTTCTCTGCCGAGGCAGTCGAGCTCCCGCACCGAGCGCCCGGCGGCGGCCACCTTCAGCTCCGTCTTGGTCGGCCAGCCGTCCACCCATGGTTCCGGCGCGGCGAACCACGTGGCGCCGGGCGCATGGTCGGTGTTGAGCAGGTACCCGTCCTTCCTGCTCCACAGGATCGAGACGGGTCCTTCCGGCGTGTCGAACAGCAGTCCCTTCAGGTCGGGGTCGGCCGGCTTGAGCCGGCGGACGAACGTCGCCCGGTCCAGCACCTGCGCGGCCGTGGCGTAGGCGAGCATGGACGGCTTGGCGCTGAGATCGCGGTTCATGAGCCCGTAGTGGTACTCGGGGTTGGCCGGGTCGGCCATCTGCGGCTTGCCGAGGACGCTGTCGTGCAGCTGGTACCAGTTCACGCAGCGCACCCCCTCGGCCATGGCCAGTGCCAGGGTGAGCAGGACGTTCTCCGCGGCCTGCCGGTAGGTGTCGTGCCACCAGCTGTTCGGCTTCGTGCAGGCGTAGGCCTCGGTCAGCCACAGCTCCTTGTGACCGTACTCCGCGATCGTCTCGCGGGCCTTGCGCAGGCCGCCGAGGAAGTTCCAGTAGGAGCCGTTGTCGCCCTGCGTCCACTCCTCAGGAGGGGGCGCGTAGTCCGGGGTGAAGTTGCCCCTGCCCGGGTGGAAGGCGAATCCGTCGATGAGGTCCCAGCCGCCGGCGTCGTGGAAGTTCTTGGTCCAGACGTGGTCCATGCCGGCCAGGCCGGCGTTGAGCACCTTGGTGGGCGCGCCTGCGGCGGTCAGCCGGTCGCGTACCGGGCGTAATCCATCCCGTACGTAGGCGGCGGCGGTCTCGCCGCTCATCCACGGCTTGTTCACCTCGTTGGCGACCTCGAAGTAGCCGGCACCCGACCCGATCGCCTTCTGCGTGTTCGTGTCGGCCCAGGCGGCGACCTGGTCGGCCGTTCCGCCCAGGGGAATCCCGGCGAGTTCGATGTTGTGACTGATCCCCGCCGCGTCGAGGGCGGCGGGTGGCAGGCCCGGCCCGCCCTCGTAGGAGATGCGGACGCGCTGGATGCCTATGCGCCGCATCAGTCCCACGACGGCGGCGGTGTCGGGCTTGAGCAGCCAGGGGTAGTTGGCGATGCCGAACATGCTGTCGGCGCCGGCCTGGTAGGTGTGCGGCGGCAGGACGGCGAGGTTGGTGCGGGCGAAGGCGCTGTCGGTGCCCGCGGTGGCGCGCACCTCGGTGAACACGATCCCTCGGGGTGGCGAGGTGACAGTGAAGGTCTGCCTCCACGCGGCGCCCGCCGCGACCGTGCCGGTCACGCTGCCGCCGGCCAGCGTCTTGCCGTCGAAGTCGCGTGCCCACCACGTCAGCTTCACGCTACGGGCGGTGCTTCCGCCGTTGGCCACCTCCGCGTGCAGGGCCATGGCCTGGCCGCCGGCGTCCCAGAGGGAGAAGGGCTGGTCGGTCCAGACCTCCACGCCGAGGGGCAGGCCCGCGCCCATGGTGCCGCCCGCGGCCGGTCGCATCGAGCCGAGCACGAGGTCGGCCTCCGTCACGGCCGCGCTCGCGGTTCCGACACCCGGGGCGTGGATCCAGGTGGCGTTGGTCCAGGCCGGGGTGGTGGTGGCCAGCCGGAAGTAGGCTCGGGTGTCGGCCCAGGTCTCCTGATAGACGACCCCGGCATTGGTCTCGTACGGCACCCCGCCCCCGGCGTCGCGGTTCCACGTCGTCAGCGCGGCGAACGACTCGGGAGCCGAGGGCGAGACGACGGCGCGGCCGAGCATGAAACCGGCCGGGATCAGCGTGGTCGAGCCGCCGACCTCCCAGCGGAGCTTCGCCCGGTGCGCCGCGACGCCGAAGACGCCGCGGACGGTGATCCCTCCGGCCGCGCTCGGGAGCGTGTAGTCGACCTGGATGGCCTGCGTGCCGTCCTGGAGCGTGATGAGCGACGGCGTTCCGCCAGTGGTGCGCTGGATGCCGGTGACGGAGTCCTTGGTCATGAACCCGGTGAGCCTGATCCGCTCGACGCCGCCGCCGTCGCGGACGGTGATGCCGCCGTCGGTGCCGGCGGTCAGCGTGATGCCGTCGGCGGAGATCGAAGGGGTGTCGGCGTGGGCCGGTGCCGTGGCTCCCGCCAGCCCGGCGGCTACGGCTCCGCCGAGGACGAGGAAGTGGCGTCGGGGGATTTCGGACATGAAGTTCTCTTCCCTGTCGACCTAATGCGGATTAGGAGAGATGTGTACTCCGGCCCGAACGAGAGTGTCAAGGGTGATCTGTGCGCATCGCGTAATCTGCCGGTAACGCCTTGACACTCGCCGTCTAATGCGGATTAGATGCCACCTAATCCGCATTAGGTAGAGGAGTGGCCATGGATGTATCAGCCTCCAGGAAGTGGATGGCGGGGGCGCTCGTGCTCGCCGCCGCGACGGCGGGCTGCGCGTCCGGCTCGTCGGGTGAGGACTCGGGCACGACCACCATCACCGTGGCGGGCATGCCTCCCACCACCGCCGCCAAGACCCGCAAGCAGTTCCTCGACGCGGTCGCCGCGTTCGAGAAGGCCAACCCTGCCATCAAGATCAAGCCGACCGACACGCAGTGGGACGCCAGGACGTTCGCGACCAGACTGGCCGGTGGGAACGCGGAGACGGTGCTGACCGTGCCGCTGACTGAGCCGCCGGGGCTCATCGCCCGGCGCCAGGTCGCCGACCTCAGCGCCGAGATCAAGACCCTGCCGCACGCCGGAGACTTTGACCCCCGCGCGCTGGCCCCCGCGACCGGCGCGGACGGCAAGGTCTACGGCCTGCCCGTCACCGAGTACGCGCTGGGCCTGGTCTACAACCGCGCCCTGTTCACCAAGGCCGGGCTCGACCCCGACCAGCCGCCGGCCACGTGGGACGAGGTCAGGGCGGCCGCCAAGAAGATCGCCGGGACGGGCGCGACCGGCTACACCCAGATGACGGTCAAGAACACCGGCGGCTGGATCCTGACCGCGATGACCTACTCCTTCGGTGGCCGGATGGAGAAGCAGGAGGGCGACAAGTACGTGCCCGCGCTCCTGGACGGCCCGGCGGAGCAGGCGCTGCGGCAGCTGTCCGCGATGCGCTGGCAGGACGACTCCATGGGCGCCAGCCAGCTGCGTACCCAGCAGGACGCGGAGCGCGACTTCGCGGCCGGCAAGATCGGCATGCTCATCGGCACCGTGAACAGCTACAACCGCTACATCACCCTCTACTCCGGCAAACCTGACGACTTCGGCATCGCGGCGCTGCCGCAGCAGGGCGCGGGCAAGGCGACGCTGCTGGGCGGGCTGGTGGCGGCCGTCAACGCCAAGGCCACCGCCGCGCAGCGAGCCGCCGCGGTGAAGTGGATCGACTTCTACTACCTCAAGCCCAACTACGACCCGGCCGCCGCCGAGCAACTGGCCGTGGCCAACGCGGCGGACAAACTGGCGGTCGGCCTGCCCACGCTGCCGTTCTACGGCACGTCGGTGGCGGGCCCGGTGAACACCGCGATCGCCAAGCACGCCAACATCCCGGTGGCGAACTTCGCGCCCTACGTGAAGGACACCGACAAGCTGGAGTACGTCGTCGAGCCCCCGGTCGCCGCCCAGGACCTGTACGGCGCCCTCGACACCGCCGTGCAGGCCGTGCTGACCCGCAAGGACGCCGACCCGCGCGACGAGCTGACCAAGGCGGCGGCCCGAGTCGCCCCGCTGCTTGAGAAAGCACAGTGACCCGGGGCAAAGGCGTCGCGGCCGCGCTGTTCCTCATCCCGACGGTGCTGGTCTTCGGCCTGTTCTCGTGGTGGCCGATCATCCGCAGCGTGGTGCTCGGCTTCCAGCGGACCAACCTGGTCGAGGCGGCGACGTTCGCGGGCCTGGACAACTTCCGCACCCTGCTCGCCGACCCCCTGCTGGGCCTGGCGGTGCGCAACACGTTGCTGTTCACCGGCCTGGCCCTGGTGATCGGCTTCCCGCTGCCGATCTTCCTGGCGGTGCTGATGTCGGAGCTGCGGCGCGGCTCCGGGCTGATGCGGGTGCTGGTCTACCTGCCGGTGGTGGTGCCGCCGGTGGTGGCCGTGCTGATGTGGAAGTGGTTCTACGACCCGGACTCCGGCCTGTTCAACCAGCTGCTCGGGCTGGTCGGGCTGGGACCGTACCCCTGGCTGCAGTCCACGGGCATGGCGATGCCGAGCCTGGTCCTGGAGGCGACCTGGGCGGGCGCCGGCGGCGCCGTGCTCATCTACCTGGCCGCGCTGTCCAGCGTGCCCACTGAGCTGTACGAGGCGGCCGAGCTCGACGGCGCGTCCATCTGGCGCAGGTTGTGGCACGTGACACTGCCGCAGCTGCGGCCCATCCTGTTGATCATGCTGCTGCTCCAGGTGATCAACACCTTCCAGGTGTTCACCGAGCCGTTCGTGCTGACCGACGGCGGGCCGGAGGACTCGACGGTCACGGTGCTGCTGCTGATCTACAGGTACGCGTTCGTCAACGGCGACTACGGCACGGCGGCGGCGTTGAGCGTGAGCCTGGCCGTGGTGCTGGCGGTGCTGTCGGCCGTCTATCTGCGGCTGACCAGAACTTGGGGGACGAAGTGAGGGGAGTGATCTCCGAGACCGAACGGCGCGGGATGCGCCTCGGGCTGGGCACCACCCAGGCGCTGCTCATCGTGGCCCTGCTCCTGGAAGGTGCCGGACCGATCTACTGGATCTTCAAGGGCGCGATCTCCTCCACCCAGGAGTCGCTGCGCCGGCCGCTGGCCCTGTGGCCGGCGGACGTGCGATGGTCGAACCTGACGGAGGCGTGGACGACCCTGGAGGTCGGCCACTACCTGACGAACACCGTCGTGCTCGTCGCCGGTTCCTGGTTCACCCAGCTGTTCGTCGCGACGACCGGCGCGTACGCGCTGTCGGTCCTGCGGCCCTCCTACGGCAAGTACGTCTACGGCGCGGTCCTGGCGACGCTGTTCCTGCCCGGCACGGTCTCGATGGTCTCGCTCTATTTGACGGTCCTGGATCTGTCCATCGCCAACACCCCGCTGTCGGTGTGGCTGCCCGCCGGGGCGCACGCCTTCAACGTCCTGCTGGTCAAGCAGTTCTTCGACGGCATACCCAAGGAGCTGTTCGAGGCGGCGCGCCTCGACGGCGCGGGGCCGTGGCGGATCTTCACCCGTGTGGTGCTGCCCATGTCGCGGCCGATCTTGGCCGTGGTATCACTGCTGGCTGTCATGAACGCGTGGAAGGACTTCCTCTGGCCCATGATCGCCATCACCGACACCGAGAGCCAGCCGCTGGCGGTGGCCCTGCCCCGGCTGGCCGACACCTCGGACCAGGCCCTGCTCATCGCCGGGATGCTGATCGCGATCATCCCGCCGGTCCTGGTGTTCCTGCTGTTCCAGCGGCAGATCATCCGGGGCATCGCCTTCACGGGGCTGAAGGGATGAGGGTCCTGGTCACCGGCGCGGCCGGCCGCCTCGGCTCCGCCGTACTGGCAGAACTCGCCTCGCGCGACATCGCCGTGACCGCGCTCGTCGAGCGGGATCCCGGCCCCCTGGCGGCGGAGCGGGTCGTCGTGGGCGACGCCCGCGACCCGGCCGCCGTCCGCGCGGCCCTCGAAGGGGCCGACGCCGTCGTGCACACGGCGGCGCTGGCCTCGCCCGAGGTGGCGGCGCCCGAGGTGGTGTTCTCGGCCAACACGCAGGCGACGTTCGTGGTGCTGAACGAGGCGGGAGAGCAGGGGGTACGGCGGGCGGTGATCGCCAGCAGCCTGTCGATCACCGGCCTGCCCTTCGCCAGGTCGCGCCCCAGCCCGGCGTATCTGCCGCTGGACGAGCACGTGCCGTTGCTGATCGAGGACCCGTACGCGCTGTCCAAGCAGGTGGACGAGGCCACGGCGGCCATGATGCACCGGCGGCACGGCATGACCGTCGCCGCGCTGCGCTTCCCCTTCCTCGGCGACCAGGACAGGCTCGCCGCGCGCGCGGAGCGGCTGGCCGGCGATCCCGCGGCCGGGGCCCCGGAGATGTGGAGCTACCTCGACCTGCGCGACGCCGCGCGGGCCTGCCTGCTCGGGCTGACGGCCCCGCTGGATGGAGCGCCGGTCATCTTCGTCGCCGCGCCCGAGACGCTCATGACGACGCCCACCGAGGAACTGCTCGCCGCACACCACCCCGGCATGCCGTGCCGTACGGCTCTGCCCGGCAGGACGGTGGCCATCGATCTCGAACCGGCCAGGCGGCTGCTCGGGTTCGCCGCCTTGCATCCGTTTCCAGAGGAGCGACAATAATGATCATGCCGGAGACGCAGGCGCCGTGGCAGGCCAGGGACGGGCTGCGCATCACCGGTGTACGCGCGATCGTCACCGCCCCGGGCGGGGTCCCGCTCGTCGTCGTGCGGATCGACACCTCAGAACCCGGCCTGTACGGCCTCGGCTGCGCCACCTTCACCCAGCGCTTCCACGCCGTGGTCGCCGCGATCGAGCATCACATCGCGCCCATGGTCATCGGCCGGCACCCCGCCGACATCGAGGACATCGGCCGGATGCTGCACTACTCCTCGTACTGGCGAGGCGGGCCGGTGCACAACAACGCGCTGTCCGGCATCGACCAGGCGTTGTGGGACATCGCCGGCAAACGTTTCGGCGTGCCGGTGTACGAGCTGCTGGGCGGGCGGGTCAGGGCGGCCGCCGCCGTCTACACCGGGGCCCGAGGCGGCGAGGTCGAGGAGTCGATCGAGCGGGCCGCCGCGCTCGCCGAGCAGGGCTACCGCTACGTACGGCTGCAGGCGGGCGGGCCGGGGCTCGGCACGTACGGCGGCGTCGGCACGCCAGGCGCGTATCCGGACAGCCCCCACCCCGACGGCTGGGACGTCGGCCACTACCTGCGCAGCACGCCGAAGCTGTTCGAGCGGGCCCGCGAGGTCCTCGGTGACGAACTCGGCCTGCTGCACGACGCGCACAACCGGCTCACGCCGAAGGAGGCCGTGGTGCTCGCGCGGTCGCTGGAGCCGTACCGGCTGTTCTTCCTGGAGGACCCGCTCGCGCCCGAGCACTTCGACCGGCTGCCCGAGGTGCGGGCGGCGGCGCCGATGCCGATCGCCTCCGGTGAGCTGGTCTCCTCGGTGACCGACGCGGCGCGGCTCATCACCTCCGGTGGCGTCGACTACTTGCGCCTGCACGTCTCGGCCGTCGGCGGGCTGACACCCGTGCGCAAGCTCGCCGCGCTGTGCGAGCTGACCGGCGTGCGGACGGCCTGGCACGGGCCGCCGGACGTGTCGCCGGTGGGCGCGGCGGCCAACGTCACGCTCGACGTCACCAGCCCCGCGTTCGGGATCCAGGAGGCGCACGTCTACCCGGAGACCGTGCACGAGGTCTTCCCGGGCACGTTGCGGACGGTGAACGGCTACATCACGCCCTCCGACCGGCCCGGCTGGGGCATCGACCTCGATGAGGGCGCCGCCAAGCGGTACCCGCCGGAGACGCACCTGCACGAGCGGTGGGCCGCGCGGGTGCGCAGGCCCGACGGCGGGCTCGAAGCTCCGTGATCTACTACTTCTTGGGGGATATGCCATGAGACCCAGCGGTCGTCCTCGTCAGGCGGACATCGCCCGCCTGGCCGGCGTCTCACAGCCGACCGTGTCGCTGATCCTCGGCGGCGGCGCCGCCGCCATGGGCATCGCCGAGGAGACCCAGCGCAAGGTCATGGCGGCCGCCGAGCAGCTCGGGTACGTGCCCGACCCGATCGCCACCCGCCTGGCGGCCGGCCAGAACAACCTGCTCGGCCTCTACACCTTCACCTCGACCTTCCCCACGGAGATGTCGCACGCCTATTACCCGTTCCTGGTAGGTATCGAGGAGGAGTCGGCGGCGCAGGGCTACGACCTGCTGATGTTCATCGCCTCCAGCGTCACGGGGGAGCGCCCGCACGCCCAGGTGCTCAACCGGGTACGCCTGGCCGACGGCTGCCTGTTCCTGGGCAGGCATCTGCCCGTGCCGGAGATGGACCGGCTGCTGGCCACCGATCTGCCCGTCGTCTATATAGGGCGGCACGACGAGTTCGGCGACCGCCTGCCCTACGTCGGCGCCGACTACGTCTCCGCCGGCGCCGCCGTGGTGCGGCATCTGGCGGGGCTGGGGCATGGGCGCATCCTGTACGTACGCGAAGCTGACGAAGCGATCACCTCCGTCGACAGGGAGGCGGGCTTCAGACGCGGCATGGACGAATGCGGGCTGGCCGCCGAGGTGGTGCGCACCGACGGCGCCGACCTGACCCCCGAGCGGCTGCGCGCCTGGCGCGACCAGGGCGTCACCGCGCTGGTCACCGAGGCCACGGACACCGACGCCGCCCACCGTGCCCTCCTGGCTGCCGCCGAGGGGGCTGGTCTCCGCTTCCCCGACGACCTCTCCCTGGCCACGCTCGGCGACCCCGCCGACCGCCCGGCGGGTCTGACCGGCTTCGCCGTGCCCCGTCGCGAGATGGGGGCCGCGGCCGTGCGGCTGCTCACGAAACTCATCGCGGGAGACCGTACGGTCCCCAGGCACCAGCTCATGACCTGCGAGCTGGAGCCGGGCGAGACCGCGGCACCTCCCCGCTAACCCACGCGAAAGGCACCACCCATGACCGACATCCTCATCGTCGGCGGTGGGCTCGGCGGCGTCGCCGCGGCCCTGGCCGCCTGCCGCGCGGGCCACGACGTCGTCCTCACCGAGGAGACGGACTGGATCGGCGGCCAGCTCACCGCGCAGGCCGTACCCCCTGACGAGCACCCGTGGATCGAGAGCTACGGAGCCACCGCCACCTATCGTGAGGTGCGCGGCTCCATCCGCGACTACTACCGGCGCTGGTACCCCATGACCGGCGGCGCGCAGCGCTGGCGCGAGCTGAACCCCGGCGCCGGATATGTCAGCAAGTTGTGCCACGAACCACGCGTCTCTCTGGCGGTTCTGCAGGCCATGCTGGCTCCCCATGAGGCCGCCGGGCGCCTGCGCGTCCTCCTCGAACACCGCCCCGTCGACGTCGAGGTGGACCGTGACCGCGTCAGCGCCGTCACGCTGCTGGACCTCCGCTCCGGCGACTCGCGCACCATCGCCGCCGCCTACATCCTCGACGCGACGGAGACCGGCGAGCTGCTGCCGCTGGCCAAGACGGAGTACGTCACGGGCGCGGAGGCCCGCGGCGAGCACGACGAGCCGCACGCGCCGGACGAACACCAGCCGCTGAACATGCAGGGCATCACCTACTGCTTCGCCGTCTCCCACCACGACGGCGAGAACCACGTCATCGACCGGCCCGCGGACTACGGATTCTGGCGCGATTACCGGCCCGCCTTCTGGCCCGGCCCGCTGCTCGGCTTCAGCGCGCCGGACCCGCGCACCCTGGAGCCCGAGGCCCGCTGGTTCGACCCCAACCCGGCCGGTGACCCCCGCGCGGTGCTGGCCGACCAGAGCGCCCAATCAGGGGACAAGGACCTGTGGATGTTCCGCAGGATCCTCGCCCGCGACCTGTTCGAGCCTGGTTTCGCCGCTTCCGACATCACGTTGGTCAACTGGCCGCTCAACGACTACTGGCTGCGCCCGATCATCGAGGTGGACGCCGACACGGCGGCGCTGGCGCACAAGGAGGCCAAGCAACTGTCGTTGTCGGTGCTGTACTGGCTCCAGACCGAAGCGCCCCGCCCTGACGGCGGTACCGGTTTTCCCGGGCTCCGGCTCCGCCACGACGTGGTCGGCACCGCCGACGGCCTGGCGAAATCCGCATATGTCAGGGAATCGAGGCGCATCCGCGCGGTCACCACCGTCACCGAGCACCACGTCTCCAGGGCCGTCCTCGGCGACCGGGGCACGCTGCGGCACCATGACTCCGTCGGAGTCGGCGCGTACCGCATCGACCTGCACCCGTCGACCGGCGGGGACAACTACATCGACATCGCCAGCGTGCCCTTCGAGATCCCGCTCGGCGCGTTGCTGCCGGTCAGGATGCGCAACCTGCTGCCGGCAGGGAAGAACATCGGCACCACGCACATCTCCAACGGGTGTTTCCGCCTGCATCCGGTGGAGTGGAACGTGGGCGAGGCCGCGGGGCAACTGGCCGCGTACTGCCTGCGCCGTGGGGTGGAGCCGCAGGAGGTCAGGGAGAAGGAGACCTTGCTGGAGGAGTTCACCGGGGAGCTGGACAGGATCGGCGTCGAGCGCCGCTGGCCGGCACCTGCGGGCTACTGATCCTTCTGTTTTTGTCGGACCGGTGACTCACACTCGCCATGGACACCACCCAGCGAGGAGGGGGAGCCATGGCGAGGGGAAAGTCACGGAGAAGAAGACAGGACATATGGGTCCTGGGAGCTGTGGGTGTGGCCATCGCCGGGATGGTCGTGGTCTCGTTCGCCCGCGACCATCCGGTCTGGGCGGCGGCGATCGTCTGCCTGGTCCTGGCGGTGCTCGGCGGCGGGCTGCTCCTGCGCTACCAGGCCATCGAGGCACGCAGACGGCAGTTCCTGGCGGCCAACGTCGAGTTGGCGAAGATCGACCGGATGTCCGGACCGCAGTTCGAGCACCTGGTCGCCCAGCGGATGATCGCCGACGGCTTCCGGCAGGTCCGGGAACGCGGCGGTAGCGGCGACCGTGGGGTGGACATCACCGCCGTCGCTCCCGGCCACGGGAAGTACGCCATCCAGTGCAAGCGCTACAGCAAGACCGTCGGCGCGCCCGACGTCCGCAACTTCCTGGGAGCGCTCGCCAACACCTTCGCCGGGCACATCGGCGTCCTGGTCACCTCGGGGCAGCTGACCCGTCAGGCCCGGCTGGAGGCGCTCGGCGCCCGGGAGCCGCTGATCCTGGTCGAACGCGATCGGCTGGCGGACTGGCTGCTGGGCACGGTCTCGCTCCTGCCCGTACGACCGAAGGGGGTCCTGATCGAAGGGGAGGAGCCTGCAGGCTGAAACTGCAGGTCAAACTGTGCTTCCCGGCCGGCGTGTGCTCGGCGCGGATGGCTGTCTATGCGGCTTCTGGATGTTCTCTGTATGGCTCATCCGCACTCTTGATCTCCAGCAAGAGCGCTTGGAACGACCCCATAGACCCATGCGCGGCTCCGGCACGCGTTGAAAGGATTGGTATGCGACCCAGAGGTGTGCTTACGGCGGGGTTCGCCCTGTTCATCTGTCTCGCATCGGGCCAGGGCGCGTTAGCGAGCACGACGGGGGCCGAGGCCACTCCGACGCCGTCCGCTACGCCGACCGCCACCCCCACCCCCACCCCCACGCCGACCTCGGGTACGGACAACAACGACCCCCCGAACCAGGTGGAGGGGCCGCAGGTGTCGACCCTGGCCGCCCCGCGCTTCCAGCTCCCCTTCCCCTGCGGCCAGAAGTGGACCGGCAACTCCAGCGGCAGCAGCGCTCACAAGTCCTATGAGATCGACTTCAACCGGGGCAGCACGGCGAACGCCGACCTCGGCGACACCGTGGTCGCCGCCGCGGCGGGCACCGTGGTCATCTCGGCCCACCAGGGCTCGACCAACGGCTACGGGAACCTGGTCAAGATCGACCACGGCGGCGGCTACACGACCTTCTACGCGCACCTGAACTCGCGCGCCGTCGCCGCGGGCGCCAAGGTCACCCAGGGCCAGAAGATCGGCGCGGTCGGCAACACCAGCAAGCCGGGCAACGGCATATCGCCGCACCTGCACTTCGAGGTGCGCAAGGGCAGCAGCTACCCGTCGAACATCCAGAAGGCCGTCTTCAACGGGGCCACGTTCGGCTACCCGAACCAGACCCTCACCTCCAAGAACTGCGGAGGCGGCGGCGGCAACCCGAACACCCCCGAGACGGTGTGCGGCAGCGGCTACAAGGTGATCGACTCGGCTGCCCTGGGCTCCGCGGGCAAGGTCTACCTGCTGTTCAACTCGGCCAACGGCAAGAACTGCGTGGCCACGATCAAGGCGACCTCCCTCGGCAAGGCCACCGCCACCAGTGCCTTCCTGCAGGTCAAGGACAAGACGAAGGTCACCGACACCGGCAAGTTCACCTACTACGCGGGTCCGGTAACCGCCAGCGCGGCGGACAAGTGCGTCAAGTGGGGCGGCACGGCCGGTACGGCCACCTACACCAGCCCCTTCGAACACTGCGGCTGACGTGTGAACCATGAGCGCCGCCACCCACTGCGGGTGGCGGCGCTCTTCTGGGGCTGCGGGTCACCGAGGTCGGTTGCCCTTCCTTTTGCGGCTGGCTGGTACGGCCCGGCGGGCGGAGCCGTTCTTGGCGGTTTTTTGTGCTTGTCGCTGTGCTGGTTTCTCTGCGGGGGAGGCGGGGGTACGGCCTCGTGAGCTGTTCGCTGTGCGGCCGCGGACGATGCCGATGAAATCTTCCACCAGGTCGGTGGTCGCGTCCTTTGGCCAGGCCAGCGCTACTTGAGACTGCGGGGCGTCCGTCACTGGCCGGTAGGTGACGTCTCTGCGGTGGTGGAGGCGTGCCAGTGACTGGGGGACCAGGAGCAGCCCGGTGCCGGCCGCTACGAGCTCGACCGCGTTCGCCGTTGTGGGTGGGCGCGTGAAGGCGGGTTGCCCGGGCCGGGCCGTCCACTCGATGGTGTCGTCCAGAGGGTGCAACACCTCGTCGTCGGTCAGGTCGGCGAGGGATACCTCGTCGGCGGCGGTCACCGCGTGGTCCTTGGGCACCACGACCACGGTGGTCTCCACATAGAGGGGAATCACGCTGAGCCCGTCGCGGTCGATCGGCAGCCTGACGAATCCGGCGTCGGCGCCGCCGTCCCGCAGGAGTCCTACCACCACGTCGCCGGAGCCGACGCCGTAAGCCGATACGAGCTTGGGCTGCTCATCGCTCGCCGCGATGCCCTCGACACGCGCCACTTGCCGTCACGCTGGCGGGCGGACACCAGGCTGCCCGGCCCCATAGACGTGCGCTTGGACTGCGCCATGACCCAGCGGCGGCTTCGGACCGAGTTGCGCGGCGCGCGGCAATTCCTGGGTGACGGTCAGCGGTGATCATGATGCGGTGGGCCGGGCCCACCGCATCATGATCATTACTCAGGTGCAGGGTCGGTTGTTCACCCTGCAGATGCACCCGTTGCCGCCCTTGGAGTAATCGCAGCACTCGAACCGGTACAGTGTGCTCCCCAAGTAGGCGCATGTCGTCCAGCAGTGCTTGCCACCGCAGGCGTTGATGCTGGTGCAGCCGCTCGCGCAGCAGGTTGTGGCTGAGCAGCAGCTACAACCTGGCAAGCCGTAGCAGCCGTCCGGCGCCGCCTCGGCTCGTCCGGGGAACCACGCGTTGGTGGCCACCCCGACGATTGTCGCCCCGGCGACGGCGAGGAACTTGTTCCTCGTCAGCCGAGTCTTCTTCACGTGCTCGACGATCATGCTCTCATCCCCTCTGGTACGTCCACTCTCTGTTCCCACAGCACCTCGAGGTCCGCGGCGCTGTCGGCGTCGCTGCCCGTCGCGACAGCGACCATGAAGCCGTCCCGCTGCAGGACGACGGTGGGCCACAGCGCCATGGGCAGGTCGGCGTCGACCGCCTTGGACTGCTCGCCGTCGAAGGCATTGACGTGCGGTGGGAGCATTGCGAGCAACTCGGCGGTGGAGTCGCCGGCGATGATCGCCACCGTCTGACGGTCCGCGAACTTGTCCAGATCGGCCGCGAGGCCGTGACAAGTGCCGCAGGTGCTGGACATGAAGAGCAGCAACGCGTCCTGCGTCGCGTCGGGGATCAGCGAGACCAGGCTGTCCGGAAGTTTCCTGCCGATGATCAGCTGGGCGCTGGGATCCACGCCGCGCCCGGTGAGGCGCAGGCGCAGCTCCGCGATTCCCCGAAGACAGGCCAGGAAGGCCACCGTGAGGACGACGCACGCCGCCACCAGCACGACGGCGAGAACGCGTTCCATCAGGCAGCCTGCCTGATCCGCCGCATGAAGTGGACGGTCAGAGTGCCGTCCACGCGGTTGTCGAAGCACTCCAAGGCGACGGTGTCCCCGGGCTTCAGTGGCTGGGCCAGCGGTTTGGCGGCCGGTTCGCCCGACGTGCCCTCATAGTGCACCGTCCGCGGGTCGAGCAGGCAGACCTGGCCGTTCACTGAGATGCGATCGGCGGTGACCTCCGTCACGCTCCCGCTGACGTTGCGGTGCAGAGTGACCGCGACGCGCTGACCCGCGGTGGACTCGTCGAGCACGACGAGGTCGCCGGGCCTGAGCGTCCAGCCGTAGGGCAGTTCCTCAGCCTTGGCCGTGACGGGTTCGGCGGCCGTGAGGCCGGCCGAGCCGTAGCGGCGCACTGTCACGTTCTGGCCCGAACCGCTGACCAGGACGCCTGCAGAGGCGTCGGACGGGGGTAGTGGCGAGTTGCCGGCCGTGTCCCTGAAGACTCCGGCGAACAGCCCGCGTCTGGTCGTTTCCTCCTTCATTACTTCTTCCTCTCTGTTGGTGAAACAACGGTCTGTTGGTCACAGCAACGGCGTGAGAATGGGGTAGAGGGCGCCGAGCGCGGCGAGGGCCAACGGGTCGGCGATCATGCGGGCTCGAATGATCCCGTCGGAGATGTAGATATCCGCTGAGGTGAGCAGCGCGGACAGGCCCACCCGTGTCAGCGCGAAGACGGTGAAGCCGAGCGCTCCGAGGACCGGGTCGGCCGTGACGAAGGCGGTCAGCGGGACCAGGTACCAGAGCCAGAAACCGATGCGCGTGGTGAAGCCGACGCCGAGCGCCAAGCCGTTGTACGCGGCGGTGCGCCAGTCGTTGTACGTGAGCCAGCGGGTGTTGGTCTCACGGTCCAGTTGCCAGGGAACGGGCCTGAGCGCCGCTCCGACGATGACTGCCGACACTGCGGTCACAGCGAGCAGAGCCCGCATCGGGGGCTCCACAGCCGCGCCGAGGAGACCGGCGAATGCCCCGGTGAGCGCCGCTCCGGCCATTGCCGACAGTATGAGGACGGCACCAGCCACCACCGAGGAACCGAAGCACCCGGACACGCGGGCGCGCGTGATCATGATGATCACGTTGGGGCCTCAAGGGAGGGTCTGCTGCGCGATCGCCACTATCAGCGCGGCCATGACGAGCAGCGTCCAGGGCTGGAGGCCCAGGAGATGTCCGGCGAGCACACCGAGCGCGGCCAGTGGTATCGCCAGGGCCGGCCTGATCCGGGGGCTGGTCAGGATGCCACCCATCATGTCTCCTTCACCTGCCGACCGAGGCCGCGCCGTAGGCGGCATTATGGAGATGCTCCAGGTCGTTGGCATACCGCAGGATGCCCTTGGCCACCACCAGGCCATTGGACACCGCCACGCCGAAGGGGCCGGAGTGCACCTTGTACCGGTCTCTCACAGCACCGGCCTCATCGCCCGTGAGCACACGCGCGTCCTCGGGCAGGATCCGTCCGAAACCGGCCGATGACCCGGCCATGGTGCCGTCGCTGACCACACAGGCGAACCCGCCCGGATCGGCGGAGCGTGCCACCTCCGTCGCCACCTCGTGGCAGGGCTCGCAGTCGCCGAAGAAGAACAGGACCACGTCGTCAGACCGCATGCCGGGGAACTGCGGGGCAAGCGCGCCCACGGCGAGGCCGTCGGCGGGCGCGGCTCCGCTCACTGCCACACGGTCCTGAAGGATCGACAGTTCGCGGCGTACGACCAGCAGCCCGAGAGCGAGCAAAAGCAACCAGACGGTAGCCACGACAAATAGTGAGGTATAGCCCATGACGCCTCATTCACCCGTCGAGTCGGACGCTGAAAGGCTTGACCACGGCCAGCGTGGAAATTAGTAGATATCCGCAGGTGATTGCCGTACCAATGAGCAGTCCTGAAATGCGCTGGTCCAGGGTGGGCACCGCCGGTGCCGCGGCGACGAACGCCGCGACGCCGATCAGGACGAGGTTGCGCACCACGGTCGCCCACGAGGTCGTCTCGCCCGTGCCGAAGCAGGCGCACTCCACGCTCTGCCCCGCCATGACCGACCGTACGACCACCGCGGTGAAGGCGACCAGAAGCACAAGAGCGCAGGTCGCGGCCGGAAGCAGGGCCGGGCTCACCGCTACGGCGAGACCGACCGCGACCTCCAGGGCACCAAGAATCCGGCCCAAGCCGGGCCGTACCCGTTTGACGACACCGAAGCGGACCAGCGCGAGCGCGAGCGCGAAAGGTCGTCTGATTTTGGGAATGCCGCTGGCGACGAAGAGGGCGGCGAGAAGACCGCAGCCCACTCCCACTAATTCGGCCATGTCCATGGACGTGATCATAAATGCCCGCAATACTTTGATCAATGAGGAGATCAAAAATCTTGTCGTGCTCGGCGGCACTAATTCTGTTAAGCAGCCAAACGGCCTGTTCAGCTGGCACGGCGGAGATGAAACAGACATCGAGCACGCCGAGCACACTGGGCTGGACAACCCCCGTGTCATCGCCCGCGACCCCGCCTGGCGGCGTGCCGTGCATCGACGCCGACAAGGCCGGAGAGAAGGGTGCCTCCGTGGGCGGTGTGCGGGCAGGCCCATTCGGCGCGTACCTGCGCCAGCAACGTGGCGGCGTGGCCAAACTATGGGTCGCGCAGGATCCCGGCAAGGGCCCGGCGGACGCGCTGATCCGGGTCGAGCACGTCGAATCGGGCACCATCGCCTACTTCGTCCGCGACGCCGCGGCGACCGCCACCACGGTCAACGACGACGGCAAACCCTCCGGGGACACGATCTACCCCGGCGCGATCCTGCTGCCACGTGACGGGCACGTCCGCATCACCATCAGCATCGGCCGCGCCTCCGGCTGCTTCGCCTACACCCTGTAGGCCGCCACGACAGGTAGCGCGGTGGCGGGGCGTACCGTTCGCGAGCGGTCACGTTCTTGAGCCTGCTTCCAACCTCAGGCTCGAGCTGCCGGGAGCAGAGTTTCCGGAGGCCGGCCAGTCGCACGACGAGGCGACCGTGCGGCGGCTCGCCTTGCTTCACGCGCTCGCCCAGCTCACCCCGAAGCAGCGAACGGAGATCGTGCCGCGCTACTACGAAGATCGCACCGAACACGAGACCGCCAAGCTCATGGGCACGTCGCTAGGCACGGTCACGAGCCAGACGCATTACGCGCTGTCGAAGCCGCGCGCTCGCCCCCCAGGAGGTGGATCGACGAAGACGCTTCGCGAGGATCTGCACGAGCTGGCTGCCCACGCGCCCGCCGTCGACCTGGCCCACCTGGCGATCAGGGGAGCGCGTCGCAACCGTGCAGGCCGCCTGACGCTGGGCGCCGCCGCCGGTCGTTCTCACATCGCCGGAGGTCAGGGCGCTGCCGCTGCCAGAGAAGGGGGTCGCGCCGGTGGAGCAGGTCTATCGGCCGTTCTGCCGGGGCGGGTGCCGGGAGACCGGGTGGCGCATCCTGACCCGAAGCGGCAGTTCGCCGGCTTCGAACGGCTTATGCAAGCCCGACCCGTGTCTTGAAGAGTCAAACCGACACGAGGGCTCCGGGCTGCTCGGAGGATCGCAGCAGAGATGTGGACCGAGGAGTAGGTGCGTGCCGCACCCCGCAGATCCCCCGAAGCGGGTCCCAACGCCGGGATAACTGCGCTGTGGCGGCCACGGGGCGCGAGCGTTCCGTGGCCGCCATGGGCCTACTTCAGGCCGTACGCGCGGTCGACGGTCTGGGTGACCGTGCCGCCCTTCTTGTCCTCAGCGTTCACCCGCAGCGACACGAAGCCGCTGGTGGCGGCCAGTGCCGGGTGAAAGACACCGACCTTGAAGCGGCCGTCGCCGAGCTTGCGCACGTAGTCGGCCTGGCGCCAGGTGGCGCCGTCGTCGACCGAGTACTCCACGCGGGCTGAGCGCACCTGCGCAGCCGAGAGCGCCGCCGGGCGCGCGGTCAGATCGAAGGTGAACGGCTGCCGGGAAGGAGCTCGGTTGAGCAGGTCCAGCGGCAGGTCGTACCTGAGCACCAGGGCGGGCTGGAGTGAGCAGGCGGGACCGAAGCTGCACGTATGGCCGCGCGGCTTGCCGGACGGCTCTCCCGGCGAGGTGAACCGCCAGCCGGAGGTCACCTTGGGGGACAGCGGCCGGTAGGTGGTGTCCACTGTGTCCAGCCGGTAGGCGGAGGAGCCCGCGGGCACGGTGAATGAGCGGGGGCCCCAGCCCTGTACTGGGATCTCGGTGTTGCCCGCCACGAGACGGGGTGCGGAGGAGACCACGCTCAGGTCGCTGTAGTGGCGCGGGTCCGAGTCCAGCCACTGCTCGGCGGGCACGAAACGGTCTCCGTCCCGGCACAGCGCGCACGGCACCGGCACCCCCGACGGCTGCTCGGCGGCCGCGCCGGGTACCAGCGGAGCCTTGAACCAGTCCTCGTCCGTGCGGCCCGCCCGCCCGAACGTGTCCTGCGACCTGAGCTCCAGGCCCTGGTTGCCGATCGCGCGGGTCCACCGCACGTCGTCACGAACCGGGCCGTAGTACTCGGTACGTCCGAACGGCATCGTCACCCACTGGCCGAACGACAGCTCGGCGGCACCGGCGGACGTCGTCACCAGCAGGTGTCCCTGGGCGTTCGGCTGGTCGGCGTGGTAGCGGGTCTCGACGCGGGCCAGGCGGTCCCGGTCCAGCTTCTCCGGCTTGCGGGGGATCTTCCCCTTCGAGTCGTACCGCAGCCGGTAGAAAGAGGGCTCTCCGGAGTACGGCGTGAGCCGCAGCGAGGTCGCCCCACGCTGGACGACGGCCCGCAGCGCGCGACCCTGCGCCGCGTCCAGTCCGAACCGCAGGAACCTGGTGTCGGCGAAGCCCGGCAGCCGTGTCCCGGCCCCGTCGGCGTCGTAGAAGCCGATGAAACCGGCGGCGCCGCCCTGTTTGGCCAGCGCGGACGCCTCGTCCATCCTCGGGGTCGCGTCGCTGTACGGCGTCGGGCCGGCGCCCAGCGGCACCCCCACCAGGACCAGCTTGCCGGTGAGGTCCAGGCCCTCGAAGTCCGCCGGCCTGCCCTGACCGGCGTAGACCAGGGGATAGGCGGTGGGCTTGGTGATCAGCGAGCGGACCGTGTCGACCTCGTAGGACGGGTCGAGGGTGAGGCGGCCCGCGGTGGCGGTGGCCAGTACGCCGGGCTCCATCTGCCACATGTGCGACAGGCTCATCGTGCCCGCCTTGACCGACGACACCGGCGTGGCGTACAGGTCCACGTGCCTGCCGTTCTCCGTGCTCGCCGTGATCGTGACGGGGGAGGGGCGGTCGGTGAAGGTCCGGACGTACTGCACCTTGCCCTCGGCGTCCATGGCGGTGCGCGAGGTCGGCTTGAGCGGGACGGTGTCGCGGGCGTCCAGCTCGAGTGTCTGGTCGTCCTTCAGGGTCACGTCGCGGATGACCAGGGAGGTGCGGGTCCTCATGTAGGTCTCGTTCGCGACGGCGATCACCTCGTAGTCGCCGTCCGGGAGGTACTGCTCGCCGTTCCCGGTCAGGTCGAGGCGGCCGTAGTAGTACGCGTACGGATGGAAGGGGTCATCCGGGCTGTTGCTCCGCCGCAGCGGGACGATGTAGACCAGCGGCCCGAGACGCCCGCCCTGGCCGGGACGGGAGGAGAACTCCTTGGCGCCGTACGAGTTGGTCAGGGAGATCTTCAGCAGGTGCGTGTCCGGGCCGGTGTAGTAGCTGAAGGGCGTGTCCAGACGGGCGTCGCCCGCCGTCGCGGTGACCCAGCCGCCGTAGGCGCCCTCGGGGCCGAGAGCCGGGTTCACGGTGAGGTCGACGGCGGCGGTGCCGTTCGCCGGGACGGTGACGGTCTCCGCGCCCAGGCGGATCGCGCCCGCCGGGGTGGGGCCGCCGCTCCAGGCGCGGGTGTCGGCCTTCAGCGCGAGGGTGACGGGCGCGGCGCCGGTGTTGCGGTACGTGACCTTCTTGGTGACGCGGCCTTTGTCCCGTTCGAGGCGGAGGAAGTCGACGACCGGGTCGGCGAAGACGCTCTGGGTGACCGCGCGTCCGAGGTCCAGCCGTCCGCCGCCCTCCTCGAACCAGTTGTGCTCCGCGTTGCGCGCGGAGGTGGAGACGAGGGCGGCGCGCAGCTCGTCGGCGTCCCAGTCGGGATGCTGCTGGGCCAGCACCGCCGCGGCGCCCGCGACGTGCGGCGTGGCCATCGAGGTGCCGCTGAAGGAGGTGTAGCGGTCGTTGCCCGGAATGGACGGCTGGCCGGAGGTGCCGGACCGGGCGGCGACGATGTTGACGCCGGGGGCCACGATGTTCGGCTTGACCGCGGCGTCGTCCAGCCTCGGGCCGATGCTGGAGAAGGGGGCCAGGGTCGTGCCGGTGACCTTGTCCACCGCGCCGACCGCGAGCGCCTTGTCGGCGGCGGCGGGGACGCTCACCGTCTGGGGCTCGCCCTCGTTGCCCGCGGCGGCGACGAACAGCGTCCCGTACTTCTTCGTCAGCTCGTTGACCGCCTGGCTCGTCGGGTCCGTGCCGTCGCCGCAGCACACGCCGAGGCTCATGTTCACCACGTCGGCGCCCTGGGCCGAGGCCCATTCCATGCCCGCGATCAGCCAGGACAGCTCGCCGTAGCCGTCGTCGTCGAGCACCTTGCCGACGAGCAGCGACGCGGCGGGCGCGACTCCCCGGTACTTGCCGTCGGAGGCCGCGCCGGAGCCGGCGATGGTGGAGGCGACGTGGGTGCCGTGGCCGACCACGTCGGTGGTGTCCGGGGTGGTGGAGAAGTTCTCGGTGGCGAGGATGCGGCCGGCGAAGTCGGGGTGTCCGGCGTCGATGCCGGTGTCGAGGACCGCCACCTTGGTGCCGGCGCCGTCGAAGCCCTTCTGCCACGCGGTGGGGGCGCCGATGAGCGGGACGCTCTGGTCGAGGGACGCCTTGACGCGGCGGTCGAGCCAGACCTTGGAGATGCCGCTCTTGAGTGATGTACCTGGTTGGAGTGCCGACCACAGCTTGCCGGACTCGGTGGTCCGCACCGTCACGGCCGCGCCGTGGATGATGTCGAGGGTCCGGGTGCGCTCGGTGCCGGGCAGGGCTTCGGCGGTCTTCGCGCCGGGGTCGCCGCTGTAGGTGATGATCAGCGGGATCGACTTGGCGCGGTTCTCCCGTACGAGGGTCTCGACGTCGAACAGCTCCTCGTCGAGGGTGCCCGCGGCCACCAGGTCGGCGGCGTCGGACGGCATGACCAGGGTGCCTCCGTCGCGGTGGGGCAGCGTGGCGAACGTCACCGTCGAGCCGTCGGGCCTGGGCGCGGCCCGGGTGGCTAATTTCGGTGGCTCGCCGTTCTCGCCCGGCGTGAAGTCGACGACGTCGCCGGTGATCAGGGTGACGGTGCTGGGCTTGGTTGGTTTTTCCGGGTTGGTCGTGGTGGGCGGGGTCGCCGAGCTGGGTGTGGCGGTGGTGCAGAGCACGAGTGCCATACCGGTGAACACCGCGGCGATGCGGTTGTGGAACAAGGAAGAGGTCCTCTTGGTCTTTTGGGAGCGCTCCCAAGCGGCGCGCCCTGCTTGGTGATCTTTATATCGCGCGCGGCTTCCGCCGGGCTTCCGGGCTTCCGGGCTTCCGGGCTTCCGCACGAAGCCGCCGCCCCGCCGGTGGAGGCGGGGCGGCGGTTCGTTCCGCCCGCAGGAAGGCGGATGGGGGGAAGGTTCGCTCAGGCGACCGAGATCTTGTCCAGGTTGGGGCCGCCACCTGCCGTGGTCGAGGTCGCCCGGATCACGTTGGCACCCGCGTTGAGCGGGACGGTCACCGTGGCGGTGGTCCAGGTCGTCCAGGCGCCGGTGGCGGGGAAGGCCAGCTCGTCGGAGGTCAGGACGCCGTTGACCGTGATGTCCATCGGCCGGTTGGACGTGGTGCCGTTCGCGAAGCGCAGCACCACGGTGGCGTTGCCCGCCTGGGCGGCCGTCACCGGGAACTCGACGTAGCTGCCGACCAGGTTGTCATAGTTCACGAACCCGGTGCCGGTGAAGCCCGCGTGGTTGGACTCGACCACGCCCTGGGAGATCGTCGCGTTCTCCGCCTGGTACTCCGTGGGCGCCGGCCCGGCCACCTCGGTGTCGAGGTAGTCGAGGTTCGGTCCGCCGCCGGCCGTGGTGGAGGTGGCGCGTACGGCGTTCGCCCCCGCGTTGAACGGCGCGGTCACCGTCACGGACTGCCAGGTGGTCCAGGCCCCGGTCGGCGGGAACGGGAACTCGTCGGCGACCAGCACACCGTTGACCGTGATGTCCATCGGCCGGTTGGTCGTGGTGCCGTTGGCATAGCGGAAGGTCAGCGTGGTGTTGCCCGCCTGCGTCGCCGGCGCGCTCCACTCCACGTAGCTGCCGACCAGGTTGTCGCCGTTGACGAAGCCGGTGCCGCTGAAGCCCGCGTGGTTGGACTCCACGACGCCCTGGGAGATCGTGGCGTCCTCCGCCTCCAGGAACTCGGTGCCGGGGTTGCCCGGCGTGCAGGTGTCGGAAGAGCCGGTGGCGCTGACGCGCAGGGCCCCGCCGGAGGTGTTCTGGCTGTTCTGGACGCAATAACCGGTGATCGTCTGGAAGACCATGTCGTTCGGGCTGTTGCTGCCCCGCTCGGCCGTGAACCGGTCGAACGACACCGTGCTGCCCGTGTTCGCGATCACCGCGGGCCGGCAGTCGTTGGAGTTGAACTGGACCGAGCTGTCGACGAACTTGATGTCGTGCGCGTTGTGGATGTACCACCCGTACGCCGGCCTGGTGCCGATGCTGTTCGGGTTGTAGTTCGTCGCGTCGTTGCTCGGCACGCCGGTGCCCATGCAGCCGTTGCCGCCGGGGACGGTCAGGTCGACGTTGGTGAACGTGACGTTGCGGATCCGGTTGCTGGTGTTCGACTCGCCCCACAGGGTGGCGGTGAAGTTGTTGCCGCTCTGGCCGGAGGAGGTGACGTTCTCGTAGGTGATGTTCTCGATGCGGCCGACGCCGGGGCTGTTGCCGCATCGTCTGCGGGTGCCGATCTTCTCGGTGATCGCCGCCCGTACGTTGGTCATCGTGATGTCCTTGTAGTGGACGTCGGAGATGACCGTGCCGTCCATCGACACCATGCCGAGCCCTGACTTGTTCGAGCCGTTGATGGAGATGCGCTCGAAGTGGTAGCCGGTGAAGTTGCCGCAGGTCTCCGAGCCGAACATCAGCGCGTTGCAGCACACGGCCGAGAGCTGGGCGTCGGTGACGGTGACGTTCCCGTTCGCGTAGGTCTGTCCGAGTGCCCAGTCGCTCTTGAAGACGAGGGCGTCGTCGTTGGCCGCGATGTTCGGGCGGCGGATCGTGACGTTCTGGGCGCTGATGACGTTCCAGCCGTCACGGTCGCTGGCGGTGTCGATCCGCAGGTCGTCCGAGGTGATGTTGTTGCAGGCGTTGGTGAGCATCGCGAAGTGGCCGCCGCGCCGCAGACGGATGCCGCTGACCGTCAGCCCGTCGCACCGGGTGAGCGAAATGATCTTGTCTGCCTCGCCGGAGTCGGGGTTGCCGGTGATGAGGTTGCCGCCGCCGTCGATGGTGCCCGTCCCGACGAACCCGATGTTGGTGAGGCGGTCACCATAGATCATCGCGTTGTGGAAGTGGCTGTGCCCGTAGTCCTGGTAGTCGTCGTTCGGGTTCGACTCCGGCGCGTCGTAGTCGTCGTTGGAGGCGCCCATGATGGTGGAGCCGGCGTCGAGCTGGAGGGTGACGTTGCTCTTCATGTGGATGGTGTTGGCGGACTTGTAGGTGCCCGACGGGAACTGCACGGTCCCGCCGCCGGCGCTGTTGGCCGCCGTGATGGCCGAGTTGATGGCGGAGGTGTCGTTCGTGGAGCCGTTGCCGGTGGCTCCGTAGTCCTTGACGTTGAACACCGCCAGCGCCCCCGCGGGCTGAGCGGGGATGACGATCGAGAACATCGCCAGAACGACGGCGGCAACCCATGCGGCTGCTCTTGGTAAGGCGGATTCGCTCATGGGGGTGTGTGCTCCTGCCTGACAGTCGGTTGCAGACCTGACGCTCAAGCTAGGCTCAAAGGTCGGATGTGACAAGGGATAAGATTTGGAAACATCCAGATCGAGGGGTTATCGGACATAAAACATCGGGTCTATAAGCGCCGAAATCACTGCAACCGGTTCCGGTGTTCTGGCGTTTGCCTCCCCCTACTACTCTGAGGCCCATGATTCGCCGCGCCACTGTTGACGATGTCCCCGCGATGCTCCAGCTCGTGCATGAGCTGGCCACGTACGAGAAGGCCGCACATGAGGTGCGGGCGACAGAGGCGCAGTTGCGCGACGTGCTCTTCGGCGCTGAGCCCGCCGTGTTCGCGCATGTCGTCGAACACGAGGGTGAGGTGGCCGGGTTCGCGGTGTGGTTCCTCAGCTTCTCGACCTGGCGGGGGACGCACGGGATCTATCTGGAGGATCTGTACGTCCGGCCCGGGATGCGCGGGTACGGCTACGGCAAGGCGCTGCTGGCCGAGCTGGCCTGGATCTGCGCCGAACGCGGCTACCACCGGCTCGAATGGTCAGTGCTCGACTGGAACGAACCGGCCATCGGGTTCTACCGCAAGCTGGGCGCCGAACCGCTTGACGAGTGGACGATGTTCAGACTGACCGACGAACCACTCAAGCTCCTGGCCGCGCACACGGCCGAAGCGCGCTAGATCTTCTCGGACGCTGGGCTTCTCGCGGCTCGGGGCCGGCTGTCTCATGTGCCCTGAGCTTCTCACGGCGGCCGCCTTTCTCGCGTGCACTGGGCCTCTCACGTGCACGGGCTTTCCCTCGACAGCAGGCCGCAGGCCACTCCGTGAGAGGCGGCCTGCGGTCGGTTCGCTGTGTAATGGCTGTGTAATCAGCGCGCGGGTCGCTATGTGCCCGCGTGTGTCCGAGGCGCGCTGCTACGTGCCCGCGTGCGTCCGGGGGCGCACACCGCCGGACGCCCGGTCGAACATCTCCACCTTCGCCTCCTCGCCGACAGCCCCCTCGTCGACCTCCATGTGCGTCTCCTCGATGCGCAGCGCGACACCAAGGGCGAGGAACGTGGGCGCCCATTGGCCGACGAAGATCCCCCAGCGGTCCGCCCGGTCGAGGCCGGCCTTCTCCATGTTCCTCGACATCAGCCAGGACGCGATGGACGCACCGATCGACGCGACACCGGCCGCGTACATGTGGCTGGACCGGATGCCCATTTTGTGGAGCATTTTGATCATGATTCCCCCTTTGCTCTGGTCCTGTTACCCAAGGTCAGGAGGGGTAATCGCGCTCCTTCGGCGTCGGCCAGGCGTCACTCAGGTCTCGGTGAGACCAAGTCGCCGCGATCTGTCGGTGGCGGCTGCGATAGTGGGGTCGTGCTTCACTCCTCTCTCCTCCTGCCCTGCCATGTCCGCGAGCTACCCGGCGACGCCATCGAGCTGATGCCCATCGTGCTGCCCATGACCTTGACCAGCTCTCAGCGCCGTCAACTCGCCGCAATCCTGCTCGACGGGCTCGACGAGCCCGACGCGTGTCCCGCCGTCCTCCCCACCCGCCGCGGCCACTTCGTCCACGTGGCCACGTGATCTCCTCCCAGATGCTTTCGTCTCTTCTCTTACGGCGCCACCCGCCGCGGCCGCGTGATCTCCGTTCCAGACGCCTTTGACTTTCTTGTACGGCACAGCCGGGCTGGCGCCACCCGTCGTACAGGGTCGGTGGCCTCCAGGGAGACGCCCTCTGACCCGCACGGGGCCTGGCGCCGTTACGGCGCATCGCTGGCCGTGGCCTCCCTGAAAACACCCGCTGTGACGGATCGGACAGCGGCTGCCCGAGACTGACCGCACACGTCAGCCCGAGGCCGGATCCACCGGTAGAGCGGCATCAGTGGGGGAAGGCGCGTTCGACTCGGCCCGAGTCTGGATCCGCTACCAGGGCGGTAGCGGTGGGGAAGGCGCGCTCGGCTCAAGCCGGAAGTCGGATCCGCCGCCAGAGCCGCACGGTGCGGGGGAACCCGCTCAGCTCGGCCCGAGACTGGGTCCGTCACCAGAGCGGCATCGGTTCGGGAGAGCGCGCTCGGCTCAGTCCGATCGGTCCGAGGCTGGATCCGCCGCCAGAGCCGCAGCCGCACGGCGCAGGAATGCGCGTTCGGTTGCGTTCCCGCTGCGGGCGATGGCCGCCTCATATGCCTGTACCGCCTCCGCATCACGGCCCAGGCGGCGGAGCAGATCAGCGCGGATCGCGTGATAGAGGTAGAAGCCATCCAGATCGAGGCCGTCCACCAGGGCGAGTGCCGACGACGGCCCGTTGACCTCGGCCACCGCCACCGCCCGGTTCAACGCGACCACCGGGCTCGGGGCCACGGCGGCGAGATGGTCGTACAACTGGAGGATCTGCCCCCAATCCGTGGCCTCAGCCGACGGCGCGTCACTGTGCACCGCGTTGATCGCGGCCTGGATCTGGTACGGCCCGGGCCGGCCGCGTCGCAGGCAGGCTCGGACGATGGCCTGGCCTTCCGCGATCAGGGAGTGTTCCCAGCGGGCCCGGTCCTGGTCGGCCAGGAGCACCAGGTCGCCGTCCGGGGTGGTTCGGGTGGCCCGCCGCGACTCGATCAGCAGCATCAACGCGAGCAATCCGAGGACCTCGGGCTCGTCGGGCATCAGCTCGGCCAGCAGGCGGCCGAGCCGGATCGCCTCGGCGGCGAGGTCCTCGCGGGTCAGCCGCTCGCCGGAGCTCGCGGTGTAGCCCTCGTTGAAGATCAGATACACCACGGCCAGCACGGATCGCAGCCGGGCCGGGAGGTCGGCGTCGGCGGGCACGCGGTAGGGGATGCGGGCGTCGCGGATCTTGCCTTTGGCCCGGACCAGGCGCTGGGCCATGGTCGGCTCGGGGACCAGGAAGGCACGGGCGATCTCCGCGGTGGACAGGCCGCCCAGCAGCCGCAGGGTGAGGGCGACCTGGGCGGCGGTGGCCAGCGCGGGGTGGCAGCAGGTGAAGATCAGACGCAGCCGGTCGTCACGCACGGGACCCTCCTCGGCCGGTTCATCGGGGCTGTGCAGCCGGGCGGCCTCGGCGTGCCGCCGGTCACGGCTCGCCTCGCGGCGCACCCGGTCGATGGCCCGGTTCCGGGCGGTGGTGATGATCCAGCCGGCGGGGCTGGGCGGCAGGCCGGTTGACGGCCACCGCTTGACCGCCTCGGTGAAGGCCTCCTGGACCGCCTCCTCAGCGAGATCGATGTCGCCGAAGACACGCACCAGGACCGCCACGGCCCGCCCGTACTCCTCCCGGAACACACTCTCGATATCCGGCGTCATCGGGTCCGGCGCCATCGGGTCCCGCCTGGTCGGGTCTGGCGGCGTCCGCATCGGACACGGCGTCTCCGGATCGGGCGGTGTCGGGTCGGGCGGCGTCGAGTTGAGAGGCGTCGGACCCGGTGTCATCGGACCGGGCGGGGTTGGATCGGGCGTGATCGGATCGGGCGCCATCCGGTTGGGCGTCTTTGGGCCGGGCGGTCTGGGATCGGGTGGTGTCGGGGCCGGTGTCATCGGATTGGGCGGACTTCAATGGGAAGGGTGGTGGCCTGGGCCATTTTGCCGGCCCAGATGAGGGCCGCGTCCAGGTCCGGGGCCTCGATCACGGTGAAGCCGCCGACGTGTTCTTTGCCCTCGGTGAAAGGGCCGTCGGTCATCAGTACGTCGCCGTCCTGAGCCCGGAGCACCGTGGCCGTGGTCGGTGGGTACAGGCCCACGCTGAAGACCCACGCACCGGCGGCCCGCAACTCCTGGTTCAGCGCCTCGAGGTCGTCCATGATCTTGCTGAGGATCGGCGGAGCCGGTGGTGGCCCGTCCGGCTGGTACACACTGAGCAGGTACTCGGTCATCGGGTCTCCCTCTGGTAGGTGGCGATCACTACGCCGGTGGTGGTCGTTACGCTGTCCGTCAGCCGCAGCGGGCGGGAGGCGTCGTCCTCGGCGAACAGCCGGCTGCCGGTGCCCAGCACCAGCGGATGAGTCAGCAGGACGTACTCGTCGATCAGATCACGGCGCGCCAGCTGCCTGACCAGGTCCAGGCTGCCGATGACGCCCAGGGTCGGGCCTGGCTGCGCCCGCAGCCCGGCCACGGCCTCGACCGCGTCGCCGTCCAGCAGGGTCGAGTTGACCCACGGCAGCGGCTGGGACGGCGTCCGCGATGCCACGTACTTGTGTGTCCGGTTGAGCACCTCGGTGAACGGGTTGCCGTCGTTCTGTTCGGGCCAGTAGCCGAACAAGTCCTCGTACGTGCGGCGGCCCAGCAGCAGGCTGCCCTCCTCGGTCATCCGCCGCCCCATGACCGCGCCCATGATGTGGTCGCTGTAAGGCAGAGCCCAGCCGCCGTGGCTGAAGCCGCCGCGCGGGTCCTCATCCGGGCGGCCTGGCGCCTGCGCCACCCCGTCGAGCGTCACGCTGCTGGTCACGACAATCTTCATGGCGAGCTTCTCCTACCGGATTCGGGCCGGTCTCGTGCCGGCGTCTCACCCTTCACACGAACAGGGATGGCCCGAATCGACAGGCGAGCGCGGAAACCTCTGAGCGCCACTGCGTGAGAAGCACAAGAAGCGTTGCACAATGATTCTTGTGCATCTAGGGTGGCGGCATGTCCCAGATCACCGACTCCAGGGTGCTCGCGGCCATGGCGCACCCGGTGCGCCGGCGCCTGCTCGACCTGTTGAAGATCCACGGCCCCGGCACCGCGAGCGTGCTGGCCCAGCGCACGGGCGAGGCCGTCGGCAACGTCAGCCACCACCTGCGCGCCCTGGCCGGCGCCGGGCTGATCGAGGAGGCGCCCGAGCTGGCCCGCGACCGGCGCGAGCGCTGGTGGCGGCGTACCTCGGAGAAGCTGTGCTGGTCCTCCACGGACTTCGCCGAGGACGCGGCGGGCGAGGCCATCGCCCGCGCCCTCGAGTCGCTCAACCTGGAACGACAGGTCGGTCACGTACGGCGCTGGGCCGACCAGCCCCAGTCCGAGCAGGAACGCTGGCCGCGTGGCCCGTTCTCCACCGAGACCTGGATCCAGGCGACCGACGACGAGCTGGCGCAGTTCGCCGCCGAGATCATCGCCGTCATGGACAAATGGGCCGAGCGTGACATCCCCGACGATGGCCAGGAACGCGCCACCGTCTTCACCTTCGCCCGTGGCGTCCCGGGGCAGCCATGACGGCCGAGACGCTTGCCAAGCCCAGGTTCGGCCTGCTCCGGCAGCGTGACTTCCGGTTGCTGTGGATCGGCGAGAGCGTCAGCAGCCTGGGCAGCGCCGTCACCGGCGTCGCGCTGCCCCTGGTCGCGGTGACCGTGCTGCACGCCTCCCCGTTCGCCGTCAGCGTGCTCGCGGCGGCTGTCTGGCTCCCGTGGCTGCTGGTCGGCCTGCCCGCGGGCGCCTGGGTCGACCGCCTCTCCCGGCGCAGGGTGATGCTCGCCGCCGACTGGGTGTCGATGGCGGCCTTCCTCAGCGTTCCGGCCGCGGCCCTGCTCGGCGTCCTGACCACCGGCCAGCTGGTCGCGGTCGCGCTGGTCGCGGGGACGGCGAAGGTGTTCTTCGCGACCGCCTACCGGGCGTACCTGCCGTCGCTGGTCGAGGGCGGCGACCTGCTGGAGGCCAACGCGAAGTTGCAGGGCAGCGAGCAGGTGGCCAACCTGGCCGGGCCCGGCGTCGCCGGGTTCCTGGCCCAGCTCGTCTCCGCGCTCGGCGGCCTGGTCGTGGACGCGGTGAGCTTCGCCGTCTCGGCGCTCTGCCTGATGCGCGTCAGGCACGTCGAGACGGTCGAGCCGCGGCCCCGGCGGCGGTTACGCAGCGAGATCAGCGACGGGCTGCGCACGGTGGCGGGCGACCCACTGCTGCGCGGCAACATGCTCTACGGCTGCATGGCCAATCTGGCGCTGACCGGCTACCAATCGCTGCTCGTGGTCTTCCTGGTCGGTGACATCGGCCTGTCCGCGGGCGCGACCGGCGCGCTGCTCGCGGCCACCAGCGCGGGCGGCGTCGCCGGCGCCCTCGCCGCCCGGCCGCTGGCCGCCCGGCTGGGCAGCGCGCGGGCCGTCCTGCTCGGCAAGGCCGGCCTGGCGCCGCTGGGTCTGCTGATCGCGTGCGCGGATCGCGGCGTCGGGCTGGCGCTGTTCGTCGCGGCCAGCGTCACGATCATCGCGGGGATCGTCGCCGGGAACGTGATCTTCAGCGGGTTCATGCAGTCGTACGTGCCCGGCGAGCTGATGGGCAGGGTGAGCACCAGCATCCAGGTGGTCAACTTCGGCGCCATCCCGCTCGGCGCCCTGCTGGCGGGCACGCTGGCCGAGGCGTTCTCCGTGCGCGCGGCCCTGTGGGTGATGCTGGGTGTCTTCGCGCTGAGTGGGCTCATCCTGCTGGCGAGCCCGCTGCGCCGCCTGCGCGACCTCCCCGCCGGCCGGTTGGACGGGCAGGCCGGCTCGGCGGTCGACTCGGCTGTCCCGGGCTGATCGGCGTCGCGGCGTCGCGGCGTCGCGGCTTCCGCGAGAGCCACGGGCCCGGCCGGGCGCGGCACGGCGCGGGTGAGGCGGATGCGGGGATGGTGCGGCCCGGGTGGAGGCGGCTGTGGAGTGGTACGGCGCGGGTGGGGGGATTCGGGGTGGTTGGCGCGGGTCCGGCCGGCGCGGGTGAGGCGGGTGCGGGGGTGGCATGGCGCGGGTGAGGCGGACGCGGGGACGGTACGGCGCCGATGAGGCGGATGCGGGCGGGCCGGTTCGATCGCAGCTCAAGCCCCAGATCTCCGGCGCGGAACTGTCGGTGCCGGCAGGCATGATGGCCCTATGACCGATGAGCCCCCGATCACCGTCCTGGCCGACGGCACGGCCTACGCCGAAGCCGTGCAGCTGGCTGTCGACTCCGCCGCCGCCTACTACGCCGACGGCACCTCCACGCTTGACGACGACGCCTACGACCGGCTGGTCCGCGGCATCCAGGCCTACGAGGAGGATCATCCGGAGGAGGTGCTGCCGTCCTCGCCCACCGGCAAGGTCGCCGGCGGCGCCGTGGTCGGCGACGTGCCGCACACGGTGCCCATGCTGAGCCTGGACAACGTCTTCGGCGCCGAGCAACTGGCCGACTGGGCCACCTCGCTGGAGCGCAGGCTCGGCCGTCCGGTCACGGCGTGGAGTGTGGAGCCCAAGCTCGACGGCCTGGCGATCTCGGCGCGCTACCGGCACGGTCGCCTGGCGCAGCTCGTGACGCGCGGCGACGGCGTCGCCGGTGAGGATGTCTCCCACGCCATCGGCACCATCGTCGGCCTGCCCGACCGGCTGGCCGAGGCGGTCACGGTGGAGCTGCGTGGCGAGGTGATGATGACCGCGTCGCAGTTCGAGGATGCCTGTGCCAAGCGGCAGGCGCATGACGGCACCACGTTCGCCAATCCGCGCAGCGCGGCGGCGGGCACGTTGCGGGCACAGGACCGGCCGTATGTGTGCGAGTTGACGTTCTTCGGCTATGGCGCGCTGCCCCTCCCCGACGACGGCTCCGAGCTGGCCGTGCGCCTGCGCGAGCTGCCGCACAGCGAGATCATGGAGTGGGTGGCCGGGCAGGGGGTGCAGACCACGGCGGTCACGCCGGTCGCGGGCATCGTGACGGAGTCGCTGGAGCGGGTGCGGGAGCGCGTCGGGGAGATCGCCGCGGCCCGGCCGGAGCTGCCGTTCGGCATCGACGGCATCGTGATCAAGTGTGATCTGGCGGCCGACCAGGCCGAGGCCGGGTTCAGCTCCCGCGCGCCCCGCTGGGCCATCGCCTACAAGCTGCCCGCCACCGAGAAGATCACCAAGCTGCTCGCCGTGGAGTGGAACACCGGCCGCACCGGCGTCATCGCCCCGCGCGCCGTGCTGGAGCCGGTCGAGCTGGACGGCAGCATCGTCACCTACGCCACCCTGCACAACGTCGCCGACATCACCCGGCGCGGGCTGATGCTGGGCGACAGCGTGACCGTCTACAAGGCGGGCGACGTGATCCCCAGGGTCGAGGCGCCGGTGGTGCACCTGCGGACCGGCGACGAGTCCCCCATCGAGATCCCGCAGGTCTGCCCGGTGTGCGGGGACGCCATCGACAAGTCGCAGGAGCGGTGGCGATGCGTGCGCGGGCGCGATTGCCAGGCCATCGCCTCCATCGCCTACGCCGTCGGCCGCGACACGCTCGACATCGAGGGCCTCGCGGAGAACCGGATCCAGCAGATGCTCGACGCCGAGCTGATCGTCGACTTCGCAGACCTGTTCTTCCTGACCCGCGAGCAGCTGCTCGGCCTGGAGCGGATGGGTGAGACCAGCACCGACAACCTGCTGGCCGCCATCGAGCGGGCCAAGGGGCAGCCGCTGAGCAGGGTGTTCTGCGCGCTGGGCGTGCGCGGCACCGGCCGTTCCATGAGCCGCCGCATCGCCCGCCACTTCGCCACCATGGACCACATCCGCGCGGCCGACGCGGAGGCGATCCAGCAGGTGGAGGGCATGGGGCCGGAGAAGGCGCCGGTCGTGGTGGCCGAGCTGATCGAGCTCGCGCCGCTCATCGACAAGCTCGGCAAGGCCGGGGTGACCATGACCGAGCCCGGCGCCACGCCGCCTGAGGAGGGCGAGGCATCGGCCGAGGTGGCCGACCTCCCGCTGGCCTCGATGTCCGTCGTGGTCACCGGCACGATGACCGGACCACTGGCGGCGTTGTCGCGCAACGAGGTCAACGAGCTGGTCGAGCGGGCCGGCGGCAAGTCGTCGTCGAGCGTCTCGGCCCGCACGTCACTCCTGGTGGCCGGGGAGAAGGCAGGGTCCAAGCGGGCCAAGGCCGAGCAGCTCGGGGTGCGGATCGTCACCCCCGAGGAGTTCGCCGAGCTGGTCGCCGCCTACACCGGCGAAAGCCCGGATTAGTCGCCGCCTACACCAGAGAAAGCCCGGATTAACAGCAGGTTTCCGCTGTGACACATGTTGATTGCCCGTTACGCCGGTGAGTTACATGTAACGAACGCACAGCCACGGATAGTCAAAGTGCGTAACGCGTGATTCCTACATTCGACTTCTCGACGCCGAGTGGCCGAGTGTAGGAGGAACGATGGCGCGCTGGATCGCCGAGTGGCACCCCGACGACAAGGCTTTCTGGGAGAGCACCGGCAAGCGGATCGCCCGGCGCAATCTCGTCTTCTCGATCCTGGCCGAGCACCTCGGGTTCACGGTGTGGACGCTGTGGAGCATCGTGGCCGCCAAGATGGGCGCCTACGACTTCTCCACCGACCAGCTCTTCTGGCTGGTGGCGCTGCCCAACCTCATCGGCTCCGTGCTGCGCGTTCCCTACACCTTCGGGCCGGCCAGGTTCGGCGGGGCCACGTTCACCACGGTCAGCGCGTTGCTGCTGGTCATCCCCGCGGTGCTGCTCGGGCTGGCGGTCAGCGATCCGGGCACGCCGTACTGGATGTTCCTGGTGATCGCGGCGCTGGCCGGGGTCGGCGGCGGCAACTTCGCTTCCAGTATGGCGAACATCACCTACTTCTACCCGCGCTCGCGGCAAGGCGTGGCCCTCGGGCTGAACGCGGCCGGCGGCAACATCGGGGTCAGCTCCGTGCAGCTGGTCATGCCGCTGGTGATCGGCGGGTTCGGGCTGGCCGCCGCCGGGTGGTTCTGGGTGCCGCTGGCCGTCGTGGCCGCCGCCTGCGCGTGGTTCTTCATGGACAACCTGTCGAGCGCCAGGGCCAAGCCGCGTGAGCAGCTGGCGGTGGCCGGTCGGGCGCAGACGTGGATCATGTCGTTCCTGTACATCGGTACGTTCGGCTCGTTCATCGGCTACTCGACGGCCTTCCCGCTGCTGGCCAAGAGCCTGTTCCCCAGCTCGCCGTGGGCGGCGGTGGCGTTCGTCGGCCCGCTGCTCGGCTCGCTGATCAGGCCGGTGGGCGGCTGGCTGGCCGACAAGAAGGGCGGCGCGCCGGTGACCCTGTGGAACTTCGCCGCCATGGGCGTCGGTGTGGTCCTGGTCTGGCTCGGCAGCACCTCGGGCGACTTCTGGCTGTTCTTCCTGGCCTTCCAGATGCTCTTCCTCACGGCCGGCATCGGCAACGGCTCCACCTACCGGATGATCCCCGCGATCTTCCAGGCCAAGGCGGTGGCCGAGCGCGGCACCGGCGAGGAGGCCCTGATGCACGGCAAGCGGCAGGCATCAGCCGCCATCGGGATCATCTCCGCGGTCGGGGCGCTCGGCGGCTTCCTCATCAACCGCGCGTTCGGGATGTCGTTCGCCGAGACGGGCAGCCCGGCCACCGCGTTCGTCGGGTTCGGCGCCTTCTACGTGGCCTGCTTCGCGCTCACCTGGTGGTGCTACACGCGCAAGGTCGGCGTCTCGCTGGTCGGCAGTCTGGCCCACGCTCGTGTCTGAGGTCCTCACGACAGAGACTCACTGCCCGTACTGCGCCCTCCAGTGCGGCATGACGATCACCGCCACGGGGACCGACATCACGATCACCCCGCGCACCGACGTACCGGCCAACTCCGGCGGCGCCCTGTGCCAGAAGGGCTGGACGGCGGCCGACCTGCTGACCAACGGCGAGCGCCTGACCACGCCGCTGCTCCACGGCCGGCCCGTGGCCTGGGACACCGCCCTCGACTATGTCGCCGACCGGCTGACCGCCATACGCGCCGTGCACGGCCCCGACGGAGTGGCCGTGTTCGGCGGCGGCGGGCTGACCAACGAGAAGGCCTACCAGCTCGGCAAGTTCGCCAGGGTCGCGCTCGGCACCAGCCAGATCGACTACAACGGCCGCTTCTGCATGTCGTCGGCCGCGGCCGCCTCGCTCAGGGCGTTCGGGCTGGACCGCGGCCTGCCGTTCCCCATCACCGACCTGGCCGAGACCGACGTCGTCCTGCTGGCCGGCGGGAACGTCGCCGAGACCATGCCGCCCTTCGTCCGCCACCTGACCGGGCCGCGCCTCATCGTCATCGACCCCCGCCGCACCGCGACGGCCAAGCTGGCCTGGCTTCACCTGCAGCCCACGCCGGGCACCGACCTGGCGCTCGCCCTCGGGCTGCTGCACCTGGTCATCGCCGAAGGGCTCGTCGACGAGGACTACGTCGCCGCCAGGACCTCGGGCTTCGAGCAGGTCCGTACGTCGCTCGCGTCCTGGTGGCCCGAGCGGGTCGAACGCGTCACCGGCGTGCCGGTGGCCAGGATGCGCGAGGCCGTACGCGCGCTCGCCTCGGCCGGACGGGCCGCCGTGCTCACCGGGCGGGGAGCCGAGCAGCACGCCAAGGGCACCGACACCGTCACCGCGTTCATCAACCTGGCCCTGGCGCTGGGGCTGCCCGGCCGCCCCGGATCCGGGTACGGCTGCCTGACCGGCCAGGGCAACGGCCAGGGCGGCAGGGAGCACGGTCAGAAGGCCGACCAGCTGCCCGGCTACCGCAAGATCGACGACCCGGCGGCCCGCGAGCACGTCGCCGCGGTCTGGGGCGTACGACCCGAGGAGCTGCCCGGCCCGGGACGCTCGGCCTACGAGCTGCTCGACGCGCTCGGGACGCCCCAGGGGCCGCGCGCCCTGCTGGTCTTCGGCTCCAACCCGGTCGTTTCCGCGCCGCGCTCCGCGCACGTGACCGAGCGGCTCGACGCGCTCGACCTGCTCGTGGTCTGCGACATCGTGCTGTCGGAGACGGCCGCGCGGGCCGACGTGGTCTTCCCCGTGACGCAGTGGGCCGAGGAGACCGGCACGATGACGAACCTCGAGGGCCGGGTCCTGCTGCGCCGCCAGGCCGTACCCGCTCCCGAAGGGGTCAGGAGCGACCTGGAGATCGTCCGGGAGCTGGCCGGCCGCCTCGGCCACCGGTTCTCGGCCGAGCCGCGGGAGGTGTTCGAGGAGCTGGGCCGCGCCAGCGCGGGCGGGGTGGCCGACTACGCGGGCATCACCTACGAGCGGATCGCCGAGGAGACCGGCGTGTTCTGGCCCTGCCCGTCTCCGGACGATCCCGGACGGCCGCGCCCGTTCCTCGACTCCTTCGCCACTCCCGACGGGCGCGCCAGGTTCGTGCCCGTCGAGCACCGGCCCGCGGCCGAGGAGCCCGACGACGACTACCCGGTCTACCTGACCACGGGCCGCGTACTCGCCCAGTACCAGAGCGGCGCGCAGACCCGCAGGATCGCCGCCCTGACCAAGGCCGCGCCGGAGCCGTTCGTCGAGCTCCATCCCGACCTCGCCGAGCAGTTGGCCATCACCGCCGGAGACGTCGTACGGGTGCTCAGCCGGCGGGGCGAGAGCACGGGGATCGCCAGGGTCAGCGACGCGATCCGGCGCGACACCGTCTTCATGCCGTTCCACTGGGAGGGAGCCAACCGTCTGACCAATCCCGCGCTCGATCCGTCATCGCGGATGCCGGAGTTCAAGGTCTGCGCCGTCAGGGTGGAGAAGGTCGCATGAGGCTCGTCGTCATTGGGAATGGAATGGCCGGATCGCGGCTGGTCGGCGAGGTGCGGGCACGTGACCCGCACATGCCGGTCACCGTGTTCGGCGCCGAGAGCTGGCAGCCCTACAACCGGGTGCTGCTGTCCAACGTCCTGGCCGGGAGCTCGGGTCCCGACCAGGTGCGGCTGCTCGACCCGAGCTGGTACGCCACGCACGGCGTCGAGGCCGTCTTCGGCACCGAGGTGGTGCGCGTCGACAGGAGCGCCCAGACGGTGATCACCGCCGACGGGCGGAGCACGCCGTACGACGTGCTGGTCCTGGCCACCGGCAGCGAGGCGGTCGTCCCGCCGGTGCCGGGAGCCGAGCTGGCGATCCCGTTCCGCACGCTCGACGACTGCCACCGCATCCTGGCGGCGGCCGAGCACGGACGCAGGGCGGTGGTGGTCGGCGGCGGCCTGCTCGGTATCGAGGCCGCGCGCGGGCTCGCCGGGCGCGGCCTGCCCGTGACGCTGCTGCACCTGGCCGGCCATCTGATGGAGCGGCAGCTGGACGCCGAGGCCGGGCTGGTGCTCGGCGAGACGCTCACCGGCCTGGGCGTGGACATCCGCACCGGCGTGACGGCCGAGGCCATCCTGGAGGAGGGCGTGCGGCTGGCCGACGGCGAGCTGGTCGAGGGCGACCTCGTCGTGCTGGCCTGCGGCGTGCGGCCCATGACGGCCCTGGCCAAGGAGTCGGGCCTGAATGTACGGCGAGGCATTGTCGTGGACGACGAGATGCGTACCGAGGACCCGGCGGTGTTCGCCATCGGCGAGTGCGCCGAGCACGACGGTACCGTCTACGGCCTCGTCGCCCCCGCCTGGGAGCAGGCGTCCGTCGCCGCGGAGGTCATCACCGGCGGCAAGGCGCTCTACCGGGGCTCGCGGCTGGTGACCAGGCTCAAGGCCAGGAGCGTGGAGCTGGCCGCGATGGGCGAGACCCACCTCACCGAGGAGCACGCCGAGGTGGTGCGCTTCACCCACCGGGCCCGCGGTACGTACCGCAAACTCGTCATCCGCGACGGCCGGCTGGTCGGCGCGATCCTGCTGGGCGACACCGACGCCGTCGGCACGCTCACCCAGCTGTTCGACCGTGGCGGGCCGCTGCCGGGCGATCGGGCCGGGCTGCTGTTTCCCGGCCTGGGGGCGGTCACCGTGGCCGACAGCCCGGTGCTGATGCCCGACGCGGCGAAGGTCTGCCAGTGCAACAACGTGACCAAGGGCCAGATCAGGGCGTGCTGGGAGGCCGGCGCGCGGGACGTGGCCGGAGTGGCGGCCGCGACCAGGGCCACGACCGGGTGCGGGACGTGCCGGGATGCCGTGGAGGGCATCGTCGGCTGGCTGTGTGAGCAGGAAGGGATCTCGGCATGAACAAGATCGTTGTCGTCGGTTACGGACCCACCGCCCACCGGCTCGTCGAAACGCTGCACGAGCGGGGCTTCGGCGGCCAGGTCACGGTGATCGGCGAGGAGCCCCGCCCCGCCTACGACCGGGTCGCGCTGACCTCCTACCTGTCGGGGACCAGCGTCGAGGACCTCACCTACCCGGTGCCGCCGGGCACGGTGACCAGGCTCGGCGGGCGCGTCACCGGGATCGACCGCGCGGCCCGCACGGTCACGCTGGCCGACGGGTCGGCCGAGCCGTACGACGTGCTGGTGCTGGCGACCGGGTCGGCACCATTCGTGCCGCCGGTGCCGGGCGCGGAGCACGCCTACGTCTACCGGACGATCGACGACCTCGACGCGATCAGGATGGCCGCCAAAGACGCGACCGAGGGCGTGGTGGTCGGCGGCGGGCTGCTCGGCCTGGAGGCCGCCGACGCGCTGCGCGGGCTCGGGCTCAAGACGCACATCGTGGAGATGAGCCCCTGGCTGATGCCCCGGCAGGTCGACGAGGGCGGCGGCTCGGTGCTCAAGAGCCACATCGAGGGACTCGGGCTCAGCGTGCACGCGGGCGCGGGCGTCAAGGAGATCGTCGCGGGCGAGCGCGGCGTCACCGGGCTGCGCAAGCCCGACGGCACGCTGCTCGACGCCCAGATCGTCGTCTTCTCCGCCGGGATCAGGCCGCGCGACGAGCTCGCCCGCGCCAGTGGGCTGGAGGTCGGCGAGCGCGGCGGCATCGCGGTGGACGCCGGAATGCGCACCTCGGACCCGGCGATCTACGCGATCGGCGAGTGCGCGCTGACGGGCGGCATGGTGTACGGGCTGGTCGGTCCGTGCTTCACCATGGCGGAGGTGGCCGCGGACCGCATCCTGGGCGGGGCCGCCACCTTCGACGGGGCCGACATGTCCACCAAGCTGAAGCTGCTCGGTGTCGAGGTGGCGCAGTTCGGCGCGATGGACGGGGCGCTCGACGTCACCTACATGGACCCGGTGGCCGGCGTCTACAAGAGGCTGTTCATCAGCGACGACGCCAAGACGCTGCTCGGCGGCATCTGCGTCGGCGACGCCTCGCCGTACGGGTCGCTGCGGCCCTTCGTCGGCAAGCCGCTGCCCGCGGCGCCGTCCGACCTGCTGTTCACCGGGTCGGGGGCGGAGCTGGAGCTGCCCGACGACGCGCAGGTGTGCTCGTGCAACAACGTCAGCGCGGGGACGGTCCGCACCGCCATCGCCGACAAGGCGCTCACCGACGTGCCCGGGGTCAAGGCGTGCACGCGGGCGGGCACCACCTGCGGGAGCTGCGTGCCGATGCTCAAGCAGCTCCTGGAGAAGTCCGGGGTCGAGCTGAGCAAGGCGCTGTGCGAGCACTTCGCCTACTCCAGGGCAGAGCTGTACGACATCGTCAGGGTACGCGGCATCACCACCTTCTCGGAGCTGGTCTCCGCGCACGGGCAGGGCAGGGGCTGCGACATCTGCAAGCCGGCCGTGGCCTCGATCCTGGCCTCGCTGCACAACGGGCACGTTCTCGACGGCGAGCGGGCGGCGCTGCAGGACACCAACGACGCCTTCCTGGCCAACATCCAGAAGAACGGCACCTACTCGGTCGTCCCGCGCATCCCCGGCGGCGAGATCACCCCCGACAAGCTCATCGTGATCGGCGAGGTGGCCCGCGACTTCGGCCTCTACACCAAGATCACCGGAGGGCAGCGGATCGACCTGTTCGGGGCCCGCGTCGAGCAGTTGCCGCAGATCTGGCGGCGGCTGGTGGACGCCGGGTTCGAGTCGGGCCACGCGTACGGCAAGGCGCTGCGGACGGTGAAGTCGTGCGTCGGCTCGGCCTGGTGCCGTTACGGCGTCCAGGATTCCGTCGGCCTGGCCATCGATCTGGAGCTGCGTTACCGCGGCCTGCGCGCGCCGCACAAGCTCAAGTCGGCCGTGTCCGGCTGCGCCCGTGAGTGCGCGGAGGCCCGCTCGAAGGACTTCGGGGTCATCGCCACCGAGCAGGGCTGGAACCTATACGTCGGCGGCAACGGCGGCTTCAAGCCGCGCCACGCCGACCTGCTGGCGGCTGATCTGACCACCGAGGAGCTGATCAGGACGATCGACCGGTTCGTCATGTTCTACATACGGACGGCCGACCGGCTGCAGCGCACCGCCGCCTGGCTGGAGTCGCTCGACGGCGGGCTCGACTACCTGCGACAGGTGATCATCGACGACTCCCTGGGGATCTGCGCCGAGCTGGATGCCCAGATGGAGCACCACGTCGCCACGTACGTGGACGAATGGCAGACGACCATCGATGACCCGGACAAGCTCGGCAGGTTCGTGAGCTTCGTCAACGCGCCCGGGGTCCCTGACCCGTCCATCGTCTTCGAGACCGAACGCGACCAGATCAAGCCCGTGGAGGTGGCTGCGCGATGAGTGGTTGGATCCCAGTCTGTGGCTATCAGGGACTGCTGCCGGAGCGCGGGGTGTGCGCTCTAGTGGACGGACGGCAGGTGGCCGTCTTCCGTACCTTCGACGGCACCGTCCACGCGATCGGCAACCTGGACCCGTTCAGCGGGGCGCAGGTGCTGTCGCGGGGGATCGTCGGCACCCGGCAGGGGGAGCCTACTGTGGCGTCGCCCCTGCACAAGCAGGTGTTCTCGCTGGTGAGCGGGGTGTGTCTGGATGAGCCGGAGTTCTCTGTCCCGGTTTATCCGATACGGGTGGAGGCCGGGCTGGTACAGGTGGGTACGGGCGCCTAGCGAACGCCCGGGTCGCCTCTATGGTTCGGCCAATACGTCCGCCGGTGGGTACACGTGGGCGGCCTGATGTCCCACCGGCAGGACACAGCGCCGGTCGGAGTCGACGCTGGCGCAGCGCTCCGCGTCGTCGCGTTGAGGCAGGGGCGCGGATTCGGATTCGGGTTCGGGGGTAGTGCTCAGGATCGTCTCCAGGTCAGGCACTCGTTGGACGCTATCGGCGAGGCGGCGGCCGTTTGGTCGCGGCCCGGCAACGATCGGACCTCTGAACGATCTCATCAACTCCTGTGAAGGTTACTGTGAGCAATCCCAGGGGCTGAGGCGGCAGCTGGTAAAGGGGTCGTCCGAAGTGGACAAATGGCGCATTCGTGACGGCTTTTGCGGGGAATTACCCCGCTATGAGCACAAAATCCCAGGCCAGAGCACTCCTGCTGGCGGCAGTCGTCCCGGCGTTGCTCGTCACGGGCTGTGCCGCGGGCGGTAACGATATGCGACTCATGGGCGCGGCCGCATCGCCGATGCCCTCCGAATCAGGCCCGACACCGGCCGAATCGGAGTCGGGCAACATGAGCCCGATGCCGTCCGAGTCGGGCAACATGAGCCCCGAACCATCCGAGAGCGCGTCGATGGCGCCGATGACCACGCCGCGCGCGGCCGTAGAGGCGTTCTTCGACGCCGCCAAGGCCGGAGAGCCGGACAAGGCAGTCGAGGCGTTCGCCACCGACGGCATGGCGGCCGTGGAAGGCAAGCCGACCGCACAGGGCACCGACGCGCTGACCACGCTGTTCAAGGAGCTGTTCAAGGCGAAGATGATCGCCACGCACACCTTCGACGAGACACGCATGATGGGCGACGTGGCCTTGGTCCGGACCACCAGTACCGAGGGCAGCGAGAAGTACCGCGAGTTCTTCGTCCTCAAGAAGTCCGGCAATGAGTGGAAGATCGAGCGTTACATCAACAACACCGTGTCGGAGTGAGCGGGCCGGATCAGCGCTCGTAAGCCCCCGACGGAACCAGCCCCCACCGAGACCATGGCCGCCACAGTGGCGGCCATGGCCATGCGCGGTGAGTTGGGGGGCGACCTAACCTGGGGGACATGCAGGACCTTTCGGCGTTTCAGCATCCGCGCTTCGCCCGCATGTACGAGCGGCTCAGCGCCGAGGCCGAGCGGCACGGCATGACCGGGCTGCGGCGCCGGCTGCTGTCCGGGCTCAGCGGCCGAGTGGTGGAGGTGGGCGCCGGAAACGGGCTGAACTTTCCGCACTATCCCCCGCAGGTGTCCGAGGTCGTCGCCATCGAGCCGGAGGACCGGCTGCGCGCGCTGGGGGAGCGGGCCGCGGCCCTGGCGCCGGTGCCCGTCACGGTGGTGCGGGGGCACGGCGGTTCGTTGCCGTACGAGGCCGGGTCGTTCGACGCGGCCGTGGTGTCGCTGGTGCTGTGCTCCGTCCCCGACTCGGGCGTGCTGCTGGCCGAGCTGCGCAGGGTGCTCAAGCCGGGCGGTGAGCTGCGCTTCTTCGAGCACGTACGCTCGGCGAACCCGGTCCGGGGCGTGCTGCAGGATCTCATCACCCCGCTGTGGCGGCTGGTGGCCGGAGACTGCCGCCCCAACCGGGACACCGGGGCGGCGATCCGGGAGGCGGGGTTCGTGATCGAGGACTCCGACCGGTTCACCCACAAGGCGACGCCGAAGGCACCTGCCTTGACTCACATCCTGGGGCGCGCCCGCAGGCCATAGCGCGCTGGGCGGCAGTTGATACCGTGAGGCTTATCACTACCGCTCTTAGTAGATGGCCTGGGGTGTGATCGATGCAGGCGTTGCTGGCGATGCTCGGTCTGGTCGCCCTGCTCGCCGCGGGTGTGGCCGGGGTGTACGCCGGATCGCTGGTCCTCGCGCCCCGGGGGACCTCGCGGGTGAGCCCGTACCTGTCGGGCGGGCGGCCGCCGGAGCACGCGCTGTCCCGGTTCCACGTCCGCTGGTATGCCGTGACGCTCGTTTTCCTCGCCTTCGACATGGAGATGATCTTCATGTTCCCGTGGGCGCTCGTGGTGGCCGAGGTGGGGAGTGCGGCGGTGGTGGAGATGTTCGCCTTCCTCGGGTTGCTGATGGTCGGGGTCGTCTACGCGTGGCGGGAGGGGGCGTTCCGTTGGGTGTGAGGCCGGCTGTGAGGTCGGGTGTGCGCGGGTGGCTGATGCGACGGGCGTCCGTGCGGCCGCTGGTCGTCACCGGGGTGTACGGGACGCGTACGCGGCTGCTGGCCGAGGCGGAGGCGACGCGCCGGGGCTGGACCGTCGCCCTGTCACCGGGGGAGGCGAACCTGGTGGTGGTGTGCGGCGTGCCGGGGGAGGAGCTGGCCGAGGCGATACGGGTCGTCTGGGCGGAGGTCGCGAACCCCCGTGCGCTCGTGGAGCCGCCATCGGACGCCACGCCCGACGCGGTCGCGGCGGCGCTGGACGGTGCCGTGGCGAGGCTGGCGGACGAGCCCGGACAACGTCGCGCGGCGGCGGAACGAGAGCCGCCGTCCTGGCCGCCGGAGCCCATGGAGCACGACGGGACGCACGGCGGCATGGAGCACGACGGCATGCACGGCGGCATGGAGCACGACGGCATGCACGGCGGCATGGAGCACGGGCATCACATGGGGAGTCCCGGCGGGGTGGCGATGGCCGATCGTGGGCCGGATCGCGACGGGCTCAAGCTCGACCGGCTCCACGTCCCGCTGGGACCGGTGCTCGCGGACTGGCCCAGCGGGCTGGTCGTGGAGACGATGCTCCAAGGCGACGTGATCCAGGAGGCGACCGTACGAGTCGTCGGCGCGGCCGTGGGCGGGACGAGTTTCTGGGACGAGCCCTGGACGGCCGCGTCTGAGGGGCGGCCGGTGACGCGCGGGGAGGCGGAGCGGCGCCGGGCCGCGGCGCATCTCGACAGCCTCGGGCGGTTGCTGGCCGTGGCCGGGTGGCCTTCGGCGGCGCGGGAGGCCAGATGGCTGCGGGACCGCCTGCTGGCGGGCGAGTCCCGAGCGGGCCTGAGCCGCGACTACGCCGGATTCGCGCGGCGGGTGCGGCGGTCCAGGATCCTCGCCTGGATGCTCCGCGACGTCGGCGCTCCGGCCGCGCACGAGAGCGACGTGGGCGCCATGACCGCAGGTGAGGGCGACATGGGCGCCGCCGCACGTGAGGGTGGCGTGGGGGCCGCCGTCGCACGTGAGGGCGACGTGCTGGGCCGGTTGCGCCGGTGGCTGGAGCGTACCGGAGCCGCCATCGACGCGCTGGCCGACCCGGCACCGCTCGCGGGGGACGACGGGCCGAGGGGTCCCGTGGGGGAGCGGACGTCGGCGGCGGCGCTGGCCGCGCTGCCCCGGCTGCTGGAGGGAGCCGAGCTGGCCGCAGCCCGGCTGATCGTGGCCGCTCTCGACCCCGACCTCGACCAGCTCGCCCAGGAGGCGTTCCATGCTCGGTGAGGTCCTCGGGCTGGCCGCCGCGCTGGCGGTGCTCGTATGGGGCGCGGCGGCACTCGACGCCTGCCTGGGCGCGCCCCGGTCGACGCGGTCGGTGGCCGAGAGCGCGGCCCGGCCGTGGCGGGAGGCGGCTCGGCTGCTGACGCAGCAGCGGCGCCTGACGCTTCTGCCCGACGTCCTGCTGGCCCGCGTCGGCATCCTGACCCTGCTCCTGGCCTCCGTCCTGGCCGCCGCCGTGCTGCCGCTCGGCCGGGCGCCGGTGGCGGAGCTGGATGTCGGGATCGTGTGGTTCAACGCCATGGAGGTGTGCGTCTGGCCGGCGCTCTGGCTGACCGGCTGGGGCGCCAACTCTGTGTTCCCGCTGGTCGGCGGCTACCGGTTCGTCGCTCAGGGGCTGGCCTACGAGCTGCCGCACATGTTCGCCCTGATCACCGTCGCGCTGGGCGCGGGGTCGCTGCGGATGACCGACGTCGTCCAGGCGCAGTACGGCCTCTGGTACGCCGTCTGGATGCCCGCCGCCTTCCTCGTCTACCTGATCTCGGCGCTGGCCATGGCGTTCTGGGGGCCGATGGGGCAGCCGCTCGGCCGCGACCTCGCCGGGGGAGTGCCCGCCGAGCTGTCCGGCGCCGATCGGCTGCTGTTTCAGACCGGACGGTACGCGGTGCTCGTGGTGGCCGCCGCCGCGGCTGTGCCCCTGTTCCTCGGGGGCGGCGCGGGGCCGTGGCTGCCCGCCTGGGCGTGGACCCTGATCAAGACCGTCGCCGTGCTGGCCCTGCTGGTCGTGGCCGGCCACCGGCTGCCGGCCGTACGGATGGATCGGTTCATGGGGTTCTCCTGGCTGGTGCTGATCCCGCTCACACTGGCGCAGCTGCTCGTGGTCGCGATCGTGGTGCTGCCATGAGCGTCGCCTTCTGGGTTCTCGCCGTGGTGGCGGTGGCGGCCGGCGTCATGGTGTTCGTGGTGGACTCGATGGCGCGGGCGACCTTCGCGCTACTGGCCTCGCTGCTGGCCGTCGGCGGCACGTTCCTGCTCATCGACCTGCGCTATCTCGGTGTGCTGATCGTCCTGATGATGGTCATGGAGATGATGATCATGGCTGTCTTCATGATCATGTACATGATGAACCCGGCGGGGCTGATGCCGATGAAGATGGTGCACAACAATCGGGCCGCCGCGCTCATCGCCGGGACCGTGTTCGTGCTGCTGGCGGCGGGGGCGCTGCTCACCCCCTGGCCGGCCGCGAAACAGCGCCCGGACGGCGACCCCACCCACACGCTCGGGCTGGCGATCATGGGGCCGAAGATGCTCGTGATGATGGTCATCGGGGTGGCCATCCTGGCCACGATGATCTCCACCGTGGTGCTCGCCACGCACCGGGGGCGCTACGACCGATGACTCTTCAGGGCTTCCTGCTGCTCGCCGCCGCGCTCTTCGCGGTCGGTCTGTACGGCGTGCTGTCCCAGCAGTCGATCGTCATGCTCATGATGGGCCTCGAACTCATGATCAACGGCCTGATCGTGGCCGGCGGCGCCTTCTGGTACTACGTCGCCCCCGAGAACGCCGACGGCCAGGTGCTCGTGCTCGTCGCCGTGACCGTGATGGCGCTGGAGATGGCGATGGGATTCGCCGTCGTGACCGCGATCTTCCGGGCCCGCGACGTGGACGTGACGGACGAAGCCGGGGATCTCAAGGAATGACCGCCTTCCTCTGGCTGCTGCCCGGCCTCCCCATCGCCGTGGGCGCCGTCCTCCTGCTGGTCCGGCGGGCGGCCAGGCCGGTGGCCATCACTGCGGCCGTCGCCACTCTGGGACTGGCCGTCCATGCCGCGCTGGCCCGGCCCCAGGTCGGCGCGAGGCTGTTCTTCGACTCCGGGCTGGCCGTGGACGGGCTGTCGGCGGCGATGGTGGTGACCGTGGCGGCGGTGGCGCTGGCCGTGCTGGTCTTCGCCGCCGGGGAGTTGCGCGAGGCGCGGTTCTTCGGGCTTATGCTGATCTTCGTCGGCGCGATGCTGCTGACCGTGACCGCCCCCGACCTGGTGCTGCTGCTCATGGGGTGGGAGGTCATGGGCGCGATGTCGTACGCGCTCATCGGCTACTGGTGGCACGACGGCGAGCGGGTGCGCTCGGCGACGATCGCTTTCGTCACCACCCGGGCGGGCGACCTCGGCCTGTACTTCGCCGCCGGTGCCGCCTTCGCGGGCGCGCTGGCCGCCACCGGAACCGCGGATGGGGCGTTCAGGCTGGCCCACCTGTCCGAGAACCCGTGGCGGGACCTGATCGCGGCCGGGATCGTGCTGGCGGCGCTCGGGAAGTCGGCGCAGGTGCCGTTCTCCTTCTGGCTGTCGCGGGCGATGGCCGGGCCCAGCCCGGTGTCCGCGCTGCTGCACTCGGCGACCATGGTGGCCGCCGGGGCGTACCTGCTGCTGCGGGTCCAGCCGCTGCTCGCCGCGACCGGATGGGCGGCGGCGGTGGTGGCGTGGGCCGGGGCGGTGACCGCGCTGCTGCTCGGGGCCGTCGCTGTCGCGCAGCGGGATCTCAAGCAACTGCTCGCCGCCTCCACCTGCGCCCAGATCGGGTTCATGGTGCTGGGCGCGGGCGTGGGGGAGGTGCCGGGCGGCGCGGCGCAACTCGTGGCGCACGCGGCGGTCAAGAGCCTGCTCTTCCTCGGGGCCGGGGCGTGGCTGGCGGCGCTCGGCACCAAGGACCTGACCGGGCTGCACGGGGCCGCGCGGCGATATCCGCTGGTCGGGGTCACGTTCGGGATCGGGGCGCTGGCTCTGGCCGGGGTACCGCCGCTGTCGTTGTGGCTGACGAAGGACGCGGTGCTCGGGGCGGTGCGGGAACCGGCGCTGTACGGGGTGGCGTTCGCGGGCGCGCTGCTGGGCGCCGCCTATGCCGCCAAGGCGCTGGTGGCCGTCTGGCGGCCCGTGGACGCGGGCACCCGTGACGACACCGAGCAGCAGGGCACGCGGCGGGTGGGGGCGCTGGAACGGTTGCCGCTGCCGGTGCTCGCCCTGGGGGCCATCGTTCTGGGCCTGCCCGTCCTGGCCGGCGGCTGGTGGCACGTGACCGGGCTCTCGGCCGGTGAGCTGGCCCTTTCGGGGACGCTGGCCTCGGCCGTGGCGCTCGCCGTGGGCTTCGCGACCTGGAACCGTGCGGACGCTGCGCCGAGGGCGGCCGTGCCGGACGTTGTGCCGGGCGAGGCCGGGTCAGGGGATCGGGCGGTCGTGACGGGGGACCCGCGAGGACTGTTCGCCGGCTGGCTGTGGCTGGAGCGGGCCGCCGTCGCCCTGGTGTGGCGGCCGTTGACGGCCGTGGCCAGGGCCGCCGCGTGGTTCGACGATCGGGTGGTCGACGGCGCCGTCAACGCCGTACCCCGCCTGGGGATGGCCGCCGCGCGCCTGGCGCGCAGGCCGTTCGAGTCGGGTATCGACGGCGTCGTCCGGACGATGGCCGGTGCGGCCGGACGGCTCGGCACACTGGCCCGGCGCCCGCAGACCGGCCAGGTGCACACGTATTTCGCCCAGGCGGCCGTCGCGCTGATCGTGCTGGCCGTCGTGTTCACGCTGGCGAGGTGAGCGTGCTCGATATCGTGATCTTCCTCCCCCTGGTGGCGGCGGCCGTGACGGCGGTGCTCCCGCCCGGCAAGGCCGCCGGATGGCTGTGGGCCGGTGTCTCCGCGCTGGACCTGGCCCTGGTGATCGCCATGTGGGCGGGCTACCAGGGCGGCATCGGCTATGAGACGAGGCTGCGCTGGATGCCCTCCGTGGGCGCGGGCTACCACGTCGGCGTCGACGGGCTGTCGCTGCCACTGATCGCGATGACCGCGCTGTTGTTCCTGGTCTGCGCCGTCTACTCGCTCGGGCGGGCCAGTAGGGCGTACGCGGCGTTGTTCCTGTTCCTGCAGACGGTCTCCATCGGCCTGTTCGCGGCGCTCGACCTGCTGCTGTTCTTCGTCTTCTTCGACCTGTCGATCGTCGGCATGTACTTCGTGATCGTCGGCTGGGGCCACGGCGACAGGGTCCGCTCGGCGCTGAAGTTCTTCCTGTACACCTTCCTCGGCTCCCTGGCCCTGCTCCTCGGCTTCATCGGCCTCTATCTCGGCGCCGCGCCGCACACCTTCGACATGGTCGAACTCACCACGAACCCCGCCAAGGCCGGACCCCTGGTCCTGCTCGCGATCGGCGTGGGGCTGGCGATCAAGACGCCGACCGTCCCCGTGCACACCTGGCTGCCGCCCGCCCACACCGACGCGCCCGCCGCCGGCTCGGCCGTCCTCGCCGGGGTGCTGCTCAAGATGGGCACGTACGGTTTCGCCCGCATCGCGATGCCGATGCTGCCGCAGGCGTGGCGGGAGTACGCCTGGGTGATCATCGTGATCGGCGTCGCCGGAGTCCTGTACGGCGCGCTGGTCGCCCTGGCCCAGGAGAACCTGAAGCGGCTGATCGCGTACACCTCCGTCAACCACATGGGCTACATCGTCCTGGCACTCGGCGCGGCGGGCCTCAGCGCCGGGTCGCAGGCCAGGGAGGTGGCGGTCAGCGGCGCGATCACCCAGATGGTCAGCCACGGCCTGCTCACCGGGGCGCTGTTCCTGATCACCGGCATCCTGTGGGAGCGGGGCCACAGCTACGAGATCAGCAAATATGGCGGTATGCCGCCGGTGCTGACCGGGCTGATGGCGGTGGCCGCGTTCGGCTCGCTCGGCATCCCCGGCCTTTCCGGATTTATCGCTGAATTTCAGATTTTCACGGGTGTCATCGGTGCGGGTGCGGTGATCTCCGGCGCGCTGGGCATCGTGGGCATCCTCATCACGGCCGCGCTGTTCCTGCGCGTCCTGCACCGCGGCTTCCTGGGCCGCCCGGGCGAGCTCAGCCCCCAGGTCACCGACGTACGCCCGCGCGAACTGGCCGCCATCGCCCCGCTGCTGATCCTTTCGCTGGTCATCGGCATCGCCCCCCGCTGGCTCCTCGACCTGATCGAACCCGCCTCCGCGGCCATCGTGAACCTGGTCGGCCGGTGAACGAGAACCCCCTGGACCTGCTCCCCGAACTGCTGATCCTGCTGGGCGCGGTGGCGGGCCTGCTCACCGGGCTCTTCCTGCCGAGGCATCGGCAGCGGGTCGTCGCCTGGATCTGCGGCCTGGCCCTGGCCGGCGCCACGGCAGCCACCGCCCTGGCCCTGAAAAATCCTGACATGATGGCGTTCGCCGCCTACGCCGTGGACCCGCTCACGAACGTCACCAGGGCCACGGTCGCGATCGCCACCCTGCTCGTGATCGTCCTGGCCACCGGCTGGGCCCGCGGGCACAGCCGCGAGAGCGAGGTCCACGCGCTCCTCCTGCTGGCCGCGCTCGGCACCGTCCTGATGGCGGGCGCCGACGACCTGCTGGTGCTGGTCGCCGCGTACCTGCTGGCCAGCATCCCCGCGTACGCCCTGGCGGGATTCGGCAAGGACGCGCCCGGCACCGAGGCCGCGCTCAAGTACTACCTGATGGGCGCCTTCCTCGGCGTGCTCATGCTGGCCGGCGTCACGATCGTCTACGGCACGGCGGGCACGACCGCCTACCAGGACCTCGACGCCCCGGTCGTGGGCGTGATCCTGCTGCTGGCGGGGCTGCTGTTCAAGGCCGGGGGCGTGCCCGCGCACTTCTGGGTGCCCGACGTCACCGAGGGCGCCTCCAGGCCGGTCGCCGCGTTCGTCACCACGGTGCCGAAGGTCGGCGCGCTCGTGGCGTTGTACCGGCTGGCCGGTGCGGTGTTCGACGAGCCCGCGCTGATCGCGGTGCTCGCCGCGGCCACGATGACCCTGGGCAACCTGGCCGCCTTCCACCAGGACAACGTGCGCCGCCTGCTCGCCTACTCCACGATCAGCCAGGCCGGGTACCTGCTGGTGCCCGTCGCCGTGGCGGGCCGTACCGGTCTGGCCTCACTGGCGCTGCTGTACTACGTGGCCGCGTACGCGATCACCAATCTGGGCGCGTTCGCCGTGGTCGTGGCCTTGGGCTCCGACCGGCTCGGGGACTACACGGGGCTGGCCAGGCGGTCGCCGTGGGCGGCGTTCGCGCTGGTGGTGTGCCTGCTGGGGCTGATCGGCACGCCGCCCACCGGGGTGTTCGTGGGGAAGCTACTCGTGTTCGCGGCGGCCTGGGACGGCGATTACGCCTGGCTGGCCGTGGTGGTGGCGGTCAATACGGTGGCCAGCGTCTTCTACTACCTGAGGTGGATCCGTCCGCTCTTCGCCAGGGAGGGCGGCGTGGGCTCGGCTCGGGGATGGCTCGCGCCGGTCATCGCGGTGGTGTCCGTGGTGTTCGGGCTGGCGGGCGGGATCGTCCTGCTGGTCCTGCCGTAACGGCCGGCGGGACGCCGGCCCCGCCGTAGCGGGCCGCTCGTCGCACCGGTGGCCGCGCTGCCGGTCAGAGGTCGCGTTCCTGCTGGTCGAGGATGGCGACGGAGATCGCCACGGCGGCACCGGGATCGCCGTCCTCGATCGCCCGCAGCAGTTCCTCGTGCGACCCGTCGAGCACCAGTGCCGCCTGCTCCATGTGGCGGACGCTGTCGCGCAACGCCTCGCTCATGCTCCGGTAGAGGTCGCCGAGCAGCGGGTTGTGCGCCGCGTCCGCCACCCGCAGGTGGAAGTCGACGTCCGCGTCGGCGAAGGCGTCCACGTTGCCCGCCCGCCCGGCCGCGTCCCGCCGGACGAGCGCCTCCCGCAGGCCGGTGAGGTCCTCTTCGGTCCGCTTCCCGGCGGCCAGCCGGGCGGCCACCATGTCGAGGCCGCGCCGCACGTCGATGATGTCCATCGCGGCCGCCTTGGCCAGCCTCCTGCCCAGCGCGACCTGCGACTCGTCGACCGCCGTGACGTAGGTGCCGTCACCCTGGCGGGTGGTCAGCAGCCCGGAGTGGGCCAGCACGCGCACGGCCTCCCGCACCGAGAGCCGGCTCATGCCGAGGGTCTCCGCGAGCCGGAGCTCGGACGGGATCTTCGTCCCCACCGGCCACGCGCCGCTGGTGATCTCCTCCCGGAGCTCCTCGATCGCGGCGTCCACGAGGGAGGTCCGCGCCACGTTTCGCATGAGCCGTTCGCCGCTTCTCAGTGATTGCCTAAAGGAAACCGTATCCTAAGCGGCCGCCAGGTGATCGGTCATCGACCGGGGTCAGCGCTCGCAGACGACGCCGTCGCCGTCGCGGTCCTGGTACCAGGCGTACTCGGGGTCCACGCCCTTCCGGTACGGGCCGTACCCGGCGGCGTTCGCCTCGCCGCAGGTACGGAAGCGCTGGTCATTGCCGGTCGGGGTCGGGGTCGTAGTGCCGGTGTCGCACTTGCCGGACCAGACGCGCAGTTTCTGCCGCTTGGCCACGGCCTCCTCGCTCCGCATGACCTTGATGTAGCGGTCATTCGGTTTGACCAGGACCGCCTTCGCGTAGCCGTACCGGACGAGGTTGCGGTTGACGTGCACGCCCTTGGCGTTCCACACGTAGAACAGCCGGCGGCCGAAGCCGTCCACGGGCTTCTTGTCGGCGACGACGTACGCGAGCCGGCCGACCGGCAGCAGCGCCGCCGTGCGCTGGGTCGCGGCCTTGCCCCAGCACTGGCCGCGCTCGGGAGCGTCCGACTCCAGGAACATGACGCGCGTCTTCTTGCCGTCGCCGGTCGTGACGTCGATCGTGTCGCCGTTCACGATCTTGGCCACGCGTACGCTCATCGCGCCTTTCGGCACTCCGGCGGGAGGTCCGGCGGCGTACGCGGGAGCGGGAGCGGCGAGCAGGACGACGGCGGTGAGGCTGATGATGCGCATGGGCCCTCCTTGGGATCGGGGTGGGTTGGACGCCTCATCGTTCACGGAGGTGCACTCACGTCATTGGCCGGATGCGGTCATATCCGCCCGACACGCCCCTGCACGTAGGTGCACCGGATCTTGTCAGGCCCCCTGCCGGGTGAGAGATTGCGGGTACTTTGGCGCCCATCGTCTCGGAGGACACGCGTGCCTCAATTACGCCCGGCCCTCATCGCCGTCGCCCTGACCATGGCGATCGCGAGTCCCGCGCAAGCGGCCGCCGGACCAAGGATCACCGTTGAGAACGGCCGTACACAGCCGGTCTTCTCCTACGCGGACGCCGTCCGCGAATACGTCTACGTCGAGTCGAGCGTCGACAGCGATTCCGACGGCCGGCTGGACAGGGTCCGCGTCGACATCATCAGACCCAAGGAGTCCGGTCCTCGGCTCAAGGTGCCGGTGATCATCGATGAGAGTCCGTACTACGACAATTCCGGACGCGGCAACGAGGCCGAGCGGAAGGTCTACGACGCCGCCGGAAATGTCGCGAAATTTCCGCTCTTCTATGACAACTACTTCGTGCCACGCGGCTACGCCGTACTGAACGTCGACATGCTCGGCACCACCAAGTCCGAAGGCTGCCCGGACATCGGCGGCAAGGCGGACGTCCTGGGCGGCAAGGCCGTCGTGGACTGGCTGAACGGCCGGGCCAAGGCCTACCGCGCGGACGGCACCCAGGCCGTGGCCGACTGGACCACCGGCAAGGCCGGGATGATCGGCAAGTCCTACGACGGCACCCTGGCCAACGCCGTCGCCGCCACCGGGGTGCGCGGCCTGGAGACGATCGTGCCGATCTCGGCGATCAGCTCCTGGTACAGGTACCAGCGCTCGAACGGCGTGGTCTACAACTACGACTACGCCTCCTGGCTGGCCAACTACGTCGACACCGATCCCGAGGCCAAGTGCCAGGCCGTACGGGATCGCATGGACGCCGAGGACGGCGACGCCACAGGCGACTACAACGCCTTCTGGGCCGAGCGCGACTACGTCAACGGCCTGCTCGGCGACGCCTCCAAGGTCAGGGCCAGCGTCTTCGTGGTGCACACCGCCAACGACCTGAACGTCAAGCCGGACAACTTCTCCACCTGGTGGCAGGCCCTGGCCAAGCGGAACGTACCGCGCAAGATCTGGGTGGGCCAGTACCAGCACGTGGACCCGTTCGACTTCGAGGGCCGCAGGGACGTGTGGGTGGACACGCTGCACGGCTGGTTCGACTACTGGCTGCAGGGCGTACGCAATGGGATCATGAACGCCCCGCGCGCCGACGTGCAGACCGGACCGACGCAGTGGATCACCCAGCGCGACTGGCCGGCGCCGTTCGCGACGAACGTCCCGCTCCGGCCGGCCGCCGACGGCTCGCTCGGTCTCGTCGCCGCCAGGCGTGACGCCAACGCGTCCTTCACGGACGTGCCGCTCGACGAGGAGGAGATGATCGCCGACGTCGGTACGGCCAAGCCGGGCCGGGTGGCGTTCACCAGCGGCGCGCTCCCGCTCGACCTGCGCCTGTCCGGCACGCCCACGGCCGACCTGCGGGTCAAGCTGGACAAGCCGGCCGCCAACCTGACCGCCCTGCTCGTCGACTTCGGCGAGGCGAACCGCGTCGACTGGGGGCGCGGCCAGGGCATCACCACGCTCGCCGAGGAGGACTGCCACGGCGACAGCACCGCCGCCGACGACGCCTGCTACCGCAAGGTGACCACGAACACCGTGACGCGGCCCGCCGAGATCGTCGCCCGCGGCTGGATCGACGTGCAGAACCGCGACTCGCTCAGCGCGTCGTCGCCATTGCCGGTCGGTACGTGGGGCAGGGTCAAGTGGCAGACGCTGCCGCACGACTACACCTTCCGGAAGGGACACCGGATCGCCCTGGTGCTCGCGGGCACCGACGCGACGTACACCTCTGAGGCCGGTACGGGCGCGAACGTCACGCTCGATTTGGCCAGGAGCAGTGTGATCGTGCCGTTCACGCAAGGGGCGCCGCTGGTGGACGTGCCGAAGGACACGACCCAGTTCCGCGGACCGGCGCGGATCGACCTGCCGGAGCCGGAGAACTCCTTCTTCTAGGTCCTCTTCGTGGTGGCGGGCCCGCCCGCCACCACATGGAGGTTCATCCGGAGCCGGGCGGCGGCTGGTGCTGGGCTCCCTCGCCGCCGGTGGCGGGCCCGCCGCAGTTCGTCCAGTAGCCGCCGCCCTTGCCGTCGGACACGTACGATCCCTTGGCGTTGGCAACGGTCCAGCTCACGCGCAGGGTGAGTGTCCCGCTGCCGCGCACGAGGCCCGTGGTGCTCTGGCCGTCGCCGCTGGACGTGCCGGTCCACCGTACGGTGACCTTGCCGAACTCGGTGGCGGGCGGCCCCGGGCAGCCGGGCCGCGACGCGGGCGCCTGGACGCGGAACGCGTGCGCGGAGACCGCGATCCCCTTCGTCCCGGACACCGTGGTGATCTTGCAGCTTCCCGGACAGACCAGCCCGAATGATCCGGTACGGCGGGTGCCCAGGTTGAGCGACGACGGCGACAGCCTCGCGACCGGCGGCCTGGGGCCGGGCAGACTCACCTTCTGCGGCCGGACCTCGCCGGTGACGGTGTCACTCATCTTGGAGTCCGGATTGGCCGTCGGGGCCGCCGGCACGTCCGTGGGCGGTGGGACCACCGTGGGGTTGAGCATGAGGTTGGGGGTGCTCCCGCTCCCCGGCGGTACGGCCGGGGCGCTGCCGGGGCCGGACAGCTTGGTCTGCGGCTCGGGCACCTCGGGCTGGTGGCGGCTCTGGATGCCGGACCAGGCGAGGCTCGCCACCAGCATCCCGGCGCCGACGAGCAGCCCCACCGTGGCTATGGACCGGATGGAGAACCGGCCGTCGGACTCGTACTCGCCCGGGCGGTTGCGCCAGAACTCGGTCTGCTGGTCGTCCTGACCGTTACGCCAGAACTCCGACCCCGGACCGTCCTCCGCGTCGCTGTCGGTGCTCTGGGTCGCGACCAGCAGGTCTCGGTGCTCGCCGGTCGCCATGATCAGGGCGTCTCGGAGCGTGGCCGCGGTCGTGAACAGGGCCTCCGCGCGGGCGTCGGCCTGGGTGCCCGCGTGGGTGTCCGCGTAGGCGTCCGTCGCGGGGAATGGCGCGTCGTGGCGGGTGCCGGGCGCGGTGACCAGGGCGTCCCGTTGGGTGCCTGCGATCAGGGTGTCCGTAGTTGGGGTCGCGCTCTGGGCGCCGGGCCGGGTGCCCGTCGTGGCGAACTGTCCGTTCCGGCCGGTGCCCGTCGTGGCGAGCTGTCCGTTTCGGCCGGTGTCTGCAGTGGTGAGCTGTCCGTTTCGGTGAGCTTCGCCGGTGGCGGTCTGGGCGTCCCGGTGAGTGTCGGGGGCACCCCGGCGGTTGCCGGGGACGGTCGCGTCCCGGTGCGGGCTCGTGGTCGTGGCGTCCCGGCGGCTGCCCGGGGCTGACGGGGCCGGGCGGCTCCTGGTGGCGGGGGTGTCCCGGCGGGTGCCGCTGGCCGCGACGAAGACGCCCTGCCGGTCGCGGGCCGTGGCCACCAGGACGTCCCGCTGGCGATCCCCGAAGGGGTGACGACCACGCGGTCCGGCACCGGCCGGGCCACGATCGGACGCGTCGGGCCGCACATGGCCGTTCGAGGTGTCGGGTGATGCCTGCCCGTTCGACCTGTCCAACGGTGCCTGGCCGTTCGACGCGTCGCGCATGGGTGGGTCGCCGACGGGGGCGCTCGGCACGGGCGGGCCACCGATGACCAGCCCGGGCAGCCGCAGGACCGGCTCCGGCGGAGACGAGACCGGCTCAGCCGGCGACGAGACTCGGCCGGGCGGAGACGAGACCGGCTCAGCCGGCGGCGCGACCCGGCCGGGCGGTGGTGAGACCCGCTCAGACAGCGCGGACCCACCCAGGCGAGCATCCCCGACTGGCGGACGGCTGGCCGGGACATCGCGCGGGGGAGCGGCAGGCGCCTCGCAGACGGGGGCGGCCAGGAGGCCGTGAGCGGATGGGCCGGTGGCCGGAGCGCGTCGCGGGAGCGGCCCGGCAGCGGGCTTCCGGGCGAGCGGAATGGTGGTCTCGTGCTCGAGAGCCGCCGAAAGCGCATCCGGATCGGACCGCTGGTGCGGGATGGCGGTCGAGGCGTCGCTGCGGGGCGGGTCAGCCGCGGGGGTGCTGTACGCCGAGGCGCCGGAGTGGAGTGGGGCGGATGCCGGGGTGCTGGAGCGGGGCGGGGTGGTGGTCGGGGCGCGGTGGCTCCGGTGGGGTTTGCGTTCCTGGCCGGCGGCAGCCGCGCCCGCCGCCGGCCAGGCGCTACCCCTGATCGCCGCCGTGGGGTCGGCGATCGGGGAGATCAACATCGGGGCGGCCTCGACCAGCCCCCGAACCTGCACGGGGAACCCGTCCACCCGCCACAGCTCGCCCGCGTCCGGAAGCGGCTGAGCCCACGTCAGGCGGTCGCGCAGCGTGGGGGGAGCGGTGGCGATGGGCAGCTCGCGCAGCAGTGTGGCCGCCACCACGGCCCGGGGCGCCGCCCGGCACGTGGGGCAGGTGGGGATGTGGCGGCTGATGCGGGCCCGGTTGCGCCGCGTGGGCGTGGTCGCCCAGGCCGACACCTTGGCCGCGAGCTGACCGCACCCGTTGGCGGATCGGGCGGCGATGACGGCGGAGAACCAGCGCTCGACCCCGCGGGCCGCCTCGCTCACGATGACATCCACGTCCGGAGGCGTCACATCGAAGATCACGGCGATCTCCTGATGCGCGAGGCCGTGCCGTACGGACAGGTCCAGCAGCTCCCGCTGCGGGCCGTCCAGCGCGCGCAGGGCCTCGGGCAGCAGGTCCGGCATCCGGCCGGAACGCGACCACGAGCCGATGCTCGCCGGGCCGGCCACGGCCGCGCGATGCGCCCGGGCCAGCCCATAGAGCCACGGCCGCACCAGGGAGGAGTCGACGACCCGGTGCGTGTGGCCGTACGCCGACAGCAGCGCCCCGGCGACCGCCAGCTCGGCCTCGCTCTGGGCGAGTTCGGTGCGGCAATAGTCATAGAGGTGGGAGCCGTACTCGTCGCACAGCTCGCGGATTTCCTCGCGTACGTCGTCGGTCAGCGTCCGCCACATCACCCGTGCCACCTCCTTAGTCGAAAAGCAGAGCCTCCGGAAGCCTCAGCCGGGTAACTGCTCCGCGATCTCCGTAGCCCAGTAGGTGATCACGCTCCCGGCGCCGGCTCGGCGGATCGCCATGAGGCTTTCCCGGATGGCCCGGTCGCGCATGAGCCACCCTTGAGCGGCGGCGGCCTCGATCGCCGAGTACTCGCCGGATGTCTGGTAGGCGGCGACCGGCACACGGACCGTGTCGGCCACCATGCGTACGATGTCCAGGTAGTGGCCCGCCGGTTTGACCATCACCATGTCGGCCCCCTCCTCGATGTCCAGGAGCACCTCGCGCAGCGCCTCGCGGCTGTTGGCGGGGTCCTGCTGGGCGGTCGAGCGGGTGCCGGTCAGTCGCGATTCGACGGCGTCGCGGAAGGGGCCGTAGAAGGCGGAGTCATACTTGGCGGCGTAGGCCAGGATCGCCACCCGGTGGTGACCGGCCTGGTCGAGCGCCTGGCGGACGGCGGCGACCTGGCCGTCCATCATGCCGCTCGGGGCCACCACCTGGGCGCCGGCGTTGGCCTGGGCGATGGCGACCTGGGCGTAGGCGCGCAGGGTGGCGTCGTTGTCGACGTCGCCGGTCGCGTCGAGGATGCCGACCTGGCCGTGTTCGGTGTATTCGTCCAGGTTGATGTCGCTGATCACCACGGTGGCGTCGCCGACCTCGGCGGCGACGTCGGCGATGGCCAGTTGCGCGATGCCGTACGGGTCCCAGGCGCCGTACCCCTCGGGGTCCTTGGCGGCCGGGATGCCGAAGATCAGCAGGCCGCCGACGCCGGCGGTGGCCGCGGCCGAGGCGGCCTTGCGCAGGCTGTCGCGGCTGTGCTGGACCTGGCCCGGCATGCTGGGGATCTCTCGGGGTTCCTCCAGTCCTTCGCGGACGAACAAGGGCTGGATCAGGTCGGCCGGGTGCAGCCGCGTTTCGGCGACCAGGCCACGCAGGGCGGACGTGCGCCGCAGGCGGCGGGGACGGTCTGCGGGGAAGCTCATGGGTTCTAGCCTCCGATTACCTTGCCGAGAAAAACACGTTCCGCGTGCCTGACGGCGTCCGCGGGCGGGAGCCGGAACCAGTAGCCGGAGGTGCTGCGCGCGGTGATGTTGAGCCGGCGCAGGTGGCACAGGTGTTCGGCCGTCTTGACCGCCAGCCCGTCCGGGTCGATCACCGGCAGGCCGTGCAGTTCGTGCACCCCTAGGTGGACGAGGATCTCGTTCGGGATGCCTTCGGCGGGGACCAGCCACTGCGCCCCCGCGTCCGCCGCCCGTTTCGCGGCCTTCGTGTAGGCCGCCAGCAGCGGCCCGAAGTCCTCGGCCAGGGCTCGCTGGACGAGGGTGGTGCCGTCCTCTACCACCTGATATGAGGCCAGGTCGGCGCCCGCCGCCCGGATGTTCTCGGTGATGGGCTCGGCCAGATGCGGGATGAAGCCGATCAGGCCCAGCCGGTGGCGTTCCATGCGTGCCGCCTGCCAGACGGCGTCGCCGTAGCCGACCACGGGGATCGATACGCGCGAGCGGGCGGCGGCCAGCCCGGGGTCCTGCCCCGCGCCGCTGATCCAGGCCACGCACCCGTCGCGTTCGGCCGCGACGGCCGTCTGCGCGAAGTAGTTGCCGAACAGCAGTCCCAGCTGCCCGTATCCGACCAGGTGCTCGGGCAGGTCGGTGCCGTATGTGTCGGCCGGCAGCGTGTGGATCTCCACCTTGGTGCCGGGTTCGGTGATCTTGGACAGGTGCTCGGCGTAAAGCTTGTCCAGCAGCGCGGAACGACCCTCGACGGTGTGTTTCTGGAACCAGATGCGCATATCAGCCATGCCTCACGTGAGATTGATGGGGCCTTAAGCGATCGGGCATTGTGTCGAGCATCGAGGCTTGCGCCAGGTAGGCGCGGGTGGACTCCGGATCGCCGGCGATGGCGCGCAGTCCCGCCATTGCCGCCGCCAGCTTGGTGTTGTCCCGGTCCTGTACGCCGGCCACCCGCGCCTCACTGCGCGGGATCACCCGGTTGACCAGTACGGTGCGCCGCCGCCAGGCCCACGCGTCCAGTGCGGCGGGTGCGGTGAATCCGCCGAGCACGGCCGCGAGCACCTGGCCGATCTCGACGGCGTCGTGGATGCCGGCGTTCATGTTCAGGCCGCCGGCGGTGGAGGTCAGGTGGGCGGCGTCCCCGGCGAACAGCACCCGCCCGCACCGGTAGTCGCCCAGCACGCCGCGGGCCAGGCTGTAGCGGTCGGCCCCGATCACCCGGATCGGCGCCTGCTCGGTGGGCAGGGCACGGAACAGCAGCTTGGCCACGTTCTGGGGATTGAGCGGGTCGCGGGTGTCGTGCGGGATCCTGATGATGATCCGCCAGTGATCGGGCAGCGCCAGCAGGCTGCACGACTGCCGGGAGTCGCGTATGTAGGTCAGTGGCGCCAGGCCGGGCAGCAGCGCGTCGAGCGGTGAGTCGGTGAAGATCCGCAGCGCCTGCGTCGGATACTCCGAGCGGGGGAACGGCAGGCCGAGCGAGCTGCGCACGGTGCTGTGCGCGCCGTCCGCCGCGACCACGTAGCGGGCCCGCGCCCACGTACGGCCGATGCGCAGCCGGACGCCCGTGCCGCCCTCGGCCACTCCGTCGATGGGGGTGCCGAAGCGCACGTCCGCCTCCGGGTAGGCCGACAGCGCCTCCAGCAGCAGCGCGGTGAGCGTGGACTGCTCGGCGTGCAGCCGGAACGGGTGCTGGGTCAGGCCGTCGAGGCTGCCCATCAGCATCTCGGCCAGCACCCGGCCCGCCCGGTCCCGCCATTGCACCCGCTCCACCACCCGGCCGCGGGCGATCAGCGGGGTGGCGATCCCGAGCTCCTCCAGCAGGTCGAGCGTGGCCGGGTGGAAGGTCGAGGCGCGCGACTGGCGGTTGAGGCCCGGCTCCCGTTCCAGCACCATCACCGGCACTCCGGCGCGGGCCAGGGTGAGCGCCGCGGTCAGCCCGACCGGGCCCGCGCCGACCACGGTGACGCCGTTCATGACGGCCGGCCCTGTGCCACCGGGCGGTGCGGCACCCGGCTGAGCGTGACCGGCTGCCCGGTCGCGTGCGCCAGCGCCCACCAGGCGCTGCACAGGTTCGAGGTGAGCAGGATCCGGTCGTTTCCGGCGCCCAGGGGGCCCAACGCGGGCAGTGTGGACATCCCGGTGCCGCTGAACAGCACCACCGCGTCGGACGGCAGTCCTGCCTGCTCCACCTGCTCGACCAGCTCGTTCGGCGTGACGTCGTACGGTGAGAAGCCGCCCTGCGCCCTGACCGGTATCACGCGGGAGACGTGCAGACCGGCCGCGGCCCAGAAGCGTTCGGCGAGTTCGGTGAGCCAGGGCTGATACGGCGAGACGAGCACGAACTCCTGCGCCCCGATGTGCTCCAGCGCCTCCCGCGTCGCCAGGGTCGCCGAGGCGAACGGGATGCCCGCCTCACCGCTCAGCTTGTCGCACCTCGCGCGATCTTCCTCGGGTGCGAACAGATATCGCGAGCCGCTGCAGGCCATGACCAGCGCGTCGAGCGGCAGGTTGCCGAACGAGCAGATCATCGCGGGCAGGACCTCGTTGTAGCTCTCCAGCCGCTCCGCCAGGGTGAGGCCGGGGCGTACCGGGAAGCGGCTGACGTACATGTCGGCCCGGGACCCGAACAGGCGCGCCAGTTCGGGCTCCACCGATGGGTTCGCCGGCGGTACGAACACGCCGACCCGGCCCCGGCTCATCCCGCGCTCCCGGCCGGACCGAAGGCGGGCAGTTCCAAGGAGAACAGCTCACGTAAGGCGTCCGCGTAGCTCTCTCCCAGGGGGGAGTCGGCGTAGCTGGTCACCCGGTTGATCGGCTCGTACAGGAAGGCGTCGACCACTCGCTGGACGGCGTCCCTGATCTCGGCGCGGGCGGCGGCGTCCAGGCTGGGGGCACGGGAGGCCAGCCGGCCGAGTTCGGCGTCCGCTACGGCGTTCGCCTTGCGCTTCAGTGCTTGTACGACGGGGACGGTAGGCGGCACCGGCACCGTGGTGGCCCTTCTGGAACCGTAAGGGCAGCGGAACGACGCCCCCAGAACGTTTCCGCCCTCGCCGGCGGTCGTCGGGCGGGTAAGGATGGCCGTCATCAGCAACCCGACCAAGCCGCGGCCCAGAAAGCCGCCTCTCGACGTGCCCGTGCCTCGTCCCAGTCGGTGAGGACGAGCTGTATCTCGCCGCGCTCCACGCCTAGGAGATCCACCGCTGCCCCGATCACGGTATCGGCGAACTCCCGTTGTCTGTCGACTGCCAGTCCTGCTGGGGATTCGACCTGGATGGTGAGCATGAGTTCCTCCTGCGAAGGAGCCTGGGGGGTTCAGGGCACGTGGTGAAGAACCTGGTCGATCACGCTGATCGCCTGGTCCGACACCTGCCGTATGTGGCGAAGACGGTGGACGGTGCGGGCCGTCAGCTCGGGCGGGGTCTGCGGCGGCACAGGGGCCGCCTGGGGGGGAATGCTCTGGATCGGGATGCTCTGCGTAGGTATGGCCTGTCGAGGGATGCTCTGGCGTGGGATCCTCGCGGGCTGTGTGTCGTCTGTATCGGGCGCCGCACTGGACGGCAGTACCTGCCTGGGCGAACGCACTTCATAGGGGTGCGGGTACGGCCTGCGGGTCTCGTTCGCGAGCATGATCACTCCTGTCAGCGCTGGTCAAGGGCCCGGAACTCGGACGGATCGCGGACACCGAAGCGGGCCAGCTCGTGCTCGGCCTCGCTGCGGACCTGGACGAAGCTGTCGCGGAGCTCGGCGAGCAGGCCGCGCAGCACGACCAGCTCCGCCTCCGCTTCGCGCAGCGAGGGACGGCGTGGCCGGCTGCTGGTGGCCGCGAGGGCTACGCGGATCAGCGCCGCGACGCCGAGCAGCACCGCCACCGCCAGGCAGGCCACCAGCACCGTGGAGAAGCCCGGCATCGGTCCGGCCAGCATGGGATGGTCGACCAGCACCGAGGCGCCGGCCACGCCGATGGCTCCGCCGAGCATGCGCGCGGTGTTGATCGCGCCGACCGCCGAGGCGTACTGGGTGGGGTCGGCGGCCATCGAGCCGACCATGAACGTTCCGGTGGACAGGAAGCCGAACCCGGCGCCCAGCATGACGGCGCCCAGCAGGCACCACAGGTTCGGGGACGGCTGGGCCAGCATCAGCGCGCAGCCCGTGCCGAGGATGAGGGCACCGCCGTAGATGACCGCGTTGACGCCGATGCGCCGGCTGATCGGCGCGGCCATCGGGCTCGACACGATCATGGCGATGGAGATCGGGGTGAGCCAGAGGCCGATGGTGCTGGCGTCGAACTCGGCGTTGCGCAGGTAGAGCGGCCCCATGGCCAGCACGACGAAGGACGCGGCTCCGTACATGCAGGAGGTGGCACCGGCCCACAGGAAGCCGGGACGCCGCCACAGGCTCATGTCGATCGCTCCGGCGCGATGCCGCCACGAGATCGCGATGGCCAGGGCCAGCAGCAGCCCGCCGCCTCCCGCGCACGCCAGCGTGCGTACGGAGGTCCAGCCCCACAGGCTGCCCTGGGAGATGGCCAGCACCGCTCCGGCGACCGCGCCGATCAGCAGGACCGCGCCGAACAGGTCGGGTACGCCCTGCCTGGTGCCGCGGTTGCGGGGCAGCGCCGGGGTGAGCATCAGCAGTGCCGCCGCGAGTCCCGCGCCGGGCAGGTACAGGCCCCGCCATCCGTACTCGGTCAGCAGCCAGCCACCGCCCGCCTGCAGGGCCAGGGCCCCGATGCCGGACGACGCGCTCCACAGCGCGATGGCTCCGGCACGGCGGTTGGCGGGCAGCTCGCCGAGCAGCAGCGCCAGCGAGGCGGGGAACATCAGTGCCGCGCCCACTCCCTGCGCCACCCGTCCGGCCAGGAGCAGGGTCCAGGAGGGGGCGGCGATGACCGTCGTCGCGCCCAGCCCGTACAGGGCCAGGCCGAGCGCGAGCACGCTGCGCCTGCCCAGCAGGTCGGCGAAGCGTCCGGCGGTGGCGAGCAGTGCGGCGACGGCGGCGAAGTTGACCGTGCTCACCCAGGTGACCTCGGACAGCGGCATGGCGGCCGCCAGCGGGTCGCGGCTGAGCACGGGGATCGCCAGCGTCGTCGCGGTGCTGTCCGCCATGATCGCGACCACCACCCCGGAGGCGACCAGCCGCAGTACGGCGAATCGCCCCCGGAGCCGGCGAGCCGTCGGCATCGCGGGCACCATCGTGGGACCGGCGACGCCCTCGCGGATGGGCGTCAGGGTCATCGCGCCGACTCCGCGTAGCTGAGTTCGGGCTCGACGGGGGCCGGGGCGGGTTCGGCGGGAACCGGTGCCGGGCTGTTGTTCGGCACGCTCGCGGCGACGACGCGCTCGGACAGGCCGACATCGCGGTCGTCCACGCGGATCCTGGTCGGTACCTCGCCGCCGGCCAGCGTGAGGGCGACCTGCGTGGCCAGGCTCAGGTGCTCGGCACAGCGGCGGGCCACCTTGGCCTCCAGGCCGGCGATCTGCGCCAGCCGGATCCGCAGTGACTCCACGGTCGCGGTGCGTTGGAGGCCGTCGAGATCGGCGAGCCGGTCGGGCCAGCGCAGCGACCGGCTGATCTGCTCCTCCACCTCGAGGACGATCTCGTCGATGGACAGGTCCCGGTCCTTCAGCGGGTTGGCGATCATGACCGCCATGACCGCGGTCTGGTCGAAGTCGGCCAGCCGGCCCCGCAGCGCCGAGGCGAGCATGCGGGCGCGGTGGTGCAGGCAGTCGGCGCCCCAACCGAGCACCAGCAGGCGATCGGCGCTCGCCTCCGTGTGCCATCCGGCGAGCCGCAGCTCGCGGGCCATCCGGTGTTGCACGCTCCAGCGGTCAGGGGTGTCCTCCACCCAGACCTGTACGCCGCCCAGTGGCAGCTCTGCTACATGGATCACGTTCCTTTCAGGGGCCGCCCGAGCGCAGACGCGTCTGATCACGCCGGCCTGCGCTGGGAGAGCCGGATTCTTCGAGAACCAGGAACGGACCTTGGAATCGACGGAATCGACGGTCACGTCCGGCCACCTCCTCGCCGGAGACTCTCCAGAACCCTCCGGCTGTCAAGTCTCACTTACCACGATCAGTACGATAGTGGGTGTACCCGGCTCGTTGTGTCAACTGACAGTTTTCGTATATGTTGACCTCCCCTTGCGGAGTTTCGCGCCCCGCAGGGCAGGGGACGGCGAGCCAGGCTTCCTTTACGCTGGAGGCTTCTGGCGGCTGGGAGGTACGAGTGGCGAACTTTGCCGAACGACTCGGTCTCGCTATGAGCAAGCGCGGGTTCACGGGGGCGCAACTCGCCGCGGCCCTCACCGAAGCCGGCATCCCGATCACCCGCGCCTACGTCAGCCAGTTGCGCACGGGCAAGCAGACCAACCCGACCCTCCAGGTGCTGCGCGCCCTGGCCGCCTGCCTCCAGGTGAGCGTGGGCTGGCTGCTGGGCGAGGACGCCACGGACTCGGGCGCGGTCGAGGAGCTCCAGTTGCGGGCCGCCGCCATCGGCGCGTCGGTCTCCGGGCTGTCCGACGGGTCGCTGACCGTACTGCGCGGCGTGATCGAGCTCGCGCGCGCGGCCGAAGGGCTGCCCGACCAGCCCTCCGCCACCACGGAGATCCCCGAGGCGGCGGCGCCGCTGACCGAGCCGCAACGTGAGGCGCTCGGCGACCGCCTGCGCAACCTGCGGCTGATCGCGCGCATGTCGCCGGAGGAGGTCGAGACCTCCTTGGGCAGAGGGGCCGCCGCCATCGGCGCGATAGAGGAGGGCCGCGTCGCGCCCGCGCCCGTCACGGTCGAGCGCCTGCTCACCCTCTATGGCGTGACGGCCCTGCCCACCCGCGAATACGTCCTGTCGCTGGCCCGCGGCGAACGCCCGCCCTCCTGGTACGACGCCGGCTCGGTGCCCGTCTGGATGGCCGCCACCTACGCCCTGGAGCAGCGGGCGTCGCTGATCCGCACGTACCAGACCCAGATCGTCCCCCCGCTGCTGCAGACCGAGGCCTACGCGCGCGCCGCCATCGAGGTGTCGGGCAGCGCCGGGCTCGGCCAGGCGTCGGCCGACGCGGCGGTGCGCCTGATGCGCTCCCGCCAGGCCCTGCTGAACCACGGCGACGGACCCGTGCTGTGGGCGGTGATCGACGAGAGCGTCCTGCTGCGCTCGATCGCCGACCCCGAGACGCAGGCCGCTCAGCTCGACCGGCTGATCGAGTACGCGAAGCGGCCCAACATCTCCTTGCACGTGGTGCCGATCGACGATCCGATCTTCCTGCCCCGTTGCGGTCCGTTCACCATGTGGCGCTTCCCGGAGGCCTTCGAGCCGGATGTGGCCTGCGCCCACGCCATCGAATCGGACGAAGTGATCACCGACGCGGCCGCGGTGGAGGCCTACCACCAGGCGTTCACCAAGTTGTCGGTCTCCACCACCATGGGCGACGAGACGCACGAGCTGCTGTATGCGCACCGTGACCGTCTGAGCCACCGGTGATCTGACACCCCTTAGCACGAAAAACGGGAAATGGATATTTCCCAACAAATATTGGTCTTTGTATTGTCAGATCCCGTGGTTGATGGATCATTGGTATTGTTGGGCCAAATTGAGTGGGGTCAGTGGGACCGACTTTCCCGTGGGATACGGCGAGGGGAAAGGGGCAACACTCAAATGCGTCAGCGTGCCATCCGAAATCTGACCAACCTTGACACCACCCGCGCGAGTGTCACCCGAATACTCGACGCCGCCGCGGGAGGGAAGAACCACTTCGAGGTTGACAGTGATGCGGTGCGCCGTTACGACGAGGCGGTTCCGGTCACCGGCTCCGCCGCGCGAGCAGTTCTGCGTTACCTGGCGCGGGTGGTCGCCCACCTGGCCAGTGCCGGCATCGACCAGTTCCTGATCATCGGCAGTGGCGTGCCCAGCGCGCTGCCGCCCGGACGTCAGTTACACGACGTCGCCCGTGGCGCGTCCGCCGCGTCCGATGTGCGCGTCGTCTATGTCGAGAACGACCCTTTGATACTGGCCAGTGCGCGCGTCACCATCGAGCCCCTCAACGACCTCGTACGGGTGGTGGAGGGCGACATACGACAGATCGACGAGATGCTCGCCGACGAGGTCGTGGCCCGGTTCATCGACTGGGAGCGGCCCGTGGGGGTGCTGCTCCTGTCGACCCACAGCCTCACCGACGACGAACTCGCCTCCTTCGTGATCAAACGCCTGTGCCACGCCGTTGTGGACGGCAGCTACCTCGCGATCCTGCAGACCACCTTCGACGGAATCCCCGCCGAACTGCTGCCCGCCATCAACGACCTGCTCGCGATGACGCTGCCGGGACACGTGATCCGCTCACGTGCGGAGGTGGCGACCTTCCTGGACGGGCTCGAACTGCTGGAACCGGGCCTGGTGTGGGTCCCGCTCTGGCGGCCCGACGGCGACTCCGTGTGCGCGGACCAGCCGAGCTCGTCGGGCAATTACGGCGCCGTGGCCCGCCTTCCCTGACCCGCCGGCCAGCCACGGCGCCCGCGCGGCCGTCACACGGACGCCCGCACCCAAGGGTCCGGCCCGCCAAATCGGCCGGACCCTCGGACCGTCTCCTTCCTTGGGACCCCAGCACCTTCCGCGCCCCCGGAGGGGGTACCCCTCCCCAGGTCCCCAGCCACCATGGGCCGGTTCCTTCCGCACCCTCGGAGGGGGTGTCCCTCCTTGGCGGCCCAGGCACGACGGACCCGCTCCTTCTTTCCTTCGGAGGGGGCGTCGTCGCTAGGGACCCTAGGCACGACGGGCCGTCTATTTCCGCTCTCCCGCAGGGGGCATCTCTCTGAGGACCCCAGCCACCGCAGGCCGTTTCCTCCCGCTCCCCCGGAGGGGGTATCCCAAGGACCCCAGCCACCGCGGACCGTCACCTGGGACCGAGACGGTCGTGTCACGAACCCCCAATGCCTAATCCCACCAGAACGACCAGTAATGCCGCCCGATGATCTGCTCCGCGTAACTCTGGAGATCGCCCGGCCCCTGGACGACGTTGTCCGGACAGAACGTCCAGTGCTCAGCCGCAACATGCAGCGCGTGCTCAGGCTCGACCGGCGGCGCGGCGACGCTCAGCTCCAGCGTGTTGAAGCCGACCCCCACCACCCGAATCCCGAACCGGTCCTCCCAACTGCGCACCACCGCCGCCATCGGCACCATCCACTCGTTGTGGTGCAAAGCCCCCTGCCAGCCCATCACGGCCAGCGCGTCGGCACCCCGATGCGCGGCGACCAGGCCGAGCGGCAGGCCCCTGGATGACAGCTCACGGGCGTACCAGTCGGCGACGGCCCCCGGGTCGGCTCTCAGCACCCCCGGCGGGGCAGGACCCGGACAGAGCGCGCCGAACGGCTCCAGCTCCGCCAGGGCGTCCGGCGGCATCTGGGAGACCCACTCCTGCCACACCTCGGCCATGAACCCCTCGGCCGTGAAGTGATCTATCATCAGCGCCTCGTCCGGCACGATCTGCCCGATCGACCAGGGCTGCGCGGACTCGTCCAGCAGAACGGGCCACAGACCGCTGCGCGCGTGGGCGGCCCGGAACCGGGCCCAGTCGTCGCCCGCCACGGCCTCGTCGCTCATCCAGAACGCGGGCCTGGACGCCTCGCCCTGGTGTGTGTAGCCGGGGTCGGGCCACACGACGTCGCCCTCGGGCAGACCGACCGGCAGGAGTCGCCCTCTGCCGCCGTCGGCGAACAGCTGGCACACCTCACGTGGCAGCTGGTGATCGTTCATGCCCACCGTTTCAGTACCGAATCCTGTCTCGGAGATGGTAATGCCGACCGTTGCGTCAGGACTTTTGTCCTGGGCGATCCCGTACAGGCGAATCTTCTGTCGGCGCCCCCGCCTCGGAGACCGTGGAGGCATGAAGATTCTGCTAGCGCTGGCCGTACTCCTCACGGGGTGCGCCCAACCGTCCGCCGGCGAACCGGGGCCTGTCGTGGATCCGGCGGTTGTCGAGACCGCGTCGGGAGCCGTGCGCGGCACGGTGACCGCCACGAACCGCCTGTTCCAGGGCATCAAGTACGCCACGGCGGCGCGCTGGGAGGCGCCGAAGCCCGCGCCCGCGTGGCAGGGCGTGCGGGAGGCCACCAAGCCCGGCGCCATGTGCCCGCAGGTCGGCAGCGTCTACGCGCCGACCAGCAGCGACAACGAGGACTGCCTGTTCCTGAACGTCACCACACCCGCCGTCCCCGGGAAGGGCCGGCCGGTCATGGTGTGGATCCACGGCGACGGCGCGGTGGGCGCGGGCCACTTCTCCGACGCCCGGAAGCTGGCCGCCAAGGGCGTGGTGGTGGTGACGATCAACTACCGGCTCGGCGTGTTCAGCGGGTTCGGCTATCCGGGGCTGCGCGACTCGGGCACGTACGGCCTGCAGGACCAGCAGGAGGCGCTGCGCTGGGTCAAGCGGAACGCGGCGGCCTTCGGCGGCGACTCGGGCAACGTGACAGCCTTCGGTGTCTCCTACGGCGCGCTGTCGATCGGTGGCCAGCTCGCCTCGCCGGGCGCCAAGGGCCTGTTCCAGCGGGCGATCATGCAGAGCGGCGAGACCCTGATGGACATGCCCGCCAACAGCATGGTGCCGGGCGTGCCCGCCCTGCCGTCCTTCGCGTGGCGGCCCGCCGCACAGGTGAGCGCTATAGGAGAGGTGTACGCCAAGCAGCTCGGCTGCTCGGACCTGGCGTGCCTGCGCGCGCTGCCGGTCAAGAAGATCCTCGAGGTCCCGCAGATCATGAACGCCTTCCAGTCGTACGCGTACGGCAACGACGTCCTGCCCGAGTCGCCGGCCGACGCGATGCGGAAGGGGCACACCAGCCCGATGCCGGTCCTGGCCGGGACGACGAAGGACGAGCACCGGATCTTTGTCGGGATGAATTACGACGTCCAGGGCACCTCTCCGGATTACCGGAAATTGCTGAAAGATGCGTTCGGAGCGAAGGCTGAGAGAATTGCCCGGAAATATCCGGTAAATCGCTATAAGTCGCCGAGTATTGCTTGGGCTACCGTCTTGACCGATCGTATGTGGGCCCGGTCCACCCATGAGCAGAACGCCCTGCTGGCCAAGAAGGCGCCGGTCTACGGCTACGAGTTCGCCGACCGGAAGGCGCCGATGTTCCTGCCGCTGGAGGCGGACTTCGACTGGGGCGCCTACCACGCCGGCGACCTGCCGTACATCTTCCCGGAGGCCAAGGCCAAGCTGTCGCCCGCCCAGGAGAAGCTGTCCGGGCAGATGATGAGCTACTGGACGAACTTCGCCCGCACCGGCGACCCGAACGGCCGCGGGCTGCCCGCCTGGCCGCGGGTCTCGTCCGGCACCCTGTCCCTGGCTCCGGGGGCCGTCCGGCCGATCGACTACGCTGCCGAGCACCAGCTGGCCTTCTGGAAGTAGATGTTGCGCGAGGGGGCGTCGTGATCAGGGTCATGATCGCCGAGGACCAGGGGATGATGCGCGACGCCCTGGCGCTGCTGCTCGGGCTGGAGGACGACCTGGAGATCGTCGCCCAGGTGTCCTCCGGCGACGCGATCGTGCCGGCCGCCACGGAGCACCGGCCCGACGTGGCGCTGCTCGACATCGAGCTGCCCGGCCGCAGCGGGCTCGACGTGCTGCCCGTACTGCGGGCCGCGCTGCCGGAGTGCGTGGTGCTGATCCTGACGACGTTCGCCAGGCCGGGCTACCTGCGGCGGGCGATGGAGGCGGGGGCGGCGGGGTTCCTGGTCAAGGACGGGTCGGTGGAGGAGCTGGCCGCGGCGATCCGGCGGGCGGTGGCGGGGGAGCGGATCCTCGATCCGGCCCTGGCCGCCGCCGCGCTGAACGCCGGGCCCAGCCCGCTCACGGACCGCGAGCGCGACGTGCTGGCCGCGGCGCTCGACGGCTCCACGATCGCGGACGTGGCGGCGCGGCTGCGCCTCTCGGAGAGCACGGTACGCAACCACCTGTCGTCCGCCATCGGCAAGACGAACACCCGGAACAGGATCGAGGCCGCTCAGCTGGCACGGCACAATGGGTGGCTGTGACCACCTTTGACGCGGTTCTCTGTGATCTCGATGGAGTGCTCCGCCATTTCGACCACGCGGTTCAGGCCGACATCGAGGCCCGTTACGGCCTGCCCCTGAGGAAGACCGCCTTCGACCCGGACCTGATCGGCCCCGCCACGCTCGGTCACATCACCGAGGCCCAGTGGGTCGAGTCCATCGCCGTGGCGCTGGGCGGCGACGAGCGTGCCCGCCAGGCCGCCGCCGAGTTCGCGGCGGTGCCGTTCTGGGTGGATGAGGAGGTCAGGGCGCTGTTGTCGCGGGCGCAGGGGCGGGTCCCCGTGGTGCTGGTCACCAACGCCATGGACACGCTGGAGGAGCACCTGGAGTGGCTCGGGCTGGCCTACTTCGCCGATGCGGTGGTCAGCAGTGCCCGGGTGGGCGTGGCCAAGCCCGATCGGCGGATCTACGAGCTCGCGGCCGAGTTGGCGGGCGTCGCGCCGGAGCGCTGCCTGTTCGTCGACGACCGGTTGGAGAATGTGGCGGGCGCCACGGCCCTGGGGATGACCGGTGTGCACTACCGGAGCATCGCCGACCTGACTCCCGCGCTCACCGGGCTCTTCGACTAGCGACCGAGGTTCCCCGGGGTTCGTCACGCGACCCTCTCGACCCCCTGTGCCGACCGGTAGTGGCTGGGGTCCTTCGGGAGGGATACCCCTCCGGGGGAGCGGAGGGAACGGCCTGCGGTTGGCTGGGGTCCTTCGGGGGAGAGAAAGAAGACGGTCCGTCGTGGCTAGGGTCCCCAAGGAGGGATACCCCCTCCGGGGGAGCGGAGGGAAACGGCCCGTGGCGGCTGGGGTCGCTAGCGAGTGACACCTCTCCGAGGGGGAAAGAAGGAGCCGGTCCGTCATGGCTGGGATCCCCAAGAAGCGATACCCCCTCCGGGGAGCAGAAGGAAACGCCCCGTCGTGGCTGAGGTCTCTTGGAGAGAAACCCCCTTCGGGCGAGCGGAAGGAGACGGTCCGTTTGGAAGAACGATCACAAATGCATATGGACTTGCACGGGATGCGTGTTATCCCATCCAAGTCGCATTATGACGTACATAACTCGTACAAAAACAAGAGCTTGTTTCCGGCACGGCTCGCGCCTGCCGTGCCGGAAACGTTCAGCGGGTCCGGTCAGTAACTCCCGTACGGAGACTGACTGGACTTCGTCGTCGGCTTGTGCGACGACTGGTTCGACGGCGTGGGACTCGACGAAGGCGTGCTCACCTGCGATCCCGTGCCGGCGGGCCGGAGGACGCCCACCAGGCCGTGCTGGGCCTTGTCGATGCCCGCGGAGAACCACAGGGCGTTCTCGCCGCCCGTGGCGGCGGTGCCCGGCTCGAGGTCCCACAGGCCCGGCAGCGAGACCGTCCTGCCGTTGCCATCGCGCAGCGCGCCCAGGTGGCGGTTGCCGCGGTAGGCGTGGATCGTCCCGTCGCCGAAGTTGCCGACCAGGACCGATCCGGAGAACGCACCGAACTGCTTCGGCGCGGCGGTCACGGCCCAGGGGGCGTTGAGCCCGGTACGCGCGATGCGCCCGACCAGGCGCCCGTTCACGTTGTAGCGGCTGACGAAACCCTTGCCGGCGCCCGCGATGGACTTCCCGGTCTGCTCGTCACGCAGGGCATAGGCGACCCATACGCTGCCGCCGCTGAACGTCACGTTGTACGGGCGGTAATTGGAGGGAACCGACGGGTCCCTGAACGCCCTGCGGGACAGGTTGATCTTCTCGAACTCCGAGTTCCACGCGGCGAGGCGCCCGTTGGCGAAGTCGGCGGCCAGGAGGAAGTCGCCGTCGTCGGTGTTCACCATCGCGAGGCCCTTGTAGTCGGCACCCCGGGTGAAGGCCGCGATGATCGCGTTCTTCGGGTCCACCTCGGCGTTCCAGCCGGTGATCGCGCCGCTCGGGCTGGCGAAGATGAACGTGGCGGGCTTGCCCTTGACGGTGAAGCCCTCGCCCGAGTTGAACACCTGGCCGGTCGGAGCGCCACCGGGAATGGCCACCTCGGTCGCCTCCTTCTTGCCCGCTCCGGAGTAGACGGTCGCGGTGCCGGTGCCCGTGTCGGAGACCCACAGGGTCTTGCCCATGGCCAGTCCCCATGGGTTGACCAGTTTAGGATCGTGGACTGCTGCCTTCCCCTGGATGTCGGAAATGAGATTCACGACGTCAAACTTGGTATTCGTCGCTGCCTGTGCGGGGGCGGTGAGGGTCGTGCTCAAGACGACCGCACCAGCGCAGAGTGTGATGATGCGGAGCCGCATCCGTGCCTCCTTGTTAGCGCTTGTGGCCGGAGATACGCGGGGGACGCAAGTGCGGTTCAGTAACGGTCAGAAATATTGGCGTCGGACGTCAATCGGGCGTTTTCCTGGGGAGTTGAGGTACATGGAAGTTTTGGGCATTGACATCGGCGGATCCGGGATCAAGGGCGCCCCCGTGGACACCGCGTCGGGGCGGCTGACGGAGGAGCGCCTGCGCATCCCCACGCCGCAGCCGGCCAAGCCGCGCGGAGTGTCCGAGGTCGTGGTGGAGATCGTCAAGCACTTCGACTGGACGGGACCGGTCGGCGTCACGTTCCCCGGCGTGGTCGTGGACGGCGTGATCATGACGGCCGCGAACGTCGACCACTCCTGGATCGGCGTCGACGCGAGGAAGCTCTTCGACGGCGCGACCGTCCTCAACGACGCCGACGCGGCCGGCGTCGCGGAGATGAGGTTCGGTGAGGGCCGGGACCGGATGGGGACCGTCATCATGCTGACGTTCGGGACGGGCATCGGCAGCGCGGTGTTCGTCGACGGCGTCCTGGTACCCAACACCGAGCTGGGGCACCTCGAGCTCCACGGCAAGGACGCCGAGCGCCGCGCCTCCGATCACGCCCGCGAGGAGCACGACCTCGGGTGGGAGAAGTGGGCCGGGCGGGTGGAGGAGTACCTGCGGCACGTGGAGATGCTCTTCTCGCCGTCGCTGTTCGTCATCGGCGGCGGGGTGAGCAAGAAGGCGGACAAGTTCCTTCCGTACGTCCACGTGGACACCGCCGTCGTACCCGCTCGCCTGCGCAACGACGCGGGCATCATAGGAGCGGCTCTCGCCGTCAAATAGCCATTTTTTACGGCACGGCACGGTGAGCCCCACCCGCCGCCCGTGGCCGGCGTCTGTCCAGGGGGACGCTCCTCCGGTGGGGCGGGCCGGGCGCCGCTACGAGACGGTGAGACCGTCTTCTTCGCAACGCTCCGACCTGGGTGATCAAGAAAGGTTGGTCCGGAGCGCAACCTGATGGGCTTCTCGGGAGTCTCATTAGTGACCGTGGTCGTCCAAGGCGACAACTCTGGGGAGAGTGGGCCCGTCTTGGGCGATCACGGTCAACCAGAGAGCGCGGGCCCTACCTGGGCGATCACCGTCGACGGATATTCGGATGCGGACACCGGCGCCGTCGGGCAGCATGGTGGGTTGGCTCCGGGGACGCGGAGCTCAAATATCCTGATAGCAGTATGGGAACCTCTGCGTTGTCCTCTCCACTCACCGAGCTCCAGTCCCGCCTGCCCGAGTTGATGCCGCGCGACCAGCGGCGACTGCGGCGCAGGCTCGACGGCGTGCGCCGGGTACGCTCCCGCGAGGCCCGGGACAAGATCACCGCGGAGATCCTCGCCGACGTGGAACGTGCCGAGCGACGCCTCGCCCGGCGCCGCGAAGCCGTACCAGAAATCAGCTATCCGGAAAATCTCCCCGTATCCCAGCGCAAGGACGACATCCTCGCGGCCATCCGCGACCACCAGGTCGTGATCATCGCCGGGGAGACCGGATCCGGCAAGACCACCCAGATCCCGAAGATCTGCCTGGAGCTGGGCCGCGGTGTCAGGGGCCTGGTCGGCCACACCCAGCCGCGCCGCATCGCCGCCCGTACGGTGGCCGAGCGCATCGCCGAAGAGCTGGGCACCGAGCTGGGCCAGGCGGTCGGCTACAAGGTGCGCTTCACCGACCAGGCGAGCGACCGCACCCTGGTCAAGCTGATGACCGACGGCATCCTGCTGGCCGAGCTGCAGAACGACCGGCTGCTGGAGCAGTACGACACGCTGATCATCGACGAGGCGCACGAGCGCAGCCTCAACATCGACTTCATTCTCGGCTACCTCAAGCAGCTGCTGCCCAAGCGCCCCGACCTCAAGCTGATCATCACCAGCGCCACGATCGACCCGGAGCGGTTCTCCCGCCACTTCGACGACGCCCCGATCGTCGAGGTCTCGGGCCGCACCTACCCCGTCGAGGTGCGCTACCGGCCGCTCGACGAGGACGACGACCAGACGCAGGGCATCGTCGACGCCTGCCGCGAGCTGGTCACCGAGGGCCCCGGCGACATCCTGGTGTTCCTGTCGGGGGAGCGGGAGATCCGCGACGCCGCCGACGCGCTCGACAAGGCCGACTTCCGCAACACCGAGGTGCTGCCGCTGTACGCCCGGCTCAGCGCCGCCGAGCAGCACCGCGTGTTCCAGCGCCACACCGGCCGCCGCATCGTGCTGGCCACCAACGTGGCCGAGACGTCGCTGACCGTCCCGGGCATCAAATACGTCGTCGACCCGGGCTACGCGCGCATCTCCCGCTACAGCCACCGCACCAAGGTGCAGCGCCTGCCGATCGAGGCCATCTCGCAGGCGAGCGCCAACCAGCGTAAGGGCCGCTCGGGCCGTACCTCCGACGGCGTCTGCATCCGGCTTTATGAGGAGGAGGACTTCCTCAAGCGGCCGGAGTTCACCGACCCCGAGATCCTGCGCACCAACCTCGCCTCGGTCATCCTGCAGATGACCTCGATCGGGCTGGGCGACATCGAGGCGTTCCCGTTCGTCGAGCCGCCGGACCGCCGCCAGGTACGCGACGGCGTGAGCCTGCTGCACGAGCTGGGCGCCTTCGACGGCCAGGGCGGCATCACGGGCATCGGGCGCAAGCTGGCCGGGCTGCCCGTCGACCCGCGTCTGGGCCGGATGGTCCTGGAGGCCGAGAAGAACGGCTGCCTGCGCGAGGTCATGGTCATCGCCGCCGCGCTGTCGATCCAGGACCCGCGCGAGCGGCCCGTCGACAAGCAGCAGCAGGCCGACGAGAAGCACCGCCGCTTCGCCGACCCGGAGTCCGACTTCCTGTCCTACCTCAACCTCTGGAACCATCTGCGGGACAAACAGCGGGAGCTGTCCTCCAGCGCCTTCCGCCGCCTGTGCAAGTCGGAGTTCCTCAACTACCTGCGCGTACGCGAGTGGCAGGACATCTACAGCCAGATCCGCCAATCCCTCGGCGCCCAGCCCGGGAGTCAGCAGGCCGACCCGCAGCAGGTGCACGCCGCGCTGCTCGTGGGTCTCCTGTCGCACATCGGCGTCAAGGACGTCATGGAGAAGCGGGCCGCCGACGGGCGCCGCCCGATCCAGGAATACCTCGGCGCCCGCAACGCCCGCTTCGCCATCTTCCCCGGCTCCGCGCTGGCCAAGAAGCAGCCCCAGTGGGTGATGTCGGCCGAGCTCGTGGAGACCTCCCGGCTGTGGGCCAGGGTCAACGCCAAGATCGAGCCCGACTGGGTCGAGCCGCTCGCCCAGCACCTGGTCAAACGCACCTACTCCGAGCCGCACTGGGAGAAGAACCAGGGCGCGGTGATCGCACTGGAGAAGGTCACCCTCTACGGGGTGCCGCTGGTGACCGGGCGGAAGGTCAACTACGGCCGCGTCGACCCCGACCTGTCACGCGAGCTGTTCATCAGGCACGCGCTCGTCGAAGGCGACTGGGACAGCCACCACCGCTTCCTCCAGGACAACCGGAAGCTGCTCGAAGAGGTCGAGGAGCTGGAGAACCGGGCCCGCCGGCGCGACATCATGGTCGACGACGAGGCCCTGTTCGACTTCTACGACCAGCGCGTCCCCGCCGACGTGGTGTCCGCGCGGCACTTCGACTCCTGGTGGAAGAAGGTCAGGACCACCGAGCCCGACCTGCTGACCTATTCGCCCGAGATGCTGGTCAACGAGGGCGCCGACGTCAGCGCCCACGACTACCCCGACAACTGGCGGCAGCTCGGCCAGCGGATGAAGCTGACCTACCAGTTCGAGCCCGGCGCCGACGCCGACGGCGTCACGGTGCACGTGCCGCTGCAGGTGCTCAACCAGGTCAGCTCCGACGGGTTCGACTGGCAGATCCCCGGCCTGCGCGACGAGCTGATCACCGCCCTGATCAGGTCGCTGCCCAAGCACCTGCGCCGCAACTTCGTCCCCGCTCCCAACTACGCCAAGCAGGTGCTCGAAGGCGTACGCCAGGGCGGCGAACCCCTGCTGGAGGCCGTGGAGCGGGAGCTGCTGCGGCTGACCGGCGTACGCGTGCCGCACGACGCCTGGCAGCTCGACCAGGTCCCCGACCACCTGCGCATCACCTACCGGGTGATCGACGAGCGCAAGCGCACGATCGCCGAGGACAAGGACCTCGACGCCCTCAAACGGCGCCTGGCGCCGCGCCTGCGCAAGACGCTCTCGGCCGCCGCCGACGACCTGGAGCAGTCGGGCCTGCACACCTGGAGCTTCGGCACCCTGCCCAAGGTCTTCGAGCAGGGCCGCATGAAGGGCTACCCGGCGCTGGTGGACGACGGCGACTCCGTGTCCATCAAGATCTTCGAGACGGAGGCCGAACAGCGCCGCTCCCATTGGCCGGGCACCCGCCGCCTGCTCCTGCTCAACGTCACCAACCCGGCCAAGTCGCTGCTGGGCGGCCTGTCCAACCAGGCCAAACTGGCCCTCTCGCGCAGCCCGCACGGGGGCGCGGTGGCGCTCTTCGACGACGTGGTCAACGCGGCGATCGACAAGCTCATGCTCGACCTGGGCGGCCCCGCCTGGGACCCGGTCTCGTTCGACCGGCTCTATCAGCACGTACGGGCGCACGTGTACGAGACCTCGGCCGAGGTGCTGGGGCGCACGGAGCAGATCTTGACCGTGTGGCACGCGATCGGCACCCGCCTTGACGCCCTGCGGCAGAGCGCCTCCACCTCGGACGTCCGCGACCAACTGGGCAAGCTCGTCTTCGCGGGCTTCATCACCGCGACGGGCTATCGCCGCCTCCCCGACATACTCCGCTATATCCGAGCCATCGAACGCCGCCTGACCAAGCTCCCCGAGGAGCCGTGGCGGGACGAGGAGTGGATGGACCGGGTGCACAAGGTGGAGGACGCCTACGAGGACCTGCTGGCCCGGCTCCACCCGGCGCGACGCTCGGATCCGGACGTGCTGGAGATCCGCTGGATGATCGAGGAGCTCAGGGTCAGCTTCTTCGCCCAGACGCTGGGCACGCCCACGCCGGTGTCGGAGAAGCGCATCGCCAAGGCGATGGAGAAGCTCACGCCTTGAGGCTCACGCCTTGAAGATGGAGGTGTCGAGCTCGACGTCGATCGGGGCGGGCAGCCGGAGCAGGGTCCCGACGGGCACGGTGGCCGTCGTCCGGTAGACACCGTCGTCGATGCCGCTGTAAACGGTGACGGACGGCGGCTCGGCGATCGCGTCGATCAGCAGGTAGATCGGCACGCCGCCGGTCGCGTAGAGCGGGGGCTTGTCTTCCCGGTCTCTTCGGGCGCTGCTGGTGGAGACGACTTCGGCGACCATGATCAGGCCGGAGGACAGCAGCTCCCGATCGTCCCAGCGGGGGCAATCGATGGGAGCCAGGACGAAGTCGGGCTCGACGGGATCTTGTGGCCCCTCGACGCACACATCGACGTTGCCGGTAGATCCTTCCCAACCATGCTCGTCCAGGACAGGTATGAGCGCCCGGAAGAGCGCTATCGCGCAGTCGGCATGCTCGGGAGTCCCAATGCGAGTCAAGATCAGGTTCCCGTCGATGACCTCGCCCCGGAAGCCGGGGAGTTCGGGGAGGGCATCGAACAGCTCCCGCGCGGTCACGGGCATGCGCTGATTACCGGTCCAGGGACATTTCGCGTGTGGTGTGCGAGAGGCGGTCAATGTTGAGTTCGTCCCTGCGTCTGGAGCGGCTCAGGCCGTGAAGATGGTGGTCTCGAGCTTGACGTCGATGGGGTGGGGGAGCAGGAGCGGCGTGCCGACCTCGACAGTGGCGGACGTGCGGTAGGCGCCGTCCCTGATGTCGCTGTAGACGGTGATGGCGGGAGGTGTGGCGACCATGTCGATCAACAGGTAGATCGGCACGCCGCCGCTCGCGTAGAGGGGAGGCTTCTCTACACGGTCTCTGAGGGTGCTTCCGGCTGAGACGACCTCGGCGACCATGATCAGGCCCGAGGAAAGCAGCTCACGGTCGCCCCAGCGCGGACAGTCGGCCGGAGCCAGGACAAAGTCAGGCTGGACCGGGTCTCGTGGCCCCTCGATGCACACATCCACGCTGCCGGGCCGCCCCCGCCAGCCGTGTTCGTTGATGACGGGCAGGAGCGCCAAGAGGAGGGCCACGGCGTGATCGGCGTGCTCGGGGGTGCCGACTGGGCTCACGATCAGGTTTCCTTCGATGACTTCGGCTCGGAAGCCAGGGAGTTCGGGGAGAGCGTTGAACAAGTCTCGAGCGGTGCGTGGTAGCTCCTTCCCGCACATCTGCTCCTGCTCCTGTTCCTGCTGGGCCTCCTGCTCGGTAGTCTCCTCGTGACGTATCGTCATGGCGACCATGCGAATCTGTCCCTTCGTATGCGAACGGGCTCACGCCTTGAAGATGGAGGTGTCGAGCTCGAAGTCGATCGGTTTGGGCAGGTAGAGAGGGGTTCCCATAACCACTCTGGTCGTCGTGCTGTAGGAGCCGTCCTTGATGTCGCTGAACACGGTGGCCGCCGGCTGTTCGGCGATCGGATCGATCAACAAGTAGACCGGCACCCCGCCCTGTGCGTAGATCTCCCGCTTTTCGTGGTGATCGCGCTGGACGCTGCTCGATGAGACCACTTCGGCCACCAGGAATAGGTGGGAGGACAGCAGCTCGTATTCGCCCCAGCGGCGGCAATCCGGTGGCGACAGCACATAGTCAGGTGTCACTGAGTCACGTGAGCCCTCGATGCAGATGCTCACGGTGCTCACAGCGGCCCGCCAGCCGCGCTCCTTCCTGAGCGGCAGGAGGGCATCAAACAGGTCCATGGCCATCCAGCCATGCTCAGGGCTGCCCATAGGGCTCACGATCAAGTTGCCTTCGATGACCTCTTGCCGAAGACCGGGCAGAGGGGGGAGTGCATCGAACAACTCGCGAGCGGTCCCGGGCAGACGGCTCTCGCTGGGGGCGGCGGCGTCGCACACGCTCGTCTGCTCCAACTCGGTGCTCTCGGGGCGAATTGTCATGGCGACCATGTGAATCTGTCCCTTCGTGTTCGAACGGGCACGCTAAGTATTCCACGTGCCGGAGTCGAACACACTCGAAAACCAGGAAGCTCAAGCCGCCAGTCCCGAGACGCTCTCGTCGACTCGGTCGGTGGTCATCGGCAGGGCGTCGTTCGGCGCGCGGTGCTCTTGAAGCTGCCGGTTCTTGGCGTCACCCGCCTCGCGGATGACATGTCCCCTTGCTGGAGATCGATGAGGAATCCGTACAGTTGGGGGGACTAACCAGGAGGTTTGATGATCAAGGCAGTGGTGTTCGACGTCGGTGAGACGCTCATCGACGAGACCCGCATCTGGTCCCGCTGGGCCGACCGGCTCGGCGTGAGCAGTTTCGTGCTGATGGGCGCGCTCGGCGGAATGGCCGCGCTCGACCGCTCCCACAGCGAGGCGTTCCAGCTCGTACGGCCCGGCTTCGACGTCGAGGCCGAGATAGCGGCCTGGGAGCGGGACGAACCCCACAGCCTGCGCAACCACTTCGACGCCGACGACCTCTACCCCGATGTCCGCGAGGCCCTCAAGGCCCTGCGTGCGGTGGGGTACCAGGTGATCGTCGCGGGCAACCAGCCGGCCAGGGCCTATGACGCGCTGGTCGCCATGGACCTACCCGTCGACTCGGTGCACACCTCTGAGGGCTGGGGGGTGTCCAAGCCCGCCCCCGAGTTCTTCGCCAAGGTGGCGGCCATCGCCGGGCGGGAGCCCGCCGAGATTCTCTATGTGGGTGACCGGCTGGACAACGACGTGCTCCCCGCGTCTCGGGCGGGCATGCGGACGGCGCTGCTGCGCCGGGGTCCCTGGGGATATCTGCACGCCGAGCGGCCGCAGGCGCGGGCCGCCGACATGATCGTCGACGAACTGCCCGCCCTGCTGCCCGCGCTGAGGCGGCTCGCCTGAGTTCCTCATCTCGCGCTGAGGCGGCTCGCCCAGGTTCGTCACGACGGTCTGCCGACCGCGCTGGAGCGGCTCACCTCAGTTCGTCGTCGGGGTCGACGCGGACCGCGCGTTCCTCGGCGGACAGGTCGCCGTCGTCCTGCCCCCAATCCTCGCCCCACTCCTCGCTCTCCGTGTCGGGCACCAGCCCTTCGTCGGGCTGGGTGAGCCGGTGCGAGGGGCGGGAGGCGCGCTCCCGGTCGGGTGCCTCGCGCCGCAGCCGCTCGTCGAGCGTGTCCTCGTGCGCGGGGTCGTCCTCTTCTATGTCGTGGTTGAGGCCGAGGTCGTCGGTCCACTCGTCGACCTCGATCTTCTGCTCGTCGCTCAAGCCGTATCGGTCCGGAGGTTGTTCGGTCATACGCGTTCTCCTACCCAGCGCCACGCCCCGAACCCTGCCTCCGGTATTACCGCTACCGCCCGAGCGCGGCGCCGATGAGTGCGCGTGGATCGGCCGCTCCGGCCAGCATCCCGTCCGGGCGTACGTCGATGACGTGCGCGTGCCCGAACAGGCTCCCGTACGGCCGGGCGGACACCTCATGTCCGAGGGCCGACAGGCCGTCCGCCCAGGTGGCGCCCTCCTCCAGGTCGATGACCGGGTCGGCCGGGGCGGCCCAGGTGTCGAAGCCGGTGTCGCCGGGGCTCAGGCGCCATCTGGGCGCGGAGACGGCCTGACCGGGCGTCTCCCCGTACTTGAGCAGCCGGGTGATCACCTGGAGCAGGATCTGCGGCTGCGCGTCGCCGCCCATCGTCCCGACGACCGAGCGGAGCGAGCCGTCCGGGCGGGTGATCAGCGCGGGCGCGAGGGTGTGGGGCGGGCGGCGGCCGGGAGCGTACTCGGCGGGGTGGCCGGGCGTGAGCGAGAAGCCGATGCCCCGGTTGTGGAGGTTAATCCCGGTACGCGGCTCGAACAGCAGGCTGCCGAACCCGGCCGCGTTCGACTGGATCAAGGACACGCCCATGCCGTCGCCGTCCACCGCGCACAGATAGGTCGTGTCGCCGTCAGCGCTCGGGGTTCGCACGCTCAGCGGCGCCGCCGGGTCGATCAGTGAGCGCCGGCGGGCGATCTCGCCGGAGGTGAGCAGGTCCTTCGCGCTCTCATGGAGTACGTCGAGACGGTCGTGCCCGGCGATGCGCGCGGCCTCGGCCAGCAGATGGGCCCAGGCGGCGTGGCCCGGCGAGACCGGCAGGCTGAGCCCTTCGACGATGCCGAGCGACATCAGGAGGAGGTAGCCCTGGGAGTTCGGCGGCATCGACCAGACGTCATGGCCGAAGGCGCGCACCTTCAGCGGCTCGACCCAGTCGGCGAGCGGGCCGGCCAGATCGGACTCCGCGTACTCGCCGCCGCCGACTTCGAGCAGGCCCGCGCCGAACTCGCCGCCGTAGAAGCCCTCGCGTCCCGACGCGGCGATGGCCTCCAGCGTACGGGCGACACCGGGGCGCGACACGCGGTCGCCCGCCCTGCGTACGGTCGCGAAGTCGCCACTGCCGGGGCTCTGGGACGCCACGCGCGCGCCCGCGAGCATCAGCGGGGAGGCGGGGAAGCCGTCGCGGGCCAGGCGGATCGCCGGTTCGAGCAGGTCGGCGAGCGGGAGACGGCCGTGCCTGGCGTGCAGCGCGAGCCAGCCGTCCACGCAGCCGGGCACCGGCACGGAGCGGATGTCGTGCTGGTGCGGCATGCGCCGGTGTCCCTCGGCCCGCAGCCGGTCCGGGTCGGCGCCCGAGCCGGCCCTCCCGGACGCGTTCAGCGCGCTCACCGCACTCCCCGAGCCTGCCTGCCCAGGGTTGACCGATCCCGAGCCATCGTGGATCAGGGCGAACAGGTCGCCGCCGAGCCCGCACATGTGCGGCGCCGTGACGGCCAGGACGGCGTTGGTGGCGATGGCCGCGTCGGCGGCCGACCCGCCGCGCTCGAGCGCCGCCACTCCGGCGGAGGAGGCGAGGTGGTCGACGCTGGACACCATGCCGTTGGGGGCGTACCTGGTGGTGTGCACCTGTCCGAGACTACGGTGTGCCGTCCGGCGATCTCCAGGGCGGCGGCTCGCGGGCCGGTCAGACCGGTTCGAGTGGGCGGTCCCGGTCCACCAGGGCCGCGTAGTGGCCCTCCACCGACATCAGCGTGTCGTGCGTGCCGCGCTCGACGACCCGGCCGCCGTCCAGGACGACGATCTGGTCCGCGTCACGGACCGTGGAGAGGCGATGCGCGATCATGATCGTGGTACGGCCTTCGGCGAGGGTGTCCAGCGCTTCCTGTACGGCCCGCTCCGTCTGCGTGTCGAGGGCGCTGGTCGCCTCGTCGAGCACGAGCACCGGCGGGTTGCGCAGCAGGGTGCGGGCGATGGCCAGCCGCTGCTTCTCTCCCCCGGAGAACCGGTAGCCGCGCTCGCCCACCAGCGTCTCGTAGCCGTCGGGCAGCGAGGCGATGTGGTCGTGGATGCGCGCCGCCCTGGCCGCCTCCGCCAGCTCCTCGTCCGTGGCCGACGGCCGGGCGAAGCGCAGGTTCTCGGCGATCGAGGCGTGGAACAGGTACGTCTCCTGGGAGACCACGCCGACCGTCTCGGCCAGCGTCTCGAAGGTGAGGTCGCGGACGTCCACCCCGTCGATCGTCACCCGGCCGCCGGTCACGTCGTAGAGCCGGGGCAGCAGGTAGCTGAGCGTCGTCTTGCCGGAGCCGGTCTCGCCGACGACGGCAAGGCTGGTGCCCGGCGGCACGGTGATGTCCACGTCGCTGAGCGTGGGCTCCTCGTCGTAGGAGAAGTCGACCCGCTCGTAGCGGACCTCGCCGCGGACGCCGCTCAGCGTACGCGTGCCCGGGTGGATGTCGATGGACAGGTCCAGGTACTCGAAGATGCGGCCGAACAGCGCGAGCGAGCTCTGCACCTCGACTCCGAGCCGCAGCAGCGACACCGCCGGCCTGAACAGGCTGACCTGCAACGTCGTGAACGCCACCAGCGTGCCGACGGAGATCACGCCGGTGTAGCCGACCGCCCAGTAGACCAGCGCGGGCATCGCGGCCATGACGATCTGGATCGACGACTGCCGCCAGCGCCCCGCCATGCTGGACTGGACGCCCAGCTCGGCCAGCTCGTCGGAGGCGTCGGCGAAGCGCTCGGTGAGCGCGGGCGAGCGGCCCATCGTACGGCCGAGCAGAATGCCGCTGATCGACAGTGACTCCTGCACCATCGACGAGATCACGGCCAGCTTCCGCTGCCGCTCAGTGGTGATGCGGCGGCGCTCCGCGCCGACCTTGCGGCTGATCCCCACGAACACCGGCAGCAGCAGGAGCGAGATCACGGTCAGCCGCCAGTCGAGCGCCAGCATGGCCACGACCGTGGCGATCACGGTGGTCAGGTTCGAGATGAGCGAGGTGGCGGTGGAGGTGACCACCGACTGCATGCCGCCGATGTCGTTGGCGATGCGCGACTGGACCTCACCGGTCTTGGTACGGGTGAAGAAGGCCAGCGACATGCGCTGCAGGTGGCCGTAGACGGAGGTGCGCAGGTCGTGCATGACCCGCTGGCCGACCGTGGTGGACACCAGCGTCTGCAGGACGTCGAACACACTCGTGATCACCGCGGCCAGGATCATGCCCAGGGCCAGCAGCGCGAGCAGCATGGCGTCGCGGGAGGGGATCGCCACGTCCAGCACCTCGCGCAGCAGGAACGGCGAGGCCAGCGAGACCAGTGACGACAGCAGGATGAGGGCGCCGACCACGGCCAGCCGCCCTCGGTAGGCGCGGAAGAGTTTGATGATGCGCCGCAAGGGCGCGCGTGGTTCCTCGGCCAAGTAGGCCTCCTAATCAGATGCTCCCTCAAACAGAGGTTAACTCATACTTATTCCGGCTAAGCTATCCGGCATGGAGGACGTGGAGCTGTCGGAGCTCCTGCACCGGGTCAGCCGCCGCCTGCGGCACGGTTACGCGCATCGCCTCGCGCCCCTCGGCGTGAACCCCGGGCAGGCGCGGGCGCTGCGCGCGCTCGCCGACGCCGACCGGCCACTCAGGATGGTGCAGCTCGCCGACGAGCTCAGGATCGTGCCGCGCTCGGTCACGCCGGTCATCGACACCCTGGAGCAGGCGGGCCTGGTGCGCAGGGAGGTCGATCCGGCCAACCGGCGCTCCACGCTGGTCGTGATCACGCCGGCCGGCCGCGCGATGCACGAGCGGTCGCGGGAGGCGCGCAGGCAGGCGGGTCAGGACCTGTTCGCGGTCCTGTCCGATGACCAGCGGCACCAGCTCAAGGAGCTGCTCGGGGTGATCGACGGCCAGCCACGCTAGGCACCACTCAGCTCTCGACGACCGCGCCGCCTTCGACCGTGTCACCGATGACCGCGCCGCCGACGACCGTGGCGAGGCAAGGCGCTCCGCTCAGCAGGGCGGCGTACGGGTAACGGCCGCGGGCGTCGAACACCGCGAAGTCGGCCCGGCTGCCCGGCCCCAGCGCCCCGATCCGGCCCGCCCCGCTCGACATGCCGAGCGCCCGCGCCCCGCCCAGCGTGGCGGCCTCGACCAGCCTGCGGTCGAGTCCCGGTGACCGCTGCCCGCGCCCCTTGGCGTACTGCCTGATGGACCTGGCCAGGGTGAGCAGATCGGCCACCGGGCCGGCCGAGGCGGGGGCGCGGGTGCCGAAGGCGACGCGGTTGCCCTCGTCCAGGAGCGCCGGCAGGTCGTCGGGCGGCGACGGGCAGAGGGCGACCACGCTCTTGCGCAGCCGCAGCAGCTTGCGCTCGCCGGGATCGAGCGGCCGGTCGCAGGCCACATGGCAGTGCGGCCCCAGGATGCCCGCCTCGTCGAGCGCCGCGGGAGAATGGCGGTCCAGGTCGGCCAGCAGCCGCAGGCCGAAGGTCCTGGCCAGCACCGCTACGTCCTCAAGGACCTGCGGGTCGGGCGTGTACGCGGCGATGCCCACCGTACGCGGCCGGTCGACCTCGCGGATGGCGGTGATGACCGCGTCGCGGCCGGTCTCCTCCCAGACCTGCTCGGACTCGTACGACACCTCGACATAGGAGACGCCGGGCAGCCGGGCCGGCTCGGCCGGGTCGGCGGCGACGCCGGCCCGCGCGGTCACCCCGGGCGGCGGCACGGCCGCCGTGGCGCAGGCGTCCACCAGCCCCGCCACGATCATCCCCGGCCAGCGTTGCTCCCGGGTGACGGGGAAGTAGGCGAGCAGCTCCTCCCGGAGCCCCACCTGGAGGACGCGTTCGCCCCGGACCGCGACCGCGGCGCCGCGCAGCGGGTCGGCACCGATCGGCAGCACCAGCGGGGCGGAGTGGAGGACGATGGGCGCGGGCGTGCGCCTGCCGAGTGTCGGTGCTCGGCCAGATGCGGCACGCTTCGCGGACGGCAAGAGGACCTCCCGTCGGATGACCTGCTGGATCTACCCGCTGGGCTGAGACCTTGTGGTCTTTACCCGCTGAGCTTTCCTTCTGGGCATTAAACGTGAGCTTGGCCAGGCATGCAATCATGTGCCGGGCCGCGCTTCCCTGGGCCGGTAGCTGCCGGAGAGCCGGGCGAGCTTGAGGCTGAGATGCAGGGCCAGCCGCTCGCCGCCGTCCTTCAGGTCGGTGCGGGCCAGCTCCTCCAGCCGCTGCAGCCGGTAGTACAGGGACGTGCGGTGCAGGCGCAGCGCCCGCGACGTGGCCACCGCGCTGCCCGCCAGATCCAGGTACGTCTCCAACGTCTCCAGCAGCGGCAGATACTGCTCGTCGGTGAGCAGCTCCGCCAGCCCCGGATGCAGCTCGTGGTGCGGAAGATGGGTGAGCATCCGGTAGACGCCGAGCCGGGCCCACTCCACCGACCGGCCGAGATCGGGCACCCGGGCGGCCACCTCGGCCGCGTGCCGCGCCTCCGTGTACGACTCGGCGGCCTCGGCGAGTGCCGGCCTGGCCCGCCCGATCCCGACCACCACCGGGATCGACATCGCCGCGTGCAGCTCGTCGGCCGCCATCGCGCCGCCCGCGGTCAGCAGCACGGCGTGGTCGTAGCGGACCAGGTGCAGCGGGTGGTGCCCGCTCAGCCGTCGCCGCAGGGCGAGCAGGCCCTGCTCCAGCGCGAGCCGCAGCGCCTCGTCCGGCTCGTCCGACAGCGGCCTGGCCACCAGTACGGTCACCGGCTGAGCCTGCGGGAAGGCGCCGGCCTCGATCAGCTGCCGGGCCGAGTCCCGCTCGCCGAGCAGCAGGCCGGTGACCGCCTCCAGCTCCCGGTGCGAGGCCAGCCCCGTGGCCAGGCTCTCGTGGTAGAGGGTCAGGGCCAGGGCGGGCGCCGCCGCGGCGGCCTCGGCGATCCGCGCGTCGGACATGGCCGGGCCGGAGTCGATGAACCAGAGGAAGCCCAGCAGCCCGGCCTCGTGCCGTACCGGAACGCAGACCCGGGGGAGCAGGCCCAGGTGCGGCGCGCCCGGGATGCGTAACGGCCCGGCGGCTTCGTGGATCCCGGCCGACCGCACCCACTGGCGTACTTCGGGGGTGGAGTGCCGGCGCAGGATCGAGTCGCGGCGGACGTCGTCCATGGCGCCGTTCTGCTCGCTGTAGACGACGACGCGTTGCACGCGGTCCTCCAGCAACAGCGGTCTGTCAAGGCGAGCGGCCAGCTCGTCCACGGTCCGCTGGAGATCCGCCACCACGTCACCTGGATATTTCGTCATTTGTCGGAGGACACGCCACAAGTCTTCCCTACAACTGATCGGTGATCTCCGTCAACTTCGTCTATAACGTCGATCCGTGATTGCCCCCAAGAAGCTGCTGAAAGGTCTGCTGGCGGCCCTCGTGCTGATTCCGATGAGCCTTGTGGCGACCCCGGCTTCCGCAGCACCCCCCACAGACGATCCCGAGTACCCCTGGCGGCAGAACCACTGGCCGCAGACCCAGCCCTGGCAACAGGACGCGCCTTCGGACGCCCAGGCTCTGCGCAGCCGCTCGGTGGGCGGCATCGAGCCGATCGACCCGCAGATCTGGGAGAACCCCGACCACATGACGTGGGCGGACTACAAGAAGGTGCCGGGCACCCGCTGGAACGACCCGGCCGTCAAGGGCTCCAAGCGCACCTTCAAGGGCGCGCTGGTGCTCCTGGACTACCCGAACCAGCAGTTCGTGGTCACCCAGCCCAAGAACTCGACGATCTACCGCAACCCGAGCGCCGAGGCTCACGACATCCCGCGTGACCAGGTGGCGAAGTTCTACCAGGACTTCCTCAACACCCCGAACGACCTCAACAAGGGGCACACCATCCACGAGTACTGGATGGAGGACTCCGGTGGGCGTTACGGGGTCGAGCTGACCGGCTTCGGGCCGTACACCATGCCGGGCAAGGACCACGAGTACGCCATGGAGTTCCAGGGTGGCACCGCCTGCCCGGCGGGCGACTCGTGCGACAAGAACCTGCGTACCGACGGTCACGCCGCGTTCGTCGGCGCGATCGGCGAAGAGGCGGCCAAGCAGTTCGACTTCATCTTCTACGTGAGCGCCGGCCAGGACGAGTCGTCCACCTGGCAGGAGTTCGGGATGATGAAATTTCCTACCGAGGAGGACGTGACCGACGAGTGGGGTCCGCCCGACCCCGCCCTGCCGAACTGGGCCCAGACCCGCTACGTCGACTGGACCTCCTGGCAGGCCGGCTCCAACTTCTGGCCCAACGCCAACATCGGCGTCGACTCCGTCCAGGCCGAGAGCTCCGGCATGGCCGTGTACGCCCACGAGTTCAGCCACATCCTCGGCGTACTGGACAACTACAACAACCCGTACGGCGTCCCGGCCCGCCGCGCCTACACCGGCATCTGGGAGATGCTCAGCCGGGGCAGCTTCAACGGCCCCGGCGGCCCGCACTCCCGCTGGCTGATCCCGCCGACCTCCGGCGCCTCCATGGGCGCCCAGCACATGCTGCGCAACAAGATCAAGCTGGGGATGGTCGACGAGCAGAACGTGCTGCGTCTGTCACGTGAGGCCCTGGACGAGTCGGGCCTGGTCAAGGCCAAGGTCATCGCCCGCGAGGTGCAGCCGGGCCAGAACGAGCTGTCAGGCGTCAACATCTCCTTCGACACCGGCGACAAGAGCCCGGCCTGCAGCACGCAGACCAACCCGCTCTGCGACGGCGGCGGCTACGAGAACTACACGGTCGAGGTCGTCGACCGGGTCGGCACCGACTCCTTCACCCCCGACTCCGGCGTGCTCGTGGCCAAGACCAAGAACCAGGACCGCTCGCCGTTCGAGTGGGTGATCGACGCCAACCCGCAGGACATCGGGATGACCGACTACGTCATGCCCGACGGGACCAAGGTGCCGATCACGATCGGCGACTACCGCCAGCTGTCCGACGCCCTCTTCCACGCGGGCACCGGCTCCGGCAGCCAGTACGAGTACGTCGACCAGGCCAACCGCCTGCACTTCTACGTGACCGACCTGAAGCGCGACCGCAAGGGCACGCTGTCGTACACGGTCGCGATCCGCTCGCTCGACGGCGCGGGCCCGCAGAAGCGCGGCGTCAAGCTGCTGCCCGCGGCCGGGATCCCGGCCGGCAAGGGCGTGACGACCTGCAAGTTCCCGCTGTTCAACACGGGTAAGGCGGCCCCGGCGCAGGGGCAGCACCCCGAGGACGTCAGCTCCTACCTCAACTCCGACGTCTACCGGCTCAAGGCCGAGGTGCAGGGCAAGGGCTGGACCGCCCAGCTGCCCAACGCCCTGGCCGCCGTCGACTTCGGCAAGCAGGAGGCGGTCACGGTCAACGCCGTGCGCGCCTCGGGTGGTGACCGGCTCGGCAAGGTCAAGCTCACCGCGACGTCGGAGAGTGATCCGGCCAAGACGGTGACGGCCACCTGTCCGGTGATCGGCCTTTAGCTGAATGATGGGGTACGGCTGGCGCAGGCCGTACCCCATCCGCTTGAATCACCCCCGGAGGGGGTTCTTTGACAGGGCAGCTGCCGGAGAAGCCGCGTTCGCGGCGCAGGAAGGTGCCATGGGCCGCGCCGGTCTCGGCCGGCGTCGCGGCCGCGGCGGCCAGCATTCTCGCCGCTTCCGTCGACTGGGACATCCCGCCCATCGCGAAGGTGGGTGTGACGATGATCGCGGCGCTCCTCGTCGGCCTGACCACCTGGGCCACGACCGAGGGGCGGCCCAAGCGCGAGATCACGGCCGAGCCGTCCTCGCGTCCGCCGGACCAGTGGCCGCCCGTGCCCGAGCACTTCACCGGCCGCGTCGAGTCGCTCGCCGAGCTGCGGACGGTCTTCGGAGAGCGGCGCAGGTCCAAGGCCGGAGATGTCTCACCGCCGCTGGTCGTCTCCGTGTACGGACGGGGCGGCGTCGGCAAGTCGGCGCTGACGGCCAGGTTCGGGCAGGAGGTCGCCGGTGCGTTCCCCGACGGGCGCCTCTACGCCGACCTGCGGGGCGGCGTCGACGCCCCGGTGCGCCCGGAGGAGGTGCTGATCGGGTTCCTGCGCGCGCTGGGCGTGCGGCTGACCACCGATCCCGGCGGCCTCGACGAGCTGCGTAAGCTCTGGCTGACGTGGACCAAGGACCGCAGGATCCTCATCGGCCTCGACAACGCGCACGGCGCCGGCCAGGTCAAGTCCCTGATCCCGGCCGAGCCGGGGTGCGCCGTGCTGGTCACCTCGCGCCAGCCGCTGTTCCTCAACGGCACCTACGACACCCAGCTGGGCGTCTTCAGCGAGGCCCACGGCGTGGAACTGCTGGCCAGGTTGGCCGGCGGCGATCGGGTGGTCGACGACCTCGCCTCGGCCAAGGAGATCGTCCGGATCTGCGACTACCTGCCGCTGGCGATCAACATCTGCGGCGGCCGGCTGGCCACCCGCGAGCACTGGACGCTGCGCCAGATGGCCGACCGGCTGGCCGACGAGCGCCGCCGCCTCGACCAGCTCGAACTCGCGCAGACCGTCGACAAGAGCGTGCGCGCCTCCGTGCAGCTCAGCTACGACGACTGCACCGGCATGCAGCGCCGCCTGCTGCGCCTGCTGTCCGCGCTCACCTCGCCCGACGTGCCCGGCTGGGTGGCGGGCGAGCTGCTCGACATCTCCGGGCTCGACGGCGCCGACCAGCTGGAGGCGCTGATCGACGCGCAGCTCGCCGAGAGCTCGGGCGTCGACCAGACCGGCGCCATGCGTTACCGCCTGCACGACCTGGTCCGGCTGTTCGCCACCGAGCTGGCCGAGGAGGACGACCAGGGCCGGCGCCGGGCCGCGATCGAGCGGGTGCTGTATGGCTACCGCCGCCGCGCGGAGGAGGCGGCCCAGGAACGCTGGCCGCAGGACTGGAGCCGCGGCGGGCGCAGCTCCGGCATCGAGGGTCAGACGCACGCGGGCGACTGGCTCAACGCCGAGCGGCTCTCGCTGCTCGCCATGATCAACCTGGCCAGGAGCCTGGAGCTGTGGGAGCTGACCTCGGGGCTGGCCAGGGCGTTCTGCTCGCTGTGCCACTCGCTGCGCGCCTACTGGACCGACTGGCACGCCGTGGCCGAGGCGGGCTGCGAGGCCGCGCGGCGCACCGGCGACCGGCGCGCCCTGGGCATCGCGCTGCTCGACCGCGCGGCCGTGCAGGGCGGTCTCGGCGGGCACGAGCAGGGCCGGGCGGGCGCCGAGCAGGCGCTGGAGATCTTCACCGACCTGGGCGAGACGTGGTGGGCGGCGCGGGCGATGCGGGCGATCGGCATGGCCCTGTTCAACGACGGCCACCTCGACCGCGCGCAGTCCTACCTGATCGGTGCCATCACCTCCTTCAAGGGCGAAGAGGACTTCTGGTGGATGGCCCGCACCCAGCGCAACCTCGCCGAGATGCGGCTGGCCGAGCGGCGGCCCGAGGAGGCCAGGGAACTGCTCGAAGACGCCCTTGAGGTGTTCAAGCACGCGGGCAACCGCTACTCCGAGGCCCAGACGTTGCGTGCCTACGGCGAGGTGCTCGCCGCGCAGGCCCGCGGCCGGCACCGCGAAGGCGAGCACCGGGCCGCTCTGGAGGGCTTCACCAAGGCCGGGTTCAGCCTCGACCGCGCCGCCGAGATGTTCCGGCAGCGGGGCGAGCTGTGGGAGGAGGCCCGCTGCCTGCGCGCCGCCGGTGAGGTCGGCGACCCGTCCAACGGGCTGCGCGAGCTCGACTTCGTCCGGCGGGCGGAGGAGATCCTGGTGGCGCTCGGCGACTCCTGGGGAGTGGCGCGCACCGCGCTGTCGGCCGGGCGGGCGCTGGCCAGGCTGGGCCGGATCGAGGAGTCGGAGCATGAGCTGCGCCGGGCCGTACACGCCTTCGAGGAGCTCGACGACCGGTGGTGGATGGCGCTCAGCCTGCGCTACCTCGGCGAGGCGCACCTCGACTCGGGCGGGCCGCGCGCGGCCGTCGAGCCACTGACGCAGGCCAGGGACATCTACCGCAGCCTCGGCAACGAGGCCGGCATGCGCAGGACGCTGGAGCTGCTCAGGAAGGTGGAGTCCTGATGAGCTCACCGGCGGCCTGCCGGGCCTGGAAGATGCTCTCCTCGAACAGCTTGCGCACGTGCGCGGCCTGGTCGGACAGCTCCTTGATGTGCGTACGGGCCTGCTCGTCGTGGACGGTCTCGGCGATCAGCTGCTGGTAGTCCGGCGTCCGCGCGGCCAGCGCCTCCAGCCGCCGGTGCGCGTGGAAGACCCTGTCCGCCTTGACCACCTGCTTGGCGTACTTCTCCAGGTGGCGCACCCGCCGCGACAGCGACGTCCAGGCCGCGTCCAGCGCCGTGGTGTACGGCTTGAACGCGTCCTCCATGCCGGTGGGCAGGTCGCGCGGGATGAGCCGGCCGTGCTCGGCGTGCATGGACGACAGCTTGGCCAGCCGCTGGGCGATCTGCCACACCTCCTCCGGCAACGTCACCCGATTGTCGATGGTGTCGATCAGCCCTGCCCTGTTCACCTGGGAGTTCAGGATCGCGTCCACGGCGTCCTGGGCGCGGCGAAGCAGCATCTGGCAGGGATAGTCGAGATCTTCGGGTAGGACGTAGGCGGCGGCGTAATCGGTGGCGAGCCGGAGACGCTTCTTGGCCGCCCGGTTCGTCGAGTCCACAGCCATCCACCGCAGCAGCGCGATCAGGCTCATCCCGAGCGCGGCCACGATCGCGCCGCTAGTGTCGGTCACGGCCCAGATCATCATCAGGAGCGCCGGAAGGACGAGGAGCAGGACGGGATTGAAGGAGGAGCCCATCTGCCGGCCCGTTCTGGCCATGCGGAGGATGTGCGGGCTGGATCGCAGCTGGATGGAGATGTCCGGAGGCAGGGATGGGTCGATCACCAGCCTCGGGGGCAGAGCACGCGGATCCATACCGTTCATGCTGCGTTATGAACCTCGAATCCGCTCATTTTTAAGCGACATATAGGGTCTAATCAATGAACGAGATGACGCGATGGATCGATCTGGAAGGCGCCGTCAACGTGCGTGACCTGGGTGGACTAACCACCCATGACGGCGGCGTCACCCGCTACGGACGGATTTTTCGGGCGGACAATCTCCAAGGGCTCACCGACAAGGACGTGTCCCGGCTGGTCGGCGAGCTCAAACTGCGCCACGTCGTGGACCTCCGCTCCAACGCCGAGGTCGCGCTGGAGGGCCCCGGGCCGCTGACCCTGATGCCCGAGGTGACGCACCACCATCTGACGCTGTTCGCCGAGGGAGGCAGGCACACCGACGTCGAGGCCGACACCATCGACGGCGACCGGGTGCTGCCCTGGCAGGAGCGTGAGCTGGACGACGACCTGCGGATGACCGGTTTCTACTACGGATACCTGCGGGACCGGCCCGACGCGGTGGTGGCCGCGCTGCGGGCGATGGCGATGAACGACGGCGCGGCCGTGGTGCACTGCGCGGCCGGCAAAGACCGCACCGGGGTGCTGTCGGCGCTCGCCCTGGAGGTGACGGGCGTCACCCGGGAGGGGATCATCGCCGACTACGTGGCCACCGGGGAGCGGCTGGAGCAGGTGCTGCGGCGGCTGCGGGGCAGCGCCACGTACCGCGACGACCTCGACTCACGGCCCGCGGACGACCACATGCCGCGGGCGCGGTACATGGAGCAGTTCCTGTCGGTGCTGGACGAACGGTTCGGCGGGCCGGCGGCGTGGCTGGAGTCACACGGGTGGACGGAGGCCGACACGGAGACGATGCGGGCCCGCCTACGCGAGTAGGCCGTCCGGCCGTCTGCTCCTGCTCCCCCGGAGGGGGCATCCCTCCAAGGACCCCAGCCACCACGGACCGTTGTCGTCCGCCCCTCCGGAGGGAGTTCCCTTCCTGGGCCTTTGCCACGACGGGCCGTGTTTGTCTGCTCCTCCGGATGGAGTTCCCTTCCTGGGGCCTTTGCCACGACGGGCCGGTTTCTTTCGCTCCCCCGGAGGGGGTATCCCTCCTAAGGGACCTCAGCTACTACGGACCGTCACCGGGGACCGAGACGGTGGTGTGACGACGCCTCAGGTTCCTTCAGCCGCACCCTGCCGCAGCCGCACGACAACGCGCTCGGCCGCCGACCGGCGGGCCGCCTCGATGACGGTCAGCGCGTCGATCACGCTGTCAGGGCTCACCGGCGGCGGTGTGCCCGCACGCAGGCAGGACTCGACGCCACGGTAGAAGTCGAGATAGACCCCAGCCTCAGTGCGGACCACAGTTTTGTCGTCTTCCGTCCCGACAAGCCCCCACATCGCCTCACTCTCCTCGCCGAACCCTGGCGAGTCGGGCGAGATCCCGGCGCGCAGCCGTTCCTCCTGCACGTCCATCCCGTACTTGACGTACGCCCCCCGCGACCCGAGCACCCGGAACCGCGGCCCGCCCTGAGCGGCCAGCGCACCGGCCCACAGGTGTGACCGGGCGCCACTGACGTGGGACAGCGCGATGAACGTGTCGTCGTCGGCCGCCACCCCCTCGCGCCGGATGTCACTCTCCGCGTAGACGTCGCGCACCGGCCCGAGCAGCTGCAGCGCCTGGTCGACCAGGTGGCTGCCCAGGTCGTAGAGCAGGCCGCCGACCTCCTCGGGGCCGCCGGCCTCACGCCAGCCGCCCTTGGGCACCGGCCGCCAGCGCTCGAACCGGGACTCCAGGCGCAGCACGTCGCCGAAGCGGCCCTCTCCGGTGAGCCGGCTCAGGGTGCGGAAGTCGCCGTCCCAGCGCCGGTTCTGGAAGACGGTCAGCATCAGGTCGCGCTCGGCCGCCAGCCGTACGAGCCCGCGGGCCTCCTCGGCGGTACGGGCCAGGGGCTTGTCGACCACGACCGGCTTGCCGCGGGTGAGCGCTTCGGTGGCCACCGACACGTGGGTCTTGTTGGGTGAGGCGACGACCACGAGGTCGCAGCGATTCCACAACCCGGCCAATTCGGGCACAGGAATCGCGCCGTAACGGGCGGCCACCTCGTCGGCTCGCGCCGGGTTTCCGGTGACGACGGCGGACAGCCGCAGGCCGGGTGTGGCGTGGATCAGGGGCGCGTGGAAGTACGCGCCCGCCGTGCCGTACCCGACCAGGCCGACCTCGATCTCACTCATCGGCCCAGCGTAACGCGAGGCCCCACCACCATCGCCCGGCGCGGGTCGCGGCTACTCGTCGTCGCGTTCGGCCAGGAAGCGTTCGAACTGGGCGGCGAGTTCGTCGCCCGTGGGCATCGGGGTGGCCTCGGCGATCAGGTTCTCGCGGTCGGTGCCGCCCGCGAACGCGTCGTACTGCTGCTCAAGACCGCTGATCGCCGTTGACAGCTCGGTCGAGGCCTGGATCTGCTCCTCGATCTCGGTCGTGGTGCGCTGGGCCGCCTCGCGCAGGGCGTCCAGCGGGAAGAGCAGGCCGGTGCCCCGCGTGACCGCCTCCAGGGCGGCGACCGCGGCGTGCGGGTATTCGGCCTGCGACAGGTAGTGCGGCACGTGGACCGCGTACCCCAGCGCGTCGTGCCCCTGGGAGCCGAGCCGGAACTCGATCAGGGCGGCCACGCTGGCCGGCACCTGTACCCGGCCGAAGGAGCTGGTCTGAGCATTGATCAGCTCGGGACGGCTGGCGTGCATGGTGATGCCGAGCGGCCGGGTGTGCGGGACCGCCATCGGGATGCCGTGCAACGTGACAATTTTGCTGATCTTCAGCTGGTCGATGAGGGCGCCGACCGCCCGGGTGAACAGCTCCCACTCACGGTCCGGCTCGGGGCCGCTCATCACCAGGAAGGGGGTGCCGGTGGCGTCCTTCGCGGCGTAGACGGCCAGCTCGGGGCTCTCGCACTCGACCCATCTGTCGGTGTCGAAGGTCATGATGGGCCGCCGCGAGCGATAGTCGAGGAGGCGGTCCACGTCGAACGTCGCCACGGTCCGGTGCTCCAGCTCAGCCAGCAGGTGGCCCAGCGCGAGGCGCCCGGCACCACCGGCGTCGACGAAGCCGTCGAAGTGGTACAAGAGCACGGGATCGGCCAGCTCGGGCGCATCTTCTGCGAGCTTGTAGAGATCCGTCGGGTCGAACACGGTTGGACAGCCTTTCCCTAGGTACTCTCTCCAGAACCTACGACGAGCCGCAACGATTCCGTGCAAGGCACCCTATCGAGGGAGAATGGTGGACATGGACGAGGATCCGGAGCTCGAAGAGTTCGCGACACGGATGTTCGACCTGGCCAGGGCGGGCGACACGGAGACGTTGCGCGCCTACGTGGACGCCGGGGTTCCGGCAAATCTCACCAATAGCAAAGGTGACACTTTGCTGATGCTTGCGGCTTATCACGGTCACGCCGCGACCGTCCGGATGCTCGCCGAGCTGGGCGCCGACCCAGGAAGAGCGAACGACCGTGGCCAGACACCTCTGGCGGGTGCCGTGTTCAAGAAGGAGTCTGCCGTGGTCAGAGCGTTGCTCGACGCGGGCGCGGATCCGGCGGCCGGAGCCCCCTCGGCGGTGGACACGGCGCGGATGTTCGCGAACGACCAGTTCCTTGAATGGTTCCGGCAAATCGGCACATAGCGTGAAATATGGCGAAATGTCCGGGAAGTTATCGAGTGTGGCCTTTCGAACAGCCCATCGTCATGCTGGGAAGGTGGTTACTTCTGCGCACTCCTTCAGTAGGCGACCGCTTCGCATCCCTCCATTGCCATGCCCGTTCCCGAACGAGATCAACGTGCACGCCACAGAGATCGACTCGGAAAGCCACGCATGGCTGGCCGCCTCGCACATGCTCGCCGGAGCCGACACGATCGAGCACTTCCGGCGCTCAAAGATCGGCCTGCTCGCCGCACGTACCAACCCCACCGTGCCGCGCGACAGTCTCAGGCTGATCAACGACTGGTACAACTGGCTCTTCGCGTTCGACGACGCGTTCTGCGAGGGCGAGCTGATGGGACACCGGGCCTCTGCGCTGGCCCGCGCCCTTCCGCCGCTCCTCGAGATCCTCGACGGCCGCAAGGAGGCGGATGCCACCGACCCGTTCGGGCTCGCCCTGAGCGAGCTGCTTCACCGAATCTCGGACACCGCCACGCCCGCTCAAGTGGACAGATGGCGCATCACGGTAAAGGAGTACCTCTTCGCCCAGATCTGGGAGGCCGCCAACCGCGAGGTCGACCTGATCCCCACGCCCGAGGACTACGTGCTCATGCGCCGCATCACCGGGGCCACGTACACCTGCCTCGCGCTCATCGACGCGTGCGGCGGCTACCGGCTGGAAGCGGAGGAATGGCACCATCCGGACGTGCGCGCGCTCTCCGACCTCGCCTGCGACCTTATCGGCTGGGACAATGACCTGCTGTCGTACGCCAAGGAGCGCGACAACGACAAGGCCCGGCACAACCTCGTCACGGTGCTGGCCACGCACAAGACCCTCACCCTGCAAGAGGCGCTGCAAGAAGTGGCGAACATGCACAACGAAGCCGTCGCCGCCTTCCTCGACCGGCGCGCGGCGCTCGACCACTGGGCCTCGTTACCGGTGCGCAAGTATGTGCGCGGCCTCGAACACTGGGTGCGCGGGCACATCGAGTTCTCGCTCGGCAGCGCCCGCTACGTCCAGGCCTGGCCGACCGGCACGTGCTGGCCGCAGGCCGTCTAGTCGAGATCTCCTGGGGCGTCCAGCTCGCCGAGCGCGAGCGCGGACGCCTCATCGAGATCGAGCCGCGTGCCCTCCTCGAAGGCGCTCTTGTAGGAGTCTTCGCCCATCACCTTCTGGCACTCCTTGACGCACTGCTCGTGGTCGCTGGTGAGGAACGGGGCGCCGAGCATGGGCAGACCGGCCGTCTTCCAGTTCTGATGAAGCGCGCCGAGCAGCCGCGCGGCGAGCGGCGCCTGGTCGCTGACGGCGAAGATCCGGGCCGTGGTCTCCAGCACCAGCAGCGTGCCGAGCGTGTCGTGGAAGTGGCGCTTGATCCGCAGCCCCTCACGCGCACTCTGCAGCGCGTCCTCGGCCCGGCCCGTCGCCAGCCGGGTGATGGACAGCGACCACTGCGCGTAGGAGCTCAGCCACAGCTCGCCGCGTTCCCGGCACACCTGCAAGCAGTCCTGCAGCAGGGACTCGGCCTCATACAGCTCACCCTGCGCGGACAGCACCAGCGACAGCTCGACGATGGCCGGCAGCAGGCCCGGGTTGAGCTCCTTGTTGTCGGTGTTGAACTCGATCGCCACACCCAGCAGCGCGCTGGCCTTCTGCAGGTCGCCCTGCAGCAGGGCCGCCGTCCCCTGCATCTTGGAGGCGAGGATGACCGCCTTGGAGTCGCCGACCCTGACCGCCTCGGTGCTGCACTGCTCGGCCGCCGCCAGCGCGCCGGCGCTGTCGCCCTGGCCGCTGCGTACGTAGGACAGCACCCAGAGAGCCTTGCAGCGCTGCTTGCTCACTCCCGGGTTGGCCTGCAGAGCGCGTTCGAGGTAGAGCCGGCCTTCGCGTACGAATCCGCAGCAGACCCACATGAACCACAGCGACGACAGCAGGGTCAGCGCCAGGATGGACTCCCCGGGCGACCGCAGCGCGTGCTCAAGGGCCACCCGCACGTTGTCGTGCTCCTGGCGCATGCGGACGAACCAGTAGATCTGTCTCGGCCCCGACCAGGCGTCCTCGCTGCGCTGCGCCAGGCTCAGGTAGTACTCCAGATGCCGGTGCCGCATCTGCTCGGTCTGGCCGAGCTTGTCCAGCCACTCCTCGCCGTACTCCGCCAGCGTGTCGATGAGCTTGTAGCGGACTCCGGCGTGATTGCTCCTGATCAGCAGGATCGACTTCTCCACCAGCCCGGTGACCAGGTCGGTGATGTCCTCGGACGGCAGCCGGTCGTCGGCGCACACGAACCTGGCCGCGTCGAGCTCGAAATCGCCCGCGAACACCGACAGCCGCGCCCACAGCAGTCTCTCCGCCGGTTCGCACAACTCGTGGCTCCATCCGATCGCCGCGCGCAACGTCTGATGGCGCGGTAGTGCCGTACGGCTGGCTCCCGCCAGCAGGCTGAACCGGTCGGCCAGCAACCCCAGGATCTGATCGACCGACAGCGCCCGCAGGCGTACGGCCGCCAGCTCGATCGCCAGCGGAATGCCGTCGAGCCGGCGGCACAGCTCGGCCACCGCCCCGATGCTCTGCTCGTCGAGCACGAAATCGGGCATCACCGCGCCGGCCCGAGCCCCGAACAGCTGCACCGACTCATTGGTGAACAGGCTCTCGGTCGGGTCGTCGCCCGGCACCTGCAGCGGCGGCACGGGCACCACGTGCTCGTAGGGCAGATGCAGCGACTGGCGGCTGGTGGCCAGCACCTTCAGGTTGGGAGCGCGCTCCAGCAGTTCCTCGACCAGCTCGGCGCAGCCTTGTACCAAATGCTCGCAGGTGTCGATGATGAGCAGCATGTCGCGCTCGCCGACCCACTCCGACAACGACTCGGACTCGGTCCGCGACGACTGGTCGGCGATGCCCAGCGCCGACGCGATGGTGTGCTTGACCATCCCGGCGTCCTGCAACCGGGCCAGGTCGGCGAACCAGACGCCGTCCTCGTACTGGGAGCGGATCTGGTGCGCCAGCCGAAGCACCGTGCGGGACTTGCCGACACCGCCGATGCCCGTGACCGTCACCAGCCGCGACTCGGCGAGATGTCGCTTGAGGTTGGCGAGCAAGCGGGTCCGCCCCACGAAGCTGGTCAGCTCCGACGGCAGATTGCCTTCTCGCCGCCAGCCGGTCGGGGTGGCCATGGGCGACCTCACGGGGGATAGGCGACACCTGCTTTGGCATCGTACCCTTGGGGCCCTTCGCCGCACGGGATAAGCGGCGCGGGCCGGGAATGGGTTTGTCCCTCTGAGTAGCATGTATACCGTGAGTGAATTCCTCCCGGAGCAGACGGACGACGATACGGACCTCGGCTGGGGCGACTGGCGCGATTCCCAGGACACCGACCCGGACTCCTTCTACTTGGACGACAAGCCACCTCACTGGGGGTGACCGTCCGTTAGGCGCGCCTTGGGCGTTATTGAGCACCATTGGGCATTGTTGGGCGCCGTCAGGCGGGCACGCCAGACACGGAGACCGTTCTGAGGTAGGCCGCCTTCCTCATACGCCAGAAATCCGTCACCGGCCAGAAACCGGCCGACGCAGATGCCCGTCACTGACGAGGCTTGCGCCACCGAAGGCGTCCACCACCGAAGGCGTCCACCACCGAAGGGGGCTGCCCGATCGGAGGTGTTCGCCGCTGAAGGAGTTTGCGCGATCGGGGACGTCCGCCACTGAAAGCGCCTGTGCCACTGAGGAGCCTGTGCCACCGAAAGCGCCGACGCCACTGAGGAGCCTGTGCTGCTGAAGGCGCCGACGCCACTCAGAAGCCTGTGCTGCTGAAGGCGGGCGACTCCAGTGGCGGCGGCTGTGGCAGGGCCTGCCCGCAGTGGCGGGCGTGTTAGCTGACCACGTCCTTGCGGCGGAAGCGGCGGAAGGCCACCGCGATCAGGATGGCCGCGTACGTCACCGACACCGACGCGCCCTTGGCCATGCCGCTCCAGTCGAGCTCCGGTGCGATGGCGTCCAGCCAGGCAGTGTTCCAGAAGGTCGGCAGGAACTCCCGCAGCGACCCCAGCGCCTCTACGGCCTGCAGGATGGTGCTGACGATCCACAGACCCACCGCCCCGCCGACCGCGCCGAGCGGTGAGTCGGTCATCGTGGAGATGAGGAACGCCAGCGCCGCCACCACCAACTGGCTCACCAGGGCGTAGCCGATCACGATGCCGAAGCGCGGCAGCACGTCGAGCGCCGGGATCGTCTCACCCGTGCCGGGCACCTGGATGTCGTGCCAGCCGAACGCCAGTGTGCCGGCGAGCAGCGCCATCAGGGGCAGGCAGATCACCGCCGCCGCCGAGTAGCCGAGCGCCACGATGATCTTCTGCCGTAGCAGCCGGTCACGCGGCACCGGCGCGGCCAGCAGATAACGCAGTGACGACCAGCTGGCCTCGCTCGCCACGGTGTCGCCACAGAACAGGGCGACGGCCACGACCAGCAGGAAGTTGGCCGACACCGACAGGGCGAACGCCGCGAAGTTGAGACCGCTGGCCGTCGCCAGGTCGGAGATGCGCAGCGCCGACTGCTGCTGCCCGCTGGACTGCGGGCCGAACTGGAAGGCGATCACCAGGATCCACGGCAGCGCGAGCAGCAGCCCGAACATGACGAGCGTGCGCCGCCGCTTGAACTGCCTGACGATCTCGACCCGCAACGGCAATGTCCGGCGGGGCGCATAGCCGGTCGCCGACCGAGCCGTGGACCTTGTTGCGGACCCGGTCACGGGGCCTGACGCGGGCCCCGACCCGGTCAAGATCGCGGTTCCGGTCGCTCGCTTGGTCCCGGTCCCGGTCCCGGTCTCGCTCCCGGTCCTTGGCCCGGTCGTGGGTCCGTTGGTGGAGCCTGTCGCGGTCCCGTTGGAGCCGTTCGTGGAGCCGTGGGTCACGACTTCTCTCCGATGAGGTCGAGGAACACGTCTTCGAGGCGCGGCCCATGTCCGTTGGTGGAGGTGGCGGCACTGAGCAGCACTGACACCGGACCCGCCGACACCAGACGGCCTCTGTGCATGACCACCACATGGCTGCACGTCTGCTCGACCTCCGCCAGAAGGTGGCTGGAGACGATCACCGTACGGCCGTCGCGGGCATAGCGCTTGAGCACCTCGCGCATCTCCCTGATCTGGGGCGGGTCGAGGCCGTTGGTGGGTTCGTCGAGGACGAGCAGGTCGGGCAGACCGAGCATGGCCTGGGCGATCGCCAGCCGTTGCCGCATGCCCTGCGAGTAGGTGCGTACGGCCCGCTCCAGCGCCTTGCCCAGATCCGCGATCTCCAGCGCGTCGTCGAACCGGGCGTCGGCGGCGGGGCGGCCGGTGGCGGCCCAATAGAGCTCGATGTTGTCGCGGCCGGACAGGTGCGGCAGGAACCCGGGCCCCTCGACGAACGACCCGAGCCTGGACAGCACGGGCGCGCCGGGTGTCACCCGGTCGCCGAAGATGCGGACCTCACCGGCGTCGGGCTGGATGAGGCCCATCATCATGCGCATCGTGGTCGTCTTGCCCGCGCCGTTGGGGCCGAGCAGGCCCAGCACCTGACCGCGCTCGACCCGGAACGACAGGTCGTCCACGGCCAGCTCACCATTGCGGTACGCCTTGGTGAGCCCCTTGATCTCCAGCGGCACCTCTTCGCCGGGCACGAGTCCCGCACCGGACGGATCGCCGTCCTTCACGAAGGCACCGGATCGGGCGTTGCTCTGCACGGTGGCGGCATGGCCGTTGTCCCGCTGGACAGTGGTGGCGTGGTCGTCGTTCTCGGCATGGACGCCGGACCGGCTGTCGTCCCGTTGGACGGTGACGGCGCGGTCATCGTGGTCCTCCCCGAGCACGTCGTACGGGCTGCCGTCCTTCTGGGCGGTGGTGGTCCGGCGGCGGTCTCCTACGGTGGGGATCCGGCGGCGGGACGGGGTCCGGCCGGTGGCCATGATGAGCGCGGCCAGTGCGATGGCGGCGAGCGGCATCGCCCACACCCACCACGCCACCCCGGTCGTGGGTGCGGCCAGGGCGGACACCGTCGGTACGGCCAGCGCGGGTGCGGCCAGGCCGACCCGGTAGGAGGCCGGTTCGGCGGGTGTCGCATAGCCCATGTCGGTCGTCGTCACCGCCAGTCGCAGCCGGTGCCCCACCGCGAAGCGGTAGTCGACGGCGGGCAGCGTGACCGTGGTCTCCACGCTGCCGGCGCCCTCCGGAACCGTCACGCGCAGCGGCGAGACCAGCCCGGCGGGCAGGTTGGGCGGCTGCGCGGTGTCGGCCACGTCATAGACCTTGGCGAACAGCGTCACCTGGCCCTTGCCATAGACCTTCAGCTTGACCGTTGGGCTGCCGGTGAGCTGGAGCGGGGCGCTGAGCGGCGCCGACTCGAAGAGGGCCACCTGGCCGGGCATGTCGAGCCCGACGCTGAGGTTGGTCGCGCCGCCGCTCCCGCCGAGCAGGCCGCCGGTGCCGGGCACCGTGGAGATGGAGGCGGGTGCGCCGCCGGGCGGGTTGGCGATGTTCTGCTCGGGGCCCTGGAGCGTGATTGTGGTGGTGGCGGTGCCGCCGAGGCCGGGGTAGGCGGCGGACTCGGGGTGGAGCCTGATGCGCTGGCGGGTACCGGGGTCGCGGCCGCCGTCACGGGTCACGGTGAACCGCTCCGGGGCCGGTGAGCCGTCGCCCTTGAGGTAGTGGCCGAACCAGCCGGCCGTCTGGTCGTAGAGCCAGTCGGCCTCGCCGTTGCCGCCGTCGTGGCCGCCGTCGAACCAGGCCAGGCTCACCGGCGTGCCCGCGGCGGCGATCGCCTTGGCGTTGGCGTCGGCCTGGCCGAGCGGGAACAGCGAGTCGCGCTGCCCCTGGATGAGCAGCGTCGGCGCCTTGATGCGGCCGGCCACCGTCACCGGGCTCGACTTGCGCAGCAGCTCGATGGCCTCCGGCGTGGCCCGCCCGGTCTTGGCGACCTGCTGGTACATCTCGCAGACCGCGGGCAGGAACCTGCCGCACCTGGCCTGCTCGGCTGTCAGCGGCACGCTCTGCTGACTGAGCGCGCCCAGGCCCTGAGCCGCGCCGAGCCCCTGAGCCGCGCCGCCGCCCTGGACCGGGGCGCCGCGGCCGAAGAAGTAGCCCGCCCACATGCGCTTGAACACGCCGTTGGCCGGGCCCTGGCCACCGCCGTCGGGGAACAGCGAGTCTGCCAGGTCAGCCCAGGTGATCTGCGGCACGATCGCGTCCACGCGGCTGTCGTAGGCGGCCGTCATCAGCGCGATGGCCCCGCCGTATGAACCGCCCGCGATGCCCACACGCGGGTCGCCGGGCGCGTCGAGCCGGACCTCGGGCCGCTTGGCCAACCAGTCGATGAGCTGCTTGACGTCCTTGACCTCGTAGTCGGCGGAGTTGAGCGCGATCTCGCCGGTCGAACGGCCGAAACCGCGAGCCGACCAGCTCAGCACCGCGTAGCCGTCCTGCGCCAGCCGCTGCGCCTGCTCACGCACGCTCTGCTTGCTGCCGCCGAACCCGTGCGCGAGCAGCACGACCGGAGCCTTCCCGCCACCCGCCGCTGGGAAGAACGTCGCGTCAAGCTCGACCCGCTGGTCGTCAGCCGGCCCGTCGACGACGGCGATGCGCTGGTCGAGGCCCTTCGCCTCGGGGGCGGACGGCCACACCAGCCACGTCACCACCCCCGCGAGGGCGAGCACCGCGACCAGCGCGGCCACACGTTTCATGTGGTTGACCCTACTTTCCGCACCTGAGAAACCCCTGAGACCGGGGATCAGCCCAAGATCGCGTAGACCGTGGACGCCCGCGCGGCCGGCTCGGCCGCCCCGTCGGCCGTCAGCGTCACCTCGGAGAAGGCCAGTGTCCGGCCGAGTTTGGAGATGCGTACGTCGATGAGCACGTCCTTGCCCGTCACCGGCCGCTGGAACGTCGTCGACTGCTGCACCGTCGTCATCGGCACGAAGCCGCCCCTGGCCGAGGAGATCGCGATGACCGTGGCCGTGTCGGCGGCGGCCATCATGGCCTGGCCACACAGGCCGCCGCCCTCTCTGGCCAGCGCGTCGGACCAGGGCAGGCACACCACCGCGTGGCGCTCACCCAGCTCCCGCACGCGCAGCCCGAGCTGCTGGATCCAAGGCGCGAAGTAGTCGCGCAGAATGGCCTCACCGTCTTCTGGAGTCACCCGCCCATCATGCAGGCTGGCAGGCATGAGCGAGGAGACGAGGCGAGAGCCTGTGGACAACGTCTTTCTGCCGTCCACGTACGCGCACGCCGTCCCGTACGACCTCTACGACCGGCTGCGGCGGGAGGCCCCCGTCTGCCGGATTCCGGAACCGGCGGTCGGCCCGTGGCGCGAGGGGCCCGGATACTGGGGCGTGTTCCGGCACGCCGACGTCAAGCACGTGCTGCGCGCGGCCGACGACTTCTCCTCGCACCTGGGCGCCACGCAGATCCGTGACCCCGACACCCCCGCCGACCTGGCCTTCGTGCAGGCGATGATGCTGAACACGGACCCGCCGGACCACTCCCGGCTGCGCAGGATCGTGGCGGCCGCGTTCACGCCGCGTGCGGTGCGGGCGCTGGAGCGGACGATCGCCGAGCGGGCCGCGTCGCTGTTCGCCGCGGGCGCGTGCGACTTCGTGGAGGTGGCCGCCGATCTGCCCGTCTGGACGCTCGCGCACGTCATGGGCGTGCCGGACGAGGACAGGCGGCTGCTGTACGACTGGGCGTCCCGGGTGATCGGCTACCAGGACGCCGACTACGCGGGGCTGTCCACGGCCGACGCCGAGTCGCTCAGCCCGATCGGCCGCCTCGCCACCGCCTCCCGCCCGCGGCTCGGGCCGGGGGTGAACCCCCGCTCCCGGGCGGCATTGGCGGACATGTTCGCGTACGCCCACGCGCTGGCCAAGACCAGCCACGGCGAGTCGGTCATGTCGGCCATGAGGGACGGCGGCCTGACCGAGGCGGAGTTCGAGAACATGTTCTTCCTGTTCGCCGTCGCCGGCAACGAGACGCTGCGCAACGGCATCCCCGGCGGCCTGCTCACCCTCCTCGAACACCCCGCCCAGCTGGCCCGGCTGCGCGCTGACCCCGCTCTGCTCGGCTCGGCGGTGGAGGAGATGCTGCGGTTCTGGCCGCCGGTCATGGACTTCCGCCGTACGGCCACCCGCGACCTCACACTCGGCGGCCGGAGCATCCGCGCGGGCGAGAAGGTCGTCGTCTACCACGCCTCCGCCAATCGCGACCCGTCCGTCTTCGCCGACCCCGACCGGTTCGACATCGCCCGCACCCCGAACGACCACGTCAGCTTCGGCTTCGGCCCGCACTTCTGCCTCGGCGCCCACCTGGCGCGCGTGCAGTTCCGGGCGGTCTTCACCGAACTGCTCGCCTGGGACGTCGAGCTCGCGGGGGCGCCCGTCCGCCTCACGTCCAACTTCCAGAACGGGCTCAAACACCTGCCGGTACGGCTGAGCCACCGAGCGAAGCCGTCGGCCTCCGCCTGACGATCCGCACCGGTCCTGATGCCCTCGGCGGCGAAAAGGTGGCAGGTAGGCGGCAGATAGGCAGCAGAACGGTGACAGAAGAGATGGCAAGCCAGATGACGAGGGACATGCGCGCATTGCACCGGAAGAAGGCATCGTAAGATTTCCGCCGTGAAGGCTCCCGCAATCATCAAGACCGCCGCCGAGTGGGCCCTGCCGCACTGGACCCGCGGGCAGGCGGGGCGCGAGACGCCGCCCGACCTGTTCAGGGTTCTCTACTACGGCTGGCTGGTGGCGTTCACGTTCAAGGTGCTCGGCGCGACCTGGGACGTCTCCTGGCACTTCAAGTGGCTGCGCGACGACCTGGCGCCGCCGCACCTGCTCAACTCCGTCGGCACGGCCCTGGCCCTCGCGCTGACCGTGATCCACGGCTACACCGGTTTCGGCGTGGACAAGGCGGCGCTCCGGCTGATCCAGTGGGGCACCGGCATATTTCTCGTCGCGGTGCCGCTGGACCTGATCAACCACCGGGTCAACGGCCTGGACATCACCTCGTGGAGCCCGTCCCACCTCATGCTGTACGGGGGCTCGTTCTTCATGATCGCCGGGGTGATCCGCGGCTGGTTCATGGGCGCGCCGCCCGGTCGGGAGCGCACGGTCATGCTGGGCGCGTTCTTCGCGTTCTTCCTGGAGAACGTGCACTTCCCCGAGCAGCACCAGGAGTACGGCATCCTGTCGATCGGCGCCTGGGACAACGGCGTCCGCTACGCCGAGCCCATCCTGATGCGGTTCGCCGCCGACCAGATGGGCCGTCCGGTCGACCGGGTAATGATGACCAACTTCACCCTTCCCGTGCCGGACTTCCTCTATCCGGTGTACGCGGTGGTCGTCGGCGTGACCGTGCTGGTCGTGGCCCGGATGATGATCGGCAGGTTCGGGGCGGCGACGCTGGTGGCCGGCTCCTACCTGCTGTTCAGGACGGTGGTCTGGCCGTTGCTGACGTTCACCGGCTTCCCGCCGTCCGCGCTGCCGTACTTCCTGGTGATCGCCGGCATCTGCGTGGATCTCGCGTTCGCCGTACGCCTGCCCATGCGGGGTCTGGCGCCGGTGCGCGCGGTGCTCGGGGCGGCCGTGGCGACGGCCGCCGTCTACGGCGCGCTGATCGCGCAGAGCTCGATCATGGGAGCGGTGTACGGCGCGCTGAAGGAGCAGAGCGGCCTGGTCGGCGCGCCGCCCCTGGTCCCGTCGTCGGCCGTCTGGGCCGGGGCGGGGCTGATGATCGCCTGGCTGGTGTGCGAGTGGCTCGCGACGCGGCGTCAGCCGATCGAGGCCCGGGTGATCGCGACCGCCACGCCGTAGGCCATCCCCATCAGGGCGACCTCGGCGGCCACCCAGCCGACCACGGCCGTGGGCTCGGCGCGGCGGATCAGCGGCAGCAGCCGGAACCTGATGTGCGCGGCCAGCGGCACCAGCAGCGCGGTGAGCGTCAGCTTCACCACCACGAGCACCCCGTAGTGACTGGTCACGATGGCGCCCGGCAGCTCCACGCCGGGCGTCAGCGCCATCGTGCCGAGCCCGGTGATCAGCCCGGACAGGCCGACCAGCAGCAGGCAGACGGTCGCCATCCTGGAGAAGCGCGGCAGCGCGGCGGCCAGCAGTGACGGGTGCGGCGCGACGAACACCGCCGTCGCCACCAGCCCGCCCGCCCACGCCGCCGCGCCCATCACGTGCGTCTCCATCGCGATCATGATGGGGTCGTGCCAGACGGAGTTGACCGCGTGACCGGTCACCGGAATCGGCAGCAGGCCGAACAGCGCCACGATGATCCGCAGTTCGGCGGGCACCTTCTCGCCGAACCGCACGGCCATCAGCCCGATGCCCGCCGCCACCAGCGCGCACGCGGCGCTGAACAGCAGGCCCTGCCCGGTGCCGACGCCGTCGACGTAGGCGGCGATCATGCCGACCGTGGGCAGGCCGCCCGGGTTCAGCTCCGCCGTCTGGAGCACGATCGTCAGCAGCGCGCAGACCGCCCACGCCCACGCGGCGGTGACGGTGAGCGGCCGCGTCCTGCGCAGGACCGGCTCGGTCAGGTCCGGCGCGTCGAAGCCGAGCAGCTTGGGCACCAGGCTCAGCCCCACCACGGCCACGGCCGCCAGATCGAGCAGCACCCGTACGATCGGCAGCCCGTACGCCACGACCGGCCCCGGCATCGGGATGCCCGGCACCGCCTCCTGGGCGGTGAACGTGCTGGCCGCCACGGCGGCGACGATCGCGGACACCGCGAACGCCCCGACCACCCACCGCCCGCCGATCCGCTGCCCAGGGGGTGAGGTGATCGTCACGCGCCCGCCCCTTCGCTGTCGCGCCTCTCGCTGTCGGCCGGGGCCGGGGTGCGGGCGCGGCGCAGGGACACGGCCGTGCCAGCGGCCAGCACCAGCAGCGCCCCCACGATCCAGACCACGGCCATGCCCGCCCCGCCGTTGGCCGCCGCCTCGGCGGCCTCGGCCCCGGCGTCCCCGGTGCCGCCCTTGACGGCGTCCTGCGTCCCGACGCCGTCCTGTACGGCCGTGGCGCCGGCCGCCAGCGTGAAGCTGATCTTGCCGGTGACCGGATGCCCGTCGGCCGACAGGATCCGGTAGCCCACCACATAGGCCCCGGCCGTCCGCAGCGGCTTGACCTTGATCGACACCTTCGTGGCGGCGACCTCGGCCGTCCCGTCGGCCCACGCCGTGCCGTCGGCCCCGGTCACGCCCACCTGCGCGTATCCCTGGCGTACCGCCTGGTCGAACACGAGCGTGATCCGCGCGGGCGCGGCGCTCAGCGTCGCGCCGTCCTTGGGGTCGCTGCCGACCAGCACGTTGTGCGCTCGCGCCGGGAGAGCGACGCCCACCCCGGCGAAGGCGAGCAGCAGGATCACGACCAGCCGCCTCACCGAACTCGTCAAGTCTCTACTCGCAAAGTCTTGTCGCCGGGTGAGCCGGTGAACCGTGCCCCTCAACGCGACCTCCTCATCACTCCGGAATAAGAGTGGACGCCAACAGAAACCCGAATATCGTCTCACCATGACGAACCTGTTCGGCGGGGCCGCCCCCTTCTACGCCAAGTACCGGCCCGGATACGGGGAGGAAGCGATCGGCTGTCTGGCGCGGGCGTTCGGCCCCGGCGGCCGGGTGCTCGATCTCGGCTGCGGCCCCGGCACTGTGGCGATCCCGCTGGCGGGGGCCGTGCGCGAGGTGATCGCCGTGGACCCGGACGCGGGCATGCTGGCCGAGGGCAGACGTGTCGCCGACGGTGCGCCGAACATCCGCTGGCTGTCCGGTGACTCCACGACATTGGCCGCCTTGCCGCCGTTCGACGGCGTCGTCATGGGCAGGTCGTTCCACTGGATGGACCGCAGAGCCGTGCTGGCCGAGCTGGACCAGCTGCTGCCGCCGGACGGGGCGGTGGCCCTGATCGGACCCTCCCGCGACCCCGGCGAGCACGAGTGGGAGCCGGTCGTGCGGGAGGTGCGCGCCGAGTTCGCGATGAACGAGTTCATGGCGGCCAACTCCTTCCAGGCCAGCGGGGAGCACCATGACGACGTGCTCGCGGACTCGCCGTTCGACCGGCTGGAGTCGAGCCTGTTCGAGAAGCGGCTGACCTGGGACCTCGACGCCGTGATCGGGCTGCAGCTGTCGTACTCCTACACCACTCCCGACAAGCTCGGCGACAGGGTGACGGAGTTCACCGACGCGGTCCGGCGGGTGCTCCTGGCCGCCAACCCATCCGGCGTGTGGGAAGAGCGGGCGATCACCGAAGTGCTGGTCGCCCGCCGTTCGTAAAGCCTCGCCGCTCCTAAGAACCCCTCAGGCCCAGATGCCCATGACCTGCCAGATCGGCCGGGTGGCAGCGTTCACCAGGCCGATCTCGGTGCACAGCTCGCGGGTCTTGCCCACCGAGTCGCGGATCTCCCGCTTGGCCGCCGGGTTGCGCAGGTACACCTCGGTCACCACGTCACGCGGGATGGCGAACCGCCTGATCATCGGCCCCGGTGGCGCCAGCATGATCCTGGCCATGATCCCCAGGATGATCGGCGAGGCGACACCCAGCATGAGGCGCCGGTAGCGCGGCATCCTCGGCACCCGGTTGCGCAGGTAGTGCCGGGCGAAGGAGATGTGCCTGGCCTCCTCGGCGATGTGGATGCGCATGATCGTCTCTTCGAGCGGGTGGTGGACCCGGTCGTCCTTGAGCACCTTGCGCTGGACGTGGTCGATCGGGTCCTCGCCGCCGAGCACGAACACGAAGAACAGCTCGGTCGAGATCAGCGGGATCCAGGGGGCGACCTGGGCGAGCAGGCTGAGCGGCCCCGGCATGCCGCGCACCGGGAGCTTCGTGCGGTTGACGAACTCCTGGAACATCATCCCGTGATGTCCCTCTTCGATGGTCTCGTGGTAGACGTAGCGGAATTCGGGTGACCCGTTCGGCAGCCGGTAGGCGTAGTTGAGCAGGCCGCGCTTGAGCAGGTTCTCGAACTGCAGCCCGATCTTCATCGCCGTGGCCAGCCGCCACAGCCCGATCCTGGCCCGCGTCTCGGGGGAGCGGCTTTGATACCACGGGTGGGCGCCGAGCTTGTCCACCTGCGGGAGTTCCCAGCGAGGGTCGGTCTGGTCGACGAGGAACTCCGGATCCTCCCAGGGGATGTCCTTGTACGGCTCCCAGTGCTTGTCGACCGACGCCTTCGACAGGCGCTGGATGACCGCCTCGTAGGCGCTCCGGTCGGCAACCCGCTCGTCGGTCTCCCTGGCGGTGGTAGAGCTCGGTGCGCGTGTCATCGCCTGCTCCTCTCCTCGCCCGGTAATTGTACGAAGCATCCAATAAGAGAGGAAGAGTGACGCCCGTCACAGGTCGTCCGGGTTCAGGCCGACCTCGGCGGCGGCCGTCGTACGGAGCAGCCGGGTGGCCCAGCGGCGTGACACGACCTTGGGGTGCACGTGGATCTGGATGGCCAGCCCGTCGAGCAGCGCGAAGATCCGCCAGGTGGACTCCTCGGGATCGGGGCAGACGAAGTCGCCCGACGCCACACCGGCCTCGATGATCCCGCGCAGCAGCGTCCTGCCTCGCAGGTCGAGCCGTCGCGCGGTCTGCTCGAGCTCCTTGTTGCGCATGGACTCCGACCAGGCGTCGATCCACAGCCGCCAGCCATCGGAGGAGCCCGCGGGGGAGGAGCGGCGCAACAGCGCGCGCAGCCGCTCGGGCGGCGTGCCCGGCGAGTGCTCGATGGCGTCCAGAGTGTCGAGATGCATCCGGGCGGCATAGGCGAACGCCTGCGCGAACAGCTCGTCCTTGGTCTCGAAGTGGTAGAACAGCAGCGCCTGGCTCACGCCGGCGGCTCTGGCTATGTCAATCGTCCTGGTATGCCCGAACCCCTGCTCGGCGATCACTTCGCAGGCCGTCTTCAGTAAATCTTCGCGCCGTAATCGGCTGAAACCCCGTGTCACAGCGGGCCACTTTAACTACTAGTCCGGGGGATTTGTAGGACAAACCGGGCGCCAGTGTCGGAATCTTCGACGGTGAGGGTACCACCGTGCGCCGTGGCGATCTCGCGGGCGATGGGCAGCCCGAGCCCCGTGCCCCCCGCGTCGCGGTTGCGCGCGGCGTCGAGCCGGGTGAACCGGCGGAAGACGTTCTCGCGCTGGTCCACCGCGATCCCCGCGCCGTCGTCCAGGACCTCAAGTACGCCCCAGTCGTTCCGCTCGCCGACGGTCACGGTGATCGTGGACTCGGCGTGCCGCTCGGCGTTGTCGAGCAGGTTCGCGAGCAGGCGGGTCAGGCGCAGCGGGTCACCGGTCACCACGACCCCAGGGCGCAGGTCCAGCTCCACGTGCTTGCCGAGTGGCCGGCGCGCCAGCTCCTCCTCGACCAGCTCGGCCAGGTCCACCTCGGCGCCGAGGCCGGGCGCGCCCGCGTCGAGCTTGGCCAGCGTCAGCAGGTCGGTGACGATGGCCTGCAGCCGGTCGAGGCTCGACAGCAGGGCCACGGCGATCCGCGGCCAGTCGGCCTCGTCCGGATGGAGCATGGCCTCCTCGATCTGGGCGCGCATCGCGGTGAGCGGGGAGCGCAGGTCGTGCGAGGCGTCGGAGGCGAATCTGCGCTCCTGCTGGACCGCGTGCTCCAGCCGGTCCAGGGTCTGGTTCACGGTCCGGGCAAGTCCGTCGAGCTCGTCCCGGTGCGGCAAGGGCGGCACCCGGCGGCCCAGGTCCGTGGCGGTGATCTCGGCCAGCTCGGTCTTGATGGCCGTGACAGGCCGCAGCGCCCGCACCACCGTCGTCCTGGCCACGTACGCCGTGATCGCGGAGAGCAGCAGCACGGCGAGCAGCACGCCCACCACATAGAGCGGGCTGATGTACCAGGGGATGGCCGGGACGTAGGCGTAGACCGTCCAGAACACCGACCCGACCGGCACCCGGTACCCCACGACGATCAGGCACTTCACGCCCGGCACCCGGTCGGTGCAGACGGTGGTCTCCAGGCGGTTGTCCTCGCCCGTGGCGGTGTCCCTGACGAGCGGCGGATAGCCCAGCAGCCTCGGGCTGGCCTGCCGCACCGTGCCGTGCTCGTCGACCACCTGGATGAGGTCGACGTCCTCGGTGCTCGTCACCGGCCTCATCCGCTCCGGCGCGGACCGCTGGACGCCGGCCGCGACCCGGCGCGCCGCACTGGCCGCGTGCTCGGTCTCGAACCCGGTGAGCACGCTGTGCGCGAGCGGCGTGATGAGCACCGCGGTGACGAAGTAGCCGACCAGCGTCGACAGCAGGGCGGCCATCGTCATCCGGCGCCGCACCGACCACCTGGCGAACACCTCTCAGCCTTCCGCGACGGGGGGCCGAGGGAGCCGCACCACGAAACGGGCGCCGCGCCCGGAATCCTCCAGGGTCAGGGTGCCGCCGTGAGCCAGCGCGATCTCGCGGGCGATGGCCAGCCCCAGCCCGGTGCCGCAGGCGTCACGCTCGCGCGCGGCGCTCAGCCGGGTGAAGCGCTGGAACACCACCTCCCGCTGGTCCGGCGCGATGCCCGCGCCGTCGTCCACGACCTCGATCACGGCCGCGCCATCGTCGTGCCGTACGGTCACCGCGACCTGGGACTCGGCATGGCGCTCCGCGTTGTCCAGCAGGTTGGTGAGCAGGCGGGCCAGCCGGACCGGGTCGCCCATGACGGTCACGCCCGGCTCCAGCGTGGTGATCACCGGCTTGGACCGCCGCCCGGCCGTCTCGGCGCCGACCAGTCCGGCCAGGTCGACGGGCTCGCGGACGGCGGGGGCGCCCGCGTCGAGCTGGGCCAGCGTCAACAGATCCGCGACGATGGCCTGGAGGCGGTCCAGGCTGCCCAGCAGCGCCGCCCCGGTCCGCTGCCAGTCGGTCTCACCGGGATACAGCATGGCCTCCTCGACCTCCGCGCGCATGGCGGTGATCGGGCTGCGCAGGTCGTGCGAGACGTCGGCGACGAACCTGCGCTGCCGCTCGGCCGCGCACTCCAGCCGGTCGACCGGCCGGAGCGTCCTGGCCACCACCCGGGACACGCCGAACCAGGTCAGCGCCACCAGCGCGAGCGAGTCGCCGCCCAGGAACCCCAGCACGGCCGGGTGGACGTACCGCGGCACCATGGCCGCGGCCGCGTAGACCAGCCAGTCGCCGCCCCGCTCATAGACGCGCAGGACTGTCAGGATCTCGCACCGGCCGGGGAAGCCGGGCAGGTCGCACACGACCCGGGTGCGGTTGGCGTTGTCGGCGTCGGGTGTCCACTCGCTCATGCGCGGGCGGCCGCTCAGGTTCGCCGTCGTGGACACCACGCGTCCGGCCGAGTCGACGACCTGGATCCCGTCCACCTCGCCGCTGATGATCGGAGGCAGCTCATGCCGCTTGACCAGGTGCACCACGCGCAGGGCGGCGGTGAGTACCTCGTTGGTGCGGCGCCCGACCGCCGTGGTGTGCACCGCGTGCAGCGCGAACGCGCTGACCACGACGCACAGCAGCGCCATGGCGACGCTCGCGAACAGCGTCAACCGCGCACGCACGGACCGCCCGAACCGTGTGACCACGCCTTCCCCCCGGCGATCAGCCGATCACACCTGGTAGCCACCATCCTAATTAACGGAGATTCGGCGACAAATCCGGATAAAACGCCAACCGAACGGCGCTCTATGCGTGCCGCATTCGGCTGGTTAGAGTAAGTGAGCACTGATGTCAGGGAGACGATGTGAACCTTGATGAGTATCGGCATGCCGCCAGGGCCTGGCTCCTCGAAAACGCTCCGGCCGGTGACTCCCCGGAGACCGACCCGGTCGCCAGGGCCAAGGACTTCATGGCCCGGCTCTACGACGCCGGATACTCCGGCATCACCTGGCCGGCCCGCTGGGGCGGTCAGGGGCTGACGCAGGCGGAGGAGCGCGCGTTCGCCGCCGCGGCCCGCGACTTCACCCTGCCCACCTACGTCTTCTCGATCGGCCTGGGCATGACGGGCCCGACGCTGGTCGACCGGGGCACCGACGAGCAGCGCGAACGCTTCGTCCGGCCGCTGCTGCGCGGCGAGGAGATCTGGTGCCAGCTCTTCTCGGAGCCCGGCGCGGGCAGCGACGTGGCCAGCCTGCAGACCAGGGCCGTACGCGACGGCGACGACTGGATCGTCAACGGCCAGAAGGTCTGGACCTCGGTCGCCCACCACGCCGACTGGGGACTGCTGCTGGCCCGGACCGACGTCGAGGTGCCCAAGCACAAGGGCCTGACCATGTTCGTGGTCGACATGCGCCATCCGGGCGTCACGATCAGGCCGCTCAAGGACATGACCGGCCGGGCCAACTTCAACGAGATCTTCTTCGACGACGTCCCCATTCCCGACGCGCACCGCGTCGGCGAGGTCAACGACGGCTGGAGCGTCGCGGTCACGACGCTCCTGCACGAGCGGCTGTCGATCTCAGCGGGCGTCGGCATGGGCCAGGGCAAGGACGACCCCACCTCGCTGGCGGCGCTGCGCCAGGTGGTCGACACCACCGACCCGCTGGTCAGGGACGAGCTGGTCGAGCTGCACATCCGCTCGCGGGCGCTCGCCCTGTTCAACCAGCGCCTCGCCCAGGAGACCAAGGCGGGGATCTTCCCCGGTGCCCGCGGCAGCGCCGCCAAGCTGCTGCTGGCCGAGCTGTACCTGTACCAGGCCGACCTCGCGACCCGGCTCGTCGGGCCCGAGGCGGTCGTCGGCGGCCACCCGCTGGGGCAGGCGATCTCCATGGCGCCCGGCATGTCGCTGGGCGGCGGCACCAACGAGATCATGCGCAACATCATCGGCGACCGCGTGCTGAACCTGCCGCCCGAGCCCCGGGTGGACAAGACCGTGCCGTTCAAGGACCTGAAGGTGGGGACGCAGGGGTGAAGCTCGTACTCAGCCAGGAGCAGCAGGAGCTCCGCGCCGCCGTCCGCTCGTTCCTGGCCGCGGCCTCGCCGCTGCCCAAGGTCCGCGACGGCTACGACCGGGAGGTGTACGCGCGGCTCAACGGCGAGCTCGGACTGTCCGGGCTGGTCATCCCGGAGGAGTACGGCGGGGCGGGCGCGGGCTTCGCGGAGCTGGCCGTGGCGCTGGAGGAGACGGGCGCGGCGCTGCTGCCCGGACCCTTCCTGGCCACGGCGTTCGCCACGATCGCGCTGACCCGGGTGCCGGACAAGGAGCTGCTGACCGCCATCGCCGAAGGCCGGATCACCGCCACGCTCGCCATCGGCCCGCTCAACCGGGTGCTCAACGGGATGGAGGCCGACGTCCTCCTGCTGCGCGAGGGCGGGGTCCTGACGGCCGTCGACCTCACCGCGCCCGGCGTCACCAGGACCGCCCTGGAGACGCTCGACCTGACCCGCGGCCAGGCCCGCGTGGAGCTGGACGATGTGCCCCGCCGTGAGCTCGGCCCGCTGCCGGACGGCGTCGACGACCTGCTCGCCGTGGCGCTGGCGGCCGAGCAGCTCGGCGTGCTGCGCGCCGCGCTGGCCGCCATCGTCGCCTACGCCAAGATCAGAGTCGCCTTCGGCCGCTATATCGGCTCCTACCAGGGGGTCAAGCACAAGCTCGCCGACATGCACTGCAAGCTGGAGCAGGCCGAGTCGATCGTCCGGTTCGCCGCCTGGGCCGCCGACGAGTCGCCGGACGAGCTGCCCGCCGCCGCCGCGCTCGCCCAGGCGTACGTGGGGCGGGCCTGCTTCGAGGTGGCCCGCGACCACCTGCTGCTGTACGGCGGCATCGGCTACACCTGGGAGCACGACGCGCACCTGTTCTACAAGCGGGCCAAAGCCGACGAAGTGCTGCTCGGCCCGCCGCGAATCCACCGAGCCCGCCTCGCCGAGTTGCTGGAGCTGTGATGGACATCAGCGGACTGCCCGGCTTCTACGCGATCGCCGCCGCCGACCCGGACCGGCTCGCGGTCATCGACGTGGACGGGTCCCGGACCACGTACGGCGAGCTGCTCACCCGGGTCAACCAGGTGTCGCACGGCCTGCGCGCCCGTGGGCTGACCGACCGGGACGTGGTGGCCGGTGTGCTGCCGAACGGCCTCGACGCGGTGATCATGATCATGGCGACCGGGCAGATCGGCCTCTACTACGTGCCGATCAACTGGCATCTCACCGAGGCAGAGGTGGCTTACATCCTGGAGGACTGCGACGCGAAGATCGTGGTCACCGCGGACGGCCACGTACCCGGGAGCGAGATCGGCACGGCCGGACTGGCCGAGGGGCAGCCCGGAGACGCGCCCGGCGGGCGGGCCGGCGGGGCCGTCATGTGGTACACCTCCGGCACCACCGGCTTCCCCAAGGGCGTGCAGCGGCCGCTGTCCGGAGCCGAGCCCGAGGCGGTCGTCCCGCTCTATGTCTGGTTCTTCGGCGAGATCGTGGACCTGGTGCCCGGCGAGGCGGTGCACCTGGTCACCTCGCCGATGTACCACTCGGCACCGTGCGCTCACACGCAGTTCGCGCTGCACCTCGGCCACACCGTGGTGATCACGCCGCGCTTCGAGCCGGAGAACATCCTGGAGCTGGTCGAGCGCCACCAGGTGACGAACGCGATGATGGTCCCGACCATGTTCCACCGGATGCTGCGGCTGCCGGAGGAGGTCAAAGCGCGCTACGACGTGTCGAGCCTGCGGCAGGTCATCCACACCGGCGCGGCCTGCCCGGTCGCGGTCAAGCAGGGGATCATGGACTGGTGGGGGCCGGTGCTCTACGAGTACTACGGCTCGACCGAGTCGACGATCGCCTTCTCGGTCAAGCCGCACGACTGGCTGGCCCGGCCCGGCACCGTGGGCAGGCCGGCGCCCACGTTCGAGGTCCGGATCCTCGACGAGGCCGGCGAGGAGCTGCCGGCCGGCGAGCCCGGCATGATCTACGTCAAGTCCAGCCTGGGCAAGTTCGAATACCGCAAGGACCCGGCGAAGACGGCCGCCAGCATGCGCGGCGAGTGGTACACCCCCGGCGACATCGGCTACCTCGACAAGGACGGCTTCCTGTTCCTGTGCGACCGGCGCACCGACCTGATCGTCTCCGGCGGGGTCAACATCTACCCGGCCGAGATCGAGGCCGCGCTGCTGGAGCACCCCCTCGTGGCGGACGTGGCCGTCATCGGGGTGCCCGACGAGGAGTGGGGGCACAGCGTGGTCGCCCTCGTCCAGCCGGTGGCGGGCGTCACGGGCGACTCCGAGCTCAGCGCCGAGCTGCTGCGGCACTGCGAGCCGCGCATCGCCCGGTTCAAGCACCCGAAGGTGATCCAATACCGGGACGCGCTGCCCCGCACGCCGACGGGGAAGCTGTCGCGGTCCAAGGTCAGGCAGGAGTACCTCGACTCGCGGTGAAGACCAGCTCGTCGGTGTACCCCTTCTCGTCGCCCAGATAGAACCGGGTCGACAGGGTGCGGCCGGCCGGGTCGAAGACCGTGCTCCAGACCGTGCGGAACGGCAGCGCCGAGTCCGGCCGCACCGCCAGCAGGCTCGCGCGCAGGTCCTCGGGCGACATCAGCGCGCCCTTGCTCCGCTCGTACAGCGAACGCAGCCGCCCGTACGTCTGGAAGCTGGACGCGGTGTCCTCGGGCAGGTTCATCGGGTCGGGGTTGCGGTGCAGGAGGTGGTTGGTGACGCAGAGCGGCGCGTCGCCGAACTCGATGATGTGCTCCGCGCCGTCCGCGCCGCGCTCCCACACGAACGCCCGGCCGTGCGCGTCGGCGACGAGGTAGTGCAGCCGAAGGCCGTGGTCGTACTGCTTGGCGCCGAGGAGCGCCTGCTTGGCCTGCTCCACGTTCTCGCAGGTGTCGACGAGGAACCGGGGCAACTGCGTGCTGCCCACCCCGACCTGCGGCGAGACGTTCTCCGGCGGCTCGGCGCTGGAGAAGTCGGCGATGAGCAGCATGACGACCAGACCGGCCTCGTTGACGCCGTCCATGCAGCCGTCGAGCTCGGACATCGTGATGACCGTGGAGGCCAGGCCGATGTCGGGCACCGTGGTGATCACGTACGGCCTGGACGACATCGGCAGCTCGCCCGGCCGGGCGGCCTGGCCCATGATCTCGCTGGTCGTCGTGGTGAAGAAGTCGTAGTTGCGGCCCACCCTGCCGTGGCCGTCGGTGGCGGCGGACGGCGGACACCACAACGCCGAGCAGCCCGAGCCCGCGGGCACGTAGCCCAGCCCGTCGAGGGCCAGCTCGTCCTGGTCGGGGTCGAGGCCGAGCGCCGCGGCGGCGCCGTCCAGGCGGGCGTGGTGCTGGGGCCAGTGCCGCTCGAACCAGGTCCGGCGGGCCCGGTTGACGGCGGGGTCGGCGGGTGTCGGGGCCCAGCCGAGCCTGAGTGCCTCTTCGGTGAGTGCCCGGCCGATCTCGACCTGGCTGCCGTGGAGGGTCAGGTGGCGGACGAGCTGGAAGTCGTTCCTGCCGCCGGCGATCTGCGTCATGTTCTTCATGACCGCCAGGCTGCCGCCGGGCGCTGACCGTTCTCCTACCGTCGACTGACCGTCTCCATCAGCGGCGTACGGCGCGTCGGTAGCGATCCGCCAGCAGCAGTACGTGCTCGGCCAGCTCGGGCGGGTCGAGCACCTCGAAGTCCACGCCGATGAACCCGATCCACACGGCCATCCCCGGCAGGTCGTCGCCGCTCAGCCTGACCAGGCAGGTGGCCGCGTCGATCGGCTCGATGTCCAGCTTCAGCGGCGAGCGGCGCATCTCCTCGGCCGGGCGGTGCAGCAGCACCGTCGCGTGGTAGCGCCACATCGCGGTGGTCACGCCCTTCTCCACCCACGCGGCCACGTCACCGTCGCCGGGCAGCTCGCGGGGCGTGAACCGGGGTCCCGTGGCCGGTGTCCGCAGCAGGAGACGGTCCACCCGGAACGTCCGCCAGTCCCGCCGCTCGATGTCGTAGCCGACCAGGTACCACCGGCCGCGCCGGTGCACGAGCCGGTGCGGCTCGGCGTCGCGCGTGGCCGAGGAGCCGTCGTGGCCGGTGTAGTCGAAGCGGAGCCGTTCGTGGTCGCGGGCGGCGTTGGCGATCGTGGTCAGCACCTCGGGCGCCACCGACGGGGCGTCGCCGGGGACCTGCACCGTGTAGGTGTTCAGGGCGTTGACCCGGCGCCGCAGCCGCGACGGCAGCACCTGCTCCAGTTTGGCCAGGGCGCGTACCGAGGTCTCCTCGATGCCCTGGACGCCGCCGCCCGCCGCGCGGCCGAGACCGACGGCCACCGCGACGGCCTCCTCGTCGTCGAGCAGCAGCGGCGGCAGCGCGGCCCCGGCGCCGAGCCGGTAGCCGCCCGCGACACCCGGCGTGGCGTGCACGGGGTAGCCGAGGCTGCGCAGCCGCTCGACGTCGTTGCGGATCGTCCTGGTGGAGACCCCGAGCCGCGTGGACAGCTCGGGGCCCGACCAGTCTTTGTGCGCCTGGAGCAGGGACAGCAGCTTGAGCAGGCGGGCGGAGGTGTCGAGCATGCCTGCCAGTCTGCCCGTCATCGCGGAAAGCCTGGTTCCGCGATGGGGGATTCAGCCGAACAGTTTGTTCGCCTGCTGGATCACCGTCAGCACGGTGAGCGTGCCGAAGAAGGCGATCGACCAGACGAGCGCGCCCAGCCGGTACGACCTGACCTTGAGGGCGTCCGGCAGCGACCGGCGGTTCAGCACGATCAGCAGGATCGAGTAGACGAACATCATCACCGCCGCGAAACTGGCCGAGAACACCAGCAGGATCAGCGGCTGGTCGAAGCCGAGCAGCAGGACCACGATGCCGATCAGCGCCATCGCCCACACGATGATGAAGTACACGCGGTTCTCGGAAATGGCCTTGTCCCGCAGGTAGATGGTCTTCAGCGCGTCGGAGGCCAGCCGGGAGGTGTAGTCGACGATGCCCATGGCCGAGGCGAACAGCGACAGTGCCCCGATCACCCAGAACAGCACGCCGAACCACGGCCCGACCGACGCCTTCAGCGCCTCGCCCTCGACCTGGAGGAACCCGATGCCGTTGGCCAGCCCCGGCTCACCGAACACCGTGGAGTAGGCGAGCATCGACATCAGCGCGATCGTCAGGAACGACACCAGCGCGAACGTGGCCGCCTGCTCGATGTTCGCGAAGCGCCACCACTGCTGCCATCGGGCCAGGTTCTCCCTGGTCGGCGCGAACTGGAAGCCCGTCGAGGCGGCCGCCTCCTCCTCGCCGGTGACCGGGCTGACCAGGCGCGGCACGTACAAGCCCATGCCGAAGCCCTTGTCGCGGATCCAGTTGCTCTGGCACAGGTTCTGGCCGCCGCCCGCGCCCGCGTAGGCGATCGCGCCCATCAGCACCGCGAACTCCAGCGGCGGCACCGGGAATTGCGCCCCGACGCTCAGGCCCTTGCCCAGCTCGATCCAGCTGTGGGCGTTGATGGCGAACAGGATCGCGACCACCGCGAGTATCAGCACCAGGGCGATCTTCACGAAGATCACCCGTTCCAGCAGGATGTAGATGACGGGTGCCATCGTCAGCCCGATCGCGATCACCAGCAGCATGCCGATCGCGATCCAGCGCACACTGCCGGCGCCCGTGCCGGTCAGGTAGGTCATCATCGTGGCCGACGTGGTCACCCAGCCGGGCCACAGGTTCGAGCAGAGCGTCATCACGACGAAGACGAGGCTCCAGTGCTTCCACATCCGGCTGAAACCGGTCAGCGCGGTCTCGCCGGTGGCCAGCGTGTAGCGCTCGATCTCCATGTTGAGGAACCACTGGGTGATGATGCCGATCGCGGCGCCCCAGACGAAGACCAGGCCGACCTGGGAGGCGATGTACGGCCAGAGGATGAACTCGCCGGACGCCAGCCCGACCCCCGCGCCGACCAGGCCGGGACCGATGATGCGCCAACTCGATCGGGGAGGGTCCGGCAGGTCTCGGACGGCGACGGGGGGCAGGACTCGCGCAGGAACAGTTGGGGTGAATTCCGCCATGCGGATCTCCTTGTTCGACGTGCGTAAGCGTCACATTACAGAGATCCGAAAGCCGAGTGGAATAGGCAGTCAACCCATTTCCACCACATATTCCCCGTCGTCGGTGAACCCGGTGACGCGCTCGCCCGACCCCATCAACCCGCCGAGCACCTCCCGCACCGCCAGCCGCCACGCGCGGGCCGCCTCCGGGTCCTCGCGGCGCAGCGTCTCGATGTCGTACGGCGTCGCCACCAGCACCACCGGCCCGTCGGCCAGGCCGATCAGCGGCCGATTCCCGGCCACTTCCACCCCACGCGTGTACGGCCCGGCGGACGGCTCCGGCGGGGACTCCGTCAGCCGCCAGACCGCGAGCAGCCGGTCGGAGGCGTCCCCCTCGTTGATCGCGTCGGCCATGACGCCGTAGAAGTCCTCCAAATACCGCTCCGGCCGGGCGCCCAGCTTGGTCAGGTTGAAGCGGGCATTCCTGCGTACGAGCGGGTCGAAGGTCCAGGTGACCTTCTCCAGCCCGCGCTCCAGGCACCAGGCCCGCTGGTGCAGCTTGAGCGCGTAGCCGATGCCGCGCCCGATCACCGCCCCGGTCACGTGCGAGTGCAGCGTCCGGTCCGCCGCGAGGAAACCCACCGAGGCCCCGACCAGCCGGTCGCCCTCGTACGCTCCGGCCACGTAGCCGCCCGTGTGGGCGAAGCCGATCATCAGCTCCACCGGCACGGGCGCGTTGCGCGGGTCGGGGTGCCAGATGTCGTCGTACAGCCGGTAGACCTCCTGGAAGTCGTGGATCTCGCGCAGCTCGCGGATGGTCACACCGGTCTTCTCGGCCGCCTCACGGGCGGCGGCCGCTTCCGTACTCGTCATTGCGGTTACCTACCCGCCGCTGGTCAGACCAGCCATTCCGGGGGTGGTCGGCCGGTAGGCGGTGCGCGGCGGCTGGGCCGTCAAGCGGCGGTAGCCGGGCGGTAGGCGGTGCGCGGCGAGCGCGCCGCCAAGCGGCGGTAGAGCGTCGTGGGGCCGGGCCAGTTGTTGGTGACGCGGCCTTCGGCCGTCTTGTACCAGCTCTGGCAGCCGTTGCCCCACACCATCCGCGCCATCGCCGCGTCGAGCTGCCTGCTCCACGCCGCCATCGCCTCGGGCCGCACTTCGATCGGCCCCTGCGCCGAGAGGTACGGCAGGCAGGACATGATGTGGTTCACCTGGCATTCGATCATGAAGATGATCGAGTTGTGGCCCAGGTTCGTGTTCGGCCCGTACAGCAGGAACAGGTTCGGGAAGTCCGGCACCGAGATGCCCAGGTACGCCTCCGCCCCGTCCTTCCACCGCTCCCGCAGCGACTGGCCGCCCCGCCCCGAGACCTCCATCGGCGCGAGGAACTCGGTGCTCCTGAATCCGGTGGCGTACACGATCGTGTCCACCTCGTACGGCCGATCGGTGGTCTCGATGCCCTTCGGTGTGATCCGTACGATCCGCTCCGTCGCCACGTCCACGTTCGGCCTGGTCAGGGCGGGATAGAAGGAGCTGTCAATGACGACCCGCTTGCAGCCCGGCGGGTATTCGGGGGTGAGCTTGGCGCGCAGCGCCGGGTCGGGGACCTGGTCACGGAGGTGGTCGAGAGCCCGCTTCTTGAGCAGGCCGACGCTCCAGCCCTGTGCCAGGGCGGGGTAGAGGGTGTTCTCGGCGTACCGGTAGATCCACTCGCGGTAGGCGCGCTGGAGACCGGGGACGAAGCGGAACGCCAGCCTGGTCAGGGGGCCGAAGGTGGCGTCCGGTTTGGGGATCACCCAGTTCGGGGTGCGCTGGAACACCGTCAGGTGCTCGGCCTCGGCGGCGACGCGCGGGATGAGCTGGGCGGCCGAGGAGCCGTTGCCGATCACCGCGACCCGCCTGCCGGTGAGATCGTGGGCGTGGTTCCAGCGGGCGGAGTGGAAGGACGTGCCCGCGAAGTCTGACATTCCGGTTATGTCGGGGAGCTGGGGGCGGTTGAGCTGGCCGACGCTCATGACGACGACATCGAAGGTCTCGGTGGTGCCGGCTGTGCTGGTGGTGCTGGCCGTGCTGACCTGCCAGTGGGAGCCGTCGAAGACGGCGGCTTCGACCTCAGTGCCGAAGCGGATTTTTCGCCTGACGCCGTATTTATCGGCGCAGTGCTCTAGATAGGCGAGAATTTCTGGCTGTTCTGGGTAGCGGCGGGTCCAACTCGCATATTTCTCGAAAGAGTAGGAGTAAAGGTGCGACGGGATGTCGCAGCCCGCGCCCGGATAGCTGTTGTCGCGCCAGGTGCCACCCAGGCCGTCGGCCTTCTCGAAGACCGTGTAGGAGCCGATCCCGGCCCGTTCGAGCTGGATCGCCATGCACAATCCACCGAACCCCGCTCCGATGATCGCGATCCTGGGCGCCATGGCATCCTCCAGATGTCAGTGTCCACTTACGGTACGCCGAGCGTCGCGCGGACGACACCCCTCGCCGATCACGTACCGGGGCCGGGCGGCCGGTAGTCTGCGCTGGTGGCTGGAGTGACGCTGGCGGATGTGATCAAGGAGCTCGAGGCGGCCTACCCGCCCGCCCGAGCCGAGTCCTGGGACGCGGTGGGCCTGGTCTGCGGAGACCCGGCGCGGGAGGTGCGGCGGGTGCTGTTCGCGGTCGACCCGGTCGCGGCCGTCGCCGCCGAGGCCGTCGAGTGGGGCGCCGACCTGATCGTCACCCACCATCCCCTCTACTTGCGCGGCACCACGAGCGTCGCCGCGACCACGCCCAAGGGCCGCCTCCTCCACAAGCTGATAAAGAACGACATCGCCCTCTACACCGCCCACACCAACGCCGACGTGGCCAACCCCGGCGTCTCCGACGCGCTGGCCCGCGCCGTCGGCCTGACCGGCGATCTGGTCCCGTTGCGCCCCTTCCCCGACGATCCCTGGCGCGGGCTCGGCCGCATCGGCGAACTTGAGTCGGCGATGACGCTGGAGGAGTTCGCCGAGCGGGCGGTCGCGGGGCTGCCGGAGACCCCGCAGGGCCTCCGCGTCGCGGGCGAGCTGTCCCGCCGCGTCACGCGCGTGGCCGTCAGCGGGGGAGCGGGCGATTCACTCCTCAGTACGGTGCGCGCCGCGGGAGTGGACGTGTTCCTCACCGCGGACCTGAGACACCACCCCACCAGCGAATTCATCGAGGAGGGCGGCCCCGCGCTGATCGACGCCGGGCACTGGGCCACCGAGTGGCCATGGCTCGACAGCGCCGCGTCCATCCTGGGTTCGAGTGGCGTTACCGTTGAGACGCGTGTCTCCGCCACGGTCACCGATGCTTGGACAAGAGGATATTGATCATGAAAGCAGCCCCCGAGGCCCAGAAACGACTGCTCGACCTGGCTGACGTTGACTCCGTGGTCGACCGGCTGGCACACCGCCGCCGTACGATGCCGGAGCTGGCGGAGATCGACGAGCAGTCGAAGCGCTACGCCAAGCTCGCCACCGACGTGATCGGCGCGGAGACCGAGGCCGGCGACCTGGCCCGCGAGCAGACCAAGGCCGAGAACGACGTCGACGCCGTCCGCAGCCGCGCCGACCGCGACCAGAAGCGGCTCGACTCCGGCGCCGTCAGCTCGCCGAAGGACCTGGCGAGCCTCCAGTCCGAGATCGCCTCCCTGCACAAGCGCCAGGGCGACCTCGAAGAGGTCGTGCTGGAGATCATGGAACGCCGCGAGGCCGCCGACAGCAAGGTCCTCGACCTGATCGCGCAGCGTGACGAGATCGCCGCCGCGCGCACCGCCGCCGAGGACCGCCGCGACGCCCTGCTCGTCGACCTCGACAAGGAGGCGGGCGAGGCCCAGACCAGCCGCGCCGCCGTCGCCGGCGAGATCCCCGCCGACCTGCTCACGCTCTACACCAAGCTCAAGGACCAGTACGGTGTGGGCGCCGCCATGCTCAGGGGCGGCCGGTGCCAGGGCTGCAAGGTGGCCCTGTCGATCGCCGAGATGAACCGCATCAAGGCCGCGCCGCACGACGAGGTGCTGCGTTGCGAGGAGTGCCGCCGCATCCTCGTACGCACTCCAGAGTCAGGGCTATGACCTCCTACACCGTACGTACATCAGAGTCAGGGCTATGACCTCCTACATCATCGAAGCGGACGGCGGCTCGCGCGGTAACCCCGGGCCCGCCGGCTACGGCGCCGTGGTCATGGACGCCACCGACCGCCAGGTGCTGGCGGAGGCGGCGGAGGCGATCGGCGTCACGACCAACAACGTGGCCGAATACCGGGGCCTGATCGCCGGGCTGACGTCGGTGCTCGCGGTGGGGGGCGAGGGCGCCCAGGTCGCGGTACGCATGGACTCCAAACTGGTCATCGAGCAGATGGCCGGCCGCTGGAAGATCAAGAACGAGGGCCTGCGCCCACTCGCCATGGAGGCCGGCAAACTGGCCAGACGGCTGCGGGTGACGGCGTGGACCTGGATCCCGCGCGACCAGAACCGGCACGCGGACCGCCTGGCCAACGAGGCGATGGACGCCGCGGCGAAGGGCTTGGCCTGGAAGGCGGGCGGCGCGGCTCTTACTGACTCGCCACCGCCCCCGTCCACGCCGGCTGACACCGGAACGTCGGCTGACACCGGACCCTCGGCTGACTCCTCCGGAACCCGAGCCGACTCCGGCAACCTGAGCGGTTCCGGGACCCGGGGCGGCGCCTCCGGAACCTCGGCCCGATCCCGGTCGTCATCCACCTCCACCTCCACATCCGCCCAACAGACGGACCTCCTGGACGTGGCGGCGACGGCGGCGGACATTTCCGACTTGTCAGCCCCCACCGCCTCCCTGGCCACCAACCAGCAGCGCAATCGAGGCACCGGCTGGGCCCCACCGACCCGAGTGGCGACCTCCCTGCTCCTGCTCCGCCACGGCGAGACCCCACTGTCCGTCGACCGCCGCTTCTCCGGCCTGGGCGACGCCGAACTCACCCCCAAGGGCCTGGCCCAGGCATCGGCCGCCGCCGAGCGACTGTCCCGCGAGCCGTACCACCTCGACGTGATCGTCAGTTCCCCCCTCAAACGCGCCCGGCAGACCGCGGAGGCGGTCGCCCAGCGCACAGGGCTCACCGTAGAAGTGGACGAAGACCTCAGGGAGGTCGACTTCGGCGCTTGGGAGGGCCACACGTTCACGGAGATCCAGCGCGGCTGGCCGGCCGAACTGGCCGCCTGGCTCGCCGACCCGAGTGTCGCACCCCCGGACGGCGAGAGCTTCGAGGCCGTGGCGGAGCGCGTCAGGCGAGCGGAGGAGCGCCTGGTCGAGCGGTACGAGGGCCGGACGGTCCTGATCGTGTCGCACGTGACGCCCATCAAAACACTGCTGCGCTTCGCCCTGATGGCACCTCCGGCAGCGCTGTACCGCATGCACCTGGACCTGGCCTGCCTGTCGCTGATCGAGCACTACACAGACGGCCAGTCCGTGGTGAAGTCCTTCAACGACACCTCTCACTTGCGCTGACCTCCCACCGGGGGCGTGAGCGGGCCTGCCGACCGACTGAAGATCTACTGAGGTTTGATAAACTTCCAGCTAGACGAGTCGGCCGGGCGGCCGCGTCGGGCCCTTCGCGGGCCCGCCGAGGAAGGTCCGGGCTCCACAGGGCAGGGTGGTCGGTAACGCCGACCCGGGGCGATCCGCGGGACAGTGCCACAGAAAGCAAACCGCCTCCAGATTTCTGGAGGTAAGGGTGAAACGGTGGTGTAAGAGACCACCAGCGCCCACGGTGACGTGGGCGGCTAGGTAAACCCCACCCGGAGCAAGGTCAAGAAGGGACGCTCTCCGGAGCGTCCCGCGCGCGACGTTCGAGGGCTGCCCGCCCGAGCCGCGCGGGTAGACCGCTTGAGGCCGCCGGCAACGACGGCCCTAGATGGATGGTCGCCCCTTCGTTCCGACGAAGGACAGAACCCGGCCTACAGGCCGACTCGTCTCACACCCCGCTGACCAGGGGTTGAGGGCCGATGCTTCCTCCTTGTTCCGGCTCTGTTCCGCCAGGGCCTTCTCGATCTCGGCGTTGATGGCGCCGCTGCCGGTCAGGTCCGCCCACCCCTGGCAACCTGTCCTCACTTTGCGCAATCATTAATGAACGGAAAGTGAGGACACCTTGCTCATCGCCACCCTCGGCCTGCTCGTCGCCGCGACGGGCGCCGCCCTCGCCGGCCTCGCCGCGTACGTCGCCAACCGCGTCATCCCCGCACAGACCCGCCAGGACTACCGCGACAGCAGCGGCGTGATCACCGGCATCGTCGGTACCCTTTTCGCGGTCAGCATCGGCCTGGTCGTCGTCGCCGCGTGGAACCAGGTCAACACCGCCACCGAGACCAGCGCGACCGAGGCCAGCAACCTGACCGACGTCTACTGGTACTCCCGCACGCTCCCCACGCCCCAACGCACCGCCCTGCAGACCCTCGCCACCGGCTACACCACCACGGTCATCCGCGAGGAGTGGCCCCTCATGGCCGGGCAGCACCGTCTGTCGCAGAACGCCTGGAGAGCCTCCGAGCAGCTCCGCGCCTTCTTCCAGACCGTCCAGCCGGACGGCAGCGGCCCGTCCACCCGCTATGGGCAGGCATTGACCCGCATGCAGGCCGTCCTGGACGCTCGCCGCTCCCGCGCCCAGATGGCCGACACCGGCGTGCCCCCGCTGCTGTGGGTGGCACTGGGCGGCTGCGGGCTGGTCGCGCTGCTGCCCGCGATCCTCTGCGGCAGCTCCAACCGCAGGGTGCACATCACCATGGCGGCGGCCGTAGGCGGCATGGTGGGGCTGGTGCTGTTCCTGGTCTACCAGCTCGACTTCCCCTTCAGCGGCGGCATCTCGGTCTCCCCCGCCGCCTTCGAGCAAGCCCTCGACCGCTTCAACAGCATCCGGGCGCTGGGCGCCGGCTAGATCGTTCGCTCGCCGCGCGCCTCGGTCACCCAGGCGCGCGTCAAGCCCTCGCGCCGGATCAGGTTGTCTCGCGGCGCTGTACGGAACACGACGTCAGGTGGGTCGTAGGTCGCGATGTGCTTTGCCAGAGCATCAGCGAGAAACGTCGGACGGCCGTGACGTCGTCCGGTTCCCCGGCCCGTTGCCCCTCCGGGGCATCAAGCATTCCGGTTGCGTGGGACGTTCAGAGCCATCCGTGCTTCCTGCATGAATTGGTCAATCAAGTCGCGCCGTGTCTTCAGTGCGTCTCGGATTTGTACTGTTATTTCTTGCGTGTCTTCGGAGTGGCGAGTCAAGTCGTATAGCGTTAGGTTCACCAGTTCCGCGTCCTTGAGTGTGAGCCTGTTGGTTGCTACTAAGAGCGCGTCGTCCGTCAAATGGTGAAGCTCGATTTCGCGCTTCGCACGCCAGAGGCGGTCAAATGCCTGGAGCAGCTCGGCCCGTTCATCCGCAGCGAATGGCAGGATTTCTTCATCAAGACCTGCTGTTCGACTATCGGCTACTATCTGCCCAGGCGGCGGGTCAGGCGAGTCCCGGATCACACAACGGTACAGTTCATCGTCGGCGTGGACGAGCTTGAGGTACGACTCCCTTCGGTCCTGCTGCCAACGCCTCAGATCGTCGCGCAGCCAATTGCCCTGCTGAAGTAGTGATTGCCGCCAGGCGCCAACAAGCACCCCGACCACAATGCCAACAAGACCGACAACGGCTGGCACTAACTGCAGCCAAATGACAACCACCTCCGGGTCCTTGATGAGGAAGAGGTCGGGGCTCATCCAGCGCACCTGAGCCGTGAAAAGCCCTGCGAAACGTTGACGACCAGCGGAAGCAGCAGCAGGTCAAGGACGCGATCCCAGAAGCCGCCCAGGTCAGCGCCCGCCCGCCCCCTATCCAAAGATTCTCGGCACTCGGACCTCGCTTCATCCCTGACTTCGCGATGCGCACATAGATCGTTACATAGCGCTATCGGTCGACGAGCGCTTTCCTGGCCCTGGCGGAGGCTTGAGGAACGAGGTGACCCTACAGATCCACGGTGGTCGTGATCGTCTCGCTGGGATTTGAGGAGGGGTCTGCTTGGTATTTGAGCATTTCGTAGACGTGGTGGTCAACGGCCTGTACTACGGCCAGGAACTCCTCCTTCGGAATCAATCGGTGCTGAGGGTCGTAGTTGCTTGAGTAATCTACATCGACTAGGTACGTGCCAAATCTCTCGCGAAACTGCCAAAAGGGACATGACTCCTCAAGGTTTGTTCCCTTGCCTGCGCACATCAGGGCTGACGAATCGCCATGGAGCGACGCTGCTGTGAGGGGCATCGGGACGATGGGCCCGTACGGGTTCTCGTCGTCGACGATGGTCCTTCCATAAGGTGCGTCTCTCTGCTCCGCCTCGGCGGCAGACGGGCTGTCCAGCCGATGAATTCGTTGAACCAGCCCATCCCACTTCCTCAGCCGCTCTTCTTCATCTCCGAAGAACAGGGCCGAATTGTCTTGGGGCCGATCGTCAAGGTCGAGAAGATCAGTCTCCGGATTTAGGTCTTCGTGCGATGCCTTCCACGCTCCATTGGTCGATTTCGCTGGAAGTTGTTCGTCCGGAAGTAGAAGGTCGTCCATCGTGATGCGGTGTGTCTTCTTGGGCGGGTTGGCCTCGATGATTGTTCCGCAGCCAACCGTGGTGATGAGTAGTGCCGCAACCGCGATGTTAGCTAGAAGGCGCACGGTGCGATCCTGTCGTACCGATGTGAAGAAGACGGTAGTGCTGTTGTGCAGCTTTGGTGCAGGTCACTGGGTACAGGCCGACTCGTTACCCACCCCTGGTGTCACTTGGCATCAGTCTTCGGGACAATGACCCGCGCCCAAACGGTGAGCTTGTCCACAAGCTTGAGGATGAACTCACGACCGCATGCGAAGAACGGCAGCACCATGAAGGCCGGAGTCATGAGGACAATGATCACGGTCAGCGGCAGGACCAGGGGATTCGAGGACGATCCGCCTGTCCGGCCGCGATGGCGGGCCGACGCTCACCACCGCACCCCCAAAAATCCGTCGTCGTCGCGTACCTCGAAGCCGAGCACGTCACGGTAGAAGCCGAGCGCCTCGTTGAGGTCGTGGACGGCGAGGGTGCAAGCGGAGAGCTTGAGATCCGTACGGATCAACGCCGCTCCTTGTCGCCGGCGCCAAGAACGACGATGTCGAGGTCGCGGAGCCGGTCCAGGTCGGTGTCGATATCGATGCGGGTGATCTTCTCGTCGTCGATGGTGAACGTGAAGACGGCCTTCGGCCGGCCGAGGTGCGACCAGACGGCCGCCGGCACGCCGTCGACCAGAGCGAGCCGGGCGGCCTGAGCTCGTCCGGCGAAGAAGGCCGCCACCGCCTGGTCGCCGCGGACCTCGCCGACCACGGCGTCCGGATCGAGCAGGTCGAGCAGGGCGGCGAAATCCCCGCTCCGGGAGGCGGCGAGGAACGCCTCGACGATGTCCCGCTTCGCCGAGCGCGCGGCGTCGGATGCCCCGGCCGCTCCTTGTACCCGGCGCCGGGCCCGGCTGGCGAGTTGCCGGGCCGCCACGGGGGAGCGGTCGATGATGGGGCCGATCTCCCCGAACGACACGGCGAAGACGTCGTGCAAGACGAACGCGAGCCGCTCGGCGGGAGTCAGCGTGTCCAGCACCACCATCAGCGCGACCCCGACCGAATCGGCCAGCAGCGCCTCGTCCTCGGGGCCGGTCTGGATATCCGCGTGCGGCGCGTCAGGCTCGGGCGGCAGCGCCCCGGCCGAGTCTTCACGCCGGGAGCGGCGTGCCTCGAGCATGTTCAGGCAGACCCGGGCGACGACCGTGGTCAGCCACCCGGCCGGATTCTCCACCTGGCCGGTGTCGGCGCGGCTGACCCGCAGCCACGCCTCCTGCACCGCGTCCTCGGCCTCGCTGGGCGAGCCGAGCATCCGGTACGCCATCGCTTGCAAGCGGTCCTGGTGCTCGGCGAACCGCCGGCTCACCCAGTCCTGTTCAGTCATCGGTCACGTTCCTCCGTCCGGGCCTGTCATACCAATTGACCGGCGAATCCACGCCGATGTGACATCCGGGCCCGGCTCGGATGTTCGGGTAGCACGTACATAAGGGGACAAGGTATGAAAGCGCACGTCAGCTCGATCCTTCTCGGCGTCCGGGACATGGACCGGGCCAAGCAGTTCTACACCGAGGGGCTCGGCTGGAAGATCCAGAACGACTACGGCATCTCGGTGTTCTTCGAATCGGACGGCGCCTCGCCCGTCGGCTTCTACGGCCGTGACGGCTTGGCCGACCAGGTGGGCACGAGCTCGGAAGGCAGCGGCTTCAGCGGACTGGTTCTCACCTACGTCGTTCGTAGTGAGGCGCGGGTCGACGAGATCATGGCGGAGGCCGAGAAGGCCGGCGCCACGGTCCTCAAGCCTGCCGGAGCTCTGCCGTGGGGTGGGTACGGCGGCTCCTTCGCGGATCCGGACGGCTACATCTGGAGTCTTGGCTACAGCGCCCAGGGAAAGGACCAGCCCTACGCCGAGTAGCAATGCCTCTGGGGAGTGTGGGTGACGCGGCCATTGCCGGGCCCGACGGCCGGACCCCTCCGAATGGAGGGTCTTCAGCACGACCGGCGTGACCGGCACTGACGCGTAGGTTCGGCATCGACGCGGGATCGCGTCGACGCCGAACCACCGCGCGTCGCCGGACGAGGCATTCAGTGAGACCGGTTATTCGGGGCAGGGCGGCCTGAATCCACGGCGAGCCGCAAGAGAACGGGAGCAGATCATGAAGTTTCGAGCCTACGTCGAGCCTGTGGAGCCCATGAGAGGGCTGGAAGTTCCCGAAGAAGTCGTGGAGGCGCTCGGTGGGGGCAGGCGGCCGAGGGTGACCATCACGATCAACGGGCATTCGTGGAAGAGCAGGGTCGCCATCATGCGCGGCCGCAACCTGCTCGGCCTGAGCAACGCCAACCGGCAAGCCGCCGGTGTCGTGACCGGCGATGAGGTGGAGATCGAGGTCGAATTCGATGCCGAGCCTCCTGCCGTGGTCGAGCCCGTGGACTTCGCCCGCGCTCTGGACGCCGACCCGGTCGCCCGCGCTGCCTACGACCTCCTGGCCTACAGCCACAAGCGTGAGCACGTGCTCGCCATCGAAAGTGCGAAAAAACCCGAGACGCGCGTACGGCGGATCGAAAAGGCCTTGGCGATCCTGCGGGACCGAGGGCCGACAAGGGTCCCTGCGGCTGTCAACACTCGCGTTCACGGCGCTGTTGATGATTGTCCTGTCCCGCGGTCGTGAACGGTGGGGGTGAGGCTGTCAGGGGGCGGGGCGGAGTCCGTCCAGCAGGACGGTGAGGTAGGCGTCGGCGAGTTCCTGGGTCGGCGGCTGAGCACGGGCGACCGCGAGGGCGGTCTGGCCGATCAGAGTCGTGATGACGGCGGGGTCGATGTCGGTGCGGACCGCGCCGTCGCGGCGTGCCCCGGCGATCATCTCCTCGACGGCGCGGACGAGGTCGGTGCGCAGGGCCGTGGTGGCGGGTAGGTCCAGACCTCCCAACTGGTCGTTGATGGCGTAGTGGGCGGTCTGGAAGGCGATCAGTTCGCGGAGGAAGATCCGCAGGGCCTGCGTGGGCGTGGTCTCGGAGAGCAGGTCGCGGGCGTGCCGCACCACCGGTTCAAGGAGCCGGGACACAGCGGCGTCCAGGAGTGCGTCCTTGCCGCCGAAGGCGCGTACGACAGTCGCCGCCCCCAGGCCCGCCTTCTTGGCGATGGCCTCGACCGTAAGGGACGCGCCCGGCTCGGCCAGTAGCACAGTGGCCGCCTCCAGGGCGAGATGGCGGTTGCGAACGGCGTCGGCCCGGCGCCGGGGTTCAGTGGGCGTTGACAACTGGAATGCTCATTTCACATAATCAACTGGAACGTGCATTTCACTTATCGTAGCGCGAAGGAGCCCCCCATGAACGAGCGGATCCTGATCTCCGGCGCGAGCATCGCCGGCCTGACCCTGGCCCATTGGCTGGCCCGGCACGGCTTCAAGCCCACCGTGGTCGAGCGCGCCCCGGCGCTGCGTTCCGGCGGCAACGGGGTGGACGTGCGCGGCAACGCCGTCGAGGTGATCGAGCGGATGGGACTCCTGCCACGGGTCCGCGAGCTCGCCACCGACGTACATGGCATGAAGTTCGTCGACGCCGCGGACCGGGCAGTCGCCCGGATCGACACCCGGGACCCGGCCTCTGTCGAGATCATGCGCGGCGACCTGGTGGCCCTGCTGCACGAGGTGACCGACGCCGAGTACTTGTTCGGCGACTCCATCCTCGGCCTGGAGCAAGACGATGACGGCGTGACCGTCACCTTCGAGCACGCGCCCGCCCGCCGCTTCGACCTCGTCATCGGGGCCGACGGCATGCACTCCACCACCCGCCATCTCGCTTTCGGTCCGGAGGAGCGGTTCGTCCAGCACAAGGACCACTACTTCGCCTTCGCGAATGCCGACGCCTCGCTCGGCGAGGACCGCTGGGTGACGATGTTCAACACGCCGGGCAAGATGACCGGGATCTACCGGTCCGGCAACCACGCTCAGGCCAAGGCGTACTTCATCTTCCGCTCCGCGCCACTGCACTACGACCACCGCGACGTCGCCGAGCACAAGCGCCTGATCAGTGAGGTGTTCGCGGACGAGGAGCCTCGGCGGACCAGGGAGCTGCTCGACGCGGCCCTGGCCGACCCCGACTTCTACTTCGACGCCCTGGGCCAGGTGCGGATGGACTCGTGGTCCAACGGTCGTGTCGCGCTCGTCGGCGACGCCGCCTGGTGCGCGTCCCCCGCCTCGGGCGCGGGCGCGGAACTGGCTCTGGTCGGTGCCTACCGCCTCGCCGGAGAACTCGCCGCAGCGGGCGGCGACCACCGCATCGCCTTCGCCCGCTACGACCTCGCCCACCGTCCGCTGGTCGACAAGAAACAGCAGATCGGTCCTAACGTCCGACTCATGGTGCCCAAGACCGAAGGCGGCCGGTGCGTCCGCGACGTCGTCGCCCGCCTGCCGTTGATGAAGGCGATCGGCGCGGTGGAGCGCCGGGTGCAGGCCAGGAACGCCCGGCCTCTGCCGGAGTACGCCCCAGCCCGCTAGGCCGGTGAGGCGTTCGATGTCGCCCCTCTCCATCACTCGTCCGCCTTTGAAAACCGTCTTGGCATAGCCGGCGGTTCGGAGCAGGCCGGGGAAGCGCTGGGTGGCCGGGTCAGGCCGGCCGGGCCTCCGCCCGCGCGATGCGCGCCTTGACATCCCGGAAGTGCAGCCGCATCGCCTCCTGGGCGGCCTCGGCGTCCTGAGCGCGAAGCGCCGCCACGATCCGGCGGTGGTTGACGACGATCTCCGCGCTCCGCTCCTCCGGTGGGCCGAGCGTCGGCTCGACCTCGTGGTAGACGTCCCAGAACAGGCCGATCAGCTGCAGCACCAACTCGTTGCCGCACAACTCGTACAGCAGCGCGTGGAACGCCCGATCGGCTTCCGGGTCCCGGTCCATGCCATTGACCAGGGCGTCCAACGCGGCGAGCCGGGTGGCGCTGGTGCTCTGGGCCACCTGGGCGACCAGTCCGGTCTCAAGCAGTTCGCGGACCTCGACCAGATCCTGCAGCGCGCGGATCCCGCCGCCCGGCCCCGAACGCACCCGGAAGGCAAGCGACGGTGTCAGTACGTCGAGCGACGCGTGCCCGACGAACGTCCCATGTCCGTGCCGGATCTCGACGATGCCCAACGCCCGCAGGGCCCGTACGGCCTCGCGGACGCTGTTGCGGCTCGCCCCCAGCAGATCCATCAATTGCACTTCGGTCGGCATCGGTGAGCCTGGGGTCAGTCCGCGCTCGTGGATCAGGGCGACGATGCGCTCCTGAAGCGACGTGCCGTCACGCATGCGCATGCTGCCCCCAGGCTCGTCGAAGTCCTTATGTCCAAACATCCCACCTCTCTATCTCGGAAGGCCAGGCGGGGCAGGAGATTTTACGCCGAGGACACAGACAGGCAACCGGGCAGACGTTGCTCGTTCTCGCTCCTCGCCGCTTCAGCCCAGCCCGGCGCCAAGGCACGGCGATGACGCCCGCGTGACCCCGCGAGCGCCATCGCCAAGCGGTTCGTGTCCCCCTTAGCTGACGTGATCGAACGGCAGCCGCAGCCCGAGCTGACCGCCGATCGGGAGGTTGAACCGTCGGATCATGTCCAGTTCGGTGCTCGCGAGGGCGCGCCGGTAGACGCGTACCTCGTCCAGCGTGCCGCGGAAGCGGTCCACACCGTCCAGCCGCTGTCCGATGTGGATTCCCTCGAGCCCGAACTCCTTGCCGAGGGTCACCGAACCGGCCGGCGCCGCCGCCGACGAGACCGGTACGCCGTCCACCAGGAGCCGGAGCTCGCCGCGTACCCGCTGGAGCACCACGAAGTGCCACTGCCCGTCGTTGTACGCGCTCGGCGACTGTACGGTCACGTTGAACCGGTCGACGGAGAGGACCGCCCGGATGCGGTTGCTGGCCGGTTCGGCCCGCAGCCACAGCGCCGGCGGGTTGGTGCCCCTGTTCACCCGGTGGAACCAGAGGATCGTGTGCGCGCCGGTCTGCTCCGAATACCGGATCCAGGAGCTCAGCGTGAAGTCCTTCGCACCGAGGTCGATGGAGCTGTTGAACGGCACCTCCACCCGGTCGTCCACCCGGTCCAGGGCCAGCCCGTCGCCGAACCGCCCATCGGTGGTCTGCGCACCGCCGCGGACATACGCCTGGTTGCGGTACGGCGACGTGTCCGGCGTCGTCGGGCCGGGCGCCGGGGGACCAGGGATGCCGGGCGGGGTGCCGTTCGGCGTCTCCAGGTACGCCTCGTTGAACCGCGTGAACCGGATCTGCTCGTACGGCGTGATGGTGCCGGCCTCGTACATCAGGGCCGCCTCGTCGCCGTCCAGGCGCACCATGTCCGAGTACGCCGACGGCCCCCAGTAGAAGACCTTGCCCTCGTCCCACGTCTCGAAGCGGCGCCCCTCGTCGTAGGACGACCGGATCCCCATCGCCTCCCGGGCGCCCGGGTGCATCGGCGCGGAGAAGAGGATGCGCCCTTCGTCGAACCGCAGCAGCGACGCCTGGATGTCGGTCGTCGCCAGCGCCGGCATGGTGCGGAACGGCGCGTCCCACGTCTCGCCGCTGTCACTGCTGGTCGCGTACGCCCGGCTGCCCTCGTCGGTGCCGCGCTCGCGGGCCGAGGCGTAGATCCGCCCGTCCGTCAGCTCGACGACGGTGACCTCTTGGGCGATGACCGTGCCGTCATCGCGGGACGTCTCGGCGCCGATGTTCCACGTCACCCCGCTGTCGTCGCTATAGAGCAGGTGCGTGCCGTAGACGTGCTTGCCGACCCGGTCCCAGCTCTCGAAACTCGCCCCGACGACCAGCCGGCCGGCGTGCGGGCCGTTCTTGAGTTGGATGCCGTGCATCGGGCCGGTGGCGTACCAGAAGTTCCACTCCGGACGCTTGCCCTCGGTCATCTCCCTGGCAGCCGACCAGGTCGCCCCGTGGTCGTCACTGAACTGCACCCAGGGGTCGCGGTCACAGCCGTTCGGGCACGGCTCCCCACCGTTGTGGGTGCTCACCAGCACGACCCGCCCGGTACGTTCGTCAACGATCGGCACCGGGTTGCCATGCGTCGTGCCGTTGCCCTCCGAGACCACCTGCAGTGGTCCCCAGGTCCGCCCGCCGTCGGCGGAACGGCGCAACACGAGGTCGATGTCCTCGTCGTCGCCGCAGTCCTTCACCCGCCCCTCGGCGAACGCCAAGACCATGCCGTTCGTGGCCCGCACCACGGCGGGGATGCGGAAGCAGCCGTATCCGAAGTCGCCCTGCTTGTAGAGCACCTGCTCGTCCACGAACGGTGCGGTGTCGCGCGTCGTGCCGGCCTGGAAGGTCTCCGCCGGCGCGGCGGTCGCCGGCGCGCCTAACCCGCTGACGAGTAAGCCGGCGAGCACCACTACGGCGCCCGCCCGGCGGCGCCAGGAGCGCCCGGTACGGATCTTTGGGGGGTGACCATCGTGCATGTCCTTGCCCTTCCTGACAGGAGACAGTCATGGATGGGACATCCTACGTCCAACGTTGGATGTTTAACAGATGGTGAATGTGGGATGTTCACGAGTGAGCGAATGTGTCCGCGAGCTGAGCGTCCGGCCGGCCCGAGAGGACTCCACCTGGGGCATCTGCCGACGCGTCGTCGCCGCCTGCCGCAACCCGGACCGAGCCTGCGCGAAGACCATCACAAACGCCTACGCGGCTCCGGGCTGGGCTTCCGCTCCGCAAGATCACTACTCGAGGCCGGCGGGTTCAGCCTCGGATGAGCCCGGAAAGTTTTGCACCAAATCCGGGAGACGTGTCGGATCGGGGCGGTGGCGTTCGTAGCAAGGGTGAGGCCGCCACAAGGCGGGCGCGGCCAACTTCCCGCAAGGAGACAGACACCATGACTGCCACGTACACCTTCGACATCTTCTCCACCCTCGACGGCTTCGCCAACCACAGCGGCGACTGGGGCGGCTACTGGGGCAAGCAGGGCCCCGAATTCCTCGCCCATCGCGCGGCCGCCTACCGCGACCCGCTGCGCATGGTGCTCGGGGCCAAGACCTACACGTCGAACGCGCCGTTCCTTGACGCGGGCTTCGACCGCAGTCTGTTCGACGGGTGGATCACGCGCATGTTCGACTCCCCGGTCACGGTGCTCTCCAGCCGGCTGACCGAGCCGCTCGACTGGCCGGACACGACCATCGAGTCCGGCGATCCCGTCGAGGTGATCACGCGCCTCAAGGCCGAATCCGATGTGCCGCTGCGCTCCCACGGCAGCCTGACGCTCAACCGGACACTGCTGAACGCGGGCCTGATCGACACCATCGAGGTGACGGTCTTCCCTGTGATCTCCGGGAAGACCGGCGTGGACCGGATCTTCGACGGAGCGGACGACTTCGACCTCGAACTGCTCCAGGCCCGCACCTTCGACGACCACACGCAGGTGCTGACCTACCGGCCGACCCGACACGGTTGATCGGCGACGGGGCATCGTTGAGCCATGCCGGGCACGTTGCTCGCTCAGGTTCGATTGGCGCTGGTGGCCGGTCAGAGGGCGCGACCGCACTGGGGTTCCGCCTGGAACACCTCCGCGGGTCCGCCCTGGGCTTCCGCACCCTCACCCACCACGTCGCCCGGTCACTGCTCGAGACCGGCGACCATGAAGAGCCGTCGAACCGCATGCGCGAGGCGCTGCCGGGCGCGTACCTCCTACGGGGCAGCGGCGGAGACGATCTGGGAGATGCGCTGGTGAGACAGGCGCATGGCACTGCCTGCGTCCCTGGTGGTCCATCCCCGGGCGATGAGGAGGCGGGCGGCGTGGCGAACCGCGTCACGCTCAGTCTGCTCAGCGAGCACACGCGCCTGGCGGGCTTTGATGACGGCCGACAGGGCGGCCGCGGCTTCTGGATCGGCGGGGGCGACATGGACGCCAATCGTGCCGGGTTCGTCCTTGAGCAGGTCGAAGATGAGATCGGCGACGTTGCTCTTCACTTCGGCCCAGCTTGCGCCTTGGGCCTGGACGGTATGTCCGCCGGGCAGGTCGGTGGCTGTGGCGGTCCACTGCTTTCCGGCGCGGGTGGCGGTGGCGTTGTAGGTGGTGGCGAACACGACGTCGGCGTCGTCCTCGGGCGGGGGGAGGAGGTCGGGCTGGTCGAAGATCGCATCGTGGTTCAGGTCCATGGTCGTTAACTCTGAGTCTCCGCTGGCGCATCTGTCTAGCTAGCTAGCCGAACTATGGCTAATGGGATTGCCGCTGGCACGAGCGGTGCGTGCCGGACAGCCTCGACAAGCCGTTGCGGCATGGTCGCGGGCTGGCGATCGTCGCGGCCTACGCGGATCGGTGGGGTGTCGATCCCGTTCCGGAAGGCAAGACCGTCTGGTTCGTCTGCGGGGCCGACGCCGTCGAGCAGATCACCGCGCCGGTCTCCGGCGTCTGGGTCGACGTGTTGTGCAGTCCACTCTGCCCGCCAGGCAGTCACCAGCCGGACCATAGCCGACCGCAATGTCACCGGACGGTCGATCCGGCTGGTCCCGTGCAGAGACCTCATCGACCATCTGTTGCGGGCCGACCTGGCACGCCCCTCTACAGCAACGCCAGCATCCGTTCCGCCTGAGCCGCCTTGGTCTCTCCCCGGGTCCGCAACAGCCAGTACAGCGCGAGAAGGCGGCGGCACTCCGTGAGCCGGGCGGCTTCGTCAGCCGTCAACCCGAACCTCTCCAGCACCGCGGTCATGCCGGCGGCGTCGTTGCGCCACACCGATATGTGCTCGACGACCTCGGCGAGTTCGAAGGCACGATCGCTGCGGCCGGAAAACTCGAAGTCCACAACGCCGACTTTGGTGCCATCCCACAGATAGTTGGCCAGGTTCCCGTCGCCGGTGCCGAACACCGGAGTACCCGGCTGCGCCAACAGCCCCTCCAACGTGGGCTGCTCCATCCAGCTCCCAGCCTCGCGAAACGCGTTCCTGATCACAGGTTCCGCATCAGAAGCCGCCGACCACCATGATCGAACTTGGTCGAGCAGTTCGACTGGATGCCCAGCCCGAGCGGGGACCCGTTCCAACACACGCTGGGGGATCGCCTGCTGGACCCCCGTGACTGCCTCGGCCAGCGCGTCCGCCAGTTGCCCCTTGATCGGTCCCGTCACAGTGGCGCCGCCAAGTCGAGACATCACTACCGTTGGCGGGTCGGCCTCCAGATGGGCGTTAACGGGCGCTGGCGCAAGTCCAGGGGAGTACTCGTTGAGCAGCCCCAATGCTCGCCATTCCCGCTCAGGCTGGCCATGGTCCAACCGTCGGTATTGCTTGATCACGACATCGGACCGCATTTCGATCGTGTGCTTGCTCGCCTGGGTGTCCATGCACTCTCCGATCTTGTTGAAGATCATCACCCTAAACAAGCGGGATAGCACAGCGGAACCTTCGGTCACGGGCCGGGTGAGGGGTACGGCGGGCCCAGGCTCCACACCCGTACCTTGTCGTTGTAGCCGCCGGAGACCACCACGTACGTGCGCGTGGTCGCCCTGCGTACGCGCCGGAACCCCCTCCCGCCGTGGCAGACTCATCGAACGACCGGACGCACCGGGTGCTCGACCGGCCGTTCTCAACCAGCGAGGGGGACGCACGATGGCCATCATCATCGACAAGATCGCCTGGATCCACCTGCGGGACGGCAGAATCCTCAGCACTCGCTCACGCGGCAAGGACGTCTACTACCTGCCTGGCGGCAAACGCGAACCCGGCGAAACCGATCTCGACACCCTCGTCCGCGAGATCGATGAGGAACTGTCTGTCGCCATCATCCCCGCCACAGCCGCCCACGTGGGCACCTACCAGGCGCAGGCACACGGCCACGCCGACGGCGTTACCGTACAGATGACCTGCTACACCGCCGATCACCAGGGAACACCCACTCCCAGCAGCGAGATCGAAGAAGTCATCTGGCTGATGTACGCCGCCCGCGATCGTGTAGCCCCCGTGGACCAGATCATCTTCGACCACCTGCACGAAACCGGCCAGCTTCACTGACTCTGTCGCGGAGGAGGCGGGGGGAACCAAAGTTATGCGCGTAGGTCGTAACTGATATGGGTGACTCTGTCGCCGGCCACGATGCGCGGGTTCTCCATCATGGTGGTGGGGACCTTGTGTGCTCCGAAGAACCGGATCCCGTCGCCGAGCAGGACCGGAGCCACGTACATGTCGACCTGATCCACCAGCCCGGCGCAGACCGCCTGGCCGGCGAGATCGCCTGCGGCGAGGGAGACGGTGCGGTCGCCGGCCGCCCGCCGGGCGCGAGCCACGGCCTCTTCCAGGCCGCCGGTGACGAAATGGAACGGAGCCTCGGGGTAGCGGCTCGGCCAGTCACCGGGGGAACGGTGGGTCAGGACGAAGACGTGATCACCCACGGCGGGCCGGCCGCCCCAGCCGTCGGTGAGGTCGAACAGACGGCGTCCGATGATGGCCGCGCCGATGGCCGGCCAGGTGTCGCGGAGCAGATCGGCGCTGGCGGGAGCCGGCCGGTATCCGCCCTTCGGCCGGTACCGGTGGGGTGCGACGGTCAACTCCTGCGGGCCGTTGAAGTACCAATCGAACAGCGGCCCAACGCCGTCGTTCCGATCGGCGATGAAGCCGTCCGCGGATACGGTCGCGCCGACGATCACTCTGCTCATCTGCTTCTCCTGTCTGGTCGTGCCTGCTCAGTCGTGAGCCGCCAGGACACGTCACCAGCGGCCTGGGCCGGTTACGCTGCCATCGCCGGCCTGTTCCTTCGGTCAGCGAGGGGAGCTGGTTCCGGTGGTCTGCGAGGGGAGGCTGGATGCTGCCTGGTGAGCGGCCGATCGGGTCAATGTGGCCCCGGGCGAGCTTGTCAGTCGTGGATTCGGGTCATGGCTTCGTAACCGCCGCCGGTCACTCTCACCTCCCGACGCGACTCCAGCTTGCGCCCGCGGCGGCCGGCGGACATCCGTACCGGCCACGTGCTCACCACCTGGAGGCCACGTGCCCAGTCACGTGAGCGGGCCCGAGATCTCGGCGCGGGAGGCCGAGGTACTGACGGCGCTCGGCGCCGGACTGTCCAACGCCCAGATCGCCCGCCGCATGCACATCTCCGTCCGTACGGTCGAGGGCCACGTCTCCTCGCTGCTGCGCAAGTACGGCGTACCCGACCGGCAGGCGCTCGCCGCGCGCGCCGCGACCACCGATGAGACGATCACGCCGCCCGGGACCATCGCCGGCCTGCCGCGTCCGCGAACCAGTTTCGTCGGGCGGCGGGACGAGGTCGGAGCCGTGCTGGCGGCCATGGCGGACGGCCGGCTGGTGACGGTGGCTGGGCCCGGCGGGGTGGGCAAGACCCGGCTCGCCGGGGTGGTCGCGGAGGAGGCGGCGTCGCGATATCGCTTCGGCGCGGCGTTCGTCGATCTGGTGCCCGTACGAGACGGCCTGGTCGGGCAGGCGGTCGCCGCCGTGCTGGGCGTGTCCGAGCAGGCCGAGCAGCCGGTGGAGCAGGCCGTCGTGGCCCGGTTACGGCGCGGCCCGTCGCTGCTGGTGCTGGACAACTGCGAGCATGTGCCCGACGCGGTGGCCGAGTTCGCCGAGCGGATCCTGGCCACCTGTCCCACCACGATCCTGGCGACCAGCCGCGAGCGGCTCGGGCTCCCCGGCGAGCGGGTACACCCCCTCGCGCCGCTCGCGCTCGGTTCGGACGCCGAAGAGCTGTTCCGGGACCGCGCCGAGCTGGCACACCCCGGCCACCACCTCGACCCGGCGACGGTGACGGACCTTTGCGCCCGGCTGGACGGTCTGCCGCTGGCGATCGAGCTGGCCGCGGCGCGCAGCGCCTCGCTGGGCGCCGCCGGGATGCTGAGTGGACTGGGCGACTATCTGCGGCTGCTGGCGGGAGGTCGCGGGGCGGTGGAACGGCATCGGTCGCTTCGAGCGGTGATCGGCTGGAGTTACGACCTGCTCGCCGAGGACGAGCGCGCCGTGTTCCGGCGGCTGAGCGTGTTCGTCGGCGACTTCGACCTGCCGGCCGCCATCGCCGTTTCCGGCCTGTCCGCCCCTGACGCCGCCGACCTGCTCGGCAGGCTCGTCGACAAGAGCCTGATCCGGCACCGGCAGGGCAACTGGCACCTGCTGGAGACCATCCGCGCGTTCGCCGCCGAACAACTCGACGACGACCCGGAGCGCGACCTGGTGCGGCGGCGGTACCTGAGCTGGGCCATCGACACCGCGACCGGCCTCGCGGCGCGGCTCGGCGAGAACTGGCAGCCCACCTTCGACAGGGTGACGGGTGACCTGCGCGCCGCGCTGGCGACGGCTCCGGACACCCATGGGCTCATCCGGCTGCTGGCCCGGCTCACCTTCGCGCGTGGGTACCTGCGCGCGTCCACCGACTGGTACGAGCGCGCGGCCGACTGCGCGCCGACGCCGGCGGAGGCGAACGACGATCTCGGCCACGCGGCCGACTGCGCGCAGGTGATCAACGACTCGAGCCGAGCGTACGACCTGTGGCTGGCCGCCGCCGAACGGGCCCGCGCGGCAGGCGACGGCAACGCCCGCGCCGTCGCGCTCGCCCGCGCCGTCGAGATGGCCGGCCGGTTCCCGGTCACCTTCCGCAGTCCGATCCCGTACGAGCGGCGCCGCGAACTCCTGGAGGAGGCGACCGCGGCCGGCGATCACGACGATCCGGTCCTCGCCGCCCGGCTGGCCTGCGCGGCCGCCTGGACCGCCGGACCCGAAGTGCTTCAGCCCGATTTCGACCTGGCCGCGGCCGCCGTCAAGGCGGCACGCGTCACCGGCGATCCGATCCTGACCAGCGCCGCCCTGGACGCGGCGCGTACCGTCGCGACCAACGACGGCCGCGGCCGCGAGGCGCATCAGATCACCAGCGAGCGCCTGGAGTTGCTGGCCGGCCTGGATCCGCACAGCCCCGCGTACGTCGCCGAGATCGATGACGCCCAGGCGCTCGCCTGCCTGGACGCCGTGGCCGCCGGCGACCTGTCGGCCGCCCGTACCATCGCCCGGCTGATCGGCACCGACGACCTGTCCGGCGACAGCGCGTATCTGACCGCCAGCAAGACCATTCCGATGGTCGTCCTCAGCGGCGACCTCGACGAGGCCATCCGGCTCGCGGAGGCCATGTGGGAGGGCTGGCAGCGCGCCGGACGGCCGCGGATGTTCTGGATGCAGGTCACCATGCCGTACGTCATCCTCGCCCACGGCCTGCGCGAAGACCGGGACAACGTGGAACGGTGGCGGGACCGCGCCGCGCAAAGCGCCGCTCCCCACCAGAACGGCTCCTTCCAGTCTCGGCTGGCCCCGCTGACCACCTTCGTCGACGCCAGGATCGCGCTGCATCTCGGTGATCTGGACCGGGCGGCGGAACTGGCCGAGCGCGCCTGGCAGTACCGGATGCGGGCCCGATACCTGCCGTTCGCGCGCGCCGCGGCTGTCGAGCTCGCGGTGGCCGCCGAGCTTCCTCGTGCGGAAGCCGACCTGGCCGCGGCCGTCGCGGACACCGGGGACAACGACTGGGTCGCGGCCACCGTGTCGCGGGCGACCGGCCGGCAGTACGCCGACCTCGACGCGCTGTCCCGCGCGGCCGAGTTGTGGGCCCGGATGGGCGCCCGCTTCGAGCACACCTGCACGTTGAAGCTCTCCGCGCGCTACCCCTAGAGGCCATCTAAAGACCGCGCCCGCCTGGCACGGCCGCCTGCTCGATGACGACCACCGGGATCTCCCTGGGTGCCTTTCGCTGGTAGCCCGTGTAGTGCGGCCATATCGCGGTCATCGTCTCCCACAGGCGGGGCCGCTCGGCCGCGGTCGCCGGGCGGGCCACCGCGTCGAACACCTCGGCGCCCACCTGCACCCTGACCCGCGGCTGGGCGAGCAGGTTGTGGAACCACAGCGGATGGTCGGCCGCACCTCCATTGGAGGCGACCACGAGGTAGCGGTCGCCGTCGCGGCCGTAGATGAGCGCCGTGCGGCGCGCTAGTCCTGAACGGCGGCCGGTGGTGGTGATCAGCAGGGTGGGCGCGCCGTGGAAGAGGTGGCCCCGGGTGCCGCCGGACTCGACGTAGCTGTTGACGTGCCTGGCCACCCACTTGGTCGGGCTGTCGGTCGGCTCCTGGCTCATCGGGCCGCCCTGTTCGTGGCTCATTGAGCCGCTCCGTTTGTTGCTCCTTGGGCCGACACCCCGCCCACGCGGCGGTCGACCCACTCGCGGGCCTGAGCGAACCAGCGGGGCGCGGTGCGGTGCGCGTTCAGTACGTGCCCGGTGCCGGGGACCACGACGGCCTCCAGCCTCGCGCGCGGGCCGTAGAAGGGGGCCTCCTGACTTCTGAGCGCGGCGGAGGAGGAACGGGCTCCGGCCAGCAGGTTGTCGTGTTCGCCGTTGACGATCAGTACGGGCGCCTGGATCCGCTTGTTGATCGAGGGCGGGGTGTAGGAGTCGCCGGGCGGGAAGACGTCGGTGGTCTTGGCGGCCTCGTCGGCGGCGATGACTTCGGGGTCGGCGTTGGGCCGGTGGTAGAACCAGGTGTCCCGAAGGCCCGGCCGGGTGGTGAGGTAGCCGTCGTCGAGCCCGCGGCCGGCGAAGCGCGGATCGTCGGCGGCCCGGTAGATCCCCGCCCCCATCTGCTCGAACGCGGCCTCGTTGGGCACGCTCGACTCGCCGGTCAGGATGACGCCGTCCACCTCCGCCGGATGCGCGGCGGCCAGGGTACGGGCAAGGGTCGAGCCGAGTGAGTGGCCGACCAGGACGACCTTGGCGAAGCGGGGGCCGCCGAGGCGACCCTCGCGCAGTTGCCGGATGAGCTGCCGGATGACGATCTGGTGGGTGTCCTGCTGGAAGCGGGCGCTGGGCGGGTACGAGCTCGCGCCGGTGCCGAGGCGGTCGATGGCCAGGGTGGCGTACCCGGCGGCGGTCATGGTCTCGGTGAACGAGGGCCGCCGCCGGTCCCCGCGCATCTGCCAGTAGGTCTGACCATAGAAGCCGCCGGGGATGAGCAGTTGAACGCTGGTGGCACGGCCGCGCGGCAGGCACAGGGTGCCGGCCACGCGCTGGTCGGCGGCGCCACCGGCGGTCATCGCCACCTTGGCGCTGACCGTCCTGCAGGTGGTGGCGGCGCTCGCCGCCGCCGGGATCGTGGTCACGGGGATCGAGATCAGCGCCAGTAACGCTGCTGCCGCGATGCGCATGGAGCTCCTTTCGGTAGCCAAATTTGGTTAACCAAATTTGGGTATCGAACTATGGCTCATCGGCCTTCCCACCGTCAACTCGAATCCCGGTCGCTCAGGCCGGTTCGTCGCCCCGTTCCAACCTGCTGATCAGGCCACGGGTCCACGCCGCGTCATTCGCCGCCTGCGCCGCGCGCAGGCCGAACAGCTCTCTCAGGTGCGCCGGCCGCTCTTGCTCGTCCACTGCGGCCTCGATCCGCGCATGCTCGACCTCCAGCGCTCGCAACCGCTCCTTCAGCAGTGCGAGCGCCTCCTTCTCAGGCAGCGCGGGCAGCAGCGCGAGGGCTGCGCCGAGCAGCTCTGGGCGTCGGTCCGGTACGCTCAGGGCGCTTCTCAGCAGCCCGAAGAACTCCGCCTCGCCCTTGTCATTGATGGCGTAGTCGATGCGGCCCGGCCACTCGTGCACCTCAGTGGCGTCCAGCAGGCCGTCCTTGGCCAGCTGACGGAGAGCATGGTAGATCGACCCCGACCTGAGCCCTGCCCACTGTGCGACCTCCCATGAATCCAGCTCGGATCCGACCAGGTAGCCGTGTGCCTGACCGTGCAGCCGTACCACGCCGAGGACCAGCAGTCGCGTCGCCGACATCGTCTCCCTCACTCGCCGTGGGCACGTCGTACCCACCGATCGCGCGCCCGCCCCAGGCTAGCCTTCCGTGGCGCGGCCATTGGCCGGCGCGCATCGTTCCGGGTTAAATCAAGCAGTTGACTTAATAGGATGACGAGAGTTTACTGACACTGCGGGGGAGCCGGTTCGGGAGGAGTCCTGGTGAGGCGCGAAGTTCCGACGACGTGCGCGCGATCGTCGCAATATGGACGGCGCCCGTGACACGTGAGTCGAACAACGTGGACCCGACCGGAACCGAAGCCCAGCGCGGCCTCGCTCCAGCTCTGTGCGGAAGGACGTAAGTCATGACCGAGATCTTGAGTCAGCCCGAAGTCCCGGAATTCCCCGGCACGAGGGCGGCGCGCTGCCCCTTCGACCCGCCGCCGAACCTGCACGCCCTGCAGAAGGAGGGCCCGCTGGCCAAGGTCCGGCTGTGGGACGGCAGCACGCCGTGGATGGTGACCACGTACGCCGAGCAGCGGGCGCTGCTGGCCGATCCCAGGGTCAGCGCCGAGTTCTCCCGCCCCGGCTACCCGAGGCAGGGTCCCTTCACCGGCTCGTTCGCCAGTTTCATCATGATGGACGACCCCGAACACCACCGGCTGCGCCGCATGGTGCAGGCTCCGTTCACCGTCAGGCGGGTGGAGGGCATGCGCCCGGCCGTACAGAAGATCGTGGACGATCTGATCGACGACCTGCTGGCCGGGCCGAAGCCGGTGGATCTGGTGGAGGCGTTCGCGCTGCCGGTCCCGTCACTGGTGATCTGCGAGTTGCTCGGCGTTCCGTACGCCGACCATGACTTCTTCCAGGAAAACAGCAAGGTCATGATCAACCGGGGCACCGCCCCCGAGGACCGCGCCGCGGCCAGCGCCCGGCTGCTCGACTACCTCAGCGCCCTGGTGGGTGAGAAACTCGCCAACCCCTCCGGCGACCTGCTGTCCCGGCTGACCGAGCGGGTCAAGACCGGTGAGCTGTCGCAGCAGGAAGCCGCGCAGATGGGAGTGCTCCTGCTCATCGCCGGGCACGAGACCACCGCGAACATGATCGCCCTCGGCACGTGCGCCCTGCTGCAGAACCCCGACCAGCTCGCGCTGCTGCGCGCCGGCGACGACCCGGACCTGGTCGCCGGGGCCGTGGAAGAGCTGCTGCGCTACCTCAACATCACCCACAGCGGACGCCGCCGGGTCGCCCTGGAGGACATCGAGATCTCCGGCCAGACCATCCGGGCGGGCGAAGGGCTGATCCTGCCGAACGACATCGGCAACCGCGACCCCGAGATCTTCCCCAACCCCGACGAGCTGGACATCCGCCGCGACGCCCGCCGCCACGTGGCCTTCGGCTTCGGGGTCCACCAGTGCCTGGGCCAGCCGCTGGCCCGGATGGAGCTGCAGGTCGCCTACAGCACCCTCTACAAGCGCATCCCCACGTTGCGTCTGGCGGCCGACCTGGAGCAGATCCCGTTCAAGCACGATGGGGCGGTGTACGGGGTCTACGAGCTGCCGGTCACCTGGTAGATCCACCGCTCCGCGCCGGTGATCGGTCCGCGCCGTGCGTCCCCACGTCAGAACTACGCGTTCACGTGGGGTACGCCCGCGTCGGCCCCGCCTAGCGTGTCATGCGCGTACCAACGTCATTCCCCAGCGGCGCGGACGTGCGTCTTTCCTCGCGGATGCGGATGCGGATGCGGACGCGGACGCGGACGCCGGTGCCGCATGGTCGGCCAGCGCCATGACACAGATGGGACTGTCGCTCCTGACCGATTTCGCCCTGCCTGCCGGGGATCCGTTCTGGTTCCTCGGCGGACGCACCCGCGTTCTGGTGCCGGGTTCCGCCACCGGCAGCACGATGAGTGTGCTGGAGTTCGACGAGGTTCAGGGGCAGGCGCCGCCGCTGCACATCCACGAGGGCGAGGAAGAGGTGTGGATCGTGTCACCGCGCTTGCGGATGGTCGCGGTGTTCGCGCCCGCGGGAATCGAAGAGTGGTTCCGTAAGAACGGCTCGCCGGTCTCTTCGCCGGAGGAGGCGCCCGCTTCCTTCGACATCGGCGCCATCGTCGCCTCGGCCGAAGCGTTCCAGCTGCGTGTAGCAGGTCCTCCGCCGACGGCGTAGGCGTCACGGGCGACGTCGCGGCTGATGGACCCGTGACTCGGGCGGTGGTTGATTGCCGCCCTTCTGCGGTCCATGAGACCTTTGTACGTTGTGACGACCTCAGGGGTGCGGTTCGCCGTACTCGGGCCGATTCGAGCATGGCGCGAAGGCGCGGAGCTGGATCTCGGTCCGCCTCAGCAACATGCGATGCTCGCGGTGCTCTTGGCCGCCGCGGGGGCGCGGGTCCCCATTGAGGAGATCGTCGACGTCTTGTGGGGTGAGGAGCCGCCGGCCAGCGCCGTGAACATCGTTCAGCGTTATGTCGGCAGGTTGCGACGGGTGCTGGAGCCGGAGCCGGGCACGCGAGCCGGCGGTGGCGGCTTGGTGCGCGAGGCGGGTGGCTACCGGCTGGACGTGACCGCCGAGAATCTCGACCTGCTGGAGTTTCGCGAGCTGGTGGAGCGCGCCGCGGCGGCGGACTCGCCGAAGGCGCGAGCGGAGGCGCTGCTGCGGGGTTTGGCCTTGTGGCACGGTCAGGTCGGCGCGGGTATCGAGGCGGGCGTGCGCCGGCACGCGGTGTTCACGGCTCTGGAACGCGAGCATACGCGTGCCGTGCGCCTCGCGGCGGACGCCGCCTTGGAGGCGGGGCTCGCGTCCACCGCCCTCGCCGTGGTCCAAAGCGCTGCGGAAGCACACGTACTGGATGAGTCGTTGCAGGCCAGGCTCATGCTCCTGCTGGCCGAAACCGGGCAGCAGGCGGCGGCCCTGGCGGTGTTCCACACCGTCAGGCAACGGCTCGCCGACGAACTGGGCGTCGATCCCGGGCACGAGCTGCGCGGCGCCCACGCCGACATCCTGCGCCGGACGACGCCCAAGAGCGACCGGACGACGCCCAAGAGTGACCAGCGGCGTCCGCCGCCTGGCGGCAGCGTCCCGGCGGCAGCGCTCTCACCCGCTCAGCTGCCCGCTGATCTGGCCGCCTTCACCGGCCGGCGCGGGCCGATGGCCGAGCTTCTGGCCGTCACCGGCTCGGGCGAGCAGCCCACAGTGGTGATCAGCGCGATCGGCGGGATGGCCGGCGTCGGCAAGACCACGCTGGCCGTGCATCTGGCGCACCAGCTCGCGCACCGATTCACGGACGGTCAGCTGTACGTCAACCTGCGCGGCTTCGACCGCGGCGGCCGGATGGTCGCGCCGGAGGAGGCGCTGCGCGACTTCCTCACCGCCCTTGGAGTATCACCGGCGAACATGCCGAGCGGCTTGGACGCGCTGGCCGCCCGGTATCGCACCCACCTGGCGGGCCGGCGGATGCTGGTGCTGCTCGACAACGCGCGTGATGTGGAGCAGGTGATGCCGCTCCTACCGGGCGCGGGAGGCAGCCTCGTGATCGTGACGAGCCGGAGCCAGCTCGCCGGTCTGGCCGCCACGCACGGCGCCCATCTGCTGAGCCTGGACGCGATGTCGGTGGCGGAGGCCCGTGACTTTCTGGCGCGCCGCCTGGGCGCCGACCGCGTGAGCGCTGAGCCGGAGGCGGTCACAGCGATCATCGACCGGTGCGCCCGGCTGCCGCTGGCCCTGGCCGTCGTCGCCGCCCGCGCCATGCTGAACAGCACCTTCCCGCTCGCCGACACCGCCGAGCAGTTACGCGAGGCGGCAGGCAGCCTGCAGGCGTTCACCGGTCCCGGCGCGGCCATCGACGTACGCGCGGTGTTCTTCTCCTCCCTGGCCGCCCTCAGCGAAGCGGCGGCACGGACCTTCCGGCTGCTGTCGCTGCACCCCACCGGCAACGCCATCGGCGTCGCGGCCGTCGCCAGCCTCACCTCCGTCTCCCCGGCTCAGGCGAGAACCGCTCTGGCCGAGCTGAGCGCCGCGCACCTGCTCACCCAGCCGACGCCCGCCAGGTACGCCTTCCATGACCTCCTGCGCGCCTACGCCGCGGAACTCGTACGCGACGACGAGCGTGCCGACGCCACGCGCCGCCTGGTCGACCATTACCTCCACAGCTCCCTGGCCACCGTGCGGCTGATCGCGCCGCATCATGACCCCATCCCCTTGGATCCGCCGTGCGCCGGGACCGTCGTGGCCGAATTCGGGAACGCCCAGGAGGCGGTCACCTGGCTGACGGCCGAGCAGTCCGTGTTCGTCCCGGTCATCGAGGCGGCTGCCCGGGAGGGGCTGGACGGCCACGCCTGGCGGCTCGCCTGGGTGCTGAGCGAGTACTTCGAACGGTGGGGGCGCTGGGACGACTGGTTTGTTGCCCAGCACATCGCCCTGGCAGCGGCGCGGCGGCTGGGCGAGGCCGGCGCGCTGGCCCGAAGCCACCTGGGTCTAGGTACCGCGTGCGAGTGGCTGCGCCGCGACGATGAGGCGCGGGAGAACCTGACACGTGCCATCGACCTGTACCGCGACCTGAATGACCCGGGCAATCAGGCCAGGGCCTCGCGGGTGCTGGTCCGCTTTCTCTCCAATCAGGGGCACTTGCCCGAGGCCCAGAAGCTGTGCGAGGGGATAGGCGCCCTGTACGAGCTGACCGGCGACCGCAACGGCCAGGCCAACGTCCTGACCGCCCTCGGCGACATCCACACCAGACGCGGAAACCATGAGGCCGGCCTGTCCTACTGCCGGCAGGCGCTCGTCATCCTCCAGGAACTCGGCGCCACCCGGGCCGTCGCCGCCACCTGGGACACCATCGGTTACGCCCTGCACCATCTCCGCCGGTGGCAGGAGGCCATCTCCGCCTACCGCCAGGCCGCCGACCTGCGTCACGCGTGCGGTGACCTGTACCCGGAGGCCGCCACGCCCGGCGCCTGGCACTTCGGCTTCTTCGCCCTGCGCAACGGCATGCCCGAGCAGCTCATCGACGGCCGCGAAGCGGTGTGGGTGGACCGCTTCACCGACTCACTGGAGGTGAACAAGAAGGGCATCGGCCCCCGCCAGGTCCGCGAGTTCGCCCGCTACCTGCGCGACGACGCCCACCTGCGAGCCAGCCTGGAATGGTTCCGCGCCTTCCCCGCCGACATCGCCGACAACGCCGTCAGCATCACGAGGAAGCTGCCCATGCCCGTCCTGGCCATCGGCGCGAGCGGCAGCCTCGGCGACTTCGTCCCCACCCAGGTCAAGAGGTACGCCAGCGACGTCACCGGCGCCGTCATCCACGCCTCCGGCCACTGGATCTACGAAGAGCGGCCCACCGAGCTGACCCGCCTCCTGCTCGGCTTCCTCGACTGATCACCAACCGCGAGGAGTACATGGCGCCTGGGCCGACACGGCTCAGGGCGTACCCCAGGCCCGGACGAACGTCTCCACTGCGGCGCGGGCCATGGTCCGCAGCTCCGAGTCGGTGATCTGCTCCGTCCCCATCCGGGTGCGGGCCTCCAGGGGGCCGGTCAGCAGGGCCATGAACTGCTCGGCCGCCAGGTCGGGGTCGGGGGTGCGCAGGCGTCCTGAGAGCGCGAGCCTGGCCAGCCGGTCGGCCAGGGCCTGGTTGAGGCGATGCGGGCCGCTGTCCAGGACGAGGTCGAGAGCGTCGGGGAACGTGGTGATCTCCGAGTAGAGCAGCCGTTTCAGCGAGCATGATCGCTGGTCGGTGTGCAGCCGGAGCAGCTCGTACGCGACGCCCTCCAGCGTGGCGGGCAGGTCGTCGCCGGGCGCGGCGAGCGGTTCGAGGGCGGCCAGCCGCTCGCTCAGCACAGTCTGCGCGGCGGCCTCCAGAGCGTGCCGGAAAAGGGTGGCCTTGTCGGTCATGTGGTTGTACACCGTCGGCTTGGCCACGCCCGCCTCGGCGGCGATGTCCTGCACGCCCGCCTGCGCGTAGCCCAGCCGGGCGAACACCGTGAACGCGCCCTCCAGGATCGCCTGCCGCTTGTCGATCCGCCCGCGCGTGGTGCTCATGCCGTCGATTGTACTCACCGGTTCAACTTCATGGACGTACGGGTTGCACTCGAACCCATGAGATCACTACTTTGAACCCATGAGTTCAAATGACCGCCTGAACCCACGACTGCTGGGCACGATCGCCGTGATCCTGCTCGGCGGGCTGCTGGGGATCCTCAACAGCACCATGGCGGCCGTCGCCACGGACACCCTGGCCGCGGCCTTCGACACCTCGCTCAGCACGATCGGCTGGGCGTCCACCGGCTTCCTGCTGGCCGTGACGGCCACCATCCCGTTCACCACCTGGGCCGTGGACCGGTTCGGCGGCAAGCGGCTGTGGGTGGCCGGCCTGCTGATCTTCCTGGCCGGCTCGCTCGCCGCCGGGCTGTCCTGGAACGTCGGCAGCCTGATTGCGTTCCGGGTGCTCCAGGGGTTCGGGGCGGGGCTGCTCGATCCGCTCGTACTGATCCTGCTGGCCCGCGCCGCCGGGCCGCGCCGAGCCGGGCGGGTGATGGGCCTGATGGGCGTGGTGCTGTCCCTTGGGCCCGTGCTCGGGCCGATCGCGGGCGGCGCGATACTCGACGCCTTCGAGTGGCGGTGGATGTTCCTGATCGGCGTGCTCGTCGGCGTGGTCGCCCTCGTACTCGCGCTGCGGGTCATCCCCGCCGACGGGCCCGGCGAGAGCGGCGGGGCGCGACTGGACGTCCTGGGGCTGGCGCTGCTCGGACCCGGCTTCGCGGTGGTGGTGCTGGCTCTGTCGCAGGCGGCCGAGCAGGGCGCGTTCACCGCCTGGCAGGTGCTGCTCCCGCTGGGCGCGGGTGGGGCCGTCCTGATCGGGTACGCCGTGCACGCGCTTCGCACCACGGCGCCGTTGATCGACCTGAGGTTGTTCGCCAACCGGGGCTTCACGGCGAGTGTCACGATCATGGGCCTCGGCGGGATGGCGGTCTTCGCCTCCCTGTTCGCGCTGCCCCTGTACTACCAGCAGGCGCACGGGCACGGCGTGCTGGCCGCCGGGCTGCTGATGGCCCCGGTCGGGCTCGGCGGCTCGATCGCCATGCCGGTGGCCGGACGGCTGTCGGACCGGCTCGGCCCACGCGGGCTGGCCACCGGCGGCGCCCTCTTGGCGGCCCTGAGCGGGCTGGCGCTCACCCGGATCGGCGCGGACACCCGGGAGATCTTGCCGGTGCTGGCCTCACTCGGGATCGGGCTGGGCATGGGCTGCTTCAGCGCGCCGGCGATGGGCTCGCTCTACCGGGCGCTGCCGCCGGAGATGGTGGCGCAGGGCAGCTCCGTGCTCTACATGCTCAACCAGCTCGGCGCGGCACTCGGCGTCGCGCTGGTCACACTCATCTTCCAGACCTCGGGCGACCCGATCGGCGGTGTCCACGGGGTCTACTGGTTCGCCGTGGGCATGATCGTGATCGTCATGCTCCTGATCCCGCTCCTGCCGGGCCGGCCCCGGATGCCGGTCGCACACGACGAGCTCGCGAGGACCTCATGAAGACGCTGGTGATCACCGGAGGCACGGACGGGATGGGGCGGGCGCTCGCCCGTACCTACCTGGACCGGGGCGACACGGTCGTCGTCGTGGGTCGTGACCCGGCGAAGGCGCTGCCAGGAGCCGTCTTCATCCCGGCGGACCTGAGTCTGATCAGCGAGAACAGACGGGTGATCGAGGAGGTCAACGCCAAGTTTCCCACCGTGGACGTGGTCGTGCTGTGCGCGCGGTACTTCCGTACGCACCGGTTCGTGACGGAGGAAGGGCTGGAGGGCACGTTCGCGCTGGACTACCTGAGCCGATTCCTGCTCAGCCACGGGCTCACCGCGCCGGGCGTGATCGTGAACGTGTCGGGCCCCGGCCAGCCGACGGGACGCGTCCACTGGGACGACCTCATGCTGGAGCGCGCGTATGACGGCGTGACGGCCCAGTTCCAGGCCGGGAAGGCGAATGATCTGCTGGGCGTGGCGTTCGCGGCTCGGCACCATGACCGGACCAGGTACGTGCTGATCCACCCGGGCGGCGTGTCGACGAGCGTCGCCGGCGAGTACGACGAAGCGACCGCCGCACACGTCGAGGCGCTCAAGAGGCATGGGATGCCGGTAAAGGAGGGCATCAAGCCGATCATCGCCCGCATCGACGACCCGCCCGCCGAGCCGCTCAGTGCCTTCGTACGGGAACGGCCGATCGGCTTGGAGCACCCGTCCTTCGACCGGCGGGCGGCAGAACGGCTGCACGAGCTGACCCTGGAGCTGATCGGTGCTCATGGCGGGACGCGAAAGTGAGGCTGTCATCAGATCCGCCTTGCCCGAAGACGGCGATATCGGTGCGCCGGCGGCTGTCGTCTTGGCGGGTGTGACCAGCTCAGGCATGCGATGATCCGTTCGACCTCACCCACGCCGAGCCTGGAGACAACGACGTGAACGAGCTGCTGGCCAAGCTGTGGCGCATTGGCAAGCCCTTGCAGTGGCGCTTGCTGTGGCTCGTGAACGCCAAGTTCATGTGTGGGATCACCGCGGTCACCCGCACCGAGGACGGCCGGGTCCTCCTGCTGCGCCACCGGCTGTGGCCTGCCGATCGGCAATGGGGCTTTCCCACCGGCTACGCCAACAAAGGCGAGAAGCACGAGGACACCATCGTTCGAGAGGTACGCGAAGAGACCGGCCTGACCGTCAAGGTCGGTCGCCTTCTCCAGGTGAACAGCGGCTTCAAGCTCCGCATCGAGATCTTCTACGAGGCCACCCTGATCGGCGGACTCGACGACCTCGCCGTGGACGGCAGGGAGGTCATCGACGCCAGACTGTTCGCCGCAGACGCGCTGCCCGATGGGATGTCCGAGGCCCACAAGAGGCTCATCCGAGGAGCTTGACCGCAAGGCGGCCGCCGGATGTACTTCCCGGCCCCAGGCAACGAAGTCCAGGTCAACGAGTCGGGTAAGCCACGCCAGGAGAATTGGGGAGAGATCGAGGTCGACTGCCTGACGACCGGCGGCCCGCTCACATGAGGCGCCCCTCGGCGCCGGCGAAGATGAGGCCGAATTCGTAGGCTAGAACCGCCGCCTGGGTGCGGTCGCGAGCCCCGAGCTTCTCCAGGACGTGGCGGATGTGCGTCTTGACCGTCTCTACGGAGACGTACAGGGTCGCCGCGATCTCCGCGTTGTTCTGCCCGTACGCGATGTGCCGCAGTACGTCCAGCTCGCGCGGGGTCAGCTCGACCGGCACGCGCGGCTTCGACCTACCGGCATGTGGAGAGGCGATGCGGCGCAGCGCGTCGGGGAAGAGCACCGCGTCGCGGGAGTGCACGAGCCGGATGGCATCCACCAGCTCCTCCGCGGGCGCGCGCTTGAGAACGTAACCGGCCGCGCCGGCGCGCAGCGCACCCCAGACCAGCTGGTCGTTCTCGAACGTCGTGACCACGATGACCCGCGTCGCCGGGGAGCGGCGGGTGAGCTCCTGGGTGGCGGCCAGGCCGTCGAGGCGGGGCATGCGGATGTCCATCAGCACGACGTCCGCGCTACTGCCGGCCTCGACGGCCGCACGACCATCGGCCGCCTCGCCGGCGACCTCGATGTCGTCGTGGAAGGAGAGCATTGTCGCCCAACCCGAACGGATCAGCGTCTCGTCGTCGGCCAGGACGACGCGGATCACAGCGGCAGCGTCGCCTGGATGCGCCACGTGTCCTCCATCTTCTTGTGTACGAACGTGCCGCCGGCCAACCGGGCCCGCATGCGCATGCCGGCGAGACCGCGCCCTTCCCTGCTGGGCCGTGGGGAGGTGCCGGCCGTGTTGTTGTCCACGGTGAGGATCAGATTGTCGCCGGTGGCGACGTCGATCACGATCGGGCCCCGCCCGTGACGCAGGGCGTTGGTGAGCGCCTCCCTGGCGATGGCGAAGGCCACGCGCGAGGTGGCGGCCGGAACCCGGTCGAGGCGGCCGACGTTCGCGCGCACGTCGAGGCCGCGGATCAGCTCGCGGAGCGAGTCGAGTGTGGGTGTCTCGGCCGGGTCGCCGTCGTCGAGTACGCGCAGCAGCACGTCGAGGTCCTGCTGGGCGTTTCGGGCGGTGTTCGTCAGATGGCTGAGCGAGTCGCCGACCTCCGGCACGCGCGCTTTTTGCAGCGCCGCTTGAGCGGCCATCGCCTGTACGAGGACGACGCTGAGGGCATGGCCGACCGAGTCGTGCAGTTCCATGGCCAGGCTCTGGCGGCGGCCGAGTTCCTCGATGACGCGGGACGGTTCGGCACCCAGCAGCCGGCGCGCCGCCGACCGCTGGCCGAGCCCGGCCGCGACCATCACGGCCAGTGTGGCCGCCGCGAGGACACACACCCCGGCCAGCTCACCTGGAGCCGCGCGCCACCGCGACACGTCGCCCAGCCGGACCAGCCCAGGAGACAGCAGCAGCACCCCCGCACCAAGGGTGGCGCCGCCGTAAAGGTGCAGGCTTGTCAGGGCCGCCAGATAGAGCCGATCGGTCCGTTCGGGTACGTCGACGCCGAGCAGTTCCGACAGCGCGGCCCTCTCGAGGCGCCGCATCAACGGCACCGCGGCCAGCAGCATCGAGGCAGGCAGGCACGCGGCCCACAACGCGAACACCCGCACCGGGGTCTGCTCCGCCAGGATGACCAGGCCGAGCGCCACGGCCACCGGGGTCAGCAGCGCGGCCCCCAGCAGCTGGTAAATCCCGGCCCGCGCAGCTCGGGCGAAGCGACCTCTCACGGGGACCGACGTTAGTCGACGGCCCGCCGCCCGGCCTCCCTCGTGTGGGGGATGAGCAGGCTCGGGACAGGTGTGATCCTCGAAGGCACCACCCTTTGAGGAGAATCTTCATGACCGCTGACACCCTGTGGAGCAGACTGCATGGCCGGACCTCGGCGGGCGTTCCCCGCTGGGCCGTGCTGGCCGCCTACGCCATCCCGCTGGCCGTGCTGCCCTCCAGCCTGTGGCGCATCGCCGCCTTCATCTTGAATGTGCCGCTGCTGGAGCCCGGCCCCGCGCCTGCCGGGCAGGAACAGCTGAACGGGTGGTGGTACATCCTTCTGCTCAGCGTGGTGAGTGAAGGGGCGGCCCTGCTCGCCGTCGGGCTGGTCAGCGAGTGGGGTGAGGTGTGGCCGCGTTGGGTGCCGGTCCTGCGTGGCCGCCGGGTGCCGGTCATGGCCGCGGTCATCCCCGCTGGTCTTGGCGCGCTCGCGCTGCTGGTCTTCCCCTATGCGATGGTCAGCATCAGTCTCGGGGTGAAGTTCAACGGTGACCCGACCGGATTGGTCACGCACGGCTGGCAGACAGTGGTCTTTCATGCCATGTACTGGCCGCTGGCCGTCTGGAGTCCACTGCTCGCCCTGCTGACGATGCACTACTATCGCCGCCGCACTGTCGTACCCCGCCGCCGCGCCATGGCACCGTCCCAGTAAGTCTGCGTTCGCCGAACAAGACTGTGGTTGGATCCCCGCGTGGAAATGATTCGAGAGTTTTCGCCGGAGCAGTACGCGGGTGCCCTTGACGCGTGGCAGTGGGCCGATATCGGAGACAAGGTCCCGCTCTTCGCGTCCCCGTTCGGGGATGTCTTCCTCCGTTCCGACGACGGCTGCTGGTTCCTCAGCATCGTGCACGGCACGCTGACCCGGTGCTGGGACGGCGTCGAGGTGCTGCGAGCGGAGCTGGACACGCCGGAGGGTCAGGAGCGGTATCTGATGGCCGGGCTGGCCCGGGAAGCCGAACGTGCCGGGATCGTCCCCGATGCCAAACAGGTCTACGACTTCAAGCACCCGCCGGTCGCCGGTGGTCGGGTAGCGGTCGACAACATCAACGCCATCGACTTCGTGGTCACCGTCAACGTCGCCGGTCAGATCCACGGGCAGGTGAAGGACCTACCGGAAGGGACCCAGATCTCCATCTCCACAGATCTGGAGCCGGTCGGCTGGGCGGCGATCGAGACGGCGTTGCACGATCTCTACGGTGACACCGAACCGGTGGGCACCTTCGCGCCCGACGTGCCGTACTCGGCCGGCGGTCCCGATCCGTTGGACGCGATCCGGATCTACGCTCGGGACGAGCCGCGCCCGCACTGGCACCTCGTGAGCTTCGGGATGTCCGAGCTCTACGAGAAGGTGAGCGACGACCCGGAGGAGTCGGGCTGGGGGATCGAGTTCAGTATCCGGGTTGCCCGTGGCCCACAGGACGAAGCGCCGCCGAAGTGGCCGGCCGTGCTGTTGCAGCAGCTGGCCAGGTACGTCTTCGCGGAGCGGCCGTTCGCGCCCGGCCACACGATCCACGTGGCCCGGGGAACGTTCAACGACCGGCCGGACCAGGAGGCGGACAATCCAACCGAACTCGCGGCGCTCGCGTTCGCCGTCGACCCGCAGTTGGCCGTGCTGGACACCCCGCACGGCCGTGTGACGTTCCTGCAGGTCGTTGCGCTGACCGAGGCGGAGTACGCCGCGGCCAAGGGCGGCAACGCGGCCGCTGTGCTGGAGCGGGTCGAGCGGGACGTACCGTTGCACATCGTGGACCGGGACAGGCGCTAACGATCTTTGTGTGGTGTCGTCACGGACAGGGGTCGAGATCCTCACCTGCGACCGACCTGGCTCGGGAGTAAACGGACTTCGGCCCTCGGCAACTGCTTGGTCCACCAATCTTCAAACCCCGCGACCCGGCCCCCGGACCGTCACACCGCCGAGGCGCCGGTGAGCGGTCGCTCGTCGAGTTTGGCCGCCTGCATGACGGTCAGCCGATGGACATAGAGAGCCGCGACGACCACCGCCGGCACAACCAGCACGTGCACTGCCATGCTGAACCAGGTCAGCAGCTGGAAGTCGTACCAGGAGGGCTGGTCCCCGTCGGGATATCTCATCTTGCCCGTCTCCATCCATGGGGTCCAGTAGAGAGGCCAGGTCAAGAAGGTAGCCAGCCAGACGAACCACCAGGCGTGCAGCAGACCAGCGGGGCCCATGCCGCCGCCCCGGCCGGGCGGGCTGGAGGCATGCCAAACGTCGTTGGCGATCTGCTTGGGAAGGAAGAGGTTCCCCACCGGGATGAACCAGCCGACCGCCGCCATGGACTCGCGGTACCGCAGTTGCCCGGGCGCGAGCCGCTCGGCGACGGCGCGTACTCGGACGAACCAGATCAGCCAGCCCACCACCAGCCCGACGCCGAAGAGGACCTGGGCGCCCAACAGGACGTAGGAGATGTCCTCGATTGCTGACCGCGATTCCCACAAGGCGAATAGCCCGTCCTGGTGTACTCCGCCGACGGCGACCCCGAGCTGCTGGACGACTGTGAGTACGGAGACCAAGGCGAAGAGGGCAAGGAGCCAGTAGACCGCGGCTCGGTACCCATCAGCCGGGAGCGTAAGGCCGCGCGCGCGGCGGCGTTCGTCGACCAACCGGAGTTGTGGTGCCTCCGACCGAACAGCCACGGCAGCCTGCTGATGCGGTTGATCGCCGGCGACAGGGGCCTTGGAATCAGCCAAAGTCATGGTGAGCTTGGCAGTGAGCGGTTGCGGTGAGACGGCCGGGGTCACGGTCATCGCTTCGGCGGCTGGGTCCGCGCCGGGTGCGGCGCCCGCGGCGATGATCATCCGGGTGCGGGGATCCTCCTGATCCAGCAGCTGCACCGCTTCCTGGCCCAGCCGGGCCAGCACCTCCGACGGCAACCATGGCTCCAGCGAGCGGTACTGGGTCTCTTCCCGTGCCCGCAGCTCGTTCAGGGTCGGCCGGCCGGCCGGGTCCTTGGCCAGGCAGTCCTTGATCAGCCCCAGCAGCGGCTCTGGCACACCGGTGAGGTCCGGCGGCTCGTGTACCACCCGGTACATCAGAGCGTGTAACTGGCTGTCCTGCGCGTCGAACGGCAGCCGCCCGGTGGCAGCGAAGGCCAGTACCGTACCCAGCGAGAAGATGTCGCTCGCCCCGGTCAGTTTCTCGCCCCGGATCTGTTCCGGTGACATGAAGCCGGGAGAGCCGATCACCGCGCCGGTGGCGGTGAGGCCCCCGGTGGTGGAGGCGTCCAAGGCGCGGACGATGCCGAAGTCGATCACCTTCGGCCCGTTGATGGTCACCATCACGTTCGACGGCTTCAGGTCACGGTGGATGAGCCCGGCGTCGTGGATGTCGCCCAGTGCCTGGCACAACCCGGAGGCCAATCCACGCACCGAGTTTTCTGGCAGCGGCCCGCCCTGCTCCGCCACCACCTGATGCAGAGTCGGCCCGGCAACGTACGCCGTGGCCACCCAGGGCAATGCCGCATCGGGGTCGGCGGCCAGCACGGCGGCCGTCCACTTCCCGCCGACCCGTCGCGCCACGGCGATCTCCTCGGCGAACCGGCGGCGGAAATCCAGGGCCGCCGCCAGTTCAGCGCGGATGATCTTCACCGCCACCATTCGGCCACGCGGCGACCGGGCGAGGTAGACCACGCCCATGCCGCCTTCCCCCAGCCTGCCGATGAGCCGGTAGTCGGCGATCCGGTCGGGGTCCTGTTCTTGCAGAGACTGCACAGCTGGTGGTTCCCTCCCCTTGAGCATCGCGCGGCTGATCAAGCCTAGTGCAGGCCCGCTGAGGTGCTTGATGGCTTCAGTTGATCACTCCGGGTGTTCTTTCGGTTCGGGAGATAGAGGGTGCATGCGCAGTCGAGTGCCTCGATCGGGGTTCCGGTCATCGCTCCGCTGGGCAGGTCGATACTGAGGGGCTTCAGCTTGGGAGCAGGCGGACTTCGGCGCTCGGCAACTGCTTGGTCCACCAGTGACCGTAGCGGCGATAGACGGTGGTCCCGCGGTTCGCCAGGAAGGCCGCCAGCGCCTCGGCCTCTGTCGCGAGCCCCTTCCACGTCTCGTCGTCCAGGTGGTGGAATGCCGTCGCTTCGATGCCGCCCTCGACCGGGCGCCACACGCCGGCGACGAAGCCGTCGACGAGCAGGGTCGGCAGGACGTCGCCGTTGCGCCGGATGACGATCGGCCGGTATTCGGGCGGAATGACGCGGCTGCGATCGGCGTAGGCGAGCAGGACGCTGTCCCACATAGGCAGCAGGCGGGGTGGGGCGGCAGTGTCCTCAGCGGGGAGCGGCCCGCCGGGCACATCGAACAGCGTCACCCCTCCCGGTCCCTCCAACTCCTCGACCTGGCCGGCCAGAGCCTGCACAGCCAGCCGCAGCACCGACCGCTTGAGCAGGGTGAACTGCGCCAAATCCGGCACCGTGGCAGGGCCGAACGCTCGCAGGTAACGCAGAACCAGCCGCTGTACGGACTCGTCCTCAGATTCCGGACCTGATGTGGTACCTGCGGCGAGGAACGACGACCGCGTACCGAACGACCACGGCCCACCGGTCGGCGCGTGGTGCAAAGGCGCGAATGTCCGCAGCGCCCACCACGCACCCCGCTTGGGCTCCCCGTATCTGTCCTTGAGAAAGTCCTCGATCTCGGCACTGGTACGCGGGCTGGCCACGAACTCCGCGAGATGGGGGAGGAGGGCATCGGCGTCGGCGATGGTCAGTCCGCTCGAGGTGAAGCGGGAGTGGCCCAGCCGGGCTGCCCGTACTGTTCGCCACATCGCGGAGTGATAGTCCGGGTAGTCCTCGGCGTGTACCGCGTGCAACGTGATGCGCAGCAGCGTGGCCTTGACCACCTCGCGGTCGGCGAACGCGACGTCCAGCTCTTTCGCCTCGAAGTCGGTGAGCCGGTTCCACAGGGCGACATACGGCGATGGGGCCTCCTGCGCCTGCAGGGCGACGAGCCGGCGGACGGCGTCGGGCACGGTCAGCGATTCGCGCTGTAACAGCAGTTGCCGGGCGAGCGTGGCGCGGTTGAGCTGTCGGGCGGTGAGTCTCATCTCCCCGTTCCTTGTCTTCGACGGCGGGCGGCCATCAGCGCCTGTCGCCATCCAGCGACGGGGAGGGTGGTGAGGTCAGGGTATAAGACCGAAGTCGCCGGACTTGAGGTCGGCGATGAATGCCCTCCACTCGGCGGGGGTGAAGATCAGCTTGGGGCCTTCCGGGTCCTTGCTGTCCCGAACGCCGACCACTCCGGGAAGATTCATGGCTACCTCCACGCACTGGCCGCCGTTGCCTGAAGAGCGCGACGACTTCCGCCACACGGCGCCGCTCAGGTCCATTCGCGTCTCGCTTCCTAGATCATCTTGCGGAATATGCGCTCAGGATAGGCCCATGGCCGTATGGAGGTCAGAGGTGGCTTGTCTCGGTTGAGGAAGCGCTGCTGGCGCAACTGAACCTCGACTCGCTCTCTGCCTCCATGCCGAAGATGTGATGACTGCGGAAGGCCGCTGCTAGCTTGAATTCGTCTGTCAGCCGAACTCGCCGTCCTCAACCCCCCCGATGAATGCCCTCCACTCGGCGGGGGTGAAGATCAGCTTGGGGCCTTCCGGATCCTTGCTGTCGCGAACCGCGACTACGCCGGGAAGATTCGTGGCGACTTCAACGCACTGGCCGCCATTGTCTGAAGAGCGCGACGACTTCCGCCACACGGCGGTGCTCAGGTCCATGCGTGTCTCGCTTCCTCGATCATCTTGAGGGATATGCGCTCAGGATAAGCCCATAGCCGTATCGCCTCATAGCGCTGCCAAACTGAGGTGACAATGTCATGGCCCGTCGTGATGTGCGCCTGTGTCGGTGAGTCCGAGCTGACGACATCGGGCTGGTCATTCGGGAGCTTGGCGATCATAAAGGCTCCTGCCAGGCCCGCAACGCATTCCGGATCGACGACCTGGATGAAGACGGCAGGTCGCCGGGCCAGCTCCAGCAGATGGCCGAGTTGCTCACGCATCACCTCAGGACCGCCGATTCTGCGGTGCAGTACACCCGCATCGACGAGTGTCAGGAGCATGGGCGGCTTCTTCCGGTCAAGGATGTGTTGCCGCCGCATGCGGGCTTCGACGCGTTCATCTACCTCTTCGGGTGTTATCTGCGGTCCCTGGCTGAAGATGTGGCGGGCGTATGCCTCGGTTTGCAGGAGCCCTGGGATGAGCAGGGGATCCCAGGAGCGCAGGACAAGGAGGGTGGGCTCGATCTCCTCGGCCCAATTCTGGAACCAGATCGGGCTGCCGGACTGGGCGGTGATGCTCTGATGGAGCCGGGTGAAGGACACACCCTCGGCCATGCCGAAGAGCTGGTCCAGCCGCTCGGCGTCGGACCGCGATGGTGTGCGGGTCGCCTTCTCCAGCCTGCTCACCTGCGTCTGCGTACACCCGAGCCGGGAGGCCACGGCGGCCTGCGACAGCTCGGCGGCCTCTCGTAGCCGCCGCATCTCGGCGCCGAATCGCACGCGAGGGGACCCCGGGTCGAGAGACGGCACAACGTGCATCACATTTCCTCTCTAATCAGAGAAAAACGGAAACCCTCATTGGGTGGCCACACCATTTAAACCACGCCTGACCAGTGGCTGTCATTATGCGTGCTGTCTTGGCCTGGAGACCTGGTCGCCGACTCGGCGCCAAGAAGGCACGCTAAAGCACAGCCGCTCTTTTCTGCCAGCAGATAAAGAAGGTTGCCCAATACTTTCTACGGCCGGGAGAGAAATGACGGTGCGCGAACACTGCGAGAGATTCGACCGTCTGGCCCGGCTGGCCTGGGAGCTGCATGGTCTGGGAATCCGCGTCTCCCTGGTCGTTCCCGTGACCGGCCGGCCGGTTCTGGAGATGCTTTCGGCGAGCGGCGCCAAGGTCCACATCACCGCCATCCGCCGCCGCTGCGGCTGGGTGTTCACCTGGCGGCCATGGTGGGCCCGGTTGTGGCGGCGGGACAAATGGGTGGTGGCTTGCGCGGCCAATGTCGCCGACATCATCGCGGCGGAGGTGAACGCATGACAGGGCCGCTCCGTCATTACGACGACCCGCCCAAGACGCCATTCACGAACGCGCCGCACGCCACCTGGCGCAGGGAATTCCCGGCTTCGGCGATATCCGTTCCCGAGGCCCGTGATTGGGCGGGCTCCCTGCTGTCCGCCGGTATCCCGCCCTCGTTCCTTGACGATGCGCTCCTGTTGCTGAGCGAGGTCGTCACCAACGCCATCACCCACTCCGACTCCGCCCACGCCCTCGGTGGCCAGGTGGCGGTCCAGATCACCCGCATCGGAACGACCGTGCGGGTGGTGGTGGCCGACGCGGGCTCCGCCACCACCGCGCCCGCCGTACGCGCCCCGACCCTTGACGACGACGGAGGCCGGGGCATGTGGCTGGTGGATCTGCTGGCCGAGGAATGGGGATTCCACCGCGACGAGACCGGCGGGTCGGTCTGGTTCCGGCTGGCCGAGCGCGATTGACCATGTCATCAGAAAGACAGTCAAAACTGTACAGTTCAGACTGAACAACTTAAGGTGGAAGCTATGGGTGACAAGACCGAGGACGCCTCCGCCGTCCGCACCGCGCACGCCATCCGGGTGACCATCGGCCGCCTGCGCCGCCGCATCCTGAATGTGAACGACGCCGCGGACATCACCCTCTCCCAGGCGTCCGTCCTCGCCCGGCTCTCCCAGAACGGGCCCGCCACGGCGAGTGATCTCGCGGCCGTGGAAGGCGTACGCCCCCAGTCCATGGCCACCACGGTCGCGGCGCTGTCCCGCCTCGGGCTCGTCGAGCGCAACCCCGATCCCGATGACGGCCGCAAACGGCTCGTCACCCTCACCGGCCCCGGCCGCGAACGCGCCGAGGGAGACCGCGCGGCCCGCCAAGCCTGGCTGGCCCGCGTCCTGGAGGAGCGGTGCACCGCGAGTGAGCGGCAGACGGTTGTGAAAGCGATGGCCGTCCTGGAGAAGCTGATCGAATCATGAGCGATGACCAGCATCCGGCGACCGCCCACGCGAGGCCGCATGCGAGCGACAGCGCAAGGGGCGGGCGGTTCGACCGTCGCCTGATACCTCCGATGATCATCGGGTCGATCCTCAACCCGATCAACTCGACGATCATCGCCGTCGCGCTCGTCCCCATCGGCGTCGCTTTCGGTGCCCCGCCCTCGGAGACCGCCTGGCTCGTCTCGGCGCTCTATTTCGCCACCGCGCTCGGGCAGCCGGTCGTCGGGCGCCTCATCGACCTCTTCGGGCCGCGCCGGCTCTTCCTGATCGGCGCCGCCCTGGTCGGCGTCGCGGGCGTCGTCGGGATGTACGCCCCCAACCTGGGCGTCCTCATCGCGGCCCGGGTGGTGCTCGGCTTCGGTACCTGCGCCGGATATCCGGCCGCGATGTCGCTACTGCGCCGCGAGGCGGACCGTACCGGGAACGACAACCCCGGCGGGGTGCTCACCACGCTCGCCGTCGCGACCCAGACCGTCGCCGTCATCGGCCCCGCGCTCGGCGGTCTGCTGATCGGCGTCGGCGGCTGGCGGGCCACCTTCGCCCTGAACATCCCGCTCGCGGCGGGCGCGCTGATCCTTGGCGCGCTGCGGCTGCCGAAAACGCCGCCCACCAGTCGTGGCGGCATCGCCGCGCGCCTGGATCTGCCCGGCGCCGGGCTGTTCACGGTCATGCTCATGGCGTTGCTGCTGTTCCTGATGAACCTGAGCGTCGGGTCGCTGTACCTGCTCGTGATCGCCGCCGCGGCGGCCGCCGCGTTCGGGTGGCGTGAGTTGCGCGCCCCCGAGCCGTTCATCGACCTGCGGGTGCTCGGCGGCAACCGCCCCCTGCTCGCCACCTACGCGCGCGCCCTGGTCGCGTACGTCGTCGCCTACGCCTTCCTCTTCGGCTTCACCCAGTGGGTGGAGGAGGGCCGCGGCCTGTCCGCCTCCCAGGCCGGGCTCGTACAGCTGCCGATGTTCCTGCTGGCCATCGTCGTCTCTACGCTCACCGGCCGCCGCAAGGGGGTTTGGGGCAAGCTCGTCGTCGGCGCGGTCGGACAGATCGTCGCGTGCGTGCTGATGCTGTTCCTGTACGCGAGCAGCCCGGTCTGGATGCTGCTCGGCGTCGCCTTGGTGTTCGGGGTGCCGCAGGGGCTCAACAACCTCGCCCTGCAGAACTCGGTGTACCGGCAGGCCGATCCGGAGCGCATGGGCGCCTCGTCCGGGCTGCTCCGTACCTTCTCGTACATGGGGTCGATGGTCGCGTCCGCCGCTTCCGCGTTCGCCTTCGGCCGGCACGCCGACACCGCCGGTATGCACGTGCTGGCCTGGGTCATGATCGGTGCCGCGACCCTGTTCCTGCTGATCACGGTCGTCGATCGCAGCTTGGGCCGACTCGCCATCTGAAGACGATCACGTATGAATACCAGACATTTAAGCATTGGTCATCTCGCCTTCTCCTCCTACGGTTGACCATCAGTACAGCCGCTGATGGATGGGAAGGCGCACGATGCCGCAAAGGATTTTGGTTACCGGCGCGACCGGCACGGTCGGTCGTCAGGTGGTGGCGCAGCTGCTGGAAACCGGAGTCGAGGTGCGCGCGCTGACCCGGGAACCGGCCGATCTGCCACCGGCCGTCGAGGGCATGCGCGGCGACCTGTCGGTCCCTGATTCTCTGCATGCCGCTTTCGACGGGGTTGAGGCGGTGTTCCTGGTCTGGCCGTTCGCCTCGGCCGAGGGGCTGGAGGCGGTGCTCAAGGTGATGGCGAAGAGGGTGGTGTATCTGTCGTCGGCGGCTGTGCGTGACCATGAACGGCAGGCCGAGCGGCTGATCCGACGGTCTGTCCCGCAATGGACGATCCTGCGCCCGCACGCCTTCGCGGCCAACGCCCTGCGCTGGGCCGAGCAGATCCGCAGCGGGGGAGTAGTGCGTGGGCCGTACGGTCAGGCCGCCATGTCCCTCGTGCACGAGCGGGACATCGCCGCGGTCGCGGTGCGGGCGCTGACCCAGGACCGGCATGCCGGCTCCGTGTACGAGCTGACCGGGCCACACTCCCTGACCCAGGCCGAGCAGGTACGCGTCATCAGCGAGGTGATCGGCCACCCCGTGCGCTGGGAGGAGACCTCGCCGGAGGACGCCCGGCGGCAGATGCTGGCCCGCGGCTGGCCGGCGGCGGCCGTGGACGGCATCCTGCGGGCCCAGGCCGAGATGACGCTCGGCCCGGCACCGGTCACCGCCACCGTGGAGGAGGTGACCGCGACCGCGGCGCGCACGTTCCGCTCGTGGGTGGCCGAGCATGCGCACGCTTTCCCCCCGGAGCAGCCTGCTGGGCTGGGGCTTCGTACAACTTGAGCCGAGATCATTGACGGCGGTTTGTAATGATCATTATGGTTTGCCCGAGTTGATCATATTTTGAGCCGGAGTGTACGCATGCGGGTGATCGCGGGTTTAGTCGTTGCTGCCTTAATCGCCGGTCTGGCACCCCCGCCACCCGCCGCACCACCTCGCATCACCACCGTCCCGGTCGCCGCCACGACACGGCTGCAGCCCGCCGCTGAACCGGCCGCCAAGCAGCGGCAGGCGCCCGCGCAGGCCGCCGACGTCTCGTACGCCCACGACGCCAACGGCCGCGTCACCGGTGTGTTCGCCCAGCCGGGCGACGGTTCGAAGATCAGCCATGACCCCGCGGGCAACATCACCCAGGTCAGCGACCTGCCCGCCGGTACGCTGGCCGTCGCCCAGGTCTCCCCGCCCAGCGCCACCTCGGGCACCGGCGTGACGATCTACGGCACCGCGTTCGGCACGGACAAGTCGGCGGTGACGGTCTCCTTCGGGGGCGCCACCGCGACCCCCAGCGCCGTCACCGACCACACCATCGCCGTGACGGTCCCCGGCGGCGCCGCCTCGGGCGACGTCACCGTGACCGTCGGCGGCAAGTCCGCCGTCTGGAAGGGCTTCAAGGTCGCCGGAACGCGGCCCAAGCCCGCGGTCTCCCTGACGGGCATCACCGTCGGCGACGCGGGAGCCGAGGTCACCGTTCCCGGCAGCGGCTTCGACACCGACAAGATCCGCAACATCGCCTCGCTCAACGGTCCGAAGATCCAGGTGACGCAGGCCACCACGGGCGATCTGAAGGTCAAGCTGCCGCCGGGTCCCGCGTTCGGGCACGTGAAGGTCGTCAACCCCGGCGGCAGCGCGGTCTCCACCGGTGACGTGATCGTCCCGCCCGCCCCCTACCTGGCCGCCAACATCGGCACAGGTGGCGCGCTGCGGCTGGCGCAGAACACCCTCACCTCGGTCTCGGTCGGCGCGGCGCAGCAGATCGCGCTGACGCTGTTCGACGTGGCGGCCGGTCAGCGCGCCATGCTCTACATGTCCGGCGAGACGTTCTCCGGCTGCCTGCCCATCACCGTGTACGGCCCCGACGGGACCACGCTGCTCAGCCAGAGCATGTGCTCCAGCACATGGGAGTGGGAGCTGCCGGAAGGTTCGAAGCCCGGGACCTACGCCGTGCTGCTCGACCCGCAGGACGACCAGACCGGCAAGGTGGACGTCCTGGCCTCCGCCGTCGCCGACGCCACGACCGAGCTCGCCCTGGACGGTGCGCAGGGGACCCTCTCTACGACCATCCCCGGCCAGCAGGCCGCCTTCACCTTCACCGGTACGGCCGGCCAGCGGGTCTTCACCAAGCTCGGCATGCCGACCGGCACGAGGGCCTGCGACGTGGGCGCCAGTGTGCGCGCCCCCGACGGCACCGAGTTGGTGAAGGACACCTGCGTGTACCAGGTCGACTCCTTCCTCGACACGGTCACGCTGCCGGTGACCGGTACGTACCGGGTCGCCGTCGATCCCAAGGGCCTGGTCACCGGTGGTCCGTTCAAGGCGGCAGTGAACGCCGTGCCCGCCGACGTGGCCGTGCAGACCTCACCGGACGCGGCCCCCTCCGACGTGGCGATCGTCAAGCCGGGCCAGAACGGGTCGGTGACGTTCACCGGTACGACGGGGCAGCGGATCTTCACCAAGCTCACCGTTCCGGCGGGCGCGCCCGTGTGCGCCCTCGACGTGCGGCTGTTCAAGCCGGACGGCACCGAGATGTTCAGGAGCACCTGCCTCTACCAGGCGGCCGAGTACTTGGACACGGTCACCCTGTCGGCCGATGGCGCCTATCGGTTCACGGTCAATCCGAAGGACGCCTGGACGGGCACCCCGACGTTGCAGGTGCTGAACGTGCCCGCCGACGTGGTCGTGGCGACCTCGCCGGACGCGGCGGCGGCTTCGGTGGCGATCACCAAGCCCGGTCAGGGCGGCGTGGTGACGTTCAACGGCACGGCGGGACAGCGGATCTTCGCCAAGGTGAGCGTCCCGGCGGGCACGCCCACGTGCGGCCTGGACGTGCGCCTGCTCAACCCGGACGGCACCGAGCTGATCAGGGACACCTGCCTCTACCAGGCGGCCGAATACCTCGACACGGTCACCCTGCCGGCCGATGGCGCCTATCGGTTCACGATCAACCCGAAGGACGCCTGGACGGGCACCCCGACGTTGCAGGTGCTGAACGTGCCCGCCGACGTGGTCGTGGCGACCTCGCCGGACGCGGCCCCGGCTTCCGTGGCGATCAACAAGCCCGGCCAGGACGGCGCGGTGACGTTCACCGGCACGACAGGGCAGCGGATCTTCGCCAAGCTCACCATTCCGGCGGGCACCCCCGCCTGCGGGATTGAGGTGCGCCTGCTCAAGCCGGACGGCACGGAGCTGTTCAAGGACACGTGTATCTACCAGGCGGCGGAGTACATCGACACGATCACCCTGCCCGCCGACGGCGCCTACCGGTTCGTGATCAACCCGAAGGACGCCTGGACGGGCACGGTGACGTTCGCCTTGACGGGCGTCCCGGCCGACGCGGTCGTGGCGAGCGCGCCGGACGCCGCCCCGGCCGCGGTGGCGATCACCAAGCCGGGCCAGGGCGGGGCGGTGACGTTCACCGGTACGGCCGCCCGTCGTCTCTTCGTCAAGCTCGCCGTTCCGGCCGGGGCACCCGCCTGTGCCCTGGACGTGCGACTGCTCAAGCCCGACGGCACCGAGCTGACCAAGGACACCTGTATCTACCAGGCGGCCGAGTACATCGACACGCTGGAATTACCCGTCGCCGGGGCGTACAAGCTGACCTTCGACCCGAAGGACGCCTGGACCGGCACGATCACGGTCACCCTGGTCGACGTGCCCGCCGACGTGACGAAGGCGGCGACGGTCGGCGGCGCGGACGTCGTGGTCACCACGACCAAGGCCGGGCAGAACTCGGCGGTCACCTTCACCGCCACCGCCGGGCAGACCGTCAAGATCACCGTGATCGACGAGACGTACGCGACCTGCACCACCACGGAGCTGTGGCCGCCCACCGGCGCGCGCCTGTGGACCACGTGCCTGTCCAAGAACGGCAGCCACACCACCACGCTGACCGCCGCCGGCACGTACACCTTCAAGATCAACCCCAAGGACGCCGAGACGGGCGCGGCCACCATCCGGGTCGCGACCGCCGCCGCTGCCGCTGCCAAGCAGGCCACGGAATCCCAAAAGCTGCCCGACGGGGTGAAGCGTGGTGAGCCCGTGGCGTCGTACACCGCCAAGAAGCACAAGGACGCGAGCCTCACCGGTGTCGTGAAGACCACCGCGGGGCTGCCGCTGTCCGGCGTCACCCTGCGCGCCGACGGCCGCGAGGCCCGCACGGACGCCAAGGGCGCCTTCCAGCTCACCGACCTGCGCCCGGGCGTGCGCCGCCTGCGCATCGACGGCCGCAGCGCCTCGACGAGCAAGCTCAAGTACGGCGTGTTCGACGTGCAGGTGCCGCTCAAGGCGGGCGGCAACGAGCTGTTCTATACGCCGTACTTGCCCGCCCTGGACACCGACTACGAGATAGACATCCCCTCGCCGACCACCAAGGAAGTCGTGCTGTCCAACCCGGGCGTGCCCGGCCTGGAGGTGCGCATCCCGGCGGGCGTGACGATCGAGGACGCCGACGGCAAGCCCGTACGGCGCGTCGGCATCACGCCGATCCCGGTGGACCGTACGCCGATCCCCATGCCGGACGGCGTACGCGTGCCCGTCTACTACACGGTCCAGCCCGCCGGCGGCCGTCTCGTGGGCGGGACCGCCCAGATCACCTACCCGAACTACCTGAAACTGCAGGCGGGGCAGCGGGTCAACTTCTGGCACTACGACAAGAGCGGCGAGGGCTGGGAGATCTTCGGCGCGGGCAAGGTCGATCCGGCCGCCCGGCAGGTCGTCCCCGACGCGGGCACGGCGATCTCCGACTTCGACGGCGCCATGATCAACGTGCCGGGCAACGAGGAGCCGCTGTGGAAGTGGGGGCTGAAGTTCCTGAACTCGGCGGGTGACCCGGTCGACCTCGGCAGCGGACTGTTCACGCTGAGCCAGACCGACCTCATGGTCGACGACGTCCTGCCGCTGGCCGTCAACCGCGGCTACAACCCGGGCGACACCCGCAAGCGCGCGATGGGCATCGGCGGCAACGACCTGTACAACATGTACCTGTCGTCGCGTAAGCAGTACCAGGAAGCCGACCTCAACTTCCCCGACGGGTCCCAAGTGCACTACGTGCGGACCTCGCCGGGCACCGGGTTCTGCGACGCGGTCTTCGAGGCGCGCGACACCTCGCCGGAGTTCACCGGGTCCGGGTTCCACTACGTGGGCGGGTGCAACGCGGGCGGCTGGCACCTCAAGCTGCGCAACGGCATGACCTACGTCTTCGGCGACGAGGCGCCGCTGCAGGAGATCCGTGACCCGCAGGGCAACACCGTCAAGATCCTTCGCAAGTACAAGAACAGCTTCGGCAGCTACCTCGGGCCGATCACCGAGGTCCGCTCGCCGAACGGGTTCTGGCTCAGCTACACGCACGACGCCGCCGACAAGGTCACCAAGGTAGAAGACAATGCGGGCCGCTCGGTTACGTACGGCTACGAGGGCGACCGGCTCAAGACCGTGACCGGCCCCACCGGCCAGGTCACCACCTACGGCTACGACACCGCGGGCCGGATGAACACCATCACCGACGCCCGTAACAACACCTACCTGACCAACGTCTACGACGCCAACGGCCGGGTCTCCACCCAGACGATCCTCGGCCAGGGCACCTACGCCTTCGCCTACACCCTCGACGGCACGCGCGTCGTCGCCGCCCAGGTCACCGAGCCGGACGGCGCCGTACGCAAGACCACCTACGACGACCTCGGATACCTGGCCACCGACACCCAGGCGGCGGGCACCGGCCGTGAGCACACCATCCGGATCACCCGCGACCCGGACAGCGACCTGCCCAGGACGATCGACGACGGCCTCGGCCGCACCACGACGATCACCTACGACTCCGCGGGCAACCCCCTGGAGCTCAAGGGCGCCGCGGGCTCGGCCACCGTGACGGGCCACGCCACGTACCAGGGCACTCCGTACGGCAGGCCGGACACGCTGACCGACCCCACGGGAGCCGTCACCCGTTTCAAGTACGACACACGCGGCAACCCCGAAGAGATCACCGACGCCAACGGCCGTACCTGGAAGACCAGCTACGACGCCCAAGGCCACCCGCGCACCCAGACCACCCCGCAGGGACGCGTCACCACCTACGACTACGTCGACGGCGCCCTGAGCGCGGTGACCGACCCCGAGGGACGCAAGACGCGCTTCGTGCGGGACGCGGCCAACCGGGTGATCGAGACGATCGCCCCCGACGGGACCTCCACCGGGCGGGTCTACGACGCGGCCGACGTGCTCAGGTCCGTCACCGACGCGGGCGGTGACGAGACGATCTTCGGCTACGACGAGAACGGCAACATCACCTCGGTCAAGGACGCCCGCGGCAAGATCACCTCCTACCGGTACGACGACGCCGACCGACTGCTCGAACGCACCGACCCGCTCGGCGCGAAGGACACCTTCACCTACGACGGCATGAACCGCCTGGCCACGGTCACCGACCGGCGCGGCAAGGTCACCGAGTACCGCTACGACGAGCTCGGCCGCGCCACCTTCACCGGCTTCGGCAAGAACGGCCAGAACTACGAGTCGACGCAGAGCGCCCTGTACGACGACAGAGGCCGCATCCGCGAGCTGAGCGACTCCACCACCGGCGCCGGGAAGATCACCTACGGCTACGACGACCTCGACCATCTGACCTCCGAGACCAGCTCGGCGGGGACCGTCGGCTACACCTACGACGCGGCCGGGCGGCTGAAGACCATGACCGCCTCCGGCCAGCCGGCGGTCGGCTACGACTACTTCCCCAACGGCCTGCTCAAGTCGGTCACCCGGGGCGCGGTCAGCACCGTGTACGGCTATGACGACGACGCGCGGATGACCTCCAAGTCCCTGCCCGGCGGCATCACGGCCGCCTACGGCTATGACAAGTCGGGCCTGCTCACCTCGATCGGCTACAAGCGCGGCACCACCGGCGTCGGCGACGTGGCCTACGACTACGACCAGCTCGGGCGCCGGACCCGGATGCGCGGCACGCTCGTACGCGCCCAGCTCCCCGCCCCCGCGACCGGCCTCACCTACGACGACGCCAACCGGCTGACCGGCAACGGCGGCCGGACCCTGGGCTACGACCCGGCCGGCAACCTGACCTCCGACGGCGTCTTCACCTACACCTGGAACGCCCGCGGCGAGCTCGTGACGGTGTCGGACGGCAGCGTCACAACGACCCTCGGCTACGACCCGGCGGGACGCAGGGTCGGCAGCACCACGGGCACCGACACCACCCGCTTCCGCTTCGACGGCGACGCCCTCATCGGCCAGAGCGGGCCCGGCGGGGCGGAGGTCTCCTTCCTCAACGGCTTCGGCCAGGACGAGGCCCTGGCCAGGATCAGCGGCGACGGCCAGGTCCAGGGGCTGCTGCCCGACGCGCTCGGCTCCACGCTGGCCCTGACCGACGGCTCGGGCCAGATCACCACCACCTACGGCTACGACCTGTTCGGCGCCACCACCTCCTCCGCGGCCGACGACCCCAACACCGTGCGCTGGACCGGCCGCGTCTCCGGCGCGCCGATCCCCGGCGGGCTGCAGGACAACAGGTCCCGGCTGTACTCCCCGTCGCTGCGGCGCTTCATCTCCGAGGACACCATCGGCTTCGGCGGCGGATACAACCTCTACGAGTACGCGCTCGGCGACCCGGCCGACTACACCGACCCCGACGGCACCATCCCGCCGCAGGTGGCCGCGGCCGTGGGCGCGTGCCTCGGTAACGGCGTGATCAACACCGTCGCCGGGGCGCTGCTCGGCCGCAAGCACTCCTTCGGCGACTACGCCCGGGGCTTCGGCAAGGGCTGCCTGGAGGGCGCGCTCGGCTCGATCACCTTCGGCGGCACCAAGTTCGCCCGCTTCGGCAAGTACGGCGATGAAGTGGTGGAGAGCGTCGGCAAGACCTGCCGCCTGACCAGCAGCTTCGTGCCGGGCACCAAGGTACGGATGGCCGACGGCAGCGCCAAGCCCATCGAGGACGTCGCGGTCGGCGACAAGGTCCTGGCGACCGACCCCGCCACCGGCAGGACGACCGCACAACCGGTCGTCGCCACCATGACCAGCCAGGGAGCGAAGGACCTGGTCAAGGTGGGCATCGCGGGCGGAGTGCTGGTAGCCACCGACAACCACCCGTTCTGGGTGCCCGCGCTGAAGACCTGGCTGCCCGCCGCCGAGCTGCGGCCGGGCATGTGGCTGCGTACCTCGGCGGGCACCCTCGTCCAGGTGTCGGCGGTGGAGACCGAGCACCGCGACAGCCAGCGCGTGCACAACCTCAGCGTGGACGGGCCGCACACCTATCATGTGGTCCAGGGCGGCACTGACGTCCTCGTCCACAACAGCCCGCGGCCCAAGTACCCCTGCGGCTGGCTGTCACCGACGGAGTGGGCCAACTCCGTCAAGCGGGAGATCCGCGACCGGTACCGGGGCGACACCAGCTTCGAGAGCGGGCGGCACGGCGAGGGCTTCAAGGCCGCCGCCAGGGATCTCGAACGCTTCATCAGGGAGCACCCGGGTATGCTGCCGGAGATCGAGAGGGAGCTGCGCGCCACCGCCAAGCGCTGGATGGCCAACGGCAGATCCACCGGCCACTCCGGAGGATGGTGAGCGGTGCCCGCTGACACCCCGATCGCCGGTTTGATCGAGGCGGCCGAGGACGGGCCGGAGGTTCCCGAGACGTTCGGACGGCTGCTGCGCGAGAGCGAGCGGCTGCTGAAGGAGGCCCCCGGCTCGGCCGACGCCCACTACGTGCGGGGCTACACCCTGTACCTGCTGGGCGCCCATGCCGAGGCGCGGGCCGCCTTCGAGCGGGCGGAGCTGCTGCGGCGCGGGCACCAGTGGGCGCTGTTCCACCTCATCGTGCTCGCCTACCGCGACGGCGACCACGGCGCGGTGCTCGGCGCCTTCTCCCGGCTGGAGCGCGCCTATTTCGAGGGCGAGGACAAGCTCTGGCGCTATCTGGTGGCCTGGGAGTACGAGCTGTGCTCGGCGCTCCGGCTCGGCCTGGACGAGCACGTCGCCGCCCGCCTGCCGGAGCTGATCGCCGAGTACACCGCCCGCCAGGACGACCCCGAGGAGATCCTTGAACGGCCGGGCAGGCTGCTCCAGGTCTACGGCGAGCAGCCCGGCGGGCCGCTGCGCGACCTGCTGCGCGAACAGCTCGCCCTGCTGGTGCCCGGCGGCTGGATCCGCCCCGACGAGCTTTAGACGCTCTCTCCGAGGAGTGTGTCCCCCCAGTGCCCGCCGGGGGACACACCGGGCGGGCAGGCCCACAGGCCCGACCCCACGTGCCGGATGTAGGTCGAGAGCCGGTCGTCGGTGGCCAGCCTGCGCTGCACGGGCACGTACTGGCGGCGCGGGTCGCGCTGGTAGGCGAGGAAGAACAGGCCCGCGTCGATGCGGCCCTGGGTGTCGCTGCCGTCCACGAAGGAGTAGCCGCGCCGCAGCAGCCGTACGCCGCCGTTGGACAACGGATGGGCCAGCCGCACATGGGAGTCGGCGGGCAGCCTGGCCGGGTCGAACTTGTCCCGCTCGCCCTTGCCGCCGAGCGGGGCGCCCTCGGTCTTCGTACGGCCGATCGTGGCCTCCTGGTCCTGCCGGGATGCCTGGTCCCACGACTCCAGATGCATGCGGATCCGCCGCGCGACCAGGTAACTGCCGCCCGTCATCCACCCGGGCCCATCGGCGGCGCCCGCCCAGACGTGCTGGTCGAGCGCGGCGTGGTCGTCGTGCGGGATGTTGTCGGTGCCGTCCTTGAAGCCCATGAGGTTGCGCGGGGTGAGCTGGCCGGGCGTGGTCGAGGAGGTCTTGCCGTAGCCGAGCTGCGACCACCGTACGCTCACCCGGCCCAGCCCGATCCGCGCCAGCGTGCGGATGGCGTGCACCGCGACCTGCGGATCGTCGGCGCACGCCTGGACGGCGATGTCGCCGCCGCCGCGCGCCGGGTCGAGCTTCTCACCGGGGAAGGGCGGTAAGTCGGCCAGCGCGGGCGGCCGCGAGGCGGCCAGACCGAAGCGATCCTCCCCGGCCCGCTCGAACAGCGTGGGACCGAACCCGACCGTCAGCGTCAGGCGGGAGGCGGGCAGGTCGAGGGCCTCACCGGAGTCGTCGTCGGCGGTGAGTCGACCCGCGGTCATCGCCTCGGCGGCCCTGGTCCAGGAGGCCAGGAGCGCGATCAGCTCCTCGCGCGTACTCACGGCCACGTCGAAGGCCGCGAAGTGGAGGCGGTCCTGGACAGGCGTCGCGATGCCCGCCTGGTGCGGCCCATGGAAGCCCACCACCTGTGCCGGGGCCGCGCTGCTCGCCGTCGGCTCCGGCTCGCCCAGCAGGAAGGCGCCCGCCGTCGCCGCCGCGCCGGCCACCACGCCCGCGCCGGAGGCGGTCAGCAGCCCGCGCCTGCTCAGTCTCCCCACCGCACCTCCCGTCGAAGATCTTGACCTTACCCTGCTCCCCGGTGGCGTCTCGACCGGCCTGATAGGGCTTCCCCGTAAAGCCCGTTTCGGAGACGGGGCTACTGAACAAACTGGCTCAAGTGGGTCATTTATCCCCAAAGCGGTGGACACTGGCGGTTGGGGAAACTACCTTCCTCGCTCGAGGACATTTCTTCGCTATAGCCCCAAATGTCCCAGCATCATCAGGAGGGGGGACTGCATGGAGATCACGATTGCCGAGATAGAGGCAGTGGAGCTCACGTGCGGAAACAGCAACAGCTGATACTCATCGCGGGATTGGTGACCACCCGGGTCGCCGATCCCGCGCCTTTTTCTGACGTGGAGCGGATAATTGTCGCGCGTTCTGGTCAACCCGGCGTTTCCCCTGTTCATTGAGGACCGCCGCGAACTAGTCCGGCTGGGCGACCTGCCGGGCACCGGAAAGGTGCTCAAGTCCGCCTCTCCGGCCCTACGCGAGCTGGTACGGCGGTGCGCCTCCACCGCCCTGCCCCGCGAGGAACTGGTCAGCCTCACGGCGGGGATCGGCGGCGTCACGGCGGCCGAGGTGGACCAGGCCATCACCGCTCTGCTCGCGGCCCGGATCCTGGTCGAGGAGCAGGACGTCGAGCTGCTGACGCGCCACGTTCCCACGTCGCGGCAGGCACTGTTCTTCTCCATGTTCCAGCCCGCGTCACGGGCCGCCGAGATGGCCGCGGACCTCGCCGGGCGTACGGTGGCCGTCCTCGGCGTCGGCGGGATCGGCGGCTTCGTCGCCCTGCAACTGGCGACCGCCGGGGTGGGGCGGCTGCGGCTCGTCGACCAGGACGACGTCGACGAGTCCAACCTCCACCGCCAATACCTCTATTCGGCGGAGGACGTCGGAAGCCCGAAGGTGTACACGGCCGCCCGCAGGCTCGCCGAGCACAGCCCGGAGGTCAAGGTGGAGACGCACCACCGCACGCTGACCGGCGCCGGGGACGTCGCGGACCTGGTCGCGGACGCGGACCTGGTCATCGCCACGGCCGACAGCCCGCAGCCGCAGATCCGCCAATGGATGAACGCCGGTTGCGTGGCCGCCGGGGTGCCACTCCTGCCGGGCGGGTTCAGCCAGCACCTGGGCATCGCGGGGCCGCTGGTCGTGCCGGGGAGCTCGGCCTGCCTGGCCTGCCTGGACGAGGAGCTGCGGGTCCGCAACGGTGGGTGGGAGCTGCCCGCCATACTGAACCAGGGGCGGAGCATTCCGGCCTTCGGCCCGCTCTGCGCGATCGTGGCCGGGTTCGTCGCCGCCGAGGCGGTCCGCCACCTCACCGGCGTGGTGCCGCCCGCCCTGGTCGGCCGGGTGGTCCACTTCGACCTCCTGACGATGGCGACGGCGGAGCAGCCTGTCACCCGGCTCGACACCTGCCAGGTCTGCGGGGATCTCCGCCCCTGATGGGCGAGGTTGCGAAACGTCCTGTATCGGCCACGTGACGTGGCGGCGCGCGCTTGAGAGGCTTCCCCCATGCGCGTGATCCCGACCATCGACGACATGGCCGCGTTACTGCGGGAGCTGTGCGACCGGTTCCCCGCGACCTGCCGCAGACGCCTCGTCGGCGCCTCCCGGCGGGGCGAGCCCCTGGAACTGGTCTCGATCGGGGACGGGCCCCAGAACGCCCTGGTGTTCGGCGGCCCCCACGCCAACGAGCCCGCCGGCTTCCTGACCGTGCTCCGCCTGGCCTCCGTGCTGTGCGAGAACGAGGCGGAGAGACGGGGGTTCACCTGGCACTTCATCGCGTGCGTGGATCCCGACGGCGCCCGGCTGAACGAGGGCTGGTACGCGGGCCCGTACACGATCAGCCACTACCACCGCCACTTCTACCGGCCGTCCATGAGCAACCAGCCCGAATGGACCTTTCCCATCCATGCCGGGCGCAAGCAGTTCGACCGGCCGCTGCCGGAGACCCTGGCGTTGATGCGGGTCATAGACGAGCTGCGGCCCGTGTTCATGCTGTCGCTGCACAACGCCGACTTCGGCGGCGCGTACTTCCAGATCACCCGCGACATGCCCGGCCTGGCCGCCGAGCTGGCCTCGATCGCCGCGAGCCAGGGCGTCCCGCTGGACCTGGGGCCCATCGACACCGTCGGCTACCAGGTGGCGGGGCCCGGCGTCACGCTGCTGCCGCCGGCCGAGCACATCGACTTCGTGGAGACGGGCGGCGACGCGCGCACCCCTCGTACGTACGGGGCGTCGAGCTGGCACTACGCCGACCGCTACGGCACGTTCACGCTGATCGCCGAGGTGCCCCTGTGGACCACTCCGGGGTGCGACGACCCCTCGGACGCCGGGCTCTCCTTCGGCCACCTGGTCAAGGCGGCCGCGGTACGGCTGCGCGAGGAGATCGAGCCGCTGGCCCGCGCGCGAACGGACGTCCGGCCGCGGTGCGTCGCGCACACCCCGTTCCACGCGGCGGTGGACGACACGCTCGCCGTCTCCGACCTGCTGGTCTCCTCGCTCGAAGGCGCGGTGGACGGGGAGGACGCCGCCAGGACCGTCACGCGGGCCGAGGCGAGCGGCATCCACGACACGGTGCGCCGCCTGCCGCTGCGGGCTTGCGCCATGTTCCTGCGGCTACTGGCGGCCGAGGCGGCGGCGGGCAACCGCCCGGCCGACCTGACGGCCGTCCGCGCCGCGCTGGAGGAACGCATGGGGCGCCTCTGCGCGGAGGCCGAGGGCCAGCTGGTCCAGCTCGCCGACCCGCTCGGCCGGATCGTCACGATCCAGACGGAGGCCGCCCTGGCCGCCGCCCGCCGCCTGCGCTGAGCCGGTGTGGCGACCACGCCTGTCCACCAGGCGTCCCTCGACGGGGACCTCCGCCATGACGGCCCGGCTTCTTCTTCCTCACCCGTTGAGGGGGTGTTCCTTGACGGGGTCCTCCGCCACAACGGGCCGTCTTCTTCCTCGCCCGCCGAGGAGGTTCCCTTCATGGGGCCTCGCTGACGATGGACCGTTTTGTTCGTCTCCCCTCGTAGGGGATGTCCCTTGACGGGGACCTCCGCCACCTCGGACCGTTTCTTCGTCTCCCCCGAAGGGGGTATTCCTCCACAAGAACCCCAGCCACCACGGACCCGCACACAGACCAAGACGGTCGCGTGACGAACCACCCGGAGGGAGCGCCTAGGGCAGCCGCCAGTTCGCCGTCCACAGGCGGGAGCCGGTGCGGCGGTCGAGGCGGCGGAGGAACGACAGGACGCCGGACGCGCCGGTCGCCCAGGTATAGCCGGGCTTGTCGAGGTCGTTGCCGGTGAAGACCGGTGCCGAGGGCTCGCCGCCGGCGCGCATCAGCATCAGCTCGACGACCTCTTCGGCGCCGCGCCAGTAGGAGTCGTCACCGGTGGCCATCGCCAGGTCGATCAGCGCCTCGCCGATGCCCGCCAGGCCGCAGCACTGGGACACGACCCATGCCTGCGGCGCGATGGCCAGGCTCGCGCGGGCGCCCCGCTCCGCCAGGTCGAGATAGCGGTCCTCGCCGTACGAGCCGGCCGCGTGCGCCAGCGGGCCGAGGATGCCGGAGATGCCCTGGCACCAGGACGCGCCCATGGCCTTGGCGTCCGGCCCGGTGAGCTCGCCGAGCATGATCTCGGTGGCGGTGGCCAGCGACTCGAAGCGTTCCCTGGCCGCCTGCCCGGCGTCGTGGTCGCCGGTGGCCTCGTGGTAGGAGAGCAGGAACTCCGCGCATCCGGCGGCGCCGTGGGCGAAGGCCATCTCCACGTTGACGCCCGAACCGGCCTGGGCCGGTGCCACCGCGTCCTTGGAGTCCGTCACCTCGCCGGAGACCAGCAGTCTGGCGCACTCGGCGGCCACTTCCAGGTGGCGCGGATCCTGTTCCAGCGCGGCCAGCGAGAGGTGCCCCGCGCCGATACCGGCGACGCCGTGCGCCTGGTCCGCGCGTTGCTCGCCCTCCAGAACGATCGGCCCGATGTCCGGCAGTTCGGGTACGGCGGTCAGCCGCGCGGCGGCCAGGAACAGCGCCGTCCCCGTGCGGCCGAAGTACAGCGCCGGGGGGAGCGCGGTCGGCGGCATGACGCGCGCCGTCCAGCGGGCCAGGTCGGCGGCGACGGTCTTGGCCTCGGGGTGGTGCAGCAGCTCCATGCCGACCCCGGCCGACCCGCCGTAGACGTTCGTCACCGGCGGGCTTGACGTCCGGGCGTCCGCCGGGCCGTCCATCAGGCCCTCCGCGAACCGTACGCACACGCGGGTGGTGTGATCCAGGACCTGCGACAGCAGCGCACCGCTGAACCGCACCCCGTCAGACCGCGACGCCGTACGACCCGCCCGCCCGGCCCCGGCGTCGGCGTTGACGTCGGCCCCGGCGTCGGACCTGGCGTCCGCCTCAGCGTCGGCTCCGGCGTCGGACCTGAGGTTCGTCTCGGCGTCGGCCCCGATGTCAGACCTGGCGTCGGCGCTGAAGCAGGCACTCACGTCAGCCCTCATGTCGGCCGCAGCCGCCACCCGCTCCTCTGCGTCGAGGCTGAGCAGGCGTGGCAGCAGCCCGACGACGCCCGTCGTGGCGCCGGGGAACATCCGGGCCAGGCACATCAGTGTCCGCTCGACGTTCTTGGCCGGGTCGGGGTCGATCATGATGGGGTTCATCCCGGTCGCCGAGAAGAACAGGGTCGCCCCGAGCGAGAAGTAGTCATCGGCGGGCTCGGAGGGGCGGTCAGCCTGCTGGCCGGGCACGCTGTAGCCACGGCTCCACCCGGGCAGTTGCAGCCCTTCGTACCTGCTGTTGCCGAAGTCGATCAGCGTGCAGCGGCCGTCGTCGCCGAGCACCACGTTCTTGGGGGAGAAGTCCCTGACGACGACGCCGCGCGCGTGCACGGCGTCCAGCACCTCCAGGAGCCGGCCCGCCAGCGCGGTGAGGTCCCGGTCGCTGCCGTTCTCGGTGAAGCGGCCCCGCTCGCCGACGAACCGGTTGAGGTCCAGGCTGCCGGCGTCGGTCATGACGAGGAACTCGTCCTCGCCGTGCCGGAAGTGGTCGATCGGCGTGGGGATGCCCGGGACGCCGTCCAGGGCCTTGAGGATGCGAAGGTCATTGCGCAGGTACATGCGCAGGTCCCAGCCCTCGGCGTTCTCGCCCACGTAGGCGCGGGCCTCCTTGACCACGACCGGCCGGCCGTCGGCGTCCTCGGCCCGGTAGACGTTGCCGCGCGGGCCACGCGCGACGCCGGATGTGACGCGGTACCGGTTGCCGATGAGCCTGGCGGGCGCCTCACCGGCGTCCGGCCCGGTGGCGCCTTCCCGAGGCGAGTCCCGAAGTGAGTCCCGAGGCGGGTCCTGAGGCGAGTCGGGGACGCCGCTCTGCGGGCGGAACGGGTCGGTCGCCCATGGCGGGCAGGAGAATTCGGGTCCCGCCGCGCCCGGCAGGTGCTCGCCGTCGGGGCTGACGATGATCAACTCGAAGTCGCCGTTCTCGTCCACGCGGTACTGGGGGGCGAAGGGGGCGTACCGGTAATAGACCGGCGCGCCGCGGCGCACCTGGCGATCGCTGACGATGCGCGGCGCGGCCAGCCCCGCCAGCGCCTCGGCCAGCCGGTGACCGAGGGGGACGACCTCGTCCGGCCGCGGGTAGACGGTGATGGCCTTGCCGACCGCTCCCGGGTCGAGGTCTCCGGAGTTGAGCTCCGCGAGCTTCTCGGGTGAGCAGGCGACCTTGAAGTCGCAGGACACGTCGGCCAGGACGGGCAGGACCCGTTCGAGCGTGTCGCCCAGAGTGCCGGGACGGGCGGAGACATGCAGCTTCCAGCCCTGGTTGGGGGTGGTGGCACGCGGGTCGTGGACGCTGACCCAGGTGTCGCCCTCGTAGATTTCCCTAGTGTTCGACTCGGCAAAATGGGTAAGAGAAACAATCACATTTACCGTCAACGAGAAAACCCTTCTGCACCGACCGGCCGGATGCCTGAAGAAAGGCCACCGGAAGTGCACCGATGGCCTTTCCACAGCGGTACGGCGCAAGGAGCGCGCCGCCGCGGAACGCCTAACGCGTTACCGCCCGATTACACGATCGAAGGGCAGCAGGGGAACGTCGAGCAAACGGTACGCTTGCAGGTGTTCACGCAGGCCTGAGGCCCGTGGAGCAGTGCGGCGAGCTCGCCTTCGAAGTCGACGGCGAGGTCCTCGTACTCCAGAACGCCTGCGTCGCGGGGCTCCATCGTAAGAACGGACATAGGGGCTCCTTTCTTGGCCACCGGTAGGCGGCCGATGTGGGGCTTGAGCCTGGGGGCGGCGCCGGATAAGTGCCGTTACCCGTGCCCTGACCGCGAAGGGAATCGCCTGTCGCGGCCAAACGGACGCATTATGTGCATACCTCGCCAAATATGTCCAGGCATCACGGAACGTGATTCCTTGCCCCGACCGCGCCAAGGCGGAATCGTTTACAAAAGGGGTTTACGGCGACACAACGGTCACCTAGATTGGCTGGGTGATCCCCTGGCTTCCCGCATGAAAGCGTTCTGGAAGAAGCGAACCCCGGACGTCGCGGCGGACAGGTCGGGGCTGGCGCTCGCCTACTGGGAGAGCCATGGCGACGAACTCCTGACGGCGAGCATGGCGAAGATCGCGCGTCGCCTGCCGTACCTGGTGATGTCCGCGCTGCGCATGGCATGGGAGGCGCACCGCCGCGACACGATCATCGCGCTGGCCGGGAACCTGGCGGCCGGCATCTTCACCGTCTACGGCCTGGTCGCGACGTCCGACGTGCTCGCCTCGCTGTTCGCCGGCGGTCCGACGCCCGAGCGCGTCCGGGCGGCGCTGCCCGCGCTGGCGCTGGTCGCGGCCGCCGCCGCGCTGCGCGGGGCGCTGCTGACCGCCGCCACCTGGGCCCAGGCGCGGCTCAAGGTGGAGGTCGAACGGCTGGCCGAGACGCGGCTCTTCGAGCTGACCACCCAGGTGGAGCTGACCGCGTTCGACGACGACGAGTTCCACAACGCGATGCGCAGAGCCCGCGACAGCGGCGTGCCCGACGCCGCGGGCGTGGTCGAGGCGACGATCGCCGTGATCGGCGGCGCCGTCGGCGTGCTGGCCTCGGCCGTGGCGCTCGGCCTCATGCACCCGCTCCTGACACCGCTTCTGCTGGTCACGGTCGTGCCCGCGGGCTGGGCCGCGGTACGGGCGGCGCGCCTGCAGTACGAGGGGTACTACCGGCTGTCGGCCGCGCGGCGGCGCAAGTTCATGCTGTCGGACCTCATGGCCGAGCGCCTGCCCGCCGCCGAGGTGCGCGCGTTCGCGCTGCGCGACTTCCTGCTCGGCGAGTACGCGAACGTCGCCGACCTCGAACAGGACGTGCAGCTCGACGTCGCGCGCCGCCGTGCCGTCACCAAGGCCGCCGGCGACGCGCTGACCGGCGTCGCGACCGTCGCCGTCTACGCCGCGCTCGCCGGGCTGCTGGCCGTCGGCGTCATCCCGCTCTCGGTGGCGGGCGCGGCCGTGCTGGCCATCCGCGCCGGCCAGATGTCGCTGGCCGCGCTGGTACAGATGATGAACCGGTTGTACGAGGCGGGCCTCTACTTCGGCGACTACCTGTCCTTCCGCGAGCTGGCCGCCTCACGCGTGCGACAGCCATCCGGTACGGCGACTCCGGAACCGTCCGGGCGGCTGGCCGCCGACCGGGTGACGTTCGCCTACCCGGGGGCGAGTGGCCCCACGCTCAACGGGATCAGTGTCGAAGTGGGGTTCGGCGAGGTCATCGCGCTGGTCGGGGAGAACGGCTCCGGCAAGACCACGCTGGCCAAGCTGCTGGCCGGACTGTACCGGCCGGACTCGGGGACGATCCGCTGGGACGGCGCCGACCTGGCCGGCCTCGACACCCGCGGGCTCATCTCGGTGATCGCCCAGGACCACACTCGCTGGCCGCTGACCCTCCGCGAGAACATCCTCATGGGCCGCCCGCTGGACGAAGACCGATTGGCCGCCGCCGCGGCCGCCGCCGGGGCGGACGACGTGGTGGCCGGACTGTCGCAGGGGTACGACTCGCTGCTCGACCAGCGCTTCCGAGGCGGCCACGACCTGTCGGGCGGGCAGTGGCAGCGGATCGCCGTGGCCCGCGGCTTCTACCGCGACGCCGCCCTGGTGATCTTCGACGAGCCGACCTCCGCGCTGGACGCCCGCGCCGAACACGCCCTGTTCGAGCGCATCCGCAAGTACGCCGACGGCCGCTCCATCGTCCTCATCACGCACCGGCTGGCCAGCGTCCGGTACGCCGACCGCATCTACGTCCTAGACCATGGGCGGGTGGCCCAGCAGGGCACGCATGCCGAGCTGATGGAGGAGGGTGGCCTCTATGCCGACATGTACACCCTCCAGGCCCAGGCGTACCGGGACGCGGCCACATGATCGTTCTGTCGTCGGCCTATGTGGCGCTGATCGCGGTCCTGCTGTACGCGGCCGTGAGCAAGGCTCGTGACCTGGCAGGATTCGCCGCCGACATCGCGGGTTACCGGCTGATCCCGCAGCGGCTCACGGTCGTCGCCGCCGTCGCGGTGGTGGTGGCGGAGCTGGTGGCGGCGGGGTTGCTCACCGCGCCACCCACCCGGCGCTGGGGCGCGCTGCTCGCGGCGGCGCTGTTCGCCGTCTTCCTCGCCGCGATGGCGTCCGTGCTGTGGCGCGGGCTGAGCGCCGGCTGCGGCTGCTTCGGCGACCACGGCCTCGTCGGCGCCGCCACCATGACGCGTACCGGTCTGCTCGCGGTGCTGGCGGTCATGGCCGCTGTCGCGGGACCTTCCCCGTTCACCCTCGTCCACCTGCTGGTGGGAGCGGCGTACCTCGTGCTGACCTTCGTGCCGGCCCGGCTGATCGGAGCCGTGGAGCGCGGCCGCGCCGGTCCCCGCCCCGGCACCCACTGGGACGTGACCCCACCTGCGGTGGCCCTCACCTCTGAACGGCCCGGCGTCCTTTATGCGCTGATCGCGCCGACATGCGGTCTCTGCAGCGCGATGTTGCCCGCCTTCGTCGCGGCGGAGCGGGTGGAGGTCGTCCTAGTGAGCGCCGCGGAGGAGGGACGGGTCCGCGAATATCTGGAGGCCCAGGAGGTCGAGTTGCCGTTGGTCATCGATCCCGGGGTGTTCGATCGTCACGGCATCCCCTGGCCGCCGTACGCCGTGCTGACCGACCGGCAGGGCGTCGTCCTGGCGGCGGGCGGCGCGGCCGAGCCCGCCGCTCTCGACGCCCTGCTGGCCCACGTCCCCTCGGCTGCTGGCCGAACCAGGACTTGAGTACGAGCCGCCGTGCGTGGTGAGGGGCGGAGGTGACCACCCGGCTGTCCCGCTACCACTGACAGCGGATGACCTCCGCCCCTCCGGCCCCTGGGATTGAGGACCGGCCGTCGCACCGGGCCAGGGTGGGGGACCAAGGACTGCCAAGCGCGACACCGTAGACGCTAACCCGCCGCCGCCCAGCGGTCTGTGGACGATTACGCAGAACGTCTGGACTTCCCTAAGAGCGGGCGGCCCAAGCGGCCAGCACCGCCGCCTCCTTCTCGGGCGCGATGCCGTGCTGCGCCTTGGCCCCGTAGGATCGCTCAGCCTCCGGGACGCCACGCAACCACGCCCACGTGTCCCGCACGGTCTCCGCCACCGGCCGTACGCGCAGCCCGGCAGCCTCGGCCTTGGCCGTGGGCACGCTCCAGAAGTTGGCGATCTCCTCTGACGGCGGCCCGCCCCACAGCGGCAGCTCGACGAACGTCCCCACCCCCTGATCGACGAGGAACCGGTCGTCCACCCAGACGAACTCCGCGTCCGACCCGGTCGCCTCCTTGCCCAGCTCCAGCCACTCGCCGTACGTGGTGTTGCCCGCGGGCCCGGTCACCGCGAACCGGTCGGCCGTACCCAGCTCCGCCTGGTCCAGGGTGAAGACGGCGATGTCCCGCGCGTCCACGAGCTGCATCGGCGTGCCCGGATCACCCGGCGCGAGCACCTGGCCGCCCTGGGAGATCCGGTTCAGCCACCACGGCAGCCTGCCGACGTTCTCGTACGGGCCGAGGATCAGGCCCGGCCGCACGATCAGCGCGTTGCCGTCGAACCCCTGCTCCACGGCCCGCTCGCAGCCGCCCTTCAGCACCCCGTAGTCACCGTCGTCGGGACCGGCGTCCGGCGCGCAGGCCCACACCCCCGAGTCCTCGGTGGCGGCCTTGCCGGGGAAGCCGTCGATGGCGGAGACCGACGAGATGAACGCGTATGTCCCCACATGTCCCGACAGCGCCTGCGCCGACGCACCGACGACCTGCGGCACATAGCCGGACGTGTCGACCACGAAGTCCCACGTGTGCCCGTCGGCCAGCCGTTCGAGGTCCGCGGTCACCTCGCGGTCACCCCGGATGGCCTCCACTCCGGGCAGATCCGCCCCGCTCTGCCCCCTGTTGAACGTCGTGACCTGATGCCCCCGAGCCAGCGCCTCCTCGACGATGGCTCGTCCCAGAAATCTCGTCCCGCCGATGACCAGTACTCTCATGCCGACATTCTTCGCGTACGACCAACAAACCGGTCATATCTTCACGGAGAGCGTAGACGGGAGAGGCGGCAGCATGTGCACCCTGGCGGAGCTGATGTCGAAGTACAGGCCCACCAGCTCCAGCTGCCCGGCCCGCACCTGCTCGTCGACCTTGCGGTAGGTCCGCAGGTTCTCCAGCTGCTGCTGCACGTTGACCTTGCACAGCCGGTCCAGCGCCCCGCCGTCGAGCGGCTCGTCCGCGGTCTCGATGAACGTGGCCAGGCTGTGGTAGCCGTGCCGCAGCCAGCGCCGCATCCCCGGCAGGCTGCCCGCCTTCACCCCGCCGCTCAGCAGCCCGCACATCGCCCCGCAGCCCGAATGTCCGCAGACCGTGATCGTGTGCACGCCCAGGACCTGCGTCGCGTACTCGATGGCCGCCACCACCGAGTCGTCGTGCGGCTCGGCGCCCCTGCGCGGCACCAGGTTGCCGATGTTGCGCACGGTGAACAGGTCTCCGGGGCCGCTCGCGGTGATCAGGCTGGGGATGACCCGTGAGTCGGCGCAGGTGATGAACAGGTGCGTGGGCTGCTGCTTGCGGGCCAGCTCGGTGAAGATCGGCCGCACCAGCGGAGCCGTACGCCGGTGATACTCCCGCGCGCCCGCCGTCAGCTGGCACTCCACGCTGGCCGGACGGGGGGTGCCCGGCGCCGACCCGCCGTGCCGGGCGGGGCGGTGGTGGCGGTGCGACCACGGCAGCCACCACCGGTCCGGCGTCCGCGGCGGCGTCTTGGTCCGGGACAGGCGGGTCCCGCTGGCCGCCATCGCGTACCACTCGTCGTGCAGCTCGTCGATGTCGACACTGCCGCCCAGCCGCTCGTGGTTCAGCCGCCAGGAGTGGATGGCCTCGAAGGCGGCGTTGTCCATGAAGTCGATGTTCAGGTCGAGGTCCACGGCCGTGCCGGGCGGGATGGCGCGCAGGTCGTGGGTGAGCCTGGGCACGCCAAGGAAGGTGAGCGAACCGGAGATCGTCGCGTGGACGCGCCCGTCCTGCTCCGGCCGCGTCTTGACGGTGACCCAGGTCAGCCGCCGCAGCGCGAGCAGCGCGGCCAGCGCGAGACCGGCCAGCACCCCCTCGGCCAGCCCGAGGACCAGCACGGCCCCCATCGTCACCAGGTAGACCGGCACCTCGCCGTGGCCGTGCACCTTCCTGACATGGCCCAGATTGACCATCTGCACGCCGATGAAGACGAGCAGCGCCGCCAGCGCCTCCATCGGGATCAGCTTGATCGTCCACCCGAACCCGAGGGCGAACACCACCACCCACACCCCGTGCAGGACCGCCGAGAACCGGCTGCGCCCGCCCGCCTGCACGTTCGCGGTGCTGCGGACGATCACGCCCGCCACCGGCAGCCCGCCCAGCGCGCCCGAGACCATGTTGGCCACGCCTTGCCCGCTCAGCTCCTGGTCGAGGTCGGTGCGGGGGCCGTCGTGCATGCCGTCGACCGCGACCGAGCAGAGCAGCGACTCGACCCCGGCCAGCAGCGCGACGAGCATCACGGCCGCCACGATCCGGTGCCAGTCGCCGGACGGCAGCACGGGGAAGGCCCAGGAGGTGACGGCGTTGGACAGGTCGATGCGGGTGACGTCCCAGTCGAACGCCCACGCGGTCACGCCGGCCACCAGCAGCGCGGCCAGCGGCGCCGGCACCGCCTTGACCCGTTTGGGCAGGCGCGTCCACAGCGCCAGCACGGCGATCGTGAGCAGGCCCACCGCCACCGTGTGGCCGTGCATATCGGCCAGCTGCGCCGGCAGCTCCACGATGTTGGCCAGCGCCGAGCGCTGCGGTCTGCCGCCCAGCACGACATGCAGCTGGGAGAGCGCGATGACCACGCCGACGCCCGCGAGCATGCCGTGGATGACCGCCGGCGAGACCGCCAGCGCCGCCCTGGCCGCCCGGAAGACCCCGAGCACCAGCTGCACCGCCCCCGCGATCAGAGTGATCATGCAGGTGGCCCGCCAGCCGTACGTCTGCACGAGATCCGCGACGACCAGGGACAGGCCCGCCGCGGGCCCGCTCACCTGTACGGCGGAGCCACCGAGCGCGCCCGCCACGATGCCGCCCACCATGGCGGCGATCAACCCGGCGGCCAGGGGGGCACCCGAGGCCATCGAGATGCCCAGCGAGAGGGGCACCGCGATGAGGAAGACCACGAGCGAGGCAGGTACGTCGTACCTGAGCGTGCTCAGCACGCGACTCAGAGTGCCGATCATATGTCGAACCCTATTGCCCCGCGTGCCGGGGGCTTAAGGGGTCATCGGCGGCTTTACAGATTAATGAGTGGCCGCCGTCACTCGTCCGCCGTCCGGCGGTCGCCGATCAGCGGTAGTAGTCGGGGAATTCCTGCTCGGGGGTGGAGCGACGGTGCCCGCCGCTGTTGCCCTGGGCGCCGCCGTTGCGGCCGCTCTGCCGGGCACCTGCCTCGGGCGTGCCGCCGTAGTTGGGCCAGGCGGCGTTGTTCGCCGGCGGCTCGCCCCAGCCCGCCGGCATCTGGCCGGGCGGAATGCTGGTGATGTCGCCGGTCTCGTACGCGAAGGTCTGCGCGATCTGGCCGGGCGGGAGGCTGGTGATGTCACCCGTCTCGTACGCGAAGTGCTGCGGCGCCGGCTGCATGGGCGGGGCCGACAGCACGTCGTCGTAGGCCGAGACCGCCCGCGCGGGCGCCGTGGGGGTGCCGGTGGCGGGGGAGGGGCCGGTCAGCGGGTCGGAGTCATCGGCCACGGCCCAGCCGGCCCGTACCTCATAGGAGGCCGGATAGGAGGAGCGGGGGGCGGCGGCGGGCTGCTGCGGCTCGAAGGCCGGCCAGGAGTCGCTCGACGGGGCGGCGGGAGCCGGATCGTCGAGGATGTCGTGGTGCTGCAGCGCGGGCCACGAGCCCGACGCTGTCGGCACGATCGGCGGGTTGGTCCAGGTGGTTTCCAGCGGGTCGGTGTTGGCGCCGTAGACCGTGAACGGGACGCCGGCCTGCGCGCCGCCGATCGGGGAGACCGGCGCGGCGGGGGCCGGGGTGGCGGGGAAGGAGCCGCTGCCGCCGACGGCGGGGAAGGAACCGCTGGTGGCCGGGGTGGCGGGGAACGAGCCGCTGGTGGTGGCCGGGCTGTTCGTGCTCAGCGAGGTGCCGCTACCGACAGCGGGGAAGGAACCGCTGCCCGCCCCGGGCTGGGGCGGCGTCACCTGCTGCGCGCCCACGCCGAGGATGCTCATCACGTCGGGCGGCGTCGGTGCGGAGAAGGTCACCGTGCGCTGGTCGGCCAGCTCGGCGGCCGTCGGGGCCGGACGCTGCGCCGACTCCACGAGGTCGGCCAGACCGGACGAGCCGGACGAAGCCGCCGCGGCGGCGGGCCGCTGGGAACGCGAACGCTGGGATCGCCCGGGAAGCGGCGCCTGGACGGTGGCCGCGTTGGGGTCGACGGCGGTGACGGGCTCGCGCTTGGCGGGCTCCCGCTTGCCGGACCGCTCCCGCTTGGCGGCGGGGCGCTGCTGCTCGCGCTGGGCGCTGGGCTGCTTCTCGCGCTCCCGCTCCCGCTCGGCGGCGGCTCGTGCGGAGGGGGTACGCGCGGCGGGCCTCTGGGCGGGCTTGTCCCCGGGCCGGTCGGAGGGGCGCTCCGAAGGACGCTCTGGACGACGCTCCGAAGGACGCTCGACGGGGCGCGAGGCGCCCTTGCGCGCCGCGACCGTGCCGCCGGCGCCGAAGCCGCCCTCTTCCGCGTCGCTGCGGATGTTGGCCCAGAACTCCTCGTCGTCGGAGTCGGAGTTGGGGTTGCCCCACTCGTCCACGCCGCGCTTGCCACGCTGGCCGGTGCGTACCGGTTTGGCCTTGACCTCGTCGATAGGACTGAAGTCAGGGCTGAAGTTGTTCATGCGCGGTTCGCTCTTGGAGAACTCATCCGTGGAACGCGTCTGAGTCCTCTCATCCTTCTCGGCCATCTGCTTCAGCCGCTCGGGAGGCAGAGAGCTCTCCCGACGGTTCATCGAACGCATGCCCAGTGCCACGACGACGAGCACGAGGAGCACGACAGCGACCAAGCTGACTACGACCGCGATCATTGCACCACCCTCAAAGCCATGGCCTCCCTGCGGCACCGGTGAGATCGCGCGGCCATCGACGCGACCTTCCCCCTTTGATCACCAGCACCTAGCGATTGGATCTGATTGTGTCGGACCACTATGAGCGTTGTCACACCCTACGTGAAGAATTGGTAACTATTACTACGTTTAGTGAGCGGCGTCTCACTGGATGTTCACCACCGTGAGCCGGCCGCGGGCAATGGTCTTGTCCGCGATCTTTCTCAAGACCTCGGAGAGGGGGGCGCCCTCCTGGACATCGACCTTGCCGTTCAGCGAATAGACGCTGAAGCGGTAGCTGCCCTTCTCCACGCAGGGGGGCTGGTAGCCCGCCTTGCCGCTGGTCACCTTGGCCTGGCTCGCGCCTTCCGGCGGGCTCGCGGCGGCGTTCGGCCCCAGCTCGGTCGTCGTCGCGGGGATGTTGTAGAGCACCCACTGGACGGCGGATTCTGATGGTGAGAGAGAGTCGACCACGATCGCGATCGACTTGGCGTCGGACAGAGGCTCGCTGGACCAACGCAGAGGCGGACTGCCCTGAGCACCCCTGCAGGAGTATTCGCGCGGCAGCGGTTCGCCCGCGCGCAACTCCGGGCTTGAGACGTTGATCTCGGCGATCTCTTTGGCTTGGGACCTTCCCACGAGGAAGTCGCAACCGGACGACGCGAGCACGACAGCCACCGCTGTCACAGAGACAGCGATGTGTCTCACGCGTCCTGCCGTGTTACACAGCCCCATGCCGCATGATGCTACGCGGCTATCCGCCGTGCGCCGACCGTTTCGCGAGGGTCGGTGGTCGGTAAAGGACCGTAAAGCGGGCGCAATGCGGGCAAGATAGGAGTGAACTTCGCCACATCCATGACCTTCGCCGCCCTCGGTCCGCAGGTGGCTCGGCGGGGCCGGGAACCGTGGGGATCGCCGGGAAACCGGGTCCCGGCCTGCTGGTTCTCGTCGCCGTGACGATGGCCGCGCCCGACGGGCCGACGGAGCGGGCGAGGGGGACGGCCTGTCCGGCGGGTGCGGGGGACGCGATGTGCGTCCGGTCCGTTCGGCCGGACATCGCGCTCAGTAAAACCAGGTGCCCAGGTGCGCGGCCCCGGTCAGGTGGGCGGCCCCGGTCAGGTACGCGGCCTTGGCCAGGTGCGCGGCCCCGGCCCCGGCTGGCCACCGGTGGGTGGTGTCCCACTGGGTGGTGGATCCACGATCCCGCCATATGGCCTCTACCAGGGACGAACAGGACCGAGCGGTCGAGAAACCACACCGCTCCGCGGGACGCCGTCCGCAGACGACAGGGACGGACACAGGCGAACAGCCCCGGACCTTGCTGGACATGGACCTGGACGGACCCACGCCCTGGATCTGTCCGGACGGACCTCGACTCGGACCAGGACCGACCCGGAGCCGGATGGATCCAGACCCCGGACCTGTCTGGACGGACCTGGATTCAGTCCAGGACCGACTCGGACCTTGCCGGGCCTGGACTCGAATGGCCGGATGGACCTGGATTCGGACCAGGACCGACTCGGACCTTGCCGGACCTAGACCCGGATGGCCGGACGGACCTGGATGGCCGGACTTGGAGGGGAACCGGTCTCACACGTGGCTGCGGAAGACCCTGATCGCCAGCGGCGCGAACACCACCACGAACCCCGCCGACCACAGCAGCGAGACCATCGTCGGCCAGGCGATCTCGCCGCCGATCAGTAGGCCGCGGATCGCGTCGGCCAGGTAGGTCACCGGGTTGACGTCGGACCAGGCCTTCAGCCAGCCGGGGAACGTGTCGGCCGGCACCAGCGCACTGCTCGTGAACGTCAGCGGCATCATCGTCGAGAAGGAGATCATCTGCACCTTCTCCGGACTCGACGCCTTGAGCCCGATCAAGACCGACATCCACGACATCGCCAGCGCCACGACCACCAGCAGCGCCAGCGCCCCGAGCAGCCCCGCCACGCTGGTCGTCACCCGGAACCCGAGCACCATCCCGAACCCGACCAACAGCGCGAACGCCCACACTTGCTTGAACGTGTCGGCGATGATCCGGCCCGACAGGGGTGCGGTGCGCGCGATCGGCAGGCTGCGCAGCCGGTCGAACACGCCCTTGGTGATGTCGGTGTTGAGCCCGATCGCCGTGGACAGCGTGTAGAACAGGGCATTCTGGACCAGCAGGCCAGGCAGGGCGAACTGCAGGTAGTCGCCGGTCGAGCCGGAGATGGCACCGCCGAACACATAGGTGAACAGCAGCAGGAACATGATCGGCTGGATGCTGAGGTCGAGCAGCTCCCACGGGTTGTGCTTGATCTGCACCAGGCTCCGCCAGGCCAGCGTCATGGTCTGCCTGAGGGTGGCGCCGGGACCGACCCGGCCGGGCAGGGTCGTCGTGATGGCGGTCATGCGGTGGCTTCCTCCGTCTGCTCGTCCTCCGCGCGGTGCCCGGTCAGGGCCAGGAACACCTCGTCGAGGCTGGACTTGCGCAGTGCCAGCTCGGAGGCGACGATGCCGAGGTCGTCGAGGCGGCGGACGATGGCGGGCACCACGGCCGGGTCGCGCACGGCGGCCGTGACCATCGCGCCGGACAGGTCGGGTGCCACGTCGAGGACGTCGGTGACCACCTTGGCGACCAGGTCGAGCTGGTCCTCCCTGAGGGGCCGCACCTCCAGCACCTGCGCGCCGGTGGTGGCCTTGAGCTCGTCGGACGTGCCCGACGCGATGACCTTGCCGTGGTCGAACACCACGATGTCGTCGGCCAGCTGGTCGGCTTCCTCCAGGTATTGAGTGGTCAGCAGCACGGTCACGCCGTCGGCCATCAGACCGCGCACGACGCCCCAAAGCTCGGTGCGGCTACGCGGGTCGAGACCGGTCGTCGGCTCGTCCAGGAAAAGCACCTGCGGCCTGCCCACCAGGCTCGCCGCCAGGTCGAGCCGCCTGCGCATCCCACCCGAATAGGTCTTCGTGGCCCGGCCCCCGGCGTCGGCCAGGTCGAACCGGCCGAGCAACGCCTTCGCCCGCTCCCTCGCCTCACCTCGCGACAGGCCCAGCAGACGGCCGATCATCATCAGGTTTTCGACACCGGTCAGCATCTCGTCGACCGCGGCGTACTGTCCGGTCAGCCCGATCAGCGACCGCACCTGATGCGCTTGCCGGAGCACGTCGAACCCCAGCACCGTGGCCGTGCCCGCGTCGGGCGTGAGCAGCGTCGCCAGAATGCGCACGGCGGTCGTCTTGCCCGCGCCGTTGGGTCCCAGCACGCCGAGCAGCCTGCCGGTCGGCACGGCGAGGTCCACACCGTCGAGTGCCTTGGTCTCGCCATAGTGCTTCACCAGGCCGTCTGCCTGAATCGCGTACTGCATGACCCGCCCCTCCTCCTCGGTGCCTCCACTTTGGACTACGGCACCGACAGTTTCCGGTCGACGTTCCGGCCGGCGTTTCCGGCCGGCGTTTCCGGCTGGCGTTTCCGGTCGGCATCCGGCGCCTCTGGCCGATCACCGACGCGGGCGGGAGCAATAAGCTGGCCTCGTGACGTCTTCTGGCCCGTTGCGTGACCCCCGACACCGTGTGTCGCCCAAGGCCATCCGGCTCTGGCTCGCTGAGGCGTTGTTCGGGTTCGTGCTGCTCGTGGGGTGCTCGATCCTGGTCGCGCGGTGGGTCGGGGGGAGCGGGTGGTCGTGGGTGCCCGGCTGGTTCGCGGACGACCCGTGGCTGCTGCCGGTGGGGGTGGGCGTGCTGGCCACGCCGTTCCTGGTGGCCGAGCCGTTCGTACGCTATGCCGTACATCGCTGGGAGCTGTCGGGCGATGTGGTCTACACCCGGTCGGGGTTCCTGACCCGGGAGTGGGTCTTCGTGCCGGTCAGCCGGATCCAGACGGTCGACAAGGCGCAGGGATGGGTCGAACGGCTGCTCGGGCTGGCGACCCTGGAGATCCGTACGGCCTCCCACGCGGGCTCGTCGACGATCAAGGGCCTGGACTACACGGTGGCGGCGGGGCTGGCGGAGGAGCTGGCGCACCGCGCGGAGCAGCTCAGGGACGATGCCACGTGACCGATCCCCGCCCCGGCCCTCCCGCGCACCCATCGGCGCCCGAACCTCACCCCGGGCCTCCCGCGCACCCGCCATCTCCCGAACCTCGCCCTGGGCCGTCCGCGCACCCGTCGGCGCCCGAAGCCGATCCCGAGCCGTCCGTGCACCCGTCGGCGCCGGAGGCCGATCCCGAGGCGCACTCGTCCGCGTCTGAACCGCGCCCCGGCCCTCCCGTGCACCCGTCCGCGCCCGAAGCCGATCCCGGGCCTCCCATGCACCAGCCGGCGCCCGAACCAGCTGATCCTGCTCGTGAGGGCTCGTTCCCGCCGGTGACCGTTCCCGCCGGGCCTGTGGAGCTCGCTCGGGTGCCGATGCGGCTGAGCCCCAAGGTGCTGCTCATCCACCCGGTACGGATGATCCCGTCGCTGATCGTGCCCCTTGTCGGGCTGCTGTTCGTGGGTGGGTTCTCCGGCATGTCGTACACCTGGGCGGCGGTCGGGGTCGGCGTCACGCTGGCCTTCGCCGTCGTCCGGTGGGCGATATTCAGCTACGAGATCGTGGGCGACCGTCTGGAGATCAAGCGTTCACTGATCAGCCGGTCGGTCCGTACCATCCCCTTGGAGCGGATCCGCGGCGTGGACGTCTCCACCCCGCCCATGCACCGGCTGCTCGGACTGGCCGTACTCAAGATCGACACTGGGGCGAGCGGCGACGAGGAGGAGGGCAAGCTCGACGGCGTCACCCTCAAGGAGGCCGAACGCCTGAAGTCGGTCCTGCTCCGCCGCACCCGCGCCACCCGCCCCGCCCGAGCCGCGACGCCCGATGAGACCTCCGCTGCCGCCTCCGCCACGGATCCCGCCGCGGTCACGGTGTCCGCCGCGGTTCGTGGGGAGACGGTGGAGGCCGAGCGGGAGATCATCCGGGTGCCGTGGACCTGGCTGCTGTACGGCCCGCTGTCCGGCGCGTACCTGCTGACGCCGTTCGCCCTGGCGGGCGGTGCCGTGGGGCTGGCGTTCCAGTGGGGCGACGACCTCGGCTACGGCCGGGACGCCGCGCTCACCGTCGGGGAGTGGCTCTGGGAGCACCCCTACCTGCTGCTCGCCGTGGTGCTGCTGCTCGTGGTGGCGATGCCCTTCGTGGGCGGTGTGATGTACGCGGTGTTCAACTGGAACTTCCGCCTCATCAGCCGCGACGGCTACCTGGTGGCCGAACGCGGGCTGATCAACCGGCGCAGCGTGTCCCTGGAGGCGGGGCGCGTACGAGGCTACGAGATCATCGAGGGACTCCCCGAGCGCTGGGCGGGCGTCGCCCGGGTCTGGGCCATCGTGACGGGCCTCGGCGACTCACAGACCCGTGGGCAACTCCTGCCGGACGTCCCGCGCGCGGTCGCCTTCCGGGTCACCGGGGAGGCCATCGGCACCTACCAGGCCGAACTCCGCCCTCACCCGCCCATCGCCCGCAACCGCCGCCTCTTCCGCGCCGTCGCCCCGTGGCTCGCGCCGGCCCTCGCCACCGCCCTGACGGCCCTGCTGACCGTCCAGCCGGTCTGGTGGATCGGGACCGTGGTCGCTCTCCTCCTGGCGGGCTTGGGGATCCCCCTCGGCATCGACAGGTACAGGTCTCTGGGGCACGGGTACGACGGCGTACGCTTGGCGGTCCGCTCAGGCTCCCTCCGCCGCTCGCAAGCGGTGGTGGAACGCCGCGCGGTGGTGGGCTGGCACCTCAGGCAGACATGGTTCCAGCGGCGAGCCAGGGTGTACACACTCACCGCAGGGGTGGGAGCGGGCAAGGGCGGCTACTCGGCGATCGACGTCTCACAGTCCCAGGCGATCGGGTTCCCGGCCGAGGTGACACCGGAGTGGCTGGCTCCGTTCTTGTCCGAGGAGCAGTAGGGCAGGCACCTTCCGCTGCTCGCCGACGGGACGCCTCCGGACGCGCTGTTCTACGGTGTTGGTGCGGTCAGCCGGTGCCCTTCCGTCTGAGTCCTCGTCCCCGCTCGCGCTCGCGTGCTCACGACTGAGTCTCGCGCGCTCGCTTGGGTCCCGGGCGCCCTTCCATCTGGGCTCTCGCCCTCGCTCCCGTCCTCGCGCCTTCAGCCTGCGCCCCGGGGCGCTCAAGGGCCCCAGAGGCCCGGGAGGTCCTGCGGGGAGATCACCGACGAACCGCCGGGCACTGCGCGGGCGGTGTGCGCGGGTGGTGCTCAGACGGCGGTGTGCGGACGGCGCTTGCGGAGTGTGTGCGGGCGGTGCTTGAGCGGTGTGTGCGGGCGGGTGCTCGGCTCAGTCCTGTCGGCGGGCGCCGAACATGATCTCGTCCCAGGTCGGCACCGATGCGCGACGCCCCCTGGAGCCCTTGCGCGGCTGACGGGCCGCAGGGGCGGGCGGGGGAGAGGGCACCGGGACCGGGGGCTCCTCCTTGGCCGCCGGCTGCTCGGGCTTCGCGGTGTCGTCCTTGCTCGACCTCGCGGCTGGTACGGCAGGCTCAGGCGCTGTCGGCTCAGCCTTGGCCGCCGCCGGCTCAGCCTTGGGCTCGGTTTTGGGCTCGGCCGTTGCGGGCTTGGCCTTGGGCGTGGGTGCCGTGGTCGGCGTGGGTGCCGAGGACCCGGCCTTGGGCTCCGGCTTCGAGGGCTGCGGCTTGGGCTTGGGTACGGGCGCGGTCGGTACCGGCTCGGCGGCGGTCGCCGCTGTGTCGGCCTTCGCGGTCGCCTCGGCCTTCGGGGCTGCGTCAGCCGTCGGGGTGGTGTCGGCCTTCGGGGTGGTGCCCGCCTCAGGTACGCCTGCGGCGGCCTGGGGCTCGGGAGCTGTGGGGCTGGGCTTGGGGGCCGCTGTCGTGGGCTCGGGGTCGGTGGTCAGGTCGGCAGTCGGCTCGGCTGCCGACCGCGCCGCCGTCTCGGGCGTGGTCTTGGAGGCGTCCTGGTCGGTTGCCGTTGCGGGAGGAGTGGCGTCCTTTGTCGCAGGCGCGGCCTCGATGACGGGTGGTGTGACGATGGTGTCCCCAGCGGCGGGCGCGCCGACTACTGCGGCGGCCTTCTGGCCAGCACTTCCCTGGCCAGAAGCCTCCTGAGCAGAAGCCTCCTGGCCAGAAGCCTCCTGAGCAGCGGCTTCCTGGCCAGCGGCCTTATGCGCCGGGCCTTCAGCCTGGGCTTCCGTGGCGGGGGACGTCTGCGGCGCGGTGGTGCTCTCCACAGTGGCGTCCCCCACCGCGGTGGCGCTCCGCACAGTGGTGTCCCCCACAGTGGCGGTGCTCTCCACAGCGGTGCTGCCCTCTGCGGCGCTTCCCACAGCGGTGCTCTCTGCGGCGCTGCTCGCCGTTGCGGCGCCAGCGGGCTCCTCGATGACGGTGTCATTGGGCTGCGGCCCAGTGACAGTCCCAGCGGGTTGTACGGACTCCGCGGCCGGAGCGTCGGTGCCTGCCACGGCGGACGGCGACTCCGCAGCTGAAGGCGAATCCGTGATGGGCGCCGACGCCGCAGAGGTCTGCGCGGTGGACGCGGGTGCCGAGCCCGCGGCGACGATGTCTGCCGCCTCGCCGTCCGCGACGGCGCTGCCAGTGACGGCGGCGTTCGCTGGGGTCGAGTCCGTGGCGGCCGAGGCCGCTGCGGACTCGACCTCGGGCGCGGCGGCAGACGCCACAGCGGCATCGACGTCGGGCGCGGTGGCCGGGGTCACAGGAGCGGGCGGCTCGTTGCGCTCCACCGGCCCTGCGGTGCGGTCGCCCGCCGCCGGGGCGCTTGAAGCCGGGCCGTCGATGGCGGGCGCATCGGTAGCTGGGCCCTGTGGGGTGGTCGTGTTGGCGACGACCGGGCTCTGCGCAGTGGGCGCGTCGGCGGCCGAGTTTTGAACGGCGGGCGCACCGGTCGCTGGGTGGTCTGCGACCGGAACGCCGGCCACCGGACCCTGTGCGGTGGGCACGCCGACGGTCTGGCCCTCCGTCGCGGGCGCGTTGGCGGCGGGCGCGCCGATAGCCGGTCCATCCGCGGCGCGTGTGCCGGGGGTCGCGTCCGGTGCCGGGGGCAGCGTGACAGCGTCTTCGGGCGAGAACGCAGTGGTACGGGTGCCCGGAGGCGTGCTCTCGCGGCTCGCCGCGGCGTAGATGGCCTCGCCGTCCCGGCCGGTCGGGCGGTCGGTCTGGCGGTCAGGCGGGCGGGGAGTGCCGTAGTCGGGCAGCCAGGACGAAGGGTCGCCGTGACGTGCCGAAGGGTCGCTGGGGCGGGTGTAGCCGGTGTCCTGCGCCGACGACGACGAAGACGCCGTAGGTGCTGACGACGCCGACGGATGGGTACGGTGGCCGGGCTCCTGGGCGCCGTAGCCCGTCTCCGGTGCTGACGGCTCGGCCAGGTAGCCGGTCTCCTGCGCGGGAGCACGGTAGCCGGGCACGGGTGGCTCCGAGCGGTAGTCCCTCCCTGGCGGGTCCGAGCGGTAGCCGGGCTCCGCCGTGCGGCCGGAGGGGTCGGTTGCGGGGGCGCGGTCGAAAGGGGCCTCTCGCGCCGGAGTGAAGGGCGTCTCGCGGTACGGGGTCTCGCGGGACGGCGCGCCGTGAGACGGGGTCTCGCGGGACGGCATGTCACGGGACGGGACATCACGGGACGGCGGGCGGCCGTAGGGCGACTCCGTGCCTCTCGGCTGGTAGCCGACCGCCGGCTCCTGCGGCTCCGGCTCGTGGCGGATCACCGACGGGAACGGCAGTGGGTCCGACGCCAGCGGCGGCACCGGCTGCAGCTTGGCCACTCGCGGTGTGAACGGCGTGACCGTGGTGTCCTCCACCACGGGGCTGGGGTCGAAGTCGGCGGCCGAGAGCCGCATCGACTCGTCGTCGTGCGGCGTGACGTGCCGCCTGCGCGGGTCGAAGAGCCACTCGGCGTGCCTGGTGTGACCGTTCCAAACGTAGCCGAGCTTGACGCGCCAGAGGCCGTCGTCGCGCTTGGCGGAGTCCCAGTCGATCTCGTCGGTGGGCACGCCGCGCCTGGTGAGCCGCTCGGCGACGAGATCGCCGAGCGTCGGGCCGGCTGAGGACTCTCCGGGCATGCGTACGGACACGCGCTGCGCCTGCTGGGCCACGTACTCGCGCTCCTGGAGCACGGGGCCCTCGAACCAGCGGACGCGTTCGACCGGGATGCCCGCTGTGGCGGCGATCTCCTCGGCTGTCTCTCCGGCACGAATGCGGGCCTGGATCTCCTTGGGGCGCAACGGACTCTCCACTTCGATCTCGTACTGGCCGAGACGGGAGAAGTTGCCGCGGACGGCAGCACGGAGCCGGTCGTCCACGGGAAGCGTGAACCGTGTACCCCGCCCTGCTGTCGCCAGCACGAGATAGGTACCGTCCTCACTTACCGCGACGAGTCGGAGCTCCTGCATGCGAGTCCCTTCGTCAGCGTGCTGCTCATTCTTCCCCCGGACCCTTGAGTCTCTCGCGTGTGCCGGTTGCCTGCCAGCACCGTACCCGGCATGTCCGAACATCGCCTTCCTGGGATAGCCCAGGGGCGATGTGACGCCGGTCACATTTGTTGATTCCATCATCTTCAAGGCCTGCCCGTGCGCAAAGCCCTCGACGGATTCTGGCGAATAGTGTCACGCGTCGCCGCGCACTTCAGCCAAGAGGCCAGAACGGATGGGTTGGCGGCTGGATGGAGCTCCAGGTAGCGGGCGGCGGCGCCGGCCAGGCGGGGGGCTCTGGCGGAGTACGTCTCGCCGGTGGGGGAGAGCCGGCATCGGCCGGTGTCGCTGGCAGCGACGACGAAGACGCCGGACCGGGCCAGGCGGGCCATGGCGGTCCGCAGGGCCGGGGAGTCGGCGCCGTCGAGGGAGATATTGGCCACGGCGGGATCCCGGGCGTGCCTGCGTACCCAGTCGAGACCGGCCAGAGCGTCCGACAGGCTGCCGGAGCCGCCGCAGCCCAGCACCCGTACCGCGGCGACGCTCGCCTGGGGCGCCGCGCCGTGCGACCGGCCGGCCACTGCGCGCGCCACCCGGGTGCCATGGCCGTCGCAGTCTTCGCCGGTACGCCCGGTGGCGTCGAAGGCCGACCAGAGCCGATCCCCCAATCCATCCGGCTTACGGAGAGTCTCCGCGCGACCCGACATATGGGGATTCCCCGAGCGGAATGCGCCGGTTCGGCCGTGGGTGGCGCCGCTGTCCACGATGTAGACCGTGACGCCCTTCCCAGTGGCACGAGTGGCACGGCGGGTGCGGCGGGCGGTGGACCTGGTGACCGGCATGGGGCGGATCTCGCGGTCGGGCTCGATCGCCACCACCCTGGGATCCGCGCTGAGCTCGGCCAGTTCGCTCGCGTTCAGCAGCGTGGCGAAGCCGGGCAGTGCGGCGGTGTAGAAGCGGCGTACCCGCCATCGCATCTCGCCGACCAGGTCGCGGGCCCCGGCCCGGTCACGCACGGTAACGATGAACGGGCGCGTAGGCTCGGTTACCGGTGGCCGGGAGGCGAGGCCGGAGGCGGGCGCCATGGCGAGGGGGATCGCGGTGGTCACGGCCGTCGCCGCGGCCGCGGCGAGGTAGAGAGAGGGCAGGCCGATTCGTCGGGGCACGAGCGACGAGGGTGTCTGTCACACACGTCACAGGAACAACAGGACACGCCCTCGCGTCTATTCACGAGAAAGCTCTTTACCGAACGCGGGCGAGAAAGGACTGATCCGGGGGATGAGCGGCGAGCAGCGGAAGTTCGAGCTGAGCCTGCCGCAGATCGCGGGAAGCGCCCTGGCGGCGGTCACGGCGGCGGTCGGAGCCTCCTACCTCGGCGTGGGGGGAACGGTGATCGGCGCGGCGCTGATGAGCGTGGCGAGCACGGTGGCCACCGCGGTCTACACGCACTACCTCAAACGTACGGGCGAGAAGGTCAAGCAGCACACGGTGATCGCCTGGCGTGAGTCCGGCACGGCGGATCCTCCGCCCGAGCGCGACGAGGGCCAGGGCGAGCTGGCGACGGCCGCCCACGCTACGGTGCGTAACCTCGGCGAGGTGCAGGGGCCGGGCGAACCTCTGCGGCCCGGCGAGACCACGCTGGTCATGGCGCCGATCGAGGTGCCGGCGCGAAGGCGCATGCCGTGGGCGAAGACGGGCATGGCCGCCGCGCTGGTGTTCGGGGTGAGCATGGGCGGCATCCTGACGTACCAGACCATCGCTCAGACGACCGTGCACGACCAGCTCACCGGCGGCAAGCCGGTGACCGAGCGTGGCAAGGCGCCCGCCAGGGAGAAGGAAGAGCCCGCGGTCGAGCCCCGGACGACGTTCTACAGCGACCCGGCGACGCCCAGCGCGAAACCGACGCCCTCCCCGACCGCCTCGCCGACCCGCTCGTCCCAGAGCCCCACGCCGACACCCACGGGCACGGACAAGGACACCGGCAAGAACACCGTGGAGCCGTCGACCCCGTCCGCGACCACTTCGGCTCAGGACCCCGACGGCATGACCGAAGCGCCGTCCGCCCCGACCGAGCAGCCGCAGCAGTCACAACCGGCACGGCAGGACGAACCCGCCGAGGCACAGTAAATGCCTACCCCAGCACCGTCTCCAGGTAGGCGTTGCCGAACAGCCGTCCCGGATCCAGCCGATCCCGTAGCGCCACGAAGTCCGCGAACCGCGGGTAGACCGTCGCCAGATAAGCCGCGTCCCGGGTGTGCAGCTTGCCCCAGTGCGGCCGCCCGTCCAGCCGCGTCATGATCTCCTCCACCCCGGCGAAGTACGCGGGGTTGGGCGTGGGCCGATAGATGTGGCAGGCGATGTACGCCGACTGACGGCCGTACGCCGTGGACAGCCACGCCGTGCTCGCCGGTGTCACCCGCACCTCCACCGGGAACGTGATCCGCCACCCCATCCGCTCCACCAGCGCCCGCGTCTTCCGCAGCGCCTGGCCGAGGTGCTCGCGCGGCACCGCGTACTCCATCTCCAGGAAGCGCACGTCCCGCCGCGAGGTGAAGATCTTGTACGACGCGTCCACGGCCTCGGAGTCGCCGAGCGCGGCGGCGCTGACAGCGTTGATCCGCGGGATCAGCCCGGGGAATCGGGCCCCCAGGGCGCAGGCGGCGCCGAACAGGGTGTTCTCCAGGAAGACGTTGTCCAGCCAGTACTTGACCGCGCCGGGCGGCCGGGCCGGGCCGGGGTCGCGGTTGTTGGTCTTGAACAGGCACGCGTCGGTGTGCGGCAGCCAGAAGAAGTCGAGATGCTCGTTGTCGGCGGTCAGGGAGTCGAGCGAGTCGAGGATGCCGCTGAGCGTCATCCGGCGCCGCCGGTTGCGCAGCAGGAAGGCGGGTTCCACCCGGAACGTCACCGAGGTCAGCACCCCGAGCGCGCCCAGCCCCACCCGCGCGGCGTCGAACAGGTCCTCACCGGGGGTGGCCGTCACCACCGAGCCGTCCGCCAGCACCAGCTCCAGCGCCTCGACCTGGTCGGCCAGGCCGCCGCTGTCGCGCCCGGTGCCGTGCGTACCGGTCTGGATGGCTCCCGCGACCGTCTGGTCGGTGATGTCGCCCATGTTGGCCAGCGCCAGCCCGCGCGCGGCGAGCAGGGAGTTCAGCTCCCGCACCGGCGTGCCGGCGCGCACGGTGACGCGGTCGTCGGCGACGGAGGTGAGGCCGGTCAGCGCGGTGGGGCGGAGCATGACGCCGTCGGTGAGGGCCACTCCGGTGAAGGAGTGGCCCGTACCGATCATGCGCAGACGGCGGCCGGCGGCGGCGGCGTCCTTGACGGCGCGTACGACGTCCTCGGTCGAGGCCGGGGTACGCACCTCGGCGGGCGCGGCCGTCTGGTTGCGGGCCCAGTTCGTGAAGACCATGGCCGCCCTTGCGCTAGAGCATTGTTCGGATTAAACGTGAACGATACTCAGTTCTCCCAGCCTTCGGGAAGCGGGAAGGCGTCGCCGGGCTGCAGGTTCTGCGACTTGATGATGTCGGAGACCTTCACCAGCGTGTAGCCCCGGCTCTGCAGCAGCTGCACGAGCGACGGCATCACGTCGACGGTCTGCTTCACCCAGTCGTGCATGAGGATGATGCCGTCGCGCTTGGCCACGGCCAGCGTCTGCTTCTTGATCTCCGCGGAGTTCTTGGTCGCCCAGTCGCGCGAACCGGCGGTCCACAGGATCATCGGCATGCCGAACCCGGCCGCGACCTCCGAGGTCTGGAGGTCCAGCATGCCGTACGGGGGCCGCAGCAGCTTGGGCTCGACGCCCGCGGCCTTCTTGACGGCGTCCTGCGTCTTCTGGATCTCGCTCTTGATGGCGCCCGGCTCGATGGTCGTGAAGTTCTTGTGCGTGTAGCTGTGGTTGCCGAGCTCGTGGCCCTCCTTGGCCATGCGCTTGACGAAGGCGGGGCGGCTCTTCACGTACTGACCTTCGAGGAAGAACGTCGCCTTGGCGTTGTACTTCTTCAGCGTGTCGAGGAGCGTTCCCGCGTACTTGCCCGGCCCGTCGTCGAAGGTCAGGGCGATGCACTTGACCTGCTCGTCAGCGCAGTCCACTGCCTTCGCCTTGGCCTGGGCGACGGTGGCCGACTTGGCCGGGGCGGCGGGCTGGCGGGGGGTGGCGGACGCGGTCGCCGGTGTCAGAGTGACAGCAACAGCCGCGATAGCCAGAAGTGAAGTGATTTGTCGGGACATGCGAAAGCTTTCGTTTGTGAAGGGTGTTGCGAGGGTTGTTCGACCGTAGCGGATCAGTTCCCGGCCGGTGAAGGTGCCTCGGGAAGTCTCAGCAAACCCGAACCTCCGATGCCCACGACAACAGCGACCGCCGCCGCGCCGAGCGTGAAGCCGTACGCGTTGGACGCCCCGAACGCCTCCGTCAGCCGTCCCCCGGCCCACGCCCCGATCGCCACCCCGAACCCGATCGACGTGGAGATCCACGCCAGCCCTTCAGTGAGCACCGAGGGCGGCACGAGCCGCTCGGTGAGGGAGAAGCCGGTGATGAGCGTCGGCGAGATCGCGAGCCCGGCCAGGAAGAGGCCGAAGGCCATGATCCGCGCGTCGCCGATGAACATGATCGGCAGCAGTCCCACCACGAGTACCCCGAGCGCCCGTACGAACCGGTGGCGCAGCGAGACCCGCCAGTGCCGCGACCCGAACCACAGCCCCGACACCATCGACCCGCCCGCGATGGCGGCCAGCAGGAACCCGGAGGCGCCCTTGACCCCGTGCTCCTCGGCGAAGGCCACCGTGATCAGGTCGATCGACCCGAACACCGCCCCCAGCGCCAGGTAGACGCAGGACAGCAGGGCGATCCCCGGAATCAGGATGGCCATCCCGCCGCCGGACTCGCCCGGCCGTACCGGCGGCTGGGTGCGTCGCTGCGCCGCGAGCGCGAGGGATCCGCCGAGCATGCAGACCAGCGCCACCAGCAGTCCCATGTACGGGTTGACCGCCGTGGCCAGCACCGTGACCAGCGCCGGTCCGGCGACGAAGATCATCTCGTCGGCGACGGACTCGAACGCGAAGGCCGTGTGCAGCTTGGCCGAGCCGCCGTGCAGGTGCGACCAGCGCGCGCGGACCATCCCGCCCAGGGACAGGGAGGTCGCGCCGACCGCCAGTCCGGCGGCGTACAACGTCCACTCGGGCAGCCCGTATCCCGCCGACAGCATGAGCGTGGCCAGCGAGAGCGCGTTCACGATCGAGAAGGGCACGATCACCCGCGCCTGCCCGAACCTGTCGACCAGCCGCGCGGTCAAAGGGGCGGCCACCGCGAAGGAGACATTGGTGGTGGCGGCGACGGCGCCGGCGGTCGCGTACGACTCGGTGAGGCCGGAGATCAGCAGCACGATGCCGATGCCGAGCATGGACATCGGCATCCGGCCGACGAAGCCGGCCAGCACGAATCCCTTGATGCCGGGCCCGCTGAACAATCCCCGATAAGGCCCGACCACGTCCGTTCCTCTCCCTTGATGCGCCCCAACATTTACGCGCGCGCTGACCGGACAGCAAGTGATTTTTCCGGCAACTCGGCTAACGTGTGCCGGGTGTCCGGTCTTCCCTCGTTCCGCGCCGTCCTGATCGTGATCGCCTCGGTCATCGCCGTCTCGGTCGTGGCCGTGGGAGTGGCGCTGTCCACGCGGGACGACCTGTTCGCGAGTACGGCCGACCAGCAGCCGGTACGGAGATCGCAGAAACCGGTCCAGAAGACGCAGCCCCAGACCGCCGGTCTCGACAAGATCGTGCCCACGACCGAGCCGGTGAAGGACTTCGGCAAGGGCGGCCCCAGCGTCACCCCGACCCCGCCCCGCGTACTCGCCATCGCCCGCGCCGAGGTGCCCAAGACCACCCGGTTCGAGCTGGCGAAGCTCAAGCACGTGCAGAAGGTCGCCATCGTCGACGCCGGCTCGGTACGGGTGTCGGGCACCGGGCTGAACCTGCTCGCCGTCGACCCGGCCGACTTCCGCTCCTGGACGCCCAAGGCCGTCGCCGACCAGCCGGCCGTGTGGAGCGCGCTGTCCAGGGGCGAACTGGTCGCCGAGACCTCGGCCGTACGCAGGCTCGGCATGATCCTGGGCGCCGAGTACCAGGTGGACGGCGGCCCCCGCCTGCGCGTCGCGGCCTCGGCCACCCTTGGCCTGTCGGGGATCGACGGCCTGGTGGGCGCCGACATGGGCAAGGCGCTCGGCCTGGCGCCGGGCGTCGCGGTCCTGCTGCACGGCAAACCCGGCATCAGCGAGCCGGGCGTACGCAAGCTGCTCGGCAAAGGCGCCCAGGTCGTGACGCTGGGCGCCCGCCCCAAGGCCCAGCCGACGCAACCGGCCCAGCAGACGGCCAAACCGCAGCAGCAGGTCAACGTCGGGCGGCCCAGCAGCTACCTCGACCTCTACAAAGCCTCGGCCACCCACTGCCCCGGCCTGTCATGGACCGTGCTGGCGGCGATCGGGCAGGTGGAGAGCGGGCACGGCCGCAACAACGGCCCGTCGAGCGCGGGCGCGCTCGGGCCGATGCAGTTCATGCCCGCCACCTGGAAGCACTACGGCGTGGACGGCGACGGCGACGGCAAGTCCGACATCTGGAGCCCGTACGACGCGGTGCCCGCGGCGGCCAAGTACCTCTGCGCGAACGGCGCCGGCCAGGGCGGCCAGAAGCTGCGCAAGTCGATCTGGTTCTACAACCACTCGTGGGACTACGTGAACAAGGTGATGGGCATCGCCGAGGCGTACGCCCGCGCCTACACCTGATACCCCCCGCAGACGCCCGCGCGTGCCTCTTACGCCTGACGGCGCCGGGGCGGTGGGCAGCAGGTGAGCCCGCAGGGCTGCGGCTCGGGCTCCTCCATCAGCTCGCGGATCATGCGGACGAAGGCCGGATGGGTGCCCGCCGTCGCCGCCCGCTCCATGGGCAGGCCCAGCTCGGTGGCCACCTGCCTGGCCTCGGTGTCGAGGTCGTAGACGACCTCCATGTGGTCGGAGACGAACCCGATCGGCACCAGCACGACCGACCGGGCGTCGGTCTTGCGCAGATGGTCGCAGACGTCGGGCTCCAGCCACGGCACCTCGGGCGGCCCGCTGCGCGACTGCCACACCAGGTCCCACGGCTCGGTGCGGCCCAGCGCCTCGTTGACCAGCTCCGCGCTCCTGCGCAGCTGCGCCTCGTAGAGGCCGCCGTAGGGCCCGGCGGTGCGCGCCATCGAGACCGGCACGCTGTGCGCGGTGAACACCAGCCGGGCGTCGTCGCGGCCGAGCCGGTCGAGCGCCTGCCCGACGTGGTCGGCCATGGCGGCGACGAACCCCGGATGGTCCCCGAAATGCCGCATCTTGACCAGCTCCGGACCGCCCTTGACGGAGATCCTGGCGATGTCCTCGTAGTACTGGCGGCAGCTGGAATAGCCGGCGAACGCCGAGGTGGCGAACACCGCCGCCTTACGGATCCCGTCGGCCTTCATTTGCTGGACGGTGTCCTCGCCGAACGGCTTCCAGTTGCGGTTGCCCCAGTAGACGGGCACATCGACCACCGGCCGCAGCGCCTCGATGAGCGCGCGGTTCTGGCCGTTGATCGGGCTGACCCCGCCGAAACCCTGGTAGTGCTCGGCCACCTCCAGCAGCCGCTCCTGCGGCACACCCCGGCCACGCACCACGTTCTCCAGAAACGGCAATACGTCCTCAGGCCCCTCGGGCCCACCGAACGACAGCACCAGCAGAGCGTCGTAAGTCCCCACGTACTCAACCCTATTCCCGCAAGGGAGCGCCTTCGCCGCGAGGGAGTGCCGTCGTCTGGAGCCGGCGAGGGAGCGCCGTCGCCTGGAGGAGGAGCGCCGGGAGCGTAGCGACCAGAGCGACGGGGGAAGGCGGCGGCATGAGGCGACCGAGCCCGCCGCACGGAGCGCGGCCCATAAACAGAGTAGGTTCGATGGAGTGAGCGCATTCGACGATATTCGTGATTACGTTGCCATCCCCCGGGTTCTCTCGCTGAAGCTCTCGCCCGACGGCTCCCGGCTGATCTCCGCGGTCCAGTCCCTCAACCCCGACGGCAAGTCGTACGGCACCGCGCTCTGGGCCATTCCGATCGACGGCGAGCCGTACCGGCTGACCCGCTCGGCCAAGGGTGAGAGCGCGGCGGAGTTCACCGAGGCGGGCGACGTGCTGTTCACCTCGGCCCGTCCCGACCCGACCGTCAAGGACGCCACCGACGAGGTGCCCTCGCTGTGGCTGCTGCCCCGCTCGGGCGGCGAGGCCCGGCAGGTGGCCGCCCGTCCCGGCGGCGTCGGCGCCTTCCGTACGGCCGGTGACGTGGTGGTGTTCGCCGCCGACGTGCTCACCGGCGAGGAGGCGGCCGAGGAGGAGCGCCGCAAGACGCGCAAGGACGCCGGCATCAGCGCGATCCTGCACGAGAGCTACCCGGTCCGCTACTGGGACCACGACCTCGGCCCCGGCCACACCCGGCTGTTCGCCGCGAGGCTCGGCGCGGACCGGCTGGAGGACGTACGCGACCTGACGCCCGACCCGGGCGAGGGGCTGCGCGACGTCACCTTCGCGCTCACGCCCGACGGCGCCACCGTGATCTCGACCTGGCGTACCCTCCTGCCGGACGCCGAGCAGCGGGTGGACCTGGTCGCCATCGACGTGGCCACCGGTGAGCGGCGCACGCTGTTCACCCAGGAGGGCCACGACTTCTACGGCCCGATCGCGGTCTCGCCCGACGGCACCCGCGTCGCCTGCGCGCGCGAGCGCCTGGCCGAGCTCGACGTCTCCGTCCGCATCGACCTGTGGATCGGCGACCTGGCCACCGGCGCGGGCCGCACCTATGCGCCCGACCTGTTCCCGGCTGACGTCGAGTGGGCGCCCGACTCGTCGGCCGTCTACCTCGCGGCCGACCAGCGGGGCCGCCGCCCGATCTTCCGCGTGCCGCTGGACGGGGAGGTCACCCGGCTGACCCAGGACGACGCCGCCTACCTCGGGCTCAACGCCTCGGCCGACGGCCGGTTCGTCTACGCGCTGCACAGCGGCGTCGACCGCACCCACGGCCCGGCCAGGATCGACACCGCCACCGGTGAGATCACCGACCTGCCCTCGCCCGCCCCACGCCCCGAGCTGCCCGGCACGCTCACCGAGGTCTCCGCGACGACCGACGACGGCACCACGATCCGCGGCTGGCTCACGCTGCCCAAGGGGGCCTCGGCCGACGACCCGGCGCCGATCCTGCTCTGGATCCACGGCGGTCCCGTCGCGTCGTGGAACGACTGGCAGTGGCGCTGGAACCCCTGGATCATGGTCCAGCACGGCTACGCCGTCCTGCTGCCGGACCCATGCCTGTCCACCGGCTACGGTCAGGAGATGATCGATCGCGGGTGGGGCAACTGGGGTCCGCGTACGCTCGCCGATCTCGACGCGATCGTGGACGTGGTCGTGGCCAGGGACGACATCGACGGCGAGCGGATCGGCGCGATGGGCGGCTCCTACGGCGGCTACATGGCCAACTGGATCGCCGGCCACAGCGACCGCTATAAGGCCATCGTCACCCACGCCGCCCTGTGGAACCTCGACCAGTTCGCCGGCACCACCGACGCGGCCCAGTACTGGCAGCGCGAGATGGGCGAGCCCGGCTCCGAGCGCTACGCCAAGCTCTCCCCGCACCACGGGCTCGACAGCATCACCACCCCGATGCTCGTCATCCACGGCGACAAGGACTACCGGGTGCCGATCGGCGAGGCGCTGCGCCTGTGGTGGGACCTGCAGCGCCGCAACGTCGAGTCGAAGTTCCTGTACTTCCCCGACGAGAACCACTGGATACTCAAGCCCGGCAACGCCGTCGCCTGGTACGAGACCGTTCTGGCCTTCCTCGGCCAGCACGTCCTTGGCCAGGAGTGGAAGCGCCCGGACTCGGTGGCGTGATGACCGATCCGCAGACCCTGCTCGAACTGGCCGAGGAGATCGCGCGCGAGGCGGGCGACATGCTGCTCGCCAAGCGGCCCACGATGTCGGAGGTCGTCGAGACCAAGTCCAGTCCCACCGACGTCGTCACCGCCCTGGACACGGCGTCGGAGCGGCTGATCCGCGCCCGCGTCCTGGAGGCCAGGCCCGGCGACAGCGTCCTGGGGGAGGAGGGCGGCGAGGCCGCCGGCGACTCCGGCGTGCGCTGGATCGTCGACCCCATCGACGGCACGGTCAACTTCCTGTACGGACTGCCCGAGTGGGCGGTGTCGATCGCCGTCGAGGTGGGCGGCGAGATCGTCGCGGGCGTGGTGAACGTGGTGCCGCGCGGCGAGGTGTTCACCGCGGCGCGCGGCCGGGGCGCCTGGCTCGGCGGCGAGCGGCTGCGCTGCAACACCGGGGTGCCGCTGTCGCAGGCGCTGGTCGCGACCGGCTTCGGCTACCTGCGCGAGCGCCGGGCCGTGCAGGCTCAGGTGCTGGCGTCGGTGCTGCCGCGGGTACGCGACATCAGGCGTGGCGGCTCGTGCGCCGTCGACCTCTGCTCAGTGGCCTCGGGACGGGTGGACGCCTACTACGAGCGGGGCACCAACTACTGGGACTTCGCCGCGGCCGGGCTGGTCGCCACGGAGGCGGGGGCCAGGATCGGCGGGCTGAACGGCCGGCCGTACAGCAACGACTTCGTGCTCTGCGCGGCGCCGGGGCTGTTCGACGAGCTGCACGACCTGCTCGTACCGCTGGATCCCCAGCGCGACGCCTGACGGCGCGTGGATCCCCGACACGGCGATCCCGACACGGCGCGAAAACGGCCGGAGCCCTTGTCCAGGGCTCCGGCCGTTTCGTCACACCGGGGTGCCGATCAATGAGGCAACGGGACGCCGTTGTCATCCGCTATGCGGCGCAGGTCCTCGATCTCGGCGGTGAGGGTGTCGGCGAGGTAGTCGTCGCCGGTGCACCGGGCCTCCCGAAGGCCCTTGTAAGCCTGGTCGAGGCGGCTTTCGATCGTGGTCGTGAACTCGCCCATCTCACCTACTCTCTTCAGGGGTTGCGGAGCGAAGAGCGCCCACCGCGCGCGTGTGGAACCCAAATAAGACACACGGCGATGGGTGTCCAGCATCCATACCCCGGCCTACCGCATACCGAAACATCAACTACCGCCGGTTGAATCTGGTGGTTTGCTCTCACGGTCCCGTCTGGGTGAAGGGAGGCCGGTAGCGTGTGGCTAGTTGATAACAGCCCAGCCCGCGACGCCGCGTGCGGCGATGTTGCGGGCCGCGATGTGGTCGGCGTGCCCAGCGAGGCCACACCTTGTACAGACGAACCGGCCCCGCGCCGGCCGGTTCGCCCTGGACACACACCCGCACTCCGGACACGCCTGCGACGTATACGCAGGGTTGACCAGCAGGAAGGCGACCCCGGCTCGGGCGGCCTTGTAGCGGGTGAAGGTGATCTGCTGGGCGAAGGCCCAGTTGTGCAGGGTGCGCCGCTGGAACCGATGAGCCCTTACCCGGTCGCGGATGCCCTGAAGATCCTCCAGGGCGACACCACGGCCGGTGCGTTCGGCTTCACGCACCACATATTTGCTGATTTGGTGGTTTAGGTCGGTCATCATCCGATGCTCACGACCGGACAGACGACGCAGCACACGCCGCGCCGCAGACGTGCCCTTCTTCTGCAGCCGACGGCGCTGGCGATGCCGCCGCTCCCGCAGAGTGCGGACATGGCCGTTACCATCGACTCGGCTGGGCAGAGCTGGGCCGGGCAGCACCGCACCATCGGAGGTGACCGCCAGGTTCGCCACCCCTTGATCCACCCCCACAAAACCGCCGACCGGCTCACGCACCACCGGCTTCGGCAGGGTGAGGGCGACCTGCAACAGCCACACCCCGCGCCGGCAGACCAGGTCGGCCTCGCCCACCGGCAACGTGTCCACGGCTTTGAGGTCTTTTGGCCGACCGGTGTAGGGGACGGCGACGCGGCCGGTGGGGGTCCACAGCGACACGGTCCGGGCGTCACGATTGAAGCTCATCAGCCGGGCGTCGTACGGGATGGCGCCGTGCGGGCGGAAGATGTGGGCGCGTTTCTTGCTGGCGCGCCGGTTGGCGTAGGCGTCGGCGACCCGGGCGATCGCCCGCACGGCCGCTTGCGCACCCAGCCCGGTCACCTGCCCGCGCACCTCGTAGTAGGCCAGCCGGTGCAACTCCACCACGGCGAAGGTGCGGTGCTGCCAGGCCAGCCGGGAGACGACGGTGGCCGCCTGATTACACAACAGCACCGCCGCCGCCAACGCGTCGGCCTGGGCCGGGGTGGGCGTGAGTCGCAATTGCACGATCGTGGGCAGGCCGTGGCGTTTGGTGGCGGAGCGGCGGACCGCCATCGCGCACCTCCTGTCACAGGAACCTCACCCACCGCACATATTACCGAACGTTACCGAGTCTTTCCACACTGTTTTCGAAAGGAGGGGTGGCGCTGCTCCCGGCCTCGAAGGACCGGGTCTCCGTGCCACCATTCAGATGAATGGCTGTGCCTTGCGGCACACATGCTCTGACATGCCTTACCGTGCGCTTATCGCAGGTGTGGGCAGAATGAAGCAGCGGATCCGGAGAGAGGTGCCAGTCGTGCGAGTGCTGGTTGTAGAGGACGAGCGGGTGCTCGCCGATGCGATCGCGACCGGTCTGCGGCGCGAGGCCATGGCGGTGGACGTGGCCTATGACGGGGGCGGCGCCCTGGAGCGCACCTCCTACATCGACTACGACGTGATCGTCCTGGACCGCGACCTGCCGGTCGTGCACGGGGACGAGGTCTGCCGCCGCCTGGTGGAGCAGCGTACGTCCTCGCGCATCCTGATGCTGACCGCGTCCGGCGACGTCGACGACAAGGTGGAGGGGCTCGGCCTGGGGGCCGACGACTACCTGGCCAAGCCGTTCGTCTTCGTCGAGCTGGTCGCCCGGGTGCGCGCGCTCGGCCGCCGGTCGGCGCCGGCCCTGCCGCCCGTCCTGGAGCGGGGCGGGATCCGGCTGGACCCGGGCAAGCGGCTGGTCGAGCGTGAGGGCAAGGAGGTCATCCTCACCAAGAAGGAGTTCGCGGTCCTGGAAGAGCTGATGCGGGCGGAGGGCGCCGTCGTCAGCCAGGAGGACCTGCTGGACAAGGCGTGGGACGAGAACATCGACCCGTTCACCAACGTGGTGCGGGTGACGATGATGACCCTGCGCAAGAAGCTGGGGGATCCGCAGGTGATCGAGACGGTGCCCGGAGTGGGATACAAGTTGTGACTCAACGGCCGGAGCGCGAGGCGATGCCGACGCATCCGATGATCAGCCCGCACTCGGAGCGGGCCGTGGCGCGGGCGGAGCAGGCGCCGCCGCCGAGCGGCCCGCCCGTCTGGGACGGCCCGCCGCCGCCGTCCTACGCCCGGCCGCAGCGGACCACGATAGACGTGGTCAAGGCGCTGCCGGGCAAGCTGAGCATCCGATGGAGGCTCACCATCGCTTACGGCTCGCTGTTCTTCGTGGCCGCGGCGGTGCTCCTCATCTCCATGTACATCATCGTCGGTACAGCGATCAACTACGTGTGGCCGGAGCTCAACACCGACAACATCGACGCCATCGACGCCGCCATCGTCCACGCGCAGTGGTATTCCGCGAAGGACGCGACCGTCGCCAGCGCCCGCGACGCGCTGCTGCGGAGCTCCTTCATGGCGCTGGCGGGCGTCGGCATCCTCGCGGTGATCCTCGGCTACTTCGTCGCCGACCGGGCGATGCGGCCCGTGAGCCAGATGACCACCACGGCCAAGAAGCTCTCCGAGAGCACCCTGGCCCATCAGCGCATCGACCTGGAGGGCCCGGACGACGAGCTGAAGGAGCTGGCCGACACCTTCGACGCCATGCTCACCCGGCTCAACATCGCCTTCGACACCCAGCGAAGGTTCGTCGCCAACGCCTCCCACGAGTTGCGGACTCCGCTCACGATCAACCGGACGGTCCTGGAGATCGCACTGTCCGATCCCGAGGCGTCACAGGACCTCAAGGCGCTCGGCCGTACCCTGCTCGAGGTCAACGCGCGCAACGAGAAGCTCATCGAGGGGCTGCTGCTGCTCGCCAGGAGCGAACGCGAGCTGGCGGTACGCAAGCCGCTGGACGTCAAGGACGTGGCGCAGACGGCCGTCGAGCAGGTGACCCCATTCGCCGAAGATAACGGCGTGACCATCACCACCGAACTGGTCAGCGCGCCTACCATAGGCGATCCGGTGCTCTTGGAGCGGTCCGTCAGCAACCTGCTCGAGAACGCCGTCAAGTACAACATTCCGGAAAACGGAAAAGTATGGATCCGAACGGGAATGGTAGACGGTGCACTGGTTGTTCAGGTGGCCAACACAGGGCAGCATGTCCCTGCGTACGAGGTGAACAGCCTGTTCGAGCCCTTCCGGAGGCTCCACGCGGATCGTGTGGATTCGGCGAAGGGATCTGGTCTTGGGCTGTCCATCGTTCGTGCTGTTGTGCAGGCGCACGGCGGAAATGTGACCGCCGTGCCGCGGGAGGGCGGAGGACTTGTGGTGACCATTCGGCTGCCGAGCCGCTGATCCGGCGTGTTGCACCACGGCGGGCGTCTCGTTCTCGCCGCACATGTGGTTGGATGTGCCGTCGAACACGGTGGGGCATGCCGCCAAGGCTGTGGGTTTCGCCATATTTGGCTAACCATTGCCGACGGCAGCGAGCCCTGACGTGTTGGGAGGTTCATGGTTCCTTCCTGCCGGGTACCGATGCAAAAATTCCCCCGGCAGAACGGGCACAAGATGAGGCTCCTGGACGTTAGAAGACGCGCGATGAGCGCGAAGACGTATAGATGAGGGGGATGGAGCAAGCACGATGGCTACCGATTACGACAGCCCGCGCAAGACGGACGACGACCTGGGGGAAGACAGCCTCCAGGAGCTCCAGGCGCGGCGCACCGACAAGTCGTCGGGCAGTATCGACATCGATGAGACCGATCTGGCCGAGTCGCTCGAACTACCCGGTGCCGACCTGTCGAACGAAGAGCTCAGCCTGCGCGTGATTCCGCGCCAGGCGGACGAGTTCACCTGCTCGCGTTGCTTCCTCGTGCACCACCGCAGCCAGCTGGCCTCCGAGAAGAACGGCCAGCAGGTGTGCCGGGAGTGCGCCGCCTGACGAAGGAGGAGGCTCCGCGTGGCCGCACCTGAGAAGGACAGGCAACCAGGCGACGAGATCGCCGACCCCGATAAAGAGGTCGGCGAGCTCGTAGGTCAGCTCGCCGACTCCGGTGAGCTGGAGCCGGCCGAGCGGCGACGGCTGCTCGGCCGCCTAGCCCGAGCTCTGTCCTCCGGCGCGCGCAAGACGCGTGAGACCGGAGTCGGGCGTGGTCGCTGGTTGGCGGATGTGTTCATGAACATCGCGCCCCGCATCCCCATCAGAGACCTGCACACGCTCTCCGAGCACCACCATGGCCTGACCGGCGAACAGCTCGCCGACGACTTGGTGCGCACCGCCCAGAAGGCGACCATGACGGTCGGCGCCATCGGCGGAGCGCTCGCCGCGGCCGAGTTCGCGGCCCCACCCCTCCTCCTCTCCGCTCCGGCCCAGCTCGTCGCCGAGACCATCGTGGTGGCCGCCATCGAGGTCAAGCTGCTGGCCGAGCTCCACGAGGTCTATGGCGTACGCGTCTCGGGCACCGGCACGCAGCGCGCGGCCGTCTTCGCCGCGGCCTGGGCCAAGCAGCGCGGCGTCGACCCCCTCGCGCCCGCCTCCGTCACCCTCGCGCTCGGCGCGGCCACGAAGACCGCCCTGCGCAACCGCCTCATGCGTACCCTCGGGCGCCACCTGACCACGCTGGGTCCGTTCCTGACCGGCGCGGTCGCCGGCGGCACGCTCAACCGGATGGCGACCAAGAAGCTGGGCGAGGCCATCCGCGACGACCTGCGCGGCAAGCTGCCGCCCGGCAGCCGCTCGCCGGAGATCCGGCCTTAGGACGCCCGCTTTGGGATGTGCGCTTCGGGACACCCGCTTTGGGACGCGCTTTGAGACACCCGCTTCGGGACGACCTCCGCCGGGCTATTGATCCCGATTGTCGATGACTCGCCGGAGTTTGCCCACTGAGCGCTCCAGCGTCTCCGGGTCCACCACCTCGACCTCGACGTGCACGCCGATCGTGTCCTTGACGACCCTGCGCAGCGTCTGCCCTGCCTCTGTGCGGGCCTCTGTGCCGTCCTCCAGGCCCGGTCGCGCCTCGACCCTGACCGTCATCACATCGAGCCGCTCCGGCCGGGTGAGCCGTACCTGGAAGTGCGGCGACAGCCCCGGTACGCGCAGCACGATCTCCTCGATCTGGGTGGGGAAGACGTTCACCCCGCGCAGGATGATCATGTCGTCGGTACGGCCCGTCACCTTCTCCATCCGCCGGAACGCCGGCCGCGCGGTGCCGGGCAGCAGCCTGGTCAGGTCACGGGTCCGGTAGCGGATGATCGGCAGCGCCTCCTTGGTGAGGCTGGTGAAGACCAGCTCGCCCGACTCGGCGGGGGCCCCGGTGAACGGGTCGACGGTCTCGGGGTAGAAGTGGTCCTCCCAGACGTGCAGGCCGTCCTTCGACTCCACGCACTCGTTGGCCACGCCCGGCCCCATCACCTCGGACAGGCCGTAGATGTCGACGGCGTCCAGGTCGAAGCGGTCCTCGATCTCCGCGCGCATCTCCTCGGTCCACGGCTCGGCGCCGAAGACGCCGATGCGCAGCGAGCACGCGCGGGCGTCCAGGCCCTGCCGGTCGAACTCGTCGAGCAGCGCCAGCATGTACGAGGGCGTGACCATGATGACGTCCGGCCGGAAGTCGGTGATCAGCTGTACCTGGCGGGGCGTCATGCCACCGGAGACCGGTATCACCGTGCAGCCCAGCCGCTCGGCGCCGTAGTGGGCGCCCAGGCCGCCGGTGAACAGGCCGTAGCCGTACGAGATGTGCACGATGTCGCCCGGCCGCCCGCCCGAGGCGCGGATCGAGCGGGCCATGACCTCGGCCCAGACGTCGAGGTCGTTCTTGGTGTAGCCGACCACCGTCGGCTGCCCGGTGGTGCCGCTGGAGGCGTGCACCCGCGCCACCCGCTCCCGTGGCACGGCGAACATGCCGAAGGGGTAACAGTCGCGCAGGTCCTGCTTCGTGGTGAAGGGGAACTTCACCAGGTCACCCAGCTCCTTGCAGTCGGTTGGGTGCACGCCATGCTCATCAAACTTTTGCCGATATTTCGGGACATTTTGGTATGCGTGGTGGAGTGTCCGTTGGAGGCGCTCCAGCTGGAGCGCCATGAGCTCGTCGCGCGAAGCCCGCTCGATCGGGTCGAGGTCGCCGGGCTGAGGTGCGGCGCCGAGTCTCATCTCATCTCCTTGCTGCGGCCGCGGAACTCCGCGACCACCTCACCGTCGGCCTTCTTCACCGTGATGTCGTAGATGCCACTGCGGCCGTAGCGGGTACGTTCGGCGGCCTCGGCCGTCAGCACGTCGCCCATCCGGGCCGGGGCGACGAAAGTGATCTCCGCCCCCGCCGCGACCGTCACGGGGCCGTGGCTGTTGCACGCGCAGGCGAAGGCGGTGTCGGCCAGCAGGAAGACGTAGCCGCCGTGGCACAGCGCGTGCCCGTTGATCATCCGCTCGGTGACCTCCATGCGGCACACCGCCCGCCCTGACCCCAGCTCCGTCAGCTCGATCCCCAGGGCCGCGGAGGCGGTGTCGGCGTCCATCATGCGCCGTGCGCTCTCCAAGGCAGGTCTCCTCCGCTCAACTGACCGACTGTTCGGTAAATACTCCACCGCCCAGCCTGATCTCTGTCAAGAGACGCCCGAATCCCCACGGCCCACCGCCTCGGACCGTCCCTTCTCCCGCGCCGAAGGGGGTATCTCTCCAAAGGACCTCAGCCAACCACGGAGCGTCACATGGATGGAAACGGTCGTGTGACGAACCCGCTCAGTGACCGCCGCACTAGGTGATATGTGCGATTCGCGTTTGTTTGTGCAGGTCCTGGGCAAGGTCACTACGGCGCCGCTCGCCGTGCGTGAGTTCGCGGCATTGGACCGCTCCCAAGTCCTGGTAAAGACCCTGGGCGCGGAAGCGGGGCGAAGCCTGGATCGTCAGGCCGGCCGCCCATGTCGCCGCGATCCTCTCCCATGCGAAGCCCGAGCGGGTGGCCGCCGACCATGTGCCGTGTCCCGCGGCACATGGAGGATGGACTCTAGGAGGACCTGGGTGAGTGGCCGTAACTCGTTTATGATCGTCGCCAACCGGTTGCCGGTGGATCGAACGGTCGAGCCGGACGGGACGGCCTCATGGCGCAGGAGCCCGGGCGGGCTCGTCACCGCCATCGCTCCCGTCATGCAGCGTCGGCACGGCGCCTGGCTGGGCTGGCACGGCGCCGCCGACGAGCGCCTGGAGCCCTTCGACCAGGACGGCATGAGCCTGGTCCCGGTGCCGCTCTCGGCGCGCGAGGTGGAGCTCTACTACGAGGGTTTCTCCAACGCCACGCTCTGGCCGCTCTATCACGACGTGGTGGCGCCGCCGGTCTTCGATCGGGGCATGTGGGACGCCTACCGCACCGTCAACCAGCGTTTCGCCGAGGCCGCGGCCGAGGTGGCGGAGGAGGGGGCGGTCGTCTGGGTGCAGGACTACCAACTCCAGCTCGTCCCGGCCATGCTGCGCAGGCTCCGGCCGGACCTGCGCATCGGCTTCTTCCTGCACATCCCGTTCCCGCCGGTCGAGCTGTTCTGGCGGCTGCCGTGGCGCAAGGAGCTGGTCGAAGGGCTGCTCGGGGCCGACCTGGTGGGCTTCCAGCTGCCCGGCGGCGCCGCCAACTTCCGGCGGCTGTGCCGCAGGCTGCTCGGCCTGCCGTACAAGGGGAACGAGATCTTCCTCGACGACCGGATCGTGACCACGCAGGCGTTCCCCATCTCGGTGGACTTCGCCGAGCTCGACACGATGGTGCGCCAAGAGCACATCATGACCCGCGCCAAGGAGATCAGGGCGGAGCTCGGCGATCCTGAGCACGTGCTGCTCGGGGTGGACCGGCTGGACTACACCAAGGGCATCGGGCTGCGGCTGGAGGCGTTCGGCGAGCTGCTGAAGGAGGGGCGGCTGCAGCCCAATGAGGCGGTGTTCGTGCAGATCGCCACGCCGAGCCGGGAGCGGGTCGACGAATACCGGCGGCTGCGCGACGACATCGAGCTGCAGGTCGGCCGGATCAACGGCGAGCACGCGATGCTCGGCCTGCAGCCGATCCAGTATTTCCACCAGTCGTACGGCCGCGAGGAGCTGGCCGCGCTCTATCTGGCCAGCGACGTCATGGTGGTCACACCGCTGCGTGACGGGATGAACCTGGTCGCCAAGGAGTACGTCTCGTGCCACCACGACCTGCGGGGGGCGCTCGTGCTCAGTGAGTTCGCGGGGGCGGCCGACGAGCTGCGGCAGTCGTACCTGGTCAATCCGTACGACGTCGAGGACGTCAAGCGCCAGATGATGACGGCGATGCGGGCCACGCCGCACGAGCTGTCCCGGCGGATGCGTACGATGCGCCGCCGGGTAGCCACCTACGACGTGGACCGCTGGGCAGGAGAGTTCCTCAATGCCCTTGAGACACCTGCTTTACCGTCTTCCACGCCTCATACCGCTTCTTGGCGGTCCGGTTGACCACGATCTGCGCCACGGACATCCCGACGCCCATCACCACGGCGTAGCCGATGGCCTCGCCCATGCTGACCTCGGGTGAGTCGGTGTCGATCGGCGGCTCCTTGCCGGTGGTCTTCACCCAGACGAACCCGAGGATCTTGCGTGCCGCCCACGCGGTGGCCAATCCGACCAGTCCCCCGATGACCCGCCAGGCGAGGTCAGGCTTGTCGTCTGCCATCCGAACGTCTCCTTCCGCTATGTAACGAACCCTAGTCTGCAACGCCTCCTGGGCCGGTGAAGCCCTACCATAAGGAGGCATGAATCAGCAGCGACTACGCCATGCAGCCATGCCGGAGAAACCGACTCTCGACGGCTTGGAGAAGGTATGGGTAGAGCGCTGGGAAGATGACGCCATTTACCGGTTCGACAGGTCCAAGCCGTGGGAGCAGATCTACTCGATCGACACCCCGCCGCCGACCGTCTCCGGTTCCCTTCACGTGGGTCACGTCTTCTCCTACACGCACACCGACACCATCGCCCGTTTCCAGCGGATGCGCGGCCGCGAGGTCTTCTACCCCATGGGTTGGGACGACAACGGCCTGCCCACCGAGCGGCGGGTGCAGAACCACTTCGGCGTCCGCTGTGACCCTTCGGTGCCCTATGACCCGGACTTCACACCTCCGGCCAAGCCCGATCCCAAGCGGCAGGTCTCCGTCTCGCGCGGCAACTTCATCGAGCTGTGCGAGCGGCTGACCCTCGAGGACGAGAAGGCGTTCGAGGAGCTGTGGCGGCGGCTGGGGCTGTCCGTCGACTGGTCGCTGACGTACGCGACCATCGACGGCGGCGCGCGGGCCGCCTCGCAGCGGGCCTTCCTGCGCACCCTGGCGCGTGGCGAGGCCTATCTGGCCGAGGCGCCGACGCTGTGGGACGTCTCCTTCCGTACGGCCGTCGCCCAGGCGGAGCTGGAAGACCGCGAGTGGCCGGGGGCCTTCCACCGGGTCTCCTTCTACGGCGAGAAGGGGCCGGTCTGGATCGAGACGACCCGGCCCGAGCTGCTGCCCGCCTGCGTCGCCCTGGTGGCGCACCCCGACGACGAGCGCTACAAGCCGCTGTTCGGCACCTCGGTGCTGACGCCGCTGTTCGGCGCCGAGGTGCCGGTGCTGGCCCACCACCTGGCCGAGCCCGACAAGGGCTCCGGCATCGCGATGGTCTGTACGTTCGGCGACCTCACCGACGTCACCTGGTGGCGCGAGCTGGCGCTGGAGACCAGGCCGATCATCGGCAAGGACGGCCGCCTGCTGCCCGAGCCGCCCGAGGGCGTCGAGCAGGAGCCGTACAAAGAGCTGGCCGGCAAGACCGTCCACAGCGCCCGCGAGCGCGTCGTGGAGCTGCTGCGCGAGTCCGGCGACCTGGACGGCGACCCGCGCGCCACGAAGCGGATGGTGAAGTTCTACGAGAAGGGCGAGCGCCCGCTGGAGATCGTCACCACCCGCCAGTGGTACATCCGCAACGGCGGGCGCGACGCCCAGCTGCGCGAGCAGCTCCTGGCCAGGGGCGCCGAGCTGCGCTGGCACCCGCCGCACATGCGGGTCCGCTACGACAACTGGGTGCGGGGGCTGGCCGGCGACTGGCTGATCTCCCGGCAGCGCTTCTTCGGCGTGCCGATCCCCGTCTGGTACCCGCTGGACGCCTCGGGCGAGCCCGACTACTCCAGTCCGCTGGTGCCGTCGGAGGACCTGCTGCCGATCGACCCCTCCTCGCAGGTGCCTGACGGCTACACCGAGGACCAGCGGGGCGTGCCGGGCGGCTTCATGGGCGATCCGGACATCATGGACACCTGGGCGACCTCGTCCCTCACGCCGGAGATCGCCGGCGGCTGGGAGCGGGATCCCGACCTGTTCGCCCGGGTCTTCCCGATGGACCTGCGGCCGCAGGCGCACGAGATCATCCGCACCTGGCTGTTCTCCACCGTGGTCAGGGCGCACCAGGAGTTCGGCACGCTGCCGTGGCGTGACGTGGTCATCGCGGGCTGGATCCTCGACCCCGACCGCAAGAAGATGTCCAAGTCCAAGGGCAACGTCACGACGCCGCTCGGGCTGCTGGAGGAGTACGGCTCCGACGCGGTCCGCTACTGGGCGGCCAGCGGGCGGCCGGGCACCGACACGGCGTTCGACACCGGGCAGATCAAGGTCGGCCGGCGGCTGGCCATCAAGATCCTCAACGCGTCGAAGTTCGTGCTCGGTTTCCCGGAGTCCGAGGCGGCGGTCACCGAGCCGCTCGACCTGTCGATGCTCGCCCAGCTCTCAGGGGTGGTCGAGGAGGCCACCCAGGCGTTCGAGGGCTACGACTACACCCGGGCGATGGAGGCCGCCGAGCGCTTCTTCTGGGCCTTCTGCGACGACTATCTGGAGCTGGTCAAGGCCAGGGCCTACGAGAGCGGCCCGGCGGCCGCCTCGGCGCACGCGGCGCTGCGCCAGGCGCTCGACGTGCTGCTGCGGCTCTTCGCGCCGTTCCTGCCGTTCGTCACGGACGAGGTCTGGTCCTGGTGGCGGCCGGGTTCCGTCCACCGCGCGGCCTGGCCGTCGGTCCCGGCGGGCGCGGGTGATCCGGCGGTGCTCGCCGTGGCCTCCGACGTGCTCGGGCGCATCCGCAAGGCCAAGTCGGCCGCCAAGCTGTCGATGCGCGCCGAGGTCTCCCGCCTCACCGTGTCGGGCCCCGAGATCGCCCTGGTACGGCTGGCGCAGGACGACCTGTGCGGCGCGGGCAACGTCGAGGAGTTCGTCCTCGACGACGGTGCCGAATTCGCCGTCGAGGTCACGCTCGAAGAGCAGTAGCCGCTAGTAGTCGCACACCCCCGAGGGGAAGATCGCCTCAAGGCGGGCCCGCTCCTCGGGGGAGGGGCGCCACGAGCCGTACAGACCGCGCGCGATGGCCCTGGACACCGGCTGCAGGCGGCACTTGTAGACGCCGCCCTCCAGCGGACCGCCCGCCACCACGCGGGAGGTGGAGTAGAGCGGGAAGCGCGCGGTGCAGGCACCGGCGGCGCGCTGGTCCAGGATGCCGTCCCACACGTGCGGACCCGCCGCGATCTGCGCCCCGGAACTGGTGAAGCAGCGGTCCACGGCCGCCGCGGGCTTGTTGCCCGCCACCCCGCGCCACGGGCGCGAGCGAATGTTGGCCATCCACTGGTCCATCACCCGCAGCGCCTCGGGCGTCTGGTCGAAGGCCGGCCCGTCGGGGCGGGCGTCGGTGAACCAGATGACCTGGTTGCCGGCGTTGCCGTCGTAGTTCAGCATCCGCTGCCGCGAGGCGAACGACTGGTGCGAGTCGTGCATGTCGAGCTGGTCCTCGAGATAGTGCCGCCAGTCGATGATCGGGATGGCGATGTCGCCCCTGAACACCAGCCCGCTGCGCTCCACGTTCTTGATCGCGATCGGGTCGCCGGTACGCCGGGGAGCCGGGTCGCCGGTGCGCATGTTGCGCGAGCTCCACGGGTCGAACTGGGCGGGGTCCTGGCAGAGCGAGGGGGTGAACGGGCAGCCCTCGCGCACCATGTCCTTCGACTCCTTCCAGGAGCCGGCGCGCGCGTTGACGTCGAGGAACTCCGCGGGCGTGATCACGCCCTTCACCAGCGCGCCCAGGCCGTACTGGACGCCGACGTTGTCCCAGGTGGAGCGGGCGTAGCCGTCGGGGGCCACGCCGTAGATCTCGCGCAGGTCGTCCCAGTGCGTCCACTGGATCGTGTCCTTGACGCCGGGCGGGTCCATCTTGGCCCACTCCGCATCGTTGTTGGAGGTCCACAGGGGGTTCATGGTCAGCGGGGTCAGCCCGCGCCAGCCCTTGACGCACTCGTCGGAGCCCGGCTTGCCCGTGTAGGGGTTGTCGACGGTGTCGCTGGCGTTCATCCCGATCAGCGCGGTCCGCGCGTCCCAGGAGGCCCAGCGCGGATTGTGGTCCATGTAGCGTTCGAGCAGCTCGCAGTCGCCGACGTGGATGGTCTGGGTGACCATGTCGGGATAGGAATACTGCGGGATCGCCGCGTCGATCACCGCGGTGCCGTAGTTCTGGCCGTAGATGTACTGCTGGAGGGCGCCGCCCGAGGCGCCCACGCCGACGGTGTAGAGCGGCACCCCGTACTTCTCGATGAACCGCTCCTTCACCATCAGCGCGGTCTCGCCGCCGAGGATCAGGTTGTAATGGGTGGAGGTACGGGTGCCCGAGGAGTACAGGATCGCGTAACCCTTGCCCAGCCCGTACGCGTCGAGCGCGCTGCCGCCGATCGTGCCCTGGTCATGGCCGATCCCCACGCCGCCGTCGAATCGGTAGATCGCCCGGCCGTTGTAGCCGTCCTCCAGCATCGCGATGGAGTAGAGGAAACGGTTGATCACGCCGCGCTCGCGGCGCACCACGAAGTCCACCGTCCGGCCGTCGAGCGTGGTGGTGGTCGACATGTCCGCGGGGCGCTCGGCGGGCATCGTCTTGAACGCGCCGTCCGTCGCGCGGTAGAGCCGCTCCGTCAGCACCGGCGCGAAGCAGTCCCTGCTCCAGCCGCCCGTGGTGCGCATACCCTGGCCGTCCTGGTTGTCCGCGACGGGCGGGCCGAGCCCGCTCCGCTCCGTCTTGCATAAGAAGGGGTACTGGTGCGGCCCCGAGAAGATCGGTCCCGAGATCGGGTGGTTGCGTAACTTCAGCGTCTCCTTGAACGGCCCCGCCAGCGCCCTGATCGTGTTGTCGCCGTCGATCAACCCGGTCACCAGGCCGCTGAACGACTGGCCGCCGGGATCCGGTTTGAAGGACGCGGTGACGTCCTCGCCGTTGCGCAGCACCTTGAGCCGCATGCCCTGGCTCACCCGTACCCTGACCAACGCGTCCCCGCCACTCACCTGGTCGGCGCGGCTCGACAGCACGTCGAGCGCGGGTTCGCCGCGCGAGGCCAGGGCGGGCACCGGGGCCGCCACGAGACACGCGATCACCGCGGTGATCGCGCTCACCTTAACCAGCGCGACGGTCCTCATGTGCAAAACGGTGACATGTGATCATGCCGTTGCCCAGACCCGATCTTTTATCCACGCGCACATATGTCCTTGACGTGCCAGTCTTGAACACGTGCTGACCGACCGCCCAACCAAGCTCGTGCCACCCGTGCTGGCCAAGATGGCGGCATGGTGCCTGTGCCTGATCCTCGTCGGCGTGGTCGTCTACTTCTTCGTCCAGGGCATCGCGCGGCTCAGCTTCGTGGCCCTGCCGGTGGCCATCGCGCTGCTGCTGACCGCGCTGCTGTTCCCGCTCACCAGGAGCCTGCGCGAAGCGGGCATGCGCCCCATCTACGCCACCTGGATCACCATGCTGGTGGCCCTCGCGGTGCTCGTCGGCACCGGCTGGCTGGTCGGCGCGCGGGCCACCGAGGAGTTCCCCAACCTGGTCCAGCAGGTCCAGTCGACCGCCCGCGACGTACAGAACTGGCTGATCACCGGCCCGCTGCACCTCAAAGAGGCGCAGATCACCAGCTACGTCGACGAGATCGCGACGATGGTCAACGCCCAGCGCACGGCCATCACCAGTACGGTCCTGACCGCCGGCGCCGTCGCCTTCGAGGTGCTGGCCTCCCTCGTGCTGCTGCTGTTCGTCACGTTCTTCCTGCTCAAGGACGGCGACCGGATCTGGTCGTGGTTCCTGCGGGGATTCGGCTCGATGGCGCCGCGCGTCGACCGGGCGGGGCGGGCCGCCTGGTCCACGCTCTCCCACTACGTGCAGGGCACCGTCGCGGTCGCCGCCGTACACGGCGTGATCATGGGCATCGTGCTGGCCGGCATGGGAGTGCCCCTCTGGGCGCCGCTGGCGGTGCTGATCTTCTTCGCCAGCTTCATCCCGATCGTCGGCATCTTCTTCGCCGGTACGATCGCCACCCTGGTCACACTTGGTGCCAAGGGGCCGCTCTACGCGTTGATCTTCGTCGGCATCCTGATCGTCGAGCAGCAGCTGGAGAACCACGTGCTCCAGCCGCTCATCGTCGGCCGGGCGCTCAACTTCCACCCGCTGGCCATCATCCTCGTGCTGTCCGTCGGCGGCATCCTGGCCGGCATCGCGGGCGCGGCGGTGGCCGTGCCCGTGGCGGCGGTGATCTACCGGGCGCTGCCCGAACTGTTCCACAAACCGCCCGCCCTGCCACCCGGGCCCACTCCGGCACCCGCCCCGCAGCCGTCCGCGCCGGCTTCGGGTTCTCCCGCCGAGGACGATAGTCCGCCTGGCAGCGAGTAACCTCATCACCCGTGACCACCTCGCCACGGGATCTCGGAGATCGGCGGCCGTCTCCCCGCTCTCACGAGGGCTCCCGGCGGCACGACACTCCACCCGCCTGCCCGGTGCGACGGGATCGCGGGCGGAAGGGCGTACCTTGAGGCTGAGGGGGCGCATCGCCGCCGAGCACCATGACCATGAGGTGAACCCTTGACCGACGTGCAGGTCCTCATCCAGCGACTCGACGACGGGCTGCCGGTGCCGTCCTACGCCCATCCGGGCGACGCGGGCGCCGATCTCTACGCGGCCGCGGACGTCGAGCTGCTGCCCGGCGAGCGGGCCATGGTCGGGACGGGCGTCGCGATCGCGCTGCCCGACGGCTACGCCGCGTTCGTGCACCCTCGCTCGGGCCTGGCCGCCAGGCACGGCGTCACGCTGGTCAACGCGCCAGGCACGGTCGACGCCGGCTATCGCGGCGAGATCCGGGTGACGGTGATCAACACCGACGCCAAGGAGCCCTTCCGCCTGAGCCGCGGTGACCGGGTGGCCCAGCTGGTCATCAAGCGCGTCGAGCGGGCGGCGTTCACCGAGGTGGAGCAGCTGCCCGGCTCGGCCCGCGGCACCGGCGGTTTCGGATCAACAGGACGTTAACCAGGGAGAGTGAGCACAGTGTTCCGACGACGCCGTCGTGAGCAGCCGGATCAGGCGGCAGAGCAGCAGGCATCCGCCGCCCCAACGCGCGAGTCCGGCCCGTGGGACGCCGACGAGCCCCACCCCGAGGCCGACAGGATCGACCTCGGCGGGCTGCGCCTGCCGCACAACGCGGACTTCGACCTGCGGCTGGCCTCGGTGGGAGACCAGAACGTCGGGGTCGTCGCGCTTTATGAGGAGAGTTCGCTCCAGCTCCAGGCGCTGGCCGCGCCCAAGAGCATGGGGCTCTGGGACGAGGTCAGGGCCAAGATCCGGACCGGCGCCGACAATCTCGCCGAGCAGGAGGGCCCCTTCGGCCCCGAGCTGATCGGCGAGATCAGCGGCGAGGGCAACACCACCCGCAGGGCCCGCTACATCGGCATCGACGGGCCGCGCTGGTTCTTGCTGGCGATGATCAGCGGCCGTGCCGCGCTCGACGAGAACGTGGCGAACGTCTTCCTCGACTTCATCAAGGACGTCGTGGTCGTGCGGGGCACCGAGCCGATGGCCCGGGAAGAACCGATCACGCTGCGCCGGCCCAACGAGCAGAGCGCCGAAACGGTCGACACCCAGGGGCTCAACCCGTTCAAACGAGGTCCCGAGATCAGTGAGATTCGCTGACCGCCCACATCACGTAGGCTGAGTCATCATGAGTACGGCAGAACCCCCCAAACGCGGGGGATTGCGCGGGTTCTTCAGTCGGCTGGCCTCCACCCAGTCCGAAATCGAAGCCCAGGAACTACGGGAAGACGTCGACGAGGTCGGCGCGACCCCGATTGTCTCGTGTGGCGGCCGCCGCCGCTTCTGCGTGGCCGGTACGCTACGTACCGTGACACTGCGACCCAGGGGCGGCGCGCCCGCCCTTGAGGCCGAGCTCTACGACGGGTCCGACGTCATCGACCTGGTGTGGCTCGGCCGTCGCAAGATCGCGGGCATCGAGCCCGGGCGCACCGTCAAGGCCGAAGGTCTGGTCAGCATGCAGGACGGGCGCAAGGTGATGTTCAATCCTCGATACGAGCTGCGCCCAGGGAGTTGATCAGGTGAGTGCTGAGGCGGAAGAGGTCGCCCACGACACCGTGGAAGCGGCGGTGCGAGCCCAGCTCGCCAAGGCGTTCGGGGGAGTGCGCGGGATCATCGAGGCGGCGGTGCCGACCATCGCGTTCACGCTGTCCTGGATCGTCACCGAGCAGCTGAAGACCTCGCTCATCGTCAGCATCTCGCTGGCGGTCGTGCTCCTGCTGGTCAGGCTCGCGCAGCGGTCGACGCCGCAGTTCGTGATCAACAGCCTGATCGGCATCGCCATCGGCGCGTTCTTCGCCAGCCGCAGCGGCGACGCGAAGGACTATTTCCTGCCCGGCATCCTGTGGAACGCCGGCTACTCGGTGGCGATGCTGCTGTCGATCGTCACCCGGTGGCCCGTGGTCGGGTTCCTGATCGGCTCGGTCACCGGCGACCCCACGGCCTGGCACAAGGATCCGGGCATCGTGAAGCTCTGCGTCAAGCTCACCTGGCTGCTGATGCTGCCGTGCGTGGTCAGGGTGGCCGTGCAGCTGCCCGTGTGGCTGCTGGGCGGCGGCGACGAGGCCGTGGCCGCCCTCGGTGTGGCGAAGATCGCGATGGGCTGGCCGCTCCAGGTGGCCGCGCTCGGCGCGATGCTGTGGCTGCTCGGCAAGGGGCGAACGCCGATCAAGCCGCCGGTCGCCCCCGCCTGACGTTTTTCAGTGCTGTGAGAGCAGGTGCGCCAGCTCCTGCTCCACCTCCTGGTTGGCGACGAAGAGGAGTTCGTCGCCCGCCTCGAGCGGATCGTCGTTGGTCGGCACCAGCACCCGGCCCTCGCGCAGGATCGCGACCAGCGCCGAGTCGTTGGGCCACGGCACCGAGCCGGCGCGCTGGCCCACCACGGGCGCGTCCTCGGCCAGGGTGAGCTCGACCAGGTTGGCCTGCCCCTGACGGAAGGTCATCAGGCGCACCAGGTCGCCGACGCTCACCGCCTCCTCGACCAGCGCGCTCAGCAGGCGCGGCGTCGAGACCGCGACGTCCACGCCCCACGACTCGTTGAACAGCCACTCGTTGTTGGGGTGGTTGATCCTGGCCACCACGCGCGGCACGCCGTACTCGGTCTTGGCCAGCAGCGACACCACGAGGTTGACCTTGTCGTCCCCGGAGGAGGCGACGACGACGTGGCAGTTGTTGAGCCCCGCCTCGTCGAGCGAGGCGATCTCGCAGGCGTCGGCCAGCAGCCACTCCGCCCGCGGCACGCTGTCGATCTTGATGGCCCTGGGGTCGATGTCGATCAGCAGGACCTCGTGGCCGTTCTCCAGCAGCTCGGCCGCGATGGACCGGCCCACGGCCCCCGCTCCGGCGATGGCGACGCGCATCAGTGGTCCTCTTCCGGTGCCGCCGCGAGCACCTTGTTGATCCGGTCCATGTCGCTCTCCGCGGCGATGACGTGCAGCACGTCGCCGTCCTGGATCACGGTGTCGTCGGCGATGACCAGGGCCTCGCCCATGCGGTTGAGGTAGGCGACGCGGACCCTGGCCCGCTCCTCCAGCTCGACGGCGCGTGTGCCGATCCAGCCGGTGTGCGTGGCGACCTCGGCCAGGACCACGGTGCCGGTGGGGTCGCGCCAGAGCGGCTCGGCGCCCTCGGGCAGGATGCGGCGCAGGATCTGGTCGGCGGTCCACCGCACGGTCGCCACCGTCGGGATGCCGAGGCGCTGGTAGACCTCGGCCCGGCGCGGGTCGTAGATGCGGGCCACCACATTGTCGACGCCGAACGTCTCGCGCGCCGCCCGCGCCGAGATGATGTTGGAGTTGTCACCGCTGGAGACCGCCACGTACGCGGAAGCGGACTCGATGCCCGCCTCGGTGAGCACGTCGCGGTCGAATCCGACACCGGTCACCCGGCGCCCCCGGAAACCGGCCCGCAGCCGGCGAAACGCCTGCGGATCCCGGTCGATGATCGCGACCGTATGGCCGTTGTCCTCGAGGATGTGAGCCAAGGTCGAACCGACCCGGCCACATCCCATGATCACTATATGCATACTCCCCCGCACTTCGCGGTCGGCCGGTTGCTCGACACCAGTATGGCGCGATAAGGGAGCGCAACGTCGGCGCCCCTACAGCGGGGGGCTAGCATCTCGTAACGTGGCGAAGGTAACGGATCTTGTCAAACGCGTGCTGGTGGGCCGGGCGCTGCGCAGCGGCCAGCTCCACGAGCAGCTGCTGCCCAAACGCATTGCCCTGCCGGTCTTCGCCAGCGACGCCCTGTCCTCCGTGGCGTACGCGCCGCAGGAGATCCTGGTCATCCTGTCGCTGGCCGGAGTGTCGTTCTACGCCTACAGCCCATGGGTCGCGATCGCCGTCGTGGTCGTGATGCTCACGGTCGTGGCGTCGTACCGGCAGAACGTGCACGCCTACCCCAGCGGCGGCGGCGACTACGAGGTGGCCACCACCAACCTGGGCAAGAACGCCGGCCTGACCGTGGCCAGCGCGCTCATGGTCGACTACGTGCTGACCGTGGCGGTGTCGGTCGCCAACGGCGTCGACTACGTCGGCGCCACGATCCCCTTCGTCGGCGAGCACAAGCCGGCCGTCGCCATCGTCATCGTCGTCCTGCTCACCGTGGTCAATCTGCGCGGTCTGCGCGAGTCGGGGGCCGCCTTCGCCGTCCCGACGTACGCGTTCATGATCGCGGTCCTGGGGCTGATCGCCTGGGGCGGCTTCCGGCTGCTGGTGCTCGGCGACGAGCTGCGGGCACCCAGCGCCGGGTTCACCATCGACGCCGAGCAGACCAACCTGACCACCTTCGCCGCCGCCTTCCTCATCCTGCGCGCCTTCTCCTCCGGCTGCGCGGCGCTGACGGGCGTCGAGGCCATCAGCAACGGCGTGCCCGCCTTCCGCAAGCCCAAGAGCAAGAACGCCGCCACCACACTGCTCATGATGGGCCTGGTCGCCATCACCATGTTCGGCGGCATCATCGCGCTGGGCCTGGCCTCGGGCGTGAAGGTGGCCGAGCCGTCCGTGGTGGCCACGGACCTGCACGGGCCCGACGGGCAGCCGGTCGGTGCCGGCTACTACCAGCAGCCGATCATCTCGCAGGTGGCCGACGCGGTCTTCGGCGGCGGCTCGCTGCCGTTCGTGATCATCTCGGCGGTCACCGCGCTCATCCTGTTCCTGGCCGCCAACACCGCATTCAACGGCTTCCCGGTGCTCGGCTCGATCCTGGCCCAGGACCGCTACCTGCCCCGCCAGCTGCACACCCGCGGCGACCGGCTGGCCTTCTCCAACGGCATCGTCATCCTGGCGCTGGGCGCGTGCCTGCTGCTGTGGGGCTTCGACGCCGACGTCAGCCGCCTGCTGAACCTCTATATCGTCGGCGTCTTCGTCTCCTTCACCCTCAGCCAGATCGGCATGGTCATCCACTGGACCCGCCATCTCAAGACGGAGACCGACCCCAAGATCCGGCACCAGATGCACCGCTCGCGGGTGATCAACGCCTTCGGCGGCATCATGACCGGGCTGGTGCTGGTCGTCGTACTGCTGACCAAGTTCCTGGTCGGCGCCTGGATCGTGTGCTTCGCGATGCCGATCCTGTTCCTCATGATGAAGGCGATCAGGCGCCACTACGACAACGTGGCGGCCGAGCTGGAGATCACCGAGGAGTACGACGAGTCGACGCTGCCGGCGCGCAACCACGCGATCGTGCTCGTCTCCAAGATTCACAAGCCGACGATGCGTGCCCTCGCCTACGCCCGCGCCACCCGGCCGTCCACCCTGGAGGCGATCACCGTCGGCGTCGAGGGCGCCGACGCGCGGCACCTTCAGGACGAGTGGGAGCGCCTGGGCATCCCGGTGCCGCTCAAGATGCTCGACTCGCCGTATCGGGAGATCACCCAGCCGATCCTCGACTACGTCAAGACGCTGCGCCGCCGCTCGCCGCGCGACGTGGTCACCGTGTTCATCCCCGAGTACGTGGTCGGGCACTGGTGGGAGCACCTGCTGCACAACCAGAGCGCGCTGCGGCTGAAGGCGCGGCTGCTGTTCAAGCCGGGCGTCATGGTGACGAGCGTGCCGTGGCAGCTTCACTCCTCCGACCGGCTCAAGGGCCGCCCCGAGCCGGCCGCCCCGGGTGCCTCGCGCCGGGCGGGACATCAGGTGGTCAAGAAGCAGGTCAAGGCGGGAGACCACTCCGCGTAACGGGCTAAGTCCGGAAAGTGGCAGTGCCGGTCAGGGCATAGGGTGTCCGTGTGGAACAGGCATCTCTCGAGCTGACGGTAGGTCCGGTCGCCCATGGCGGTTGGTGCGTGGCGCGCCATGACGGGCGCGTGGTGTTCGTACGCCACGCGCTGCCCGGCGAGCGGGTCATCGCCGAGGTCACCGAGGAGACCACCCGCTTCCTCCGGGCCGACGCCGTGCAGGTGCTGGACCCGTCGCCCGACCGCGTGGTCCCGCCGTGCCCCTACGCGGGCCCCGGCCGCTGTGGCGGCTGCGACTGGCAGCACGCCACCCAGGAGGCCCAGCGTGGCCTCAAGGCCGCCGTGGTGGCCGAGCAGCTGAGCAGGCTGGCCGGCATCGAGCGCGAGATCGTGGTCGAGGAGGTGCCGGGCGCCAAGGACGGGCTCGGCTGGCGCACCCGCGTACAGTTCGCCGCCCGGCCGAGCGGCGAGCTCGGCTTCCGCAGGCACCGCTCGCACGACATCGAGGTGGTCGACGCCTGCCTGATCGCGCACCCGGAGGTGGAGGCCGTCGGCGCCGAGCAGCGCGAGTGGCAGGGCGCCTCCGCCGTCGAGGTGATCGCCTCCTCGACCGGCGACCGGGCCGTGGTGGTCAGGCCGCGCCCCAGGCGCAGCGTGACCGTGCCCGACCTCGACGCGCCCGCCTCGATCCTGCTCGACCAGGGCAAGGGCCACACCGTCCCGCGCAAGGGCTCGGGCGTGCTGCGCGAGCAGGTGGGCGACCGCGAGTTCAGGGTGGCGGGCAGCGGCTTCTGGCAGGTGCACCCGGGCGCCGCCGAGACCCTGCTGGACGCCGTCCTGTCCTACGCCGCGCCGGAGCCGGGGGAGTGGGCGCTGGACCTCTACTGCGGCGTCGGCCTGTTCGCCGCCGGCCTGGCGGAGGGCGTGGGGGAGCAGGGCGCGGTGTTCGGCCTGGAGTCGGAGGCGTCGGCCGTCCGCGACGCCCGCGCCAACCTGCGCGACCTGCCGCAGGCCCGGGTGGAACGCGGACGGGTGGAGGAGGCGCTGGACCGGTTCCAGATCGAGCGGGCCGACATCGTCGTCGTCGATCCGCCCCGGTCCGGGCTGGGACGCGACGTGGTCCACCGGATCACCGCGCTGGAGTCCTCGCGGATCGTCTACGTCTCGTGCGACCCGGCGACGCTGGCCCGCGACCTGGCCTGGTTCGGCGACGACGGCTACGGGCTGGTCGACCTGCGGGCCTTCGACGCCTTCCCGATGACCCACCATGTGGAGTGCGTGGCGCTGCTGGCCAGGGGATGACGCCTCTCCCAGCGGCTTCGTGATCGAAACTGACCTCAACCGCAAGTCCTCATGGGCCGACCCCTGGGAGCTGGTCTTGGCAAGCGCTACGGACACCCGCCCGCCCATCGACGCCACATTGGTCAGGCGTCTGGTCGACGCCCAGTTCCCGCAGTGGGCCGAGCTGCCCCTGAAGCTGCTCGAACCGGCCGGCTCAGACCATGTGATCTACCGGCTGGGTGCGGAGCTGTCCGTCCGGCTTCCTCGCCACACCGGGGCCATAGGGCAGGCCAAGAAGGAGTACGAGTGGCTGCCCCGGCTGGCCCCGCACCTGCCGCTGGCCATCCCGGTGCCGGTGGGGGTGGGTGAGCCCGGCTACGGCTATCCCTGGCCGTGGGCAGTGTCGCGCTGGCTGGACGGCGAGGTGGCGACCGTGGAGACCCTGGCCTCCTCGTCCGAGGCCGCCGTCGAACTGGCGGAGTTCCTTACCGCCCTTCAGCGGTTCGCGCCCGGGGACATTCCGGCCGCGAGTGCCCGAGAGGATCTCACCGGCCGGCCACTGGCAGACCGGGACCGCGCCACGCGGGCCGCCATCGCGCAGGTGGGCACCACGTCGGGCGCCGCGCCTGGGGTCGTGTCCGGAGTTGCGTCGGGTGCCACGGTCGACACTGCTTTGGGTGCCGTTTTCGACGCCGAGGCCATGACCGAGCTGTGGGACGCGGCGCTGAGCGTACCCGGATGGGACCGCCCTCCGGTCTGGTTCCACGGCGACTTCCACACCGGCAACCTGCTGACCGCCGACGGCCGCCTCAGCGCGGTCATCGACTTCGGTGAGCTCGGCCTCGGTGACCCGGCCTGCGACCTGACCATCGCCTTCACCCTGATGTCGGCCGAGAGCCGGGCCGCCTTCCGCGCGGCGCTGGGCGTGGACGACGACACCTGGACCCGCGGCCGCGGCTGGGCGCTCGCCACCGGCCTGAACGCGTACACCTCCTACGCTGCCACCAACCCCTGGGTCGCCGCGCAGACCACCCGCCAGATCACCGAGGCCCTCATCGGCTGATCAGCGGTCTCCCCGCGCGCTCCATCGGCGGATGGCCTGGTGTCGCCCGGCGTTCGCGATGGCGCGATGGTCAAAGCGCGGGCGAGAGCGGGCCCGGCTGGGGGCGCGGGTTGGCGAGGTCGTGGGCCGAGCGGGCGAGCCAAACCAGCGTCAGGACGGCAACGGCCGCCAAGGCGTCGTCGTAAACGTTTGTCTCGCTCCAGAGCAGCGCGCCCACCAGCCCCACAGCGAACGGCGATACCAGGGCGGCGATGCCGTACCAGACGGTGTCCCGCTGCCAGCGGCGGTCTCGTCGTTGCGCGCGCAGCAGCAGCACCGTCCAGATCAGAAACGCCACGCCGCAGATCAGCTCCAGCCAGCCGGGCACCGGCCACTCGAGGACGTTGAGGACCTCGACGGCGCCGAAGCCTCCGTACGCCAGCACACCGGCGCCTCGCGCGTGTTCGGCGAACTCCAGGTTGGGCCCCAGCACCGACGCGAACAGCGTCACGACCAGCCACATCACCCCGGCGTCGAGCACCACCGCCCACCAGGGCCAGTACGGCAGGACGGCGCCGAGCAGCCAGGACGTCGCCGCGGCATACAGCGCGATCCGCAGCCGCCGCGTGTCCTGGTCCAGCTCGGGCGATGGCCCCGCCAGCGGCCCGCGCAGGATCTGCCACAGCGCCCAGGCCCACGGCAGTCCGGCCAGGACCAGGACGAGCACATTCGGCCAGGTGACCACGCTTCTGTCCCTCTCCGTGAACACCGTCAACCACCACAGCACACCAAGGTTGCCGGTGGTCAGCGCGATCACGGCGGCGGCGACCAGCGCGACGACGTACACACCCATGATGAGCAGGGCGGGAGTGGCTAAGAGATGACGACGGGGCACGTGATACTTCCTGGGGGGCGAAGGGACTCGAACGCCCCACCATAACGAGGCACCGACGCGAAGTCGATCAAGCGAATGGGGGTCGCTCGTGCACGTGTCCGCGACACGTGCACGAGCGGGTGGCGATCAGAACCGGAAGCTCCAGCCGGGTGTGCCGGGCAGCGGAGCGACGGGCTCGCTGAGCGTACTCACCTCAGCGGGCGGGACCGCCGGGCAACGGGCTCCCTTCGCCGGGAGCGTCCGCGTGAGCAGGTAGGAGTCGATGGCCCCGTTGCCGCACGCTCCACGCCCCAGGACGATATGCCCCCAGCCCTCGTACGTGAGCAGCCGTCCCGAACGCCCCAGCTGGCGGGTCGTGCCGAGCGCCCACGGGTAGACGGTCGCGGGGTCGTGCAGGGAGTTGGCGACCAGCAACGGCGTGTCTGTGCGGACGTTCAGGCGATGCTGCGGGTTGGGGATCGGGCCGGGCGTCCCGAGGCAGCCGACGGTCGTCGCGATCGCGATCGTGCTGTAGCGCATTTCGGGCGCGATCTTGGCCAGGCGGCGCAGGTGCCCGGAGAACTCGCGGTAGTCGCGGATCGGCAGCCGGTAGTCCAGGCAGAAGATCTGCAGCGGATTGGGGCTGACCTCTTCCGCGCTGTTCGCCTGCGTGTCGCTCTTCCGGGCGTCGTACTTCTGGGCGCCGGCGAGTGACATCCGCAACGCGCTTCCGCCCGTCGCCTGGCCGCTGTCGAGATCGGCGAGCAACTGGGAGAGCGGTAGCCAGTTGGCGGGGTCATAGAAGGCGCCCAGCGCCGCGTCGACGATCATCAACGCGGTCACCGGGGTGCCGGGCTCCCCCGGAACGTGCAGTTCACCGCGATCGGCCCGCTCCAGCAGTCCCCGCCAGAACGCCTTGACGTCCTGACCGTGCTGCAGACAGCGGCTGTCCCGGTCGCACCAGGCCGCGAACTCGTCGAAGGCGTCCTGCGCGCCCCACGTCTCGGTGTCCATGAACGCCTGCGTGCCCAGGCTGTGGTCCATGGTGCTGTCCAGGACGAAGGCGCGGACCCGATTCGGGTAGCGCTCGGCGTACAGCTGGCCGAGGAGGGTGCCGTACGAACCGCCCCAGAACGACAGCTGCCGCTCGCCGAGCGCGGCGCGGAAGGCGTCCAGGTCGGCCGCCGTGCTGAGCGAGTCGACGTGGTCGAACAGTGGGCCGGTACGGGCCCGGCAGTCGGCACGCAGGCTCTCGTTGTAGGCCACCCTCCGGTCGAAGTCGGCCTGGCTCTTCATGAGCGGATCCGGCGCCTGCATCATGAGGTCGGTGGAGCAGACGACAGGGTGGCTCCGGTTCGTGCCACGCGGGTCGAGACCGACGATGTCGAAGCGGCGCAGCACGTCGGGGCTGAAGCGCCGCTGGCTCGTGAGGACCAGGTTCACTCCCGAGCCACCTGGGCCACCGGCTCCGAGGGCGAGCACGCCGATCCTGGCCGCCGGATCGGTGGCCTTACGGCGAGCGACCCCGACCTGGAAGGTGCCGCCTTCCGGATGTTTCCAGTCGATGGGGACGGTGATCGTCCCGCAGTCCACCGCGGCATCTTCCGGACAGGGCGTCCAGGAGATCGCGGTACGGGCCGGATCGGTCCGCTCTGCGGCGCGCGTGGCCGGCGTGATCAAGAGGAGCGGGATTGTGAGCCCCGATAACAGGGCAACGAATCTTCGCATGTCCTGATCTTCGACCGGCTCCGGACCAGAAGGGAATCGGGCGGAGGTAGGGACGTCGCATCCTCCGCAAGGATGACGGACCGACGTCTGCTCGGTCGTCTGTTCGGTGACGCAAGGATCGGCTCACTCCTTCGCCGGCAGGTCGCCGAGCCAGCGTTTCGCCGCGCGGGCCGTACGCAGGCGGATCACCGTCACCTCCGGGTAGCGGGTGACGAGATCGGCGGTCTGCGTCCTGCGGTGCCGGTGGTGCGTCCACGCCCACCGGATCGGGTGGTCGGGTTCGAGCCAGGCGCTCCACTCCTCCCGGTTGCCGTTCCACAGCTCGCGACGGGTGATCGCGCGGCCGAGTGAGCGGCGGACGACCCGCCACATCACGGTGCGGCGCGGCAGGTCCAGCCAGACGGCCGTGTCGGCGCGCTGCCACAGGAGGTCGCCCAAGGCGCGGTGATACTGGTCCTCGGTCACCCACCGCTCGCCCCGGCTGAACTCGTCCACGTCGGCTTCGAACTCCGGCCGCTTGGTCCAGCCGGGACCGTGATGCAGGGCGTCGAGCTCGTGATGGGGCAGGCCAAGGCGGGCGGCCAGCCTTTTGGCGAGCGTCGTCTTGCCCGATCCGGAGATGCCGTAGACGATGATCCTGTTCACTGTTCTAGTTTGTCGCCGGCATCGGTGCGGAGCTCAGGCGAAGCGTTCGATCGTGACAGGGATCAGGCCCTGGCCGCGGATCGCCTGCCGGTGGTGGTGGAGCAGCGCCCCGACGGCGGACTCCGGGCCGGTCCCCAGGCGTACGGTCACATCGAGGCACCAGGCGATCCCCGGCCCGATCCGCCGCAGCTCCCAGGTGAAGTCGTGACCCGCGGCGGTCGCCGTCGCGGAGCCGACGACGCGGCCCATCGGGTCGTCGACCGGCTCCAGCCTCAGGGCCGACCGCACGTTTCCCAGGCCGCGCTCGCCGAGTTCGCCGGCGAACAGGACGCGGTAGCGGCGCGCTCCGGTCGCGCCCAGGTCGAGCGGGGCGGCGGCCGGTAACGGCTGGCGTTCGCGGAACAAGGCGCGGATCTCCGCCTCTGGCGGCAACTCACCCCCGCCGCACGCCTGGTAGGCGTCGCCCGCGTCGAGACGGGTCACCGGGATGACCCGCGAACGCAGCAGGGCGTCGGTACGGAGGTCACGGCTCGTCGCGGATGAACCGCTCCAGGCGTCAGTCGCGGACGAACCGCCCCAGACGCCGGTGGCCGACGACCATTCGACACTGTCGATGCCGGCCGCCGTGTAGTCGTCGCAGAGCACGAACTCCTCGACCAGGATCCCCAGGGGCGGCGCCCCACGGCCTCTGTCGTCTGGCGTGGCGAAGATCAGGTAGTAGTCCAGCGCGGCGTCGTCCACGCCGCCGGTCCCCTGCGTACGATCCGACATCATGTGATCCTCCGAGCCAGGTGTTCCGGAACTCTGAAAGCTGTACGCGCCGGCCCAGGCGAGCCGCTACGACCCGGCACGAGCCGGAGGCCCAAGCGTCCAGCTCTGGCTCGTGCTGCCCCGATCGCAGCGTGAGTCGAAGACCTGGCCCTTGTCGTCGCTGTTCAGAGCCACCTCAGGTAAGGGCCGGGGAGGCTCCACACCTCCCCGGGCGCCATTGCGGCTGGGTCTGGCCCGAAGCTGGTTATTTGATCGAGTTGATGAATTCCTCGTAAGCGCTGTCGGAAATGATCAGGGGGTGGACGTGCGGATTCTTGCTGTCGCGTATGGCCACGCGGCCGCCCCGCAGACGGGCGATTTCGACGCAGGCGCCGTTGTTGCTGCTGCATCGGCTCGATCGCTGCCAGGCGGCCGTCAATAGATCATTTTCCATCATGTGTGCCCCTTATTTTGAATGGTTGTCCTGTTGCGCCATCGCAGGTATCCAGCGTTGTTGATCGTGGCGCGCGATCAAGTCGCGAGTGAGTTCGGGCGTCAGGGCGTGATCTGCCAGATTTTCAAAGGTTCGCTGATATTGATATATGTGGGTGTCATCCGTGCTGATCGTCCCGCTGACCACACCGTCGATGTAGACCAGGCGCTGCTCGATTTCTTCGCCGGGGGAGAGTTTGATAAGCGTAAAATTGCCTTCCATGATCTCTCGATCTGCGTCGAGCGGCAATATGCGCAGAGTCACGTTGGGAAGCTCGGATATCTCGATTAATCTGGCCAATTGCGCGTGCATCACCGCGGCGTCACCGATGCGTCGCAACAAGATTGATTCATCGATGATGACATTGAGCTGGAGCGGGTTAGCGGAGGTCACGCGATCCTGGCGACGCATGCGGAGGGCCACCCGTTCGTCGAGTTCGCGGGGCGTCAGAGTGTGCTCGACCTTTTTCCATGCGTTCAACAGGCTTCGCGCATAGCTCTCGACCTGGAATAACCCCGGAACTACTCGTAGCTCCCACTCTTCAATCAAGTCGGCGACGGCTTCGAAATCCAGATACTGACGGAAGTCGTTGGAAGGAGCCGAAGGGGGACGCCACCACGGATGTGCGGGAGAGTCGTCGAGCAGTTTCATCAGTCGTTGACGATCGGCGGCGGTGGCCTGGTACAGGTCCAGCAGAATATCGAGATCTTCGGTCGAAATTCCGATACGCGCGTTCTCGATCCGGCTCACCTTGGAGGTGGACCACCCCAGACGCGCCTTGAGATCTTCGCCGGTCAGAAAGGCGCTTTCGCGCATCCGGCGGAGCTCGGCGGCCAGCATCCGGCGTTGGATCGACGGCGATCTAGGCAAGTTCTTGCTCCGCGGAGTCGCGGAAGCCCAGCGTGTGCCCGGTCATCGTTGACCTTCTCCCAGGCGTAAGGAAAGCATCCCTGCATGCAACCTTGCATGCAGGGTTAGCGTAGCTCACCCTGGGCTTAGGAGGCAGGATGACTCGCGCGGAATCGCGATAGGCCGGGCGTCTCGCCTCCCATCCTCAGGGCGGAATGAGATCAGGCAGGGTCGAATGGCAGCAAATGGTGGCGAAACACCTGCCGTGAACGACTGCCCGGTCCCTCGCAGACCTCGTGGAAGGACGCTTTACAGCACGGTCGGCGGTGGAGCGGCGGTGACCGCTGTCTTCTTCGGCGGTGCCCTGCCGATCGCGCTGCTGGTCGTAGGCGTGGCGCTGATGGTGATTCTGGGAATAGTGGCATGCGCGCTACTCGGCAGGGGAGATGACCGGACCCCGTTCGAGCGGCTGATGTTTTTGCTCGGTCTGTTACTTGGTGATCCCTCGGGCATGCTGCTCGATATGCATAGAACCGGCCACATAACCAGAATTCGGGCGCCTCTTTCGGCGGTTGAAAGCCCGGCCAAAGACGAGGCATCCGGTTGATGGGGAAAAGGGCTCTGCTGTCAGAGCCAACCCATCCGCTGAGCCGTACGGATGGCTTCGAGCCGGTTCTGGGCGTTCAGCTTGGTCATCGCGCTGGACAGGTAGTTGCGTACAGTGCCCTCGGTCAGGTGCAGTTCGGCCGCGATCCGCGCGATCGTGGCCCCGTCGTCGGCCAGGCGCAGGGCGTCCCGTTCCCGTTCGGTGAGAGGGCTGTCGCCCGCGGCCATGGCCGCCGCCGCGAGTTCGGCGTCCAGGTAGCGGCCGCCCGACTGCACCTTGCGGATCGCCATGGCCAGTTCCTCGGCCGAGGCGTCCTTGCCGAGGAAGCCGCTCACCCCCGCCGCCATCGCCCTGCGCAGGTAGCCGGGCCGGCCCAGGCTGGTCAGGATGACGATCTTGCACATGGAGCTGATCTGCTCCGCCGCGCTCAGCCCGTCCATGCCGGGCATCTCGATGTCGAGTACGGCCACGTCGGGGCGGTGTTCGACGACGGCGGCCAGCACCTCGTCGCCCCGGCCGACCTGGGCGATCACCTCGATGCCCGCCTCCAGGTTGAGCAGGGCCGCCAGGGCGCCGCGGATCAGGTGCTCGTCGTCGGCCAGCAGTACGCGCGTCGTCATGCCGGAACCGCCGCCCTGAGCAGGTAGGCGCCGTCGTCCGTAGGCGCCGCCGACAGCGTGCCGCCCGCGGCGCTGAGCCGCTGCGACAGGCCGCCGAGCCCGTCCGGCGCGTGGTCGCTCACCGGCCCGTCGACCCCGTCGTTGGACATCTCCAGCACCCCGTCTTCGATCGTTATCGTGCAATGTCCGGCTTTGCTGTGCTTGAGGATGTTGGTGGCGCCTTCGCGGACCACGGTGGCCAGCAGCGTGCGGGTCTCGGCGGTCAGCGAGCCCGTGTCCGCCCGGACGACGCAGCGTACGTCCGCCGCCTCCAGCACCGCCCGCACGCTGGCCAGGACCTCGTCGAGGTCCACGGCCCGATAGCTCTGCACGGTGGACCGCACCTCGCGCAGCGTCTGCCTGGCCAGGTCGCGTACCTCGAACATCTCGCCCGCCGCCGCCGAGGGATCCTCGCGCAGGGTCAGGGAGGCGGCCCCGGCCCTGGCCGAGATGTCGGCGAGGCTCTGGCCGAGCAGGTCGTTCAGGTCGCGGGCGAAGCGCAGGCGTTCCTCCGACACCGCGAGCCTCGCTCTGGCCTCCTGGCCCTCGTGGGCGTCCCTGGCCACGCGCCACAGCCACAGGTTCACCCGGACGCCGCCGGTGATGAGAGCGGTGAGGATGCTCTGGACGAGGAGGACCTCGATCTGGAACCCGGCGGCGAGCGTGACGTACGCGTTGAGGACCACGACCGACCCAGCGGCCAGCACGATGATGGTGCGCCTGCGGACGAACGGGGCGAGCATTCCCAGCCACACCGGGATCGCCCAGACCAGTGCTAAGACTGCCAGGGGCAGCGTGACGATCCCGGCGACCACCAGGATCGCGGTCGGCCGCGGGCCGCCCCTGACGGCGATCCTGAACGGGCGGGTGGCCAGCCCGAGCAGGACAAGGAGCAGGACGGCCGCCGTTATCGCCAGGGCCGCGGGAACGCCCGCTCTCCACTGGACGTACAGCTGGTAGAGCGCGAGCAGGGCGAGCAGGTTGGCGACATCGGCGGTGCAGACGACCAGCCAGCGCACCTTGTCGAGCCGGCTCGCCCGCCGAAGCCGGCCGCTCACCGCCCTCATGCGGACACCGCCGCCCGCAGCAGGAACTCGCCCGAGGGTGTGGCGGCTGTCGTGAACGAGCCGCCCGCGGCCGACATGCGCTCGGCCAGGCCACGGAGACCGCTCCCGTCCGGGCCGGTGGCGGGGCCGCGCACGCCGTCGTTGCGCATCTCCAGCACGCCACCGTCGATGACGATCGCGCAGCGCGTGGCCGTACTGTGCTTGAGCACGTTGGTGCCCCCCTCGCGCACCGCCCAGGCGAGCAGCGTACGGGCGGCGGGGGACAGGTCGTCGGTCCTGGCCTCGATGACGCACCGCGCGCCCGCCGCCTCCAGCGCGGCGCGGACGCCGGCGAGTTCCTCGTCCAGGTCGAGCACCCGGTAGCCGTCCACGGCCGCCTGCACCTCGGCGAGCGATTCGGCGGCCAGGCGGCGTACGTCGGCCATCTCGGCCGCCGCCTTGCCCGCGTCGATGGTGGCCAGCTTGGCGGCCAATTCGCTCTTCAGCGTCAGGACGGACAGGCTGTGGCCGAGCAGGTCGTGCAGGTCGCGGGCGAAACGCAGCCGCTCGTTCGACACGGCCAGGGTGGCCTTGGCCTCCCGGCTGTCGTACGCCTCCCTGAGCGTCCACCACAGCCAGCGCCAGATCATCATGGTGGCGGGCAGTAGCACGGCGGACAGCGTGAGGGAGAGCAGGAGGGCCGGCCACGGCTGGTCGCTGACCGCCGACACATAGAAGGTGGTCAGCGCGACCAGCGCGGCGCCCACGCAGACCGTCGCCCACAGCGGGACGTAGAGGGCGAGGGCCGAGAGAAAGAAGCACCCGGCCATCTCCCACGACCCGGTGGCGCCGGAGGACGGCACGAGCGCCACCGTGCTCGCGGCGAACAGCCCGCACGCGACCAGCTTCGCGGTGGGACGCGGCCGGTCGTCGTAGGCGTCGCGCAGGATCAGGGGGAGGAACACCAGCGCGGCCAGCGCGCACACCTCGGCGGCCACCGCGCGCGGTACGGTGATCCGCCCCTCGCCGGCCGAGGTGAGGACCAGCATCGAGAGCATGAAGCCCATCACGGCGAACGTGGCGTCCATCCAGTAGAGGAGGATCTTCTTCGCCGTCTCCGGACGGGTCGCCATCTCACCCCTCTCTCGCCGACAAAAGCCACGCTGCTCACAAAATCCTATGGCCGTCGCGGGAGCGGCGGGATGCGGCGGGGGCATTCTCCGGGTGTCGTCCATTGTGTGGTGGTACGTAAGCGGATAATGAGGCTTATGAAGTTGCGGATCTTCACTGAGCCCCAGCAGGGTGCCACCTACGACGACCTGCTCACCGTCGCCCAGGCCACGGAACGGCTGGGTTTCGACGCGTTCTTCCGGTCTGACCATTACATGCGCATCGGGGAAGGGGAGCCGGGGCCCGGGTCGACCGACGCCTGGCTCACGCTGGCCGCGCTGGCCAGGGAGACCTCCACGATCAGGCTCGGCACGCTGGTGAGCCCGGCCACGTTCCGGCTGCCGGGGCCGCTGGCCATCAGCGTCGCGCAGGTGGACCAGATGAGCGGCGGCCGGGTCGAGCTGGGCTTCGGCACCGGCTGGTTCGAGGAGGAACACCGCTCGTACGGCATCCCGTTCCCCCCGGTGGGGGAGCGGTTCGGCCGGTTCGAGGAGCAGCTGGAGATCATCCTGGGGCTGTGGACGGCGGAGAAGACCTACTCCTTCGACGGCAGGTACTACCGGCTCGTCGACTCCCCGGCGCTGCCCAAGCCGGTCCAGCGCCCGCACCCGCCGGTCATCATCGGCGGGGTCGGCGCCAAGCGCACGCCCCGGCTGGTCGCCGCCTTCGCCGACGAGTACAACGTACCGTTCAGGACGCTGTCCGACACGAGCGAGGCTTATGACCGGGTGCGGGCGGCGAGCGCGGAGACCGGCCGTACCGTGCTCCTGTCGGCGGCGCAGACCGTCTGTGTCGGCCGCGACCAGGCCGAGATCGAACGGCGCGCGGCCGCCATCGGGGAGGACCTGGCCGGGTTGCGCGCGGGCGGACTCGCGGGGACTCCGGCCGAGGTGGTCGACAAGATCGGTCAGTTGGGCGAGCTCGGTGCCGAGCGGGTCTACCTCCAGGTCATGGACCTGTCCGACCTGGAGCACCTGGAGCTGATCGCGGCCGAGGTACTGCCACACGTCTGACATAACCGTTAGCGCCCCTTTGATGGACTGCGGCACACTTGGCCCGTGCTGCTGACCATTACGACCACCGCCACACCCGCCACCGACCTGGGCTTTCTCCTGCACAAGCATCCTGATCGGGTGCAGGAGTTCGATCGGTCGTTCGGCACGGCCACGGTCTTCTATCCGGAGTCGGGCGAGGGGCGCTGCACGGCGGCGCTGCTGCTGGAGGTCGACCCGATCGCGCTGGTCCGGTCACGCGGCAAGAACTCGCCCGACTTCAGCCTGTCCCAGTACGTCAACGACCGGCCCTACGCCGCCTCCTCGCTGCTGGCCGTGGCCCTGGGCGATGTCTTCCGCACGGCGCGGGCCGGGCGCTGCAAGGCCAGGCCGGACCTGCCGGGCCGGCCGATGCCGCTGGAGATCCGGCTGCCCGCGCTGCCCTGCCGCGGCGGGCCCGAGCTGGCGGTCCGGCTGTTCGAGCCGCTCGGCTGGACCGTCGAGGCGAAGGCCGTACCCCTGGACGAGGGTTTTCCCGAGTGGGGCGACTCGCGCTACGTCCGGCTGACGCTCAGCGGGACCGTCCGGCTGGCCGACGCGCTCAACCACCTGTACGTGCTGCTGCCCGTGCTCGACGACGGCAAGCACTACTGGATCGCGCCCGACGAGGTCGACAAACTGGTCAGGGCCGGTGAGGGCTGGCTGTACGGGCACCCGGAGCGCGGCCTGATCATGCGCCGCTACCTGGGCCGCCGCTGGGCGCTGGCCCGGACGGCGCTGGCCAGGCTGGCCGAGCTGGGCGACGAGACCGAGGAGCAGCTGGAGCCCGCGGTCGACGAGGACGCGGCGGCGGGGGAGACCGCGGCCGACGAGGCGGCGGCCGCCGAGGCCGCGGCCCAGGGCGACGCGCCGGAGGTCAAGCCGAAGGCGCTGAACGTCCGGCGGCGTGAGGCCGTACTGGAGACTCTGGAGGAGCTCGGCGCGACCAGTGTGCTCGACCTCGGCTGCGGCCAGGGCGAGCTGGTCGGCGCGCTGCTGGCCAGGCCCAGGTTCGCCAGGGTCACCGGGATGGACGTCTCGGCCATGGCGCTCACCATCGCCGCGCGCAAGCTCAAGCTGGACCGGATGCCCGACGGCAAGCGGGCCAGGCTGACGCTGTTCCAGGGCGCGCTCACCTACACCGACAAGCGGCTGGCCGGCTATGACGCCGCCGTGCTCATGGAGGTGGTCGAGCACGTCGACCCGCCGCGCCTGGCGGCGCTCGAACGCGTCGTGTTCGGCCACGCCCGGCCCCAGCACGTGCTGGTCACCACCCCGAACATCGAGTACAACCCCCGCTACGAGTTCCTGATCGGACTGCGCCACCGCGACCACCGTTTCGAGTGGACCCGCGCCGAGTTCGCCGCCTGGGCCGAGCGGGTGGCCGAGCAGTACGGATACCAGGTCACCTACAAGCCTGTCGGCGACGACGACCCCGAGGTCGGGCCGCCCACCCAGATGGGAGTGTTCACCCGATGAGCCCGATCAGCGTTCCCGAGCTGTCCCTCGTGGTGCTCGTCGGTGTGTCGGGCAGCGGGAAGTCGACGTTCGCCGCCAAGCACTTCAAGCCGACGCAGGTCATCTCGTCCGACTTCTGCCGCGGCCTGGTCGCCGACGACGAGAACGACCAGTCGGCCACTCCCGCCGCCTTCGACCTGCTGCACCACATCGTCGGCGTACGCCTGGCCAGGGGGCTGTTCACCGTGGTCGACGCCACGAACGTCCAGTACCCGGCCCGTCGCAGCCTCATCGAGCTGGCCAAGAAGCACGACGTGCTGGCCGAGGCGATCGTGCTGGACACCCCCGAGGAGGTGGCGATCGAGCGCAACGCCGGCCGCCCCGACCGCGACTTCGGGCCCGGCGTGGTGATCCGCCAGCGCAAGGACCTGCGCCGCTCGCTGGGCAAGATCTCCCGCGACGGCTTCAGGAAGGTGCACGTGCTGCGCGGCCTCGAGGCCATCGAGAACGCGGAGCTGTCGTACGAGAAGGCGTGGACCGACAAGACCGAGCTGACCGGCCCGTTCGACGTCATCGGCGACATCCACGGCTGCCGCGCGGAGCTGGAGACGCTGCTGGAAAGCCTGGGCTGGCAGATCGAGCGCGCCGAGGGCAGGGCGGTGACCGCCCAGCACCCGGCCGGTCGTACGGCGGTGTTCGTCGGCGACCTGGTCGACCGCGGCCCCGACACGCCGGGTGTGCTCCGCCTGGTCATGGGCATGGTCGCGGCCGGCACCGCGATCTGCGTCGCGGGCAACCACGAGGCGAAGCTGGTGCGCGCGCTGAACGGCCGCAAGGTCAAGGTCGCGCACGGCCTCCAGGAGTCGCTCGACCAGCTCGCCGCCGAGCCGCCGGAGTTCGTCGAGCGGGCCCGTACCTTCATGGAGGGCCTGATCAGCCACTACCGGCTCGACGGCGGCCGGCTCGTCGTCGCGCACGCCGGGCTCAAGGAGGCCTACCACGGCCGCGCGTCCGGCCGCGTCCGCTCCTTCGCCCTCTATGGCGACACGACGGGCGAGACCGACGAGTACGGCCTGCCGGTCCGCTACCCCTGGGCCGAGGAGTACCGGGGCCGGGCCATGGTCGTCTACGGCCACACGCCCACGATCAGGCCCGAGTGGGTCAACAACACCATCTGCCTGGACACCGGCTGCGTCTTCGGCGGCACGATGACCGCCCTGCGCTACCCGGAACGCGAGCTGGTCTCCGTCCCCGCCGAGAAGGTCTGGTACGAGTCGGTCAAGCCGCTCGGCAACGAGTTCGCCCGCGACCCGGGCATGCTCGACATCGGCGACGTCCAGGGCACCAGGCACATCGAGACCCGGTTCGGCACCCGCGTGAAGGTGATGGAGGAGAACGCGGCCGCCGCGCTGGAGATCATGAGCAGGTTCGCCGTGGACCCGCGCTGGCTGGTCTACCTCCCGCCGACCATGGCCCCGCCCGAGACCTCCGCGCTCGACGGCTACCTGGAGCACCCGCACGAGGCGTTCGAGGAGTTCGCCGCCGCCGGGGTGAGCGAGGTCGTGTGCGAGGAGAAGCACATGGGCTCGCGGGCCGTCGCCGTGCTCGCCAGGACTCCCGAGGTGGCCGCGGCCCGGTTCGGCGTGACCGACGGCTCCGCGGGCGCCGTCTACACGCGTACCGGGCGCCCGTTCTTCGACGACATGGCACCGCTGGTGGACCGGCTGCGCGAGGCGTGCGAGCCGCTCTGGGCCGAGCTCGGCTCCGACTGGGTGGCGCTCGACTGCGAGCTGCTGCCCTGGTCGGCCAAGGCGGGCGAGCTGATCAGGAGCCAGTACGCCTCCGTCGGCGCGGCGGCGCGCGCGGCTCTGCCCGAGGCCGTGTCGGCTCTGGAGGCGGCCGCCGGGCGCGGGCTGGATGTGGGCGGGCTGCTCGCCCGCACTCGACGCCGCACCGACAACGCTGCCCTGTTCCGCGACGCCTATGCGCGTTACTGCTGGCCGGTCGACGGTCTGGAGGGGGTACGGGTGGCGCCGTTCCAGATCCTGGCCTGCGAAGGCCGGGCCACGGCACTGGAGCCGCACGCCTGGCACCTGGAGAAACTCGCCCTGCTGGACTCGCCGCTGATCACCCGCACCAGGCACCTGTTCGTCTCCCTCGACTCGCCTCAGGCGCGGGCCGAGGCGGTCGAGTGGTGGTCGTCGCTCACGGCGGCCGGCGGCGAGGGCATGGTGGTCAAACCCGCTCAGTACGTGGCGGGCCGGGTCCAGCCGGGGGTCAAGGTACGCGGCCGCGAATACCTGCGGATCATCTACGGCCCCGACTACACCGAGTCGCTCGACGTGCTGCGCAGGCGGTTCCTCGGCAAGAAGCGGTCCATGGCGCTGCGCGAGTACGCGCTCGGCCTGGAGGCCCTGTCGCGCCTGGCCGAAGGCGACGCGGGCTGGCGGGTCCACGAGCCGGTTTTCGGGGTACTCGCCCTGGAATCCGAGCCGGTGGACCCTCGGCTCTAGTTTTTGAGTAATCATGGCCGTACGTGGAGTGACTCCGGGTAAATCCCCATTTCGGGGAGGAGGCCCGCATGGCTACCCAGTCCGGCCACCAGGAGAACCTCGGCCACGTCGTCTTCATCACGGCGGCGGCGGCCATCGGCGGGTTCCTGTTCGGCTACGACAGCGCCGTGATCAACGGCGCTGTCGTCGGCATCCAGAAGTACTTCCACGTCGGCCCGGTGGAGATCGGGATCGTGGTGGCCATCGCGCTGCTCGGCTCCGCCATCGGCGCCTGGATCGCGGGCCGGCTGGCCGACTGGTGGGGACGTACCAGGACCATGCAGGTGGCGGCCATCCTCTTCTCCGCCAGTTCGATCGGGCAGATGCTGCCCTTCGCCCTGTGGGACCTGGCCTTCTGGCGGATCCTGGCGGGCATCGCGATCGGGATGGCCTCGGTGCTCGGCCCGACCTACATCGCCGAGGTGTCGCCGCCCGCCTACCGGGGCAGGCTCGGCTCCTTCCAGCAGCTCGCGATCGTGCTGGGCATCGCGTTCTCGCAGCTGGTCAACTACGCCTTCGTCCGGCTGGCGAGGGGTGAGGTCAACAACCCGCTGTGGGGCCTGCAGGCCTGGCAGTGGATGCTGGGCGCGTGCGTCGTGCCCGCCCTGCTCTACCTGCTGTTCGCCTCGACCATCCCTGAGTCGCCCCGGTACCTGATCGCGGTCGGCCGGATCAGGCAGGCCCGCACGGTGCTGTCCGAGGTCGAGGGCGAGCACGTAGATCTGGACGCCCGGGTGGCGGAGATCCACCAGGTCCTCAAGACCGAGGAAAGGCCCACGATCAAGGAGCTGCGCGGACCCGCGTTCGGGCTGCTGCCGATCGTCTGGATCGGCATCGCCCTGTCGGTCTTCCAGCAGTTCGTCGGCATCAACGTGATCTTCTACTACTCGTCGGTGCTCTGGCAGTCGGTGGGCATCACCCAGGCCAACTCGCTGCTGATCAGCTTCTCCAGCTCGGTCATCAACATCATCGGCACGTTCATCGCGATCTCGCTGGTCGACAAGATCGGGCGCAAGCCGCTGCTGCTCATCGGCTCGGCGGGCATGGCCATCGCGCTGGCCACGGCCGCGTGGGCGTTCTCCTACGCCCGCGGACTCAGCCTGCCCTCCCCGCAGGGCCCGATCGCGCTGGTCGCGGCCAACGTGTTCGTGCTGTTCTTCGCGCTGTCGTGGGGTGTCGTGGTGTGGGTGCTCCTGGGGGAGATGTTCCCCAACCGCATCCGGGCCGCCGCCCTGGGCGTGGCCGCCGCGGCGCAGTGGATCGCGAACTGGGCGATCACGGTGACGTTCCCGGCCCTGGGGAAGTGGAACCTGCCGCTGACGTACGCCATGTACTCCTTCTTCGCCGTGCTGTCGTTCCTGTTCGTCGCCAAGTTCGTCAGGGAGACCAAGGGGCGCAAACTCGAGGAGATGGGTTAGCCTCCGGTGCGTGATTGACGACGTGCTCGGTCCCTCGGTCGAGGTGTTGTTCTGCGGGATCAATCCCGGGCTGATGTCGGAGGCCACCGGTCATCACTTCGCCCGCCCCGGCAACCGGTTCTGGCCCGCGCTGCATCTGTCCGGGTTCACGCCCCGGCTGCTCGCCCCGGCCGAGCAGCACCTCCTGCCGTCGTACGGGCTGGGCATCACGAACGTGGTCGCCCGGCCGAGTGCCAAGGCGTCGGAGCTGACCCGTGAGGAGCTGATCGAGGGCGGGGCGCGGCTGGCCGGGCTGGTGGCTTCGGTGCGACCCCGGGCGCTGGCCGTGCTGGGGATCTCGGCGTACCGGACGGCTTTCGCCCGGCCGAAGGCGCGGATCGGACTCCAGTCCGAGCCGGTGGGCGGCGTGCCGGTGTGGGCGCTGCCGAACCCGAGCGGCCTCAACGCCCACTGGAACCTGGCCGGCATCGCCGCCGAATTGCGGCTGTTGCGTGAGCACATCGGGTGGCCTCCGCGCAACTCTTGACGATCTCAGAGCTCGCTCCCTACTATCGGGTAACTCTTTAATGATCAACGCAATCCCCGTTTACGGTTCAACCACTTCCGAGTGGGCTTCGCCGTAGCCTCGTAGGGAAATCCCGCATGACAGATGACTATGACGTCGTCATAGTCGGCGCAAGCATTTCCGGGTGCGCCGGCGCAATACTGTTCGCGAATCTGGGAGCTCGCGTCGCGCTCTTGGAAAAGCATTCCGGCGTGGACGCGTACAAGGTGTTGTGCACCCATACGCTGCAACCGAGTTGCCTGCCGGTCATCAAGACGCTGGGCCTGCTGCCGCTGCTCGAACAGGCCGGGGCACACCGGCACGTCACCCACCTGTGGACCCCCTGGGGCTGGATCGAGCCGCGGCCCGCGCCCGGCGCGGAGCCGCTTCCGCACGGACTCAACATCCGGCGCCAGACCCTGGACCCCTTGCTCAGACGGCTCGCCGCCGAGACGCCGGGAGTCGACCTCCGGCTCGGCCAGAACGTCAACGGGCTCCTGGAGGAGGACGGCCGTTTCGCCGGAGTCCGCGTCACCGCGGGCGGCGTGGAGAACCGGCTGACGGCGCGGCTGGTCGTGGGCGCGGACGGGCGCAACTCGACCGTGGGCGCCCTCAGTGGGCTGCCCGTCAGGCTGAGCGCCAACAACCGGCTGGGCTTCTTCGCCCAGTACCGTGGCCTGCCGGAAGACGCGCCGAGCCGGGTGTGGTTCCTCGACCCGGACACCGCCTTCGCCTTCCCCAACGACGACGGCGTCACCGTGATCGCCTGCTCGCCCAACAAGGAACAGCACAGCTCCGCCTTCCGCGCTGACCTCGAAGGCAGCTTCGAACGGTTCGTCCGCGCCCTTCCTGACGCGCCGCGCATCGACGAGGCCGAACGCGTCTCCAAGATCGTCGGGACGCTCGACCTGCCCAACCTCTACCGCAAGCCGTACGGACCGGGACTCGCCCTGGTCGGCGACGCGGCCCTGGCCACCGACCCGCTGTGGGGAGTGGGGTGCGGCTGGGCGTTCCAGTCCGCGCAGTGGCTGGTCGACGCGGTCGGGGGCGCCGTGGCCGGCCAGGGCGACGTGCTGCCGGGTCTGGCGGAATACGGCAAAGCGCACCGCGCGGCGCTGGACAGCCATCACAAGCTGATGGAGGACTATTCGGCCGTACGGCCGTTCAACGCCTTCGAGCGGCTGCTGCTTTCCGCGGCGGCCCGCGACGCCGGAGCGGCCAGGCATTATTACGACTTCGCCTCCCGGCTCATCGACGTCAAACAGTTCGCGTCACCGGGCTCGCTGCTGCGCGCGGCCCGGGTCAACGCATTCCACCGCCTCCGCAATTCGATTTGAGGATGCCAGTGACTTCTCGTATCGCCGTAGTAGGAATGGCATGCCGTTTTCCCGACGCGGCCACCGCCGGTGAGCTGTGGGACAACGCGCTGGCGGGCCGCAGATCGTTTCGGCGGCTGCCCGCGGAACGCATCCGGCTGTCCGACTACTGGTCCGCGGACCGTACGGCGCCCGACCACTTCTACACGACCGAGGCGGCGCTGTTACGCGACTGGGAGTTCGACCGCCTGCGCTTCAAGGTGGCCGGAACGACCTTCCGCAACACCGACATGGTGCACTGGCTCGCCCTGGAGGTGGCCGCCGAGGCGCTCGCCGACGCCGGGTTCCCCGACGGCAAGGGCGCGCCGCACGAGACCACCGGCGTGGTCATCGGCAACTCCCTCACCGGCGAGGGCCAGCGCGCGGCCGGGATCAGGCTGCGCTGGCCGTACGTACGCCGCATCGTCGCCAACGCCCTGGAGGGCAAGCTGGACACTGAGCAGCTCACCGAGCTGCTCGGCCGGATGGAGCACGACTACAAGGCGCCCTTCCCGGTTCCCGACGGCGACTACCTGGCCGGCGGCCTGTCCAACACCATCGCCGGACGCATCTGCAACCACTTCGACCTCAACGGCGGCGGCTACGCCGTCGACGGAGCCTGCGCCTCGTCGCTGCTGGCGCTCACCACCTCCTGCAACGCGCTGGTCTCCGGCGACCTCGACGTCGCGGTGGCCGGCGGGGTGGACATCAGCATCGACCCGAACGAGCTGATCGGCTTCTCCAGGGCCGGCGCGCTCGCCGTCGACGAGATGCGCGTGTACGACCAGCGGTCCGCCGGTTTCTGGCCCGGTGAGGGCTCCGGCATGGTCGTGCTGATGCGCGAGGAGGACGCCGTCGCCAGGGGGCACCGCATCCACGCCCTCATCGCCGGCTGGGGCGTCTCCTCCGATGGCGCGGGCGGGATCACCCGGCCGGAGTCCGACGGCCAGCGGCTCTGCCTCGACCGCGCCTACGAGCGCGCCGGGTTCGGCATCGAGGAGGTGCCGTACTTCGAAGGACACGGCACCGGCACCGCCGTCGGCGACGCCGCGGAGCTGGAGACGATCTCCGAGGCGCGAAGGGCGGCCGCGCCGGCCGCGCGGCCCGCCGTCATCGGCTCGATCAAGGCGAACATCGGGCACACGAAGGCGGCCGCCGGGATGGCCGGCCTGATCAAGGCGGTCATGGCGGTCAACAGCGCGGTGCTCCCGCCGACCACCGGCTGCGAACGGCCCCACAAGATCCTCTCCGGCGACTCCCCGGCCCTGCGCACCCTCCGCAAGGCCGAAGCATGGCCGCAGGACGCGCCGCTCCGCGCGGGCGTCAGCGCCATGGGCTTCGGCGGCATCAACACGCACGTGGTGATCGAGTCCGCGCGCCGGCGCCGCCCCCGCCTGGACGGGCGGACCCGGACGCTCATGAACTCCCCTCAGGACGTCGAGCTGTTCTGCCTGGACGCCGACTCGCCGGCCGAGCTGCGGCAGGAGGCGGAGCGCCTCGCCGAGGTCGCGGTCGGCCTGTCCCGGTCCGAACTGCCCGACCTCGCCGCGTACCTGGCCAGGAAGATCGGCCGCCGGACCCGCCGCGCCGCGGTGGTCGCCGGTACGCCCGCCGTGCTCGCCGAACGGCTGCGGCAGGTCGCCGAGCTGGCCGGGCAGGGCACGGAACGCCACCTCGACAGCGCGGCCGGGATCTTCCTCGGCACGCTCGGCGAGCTGCCGCGCATCGTGCTGATGTTCCCCGGCCAGGGCTCCGGCACCCGCGCCGACGGGGGCGCGCTGCGCCGCCGCTTCGACTCGGTCGACGAACTGTACGAGACGGCGGCCCTGCCCACCGGCGGCGACCAGGTCGAGACCGCCGTCGCCCAGCCGCGCATCGTGACCGCCTCGGTGGCCGGCCTGCGGGTGCTGTCCGAGCTGGGCGTCGAAGCCGGGACCGCCGTCGGGCACAGCCTCGGCGAACTCGTCGCGCTCCACTGGGCCGGCTCGTTCGACGAGGCCGCGGCGCTGCGGATCGCCGCCGCCCGGGGACGGGCGATGAGCGAGCTGTCGGAGAGCGGCGGCGCGATGGCCAGCGTCACCGCCGACCACGACACCGTGGCCGCGCTGCTCGGCGACGATCCCGTGGTCGTCGCCGGCCTGAACTCCCCGCGCCAGACCGTGGTGTCGGGCCCCGCCGAGGCGGTGACCCGGGTCGTCGAGCGGGCCACCCGCCAGGGCCTGTCCGCGGTCAGGCTCCCCGTCTCGCACGCCTTCCACTCGCGGCTGGTCGCCCCGGCCGCCGACGTCTTCGCGGGCCGGCTGGCCGAAGAGCGGCCGGAGCCCGTCGGCCGGCACGTCATCTCGACCGTGACCGGAGCGCCGGTCGTGGGCGAGCCCCTCGAACTGCTGCGCGAGCAGATCACCGCGCCGGTCCGCTTCATCGAGGCGCTCACCGTGGCGGCCAAGGACGCGGACCTGCTCATCGAGGTGGGACCCGGCCTCGTATTGACCCAGCTGGCCCGCGACATCGTCGACGTTCCCGCCGTCGCCACGCGTACGGACGACGACTCTCTGGCCGGCATCCTGCAGACGCTGGGCGCGGCGTTCGCCGTCGGCGCCGGGGTGAAGGTCGGCGAGCTGTTCGAGGATCGCTTCACCCGCGCCTTCGACCCGGCCGCCACCCCGACCTTCATCACCAACCTGTGCGAGGTCGTCCCGGAGATCGACTCCGCCCTGCTGGTCACCGCCGCCGCGCCCTCCTCCGCGGCGTCTTCGGACTCGGATGAGCCCGCCGGAGGTGATCCGCTCCTCCTGTTGCGCCGGCTGGTCGCCGAGCACGCCGAGTTCCCGCTGGAGTCGGTGCAGGCGGACAGCAAGTTCCTGGACGACCTGCACCTCAGCTCGATCGTGGTGGGCGAACTCGTCGGCGAGGCCATGCGCCGGCTCGGGCTGTCCGAGCCCGCCGCGCCCACCGGGTACGCCACCGCGACCCTGGGCCAGGTCGCCGAGACACTGGAACAGCTGGTCGCGACGGGCGAGGCCCCCGCCGAGGACGCCGAGACGGCGGCGGCCCGCATCGTGCCGCCCGGCATCGCGCCCTGGATGCACAGCTTCGCCGTCGGGAGACGCGAGAGCACCCCGTCAGGCCGTACGGCGCCGCGCGCCCAGGGCACCTGGCAGGTCATCGGTGAGCATCCCGCCGCCGACGCCGTCCGGACCGCGCTCGAAGCGGCGGCCACCGGCACCGGCGTCCTGGTCATCCTCCCCTCGGGCCCGCGTGCCGAACGGCTGGCGGTGCTGCGCGCCGCCGCCGAGGCGGTGTTCGCGGGAAAGGAGGTGACCCGCTGCGCGATCGTCCAGGAGGAGCCCGGTGGGGCCGGCTTCGCCAAGAGCCTGCACCTGGAGGCGCCCTGGGTCGCCACCACCGTCGTGACCCTCCCGCTCGACGCGGCCGAGGCGCCCGCGTGGATCAGCGCGGAGGTCACCGCGACCGACCGCTTCAAGGAGGTCTTCTACGACGCCGACGGCGCCGGTACGGAGCCCGTCCTGACGCCGGTGGAGCTCCACGGCACCGAGCTCCCGCTCGGCCCCGACGACGTGCTGCTCGTCACCGGCGGCGGCAAGGGCATCACGGCCGAATGCGCGCTGAGCCTGGCCAAGGAGACGGGCACCCGGCTGGCCCTGCTCGGCCGATCCGATCCGGAAGAAGACAGCGAACTGGCCGCCAACCTGGAGCGGATGGCGGCCACCGGAGTGACCGCCCGCTACGTGCGCGCCGACGTCACCGACGGGGCGCAGGTGGCCGAAGCGGTCGCCGCCATCGAACGACACCTCGGCAAGGTCACCGGCGTCCTGCACGGAGCCGGTGGCAACGTGCCCAAGCTGCTCGGGGAGCTCACCGACGCCGACTACGCGGCCACGATCGACCCCAAGGTCGCGGGGCTCGAAGCGGTGCTGGCCGCCGTCGGCACCGGCGCGCTGAAGCTGCTGGTCACGTTCGGCAGCATCACCGGGCGGGCCGGGCTGCGGGGTGAGGCCCACTACGCCGTAGCCAACGAGTGGCAGAGCGACCTCGTCGAACGGCTCGCGGGCGACCTGCCGCACTGCCGGTGCCGGGCTGTGGAGTGGTCGCTGTGGTCGGGCGTCGGGATGGGGGAGCGGCTCGGCTCGGTGGAGAACCTCGCCCGCGTGGGCGTCACCACCATCACGCCCGACCAGGGGGTGGCCATGCTGCGGGAACTGATCGCCGACCCCGGCGCGCCCGTCGTCACCGTGGTCACCGGCCGGTTCGGCGAAATGCCGACGGTGACCTTCAGCGCCGGCCCTGACGGGAGTGACGATCTGCCGCTGCTGCGCTTCCTGGAGCAGCCGCGCGTCTACTACCCCGGCATCGAGCTCGTCGCCGACTCCGAGGTCGGCTGGGCCAGCGATCCCTACCTCGCCGAGCACGTCTTCGGCGGTGGGGAAGGGGCGGTCGTGCCGGGCACGGTGGGCATGGAGATCATGGCTCAGGCCGCGGCCGGCCTGCTCGGCACGGACACCGTGCCGGTCCTGGAGGACGTCGAATTCCTCCGGGCCATCGTCGTGACCGAGGACGCTCCGGTGACGGTGCGGGTGGCGGCGCTGCGTACCGGGCCGGGCCGGGTCGTCACGGCGGTTCGTACGAGTACCACCAAATTCCAGATCGACCACTTCCGGGCGGTCTGCGACTACTCCGGCGCCGAGGCGGAAGCGCTCGGGCACACCGGCGTCAAGCCTGAGACCCTCGGGCTTGCCCGGCCCGACGACGTGGCGCTGCCGCCGCTGGCCTTCGACCCCGCGACGGACCTCTACGGGCCGATGCTCTTCCACGGCCCGCGCTTCAAGCTGGTCGAGAGCATCCACCGCACCGGCGCCCAGCACGTCACGGGTCGGCTCCTCGCGGGCACCGGCTCCTCCTGGTTCGGGCGGTATCTCCCCGACCGGCTGCTGCTCGGCGACCCGGCCGCTCGGGACGCGTACATGCAGCCGATGCAGACCTGCGGGCCGACCGTACTGGCCATCCCCGCGGGAGTGGAGCGCATCGTGCCGGGCCCGTCGACCGGCGCGCGGCCGACCGACGTCTATATCCGGCACCGCTTCGACGACAAGTGCTGGGACATCGAGGTCACCGACCGTGACGGCGACGTCATCGAGACCTGGCAGGGCTTCCGGACGCAGCTGGTCAGCAAGTACGAGGTGCCCCGCGAGTGGGTCCCCATGTTGCTGGGTTCGTACCTGGAACACGTGCTCATCGAGCAGAACCTGGCCGGCCGCGTCCTGTTCGACACCGACGGCGATGGACTGGAACGGCGGCAGGCCAGCCGGCTGGCCATCCAGCGGCTGTTCGGTGCCGAGGCGGAGGTCGTCTGGCGCCCGGACGGCAAGCCGGAGGTGGTGAACGGCGACGCTGTGTCTATCGCGCACTCGGCGGGCGTCACCATGGCGACGACCACCCCGGGCTGCGACCTGGAGACCGTCACGCCCCGGAGCAGGCAGACCTGGTCGACGCTGCTCGGCGCCGACCGGCTCACGCTGGCCGAGGCCGTCGCGGACGAGACCGGGGAGGACTTCGACACCGCCGCCACGCGGATCTGGACGGCCGCCGAGTGCCTGGTGAAGGCGGGCCGGCCGGTCGACGCCGCGCTGACGTTCGACTCGGCGCGGGAAGGCGGCTGGGTGGGGCTGGTCGCCGGCGATGACCGGATCCTGACGATGTCCACCAGGCTGCGTGGTGTGGCGGCCCCCGTCGTCCTCGCGATCCTGGCCGCGACCGACCCGAACGCCGGCAAGGCGGGCGAGCTCCGATGACCGGCGACGCGTACGAGTACCGGCACGTCGTGGGCATCGAGGACACCGACCTACTCGGCAACGTCAACTACGTCAACTACATCCGCTGGCAGGGCCGCGCCCGGGAGATGTTCCTGCGGGACTTCGTCCCCGACGTGGTGGCCGGTTTCGCCGACGGAGTGCGCCTGCTGACCGTGAGCTGCCACTGCGACTACCTGCGGGAACTGGCGGTCTTCGACGAGGTGGTCATCAGAATGCGCCAGGGAGAGCTGGGCCAGACCCAGTCGGTGATGACCTACGAGTACTGGCGTCAGCTCCCGGACGGCGGAGAGGAACTGGTCGCCACCGGGGAGCAGCGGATCGCCTGCGTACGTCCCGACGAGAACGGCCACCTGGTCCCGGCCCGGATCCCGGAGCAGATGCGGCGCCTGCTCGAACAGGTACGCAGCCCCCGCCGCTGATCTACCTGGCTCCGCGCCGTTGATCTACCTCCCGAAGGAGTGCCGATGCACGCTGTTTCCGCCACCGCCCGCTGGACGGCCGCCGCCAGGGCGAAGGAGTCGCGACGCGAAGACGCGATCTTCACCGACCACCTGGCCGAGGAACTCGCCGGAGAGGAGGGCGCGACCCTCTTCGCCCGCTACGACAACCCGGGCGTCGGCGAGTTCATCGCCATCCGGACCCGCTATCTGGACGACGTGATCTCCGTACGCTCCGGCTGCGCGCCTGGGCCGAGCAGCCGAACCGGTGAGGCGGATCACCTCGGACAGGTCGTGCTGCTGGCGGCCGGCCTGGACACGCGCTCCGTACGGCTGCCGTGGCCTCCGGAGACCGTGCTGTACGAGATCGACCAGGCCGACCTGCTGGAGGAGAAGGACAAACGGCTCGCCGAACTCGGCGCCCAGCACCGCTGCGTTCGGCGGGTCGTCGGCGCCGACCTGATCGGCGCCTGGCCGCAGGCGCTCAGGGAGGCCGGCTGGGATCCGGCGGCGCCGACTCTGTGGGTGGTCGAAGGGCTGCTGTTCTACATGCCGGAGTCCGACGCTCGCCGGCTGGTGGAGCGGGTCGCGGAGATCACGGCTCCGGGCAGCGTGCTCGCCGGGGATCTGCTCAGCCACCAGTCGATGATCAGCGAGTTCTCGGCGGAAGGGCTGCGCAGGCTGACGGAGGACGGCTGCCCGTGGCTGTTCGGCACGGACGAGCCGGAGGAGTTCCTGTCGGGGTGCGGCTGGCGGGTCACGGAGCTGAAGACCCCTGGGGAGGAAGGCGCCTCGTACGGCCGGTGGCCGTGGGATCCGCCGCTGCCCCGGGACGTCATGGGCTTCCCTCGGAACTTCCTGTTCATCGCGGACCACTGACGTACGCGCTCATCGCGGACCACTGGGGCACGCGCTCATCACTGACGTACGTTGCTCGTCGCGGACCACTGGGGCACGCGCTCATCGCGGACCATGACGAACGTTGGTTGTCGCGGACCGCTGACCAGCAGGGTCGCGCGATGATCGTGGGGTGATCGCGCGATCACGTTCGGTGCCGACCCTTGACACCCGCAGGTAGCCTTGACCCTGTGGCGGTGCCTCTGACCAGCCACGTTGCACCCCTTCCCCCTCAGATCACGGGCCGGTGCGGCTGCCATCACGTTGAGTTCGCAGCGTTCAAAGTGTCTCCTCAGCCGCCCCAACTGATAGGAGACTTGTGTTCAAGGCAATCAGCAGGCGATCGGCGGCGCTGGCCACCCTCATGGCTCTAGGGCTCGCACTGATCACCACCACCACGGCCGCTGCGGGCGTGAACCACGCCGCCATCATCGGAGGTAGGGACGCGACGGAGACCTACTCGTTCATGGCGTCCTTCCGGCTGAGCGAAGTGCCCAACCACCACTGCGGCGGCGCCCTCATCGCCGCCGACTGGGTCGTCACCGCCGCCCACTGCAAGGGCCTCATGAAACCCGGCGAGACGCGCGTACGCATCGGCTCCCTCGACCGGGACAAGGGCGGAGTCGTCGCCCGCGTGAAGCGGATCGTCACCCATCCCGACTGGAGCGGCCGCGACTCGGACGGGGAGCGCAAGGGCGACCTGGAGCTGATCCAGCTGGACCGGCGAGTGAACCTCGCGCCCATCCGCATCGCCGACAGCCCCGGCCGAGTGGGCGACCCGAGCCGGGTCATCGGCTGGGGCATGACCTGCGAGAGCATGGCGAGATGCGAGAACGGTTCCGAGAAGCTGCAGGAACTCGACACCGTACGCGTACCCGACAAACGTTGCGTCGACCTCAACAGCGGCACCGAGCTGTGCACCAGTGACCGCGCCGGGCGCGCGGCCAGCGCCTGCCACGGCGACTCCGGCGGCCCGCAGATCCGCATGATCGCCGGCCGATGGGAGCTGATCGGAGCCACGTCACGCGACGGTGACGACGTCGACGAGCGGATGGGCGGCGGCGCCGGCTGCTCCACCAACCCCGACGGCGGGCCGGGGGTCGGCGTCTGGACGGACGTGACCCACTACCGCTCCTGGATCACTCGCACCATAGAGGCGTGACCCGCTAGGACGGTGATCCCCCCTTTATGGGGGTGATCCCCCTCTTTGGGGGGCGGTCTCCCCCGAGCGGGGGAGTCTGGACGGCTCTCGTGGCTGGCACAGTCGTGGCCCATGCGGATGATGGGTTACGCGGCCATGGGCTGGACCGGGCTTTACGTGGTGTCGAAGGTGTTCTTCGCCTTGGAGGGGCGGCTGGGGGTCACAGGTGGCCCGCACGTCGCCCCCGAGAGCTACCAGGGCTACGGGCCAGGCGAGGTGGGGTCGGCTCAGTGGGCCAACGCCGGGAGCGGGCTGCTGATCATCGTGTTCCTGCTGGCCGCCCAGGTGCGTTTCGACAGTCGCTGGCGGCGCGTCGTCCTGCTACTACTGCTGTGGCTGTGCACCGCCATGGCGGCGGTGGGGGCGGTCGGCATGCTGGGCGGCGCGCTGCTCACCGATCGCGGCGGCGCGGTGTTCGGCGGTTATTGCGCGGTCTGGGCCGTGCTTCTCTTCCTGGCCACACGTGATCTCCAGCGTCGCCCTCTCCGGGTGGCGGCATGAAGCGTGGGGCAGCCCGTCCGGGACCGGGGGTGCTGTCGGCGGCCGGTTTCGTGTTGGGCATGACCGTCCAGGCGGAGGTGACTGACGCCGGCTCATCCACCAGCGCCCCGCAGTACGCGCCGCCCCACTCTCGACGACGACACGGGCCGCGGTCTGGGGATGGTGGACGTGCCGGCCGACGCATGGGGCCCGAAGACGACGAGAACAACGCGTCGGTATGGTTCCGACTGGGCGGACGAGACTGACCGGGTGATGACAGAATGTAACCATGCGGCCACGACGAGCGAGATATTTTAATACCACTGGTCCGTGCGACCCGCGGCTCCACTACATGCTGCCCCCCACGCCGCGGCTCCCGCAGGCGCGCGAGCTCATCGAGATGGACCGCTACTTCGTGCTGCATGCGCCCCGGCAGACCGGGAAGACGACCGTGCTGCATGCCCTGGCGTCCGAGCTGACCGCCAAGGGCGATATCGCCGCGCTGACGTTCTCCTGCGAGACCGCCACTGTAACCGGTGACGACTACGCCGCTGCGGAGGCGCTTCTGCTGGATTCCCTCCGCCGGGCCGCCGAGTGCTCGGGATGGCCGGACGAGTTGCTGCCGCCCGATCCCTGGCCGCAGGCCCCGGCGGGCAGAAGGTTCGGCGCGGCGCTGAGCGAGTGGTGCCGCCGCTGCCCGCGCCCAGTGGTGTTGCTCCTCGACGAGATCGACGCTCTGCAGGGCAACAGCATGGTCAGCACCCTCTGCCAGCTCCGCGACGGCCACAACGCCCGGCATAAGGGTCGCCCCTTCCCCGCGTCCGTGGTGCTGTGCGGGTTGCGCGACGTGCGTGACTACAAGTTCGCCTCAGGCGGCGATCCCGGCCCGTGGAATCCGGCCAGCCACATCATCGCCGATTCGCTGCGCTTGGGTGACTTCACCGCCGACCAGGTCGCCGAACTGTACGACCAGCACACGCAGGCGATCGGCCAGGAGTTCACCAAGGACGCGATGGACCGGGTCTTCGAGCTGACCCAAGGACAGCCGTGGCTGGTCAACGCCCTCGCCAACGAGATCATCCTCCGGATGAAGGTGAGCGGCGCCATCACCACCGCACAGGTAGACGAGGCCCAGGAGCGACTGATCCAAGCGCGTGCCACCCATCTGGACTCCCTCATGGCGCGGCTGCACGAACCACGGGTGGAACGGGTGCTGGAGCCCGTGGTCGCCGGGACCTTCCCCAAGATCGGCCCCACCTTCTCCGACGACCTGTCCTACGTCTACGATCTGGGCCTGGTCAAGCAGAAACCCCCGCTGAAGGTGGCGAACCCGATCTACCGGGAGGTCATCCTGCGGGTCCTGGGCGCTCGCACGGAGCGGTTCGTGATGGCCGATCCACACAGCTTCGTGCTGCCCGACGGCCGATTCGACCTGCCGCGGCTGCTGGAGGAGTTCGTCGTGTTCTGGCGCGAGCACGGCGAGGTCCTCATCCAGCAGGAGGGCTATCACGAAGCCGCCTGCCAGATCATCCTCATGGCCTTCCTGCACCGCCTGGTCAACGGCGGAGGCCAACTCGACCGGGAGTACGCCGCGGGCACCAAACGCCTGGACGTACTGGTCCGCTGGTCCTACACCAGCCCCGACGGCGAACGGCTGACGCAACGGGAGGCCATGGAGCTGAAGGTCTGGCGAGTCGGCGAAAACGACCCGAAACCCGACGGCCTCGCACAACTCGACCGCTACCTGGACCGCCTCACCCTGACCACCGGCGTGCTCGTGATCTTCGACCGGCGCCCCGAAGCCCCACCGTGGAAGGAACGAGGCGGATTCGAGCAGGCGACCACACCGTCCGGCCGCCAGGTCACCCTTCTGCGTGTGTGACGGGTGTCCAGCCTTCCCGAGAGCCAGTCCCGCCGTTCGAATGGTCAAACGCTGAGCACGGTGCGGGCGCGGTCCAAGAAGTTGCGAGCTGGCGGCTCCGTCCTGTGTGGAGCCAGCTGTTCAACGAAGTCGCGGATGTGGTCGGTACTGCGCGTGGAGCTGATGTGCTCCGTCAAGCTCATGGCCTGACCGGCGGAGTCGCAGGCCCGGTCGAGGTCTTTCTGCTGCAGTTGGGCTGTGGCCATCCGGGTGAGGTAGAGAGAGTGGTCGCGTACGTAGCCTGGGCCGTATCCGGCGGCAGCTTCGGAGAATTTCTGCTGTGCTCTGGCAGGGTCGCCCAGGTCGAGCATGCACGAGCCCGTCAGCATGTCCACTTCGGCGCGATCGACCCAGTATGCCCAAGGTGGGTCGTCGTCGCTGGTGCCTTTGTTCAGGCAGTCAACGGCCTGGTTCAGCGCGTGGTAACAGCGGCGGGCATCGCCCGTCTTGGCCAGCGCTCTGGCTTGGCGGGCGTGCAGCATCGCATCGACGGTCGGGGTGCTGCGCCCGCGTACCGCGGCTTGAGCCGTGCGGACCATGCTGTCGGCCTCGTGGGGGTTGCCCACGGAGTACTGCTGGATGGCGGCGAAGGCGAGGATGTTCGCGCCCAGTAGACGGTCACCGCTGGTGTGGGCGGAGCGCAGGGCGGCGTGGAAGTAGCGTTGCGCGGTGGCGTGCTGGCCGGCGTCGAAGCGCATCCAGCCGGCCATTCGTGCCAAGTCGGCTGCTTGGGCGTTGAGGCGGATGCCTTGGGCCTGGGTGTAGGAGCTCTCGCTCAGCAGGCGCGTGACCAGCGACAGGTGGGCCTCGGCTTCGCCGATCAGGTCGCCGCCGCCCAGGGTGTCATCGGCGCGTTGCAGGTCGGCGATGCGTTCGTCAATGCGGCTGATCATCGCGGTGCTGACGCGGCGGCCGGACCCGGTAGCGGCGTGGACAATCTCGGGTTCGGTGATCAGCCAGTCGTGGAGCAGCGTGGTCAAGGTGACGCCGGACAAGATGACGAACCCGCGACGGTCCATACGTCCGCTCCTCAGCGAATCAGCCAGGACCTCCACCGTACCTCTGGGGGTCCAGGGATAGTACAGCTCGGGAACGTCAGGAGCGGGTAGCCACAGCGGCCACGGAGCCAGCAGGTGCTCCCCTTCGGGGAGATCGAACACCTTGACGAGGAGTTCCTGCGTGACGACGTCGGGGACTTGGCCGTGCTCCCAGCGCGAGACCGTCTTCTTGCTGGTCGCCACATTCACGTGCTCGCGAGCGCCTGCGACTAGCACCTGCTCGGCGAGGTCCGTTTGTGACCAGCCGTGTAGCTGCCGAGCCTGCGTCAGGCGGTGATGTGCGACGTTCACAGCGCCTCCTGAGAGACCTGGCCGGGCCCTGAGCCCATGGTAACGCTCGGTTGATCGATGGTCAGCAGATCGTCAACATGGCGGCGACCTTCAGGGAGTGGCAGGGGACCGGAGGGGGCTTGACGCGGCCGTGCGTCCACGCTCAGCGGTCTTCCGCAGCAGGCTGGTCGGGAGTTTCCTATGGGACGTGAACGCGCCCGATCGAATCGTGGAGGTTGCCCAATGGGCGGGCTGTTTCTGGCCGAGATCGTATTGCCGGGGGTGACGCGTTCGGTGTCGGTGGCTCGCCGGTGTGTGGGGGAGGTGCTGAGGGTCTCCGGGCATGAGGACGTGGACGATGTCCAACTGGTGGTGAGTGAGCTGCTGACGAACGCTGTGTCGCACACCGCATCCGGCGAGCCTGGCGGGTTCGTCACGGTGGAGGTCACCTCCCTGGATGCCGCGACGGCCTACATCGAGGTGATCGACGAAGGGGCGGCGGTGACCGTTCCTGAGGTGCGTAACGCCGACGTCGGCGAGTGTGGCGGGCGGGGGTTGTGGCTGGTAGAGGCGGTCGCGGTCGGTTGGGGCGTGCGCGATGGGGGTTACCGACGGCAGGTGGTTTGGGTGGAGATGTCCACCAAGAGCGGCACGTCCGCCGGTGCGGCGAGAACGTGAGGGCGCGAAATGAGGTGCACCGGAGTGTCCTGGACAATTGATCAAGCTTGGTTTCCGCCTCACTGCATCAGCCCGCACACGTCCCCCGCACAGTCGCATGCCGAGCGACTGACGTGGAGCGCGCCGCGTGACCACGGCCGAGACGTGCGTGTCGTCGCGTGGACCTGCGAGTGCGGCAGCCCCTTCTACGAACTGTGCCAGGCGGGCGGCCAGCGATTTATCAGACGCACCCGAAACGAGCCGAACATGCGGATCGTCGACGAAAGCCACCGATGGAATGCCCGGCAGGCGAACGCGCGGTGGAACGCCTTACTCCTCGGCCTTCTCCTCTGAGGAGACGAGTTCCTCTGAGGAGGCGAGGCGGCCGGTTCGCTTGCGACGCGCGTCCCGATTAGCACGTGCGAGACTGGTACGTATGACGACCGGCGTGGATGGTGCGCGGACGCCGCGGAAGTACAAGGGTTCCGGTCGGCTGCCGACGATGCAGGACATCGCTGACCATGTGGGTGTGTCGCGTCAGCTGGTCTCGCTGGTGATGCGGGATGTTCCCGGGCCGAGTGCGGAGTCGAGGGAGCGGATCCTCGCGGCGGCGAGCGAGCTCGGGTATCGGCCGAATGCCTCGGCGCGGCTGCTGCGCCAGAATCGTACGCGCCTGATCGGAGCGGTGTTCGAGATCCGCCATCCGTTTCAGGTGCGCTTCGTGGAGCGGTTGTTCGTGCGGGCGGCCGAGGAGGGCTTCGGGTTGGCGCTGGGCCCGAGGACGGTTGAGCGGTCGACGGATGTCGTCGTCGCTGAGCTGATGGAGCAACGGGTGGAGGCGCTAGTCGCGTTCAATCCGGATCCGGGGTCGAGCGCCCTGGCGGAGGCTTGCGATCTCGTGCCTGTGGTGTGGCTCGGGGAATGGGTGCGGAAGCCGGACGTCGACAACGTTCACGTGGACGAGGTGGAGGGTCTTCGTCTCGCGATCGGGCACCTCGTGGAGCTCGGGCATCGTGACATCGTCTATGTCGGTGGGCTCGGAGGGAATGTAGGCCGGGATCGTGCCGACGCCTACCGCGGTGCGATGGCCGCGTTCGGGCTGGAGGATCGGATCGAGGTGTTCTCCAGCGGCTTCTCCGAGGAGAACGGCGCGAGCGCGGCGCGCGAGATCCTGGGGCGCGACCGGCGGCCGACCGCTCTGGTGTGCTGTGGCGACCAGTGCGCGGTGGGTGTGCTGGCGGTGTTCGCGCAGGCGAATGTGCCGGTGCCTGGCGAGATCTCCGTGGTCGGGTTCGACGACAGCTACCTGGCGTCGCTGTCGTACCACCGGCTGACGTCGGTTCGGCAGGATGTTGAGGCCACCGTCGAGGCGACCTTGGCGTCGGTGATGGAGCGGCTCGAGTGCGGTGACAAGCCGCGCCGGGTGAGCGCGACGCGGACGGAGCTTGTAATTCGCGAGTCGACCGGGCCTGTTCGGGTTAGGTCGTGACGCCCCTCCGGATCGGGTTAGGTCGTGACGCTCGTGCGGACCGGGGCGTGATGTGCGGGTGGACCGGCGTCCGGACCAGGTCGTGACGTACGACCACGATCGGGTCGTGACGTGCGGGTAGCACGTCACGACCTGGCCGCGTTGATGGGCTGGGGTCAGCGGACGCCGCGGATGGGGATGATGAGCGCGGCGCCGATGGCGGTGATGATGCCCGCGCCCCAGAGCAACGCCGGGTAGTTGTCGCCACCCCCGATACCCAGCAGCATGAGCCCGAGCGCGGGGGCGAGGGACTGGGGCAGGGAGTTGGCGATGTTCATGACGCCGAGGTCCTTGCCCGGCTTTTCGGGATCCGGCAGGACATCGATGACCAGAGCCGTGTCGACGGCCGCGTAGATGCCGAAGGCGAGTCCCATGATGACCTCGGCCACGTAGAACACGCTCACGCTGTCGGCGAAGGCGAGGATGACCAGCCCGACGCCGAACACGAGTGAGGAGCCGGCCACGAAGATCTTCCGGCGACGGAGCTTGTCGGACAGCCAGCCGGCGATGGTGGTGCCGATGAACAAGGTGATCGTGTACAAGAGCACGCCGTTGGCGACCACCGCGACCGCGTCGGTCGCGCTGAGGTTCAGGTGGCCCTGCATGTAGAGCAGCCGATAGGTGGTGAACATGAAGGCCCCGAAGATCATGCAGAACCGCGACCACCAGGCCAGGCCGTAGTCGGGGTACTTGATGGGGTTCGTCCAGAAGGTGCCGATGATCCGGACGAGGGAGATCGGGCGGGGTGGCGTGTCCGGGAGACGATCGGGGGTGACGAGGACGTAGACGACGATGCAGGCGACGCCGATGACGCCGGGCAAGATGAACAGCATGGGCAGGTTCTTCACGAGCAGGATGGCGCCGTAGCTGCCGACGAGGCCCGACAGGTTCTGCGCGAGAGCCAGGACGCTGGACGCGCGGCCGCGCTGTGCTTCGGGGACGTTGTCGGCGAAGCTCGCGACCAGCGACGCGGACGCCGCGTTCGACGCGAGCTGGCAGACCAGCCAGGCGATGGTCAGCGTGAGTACGTTCGTGCTCACCGAGACCCAAGCGAGGCCGGCCAGCAGCGCCACGATGCCGCCGAGGAGCCAGGGCCGGCGACGCCCCCACCTCGTCTTCGTCGCATCGCTCAGTGCTCCGAAGAGCGGGTTCCCGATCAGGGCGCCGAGCGCGCCGATGGGCAGCACGGTGCCGATGATGGCCGCGGGGTTGCCCGGGTTCAGCTCCTGCGCCTTGAGCTGCATGCTGACGAATACCGGCGACAGGATCGCCACGAAGATTCCGAACTGCGCTATCCCGAGGGCAGCGAGGTACCAGTTGCGGACTGGCTGGATGGGGAGGGGGGGTGTGTGCGAGCGCGCCGGCAGTTCTGTCGACATCGACGCCTCCTTTAGTTCGAATCCGAACGCCAGAAACTCGGTCAACACAATTTGGCTCGTGCTAACCTGCGCGTAACTTTAGCTCGTGCTAAGTCAGTTTTCTAGAACGTCGATGACATGGAGTGAACATGCTGCCTTCTCATCTCCCCGACCCCGACCTCTACCTGTCAGGCACGGGGGAGCCGTCGCTCCGGTGGGGCATCGTCGGACCGGGATGGATCGCGGGTGAGTTCGCCAAGGCGTTGCGCGCCCACACCGCGCAGCGCGTCGTGGCGGTCTCGTCCCGCTCGGCCGATCGGGCGGCTTCGTTCGCCGCCGAACACGGCATCGAGCTCGCGCTCGACTCCACGGAGCAGCTGGTGACGCATCCGGAGGTGGATGTCGTCTACATCGCGACGCCGCAGAGCGAGCACCTTTCGATCGGGCTGGCGGCCATCGCCGCGGGCAAGCACGTACTGATCGAGAAGCCGATCACGGTGAGCGCGGCCGAGGCGCGGACGCTGGCCGACGCGGCACGCGCCGCGGGGGTGCTGGCGATGGAGGCGATGTGGAGCCGCTACCTGCCCCAGACGTCGGTCATCCGCAAGCTGCTCGCCGACGGCGTGCTCGGGGAGGTTCGTGTCGTACTCGCCGATCACGGGCAGGCGATCACCGCGGATCCGCAGCATCGCCTTTACCGGCCCGAGCTCGGCGGCGGCGCGCTGCTGGATCTGGGCATCTATCCGGTGCAGCTCTCCTCGATGGTGCTCGGCGACCCGACCCGGGTCGTCGCTGTGGGCGGCATGACGAAGACGGGCGTGGACGCCTACTCGACGCTCGTGCTCACCCATGAGGGCGACGCGCAGTCCACCCTGTACTCCTCGATCCTCGCGAGAACCTCGATGACCGCCGTGATCGCCGGATCGGCCGCGACGATCAGCATCGACGGCGGCTTCTACACCCCCACGTCCTTCACGCTCGCGGACACCAACCCGTTCGCCCCCGTGCTCACCTGGAGCGACCCGACGGACCTGAAGCTCTTCGCCGGGCTCTCGTGGGAGGCCACGGCGCTGGCCCGGTTCGTCGGCGAAGGCCGTACCGAATCGCCCGTGCACACGCTGGACGAGACCGTCTCGATCCTCGACACCATCGACCAGGCACGAGCCCAGCTCGCCGCCTCCTGACTCGAAGGAGAGTCGTCATGACCGATCTCGTCACCACGCTGGAACGTCAGGAGCAGGAGCTGGTCTTCGACGCGTTCGACCACGCGGACGCCTGGCGCCTGGGCACCCGGATCACCGCGATCGCGCAGGAAGCCGGCCACAAGGTGGGTATCGACATCCGTCGGCCCGGCCTGATCCTCTTCCGCGCCGCCCTGCCGGGGATCACCCCCGACCAGGACACCTGGATCGCCCGCAAGGCCGCCGTCGTCCTGCGCATGGAGGCCAGCAGCGCGCTGGTGGACGCCCGCCTGTCCGCCATGGGGGTGAATCCGGTCGCGGCCGGATGGCTGGGCGCCGAGTACGCGGTGACCGGCGGATCCTTCCCCATCCGGGTACGAGGAGCCGGGGTCGTCGCGGCGGCGACCGCCTCCGGGCTGTCCTCGCAGGAGGACCATGACCTCATTGTCGAAGGCATTCGCGCCTACCTGGCCGAAGGAGACGTTAAGTGAGTGACCAGCAAGGGAGCGGCCAGCGGAAGGTGCCGCAACGGCGGTTGCGGTCCGGGCAGTGCGCCCGGATCCGCGTCTGGGAGCGCCGCACCGGAGCCGTGCGTACGGTGTCCGAGTCGCGCGATCGGCTCTACGAGGCGCCGAACTGGACGCCCGACGGCAGGCTGCTGATCAACGGCGACGGGAAGCTCTGGCTCCTGCCCGCCGACGGTTCCGAGCCGCCCCGGGAGGTCCCCGCGGAAGGGCTGCCGGACGTCAACAACGACCACGTCCTCGCCCCCGACGGGGAGACCGTGTTCGCCTCGGCGAACGACTGGCACATCTGGCAGGTCCCCCTCGCCGGAGGCACGGCGCGTCGCGTCACCGCCGATGACGGCGGGATGCACTTCCTGCACGGCGTCAGCCCCGACGGGCAACGGCTCGGCTACGTCCGTTTGACCCCGGAAGGGGACAACTGGTGGGCGTCGGCGACCATCCACACCGTCGGCGTCGACGGGCGGGGAGATGTCGCCGTCACGACCGACCCGGGCCCGGCGGATGGATGCGAGTGGACGCCGGACGGGGAGTGGATCGTGTTCAACACCGAGCAGTTCTCCACCACGCCCGGGCACGCCCAACTCGCCCGCGTACGGCCGGACGGGACCGAGTTGGCCCAGCTGACCTTCGACGAGCGCGTGAACTGGTTCCCGCATGTCGCTCCGACCGGCGACGTCGCGGTCTACCTCAGCTACCCGCCGGGCACCACCGGGCACCCCGCCGACCTGCCGGTCGAGCTGCGGCTGGTGTCGGTCGACGCCTGGCAGGAGCCGACCACGCTGGTCGCGCTCGACGGCGGGCAGGGCACGATCAACGTGCCCAGCTGGGCGCCGGACGGATCGGCGTTCGCGTTCGTGGACTACCCCAACGACCTGGAGGACGAGTGAGCGACAAGACCCTGGAACGCCGCACCGCGATCAACCCGCTGCCGTGGATCCTCGGCGAGGGCGGCTACCGGCTCGACCGGGCCGTCCTGAAGGAGGCGATGACCGCGCTGTCGGAGGTGGGGTTCACGCATCTGACGATCGAGCTGCCGCCGGAGATGACCCCGAAGGAGTACGGCGCGCTGCTGGCGGAGCATTCGATGGCGGCCGCGCCCGGGTACTTCTCCGCGCCGTTCCATGACCGGGATCGCCACGGCGAGGCCGTCGAGGCGATCAAGCGGCACGCGCGGGCGCACCTGGAGCTCGGCGTGGACACTGCCTTCATCGCCACCGACCTGCTGATGGACCGCATCGCGCACCCGGCCGTCGGCACCGGACACGACGCGGACCGGACGCTCGTGGTGGCCGACGGGCTCGCGGCGGCTGCCGAAGCGGCCGCCGCCGAAGGAGTGCGGTACGGGCTGCACCCCCACGTCGGCTCCGCCGTGGAGGTCGAGCCGGAGGTACGCGCTGTACTGGACGCCACCGCGGGCAGCGCACTGTGGTTCGGCCCCGACACCGGCCACCTGCGCTGGGCCGGCGCCGTGCCGGAGAAGGTCATCGCCGACTACGCCGACCGGGTGCTCAACGTCCATCTGAAGGACGTCGACGCCGCGGCCGCGGACGCCGCACGGGAACGTGACGAGGACTACATGACGGCCACGGGCGGCTCGAAGGTCTGGATCGAGCCGGGACGCGGGGCGATCGACTTCGACGCCGTCCTCGCCGCTCTCCCAGAGGGGTTCGACGGCTGGTTCGTCATCGAGGTGGACGTGCCCAACCTGCCTACCGCGACGGAGAGCAGCGCCGCGTCGTTGGAGTTCCTGCGGCAGCACCCGTACTTCACCACGCCGGCCGGAGGCGACGCCTGACCGCCGCGGGTGGCGATCACCGGACGGGGATGATCGCCACCCGCACATGTCGTGGGCGACCGCTACTGGACCCGCTCGAAGGGCGCCGGTGCCTTGCCGGTCCAGCGGTGGAGCTGGGCGACGCCGGTCTGCTTGGTCACCCCGTCCTCCACGACCGTGCCCTGCTGGGCGACGTAGTAGCGGCCGTCGTCCAGCGAGGCCAGGCCGTACTGGCCGCCGAATTCCCAGCCCCAGATGCCGCTCGCCTGGTCATGGAGACCCCGCTCGACCAGAGAGAGCGTCTTGCCGCGCTCGGGCTGCGGCTGGCCTTCGATGGGCTTGACCACGGCGGGCTTGGCGCCGTCGATCATGAAGAAGGAGTAGTTCGGGAACTGCGGCTTGATGCCCTTGTAGGCCGCCATGAACCAGTTGCCGGTGTGGCCGTCGTACTCCAGGTTCTGCACGCCGTAGGTGGTGTTGCCGGTGCGGACGAAGTACTTGCCGTCCGAGCGGGATGGTCCCGAGGTGTGCGGGTCGGTCTGGGTGAGCGGGCGTTCGTACTGGCGCCACTGCTTGATGTCGTACTGCAGGATGACCTGGTAGTCGTTGTCCTGGCGGTCGGCGTTGGCATAGATGCCGTACGCGACGGTCAGCTTGTCGCCGCCGCCCCGCTTGCCGAACGCGGGGCCGAAGGCGACGCCGTCGATGCCGCTGCAGCCGTAGCGGTGGTCCGCGGTCTTGGCGGTGTCGCCGTCGAAGACGCCGTCGCCGTTCATGTCGGCGCTGTAGTCGTCCACCACGTCCTTGAGGTAGACGGCCGTGACCACGTCGGAGGTCTCGGCGTTCATGTCGAGGCTGGTGATGCGGTCCACGTCGAAGATGGCGATGTAGAAGGACTTGGCGGCCTTGTACTCCAGGGAGCCGTACACGCGGCCGTCACGGCTGTTGAAGTCGAGGTCGCCCAGGTGACCGGTGAAGCCGGTGACGGAGCCGACCGGCTTGCCGGAGAGGTCGGTCTTGACCAGGAGGTTGGTGAAGGAGAAGTACATGAACCCCTTCTTCTGGTCGATCGCGATCCCCTGGACGTGGCCCGACGGCCAGGCTCCGCCGTTCACCTCCGCCGGTAGTCGTGAGGGCCGGTCGGCCGCGTGGGCTGGGAGGGCGAACAGGACCGACGTCGTCAGCGCCGCGAACAGGATGTGAGCGACCCGCATGCGTTACCTTTCCGGAGGATTGGTGATGATCGACACCATAAAGGGACGCGGCGTGACTTTACAGACCGTTGTTTGACTTTTCGCTAACGCGCAGTTGAATAGCGGAAGGTCAGGAGCACTTCACTTCGCGCGGTGGCAGCTCTCGAGTGATGACGTACCGGCTGACATGATCGATGACGCACGGGTTGGCCATCGCCGCGAAGAGGTTGTGCCCGGGACCGTCGAAGGTGATCATCCGGCTGCCGGGAACCTGGTCCACGACGCGTTTTGTCGCCGCGAAGTCCAGCCAGGTGCCCGCGCCCAGGATCGGCGGCAGCTTCTTGGGCAGTGACTTCGGCGGGTTGGCGACGGGGGCCGGCCAGCCGGCGCAGGTGACCGGCGCGTGCCATGCGAGCGGGAACGCCGCGCCGGTGTTGGGGGCGATCTCGCGCAAGCGCTTGACCGTGCTCGCCACCTGCGCCTGCGTGGTCGGCCTCGGGAAGTCGAGGCATTCCTTGACGCCGCCGCCCTGCAATCCGGGGTACGGATAACGGCTCGAAGTGGCGAACCCGGAGGCGTCACCGCCCTCGGCGGCCTTGATGGCCGCCGCGACCTCGTCCCACTGGTCGAGACCCCTCTTGACCTTCTGGAACATGAGCGCCTGCAACTGCGTCCCGTCATAGCGGGCGTTCACCTGGGGAGCCGGGATCGGCTCTTCGTCCGCCTTGGCGACCAGGGCCTGCCAGCGGCGCTCCATGCCAGGTTCCGCCCAGTCCAGGAACCGCTTCATGAAGTGTTCCTGGTCGCGGGCGATGGCGCCGAGTTCCCGGGCCCAGTCGCGGGCGCTGTGGTTGCCGGTGCCGTCGATGTACATTGTGCGTACCCTGCTCGGGAACAGCCTGGCGTACGCCTGCGCGATCGTGCCTCCGTAGGAGGTGCCGATGAAGTTCATCCGCTTCTCACCGAGTGCCACCCGTACGGCCTCGGCGTCGCGGGCGTCGCTCGCGGAGTCCATGTGGTCGAACAATGAGGGATCGGTGTCACGGCACTTGGCGCCCCTGGCGCGGTTCTCGGCGGTGAGGCGCTCGAAACCGGCCTGGTCGGTGGGGAACGGCGGGGTACGCAGCACGCCCCAGTCGCACTGCAGCACCGGGCTGCTGAGCCCGGGATAGCCGCGCGGGTCCCACGTGACGATGTCCATCGAGGCGCGGAGCTTGGCGAAGATCTCCGGGCGGGAACGCATGAGCGCGATCTGGTCGCCCTGCGGACCGCCGAAGTTGACCAGAACCGACCCCTTCTTGGCAGCGGTGCCGGTGGCGGGCAGGCGGCCCACTTTCAGGATGATCTTCCTGTCGCTCCGCGGCGACACGGCGACGGGAAGGTCCGCGCAGACCATCTCGGAGGTTCCCGCTCCTGGACACGGCTGCCACTGGAGGGTCTGCGGCGGCGCCTGGGCCGGAAGGGACGGAGCCATGACGGCCAGCGCTAGGAGGGTTTGGATCATGTCTCCACGCTAGGGTCGCCGCCCTCGTACGGGCTGTCGGCGAAAGTTGTCGCTTGTGTAGGCGAAGGTCGTCGGAGTTGAGGGATCAGTAGAGTGACGCGCATGTCCAGGTTCGCTGTCGTCGCCCTGGTGGTGATCGCCGATACGGTGCTGTTGTGGCTGGACGGGACGGTCGGCTGGGAGCTCGCCGGGTACGCTGTGCTGACGGCGCTCGTCATGACGCTGGGCGCCCGGCTGCCGTTCGTGGCGTTCGTGGTCGCCGTGCCGATGGCGGTGGTGTCCGGCGCGTCGCTGGTCCTTCTGGCCTGTACGAGCTACCGGGCCGGACGCCGCATGCGGTCACGCGTGGAGGAGGCCCTGACGATCGGGGCGACCGTCGCCTACGTGGGTCTGCTGCTCATGATCGCGCACCGCGCCATGATGCCGCCAGAGCCGTGGCTCGTCCTGGCGCGGGCCGTGGTGCTGGTGGTCCTTCCCGTGCTGGCCGGCCGCTACCTGACCCGGCAGGAGGAGTACCAGCGCCGTGAGCGGGAGCTCGTCGCCGAACAGGAGCGCCTGCGCGAGCGGCTGCGCATCGCGCGGGACATGCACGACTCTCTGGGGCAGGCGCTCAGCCTGATGTCGGTGCAGGCGGCGGCGCTGGAAGTGGCCGCGCTGCCGGCGCACCAGCGGCAGGGGGTACGCGACCTCGCGCGCGCCGCGCGGGCGGCCATGGACGAGTTGCACATGGCGGTGGGCCGCCTGCGTGGCGACGACTCGCCCGGGCCGGAGGGAGATGATTCGCCCGGACTGGAGGGGATTGAGACGTTGGTCGCGGAGTTCAGGCGGGCCGGTGTCGCCGTGCGGCTCGAACGTTCCGGCCAGGCCGCCCCGCTCGGCGGCCTGGGCGCGGGCCACGCCGCCTACCGGGTCGTCCAGGAGGGCCTGACCAACGCCGCCAAGCACGCCCCTGGCTCGCCGGTCACCGTCTCACTCGACTGGCAGCCCGACGCCCTGCTGCTCGGCGTCGACAGCCCGGCTCGTGGCACCGCGCCGACGATCTCCACGGGTGGCACCGGGCTCACCGGGCTGGCCGAACGCGTCGGCTCGGCGGGCGGGCTGCTGCGTGTCCACGACGAGCCGCACACGTTCCGGCTGGTCGCGATGCTCCCTGTCGTGCTGGAGGCCGTCGCGTGATCAGAGTACTGATCGCCGACGACGAGCCGCTCATCACGACGGGTATCCGGACCGTCCTGGAATCGGCCGGTGACATCGAGGTGGTGGCCGGCGCGCGGAACGGGCGCGAGGCCGTGGAACTCGCTCGCCGCCACCGCGTCGACGTGGCCCTGCTCGACATCACCATGCCGGTGCTGGACGGCCTGGCCGCTGCCGCGCAACTGGACGGACCGCGCGTGGTGATGCTCACCGCCTTCGGCGACGCCGAGAACGTACGGCTGGCGCTTCAGCGGGGCGTTTCCGGATTCCTCCTGAAGAACTGCGCGCCGGATGAGCTGATCCGTGCTGTGCGCGCCGTCCACGCGGGGGAGGCGTACCTGTCTCCGGCGGTGACCAGGCAGGTGATCGACATGGTCTCGCCCGGCACGGACGAACGCAGGCGCGAAGCCGTCCGGCGGCTGGCCGTTCTTTCCGCTCGTGAGTCGGACATCCTCGCCCTGGTGGCCGAGGGGTTGTCCAATGCCGAGGTCGGCAGGCGGGTTCACATGAGTGAGGCGACGGTCAAGACCTACGTGAGCCGCATATTCGCCAAGCTGAAGTGCGCCAACCGCGTACAGGCGGCCTTGCTGGTCCGCGACGCGACGCCGCCGTCATAGCCGAGCCTCGGCCGGCGACGTCATCGCGGCGCGGATGCCGCGCTGGAGCAGGGCGGGCAGGCACAGTACGGTGCCCAGCGCGCCGATCCACACCGCGGCGGCGAGCCCGCCCAGAGCTGTCGCCGCGGCGGCGAGCAGACTGCCCAGCGCGATGGCGCCCCATAGGAGGAATCGCTGCACCGAACCGACCCGGCCCAACAGGGAGGCCGGGGTGAGGACCTGACGCATCGTGAGCGACGTGGGGCTGAAGGCGCCCTCGCCGACGCAGTGCACGATGCTCCCCGCGACCAGCCCGATCGCGCCGGGTGTCCCGCCCAGGGAGCCGAGCGCGGGCATGGCGACGATGCCCAGGACGGACACCGACGCGGCCAGTACGAGTGTGCGCGGCGAGCCCAGACGGCGGATCAGCCGGGTCGACAGGAGGTTCCCGATCGGGTAGCCCGCCGCGGCGGCGCCGATCACCACGCCGATCCAGCTTGGGGACAGGCCGAGGATGTTGCGGCAGTAGAGCACCAGGCTCGTCTCGACCATGGACAGTGCCAGGACGTAGGCCGTGCCGCATGCCAGGACGGGCCGGAGTATCGGGTGCCGGAGCGCGAACCGCAGCCCCTCGGCGATGTCGCGCCGCATCCAGCCGGGCTCCCGTCCGGAGCCTGGGGTGGTGGCCGATCCAGGTGCGGTGCCCGGCGTTGCGGCCTCCAACCCAGTCTCGCGGTGGCGGATCAGCGCCAGCGAGGTGAGTGACGCCGCGAAGCTGACCATGTTGGCGGCGATGGCCCCGACCAGGCCGAGCGCCGTGATGACCGGCCCGGCCGCCATCGGGCCCAGCGCCTTGGCCGCCGACTCCGACAGGGCCAGCCGCGTGTTGCCGCGATGCAGCGCCTCCGCCTCGCCGTACAGGCTGGGCAGGTAGGAGGTGTACGCGACCTGGAAGAACACCACGGCGCACCCGCTCACCAGGATCAGCGCGAACAGCACGGGAAACGTCAGCCCGCCCAGAACGGCCAGCACCCAGATCGCGCCGAACGCCAGCACCTGCACGCCGTCGCAGACCAGCATGACGGTACGGCGGGGCAGCCGGTCCACGATGGCCCCGGCCGGCAGACCGAGCGGGAGGAAGGGGACGAACAGCGCGAACGGCAGCAACGCGGCCTGCGCCGGGGAAGCGCCCAGGACGGTCACGGCCAGCAGCGGCAGCGCCAGCGTCATGAACTGGTCTCCGAACAGCGACAACGACTGCCCGGCCCAGAGCAGGCCGAAGTCACGGTCCGCCGTCCTTCCCAGCGGAGCCGTCCCGGCCCTCATACCGACCGCCAGAACCCGCGCAGCAGCCCCAGCACGGTCTCAGGCTCTTCGACGTGGCCGAAGGAGCCGCTGCGCTCCAGCATCTCGAAGCGCGCCCGCGGGGCGAACCGCTGGAAGTCCAGCTGCGACGCCGGATACAACGCCCGGTCGTACCGTCCGGCCAGCACCATCAGCGGGACGGCGAGCTCCTTGAGCCGCGGCCGGAAGTCCGGAATCGCCGCCACCTGACCACCGATCACGAAATCGACGTCGTCACCGCAGAAGAGTGGATAAAGCTCCTCGTTGCGCGCGCCCGGTTCGGTGGCCAGGAGAGCGGCGTTGGCGGGATCGTAGAACCTGACCAGCGGCGCCGCCGCGGCGAACTCCGCGCGCATGGGCGCGGACGTGGACCGCAGGCCGGAGCGCCGCAGCGTCTGGATGCGTTCCCAGGTCTCCGGGAGCTGGGTGGCCAGTTCGCGGTTGATGTTGGCGTGGTTGAGCTGCCACATCTCCGGGCTGTGCAGGGAATTGGCCAGCGTGAGGGTCGTGACGAGGTGCGGGTGGCCCAGGGCGACGGCCTGGGCGATCAGGCCGCCGTAGGAGAAGCCGTACAGGTGCGCGGGGCCGAGTTCGCCGAGCAGGGCCGTGACGTCGGCCACGTCGCTCGCGAAGGTGATCTCGCCCAGGTCGGCCGGGCGGTCGGAGCGGCCGCGGCCGTGGAGGTCGACGTAGATCACCCGATGGTCGGCGGCCAGCGCGTCGAAGTGCGGGTGGAAGACCACGTGCGAACCGGCCGGGCCGAGCCCGGCCAGCAGGACGACCGGGGGGCCCGCGCCGTCCTGCTCCACCCAGAGGCGGTGGCCGCGGATCTCGTGGTGGCGGCCGTTCGGATGTTGGAACATGCCGCGAATTGTGCCGACCGCCGCGCGTCGGGTGACGGCGGCGATCGGACCTATATATGCCTTTAAAAGGGGTTAAGGGGGTCAGCGGCGGTGGGAGTGCCGGTGGATCATCTTGAAGACCATGGCTCCGATGAACACGAAGAACAGCACCTTCGCGATGCCGAACCCCCCGAACACGAACCCCACCATCAGCAACACGAACAAGATCGGCAGGAACGGCCCCGGCCCATGATGCGGTCGTCCCCAGCCATGGCGCATGTCGCGCCGCTCGTGACGCATCGACTGCATCTGGTGCCGGTGCGCCTTCATCGCCGCCCGAAAGGCGTCCTTGTCGAACGCCTGGGGAGGCAGGCCATGCGGGTCGCGGTAGTCGTACTGCCGCCGCTGCCCCGGGAGGTCGGCGGTGATCTGCGCGAGGTCTCGCGCGGTGCGTGCGCCGAGCGTCCGGTCGAGGCGCTGGTCCAGCTCCTCGCGGTCGAGGCGGCCCTGCGCGAAGTGCTCGCGCAGGTCGGCCATCGTCTGTTCGCGCTCGGCGTCGCCGATGCGGAGATCGTTGGGGTCCATGGCTGGTTCCTCGCTCTCCCCGTACCGGCTGTCCAGGGTGGCGCCGGTCATGCGTTACTCCTCACCCGGGTCGCCGTCGGCCAGAATCTGGTAGAGCTTGCGCCGGGTCTCTACAAGAGTCTTACGCGCTTCGCGGATTTGTGCGTCGCTCCCGGTCTGCAAAACCTGCATCATCGCGAATGCCGACTGGCGCGCGATGTCCCACAGGTCCGCGGTGTTGTCGTCGATGTCGGGGCGCATCTCGTCCCACGGGGCGCGGATCTCGTCGGCGTGCGCCTCGATGTAGGCGAGCCCGGTCTCGGTGAGGCGGAAGGTCTTGCGGCCCTCGTTCTCCTCGGCGATGACCAGCCCCTCGTCGGTGAGCTGCTGTAGCGCCGGGTAGACGGCGCCGGGGCTGGGCTTCCAGCCGCCTTCGCTGCGCTCGGCGATCTCCTGGATGATCTGGTAGCCGTTGCGCGGCTCCTCGGACAGGAGCGCCAGGATCGCGGCGCGTACGTCGCCCCGCTTGGCCTTGCGGCCACCCCGGCCTCCCCAGCCGCCCCGGTGCCCGAACGGCCCCGGTCCGCCGGGACCCCATCCCCAGGGGCCGCGCCCGAACTCGGGCGGGAATCCGCGTCGGCCGCGTTGCCGCTCCTCGTGCGGACCGCCGCCGCGGCGGTGGTGATGGTGGTGCCCGCCCTGTTCCCACGCCTCGGCCACGGCCTTGAGCGCTTCACGGGCGGCACGCTTGAACTCGCGGGGCTCGGGCCACGGCCGTCCTGCTGCTTGTGCGGAAGTCATGTCAAACTCTCCTTCTTGGAATGCTTGTGAATGTTCTCGATGCTTCAAAGATATATCGCCAATATGTCGTTCGCAAGCGGATGGGCAGAGTGAGACAGATCACGAAAAAGTTGCGGAATCCGGGAACAGGAGGCGGGAGGGTGTCGTTGTTCAGAGCAGACGAGGTCGTTCCGCGTCGGCAGGGCTGGGGGGTGCTGTCGCCGCGGAGACGACCTCGTCTGCGTTTCCGGACATTTCCCGCGATGGGCCCCGATGGTCTGCGATCGGCAAAGTCCGTAGCGCGGAGGTGAGGGTGATGGCGCCCCAGGCGGGTCTCCGCGCGTAAAGAACGGCTTTGCCGTACAGTTTCGATCATGATGGGGCATTCGCATGCGATGACCGGGGCCATCGCTTGGCTGGGACTCGCACCCGGGCTCGCCGCGCTCCCGATGCTGACCGACTCCTCCAGGTTCATCGAGACCGGGATCATGGCGAACGCCCTCACCCCGGCCGAGTTCATCGCCGGCGCCATCATCTGCGCCGGGGCGGCCATGCTGCCCGACCTCGACCATCCGAGCGCGACGATCGCGCAGACGTTCGGGCCGGTCACCTGGGTGCTGAGCAAGGCCGTCAACTGGCTGAGCGGCGGACACCGGGGGGCGACGCATTCGCTGGTGTTCGCGGTGGTGCTCGGGTTCGCGGCGCACTGGCTGGCCAACACCTATCCGATCGGCCGCGACATCATGGTCGTGCTGCTCATCGGGCTGGCGCTGCGCGCGATCGGCATCGGCATCCCGGGCAACAAGCTCGGCTCGGCGATGATCAACGTCGGCCTGACCGCCGGGCTCTACGCCGTCTTCATGTCACAGGGGGTCGGCTACGCGTGGCTGGGCATGGCCGTGGCCATCGGCTGTCTCGTGCACGTCGTCGGCGACTGCATGACCGAGCGGGGCTGTCCGGTGCTGTGGCCGGTGTCGGTCCGCTTCGTGCTGCCGTGGAAGATCGGGATCAAGACCGGGAAGACGTTCGAGCAGAAGATCCTTGCTCCCGTGCTGTCCATCGCCATCATCGGCCTGCTGTTCTGGCGGCTGGCGCCGGTTTAACTTGATGTCGAGATACTTTTAGAGATATCTTGACGTCAAGACATCCGCCGCGCGTCCCCGCGGGTTAGGGTCACCTAACGTTCTTACTGCTCCCGGGGTGCGGCAGGATTCAACTGAGCAAATGTCTATGGAGGAGGCGAATCATCGTGTCCGCGAACAGCTTCGGCAGCCGTGACACGCTACGCGTAGGCGACGCGTCTTACGAGATTTTCCGGCTGGACGCCGTCGAAGGCGCAGCCCGCCTCCCGTTCAGCCTGAAGATCCTGCTGGAGAACCTCCTCCGCACCGAGGACGGCGCGAACATCACCGCCGACCACATCCGCGCGCTGGGCGGCTGGGATCCCAAGGCGGCGCCGAGCGTGGAGATCCAGTTCACCCCGGCCCGCGTCATCATGCAGGACTTCACCGGCGTGCCGTGCGTGGTCGACCTGGCCACCATGCGTGAGGCCGTACGCGACCTGGGCGGCGACGCGGCCCGGATCAACCCGCTGGCCCCCGCCGAGATGGTCATCGACCACTCGGTCATCGTCGACTACTTCGGGCACCCCGACGCCTTCCAGCGCAACGTCGAGCGCGAATACGAGCGCAACCACGAGCGCTACCAGTTCCTGCGCTGGGGCCAGACGGCGTTCGACGAGTTCAAGGTCGTCCCGCCCGGCACCGGCATCGTCCACCAGGTCAACATCGAGCACCTGGCCCGCGTGGTCATGATCCGCGACGGCAAGGCCTACCCCGACACCTGCGTGGGCACCGACTCGCACACCACGATGGAGAACGGCATCGGCGTTCTCGGCTGGGGCGTCGGCGGCATCGAGGCCGAGGCCGCGATGCTCGGTCAGCCGATCTCCATGCTGATCCCGCGCGTGGTCGGCTTCAAGCTCAACGGCAAGCTGCCCGCCGGTGCCACGGCCACCGACCTGGTGCTGACGGTGACCGAGATCCTGCGCAAGCACGGCGTGGTCGGCAAGTTCGTCGAGTTCTACGGCGACGGCGTCTCGTCCGTGCCGCTGGCCGACCGGGCCACGATCGGCAACATGAGCCCCGAGTTCGGCTCCACCTGCGCGATCTTCCCGATCGACGGCCAGACGGTCGACTACCTGCGCCTGACCGGCCGCTCCGAGGAGCAGATCGCGCTCGTCGAGGCCTACGCCAAGGCCCAGGGCCTCTGGCTCGACCCGTCGGCGCCCGAGCCGGTCTTCTCCGAGTACATCGAGCTCGACCTCGGCACCGTCGTCCCGTCCATTGCCGGCCCGAAGCGCCCGCAGGACCGCATCGCCCTGTCGGCCGCCAAGGACACCTGGCGCCGCGACGTACGCAACTACGTCACCGACTTCGACGGCGACGGCATCGACGAGGCCGTGGAAGAGAGCTTCCCCGCCTCCGACGCGCCCGCCTCCAACGCCCGCGCGAACGGCAGCCGCCCGCACAAGACGGTCGCGGTGACGCTCGAGGACGGCACCTCCTTCGAGATCGACCACGGCATCGTCTCCATCGCCGCGATCACCTCGTGCACCAACACCTCCAACCCGTACGTCATGCTCGGCGCGGCCCTGCTGGCCCGCAACGCCGTGGAGAAGGGCCTGACCCGCAAGCCGTGGGTCAAGACCTCCCTGGCTCCCGGCTCGCAGGTCGTCACCGGCTACTTCGAGCGTTCGGGGCTCCAGCCGTACCTCGACAAGATCGGCTTCAACCTCGTCGGTTACGGCTGCACCACCTGCATCGGCAACTCCGGGCCGCTGCTCCCGGAGATCTCCGACGCGATCCAGGCCAACGACCTCGCCGTCACCGCCGTGCTGTCCGGCAACCGTAACTTCGAGGGCCGGATCAACCCCGACGTCAAGATGAACTACCTGGCCTCGCCGCCGCTCGTGGTGGCATACGCGCTGGCCGGGACCATGGACCTCGACCTCGACACCGAGCCGCTGGGCGTCGGCGCCGACGGTTCGCCGGTCTTCCTGCGCGACATCTGGCCGTCGCCGGAGGAGATCGCGGCCGTGGTCAACTCCTCGATCGGGCGCGACATGTTCGAGCGGGACTACGCCGACGTCTTCAAGGGCGACGAGCACTGGACGTCGCTGCCGATCCCCACGGGCAACACCTTCGAGTGGGACCCTTCCTCCACGTACGTGCGCAAGGCTCCCTACTTCGAGGGCATGCCCTCGACTCCTGACCCCGTTACCGACATTTCCGGCGCCCGCGTGCTGGTGAAGGTCGGCGACTCGGTCACCACCGACCACATCTCGCCGGCCGGCTCCATCAAGGTCGGCACGCCCGCCGCCCAATACCTGGAGTCGCACGAGGTCGCGGTCAAGGACTTCAACTCCTACGGCTCGCGGCGCGGCAACCACGAGGTCATGATCCGCGGCACGTTCGCCAACATCCGCCTGCGCAACCAGATCGCGCCCGGCACCGAGGGCGGCTACACCCGCGACTTCACCCAGGCCGAGGGGCCGGTGTCGTTCATCTACGACGCCTCGGTCAACTACGCCTCGGCCGGGACGCCGCTGGTGGTGCTCGCGGGCAAGGAGTACGGCTCGGGCTCATCGCGCGACTGGGCGGCCAAGGGCACGGCGCTCCTGGGCGTCCGCGCCGTGATCGCGGAGTCGTACGAACGCATCCACCGCTCCAACCTGATCGGGATGGGCGTGCTGCCGCTGCAGTACCCAGAGGGCGTCTCGGCTGCCTCGCTGGGGCTGACCGGCGAGGAGACGTTCGACATCACCGGGGTGGAGGAGCTCAACAAGGGCGGCATCCCGGCGACCGTGCACGTCAAGGCGGGCGAGGTGGAGTTCGACGCGGTGGTCCGCATCGACACGCCCGGCGAGGCCGACTACTACCGGCACGGGGGGATCATGCAGTACGTCCTGCGCTCCCTGCTCGCCAAGTCCTCCTGAGCCGGCGTTGATGCCCGTCCTGATCTGACGCCAGTCGTGAGCTCTCGCGAGGGCTCGAGACCTTAGGGTTCGAGTCCTCCGCGAGGGTGCTGAGACCTCCGGCGCCGCCGCCTCGGCCACCAGCTGAGCGGAGGCCGCCGGGATCCCGCGCCGCACTTCCCGCGGCCGGGCGGGCGCGACCTCACGCGCCCACATCGGGGGTGAACCACCCGACCACGAAGCGCCGCCCGGCACCACACCGCCGGGCGGCGCTTTGTTGCCTTCTCGCAGACATCCGCTTTCGCGCCGGCCGCCGTCCATGGCCGGACCCCGTTCAGGGGCGCGCTCTTCCGTACCTGCTTTCAAGCCACCCGCCGTTCGTGGCAGGGCCCCGTTCAGGGGCGCCCTCCTCCGTACCTGCTTTACGGGCAGTTTCTTTTACGGCAGGCACGGTGAGCCCCAATCGCCGACCATGGCCGGGCCCCGTCCAGGGGCACGCTCCTGCGGTTCACGGGGCTGGGCGCCGTGACGTGCGCGTTCTTGGCCGCCTGCTTCGGCTTACGTCACCCGGTGGATCACCGGGATATGCGGCGGTAGGCGCGGACGGCCAACGGCATGAAGACGACGATGAGCGCCCCGGACCACAGCACGGTCGCCATGATCGGGTGCTGGAGCGGCCAGGCGGTGGAGTGCGACGTCGGGTTGCCGAAGAGCAGGCGGGCGGCGGCGACCACGGCGCTCATCGGGTTCCAGTCGGCGAACGGCTTGATCCAGGCGGGCAGCCCCTCCGTCGGGACGAACGTGTTGGCCAGGAACGTCATCGGGAACAACCAGCCGAACGTCGCCGCGTCCGCCTGAGCACCACTCTTGACGAACAGCCCGATGTACGTGCCCACCCAGATCATCGCGAAGCCGAACAGGGCCAGCAGGCCGAACGCCGCCGCCGTCTGCCCAAAGGTGCCGTGCGCCCGCCACCCCGCCAGCAGCATCGCCGCCACCACCATCGACGCCAGCGACAGCAGGTGCATGGACAGGTCGGCGACGCTGCGGCCGATGAGCACGGCACCGCGGGCGATCGGCTGGGCACGGAACCGGTCGATGATGCCGCGCTCCATGTCCTCGCCGACCGCCGTGGCCGCGGCGGCCGCGGTCATCGCCATGACCTGCATGAAGATGCCGGGCATCAGGTAACTGCGGTAGTCGCCCCCACCGGGGAGGGTGATCGCGCTGCCGAAGACATAGCCAAACAGGATGGTCATGACAACGGGGAACACCAGGTATCCCGCTATTTCCCCTGGCTGCGCCATCAGCCTGAAGTAGGTGCGGCGCGCGATGGTCAGGGAGTCGGAGATCGTCCAGCGGAGGCGCTCGCCGAGCGTCGTTGGTGGAGCGGGTACGTGGACAAGGGTCATGCGAAGTCACCTCGCGGGAATCGGCCGGAACATGCCGGAAGGGCGGGTCGAGCGGCGGTCAGAGTGGTGGCCGGGCGGCCTGGTCGGGTGGCGGTCAGGACGGTAAATGGGCGGCCTGATCGGGTGGTGGGCGGGCGGCGGTCAGTGGCTGTGGGCTGGTGGTCAGGTGGTGGTCAGATGGAGGAAGACCTCGTCCAGGGTGGGGCGGCGGAGGGACAGGTCTTCGACCGGGATCATGGCCGTGTCCAGCGCGCCGGCGATGCGGATGAGCGACTGCGCCCCCTGTTCGACCGCCACCGTCACCCGCCGCTCGTCCACCACCTCCACCTGCCGTTCGTCGGCCGCGCGCCGTACCAGGTCGAGGGCTTGGGGGACGTCGGTGGCCGTGCGCAGGACGACCTGCACCCGGTCGCCGCCGATCTGCCGCTTCAGCTCCGCAGGTGAGCCGGCGGCGGCGACCCGCCCCTGGTCGAGCAGGACGATCTGGTCGGCGAGACGGTCGGCCTCCTCTAGGTATTGAGTGGTGAGCAGCAGCGTGGTCCCTTCGGCGACCAGGTCGCGCAGCAACTCCCACAGCCCGAGCCGGCTGCGCGGGTCGAGGCCGGTCGTGGGCTCGTCCATGAACAGCACGGGCGGCGCGACGATCAGGCTGGCGGCCACGTCGAGGCGGCGGCGCATGCCCCCCGAGTACGTCTTGACCCGCCGGTTCGCGGCGTCGGTCAGGTCGAACCGCTCGAGCAGCTCGTCGGCCCGCCGCCGGGCCGCCGCCTTGGGCAGGTGGTACAGGCTGCCGAACATCTCCAGGTTGCGCCGCCCGGTGAGCAACTCGTCGACCGCCGCGTGCTGCCCGGCGAGCCCGAACATGAAGCGCAGCCGCGCCGCGTCCCGCACCACGTCCAGCCCGGCCACCTCCGCGTGACCGGAGTCGGGGCGGAGGAGCGTGGTGAGGATGCGTACGGCGGTGGTCTTGCCCGCCCCGTTGGGCCCGAGCAGCCCGCAGACCGTGCCCGCCGGCACGGACAGATCGATGCCCACCAGCGCGTCCTTGGACCGGTAACTCTTCCGGAGCCCTTCCGTGTGGATCACGACGATCCTCCTTAACGCCGTTAAATCTAACGCTGTTAAGGATGCATTGAACGTTGTTAAACTGTCAACCGTGGCACTCGAAAAAGGCACCATCGTGGCGACGGGGCTCCGCTTGCTCGACGAGGTGGGCCTCGACGGCCTCACCTTGCGGCGGCTGGCGGCGGAGCTCGGCGTGCAGGCGCCGGCGCTCTACTGGCACTTCAAGAACAAGCAGCAGTTGCTCGACGCGATGGCGGTGGCCATGGAGGCGCCGCATGTGACGCGGCCGGTGTTCACGGACCCGTCGCGGTGGCGGGAGTGGGTGGCCGACTACGCCCGCGGCAGCCGGGCGATACTCAACTCCCACCGCGACGGCGCCAGGCTGGCGGCCGGGACGCGGTCGTCGCCTGAGGTGTTCGCGATGGTGGAGCGGGCGGTGGAGGCGCTGGAGCTGGCGGGCTTCACGGTGGCGGACGCGGCGCGGGGACTGTTCGCGGTGAGCAACTACGTGGCCGGGTTCGTGCTGGAGGAGCAGGCCGACCGGACGCGGCCGGACACGGACGAACTGGGGCCCGACATGGCGGAGTTTCAGGCACGCTACCCGCGGATCATGGCGGCCCTGCTGGCGGAGGGCGACCCGCAGGGTGACAACTCGTTCGAGGCGGGGCTGGCCCTCGTCCTGGACGGCATGCGGCTGCGATTGTCCGGCGGGAGCGGCGCCGATTGAGGCGGGTTGGCGACGGTCGATCGGCGAGTCTGGCACGATGAGGGTGCCACCCGGCGAAATTCCGCTTCGCCGGATGGCACTAATCGTCAGACGATGTCCGCGATCCAGTCGGTCACTTCGCGGACGACCTCGTCGGGAGCGATCCCGACTCTCCTGGTGAATCGCTGGGGAGACACGCTCCGCACGTGCTCAACCATGGCCCAGCTGGGTTTGTCGAGCCCCGTGCCTTCGCGGCTGACCGGGATGTGGTTGTCCCATCCGCGCTCGGTCGTTGTCAGGGGGACAATGATCTTTACTGCGGCCGCGGCATTGAAGTTGTCGTTGCTCACGACGAGCACGGGGCGACGGTAGCCCTGCTCTCGGCCGGTTGGCTCGCCCAGCTCAGCGAGCCAGATTTCGCCTTGGATCACCCTCATCTCTCTCCTCGGGAAACGTGATGAGCCCCTCCCACTCGGGTGCGATGCGGAGGGAGCTTGATGGTGGGCCTTGGACCAGCTCGGACTCGGCGAGATAGTCGGCCCAGGCTCGGGGGTCCTCCTTCCTTGTGCGTTCCATCTGGTCCGCGACATGTTGCCAGCGGTGCTTCTTCTCCAACTCCCGAATGGCCTGGTCGATGATCGCGGTCATGGGTTCACCCGCCTTTCTTGCCAGTGCGGCGATTCTGTCCCGGGTCTTGACGCTGACGCGTATCGTCGTCGCTTTTTGTTTCACGGTCATACTCCGGAGGCTACGTCTGCGTCGGGAAGAAACCTACACCCTCGTTGTAACGGATGCCGCTTGAATGGCAACACAGAGTAATGATGATTGACTCTCCTCCGTGACTCAGATGGCATTAGTGCTGATTGTTGGCGGTTTGGCGGTCTTCGTTGGGGCGGTCGTCCAGGGCAGCGTGGGGTTCGGGCTGGGGTTGGTGGCCGCGCCGGTGCTCACCATGCTCGACCACTCCCTGATGCCCACCGCCATTCAGGTGGTCAACGTCACGTTGCCGCTGTTCACGCTGGCTGCGGAGTGGCGGAAGGTGGACTGGCGCGGGGTGGTTTTCGCGGTGCTGGGGCGGCTGCCGGGTGCGGCCATAGGTGGGGTCGTTCTGGTCTACATATCCGTCTACACGCGAGGCGTCTTCGTGGGGGTCATGGTGCTCATCGCGGTGGGGCTCACTGCGTGGGCGGTCAGCGTGCCGCGCAACGCCGCGACCATCGCGGGGGCCGGGTTCTTCTCGGGCATCACCGGCACCGCGACCGGCGTCGGCGGGCCGCCGATCGCGCTGGTCTACCAGAACGCCAAGGGGCCGCAGATCCGGGCGACGCTGGCGATGGTCTTCTTCCTGGGCGCCGCGCAGTCGCTGGCCATCCTGGGCTTCGTGGGGGAGTTCTCCGGCCGGGCGGCCGCCACCGGGGCCGTGCTGATCGTGCCGATGGTGCTCGGGTTCCTGGTGTCGGGGCCGCTGCGGCGCTACCTGGACGGCGGGAAGGTCCGGACCGCGGTGCTGGTGGTCGCCGCGCTCTCGGCCGCCGCCCTCATCGCCCAGAGTCTGGCTACGTGACCCAGGCCGCCTGCCTCCAAGCTTCCGACTCTCCAAGCTTCCGAGTCCTTGAGCGCCCGAGCCCCCGACCTCCCTGAGCGCCCGAGCGCGTGACCCCCGAGCGCGTGAGCGTCTGAGCCCCTGAGCGTGCTCTTGTGATTGGTGATGCGAGCGATACAACCTTTCGTCACACGAGTCGCGTTGGCAACGGGGGAGAGGAGATCACATTGGACCGTCACGACGGCTTCCGTGAGTTCGTGCTCGCCCGCCAGCAAGCCCTGATGCGGACCGCGTACCTGCTCACGGGAGACCCGCACCTGGCCGAGGACCTGCTGCAGAGCGTCCTGATCAATGTCGTGGGCCACTGGTCCAAGCTGGTCAAGGACGGCAACCCGGAGGCGTACACCCGCAAGGCCCTGGTCAACCAGTACATCTCCTGGAAGCGCAGATTACGTCCCGAGGTGCCGAGCGGTGACCCGCCCGAGCGGGGCATCTACTCCGACGGAGCCGTGCTCGACCGGATCGTGTTGCGTCAGGCGCTGACCAAGCTGGGGCGCAGGCAGCGGGCCGTGATCGTGCTGCGTTTCTGGGAGGACCTGAGCGAGGCGCAGACGGCCGAGGTGCTGGGCTGTGCGGTCGGCACCGTCAAGAGCCAGACCCATCACGCGCTGGCCCGCCTGCGCGAAGTCGCGCCCGAACTGGTGCATCTGCTGGATGACCCCGAGATCCTGGAGGTGGCACGATGACGAGACTGCGTGAGGCGTTGGGGGACATCGCCGAGGAGGCTCCGTTGGTGAGCCTCGCCGACGTGGCCATCGCGGGCCACCGGCACAGGCAGCGGACCGTGCTGACGGCATCCGCCGTGGCGGCGTTGTGCGTGACGGCGGTGGCAGTGGTGGTGGTGGCGGCCGTGCCGTGGCCGCGTACCGCCCAGACGGCCACGCAGCAGGGCCAAGCGGCCGTGCCCGACCTGCCCCCGGGCAACGTGGGGCCGATCAGCCGCGCGTACATGACTTCCTGCAAGCTGGTCGGGCGTGAGTCTGATTGCTCCGCGGTCGAGTGGCGGGTGGTCACCCGCGCCGGCAAGACCTACCGAGTGCCGCAGGCGCTCGTCGAGAGCGCCAAGGGTGAGCGGGTGCCCGTCGCGATCAGCCGGGACGGCCGCATGCTCGCCTACTACAGCCGTGACGCTCAGGCGCACGTGGTGCGCGACCTGGTGGGCGGCTCGGAGACGACATCGCCGGTCGCCATCAAGGAGGAGCGGATCGGCGTGGGTTCCATGCTCGTGCTCTCCGACGACGGCCGGTACATCGCCTTCGACCCGCGCGAGGGCAGCAAGTATCCCGGCATGCTGATCGACGTGCGTACCGGCAGGACGACGCACATCAACGGCAAGTACGAGCCGGTCAGCGTCAAGGGCGGTGTCGCCGAGCTGGTCCGGTACCGCAAGACCGACCTGTGGCTCATGCCCGTTACGGGGGGCGGCAAGCCGGTCCGCTTCAACGGCGTGTTCATCATGTTCAGCGAAGTAGCGCCCGACGGCCGTACGGTGGTCGCCGTCGAGTTCCCGAAGGTCGGCAAGGGCGAGCCTGTGACACTCGAAAAGAACATGCTGACCCTGCTCGACGCCAAGACCGGCAAGACCCTGCGCAAGGTGCCCATCAGCGGTCTGCCGAACGACCGCGGCGGGATCGACGGCGCCACGATCTGGCAGAGCGAATCCGAGGTCACGCTGCTGTACGGGGACAAGGAAGGTGAGCGCTCGTACGCGGTCGACGTCAACACCGGGCGGGCTCGGCTCCTGGACCGGCAGCCAGGCAGTGCCGGGAACGTGAGCTATCCCGGGGCCGCGGCCGGCTGACCGCCGCCCAAGAGGCGCCGCAGAGACGCCCAAGAGACGCCGCATCGGCCGGATCCCCCCGGCCGGTGCGGCGTTTCGCTTGTCCGGCGGCACGCGCACGGTGAACCTCCGATGTCAGCCGCGTTTCTAGATTGTTATCCGCAACAACAAACTCCCCCCTCCATAGGTCTTCCAAAGCAGGCCATCCCGGAATACGTTGCCGCAAACAACATTCATCCGGGCCCTCCGGAAGAAAGGACCCTGCACTATGCGCAAGGGGATCCTCAGCCTGACCGCCGCGGCCGCCGTTCTAGCCCTCGGTCTCACCGCCTGCGGGGGCAACAGCGGTCCGACCTCGTCCACGTCTTCCGCGCAGAGCACGCAGAGCTCGCAGAAGGCCGGCAAGATCGGCGTCATCCTGCCCGACAGCAAGTCCTCGGCCCGCTGGGAGACGGCGGATCGCAAGTACCTGGAAGAGGCGTTCAAGGCCGCCGGGGTGGCCTACGACATCCAGAACGCCCAGAACGACAAGACGGCCTTCCAGACCATCGCCGACCAGATGATCACCAACGGCGCCACCGTGCTGATGATCGTCAACCTCGACAGCGGCACCGGCAAGACGGTCATCGACAAGGCCAAGTCCCAGGGCGTGGCGACCATCGACTACGACCGGCTGACGCTGGGTGGCGGCGCCGCCTACTACGTGAGCTTCGACAACACCAAGGTCGGCACCCTGCAGGGCGAGGGTCTGGTCAAGTGCCTGACCGACAAGAAGGCCAGCAAGCCGATCATCGCCGAGCTCAACGGCTCGCCCACCGACAACAACGCCACCCTCTTCAAGGCGGGGTACGACGGCGTCCTCAAGCCCAAGTACGACTCGGGCGACTACGTCAAGGGCCCCGACCAGTCCGTGCCCGACTGGGACAACGCCCAGGCCGGCACCATCTTCGAGCAGATGCTGACCAGCGCGCCGAAGATCGCCGGCGTGCTGGCCGCCAACGACGGTCTCGGCAACGCCGCCATCACGGTGCTGAAGAAGAACAACCTCAACGGCAAGGTCCCGGTGACCGGCCAGGACGCCACGGTCCAGGGTCTGCAGAACATCCTGGTCGGCGACCAGTGCATGACCGTCTACAAGGCCGTCAAGAAGGAGGCCGACGCGGCGGCCAAGCTCGCGGTCGCGCTGGCCAAGGGTGAGAAGCCCACGGCGAGCGGCAGCGTCAAGGACCCGCAGAGCAACCAGGACGTGCCGTCCGAGCTGCTCGACCCGCAGCCGATCTACCTCGACAACGTCAAGGACGTCGTGGCGGACGGCTACGTGACCAAGGAAGAGCTGTGCACCGGCGACTTCGCCGCCAAGTGCACCTCGGCCGGAATTCAGTAGGAAGAGTAAGAAAGCGGAACCGGGTACGGCCGCGACCTAACAGGGCGGCCGTACCCCTCCCCAAGGGAGCCTCATGACCCCCCTGCTCGAAGTGCGCGGGATAGACAAGAGCTTCGGCCCGGTACAGGTCCTGCATGACGTCACCTTCGCCGCCAACCCCGGCGAGGTGACGGCCCTGGTCGGCGACAACGGCGCGGGCAAGTCGACGCTGGTCAAGTGCATCGGCGGCATCTACCCGATCGACGGGGGCGACATCCTCTTCGACGGCCGCCCCGTCCAGGTGCACGGCCCGCGTGACGCCGGTGAGCTGGGCATCGAGATCGTCTACCAGGATCTCGCACTCTGCGACAACCTCGACATCGTCCAGAACATGTTCCTCGGCAGGGAACGCCGCAGCGGGCTCGTGCTCGACGAGGCGTCGATGGAGGAACTGGCCACACAGACGCTCGACGGACTGTCCGTCCGTACGGTGAAGTCCATCAGGCAGCAGGTGTCCAGCCTGTCCGGCGGTCAGCGCCAGACGGTGGCCATCGCCAAGGCCGTCCTGTGGAACAGCAAGGTCGTCATCCTCGACGAGCCGACGGCCGCCCTCGGCGTCGCCCAGACCGCGCAGGTGCTGGAGCTGGTCCGGCGGCTCGCCGACACCGGCCTGGCCGTCGTCCTCATCTCGCACAACCTGAACGACGTCTTCGCCGTCTCCGACCAGATCGCGGCACTCTACCTCGGCAGGATGGCCGCGCAGGTCAGGACCGCCGACGTGACGCACGCGCAGGTCGTCGAACTGATCACATCCGGCCGGAGCGGAGACCTGGGGATAGCGCAATGAACAAGGTCAAGGAACTCCCCGGCGAGGCGATCGTCACCGCGAAGCAGTCGCCGTCGATCGGGCACAGCGTCACCGCCTACATCGAGCGGGTACGCGGCGGCGACATGGGCGCGCTGCCGGCCGTGCTCGGCCTGCTGGTGCTCTGCACCGTCTTCGCCATCGCACGTCCCGCCTTCCTGACGGCGATCAACGTCGCGAACCTGTTCACCCAGGGCGCCGCGGTCACGGTGATCGCGATGGGCCTGGTGTTCGTGCTGCTGCTCGGCGAGATCGACCTGTCGGCCGGCTTCGCCAGCGGCGTGTGCGCGGCGGTGCTCGCGGTGACGCTCACCAACATGGGCCTGCCCTGGTACGTCTGCGTGGGGGCGGCGATCCTCACCGGCATCGTCATCGGAACCGTGCTCGGCACGCTGGTGGCCAAGGTGGGCATACCGTCCTTCGTGGTGACGCTGGCCGCCTTCCTCGCCTTCCAGGGGCTGGTCCTGGTGCTGGTCGACGAGGGGACGAACATCTCGATCCGGGATCCCGTCATCGTCGCCATCGCCAACAAGAACCTGCCGGTCTGGCTCGGCTGGGCGCTCTTCGCGGCCTGCGTGGCGGGCTACGCCGCCCTCCAGCTCGTCAGGGCGGGTCGGCGGTCGAAGCGCGGTCTGGTGGCCGACCCGATCTCGCTGATCGCGGCCCGCGTGGGCGCGCTGGCGATCATCGGGGGCGTCCTCGTCTACGTGCTCAACCTCGAACGCTCCCGCAACCCGGCCATCAGCTCGCTCATGGGCGTGCCGATCGTGGTCCCCGTGATCCTCGTACTGCTGGTCGCGTGGACGTTCGTGCTCCGCCGTACCGCGTTCGGCCGGCACATCTACGCGGTCGGCGGGAACGCGGAGGCCTCCCGCAGAGCCGGCATCGGCGTCGACCGGATCAGGATCAGCGCGTTCGTGATCTGCTCCGCGATGGCCGCCGTCGGCGGCATCGTCGCCGCCTCCCGGGCCAGCTCGGTCGACCCGAACACCGGCGGCAGCTCCGTGCTGCTGTACGCGGTCGGCGCCGCGGTGATCGGCGGCACCAGTCTGTTCGGCGGGAAGGGGCGGGTCCTCGACGCGATACTCGGCGGCGCCGTGGTCGCGGTGATCGAGAACGGCATGGGCCTGATGGGGTACGGTGCGAGTGTGAAATACCTGGTCACGGGGTTCGTTCTGCTCCTGGCCGCGGGTGTCGACGCTCTGGCGCGCAAGCGGGCGGCAGCCGCTGGTCTAAGGTGATCAGCGACTCTCACCCCTTTAAGGAAGCCCAGACGATGCGTGCCGGTCCCTCCCAGGAGGACATCAGGCGTCACAACCTCGGCGCCCTGTTGCGGCACGTCCATCTGGGCGGGCCGACCTCCCGCGCCGAGCTGACGTCGAAGATGGGCCTCAACCGCAGCACGATCATGGCGCTGACCTCCGACCTCACGGCGGCCGGGCTGGTACGCGAGGAGTTGCCGCGCGAGACCGGCCGCGCGGGCCGCCCCTCGCTCGTGGTGCGTCCGGAGTCGGCGCGGGTCTACGTGTTCGCCTTCGACGTGGGCCCCGACCGGCTGGCCGTCGCGCGCGTCGGGCTGGGCGGGGTGATCCTCGACCGCAGGGAGGCCGTACGACTACGCGGCCCGTTCGAGCTGGAGGAGCTGGCCGGGATCCTGGCCGGCTTCGCCCGGCAGATGCGGCGCAAGACCAGGGCCGACACGGTCTGCGTCGGCGCGGCCGCGGCGGTCGCCGGTGGGGTGCGCAAGGGCGACGGCATGATCAGGTTCGGCCCCAACCTGGGCACCGAGGAGGTGCCGTTCGGTGAGGAGCTGGGCCGCAGGCTGGGCCTGGGCCTGCCCGTGAGCGTGGGCAACGACGCCAACCTGGCCGCGCTGGCCGAGCACAGCCGCGGTGTCGGGGCCGCCGTCAGGGACCTGATCTACCTGCACGGAGACGTCGGCATCGGCGGCGGGATCATCGCGGGCGGTCACCTGCTGGGCGGTCACGACGGCTACGGCGGCGAGGTCGGCCACATGGTCGTCAACCCCGGCGGGCGGGCCTGCGGCTGCGGTTCGCACGGCTGCCTGGAGGCCGAGGTGGGGGAGCGGGCCCTGCTGGAGACCGCCGGCCGGCTGGCCGGCGAGCAGCACGGCAGGGACGCGGTGCGCGCCGTGGTCGACGCCGCGGACCGGGGCGACATCGTGGCCCAGGAGGCGCTGAAGAAGGTCGGCGATTGGCTCGGCCTGGGCGTCGCCAACCTGGTCAACATCTTCAACCCGGAGATGGTCATCTTCGGCGGGATGCTGCGGGAGATCTATCTCGGCGCGGCCGCTCAGGTGCGCACCAGGCTGACGCTGCACGCGATGGCGCCGCAGCGGGAGAAGCTGCGGCTGCGCACCTCGGCCCTGGCCGACGACGCGACGCTCGTGGGCGCGGCCGAGCTGGCCTTCGCCCACGTGCTCGCGGACCCGCTGGAAGTGCTGGCCAGGGCCAACGCTTAGGAGACCCGGCTCCTCGGCGCGGTCCAGGTGTTGCAGTATCGGGCCGATCCGCCGCTGTAGCCGCGGTCCTGCCAGTAGGCGAGGTTGGCCGGCTTGCCGTGGACCTTGCTCTCCCCGGCCCTGCTCACGGCGTCGGTCCACTCATCCCAGGTGATGCCCGGGTCGATGGAGTCGAGCGTGGAGCTGTAGAAGACGCCGGCGAAGCACTCGGCCTGCATCTCCAGGCGGTGGCTGAGTATCGTGCGCGCGCTCCCTCCGGCTCTCCAGTAGAGCCTGTTCTGCTCGTCCAGCATGCCGCTGAGCTGCTGCACGTGGTGGCCCCACTCGTGGGCGACGGAGTGCGCGATGTTCATCCGGAACGGGTCCTGAAGGTCCCGCTTCATGATCCGGATGGCGATCGTCCGCTGCGCGGGGCAGTACTGGGCGCCGTTGCTGGTGATCTTGCCGCAGACCGACCCGCTGCCGGTCGTGATGGCGATCTTCGGAGGGCTGTAACGGAGACCGGCGGCCTTGAACCTGGTGGCCCAGAAGGTGTTGGCGCACCTGGCCATGGCCCGGTGGAAGGTCTTGAGTGAGGCGGCGCTGCCCTTGCGGATCGCGGGGATCGCGCACGACTGCGGCGACGGGGTGCCGGACCGATAGATCTTGTTCTTGGCCAGTACGGCGGGCGGCGCCATCTGCGCGACCTGCGGTGCCGTGGTCTCCGCGTTGGCCGTGCCAGATAGGGCCAAACCCACGACCATGCCGACAGATGCGGCGATAAGGGGTATACGCACGATCGCGGATACTAGACCACTAGGTGGGGCCCTGTTCGCGAGACCTGTGCTTTGTCCGGAAAGCGCAATGCGGCCGCGCCGTAGGGCGCGGCCGCATCAGAGCGGGAGGGGAGGACTAGGCGACGGTACGCGCCGACGCGGCCCAGGTGTTGCAGGAGCCAGGGGAGGCCCCGCCGTAGCCGCGGTTCATCCAGTACGCCTGCGACGGGCCGCGGCCGTGGTCGTTCTGCGGCCAGCCCTTGGCGCCGTTCTTGCGGAACCAGTTGACGGTGTAGTCCCACTCACCCGAGTCGACGGGCAGCGTGCCCTCGACCGTGCGCATGAAGGCCGAGGAGAAGCACTCCGCCTGCAGCTCCGACCGGCGCGAGAGCGCGAGCTGGCCGGACCTGCCGCTGGAGTTCCTGGCGGCCCAGTAGTAGTTCCAGATGCCCGACATGTTCTGCACGTGGTGGCCGTACTCGTGGGCCATCAGCCGGGTGATGCCCAGCGCGAACGGCTGGCGCAGCTGACTCTTGGTGATCAGCATGTACATCGTGCGGTCGGTCGAGCAGTAGATGCCGTCGGCACCCGTGCTCCACGGGCCGCAAGGGGTGCGGACCTTCCTGGTGATGATGCGCAGCCGCGGCTTGCTGAAGGAGAGGCCGGCCTTGCGGAACTGGGAGGCCCAGGAGCGGTTCAGGCAGTTCGTCACAGTCGAGAGGAAGCGCTTGTAAGCCGTCGTGCTGCCCTTGGGCAGGTTGCCGGGCGAACAGTTGGAGCTGGCGAGCCGTCCCGTCCGGTACAGCGGGCTGTTCGTCGCGGCGGCCTTGCCGCGAGGGGGCGCCGCCTGCTGAGCGGCTGGCTGGACGACCTGCTGACCTGCGGAGACGGGCTTTACATCGGCTGTCGCCGTACCCGCGCCGGCCAGCGCGATAACCGCGCCTGTGGCCACAAGGGACGACAGCTTCTTCATGGGGAGAGTGTTCATAGTGAAGGAAAGACTAGGTCAAGATCGGACATATGTGGGTGGATTTGACTCTATGGAGCGCGATGGAGTCAGCAAGGCAGGCACGAACTAGACTCGATCGGGTTAGCGCACAGGAGCAGAGGGGATCGCATCCGTGAGCGGGTTGCTGGGCTCGGTAAAGGGACCACACGACGTCAAACGCCTGGATGCAGAGGAGCTGCCGCAGCTAGCGGCGGAGATCCGTGACCTGCTCGTCGACTGCTGCGCCCGCTTCGGCGGCCACCTGGGCCCCAACCTCGGTGTGGTGGAGCTCACCATCGCCCTGCACCGCGTCTTCGACTCGCCGAGCGACCCGATCGTCTGGGACACCGGGCATCAGTCGTATGTTCATAAACTGCTCACCGGCCGGGTCGAAGGTTTCGGCGCGCTGAAGCAGGAGGGCGGCCTGTCCGGCTACCCGAGCCAGGCCGAGTCCGAGCACGACTTCGTCGAGAACTCCCACGCCTCCACCGCGCTGTCCTACGCCGACGGCCTGGCCAAGGCGTTCAAGCTGCGCGGCGAGCACGACCGCACGGCCATCGCGGTGATCGGCGACGGTGCGCTGACCGGCGGCATGGCCTGGGAGGCGCTCAACAACATCGCGGCGGGCAAGGACCTGCGGCTGGTCATCGTCGTCAACGACAACGGCCGCTCCTACTCGCCGACGATCGGCGGCCTGGCCTCCCACCTGTCCTCGCTGCGGGTCAACCGCCGCTATGAGGACATGCTCGAATACGTCAAAGACAAGATCGGGAACGTTCCCGTGCTCTACGACGCGCTCCACGGCATCAAGAAGGGCGTCAAGGACGTCCTGGCCCCGCAGGTCATGTTCGAGGACCTGGGCCTGAAATACGTCGGGCCGATCGACGGCCACGACGAGCAGGCCATGGAGGCGGCGCTGCGCAAGGCCCGCGACTTCCGCGGCCCGGTCATCGTGCACGCCCTCACCCAGAAGGGCCGCGGCTACTCACCGGCGGAAAACCACGACGAGGACCAGTTCCACTCGCCCGGCGCCTTCGACCGGGCCACCGGCGCGGAGAAGCCCAAGGGCCGCATCTGGACCAACGTGTTCAGTGAGGAGCTGGTCAGGCTCGGCAAGGACCGCGAGGACCTGGTCGCCATCACCGCCGCGATGCTCCACCCGACCGGCCTGGCCGCCTTCGCCGAGGCCTACCCCGAGCGCATCTACGACGTCGGCATCGCCGAGCAGCACGCCCTGACCAGCGCGGCCGGGCTGGCACTCGGCGGCATGCACCCGGTCGTGGCCGTCTACGCGACCTTCCTCAACCGGGCCTTCGACCAGCTGCTCATGGACGTGGCCCTGCACCGGCTGCCCGTCACCGTGGTGCTCGACCGGGCGGGGGTCACCGGCGACGACGGCGCCAGCCACAACGGCATGTGGGACCTGTCGATCCTGCAGGTCGTCCCCGGCCTGAAGATCGCCGTGCCGCGCGACGGCGAGCGGCTGACCGAGCTGCTCGGCGAGGCCGTGGAGGTCTCCGACGGCCCGACCGTGCTGCGCTTCCCCAAGGGCCCGGTCGCCGAGCCGATCGAGGCCGTCGGCAAACTGGGCACGATGGACGTGCTGCGCGCGGGCGAGCCCGACGTGCTGCTGGTGGGCGTCGGCCCGATGGCGCGGATCTGCATGGACGCCGCCCTCCTGCTCGACGCGCAGGGCATCTCGGCGACCGTGGTCGACCCGCGCTGGGTCAAGCCGCTCGACGAGGCGCTCGTGGCCGCCGCGAGCGCCCACAAGCTGGTCGCGGTCGTCGAGGACAACGGCCGCGTGGGCGGCGTCGGCGACGCGGTGTCCCGCCTGCTGCGCGACGCCGACGTGGACGTGCCCGTACGCGGCTACGGCATCCCGCAGCGCTTCCTCGACCATGCCAAGCGGGCCGCGATCCTCGGCCAGATCGGGCTGACCGGCCAGGACCTGGCGCGCGAGATCACCGAGGCGATCGCCAAGCGGAGCAGCCCCATCGAGACCCAGTCCACGCCGCGCTGATCGTCCTGGTCACCCCCCGGATAGGAATGATCACTCGGGGTAGGGGAAGACGCTGGGTGTGGACATCTTTCGCACCAAGAGCGTCGAGCAGTCGATCCTCGACACCGAAGCCCCCGAGCATCGGCTGCGAAAGCGACTGACCGCCGTCGACCTCACGGTCTTCGGCATCGGCGTCATCGTCGGCACCGGCATCTTCGTCCTCACCGGCCGCGTGGCCAAGGAGACGGCCGGTCCGGCGGTGGCGCTCTCCTTCGTCGTGGCCGCCGTCGTCTGCGGTCTGGCGGCGCTGTGCTACGCGGAGTTCGCCTCGTCGATCCCCGTGGCCGGGTCCGCCTACACCTTCTCGCTGGCCACCCTGGGCGAGTTCCCGGCCTGGGTCATCGGCTGGGACCTGATGCTGGAGATGGCGCTGGCCGGGGCGGTGGTTGCGGTCGGCTGGTCGGGCTACTTCGCGTCGCTGATGTCCTCGCTGGGCCTCGAACTGCCCGGCTGGATGGCGGGGGAGCACCCCGTGGTCAACCTGCCCGCGATGGTCATCGTGCTGATCCTCACCTGCGTCCTGACCGCCGGGATCAAGCTGTCGTCGCGGGTCAACCTGGTCATCGTCACCATCAAGGTGGCGGTCATCCTGCTCGTCATCGTGGCCGGGCTGTTCTTCATCAACTCGGCCAACTACTCGCCGTTCATCCCGCCGCCGGTGTCCACACCGAGCGTCGAGGGGCTGAAGGCGCCGCTGATCCAGGTGCTGTTCGGCATCACGCCCGTCGCCTTCGGCGTGATCGGCATCTTCTCGGCCGCCGCGATCGTGTTCTTCGCCTTCATCGGCTTCGACATCGTCGCCACCGCCGCCGAGGAGACCATCAAGCCGCAGCGCGACCTGCCGCGCGGCATCATCGGCTCCTTGGCCATCTGCACCGTCCTGTACGTCGCGGTGTCGCTGGTCGTGGTCGGCATGCAGCGCTACGACAAGCTGAGCGAGAAGGCGCCGCTCGCCGACGCCTTCACCGCGGTCGGGCAGTCCTGGGCGGCCCTGCTGATCAGCATCGGCGCGATCGCCGGCCTGACCACCGTGGTGATGATCCTCATGCTGGGGCAGAGCCGGGTGCTGTTCGCCATGTGCCGCGACGGGCTGCTGCCGGTCGCGCTGGCGAAGGTCCACCCCAGGTTCGGCACGCCAGCCCGGCTGACGATCATCATCGGGCTGGTCACCGCGGCGCTGTCCGGGTTCATCTCGCTCGGCGCGCTGGCCGAGCTGGTGAACATTGGGACGCTCTTCGCGTTCGTGGTGGTCTCGGCAGGTGTGATCGTGCTGCGCCGCACGCAGCCGGACCTGCACCGGGCCTTCCGTACGCCGATGGTGCCGCTGCTGCCGATCCTGTCGGTGCTGGCCTGCCTCTACCTGATGCTCAACCTGCCGGTCGAGACGTGGCTGCGATTCCTGGTGTGGCTGGTCATCGGTGCCGTGCTCTACTTCGCCTACGGCTACCGCCACAGCCGGGTCGAGGTGACCGGCCCGAAGGGGTAGGCGCCCGGGTCAGCCGGATGGCGGCCGAATGGTGAAGACCGCTCCGCCCGCCGCCTTCATCCGGCAGGAGTTGGAGAAGATGTAGGTCCATCGCAGCGAGGTCCCGCGCCACTTGCCCACCACCACGACGGTGTGCGGCTGGTACTCGTCGGTGCACACCGGATTGGGCACCACGTTGAGCTTGCCCGGGTCGCCCTTGACCTTCCGCAGCAGGTCGCAGGCCGCGGCGGGGGTGGGGTGGCTGCCGCCGTCGGGGTCACAGGTGAGGGTGGCCCCCCTCGGCAGGTCGTCCACCACGACAACGATCTTCAGCGTCGACTTGGGGGCCGTTTCGGCGAGTGCGGGGGTCGCCGTCGCCAGCGCGACTCCGCACAACGCGATCGTGCCGACTGCTCTCATCATGGATCTTCTCCGTTCGTAGCGCGGCGAACACACTACGTGACGGCACGCCGGACCTTGGGAGACCCGCCGAATGGGCCTCCCAAGATCCGGTCAAGCCTGCCCGTCTCAGGCGGGCACGGAAGCTGTGCCGGCCGGGAGGAAGCGCGGCCGGGCCAGACCCGACCTGTCCAGGTACGGGGTGATCCCGCCCAGATGGAACGGCCAGCCCGCGCCGAGGATCATGCACAGGTCGATGTCCTGCGCCGCCGCGACCACGCCTTCGTCCAGCATGATCTGGATCTCCTCGGCCAGTGCCCGCAGCACACGCAGCCGTACCTCGGCGGCGGTGGAGGGTGCCGAGCCGCCCGCGAACAGCGCCACCGCCTCGGGGTCGAGCGAGAAGTCGGGCAGATAGACGCCCGGCTTGCCGGCGGCGACCAGCTTGGCCATGTTCGCCGAGACGCCGAAGCGCTCCGGGAAGGCCGCGTGCAGCGTCTCGGCCACGTGCAGGCCGACGGCCGGCCCCACGAGCTGGAGCAGCGCGAACGGCGTCATCGGCAGCCCGAGGTCGTCGAGCGAGTGCTCGGCGACCTCCAATGGCGTGCCCTCGTCGACCGCCGCGATCACCTCGCCCATGAAGCGGGTGAGCAGCCGGTTGACCACGAACGCCGGAGCGTCCTTCACCAGCACCGACGACTTCTTCAGCGACCGGCCCACGGCGAAGGCGGTGGCCAGCGTCGCGTCGTCCGTCGCGGGCGCCTTGACGATCTCCAGCAGCGGCATCACCGCGACCGGGTTGAAGAAGTGGAACCCGACCAGCCGCTCCGGACGCTCCAGCGCGGCGCCCATCTCGGCCAGCGAGAGCGAGGAGGTGTTGGTCGCGAGCACGCAGTCGGCCGAGACCACCGCCTCCACCTCCGCGAACACCTGCCGCTTGACCGCCATCTCCTCGAAGACCGCCTCGATGACGAAGTCGGCGTCGGCGAAGGCATCCTTGGTCAGTGAGCCGGTCACCAGCCCCTTGAGCCGGTTGGCCTGGTCGGCCGAGACGCGGCCCTTGGCGAGCAGCTTGTCGACCTCGGCGTGCACGTGGCCCACGCCCTTGGCGAGCCGGCTCTCGTCCAGGTCGGTCAGCACGACCGGCACCTCCAGGCGGCGGGCGAACAGCAGCGCCATCTGCGAGGCCATCAGCCCCGCGCCCACCACGCCGACCTTGGTCACCTTGCGGGCCAGCGCGGCGTCGGGGGCGCCCGCCGGGCGCTTGGCCCGCCGCTGCACCAGGTCGAAGGCGTAGAGCCCGGCCCGCAGCTCGTCGCCCATCAGCAGGTCGGTCAGCGCCTCGTCCTCGGCGGCGAAGCCCTCGTCGCGCGTGGCCGTACGGGCCAGGGCGACCAGGTCGAGCGCCCGGTAGGGCGCGGGGGAGGAGCCGCGCAGCTTCATGTCGACCAGGAAACGCGCGTCGGCGACCGCCTTGTCCCAGTCGTCATCGGCGTGCGAGCCGCGGGCCACGACGGTGTCGCCGGTGAGCACCCGGGCGGCCCAGCGCAGCGACTCCTCCAGGAAGTCGGCCGGCTCGAACATCACGTCGGCGACGCCCAGCTCGAACGCCTGGGCGCCCTTGAGCATCCGGTTCTGCGACAGTGGGTTCTCGATGATCAGCTTGATCGCGCGGGCCGGGCCGATCAGGTGCGGCAGCAGCTGCGTACCGCCCCAGCCCGGCACCAGCCCGAGGAAGCACTCGGGCAGCGCGATGGCCGGGACACCCGAGGAGATCGTCCGGTAGGTGCAGTGGAGGGCCACCTCCAGGCCGCCGCCCATCGCCGCGCCGTTGACGAACGCAAACGACGGGATCGGCAGCTCGCCCAGGCGGCGGAACACGTGGTGCCCCAGCGCGCCGATGGCCCCCGCCTCCTCGCGCGAGGCCATGGTCGCCGCGCCCTTGAGGTCGGCGCCGACCGCGAAGACGAACGGCTTGCCCGTGACGCCCACGGCGGCCAGGTCGGTGCGGGCGGCGATCTCGGACAGCGCGCCGTTCAGCGCGAACAGCCCGTGCGGGCCGAAGGTGTTGGGCTTGGTGTGGTCGAAGCCGTTGTCGAGGGTGATGAGCGCCATCGTGCCGGCCCCGCCGGGCAGCTCGACGTCGCGGATCAGGGCCTTGGTGACGACTTCGCCGGTGTCGCGCTCGGTCAGCAGCGAGCGCCAGGTCTCGAGGTTGCTCATGCCAGGTTCTCCCAGATCACGGTACCGCCCATGCCCATGCCGACGCACATGGTGGTGATGCCGTAGCGAACGTCGGGGCGCTCGCCGAACTGCCGCGCGAGCTGCGTCATCAGCCGCACGCCCGAGGAGGCCAGCGGGTGGCCGAAGGCGATGGCGCCGCCGTAGGGGTTCACCCTCGGGTCGTCGTCGGCGATGCCGAAGTGCTCCAGGAAGGCCAGCACCTGTACGGCGAAAGCCTCGTTGATCTCGAACAGCCCGATATCGGAAATATCGAGATTTGCCAGGCGGAGCGCCCGCTCGGTGGACGGGATCGGGCCCACGCCCATCACCTCGGGGTCCACTCCGGCGAAGGCGTAGGAGACCAGCCGCATCTTCGGCGCCAGGCCCAGCTCGGCGGCCGTCTCGGCGGCGGCCACGACGCAGCCGGTGGCGCCGTCGTTGATGCCCGAGGAGTTGCCCGCCGTGACGTTGCCGTGGGCGCGGAACGGCGTCTTGAGCGCGCCCAGCCCCTCCAGCGTGGTGCCGGGGCGCGGCGCCTCGTCCTCGACCGCCAGGCCCCAGCCCCGCTCGGCCGTCCTGATCGCCGTGGGGACCAGGTCGGGCTGGATCCGGCCGTCGGCGTACGCCTTGGCCACCTTCTCCTGCGACAGCACCGCGTAGGCGTCGGCGCGGTCCTTGGTGATCGTGGGGAAGCGGTCGTGCAGGTTCTCGGCCGTCATGCCCATGACCAGGGCGCTCGGGTCGACGAGGCGCTCGGACAGGAACCTCGGGTTCGGGTCGACACCCTCGCCCATCGGGTGACGGCCCATGTGCTCGACACCGCCCGCGATGGCCACGTCGTACGCGCCGAACGCGATGCCGCCCGCGACCGTGGTCACCGCGGTCATCGCGCCCGCGCACATGCGGTCGATCGCGTAGCCGGGCACGGTCTTGGGCAGCCCGGCCAGCACCGCCGCCGAGCGGCCGATGGTCAGGCCCTGGTCGCCGATCTGGGTGGTCGCGGCGATCGCGACCTCGTCCACGCGCTCCGGCGGCAGCCCCGGGTTGCGCCGGATCAGCTCGCGGATGACACGGACGACCAGGTCGTCCGCGCGGGTCTCCGCGTACATGCCCTTGGGCCCCGACCGGCCGAAAGGTGTGCGTACGCCGTCGACGAACACGACGTCACGAGAGGAAGGCACGGATTCGCTCCTCGTTGCTCGGCAGTTACCGCGCCTATGCTACTGGTCAGTAACCACGACGCGGACGAGGCCCGTGCCCACCGCCGAACCCGCCGGCGTCGGCGCCTCGGTGGCCCGGCTCATCGTGTCGGTGAAGCCGTACGGACCCGACTCGCGGAACGGGCGTGGCGCCCGTACAGCCGGGCGACTCACGGAGCGGGCGTGGCGCCCGTACGGCCGGGCGGCGGCGTCACCGCCCACCCGCGGTCGCCGGAGAGCCTGCTGAGCGCCCGCTGCGGCGTCCTGGGCGGCTAGGCGTGCAACTCAGCGTTCGCGTCCGCGTACGGCCCGCACACGCGCGTCCCGGGGGCCTGGGTGCGCGCCGGTGCGGGGAGCGCGGCGAGGAAGGAGCGTGAGCGCGAGTACGGCCGGCGGCGGGCTCTGTCCGCGCGCCGGGACCCGATCGGCGAGCGATTGGGAGGAGGCGATCGGCACGAGCGGGCCGGAGGGCGTGGCGACTGGGAGGGGCCGGAGAGCGTGACAGCTGAGAGGAGGCGGTCAGTGCGAGCGAGCCGGGGAGCGTGACGATCGCGGTCCGGTGCGCGCCCGCGCCCAAACCGGTCGGCGGCAGGGCTCGCGCCCGCACCCAAACCGGTCGGCGGCGGGGCGCCGGGAAGGGGTGCGGCCTCGATTGTGCGGGTCATGATGTCGTCACCGCGCGTGACCGCGTTCTGAATTCCGGTCTTTTGGATGGAGCCCTCGATTGGACCGAAATTCCCCTCCTGGCCGAGATCAGCGCCGTCATGCGCGGCCTTTGCTGGCTTTAGGGGGGCCGTGTCCCATTACCGTGCGTATAGGACTGGAGCAGGTGCGTGGTCATGTGCAGGCAACCCTCGGGCATACCCCTCGGGGGGGTCTGCTGAAACGGAAGATCGCAGTTGTGACTCCAGCTTATTTATGTGCATCCTGTGAAATTTCCGGACAAGTGGTGGAGAAGTCTGTTAGGAAGGGTCGCGGTCCAGATTCGTATTAGAGAGGTTCCATCGTGGCGCGCGACGAGAACGACAGGCCATATGAGGATGGGCAGGGCAGGCCGGCGAACCCGGAGCTGACCGGCGACGTTCTGTCTCCGCGCTGGAGCACGGACGACACCGACGAACAGCCGGCCATTGTGGTCTCGGGCAATGAGACCTACATCCTTCCGCCGGACAAGGGCGCGCCCGAGTTGTACACCCCGCCGTCCGAGGGACAGCACCGCGCGACGGGTGCCGAGGGTGAGCTGTACACGGGTGACCCGGCCAGCGGTCCTTTCTATGGGGATTCGCTTTACACGGGTGGCGACCAGTTGTACGCCGGTGACGCGCCGAGCGGGCCGCTCTACAGCGGTGACTCGGCCAGTGGGGCGCTTTACACGGGCGATGCGGAGAGGGAGCCGCTCTACTCCGGCGACACCGGCGAGCCGCTCTACACGGGCGACGCCCAGAGTGGGCCGCTTTACACGGGCGACGCGCCGAGCGGGCCCCTTTACACCGGTGACGAGCCGAGTGACGCCTACCTCCCGCTCGACAAGAGCTACGGGTCCTCCTACGACGATGACGAGTCCGCGGAGCCCAAGCGCGGCTTCCTCGGCTCCGGCTGGACCGACGGCCCCCAGGGGGGCGGTCACCAGGCCGAGGGCGACAAGGAGGTGCGCCGCCGTACCAAGAAGCTGCTCATGGCGGCCGTCGCGGTCGTCGTGCTCGGCGCGGGGGCCGGCTGGATGCTGACCGGTACGTCCTCCGACGACCCGTGCCAGAGCGGGAAGTGCGCCAGCGCCGAGCAGGTGAGCGCGCCGGCCGCCTCTCCCACGGACTCGGAGCCGACCGACACCGAGGAGGAGGCCACCGACCCCACGGAGTCGGACTCCCCGGAGCCGACCGCGTCGGCCACCGCCGCCCCGTCGCCGACCGCCGCCCGGGTGCGCACCACCCGTACCCCCTCGCCGCGGGCCACCCGCACGCGCATCGGCGAGCCGACCGCCAAGCCGAGCACCCGGGCCACCAGGGCGACGCAGAGCACGATCAAGGACACCGACACCGGCACCACCCAGAAGCAGGCGACGCAGGAGCCGGCCAAGCCGGAGACCAGCCAGTCGACGCAGGCGGTTCAGCAGACGCAGGCTCCGGTGCCGGCTCCGACGGAGACCAAGAAGGGCCTGTTCGACATCCTGTTCCCGTGGGGATGAAGTCCTTCGGCGGTGACTTCCTGTCGCGCCGGCCCCGAGACGTGTAAGGATGCGGACCCAGGTGCCGGTCTGGCACACTGGGAAACCGCTTTCCGGGAGGTCTCGTGGTCACGCTGGAAGACGTCGCCAAGCAGGCGGGCGTCTCACTCGCCACCGCCTCGCGGGTGCTCAACGGCAGCACCCGCCAGGTGGGCGCCGACCTGCGGGCCCGCGTCGAGCGAGCCGCGTACGAGCTGGGCTATCGCGCCAACATCGCGGCGCAGACACTGGCCCGCGGGGCGAGCAACGTCATCGGCATCGTGGTCCACGACCTGACCGACCCCTACTTCGCGGCGCTGGCCGACGGCGCGATGCGGGCCGCGGCCGGCGAGGGGCTGCTGGTCATGGTGGGCACCACGCACCGCGACCCCGAGCAGGAGATCGCCTACGTGGCGACGCTCAACGCCCAGCGCGTACGCGCCGTGCTGCTGGTCGGCTCCCGCGTCGCCGAGCCTGAGGTCACCGAACGGCTCCGCGTCGAGCTGGACCGCTACCGGGCCAGCGGCGGGCGGGCCGCGTGCGTGGGCCAGGACCTGCTGGGCGTCGACACGGTCGCGCCCGCCAACCACGAGGGCGCCGCCGCCCTGGCCCGCTCGCTGGCCGGGCTGGGCCACACCCGCTTCGCCGTACTGGCCGGGCCGCCGCGCCTGATGACCGCCCGTGACCGCTGTGCCGGGTTCGTGTCGGCGCTGGCCGAGCTCGGCCTGCCGGAGCCGCGCGTCATCGAGGGCCCCTTCGACCGCGACGGCGGCTACCGGGCGGCCCAGGAGACGGGGGACGCGACGTGCGTGTTCGCCGTCAACGACGTGATGGCCGTGGGGGCGCTCGCCGCCTACCGTGAGCGGGGGATCCGGGTGCCGGACGAGGTGTCGGTGGCCGGCTTCGACGATATCGCGACGCTGCGCGACCAGGTGCCCGCGCTGACCACGGTACGGCTGCCGCTGCAGGACATGGGCGCCCGCGCCCTCGAGCTGGCCCTGGCGGCGGAGGAGGAGCCGACGGTGGAGCAGGTGCCGGGCGAGGTGGTTTTGCGCGAGAGCGTACGGGCGCTGCGCTGAGCTCGCCGTACAGGGCGTGGACAGGGGGCGCTTCCGAAGGGGAGGCGCCCTACAGGCGGGACGGTCGCTCGGGAGGGCGTAATGAAACTGGCGGTCAGCACGCTCGGGATGCCGGGCGATGGGCTCGACAGGGCGATCGAGGTGGCGACCGCGCAGGGTTGCCAGGGCCTGGAGCTGCGGTTGCACCCCGACACCGGCGTACACCGGGGTCTGTCGGCGGATGAGCGGTCGTCGGTGCGGCAGCGGGTCGAAGCCGCAGGTCTGGAAATATCGGCGCTCGCCGGATATGTCGGCGTATGCGAGCCGGGCCCTGACGAGCCCGTCGTCGAGGCGCTCGTCGCGGACCTGACGCTCGCGGCCGACCTCGGCGCCCCGGGCGTCCGGGTGTTCCCGCGTGGCGAGGACCCTGCGATCGGAGCGCGCAGGCTCAAGGCGGTCTCCGCCACGGCCGCCGGACTTGGTCTGCGGGTGCTCGTCGAGACGCACGACCAGATGGCCACCGGCGCGGCCGTCGCGCGACTGCTCGACGAGGCGGCCTGCCCAGAGACCACCGGTGCGCTCTGGGACCTGCTCCACCCGTGGCGGCACGGCGAGTCCCCGGCTGACACATTGGCGCTTCTCGGCCCGCACCTCGCCTACGTCCAGGTCAAGGACGCGGTCTCCGCCCAGGACACCACTCCGGTGCCGATGTGGACCGGCACGGTGCCGCTGGACGAGTGCGGTGAACTGCTGCGCTCGTGGGGCTACTCCGGGTGGGTGTCGCTGGAGTGGGAGCGCACCTGGTATCCCCAGGTCGCACCGGTGGAGGAGATACTGCCTGGGGCCGCCGAGTGGGTGCGGCGTTTCAGAAGGGAGTAGCAGTGACGAGCGACCCGGTGAGGGACCCAGCCAAGGGCTCAGCGAGGGCCAAGGTGCTGGTGGTCGGTATGGACGGCCTGCGCTTCGACCGGTTGGTCGCGCTGGAGCCGCCGGTGCTGAGCGGGCTGATGTCGGCGGGCGCGTACGGGACGAGCCTGCTCCCGTACGGTGAGGCCGCCGCCCCCCGCACCGAGTCCCCCGGCGAGATCGTCCCTGAGGGCACCGCCACTTCGGGCGAGGGCACCGCCGCTTCGGACCAGGTCTCCTCCAGCAGGGCCATCAGGTCGCGGACCGATTCCGGGCCGGGATGGTCGTCCATCGCCACCGGGGTGTGGCCCGACAAGCACGGCGTTGTGGACAACGCCTTCACCCGCCCCCAATTCGCGAAATATCCTGACTTCTTGACGCGCGCCAACACGGCCCGCCCCGACCTGACCACCGCGGCGTTCTTCTCCTGGGCGGCGCTGGCGGACCACGGCGCGTTCGGCCCGGACATCGGCACCCGCCTCGCCCTGGACGGCTACGCGATCACCTGGCCGACCGCCGACAAGCAGGTAACCGAGGCCGCCGAGAACCACCTCGCGAGCACCGGCGCCGACCTCACCTTCGTCTACCTGGGCGAGACGGACGAGGTGGCCCATGACCTCGGCCCGCACTGCCCCGAATACACCGAGGCGCTGCACACCCAGGACGCCTACCTCGGCCGCTTCCTCGACGCGATCCGGGACAGGCCGACGTTCGCCGGCGAGCGCTGGACCGTGCTGGTCACCACCGACCACGGCCATGTCGACGAGGGCGGCCACGGCGGCACCTCCATCGAGGAGCGAACGGTCTTCGTCATCGCCGCCCGCCTGGGCGCGAACCTCAGCGGCCCGGATTTCAGCGGCCCGGAGCTGGGCGGCGCGGAGTTGGGCCGTGCGGAGCTGGGCGGCACAGACCCCAGCGGCGCGAACCCCAGCGGCGCGAACCTGGGTCGTCCCGGCCTCGGCGGTCCGAGGCTGGTGGACGTCGGCCCGACCGCGCTGGCCCTGCTCGGCATCGACCCCGACCCCGCCTGGGGCCTCGACGGTGTGCCGCTGGAGGTGTGAGCGACGCCACTGTTCATCAAGTGTTGAATTCTTTGCCGTAAAGCGTGAAACTCGTAACGAGACGCTGAACGGTGGGAGTACACCCGATGACGACGGCACTGGACTTTTCCGACATCGACGGCGGCATGCTGGCCGAAGTCGGTGGCAAGGCGGCCAACCTCGGTGAGCTGACCCGGGCCGGGCTCCCCGTCCCGCCCGGCTGGGCGCTCACCACCGAGGCGTACCACGAGGTGGCGCAGGCGGCGGGCCTGGACGACGTCATCGCGACCGGCGGCCCGGGCCTCGCGGAGGCCGCCAGGACGCGGCTGCTGGGGGCCCCGATCCCCGAGGCCGTCGCGCGGTCCGTCCGCGAGGCGTACACCACACTGAGCCAGGCCGTGCACCAGGACGCGGCGCCGGTCGCGGTGCGGTCCTCGGCCACGGCGGAGGACCTGCCGTTCGCCAGTTTCGCCGGTCAGCAGGACACCTACCTCAACGTGGTCGGCGCCGACGACGTGCTCGACGCCGTACGCCGCTGCTGGGCCTCGCTCTGGACCGACCGCGCCGTCGCCTACCGTGACTCCAACGGCATCGACCACGCCTCCGTACGGCTGGCGGTGGTCGTCCAGGTCATGGTCGACGCGCGGACGGCCGGCGTACTGTTCACCGCGAACCCGCTCACCGGCCGCAGACACGAGGCCGTCATCGACGCGAACCCCGGGCTCGGCGAGGCCGTGGTCTCCGGCGCCGTCAACCCCGACCGGTTCGTCGTCGACGCGGCGAGCGGCCAGATCCTCGACCGGCACGCGGGCGACAAGCGGCTGACGATCCGCGCTCTGCCCGGCGGCGGCACGGAACGCGTCGAGTCCGCCCACGACGGCTTCTGCCTGACCGACGAGCAGGTACGCGACCTGGCCGCGCTCGGCACCCGCGTCGAGGACCACTACGGCGCGCCGCAGGACACCGAGTGGGCGATCGACGCCGACGGCAAGCTCTGGCTCACCCAGGCCAGGCCGATCACCACGCTCTACCCGCTGCCCGAGACCACCAGGCAGGGCCTGCGGGTGTACTTCTCCATCAACGTCGCCCAGGGCGTCATGGGGCCGCTGACCCCGATGGGGCTGTCCGCGTTCCAGTTGCTCAGCTCGGGTGCCGCTGGGGTCTTCGGCTACGGCCCGGCCAGGGCGCGTGATGGGGCGGCGTTCATGTTCGAGGCCGGCCAGCGCGTCTGGCTGGACCTCACCACGGCCGTGCGCAGCCGGATGGGCCGGGCGATCATGCCGCGCGCCCTGCTGATGGGCGAGGCCAGGGCCGGGGCGGTGCTGACGGACCTGTTCGAGGAGCCCCGGTTCTCGCTGATCCACACCTCGCGCCGCCCGTTCTTCCGCGCGGTGGCGCACTTCGCCCGCCGCGTACACGCCCCGAAGCGGCTGTTCCAGGCGCTGACCCGGCCTGATCGGGCGATCGCCTACACCAGGCGGATGGGCGACGAGCTGGACCGGCGGCTGCGGGTGCCCGGCACCGCCACGCCCGTCCAGCGGCTCGACCACGCGGAGCGGATGCTCAGCACCGCGTTCCCGGTGATCGTCTCGCTCATGCCGATCGCGGTCGCCGGCTATGGGCTGTTCGCGCTGGCCTCGAAGCTCTCCGGCCTGTCCATGAGCGACATGCAGGACGTGCTCCGCAGCGTCCCCAACAACCCGACCACCGAGATGGACCTCGAACTCTGGGCGCTGGCGACGCGCATCGAGCCGGAACCGTTCAGGAACGAGCCGGTGAGCGAGCTCGTACGCCGCTTCAAGGCCGGTGAACTGCCCCCGAAGGCTCAGCAGGGGATAACTGCTTTTCTGGATAAGTACGGGCATCGCGGCATCGCCGAGATCGACCTGGGCGTCGCGCGCTGGTCGGAGGACCCGACGCACATCCTCGGCGTCCTGGCCAACTACCTGCGCATGGAGGGCGGCGCCGACCTCGCGCCCGACGCGCTGTTCGCCAGGGGAGCGGCCGAGGCCGAGGCGGCGGTCGCGCGGATCGTGGCGACCGCTCGCCGCAAGGGCGCGCTCCGTGGGGCCGTCACCCGGTTCGGGCTGCGGCGGACCCGGATGTTCGCCGGGGTGCGCGAGATGCCGAAGTTCTACCTGGTGAAGACCCTGGCCGCGATCCGGCGGAGCCTGCTGGTCGTCGGCGAGCACCTGGTGACCACCGGCGTGCTGGACGCGGCGGACGACGTGTTCTACCTGCGGATCGAGGAGGCGCGGTCGGCGCTGGACGGGGGCGACCTGCGTACGACGGTGACCGAGCGGCGGGCGGCCTACGAGCGGGAGTCACGCCGCAGGCACGTGCCGAGGATCATGCTGTCGGACGGCACCGAGCCCGAGGCCCTGGCGGCCCCCGCCGCGGCGGGCGCGCTGATCGGCAGCGCCGCCTCCGCCGGTACGGTCACCGGCCGGGCCAGGGTGGTGCTCGACCCGGTCGGGGCGCACCTGGAGCCGGGGGAGATCCTGGTCTGCCCGTCGACCGACCCCGGCTGGACGCCGCTGTTCCTCACGGCGGGCGGGCTGGTGATGGAGATGGGCGGCGCCATGTCGCACGGCGCGGTGGTGGCTCGTGAGTACGGCATCCCGGCGGTGGCCGGCGTCCCGGACGCCACCCACCGCATCGTCACCGGCCAGGAGATCACCGTGAACGGAGCCGCGGGCACGGTGACGATCACCGAGGCCGACGAGCCGGACGAAGCCACGGCACGGGACGAACCGGCCGCCAGCCCGGCCTGACCCGGTCGGGGTCAGGAGGGGCGGCACAGGACGCCCGGCCGGGTCAGGCGGACACCACCTGGGCGTAGCGGTGCTTCATGGTGGCCACGATCTCGTTCGGGTCGGCGGCCCAGACGTCGGCGTTGAAGATCTCCACTTCGACGTCCCCGGTGTAACCGGCCGCGGCCACGGCGCGGGTGATCGGCGGGAAGTCGATCACCCCGTCGCCCATCATCCCCCGCCCCAGCAGCACGTCCGCCGGAAGCGGCTGCAGGTAGTCGCACACCTGGTACGACGCGATCCGGCCGCCGGCCCTGGCGATCTCCTCGAACAGCCGCGGGTCCCACCACACGTGGAAGGTGTCGACCACCACTCCCACCTGCTCCTCCGGATACGGCAGGCACAGGTCGACCGCCTGGGCCAGTGTCGACAGGACGGCCCGGTCGGCGCAGTACATCGGATGCAGCGGCTCCAGCGCCAGCTTGACGCCCCGCTCACCGGCGTACGGGGCCAGCACCTCCAGCGCCTCGGCCACCTGCTCGCGGGCCCCGGCCAGATCACGCGAGAACGACCGCCCCGCGCCATCCGAATCGGCGGGCAGCGGCTCACCGGGCCGCACGCCCGGCAGGCCGCCGACGACCATGACCAGGCAGGCCGCGCCCAGCTCGGCGGCCTCGTCGATGGCCCGCCGGTTGTCGTCGAGCGCCGCCCGACGAGCCGTCCCGCCTGATGCCTGGCCGCTCGTGTCGCTCGTGCCGGGCCCTGGGTCGGCGGGGGTGGTCAGGAAGCCGCCACGGCAGAGCGACGACACGCGCAGCCCGGCGTCGCGGACCAGCTTGACGCTCTCGGCCAGCCCCTGCTCCGCCACCTCCTCACGCCACAGCCCCACGGCCTCCAGACCGTGCCGTACGCAGCCCTCGACGGCCTCCGCCACCGACCACCGTTTGGTCGTCCGCTGGTTCAGGGAGAGGCTCACAGCCCGTTCACCTCCAGCAGCGCCTTCATCTTCCGTACGGCCAGCTCCTGGTCGGCCAGCAGCCCGGCCTGGTCGGCCAGGCGGAAGACCTCCGACAGGTGGACCAGCGAGCGGGCCGACTGGGCGCCGTTCACCATGGCGAACGCGTCCTGGTGGCCGTTCAGCCAGGCCAGGAAGACGATGCCGGTCTTGTAGTTGTACGTCGGCGTCTCGAAGATCTTCCGGGACAGTGGCACGGTCGGGGCCAAGATCTCATCGTAAAGTGCGAGATTTCGGGCGGCCTCCGTGCCGGTGCCCTGTTCGGCGGCGTCCAGCGCCCGCAGGGCCGCGGCCGCCGCCGGAGCGATCGCGTCGAAGATGCCCAGCAGCGCGTGCGACCCCGACTTGATCAACGACGGATAGTTGAAGTCGTCTCCGGTGTACAGCCGGACCCCGGCGGGCAGCGCGGCCCGCAGCCCCACCTCGTGCTCCTCGTCGAGCAGCGACACCTTCACGCCGTCCACCTTCGAGGCGTGCGCGTGGATCAGCTCCAGGAACGACTCCGTGGCCGCCGCCACATCGGCGGAGCCCCAGTATCCGGCCAGCTGCGGATCGAACATCTCGCCCAGCCAGTGCAGGATCACCGGCCGGTCGGCCAGCCCGAGCAGCTCCCCGTACACCTGGTGGTAGTCCTTGGGCCCGCTCGCCACTCGCGCGAGCTGCCGCGAGGCCATGATGATCACCCCGGCGCCCGCGGCCTGCACGGTCTCCAGCTGCTCGGTATAGGCGGCGGTGATCGCGCCCAGGTCGGCGGCGCCGGGGGCGTGGTCGGTGCCCGCGCCGCAGGCCACCAGCGCGGCGGGGTCGCCGAACGAGCGGGCCTCGGCGGCGCTGCGCCGGATGAGCTCCTTGGTGGCGGCCCAGTCCAGGCCCATGTTGCGCTGGGCGGTGTCCATGGCGTCGGCGACGCGCAGGCCGTACGACCAGAGGTGCCTGCGGAACCGCAGCGTGGCGTCCCAGTCGACGGCGGCGGGGGAGCCGGGCGTGTTGTCGCCGAGCGGGTCGGCCACCACGTGCGCGGCCGCGTACACGACCCGGCTCGACGCCGGGGCGTCGACGACGGGCCAGGTCACGGGCTCACGCAGCGTGTACGCGCCGCCGGGCAGGTCGATGATCACAGGTGCGGCACCTCGATCCGGCGGCCCTCGGCGTTCGAGCGCAGGCCCAGCTCGGCCAGCTGCACGCCGCGCGCGCCCGAGGCGAAGTCGTTCGGGAACGGCGCGTCCTCGCACACGTGGCGGATGAACCCCTCCCACTGGATCTTGAAGCCGTTGTCGAAGTCGGCGTTGTCCGGCACGTCCTGCCAGCCCTCGCGGAAGCGGGCCGTGGCGGGCAGGTCGGGGTTCCAGACCGGCTTGGGCGTGGCGGCGCGGTGCTGGAAGCGGCAGTTGCGCAGACCCGCGACCGCGCTGCCGTGCGTGCCGTCCACCTGGAACTCCACCAGCTCGTCGCGGTTGACGCGGACGGTCCAGGAGGAGTTGATCTGGGCGATCACGCCGCCGGCCAGCTCGAAGATGCCGTACGCGGCGTCGTCGGCGGTGGCCGCGTAGGTCTTGCCCTGCTCGTCGACCCGCTGGGGAACGTGCGTCACGGCCTTGGCGTAGACGGACTCGACGCGGCCGAACAGGTTCTCCATCACGTAGTGCCAGTGCGGGAACATGTCGAGCACGATGCCGCCGCCGTCCTCGGCCCGGTAGTTCCACGACGGCCGCTGGGCCTCCTGCCAGTCGCCCTCGAACACCCAGTAGCCGAACTCGCCCCGGACCGAGAGGATCTGGCCGAAGAAGCCGCTGTCGATGAGCCGCTTCAGCTTGAGCAGGCCCGGCAGGAACAGCTTGTCCTGCACCACGCCGTTCTTGACGCCCTTGGCCTTGGCCGCCTCCGCCAGCGCGACCGCCTCCTGGACCGACTCGGCCGTGGGCTTCTCGGCGTAGATGTGCTTGCCGGCCTCGATGGCCTTGAGCACCGCCTTCACCCTGGCGCTGGTGACCTGGGCGTCGAAGTAGATGAGGTTGTCGTCGTCGGAGAGGGCCGAGTCGAGGTCCGTGGTGTAGCGGGAGATGTGGTGCTCCGCGGCGATCCGGGAAAGCTTGTCCGCGCTCCTGCCCACCAGGACCGGCCTGAGCTTGACCCGGCTGCCGTCGGAGAGGACGACCCCGCCCTGCTCGTTGATGGCCAGGACCGATCGGACCAGATGCTGGCGGTAACCCATCCGGCCGGTGACGCCGTTCATCACGACGCCAATGGTGCGCACGCTCATGAGGATCCTTTCGCGGAAAGCGCTTTCCCGAACGGTAAGGCCGCCCCCGTGGGGGCGTCAAGTGGGCCGTACCTAGACCTCGCCCTTGCTTTCCAGCCGGGCCAGCGCCTTGGCGAGCGGATGGGCGGTGAGGGAGAGCTGCCATTCGCGGGCGCCGAGCCCGCGCAGCCGGGCTGTCACGGTCTCGTCGGTGATCTCCACCGGCGGCTCCCAGGTGAGTCTGCGGACCGCGTCGGGCTGCAGGAGATTCTCCGTCGGCATCCGATGCTCGTCGGCGAGCGCGGCCACGACGGCGCGCGCCGCGGCCAGGCGCTTGGCCGCCGCCGGATCGCGGTCGGCCCAGCGGTTGGCCGGGGGCGGCCCGTCGCCGGGCGTGCTCGGCTGCGGCAGCTGGGACTCGGGCAGCCCGCGCGCCCTGCTGACCGCGGCCAGCCAGTCGGTCATGTGCCGGCGCGCGCTGCGTCCGGTGAACGCCGAGATCTCGGTCAGCGCCTTCTTGGTGCGCGGCACCTCCAGCGCGGCCGTGACGATCGCCGAGTCGGGCAGCACCCGGCCGGGGGCCAGGTCGCTGTCCTGGGCGATGCGGTCGCGCATGGTCCACAGCTCCCGCACGATCGCCAGCGCCCGCATGTTGCGTACCTTGTGGATGCCCGATGTGCGCCGCCACGGATCGGAGCGGGGGACCGGCGGCGGGGTGTTGAGCACGGCGGAGAACTCCTCGCGCGCCCACTCCAGCTTGCCGCTCTCCACCAGCTCGCCGTGAAGCACGTCACGGAGCTCGACCAGCACCTCGACGTCGAGCGCGGCGTAGCGCAGCCAGTCTTCGGGCAGCGGCCTGGTCGACCAGTCGGCCGCCGAGTGGCCCTTCTCCAGCCGCAGGCCCAGCACGGTCTCGACCATCGTGCCGAGCCCCACGCGCTCGTAGCCGAGCAACCGGCCCGCGAGCTCGGTGTCGAACATGTCACGCGGCCTGAACCCGACCTCCAGCAGGCACGCCAGATCCTGCGACGCGGCGTGCAGCACGATCTCCGCGTCCGAGACGGCCTCGTCCAGCTCCGACAGGTCGGGGCAGGCGATCGGGTCGATCAGCGCGCTGCCCGCGCCCGCCCGGCGCAGCTGCACCAGGTACGCGCGGTTGCCGTAGCGATAGCCGGAGGCCCGCTCGGCGTCGACGGCCACGGGACCGGTGCCCGCCCGGAAGGCCGCGACGACGCGCGCCAAAGAGGCGGCGTCCTCGACGACCGCCGGGATGCCCTCGCGTGGCTCCAGCAGTGGGACGACGGTTCGTTCTTCTGTCATGAGATCACCGTTCTCATGACGCTTGTGCGGTATTGACTGGTGCCCTCACTTCGTACGGTCACTCTCCGGATCTTCACGTCGGCGTGGCATGGCGGCCACGTCGGGAGGGAGCGGCGGGATCCCGGCCGCCAGGCACATGAGGTCGCACCAGGCTGCGACATGGCCGGAAAGGTCCTCATGCGCGGGCGACCAGGACGCCCTCAGCTCTAGCTCGGTGGTGACCGGGTCTTCGGCCTTGTTGCCGAACCCCTCGGACACGGCTCTAGTCACGGTACCGCCAGCGGCGGAGTAGTCGGCCTGATGAGCCTCGAGCGCTTCGGTGAGCCAGCTCCACGCGACGGGGCCGAGCAGGGGGTCGGAGGTGATCTCCGGCTCCATGTCGGCCCTGACATAGGCGACCAGCCGGAACGGGCCCTCCCAGCCGCGCTGGCCGTCGGGGTCGAAGAGCAGGATCAGCCTGCCTACCGCGAGTTCGTCGTCCTCGCGGTAGACCGAGGCGCCGATCGCGGCCGAGAAGGGGGCCAGCCGCTGGGGCGCGGGCAGGTCTTCGAGCTCGATCTCCGGCCTGACCTCGGCCTGGCGCAGGCTGTCGACCGCACGCCTGAAGGAGGCGGGGGCCGGCGGCTGCTCACCGAGGGTCATAGCCGAAGCGTAGGTCGAAGACGGGCGGAAGGGGACCACGGGGGTGCTCATAGTTCGCGATCAAACCGATGCCATAGCTAGCTGACGGACCGGCAGGGTGATCCCGCCTAGGACGATCGCGTGGCCGCAGTCGACACAGGCCCACTCCGGACACTCGCCCGGCTCGTGCCCGTCGAGACACGGAGGCTGCTCGAACAGCCGCACGCCGGCGCAGGGAGCGCAGTGCTCACTGCGGTGTTCTGGGGAACCCCACAACGCGGTCATCGCACCGGAGCCTTTCTTCGGGTCGTCGCTCCGACGTTGGCACGGCACGCTGACAATTCGCCGCAACGCGCTCGGCGTGTCCCGAAAGTGGATGCTGAATCGATGCCGCGCGGTGGCTTGGCCAACTTTTGGTCCAGACGAGACCGGCTTTCTGGTCGCCCATGGGGTGTGTTCGACCCGTGTGGGGCGCCGATGCCGAGCCGACCGGTAAACATCCATCTGGCTATCTGATCATGATTTTGGTCGTTCAATGCATACTTTTCCGACACGTCGCGCCGGTGAACGGACCGGCACGAGGTCATGGGACCCTTGAGGAGTGAATCTCGCCGACTCAGCGTTCCTGCGCGCCTGCCGCCGTCAGCCCGCACCGCACACCCCGGTCTGGTACATGCGGCAGGCCGGGCGGTCGCTGCCCGAATACCTGAAGGTTCGCGAGGGCGTGCCCATGCTGACCGCGTGCGCGACGCCCGACCTCATCGTCGAGATCACCCTGCAACCCGTCCGCCGCTACGGCGTCGACGCGGCCATCTTCTTCAGCGACATCGTCGTGCCGCTCAAGGCCATCGGCGTCGACCTCGACATCAAGCCGGGAGTCGGCCCGGTCGTGGCCGACCCCATCCGCGACGCCGCCGGGATCGACGCGCTGCGCCCGCTGGAGCCCGGCGACGTCCCCTACGTGATCGAGGCGATCGAGGCGCTGACCGGCGAGCTGGGCGCCACGCCGCTGATCGGCTTCGCGGGCGCGCCGTTCACGCTCGGCTCCTACCTCATCGAGGGCGGGCCGTCCAAGAACCACGACCGCACCAAGGCCATGATGTACGGCGAGCCCGCGCTGTGGCACGCGTTGATGGACCGGCTCAGCGCCATCGTCCTTGCGCACCTGCGCATCCAGGTCCAGGCCGGGGCGTCGGCCGTCCAGCTGTTCGACTCGTGGGTGGGGGCGGTGGCCCCCGAGGACTACCGCGAGTTCGTCCTGCCCCACACCCGCCGCATCTTCGACGGCCTGGCCGACCTCGACGTGCCGCGCATCCACTTCGGCGTGGGCACCGGCGAGCTGCTGGGCCTGCTCGGCGAGGCCGGAGCCGACGTGGTGGGCGTCGACTGGCGGGTGCCGCTCGACGAGGCCGCCCGCCGCGTGGGCCCGGGCAAGGCGCTGCAGGGCAACCTCGACCCCGCCATCCTGCTGGCCCCGTGGGAGGTCGTCGAGCGCAAGGCGCGCGAGGTGCTGCGCCGGGGCGAGGCGGCCGAGGGTCACGTGTTCAACCTCGGCCACGGCGTACTTCCCTCGACCGACCCCGACCAGCTCATGCGGCTGACCGACCTGGTTCACGGGGCCTGAGTTCCAGCTCGGGCGGCCGGCCGCTCTTGTTCACGACGCCTGAGTCTCCACCGGGGTCGCCGCTGCCGGGCGGGCCTGGCGGCGGCGCCGTGCCAGGACGACCATCAGAACGATCACCGGCACGACCACGATCATCCAGGGCAGCAGCACCCCGACGACCGTCAGCGCGACCTTCACGGCCCCGACCAGGCCCCTCCAGCCCGACTTCAGCCCGCCGAGGAAGCCGGCGGGCTCCTCGGACGGCTCGTTCACGACCGCGACGGGGCCGACCAGCCGGAGCGTGAGGGTGGCCATGCCGACCTGGGTGGCCAGCTCCTTCTGCTGGGACTGCAGCGACTCCAGGTCCGCCTCGCGGTCGGAGATCTCCCGCTCGACCTGCAGCACCTGGCCGATCGTGTCGGCCTTCTTCAGCAGCGTACGCAGTGAGTCGAGCGCCTGCTGCGCCGACTTCAACCGGCTGTTGACGTCGGCCACCTGCAGCGTGACGTCCTGGGTGCCCTGCTGGACCGACAACTGCTTGCCCAGGTTCTTGCCGAGCGCGGCGAGCACCTCGCCGTAGCGGGCGGGCGGGATCTTGAACTCCAGCAGGGCGGTGGCCTCGCTGCCCTCGGCCGAGTTCGACTCCTCCTTCGACAGGTAGCCGCCGGCCGTGGTGACGATCTGCTTGGCCTGGAGCGCCGCCCCCGTGACCTCCTTGGCCCGTACGGTCATGCTCGCCGTGTAGATGACCTGGCGGTCCTGCTGGGTGACCTTGACCTTCGAGGCGATGTTCTCGGCTGACCGGGGGGCTCGTCGTTGCGGGGTGGAGGCGCTGTCCTGGGCGGCTTTCGACTGTGTCTGGCCGTACGCCGCCGCTTCGGGCGCCGACGCGGACTGCTTGGACATGGCCGACTCGCCGGCTCCGCAGCCGGACAGGACCAGGATCGCGCAGGCGGCTGATAACGCGACGCCGTACCGGAATCTCTCCATGCACCTAAGACGGGTGATGACTCCGGCGGGTTTGACCACGGGCGTCACGGTCAGGTCACATGCCTCCAGCATGATCCCAAAGTGGGCTCCCCCGAGGGGCTGGTCGGACCTCCAAGGCGGTAGCGTCGGGAGGCGTGGCAGGGAAACAAGCGCACGTGGTCGTCATCGGGGGCGGGATCTCCGGTCTGGCCGCGGCGTGGCACCTCAGACAGGGCGCGGGCGAGCGCGTGAAGGTGACCGTGCTGGAAGGCAGCCCGCGCATCGGCGGCAAGCTGCTCGTCTCCGAGGTCGCGGGCATCGACGTCGACGCCGGCGCGGAGTCCATGCTGGCCAGACGGCCCGAGGGCAAGGAGCTGGCCAAGGCCGTCGGGCTCGGCGACGACCTGGTGGACCCCGGCACCACCCGCGCCGCCGTCTACAGCAGGGGCGCGCTGCGGCCGATGCCCAAGGGGCAGGTCATGGGCGTGCCCGCCGACCTGATGGAGCTGGTCAGGTCCGGCATCGTGTCGCCCGGCGGGCTGGCGCGCGTGCCGCTGGACCAGATCCTGCCTCCCACGCTGGTACGTACCGACGTCTCCGTCGCCTCCTACATCAGGGCCAGGATGGGCGGCGAGGTGCTGGAGCGGCTGGTCGAACCGCTGCTCGGCGGCGTCTACGCGGGCCGGGCCGAGCGGCTGTCGCTGGAGGCCACGATGCCGGCCATCGCCGCCGCCGCGCGCTCCGAGCGTTCACTGCTCGCGGCGGCCAGGCAGATCGTGGAGGATGCTCCCCGCGACGCGGGACCCGTCTTCACCTCGCTCAGGACCGGGATCGGCAGCCTGCCGGAAGCGGTCGCCAAGGCGTCGGGCGCCGACATCAGGACCGGCGTCACCGTACGCGAGCTGCACCGGACCGAGCACGGCTGGCGGCTCGTGACCGGCCCCGTGCCGCGCCCCGAGGTCATCGAGGCCGACGCGGTGATCGTCGCCACGCCGGGACCCGCCGCCGCCAGGCTACTGCGCGCCGAGGCGCCCAAGGCGGCGACCGAGCTGGACCGCATCGACTACGCCAGCATGGCCATCGTCACCCTCGCCTACGCCGTCGACGCCTTCCCCGCACCGCCGACGGGCAGCGGCTACCTCGTCCCGCCGGTCGAGCGGCGGCCGGTCAAGGCGGTGACGTTCAGCTCGGTCAAGTGGCCGCACCTGGCCGGCGACCTGGTGGTGGTGCGCTGCTCCATCGGCCGGATCGGCGAGGAACACCTGCTCCAGCGCGACGACTCCGAACTCGTCTCCCTGGCCACGGCCGAGATGGGCGACGTCATGAGCGTACGCGGGTTGCCGGTCGACACCCGGGTCTCGCGCTGGGGCGGGGCGCTGCCGCAGTACGACGTCGGCCACCTCGACCGGGTGGCCCGCATCCGCGCGGCCGTCGCCGTACAGCCCGGCCTGGCGGTGTGCGGGGCGGCCTACGACGGGCTCGGCATCCCCGCGTGCGTCTCCACCGCCCGCACGGCGGCGGCCCGGATTCTGGACCACCTCTCGCCGGAAGGACAATGGACCCATGACTGAGGGCGCACCGCGGCCGAAGGCCCGCGATCTGAACCAGGTGATCCGCTACACGATGTGGTCGGTCTTCAAGGCCACCGACCCCTGCCCCGCCAACCGTGACAGCATGACCGGCGAGGTCACTGAGCTGCTCGAACAGGCGGCGCTGAAAGACGTTGTGACCCGCGGCCTCTATGACGTGGCGGGGTTCCGGGCCGACGCCGACTACATGTTCTGGTGGCACGCGCCGACGGCCGAGGACCTCCAGGACGTCTACTCCCGTTTCCGCCGCACCGCGCTCGGCCGCCACAGCGCGCCGGTCTGGTCGGCGATGGCGTTGCACCGGCCGGCCGAGTTCAACAAGTCCCACATCCCGGCCTTCCTGGCGGAGGAGGAACCGCGCGCGTACGTCAGCGTCTACCCGTTCGTCCGCTCGCTGGAGTGGTACCTCCTCGACGACGCCGAGCGGCGCTCGATGCTGGCCGAGCACGGTCACATGGCGCGTGACTACCCGGACGTCCGGGCCAACACGGTGTCCTGCTTCGCTCTGAACGACTACGAGTGGATGCTGGCCTTCGAGGCCGACGAGCTGCACCGGATCGTCGACCTGATGCGTCACCTGCGGGGCGCCAAGGCCCGCGAGCACACGCGCATCGAGGTCCCCTTCTACACGGGCGTGCGCAAGCCCGTTCAGGAGCTCGTCGCGGCGCTTCCATAACATCAACCTCCCTGCTCACAGGCGCCCCAACTTGGGGATCCAACTGAATTGATCTACCGCTTCTTGTAACAATCGTGGGAATCCCTTGCCTGTGCGGCGCGAGGGTGTCACGTTCCAAGGGGGCGGGCCGGGTGCGGCGGTCGGAAGGGCACACCTCTGGGCGACACGCGGCGGATCGTGATGATCTCCGGATCAAGCCGGGACGGCAGCGGTCGGACGCGCCTCCGCTGGGATGGGGGCGGCCGGACACATCCGCGCCGGGGCGAGCGCGGTTCGACGCGCCTCCGTCGGGACGGGAGCAGCCCGACACACCTCCGCCGGGTCGGGAGTGGTTCGACGCGTCTTCGCCGGGCCGCCCGGAGCGTCGCGGGGAGACCCGGCAGGCGCCCGGTCACGGGTCGCCGGAGGGCTCGTCGCGCAGGTCACGGCATGTCGGGCGGCGGCGTCGTACGAAGGCTCGGCGGCCGTGGGCCTTGGGGTTGTCGGCGGGGGCGTTGGTGCTGGCAGGAGCGGCCTTGGGGCTGCTGGGCACAGACGGCTCGTTGGGGACGGACGGCCCGTTCGCCGGTCCGCTGGCCGGTCCACTCGCCGGTGGGCTGACGGCGCGATCGGACGCGAGCGGAGGCACGGACACCCGCACGGCCACGGACCCGAGCCTGCGTGAGGGTACGAGCGCGGGCGCCCACAGAGGTGCTGGAAAGCATGGCCAGGCCCTCGCGGAGGGCGGAGCGACCCGTATCCCGATGAGCGTCACCCCCACCCCACTGGGCGGAGGTGCCCAGCGCTCAGGCGGTTCGACGCATGACACACCGGCCTCGAAGGCCCCTCCGGCCGGCGCCACGCCGGGCTCCGTGACGGGGAGCGACCCTCAGGCCGAAGCGCCCGCGGACAGCGGCACCGTGGATCCGTCGGCCGTCGATTCGTGGCTCGGAGATTCGTCGACCGGGGATGACGGGTCCGACTACAAGGCGGACGGTCCCTCGATGCACACCGACCAGAAGGCGGCCGAATACTTCCGCACCCACTGGCCCGCGGACGACAAGGCGTCCAAACACCTCAAGGACATCCGCACCATAGGCGGATATCTCCGCCTATACACCGACCTTCCGGAATCGGCCGGCAACTCCAGCCAAGCCATCACCCTGTGCGAACGCGGCCTGCAGTACCTGAGGGAGAGCGGCGAGACGAACCCGATCATCTTCGTCCAGGCCAAGTTCGGCGAGAACGGCAACCCGGTCCTGGCCAACATCCTCGGCCCCAACGACAAGACCTGCCGCGTCACCCACCCCGAACCCGACTGATGCGGCGCCCACGAACGCTCACCGGGTATCCGTTCTTCCGCTCCCCCGGAGGGGCGTGCCCTCCTCGGGGCCCCTGCCGTGACGGGCGTCTGCTCTCTGGGAGGGGTGTTCGCCCTTGGGGACCCCTGCCGTGACAGGCGGGTGCCTGCTCTCTCCCCCCGGAGGGGGCGTCCCTCCCTTGGGACCTCGGCCACGTCGGGCGTCTTCTCTCACCCCCCGGAGGGGGGATGCCCCCCCAGGGACCCCAGCCACGACGGACCGTCACAAGGGATCGAAACGGTCGCGTGACGAAACCCTGCCCAGGAGACCATCGTGGTGGCCCGGCCATCCCCACCGGGAAGGCGAGCGACTCGCGGCCGGTTGGGGATTACATCGTCTTCGGTAGCGAGCGAAGGGCCTTCATGTGAGCGAGATCAAGCGGGCACTGGTGATGGGCGGCGGCGGGGTCGCCGGGATCGCGTGGACCACCGGCGTGCTGGCCGGCCTGGCCGCCGGGGGAGTGGACGTGGCCGCCTCCGCCGACAAGGTCATCGGCACCTCGGCGGGATCCGCCGTCGCCGCGCAGGTCACCAGCGGCCTGTCGCTGCCCGACCTCCTCGAACGCCAGACCAACCCCGCTCTCCAGGCCCCCGAACTCCCGAGCGGCGTCCCCATGGACCAGGTGTGGGCGACCATGCAGGAGGTGTACGAAAGCACGGAGGACCCGGCCGAGCAGCGGCGCAGGTTCGGTGCGCTGGCCCTGGCAGCCGACACCGTCGGTGAGCCCGAACGCCGCCGGGTGATCGAGGGGCGCCTGCCCGTCCACACCTGGCCGGAACGCGACCTCGTCATCGTGGCCGTGGACGCGGTCACGGGCGAGCCCGCCCTGTTCGGGCCCGGCTCGGGCGTGGCGCTGGTCGACGCGGTCGCGGCGAGCTGCGCGATCCCGGTCGTCTGGCCGCCGGTGACGATCGACGGCGTGCGTTACATCGACGGCGGCATGCGTTCGATGACCAACGCCGACCTCGCCTCCGGGTACGACCGGATCCTCATCCTCGCCCCGATGCCCGAGCTCGACTCCGAGCCCGCGGTGACGGGCGGAAAGGTCGAGGTGATCGAGCCCGACGAGGCGTCACAGGCGGCGGTCGGCCCCGACCCTCTCGACCCCGCCGTCCGGGGCGCCAGCGCCGAGGCCGGCTACGCCCAGGGCAGCGCCCTCGTCGCCCGCGTCACCGCGCTGTGGACATGACCGAACTCGTGCTCGTCCCTGGCCGCCGGGAGAGCTAGCGCACGCGTGTGCGGGTCTTGAAGCACACTTCGCACCGCTGGGTCACGACGCGGCCGATGGCCTCGATCGTGTGCCAGCGGTGACGAAGATGAACAAGATTCACAGCGGAGTACTTACCCGCTCCACGCGCTCGATACGCGGTGTCGCCGGTCGTTCACGCGCTGGGTTCGAGCCGCAAGGACACGGAGTTGATGCAATAACGGTCATCCGTGGGCGTGGCGTACCCCTCGCCGTGGAAGACGTGCCCCAGATGAGAGTCGCACCGAGCGCAGCGCACCTCGGTACGCACCATGCCGTGGCTGGCGTCCTCGATCAGTCGCACCGCGTCCGAATCCGACGGCTGGAAGAAGCTCGGCCACCCGCAGTGCGACTCGAACTTCGTGTCCGACCGGAACAACTCGGCGCCGCACGCCCGGCAGGAGTAGACGCCTTCGGTCTTGGTGTCGACGTACTCGCCGGTAAACGGACGCTCGGTGCCCGCCTCCCTGAGGACGTGGAACTCGTCGGGAGAGAGCTGGATGCGCCACTCGGCATCGCTCTTGACCACCTTTTCCATGCTTCCAGCGTACGAGATCCGGCAAAAAGAGATCTCCGTTGGGTGAAGCATCCCTTCTGGGGCCAATCTGCGTCTTTGACGACAAGGGGGTGTCATCACCTCCTGCCCAGAGGTGAGATCACTCGCCGGATCGCCTGCGCGGCACAGCCCACGCCCGTGCTGGCGCCGCCGGCGATCCGAAGACCGGCCGGGTGGCGCGCCAGCGCCCGGAACGGTGGCGAGTGATCTTTTGGTCCGTCCCGTCGAGCGCCGGTCCCGCCACCGCGCCCGCTCCGGGCCGGACCACCTCACAAGCACGGTAAGCCCCAGTCGCCGTAAAAGGGCGGGAGCGTTCGGTACGTCCGCCAAGCCGCCGGCCCGGCTCGCTTGACGCTCGCCCTTCGGGTGCTACGCATCGGGCGGACGGCTTGGCTCCCACCGCACAGATTCACGCCAAACCGAGCAGTGATTCCGCCGCTCTCATCGCAGTGACATTTCCGGCGACATCATGGACTCGCACGACCCGCGCGCCCTGATGAACGCACATCGTGTTCGCCGCGATCGTTCCCGCCTTCAGCGCTTCGCTGTCTCGGGCTACCCCGAGGCTTTCCCGAATGAAATGCTTGTTGCTGCACGCCACGAGTACGGGATATCCGATCGCCGCGATCTCTCCCAGGCGGCGGGTTATCGTGTTCGAGTGCTCGGTGTTCTTGTTCAGGTCGTGTCCCGGATCGATGAAGATCTTCTCGGGTTTGATGCCATGTCCAACCGCGGCGTCCGCCCGTTGGCGAAGGAATTCCGTCACCTCGCTGACGACATCCCCATATTGAGGGCTCGCTACCATCTCCCCCGGCCCGGCGATGCTGTGGGTAATGACAACGCTCATTCCCGTCTCGGCGATAAGGCTCGCCATCCCCGGCGAACGGAGCCCGTTCGTGTCATTGATCACATCGGCACCCGCTTTGTAGGCCGCCTCCGCGACCTCCGGCAGGTGAGTGTCCACGCTGATCACGGCGTCGCTCTTCTCCCGAATGCCCTTGATCACCGGCACCACTCGGTCTATCTCTTCCGCCCCCGACAACGGTGGCTGATCAGAGCGGAACGCCCGGCCCCCTACGTCAAGCCATTCCGCGCCATCCCGTAGCGCCCGCTCCGCCGTAGCGATCGTCTCGCCAAGCTCCATCGACCGATTCGGATCCAGGCCCGAGTTGGGCGTGCGGTTCACAATGCCCATCACGACTATGTGTCGCGCCAGGTCGAATTCTCGCCGCCCCACTCTCCGTATCGGCGCGATGAGTTTGGGATGGTACATCTGCATTACGTTCAACTCCGTCAGAAATGGATGATCCAGCGCAGTGCCGTGAAGAGGCTGATGGATTCCCGTTCAATCAAAACCCTGTCGCCTGCTGCCGCCCTTTCTTCATTGCTCGCCTCAGTCGCTACGTCGCTCACGGCCGTAGTCCGGCGCAGCCGGGTGCCGTGCGTGGATCTCCACCACCATAACTTCAGCATCGACCTTGAGCGACGGCCGGACTCATACACCACTCCCGTGGACGCGGCCTGGGCGCCGCTACAACCCCTGCGGTACACGCGCGGCACCATACCGCAGGGGGTTTACCTCGCTGGCGTGGCCGTACGCGGTGCGTCGCCGGCAGGCCGGGACGACCGGTCTGTCCCGTGTACGGCAAAAGTGGGACATGGGCCGCGCAGCCGTACGGCGAACGTTTAGGCGATCTTCATCCGCCGGGTTGACGCCCTGATTTCCGACTTTTTCTATAAATGGTCCCGGCACTCGCGGGATGTGGCGTGCGGGCATCGGGACGGCACCCGTCCTCTGGCGCGGCGGAACCGACGAGTACTCCGCGCACTTTCGCAGATCCTCTGGAGGGCCTGATGCGCCGTTCCCCCCGCGGGGCAGTTCTCGCCGTGGTCATGTCGCTGCTGGCCGGCACGTTCGGTACCCCGGGAACCGCGAGCGCCGCGGCGGCGGCCAGGGGCGAACCGCCGGCACAGAGCGAGCCGGCACAGAGCGAGCCGGCACAGAGCGAACGGGAGGCCCTGGACCAGGCCCGGAGCCAGAAACAGCACGTCGAGGTGCTGTCGCTGCGTACCGAGAACCGCCAGGTGTTCGCCAACCCCGATGGCTCGTTCACCTCGGAGACCTCGGCGCTGCCCGAGCGGGTACGGCGGGGCGCCGGCTGGGCCGACGTCGACCCGACGCTGGTCTTCGCGGCGGACGGCACCGTGCGGACGGTGGCGACCCCACTGGAGATGACCTTCTCCGGCGGCGGGACGACCCCGCTGGCCGCGCTCGGCGCGGACGGCCGTTCGGTCGCGATGACCTGGGACAAGAGCCTGCCCAAGCCGTCGCTGGACGGGAGCACGGCCACTTACGCGGAGGTGCTGCCGGGGGTGGACCTGAAGGTGACCGCGTCGGTGCTCGGCTTCTCCGAGGTGCTGGTGGTCAAGAACCGGGAAGCCGCCGTCAACCCGGAGCTGGGGACGCTCGGCTTCGGGGTGCGCGCGGAGGGTCTGTCAGTGCGCAAGACCCCAGAGGGCGGGGTGAGCGCCGTGACCGAGACGGGGGCGGAGGTCTTCCACGCGCCCCCACCTCGCATGTGGGACTCCTCAGGCACCGCTTCCGGTCCGTCGCCGCTGGTGGCCGGGCCGAAACGGGAGGGCAGGCAGGCGGTCATGGGCGTGGATGTGACCCGGGACCGTATCGCGATCACGCCGGACAAGAGCCTGCTCACCGGGCCGAGCACGACGTATCCGGTGTACATCGACCCGCAGTGGTCGGGATCCAAGCTGGCCTGGACGTATGTCGACAAGTCCTATCCCGCCCAGGAGTACTGGAACTCCAGCCACATGGCGGAAGCGGGCGACTACGGCGACGGGGTCAAACGGTCGTTCTTCCGGATGGACTCCAACAACGTCAACGGCAAGCACATCCTCAAGGCGACGTTCCGCATCACCCAGATCAAGTCCTGGGGCTGCACCTCCGACCCGCAGGCCGTGCAGCTCTGGCTGACCGGCGGCATCTCCAAGTCGACGAACTGGAGTCACCAGCCGTCCTGGGTCGACTGGCAGGACAGTGTCTCCTCCGACGCCGGTTACAGCTCCTCCTGCCCGGACAAGGGCATCGAGTTCAACGTGACCGGCGCGATCGTCAAGGCCGCCAAGTCGGGCTGGTCCAACACGACATTCGGGCTCAAGGACTACGACGACACCGGCAGCAGTGTGTGGGGGTGGAAGGGCTTCAGCTCCTCGCCGAAGCTGGTCATCGACTACAACACCCCGCCGTCGGCGCCCTCGGGCGTGGGCACCTACCCGGCGACGCCCTGCGTGACGGGAGCCGCCCGGCCGGCGGTCAACGCCGGTGACGGGGAGAACCCCCTCCAGCTGAAGGCCCGGATCTACGACCCGGACAAGGCGAACGACGGCGTACGGGCGGAGTTCGTCATGCACCACTACAACGCGGGCACCGGCGCGTGGGACGACATCACCTCGACCCTGCCCGGCGGCGGGAAGACCGCCTACAAGTACACGACCTCGGCGACCGACCACTCCATCAAGCTGGCCAAGCTCACCACCGGGCAGAGCTATGCCTATCGGGTGAAGGCCTACGACGGCACCGACTCCAGCGGGTGGAGCAAGTGGTGTGAGTTCACGGTCGACACGGTGGACCCGGCCAAGCTGCCGAAAGTGACCTCGGCCGACTATCCGGCCGATACCCCTGACGACTGGCAGGGCGGCGTGGGCTGGGCGGGCGGCTTCACGCTGGCTCCCGGTGACGGCGAGAGCGACGTGACGGCCTTCAGGTACGCGATCGAGGACCCCGCCGAGGCCACCCCGGCGACCCAGGTGTCGATCCCGGCGGGCCAGACCTCCGTCAACGTGCGGGTCGCGCCCCGCCATGACTGGCTGAACGCCCTGTACGTCTATCCGGTCGACCGGGCGGGCAACGTCGGCAAGACCCCGGCCGTCTACAGCTTCTACGTCAAGGCCGGTTTCGACCCGGTGGGGCATTGGCGGATGGACGAGGGCGGCGGATTCACGGCCGGTGACTCCTCGGCGACGCCGCACCCGGTGACGTTCGCCGGCGGCGCGAGCTGGGCCGGTGGCCGCGTGGGCGGCGGGGTGCACTTCGACGGCGCCACCGGCCACGGCAGCACCGACGGGCAGGTGGTGCACACCAACAGGAGCATGAGCGTGGCGGCGTGGGTGCTGCTGGCGGACAAGAGCAAGAACTCCACCGTGGTCAGCCAGTCCGCCACCTACTCCTCGGGTTTCCAGCTCTACTATTCCTCCGGCTACAAGCGGTGGATCTTCAACAAGTACAACGCCGACACCGCCAGCGAGACCATCGTCCGGGCGGTGAGCGACACCGAGCCGGTGACCGGCATCTGGACGCATCTGGTGGGCGTGTGGGACGCGCCGCACCGGCAGCTTCGCCTGTATGTCAACGGGATGCTCCAGTCGGCGCCCGCCGCATTCCCGTACACCCCATGGGACGCCACCGGCGCGCTGCAGGTGGGACGCACCCAGTGGCACAACACCTTCATCGAGAACTTCGCCGGTGACATCGACGAGCTCAAGGTGTGGAACCGGGAGCTGTCCGACGACCCGCGCACGGTCAACGACCCTGCGCTCGGCAACGAGATCGCCGCCATGGCCAAGCAGCCGCCCATCCAGCGTGGCTGGTGGAAGCTGGAGGAGGGCACCGGTACCAGCGCGGCCAACTCCTCCGACGGCCGCTGGCCCGCGACGCTCGGCGGAGCCGCCACATGGTCCGACGACGGCTTCGACGGTGGCGGCGCGCTGAGCCTGGACGGCACCACCGGCTACGCGGCCACGCCGTCCGCGCCGATCCGTACCGACCACAGCTACGCCGTGACGGCGTGGGTGCGTCTGGCCGGGGACGACACCTGCGTGCTGCCCGACCATGCGATGACCGTGCTGGCCCAGGACGGCACCCGGAACAGCGGCTTCTACCTCGGCTACCGGATCTTCACCGAGAACGGCGTCAAGGTGCCCCGCTGGTCGTTCTCCACGACCCCCGCCGACAACGACAGCTCGGGCATGACGCACGCCACCTCGGCCGAACCCGTCGACTGCTCGGTGCTCAACACCTGGACGCATCTGGCCGGGGTGTACGACGAGCCCGCCCAGCAGGTCCGGCTGTACGTCAACGGACAGCTCACCGACCAGCGTCCCGTGACCGGCGCCTGGGCGGCCGGCGCGCTGCAGATCGGCCGGGCCAAGTACCGAGGCGCCGCCGTCGACTACTTCGGTGGCGACGTGGACGACGTACGCGCCTACACCGGCACCCTGACCGACCGCCAGGTCATCAACATCGCCATGAACCTGCCCATCGACGGCTGACCGTCCATGCTCGCGAACCTTCGGAGGAGAGCCGTGCTCGGTTCGAGACGAGGCTTACCCCACCTCGCCGCAATTCTGGCCGTCGTGGTGCCCGCCACGCTGATCAGCCCGATCGCCGCCCAGGCGACCGGCGACCCGGGCTGGCACCAGGCCCAGGAGCAGCATGCCGTGCCCGGCCATGCCGTCAAGGCACGCGGGCCCTTGACGGACCCGGGGGCCAGGTACGACCTGAAGGGGGCGCCGGCCGTGTCCTGGCCGGCGCCGGGCACGGCGGTGGTGAAGCTACCGGACGCCGCACGGCAGGCGACGGCGACCGTGCCGGGCGGTGCCGGGAGGGTGCGGGCCGGGGGGCTGCCGATCTGGCTGGGCCCGGCCACGCCGCTCTCCCAGGAGAACGGCAAGGTAGCGGCCGATGCCGCCCTCCCCGACGTCCATGTACGGACGCTGGACGCGCCAACGGCAGGCAGGTCGCGGATCAACGGGCTCGGCATCCGGCTCACGCCATCCGCCGAGGCTCGCCTGGCCGTCGAGGTGGACTATTCGGCCTTCCGGTACGCCTTCGGCGGCGACTGGGGCTCGCGGTTACGCCTGGTCAAGCTGCCGGCGTGCGCGGCCACCACGCCGGAGCGGCCCGAGTGTCAGACGCGTACGCCCCTCCCCACGCGTAACGACATCAAGACGGGCCGGCTGGCCGCCGACGTCGCCCTCGCGGCGGGCGCGACCACTCTGGCGGCCGAGGCGGCGCCGTCCGGTCCGGCGGGCAGCTACGAGGCGACGTCGTTGTCGCCGTCGGCGACCTGGAGCGTGAGCAACCAGAGCGGCGCGTTCTCCTGGTCCTACCCCCTGCGCCTGCCGCCGACCCCGGGCGGGCCGACGCCCAATGTCGGATTCGCGTACTCCTCGGGGAGCATCGACGGCCGGACGGTCGCCACCAACAACCAGGCGTCCTGGATCGGCGAGGGCTTCGACTACTGGCCCGGTTTCATCGAGCGCCGCTACAAGGCGTGCGCCGACGACGGCGTCACGCCCAAGCGCAACGACCAGTGCTGGGGCAACCACAACGCCACCTTGTCCCTGAACGGCCAGGCGACCGAGCTGATCCTGGACGACGCGACCAACACCTGGCAGCCGAAGGAGGACGACGGCTCCAAGGTGGAGAAGCTGTCGGGCGCCGACAACGGTGACAACGACGGTGAGTACTGGCGGGTCACCACCCCCGACGGCACCCAGTACTACTTCGGCCAGAACCACCTGCCCGGCTGGGCGAGCGGCAAGGCGGAGACGCAGTCGACGTGGACGGTCCCGGTGTTCGGCGACGACGACGGGGAGCCCTGCCACAAGGACTCCTTCTCCGACTCCTGGTGCCGGCAGGCGTGGCGATGGAACCTCGACTACGTCGTGGACCCGCACGGCACGGTCAGCACCTTCTGGTACGGCCAGGAAGGCAACTACTACCGCCGCGACGTCACCACCTTGACCGACGGCGTCCCGAACGGCACCCCCACCGCCTACGACCGGGGCGGCTACCTCAAGCGCATCGACTACGGGCAGCGCTCGGACGCCATCTTCTCCTCCTCGGCCCCGGCCCAGGTCGCCTTCGACGTCAAGGAGCGGTGCATCCCGACGTCGTCCTTCGACTGCGCGGCCGACAAGTTCACCAAGGACAACGCCAAGTACTGGCCGGATGTCCCCTATGACCAGAACTGCGACTCCGGTGAGAAGTGTATCGACAAGTACTCGCCGACCTTCTGGACGCGCAAGCGGCTGGCCGCCGTCACCACGCGGGTGCTGTCGGGCAGCTCGTACAAGGACGTCGACACCTGGACCCTTGACCAGCAGATGCGCGCGCCCGGCGACGGCACGGCGGCGGCGCTGTGGCTGGCCGGGATCCAGCACACCGGCAAGGTCGGCGGGACGGCGTCGCTGCCGGCGGTGAAGTTCGCCGGTGTGCAGCGGCCCAACCGGGTCGACGCCCTGGAGGGGCGCCCGCCGCTGACCAAGTGGCGCGTCTCCGCGATCGACAACGAGACCGGCGGCGCCCTGTCCATCACCTACTCCGACGAGGACTGCAGGGCCGGTGACACCCCCGAGCCGGACGCCAACACCCGCCGCTGCTACCCGCAGTACTGGTCCCCGGAAGGCGCCACCTCACCGAAGATCGACTGGTTCCACAAGTACGTGGTCACCCAGGTCCAGCAGATCGACCGGACCGGCGGGGCGCCCGATGTGCTGGAGACCTACGAATACCTCGGCGGCGGCGCCTGGCACCACGATGACGACGACGGGCTGACCAAGGAGAAGTACAAGACCTGGTCGCAGTGGCGCGGCTACGGCAAGGTGCGGGTGCTGCGCGGCGCCCCGGGGGAGCAGCGGTCCAAGGCCGAGTTCACCTACTTCCGCGGCATGGACGGCGACGAGTTGTCCGGCGGCGGCACCCGCGACGTCAAGGTCACCGACTCCGAGGGCAGCGCCGTCGACGACGCCGAGCCGCTGCAGGGCCAGGTCCGCGAGGAGATCCGCTACGACGGTCCTGCCGGGGCCGCCCAGACGGGCGCGATCAGCGGCTACTGGACCAAGCAGACGGCCAAGCGGGTCCGTTCCTGGGGCACCACCACGGCGACCATGGTGCGGGGAGACAAGGTACGTTCCCGCACCGCGCTGGCCTCCGGCGGGTGGCGGCACACCACGACCGACACCGACTTCAACGCCGACGGCCTGCCCACCCAGGTCAACGACAGCGGCGACGACGCCACCGCCGACGACGACAGCTGCGTCCGTACGACCTACGCGCGTGACGCCGCCCGGTGGATGCTCTCCTACGCCACCCGCGTGGAGACGGTGACCAAGGCGTGCGCCGCCACGCCCGACCGTCCCGACGACGTGGTCTCCGACGTGCGCAAGTACTACGACGGCAAGGCGTACGGCGTGGCCCCGTCCAAGGGCGACGTGACCAAGACCGAGAAGCTCGGCTCGTGGAACGGCGGCCCGCAGTATGTCACCGCCGGATCCACCACCTTCGACGTCTATGGCCGGCCGCTGGTGGTCACCGACCCCAACGGCACCACGACCAAGACCTCCTACACCCCGGCCACCGGGCTGGTCACCGCCAAGCAGGAGACCAACGCGCTCGGCCACGTCACCACGACCGAGATCGACCCGGCCCTGGGCCTGGCCACCGCGACCACCGACGCCAACGGAAGGCGCGCCGAGCTGGCGTACGACCCGCTCGGCCGCCTGACCGGCGTATGGCTGCCCGGCCACGCCAAGGCGACGTACCCCTCGGCCCCGAACATGAAGTTCGGCTACCAGATCCGCACCGACGGGCCGACCACCGTCTCGACCTCGACGCTGCGTGACGACGGCACCAGCTACACCACCGGCTACGCGCTCTACGACGGCCTGCTGCGCGCCCGTCAGACCCAGCAACCGGCCCCCGGCGGCGGCCGGATCGTGGACGACACCCTGTACGACACCCGGGGCCTGGTCTACAAGACCAACCAGGACTACTACACCGAAGGCACACCAGGCAGCACGCTGTGGGTCCCGGCCAGCGACGACGACGTCCCCGGCCAGAACGTCACCGTCTACAACGGCATGGAGTGGCCCACCGCGCAGATCTTCCGCAAGCGCGGCAGCGAGCAGTGGCGCACCACCACGATCTACGGCGGCGACCGCATCAGCGTCGACCCGCCGGTCGGCTCCACCCCCACGACCAAGATCGTCAACGCGCAGGGCGAGACCACGGAGGTCCGCCAGTACAAGGGCGACGGCCCGACCGGCGACTACGACGCCACCAAGTACACCTACACGCGTGCCGGGCAGCCCGCCACCATCACCGACACGGCGGGCAACGCCTGGACCTACCACTACGACCTGCGCGGCCGCATGACCCAGGTCGACGATCCCGACAAGGGCCCGGCGAAGCTGACCTACGACGACAAGAGCGACCTGCTCAAGACGGTCACCGACGCGCGCGGTTCCAGCCTGTTCTTCACCTACGACGCCCTCGGCCGCAAGACCGCCGAGTACGCGGGCACCTCCGCCGCCGGCACCAAGCTCGCCGAGTGGACGTTCGACACGCTGCCCGACGGCACCTCGGTCAAAGGCCAGCCGATCTCCTCCACCCGCTACGTCAAGAACGCCACCACCGGCGCGCTGGACGCCTACACCAGCACGGTGACCGGCTACGACAACGCCTACCGGCCCACCGGCACCCAGACCGTCGTCCCCGCCGCCGAGGGCGGGCTGGCCGGCACGTACAAGACCACGACCGACTACAACGCCGACGGCACCGTCCACCGCGCCGTGCTGCCCGCCGCCGGGGGCCTGCTCGGCGAGACGATGCTGTACGGCTACGACGACCTCGGCAACCCGACCACGATGCGCGGCCTGACCAACTACGTCACCTCGACGACGTACGGCAAGCTCGGCCAGGTCCTCGACATGACGATGAGCACGGGGCTGAAGCGGGTCAAGCAGACCAACTTCTACGAGGAGGGCACCAACCGGCTCACCCGCTCCCTGTACGAGCGGGAGACCGCGCCCATCTCGGTGGCCGACACCAACTACACCTACGATCCGTCGGGCAACATCACCAAGATCGCCGACACGCCGTCCGGACAGACGCCCGACGTGCAGTGCTTCCAGCAGGACTACCTGCAGCGTCTCACCGAGGCATGGACGTCGACCAACGACTGCGCCACCGCCCCCTCCCAGGGCATCGTCGGCGGACCGGCGCCGTACTGGCAGTCCTTCAAGTACGACGTCGTCAGCAACCGCACTCAGGAGGTCGACCACCAGGCGACGGGGGACCTCACCAAGAACTACACCTACGCCGGTGCCGGCAAGCCGCCGCCGCACACGCTGACCTCCGTCGCCTACCAGGGCGGCACACGTGACGGCGAGATCGACACCTATACCTATGACAAGGTCGGCAACACCACCGAACGCGGTTCCGGCCGCCTGCTGGAGTGGGACGTCGAAGGCCACCTCGCCAAGTCGACCGACCCCTCCGGCGTCAGCACGTACCTCTACGACGCCAACGGCGACCGGCTGATCCGCCGCGACCCGACCTCCACCACCCTGTACGTCGCCGGCATGGAGATCCGGCTCGACACCAAGACCGGCGCCAAGACCGCGACCCGCTACTACAGCTACGCCGGTGAGACCATCGCCACCCGGACCAACAAGGGTGTGACCTGGCTCGGCGCGGACCACCACGGCAGCGCGGACGCCTCGGTCGCCGACACCGACACCCAGACGGCGACCCGCCGCCGCTTCACCCCGTTCGGGCAGGAACGCGGCACCCCTCCGTCGTCCTGGCCGGGCCAGCAGGGCTACGTGGGCGGCGTCATCGACGAGGCCACGGCCCTCACCCACCTCGGCGCCCGCGAGTACGACGCCGAGACGGGCCGCTTCATCTCCGTCGACCCGCTGTTCAACGCGGGTGATCCACAGAGCTGGAACGGTTACACCTACTCGGACAACAACCCCGTCAACATCAGCGACCCCACCGGCCTGGACGGGCCGCTGACCGGAGACACCAACTGCTACTACTCCGGAAAGTGCGGCGGCGGGGGCGGCGGAGGAGGGGGCGGAGGCGGCGGTGGTGGCGGGGGTGGCGGTGGCGCCTACCCGCCGCCACCTCCTCCGAGCAACCCGCCCCACTGCGGCCGCTGGAGCTTCGGCTGCAAGGCGAAGAACTTCTGGAACCAGCACAAGGCCACCATCGTCAACGTCACGGTCGCGATCGTCGTCACGGCCGGATGCGAGGTGGCCACGGGAGGCGTCGGCAGCATCGGCTGCGCCGCCGCCGGGGGAGCGGCCGGCAACCTGGCGGGCTACATGGTCTCGACGCCCCGTGACGAGTGGAGCGCCGGCGGCGCGGTCAAGGCCGCCACGGTCGGAGCCGTCACGGGCGCGGTCGGCGGCGCCGTCGGCAAGGGAGTGGGCGCGGCACTCGGCAAGCTCGCCACCACGGCGACGGGCAGGACCGTCGCGGGGGCGGTGGGCAAGGCGGCAGGGAAGGCCAAGGCCGCCCTGGGGCGCGGCGGCGGCGCGGCAGCGGAGGACGCCGGAGCGGCAGGCGGCGCCGCGGGACGCACCGCGGGCAAGGCGGCAGGCCGACCCAAGGCGTCCTCCGGAGGCCGCCCGAGCTGCAACAGCTTCGTCGCCGGCACCATGGTCAAGCTCGCCGACGGCACGTCCAAGGCGATCGAGAAGATCAAGCCCGGTGACAAGGTCCTCGCCACCGACCCGATCACGGGCAAGACCGCACCGAAACCGGTTCTCGCCGCCTTCTCGGGCGTCGGCTACCTCGGCCTCGTCCAGATCACGGTCGACACCGACGGCAAGAAGGGCGACGCCACCGGCGTCATCCTCGCCACCGAACACCACCTGTTCTGGGACACCAAGGACCGCGCCTGGGTGCGCGCGGACCAGCTCACAAAGGCGGACCACCTCCGCACCCTCGAGGGCGCGACCGTACAAGTCATCGCCACCACCGCACACCAGAACAACCCCAGAGTTTATGACCTGACCGTCGCTGATTTCCATACGTTCTACGTCGCAGCAGGTGTCGCTCCCATTCTGGTGCACAACTGCGGGGTGGCTCTCGGTACCAAGAAAGAAGGAGATCTTCGCAATTTCGCTGATTCGCGCGGGTATACGCATTTCCTGGACATGACGAGAGATGACGCGCTGAGCTCGGTGCGAAATGCGGCTTTCTATGAGCCGGACATCAAACTTCATATAGTTATCGACGGCTTCGATCATGCGGACACCCCTGCCAAGGCATTTGCGAAGGCATACGAGAGAGGAGGCGGCGACAATTGGTTCACCACCGAGCGTGAGATGAGAATCGTGGGGGAGTCGGTGCGTAGGGGTTATCGGGACTGGAGTACTATCACCTTCTATCGCGGAGGTGAAGTGGTGGACGTCCCGCCTCCCAGCTTCCTAGGAGGTTGAGATGGCGAGAGTCGTGAGCTGGCAGCGCGAATTCCGGATCTGGCACTTTGCCGTCAGCTACTCACAGCTGCTGCTGAGAAGTCTCGACGTCGAGAGGTATTCCACGCGGATCGATCTACTTTTCAGTAACGTCGAGCGTATGCACGTGAGTTCGGAATACAGCGAGCTGACCGTCGACGTGATCACTTCCCTGCCGGATCCGAAGTTGCCCGACTTCCAGCCACCGCTCCCGAGATGTGGGAAGGTCTTCCTGATCAATGGCGGCCCTGACTATGTGGCTGCTGCCCACTGTCAGTGGCATGAGGATGATGGTGGTGCACATTCGCCATCCAAATTCGGTCCGCTACGTGGCACCGAATAGAGGATGCGAGGCGCGATCGCGACATGTGATATCCCGGACAGCCGCCACCACGAGTGGTCCATGCCGGGCGCTGTGGAGGGGTTTCCGGTTGCCCTGCCCTGCCCTGCCCTGCCCTGCCCTGCCCTTGCCTGTCGGTGGCCGTGTGCGTAGTCGCCCCGGCTCGGCCGTTCCACGCGGGCGGTCGTGCCGTCACGTCACGGCGCCCGGCCGTCTCCACCGGAGGAGCGTTTCCCTGGACAGGCGCCGGCTCCGTGCGGTGGGTGGGGCCCACCATGCCTGCCGTACAAGATCGTCAGGAGAATGAGGTACGGCGCGCAGGCGATCTCCACCGGAGGCGCGTTAGGTTGGGGGCATGGCGTCACCGTTTGTTGAGATTGAGGTGGGGGAGCGGACCGTTAAGGTCACAAATCCCGACAAGGTGTACTTCCCGGAGATCGGGGCGACCAAGCGCGAGCTGGTCGAGTACTACGTGAGCGTCGGCGACGGCGCCTTGCGGTCACTCAAGGATCGGCCGACCAACCTGAAACGCCACCCCGACGGCGTGAACAGCCCGGCGATCTACCAGAAGCGGATGCCGCCCAAGCATCCCGACTGGCTCGAGACCGTGACCGTCACGTTCCCCAGCGGGCGCAAGGCCGACTCCCTGCGTGTCACCGAGGTGGCCGCCATCGCCTACTGCGCCAACCTCGGCACCATCGACTTCCACCCCTGGCAGGTGCGCGCCGCCGACACCGAGCATCCCGACGAGCTGCGCATCGACCTCGATCCGCAGCCCGGCCTGGAGTTCGACGCCGCGCGGAAGGCCGCGTTCCTGACCCGCGAGGTGCTGGACGAGCTGGGGATGACCGGGTTCGTGAAGACCTCGGGCAATCGCGGTGTGCACATCGCCGTGCGGATCGAGCCGCGCTGGGACTTCGTCCAGGTACGGTACGCGGGCATCGCCCTGGCCAGAGCCATCGAGGCGCGGGACCCCGGCCTGGTCACGACCGCCTGGTGGAAGGAGGAACGCGGCGAACGGGTCTTCATCGACTTCAACCAGAACGCCCGCGACCGGACCATAGCCAGCGCCTACTCCGTCAGAGCCAGGCCGGACGCCACCGTCTCCACCCCGCTCACCTGGGACGAGCTGGCGGACGCCGACCCGCGCGACTTCGACATCCGTACGGTCCCGGCCCGCTTCGCCAAGCTGGGCGACGTCCACGCCGCCATCGACGACCAGGCGTACTCGATCGAGGCCCTGCTCGACCGCTACGAAAGCGACGAACGCGGTGACATGCCCTATCCCCCCAACTACCCGAAGATGCCCGGCGAGCCCAAGCGCGTGCAGCCCAGCAAGGCCAGGGACAGCGAGGAAGACTGACCCAGGTTCAGGAGGTCAACACGCTGACGACGCCGAGAGGAAGCCCGTAACGAGCGCGGCGACCATCTTCGGCTGCTCGGCGAGCATATTGTGGCTGGCGTCCAGCTCTTTGACCTGAATATTGGCCGGCACGTCGGCGAGGTCCCGGCGCACCCCCCTCCTGAACGCTTCCATCAATTCCCCGCCCGACATCCCCGGCGGGTCCTGGGTCGGGATCACCACCAGCGCGGCACAGGTGACCTGACGCAGCAGCGGAATCGTGTCGCGGAACTCCGGCGCGTATCGCACCGCTTCGAGGAGCTCCGCGCCGGGCCGGGCGTACGTGTTCCCGTCCTTCTCAATGAGAGCCCTCTTGGGGAACATCGCCTGGAATTCGGCGGGTAGCGGCTGACCCATGTTCGCGGCCTGCGCGTCGAACATGGCTTTGAGTTTCGCCAGCTCCTGGTCCCTCTCAGCCGGATCCATCCCCGGATAGTTGCCCGGGTCGTTCTCAGCTGACCGTAATCCGTCCAGATTGACGATGCCCGGGCATTCGGGATGGCGCCGAGCCCACAGTACGGCGAGCATTCCGCCCAGCGAGTGGCCGACGATCGCCGGGTTGCCGAGGTCGAAATGCCGCACCACGGCCTCGATGTCGTCCAGAACTCTTTCCCACTCCCACGGCCCGTCGCCGGACAGGCCATGGCCCCGCAAGTCCATGGACACGGCCCGGTGGTCTCCAAGTTCGAGCGCGTCCCAGGCTTCCAGGGTGCCACCGAGCCCGTGAAGAAGAAGCACGGGCTCGCCGTCCCCGCCCAAGTCCCGCGCGGCGAGGGGGATTTCGTGGTCAGTAATGGTCACGTCGTGCGGCATAACGCTCCTGAGGTTGGTTCAGTCGTTCGCGTATGGATTCTGTGGTCACCCCGCCGTCGGGATGGCGGTCGAGCTTCGCGCGTTTGACGAGGTCGTGAACGCCCTGCCGGGTGATGCCGAGCATCGCCCCCGCCGTGGCGAACGGCACCGCTGCCTTGCCCGGGTGGCCCACACGTCTGGCCACCGCCCTGCCGAAGGCGGTGCGCCACCACTCGTCGGGTGGATCGAACGGGCTGTCTCCGGGAAAGACCGCCGCTATCAGTCGCGCTGCCGTATGAACCGCGAGCCTGTCGTCGGGGCCCAGCAACTGCGCGGCCCACACCTCGGCTTCGATCCGCAACCGATCCCTGACCGGACCCACCTGTTCGTCCGAGCCGAACAGGATCTCCAACGGATCGACGATCCGCCGGTCGATCAGTCTGACCAGCTCACCGGCCAACGCGACGTGCTCGCTCGTACTCACTTGACAGATGATAGCAAGTACTTGCTCTCCTGCGTCAAGTAGCACTCGCGAAGTAGCAGCCACTCGCGGCGGTCACTGCCTGTAGGTCTTTCCCTCTCATTCCGCAGTTCGCGGGATGGGTGAAAGCGGAAAGTAAGCGGTTGATTTCACTTCGGTCACATTACTTGACTCTTAGTCTAATAATTCGCGAGGCTCTGTCTATCTCGGAGCGTGACAACCGATTCGGAGCCTTGTAGTCAACGACCCCCTCCTAGAGGAGGAGGCTTGAGGTGCGGTAATGCGCCTTGAAGCCCCGCGTTGACCAGCCCAAGTCGATCACCAAGGAGGTGCATTCGATTGACTACGTTTCACGTAAGCGAGCAGACCCACCGGCAGGTGCTTCCTCAGCCTGCCGCTCTGGAATCCGCAGGAGCAGACAACCCCGAGGGTGGGGACGAAACGACTTGCGGACTCCCGGCTTGGCCGGGCACTGGCGTGGAACATGGGCGAGGGGAGATCGCAGCGGACGGCACCCGTCTGCTGCGGCGTCACCCCGACTCGGCTTCGGCTGGGAAGGGGCTGGGCGGTAACGCCTACGTGTTTGTGCTCGACAGGCGGGGACGGCCTTTGCAGCCGTGCTCGCCGCGCCGGGCGAAGGAACTGCTCCGCAAGGGCCGCGCCGTGGTAGCGCGGCACACACCATTCGTTATCCGGCTCAAGAACCGGAACGCATCCGACTCCACCGTGCAGGGCGTCGAGGTGGGCATCGACCCCGGCAGCAAGCACACCGGCATCGCCGTGTTCCGCGCCGACGTTTTCCGCCGTACCGGACTGTACGGTATCCAGCTCGATCATCGAGGCGGCCACATCCGCGACAAGCTCGCCGCGCGGGCCGCTTACCGGCGGGGTCGCCGGTCGCGGAACCTGCGCTACCGAGAGGCCCGCTTCTTTAACCGCGCCAAGCCGCAGGGTTGGCTCGCGCCATCGCTGCGGCACCGCGTCGACACGACCATGTCATGGGTGTCGCGCCTGTCTCGGTGGGCTCCCGTCAGGGCCGTGCACGTGGAGCGGGTCGCGTTCGACACCCACGCCATGTCGGCCGGTAGGCCGCTCGAAGGAGCCGAGTACCAGCAGGGCACCCTGGCCGGTTATGAGGCCCGCGAATACCTTCTGGCCAAGTGGAAGCGGCGGTGCGCCTACTGCGGGGCAACCGGCGTTCCGCTCAACATTGACCACATTCACCCCCGCAGCCGTGGCGGCTCGGACCGGATCGTGAACCTGGCCCTAGCCTGTATTGGCTGTAACCAGGCCAAAAGCAACACCCCAGTCGAGGTGTTCCTGGCCGGGAAAGTGAAACCGCTGGCCCGAGTGCTGGCCCAGGCCAAGGCTCCGTTGCGGGATGCGGCAGTGGTCAACGCGACCAGGTGGTCGCTGTGGCGGGCGTTGGAAGCGACCGGCCTGCTCGTGCACACCGCCTCGGGTGGGCGAACCAAATGGAATCGGTCCCGGACTGGCGCCGCCAAATCCCACACCCTGGATGCCCTGCATGTTGGCGTCCTGGATGCCGTGTCCGGTTGGCCCAGCCGCGTGCTGGTGGTTACCGCGACCGGGCGCGGCACCTACGCACGCACCCGCGCCGACAGGTACGGGTTCCCCCGCCTGGCCCTGCCGCGCACTAAACAGGTCCACGGGTTCGCCACTGGGGATCTGGTCCGCGCCCACGTCCCGACTGGGAAGAAGGCCGGAATCCACATCGGGCGAGTCGCGGTTCGCTCCACCGGCAGTTTCAACATCCGCACCACCAACGGCCTGGTCCAAGGGATTCATCACCGGCATGTCCGGATGCTGCAACGCGGCGACGGCTACGGCTACGGCACGAGCAAGGAGAGCATCGTGGAACCGCAAAGGTCAGGGCACGCTCAGGCCCCAGAGGGCTTTCCTGCTTCCGTTTGCTCTCCGGCGTGAACGCCGAAGTATCCACGGGAGATCTGATGACAAGAGCACGACGTCTCGCAGCCGCCGGAGCCTTGGCGGCCTTCGTGGCCGGTGGCATGTGCATGGCGGCGGGCATCGGAACCGCCTCGGCCTCCACGCGTGACGAGCCGGACGCGGGCGCCACCTGCCTGCTGCCCATCCTGCCGTGCGAGGTCCAGCCGTCGCTCGCGGTGCCCGACCTGCCCATCCCCAACCTGCTCGACAGCCGGTCCAGTGAGCCCGCGGCGGACGACTCGTGGTCGCCGCCGCCCGATGAGCCGGCGCCCTCGAAGGAGCCCGACCGGCCTTGGAAGCCGGCCGACGAGGAAGAGCACCGGATGCCGCAGGGCCATCCCGAGACGGGCGGTGGCGGGCTGGTGCCTGAGCCGCCGGTGTGGCCGTTCGCGGCGGGTGGCGTCGCGCTGCTGGCCGGGGCCGGGCTGACCGGGTTCGCCGTGCGGCGCGGCAAGGGCGGCACAGGCGTGGAGGAGATCGCGCAGGCCGCCCAGCGGTGACGCCGACGTGGATGGCACGGGCGGGTCAAAGCGGGTGCGGAGGTATGGCGCACGCCGCCCAACGCTGAAGCGGCCGATGGCATGGGAAACGGGGCGGTGAGACGGTGGCTGGCTCGAAGCTGATCTGGGCCGGGGCGGGTGTGGTGTCGCTGGCCGGGGTGCTGCTGATCGGGCTCGGAATCAACGGCATGCTCAGTGACGGCGTGTCCGAGCCGGTGGCGGCCGCCGGACCCGAGGTGCCCCATTCGCTCAAGGCCACGAGGCTGCCACTCCTGGACGTGCCGCTCGACAAGGTCGCCAAACCCATGAAGGCCGCAAGGCCGACAGCCGTTTACATCCCCTCGATCGGTGTGTCGGCGCCGCTCATGGAGCTCGGCCTCGACGCCGCCGGGGCCATCCAGAACCCGCCCTTCGACCCGCCGAACCTCGCCGGCTGGTACCGCTACGGCGCCGTCCCCGGCGGGCGCGGCGCCGCCGTGATCACCGGCCATCTCGACACGAAGAGCGGCCCGGCCGTGTTCGCGAGGCTCAAGAACGTCAAGCGCGGCGAGCAGGTGCAGGTGCTGCGGGCCGACCGGTCCGTGGCGGTGTTCGTGGTGGACCGGGTCGAGCACACGCCGAAGAAGAGCTTCCCCACCAAGAAGGTGTACGGAAAGATCGCCTATCCGGGGCTGCGGCTGGTGACCTGCGGGGGGACCTTCGACCGGCAGGCCCACAGCTATCGCGACAACACCATCGTGTTCGCCCACCTGGCGGCGCCGTACCAGCTCAAGAGCTAAGGATCGCGGGGCAGGCCCAAGGCGCGTTCGGCGATGATGTTCAGCTGGACCTCGGCGGTGCCGCCGCCGATGGTGAACGCCCTGGTGGTCAGGATCGTCCGTGACCAGCGGGCGTTCGACGGGTCGAGCGACCAGCAGTACTCGGAGACGGCCTGGGCGTGGCGCATGCCGAGGAGTTTGCGCACGCTGGGGGCCGTACCCGGGTCGGTGCCCGAGAGCTGGGAGAGCGTCACGCGCAGGCCGAGCGCCGAGATGGCCTGGCCCTCCGCCCAGAGGAGGCCCGCCTGTTCGCGCTGGGACTGGCGGAGGTCGGGCAGCTTGCGGACGAGTTCGATCATGTCGGTGTGCTGGGAGCCGGGGCCCCAGGAGTCGCCGAGCGCGACCCGTTCGTGCGAGAGCGTGTCGCGGGCCACGCGCCAGCCGCCGTCGACCTCGCCGACCACCAGGTCATCGGGTACGAACACGTCGTCCAGAAACACCTGGTTGAAGATCTCCTCGCCGTTGATCTCCTTGAGCGGCCGGATGGTGATGCCCGGCGTGGCCATGTCCACCAGGAAGTAGGTGATGCCCTCATGCTTGGGCTTTGAGGGGGAAGTCCTCGCCAGACATATCCCGAAATGTGCGTACTGGGCGAGGGATGTCCAGATCTTCTGGCCCGTCAGGGACCAGCCGCCCTCCACCCGGGTCGCCTTCGTCGACAGGCCGGCCAGGTCGGAGCCCGCGCCCGGCTCGCTGAAGAGCTGGCACCACACGATCTCGCCGGCGAACGTCCCGGGCAGGAAGCGTTCGGCCTGCTCGGGGGTGCCGTACTTGACGATGGACGGCACGGCCCACGCCGCTATGCCGAGGTTCGGGCGGCCGAGGTCGCGGAACTCCTGGTGGATGATCACCTGCTCCAGCGGTGACGCCGCCCTACCCCACGGCTTCGGGAGGTAAGGCATGATCCACCCTTCCCGGGCGAACCTCCCCAGCCTGGCGTCCCGCTCCAACGCCCGCAGAGACGCCGCCTCAGCCCAGATCGTGTCGCGTACCTTCGCCGCCTCCTCGGGCAGATCGGGCTCCATACGCCGCCGCACCCCCGCGGCGGCCAACTCGGCCACCTTCTCGGCCCACACGCCCGGATCGTTGGCCAGCATCCTGTCGGACAAGGCCCGGCGATAGTAGCGATGCGCGTCGTGCTCGTAGGTGTAGCCGATACCGCCGAGGACCTGGATCGCGTCGGCGGTACACCGTACGGCCGCATCGGGCCCCAGCACCGCCGCCACCCCGACCGTCAGCCGCGCCTCATCGCCGACCATCCACGGTCCGGTACGACTCGCGGCCGATCCGCTCGTGACCCGCGTACGGCCGAGGGTCGGTGCGGCGGGAATCGCCTCGTCCAGAGCCCTGGCCGCGTCCCAGACGGCGGCGCGTGCCTGCTCCAGCGCCACCAGCGCCGCCGCCACCCGATGCTTGACCCCCTGGAACTGCCCGATCGGCCGCCCGAACTGCTCGCGCACCTTGGCATACTCGGCGGCCGTCGCCACGGCCCACGCCGCCACCCCGCACGAGTCCGCGCCCAGCAGCACGGCGGCCACCTCGCGCACCGGTACGACGCCGAGTGGCCGCTTCCGTGTCCCGGCGAACCCCATGATCGAGCACACGGCCCGGTCGAGGTCCACACTCTCGAACGGCTCGGCGGTGACGTCCTGCCACTCGAACAGCGACCACTCCCCGTCCCCGATCGGCAGCAGGAAGACGTCGGCCTTGGGGGAGCCCAGGGCGAGCAGCGCGTCGCCGCCGGCCGTACCGTGCAGGGCGACCGCCGCGCTGAGCGACCCGTCGGCGAGGCCGCCGAGCAGGTCCTTCGGCCCCCGGGACCGCGCGAGCACCGCCGAGGCGAGCACGGTCGGCAGGTAAGCACCGGGTACGCGCCGCTCACCGAGCACCTCCAGCGCCACGGCCAGCTCCAGCAGCCCATAGCCCTGACCGCCGTACTCCTCGGGCAGGTGCAGCCCGAGCACCCCCTGCTCGGCCAGCGCCCGGTGACTCGTGTCCCGCTCGGCCTGCCCGCGTACGGAGGCGGCCAGCGCCCGGTGTTCCTCGGTCAGCCCGATCCCCATGCGACCGAATCTAGAAGCCCGGTGGGTGGATCTCCAGAGGTCAGAGGCAACGGATCACGCACAGTCGGCGACGAGTTACCGAGTCGCTGGATGCCGGGGAAATGGTTGGCGGGTTCGCGGCGTCCGGCTGCCGCATCAGCATTCGGTATCGGTCGCGGCTTGGCCCCGCTGTTGTTTCCGCCAAGCGAGCGCAGTCCGGGCACGCTCTGGCCGCCGCAGCGTTGAACGACACGGACCAGTCGCAGACCGGGAGCGGAGACACGGACTCACCGCACACTGCGACGTCCACACCAGGCCGCACGGCATGGTGAACCGCCTCCCTTCCGACACCCGACAGCCCGAGCGCCAAGCGCCGGAAGCACGAGTACGCGCGGGACCGTGCAACAGATCCACGATCTTGGCTCGGCAGCCGATCGCATCCCAAGACTCTCTCATCGAGCGCCGTCGACCGCTGGGCCTCCGGTTCCGGAGGCCACGTCAGCGATCACCTCCGACAGTGGATGATTCGCGCGTAGATCGGCATACCGCAAGGCCACCCGGCGAGCAGCCCGGACGGGCTCGAGAGCGGGATGCCAGGCATAAAGTACACGCCTGCGTTGAGCGTCCCATCCCGTACGCCACCAGTAGCGCTCACCATCACACCAGACGACCAGGCCGACCCACACCGACACGAGAGCCATCCCGTAGCCCTCGTGAACGTCGGCGTGGATACCCAGCGTTTCAAGCTCATCTCTGAGCTGCTCCGCGGCAGCGGGGGCATGGCGTCCAGAGCTGGGGTTCAAGGCTTCAGGGGGAGTGGCGGACATGCCACCAAGCATCACGGAGGGTTACGTTCCACTCCAGGGACGTGATGTGGCACATGGCGGTCCTCCGAGCGGCGCCTGCCACAGGTGGTGGCAGTTCGATCAGGACTCGACGCCCAGGAATGTCGCGATCTCGGCTTGGTCGGCACGAAGTGCCCGCGATCTGTCCTCAATGAGCTGATCCACGATACGCCGGGCGAATGACTGATACTTGAGCCAGTGCGGTACCCGAGTCCGCAGGTCGTGAAGTATCGCCCAGGACTCCGCCGCATTCCGTGCAGAGGCGTTGGCGCTGGCGACGTCGAGCATGTGCCGGTGCTTCGTGCTGCTGGACAGTCGGTTCGACAGGCGTACGGTGTTGTGGATCTCCAACGCCCGTGAATGGTCGCCACGCACCACGGCGTACTCGACGGCCTTGATCTGGATCAGTTCGGGGGAGAAGCCGGCGAAGGTGGCTGCTCCTCGCGCTGCCCACAGCGGTGGAGTTTGGAGCTCTTGTTCCCTGATTCGGTGCGCACCCGCTTGCGCGAGGGTGAGCATGTCATCGGCTTCGTCGCCCTGGTTGTTCCGTACGGCTGCCGCAGAGGCCCACAGCAGTAGCCATCCCCACGTGGCGAATTCGGCCGGATTTCCCGTCGAGAAGCGAGGTTCGATCGCCTGGGCCGTCGACAGCGCAACACGCTGGGAGTCTTCCAAGCGCCCCTCACGGAGGAACAGCCAGCACTCGTTGAAGACGTGCCACGCGGCCAGCAACGCGTCCTCGGCCAGTTCCGCGTTGGCGATGCCTTCGGTGATCGCCTGATAGGCGAGGTCGTACTGCTGAAGTTGAATCAGAGCCTGCGCGGAGAACTGGAAGGTCTGGGACAGCAGCGTTCTGGCTGCCCGCTCCGATGGCGCGTCGTCCGATTCGGCCACCAAGGTCATCGCTTCCAGAATCAGCGAGGGAATGGTCTGCACCACCGCGCGGTAATCGTCCTCGCGATACAGGCCGTTGGCGGCGAGGAAAGACGCCCGAACGGTCTCGTACGTGACCGGCCCGTCGAGGTCAGGCATGTCGATGCCCGTCAGACCGCGTATCGGCTGGAGAGTGCGCCGCAGGGCGAAAAGATCGGCATGCACGCTCTCGTCCAGCGGCGACACCGGTTCCGGCGATGGCTGGAACAGGTCCGAGGTCCGCACGTCCAACGCCTGTGCCAGCTTGCGGAGGGTGGCAACCCGAGCGCTCTTGCGGTCGTTCTGTTCGAGTTTGCGGATCGTGGACACGCTGACGCCCGAACGTTCTTCGAGCTCTTCTTGAGTGAATCCCTTGCTCACCCGGATGCGCGCCAAATTGTCGCCCAGCGCTGATTCGGTCGCCATGTCCAGAACACCTCAAGGAGTTGTGGGGGCCTGCTACGAGGGTAGCCGCAGGAAGAGGGCGCCTCCAGGAAAGAGCGCCTGGAACTGGGTGCTTGGGCTCCTGGACACCGTCAACGGCGCTGACCTGGCCAGTGTGCGGCGGCGTGGCGCAGTGAGCGGCAGGCCACCACGGCCCAGGCTGCGGCGAGCAGCATGTCAAGGACAACGGCGACCCAGACGAACAGGTGCGAGCCGGTCCGGGCAGCGAGAGCGCTGGTGCCGGTGACGAAGGCGCCGAGGGGGAAGATGAAAGACCACCAGGTGGCCGCGAAGGGCAGCCCCGCCCGCAACTCCCGTACGGTCAGCGCCACGGCGAGTGCCAGCCACAGCATGGCGAAGCCCCACACCCCGACTCCGCACAGCAGCGCGACGACTGCCGCGCCGTGCGCGTACGGCGCGGGCAGCGCGCTCGGCGCCGCCGTGGCCAGTGTCCCCAGCCCTGTCACGACCTGGCCCAGCGCCCCCAGGCCGATCCACACCGTGGGCACCATCGCACCCATGGGCGCGTCATGGTGCACCAGGCGGCTGTAGAGCATGGCCAGCACCAGCAGCGCCGCCACCAGGCCGAGCCCGAACATCGCGTAGCAGCCCAGCAGCAGGGCCAGCCGCGGCTGCCCGGCAGGCGTGTGCGAGACGAGCAGCGCGCCCGTCGTGGCCGAGACCAACGGCGGTACCACCGGCATCAGCCAGCCGCCGAACGCCGCGTCCGGTGCGAAGCGGTGCCGGGTGACCATCAGGTACGGCACCGTACAGGCAGTGGCAAGACCGAGTGCGGTACCGAGCGACCACAGCGCCCAGTCCACCTCCAGCGCGGCCCGCGCCCCGATCACCGGCTGACCGAGTTGCAGCGCCCCGGCACCCACCGTGAGCAGCGCGACGGCCGGCGCGCCGAAGAACTGGACATGCATCGGATCTGCGGCGTGCAGCCGCAGCCCCCGCTGCCAGACGTAGCCGACCGTCAGTACGACGAGCAGCAGGGCAGCCCCTGACCAGACCACCGTGGCGGCGACCAGCAGCCCGGGAAAGCTTCGGGGCAGGGTGACCGCCGCGTTGGCGACGATACCGGTGCCCATGACGGCCGCGAACCAGCTGGGGGCGAGCAGCGCACGACCTTTCGCGCTCGCGCTGGGCGGCAGGGGGCGGTCCACGTCGCCCTCGACCGGGATGGCTCGGGCGCTGCTGGGGTGGGGTGTCACGGCGTAGAACGCCTCTTTCTTCGTCTGGGGAATCATCGTCGTGAACCGGCCGACCTGAACGGAGGCGTCGGGGGTTCGCCGTGGTGCGGGGGAGAGGTCTGTCAGCCCGCCGAGCGCGCCATCGCCGCGAGTCGCGCGAACTGCTCGCCCATGCCCCGCGTTCCACTCAGCGGGGTCCGAGCATGTGGCCACACGGCCTTGGCGAGAGCGGTGTGACGGGCACCGCCGAGGACCACGACGGGGTCGAGGGCGGCGATGCCGCGCGTCGCCGCCTGGTCCAGAAGCAGTTGGGCGGTCAGCGTGCCGGCGCTGTGCGGCGTGTCGTAGGGCTCGATCTCGTCGTCGAGGTCGAGCAGACCGTAGCGAGCGGAGAGGATCACGAGCCGGTCCGGTTGGAGTGCCTCGGCGGCCCTTCGGCACGCGCGGTGATAGGAGCCGATGTACATGTCCGCCGCCTGGGCGCGGTGGTCCAGCTTGCGTGCGCCACAGGGGATGACGATCAGTTCCGGGGTGACTCCGTCGGTGTGGTCGTTCGGGGTCATGCGGGTCCCTTTCCTCCGGAGTCGGCTTCATCGGCTGCGAGCCGCGGCCACCGTGTCGAACGCGGCTCGGGGCGGCGACCATGGCCGTACCGGAGGACATCAGGCCCTCACATCCGGACATGCGGCGGGGCAGGGCGGACCCTTCCCGCCCGCGGTCCCCTGCTCCGCGCCATGGGGACCGCCTGAGCTCACGCGCCCTGAGGACCGGTAACGGTGCCGGCCGTATCTGCTCCGGGTGCCTCGGCGTCCGCCACCCCGGTGGTGTGGAAACGCGCCCGGAACACGCCTGGAGTTACCTTGAGATTGCGTACGAATGCTCTGCGTAGTGACTCCGGGGAGCCGAACCCGGTGCGGCGGGCGATCACCGCCATGGGATCGTCGCCGGTCTCCAGCATCGCCTGCGCCGCTTCCAGCCGGATCTGCTCCACGTACCGGGCCGGTGTCGTGCCCATCTCGTCGTAGAAGAGCCGGGTCACGTGGCGGGAGCTGATGCCGGCTCTGCGAGCCATGGTGGACAGCGTGTGGGTGGCACCGGGGTCTTCCACGACGGCGTCGAGCACCCGGCGGAGCATCTCCTGGCGAGTGTGCGGAGCACGGGCGCGCACGCTGAACTGGGACTGCCCGCCGGGCCGTTGCATGAAGACCACCATGTCCCTGGCCACCGCGCGGGCCACTTCGGCTCCACAGTGCTGTTCCACGAGAGCCAGTGAGAGGTCGATGCCCGCGCTCACCCCGGCCGAGGTCATCACCTTCCCGTCCTGAACGAAGATCGCGTCGGACTCGACCTGGACGGCGGGGAACCGCAGGGCGAGATCCCGTGAGTGGCGCCAGTGGGTGGCGGCGCGACGGCCGTCCAGAAGGCCGGCGGCGGCCAGCAGGAAGGCGCCGGTGCAGACGGAGACAGTGCGACGAGAGTTCGCGTCGAGCCTGCGCACCATGTCCAGCAGCGCGTCGTCCTTGATCATCTGGTCCCAGCCCGGACCTCCGGGTATCACCAGGACGTCGCTGGTCTCGTGCGCGTCCTTGACGGCCATGTCGACGCTGAGACGGGTGCCTGCCGAGGTCGTCACCTCGTTGCCGTCGGCCGACACCATGTTCAGCCGGTAGTGGCCGCCGAATTCGTTCGCCGAAGCGAACACCTCGATTGGACCGGTCACGTCCAGCAGCCGGGCTCCAGGAAAGACGAAGATCGTGACGAGGAGCGAGCCGGCTCCGGCGTGTCTGAGGTTCATCGAAGTGCCTCCGGACCTGCGATGCGGTGCCGCCGATGTTAGGCCTAGTGAGTTCGTAAAACAAACCGACTAGGATCGCGGTGTGCCCGATGCCCAGCCACGTGCCTGCCCTATCGCCGGGACGCTCGACCTGGTAGGAGAGCGCTGGTCGCTCCTGGTGTTGCGTGAGGTGTTCATGGGAGTCCGGCGCTACGCCGACATCCGCGCCAACACCGGAGCGCCGCGGGACGTTCTCACCAAGCGGCTGAGGTCCCTGGAGGCCGCGGAGATCCTTGAGCGCCGCCGGTATCAGGACCGCCCTCCCCGCTCCGAGTACCACCTGACGGCTGCCGGGCAGGCCCTGGAGCCAGTGCTGATCGGGCTCCGGGAATGGGGCATCCGGCACCTGCGGAACCCGCCGCCCGCCCCGCGCTTCCTGCACACGTGCGGTGCCGATGTGAAGACGCGGATCGTCTGCGCGGAGTGCGGCGAACCCCTTGAGGGAGGCGGACTGGTGACCGTGCGGCAGGAGACGGACCGTCCCCGTGAAATCGGGCGTCTCTAGGAAAGGGCGTCCGGAACAGCGTGCGCGGGGCCGGACACCCGGTCGCGGCCGCCCGGGAATCTGAGCACCAAGACGGCGGCCAGGACGAGAGCGGCGGTCTGAAGGGTGAGCTGCACCGCGTAGTCGATCTCTTGGGTGGGGAACGCGCCGCTGCTCAGGTAGATCGAGGTATGTACCCCCACAGCCATCCACACCGCTCCCGTTCGCGCCCTGGCCGCCCCGCACAGCAGCCCGAACGCGGTGGCCTGCACGACATAGAGGATCTTCTCCGCGATCCCCGAGGCGGGGCCGTTCGACAGGATGTGGATCGCGCCGAAGGACAGCGTGGTGATCGCCAGAACGGCGCGGGGGCCGAGCCGGTCGGACAGCGTGTCGTACAGATGGCCGCGGAACAGCAGCTCCTCCGGGAACGAGGCCCTCAGCATGATCAGGACGATGGCGAGCGGGAGCATGAGGGGCGAGTCGATCTCCGGCGATTGCCAGGTCGCCGCGCCCGCCAAGACGGAGACGGCGTTGGCCGCGAGCAGAGCGGCCAGGCCCACCGCCATGCCGAGCAGCGCCTGGGGCAGGGCCCACCAGGTCAAGGTCATCCCGAGTCCGGACCACGGGCGGTGGCTCACGAAGCGCCGATAGACGTACAGGAGGAGGAGCACCAGCACCGTGATCAACGGGGCCGGCGTCTGAGAGCCGTCGAACAGGACATTGCTGATTGCGGCGACTCCGAATATGGCCGCGAACAGCATCGCGATCGTGACGAGGGCAGCACCGAGAATTCGCATGGCGGCACGCTAGAACCCGCTCGTCGGCCCGCACATCGAGCATGGGGTAGATCTGGACATGACCGAAGCACCGTGTCGCTGGGGGGATGTCCGGGGGTGGGCGGCCGCGTAGGGTCCCCAGATGTGATGTTTCGCGACCCCGGCCGGCCTGCCCTGCTGTCGGTGGTGTTCTGGTCGGTCTTCGTGACGGTCCTGGTCGGCGGCGTCGGGTCCGCCGTGGAATCCACCACCGGATCCGCCGCCGGATGGTCGCGCCTCGGGCTCTTCGCCGCTCTGATGACGCTGGTGGCGGTGCTCTGGCTGATCATGCCGTGGAGCCCCGCCGTGAGCCCCGTACGCAAGCTGGCCGCTCCGGGGCTCCTGGTGGCGATCTTGTTCATCGGTCAGTTCCTGAGCGGGTGGCACACAGCACTGGTGTTCGTCGCGATGGTGAACCTCGCCTTCGTGTACGACATGCGCCGCGCCATCGTGATCACGGCCATCTACCTCCTCTCCGTGGGCGCGTTCATCCTGCTGCTGTACGGCGCCCCCTGGCGCGAAACGCTCGACCAGGTCATGCCGATGACGCTGCTCGCCGTCTTCTCCCTGGCCATGACCTCCGCCCTGCTCGAGGCCGGGCGGCAGCGCGCGGCGGCGCAGCGGCTGATCGAGCGGATCAGGGAGCTGGCCGTGGCCGAGGAACGCGCCCGGATGGCCAGGGACATGCACGACTCGATCGGGCACCAGCTCACCGTGATCAAGATCAACCTGGAGAACGCCGAACGCTACCGGGAACGACGTCCGGAACTGATCTGGGAAGAGGTACGCCAGGCCAAGGAGATGACCGTGCGGGCGCTGGCCGAGGCGCGGCGCTGGGTACGCGCGCTGCGCCCCCTCGCCCTGGACGGCCAGCTCGGCAGCGCCGCGCTCGGCCAGCTGGCCCGGTCCTTCGAGGGCACCGGCATCGAGGTGAGCTTCACGGTCGACGGGCACGAACGCCGCATCGACCCCGACTCCGAGCTGGTCCTCTACCGCGTACTCCAGGAAGGACTCACCAACGCGCTGCGGCACGCCGAAGCCCGCCGGGTGCGTGCCCGCCTGAACTTCGGCGAGGATCGGGTGGTGCTGACGATCGACGATGACGGCAAGGGCGCGACGCGCGCGGCCGGGTTCGGCCTGTCCTCGCTGGCCGAGCGGGTGCGGGCCGTCGGCGGTGGCTTCCTGGCGGCCAACGCCCGCGACGGCGGGTTCGAGCTGCGGGCCGAGGTGCCGGTGGCCCGGCCATGATCCGCGTACTGCTCGTGGACGACCAGGAGCTCATGCGCCGCGGGCTGCGCAAGCTGCTGGAGATCGAGGACGGGATCGAGGTGGTGGGCGAGGCCGCCGACGGCCGGGAGGCACTGGCCGCCGTGCCGGCCTGCGCGCCCGACGTGGTGCTCGTCGACGCCAGGATGCCGCGGATGGACGGGGTCGAGCTGACCGCCCGGCTCGCCGCGGAGCACCCGGGCGTCGCCGCGCTGGTGCTCAGCACCTTCGAGGAGGACGCGTACATCTTCGGCGCGCTGCGCGCCGGAGCCTGTGGCTACCTGCTGAAGGACTGCTCGCCCGAGGAGCTGATCGACGGGATCCGCAAGGCCTACGAGGGCGAGACCGTGCTCGACGGACCCGTGGCCGCCCGGCTGGTGGCCGAGCTGCGCGGGCAGCCGCGCGAGCCGAGCCGCTTTCACGGCCAGGAGCTCCTGTCGAGCCGGGAACTCGAGGTGGCCGGGATGATCGCGGTGGGTGCGACCAACCGGGAGATCGCCGCCCGGCTGTTCATCACCGAGGGGACGGTGAAGAACCACGTGTCGAGCATGCTGCGTAAACTGGGACTGCGCGACCGCACCCAGCTCGCCCTGCATCTTGCCAGGCCGTAAGGGGCCGTTCAGGAGTCGCCGAACTCCAGGTCCAGCGCCCGGGTGAAGTCGGCCACCGCCTCCTCGTGCCGCTCCATCTCCTGCAGGACCTCACCCCGCACCCGGTAGGCCCAGATGTAGTCCTCGTCCAGCTCGATCGCCCGGTCCAGGTCCTTCACCGCTCCCTCGTTGTCGCCCATCTCGCTGAGCACCGCCCCGCGGCTGCCCAGCGCCCGGTCGTTGTCCGGGTCGAGGTCGATGGCCCGGTTCAGGTCGGCCAGGGCCTCGTCGTAGCGGTCGACCATGCGCAGGGCCTCGCCGCGCCTGCTGAACGCCCGTACGTACTCGGGCTCCACCTCCAGCGCCCGCGTGTAGTCGTCGATGGCCTCGCTGTACAGGTGCATGCGCTGGTAGAGCTCGCCTCTGGCCAGCCACGAGTACGCCAGTTCCTCGTTCAGGGCGATGATCTTCGCGTGCTCCTCCAGCGCCTCGTCCAGGCGGCCGAGGTCGGCGAGGGCGTCCGCCTTCGCCTCCAGGATCCACAGCGATTCGGGCGAGAGGGTGAGCGCGTGCTCGAAGTCGGCCATGGCCTCCTCGAAGCGGCCGAGCGAGGCGTACGCCTGGCCGCGCGAGCCCAGGGCGTACCCGCTGTCCGGCTCCAGCCGCAGCGCCTCGTCGAAGTCGGACAGCGCGGCCTCGTAGCGCTCGATGATCCGGTGGCTCTCGCCCCGCAGCCGCCAGGCTCGGGCATTGTCCGGCACGAGCGCGATCGACTCCGTAAGATCGGCGATGGCGGCGTCGTGTCTCGACAGCGCGATGTACGACTCGGCCCGGCTGCGCAGCACCGAGGCCCGAGACTGTGCGGCAGCCTCGGAAAGCTCCGGCTTTTCGTTGATCCCCTCGCTCATGATGGGAATCTATCTAACTAAATCTGGATGATGGCCGCCTTTTCCCGGGTGTATTCGAGGACCGAGTCGTGCCCGTAGCCGCTGTCCTTCACGCCGCCGAACGGCAGCCCCGGCGGCATCTGCCGGAAGGTGTTCACCCACACCGTCCCGCTCCGCAGATCGCGGACGAACCGGTGGGCGCGGCGCAGGTCACGCGTCCACAGACCGGCCGCCAGCCCGTACGGCGAGTCGTTGGCGATCGTCAGCGCCTCCTCGTCCGTCTCGAACGGGATCGCCACCGCCACGGGCCCGAAGATCTCCTCCTGGCAGATGCGCAGCGCGTTGTCACCGGTCGTGTACAGGGTGGGCGCCACCCAGTAGCCGCCGGGCAGATGCGGCACCACCTCGGCGCCCGCCCGGCCGCCGAACACCAGCTCCGCGCCCTCCTTCTCGGCCACCTCCAGGTAGGAGACGACGCGCTCGTACTGGCCGGCCGACACGATCGGGCCCATGGTGGTCGCCAGGTCGAGCGGGTCGTCCAGGATGAGGCTCTCCGCGATCCGCCGGGTACGCTCCAGCACCTCGTCCCAGACGGACCGGTGGACCAGGATCCGCGAACCGGCCACGCAGACCTGCCCGGCGTTACCGGTGAAGATGGAGTTCACGGTGATGCCCTGGGCGGCCGCGTCCAGATCAGCATCAGGAAAGACGATATTTGGCGACTTGCCGCCTAGCTCGAAGGTCATCGGCTTGAGCGAGTCGGCGGAGGCGCGGGTGATGGCCTGGCCGGTGGCCGTCGAACCGGTGAGGCTGATCTTGCCGACGCCCCGGTGCCGTACGAGGGCGTCGCCCACCTCCTCGCCCAGGCCGCTGACGATGTTCAGCACCCCGGGCGGGAACACCTCCGCCAGCAGTTCGCCCAGCCGCAACACCGACACGCTCGCCTGCTCGGCGGGCTTGACGATGACCGTGTTGCCGGCCGCGAGGGCGAAGGCGGCCTTCGCGGAGAACGTCGAGATGGGGGAGTTCCACGGGATGATGCAGACGGCCACGCCGTACGGCTCGCGCCGCGTCAGACCCAGGGCGTCGGGCCCCAGGATGACGGTGTCGCCCTTGACCGCGTCCAGGCACTGGCCCGCGGCGAGCTGCCACAGGTGCGCCATGCCCGGTAGGTCCTTCTTGAGCGTGTCGCGCAGGATCCTGCCGTTGTCGCGCGTCTCCAGCCTGGCCAGCTCCTCGGCGTGCCGGCCGAAGAGCTCGGAGACCTTGCGCAGGAAGTGCGCCCTGCCCAGCGCCGGCATGGCCGACCAGCGGGGGAACGCCTCCTGGGCCGCCGCCACGGCCGCCTCGGCGTCCTTGGGGCCGCTCGCCGGGATCCTGGTCCACACCTCGCCGGTGGCCGGGTTGACGGAGTCCATGGTCTTGCCGTCGGCGGCCGGGACTAGCTTGCCGCCGATGAGATTGCGATAGTCAGCCACGTTGCCAAGCATATGCTTGCTTGCCTTGTACGGGCTAGGGACTCGTGACCGCGCCGCCCGCGATCCGGCGGGCAGCCAGATCCGCATCCGGAAGCCGCGCCGAGCTGACCGGCGACCGGAGCCCCGGCCTGCGAAGGCGGCAGGCCGGGGCTCCGGCAGGAGCGGTTACGGTCCCGCGTAGGCGGCGATCCTCTGGTGATCTTCCTTGGTGAGCGGCACCATCAGACCCGCGTTCTCGTGTGCGAGTTTCGCCAAGAGCGGCTGCATGTTCTGGACGGACACGGTGATGTCGACGAAGGACACACCTGCGCTCACGTCGACACCGGCCGGAAGCGGAATCGTCATGCTCGTAACTCCGCCATTCGCCGACTCGGGGGGCTCGAGGTTGGACAACTGGCCCTGCGTGCGACCCGCTCCCCTGATGGTGAACAGGACGATACCCGCCAGGGCCAGACCGCCGACGACGGTGACCATGGCCAACCGCTCCGACCCGCTCACCCTCATGCGGATGAAGGCGCCGACCTTGAATTCCACGTTCGCGGGCTGGTTTGAAGCCGACGCCTGGATCGTGTTATTTCCCTCGCCGTTGCCGAGCCCCGCCGAGCCATTGCTCTTGAATGGGGTGACGACGAACTCGTCCACGTCCGCCAGTGAATATGTGTTGAACGCGCCTGAAATGGGGAACCTACTGTGCGCGGCAATCGTATAATTATCTCCCTCGGGGGTGCCGCCCTTGGCGCCTGGGAAGTAGATCCCCACCTGGTCGTCCGATTGATTAACCGCCCAGATATGGTTGTATTCATCCAACCAGAAAATCACCTGGCCGATCTTCGGATTGATGCCGTTGCCGATCGGGCCGATATGAGTCATTGCCCCCGGACTCCCCTGAAGGGCTCCCGCGATCTTGCCGATGGTCGTCCCGACAGAGAGAGCAGCATCCAGCCAGCCCATGGTGAACTCCTTTGGATCATACTTCCGGCCGCACCGCGGCGTGAAGACGTGGCCATGGGCTCTCGGCCATGAAGTCTGGTCTGCGGCAGGGTGGGCCCCGCTGAATCTCCGCGACCTTCGGCCGGCCCATGCGCTGAAACTATCAACGCCGTCCGGGTTGCGGGGAAACCGCCCCGGCCTCATTGTGCACATGTCAGCAAGATCTTCCTTTCACTGGATCGATGGTCGCCATGGTGATGTTTTGACCAATGCCGATACTCGTCGCCGTTAATCACATTCATGGAATTCTTGAACAATGGCCCGCCGGGCCGGGGTTTACGGGCGAGGTGAGGCGGCCGGACGTCCAGGCGGACGTCTTCTGTCTCCGGCCCCCCTGCCCGGGCCGCACGCCGCGGCCCACCCGTCCCGCATCCAGGCGCGTGATTGACTCTCTGTCATCAGTCAACTCCGTTATGTGAGGAGAGGCCATGCTCCTGGATCCCAAACTCGCCAGCATTCACGTCGCGCTCAACGCCGACGGGCGCATGGAGGCGTTCGCCCGAGGCATCGACAGCACCTTGCAGCACGCTTGGCAGGGCGGCCCCAACAGCGACTGGACCGAATGGGACAGCCTCGGCGGCGTGATCGTCGCTGCCCCGACCGTTTTCCGCGACGCCGCAGAATGCCTCAAGGTGTTCGCCCCGGGCATCGACAACGGCATTCACTGCATGCGGCAGAAGAGCCCTGGCGTATGGGGCGAGTGGACCGACCTCGGCGGCGAGTCTTTCGGCAGCGAAGTCGCGGTGTTCCAGGACGCCAACGGAGGGCTGACCGCCTTCATGCGCGCCATCGACAACACCCTTCAATGCGCCTGGCAGACCGCCCCCGACAGCGAATGGACAGGGTGGAAGGACCTCGGCGGCCAACTGCGCAGCGACCCGGCGGTCTTCCAGAATGCCGACGGACGGCTGGAGGTGTTCGTACGGTGGTCCGACAACGCCGTATGGCACCTCGGGCAGACCACCGCCAACGGCGCCTGGGGCGAATGGGCGAGCCTCGGCGGCAGCGTGGACACCGATCCGGCGGTGTTCCAGAACGCTGATGGTTGCCTGGAGGTGTTCACGCACCACCCCGACAACACCCTGTGGCACATCAGGCAGACCAGCGCCAACGGCGCCTGGGGCGAATGGGAGGACCTCGGCGGGAAGGTCGTCGGCGTTCCGGCGATGTTCCTGGACAAACACGATCGCCTCGTCGTCCTCGCCCGAGGATCCGAGGACTCCGTGATCTACGAGATCGCCCAGACCGAGGATGGCTGGGGTTCGTGGACTTCTCTCGGTGGCGAGGCCGCCGGCGATCCGGTTCTGGCCCGCAACGACGACGGCCGGCTGGAGGCCTTCTACCTCGGCTACGACTCCGCTGTGTGGCACAAGTGGCAGTTCGACGACGGCAGTTGGAGATCCGACTGGGCATCCATGGGAGGGGTCATGGCCGACTTCTGACCCAGTCGGTGCTGGAAGAAGCATGACGGCGGGCGCCGGCCTGCGCCCGCCGCGAGGTCCCTATGGGCGGACACCCTTTCCGGGGGAGCAGATGGGGACGGTCCGTCGTGGTTGAGGTCCCAGAGGGGGAGGGGCTCGCTACGGCTGTGGGATGCCGAGGTCCGAGGGGTGCTGGGCTGAGATGAGGGGCTTGGTGAGGTCGGGGTCGAGTTGTTCCAGCAGTCGCTGGACCAGTGCCGCTCGGCGTACTCGCTCCCGCCCCAGCTCGCGGGGCACCGCGCCGAGGTGGGCGCCGGACGGGTAGATGTTCGGCGCGTTCCGCAGGCCCATCTTCAGGTAGACCGGGGCGGTCGCCCGGACGATCTCCACCGCTTCGTAGAAGCGGACGAACCCGCCCTGGTCATCGGGTACCTCCAGATAAAGGTCGATCGGCAGGCCGGTGGCGGCGCGGATCTCGGCCAGGTGCGGGACGGTCAGGTCGGTGCCGACGTTGAGCGTGCTCGCGCCGAGCCGTTCCAGGATCGTGGCGGTGGGGCCGTTGGTGAGCGGCAGGAGAACGGAGGTCTTCAGTATCAGGGAGGACGGGAGCGCGCCGTCGGCCTTCATCGTCGTGAGCACCTCCAGTGTGCCGAGATCGCCGACGAGCAGGCTGCGGATGCCCAGCTCGCAGGCCCGCAGCGCATCGGCCACGCAGGCGGCGACCATCGCGTTGCCCCTGGCCGCGGCGCCGACCGCCTGGGTCACCTTGGCCTGGCCGCCGGTGTCCCAGGCGGCGCGCGGGCCGAGGAACAGGTTGATCTCGATGCCACGTTCGGCGCCGATGCGCGCCATGCGGGTGATCTCCGCGTCCGTCAGCATCATCACGCCGCTGCCCTGCGAGGTCCGGTGCACGGGTACGTTCAGGAGGTCCCCCTCCGCGACGACGGCCTCCAGGACCTCCGGCCCTTCCACGCTGGGAATCTCGAACCGGTACGGAGAGCCGTCCGCGAACCGGGACACGGAGGGCGCGGGAGCGGTCACCACCGGATGTCCCAGGCGGGCCATCAGGGCGTGCAGGTCGGCAAGGGTGGTCATCGGTCACTGCTCCTCATAAATAATCTCGGCGCGACCGAGAGTAGTGCGGCGGCCCTGGTCGTCTTCGCCCCACAGTTCGAGCTCCGCCCGCTCGCCGTCGGTCGAGACCACCCGGCCGCGGCACGTGTGCGGGCGGTCGCGGAAGTCCATGCCCCGGTAGCTGACCTCCAGCACGGTCAGGCGGCCGCGCCCGGCCAGCCATCCCGTGACCAGCCGGCCCAGGTAGGCAGCCTTGAGCAGGCCGTGGACCGCCAGGTCCGGGTGGCCGAGCGCGTGGGCGAAGTCGAGGTCGTAGTGCATGTCGTAGAAGTCGCCCGAGGCTCCGGCGTACTCCACGAGCCTGCGCAGCGTGGTGGTCTCCGTCAGGTGCGGGAGATCGGTCATGAAAGCCCTTATTTCCGGATGCGGGTGCCGACATGTCTGACCACCAGCTCGCCGTCCGGCCGGATGAACTCGGTCTCGAACGTGAGCAGCGCCATCGGCCCCGCCGAGCCGTACTTCTCGACGACGCCGGTGAAGCGCGGCCGGGACCTGATGACGTCGCCCGGCCGGAGCGGTGCGTGGTACTCGAACCGGTCCCCGCCGTTGAGCCACCCGTCGCCGTAGGAGGCGGCGGCGGGCAGCGAGGGCGGCTCGTCGAGGAAACAGGCGGTGAAGGTCGCAGGCACCTCGTCATCGGGTGCCGTGCCGAGACCGATGGCGTGCTGGTACGCCGCCAGGTGGCGATGCTCCACCACGTCCTCCCGCGACGGGCCCGTCCACCCGATCGCGGCCCTGAGCTCAGCTAGACGATCACTCATTACGCTCCTCCCTGAGGCGGTGCAGCCACGCCAGCGACTCGGGCGAGTGCCCGCCGACCCGGTCCTCGATGCCGTCCAGGAACGCCATGTCCCCATGCGCGGCCAGCTCCCGATGGACCTCCTCCGGATCCCCGGCCTCGATGACGCCCAGCAGGCGGCGGTGCCGGTGCCAGTCCTCGACCAGTGACTCGTCCGACGCCCGCGCCTGCCGGTTCATGCCCATGCACAGCAGCATCTGGAACTGGATCGACCGGTACGCCTCCTCCAGCCGCCGATGCCCGGACAGCCCGATCACCGAGCTGTGGAAGTCGACCGCCCGGTCCAGTACGCCCAGCCAGTCGCCCGCCTGCGCGGCCTCGCCGTGCTTGTGCAGCGCGGCGTGGCAGCGTTCGAGCCGGGCGGCGGAGCGGACCGGAACGCCCAGGTCCACGGCCATTCGCTCGAGTTCGCGGCGGAGCGTGACGATCTCGTAGATGTCGTGCAGCGTGAGCTGGGTGACGAAGGCGCCGCGTCGCGGCAGCTGGGTGATCAACCCCTGCTGTTCCAGCACCCGCATGGCCTCGCGCAGCGGCGGCCGGCTGACGCCGAGTTCCTGGGTGAGCTGGTTCTCCACCACCCGGTCTCCGGGGCGGAGCGTGCCGCCGAGGAGCATGCGCATCAACGCCTCGGTGGCGAGCTGGACCATGCTGGGGGGTGCCTCGATGCGCATCGTGGTCTCTCTTGTCATAGGCGATCAGTGTCTGACGCCATAGTGCCGAAGAAGTTCCGGCCGAACCCTTGTCTAGCGGAGTTGTCTTCTGTAGACAATAGTCCATCCCCGGCCGAAGTGAGGTTTTTGTAACACTATGACTGCTCCGCTGTCAGGCATCCGTGTCGTCGAGGTGGGCGCCTTCATGGCCGCCCCGTTCGCCGCCATGCAGCTCGCGGACCTGGGCGCCGACGTCGTCAAGGTCGAAAACCCAGCCGGGGGCGACCAGGTACGGGCGATCGGCCCGTTCGTGGCCGGGCACAGCTCGCCGTTCGCCCGGATCAACAGGAACAAGCGCTCCGTCGCGCTCGACCTGAAGTCGCCGGGCGGCGTGGCGGCGCTGCGTCGCCTGGTGGAGACGGCCGACGTCCTCGTGGAGAACCTCCGGCCCGGTGCCATGCGCAGGCTCGGCCTCGGGTACGACGACCTCAAGAAGGTCAACCCCAAGCTCGTCTACGTCTCCGCCTCCGGCTGGGGACAGGACGGGCCGCTGGCCGGCCTGCCGGGGCTGGACATCATGGCCCAAGCCCGTGGCGGGCTGATGAGCGTGACCGGATCGCCCGGCGGCGAGCCCGTCAAGGTCGGCGTGCCCATCGCCGATCTGGTCTGCGGCCTGTACGGGGCGCTCGGCGCGGTCTCCGCGCTGCACGCCCGCGCGCTGACCGGTGAAGGCCAGCACGTGGACGTGTCGCTGCTGGAGTCGGCCGTGTCGTTCGCGATCTGGGAGGCGGGCAAGTACTTCGCGACCGGCGAGGTCAGCGGCCCGCTCGGCTCCGCGCACCAGAGCACCGCCCCCTACCAGGCCGTCCGTACCTCCGACGGCTGGTGCACGGTCGGCGCCGTCACCCCCAAGACCTGGCACGGCTTCTGCGCCGCGCTCGGACTGACCGACCTGCTCGACGACGACAGGTACGGCGACGCCCACGACCGGCACGGATTACGGCACGAGCTGATCCCCGCCATCGAGGCCGTCACCACCCAGCGGACCACGGCCGAGGTCGTGGCCGCCCTCGACGCGCACGGCGTACCGTGCGCCCCCATTTCCGACTACTCCCAGGTGTTCAACGACGAGCACCTGGACCGGCGGCGGTTCTTCTGGGACGCGGAACATCCCGGTATGGGCCCCGTACGCCAGCTCGGCTCGGCCATGCGCTTCTCGGCCACCCCCACGGAGCGCGGGGCTGCCGGGCCGCTGCTCGGCGCGGACACCGTCGCGGTGCTGCGCGAGTGCGGCCTGCCCGAGCAGGAGATCGACCGGCTGCTCGCCGAAGGCGTCGCGGCTCAATCCCCCACCCCCTTGGAGAGTTCATGAGTGACCAGCCGGCCCCTGGCGCGAGCGCCGTCCTCACCTGGGTCGTCGAGGAACGGCACTGCACCCGCCGCGGCGACTACGACATCTTCTCCACGCCGAACCTGGTCCACCTGCTGGAGGACGCCGCGATCGAGGCGCTGGCCCCGTACCTGAGCGACGGCCAGGGCAGCGTCGGCAGCAAGGTGGACATCGCGCATGTGGCGCCCACGCTCAAGGGCGACTCGGTGACCGCGACGGCCACGGTCACCGAAGTGGACCGGCGGCGCGTCACGTTCGCCGTGACCGCCGAAGACGGCAACGGCACGATCGGCGCGGGCACTCACGAGCGCTTCGTCATCGACGTCGCCAAGTTCACCGCCAAGCTCGCGGAGCTCCGGTCATGAGGGGCGCGCCGATCGCCGCGGTGCTGGCCGTACTGCTGGCGACGACCGCGTGCAACGGCAGCGGCAACGCCGACGCCGGAGGGGCGTGGAAGCCGCGCGGCGATGTACGGATGATCGTGCCCTTCAGCGCCGGAGGCGGCAGCGACCTGGCGGGCCGGGCCATCGCGGGCGCGCTGGAGAAGGCCGAGCCGGGCCTGAAGGTCACCGTGGAGAACCGCGAGGGCGGCTCCGGCGCGGTCGGCTACTCGGCGTTGCTCGGCAAGAAGGGCAACGGCAACTACCTGCTCGCCACCGAGAACGCCATCCTCTCGCTCCCGCTCAGCGGCCAGGTGACCTTCAGCCGCAAGGACTTCACCCCCATCGCCAAGCTGGCCGAGGACGGCGGCATCCTCGTGGTCAAGAAGGACGCGCCCTACAAGACCTGCGCGGACGTGGTCGCCGCGGCCAAGAGCGGGCGCGTCAGTGTGGGCATGTCCGGCGCGTACGGCGTGGACAACGTGATCTTCACGATGATCGAGCAGAAGACCGGCGTGAAGTTCCAGCGGGTGCCGTTCGAGTCGGGCGGCGAGCTCGTACCCGCCGTGCTCGGCGGGCAGATCCAGGTCGCGCTGCTGAACCCGGGCGAGGTGATCGGCCAGCTCAAGTCCGGCGACCTCCGCGGCCTGTGCGTGACCACCGACAAGCGCTACACCTACCCCGAGTTCGCCGAGCTGGGCACCGCCAAGGAGCAGGGGATAGATGTCTCCTACGTTCAGTTCCGCGGCTTCCTGGGGCCCGGCGGGCTGGACGAGCGGGAGTCCGCCTACTGGCAGGAGGCGGCGAAGGGCATCGCCAAGACCGCCGAGTTCCAGAAGTGGCTCAAGGACAACTACCTGCAGCAGGCGGAGCTGTACGGGCCCGCGTTCGGCACCTACCTGGAGCAGCTCGACACCGCGCTCGCCCCGGTGCTGAAGAAGTCGTCATGAGACGCCTGGTCCAGGGGGAGGCGGCCGTGTGGGCGCTGCTGACCTGCCTGGCGCTGGGGATGGCGGCGGCCTCCTTCGGCTTCGGGATCACCAGGGAGGGCGGGCAGGTCGGGCCCGGGTTCCTGCCGCTGGTGAGCGGGGCGCTGCTCGCCGGGCTCTCGGCCGCCACCCTGGTCGGGACGCTGCGCCGGACCGCTGCCGAGCAGCCGGTGGAGGGGGCGGAGCGGCGGCGGGTGCGGACGTTGTGGATCGTGTTCGCGATGCTGTTCGCGGCGCTGCTGCTGGTGCCGGTGACGGGGTTCCTGGTGGCGTTCGGGCTGCTGGTGTTCGCGGTGTCGGCCTTCGTCGAGCGGCGGCGGCCGGTGCCCGCCCTCGTGGTCGCCGTCGTCGCGACGCTGGTCATCTACGCGGTGTTCGTCCTGTTCCTGAACGTGCCCCTGCCCGGCGGCCTGCTCGGGATCGGAGGCGAGGGCTGAAATGCTGGACAACCTGCTCATGGGGTTCGGCGCGGCGCTGACCCCGGCCAACCTGCTCTGGTGCTTCGTCGGCGTCCTCGCGGGCACGATCATCGGGCTGCTGCCCGGACTGGGCTCGACCACGGGCGTGGCCGTACTCCTGCCGCTGACCCTCTCGTTCGAACCGCTGACCGCGCTCATCATGCTCGCGGGCATCTACTACGGCGCGCAGTACGGCGGGACGATCACCTCCGTACTGATCTCCACGCCCGGCGAGGCGGCCAGCGTGGTGACGGCGATCGACGGCTATCAGATGGCCAGGAAGGGCAGAGCGGGCGCGGCGCTGTCGATCGCGGCCATCGGGTCGTTCGTGGCGGCCATCATCTCGCTGATCCTGCTGGTCGCGATGGCGCCGCCGTTCGCGAAGCTGGCTCTGGACTTCGGCCCGCCGGAGAACCTCGCGGTCATGGTGCTCGGCCTGGCGACCATCGTCAGCTTCTCCGGCGGCGCGCGGACGCGCGGGCTGGCCATGGCGGTGCTCGGTGTACTGCTGGCCACCGTGGGCGTCGACGCGGCGACCGGACTGCCCCGCTACACCTTCGGTGACGTGGACCTGCTGTCCGGCCTGCCGTTCGTCCAGGTCATGATCGGGCTGTTCGCCGTGGGGGAGGTGCTCTTCCAGATCAGGCAGGGCGCGGCCGAGCCCATCCGCGCCCGGTTCAGGGATCTGATGATCACCAGGGCGGAGCTGTCGCGGTCCAAGGGCGCCATCCTCCGTGGGAGCGTGATCGGCTACCTGCTCGGCTGCCTGCCCGGCGCGGGCTCCACGCTGGCCTCCTTCCTGGCGTACGGCGTGGAGAAGCGCGTCTCGCGGCACAAGGAGGAGTTCGGGCACGGCGCGATCGAGGGCGTGGCCTCGCCCGAGAGCGCCAACAATGCCGCCGCCAACGCCAACTTCGTGCCCACCCTCGCCCTCGGCATCCCGGGCGGCGCGACCACGGCGGTGCTGCTCGGGGCGTTCACGATGTACGGGATCCAGCCGGGGCCGCTGCTCTTCGAGGAGCAGCCGGAACTGGTGTGGGGGCTGCTGGCGTCGTTCTTCATCGGGAACGTGCTGTTGCTGATCCTGAACCTGCCGCTGGCGCCGCTGTTCGCGCAGATGCTGCGCATTCCGTACGCGTACCTGTATCCGCTGATCCTGGTGACCAGTTTTGTCGGGGCGTACTCGATCGACAACAACATGTTCAGCGTCTGGGTGGTGTTCGCCTTCGGTCTCGTCGGATATTTCATGAAGAAGTTTGATCTGCCGATGGCGCCGCTCGTGCTGGGCCTGGTGATCGGGTCGCTGTTCGAGAAGGCGCTGGTACAGACGTCGGCGATGGGCGACGGCGACCTGACGATCATCTTCACCCGGCCGATCGCGCTCGTGGTGCTGGCACTCGCCGTCCTGCTGGCGGCCGGACCCGCGCTGTCGAGGCTGGTCCGCCGCAAGGTTTCCACTAAGGAGAAGGTATGAGCGAGCTCCTGGTCTCGACCGACGGGCCCGTGCTGCGGGTCGTCTTCAACCGCCCCGACCAGCACAACGCGCTGACCTGGGGGATGTGGGAAGGACTGCACGACGCCTGCGAACAGGCCGACTCCGATCCGGAGATCAGGCTCCTGGTGCTCTCGGGCGCGGGCGGCCGGGCCTTCGTCGCGGGCACCGACATCTCCCAGTTCGCCACCTTCACCAGCGGCGAGGACGGGATCGCGTACGAGCGCAAGGTACAACGCGTCATCGACCGGCTGGAGCGCGTCAAGGTGCCGACCGTGGCCGTGGTGCAGGGCTACTGCGTGGGCGGCGGGCTGGTCGTGGCCGCCGCCTGCGACCTGCGCCTGGCTGTGCAGGGGGCGCGGTTCGGCGCCCCGATCGCCAAGACGCTGGGCAACTGCCTGTCGATGAACACCTACTCGCTGCTGCTCCACCACCTCGGCCCGGCGCGCACGCTCGACATGCTGCTGCGGGCGCGCATGTACACCGCCGAAGAGGCACACGCGGCCGGCTTCACCGCCGAGCTGTGCGCTCCGGAGGACCTTCCGGCACGGCAGGCCGAGGTGGAGGAGCGGCTGCTGGGGCACGCGCCGCTGTCGATGTGGGCCGCCAAGGAGGCGGTGAGGCGGCTGCGCGTGGCGAACCTGCCTGAGGGGGACGACATCGTGGCGACGGTGTTCGGCAGCGACGACTTCCACGCGGCCGTCCCCGCCTTCCTGGCCAAACAGAAACCCCACTGGCAGGGATGCTGACGGGACCACCAGGGGGTAAAGCCTCGGCGCGGGGTCACCAGTGGGTGGGTTACCGGCTGGTTGGGCCTAAGATCGGGGCATGGAGCTGGCCCCCGGAGTGCACGTCGCCATCACCGATCGCCACGGGGGCGTGAGCGCCGCGCCGTACGCGTCGCGAAATCTCGGCGGGCTGGTCGGTGACGACCCCGAGGCGGTGCGCGCCAACCGGGCGGGCGTCGCGGCCGAGCTGGGTGTGCGGGCCGTCGTGTTCATGCGGCAGGTCCACAGCGCCGACGTCGCCTACGTCAGCGAGCCGTTCGGCGACGACCCGCCGCCGCTCGACGGCGTCTTCACCACCGAGCCGCGGCTTGCGCTCGCCTCGCTGGGCGCCGACTGCCCGGCCGTGCTCGTCGCCGACCCGGTCGCGGGCATGGTGGCCGCCGCCCACTCCGGCCGTCCGGGCACCGAGGCGGGCATCGCGACCGCCCTGGTCGAGGCGATGGCGGCCAAGGGCGCGGCACCCGCGCGGATGGTGGCGTTGATCGGGCCCGGCGCCTGCGGCCGCTGCTACGAAGTGCCCGCCGACCTGCGCGAACGGGTCGCGTCCCGGGTGCCGGAAACCTGGTCGACCACCTCGTGGGACACGCCCGCGCTGGACCTACGGGCGGGCATCGAGGCTCAGCTGCGGACGGCGGGCGTCGCCGACGTACGACACGACGCCCGGTGCACGATCGAGTCGCAGGAGCTCTACTCCCACCGGCGCGAGCAGCCGGGCGGCCGCTTCGCCGGCCTCATCTGGCTCGCCTGACTGACTTGGGTCAGCCCTTGCCGTTGCCGGAGAAGATCCCGTTGACGACGATGATCGCGAACCAGATCGGCGCGATCACCCACATCTCCTTCTGGCCCATGATCACGGCCAACGTCAGGAGCGTGCCAAGAGCCATCGAGACGATCGCCAGAGCCAGCCGTTGACCGTCGGCCGGCCGCTGCTGTTGCTGCTTGGCCAGCTTCTTACCCTTGGGGTCCGCGGCGGCGAGCCGTTCGTCGACCCGCCGGTCGACCTCCTGCCCCATCTTGTCGAGGAACGACTCGACTATCGCGTCCTCGAAATCGGGACCGAGGTCCCGTCGGGCGCCCACCGCCGCCCGCAGCTCATCACCGGTACTCATATGTCGAGATATAACGGGATAAAGGGCTATCGGGCAAGGATATCGTCAAGGTTGTACAAGACCGGCCTCTCCAACTGCTCGTACGTACACGATTCCGGCGTGCGGTCCGGCCGCCACCGCCGCCACTGCGCGGTGTGCCGGAACCTGTCGCCTTCCATCTGGTCATAAGCCACCTCGATCACCAGCTCCGGCCGGAGCGGGATGAACGACAGGTCCTTCTTGGCGTTCCAGCGCGACACCGCGCCGGGCACCCGCTGCCCGCCGGTGGCGGGCCCGGCCGCCGGCTGCCCGACGGTGGCCGCCGCCTGCTCGGCCCAGTGGCCCCAGGGATGCTCGCCCAGCTCGGCGATGTACGGCTTGAGCTCCTCGACCAGCTCGGCCCGGCGCGCCATCGGGAACGACGCCGCCACGCCCACGTGATGCAGCCTGCCGTCGTCGCCGTAGAGGCCCAGCAGGATCGAGCCCACGATCGGCCCGGTCTTGTGCTCGCGGTAACCGGCCACCACCACGTCGGCGGTGCGCTCGTGCTTGACCTTGAACATCGTGCGCTTGTCGGGGATGTACGGCTGGTCGCCGGGCTTGACGATGATGCCGTCGAGCCCCGCCCCTTCGAACATCTCGAACCACTCGCCCGCCTGCTCGGTGTTGGTCGTGACCGGGGTCAGCCGGATGGATCTGCCCTTCTCCGGGAAGATCTGCTCCAGCCGCGCCCGCCGCTCACTGAACGGCGCCTCCATCAGCGACTCGTCGCCCAGCGCCAGCAGGTCGAAGGCCACGAACGACGCGGGCGTCCGCTCCGACAGCATCGTGACCCGCGACTTCGCCGGATGGATACGCTGCTGCAGCGCGTCGAAGTCGAGCTGCGACCCCTGCGGCAGCACGATCTCACCGTCGACCACGCACCTGTCCGGCAGCTCCGCCCTGACGGCCTCGACCAGCTCGGGAAAGTAGCGGGTGAACGGCCGCTCGTTGCGGCTGCCCAGATAGACCTCGTCACCGTCGCGGAACACGATGCACCGGAACCCGTCCCACTTCGGCTCGTAGAACAGCGTGCCGTCCTGCTGGGGCATCTTCTTGACCGGCTTGGCCAGCATCGGCGCCACGGGGGGCCGCACCGGCAGATTGGGCACCGGCTCCGGCTCTTCCGCGACCGGTGCCTCGACCGGGGCCTGGATCGGCGGTTGAGTCGGCGGTTGGGCCGACACCTCAACTGGCGCCTCGGCCGCCGCCCCGGCGGACGGTTGGGCCGGCGCCTCGACCGGCGGCTGGGTGGGTTCGGTCATGTCGTCGACTCCCTCGTGTACTTGCAGAAGAGGACCCCCTCCTCCTCCAGCACCTGGCTGAGCCGCAGCTCGACCTGTGCCGCCTCGCCGTTGAGAACGCGCGCCGCCCCGCCCCCGACCAGCAGCGGGCTGATCGACAGGCAGAGCTCGTCGATCAGGTCGGCCGCCGCGAGCTGCCCGTTGAGCCGGGGGCCGCCCTCGCACAGGATCCGTGTCAGGCCGCGCTCGTGCAGCTCGCGTACGGCCACCGACATGTCGACCCGGTCGCCGCCCGCCACCACGACGTCGGCCACCCGGGCGGCCTCGGCGCGGAGCTCGGCGGGCGCGGCCTCGCAGGTGATGACGATCGTCCGGCTCACGGCCTCGGTGAACAGCGGACTGCCCAGATCGAGGTCGAGCCGGCGGGTGACCACCGCGAGGGGCGGAGCCGGCGGTCGGTCCCCTCGCAACTCCTTCCAGGAGTCGCGTGGCTTGACCGCGCCGTATCCCTCGGTGCGTACGGTCGCGGCGCCCGCCATGACCACGTCGGCCAGCCCGCGCAGGATCCGGAAGATCCGCCGGTCACCCTGGCTGGACAGCCCACCTGACAGGCCCTTCAGCCAGGCGGCCCCGTCGGCGCTGGCGACCATGTTGAGGCGCAGCCACGGCCGGTCCGCCGGGTAGGCGTAGGCCTGCTGAATATCTGGATCGTCCTGAATGTCGGGATGGATGCGACGCACTCCTCTACCTTGGCACACGCCTCCGACAACGAGCCGACACAGGCACCTAGGCTGCTCGCCGCGCGTGAGAGCGATAGATGGCCGCTGGGAGGGATAGATAGCCGGCGTGTTGCCGTTCCGGCAACGGAAGTTGAGGCTCCGCCCAGCACCGACGACGATGACTGCCGCTGAACGACCAGCTTGAATCGCACACGAAGGCAGGACTCTGATGCACGTCTTCATCACCGGCGCCGGTGGCTACATCGGCGGCGCCGTCGCCGTCCGCCTCCTTCGCGCAGGTCACACCGTCACCGGCCTGACCCGGAATGCGGCCGGCGCGGGCGGACTCGCCCGGTTGGGCATCCAGCCGGTGGTGGGCAGCCTGGACGATACGGGCACGCTCACCGAGCACGCCGGCCGAGCCGACGCGGTCGTCAACGCGGCCGACAGCGACCATCGCCGAGCAGTGGAAACACTGATCGCCGCACTGGCCGGGTCGGGCAAGCCGCTCATCCATACGAGCGGCTCCAGCATCGTGGGCGTCGGCACCGATGGTGAAGCCCGCCGAGACGATCTTCCAAGAAGACCTCCTCGACCCGGATTCCGCCTGGGAGCCCGACCACCCCATCCGCCGGGCACGCGTCGCCGTCGACCGTCTGGTGCTGGCCGCCGCGGAACAAGGAGTGCGTACCACGGTTCTGTGCCACAGTCTGATCTATGGAAACGCGCGCGGTCTGCCCCGCGACAGCGTCTTGATCGCCGCGCTGGTACGACAGGCGCGGGCCGCCGGGGTGGTCCAGCACGTCGGCGCCGGAGGCAACATCTGGTCCAACGTGCACCTCGACGACGTCGCCGATCTGTATCTCCTCGCCCTGGAGAAGTCGCTTCCCGGCACCTTCTGCTTCGTCGAGAACGGCGAGGAGTCCTTCGCCGCGATCACCAAGGCCATCGCTCGCCGCCTCGGCCTGCCCGGCCCGCGGCCCTGGAATCCCGACTCTGCCGACAGCGTTTGGCACCCGGAGTTCGCCATGCACGCTCTAGGTGCCAACAGCCGTGTCCGCGCCGTTCGCGCCCGCGACCAGCTCGGTTGGCGCCCCCGGCACCACTCGATCATCGACTGGATCGCCGGCGCCACCCTCGACGAGGCGACACGCCGATAACGCCGACGGCGCCGCGAAGGCCAACAACTAATGCCATGAAAAGCCGTCACAGAGCCGGGTTTCGGTACATGATCGAGACCATGGACCTTCCCGTACCTCCTCTCGCCGGTCGGCGTGCCGGCTAGCGCACCGGCATGAGCGCTGCCCACGACCGCACCGTGGGCGTGCTGCTGACGTCGCAGGCGTTTCGGGGTCTCGGGTACGGCGTGGCCGCCGTCCAACTCGGCGCTCTCATGGGCCGCGATGGGCTGTCGGCCACCGAGGTCGGTCTGGTGCTGGCGGCGATTCTGGTCGGCAGCTTTCTGACCAGTCTGGTCCTGGCTCGGTGGGGCGACCGCCTCGGCCGCCGCCGTGCCTACGCGGGCCTGTACGCCGCCCTGCTTCTGTGCGGCTTGGTCATCGCCGCCGGCCTGCCCTGGTGGTTGCTGGCCGTGGCCGCCTTCAGCGGAGCGATGTCGGTCGAGGTCATCGAGACCGGGCCGTTCACCACGCTGGAACAGGTCATGCTGGCCGGCTCCGGCCGCCCCCAGAAGCAGATCGTGCGGGGATTCGGCCTCTACAACGCGATCGCCGCCGTCGCCGGGACACTCGGCGCGCTCCTGGGGAGCCTGCCCGCCGACCGGGGACTGCTCGGCGGCATCCTGGCCGGCACCGCCGCCGCCGGAATGCTCCTCACCCTCCGGCTGCCTACCACCGTCGAAGCTCCAGCTCCGGCACCCGGACTACCGCGATCGCGCATGCTGGCCCGCTCCCGCGGCCCGGTGGCCCGCCTGGCGGGTCTGTTCGCCACCGACAGCCTCGCCGGCGGGTTCGTCATTCAGGCATATGTCGGCTACTGGCTCGCGGTCCGCTTCGGGGCCACCACCCACACGATCGGGATCACCTTCGCGGTGGCGGGGATCCTCCAGACCGCCTCACTGCTGGCCGCGCCGCGGGTGGCCAACCGGATCGGGCTGCTGCCCACGATGGTCTTCACCCACCTGCCCGCCAACGTCATGCTGGCCGCAGTGCCGTTTGCTCCCTCCCTTCCGCTGGTGATCGCCCTCCTGCTCGGGCGTGCCTGCCTGTCGTCGATGGACGTGCCCACCCGGCAGGCGTACGTGATGGCGATGGTCCCGCCCGAGGAACGCACCGCCGCCGCCGCGATCACCAACACCGCCCGCTACCTCACCAGGCCCCTGGGACCGGCGCTGGCGGGCGTACTGCAATCGATCAGCCTGGCCGCGCCGTTCCTGTTCGCCGGGGTCGCGAAGATCGGCTACGACCTCGCCCTGTGGCGGCTCTTCCGCCACACCCGCCTGCCCACCGACCCCCCGCCCCGCCGGGCACACTGAACACCTCTGCGGGAGGGCGTGCTATGAGGTGGTAGCCGGCGTCCCGCTGGGGGAAGACGCAGGGCAGAACACCGACGTGAGGGCTTGGTCGATGCGCTGCGCCACAACGCCGCGCTCGGCGTCATCCATGGCCACCGTCACGGAAACCGCGAACTGCAGCCGCCCGTCCGGAGAGGTGTAGGTCGCGGCGACGAAGCCGGGGGCGCTGCCGCCGCGTGGTTGGAAGGCGGGCTTGCCCGCGCACAGACCGCCCTGCGGCGGCGACGGCTGGCCGGGCACCGGATCGGTGATCACTTTGCGCAGGGAGTCCGGGAGCAGCTTGCCCTGGACGAACGCGCGTTGGAAGGCGCTGACGTCGCGCGCGGTGGAGATCACGCCGCCGGCGCCCAGCATGGTGGTGGCGTTGAGCTTGTCGACGTCGAGTAGCTTGCCCGTCTCATCCTTCATGTAGCCGTGTCCATGCGGGCCCTTGATCCCGGCGTCGGCCTTGACCGGCAGGTAGGTGTCCCGCATGCCCAGCGGGGTGAAGATCCTCTGCTTGAGCTCGCTCGCCAGTGAACGCCCGGTCAGCTTCTCGATGATCATGCCGAGCAGGATGTAGTTGGTGTTGGAGTAGTTGAAGGTCCCGATCTGCGACGGTCGTTGCCGCTTGCGGGAGGCGGCCACCAGATCGACGGGGCGGTACGTGAGCGTGGGGTCGAGCGCGCGGATGTCGGGACCGAGGAAGTCGGGGATGCCCGAGGTGAGCTGGATCAGGTTGCGTACCGTGATCTCGTCGGCCCGTTCCACCAAATCCTTCTCCGTCATCTCGGGGAGCACCTCGCTGAGCGTGTCGTCCAGCTTCAGCTTGCCGCTCCGCACGAGTTGCAGGGCCACGGTGGCGGTCATGTTCTTGGTCTGTGAGCCGATCCGGTAGCGGGCGGTGGAGGGGATGGCGCCGCCCCTGCCGTTGAGCAGCCTGGATCCGGCCGATCCCGTCCCGGCCCGCTTGCCGTTCACGTACACCTCGCCGATGGCGCCCACCACGTGGTCTGTCTCCACCAAGGCCGCCATCGCCTTCTGCACGTCCCCTACCTTGACGGCGTTGCCCGCCGTGGCGATGGCCGGCGCGGACACGCTCAGAGCCAACGCCGCGCATGCCGCCGAGACGACGTGGGCGACTGCCGATTGACGCGAAACCATGAAGCGCTCCTCCTGGAAGATCGAAGTTCCGATGTGGAGCTCTAGTTCTAGGCAGGGAAGCGTTTCCTCAGCGTTTCCTCGTAAGCCGGTATGAGCCAGGCCTGCCGCGCAGGCGTCGCACGAGGTCGTCGGCGGCCTCCGGCCACTGCGGATGGCTGTCGTTCACCGCCGCAGATAGCACTTTGGCGTATCTAGGGACGTACGCAGCGTGACGCGCATAACGTGGCAGCAGGGGAATCCGGGCACTTGAGGGAGGGCCCAGTGGGGTTGGTCACCGCTGTGACATGGCTGTTCACCGCGCTCGTGGGGATCTACCTGCTCTACCTGTGGCTGTCGGGAGGTGGGCTGCGGCAACAGGCGGCGAAGGTCACGCGTTTCCCAGTGACGCTGATCTTCTCCCATCCGCTGCTGGGGGTGTCGGCGCTGGCCTGCTGGGTGGCCTTTCTGCTCACGGGCAACCGCGCGCTGGCATGGACGGCGTTCGGGGTCCTGGCGGCGGCGGCCCTGCTGGGCTTCGTGATGTTCACCCGCTGGCTGGGCGCCGGCCGTCACGCACGGGGTGCGGAACGGCGCTTCCCGCTCCTCGCGGTGCTCCTGCACGGTTTGGCGGGCGTGGCCACGTTCGTCCTGGTCATCCTCACGGCGAGCGTCGCGGGCCTGCTCTGAGGACCGCCATGGCGCGGTCGCCAGGTTCGGTGGAAGGAGACCGACATGGCCTATATCCAGACGGCCGCACGCCTATGAAACACCGAGCGTGGTTCTCAACCGCCGCCATATTCCGGGGTGTACGCGGGATATGGCGGCGGACGCGGCGGCCTCAGCTACTCCCAGCGGACTGGCCGGCGAGCTGGGTGATGGTGAACTGGACGAATTCGGCGGGTCGCACGGGTGCGATGCCGATGTCGCACACCACCTGACCGGTGTCGATCGTCGACGGTGTGTTGTTCGTGCTGTCGCAGATCACGTAGAACGCTTCCTCGGGTGTGCGCCCCACGAGCGCTCCCAGCCGCCACTGGTCGGTCAGGAAGCTGGTGACCGCGTGTCGGAGTGTTGCCCACAGCTGGTCGTCGTTCGGCTCGAACATCGCCCATATGGTGGACTGCTGGATGGAGTCGGAGAGGAACGAGACCAGGCGCCGTACGTTGAGGTAGCGCCAGTCGCGGCTGCTGGAGCGTGTCCGAGCACCCCATACCAGCAGGCCCCGGTCGGGGAAGGCGCGCAGGCAGTTGACGCCTTTGGCGTTGAGGTCCCCGTGCTGCTCATCGGTGAGAGCGGTGGGGAATTCGAGGACGCCGCGCAGGCTCTGGTTGGCCGGTGCCTTGAACACGCCTCTCTCGGCGTCCGTGCGGGCCCAGACCCCGGCCAGGTGGCCCGACGGCGGTACCGTCCGTGACACGCCGTCGACTCCCGCGACCTTGACCCACGGGTAGTAGAGGGCCGTGAAGGCCGCCTCGTCGGTGTCGGGTGAGGCGAGCGTGTCGACGAATTGCTCGAGCGTGTCGACGGACTGGTCGGGCGGCGCGTCGACCAGCGCGACCCTGTTGCGCTGCTTGGTGCAGTGGGCGAGCACCTTGTCGATGAGTTCCTTGCCGGTCGGCAGGTCCGGTTGTGGCGGCGTCGCGCTCTCGGTGGCGTCCACGGTCATGTCCCAGAGGCTAGGCACCGCGACCATGGTCACGTTGGGGATCGTTTCCAGCCCACCCAGCCCCGTACGCTGGTCGGTGTCGCCGGCGAGTGCCTCGTCGGTCACGGCTCGGTCCGGGGTGAGGAACCCGACCACGTAGCAGGACGTGCCGCCATTGGCGAAGAACCCGTAGATCGCCTCAGCCAGCGTGAAGCACCGCTGGAGCACCTGGATCCGCTTGAGTTCCGCGGCAGTCAGGTTTTGGTCGTTGCTCTGCTTCTCCAACAGGGCGGCCAGTTCGTTGCCCGACTCGGTGATGCTGTAGCGGTCGGCGAACTCCTGCCAGCCGTGAATCAGTTGCGGAACGACGCGTTCACTCGCGTCGAACGGGGAGGTCGACCGTTCCTCGGCATCGTTGCGCGGCGCCTCGGTGTATCCGAGGAACGCAGGGGTCGACGTGCCCGCCCCCACGATCATGCGTACGCCGCTGGACCGCTCGGTGACGAAGACACCCGGAGGCCTCGTGTCCATCGGTGCTGCTCCTTCGGTGGGCCAGCGTGTAGGCGATCGTCAGGTGTTTCGTCGCGGCTACTGATCAGTGCTGGCGGCGCGTGGCTGGATGATCGACATTACGTTACCCAATGCAATGACATATTAACACTCTGCTACGAAAGCCATCTTTAGTACCTTGGGGTTGGGCACACCTGGTCTCGCAAATGGTCATTCCGAGAGAAGATCGCCAACTCGGATCAATCGGCTGCCCTTGCTCGCGGTGCCGCCTTTCATCCGCGCGCTGCGGGCGTGCAGGCCACTTCGCGCATCCGTGCAGACGACTTCGGAAACCGACACCCCGGTCTCACCGTCTCGTCACGGCGCCCGGCCATCTCCACCGGAGGAGCGTCCCCCTGGACAGACGCCGGCCCCGTACGGCGGGTGGGGCCCACCGTGCCTGCCGTAAAGGAAATCCTATGAAAGCGGACGCTGGAGCACCTGCATGCTGCGGGCGGTCACCGTCACCTGGGAGGAGGGGGCGTATTCACCGTCACAAACCCCCTTGTCGTCGGTGTCGAGGATCGGCAGCCAGTGGTCGCCGAATTCCCCGCCCGGCAGTGTGAACGTCATGTCCTCATGGTGGGCGTTGATCAGCAACAGGAACGAGTCGTCCACGATCCGCTCACCCCGTGTCCCGGGCTCCGTGATCGCCTCGCCGTTGAGGTAGACCATCAGCGACTTGGCGTAGCCGATGTGCCAGTCTCCGGCCGTCATCTCCGTGCCGCCCGGCGTGAGCCACACCAGGTCGCGGCGGCCGTCGTCCGGGTGGCGGCCGTGGAAGAAGCGGCGGCGCTGGAAGACCGGGTGCTCGCGCCGAAGCCGCGACAGCTTGCGGACGAAGTCCAGCAGGTCGGACTCGGTGTGGATCTGCGACCAGTCGATCCAGGCGAGCTCGTTGTCCTGGCAGTAGGCGTTGTTGTTGCCCCGCTGCGTGCGACCGAGCTCGTCGCCGTGGGAGAGCATCGGCACCCCTTGCGACAGGAACAGCGTCGTCAGGAAGTTGCGGCGCTGGCGGTGGCGGAGGCGGACGATCTCGGGGTCCTCGACAGGCCCCTCGGCGCCGCTGTTCCAGGAGCGGTTGTCGTCGGTGCCGTCGCGGTTGTCCTCGCTGTTGGCCTCGTTGTGCTTGCGGTCGTACGACACCAGGTCCGTGAGGGTGAAGCCGTCGTGGCAGGTCACGAAGTTGATGGAGGCGACAGGTCGGCGGCCCGAGGAGGCGTAGAGGTCGGCGGAGCCGGTCAGGCGGGAGGCGAACTCGGGGAGCGCCGAGTGGGTGCCGCGCCAGAAATCTCGCACTATGTCGCGGTATTTCCCGTTCCACTCCGTCCACAAGGGCGGGAAATTTCCGACCTGGTAGCCGCCGGGGCCGACGTCCCACGGCTCCGCGATCAGCTTGACCTGCGAGATGACCGGATCCTGCTGGATCAGATCGAAGAAGGCGCTCAGCCGGTCGACGTCGTGCAGCTCCCGCGCCAGCGCCGCCGCCAGGTCGAACCGGAACCCGTCGACGTGCATCTCCAGCACCCAGTAACGCAGGGAGTCCATGATGAGCTGGAGCGCGTGCGGCGACCGGACGTTCAGCGAGTTGCCGCAGCCGGTGTAGTCGAGGTAGTAGCGCCGGTCACCGTCGTGCAGCCGGTAGTAGGCCGAGTTGTCGATCCCCCTGAACCCCAGCGTGGGCCCCATGTGGTCGCCCTCGGCCGTGTGGTTGTAGACCACGTCGAGGATGACCTCGATGCCCGCCTCGTGCAGCGCCCGCACCATGGCCTTGAACTCCAGCACCTGCTCGCCCCGCGTGCCCGTGCTGCTGTAGCGGCCGTGGGGGGCCAGGTAGGCCATCGTGTTGTAGCCCCAGTAGTTGGTCAGCCCCCGCGCCACCAGGAAGTGCTCGGGCATGTACTGGTGCACCGGCATCAACTCGATCGCCGTCACCCCGAGCGAGAGCAGATGGTCGATGATCGCCGGGTGCCCCACGCCCGCGTACGTGCCGCGCTGCTCCTCGGGCACCGCCGGGTGGCGCATGGTGAGCCCCCGCACGTGCGCCTCGTAGATCACGGTCTCGTGGTACGGGGTGCGCGGCGGCCGGTCGTTGCCCCATTCGAAGAACGGGTTGATGACCACATTTTTCGGCATGAAGGGCGCGCTGTCGGCCGTGTTGAGCCGCGTCGGATCGGTGAAGTGGTACGGGAACAGCGCTTCGTTCCACGTCAGATCACCGTCGATCGCCTTGGCGTAGGGATCGAGGACGAGCTTCGCCGGGTTGCACCGGTGCCCGTGCGACGGCTCGTACGGGCCGTGCACCCGATAGCCGTAGCGCTGCCCCGGCGCGATGCCCGGCAGGTAACCGTGCCAGACGAATCCATCGACTTCCGGCAGATCTACGCGTTCTTCTGAGCCGTCATCGTGAAAGAGGCATAGCTCGACTCGCTCGGCCACCTCGGAGAACAGTGAGAAGCTGGTGCCCACGCCGTCCCAGGTGCCGCCAAGTGGATAGGGCTCGCCCGGCCAGACCTCGCGCATGTGACCCAATTGTCGCACGCGATCGCGGTCCCGCTAGAGGAGTTCGGCGTTGAGGCTGATCGTCGTGCCCGTCAACGCCTTGCTCACCGGGCAATTCGCCTTCGCGGTTTCCGCCGCCTCCTGGAACTGCTCGGCCGTGATGCCGGGCACCTGCCCCTTCACGGTCAGGACGATCCCGGTGATGCCCTCACCAGGCTGGAACGTCACGTCAGCGCTGGTCTGGAGCGACTCCGGCGGCGTGCCGGCGCCGGCGAGGCCGTGCGAGAGCGCCATCGAGAAGCAGGAGGAGTGAGCGGCCGCGATGAGCTCCTCAGGCGAGGTCTTGCCGCCGGCGTCCTGGGACCTGGACGCCCAGGTGACCTCGAACGTGCCGACACCCGAGGTGTCCAGCGACACCGTGCCCGACCCGTCGAGCAGCGCGCCCTTCCACTCAGTGGTGGCGGTGCGAGTGGTGGCCATAGTGGTAGCTCCCTCTGGTCGTAGGAATTCAGACCCTATCGCGCGCCCGACAAAGTTCTGCGGCTCGGTCATCCGTGTGCGCTTTTCCGGCGAATTAATGACATGCTCGGGTCGCGGCGCACCCGCCGCCTTGGTCCGGATCACGGGAGTGTGGTGCCAGTGGAGGCACCGTACGACGACCGCCTGCTGCATCAGCGGGTGGTCGGCGGCGACGAGGCCGCGCTCGGGGAGGTCTACGATCGGCTCTCCTCGCTGATCTTCGGTCTCGCCCTGCGTGTCACCAGGGACCGGGTGATCGCCGAGGACATCACGCAGGAGGTGTTCCTGGTCTTCTGGGAACGGCCGCTGGCCTACGACCCAGATCGTGGCACCCTGCGCGCGTGGCTCGCCACGATCGCCCATCGCCGCGCGGTCGACCACGTACGGGCCGAGGAGCGCAGGCGCGTCTCCGCGCTGGGCCCCCGCCTGTACGAGCCCGAGCCCGCCAGGCTGGAGGACAACGTGCTCGCGGCCGACGAGGCCAAGCGGGTACGGCAGGCGGTGACGGCGTTACCCGACGGCCTGCGGGAAGCGGTCGAACTGGCCTACTACGGTGGGCGGACATACCGCCAGGTGGGCGAGGAGCTGGGCGTGCCCGAGGGCACGGCCAAGTCGCGGATCCGGCTGGCGCTGCGCCGCCTGGCAGACGCGCTGGCAGAGGAAGAGGTGTGATGGAGCCCGTCGAGCGTCTCTACCTGGACGCGCTGATGGAGGACCCGGCCGTACCGGAACGCTCCCTGCGGCCCCAGCTCCTGGCCGGGGCCAGGGCCCGGCGCCGGCCCGCCGCGCCCACCGCCCCCTGGGCGCAGCCGTACGCCGGGCGTGTCGCCGCCATGGACGCGCTGCTCGCCTCCGCAGTGGAGGACGACTGGTCACGAGTCATCATTGAGGGCTGGACGCTCCAGGAACTCGTCGCCCACCTCGCCGCCAAGGACGGCCTGCTGGCGGCCTCGGTCGGCGCTCCCGTGCTGGGCCCGGCCATCGGCGCGAACGACTCGCTCAGCCGTACCGCCGACGTCCAGAACTACGAGCGGGCCCGCAGCCCCGAACAGACCAGGCGCGACTGGCGCGCCCAGGCCGACGCCCTCTGCCGCCACCTGGCCGACCTCGACCCCGGCACCGCCGCGCACCTCGACGGCCTCGACGCGCCGGTGTCCGACCACATCCTGGCCCGGTGCCTGGAGACGTGGGTGCACGCCGACGACGCCGCCCGCACCGGCGGCCTCCGGCTGCCCGACCCGATCCCCGAGCACATCCACCCGACGGCCGACCTGTGCGCGCGGCTGCTGCCGTGGACGATGCTCCTGTCCGGCCTGGACGGCAGCGGGCGCACGCTCCAGCTCACGCTGACCGGGCCGGGAGGCGGGGAGTGGCACGTTCCGCTGGGCGTTACGGACGCCGCCGGCGGTGGCGGCGTCCCGGACGCGCACATCACGGCGGACGTGGTGGGGTTCTGCTTCCTGCTGGGCGGGCGGGGCGACCCGGGGTCCTTCCCCGCCGACCTCGAAGGCGACCTCGCCCTGGCTCACGACGTCCTCAACACCGCCCCGGCCCTTTCGGGCCCCTGAACGCCCGCTTCTCCGCAGGCGGTCAGGGCCGGGTCGGTGTCACCACGTCTCTAGGATCCGCGGTGTCAAATCCGTGACACGTGCCTACTGTGGCTGGGTCTGTGTGACCAGGTCCCTGGCGTACTCGTCGTCGCTCTCCGCCAGCACGCGCTTGGCGCCCTGCTCGGCCCGCGGGTCGCCCCGCTCGGCGAGCCCGCGCGTGGCCTCCGCCACCGTACGGAAGTCGGCGTCGTCGAGGCGGTCGGCGAGTGCCTCGCGGATCCGCGGCGTGTCGGCCTTGAGCGAGGCCAGCCCGGCGGTGGCCCAGTCGCGGACCTCCGCCTCGTCGTCCCGTGTCATGCCGATCAGCAGCTCCAGCCCCTCCTCGTGGTCCGGCGGCAGCACGTCGGCCAGCGCGATCGCGTCGGTCATGGTGCGCCGGTGATCAGGACGGCCGATGATGTCGAGCACCTGCGGCAGCGCCCGGGGGTCGGCCTGGTGACCGAGCGCGGCCAGCACCGAGCGGAGGACCTGCGCGTTGCCCTCGGTGGTGGCCATCTTCTGCAGCAGCGGCAGCGTCTGCTCAAGGTAGGGCTTGTCGTCGTCGGCGAACCCGAACTGGGCGATCGCGTCGACGCCGAACTCCCGCTCCCTGGCGTCCTCGCTCACGCACAGCCCGGCCAGCACCTCGTACGTCTCGTCGTCGGCCCGCTTGCCCAGCGAATCGGCGACGATCCACCACGTCTCGGCGTCCTCGTCGGTGTCGCGGTGCGCCAGGGCCCGCGCCACGAGCTGGTCGGCCGGGGCGTGGACGCCGGTGACGTCCTCCAGCAGCGTCGCGATGGCGGCGTGGCCGCGCTGCGCCTGCACCTGCTCGGTCTGCTCGCCGTCGGGGGAGCGCCCGGCCACGGTGACGAGCTCGGTGCCGTCCTTGGCGAACTGGCGCGCCACGACGTACTCCCAGTCGTCCTGGCCGATCTGGTCGAGCAGCGCGCTCTCCAGATGCACGCCCACCCAGTCGACGGCGATCTCGTGCGGGGTGTCGCCGTCTCCGTCGTACTTGCCGGCGTCGGCTCCGCTGTCCAGCAGCAGGCGTACGACGCCCAGGGCGCCGCGCCTGGCCGCCAGCGTGAGCGGCGTGTCGCCGACGTCGTTGGCGGCGTCGATCTCGGCCCCCGCCTCGATGAGCAATTCGGCCGTCTCGGCGTGCCCCTTGGCCGCGGCCCAGAGCAGCGCGGTCCAGCCGCCGCTCTCCCGGCCGTTGACGTCGGCCCCGGCGGCCAGCAGCAGGCCCGCGACCTCGGCCCGGTCCCAGGCGGCCGCCGCGCAGAGCGGCAGCCCGTCTTCGTCGCCCGCGCTGGCCTGGTTGGGGTCGGTGCCACCGGCGAGCAGCTCGCTCACCTTCTCCGACTCGCCGTTCAACGCGGCCCGGTAGAGCTGTTCCTCATGCATGACTGGACCCTAGCTTGGATCGGGCTCCGGCCGTGTCAGCCTCTCGGAAGCGTGGTGAGCACTTCGGAGTATGACTGTTCCTTCTCCGGGAGGATCCCGATCGCCGCGAAACGCGATATGTTGCGAGTATGACTGACCCTGGCGAGGTTAGGGCCTCGGACGCCGAACGTGAAGCCGTCGTGGAGCAGCTCCGCGTCGCCTCGGTCGACGGGCGGCTGACGCTCGTCGAGCTGACCGACCGCACGGAGGCCGCCTACACCGCCTCCACGCACGCCGAGCTGGCCATGCTCGTCCAGGACCTGCCCGCCTCGGGCGCCGTGCCCGTGTCACCGGTCCATCAGGAGGGGCCCACGCGCAAGCGGCGCTGGTTCGTCGGCGTCATGGGCGACTCCAAGCGGCGCGGCACCTGGCGGATCGACCAGGAGCTGGGGGCGGTCGCCGTCATGGGCGATGTGGTGCTCGACCTGCGTGAGGCCGAGGTCCGTACGAACATGGTCGACATCATGGCCGTCTCGGTGATGGGCGATGTGAAGATCATCGTCCCCGACGGCGTCAACGTGGACCTCGACGGCATGGCCATCATGGGCGACAAGCGGGTCGACGTCCTGGAGGCGGCGCCCGGCACCAACGCACCGGTCATCCGGGTGCACGCGTACGCGATCATGGGCGACGTCAAGGTGATCGGCGACTCCAAAGCACAGCCGCTGCGGCGCGGCCTGGCGGCATGGCGCGAGCAGTGGCGCCAACTGCACGGCGACGAGTGGCACAGCATGCGCAGACAGCTTCGCGACGCCGACCGCAGCATGCGCCGCGCTCTGCGCCGGGGCTACTGACGCGCTCGATCGACTGCCACCGTAGAACGCCCCTATCGGGGTTGGGCCCGGACGCCTACGAGGCCGCCGCACCGGCCGGGGCGCGGGCCGCGGTGGCGTAGCGCTCCAGGAGGACCTCGGCCAGTTCGGGAGCCGGGCCGAGCACGTCGGCGACCACGTCGGCGCCCGCCTCAAGGGTGCTGCGCCGCACCTTGTCGGCGAAATAGCCGGGCGCCAGCAGGTACGGCGCGACGGCCACCCGGGGCGCGCCCGCCTCGCGGAGGAGTGTCACCGCCTGCGCGGGCGTCGGCTCGGCCGCCGACGCGTACGCCGCCGTCACCGCCCACCACCCTCGCCCTTCCACACCTGAGCCACCGCTGAAGCCCGAGCCGAGGCTGAGGCCCGAGGCCGCCCCTGCGAACGCCGGACGCCCCCAGTCGCGGGCCATCCGCGCGACCACGCCGTTGGCCCGCCGATCGCTGGACCCGGCCGACACCAGCACGACCGCCGTATCCGGATCTCCGATCACCACTCCCGCCTCAGCCAGCCGCCGTTCCAGCGTCATCAGCAGCAGCGGGTGCGGTCCCAGCGTCGCGCCATAGCGCACGCGCAGCCGAGGGTCACGCGCCCTGGCCTCGTTGAGCGCCGAGGGAAGGTCCACCCGGCTGTGGTAGGCCTCGGTGAGCAGCAGCGGCAGCACAACAGCCGCGTCCAGCCCGCTCAGCGCCTGCCCCAGGGACGGGGTCGCGTGGTCGAGGTACGCCGTGCGCACCGGAAGTCCGGGCCGCGCCAGCCGTACCTCGTCGAGCAGGGCTTCCACGGTCGCGGCGGCGCGCGGATCGCGAGACCCGTGCGCCACCGCGACCAGTGGGATGTCCTGGCCCGTCCCGTCTGCCAACGGGACGGGCCACATGCTGGGGGTTACAGGTGAATGCCGCATTCGACCTTCCCCAGCCCCGCCCAGCGGCCGCTGCGCGGGTCCTCGCCCTCCGCGACCTGCCGGGTGCAGGGGGCGCAGCCGATCGAGGGGTAGTTGTCGTAGTGCAACGGGTTGATCAGCACCCCGTTGTCGGCCATGTAGTTGTCGACCTCGTCCTGGGTCCACTTGGCGATCGGGTTGACCTTGACCATCTGCCGCTTGGCGTCCCACTCCACGACCTTGGTCTCGGCGCGGGTGCTCGCCTCGTCGCGGCGGATGCCCGAGATCCACGCCAGGTACGGTTCGAGCGCCCGGTTGAGCGGCTCCACCTTGCGCAGGTAGCAGCACAGGTCGGGATTGCGGCCGAACAGGCGCGGCCCGAGCTCGCGTTCCTGCTCCTCCACCGTGCGCGACGGCTGCACATTGATCACATTGACGTCATAGACCTGCTGGACCGCGTCACGGGTGCCGATCGTCTCGGCGAAATGGAACCCGGTGTCGATGAACAACACGTCCACCCCGGGCTTGACCCGGCTGACCAGGTCGATGAGCAGCGCGTCGCTCATCGAGGAGGTCAGGCACAGCCGGTCGCCGAACGTCGCCGCCGCCCACCGGATGATCTCGCGGGCGGAGGCGTCCTCCAGGAAGACCGCGGCGGACTCGACGATGTCCTGCAGGTCGAGCGCGCCGCGTTGCTCTCTTAAACCGACCTCGATGTCGACGAGTGTCATATCTTCACTCCGATTCCAAGAAACTTCAGCTTGAAGGCGCGGGCGCAGGACCGGCAGTACCAGCCGCCGTGCGCCGCGGAGTCGGGGGCTTCGGGATCGCCCTCGTAGGGCTCGAGGTCCTCGTCGCCGCAGTAGGGGCAGTGGAAGGGGACGGCTCGCGTGGTCATCGCAGGTCCGCCTCGTCCGCTCGCTGCACCCAGTCGGCGAAGGCCTCGCCTTCCTTCTTCTGGGCGTCGTAGTGCGTCACGACCCGCTCGACATAGTCGGGCAGGGCCTCGGCGGTGGTCTTGAGGCCGCGTACCTTCCTGCCGAAGCCGGGGTTGACGCCCATCGAGCCGCCCAGGTGGATCTGGTAGCCCTCGACCTGCTCCCCGTGCTCGTCCACGACGAGCTGGCCCTTGAGACCGATGTCGGCGACCTGGATGCGCGCGCAGGAGTTGGGGCAGCCGTTGACGTTGATGGTGAGCGGCTCGGCGAAGTCGGGCAGGCGCCGCTCCAGCTCGTCGATGAGGTTGGCGGCGGTGGCCTTGGTCTCGACGATGGCCAGCTTGCAGTACTCGATGCCGGTGCAGGCCATCGTCTGGCGGCGGAACGTCGACGGGTTGACCTGGAGGTCGTTCGCCTCCAGCTCGGCGACCAGGGAGTCGACCTGGTCCGGCGCGACGTCGAGGATGACCATCTTCTGCTCGACCGTGGTGCGGACGCGGCCGGAGCCGTGGCGCTCGGCGAGGTCGGCGATCACGTGCAGCTTGTCGCCGTCGAGGCGGCCGACCTTGGGCGCGAAGCCCACGTAGAAGTTGCCGTCCTTCTGCGGGTAGACCCCGACGTGGTCGCGGCGGGAGCCACGGGGCGCCTGGGGCGCGGGCCCGTCGGGCAGCGCCTCCTTGAGGTATTCGGTCTCCAGGACTTCCCGGAACTTCTCCACGCCCCAGTCGTTGACCAGGAACTTGATCCGCGCGCGGTGCCGCAGCCGCCGATATCCGTAATCACGAAATATCCCGATCACTCCGGCCCAGACGTCGGCCACCCGCTCGGGCCGGACGAACACCCCGAGCCGCTTGGCGAACATCGGATTGGTGGACAGTCCGCCGCCGACCCACAGGTCGTAGCCCTTCTCCCCACTGGGCAGCTCGACACCCACGAATGCCACGTCGTTGATCTCGTGCACCGTGCAGTGCGACGGGCACCCGCTCAGCGCCGACTTGAACTTGCGCGGCAGGTTGGAGTAGGCCGGGTCGCCGATGAACCGCTCGTTCAGCACGTGGATCTCGTCGGTCGCGTCCAGCACCTCGTCGGTGTCGATCCCGGCCAGCGGGCAGCCCAGGATGACGCGCGGCGTGTCGCCGCACGCCTCGGTGGTCGACAGCCCGACGGCTTCGAGCCGCGCCCAGATGTCGGGCACCGACTCGATCTCGATCCAGTGCAGCTGGACGTTCTGCCGGTCCGTCAGGTCGGCGGTGCCCCGGCCGTACTCGTTGGAGATCTCGGCGATGACCCGCAACTGCGGGATGCTCAGCTGACCGCCGTCGATGCGCACCCGCAGCATGAAGTAGCGGTCGTCCAGCTCCTCGGGCTCCAGGATCGCGGTCTTGCCGCCGTCGATCCCGGGCTTGCGCTGGGTGTAGAGGCCGTACCAGCGCATCCGGCCGCGCAGGTCGGCCGGGTCGATCGAGTCGAAACCACGCTTGGAGTAGATGTCGATGATGCGCTGGCGGACGTTGAGGCCGTCGTCGTTCTTCTTGTTCTCTTCATTCTTGTTCAGCGGCTCCCGGTAACCGAGAGCCCACTGGCCTTCGCCGCGCGGGCGTTTGTGATGCCGGCTGGCAGGGGTGCTCATTGCGCGTCCTTCGGTTCATGGGCGCGCGCAGGCTTCCTCCCGCCTCATCATTGAGGGCAGGGGTGAAGGAGGAGATTTGCGACGCGCGCAACGGAGAAAACGGGTGGGTTAACGGGCGTCGCAACAGATGGCACTGCGGACACGCTGAAGATCGACGTGTCGTCGACCGACAAGCATGGGGTCCGCTGGCATAGTTCGAAGATACGCTAGGTATCCGGTATGTCCAAGACTGGGTCCAAACTGTGGACGCTCTTCACCCCTGACGGGGCCAGTCCAGGTCCGACTCGGCCGGCTTCTCCGCCTGCTGGTGCTGGCAATCGCACCAGGATCCGCCGCGACACTCCTCGTGGCGCTTCTCCTTGCACTTCTCGCAGATCACCCTTGCATTATTCCTCGTAGAACGTTGTTCGGTTAGGCTGGCGCCCGTGGACCTCATGGGCGAGTTGCTGAGCGACCTGCGTGCGGAGACCGCGTCACTCGACGAGCTGTTACGGCCCCTGGGAGCCGGAGACTGGGAGCTCGGCACACCCGCCGAGGGATGGGCGGTGCGTGACCAGGTGAGCCATCTGGCCTGGTTCGACGAGGCCGCGCGCACCGCCGTGACCGATCCCGACGTCTTCCGTACGGCGGCGGCGCACTTCACCTCCACCGACGACCTGGCCGCGGAGTTCCGCGGGCTCGCCCCCGACGAACTACTCGACTGGTTCCGTACGGCGCGCGCCCGCAGCATCAAGGCGTTCACCGGGCTGTCGGCCCGTGACCGGCTGCCCTGGTACGGCCCCGACATGTCGGCCGCCTCCTTCGTCACCGCCCGGCTGATGGAGACGTGGGCGCACGGCCAGGACGTGGCGGACGCGCTCGGCGTCACCAGGGAGCCCACTCCAAGGCTGCGGCACGTGGCGATGATCGGGTTCAGGGCCATGCCCTACGGTTTCGCCGTACGGAATCTGCCCCTTCCGGCGCGGCCGGTGCGCGTGGAGCTGACCATGCCCGACGGGACGCCATGGGCGGCGGGGCCGGAGGAGACCGCCGACGCGGTCCGCGGGCCGATGCTGGACTTCTGCCTGCTCGTCACCCAGCGCGTCCACCGCGACGACACCGACCTGGAGATCACCGGCGAGACGGCCCGTGCCTGGATGGAGATAGCGCAGGCGTTCGCCGGACCTCCCGGTAAGGGTCGATCAGGGAAAGGCCAGGGGCATTCCCGATGATTTGAGAGGCGGCCCCGGTGACATGCTGTAAGCATGCGGACAATCCTGAACGTCATCTGGCTGATCTTCGCCGGTGTCTGGCTGGCCATCGGCTACGCGATCGCCGGCGTCATCTGCTGCGTCCTGATCGTCACGATCCCGTTCGGCATCGCCTCGTTCAGGATCGCGGCCTACGCGCTCTGGCCGTTCGGCCGGACCGTCGTGCGCGACCCCGACGCGGGGGCGCTCTCCACGATCGGCAACATCATCTGGCTCGTCTTCGCGGGCATCTGGCTGGCGATCGGGCACGTGCTCACCTCGATCCCGTTGTTCATCTCGGTCATCGGCATCCCTCTGGGCATCGCGAACCTCAAGCTCATCCCGGTTTCGCTGCTCCCGCTGGGTGCGCGCATCGTCGACGTCGACTAGGGCAGTGCCCGGGGGACGTAAGCTGTCCCGAAGAGTCACTGCTAATAACCGTTGGGTGCCATGACGTCCACCGATGCGCCTAGCCGGTCGATGAGGAGGCGGCTCGCCTCCAACGCCCGTGCCAGGCTGAACTGGGTGCTCGACACGAATTCGTGGGCGACCGTCCGCGCGACCACCAACGCGGGAGTCACTTACCGCGTCACGGGCCTCGCGGGCGAGGCGGCCTTCTTCGCGCTGCTGTCCCTCCCGCCGTTCGTGCTGGGACTGATCGGGGTACTGGCCAAGCTCGGCACCTGGCTGGGGCCCCAGGTCGTCGTGCAGGTGAAGACCTGGGTGATCGACCAGGCCGGGCTGCTGTTCACCGACGACGCGGTGCACAAGGTGGTCAACCCGCTCATCACCGACGTCCTCAGCGACGACGCCAGCAAGGTGTCGATCATCTCGGTGGGCTTCCTGTTGTCGCTGTGGTCGGGCTCGCGGGCGCTGTACGTCTACGTGGACCTCATCTCCGTCTCCTACGGGCTCGGCGAGGAACGCGGCATCATCAGGACCCGGCTGATGTCGTTCGGGCTCTACGTGATCGGGCTGGTCATCGGGATCATCGTGATGCCGGTGCTGGTCATCGGGCCGACGCTGCTCAAGGACGCGCTGCCGGGGGAGTACGGCGTCCTCGTCGACCTGCTGTACTGGCCGGTGGTGGTCATCGGCTCGGTGCTCTTCCTGACCGTGCTCTACCACGTGAGCGTGCCGGTCCGGACGAAGTGGTACCGGGAGCTGCCGGGGGCGATCCTCGCGCTGTTCCTGTGGATCGTCTGTGCCGCCGTGCTGCGGGCCGTGCTCGCGGCGTGGTTCTCGCCCGTGTCCGTCTACGGCTCGCTGGCCGCGCCCATCGCGCTGCTGCTCTGGCTCTACATCACCGCTCTCGCCGTGCTGATCGGGGCCATCCTGAACGCCGAGGTCGATCGGCTCTGGCCCGGCGCCAGTCGTACCAAATAGGGAATAATCCCCCCGGTGGACGCACAGCGGAGAGTCGGTCCCTACACGCTCGTCAGGAAGCTGGGCGAGGGTGGCATGGGGTTCGTCTACCTCGCGGAGGACCCCACCGGCAGGCGCGTCGCGCTGAAGATGATGCGGCCCGAGCTGGCCGCCCGTGAGGAGTTCAGGCGCAGGTTCGGCAAGGAAGCCGAGGCCGCGAGAAGGGTCGCCAGGTTCTGCACCGCCCCCGTGCTCGACGCGGGGTTCGAGGGCGGGACCGCCTATCTGGTCACCGAATACGTCGAGGGCCCCGACCTGTCCGGCGTGGTCGTCCGGCAGGGGCCGCTGACCGGGTCGAACCTGGAGGCGCTGGCCGTCGGCGTGGCCACCGCGCTGGCCGCCATCCACCAGGCCGGGGTCGTGCACCGCGATCTGAAGCCGTCCAACGTGCTGCTCAGCGCGGTCGGGCCGCGGGTCATCGACTTCGGCATCGCCCAGCTCGCCGACGCCGGGGGAGCGCCCGTCACGATCGCCCAGAGCATGGGGACGCCCGCGTACATGTCGCCCGAGCAGGCCAAGGGCGAGCAGGTGACCTCGGCGAGCGACATCTTCTCGTGGGCTGCTTTGGTGGCGTACGCGGGCATCGGCCGGCCGCCGTTCGGGTCCGGCGGGGTCGCCGAGGTCGTCTACCGGGTGATCAACCACGCGCCGGTGCTCGACGGGCTGGACGAGCGGATCAGGCCGCTGGTCGAGCGGGCGCTGGACAAGGACCCGGTGCGGCGGCCGACCGCGCAGCAGCTCCTGGACCGGCTGCTCGGCCGCACCGAGGTGCCGGTCGCCGCCGCCACCAGACTGGTCTCAGACACCTGGACCCCACTCGCCCCCACCCCACCTATCGCCACTCCGTCGTCAGCCACCCCGTCGTCGGCCACCACGCCCGGCCCCACGCGGCCCGACAGTCGGTTCGAAGGCCCGTCCGCTGGGATGGTGGCGGGTTCGTCCGCCGGGGCGGTCAAAGGGCCGTCCGCTGGAGTCTTTGAAGGCCCGCCCGCTGGAGCGCTGGAAGGCTCGTCCGCTGGGGCTGGTGAAGGGCCGCCCGCCGCGGCGGGCGAAGGACCGCTCGCCGGGAGGCGGGCTTCCGGGCGGAGCCGTTGGCTGGGCCCGGTCGCCGCCGCCGCGCTCGCGGCCGTCTTCGGCGTGGGCGCCACACTCGCCGTTCTGCGCCCGTGGCAGGAGCGCCCCGCCGAGCCGGGCACCCCCGCCGTCACCCGCACGCTCGACGCCCTGGACACCACCTTCCAGGTGCGCATCGACTCCCTCGTGCGCCAGGGCACCACGGCCCGCCTGCAGTGGACGGTCAAGAACGTCGGCAAGAACAACGCGCCCCTGTACGACAGATTCGGCGCGAACACCTTCGACAACACCGTGTCGAGGATCAGCATCGTCCCTCCCGGCGTGGGCAAGCCGTTGTACCCGGCCAGGAAGGACAACGCCTGTCAGTGCGCCGAGGTCCCCACGGCCTCGTTCGGGGGCGGTATGCAGCTTCAGCTCTGGGCGGTCTTCGAGGGTGTGCCCCAGGACGCGGAGCACGTGGACGTCAACCTCGGGCCGCTCGGAACGATCAAGAACGTGGCCCTCTCATCTGCCTGATCACCTGATCCGTGCCCGGTCCCCCCTGCCCGATCCGCTATCGTCTAGAACGTCGCGACTGGCGCGTTAGGTGGGGCGAACCACCAGGGAGCGGAAGGGCAGAAGGCCGTGCGCCTGGGTCTTCGCACATTGTCAACGATGACAGGAGAGTCATGAGTTCTCTCACAAGCGTAGACCCGCAGATCGCCGAGCTCATCAAGGCGGAGGAGCGCCGTCAGGCCGACACGGTCAAGCTCATCGCGTCGGAGAACTACGTGTCCAAGGCCGTTCTGGAGGCCACGGGCACCGTCCTGACCAACAAATACTCCGAGGGCTACCCCGGCAAGCGCTACTACGAGGGCCAGCAGGTCATCGACCAGGTCGAGACCCTGGCCAACGAGCGGGCCAAGGCGCTGTTCGGCGTCAACCACGCCAACGTCCAGCCCTACTCTGGCTCGCCCGCCAACCTGGCCATCTACATGGCCTTCCTGCAGCCGGGCGACACCGTGATGGGCATGGGCCTGCCGTTCGGCGGTCACCTCACGCACGGCTGGTCGGTCTCGGCCACCGGCAAGTGGTTCAACCCGGTCCGCTACGGCGTGCGCCAGGACACCGGCCGCATCGACCTCGACGAGGTCAGGGCGCTGGCGCTGGAGCACCGGCCGAAGCTGATCTTCTGCGGCGGCACGGCCATCCCGCGCACGATCGACTTCGAGGGCTTCGCGTCCATCGCCCGCGAGGTGGGCGCCGTACTCGCCGCCGACATCGCGCACATCGCCGGCCTCGTCGCGGGCGGCGCGCACCCCTCTCCGGTGGGCCACGCCGACGTGATCTCCACGACCACGCACAAGACGCTGCGCGGCCCGCGCGGCGCCATGCTCATGGCCACCACCGACGAGCACGCGACCGCGCTCAACAAGGCCGTCTTCCCCGGCCTGCAGGGCGGCCCGCACAACCACACCACCGCCGCCATCGCCGTGGCCCTGCACGAGGCGTCCACCGACGACTTCAAGGCCTACGCGCACCAGGTGGTGACCAACGCGAAGGCGCTGGCCGAGGAGCTGTCGAGCCGCGGCTTCGACCTGGTCTCGGGCGGCACCGACAACCACCTCATCCTGCTCGACCTCACGCCCAAGGGCATCGGCGGCAAGCCCGCCGCCCAGGCGCTCGACCGCGCGGGCCTGGAGACCAACTACAACACGGTCCCGTTCGACACCCGCAAGCCGTTCGACCCGAGCGGCATCCGCATCGGCACCCCCTCTGTCACCTCCCGGGGGATGGGGCCGGGCGAGATGCGGCAGATCGGCGCGTGGATGGACGAGGTCGTCACCGCCCTGGCCAAGGGCGACGCCGAGCACGTCATCAGCCGGGTGCATCACGAGGTCAGCGAGCTGACCGCGCAGTTCCCGGCGCCGGGTCTCTCCTGAGATTTCTCGTTACGGCACCGGCATACGTGGCTGAGGGCTCGGCTTGTCTTTTCGGGTGAACCGCTTTCATCCGTTACGGCAAGCCGCACCCACCGCTACCCGCCGCACATGGCTGAGGGCCTCCAGGAAAACGGCCGCTGAGCCCGCACAGGGCCGGGCGCCGTTACGTGCGTTCAGTCGGCCGGTGGCGTGGATGCGGTCGGCCGGAGGCGTCCCTCCCGGATGGTGGCCACCGGGAGAACATGCTGAGTGGGCTTGCGGTGGGTTCCGCGAGAATCCACGTAGACCCGCTCCATCTCCCCGGCTGGCCGGAACTCCGTGGCCTCTCCGGTTGACCGGGACGCCGTGGCCTCCTCGGCTGGTCGGGACTTTGTGGTCTCTGCGACCGGCCGGATCGCCCCGGCCTCTCCGTCTGGACGGGACCCCGTGGCCGTCTCGGCCAGCCGGAACACCGTGGCGTGCCGTATCGCGCCGTCGTCCGCCAGCCATTCCGTGTCCGGCGAGTCCATGCGGAGGACGCGGCGTGGTGCGTCCGTCACCGCCGTGATCGCGTTCTCCAGTGGCAGGCCGCAGGCCACGAGCTTGGTGATCGTGGTGGCCAGGTCGTGGACGGGGCCGCCGATGTTGCGTACGTGGATGTCGGTGCTGATCGAGTGCGGTGGGAAACCGGCGGCGATCGCGCGTTCGGCGACCTCGAAGCTAAAGCTGGCCACGCCGTGACCCACGTCCAGCAGTACGCCCCGGTCGAGCGCGCGGGCCAGCGCGGGGGTAGGGGTGCCGTCGGGCCGCCACGGATGGCCGGTCTTGCCGTGGTAGCAGTGGGTGATCACGTCGCCCTCGTCGAGCAGGTCGAGCACGTCCTCGATCAGCGGCGGCACCTCGCCGATGTGCACCAGCAGAGGCAGGCCCGCCTGCCGGGCGACGAGCCGGCCGAGCTGGAGCGGCTGCAGCCCCATCGCGCCCACGACCATGCCGCTGGAGCGGACCTTCACGCCGCACACCAGGCCCCGGTGCCGTTCGATGGCGGCCAGCGTGGCGTCCACGTCGATGAAACTCGGGTCGGCGGTTTCGCGCAGGTGGACGAGGCCGTATGAGCCGATGTTCACCCAGGCGCGTATCTCGGTCTCGGCGGCCGGGACGACATAGCGGGCCAGACCGTCGATCGTGGCCTGGCCCGCGCTGCCCGCGTCGGCGACCACGTGCACGCCCTGGTCCAGGCCGACGCGGTCCGGGGGCACGCTGATCACCGTCATCCCGTCGTAGACGTGGGCGTGCAGGTCCACCCAGCCAGGCCCGATCCAGAGATCCCCGGGCCGTTCCCGGGTCGGCTCCAGCACCAGCCCGCCGTCTCCCGGAACCAGCCGCACAGCCGCCGACGAACCGACCACCCGAAGGGCACCACCGACCCCGGATACGCCTACCCCGGATACGCCTACCCCGGATACGCCTACCCCGGAACCGCCGACCCGGGATACGCCGATCCCGGAACCGCCGATCCCAGAACCGACCGCCCCCGCGATGCCGATCGCTAAACCGTCGTTCCCGGAGTCGCCCACGCCCGCACCGCCGATTCCGAAACCGCTGGTCTCGAAACCGTCCGCGCCGCCGGTCATCCCAGCGCCTCCGCGACGGCCATGTTGTGGAAGGCGCGGCGGATCCGGTTGATCGCGTCCGACCCCCGGCTGGGGTGCACCCGGTTGGTCAGCAGCACCACGAACATGTCCAGTTCCGGATCCACCCACAGGCTCGTTCCCGTGAACCCGGTGTGCCCATACGCCGCCGGGCTCAGCAGATCACCCCCGCTGCAGCCGGGCCGCTGCCACCCCTCCCAGGCCAGCGCCCTGCCTCCGGTCCGCGTCCGGGTCATCACCTCGAGCGTCCGGGCAGCCACAAAGCCGCCGCCCCGGCACAGCGCCCGGCCCAGCCGCGTAAGGTCGTCCAGCGTGCCGAACAGCCCAGCGTGCCCGGCCACCCCGCCCAGCACCTCGGCGTTCTCGTCGTGCACGGTCCCCTGGACGATCCGGCCGCGCCACGGGCAGTCCTCGGTGGCGGCCGCACGCCGAAGGTCGGCCTCGGGCAGCAGGAAGCGGGTCTCGTCCATGCCGACGGGCCCGGTCACCCGCTCCCGTACCAGCTGGTCGAGCGGTGTCCGGGCGGCCCGTTCGGCGATCATGCCGAGGATCATGAACCCCTGGGAGCTGTACTCGACACCCGGCGACGGGCGCAACGGCAGCCGGGCCACCGCGGCGAGCAGTTCGTCGCGGGTCGGGTGGTCGCGGTAGAGCGGCTGCTGCCCGGGGATGCGCGAGGTGTGCGTCAGCAGCTCGAAAACGGTGATGCCGGACTTGTCGGTCGAGGCGTACTCCGGCAGGTGCAGCGCGATGGGATCGTCCAGGGTCAGTTCGCCCGACTCGACCAGCGCCATGACGGCCAGCCCGACGATCGGCTTGGTGAGCGAGGCCAGGTCCCACAGGGTGTCGTCACTGACCGGGTCGCCGTTCCACGCCAGCGTGCCGAGGCGGCCACGCGAAACCGGGCCGCTCGACCTGCCGTAGGCCCAGGCCGCGCCCGAGAATTCCCCGAGGGCGCGGGCCCGCGCGAGCACGTCCGTCATACGTTCCTCCCGATCGCCGCCGGCACACGGGCGGCGGCGGCCACCACCAGCGGTCCCAGCAGCGGTATGTCGTCCTGACTCAGGCTGAGCGTGAGGCCCGCGACGCTCACCGCGCCCACCGCCGTCCCACTCGCGTCGCGGACCACCGCCCCGACGCAGCGCACGTTGGCCTCGTTCTCCTCCTCGTCGATCGCGTAGCCACGCGAGCGTACCGCCTCCAGATCTTCCAGCAGCTCCGGGTCCACGATCGTGGCGGCCGCGCCGCCTCCGGAGGGCACGGTCCGGGCCGACCCGGCCGAAACTAGTGAGGGTCTTCCGGGGAGGGCCGGTATGAGCGTGCTCCTGAGGGTCTTCCAGGGAGAGCCCGTATGAGCGTGCTGGAGATCAATGATCTGCACGCCGAGTTCCGCTTGGACGCGGGCACGATCAAGCCGGTCAACGGGGTGTCGCTGTCGGTCGAGGAGGGGCAGACGCCGGTCGTCGTCGGCGAGTCGGGCAGCGCGCGCCCTCTCCGGCGGATCCGCCGTCGGGGTGCACCCGCTGCCCGGTCGCCCGCGAGGAGCGCGCGGACGACCGGCCGCCGCTGGCCGCCCAGGGCTCCGCTGGACAGGTCGTCGGACCAGCTCCTTCACGGCGAAGCCGCCGCCGACCGGGGCTGAGGTCCGGGGGTGAGGTCCAGGGCTGAAGTCCGGAGGTGAGGTCCAGGGCTGAGGTCCAGGGCTGAGGTCCGGGGCTGAGGTCCGGGCATGAGGTCCGGGCATGAGGACGCCCCGCCGTACGGAGGGTTACGGCGGGGCGTCGGGTGCCTTCGGGGACGGGCCGGAGGTCCCCGGAGGCGGTGGCCGGTGGCGGGTGGCGCCGCTACCGGCCGGGGGCGGTCCTCGCCGGCGGGACCGAATCGCCCGCGCGGACCTGCTCTTCAGTTGGTCTTATTCCCAGGAGTGATCAGCCCAGGAAGAGGTAGTCGGCCTTGTAGTCGACCTGGGTCTGGGCGCCGACCGTGCAGGTGCCCGCGGGGGCCACGCCGCCCTCGGTGTTGAGGCGCAGGATCGTGGTGGCGTGAGCCAGCAGGCCGGTGTTCTTGCCGGACTGGGTGGCGTCCAGGACCAGCTCGGGGATGTTGCCGTCACCGTTGGGGGTCTTGGTGACGACCGCTCCGCGCACCGCGCTGCCGTCTGGGGCGACCCACTGCGGCGGTCCCGCGGCGGGGGTCACGAAGGAGTGGTCGATGCCGCGCCGCAGCTTGGCCGCCACGCCGTACTGGGTGAAGGCCGGAGCTGCGGCGCCGGGCTGCTGGGTGCAGGCGTAGATCTGGGCGCCCTTCAGCACCTCGGCGGTGACCGCGCGGGGGTGGTCGAACGGGTCGCCGGACAGCTGGCCGCGCACCGCGCCGCCGTTGAACTCCGTGGTGTGCAGGTTGGTGTAGTACCGGCCGGGGTTGGCGGCGATGCGCTTGACGACCGGCGCGGCGACCTTGGCCTCACCCGCGACACCCGTCAGGTTCGACGGCAGGCCCGCGGCGTCGGCGAACAGGTCGGCGACCACGTCGCCGTTCTTGCCGCTCGCGCCCTTGTGGATGTGCCCGTTGGTCACCGGGGCGAGCCCGGTCCAGAAGGCGGTGTAGCCGATGACCGAGCCGGTCGGGCGCAGCCACCAGGTGGCCTGGCCGTCCTGGTCACCGCGCTTCTTGCCGTCGTTCGCGGGCACTTCCTTGGTGCCGTCGGCGCGGGCGGAGAGCGTGGCCTGGTTGCTGCCCTGCAGGACGCCGTTGAGGTCGATCGGCTTGTTCAGCCGGTGGAACTGGCCGCGGACCGCGCCCTTGGGGTGAGCGGCGTCGTGCAGGTTGGCGTAGAAGCCGCCCGGGTCGTCGATCAGCGCCTTGACCAGCGCCGGGTCGGCGGTGACCGTGCCGGTCACGCCGAGCACGGACTTGGGCAGCGGCTTGGTGAAGAACTCGAGCTTGACGTCGCCGTTGGCGCCCTTGGCGGCCTGGTGGATGTGCCCGGCGGTAGGTGAGTCGATCTTGTTCCAGCGAGCCGCGAAGGTGACCTCGTTACCGCTGATCTTGATGACGACGGTCGACCGGCCATCGGCGTCACCCTTGACGCCTACCTCGTTGGCGCCGCGCAGGCCGGCGGCGAGATACACGTCGTCACCGGAGGCCGAGACAGTCGCCTGAGCAGCGGTGACCGGAGCGAGAAGGCCGGTGGCGAGCAGCGCCCCGGACAGGGCGAGGGTGCGAATCGACATGATGAAACCTCTTCAAGGATTGTCATTGGGGTTGGTACGGCAAGCAGTACGCGACCCCGGCCCGAAGTGGTTCAACCGTGGAATCCGTAAATTTACACATAGGGAAGTGGGCGCAAAAAAGCCCTCCCACCTGCGGTGGAAGGGCTTCTGGGAGGTGAGTCCGAGGGGGATTCAGGCTCTTACGGTAAGTAAAGTCTTACCGGTCGTGGTGACCACCTCGAAATGATCGATGTCCTGGAGCTTCCACGGGCTGCCGCCGTGCATGTAGAGCGGATCGGGCGACCCGGGCACGCCGTATCCGGCGGGCGGCACCGACCAGCCCGTCATGATCCGCTTCTGGCCCGTCTTGGACACCGAGATCAGCTCGCATTCGAGCGGGCCCTTCACCCCCGAGAGCTTGAGCGCGGCGTGCGTGCCCCAGCCCTTGGACTCCAGCACCAGCCCGCCGGTCACGCCGTCGGCGCCGACGCCCTCAATGGGCGTGCCGTCGGCGTAGAACTGCTCGGCCGGACCCAGATGCTGCGTGGGATGGCCCGCCGCCACGGGCGTCGCCGCGTCGCCGCCCCCGAGCTGGGTGCCGACCGCGAGGCCGCCGGCCACCAGCGTGACCGAGGCCGCCAGCCCGATCACGAATGTGCCCCGCCTCGACCGCCGGTCCTGCGCCTTCTTGCGCCGGAGCAGGTCGATGACATCGGCCTGCCCGTAATCGGGAGGAGGGGGCTCTTCTCGCACCGGCCCGATCCCCGTCAGGACACTGGCCACTCCGGCCAGCTCTGACAGCTCCGCCCGACATGACGGGCAGAGGGAGAGGTGCGCTTCGAAGGCTAATCTGTCGTCCTCGTCCAGCAGGCCGAGGGAGTAGGCGCCCACGTCCGTATGTTCGACTCTGTTCACGCCGTCACCCCTCTCTCCTGCAGTGCGACGCGCAACGCGCGGACCGCGTAGTAAACCCGGGACTTAACTGTGCCAACGGGGATGCCGAGCGCTATCGCGGCATCGTTGACCGACCGGTCTCGCAAGATCGTCTCGTTGAGGATCTCGCGGTGGGCCGGGGATAACGCCATCAGCGCCTCGGATACGACCACCTGGTGCAGCAGGCCCTCCATCTCGTCCGGCACGGGCATGCTCTCCAGCGGGCCGTCGCCTGATTCCGGCGGGCGGGCTTCCTTGCGCCGCCGGTCATCGATCACGATACGGCGTGCGACGGTGGCTAGCCAGGGCATGAGCGAAGCCGAGTCCGGATCGAGCTGCTCGGAACTACGCCAGGCGCGGATCATGGTCTCCTGCACGACGTCCTCGGCCCATTGCCGATCGCCCGCCGTCAGCCGGATCACGAAGGCCAGCAGCGGCCGGTGGTACTCCCGGTAGAGAGTGGAGACGACCACTTCGTCATCCGGACGTACTCGCCTCATCCGGTGGCGTGAGCGTGGTTTGCCCATGGGGGCGGCTCCCTCGGCCGAGGGCGGGGGACACGTGCTGACTCGCATCATTCCCCTTTCAAAGTGCAGTCGGCAGGAAGTACGGACAGATTCCCTGGCGCGGTTCAATAGATCGGGAAGAAAGTCGTTGCGAAGTCCCAGGAGGGATGCGTAGAGTCACTTCCCAGCTGCACCGAGAACTCGAGTGAGGAGGTGGCGAGCATGCGGGTTGTTCTGTTCGGCATGCCGTTTGTCATCCTCCGGGGGCCCGCTTAGAGGTCACCCGGGTCCTTCTCGACCACAAAGGTGTCACTCCGTTGTTCTCCACGCTCTTCCCGCTCGGCTGGACCGAATCCCGCGCCGCCGAGCTACCACTACACACCGTGCCCGCCCGGGTGTCCCGGGTCGATCGCGGCGCGGCCGAAGTGATCGCCGCCGATGGGCAGCATCACGTCAAGTACGGCGCGCGCGTCCGCAGGGCGTCCGCTGACGACCCGGTGGCGCTGCCCTGCGTCGGAGACTGGGTCGGGCTCAAGGAGCTCCCAGAGGGCCGCTACGAGCTCGACGCGGTCCTGCCGAGAAGCAGCGCCTTCGTCAGGGGCGGCGTCAGCCGCGACTCGCGCGGCGGCCTGTCGGGCGACGGCCAGGGCCAGGTGCTCGCGGCCAACATCGACATCGTCTTCGTCGCGGAGCCGTCCATGCACGCCACGGACTTCGCCGACCTGGGCCGCATCGAACGGCTCGTCGCGCTGGCCTGGGAGTCGGGCGGCACGCCGGTCGTGCTCGTCACCAAGTCCGACCTGTTCGAACGCGGCCTCGACGACCTGCTCGCCGACGTGCGCGTCGCCGCGCCGGGCGTCGACGTGCACGCCGTCTCCTCGCTGCTCGGCGCCGGCGTCGAGCTCGTACGCGGCTATCTCGATGGCTCGCGTACGGCCGTCGTGCTCGGCCCGTCGGGCGCCGGCAAGTCCACGCTCGTCAACGCCATGGCGGACGGCGAGGCGATGGAGACCCAGCAGGTGCGCGCCGCCGACGGCCGGGGCCGCCACACCACCGTGCACCGGGAGCTGATCCCGCTGCCCGGCGGCGGCCTCGTCATCGACACGCCGGGCATCCGCCGCGTCGGCCTCTACGAGATGAGCGAGGGCGTCGACCTCGTCTTCTCCGACATCGAGGAGCTGGCGGCCGGCTGCCGGTTCGACGACTGCGGCCACGAGAGCGAGCCCGGCTGCGCGGTGCTCGCCGCTCTGGAGAGCGGCGAGCTGCCCGAGCGGCGGCTGATCAGCTGGCGCAAGCTCCAGCGCGAGGCCGCCTGGATGGCCTCGCGCACCGACGCGCGGCTCCGCAAGGAGCAGACGAACAAGTGGAAGATCATCCACAAGGAAATGCGGCGGACGGGCAGAAACCGGCCCTGACCGGGTAACACCACTGCATGGAGCTGCTGTTCGCTGACCGCGCGGAAGCGGGGGCCATGCTGGCGGGGCGCCTGCTCGACGCGCAGGACCCCGTGGTGCTGGCGCTCCCGCGCGGCGGCGTGGCGGTGGCCGTGCCGATCCACCGCAGCGTCGGTGGCCGGCTCGACGTGCTGGTGACCCGGAAGATCGGCTATCCGCCGACGCCCGAACTGGGCGTCGGCGCGATAGCCGAGGGCGGCGAGCCGGTGTTCGACCTGCTACTGCTGCGCCGGCTCGGGATGACGCCCGAGTCGGTGGCGGACGTGGTCGCGGAGGAGCGGCGCGAGCTGGCCCGCCGGGTCAAGGTCTATCGGGGCGACCGCCCGCTGCCCGATCTCGCCGGACGCGAGGTGATCGTGGTTGACGACGGCCTGGCCACCGGCGCCACCGCGCGGGCGGCGCTCCGGGCGGTCGGCGCGGCCAAGCCGGGCCGGGTGACGCTGGCCGTGCCGGTGGGCGCCCGCGACACGGTCGAGGCCATGCGCGAGGAGGCCGACGAGGTGGTGGTGCTGCGGGTGCCGACGGATTTCCGGGCGGTGGGGCAGTGGTACGAGCACTTCGACCAGCTCAGCGACGCCGACGTGCTGGATCTGCTGGCGGGTGTGCGGTGAGGGGTGTTTCGTCACGCGACCGCGTCGGACTCCGTGACGGTCCGTCGGGGCTGGTGTCCGTTGGGAGGGGTACCCCCTGCGGGGGTGGGGGAGAGGCCGGTCCGTCGGGGCTGAGGTCCTTCGGGAGGGATACCCCCTGCGGGGGTGAGGAAGAGGCCGGCCCGTCGGGGCTGAGGTCCTTCGGGGGCTCGCTGTGGGAGTCAGTTGGAGAGTACGGCCCAGACGAGCTTGCCCTGGGTGCCGGGGGTGAGCCAGCCCCAGGCGGTGGTGAGGGCCTCTACCAGGCGCAGGCCGCGGCCGTATTCGGCGAAGACGTCAGTGGTGGGCGGGGCGGTGGGCGCGTGCCGGCTGTAGTCGCTCACCACGCACGCCACCTCGGGCCGCCGGCTCAGCAGCCGGAGCTGGATGGCGCCGCCGCCGTGCCGCATCGCGTTGGTGACGAGCTCGGAGACCACCAGCTGGGCGTCGAAGACGATGTCGCCGGAGCCCCACGAGGTGAGCGTCCGGTCGACGAACCGCCTGGCGGAGGCCACGCAGACGGGCTCGAACGTGCTCAGCTCATGAAAGCGGAAGACCTCGTCACACGGACCGCGCCGCCCTTCGAGCAGAATGGGCAGCAGCCAGTCGGGTGCCTGGGCACACGTGGCGGCTTGCGGCCGAGCGTCGAAAGTCGTCATCCTGGCCCCCGAAGCGCGGTCTAGGTGATCCAATGCCCATCTTTACGGCGTGTGCTTACCGATGCAAGACTTTTCGTGTTTTACAGATGCAAATAGCATCTGCACGTGCAGATGATCTGGGAGTGACAGGTGAGCGCACTGAGTGCGGAAGGGAATGTGGTCGGCTACTCGCCGGGAAGCCCGACGGTGCTGCGGATCCTGCTGGGTACGCAACTGCGCAGGCTCCGCACGGAGAAGCGTATCTCGCGGGAGGACGCGGGGTACGCGATTCGCGCTTCTCACGCCAAGATCAGCCGCCTGGAGCTCGGGCAGGTCAGCTTCAAGGAACGCGACGTCGCCGATCTGCTCACCCTCTACGGCGTCACCGACGAGGCCGAGCGGGCGCCGTTGCTGGAGCTGGCCCGGCAGGCCAACGCCCCGGGCTGGTGGCACAAGTACAGCGACCTGCTGCCCGGCTGGTTCGAGGTCTACATCGGGCTGGAGGGTGCGGCCTCGGTCATCCGTACGTACGAGAACCAGTTCATCCCCGGCCTGCTCCAGACGCCCGAGTACGCCAGGGCGGTGATCAAGCTGGCGCACGAGACGACCCCCGACGCCGAGGTCGACCGGCGCGTGGCGCTGCGCACCAGGCGGCAGGAGCGCCTGGCCGGTGGCCGGGCGCTCAAGCTGTGGGCGGTCATCGACGAGGCCGTGGTGCGGCGCGCGCTCGGCGGCCGTGAGGTGATGCGCCGGCAGATCGAGCACCTGCTGGAGATGACGAAACGGTCCAACGTCACCGTTCAGGTCATCCCGTTCGAGCGCGGCGGGCACGCGGCCGCCGGCGGGCCGTTCAGTATCCTGCGTTTCCCCGAGCGTGAGCTGCCCGACGTCGTCTACCTGGAGCAGCTCACGAGCGCCCTCTATCTGGACAAGCCGGCTGAGTCCGAGCATTACATGCAGGTCATGGACCGATTGAGCGTCCAGGCCGACTCTCCTGAGCAGACCAAACGCTTCCTGGAGCGCCTGCTGTCAGTGTGATCCACCCCATATCGGGGTTTTGGTCGTCCCCTATATGGTGATCTTGGCGATGCCGTAACGTGATCTCGCAACCACGGCTGCACGTGCATCCGTAAGCGCGCGAGGGAGCTTCCCCAATGCATGAGTTCCGCAACGGAACGCCCGCCGGTCGCCTTCCCGCCGTCTGGCGCAAGAGCAGGCGGAGCAACCCCAACGGCAACTGCGTCGAGGTGGCCGATCTGCCCACGGGGGAGGTGGCGATGCGTAACTCACGCTTCCCTGAGGGGCCCGCCCTGGTCTACACACGGGATGAGATCACCGCGTTCGTGCTCGGCGCGAAGGACGGCGAGTTCGACGATCTGATCGTCTGAGCCAAGAGCCAAGAGCCAAGAGCCAGGCGCGGCGCCGAGTCAGAGCGGTCCAGCCCCGAAGCTCGGCGAGCAGCGATCCGGAAATCACTTCAGCCCGGCGTCACGGATGACGCCGGGCTGAAGCGCGTGCTGGGGGCTGAGGTCTTTCGCCTGATCAAGCAGTTGCCCCGACCGGGTTCGCCGGAGCCTGGACTTGGCTGGCCAGGCCCCGGTTCATCGGGGCAACTGCATGATCACGCGGTGATCGCTGCCGGGTGGAGTCAGGCGGCGGAGATGCCGGCGCTGGCGGCGCGGCGCATGCGACGGCGACGCTCGGAAGCGCGCTCGTCCTCGTTCAGGCCACCCCACGTGCCGTACTTCTCCGGACGGGACAGCGCGTAGTCCAGGCACTCGTTGCGGACAGGGCACTGGGCGCAGATCGCCTTGGCCTTCCGCTCGCGCACGTCACGCTCGGGCTGCCGCTCCCCATCGGGGCCGAAGAAGAGCACGAGGTCCTCACCCCGGCACGCGGCATCATCCTGCCAACCCCAGCTGGGGCGCGGGCGGGCGAGCTGCCGACGTACCTGAGACATGAGAAAACCACCTTCGTGAGAGGTATTTCAGTAATTGAGCCGCATTGGACGTTTTCGGCGTCACTGTTCCAACGCAAAGGTGGGCCGTAGTGTTCCCGTGATCAGGTAAGGGCGGGCGTGGCGTACCGCACAGGCGTGAGCCTGTCCAGCGAAACCAGCCGGTAGGTGGTGATCTTCTCGGCGCAAGCCGTACCACACGGCGCTTGGAACACCGATGGCTCAACCACAACCTCGAACCGGACGTCGCCGCAGCGCACGATGGCTTCGGTGACGTCGCCGTCCGACCTGGAGGATTCCACGGCCACTGCGCCGACAGAACACTCTCCCGTATGGGTTCGGGCGAAGTGCTCGACGGCTTGCAATGGCTCAGGGATGCCTGCGCGTCCCCGGTAACGGTCGAGAATGATCTCGCCCGACCGGTACGCGTTAGCCGCTGCGATCGCAGCAGCCTGAGACATGCTGCCGTAGAAAATTCCGTGTGGCAAGCACACGAGGTTGGCGGCGTAGCGATCGCCGCCAACGTGTGACGTTTCCCATACTCTGTCCGGCCAGCTTTCGGCCAGGCTTCGAGCGATGGGTAGTCCAATGCGGGCGCAACACGCATTGCGCTTGGCGTGCGTGCAGACCAGAAATACCGGCTCGTCTTCAAGTATGCAGGACTCCGGGACCACTCCGGCCACCAGCGCGTCCAGGTCAAGATCCTCGGTACCTGCGATGACTCCGCTGGCCAGCCAGGGGTTGGGGCCCGTGGCGTAGCCCACTAGCACACGCAAGTCCTGCTCCTGTGGGCGGACCCGTCTGCCGGGGCGGCGGATGAGCTGGGGTCTGATGCCACGTTCTTGGGCCCGGCGCACGAGGTTCGAGATTTTTTCAGGAAGCTCGAAGGTTTCCAGATGTGACGGCCACGGCCCGTCGTACTCGACGAGTAGCCACAGCCGGGCCCCCACGGTGGCGCTGGCCAGATTCGGCACCCCGCCCGTGTGGCAGCCATCCGGATGCTCGCAGCCCCTGGTCAACGCCTTGCTCCCCTCTTGCGAATTAGGTAAGACTAACCTAACGGTAAGAGGGATGTACGGGTTATCGAGTGAAAGCCGCCCTGGCGGCCGGCAGCGCCGCCGCCCGGTCCTCGGGGACGAGGCCGATCCTGGTCCTGCGGTCGAGGAGATCGTCCGCGTCGAGCGCGCCCTCGTGGGCGACGGACCACATCAGCTCGCCCATCGTGATGCCGAGGCCGACCTCCTCGGGATGCGCCCGGACGAGTTCGTGCACGGCCGCCGCCTCGACACCGTGACGGGCGACCAGCCGCTCGGGCGGGCGGCCCCGGCCCGCGGCCGCCCCGGTTCGCGGGGTCACGGCGCCGTGATCCCGGACGGCCCCGACGAGCGGGATCAAGGCGGTACGGCTCCGGCCCGCCGGGAGGTTCCCCACCGAGATCGCTCGATCCACCGCGTCGGCCGCCATCCGCCGGTATGTCGTGAGCTTGCCGCCCACGACCGTGACGACCCCTCCGTCCGCCTTCCCGGCATCCGCGTACACGGCGTGCCTGCGTGAGACGTCGGCCGTCCGCCCGTCCGCCGCCAGGAGCGGCCTGAGTCCCGCGTAGGCGCCCGCGACGGCCTCGCGGGCCACCGGTGCCGCCAGAACCGTGTTGAGCACGCTCAGGAGCGTCCTGATGTCCTCCTCGGGGGCCTCGGGCACGTCGGGGACGGGGCCGTCGAGGGGCTCGTCGGTCAGGCCCACGTGCACGCGGCCATCGGCTTGGGGGAGGACGAGCGCGAATCGGTTGCTCTCTCCGGGAATCGGAATGTGCAGTCCGGACAGGAGACCCGGCAGGGTCCCGGGGCGGAGGACGAGGTGTGTGCCGCGTGACGGGCGCAGGCTCACCCGCGGGTCCAGCAGGCCCGCCCACACGCCCGCCGCGTTGATCACCGTCCTGGCCCGGATGCCGAACTCCGCGCCGGTCAGCTCGTCACGCACCTTGGCGCCCGCGCCGGTCAGCTCCAGCGCGCGGCACCGGGTCAGGATCCGGGCCCCGTACGCCGCCGCCGTCCTGGCTATGGCCACCACCAGCCGGGCGTCGTCGTACACGCGGCCGTCCCACGACAGCAGGCCGCCCCGCAGGCCGTCCTCGCTCAGCATGGGCGCGAGCGTGTGCGCCCGGGCGGCCGTCAGCCGGGACGGGCCGGGCAGCAGGCGGCGCGGCGTGCCGGCGGCGGCGCGCAGCCCGTCGCCGAGCCGGTAGCCGGTCATCAACAGCTCCGCCCGGGACCTGGAGACCTCCGGCGTCAGCGGCAGCACGTACGGGTGCGCCTTGACCAGGTGCGGAGCCGTCCGCCGCAGCAGGACGCCGCGCTCGACCGCGCTCTCGCGGGCGATGCCCACCTGCCCCTTGGCGAGGTAGCGGAGGCCGCCGTGGATGAGCTTGGAACTGAACCTCGACGTGCCGAAGGCCAGGTCGTGCGCGTCGATCGCCGCCACGCTGAGACCGCGCGAGACGGCGTCGAGCGCCGCGCCCGCCCCTGTCGCGCCCAGGCCCACGACCAGCACGTCGACCGTTTCCTCCGCGACCACGGCCAGCTCGCGGGTCCGTCGCGCGGCGTTCAGCGAGCTGTCCATGGGGCGCGTGGCGTTCGGCGGGCTATCCAAGGTAGGCCTCCAGCAGAGTGGCGAGTTCGGCGTCGAGTTCGTCTAGCGTCACGGGGTCGAGCATGGTGGGCGCCGACAGCAGGAACGACTGCGCCACGAGCAGCACCGCCCTGGCCTTGCGGCGGTCGCCGACGGCGGCTTCGAGCACGCCGAGCACCGCCTCGTGGGTGGCGCCGCGCCGATCCAGCAGGTACGGCAGCAGCAGCTCCGGGTCCGCTTCCACGATCTTGCGCCAGAGCGGATGGCCCCGCAGCCGCCGTACCCCTTCGACGACGGCGGCTACCGGATCCGACAGGTCGAGCTCGGTGACGGCCAGCACCCACTCCCGCGTCATCAGGTCGGCGACCAGGCTGCGCACGTCGGGCCAGCGGCGATAGAGCGTCATCCGGGACACCCCCGCCCGCCGCGCCACGTCGGTGAGCGTGGTGCGCCGCACTCCGTAGGCGAGCACGCAGTCGCGGGCCGCGTCCAGCACGCCGTCATTGTGACGAATCGACGTCATATGTCACAGTGTAGACGTGCTGAACGAACCGATGCTGTGGTCGGGCTGGGGAGACCCCGCCAAGGCCCGCGAACTGCCCCCGCAGATCCGCGAGCTGCTCCACGACCTGCTGGGCGTACGCGAGCCGGCCGCTCCCGCCGCCTCGTTCGAGTCCGTACGGCTGGCCCCCGTCGCGCTCTCGCCCGCCCACCTGGCCGCTCTGGCCGACGTCGTGGGCCACGAACAGGTGCAGACCTCGCGCGCGGCCCGGATCCGGCACACGCGCGGCAAGTCGACCCCCGACCTGCTGCGGATGCGCGCGGGAGACGGCTCGGCCGCGCCCGACGCCGTGCTGCTGCCCGGCTCGCACGACGAGGTCGCCGCGCTGCTGCGGCTGTGCGCGGCCGAACGGATCGCGGTGGTGCCCTTCGGCGGCGGCACCTCCGTGGTGGGCGGGCTGGCGGCGTCCCGGTCCGGCTTCGCCGGGGTGGTGGCGCTGGACCTGGCCCGGCTCGACCGGCTCGTCTCGGTCGACACCGAGTCGATGGTCGTCACCGCCGAGCCGGGACTGCGGGCGCCCGAGGCCGAACGGCTGCTCGAACGGCACGGGCTGACGCTGGGGCATTTCCCGCAGTCGTACGAGTACGCCACGCTGGGCGGATTCGCGGCGGCCCGGTCCAGCGGGCAGGCTTCGGCCGGTTACGGGCGCTTCGACGACATGGTGGTGGGTCTGACCGTCGCCACTCCCTCCGGCGACCTGGACCTGGGACGCGCGCCCAAGTCGGCGGCGGGGCCCGATCTGCGGCAGCTCCTGCTGGGGTCCGAGGGGGTGTTCGGGGTGATCACGGCGCTGCGGCTGCGGGTGCGGCGGGTGCCCGGGCGGCGGGTGTACGAAGGGTGGCGGTTCGGGTCGTTCAGGGAGGGGACGGTCGCGCTGCGGACGCTGGCGCAGGAGGGGCCGCTGCCTACGGTGCTGCGGCTTTCGGACGAGACGGAGACCATGATCGGGCTGGCCCGGCCGGACGACATCGGGGGCGGCTCCAGCGGCTGCCTGGTGATCGCGGGTTACGAAGGCCCGGCTGACGGTCCGGCCGACGGGCCGACTGACCGGCAGGAGGCGGGTTCCCCGGCGATGTCTTCCCCGGCGACGTCCGTCGAAGGGCGCAGGGCCGGAGCCGGGGCGGTGCTGGCGCGGATGGGCGGAATGCCGCTCGGGACCGAGCCCGGAAAGGCGTGGGAGCACGGCCGGTTCTCGGCGCCGTACCTGCGCGACTCCCTGCTCGCCGCCGGCGCGACGGTGGAGACCATCGAGACGGCCGGGTTCTGGTCCGCGCTGCCTCGCCTGTACGACGCGGTACGGCTGGCCCTGCTCGGGGCGCTGGAGTCGCCGCTGGTCATGTGCCACATCTCGCACGTGTACGAGACCGGGGCCTCGCTGTACTTCACCGTCGTCACCGCGCAGAAGGGCGACCCGGTGGCGCAGTGGGAGCGGGCCAAGGAGGCGGTCAACGCGGCCATCGTGGCGGCGGGCGGCACGATCTCGCACCACCACGGCGTGGGCCGCGACCACCGCGAGGCGTACGCGGCCGAGCTGGGACCCGTGGGCGTGGACATCCTGCGCGCCGTCAAGGCCCGGCTCGACCCCTCGGGCATCCTGAACCCGGGCATCCTGGTCCCCTGAGATCGGCCTGAAGCCGACCGGGGGCTGCGGGCCGGGGTCTGAGGTCCGGGTCTGGGACAGGCGGTCAGCCCGGTGGGTCGACCGACGCGGCCTCCGTCATGGCCGCCACCGCTTCCCCAAAGCGTTGCTGGGCCTCGTACACGTCCGACAGGCAGACCAGCGCGACGACCAGCGGCGCGCCACCCGCCGGACGGCAGAGCCCGACGGCCTCCTCGGCGTGCGGCAGCGCCTCCGCGGCCCGGCCGCGCTTGAGCAGCAGCTTGGCGGCGGCCAGCAGGCAGCGGGCGAGCAGCACCGCGTGCTCGTCGGGGGCCGCGGCGGCCAGTTCCCGGCTGAGCCCGATCGCCTGGTGGACCCTGTCGAGCGCCCCACCACCCCAGCGCGACCGTCTGCCGGCATACGCCAGCAGCCCCTCTACGGCGGCCACCCCCGCGGTGCCCCTCCGGGTGGCGTCGTCCGAACCGTTCCGGGCCATGGCAGCCCCCCATCGCGGCGACGAACCGCTTGCTTGGGGCGTGAGGCTACACCATCGCGAACTGATTGTGTTCCCTACGGCACGCTGCGTTCGGACGCGCTTCGGGAAGTAGGTGCGGCTTCGGAAAGATCGCGTAAAGATGGAGTCATGGTGGAAGTCGCGGCCGAGCGTGGAAAGCAGCTCTCCTCCCGGGTGTCGGAGGAAGGCGCGGGGTGGGCCTGTCAGCGGATCGGCACGTTCAACGACCTGAGACCCGACAACAAGGGCTTCACCTGGTTCAGCCCGCGCACGCTGTGGCACTCGCGCAACCAGATCGTCGCCGGGCTCTTCGGCGACCCGTCCGGGAAGGTGCGCCGCAGGTGGATCGCCGAGCAGGAGGCCCGTGGCGCCGACCCGGACTTCCGCGTCAAGCCGGAGGTGGGGGAGAGCTTCAGCTTCCTGCTGCTCGGCGACACCGGCGAGGGCGACGCCTCCCAGTACGCGGTCGTGCCCGGCCTGCTCAAAGTGGGTGAGGGCACCTCCTTCGCGGTCATCGCCAGCGACGTGCTCTATCCGGCCGGGTCCGGCAACGAGTACGAGAACAAGTTCTTCCGCCCGTACAAGGACTATGACGCGCCGATCTACGCGATCCCCGGCAACCACGACTGGTACGACGGGCTCGGCGGTTTCATGCGCGTGTTCTGCGACGCCCCGGCGCTCCCGCCCAAGCGGGATACCGGGTTACGCGGCCTGCTCTGGCGCCGGTCGGAGACGATCGACGAGCGGCTGCTGGCCGAGGCCCGCGCGTTCAGGGACCGTCCGGCGCAGCGGGCCGCGCAGCCGGGACCGTACTGGGCGATCGAGACCCCGAGCCTGCTCATCGTGGGCGTCGACACCGGCATCCAGGGGGAGATCGACGCCCAGCAGACCGAATGGCTGCGGCGCACCTCCCTGGACCCGCGCCCGAAGATCCTCGTCACCGGCAAGCCGATCTACACGCGCAACGACTACAAGCCGTCCCCGCTGGAGGGCGGCGGCACGATCGATGACATCATCCGCGCCCCTGAACACCGCTACGTGGCCGCCATCGGCGGCGACGTGCACAACTACCAGCGCTATCCCGTCAGGGTGGGCGACCGGGTGATCCAGTACATCGTCTCCGGGGGCGGCGGCGCGTTCATGCACGCCACCCACACCACCCGCCGGGTGGACGTGGCGGGCGTGCACGAGGACGACTTCAAGTGCTACCCCCTGCGCGGCGACTCGCTGTCCTTCTACAGCCAGCTGTACGCCAAGCGGCTCCGGATGAAGTGGATCTACCTCACCCCGGCCGAGGCCGTCTGCATCATGGCGGAGCAGATCAACAACACCCCGGTCCGGCCCGTCGCCGGACCCATCAAGATCACTCGCAGGATGAGGTGGGCGGCCCGGCTGCTCGGGGCCTGGCCGATGCCGTTCCGGCTGCCCGTGGGCACGGTCTTCCACCGCTACCTCTCCGAGCTGTCCGACTGGGACACGCCACCGTTCTTCAAGCAGTTCCTGCATCTGTCGGTCACGCCCGAACTGCTCTCGGTGCGCTGCTTCGCCGCCACCGGCTGCCTGCCGCAGGAGGTGGATCCGCCGATGGAGGACGAGGTGCACATCAGTTTGTCGTAGTCACCTGGCACTCTGGACGGCGTGCACGTAGTGGTGACAGACGGGACGATCCTGCCGGTCGGTGGTCCGGCTCGCCGGGTCGACGACCTGGCGCGGGCCGTGCGCGAGCTCGAAGCCGAGCGGCCGCGCTGGGTCTGGGCGGACGCCCGCGAGATCTATCCGTCCCTGCTGTCCAAGGGCGTGCGGGTGTCGCGCTGCCACGACCTGACGCTCACCGAGGGGCTGCTGCTCGCGTACGAGGGGCGATACGGCCAGCCGCGCTCGGCCAAGGCCGCCCACGCCAGGCTGCACGGCCTGCCGGTGCCCGACGATCAGCCCAGCGTGCCCGACACGCTGTTCGCGCCCGAGCCGCTCGGCGCGGAGGCGGTGGCGGAGGTGCTGGCCGACCAGCTGCGCCGGATCGAGGCGCTGCCCGAGCCGGGCCGGTTCCGGCTGCTGGTGGCGGCCGAGTCGGCGGGCGCGCTGATCGCCGCCGAGATGGGCCACGACGGCATGCCGTGGCGCCGCGACGTGCATGACGCGCTGCTCACCGAGCTGCTCGGCCCGCGCCCGGTGCACGGCATGCGGCCGGCCAAGCTCCAGGCGCTGGCCGACGAGGTGTCGGCGGCGTTCGGGCATCCGGTCAATCCCGACTCGGTGCAGCAGCTGGTCAAGGCGTTCAAGGGGGCGGGCGTCGCGCTCAAGACCACCCGGTCGTGGGAGCTCAAGCAGCTCGACCACCCGGCGGTCGCGCCGCTGCTCGCCTACAAGGAGCTGGCCAGGCTGTACAGCTTCCACGGGTGGGTCTGGGCCGACCAGTGGGTGCGTGACGGGCGCTTCCGTGCCGAATACGTGGTGGCCGGGGTGGTGTCGGGGCGGTGGGCCACCGACGGGGGTGGCGCGCTGCAGATCCCCAAGGTGATGCGCCGCGTGGTGGTCGCCGACGACGGCTGGACGCTGATCGTGGCCGACGCCGCCCAGCTGGAGCCGCGGGTGCTGGCCGCGATGGCCGCCGACGGGGGGCTGGCGCGGGCGGCGGGGGAGATCGACCTGTACTCGGCGCTGGCCAAGTCGTTCGGGGGCGAGCGCGCCAACGCCAAGATCGCGATGCTGTCCGCCATGTACGGCGGCACCAGCGGTGACGCCTCCAAGCTGCTGGCGGTGATGCGGCAGCGCTTCCCCAAGGCCTACCAGTTCGTCGAGGACGCGGCCAAGGCGGGAGAGGAGGGGCGGATAGTGCGCTCCTGGCTCGGCCGCACCAGCCCGCCGCCGTCCGAGGGGTGGAAGTCCCTCGTCTCGGGGCCCGAGGGAAGCCGGGCGATCCGGGATCGGGGACGGTTCACCCGCAACTTCGTCGTGCAGGCCACCGCCGCCGAGTGGGCGCTGGTGCTGATGGCGGTGCTGCGGGGGCGGTTGTCCGGCCCGGCCAGGCTGGTGTTCTTCCAGCACGACGAGATCATGGTGCACTGCCCGCTCGACCAGGCCGAAGAGGTGATGGCCGCGGTGTCCGCGTCGGCCGCCGAGGCCAGCCGCCTGCTGTTCGGGGCGACGCCGGTGCGCTTCCCGATGGAGGCGGTCGCGGTCTCCTGCTACGCCGACGCCAAGTGACCTCGCACACGTCAGGCGGCTGACTGCCCGGACGTCAGCGGCGGCGGATTCCGCGGGCGTCCGGTTGCGGGCCGTCAGGTGGTGGCGGATTCCGCGGGCGTGAGCGGGCCACTGTTCACGTGGCGCCAGGTGATCGCCAGCCAGACTCCGGCCAGGGTCACCATCACCCCCACCACCAGCCCGAGCACCCCGTACGACAGCCCGCCCACGATCGCGCCCGCGACGATCGTGCCGGTGGCGCCGCACACGTTCATCAGCAGGTCGGACAGGCCCTGCACGGCGGGCCGGCTCCCCACCGGGACCGACTCGCTGACCAGCGCCGACCCCGCCACCAGGCCGCACGACCAGCCGAGGCCGAGCAGCACCAGTGCGGTGGTCACCTGCCAGACGCGGTGCCCGGCCGTACCCGCCAGAACGGCGGCACTGAGCAGCAGCGCCATGCCGAGCAGCAGCACCGGCACCTTGCCCGCCTTGTCGGCCAGCCAGCCCACCACCGGCGACATGACGTACATCCCGGCGATGTGCAGGCTGATCACCAGGCCGATGATGTCGAGGTTCGAGCCGTCGTGGTGAAGTTTGACCGGGGTCATCGACATGACCGACACCATCGCGGTGTGGCTGACCGCGATCATGACCAGGGCCTTGCGGGCCATGGGGGTGGTGCGCAGGGTCGTCCAGGCGTTCCTGATCGTCCGGTTCTGGCCGGCGGCGGGGGGTTGCGTGTCGTTCAGCCGGCGGGCCAGTTTGAGCGGGTCCGGGCGCAGGCCGACCAGGATGATGAGCATCGCCAGCGCGAACGCCAGCGCCGCGAACGCGAACGGCCCGGCCTTCTCCACGAGGCCCGCGCTCATGCCGATCTGGTCGGCGGGCTTGGCCAGGTTCGGGCCGGCGACGGAGCCGATGGTGGCCGCCCAGACGACCAGGGACAGGTGCCTGGCGGCGTGCCCAGGCGGTGACAGGTCGGTCGCCGAGTAGCGGGCCGCCAGGTTGCCGGCGCTGCCGCCGCCCACCAGGACCAGGCCGACCAGGAGCAGCGGCCAGTTGCCGAGGCTGATGGCGCCGACGGACAACGCGCAGCCCGCCAGCGCGGCCACGTACGCCAGTGTCAGGCCCGTCCGCCGGCCGCCCCTGCCGGACGCCTTGGCGGTCGGCAGGGCGAGCAGGGCCGCGCCGAGTACGGTCGCGGTGCCCGCGAAGCCGCTGATCACGGTGGATCCGGAGAGCTCGTCGACGACGACTGAGCTCAGTGCCAGGCCGACTGCGACGCCTACGCCGCCTACTATTTGCGCGGCGGACAGGATCACGAGAGTGCGCCGCTGGACGGCCCGGATCCGGTCAGGGGATGAAATATCGGGCTTTATAGGGGCGCTGGTCACTTGTGAAGTCTCGCATAGCCCATGAGATCCCCCCAAAGGCCCAAATCACCCCACGCAGCGTTATTCAACTACTTATGGCTGCTTTCGGGTGTTTGGCAGGGTGGGGCGGGGTTCTTCGCCGCCCGACTCGGAGGTTCGCCGCTCGACTCCAGAGGACCGTCAGCGGCTCGGAGGTTCGCCCGCCTGGCTCCGAGGAACCCGGCTCAGAGGATCGTCACCGGATCCCCCTGCGCGATCCGGCCAGGGGCGTCCGGGATGAGGTTCACACCGAACCAGACCTTGCCGTCCCACCTGCGATGCCTGGCCAGGGTGCGGATGGGCTCCTTGCCCTTGGTGTAGGTGGCGGCGTCCACGGTGGTCAGCACGCATCGGTCACAGCCCTTGACCACCCGGAACTCCGTGCCGCCGACGCGGACGCGCCTCCATCCGTCCTCGGCGAAGGCGTCCGGTACGCCGTCCACGACCACGTTCGGCCGGAACCTGCTCATGGGCAGCGGCGCCGGTAGCTCCTCGCCGCTCTCGACCGCCGTCTCCGCGATCCAGTCGTTGAGCCGGGCCAGCGAAGCCGTGGAGGTGAGCAGCAGCGGATACGCGTCGGCCAGGCTGACCCGGTCGTCCGGCCGGCCGTACTCGGGATCGACGGGACGGCAGGTGGGGTCGTCCTGCCAGGCCAGGCGGACGGGGCGGTCGATCAGCGCGCTCAGCCACGCGGCCGCGTCGTCGCCGCAGTCGGTCAGCTCTATCGACGTCTTCCGCATCTTGATCACCGAACGGCCGGCGGTGGGCGTGACCCGCAGCGGCGCGGCGTGCGGGCCGGTGAGCTTGAGCGTCTCGCCGTCCGACTCCGGCACGCACATCAGCAGCCCGGGGAGCTCGCGGGCGGTCAGCATCTCGCCGTGCTCGTCGACGATGAGGTAGCGCCGGTCACCGGCCAGGCCCCAGGGCTGCACCTCGGCCTCATGTACCTCATGCCCGGTCGTCGATTTGACGGGATAGATGTGGATGCTCGCCAGCTTCATGCGCCGACGGTACATGACGCCCACCTGCGGGGGATTCGGCGACCGGCCGAGGGCTGAGGCGCTGGGGAGCGGTCGTCGGGCGGCTGTTAGCGTACCGATCATTCCGAGCCAGGAGAGCCTTGTGAGAGCTGCCACACCCGCGGTGACCTTCGACAGTGACGGGATCCCGTTGCTGGGAGTGCTGCACCTGCCGGCGGGCGAGGGGCCGCATCCGACGGTGGTGGTGCTGCACGGTTTTCCCGGCAACGAGCGCAACTTCGATCTGGCCCAGGCGCTGCGCCAGGCCGGGTACGCCAGCCTGGTCTTCCACTACCGGGGCTCCTGGGGCGTCGGTGGGAATTGGTCGTGGGGGAATGGCCTGGCGGACGCGGCGCGGGTGGTGGCGGCCGTCCGGGAGAAGCCGTTCGCGGCCGAGCACCGGCTCGACCCGGAGCGGGTCGCCGTGGTCGGACACAGCTTCGGGGGGTTCGTCGCGCTGATGACGGCCGCCGCGGATCCGGGCGTCGCGGCCACGGTGTCGGTGTCCGGCTTCGACTTCGGTACGGTCTCCCGCGGGCTCGACGCCGAAGGGCGGCGGGAGTACGTCGAGGCGTTCGACGGTGAACTGCTCCCGCTCACCGGCACCAGCGGTGAAGCGCTGGTGGCCGAGATGGAGGCCGCGGGGGAGGGGTGGAGCCTGGCCTCGCTGGCACCCGCGTTCGCCGGACGGCCGGTGATGCTGGTCGGGACCGGACGCGACCCCGTGACGCCCGCCGTGGTGCACCACCGGCCGCTGCTGCCCGCGTACGCGGGGGCGGCGCTCGAACACCACGAATGGGCCACCGACCATGCCCTGTCCGACCACCGCGCCGAACTGGCCACGACGGTCCGCGACTTCCTCGACCGCGCTCTCGGCGTGCGGTAACCGTTCAGATCCCGGCCGCGCGATCCACCCGTCCGCGCTCATGGCGCGGTGGTTGAGTGGTCACGTCTGGCTCCACTCAGCCGCGCTCATCGCGCGGTGGGTGGGGTCTCAGGTGGTCACGTCTGGCGGAAGGTGTCGAAGAAGACCTTGCGGGTTTCGGCCTGGTCGTCCCACTTGAGTTCCGGCATGTTGAAGGTGATCTTGTACGCGTTGGTGTCGTCGATCGTGACGAAACGGGTCAGGGCGTGCATGGGGACGCCGTTGGCCAGAGTGTAGGTGTACTCCCAGTCGGCGGCCTTCCAGTCGCGATACCGCGTCGCCTGGAGCTGGACCTGGATGTAGCCGTCGACGCGACCGGCCGCCTCCTCGCGGGTCAGCTCCGACAGGCCCCCGTCCTGCTGCGGGGTCGTCTGCTCGATGCGGATCGTCATGCCGGAGTCCTTGGGCCCGGTGAAGGTGGCGTCGCCGCCTGAGGCGGCCAGCTTCCAGCCGTCGGGGACGGCGGCGGAGAAGCCGGGCGGGGTCTGCTCGCTGAAGCCCTTGGGCACGGTCGCCGTCAGCGGATCGGCGGCGGGTGGCGATGACACCTCAGTAGTGATCGCCACGCTCGGCGCCGGCGCGGGTGCGCTGCCCGTGCGGACGTACAGGACGACGGCCACGATCACGCCGACGGCCGCGATGCCCGTGACGATCAGGCGCGGGGTGGGGCGGCCGTCGCGGAGCCAGCCGCCCTCATCGTCGTCCTCGAGCCTGCGCCTGCTCTTGGTCAGGCGCTCCGAGGTGGCGCTGGGCAGCTTGGTGAGACGGTCGTGGGTCAGGTCGCGCGACAGGTCGATGGCCTGGTCGCGCAGGTGGTCCGGCGAGGCCAGCGGCCAGGGGGCGGCGGCGCGGCTGTCACTGGTCAGGGGCAGGATCGGCTGCGGGCCCGACGGGCTCGGGGCGTCCGCACGCGAGTCCGGGATCCGGCGTGGCCCCGAAGGGCTCCCGAACGCCCCGCTGTCAGAGGCCCGATGGGATCCCGATGGCCCGCCGAACGACGGCGGCGCGCCGAGCGGCCCGCTGGGCGGGAAACCCGGCGACGACGCAGGCCCGCTGGGGAAGCCTGGCGAGGACGGTGGTCCACCTGCTGGGAAGCCCGGAGATGACGGCGGTCCACTAGCTGGAAAGCCCGGCGACGACGGCGGCCCGTCCAACGGGGAGCCCGGCGAGGACGCGGGTCCGGACGGGAAGCTGCCTGACGGGAAGTTGTCTGACGGGAAGTTGTCTGACGGGAAGCTGCCAGACGGGTAGCTGCCCGGCAGAGGGCGCACCAAGGACGGTCCGGCCGGATCGCTCAGCGACGGGTGCGGTCCCGTCGGCGGGCGCTCCCCGGCCTCCGGTATCCGGTGCGACCCCGACTGGCTGGTGAACGCGTCGAACCCGTCCGCCCGAGGCAGCGACGGCAGCGCGTCCGTGCGGTGGCTGCCCGACGGGCTCGACATCCCCTCGTAGGGCATGGAGTAGCCGCCCGACGGGCTGGTCAGCGGGTCGTACGGGACGCGTACCGGCCCCGAGGGCGTCTCTACGATCCGCGACGGCATCGGCCCGGACAGCGAGTCGAACGGCGGCAGCAGCCCGGCGGGCGTCGAGTCCGCCTGCGTGGGCAGGGACCGCGAGGTCTCGGCGGGTCGCGGGCGGGTCGAGCCGTGGGCGTGCAGGATCCGCTCCAGCAGATCGCCGACCTGCTCGGCGGTCAGACGTTCGGCCGGGTTCTTGCGCAGCAGGCCCTCGATCACCGGCGCCAGCGCGCCCGCCCGCTGCGGCGTGACGGGGTCCTGCGTGAGGACCGCGCCCAGCACCGCGATCGGGTCCGGCCCCTCGTACGGCGGGCGTCCCTCCACGGCCGCGTACATCGTCGCCCCGAACGACCACAGGTCGGCCGCCTGGGTGATCGACTGCCCGGACAGCCGCTCCGGCGGGATGTAGGCGGGCGAGCCCATGAGCAGCCCGGTCTGCGTGATCGTGACGTCGCCCTCGATCGCGGCGATGCCGAAGTCGGTCAGCACCACGCGGTCGGAGGTGAGCAGGACGTTGCCCGGTTTGATGTCACGGTGCAGGATGCCGGCCGCGTGCGCGTGCCGGACCGCGTCGAGCACCCGGATGCCGATCTCGGCGGCCTGGATCACCGGGAGGGGTCCGCTCTGCCGGACCGCCTGCTCCAGGGACCACGCCCGGACCAGTTCCATGACGATCCACGGCCGGCCGTCCTCCTCGACGACGTCGTGCACGGTCACGATGCCCGGGTGCGTCAGCCGCGCGGCGGACCTGGCCTCGCGCAGCATGCGCCGGTGGGCCACCTGCTTGCCCGCCTGGTCGAGCCCGTACGGCAGGATCAGCTCCTTGACCGCGACGTCTCGGGCGAGCAGCACGTCATGCGCGTGCCACACCATCCCCATGCCGCCCCGGCCGACCGGTGACATCAACCGGTAGCGCCTGCCGATCAAACGACCCTGGCTCTGTGAAGCGTTTCCCTCCGCACCGGGTCCGCTGAGCAAGCGGTCGGCTGCCATGTTCCCGCCCCAATCTCCAGCCTCATCGGTCACAAGCGTCGCGCCGCCATACGTCAAGATTATGAGCGTTGGCCACGATATAGGCAGGTCATTCCCAAGGGAACCACAACTCGGCTCTTACAAACGCCTTGACGTGTCGCAATATCACCCATCAAATGGATCAATTACGGTCGGCGGCCAGGGCGAGCAATGCGGCGGTAAATGCCTCCACCGGGGGCTTCACCAGGCCCGCGCCGACCTGGCCGGTGCCCGCCACGCGGCCCGCGATACCGGTGTTGACGACGGGCAACACGCCCGTCCTGGCCACCAGTGTGATGTCGATGCCGACCGGCGTGCCGCGGAAGCCGAGCCCCGGAATCTGGTAGGCGGGATGCTCGGCGAGCGTGATCTCGTACATGGACCGGGTCGCCGCCACCGCGTCCGCCACCTCGCCGCCGACGAACCGCACGATGGCCGGGGACGCCGCCATCGCGAACCCGCCCAGGCCCGACGTCTCGGTGATCGTGGAGTCGCCGATGTCCGGGTTGGCGTCCGCCGGGCCGTACGCGCCGAGGTAGAGCCCGTCCGGCACGCCCGCCGGCCCGGTGAACCACCGATCGCCCAGCCCCGAGACCTGTACCCCGAAATCGGTGCCGTTGCGGGCCATGGCGACGACCATCGAGGAGCCGGGTACGTTCCTGGCCGCGTCGGTGCTCACCTTGCCCGCGGCCATGGCGGCGTTCAGGAAGAAGTGGTCGTTGCCGTTGACGAAGCGCAGCACCTCGGCGGCGCTGCCGGCCGCCGCCTCGACCACCCAGGGGGCCAGCTCGCGCAGGAACAGCGAGGTGGCGGCCCGGTTGCGATTGTGCAGCTCGTCGCCCATCTGCAGCGCCTGCGCGATCATCGCGCGCAGGTCGATCGGGCCGCCCAGCTCGATCGCGGCCGACAGGACGGGCCCGAGCACGCGGTCCATCCACTGCAGCCGCTCCAGCACTTCGGGCCCGTACGCGCCGTAACGCAGCACCTTGCCCAGGCCCTCGTTGAGCGAGCAGTACGCCGTGCCGCCGTGCTCGGCGTCGCGTACCTCCAGCATCCACATCGACGGGCTCACCACGCCCGCCATCGGGCCGACCGTGGCGTGCCGGTGGCAGGGCTCCAGGCGCACCCGGCCGGAGGCCAGCAGTTCCTCGGCCGCCGGCACGTCGTGGGCGTACTCCTCGAGCAGCATCGCGCCGATCAGCGCCCCGCGCATCGGGCCCGACGCGCGCTCCCAGTCGATGGGCGGCCCGGCGTGCAGGAACATCCGTTCGGGCAGGTCGAGCACCTCCGAGGCCCGCCGTACCCCGACGAGCTGAGGGCGGGCCGAGGTCAGGCGGCCGACGGCCCGTTCGTTGGCCGCGGGCAGACGTGGGTCGGCGAGCACCTTCGCCAGCGCGTCCGCGGTGCCGGGCAGGGGCGGCCGCCACGCGACGGCGGTCGTGGGCACGGCCTGCGCGTCGAGCGACTCCTGGAGGAGTGCGGCGCCGACGGTGATCACGTGGGGCGGACCGGAGAGCAGAGTCAAAGGAGGTTCCTGGCGTGCCGGGCGGCTTGGGCGTTGGAGGTGAAGACGGTGGCGCCCGCCTCGCGGAACGCCGCGGCCTGCCGGTGCAGGCCCTGAGGGTCGCCCTCGGTGCCGATGAGCGCGACGACGACGGTGGCTCCGTGGTGGGTGGCGTGGGCGACGGCCGAGGCGAGGGAGGCGGCGGGATCGGGGTCGGCGCCGTGGCCGAGCACGACGTCCATGAGGATCACGTCGCCCGGCTCCACCTGCGCGAGGGCCTCCAGGCGGAGCGTCGGGTCGATCATCGGATGGGCGCGGCCCCTGGTGTAGGCGTCGTCGCCGTAGTCGGTGAACTCGCCCGCCCCGGCGATCAGGCTCGCCTCGGCGCACAGCGTGCCGCCGGAGTAGACGCCCTTGAGCTTCGTGTACGCCGACGCGGGCGACCAGCCGGGCCACGACTCCCAGGCGGGAACGGGCCGGCCGAGGGCACGCAGCGCCTCCTCCGTGGCCGCCGTCAGATCGCGCTCCCCGAGCAGCGCCGAGACGACCGGCGTGCCCAGCCTCTCCACCACCTCCTGTACGGCCCGCGCCACCGCCGGGTCGGGCCGCTTGGAGACCAGCACGATCAGCTCGGTGGCCGGGTCGTCGTCCAGCATGCGCAGCGCCCGCATCGCCGACAGCCCGCCCACCTCGGCCGACAGATCCCTGCCGCCCACGCCGAGCACGTGGCTGACCCCGGCGCCCGCCTGGTCGAGCAGGGACGTCACCTGCTGGGCGCCGGTGCCGGAGGCCGCGACGACGCCGACCGGGCCCGGCCTGAGCACGTTGGCGAAGCCCAGCCCTGCCCCGGCGATCACGGCGGTGCCGCAGTCGGGGCCCATGACCAGCACGTCACGCTCCTCGGCCAGCAGCTTGAGGCGCCGCTCCTGGGCGACCGGCACGCCGTCGCTGAAGATCATCACGGGCAGTCCCGCGTGGACCGCGTCGAGCGCCTCGGCGAACGCGTGCTCTCCCGGAACCGACACGAGCACCAGGTCGGCCGGGTTTCTGGCGGCCGAGAGAGTGGTGAGCGGGGGTTGGTCGGCGGCCGCCCGGGTCTGGGAGGCGGACAACCTGGCCAGGGCGTGGTCGAGCTCGCCGGTGGCGGTGTCCACGCTGTCGCCGCGCAGGGCGACGAGCAGGTCGCCCGGGTCGGCGGGGGGCAGGTCGAAGCCCAGGTCGCGGGCCAGGGCCAGGTTCAGCTCCGTGGCCATGGCGACGATGGCCACCCGCATGCCGGGCAGGTCCGACAGCGAGCGGCTGACGCGCATGAGGGTGACGGAGTCGTGGTAGACGCCCTTGCGCAGCAGCACCGCGTCGCGGGTCATCCGGTCACGCTCAGGGCGTGGCCCGGACTCGGGGCCTTGAGGGCATGGCCCGGGGCCTCCGTCATGGCCAGGACGGCGTCGAGGCCGATGGAGATGCCCTGGAGCAGGTCGGACCCGGAGGTGTGGCCGAGCCGCCGCAGCTGCCGCCGCGCCGGTTCGAGCTCCTGCCGCCCGGCGATGCCGCGCAGCACGGCGATCACCTCGGGGCTGGCCTCGCCTCTGGCCGCGCAGTGCAGGAGGGTCGCCGAGATCGGCGTCGTACGGGTGCGGGCGTCGTACGTCACGGTCGCGGCCAGCCAGTCCGCCAGCCACACCGCCCGCTCCGCCCCGGCCGCCGCGCCGAGGTGCCTGAGCGTCACCAGCAGCCCGGCCAGCACGTCGTCCCCGCTCGGCGTCAGACCCGGACCGAGGCCGACCAGGCGCTCGGCCGCCGTCACCGCGCCCAGCAACCGGCCGCTCGCGCAGCTGGCCGCCAGGAGCTCGATGGCGTCGTTGCCCGCCAGTCCCGGCTCGCCGGGGGTCAGACGAGGGGCGGCTTGTCTGAGCCGTACGGGATCGACCCGGCCGAGCGGCGGCGCGGGATCCCACCAGCGGCGCGCCCGTACGCTCAGCCGCCCCAGCTCGATGGCGCCGTCGCCCACGGCGGCCTCGTCACCCACGGTGACGCGCGGCAGGTCGGCGGCCAGCAGCACGGAGTTGGGCAGCCGCGTCGCCGCGCCCGTGATGACGGCCAGCACGGACGGCTCCAGCTCGGTCCTGACCTCCAGGTACACCCCGGCGGGGAAGACGGCCAGCACCCGCGCGGGGCTGCGCGGCGCCTCCAGCACAGGGCGTACCGCCGCGCTGGCCGCTCCTGTCACAGGGGTACGCGGGCGCCTCGCATGAATACCGACGGTCACCGAACCTCCCTACCGGCTCTGGACCTGACCGTAGAACGTGCCGCACAACCGTCCGTACGGAGAAATTTGCCAAGAGTCAGCGTGAAGGTTGGCTCTTCCTGACAGACCGCTTCTGGGGTCACAATCTCCACATGGAGCCCCCAGTCCGTCTCGCGAGCACGGGCACGATCACCCACGGCGTCTCGGTGGGGGAGGTGCTCGGCGTATCGACCCTCGCGGACGCCCGCCTCATCGCGGGAGAGAGCGGGCTGGGCCGCATCGTGCAGCGCCTCAACGTCATGGAGGTGCCCGACATCCTGGCCTGGGTCAAGCCGCACGAGTTGCTGCTGACCACCGGCTACCCGCTGCGCAACACCCCCCAGTCGCTCGGCCGTCTGGTGGCCGACCTCGACGAGCGCAAGCTGGCGGCCCTGGCGATCAAGCTCGGCAGGTACGTGGACAAGCTCCCCGACGAGATGGTCGAGCAGGCCGACCGGCTCGGGTTCCCGCTCATCCTGCTGCCGAACGACGTCGGCTTCGACGACATCCTGAACCAGGTGCTGACCGACATCCTCAACCGCCAGGCCGCCGTGCTCGCCCGCGCCGAGGAGGCACACCGGGCGCTGGTCCAGGTGGTGCTGGCCGGCGGCGGGCTGGACGAGGTGACCGCCGAGGTGGCCGCGCTGCTCGACGTGGCGGTGGCGGCGGTGGACGGCGGCGGGCGGGTGCTCGCCACCGCCGGGCCGCCCGACCACGTGACCCTCCTGTGGGAGTCGATCGCGCACGAGGGGCCGCCGCTCGTCCCCGCCTCGGGCCGCACTCCTTCCGGCAGGCCCGCTTCCGGTACGGCGGGCCGCACCCGCGCGTTCGCCTCCGTCCCCGTCCTCGCGGGCGGCCACCACCACGGCCGCATCGTCGCCTACAGCCCGGCCGGGACGCTCCGCGACAGCGACGTCGGCATATTGGAGCGCGCCGCGACCGTCGCCGCGCTCGTCGTCACCAGGCAGGAGGCGGTCAACGCCGTCGAGAGCAAGTACCGCGCCGACTTCCTGCGCGACGTGCTCACCGGCCGGGCGGGCACGGCCGAGCGCGTCACGGCGCGGGCCAGGGCGTTCGGCTGGGATCTGGAACGGCCCGTCACCGTGCTGGTCGCCGAACTCGACCCGGACGGCGACGAACGCGCCACCCAGGACCGCCTGGTCTCGTGCTGGGTCGCGGCGATGCGCCGCCACGACCCCCAGGGCGCGGTCGCGGGCTTCTCGCACGAGGTGGTGGCCGTACTGGACGCCACGGTGGACGCCGCCAGGGTGGCCAAGGACGCCGCCTCCGCCTTCGCCGACGTGCCGCCCGCCACGTTCTCGACCGGCACCTCCCGCCCGTCGCCCGGCGCCGACCTGCTGCCCGAGGCGTACTCGCAGGCTTTGAAGGCGGCCCGCGTCGGCCGCCAGCTCCACGGCCCCGGCGCGGTGGCCCACTTCGACCAGCTGGGCGTGTACCGGCTGCTGTCGCTGGTGAACGACACGGAGGAACTGCACGCGTTCGTCCGCGAGACGCTGGGCCCGCTGGCCCTCGACGACGACGCGGAGAACTCCGACCTGCGCAGGACCCTGCAGGTGCTCCTGGAGACCAACCTCAACGTGGCGGAGACGGCCAGGCGGCTGCACTTCCACTACAACACGCTGCGCTACCGCATCGGCAAGCTGGAGCGCCTGCTCGGCAACTTCACCGACGACCCCCACCTGCGCCTCAACCTGACCCTGGCCCTGCACGTGCTGCGCATGCGGGGCATCTAGGCTGAGTGGTCGTGGACTTCGAACTGCGCTCCGACTTCATCCCGCTGTGTGACCTGCTGAAGTACTGCGGGGTCACGGAGACGGGCGGCATGGCCAAACACCTGATCGCCGAGGGGATGGTGTCGGTGGACGGGGAGGTGGAGCTCCGGAAGACGTGCAAGATCCGGACGGGGCAGGTGGTGACGGGGGAGGGGTTCTCGATCCAGGTGCACTGAGGCCACCTGAACGAAAAGAAACGGCCCCCTTAGCTGGGGGCCGTAGAGCCCGGGAACGTAGCCCCGGGCGTTGCATGACTCCATTGTACATTCGGATGCCCCGAGGTCGCTCAAAGTCATCACAGCGTTACTCGCTGTTTACTATCCTCGAACATGAGAGTGAAAAATAAACGGCCCCCAAGCGGGGGCCGTAGAGCCCGGGAACGTACCCCCGGGGGTGGTGACTCCATGTTAGGGCGTGATGGCGATGGGCGACAAGTCGAATCCGGAATTCGAGCGTGTCGGTGTGTATGTCGACGGCTTCAACCTCTACTACGGCTTGCGCGAACTCGGGGGGCGGAGACTGTTGTGGCTGGACCTCTGGTCGATGTCGGTTGGTCTCCTTCAACCAGGGCAGAGCCTCGTCTCGGTCCGCTACTTCACCGCCGCCATCCGCGACGACCCGCCCGCGATGGCGCGTCAGGAGGCATATATGGCGGCAGTGGCGAGCCGGGGCGTGGAGGTGATCCTGGGTCGATACCAGGAGCAGGTGGTGCGGTGTCGTAGCTGCGGAGCGAGTCGGCGAACGTATGCCGAGAAGCAGTCCGATGTCGCGCTTGCCACGGCGATGGTGAGCGATGTGGCGACCGGTCAGGTCGATGTGGTGCTGCTGGTGTCAGCCGACTCCGATCTCTGTGCCGCTATCCACGGCATCAAGCAACTCGATGAGAGACGCGGTACCAAGACCAAGGTCGTTGCGGTGTTTCCTCCTGGAAGGCGGTCCAATCACCTGCGGAAGGTGAGCGACGCGTGGTTCCCCCTCGGTGCGGCCGTCGTGCGGCGTTCCCAATTTCCTGATCTGGTGCGCGGCCGCGACGGCGCCGTCTACCACCGTCCGCCGCACTGGAACTGACCGATCTCACCGAACCCCCCGAAGGTAGTGCGCGACCACTCCTCTGGTCAGGAAAGCGAATTTGGCAGATCATGCCCGTGTACGAGCACGCCTGCGGGCCTAATGTGCCCGCAACGGCAGCACGAATCTGGAGCGGGATGCGGAAGGAGCCTGCGGGGCGGCACTGGAAGCGGCAGCCCGGGTGAAGAGGGGCTCACATGGTTTTCGGTTGGACCAAACACGGCGACGGCAAGCATCTGGCTCCCGGAGAGGTCGTCAAGCCCGACGAGCGGCTGACCTGGCCGCGCATGATCGGGTTCGGCGCGCAGCACGTGATCGCGATGTTCGGCGCGACGTTCGTGTTCCCGCTGGTGATGGGGCTGAGCCCCAATGTCGCGATCATGATGTCCGGCGTGGCCACGATCATGTTCCTGCTGATCGTGAAGGGCAAGATCCCCAGCTACCTGGGCACCAGCGCGTCGTTCGTGGGCGGTGTGCTGGCCATCAGGGCGGTGTTCGGCGGTGACACCCCCGGCGCTGATGCCATCGTGACCGGCGCGATCCTCATCGTCGGGTTCGTGCTCGCGCTGGCCGGGCTCGCCGTGCACTTCCTCGGGGTGCAGATCATCCACCGGATCTTCCCGCCGATCGTCACCGGCGCGGTGGTCATGCTGATCGGGTTCGGGCTGGCCTACGTGGTGGCGGACGTCTACTGGCCGCAGGACCAGTGGATGGCGCTGATCACGATGCTGGTGACGTTCGTGATCGTGGTGGCGTTCAAGGGTTTCATCGGGCGCATCGGCATCCTGCTCGGCCTGATCGTCGGCTACGCGCTGTCCTGGGTGGCCGACCAGCTCTTCGGCCAGGTCCCCGCCTATACCGACGGCGCGCTCAAGATCGCCCCGCATCTGCGCGTCGACTTCTCCAAGCTGGAGGCGGCGCCATGGTTCGGCCTGCCGCCGTTTCATCTGCCAGACTTCAAGTTCTCGGCCGTGCTGCTCGTGCTGCCCGCGGTGATCGCGCTGATCGCGGAGAACATCGGTCATGTCAAGGCCGTGGGAGAGATGACGCGCACCGACGTCGATCCGTACATCGGCCGCGCCATCGCCGCCGACGGCCTGGCCACCGTGGTGACCAGCGCCGTCGGCGGCTCGCCCACCACCACCTACGCCGAGAACATCGGCGTCATGGCCGCCACCAAGGTCTACTCCACCGCCGCCTACTACATCGCCGCCCTCATCGCCATCCTGTTCGGGCTCAGCCCGAAGTTCGGCGCGCTGGTCTCCGCGACTCCGGCAGGCGTTCTGGGCGGCGTGACGGTCATCCTGTACGGCATGATCGGCCTGCTCGGCGCCAAGATCTGGATCGAGAACCGGGTGAACTTCGCCGACCCGGTCAACATGGTCCCCATCGGCGCGGGCATCATCCTGGCGATCGGACCGGTGAAGCAATTGATCAGCGGCGACTTCCGGCTGGAGGGCATCGCGTTCGGCACGATCGTCGTGGTGGGCGGCTACCACCTGCTGCGCTTCATCGCCGGGCGGCCCGCCGGCACAGCCACCGCGGGGAGAGAGACCGGGTGAAGCCGCCGCCCTTCGAACACCACGCGCCGCGCGAGCTCGGCGAGGCCCTGAACGTCCTCGCCCAGGTGGGCCCGCGCGGCAAGGTGCTCGCGGGCGGCCAGAGCCTGATCCCCATGCTCAACATGCGGCTGGCGGCGCCCGAGCATCTGGTCGACATCAACCGCGTCGAGTCGCTGGCCACCCTCGACCTCGCCCCCGAAGGCGTCACCGTGGGCGCGCTGGCCAGACACGCCCAGGTGGAACGGCTGGCCGGACATCCGCTGCTGCGGCAGGCGCTCCGGCTGGTCGCCCACCCGGTGATCCGCAACAGGGGCACCGTGGTGGGCAGCCTGGTGCACGCCGACCCGGCCGCCGAGCTGCCCGCCGTGCTGGCCCTGCTCGGCGGGTCGGTACGGCTGTCCCGGCTGGACGCCGCCGAGGGCGTGGTGAGCCGGGAGGTGCCGGCCGCCGACTTCTTCGTCGGGCCGATGGAGTCGGCCGTCCAGCCAGGCGAACTCGCCGTCTCCGCCTATTTCCCGGCACCGCCGGAACGGTCGGGCACGGCGTTCCGCGAGGTGGCCAGGAGACACGGCGACTACGCCCTGGCCGGGGTGTGCGCGATGGTCACGCTGGACGACGACCTGCGCGTCACCGCCGCCCGGGTGGCCTGCGTCAGCGTCGGCCCCGTGCCGGTGGTCGTGGACGTGGGCGGGCTGTGCGAGCTCCGCCCCGCCTCCAGCGTCGACTGGGCGGGCGTGGCGCGGGCCGTACGGGAAGCGACCGAGCCGGACGACGACATCCACGCGAGCGCCGCGTACCGGCTGCATCTGGTCGGCGTCCTCGCCGAGCAGGCGCTGAAGGACGCCGCCCGGGAGGCGGCGCTCAAGGACACGGCTCGTGAGGCGGCGGGACCGTGGGGTAGCAGCCCAGCAGGTACGTGAGGGAGGCCGGATTGGAGCGCGAGCGCGAGATCACACTGGTGGTGAACGGAGCCGCGCGGCGCGTGCGGGTGCCCGGCCGGCGGCTGCTGTCCGACTGCCTGCGCCACGACCTCGGGCTGACCGGCACGCACGTGGGGTGCGAGCACGGCGTGTGCGGCTGCTGCACGGTGCTGCTGGACGGCGAGCCGGTGCGCTCGTGCCTGACGTTCGCGGTGACCGTCGACGGGAGCGAGATCACCACGGTGGAGGGGCTGGCCGGGGCGGACGGGATGTCGGCGGTGCAGCGGGCGTTCGCGGAGTGCCACGGGCTGCAGTGCGGCTTCTGCACACCGGGTTTCCTCTGTACGGTGACCGCGCTGCTGCGCGACAACCCGGCGCCCACCGACGAGGAGGTGGTCGACGGCATTTCCGGCAACCTGTGCCGCTGCACCGGCTACCAGAACATCGTGAAGGCCGTCCACCGGGCGGCGGAGCTGATCGCCGAGGAGACCTAGGGATGACCACCAGGCTGTTCGGGGAGCCGGTCCAGCGCCGGGAGGACCCCAGGCTGCTCACCGGCGGCGGCCGCTACCTCGACGACCTGGGCTCCGGCGCGCTGGCCGCGGCGTTCGTGCGCTCGCCGCACGCCCACGCCCGCGTCCGCGACGTCGACGTGAGCGCCGCGCTCGACGTGGACGGCCTGGTCGCCATCTACACCTGGGAGGACCTGCCCGAGCGCGTGGGCCGCCCCCTGCCCCTGCTGATCCCGCATCCCGCGCTCACCCACGGCCGCACCGCCTACCCCCTGGCCAGGGACGTCGTCCGGCACGTGGGCGAGCCCGTGGTGATGGTCGTGGCCAGGGACCGCTACCTCGCCGAGGACGCCTGCGCGCTGATCGAGGTCGACTACGAGCCGCTCAAGCCGGTCGTGGGCATCGAGGAGGCGGTCCAGGGCGTGCGGCTGGTCCACGAGGACGTGCCGGGCAACGTGGGCGCCCATCTGGTGCAGGAGGTGCCGGACCAGGCGGGCCGGAGCGCCCGCGAGGCCATCGAGGCGTCGCCGCACACGCTGAGCTTCCGGCTCGACATCGAGCGCAGCGCCAGCATGCCGTTGGAGGGGCGCGGCGTGTACGCCCGCTGGGACGGCTCCGACCTGCGCGTCTACACCAGCACCCAGACCTCGACCAGCGTCCGCATGGCCGTCGCCGCGGCCCTGGGCCTGCCCCTGCCGCACGTCGAGGTGATCGCGCCCGACGTGGGCGGCGGCTTCGGAGTGAAGATCGTGCACCCATGGCCGGAGGAGATCCTGGTGCCGTGGGCGGCGATGCGGCTCGGCCAGGAGGTCAAGTGGACCGAGGACCGGCGTGAGCACTTCATCTCCTCCGCCCACGAGCGGGGTCAGGTGCAGCACGTCAGGGTCGGCTTCGACGACGACGGGGTGGTTCAAGGGCTGGACGTGACGATCCTGCACGATCACGGGGCCTACACGCCGTACGGGATCATCGTCCCGATCATCACCTCGACGCAGTTGCTCGGGCCGTACCGGATCGGGGCCTACCGGGTCGAGTTCTCCGCCGTCTACACCAACACTGTGCAGGTGACCCCGTACCGGGGCGCGGGGCGGCCGCAGGCCGTGTTCTGCATGGAGCGGACGATGGACAAGATCGCCCGCCACCTGGGCAAGGACCGCACCGAGGTACGCGCGGCGAACTTCATCCGCCCCGACGAGTTCCCCTACGACCAGGGCCTGATCTTCCAGGACGGACGCCCGCTGATCTACGACAGCGGCGACTACCCCGAGATGCTCCGCATGCTCAAGGAGCTCATCGGCTGGGACGACTTCCAGCCCGGCCGGCACCGGGGCATCGGCATCGGCTGCTACGTCGAGGGCACCGGCGTCGGCCCCTACGAGGGCGGCCACGTCCAGATCACCTCCGACGGCCGCGTACACGTCTCCACCGGCCTCACCTCGCAGGGGCAGGGCCACGAGACCGCGTTCGCCCAGATCGCCGCCAGCGAGCTGGGCGTGCCCATCGAGCGGATCTCGGTCGTCACCGGCGACACGCGCAGGTTCGGGTACGCGGTCGGCACGTTCGCCTCCCGCGCGGCGGTGATGAGCGGCAACGCCATCGCGCTGGCCTGCCGCAAGGTGCGGGAGAAGGCGCTGCGCATCGCCGCCGACGCGCTGGAGGCCGACCCGGCCGACCTGGAGATCGCCGACGGCCTGGTGCACGTCGTGGGCGCCCCGACCGCCTCCATCCCGCTGTCCACGATCGCGGTCCTGGCCAACCCGCTGCGCTACGCCTTCGACGAGGAGGCGGCCAAGGCCACCCAGTTCTCCGGCGTCTCCTCGCCCGACAAACCGCCGGTGGCCGAGGGCGAGGAGCCGGGGCTGGAGGGGCGTGACTACTACTCGCCGATCAGGTCCACGTTCGCGGCCGGGATGCACGCCGCCATCGTCGAGACCGACCCGCTGACCGCCGAGATCAAGGTCCTGCGGTACGCGGTCGTGCACGACTGCGGGCGGCTGATCAACCCGATGATCGTGGAGGGGCAGATCCACGGGGGAGTGGCCCAGGGCATCGGCGGCGCCCTTTACGAGCGGATGGTGTACGACGGGCACGGGCAGCTGCTCAACGCCTCGTTCATGGACTTCCTCATGCCGTACGTCACGGAGATCCCGCACATCGAGACCGCCCACCTGGAGACGCCGTCACCGCTCAACCCGCTCGGCATCAAGGGGGCGGGGGAGGCCGGGGTGATCCCGGTCTCGGCGGTGATCGCGGGGGCGATCGAGGACGCGGAGGGCATCGAGATCGACCGCATGCCGATCTCGCCGTCGGAGCTGTTCGACCTCAGGAACCTCGCCGAGCCGGAAGCCTGAGCGGGCTTGCGGCGGCGGCGTGCGAGGATCGGCGCCGTGACGATCCATGACGAACTGCGCGCACCCGCCGCGGGCCTGACCACGTTCCCCGGCTCGGACCCCGCCGAGCTCAGCCAGGTCCGGCTGATCGACCTGGCCTGGAACGAGCTCACCGAGCTCCCCGCGTGGCTGGGCGGCCTGACGTCGCTGGCCGAGCTCCGGCTCGACGGCAACCGCCTGCGCTCGCTGCCGGACCTGACGGGACTCACCGGGCTGCGGGCGCTGCACCTCGACGGCAACCTGCTGACCGAGGTGCCCGGCTGCCCGCCGTACCTGGAGACGCTGTACCTGTACGGCAACGCCATTGAGACGCTGCCCGAGCGGCTCGGCGGCGGGCTGCGGCACCTGGCGGCGGGCGGCAACCGGCTGACCGGCGTGCCCGACGCGCTGTGGAAGCTGACCCGGCTCGAATCGCTCAACCTGGCCGAGAACGCACTCACCGAGGTACCCGCGGCGATCGGCGGGCTGACCGGGCTGCGCATGCTCGACCTCGGGCACAACGACCTCGCCACGATCCCGCCCGAGATCGGCGACCTGGGCCTGACCGACTACCTCTACCTGAGCGACAACCGGTTCACCGAGGTGCCCGCCGCGATCGGCCGGCTCGACCGGCTCGCCTACCTCAACGTGACCGACAACCGGCTGACCGGCCTGCCCGAGGCGCTCGGCCGCATGGCGTCGCTGGTCGAGCTGCGGCTCTACAACAACCGGCTGGAGAGGCTGCCCGGCTCCATCGGCGGGCTGGGCCGGCTGCGCGAGCTGCATCTGCAGGGCAACCGGCTGACCGCGCTGCCGGACTCGATCGGCGAGCTCGGCGAGCTGCGCGTGCTCGACCTGCGCAACAATCAACTGCGCGCGCTGCCCGGCGCGGTCGCGGGGCTGGCCCGGCTCACACACCTGGATCTGCGCAACAACCGGCTCAGGACGCTGCCGGAGAGCCTTGGCGAGCTGCCCGCCCTGGAGAAGCTCGACCTGCGCTGGAACAAGCTCGACGGCGAGCCTGACGCGCTGCGCCGCCTGGTGGAGCGCGGCTGTGTCGTGCTGCGCTGAACTCCTCCCCGCTGAACTCCTCGCTCTTGGGCGCGAACACGGGCCCGAGCGGAGGGCCCTATAGGTTGGCGGGATGGATCTTGAAGGACTGCTGGGCCCCCAGCACCCTGTGGCGGCCGCCGCGCTGATCTCCCCGGCCGGCGTGACGGTGGCCAGTCGTGGCGCCGACCTGGACGCGGACTTCGAGATCGGGTCGATCTCGAAGGCGGTCACCGGGCTGTTGTACGCCGATGCGCTGGAACGCGGGGAGATCCGGCGCGAGTCGACCCTGGGCGAGCTGCTGCCGCTCGGCGATGTCCCGGCCGCGCGCGTGACGTTGGCCTCGCTCACTCAGCATCGGTCGGGGCTGCCCGGACTGCCCAGGTCGGCGCGCCCGCTGCGGCGCGCCATCGCCCTCTGGCGGCACGGCACCAACCCTTACGGCGACAACCTCGAGCAGCTTCTCACCCAAGCCCGGAAGGTACGGGTGGGCAGGCCGCGAACGCGCTATTCCAACTTCGGGTTCGAGCTGCTCGGTCATGCGCTCGCCGGCGCGGCCGGAAGGTCTTACGGGCGACTTCTTCACGAGCGCGTCATCGATCCGCTGGGGCTCGACCACTTCTACCTGCCCAAGGCGGTTGATCAGCTCGGGCCGAACGCGCTCATCGGCAGGAACCGGCGGGGTGAGCCACGGCAACCGTGGACCGGGGAAGCGATAGGGCCCGCAGGCGGCATCCGATCCTCCGTCCGGGGTGTGGCCCGCCTGGTGGCCGCGCTGCTCGACGGCTCCGCCGCCGGAATCGCCGCCCTCGATCCGGTCGCCCCCTTCGGTAAGGGAGCACGCATCGGCGCGGGCTGGATCACCATCGAGGCCGAAGGGCGTCAGATCACCTGGCACAACGGCGGCACCGGCGGCTTCCGGTCCTGGGCCGGGCTCGACCGCGACGCCGGGACCGGCGCCGTCATCCTGTCCGCCACCTCGGTATCAGTCGATCCTTTCGGACTCTCGCTGCTGACCGAACACACCCGCACAGTACTCAACAGCTGACCTTCCAGAAGGAGCTCCGGCGCTGGATCTCGGTTTAATCTCAAACGAACTGAACCCGGCCCACCAGGGTTGCGTATCTCGGCACATGACGACATTTCCACGTCTGGCCGCTACTGCGCTGCTGGTCGGGCTCGTGGCCGGTTGTACGAACGCCAGCGGTTCCGTAGGAGCCGGCCAGAGCGCCGCGATGGCCGGGGGCGAGCCCATCGTGCAGAAGCCCGCCACGGTCGACAACAACGTCTACACCGTCGAGCAACTGGCCGAGAAGGTCGGGTGCAAGCCGAAGATCCAGGTCAACGCCAAGGACATTCGTACGGGCTTCTGCCAGACGGACGAGGGTCAGTTCTTCGTGTCGACGTTCGCCACCCAGGCCGGCAAGGACGCCTGGATGGACACCGCGCCCGAATACAACCCGCACCTGGTCGGCAACCGCTGGACCGTGCTGTCCAGCCGCAAGGTGCTTGACGCTTTGAAGGAGCGTCTCCACGGTGAGCTCCATCTCAAGGACCACAGGACCAAACAGATGCAGACTAACGGCTGACGGAGGGCTGGGAAGGCGGTGGGAGTCCTCCCAGCCCAAGCCGTTCAGCCTCGGGTCGCCAGCTTGTACTGGGCCCAGATCTCCAGGGGGGCCGCGACCCTGTCGAGGAACATCAGATCGTCCATCCGGCAGTTACAGGGGTTGTTCTCTCTGGTGTTCTGCGGATAGCTACCTCCGATCTTGATGCCTCTGGGGTCGGTGGCCGAGGTGAGATCGGGTTCCGGCGCCCCCTCCACGCCCCACGGGTCGCCCGTGAGCGTGTAGAAGCCGTCGAGCGGGCGGCCGTTCTTGTAGAGCTGCATCGTGGCGTTGTCGTAGTCGAACGTGGCCGCCAGGAAGACCCATTCGCCCTGGGGAAGCACGCTCTGCCACGGCTCGCTCGCGGCGAAGGTCTGGGAACTGCTGCCGTCGACGCGCCTGCCCAGCGCGACCACGCGCAGCTCACCGTTGACCGTGATGAGTTCGAGCAGCGCTCTGACGTCATGGCCCTGGGAGTTGCCGCTGAGCACCCCGGCCAGCCCGATCGCTCCGTAGCGGTCGGCCGGGTCCGCGGTGTTGGAGTTGAGGCTGGGGTTCTCGCCGGTCATCTTGAACCAGCCCATGACGGTGGCGCCCTTGACGGCGTTGAAGGCGTGGAGGGTGGGCACTCCGGTCTCGGAGTAGATCCCGGCCTTCCAGTCGTCGTTGCCCGTCGTGGCGGGGTTCACCTGCTGGAGCTGGATCGAGTGGCGGCTGCCCCGATGCGCGCCGTCGTCGTTGCGCATGGCGGCGCCGCCGTTGATCAGCGTGATGTCCGTGCCCGACTTCCCCTGGTCGCGCTCCTGCGCGGGGTTTCCGGGGACCGGGTGTTCGAAGTCGTAGGCGGCGATGAGGTTGTGGCGCAGCGTGGGCAGTACGCCGGGCCGGTCGTGGGCGGCGGCCGGGGTGGCGAGCGTCGCCGTCAGGACGAGAGCCACCACCGGGGCCAGATAGCGGTGCCTCATGGCGTCGCCGTCATGCAGGCGCCGGTGACCTTCCAGATCTTGCCGTTGGCCTTGGACAGCAGGTAGAGCTCGCCCGCGCCGTCGCGGCTCAGGCGCAGGTCCACCCGGGCGTCCCCGGCCAGATCCTTCATGGTGACCGTGGCGCCGCTGGCGTTCACGAGCTTGGGCTGGTAGATCGTGGCCCGCGGGCCGCCCTGCCGCATCTGGCTCGCGATGGTGAAGAAGACGCGGCCGTCGACGATGTCGCCGAACAGGTACTTGCCGTACAGCAGGGGCAGCCGCGTGCCGCGATAGACGAACCCACCGGCCACCGCGTGACCGCTGTCGGCCGTGCAGGAGTGGCCGGGCGGCGGGTCGTGGTCGTAGGCCGCGACCGGGTAGTTGTAGCCGAACGACGCGTCGTTGTCGGGCAGCGTGTACAGGTGGCAGCGGTCGGCCTTGTTGAACACGAAGGAGCCCTCGCGCTCGCTCCAGCCCAGGTTGTCACCGGCCTTGACCTCGTAGATGGCCTCGATGGCGTGCTCGCCGATGTGGCCGAGGAACAGCCGGTTCCCCTGCGGGTCCCAGCTGAAGCGGTGCGGGTCGCGCATGCCGTAGGCGTAGATCTCGCCGATCGCGCCGGCCTTGGTGACGAACGGGTTCTTGGCCGGGATGCCGTACTTGCCGTTGGCGGCGTTCGTGCCCAGGGGGTCGATGCGCAGCACCTTGCCCTGCGGGATGGCCAGGTTCTGCGGGTCGTCGCTCGACACGCCCCGGCCGCCGTCGCCCGAGGCGACGTAGAGCAGGCCGTAGTCGGCGTCCCGGCGACGCGCGTACGGGTTGAAGTCGATCTGCTGGATGCCGTGGACCTGGCCGTTGAAGCCGAGCCTGAGCACCTCTCGGTGGGTGCCGCTGAAGGTGTCGGCCTTCGGGTTCGTGGCCGTCCACTCGGTGATCACGCCGTGGAACTTGGTCTCGGGCTGAGGCGTCAGGTCCGGCGTCTTGGTGGTGAGGGCCGCGCCCCACTCGGTGTGTACGGTGTAGAACTTGCCGTTACGGGCGAAGTCCGGATGGAAGGCGACGTACCCGAACCCGGATCCCAGACCGCGGCCGGAGAGGAAGTCCGGCGCGAACGTGGCACCGACGTCGAGATACTCCTGCGGCTGGCCGTTCTTCAGCAGGTACAGCTTGCCGTTGAGGTCGTTGACGAACTGGCGCCGCGACCCGTCGGGGATCTCGCCGATGTTGTTGATCCTGGCCCAGCGCATCAGCCGTTGGTCGGTGGGCGTGGGGACCGGCTCGGTCTTGGGGAAGGTGGCGTACTCGGTCAGCGTCAGTGTGAGACCGGACGCGGTGGGGTTCTCCGGAATGGGATCGTCGATCGGGGTCGAGTCCATCGCGGCGGCCGGCGGCGCCCAGAGCGCGGTCGCCAGCAGTGCGGCTAAGAGGTACCGGAGGGGGGATTTCGGCATTCCTGTGCACCACCTGAGGGGTTGTTGGAAAGCGCTTACCGGGGACGGTAAAGGGAGAAGGGGGAGGAGTCAAGAAGGGTGACGTGAGAGGTTGTGCGTTGCTCGACGCAGGTGGTCAGGGCTGGGAGCGGTCGGCGCAGGCCGGTGTGCCGGTGACGGTCAGGTTGCGCACCCGCCCGATGTTGTCGAACGAGCCGAAGCCGACGCGGCCCGAGGGGAACGTCCGGTCCGTGGCCGTGATCAGCGGTGTCGTGGAGCCGTCCATGAAGACCGAGACGCGGCCGGTGTCCGCGCAGTAGCGGACGCGGACCTTGTGCCACGCCTCATCGGTGACCGCGGGCGGCGCGCCGACCTGGCCGTTCCACTGGTCGTCGATGCGCAGGCGATCGGCGTTGTTCACCACGAAGATCCCGTTGTGGGGATAGATGGTGTTGTCCTGCGACAGGTGGGCGTAGTTGAACTCCAGGTCGGAGCGGTACCCGAACACGATGATCACGTCGCGGTTGCTGACGCTGGTCGGCGTGTCGAGCCGTACCTCGGCGTCGATCTGCACCGAGCCGAAGACCGGGCCCTTGGTCAGCACGGCGTACTCGAAGGGGCGGCGCGGGCCGGGGCGCGCTTCCCCGGCTTCGGCGAGGATCACCTGGTCGCCGGGGAACTGCCACTTGGCGGGGGTGACCGGGGCCCAGCTGGTGGCGGCGTTGGTCTTGCGGACGACCGTGCGGCCCAACGTGCAGTCGGGAGCTTTCGCGGCGGCTTCCACCTGGTCGGCGGCGTGGGCGGTGGGCGCGATGAACTGGGCCAGGACCAGCACCAGTGCGAGCGCGCACAAGCGGACGAAAGTGGGCATCGGAATCCTCTCAGTGGGGGAGGGGGTGGATCCGAGCGGTCAATCGTGGTGCGTGGCGGCCCCCAGCAGGTCGCGGATGTGGCTGGTCGCGGCGGCGAAGGCGGGCTGGGACATGGTCGCCGCGTAGTCGCGTACCCGTGGCAGCGCCACGTCGATGACCTCGGCGATCGTGCCGGGCCGCGGCGTCATGACGATCACCCGGTTGCCCAGGTAGACCGCCTCGGCGATGGAGTGCGTGACGAGCAGCACCGTGGTCTCGGTCTCGTGCCAGATGCGGTGCAGCTCGACGTTCATCTGCTCGCGGGTCAGGGCGTCCAGCGCGCCGAACGGCTCGTCCATGAGCAGCACCGGCGGCCGGTGCAGCAGCGCGCGGCACAGCGCCACCCGCTGCTGCATCCCGCCGGACAGCTCATGCGGCAACGCGTCCTCGAAGCCCGTCAGCCCGGTCATCTCGATCAGCTCGTCGGCCCTGGCGGCGGCCTCCTTCTGCGGCATGTCGCGCATCTCGGCCTGCAGCAGGATGTTCTTGCGCGCCGAACGCCACTCCAGCAGGGCGGCGCGCTGGAAGACGTACCCGACGTCGTGGCGCGGGCCGCCGACCGTGCCGCCGAGCAGCCGCACCGCGCCCGCCGACGGCTTGAGCAGCCCGGAGACCAGCTTGAGCAGCGTCGACTTGCCGCATCCCGACGGGCCCACGATGGACACGAACTCGCCGGGTCGGACGTCCATCGACACGTTCTCCAGCGCGACCACGTCGCGCTTCTTCGATCGGAACCGCACCGCCACCTTGTCGATCTCGACGGCGGGTGCCTGTTGCGTCACGGTCATCCCTTCGGCGCCACGCTGGCGTCCCAGTAGGCGCTGGGCGCCTGCGGGTTGGAGACCATCCCGGCCTTGGCGAAGGTGTCGATCGTCTTCTGCCAGTCGGCCTCGGTGTTGACGCCCGGCGCCTGTCCCTGGGTGGCGTCGGTGTGCAGCAGCGTGGTCGTGGTCTTGAACTGGTCGAGCAGCACCTGAGCCGGCGGCAGCTGCTCCGAGGCGCCCTTCATGGCGTCCACCGCGGCCTGCTGGTCCTTCTCCGCCGCCGCCCACGCCTCGCTGGTGGCCGCGACCATCCGCTTGACCAGGTCGGCCTTGCTCTGCAGGAAGGAGGAGGAGGTGAGCAGGCCGTTGCTGTAGTAGTTCAGGCCGAACTCGGAGAAGCGCAGGTACGCGACCGGCTTGCCGGCCTTGTTCTGCATGGTCGGGCCCTGGTCGGAGGCGTAGCCGAGCAGCGCGTCCGTCTGCCCCGACATGACCGCCGCGATCTTGCCGGCCGGGTCGGTGTTCTGCAGCTTGACGTCGGCGTCGCTCATCCCGTTGGCCTTGAGGAACACCGGGAAGGTCTTGGTGAGCGCGTCACCGGCCGTCGAGGCGATCGTCTTGCCCTTCAGGTCCGCCGGCTTGGTGATGTTCTTCTCCTGGAAGAACTGCACCGAGGCCGGGGTCGTCTGCAGGAAGACGCCCAGGCTCTTCACCGGCACGCCCGAGCTCACTCCGCCGAGCAGCGCGGGGGTGTCGGCCCAGCCGAAGTCCGTCTGGCCGGCGCCGGTGGCCTGGACGGTCTTCTGCGAGCCCTGCCCGGCCTGGATCGTCAGGTCGATGCCGTGTTTTTCGAAGATGCCCTTCGTCTTGCCGTAGTAGAAGGGCGCGTGCTCGCCGTACGGATACCAGTTGAGGGTGAGCGTGGCCTTGTCGAGCTGCTTGCCCGACGAGCTGGTGGTCTTCTCGCCGCCGCCGGAGCCGCACGCGGTGGCGAACAGGAGCAGAGCCGGGGCTATGGCGGCGATCAGCGTGCGTGTCTTCATGGCGTCCTCAGGGGGTGAGGTCTTCGGCGGGATCGTTGCTCAGTACGTGACGGTTACGGCGTCGCCGCGGCGGCTGGCGTGCCAGGGCAGCAGCAGCCGCTCGGCGAACTCGACGGCGACGAAGAGCACGACGCCGAGCAGGGACATGACGAGGAGTCCCGCGAAGAGCATGGGCGTGTCGATGTTGCCGTTGGCCTGCAGGATGACCGACCCGAGCCCGTCGTTGCCGCCGACGAACTCGCCCACGACCGCCCCGGTGACGGCGAGCGTCACGGCGACCTTCAACCCGGAGAACAGGAACGGCAGGGAGGCGGGAAACCTGATCTTGGCGAAGGTCTTCGCCGGGCTCGCACCCATGGTCGAAGCCAGCTGGAGCATCTCCGGATCCACCGACTTCAGGCCGGTGACCATGGAGATGACGACGGGGAAGAACGCGATCAGCACGGCGACCACGATCCTGGGCGTCAGCCCGAACCCGAGCCAGACCACGAACAGCGGGGCGATCGCGATCTTCGGTACGACCTGCGCGAACAGCAGCAGCGGGTAAAGGGTCTTCTCGACCTCGGCCGAGGCCACCATGAGCACTGCCGCGGCGACGCCGACGACGACGGCGATCGCGAAGCCGAGCACCGTCTCGTAGCCGGTCACCAAGGTGTGGTGGGCGAGGTAGCCGGCCTTGTCGGCCATCACCTGGAGGGTGACTCCGGGCGAGGGTACGAGGAACCTGGGCACGATCTCGAACTCGGTGATCGCCCACCAGATCGCGTAGCAGGCGGCGAGCAGGGCGAACGGCCGCCAGGACCGGTCCGCCAGTTCCACGACGCGGTCGCGCGAGCTCGGACTCTCGCGCCGCACGATTCCATCAGCGGTCTGTACCACGATCGAAGGTATCCCTCCATCGCGTGCCATCAGGCCAAATGCGAGAAAGCGCTATCTGAAAGCGCTTTCCTGCGGTACGCTAACCCGGCATGGTCCAGGGGTCAATGGTCGTTAACTTCCTGTTACAGGAGGGCGAGTGGCCGATCGCGTTCACGTCACTCTCCGGGATGTGGCCATGGCCGCCGGAGTCTCCCTAGCCACCGCCTCACGCGTCCTCAACGGCACCGCCAGGGTCCGCGAAGACCTGCGCGACCGGGTCGAGGCCGCCGCCTCCGAGCTCGCGTACACACCGAACGCCCACGCCCAGGCCCTCGTCCGGGCCTCCAACGAGACCGTCGGCGTCATCTGCCACGACGTCAGCGACCCCTACTTCTCCGGCATCGCCAGGGGCGTCATGCGCGCCGCCGCGCAGCGCGACCTGCTGGTGATGCTGGCCAGCACGTTCCGCGACAGCACGCGCGAGGTGGCCTACGTCTCCATGCTGCGCGCCCAGCGGGCCCGCGCGATCCTGCTGATCGGCTCCGGCTTCGAGGACCGCGGCTGGGAACGGGCCATGGACGTCGAACTCCGCCCCTACCTGAACGCCGGCGGCCGCGTCGCCGTGGTCAGCCGGCACCGCAGCCTGCGCGTCGACACCGTACTCCCGGAGAACCGCGAGGGCGCCGCCGCCCTGGCCCGCGCCCTGCTCGCCCTCGGACACCGCCGCTTCGCCATCCTGTCGGGCCCGCCCGGCCTCAGCACCGTCGTGGACCGGGTCGGCGGCTTCCGCGACGCCCTGGCGGCGGCCGGGGTCTCGGTCGACCAGATCGTGGAGGGCCCGTTCAGCCGCGAGGGCGGCTACGCCGGAGCCTCCGCCCTCCTGGACCGAGGGCTCGACGCCACCTGCCTGTTCGCCGCCACGGACGTGATGGCGGTGGGAGCGCTGGCCGCCTTGCGGGAACGCGGGCTGCGGGTGCCGGGGGACGTGTCGCTGGCGGGCTTCGACGACATCCCGGTGGTACGGGACCTGACACCACCGCTGACGACGGTGTCGCTGCCGTTGGAGGAGATGGGGGAGCGGGTGATCGCTCTGGCCCTGCGAGACGGGAGCCGGGGACGACGGCGAATCGAACGGGTGCCGGGGACGGTCATCTTGCGCGCCAGCACCATCGGGCCGCCGTAAAGGACCTCCGCTCCGGGCATTCTTTCCTGGCGGCCCGCCCAAAAAGGGCCTTCGCTTCGCTCCGGGCGTTCTTCTCTCCCACCCCTTACCCGATTCGGTGGTTGGCCGTCTGCTGCCCACCCACCCACAAAGGACCTCCGCTTCGCTCCGGACGTCCCCCCAGGCGGGCTCACGCCCGCCCCCCTGGCGGGCCTCGCTTCGCTCCGGACGTCCCCCCAGGCGGGCTCACGCCCGCTCCCCTGGCGGGCCTCGCTTCGCTCGGACTGCCTTTCCAGCGCTTCGCCAGGAGAGTAAAGCGGCATACCAGGGGTCATTCGCAGTCCAGCAAGGCACGATGCCGAGTTCTGCGAGAAGCTTCCATTCCTCTGTGGAGGGAATCCGATCGACCACCTTGCACTCTTGTGCGTGGCCCTTCTTCGCTGTGCATTCCAAACTCGGGCAGTTGGTGATCAGCGCCTTCGCCCGACCGGCCGCAATGGCCTCCTGGCCGTCCAGCGCTCGTCGATGTGCGGTTTCAAGGGTATGAACCGTTCCTCATATTCGCTATGAGAACCCCAGCTTCTGCTATGGGCTCGTAGTCCTGTTGCGCCGGTGGAACGTGGTCAGGGGCACGAAACGGTCTCGTCTTCGGGTGCGGCGGCGCGTGTGGGCATTCCGGGCAAGCCTTGGGTGTGGAAGCGGGGCGGCGTTTGCTTGGACGCCCAGGGGGTGGGCCGTGACCGTCGACTTCCGGTTCGCCGCGCTGTCGGGCTCGGCGGTGCGTGCACGGACTGTACGAGGTTGGCCAGCGGGGTGCGGCGGATCTCGGTGCAGATGGTGGCGCGGTGCCCGTAGGTGGTTCTTTGGCGCGTGGCCTGATCGCGTGTGCCGACATTGTCGCGGTGAGGCGAGGGGTCGGCGTCGGCATCCGGCGGATGGATATCGCTCACACGTTCTATCCAAAGATGCCAACTCTTGGTAGCGTTACGGTCACACGTCGTGCAGATGGGGGGTGGGCGGGATGCGGGGTGGACTGCGAGTTGGGCAGTGCACGCGTCGATGCCGCCTGGGAACCCATGACCTGACGGGGGCGGTGTATGAGTGAGCTCACCGCGACCGCTCCGTGCACCGCCCTCGCCGCCCTGGCGGAGAAAACCGGCGAGGCGGTCCCTCACGCGGTCCTGGCACAGCGGGTGGCCTGGCTGACCGGCCTGACTCGCGATCTGGCCGCCTGCTTGGTGGCGGCCCGGTGGAATGCTGCTGATCTGGACGCCTTGGCGTCGGGGGTGGGGCCGGACGGGCGGGAGTTGCCGTCCAAGGGCTGGATGGCCCTGCGCCGGCTCGGCTGGGGCGTGGGTCCGCCCTCGGGTGTGCATGTGTGTGATCGGGTGCTGCGGTGCGCCCAAGAGCAGGCCGCTCGCCTGTTGCGGCTGGCGTTGCACCGGCGCTGCCTGGTGGCGGCGATCGTGGCGACCTGGCCGCAGGATACGGGTGCGCGCACCGACGCCGAATGGCAGGCGCTACGCACGCTGCTGCCGGACGGGGTGACGGCGGCGGACATCCGGAACCGGACCCGGCAGGTTCGCGCCCACCTCGATGAGCATGACGCGTTCCCGGCCGATCTGACCGAACTGGAGGAGCCGCCGAAGGTGGCGGCGCAGGTGGTTTTGGCGGCGGCCGACCGGCAACTGCTCACCCTGCAACGCACCAGCGACCACAGCGCCCGCCTGCGGGTGCGGCTCCCGCTGGTCGAATCCCCGGCCAGCGGAAGGGACTGGGCGTGGCATGTGCTGCCGATCGCTTTGCCGCCGACGGTGCCGCCAGAAGCGACGTTGTGCGCCCCCACCGTGCGGGTGACCAAGGGACGGGTGCGCATCGATCTACCGTTCAAGATCCCGATCGGTTTCGCGCCCGCTACCGGTCATACGGTCGGGTGCGGCTTCGACTGGGGCCTCAACACGGTGCTGACCGGCACGGTGGGGTGCCTGGCCGATGGGCGGGTGATCAGTGATGGGCGGCCGTTCGCCTACGACGCGAGCGGCGTGTCGGCCAAGCTGCACCGGTTGCGGGCCGAGCGTGAACACCTGGCCGCCAAACACCAGCACCTGGAAAGGCTGCTGGCCGACATCACACCCGCTGATTCCCGCTACGCCGCGTTGCGTACGGCCCGGCAGGCGCTCGGGGTCGAACATGAGCGGCTGTGCGCCCGCATCCGCAACCTGAACAAGGCGCTGGCCTGGTCGGCGGCACGCTGGGCGGTCGACCAGACGATGGCTGCCGGGGCGACGGTCATCTATGTGGAGGATCTGGCGACCCTGGAGGCGCGCGGGCGCCGAGGGAGCGTGAACGCGCGCCTGTCGGGGCAGGTGCGCGGGCGGATTGTCGAGGCGATCCGGCACCTGGCCGCCAAGCACGCCATCGCGGTGGTGACCGTCCCGGCGCGTGGCACCTCCCGATACTGCCCGCGCTGCGGTCAGGGCGCGTCGGTGCTCACGCATGGCCCGGCTCCGGATCGGCTCGGCGAGCGGGGCTGGAGGTGGGCGTACTGCCCGGCCTGTGGCCTGTCGTGTGACCGGGACTGGGCAGCGGCCGAGCGGATCCTCGCACGCGGCCTGCTCGGGCAGAAGGCTACTCGCACCCACCGTTCCACCGGCGTGCGCACCATCCATGCCGTCGTGGAGGGGAACGTGGCCCGCGCCCGGCCGCGACGCAAATTCACCCGGGCGGCCCGGCGCGCCCGCCGCACCCGGACCGACCTGCACCCCCGCCCGGCAGCACGCGACAGAGCCAAGAGGCGCCCCACCCCGAAACGACCCACCCGGACCACCTCGGCCAACTCGCGAAACAATTCACGAGACAACCTGATGACTTTCAGCCGTGTGCCTGACCGGCGCACGGTGCCCGCCCCACCGCCTGCCAGCGGTGGACAGCGTCCGGCGGGCCATGCACCCAAGCCGGGACGGCACCAGCCGTACCGGACAGGGCATGTCAGGAATTCCCACCATCGGACCGGCTTCCACCACGCCAAAGCCACCCCCGTGCTCATGCTCAACGAGCACGGGGGTGGCCCAGGCCAGGCCACGCCTGTCCGAGTTGCCTGAATCCTTCAGGGAACCACAGGGAATTCAAGACGCTTACGGCGAGCAGCACTCCATCCCCGCCCCCAACAATCCGCGCTGGACCGCGATGATCCCGTTCGTGCACGACACGATCCAGGAGGTCGCACTCGGGTCCAAGACCCGCAGCAGGGAGCTGCCGCGATCATGACAGAAGCCAAGAAGAATCTCGGCCCGGCCTGATGAGCACAGCCGAGACGATAAGCCGGACCGGCCGGCTGAACATGAGCGCGACCCGTCGTGGGATCGGGCTCATGCTCCCGGCCGCGGGGCTGATGGCGGTCCTGACCGTCGTCCCGGTCATCGCCGTCCTGGAGCGCGCCCTGACCAGCACGGAGGCGTTCGGCCAGCTGTTCGACGCGCCCAATTTCGGGCGCACGATGCTCAACACCCTCGTGTGGACGCTAGTCTCCGTCGCCGGGGCGCTGCTGATCGGGTACGCGGCGGCGCTGCTGCTGCGCTCACCGTTCCTGCTGCTGCGCGGGGCGTGGCGGGGCCTGTTCATGATCCCATGGATCATCCCGGGCGTCGTCGGCGCGACCGTCTGGAGCTGGAGCGTCTTCGGTTCCCTGTGTTTACCTAAGCTTGACTCTGTCGGGGATCTTGTTCGCTGTCGGGTCAGCTGGCGGCTCGCCAGGAACGCAAGCGCGGGATGCCTTGCGAGGCGATGGCCGAGGCGTTGCAGGTCCTGCCAGGGGCTCCTTTGCTGATCCTGCGCAGCGTGGCGTTCGACGACGCGGGCAATCCGCTGGAGAGGTTCACCGGGTTCCACCGCGGCGACCTCAGCCGATTCCTCGTCAACGTCTACCGCCATCCCCCCGCCGAATGATCGCTACCGCCTGGAGTACGGCTTCCGCTTGGATGCCCAGCGGGTGCGGCGTAGGTTCGGCAGTGTGCTGAGACGAATCAACTACGACGACCGCCAGCACCTGGTCTACGCCCGCGGCCGAGCGCTGCCTCCCGACGTGGTCGCCGCCTGGATGGCGGAATTCGCCCGGCACGCGCCGTCCCGGCGGCCACTGACGGTCCTGGACCTGGGCAGCGGTACCGGCCGGTTCTCCCCGGCCCTCGCCGACACCTTCGGCGGCCCGGTGTACGGCGTCGAGCCCTCCGTCCGGATGCGTCAGGTAGCGGCGAACATCTCCACTCACCCGTCGGTCAGCTATCTCGCGGGCGCCGCCGACGAGATCCCACTGCCCGGCGACGCCTGCGACCTGACCCTGCTCTACCTGGTGATCCATCACATCCAGGACCTACTGGCGGCGGCCGCGGAGATCGCTCGCGTGCTGGCCCCAGACGGCCGGGTGCTCATCCGCAACGCCTTCGCCGATCGGTTGCCCAACCCGCTGTGGCACCGCTGGTTTCCACGCGCCCGGACCATCGAGGAAGAGGTCTTTCCCACCGTCGCCGAAGTGGCGGCGGCCTTCGCCACGGTCAACCTGCGCCTGGTCGCCCTCACCTCGGTTCGGCACCGTCTCGCGGCCAGCCGTACCGACTACGCCGCGCGGCTGCGGCTGCGTGCCAGTTCGATCTTCGACCACATGACGGAGCGGGAAATAACCGAGGGCTTCGCCGCGCTGGACGCCGACCTCGCCACACATCCCGACACCGGCCCCGTCGAGGAAGACTGCGACCTGCTCGTCCTGGCCGGCTGAGAAGGTGGGTCGCGTCGCTTGAGGTTCCAGTGGGTGGAAGGTGCAGAGTCGAGCCATGAGCGATGCGACCGATCTGTACACGATTGGGCAGCTGGTGCTGAGCGGCCGGCAGGACAATCGCCTCGAGTTCGGCCTCAACCTCCGGCCCCTGGTCCTTGAGCACGCGGCCGCCGCCCTGGAGAAGGGGATCCCGCCGGATCCGCCGGCGGTCCCGGCCTTCCAATGGCTGCTCACCGCGCTGCGCACCCACCGCTGATCCTTCAGTGCGTCAGGGCGACCCGCTTGCGGAACACCCAGTAGGTCCAGCCCTGGTAGACCAGGACGAACGGCAGCGTGATCAGCCCGATCCAGCTGAGCATCGTCAGCGTGTACGGGCCTGAGGCCGCGTCCGTCAGTGTGATGCCCGGGAGCGGGGCCCATCGGAGCTCGGCGAAGACCGCCACCGAGGCCAGGGCGATGGCGCCGGCGGTGGCGGTGAAGGCCCAGCCTTCCCTGCGGCGGTACGTCAGCGCCGCCCCGGCGGCCAGCGCCGCCATGGCGATCAGGGCGGGGATCGAGCCCAGGCTGGACAGGGCCGCCACGGCCAGCGGCAGGACCACGGCGCTCGCGGCCAGGGCGACCGCGCGGGCGCGGCGTCGTACGGGGCCGTCGGTCTTGAGGGACAGGAAGACGGCGCCGTGGAGTACGCAGGTCGCCAGGGTGAACAGGCCGCCCACGAGCGCCGCGAGAGCGCTGTCGAAGAGCACGTCGGCGAAGATCGCGCCCCACAGGAACGCCGGGAGGGCGCTGCCCGCCACGATGCCGAGGTCGCACCAGAACGGATTGGTCACCTTGCCGCGCCACTCCAGGCCGACGCCGCGCACGATCAGGCCCACCAGGATGAGCACGACCGGGAGGTAGAAGGAGCTGAACATCCCGGCGTACCAGGCGGGGAAGGCGGCGAACATGGCGCCGACCGCGGTGATCAGCCACACCTCGTTGCCGTCCCAGACTGGGCCGATCGTCTCCAGGCTCTGCCGGTGCTGCTCCGGGCCCCTGCTCACGAACGGTGCCAGCAGGCCCACACCGAAGTCGAAGCCCTCCAGCACGAAGTAGCCGGTCCAGAGGAAGGCGATGATGACGAACCACAGGTTGACCACTGTCTCCACCTCAGTACATCAGCGACGGCTGGAGTCGCTCGGTCGCGGGGACGGGCTCCGTCTGCTCGGGGCCCTTGCGTACGTGCCTGGTCAGGAGTACGGCCTCGGCCACCGCGAGCCCGCCGTACAGGAGCGTGAAGATCGTGAGTGAGGTGGCCACTTCGGCGAGGCTCACGCCGGGGGACACACTCGCGGCCGTGAGCAGCTCACCCGTCACCGTCCACGGCTGGCGGCCTATCTCGCTCAGCAGCCAGCCGGAGATCATCGCGAGGAACGGCAGCGGCAGGGCCAGCACCATGGTCCGGGCCAGCCAGGGGGGCAACTCGCGCCTGCGGCGGGTGAGCCAGAGGCCGAGCACCGACAGCGCCACCGTGGTCAGTCCGAAGACGATCATCACTCGGAACGACCAGAACACCACGGTCTGGTCGGGCCGGTAGTCGCCGGGGCCGAACTGCTGCTCCAGCCTGGCCTGCAGGTCCTCGGTGCCTTGGACGGTGGCGGTGGGGTCGTGGCTGGCGAGGAGGCTGAGGAGGCCGGGGATCTCGACGCCGGGGACGATGGAGAACGGGGCTCCGGCGGTGTCGTGCTGGAGGCCCTCGGCGGCGGCGAGCTTCATCGGCTGCTGCTCGTACAGCAGCCGGGCCGAGGTGTCGCCGGTGCCCGCGACGACGGCGCCGGCCAGTGCGGTCATGACCAGCGCGGCCCGGGCGGCACTGCGCCACATGGGGGCCTTCGTCCTCAGCAGCCAGTAGCCGCAGACCGCCAGCACGAACCCGCCCGCCACGATGAAGGCGGCGCCGACGACGTGCGGCACCTGGGCGATCGCGGTGGGGTTGGTGAGCACCGCCCACAGATCGGTCATCCTGGCCCGGCCGTCGACCACCTCGTAGCCGACGGGGTGCTTCATCCAGGCGTTGGCCGCGAGGATGAAATACGCGGACAAGTTAGAGCCGATGGCGGCGGCCCAGATGCACGCCAGGTGAACCTTCTTCGGCAGCCGCTCCCAGCCGAAGATCCACAGCCCCAGGAACGTGGACTCCATGAAGAAGGCCAGCAGCGCCTCCATGGCCAGGGGCGCCCCGAACACGTCGCCGACGAAGGTCGAGTATTCGCTCCAGTTCATGCCGAACTGGAACTCTTGCACGATGCCGGTGACCACGCCCATGGCGAAGTTGATCAGGAACAGCTTGCCGAAGAACTTCGTCAGCCGGAGGTAGTGCTCCTTCCCCGTCCGGTGCCAGGCGGTCTGGAGCCCGGCCACGAAGATGCCCAGGCCGATCGTCAACGGCACGAACAGAAAGTGGTAGACGGTGGTCACCCCGAACTGCCACCGCGCGAGATCGAGCGCGTCCATCTTCCCCCCACGGGTGCTTAGCTCTACAAGCTGTAGTGCATCTACTTAAAGTAGTACTACAGCATGTAGAGCACGGCTATGCGATCTTCGTCACAAGCCTGCGGATCGGTGGTCCCACGATGGCGTACGGGGGTCGGCGGGCGCGTCAACCGAGGGGCTGATCCCCGCGTACGTCCAAGGGCTGACCCGCGCCTATGCCCAGGGTGACCGGCGTACGTCCGAGGATGGCCCTCGCGTACGTCCGGGGATGGTCCGCGCGTACGCCGAGGGTGACCCGCTGTCGGCAGGGCTCAGCGGGCGGTGGTCGTGGCGTCCAGGTACGCCTGGAGGTTGCCCAGCTCGAAGCCCCGGCGCTTGATCTTGTCGACCAGGACGCGGAAGTCCCTGGCCAGGTTCGGGCGGAAGTGCAGCAGCAGGATGTCGCCGGGGCGCAGGCGCTTGTCGGGCACCTGGTAGGCGATCTTGCCGCCCGGTTGGACCGTGGCCGTCCAGAGCAGTACCGACTTCAGGCCGCAGTCCTTGGCGGCCCTGAGCGTGTCGGTGTTGTAGTTGCCGAACGGTGGCCTGAACAGCGTCGGCCTGGTCCCCAGCTGCCTTCTGATGATGGTGGAGGAGCCGCAGATCTCCCGTCGCTGGGCGTCGTAGCCGAGGAGGCGGAGGTTCGGGTGGGTGAGGGTGTGGTTCTCGATGGGTACGTGGGCGTCACGTAACGACCGGAAATATCCCCATTTCCCGGCTCCGACGAACTGGCCGGGGCCGCCGGCGGGATCGGGCGGACCCTTGGCCTCCACCGCGTCCCGCATGGCGAACGCCGTGATCGGGATCCGCCGGTCGCGTACCTGCTGGACGAAGCCGGGGTCCTGCTCCCACCCGTCGTCGATGGTCAGGAAGACCACCTTGCGCTTGGTGGGGATGGAGCTGATCACCGGAGGTAAGGAGCCCGTGGCCTGGATCTCCTTCACCTCGCCGCGCCGGGGCACCGCGCCGGGCGGGCCGTCGGGCGGCCGCGTGGTCGCGTCGGACCTGGGTGCGGCGGTGGTGGCCGTGCCGCCTGGTGTGGCGCCGGTGGTGTCGCCTCCTGGGCCGTCCGCCGTACCGCCTGACCCGCCGTTGGCTGCGCAGCTGGCCAGCAGGACCGCGGCCGCTGCCACGGTGGCAACACGGACGAGCCGGGCCACGGTGGCAACACGGACGAGCCGGGCCACGGTGGCAACACGGACGAACCGGGCCGCCGTGGCAACGCGGACAGGTCTGGCTATAGGGGCCATATCGCCCGCTCGGGCCGCTCGCGTCAGGGCCGCTCGGGCCACGCCGGCCACGGCCGTCACGTTTTGTCCCCCGACTCGCCCTTTGCACACCGGTCCCATTTTGCCAGCCTTGATCGCCAGGCGAGCGCATCCGATAAGGAGTGATAGTCCGTCTGGCTAGTGTTGCCTTATCGCGAACGTCCCTTCCTCCCTAGAGTGGCGGTGTGAAGGTCGCAGGAAGCGCCATGATCGGCGTCGAGAGGCATCGCGTGTGGGACGCGCTTCAGGATCCGGCGGTGCTGGTACGCACCATCCCCGGCTGTGAGCGCCTGGAGGAGACGGGACCGGACACGTACCGGATGACGGTGACGGCGGGGGTCGCCTCCATCAAGGGCGTCTACCAGGGCGAGGTGTCGCTGTCCGAACCGTCGGCGCCGGAGAGTTTCGTGCTGCGGGCGCGCGGTCAGGGCGCGCCGGGGACGGTGGAGGCCACGGTGCTCGTACGGCTCAGTGAGGTCGACGAGGGGACCCGCGTCGACTACGACGCCGACGCGGTCGTCGGCGGGATGATCGGCGGGGTGGGGCAGCGCATGCTCGGCTCGGTGGCCAAGAGGACGGCGGGGGAGTTCTTCGCGGCCGTCGAGGACCATTTGCGCGTCCCGGAGGGTCCGCCGCTTCCCCCGGACGGTGCGGGGATGGACGAGTTGGCCGCCCGGCGAGCCGCGCTGGGGCGTACGGCCGACGAGGTCGCGGGCGCGGAGGCGCGTCGGGCGCCCGCCGTGTACGAACGGCCGTCCGGCGTGTACGAGCGCCCGCTCAAGAGCCACACCGAGACGCGCCCTTGGGTGATGCTGGCATCGTTCGGCATGGGGGCGGGCATCGCGCTGACCGGCGTCGCCGTGGGCTGGCTGTTCGGCCGGGCAGGCCGCCGTCCACGCCACTGAGCCCGGCCTCCACGGCCGTGCCATCAGGTCGGCTGGTGCCCGGGAGTGGGCTCGGCGATCGACGGCGGTCGTGCCGTCGGACCGCCCGCTGTCCGATGGCGGTCGATGCCGTCAAACGGGCTGCTCGTGAGCGCGGATCTGGGCTCTCGCGGAAAAGGATCTCCAGGCGTAGCGTGGCTGTATGCGGCAGGCACACGCTGAAGACGCACGAACCGAGGCCCGGCGAATCATCCGCAACCTACTGGGAGAGGAGCGCCCGACCGCCGAGGCGCTGATCGGCGACGCGCGCTCCGTGCTCGGTGACGAGCGGCTCGGCCGCTGCCTGAGCCTGGCGCTCGGCGCGTCTCTCACCAGGCGGTCCGCCGAGCTGGCCGCCATCGCCGCGTTGCTGGTCGGGGCGCGGGAGCTGGGTGAGGAGTGGTGGGCGCAGCCCAGGGGCGGCAAGCTGCCCGCGCCCGACGAGGTGCTGCGTACGGCCGTCGCGATCGAGCCGTGGACCGATTTGACCGCCCTGGAGATGCTCGCCGCCTGGATCTCCGACGACGCGGCCGACCAGATGTGGGGCCAGCCTGTCGCCCAGGTGGACCTCAACTCGTGGCAGGCCGAGGACCGCTTCGACCTGCCGGAAGGGGCGAAGCCGGGGCAGCGGCTCGTCGTACACTTCGACGCTGGAGGGCGGCTCGACGCGGTGGTGACCCGGCGGCCCGACGAGGACCTGGGGTCGAACCTCGACTTCCACTCGCTGCGCTACTCCCGTCCCGCCGAGGCCCAGTGGAGCTGGGGAGTGGCGGCCGGGCTCGGACCGCACCGGCTGCCGGACGAGGACCCCGACCCGTACGCCCGTGAGGTGCCCGGCACCGCCGTCGGCATCCTGCGCGCCTGGGCGCTACGGCACGGCGCCACCCGCGAGCAACTGGGCGAGCGGTGGCAGACGGTCGGCGACGTGGTGGCGGCCATCGAGCGGGTCGACTGGATGTGGCGCAGCGGGGAGTGGTTCGGCTGGTGGCGCGGCGCCTCGGCCCTGGTGGACGACTCGGCCTACCTCCCCTACCGGCTGGAGGAACTGGCGGCCGGGTGACCGGTCCAGAGGGCGAGCGGCCCGCAGGGGGAGGACGCACATACGGCCAGGCCAGTGGAATGGAGTCGAGGTCGTAGAGGTTGTGGTCGAGCGTGAAAGTCGAGATATTTTCGGACATCGTCTGCCCCTGGTGCTACATCGGCCACGCCCGCTTCGGCCGGGCGGCCGACCGCTTCCGCGCCAAGGGCGGCACCGTGGACATCACCATGCGCCCGTTCCAGCTGAACCCGGACGCCCCCGCCGAAGGCGAGCCGCTGCTTCCGTCCCTGGAGCGGAAGTTCGGCGGGAACGCCACGCAGATGACCTCCCATGTCACCACCGTCGCCGCGGAAGAGGGGCTGGACCTGCGCTTCTCGCAGGCGATCAGCGCGAACACGTTCGAGGCGCACCGGCTGGTCGAACTCGCCACCCGGCAGGGGCGCGGCCTGGAGGCGGTCGATCGGCTCTTCCACGCGCATTTCACCGACGGGCTCAACGTCGGTGACCAGGACGTGCTCACCAAACTGGCCGCCGAGCTCGGCGTGGATCACCCGCCGGGCGAGGGCGCGCAGGAGGTACGCGAGCAGCTCGACCGGGCGCGGGCGCTGGGGATAACGGGTGTGCCGCTGTTCCTGTTCGAGGGGCAGTTCGCGGTGTCGGGAGCGCAGCCGGCGGAGACGTTCGACGCCGCCCTCGACGAGGTGGCGGCCCGCACCGGCCAGACCCCGGTGACCATCCTCGCGCCCCCGGCCGACGGCTGCGACGATGGCTATTGCGCCGTTTGAGAGGCGATGGCGGCTGCTGCGGCGCCTTGGCGGGGATGGTGGCTACTGCGCCGTGTGAGCGATGATCTCCTCGGCCAGCCATTCGGCCACGTTGGCGGGGCCGGGCAGGCGGACGCCGAGGACGAAGTGCGTCAGACCGGCGTCCGCGAGCTCCCGGATCGCTGACCGGGCGGCGGCGGGGTCTTCGGTGGAGACGACGAGTTGCGTCGAGCGGGTGATCTCCGCCGGATCGCGGCCGATGGCGGCGCACTTCTCGTCGAGCACCTTGTTCCGTTCCCGGATGAACTCGATCGTGTTGTGCGGCGGCCCCGGCACGTTCCAGATGTCGGCATGCGCGGCCACCACCTCGAGCGTCCTGTCGCCCCACCCGCCGATCAGCAGTGGTGGCGGGACGGCCGGTTTCGGCGCGCACACGACGTCGCGCAGCTGGTAGTAGCGGCCGTCGAAGTCGAACCGGTCCTCGGTCCACATCCGCTTGATGATCGCGCACGATTCGGCCAGCCGGGCCACGCCCTCGCCGGGCGAGGCGATACGCAGGCCGTACGCGTTGTACTCCCTGGGCACGAGCGTGTCGCCCGGCTGGTGCGTGCCGCCGACGCCGAGGCCGAGGACCAGCCGGCCGGGCGCGATGGCGTCCACGGTCGCGGCGATCTTGGCGAGTACGGCCGGCGGCCGGGTGAGGTTGCTCGTCACCATGAGCCCCAGCCGGAGCCGGGAGGTGCGCGCGGCCAGAGCGGCGAGCATCGTCCAGCCCTCGTGGATCGGCGCGTCCACCGGCCCGAACAGCGGCAGCATGTGGTCCCAGAGCCACGCGTGCTCGATGGCGGGGACCGCGTCGGCCTGCTGCCAGGTCCGCAGCAGCGTGTCGTACGTGACGCCGACGGGGACGGTCTTCATTCCGAAGCTCAGCATATAACAGCTCCACTGATTGTCAGCTCTACTGACGATTAGGCTAGTGCGAGAATCGGAGGGTGTCGAGACGCCGCCTTGGATACCTGCTGAAGCACGCCAACCTGCGCCTGGCCCAGCACACCGGCCCGGCCCTGGAGCCGTACGGCGTCGACGGCCGTGAGCTCGCGGTGCTCAACGTGCTCGACTCGGCCGACCCGCTGTCCCAGCAGGAGGCCGCGGCGCGGCTGCGGATCGACAGGACGACGATGGTCGCGATGATCGACACGCTGGAGGGCAAGAAGCTGGTCAGTCGCCGGCCGCATCCTGGCGACCGGCGTAAGAACATGGTCGAGCTGACCCCGCGCGGGCGCGACACGCTGCGGGACGGGGGGCAGGCTGTGGACGAGGCGGAGCGCGCGTTCCTGGCGAAGCTGTCGCCTGAGGACGCGGCCCGACTCAGAGAGCTGCTCGACAAGCTGATCTAGGCTCGGGCCGGGGAGTGGTTCCTGGGGGAAGGCTCGTTATACGACCGCATCGATCCCTGTGACGGCCTGTGGTGGCTGGGGTCCTTAGGGTGGGATCCCCCTCCGGGGGAGCGGAAGAGGACGGTCCGTGGTGGCTGGGGCCTCTAGGGTGGGATACCTCCTCCGGGGTACCCCCTCTGAGGGAGCGAGGGTAGACGGTCTGTCGTGGCTGAGGTCCCCTAAACGGTCAGGCTCAGACGGTGCCCTCGCCCAGGAGGCCCGCGCGGTGGTGGCGGCGGCACAGCACCTGGTAGCGGACCGGTGACGCGTCCGTGTCGCCGATCACCACCTGCTCGCCCGTACGCACCAGCTCCCCGCCCACGATCCGCCCGTTGAGCCGGCCGGGGCGCCCGCACCAGCACAGCACCTCCACCTGCAACCGGCACACCTCGTCCGCCAGCTCGAACAGCCGCTGCGCCGCCGGGAACATCACGGATCTGAAGTCCGAGGCCAGCCCGAAGGCGTAGACATCGATGCCGTGCTCGTCCACCAGGTCGGCGAGCTGCTCGATCTGGTCGACGGTGTAGAAGCAGACCTCGTCGCAGATCAGATAGTCGATCCTGTCGTGGCCGGTCACGAGCGTCACCAGGTCGAGGGAGTCCACGACCTCGATGGCGTCCAGGCCGAGCCCTATCCTGCTGGTGACCTGGGGCCCGCCCGAGCGGTCGTGCTTGGTCAGGACCAGCCCGCGCCGGCCCTGGCGGCCGTGGTTGTAGTTCATCTGCAGCGCGAGCGTGGACTTCCCGCAGTCCATGGGACCGAAGTAGAACTTCAGTACGGCATCACGGGCGCCGGACGGTACGGCGGACAGGGCAAACGTGTCGGTCACAGGGGGCCACCTTAGCGGCTTGGCTTGTTACCTGACCTCGTGGGAGATTTCTCCCCTGGAGTTATCAGGAGGAACCGTGGTCACAGAGAAGCCCCCTTCGCTCGACGCGATGATGACGACCGACGACCTCACGGCGGCGCAGGCCGACGCCACGAGGTGGCGGTACGGCTTCCTTGTGGTCGTGGCGGGGATCATCGCGGTGCTGGTGGCCTTCGGGGCCGCCGTGTTCGCCACGAAGGAGTTCGCGGCGTTGTTCGCGGGCGTGGCCGGGGTGGTGGGCACGATCATCGGCGCCTACTTCGGCGTGCAGGCGGGGCAGTCGGGTAAGGCCAGGGTTGAGGCCGAACTTGCCAGGTCACAGGAGCTGGTAGTGCGCTTGGCCGCCTATGTTGGCACTGAGAACGCGCCCCGGGTCATCGATGAAGTGCTCGGCCGGCGCCGAAGCTGAGGAGCCATGCGTAGCGTCCGTATTGGAGTCGACACCGGGGGCACGTTCACCGACGTAGTGGCGGTGGACGACCAGACCGGTGAGATCGTCACCACCAAAACCCCCTCGACCCCCGCGAACCCGGCCGACGGGTTCGTCAGGGGCATCGAGAAGCTGGGGCCGCTCGACGCGAGTTCCGTCGTGCACGGCACCACTGTGGCCACCAATCAACTGCTCGAGGACCGGATCGCGAACCTGGGGTTCATCACGACCGAGGGCTTCGAGTACATCCTGGAGATAGCCCGGCAGAGCGTGCCCGACGGCTATGGCAACTCCTACTTCTGGGTCAAACCGCCGCGGATCGTCCCGATCCACCTGGTCAAGACCGTCGGGGGGCGGCTGGACCACACCGGAGCCGAGGTACGCCCGTTCGCCGAGGAACAGGCCGCCGAGGTGGCCCGCTGGCTCAAGGCCAAGGGCGTCACCGCGATCGGCGTGTGCTTCCTGCACTCGTACGCCAATCCGGACCACGAGCGGCGCATGCGGGACGTGCTGGCCCGTGAGCACCCCGAGGCGGTCGTCTCGCTGTCGAGCGACGTGCTGCGCGAATACCGCGAGTACGAGCGGTCGGTCACCACGCTCGTGGACGCGGCGGTCAAGCCGACGATGCGCCGCTACCTGGCCAACCTGTCGGCCCGGCTCGGCATGCCGTTCTCGGTGATGAAGTCCAACGGCGGCGTGCTGTCGGCCCGCGAGGTCGTCAACCAGCCGATCACCACGGTGCTGTCGGGGCCCGCGGCCGGGGCCCTGGGCGCGGCGCTCATCGCCGCCACGGCGGGGCACCCGTCGGTGATCACCCTGGACGGCGGCGGCACGTCCACCGACGTCTCCGTGGTGATCGACGGCGAGCCGTCCATCACCACCGAGGGCGTCATCGGCCGCTACCCGTGCAAGATCCCGATGATCGACATCGTCACCGTCGGCGCGGGCGGCGGTTCGATCGCCTGGATCTCGCCCGAGGGCACGCTGAAGGTCGGCCCCAAGTCGGCCGGGGCCGATCCCGGACCGCTCTGCTACGGCAGGGGCGGCACCGAGGTGACGGTCACCGACGCGCACGTCTTCCTCGGCCGCATCCCGCCGCACCTGCTGGGCGGGGAGATCCCGCTCGACGTGGCGGCCGCGCGCACCGGCATCCAGGCGCTGGCCGACAAGCTCGGGCTCAGCGCCGAGCGGACCGCGACGGGCATCCTGGAGATCAGCGCGTTCAACCAGAGCAACGCCATCCGTCAGCTCACCGTCAAGCGCGGGCTCGACGTGCGGGACTTCCCGCTGGTGACGTTCGGCGGTTCGGGGCCGCTGCTGGCCTGCCGGCTGATCGACATCCTGGGATTGCCCGCGGTGGTCGTCCCGCCCGATCCGGGCAACGTCTCGGCGTTCGGCCTGCTCACGGTGGACGTCAAGAACGACTACGTCCGTACGCACGTCACCCGCGACCTGTCACCGGCGACGGCCGGGGAGATCTTCCGCGAGCTGGAGGGCGAGGCGGCGCAGGCGCTCGACCGGGAGGGCTTCGACGAGCCGGTCTACGCCCGCAGCGCCGACCTGCGTTACTACGGCCAGGCGTACGAGGTGCGCGTGGCCGCCCCGGCGGGCGAGGTGGACGAGGAGTGGCGCCGGGAGGTGCTGGACCGCTTCCACCAGGCGCACGAGAAGCTGTACGGCTACGGCTACCGCGACGACGAGCGGCACGGCGTCGAATGGGTCAACCTGCGCGTGTCCGGCATCGGTCCCATCACCCGCCCGGCCATCCGCCGCAGGGAGCCCGGCACCGGCGAGCGGCCCGGGGCGGCGACCAGGAGCGTGCACTTCGACTCGGCCGCCGACACGCCGATCCACCAGCGCTCCGACCTGGACCCTGGCACGGTGGTCGAGGGGCCGGCGGTCATCGAGGAGTACGGCTCGACGATCCCCATCCATCCCGGCTTCACCGCCCAGGTGGACGACTACGGCAACGTGGAGGTACGGCGTGGCTGACCCGATCCTCGTCGAGATCGTCGAGGGCACCCTGGCCTCCGTGGAGAAGGAGGTCGAGACCGCGATCGCGCGTACGGCCCGCTCGCCGATGATCCGCGACGCGCACGACTTCCGCGCGGGCATCCACGACGCGCGGCTGCGCAAGCTGACCGGCCGCTCCTACAGCGCGCTGGTCCAGCCGATCGTCCGCGACTTCCCGATCGAGGAGATGAACCCCGGCGACGTCTTCTTCCACAACGACGTCTACCTGTCGGAAGGCGGGATCGGCCACCTGCCCGATCTGTGCGTCACCGTCCCGGTCTTCCACGAGGGCTCTGTGGTGGCCTTCGTGCAGGCGTTCGGCCACCACGACGACATCGGCGGCTCCGTGCCCGGCTCGATGCCCTCGCACGCGCGCAGCGTGTACGAGGAGGGGCTGATGGTCCCGCCGATCAAGCTGTGGGACGCGGGCGTGCCCAACGAGGCCGCGCTGCGCATCATGACCCGCAACTCGCGCATGCCCGACTCCCTCGCGGGCGACCTCGACGCCGAGTGCTCGGCCTGCCTCATGGGGGCGCGCCGCCTGGGCGAGCTGTTCGACAGGTACGGCCGGGCCGAGGTCGAGGAGTGCTTCGACGCGATCATCGGCAAGACGACGGAGACGTTCCGGCGCGAGCTGCTGGCCAAGATCCCCGAGGGCACCTACACCTGGGAGGACTACGCCGAGCACGACGGCGTGGACGAGCCGCGGCTGCACGCCCAGCGGATCACGCTCACCGTCGACCACGCGGCGGACGCCCCGCTGAAGATCGACTTCACCGGCACTTCGCCGCAGGCCAAGGGGCCGATCAACCACGCGGGCGACTACGCCGACGGCGTGTTCCTGAAGAAGTGGCTGGCTCCCATCCTGCGCAACCTCGCCGACACCCCGGAGCGCATGGCCGAGCTGGACGTCAACGAGGGCGTCGTCCCCCTGATCGAGATGGTCTTCCCGGAGAAGGGGACGCTGCTCACCCCGATCTTCCCCGCCCCCACCAACGCGCGGACGTTCGTGATCCTGCGCCTGCTCGGCGTGCTGGCGGGCGTGCTGGCCAAGGCCACCGGCGGCCGCATGCCGGCCGACCAGGAGACGATCCGCTACACCGGCGTCCACGGCGCCGACGCCGACGGCGTCCCGTATCTGATGAGGGAGGTCCTCGGCGGCGGCTCCGGCGGGCGCTGGTACGCCGACGGCGAGGACACCATCCACGTGGTGCCCGACTCGCGCAACATCCCGGTGGAGTTCGCCGAGGCGCGCTGGCCGTTCCGGGTCGAGCGGCTGGCGCTGGCCTGCGACTCGGGCGGGCCGGGCATGTTCAGGGGCGGGCTCGGCTACGACAAGCACATCAGGATGCTCAGGGACGCCTCGTACATGTCGATCGCCGACCGGTCGATCCTGTCGTGCTGGGGCGTCAACGGCGGGCTGGCCGGGCGGCCGTTCCGGGTCGAGATCGCGGGCAAGGAGATGGAGGGCCTGGTGGACGACCACCAGGTGCAGGCGGGCGAGACCATCCGCATCCGCACCACCGGGGGCGGCGGCTGGGGCTCACCGTACGACCGGGACCCGCGCGCCGTGGCGGCGGACGTCCGCGACGGCAAGGTGTCGATCGCCGGCGCCCTGGGCGACTACGGCGTGGTGCTGGACGGCGACCGCATCGACGAGCAGGGCACCGCCGAGCTCCGTGCCAACCTGCGCCCGCCGGCGGGCCGCTTCTTCGACCGCGGCCCCGGCTACCCGAGGCTGTCGGGCGGCCGCTCCCACGCGGAGGTGGACGAGCTCTAGCTGGTGCCATGATGGGCTCCATTTCCTGATATGTCGTGAAATGGAGCCAGCCATGCGTGTCGCCCTAGCCGGTCTCGCCACCAGCCATCCCTTCACCGACGCCCGTACCCTGGCCCGCCACGCGGACCTGCTGGTGTGGGAGGAGGACCCGGAGCGGCTGAGCCGCTTCACCGAAGAGCACCCAGGCGCCAAGGCGCTGCCGAGCCTGGCCGCGCTCCTGGCCGCCGAGCCCGACGGTGTGGTGCTGACCGTGCCGAGCCCGCGCGTGCCCAGGGCGCTGGCGGCCGTGCTCGACACCGGCGCGGCCTGCTTCGTGAACAAGCCCGCCGTCGCCACCCGCGCCCAGCTGCGCGAGCTGGACCGGCTGCCGATCCACGACCGCGTGCTGTCCAGCTCGGTGCTCCGCTTCGCCCCGGCCTTCGCGGGGCTGCGGGTGGACCCCGCCGACGTGCTCGCGGTCCGGGCCACCGTACGGCATGACGTCGGCCTCTGGGCCGATGGCTACAACGCCTGGCAGGACACCCCCGGCGAGGGCGGCGGGACGCTGGTGACCATGGGGATCCACGGCGTGGAGCTGCTGGTCGCGCTGTTCGGCCCGGACGTACGTCTGGCCGGCGCGGCCTCGGCCACCAGGCACTATGCGGGCCTGCGCTCGGAGGACACCGGCGTCATGGCCCTGCGCTGGGACAGCGGCGTCACGGGCACGGTCGAGATCCTCGGCGTCTCGGATGAGGAGTCCTACTCCGTCACCATCCATCGGCGCGGCGGCACCGACACCGTCGTGATCGAGGGCGGCGGCGACCACGTCAAGGGTCTGGGCTACGAGGGGACGATCGAGGCGTTCCTGGCGATGATCGGGGGCGCGCCGAGCCCCGTCCCGTGGGCGCAGACCCGGGCCATCCTGGAGGTACTGGTCGCGGCCCGCGAAACCACCCAATGAGCAGTGCGTGAGGGCGCCCGCCGACCGGTGTCCGTGGGCGCCCATTGACAGCCGAACTCCGCCGCAGTTACGGTCTGGACCGTAAATGACGTAACGGAGGTAGACCGCGTGCGGACGACAGCGGAACTCGAGGAACGGCTGGCGCGGCCGAGCGCCGCCCTCGTCGAGGATCTGAGCAGGCTCGACGGCGACATCCTGATCCTCGGCGCGGGCGGCAAGCTCGGCCCGAGCCTGGTCCGGCTGGCGCTCAACGCCACGCGTGGCGACCGGCGGATCATCGCGGTATCCCGGTTCTCCGAACCCGGGCTGGCCCGGTCGCTCCAGGACGACGGCGCGACCGTGGTGGCCGCCGACGTGGCCGATGAGGGAGCGCTGCGCGAGCTGCCCGACGCGCCGAACGTGGTGTTCCTGGTCGGCGCCAAGTTCGGCACCGAGGGCCGGGAGCACGCCACCTGGTTCACCAACGCGTACCTGCCGGGCAGGGTCGCCGACAGGTTCAGGGACGCCAGGATCGCCGCCCTGTCCACCGGCAACGTCTATCCGCTGGTCCCCGTGGGCGGCGGCAGCACGGAGAGCTCGCCGACCGGGCCCGTCGGCGACTACGCGATGAGCTGCCTCGGCCGGGAGCGGGTGCTGTCGCACTTCGCGGAGACGTACGGCACCCGCATGTCGCTGCTGCGGCTCAACTACGCGGTCGAGTTGCGCTACGGCGTGCTCGTCGACCTGGCCGGGAAGATCCTGGCCGGGGAGCCGATCGATCTGGCCACCGGTCAGGTCAACGTGGTCTGGCAGGGCTACGCCAACGAGGTCGTGCTCCGCTCGCTGCTGCTCGCCGAGTCGCCGCCGTACGTGCTCAACGTGACCGGGCCCGAGCTGCTCTCGGTCCGGCAGGCGGCGCTGGACCTCGGCGCGGCGCTGGGCAAGGAGCCGGTGTTCTGCGGCGAGGAGGCGCCCACGGCGCTGCTGTCGAACGCCGGCAGGTGCCACCGCCTGTTCGGCTACCCCGAACTCACGCCCGCCGAGCTGATCGAGCACACGGCGCGCTGGGTGGCCGACGGCGGCCCGCTGCTCGGCAAGCCCACCAAGTTCGAACGCCGTGACGGCCGCTTCTAACCGCGCGCCCGACGACCGCGCGCCCGACGACCGCGCGCCCGGTGACCGCGCGTCTGATGACCGCGTGCCCGATAGCCACGTGCCCGGCCCATTGACCCAAGGGGGATCCGACGTGCTCAGCACGATTCCAGAGGCGCAGACGTCCGTGCGCGAGCTGTTCAGGCGCGGCCTGGTGATTCCGGCGCACCCGCTGGCGTTGACCGAGGACCGCAAGCTGGACGAGCGCCGGCAGCGTGCGCTGACCCGCTACTACGTCGAGGCGGGCGCGGGCGGGCTGGCGGTGGGCGTGCACACCACGCAGTTCGCCATCCACGGCACCGACCTGCTGCCGCCGGTGCTGGAGCTGGCCGCGCGGACCGCGGGGGAGTACGAGCGCGAGGTGGTCCTGGTCGCGGGCGCGACCGGGAGCACACGGCAGGCCGTGGCGGAGGCCGAGCTGGCCAGGTCGCTCGGCTACCACATGGTGCTGCTGAGCCCGTGCCGGGAGCTGGACGAGGACGGTTTGATCGAGCGGGCGCGGGCGGTGGGCGAGGTGCTGCCGGTCATCGGCTTCTACCTGCAGACCGCGGTCGGTGGACGCCCCTTGTCACGAAATTTCTGGACCAGGTTGGCGGCGATCGAGTCCGTGGTGGGCATCAAGGTCGCCCCCTTCGACCGTTACCGCACGCTCGACGTGCTCCACGGCGTGGTCCGGGCCGGTCGCGCGGCCGAGGTCGCCCTCTACACCGGCAACGACGACCACATCCTGGCCGACCTCGTCACCACCCACCGGGTGGTCGTGGACGGGCACGAGGTGGAGATCGAGTTCGTCGGCGGGCTGCTCGGTCAGTGGGCGGTCTGGGTACGGCGGGCCGTCGAACTGCTGGAGGAGGCCAAGCTGGCCCGCTCGGGCGACGACGCGGCCATGCGGCGGCTGCTCACCCTCGACGGTCACCTCACCGACGCCAACGCCGCCATCTTCGACTCGGCCAACGGCTTCCACGGCTGCATCCCCGGCATCCATGAGGTGCTGCGCCGCCAGGGGCTGCTGGCGGGCCGCTGGTGCCTGGACCCGGCCGAGGAGCTCTCACCGGGGCAGCTCGCCGAGCTCGACCGGATCTGGGCCGCCTACCCGTGGCTACGGGACGACGACTTCGTCAGCGCGGGCCTGTCGCGCTGGCTCGCCTGACCCTCATGCGAGCCAGCGCCACCGCCCCCGAGTCGGCCGCCCTCAAACAGGCCGTCCCCCAGCCCGCCGCCTCAGAGAGTGAGGCGGTACAGGGTCAGGGGGCGGCCGCTGGAGCCGCTGGTGAGGTTGCCCGTGCGCTCGGCCAGCCCGGCCAGCTCCAGCCGGTGCAGCATGCGCCGGGCCGTGCGCTGCTGGACGTCGAGGCGGTCGGCGATCTCCCTGGTGGTGAGCGGCTCGTCGCCCGCCGCCGCCCGCGCCTGCAGCAGCCGCTCGATCGTCGCCACCGACAGCCCCACGCGGCGGGCGATCACCGAGAGGTTGCGCTCCGACTCCGGGACGCCGGAGACCGACTCCAGGACGATGTCCGTGTCGGCGCGCAGCGACAGCACCGCCGCGACCTCGCCGATGCGCCGTGCGCGGGCCAGGGCCCGGCGGGCCAGGCTTTCCGCCTCCGCCGCGCTTCGGCCCAGCCCGAAACCCACGCGTACCACTTGATTCTGCGCCGCCAGGCGACTCAGCATGGGCAGGCCGGTGAAGCCGCCCGTGGCGTCGTGCAGCGGGCCCCGGGTGGTGACCAGGAGATGGGTGCCGCCCCGGAAGGCGGCCAGCGTGCCGCCCAGCGCGGTGGCCTCGCGCAGCAGCCCCTCCTCGTTCTCGACCTCGATCAGCCCGAGCGCGATCTGCGCGTCCTCCTGCGCCTGCCCTTCGGCGGTCAGCAGCAGCTGGCGCAGCGCCACCCGGACCGAGTGGACGGACGGCGCCAGGCGCAGCACGTGCATCTCGCCGCGCAGCGCCTCGTGCACCGAGCTCAGGCAGGTGATCACCGGATGGGCGGGGCCGCGCCGGTGGAAGGCGATCGCCTTCTTGGAGGTCATCTCCGGCCGGTAGGGCAGCGTCCTGAGCGCGTCGGCGGGCAGCCCGGCCTCGGCGAACGTGGCCGCCACGTCGGCCGCGGGCAGCGTGTCGATGGACAGCCCGGTGACGTCCTGGCCCTCGTGCTGCAGGCGTACCAGGGCGCTGAGCAGCGTCGCGCCCGAGTAGTCGACGAACGCGGCGGCCCGGCTCAGCACCTCGGCGTCGCGGGAGAGCATGTACGGGACGATGCCGGTGAAAAGCCAGCCTTCCACTGCGGCGGCGTGCGCCTCGACGATCGCGGGAGCCTGCGACTCGTGGTCGTAGTCGAGGCGCAGCGCGGTGACCCCGGGCTGCTCCTCGCAGGTGGCCGCGACGTCGTCGACCAGATCATGCGGGCCGACGACCCCGATGACGATTCCCACCCACGCCTCCCTCTCGCTGTTTTCGGTCAAGACCGCAATTATATCTTGTGAGGTGCCCCTGTGAAGTTCCCGTCCATGGCCGAGGCCGCCGGCCGTACGCTCGGCGACGAAGAGGTGGCCGCCGCGACGCGGGCGATCCGCTCGGGCATGCTCAGCTCCGTCTGGGGGACCGAGACCAGAGCGCTCGAACGCGAGGTCGCCGCCATGTACGGCGTGCGCCACGCGGTCGCGTGCGGCTCCGGCACCGCGGCCCTCCATCTGTCGGTCGTGGCGGCTGCGCCGGACCCCGGAGACGAGATCATCACGACGCCGATCACCGACTTCGGGACCGTGGCCCCCATCCTGGCGCAGAACGCGGTCCCTGTCTTCGCGGATGTAGATCCCTCGGACGGCAATCTCGACCCCGGCGCGGTGGCCAAGCTGATCGGCCCGCGGACTCGGGCGATCATGGCCGTGCACCTGTTCGGCGCGCCCGCCCGCGTGGCCGAGCTGCGGGCGCTGGCCGACGAGCACGGCCTGGCGCTGATCGAGGACTGCGCCCAGGCGTGGCTCGCCGAGCTGCCGGACGGCCGCCTGGCGGGCACGGTGGGCGACGTCGCGACCCTCAGCCTGCAGCAGTGGAAGCACATCACCTGCGGCGACGGCGGCCTGGCGCTCACCGAGGACGACGGGCTGGCGCGCCGGATGCGGCTGTTCGCCGACAAGGGCTGGGACCGGGCGGCCGGGCGCTCGCACGCCGGTTTCGGCCTGAACTATCGCATGAGCGAGCTGCAGGCCGCCGTGGCGCGGGCCCAGCTCGCCAAGCTGCCCGGCGTCGTCGCGGCCCGCCGCCGCACGGCCGTACGGCTGCTCGACGCCCTTCAGGACCTGCCAGGGGTACGGCTGCCGCGCCCGGAGGGGCACGCCTGGTGGCTGTTCCCCATCGTGCGGCCCGAGGGTGACGCCCGGGAGCTGGCCGCGCACCTGGCCGCGGCCGGGATACCCGCGAGGGCCGGTTACCTGGAGGAGCCGCTGAACCGCGCCCCGCTGTGGGAGCGGCCCATCTACGGCGCCTCGCGCTACCCGCTCGACGGCTATGTCCCGAACCCGTGCCCCGAGGCCGAGCGTCTGGTCGCCGAGACGCTGCTGATCATCGACTGGAACGAGAACTACACGGCCGAGCACGCCGACGCCGTCGCCCGCGAGATCACCCGATTCACCGCGCGTTAACGGTGGAGGCCGTAGTTACGTTCAGGTATCGCCCATTGACCGCACGAGGTCCTCGTTATTAGGTTTCGGTCAGGACCGGTATTACTCGAAAGGAATCCGCCGATGAGGAAGACAGCGGCACTCGGCCTGACGGCCGCCCTGGCCCTCGCCGCCGCCGGGTGCGGATCCAGCGGCTCGGACAAGAGCACCGTGACCCTCTGGATGTACCCCGTCATCGGGGACCAGGCCAAGAGCCAGGCGTTCTGGGCCAAGGTCGAGAAGGACTTCGAGGCCAAGAACGCGACGATCGACATCAAGATCGACCAGCAGCCGTGGGAGGGCCGTCAGGAGAAGGTCACGACGGCGCTGGTCTCGAAGAAGGGCTTCGACCTCGTCGTCCTGGGTCCCGACCAGATCCCGCAGTACGCCCAGCAGGGCACCGTCGAAGCCGTCGACGACGTGGTGGCCAAGGACAAGGCGTCTTACCTGCCCAGCGCGCTCACCGCGCTGACGGTGAACGGCAAGCTGTACGGCGTGCCGATCTACCAGACGATCACCGCGCCCATCTACAACAAGAAGCTGTTCGCCGAGGCGGGCGTCGACAAGGTGCCCGAGACGCTGGCCGAGCTCAAGGCGGCGGCGCCCAAGCTGGCCGCCAAGAAGGTCGCCGTGCTCGACTACCCCGGCAAGCCCGAGGTCAGCCTCAACCAGAGCTTCTACCCCATCCTGTGGGCCAACGGCGGCAGCGTCTTCGCCCCCGACGGCAAGAAGGTGGCCTTCAACGGCCAGCAGGGCGTCGACAGCCTGCAACTGCTGCTCGACCTGAAGGCGGCGGGCGGTCTGCCCGAGGACACCGCCAGCAAGGGCAACGAGATCGAGGGCGGCGCCCTGGCCAAGGGCAAGAGCGCGATGTACCACGCGGCCACCGCCCTGCAGGCCACCCAGCTCGGTGCCGCGATCGGCGCCGAGAACGTCGGCATCGGCCTGCCGCTGGAGGGCGTCAAGCGGGTCGCGTTCGGCATCCCGGGTGCCCTGGTGCTGGCCAAGCACGCCGAGAACAAGGACGCGGCGAAGAAGTTCGCCACCTACCTGTCCTCGCCCGAGGTCGCGGCGAGCCTGGCCGCGGAGTCGGGCTTCTTCCCCGCCCGTACCGATGTGACCGTGCCGGGACAGTCGGCCGCGGCCACGGAGTTCGCCAAGTCGCTGCAGTACGCCTTCCCCGGTGACACCCACCCGAAGGCCCGCCAGGTGATGGGCGTCATCGCCCCGCACATCCAGGCGGCCCTGCTCGGCAAGGAGGACGCGAAGACGGCGCTCGACGCGGCGGCCAAGGAGGCCGACGCGCTGCTGGGCAACGGCGGATAGGGATGCGCCAACGCCTGCGTGACCCGGTCACGGGCCTGCTGTTCGTGCTGCCCGTGCTGGTGCTCTTCCTCATCTTCCGGATCTTCCCCGCCCTCGGCGCGGCGGGGATGAGCCTGACCAACTGGAACATCGGCGGCGAGTGGAGCTTCGTCGGCGCGGACAACTACGCGCGGCTGCTCGACGACACGATCTTCTGGACGAGCCTGCGCGTGACGCTCGTGTACGTGGCCGTCTACGTGCCGCTCACCCTGCTCGTCTCGCTCGGCACGGCGTTGCTGCTGAACCAGGTCGTGTTCCTGCGCGGCCTGTTCCGCGGCATGCTGTTCCTGCCGTACGTGACCAGCTTCGTGCTGGCCGGCGTCATCTGGCGGTGGATCTACGAGTTCGACGGCCTGATCAACGGCATCCTGGGCAAGGCCGGGCTCGGCCCGGTGGCCTTCCTGGAGCAGTCGTCGCTGGTGCTGCCGGCCCTGGCCGTGGTGTCGGCGTGGAAGGGCTTCGGCTACTCGATGCTGATCCTGCTGGCCGGGCTGAAGGCGATCCCCGGCTCCTACCTGGAGGCGGCCCGGGTCGACGGGGCCTCGGCGTGGCAGCGCTTCCGCCGGATCACGCTGCCGCTGCTGAAGCCCGCGCTCTTCTTCGTCCTGGTGATCGAGACGATCAGCGCCTTCCAGACCTTCGACACCGTCTACGTGATGACCGGCGGCGGTCCCGCCAGGGCCACCTACACCCTCATCTACGGCATCTACGACCACGGCTTCAGATCCTTCGACTTCGGCTACGCCGCCACGTGGGGGATGGTCCTGTTCGCCCTGGTGCTCGTCGTGTCGCTGATCCAGCGCCGCTTCCTGGACCGGGGGAACACATGACGCGCACGTGGCGGAGATGGCCGCTCGTCGCGCTGCTCGGCGTGCTGTCGGTGCTGACGGTCAGCCCGTTCGCCGCCATGCTGATCGTCGCGCTGTCGCCCGCGGGCGCCCCGACCCTGCCCGCGCGGTGGCCGGACTCGCTCACGCTCGACAACCTCACACGGGTGCTGTCCGCCTCCGGCTTCGTGGGGTGGACGGTCAACTCGCTGGTGTACGCCGTGGTCTCGGTGGTGATCATCCTGCTCACCGCCTCGATGGCCGGGTACGCCTTCGCCAAGAAGCGCTTCCCCGGCCGCCAGGCGATGTTCTGGACGTTCCTCGCGACCATGATGGTGCCCTTCCAGGCCACCCTGATCCCGACGTTCGTGCTGGTCAACAGCCTGGACGGGGTGGACACGTTCTGGGGGCTGATCGTGCCGACGCTGGCCAACTCGCAGGCGGTGTTCCTGATGCGGCAGTTCATCATGGGGCTGCCCGACGAGCTGTTCGACGCGGCCAAGGTGGACGGCGCCTCCGAGCTGCGGGTCTACTGGACGATCGTGGTGCCGCTGACCCGGCCTGTTCTGGCCACGCTGGGCGTGTTCGTGTTCCTGTGGCACTGGAACGACTTCCTGTGGCCGCTGGTCGTGGGGCAGAGCGACGCCACGCGTACGCTCACCGTCGGCCTGACCACGCTGCGGACCGAGGAGATGCAGCTGTCGGTGCTGATGGCGTCGGCGGCGATCTCCGTGGTGCCGTGCCTGCTGGTCTTCTTCCTGTTGCAGCGGTACCTGGTCAACAGCATCGCGATGACTGGGCTGAAATAAGCTCTCTCGGGTGGATATTTCGGCACAAGTCCTCCGTGATCGTCTTCGCGGCACGCTGCTCGCCGCCGCGGCCACCCCCATGACGGAGTCGGGCGAGGTGGATCTCGGCGTGGTGTCGCGCTACCTCGCCGGGCTGGTCGAGGACGGTGCCGACGGGCTGGCTGTGCTCGCGCACACCGGGCGCGGGCCGTACCTGAGCCCGGACGTACGCGCCGCCGTGATCGAGCGCGCGGTCGCGCTCGGCGTCCCGGTCATCGTCGGCGTCGGCGGCTCGCCTGAGCCGTCCGGCGCGGCGGATGAGGCCCGGATGGCCGCGAGCCTCGGCGCGGATGGCGTTCTGGTCTTCCCGGCCGAGGGTGACCGGCTGGGCGGCCACGAGGCGATCTGGCGGGCGGCCGGGATCCCCATGATCGCCTTCGACCTCTACACCCGGCCCTGCCCGGCCGACACGATGCGGGACCTCCTCCGGCATCCCGGCGTGGCCGGGATCAAGACCGCGCTGCTGTCCGACGCCATGGGCTGCCAGCGCGCCATCACCCTGGCCAGGGAGGCCGGCCGGCTGGCCATCACCGGCGAGGACCGCATGTTCGGCCCTTCGCTTCTGTGGGGCGCCGAGGCCGCCCTGGTGGGCCTCGCGGCCGCGTCGGTCTCCGTCACGGCCGAGGTCATGGCCGCCTACCGAGGTTCGGACCTGCGGGCCTTCGACGCGGCGTCGGGCCGCCTGGACCGCCTGGCCACCGCCACCTTCACCGAGCCCATGGAGGGCTACGTCCAGCGCATGCTGTGGCTCGCGGCGGCCGAGGGCCGGATCCCGGAGTCACACGCCCATGACCCGTACGGCCCGCCCCTGCCGGAGCAGGAACGGGCCGCGGTGGCGAGGGCGGGCGGTTACCTCGCCATGTAGGCGTCGGCGATGGTCTGCGTGACGGCGCTGCCGTCCTTGCCCTTCGCCTCGGCCTTGATCGTGATGCTGCCCGCGGGGTTGAGCGTGAGCACCTTGTACGAGCCGCCCAGCCCCGGAAGGACCGTGGCCGGCGACCAGTGGGCGCCCTTGTCGGCCGAGGTCCAGAGCCGCAGTGTGGACGCGCCCTCCGCCTTGACGGTGAAGGTGAACAGGTGGCCCGCCGCCACGGTGTCGTTCCCCGGCAGGTTGAGCTGGTACCGGAGCTGGATCAGCGGCAGCTTGGCGCAGGGCTGCTTGTCATCGAAGAGCACGGTGTCGATGCAGGTGTAAGGGGTGTTGTCCTTCGTCGGCCGGGCCGAACGGAACGTCCAGGTGGACTCGACGCTGGTGCCGGAGTGCTTGCCGGGGAAGGCGTCCTTCCACACATCGGTCAGCCGGTACGTCCCCGACCCGGCGGGCACGCTGTAGTAGGGCACACCGATCTCGTCGACCTGGGGCTGCACCTCCGTGTCGCCGTTGAACAGATGGGTCTGCTCGTCGCCCAGCGCGCCCACGTAGGTGTGGCTGGGGTCGGAGGCGTCGGAGTACTGGCCGAGGCCGAACGGGGTGAGCGCGCGCAACCGCATCCGGTCGCCCTGGCGGCAGGTGTCGCAGAAGATCGCTGGAGCGGCCCAGTCCGGCCGGTCAGGCCCGTTGGTGATCTGGGTGGGTATCAGGGCCTCGTTCCAGTCCTCCCGCTCCTGGGTGGCGCGGGTGAACGCCCGCTCGGACGTGGCCAGCCGGGCGATGTCCGTGGCGGGGTCGAGGAACTGATAGCCGCGCTGCCACAGTACCTCGCTGCCGGTGGTGTTGTAGTACTCGGTCCGGGTCAGGGGCGCGCCGAACAGGTGCGAGCCGCGCACGCTGAGCGGCTGCACGGGGATGAAGGTGTGGTCGACCTCGTTGAAGTTCGGGTACGGCCCCCACGCCCCCTGCTTCGGGGGGATCTCGGAGTGGTAGGTGGTGTCGATCTCGGTCAGGTCGCGGGCCTTCGGGGCGAAGGTCAGGCGGCCGGCGGTGGTGCCCTTCAGGTAGTAGGCCAGCTTGTACTCGAACGGGCTGGTCGGCTGGACGGTCAGCTTGCCGGCCGGGTACGGCTTGCGGGCCATGGCCTTGCCCAGGGCGTCGGCTTCGGCGCTGTCGATCCACAGGATGGGCAGCCGGTTCTGGGCCTTGTACGCGTCGGCGCTGATGACCCACGCGAAACGGTCGCTGGTGATCACACCCGCGGCGCCGCCCTTGAGCGCCAGTTCCAGGTCGGTCAGGAGGAGTTGCAGCGAGTTCCTGGCCGGGAGGTAGACCAGTTTGCCGCGGACGTCCGCGCCGCTGACGGTCAGGCTCAGGCGCCGGTCGGCGGCGAACTTGGGTACCAGGGCGTCGTGCTCACTGATGTAGTGCGGGTTCAGCCGCAGGCCCGGCACGCTCAGCGAGACCTCCGGGGCCCGGCGGATCTCGTCGAACAGGAACGTGAAGGTGCCCACGGCCGGCTTGGACGTGAGGGGCGTGACCCAGTAGCCGCCCGTGGTGACCGGCTCGTAGCTCAGCAGCGAGGCGCCGGCGTACATCCGCCCGGCGGCGGTGGTCCGCGCGTTCATCGTGTTGAGGAACACCGGCTCCGACTCGCGCGGCGTGCTGATCTTGAGCTGCTCGGCCTTGGTGGCGTCCAGGACGATCGTGGTGTCGCCGTTGAGCTTGGTCTCCGGGGCGACCAGCAGGCTGGACTGGATCTGGCGGGCCGGCATGGTGTACCACCATGACGCGGCGCTCGTGGAGTAGACGCCGCCGTGGGCCAGCTTGATCACGGCCTCCATCGTGCCGGGCACATCGGTGGCCTTCCAGTTCTCGGTGACCAGGGTGAGCGGCTCGCCGTCGAGGAGCGGATCGGTGTCGCTGACCCTGATGAAGGACAGCGGTCCGGGGTTCAGCCTCGTCCACTCGGGCTTGCCGACGAGCTTGACGCGCACCGTGTCCATCTGGGCCTGCTTGCGGAAGGCGATGGGGGTCGTCAGCCGGTCGGTCCCGCCCGTCGCCGTCAGCCGGCCCTCGTACCAGCCGGGGTCGCCGAGCTTGGGCTCGATGGTGAGGTCCGCGGCGGCGGTGCCGCCGGCGGGGACGGTCACCGACGACGGCGTGATCGTGGCCATCCCGGCGGGCGCCTGCGTGCCGTCGCGCGTCAGGGCCAGCGACAGGGCCAGCGTGACGGGGTCCTTGCCGGTGTTGCGGTAGGTCACCTTCTTGGTGAGCGTCTGGCCGGTGTACGGGTCGGTGAACCCGGCCGCGACCGTGGACAGGTCGTCGAAGACCTGCTGGGTGACGGCCCGGCCGATGTCCAGCCGACCGGCGCCCTGGTCGTACGGCGAGGTGGCGTCCAGGGGCTGTGCGGTGCCCACCAGGGCGGTCTTGAGCTGTTCGGCCGTCCAGTCGGGGTGCTGGGCGGCCAGGATGCCCGCCGAGGCGGCCACGTGCGGGGTGGCCATCGAGGTGCCGGACGCCGCCGTGTAGTTGGCGTCGATCGGGCCGCCGCCCGGGACGCTGCTGCCCTGGCCGAGCGAGGTCCCGGCCGCGCGGGCCGCGATGATGTTCACGCCGGGCGCGGTGATCTCCGGCTTGATCGCGAAGTCGTCGCTCAGGCGCGGGCCGCGGCTGGAGAACGACGCGATCTTGTCAGCGGAGTCGACCGCCCCGACCGTCAGGGCCGAGGTCGCCGCGCCGGGCGCGGCCACGGTGAACCGGCCGGGCCCCGAGTTGCCCGCCGCGACCACGAACAGCGTGCCGTACTCGGCGGTCAGGTCGTTGGCCGCCTGGCTCAGCGGGTCGGTGCCGTCGGTCGCGCCGTTGCTGCCCAGGCTCATGTTGACCACCCGGGCGTGCTCAGTGGCCGCCTGCCATTCCATCGCCGCGATGATCTCGGAGTTGTTGCCGCTGCCGGTGTCGTCCAGCGCCTTGGCGATGGTCAGCCGGGCACCGGGCGCGACGCCCTTGTAGCGGCCGTTGGACGCGGCGCCGCTGCCCGCGATGATGCCCGCCACGTGGGTGCCGTGGCCGAACCTGTCGGTGGCGTCGGCCGGGTCGCCACCGCCGGGGCTGCCCGCCGGGACGAAGCTGCGCGCTTCGGCGATCCTGCCCTGAAGGTCGGGATGCCGGGAGTCGATGCCGGTGTCGATGATGCCGACCGTGGCGCCGGTGCCGTCGAACCCGGCGGCCCACGCCTTCGGCGCGCCGATCTGCGGGTTGCTGACGTCGTCGAGCGCCTTGGCCTTCCCGTCGAGCCACACCTTGCGCAGGCCGCTCTCGAGGGCGGGGGCCGCCTTCGCCCTGGCCTCCGACGGGGTCGTCTCCCCGGTGACGGACTGCCAGAACGCTCGGGCCTGCTTCTTGTCGACCTTCAGCGCGGCGCCGTCGATGCTCTTCAGGACCAGCGGCTCCGCGCCGCCCTTCAGCGACCGGGCCTTGCCCGCGACGTCGCCGGACTTCACCTGCGGCTGGTACTGGACGATGAGGGGCAGCCGATCGGCCTTGGCGTCGCCGTACCCGTTGACGGCCAGGTAGTCGACGTTGAACAGCTCCTTGTCCAGCAGGCCGCTGCTGACGTAAGGCCCGGCGTCAGCGGGGATCACGTAGTAGCCGTGCTCGTCCTGCTGGGCCTGGTAGTTCGTCGCCTCCTGGCCGTCGCGGGGGTCCACGACGACCGATGCGCGGCCCTTGGCGTCCTTGGAGTAGGTGACGGTGTCCCCGGTGACCAGGGTGATCTTGACGGGCGCCGTACCCGGTGCCTTGACGGCGGCGGGCGCGTTGGCGGGTGCCTCAGCGGGTGCGGCGGCGGGCGCGGCGGTGGCCGGTTCGGCTACGGCGGCCAGCGGCACCGCCAGCGCGAACGCGAGTAAGGCCCCGAGACCGCGGCGCCGGGGGGTGGACAGCATGCGCACGGCACTCTCCTGTGCGGTGGAGATCGTTTCCTCGCTGACCTAATCTGGGAATCAGTCAGGGCACAAGTACGCCGGAGGGGCCAAAACCCGCCAGGTGGCGGTATCCCGCCATCGGTCAGAAGGGTGCCGCCATGCTCGAAGCGATCGGCCTGTCACCGGCCGAGAGCCGCCTGTACACGATGCTCGTCGAGAATCCGCGGTCATCGGCCGCCGAACTCGCCACGCACTGCGGGGTCTCGACGCCGCTGGCCGCGCGCACGCTCGCCGGATTCGCCAGGCGCGGGCTGGCCAGCCGCCTGCCCGGCCGCCGCGCCCGGTACGTGGCGGTCGCGCCGGACATCGCCATCCGGCCGATGCTCAGCCGCCAGGAGGAGGAGCTGCACCAGGTGCGGACGGCCATCCACGAGCTCACCACGTCGTTCCAGCGGGCCTCGCGCTACGCGGCGCATCCGGCCGAGCAGGTGGAGGTGGTCATGGGCACCGACAACATCATCAGCCGGGCGTACGCGCTCCAGGAGAGCGCCCAGAGCATGTTCCGCAACATCGACAAGCCCCCATACGTCATGCCGGACTTGTCGGGTAATACGGAGCGCGAGCTGCGGATGCTCCAGGCGGGGGTCGACTACCGCAGCGTCTACGACCTGGAGGCGCTGGCGATGCCGGGCCGGCTGGAGCTGATCCAGGCCGCGGCGGCGCGCGGTGAGAAGATACGCGTGGTGGCGGACGCGGCGGTGAAGATCTGGATCGCCGATGACGCGCTCGCGCTGATCCCCATCCGCAGCGGGGCGTACTCGATCGACGCGGCGTTCATCCTGCACCACTCGGCGCTGCTGGACGCGCTGATCGCGCTGTTCGAGCGGGAGTGGCTGCGCGGCTTCCCGTTACGCGCGGTGCCCCGGCCGCCCGCCGACGGTCCGGACGAGCTGGCCAGGGACCTGCTGGCGCTGATGGCCGGGGGACTGACCGACGAGGGCATCGCGCGGGCGCTCGGGCTCGGGCTGCGTACCGTGCAGCGCCGCATCCACGACCTCATGCGGGACCTCAACGCCATCACCCGCTTCCAGGCGGGGATGGCGGCGAGGGAGCGCGGGTGGATCTGAGGGCTCAGCGGCGGCCTGAGATCGCGATGCGGACCAGGTCGCGGCCGCGCACGCCGTACAGGGCCGTGCCGGAGGGGTCCAGGGCCAGCTTGGGCTCGCCGCCGAACCACTGACCGGCCAAGCCCTCGACGATCGTCTTCGCCGTGAACGTGACCAGGTCCAGCTTGTACACCTTGTCGCCGTCGGTGCAGTAGGCGACGCGGCCGGTGACGAACAGCTCGCCGCCCTTGGCGCCCACCTTCAGCGTCCTGGTGACCTTCTTGCGGATCAGGTCGAACTCGAACACCTCACCCGTGCTCGCCATGCCGTACAGGGTGATCGGGCCCAGGGCGAGGGAAGCGATGTACCGCGCGCCCGCGATCGGCTCGACCTGCCACAGCAGCTTCCGCTTGACCAGGTCGAACGCGGCCAGCCGGGCGCTCGTGGTGACAGGCGGCAGCCCGAGGCCCTCCTGGGTGGTGGTGCCGAGGTAGGCGGTGCCGAGGCGGGTGGCGACGGAGTAGACGGTCTGCCGCTCGACGGCGGGACGATAGGTCTCGTACGTGCTGGTGCGCGGTGAGTAGAGCGACAGCGCGCCGTTCATGTGGCCGGGCTCCGGCTGCGTGGGCATCACGACCAGGCCCGTCCGCGCGTCGTAGGCCAGGTCGCGCGGCCGGTCCTGCTGGTTGCCGGTGCGGGCCAGCAGCTTCGGATCCGCGTCGCCCGGCCGGTAGGAGTAGAGCGCGGCCTGCGTGTAGACGCCGAGGTAGGTGGTGCCGCCGACGGTCAGCAGCGTCTTCGGCTCGCCCGAGATGCCCAGCCTGCTCACCTTGCCCGTGGCCAGGTCGTGGACGTCGGCGCCGCCCTTGCCGCCCACGTAGACGCGGCGGCCGTCGGAGTGGACCGACATCGGCTCCTCCGGCGCCGCCTTGAGCCCGCGCTGCACCAGGTTGAGGTAGTCGAGGGTGCCGGTCGCCGGGTCGTACACGAAGACCGCGCTGTCCTGGATGCCGTAGACGCGTCCCTCGTGGGCCAGCAGCCGGTGTGTGAGCGCCTCGAAGTACGGCACGCCGAGCACTTCCAGCTTGCCCGTGGCCAGTTCGTAGCGGTAGAAGGTGCCCGAGGGGCGGCCGGAGAAGTAGACATAGCCGTCGTGGATCAGCACCGCGACGACGTACTTCTCGCCCGGAGCCGTGGCCTTGACCAGCTTGTAGTCGCCCGGCGCGGCCTTGTCGAGGACGACCAGCTCGGCCAGGGAGTTCATGCCGCCGGCGATGTGCGTGTCCGAGATGTTCATGCTCGACACCCAGTCGCGGTCGGCCAGGGCGGCCGGGAGCAGCTCCCGCTTCTCGCCGGTCGCCCGGTCGATCGCGACGAGGTGGGCGTGGGAGCCGACGCCCGCGTAGACGTACTTGTCGTCGGCCTGGATGCTGCGCACATACGCCTCGCCGGGGGCGGGCTGGCCCAGGTCACGGCTGGTGCCCGTGGCCGGGTCGTACTCCCAGACGCGGCCCGGCTCCGACGTGCCCATGTAGACCTTGCCGTCGGGGGAGGAGGCCATGGTCCAGATGTAGTGGTCGGGATATTCGGCGACCTTCGTCACCTGTCCCGCGACGGTGTCGACGCGGTAGAGGTCGGAACGGGCGTGCGTGCCCACGTAGACGTCGGTGCCCACCCGGCACATCGCCCAGATGCCCACGCCGGTGGGGATGTCGAAATGGGTGGTGACCGAATCCTTGGCCAGGTCATAGGCGCCCACCACGTTGGGAGACAGGCCGCGGGAACCCACGTACAGGACGCCGCCGACGAACTCGCCGTTGCCCAGCGGGCTGGCGACGCTCGCGGGCCCGAGGCCGGTGACGGTGCCCTCGGGCTCGCGGCCGCTCCTGGTCTCCGCGCCGGACCGGGCTTCGGCGGTCCGGGCCTGGGTGATCGGTACGGCGGTGAGGGAGGCGGCCGCGGCGGCCGCTCGCAGGAAACGACGACGGGGGATCATGTGCGGCTCCCTTGGTGAAGTTGCGCCGCACGCTATAACGGACCGGGCCGTAATGTCCAGATTGCTTAGAGGTGCTGGGCCGCCGCCGTCGGATCGGATCGCCGCTAGAGGGCCGCCTCCAGGCCGAACAGTTCCGCCGCGTTGCGCCACGCGATCCGCTCGGCCGTCTCGCCCGTGAGGTTCGCCGCGGCGACCGAGCCGAAGGCCGACGACGGGTCGATGAGCGTCGCGTCGGTGCCGAACAGCAATTGCCGCGCGTCCACGTTCGCCGCCACCTCGGCGATGCGGCCCGCCGGGGCGTGGGACCAGCAGGGCTCCAGGTAGAGGCGGTCGCAGGCGCGGGCCGCCTCGATCGCGTACCTGAACCCGTCGGCGCCCATGTGGCCGGCGATCACCCGGAGCCCCGGCGTGTCGAGGCAGACCTGGGCCAGGTCGAGCACCGAGGGGCCCCAGGTGTGGACCAGCGCCGGGCAGCCCGCCGAGGCGACCAGTTCGAGGGCGTCGCGCAACTGGGGCGAGGTGGCGGGCGAGCCCGTGTAGTCGGTGTGGATCTTGACACCGACGAACCGGCCGGTAGGCAGGTACTCGGCCAGGTCCCGGACCGCCTCCTGAAGCCTGCGCGGGTTGACGGTGACATAGCCGTACAACCGACCCCGGCCGCCTCCGCGCCCGCCGTTTTCTTGGTCGTTCAGGGCTGTGGCCAGGGCGCGGTTGCCCGCCGGGGCGTCGTAGATGACCGCCTCGGTCGACGACACGATGGCCCGGTCGATGCCGTAGCGGTCCATGGTGGCGAGGGTCGCCCCGGCCACGTCCATGGTGAAGAACCAGGGGCCCCAATGGGCGTGGACATCGATGATCATCCGAGCAGCCTCCTGGCGTTGCCGCCCGCCACGGCGGCCACCTCGTCGGGTTTCAGGCCGCTGGTCGCCAGCCTGAGCAGCGGGACAATGGGTTCGTAGTGGGGGGTCCGCGAGCCGTACACCAGCCGCTCGGCGCCGAGCTCCGCCACGACCGTCTCCAGCGCGTCGGGGGAGTTGAGCAGGCGGGTGGAGGTGTGGAAGCCGGGCTCGTCGGCGGCGGCCACCAGGAAGTCGCCCAGATGGTAGAAGTGCGTGTCGAGGAAGACCACCCTGGCCTCCAGCCCGGCGAACGGCTGCCAGAACCTGCGTACGTCGCCACCGGTCAGGACCGTCATGTCCAGCCGCGCCGCCTGCCGGGCGACATGCCGGACCGACGGAAAACCGGCCTCCACGCCCTGCTCGTCCGGAAACAGGCGCACCGCCCGGACACCCGCGGCCGAGAGGCGATCCATCTCACGCCCCGCACCTAACGGGTCCCGCAGGTCCACCACACCGACCGGCGCGAACGCCACCGAGGCACCTCCGTCGGACACCGCCAGCGCGCTGGATGCCGCTGGTGCGGCGGGCGCGCCCAGTGCGTCGGGCGCCCTCAGGGCGAGGGTCGCGTCGTTGCCCGAGCGTACGTCGAAGAGCGCCGCCCGTAGGCTCGCCACCGCCCCCGCCCGGATCCGGTGCGCCGCCAGCATCGCCCGTACGGTGGCCGGCGTCCCGGGCGGTCCGTCGCGGTCCGGATAGGCGCCCACGAGCACGTCGACGTCCAGGGCCACCTCCAGTCCACCGATCAGCCCCCAAGCGTCGAACGTGATACCGGCCTTGTCCCTAATTGCCATGCGCCCAATCATGCCATTGACGAAAAGCGCGCATAAGATTACGGTCGGGGCCAAAATTGCTCAGAAATGAACGTGAGGCCCACATGCTCCGCTCGCTCATGGTCGTCGTGGCCGGCCTGTTACCCGCCCTCCTCACGGCCCCCACCGCCGAAGCCGCTGCCGTCGCCGATTGTGAGAGCCCGGCGGTGGAGACGTTCGGGCCGGCGTCGGTCACCGGCGCGATCGTCGGCGCCGTCGTCCACGAAGGACACGCCTACGTCGTCGAACGCGGTCCCAAGCCGCCGGTACTGGCGGAGATCGACCTGGCCACCCGCAAGGTCGTCAGAAGCGTCACGCTGCCGGACGGCCCGGCGGCGGGCGAGGCGGAGGGAGGCTGGGCCACCGCCGTGTCCGGCGGCAAGATCTATGTCGGCACGTACCCGGTCCCCGACCTCTACAGCTTCGACCCGGCGACGGGTGAGGTGAAGCGCCTGTACTCGTTCGGGAAGAACGGCGGTTTCGTCTGGAGCCTGACCGCGGCGCCCGACGGCACCCTCTACGCGGGGACGTACCCGGACGGCAAGGTCTGGGAGTACGTTCCCAGCACCGGCGCGGTCCGGAACTTCGGCGTACTGGCGCCCGGCGAGCGTTACGTCAGGGCCATCGCCGCGGACGCCGACCACGTCTACGCGGGCCTGCTCGACAAGGCCCAGCTCATGTCGATCGACCGGGCCACCGGCACGGTCACGCGGCTCGCCACCGGCCCCACGGGGTTCGGCGCCGTCGCGGAGCACGGCGACCGCGTGCTCGCGGCCAGCGGCGCGACCCTCATCGACGTGCGCAAGGACGGCACCGACCTCCGGCAGCCCGCCCTGGCGGAGGGCAGCCTCGACATGCTCACGGTGGCCGCCGACGGCACGGTCTACGCCACCACCCGACCGGACGGCGCCGTCTACCGCTACCGGACCGGCGACGCCGCGCTCACGAAGATCGCCGATCCGCCGTCCCTCGGCGACGAGACCAGACGGCTGCAACTGCTCGACGACAACACCCTGTTCGGCGTCTCGGGCAGCGGTGGCATGTGGTGGCTCGACCTGCGTACGGGCAAGTCGGAGTTCGTGGACCTGATCGAGGCCGGCATACCCGCCGGTGCCGAGCGGCCGCAGAGCATGCTGCTCGTGCCCAACCGCGCCCTCTACATCGGCAGCCACTTCTCGATGGAGGTCCGCGACCTGCGTACGGGCGCCAAGCGCAGGTTCCGCCTGCCCGGCGAGCCCAAGGACCTGGTGCGGCGCGGCAACAAGATCTACGCGGCCATGTACCCCAGCGGGCAGATCCTCTCCATCGACATCCGCACCGACCAGGTGCGCGGGCTCGGCTACCTGGGCCACGACCAGCAGCGGCCATGGGACATCGAGTACGACCCGCTGACCGACAAGCTCCTGGTGGCCTCCGCGCCGCTCGGCGCCAAGCTGTCGGGCGCCCTGTCCGTGGTCGACCCGGACACCGGCAAGATGGACGTGTACGTGGACGTCATCCCCGGCCAGAGCCTGATGAGCCTGTCGCTGGGCGCCGGTGTCGTCTACCTGGGCGGCGACGTGCTCGGTGGTGGTGGCACTCCGCCGGTCAAGACCTCGGCGTCCGTGGCGGCCTTCGACCTGAGGAAGCGCAAGGTGCTCTGGCAGGTCGATCCCGTCGCCAATTTCCGTACGTTCCAGGACATCAAGGTGCACCGCGGGCTGCTGTACGGGGTGTACAAGCGCGACTCGGGAGCCTGGATCGCGCTGGACCTGGCCACCAGGAAGGTGGTCAGCCAGGGCAAGCTCGCCGGCTACGGGGAACTGACCGTGCATCGGGGCAAGGTGTTCGTGTCCACCTTCTTCGGCGGCGGCAACGCCTACGAACTGGGCACCGACGCCAAGCTGCTGGCCACCGGCCTGGGCGACGAGTGGTACACCAACCCTCAGCTCCACTTCGAGCCCGGCAGTTGGCGGGCCTGGGCCCTGGTGGGCCGGAACCTGGCCCGGATCAGGCTCGACCCCGGCTGCCCGCCCTTGACCATCCCGGCGACCGCTGGCTAGATTTCGGTCTGTGCCGAAATCAGTGATCGATGCCCACCGGCTGATCGGTCCCGTACCGTTCGACGACCTGCCGTCGGACCCCGGGCCCGAGCTGGACCGGCTGGGCATCGACCGGGCCTGTGTGACCCACACGCTCAGCCTCTACTCGGACGCGCAGGCGGGCAACGAGGCCCTCCTGCGGCTGAACGACCCCCGGCTCATCCCGGTGCCCGTCGTGGTGCCGGGCGTGACGGGGGCGTCCGCGCCGGCCGCGGTTCACGAGGTGCTGGGGTGGAACGTCCGCATGGTCAGACTCTGTCCCGAACGTCACCGCTTCGACCTCACCGGGCCGGTCGCCCTGCGCTGGCTGGCCGCCATCGCCCTGCCCATCGCGATCGACCTGGATGAGACGTCGTCCGCCCAGTTGCGCACACTGCTGGAGCGGCTGCCCGAGCAGCGCGTCCTCCTGCTCAACCCCGGCTACCGCCGTCTGCGCGCGGTGGCCGAACTGATGGCGGAGACCCACCGCCTCTGGCTGGAGATCGGCACCGTCAACACCCAGGGCGGCGTCGAATGGCTCGCCCACCGGTTCGGGGCGGATCGGCTGGTCTTCGGTACGGGCGCGCCGATCGCCGACGACTGCGGCCCCCGCTTCCTCCTCGACCACCTCGACCTGGAGCCGTCCGCCGTCGACCTGATCGCCTCCGGCTCCCTGAGCGGGCTGCTGTGAGCCTCCTTCCTGACCGGCCCGACGTGAGAGTCCCTCCTGAGCGGGCTGATGTGACCCTCTTTCCTGACCGGGCCGATGTGGTCCTCGACGCGCACGGCCACGTCGGCGACTGGCCCGACTTCCTCATCCCCGATCCGTCCGCGGAGGGCCTGGTGGCCACGATGGACCGGATCGGCGTCACCGCGATGGGCATCAGCCACCTGCTCGCCGTCGGCCCGGACGCCGTACGCGGCAACCGGCTGGCCGCCGAGATCGCCGAGCGCTTCCCCGGCCGGTTCGGCGTCTGGCAGGTCTACAACCCGCACCACCGCACACCCCTGACCCTGGAGGGCGTGTGGGGCGTGAAGCTGCATCCCGACGTACACCAGTGCCGTCTGGACGACCCGCTCTACGACCCGGTGTGGGAGCTCGGCCTGCCCGTTCTCGCCCACGGCCAGACCGATTCCCCGTGGAGCGACCCCGCCCAGTTCGCCGCGGTCGCCGCCCGCCATCCGTCGGTGCCGCTGCTCATGGGGCACACCGGGCTCTGGGCGTACGGCTTCGCCCGCGCCGCCCGTCTGGCGGCCGACCACCCGAACCTCTACCTGGAGACCTGCGGCTCCAAGATGACCGGCCGCTGGATCGCCCGGCTCGTCGACATGATCGGGGCGCACCGGGTGCTGTTCGGGTCGGACGCCTGCTTCCTCGACCTGCGCACCGGTTTCGGCCGGATCGCCCTCGCCCCGCTCACTGACGCGGACCGCACCCTGGTCCAGGGCGCCAACCTCGCCCGACTTCTCGATCTTCCCCAGCCTTCGCCGACGTCGCATCGAAAGGGACGCTCTCTGTGACACTCGCCCTCCACGGTGGTACGCCGGTCCGCTCGGCGCCCTGGCCCGCGTGGCCGCCGCCGCTCGACCCGGCCCAGCGCGCTCTCGTCACCGAGGTCCTGGAGAGTGGCCAGTGGGGCGCCACCCAGGGCGGTTCCACGGTCGCGGACCTGACCGCCGCGTTCGCCCACAGGTCCGGCGTGCCGTACGGCGTTGCGGTCGGGAACGCGACACTGGGCCTGTTCGCCGCGCTGAGAGGTCTGGGGGTGGGGCGGGGCGACGAGGTGATCGTGCCCGCCTACACCTTCGTCGCCTCGGCCACGGCGGTGCTCCTGGCCGGTGCCACGCCCGTGATCGCCGACGTGAACCCGGTGGACCTGCACCTGTCCCCGGAGGCCGTCGAAGCGGCGCTGACGGACAGAACGGCCGCCATCATGCCCGTCCACCTGGCCGGCAGTCCCGCCGACATGGACCCGCTCAACGCGGTGGCGGCCCGCCACGGCCTGGTCGTGGTCGAGGACACCGCCCAGGCGCACGGCGCGACCTACAAGGACCGCCCGGTCGGCGGCCTGGGCGACGCCGGGGTGTACAGCTTCCAGGCGAGCAAGGCCATGACGGCGGGCGAGGGCGGTCTGATCGTCTGCCGCGACGAGGCCGCGTACGAGGCGATCTGGTCGGTCTGCAACCTCGGCCGCAGACTCGGCGGCCAGTGGTACGGCCACCCATCGGTCGGCTGGAACCTGCGGCTCACCGAGATCCAGGCCGCCCTCCTGCTGCCCTGGCTCGACCGCCTCGACGCCGAGATAGACCGCCGCGAGGCTTTCTGCGCCGCCGCCGAACGCGAACTGGGCGCGGAGTGGTGCGCGGCGCATGGCGACCAGCCGGCTGGTGCGGGTTCGGTGAGTGGCCGTGAATCGGCGGGTATGGGTTCAGCGGGTGGTGGGGGCCCATCTGGGGCACAGCCAGCGGGTGGTGGTGAATCGGCGGGTGCGCAGCCGGCGTGCGTTGGGGGCCCGTCTGGGGCGCGTACGGCGTACGGCCGCGGGTTGCCGGTGAGTGTGGTGCCGCGGCCGCCTGGCACGACCCGGGATTCCCGTCACCTGCTCATGCTCCGCTTTCACGAGCCGGTGGACCGGGAGTTCCTGCTGGCCGCGATGGCCGCCGAAGGGGTGCCGCTCGAAGGCGGGTACCCGCCGCTCGGGACGATGGCGGCGCTCGTCCGGGAGGGTGCGCGGGTGGAGCCGTGCCCGGCGGCCGAGGCGGCGGCTCGGGAGGTGGTCTGGGTCCGGCAGTCGATGCTCATGGACGATCCCGGCCACGCCGCCCACCTGGCTGAGGCCTTGGCCAAGGTGCTGGCCGCCATGCCGCCCATCTGACGACGGCACGGATCTACTTTGTAAAGGCCGTCGGTCGTCCTCCAGGGGCCGTCATCCGTGCCCGCTCAGTTCGATCAGCAGCGCGCCGGGATCGCTCTGGTCGGATTTCTCGGGAAGTCTGGCGATGGGGTAGCGGCGGAGGATCTCCTCCGGGATGGCGAAGGCGTCCACCAGGAGCAGCGCGTACGGCGCGAGCCGCGCGATGGCCTCGTCGAGGACGATAGGGAACTGCTCGACATGCTCGGCCGACAGGTGGCCCGCCGCCATCAGGCTGCCGCTGTGTGGGGAGATCCGCCGCAGGGCGAAGATCCGGTGGAGGAGATGCAGCAGGTCCTGCCCCGTGGCGTCCGGAACGCCGGGCTGCGGCAGGTCCTGTCCCGTGGCGTCCGGAACGTCGGCGGCGGCGTTCAGCAAGGCATCCCCTGCCAGCCGCTGGGCATGGGCGGCGACGAGCTCCAGCGCGGGGTTCGTGGCGGCGTTCCAGCGGTTCAGCGGGTGGGGGTCGGCGCATCGCTCGAACGCGGCGCGGGCCCGCCGGTCCCAGATGTGTTCGAGGCAGACCATCAGGTGGTGCAGGAAGCGCGGGCTGGTCAGGGCGGGGGCCGGCGCGGGCGGAGGCGGTGGCAGCGGGTCCCTCAGCAGCATCTTTCCCGCGGCCTTGAGCCAGATGGGCAGGTTGTCGCCTTCGGCGGTGATGGGCAACTCGCTGCCGGTCAGGAAGTCGGCCAGCCCGTTGACCAGGAACAGCCCCTGGGCGCCACAGCGCTCGCGGCACTCGATCAGCACGTCCCTGCACTGCCAGGTGATCCAACCCTTGGCGATCGCCACCAGGTTCTCCGCCTGGCCGCGGTCGTGCGCGGTATGGGCCGCCCACTGTCGTACCGTGGTCCGGTGCAGGAGCGTGGCGGCGTACACGGTGGCCAGCGCGTCGAGCAGCCGGGCGTGGTGGCTGCGGTAGGCGAACAGGGGCACGCTGCCACCCGCGACCTGGGTGAGCCCGGAGGTGCGCCTGGTGTGCGCGTAGCGGATGGCGATGGCGAGCGCGGCGCGGGTGCCGCCCAGGCTGGTCGCGCTCATACAGAGCTTGCCTTCGGTGACGCGGCCGATCGAGTACAGGAACCGTCGCCGCCGCTCGACCCCGCCGGCGAAGGAGCCGTCCGGAAGGATCCGGCCGCGCTCTGACTCCAGCAGGGCGTGACGGGGCAGTCGTACGTGGTCGAACCCCGTCAGGCAGTGGTCGATCGGACTGCCCATCCGTTCGGGCAGCCATCGGATCTCCACCCCGGGAAGCGGTCCCGATTCGTCGCTCAATGGGGTGAGGAAGAGGAACACGCCCTCGTCCTCGCCGTCGACGATCAGGCGGGCGGCGACCACCGCGGTCTTCGGGCCGCCGATCGCGCTGGTGTTGGGCATGAACTTCCGGGCGCCCGGGTGCGGGGTGTGCAGGTCGAAGCACGCGGTGAGCGGGTCGTAGACGGCGGTCGTCTCCAGGTCGGCGGCGCTGTTGCCGTGGGCGAGCTCGGTGCACAGGAACGTCCCGGTCCGCTGGAGCGGGGCGTAGTCGCGCAGGCTGCGCAGCTCGTGCGGGGTGTGGTCGTGGAGGCTGCCCAGGAACAGGTTGTAGTGGATCCCGGCGAGCATGGTGGTGCCGCAGTCCACGGGGCACGCCCATTCATGCAGGGCGGTGAGCGACTCGACGTCGGACACGAGGTCCTCGACCGACCGGACGCTCTTGTCGACGTACCTGAGCCGTTCGTACGACCGGCGCATGCGGTCGTCCGGAGACAGGTCGGCGTTGTCGCGGAAGGGCTCGGAGGCGAACAGGCGGCGCCACGGTTCGTGGACCTCGCCGAAGCGCGGTCCGAACAGCGCCGCTGTGAGTGCTGATACGTCCGTGACGCCCAAGGTCAGCCCTTTCAGAGTGAAGACGGCGCACCCCCTGCGGGTAGGAGGTGCGCCGTGTCGATCAGAAACCTCAGCCCGTCAGAACCTGCCGAACAGGGCGTTGGCGGCCGCGTCGGGATCGGTGCCGAGGAAGTACTCCGCGGACGCGCGTTGCAGCTCCTCGCGCGTCAGGTGCCCCTTCGCCTCCTCGTCGAGCAGGGCGAACGCCTCGGCGCTCTCGTCCGCCGGGACGCCGAACCCGTGCGTGAGGCTGCGGGCGAACTCCTCGCCGGTGATCCGGCCGTCGCCGTCCGCGTCGGCGATGTCGATCAGCGCGTCGAGCAACGGCCGGACGCGCTCGTAGCCGTCGGACTCGTCGAGGACGCCCTCGGTGAAGCCGTCGACGTATTCGGCGAAGCTGACGTGCCCGTCGCCGTCGGCGTCCATGGGCTTGATGACGTCCTCCCAGAACCGGCGGAACGTCGCGCGGACGGCCTCGTGCTCGGGCGATCCGGGCGCCAGGCCGCATGACGCGCTGACGCCGTCGGCGGCGGCGAGATAGTCGTCCAGCTCCAGGGTGTCGCTGCCGTCCCGGTCCATCAGCCCGAAGAAGTGCCGCAGTTTCCGCTCGAGGAGATCAGTCATGGGGTGCCCCTTGCCTTGACGGTTCCTTTACTGATTGTGATCGGATAATCACTTTAAGTAAAGGCGCGCTCCCCCTGCGGGTGCCTGCTCGTGCGCCATTGACACCCTCGGAGCCGTCGTCACCAACCGCGGCATCAGCCCGCCCACCCGGCAGGTCACGATGGACCTCCCCGCGAACGAGGCCGCCCGGGGCGTATCACCCCAACGTGGCGATCGGCGAGACATGCACGTTCGGCTTCACAACCAACCGGGCGCCTCAGAACGGCCGGTCGGGGGCTTCGGGCGCGGTTCTCTCAGAAAAGAGGGAAAGGCGGGCCTTGTGCGCAGCCGGGTGGGGTGTTGTTGCCGCTGATGTCGAACTCCGCGCAATTAAGGAACAGGGGAGTGCCATCCGCCGATGCCGCCGCGGTGGCCCGGAGAGTGGGGTTGATCTCGGGGAGGCCGCGCTTCCGACTCGAGCTGGGATCGCCGGACGCTCCATCCGAGAAATGACCACGTTTCCGTGAGCCGATGTGATTACCGTGGCCGCCGTGCGTGCGCACCGCGGCCAGGATCACAACTCCGTTATTTCTCCTTCTTGCACCCCTTTGGGGGAGAAGCCGGCGGGCTGGACCAGCCCGACCCCGGGCCGCGAGCGCTGTAGCTCACGACCTCGCCCTTGGTCGCCCCAAGAGCCGTGCGGGCCGCGTAGGAGACGCGGGAGAGTGGCTCCCCCGTCCCTGGGTCGAGGATCAGCCTGTAGTAGACCGGTAGCTCCGGGCGTGATTTGCCGGCGTACAGGAGGGAGCCGCCCGCCTCGCCCAAGTCCACGGATATGCCCTTTCTGCCCAGTGGGTCCGTCACCGGGCCCACGACCTTTGTGGTCGGCAGGCCGGCCAGGACGCGGATGATCGCGGCGCGCTGGGCGGGGTTGAGCGGCATGCTCAGGAGATTCGCGGTGGTGGGCAGGAACTTCTCGAAAGGCTGCGTGAAGCCGCGGCCGTTCCAGATCTCGTGGTAGGAGCGAAGCCGCTTCATGAGTTTGGCCGGATCCGTGGGGATCGCCGCCAGCTTGGCCAGGGTGAACTCGCCGACCGAGCTGTCGGGATACCTTCCCGTGGAGTCCACATTTGAGCTGTAGCTGCAGTCCTGCGGCTCGTCGGCGATCGGAATCGAAGGGCACGACTCGCCGGTTTCGCACGGCCCCTTGACCCGGTCGGGAGATCCCGATATCCGCCAGGCGCCCTCGTCCACAGCCGTGGCCAGGCGGGCGCTCTGCCGCCATGTCCACCTGAGCACCGGATCGGCGGGGTCGCGCGGCTGCCAGTCCTCCCGGCGCCCGCCCAGCATGAGGGTGTACTCGCCGGTGAACAGCAGGCTTCCGTCGATCGTCACCTCACGCCAGTAGGCGCCGCTCCGCGCCGGAAGCTTCTCGATCCTGTCGGCCAGGTCGAACAGTTCCTGGTTGTCCCTCGGCGGCTTGAGCACGGCAGGGGCGGAGGTCAGGTTCGTCACCAGCGCGAAGACCAGGGCCACGATCGCGGCCGTGGCCAGTGGCGCCCACAGGATCCATAGAGGGGCCCGAACTCGAGGGGCCCGGGCGGCGGCGAGGCGGGCGCGGGCGCGCGCCACGACTTCGGGCGACGGCGGCCGCGTGTCGGGCAGGGAGCGAGCGAGCAGGTCCAGCTCATCCATCGGAGTCCTCCTTCAGCGGGTTGACCTCGCCGAGCGCCCGGCGCAGCTGCTTGCGCGCCCGGCTCAGCCGGGACGCGACGGTTCCGAAAGGGATCCCCAGGGCGGTGGCCACCTCGGCGTGGCTCAGCCCGCCCAGCGCGACCAGCAGCACCACGTCCCGGTCGCGCTGCTTCAGCCCGGCCAGCGCCCCCGCCAGCGGCCCGGTGAAGCGGGCGGCGGTCACCCGGTCGAGCACCTCGTCCTCGTGGCTCGCGCCGTCGCGCTCCGCCGCCCTGGCGATCGCCTTCCACCGCCTGATCTCGGTACGGCGGTGCCGGGCGACGAGATTGGTCGCGATGCCGTACAGCCAGGGTCTGGCGGGGCCGAGCGACGGGTCGTATCCCCCATGCAGGGCGATCACGAAGACCTCCGCGGCCAGGTCATCGGCCACGTCCTCGGACAGGCGGCGGGCGATGTACCGGTGGATATCGGCGAAGTGCTCGTCGAAGAGGTTGGGAGGAACCGGTAAGCGTTCCACCCCGTTGCCGGGATTTCGAACTATCACGCCCGTTGTTGCCCTTTCGTGGGGAATGGTTTCACGGGCTCGGGCCGGGCGTCGCCGGCGCGGCAGCGACGCCCATAGGTCTACTTTGTAAAGGCGATCCCGCGCGTCTATGGCAGCATGCACTACATGGGACCGTCGCGAATCCTCGCCGTACGACACGGCGAAAGCGAGGCGAATGCCGCCTACCGGCGAGCGGGCGACACGCCACTCGTCTACGAGCGTGGCGATGACGAGGTGACTCTGACGGCCCTGGGCCGGCGGCAGGCCGGGGCGCTCGGGCAGTTGCTGGGGGCGCTGCCGGCGGAGGAGGCGCCCGAGGTCGTGTGGTGCTCGCCCTATCAGCGTGCGCTCGACACCTGGGCGAGCGCCTCAGAGGTGTGGCGGGCGTTGCCGGTGACGACGGACGAGCGGCTCAGGGACCGGGAGCGGGGGGTGCTCGCTCCGTACAACGATGCGGAGATCGAGCGGCGCCATCCCGAGGAGCTGGCGCGGTGGCGGGCGGCGGGGGACTACGACTATCGGCCGCCGGGCGGTGAGTCGGTGGGTGACGTGGCGGTCCGGGTGCGCGCGGCGGTCGGTGACCTGGGCGCGCGGGCCGACGGGCGGCGGGTGCTGATCGTCGCGCACGACGCGGTGGTGCTGACCCTGCGGCATGTGATCGCCGAGACGCCGGACGCCGAGCTGGCCGCCATGGACGCGTTCGCGCCCGTGCTCAACGCGTCCGTCTCTACGTGGGAGGCGCTGGACGGCCGTCTTGAGCTGCTGTCCTTCAACGACATCGACCACCTGCGGTCCTTATAGCGACCTCAACCACTTTTGATGAGATCGGCCCGGGCCCGCGTGTCGTCGGCGTCGAACCATTCCTGCTCGGCGGCGAACCACACGCGCCACCGAGGTTCGAGCTCCGGCCCGTCGCGCTCGATGACCCGGCGCAGTCGCACGTCTTCGGGGCGTCGTCGTCGGTGTCCATGGGCTGGACCACGTCCTCCCAGAACCGGCGGAACGTCTCGCGTACAGCCTCGTACTCGGGCGATCCGGGCGTCAGCCCGAACGACGCGCTGACGCCGTCGGCGGCAGTGAGATAGTCGGCGAGTTCCAGGGTGGCGCTGCCGTCGCGGTCCATCAGCTCGAAGAAGTGCCGCAGCTTTCGCTCGATGAGATCAGCCATGGGGTGCCCTGTGCCTTGACGATGCCTTTACCCATTGTGATCGTTCGATAACTTTAAGCAAAGGCGCGGCTGCCGGGGCCGGCGCTCTTGACACCCTCGGAGCTCCGCCTCACGATCGCGATTAGCGAGCTCCGCGATCACCGCCCTGCTGCTCCTCACCGCCCCGGCTCGAGCGGCCGCGTCGACACGGCTCATGGCCCCGTGCCTGGTCACCTACACGGTCGACCCGATCTGGGTGAACGGCTTCACGGCGTCGGTCGCCGTCACCAGTCGCGGCATCATCCCGCCCGCCGGGCAGGTCACGATGATCCTCCCCGCGAACCAGGCCGCCCAGATCGCGTGGGACGCGATCCTGACCGTGGGCAACATGCAGCACCCCGTGTTCACCCTCCCGGCGTATCACCCCAACGTGGTGATCGGCGAGACGTACACGTTCGGCTTCAACGGCACCTACACCGGCGTGTACGGCCACGCGTACGCCTTCAGGCTCGCCGGCACGCTCTGCGACGTGGTCTACAACTGACCGGCGCGATCCTCTCAGAGGAGGTGGAAGGGCAGGCCCTGCACGCAGCCGGGCGGAGTGTTGTTGCCGCTGACGTCGAAATCGGCACAGGTGAGGAACAGGTAATTGAATTTGCCGAGCAGGAAGGCCAGGACGCCGACGACGATGATGACAGCGATGGCCCGCAGCCGGTGCAGCGCGGGGAGTCCGGCGTATTCGGGCAGCAGGATTCTCGTCATGAGCCAGGCCAGGGCCGGCGCGCCCGCCAGGGTGAGCACCACCTCGAAATAGTGGAGATAGCGAAACCCGTGCGTTCTCGGCGTCAGGACGGCCAGCGCGATCCAGGTCGAGGGGAGTGCCAGCGCGACCCAGCCTGCCCAAGGTAGGGCGCGTCTGCTGCGTAGCAGCAGGCCCGAGAGCAGCATGGCCGCGGCCACGGCCCAGATCCCCATCACGGCGTCGAAGAAGATGGCGCCGTACGCGCCGAGCGTGAACGCGGGCCACCAGATGGCGAGCGTGCCGCCTGCCGCCGCCGCCGCGGTGGCCCGGAGAGTGGGGTCGATTTCGGGGAGGCCGCGCTTTCTTCCCGGGTTGGAATCGCCGGACGCTCCACCATCCATGTCCACTGTCCGAGAATATAGAGACGCACAGCGCATTCCCGGCTCGGCGCCTCATCGTGCGTGCCGGGAAATGGCCATGTTTCTGCATGGATCTACTTTGTAAAGGCGACCGCGCGAATCAACGCGCCCGGGAGTCCGCGCTGGAGCGAGCGGATCACCTGCGTATCGAGGGCCAGGAGCGGCGGTCCGCTGACCGAACCTCCAGAATTGTCGCCTTCGCGCCCGCGATTGCCGCACCGATCCTGGAGGCGGATTTCGCCGGAAAGGTCTTGCCGATCTTGCGGCGGCCGTGACAGGCAGCGGAGATTAACCGTTGACGTTGACCAGATCCGCCCGGGCCCGGGTGTCGTCGGCGTCGAACCATTCCTGCTCGGTGGCGAACCAGACCCGCCACCGAGGTTCGAGCTCAGGCCCGTCGCGCTCGATGACCCGGCGCAGCCGCACCTCTTCGGGGGCCTCCACCCAGATGGTGAACGCCAGCAGATGGGCCGCCGATCGGCGGGCCGTGCCCACGCCTTCGATGATCAGGGTCGGTGCGGCAGGGACCGTGATCAGGTCCGTGTATTCGCCGCGTACCCAGTCATAACGGCGGAACGCGCCCGGGAGTCCGCGCTGGAGCGGGCGGAGCACCTGCGTGTCGAGGGCGTCGAACCAGCCGCCGGGGCCCTCGTCCCACGGGACCGGGAAGTCGTCGCTGTGCACCACCTGGCAGCCGAGTTCGGCGGCCAGTTCGCCGGCGAACGTGGTCTTGCCCGACCCGGCGGGGCCGTCGACGGCGACCAGCCGGACCGGCCCGCACGACGGATCGAGCGCCTGGATGCGGCGGACGGGCGATTCCACGGCTCCCAGGGTAGGTGAAGGAGACACGAAGCCTGAAAGACTACTCTTTCGCCACGAACGCAATTCTGGAGGCTGACCTTGCCCGGACCCCTTGGTGACATCGTGGTGCTGGATCTGTCCAGGGCCTTGGCCGGCCCGCACGCCGCTCAGATGCTCGGCGATCTCGGCGCCCGGGTGATCAAGGTGGAGCATCCGGACGGAGGAGACGAGTCCCGGGGCTGGGGGCCGCCCTTCGTCGGGCCGGATCACGATATTTCCACGTATTTTCTGGCGGCGAACCGCAACAAGCAGTCCATCGCCATCGACCTGAAGTCCGCCGCCGGCAAACAGCTCGTCGAGCGCCTGGTACGCCAGAGCGACGTGCTCATCGAGAACTTCCGTACCGGAGTGCTCGACCGCCTCGGCTTCTCCGTCGAGCGGCTGCACAAGCTCAACCCGCGCCTGGTCATCCTGTCGATCACCGGCTTCGGCCACGACGGGCCCGAGGGCGGCCGGCCGGGCTACGACCAGATCGCCCAGGGTGAGGCCGGCCTGATGTCGCTGACGGGCCCCTCGCGCGACGAGCCGTACCGCGTGGGCGCGTCCATCGCCGACCTGCTCGCGGGCATCCACGGCGCGTACGGCGTGACCGGAGCCCTGTACGAGCGCGAGCGGACCGGCAGGGGCCGGGTGGTGCGTACGTCCCTGCTGGCCGCCGTCACCGGTGTGCACTCCTACCACGGCACGGCGTGGACCGTGGGCGGCCAGGTGCCCGGCGCGAACGGCAACCACCACGCCTCGATCGCCCCCTACGGCGCCTTCCATTGCGCCGACGGGATGCTGCAGATCGCGGCGGCCAACGACGGTCAGTGGAAGAAGGTGGCCGCCCTACTGGGCATAGACCCAGATGTGGCTAAATATGCGACGAACAGGGAGCGATTCGCGCACCGGGATGAGCTGATCGCCGACATGGAGAAGGCTCTGGCCGCGCACGACCGCGGCCACTGGCTGGCCAGGCTCGGCGAGGCGGGAGTGCCCGCGGGCGCGATCCGCTCGATCGACGAGGTCTACACCTGGGACCAGACCCGCTCGCAGGGCCTGGTGATCGAGGTGGACCATCCCGTACTCGGCCGCATCGAACTGCCGGGCCCCCCGCTGCGCTTCGAAGACGGCCCCGAAGAGGGTGCCGGCGAGGTGACGCACACGGCGCCGCCCGCCCTGGGCCAGGACGGCGACGCTGTGCTCAGCTGGCTGGAAGAGCGCGAGGGGTGATGCGAATCCGATGGCACCGGCGGGCGCTCTGGTGCGTCAACATTCCGACATCGCCGGTTAGTAGGGAGCCATGGTGAGCCGTCCGGACGCGCGCACACTGATCGAAACGGTCCTTGACGCGGGATCGTGGAAGTCGTGGGACGCGCCGCCCGCCGATCCGGTGGCGCCGGGCTCCTCCTACGCCGACGAGCTGGCCGCGGCCCGCGCCAAGTCCGGCTACGACGAGTCCGTCGTCACCGGTGAGGGCCTGCTCGACGGGCGGCGGGTGGCCGTGGTGGTCTCCGAGTTCTCGTTCATGGCCGGGTCGATCGGGGTGGCGGCGGCCGAGCGGGTCGTCGCCGCGGCCGAGCGGGCCACCCGTGAGCGGCTGCCGCTGCTGGCCGCGCCCGCCTCGGGCGGCACCAGGATGCAGGAGGGCGCGCTCGCGTTCGTGCAGATGGTGAAGATCACCGCCGCGGTGCAGGCGCATCGCGGGGCGGGCCTGCCGTTCGTGGTGTATTTGCGGCATCCGACGACCGGTGGGGTGTTCGCGTCGTGGGGTTCGCTCGGGCATGTCACGGCCGCGGAGCCGGGGGCTTTGATCGGGTTCCTGGGGCCGCGGGTGTTCGAGTCGTTGCACGGTTATCCGTTCCCCGAAGGCGTACAGGTGGCGGAGAACCTGCACGAGCACGGGCTGGTCGACGCGGTGGTGTCGGCCGACGACGCGCGGGAGGTGGCGATCAGGGCGCTGTCGGTGCTGTGCGCCGAACGTACCGGGCTGGTCGCCGGCGAGCCGCCCGAGGAGGACCTGCGGCCGGTGGAGGCGTGGGAGGCGATCACCCGCTCGCGCCGCGACGACCGTCCGGGGGCGCGCACGCTGCTCAAACTGGCCGCCACCGATGTGACCCCGCTCACCGGCAACGGCGCGGGGGAGAACGAGCCGGGCCTGCTGCTGGCGCTGGCGCGGTTCGGCGGCGCGCCGGCCGTCGTGCTCGGCCAGGACCGGCGCCGGGCGCGGCCCAGCTCGCCGCTCGGCCCCGGCGGGCTGCGGATGGCCAGGCGCGGCATGCGGCTGGCCGCCGAGCTGGGGCTGCCCCTGGTCACCGTGATCGACACGGCGGGCGCGGCGCTGTCGAAGGCGGCCGAGGAGGGCGGGCTGGCCGCGGAGATCGCCCGCTGCCTGGCCGACCTGGTCATGCTCGACGCGCCGACGGTGTGCCTGCTGCTCGGCGAGGGCGCGGGCGGCGCGGCGCTGGCCCTGCTGCCCGCCGACCGGGTGCTGTGCGCGCAGCACGCGTGGTTGTCGCCGTTGCCGCCGGAGGGCGCCTCGGCGATCCTCTACCGCAGTGTGGACTTCGCGCCGGAGATCGCCCAGCAGCAGCGGGTGCGGGCCACCGACCTGCGGCGTGACGGGATCGTCGACCGGGTGATCCCGGAGGTGCCCGACGCCGCGTACGAGCCGCGCGCGTTCTGCGAGCGGGTGGGACGGGCGCTGGAGTACGAGATCGCCGGGCTGCTGGCCCGGAGCCCGGCGGACCGTCGAGCGGCCCGCCAGGCCCGCTACCGCAACCTGGGCGGCTAGCGTCTTCGGTTCCCTGTGTTTACCTAGGTAAAGCGGACATCGGCGTAGTCTCGTCGCGCCCGACCGAGGTCGGGTCGTGATCTGGTGGAAGCCGAAGCCGCGTCCGTTCGGCAAGCCGGGCGGACCGTGGTTTGAGAACCGCGTTGTCGGGGCCTGACTGCGCACTGCTGGAGGGAGTGTGCCTCTTGGGCCACCGCCCCGCCGGACGCTTTCCCGTTGATGCGGACACCAACGGGGGCGGGGACCGGGCGCTCAGTCAGGCACCCGGCTGTGACAGAAAATTACCGCACGATTACCAACCGTCGCAACCGATCAAGCCAGAGAAATCCAACAACAGTTCTAACGGTAACCACCGGCTCGCATAGCGAATGCCCACGACAGTTCATACCCTGGCGGACCGTCGCCACGGCCCGCCAGGGCCGTTACTCCGGCTCCTTCCCCTGGTACGTCCAGAGCACCCCGCCGTCGGCGTCGTAGCCGGTGAACCGCATGCCCGGCCAGGACAGTCCCTGCTTGGCGACCGCTTCGGGCACCGGTCCGGCGAACAGCAGCACGCCCTGGTCCCAGGGGTCGGGAACGGTGTTCGCGGTGGCGTGCCCGCCGCCCTTGAGCGTGACCTCGACCTTGGCAGTGCCGGGCACGGTGAAGCCGTACCATTCCCGTTTGTCCTGCGCCCACTGCAGGGGGAGCTCAGGGGCGGCGATCATGCCGCTCAGCTTCCCGCCTGGGACGGCCTGGAAGGAGCCCGCCTGCTCCTTGCCGTCCTTCGTCCACTTGACGCACGTGTCGGCGTACATGTGGGCGGTGAGCCCGCTGGGGAAGGCGTAACCGGCGTCGAGGGGTTTCTTGTCCTCCCAGCACCAGCCGCGCTTCGTCAGGTCGACCTGTTCGAGTTGTTTTCCGCGCACCTTGTACGCGAAGGCTCTCACTTTCGCGTCCCTCGGGTATCTGACCCACCACACGGGCGCGGGCAGGTCCTTGCCGCGGGTCAGGGTGGCGGGCAGGCGGCGTCCGTCCTCCAGCACCGCGTCGACGGACAGCCAGTCGTCCTCGGCCGCGCCGAAGGCGACGACGCTGCCCGGCAGCGGCAGGTAGGTCTCCACCCGGCCGCTGGAGAAGCTGACGGACGGCGGTTCGGGCCGCACCCGGGCGCAACCGCCCTGGTCCCCGCCGTTGGCACCGGTTCCACCGGTGGCGCACAGCTCCAGGCCCTCCGAGTAGGGGTACTTGCCGAACGAGAGCCGTACCGGTCCCTTGCTGAAGTCGTCGGTTCCGGGGACGGTGATGGGCTCGCCGGTCTGCTTGAAGTTCGACTTCGGCGACGAGGTGCGGCGTGGCTGGTCTTCGCGCCAGAGCTGCTTGCCCGCGGCGTCGTAGCCCGCCCACCAGCCGCCGAGGGACCAGTCGAGCGGGGGCAGTTCTGCGGCGGTGAACAGGTTGAGGCCGAGGTTCCACGGATCGGGGATGCCCTGCATGGTGATCGGGGCGTCGGAGCCGACCGCCATCTGGATCTTGACGGTGTTCCGCTTCGTAGCGGTGTACATGAGTCCGTCCTGGAAATGGATCATGGGCGCTTTGGCCGTCATCGGATCCTTCAGGTCGAGGTTGACCCAGCCGAGCTCCTTGGTCCCGCGGAACCAGAACACACTGCGGCCCTGGACCTTGTCGTCGTAGGGGCGCACGGTGACCTCGCCGGGCAGCTGCATCGGCTGGCCGATCGGTGTGTGCCTGACGCTCTCGCCGGCCAGGCGCTTGGGTGAGGCGTCGGAGCCTCGCCTGCCGCGCGCGTCGGTGAATTCCACCGTGGACACCTTGTCCCCGGCCGACAGGGCCAGCGTCCAGATGATCATCGGGGCGCCCTCGGAGCGGTGCACGGTCGCCTCGACACGCCGGCCGTCCGCCAGCACGGCGGTGACCTTGGCCACGTCGTTGTCGGCCACGCCGTAGTCCACGTAGGCGGATGGGGTGTCGGCGCGGGTGGAGCCCTCGTACATGCCGCTGCGTTCGAAGATCTCGGCCGTGCGCAGGTCGTGGCATGAGCCGTACGGATCGCCGTCCGCCGGGACGGCGACGAAGCACACTTCGGGGACGCCGAGCGGGTCCCTGGCGAACCACAGGCGCAGCGGCTTGCCCCGCGCCGTGTCGTCCACCACCACCTGCTCGCCGGCCGTCGTCTTGCCCTCCATGAGCTGCTTGTAGACAGTGTCGGGGTCGCTCGCGCTGTTCCGGCCCAGGCCCCCGTTGAGCAGGATGGGGACGAAGATGGCGAGCAGGGCGAGGGGCAGGGCGGCGAGCAGCCACCGTCCGCGCGGCACCGGTGGGGGAGTGCGGCGCTGGACGTTGCGCCAGGCGTTCGGATCGGCCTCGTAGGTCTGGGCGCGGGCTTCGAGTGCCGCCCGCAGGCGTGCTTCCAGGTCGCTCACTGGTCCTCCTCCTTCAGCGCCTTGCCCAGCGCGGCCAGGGCCCTGCTGGCGTGGGTCTTGACCGAACCCGTCGAGACGCCCATGACGTCGGCGATCTCGCGTTCGGACAGGTCGAGCCAGTAACGCAGGACGAGGGCCTCGCGCTGCCTGCGCGGGAGGCGGTCGAGCGCCGCGAGCAGTTCGCGGTGCTCCTCGGCGACGATCACCGCGTGCTCGCTGCTGCGTTCGTGCTCGGGAGGATCGGGGCGGCGCAGCCGGACCAGCCTGAGGTGGCGCAGGCGGTTGCGGGTGAGGTTGCAGACGATCGCGCGCAGGTACGACACCGCCGCACCGTCGTCGCGCAGCCGTCTGATGTGCAGCCGGGAGAACGCCTCCTGGGCGATGTCCTCCGGGTCGTCGGCGCCGAGCAGGCCCGCCAGCCGTACCAGGGGGTGGTAGTGGGCGGCGAACAGCTCGGCGAATGACGGCTGCGCCATGGTGGAGGAGTCGATCACAGTACAGAGACACCCAAGGCGGGCGTCGGTTGACTAGGGGACGGGAATCCGTTCGACGCGGATCGAGAAGACCTCCTCACGGGGCACCACGACCTCGTAGGCGCCGTGGTCGACCATCCAGTAGCCGAGCGCCTCCGCCTTCATGCCGCTGTGGCCGGTGTAGGCGATGTGCAGGCCGTCGTCGTCCTCGTCGAGCACGATGCACGGCTCGCCGCCGAACGCCCCGACCGTGCGGATCAGCACCAGCCAGTCGAGCTCGGCGCGGCCGACCGTGCGCCGCCAGTAGCCGGAGCCCGGCTCGAACCCGTCGAGCTTCTCCTCGCTGAACAGCACCACCTGGTCGCTGTCGGGGCCGAGCGCGGCGGGCAGCGTGCGCTCGGCGAACCGCGCGACGAAGCCGGCGGCCACGGGGGTGATCTCGTCACTCATGCGGCGGGCCGCCAGGTGAGCCCGTCGTAGGTGGCGAACGGCCGCTCCTGTTCGGGGGTGATGTGCACGATCTCCGCGCCCGCGGGGATGGGGATCGGCGTGGTGTGGAACTGCGGGACCACGTGCTCGCGCGAGGTGGTGAACCCGTTTCCGGCGAACGGCGGCGCGTCGCTCCAGTCACCGCCCATATGCGGTCCGTACGGAACGGCGTAGGTGTCGGCGTCGCGGGTGTACCAGCGCATGACATAGAGCTCGGGCACGTCGGCCGTCAGCTCCGATCCCTCGAACGAAAGGTCGAGTCCGTAGTAGAGCTGTCTGGGGGTCGTCAGCCGGACGCAGTCCTGAAGCCGGTAGACGTAGCCGGAGATGACCGTGCGTTTACCCGATAGGTATGGCACGAGCAGACGCGGCGGGACGACCTTCTGCATCTGCGTTCTGCTCACTGTTCTACTTTACGATCGCTTGATACCTAGTACGCGATGTTCGAGGCACGGCAGGGCGGTCCTGGCCGCGGCGGTCACCTCCGGGTCCACCTCCACGACCTGAATGCCCGGATTGGTGCCCAGATCGGCGCGGACTACACCGAGCGGGTCGACCAACATGCTGCGACCCACCCCGAAACCGTCGCTCGACTCGGCCGGATTGGGTGCCTGGCCGACGGCGGCGGTCCATGTCGTGTTCTCCAGGGCCCGCGCCCGGACCAGCGTGGTCCAGTGCTCCTCCTTGAGCGGGCCCGAGCCCCACGCGGCGATGACCGCGAACAGCTCGGCGCCCTGGTCGACCAGCGCTCTGGCCAGCTCGGGGAAGCGGACGTCGTAGCAGGTGATCAGCCCGACGCGGAGCCCCGCCAGCTCCACCACGGTGGGCTCGGCGCCGGGGGCGACCAGCTCGGACTCCTTCGCGCCGAAGGAGTCGAACAGGTGGATCTTCCGGTAGGCGGCCTTGACGGAGCCGTGCGCGTCGATGGCCACGGCGGTGTTGTGCACCCGGCCGGAGCCCGGCTCGAACACGCCGGCGATCACCGCGATGCCGTGCTCGCGGGCCGCCTGCGCCACGCCGGACACGAACGGCCCGTCGAGCGGCTCGGCCAGGTCGGTGATCCGGCTGCCGTAGCGGGTCAGCGTCGCCTCGGGGAAGATCGCCAGATCGGCGCCTTCGGCTTTGGCGAGCGCTTCGCGGACCCTCTTGAGGTTGGCAGACGGGTCAGGAGACACCGGGATCTGGCAGAGGGCGATTGTGGTCACGGCCCGACTCTAACCGGTTGGGCACCCGTCGAAACCAGGTCAGGCACCGCCAGACCCACTCGAGCGGGCCGTACCTGAATCTCGACAGCCACCACGCGCTGAACGGAACCTGTACGGCCAGCGTCGCCACGGTGATCACGATCACCCACCAGCGCGTCGGGTCGGTCTTGAGCAGGTGGCTCGCCAGGGCGATCACCAGCGTGCCGGAGATGTAGTTGGTCAGCGCCATCCGCCCGAGCGGCTCCAGCACCGCCGACAGCGGCGCCGACCACCGGGTCCGCAGGGCCAGCAGCAGGCCGGTGGAGTAGGCGGCGGCCCCGGCGAGCGCGGCCGTGCTGTAGACGGTCCAGTTGTGGTTGGTGGTCCAGGCGGCGGTGAGCAGGGCGGAGGCCAGCGCGCTGACCGCGAAGACCGGCAGCAGCAGCCGCCCGGACGGGCGCGACTCCATCAGCGCCATGCCGAGCAGGAACAGCGCCGGGATGAGATACGGCCCGGCCCCGACCGACACCGTCCACACGACCGCGGCCACCCCGAGGATCACCATGGGCAGGCCGCTAGCCAGGAACGAGGCGGGCAGCAGCACCAGCGCCCCGAACGCCGCGTAGGCCGTCAGCACCTCGCCGCTGTAGAACGTGCGCTGGAGCAGCCCGAAGCACAGCAGCCAGAACAGCCGGCGCACCAGCACCCACCGCCCGGCCCGCTCCAGGACCAGGACGAAGCTGATGCCGAACAGCAGCGAGAAGATCGGGTAGAACCGGCTCTGGAACAGCGCGTCGATGGTCCAGTCGATGCCGTTCTTGGGCTCGTGGACGGCGTGCTGCCAGGTGTTGACCAGCATGATGCCGCCCACCGCGAAGCCGCGGAGCGCGTCGAGCTCTCGGATGCGCCTCACAGGATCCAGGCGAACCACCATACGAGGAACCCGGCCGCTGTGACGGCGGCCACCGCCTGCGGCCATCCCCGCCGCAGCGCGAGCGCACCGAGCGTCAGTACGGCCGAGCCGACCGCCACCCAGGTGTACGGCCAGGCCGAGGCGGGCAGGCCGACGGCCAGCGCGGTCTCGTTCTCCTTGAGCATGCTCCACACCGCCGAGCCGACCAGCCCCGTGAACGCCGTCCCCGCCAGTCCGGCGAAGGCGGCCAGCGCCCGGCCCTTCAGCGCGCCCGCGACCAGCTGGATCAGCGACACCAGCGCGAACAGCGCGAACGGGGTGGCCAGCCAGGGCGACAGCGAGATCTGGTACGGGGCGCCGGTCGCGAGTACGTCGCCCGGGTTCAGCCGGGGGAAGACGGTCGCCTTCTCGGGCGAGCAGGGTGCGGCCGTCCCGCCTGACGGGGTGTCCACGAAGGCCAGGATGTGGCGGCGGGCGCAGGCGTTGGCCAGGAACACCGCGTGGCCGGTGCCCGCGAACTCCACGAAGCGGGCGTTGGGCAGGCTCTTGGCGGCGGGCTCGCTGGTCCTGGTCGGCGTCGTGGGGTCGTACTGGCCGCCCACCACGAGCACCGGGGCCTTCGCGGTGGCGTTGACGGGTGCCGACTTGGGAAGCTTCCAAGCATCACACACCGCTTTGTCACTGTTTACGGTGAAAAGTCGGGATTTTGTGGCGTATGTGTTGAACGGAACCTCGTCCTGGCACTGCACCGCGTGATACAGCCCGAACTCGTGTGAGACCAGTGCGTCGCCCACCGCGTCGGCGAGCGGGCGCAGCAACTCGTCGTGGCCCGTGGCCAGCGCGTCGATCATCGCCGGCGCCACGGCGAGCACGTCGGCCTCGTGCAACGCCTCCGCCATGACCGTGGAGACGTCGTCGCCGGTAAGCCGGGCGGTGAAAGCGGTGCCCAGCAGCGGGTCCGTGGTCGGCACCCGGGCCGGGCGGGCGTTCAGCCGCTTCACCATCGCCTCGAACGGCTCGCGCAGCCCCAGCTTGGCCACGGTGTCGGTTAAGTTGCGGTCGGCGTCGTCGTACCAGCCGACCTTCTCCGGCAGGTACGAGTCGAGCACCACCGAGCGCACCCCCGCCGGGTCGGCGGCGGCCACGTCCATCATGACCCGGGTCGAGTAGCTGACCCCGAACAGGTTCCAGGTGGGGTAGCCGAGCGCCTTGCGCAGCTCGACGACGTCGGCGGCGATCTCCTTGGTGTTGTAGCCGCGCAGGTCCACGCCCTGCTGCGTGAGCCGCTCCCGGCACTTCAGCGCGGCGGCGCCGACGTCGGCCGACGGCTCGCGAAGCCGGTCCAGCATCGCCTCGGCCGTCTCCGGGCAGCCCAGCGTCGGCTGGGAGTATTTGCTGCCGCGCTGCTCGACGGCCACCACGTCACGGTCGGGGAACATCTGGCTCAAGAACCCCGTGAGCTGCATAGACGCCGAGGCCGGGCCGCCGCTCATGTAGACGACCGGATCGGGCTTGCGGTCCTTGGCTTTCGAGGCGTGCACGGCGTAGCCGACCTTTATCGTCTTGCCCGGCGTGTCCCTGCGTTCGGGGACGACTAGGAAACCGCAGGTCGTATCGTCGGGCATGGCGACAGGGCACGCGCTCTTCTCGACACCGCCCGGACCCATGACGGGCGGCGCGGAGAGGGCGAGCGCGAGGAGGACCCGAATGATCACGCAACGAGACTAATAGTCTGGGGCCGTGACGGAACCACTTGTATCCCGGATGCGCGCCTTCGGTACGACGATTTTCGCGGAGATGAGCGCGCTGGCCGTACAGACCAGCTCGATCAACCTCGGGCAGGGATTCCCCGACACCGACGGGCCCGCGGCGATGCTCGACCGGGCGGTGCAGGCCATCGTGTCCGGCGCCAACCAGTACCCACCCGGCCCCGGCGTCCCTGAGCTGCGGCAGGCCGTCTCCGAGCACCGGGCCGACCACTACGGCCTCGACTACGCCGCCGACGGCGAGATCCTGGTGACGGTGGGCGCCACCGAGGCGATCGCGGCCAGCGTGCTGGCGCTGTGCGAGGCGGGCGACGAGGTGATCGCCTTCGAGCCCTACTACGACTCCTACGCCGCCTCCATCGCGCTGGCCGGGGCCCGGCTGGTCGCGGTGACCATGCGGCCCGTCGAGGGACGATTCACCTTCGACCCGGACGAACTACGCGCCGCCGTCACGCCGCGTACCCGGGCGATCCTCGTCAACTCCCCGCACAACCCGACCGGGACCGTGTTCACCCGCGCCGAGCTGACCGTCATCGCCGAGCTCTGCCAGGAGGCCGGGCTGACCGCGATCACCGACGAGGTGTACGAGCACCTGACGTTCGACGGCGTCGAGCACATCCCGCTGGCGACGCTGCCCGGCATGCGCGAACGCACGGTGATGATCTCCTCGGCGGGCAAGACGTTCTCCGTCACCGGTTGGAAGACGGGCTGGATCTGCGCCCCCGCCTCGCTGATCACGGCGGTGCAGACGGTCAAGCAGTTCCTCACCTTCACCGCGAGCGCGCCGTGGCAGCTCGCGGTCGCCTACGGCCTGCGCAACGAGCTGGAGTGGGTCTCGGCGCTGTGCGACGGGCTGGGACACAAGCGGGACCGGCTGATGGACGGGCTGGCGGCGGCCGGGTTCGAGGTGCTCAGGCCGTCGGGGACGTACTTCGTGCAGACCGACATCCGGCCGCTGGGCTTCGCGGACGGGCTGGAGCTGACCCGGCGGCTGCCGGAGCTGGTGGGCGTGGTGGCCATCCCGACGCAGGTCTTCTACGACCACCCGGGCCGGGGCAGGCACTTCGTCCGGTTCGCCTTCTGCAAGAAGGACGAGGTGATCGACGAGGCGGTCACCCGGCTCAAGCGCCTGTCGGCTTAGCGCCTCTCGAAACTGTAGTTGTTCGGCTACAGCGTGGAATGAGCACAGCTGAGCTAGGGTAGGAGCCCTTCCCCGCCAGGGATCACCTCTGGGCCCCGACCCCCGAAGGAGGCGAAATCGTGCTCACCGTCGGTGACCGCTTTCCCGAGTACACGCTCACGGCCTGCGTCGGCCTCGACCCCGAGAGGGCGTTCGCGGAGATCGACCACAAGACCTACGAGGGCAAGTGGCGCGTCGTGTTCTTCTGGCCGAAGGACTTCACCTTCGTCTGCCCGACCGAGATCGCCGAGTTCGGCCGGCTCAACGGCGAGTTCGCCGACCGCGACACGCAGGTTCTCGGCGTCTCCGTCGACTCCGAGTACGCCCACCACGCCTGGCGCAAGCACCACGACGACCTGCGCGACCTGCCGTTCCCGATGCTGAGCGACGTCAAGCGCGAGCTGGGTGGCGCGTGCGGGGTGCTCGGCGACGACGGCACGGCCCAGCGGGCCACGTTCATCGTCGACCCGCACAACGAGATCCAGTTCACGATGGTGACCGCCGGATCCGTGGGCCGCAACGTCAAGGAAGTCCTGCGGGTCCTCGATGCCGTGCAGTCCACCGAGCTCTGCGCCTGCAACTGGAACAAGGGCGAGGCGGGTCTCGACGCGCAGACGTTGCTGGCCCGGGGAGCATCGACGACCTGAAGCGGCGCTGCCCGGCTACGCCAAGGCCGTCAGGATATTGGCGATGAACACAGCCGCCATGATCACCTCCGGGGCGGAGGTGGGTTCTCCGGGTGCCCATCTCCGCCCCGGCTGTCAGCCGCCGGCGTTCTTCGCGTCCGCGCCGTGGGGCGCGTCCAGTGGGGTCAGCGCCGCCGTCGCCTCCTCGTGCTCCATCCCGGTGGCCTGGAGCAGGTCCACGGCGATGGAGCGCAGTTGCGCGATGATGACGTGCGCCGAGAAGCCCAGCCGTTCGGGACGCTCCCGCGCCGCGACGGCGAGCAGCGCCTGCCGGGCCAGCATGGGCTCGCGTCCGGCCGCCAGTTCGAGCTGGAGCAGCAGCGCCGCCTCCGACACCTCGCGCATCGCCTCGGCCAGCGAGGTCGGCGGCGGGCTCGTCTCGCCCAGTGCCGCCAGCGTCCGGCGGGCCAGCACCCTGGCGTTGCGCAGGGCCAGGTCCACCGGCACGGCCACGGTCTCGTACCTGGCCAGCCGGCCACGCCGGTGCCAGTGCAGCGGCGAGATCAGCGTGATCTCCTTGCTGGTCTCCACCGCCCGCTCGAACTCCGCGACCGCCGCCTGGGTGTTGCGCGCCTCCTCCAGGGACTCGGCGGCCAGGTCCACGTCGCGCTTCTCGATCGCCTCCGCGGCCCGTTCGAGCACCGTGGACAGCGCGTCGAGCACGCCCGACAGGTGCTTGGCGGCGATCGTGAAGGGGCTGGCCGGAAGCAGCGCCGCCGCGGCGATGCCGATGACGCCGCCGGTGAGCGCGTCGGCCATCCGGTCCCAGCCCCCGGCGCCGTCCGCGGGCACCAGGGCGGCGACGAGCACCGCTGACGACCCGGCCTGCGCCACGAAGAGCGCCCCGCTGTTCAGCAGCACCGCGGTGGTCATCGCCAGCGCGACGACCAGCATGATCTGCCAGGCGCCGGAGCCGATCCAGGACACCAGCAGGTCGCCGACGCCGACGCCGAGGCTGACCCCGACCACGAGCTCGGCCACCCGGCGCAACCGCTGCCCGAGGCCCACGCCGACGCAGATCAGCACGGAGATCGGCGCGAAGAACGGGCGAGGGTGGTCGAGCAACTGGATGGCGACGGTCCAGGCGAGCGCCGCGCCGACCGCGCACTGCGCGATGGAGGGCGCCATCAGGCCGAACCCGCTCAGCCGTTCCCGTACATGATCGCTGAGCCTCGTTCGCACCCCTCTACCTTGGCGGATCTTTGTGACATTAAGGTCACAATGCCCGTATTCGGGCGTGTCGGCAGGTTCCGCCAACCGGCCGTTCTTCCGCTCCCCCGCAGGGGGATCCCTCGGTTGGGACCCAGCCACGGCGGGCCTCTTCTTCCTCTTCCCCCGAAGGGGTCCTCCAGAAGGACCCCAGCCAGCACGGGTCCTTTTCTTCCCCGCCCCCGGAGGGGGTATCTCTCCAAGGGACACCAGCCGCCACGGACCGTCACAGAGACCGAGACGGTCGTGGGACGAACCCCCAGGGGGTCACCGCACTAGGGGACATCCTCTTCGCCCGTGTCCAGGGGCGGGAGGGCGGCCATCGCCTGCTCGCGGTCGCCGCCACTCGCCTGGAGCAGGTCCACCACGATCGACCGGTACTGCGCGACCATCACCCCGGCCGAGAACCCCCACCGCTCATCCGCCACCTGCCGCGACGCCACCGCCAGGATCGCCTCGCGGGCCCGATCCGGCTCGTGCCCCAGGGCCAGCTCCTCCCGGAGCAGCTGGGTCGCGTCGGCCAGGTCGCGCAGCGCGACCGGCAGCCAGGCAGGCGGCGGGTTCTGCCCCCCGAGGGCCACGACGGCCCGCCTGGCCAGCACCCTGACGTTCCTGACCGCGTGATCGAGTGGTACGGCGGCTGTCTCGTACCCCTCCAGCCGGTGGCGGCTCTGCCAGTGCAGCGGTGAGATGGTGGCGATCTCCCAGCTGGTCCCCAGCGCCTGCCGGAAGGTGTCCACGCTCGTCTGCGTCCCCCGCGCGACCTCCAGCGCCTCGGTCGCCAGAGCGGGGTCGGACTTCTCGATCGCCTCCGCGATCTTCCGGAGCGCGTCGCCCAGCGCCTCGAACATCCCCGACGCCTGCCTGGCCACGAGGGCGAACGGGCTGGCCGGCAGCAGGGCCATCGCGATGATTCCCATGACGCCGCCGACCAGCGCGTCGAGCATCCTGTTCACCCCGCCGACGCCCGACGGGGGCAGCAGGGTGGCGACGAGTACGGCCGAGGATCCGGCCTGAAGCACGATCAGGGAACCGCTGTCCAGGAGCACGCCCATGGCCATCGCCAGTGCCACCACGAGTGCGATCTGCCAGGCGCCCGAGCCGATCCACGACACCAGCACGTCGCCGACGCCCACGCCGAGGCTGACCCCGACGACCATCTCGACCATCCGGCGCCGCCGCTGCCCGAGGCCCACGCCGATGCAGATGATCACCGCGATCGGCGCGAAGAACGGGCGAGGGTGGCCAAGGACGTCCTTGGCCACCAACCAGGCCAGCGCCGCCGCCACGGCACACTGCCCGACCGTCGGCGCCATCAGGACGAGCCTGCTCAGCCGCCGTTTCACCTGCACGAACCCTCGCCTACCCAGCTTGCGGCGCTCCATCGGCCAGGAACTCGTCCACGGCCCGCAGGAACGCCGCCCGCGCGGAGACGTGGATGAGATGCCCGACCTCGATCGTGACCAGCTCGGCCCCCGGAATCCGCTCGGCCACCGCCTCGACGTCGAGATGGCTGGCGCCCGACAGGACCAGGGTCGGCGCGGTGATCGAGGCGAGCCCCTCGGCCCACGCCGGATCGGGCGCGAGGAACTGCCGCTCGGTCTCGTGCACCATCCGCCAGTCGAAGCCGGGGGACTCGCCCTCCTCCACGATCGGCGGGCGGTTCTTCATCGCGAACGGCGGCGCCGGATCCTCCAGAACCAGCCGCTCGACGCGATCAGGCCACGTCATGGCCACGAGATAGCCCACCGCCCCGCCCAGGGAGTGCCCCACCAGCGTCGCCCGCTCGAAGCCCAGCTCGTCCAGCAGCGCGACGACGTCGCGCGCCATGTCGGCCAGCGCGTACGCGCCCGGGTAATCGCTGGCGCCGTGCCCCCGCAGGTCGATGGCGAAGACGTGATAGCGGGCGGCGAAGTGCTGGGTGATGCCGTTCCAGTCGTTGTGGTCGGCGGTCCGCCCGTGGATGAGCACCAGCGGGGGAGCGGCCGGATCGCCCTCCTCCCGATAGACGAGCTTTATCCCGTTTACCTGCGCTTCGCGAATCACACCGGTGACCCTATCCCCCGAGGCAGGCCACGACGTTAGGCAGACATTGCCGGTGAGACCCGTGTGCCGCCGGGGTAGGTCTGGGAGTCGCGCGTGTTAACCGCCGAACCCATCGTCCGAATAGGGGTTGTGATGCCGGATCCGATAGAAGTGCGCAAGATGCCGATCGAGAGCGTGACGGACGCCTCCGGCCTGGCCCGGCTGATCGACGACGGGGTGATCGAGGCGCACCGGGTGCTCGCGGTGATCGGCAAGACCGAGGGCAACGGGGGAGTGAACGACTACACCCGGATCCTGGCCGACCGGGCCTTCCGTGAGGTGCTGGCGGCCAAGGGGCATCCGGCGCCGGAGACCGTACCCCTGGTGTGGTCCGGAGGGACGGACGGCGTGCTCAGCCCGCACGCCACCGTGTTCGCCACCACCGACCCGGCCGGCGCGCCCCGATCGGATGAGCCGCGCGTGTCGGTCGGCGTCGCGATGAGCGACGTGATCCTCCCGGAGGACATCGGCCGGCCGGCGATGGTGGAGAAGGTCGCGGCCGGGGTGCGCGAGGCGATGAAGATCGCGGGCATCGACGACCCGCGCGACGTCCACTACGTGCAGACCAAGACGCCCCTGCTCACGCTGGCCACCATCACCGACGCCAAGAGCCGCGGCCAGGACACCGCCATCGAGGAGACCGGCCCCTCCATGGACCTGTCCAACTCCACGACGGCCCTCGGTATCGCCGTCGCCCTCGGCGAGATCGAACCGCCGCGGGCCGACCAGATCCACAAGGACCTGTCCCTGTACTCCTCGGTGGCCTCGTGCTCGTCCGGGGTCGAGCTGGACCGGGCGCAGATCGTGCTGGTGGGCAACGTACGGGGGATCGGCGGGCGTTACCGGATCGGCCACGGCGTGATGCGGGACGCCCTGGACGCCGACGGCATCTGGGACGCGATCCGCGACTCCGGCCTTCCGCTCCCCGAGCGGCCGCACCACACCGACCTCGGCGACCGCCTGGTGAACGTCTTCATGAAGTGCGAGGCCGACCCGTCCGGCCGGGTCCGGGGGCGGCGCAACATCATGCTCGACGACTCCGACGTGCACTGGCACCGCCAGATCAAGGCCACGGTGGGGGGAGTGGCAGCGGCGGTCACGGGCGATCCGGCGGTGTTCGTCTCGGTCGCCGCCGTCCACCAGGGCCCGTCGGGAGGCGGCCCGGTCGCCGCCATCGCCGACCTGGGATAGCGAACCGCCGGGTCGCGGGTAGTCTCGGGCGTTGTGCCCAGCATTCCCCAGCCACTCGACCCCGGCGACGACGGCACGGCCGCGCCCGCCGTGGCCGCCGCCCTGACCTCCTACGAGCGAGGCGAGGCGGACGCCACCGAGGTGCTCAACGCCCTGACCGCCGCCCGGCTCCTCGTTCCCGTGGTCGCCCTGCTGACCGAGTCGGAGGTGGGCGAGCACGGGCTGCGCCAGGAGAAGGAGAGCGAGATGGCGCTCCCCAAGCTCGTCGGCAAGGACGGCAGGGAGGCGGTGCCAGCGTTCACGGGCGCCGAGTCCCTGGCCAGATGGCGTCCCGACGCCCGGCCGATCCAGGCCACCCTGCTCCAGGTCTGCCGGGCCGCCGCCGGTGAGCGGGTCGCGGCGGTCGTGGTGGACGTGGCGGGGCCGGTGCCGTTCGTGATCGAGGGCGGCGTGCTGGAAGCGCTGGCCGCCGTCGAGTCGGGCACGCTCGACGAGGTCTCCGGCGTGACCGTGGCCCACGTCGAGCCGGTACGCAAGCGCCGATGGTTCTCCAGGAAGTAGGGTTCGGCGAGTGGTGGCACTCGTCGCGCTCCTCGGACTGATCGTCGGCCGCTACGTCAGGACGCTCGCCGGTTGCTTCGTACCGAACCCCCCGGACACCCGCGAGGAGGCCCGCGCAGCCCTGGACGCGGTGCTGCGCACGGTCCCCGTTCCGCGCTGGCCGCCCACCGTCGAGGTGGCCACCGCCGCCGTGGCCGCCCTCGTCGCCTGGCGGGCGGGCCTGCCGTACGTCTACTTCGCCCTGGCAGGTACGGCCCTGGCGCTCATCGACTGGCGGACCACAAGGCTGCCCGACGTGATCACGCTGCCGTCGTACCCGATCCTGGCGCTGTCCCTGCTGCCCACGGGGGAGCTGTCCAGGGCGCTGCTGGGCGCGCTGGCGCTGGCCGCCGCGTACGCCGTGCTCTGGTTCGCCCGCCCGGAGGCGATGGGTCTGGGCGACGTCAAGCTCGCCGGGCTGATCGGCATGGCGGCCGCGGCGATGAGCTGGCAGGCGTGGGTCGTCGCGGCCGTCGCCGGCCAGCTGTCAGGCGCCCTCTACGCCATCGTCCTGCTCCTCACCAGACGCGCCACTCGCGACACACAGTTCCCTTTCGGCCCGTTCATGCTGCTCGGCGCCTTCACGGCACTCTGTCTCGGCCAGTGAACACCGGACATCCCACTAGGCGGCACGTGGAAGACTTGTACGCATGTTGCGCTGGTTGACCGCCGGAGAGTCCCACGGCCCCGAGCTCGTAGCCGTCATGGAAGGCCTGCCGGCCGGGGTCGAGGTGACCACGGCCGCCATAGACGAGGCCCTGCGCCGCCGCCGGCTCGGCTATGGCCGCGGCGCCCGGATGAAGTTCGAGCAGGACCAGGTGACGATCGCCGGCGGCGTCCGGCACGGCCGCACGATGGGCAGCCCGATCGCCGTCCGCATCGGCAACACCGAGTGGCCCAAGTGGGAGAAGGTCATGTCGGCCGACCCGGTCGACCCGGCCGAGCTCGACGGGCTGGCCAGGAACGCCCCCAGGTCGCGCCCCAGGCCGGGCCACGCCGACCTGGCCGGGATGCAGAAATACGGCTTCGACGACGCCCGCCAGGTCCTCGACCGGGCCAGCGCTCGCGAGACCGCGGCCCGAGTCGCGCTCGGCGAGGTCGCCAGGCGCTTCCTCAAGCAGGCGCTCGGCGTTGACATCGTCAGCCACGTCACCTCCATCGGCGGCGCCCAGACGCCCACCGAAAACCTGCCGGGCCCCAACGACCTGGCGCGCATCGACGCCGACCCCGTCAGGTGCGCCGACCCCGAGGGCAGCGCCGCGATGGTCGCCGTCATCGACCAGGCGCACAAGGACGGCGACACGCTCGGCGGCGTCGTCGAGGTGCTCGCCTACGGCCTGCCGCCCGGCCTGGGCAGCTACACCCACTGGGACCGCCGCCTCGACTCCCGGCTGGCCGGAGCGCTCATGGGCATCCAGGCCATCAAGGGCGTGGCGGTCGGAGACGGCTTCGAGACCGCGCGCCGGCCCGGCTCGCGCGCCCACGACGAGATCGAATACACCGCGGCCGACGGCGTCAAGCGCATCACCAACCGCGCGGGCGGCGTCGAGGGCGGCATGACCAACGGCGAGATCCTGCGGGTCAGCGCCGCGATGAAGCCCATCTCCACCGTCCCGCGGGCGCTGGCCACGATCGACGTCAAGACCGGCGAGGCGGCCAAGGCGCACCACGAGCGGTCCGACGTCTGCGCGGTCCCGGCGGCGGGCATCGTCGCCGAGGCCATGGTCGCGCTGGTGCTGGCCGACGCGGCGCTCGAGAAGTTCGGAGGCGACTCCGTCGAGGAGGTCGCCCGCAACCTGTCCGGCTACCTGTCATCGATGGTGATCAAATGATCAAGGCCGTGCTGATCGGCCCCCCGGGGTCCGGCAAGACCACCCTCGGCCGCCTGCTCGCCGGCCTGCTCGGCGTCTCCTTCCGCGACACCGACGCCGACGTCGAGGCCACCGCGGGCAAGCCCGTCTCCGACATCTTCATCGAGGAGGGCGAGGCCCGCTTCCGCGAGCTCGAACTGCAGGCCGTGCGTAAGGCGCTGGCCGAGCACGACGGCGTGCTGGCCCTGGGCGGCGGCGCGGTGCTCAACGAGGAGGCGCAGCGGCTTCTCGCCGGCCAGCCGGTCGTCTACCTCCAGGTCGGCCTGTCCGACGCGGTCCAGCGGGTGGGCCTGGCCTCCGCCCGGCCGCTGCTCGTGCTCAGCCCGCGCAGCCAGCTGAAGAAGCTCATGGAGGAGCGCCGCCCGATCTACGAGCGGCTCGCCGTCCTGACGGTCGTCACCGACAAGCGCGAGCCCGCCGAGCTGGCCGAAGAGATCATGAAGGGGCTCCCGGCATGAGCGCGACCAGGATCGCCGTGCGCGGCGACAGCCCCTACGAGGTGGTGATCGGCACCGGCGTGCTGCCGGAGCTGGCCGGGCTGTTCAAGCCGGGCGTACGCACGGTCGCGGTCATCCACCCGGCGGGCCTGCCCGAGATCTCCCGCCCGGTCTGCGAGGCGCTGTCCGGCGCCGGATACGACGTGGTGGAGCTGCCTGTGCCCGACGGCGAGGCGGCCAAGTCGATCGAAGTGGCCGCCGAGCTCTGGTCGGCCCTGGGCCGCTACGGCGTGACCCGCTCCGACGCCGTCGTGGGCGTCGGCGGGGGAGCCACCACCGACCTGGCCGGGTTCATCGCCGCGACCTGGCTGCGCGGCGTCCAGGTGGTGCTGATGCCGACGACGCTGCTGGCCATGGTCGACGCGGCGGTCGGCGGCAAGAACGGCATCGACACCCCCGAGGGCAAGAACCTCGTCGGCACCTTCCTGCCTCCGGCGGGCGTGCTGTGCGAGCTGAGCACGCTGTCGAGCATGCCGCGCGCCGACTACGCGGCCGGGCTCGCCGAGATCATCAAGGGCGGCTTCATCGCCGACCCCACCATCCTCATGCTGATCGAGGACGACCCCGACGCCGCCGCCACGCCCGAAGGGCCGCACACCCGCGAGCTGATCGAGCGGAAGATCCAGATCAAGGCCGACGTCGTCGGCGCCGACCTGCGCGAGGCCGGGCTGCGCGAGATCCTCAACTACGGTCACACGCTCGGCCACGCGATCGAGCGGGCCGAGCACTACACCATGCGCCACGGCGAGGCCATCTCCATCGGCATGGTGTTCGCCGCCGAGCTGTCCAGGCTCGACGGGCGCATCGGGATCGACCTGGTCGAACGCACCCGGTCCATCCTCACCTCCGTCGGCCTGCCCACGACCTACCGGGCCGATGCGTGGCCGCAACTGCGCGACCACATGCGGCTGGACAAGAAGAACCGGGGCGCCAAGCAGCGCTTCGTCGTGCTCGACGGGCTGGCGAAGCCGGGACGGCTGGAAGGGCCGTCCGAGGAGCTCTTGGAGGCCGCCTACCGGGCGGTCGGCCGATGACAATGCGGCAGCCGGCCGCGTCCCGGGCGGTCGGCCGGTGACGCCTTTCCCCTGATCACCTTTCCTTAAACACCTTCCGCTCTATTGCTTTACCCGCGTGTGGGGGTGGCGGCGGGCGTGGCGGCGGGGTTCGCACTACAGTCAGATGTCCTGACGCACCACGGCACGGCGGAGATGAACAGCAGGTCATGAGGCAATATCGCTCTTTCGTCGCTCTTGGTGACAGCTTTACCGAAGGTCTCAACGACCCCGGCACCAACGGCCACTACCGTGGCTGGGCCGACCGGGTGGCCGAGCGGCTGGCGGCCGACGACCCGTCCTTCCGCTACGCGAACCTGGCCGTACGCGGCAGGCTGCTCGAGCAGATCGTCACCGAGCAGGTGCCGATCGCCGTCGAGATGGCGCCCGACCTCGTCAGCCTGTGCGCGGGCGGCAACGACCTGCTGCGGCCGGGCAGCGACCCCGACGTGATGGCCAAGCGGCTCGCCCGCGCGGTGCGCGATCTGCGGGCCACCGGCGCCGACGTGCTGCTGTTCACCGGCGTCGACCCGCGCGACACACCGGTGATGCGGCGGCTGCGCGGCCGCTTCGCGATCTTCTATCTACACGTACGCTCCATCGCCGACCTCTACGGGTGCCGGCTCGTCGACCAGTGGTCCATGCAGGGGCTGCGCGACTGGCGGGCGTGGAGCGAGGACCGGCTGCACATGAACCAGGACGGGCACCGGCTGGTGGCCGCCCGGGTTCTCGATGTGCTGGGTGTGCCGTTCGACGACTGGCGCAAAGTGTGGCCCGAGCGCACCGTCGACCCGCGCGCCCGGCGCCGCGAGGACGCGCAGTGGATCCGCGAGCACCTGGTGCCGTGGGTGACCCGCCGCCTGCGCGGCGCCTCCTCGGGCGACGGCCTCGACCCGAAGCGCCCCGACCTCGCTCCTTGGGCCCACTGACAAGCCCAGCCTTCTGACCAGCCCAGCCCCCTGACCAGCCCAGCCCCCTGAGCGGCACGGCTCTCTGGCCTGTGTGGCTCTCAAAAACCCCTGCCGGGCAGGCAGGGGCGGGTCAGTCTTCCGTGGACAGGCGCTTGAGGGCGGCCCGTGGGATCGCCGGGTCCGTGGTGCGCCAGAACGGCGGCAGGGAGCCCAGCAGGAAGCCGCTGTAGCGCGCGGTGGCCAGGCGCGGGTCGAGGACGGCGATGACGCCCTTGTCGTGCTGGGCGCGCAGCAGCCGCCCGGTGCCCTGGGCGAGCAGCAGGGCGGCGTGCGTGGCGGCGACCGTCATGAAGCCGTTGCCGCCCTTGGCCGCCACGTGTCGTTGCCGGGCCGAGGTGAGCGGGTCGTCGGGGCGCGGGAACGGAACCCGGTCGATGATGACCAGCCGCAGCGACGGGCCGGGGACGTCGACGCCCTGCCACAGCGACAGCGTGCCGAACAGGCAGGTCGCCTCGTCCTCGGCGAACTGCTTGACCAGCAGCATCGTGGAGTCGTCGCCCTGGCACAGCAGCGGCACGTCGAGCCGGTCGCGCAGCGCCTCGGTGGCGGCCTTGGCGGCCCGCATCGAGGAGAACAGGCCGAGCGTGCGCCCGCCCGCCGCCTCGATCAGCTCGGCGATCTCGTCGAGGTAGGCCTGTGGCAGGCCGTCACGACCCGGCTGTGGCAGGTGCTTGGCCACGTACAGGATGCCCGCCCGTGGATGGTCGAACGGCGAGCCGACGTCGATGCCCTGCCAGCCCTTGTCGCCCAGCCCCCACTGGCGGGCCAGGCCGTCGAAGGTGCCGCCGAGCGCCAGCGTGGCCGAGGTGAGGACCACCGTGCGGTCGCCGAAGAGCCGGTCGCGCAGCATGCCGCCCACGTTGAGCGGGGCCACCCGCAGCACGGGCGGGCGCCGGTCGGTGGCGCCCTCCAGCCACACCACCTCGGCCCGGTCTTCCTCCGAGGCGTGGCCGTAGGCCTCGAGCATGCGCACCGCCGTGTCGTGCACCTCGTCGAGCGCGGTGAAGGCGGCCTTGCGCTGGCCGGCTCGGTCTGGATCGTCCTTGTCGCCGCCGCGCGGGCCGAGCGCCGAGACGCATCGCGCCGAGGCGTCGCGTACCAGCGCCAGCGTGAGCCCGAGCACCTCGGGCAGCTCGTCGACGCGTCCGGGGGGAGCGGCGGCCAGCAGCGCCTTGAGGTCTTCTGCCGCCTCCATGAGCTGGTCGGCGATCGGCTGCTCGATGAGCCGGCCGACCCGGCGCACGGCGAGCGCGACCGAGCTCTCCGACAGCTCGGAGGTCACCACCGAGGTCACTCGGTCGACGAGCTCGTGAGCCTCGTCGACGACCACCATGGCGTGCTCGGGCAGCACCGGGATGTCGCCCATCGCGTCGATCGCCAGCAGCGCGTGGTTGGTGACGACCACGTCGACCTCGCCCGCCCGGCTCCTGGCCAGCTCGGCGAAGCACTCGGCGCCGCTGGGGCAGCGCGTGGCGCCCAGGCACTCCTGGGCGCTGACCGAGAACTGCCGCCACGCCTGCTCGTTGACCCCGGGCACCAGCTCGTCGCGGTCGCCCGTCTCGGTCTCCTCGGCCCACTCCTGGATGCGCTGGACCATCCGGCCCGTCGCGCCGACCTCGCGGGGGTCGAAGAGCTGGTCCTGCTCGTCGTCCTCGGGCCAGCCCGCTGTCGCCTTGTAGCGGCACAGGTAGTTGCGCCGGCCCTTGAGGATCGCGAACGTCGGCTCGTGCGGCAGCTCCTTGCCGAGCGCCTCGGCCAGCCGTGGCAGATCGCGGTCCACGAGCTGCCGCTGGAGCGCGATCGTGGCCGTCGAGATGACCACCGGCTTGTCGGCCTCCATGGCGTGCCTGATCGAGGGCACCAGGTAGGCGAGCGACTTTCCGGTGCCGGTGCCGGCCTGGACCGCCAGATGCTCCTCATCGTCGATGGCCTGTTGCACGGCCTGCACCATCGTGATCTGGCCCCGCCGTTCGCTCCCTCCGAGAGCGCTGACCGCGATGCTGAGCAGTTCTTCGGCTGAGGGAAGATGGGAGTCCGGCACGGCAGTAAACGGTACCTGCAATCGAGGGTCGACGCGCCGAACGCCGTGTGATCGTGTGGACGCATCCCGGCGTTCTGGGACGTCCACAGCGGCTCGCGTGGCACACTGAACGATCGGAACTCCAACTGGCCCAAAAGACCTACCTGGAAGTGGCCAGTGGGGTATGAGGTCAGATGGGGAGAGCCGGTTCAGTAGGGTTTACCGGGGTTGAGTGGACGGATAAAGGCTGGTTAAAGCAGTATGTCTGCCATGTCGGAAGTTGTCCCGTTGCCGTCGTTCGGCGAAGTGTTCTTCGATGCTCGAGGTCAGGAGCGGTGTCTCCGGGTCACGTGGCATGAGGGCACCCTGGTGCTCAGCCTGTGGCGAGGTGAGATGTGCACCGCCAGCTTCCGCATGCCGATGGACGATGTCGGCCGGTTGCTCGACACCCTCGATGACGGGTTCGCCGAGGCCACGGGCGAGCAGCCCGCCGTGCCCGCGCACGACCCGGGCACCGAGGTGATCCCCGGCACCGGCCAATACCAACGGCCGCACCAGAGCTCCCCACCGCCGCCGCCGCACGAAGACCGGCCTACCGCCGCTCTGTCCCCCAACGACGTCCTGGTGGCCAGGGGCGCTCCGCCGCCTCAGGACAAGCTGGTCGCCTCCTACAGCGAGACGACCGCGCCGACGCCGCGCGAGCCCCTCGGCCAGCAGTACGGCCAGCAGGGGTCCTACGGCGCGCAGCAGTACGGCCAGCCGAATCCCCGCGAGCCGTTCACCGGCCCCCAGTACACCGAGCCCGAGGCGCCCGAGCCCTTCACCGGCCCGCAATACGCGGTCCCCGCCGCCCCGGACCCCTACAGCGGCTCCCCCCAGTACGCCGGCGACCCCTTCAGCGGCCCCCAGCAGCCCCAGCAGTACGCGCAGCCGGCGCCGGTCCAGGACCCCGGCGAGCCCGTCTACCAGATGCCCGGCAACCGCCGCAGGCAGGCGCCCAACACCGACCCGCTCGGCTTCCCCTCCCAGTCGGCCCCGCCGAGCCGGCCGCAGCCCGAGCCCTTCGCCCAGCAGCAGCAGCCGCACGACCCCTATGGCCAGCGCGGATACCAGCAGCAACCGCCGCAGCAGCCGGACCCGGCCGGTCTCGGCACCCCGATGCACGGCATTCCGGGCGCGGGTCGGCCCCGGGAGCCCATCACCTACGCCAAGCGCGAGGCGTACCCGCCGACGCAGGTGCCCTACCCCTCCACGGACGGCTTCCCCGCCTACCAGACGCCGCCCAACCCGGTCGACCCGCTGTTCTCGATGGGGAGCAACCAGCAGCAGGGCACGCCGTACCAGGCGGACCTGTCCCGGCCCTACGTGGGCGACCCGATGTTCTCCACCGGTGAGCGGCTCCGTCCCGACCAGGAGTACGACGACGACAGGGACCGCCGCAGGGAGTGGTGAGCCCGAGGCGGGCGGACCATCTCGTGAGCGGTACGCTGCCTTCGCGTGCCCGTGCCGAGGTGGAGGAGCGCCGTGAACCCCACGATGGGCCTGCAACTGCTGCTGGTGGCGGCAGGGGCGGTCGCGGTCGCCGCCGTCGCCCGGCGCAAGGGCTGGCCGGCGCCGCTGCTGCTGGTGGCCGCCGGGCTGCTGGTCTCGCCGCTGGTGCCCGCCGTGCCGCTCGACCCGCAGCTGGTGCTGTTCGTGTTCCTGCCGCCGCTGCTCTACTCGGCCGCGCTCGACAGCTCCTACCTGCGCCTGCGTGACGTCAAGCGGGCCGTGGCGCTGCTGTCGGTCGGGCTGGTGCTGTTCACGACGGCCGTCGTCGGGCTGGTCGTCCACCTGCTGCTGCCCGATCTGCCGCTGGCGGCGGCGTTCGCGCTGGGCGCCATCATCGCGCCGCCCGACGCCGTGGCCGCCGTCGCGGTCGGCCGCCGGCTCGGGCTGCCGCGCCGGGCACTCACGATCCTCATCGGCGAGAGCCTGTTCAACGACGCGACCGCGCTGACCCTCTATCGCGTGGCGATCGGAGCCGCCGTGGGCGGCACGGTGGACCTGCTCGAAGGGGTCGGCGAGTTCCTCTACTCGGCGGCGGCCGGGGTGGCGATCGGGCTGGCGCTGGCGTTCCTGTTCTCCTGGGTCTTCCGGCACACCCGCGACTCACTGGTCGAGAACACGCTGATGCTGCTGATCCCGTTCGCCGCGTATCTCGCGGCCGAGTCGGTGCACGCCTCGGGCGTCATCGCGGTGGTGATCGTCGGGCTCTATCTCGGCAACCAGATGCACCAGCGGGGGTTCGGCACCCGGCTGGTGTCCGACGCGGTGTGGAAGGTGACCGACTTCTTCCTGGAAGCGATCGTCTTCGCGCTGATCGGCCTGCAACTGGTCACGGTGATCAAGGGGATCGGCGGCTATGGCGCCTGGGAGGTGGCGCTGTACGCGGTCGTGGTGTTCCTGGTGACCGTGCTGTCGAGGTTCGTGTGGATGTTCCCCGTCACGTACCTGCTCTGGCTGTTGACCGGGAGACGCAAGGGCGATCCGGCGCCCGCGCCCGCGCCGACCGTGATCATCAGCTGGGCGGGCATGCGCGGGGTCGTCTCGCTGGCCGCCGCCTTCGCCATTCCGGTCGGCATGCCCGACCGCGACATCCTGCTCTTCCTCACCTTCACCACCGTGATAGGCACGCTGCTCGTGCAGGGCACGACGTTCCCCGCGCTGATCAGGCGGCTGCGTGTGTCGAGCGAGCAGGAGCAGTATGAGGACAGGCTGGCCGAGGCGGCGGCGCAGCAGGCCGCGCTCGCCGCGGGCACCGAGGTGCTCGACGGGCTGATCGAGGTCGAAGGCGAGCCCGACGAGATCCAGAAGCAGGTCATCGACCAGCTCAGGGAGAAGTCGTGGCGGCGCTCGCTGACCGCGTGGGAGCGTCTGGGCGGCGGCACCGCTCAAGGAGGCGCCGAGACGCCCAGCACGCTCTATCGCCGGTTGCGCCGGGCGATGCTGCAGGCCGAGCGCGAGACGTTCGTCCGGCTACGCGACGAACGCCGCCTCGACGACGAGGTGTTGCGCGAGGTGATGGCCGAGCTCGACTTCGAGGAGGCCATCCTGGAGCGCTAGGCCCCGCGTCAGGCCATCGCGTTGTCGACGAAGCACCACTTCCAGCTTTCGCCCGGCTCGTACGACTGCATCACCGGGTGCGAGGTGGCGTGGAAGTGCTTGGTGGCGTGCTTGTTGGGTGAGGAGTCGCAGCACCCGATATGACCGCACTCCAGGCAGCGGCGCAGGTGCACCCACCGGCCACCTGCCGCCAGGCACTCCTCGCAGCCGTCGGGCGTGCGCGGGGCCGGGTCCTCCGCTTGGGAAATATGCTCACACGTTGCCATAGGTGAAATCCTAGAGCTTCTGTGGCACGGCAGTTCGCCCGCACCCCTTGCTGGTCGGGTGGTGACCGTGGGCATGGTGACCGTAGGTGGTTTGGGGCTATTTGGGGTGATCCAGTCCCGCCGGGGGCGTGAACACGTTGGGTAGGGTCGCAGTATGCGTCGCCTCAAAAGCCGGTTCGTGCCCCTTGCCGCCTTCACCATGTTCGTCTTCGCCGCGGGCTGCGGTGAGGTCAACAACACCATCGACAAGGCCCAGTCCTGCCTGGAGGCCCCCAAGATCGTCACCGAGCTGGGCGCCAAGCTCACCGAACTGAAGGATGACCCGAAGGCCATGGAGAAGGCCCTCGACGACAGCGCCGCCAAGCTCAACGAGGTGGCCGACAAGGCCGCCAACACCACACTCAAGCAGGCCTCCGACGACCTGGCCAAGACACTGAGCGGCATCAACGTCCAGAACGTCAACGACGCCGTCGACGCGGCCCAGAAGGTCGGCTCCGAGACCGCCGCCTATCTGGAGAAGGTCGCCAAGGCCTGCGGCGGCTAACCCCGGCTTCTCTAGGGGGAATATGTGCCAATTAGCGTCGTTCGTATGGAGCCTGACCCGCGTTTCACGCTCGCGAACGAGCGTACTTTCCTCACATGGCTGAGCACCGCGCTGGCACTCAGCGCCGGGGGCGTCGCCATGGCGGCGCTCCCCGACCACTTGTTCGTCCCCTGGGTGCGCACCGCCCTGGCCGTGGTCCTGGTCTCGCTCTCCGCGCTGGCGGCGGGCATGGCCTATCCGCGCTGGCGCAACATCCAGCGCGCGCTGCGCGAGCGCGCGCCGCTGCCGCCGCCCGCCCTCGCCGCCGTCTTCGGCTACGGCGTGGCGGCGGTGGCGGTGATCGCCCTGGTGGTCATCGTGATGGGCGCCTGATCCGCCGATGTCCGAGGAGATCTGGGATCCCGGGCTGCAGAGCGAACGGACCCGCCTGGCCTGGGTACGCACCGCCGTGGCCCTGTCGTCGGGCGGGCTCGGCGCGATGGGCCTGTCCGCGCGGCACGGGCTGCCCCTCGCCGTCGTCGTCACGTTCGTACCGGCCGCGCTCTGCGGTGCCGCGCTGCTGCTCAGGACCAGGACACGGTTCCGCCGCGTACAGGAGGCCCTGCACGGCGGCCGGCCCGTCGACGCCGGGCTGGACGCGCTGTTCGCCTGGCTCGGCACGCTCAGCGTGGTGGCCGGAGCGCTCGCGTTCGTGCTGGCTCTCGCCTAGCTGGTACGGCAGCGGGCGGTCACATCCTGAGCTGGTACGGCAGCGGGCGGTCGCGTCCTGACCTGGTCATCCGATGCCCGCGCGGCCGGATCCGATCATGGCCGCGTCATCCGATGCCGCGCAGCCGGGTCCCGTCCTTCTCCAGTGAGCCCACGACGAGCAGGCCCGGTCCCGTCATGAGCCGGGCCGTGGTGTTGCGGCCGCAGCTCTCTCCGCATCCTGAGGGGTCATAGGGTTGCCGGGCGCGTATTCGGCCGGTGGCGACGTCGAGCGTGAGCAGCTGCAGAGCGGGTCGGGCCGGGTCGTCCGCCGCGTCCTCCGCCGGGCCCAGCAGCAGGTACGCGATGCCGTCGCGGCTCACCGCGTCGATCGGCGCCCAGCTCGCGAGCTCGGTCATCCGCTGCTTCCAGCGCACCCGGCCCGTGGCCAGGTCCACACCGATGGCCGGCTCGCCCGGATAGACGATCGTGCCGTCCGCGACCAGCGGGAACCGGTAGTGCTCCAGCTGCTCCGAAGGCAGGGGGTGCTCCGCCGTCATCGCGCCGGTGTCCGCGCTGAGCAGCGCCGCGGACCGCGTCGCCGTCTTCTCGTCGGCGGCTGTCCGGGAGTACGCGACCCAGAATCGGTCTCCGGCCGAATGGATCGGCAGTTCCAGTCCCAGAGGCCGCGCGGCCGCGTCTGCCGGGGGCCGCCATGTCCAGCGTTGCCGCCCGTCGGTGGTGGACAGCGCGATCACCATGTCCGCCTCGGGCCTGGCGCGGCAGCTGGCCAGCAGCGCGGCGACAGGACCGGCCACCGCCACAGCCGTGGCGATCTCAGGGCAGTCGTTCTCGAGCTTCGCCGTGCTCCACCGCCACAGGGGCAGCCCGTCACGGCGATTCAGCGCGACGAGCTCGCCGCCCAGGGCGGTGTTGTCGAGCAGCAGCACATCGCCGCCGTCGACCAGGCGGGGCAGCCCAGCGACCGGGCTCATCCGCAGCTCGCGCCGCCAGCGCTCCTGGCCGGTGGCGGTGTCCAGGGCCACCACCAGCGCGCCGGTCAAGAAGTGGTACGACAGGACGGTCATGAGCCCGTCGGTGGTGACCACGACACCCGCGAGGTCCTCGTCCCTGGTGACGTCGTCACGCTCATAGGACCACAGCGGGCGGCCGGTGACGGCGTCCAGCGCACGTACGCCCCCGCCCTCCGGGACGATCACGTGGCGACCCGCGGCGACGGGCTCGACGATCAGCCGGAACGGTTCCGTGGGCGCTTGCCAGCGAAAGCGGCCGAGCTGGGACGGTGGGGCACTGGGTAAGGCAGGCAGCGCCGTGCTGGTGATGTGCCGGACGAAGCGGCCCTCGGTGTACCAGCCGACGGCGGGGACGGCGCCGACCACCACGAGCAGCAGGACCGCCGAAGCCGCGGCGATCGGGATCAGTGCCTGGCGCGGCGGCGTACGGCGCATCGGGAGGAGCGGCGGCGTGCGGCCGGCCGGGAGGAGCGGCGATGTGCGGCGGATCGGGAGGGGCAGCAGCCAGCCGGCGGCAGCGGCAGCGCAGGCGAGCACGGTCAGCGGCCCGCCCGCTCGGATGCCTTCGTCCGGGGTGATGTCCAGCAGGACCACCGTGGCGATGCCACCGGCCAGGAGGGCGGCGCCCGCGGCCGTCAGCTGCGCGCCGACGGATCTGGCCGCCGCCGGGTGGTTGTCGGCTGCCGGGCGGGCCGGTAAGGCCCCGCCGGCGCGCGCGACTTCGAGCCCCGCACGCGACGTCGCCGTCTCGTCATTCCGGCGCATGGCCGACAGCGCCACTCCGGCGCTGGTCACCGGCCCGAGGGCCAGGATCACGACCCACGTCGTCGTGTCCGGGGGATCCTTGGCCAGGCCGGCCCAGGACCACGGAACGAACAACGCCGCCGCGACACCGATCCCGCCGAGCGCGACCAGGCCCGCGCCGGTCAGCCGTACCATCGCCCGCCAGTCCACTGATCCTCCCCTGGGGGCGCCGATCACAAGGCCGATCACAAGGCCCCGCGAGGGTATTCGTCACGTCGGTCCCAATGGATCACCGCCGAGGCGCCAAACCACCGGGCGCCGGCCACGCTCAGGCGGCCATACTCGGGCCGTCACCAACCGGCCATGCTCAGTCCGCCACCAAGGTGAGCATGCCGCCGGGCTCGCTGCGGATCCGTCCCCCGAAACCGCGCCCGGCCCTGTCGAGGGTCACGCGCAGCCACTCGGCGTCGTCGGGCGCGGCGTGGCGGAGCCGTATGTGCCGGACCCGCAGCGGTGCCATGCGCAGGGCGGCAAGCCGTCCGGAGTCCGGATCGAGCGAGACGAGGTAGAGCAATCGCAGGTCGCCGCGGTACTCCTCGTAGCCGCCGATCCCCTCGTAGTCGTCGATCATGTCGCCGCAGCCGTACAGGACCAGGTGGCCGCGGTAGATCTCGATCGGGCGCGGATGGTGCGAGGAGTGCCCGTGCACCACGTCGACGCCGCCTTCGATGAGCGCGTGCGCGAACTCGACCTGCTCCCGGGAGACCCAATACCCCCAGTTGGAGCCCCAGTGGATGGAGGCCACCGCGATATCCCCCGGCCGCTTGGCCCGCCGTACCCGTTCGGTGATGTCGGCCGCGGCGGCCGGCGACGGCTCCGGCACGTAGTCGACACCGGAGCGGTCCGCGGTCGCCGCCCAGTCCGGTGGCACACCGCTGGACGGCATGCCGAACGAGAACACCAGCACGCGCCGCCCTCCTGGCAAAGGCACGGCCACCGGACGGCGCGCCTCGTCCAGGTCCCTGCCCGCCCCGGCGGTCGCGAGCCCGGCGGCGGCCAGCGCGTCGAGCGTCTCGGCGAGCCCGTCGCGTCCGAAGTCCAGCAGGTGGTTGTTCGCCAGCGCGCAGACGTCCGGCCGCGCCACGGCCAGGCAGGGAAGGTTGGCGGGGTTCATCCGGTAGTGGATGGCCTTGCCCGGAGCGTACGCGCCGCTCGTGGTCACCGTCGTCTCCAGGTTGACCACCCGGACGGCCCGCGCGTGCGCGTCGAGGATCGACAGCGCGTCGCCCCAGGGCCAGGAGAAGCCGACGGGGCGCGGAATCGGTCCGTTGGCCGCCTCGGCGAGCTCGACGTAGACGCGCGCGTCGTCGATGTGCGGCTCGCGCAGGGCGGGATCACCGGGATGCGGCAGGACCTGGTCCACCCCTCGGCCGAGCATCACGTCGCCGCAGAGGCACAGGGTCACCAGGTCAGCGCCCATGCCTCCATGGTATGGCGACTGTCATTGGGGGCGGTTGCCAGTTCGCGACAAATAGGACGACACTCGAAGAAGGGGGTGACTCATGGAAGAAGAGCTCAAGATCCTGCCATTCGAGTGCCGCGGGTGCTGGCATGTGTGGGAAGAGGAATACCTCGTCAGGCGCTTCGACGATCGTCACGGCAACGAGCGCGAGATCTGGTTGCGCTCCGGTGTGCCGGTCCCACCGCCTTCGTCGGGCGCCATCTGTCCCAACTGCGGCTGCCAGCAGGCGACCATGTTCCCGGAGGGCTATCTCAGCCGGCATCCAGAGCTGAGGCCGCCGGCCGAGCCGGTTACGCCCGACGCGACACCGCTCCTCAGTCCGGTCCAGAGACGGGTTTACCCTCTCTAACCTGACAGTAGGTGAGCATTTCATAGCCCTGAGTGTCATAGTGCCGCCTTGTCGGGTGACGGGGCGGGGTGGACACTCTAATCGGATGGCGGTACGTGACCGGGGGTGGTCCTGGTGCGGGATGGGTTCAACACCCAGGAGACATGGCCTTTCGAGTGCATGCGCTGTTTACATGTCTGGGAAGAGGAGTACGTCGTCAGGCATCTCATGGACGACTACGGCAACGAGGTGACGATCTGGCTGCGGGCCGGCGTGACCGTGCAACCGCCCTGGTCAGGCATGTCCTGTCCGGGCTGCGGGGCGTACCACGTCACGTCGTTCCCGACGGGATATCTGTCACGTCACCCCGAGCTGGTGCCGGTGCCGGTGCCGGAGCCCATGGTGGAGGCGCCCGCCGTGGCCGCCGGGTCCGCTGCGGCGGCGAGGCGGGTGCCCATGGTACGGGCACCCCTCCCCGGACGGCTCCTGCTGGCGGTCGGGCTGCCCGTGGCGTTGTTCGTCGGCTACGAGCTGTACGAGAACATGACGCGCGTGGTGCACCCGCACTGACGACAAGGACAGCGGGGTGCACGGCACCCCGCTGTCCTGCCGTCAGCTGCTGAGGCTGTCCAGCCAGGCCTGGTGCAGGCCGGCGAAGCGGCCGGATGCGGCGATGAGGCGGTCCGGCGGGCCGTCCTCGACGATCTCGCCACCCTCCATGACCAGCACCCGGTCGGCGATCTCCACGGTCGACAGTCGGTGGGCGATGATCAGCGCCGTGCGGTCGGCGAGGATCGTGCGCAGCGCCCGCTGCACCAGCCGCTCGCTCGGCACGTCGAGGCTGGAGGTCGCCTCGTCGAGGATGAGCACCGCCGGATCGGCCAGGAACGCCCTGGCGAAGGCCACCAGCTGACGCTGACCGGCCGACATGCGCCCGCCCCGCTTGCCCACCTCGGTGTCGTAGCCGCTGGGCAGGGCCGAGATGAACTCGTGCGCGCCGATCGCCTTGGCGGCCTCGCGTATCTCACGGTCGGACGCGCCGGGGCGGCCGAACCTGATGTTGTCGGCGACCGTACCGCTGAACAGGAAGTTCTCCTGCGTGACCATGACCACGGCCTTGCGCAGCGTGGGCTCGTCGAGCGTACGCAGATCGACGCCGTCGAGCAGGACACGGCCCGCGGTCGGGTCGTAGAAGCGGGAGATCAGCTTGGCCAGCGTCGTCTTGCCCGCGCCCGTCGAGCCGACCAGCGCGACGCTCTGCCCCGCCGGAATCGTCAGGTCCAGCCCCGGCAGGATGGGCCGGTCCTCGACGTAGGCGAACCTGACGCCCTCGAACCTGACCTTGCCGCGCGCCTTGGGCAGCGCCGCCGGCTCGCGCGGCTCCGGTACGGCCGGCTCCTCCTCCAGTACGCCCGACAGCTTCTCCAGGGCGGCGCCCGCCGACTGGAGCGTGTTGTAGAACTGGCTGATCTCCTGCATCGGCTCGTAGAACTGGCGCAGGTAGAGCAGGAAGGCCGCCAGCACACCGACCGTGACCTCGCCGTGGAGCGCCAGCCAGCCGCCGTAGACCAGCACGACCGCGACGGTCACGTTGCCGATCAGTTTGATGCCCGGCATGAACACCGCGATGAGGTGCATGCTGCTGGCGTTGGCGCCGCGGTAGTCGTCGTTGAGCTGCTTGAAGATCTCCTGGTTGCGCGGCTCCCGGCGGAAGGCCTGCACGGCGCGGATGCCGGTCATCGACTCCACGAAGTGCACGATGACCAGCGCCACCGTCTCCCTGGTACGCCGGTAGACGATCGCCGACTGGCGCCGGAACCACCGGGTGAACAGCAGCAGCAACGGCAGCGGGATCAGCGCCACCAGGCCCAGGTGGACGTCGAGCACCAGCAGCAGCGCGGCCGTGCCGAACATGGTGAGCACCGCGGTGACCAGGCCGTCGAAGCCGGACTGCAGCAGCTCGGCGATGGCGTCGATGTCGGAGGTGAGACGGGAGATGACGCGGCCGGAGGTGTACTTCTCGTGGAAGCTCAGCGACAGCCGCTGGAAGTGGTCGAAGACCCGCCTGCGCAGCTCCAGCAGGATGTTCTGGCCGATGCGGCCCGCCATCTGCAGGAACACCTGCCGGGTGAGGGCCTGCGTCACCGCCGCCGCCAGGATGACGCCGACGACGGTCAGCAGCGTGCCGGGGCCGGTGCCCTTGAGCATCGGCGGGATGCCCGCGTCGATGCCCACCTTCACCAGGTAGGGGATCGCCAGGCCCGCCAGGTTGGACACGATGATGATCCCGGTGAGCAGCGCGATCGCCTTGCGGTGCGGCGTGAGCAGGTCGCCGAGCAGCCTTCGGGAGCGCTCCCGAAGTAAGACCGTCACCGTCTCGGACAGGTCGTCCTGGTTCTCGGAGGCGACGCCCCGCCAGTCGGCCGCGCTCGACGTCGTCGTGGTGGTCGTCATCGGAGGGCTCCTTCCGAGGGGTCGAAGTCGGCGTCCTGGGCGAGCAGCTCGCGGTATTCGGGCACCTCGTCCAGCAGGTCGTGATGCCGTCCGACGTGCGTGATCGTGCCGTCTCTGAGCAGCGCCACCTTGTCGGCCAGCAGGACCGTGGAGGCTCGGTGGGCGACCACGATGCCGGTCGCCTCGCGCAGCACGTGGCGCAGCGCCTCCTCCACCAGCGCCTCCGTCTCGACGTCGAGCGCGGACAGCGTGTCGTCGAGGACCAGGATCCGTGGCCTGCTCAGCACGGCCCGCGCCAGGGCGAGGCGCTGCCGCTGGCCACCGGACAGGGACATGCCCTGCTCGCCGATCCGGGTGTCGAGGCCCCACGGCAGGTCGTACACGAACATGGCCTGGGCGGTGCGGATGGCCTCGTCGAGCTCCTCCTCGGTGGCGTCCTGGCGGCCGAGCGTGAGGTTCTCGCGCACGCTCATCGAGAACAGTGTCGGCTCCTCGAACGCCGTGGCCACCACCTCGCGCAACGCGGGCAGCGACAGGTCGCGTACGTCGTGGCCGTCGATCGTCACCCGGCCGGCGGTGGGGTCGATGAGCCGGGGTACGAGCGAGGTCATCGTCGTCTTGCCCGAGCCGGTGGCGCCGACGATGGCCACCGTCTCGCCTGGGCGTACCTCTAGCCACACATCACGCAGCACCGGCTGGTCGGAGTCGGGGAAGCGGAACTCCACCCCCTCGAAGCGCAGGTGGCCGCGCGGCCGCTCGATCGACCCGGAACCGCCCTCGATGGCCGGGACCGTGTCCATGACCTCCATGACCCGGTCGGCGGAGGTCATCGCCTCCTGGGCCATCGCCAGGATGTAGCCGAGGCTGGCGACCGGCCAGACCAGCTGCAGCATCAGCGTGGTGAAGGCGACCAGCGTGCCCAGTGTCAGCGAGCCGCCGCCTACGGCCAGCGCGCCGAGCAGCAGGACCAGGGCGAGGGTGAAGTTGGGGATCACCTCGAGGAAGGTGAAGAAGCGGGCCGACAGCCGCACCTTGTCCATCGAGGTGCCGTAGACCTTGCGCGCCGAGTCGTCGAACTGGTCGAACACGTGGTGACGGCGGCCGAACGCCTTGATCGTCCGGATGCCGATCGCCGACTCCTCGACGACCGTGGCGAGGTCGCCCTGCTCGTCCTGCACCTGGCGGGAGATCCTGATGTACTTCTTCTCGAAGCTCAGCGACACCAGGATGATCGGCACCGCCGAGGCGGCCACCAGCAGCCCGAGCGGCCAGTACATGTTCAGCAGCAGCACCGTCACGGTGGTCAGCTGCAGGATGTTCATGACCAGGAAGAGCATGCCGAAGCCGAGGAAGCGGCGGATCGTCGACAGGTCGGTGGTGGCCCGCGACAGCAGCTGGCCCGACTGCCAGTCGCCGTGGAAGCCCATCGGCAGGCGCTGCAGGTGCGCGTAGAGGTCGTCACGGATCTGGGTCTCCAGCCCGAGGACCGGGCCGGTCTGCGTCCAGCGCCTGAAGAAGATCAGGAACGCTTCGAGCACGCCCACGCCCAGGGCGACGAGGCCCAGGGGGAGCAGGGCGCCGGAGTCGCCGCGGAGCACGGGCCCGTCGACGACCTCCTTACCGACGAGAGGCAGGGCGATGCTCGCCCCGATGCCGATGATCGCGGCCAGCCAGATGAAGACCAACCTGGCGACATAGGGGCGGAGATAGGGCTTCATCCGCCACAGGGCATTGGAGGAGAGTGAGGTGAAGATGGGCAGGGGGCGGCGAGGAGAACGCGTATCGGGAGGCATCCCATCCAGGCTAATACGTTGGATCAACCGATTTTCTGGCGCCCACCGCCTGCTCACTGCGGCCAAAGTGGAACAGTTTTGCATCCGCCCAGCCCATTGAGCGCCCTGGCCTGAGACCCGTGGGGTGATATATCCGGATGCGGCGCGAGGCGCCGATGGAGTTGACTGCCCCGCGTGAAAACTTCGGTGAGCGATTATGCGGGCGAGACGGATCTGCGGGCGATGCAGGAGCTGAGCAGCCGCCTGTGGTCGCCGGCCGCCCGCTGGCACGTCGGCGATCTGGCCTGGGGCCGCTTCCAGCACACCGGCAGGGAGCCGGAGTGGCCGACGCGGCTGTGGCGGGCGGGGGAGCGGGTCGTGGCCTGGGGCTGGATCGAGCTGCCCGACCATCTCAACCTGGCGGTCGATCCCGCGTACGACGGGAGCGGTCTCGTTGACGAGGTGCTGGACTGGTTCGCCGCGACGACATCCGGCGTACGGCGGACGGTAACGGTGCTCGAATCCGAGGCCCACCTTTTGCCCGCGCTGGCCAGGCACGGTTACCGGGACTCCGGTGACGGGCCCTTCTTCGTCAACATGACCCACGACCTGCGCGACCTCGCCGATCCCGAGCCGTCGCCCGGCTACCGGCTCAGGACGGTGGGCGAGGCCGACGTGCCCGGCCGCGTCGCCGCGCATCGGGCCGCCTTCCACCCCTCGCGGGTGACGGAGGAGAGCTACCGGGTCGTACGGGGCGCCTGGCCGTACCGGGCGGACCTGGACTGGATCGCCGAGGCACCCGATGGGGAGGTGGCCGCGTACTGCCTGATCTGGCTGGACCCGGCCCGGCAGGCGGCGGAGATAGAACCGGTCGGCACCGTCCCGGACCACCGGCGCCGCGGCCTCGCCCGCGCGGTCTGCCTGGCGGCCCTGCACGCGGCCCGGAGCGCGGGCGCGACGCAGGCCGTGGTGGGGCCTCGTGGAGACGACGCCTACCCGGTCCCGGCGCGGCTGTATCGCGGCCTCGGCTTCCACGAAACCACCAGAAGCCGCCTCCTGCACTCCTGACTATGAAGCGGGTGCGCCCGACGATCCGCGCGCTTCGCGAGGATCTCACGATCCCTCTGCCCCCATCAATGACCCGCTCGACGAGATCGACCATCCTCCCCTCGCCAAGGCGAACGAGCAGTTCGCTGATGAAGGCACCCGGCATGAGCGGATTCGGGCGATCGATGATGAGATCCTCCTCAAGGTCAAAATACAGCGGTGGCGCGGTGCGGTCTGGACCGAGCAGACCCTGCCCTGGTTGATCGCCGCAGGGTTGCGGGAAGAGGGGGCCGGCGACGATTTCTACGTCGCGCTGGAGAAGGACGCCGTGGCTGCTCGCGCCCGCTACAACGCCGCGCACACCAAACCCCTCTCCTCTTCCTCCTACGTCCGGTGGCTGCTGCCAAATAGAGATGACTATGAGCGATACCAGTTGGAGGCGGCCACCCGGCTGCGCCGTCGCCTGAACACGATCGTCTGTGACTTGGTGCGCGATTCACTGCGTGACGGGCATGAGCATGTCGCCGACATGCAGACCTTCGTCTTGGGTATCCAGGTCCGCGCGGAGGACGGATACGCCACCTATGTCGCAGTACGGATCGTCGGGAGCGCCGCCGACGACATCGTCGCGGTGATCCTGGCCCGCGTACCCGGCTGCGACCGCGACTCCTGGGGGTTCGAAGACAGGCTTCCGAATCGTCCCCTTTACGGAGCTGAGCAGGTCTGGTCCACGCTCATGGATCCGTCCGCCGCCGCCAAGATCCTAGAGGAGGGCGACGTCGATCGCCCGACGTGAGGCACCTGCTCGTCTGGCTCGCGGAAGGAGCACGCGGGCGGCTACGGGTGTGTGCCTGCTCAGCCGGTTAACCCGTGGCGGGTCGCGTAGTGGGTGGCCTCGACGCGGTTGCGGACGCCGATCTTGGTGAACGTGTTGTTGATGTGCGTCTTGACCGTGGCCTCGCCGATGAACAACGCCTCGGCGATCTCCGGGTTGCTCAGGCCGTTCGCGATCAGGCCGAGCACCTCTGCCTCGCGGGCGGTCAGGCCGTCGGGCAGTTGCCGGGCTCTGGGGCGCGGCGCGCGGTGCATCGCCTCCACCAGCCGGTCCGACACCTGGGCGGCGAAAGTCGACTGGCCCGCGACGGCCGAGCGCAGCGCCGCCGCGATCTCGGCGCGGCCCGCGTCCTTGGTCAGGTAGCCGCGCGCGCCCGCCCGGAGCGCGCCGGCGATCGACTCGTCGTCGGTGTAGGTGGTGAGCACGATGACGGCTATGCCGGGATGCTCGCCGACGATCCGGCCGGTCGCCTCCACGCCGTCCATCACGGGCATCCTCAGGTCCATCAGTACGACGTCCGCGGGGTGGGCGCCGTCCGTGCCGTTCGCGACGGCCGCGGCGTTGGCGGCCAGCAGGTCGAGGGCCTGGCGGCCGTCGCCGGCCGTACCCAGGACCTCGATGTCCTCGACCAGGCCGAGCAGGGCGGCCAGACCCTCGCGCATGACCTGCTGGTCGTCCACCACGACCACCCTGATCACTTCCGCACCTCCACGATCGGCCGTCCCCGCGTTCACCGCTCTGCTCACTCCGGCACCTCCGCGGTCACCTGCCAGGTCCCTTCTTCGTAGCCGGAGTCGAGTGTGCCGCCGGCCAGTGCGAGTCGTTCGCGCATGCCCGTCAGTCCGAACCCGCCCTCCGACCGGATCTCGGCGGGCAGCGGGTTGCGTACCCGCAATCGCACCACATCGGCGGTGAAGTCGAGCCTCATCGACACGGGCGCGTCCGGCGCGTGCTTGGCCGCGTTCGTCAGCGCCTCCCTCGCGGTCCCGACCAGTGAGACGGTGGCCGCCGACGACAGGCCACGCGGGATCCCGTCCGCGCGGAAGTCCACCGGCGACCGGTGGTCGCGCCGGTGCACCTCGGCCAGCGTGGCGAGCGCGTCGGCCAGCGAGGGGATGTCCTGGCGCAGCGCGGCCACCGCGGCGCGGGCCTCCGCCAGACCGTCCGCGGCCAGGCCGCGCGAGCGCCGCACCGTCGCCAGCGCGGCGGCCACGTCGTTCTTCTCCGCGAGCAGGGCCTCGGCCAGCTCCAGCTGCACGCCCAGCGCGCCCAGCGAGTGCGCGAGCACGTCGTGGATCTCTCGGGCGATCCTGGTGCGCTCGTCCAGCGCGGCGGCTCGCGCCTGCTCCGCCTGCGCGAGCCGGGTCTGCTCCAGGAGCCGTTCGGCCTGCTCCCGCCGTACGGCGTGCTGTCGGTGATTGACGCCGACCAGCGTGATCGCCAGCAGCAGCAGCGCCTGCCCGAACGCGCCGACGGGTGTTTCCCCGGAGATCGGCCAAGTCAGTACGGCCAGCGCCATCGTGCCCGCGCCGACGCCCACGATGGCGGCCACGGACGGGGTGGCGAGCGCGGCGAACCGGCCGAGGATGATCGCCGTGAGGAGCAGCGCCGTACTGTCCTCGGCGGCCCCGAGCGCCACGGCGGGCAGCAGCGTCGCCGCGCCCAGCAGCCCGGCCGTGAGCCGGGGCCGCGACCGGTCGAGCGCCACGAACAGCAGCCAGCACGCGGCGCTGACCCCGTACAGCGCCCAGATCCACAGCGCGCTCTCCCGCGCGGTGACCAGGGTGATGATGACGAACAGCGTGCCGAACACCTGCACCACCAGCCAGCCCGGCGCGATGGTGTCCGGCAGCGACCGCTTCTGTTCCATGCGCTTGATTCCACCAGGTACGGGCTGGTCAGCGCAGGCGGGTGATGAGCTCGATGAGAAGCAGCCGGTAGGCGATGAACCCCACCAGCACCACACCGGCGACCACCGCGATCCCGACCCACGTCTTGCCGTGCATCTTGCCTCCCTTGAGCGATTCCTGCGCTTTGTCGGCCGCGAACCTGAGCAGTTCGTTTCTGTCCATGACCGCGAAACTACGGATCGGGGCGGGTGGAGCGGCACCGTCAGATGGTGGAGATACGGGTGGAGAAGTGGGGTGGAGCGCCTAGACGGCCGCCGTCAGGGCACTTGGCAGGCTCCTGCGTTAAGGAGGAGACGGTGACCGCGACGGAGAAGGCGGGGCGGCAGGCTCGGGCCGCCGCCAGGAAAGCGGCCGCGCATCCGGCGCTGAACCGGCTCGCCAGGATCGGGCTGGCCTGCCGGGGAGTGCTGTACGCGCTGATCGGGGTGCTGGCCGTGCGGATCGCGCTCGGCGGAGGAGGGGGTCGGGAGGCGGACAAGGCGGGTGCGATCTCGACCGTGGCGCGGTTGCCGTTCGGGGAGGTGGTGTTGTGGGTGATGGTGGCGGGGTTCGTCGCGCTGACGCTCTGGCAGTTGTCGGAGGCGCTGTTCGGCGGGCTCGGCGTGGCGGACCGGCTGGAAACGGTCGGCCGGACCGCCGTGTACGCGCTGATCTGCGGCACCTTGCTGAGCGTGCTGCGAGCCGGGAAGGCCACCTCTGACGACGAGAAGTCGCGGGACGCGACGGAGGCGCTGCTCGGCCTGCCGGGCGGGCCGTTCATCGTGGGCGCGATCGGGCTGGGCCTCGTCGCGCTCGGCGTCCGCTGGGGGCACCAGGGCGTCACCAAGAGGTTCCGGGACGAGCTGAACCTCGGCCAGATGTCCCCGCGGGCCCGCTCGGCGATGGACAAGCTCGGGTTCGCCGGGTACGTCGCCCGCGGGGTCATCGCCGGCCTGGCCGGGGTCTTCGTCGTCGAGGCGGCGATCACGTACGACCCGGACAAGGTGGGCGGGCTGGACGCGACGCTCAGAGCCTTCGCCGCGACGCCCGTGGGACCCTGGCTGCTCGTGGTGGTCGCCATGGGGCTGGTGCTGTTCGCGGGCTACTGCTTCGGCGAGTCACGCTGGCGCCGCGTCCGCTGACGCCCGCGTCCAGCGTTCACATGCCTATGGTCATCAGAGGCGGGGGTGGAGCAGGCCGGCCTCCCGTTGGATGGCGGCTGTGGCGGCGGCCAGCTTCTCCTCATCGGGGAGCGTGGTGTTGTCCTCGTACGTGACGCCCGCCGGCACGTCGTCCACCCCGACCGGGTCGGCGTCCCAGAAGTTGCCCCGGTAGACGACATTCTCCAGCGGCGGCGACACCTGCAGGACCGAGGTGTTGTCGGCGCGCGCGACCACGTTCTCCGCCACTGTCACCCAGGCGGCGCCGTAGTCGGTGTAGAGAGCGAAGTTGTACGGCGTGCGCGTGTCCTTGATGACGTTGCCGCGGATCACCGCGCCGTTGTCGTGCGAGTCGCCCTGCGGCCCCGACAGGTAGACGCCGCCGCCGTCGGCCAGTACCCCCATGGTGCCGACGGTGAGGTTACGCAGGATGCGGGTGCCCTCGGCGGGCCCGGCCACGATGCCGCAGTGGGGCACCTCCTCGACCTGGTTGTGGGCGACCGTGCAGCCCTTGGTGCCCAGCACCGCGATGCCAGGGGAGCCGGTGAACTCCAGGCCGGTGTGATGGATCCAGTTGTCCTCGACCAGGGGGTTCACGGCGCCGGTGACGGAGACGGCGCCGGCCGAGAGCGTGTCGAAGTCGCACCCGCGCACGCTGACGTCCGCGCCGCCGGTCAGCTCCAGGCCGGCGGCGCCCATGCGGGTGAAACGGCAGTTCTCGACCGCCACGCGTACACCGTCCTCGATCACCACGCACGCGGGGATCCTGGCCGACTCGCGCGGCACCGTCACCCAGGCCTGCCCCTCGACGAGCTCCACCTTGTCGACGGGGCCGCCCTCGTAGTAGCCGCTGCCGTGGTAGTGCAGGAAGCCCTCCGCACGGCCGGGCCGCAGCCAGGTGGCGTCGGCGAAGACCAGGCCGCGGAAGGACACCCCGCTCGTGCCGGTGGCCCGCAGCAGCGTCTCGAGAACCGGGGCGACCACGCGCGTACGGTCCGGCGCCTCTTCCGGAAGGGGAAGGTAGCGGAGGACGTGGTGACCGGGCCGCGAGCGGTCCAGGACGAAGGTGCCGGGCTCGGTGAGGAAGGTGACGTCGTTCTCGACCCGGGTGGGCAGGCCGGGGCCGCGGTTGATGTGGCCTTCCCACGCGGAGTTGTAGAGGTCGAGGGCCCACCCGAAGCCGGGCTGAGCCATGGTGATCACGCTCGCCCCGCCACCGTCCGTCCCAGTGGTGGCGTCGCTCGTCTCGGTGGTGGCTCCGGCGGTCGCGTCACTGTCCGTCCCAGCAGTGACATCACCGTCTGGCCCGGTGGTGATCGCGGCGACGCCGCAGCGGGCCTCGGTCCATGGGTAGACGCCGCGGTAGACGAACTCGACGTCGGCGGGGTTGTGCCAGGTTCGCGGTGCCGCGCTGTCGCTCTCGTAGCCGGTCTCCGTCATGGTCACGGTGCCCGGCAGACCGTCTATGGCGGCGCGTTCGACCCGGCGGCCGTCCACGTACAGCTGGCGCGTGTCCAGGTCACCCACGTCGGCCAGCCACACGCCGTCCTCGATCCGCCAGCCGGTGATCTCGCGACCGCCGCTGACGACGACCTCCTCCTGGTCGGCGCTTCCGTAGCCGTGGGCCTGGTAGACGATCCGGTGACCGTCACGGCCGGAGTCGGCCTCGGTGAGCTCGAACGGCGCGGTGAGCACGTGGGTGCCGGCCCGCAACTGGACGACGATGTCCCCGGTTACAGCCCCGGCGGGGTCTCGCGCGACGTCTCCGGTCGCGGTCCCGGCGGGGTCACGCGTGACGTCTCCGGTCGTGGTTCGTGCGGGGTCCCCGGTCGCGGTCCCGGCGGGATCCTCCCGTACGAGGTCTCGTACGGCGTCGCGGGCGCGGTGCAGGCTGGCGAACGGGCGCTCCGCGGTGCCGGGCCAGGAGTCGTCGCCCGAGGGATCGACGTGGAACTCGGTCATGATGTACCACCTCTTTGCAGTTTATGGTGTACACGAGGTATTACACCATAAACAAGGGAGGTGTCCATGACGAGAGGTGGCGCGGGAGATCCCGACGACGGGGTCGAACTGCTGTGGCGAGAGGGCGACATCGAGCCGCGACCAGGGCTGAGCCTGGGCCGGATCGTCCGGACGGCGATCGAGCTGGCGGACGCCGAGGGGCTCGAAGGGCTGTCGATGCGCAAGGTCGCGGACCGGCTCGGGTTCACCACGATGTCGCTCTATCGTCACGTGCCTGGCCGCGATCACCTGCTCGATCTCATGCGCGACGCCGTCATGGGCTCACCGGGCGCGGTGTCCACCGAGAGGGGCGGCCGGGAACAGGACGCGGGCGCCGAAGAGGCGGGCGGCCAGGAACGCGGCGAGGGCGCCGAGGAGGCCGGTGGGTGGCGGGCGCGGTTGGAGGCGTGTGCGCGTGAAGGGTGGCGGGTGCGAGAACGGCATCCCTGGCTGGCCGAGGTGCGGGGCACCCGCCGCGTGCCGGGACCCAACGCCGTCGCCCACTACGAGTACATGCTGAGCGCCGTCTCGGGCACCGGTCTCACGCCGGCCGAGATGATCGCCGTCGTCGGGCTCGTCGCCCGGTTCGTCGACTCCGAGGCACTGCGGCTGGCGGAGGTGGCGCGGACCGAGCGGCTCAGCGGGGTGAGCGAGGAGGAGTGGTGGGGCTCCCGCGACACGCTCTACGCGCGTCTTGAGCGCTACCCGACTCTCACGCGCCTGTGGGAGGAGGGCGGCTACGACGAGCCGGAGGACCCGTTCGAGTTCGGCCTGCGCCGGGTGCTGGACGGCATCGAGATGTTGGTCCAAAGGCGTGATGAAACGCGTGATGAAACCTGCCAGATTTGTGGTGCGCCGGTTGAGCGAGCCGCGTCGGGACGTCCGCGCGCGTACTGCTCCCGGGCCTGCCAGCAGCGCGCCTACCGCAAGCGCAAATCCGGCTGACCATCGCTTGTGCCAGCCAAAGGACCAGCCGGGGCATTGGGCAAATAACCAGGCCCTCGCGCCGTCAGGCCCCGCGGCGGATCGCCACGATGGCCACGTCGTCCTCCCGCGCCCCGAACGCGCCCAGCAGCCGGTCGCAGAACTCCTCCAGATCGTCCTCGACCGTCTCGGCCACCTGCCTGGCCTGCTCCAGGCTGTCGTCGAGCAGGATGCCGCGGTCCTCCACCAGCCCGTCGGTGAACAGCAGCATCGTGGCGCCCGCGGGCAGCTCCAGCCGGTTCACCTTGTAGTCCTCGTGTGCCACGCCCAGCAGCAGGTTGCCCAGCCCCAGGTAGTGGGCGCTGGGTCCGGCCAGCATCGGCGGGATGTGCCCGGCGTTGGCCAGCTCGACCTCGCCGGTCTCCGGGTCGATGAGCAGCAGGCAGACGGTGGCCGTCATGCCGGAGTGATAGCGGCGCAGGACCTTGTTGAGCAGGTCCATCGAGGCGCTCAGGTCGACCGAGTCGATCAGCGAGGCACGCAGCGCGTGTCGCAGCTCGGCCATGATGGTCGCCGCGTGCAGCGAGTGGCCGGCCACGTCGCCGATCGCCACCAGCACCCGGTCGCCGACCCGCAGCACCTCGTAGAAGTCGCCGCCGACCTCGATGTTGTCCACGGCCGGCTGGTAGCGGAAGGTCACCTTCAGCCCCGGCACCTCAGGGATGCGCGTCGGCAGGAGGCTGCGCTGCAGGGTCAGGGAGATCGTGTGTTCCTCGGTGTAGACGCGCAGCGCGTCGACGGCCAGCGCCAGCCCTTGGCCGAGCTGCCTCAGCACGTTCAGCTCGTCGGCGTCCAGCGGAGGGTCGGCCTCCAGCCCCAGGTAGACGGGCGGCTGGCCCCTCTTCGTACGGCACAGCACGCCCGTCACCGGCGCGTTGAGCTGTACGTCGCTCACCAACGTGAGCCACTCGGCCGCCTCCACCGTGAAGATCTTGGCGCCCGCCGGCTCGCCCAGCGACATCGCGCTGAGCCGATCCAGCAGCTGGGGAGCGGCGGACCTGCTGCTGGCCGTCTCGCCGGGCCGGGCGCGGAAGCGGCGCATCCGGCCGTCGGGCGGCAGCGCCAGCGCGCCCGCGTAGCGGCCCAGCACGTCGACCGTGCCCTCCACGGCCACGGTCAGCAGCCGGTCGAAGGAGTCGGCCCCGTTCATCCGCAGCGTGACGTCGGCCAGCTTGGCCAGGCGCTCGGCCATCAGCTCCGCCCGCCGCCGGGCGCGGTAGTAGCGCAGCGTCGCCTCGACCGTCGCGGCGAACTCGGCCGGCTCGATCGGCTCCGACAGGTAGGCGTCGGCGCCGCGTTCGAGCCCTTCCGTACGGTCGGCCGAGGTGATGGCGTTACCCGACACCTGGATGACGGGGATCGAGGTCGTCGCCGGGTTCGCCTTGATCCGCTCGCACACCTCGAAGCCGCCGATGTCGGGCAGCCGTACGTCGAGCACGACCAGGTCGGGGCGGTTCACGGCGAGCATGGCCAGCGCCTCCTCGCCGCCGGCCGCCTCGACCACGATGTGGCCCGCCCTGCGCAGCCAGCTCGACAGGATGTAGCGCTTGGTCGGCGTGTCGTCGACCACCAGCACCGTCGCGGCGCCGCCGGCGGGCTCGAGCACCGTTCCGGCCGCGTGCTCAGTCATGATCCGTCCCCGCCGCGCCCCGGATGGCCTGGAGCAGCTGGTCGCGGCGCAGCCCCTGCTTGGACAGCACCGGGTGGCCGGACGGCGCGGCGTCGGGCCTGATCGTCACCACCACCACACCGACCCGCGCCAGGGCCTGGTCCTCGGCCATGCGCTGCAGCAGCGCGGTGCCGTCCAGCCGCGGCATCAGCATGTCCAGCAGGATCACATCCGGCGGGCGCGCGGTCATCATCTCCAGCGCGGCGACTCCGTCCGCCGCCTCCTCCACCTCGACGGCGAAGCCGTACAGCATCCTGCGGGCGGCGGCGCGGAACGCCTCGTCGTCGTCGGCGACCAGCACCCGCGCGATCTCGGGCGTGCCGTCGTGGTACGGCAGCCGCATCGTCACCGTGGTGCCCCGCCCGACGTCGCTCGCCAGCTCCAGCGTGCCGCCCAGCGCCTCGGTGAGCCGGCGGGCGTACGGCAGGCCGAGCCCGGTGCCCTTGACCCTGACCTGGAGCGCGCCCGGCACCTGGAAGAACTCCTCGAACACGGTCGCCAGATACTCCCGGGGGATGCCGATGCCCGTGTCGGTGACCGTGATGACCACCTCGCCGGTGGCCGCGTCGGCGTGCGCGCTCAGCCGTACCTCGCCCTCCTGGGTGAACTTCAGGGCGTTGGACAGCAGGTTGCGCAGGACGCGGACCAGCATCCCCTCGTCGGTGTAGACGTCGCTGACCTCGGGCGCGACGTCGACGCGCAGCGTGACGTCGCCGGGCCCGCTGGTGGGCTGCATCGTCAGGCGCAGGTGCTCGGCCAGCGTGGGCAGGTGGACGACCGACGACTGGGGGTCGAGCCGCCCGGACTCGGCCTTGGCCATGTCGAGCAGCTCGCCGACCTGCTCCAGCAGCGTCTCCGCCGAGCCGCCGATGAAGCGCACCTGACGTGACTGCTCCTCGCTGAGCGGCTCGCTGCCGGGCCCGATCATCAGCCTGACCAGGCCGATGATGGAGTTGAGCGGGGTACGCAGCTCGTGGCTGACCGTCGCCCAGAATCGGTTCCTGGCCTCGGCCGCCTCGCGGAGCTGGGAGGACTTCTCGTCCAGCTCCCCGTACAGGGCGACCACGCCGCGGTTGGTCTCCTCCAGCTCGGCCGACAGCTGGTTGTACAGGGCCATGACCCCGGTGTTGGTCTCCTGCAGCTCGGCGTTGAGCCGCAGGACGTCCTCCAGGGTCGCGGCAAGCTCCTTGTTCTGCTGGCGCAGCTCGTCCAGGGCGCTGACCGGTGCCATCCCGGCCAGGCGCTCGCGGATCTCGTCGATCGGGAGCCGCGGGGAGTGGGGAGGCAGCCGCTTGGCTATGGTGACGCGACCGTGTTCGGCGTCGAGGGTGACCACGTCGACCAGGCGGCCGGCCAGCGCCAGCCCCTCGGATCGGGCGAAATTCGCGCCCATTGCGTGATCCATGGTGATGAGCAGTTTCCCTTCATCGAGCGAGAAGACGACGGCCGCCCCGGTGCCGAGGAGTTCCCGGCAGACCTCGCTCAGCGCGGTCGCCACCCTGACCTGGTCCTGCGCCTCCAGACCGGCCAGCTCGGCGACGGCCTTGCCCAGGCGGCGCACCACGAAGACGTCATGGTCGTGTTCGAGCGCGGCCCTGGCCAGCTCAGTCGCGGTCATCGCCGGGCCTCACGGTCACCACGCAGGCGTCGTCCCGGCGGCTGCCCGCCTCGCGCAGCAGCCCGGCGGCGATGACCGCGGGGGAGCGGGCGAACAGGCCCGGCATGGCGGCGGGGTCCCACCGCTCGGTCAGACCGTCGGAGTGCAGCACCACGGTGGCGTGCTCGGGCAGCTCGAACTCGTACTGGCGCAGCTGCCGCGCCTGGTGTCCGGCGATGCCGGGCACCGAGATCATCCCCCGGCGGCCGTCGGCGCCGGCGATCCAGCCGGAGATGTTGCCCAGCCCGGCGTAGGAGACGGTGGTGGCCCTGACGCGGGCCACCGCGACCGCGCCTCCCCGGGTGTGGGCGAGGCCCCGATGCAGGCGTTCGAGTGTCGCCAGCGGCTCCTCGCCCGCCGTCCGCAGGAACAGCTCCACCGCCGTCCTGGACGCCTGGGCGGCCAGCTCGCCGTGGCCCAGGCCGTCGCACAGCAGGATCGTCGTCTCGGCCGTGGCGCCGTCGCCTGTGGCGGCGATCGCGAAGGAGTCGCCGCAGACCGTCTCCTCGCCGATGGGGCGCGTCAGGCCGCTGGCGTACGGCGCCGAGGTGGGCGCGGCGGTGGCGGCGAAGCGCATGACCAGTACGGTGCCCTTGCCGGGCAGGGAATGGACGTCGTACCAGGAGGAGATGCGGGCCATCGCCCCCATCCCGATGCCGAGGGTGCCGGAGGTGGAGTAGCCGTCGCGCAGGGCGCGGGCGATGTCGGGCATGCCCGGCCCCTTGTCGATGGCGATCAGCTCCACGACGGCGGGGTCCCCGGGCTGGGAACGGACCATGACGACGCCCTCCACCGCGTGCTTGACCAGGTTGGAGACGGCCTCGGTGACCGCGACCGCCGTCTGCCCCGTACGCTCGCCGTCGAACCCGGCGGACTCGGCGAGTTCGACGGCCATCCGGCGTACGGTGCCCACCGCGCTGGAGTTGTCCGCTCGCACCCAGGTGTCGTCACGCGTGTAGCTCACCGGCACCATGTCATCGAGCCCATTTCGTCACCGTCGCCGTCGTGCCCTTTCCGGGAGCCGAGACCAGGTCGAACTCGTCGACCAGCCGTCGGGATCCGCTCAGGCCCAGCCCCAGCCCGGTGCCGGTGGTCCAGCCGTCGGTGAGTGCCTGCTCGATGTCGGGAATCCCCGGCCCCTCGTCGCTGAAGGTGAGTTTAAGGCCGCGGCGCGTCCCGTTCTCGACGATCTCGATGCGAGCCAGGCCGCCGCCGCCGTACACCAGTGCGTTGCGGGCCAGCTCGCTGGCCGCGGTCACCACCTTGGTCTGGTCGATGAGGGACAGTCCCACCTCGACCGCGACGCTCCGGACCCGCTGGCGGACCATGACGACGTCGGAGTTGCTGGCGATGGGCAGTTCCCAGCCGCCGGTCACGACGTCGCGCCTCTCACATGGTCGAGCAGCGCGATTCCCTTCTCCAGGTTGAGTGCGGTACGTACGCCGCCCAGCGACAGGCCGAGCTCGACCAGGGTGATCGCGACGGCCGGCCGCATGCCGACGACCACGGTCTGGGCGTCGAGCAACCGCGACGTGGCGGCGATGGTGGCCAGCATCCTGCCGATGAAGGAGTCGACGATCTCCACCGCGGTGATGTCGATGATGACCCCGCGTGCTCCGTGGGCCACCACGGCGTCGGCCAGGTCCTCCTGAAGGGCGAGCACGCTCTGGTCGTCCAGATCGATCTGGATGGAGATGATCAGGATGTCGCCGAGCTTGAGAATGGGCACCCGGTCCATCAGACGTTCTCCGTCCGCACCGCGAGGCGGGTCGCCTTCGGCGCGATCACCTCGATGCCGCTGCGCCTGAGCGCGTGGGCCAGCGCGTCGGCCAGCGAGGCCTTGGTCACGATGTCGCCGAACTCGATGCCGAGCGTGACGATGGTGTGCGCGATCTGCGGGCGGATGCCGGAGATGACGCACTCGGCGCCCATCAGGCGGGCGGCGACGACGGCCTTCAGCAGGTGCTGGGCGACCTGGGTGTCGACGGCCGGGACGCCGGTGATGTCGATCACCGCGTGCTCGGCGCCCGTGTCGACCAGCGTCTGCAGCAGCTTCTCCATCACGACCTGGGTCCTGGCGGAGTCGAGCGTGCCGACCAGGGGCACCGCCACGATGCCCTCCCACAGCTTGACGACCGGCGTGGACAGCTCCAGCAGCTGCTCGGCCTGGTCGAGGATGATCCGCTCGCGGGCCGTCGAGTACGTCTCGAAGGTGAACAGGCCGAGGTCGTCGATGAGCCTGGAGAACCAGATGAAGCCGCGCAGCGCCTCGGCGCCGCCGTCGCTCTCGACGGCCTCGTACATCGCCTCCTTCAGGCCGAAGACGGCCCTGGCGGTGTCCGCGGGGGTGTAGCCCTGGCGGGCGCGGGAACGTGACAACTCGGCGAGCAGGCCGCGCATGTCGGCGAGGTCGCCACCGTTTTCGAGGGAGGCGAGCAGCGCCCGGTAGATGTCGTTCAGCTCCTCGCTCGACGCCTTGGAGATCAGCGTCCACCGGTGCAGGATCTGTGTCTCGTTCTCGCGGAGCAGCTCTTCGATACGTCGCCTGGCGACATCGGCATCGACGGTCAAGGTCACTCCTGGGAGGGAAGTTTCACCGGCATTGCCGGGGATGCTAACGACACTGTTCCGCTTCGGCGGGCGGTTAGCGAGATAGCCCGCTTCATGCGTTGAACGACCTTATCTGACGATATAGAGGGATAAGTCCTGCTTTGCGAGATAGTGATCCACGGCCGATCAGGCGAATCCGGCGCCCTCCGCCGGGCGGGCACCCAGCCTGGTCAGCAGCCGTACCATGCGCGGGGCGTCGAGCGGATCCACCGGCAGCACGTGGCCGGTCCACCAGCGGGCGATCTCGGGTGTGGGCCCCTGCTGGATCATCGGCAGATAGTCGTCCAGCGGCGGATCATAGACGAAACCGGGCACCACGCCGAGCCGCTCCAGCCCGGCGACGATCTCGTCGCGGCTCTCGACCAGCAGCGGCACCCGCAGGAGCGGACGTACGGGGGATTCGCGGACGCCCGCCGCCACCCACGGGGTCCGGCGCAGCACCTCGACCCCGGCCAGGCGGTGCTCCCGCTCGCGGTCGATCGCCCGCAGGCGGGCGCGCTGGTAGCGGCAGAGCGCGGGGCCCGGGCGCATCCGCCAGCCGTCGTGGTCGATCCCCAGCCACGGGTCCATGGCCGTCAGGTTTCCCTTGACGGCCATGAGGGCGTCCTCATGGGGCGCGGGGCGGTGCCCGCTCCACTTGACGATCCCGAGCCGCCGCGACAGGTGCCACATCAGCCGGACCGTGCCGGTGCGGTGGAGGGTCTCGCGGAGCATCGGCTGCACCACGGCCTCCAGTTGGTCGCGCGGCTCGCCGGACAGCAGCAGCGCGTCTCTGGCCTCGGCCAGCGCCGCCAGCGCGCCGGGGTTGGGCGTGGTCAGGAAGCCGCCGGACGCCCGGCCGTGCTTGGCCAGGCTGTACACGCCGGCCTGGCCGAACGTGCCGGCCAGGCGCCCGCCGACCATCGTCTGGAGGGCGTGGGCGGCGTCGTCGATGAGGACCAGGCCGCGCCGCTCGCACTGCGTGATCAGATCCCTGATCTGGTCCGGCTGGCCGTACAGGTGAGTAGTGATGACGCCGGCCAGGCCGCTCCAGTTGACGCGCGGCGCGTCGATGTTGCCGTCGCGCCACGACACCGGCGCCATCACCGGCTCCAGGTCGGCGGCCAGCACCATGAACAGCACGGCCTCGGAGGTGGTGGGCGCGATCAGCACCCGGTCACCGGGGTCGAACCAGTGGCGTAACGCCAGCAGCAGGCCGAACCGGGCCGACGGCACATGCAGGCAGTCCTGGCCGACCCGGTGCCGCATGAGGTCTTCCAGCGGGCTCATCGGAGACCTCGCCGGACGGGGCGTTTCAGCATCCGTTCGGCCAGACCGTACAGGAAGGACCGGTCCAAGTAATCCCCTCCCTGATCTTGATCACTTTGCAGATTTATAGCAGCAGAGCCTCGATAGGGCTTAACGGGCGTAACGAAGTGATATCCGCTATTCGACGACGGTGGCCGCGCTGCGGCGCGGCCCCGCGTACCGCGCCAAGAAGCTGACCAGGACGCTCACCCGGTTGCGCCCGCCCAGCAGGTAGGTCAGGTGCAGCCCGATCCAGGCCAGCCAGGCGAGCGGGCCGTGCATGGTCATGCCGTTGGACAACTGCAGCACGGCCGAGCCCCGGCCGACCGTGGCCATGATGCCGGGATCGCTGTAGGAGAAGGGCGCCGCGGGACGGCCATGGGCCATTGCCAGGATCTGCCTGCCCGCGTGCTCGCCCATCTGGATGGCGGGCTGGGCCAGCTGCGGCAGCGGGTTGGGCGGCCCGGCCAGGTCGCCGGCGACGAAGATCTCCGGGTACGCCGCGACGTTGAGCGCCTGGGTGACCTCGATCCGGCCGCCCTTGCCCTGCTTCAGGCCCAGGTTCGAGACCTCGGCGGGCGCGGCGACGCCCAGCGCCCACACGGTGACGTCGCTCGGCAGCCGGGTGCCGTCGCTCAGCACGACCGCGTCGGGCTCGACCGAGGCCACCGTGCTGCCGAGCCGCAGGTGCACGCCGCGCTTGCGCAGCGCGTTCGCGGCCGCGTCACGCAGGCGCGGCTTGTACGGCGAGAGCACGTAATCGAAGCGCTCGACCAGGGTGACACTCGTCTGATCGGGTTTGATCTCCGGATAGGTCACCGGGAGCGTCCGCTGGCGCAGCTCGGCCATCGTGCCCGCGATCTCCACCCCGGTCGCGCCCGCGCCGACCACCACGGCGTGCGCGCTCTCGCGCTTACCCTCCGCGACCTGCTGCAAGAGGCTTTGCAGCCGTTTGCGCAGCACGATCGAGTCCTGGACCGAATAGATCGGGTAGCCGTTCTCCCGCGCGCCCTCGATGCCGTACCAGTTGGTGGTCACGCCGGTGGTGAGCACGAGGTAGTCGTAGTCGAGTGAGGTGCCGTCGTCGAACTCCACCCGCCGCTCGGCCGGGTGCAGCTTCGTCAGCGCGCCCCGCCGGGCCCGCGCCCGCCGATATTTCGCGGCGAACGCCCGCGTCGGGTAGGTGATGTCCCCGGCGGCGAGCCCGGCCGTCGCCACCTGGTAGAGCAGCGGCTGGAAGGTGGAGTAGGGGTGGCGGTCGACGAGCGTGACGCGCGCGCCGCCGCGGGCCAGCACCCTGGTGGCGTTCAGCCCGGCGAAGCCCGCGCCCACGACGACGACATGCGGCCTGGCGGACCGTGCTGGTTCCTGGACCATGGCGAGATGCCCCCTCCGGCGGATGCTCATAGGGTGCATATGGCACAGGAGGCAACTCTTAAACCATTCTCAGTTGGCGCCCATCTCGATGGTCTCGGCGACCTCGGCGTGCCGCTCGGCCTCCTCCTCGGCGAAGCGGGCCTCGTCGAGTTTGTCGGCGATGTCCTCGTCCTGCCGCATCAGCGCGTCGAGCGACTGGCCCGCCATTTCCAGCACGCCCATGTCCGCGTACGCCTGCTGCAACCGCGGGCTCCACAGCCCGATGTCCTTCACGCACGGCACGATCCGGCTGAACAGCAGCGACCGGAACAGCCGCAGATACTCCGAGTGCTCCGTGGCCACCTCGGCCTCTTCGACCTCCGCCTTCGACAGGCCCAGGTTCTCCCAGGTCTCCCGGCCCCTGAGCCGGTCGCGCATCAGGTAGCAGCCCTCGATGACGAAGTCCTCGCGCTCGCGCCGCTCGGCCTCGGTTAAGTTCCCGTAGAAGTCGCGCAACGCCATCCGGCCGAACGCCACGTGCCTGGCCTCGTCCTGCATGACGTACGCGAGGATCTGCTTGGGCAGCGGCTTGGTGGTGATGTCGCGCATGACGCCGAACGCCGCCAGCGCCAGGCCCTCGATCAGCACCTGCATCCCCAGATAGGGCATGTCCCACCGCGAGTCGCTGAGCGTCGAGTCGAGCAGCGACTTCAGGTGCTCGTTGATGGGGTACGCCAGGCCCACCTTCTCCTGGAGGAAGCGGGCGTACGTCTCGGCGTGCCGGGCCTCGTCCATGGTCTGGGTGGCGGCGTAGAACTTGGAGTCGAGGTCCGGGACCGACTCCACGATCTTGGCCGAGCAGATCATCGCGCCCTGCTCACCGTGCAGGAACTGCGAGAACTGCCAGGCCGCCCCGTGCAGGCGGACGTCCTGGCGCTGCTTCTCGTCCATCCGGTGCCAGAGCGGCGTGTCGTAGATGGCGATCGTCTGGTCCGGAATGCCGAGCACGTTGTACGGGTCGACCTCGAGATCCCAGTCGATGCGCTTGGTGGAGTCCCACTGTTTGTCCTTGCCCTTTTGGTACAGGGCCAGCATCCGATCCCTGCCGTCGTCGTACTCCCACGTAAACCTGCTGGCACCGGACATCTCCACGTCCCACGTGGAGAGCTCGGCCGGGATGGTGTAGAGATCGTGCGTCGACATGGGGTCCTCCGCAGGGGGGCTACGTACACCGTACGTCCACTGTCGAGGCTTGCACGTACGGCGTACGTACGTCAATAGAATGAGCTATGCCCACCGAGCCTCTCTCGCGGACCCGCATCATCGCCGCGGCGATCGACCTCATCGAGCGTGAGGGGGCCGACGCGGTGTCCATGCGGCGCATCGCCGCGGACCTCGGCGTCGGCGTGATGTCGCTCTACAACCACGTGCCGAACAAGGACGCTCTGCTCAACGGCGTCGCCGAGGCGGTGCTCAGCCAGATCGAGTTCACCGACGATCCCGACGCCCACTGGACCGACCGGGTACGGATGCAGGCCCGCGCCTTCCGCCAGATCGCGCACGGCCACCCGCGCTGCACGATGCTCGTCGTCAGCCGCCAGCTCCACTCCGACGCCGGGCTGCTGCCGGTCGAGCGGGCCCTGGCCACGCTGCGCAGCGCCGGGTTCGACGGGCTGGACGCGGTGCGGGTGCTGCGGATGTTCATCGCCTACATCGTGGGCTCGCTGCTGCGCGAGGTCGGGGTCACGCCCACCTTCGCCCCGACGCACGGGCAGATGGTCAACCCCGACGATGTCGATCCCACCCTGTTCCCCGAGGTGAACGGGCTGGCTTCGCTGCTGTCCAGCTGCGACCACGACGCCGACTTCGACTTCGGTGTCGAGCTGCTGATCCAGGCGATCGCGGTGCTGCCGAAGCGCAAGAGGGAGGGCACCCGGTGATCTCGGATGCCCTCCTGCTCTTCTAGTACCAGTTGTGCGCTCTGAAGTGGCCCCAGGCGCCGCACGGTTTGCCGTATCTGCCCTTGATGTAACCCAGGCCCCAGCGGATCTGCGTCTCAGGGTTGGACTTCCAGTCCTCGCCCGCTCCCCGCATCTTTCCTCCGGGGAGCGCCTGCGGGATGCCATAGGCACCTGAGGAGCTGTTGTACGCGTGGTGGTTCCAGTTGCTCTCTCTGGTCCAGAGATTGTCCAGGCACTGGAACTCCTGGTAGGACCAGGCTCGCTGGACGACCTGGTTCAGCGCGATGCCCTTGTTCCGGCTCTTCGGCGCCTTGGCCTTGATCTTGATCTTCGGCCGTGCGGAGGTGGTCCAGGAACGGGTCTTGATCACGGGGGCGTGCCATGAGCCCTCGATGATCCGGGGCTCGGGTATCCGCGGTGCGGTCACTCGCGGTTGAGCTGCTCTTGGTTGGGCTGTTCGTGGCTGTGCGGTTCGCGGTCCGGCTTCGGCCCAGACGAGGGTCGAACTGCCGGTGACGGCCGTGAGCGTGGTCAGAGTGATGAACGTGTAGCGCAGAGCGCGGTTGCTGTCCATGTCGATCCTTGCTGCCAGGTCGCGTGCGGACAGACGCTCTTGCTTCCCCGGCGCCCTTGCCGGTCCGCGTCCGTGGCTCGGACGAGGAGGGTCCGCGCGGCCCTCCGGGCTTCCGTTGACGCCCACATGGTGCTGGGCGGCCCGGAGGGCTCCACGACGTTTCTCTAGCCCGGTTTCTATTACGCACAGTCACTGTCAATCACTCTCGGTGATTGGCTTTGGGAAGACGATGGCGTGATCGCTAGAGATATTTAGGGTGCTCGCAGGACCGCCATGGCGCGGCCCGTTCGCGCGTTGACCTGGCCTTTCGTGAAAACAGGGACAGGCTGGAGGTGCGCGGATCAGTACCAGTGGCGGGACTGGAAGTGCGCCCACGCGCGGCACGGGGAGCCGTACCTCTGCTTGATGTAGCCGAGGCCCCACGCGATCTGCGTGCGCGGGTTGGTGCGCCAGTCGCGGCCCTTGGTGGCCATCTTGTGGCCGGGCAGCGCCTGCGGGATGCCGTAGGCGCCCGAGCCGCTGCCGGCCCGGTGGTTCCAGCCGCTCTCCCGTGACCAGAGGCGCACCAGGCAGCGGTACTGGGCCTTGGTCCAGCCGCGCTTGGCGACCATGTGCTTGGCGATGGCCTTGTTGTTGCTGATGGCGCGTTGCGTGCTTGCCTGGGAGCTCTGCGCCTGTGCGGCCGTCGCGCCGCCTGCCACCACGAACGTGGCGGACAGGATCAAGGCGCTCGTACGGCGGAGCATGGGCATGCGGGTTCCCTTTCGATGGGTTCGGGGGGCCGCGCCACCCTGCCCTATTCACCCGATTTACCGCGAATTGACCATGAAAAGGTAGATCGTCGGTAAAGATCACTCTTTAGGGCTGTTCAGGGGAAATGTCGGGAAAATGTGGAGTGCATCACAAACCGGGAGAGGGGGCTTTCTGTAGGGTCAGATCATGAGTCTTCGTGACATTCCCGTCCGCACCCTCGCGGACGCCCCCACCACGCTCGCCGAGCTCGTCGGCGACAAGGCCGTGCTCATCGTGAACGTGGCCTCCAAGTGCGGCCTCACCCCGCAGTACACCGGCCTCGTCGAGCTGCAGCGGCAGTACGGCGAGCGCGGGTTCAGCGTGATCGGCATGCCGTGCAACCAGTTCATGGGGCAGGAGCCCGGCTCGGCCGAGGAGATCCAGGAGTTCTGCGCCACCACGTACGGCGTGGACTTCCCGCTGCTGGAGAAGGCCGAGGTGAACGGGCCCGGCCGGCACCCGCTCTACGAGGCGCTCGTGGAGACGCCCGACGCTGAGGGCGCGGGCGGCGACATCCAGTGGAACTTCGAGAAGTTCCTCGTCGACCGCGAGGGGGCTGTGGTCGCCCGCTTCCGGCCGCGCACCTCTCCGGATGACCCGGCGGTCATCGCGGCGATCGAGAAGGTGGTCTAGGGGTTCCCCGGACGGTCCATCACGCGACCGCCTCGCTCCCTGCGACGGTCCGTTGTGGCTGGGGTTCCTTGAGAAAGATGCCCTCTTCGGGGGAGGGGGCGGATGCCCGGCGAAGTGCGTCGACACCGTCCCAGGGGGTGGCCCGTTGCGTGGGGCCGCCGCGGACGTTGGGGGTGGTCAGTGGCGGGGGCCGCAGCTGCCTCGGACGATGAGTTCCGTCGGGAGCAGTACGCTCCGGGGGCGCCGGGTCCCCGCTCGCAGGACCAGCTCCGCCGCTCGGTAGCCGATATCGCGGCCCGGTTGGGCGATCACGGTCAGCGGTGGGGAGCACAGTTCGGCCCACGGCACGTCGTCGTACATCACCAGCGACACGTCCCGTGGCACCCGCAGGTCCAGCTCCCTGGCCGCCAGGACGGCCGCCTCGCCCAGGACGTTGCCGCCGGTCACCACGGCCGTCAGGTCGGGGCGGCTCTGGAACAGCCCGGACGCGGCCGCGTAGGCCGAGTCGCGGCTGCCCGTGGCGAACACGACCAGGTCCTCGTCCACGGGCGCGCCGACCGCCTCGCGGAAGGCCGCCACCCGCCTGCCGTGCCCCGGGCCGCCGAGGAAGGCGATGCGCCGGTGGCCGAGCCCTCTCAGGTAGCGCACCGCCGTACGGATGCCGGCCCGGTCGTCCGCCAGTACGGCGGGAACGTCCAGCGGCCGGGCGCGCGAGGCGGGCGGCAGGCCGTCCAGCAGCATGAGGTCGGAGACGCCACGCGACACCAAGTCCCTGTCGGACGGCGCGTCAGACGCCACGTCGGACGGCAGTCGGTCGGCGAAGACCACCGTCATGCCCGCCTTGATCGCCGGGGCCCACGTCTCAGCGCCGCCCGACGGGACCGCGATCACCCGGTCCACGCTCTGCTCCAGCAGCATGCCGACCAGTTCGGCCTCCTGCTCGGGATCGTCGCCCGTCGAGCCGAGCACGACCGGCTCGCCCGCCGAGCGCGCGCAGGCCAGCACGCCCTCGGCCAGCTGACCGTAGAAGGTGTCGGTGAGGTCGGGCACGAACAACCCCATGCCGCCGGTGCGCCGCTGGCGGAGGTTGCGGCCGAGCGCGCTCGGGCGGTAGTCGAGGTGGGCGGCGACGGCCAGCACTCGTTCCCTTGTCTCAGGGCTGGCCGAGCCGCCGGACAGGACCCGGGACACGGTCGCGACGCCGACGCCCGCCGCCTCGGCCACGTCCTTGATGGTTGCCCGCCTCGATTCCATGGAAACGATTCCATCATGGTTTCCGCCGCGCTGGAAGGCCAGGACGCTGATATGCGCTGATCTCTTGACACGCATGTCCGTTTCGGGTGAGATGCTTGAAAACGTATCCATGCAAATGGATAACCCCCGCACATCATCCGGGTCACCCGCCCGGGAGCGCGAAGGACTGTCATGGCATCCATCGTTCTGACCAATGTCGACAAGATCTACGCCGGTGGCGTTAAGGCTGTGAACGGGCTCAACCTTGAGATCAAGGATGGCGAGTTCATGGTGCTGGTCGGCCCATCCGGTTGCGGTAAGTCGACCGCGCTCCGGATGATCGCCGGTTTGGAGGACATCAGCGGTGGCGAGATCGCGATCGGCGAGAAGGTGGTCAACCACCTGCCGCCGAAGGACCGCGACATCGCCATGGTCTTCCAGAACTACGCGCTGTACCCCCACATGACGGTCGAGGAGAACCTCGCCTTCGGCCTCAAGCTTCGCAAGATGCCCAAGCCGGAGATCCAGAAGCGGGTCAACGAGGCCGCCAAGATGCTCGGCCTGGAGACCTACCTCAAGCGCAAGCCGGCCGCCCTGTCCGGTGGTCAGCGCCAGCGTGTCGCGATGGGCCGCGCCATCGTCCGCGAGCCCCAGGCGTTCCTCATGGACGAGCCGCTGTCGAACCTCGACGCCAAGCTCCGTGTCTCCATGCGCGCCTCCCTCAACCAGATGCACGAGCGCCTCGGCGTCACCACCGTCTACGTCACCCACGACCAGGTCGAGGCCATGACGCTGGGCGACCGCGTCTGCGTCCTGCGCGACGGTCTCCTGCAGCAGGTCGACACGCCGCAGAACCTGTTCGACAAGCCGGTCAACCTGTTCGTCGCCGGGTTCATGGGCTCGCCTTCCATGAACTTCGTCACCGCCGAGCTGGTCCGCGACGGCGGCGCCGCCGTCACGTTCGCCGACATCAAGCTGGAGATCCCGGACTCCACCTTCACCGACAAGCCCGGCCTCGACCAGTACATCGGCAAGCAGGTCATCCTCGGCATCCGCCCGTCCGACTTCGAGGACGCCGCCTCCGCCGGCCAGAACGCCAACGGCTGGGCCACGCTGGCCGTCAAGGCGGAGGTCACCGAGGAGCTCGGCTCCGAGATCAACGTCCTGTTCCTGATCGACGCCCCGCCGGTCGAGCACAAGGACACCGTCGCCGCCGCCGACACGGGCGACGACGAGGAGGCGGCGCTGCCGCTGTCGGGCGACAAGTCGCTGTGGACCGCCCGCGTGAACGCCCGCAGCCACGCCCGTCCGGGCTCGAGCCTCGACCTCGTGCTGGACACGCACAACCTGCACTTCTTCGACCCGACCTCCGGCCTGGCCATCGGTCACGACGCGAACGTCGGCAAGTGATCTCCACCGAATCTCGGCCGTGAGCCCGCTCACGACCGGACCGGGCGTGAGTCCCCCTCACACCCCTCTGGGTGCGCTCACCTCGCACCCGGACAGGGCCCCCACCGCGACCCCCTCCCGCGGCGGGGGCCCACCCTTTTTCAGCCAGTCGTCCCCGTCAGCGGCCGAACTTCGCCGCCGCGCCGCTGACGATCGTGCGAGGGACGAGCTTGCCGATCGCCACGACCGCCTTGTAACGCACGTCCGGAATCGACACCCGCTTGCCCAGGGCCAGGTCGCGCATGGCCGCGTTGACCACGTTGTCGGCCTCGAGCCACAGGAAGCGGGGGATGTGGGAGGTGTCCATGTACGCCCGGTCGTGGAACTCCGTCCGCACGAAGCCGGGACACAAGGCCATCACCTTGATACGCGGACTGCCCACCTCGGCCGCGGTCGCCTCGCTGAAGTTCACCACCCACGCCTTGGACGCGCTGTAGGTGCCGCGGACGAAGAACGCCAGGACGGAGGCCACGTTGATCACCGCGCCCCGGTCACGCTCCCTCATCCCGGGTAGCGCGGCGAGCGTCAGCCTGAGCACGGCCTCACAGTGGACCTTGAGCATGCGTAGCTCGTCCTCGACCGGCACCTCCAGGAACTTTTGCGGGTGGCCGAAGCCGGCGTTGTTCACCAGGAGATCGACTCCGTCGCGCAGCCGCGCCTCGACCCGGGCGAGGCCGTCGTCGGTGGCGAGATCGGCGGGCAGCGACTCGACGCTGACGCCGTACCTGAGCTTCAGCTGGCCCGCGATCTCGCCCAGCCGGGCCTCGTCGCGAGCCACCAGGACCAGGCTGAACCCGTCGGCGGCCAGCCGGCGGGCGAAGGCGGCGCCGATGCCGGCGGTCGCGCCCGTGATCAATGCGGTAGGCATGGCAGCACCTTAACGCCTCTCCCGGCACCGTCTGGTGGGAGCATGCTCACTGGCGCTCAGGGGCGTTCGATGTGCTCCGGGCGGGATTGGGCGTCCGCCAGGCGCCGGGCGAGTTCGTCGCGTTCGCGGGTGACCTGGGCGAGTTCGTGCTGTAGCTCGATGATGCGGCGGATGGCCGGCAGCGTCATGCCCTGGTCCATCATCGTCACCACTTCTTGGACGCGGCCGATCTCGTGACGGCTGTAGCGGCGCTGTCCGCCCGCCGAGCGCTGGGGGGAGACGACCTCGTTGTCGTCGATGCGCCGCAGGAATGCCTGCTGTACGTCCAGCATGCTCGCCACCTGACCGACAGTGAAGAGGGCTGCGTGTTCGTCGTCCATGGGGAGTTTCATGACCGTTCCTCCTGCCGGAATGCGGGCGGCCCCGCCCGGTGGCGCTCGAAGGGGCCGTACCGGGCGGGGCCGTAGCCTGTCCAGGTGCAAGGGGTGCTGCGTGGGCGGTCAGCTCTTGATCGCCTTGTGTGACTCGGTGGTGCGCTGGATGGCCACCTTGCGCGGCTTGGCCTGCTCCAGCACCGGGATCCGCACCGCCAGCACGCCGTTGTTGTAGGCGGCCTCGATCGCGTTGGCGTCCAGGTGCTCGGACAGGTAGACCCGGCGAGTGAAGGAGCCCATCACTCGCTCCCGGACGAACAGGCGCTCGTCCTGCTCATACTCCTCCTCGCGCCGGGCGGTCACCGACAGGACGCCGCGGTCGACGGTGACCTCGATGGAGTCGGGGTCGACGCCGGGCAGATCGAACCGCAGCACCACATCGTCGGCGCGGCGGAGTCCGTCCATCGGCATCGTGGCCCCGTTGCCCTGAGCGTTCGCTTGGCGGGCGAGACGGTCGAACTGCCGCTCGAACTCCTGGATGAACGGGTCGATCGACGTGAGCAGCATCGCGCTTCACCTCCGAAGACACCCGGGGGCTCCTCAGTCCCCCGGAATACCTATCCTCCGTCCGAGAGGAAACCTACAGCTGGAATTATAAGTTCTCTCGAGGTGAAGTTGTCAACTGGTTGCCGCCGTGTCGCTCCGTGGCGAGCCCCCGGTCACTTCTCGCCGCGGCCACCGCGATCGCTGCTGTGCTTGCCGCGTCCGCCCGCCTGCTTGTCCGGCCCCGGCTTTTCGGTCTCGAAGGACTTGTCCTTCTGCTCGTCCTTTTCGTCGCGCTCACGCTCGTGCTTGCCCATGCCGGCCTCCTCGCCAGTACGTCGCTTAGTGTGATCTTAAGACTACCTAGAGTCTCCGATGACCGTAATTCTCGGCGACGGCTGGCCTGCATGGCGATCCGGCGACCGCGGTAGGGCGGCCGCCGGACGGGCTAGGCCACCTTTGAGGAGGGTGCCGCCCAGGTGTTGCACGAGCCCGGGTCGCCGGTGGCGAAGCCGCGCTTGCTCCAGGCGACGATGGTGGCCGTCTTGCCGTACCAGCGTGCCTCACCGGGTGCGTCACCGTTCTGCATGCTCTGCAGGTAGGTCCAGTCCTTGGTGGTCCTGCCCTTCAGCGGCCAGACGCTCTTGATGAACGCGCCGGAGAGGCACTCGTTCTGGAGCTTGCTGCGCCGGCTCAGCTCGCGGTCCTCGGCTTTGCTGTGGACCGACAGCGCGTCATAGGCGTCGGCGATCCCGACGAGCTTCTTGACGTGCCAGCCGTACATGTAGGAGACCGTGCTGAGCAGCCACATGTCGGACGGGTCCTTGAGCCACGTCTTACCGACCTGGAAGATCAGCGTGTTGGTGCGGTCGCAGTAGTAGGTCGTGGAGTCCTCGTTGTCGGTCTTGATGCCGCAGTACGTCTTAGGGATCTTGTCCACGTGCCGCACCTTGGGCTTGCTGAAGGGCAGGCCGGCGGCGGTGAGGTGCTGTTCCCAGGTGGTGTCGAGGCAGGCGACGATCGCGTCGATGTAGGCGCGGGCCTGCTTGCGGTTGTTGCGCTTGACCGGCGGCTCGTCACAGGTGGTGGCGGGCAGCGCGCCGGCCTCGTAGAGGGGGTTGGCGATCAGCTTGGGGTGTTTGACGGGGTCGGCGGCCGTCGTCGCGGCGGTGGCCGTACCGGTTAAGGAGAGCATCGACGCGACGGTCAGCGCCATGATCGGAAATTTTCTCACGAGGGGTGACAATAGGGCCGCTGGCGGGTTTTCGCATCATCAATTCCTTTGTATCCGTTCCTTCACTGTGCGTCGTCTCGATGCGGGGGTCCCGGCCTGCCGGGGCGGGGGCCGGGAATGGCTGGGTCAGAGGGTTTCCGGTGTAATAAACACCGCTATTGACTCGCCACCACCAGTACCGTCACAAATACCCTTTATTGTCATGTGAAATGTTAGATATCAAAATCAGCGCCGTCATTCGGGCGTCGGCGAAAATTAATTCCCTTGCCCCTTCACATTGAAGCGACGACCTCTCAAGATGAAAAAGTTCGCCAGAATCGCTTCATGGAAGGGAAGATTCATGAGTGCACGCTCAAGGCGCGCCGCAATTGTCGCTTTTGCGACAATGCTGGCGGTCTCGGGGTTGAGCGCGACCGCGACCGCGACGGCAGCACCTTCCCCTGCCGCATCCGCCACGGGGGCGGTGAACAAGTCCGACAGCAAGAGCATCCAGGCCCACTGGACCGCCGAACGCATGCGCGCGGCCACGCCGGAGCCGGTCGTGGCGGTCCCGGACGCGAAAGCGGCGCCGGAGCAGATCAAGAACGTCCTGCCCAGCCGCTCGGCCGAGGGATCGCTGCCGACCAGGAAGATCAGCCGGTCCGCCAGTCCGTCGGCCGGTCTGCTCGCCGGTCAGCGGGCCGAGCGCTGGGGGCGTCAGGGGAGCATGCCCGCCCTCACGATCGGCAAGATCTACTACACGCGCAATGACAACAGCTCTGGCTACTGCACCGGCAGCGTGATCAACGCCGCCAACAAGAACACGGTCTGGACGTCCGGCCACTGCGTGCACGCGGGTAGCGGCGGCGCGTCCGGTTGGTTCCGCGACTTCATCTTCGTCCCCGACGCCGACAACGGTCTAGAGCCTCAGGGCCGCTGGACCTGGCGATACGCCAACACGACCAACGGCTGGTTCAACAACCACAACTGGAGTTACGACATCGCGGCCATCGCCTTCAACCCGCAGCCGGCCCGCGGCAACCTCCAGGACTGGACCGGCTCGCAAGGCTACAAGTTCAACCAGGGCCAGGCGTGGACCGGCATCAACGCCTTCGGTTTCCCGCAGGACGGCTACCAGCGCACCGACTTCACCGGCAACGACCTGTGGTACTGCTTCGGCAACGTCACCCGCGCCAGCTCGTCCGACGACCGTATGCACATGAACAACGACATGTTCCACGGCTCCAGCGGCGGCCCCTGGCTGCAGGACCTCCAGCTGAGCCGAGGCTGGGGCTACATCATCGGCGCCAACAGTCACCGGGACGTCGACGCCAACCAGAACCCCACCAATATCGTCTACAAGTCGCCCTACCACGGTGACGGGGCTGTCAACGTTTATAACGATGTAACAGCCCACTAATCACGATAAAAGAGGCGAGGGGCGTAACGGCCCCTCGCTTTTCGTCATCCCGGGCTGGCCTCATTCATGCGCTCCCTGGCCCAGTGGGACGCGATGTCCTGCGGAGCGCGCGTATTTTGGACGCCCGTCGCCGCCTCGTCGGGGGCGGGCGAACGGAAAATCACGACCACCGTCGCCGCCGCCACGAGGGCGGCGGCGGCTGTCACAAGCGCGATGGCTTTACGCCTCATACCGCCATCGTACGACCAAGCGCCCCGATCAATGGCGCAGAGGCTTATGCGTGGCGATATGTCCGGTTAGGGACGGGCGGGAGCTCTACGCGCTCAGCGTCTATCGGATCGACCGTGCCTGACGGCTTCGATCAGATCCTCGACCTGATTGTTCAGCCGCGAGCCACGGGTCCAGCCCGCGTAATGGGTGAGGAAGACCACGACCTCCCGCAACTCGCTCTCACTCAGGTCGCCCGCGCGCAACGCGGCGTCGAGTCGCACCTCCAGTTGCTCGTCGATGCCCTGCCCGACGAGCAGGCCGAGCAGGAGCAGGTGGCGCTCCTTGGTCGAGAGGACGCCGCGCGACCAGATGTCGGCGAACATCCGCTCCGCCATCATGCCGAAGCTGTCCACTGTCTCCATGGCCGGTTCTGTCATTGTCCGCTCCGGGTAGCAGGGGATCCCTCTATCTTTCGCTACTTTGCCGGTTGAACCAATGGGGGCACGCCAACGTAGTACGGACGTCCGCTTCGAGCGGATCTGTAACAACTGAAGCCAAGGTACGGCCAAGATTTGGTCAAGATTTATCACCGTACACTCGGCCTCATTCCGCATGAAAGCGGGCACAACAACTCCGTTGGTCCGTAAAGCGGAGGTAAGCCCTGGTGAACAAGACACGGGCTTGGATCGCGCTCATGACCGCGATCGTCATGCTGTCAGCGTGCGGGCAGCCGGATTTCACCTACGTACGTGACAGGGAAGGCACCACCTACTTCAAGGTGCCCTCCTCCTTCAGCCAGCTCAACGCCTATCCGATCGAGCTCGCCCTGTCGGGCGACCGGCCGAACTCGGAGGCGGCCCGGCTGCGGCGCGAGCGGGTCTGGTCCACGGCCTTCGACCAGTCGGCGCGGCCGTCCGTCGGACACCTGCTCAGCTCGACGGATCCGTTCATCTACGCCACTGTGCACAAGCTCACCGCCGAGGAGCGGGACACGATGTCGCTGGATCGGCTGCGCGACTTCATCCTGCCGGTGACCACGCAGGACCGCACGCTCTACGAGTACAAGGCGGTCGTGGCGGGGCGGCAGCCGTTGTTCAGCGGGTTCGAGGCGATCAGAGATGAGATCCTCCAGCTGGATCGTGGTGCCAGGGGAGTGCGGGTTCGCTTCAACTACCAGATCGGCGGTGACGTCCAGACCTTCGACCACACCGCCATCCTCGACGAGCGGGGAGCCACGGTCTCCGTGATGCTCATCGGCTGCCAGGCGATCTGCTTCAGAGCGCGCGCGGCCGAGTTCGACAAGATCGAGCAAACCTTCAAGCTGCTCCGGCTGCCCGGATGAGGGAGCGTCATTGACCACGACCACGTATCGCGGCGGGCTGCGCGCGCCCGGTAGCGGCCCCTCCGATCCCGAAGCCGTGACCAGGAAGAAGCTGCGGTTCTGGGATCGCGGCAAGTTCCTCATCGGGCTGCTCTTCGTCTACCTCATCCTCACCTGGAAGATGATGGCCGACTTTGAGGGCATCGTGTCCTTCGGCGAGGCCGTTCGGGTCGTCGCGTACACCAACCAGTGGATCTTCTGGCTGCTGGGCGTCGAGGACCTGCGGCAGTTCCACATCTTCCTCAGCGAGCGGTGGTGGGCTTACCACCGCTTCTGGAACCACCGTGTCTTCGGCGGGTTCGAGCGGTGGTCCCATCGGCGGTTCGACGACTGGACCAGGTACCGCTGCTCCCTGGCCGCGAAGATCATCTTTTGGGTGGTGCTGATCGCGCTGGCACTCGGCGCGGTGCTCGACACCAGCCCGTTCCTCGCGATGTTCAGCGCGCCCGCGCTGATCTGGAAGTCGATGCCGTTCCTGGTCCAGATCGTGTTCCTGCTCCTTCTGGCCATCATCGCGGTCGTCGCCCTGCTCTGGTTGCTGTCCAGAGGCGGCGTCGAGACGTACTTCCCCGACGACATCAAGACCCGCTTCTCCGACGTCTGGGGACAGGACCACGTGGTCGAACGGGTCCAGGAGAACATCGTCTTCCTGGAACGACCCGACGAGATCGAGAAGCGCGGCGGGTACGTGCCCAGCGGCCTGCTGCTGTGGGGGCCGCCGGGCACCGGCAAGACGCTGATGGCCGAGGCGGTGGCCGGCGAGACCGGCAAGCCGTACGTGTTCGTCGATCCCGGCGCGTTCACGAACCTGTTCATCGGCGTCGGCGTCCTCAAGGTCAAGGCGCTCTTCAGGAAGCTGCGCAAGCTCGCGCTCAGGTACGGCGGGGTGATCGTCTTCTTCGACGAGGCCGACTCGCTCGGCCGGCGCGGCCGGCTCGCCCAGCAGGGCCCGCAGGGGCAGGTTGGCGGCTACTCCGGCTGCCACGGTGCCAACTATCTGTCCGAGGAGACCCGCTCGGTGCTCGCCTTCCGCGCCCGGCGGGAGGAGGAGCCGGAGACCCGCACCCGCTTCTTCGTGGGCGGCGGCATGAACAGCGGCGCCCCGAGCACGCTGCGGACCCTGCTCACCGAGCTGTCCGGGCTCAAGAAGCCGCGCGGTTTCTTCAACCGCCTGGTCAGGCGGCTGCTCGGGATGCGGCCCAAGCCGCCACCCAAGTTCCGCATCCTTGTCATGCTGGCCACCAGCCGGCCCGACGCGCTCGACGAGGCGCTGCTGCGTCCCGGCAGCATCGACCGCATCTACAAGGTCGGCTACCCCTCCAAGGCCGGACGAGTTAGCACGTACCGGGGCTATTTCGGCAAGGTCCGCCACGAGCTGACCTGGGAGCAGATCGACAAGCTCGCCACCATCACCCCGTACGCGACGGGTGCCACGATCAAGGACCTGGTGAACGAGTCGCTCATCACCGCGATCCGCGACGGCCGGGAGATCATCTCCTGGTCCGACGTACTGCGGGCCAAGCGGCTCAAGCAGCTCGGCCCGCCCGAGGACGTCGAGTACATCGAGCGGGAGCGGCACGCCGTGGCCGTGCACGAGGCGTGCCACGCCGTGGTGGCCTACGTGACCCGCTTCCACCTGGAGATCGACATCGCCACGATCGAGAAGGGCGCCGACTACCTGGGCATGGTCGCCTCGATCAAGCCCGAGGACCAGTTCACCCGGTGGAAGTCCGAGTACGAGGCCGACATCATGGTCTCGCTCGCCTCTCTGGCGGGGGAGCGGATGTTCTTCGGCGAGGACAACTCCTCCGGGGTCTCCAGCGACCTGCACTCGGCGACGTTCCTGACGGCGCTCATGGAGTCGTACTGGGGGATGGGTTCGGGCGTCACCTCCCTTCCCGCGCTGCAGGAGCTGGAGATCCACGGCGGCAAGGCGATGCCACGGCGCGGCGGCGGTGGCGGCCCGATCGGCATCACCGAGCGGGAGCCGAGCCGGGGCCAGGCCGAGCTGACGCCTGACGTGCTGGGCGAGCGGATCGAGTTCAACCTGGTCCGGCTGCTGGAGAAGACCGAGCGGCTGCTGGAGGAGCATCGCCGGGACGTGCTCTGCCTCGCGCACGCACTGGAGACGCACAAGACGCTCAACGGCGACGACGTCGTGGCGATCATCGAGCGGGCGACCGGGCCGCTCATCGACGGCACGATCTACGCCTCCGACGAGCTGTACCAGGAACTGGAGGAGTACCACCGGGACGCCGCCAGAGCGCACAAGGAGCACAGCCGGATCGAGCGCGACCTGCCTGGGCAGGCGGAGGATCCTGCCGCCCAGCCCAACGGTCAGACCGCCGGGTGGCCGGTCGGCTCGTCAGTGGGTCAGCCCGCGGCTTGGCCGGGCGGGCCGGTCCTTCAGCCTGGGCCGGTTCTTCGGCCCGAGCCGGTTCTTCGGCCTGAGCCGGTCGCGACCGTCCTGCCCGCGAGCCCGGCCGCCGAGCCCGTCGTGGTGACCGCCGAGTTCGTCGCCGAGCCGGGGCGGCCGGTTTCCGCCGCCGAACCTGGGAGGCTGGAGTTCGTCGCCGAGCCCGGCCGACCCGAGTTCGTGTCGTGGGCGCCTGACCCCGCGCCCGTCTACGCGGCGCCGTCTTCCCAGCCGGTCGAGCCACCGCCGCCCAGGCGCCGGGCGTGGGTCGTCGTCGCCAGCCTGCTGGCGCTTGTCGTGCTCGCGCTCCTCACCGGCCTGGTCCTGACGGGCGTGACCCCGGTCGCCGGGATGGCCTCGCCCGGACTGCTGCTCGTCCTGTTCGTGGTCGTGGTGGCGGTGATCGTGGGCGCCGGCCTGGCGCTCATCGCCATCAAGGCCGTACGAACGGCGCAGGCCAAGGCGGAACACGAACGCGACCAGGCCCACGCCAGGGCGCAACTGCTGGCCGCCGCGATGGACCCCGACACGGCCATGCGGCTGCTCGGCTACGACGGCAAGGACAGGAGGCCCTAGACCCGTATGTCCAGCCGGCCGATCGGCTCGACCAGCTCTTCCTCTTCATAGGTGAAGTGTGAGGACAGGACGGCGGCCAGCTGCTCGGCCTCGGCCCGTACCCGGTCGAGGCCGGTGTCGCCGGCCACCAGGTCCACACACGCCTGGTCGAGCCGGGTCAGCAACCCGGCGATGACCTCGTGCTCCTCCTTGAGCTTCTCGATCACCGGCCCGAGCGAGCCGTCGCGCTCGAGGATCGCCGGGTACATGGCCTCGTCCTCGATCGTGTGATGCACGGTCACCAGCCGGCAGAACGTCGCGCAGAACGCGCCCAGCGTCCAGTAGTTCTGGCGCATGGTCAGCTGGTTGATCACCGAGCGCAGGGCGGCCGCGTCGAGGGCGCCCACGGCGACCTGGTCGAGCGCGTCCAGGACCTGTCGCATCTCCTGGCGATAGCCGTTGTGCACGTCGATCAGGTGCCGGCCGAGCTGCCGCTGTCCCGGCGTGAGCGCCTCGGGATCGTGCTTGTGGCCGCGTGGCCTGCGCGCCTCGTCGAGGTCGGTCACTGTCACTGGCACTCCAGCCCGGCGGCCTCCGGCGCGGACCACAGGTCGTACATGAAGATCCCCCCATTTTGTAATAAATGATCTTATAGCCCGGTGGACTCTCCGTACTGATTAACACGACGTTCACATTCGGGCAAAAACCGGGAAACGGTTGACCGCAAGACTCGGCGTGGCTGTGAGACATCCTGAAAGGACCGACGTGAGCTACAAGGCTGAGTACATCTGGATCGACGGCACCGAGCCCACCGCCCTGCTGCGCTCGAAGACCAGGATCCTCGCTGACGGAGCCGAGCCGCCGGTCTGGGGTTTCGACGGTTCCAGCACCAACCAGGCCGAGGGCCACTCCTCGGACCGCGTGCTCCGTCCGGTCTTCACCTGTCCCGACCCGATTCGCGGCGGCTCCAGCGTGCTGGTCCTTTGCGAGGTCGAGGAGATCGACGGCGCCCCGCACAAGAGCAACACCCGCGCCCTGCTCCGCCCGATCGCCGAGCAGTTCGCCGACCAGGACTCCTGGTTCGGCATCGAGCAGGAATACACCTTCTTCAAGGGCAGCCGCCCGCTGGGCTTCCCCGAGGGCGGCTTCCCCGCCCCGCAGGGCCCCTACTACTGCGGCGTGGGCGCCGACGCGATCTTCGGCCGCGAGATCGTCGAGCTTCACCTCGACCGCTGCCTCGCCGCCGGCCTCGCGATCTCCGGCATCAACGCCGAGGTCATGCCGGGTCAGTGGGAGTTCCAGGTGGGCCCGGCCGGCCCGCTGGAGGTCTCCGACCACATGTGGATCGCCCGCTGGCTGCTCTACCGTACGGCTGAGGAGTTCGGCGTGGAGGCCACCCTCGATGCCAAGCCCGCCCGCGGCGACTGGAACGGCGCCGGCGCGCACACCAACTTCTCCACCAAGGCGATGCGCGAGGGCTACGAGCCCATCATCACCGCGTGCGAGGCCCTGGGTGAGGGTGACAAGCCGATGGAGCACATCACCCAGTACGGCGTGGGCATCGAGAGCCGCCTGACCGGCGCCCACGAGACCGCCCCGTGGAACAAGTACAGCTACGGTGTCTCCAACCGCGGCGCCTCCGTACGCATCCCGTGGCAGGTCGAGGTGGACAAGAAGGGCTACATCGAGGACCGCCGCCCCAACGCCAACGTCGACCCCTACGTGGTCACCCGCCTGCTGGTCAACACCTGCTGCTCGGCCCTGGAGAAGGCCGGCCAGGTCTGATCTCGGTAAGCACGTAGAGAGGAACGCGGGCACCCCCGATATGGGGCCCGCGTTCCTCCGTTTTTCACGCCAGGCGGGACTGGTAGACCCTGCGGGCCTCCTCCACGACCGCCAGATAGTCGGCGCTCACCCGGTCCCTGACGAGCTCTTCGAGCAGTTCCAGCCAGCGCAGGCAGAACGTCACATCCTCTTCCCTGGCCACCCGCCGGCCCTCGACGTCGAGGTAGACCGGGCTGGTGTGCGCCCGTACCTGCCCGCCGCCCTCGGCGACCGCCACCACATAGGTCGGCCAGATCACGGTCAGCTCCGCCGCCACCTCACCGGTCGGGCCCGCGGCCAGTTCGCCGTCGGCGGTCAGCAGCCGTACGTTCTCCACCAGCGGCCCGATCACCCGCCCGACGACGCGCACCCGGCTGCCGGGGGTCAGGTCGAGGGTGGCGCCGGGGCCGTGGCCCTCGATGGACAACTCGAGAAACGGGCCGGTCGTGGCGAACGTGCGGCCGCGCCGTACCGCGTCGGCGTAGGACTCGGCGGTCAGCGGCCCGGTCACGTGCGCGTAGGTGCGCTCGCGTCCGATCGGCCCGGGCCGCTGACCCGTACCGGCGACGGCGGCGACGCGGTTGCCCGCGCCGATCAGCCTGCGGTAGGCGCGGTCCGAGCCGATCGCCGAGCAGAAGCTGTCGACCAGGCCGAGCGCCGCGTCGACCACCGACAGCCGCGCGTCGTAGCCCGGATCGCCTTCGCCGACGAGTTGCTCGGGTGTCTCGACCGGACCGCGGAAGGCGTTGGCGTAGCCGATGAGCGCGCCTCGTTCGCGCAGCTTGCGTACGTTGTCGTAGCACTCTTCGGGGCCGAGCGAGTGGTGGGCGAGATCCACCCTGGCCACGTGCGTCTCGTCCGACCACGGCAGATCGCGCCCCGACCAGCGCTCGACGGCGTCCTGGTCGCCCGGCAGCAGGTTGACCACGTGCAGGTCCTCGCCGTGCTGCGAGTCGGCCACCCACTGGGGCGGCCGGGTGAGGGGGCCGTGCCGGGACGGCTGGTTGAGGGGGACATGGAGGTCGGCGCCGTACCAGCCGCGGGCCGCCGCGTCGTAGATGCGCCGCGGCGCCAGCTCGATCAGCGTCTCGCCGTCGCCCGGCACGAGGGTCGTCTCGGCCCAGTCGTACTCCATGCCTCTGGCCGCCCTGACCGTCAGCGGTTCGCGTGGGACGTCGAGCACCAGGTCGTCGCCGTGGAAGTACGGCAGGCCGTCGGGGTCGCGGGCCGGCGGGGTGTCGCGCGGGAACCAGCCTTTGCCGTCGGCGCTCCATACGCTCCAGCGGCAAGGGAAACCTGCCCGCAGCCGGATCGTCCGCTGCGCCGTCTGCTGGGCGGTTTGCTCGGTCGGCCGTTGAGCCGTCTGTTGAGCAGTCCATTGGGTAGCCCGTCGGGTGGTCCGCGCCCTGGTCGACGGCGCCGGGGTGGTGGTCGGCGCCTCGGTTAACGGTGTCGGATCGTCACGCATCGGCTTCTCCCTGTAATCGAAGGCGCCGTTATCGTGACACGACCATCACCCGCCGGAAAGCCCGTGCTTCCCGGCGGGGTGGTTTTCTTCCCTCAAAGTAGAAGGACCTAGAGCCGGAAGTTCATATCCGGTGCGATGTCCGCGACGTCCATCTGGGCTTTCTGCAGGTGGCCGGAGTGGTCCCAGTTCATCGCCTGCCAGCGGGTGAACTGGTCGAGCACCCACATGCCCGACTGGCGGCTGCCGTTGCCGGACTTGCCGTTGCCGCCGAAGGGCAGGTGCGCCTCGGCGCCGGACGTCGAGTTGTTGACGCTGACCATGCCGGCGGAGATGCCCTCGCGGAACTTCCACGCGTGCCGGGCGTCGGTGGTGTAGATCGAGCTGGACAGGCCGTAGCCGGGCAGGTTGGCCAGCTCGATGGCCTCGTCGATCGTCTCGAAGGTCGTCACGCCCACGATGGGCCCGAACGTCTCCTCCAGGAACAGCTGGTCGGTCGCCTTGACGCCATCGACCACGACGGGGTGGTAGAAGAGGCCGCCGTCGCCGGTGAAGTCGCGGCGCGGGGCCTGGTCAGTAATTTTCCCGATATTTCCGGACACGACGCGGTGGTGGGGCTGGATCCAGGTCAGGTACTCCTCGTACCGATCCGCGAACTTCTGGTCCAGCAGCGGGCCCGCCAGCACGTCCTGCTCGGGGTCGCCGATCTTGGCGTTCTGTACGGCCTGGGCGAACCGCTCGACGAACTCATCGTGCACGCTCTCATGCACGATGACCGTGCCCAGGCTGGTGCAGCGCTGACCGGCCGTACCGAAGCCGGAGAACAGCGCCCCCTCGACGGCCAGATCGAGATCGGCGTCCGGCATGATCACCATCGGGTTCTTCCCGCCCAGCTCCAGGCAGGCCGCCTGCAGATGCCGTCCGGTGAGCTCCCCGATCTTCCTGCCGACCTCGCTGGACCCGGTGAACCCGACCTTGTGCACCGTGCCCTCCTCAAGGGCCAGCTCCAGCCCCTGGAAGGTCTGGACGCCGTCGGCGAACACGATGTTCAGCACCCCGTCGGGCAGCCCGGCGGCGGCGAACAGCTGGTACATCGCATGCGCGGAGGCCGCCGCGTATTCAGCCGGCTTCCACACCACGGCATTGCCGCAGAGCAGCGCCGGAACCAGGTACCAGGACGGCACCGCGACCGGGAAGTTACCGGCGGTGATCACCGCCGCCACGCCTACCGGGTTACGGAAGGTGAAAAGCTTCTTGTCCGGCATCTCCGACGGCACGGTCTGCCCGTACAGCCTGCGACCCTCGCCGAGGAAGAAGTCACACGTGTCAACGATCTCCCGCACCTCACCCAGGGCCTCGGCGTACGGCTTGCCGATCTCCTGGGTGACCAGGTGGGCCAGCGCCTCGGCATTGGCCTCGACCAGCCGCCCGATCGACGCGATCACCCGCCCCCGCACCGGAGCCGGCACCTTGGCCCACTCCCGCTGCGCCTCCTTGGCGGTGCGGCAGGCGTCGGCGAAGGTCTGGGCATCGACCAGGCCGACGCGGGCGACGACCTCGGCGGTGCGTGCGGGGTTGGTCGATTCGTACGTTTCGGTGCCGGCGGCATCCTTGCCACCCACAACGGAGACGATCTGACGAGTCACCGGAGCCTCCTCATTTGGTCCTCAGCCACAGCCCATCATCCCCCAATCGCGGTCTTCGCTGCGCTCAGGCTGTTTTCCGAGTTCACAGGCACGGGCTTCGCGTACGCTCAGACTGTTTTCCCTGCTCACAGGCATGGTCTTCGCTGCGCTCAGACTGTGCTCATTGGGGCTCCGCCCCGGCGAGGGGCCCCGGCCCCTCGCGCTCCCCGGGCGTTGGCCGTCTGGTCGAAAAGCGAGGCTGGCGTCTTCTTCGGATAACCAGTGGTGCTGCTGACTCACCACGCCCGACCAGCCAAGATCTGCCACCACAGTTCCCGAGCAGCACGGGCGGGCAGCCACATACTTTCAAGAATGGCGGCGGCGTCCCCAGGGATGCGCCGAACGAAGCACAACCCACCGGCTGCGCAGAGCTCGAACATCGGGTATTCACACACGCACGTGTGCTCGCGAACCCGCAGTCGATAACAGCGGGGCACACTCTGCCACCACTCCACGCGTACGGCCTCCGGGTTCGGGGTGGTCGCCACGTGCAGGCCGTGATAGTCCAAATATGTGGGCGGACCGTTCACGACCGCACCGCCATTTGGCTTTGGTCGCGGAGCAGCGCGACGAACGTGTCCATGTCATCCGCGCTCACCGTCTGCCGCAGCCCTTTGTCGATGTCGGCATTCCTGAGTTGGACACCGCGCCGGGTCGCATAGAACACGCCCGCATCACTGCGGAAGAACGACCAGGTGGGGAATGTGGCGCGCAGCGCATCGAGATCGTAGCCCGGAGGTTGTTGCATGACTGAAGGCTACGTCAACCTTCCTAGTCCTGCCTAGGGGTTCCCCTGGGTACCCCAAGGAATGAATGGGAACCTTTGGGTTCCTATCGTTGCCTCATGGACTTCAAGCCCGATGAGCTCCGCTGGCAGGCCGTGGCGGACGAGATCCGGCGCAGGATCGCAGCAGGCGTATACCAACCGGGCATGCCTGTCCCCGGCGAGCCGCGACTGGCCGTCGAGCTGGGCGTCTCCAAGGGGACAGCCCGCCGAGCGCTCAATGCGCTGCTTGCCGACGGCACGCTCTACTCGGTTCTGGGCAAGGGAACCTTCGTCAGCGCGCCCCACGACAGCGAACGCGCCGAGAACCAAGCGTCCAAAGACTGAGCATCGGGCCGCTGGTCAGGCACTTGCTTCGACTTCTTTCCCCCGAGATCTGTTGCCCGGAGCTCTGTCGGCGGTGATCAGGAGATAGGCCAGGGCAAGGACGGCCAAAGCGGTGGCGGTGGCGTACATGGTCGTGGTGCCCGAAGGGACGGTCAGTCCGCCGAGGAGAGTTCCGGCGCCGATGCCGACATAGATGGCAGAGGAGTTCAGGGCCACGACCAGCGGAGCCTCCTGTGGGGCGACGGCGATCAGCCGGTGCTGCTGCGGAGGCGTCTGGCACCAGCTGCCCGCGCCCCAGGCCATGGCGAGCGGGCCGACCAAGGCCGGGGAAGTGATGTGGGTGGCGGCCATCGCGCCGAGAACCCCCAGGCCGGCGGCCATCGTCAGGTAGCCGGCGGTCAGGACGCGGATGCTGCCCCAGCGGTCGGTGGCGTAGCCGGCGGCGAGGTTGCCCGCGACGGCGCCCACTCCGTAAAGGGCCAGGACCCAGACGGTGGCCGAAGGGCTGATTCCGACGGCCGACAGGGCTGGAACGCTGTAGGCGTACACCGTGTAGGCGGCCGCCATGCCGAGCACGGTCAGCGGCAGGATGGCGCGGACGGCGGGGTTGCCCAGGACGGCCAGGCGGGCGCGGAGCGGGACCGTCGGGTTTGCGGGCAGGGTGGGTAGCAGGAGTGCCACGCCGATCGTGGTCATCAGGCAGAGGCCCGCGACCAGCGCGAGGGCGGAGCGCCAGCCCAGCCAGTGGCCCGCCAGGTCGCCGAGTGGCACGCCGAGTGCGGTGGCGATGGTCAGCCCGCCGATGACCACGGCCAGTGCACGGGCTCGTCGTTCCGGGTGTACGAGGGTGGCGGCTACGGCGCCCGCGTTCGGGGTGAAGGCGGCGGCTCCTGCGGCGGCGGCGATCCGGGAGGCCATCAGCAGGGCGAAGTCGGGGGCCAGGGCGGAGCCGAGGTTCGCCAAGCCCAGGACGAGCAGGGCGGTGACCAAGAGCGCGCGGCGTGGGGCGCGGGCGGTCGCGGTGGCCAGGAGCGGAGACAGTAAGGCGTAGCTCGCGGCGAAGACCGTGACGGCCTGTCCGGCTGTGGCGGTGGATATGTCGAGGTCGGCGGCGGTGCTGGGCAGGAAGCCCGCCATGACGAAGGCGTCGGTGCCCACGGAGAAGGTGCCCAGGGCCAGGACCAGGACGGGGCCCAGTCCGCCCGGCCGGGATGGGCGCTGGTGAATCGCCGTGCCCTGGCCGCTTGGCCGTTCCCCGGCGGCTCCCCGGCGACGCCGTTCCCCGGCGGCTCCCTGGCGACCGCCACCGCGCAGGAGCGGGCCGATTATCGAGACATTCGGCATCCCGATTCTCCTTCGTAAGAGGGCCCGGCCGATCGGCCGGGCCATGTGTCGTCAGTTGCCGAGTCTCTGGTGGAAGCGTTGTACTCGGCGGGGGGCGCCGGCAGGGCTGGCGGCGATGAGGTCCGCGAGCGTCTGAGCGGCCAGTTCGCGCCGCCAGGCCATCTCGGCTCGGCGCATCGCGGTGGCGATGCCGCATGGACGCTCGAACTCCCGGGCCGGGGTCTCCGCGCCGGCTCCGCGCTGCCGGATCTCGGTGCAGCGAAACGCCTCGGCCGACCCTTCGATCGCGCTCACGACGTCCATGAGCGTGATGCGCTCGGGCGTACGGGCCAGGCGGTAGCCGCCGCGCGCGCCTGGGGTGGACGCCAGGATGCCCGCCCGGACCAGCGGCTGTAGCCGCTTCTTGAGGTAGGCGGGCGGGAGTTCGAAGATCTCCGCCAGTTGGCCGGTGGCCACTGGAGCCTGTTCTTCCAGCCATGCCAGTGCCAGGCAGCAGTGCAGGCCCCACTCGACGCCCTCGCCCATGAACATATCAGGGATACTACATGTCCCGATTCACCGGTCGTCCGGCCGCTACAGGGGACGTGAGCAGGTGCCCCTGGCCACGTACGCGAGACCGTCGAAGTCGTCGGCGAGCACGGTCGGCATGAAGGAGAACTTGTACGTAAGCCACCCCACCGCCGCGCCGAATGCGCGCATGTTGTTGCGGCCGCTCAGCCAGCCCGCCACCTCTTCGGGGCGCTCACCGTGGCGCAGGTCCACCACGAAGTTGTCCGGCTCGACGGCCGCCAGCCAGGATTCGACCACAGTTGGGTTGCCCTCGACCGGCGGCACCCGGCGGGTCCCCGGCCCTCCACCCGAGGCCGGCCGCCCGAAGCGCATTCGCCGGGCGCGGAATGTTCCGCCACCGAACAGCAGACCGAGCGCGTAGTAGGCGTCGCCCAGACGATGAGCCAGGTGGCGGCCCATCGTCGGGATGTCGGTCCCCGTCATGGGACTCTTCTTGACGTGGCCGTTGTGCGCCCAGACGGCGACCCGGGCCGTCGGGTCGCGCAGGAGCAGGCCGACGTTGTCGGCGAGGAACTCGTCACGCAGGGCGGAGACCGTCTGCCGGGGGTCGGTGTGGCGGAACGGCCGGGCGATCAGGCTCGCGCACTGCCACACGGTCCTGGCGTGGGCTGCCGCATCGCCGGGCGCCTGCGCCAAGGCGTCCATCAGGTGCCGGGCGTCGTCCGCCAGGTTCGGGTCCAGCGGCCGGCCGACGCCCAGGCGGGCGGCCGCGACCGGGGAGAGGCGGTCCAGCAGCGCCGCGTGCCCGGAGGTGTTGGCGCTCAGCCACTGCAGGGACGCCTGCGCGAACTGCGGGTCAATGCCGACGAAGCGCACTTGCGCCGAGGCGGGCACCGTACGGTTGTGCTCGCGCAGCCATTCGAGCACGGCCAGCACCTCTCGGGTGCGCCAGGTCCAGAAGCCGAGCTCACGCAGCGCCTCGACGGGATCGGTGCTGCCGCCTGTCACGTAGTCGTCGACCGCGGCCGCCGCCGACACGCTCGCCTCCATGGCCAGCACGGTGAAGCCCAGGTCTTCGACGAGGTGGCGCAGCAGGACATGCTTCAGCAGGAAGAACTCGCGGGTGCCGTGCGTGGCCTCGCCCAGCCCCACGACCCGTACCCCATCGAGGGCGGCACCCAGCGGGGCCGAGCCGGAGGGAACGGCCCGTTCCAGGTCGCCCAGGTCAATCGCGCGCTCGCCGAGCCAACCGGCGATCTCGTGCGTCGTTTTCATGCCGGTAAAGTCCGCACGTGATGCCCACCGCCGTCAGGGTCCTGCTTGCGAATCACCGTCTACCCTGCCAGCCATACCGCCGCCCGCTCATCGAACTAAAGTATCGGCTTTCGACCCCGCTGCTCGCCGAATAGCTCCGGCGCATTGCCGCACCCAGGTCCCCTCGCAACGGGCGAACCCGCTCTCGCTCGCGCCACCAGCCCGGCAGTCGCTGACGTCACGCCCGCGCGAGTCAGCTGATCCAGCGCGCCGGCTGTCCGGTCAGGCGGGAGATGGCGTCGAGGTCGCGGCCCGCGTGCAGCACGGTGAGCTTGTGGTGCCGGGCCGTCACCGCCATGAACAGATCGACCGGTGAGGCGCATTGGTGCCACGTCTTGTCGGCGAGTTCGCGCTGCTACTCGCCGGTCTCGGTCCAGGCCGATTCGGGAATGACGTTGTGAAGCGGACCAAGGCGCTGGTGTCGATGAGGTAAAGCTCCGTCACACCGCGCCCTGTTGCGCGCTGTCACCCTTGTCGATGATGGAGAAGTCGATCTCTCCTGCGGCAACCATCTCACGCATGCGAGCTACGGCCGCCGCCCGTCGGCGTCGATCAACGATCTCTCGCAGGGCGGTGTTGACCGTGTCCTTCTTGGACAAGGTGCCCAGCAGCTTCGCGGCCTCGGCCAAGGCTTCGTCGTCGAGGTCGATCAAGGTCTTGGTCATGATGCCACCTCGCCTGTATTGATGAGGTCGTGGCCGACGGTGGGTTACCGATACCTGTTGACGGACGCCGCGACGAGCTTGGCCGCCCGATCGGCAGTGGCGTGACCGGGCCGCCGGGCAGAGACGTCGATGACCACCGAGACGTTCAACAGACGGAAGGCGGTGTGGGTTTGGTAGGGCGCGAAGCCCCAGGTGCGCCGCTGGGTATAGCTGTACGCCTCGTCGCCGACCTTCGGCCCTTTGCGGAGCTTTGTCCCCGGGTTGCGCTTCGGCTCGTCCTTCATGTACTTGACAAGGCTCTGGTGGTAGAGACCGGCTGCCGAGGCATTGGGCAAACGGAACGCCATGACGCGCAGGCCGGTGCCGTCCGTCGCGGACCAGCCGCAGGAGGTGTCGAGCACGTACTGGCGCTTCATCGGAGTGCCGAACAGCGAGCGCGTCTGGGCGTTGGTCAGCAGGTCGCATGCCTCGAAGTCGCGGGTGATCAGCGGTGTGGCCGCCGCCGACGACGGCGGGCTGAACCTCGGTGCCGCGGAGTAGGTGCTCCGGGGCGTGAGCGCGTAGCCGAGCAGGCGGACGATGTTCGGAAACAGGATCGGCACGACCACGACCCCCGCCGTCACCGTCAGCACCACCGCCAGCGCGGCCCCCACGAGGACCTGGGGTCGGACGCGTCGAGGTGGACGCTGAGGCGAGTGGCCCGGCATGGTCCGCTCTTGTCTCGGAGCCGGGCCCGTCGCGGGATCTCCCCGCGAGATGGCCTCCAACCACGTGGCCACCTCGTCCGGGGGACAGCGGCGTTCCGGGTCCTTGTCCAGGATCGCGGCCAGCACGGGGGCGAGCGGGCTGGCCAGGCGGAAGGGGGCAGGCTCCTGCATCAGCACCGCGGCCAGCACCGCGGCCTCGTTCGGGCGGGCGAACGGCGGGCCGCCCTCCACCGCCGTGAACAGGGTGGCGCCGAGCGACCACAGGTCGGCGAGCGGGCCGTCGGCCTCACCCCGCAGACGCTCCGGGGCGATGTAGCCCGGCGAGCCGGTCAGCATCCCCGTCTGCGTGATCCCGGTGTCTCCGGCGACGGTCGCGATGCCGAAGTCGGTCAGCAGCACCCGTCCGTCGTCGGTGAGCATGACGTTGGCGGGTTTGACGTCCCGGTGCAGGATGCCCGACGCGTGCGCCGCCGCGAGGGCGTCGAGCATCCGCAGGCCGATTTCGGCGACCCGGTGCGGCGGCAGCGGGCCGTCGTCGCGTACGGCCCGGTCGAGGGAGCGGCCGCGGACCAGCTCCATGACGATCCACGGCCGGTCGTCGTCGAGGACCACATCGTGCACGGTGACGATGGACGGGTGGGAGCGCAGCGTCGCCGCGGCGCGCGCCTCACGGAGTGTGCGTTCGGTCAGCTCGGCCCGTGATGCCTCGTCGAGGTCCGACGGGAGCCGCACCTCCTTGACGGCCACTTCCTGACGAAGGAGTTCGTCCGTCGCCCGCCAGACCGTGCCCATGCCGCCCTGGCCGAGCTGCGACAGCAGCCGATAGCGACCCGCGAGTAACCTCACAGTGTCATTGCCGACGTTCCGGACTTTCCGACCATTCGTCGTCTCCTGTCGATATCCGGCTCAGCGCGGGCACATTAGATAGTAAAGGGATCGGGTCGCGAGCGTCAGCGAATGGTGATCAGAGCCGGACTGGACGTAACCACGGCCGCCAACCGAGCCGGCAAGCGGCTACCGGATCCGAGGGCCGGGACGCGGCGATGTCCCGCACGTCCTGAGATCACCGCGAGTGATGTCACCGCCCTCGGCCGGACCTGGTGCATAGGGCAGGACAAAGTCCGCCAAATGTCCGGTGTGTGCCCTGGCTCAAGGATCTTCGGCGGCTGACACTGAGCCTGGCCGAAATGTGCGGCCTCTTCTGTCGAACCGGCAGCTCAACAGGGCCGTTGCCCGCTGCCCCCGATTACCTTTTGGAGACACAGTGTGGCGATGTCTGCGTGCTCCGCTCGTGGGATTGACGGCCGTATGCGCCGGCTTATTACCCGTGGCGGCGGCATCGGCTGACGCGAGCGCGTCGGCGGTTATGGCGAGTTCGACAAGCGTCGGCGATCCAGTGGGCTCCGCGTCCTGGGCGGTCGGTGAGGCGAAGCGGTCCGGCAAGCGGGTCGCGGTGACCGCGGAGCAGGCCGAGAGCCGGGACGTCTACGCCAACCCGAACGGATCGTTCACGGCCGAGCTGCGGACCATCCCGGTTCGCGTCAAGCGTGACTCCGGCTGGGTGCCGGTCGACACCGCGCTACGGCAGCGGGCCGACGGCGGGGTGGAGCCGGGCGCGACCACGGTTCCCGTCGTCTTCTCCGGCGGCGGCGACCAGCCTCTCGTACGGCTCGGGCAGGGCAAGGCGCAGGTCGAGCTGCGCTGGCCGGCGCCGCTGCCGAAGCCGGTGCTGAGCCGCGATTCCGCGACGTACCCCGACGTCATCGCGGGGGTGGATCTGCGTATGACCGCCACCGCACAGGGCTTCACCGAGGTGCTGGTGGTGAAGGACAAGGCCGCGGCGGCGAATCCGAAGCTGGCCGAGCTGACGTTCGGCCTGGCGGCGAAGGGCGTGTCGGTCCGCGACGACGGGCACGGGAACATCGGCGCCTACGACGACAAGGGCAAGCAGGTCTTCGGGTCCGGCGCGCCGATGACGTGGGACTCGACGCCGTCGGCCACCAGGCGGGCCGTGGGAGAGCTCGAACTGGGCAAGGACACGCTGGTCCTGCGGCCGGACAAGAAGCTGCTGGCCGATCCGGCGGCGACGTTCCCGATGTACATCGACCCGGACTTCGCCGCGGGCCAGACGGGCTTCGCCATGGTGCTGTCCGGCCATCCGGCGCAGGCTTACTGGGGCGGTGACGGGGAGAACCTGGCCAAGGCCGGCTACTGCAACTGGGCGGGCTGCAACGGCATCGGGGTGGCCCGTTCGTACTTCCAGTACGACGCGTCGTTCATGGTCGGCAAGCACGTACAGGTGGCCGAGTTCAACGCCTTCGAGAACTACGCCCCCTCGTGCGCGGCCCGGCCGGTCGAGGCGTGGGGGACGAACCCCGTCAGCGCGGGGACGACCTGGAACAACCAGCCCTTCCCCGGCGGCGGCCCGATCGGCCTGGGGACGGTCAACGTCGCCTACGGCTACAGCTCCGCCTGCCCCGGCAACTGGGTCGGGTTCGACGCGACCGCCGCGGTCAACGCGGCCGTGACGTACAACAACGGCCTCACGGCGATCATGCTGAAGGCGGCGAACGAGGGCGACGCGTACGGCTGGAAGAAGTTCAACACCAACCCCAGCCTGGTCATCACGTACAACAGCTACCCCAACACGCCGACCGGCCAGACGGTGGAGAACGCCGCGTGCGCCGTGCAGCCGAACGAGCCGTACATCAATCCCTACATCGACAACGACCCCAACAAGGGACCGCGCGGGCCGAAGATGTCGGCGGTCGTCTCCGATCCTGACGGCGGCCTGGTGCAGGCCCAGTTCGAGTGGTACACGAGGTTCGGCGCGCGGCTCGGGGTGGCCGCCACGGAGTTCAAGGCGTCCGGCTCCACCTTCACCATGGACGTGCCGACGGCGAACGCCGCGGACGGCGCCAATCTGGCCTATCGCGTCCGGGGCGCCGACGGCGTCGACTTCGGGCCGTGGGGGCAGTGGTGTGACGTCACCATCGACAGAACGGGCCCGGACAAGGCGCCGAAGGTCACTTCGGTGACCTACCCCGAATGCCCGCCACCGGACTACGACCCCTGTCCCAGGGGCGGCGGCATCGGGCGCACGGGCGGATTCACCCTGAGCGCCGACGGCGTCAGTGACGTGAAGGGGTTCGAGTACTACCTGTACGGCCAGGAGAACACCTTCTCCTCCGTCACCGCCAGTTCGGGCAGCGCGAACATACTGGTCACACCGCCGGAGGACGGCTCGCTGGACCTGTACGCCCGCAGCGTCGACCGCGCGGACAACCTGGGGCCGCTGTACCGCTACCACTTCATCGTCGGGCCGGGCACGCCGCCGAGGGGCCACTGGAAGCTCGACGGGTACGTCGAGACCAAGGCCGTCGACGAGTCGCCCGCCCAGCACGACGCGACGCTCTCCGCGGCGGCGCGCTGGCGGACCGGCCGCCATGGTGACGCGCTCTGGCTGGACGGCGGCACCGCGTACGCGGAGACCACGGGCGGCGCCACCGTGGACACGACGAAGACGTTCAGCGTCTCGGCCTGGGTGAAGCTGGACCGGCTCGACACCACCTACCGGACGGCGGTCAGCCAGGACGGCACCCGGATCAGCGGGTTCTTCCTGCAGTACAACCCGAACACCAAGAAGTGGAACTTCATGATGCCGGCCTCCGACGCCGACGCCGCCGCGCGTCACGTCGCGGAATCGACGGGCCCGGCGGTCGCGGGCCGGTGGACCCATCTGGTCGGCGAGTACGACGCCGCCGCCAAGGAGATCAAGCTCTATGTGGACGGCGTCGCCGGCGCGCCCGCCGCTCACACCACGCCGTGGAGCGCGAGCGGGACGGTGCAGCTGGGCCGGGCCCGGTACGCCGCCGGGCCGGTCGACTACTGGCCTGGCTCGCTGGACGAGGTGCGCGTCTACGACCGGACCCTGGCCACCGAGGAGATCCACGACCTGGCCGGCAGCCCGGCGGCCGAGGAGCTGTTCCTGCCGCTCGACGACGGGACGGGCACGACGGCGCAGGAGGTGTCCGGCAGTTACCGGGTCGGCGCCCTGGGCAGCGCCGCCTCCTGGACCACCGGCAAGGTGGGGAGTGGTGCGGTGCGGTTCGGCGGTGGCACCGAGACGCTGGCGACCGGCGTGCCGGTGTTGCGTACCGATGCCGGCTTCACCGTCACCACGTGGGCCAGGCTGGACGCGGCCGACGATCAGTGGCGGACGGTCCTCAGCCAGGACGCCGGCCAGGGGAGCGGCTTCCAGCTGCGCTATCGCGGTGACACCCACAAGTGGTCCTTCGCGCTGCCGCAGTCGGCGACCGACACCCAGCTGACCGCCCTCAGCGCCGATTCGGGCGACAGCGCGCAGGCCGGGGCGTGGACGCATCTGGCCGGGGTCTACGATCCGGCGGCTCAGGAGATCCAGCTCTATGTCGACGGCGCGAAGGTGGCCTCGAAGAAGGCCACGGCCACGGTGAACGCCACCGGCGCCTTCCAGATCGGCCGGGGCCGGCAGAACAGCGCGGCGGCGACACCGTTCGCCGGAGACGTCGACGACGTGCACGCGTGGACCGGCGTACGTACCGCCGACCAGATCAAGGCGGACAAGGCGCAGCCCGTCACCAAGCGGCGCAGCCTCTACGGGAGCCAGATCGCCCGATACGTCAACCTCGCCGGGCCGCACATCGTGACGGACGGGCCGGTGCCGGCGGGTTCGCACTACGAGTTCTCCCTTGGCCTGCCGGCCGGGGCGGACGAGCCCAACACCCGCGTGATCTATTCGTGCCGTAGCGGGACGGCCGACTACTTCCTCAACCCGGACAACTGCGGCACCTACCTCAACCTCGGCAGCGTCGGACGCTTCTACATCACGCCGCCCGCCGGCGTGCCCACGCGCCTGGTCTACCGGTGCCAGTTCCCCGGTGTGGGACATTTCGCCTCCACGGACCCCGGGTGTGAGGGCCAGACGAAGGAGTTCGAGCTCGGCTACACGCGCGCCTACACCCACCTGATCAGGCACAACACGACGGGCTACCCGTACGACCACGCCAGCGAGACCGCCCGGCTGGCGGCGAACTACCGTCCGGAGGGCAACATGGGGACCCTGTCGATGACCCAGCTGCCCGGCACCACGGCGTTGATGAGCTGCCAGGACGGCACCGACACCTTCACCTCCGCCGACGCCGCCTGTGAGGGCAAGACGGTCGTGCGCAGGCTCGGCTTCATCTGGACCAGCGCGCCGCAGTCCGTGCCCGGGGCGCCGAACGCCGTCGGCGTCGAGCTGTTCCGCTGCCGGGCGAGCTGGGGCGACCTGTTCGACTCGCGTGATCCCAAGTGCGAGGGACAGACGCAGGACCGCTCCCTCGGTTTCGCCGTCACTGGACTCTGACCCGGAAAGGGATCTCGACAGGAGCACCGCCGAGAAGGCCGGCGTGTCCGGGCTGCTCGTGTCCATCAAGCGATCGGACGGCAAGGCCGGGCGTGGGCCGGTCGCGTGACACGACTGATTGTCCAAGGGAGGGAAGGGGGAGGGAGCAGGAGCAGGTCACACATGCTCTGTCACGAGATGGGATGGGACGGTTATGGCAGATCACACCTTCCGTGATCGCCGGGATGCCGGACGGGCACTGAGCGGTCTACTGACTCAATACCGTGATCGTGACGACGTGATCGTGCTCGGGCTGCCGCGCGGCGGCGTACCTGTGGCCTACGAGGTGGCCGCCGCGCTGGAGGCCCCGCTGGAGGTGTTCCTCGTACGCAAGCTCGGTGTGCCGGGGCACGAGGAGCTCGCGATGGGGGCGATCTCCAGCGGCGGGGTGATCGTGCTCAATGAGGAGGTCGTCCGCGGGTTCGGCATCGAGCCGTCGGTCGTGCGGCGGGCGGCCGAGCGGGAGGGCCGCGAGCTGGTACGGCGGGAGCTCGCCTATCGCGAGGGACGGCCGATGCCGGAGCTGGGCGGCCGAACCGTCATGCTGGTCGACGACGGCCTGGCCACCGGGTCGAGCATGCGGGCGGCCGTGCTCGCGGTGCGGCGGCTGCGGTCGGAGCGCATCGTGGTGGCGGTGCCGGCCGCGCCCAGCTCGACCTGCGAGGAGCTGCGGCTGGAGGTGGACGAGGTCGTGTGCGCCACGACGCCGTCCCCGTTCTTCGCCGTCGGGCAGGCGTACTGGGACTTCGACCAGGTCACCGACGAAGAGGTACGGGAGCTGCTGCGGGCGGCGGCACGACCCGGGAACGCCAACAGTACGCGCGCGGGCGGCGGGCGGTCCGAGGCGGCGATCATCCGCATGGCCGCCGCGGTCGTCGAGAACGGCGTCCCCCCGGACGAGACCCTGTTCGGGCTGGTCGGGGATGCCCGCCTGGTGCTGATCGGGGAGGCTACGCACGGCACCGCCGAGTTCTACGCGGCACGGGCGGAGATGACCAGGAAGCTCATCGAACAACGCGGCTTCCACGGGGTGGCGGTCGAGGCCGACTGGCCGGACGCCTACCGGGTGAACCGCTACGTACGCGATCGGGGCGAGGACGAGACGGTGGAGGAGGCGCTGCGCGGTTTCGAGCGCTTCCCGACATGGATGTGGCGGAACACCGCCGTCGTGGACTTCGTCGGCTGGCTGCGCGATCACAACGACCGGATCGGCGACGAGGCGCGTAAGGCCGGTTTCTACGGGCTGGACCTGTACAGCCTTTACCGGTCCATGCAGGACGTCATCGACTACCTCGATCGGGTCTCCCCGGAGGCCGCAGCGCGGGCCCGCGAGCGGTACGCCTGCTTCGACCACGCCGACGGAGACGCCCAGTCGTACGGGCTGGCGGCGGCCTTCGGCGCGGGGGAGTCGTGCGAGGACGAGGTGGTCGCCCAGCTCGCCGACCTGCGGCGGCACGCTTACGAATACACCAGGAAAGACGGCCTGCCGGCCGAGGAGGAGCTGTTCCACGCCCAGCGCAACGCCGTGAGCGTGCGGTCGGCCGAGCGCTACTACCGCTCGATGGTCACCGGCCGCATCTCCTCCTGGAACCTGCGCGACGAGCACATGGCCGATGCCCTGGACGCCCTGGCCGACCATCTCGGCCGGGTCAGTGGTGAGCCCGCCAAACTGGTGGTGTGGGCGCACAACTCCCATCTCGGCGACGCGCGGGCGACCGAGATGGGCGCCCGGGGCGAGCTCAACGTCGGCCGGCTGGTCCGCGAGCGCCACCCCGGCGAGTGCCGCCTGATCGGCTTCACCACCTATTCGGGTACGGTCACCGCCGCCGACGACTGGGGTGGCCCGGCCGAGCGCAAGATGGTCCGGCCGGCGCTGCCCGGCAGCGTGGAGGAGCTACTGCACCAGGCGAGCAGCGGGGAGTTCCTGCTCTGGTTCGACGTGGCCAAGCCCGCCGCCGACGTGCTGCGGACGGCGCGCCTGCAGCGGGCCATCGGGGTGATCTACCGGCCTCAGACCGAGCGGCAGAGCCACTACTTCCAGGCCCGGGTGGCCGACGAGTTCGACGCGTTGATCCATATCGACGACACCCGCGCGCTGGAACCACTTGAGCGGACCGCCGTCTGGGAGCGGGGCGAGGCGCCCGAGACGTACCCATTCGCGGTCTAGCTTCGGGGAGGGATCATGAACATCGCGGAAGCCGGCGTGCGGATCCCGATCGGTGACTTGGCCCTGGACGCCGACGTCGCCGTGCCCGCCGAGCCGCGCGGAGCGGTGCTGTTCGCGCACGGCAGCGGCAGCGGGCGCCACAGCCCGCGCAACCGCTACGTCGCGGGGCAGCTCCAGGCCGCCCGCCTGGTCACCGTCCTGGCGGATCTGCTGACCACGGCGGAGGAACGGCGCGACGCGCTGACCGGCGAGCTCAGGTTCGACATCGGCCTGCTCGCCGACCGCGTGGCCGCGCTGACCGACTGGGCCAGGGCCGACACCAGGACCGCGGACCTCGGCATCGGCCTGTTCGGCGCCAGCACCGGCGCCGCGGCGGCCCTGGTCGCCGCGGCGGAGCGGCCCGCCGCGGTGCGGACCGTCGTCTCCCGAGGCGGGCGTCCCGATCTGGCGGACGACGTCCTCACCCGGGTACGCCAATCCACCCTGCTCATCGTCGGCGGCGAGGACCCGGCGGTCATCGACCTCAACCTCCGGGCGATGCGGCGGATGCCCGGCGAGGTCCGGCTGGAGATCGTGCCGGGCGCTTCCCACCTGTTCGCGGAGCCCGGCACGCTTGAGCAGGTGGCCCGCCTGGCCACGGACTGGTTCGTCACCCGCCTCTGAAGTGTCGGCGGATCGTTTCGACGATCGGTGAAGCGTGGTTCCGGCGGGTCTGTCGCGCACTAGCGTCTATTCGCGGTACAGGCGTACGCGCGTAAAGGACAGGCCCATGGGGGAGCGGCTGGAAATCCATCGGCACGTGGTCGATGGCGGGGTGGCGCGCTGGACGGATGCGGCCGTCCAGCTGCGGGACAAGCTGGCCGAGGCCAGGGGCAGGATCGAGAGCCTGCACGCCGCCGCGCCGTGGGGGCACGACTCGGCCGGCCGGGAGTTCGAGCAGGCCTACCTGGCCGATGACGGCCCCAACGCCATGCTCCGGGCGGGCGCCGAGTCGGCGGACTTCGCGGTGGCGGCCGGGCCCGCGGTGACGGAGAACGTGGCCAACTCGGCCGGGGCCGACGCCGACCTGGTGACGCCCAGACGCGTGATGCCGTCCTGATCATGTTTGGGGCCTGAACATGCGTGGGGAAGGGAAGGCGTGACCCGAAACGTCAGCACCCCGGTCACCAGCCCCCTGGCCGGGCAGGACGACACGATCGGCAGTGGCGGTTATGCCACGGACATCACGCCCGCGTGGGGGACGAGTCTGCCCGCGTGGTGCGACGCGCTGATCGCGCTGCTGTCCTCGGGACAGATGTGGCCGGAGGCCAGCGAGTCCGGGGAGGCGGCGCTGGCCGTCGCCTTCGAGGACTGGAGCCAGGCGGCGCTGGAGTTCGCGGCGGCCGGGGGCACGGCGCGTGACCTGATCATGCAGGGCTACTTCGGCTCGGCGGCCGAGGAGTTCAAGAGGCAGGCCGACCAGCTGCTCGCGGAGGGGAAGGGCATCCCGGCCCTCGCCGCTCTGGCGCACGCGTACGCCCTTCAGCACGACAGTTACGCGCGCGAGACGCAGTACGCCAAGTTACTGATCAACGCCGGATTCTGGATCACGGTCTCGTCCATCGCCATCTCCGCGTTCGCGACGGCGGCCAGCGCGGGCGTGTTGACACCGCTGATCGGCAAGTTCGCCGGGCGGCTGCGGACGTTCATGGACAAGGTGTTCACCTGGCTGGAACGGGTGGCGAAGGGCAGGTACGCCGGGTCGGCCGCCATCAAGCAGGCGCCGAAGCTCGCCGCGCTGGGCGGACGGCAGGCCGGCAAGGGGCTGCTGGCCAGGGCGGCGGCCAGCCACATGCTCAGGGAGATTCCCGAGGAGATCGGTGAAGGCTTCCTGATGGACTACGCCGCCCAGAAGGAGCAAATGGATCGGGGCACCCGTACACAGTGGGACGGGCAGAAGACCGCCTCCACGATCCTGGGCGACGCCTCGGGCGCGGTGCTCGCGTCGAAGGTGGCCGGGCCGGTGGCGGGGCTCGTCGGGCGGCTGCCCGGGATCAGGTCGCTCAACGCCGCCGCCGGCGACGCTCCCGGAGCGCTCAACGCCGTCATGCGCTTTCCCGGCAGGGCGTTGCAGACCGGCCTCACCAACGCGGTGATCTCGACGCCGGCCGGCCTGGTCTCCAACGGCATCGTGTACGGCAAGTGGGACATGCCGACCGCGGAATCGCTGCTCGGCGGCGTCGTGGCGGGCGTGGGGCGGACGAACACGATCAGCCCGTTCAGCGTCGACGTCATGAGCGCGATCATCCACCCGCGCCAGGCCCTCGACACGGCCACCACCGCCGCGCTGGCCGCCGACACGGCCCGCGCCGCCGCGACCGCCGCGCCGCCCGCTTCGGCGTCGCCCGTCTCGGCGCCGCCGGACACACCGGCTGGTCCTGGCGGGCCGGTCGAGGCCAGAGGCTTCCCTGGACAGGACGTGGCCGCCCCTCGGGAACGTGCGGAGGTCCCCCGGGGCGTACCGGACACCAAGGTGCCGGCGTCCCGGCCGGAACCGGCCGGTAGCACGAGGCCGCCACACCGCCCGGAACCAGCACAACAGGAACCAGAGCACCGGGAACCGGGACAGCAGCCCCGACAGTCGCCACGACAGCAGGCGGACCCGACGGACCCGACGGACCCGACGGACCCGACGGACCCGACGGACCCGACGGACCCGACGGGCCGGGCGGACGTGACAGGCCGGGCGGACGCGGCCGAGCACGCGGACACGCGCGAGCGCGCTGAGCCGCCACCTCCCGCCGACCCGCCAGCTCCCGCCGATGTGGCGGACCACAGGGAGACGGGAGACCGCACCGAGGCGGCGGACCCAGGGGAGGCGGGGGATCGCGGGGACGTGGCGGGATCCGCCGACCGCGCCGAGGCAGCGGATCCTACGGTCAGCCCGCAGGCCGGACCGGCCGAGGCGCCTCCTGGCCAGCCGGACCACACCCCCGCCCATGACGATCCCTCGTTCGACCACGTCCGGGACAACCTCAGCTCCACCCAGACCGACGCCGTTCATCGGGCCGAGCCGACAGCCACGGCGCAGGCGGACATCCCGGGCGGCACCCCGAGTGACGGCCCGCGCACCGCCGAGGACACCCCCACCCGGCGCCCGCAGGCGAGCACCGCCGACCCGGTGACCGGTGGCCGGAGCTTCTTCGACCTCCTGAGCGGCACGGACGCCGCCCCACCGCAGATGTACGGCCCGGCCCCGGACCGGAGCCAAGGGCGGCCGTACCAGTACGAGACCAGCGGCCCCGACGGGTGGAAGCTGACCGAGGAGGACCACGATCTCATCTTCCGGCGGGACATCGTCCCCGACCTGATGGCGGGCGTGAGACGGCCGGAGCACCCGCGCGTCGTGTTCATCGGCGGCCAGGCCGCGTCGGGCAAGACCACCGCGCAGCAGTCGGCCATGGACGGCATGGGCCCCGACCGCGCCCTCATCGCCGACTTCGACGGCCTGTTGAAGTACCACCCGATGTACGCCCAGCTGATGGCCGAGAACGACCGCATCGCCGCCAAACAGGCCGGCGGGGACGCGTACTTCTGGATGAAGAAGGTCATCGCCCTGGCCGCCGAGCTGCGGGTCAACCTCATCCGCGAAGGCGCGATGAACAGCAGCGAGGCCGTCGAGACCGAGGCTGCCCAGTTCCACGCCCTCGGCTACCGCGCCGAGGCCCACGTCATGGCCGTCCCGGCGCCGATCAGCCGCCTGTCGGTGCTCAACCGCTACCAGCAGATGCGCGACCGGGACGGACACGGACGCCTCGTCGCCCAGGAAATCCACGACCAGGGGTACGGCGGCATCCCCGACACCATGCGGGCCATCGACCGGTCCAGGTATCTGGAGGCGATCACCCTCCACCAATGGGGCGGCGAGGTCGTGTACCGCAACTCCCTCGACGACACGGGACACTGGCGGAGCCCGGCCAGAGCCGAGGAGGTCCTGCGGGAGGCGCGCGAGCGCCCGTTCACCCAGGAGGAGGCCGACTGGTTCCGCAGGACGTACGCGGACCTCGACGGCAGGCTGCCGGAAGAGCTGCGGGCCCAGCTGCCCGAGATCGCCGACATGGCCGCCGCGCACGGCGTGGACCTCGACCCGGAGGGCAGGGCGGAGCGGCTCCGGGAGCGCTACACGGCCCAGGCGGACGGCGTACTGCGAGAGGAGCAGGTCGAGCAGCGCGAGCGGCTCTGGCAGGAGCACCAGCGCCGGCTGGCCGAGGCGGCGCCCGCCGAGCGGGAACGGCTGAGCCGGGAGCTCGCCGAGGAGTGGGACCGCCTGGCCGAGCAGCACGAGCTCGACCGGGCCGGGCTGCGCGTGCTCGCGTACTGCACCGAATGGGACCCCCACAAAGGCGGCATCATCGCCGTCAACCGCAAGCTGGTCGAGGGGCTCGCGGAGGCGGGGCACGAGGTGTACGTCCGCGTCGGGCACGAGGTGCCGAGCGGTACGGGCGGCGAACGGCTGCACGTGATCGGCCCCCGGCAGTATGACCCGGGCCGCAGCGAGATGGACCAACTGGAGTTCGACGGCGAAGAGCTGCCGCCGGACGTGGACGTCGTCATCGGGCACAGCCGCTACTCCGGCCCGGCGGCCCTGCGGGCACGTGATCAGCTTTATCCGGACGCGCCACTCGTGCACGTCCTGCACATGGTGACCGGCGCGCTCGGCCGGATCGCGGACATGGAGGCGCTGGGCCGCGACTTCGAGGGCATCGAGCGGGCGCTGGTCGCCGAGGCCGACATGCTGGCCGGCGTCGGCCCGGTGCTCGCCACGGAGGCGCGGCGGCTGGCGGACTCCAACCCCGGAGATCGCCTGCCTCCCGTCCACGAGCTCCTGCCCGGCGTGCCGTTCGAGCTGCCACGGCAGCACCCCTTCTTCGGGGAGCGGACCCGTACCGTCCTGCTCATCGGCCGCGCCGACGCCGCCCAGAAGGGCGGGCACGAGGCGGCGCTGATGATCCGGGAACTGCAGAAGGACCTCGACGTCCGGCTGGTCATCCGGGGCGCGGCCCCGGAGACCGTGCCCGAGGTGAAGGAACGGCTGTCGAACGTGGCGGGCCGAGAGGTCGAGATCAAGCCCTTCACGCTGGACCGCGAGGAGATCCTGGCGGACATGCGGAAGGCCGACGTGGTGATCATGCCGTCGCGGGGCGAGGGGTTCGGGCTGGTCGGGCTGGAGGCGGCGGGCGCGGCGGTGCCCATCCTGGTGCCCCGGTCGAGCGGCGTCGGCGCCCTGCTCGGCGACCCCGGCCGCTTCCCGCCGGAGCTCACCCGGGCCAGCCTGGTCGAGCAGGGGTTCGAGGACAGGGTGCCGGTCGAACGCTGGGCCACGCACCTGAAGGAGATCCTGGGGGACCTGCCCAGAGCCCAGGAGAAGGCCCGCCAGCTGCAGCAACTCCTGCGCGAGGCGAACGCCACCTGGAAGGGCGCGGGCGAGTCCCTGGTGGCCGCGGTGCAGGACCTGGCGACCCGTGCGGCGGTACAGGACGCGGCGGTGTCCGGCCTGCCGCCGATGCCGGGCGAGGGGTGGGTGAACTGCGCGCAGGGCCACGCCCACTGGGGACTCTTCGGCGGGGCCGGGCTGCTGGTCCACCACCGTGCCCCCGGCGGCGAGACGCACGTACTCATGCAGCAGCGCGATCCGTCCGTCGACCAAGGGGGGACCTGGTCCCTGCCCGGCGGCGCGCGGGACAGCCACGAGTCGGCGGCTGAGGCGGCCCTGCGGGAGACCGTCGAGGAGAGTGACCTGCCGCCCGGCGAGGTCCACGTCGAGGAGGTCGTCAGAGACGACCACGGCGGCTGGTCGTACGACACGGTGATCGCCTCCGTCGCCGAGCGGACACCCGTCGCCGTGAAGGGGAGCGAGTCCGGGGCGATGGCCTGGATCCCGATCTCCAGGGTCACGGAGCTCGACCTGCACCCCGGCTTCGCCGCCAGCTGGCCGCGCGTCCGAGCGGTGCTGGAGGGCGAGTCTCCCGCCCCGGCGGAGAGCGAGCCCGTCTATCCGGCGGCGGCCAGGTATGGTTTCGGCGAAGCCCCGGCCCTGACCCTGCCCGCCCATCCCGTCACCGGTGCCCGGGTGACCAGGAGAGAGCCGCTCACCCATGGCGACGGCCTGCTGAACCGGGAGCTCGTCACATTCGACGACGGCACCCAGGTGACCTACGAGCGGTACGCGCGGGCGGACGACGCGACGGTCAAGGTGCTCGACTCGCATGTCGGCCGCGCGGTCGGCGCGCGGGTCCCGCTGTCGTACTCGCTCGGCCGCCGGGACGTCTACAGCGACCACATGCCCGGCGAGCAGGCGACCGACCGGATCTGGCAGCAGGCGGCCACCCGTGACGGGGTGTTCCTCGGCCTGTATCACGCGGTGACCGCCAAGCACGGCGTCACCCTCCAGGATCTCGCGCTCGGCCGGGGCGGCGCCCTGCTCGGAGTCGGCGACGGGGCCGCGTCCCACCTGCTGCTCCCCGACGCGACCAACCCGTTCGTCCGCACGTTCTTCCGCGAGACCGAGCCGCGCGTGTTCAGATGGGTCGACAACCCGATCCCGCCGAACGACATCGCGATCATCAGGCGGCAGCTGGACGGTCTGCGCCCGCTCTTCGAGCGCATGAACCGGCTCCCCCTGCACGAGGCGGTCCTCCAGCGCCTCTGGCACGTCGCCGAGCACGCGTCGGGCACCGGGCGACTGCTGCCCAGAGCGGCGGACCACGCCGTCACCCTGCCCGTGACGGAGCCGGTCGGGCACTACGCGCCGCCTCCGCCGCCCGACTCCCCGGAGCGCGCGCACCACCGCCAGGTCGCGGAAGGGCTCCTGACCGGGGACGGCGCGTTCACCAGCACCAGCGTCGCCAAGACGCACACCATCGACGCGCTCGCGGGCAGCATGCGGTCCTCGACGCCGGAGCTGGTCCTGGCCGCCGTCGGCCTGCACGTCGGCTCCGACATGGTCAACCGCCTGGGCGACGGCGACTACGTCCTCGCGCCGTTCAACGAGCGCTTCCCCTCCATGGGCGCGCGGGTCCTGCGCGTCGACGCGCTCGACCCCGCCGACCCGGCACACGCGCCGGACAAGGTGGTACGGATGGACGATCCGTCCGCCGAGACCCTGGTGCGGCGGATCGCGGTGAGCGAGCTGCTCGGGGCCTGGGCGCATCGCAACGCCAACAGCAACGTACGGGTGCTGGCGCTGCAGGAGGTCGTCCAGGAGGAGTTCGGTCTGACGGAGGCGATGTCCTGGCCGATGGACGGCAAGACGCGCAGCGCGGTCGACATGGAGCTCCTTTACAACCGCGAGACGCTGCGCGAGTTCATCCGCCGCCAGTACGAGTTCACCCAGGCGGAGCTGGCCCGGCGCGGCATCGAGGAAGTGATCGCCTACCGGGGAATGGCGTGGCCGGAGGGCGAGCACTCGGCGTGGGCCGGGCTGCGTCCCGGGGACATGTTCGAGATGCGGCACCGGCCGCTGGCGAGCTGGTCCGCCGACCGCCAGGTGGTCATGGACTGGCTGGACTCCCTCCCCGGCCGCGGCGTACTCCTGATCGACAGGAAGCCCGCGCGGGACATCGTCTCCGTCCCGCTCACGGGGATGGGCTTCTTCCGGCAGCGAGAGTTCGTCTCGCTGCCGGGCGATCGGCTGGCGACCCTGGACCACATCTCCGCGGGGATCGGCGGGTCCTTCGGAGAGGCCGAAGCGCCGGCGACCGTCGGCGACCACGGCGGCTGGACCCTGCGGCCGACCCCCGTGACCACGACCGAACTCGACCTCACCGACCCGCTGAGCCACCGGATCGACCGGGTGCTCAAGGGGCAGGAGCCCTACCCGTCGTGGTGGCCGCACGACGACTCCGGCTACCACGTCACCAAGCGCGATCTCGACTTCCTCGGCATGTCCCCCACGCAGCTCAAGTGGCTCGTCACCCGGCAGGCCCCCATGGGCATGACACCGGAGCGGTATCACCGCTACGCCAGTGAGCTGCTCGACGCGATCGGGCGAGACGGCATCAGACCGGCCGAAGTGGACATCCGGCTCAAGGGGACCGGCGCCGAGTTCTTCGCCGGGCTGCACAAGACGTTCCCGGCCGGGGAGGAGCTGGCCGGCAACCCGGAGGCGCTGCGCAGGATCCAGGAATGGTTCGGTGATGACCCGAACCGCCCGCTGCGCCGCCCGTTCGACTCGATGTACCGGCTCGGCCTGGAGCACCCGCCCAGCGACTATGACATGGACATCTCCAGCAGCGCGATGGTGCAGGTGGCCCGGTCCCACTGGCCGCCCGGCCGCTATCCGGGCGACTTCATGGGCGGCCACGGCTACATCGACAAGGACAGCCTGATGAGAGCCTTCCCCGAGCTGGCGGCGTGGAAGAATGACTGGGAGACGGCGCTGGGGCGGCCCATATCGCTGGGCCTGTTCGAGTCCAGCGGGCCGTTCGACGGGACGAGCATGGGCTCCGAGCTCTCCTCGCACTTCCGCGACACCGACTGGATCATCCACCGCCCGGCCAACCCGAGAGCCTGGCTGACCACCTGGCCGTCACCCGACGCGGGCGGGCCGTCCACTGACGGGCCGTCTGGTTACGGGCCGTCAACCGACCGGCAGTCTGGTGACGGACCGTTCGCCGATGGACCGTTCACCGACGGGCCGTCGACCCGACGAGAGGAAGAGTGACGATGCTCTGGCCGGCACTCCGCGTCCTGGCCCACGGGGATCTGGCCGCCGATCAGGTGCGGCAGCTGATCGGCGCCCTGAACCTGGACGAGGTCCCGCGCACCGAAGGGCCGGGGGAGGAGGCGAGCCTGGCGCACCGCACCTTCACCGACGAGGCCGGGGCGCGGCTCGTCCTGGACCTCTCGCGGGTCGGCGAGTCGGGCTGGCTGCTGGCCCTGTTCTCCGACGGGGCGCCGCAGCCGGACACCGTCGAGAGCCACCGTCGGCTCCTCCGCGACGCCGCCGAACGCCTCGGCCTGACGATCGTCCAGGTCGACCCGCCACAGAGCGCCGACGAGGTCTTCCTGACGCCGACCCCGCCGGAGGGCGCGATCGGCGAGTCGTGGGAGCTGCCGTACGACGAGCTGGACCAGCTGTGGCAGCACCTCGGAGTGCGCGATGACGCACCCCGTGAGGTGAAGAAGGTCAAGCTGGCGGCGATGACCCGGGCTCCCGTCTGGTCCTCCGCCCCGGTCCGGCTACGCCGTCAAGCCGCTGACTTCCTGCGCGACTGACGCCCAGCAGGAAACTCACCGACGGCCCGCTGACTGCGACCGCCTCACTGACGCCGGCTGACCGCGACCGCCTCACCGTCTGCCGATGAACGTCTGACCGAGCAACTCCTGAGACAGATCCCTGGCCAGGCCCGCGAGCGCCTCCCCGCTGTCGCCAGGCCCGAAGGCGGCGCCGGGGGACAGGCGCGCGGCCAGCTCGTCCAGCAGGTCGGCGATGATCATCGCCTGGAGCTCCGTGACGGTCACGTTGCGGGCCGGCTCGCCGGGCTGCCGGTCGTCGAGCCCACGATCGCCGGCCAGCCGCTGCCGCAGGTCCGCCGCCCGCTGCTCCAGAGTGATGGGCTCGCCCGGACCGTCCCCCTCATAGCGCAGGGACGTCAGGCAGTGCCGGGACGGATCCAGCTGCGACATTCGGGCTTCGTCCTCTCAGCGGGCGACATCGTCAGGACCGCCATGCTACTCGCGACGGATCACCCGTGCCCTGTCCTGGATGGGTGACCGCGCTCGCGCCGCCCAGGTCGTGCGCGAGGCGAGCCGGCCGCCCCTCACCTCCTGCCAGCGGCGTACCTGCGGTAATTGCAAGCTTTGTCAACTTCTGTGGTAAATCTCCGTAGTCACGGTTGTCACGGAGGTTCGCATGCGTATCTTGGCCATCGCCGGTATCACCAGCCTCGTGCTGGGATTGAGCGTTCCGGCGGGGTCCGCCGATTCCGCTCCCGAAGAGGGGCCGGTCGGTCACGTGGCGCCCACGACGTTCGCCGCGGCGGGGGAGTATTGGACGCCGGAGCGCATGCGTGACGCCGAGCCGCTGGTGGAGCCGGCGCAGGGCGCGAGCCCCTCAGTGGCCGCGGTCCCGAAGGCCGCCGGGGAGCAGGTGGACCTGCCTCCCCTGGTCGTCGCCCAGACCAGCAGCTGGGTCCGCCCGTACGCCGCCTCGGCCGCCAAGCAGCAGACGTGGCGCTCCGGCGGTCTCATCGCCAAGACCGCCGGCAAGGTCTTCGGCACCGGCGGCAACGGCAACGACTTCGTGGCCTCCGGGAACGTGGTGCGCAGTAAGGACGGCGACGTGGTCGTCACCGTGGGGCACGCGCTCGTCGACGGCCAGGGCCGGTGGAGCAAGAACCTCGTCTTCGTCCCGGCCTACAAGAACGGGGCGGCTCCGTACGGCAAGTTCGCGGCGCGGAAGATGTACATCTGGTCCGGGTACATCAAGGACAACGCTCACTATCCGCCGTTCGACTTCGGCATGCTGGTCGTCAATCCGGTGAAGGGCAAGAAGGTCCAGCAGACCGTGGGGGCGCAGGGCATCCGGTTCAACGCGACCGCCGCCGGCGCCTCCAACCTGCTGCTCGGTTACCCCAGCAACGGCAACGGCGGTCGTACCCTGCAGTACTGCAGCGGCGCCTCGGTGACGCCGAGCTACAGCATGAAGTACGCGATGGTGTGCGACATGGGCGGCGGCTCCAGCGGCGGGCCGTGGTTCCAGGACTTCAACAAGATCACCGGGACCGGCTACCAGATCTCCGCGCACGCGCTGCGCAACACCACCACGAGCTATGGCGCCTACTTCGGCCCCGAGGCGCTGAAGACCTTCCGCGCCGCCGAGGCTTCCTGACCCTTGGCCGAAGCCGCCTGACCCGCGCTCACCGCGCCGTCCCGCCGAGCCGCAGCATCACCTTGCCGCTGCCGCTCGCGGGGTCGGCGGCGATGGCGAGCGCCTCGGCCGCCCGGTCGAGGTCGAAGCGGTGGCTGATGATCGGGGAGACGTCGAGGCCGTCCCGCATGGCGCTCAGGGCCTCGTCGATCTCCTCGGCGAAGCGGTAGGAGCCGATCCAGGTGATCTCCCTGGTCACCAGGTCGCCGAGGGCCGCCGAGACGGCCGTGCCGGGCAGGCTGCCGACCTGGACGAGGGTGCCGCCACGGGCGGTCGCCCGCAGGACGGAGCCGAGCGCGGCCGGGCTGCCCGAGGCCTCGAAGACCAGCTCGACGTCCTGGGGGAGCGTGGCGTCCCCGCCGACCTCGACGGTCTCGTCCGCGCCCATCGCGCGGGCGACGGCGAGCGAGGCCGCGGAGAGGTCCGAGGCGATGATCATGCCCGCCCCACGGTGTTTCGCGGCGGCCACGACCAGTGAGCCGATCGAGCCGGAGCCGTTGACCAGCACGGTCTTCCCGCGCAGGTCCCCGGCGCGGCGCACCGCGTGCATCGCCACGGCGAGGGGCTCGGCGAGGGCGCCGCGCTCGGTGTCCACGCCCTCGGGCAGCGGCCGGATCTGATCAGCGCGGACCACCCGGTACTCGCTGAACCCGCCGTCGGTGTGCGGGTCGAAGGCGGCCGACCCGAAGTAGCGGACCCGGGGGTAGAGGTTCGTGCGGCCGGCGAGCCGTTCGGGCAGGCGGCCGTCGCCGACCAGTTCGGCCGGGTGCACGGTGACCGGCTGCCCGACCGTCAGTCCGCTGACGCCCGCGCCGATCCCGGCGATCCGGCCGGCGACCTCGTGTCCGAGCACCAGAGGGTGCTTGAGCACGGCGGTCCCGGACGCCCCGTTCTTCCAGTACGAGATGTCGGAGCCGCAGATTCCGCCCCACTCCATGGCGAGCAGGACCTGCCCTTCGCCCGCCACCGGGTCGGGGCGCTCGTCGATCCGGAGGTCACCGGGACCGTGTACGACGGCCGACTTCATACCGCGTCCTCCAACCGGACCAGGTCGCGCTCGCGGGTCTCAGGGGAGAGGACCGCGGACAGCAGGGTGATGAGCGAGTAGACGACGAGCATCGCCGCGATGGGCCACCAGCTGCCGGTGACGGCGGTGAGGGTGGCGGCCAGGACCGGGCCGATGGCGGTGGCCAGGATGCCGCCGATCTCCTTGGCGAGCGCGAGCTGGGTGAAGCGGGTCCGGGAGCCGAACAGCTCGGCCATCGTGACGCTCTCCAGCGAGAACAGGCTCAGGACGCCGATGTTCAGCCCCAGGATCATGCCCAGCATCAGGGCCGCCGTGCTGCCGGAGATGATCATCAGCATCATCGGGAACGCGAAGGCGATGGTCAGCAGCGTGACCGCGATGTACATCGGGCGGCGGCCGAAGCGGTCACCGAGCAGGCCGACCACCGGCACGGTGACGAAGCCCAGCAGCGAGCCGTAGACGATGGCGCTGGTCGGGATCGACCGGTCGACGAGCAGCGTGGCGGCGATGTAGCCGACGAGGAAGGTCTGGGCCAGGCCCGAGTTGCCGGCCTGGCCGAACCGCAGGCCCAGGGCCAGGAAGAACGCCTTGCCCTTGCGCTGCTTGAGCCCGGCTTCGAGCACGCCCTCGTCCTTCTTCTGGAAGGCGGCCTCAGCCTGGCTACGGGACATCGCGACGCCGTCCACGACGTCGGGGCGTTCCTCGAAGACCGGGCTTTCCTTGAGATTGCGGCGTACCCAGACCGCGAAGATCATGAGCACGAAGCTCAGCAGGAACGGCACCCGCCAGCCCCACGACAGCAGCTGATCCTCACTCAGGACGGCGAGCAGGATCGCCCACAGGCCCGACGCCGCCAGCGTGCCGGTGTTGGTGCCGAGCGACACCAGTGAGGCGACCAGGCCGCGACGCCGCACGGGGGCGTACTCCGCGAGCATGACGGTGGCCCCGGCGATCTCGGCGCCGGCCCCGAAGCCCTGGATGAGCCGCAGGGCGACCAGCAGGATCGGGGCGAGGATGCCGATCACCGCGTAGGTCGGCAGAACGCCGATCAGCGTGGTCGAGGCGCCCATGAGCAGGATGGTGATGATCAGGACCTTCTTGCGGCCGATCCGGTCGCCCATCCGGCCGAAGTAGATGGCGCCGGCCAGCCGGGCGACGTACCCGACGCCGTAGGTGGCCATGGCGGCGATCAGGCCGATGGCCGGGCTGACGTCCGGGAAGAAGATCTTGTTGAAGACGATGGCGGCCGCCAGCGAGTACAGCTGGAAGTCCATGAACTCCATCGCCGTGCCGAGCCAGCCGGACATGGCCGCCCTGACGAGGTCGCGGGTCGTTCTGGTCACGGCGCCCGCGGGCTCCATGTGCGTGCTGTCTGTCATGGTGAACTCCGGATCAGATTTCGACATGGCCGGCCCGCAGAGCGGGCAGCCGGTCGGCGATGCCGGCGACGAGCGCGCCGTCACCGGCCAGGTCCGCCGCGCCGAGCACGTGAAGCAGGCGGCGGATGGTGTCTTGGTGGTCGGCCGCCTCACGCCAGCAGGCCGCCAGCTGCGCGGCGGCCGGGTCGGTCGTGCCGAACAACTGGCCGGTGGGATCTGGCGCGTCGGACGGACGGCCGCCGTCGGCGGGGCGGGTGGCGTTCGCCCATGCGGCGAGCGCCAGTTCGAGCGCCAGGGTGCCGGCGCGGGCGGCGCGCAGCGAGCGCAGGGCGCCGAACCAGCGTTCCGGGATCTTCCGGGAGCCGTCGGAGCCGATCTGCCGGAGCAGGTGCCGAATTTTGCGGTTACGGAACCGTTTGACCAGGTCATCAGTGTAGGCGAGCGGGTCGGGGCCGCCCTCGGGCAGCGTCGGCGTGACCTCCGCGCTCAGCGCCCGGACCAGCCGCTCCCCCCAGCCGGTCTCCAGGACGTCGGCGATCGTCGCGCAGCCGGCCGCCGCGCCGAGATAGGCCAGGGCCGAGTGGGACCCGTTCAGCAACCGCAGCTTGATGAGCTGGTACGGCACGACGTCGGGGACGAACAGCGCGCCGTCGAGCTCCCATGACGGCCGGGGTCCGGCGAAGGAGTCCTCCAGGACCCACTGCCGGTACGGCTCGCCGACCACCGGCACCTCGTCCCACACGCCGAGCGCGGCGCGGGCCGCCTCCCGGTCCGCGTCGGTCGTCGCCGGCACGATGCGGTCGACGATCGTCGAAGGAAAGGCCACCGACGTCGCCATCCAGTCGAGGACGGCCTGCCGGTCCGGCCACGACGAGGCTTCGACGAAGCCGCGTACCACCGTGCCGAGCGCGGCGCCGTTGGCGGCCATGTTGTCGCAGGACACGACGCTGATCGGGGCGCCGCCGGCGCGCATCCGCGCGGCGAGCCCCACGGCGAGCCGGCCGACGACCGTGGCGATGTCCGCGGTCCGCGCCGCCGCGAGGTCCGCCGCGATCTCCGGGGCGCCGGTGTCGAGCCCGTCGGCTCCGGGGCGGCGGTAGTGGCCCGCCTCGGTGATCGTCAGGGTCAGCACCGTGACGCCGGGATCGGCGAGCAGCTCGTCGACCCGCTCGGCGTCCTGGCGCATCCCCAGGGCGCCGACGATGGATCCGATCGCGCGGGTGGTGGTGGCCGCGGGGTGGCGCTCGGCCGCCGAGTACAGGCAGTCCTGCACGCGCATCGCCTTGACCACCCGCGTCGAGCGTGGGGCCACGGCGACGATTCCCCACGGCTCGCCGCTACGGGCCGCCGCGCTCTCGGTGTAGACCGCCTGGTGGGCCCGGTGGAACGCGCCGAGGCCGAAGTGGACGACCTTCGGGCGCAGTTCCCGGGGATCGACGGCCGGGCGCAGGTCAGGCGCGATCCGGTCGAGCGTGGCGAGGCTCAGCGAGGGCACGATCGAGCTCTTCACCAGTCATGCACCGAGCCGTCGAGGCGCCGCGCGACGGGCAGGTAGCGAGCCTCATAGGGGAAGCGCGCTGCCTCCTTCTCGTCGTACTCGACGCCGAGACCGGGCTCCTCCGACGGGTTGAGCATGCCGTCGGCCAGCGTCACCCCGCTGCGGAAGACCTCCGCGGCCTCGTCGGGGTGGCCCATGTACTCCTGGATGCCGAAGTTCGGCACCGAGAGGTCGATGTGCACCGCGGCGGCCAGGGTGATCGGTGAGAGGTCCGTCGCCCCGTGGGAACCGGTTCTGACCTGGTAGAGCGCGGCCAGGTCGAAGATCCGGCGCAGGTGCGTGATCCCGCCGGCGTGGACGACGGTGGTGCGCACGTAGTCGATGAGCTGCTCGGTGATCAGATGCTGGACGTCCCAGATCGAGGTCAGCGTCTCCCCGACCGCGATCGGCGTCGTCGTGTGGTGACGGATGAGCCGGAACGACTCCTGGTTCTCGGCCGGTGTCGGGTCCTCCATCCAGAACAGCCGGCAGTCCTCCACCCGCTTGCCGAAGCGGGCCGCCTCGATCGGCGTGAGCCGGTGGTGGATGTCGTGCAGGAGGTGGAAGCCGAAGCCGAAGCGCTCGCGTACGGCTTCGAGGTAGGTCGGGGCGAATCCGAGATAAGCCTCGGTGTCCCAGGGCTGCTCGTCGGGCAGCGAGGACGCGGCCGGTTCGTACACCTTGCCCTTGCGGATCCCGTAGGTGCCGCCGACGTCCGGGACGGCGGCCTGGGCGCGGACGGCCTTGTAGCCGAGGTCGAGGAACCGTTCGACGTCGTCGAGCAGGGAGGGGACGTCCACGCCGCTGGCGTGCGAGTAGACCATGACGCCGTCGCGGGAGCGCCCGCCGAGCAGTTGGTAGACCGGCAGGCCGGCGACCTTGCCCTTGATGTCCCACAGGGCCGTGTCCACGGCGGAGATGGCCGTCATCGTGACCGGGCCGCGACGCCAGTACGCGCCACGGTAGAGGTACTGCCACATGTCCTCGATCCGCGCCGGATCCTTGCCGATCAGCAGCGGTACGAGGTGCTCCTGCAGGTAGCTCGCCACGGCCAGCTCACGGCCGTTCAGTGTGGCGTCGCCGAGGCCGGTCACACCGTCCGAGGTCGTGATGCGCAAGGTGACGAAGGTCCGCCCCGGGGAGGCGACGAACACCTCGGCACGCTCGATCTTGCTCACAGATGCCACTCCTTCGGACGATCTCCGACATTCGGTAGTCGAGCAGTACTGATATACAAGCATCTGTCGCACAGATGCGCAATACTAGTTGTGCGATGACCGGGTAGGGTGGGCGTGTGGCCGGATCGAACCAGCGGCGGACCAGCCGTCGCACTGTTTACGAGGCTCTGCGCCGCAAGGTCCTGACCCTTGAGCTCCCGCCGGGGACCGCCCTGTCCGAGAACGAGCTCGCGGCCGCGCTCAAGGTGAGCCGCACGCCGGTTCGGGAGAGTCTGATCCTGCTGTCCGAAGAGGGCCTGGTCCAGATCTTCCCCCAGGTCGGCTCGTTCGTCTCCCGCGTCGACCCGGCCAGGGTGGCCGACGCGCAGTTCCTGCGTGAGGCCGTGGAGCTGGCCTCACTCGACGACCTGCCCGCCGAGCTCGACCCCGGCCTGATCGAGGAGCTGCGGCAGAACCTCAGGGACCAGCAGCGGCCCGACCTCGACATCGAGGGGTTCTTCGCCCTCGACGAGGCCTTCCACCAGGGCCTGCTGCGGCTGAGCGGGCACGGCAACGCCTGGACGACCGTGGCCTCGGCCAAGGGGCATCTCGACCGCGCGCGCCGGCTCGGCCTCCATGTGACCTCCCCGACGAGCTTCGCCGCCCAGCACGTCGAGATCCTCGACGCGGTGGTCCGCGGCGACGTGGTGCTGGCCCGCACGGCCATGCGCACCCACCTGAGGGCGGTCTTCAACGACGTCGAACGCATCCGGGAGCACTCGCCGGAGCTGTTCGCCACGGACTCCGGCTCGGCTCCGGTGCGCCGCAACGTCGTCGTCTGGGAGTAATGGGATGTGCGCTTGAGTCTCCACTAAGGGGAGGCACAAGGGTGGAAGGCATGGACGGCGACACGCTCTACTCGATCGGCGAACTGGCGCGGCGGACCGGCCTGACGGTCAAGGCCATCCGGTTCTACTCCGACCGCGGGATCGTGCCGCCGGCCGGCCGAAGCCCGGCCGGCTACCGCCGCTACGACGTCGACGCCCTCGCCCGCCTCGAACTGGTGCGGACGCTGCGCGATCTCGGGCTGGACCTGCCCACGATCCGGAAGGTCGTGGACCGGGAGGTCTCGCTCGCCGAGGTCGCCGCGGCGCACGCCGACGCGCTGGCGGTGCAGATCCGCACGCTGCGGCTGCGGCGCGCGGTGCTGACGGCGGTGGCCAGGCGCGGGTCCACCCCTGAGGAGACGGATCTCATGCACAAGCTGGCCAAGCTCTCCGAGGACGAACGCCGCCGGTTGATCGGCGACTTCCTCGACACCGCCTTCGGCGGCCTGGACGCCCACCCCGAGTTCGCGGGCGCCAGAAGCTCGATGACCCCCGAACTGCCCGACAATCCCGAACCCGAGCAGGTCGAGGCATGGGTGGAGCTCGCCGAGCTGTCCCAGGACCCGGACTTCCGGGCCGTCATGCGGCGCCTGGCCGAGCAGCACGCGGCCGAGCGGGCCTGGGGCGACACCACACTCCCGCGCCGCGGCTCCGCCGCGATGGTCCGTGACGAGGCGGGCCCGGCCCTGGCGGCCGGCATCGACCCGGTCTCGCCCCAGGCGGAGGCGGTCGTGGCGGCGGTCACGGCCCGATACGCGCACGTATTCGGCCGCCCCGACGACGCCGATCTCCGGCGCCGCCTGCTGGTACGGCTGGAGAGCGCGAACGACCCTCGCCGGGAGCGCTACCTGCGGCTGCTCGCGGTGATCAACGGCTGGCCCGCCCCGGAGAGCCTGGCGCCGGTGCTCGACTGGTTCATCCGCGCCCTGCGGGCCGGCGGCACGCATAGTGCCAGTTCAGAGGGGAAAGAGGGACGCATGTAGCCATTGATGGGGGCGTCATGGTCTCTTCGCAGGGTGTCTTCAGGCGCAAACCGGTGGAGCAGATCGCCACCGAGCACGAGGGAGAGCTGTCCAGGTCACTCGGTCTGTGGCAGCTCACCGCCATCGGAGTGGGCGGCATCATCGGCGCGGGGATCTTCGCCCTGGCCGGCGCGGTCGCCAACCAGACGGCGGGGCCGGCCGTGCTGGTGTCCTTCCTCATCGCGGGGGTGGCCAGTGCCGCCGCCGCGTTCTCCTACGCCGAGTTCGCGGGCATGATCCCGAAGTCGGGCTCCGCCTACACCTACGGGTACGCGGTCCTGGGAGAGATCGTCGGCTGGTTCATCGGCTGGGACCTCCTGCTGGAGTACACCGCCATCGTCGCGGTCGTGGCCATCGGCATCTCGGGCTACTTCGGCTTCCTCGTCCAGCAACTCGGCTTCACGCTGCCCGCGTGGATGCTCGGCGCGCCCGGCACCGGCACCGGGCACGTGGTGGACCTGTTCGCGGTCCTGTTGTGCCTGCTCATCGCGTACCTGCTGAACCTCGGCATCCGCGCCGCCGCCAGGTTCGAGACGTGGGTGGTGGCCATCAAGGTCGCCGTCGTGGTGCTGGTGATCGCGGTCGGCTTCTTCTACATCAAGCCCGCCAACTACACGCCGTTCTTCCCCTTCGGAGTCAGCGGCGCGATCACCGGGGCCGCCACCGTGTTCTTCGCGGTGTTCGGCTACGACGCGATGAGCACCGCGGCCGAGGAGTCGCGGGACGCCCAGCGGCACATGCCGAAAGCGATCGTCTACTCGCTCACCGTCTCGATGATCCTGTACGTGCTGGCCACGCTCGTGCTCACCGGCATGCAGAACTACCGCGACATCGACCCGGAGAGCGGCTTCGCCACGGCGTTCGCCTCCGTCGGGCTGTCCGGGCTGGCCTCGCTGATCGCGGCCGGCGCCGTGGTGGGCATCCTCACGGTCATGTTCACGTTCATGCTGGGCGTCACCCGGGTCTGGTTCTCGATGAGCCGCGACGGGCTGCTGCCGCAGTGGTTCGCCAAGCTGCACCCGGTACGCCGGGTGCCCACGCGGGTCACGTGGATCGTGGGAGTCGCGTCGGCGGTGATCGCCGGGTTCCTGCCCATCCGGGAGGCCGCAGAGCTGACGAACATCGGGATCCTGCTCGCGTTCGTGGTCGTGTGCGTGGCGGTGATCGTGCTCCGCTACCGGCAGCCCGAGCTGCCGCGCACGTTCCGCACACCGGGCATGCCGGTGGTGCCGGCCCTCGGGGCGCTGTTCTCGATCTGGCTGATCACGTTCCTGGATCCGCTGACGTGGCTGCGGTTCGCCGTCTGGTTCGTACTGGGCCTGATCATCTACTTCACTTACAGCCGTCGGCACTCTCAGCTGGCCTGACGCTCCCTGGACCAGTTCCCGAGGGGTGAGGCCGCGCGGGTGGGGTGTGGATAAACCCTCGATGGCTAACTATGTGCATTAGCCTAACCACCGTGAGTAACAGAGCCGTTGCCGGCACCCCCCTCTTTCGCCGTACGATCGCCCGCGTTCTGCGCCGCATCGGGCGGCGCGGCGCCTCCCTGGCGTTCGTCGGTCTGCTGAGCATGGCCATCGCCGCGTCCCTCGCGTTCGTGCCGGCCGACCAGCGGGTCGCCCCCGGCTACGCCATGCTGGCCTCCATCGCCCCCTTGACCGTCTGGGCGGTGGTCTGGTGCGCCACCGGCGCTCTGTGCCTGGTGCAGATGTTCATGCGCTCGGATCGGGTGGCCTTCGCCGCCGCCACCGCGCTGCTCATGATGTACGGCCTGGTCTACCTGCTCTCGACGTTCACCGGCGTCAACCCACGGGGGTGGGTCGGCGGCGCGGTCTGGCTGGCCTTCGGCGGCTGGATCGCGCTGATCGCCACCTGGCCCGAGGCCGTCGTGGTGAGCCGCTTGCCGGGTGACCGGGCCGACCCGGCGGCCGTCATCGTCGCCGACGGCGCCGGAGTCATCCGGTCGTGGAATCCCCAGGCCGCGACCCTGTTCGGCTGGAGCATCGACGAGGCGGTCGGACGGTCGCTGACGATCCTGATGCCGCCCCGCTTCCGCGGCCAGCACGCCGCCGGCCTGGCCAGGGTGGGCTCCACCGGCCGCTCCGACCTGGCCGGGCGGGACATCCCGCTGGTCGGCCTGCACCGCGACGGCAGCGAATTCGCCATCGCCCTGACCGTCAACGCCTGGCACAGCGATGACGGCGTCACCTATACCGGCGTGGTGCGGCCAGTCGGAGGCGGCAGTGTCCAACCTGAGTAACATCCTCATCCAGCTCTCCGTAGGCATCGTCCCGCTCGGCGTGGCCTACCTCGCCTTCCGCTCGGCCACCGACGCCAACAAGAAGACGCAGCAGACGGCGCTGATGCAGGCCGAACGCCACGCCGAGCTCGAACGCTCCAAGGTGGACGCCGACGCCTTCGTCCGCGCCAAAACGATCTACGAAGACGCGTTGACCCAGATGGAGAAACAGGTCGCCCGTTTGCAGAGCCAAGCCGCCCAGGTCAGCGCCGACCTGGTCAGCGAGCAGACCGGCGCGGCCGCGATGCGCGAGCAGATCAGCCAGTTCCAGGCCCAGATCCGCGCCCTCGAACGTACGGTGATCGCGCTGCGCGCCCAGCTCATCGCGGCCGGGCTCTCTCCCGTGGCCGTCGCCGAGACCACCGGCCCGTTCATGATCGGGCATCCGCCGCGCCCCCGAACGGCGGAATGAGGCGGTCTGTCATCACCGCGCGGGCGGTCGCTAAGATCGGCGCCACCCCGAACGGTGGAGGAACCGACCATGACCAAGGAGACGGAGACGCTCCTCGCGTCCCTGAACAGCCAGCGTGAGCACGTGCTCGGGATCCTGGACGGCCTTCCGGCGGACGCGCTGCGGCGGCCGGTGCTGCCGTCGGGGTGGACGTGCCTGGGACTCGTCCGCCACCTCGCCCTCGACGTCGAGCGCTTCTGGTTCCGCGCCGTCGTGGCCGGCGAATCGGTCGAGCTCGAAAGCGGGGACGCCGCCTGGCAGGTCGCCCCGGACGAACCGGTCGAGACCGTGCTGGACTTGTACCGGCGGGAGATCGAGCTGGCGAACGCCGTCATCGCCGCCACCCCTCTCGACGCCGGACCGGCCTGGTGGCCCGACGAGCTCTTCGGCGGCCCACCGCCCCGGGACCTGTTCGCGGTCATCCTGCATGTGATCACCGAGACGGCGTGCCATGCCGGGCACCTCGACGCGGCACGCGAGCTGACCGATGGCCGGACCTGGCTGGTCCTGACGTAGCCCGGCCCGTCACTCGGTACGGAGTTCCTCGGGGTGCAGGGTGCGGCGGAGGAGGGGGCGGGCGGCGCTGGCCATCAGGACTGCTGTCACTACGCCGATCAGCACCATGAGGATCGCGCGGATCGCCGTCCAGATGAGCGCTTCCGGCTGGTCCTGGAAGGCGCTGCTGCTGGGGATCACGGCGACGCCTACCCCGGTGAGGGCGGCGACCAGGCACACCGGGATCGACGCGGTGAGTGCCTGGCGGATGAGGACTTGGCCCAAGGCGGCCACGGGCGTGCCGCCGCCGGCCAGGGCTGCGAACGAACGTCGATGATCCAGCAACGCCTCCGCCTGATGCACGACGAGGGCGGCGGCGGAGGTGGCCAGCGCTACCAGCAGAGCGAGGTCTATCAGCAGGTAGGCCGTCATGAAGTAAGAAGGGATGTCGCTGACGCCATGAGAGAAGGCGATCCCCTGGTTGGCGCCCACAGCCGAGCCGAAGAACACGGTCAGTCCCACCACTGACAGGGCGCGGGCCCAGCCCCGTGGGTCTGCTTCCACGAGCCGGGCCGCGAGCAGGGTCTCGGCCGCTTGTGCGCGTCGCCCTACCCACCGTGCGGCTGCCCTGATCAGCCAAGCGGTGGCGAGGACCAGGCCGAACAGCAGGAGCACCATGCCGATGACCATGATCAACGCCGCGCCATACGGCCCGATCAGCCAGAGATACTCGCTGACGAAGTCTCGGCCCTTGAGGGTCGCCATGGCGGCGAGCGCCCCTACCCCCACCGCGACCAGCACCAGGTCGAGCGCTCTCGGGCCGGTCGGCCGCGCTCGCCGGACCACACCCAGCGGAGAGGACACCACGTGCCGTCCCGCCTTGAGCCCTGAGTATGTGCCGCTGAACGTCACTACGGCGAGGATCGCCGGCATCAGGAGGGGGCGGTGCAGCGGCAGCGGCCACGTCAGCGCCAGGTCGATCAGCAGGTACACCGCGATGCCGATCAGCCCGCCCAGCGCCGACCGCCATCCGCTCTCGTAGGCCCCGAGCAGGCGCACGTGGCGCGGCGTGGCCCCGGCCAGCCGGAGGGCGGCCAGCCGCCGTTCCCTGGTGGCGCCGGCCAGCCGGCTCACCTGGTAGAGGAAGGCCATCGCCGGGAGGATCAGCAGGGCCAGCCCCAGCGAGGTGAGGGCGCGCCCGTCTTCGCTGAAGAAGGCGTCGACACGGGCGTCCCACGCCTGCAGCAGGCTCACCGCCACGCAGAACAGGAAGGTCGCGAGCGCCGCCCCCGTGGTCATGAGGCGCCCCCGAATCCGTTCGCGTCGCGACCCGCCCTTGGCGAGCATGCGCATCACGGCGATCATGCGGTCACCTCCGCCGCGAGCACGCGGAGGACGGCGATCACGTTGCTGACGGCGATCGCGTCTTGGATGGCGATCACGCGGCCACCTCCGCCGCGAGTTCGCCGTCGCGCAGCACGAGCTCCCGGTCGGCGTAGGCGGCCACCCGGTTGTCATGCGTGACGATCACCAGGGTGGTCCCGTCGGCGCGGGCCTTACGGGTGAGCTCGTCCATCAGTTGTTCGCCGGCCAGCGAGTCGAGCGCGCCGGTCGGCTCGTCGGCGAAGACCACGCGCGGGCCGGTGACCAGCGCGCGGGCCATGGCGACGCGCTGGATCTGGCCGCCGGACAGCGTGCCGGGCCGCTGGTCGCCGCAGTCGGCCGCGTTCAGGCGCTCCAGCCAGGAGCGGGCGGCCTTCAGCGACTCCTGGCGGCCGTGCCGGTCGAACAGCAGCGGTAGCGCCACGTTCTCCGCCGCCGTCAGCTCGGGCACCAGCTGGCCGAACTGGAAGACGACGCCGAAGCTCTGCCTGCGCAGGTTCGTCCGGTCGTTCTCGCCGAGCGTGTCGATGCGTTTGCCGTCGAAGCGGACCTCGCCCGACTCCGGGCGGATGATCCCGGCAAGGCAGTGCAGCAGCGTGGACTTGCCGGAGCCGCTCGGCCCGGTGATCGCCACGATCTCGCCCGCGCCGATCTCCAGGGAGACCCCGTCCAAGGCGACGGTCGAGGCGAACGTCTTGCGCAGCGCGCGTGCTTCAAGCATCAGAGTCCTCCTTCAGATCGGCCAGCCGTCGCATGGCCGTCTCGATCCAGCGCAGGTCGGCGTCGAGGTGCTGGAGCGCGTAGTCGGCGGCCAGCGCCTGGGCGGGGGAGCCCGCCGAGCGCTCCGCGGTGAGCTCGCGCATCCGCGCCAGATGCGCGGCCCGCTGCCGCGACAGATAGCCGTCGGCGGCGCCGCCGGCCACGGACGCCACCACCACGCGCGACAGCAGTGCGCTGGACAGATGCGGCGCCGGCGCCTCCACCCCGTCCAGCCACTGGGCGAGCTCGGCGAGCCCTTCGCCGGTGATGGCGTACACCGTGCGTTCCGGGCCGCCGTCCTGCACCGTCTCCGCGACCTCGGCGAACCCGTCGCGCTGCAGGCGCTGCAACGTCGCGTACACCTGGCCATAGGCGAGCGGCTTGGCGCCGGGCAGGCGCCGGTCGTGCTCGCGTTTGAGTTCGTATCCATGCTTCGGGCGCTCCACGAGCAGCCCGAGCATGACATGTCCGGTCGACATGGCCAGGACTATACATTGAATGAATAGTGAAGCGCGATCATGGTCGATAACCTGGCGGGCATGAAGGACCGGCCGGCGGGAGTCGACGAGCGGGCGTTGCGGGATGCCCTGGAGAAGTGGGGGATCGGGGCCGTCTCGCTGGAGTACGCGCCGGTCGGGTTCGGGGACTACCACTGGATCGCGGCTGACGCGGATGGGCCGCGGTGGTTCGTCACGGTCGCGGACCTGGCGCAGAAAGGCCAGGCCGGGGACGGGGAGAGCGCGCTACGCCGGGCCATGGACACCGCCGTCGCCCTGCGCGGGCAGGGGCTCGACTTCGTCGTCGCGCCTTTGGCGGATGCTGGGGGCGAAACGCTTCAGCTGCTCGGGTCCCGGCACGCGGTGAGTGTCTTTCCGCTGGTGAGCGGGCGTCCCGGGGAGTTCGGCGACCGCCTGACGGCCGACGAGCGCCGGAAGACCGTGGAGATGCTCGCCGAGTTGCACCGTACGCCGCCCCCGGCGTCGACTCCCGTCCGGCCGTTGCGCGTTCCGATGCGGGGCCGGCTGGAGGAGGCCATCGAGGCGTCGGGCGGCGGGGTTTGGCGGGGTGGGCCGTACGCGGAGCCCGCCCGCGCTCTGGTGGCCGACTCCGCCGGGCGGTTGCGGGAGCGGCTGGCGGAGTTCGATCGGCGGGTCGATGAGGCGAGCGGCGCGGACCTCGTGGTGACCCACGGAGAGCCGCATCCCGGCAACCTGGTGATGGTCGAGGGCAGCCCGGTGCTGGTGGATTGGGACACGGTGGGGCTGGCGCCACCCGAGCGGGATCTGTGGCTGGTCGCCGGCGGGCCGGATGACCTGGCGCGTTACGCGGAGCTCACCGGGCGGCGGCCCGACCCGGAGGTGATGGAGCTCTTCCGCCTGCGCTGGGCCATCGAGGACGTGGCCCTCTACGTCGAGGATCTGCGCTCGCCCCATGAGCTGAGCGCAGACACCCGGGAGGCGTGGGAAGCCCTCACCGACACCGTGCGTGAGCTGACAGCTCCGGTGTCAAACAGCTGACATCTCCTGCAAGGTGCGGAAAATCTCGGCATAGTAGGAGAGATCGTGGTGTGCCGGAGAAAGAAGAGGATCCCGAGGGCTGAGTTCCATGTGGCTTGACGGGATGGAGATCCCCGGGTGGCTGCGGCCGTGGGTCGGCTGGGTGGTGGGCTCGGACTGGCCCCAGGCCGACGAGCGGGTGCTGTTCCGGATGGCAGACGCGTTGGTGCGGGCCGCGCGGCGGATCGTGGCCACGGACGACGAGTCGGGACAATGGCTGACCGGCGGGGTACGGGGGGAGTGGGACGGCGACGCGCTCAAGGCGTTCGTGAAACGGGTGGGGGAGGTCGTCGGGGGGCGGCAGGCCGATCTCGTGGAACAGCTGGTCACCATGGCCATCGGGCTTAACGACCTGGGTGTGCAGGTGCAGTACACCAAGCGGATGATCAAGCTGACCGTGCTGCTGTTCGTGGTGCAGATGTTGTGGCTGACGTGGGCGCTGCTGCATCCCGCCGGCCGGCTGACGGTGCGGGGGCTGTTCAAGGCACGGGCGCAGGTGGCGCGGTGGACGGTCCGGCAGTTCGGACAGCGCCTGGCGGTCAACGTGGCCTCTTTCGGGCTCCTGATGGGCGCTATGGACCTGTACGTGCAGGGGACCCAGTCGCGGCGCGACGCCATCGACTGGAAGCAGGTCGGCACGTCGGCGGGGATGGGGGCGCTGAACGGCGGGTTGCTCACGGGGCTGGCGTGGGCGCTCCCGACGCGGTCGTTGTGGATGTTGATGGGGCACACGGGGGTGGCGTCCGCGGGTGCGACGGTGGCGGGTGCGCTGCTGAGCGGTCAGCCGGTCAGCTTGAAGATGGTGGCCGAGGCGTTCACCTCGGGTGTGGTCAGTGTCGCGGACGGCCATCTGGCTAGCTGGAGTCCGCACGGCCCCCGCGCCGACGGTGGCGGGGCGGCCCGGCCCGATGCCGAGCGGCCGGCCCGCATCGGGGGCGAGGATCCGAGGCCGCAGGAGCCGGTGTCCGCACCTGAGGGGCCCGAACCGCACGTGGCGCAGGGTGCGGACGCGCCCCACACCGACCTCGCCCAGGTACGAGAGGGCACCCACGGCCGCAGCATCGACCAGCTCATCAACCGGGGCGAAGACGCTCTGGTGCACCACTTCGGCCGGAACGGCGATGAACCGAACGCTCAGCACCACGTCGGACGGGACACCGAGGTGGCGGGCACCGTCTACCGGAGGGTCGACTTCCCGGTCAGGGACATGCGGCCGGGCGCCGAGTTCACCCTGCCCGACACGGTGCTCAACACGCGGTCCTACACCGCCGATCACCTCGCCCCAACGGAGATCGTCACCTTCTCCAGAACGGGCAGGGACCTCGGCGACGGTCAGGTGGCCCAGGCGCCGGGCACCAAGATGCGGGTCCTCGGCGCGCACGAGGGCGCCTACATCGCGCCGGACGGCCAGGCCGGGACCAGGGTCTACCTGGTCGAGATCGGGCAAGACCCGTTACCCGTACAGCCGGCGCCGCACCTCGAACCCCGGCACGCGGAGATGATCGGCCGCTTCCGGGAGGAGGTCGCGGCGGGCGTGTGGTACCGCGACCCGGGGTCCATGTCGATGCCCACCGCCGACCCGCGGCTGCTGTCGCCCACCTCCGGCATCATCGACGTCGGCGTCGCCGCGGACGGCACCCACTTCCTCATCGGCGAGCATCGGCTGACCGCCGGCGATCTCGGCACCATGCTCGTGCACGACCCCCGGCTGGTGGCCGCGCCCGACGCGGCCCTGCGGGTGCTCGGTTGTGAGACCGCCACCAACCTCGGCCTGCTGCAGGAGCTGGCCGACACCACCGGCCGCGAGGTGATCGCGGGCGACAGGTACGTCTACATCGGCGCCGACCGGCAGGCGCACACCGCGAACATCCAGGGCTATACGGCGGACGGCCGCCCGATGTTCCCCCACCGGGGTGACGGCGCCTGGCACATCGCCATGCCGGAGGCCAGGGTCGAACGGCCGGCGGTGGCCGCCGAGGTGAAGCCGCCGAGGGCGGGCGTACCGGCGGCTCCCGAGTCGCTGCGCGCGGCGATCGACGCGGAGGACGCGACCTACGTCCCCATCCGAGGGGGATCGGATGGGAAAGTCGACATCATCACGCTGGACGACGTGCCACAGGCCGTCAGGAAGGAGATGCACGGCAGGGCGGAGCGCCCGGCGCGCATCGAGGTGGTGGTCTCCCAGGTGGGGCGGGCGATCGGGGCCAACGTGGCCCGCGCCATGCTGGACCCCTATGCCAAGGGCGCCGTGCTCGCCGACTTCATCAACGCCTCGGGCGCCGACAAGGTGGCCCACATCCTGTCCGGCTTCAAGGGCAGGCGGGACGCGATCCTCATCGGCCTGCTCGACGTGCTGACGGCGAACTCCGACCGGGCCGCCCGCAACCTGATGCGGACCGACGACGGCCGGTTCTTCGCCATCGACCACGCGCGGTCGTTCGACGGCGACCGGATCACCATGCACCGGGACCAGCCGTTCGCCTCGAACTTCGTCGGGCGGCGGCCCGACGGCCTGTTCGGCTGGGTCGACAACCCGCTCACCAGGCAGGACGTCGACCTCATCACCGAACGCCTCCAGGCACTGCGGCCCGAGTTCGAACGGTATGGCCTGCACGCCGAGTACGAGGTCATGATGGACCGCCTCTACCAGGTGGCCGACCACGCGACAGGGCGCACCTCGCTCATCGCCGTCGGGTCCGGCCCGTCCGCCCGGCTCGAGCACCACTTCGGCTGGGACCTCGGCGCCCTCCGGTGGATCTACGACGAGGCCGTCCACCGCCTCGAACAGGGCGAGGACCCCGGCGCGATGTGAGGGGGTCAGGCTTTCAGCGTGCGGAGGGTCGGGTCGGAGATCACCAGGTCGGCGTGCGAGCGGGTGCCGTTGACCAGGTTCGCGTTGCGCTGGTCGGTCCCCATCACCCAGGCCACGGCCGCGTCGTGCTCCTTGCCGAACCGCTCGTGGCGGGCCACGAGCCGCCGCACGCGCTCGTCCTCGTCGAGATCGCAGTACCAGACCTCGTCGAGCTCGGGCCGCACCCGGGCCCAGTCGCCGTCGTGGAGCAGCAGGTAGTTGCCCTCGGTGACGATGAGGCGGGCGGTGCGCGGGACCGGGATGCTGCCCGCGATCGGTTGCTCCAGGTCGCGTTCGAACGCGGGGGCGTAGATCACGTCGTCCTCGTCCTGGCGCAGGCGGCGGAGCAGCGCGGCGTACCCGGCGGCGTCGAAGGTGTCGGGGGCGCCCTTGCGGTCGCGCCGGCCGAGCCGATCCAGCTCCACGTCGGCGAGGTGGAAGCCGTCCATCGGCACGTGCGACACCCAGTCGAGCGCGGGCTGATCCTGTCGCAGCAACTGGACCAGGTTCTCGGCGAGCGTGGACTTGCCGGCTCCGGGGCTGCCCGTGATGCCCAGGACCGCGCGGTGGCCGTCGCGTACGAGGGAGCGGGCGCGGGCCGCCAGATCGTGGAGGGTCATCATCGAGCCCGGCTCGCGTGGAGCTGGCCGGTGATGAAGCCGTGGGCGTGACGGGCCAGGTCCTCGCCGTCGGACCACAGGTTGCGCCAGATGGCCAGGTCGTTCGACAGCCCGCGCATCACCACGGCCGAGGAGAAGGACTCGAAGGTGATCGGCCCCTGGTAGCCGATGTCGGCCAGCGCGTGGAAGAACGAGGTGAAGTCCAGGTGGCCGGAGCCGAGGTAGCCCCGGTGGTTCTCGCCGATGTGGACGTAGCCGAGCCGGTCGCCGACGTCGTGCACCGGGCGTACGAGATCGTCCTCTTCGATGTTCATATGGTAAGTGTCGAGGTGAATGAGGACGTTGTCCTCCCCGATGTCATCGGCGAGCCGCAGCGCGTCGCGCGCGGTGTTGATGACGTTGGTCTCGTAGCGGTTGCAGATCTCCAGGCCGAGCGTCATGCCGCGCCCCCGCGCCTCCTGCGCCAGGCGGCGCAGCACCGTCACCACGTTGCGGCGTCCGGCCAGGGTGAGCGGGCGGTCGTACTTGCCCAGGGCGCTGTACAGGGCGCCGGTGAAGTGCGTGCCGCCGAGCTCGTGGGTGACGATGAGCGAGTCGTGCAGCAGCTTCTCGCCACGCGCGACCACGTCGGTGTCGTCGCTGGAGACGTCGGCGTCGAAGGCGAGGCCGCGCGAGCAGGCCACGCCGAGGCCCGCCGACCGCAGGGCCTCACGGGCGGCCGCGACGTCGAGGTTGGCGGAGTCGTGCAGGGACAGTTCGAGCAGGTCGAACCCGGCCTCCTTCGTCTTGCGGATCGCGTGCTCCACCGACGCGGGCGTGGTGTCACCGACCCAGACGAGGGCGTGCACGCCGATGGGGTTGGTCGTGGTGGTCATTCTGGTGCTTTCTCTTTGGTGGACAGGTACGGGGCTCACTGGCCGGCGGCGCCGGTGACCAGGGAGACGATCTCCTCGCCGGTGATCTCGGACGTACGGCGGCCGCCGACGCAGCGGCCGGCGCGCATCACCCAGACCTGGTCGCTCAGCCGCATGACCTGCGCGAAGTTGTGGCTGATGAGCAGCACCGTGTGCCCCTCGTCACGCAGTCGCAGGATGAGCTCCTCGACCCGGGCCGTCTCCTGGACGCCGAGCGCGGCCGTCGGCTCGTCCATGATGACCAGCCGGGAGCTGAAGCCCGCCGCGCGGCAGATGGCGACGGCCTGGCGCTGCCCGCCGGACAGCCGGCGGACGCGGGACTTCACCGCGGGGACGTTGACCGCGAGCGTGGAGACCATCTCCCGCGCGCGGGCCTGCATCGCCCGCCGGTCCAGGAACGCGATGGGACCGAACCCGCGGACGAGCTCGCGGTTGAGGAAGAGGTTCTGCCACACGGTGAGGTCCTCGACGAGGGCCAGGTTCTGGTGGACGGTCTCGATGCCCGCCGTACGGGCCTCGTCGGGGGAGTGGAAGTCGGCCTTCTCCCCCTCGAAGAGGATGTGGCCGCTGTCGGGCCGGTGGATCCCGGAGATGCAGCGCACCAGTGTGGACTTGCCCGCGCCGTTGTCGCCGACCAGCGCCGTGATCTCTCCTTTGCGCAGGGAGAGCGAGACGTCGGCGAGGGCGCGGACGTTGCCGAACGACAGGGACACGTTCTGACAGTCGAGCAGGGTGTTCGTCATCGCTGGAACCTTGTCAGGAGCGCGGCCAGCACCACGACGATGCCGACGGCGAGAGGCTGGTAGAACTGCGAGACGCCGAGCAGTGTCAGCCCGTTGACCAGCGCGACGAGCAGGAGCGCGCCGATGACCGGGCCGATGATGCTGCCCCGCCCGCCGAACAGGCTCACCCCGCCGAGCACGACCGCGGCCACGGAGTTGAGCAGGAACGAGGTGTTGGCGGCCGGCTCGGCCGCGCCGATCCGGGCCACCAGCAGGATGGCCCCGAGCCCGGCGAGCACGCCGGAGATCGTGTAGACGGCGATCTTGACGCGCTGGGTGCTGATCCCCATGGCCGTCGCGGACTCCGCCGCCCCGCCCGTGGCCAGCACGTGCGTGCCGAACCGGGTGCGGAACAGCAGGACGTGCCCCACCACCGCGACGACCGCCGCGATGATGAACGACCAGCCGAAGATCCCGATCCCGCCGGTCGACAGGCGCAGCAGCGCCGCGTCGATGATCGTCACGGGCTTGCCCTCGGACAGGATCAGCGCCAGCCCGGAGGCCGCGGAAAGGGTGCCGAGTGTCACGATGAAGTCGGTGATCTTGCCTCGGGCGATGATCACCCCGTTGACCACGCCGACCAGGCCCGAGGCCACGATGGCAGCCAGGCACGACAGCGTCAGCCCCCAGCCCATCGAGTAGGCCTGGCCGAAGGCGACCGCGCCCAAGGTCATCGCGGAGGCGATCGACAGGTCGATGCCCGCCGTGGCGATGACGAACGTCTGGCCCACGCTCAGGATGATCAGGATCGCCGCGGCGACCAGCATCGAGGCGATGTTGCCGGCGCTGAGGAAGGTGGGGTTCAGCGCCTGGAAGACGATCACCAGGACGATCAGCCCGACGAGGGCCGCCCACTCGGCCCAGAAGCCGACGTCCTTCAGGCGCGCGGCCCAGGCATCGTGGTTGGGTGCGGCGATTGCGGTGTTTGCCATCTCTGTCCTACTGGATGAGGCTCTTGAAGGGGTCGGTGTAGGTGCCGAACGGCTTGGGAGTGGCCGCCAGCGCCTTGTCCGCGTTGTCCTTGGTGACCAGCTCGACCGGGGACTTCACCTTGGCCGGCAGTGTCTTGCCCTTCGTGGCGGCCTGGCACGCCTCGACGCCCATCAGGCCCATCGCGTACGGGTACTGGGCGACGGTGCCGTCCAGCGTGCCGGCCTTGACCGCGTCGAGGGCGTCCTTGATGCCGTCGACGCTGATGACCTTGATCTGTCCCGCCTTGCCGGCATTGGCGATGGCCCGCGCCACGCCGAGCCCCATGTCGTCGTTGGCGACGAAGAAGCCCCGCAGATCCGGCTTCGCGCGCATGACGTCGGTCGCGGCGGTGAGCGCGGTCTGGCGCTCCCAGTTGGCGGCGACGGTCTGGACGACCTTGAGATTGGGCCCGATGCCCTGCTGGAACCCCTCGACCCGGGCGCCGCTCGTGACGTCGCCCGCGATGCCGCCGATGACCGCGACGTCACCGGCCGGCACGAGCTCGCTCATCCGCTTGCCGGCCATCTTGCCGGCCTCGACGTTGTCCGTGCCGATGTAGGTGGCCAGCTTGACGTTGGCGCTGCCGGCCGCCCCGGCGTCGACCGGGCTGTCGATGTTGACGATGGGCTTGTTCTGCGCGCCGATCTTGGCCAGGCCCTGGATGAGGTTGGTGCCGGAGATCGGGTTGACCACGAAGCAGGAGAAGGGCTGCCCGGCCAGGCCGTTGAGCTTGTCCGCCTGCCCGGTGGTGTCGGTGATGGAGGTGGCCGCCTGGACCGTGAGAGACAGGCCGCCCGTCTTGGCCTGGTCGTCCATGCCCTGCTTCATCGTCTGGAAGAAGGGGTTGTCCAGTCCTTTGATCACCGCGGCGACGCTCGGGGCTTCGGCGGCGGCGCTCTTGCCGGACGGACCGGCGGACACGCTGGAGCCGCAGGCTCCCAGAGCCAGTGTCCCGGCCGCCAGCACGGCGGTGACCGTCGTCGCTCGCCTTCCATGCGAGGTGATGTGCATCGGATGCCCCTTTCGGCGTCAATGGGATGACCGTATGACTACTTCTGGCCCCTGACAACCCATGTTTCGACTTTTTAAGTCGAAACATTCTTGACTTACGAGCACTCCCGGTCGCCGATAGAGTGGGTTAATGGCCATAACCGGTGTGTCCGCCCTGCGGATGGGAGTCAGCTCGGGCGAGATCCTCAGCCTGTTCCGCGACATCCCCGACGGGCTCACCAAGGCCGACGTCATGCGGCATACCGGCCTGTCGCGCACCACGGTCAACCAGCGCCTCGACGGGCTGCTCAGCGCCGGGCTGCTCATCCCCGCGCCCACGGAGGCGCGCACGGGCGGGCGGCCCGCCGGTCAGTTCGTCGTCAACCGCGACCGGGGCGTGCTGCTGGTGGCCGACGTGGGCGCCACCGGCCTGCGCACCGCCCTGTGCGACCTGGGCGGGAAGGTGCGGGCCGAGCGGGACGTCCGCGCCGAGGTGACCAGCGGCCCGGAGGCGATCCTCACGATCGTGTCCGAGCTGTTCGCCGAGCTGCTGGACGAGCGCGGCCACCAGCCGGGCGACGTGCTCGGCATCGGCATCGACGTGCCCGGTCCCGTCGACTTCGCGAGCGGGCGGGTGGTCAGCCCGCCGATCATGACCGGCTGGGACCGCTTCGACATCCCCGGCTGGTTCACCGCCCGCTACAACTGCCCGGTGCTCGTCGACAAGGACGTCAACGCGATGGCGTTCGGCGAGCAGCGCCTGCGCTACCCCGACGTCCCGCACCTGCTCATGGTCAAGATCGGCACCGGCGTCGGCACCGGCCTCATCGCGGGCGGCCAGGTCCACCGGGGCGCCGACGGCGCGGCCGGCGACATCGGCCACATCCAGGTCGTGGTCGACGACGTGGCCGAGCCGCCGTTGTGCCGGTGCGGCAACCTCGGCTGCGTGGAGGCCTACGCCGGGGGCTGGGCGCTCGTCCGCGATCTCCAGGCGGCGGGCCACGACATCACCACCGTCGACGACGCCGTACGCCTGATCCGCTCAGGAGATCTGGCCGCGGTACGCCTGGCGCGGCGCGCCGCCCGCATCCTCGGCGGCGCCATCGCCGACACGGTCAACCTGTTCAACCCGCGCATCATCGCGATCGGTGGCCAGCTCGCGCACACCGACGAGCAGCTCTTCGCCGGCATCCGCGAGATCGTCTACCGGCGGTCACTGCCGCTGGCCACCCGCAATCTCCAGATCGTCCGCAGCGACCTCGACCCCGACGCGGGCATACTCGGGCTCGCGCAGCTCCTCGTGGACGGGATCTACGCTCCCCAGCGGGTTCAGGAGCTCGTCGATCGCGGTGCGGCGGGCGCTGAGATCATGCTCCCCGTCTCCGGGGGACAATGAGACATGCGGAAATACGTGATCCTCGGGGTGCAGGGCAGCGGCAAGGGCACCCAGAGCACCCTGCTGGCCACCGACCTCGACCTCGTGCACATCAGCGTCGGCGACATCTTCCGCTGGCATGTCAAGAGCCACACCAAGCTCGGCGCCCAGGTCCGCCGCCTGGTCGCGGCCGGTGAGCTCGTGGGCGACGACCTGGTCGAGGCCGTCGTCAGGGAGCGCCTCCAGCAGCACGACTGGAACTGGGGCTTCATCATCGACGGCTTCCCGCGCAGCCGGCGGCAGGCGGAGTTCTTCCTGGAGAGCTACGACATCGACGGCGTGATCCACCTCGACCTGCCCGACGCGGAGGTGCGGCGGCGGGTGCTGGCCAGGCGGCTGTGCTCGCGCTGCGGCATGGACTACAACCTGATCGCCCACCGGCCCGCGACCGAGGGCAGGTGCGACGTGTGCGGCGGCGAGCTCGTCACCCGCGAGGACGACGCCCCGGACGCGCTCGCCACGCGGCTGCGCGAATACCACGACAAGATCGACCCGGTCGTGGAGCTGTTCCGCGGCAAGGAGTACGTCGTGTCGGTCGACGCCCGCGACGACAAGGCCACCGTCCAGCGCAACATCCGCGACCGCCTCAACCTGCCGCCGTACGCCCCAGAGACGGCAACCTCAGGGCGCTGAGTCGCGGCCGAGTAGCTGCCGGGCGACCACCAGCTTGGTGATCTGGGCGGTGCCGTCGGCGATCTGCAGCGCGATCACGTCGCGCAGCCGCTGGGCCTGCCGCAGCTCCTCCGAGTAGCCGGCCTGCCCGAACGTGAGCAGCGCCTGCTGGACGGCGTCCGCGGCCATCCTCGGCACCCACCACTTGACCATGTTCGCCTCGGTCGTGTGCGGGAGTCCCTGGTCCTTGCGCCACAGTGCCTCGTAGCAGAGCGCTCTGCCCGCCCGCAGCTGCGTGGCGTACTCCACCAGGGGGAAGCTGAGCCCCTGGAAGGCGCCCAGCGGACGGCCGAAGGCGCTGCGGGTGCGCGCCCGCTCCAGCGCGTCGTCGATCGCCGCCTGCGCGGTGCCCGTCGCCATCAACGCGATCAGCGCCCGCGAGTAGTCGAAGCCCCGCATGACCTGGACGAAGCCGAGGCCCTCGCCGCCCACGATCGTCTCGGGCCCGGTGGTCAGGCCGTCGAAGGTCAGGTGGGCGCGGCCCACGGCCCGATTGCCGAGGTCGGTGAACGCCTCCCGCTTCGCCGCGGCCAGGTCGGCGAGGAAGGCGGTGACGCCGCGCGCGCCAGGACCGCCCGTCCTGGCGAAGACCAGGCCGTGCGTGGCGGTCATGCCGAGCATGATCGAGGTCTTCTCGCCGTGCAGCAGCCAGGCATCGTCCTGGACAGTGGCGCGGAACTCTATGGCGGCGGCGTCCGAGCCGTGCTCGGGCTCCGTCAGGCAGATGGCCGGGATCAGCTCTCCCGAGGCCAGGGCGGGCAGCCAGTCTCCCCGCTGCTCCGGCGAGGCGTTGGCCTGCAGGATGTCGGCCACGAGCGCGGCGTTGAGCACCAGGTAGCAGCTGTTCACGTCGGCGCGGGCGAGCTCTTCGAGCACCAGGCCGGTGGTCACGGCGTCGGCGCCCGCGCCGCCGTACTCCTTACGGACGCGCAGGCCGAGCAGGCCCATGCGGGCCAGCTCGCCGGGCAGCTCGGGGCGCATGGCCGCGGCCCGGTCGTCGGACTGGTAGTGCGGGGCGAGGCGCTCGGCCGCGAAGTCGCGCACCCGGGCGCGCAGCCGCTCCTGCTCGTCGTCGAACGCGAAGTCCATGCTCAGCCCATCCGTTCGCGCAGCTCGAACTTCTGTACCTTGCCCGACGCCGTCTTCGGCAGCTCGGCGACGACCGTCAGGCGTTCCGGCCAGAACTGCCGGGCCATGCCGAGCCGTTCCAGATGCAGCTGTACGTCGGCGAGCGACGGCGGCTCCCCGTCCGGGACGACGAAGGCGCACGCCCGCTCGCCGAGACGCTCGTCGGGGTAGGCCACCAGCGCGGCCTCCTTGATCCGCGGGTGCCGCCACAGCGCGGCCTCCACCTCGACCACGGGGATCTTCTCTCCACCCCTGACGATCAGGTCCTTGGCCCGGCCGGTGATCCGGATGCCGCCCTCGCCGTCGTCCCTGGCCAGGTCGCCCGTGTCGAACCAGCCGTCGCCGGTGAGAGATTCGGCGTACAGGTCGGGGCGTTTCCAGTAGCCCACGCACTGGTTCGCGCCGCGTACCTGAAGGCGGTCGCCGGCGATCCGGACCTGCATCCAGGGGGCGGGCCGGCCGTCGGAGCGCGCGGCGAGATCCGGCGGGTCCTCGGGGCGGGTGATCGTGACCGTGGCGTTCTCCGTCATGCCCCACAGCGCGTACATGCGCACGCCGAGCACCTCGCCCGCCTCCTCCACGACCTTCGGCGGGATCGGCGACCCGCCGCACGCGAAGGAGTCGAGGGTCCGCAGGTCCCGGGGCCGGGCCCGCTGCGCGGCGATGGCGTCGACCACGAACGTGGTGGCGCCCATGCCGAAGTTGACGCCCTCCGACTCGACCAGGCCGAGCATGACGTCCGGGTCCCACACGTCCTGGAACACCGCCCGGCCGCCGAGCTGGAGCGGCATCAGGAAGCAGTAGAGGTACCCGGCCTGGTGGGTGAGCGGCGAGCCCATGTGGACGACCAGGTCCTCGTCCAGCCCGAGGGCCTCCGCCTCGGTGCGGATGCCGGCGTACAGCGTGTTGTGGGTGTGCATGACGCCCTTGGGCTCGCCCGTCGTGCCCGAGGTGAACATCACCTGGGCCAGGTCGTCGGGGCCCGCCTCCGGCTGACCGAGCCGGACGTCGCCGCCGGACATGAAGACGTCGTCGAAGTCGAGCGGGCCGCCACCGATGGTCACCGCGTGCCGCAGCGTCGGCACCTCCTTGGCGATCTCGGCGAGCATCCCGGCGTGGTCGAAGCCGCGGAACGACGCGGGCGCGACGCAGACCTTCGCTTCCGTACGTTCCAGCATGAAGCCGACCTCGCGTTTGCGGAGGATCGGGATGATGGGGTTGACGGCCGCGCCGACCCGCATGCAGGCCAGCGCGAGCGGCGGGAACTGCCACCAGTTCGGCAACTGCAGCCCGACCACGTCACCCGGGCCGACGCCCAGCTCGGTCAGGGCCCCGGCGAACCGCTCCACGAGTCGCGATAAATCCGCGTACGTCAGTTTGACCAGGTCGGCGGCGCCCGCCTGGTGCGCCGTGATCGCGACGCGGCCCGGTGAGCGCTCCACGGCCCGCCGGAGATCGTCCAGAGGCGTGCCGTCGCGCCACCAGCCTTCCCGGTAGCAGTGCTCGGCGTCGCTTCGCCAGTTCATGGGTGCTCCCATCGGCTTGTCAGAGGCGGTAGCCGTACCTGCTCATGAGCGGCAGCGCGGCGAGGGTGCTCAGCGCGACGCTCGAGGCCGGCAGTGCGGTGCGCCAGGCGTCGTCGGGCCTGATGGCCACCGGCCCGGTGCGCAACCGGTCGGGATTGCCGGTCACGGTGTGATTGACGCCGAGCCGGGCGGCGTTCCCGTCGATCACCGGGCCGGGCGGCGGGAGACCCGCCCACGCCATGACCTGGCCGATCGTCTCGGCGGGCCGCGCGGCGAAGTCCTCGTACCTGAGCCTGAGGCACCTGCCGGGATAGGCGCGCGCGATCCACTCCGACGCCGCGTTGAAGCCGGTCCAGTACGCGCTGCTGCGCAGAGGGCTCATGGCCGGGATGTAGCCCTTGGCGCGGTGCCACGAGTAGGCCGTCGCCCTGGGGTCGCGCACCAGGTGCAGCACCTGGGGCCGCAGGTCGGGCAGGCCCATGAGGTGGGCCGCCTCGGCGGGGAACTTGGAGGTGTCGACGATCACCTCGGCGTCCAGCGCCGCGCCGATCGCGGTGTAGAGCCGCCGCTTGACCTCGCTGATGCGCCGCACGTCGCGCGGCGGCCGGGCCATGCCCCGGGCCTCGCGCAGCCGCTCCTGGGTGAAGCGGGTGCGCAGGCGCGCGTTGTGCAGGCCGATCATCTCCGTCGCGAGGGTGTGACCGTCCAGCTCACGCAGCACCCGCCGCCACACGTCGCAGTCCTGGAGGTCCTTGCCGCAGCCGCAGGTGCTGTTGGTGCCGGCGCCGAGCACGCCGTTGGACCACAGGTAGTTGAGCTCGCCCACGTGGGCGACGCCCGGCAGCTCGTTGAGCAGGTTGCCGAGCAGCGTGCTGCCCGACCTGCACCAGCCCGTGACGTAGAGCACTCGCGGCGCTGTGGGCGTCATCGGCTCGCGGTCCGTCCGGCGACCGCGCTCTCGCTGCCGGGCCCTGCGACGGCGGGCTTCGCGACGGGTGCTCTTCCGGTGGCGGCCCTTCTGACGGCGGCTTTTCTGACGGCGGTCACCAGGCGGTCGCAGTCGGCCAGGTCCAGGTTCGCCGAGAGCGGGATGTCGATCGCCTCGCTGACATAGCGCGCCGACGTCGGGAAGAGGCTCCGCGCGGCCTCCGGGTCGTCGCCGAGCAGGAAGCGCCAGTTCCAGAAGGCGCGTACGTTGACGTCGTCGCGGTCGCCGAGCGCGCGGGCGTCGACCCCTTCCGCCTTGACGGCCTCGGCGAACGCGACGCATTCGCGCGGCGTGGCCCCCGGCAGCCGGAAGACCAGCGCCTCGCCGAGGTAGGCGCCCGGCGCCACGGGCTGCCGCAGCGCGATCCCGTCCAGGTCCGCCAGCCGCTCGGCCACGTGGTCGTGGTTGCGGCGATGGGCGGCCAGCCGGTCGGGCAGCCGCTGGAGCAGGGCTCCGGCCAGCGCCGCCCTGATCTCGTCCATGCGGAAGCTGAAAATGGGGTACGCCCGATCGTCGACCTCCGGCACCTTGCCGGGGAAGTGGCGGGCCATCCGGCCTTCGTAGGCGCCGCTGTAGACCACCGCGCGGGCGTACGCCTCGGGGTCGTCCGTGAGCAGGAACCCGCCTTCGCCGGTGTTGAGCGACTTGTCGGACTGGGTGCTGAAGGCGCCGAAGTGGCCGAACGTACCCAGGTAGCGGCCGTCGAGCCGCGCGCCGAGGGCGGGCACCGCGTCCTCGACCACCAAGGCGCCGTACTCCTCCGCCAGCCGGCATATTTCCGGCATGTCGCTGGCGAAGCCGCGCATGTGCACCACCACGACCGCCTTGGCGCCCTCGTCGAACACCCGGCGCAGGTCGCGCACGTCCAGGTGCAGGTTCTCGTCGCACTCCACGAGCACCGGCCGGTGCCCGGCGAGCAGGATCGCGCTCGGCGTGGCCGCGAAGGTGAACGCGGGGCAGGCGATCGGCGAGCCGGCGGGCAGCTGGAGCGCGAACAGGCTCAGGGTGATCGCGGTGGTGCCGCTGGCGCAGGCCAGCGCGTGCCCGGCGCCGAACACCTCGCACAGCCGCCGTTCGAAGAGCCCGGTAAATGTCTCCTCGTGCGGCCGGAAATCGTAACGGAAGAACAGCCGGGCGCGCAGCGCCTCGATCGCCGCGGCGATGTCCTCCGGGCTGAGGAAGACATCTCCCTTGTCATAAGTGGGCCAGGTGGTCAGGGGTGGATTCACCGGTCCCTCGAATCTGTTGGTACAAATAACGTGAGCTATTTGGTCGGGTAGTGAATTACGCGCTGGACCTAAGAGCCGACTATCGCGGCAAGTCTCCGGAAAGACAACCCCCTCGCGTGTGTCACAAATGCGTGATAAGCCGTCGAAGAACCTCGGCCCGAGAAAGGAACGAGCCAGTGACGGTCTCCACGCTGAACGCCCTGAACGCCGCCTGCCCCGATCGGGTGGTCGGACCCGGCCACCCCGCTTATGACGAGGTGCGGCTGCTCTTCAACGGCATGCACGATCTGCGGCCACGGCTGATCTGCCTGCCGCGTGACGTCGCGGAGCTGCGCGCGGTGATCCGTACCGCCCGCGAGTCCGGGCTGGTCACGGCGGTACGCGGCGGCGGGCACAACGTCGCCGGGTACGCCTCCGTCGAGGACGGGTTGGTCATCGACCTGCGGCTGATGAGCTCGGTGACGGTCGATCCGGGCGAGCGCACCGCCACGGTCGGCGGCGGCGCCACCTGGAGCCAGATGGACCTGGCGACCACCGCGTACGGGTTGGCCACCACGGGCGGCACCTTCGACACCACCGGCGTCGGCGGCCTGACCCTGGGCGGCGGCCTCGGACACCTGATGGGCAGATACGGCCTGACCTGCGACAACGTGCTCTCCTACCAGCTCGTCACGGCCGCGGGGGAGGTGGTCGAGGTGGACGCGGAGCGTGATCCGGAGCTCGACTGGGCGCTGCGCGGCGCGGGCCACAACTTCGGCGTGGTGACGGAGTTCCGCTTCCGTACGCACCCGGTGGGCCTGCTCTACGGGGGCTGCGTGGCCTATCCGCGCGCCGAGCTCGGTCGGGCCGTGCGCCTGTTCCGCGAGCTCATGCTCGACGCGCCCGACGAGCTCAACTGCACGCTGTTTCTGAAGAGGTACGGACCCACGCACGTCCCGGCGGCGGTGATCTGCGTGGCCTACAGCGGCGATGACGAGGGATACCGGACGGCGCTGGAGAAGCGGCTGCGCGGGCCGGAGATCCTCGACTGGCAGCTCATGCCCAGGTCGTACCTGTCGCTGCAGGCCGCGCTCGGCCGCCTGGCGTTCGGGCTGCGGCACTACTGGAGCGCCCGCTTCGCCGACGCCCTGCCGGACGCGCTGGCAGACGCGCTGGTCGAGCGGTTCCTGGCCGGCCGCTGGCTGGGGCCCTTCAGGGACGGGATCCTCGTCGAGGCGCTGCACGGCGCGGTGCGGCGGGTGCCCGCCGAGGCCACGGCCGTGCCCTTCCGCGGCGCCGCCTTCAACGTCACGGGCACCGCGATCTGGGCCGACCCGGCCGCCGACGAGGAGCAGACCGCCTGGGCGCGGTCCGTCTCGGCCGCCGCCGAGCCGTACAGCCGCTGGGGCGACGGCTACATCAACTATGCGTCCACCGGCGACCGAGCCAGGAAGACCTTCGGCGAGACGGCCTTCGACCGGCTGACCTCGGTGAAACGGCGGCTGGACCCGGACAACTTCTTCCGCGCCAACTACAACGTCGCGCCCTCACCCGTCCGCTGAGCCGCGTCCACCGGCTCAACGATGCGTCGCCCCCGGGGTCATCACCAGGTGGACGCCGTCCAGGGCGGCATGACCTTCACTGGTGGGACCCGAGTCCTTCACCGCCAAGGAGTTCTCGTGATCGTCCTCGGATACAACGGGTTCGGTAAGGTCGCCGAACTCTTCGCGCGTTATTACGGGTCGACGGGAATCGACCGCCACATGCTCTACGGCCACGATTCGTCGGCGGCCCTCATGGTGGACGGGGAATTGGTCGCGGCCGTCGAGGAGGAACGGCTCAATCGCGAGAAGAAGACCGCCAGGTTTCCGGCCCGGGCCATCGAATGGGTCTTGCGAGAGGCCGGGAAAACGTACGAAGAGGTCGATGTCTTCGCGCATTCCTGGCGTTTCTCACAGGACGTCATGAACAATATGATCGCCGAGATCGTGGACGCCGACGCGCCGGTGGACAAGAAATTCGCCAGGCTGCGGCGGCTCGACGACACCTATACCAGGATATTCAGCCAGGAGGCCATTCTCGCCGACTTCCGCGAGCACACGGGCCACCCGCTGACCGCCGAGAAGCTGGTCACGGTGCCCCATCACCTCGCCCACCTGATGACGGGATACCACCTGTCCGGAGGCCGGGAGGCGGCCTTCGTGGTCAGCGACGGCCGGGCGGAGTGGCTGTCGGCGATCCTCGGCGAGGTACGCGACGGCAAGGTGCGCCTGTTCGACGACGCGACCGTGGACGGGGACAACTCGCTGGCCCTGCTGTTCGCGGTGCTGACCAGGTATCTCGGCTTCATGCCCAACAACGACGAGTACAAGGTCATGGGCCTGGCCGGCCACGGCCCGCCGCCAGAGCCCAACCCGCTGCTCAAGCACGTGGTGGCGCTGACGGACAACGGCCGCTACACCATCCCCTACGCGCCGCGGGCCGTACGCGCCTATTACGCGCTGTTCGACCGGATCTTCGACACGGACCCGGACGGCAGGGAGGACTTCGACGTGCGGGTCCGGGTCGCCGCGGCCGCCCAGGAGATGGTCGAGGCGGTGACGGCCCACCAGCTGCGCGCGCTGGAGGAGCGCAGCGCGCTCCCGAGGCTGCTGTTCGAGGGCGGCCTGGCGCTGAACTGCGTCAACAACACCAAGCTGCTCGAAGGCTCCAGGTTCGCCGAGATGGAGGTGAGCTTCGGCGCCAGCGACCCGGGTGTGGCCATCGGCGCCGCCTTCTACGCCAGTCAGGAGGCGGGCGACAAGCCGCGGGTCTCCGGCTCGCCGTACCTGGGGCCCGCGTACGGCGACGACGAGATCCTCGCCACGCTCGAAGCCCACGCGGGGGGCGTCGAATGGCGCGAGCTGGCACCCGGTGACGTGGCGCGGGAGACGGCCACGCTGCTGCGGGAGAAGTGCGTGCTCGGCTGGTTCCAGGGCCGGACCGAATACGGGCCGCGCGCGCTGGGCAACCGGAGCATCCTGGCCAATCCCTGGTTCGGCGATATCAAGGACATCATCAACGACCGGATCAAGCACCGGGAGCCGTTCCGGCCGTTCGCGCCCGTCGTCCTGGAGGACGTGGCCCCCGAGGTGTTCGAGATGGGGAAGAAGCGGGCCTCGCCGTACATGACGTTCGTCTTCCCCGTACGGCCCGGCTACCGCGACCTGATTCCCGGCGCCACGCACGTGGACGGCACGTCCAGGATTCAGACGATCCGTGAGGAGGACAACCCGCTGCTGGCGGAGTTGCTGCGTGCCTTCACCGAGCTGACCGGGGTGCCCTGTCTCATCAACACCTCGTTCAACGTGGCCGGCGAGCCCATCGTGTGCTCTCCGGCCGACGCCATGGACTGCTTCCTGAAGACCGAGATGGATTACCTCGTGCTCGGACGGTTTGTAGCCACCAAATCAGCTCAGCGTTGACAACGATTTCAACGGAGGGACGGGCATGTCTCCTGGCGAGGAGTTCGCGTGGGCGGTGGCGGGCTCGCGGAACGGCGGCGACGTCGAGGTACCGTACCGGCTGGCGCTGACCGAGGCGTTCCCGCTGTTCAAGACCCGGCCGCGCTACACGGTCCGGCACCTGCTGAAGAGCGTGAAGGTGGGCGACGGGCAGGTGCCCTACGTCCACGAGGCGCCACCGCGCGAGCTGACGCCGTCGGGGACGTCGTACGCCGAGACGCCCGAGTCCGTCTTCGCCGCCAGCGTCCGCGTGGCCGGCCTGACCGAGGTCAAGGTCGGCGTGCCCGTGCCCAAGGGCGTGCTCGACGAGCCCGGCCTGCTCGCCGCCTTCGTGGACTACCGCGTGCTCGTACGGCTGTCCACGGTCGAGAACCAGATCCTGCTGCACGGATCTGGCGACGGCGCGATCGACGGGCTGCTGCACCTGGCGGAGTCGCGCCACGCGCCGTTCGACGGCGATCCCGAGGACGTGCTGACCGAGGCGGCGGCCGAGGTCGAGGAGACCGGCGGCTCGTGCGACGGCATCGTCACCCACCCCGGCCTGTACTGGAAGCTGGTCCGGGACGGCGCGCTCGACCGGCTGGCGACGGCCGGGATCCGCGTCTCGCGCACCCGCATGATCGGCGCGGGGGACGCACTGCTCGGCGACTTCCGCGCGGCCGTGACACTGCTCGACCCCGCGCAGTCCACGCTGCGGCTGCGCAGGGACACCGAGGTCATTGAGGCGAGCACCCGCGTCGGCCTGGCCGTACATCTGCCGCAGCACTTCCTGCTGGTCTCCTGAGAGGTGTCTGGTCATGGACCTTGGGTTGAACGGACGGGTCGCGCTCGTGGCGGCGGCCAGCAGCGGGCTCGGGCTGGCCGTTGCCCGCACGCTGGCGGCCGAGGGCGCGCACGTGTCCATCTGCGCGCGCGAGCCCGACCGGCTGGCGCGGGCGCACGCCGAGATCGACGCCGCGGGTCCGGGACGGGTGCTCAGCACCAGCGTGGACGTGCGCGACGAGGCGGCCGTGGCCAAGTGGGTGGGGCGCACCGCTGACGAGTTCGGCTCGCTGCACATCGTGGTCAGCAGCTCGGGCGGGGTGCCGCACGGGTCGCTGGAGGAGTTCGACGTGCCCGTGTACCGGCGGGCGCTGGAGGACAACACGATCCCGCACGTGAGCGTCGTCCTGGCCGCCCTGCCGCACCTGGACACCGGCTGGGGCAGGGTGCTGATGCTCACCTCCGAGGCGGTACGCCAGCCGCTGCCCCTGACCGGCCTGTCGGCCGTCGCCCGGCTCGGCGTGCTGGGCTTCGCCAAGGGGCTCGTACCGAGCCTCGGCCCGCGCGGCATCACCGTGAACGTCCTCGCCCAGGGCTTCCACCGCACGCCCGCGCTGGACCACCAGTTCGGCGACGAGGCGGACGCGGCGCTGGCACGGGTGGCCGAGGGCCTGCCGATGCGCAGGATCGGGCGGCCGGGCGACTTCGGGGCGATCGCCGCGTTCCTGGCCAGTGAGCACACCTCCTTCATCACGGGTGTGGTGCTGCTGGTGGACGGTGGCAACACCCGCGGCCTGTGAGCGGTCCCGCTGATGAACGACGGACGATGATGCCCTGGGTGCGGACGTTCGCCGGGCTGATGGTTACGCTGTTCGTCACGTTCACGGCGTTCGGCGCGGCGGTGCCGGTGATCCCGCGGCTGGTGACCGAGGAACTGGGCGGCACCCCGTTCGCCGTGGGCGCGGCCTTCACCGCGACCGCGGCGGTGACACTGGCGCTGCGCCCCTACGGCGGGCAGCTGGCGCAGCGGTTCGGCGGTCGCCGGCTGATGCTGGCCGGCTCGGCGCTGGCCGCCGTCGTCGGCGCCCTGTACGCGCTCCCGTGGGGCCTGCCCGGCCTCATCACCACCCGGCTCGTCATGGGCGTCGCCGAGGCGCTCCTGTTCACGGCGGGCTCGGTGTGGACGGTCCAGCTCGCGCCCGAGAACCGCCGGGGACAGATCGTCGGCTGGTACGGCCTGGCGATGTGGGGCGGCTTCATGGCCGGGCCCGCCCTGGGCGAGTCGCTGTATCGTTTCGGCTCCTACCCGGCGGTGTGGGCCGCCGCCGTGCTCCTGCCGCTCCTCGCCGTCGCGGTGCTGAGCCTGCTGCCGTCCGGCGCGCGGCTGCCGGTCGTGTCGCGCAAGCTCATCCCGGGCGCGGCGGTGCTGCCGGGGCTGGCGCTGGGCATGGGGGCGTTCGGGTACGGCGTGCTGGTCGGCTTCGGCGCGCTGGCCCTGTCTTCCAGAGGGATCTCCAACGGGCCCGTACTGCTGAGCGTGTTCAGCGCCGCGTACATTGTGACCCGGCTCGTGGCCGGGCGCCTCCCGGACCGGCTCGGCCCGATGCCGGTGATCGTCGCGTCGAGCCTCGCGCAGGCCGCCGGCCTGGCCATGATCGGATTCGCGCCCGGCTGGTGGGTGGCGGCGGTGGGGGCGGTGCTGTCGGGGGCGGGGTTCACCCTGCTCTACCCGTCCCTTGCGATGATCACGATCAGCCGGGCGCCGGAGGCGGAGCGGGGGGCGGCGCTGGGGGCGCTGAGCTCGCTGTACGACATCTTCTTCGGGCTCGCGGGGCTGGTCGGCGGGGTGGTCGCGGACATCAGCTACCCGGGGACGTTCGCGCTGGCGGCGGCCGTCGTACTCGGCTCACTCGCGCTCGGCCCGCTGGCGACGCGCCAGACCTCTGCGCGGCGGTCAGGTTGATCTGGGGCCTGAGCGGCAACGGCCGTCAGGTTGACATGAGGCCGGAACGGTAGGCGAAGGAGACCAGCTGGGCTCGGTCCTTCGCCTTCAACTTCGCGCGGAGCCGGTGCAAATGTGTCCGTACCGTACTGACCCCGATGTACAACTCGCCCGCCACCTCCTCGGTCGACCGCCCCTGCGCGACCAGGAGCAGCACCTGCTGTTCGCGCGGCGTCAGCCCGGCCAGCGTGGGCTGCTCCAGCTCGGCGGGAGGGGGCTCCCGCTGCCTGAACCAGTCGACCAGCCGCTGGGTCACGACGGGCGAGAGCATGGTCTGGCCCCGGCCCGCCGCCCTGATAACGGCGACGACCTCGTCCTGCGTGGAATCCTGGGTCAGCAGCCCGTTCGCGCCCGCGCGCAGCACGTCGGTGACCGTCTGGTCGGTGTGGTCGACGGTGAACACGACCACCCGAGGCTCAGGGTCCAGCTTCTCGGCCCGTAATCGCTGGATCAGCTCCAGCCCGGACAGCCCGCCGAGGGTCAGCCCCGTGACCACGACCTCAGGATGATGCTTGCGGGCGAGCATGATCGCATGGACTCCGCTGTCGGTGGTCTCGATCACGTTGACGTCGTCCCGGGAGGCCAGGATCGACAGTAGGCCGAACCGCGTAATCGCGTATTTATCACAGATAATCACTCTTAGTGACGCACCGCACATGCGAACTCTTTTCCGTGATTTGTGGGCAGCATGTCACATCTGTTCGGTTACGCCGGGGATGTACACGCGAAATCAGGGATTTCTAGGGGGTGCGGCATCTTGACATTTGGTCCGACTTGGAGCTGGACGAGTGGGTAATGCGCCGTGGCGTGTGCGACAGGTGGGGCTGGCGGTGGCCACTGTCCGTCTTCACGGCTTGTCCCGTCGCCCGCTCAATGGCCTCGTGATCACCCCGCCGTCCCGCCGCGCTGCTGCTCAACGCCCCGGCCGCCGGGTAACCCTGGCGTGGCCGCGCGGATTCCGGAACCGCTCGCGGGCGTGGCCGCGCGGATCCGGGAACCGCTCGCGGTGGCTCCCTTGCGAGGAAGCTGTGGAAGCCGCGGGGCGAAAAGGCGCAATTCCCTGCAGACGGGGCTTTAGCTGCCGTCCTATGGAATCCGAGGACCCAGCGGAATTCTCGATCCCGTCTTTAAGCCGATTTGCCCTTGGTGTCGTTCGAGCGGGATGACCTACTGGTTCGAGAGCAAGAACAGTGTGTAGGCCGCCAGCGTCGCGGCGTCCGTGATCTCGCCGTCGCGGATCATGGCCTCGAAGTCCGCGCGCTTGAACCACCGATGCAGCAGGTCCTGCTCCTCGACCTCCAGCTCGTTGGGCCCCGGCTCCAGCCCGGTGGCCACGAACACGTCGAAGCTCTGTGACGACATGCCCTTGGCGCAACTCAGCCGGCCCAGGTGCCGCATGTCCGCCGCCGTCAGGCCGGTCTCCTGGCGCAGCTCCTCGCGTGCCAGGTGCTCGGGGTCACCGGTCCGCATCTCCGGGAACGTGCCCTGCGGGAACTCCCACGACCGGGCGCGGATCGGGTAGCGGTACTGCTCCACCAGGTGCAGCCCGTCGTTCTCGACCGGGATGACCAGCGCGTAGTCGGGCTTCTCGACGTACGAGTAGATGCCTTCGGACCCGTCCAGGCGGCGGATGCGGTCCTCGCGCATGCGCAGGTACGGGCTCTCGTACACGACCTCGGTCGAGAGGCGCCTGATCGGGTGCTCGCTGTCGGGTCGTACGTCCATGGCTCCTGCTCGATTCGCGCGGTGAAGTCCGTCCATGGCTTCCACTCGATTCACGCGGTGAAGTCGGCGAAGTCGAATCCCGGTGAGACGACGCAGCTGACCAGGACCTCCTCGCCGCCGGCGGGCCGGGCCGACTGCCACACGCCACCCGGCACCACGGCCTGCGGCACCTGGCCGTCCTCGACCAGCGGGCCCAGGATGACGCTCTCGTCGCCGATGGTCAGGTCCAGCGGGCCGCCCCGATGCCACAGCCACACCTCGTCGGACCGGACCACGTGCGGCACCGACTCCTCACCGGGACCCAGCAGGAAGTAGATGCCGGTGGCGGAGGCGCGGGGCCCGGGATAACCGGCGGGCAGGAAGGTGACGGGACTCCGCCAGGTCTCGCGGAACCAGCCGCCCTCGGGATGGGGCAGCAGGTCCAGGGCGCGGGCGATGGGCGGGCGCTCCACGAACGCGATCGCCGCGCCGGTGACGTCACGGCGCAGGAAGCGGGTGCCGTCGAGGACCAGCTGGCCGTCCAGCTCACTGGCCAGGGCCTCGGCCTCGTCGGCGACCTTGATGGACGGGCCACTGGGATAGATCGTCAGCTCCACGTGGGTGATCCTACGTGCTGGAGTTCGCGACAGCGGTGAGGTCGTTTGGTGGCGAACGGATCGCCTGGGTGCCGACGAGTGCGGTGGACCGAGCGACAGGAGTGGGGTGGACCGAGCGACAGGAGTGGGGTGGACCGAGCGACAGGAGTGGGGTGGACCGACTGACAGGAGCGCAGGGGAGCGACCGACAGGAGTGAGGTGGAGCGACGTCATCTCACCCTGACCAGCAGCCGTGTGGATCTTCTTGGTGGATCGGTTGGAGCGGGCAGTAATTGTCGGTCGAGCTGGCTAGTCTGCGGCAAGTGATCGAACGGTGGAGCCGTGATCAGGTGCTCGCTCTCGCCCCCGACGCCTCGTCCCAGAAGGCGGCGCAGGGCGTGGCGGCACCTGGCAAATGGAGCTTGCGCGGCACGACTGACGACGTGCTGTTCGGTGAGTGCAAGGGGAGTGGAGCCACGCCCTACATGGCGTGTGTCGATCTCTCCGAGCCCGCATATCGGTGCAGCTGCCCCAGCCGGAAGTTTCCGTGCAAGCACGCGCTCGGGCTGCTGCTCATGTGGTCGGCAGACGGGGTTCCGGCCGCCGATTCGCTGCCGCCGTGGGCGGCGGAGTGGATCGCCATGCGTACGGAACGTGCCGCCAAGGCGGCGGCCAAGCTCGAGGCCGCCCGCGCCCGTGCCGCCGAAGAGGCCGAGAGCGACCCGGAATTGGCCGACTGGCCCGACTCGGATCCGACGCCGAACGCCGGGTCGAGTGCCGACCCAAGCACCGCGTCGGATCTGGGCACAGGCTTGGACGAAGGGTCTCTTTCGGAAGGCGTATCGGGTACGGCGTCGAGCACGGGCATGGGCCTGGGCGGCGGGTCCGGTTCGGAAGGCGGATCGGGTACGGCGTCGGGCATGGGCTTGGGCGGCGGGCCGGGAACGATCTCGGGCACTGATTCGGGTGCGGCCTCGGGCCCGGATGGTGGGCTGGGCTCAGATTCGGGCTTGGCCTCGGGTGCGGGCACGGCCTCGGGCTTGGGCGTGGAAGGTGGGCGTAGCTCGGGCTTGGCGGCCGGTGATGGTTCCGGTCTGGGCTCGGGGGCGTCGTCCACTGGTAGGTCGGGTGGTGGGCGGGGTGCGGGGTTCGAGTCCGTTCGGCATGCGCGGGTCAGTGCCGGACTGGCCGAGCTCGAACGGTGGCTGGCCGACCAGGTGCGGCAGGGCCTGGCGGGGACCGATGCCGACGAATGGGACGACCTGGCCAAACGCCTCGTCGACGCCCAGGCGCCCGGCGTCGCCAACACGCTCTCCCGGTTACGGGAGGTGCGCATGGCCGACGACTGGCCGAGTCGGTTGCTGGCCGAATACTCGCTGATCAACCTGCTGGCGGTCGCCTACCGGCGGCGAGCCGAGCTGCCGGGGCCGTTGCGCCAGACCGTCCTGATCCGCGCGGGCTTCCCCGTCGCGCGGGAGGACGTGCTGGTCCGGCCGGTCGTACGCGACCGGTGGCACGTGGTGGGCAGGCGAGACGAGGAACACGACCGGCTGACCGCCCGCCGGGTCTGGCTCCGGGGCCACGACACGGGCCGGGCGGCGCTGATCCTGTCCTTCGCCGCCTCCGGCCAGCCGCTCGACGCCTCGCTGGTCACCGGCACCACGATCGACGCCGACGTCGCCTTCTACCCAGGCGCCGCACCCCTCCGCGCCCTGGTGGCCACCCGCCACGCCACCTCTCGAAGCCTTCCCGCTGACCGGATGACCTTCGCAGGCCAGAGCGACGCCGCAGGCCGGAGCGCCCCCAACGGCCGGGCGGGCCTTGCCGGTGGACCGGATTCCGGAGGCCGGAGCGTCCCTGACAGTCGGGCGGATCTCGATAGTGGGAGTGATCTAGGCAGTCGGACAGACCTTGCCGGTGGACCGGATTCCGGAGATCGGAGCGTCCCCGACAGCCGGATGGATCTCGACGGTCGGACGGGTTCCGGCAGCCGGAGTGATCTCGTCGGCCCTATGGACCCCGCTGGTGGGGCGGATCTCGACGACCGGGCGGAACTCGGCAGCCGGAGTGAGCTCACCGGTCGGGGTGATCTCGACGGTCGGAGTGAGTTCGCCGGTCGGGTTCCGCCCGGGGTGTCGCCGGAGGAGGCGCTTGGCGAGATCGCCGCCGCCGTGACCGCCGACCCGTGGACCGACTCCTGGCCCGTCGTGCTTGCGGGCGTGGTTCCTGGCCGCACTTCTGTGGGCGGGTTCCCGCTGCACCCGAGGTCACATGACCCGTGGCGGCTGATCGCCGTCTCCGGCGGGCGGCCGGTGACCGTGGCCGCCGAGTGGACCCCACTGGGCCTGCGCCCGCTGACCACCTGGGCCGACGACGGAACGGCGGTGATCCTGTGACCTGGGACGACCTGGCATCGACGGCATTGGTCGGCACCGACCGCAGGCCGTACGAGGGGGACCTGCTTGAAAGCGCCGCCGTAGAAGTGGTGCGCCGCCGCGCCGGCCAGCAACTCATCGAGCCGTCCAGGAACGGCAGGACCGAGGACCAGACGACAGCGGGCGAGCAGGCCGAGGGCGAGTCGACCGAGGGTCAGAGGGCCGGGGGCGAGACGACAGCGCGTGAGGCGACAGCACGCGAGAGGGCCGAGGGCCGGACGACAGCGCGTGAGGCGACGGCAGGCGAGGGGGCCGAGAGCAAGGCGCTGGCGGGTGAGACGACGGCGGGTGAGGCCACCGAGCAGGGGTGGGCGAACGACGAGGAGTTGCCCGCCGTGACCGCCCAGGCCGCCGAGCGCCTGGCCAGGATCCTGGGCGGCGAGTACGACCGCCTGCTCCCCGAATGGCTGGCCGCCGCCTCCACCGCAGGCCGCAGAGTGCCCCCGTACGTCCTGCCCGAACTCCTCGACCGGGGCAGACGCGACCAGTCGATCAGAGCGAATCTCGGCCTGGTCGCCGGGCAGCGCGGCAGGTGGCTGGCCGCCCTGAACCCGGACTGGGCGTACCTGCTCGAAGAGCCGACCGGCGAGACATGGGAGCTGGGCAGCTCGGCCGACCGGCGCGCCTACCTGAGCCACCTCCGAAGGCACGACCCCAAGCAGGCCAGGGCGCTGCTGGAGGCGGGCTGGGAGCGTGAGGGGCCGGACGACCGGGCGGCGTTCGTCGAGGTGCTGGCCGACGGGCTGTCGATGGACGACGAGCCGTTCCTGGAGCAGGCCCTCGACGACCGCAGGAGAGAGGTACGCCAGCAGGCCGCCAACCTCCTCACCCGCCTCCCCGAGTCGCGGCTGGCCCAGCGCATGGCCGTACGCGCGCGAAGCTGCCTGACCGTCACCAGAAGCACGATCATCGTCGAGGCGCCCACAGCGTGCGACAAGGCGATGGAGCGTGACGGCATCCGGGCCAAGCCCCCGCGAGGCACCGGAGAGCGGGCCTGGTGGCTCCAGCAGGTCATCGCCCGCGCGCCCCTCGCTCTCTGGGGCAGCCCCGCCAAGCTGCTCAAGATGAAGATCCCTGACTGGGACGGTGAGGTGAAGACCGCCTGGGTGCGCGCGGCCGTGCTGCAGCGGGATCCGGAGTGGGCGCGGGCGATGTTCGCGTGGGACCCGATCGCGGACCTGCTGGAGGCGCTGGGGTCGGACGAGCAGCAACAGCTTGCCGCCGATTTCGTGAAAAAGCATGACCTGGACAGCCAATTGATCATGGTGCTGGGCGGCGTGTCCTCGCACTGGCGGGAGAAGCTGGCGACGGCGGTCCTCCGCAAGATCACCAAGGTGGCCACCACTCAGCCGTGGAACCTCGGCGAGCTGATCAAACTGGCCGGCGAGCACATCGACCCGGCGCTCGCCGAGCTGGCCGAGAACTACTCGCCCGTCCAGCCCATCCAGCAGGTCGCCGCCCTGCTGCGCTTCCGTGCCGACCTGATGAAGGAGCTCTCATGACCGTTCTGCGCCCCCATGCGGAAGATCAGTACGCCGAGGAGCTGGCCGTACTCGCCAAGGACGACGACCGGACCAGGCCACCCGGCTGGAAGCTGTCACCGTGGGCCGTGACCACGTACATCCTTGGCGACGGCCGGCAGATCACCCCGAAATACGTGGGCGCCCGCCGCATCGTCGAGGTCGCCGTCGCCACCCTGGCCACCGACCGCGCGCTGCTGCTGCTCGGTGTGCCCGGCACGGCCAAGACCTGGCTGTCCGAACACCTGGCCGCCGCGATCAGCGGCGACTCCACCCTTTTGGTGCAGGGTACGGCCGGGACGGCAGAAGAGGCCATCCGCTACGGCTGGAACTACGCGCGGCTGCTGGCCGAGGGCCCGTCCGTGGAAGCGATGACCCCGTCGCCCGTCATGCGGGCCATGGCCGAGGGCCGGATCGCCCGCGTCGAGGAGCTCACCCGCATGCCCTCCGACGTACAGGACGCCCTGATCACCGTCCTGTCGGAGAAGACGCTGCCGATCCCCGAGCTCAACCGGGAGGTCCAGGCCGAACGCGGCTTCAACGTCATCGCCACCGCCAACGACCGCGACCGGGGCGTCAACGAGCTGTCCAGCGCCCTGCGCCGCCGCTTCAACACCGTCGTGCTCCCGGTGCCCGCCACCGCCGAGGAGGAGGTGGACATCGTCTCGCGCCGCGTCACCCAGCTCGGCCGCTCGCTGGAGCTGCCCGAGACCAGCACGGGGCTGGCGGAGATCCGCCGCGTGGTGACGGTGTTCCGGGAGCTGCGCACGGGTGTGACGGAGGACGGCCGTACCAAGGTCAAATCACCCAGCGGCACCCTGTCCACGGCCGAGGCCATCTCGGTGCTGACCAGCGGCATCGCCCTCGCGGCCCACTTCGGCGACGGCGTGCTACGACCCTCTGACGTGGCCGCCGGGATCGTGGGCGCGGTGGTGCAGGAGCCGGTGTCCGACCGGGTGGTGTGGCGCGAATACCTCGAAACGGTCGTCCGCGAGCGCTCCGACTGGCGCGACTTCTACCGCGCCTGCCGCGAGGTGTCATGAGCGTCTCGATCCTTGGTGTCCGGCACCACGGCCCCGGCTCGGCGCGCGCCGTGCGGGCGGAGCTCGAACGCCTCCGCCCCGACCTGATCCTCATCGAGGGACCGCCGGAGGCCGACGCGCTGGTGGCCCTCGCGCCCGAGCTCGAACCGCCGGTCGCACTGCTCGCGCACGTGCCCGGCCAGGCGTCCAGCGCGGCCTTCTGGCCGTTCGCCGGGTTCTCGCCCGAGTGGCAGGCCATCCTGTACGGCACGGCGGCCGGCATCCCGGTACGTTTCTGCGACCTCCCGGCAGCCCACACCCTGGCCGAGCCCCCCGACACCGACGCCTCCGAGACCGTCACTCCCGACGCTCTTGACGCTGACGCCCCCGAAAGCGTCACTCCCGGCACCTCCGACGCCGACAGCCCTAACCCCGACAGCCCCAATCTTCGGGCTGCCAACCCTGAGCCAGGCCCCGACGCGGGTCCCGAGCCCGGCCCCGAGGCGCGTCCCGAGGCGGGTCCTGAGCCCCGGCCGGGCTCCGATCCCGAGCGTCTGCGGGTCGATCCCATCGGCACCCTGGCCGCCGCAGCCGGTTACGACGATCCCGAGCGCTGGTGGGAGGACGTCGTCGAGCACCGGGGCGACACGCCGTTCGAGGTGATCGCCGAGGCCATGGCCGCGGTCCGCGAGGGCCACGAGCCCGACGAGCGTGAGGCCAGGCGCGAGGCGTACATGCGCAAGACCCTCCGCACCGCCATCAGACAGGGCCACGACCGCATCGCGGTGATCTGCGGTGCCTGGCACGTCCCCGCCCTGACCGCCCCGCTGCCCCCGGCCAAGGCCGACGACGCCCTTCTGCGCGGCCTGCCCAAGGTGAAGGCGCAGCTGACGTGGGTGCCGTGGACGTACGGGCGGCTGGCCTCGTGGAGCGGCTACGGCGCGGGCATCTCCTCGCCCGGCTGGTACCACCACCTGTTCACCGCCCCCGACCGCCCCGTGGAGCGGTGGCTGGCCGGAGCGGCGGCGGTGCTCCGCGACGAAGGGCTCGCGGTGTCGTCCGCGCACGTCATCGAGTCCGTACGCCTCGCGCACAGCCTGGCCACCCTGCGCGGACGCCCGCTGGCCGGGCTCGGCGAGGTCACCGAGGCGGCCAGGGCGGTGCTGTGCGAGGGCGACGACCTGGCGGTGGAGCTGATCCAGCGGCGCCTGGTCGTCGGCGACCGGCTCGGCCACGTCTCCGACGGCACGCCCATGGTGCCGCTCCAGCGCGATCTGCGTGAGCAGCAGCGACGGCTCAAGCTGAAGCCCGAGGCGCTGGACCGCGCGTTCGGGCTCGACCTGCGCAAACCGCTCGACCTCGACCGCAGCCACCTGCTGCACCGGCTGCGGCTGCTCGACGTGGAGTGGGGGGTGCTCGGGGAGGCCAGGGGGAAGGGGACGTTCAGGGAGACGTGGACGCTGCAGTGGCGGCCCGAGTTCGACCTGGCGCTCGTCGAGGCGGCGGCCCTCGGCATCACGGTCGCCTCCGCCGCCGCGCAGCGGGCCCGCGACCTCGCCTCGGCGGCGTCGGTGACGCTGGCCGACCTGACCGGGCTGGTCGAACGCTGCCTGCTGGCCGACCTGCCGGAGGCGCTGCCCGAGGTCCTGGCCGCCCTCTCGGCCAAGGCCGCGCTCGACACCGACGTCACCCACCTGATGGCCGCGCTGCCGGCGATGGTCCGCGCCCATCGCTACGGCGATGTACGCGGCACGTCGGCCGAGGGCCTGGCGGTGATCGTCCGGTCCATGCTCGACCGCATCTGCGTCGGCCTGCCCGTCGCGGTCACCGGCCTCGACGACGAGGCGGCCGCCGCACTGCTCACCGGCGTCGATGCCGTCCACGCGGCCGTCGCACTGATGTCAGAGGAACCGACCGGCTCACCGCCGGAAAATCCCGCCGGGCAGGAGCCGACCTCCCGTCAGGCGGCGTCGCCGCTCAGCCGGTGGCTGGTCACGTTGCGTGGGATGAGTGACCGCCCCGACCTGCACGGGCTGATCGAGGGGCGGCTGACCAGGATCCTGCTCGACGCCGGCGAGCTCGACGACGCCGGCGACCGGATGTCGCGGGCGATGTCCAGGGGCCACGCGCCCACCAGGGCCGCCTCGTGGATCGAGGGCTTCCTGGGCGGCGGCGGGCTGCTGCTGGTGCACGACCCGAGGCTGCTCGGCCTGGTCGACGCCTGGCTGACCGGGCTGGACGGCGAGCAGTTCGTCGATGTGCTGCCGCTGCTCCGTCGTACGTTCGGGAGCTTCGCCGCACCCGAACGCCGGGCGATCGGCGAGCGCGTCCGATCGGCGGAGCGGTCGGACTGGTCGGGACGGGCGGGGGAGCAGGCCGTGGACGAACAGCGGGCGGCGGCGGCCGAGCGGACCGTACTGGCGATTCTGGGGAGAGCGCGGATCGGCAGGGGAGAGCATGGCTGAGCGTGCTGGCGATCTTAGGGAGAGCGCGGAACGGCGGGAGAGAGCATGACTGAGCGGATGGACGAGCGGCTGCGCAGGTGGCGGCTGGTGCTGGGCGGTGGCGACGCCGACGGCATCTGCGCCGGTCGCCAAGGAGGCGCGGGCGGGGCGGGCCTCAGCGGGCTTGAGGGCGCCGACGCGGACATGGACCGGGCGCTGGCCGCCGTGTACGACCGCGACGGCGGTCTAGGCGCCTCGGCGCCCCGGGTGGCGCGGTGGCTGGGCGACATCAGAACCTATTTCCCCTCGACCGTCGTCCAGGTCATGCAGAAGGACGCGATCCAGCGGCTCAATCTCACCAGGCTGCTGCTCGAACCCGAGATGCTGGAGGCCGTCGAGCCCGACGTACACCTGGTCGGCACGCTGCTGGCGCTCAACCGGGTCATGCCCGACCAAGCACGCGAGTCGGCCAGGGCGGTGGTGCGCAGGGTCGTACAGGAGCTCGAACGCAGGCTCGCCCAGAAGACCAGGGCCGCCGTCACCGGCGCGCTCGACCGCTCGGCCAGGACCCACCGGCCCAAGCGGGTGTCCGACATCGACTGGGACCGGACGATCAGGGCGAACCTCAAGAATTACCTGCCCGAGAAGAACACGGTCGTCCCCTCGCGGCTCGTCGGCTACGCGCGCAGGCAGCGGTCCGTGCAGCGCGAGGTGGTGCTCGCCATCGACCAGAGCGGGTCGATGGCGGCCTCGGTGGTCTACTCGAGCGTGTTCGGCGCGGTGCTGGCATCGATGCGGTCGCTCAAGACGTCGCTGGTGGTGTTCGACACGGCCGTGGTGGACCTGACGGATCAGCTGCATGATCCGGTCGAGCTGCTGTTCGGCACGCAGTTGGGCGGCGGTACGGACATCAACCGGGCCATCGCCTACAGCCAGGGCCTCATCACGCGGCCGGCCAACTCGATCTTCATCCTCATCAGCGACCTCTACGAGGGCGGCGTACGGCAGGAGATGCTGCGCAGGGTCGCCGCGATGACCCAGGCAGGCGTTCAGGTGATCGTGCTGCTGGCGCTGTCCGACGAGGGCGCGCCCTTCTACGACCACGAGAACGCCGCCGCGCTGGCCGCGATGGGGGTCCCGGCCTTCGCGTGTACGCCCGACGCGTTCCCGGACCTGATGGCCGCCGCGATCGAACGGCGCGACATCGCCCAGTGGGTCGAACGGCACGTCGGCATGGGTTCCTGAAACATGGCGAAAGGGCCGCGACACCAGGTCGCGGCCCTTTGGAACAGGTGTGGGTTTCAGAAGCAGGTGGGTCAGTGCCCGGGCTGCTCCACGCTGGCCTTACGCGGCAGCAGGTACGCCAGCAGGAAGGTCAGCACCAGCAGCCCGATCTCGACCCAGATGGTGACCTGCATCGCCGAGCCGAAGCTCCACTGGCTCTTGAGCAGGTTGAAGAAGAGCGTGCCGAGCAGGGCGCTGCCGAGCGCGCCGCCGAGCTGCTGGGTCGCGGTCAGCGTGCCCGACGCCGAGCCGGACTCGTGCGGCTCGACGCCCGAGAGCACGATGTCGAAGAACGGCGCCATGGTCAGGCCCATCCCGATGCCCACGAAGGCCAGACCGGGGGACAGCTGCCAGGGGCTGACGTCGGTGCCGACCAGGTGGATGGTCAGGCCCAGCACGCCCGCGCCCACCGCCATCACCGCGGTGCCGATCTGCAGCAGGCCCCGCCCGAGCTTCTCCTGCAGGCCCGACATGGCCAGGCCGAAGCCGATCACGCCGCCGATGGCCTGCGGCAGACCGGTGAGGCCGGCCTTGAGCGGGCTGTAGCCGAGCCCGACCTGGGTGTAGAGGGTGAAGACGAGGCTGAGGCCGATCATGCCGGAGAAGAAGGCCAGCCCGGCCACCAGGCCGCCGGTGAAGGCGCGCTTGCGGAACAGGCTCGGCGTGACCAGCGGGTCCTTGCCGGAAGCGGCGCGGCGGCTCTCGTACCGGCCGAAGACGGCGAACACCACGATCGAGGCGGCCATCGACACGAACGTCCAGGCGGGCCAGTCCAGCTCGCGGCCCTGGATGAGCGGGAAGATCAGCAGGAACGCGGCGGCCGAGACCAGCAGCATGCCGACCAGGTCGAGCCGGGTGGCGTTGGAGAGCCTGAACTCCGGCAGGAACCGCATCCCGGCCAGCGCGGCGGCCAGCCCGAGTGGCAGGTTGATCAGGAAGATCATGCGCCAGCCGGTGCCGAACAGGTCGGCGTCGATCAGCCAGCCGGCCAGGATCGGGCCGCCCACGGACGAGATCGTCATGACCGGGCCGAACATGCCGAACGCCTTGCCCATCTCCTGCGGCGGGAACATCTCCTTGATCAGACCGAGCCCCTGCGGCAGCATCACGGCGCCGAACAGGCCCTGCACAACGCGACCGGCGATCAGCATCTCCGGGTTCGCGGCGATCCCGCACAGCAATGAGGCGGCGGTGAAGCCCAGGGCGCCGATCACGAACATCCGCTTGCGGCCGTAGAGGTCGCCGAGTCGGCCACCGGTGATCAGGCCGACGGCCATGGCCAGCGTGTAACCGGCCACCAGCCACTGCACCAGGCTCGACGAGCCGCCCAGATCCTTCTGGATGGTCGGTGCGGCGATGGAGGTGACCAGCGCGTCCAGCAGGTCCATGACCTCGGCGGCCAGGATGACGAACAGCGCGACCCAGCGCCAGCGGTAGGGCTGGACCTCCGAGTCCGCCTGGGGGGCGGTGACGGTCATGGGGGACTCCTTGGTAGAACACCGTTTTTAACTACGAACACCGTTCGCTACGAACACCGTTTTAGTGGCGAACAGTGTTCGTGTCAAGTACAGTGTTCGTCATGGGAAGCAGCGAGAACGTCCCGACCCCGCCGTGGCGTAAGGCGCGTAAGCCGGTTCAGCTCAGGCGGCAGCTGAGCCAGGACCTGATCGTCGAGACGGGATCGCGGATCCTTGACGCCGAGGGCCTCGACGGGCTGAGCATGCGCCGCGTCGCGCAGGAGCTCGACACCGGGCCCGCCTCGCTCTACGCGCACGTCGCCAACAAGGAGGAGCTCCTGGAGCTCATCTATGACCGGGTGCTCGGCGAGATCCACCTGGCCGACCCCGACCCGGCCCGCTGGAAGGAGCAGCTGCGCGAGTACGCGATCGAGTGCCACCGGGTGCTGGGCAGCCATGCCGACGTGGCCAGGGCCGCGCTGGCCAGCATCCCCGTCGGCCCGAACGCGCTGCGGATCGCCGAATACGTCTTCGGCCTGCTCATCGACGCCGGCATGGCGCCGCGTGACGCCTCGCTCGCCGTCGACCGGATCTCCCTCTACATCACCGGCGACGCCTTCGAGGGCTCGCTGCACTTCGGCAGGATGCGGGCCACGGGTCTCGGCCTGGAGGAATACTTCAAGTCGTTCGTCGGCCACATCGAGAGCCACTACCGCGCCCTGCCTGCCGAGCGGTTCCCGCACATCGCCGAGCACGTCGACGATCTGATCGCCGACGACGGGCAGGCGCGCTTCGAGTACGGCCTCGACCTGATGATCGACGGTCTCGCGGCGCGGATGCCTTAGGCCACGGGCCCCGGATGCCTTAGGGCGACCGGCCCCGGATGCCCTAAGCCCAAGGGCCTAGGGCCGGCGCCCGATGTGCTGAGCAGGGGGTTCGGCATAGTTTGCCGAGCATGACCGCAACTCTTGAAGCACCTCCCGTCAGTGTGGTGTCGGCGAAGTACCGGGCGCTCAGCGTGGGGCTGGTGGCGCTCGTCATGTTGGTGGCGTTCGAGGCGATGGCGGTGGCGACGGCGATGCCCGTCGTGGCGCGCGAGCTCGGCGGCATGCACCTGTACAACCTGGCCTTCAGCGCCACCCTCGCCGCCAGCGTGATCGCCACCGTGCTCGGCGGCAGGTGGAGCGACGTGAAGGGCCCGCTGCCGGCGGTCGGCACCGGCGTGGCGGGCTTCGTGGCGGGACTGCTGGTGGCCGGGTTCGCGCCGAACATGGAGGTGTTCGTCGCCGGACGGTTCATCCAGGGGCTCGGCGCGGGCCTGATCCAGGTGGCCCTCTATGTGCTGGTGGCGAGGGTCTATCCGGGTGAGATGCATCCCAAGGTGTTCGCACTGTTCTCGGCCGCATGGGTGGTGCCGTCCATGGTCGGCCCGGCCATCGCCGGATTCGTGGTGGAGAACGCCGACTGGCGGTGGATCTTCCTCGGCGTCTCCCTGATCGTCGTGCCCAGCGCGCTGCTTCTGTGGCGCGGCACCGCGGGCGCGGGCCTGCGCGGCGGCGAGGCCGAGCCCGCCCCCGGCCTCGGGCGCAAGCTGGTCTGGGCCACGCTGACCGCCGTCGCCGCCGCGCTGATCCAGTACGGCAGCGCGCTCCAGCTCCGCGGCCTGCCCCTGCTCGCGGGCGGGATCGTCCTGCTGGCCGTGTCCCTGCCCAGGCTGCTGCCCCGCGGCTCGCTCCGGGCCGCCCGCGGGCTGCCGAGCGCCCCGGTGCTCCGCGGCCTGGCCTACGGCTCGCTGGTGGCGGCCGAGGTTCTCATCCCGCTCATGCTGATCAGCGATCGTGGCCTGACGCCCACGGGCGCCGGCATCGTCCTGACCGTCGGCGCGCTCGGCTGGTCCACCGGATCCTGGATCAAGGGCCGCGGCACCATCAGCCACCTGGCCGCGCTGCGCGGTGGCGCCATCATGATCGCCACCGGCATCGCGCTGATGTCGCTCGTGCTGATCGACTCCGTGCCGATCGCCCTCGCGTACGTGGCCATGGCCATCTCCGGGCTCGGCATCGGCGCGCTGCATCCCACGGTGTCCGTACTGGTGCTGGAGATGTCCGCGACCGGAGAGGAGGGCCAGAACACCGCGGCCCTCGGCGTCGGCGAGTCCGTGTTCACCGTCGTCGCCGTCGCGGTCACCGGGGCCCTGTTCACCGCCACCGGCGAGACCTATCTGGTGGGCTTCGCCTTCACCTTCGCCCTCGCCGTGCTGGCCGCCGTCATCGCCCCGCGTTTTGCCCAGCACACGAAGGCAGGCACACTGGAAGGAGTCGTTTCTTAGCTTCGTCGCAGAGGGGGGTACATGCCGCGAGTGCGGGAGCTAGAGGTCTTCCGGCTGGTCCTGCCGTACGGTAGGCGGTCGGAGAGCCTGCTCGTCAAGCTCACCGACTACGCCGGCATGACCGGCTGGGGTGAGGCGCTGGATCCCCAGCCCAAGACCTGGGCCCGGCTGGAGGAGTCGCTGGCCGCCCAGCTCATCGGCGTCGACTGGGAGCACCCCGACGCCGTCCTGAGCGGTGACCCGGCCGTCGACATGGCCTGCTGGGACCTGTGGACCAGGATGCGCGGCGTGCCGCTCGCCGAGGCGATCGGCGGCACCCGCACCTCCCTGGTGGCCACCGTCCGGCTCGAACCCGACCCGTCGCTCGAAAGCCTGGTCTCACGGGTCAACCAGCAGGTCTGCGCGGGCTACGGCCACGTGACGCTGGACGTGCGTCCCGGCTGGGACGTCGAGCCGGTGCGGGCCGTACGCCTGGCCTATCCGGCTCTGACGCTGGCCGTCGACGGCGGCTGCGCCTATTCCGAGGGCGGGCAGCTCGCGGCGCTGGACTCGTACGGCATCGAGGTCATCGAACGGCCCTTCCCCGTCGGCGACGTCTACGCGCACGCCTCGCTGCAGGACGAGGTGACGGCGTCGGTGGCGGTCGAGGTGCGCTCGTCGGCGGAGCTCGACGACTACCTGACCCTGCGGGCCGCGCGGGTGCTGATCCTGCGGCCCACCGCCTTCTCGTCGCTCAGCGAGGCCCGCCGGGCGCACGACCGGGCCGCCGCGGCCGGCTGGGACATCCAGTGCGCGGGCGGCCAGGGCGCCGGACTGGCCCGGGCGGCCACGGTGGCGCTGGCCAGCCTGCCGGGATGCACGCTGCCGTGCGACGTGACGCAGCCGCCGCGCAACAACCAGATCGTGACACCGATCGTGGGGGCGAACGGCGGGGTGGTGGCGGTGCCGCTGACGCAGGCGGGGCTGGGGCACGTCATCGACGAGGCCCGGGTACGCCGGATGGCCAAGGACTCGTTTCTCGCGTGACGGCTATGTGATCTAACCCCCCTACCTTTATCCCGAAATTTCGCGATAAAGGGGCTTGATGTGGGGGATGTACCGGCGTTGACCAGGTGGCGGACGCTGGTCGCCATTCTGCGACTGAACCCAGGGGGTTTGGGGCCGGAGTGGCTGCAACTGCTCGTCCGCCTGGCCGCTGTCGGTGGTGTGGGCGGCGGGCTCATGTACGTGGCCGCACCGCTCGACTTCCTGGCGTCGATGTTGGCGACAGGGGCCCTCGCCGCATGCCTGATCTCCGGAGCGAAGAGCTGGTGGCCTCGGGCAGAATGGAGATCACCGACCCTGCCTCTGGACGATCATCCGCGGCTGCGTCGCGTCCTCGACTCGGCGTCCGAGCTGGCGGGCTGGCGGCCCACCTCGGTCGAGGTCCGCCTGAGCGCCTGGCCTCGTCTGGCGGCCTGGCCCGACCGGCGCGACGGATATGTCCTCTTCCTCGGCCTGCCGCTGCTCATGGGCTTGGACGAGGACGATCTGCGCGCTCTGATCGTCAGGGAGCTGACCCTCGCCCCGTCGGCGACCTGGCGGGTGCGCTGGATCCTCTACCTCAATTTCCTGGACCGCGGCCGGGAGGTGAAGGGCAAGTCGCTGCCACAGCGGGAATGGCTGCGGGTGCACGCGCACCGGATCCGCAGTGACCTCTGGTCGGCGACCGCCGAGCTGGTGGGACGTGATGTACTGGCCCGCGCCACGCGACGGGCTTGCATGATCGACTGCGCCTTCGACTGGCACCTTGAGCGGTACGTGGGCCTGGTGATGTCGCCTGGCGGGGGTTATGTCTCGGACATCTATGAGAGCTTCCTCTGGAAGATCAGGGAAGACGGCCTACTCGGGCGAATGCAGCCGAATGTCGACTCCTTCGTGGCGGAGGATTTCGAGCGCTACGAGGCGAGGCTGCTGGAGGAACTGGGGTGGAACACCGGCGAGCCCGTTGACCCGGTCGCCGACCCGGTCGTCGCCGGCGTCACGGAGAAGCTGGAACGCAGGCTCGGGCAGGTCGTCCTGTGGGAAGTCACCAAGGCCGCCAGCCCGCGCATTCCCTCCCACTCCCTGCATGACATTCCTTGGGACGAATGGGGCTCGCTTCAAGCACATTGGCGGGACCAGGTCATCGGCGCCGCGAGCAAGCTGCTTGGGCAGGAGGCCACCGCGCGGGACATCGTCCAGCTGGCCGTCGACGGCCGGGCGGGGGAGCTCTCCTGGTGGCACGCCGACCTCCCATGCCCTCACCCCAGCCCGGCCGTCTGCGTGCTGATGCCGTTCATCGACATCGAGTTGCGGCGTTTGGGGTACGTTGCCCAGTTTCTTCAGCAGCGCAGCTTTGTCGGGCCGCTGGGCGATACGGTCGACTTGGTGGCACTGGTTGACAGAGCGGGGCGCGGGCTGTCGTATGGGCTCGAGCTTGGAGGATCCTTGACGGAGCGGGACCGGGACGAGGACTCCCGGCGGCTGGCGGCGGAGTCACTGGCGGCCGGCGATCCGACGGGGTGGTTCGAGCGCCTGTACGCGGAGTCGGCGACGGGTGAGGCGATCGTCCCGTGGGACTCACAGACACCTCACCCACTGCTCGTCGAGTGGCTCTCTTCAGCGTCGGGTTCCGGCTCGGCTTCCGGCCCCGGTCTGGGCTTGGGTTCCGGCTTCACCCCCAGCTTCGGGGCGGAAGCGGGGGCCAGATCGGGGGCGGGTCGGCGAGCGCTGGTGGTCGGGTGCGGGCTGGGGGACGACGCCGAGTACGTGGCGCGGTTCGGCTACGACACGGTCGCCTTCGACGTCAGCGAGTCGGCCGTACGTCTGGCCCAGGAGCGCTTTCCGGACTCCACGGTGGACTATCGAGCCGCCGACCTGCTCGCCCCGCCCACCGAGTGGCGCCACGCGTTCGACCTGGTGGTGGAGATCATGACCGTCCAAGCCCTGCCGGAGCACCTCCACGCGCAGGCCATCGACTCGGTCTCCGGCTTTGTCGGGCCGGGCGGCTCGCTCCTGGTGATCGCCTCGGCCCGGGAGGAGGGCGGCCCGGTGTTCGCGCCGCCGTGGCCTCTCACGCCGTCCGAGATCGCGGTCTTCGCATCGGAGGGACTGGTCGTGGACCGCGTCGAAGACCTCCGCGACCCGGAACGCCACCGCTGCCGCGCCGCCTTCCACCGCCCCGCTGCCAGCGAGTAAGACAACGGCAGCGTCAGCGGGGAAGACCGCCCTGCCGTCGACGAGTAAGACCGCGGCAGCGTCAGCGAGGAAGGCCGTGACTTTCCTCCCCTTAAAGGGTGACTTAAAGGACGACCTCTATCATTCGTTGGCGTGTCCCGATATCTCGCCAGTGAACTCCGTGAGAGCGCGCGGAGCCGGAACGGCACCCGACCGAAGGGGCCCGGCCTGCCGCACGTCGCGGACGTGACCGGCCCCTCAGATCTGCCGCTGCGCCACTATCGGCCGTCCGTCGAGCCGCGCCCCCTGATGGTGTTCCTGCACGGTGGCGGATGGGTCTTCGGTGACCTGGAGACGCACGACAGGACCTGTCGCCGCATCGCCAAGGAGTGCGATGTCGAGGTGCTGGCGGTGGACTACCGGCTGGCTCCGGAGCATCCGTTTCCGCCGCGATCGACGACGTCGTTGACGTGCTTCGCTGGGCCGGGCCGGTGGCCGTGGCGGGTGACAGCGCGGGAGGATATCTCGCTGCCATGGCCTGCCTGCGGTTGCGGGACGAGGGCGGTCCGCTGCCTGCCGTACAAATCTTGATATGTCCGAACACCGATCTCACACTCTCCCAGCCGAGCGTCACCGAGAAGGGGACCGGCTACGGGCTCGACGCCGACATACTGGGCTGGTTCGTCGCCCAGTGGGTGCCTGACCCGGCTGGGCGCCGGTCGGCGAGTCTCCTGCACCAGCCGGACCTGTCCGGTCTGCCGACCGCCCTGGTGGTGACCGCCGAACACGACGCGCTGCGCGACGAGGGCGACGCCTACGCCCGCCGCCTGGCCGAAGCCGGAGTCGACGTCACGCACCGGTGCGAACCCGGCCTCGTCCACGGATTCATCCAAGGCATGGACCTGACCAGCCCGGAGGCGGCGGCCGCGCACAAACGGTTCTTCGCCGACGTCCGGGGGCTGATCCCGCGATAGAGGGTCCCGCGTGGCCTCCGGACCTCGGTGTACGACCCCGAGAGCGGCCGGTTGCGCCTCGGCGCCGAGGCGCAACCGGCCAACGGCGCGATGGCGGCCAAAGGGGCCGGCCGAGTCGAAAAGCAGAAGCGATTCTGGAAACCGACCACCAGCCCTGGTGCGCCTTCGCGATGGGAGTGGATTCTGTTTCTTGTGGGGCCGACCATCGGCCGCGCGGGATCCCCTCGCCAACCTCGAAGGAAGCGCCGATGAACGCCGCCGCCGTCCTCGTCATCGACATGCAGAACGGGTTCTGTCATCCCCGAGGTTCCATCGCGTCTCTGGGAGGCGAGCTGCCCGACCTGCCCTCGGTCGTCGCCGCGAACCAGGAACTGCTCACCGCCGCGCGTGCCGTTCACCTGCCGGTGATCTATACGCGGCATGTCTTCCGACCCGGCCTGATCGACATGCCGGCCCGCTCCGCGAACCTGTGGCCGCGCGATCCGGAGCCGCTCGTACGGGGGTCCTGGGACGCCGACATCATCGACGAGCTCACACCTGTAGAGGGCGACCACGTCATTGACAAGAACCGCTACGACGCCTTCCTCTACACCGATCTCGAGGTCCTGCTCCGCGGCCTGGGGATCAAGCGGCTGCTCGTCGCCGGCATCCTCACCAACGTCTGCGTGGAGACCACGGTGCGCTCCGCCGACCAGCGCGGCTTCGACCCGTATGTGGCCAGTGACTGCACGACCGCCTACGGAGAGGCGCGTGACCCGGCGCTGGCCGCGATGTCCGTGGTGTTCGCCACGGTCGGCAAATGGCGCGAGCTGTTCGACCTGGTGGGCGAGGAGTAGCGCGTCAGCAGCGTCGGGTCCAGTGCTTGCGGGCCCAGATATTGCGGCACTTTCTTGACGGCGTCCCGAGATAACCGTCCTCGGTCCTGGTGCAGACGCCGTTCATCGTTTCTGTGCACTCATTGGTGGCGACGCACTCATTGTTGACGGTCGTGGTGCAGTATTCCTCGTCATCGCCGTCCTCTGTATCGCCGTCGTCTGTATCGCCGTCCTCTTCCTCGGGGTCGGGGGCGTCCGGATCCTCGTAACCGATCGCTGCCTTGGCAGCGTCGCCGCCTTTGCCACGCGCGTTGTACGCCTCCGCGTACGGCTCACGGAAAGAGCCGTCGTCGGCTTTCTCGCCCATCGCCGGGACGGTTCCGTCGATGCGAATGTAATACCAGCCGTATCCCTTCTCGCCGTCGTCGCACCTGATGTTCGCGACCCGGATCCGCGTGGCCTTTCGCACGCAGACCTTCACCCGGTCGTCGACGTCGGCGATCATCACGTCCGAGCCCGAGCCACCCTTGGCGGGGGCTCGATACGCGTCGCCTCGTGGCTGCTTGAACGAGCCGTGCTTGGCCTTGGAGCCGGTGGCGGTCACTCGCGCCTCCAGCGGGAAGAAGTACCAGGCGGCGCCGGGCCGCGCGTCGTCACACGGCCGATAGTTGATCCGCAGGCGCGTCTTCTTGTTGACGCAGATCTCGAAGAAGCCCGCGTCATCGTCGTCCGCCGAATTCGTCGAATCCTCCGGCGTCGGTTGTTCGGCGACGGGATCAGCGGTTTTGGTCTCGGCCGGTGGGCTGGTGGTGGTGCATCCGGCGACCAGGAACATGGAGGTGAAGAGGAAAACGAGTCGTAACGGGATGGGCGACAAAGGACCTCACATTGTGCGACGACGACTGGGATCCCGATTTATCAAAGGCACGTTAGCGTAAAAGCGCCCGCCACCGTGGTGACGGGCGCTTCGGGCGTGTCACGAGGACTAATGGCCACCTGAACCAGACCACCGCCTGAATCAGATGACGCCTGAACCGGACGGCCCCTAACCAGCGCCGCTTCCGGCAGGAGCGCTCCGCGCGTCTGTTCAGGGCTCAGGTGCTGCTCAGCACTCGTTTCGGTGTGTCCAGCCAGATCGACTGGCCGTCCGGCGTGACGGTGAGGCCGTAGCGGCGCCAGTGCGGTTCGCCCCAGCTCACCCATTGCGTGTACGCCTGGACGACCTCGTCCCACACCGGTCGGTTGCCTACCTGCTGAACCCCATGGCCCGCTCTGTCGGGCCGCCACGTGGCTACGGCCCACGAGCGGGCGTCGTCCGGATCGTAGATCCACGTGCGCACGTACTGGCCGTCCTCATCAGCGCCTTCGGTGGTGTGCGACCGTAGACCTGTCAGCGCACCGATGGCCAGATCCGCGCTCGCGCCCAGCTGGTCCAGCGCTCGTGGGTCGAGTGCCGTCCGGTAGTGCCGACGGCCTTTGCCCGGAGGCGGGTCCTCGCTCGGTCTCGGACGCTGGGATCGCATCATCATGTAGCCGGCGTACCCGACCATCCGCCCGATGGCGGTGCCGTCGTGTTGCACTTCCAGGCGTAGTGCGTGGCTGGTGCCGTAGCCGGGATGCCACGGCAGCACGATCACGCCGCCGGGGCGGGTCTGCGTCACCCAGGCGTAGGGAATCGTGCGGATGCCGCAGGTGATGTGCACCCGGTCGTACGGCTGTCCGTCCGTGTGGCCGAGCGCGCCGTCGCCGACGAGCAGCCGCGGATGGGTCCCGGACGCGGCGAGGTTCTTCGCCGCCTGCTCGGCAACCTGTGGGTCCACCTCGATGGAGGTCACCTCCCCTTGATCTCCGACGAGATGGGACAGCAGCGCGGCGGTGTATCCGGTCCCCGTACCGATCTCCAGCACTCGATGGCCGGGCTCCAGCCGCAAGTGGTTGAGCAGGTCGGCGACCGTGGACGGTGCGGAGGCCGACGAGGTGGAGTCGCCCCGCAGCTCGCTCAGTTCGGTGGCGCCGTCGTCGAGTTGCGTGACGATGATGCTGCGCGAGTAGACGGTGTCCCACCAGGTGCCGGGATCGGCTTTCCGGTCTATCAGGTATGGCTCTCCCTCTTCGACGACCAGACCGACCGGGGGGATGAACAGGTGGCGTGGCACAGCGCGGACGGCGTCCAGGATGGGCTTGCTGATGTCTCCGGATCCCTCGGGGTCGAGCGCGGTGATCAGTCGTGCGAGGCGCTCGGGTGTGGCCCTCACTTCCCCTTGCCCTTTCCGTCCGCGTGGTCGCCCTGGGGTTCCTGCTGCTGGTCGTTGGTGCTGCCGGTGCCGCCCTCCTTGCCGGTGACCTCCTTATCCTTGGGACTGTTCGGGTCTTCGTGTCGGCCCACTGCTGTCTCCTCTCGTGGTGTGGTGGCGGGGTGAGACCTGGCAGGTAGGTATCTGGCCGGTCCTGCCTGGGATCTTGGGGCGGAGCGGCGGCCTTTGGAGGGGTGAGGCGGACCACCGCCGAGTCCGGCGGTGACGTGCCGGGCCGTCTTCAGTCGCGCCCTGGTATGGGCTCGTCTCTCATGTCCTCCAAGGCCAGCCACGGCTGCTTGCCAAGCGCGAAGCGCCGCCAGTACGCCGTCTCTGGCCCGTACGGGATGTTGATCTCGTGTCGGACCTTCACGGCCAGGGCCGGGAAACCCTCGCCCGGCTCGTACAGGTCGGCGGTGACCGCGAACGGCCTGGTGCTCGCTACGGTGACGAGCCGGGCCCGCTCGATCAGGCGCGGGCACGTCGCCAGCGACTCCGGAATGCAGTCAGGGCACGTGGGCGGCAGGTTCGTGATCGGCGTGCCGTCCGGTGCGGTCGCGGGGTCGTCCACGAACAGCCACGTGGTCCGGCCGCCCTTCTTCCAGCGGCACGAGCCGGTGCACACCATGCACAGGTGATCGTTCATCATGCGGCGGGTGCGTGGCGTGTTGATCGCCCGCCACTTGTACGCCCCGGACCGGTCCTGACCGTGCCGCAACCAGAGAAGGCCGTGTTCCCAGTCGTCCGGGCGTGGGTCCTCGTACGTCAGGAACAGCGCGCTGGCTGCGAGGTCGAGGGCGAACGCGAGTGGGCGCTCCTCGACCTCGCCGGTCCAGAGGTTCTGGTCCGGGATCCGCCAGCCGCCCCGAGTGCGGTGCACGGCGTGGATGGGGGCGGTCACTGGGTCAGCTGCGCGAACTCGATCAGGTGCCTGGCCAGCGCGACCACCTCCGTGCAGTGCAGCCGCGCGACCGACATCCTGTCGCGGTGGAGGTGAGTCAGCGGCCAGTTGGCGCCGAGTCACGGCGTCGGTGCCGACCGGCCTGCATGTGACGCCTGTGTCCGGCGGCATCGGGGCGGGCTTTTGCCAAGGAGGTTCGGACCCGTGACTGTCCATGCACGGAACGCTACGTACTGAGGAGTGCGGAGCTCAACGAAGTTGCTCTAGATTTCTCCTTGATCGGTCAATGCGCGTTCGACCAGGCGGCGTGCCGCCTCGCCGCGCACCGCCAAGGCCAGCAGGCGATCGAATGCCTTCTCATAGATCGTGACTTCGTGGCGCTGTCGCAGCGTCAGCTCGGCGGTGTACGTGGCCACGGTCACCATGCGGCTGTCGTAGATGGTGAACGCGTTGTTCCTGGGAACCGTGTACGGCGCTGCCAGCGGCACGATGCCGAGGCTGAGACGCGGCGCACGAGTGGCATCCAGTAGCCGGCGCAGCTGCTCCGCCATCGTCGCGCGGTCGCCGACGGCGGTGTACAGCGCTGCCTCGCCGAGGAGGAACAGGAACCGGCGATGGGCGCGGTCGAGCACCCGCTGGGCCTGCAGCCGGGCCTGTACGCCCTCCTCGACGTCGTCAGGGATGCCGTGGAAATCGACAACCGTCGTCAGGATGCCGCGCGCGTACGGGGCCGTCTGGAGCAACCCAGGGATGACCGTGGGCTCCCAGGACCGGATGAGCTGGGTCTTCTCGTAGGCATCGATGTTGGCGCGCTGGCGACGCCGCGTACCGGTCTTGAGGGAGCGCCTCCAGTCCATGTACTGAGCGTCGATCGAGCGGACAGACTCGATCAGATCGCTGATCTCGCTTGGGAATTGGCAGGCCACACACCAGTCTCGGATGTCGTCCTCAGAGGGAACCTGCTTCCCGAGCTCGATCTTCGACACCTTCGACGGCACCCATCCGCACGAGATGGCGAGCGCGCGGCCAGTCAGCCCGGCATCGCGCCTCAGGTCTCGCAGGCGGATGCCGAGTGCTTGAACGGCTTGCTGGCCGAGGAGGGGTTGATTCACAGGAGGTGCGCGGCGAATTCGTCCAGCAATTGGGCGTGCTTCAGGGCCAGGTCCTGCCACACCAGGTGACGCGAGATGGCCTCGCGATCGGTGATGAGCTCGGCGCCGACGAACGTGTCGTCGGCGTCGTCGAAGTGCAACCAGATCAGGCGGGAGTCGTCGAGCAGCCAGGCGTCATACGGGTCGAGGCCGAACTGCTCGGCCGCGTCGCGGCGCAGATAACGGATGTCCTCCCCGGCACGCACGCTGAGCTGAGCCACCTCTATGCCGTACCTCGTGTAGTCGGACGGCGGCATGGACACGATGCGGACTCGCTGCCAGGTCTTCCCGGACGCGACGTCACGGCTGATCTTCTCCATCCAAGACCGATGCCACGCGTAGTCGTCCGGCTCACCGGCCTGCCACTTGCGGAACGACTCGGCGCCTACGGTGCTGTTGTAGCGCTCGCGTAGCTCGAACCGGAATGCGCTGGTGGTGAAGGTGGCGAGCAGGTGACCCAGCTCTGCCTCGGATAGAAGCACGGTCAGGCCCGGGGGAAGTGCGGCAGAAGGTCCTTGGGGATCTCGATGATGATCTCGTCGGGGGCCAGATTAACGGCATCGCCGAGGGCATCGGGGTCGGTGATCGCCTTTCCCTGGACTGCGATCGTGCCGCGGTCCGTCTCGTAGACGGCGGGGCAGGTGCCTTGCTCACTAGTTGCTTCCGAGGAATCGCAGGCGCATGGCCACTCCTTGATCGGATTGCTTGAAATTTCTCGACTCTCGCTGATCGTCCATCGGCATTTAGGCCCTGTCAAGGACGACGCGACACCTCTCCCGGCGTAAGGAGATGACGGGGCCCATCCGGCTGCAGCACGGCCCGGAGGCAGGTTGATGATGCGTCTGGTGGGCCTTCCCCACATCGGCTGCCGGACGCCCGGCTGTGCGGCCCCCAGAGTCGTGCTTGTTCTCATCAATTCAAACCTCAGCGGCGTACGGCGATCACGCTGAGCCACGTGCGATAGGCGGTGTGCAGTCCGTGCCCGACGACCTCGAAGCCGGTCCTGGCAAGCAGGTCCAGCAGCGCTCGCGGGTCGCGGTGCACGAACCAGCGGTGAACCTCGGTGGCGTACGGAACGGGCTCCCAGCCCTCGCCGTCGCCCGCCGAGGTGCTCAGGCCCAGCGCTCCACCCGGACGCAGGGTTTGCGACCAGGTGCGGAGCGTGTTCTCCGTGTCCTGCGGGGGCACGTGCAGGAGGGCCGCGGACGACCACAAGCCGGTCAGTGAGCCGGGCGCGAGCGGTGGCCGGCGCAGGTCGCCGAGAAGGACGGGCACGCCGCGGGCCGCGGCCAGGCGGGCCATCCCGGGCGAGAGGTCCACCCCGATCACCCGGTGCCCCAGCCCGGCGAGCCAGGCGGCGTCGCGGCCGGGCCCGCAGCCCAGGTCGGCCACCGTGCCGCCGGAGGGGATCGTGTCGGCGAAACGCCGCCTGTGCTGGACGAACACGTCGTCAGGCTGCTTGGTGCGGGCATCGAACACAGAGGCGATGCGGTCGTAACCGGCGGTGGTGACCGCGATCGGATCGCTCGGGCGGCCTCCGGCGGTGGTGACCGCGATCGGATCGCTCGGGCGGCCTCCGGCGGTGGTGACCGCGATCGGGTCGTTCGGGCCTCCGGGGGTGGGGAAGATCGGCTCGCTCATGCCGGTGAGACTGCCATGTTTCGGTGCGGGACGGGCGTGGGTACGATCGCCGCTCGGTCACATCGAATGTGCGTCAGAAGCCGGGGATCGACATGTCACCCGCCCATGCGCGATAGGTGTACTTGGCGAGCATGCGGACCCGACCGGAGATGACGTCAACGCCGTAGGTGATGTCCCCCAAGGTCGGTACGGATTCCGGACCGCTTCCACCCCACGCCCCGCGCGCCTGGTCGGCAACGATCACTTCTGTGGGGCTGAGCCAGCCGCCGATCCGCATGGGGAGGAAGCGCTTCGGCGCCTCGCGCAACTCGATCTTGCCCGAGGTCTTTCCCGACGGCAGGTAGATGGTGTGAAGGGTGAGGTTCAGCTTTCCCATGCCGCTGCGGACCGTGCCGGAGTCCATATAGGCCAGCGTGTGCCCGTCCGGCGACAGTTCGCTGACGTTGAGCACGTTGGCATCGGTGGTGAGGGCTTTGACCTGGCCATCGGTCAGCAAGCCGAGCTGGCGATCCTTCATCACGACCACCGGGGCGCCGCCGTTGGGCACGCGCCGTACCTGCCAGCCCTGGGGAACCTCCGTCATCTTTCCGGTCTCCACCTCGAGGACCGCGCTCGGCCGGCCTGCGCCGGACATGCCGAGGAAGCGTCCGTCCGGTGAGATCTGCAGCAGCCCGCCCGACTTGACCATGGCCGCTCTGGTGACGGTCTGCGGCGAGAGCCAGATTCGGCCGCTGGACAGGTCACGGACCGCGAACCGCTGGTCCTTCCCGCTGTAGTAGGCGATCCGCCGTCCATCGGAGCTGATCTCCAAGGGGCCGGAGGTGTTCATGTAGTTTTCGGCGCTCTGCTCGCTGTAGACGCTCACCGCCTCCGGCACCCTGAAACTCTGGCCGGTACGGGTCACCAGCCGCCACTGGGCGCACGTCCTGTCGCCGAGGGCGGCGGTGTTGCGTCCGGGGTTCCACTGCCGGCCGCAGAAGTTGTGATAGGCGTGACTCGCCGCGCCCACGCCGGACGCGGGCAGGACGTCCGTCACCTTGCCGCTGATGGTGCCGCCGCCCTGCGAGCCGCCCATCACGACGGCGCCGGTCAGGGTCAGGGCGAGCAGCGCCGCCGTCACGCTCGCCAGGGTGAACGTCCTCTTCCTCTGGCGCCGGTTGCCGCGCAGCGCCTTTTCGGCCAGGTCGGCCGGGCCGTCCGACGCCTGGTCGGCGATCAGCCGGAGTTCGTCGCTGAATCTCGTCATCGGACCGCCTCCTGAGGATCGACATCGTGGAGCAGGTAGGCCAGTTCGGGGGCCAGGACGCGCAACCGGCCGAGGGCGTGGCTGGTCTGGCTCTTGACCGTGCCGGCCGAGCAGCCGAGCAGGTCCGCGGTCTCTTCGACGCTGCGGTCCTCGTAGTACCGCAGCACCAGGACGGCGCGCTGCCGCGGCGTCAGTCGCAGGAGAGCCTCGTGGAGCGCGAGGCGGTGCAGGCTCTCGTCGCTCGGATCGCGCCCCTGCCCGGCTTCCGGCAGGTCGGCGCGCGGAGTCTCCACGCGGCCACGAGTGCGCCGATACCAAGAGACGTGCTCGTTGTACAACGCCCTGCGCACGTACGCCTCGGGGTTGGCGTCGGAGGCCAGCTTGCGCCAGTGCTTGGCAGTCCGCATCAGCGCCGTCTGTAACAGGTCCTCGGCCTGTGGGCTGTTGCCGGTGAGCAGGTACGCGGTGCGCATCAGCGCGGGCTGGCGCAGGCGTACGAACTCCCGGAAGCCCTCATATGGATCCATGAAACTCCCTTCACCCGGTATCAAACGTGGGTGAAGCCGTTCGCGTTGGAACCCGCCTAAGCCGCCGCTCTCGTTGGAATCCCGCCTAAGCCAGCGCCGCTTCCAGCAAAAGTGCTCCGGCGCCCAGGAGGGCGGCGTCCCGGCCGGCCCGGGCCGGGGCGATCTCCAGGTCGCGGGTCGCCAACGGCAGGCAACGCTCGTACACCGCCGCCCTGATGGAGGTGATCAGCGGTTCGGCCGCAGACAGACTGCCGCCCACCGCGATCACGTCCGGGTTGAAGAAGTTGACCAGCACGGTGAGCACCTCGCCGATCCGCCTCCCCGCGCCCCGGACCAGGCTGGTGGCTTCGGGGATCGCGTCGTCCACCAGGCTCACGATGTCCGCGGGACGGGCCACGGTGATCCCGGAGTCGGCGAGGGCCGACATGAGGGCGGCCCCGCTCGCGTACGCCTCCAGGCAGTCGGGGTGGCCACAGGCGCACAGGACGGAAGAGTCGGAACGTACCCGAACGTGGCTGATGTCGCCCGCCGCGCCCCGGCCCCGGTGCAGGTGGCCGTTGACGATCACGCCGCAGCCGATGCCGGTCCCCGCCTTGAGCACCATGAGGTTGTCGCAGCCGGGCCAGTGCCTGGCCTCGCCGGCGGCCATCAGGTTGGCGTCGTTCTCGACGAGGATCGGCAGGTCGTAGCGCAGGCCCAGGTGTTCGGCGACGGGGAAGCCGTTCCAGCCGGGCATCCGCGACGGCGTGACCACGCGGCTGGTGGCCGGGTCCACCGGGCCGGGGATGCCGGTCCCGACCCCGCGCAACGGCACGTCATCCGGCACATGTACGGCCAGCAACTCGTCGAAGGCGTCCGACAGGAGGTCCAGCGTGGCCTCCGGACCCCGGGCGATCTCGCAGGGCCGCTCCTCGATCACCAGCGGGGCGCCGCTGAGGTCGAGCAGCCCGAGCCGGGCATGGTGCGCGCCGAGGTCGGCGACCGCCAGCACCCCCGCCGACGGCGACAGGCGCAGCCGCCTGGGTCGCCGCCCGCCCCGTGACGTGCCCGAGCCCTCCTCGCCGAGCAGGCCCAGCGAGATCAGCTCCTCGACCCGGAGCGACACGCTGGAGGCGGCCAGCCCGGATAAGCGGGCGAGGTCGGCCCGCGACTCGGCCCGGCCGGTGGCCACGAGACGCAGCAGGTCTCCCTGTGCCCCGCTCACGGGCAGCCGCTGGTTCATGCTGAGAGGAATATCATGTCCGGACTTCCTGCGACAACGTATTGACTTCGTACGAAATTTCCCACTACGTTCCGCTTCATCTTCGATTTCGAAGGAAGTGGATGGTCATGAAGAGACTTGTCGCTGCCGTCGCCGTTTCCCTGTTAGGCCTGGCGGCCTGCGGCGAGACGAGCAGCCCCGCCGTGCCCGGAGGAGAGACCAAGAAGGACGCCACCACAGACGTCCTCGCGCAGGCGCCGGTCGCGGCCGCCGCGGACATCCTGCCCGGCTCCACCATGGAGAAGATCAAGCAGCGCGGCGAGCTGATCGTCGGCGGCTCGCTGGACGCGCCGTTGCTCTCCCAGCAGAACCCGGCCACCGGCCAGGTCGAGGGCTTCGACGCCGATCTGGGCAAGGCGCTGGCCAAGTACATCATCGGCCAGCCCAAGGTGAAGATCGTCAACTCGGCCTCGGAGACCCGCGAGGCGCTGCTCGCCAACGGCACCGTGGACGTCGTCTTCCAGACGTACACGATCACGCCGGAACGGGCGAAGCAGGTGGCGTTCGCCGGGCCGTACTACACCTCCGGCCTGACCATCGCGGTGAAGAAGGGCGCGACGGGCATCGCCAAGCCCGAGGACCTGAACGGCAAGAAGGTCCTCGCCGGCGCCAACACGCCCGCCATCCCCGCGATCAAGAAGTTCGCGCCGCAGGCGGAGATCATCACGTTCGGCAGCGACCCGGAGTGCCTGCAGGCGCTCAAGCAGGACCGAGGCGTCGCCTACGTCCAGGACGAGACGCTGCTGATCGCCGACGCCAAGAAGGACCCGTCGATCCAGATCGTCACCAAGCCCTTCACCGTCGACCCCTACGGCATCGGGCTCAAGCACGGTGACGACCAGTTCAAGACGTTCACCAACGCCTGGCTGAAGAAGATGCAGGACGCCGGGGCCTGGCAGAAGATCTGGAAGAACTCCATCGGCACGGTCGTCGTGGGCGACGCTCCGCCGCCGCCCCAGATCGGCTCCGTGCCGGGGTCCTGATGTCCGTCCTCCTCGACCACCTGCCCGAGCTGTGGCAGGGGCTGCTCGTGACGTTCCAGCTGACCGCCGCGTCGTTCCTCGGCGCGGCGGTCCTGGGCGTGCTGGTCACCGCCCTGCGGGTGAGCCCGGTACGGGTGCTGCGCGCCCTCGGCGCCGCCTACGTGGAGACCTTCCAGAACCTGCCGCTGCTGGTGCTGCTCGTCCTGGCGTTCTTCGGCCTGCCGGAGATCGGCATCAAGGCCGACCTGAAGGTGACGGCCATCGCGGTGATCGCCGTCTACGAGGCCGCCTACATCGGCGAGGCGCTGCGGTCCGGGGTGAACTCGGTGGCCAAGGGGCAGGGCGAGGCGGCCCGCGCGATCGGGCTGACGTTCGCCCAGTCGCTGCGGCACGTCATCCTGCCGCAGGCGCTGCGTACGGTGGTGCAGCCGATCGGCAACATCTTCATCGCGCTCACCATGAACACGGCGCTCGCGGCGGCCGTCGGCGTCGTCGACCTGACCGCGGCGGCCAACCGGGTGAACCTCCTCGAGGCCCAGCCCATCCCGATCTTCGTCGGCGCGGGCGCGGCGTACGCGCTGATCGCCGCCTGCGCGGGCTTCGTCACCGGCCGGCTCGAACGACGACTGGCGATCCTGCGATGAGCATCGGCGATCTCAAAAGAGCACTGGGCGATTTCAACAGAGCACCGGGGGTAAGGCCATGAGCACCGCTCTGTTCGACGAGCCGGGCCCCCGGGCGCGGCGGCGCATCCGGATCGCGACCGTCGTCGGCGTACTCGCCGCCGTCGCCCTGCTCGCGCTGGCCGTCCGGCAGTTCGCCGCCAACGGGCAGCTCGACGCCGCGCGCTGGCAGCCGTACGCCACCTGGCCCATGTGGCGCTATCTCCTGACCGGGCTGTGGTCCACCGCGCTGGCCGCGGTGGTCTCGGCCGCGCTGGCGATGGCGCTCGGGCTGGTGCTGGCCCTGGGCCGGCTGTCGCGCCACCGCTTCCTGCGCGTCCCCGCCGCCGTCTACGTCGAGGTGGTCAGGACCATCCCGGCACTGCTGCTGGTGTACGTGGTGCTGTTCGCGCTGCCGAAGTACGGGCTGGACCTGCCGTTGTTCTGGAAGCTCGTGGTGCCGCTGTCGGTGTCGAACGCGGCGGCGTTCGCCGAGATCTTCCGCGCCGGGATCCGCTCCATCGAGCGCGGCCAGGGCGAGGCGGGCCTGGCGGTCGGCCTCACCCACGGCCAGACCATGCGCCTGATCGTGCTGCCGCAGGCCGCCCGCCGGGTGCTGCCGTCGATCGTCAGCCAGTCGGTCGGGCTGCTCAAGGACACCGCGCTCGGGTTCGTCGTCAGCTACGCCGAACTGCTCTACAGCGGCAAGGTCCTGGCCGCCTACAACGGCTATCTCATCCAGACCTACCTCGTCGTCGCGCTGGTCTACCTGGTGGTCAACGCGTCGCTGTCCAAACTGGCCCGTACGCTGGAGGCCCGCCGCGCGGCCCCCGTCAGTCCCAGAACCATCCCCAGAACCAGAAGGAGATTCGCTCGTGCCTGAACTCGCCCTCCTCGCCGAGGTCGTGCGCTCCGGATTCGTCGAGAGCCTCCACTACGGCAGCGCCGTCGGCCTCGACCCGTCGGGCCGGGCCGCGGTCGAGCTCGGCCGGGTCGAGGCTCCGGTGCTGCCCCGCTCGTCGGCCAAGCCGTTCCAGGCGCTGGCCTGCCTCGTCGCGGGCGCCGCCCTGACGGGGCCGAGCCTGGCGATCGCCGCGGGCAGCCACACGGGCGAGGACTTCCACGTACGGCTGGTCGGTGAGCTGCTGGCCGACTACGGGCTGGACTTCGGGGCGCTCGGCTGCCCGGCGACCTGGCCCGAGGACCAGGCCACCATGCACGCGCTGATCAGGCAGGACCAGGGCGTCTCCCGCGAGCGGATGAACTGCTCGGGCAAGCACGCCGCGATGCTGGCCGCGGCCGTGGCCAACGGCTGGGACGTGGACTCCTACCTGGCCGCCGAGCACCCGGTGCAGCTCCGGGTGCGTTCGGTCACCGAGGACCTGGCGGGGGAGAAGGCCGCCCACGTGGCCGTGGACGGCTGCGGGGCGCCCTTGTTCGGGCTCTCGCTGACCGGCCTGGCGCGGGCCGTACAGGGGCTCGTGCTCGCCGCGCCCGGCAGCGCGCCGCGCCAGGTCGCCGACGCGATGCGCGAGCACCCCGAGTACGTCGGCGGGACCGGCCACCAGAACACCGAGCTCATGCGCGCCCTGCCCGGCGCCCTGGTCAAGGGCGGCGCGGAAGGCGTGCTGGTCGTGGCGATGGAGTCCGGGCACTCGGTCGCGGTGAAGGTCATCGACGGCAGCCCGCGCGCCACCACGGTCATCGCTCTGTCCGTGCTCCGCGAGATGGGCTGTGAGGTGTCCTCGGCCGCCGCGTTCGAGAGCGTGGCCGTGCTCGGCGGCGGCGCGCCGGTCGGCCGGATCGTCACAGCGAGCCGCAGCCCTCGGTAAGGGTCTTGGTCGGGTCGCTCTCCTTCGGCTTCTTCGGCGACTTGGTGGACTTGGGTGTCGACTCCGGAGAAGCGGTCGCCGCGGTCGGCCGCCCGCCCGCCGAATCCCGGATGGCCTTCTCGGTGATGGAGCGGATCTTCGCCCAGTCCGGGGAGACGGTGCTGATCAGCGGCGGCACGAACTGGATGCTCGTCACCTTGGCGTTCTTGACCTGCAGCGCCAGCGGCACCAGGTGCTTGAGCATCGGCCGGGGGATGTCGGTCCTGATCAGCTCCTTGGTGGCCCCGGCGATCCGGTTGAACCTGGTCAGCACGGTCGCCGGGTCGGCCTGGTCGAGCAGCGCGCCGATCACGCACCGCTGACGGCGCATCCGGGTGAAGTCATCGCTGAAGGTACGCGAGCGGGCGTACCACATCGCGTCGGCGCCCTTCAGCTTGCGCGTGCCCGCCTTGACCAGGCCCTCGTTGTAGCGGCCGAACACCACGTCCTGCTCGACCGTGAGCGTGACCCCGCCGATCGCGTCGATCAACCGGGCGAACCCCCACATGTTGACCAGGGCGTACCAGTCGACCTTGAGCCCGAGGGTGTAGCCGATCGTGTCCATCAGCACCTTGGGGCCCTGGTGCTGCTTGCCGCCGAAGATCTCGGGGTGCGCGTCGGCGTACTCCCAGACGCTGTTGAGCAGGTCGCTGCGGCCGCCGCCCGGATCGGGCGGCAGGCGGAACCCGTTGGGGAAGTGCTGGGCCATCGGCGTGCCCGGACGGAACCGTACGTTCTCCAGGTTGCGCGGGAGGCTGACCAGCACGGTGTTGCCGGTCTTCACGTCGACGGTGGCCACGTTCATGCTGTCGGTGCGTACGCCGATCCGGTTGTCGTCGGCGTCGCCGCCGATGAGCAGGATGTTCACCCTCGTACGGCCTGCCCACGGGTCCTCGGGGCGGGGCGTCGTCTGCTCGGCCTGCGGGTCGGGGGTGTCCTCGGTGCCCTCATTCACGAAGATGTCGTTGAGCGCGTTCCGGGACGTCCAGACGTAGCTCGTGACCATCCCGAACGGCAGCACGACCATGACGGCGAGCAGCCCCGCGAACGTGCCCACCAGGACCTGCCCGGCCTGCGGCAGACTGCCGGGCCGCAGCACGATGAACGAGTGGACGATCAGCGCGAACCACGCCACCCCGAGCACGACGGCGCCGGCGGTGATGCCTGTCAGCCAGCTGTCCTGGGTCAGATCGCCCAGCAGGTTGTCGGTGCTCAGCCTGACGGCGAGAAGGGCGAGCAGTCCCGCCGCGTAACAGTTGAGCAGTATCAGACCCGTCTTGCGCCATCCGGCCCGCAGATGGGCGGCTCCTGGCGCGAGCGCGGCCAGCACCAGCCAGCCGAGAACCGCCGCGGCGCTCACCGGTTTCCTTGCCTGCTTCACGCCATCCCCGTTTCCCCGCGAACTTCACCGTAGGCCGAATCGCGGCGGCAGCCTACGGACAGAATGCGAAATATGTCTTTAGGGGAGAGTGAACATTAGTAACCGAATAAGATTCGGCCTATGTCCTTCTCCCAGATCGACTACGGCGTGACCAGCCGGGTCGCCACGATCACATTGAAGCGCCCCGAGAGGCTGAACGCCTTCACCTTTGCCATGCGCGGAGAGTTGATAAAGGCGTTTGACCTCGCGGACGCCGATGACGACGTACGTGCCGTCGTGGTCACCGGCGCGGGCCGGGCCTTCTGCGCCGGGGCCGATCTGGGCGGCGGCGGTGACACCTTCAGCCAGCGCGAGGCCGGCGAAGGCGAACTCGTCGACGGCGTGCCGCGCGACGGCGGCGGCACGGTCGCGCTGCGCATCGCCCGGTCGCTCAAGCCGGTCATCGGCGCCATCAACGGCCCCGCCGTCGGCGTGGGCGTCACGATGACGCTGCCGATGGACGTCCGGCTGGCCGCCGACACCGCGAAATTCGGCTTCGTCTTCGCCCGCCGAGGGATCGTCACCGAGGCCGCGTCGAGCTGGTTCCTGCCCAGGCTCGTCGGCATCGCGCAGGCCATGGAGTGGGTGGCCACCGGGCGTGTCTTCCCCGCCTCCGAGGCGCTGGAGGGCCGTCTGGTGTCCCGCGTACTGCCCGCCGAGGAGCTTTTGCCCGCCGCCTACGCGCTGGCCCAGGAGATCGCCGACAACACCTCCGCCGTGTCGGTCGCCGCGATCCGCAGGCTGATGTGGTCGGGGCTGTCGGCCTCGTCGCCCTGGGAGGCGCACGCGGCCGACTCCCGGCTGATGGCCGAGCTCGGGTCCGCGCCGGACACCGTGGAGGGAGTGACGGCGTTCCTGGAGAAGCGGCCGGCCGAGTTCCCGATGAAGATCAGTGAGGACCTACCGGGGAGTGTCCCGTCTTGGCCGGTCAATCCTTATCGTGTCTAGCATGTACGACACCACCGTTCTGTCCATGGCGCCCGACTACGAAGGCGACGTCGTAGCGACGCTGATCTCCCGCCGAGCCGGTTCCCGCAGGGCGGTGCTCTATCTTCACGGGTTCACCGACTACTTCTTCCAGGACCACCTCGCCGACCACTACCTCGGGCGCGGCATCGACTTCTACGCCCTCGACCTGCGCAAGTACGGCAGGTCGCTGCTGCCGCACCAGACCAGGGGCCTGGTCAGGAGCGTCACGGAGTACTTCCCGGAGATCGACGAGGCCGTACGCGTCATCAGGCGCGACCACGACGAGCTGACGATCAACGCGCACTCGACCGGCGGCCTGGTCGCGCCGCTGTGGGCCGACCGCGTCCGCGGCCAGGGCCTGGTGCAGGGACTCGTGCTCAACAGCCCGTTCTTCGACCTGAACGTGCCCGCTCCGCTCCGCCTGGCCGCCGACCTGCTCAAGACGCCGCTGTCGTACTCCAGCCGGGCGCTGCCGCTGGGCGTCAGCTTCGCGTACGGCCAGAGCCTGCACCGCACCGAACAGGGCGAATGGGACTACGACCTGGAGCTCAAGCCGCTCGGCGGCTTCTCCGTGCACGCCACCTGGCTGGCCGCCATCCGGCGGGCGCAGCGGCGGCTGCACGCCGGGCTGGCCGTGGACGTGCCGGTCCTCGTGCTCGCCTCGAGCACGGGCCTGCGGGTACGCGACTTCGTCCCCGAAGCCCGCTCGGCCGACACCGTACTCGACCCCCGGCACATCGCCCGCTGGGCCACCTGCGTGGGCCCGCACGTCACCTGCGTACGCATCCCCGACGGCATGCACGACCTGGTGCTGTCCGCCGAGCCGGTACGCAAGCAGGTGTTCGCCGAGATCGACAGGTGGCTGAACGCCTTCGTCCACCAGACCGGAAGCTGAGCGCGTTCCTTCACCAGGGGAACGCGAACAACCCGTAATAGGCCGCCGCCACCAGCAGCAGCCCCGTGCCGCCGAGCACGCCCGCGATCGCCACGTGCTGCCAGCGGCTCGGCCGCATGCCCTCCCGCAGCCCCGCCACAACCGCCGCCACCGCCGTGACCTCCTGCACCAGCATCAGTACGGCCAGCACCCGCACCACCAGCCAGCCGGCCAGCACGGCCGGCCAGGCCCCGGCCTGGTTCACCGAGAACAGCACCAGCACCGTGATGAACGCCAGCACCGAGACCAGCAGCCCCAGCCCCGTCCACGCCATCCGGCGCAGCCTGCGCCTGATCGGCGGCCAGAGCCGGGCGTTGGTGTCGGCCGGGGTCTGCTGACGGCCGCGCAGGCGTACCACCATCGCGGCCACGGGACCCGCCACATAGCCGACGGCGGCCAGGCAGATCGTCAGCCCCAGCATCGTGCCGCCCGCGTACCACGGAGCGGCGGGGACGTCGCTGGCCTCGAAGCGCTGCACCGGCGTCGTGCCCGCCACGTGCAGCTGGGGCCGCGCCGTGCCGGGCAGGCCGATGATCCAGTTCGCCAGCGTCTCCAGGTAGCCGTGCGCGAACGGGCCGCCGTTGATCCGCATGGCGTGGTCGGCCTTGTCCATGAAGCGGATCGTGTACTGGTCGTTGCCCGCCGCCTTGAGCGCGGTGATCAGGGATTGGGACGACTCCACGAACGGGATGGACGGGTCCATCGTCCCGTAGAACGCCAGCACCGGCTGCCTGATCTGGCGCAGCGCGGGCATCGCGTCATAGCGGAGGAAGTTGAAGCCCACCCCGCCCATCGCCCTGGTGAGCAGGTCGCGCACGCCGATCGGCGCGCGCAGGCGCAGCAACTGCTCGTTCAGCGCCCAGGCCACCTGCCTGAGCGGCGACACGTTCGGCGACGACACCAGCACCGCGAACCCCACGTCGCGGCTCTTGGCCGCCGCGATGGGCACCACCCAGCCGCCCTCGCTGACCCCCCACAGCCCGGTGCGCGCGGGGTCCACGTCGGGACGCGTGCGCATGTACTCGACCATGCGCAGCGCGTCGTCCGCGAGCAGCCCGAAGTCCCGGTCGCGGAAGTTGTAGCCGACCGTCCGCTTGTCGAAGGCCAGCGTCACCACGCCCGCCTTGGCCAGGAACTCCGCCTGCGGCGTGAACTCCGTCCGCGAGCCGTTGCCCGACCCCGACACGAACACCATCGCCGGATGCCGTCCCGGCGTCATGGGGGCCCGGACCGTTCCGAACAGTGTCTGGCCCTCAGCCGGGAGCGAGATCTCCTCGCGGTGCACGGGAGTCACCGCGACCACGGGCCGCAGCTCGTTCGCGGGCTGGGGCGGGAGCGCCTGCATCGTGTGATCGGCCTGGAGTGGCGGAGGGTTGAACGCGGGTGGCAGAACGTAGCCGACCGCGGCCAAGGCCACCAGCACCAAACCTGCGGCGACGCTCACGGTGCCACGGCCAGTGCGCATCGGCCTCCCCATGTGGGTTGAATTGCCCGCCGATCAATCAGCCTACTCCTGAGACGTGTGACGCAGGGGACCGCATTTGTCGGTGAGACCTGTTAGCTTCCTGCGAATGCGGATCCTGCACACCTCCGACTGGCACCTGGGGCGTTCGTTCCATCGCGAGAGCCTGCTCGAAGGTCAGGCCGCGTACATCGACCACCTGATCGAGACGGTGCGTGCCGAGAAGGTCGACGTCGTGGTGGTGTCCGGCGACGTCTACGACCGCGCCCTGCCGCCGGTCGACGCGGTCGCGCTCTGCGGCGACGCGCTGCGCCGCCTGATGGGCACCGGCGCCCGCACCGTGCTGATCAGCGGCAACCACGACTCGGCGCGCCGGCTCGGGTTCGGCGCCGACCTGATCGACGCCGCCGGGGTCCACCTGCGCACCGACCCGTCCCGCGCCTGGGAGCCGGTGCTGGTGGACGACGTCGCCTTCTACGGCATCCCCTACCTGGAGCCCGAGCTGGTCCGCGGCCCCTGGGAACTGCCCGACCGCAGCCACACCGCCGCACTGTCCCACGCCATGGCGCACATCCGCGCAGACGCCCCGCGACACCGCCACTCGGTGGTCCTGGCCCACGCCTTCGTCACCGGAGGAGAGGCCAGCGACAGCGAGCGCGACATCAGCGTGGGCGGGGTGGCCCATGTGCCGCTGTCGGCCTTCGAGGGGGTCGACTACGTCGCGCTCGGCCACCTGCACGGCCGCCAGCGGATGTCGGAGACGGTCCGCTACTCCGGCTCCCCTCTGGCCTACTCCTTCTCGGAGGTCAACCAGAAGAAGGGGTCGTGGCTGGTCACGCTCGGTTCTATGGAGATCGACTTCGTACCCGCACCCGTGCCCCGGCCGATCGGCCGCCTGCGCGGCCTGCTGGAGGACCTGCTGACCTCCTCCGCATATGACGACGTGGAAGACCATTGGCTGCAGGTCATCCTGACCGACCCGATCCGCCCCAAATCAGCCATGGACCGGCTGCGCGCCCGCTTCCCCCACACGCTGGCGCTGTCCTTCGAGCCTTCAGGCGGAGCCCCCGTCTCCCAGCCCGCCCGCCTCAGCGGCCGGCCGGAGGCGGAGGTGGCGCTCGACTTCATTCGGGAAGTACGCGGCGAGCCTGCCGGACGTGACGAGGAAGACCTGCTAAGACAGGCGATCGAGGCGTCCAGGGTGAAGGAGACGATGGCGTAGATGCGGCCGCACCGGCTCTCGCTCACGGCTTTCGGGTCCTTCCCCGGTTCGGAGACGGTCGACTTCGACGCTCTGGCGGAGGCGGGCCTGTTCCTCGTCCACGGGCCGACGGGCGCGGGCAAGACCACGATCCTCGACGCCCTCTGCTTCGCCCTCTACGGCCAGGTCCCGGGCCAGCGCAACAGCGCCCGCGCGCTGCGCTGCGACCACGCCCCGCCCTCGGCCGGGCCCTCGGTCTCGCTCGAGGTGTCGCTGCGGGGCCGGTTACTGCGCATCCAGCGTTCTCCGGTGTGGCAGCGGCCCAAGTTGCGCGGGTCCGGGTTCACCGAGGAGAAGGCCAAGGTCATCGTCGAGGAACGGGTCGGGTCCGCCTGGCACGGCCTGACGACCCGCTCCGACGAGGCCGGTGACCTGGTGGGCGGGCTGCTCGGCATGAACGCCGACCAGTTCTGCCAGGTCGCGATGCTGCCGCAGGGGGATTTCGCCAGGTTCCTGCGCGCCGACGGGGATGACCGGCGGCGGCTGCTGGAGCGGCTGTTCACCGTGAAGGTGTTCACCCAGACGGAGGCCTGGCTGGCCGAGCACCGCAAGGCGGCTTGGCGGGATCAGCAGGAGCTGCGGCAGCAGGTGGACTTCGCGATCCAACGCTTGGAGGAGGCGGCAGGCGACCTCACTTCTCCCGCTGCCCTTACGTCCGCTACCGCCCTCACGGCTGCCACTCCCTTCACGTCCGCTCCCTCCTTCGCCTCTGCGACTTCCTCCGCCCCGCCTTCGGAAGTCGCTTCCCCGTCCGGTGCCGACGCCGCGCTGTCCGATGCCGCCGCGTCCGGTGCCGCCGCCGCTGCGCCCGATGTTGCCGCGTCCGGGGCCGACGCCGCCGCGCCCGGTGCTGACGCCGAGCCGCCTGATTCGGACACCGACCCGCTGGGGTGGGCCGGAGCGCTGCTCGCCGCCGCCCGCGCAGTCGTCGTCCGGACGGCCGAGCGACACGCGGCTGCCGGGCACGCGCTGCGTTCGGCGCGTACCCGCTTCGAGCAGGCGACGTCGCTGGCCGACCGCCAGCGCCGCCACGCCGAGGCCCTGACGCTGCGTCGCACCCTCGACGAGCGAGCCGAGGAACGCGCCGAGCTCCAGGCCATCCTCGACGACGCCGCCCGCGCGGACCGCGTGCTTCCGCTCATCCGAGCCGCCCGCCAACGCGCCGAAGCCGCCGCCAAGGCCCACTCCCTGGCCACGGACGCCGTCGCCCGCGCCTACCCCCTCCTGAAGGCCACCCCCACCCCGGCCACCCCGAAAGCCACCTCCTCCCCGGCAGCCCCGTCGGCCCACGCGCCCACCGGACCCTCCACCCGCGCCGACGCCGCGCCCACCGCGCCTTCCACACGCGCCGACATCGCGCCTTCCACCTCCGCTGTCGCGGCCGACGCCGCGTCCGCACCTCTGGCTCCCGTCGATGCTGCGTCCGGACCTCCGACTCTCCCCGATGCACCGTCCGGACCTCCGGCTCACGCCGAGGCGCCTGCGGCCTACCCCGTTGACTGGCCGCTCACCGAGTCCTCCGATCCCTTCTCCGACTTGTTCGACTTTTCGGACGACGGTGGCGAGTCCCGGGACGGCGGTGCTCCGGCGGCTAGGGTGGGAAGTCTGGTCGGGTGGGTCGAGCCCGAGCGGCTGCATGCCATGGAGCGAGCCCGGCAGGCGGAGATCGCCCGCCTGTCGGAGCTGCTCACCGAGGAGGCCAGACTGCTGGTCGTCCGCCGCGACCTCCAGCGCGTCGAGCAGGAGCTGACCGGGCTGGCCGCCGAGGATGAGACCGCCGCCACCCGGCTCGCCGCCTTGCCCGCGCTCGTCGAGGAGGCCGAACGCAAGCTGGCGCGGGCCCGCCTGGACGCCGCCAGGATCCCGGCGGCCGAGGCCGTACGGACCGCGGCGGCCGAGCTGATCGCCGTCGACCGGGAGCTGGCCGGCCTGGCCGTGGAGCTGGACCGCCTCACCCAACGCGAGGCCGAGGTGGCCGCCGCCGACGCGGAGTTGCCCGGACGGCTGGCCGACGTCAATGCCCGCCTCGCGGAGGTACGAGCCGAGACGGCCGCCATCCCCGCCGCCGTCGCGACACTCGACGCGGCCAGGGCCGTAAGAGATGCCGCCCACCGGGCCGAGACGCTGGCCGCCGAGCTGGAGTCCGCCACCGCCGACCACCAATCGCTTGTGGACCGGGCCCAAGGCCTGCGCGAGCACTGGCTGGACGTACGGCAGGCACGCATCGACGGCATGGCCGCCGAGCTGGCACGCGACCTGTCCGACGGCAGCCCGTGCTCCGTGTGCGGCTCCGACCACCACCCCCACCCGGCTTCACCCGCCCCCAGCGCCCCGTCCGCCGACGACGAACTGGCGGCGGAGCAAGCCCACGAGGCGGCCCTCTCCGAACGCGAGGCGGCCGAACGCACACTCGCCTCCCTGGAGTCCCGCCACGCCGACGCCGTGTCGGCGGCGGGCGGCCTCGACCCCGGCACCGCGGAGACCACGGCACTCCAGGCGCGGGAGGAGCTGGCCCGCCTGGAGGCAATCGCCGAACGCGAGCCCGCACTGGCCGCCGAGTTGGACCGCATCGAGACGGAACGCGACCGCGTCCGAGACCAGGCCCGCGAGCTCGGCGAACTCCTCACGGCCCACCGCACCCACCACACCCACTACCAGGCCGAACGCACTCGCCTCGTCACCCGCCTCCTCCAGAGCGGCCTCCTCGACACTGACGCCCGGTTCCCCGACTCCGACATCCGCGGTGGAGCGGAGATCGGTCCCGAGTCGGCGCCCTCCGTGCTGGCCCAGGCCGAGACAGAAGTGCAGCGGCTTCGGGAGTCGGCCGGGCGGGAGCCCGGGCTGGCGCGGGAGGCCGCCGGGCTCAACCAGGAGCGGGTGACGCTGGAAGAGCGGGCGCGCCGGGTCACCGCCCGCCTGGCCGCCTGCCGTACCAGGCAAGAGGAGCTCAGCGGTGACGCGGGACGGCTCACCGCGCGGCTCGACAGCGCGCGCGGCGACGATCCCACGCTCACCGCCCGCCTGTCCAGGCTGAACGACGAGGCCGAACTGCTACGGGAGGCCCTGGAAGCCACGCAGGCCGCCGCCGCCACCGAGGCTGAGCGGCTCAGCGCGGTGGAGGCGGCCCGACGGGCGGCTCTGGAGGCGGGGTTCGGCGACGTGGCCGACGTGGAGGCCGCCGCCAGGAGCGAGTACGAGCGGGACGGCAAGGCCGAGCTGCTGCGGCGCCTCGACGCGCAGCACGCGGCCGTGACCAGCACGTTGGCCGATCCCGAGTTGGTGGCCGCCGCGCGGCAGGACGTACCCGATCTGGCCGCCGCCGAGGCGGCGCGTGACGAGGCCGAGCAGGCGCACACAGCACTGGCGTCGGCCAGGGACCGAGCCGCGCGGCGGGAGGAGCGGGTGGCCGAGCTGGGCGCGGAGCTGGCCGCGTGCATCGAGCGGTGGCAGCCCGCCGCCGACCGGCACCGGCTGGCCGAGCGGCTGGCGGCACTGGCCAGTGGTACGTCGAGTGACAATCAGTGGAACATGAGTCTGTCGTCGTTCGTGCTCGGCGAACGGCTCCGGCAGGTGGTGGACGCCGCCAACGAGCGTCTCGACCACATGTCGGCCGGGCGTTATCTGCTGCGGCACGACCTGCGGAAGACGGCCGGAGCCAGAGGGCGTTCGGGTGGCGGGCTGGGGTTGCGCGTGGCCGACGGGTGGACGGGCGTCGACCGTGACCCGGCCACGCTGTCGGGCGGGGAGAGCTTCATCACCTCGCTGGCCCTCGCGCTCGGCCTGGCCGACGTGGTGACCGCCGAGGCGGGTGGCGCCGAGATCGGCACGCTCTTCGTGGACGAGGGCTTCGGCACGCTCGACGAGGACACGCTCGACGGCGTGCTCGACATCCTCGACGGGCTGCGCGACGGAGGGCGGGCGGTCGGCATCATCAGCCATGTCGCCGAGCTGCGATCGAGGATCCCAGCCCAGCTCAGGGTCTCCAAGGCGCGCACCGGATCTACGCTGTCGGCGGTCGGGGTGAGCTGACGACCGGTCTGGGCCAGCGCCCAGCCTGGGGGCGCGCGCCGTCTCATCGGGGAATCGGCAGCACGCGGTCGGGCTGGTCCTGCTGGTACGCCTGGCCATCCGGATATATACGCCACGAGTCGCCCGACACCCGCAATATTGGGCTCCGCCACGCCTCGGTCGGGCGCGGAAGCACGATGTGCCGGACACGCCGCAACGCGTCCCAGATCAGCAGCCCGCGGATCTCTCCGAGCAAATTGATCTTGGCCGGATCGTAGAGCGGATGGTCCCAAAGGCCGCCGATCTCGGTACAGACGAAGCGATCGTCCAGCCATTCGGCGAACTGCTCGCACAACGGACCAAAGTCCTGGTCACACGGCACCGGCACCGACTCGCCGTCGACCCAGAGCAGCGTACCGATCCAGTCCGGCCCTCCGATCAACATCGCTTGATGCCGAAGATCGGCGGAGAAGAAGACACGGATCGTGCTCTTCCCCGTCTCGTCGAGGTAGTTGAACGCGCACCGCTCGTCCTCGAACTCGTAGCCCAGCTCCCGGTAATCGGCAGGCGTCACGCCAGCGGGCGGAGCCGGGTACACCTGTGCCCATCCGCGCCGGTCGCGCGCCGCGATGCGCCCAACCTCGGTCATCCAGCCCCACATCGACAGGGCGAGCGCCGGGTCCTCTCCGTCGCCCAGGACCCTCATGGTGAAGCGATGCTCCAGCCAATGTGCCAAGGACGCGCTCCTGACGCCGCCGTCGAGACCGACCGGCGCCGACGCCCGGCGGCCGTCGATCCACACGAACGTCCCGTGCCTGTCTCGGCGCGCTTCGAGCAGCACGGCGTGGTGCCGCGCGTCATAGGAGAAGTAAACGCGTACTGTGACGCCCGCGTGGGAGCGTCTCAGGCAGTTGCCGTACGGCCGAAAGCCCGCGCCCAGGCAGTCCTCAACGGTCAAGCCGGTCGGCGGGGCCGCAGGCTCATCCGCGGCATGCGCTGCGCCCCACTCGACCTCGCCCACGGCACCGCGCCCAGGACGCGTCGCTCCGCGCCCGACCTCGCCCACGGCACCGCGCCCATGACGCGTCGCGACACGCACGGCGTCGTCCATCCATTGCGTCAGCGCCTCAGGACTCATCCGCGCCAACCGCCGCAGTCACGCTTCACATCCTGGATCACCTATCCCTGTCACACCGGTATCTGACGCTATTTCGGCGTATGACGCCACTTCATATGCGAAAGACCCTCGGTGGCACGTGGGGCAGCATGTGGCCTAGCCGGTCTGCGCCAGATCCAGTGCGCCGCATCTGACCTGCACGGCCGGAGGGGAGAGGTACGCAGACGCTTCGGCCGTCAGGCATCGACTCGTGCACGAGTCGGCGGCGGAACCCGTCGAAGGAAACGCCGCCGCGCGTCTGCTCAGGACTCAGGTGCTGCTCAGCACCCGTTTCGGTGTGTCCAGCCAGACCGACTGGCCGTCCGGCGTGACGGTGAGGCCGTAGCGGCGCCAGTGCGGTTCGCCCCAGCTCACCCATTGCGCGTACGCCTGGACGACCTCATCCCACACCGGCCGGTCGCCTACCTGCTGAACCCCATGGCCCGCTCTGTCGGGCCGCCACGTGGCTACGGCCCACGAGCGGGCGTCGTCCGGATCGTAGATCCACGTGCGCACGTACCGGCCGTCCTCATCAGCGCCTTCGCTGGTGTGCGACCGCAGACCTGTCAGCGCACCGATGGCCAGATCCGCGCCCGCGCCCAACTGGTCCAGCGCGCGTCTACCCATGCCGCACCGGTGTCTGATGATATTTGGGCCTATGGCGCTTCTTCTTACGCGAAAGACCCTCGGTGGTACGTGGGGCACCGTCCTGCTGCCGCTTCGCCCTGACGACTCCATCGACTTCGCCCGGCTGGTCGACGAGCTGGACCGGCTGGCCGTGGCGGGTCTGGACGGCGTGTACGCCCACGGCACGGCGGGGGAGTTCCACGCCATAACCGATGAGGAATACCAGCAGGTCAACGAGTTGCTCGCCGAGCGTTGCGCCGGCCTGCCGTACCAGATAGGCGCCAGTCACATGAGCGCCACCACCTGCCTGCGACGAGTGGAGCTCGCCCGTGAGCTCCGCCCCGGGGCCATCCAGGTGATCCTGCCGGACTGGGCGCCGGCGTCGCCTCCCGAGGTGGTGGCCTTCCTTGAGCGAGTCGCCGAGGTCGCCGATCCTGTGCCGCTGGTCCTGTACAACCCGCCGCACGCCAAAACCCGTCTCACGCCCGCCGACTTCGGCATGCTGGCCGCACGGGTTCCCGCGCTGGTCGGGGTGAAGGTCGCGGGTGGGGATGCGGGTTGGTATCGCGAGATGGGGGACGAGGCGGCCGATCTGCCGGTGTTCGTGGCGGGGCACACCCTTGCCACCGGTATGGAGCTGGGCGCGGCGGGGTCCTACTCGAACATCGCGGCGTTCAGCCCGGCCGGCGCCATGGCCTGGCAGCACCTCATGCGCACCGACCAGGCGGCGGCGCGCGACGTGGAGCGCCGGATCGGGCTGTTCTTCGCCGAGCACGTCCAGCCGCTGGCCTCCGGTGGGTACGCCAATCCGGCGCTCGACAAGTTCCTCGCTCATGTCGGTGGCTGGGCGGACATCGGTACCCGGGTCCGCTGGCCGTACCGGTCGGTGGAGGAGGAGCACGCCGAGCGGCTCCGCCCGATCGCCAGGGCGGCCCTGCCGGAGTTGTTCCCCCTCCCGTAGCGCCCGGGCTCACCCGCCCTTCACAACCGTGTTCCTGACGTCTACCGGGTGTTTGACCAGCTTGTAGGCGCGGGCTAGATCAGCGACCCGCTGGAGTTCTGTCAGATCCAGCCGGGCGGGATAGGAGCCGAACGCAACGCCTGCCGCCAAATTCGGGGGGACCTTGGCGAATTTGAGCAGAGCGTCGCGCATCGACTGGGGGTCGGTCGAGATCAGGCGCTGCGCCTTGGCCAGCGCCCGCTGAAAGGCCGCCAGCGTGCGAGGGTGCTCGCGAACCCACTTGTCATCGGCCATCATGCCTGCGGTGTACAGGTTCGCGAACTCCTGGGTCATCACGTCAGCCACGATCCGTACGTGCCTGATCTCGCGGCCTACAGTGATGAACGGTTCGGTCATCAGGGCAGCGTCAACCTGCCCCTTGGCCATCGCGATGAAGATGTAGTGATCGGGCACCACGGTCAGCCGGACGTCGTTCATGGTCAGTCCGCCCCGCTTCAGTAGGGCGGTCAGCGCCAACTGCCCGATCCCCGCGAGGCTCGAGACCGCGATCCTCTTGCGTTTGAGGTCGGCCACCGTCTTGATCTTGGACTTGGGGTTCACGGCTACCGCGAAACTTCCTGGCGCGGCCTGATACAGGCTGGAGACGATCTTGAACTTCTTGCCCACCTCGTTCGCCAGGAAGACTGTGACGTAGTCGGTCTGCGCCAGATCCAGCGCGCCGCTTTCAATCTGGGAGAACGCGGCCGGCGGGGCGACGATGGTTCTCGACTCCACCGTCAGTCCTTCCTCCTTGAAATAGCCTTTGTTCAGGGCCACGACCACGGGCACCGACTCCACGGTCGGCACCACCCCGACCCTGATGGTGGACTGCTCGGGCGGGGGAGTGGCGGCGCGCGGCTCCGCGGGCAGCGCCCGTACCGCGACGGTGGCGGCGAGCACGGTGACCACGACCACCACGGCGGCGGTGAGCGCCATGAAGTTGCGCCGCCTGCGCTGATGGATCTCGCGCGCCCTGGCGGCCAGATCGCGCTCCGGCATGTCGTCCGCGATGCGGCCGAGTTGCTCTCCGAGCCAGGTCATCGGCGTGCCTCCGCACTGTGGTCGTCCAGAACGGGCAGTCTCGGCGCCAACTCGGGTGCCAGCGCGCGCAGGCGGGCCAAAGCGTGGTGCGCCTGGCTCTTCACGGTGCCGACGGAGCAGCCCAGCAGGTCGGCGACGTCACGTTCGGTCCGATCCTCGTAGAAGCGCAGGACGAGTACGGCGCGCTGCTTGGGCGTCAGCCGCATGAGTGCCTGACGCAGGACGATCCGCAGGACGGCGGAGTCCTCGGGCGAGTAGGCGCGGTCGGGTGGCTCCGCGCTCGGCACCTCGTCGGAGCCGCGGCGCCGCCGCCACGAGATGTACTGGTTCACCATGGTCTTGCGCGCGTACGCGTCGAGGTTGTCGATGTGGCCTAACTTCGCCCACCGCCCGATCATGCGGACCAGCACGCTCTGCACGAGGTCCTCCGCGAGGTGGACCTCTCCGGTGAGCAGATAGGCCAGGCGCATCAACGGGCGTTGGTGAGCAGCCACGAACGCCTGGAAACTGGCATCGCGATCCAACGTCTCTCCTCAAGTCGACAACCTCCAGACGCAGTGGGCGCGGCGAAAGGTTGGCACTCCTGAGGTCGGATGTCACCCGTTGAGACGTCAGGGCCGCGCGGTCACTTGCCCGCCCCTTCCGTGAGGCCGCGCAGGAACTGCCGCTGGCCGATCAGGAACAGCACGATCGTCGGCAGCGCTGCCATGGTCAGCCCAGCCATCATCACAGGCCAGTCCGTGAGCAGGCGGCTCTGCATGGCCATCAGCCCGACCGGCAGCGTCTTCAGCGCGTCGTCACTGACGAACACCAGCGCGAACGCGAACTCGTTCCACGCGAACAGCGCCTGCAGCAACGCCGCCGACACCAGGATGGGCCGCGACATCGGCAGGATGATCCGCCAGAAGATCTGCGTGGTTGACGCGCCGTCGATGGTGGCCGCCTCGTCCACGGAGCGCGGCAGCTCGATCATGTACGCCCGGATCAGGAAAATCGTGAAAGGCACCCGAAAAGCGGTATAAAGCACGATCAATGCCCAGTACGTGTCGAAGAGCCCGATCGACGTCAGCAGCCGGAAGAGCGGGATCAGCGCCACCGTCGGCGACAGCAGCAGCCCGCCCAGCACCAGCAACGCCACCCCGTTCCCGAACGGCAGCCGCAACCGGCACATCCCGTAGGCCGCCCACGCGCTGATCAGCGTCGTGGCCACGATCGACGCCGAGGTGACGATCACGCTGTTGGTGAAGTAGCGGACGACACCCAGGTCCCAGGCCCGCGCCCAGTTGTCCCAGCGCAGCTCGCCGGGCAGCCCCCACGGCTGGTTGAAGATCTCCTGGTTGTCCTTGAACCCGCTGAGCACCATCCACAGCACCGGATAGAGCACGGCGATCCCGAACCCGGCCAGCAGGCTCCACCCCAGCAGCCGCCCGACCACCGCCCTCAACCGGATGGACGCGGCCGGGCGGGTCAGGCTGGTCGAGATCACGAGTCGTACCTCCGGCGGCGGGACACGGCCAGTTGCCCGGCTGCGATGGCGAACGTGATGACGAAGATCACTGTGGCTACGGTGGCCGCGTAGCCCATGTCGTCCTCCATGAACGCCTTGCGGTACAGCCACGTGCCGAGCACCTGGCTGGAGTTGTCAGGGCCGCCGGCCGTCATCACCATGACCTCGTTGAACACCAGGAAGGCGCCCGAGATCGTGAGGATGACCACCAGCGTCGTCATCTCCCTGACCATGGGCAGCGTGATGGAGAAGAACGTACGCACCGGGCCGCCGCCGTCGACCTTGGCGGCCTCGTAGTACTCGCGGGGGATGCGCCGGATGGCCACCACGAACAGCACGGCGGTGTAGCCGACCGACTGCCACTGGCTCATCGCGATGACGCTCCAGATGGCCGAGCCCTCCTCGCCCAGCCACGCCCTGGCCAGGTGACCGAGGCCGAGGCCGTTGAGCGCTTCGTTCAGCAGGCCGTACCGAGGGTTGTACAGGAAGGAGAACAGCACCCCCACGACCGTGATCGACATCGCGGCGGGGATGAAGTAGAGCGTGCGCAGCAGGCCGCGCGTCCGCCGCCCGACGAGCTCCTCCAGCAGCGCGGCCAGCACCAGCGACAGCCCGCCCTGGAAGACCAGTGAGACCACGGCGTAGGCGGCGTTGTTGCCCAGCGCCCGCCAGAACACCGGGTCGCCGAACGCCTCGGCGTAGTTGTCCAGGCCCACGAACCGGGGCTCGGGCGAGAAGGCGTTCCAGGAGAACAGGCTCAGCCGCAGGTTGTCGGCGATCGGGTAGTAGACGAACACCAGCAGGAGGACGACGGCGGGCAGCACCCAGGCCCAGGCCCGCCACCGCCTCAGCACGCTCACCCGACTTCCTTCTTGGCCTTGGCCGCCGCCTTCTGGACGCCGGCCATGACCTGCTCGGGAGTGCGGGAGCCGGACAGCATGCCCTCGACTCCGGACAGGTACGCGCCGGCCACCTCGGCGTTGGTGATCGTGTCCAGCCAGATGGCGAAGCTGCCGGCCTTGCCGATGTCCTTCAGGGCGTCGGTGAGCTGCGGGTAGGAGTTCGCGGAGGTGGCCGAGTCCTTGACCGGGCTGAGCCAGCCGATGTCCTTGGTCATCGTGGCCGCGTTCTCCTTGCTGGACAGGAACTTCAGGAAGTCCACGGCGAGGCCCGCGTTCTTGCTCTGACCGTTGACCAGGAAGCCGTCGGGGGCGCCGGTCAGCGCGTTCGTGTCGCCGGGGGCGCTCGCCGGGGCCGGCAGGCGCAGGAAGCTCCAGTCGAGCTCCGACTTGTCGAGCACGTCGAACTCGACCGACTCCAGATAGTGCATGGCCGCCTTCCCGGACAGGAACTGCGCCTGCGCGGTCTCGTGCGACAGCCCGTTGGCGTCCTTGGTGCCGCAGCGGGACACCAGATCGCCGAACTGCTTGAGCGCCGTGACGTAGCCGGGATCGGTGAAGGCGCCCGTCGCCGGGGCGTAGTCGGTCTCCAGCGTCTTGGGGGCCACGTCGTAGGCGTTCAGCTGGGTGATGAAGTGGATGGCCGCCCAGCCGTACTGGTTGCCGAAGGCGATCGGCTGCACGCCCCCGGACTTGAGCGTGTCGCAGGCGGTCAGCAGCTCCTCGAACGTCTTGGGCACCTGAACGTCCGCCTTGGTGAAGACCGCCTTGTTGTAGGCGAGGTACTTGCCGTCGAGGTCGACCGGCATGCCGTAGTACTTGCCGTTGTACTGGAACGCCTTCAGCGCGGCCGGCGCGAACGTCGAGCCCCACGGTGTGTCCGGGCCGATGACGCCGGTCAGGTCGGCGGCGAGCCCGGCCCGGACGAACTTGTTGGCGAAGTCGCCGGCCCAGGAGAAGTAGATGTCCGGCAGGTCCTTCGACGCCGTGAGCACCCGGATCTTGTCCTTGTACGGCTGGTCGCCGACCTGTTCGAGCTTGATGTCGACCTTCGGATTGGCCGCCTTGTACGCCGCCACGACCTTCTCGAAGTAAGGAGCGTACTTCGGATCGGCGAACTTGGTGACCATCGTCAGCGTGCCCGACTTGTCCTTGGGCGCGGACAGATCGGCCTTGGCGGGCGCGCCGGCCGAGCCGCCGCCGCAACCGGCGGTGACCAGCGCCGTGCCCAGCAGTAGGGCGGTCCAGCGGTGCGTGTTCATCGGGTCTCCTTGCTCAGGGGGGCTTCGTGTCCGAAGGCACCGTAGGAGGTGCAGGCGTGGGAGGCGTAGGCGGTGGCCGCGACGGCCAGCGCGGGCAGGTCCTCGCCGCGGGCCAGGCCGACCAGCAGGCGGGCGATGAACGCGTCACCGGCGCCGAGCGTGTCCACCACGGCGACTGGCTCGGCGGCACCCCAGGCGACCACGTCCCCGGAGCCGCCTAAGGACCCGGCCGCTTCAGCAGCGGATCCGGCCGCTTCAGCGGCTTCCGAGACCAGGACGGCGCCGTGGGCGCCGAGGGTGACCGCCACCGTGGCCGGGCCCAGCGCCCGTACCCGCCGCGCCAGCGCGAGCGCCTTGTCCCGCGAGCCGGACGGGCTGGACAGGATCGCGATCCCGGCGTGCCGGGCATGCTCCTCGACGTAGTCCCACGGGCGTTCGGAGAAGTCGAACGACAGCCGCCTGGCGTGCGCGGCCAGCTGGTCGAGCTGGCCCTCCAGGAACGAGCACTCGCCGGTGTGCACGATGTCGGCCGCCGCCAGCCGTACCAGATCCGCGGGGGAGAGGCGGAAGCGCGAGACGCCCTCGCGCCCGCCGGTGAACCTGCGCTCGCCCGCGACGAGACGGACGGTGGCGAAGGCGTTCGGCCCGTCCACCGTCCGCAGCAGTGACAGGTCCACGCCCTCGGCGGCCAGCGCGTCGCGCACCACGCGCCCGGCCTCGTCGGTGCCGACCGCGCCCAGGTAGCCCGACTCGGCGCCGGTACGGCGGGCGTGCACGGCGACGTTCACGGCGTTGCCGCCCGGATACATGACGCCGAGATCGGGATAGCGGTCGACGACGTTGTCCCCGACGGCCACCAGGCGAATCAAGCGTGGCTGCACACGTTCTCCTGAGAATGGGAAGGTTCTCACTCGCTTGAGTGAGAACGTTCTCAATCGCTGAGACGCATGTCAATAGCCCTCGGTAAATCCGCTACGGTGATCGCCTCCCGTCAGTGGGAGCATGATGGTGTGGACACGATCTAGCAGCACCGGGGGTGCGGATGAGCGGCAGCGCTCGGCGGAGCATGCCGTCGATCGAGGTCGTCGCCAAGGAGGCAGGGGTCTCCACCGCGACGGCCGGGCGGGCACTCGGCGGCTACGGCTCGGTGAGCGGCAAGAGCCGCGAGGCGGTGCTGGCCGCGGCCGAACGCCTCGGCTACCGGGCCAACAGCCTGGCGCGCAGCATGATCACCGGGCTGACCCACACGCTCGGCGTGCTCGTACCCGACATCGAGAACCCGTTCTTCTCCCGCGCCCTGCGCGGCATCGCGGACGTGGCGCACGAGCGCGGCTGGGAGGTGCTGCTGGTCAACACCGACGAGGACCTCTCGCTCGAACGCAAGGCGCTCGGCGTGCTCGCCGAGCGGCGCGTCGACGGCCTGGTCGTCGCGCCCACCGACACCGCCGACCGCGACGCGCTGAAGGATGTCATCGACGCCGGGATCCCCGTCGTCCTGCTCGACCGGCGGGTCCCGGGGCTCGAGGCCGACACGGTCGGCATCGACAACCGCGCCGCCGCCAAGGACGCCACCGAACGCCTGCTCGCGCTGGGACACCGCAACATCGCCTTACTGACCGGCGGCGATGAGAAGCTGCGGCCCCGGCTGGCCCGCCCGGGGCTGCGCGGCGTCGAACGCCTGGGCGCCACCACGGTCGGCGCCCGCGCGGCCGGATACCGCGACGCCCTGGTCGAAAGCGGCATCGAGCCCCGGCCCGAGCTGGTCAGCGCCGAGGGCTTTCGCAGGGAGGACGCCGCCGCGGCCACAACCCGGCTGCTCGCACTGCCCGACCCGCCGACCGCGATACTCGCCCTCGACAGCCTGCTCGCGCTCGGGGTGCTCCAGGCGCTGCGGCGGCTGGGGCTGCGCTGTCCCGCCGACGTGTCGCTGGTGGGCTTCGACGACGCCGACTGGGCGGAGGCGATCTCCCCGCCGCTCAGTGTGGTGGCCCAGCCGGTGTACGAGCTGGGGGCGGAGGCGGGCCGCCTGCTTCTGGACCGCGTCCAGGGCACCGACCGCCGCCCCGTACACCGCCGCCTGCCCACCCGCTTCGTCGAGCGCGAGTCGGCCAGATCCGTCCGGACGCCCGCCTGATCGACGGGCAGAGAATCCCCGTAGCCGAAGCGATCAGAGGGCCGTGTCGTACGCGGCGTGGCACGCCGTCCGTGCGTGCCACGCCCAGCGTGTGGTGCTCTCTCAGCCGCGTCCCGACCAGTAGGCCGCCGCGCGCTGCCACGCCGCGACGCCCACCGCCCGGCCGAGGGTGCGGCCCTGTAGGTCGCCGGCCCGGAAGTGGATGCCGCCGTATCTCCGCGACATCCCGGCCTCGTCGGCGGCGTCGCTGAAGGTGCGCCAGCTCAGCGTCAGGTCGTTGGCGGGACTCACCCCGGGCTCCACCAGCGACGATCCCTTGGCGATCAGCGCCGAGCCGCCGAACGCGTCGCCGCCGGTGAAGCGCCGCAACACCTCGGCCGCCGCCGCGCTGAACGTGCTGTGGCCCGAGACGTACTCGGCGAATGGCGGCGTCGGGAACGTCGGCACCTGATAGGGCACCCACGTCGCGCCGTCGATCACCCGGCCGCCCCAGGTGGCGATCTGCTGCCCCTGGTAGAGGAAGCGGACCGCGGTGATCGGGCGTACGGAGTCGAAGACGCGCTTGACCTCCCACGAGGCGATCCCGGCGTCCTGCACCGAGTTGGCCAGCGCGAAGAACATCTTCACGTCCTGGTCCAGGCCATGATGGTCACGCGCCGACACCTGCTGGGCGAACAGACTCCAGTGGCCGGGCGGCGTCTCGCTGTTGGGGCCGTCGGCCCAGTATTCCGCGATCGCCTTCTGGCGGTCGGTCAGCGCGGCGGTGCCCGCCACGATCTCGGCGGCCTGGGTGCGGTAGGCGGCCGAGCCGTACGTCGCCGGCGCGGGCACCTTGTCGGCCAGGTCGCGCGCGTGACCGCTGAAGGAGGCGACCCCGCCCCAGTGCGGCGCGAGGAACGGTGGCGTGACCACCACGCCCGCCTTGTTGCGGAAGGTGAGCGGCTGCCAGCGGCTCGGGTCGTTGACCGTGGTCAGCGGATCGGCGACCACCATCGGAGCGTTGACCGGCGCGTAGCCGGTGGTGTCGGCGTAGCCGCCGAGCTGGTTGGAGCCGTCGGCGTGCCGGTATTGGAGCACGGCCGTGCAGGCGGCCAGGCCGGTCTGGGCCGGCTGGCTGGACTGGTCGGCCGGGTCATAGCCCAGCTCGGTCATCAACGCGTCGAAGGTCGCCCGCTGCGCCGGATAGAGGTCCACGGCCGCCTGGTGGGCCGCGTAGCTGATCGCCTGGGCCCGGTTGGCGTCCGTGCGTTCGGCGACGGGCCGCCGCAGCGTGCCGCCCAGCCGGGTGCCGACGGCGACCGGATCGTAGGCGGCCCAGGCGTCATAGGCGCAGGTGTGCACGGTGGCCAGCGCCCTGGCCACCAGCGGCGGCCCCAGCGTGCCGCCGCGCACCGCCGCCAGCAGCGCCGTGTTCCACCTGACCACCACGTTGGGCTGCGCCGTCGCCGCCGGGTGGGCGGGTGTGACGGGTAAGACGAGCGCGGCGCCGGTCACCAAGGTGAGCGCTGCCGCGCGTAAGGACATCAGAACGGGCATGGCAAGTCTCCTCGCGTCGTGGGCCCCCGTGCGCCCCCATACGGAGAGGCTAGGTTTCCATGCTCGAACTCACTTTCGAGCTATCTCGCGGGTAAGAGCTGCCTTCCCCCATGGGTTCGGCACCCTGATGCGCCTCCTGGTTGCCGGGGCAGGAGGCGCACGTAGCGGCGGCCCGCCCCGTGCGGGGTCAGCAGGCGTATTCCTGGAGGCCCTCAGCCACGTGCGGTGGGTGGGGCCGGCCCATGCTTGCCGTACAAAAGGAGGTCTTAGGTAGGAAACGGAGAGCGGCGCTCAGGCAGAAGGTCGGTGCCGCCGGGCGGCGGAGTGCCGCCCGGCGACGGTCCTGGAACGTGCGGATCAGTAGTCCACCTGGAACATGTAGTTGCGCTTGTCCAGGTCGTGACCGCGCACCGCCTCGTAATGGCGGGCCAGCCGGTCCATGAGCACGGCGATCGCCAGCGGGGACACCTCGCCGCGCAACGCCTTCGGGATGCCGGGCAGCGTGAGGTCCGCCGTGTCGATGTGGAAGGTCTTCTTGGTCGCGTACGTGTCGAGGAAGCGCCTGGCCCGTTCGGCCATGGCCCGCGACGGGTCCTCGCCCAGCAGGTTGATCACCGCCACGTCGTCGTTGACCACCTCGAACGCGCCCTGGAAGAACTCGCCCGAGTTGAAGCCCGCCGCGTGCTTCCACTGCATCTCCTGCAGGAAGCACATGGCCAGCCCGTACGCCCACGCGTAGCTGGGACCCGAGCCGAGCACGTACGTGATCGGCTCGTCCTTCAGCGTCTCGGCGATGACCCGCGCCCGCTCCTCACCCTCGTGCGCGGTGGCCACCAGGGCGTCCGGAAGCGCGTCGAGAGCCTGGTCGAGCAGCGCCCAGTCACGTTCGACCCCGGCCCTGCGTAGCAGGGCATAGGCCGCCAGCTGCATGAACAGGTCACTCTTGCCGGTGAAGGCAACGTCGGCCGCCTCGGCCAGCGGGCCGCCCTCCTGGGTCACCACGACCACGGTCGCGCCGGTGGTCCTGGCGTACTGCGCGGCGGCGACGGTCTCCTTGGTCTTGCCGGTGTACGAGGCCAGGAAGACCAGGGAGCCCTCGCCCATGCGCCGGGGGCGGGCGGTGTTGAGCTCGTCGCTCTGCAGCTTGTAGACGGGCCAGGTGCCTTCGCGTTCGAGCAGGTAGTGGGCCGGGTAGGCGGCGATGAGCGAGCCGCCGGCGCCCACGAAGAACACATTGCGCAGACCCTTGTCGATGACGTCCGAGACGAGCTCCGCCAGCTGGGGGTGTTGGTCGAGCGTCGCGCGGATCTTGTCGGCCAGGTCGGACTCGATCGGTTTGAGCGGCAGCAGGTCGGTCACAGGAGGCTCCCTTTTGAGAACGTTCTCAGTCAGACGTTGATAACGTTCTCACTCAGAGCGAGAATGAGTCAAGAGGTCACATGGCAGCCCGGCTGACAGCGTCTGCGTATCACTCCGCAAGACACGGATTCGCATAGTGAGACGTCATGCCACTTTCCCCACAACCAGGACGGCGCCCGGCCGGTCGAACGTCGCGGCCGTCTCGATGCCGGTCATGGGTCTGTCCATGGTCGCGATCGGGCTGCCGCCCGGCCACGCGATGCTGCTCGGCCTGCCGGAGGCGGGGGAGCGGCCTCTCTAGGCGCGGTCGTCGCGCCAGGCGGTCGGGCCGGTACGTCCGAAGAAGGACGCGGGCGTCACGCCGATTTCGCGGCAAAAGGCGGCGACAAAGGCGCTGGGCGTTTCGTACCCGACTCTGTGGGCGACGGCGGCCACGCTCATGCCCGACGCGAGGTGCGGGAGTGACTCTCGTATGCGCAATGTCATGCGCCATTGCCGGAAGGTGAGCCCGGTCTCCTGGGTGAAGAGGCGGGTCAAGGTGCGTTCGCTGGTGTGTACGGCGCGCGCCCATGCCTGCAGAGACCGGCAATCGGACGGATCGGCGATCAGGGCATCGGCGATGTGGCCGGCTCTCGGGTCGGTGGGCATCGGCAGCCGGACCGAGGTGACGGCAACGGGCTCGAAGAGGTCGAAGACGACCGCCTCCGCACGTAACCGGGCGTCATCGCTGAGCCCGTCCCGAGCGAGGTACTCGATGAGCTGGTGAAGGAGCGCGCTCACGCTGAGGACCGTGGGCGTGGGCCAGCGGACGGGGCACCGTTCGGGACTGAAGTACAGGCAGCGCATGGCGGCGCCGAACGTGGTGTCGATCGCATGCCGGTGCCCCCCTGGGATCCAGAGCGCGCGCGAGGAGGGCAGGACCCAGGTGTCGGCCGCCGACGATCCCTCGATGGTCACCGTCAGCACGCCCTTGGACGCCCACGTCAGCTGATGGGTGGCATGCTCGTGGGGCTTGAAGCGATCTCCCTGACGCAGGCTGAATGTGCGCACCACGAGGGCGCCCGTGGCTCGGTGGCTAGAATTCGGCATTTATCGGGATTTTATGCTGTTCTCGCCATCATGACCCGGCCTTTCGGGTGTAGACGACGCGGTCCACCAGACGCTCCCGTTGCCCGGGTGGCGTGAAGTACAGGTCGAAGACGTGCCGGTTCTTCGATTCGATCTTTATCACGGAGCGCATCGGGATGCGCTTGCCGGTGTACTCGGGGCCGAGCACACCCGGGTCGGTGAACGCTCCAGGAATGGAGATCGTGGAGGAATCACCGGTATCCCGCTCGCCGCGATAGGTCATGCTCGTCGGGGTGACGCTGTCGAAAGTGGTCCACTCGAAACGCCGGTCGACGTTCGAGTAGCCCATGACACCCAGCCGATAGTACGGCCGGCCGCCCAGCGTTCCCTCGGTCTTCTCCTCCAGGAACCGGCCACCCGTCTTCGTGATCCAGCGGGTCTGGACCTTGAAGTCGCGGGACACGATCGGCCGGCCGTTCTTGCCGAGGATCCAGTTGTACTTGGTCGCCTTCCAGGTCCCCACCAGCGGATCGAGTCGACGGTGCTGTTTGCCTGGCGTGAGAGTGTCCTCCTGGCCGGGCGAACTCGGGCGGATCGCCGTGGTGCGCGGTGCGGCGGATGCGTGGGCCGTACCGAAAAGCCCGGCAAGCGCGAGGATGGACCCGATGATCAACGTCGTACTTCTGGTCATGAGTTCTCTCCCTCGGCTTTGCGGGCGGCGAATCGAAATGATCTCCTCGGCTTGGCCGCCCGCTCGATCCGGACATCGGCGAAGCCGGCCCTTCTCAGGCGTCCGTCGAACGTGTCCGGATCGACCACCACCATGGTGTCGCCCAGATGAAGCAGCCGGAAAGGAAGGGACATCCCGCTGTCGCTGCCCGCGAAGACGCCCCCGGGCCGCAGCACTCGGCGTGCCTCGGCGAAGAGCCGGTCTTGCAGCTCGGCGGACGGGATGTGGTGCAGCATCGTGAAGCACACGACGGCGCTGAACGAGTCGCCGGCGAACGGCATCGCCGAGCCGTCACCGTGAACGATGGTCGCCCGGTCGCCCAGTGTGCGTTCCAGGTCGCCGGCGAGCAGCGGATCGAGCTCGACGGCCGTGAGGTTCGGAACGAGGTCGATCAGCGCCCGGGTGGTCGGGCCGTACCCCGGCCCGATCTCGAGCACATCGTCGCCGAGGTCCAGGCCGTGCAGCGCCCATGGGATCATCCACTCGTTCACGCCCCGGGCCCATTCGTCGGACTGGCACAGGCGCTGGTGCGCGCGGTTCATCGGCATGTGCTCGACGATGACACGACGGCGGGACGGCGTGAACAGCGCAAACTGTCACCCGATATCGCGTTTCGGACAGGCCGCCTCGGCCGACGCGCCCGGAACGGCCGCGCTCAGAGCTTCCAGCGGCCGAACTCGGAGTCGAGGCGGTCGCCGATGCGCCCGGCCTTGGGGAAGAAGACGGAGTAGAAGTCCTTGCCGCACTCGAGGTCGTCGAGGGCGGCCTTGATCTCCTTGGCGAGATACTGATTCGCGGCCGCCTGCGACAGCCGTGGCTGGTAGACGGTGTTCTCGTCGGCGTCTTCTTCGGCCTGGCCCTGCTTCTTGGCGATGGCGTTCATTTGTGCCGAGAACTCTCGCCAGCCGCGCTCCGCCATGCTCGTCGGGCTGACGGAGTCCACACGGTAGCCCTTGCCCTTGACGCAGTCGCCCATGGTCGCGGCCAGCTCGACCAGCTTGGGGTCGCCGTTCAGCTCACGGTCGCTGGCGGCTTTGTAGGCCTTCTCGTACTGCTCGTACTCGTCGTCCATGCTCTTGACGACCTTGCCGGTCACGTCCTTGAGGGCCTTGACGTTGCAGTCGTCGAGGACCTTGTCGTAGCTGCGCAACTGCGCCTTCGACAGCGAGTCCCTGATCGGGGAGTTGGGATCGTCGTCGCGGGTGTAGGCGGCCTGCTTCCGCATGGCGGCAGGGTCGGCGACTGGGTAGAAGACATTGAAGCCCTGCTTCGAGCGCACCCGCTTCATGTCGTCGTAGTCGCCGCTGACGCCCTTTTGAGTCTCCGTCTCCGGCTTGGGCTGCGGGACCCAGGCGACGTAACGGAATCCCTTCTGCTTCATACAGTCGGCGATGGCCGACTGAATCCTCTGCGGTTTGTCCGACTTGCCGCTTACGGCCGTCGTCTTGGCAGGCTGTGCCTCTGGGCCGGAGGAGCAGCCGGCGAGCGTGACGGCGCACAGCATGGTCACGGCAAGAGTTGATCTCTTGAGCATGCGGGAGACAATACTCCGTTAAACGAAATATGGTCAACTTGCCTTCAGGGTGCTCAGTCCAGCCAGATCCGGGCCAGGCGGCGACGGGCGCGCGGGTCTTCGGTGAACGCCGTACGGCCGTGCAGGACCACGTCATTGTTGACGAGCAGCAGATCACAGGGGCGCAGTGGGAAGCGCAGGACCATGTCCCGGTCGGCGAGGATCCCGTCGAAGGCGTCCAGCGCGGCCACGGCGCCGGAGGTCAGCGGTTTCCCGGCGGCTTCCTGGCCGCGTTCGATCCAGTGGCGGTTGTACTGGACGCGGAGCCGCCCCGCGCGCCACTCGAAGACGGGGTAGACGCGGTCGAAGTTCGAGACCGGGCCCGCGCCGAAATGGAAGTTCTCATAGAGCTCGGCCAGCAGGTCGGGCCGCTCATCCAGCAGCCGGTCGTGTACGGCGTGGCCGCTCACCAGCAGGGATTCCCCACCGTGGACGGCCGCGCGCAGGCAGAGCAGGCCCAGCAGGTGCGGTGGCCCGGGCGGTCCGGCCCGGTCGGTGTGGAAGGCCAGCCCTTGGTCGTCCATGCCTCTGCGGGAGTTCTCGCCGGTGGTCACCAGACCGGCCTTCTGGGTACGCGGGGTGCCGATGAGCGAGCCGAACGTGTAGCACAGAAGATCGATCTGCTCCTCGGGCCAGTCCGCGATCGACCATCCCCGGATCACCACCAGGCCGGGACCCGCTTCGAGCGCGGTCTTGGCTCTCTCGGCCAGGAGCGTCAAGGCCGGGACGTGGAGCTCGGGTTGGGTCCGGGTGAGTGGTTGGTCGATGTGGAGCAGCCAGTCCTGTTCGCGCAGGGTGGACCGGGTCCATGCGGAGGGCCCGCCGACCGGTGTCGCGTTGGTCCGCATCGTGGTCTCTCCCGGTGGTCGTGCCGCCTGCTTTACGGCTTACCCGCCCGGGGCACGAGGTCCACGCGCCGGCGGCTGGGGGAGGGGTGTGGGCTCAGAAGAAGCCCAGGGTCTTCTGGTAGCAGCGGGTCAGCGGCTGGTCCACGTACATCCCGTACGACTCGACAAGCACATACCCGCTGCTCTCGTACAAGGCGATGGCCTCAGGCTGCTTGACCCCGGTCGCCAAGCGCACGATCTCGTAGCCCATGTCCCGAGCCAGATCCTCCAAGGCCGCCAAGAGCCGTCTGGCGATCCCCTGACCTCGGAACGCGGGATCCACGTACATCCTCTTGAGCTCTCCCATATCCGGACCCACCGGCTGGATGGCACCACATCCGGCGGGGTGCTCCCCGGCGTAGGCGACGAGGTAGCGGGCCTGCGCCTTGACGACGGAACGCCCTTCGGGCCCGTAGCGCTTCACCAGCTCGTCGAAGGCGGCCGCGAGCAGGGCGGTCAGGTCGGCGTCGGCAACGGTCCGTTCCTCGATCTGCATGCGCTCATGCTATGAGCCGCCAATTAGGCCGGGGTTTCACGCGTACTCCGGGAACAGCAGCGCCAGCTCCCGCGGATACTCGGCGATCAGCCGCAGCTCATCATCGGTGAGCGGCCGGCCGGTCATCGCGTTGCAGAGCTGCACCAGCCGGAACGCCAGGTCCTCCTCCCGCACGTCCACGCCGAGCCCGTCCATGACGTGCCGGAATCCGGCCTTTCCGCCGTACTCGCCGGTCAGCACGACCCGCCCGGCGCGCGCGTGCCAGTCCTCGGGGAACGGCCCGAGCGTCGCCTCGTCGTACAACTCGTAGTTGCCGTGATCCTTCAGCGCCCCGTCGGCGTGGATGCCCGACTCGTGCGCGAACGCGTTGCGCCCCACCCCCACCTGGTTGTACGGCAACGGCTGCCCGAACGCGTAACTCGCCCACAGCCCGAACCTGCGCGCCCACGACAGGTCGATGGCGTCACCGATCTCCGCCTGCAGCCCGAAGCCGTGCTCGAAGGCGAGGATCGTGGACAGCAGGTCGGCGTTGCCGGAACGCTCGCCGATGCCGTTCACGCAGGTGTTGATCCACGCGTCCTGCCCGGCCTCCAGGTCGCCGAGCGCGCCCGAGATGGAGTTGGCCACGGCCAGGCCGAGGTCGTTGTGGCAGTGCGTCTCGATGGGCATCCCGACGGCCGAGGCCAGCTTGGCGAAGCGTTCGCGGATCCGGTCGGGGGTGTCGCCGCCGATCGTGTCGCAGTAGCGGACCCGGTCGGCGCCCGCCTCCTTGGCCGCCAGCGCGAACTCCAGCAAGAACCCGTCATCCGTCCGCGACCCGTCCTCCGCGTTGACGCCCACGGTCAGCGCGCCCGCCGCCTTGGCCGCCCGCACGGCCGCCGTCATTTCCCGCATGATCGCGCCGCGGTCGAGGCGGCCGCGGAACTTGTTCTGGATCATGTAGTCCGAGGTAGAGATGGACAGGTTGTAGTGCTTCAGGCCGAGCGGCGCCGCCTTCTCCACGTCCTGCGGCACGCCACGGCACCAGCCCGACAGCCGAAGCTCGCCGAACGCGCCCGCCTCGGCCAGCGCCGTCTGCGCCCGTACGTAGGGCACCTCGTGGAACAGGAAGGGGAAACCGATCTCGGACTGAGCCACCCCGAGCTTGGCCAGATAGAAGTTGACCATGGTCTTGCCGAACTTCGACAGGCCGGTGCGCGCGGTCTGCACGCCGTCTCGGTTGGTCACGTCAAGAAAGTGAACTTTGGGCATGGCCACACGTTGACACGCTTGCTCAATGTGTATCAATATTGATTTTCATCAATATGGGAGGCTTTGGCGTGGAGTGGATCGACGCGGCGACGGCAGCCGAGCGGCTCGGCGTGAAGCCCGCCACTCTCTACGCGTACGTGAGCCGGGGCGTGCTCAAGCGACGTCACAGCGAGGACCGGCGCAGCCTGTTCGACGCGGCGGAGATCGAGCAATTGGCCCGGCGCGGGCGGCCACGCGGCCAGCCGCCGGAGCTGGTCATCGAGTCCGGCATCACCGCGCTCGGTCTCGACCGCCCTTACTACCGCGGCCGCGACGCCCTCACCCTGGCCCGAACCGCCGCCTTCGAGACGGTGGCCGAATGGCTGTGGACAGGCGACCCTGACGTCTTCGCCTCGGACCATGCGGCGCGGAGCCGGGTACGTGGTCCAGAGATGTCCGGCAGTGGGGCGCGCGATCCAGAGACCTCGGACGGCCGGGTGCGTGATTCCGAGGCGTCAACCGGTGCGGCGTGGGGTTGGGCGCGTGATCCGGAGACATCGCAGGTCGCCATCGCGGCTCAGCGCGGTCTTCCCGAGGGTCTGCCGCTTCTGGACCGCCTCCAGGTGATCACCACGGTCCTCGGCGCCGCCGACTCCCTCCGCTATCAGCTCGATCCCGCCTCCGTCGTCGCCACCGGCCGACGCCTCATCTCCGGTCTGGTCGACGCCCTCCCAGCGCTCCAGCCCCCCGGCGGTGAGTCGATCGCCGAGCGGCTCTGGTCCCGTCTGTGCCCGCGGCCCGCGACCCCCGCCCTCCTGGCCGCGCTGCGGGCCGCGCTCGTGCTGCTCGCCGACCACGAACTGGCCGCCTCTACGCTGGCCGCCCGGGTCGCCGCCTCCGCTCGCGCCGACCCGTACGCCGTGGTGCTGACCGGCCTCGGCGTGCTCGGCGGCCCCCTGCACGGCGGCGCGTCCCACGCGGCCGAACGGCTGCTGGCCGAGGTGACCGAACCCGGCCAGGCCCCGCGCGCGATCACCGATCGGGTACGTCGGGGCGAGCGCATCCCCGGCTTCGGCCACAGCGTCTACAAGAACGGCGACGCACGCGGCGGCCTCCTGCTCGACCTGGTGAAGCAGGCCGCGCCGGACCACGAACGCGTCGCCGTGGTCCAGGCCGTACTGGCTGAAGTCCGTCGGCGTCGCCTGCCCGAACAGAACGTCGACTTCGCGCTCGCCACCCTCGCCGGAGTCGCCGGGATGGTGCCCGGCTCCGGCGAGGCGATCTTCGCGGTGGCCAGGACCGCCGGGTGGCTGGCCCACGCGATGGAGGAATACGCCAAGGGCTCCCTCCTCCGCCTCCGCGCCTCGTACGTCGGCCCGGCGATCAGGTGACAGCCCCACGTATGGGGCGCGTCCGCTGATCACGTCGGGTCCGCACGCGCATGGAGCGGACCCGCTGATCAGGGGTCAGGTGACAGCCACGGGGGAGGGCCCGCTCCTGTCCACGTAGGCGGCCAACGCCCGCACGCGCTCCGCGTGCTCGTCGTGCCCGACGATCACCGGTGGCTCGTTGTACGGCATCGCGTCCGACGAGCGCCTGAGCTTGATGTACTGTCCGCAGGCGTCGATCGCGTACGGCTCCATGTCGTCCTGGAGCGCCCCGATCACCGTGATCCCGTACGTCTCGCCGATCCGCCGGAACAGCGCCACCGCCTCCCGCCGGTGCTCCTTGCCCAGGTTGCGGCCGAGCTCGTCGAGCACCAGGCACAGATGCCCGCCCCCGGACGACGCGATCGCCGCCGCGCACACCAGCTTGACCGCCTTCTCGTCCATGAGCGCGGTGTTGGCCCGCCGGTTGTACGGGACGAAGCCCTGGCCCTCGCCGCGCCGCCACTTGGGCGTGACGCGCCATTGCCAGCGCTGTTCCGGGTCGGCGGGCGCCGGTGGCACCGGGAACTCCAGCGTTGCCCCGTAACCTCCGTAGGACGTGTCGAGCTGCTCGAACTCCTCGGCGACCCGTGTGAGCCGAGCCTTGATCGCCGCCGTCAGCGCCGCCCGGTGCACGGCCGTCGAACTGGCCGCCTCCTCCGCCCCCTTGTCGGCCGCGGCCAGGTCACGCTGCCTCGACACGACCTGCGCCTCGATCTGACGCCGCTGGTGCTTCTCGTACTCTTCCTGCCCGCGCAGGTAGGAGGCCAGCGAGCCGCACACCGCCGCGAACGTCGCCTGCTCCCGCGCCGTGCTCCCCCCACGCTCGGACAGCAGGAACCGCAGCTCCTCCGGAATCTCCGCGTCCTCCTCCGGGAACGTGTCGCGCAACGCCTGGTCGAAGTGCCGTTCGGCGACGCGCCACCATTCCTCGGTGGTGCGCGCTCGTTCGCCCTCGGGCAGCGCCTTGAGCCACTCCCGCGCCCCCTCGGCGGTGCCGCCCCAGTCGGCGGCCAGCGCCTCGACCTTGAGCGCCTCCCGTTCGCCGCTCACCCTCGTCTCGTCCTGGCGCGACCGGGCCCGCTCGCCCTCGTGCCGCTGCCGCCGCCCCTCCAGGCGTTCGATCTCCATGTCCTTCGTGCGGGCCCGGAAGTCGAGCGCGGCCGCCTGCCGCTCGGCCTCCGCCACCGCGGGCGCCAGCTCCTCCAGCGCCGTCGTCAGCTCGCCCAGCCGCGCCCGCCGCCCGGCCAGCTTGGTCTCCAGCTCAGCGAGCCGTACTCCCGCTTGCGCCCCCTCCAGCCGCCGCTGTCCCTCCGCGACACCTTCCTCCCCATCGCGTACGGTCTGCGCCGCGGTCTCCTGGGTGTCCTTGGCCCGGTTGAGCCGGTGCTCGGCGGCCTTGATCCGCGCCTCCCGGCCGGTCGCCTCCCCGTCGAACGCCCCCACGACGCTCACCCCGGCGGCACTCACCAGGACCGAACCGGGCAGCTCGACCAAGGCCGCGGCGGCCGCGTCGAGCTGGCCGGCGTCGACGATCACGGCGTGCTCGTGCGGCCACCCCCGCAACTCCTCCAACCCGAGCCCGGCCCCACCAGCGTTCGCGACTCCTCCGCCGGCCGCCCCAGCGTTCGCGACTCCTCCGCCGACCGCCACAGTGTTCGCGATTCCTCCACCGGCCGCCCCAGCGGTCGCTTGACCGGCGACCCTCGCGGCTGCCTTGGGGGATGTCCGGCCGGCGGAATCACCATGAGCGTGGGAGTAGTCGCGAGCTTGTTCGGCCACGTCCAGCGCGTCCAGGAGACCTGTCGCCACGACGCCCGCCGCGGCCAGCGCGTTGAGCTGGGCGGCGGCCGGGCCGCCCTCGGCGTCGTCCAGCGCGGCCTGGGCGGAGGCCACCTCGCGATCGGCCACGCCCAACGCTTTCAGCGCCTCGTTCAGCCGCAGCCGCGCCTCCCGCAGCTCCCGCTCGGCCGTGGGCACATCGCGGCCGTCCGAGAACCGGCGCGTCTCCTCCAGCGCCGGGATCAGGCCGCGCAACTCGTCGGCGGAGTTCTCCGCCACGGCCCGGTCGGCGTCGAGCTTGGCGGCCCGCGCCTGCATCGCGGCCAGCTCCTTGCGCGCCTCCGCCACCCTCCGGTCGAGCGTGTCGTCCTTCAGGGTGGTGATCTCGGCCTTCACTATGGACAGCGCCTCGGCCGCCGTCTCGCCCGCGGTCCGGTGCCGTTCGAGCTCGGCGACCAGCAGCTCGTCCTTGGCCGCCGCGTCGTCCAGCTTGCGAGCCTGGCGCCCACGCCAGCATCGCAGGGCGTCGGCCAGCCGGATCCGGGCCTGATCGCGCCGGTCGAACGTGGTCAGCAACGCCCGCGACTCCGCCTCGAACTCGGCCAGCCGATCGGCCGCCTGCGCCGCCCGTACACGCTTGGCGTGCTCGTCCCGGCGAGCCTCGCGCTCCTGCTCGAGCTCGGCGTCGAGGCCGGTCAGGGCTGCGATGGCCTCGAACACGCGCTCCGGCGAGATCTCGTTGAGCGGCTGGGAGAGCAGGTTGGTGGCGACCTTGCTCCGGACCGAGGTCGACAGGAACGACACGCAGCGGATGCGGTCGCCGTAGAGCACCTTGGTCAGGTCGCGGGCCACCACATCGCGGCGCCCGGCGGACTTGGGCAGCGTCGCCCACATCTCGTCGGCACGCACCACGCGCTCGGCCTCGGACGCGGCGGAGGCCAGGTGCACGCCCTCACGCCAGCGGATCTCCAGGTGGGGGGCCTCCTGGTTGACCTTGAGCCACACGGTGACGGCCCCGCCGGATGTGTCGGGCACGGAGAACAACTCACCGTCATCCGGTACGTCCGGCTCCACGCCCACGCTGATCTGCTGAGACCCGGCTCCGTTGCGGGTACGAGCCTCCGAGGTCTCCAGCGTCGCCGCCACGCGAGACGCTGAGCGCTCGGACGCAGGAGTTACCTCGCCAGGAGCCACATCGTCCGAGGCGGAGTCGTCACGCCCCGGTCTGGTGGCTTGGTCCGTAGTGGAGGCGCCATGCCCTGGTCCGGAGGTCTCTTCTGAGGCGACGGCGCCGGGAACCGGGCCGGTGGCCCGCAGGGGCAGGTCGTAGGACGCGCCGGGCCGCCCGAACACGCCGACGATGTAGCCGTGATCGGCGCTGGCCCACTGGCGGGCGCCCGCGCCACTGGCCAGCTCGGCGTTGAACAGCAGCTCCGACACCGCCTTCGCGCCCGAGGCGAAACGCCACTGCTCGTCACCCAGCAACGCCGTGATCGACGCGATGAACGACGACTTGCCCGCGCCGTTGGAGTCCTTGGGCCCGGCCCCCGCGACGACGATGAGCGTGCCGGGGACGGTCGGCACCGGATGGGTCGAGAGCCGTGAGATGTTGACCGCCTGCATGGCGATCAACACCCGGTCCCCGACGACGTTCTCCACCTGCGACACCTGTGACCCCCGTAGTCCTTCCGTTTCACCGCGCCGACCCGGGCGGGGCTGACGCATGCTGTCTGTTCGCCGTGCCGCCCGGGTGAGGGCGGACGCTTGCTGCTCGTACCCGCGCCGACCCGAGCGGGCCGACGCTTGCTGTCTGTTCACCGTGCCGACCCGGCGAGGGCGACGCTTGCTGCTTGTTCACCGCATCGACCCGGCGGGGCTGACGCTTGCTGTCCTTGCACCGTGCCGCCCGGTCGAGGACGCTTAGCTCCTGTTCACCGCGCTACCCGACCGTGTTTGACGCTTGGCGCCTGCCAGGCCCCGGGTGGCAATCCGGGCCTGGCAGGTCCGGGTGGCTACCCTGTCGATCTCCGCGCTCGTACGGCCGCGGCCAGCGGGCTGTGTGGTCCGGCCGCCAGGATCAGCTCCTCCTGCAGCCGTCGCCGCGCCGCCGGAGTGAGCCGGTGGAACTGCGGCCCTGGCGCGTAACCTCCGGCTTCCTCACCCGCTTTGACCTGAGTCAGCAGCCCGGCATGTCGCAGCATCCGTAGCGCCGCCTCCAGCTCGCCGATCGGCAACTGGGTGTGGCGGCGCAGCTCGTCGACGGGAGTCGGGTGCGGCGAGAGCCAGGTGTCGTCGGGCAGCAGCCCCTCCGCCCTCGGGATCGCCACCGAATGCACCAGCACCAGCGTCAACACCGCCCGCTCACTCTCACCAAGCCCCGCCGCTGCCCCGGACCCGGACGACCCGGCCCCGACCCCGGACCCGGCGCCCGCGGGCGCCGGCTCGGCGCGGTAGGCGTCGTCGTAGCCCGAGGTCCATCGCTCGCGGTGCTGGATCAGCGTCCGGCCTCGCCGGGCGAGCATCTCGCCCAGCGTGTGGCGGAGCGCGGGGTCGCGCAGCCCACCGAACCGAGCCTCCAGCACCGGCTCGGCGCCATGCTCCACGGCCATGAACGCCGCCACCAACTCGGCCCGCCGCCGCTCGTCATAGCCGCCCAGCAGCTCGTCGAACTCCGCCGCACCGCCTTCGACCCGGCCTGCTACCGCCGTTGGCGCCATCGCCGTTGCCGCCACCGCCACTGTCGTTTTCGCCGCCACCGTCGCTGTCGTCCTCGCCGTCGCGGGATCCTGTGCCTGGACCCGCGCCTCGGACGTCTGCTGCACGGTGGGTGGTTCTTGTGCGTCAGGTGATGGCCGCACGACCAGCGGTCCTTGCGCGAGAGGCGATGCCTGCGCCTCAGATGGTCGCTGCGCAGCGGGCGTTTCCTGCGCCTCGGGCGGTTTCTCTGCGGTGGGCGGTCCTTCCACGGTGGAGGGCTGCTGTACGCCCAGCGGTCCTGGCGCGGCGGAAGGTTGTTCCGCAGCGGGTGGTTCCTGCAGCCCTTGGGATTCCTGCGTGGCGGCTGCCACGATGTCGGCGTCCGCGACCACCGTGAGGTCCCGTTGCTCCGGTGTGGGAATGCGCCGGACCAGCTCCTTCAGCTGGGCGTGCGACTCGACCGGCCACAGGGCGCAGCGCGGGCCCAGCGAGACCACGCCGTCGGACATGACGATCCACGCCGAGTCGTGCAGTCGACGCAGCGCCCCGATGGCCCAGTTGCGCATCAGGTCGTCGGCCCGGCCGATCAGCGCCCGGTAGGTGTCGAGGATCAGCTCGACCGGCGCCGGCGTGCCTGGCCACGGGTCGACGGACAGGTCGCTCCAGCAGCACTTGAGCGTCGCCGCCAGCACTCGCCGGGTCTCGCCCGAACGTTCGACCGGGACCGGAGCCACCTGGTATTCGTCGAGGAGTGACGGGGTGGCCGCGTCGGGCCACACCGGCAGGGCCTGGCCGGTGGAGTCGGGGCGCGTGAGCCGTACCATCCCGGGTGGCGCCGCGACGCCGGCCCCCAGCCGCAGCGGCCCGCCCGACCGCGCCCGCACGTGAGCGACCGCGTCGTCCCCGAGCGCACGCCGCGCACCAGCGCCTCCCGAAGCGCGGCCCCCACCCGTACCCGCCGAGGTGCGACCCCCACCGACGCCCGCTGAAGTGCGACCCGCAGCGGAGCCCGCCGAAGATCGACCCCCACCGGCGTCCGCCGTAGTGGAGCCCTCCGAAGTGCGACCGGCACTGGCGCCTTCCGAAGTGCGATCTGCACCGGTGCCATCCGACGTGCTACCGGCGCCTACCGCAGAGCGATCTGTAGCGGTGCCATCAGGAATGCGACCGGCGCCTTCCGAAGAGCGATCCGCAGCGGAACCCCCTGAGGAGCCGCGCGGACCAGCGCCCTCCGAGGAGGGAAGGTCCGGGCCGGCGGCCTCTGACGAGAGTCGGGTCATCAGGTGCGCTCCAGGTAGCCGTGGGACAGCCAGGCCGGTTCGCCTCCTGGCGAGATCGTGAGGTCGTCGGCCCACACGAGCCGATAAGGCAGCTCAGGCCGCAGATCGACCGTCGTCAGGTCGGCCAGCAGCCGGCGGGCCGACGGCCAGTCGGACCGGAGCACGTCGGCCAGGGCCACCCGCGTCGACGCCCCCAGCAGCGATTCCGCCACTTCGGTCAGCCGCTCGATCGCCGCGTTGGGCGCGGAGTCGAGCGAGCCCTCGGGGCCCGCGTCGGCGAGGTTGGAGCGTGGGGGAGTGGGCTGGGCCGGAGCCGGGCGGGGTGCCTCGTCGACCGCGCGGGCGATCGCCGCCGGGTCGTGCCAGGGCGCCGGAGCGTCGAACACGAAGCCGTCGAGCACCGCCGCGAGCCGCTCGCGCGAAGCGGTCTGCGAGAACGTGCGCCACGTCTCGGTGGGCAGCAGTGTCAGGTTGCGGGTCGTGCCCGCCGAGTCGGCCAGGCGCCCCGCCGCCCGCCGGGAGGCGTCGCTGTAGGCGTAGATGGCCGCCCGCAGATCGGTGCAGACCCGGTCGAGCGCGGGCCAGCGGGTCAGGATCGTGCCGTGCAGGCTCTGCGCCCGGCGCGCGATCTCCTCGGTGCCCCACAGCTTGGGCGCCTGCTCGCGCAGCTCCTCGATGGTGCCCATGGTGAGCGTGATCAGCTCCAGCGCCCACAGCCGGAACGCCCTGGCCAGGTTGGCGGCGCTCTGCCTGGCCTCCTCCATCGTGGTGCGCGGGTCGGCGACGTTGAGGTCTTCGAGCGCGAGCAGCCGGTGCATCTCCGACTGGCCGCCGTCGTCCATCATCCGCCTGATGAACATCAGCCCGACCACGCTGGTGAACGACGCCCGATAGCGCAGCTGGTTGGGCTTGGGGAACACCTCGCGGATCGCGCCCAGCCCCTTGAGCACGCGCAGCCGGTTGTCGAACTGGTCGCCGGGATAGGCGCGGCAGGCGAAGCGCATCTGCTCGTGCGTCAGCCACTCCTCGCCCGCCTCGGCGAACGCCGCGAACAGCGTCTCGGCGATGTCGACCAGGGCCGGGTCGTCGACGACCGCGCCGCTGTCGCGGGCCAGCGCCGCGAACATCCGGCGGTAGGTCGACAGCACCGCCTCCTCCGAGAGGGCGGCGTCGAGGGTCAAGGGCTGTTCGGACACGGGCTCTAAGGTACGGCTTCGGGCCGACAATCTCGGCCCGACCTGACGGGCTCAGCTGCGAGTAGTGCCCGACCTGGCTGGCTTTCTTGCGAGTAGTGCCCAAACCTGCCGTGCTTACCTGCGAGTAGTCACGCCGCACGCTAGGGTGATCCAGGGTAATACGGGGGCAAACGTTCAGTAATCGTACGTACGGGGTGAGTGACGCCTTGCGTATCCGCGTACTTCGCGGAGACCGTGCCACGGCCGTGATCGCCGGCGCGGTGGCCGTGATCCTGGTCGCCTTGGCGGCCGTCTTCGGCGTGGGCGTCTCCAGCGCCACACCCAAACTGGCCGACGTCGGCGCCTGGCTCTGGACCCAGGCCCGAGGCAAGATCGTGCACGTCAACGGCCTGTCCGGCGAGGTCGACGGCTACCTCGACAAGAAGTCGGCCCAGCGGCTGCGCATCGTCCAGGACGGCTCGAACGTCCTGCTCGTCGACGACGGCAGCGGCTACGTCAGCCGGATCGAGCCCGGCCAGCTCAGCGTCGCGCAGACCCGTAACTTCGGCACGGCCGGCCTGCAGATCGTCGTCTCGGGCGCCGCCGGCTACGCGGTGGATCCGGAGGGCAAGGTTCAGCAGATCGACCCGGCCACGCTCAACTCGGTCGGCGCGCCGCTGTCGCTGCCGGGCCCGCTCGGCTCGGCCCGCATCGACGGTGGCGGGCGGCTCTGGGTGCCGGTGACCGCCAAAGGCGAGGTCGTACCGGTGACCAAGGGCGTCGCCGCGAGCGCCGTCAAGGTCGGCGAGCCGGGCGAGGAGCTGGCCGTCACGATCGCGGGCGGCCTGCCGGTGATCGTCAACACCCGCGCCGCGACCGCCACGATCGTCGGCGCGGACGGCGGCGTGGGCGAGATCACGCTGCCCAAGGAGGTCGCCCAGGCCGCCAAGGGCGGCGTCCTGGCGCCGGCCTCGACCGAGGGCTCGCAGGTGCCGCTGCTCACGCCCGGCGACTCCGGGCTCCTCGTGGTGGTCGACACGGAGTCGAACTCGGTGCTCAACACCAAGTTCGCGGTGAAGGACCCGGCCGCGCTCGGCGTGCCGCAGATGCTCGGCTCGAAGGTGTACGTCCCGGACCGCAGCACGGGCGGCCTGATCGTGTGGGACAGCGCTGCGGGCGGTCAGCCCACCAAGCTCCAGGTGGCGCAGGGGCCCGGCCCGGTCGACGTGTTCGTCAAGGACGGCCTGCTCTGGGCGAACGACGAGAACGGCGACAAGGCCGTCGTCGTCGACACCGAAGGCCGCAAGCACGACGTCGACAAGGACGACTCGGACGTACCAGGACCCACCAACACCCCCAAGCCCAAGCAGACGCCACGGCCCGAGCCGACGAACACCGACCCCAGGCCCGACCCGACCAGGACGACGGACGCCCCGGAGCCGACGCGGACGGACGCCCCGGAGCCGTCGCGCAAGCCCACCAAGACCCCGACGTCGACCCCGACCCCGTCCTCGGCCACCCGCAGCCCCACTCCCACCCCCACGCCCAGCGCGCCCACCAAACCCGGCGCCGTCAGCGCCAAGTCGGGCCCCGGCCACGTCAGCGTGAACTTCAGCCCGTCCAGCGGCGGCAAGGTCGACCGCTACACGCTCAAGGTGTCCGGCGGCGACGGCAGGACCACGCCGCAGTCGGTGGACGCCGACGGGCCGTTCCAGTTCGAGTTCTCCGGCGGGAGCTGCGGCGCCGAGTACACCTTCACGGTCGTCGCCCACTGGTCGGGCGGCCAGGTCGAGTCGGAGCCCAGCGCCGGGGTCAAGCCGTGCGTGGCCCCCGGCAAACCGGCCAACTTCGCGGCCAAGCCCAAGAACCGCGGCGCCGAGCTGACCTGGGACGCCCCGGAGAGCGGCGGCGAAGGCATCACGTACGTGCTCTCCGGCGCGGTGAGCAACGACAGCGTCAAGGGCACGTCGTTCACCGCCGAAGGGCTCAAGAACAACCAGAAGCACGAGTTCAGGCTCAAGGCCAAGAACGACGCGGGGGAGAGCCAGGACGCCGCCACGACGGACGTGGACCTGGCCTACCCGCGGCAGCAGTACCAGAACGCCAGCAACAACGACACCAACACGCTCATCCGGCCGGGCCCGTCGGCCGACGGCGACGCCAAGACGGGGACGATCCCGAAGGGGCAGTACATCACGCTGACCGTGATCTGCCAGGTCAAGGGCGCGGCCTACACCGACTCCTCCACCGGCAAGTCCAGCGACATCTGGAACCGGATCGAGTCGTCGGCGGGCAACGGCTACCTCAACGACACGCTGGTGGCCACACCGGACGGGGGCGGCTTCCCGGAGGCTCCGCTCTTCGAATGCACCGACTGAGATAGGGGACCTCAGTTGTACAACGAGCAGACGCAGCAACCGCAGCAGCTTGCGGCACAGTTCGCCCAGCGCTTCCAGATGCTGGCCCAGAACATCGAGCGCATCATCCGCGGCAAGCACGAAGCCATCGAGCTGGCCCTGATCTGCCTGTTCTCCGAAGGACACCTGCTGATCGAGGACGTGCCCGGCACCGGCAAGACCACGCTGGCCAGGTCCATCGCCGCCAGTGTGGACGCCGAGTGGCGGCGCATCCAGTTCACGCCCGACCTGCTGCCCAGCGACATCACCGGCGTGTCGATCTTCAACCAGGCGCACCAGAAGTTCGAGTTCCACCAGGGGCCGGTGTTCGCCAACATCGTGCTCGCCGACGAGATCAACCGCGCCTCGCCGAAGACGCAGTCCGCGCTGCTGGAGGTCATGGAGGAGCGCCGGGTCACGGTCGACGCCGAGCCGCATCCCGTACCCAGGCCGTTCCTGGTGGTCGCCACGCAGAACCCCGTCGACATGGACGGCACCTACCCGCTGCCGGAGGCCCAGCTCGACCGCTTTCTCATGCGGATCTCCGTCGGCTACCCCGACCACGTCTCGGAGGTCGAGGTGCTCAAGGGCATGCCGACCGGGCCGCAGGTCGAGCGGCTGCCCGTGGTGGCCCGCGCGTCGGATGTGGCCGGGATGATCGAGTTCGCCACCCGCATCCACGTCGCCGACCCGGTCTACGACTACATCGTCGCCCTGTGCGGCGCCACGCGCACCAACCCGCACCTGCGGCTCGGCGCCTCCCCGCGAGGCAGCCTCGCGCTGCTGCGGGCCGCCCGTGTCAAGGCCGCCGCCGCCGGACGCCACTACGTCGTGCCGGAGGACGTCAAGGCCCTGGCCGTCCCGGTCATCGCGCACCGGCTGATCCTCACCCCGGAGGCCGAACTACGCGAGGTCACCGCGGCGCACGTGCTCGGCGAGCTTCTCGCCGGGATGCCGGTGCCGCAGGCGGCCTAGGTGCTGACACCGCTGGGGTGGGGCACGCTCGCCGGCTCCGTGATCCTTTACGCGGCCGGGTTCGCGCTCGGCTACCCGGAGCCCGTCGTGCTGGCCACCGGCGGGGTGCTCGCGCTCGCCGCCGCCCTCGCCTGGACCGCCCCCAGACCGAGTCTGGAGGTGCACCGCGAGGTCACTCCGCTCAAGGTGCCGCGCGGGGACGCGGCCGTGGCGGTCCTTCACGTACGCAATCTCGGCCGCCGGGGCCTGTCAGGGCTGCGCGCGCAGGACCGGATCGGTACGGCCGAGCACACGGTGGACCTGCCCCGCCTGCCCCGGAACGCCACCAGGACGGTGTCGTACCCGCTGCCCACCGGCGTGCGCGGCGAGATCCCCGTCGGCCCGCTCCTGCTCGTCCGCGCCGACCCGTTCGGCCTGACCCGCAGGATCAGGCGGTACGGCCAGACGGCCACGCTCCTGGTCCGCCCGCGTACGGTCGCGCTGCCGGTGCCCGCGTCGGGCAAGGCCCATCACCTGGAGGGCCCCACCAGCGACAACGCCCCCAGCGGCACGGTCACCTTCCACACCCTGCGCGAGTACGTCGTCGGCGACGACCTGCGCCACGTCCACTGGAAGTCCAGCGCGCGCACCGGCACGCTCATGGTGCGCCAGCTCATCGACGCCAGCCTGCCCACCACGACGGTCGTCCTCGACACCCGTCACCTCACCGAACTGGCCGTGGACGCCGCCGCCTCGGCCGCCGTCGCCGCCGCCCGGTCCGGTTTCCCCGTGCGGGTGCTCACGGGCGACGGGCCGCTCGCCGAGACCAAGACCGACCCCGAGCTGCTGCTGGACCGCCTCGCCCTGGTCGGATCCGGTACGTCCGGCGTCGGCGAGGCGGTGCGGCTGGCCCGCGGCGGCTCGCTCGTCGTCATCACCGGCGACCCGGCCGAGGCCGCCCGAGCGGCGGGGGCGCGCCGACGGTTCGACCGCATCATCTGCGTATATGTCGGCACAGGTCCACTCAGCGCCCCCGGCGTGACGGTCGTCCCCGTCACGGAGCTGGCCGCGCTACCGCCGGCCTGGGGCACGCGATGAAACGCCGCCGAATGGAGCCCGGCGACGGCCCCCAGCCGGGCCCAGGTCCGGCCCCGCCCCACCGATCTCCGTCGGCCACGCCGCCGATGCCCGTACCTCCGCAGATCGCCGCCTCTCCGAGCGGCACGCGGCGCGACGGTGGGCCGGTGTGGCGGCGGGCGGCCGGATTGGTCGTCGTGGCGGCCGTCACCGGGGCCGGTGGGTGGGGGTTCCATCGCGTCTTCCCCGACACCGAGCTGCTCCTGGCCGTAGTACCCGCTGCGACGGTCCCCGCCCTGGTGGCCACGCTCACCTGGCGGCGGCCTCTCTGGCTGGCGCTGGTGCTCGACCTGGTCCTGTGGTTCGGCGGGACCGTGCCGCTGTACAAGGGCATCGCGCCCGGCCTGCTCGGTGACCTGGCCGACTCGTGGCGGGCGCTGCTCACCACGCTCCTGCCCGCCCAGCCGGAGCCGCGGCTGCTGGTCCTCGTGCACACGCTCGTCTGGGCCGCCGCCGTGGTCGGCACCGAGACGATGACCCGCACCAGGACCCGCGTGGCCGCCGCGGTGCCCGGACTCGTGGTGTACGGGGTGGCGCTGCTGTTCGGGGTGGACGGGGCGGGCTCGAACCTGCCCGTCGCCGCGGCCCTCGTGGTGCTCATCGCGGCCCTGGCCCTGCTCCGGGACGACCGGCCGGCGCTGTGGCTGCTCGCCGGCATCCCGGCCGCCGCCGCGCTGGCCGCCGTCGCCCTGGTCGCCGGGCCGCTGCTGCCCATCGCCGCCGAGCCGTACAACCCGCGCGACGACGCCGAACCCCCGCCCCCGGTACGCGTCGACAGCGTCAGCCCGCTCGACCGCGTGTCCGCCTGGCTGCAGATCCCCGACCGTGACCTGTTCACCGTCAAGGCGGCCAAGCCCCTCAACTGGCGGCTGGCCGTACTCGACCGCTATGACGGCGTCCGCTGGACGTCCGGCGCCCGCTTCCAGCCGACGGGCGGGCGGGTGCCCGCGGGGGACTGGACGGGCAAGGCGCAGACCGTACGCCAGACGATCACGTTCAGCGGCCTGCCCGGCACCTGGCTGCCCGGCGCCGAACGTCCCGTCGAGGTGGACGGCGTACGCGGCCTGGCCGTCGACCCCGGAAGCGGCGCGCTGCTGGCCGCGAGCCGGCCGGCCAAGGGGTTCACGTACGAGGTGACGTCGCGGGTGGCGGAGCCGTCGAAGGCCGACCTGCTCGCGGCCACGCCGGTCGATGATCCCGCGCTGACCGCGTTCCCGGCCGGGCCTCAGGAGGCGCTGTTCCGCAAGCTCGCCCAGCAGGCCACCAAGGGCGCGGACGTGCCGATCAAGCAGGCGTACCGGCTGCAGAGCTACCTGCGCACCAGCGCCACCTACGACGTCACCGCGCCGCCCGGGCACTCGCTCAAGGGCCTGGAGTTCTTCCTGGAGACCACGCACAGGGGGACGTCGGAGCAGTTCGCGTCGACGTTCGCGCTCATGGCCAGGACGCTCGGGCTGCCGTCGAGGGTCGTGGTGGGATTCCGGCCGGGGCAGGCGTCCGACGGGATTTACCACGTTAAATCTGGTCATGTCATGGCGTGGGCGGAGATCAAGTTCGACAAGCTCGGCTGGCGGCCCTTCTACCCCACGCCCGGCCGCGGCGGCGCGAAGGACGACCACGACGTGGTGTCCTCCGCTCTCAAGGAGAGCGAGGAACTGGAGGGCGAGTTCACCCAGGGCACGGTGAACAAGCCGAAGGCCGGTCAGAAGCCCACGGCGGGCGGCGGCCGCGAGACCTCGGCCGGGCCGCCGCTGTGGGTGATCGTCCCGGTGGTGGGGGCGGGGATCCTGGTGGTGTACGCGGGTACGGCGATGGTGCTGCCGTGGTGGCGCAGGCGGGCCCGCAGGAGCGTGACGGGCGCGGAGCGGCGGGTGCTCGGCGCGTGGTCGCAGACCTGCGACGACCTCGGCCTGAAGGGGGAGCGGGCACTGACCGCCGAGGACGTGGTGGCCCGGCACCCAGCCGACATATCCGCCCATCTCCGACCACTCGCCGATATTTCCAACTTCGTCCGCTACGCCCCTGACGACGTGGCCCACGAGGCCGCCGACGCGGCCTGGCGCCACAGCGACGCCGTCCGCCGGGCCGTACGCGCCAGAACGCCGCTCAAAACCCGCCTCCGCAAGCGACTGCTCCTCCGGTGACCGCATAGGGGACCATTGCCGGCATGAGAAGCGTCGAAGCCCAGCTGCCGCACCGCCCGCCGGGCCTGTGCGCAGGTGGGATCGCGAACGTCCGGCGATTCCTCGGCTGTCCTCGGTAGGGTGTTACGTGTACCGAGAGGAGCCGCTGCCATGACCGCCCAACCGCATGAAGTCTCCAGCTCGGCAATCGAGCGAACGTTCACCGCAGTGAGGGCGTCGCTGCCTGCCGTCAACGTGGCCGCGTTCGACGCCGAACTCGCGGCGATCACTCATGCGGACGTGGTGGACCTGGCCGCGTTGGACGACTTTCTCACTGGATGGTGGCGCATCGCGGTCCGGGCGGCCGGTGACCCCGAGGACTGGCAGCGCATGCACACCGAGGCTGAGTTGATTCGCTCCGGCGAGCGCTCAGCGAGCCCGTCGCTGGCCGAGGTCCTGGCCCGGCGGGGAGTCCAGATCTAGGTGTACGACATCAGGATGGGCAGCTCGATCGCCGAAGCCCAGATCGACGCCATGTCCGACCCGGAGATTGACACCCTGCTGGAGATCTACGAGGTGCTGCGGCTGAAGCCGGGCAACGGTCGCCAGCTCACCCTGACCGGCAATATGCACGTGTGGGACCACAAGGGCATCTCGGTTACTTAGGTCCTCATGGACCCTCAGCGCGAGGTCGTGGTGCTGCGTGTCGACCGCCACCCGATCTAGCCGTACATGGCGACCGCGCCTCTCACGCAGTCGGCGCGGTATCGCTAGGGCTTCTGGAGTTTCTGCGTGACCATCAGGCGGATCACTCCCTTCTCCGGCTCGTCCGCCTGCCAGACGAACCAGTCCGCACCCACCGGAGTGCCCTGCTTGGTGGGGTACATCAGGTACGGGTCGCCCGGATAGCGCTCGGGAGGGACTTCGGTGATCAGGTAGGTGACCTTGAGGCCGCGCTTTTCGACCTCCCGCAGGACCTCGCCCACGGTTTTGCCCTCCACTCGGTACTCGCCCAGCGACGTGGCCTCCAGGAAGGGCATCTTCGGCACGACGTGCTGTACGTCGTCGGGGACCAGCTCGCAGGGCGCCACCGGGTCCCGCATGAGGATCGTGGTGGTGCCGATCCATCCCATGACGGGATCTTCCTCAAGGGTCCAGACGAAGGTCTGGCCGGGCTTGAACAGCTTGGTGTTGATCTGCATCTGCCAGCCCGGGCCATTGTCGTCCCCAGGGATGTTCCTGGGCGCGTAGTACAGGCCGCGCGGGATGTCCGTCACGATTTCAGCGCGCGGTTCCTTGCACTTCTGGCCCGCCGGGACGAAGTCCACGATGGCCGGCACATTGAGGCTCCTGAGCTGCTTGGTCAGTCCCTCCACGTCCCGGAAGTCCCGTACGGTGACGTACACGATGCCGTCGGAGTCCTTGGTGACGGCGTAGGCGCGGTCGGCCCCGCCCATGGACGAGACCGTGACCACGCTCGATACGGCGGCGACCGCCACCCCCGCCGCCACGGCCAGGACGGCCCGGCGGCGCGGCCGCCTGGCGCTGGCCCGCTCGGCCGCCGCCCGCTCCGCCACATGCTCCTTCAGCTCGGCCAACCGGCGCTCTTCGAATCCGGCGAGAGATCTGTTCATGACGATCCTTCCAAGATGGCTTCCGGGTGGTCGCCGGACTCGATCATGAGCCGGCGGTGCGCGCGATGCAGCCGCACCCGGGCGGTGCCGACGCGGATGCGCAGGGCCATGGCGGCGTCGGCGACCGACAGGCCGTCGATGTCCACCAGTTCGGCTACGGCCCTCAGGCTCTTGGGCAGCTTCGCGATGGCCGACAGCAGCGGGCGGGCGGCCCGCTCGGCGTCGATGCGCTCCTCCAAGCGGGCGATGTCGTCGGCGTCCAGCGTGCGCCGTCCGGCCGCCCTGCCGCTCTTGTGCAGCTCTCTGGCCGCTCTGCGCAGCTCGGACGCCACCACGTTGCGCGCGATGCCGAACAGCCACGCCACCTCGCCGCCCCGCTCGGCCTGGTACGTGCCCGCGGTGTCGATGGCGGCCAGGAAGATCTCGGTGGTGAGGTCGTCCACCGTGTGCGGATCGGTCACCTGGCGGGCCACGAAGCGGCTCACGCGTTCGGCATGTCTTCGGTAGAAGACCTCGAACGCCGCAGGATCCCGCATCGTCCGCAGGAGGCCCTCCGATGAATTGTCTGCCATCCACTGCGCCTTCCGCTTGCTCGGGGCTTTCCCCTTATTGGCGAGCAAGGGCGCAGAACATTACATCCCTGGCAGATCTCTGCAAGGCGGGCGAACGCCTCAGTTCACGTAGGCCCACAGGTCGTAGGTGTAGAACATCGGGTTTTCGGGCTGGTGGGTGCTGCACCACCAGGTCTGCCAGCGTCCGGTCTCCTGGCCCGACCGGCCGAAGCTGATGCAGACGTCATAGGGCAGGTTGCTGTAGACGACTTGGAGCGTGGACGAGGCGTGCGCTGGCGTGCTCGTGGCCAGGATCGGCGTCAGAGCGGTGACCGCGAGAAGTGACAAGGCGGTGATTCGGCGACGCACCAGTTCTCCCCTCATGAAGGGCCGGAAATCGCGAAGAGCGATCACCGTGAATTGGACGACAAGCACCGCACCGCCGCAAGATCCGCCCCCGCTCGGCCCCGGCGACCAGCGCGAACATCGCGGACGCGATGAAAGCTTCATCTCGGGCCCCGCCAGCGAAATCCTGATGACCCGGGGCAAGGCTGCTTCTACGCTCACTCCTCATGGACGTTAACGAGCACCTGCTGAACGTGGTCGATGTCGAAGCGACATGCTGGGAGGGACAGCCGCCGCCCGGCCAGGTGAGCGAAATCATCGAAATCGGGCTCACTGTCGTTGATCTGCGCGCGGGCGAGCGCCTCGCCAAGCACCGGCTGCTTGTACGCCCAGCCCGATCGAGGGTGAGCCCGTTCTGTACGGAGCTGACAGGGCTGACGCAGACCGAGGTAGACGGGGGCCTTCCCTTTGCTGAGGCGTGCCGAGCGCTGGCGGCTCGGCATCAGACGGCCTTGCTGCCCTGGGCCAGTTGGGGTGACTACGATCGTAACCAGTTCACCCGCCAGTGCCACCAGACAGGTACGGAGTACCCCTTCTGCCGCCGTCACACCAACGCGAAGGTCGCCTTCACCGTCTCTAACGGCCTGCGACGACGCCCTGGAATGGCCCAGGCGTTGATGATGGCCGGCCTCCCGCTGGAGGGCCGCCACCACCGAGGCGACGACGACGCGTGGAACATCGCTGCCCTCGTGCTCCATCTGGCGAGGCGCGGAGACTGGCCTGCCGGCTAGCCTTCCCGATTCACGGGGACTGATGGACACAGTTATTTGACACAAGCGCGATTCCGTGACACCGAAGAGTCTGGAATGGTTCTTCCCTCGGAATCGAGGGAGCCGTCGTGAAGTCCGTACGCCAACGAATGGTTCGGGCGCCGGGAAGGGGCAGTGATGCCGAAGCTTTCACGTAGCGACTGGTACGACCTATCACGCGACACCAATTGGACGTTCCGCTATGTCACCGAAGAAGCGGCATTTCCGGAGGAGTTATCCGGCTCTCACCGAGTTTCCAGTGAGGCATGGACGCGATGGGATGAGCCGTACAAGATCAGTTACCGCGAGTACGTCCACAACCAGGTCACCAAGGACACCGCCACTTACTCGCTGAAGAACGCGATCAGCCGCTCCAAGCTGTTCGACCAGCTGGACCCCGGCTGGAAATCGGTGATTCTCGCGCACTACGGGGCCATCACGATGCCGGAGTATCTGGCCGCCATCGGGGAGGCGCGCATGGCCCGGTTCGGCAGGTCGGCGGCCTGGCGCAACACGGCGACCTTCGGCGCGCTGGACGAGATGCGGCACGGGCAGATCCAGGCGTTCTTCCCGTACGGGCTGCTGGACAAGGAGCCGCGTGCCGACTGGGCGTTGAAGTCGTTCCACACGAACAACTGGGTAGTGCTCGCCGTCCGGCACCTCTTCGACGACATGTTCGTCGCCAACGACGCGGTCTCCATCGCGCTGCAACTCACCTTCACCTTCGAGACGGGTTTCACGAACCTGCAGTTCCTCGGCATGGCGGCCGACGCGATGGATGTCGGCGACCTGGAATTCGGCGCGCTGATCTCCAGTATCCAGACCGACGAGGCGCGCCATTCCCAGCAGGGCGAGCCGACCATCAAGGTGCTCATCGACAATGGGCACAAGGAATGGGGGCAGTTTCTGATCGACCAGATGTTCTGGCGTTCCTGGAGAGCGTTCGCGGTGCTCACGGGGCTGTCGATGGATTACTACATGCCGCTGGAAAGCCGCCGGATGTCGTTCAAGGAATTCATCGAGGACTGGGTCGTCAAGCAGTTCGCCGAGCAGTTCCGTGATTTCGGCCTGGACCATCCCTGGTATTGGGACCAGTTCATCGACGAACTCACCTGGTACCACCACGCCGTCCACCTCGGCGTCTGGAACTACCGGCCCACCGTGTGGTGGAACCCGGACGCGGGCGTCTCCGCCGACGAACGCCAATGGCTGGAGGAGAAGTACCCGGGCTGGAACAGCACGTTCGGCCGCAACTGGGACGTCATCCAGGACAACGTGCGCAGCGGGAACATCGCGGCGACCTTTCCCCGGACACTGCCAATCACCTGCAACCTCTGCCAGATCCCGATCGTCCGCGCGGCGGGCGTCATGGCGGGCGCGCTCGACTCGGCCGCCCCGCTGCGGCACACCCACCACGGCCGGACGTACCTGTTCTGCTCGGAGCCGTGCAAGTGGATCTTCACCCAGCGGCCGGAACGGTTCGCCGGGCACAAGTCGCTCATCGACCGCTTCCTGAGCGGCGACATCGCTCCCCCTGATCTGGCCGGCGCGCTCGCTTACATGGGGCTGTCCGAGGCCGAGCAGGGCCGCGACGCCACCGACTACGCCTGGGCATTCGGCCCGGCCGCCGATTGAGGGGGATCTGATGGCGTTGCTACCGCTGAGCGCGAATTTCGAGAACGATCTGGTCGCGCTGCTCGTCCCCGTCGACGATCAGGACACGGCGGAGGTCGTCGGCCAGAAGATCGCCGAGTACACCGTCGGTCACCGGGTGGCGGCCAGGCCGGCCCCGATCCGCGTTCGCCATGAGGGCCGCGTGCTGCCGCCCGAGCAACGCATCGGCGAGGCGGGGGTGGGGCCGCTCGATCACGTGGAAGCGTTCTTCGATGAATCCTGAGGAACCGTCGTGGACGGGCGTCTGCACCCTCGACGAACTGTGGGAAGGCGATATCGCCGAGGTCACGGTGGGGGAGGACCAGGTGCTGCTGGTCCATCTGCCGGGCGGCGAGTTGCGGGCCTACCAGGGTATGTGCCCGCATTCTGAGGTTCCGTTGGCGGAAGGCGAGTTCGACGGCGAGGTGCTCACCTGCTCGGGCCACGGGTGGGAGTTCGATCTGACGACCGGCCGGGGGAACAACCCGGACACCTGCCGGCTGTACGCCTTCCCGGTTCGCCTGGTCGGCGAGCGGATCTACGTAGCCGTGCCGGCGGACGGCCGGCGTCACCACAACCGATGCCGCGGATGAGGAGCACAGTCGTGGCCGATGACCGCAAGCAACTGGTGGGACCCGTGGCCAGGGGATTCGATCCCGAGGTCGTGGACGCGCTGGTGACCGCACTTGAGAAGGACAATCCAGACAAGGAGCTCCGCGTCGAGGACCACGGCGGCTATGTGCGCATCCACGCTCCCCATCTGCTGCGCCTGACCCGCGCCAGCCTGGAAGATGCCGCGGGACATCCGTTCCCGCTGGCAGCTCTGGAACCCGCGATCGCGAGCTTCGCGGGCCGCATGCGGTACATCGGTGACGACGAACTCGTCTGGTACCTGACCAGGGAGGATTGACCATGGCCACGACCCGGCGGCGCACCTGGAGCCTGTTCGACGGCGAACGCCGCAGGCCCACCGAGTACGACATCGTCACCCGCGGCTTCCACTACCACTACGGCCGGCAGCCGGCCCCGTTCGACCTCGACCCCGGCAGCGCGATCAACCAGTGGTACCTGCGGCACCGGGAGGGCTCGCCCCTGCAGGCCCCCGACTGGGACGGCTTCCGCGACCCCGCGCAGCTCAACTACCGGCGCTACATCGCCCTGCAGCACGAACGCGAGATCTACGCCGAGGGCGTCGTCGACAGCTTCGAGGCCGACGACCACGACGCGTGCCTCGACCCCGCCTGGGTCGCCGTGCTCGGCCGCCTGTACCTACCGGCCCGTTTCGCCTTCCACGTTCTGCAGATCACCAGCGAGTACGTCGGCCAGCTCGCCCCGAGCACCGCCATCATGAACGCGGCACTGTTCCAGGGCGCCGACGAACTACGCGCGCTGCAATGGATCGCCTACCGGGCCAAGTCGCTGTCGCTCACGCACGGCGCCGCACTCGCCGACGGGACCACGGCACGCGCCATCTGGGAGGACGACCCGGCCTGGCAGCCCGCCCGGGAGACTCTGGAGACGCTCCTGCTCGCCTACGACTGGGGCGAGGCGTTCACCGCACTCAACCTCGTCGTCAAACCCGCCTTCGACGCCCTGCTCAAGCAGTGCTTCGCCGATCTCGCCCTGGCCAACGGCGACGGCCTGACCACCCGGCTCCTGCGCGACTCCGGGGCCGACACCGCCCGCAGCCAGGACTGGAGTGCGGCACTGGCCCGGTACGCCATCGCCGCCCGCCCGGAGAACCTGAAGACCATCACCGCATGGGAGGACACCTGGCGGCCCCGTGCCATGGCCGCGGTCGAGGGCCTGGCCACGCTGTTCGCCGCGGCCCCGAAGCCCGCCGATCCCGGCGAGGCGGTGACCGCCATCACCGCGACGGCCGAGCGATTCCGCTCGACCATCCTCACCGGCCAGAGCGAACGGTGACGCCTGTACGGGACGACCGGCGGGAGTTCAGCTGCGCCGGCGCTGTACGGGACGGCCAGCGGGAGTTCAGCCGCGCTGGCGCTAGCCGTTCTTGGCCACCGCGCCTCTGACGCAGACGGGCTTGGACCAGGCGACCTTGCTCGTCTTCGAGATCTGCAGCGGTACGCCCACCAGGAAGCAGTAGCCGGTGTCCGGGTCCAGGCCGCTCACTCGGGCCGAGGTGGTGCCGGGCTGGAGGGCGGTGATCGCCTGCTCGCCCTGCTTGGCCGGGGAGCGCTGGACCACGACCGGGTAGCGGGCGGACTCCTTGGGCAGTGCCCACCGCAGCTCCACCAGTGTGCTGCGGTCGGCCACCACGCGTACCCGACGCGGGGCCAGTGCGGCCAGGGCTTCCTTGCCGACGTTCTCGGACGGCTCGGCGGCGGTCGACGGGGGCTGGGACCGCTGCGGGTCGGCCTGGGGGGCTTCGTTCTGTATCGACAGGTAGACGGCGAATCCGGCGCCGGCGAGTGCCACGATCGTGGCGGCGGCTCCGATCGCCATCACCCGGGTCCTCGTACCGCCAGGCGCCCCCCTACCGTCAGACGGAAGTCCGCTCGACACGTGCGCGGGACCGGCTGGGTATGCGGCGCCGAACGAGGAGCCGGTCTGCGCCGGGTGCGCCGGTGGGACCGTGGCGGGGGCGCTCGACCCGTCCGTGCCGAGTTGGGAACCGGTCGCGTGCGGGCCGCCGAACTGCGGGCCCGACGGCTGGAGCCCAGCGGGGTGGTAGCCGGACTGGTGCGCGCCGGACGGCTGCGGCGCGAAAGGACTCTGACCAGGCGGTTGAGGTCCCGAGGGCTGGGGCGGCGCGAAAGGGCTCTGATCAGGCTGCCGAGGTCCAGATGGCTGCGGGGCGAAGGGGCTCAGATCAGGCGGTTGAGGTCCCGACGGCTGCGGCGCGAAAGGGCTGTAGCCGGTCGGCTGAGGGCCGTTCGCCTGGCCCGCCGGGTTGGGTGCGTAGGCACCAGTCGCGGGCCCGGCCAAGTGCGCGCCCGTCGAGGGGCCGGGCATCGGGGGCTCGCCGCTGTCGGCTCGCCGGGGACCGGTCGAAGGCACCGGCCCCGGATCCTGCCCGACCAGGTCCGTCACCGATAGTCCCAGCTCCGCCTGCACCTGCCGCAGCCGCTGCGCCAACTCGCGCGCCGAGCCGTACCGTACCTCCGGCTGCTTCGCCATCGCCCGCAGCACCGTCTCGAACACCACCGGCGGCACGTCGGCGCGGTTGATCGGCGGCGGATCCGCGCTCAGCACCCGGTACATCAGCGGCGCGATCGACGGGTCCGTCGGGCTGTGGAAGGCGGGCTGCCCGGCGAGCAGATGGTAGAGCGTCGAGCCGAGCGAATAGATGTCGGACGAGGCGGAGTGCGGTTGGCCGGTCAGCACCTCCGGCGCCGCGTGCAGCGGCGTGAACGCCTGCGCCGTGGCCGAGATCTCCGCCGAGTCGACGACCCTGGCCACGCCGAAGTCGGCCACGGCCGGCTCACCGTATCGGGAGATGAGGATGTTCTGCGGTTTGATGTCGCCGTGCAGGACCCCCGCCTCGTGTACGGCGGCCAGCGCCCCGGCCAGCTTCACGCCGGTGCGCAGCACGTCGGCCACCTGCAGCGGCCCCTCCTTGCGGACCTTGTCGCGCAGCGAGCCGTTCTCGAAGAAGTCCATGGCGATGTACGGCTTGCCGGAGCGCGTCACGCCGGTGTCGAACACGGTGACCACGTTCGGATGGCCGGTGAGCCGGCCGGTGAGCTGGAGTTCGCGCTGGAACCTGCGCATGGTCCGCTGGTCGACCCGGTCCACGGACAGGACTTTCAGCGCCACGATCCGGTCGAGGCGCTCCTGGTAGGCGCGGTAGACGATGGCGAACCCGCCCTGGCCGGCCTGATCGAGTACCCGGTAGCCGGGCGCGTCCTCGACTGGCAGCACAGTACTCCCCCCTGTCACGGGCGAGTTTAATGTGATTTTTCCTGACTAGAGCGGATTCATGAGATAGGCGCCCGCCACCACGGAGGCGCCCGCCACGAGCAGGAAGAAGAACACATAGAAGCCGCCGGGCAGGATGGTCAGCCTGGCGAGCTGGTCGGCGTCGGAGTCGCGCGCCTGCCGCCTGCGCCGCTTGCGCTGTAACTCGATGATCGGCCGCACCCCGCCGAACAGCAGGAACCAGACCGCCACCAGGGCCACGACCTGCTGCACGTTGTCCGGCGCGTACATCGACAGGGCGAACACCGCGCCACCCGTCGCCAGCAGGATCAGCGCGCCGTACAGGTTGCGGATCAGCAGCAGCATGCAGACCAGGAACAGCAGCACGGTCCACATCAGCAACGTGATGCGTCCCTGCTCGGTCAGCCACGCGGCGGCCAGTCCGAGCAACGACGGCGCCAGATAGCCCGCCAGCGCGGTCAGCACCATGCCGGGGCCGGTGGGCCGGCCTCTGGTCAGCGTTACGCCGGAGGTGTCGGAATGCAGGCGAATGCCTTCGAGTTTCCGGCGGGTGACCAGCGCCATCAGCGCGTGGCCGCCTTCGTGGGCGATCGTGATCAGGCCCCTGGACAGTTGCCAGGACATGCCGAAACTGACGATCGCGAGCGCGACGAGTGCCGAGACCACCACGACCCACGGGTCGGGGGCAGGCTGAACCTCGATCAGGTGAGCCCAGAGCTTGTCCATCGAGGTATGACCCTATCCAGGTAAAGACCCGCTCGTGCTCACAGAATAAGATTCTGACGCCGTACGTCTTTTCCGCCAAGTCGCCGCTTGATCTGGTTCCTGCGGGGAAGGTGGTGCACGGCACAGATTTCCCGACAATTCCCCACTCGTACGCGCACAGGCCGGCCGCTCTTCACCCGTTCGACCTGGGAGACGACTGGCCGGGGGCCGTATGCTGGCATAACGGTACAACCATGATCTGATGGGCAAGGTGAACGACCAGCACGTGGCGCTGATCCGCGCCTTCTACGAGGCACTCGGCCGCACCGACTACGCGGCGATGGAGAGTTGCTACCACCCGGAGGTGAGCTTCGGCGACCCCGTCTTCCAGGAAGTGGAGGGACGGCCCAGGGTGATGGCCATGTGGCGGCTGCAGCTGGGCGTGAGCGACGGGCTGAAGTCGGAGTTCAGGGACGTGACGGCCGACGACTTCACCGGCACGGCGCGCTGGACCTCCCGCTACACCTTCTCCCGTACGGGTCGCGAAGTGGTCAACGAGATCGACGCGCTGTTCAGGTTCGAGGACGGCCTGATCGTCAGGCACCACGACGACTTCGACTTCAAACGCTGGTCCCGGATGGCGCTGGGCAGGCCGCACGGCCTGCTGTTCGGCTGGACGCCCATGTGGCGCAAGTCGATCAGGGACCGGGCGACGCGGGCACTCGACGACCTCGAGTAGGGATTTTGGCTAAGGGGCGGGCAATGGCACGGATGAAGGGGTTCGGACGCGGCGGCGGCAGCGCCCGCGAGCCGGCGCCTGAGCACTCGATGGATCCGCGAGCCGGCGAAGAGGCCCCCTATCAGCCCACCGTCATCGACAACGCGATCTACCAGGACGGCAAGCGGATCGACAACCCCGCCTCGCTGGCCGACGCCTTCGAACGCCTCAAGGAAATGCCGGACAGCCTCGCCTGGATCGGCCTCTACCGGCCGAAGGACTGGGAGCTGGCCAAGCTGGCGGAGGAGTTCCAGCTGCACCCGCTGGCCATCGAGGACGCCATCGTGGGCTCCCAGCGGCCCAAGGCCGACCGCTACGGCGACATGCTGTTCGTCGTCCTGCGCGCCGCCCGCTACCTCGACGACGTCGAGGAGGTCGCGTTCGGCGAGCTGCACGTCTTCGTCGGGCCCAACTTCGTGATCACCGTACGGCACGCGGAGGCGCCTGACCTGCAGGCCGTACGCAAGCGCATGGAATCGGACCCCGACCTGCTCCGCCAGGGCCCGCAGGCGGTGCTGTACGCCATCCTCGACGCCGTGGTCGACGGCTACGCCCCGGTGGTCGCCGGGCTGCAGAAGGACATCGAGGAGATCGAGGCCCAGGTGTTCGGCGGCGACCCGTCGGTCTCCCGGCGCGTCTACGAGCTGTCGGGCGAGGTCATCGAGTTCCAGCGGGCCACCACGCCGCTGGTACGGATGATCGACGGGTTCATCGCCGGGGCGACCAAGTACGGAGTCAACGAGGAGCTGCAGAGCTACCTGCGTGACGTGGCCGACCACGCCATCACGGTCAACGAACGCGTGGCCTCCTTCCGGCAGATGCTCCAGGACATCCTGCTGGTCAACTCGACGCTGGTGACCCAGGCGCAGAACGAGGAGATCGCCAGGATGACGGAGGCCAGCATCCGGCAGGGCGAGGAGGTCAAGAAGATCTCCGCGTGGGCGGCCATCCTGTTCGCCCCGACCTTGGTCGGCACCATTTACGGGATGAACTTCGACTTCATGCCCGAGACGCACTGGGTGTTCGGCTACCCGTTCGCGATGCTGCTGATGGGCCTGGTCTGCCTGGTCCTCTACACGGTCTTCAAGCGCCGCGACTGGCTCTAGCAGGCCAGTTCGAGCGCCATGCGGGCAATGCGGCTCTCGTCCCCCGTCTTGACGCCGCACTCCACCGTCCCGCCGGAGTCGCCGTACTGCCAGGAGGTGGCGTGTCCCGAGCCGAGCCGCTTCCCACCGCATTCCATGACGAAGTCGGCGTCTACCAGGTGAGGCGCCACCTGGTAGACGACGTACCGTCCCGCGGCACCGAAAGAGTTCTCACCGTGACGACCCTTGGACGGATACATCTGGCCGATCGGTGCCAACGACTGGCCGACCCGCTTGCCCAACGACGTGATCGCCGTCTGCGGGTTGTCGAGCTTCACCCCGGTCACCTGCGCGACGCCCGACCGCAGCACATGCATGGACGGGACCCACTTCTCGCCCTTTGCCAACGTTCTCGCTTCGGAGACCGCGGTGAGGACGTCACGGTCGTCGATGTTGGACCAGGTGAACGTGCACGACTCCTGGGAGGCAGTCACGGCTGTCGTGGTGCAGGCGGACGAAAAGATGAGGATGCCGCCCCCGATGATGGCTGCGGTCACGATCTTATGCATGATGCGTAGGACGCGAAGAACATCCCAAAGGTTCCCACGCGCCATGGCGATGGCCAACCAGGACCTCACACCAGAACGTCGGCGGATCCGCTGATCTCAACTCCGTACAGGCCCTCTAGGCCATTCACCCGGAATCCGCGCGCATACATAGCCATTCCGCTTAATTGCCGCATTCCGCTTCAACATCTTCTTCTCCCTGGTTACCATCCAATCGACCCCGCCTCCACGAGATCGGGCGAGATCAGGCCATGATGGCGACGCAGGCACAGATCGACGCCGCCAGGCGGCAGATCGAACAGCTACGCGATCAGCATGCGAATGACGTGATCGCGCTGGCTCGCCTGGTCGATGACGGCGCGCTCAAAGGCTCGGCCGGGGACAGACTCGCCGCCGATCTACGCGCGTGGGACAAGGGCTTCAAGGACCTGTTCACCCGGGCCTTGTCGCTGCTGGACTCTGTCAAGCCGTCCGATCCGGAGGCGTCCACCCGATGAGTCCGCAGGTCGGCATCAACCCCACGCTGATGACGCAGCTGATCAACGGCATGAAGCGGGTCAGCACCACGATTCCGGACGTCGGCCTCCAGGTGGAACGAGCCCTGACCTCGCTGAACATCCCCCTGTGGGGCCCGACCCCGCTCCCGGCCATCGGCCGCCAGATGAGCGACCAGATCCCCTCACTCCAGGGCCGCCTCGACCTGATTCTCGCCGAACCGGACCGCAAATCCGGCAAGGGCGGCATCCTCTGGGCCAACGAATCCGACTGGCTGTCGAAGTCTCCCGCCGAGGGCGCGGCATCCGCCAAGACCCTGGCCACGAAGTTACGGGATCAGGTCGAGAGCCACTCACTCGACGCCAAGACGGTGGCCGAACTCGAGCGGCACAAGAACGATCCGTTCTTCGCCGTGGCCTTCGCCAAGGAAATAGCGCCACGTGAGCTGAAAGCCCTGATCTCCAGGGCGTACGGGTCCGATCTCCCGCCGTCGGAACGCCCGCTCCAGCACGACGTCGCCACGCAGGAGCGGCTCGTCACCATGCTCAGCACGATTCTGGGTACGGCCTCGCGTGGAGTGGGCCGGCTGAAGCTGGCCGACGACTACGCCGACCAACTGGTCGACCGCATCGAGGACCCGCAGAACGCGTTCGCGGTGAAAAGGCTGCTCCAGGACGGCGAGTTCGACCATGCGTTCCTGCTCACGCTGGCCCGGAAGCTCTACGACAAAGACGTGGCGCATCCCCCTGACCCGGCCCGCCAGCGAGACCCCTGGGCGAGGCCCGGTGCCAAGGACATGTCACCGGGCGACCTCAGCCCCTTGGGTACGGCGTTGGTCGCGCTGGCTCACCATCCTGCGGTCGCCCAGGATTTCTTCACTGACCCGCAGCGCAAGCCCCTGGCTTACCTGATGAGGCAGCACTCCTGGGATGGTGACGCGGACGGGGATCTTGGCTGGGCCATCGAGGTGGCGAGTACGGAGTTCCGCGACCATGATCTGCCGCCGGGTAATTCGCGTGGTTACAAGTCCGCGCTGATCGCCTCGTGGGCGGTCCGGTTCTGGAGCGACGACAAGGTTCAGGCGAATCTTCCTCATTCTCGCGCGCACCTTGGCACGGTCTTGGCGCAGTACATCGGGGACGTGCATCGCGACACGGAGTCCTTCACCAACAAAATGCCGGGCGTGGTGACGGCCCAGGACCCGGACAAGAACCTGCAAGGCGCAGAACCATTTGGTGCCAAGTTCACCGCGAATGAGATCAAGAAGGCCATGACATGGGCGTTTGAGGACGACGACGCGTTCCAGACCGTGGCCGCTGCGCATGGGCAATATTCCAGCAAGATGCTGGACGAGTTGGCCACCAAGATCGCAGCGGAGGTCAAGACCGACTTCACGGCCTGGCAGAAGTCGCACCCGGACGCCACGCGCCAGGAAATTGACGCCATGCGACAGGACATACTCGAAGAGCGTATGAGCCGCAGTGGCGGTAGGGAGTTTGCCCGAGCGGCGCGTGGCCTCAGCGTAACGACCTGGGTGATCACCGATGCTTCCAACATCGCCAACATCGAAGAGGCGAAGGCGCACGACGCACGCTTCGCCGCCTTCAAGGAAATGACCGAAAAAGTGGTTGGGTTGGCCCCAGGGCCGCCGGGGAAGTTTGTCGGGCTCTTGGTCGACACGGCTAAGGGGTCGATCTTCGGAAAGATCAAGTCCGGCCACGAGGACCAGGCTCGCGCGGACGCGGACACCGCGTTGGGAGCGGCCAAGCACATGTTCGCCGATCTTACGGCCGCCGCGATGATGCGGCACGGCTTGTTCGGAGACGGATCGGTGCCCGCCGAGACGCACCCATACCGCCACAAGGACTTCTCCCCAGCCTCAAAAGGTCATTTTATGGAGAATGGGAAGATCAAGCCCTGGGCTGAGATGAATGCCGACGAGCGGGATGCCTACGACGAGTGGCTGGGGCTGAACGATACGGGCCGCGTTTTCAATGGACCGGACGAGGCCATCGAGCTTGGCTTCAAGGAGGCCGACACCAACTATTCAGGGTCCGGATCATGAGAATCCAGGTGTTGGCGGTCGCTGTTCTGGCCCTGGCGGCGGCGTGTTCGTCTCCGCCCGCTCCGCCGCCGGACACTCGGTCGTTGGGCAATGTGACAGCCGCCCCACGAGAATGTGAATTGATCTCCGCGAACACCATCAAGCTGGCCACCGGCTTCAAGGACTACACGGCCGTCGGCACGAAGATGGACAAGGGCCGGTTCGCATCGTGCTCCGTGGCCGAGGATTTGTCGCCAAAAGGCAAACTGGGACTTGTGATTGAGGTCTTCGACCCGTCCCCGCATGACGCGGAAGACCTGGAGAACACCAAGCTGTCAACCCAAGGGAATGACCTGCCCGACGCATTGGGGCCTGGCTTCGCAGCGCGGCGGAAGAACCCCAGGGGCGAGACCATTGCCTTTGTCTACGGATGGACGCCTGACTACAAACGTCTTCTTACCATCACCATCTATAGGGGCGCACCGGGCCGGGACTCTCTGGCGGACGCGACCGAGTTCTTCCGCCAGCTCAAGCCACTCCTGCTGGACAAACCGAAGTGAGGCCCCACGATCGCAGGGTGTCGTCCAGCTGGCGAACGTAACTGGTGTCCGCCCATGGCTCCATCCGGGCCCGCGCCTGACCGATCTCATCGGTCAGGCGAGCCGAGCTGTGCTGCCTGGTGATGTCGGCGGCCTCTGTCAGCTTGGCCGCCGCCTCGGGAATCTCCTTGACCAGCGTCAAACCTCTCGCGTACCGGGCAAGCACCAACCCCCGCTCCTTCTTGAGCCCTGCGCCATGCTCGGCCAGATATTGTTCGGCCGCCTTATTGACGTCCTCGGGTCGATTCAGCCGGACCAGCAAAGCGGTCCTCCGAGAGTCCACCACCGCTGGCGAGACCCAGTACAGGAACACCGGTTCGTCGTCCTTCGGCGCTCCCGCCAACGCGAGCGAGCTCTCGTGCGCGCGGGCGCACGCCGCCGCATCATCCTCGGCGGCGTGGGCGAGTGAGAACAGCGATTCGCGTAGCGATGCCAACAGCTTGCTCGGAGACCGGGCGGCCCAGCTCTGAACGGCGAAGGCATGGTCGAAGACGGCGGCCGTCCGATCCTGGTCAGCGGCCATCCTGCCGAGCCAATAGTGCACGTAGCCGACCAACGTCGGATTGCCGAGATCGAGTGCCGCGCGTAGTCCGTCACGCAACAGTTGCTCGGCCGCTGCGTAATCACGCAGTTCGTAGGCGAGATAGCCGGCCAGTTGCGACAGCTGCGCATACGTGTCGAGGAGCCGGACGTGCAGGCTCGGCGGCATCGACTCGCGGGCAAGGAGCCTGCCGACCGCTGCCCGCTGCCCATTGACCACCGGCAGCAGCGTCGCGGGCCCGGACACGTCGTCCGCCCGCCGCGCGTGCAGCGTCAGCTTCTCGAAGGTGCGCACGGTGGCCTCGTCCACCCGCCCGGTGCTGCGCAGCACCCCTGCCAAGCGCTCCTCCTCTTCCGGGGTGAGGATCCGCAGCAGGTCAAGTACCCTGCTGCCGCCGAGCACCAGGGCTAGTTCGAAGAGCAGTTCCCGTCGCTTCACATCGGCCTCCTCGATGCCGGTGGCATGAAGCAACCGCACGCACGCTGAGGCGTCCAGGGGCGACATGTCAGCGGGTGGGGCTGCCGCGCTCACCTCCATGGTGACACGCGCTCCAGCGGGCCGATTGGCGTCCAGGTCGCGGAAATCCGCACCGTCGATCAGCTCGCGATCAGCAACCCCGTATGCCACAAGGTCTTCTCCTCGCGCCAGGTTGCGCGCGGCGGTCTGGTAGATCTTGGCCAGTACAGTGAGCAGACGTACGGGCGGCCGGCGCCCCGCCTCCGGCCAGGACTCGTAGTCGTACAGCCGCGACTCGCGCAGCGCGGCCGTGCCCGCCGGGTCGGCGTCGTTGACCATGGCCACCACGTCGGCCGCGGTGCGGCCGTGTGTGCCAGCCGATAGAGCCGCAATGGGCTCACCTGATGGGTGAGCGCGAGCACATCGGCGATCTGATCCCACGTGAAGCTCTTCTTTCTGAGGTGCTGACTCCAGGAGCGAGCCTGCAGCAACACCCGATAGCCGTCGCCGGACATCCGCACCCCCTCTGGCCTGGGATCGCGTACGCATTGTAAAGCGGCGATCACATTCCGCGCGAGCGGATAGGCAGATCGATCAAGGCCGCAGCGGGCCGCCACACGGATGCCTGCATGGTCCGATTCCACTTCCCGGAGGTGTCAGCGCGTTCCGGCTGCCGAGGTCGGTGCGGTGCGAAGTCCTCAGTCGTTTCCAGAGCTCTGAGTCATCCGGCCCACACGATCTCGTAACGCGGATCAGCTCCTGGTCGTCGTCCACGACGAACCGCATGATTCCGAACGCGCCGAAGGTCGTCTCGCGGAAGTCAGTTCGGTCGGGGTAGACGGGAAAGGCGTCCCAGGGGGCGTCGACCAGGTGCGCCGACCGTTCGACGAGTGCGGTCATGGCCTCGTCGGGGAAGTTGGCCAGTTTCGCGAGCGCGGCGGGTGCCAGCTCGATTCGGTGACTCACCGGCGGCGGGCCCCACGCAGCCGGTGCTGCCAGCCGGGGATCGCTTCGGTGAGGGGGACGCCCTAGCCGAGTTCTGCCAGGATTTCCTCCGGCGTCCGGTCGAAGTCCGGGTCAGTCGTGTAGATCTCGGCCTTCAGCCACCAGGTGTGCAGCAGCTCATGCAGTCGGTTGTAATGGCGGGGGTGCCGGGCAGCCTCGACGGCTTCCTCATACAAGGCAAGGAAGTGCGCCCGTTTGGCGGGCGGCAGGGAATTCAGGATCGCGACAGGGTCGTACTGCGGGGCGTCCTGGACGGGCTGCGCGCTCATGGGACCACGGTACGTCGTGCCGTCACCGCAGTCCTCGTCACGGGCGCGGAACCTACGCGGTCTGCTGCTCATCTGCCGATCACGCAGCAACACCAGCCGAGCTGAAGCAGGTCGCTGACCCTCGTTCAGCTCGGCGCAGAACCCAACCCGCCGTTGAGCCCCATCGACTGCCGAGCGCGGGCCCTCCTCGCAGGCGGCGCAGCGCAGCTCGACCGGAACGCCTAGAGGGTCGTCAGGGCACGCGACCCACGCCGCAGAGCATGTCAGCTCCACCAGGGCCGGCGAGCGACGGATCAAGAGTGTCTTCGGCGCGCCAGTCGGTCGTCGACACCAGGCCCGGCTCCAGCATCTCCAGGCCCTCGAAGAAGCCGGTTATGTGCTCACGCGTGCGTGGGGTCACGTTGCCCGCCCTGGTCTTGCCGTAGACCTCACGGCCTTGGCCCACCACGTCATTGTCGAGCTCGCCCGTGGTGACGTGGGAGATGATCAGATGGCTTCCTGAGGGCAGGGCTTCGCGAATGGAACTCACGATGCTCTGGGCCTGATCGTCATCGGGAATGAAGTGCAACACCGCGAGGAGCAGTACGGCCACAGGTCGCTCGAAGTCGAGGTGCCGCGTGATCTCCGGGTGGCCGAGAATGGCCTTGGGGTCGCGCATGTCGCCCTCCACCACGATGGTGTCGGTGGTCTCCGCCAGCAGAGCGCGGGCATGCACCAGTACGATCGGGTCGTTGTCAACGTAGGCTACGCGCGAGCCGGGAGAGATGCGCCCCGCCACCTGATGGACGTTCTCCTGGGTCGGCAAACCGGTACCGATGTCCAGGAACTGCCGGACCCCGCTCTCGGCGACTACGCGGACGGCACGGCCCAAGAACGCCCGATTGGCCTGCGCGACCTCCTTCGCATTGGGCGACAGCCGAATGATCTGCGCCGCTGCCTCACGGTCGGCGGCGAAATTGTCCTTGCCATCCAACAGATAGTCATACATCCGGGCCACACTCGGCACCGTCGGGTCCACTCCCGCAGGGGCCCGCTCCAACTCGGTCATCCATCCCCCTTGATCTGATACTTCGTAAGGGATCTTAAAGGATCACTTCAGGTGCTGATCGGTTGAGACCAGGACGAACTCACCGGCCAGCGGACCGCCGACGAACGTCTCGCGGCGGCCGGACGTGGTGGTGCGAGTAGGGGGCTGCCCGGACCTTATGTCGATCTTCGATGAAGATCATGCCTCTGACATGCTGGTTTGCCTCGAAGGCATGTCCAGATCGCGGCTTGGGTCGTGGATCGGCGCCGGTTCTGGCCGTACCTCGGCTGGACCCGTGGAAATCCCAGAGTCGCCGCGAACCCAAGGGTCGGCGCGGAGCCGTTGGGGTGGTCTGGGTGGAGATGTACCCATGGGTTTACGGGGGCCGGGTGGTCCGTGTGAGGCCCGGCCTCGCCGCCTCCCCGGGCTGTGTTGGGGAAGCGGCGACAATCCGTGTTCACCGGTTGTGTCGTGCGTGAGAGATCAATCAGGACCGCATCGGGGCGCCTTTCCTCGACGCCGGCAGATTCGCGCAGGTCAGCGTCTATGCCGCAAGGGTGATCAATGACGACCTGATGGGGATCCACGCGGCACGCCCGGCGGGGCACCGTATGGATGACGAGCCGAACAGCTCACGTGTCCATGGAGGATCCCAGTGCCCGACATCACCGAAACGATGGACGTACCTGCGCACGTGCACATTCCCCGGCAACGTGAGCAGGACCCGAGCGCTTGGCCATCCTGCCCGGTCCTACGCGAGCATGTCGAGGCGATGATCGACCTGCACCCCGGCGGCCTTGTCTGGCGGCGCACCTTCCCGGGCGCCCTCGACCGGATCCCGCACGCCCGCCACTTCACCCGATACCTCCTGGTCGATGCCCCTTGCCGGGACGACGCGGAGCAGATCGTCGCGGAGTTGGCCGCGAACGCCCTGCGGCACACGGGCAGCGGCCGCCCCGAGGGGACCTTCATCGTCGAGATCACCCGCACGACCGCCACGATCACTGTCGCGGTCTACGACTGCGGTTGGGGTGGCCGCCCCCGCTTCGGCGCGACCTGCCGGACCGATGCGGAACGTGGCCGGGGGCTGGCCCTCGTCGCCGCGATCGCCGACCAGGTCGGGTACGAAGGTGACGATGAGGTGGGCCACAAGGTGTGGGCGAAGATCCGCACCTACCCAGGACTATAGATTCCGTCCGGTCCGCTCGCCTTCAACCAGGCGCTCGTGGCTGCGGAGGCGCTGCTCAGTGAGCAGGGGGCAGCAGGCGACCAGAGGTCTCTTTCTGTTCGCTACAGCATGAGGGCCAGGTCGATGAGGCGGTTGGAGTACCCCCACTCGTTGTCGTACCAGCCGACGACCTTGACCTGTGAGCCCATCACGCGGGTCAGCTCGGCGTCGAAGACGCACGAGGCCGGGTCGCCGACGATGTCACTGCTCACGATGGGCGCGTCGGTGTAGGTCAGCAGGCCCTTGTACGGACCGGCCGCGGCCTCGGCGTAGGCGTCCTTCACCTCCTGCACGGTGGTGGCGCGGCTGGTGGTGACGGTCAGGTCGGTGACCGAGCCGTTGGACACGGGCACCCGCAGCGCGAACGCGTCCAGCCGGCCCCGCAGCTCCGGCAGCACCAGGCCGATCGCCTTGGCCGCCCCGCTGGAGGTGGGCACGATGCTGAGCGCCGCCGCCCGGGCCCGCCGCAGGTCCTTGTGGGGCGCGTCCTGGAGGTTCTGGTCCTGCGTGTAGGCGTGGACGGTGGTCATCATGCCCGACTCGATGCCGACCGCGTCGTGCAGCACCTTGGCCAGCACACCCAGGCAGTTGGTGGTGCACGAGGCGTTGGAGATGATCGTGTGGCGCGCTGGGTCGTAGACGTCCTGGTTCACGCCGAGCACGATCGTGACGTCCTCCCCACTGGCCGGTGCGGCGATGATGACCTTCTTCGCGCCGCCGTCCACGTGCGCGCGGGCCTGTTCGGCCTTGGTGAAGATCCCGGTGGACTCGATCACCACGTCCACGCCCAGGTCACCCCAGGGCAGGTCGGCGGGGTCACGCTCGGCCAGAACCTTGATGGTCGCGTCACCGGCCCGGATCGCGCCCGGCTCGGCAGCGACCTCGCCGGGGAAGCGGCCCATGATCGAGTCGTACGCCAGCAGATGCGCCATGGTCGCCACGTCGCCGAGGTCGTTGACCGCGACGATCTCGATGTCGGCGTCGGCGCGAGCGGCCACCGCGCGGAAGACGTTCCGGCCGATCCGCCCGAACCCGTTGATGCCCAATCGAAGTGTCATGCCGGACATCATAAGCAACTTAAATAAGTTTGCGATATATTTCCGACGTGAACACCACGCCGGACGAGACGCCGGACCAGACATCGGGCGAGGCGCTGGGCGACCGCGATTCGGACCGCGACCCCGCCCAGGACGCCGGCCGCGACGGCGATTCGGACCGCGATCCCGCTCAGGGCGCCGGCCGCGACGGCAACCTGGACGTGAATGCCTTCGCCACCGCGATCGAGAACTTCAACCGCTTCTACATCCGCCTCCCCGTGCTGGAGAAGCTGTCGTTCACGACGCTGTCGGTGCTCGACACCCTCGCAACCCGCGGCGCCCCCATGCGGCTGACCGACCTCACCAAGACCGAGCAGGTCAGCCAGCCCGGCATCACTCAGCTCGTCACCCGGCTGGAGCGCGACGGACTCGTGGAACGCCGCCCCGACCCCAGCGACCGGCGCGCCGTCCTGGTCCACATCACTGAGGCCGGACGCCAGATCGGACGCTCCCGCCACGACGACCGCACCCGCCACCTGGTCCCGCTCATCGCCCAGTTGACCCCCGAGCAGCGCCGGGCGATCACCGACGCCCTCCCGGCCCTGACCCGCTTGGCCGAACTCGGACAGGCGGGCGCCGAATCAGTCGTCCGCTGAATCCGGGACTCCCGCGGGCTGACCCGTCCAACCCGCGGAAGCGGTCACTGACCGGTCCGGGTGATTTCGGCGCACTCGTGTGTCGCGGCACTCCTCTAGTAGTTGCGGTAGTCGGGAGAGGACGTGGACGGATAGCAGGCTTGGCGGTGCTCTCAGTCTGATTCGTTTTCGGCGAAGAGGTCTTGGAGGGTTTGGGCGGTGGCCGCGCGGGTGAGCCAGGTTTCGAGTTGGGCGAGGTCTGTGCAGGTGGTGATCTGGGCGTGAATGTCGTCGGGGACGTTGAAGTCGCGGGCGCCCAGTACGAGCAGCACCGATCTGGCGGCCTCTTCCGCCCTGGCCTCCGCTTTGGCCTCCGCTCTGCCCTCGGCTTTGCCGCGGCCGAAGTGTTCGCGGGCGAAGGGGCTGTAGACCGGCCATGTGGCAGATGCGGACTTCATGAAGAGGTCTTGGAGGGTCTGGGTGGTGGCTGCGTCGGTGAGCCAGGTTTCGAGTTGGGCGAGGTCTGTGCAGGTGGTGATCTGGGCGTGAATGTCGTCGGGGACGTTGAAGTCGCGGGCGCCCAGTACGAGCAGCACCGATCTGGCGGCCTCTTCCGCCCTGGCCTCCGCTTTGGCCTCCGCTCTGCCCTCGGCTTTGCCGCGGCCGAAGTGTTCGCGGGCGAAGGGGCTGTAGACCGGCCATGTGGCAGATGCGGACTTCATGAAGAGGTCTTGGAGGGTCTGGGTGGTGGCTGCGTCGGTGAGCCAGGTTTCGAGTTGGGCGAGGTCTGTGCAGGTGGTGATCTGGGCGCGAATGTCGTCGGGGACGTTGAAGTCGCGGGCGCCCAGTACGAGCAGCACCGATCTGGCGGCCTCTTCCGCTTTGCCCTCCGTCCTGCCTTCGATCATGCCTTCCGCTTTGCCGCGGCTAAAGTGCACGCGGGCGAAGCGCCTGTAGGCCGGCCATTCGGCAGGCGCGGACATGTTGACGAGGGCGTCATGTGGGGGAGACGACATGTCGCTCATTGTTACAGCAAGAGCGCGGAATGTGATGGTCATTCGCGTGCCTTCGGCATGGAGCCCCTGCCCGAAGCCATGGGAAATCGCCTGATAAGAGCGGTTGTTCTTAGCGGCTCGCTGATGCCGGAGTGCTCACCTCACTCTCCGTTGCCTAAACGCTGAGGGCGTTCGCGACCGTGAGGCTGTCCTCGTAAATGTGGTATCGGGTGATGAGTCCGTCCTCGACGGTGAGGTGCAGCGCGAACGGTGAGGTGTACGCGGTGCCGCTGCCCCGCACCGTCTGCACGATCTCCCCGAGGACGACGGCGTCCGCCCCGTCGACCAGGATCCGCGCCACCGACGTGCCGTTCAGCTCGGGCACGTGATGGGCCTCCAGCGTCCGGAAATGGTCCGCCACGTCGGCTCGGCTCGATCGCGGCCGGATCCACGGCACCGCCGGATGTCCCTGGGCGGGCCAGTCGAGCTGCCAGTCGATCGGCTCGGCGAACAACTCGGCGACACGGTCGTGATCGCCCTCGGCGATACGCCGCAGCAGCGCTTCCACGATGTCACGGGTGGCGTCGGCAGCAAAAGCATCAGTCATGCCGCAAGTCTTTCCGGGGGTGGCGGGGCCTGTCGATTACCTCCCAGATAAGCGGATCCCTAGAGGAGGCCGGCGTCGCGTACCTTCATGGCGACTTGCACACGGCTGTCGCTGCCCAGCTTCGCGAAGATCCGGGTGATGTTCGCCTTCACGGTCGCGACGCTCATGTGGAGATGCCCGGCGATTTCGGCGTTCGATTTGCCCCGGGCCACCTCGATCGCGACTTCTCGTTCGCGGTCGGTGAGCCTGGCCAGCTCCCGCGGCGCCTCCGGGCGCTGCGGTTCGCCCGCGCCGGTGGCCGCGGCGATCACTTGCCGGGCGATGCTCGGCGACAGTACCGGCTCACCCCTCGCCACGGTGCGGACCGCCTCGATCATCTTCGGTGGGGGCGTGTCCTTCAGCAGAAAGCCGTCGGCGCCGAGCCGCAGAGCGCGTAACACCATGTCGTCGGCGTCGAAGGTGGTGAGTACGAGGATCCGGGGCGGGTCCGGCTGGGCCAGCAGCAGCTCGGTGGTGGTCAGCCCGTCCTGGTTGGGCATCCGGATGTCCATCAGCACGACATCGGGCCGCAGGTCGCGGATCACGCCCATGGCCTGCCGGCCGTCCCCGGCCTCGCCGACCAGGTCCAGGTCGGGCTCGCCGCCGAGAATCAGGCGCAGGCCGGTGCGTACCATCGGGTCGTCATCCACGATCACCAGTCGAGTCACGGCGTGAAGTCTCCCATGGCAACGTGGCGTCGAGGACGAAGCGTCCGTCGCGTACGGCGTGGCTGAGAGTGCCGCCGGCCATCCGGATGCGTTCCGCCAAGCCGACCAGCCCCAGCCTCGAGCCGGGTCCCGCGGCTGTCGCGAACAGCGCCGGGTTGCTCACCAGGATGCGCAGGCCGTCGCCCGGCCGCCCGCCGAGCTTGGCCGTCACCCGGCTGCCCGGCGCATGCTTGCGCGCATTGGTAAGAGCCTCCTGCACGATCCGGTACGCGTGCCGCCCGGTCGGCGTCGGCAGCAGTTCCCGGTCACCGATGGTGTCGTCCACCTCGACCTGCTGGCCGGCGGTGCGCACCTCGTCGAAGAGGGCATCGAGATGGGTCAGGTCCGGCTGCGGAGCTTCCAGGGATTCGTCGTGCCGGAGCGAGCCGAGCACGGTGCGCAGCTCGTTCAGTGACTGGTGCGCGTTCTCCTGGATGGCCAGTGCGGCCTCGCGGGTCTCCTCGGCGCTGAGGTCCTTCCGGTACGCCAGGCCGCCGGCGAGCATGGACAGCAGGGAGATGCGATGAGCCAGGACGTCGTGCATCTCGTGGGCGATCTTGAGCCGTTCCGCCAGCTTGGCCTGCTCGATTTGCTGCAGCTGCTGGCGTTCGGTGAGCAGTGCCGCCTCTTGCTGTGAGGCGGCCAGGTCTTGGCGCTCGCGAAAGTAAAGACCGAAAAGGGTCAGCCCGCCGAGGACGACAGTTCCGATCATGATGGAGGTATAGGTCGCTTGGGTGATGGCGGGCAAGGTGGCGTACGCCACCAGAGCCAGCCAGGACACGATCGCGACGGGGATGATCTGACGCCACCGACGATGCATGCACAAGGAGACATACGTGACGTATGTGGGGCCGCTCACTGTGCTGGAGAACGCGCTCAGCAGGGCGGTAGCCAGGGCGATCTGCCACGGCCAGCGACGACGCCATCCCATCAGGACCAGACCGAACACGCCGAGCCCCACATCGACCAGCGCCGACGGAAGCCGGTCAGGATTCCGGGAAACGACCACGCCCCAGACGACTCCATGGAACAGCATCGGCAGCAGGGCACCCACATAGCGCAGTGTGATAGCCCGCGGGTCCAGGGGCGCCTGGCTCTCCTTCAGCTCGTGCACGCCCCACAGCCTAGAGACAGTCCGGCCGATGCCTTAGCGACCCAGGTCCACATCCAGGTGGCCAAAGGTCTAGAACCGGACTCGACCTGGGTCCGATGACCGGCGGCGTCGCGTCCGGTGAACTTGATCCATGATCGAGTTCAACCACGTCAGCAAGTTCTACAAGAACGTGAAGGCACTGGACGACGTGTCCTTCACCGTCGAAGCGGGCAGTATCACCGGGTTCCTCGGGCCCAACGGCGCCGGAAAGTCCACGGCCATGCGCATCCTGGCCGGGCTGTCCCGGCCCACCTCGGGCTCGGCCACCGTGCTGGGCCGGCCGTACAGCGAGCTGGACTGCCCGGGTTCCCAGGTGGGCGTGCTTCTCGACGCCGCCGCCCAGCATCCCGGCCGGACCGGCAGGGAGATCTTGACCCTGAGCGCGATGCTGCTCGGACTGCCGAAGTCGCGGGTCGGCGAGGTCCTCGACCTGGTCGGACTGTCCGCCGGGGAGAGCCGGCGGACGGTCGGTGGCTATTCGCTCGGCATGCGGCAGCGGCTCGGCATCGCTCACGCGCTCCTCGGCCGGCCCAAGGTGCTCATCCTGGACGAGCCCGCCAACGGTCTCGACCCCCAGGGCATCCACTGGATGCGCGGGCTGCTGCGTAACCTCGCCGACTCGGGTTGCGCGGTGCTGCTCAGCTCGCACCTGCTGCACGAGGTGGAGCGGGTCGCCGACCACATCGTGATGATCGGCCGCGGCCGCGTCCTCGCCCAGGGGACCGTCGACGAGCTCGGCCGGGGCCGGGACCTCGAACAGACCTTCCTCGAACTGACCGCCAACGCCGATCGGAGTGCGGCATGACCACGTCCATCCCGTTCCACCGGCTGCTGTCGGTCGAGGCTCGCAAGCTCTTCGACACCCGCAGCGGCAAGATCATGACGGCGATCCTGATCCTTCTGACCCTGGCGTCCATCGCGGCGCGCGGCATGGTCTCCGGTCCGCGACTGGGCACCTTGATCGGGACCGCCGGAATCGGATTCGGCACCTTGCTCCCCGTCATCGGCATCCTCACGGTGACCGGTGAATGGAGCCACCGCACCGCCCTGACCACCTTCGCGCTCGAACCTCGGCGCCTGCGGGTGCTGGTGGCCAAGTGCCTGCCTCCGTTGCTCACCGCCATCGCGGCCTCCCTGTTCGCGATGCTGGTCGCGGTGCCGGTGACGGCTGCCGTCGCCGGCGCCCAGGACGTCCCGGCGGACTGGGAGATCACCCCGCTCACCCTGCTGGGCTGGACCGCGGCGAACGTCCTCGTGGTCGCGATGGGGCTCGCCGTCGGCATGCTGCTCCTTAACGCGCCGGCCGCGATCGTGATCTGCCTGGCGACCCCGATGCTGTGGAGCGTCGTCGCCAGGCTCGGTGCCACCGGCGCGGCCCTGACCGAGTGGCTCGACCTGGGCACCGCCACCACCCCTCTGATGGTCGGCGACATGACCGGGGGCGACGCCGCACGGCTGGCCACGTCCATGATCTTTTGGATCGTCGTCCCGATGACGCTCGGCGCAGTGCGCGTGCTCCGCAAGGAAGTGAACTGACATGAGTCGCAAGCTCGTCCTGAGCATCGCACTGATCGGCCTGGCGGCGGCCGGGTGCGCGGGTGTGGACACCTCGCGAGTGACGTCCGACGCCGTGGTCCCTCTCGACCAGGCCCCCCTCGCCGACGCCGCCGGCAAACGCGTGGTCGGGATCGGTGAGGCCACGCACGGCAACAAGGAGTTCGTCCAGGCCCGCGGATTGATCATCCAGAAGCTGGTGCGTGAGCACGGCTTCCGCACCGTCGCCCTGGAGGCCGACTTCGGCGGCACGGCCACGGCCAACGACTATGTCATGAAGGGCCAGGGCAGCGCGGAGGACGCGGCCAGGGCGCTCGGCTTCGACATCTACCGGACCCGCGAGATGGCGGATCTGCTCAAGTGGATCCATGACCACAACGCCACCGTCGCCGACGCGGACAAGGTGCGTCTCTACGGCTTCGACATGCAGCGGTACGACCGGAACAAGGAGCGGCTGCTGCGTTATCTCGCCACGGTCGACCCCGCGCGGGTCCGCCCGGTCCAAGAGTCGCTGGCCGTCCTCACCGATGCCAGCAGGGCTGAACAGGACGAGAAAAAGATCGTCACCGCAGGCACCGCCGCCGAGCGGCTCGTCGACGAGATGACGAGGAATCGGGAGAAGTACGTAAAGCTCAGCTCCCAGGAGTCGTTCGCTCTCGCTGTGCACCACGCCGAGACGATCCAGCGCGGCGCGCAGCTGCAGGCTTCCGAGAACGGGAACGACTACAACAGCAAGCGGGACGCCTGGATGGCGGAGAACGTCCGGTGGATCGCCGACACGGAGGGCGCCCAGGGCCGGAAGAAGATCCTCCTGGGCGGTCACAACGGCCACATCGACAAGAGCGGCGCGGCGTTCTCCTATGAGTCGATGGGGCGGCGCCTGGCCAAGGCGTACGGCAAGGACTACTTCACGATCGGCACCGAATTCGGCACGAGCACCTTCGTCAGCAGGGACGACGGCTCGGGGGAACGCACGCGGTTCACCGTGAGCCAGAGCTCGCCTTTGGCCAAGCTGTTCGGCGACCAGCCGCTGGGCTACGTGAACCTCACGCAGGCCGCGTCGCAACCCGGCAACCGTGAGGTGCTCACCTCGGAGATCCCGATGGGCAGCGTCGGTGACGGCTTCCGGTCGATCTACAGCTCCCTGAGCTGGACGTACACCGTGAAAATGGTGCCCGCCAAGGCCTACGACGCCCTGGTGTACGTGCCGCGTGCCAGCCCGGTCACACCATTGTGATCAGTCGGGAAAGTCGGCCAGGGCCTGCTCGACCTCGGCGACCGCGCGTCTCAGCTCCCCCGCGAGCATCTCCACCTGATCCCCGCCGAACCGGGTGGAGGGCACCGCGATCGACAGCCCGGCCACGGCCGATCCCCGGCCGTCGCGCACGGCGGCGCCGATAGCCGAAACGCCCTGCTCGGTGTTGTCGATGTTCAGCGCGTAGCCGCGTACCCGGATCTCGTCGAGCTCGCGTGCCAACGCGGCCCGCTCCGCGTCCGGCAGGTCGGGGTAGAGCTCCCACAGCCGCTCGCGCGGCAGCGCGGCCAGCAGCACCTTGCCGCCGGAGGCGCGCTCGGCGGGCAGGATCGTGCCCCGGCGGTCGCCCACGCGCAGGATCTGCGCGGACTCCGCGCTGGCCAGGAAGCGCACCTCCGTTCCGACCCGCACCGTGAGGTTGACGGTCTCCCGCACCCGCGCGCACAGCGCCTCCATCGCCGGCCTGGCCCTGGCCCGCAACTCGCGCAGCGCGGAACCGCTCGCCACGCCCGGCGCGGAGGCGAGGAAGGGGCCCGGCAGGTACGTGTGATGCTCGTCCTGGACGGCGAAGTCCCGATAGACCAGCATCGCCAGCAGGCGGTGCGCGGTCGACCGGGCGATGCCGAGCTCCCGCGCCACGTCGGTGACCTTGAGCCGGCCCTGGTCGCGCAGCATGTGCAGGAGGAGCAGCACGTTGTCGACCGAGCCCAGGGCATAAGGAGGCCGGTTCTTCACAGCAGAATGCTAATGCACTATGCAGAATCCCCTCCTAACGTGGACCCATGACCCCAGAGGAGAGGCTTTACGCCGACTTCACGGCAGAACACCTGATTCCGCTCTGGACCCAGGTCGGCGATCTGATGCCGGCCCACCCCAAGCCGAAGGCCAGACCCCACGTGTGGGCGTGGAAGACGCTGCATCCGCTGGCCGAGCGGGCGGGCGACCTCGTGCCCGTCGGCCGGGGCGGCGAGCGGCGGGCCATCGCGCTGGCCAACCCCGGCCTGAGCGGCCTGCCGTACGCGACGCCGACGCTGTGGGCGGCCATCCAGTACCTGGGCCCGCGCGAGGTCGCCCCCGAGCACCGGCACACCCAGAACGCCTTCCGCTTCGTCGTCGAGGGCGAAGGCGTGTGGACCGTGGTGAACGGCGACCCGGTGGCGATGCGCCGCGGCGACTTCCTCCTCACTCCCGGCTGGCACTTCCACGGCCACCACAACACCACGGACGCGCCCATGGCCTGGATCGACGGGCTGGACATCCCGTTCGTCCACCAGACCGACACCTCGTTCTTCGAGTTCGGCCCCGACCAGGTCACCGACAGCACCACCCCGCACGTCTCCCGCTCCGAACGGTTGTGGGCACACCCGGGGCTGCGGCCGCTCTCGGCCTTGGGGGCCACGCCCAGCTCGCCGATCGCCGCCTACCGCTGGGAGCACACCGATCGCGCGCTCGACGAGCAGCTTGCCCTGGAGGACGAAGGCCATCCCGGGCCGGTCGAGCCGGGCCACGCCGCCGTCCGCTACACCAACCCGACCACCGGGGGCGACGTCATGCCGACGATCAGGGCCGAGTTCCACCGGCTGCGTCCCGGCGCCGTCACCGCCGCGCGCAGGGAGGTCGGGTCGTCGGTCTACCAGGTGTTCGAGGGCGAGGGCGCGGTCACGCTCGACGGCGTGGAGCGTCCGCTGACCCGGGGCGATCTCGTCGTGGTGCCGTCCTGGTGCGCGTGGTCGTTCCGCGCCGGCAGCCGCTTCGACCTGTTCCGCTTCGCCGACACGCCCGTCTTCGAGGGCCTGCACCAGTACCGAGAAGAGCTTCTGTGAAGTTCCCTTCCATCAAGAACCCCCACCGAGAGGAAACCGCGTGAAGCTCGCGACCCTGCGGCTGCCCCGCCGTACCACCGCCGCCCGCGTCGACGGCGAGCACGCCGTGGAGATCGGCGCGCCCGACGTCGGGGCGCTGCTCGCCGAGCCCGGCTGGCGCGAACGGGCCGCCACCGCGGACGGCCCCAGGCACCCGCTCGCGGGCGCGGACCTCGCTCCCGTGGTGCCACGGCCCGGGAAGATCATCTGCGTGGGGCTCAACTATCGCACCCACATCCTGGAGATGGGCCGCGAACTGCCCGCGTACCCCACGTTGTTCGCCAAGTTCGCCGAGGCGCTGATCGGGCCGTACGACGACATCGTGCTCCCCGCACTCTCGCCGGCCATGGACTGGGAGGCCGAGCTCGCCGTCATCATCGGCACGGAGGTACGGCACGCGTCGCCGGAACAGGCGCGGGCCGCCATCGCGGGCTACTCGGTGTTCAACGACGTCACGGCACGCGACTACCAGAACCGTACGTTGCAGTGGCTCCAGGGCAAGACGTTCGAGTCCACGACCCCGTTCGGCCCGTACCTCGTCACCCCCGACGAACTCGACGGCCCCTTGACCATGCGGTGTGAGGTCGACGGGGAGGTGGTACAGGAGGCGGACCCGGCCGACCTGGTGTTCCCGCCGGCCGAGCTGATCGCGTACGTGTCACAGATTCTCACACTGCGGCCGGGCGACGTGATCGCGACCGGCACGCCCGGCGGGGTCGGGCACGCCCGCAAGCCGCCGCGTTACCTCGCCGACGGCCACAAGGTCGTGACCCGGATCGCGGGCGTCGGCGAGCTGGTCAACATGGCGCGCCGCGATGGCTGACCTCACCTGGCTCGACTCCGGCACCGCGTACTTCGCCGCCCGCCTCGACGCCGCCGACCTCGACCGGCCCAGCCGCCTTCCCGGGTGGACCGGACGGCACCTGGTGGCCCACGTCGCCTGCAACGCCTCGGCGCTCGGCCGGCTCACCCATTGGGCGCGGACCGGCGAGGAGACGCCGATGTACGCCGGTGCGGAGGCGCGCGACGCCGAGATCGAGGAGGTGGCGCGGCTATCGCCGGCCGAGCTCGTACGCCTGGCCGAGGAGAGCGCGGACCGGCTGCGGGCCTCGCTGGAGGAGTTGCCGGACTGGGACGCGCGGGTGCGCACCGCGCAGGGCCGCATGGTGCCCGCCTCGGAGATCCCCTGGATGCGGGCCCGCGAGCTGTGGGTGCACGCGGTGGACCTGGGGACGGGCGGCCGGTTCGAGGACTTCCCGCCCGAGTTCGTGGACGCGCTGCTCACGGACGTGACGGAGACGTGGGAACGGCGGGGGCAGGGGCCCGCCGTGGTGCTCGCCCCGACCGACCGGCAACGGGTCTGGCGAGTGACCACCGAAGCCGCCGCGACCGACCGGCAGCGGGTCTGGCGAGTGACCACCGAAGCCGCCACCGGCCAGGACGCGCACCAGACGGATGACCCGGCCGAGTCGGGCCGGGTGGTGAGTGGGACGGCCGCCGAGCTGGCCGCCTGGATCACTGGGCGTGGTCCCGCTCCGGAGAGTGACGCACCCGCGCTCGGCCGCTGGCTGTAACCGGCTAGGGACAAGGGCTCATAGCCCCGACCCCCGGAAGGTGACCGGCCCGTCAGGCGTGCCCACCGTGATCAGGTCGCCCTCGGCTGAGACCGCCGGGTCCGCGCTGCCCGGCACGATCACGGTGAGCAGCCGGGAAGCCTCCGGGGAGGACACCGTCACGGTCTCCGCGGTCCGGAGGTACCCCAGTGAGACCGTGCCCGGCCGTACCGTCTGACCGCCCACCGGCCTGCCGTCGGCTGTGAGCTGCAGGAGCGTCACGCGGCGGGCGTCGTCGCCCAGCACCACGACGCCGTCGCGCTGGTCGACCAGCCGCAGTGACGGGTCGAAGTGCCACAGGTCGCGCACCGCGTGCCCCTTCGGCACCGAGTCCAGTACGGCCATCAGGTCCGGTCCATGACTGACCAGGACCTCGCGCGTGCGGCGCACGCCGTACGCCTTGTCGCTGAGCCGGTACGACTGCCGCGACGGGCCGATGTCCGACGCGTCCAGGCGCGTGTCCGTACCCGCTCGGAAGTCGGCACCCACCACGGAAGGCACGTTGTGCGCGTCGGGCGACTTGGTCCACTCCACGTAGTCCGTCTTCTCGTAGGAGTGGAAACCGGCCTCGACCAGCACCGGGCGGCCCTGCGCGTAATAGGTGACGCCCAGATGGTCCTCGTGCCCGTGCAGCCGCCGCCCCGGCCCGAACCTGATCGAGTAGAACGCCGAGTCCGGATCGTCCCATGCGGTCCGGCCGAAGACGTACCCGCCGTCGAAGACCCGCACCGTCGCCCCGTCGTGCGCGAAACCGTCCGCCCGGTTGTCCGCCGGGCTGTCCCCGAGGGGTGCCAGGAAGCCGTCGGGCTGCGTGGCATGGGCCACGTACGCTTCGAGGGCGGTCCGGCGCGCCGTCAGCCGGTTCGGGATCTTGGCGCCGCTCTCCTCGATCGCCCGTAACGCCACCCCGAGCCGCCGGTGCACGTACAGCCCGTATCTCGGCGCCTGTTCGTGCAGGACGCCCTGCTCGTCGATGGCGAGTTCGGCCGAGGCGAGCATCCGGCGGATCGCCAGGTCACGCCACTCCTTCCGGCCCAGGCGGCAGCCCACCACCAGCAGCGCGATGTCCTGGTCCAGGCCATGGTTGTGGCCCTGCCGGTAGAGCGCCGGGTCGGACAGGACCTCGCCGTGCTCGGCGAGGCTGTCCAGCAGGCGGCGGCTGTCGACGTGGGCGCTGAGGCACACCAGCACGGGGGCGCGCAGCGCGACAGGGTGCTCGGCCCAGGCCCAGGGGCTGATGTCGGCATGGTCGCGCGGGTTCTTGCGGATCCAGTCGTCGGCCAGGGTCTCGGCCCGGTCGAGGTAGGCCCGCTCACCCGAACCCTCGTACTCGGCGACCAGACGGCCCATCCAGCGCAGGGCGTGCAGGTTCAGCGCCCAGGAGCGGTTGCCGTGCGGGTTCAGCCGCCAGTCGATGTCCTGACCGAGGTCCACCGGAGGCAGGCCGACGAAGGTCACCCGCCCGGCCATCACTTCTGGCACCTTGATGTTGGGGAACTGGTGGGCCAGGCAGATGGCCCGGCCGGGCTTCGTACGGGCACGCCAGAACACGTGGTGACTCCTGATTTCGGGCGCGCGAAACCCACGCGCGGCGCGAACGGCGACGCGCGGGCTTCACGTGCGGGGGAGGGCCGCGGCGCGCGAGAACCGAGCGCGGCGGTGTGAGCGCGCGGCGCAAACGCCCGCGCGGCGGTGAGGTCAGGGCACGGGCCTGCCCTGACCTATGGGGTTATGGACGGGTGCTTGCGGATTCCTCCGGACCCTTGTCGGTCCAACCGGCACCCAGGACCACCTCGGACATCTGCGGGCCGCTCGCCCCCGAGGTGTTGGAGCTGGCCAGCACCTGCGAACTGGCCACATCGATGATCAGTGTCCGCTGGACCGGCCGATCGCCGTTCAGAGTGAAGGTGAACGCGTCACCGGTACGCCCCCGCTGGTCCGTCTTCCGGCCCAGGTAGCGGACGTTCGGCAGGTCGCCCAGCAACCGGTAGGCCGCCGCCCGGACGGCCGGTGGCGACGGCTTGCTCCACAGCAGCCCGCTGAGCGCGTCCGCCAGGACATCGTCGCCGGACCCGGCGGGCAGCATCCCGATCACCCACTCCTTCAGCGCGGCCGGGTCGGACGGCAGCCGCTGGATCTGCTCGACCGTCAGATCCTTCCCCGCCATGCTGAACGGCGCCCGGCCCGAGACCGCGACGACCTTCGCGGGCCGGCCCGTCACCCGCTCGCCCGTCCACGCCTTCCCGTCGGAGGTCGCCCAGAGGTCGGTGACCTTCGTGCCGTTGTGGAGCTTCTCGATGTGCCAGTACGTCCCCTTGTCAGCGGGACCCGACGCCGCCGTGGTCGCCGCGGCCAGCAGGATCGACCGTCCGGAGACCACCGAGTCGGGCGTACGGGGCGAAGCGAGCGCCACCACGGCCGTCACGGCGACCGCCGCCGCGGCGAGGCCGCCCACAACTCCTCTCCAAGACAGCCACGACGTACGCGAGGAGCGCTCGGCGGCCAGCCGCTCGCGGACCCTGGCCTTGAGCGCCGGGTCGGCCGGCGGCTCGCCGTACAGCTCGCGGATCGACGACAGCTCATCCATGGTCGGCCTCCTCGGGGGCGAGCAGCGGATTGGTGTCGCCCAGGGAGCCGCGCAGCTTCTTCCTGGCCCGGCTCAACCGGGAGCCGACCGTGCCGTACGGGATGCCGAGCGCCGTGGCGATCTCCTCATGGCTCAGCCCGGCCAGCGCCACGAGCAGGATGACGTCGCGGTCGCGCTGATCCAGCGCCGCCAGGGCGGAGGCCAGGTTCGGCTGCAGGCTCTGGGCGCTGACCCGCGCGGTCACCCGGTCCTCGTGCCCCGGCGCGTCGCGGTCGGGGCCGTACCGTCCCAGCGCGCGCAGCGTCCGCGCCTCCAGGCGGCGGTGCTTGCCGATGAGCTTCGTCGCGATGCCGAACAGCCAGGCCCGCACGGTCGCTCGCGCCGGGTCGTACTGCGCGCGCTTCCTGAAGGCGATGAGGAACGTGTCGGAGACGACGTCCTCGGCATGGTCCGCGCCGAGTCGCTGGGCGACATAGCCGTGGATCTCGCCGAAACAGGCGTCGAACACCGCCCCGAACACCTCGGCGTCCACGAGCGACCCCGGCACGCCCCCAGCCCTGTCGACCGCCCCCGCGTCATCGACCGGACCCGGCACGGCGTCGGCGGAGTGGCCCGAGATCCAGGACAGTGCCGTCACCACGGCCGCCCCTTCACGATGCTTGCCCCGTCATGTGCCACCCTTCGAACGATCAGCGGATATCTCTTATCCCCCGATCCGCTCGATCGCTTTCACGCCCGCCCCTGGGCAAGTATTCACCCTGCCGGATGAGCTCCTTGGGAAGTCCTATTGACGGCATATCCAGTTCGGGAGACGGTCAGCTAAAAGGCCAGGTAGGGAGACTTGAGGTGCGGTTCGGAATCTTCTACGAGCATCAGCTGCCCCGCCCCTGGGAGCCGGACAGCGAGCAGCGCCTGTACGCCGACGCGCTGGAGCAGGTCGAGATCGCCGACCGGGTCGGGTTCGACTACGTGTGGGAGGTCGAACACCACTTCCTGGAGGAATACTCACACTCGGCGGCACCCGAGGTGTTCCTCGCCGCCGTCTCCCAGCGCACCAGGAACATCCGGCTCGGCCACGGCATCGTGCAGGTGCCGCCGCCGGTCAACCACCCTGCCAGGGTCGCCGAACGCGTCGCCACGCTCGACCTCGTCTCGGGCGGCCGGGTCGACTTCGGCACCGGGGAGGCCAGTTCGGCGGCCGAGCTGGGTGGGTTCGGCGTGGATCGGGAGCGGAAGCGGGCCATGTGGCAGGACTCGCTGGACGCGATCACCCGGATGTTCGTCGAGGAGCCGTTCGCCGGGTGGCATTCGCCGTACCTGCGGATGCCGCCGCGCAACGTGATCCCGAAGACCGTGCAGAAGCCGCACCCGCCCCTGTGGGTGGCCTGCTCGCGGCGCGAGACGATCCATCTGGCGGCGCGGAACGGGATCGGGGCGCTGTCGTTCGCGTTCGTGCATCCGGAGGACGCGGGGAAGTGGTCGCGGGACTACTACCAGCTGCTGGAGTCGGCGGAGTGCGTGCCGGCCGGGTTCGCGGTGAACGCCAACCTGGCGGTCGTGCTGCCGATGATGTGCCACGAGGATCCCGCCGAGGCCCGGCACCGGGGCGCCCAGGGGGCGGCCTTCTTCGCCTATGCGCTGGCGCATTATTACGGGCCGTCGAAACACACTCCCGGCCACAGCAGCATTTGGGGAAATTTCACGAAAGATCAGCCAAAGGTGGGGGCGCAGGGGAGGGATCCGCTCGCGGGCGCATTGGGGAGTCCGCAGCAACTCATCGACCTCATTACCCGCTACGAGGTGGCGGGCGTGGATCAAATGATCTTCGTACTCCAGGCCGGTCCGAATCGCCATGAGCACATTTGTGAAAGCCTTGAATTGTTCGGGAAAAAGGTTCTGCCCGCATTCACCGAAGGGCGCGAAGAGCGCGAGCGCGCCAAGTCCGCCCGGCTCGCTCCGGCCATCGAAGCCGCCCTGTCCAGGCGTTCTCCGGCCAGGACGCTCTCCCCGCCGTACGTGATCGACGAGGACGCGGAGCTGTCCCGCGTCACCCACCGTCCGCCGCCCACCCCGGCGGACGTCCTCGCCGCGGCCCGCAAGCGAGCCCGCCTCACGGGCCAGCACCTTCTGTCCCGCTTCGTCGCGGGCCGGTCCGACGAGGACCTGGCTCGCCGGCTGAGTCCTGGCCGTCAGCGGTTCCTGTTCTCTCTCATGGCCCGCTCCTTCAGACCGGACAGGGCTTTCGGCTTCCAGGGCACCCTCGAATTCCGTCTCCAACCCCGCGCCACCTGGACCATCGCCATCCGAGGCACCCGGGCCCGCGCCTTCCCCGGCCCGGCCCGTGCCCCGTCCATCACGCTCACCCTCCCGGCCGCGGACCTGCTCCGCATCGTCGCGGGCACGGCGAACCCGGCCGCCCTGCTGATGTCGGGCCGCCTCCAGATAACGGGCGACGTGACGCTGGCCTCCAGGGTGGGAGAGATGTTCGGCGGCGCTTCGCCGTACTGAGCAGCACCGAGCCCGTACCGAGCCGTACTGAAACCAGAGGTCAGCCCAGCAGCTTCCGCGCCGCCTGCTCGATCTCCTCCTCGGACATCAGCACGTGAGCGGCCGCCTCGCCCAGCGGGATGAAGCTGTCCGCCGAGGTCACCCGTCCCACCTGCCCGGAGAACCCCGCGTCCATCAGTTCGGCCACGATCCCCTCCGACACCCCGCCGGTGTGGCGGGTCTCGTCGGCGATCAGCACCTTGCCGGTCAGCTCCGCCGCCCGCACCAGGTCCTCCACCGGCAGCGGCGCCAGCCAGCGCAGGTCCAGCACCCGGCAGCCGTAGCCCTCCTGCGTGAGGCGTACGGCGGCGCGCAGGCTCATCCGCAGCCCGTTGCCGAAGGTGACGATCGTGAGGTCGCGCCCGTCGCCATAGGACCGCGCCCGCCCGATCGGGACGTGCGTCTCCGGCCAGCGCGACGGCGGCGCGTAGGGCGCCAGCCAGCCCGCGTCGCCCTCCTCGAACAGGTCGCGCGTGTGATAGAGCGCGATCGGCTCCAGGAACACGCACACGGAACCCTCCGTGCGGGCCGCCGCCAGGCAGGTGCGCAGCATGGCCGCCGCGTCGTCGGGCCGCGACGGCGAGGCGATGACCAGGCCGGGGATGTCGCGCAGGGCCCCCACCGCGTTGTCGTTGTGGAAGTGGCCGCCGAACCCCTTCTGGTAGGCGTAGCTCGCCACCCGCACCACCAGCGGATTGAGATAGGCGCCCTGCGAGAAGAACGACAGCGTCGACGCCTCGCCCCTGAGCTGGTCGAGCGCGTTGTGCAGGTACGCCAGATACTGGATCTCCGGCACGGGCAGCAGCTTCGACACCCCTGACCCGAGCGCGAGCCCCAGGATGGACTGCTCGTCGAGGTGCGTGTCGAACACCCGCCCGCCACCGAACCGCTTCTGCAGCCCCCGGGTGACGCCATAGACGCCGCCCTTCTTGGCGACGTCCTCGCCGAAGACCATCATCTCCGGGTAGACGGAGAGCGCGTCGGTCAGCGTGCGGTTGATGGCCTGGGAGAGCGTCAGCGGCTTCTCGGTCTCCGGCAGGGAGCCGGCGAAGGCGCGTTCTCTGACCGACGCCTCGGCCGCCACCGGGCTGATCCTGGCGATCATCTCGGGCCGGCGCGGCGCGAGCGGCTCCATGATCTCCTTGGCCGAGCCGAGGCGCGGGCTGCGGGTGGTCTCCAGAGCGATCCGCAGTATGTGCTCGCGCGACGACTCGTACTGCATGAGCAGCTCGTCGGGCGTGACCAGCCCCGCCTCGACCAGCAGCCGGGCGGTGGCCAGAAGCGGGTCGCGCTCCATGTCGGCGCGGATCTCCCGCTGGGTGCGGTAGGCGGACTCGACGTCGGACCCGGCGTGGCCCATGAGCCGGACCGTGCTCAGGTGCAGGAACGCGGGGGAGCGGTTGGCGCGTACGTGCTGGACGGCCCGGACGGCCGTGTCGTAGGCGTCGGCCAGGTCGCAGCCGTCGGCGGCGAAGTATTCGATGCCCGGACGCCGCGCGCTCGCCGCCACCCAGCCCTTGGGCGTGCGGACGCTGATGCCGATGCCGTTGTCCTCGCACACGAACAGGATCGGCAGCGCCTGCCCCTGGTGCGTGGCGTAGGCGGCGGTGTTGAACCCGGTCAGCGCCGTGGCGTGGTTGACCGAGGCGTCGCCGAAGCTGCACACGGTGATCGCGTCGTCCGCCCACGGCGTGGGAACGCCCAGCGCGCGGCCCCGCTCGATGGCGAAGGCGACGCCCACCGCGCGCGGCAGGTGGCTGGCGATCGTCGAGGTCTGCGGGATGATCGCCAGGTCGGGATGGCCGAACACCTTGTGCCGGCCGCCCGCGATCGGCTCGTCCGCCGCGGCGGCCAGCCCCATGAGCACGTCGCGGATGCCCTGCTCGGGCAGCCGACCGGCCTGCTCGGACCTGGTCAGGTAGAAGGCGCCGGAGCGGTAGTGCAGCAGCGCGGGGTCGCCGGGCCGCAGCGCGGCGGCGACCGCCGCGTTGCCCTCGTGCCCGGCCGAGCCGATCGTGTAGAAGGACTGCTCCTGCGCGCGCAGCCAGCGGGCCGCGATGTCGAGCAGGCGGCTGTCGAGCTGGCGCTGGAAGAGGGTGCGGCACTGCTCGCCGGTCAGCGACGCGCCCTCGCGGACGGGCCGCCCGGGATCACGGGCCGCGCCCCCCTTCAGCGTCGCAATGGCCTGGGTGAAATGAGTCTCAACAGTGTCGCGCGCCACAAGGCGATTATGTCGCCCCGATCCCGGGTTCGTCTCCCCGTCGGGAGTGACATGTTGTGGAGCGGTCCGATTGACCCTGATCTATAACAAGTTGTCAGATTTCGCAACTTTCTGGCCAACCTGAATGTCTACTGGGAAAGATAAGCGTGGCACCCTCAATGCCGCGTTGAGCACCAGGGGATCCAGAAAGGAACCCGCATGTTACAACGCATCCGTGTCGCCGCCGTCGCGCTCGCGACGGCCGCCGGGCTTCTCGCCCTGGCACCATCGGCGTCGGCCACGGCCAAGGCCCCCGCCATCTCCGACGTGGACCTCAGTCCGGGCTCCCCGGTCGTGGTCTTCGACAAGCCGGTCACGGTGACGTTCACGTTCACCACCAAGGACGCCGGAAAAGCCGAACTCCAGCTCAAGCCGCCCGGCCTGAGCGTCGGCACGCCCATCGACCTCAAGTCGGCGCCGTTCGGCGGGTGGGCGAAGTGGACCGGCACGAAGAGCTTCGAGGCGAAGGACGCCGGCAAGTGGAGCTTCCTCGCCATCGCCCACGGTGACGGCGACAAGTCCGCCAGCGGCACCTTCGACGTCCAGAAGGCCCTCGTCACCAAGATCGTGGACTTCGGCGCCAGCCCCGGCCAGGTGCACCGCGGCGACATGATCAAGGTCTCCGGCCGACTGCAGGCCGACGGCAAGGGATACGCCGGGGTCGTGGCGATCACCTTCCGTGAGCGGAGCGCCGACGCCTACCGCCGGGTCACCACGGTCACGAGCGGCGGCGACGGCTGGTTCAGCACCAGGGTGCGCGCCGATGCCACCGGCTGGTGGCGGGCCGAGTTCGGTGGGAACAAGGAAGCCAGGGCATCGGTCAGCGACAGCGACCGGGTCGACGTCCGGATCAGGCACAATCCCGACAGCAGGATCATCGGCTTCGACGCCACCCCCGCGCCCGCCGACAAGGGCGCCCGGCTGAACTTCACCGGCTCCCTGCAGGTCGAGCGCTGGCAGGCCCTGCCCGGCCAGCGGGTCTCGATCTACTTCAAGCAGGACGGCTCGCGCCGCTGGGAGTATGTCACCAGCGACGTGACGAACCGCGACGGCCGCTTCTGGGCCACCGCGACCGCGCAGTCCTCGGGCTGGTGGCGGGCCGCGTTCGAGGCGACCAGAGGCGTCAAGGGCTCGGTCTCCGACGCCGCCTGGGTCAAGGTCGTCGAGCCCACCCCGCCGCCGACGGCGGACAAGTCGGCCAGCCGGGTGATCAAGTTCAACGCCTACCCGGAGCCGGTCAAGCGCGGCAGATACCTGAAGGCCAGGGGCGTGCTGCAGATCGACGACAGCGGATCCTGGGAGGGGTACGCGGGCAAGGTCGCGCTGTACTTCAAGCCGGTCGGCTCGCACAAGTGGCAGTACGTGAAGACCACGCGGTCCGGTGACAGCGGCAAGCTGTATGTCCGGGTCAAGGCGTGGAAGTCGGGCTCGTGGAAGTTCGTGTTCGGCGGGGACGATGATTTCTACGGAGACGGTAGCCGTAGTGACTATGTCCGCGTGAAGCGGTAACCGGTTCGGAACGGCAGGATTGAGGCCCGGGGGCGCGGTTGCCCCGGGCCTCAGCTGTCGGTGCTACGACTCGGGGGCCTTCGCGCCGAGGCTGATGAGCATCGACTTGAGCTCACCGAACCCGGTCTTGAGCTCACCGACTCCGGTCTTGAGCTCGGCTATGTCCTTGTCGACCTTTTCGAACCGCTTGTCGACCTTTGCGAACTTCTCGTCCATGACCGACTCGAGGCCGTCGATCCTCTCGTTGACCTTGCCGATTCGCAGCTCGACGCTGGCCATATCCCGATTTACCCGGTCGAAGCCATTCTCAGTGTCCTTGCTGAGCAGAAAGACCTTCTCGTGGAGCAGATCGGTTCGTGCGTCGATCCGCTTTTCGAGTTGCTCTGCTCGCGTCTGGATCTTCTTGTCGAGATCTTTCGTCCGCTTGTCGATCCTATCGAGGACGTTGTTCCCGACGATGTCCACGCGGTCGTGCAGGCTAGTGAACCGTTGTTCGATCGAGGTACCAGGCACACCACTCACCGTAGTGGACTCGAGCGCGGAGATTCTCTTGAGCAAACTTCCGTATTCCAGGTCCAGTGACAACGCTGGTTCTCCTTTGGGGAAGGGGGATGGGTTGAGAACCCATCCGGAAAGTTACCCTCCGTGAGGGAACCGTCGCAGTCGGATGTGAAAACTTGTGCGACCTACTCCGCCCGCCTGAACTGCGCGATCCCAACCCCCAGCAGCACGGCCCCCAGCAAGGCCACAACCCCCAGCTCCACCCCCACCGGCACCTGGAAGTCGAACCACCGGACCCCGGGATTGAGCACCGCGGTCACCTGCGCGGGCACATCGAGGTGGGAGAACACCGCGTGCCGCATCGGGTCCACCGCGTACGTCATCGGGTTGATCACCGTCAGCAGGTGCAGCCACGACGGCAGGTTGGCCAGCGGGAACATGGCCCCCGACAGGAACAGCATCGGCATGATCACCATCTGCATGAGGCCGAAGAAGGTCTGCATGTTCCGCATCCGGGCCGCCAGCATCACCCCGAACGCCGTGATCGTGAACGCGGCGAGGAACATCTCCGCCAGCATCGTCACGATCAGTGCCGGCGAGTACGGTACGCCGACCAGCCCGGCCATCGCCAGGATGATGACGCCCTGCCCGGTGGCCACCACGGCCCCGCCCAGGCACTTGCCGACCACGATCGCCGCGCGTGAGACCGGGGCGACGAGCATCTCGCGCAGGAAGCCGAACTCGCGATCCCACACGATGGACCCGGCCGAGAACATACCGGTCATGATCACGGTCATCGAGATCATGCCGGGATACATGAAGGTGCGGTAGTCGATGCCCGGGATGGCGCCGCGCACCAGTGAGCCGAGCCCGGTGCCCATCACGAACAGCCACAGCACCGGCTGCAGCAGCATCGACAGCATGCGGGTGCGGTCGTTGACGAACCGCAGCAGCTCTCGGTGCAGCACCACCTTGACCGCCCGGAGGTCGTGCCCGGCGCTTCGCACCGGCACCCGGACACCGATCGCCTCTGTCGCCACGCCTACCACCCCGCCATCGCATCGAGCCGCGCCGTCACGTCGAGCCGCGCCGTCACGTCGAGCCGCGCCGTCACGTCGAGCCGCGCCGTCACGTCGAGCCGCGCCGTCACGTCGAGCCGCGCCGTCACGTCGAGCCGCGCCGTCACGTCGAGCCGCGCCATCGCCCTGATCCGCGCCATCGCGTTGATCCGCGCCATGCCTACCGCCTCGCCATCGCTCTCATCCACGTCCGGCCGCCCGACTCGCCGCCTTCCTCGGCGTCGCGGATCGTGGAACCCGTGTAGCTCATGAACACGTCGTCGAGTGAGGGCCGTGAGACGCTCACCGACCTGATCGGCATGCCCAGTTCGGCGAACAGCCGGGGCACGAACTCCTCGCCCGACGCCACGGCGAACGTCACCGCGCCCTCGTGCACGGCCGCCTCCAGGCCGAACTCCTCGCGCAGCGCCCGGATCGCGGCGGCGTCGTCGCCGGTGTGGATCTGTACCCGGTCCTTGCCGACGCTGGCCTTCAGTGCCTCCGGCGAGTCGATGACGACGACCTCGCCGTGGTCGATGATCGCGATCCGGTCGCAGTACTCGGCCTCGTCCATGTAGTGGGTGGTCATGAAGATGGTGATGTCCTCCAGGCGCCGGAGCTGGTTGATGTAGCCCCAGATGGCCGAGCGGGTCTGCGGGTCGAGGCCGACCGTGGGCTCGTCCAGGAACAGCACCCGGGGTGAGTGCAGGAGCCCACGGGCGATCTCCAGCCGCCGCTTCATGCCGCCGGAGAACGTCATGACCTTGGCGTCCTTGCGGTCCCAGAGCGCGACCATCTCCATGACCTGCCGGATGCGGTCGCCGACGACGCTCTTCGGCACGCCGTACAGTTCGGCGTGGAAGCGCAGGTTCTGCTCGGCGCTCAGGTAGCCGTCGAGCGTCGGATCCTGGAAGACCAGGCCGATGTTCCGGCGTACCTCGTCGCGCCGGCGCACCACGTCGTACCCGGCGACCGTCGCGCTGCCGCCGGTCGGGTTGACGAGTGTGCAGAGCATGCTGATCGTGGTGGTCTTCCCGGCTCCGTTCGGGCCGAGGAAGCCGAAGACCTCGCCGGGGGACACGTCGAAGTCGATGCCCTTGACGGCTTCGATCTTCCCGTAGTCCTTCCTCAATCCGTGTACGGCCACCGCCGCGTCTGTCATCGCTCAGTCCTCCGCGAGGATCTGGAAAACGGACTTGCGCGTCTGCCTGAGCAGTTTCTTGGCCTGGGCGACCTGCTGGTCGTTGGCCGTCCGCGCCAGGTGGCTGAACGCCTCGTTGAGCTGGGCCCACAGCAGCCGCAGCTCGTGCCGGTCCTCGGGCACGGAGCGCGCCACCTCGTCCCAGGGCGGCTCGCCGTCGAGGTGGCGTACGGCCCGCTCACGGCCCTGCTCGGTCAGGCTGTAGAGCCGGGAGCCGCCGGTGTCGTCGCCGGTGACCAGGCCCTCGTCCTCCAGTTGCTGGAGTGCCGGATAGACCGAGCCGGGGCTGGGCCGCCACACTCCGCGGCTGCGCTCCTCTATGTCCTGGATCATCTGGTAGCCGTTCTTCGGCCCTTCGGCGAGCAGGCTCAGCAGCGCGGCCCTGACGTCTCCCCGCCGTACGCGCGGAGCGCCGCCCTCCCAGCCCATCGGCGGCGCATCGGGCAGGCTGCCCATTCCCGGCCCGCCGCCCGGAAAGACCGGCGGACCAGGCGCGCCCGGGGGAAGTGGGGGGTGCGGGGGGTGCGGTGGCGGTGGGGCGCCGGGCGGCTCTTCCCACATGTGTGGATCACGCATCACGCCTCCAACTATCGAGATAGCGTGACGATATATCTAGATAGTTGGCATGAATAGCCCCATTTTTGGGTGTAGTGGCACCGTGTTAGTGAGCGTTAACCGAGGCCGCGATGGCGGCCCGGGCCATCGCGTGCAGGAGGAGGCGCATGGCGCGCGCGGGCAGTTCGCCCGCGCTGTGCGGCGTGGAGTTGAGCAGCCCGAAGACGGCGTGCGTGGCGGCCCGCAGGCGCGGGGGCGGGCACGACGGGTGCAGCTCGGCCAGCACGGTGACCCACTCCTCGACGTACAGCCGCTGCAGCCGCCTGATCTGCCGCCGCTCCGGCTCGGGAACGTTGCCCAGCTCCCTGTCGTGGACGGTGATCAGCGCGGGCTGTTCGAGCGCGAAGGTGATCTGCACGTTCAGGAGCGCGTCGAGCGTCTCCTCGGGCCCGCCGGGCGAGGTGACCGCCGCGGCGGCCGATTCGCGCAGCCGCGAGCTGATGCCCAGCAGCATCTCGGCGAGCAGCGCCTCCTTGCCGCTGAAGTGGCGATAGAGCGCCGGGCCCGAGACGCCGACGGCGCCGCCGATGTCCTCGATCGAGACGCCGTGGAAGCCGCGCGCGGCGAACAGGTTCGCGGCCGCGCCGAGGATCTCCAGGCGCCGGTTGCCCCGGCTCCGCGTCGTCGTCACGTCTCACATGGTAGACGGTTACGTTAATGATGACTAACATCGGCCTCATAACGGAGGGGGATACATGAGCGACTGGCCGGTGCTGAACTCGGCCGCGGACCCCGGAAGCGAGGCGTACAAGCACAACGCCGAGCTCAACGAGCGGCTCGCCGCCGACCTGCTGGAGCGCCTGGCCGCGGCCGCCGCGGGCGGTCCCGAGCGGTCACGGCAGCGCCACGTGGAGCGCGGCAAGCTGCTGCCGCGCGACCGCGTCGACGGCCTGCTCGACCCCGGCTCACGCTTCCTGGAGCTGTCGCCGCTGGCCGCCAACGGCCTCTACGACGACCAGGCGCCGGCCGCCGGGATCATCACCGGCGTCGGCCGGATCGCCGGGCGCGAGTGCGTGGTCGTGGCCAACGACGCCACCGTGAAGGGCGGCACGTACTACCCGATCACCGTCAAGAAGCACCTGCGCGCGCAGGAGGTGGCGCTGCACAACCACCTGCCGTGCGTGTACCTGGTCGACTCGGGCGGCGCGTTCCTCCCCAAGCAGGACGAGGTCTTCCCCGACCGGGAGCACTTCGGCCGCATCTTCTACAACCAGGCCACGATGTCCGCGCGCGGCATCCCGCAGATCGCCGCCGTGCTGGGATCGTGCACGGCGGGCGGCGCGTACGTCCCGGCCATGAGCGACGAGGCCGTCATCGTGCGCGACCAGGGCACGATCTTCCTCGGCGGCCCGCCGCTGGTGAAGGCGGCCACCGGCGAGGAGGTCACGGCCGAGGAGCTGGGCGGCGGCGACCTGCACGCCCGCGTCAGCGGCGTCACCGACCACCTGGCCGACGACGACGCGCACGCGCTGGCCATCGTTCGCGACATCGTCTCCACGCTGGCCCCGAGAGCCGAGCGCCCTTGGGACCGGGCCGAGCCCGAGGAGCCCCGCCACGACCCGCGCGACCTCTACGGCATCGTGCCCGCCGACACCCGCCGGCCGTACGAGGTGCGGGAGATCATCGCGCGGCTCGTCGACGGCTCGCGGTTCCTGGAGTTCAAGGCCGAGTACGGCGCGACGCTGGTCACCGGCTTCGCCCACCTGCACGGGCACCCGGTCGGGATCATCGCCAACAACGGCATCCTGTTCAGCGAGTCCGCGCTGAAGGGGGCGCACTTCATCGAGTTGTGCGACCGGCGGCGCATCCCGCTGGTGTTCCTGCAGAACATCAGCGGGTTCATGGTCGGCAAGGCGTACGAGGCGGGCGGCATCGCCAAGCACGGCGCCAAGATGGTCACCGCGGTCTCCTGCGCCAGGGTGCCGAAGTTCACCGTGGTGATCGGCGGGTCGTTCGGCGCGGGCAACTACGCGATGGCCGGGCGGGCGTACTCTCCCAGGTTCCTGTGGATGTGGCCGAACGCCCGCATCTCGGTCATGGGCGGCGAGCAGGCCGCGAACGTGCTCACCACCGTCGGCAACGCCGACGCGGAGGCCATCAGGGCGCAGTACGAGCACCAGGGCAATCCCTACTACTCCACGGCCCGGCTGTGGGACGACGGCGTGATCGACCCGCTCGACACCCGTACGGTCCTCGGCCTGGCACTCTCCGCGGCGGCCAACGCCCCGCTCGACCCCGTCGGCTACGGCGTCTTCCGGATGTGACCACGTTGACCACGCTGCCCATGTTCACCCGTGTCCTCGTCGCCAACCGGGGCGAGATCGCCGTCCGGGTCATCCGCACGCTGCGCGCGCTCGGCATCACGTCGGTGGCCGTCCACACGGCCTCGGACGCGGACGCTCGCCACGTCCGCGAGGCTGACACCGCCCTCCAGATACCGAAATATCTGGACATGGGGGCGATGGTGGCGGCGGCCGAGGCGTCCGGGGCGCAGGCCGTACATCCCGGATACGGGTTCCTCGCGGAGAACGCCGAGTTCGCCCGCCGGTGCGCCGAGGCGGGGCTGGTCTTCGTCGGCCCGCCGCCCGCGGCCATCGACGCCATGGGAGACAAGATCCGCGCCAAGGCCACCGTCTCGGCCGCCGGGGTCCCCGTGGTGCCGGGCGGCGCCGAACCCGGCGACTCGCTGCTGTCCTGGACGGACTTCCCCGCCCTGATCAAGCCGTCGGCGGGCGGGGGCGGCAAGGGCATGGTGCTGGTCCGTTCGGCCGCCGAGCTGCCCGACGCGCTGGAGTCGGCCCGGCGTACGGCCCGCTCCGCGTTCGGCGACGAGACGCTGCTGATCGAGCGCTACGTCGAGAACCCCCGCCACATCGAGATCCAGGTGCTGGCAGACACCCACGGCAACGTCGTCCACCTGGGCGAACGCGAGTGCAGCCTGCAACGCCGCCACCAGAAGATCATCGAGGAGGCGCCGTCCCCCTTCGTCGGCGCCGCGACGCGGGAGCGGATGGGCGCCGCGGCGGTGGAGGCGGCCCGCGCGGTCGGCTATGTGAGCGCGGGCACGGTCGAGTTCATCGTCGACGGCACGACCGGCGAATACCACTTCATGGAGATGAACACCCGCCTCCAGGTGGAGCACCCGGTCACCGAGCTGGTCACGGACCTCGACCTGGTGGAGCTCCAGCTCCGGGTCGCGGCGGGCGAGCCGCTGCCCTTCACCCAGGACGAGGTACGCCTCCACGGCCACGCCGTCGAGGCCCGCGTCTACGCCGAGGACCCGTCGCGCGGCTTCCTGCCCACGGGCGGCCGGGTGCTGCGCCTGGCGGAGCCGGGTGGCTTGGGGCTGGGAGAGAGCGGTGTCCGGGGTGGCCCGGGGCCGGCCGAGAGCGGCGTCCGGGTCGACTCCGGGCTGGTCGAGGGCGGTGTCGTGGGCAGCGAGTTCGACCCGATGCTGGCCAAGGTCGTCGCGTGGGCGCCCACGCGGGAGGCGGCCTTCCGGCGGCTCGACCAGGCGCTCGCCGAGACGGTCGTGCTCGGGGTGATCACGAACGTGCCGTTCCTGCGGGCGCTCGCGGCGCACCCGGAAGTGCGGGCCGGCGAACTCGACACCGGGCTGGTCGAGCGGGTGCTGCCCGCGCTGGTCCCGGCCGCCGACCCGCACGACGAGGTGCTGGCCGTCGCCGCGCTGGTCTTCCACGCCGTGCCTCAGGGCTCGGATCCGTGGGAGGTCGCGGACGGCTGGCGGGTCGGCGAGCGCGCGTGGACGGCATGGCGGCTGGAGTCGCGGGACGGCGTCCACACGATCCAGGTACGCGGCCTGCCCGAAAAATCAGCAGAAATCCGCATAAAGCCCCCAGGGTCCACAGCCTCAGGGGCCGCGACCGGTGCGACCGGCGGGGTCGTGCCCGGGGCGGCCGTCCCGGCCAGGCTCCTGGTCGACGGCGCCAAGCTGACCGTCACCCTGGCCGGCCGTACCCACCACTACACCCACGCCCGCCACGACGACACCCTCTGGCTGGGCAGGGACGGACAGTCCTGGGCCCTGACCCGCCACCGCATCGGCGACCCAGGCGACCGCCCCGGCGCCGCGCACGCGGGCGACGGCGTGGTCAGAAGCCCCATGCCCGGCACCGTCCTGGTCGTCAAGGCCCAGCCGGGCGACCAGGTGAGCGCGGGCCAGCCGCTCCTCATCGTGGAGGCCATGAAGATGGAACACACCGTCACCGCCCCCTGCGACGGACGGGTCACCGAGCTGCCCGTGCAGGCGGGCCAGCCGGTCGACATGGACGCCGTCCTGGCCGTCGTCTCGGCGGACGCGGCAGTCTCGGCGGGGGAGTCGTGATGCGCAGGCCGTACCCGATGGAGGGCCTTCCGCACCAGGTCACCGTCTACGAGGTGGGCCCGCGCGACGGCCTGCAGAACGAGTCCGCGATCGTCCCGGTCGAGGTGAAGGCCGAGTTCATCGACCGGCTCGCCGACGCGGGCCACCGGGTGATCGAGGCCACCAGCTTCGTCCATCCCACCTGGGTGCCGCAGCTGGCCGACGCGGAAGAGCTGCTCACCAGGCTCGACCGGCGGCCGGGCGTCCGCTACCCGGTGCTCGTCCCGAACGCGCGCGGCCTGGACCGGGCGCTGGCCCACGACGTCGAGGAGATCGCCGTCTTCGCCAGCGCCACGGAGACGTTCGCCGCCAAGAACCTGAACCGGAGCCTGGAGAGCCAGTTCGACATGTTCGAGCCGGTCGTGGCCAGGGCGCTCGACAACGGCGTCAAGGTCCGCGCGTACGTCTCTATGTGCTTCGGCGACCCGTGGGAGGGCCCGACGCCGATCGCGCAGGTCGTCGCGGTCGGCGAGCGGCTGCTCGGCCTTGGCTGTCACGAACTGTCGCTCGGCGACACGATCGGTGTCGGCACCCCGGGCCACGTGACCGCGCTGATCGAGTCGTTCCGCGATCCCGACCGGCTGGCCGTGCACTTCCACGACACCTACGGCCAGGCCCTGGCCAACACGCTGGCCGCGCTCCGGTCGGGAGTGACCGTCGTCGACGCCTCCACCGGCGGCATCGGCGGCTGCCCCTACGCCGAGTCGGCCACCGGCAACCTCGCCACCGAGGACCTGGTGTGGATGCTGCACGGACTCGGCATCGACACCGGCCTCGATCTCGACAAGCTCGTGTCCACGAGCACCTGGCTGGCCGAGCGGCTCGGCCGCCCCAGCCCCTCCCGTGTCGTCCAGGCCCTCGCGAAAGGCTGACCCGCCATGCTGACCGACGAGTACGAAGAGCTGCGCAAGACCGTCGAGGCGTTCGCCCGCGACGTGGTGGCGCCGGTGATCGGCGACTACTACGAGCGGGAGGAGTTCCCGTACGACATCGTGCGCCGGATGGGCGCGATGGGCCTGTTCGGCCTGCCCTTCCCCGAGGAGTACGGCGGCATGGGCGGCGACTACTTCGCGCTCTGCCTGGCCCTGGAGGAGCTGGCGCGCGCCGACTCCAGCGTGGCGATCACGCTGGAGGCCGCGGTGTCGCTGGGCGCCATGCCGATCTACCGATTCGGTACGCCCGAGCAGCGGGCGACCTGGCTGCCGGCGATGGCGGCGGGCGAGACCCTCGGCGCGTTCGGCCTGACGGAGCCCGGCGGCGGCTCCGACGTGCCCGGCGGCATGCGCACCACGGCCACGCTCGACGGCGCCGAGTGGGTGATCAACGGCACCAAGGCGTTCATCACCAACTCGGGCACGGACATCACCGGCGTGGTCGGCGTCGCCGCGCTGACCGGCGAGCGGGAGATCTCCACCATCCTCGTGCCGTCCGGGACGCCCGGATTCACGGTCTCGAAGAAGTATTCCAAGGTCGGCTGGAACGCCTCCGACACCAGGGAGCTGTCCTTCTCCGACTGCCGCGTCCCCGCCGCGAACCTGCTCGGCGAGCGCGGCCGCGGCTACGCCCAGTTCCTGCAGACGCTGGACGAGGGCCGCATCGCCATCGCCGCCCTCGGCGTCGGCCTGGCCCAGGGCTGCGTGGACGAATGCCTGCGCTACGTCAGGGACAGACGCGCGTTCGGTCACCCGATCGGCCACTACCAGGCCATCCAGTTCAAGATCGCCGACATGGAGGCCCGTACGCACACCGCCCGCCTGGCCTACTACCACGCGGCCGAGAAGATGCTGGCCGGGGTGCCGTTCAAGAAGGAGGCGGCGATCGCCAAGCTCGTCTCCTCCAACGCCGCCATGGACAACTCCCGCGACGCCACCCAGGTCTTCGGCGGCTACGGGTTCATGAACGAGTTCCCGGTGGGCCGCTTCTACCGCGACGCCAAGATCCTGGAGATCGGCGAGGGCACCAGCGAGGTGCAGCGCATGCTGATCGCCCGCCAGCTCGGCCTGGGTGACCTCTAGTTCGACGTGCCGAGCTTCTCGGCGACCGATCTGGCCACGTCCAGGGCGCCCTTGGTCAGCCGGCCCGCCGGATCCTCGGTGACGTGCCGCTGGTAGGTCACCTGGATCACCGCGTTGCTGACCCGGACGCCGGCGGTCGCGATGGTCGGCCCCTTGCCCGTGTCGCCGGGCAGCGTGTAGAGGGTGGTCCAGGAGGCGTCGCCGATGGGCGGCTCGGCGGGGGTGGAGGTCTTGGCGAGGAGTACGGCCTCCTGCCGCTGCGCGACGAACTGCTCGTGCGCCGCCGCCACGTCACCCGGGAAGACCTTCACGTACACCTGGAGCCGGAACTGCATGTTGCCCGGCATCCCCGACCCGGGCGCGAGCGTCGACCACTCGCACTCCTCGGCCTTGATCTGCGTCTTGTCCGGGAACAACGTCAGCTTCTTGACCAGGTCCTCGTCCGTGACCGTACAGGGGTCGACGGTCTTGGTGAACGTGGCGGCCCCGGTCGGCGCGGGCTCGCTCGTGGTGGCCTGCTCGCTGGGTGAGGGCTGACTGGCTGAGGGCTCGGCCGCCCGCGTGGTCTTGACGGGTACGGCCACGGCCTCCGGCTTGTCGGGCTGCCGGGTGAGCAGGAACAGGACGGTGAACAGCATGAGCACGACCACGGCCGCCGCCCCGCTCAGGATCGCCGGCGTCACCCGCAGCCCGGAGCGGGACTGCTGGGTGGGAGCGGTGCGCGGCACGGCCGCGGTGGGGAAGTCATTTTGCTGGTTCATCGCGCCTTCTGGAGGGTGTCGGCCACCGCGCGGGCGGTCTTGAGAGCGGTGTCCCGGAGTTGGGGGGTCACCTTCGTTCGCTTCGGATTGCTGGCCTCCACCTGGATGATCACATTGCTGACCCGCATCCATATGGTGGTCGTCGAGGTGTGGGTGATGCCGGCCTCGGTGTCCTGGGCGGCGGCCTCGTCGCCCGCGCGCACCGTCCTGGTGCGCGAGGTCGTCACCGTCTGCTGGCTGCCCGCCTTGCTGTCGCGGGACCGTACGGTCTGGGTGAAGGCGTTTTCGGCGGCCTTGACCGTGCCGGAGTACTTGACCTTGAGGTTGATGGACGGGCGCTCGATGAGCCCGATGGTGCCGACCGACCAGTAACATTCGCTCTCGTCGTAGAGGGCGGGCTGCCGGGAGTGGGAGCCGGGCAGGACGGTCTGCGCCTGGTCGTCGGTGAGCAGGGAGCACGCCTTCGGCGGCTGACCGAACTGGCCGTCGCCCCTGGCCGGTGCGGTCGGGGGCGCCGTGGTCGGAGAGGGTGCCGGGGTCTGGGGCGCCGTGGTCGAGGCGGGCTGGGCGACCGGAGTGGCCGGCGCCGTGATGGTGGGAGAGCCTCCGGAGCTGTTGACGAGTACGACCGCCGTGACCGCTACGGCCGTACCCACTGCCAGACCGCCCAGCACGAGCGGTGTACGGCGGCGCGACCCCGTCCGGACCGGGATCGTGGCGGGCGCGGTCTCGCGCGGCCGGATGGGCAGCGGGACCGCCAGCGACTCCAGGTGCGCCCTGATGGCCCGAGGGTGCGGACGGGCGGCGGGGTTGCGGTCGAGCATCGCCAGGAGCAGGCCGCCCAGCGGGCCCGCGTTGACGGGCGGCGGTGGCGGCAGAGTGAGCACGGCCGCGACGATCGCCATCGCCGAGTCGCGCTCGAACGGCGCCCGGCCCTCCGCGGCCAGGTACAGGGTGGCGCCGAGCGACCACAGGTCGGCCATCGGGCCCGCGGGCTCGCCGCGCAGGTGTTCGGGCGCGATGTAGCCGGGGGAGCCCGCGACGCCGCCGGCCTGCGCCGCGGCGGCGGCCGTACCCGCGCCGGGGACGTCGCCCGTGTGCGCGGCGATGCCGAAGTCGGTCAGCACGACCTCGCCGACATCGGTGATCATCACGTTTCCGGGCTTCACGTCCCTGTGCAGGATGCCGCGGTGGTGGGCGGCCTCCAGCGCGTCGAGCACGCGCAGGCCGATCGTGGCGACGTGGCCGGGCGGCAGCGGGCCGCGCGTCCTGACCAGCTCGCCCAGCGAGGTGCCCGCGAGCAGGTCCATGATGATCCAGGGCTGGCCGCCCTCGGAGATCACGTCGTGCACGGTGATGATCGACGGGTGGTTCAGCGCCGCCGCCGCCCTGGCCTCGCGCAGCGTGTCGATCAGGGCCCGCTGCTGGTCCTGGCCGGGCGGCAGGCGTACCTCCTTGACCGCGACCTCGCGGTGCAGCAGCTCGTCACGCGCCCGCCACACCGTGCCCGCGCCGCCCGCCCCGAGCGGGGCGAGCAGCTGGTAGCGTCCGGCGATCACGCGCATGGTCAGGAGGCCTTGGCGTCGAGGTTCGCGGCCAGGAACTTGGCCGCCCGCGCGGCCTTGTCCCGCAGCGTGGCGTCCTTGGCCACGTCGTGCACGAAGCGGAACTCGCCCACCATGTTGCCGGTGCGGAAGAGCACGTGTACCTCGGCCTCCGCCTTGTTGCCGAACTTCACCCGGGAGATCTCGTATGCGATGGCCTCCTCGCCCGCGCCGGGGATCTCGAAGACCTCGCCCTGCTTCTCGCCCGAGCCGCCCCTGCCCGCCTTGTCCTCGGCTTCCTTCCGCGCCCCCGCGACGTGCTCCTGCGCGAGCGTGGTCTCGTAGCCGTCGCCCTGCGGCGCGTAGAGCCAGAGCGTCAGGAAGACGCTCAGCTGCTTGCCCCCCGATGGGAGGCCCGCGGTGGACCACGCGCACCGGAACGTCGGGTCGGTCGAGGAGGTGATGAACGCGCCGACGAGCTGGGTGGCCTGCGCCCTGGTGAGCAGCTGGCAGGGCCGGGGGACCTTGGAGAACTTACCGGCCGGCAGTGTGACCGCGGGCGAGGGATTGGCGGAAGCCGAGGCCGTGGGCGCCGCGCTCGTCGGGGCGGCCTCGCTCGGCGCCGGTTTCGTGGTCCGTGCCGCCGCCGACGGCGTGGCCTGCGGCGGCGCGGCGGACGACCCCATGGTCAGGATGAGCGTGACCGCGACGACGAACGCCACGACCACGACCGCCGCCGAGCCGTACGCGGCCGTGCGCGAGACCACCCACGCGGGCGCGGGCGTCCTGACGGTGGGCACCGCGTGGCCCGCCGCCTGCTCCAGCCCCCGCCGCAGCGTGCGCACGTCCGGCCGGTGGGCGGGGTCCTTGGCCAGCAGGCCGAGCAGGAGCGGGGTGAGCGTGCCCGCTCGCTGCGCCGGCCTGGGCGCCTCGGTCATCACCGCGCCGAGCGTGGCCATCGCGGTGTTGCGCTGGAACGGCGGCACGCCCTCCACCGCCGTGTAGATCGTCGCGCCGAGCGAGAACAGGTCGGACGGCGGGCCCGGCGCGATGCTCTCGGTGAGGCATTCGGGCGCGGTGAACCCCGCCGTGCCCACCGGCACGCCGCCCTGCCCGCCCGCTTGAGAGGGCGCACCCGTCGGGGCGGCGATGCCGAAGTCGGACAGCAGGATGCGGCCGTCGTCGGCGAGCAGCACGTTGCCCGGCTTGACGTCGCGGTGGAGCAGGCCGCGCGTGTGCGCCGAGGCCAGCGCCGACAGCACGAACAGCCCGATCGAGGCCGCCCACGGCGCCCCCATCGGCCCGCCGGTCTTGACGACCTGGTCGAGCGAGCGCCCCCGGACCAGCTCCATGATGATCCACAGCTGGCCGCCGTCGTCGATCACGTCGTGGATGCCGACCACCGCGGGGTGCCGGATCCCGGCCGCCGCGCGGGCCTCGTGCAGCGTACGGTGGCGCAGCGCGGCCTGGTCGGCGGGGGAGAGGTTCGGCGGGAGCAGCACCTGCTTCACCGCCACCTCGCGGCCGATCATGGTGTCCTGCGCGCGCCAGACGATGCCCATGCCGCCGCGGCCGAGCTGTTCGAGCAGCTGGTAGCGGCCGCCCACGAGTCGCGGTTGGTTCATTGCCTCACTCCTGGCGGTTCAATGCCTCGGCCAGCCATCGCGCGGCGTCGCGTGCCCCCTTGCGCAGGGCGGCGTTGTCGCCGATCTTGTTGACGTTGACGTAGCCGATCTGGACGTTCACGTTGCTGAGCCGGAAGACCACGGTGATGTTCTCGGCGTTGCCCTTGGGACTGACGAGCTCGTAGCCGTACGCCTCATCGCCGATGCCGTCGATGTCCTCGACGTGGCGGCGCTGCTGTTTGATCCCCTTGGTGATGCCGACCTCTGGCCAGGTCCACGTGATCTCCGCTCCCTCGCGGGCGCCGTTGCGCCGGCCGATGTAGTCCTCCTCGGCGTCTTCCGGGACTGTGCTCCACCTCTCGGGCCCGCCGATGATGGCCAGCACCTCGACCGACAGTCCCTTGCCACGGGTGGTCCACTCGCACATGTCGCCGTCGCGCTTGCCCTTGCCCGCGCCGGGCACGAGCTTGGCGACCTGCGTGGGGGTGAGCAGCGTGCACAGGTTGACGGCGGTGGTGAACTTGGGGGTCTTCGCCGGCTCGGGTTCCTTCGTCGGTTTCTGGGTGGGGGTGGGAACGGCGGAGGTGGTGCGCGTCGCCTGCGTCACGGTCTCCGCCACGGGAGTCGCGGGGGTGTCCGCGGGCCGCAGGGCCACGAACGCCACCGTACCCGCCACCACCGCCGCCGCGACCACCGCGCCGCCGACGATGAGCGGCAGCCGGTTCGCGCGCCCGGCCATCGGCTGCGTGACCGCTATCGCGGGGCCGCCCTCCGCGACCCGCCGCAGCAGCTGCTCGGCCGCCTGCGGGGCGGGTCTCTGGTACGGGTCGCGGGCCAGCATCATCATCAGCACCGGCCCCAGGTTCCCGGCGCGCTGGGGCGGCCGGGGCGGCAGGGTCAGGGCGTCACGCAGCACCGACATGGGGGAGGTGCCGACGTACGGAGCCTGGCCCTCCACGGCCGCGTACAGCGTGGCGGCCAGCGACCACAGGTCAGACTCGGGCCCGCCGCGCTCGCCGCGCAGCCGCTCGGGGGCGATGAACCCGGGCGATCCGATCAGCAGCCCGGACTCGGTGATCGTCGCCTGGTCCTCCAGCCTGGCGATGCCGAAGTCGGTCAGCACCACCCGGCCGTCGTCGGTCAGGAACACGTTGGCGGGCTTGACGTCGCGATGTTGGATGCCGTGGGCGTGGGCGACGGACAGCGCCTCCAGCACCCGTAACCCGATCGCCGCCGTCCGCTCCGGCGACCACGGGCCCTCGGCGGCCACCGCGTCCTTGAGGTCACGGCCTCGGAGCAGCTCCATGACGATCCACGGCCGTCCGTCCTCGGACAGTACGTCGTGAATGGTGATGATGCCCGGATGCCGCAGCTGGGCGGCCGCCATCGCCTCGCGCATGGCCCGCTGAAGCGCCTCCGCGCGTTCGGCCGGGGCGAGAGACTGCGGGAGCAGTACTTCCTTGATGGCGACCTGGCGGTCGAGCAGCTCGTCGTGAGCCAGCCAGATGGTGCCCATGCCACCCTGACCGAGCGCCCGTAGCACTCGATAGCGGCCTGCGATTTTGGAATCTCCCAGACCAGGCACGTTGGAGACCATAGTGGGCTGACTTTCGGTTCGCTATATTTCCATCCCGGACGCGGCAACAGCATCCCATTCGTAATGATCCGCCGCGATGAGGGGTGACCATGATCCAGGGCCCGCAGGCACCGCAGGCACCGCCCGTTCCGCCGGCCTCGTACTGGCCGGACGGCGGTGGCGAGCGGCCCGTCTCGCCGAAGGCGCCCGGCTGGGCCAAGGGCGTGCTGGCGGGCGCCGCGGCGGTGGCGGTGCTGGGCGGGGCGCTCATCGCGGTACGCAACGTCGGCCAGGAGGCGCCTCCGGTCGCGCTGCCGTCGCCCTCGTTCGACCTGCCCTCCACGCTGCCCTCCGACCTGCCGTCCACGCTGCCGTCGACCCTTCCCTCGTCGCTGCCTTCGTCGTCCGGACTGCCTTCGGAGGCGGCTTCGTCGGGTCCGGCCGAGACGCCCGCGGCCACCTCCACCTTCCCGCCGCTGAAAGCGGTGCCGGAGGTGTGCGACCTGCTGCCCGCGAGCCTGACGACGCGGCTCGCGCCCAAGTCGCAGTCCGCGCCGGGCGTCCAGAAGGACGGGTACGGAGCGCTGCGCAAGGGCTGCGAGTGGACTCAGACGGCCAAGAACATCAAGAACGGCACCCTGGAATCGCGGACCATCCACCTGGCCGTCAACGTCTGGCCCGATGTCGCGGCCGCGAGGGATGACGCCGAGTTCAACTTCGGCTCGATGAAGGACATGGCGGGAACCAAGGAGGACAACCCCGGCCTGCGATACCTGAGCACGTACGGGGAGATGAAGGACTGGGACGGCGTCGGCGACGAGACCCACGCCATGTACACCGAGAACCTCAAAGGCACCACGAACGTCTGGGCCTACATCGTGATGGGCAACACGACGATCAACGTCCGCTACTTCGGCACCGACAACAAGAACGGTGACATCCTCGCCCAGGGCAAGGACACCGAGCCGGTCGCCGAGGACGTGCTCATGAAGGGCGCCCAGGAGGTCGCAGAACAGGCCGTCAAGGCGCTGACGAGCTGACCTGACCGGGCCGGCCCGCCGCCCTGAACGGGCTGACGAGCCGACATGACTCGGCTGACGGGCTGACCTGAGTGGACGGCGGCCACGCCACGACTTAAGGTCGTACGACATGACGTCAGACGATCTCCACATCAGGCGAGCGGAGAAGGCCGACGCGGACGAGCTGTTCGCCTTGGCGATGGAGTTCGGGCTGACCTTCAGGCCCGAGCGGGAGGCCTTCGACGCGGCGCTGCCGCAACTGCTGCGCGATGACGACGTCATGCTGATCGCGGCCGTGGTGGGCGGCCGGGTGCACGGTTATCTGCTGGGGTTCGTCCACCTGACGCTGTTCGCCAACGGGCCTGTCGCCTGGGTCGAGGAGGCGATGGTGCAGAGCGGGTCGCGCCGGCAGGGCATCGGGCGGGCGCTGCTGGTGGAGTTCGAGGCGTGGGCCCGCTCGCGGCAGGCCGGTTACGTGGCCATGGCCACGCGGCGGGCGCCCGAGTTCTACCACGCGCTGGGCTACGAGGCGTCGGCGACGATGTTCAGAAAGATCCTCCGTTAGCGCCTGATCAGGCCCGGGGCCGTTTCTGTCGCCGCCGGATGGCATTCTTGGGGCGTGAGCATCCACGCGGTGAGCCCGCTCTTCGTCGGCCGCGCCGGCGAGCTGAGCGCGCTCGAGCGGGCGCTGGCCGGCGCCCGGACCGGTGCGGCGGCCACCGTGCTGGTCGGCGGCGAGGCGGGCGTCGGCAAGACGCGCCTGGTCAGGGAGTTCGCCGACCGGGCGGGCGAGGCGATGGTGCTCGTCGGCGGCTGCATGGAGCTCGGCACCGAGGGCCTGCCGTTCGCCCCCTTCACCGCGGTGCTGCGCGGGCTGGTGCGCGAGCTCGGCCGCGACGGCGTCGCGGCGCTCGTGCCGGGCGGCACCACGCGCGGGCTGGCCCGGCTGCTGCCCGAGTTCGGCGAGCCCGACGGTGACGGTTCCGAGGCCCGCGCCCGGCTCTTCGAGCAGCTGCTCGGCCTGCTGGAGCGGCTGGCGGAGGACCGGCCGGTCGTCCTGGTCATCGAGGACGCCCACTGGGCCGACCGCTCCACCCGCGACCTGCTCTCGTTCCTGGTCCGCTACCAGCGCTCCGGCGTACGGCTGCTGATCGTCGTCACCTACCGCGCCGACGAGCTGCACCGCACCCACCCGCTGCGCCCGCTGCTGGCCGAGCTGGGCCGCGTCGACTGGGTGGCCAGGCTGGAGCTGCGCAGGCTCACCCGCAAGGAGGTCGTCGAGCAGGCGGCGAGCATCCTGGAGCGCGAGCCGTCCGGCTCTGACATGGACCTGATCTACGCGCGCAGCGAGGGCAACCCGCTGTTCGTCGAGGCGCTGCTCAGCGAGTCCGGCGTCGGTGAGGCGCTGCCCGAGTCGCTGCGCGACCTGCTGCTCGCCGGCGTCGAGCGGCTGCCCGACGACACCCAGGAGCTGCTGCGCGTGGCCAGCGCGGGCGGCCAGCGCATCGAGCACGACCTGCTGTCCGCCGTCGCCGGGCGGGACGACGTGGCGCTGTCCAACGCGTTGCGGCCCGCCGTGGCCGGCAACGTGCTGGTCGTCGACGGCGAGGGCTACTCCTTCAGGCACGCGCTGATCCGCGAGGCGCTCCACGACGACCTGCTGCCGGGCGAGCACACCCGCCTGCACACGCGCTTCGCCGAGGCGCTGGAGCGCGACCTGTCGATCCTGCCCGTCCCGCGCGGTGCGATCGAGCTGGCCCACCACTGGCACGCAGCCCACGACACCACGTGGGCGTTGATCAGCGCCTGGCACGCCGCGGCCGCCGCCCGCCGCTCCGCCGCCTATGACGAGCAGCTCAGGATGCTGTCCCGGGTGCTGGAGCTGTGGGATCAGGTGCCCGACGCCGTGGAGCGCATCGGAGCCGACCACGTCGAAGCGCTCAGGCAGACGGCCACGGTCGCTCACCTGGCGGGCGAGTACGAACGCTCGATCGCCCTGGCCACCGCCGGGCTCGCCGAGATCGACGAGACGGCCGAGCCGGCCAGGGCCGCCAGGCTGCTGCGGCAGCGGGGTCTCACCGGTTACGACCTCAGCCGGCCCGGTCATGTCGACGACCTGCGCCGGGCGGCGTCGCTGGTGCCCGCCGACAAGCCGAGCCGGCTGCGGGCCCAGGTGCTGGAGAGCCTGGCACGCATGCTCTACGACGACTGGCAGGAGAGGATCTCGACGGCTCAGCTGGCCATGGAGCTCGGCCACGAGGTAGGCGACGCCAACACCGAGGCGCACGCGCTGATCAGCCTGACCTGGGCGCGCTGCCAGTTCTCCGACATCGACACCTATCTGGACGGGTTCGCCGAAGCACGCCGCATCGCGGCCACGGCCGATGCCCACAACGCGATGCTGCGCGGCGCCATCTCCGAATCCGACGTGCTGGAGGGCGCCGGCCGACACGAACGCGCCGCGCAGGTCGCCCGCGACGGCATCGCCGAGGCCGAACGCTATGGCGTGGCGCGCACTTCGGGCACGTTCCTGGCGATCAACCTGGCGGAGCCGCTGGTGTCGCTCGGCCGTTGGGACGAGGCGCTGAAGGTGATCGAGCAGGCCCTGGAGCTCATGCCGCCGCCGCCTTACCGGGCCAGCCTGCAGGGGCTGGCCTTCGAGATCGAGCTCGCGCGCGGGCGGGTCGATCGGGCCGGGGAGTTGTTCGCGGCCTCACGCAGCGTGCTGGTGCGCGGGCGCTTCCGCGACCAGAGCGTGCTGCCGCACGCCCGCAGGGAGGTCGAGCTCCTGCTGGCGCGAGGGCGCCCGGACGAGGCGCGTGAGGCGGCCGCCCGGACGCTGCGTGAGCAGGATCTGCTGGCCAGCCCGCGTTACGCCTGGCCGCTGCTGGTGACGTTCGCGCAGCTGGGCGGGGACCTTGTGGGGGAGTTGCGGTCGGTCGCGGGGCGGCTGGAGGCTGAGGGCGCCTGCCAGGAGGCGCACCGGCTCACGTTCATGGCCTTGACGGGGCTGCCCGAGTCCGAGCTGGGGTCCGGTTCTGGCTCGGGCGTCGGATCCGAGTCTGATCCCGCGGCCGGTCTCGATGGCGCGTCCTGGCGGCTCAAGGCGTGGGACGCGGCGGTGGCGGCTTGGGCGGAGCTACGGCAGCCCTACTCCGAAGCCCGGACCCTGGAGGGTGCCGCCCGAGCGGCGCTGGAGGCCGGTGATCGGCAGGGGGCGGGGGTCAGACTGGCGAGAGCCTGTGAGCTGGCCGAGCGCCTCGGTACGGCGCCGTTGGCCGAGCGGCTGGACGCGTTCGCGCGGCGGGGTCGTGTCGCCGTGGCCGACGAGCCGGCGCCCGACGGGCTGCCGTTGGGCCTGACGGCGCGCGAGCTGGAGGTGCTGCGGCACGTGGCCGAGGGGCACAGCAATCGGGAGATCGCGGGGGAGCTGTTCATCTCGGTGAAGACGGTGAGCGTGCACGTCTCCAACATCCTGGCCAAACTGGGCGTCGCCTCCCGCGGCGAGGCATCCGCGGTGGCCCATCGGATCCGCCTCTTCACCGACGACTGACCGGCACACCGCTTGGCCTCTGCGGGGCAAGCGGCGTACCGGGCGGTTGTGGTCAGCCGGTGAGCTGGGCTTCCAGGCGGTAGCCGTCGACCGTGACGTACACCTGGTCGCCGGGGCGGGCGTTGAGGCGCATGAGGACCGGCTGGAGGGAGTCGAAGACCGGCTGGTGGCCCTGCCAGACCAGGACGATCGCGTTGTCGCCCGGGCCGGTCACCGACAGGAGGGTGCCGGGGCGCATGCCGAGCTGCGTGGCGTACCCCTCGGGCACCGGGACCGGGCCGCCCCGGAGGTGTTCGTTGGTGACCTCGATGCGCTGCCAGCGGCGCGGGTCCGAGGAAGGGCCCGGCAGCGGCGGCGGTGGGGTGGCCGGAGTGCCCGCGAGCGTGGGGGGCAGCATGCCGGACCGGCCGCCCGACAGTGCGGAGAGTGTGGCGAGGGCCGCCGACGGGTCGATGGCGTTGCTCTCGGCCGAGGGGATGGGCTGGCCGCCCCTGTGGTGGTGGCCGTTGGCCCCGGGGGTACGGCGGGGGAGCGGCTGGGCCGGTGAGGGGGCGGACGCCACGGGGTCCGACGTCTCCGGCAGCGCGTCGAACCACGCCTTGGCCGAGTGCGCGCGGATGCCAAGCTCGCTGAGCAGCTCCACCACGTCGGCGTCGGCGGGCTGACCGGCCAGCAGCTGCCTGGTACGGGCCTGCAGGCCGTGCAGGTCGCCTACCACCAGCCAGCCGTCCTGGAGGCGGCGGTCGGGCATGAGGGTCACGAGGACGCGCCAGAGCGGAGTGCGCAGCGACGGCACCATCACCGGGTGCGCCGGGTCGGCGCCGATGAGCTGGTCCTGCGTGGCGGCCGCGCCGAGCCACTCCGTCAGCCGGAACATGTGCCCGGTGACCGGCGCCGACTCCGACGAACGCAGCCAGTGCAGCACGCGTTCCTCGGCCGTCCGCTGCGCCTGGGAGAGCGCGTCGCGGTCGACGAGCATCTTGTGGGCGAGCGTACGCAGGCTGACGGGGTCTTCGGCGAACAGGCGGTGTACGGCCACCGCGAGCGCCAGCTTGTCCAGGCTGCGGAACAGGCTGTCGACGACCCGGACCATGGCGTGGTCGGTCTCGGAGGGCGCGGGCGTCGCCGGCGCGGGTGTGTCGTACGCGCCGCCGAGACCCGGAACGTTTGTCACCGGGATAGAGACGTCACCGGTGTGGCTGGAGGAGTCCGCGTTCGGGGTGCGGGGCGTGGCGCCCAGGTCGCCTGGGAAGGCGCCTCCGGGGCGCGATCCCGTGCCGGCTCCGGTGGATGATCCGTTGCCTGAGGGCGTTCCGGTGCCCGCGAGTGGCCCGACAGCGGGGAACGAGCCGGTGCCTGTGACGGACCCGACCGCAGGGAAGGAGCCGGTGCCGCTGACGGACCCGTTGCCCGCGGGCGTTCCGGTGCCCGCGAGCGGGCCGGTGGCGGGGCGTGGCCCGGTGTGGGGTGTTCCGCCGGGGAGGCGGTCGGCGCCCGGGAGAGCACCCGGCTGGGCGCCCGGTTGGGCTGTCCCGCCAGGACGGTCGGCACCGGACCGGGGGTCGGTGTGCGGGCCACTGGGCGGCAGTTGACCGCCGGCGGGCGACGTACCGGCCTGAGGGCCGCTGGTGGGGTGCGAGCCAGTGTTCGGGCCGACGGTCGAATGCGGACCCGTGTGCGGACCGGTGGCAGTGGGGTGCGGGCCCGTGTGCGGGCCGACGGTGGGATGGGGACCGGTGTGCGGGCCGGTGCGCTCGGGGTCCGCGTTGCCGGGAACGTTGGCACCCGGAAGTGCAGTGCCCGAGGCGGACCCGACCGCTGGGAAGGAGCCGGTGCCTGGACCGTTGGCCGGGAGGCCGGTGTTCGGGAACCCGCCGCTCTGCTGGCCACCGCCCTGCTGTCCAGTGCCCGGGGCACTGGTGCCGGGGAAGAGGCCGCCCTGCGGGGCAGTGCCGGGGGGATTGGCGCCGGGGGCGTTCGTGTCCTGGCGGGCGGCCTGGGGGCCGGACTGAGGTTGTGGAGCGGACAGGGGCTGTCGGCCGGCCGTGGGCGACGGGGTGCCCTCGTTCTGCGCCGGGAATGAGCCGGTCTGGCGGGCGGCCCCGCCCAGAGCGGCGAAGGAGCCGGTCTGCGGCCCACCCTGGTCAGGGAAGGAACCCGATCGCGGGGCCCCCTGGACGGGAAAGGAGCCGGTCTGGCGGGGAGAGCCACCGTTGTCCTGGGCCACGGCCGGCTGCGGGCCGGTGTGCGCCGGGCTCTGGCCCGGACCCCCGTCGCGCTGGCCGGGGACCGTGCCGCGCTGAAGCGGGCGGGTCACCTCTGGGTGGCCCTGTCCCGGATGGGCGGCGGGCTGGCCCTGCCCGGGATGGGCGGGCTGGCCCGGCCGGGTCTGTGCCGGGTGACCCTGCTGTGCGGGCGGTGCGGGCTGGGCGGCGGGCTGGCCGGGTTCGCGTTGGACCGGGATGCGGCTGAGCACCTCGCGGAACACCGAGCCGATCACCACTTCGGGCGTGGCCGACGGCGTTTTCAGGTCGCCGGGCGACAGGCGGCGCAACCGCTGCCAGCCCCCCAGGCCGGTGATCGCCGTCCTGGTGGCCTCCGGCCAGCCGGGCAGCGCCGGGTCGATGGGGTGCACGGTCAGCGCGGGCAGCACGTCCGACAGGGCGAGGTGGTCCCAGCGGGCCGAGGCCAGCAGGGCGAGGCGGTCGCAGATCCAGTCGAGTCCGGTCGTGTTGAGCGCCCTCGACAGAGCGACCGATGACCACCACCCGGCGGGCAGGCGCGGGTCGCCCAGCGCCTCCGCGATTTGCTGGGGACGGCTCCAGCGCAAGGCAGGGACCAGGTCGCTCAGGCAGATCGATGACTCGACTTCCATCGGCGGACCTTATCCTCCCCAGTGAGCCGCGTGATGCCACTCAATACGCATGTGGTTCATGGTGCAGCCTACGCGGCAAGCTATCAATCGGTGTGAATAGGGTAAAGAAGGTTCAGCTCCAAACCGTACCGTGGCCGACCGCCCACCAGGGCCACGCACTCGGCTCCGGCCCGGCATCCGGCGTCCAAAGACTGCCCTTCACCGGCACCGTTCAACCTCGCTGTGAGATATCCCGCAGCGAACGCGTCGCCCGCTCCCGTCGAGTCGACGACCTCGGCTGGAACCCCCGCTGCCGCCGCCGTCACCGTGCCCTCCGAGGCCGCCAGAGCACCCTGGGGTCCCAGCTTGACGATCGCGGTGCCGTACCTCTCGCTGAGGAGCTCGGCGGCCCGCTCGGGCGTCTGCGCGCCGGCGAGCAGGAGGGCCTCGTCCCGGTTGGGGATGATCAGGTGGGCGGGGGCGGATTCGCGCAGGAAACGAGCGACACCGAACTCCCGCAGGAAGCCGGCCGAGGCGGGATCCATGCTGACGGTCACCCCGGCGGCGCGGGCCTCGGCCATGGCGATCCTGGCCAGCGCCAGCCCCGCCTCCGCGAAGAGCGTGTAGCCGGACAGGTGCAGCCGGCCCACGCCGTCGAGCAGTGAGCCGTCCCAGTCCTCGGCGGAGATCTGACCGCCCGCGCCCCGGTTGGTGAGGAAGGAGCGTTCCCCGGTCCGGTCCACCATGGCGATCACGATCGCCGTCGGATGGTGGGGATCGACGCGTACGTGCGGGCGTACCCCGGTCTTGCGCAGTTCGGCGGTGTGCCACTCGCTGCTGTCGTAGCCGAGCCGGGCCAGCAGCCGTACGTCGGCGCCCAGGTGGGCGGCCCAGGAGGCGGTGTTCGCGCCCGAGCCGCCGGGACGGAGCACGATGTCGGCGGCCGTGTCGGTGCCCGACATGACCGGAGTGTCGTGCAGGGCCACCACATCGGTGACGACGTCGCCGATGACGAGGAGGCCGCCGCCGCTCACGCTCGGGACCAGGAGAGCGCGATCTGGGCCGCGAGGGCGACGTTGCCGCGGACCGCGGCCAGGTTCGCCTCCAGGGAGGCGCCGCCGGTGCCGCGTACCAGGTAGCCGAGCAGGAACGGGGTGATCTTCTGCCCGGTCACGCCCTCGGTGTCGGCGGCGGCCAGCGCCTCGCTCAGCACGCGGTCGTGCAGCGCCGGATCGAGCTGCCGGTCCACCGGGATGGGGTTGGCCACGATCAGCGCGGTCTCCTGGCCGCCGAAGGCGTCCTGCCCGCGCATGATGGCCGCGGCCTCGTCGGCCGACTCGATCCGCCAGTCGATCGGCTCGCCGGAGGAGTGCAGGTAGAAGCCCGGGAAGGTGTCCGTACGGTATCCCGCCACGGTCACGCCACGGGTCTCCAGGCGCTGGAGGGTCGCGGGCACGTCCAGGATCGACTTGACCCCGGCGCACACCACGGTGATGCGGGTACGCGCCAGCGTGTCGAGGTCGGCCGACTCGTCCTGCGCCTGAGTCCAGCCCCGGTGCACGCCGCCGAGCCCGCCCGTGGCGAAGATCCGGATGCCCGCACGGGCGGCCAGGAACGAGGTGGCCGACACGGTCGTCGCGCCGCTCGCCTTCAGCGCCGCCGCCACCGGCAGGTCGCGCTGGCCCAGCTTGCGCAGGCCCGACTCGGTGGCGATGCGTTCGAGCTCCGCCTCGTCCAGGCCCACGCGGGCGACGCCGTCGAGCACCGCGATCGTGGCCGGTACGGCGCCCGCCGCCCTGACGATGTCCTCCAGCTCCCGGGCGACCGCCAGATTGCGCGGCTGCGGCAGGCCGTGCGAGATGATCGTGGACTCCAGGGCCACGACCGGAGCGCCGGTGGCAAGGGCTTCGGCGACCTCGTCGGACGGCCGGAGGATGGGGTCGGCGGCGCTGCGCATGTGGGTTTCGTGCTCCTTCGTAGGACGGCTTGGTGGAACGGTGTATTTTACGAAGTTCGTTCCGGATAAGCACGTTACGGAGGAGGACGTCCGCCGGTGATCACACGAGCAGCATGGCACCCGCGAGCGAGATGGTCCCGATCAAGCCGGTGGCCATGGCGCCGAGCAGTAGCGTCCGCCCGTCCTTGATCAGCGCGCGGGCGTCGATCCCCGTGCCGAGGCCGAACAGGGCGGCGGCCATGAGAACGTTCGTGAGCTGGGGAATCACGGTGGTCACGGCGGCGGGGACCAGGCCGCCGCTGCGGAGCGCGACCATGGCCAGGAATCCGGCCACGAAGAGCGGGATGACCGGCGGGCGCTTGGTGTCCGGCCGGGCGTGGTCATGGCGGCGACGGTACGAGGTCAGGGCGACGATCGGGGCGAGCAGGATGACGCGGCCCAGCTTGACCGTGACGGCGGTGGCCAGCACGCCCGAGGCGGCCCCGATCGCCGCCACCTGAGCCACCTCGTGCACCGCCGCCCCGGCCCACACCCCCAGCTGAGTGGCCGACAGCCCGAGCCAGGAGGCCGCCAGTGGCACCACGGCGATGGCGGCGGTGCCGTAAAGGACCACCACGCTGAGCGCGCCGGCCGCGTCCTCGTCGGAGGAGCCGTCGGTGCTTTCGCGCATGGCCGCGATCGCGGCGGCGCCGCAGATCGAGACACCGGTGGCGACCAGCAGTGACGCGCCCGGCGTGAGGCCGAGTCGGCGGCCGATCAGCGGAGTGAGGGTGAACGTGACGCCGGTCGCCACCACCACGATGGCCACCGTCCGCCACCCCAGCGCCAGCACCTGCGGCACCGCGATCTGCAGGCCGAGCAGCACGATCGCGATACGCAGCACCCGCTTGGCGACGAACCGCAGGCCGGGCTTGAGCCGCTCGCCGACGCCCACCAGGTTCGCCAGCGCCGCGCCCGACACCACGGCGATGGCCGCGGGGCTGAGCACGGGCACGAACCGGTTCACCACCAGCGCGAACACCACCGCCAGCGCCGCCGCGCCGACGCCGGGCAGGCGATCGTCCCGCAGGCGATCACCGGGCGGACGATCATGCGGTGCGCGGGTGGTGAAGTTCATGATCCCAGTGTTCTGAGCGCCGGGAGGGCTCGGTAGCCACGCGTTGCCTGGTAGGTCATAGCCTTGGGCTATGAGTACGCTGCCGGATCTCGACTCGCTCAAGCTCCTGGTCGACGTGGGCGAGCTGGGCAGCCTCGGGCAGGCGGCCAAGGTCGCGGGCATCGCCCAGCCGTCGGCCAGCAAGCGGATCGCGTACCTGGAGCGCCGCCTGGGCCTGCCGCTGCTGGAGCGTACGCCGCGCGGGTCCACACTGACCGCCGAGGGCAAGATGGTGGCCGGATGGGCCGCACAGGTGCTGGCCGCCGCCCAGGAGTTGATGCGCGCCGCCCAGGCGGTACGGCGCAGCGAGGCGGCCCATCTGCGGGTGGCGGCGAGCATGACGGTGGCCGAGTACCTGGTGCCGCGTTGGCTGGGCGAGCTGCAGAACCGCGAGCCTGACGTGCAGGTCGGCCTCGACGTGGTGAACTCCGCCGACGTCGCCGCCCGGGTCCTGGCCGAGGAGGTGGAGCTGGGCTTCGTCGAGGGTCCGAGCGTGCCCGAGGGGCTGGCCAGCCGGGTGGTGGGCACCGACCGGCTGGTGGTCGTGGTGGCGCCTGGGCACGCCTGGGCGCGGCGCCGTACCGCGCTGATGGGGGCGGAGCTGGCCGCCACGCCGCTCGTCGTCCGCGAACCCGGCTCGGGCACCCGGGAGACGCTGGACGTGGCGTTCAAGAGCCTGCACCGGGCCAGCCCGCGCCTGGAGCTGGGCTCGAACTCGGCCGTCAAGGGCGCCGCCCAGGCCGGGGCGGCGCCCGCGGTGCTCAGCGGGTACGCCGTGGAGGCGGAGGTGGCCACGGGCCGGCTGGTGGAGGTGCCGCTGGCCGGGATCAACCTGGTCAGGAGCCTGCGCGCGGTGTGGCGCCGCGGCCGCTCACTCGCCGCTCCGGCCGCCACCCTCCTGGCGATCGCCAGCCGCCCATGAGGACACTTGTCACCGAGAGCACCCGACCGGAAAGGTCCGCACATGACCAGCCCGTCCAGCCACACCGCCGGCGCGAAGCTCGCGGTGACCGGTGTCACCGGCAACCTCGGCGGGCGCGTCGCCCGGCGGCTCGCCGCCGCCGGCAGCCCGCAGACCATGGTGGTCCGCGACCTGGACCGGGCGCCGCGGCTGCCCGGCGCCACCGCGGCTCGCGGCGGTTTCGGCGACCGTGACGCCCTCCTGCGGGCCCTGGACGGCGTCGACCGGGTCCTGATGGTGTCGGCCTCGGAAACCCCCGACCGCCTCCGGCAGCACCGCACCTTCGTCGACGCGGCCGCCGAGGCCGGAGTCGACCACCTGGTGTACATCTCCTTCTACGGCGCCGCCCCCGACGCCACGTTCACGCTGGCCCGCGACCACTGGGCCACCGAACAGCACATCCGCGCCAGCGGCCTGGCCTTCACCTTCCTGCGCGACAACCTCTACGCCGACTTCACGCCGGCCCTGGTCGGCGACGACGGCGTCATCCGCGGCCCCGGCGGGCAGGGGCGAGCCGCGGTCGTCGCGCAGGACGACATCGCCGACGCCGCCACCGCCGTCTTGCTCCACGCTCCCGAGCACGCCGGAGCCACCTACGACCTGACCGGCCCGCAATCGCTCACCCTCGCCGAAATCGCCGCGACCCTGTCGCGGACCACGGGCCGTGCCATCACGTACCACCCCGAGGGTGTGGAAGAGGCATACCGGTCCCGCGCCTCCTACGGCGCCCCGGACTGGCAGCTCGACGCCTGGGTCTCCACCTACACCGCCATCGCCAACGGCGAGATGGACGGTGTCAGCGACGCCATCCCTCGCCTGACCGGCCACCCCGCCAACCCGCTGGCCGACGTCGTCTCAGGTACCTAGAGCTTGCGCATGGTGACGCAGGCCGTGTGCTCGCTCGTCATGCCCCGGACTCTACGAGAGCGATCACTATGTATGGTGCCGGTATGGGGTCCTATGACGTCGTTGTCGCGGGTGGCGGGCACAACGGGCTGGTGGCGGCCGCGTACCTGGCGCGGGCCGGGCGGCGGGTGCTGGTGCTGGAGCGGCTCGGGTACGTGGGCGGCCTGGCGATCTCCGCGCGGCCCTTTCCCGGCGTGGACGTACGGTTGTCGCGCTACTCCTACCTGGTCAGCCTCCTCCCCACGGAGATCGTCCGCGACCTGGGGCTCCGCCTGGACCTGCGCCGGCGGCGCTACTCCTCCTACACGCCCCACGGCGACACCGGCCTGCTCGTGGATGACGGCGACGAAGGCGCGACCGCCGCCTCGTTCCGAACCGTCACCGGAGGCGACGCCGACCACCGGGCGTGGCGGGAGTTCTACGGGCTGACCGCCGAGGTGGCCCGGGTCCTGGCGCCCACGTTGCTCGAACCCCTGCGTACCCCGGCCGAGATCGAGCGCTTGGTGGGTGCCGAGGCGTGGCGGGAGCTGTTCCAGCGGCCGATCGGGCAGACGGTGGACGAGCGGTTCGGTGACGACACCGTACGCGGCGTGGTGCTGACCGACGCGCTGATCGGGACGTTCGCCGACCCCGCCGCGGACCTGCTGGCCAACCGGTGCTTCCTCTATCACGTGATCGGCGACGGGACGGGCGACTGGAACGTGCCGGTCGGCGGCATGGGCGCGGTGTCAGGGGCGCTCGAAGCGGCCGCCAGACAGGCGGGCGCCGAGATCAGGACCGGTGCGGAGATCATCGGGATCTCTCCGTCGGGTGAGGTGGCGTTCCGCGCGGACGACGGCGAGCACACGGTCACGGGACGGCACGTGCTGGCCAACCTGCCGCCGGCCGTGCTCGACCGGCTGCTCGGCGCGACGCCGGAGGTGCCCGAGGGCGCCCAGCTGAAGGTCAACATGGTGCTGAGCAGGCTGCCCCGGCTCAAGGACGACTCGGTGGACCCGCGCGCGGCCTTCAGCGGTACGTTCCACATCAACGAGAGCCGCGACCAACTGGCCCGCGCCCACGCGCAGGCGGTGGCGGGCCGGATCCCCGACCTGCCGCCCGCCGAGGTCTACTGCCACTCGCTGACCGACCCGTCGATCCTCGGCCCCGAGCTGCGCGGCCGGGCGGAGACGCTGACACTGTTCGGGCTGCACATGCCCGCCCGCCTGTTCCGCGACAATCCGGACAAGGCGCGGGAGGAGGCGCTCAAGGCCACCCTGGCCTCCATCGACAGCGTGCTGGCCGAGCCGATCGAGAGCTGCCTCCTGCGTGCCCCCGACGGCACACTCTGCGTCGAGGCCAAGTCGCCGGTGGACCTGGAGAACGAGGCGGGCCTGCCCGGCGGCCACATCTTCCACCGGGACCTGAGCTGGCCGTACGCGGAGGAAGGCGGCTGGGGGGTGGAGACCGGGCACGAGCGGATCCTGCTGTGCGGCGCGGGCGCCCGGCGGGGCGGCGGCGTCAGCGGCATCGCCGGCCACAACGCGGCGATGGCCCTACTGACCTGAGGACTCGTGGTCTGAGACCAGCCGGACCGCCACGGTCATGGCGGCGGCGGCCAGCTCGGACGGCGGCAGGTCCATGCCGAACAGCTCCGGCACCCCGCCCAGGATCAGCGCGAACACCGCCAGCCGCGCCTCGAACTGCGCGATCGCGTCGGCCCCCGGCCTGCTCAGCACCGACACCAGCGCGACGATGCGCTCCTGCATCCGGTCGCCCACCGACGACTGGGCGAACGCCCCCTGGTTCATCTGCGCGAAGCGCATCAGCGGCCGCCACTTGTCCTCCAGCAGTTCGGAGATGCGCCGCAGGATCTCCTGCCGGGCCTCGAACGTGTCCGGCTGCTGCGTACGGGCCCACTCCGCCAGCTCGTCGAGCGAGGCGATGAACCCGTCGGCGATGCTGGCGAGAATCTCCTCTTTCGTCCGGAAGTGGTAGTAGAGCGCCGGCCGGGTGATCTCCAGCCGCTCCGCGACCTCCTGCAACGTGGTCTTCTCGTACCCACGCTCGGTGAACAGCTCCATCGCGACCCGCTGGATCCGCTCACGTGTATCGGTCCGCCGCCCTGCCATTCCACTCCGTTCGCTTGACGGCCGGGCCCATCATTGCTTACTTTCGCGTAAGTAAGCAATGCGATTCCGGCTTCGTAGGGAGCAAGACTATGACTACCTCCTTCCCTGTCCCGCGCACGTGCCCGTACGCGCCGCCGCCCGAGTACGAGCGGATGCGCGAGGAGGCGCCGCTCGTGCGAACGTCGCTGCCCAACGGCGACGTCTGGCTGGTCACCAGGTACGCCGAAGCCAGGCAGGTGCTGAACGGCCAGGGCATCAGCACCAGCCCGGCCACCCCCGGCCATCCGAACAACGCCTTCACCACCGAGGAGCCCACCCAGGAGCAGCGCGAGTTCATGGAACGGTTCAGGGTCGGCACCTTCATCGACATGGATCCGCCCGAGCACGGCCGATTCAGGCGGCTGCTCATCCCCGAGTTCACCGTCAGGCGCGTCAAGGAGATGCGGCCCGGCATCCAGCGGACCGCCGACCTGCTCATCGACGACATGCTCGCCAAGGGCCCGGTGGCCGAGCTGGTCGCCGACTTCGGGCTGGCGCTGCCGTCGCTGGTCATCTGCCAGCTGCTCGGCGTGCCGTACAGCGACCACGAGTTCTTCCAGTCGCGTACCCGCATGATGGTGTCGAGCGACGACCCGCAGGCGAGCATCGCGGCGATCATGGAGATCAAGGGCTACCTCGACGGGCTCGTCACCGAGGCCGAGAAGCAGCCCAAGGACGACCTGCTCGGGCGGCTGATCGTGGCAGGAGAGGTGAACCACGACGAGATCGTCGGCATGATCTCGCTGCTGCTCATCGCCGGCCACGAGACCACCGCCAACATGATCCCGCTCGGCGTCCTCACCCTGCTGCGCCACCCTGACCAGCTGGCCAGGCTGCGCGAGGACCCGGGACTGTGGCCGATGGCGATCGAGGAACTGCTGCGCTACCTGTCGATCGTCGACTGGGTGGCCTTCGACCGGGTGGCCATCGAGGACCAGGAGATCGGCGGCCAGCTCGTCAGGAAGGGCGAGGGCATCTTCGTGCTCGGCGCCTCCGCGAACCGGGACGAGCGGGCCTTCGAGCGGCCGGACGAGTTCGACATCGACCGAGGAGCTCGCCACCACGTCGCCTTCGGCTACGGCGTACACCAGTGCCTCGGCCAGAACCTGGCCAGGGCCGAGCTGGAGATCGCCTACCGGACGCTGTTCGAGCGGATCCCGTCGCTGCGACTCGCGGTGGACGAGGAGGAGGTGCCGTTCAAGTACAGTCAGGTCATCTTCGGGGCGAACGCCATGCCCGTCACGTGGTAACACTCATGAAACCGCCCCGGAACCGTTCATGGCGTTCTCATGATGGGGCCTTAGCGTAAAGATTATGAGTGAGCCCGCACGGTTGCTGGTGGTGGACGACGAGCCCGCGTTGCGCGAGGCGCTGCAGTCGAGTCTCGAGTTCGAGGGCTACAAGGTCGTCACCGCCAACGACGGGCAGGCGGCGCTCGACGAGCTGGGGCGCGAGGCGTACGACGCGGTGCTGCTCGACGTCATGATGCCGCGCCTCGACGGGCTGACCGCCTGCCGCCGGCTCAGGGCCATGGGCAACCACATCCCTGTGCTGATGCTGACCGCGCGCGACGCGGTCGGCGACCGGGTCTCCGGGCTCGACGCGGGCGCCGACGACTACCTGGTCAAGCCGTTCGAGCTGGACGAACTGCTGGCCAGGGTCCGCGCCCTGCTGCGGCGGGGCGCGCTCAACTCGGCCGCCCCGGAGGTCACGCTGACCTACGGTGACCTGCGCATGGACCCCGACACCCGCGAGGTCACCAGGGGCGAGCGGCGGCTGGACCTGACCAGGACCGAATACCTGCTGATGGAGCTGTTCCTGACGCACCCGCGCCAGGTGCTGACCCGTGAGCAGATCCTGGGAGAGGTGTGGGGGTTCGACTTCGAGCCGACGTCCAACTCGCTCGACGTGTACGTGATGTACCTGCGGCGCAAGACCGAGGCCGGCGGCGAGCCGCGGGTGATCCACACCGTCCGCGGCGTCGGCTACACCCTCCGGACCGCGCCGTGAGGCGATACAGCCTGCGCTCCCGGCTCACCCTCCTCGTCACGGTCGCCGTGGCGGTGGCCATCGCGGCCTGCGCGGGGTTGTCGTGGTTCATCGTGCGCGAGCAGATGGTCCGCCAGCTCGACCAGACCATCATGGACCCCGAGTCCGGGAAGGATCAGAGATGGCTGAGGGACCATTGCTCGGCGGAGGGAACCCCCGCCGAATACGCCGCCGGCCTGGTGACGTTGCTGTCCGGGGACGGTAGTACCTGCTCGCTGGGCTCGCCAATCGCGGTGACCGAGGAGGACAAACCGGCCATCCCCCACCCCGGCCGGCCGATCTACCGTTACGGCGTCACCAAGGACGGCATGCCGGTGCGCGTCGTGACGGTGAACTTCTCGCCAGGTGTGGCGGTCCTGGAGGCCAGGCCCCTGTTCCACCTTCAGGACACACTGCGCAACACCGCGTTCGCGCTGGCCGCCGTCGCCGCTCTGGGCGTGCTCGGCGCCGGATGGGCGGGCCTGGCCATTTCCCGTACGGCTCTGGCGCCCGTCGGCCGCCTCACCAAGGCTGTCGAGCACATCGCCCAGACCCAGGACCTCGACACCCCCATTCCCGTCAAGGGCAGCGACGAGATCGCCCGGCTGAGCCTGGCGTTCAACGGCATGATCACCGCCCTGGCCGGGTCGCGGGAGCGCCAGCAGCAGCTCGTCGCCGACGCCGGGCACGAGCTACGCACCCCGCTGACCACCCTGCGTACCAACATCGACCTGCTGCTGCGCAGCGAGCAGACCGGCCGCAGCCTGGACCCCGGTGCCAAGGAACGCCTGCTGGTCAACGTGAAGGCCCAGTTCGCCGAGCTCACCGCGCTCGTCGGCGACCTGCTCCAGCTGGCCAGGGGCGACACCGACCACGAGCCGCACGTCGAGCTGGGCCTGCACCAGGTGGTCACGGCCGCCGTCGAACGGGCCAGGCTGCGCGGCGCCGACGTCACGATCGACCTCCAGCCTTGGTACGTCGTCGGCAACGCCGCCTCCTTGGAACGTGCCGTACTCAACCTCATCGACAACGCCGCCAAGTTCAGCCCGGACGGCGAGGTCCAGGTGATCTTGCGACAGGGCGAGCTGACCGTACGCGATCACGGACCCGGCATCCCCGAAGAGGACCTGCCGCACGTCTTCGAGCGCTTCTGGCGCTCCCCGGCCGCGCGCGGCCTGCCCGGCTCCGGGCTCGGGCTGGCGATCGTCGCTCAGGCCGTGGCCGAGGCGAGCGGAAAGGTACGCCTGGAGAACGCCCCCGGTGGCGGCGCGGTCGCGATCATCGAACTGCCCGGGAATCTCACCCCTCACTCATAATCGGCTAATTCCCGTTAAAGACCCCAACGATGGGATCTGGGTCATGCACACAACAGTGAAGACCCGGCTGGTCGAGGTGGTCGTCCCGGTCTACAACGAGCAGCGGGCCCTGCGCGACAGCATCGGCCGGCTGCACGCCTACCTCTCGGGCACCTTCCCCTACGACTACCGCATCACGATCGCCGACAACGCCAGCACCGACGAGACCTGGCAGCTGGCCCTGGAACTGGCCGCCGAACTGCCCCACGTACGGGCCGTACACCTGGACGGCAAGGGACGCGGGCGGGCGCTGCGCCAGGTGTGGTCGGACAGCGACGCGGACGTCGTCAGTTACATGGACGTCGACCTGTCCACCGACCTCGACGCGTTCCTGCCGCTGGTGGCCCCCTTGCTGTCGGGCCACAGCGACCTGGCCATCGGCACCCGGCTGGCCAGGGCGTCGCGGGTGGTGCGTGGGCCGAAGCGCGAGTTCATCTCCCGCTCCTACAACCTGCTGCTCCACTCGGTCATGGGCGCGAAGTTCTCCGACGCCCAGTGCGGCTTCAAGGCCGTACGCACCGAGATCGCGCAGGCGCTGCTGCCCGCCGTCGAGGACGAGCAGTGGTTCTTCGACACCGAACTGCTGCTGCTGGCCGAGCGGCACGGGCTGCGCATCCACGAGGTACCCGTGGACTGGGTGGACGATCCCGACAGCCGGGTGGACGTCTTCCAGACCGCCATGGACGACCTGCGCGGCCTGGTCAGGGTGGCTCGCAAGACGTTGTCCGGCGCGGCCCGCATCCCGGTGCCCGCTCGGGTGTCGGAGGCCCAGCTGCCGCGTGGGATGGCGGCGCAGCTGCCCAGGTTCGCGGTCGTGGGTGTGGTGAGCACCCTTGCCTACCTGCTGCTGTTCTCGGGGCTGCGGCAGGCGATCCCGGTGCTCGCGGCCAACGCGATCGCGCTACTGGTGACGGCCGTGGCCAACACCGCCGCCAACCGCCGCTTCACCTTCGGCGTGACGGGATCGGCGGGGGCCATGCGGCACCAGTTCGAGGGGCTGATCGCGTTCCTTGTGGGGCTGGCGCTGACCTCGGGTGGGCTGGCGCTGCTGCCGGACGGGGTTTCTCACGGGGTGGAGCTGGTCGCGGTCGTGGTCGCCAACGCGCTGGCCACACTGGTCCGCTTTCTGCTGCTGCGCGTCTGGGTCTTCAACCCTCGCCGGAGGGCGTCATGACGATGACCCTCGACCGTCCGACGCACGTGCGTGTTTTCAGCCCTCGCCCTCGCTTTCGCCCTCGCCGGAGGATGGCATGACCACGACGACCCTTGACCGTCTGGGTCACCACCGTATGTCCCGTCCAGCCCAGATCTGGCGCGGCGCCCCGCAGGACCCCCGCTGGTCCCGGCCCGCGCTCTGGGCCGTCCTGGCCGTCGCCCTCGTCCTCTACACTTGGGCACTGAGCGGCAACGCCAACGAGTACTACTCCGCCGCCATCCTGTCGGGCACCAAGAGCTGGAAGGCGTTCTTCTTCGGCGCGATCGACTCCGGCTCCTTCATCACCGTCGACAAGCCGCCGCTGGCGCTGTGGGTGATGGGCCTGTCGGCGCGGATCTTCGGCTTCTCGACCTGGAGCATGCTGATCCCGCAGGCACTGGCTGGCGTGGCCTCCGTCGGTCTGGTCTTCTCCGCCGTACGCCGGGCCTATCCCGTCGTCGTGTCTGCCCACTCGGAGGTACGGCAGGCACACGTGGCGGGCCTGATCGCGGCCGTGGTCATGACCCTCACCCCGATCACCGTGGCGATCAACCGCGACAACAACCCCGACACGATCCTGGTGCTGCTGCTCGTCCTGGCCGCCTGGTTCTGCTTGGAGTCGCTGCGCACCGGGCGGCTGCGGTCGCTGCTGGTGTGCGCGCTGTTCGTGGGGCTGGCGTTCAACGTCAAGATGCTGCAGGCGTATCTGGTGGTGCCTGCTTTCGCGCTGGCGTACCTGCTGTGTGCGCGGGTTTCGTGGGTCAAGCGGGTCGGGCATCTGCTGGCGGCGGGGGCCGTGATGGCGGTGTCGAGCGCCTGGTGGATGGTGATCGTCGACCTGTGGCCCGCGGACTCGCGGCCGTACGTCGGGGGCTCGACCGACAACACCGTCTGGGACCTGGTCATCGGCTACAACGGCCTGGGCCGGATCTTCGGTCAGGGCGGCGGCTCGGGTGGCGGCGGGTTCGGTGGCGGGGGTGGGGCCTCGTTCGGCGGTGCCGCTGGGGCCGATCGGCTGTTCAACGAGACGATGGCGGGCCAGATCTCCTGGCTGCTGCCGTTCTGCGGCCTGGCCCTGGTGTTCGCGCTGACCGCCCGGTGGCGACGTGCCAAGTTCACTGCGCCGCAAGGGACCGAAAACGCCCGGTGGCGACGCGCCAAGCCCACTGCGCCGCAAGGGACCGACACGGACAGGAGCACCGTCGCCATGCCTGGGGCCGCTGCGGGCGCGAGCGTCCCTGCCAAGCCTGGGGCGGCCACGCCTTGGATCGGCCTGGTCACGCCCGAGGTCGGCACTGTGCCCGAGGTCGGTACCGCGTCCAAGGCCGGCACAACGCCGCAGGTCGGCACTGCGCCCAAGGGCGGCACCGCGTCCGAGGCCACTTCTGCTTCCATAGCCGCTGGCGCTTCGAGGTCCGCCGCTCAGCCTGGGGCAAGCCTCGCCGCGTGGCTGGTCTGGGGTGGCTGGCTCGTCGTGCACTTCATGGTGTTCAGCTTCGCCAGCGGCACCTTCCACCCGTACTACACGACCGCCATGGCACCCGCCGTCGCCGCCGTCACCGCTTTCGGCGGGCTGGCCATGTGGGACGCGTACCGCCAGTCCGGGGTGTGGGGCTGGGCGCTACCTCTGGGGGTCGCCGTCACGGGTGGGTGGTCGTTCGCGGTGCTCCGCCGTACGCCCGACTTCCTGCCGTGGCTGGCCTGGCTGGTCCTCGCCGCCACCGTGGTCGCGACGGCCGGACTCGTACTGGCCAGATTCCGGCGCGAGATTGCGGTACGACTGGTCGCGGTCGCGCTGGCGGCGGCAATGATCGCCGGACTCGCCGGACCGGCCGCGTACGCGGTGTCACCCTTGGGATCGCAGGTCAACGGCTCTAACCCGACAGCGGGACCATCCACGGGCGGAATGGGCTTCGGCCCTGGAGGCGGCTTCGGCGGCCAGATGCGCCCCGGCCAGGACGGTCAGCCACCGACAATGGGCCAGGGCCAGCCTCAGGACGGTCAGTTCCCGAACGGGCAGACTCAGAACGGCCAGACTCAGGAGGGGCAAGACGCGGGGCGGCGGTTCGGGCGAATGGGCGGCGGCGGTCCCGGCGGCGACGTCAGCAGCTCGATGATCTCCTACTTGACGGCCAACCAGGGCGAAGCCGAGTGGCTCGTCGCGGTGAGCAGCGCCATGCAGGCATCGTCGATCATCCTGTCCACGGGCAAGCCGGTCATGGCCATGGGCGGCTTCACCGGCAGCGACCCCGCTATGACCGTCACCCGCCTCAAGGAGCTGGTGGCGTCCGGCAAGCTCCGCTATGTGCTGGCCGGCGGCGACGACCGAGGCGGCCCCGGCAGGGGCAACAACGAGGTCACCACCTGGGTGCAGGCCAACTGCAAGGCCGTGACCGGCCAGGACGGGCTGTACGACTGCACCGCATGATCCGAGGCAGGGGCGCCGCGCTCAATGGCGGCGCGGCGCCCCAGCGTCACCCACCTCGAACAGCAATACGGCGTCGCAGGCCAAACGGACCGGATGCGAACATGGCGGCGATAGAGGAAACGAAGAGTGAAAGCCCAGCATCCACGAGGGCTGGGCATCGTATGCTGAGTTCTGCCAGCTAGCAGCGCTCCGGAGGAGGCCCTCTTGAGCACATCCGGAGCAGACCACCTCGCCTACCCGCCGATCAGGCCCCGCTTGTCAGTCGAGGAGTTGCTCGCGGCCAAGAACACCCAGCCGATCCGCTCCGTGGAAGACCTCGCCGCCGACAACTTCGAGTCGGACGAGGAACTGGAGGAGTTCCTGGCCTTCACCTACGCCGAGCGCCATCGCGAAGTAACCTGAACCGACGCCGCGCAACCTGTCATCTTCGACACCGACGTCGCCTCGCTGATCCACAAGCGCAAACTCGCCGGCCCGCTGGCCACCCGCCTGATCGGCCGTAAGCCGCTGATCACTTTCGTGACCTTCGGCGAGCTGACCAAGTGGGCCGAGATCCGCCGCTGGGGCACCCGCAGCCGCCAGGAGCTGGCCGACTGGCTCTCTGATATCCCGATCCTGCCCGGTGACGAGCCGGTCGCGGCGATGTGGGGCCGGCTGTCGGCCGCCGACATCCAGCGTGGACGCCCCCGCCCGATCAACGACATGTGGATCGCCGCCTGCTGCCTCACCTACGACCTGCCGCTGGCCACGCTTAACCTCAAGGACTACGAGGACTTCAAGGCCCCCACGGTCTGCGCATCCTCGGAACCGACTAGCCCCCGCGAGCGCTCGCCCTCGGCGACGAAGTGGCCGGGTTCCGGCTTCCGAGCGGTGATCTCTGGCAGGGCGTGGCCCATGGCGGGCAACGCGGAGGCCGACCTGGCCCGGATCGCCCGAAGTCAGCCGGATTTACACGGCGACGACCGGGGCGGCCCAGGCCGGGGAAACACTGAGGTCGCCAGCTGGGTGACGGCCAACTGCAAGGTCGTGACCGGCCAGGACGGTTGTACGACTGCTCCTCATGATCTAGCCAAGGGGCCGCGATCCGTAGCGATGCGGCGCCCCAGCGCGCCTTCAAGCGGCGGAGAGTGCCTCCAAGGAACCGCAGCTCTGGCGTACGCGGACAAGCAATCCGTGGGCTCGGTTCAGCTGGCCGATGATGCCCTGAACTTGCCACTGGCCTCTTCTAAACGCCTTTCTGCCCAGCAAACCTGAGAGATCTATCACTCCTTCGCTCGTCATGCGCATACATGTCACCATGCACGCCTGATCATGCGGTAAGTCGCATTCCGTGACTCTTGATCGCAAAAATCGATCTTGTGTCCGTTTTATGCGCAGCTTACGCTTTGCCCGTTTGGCAATCTTGCTCCGAGCCGCATGGGTCAAGAATCTTCGGGTTCGTACCGGGTGGGTGGAGCTTCGTCCGGCGCTGCGAGGCGCCCCGCGTGGTTCGGAGTGTGACGGCTATGCGCCGGTTGTTGTCATGGGTTCGTATTGGGATTGCGGTCGTCCTTGTCACTTTGCTGCCGAGTTTGTTATCTCTGACCGCTGTACCGGTTGCCGCGCAGGCAGAGGTGGTCAGTGAGATCGCGGATTCGCAGGCTGCGCCGGTCACGCCCAAGCAGATGATGGGGTCGGCCAGTCGTGTGCCGAGTTTGGTGCGTACGTCTGCCGTTCCATCTGGCGAAGACACAGTCACGGCGAGAGGAAAGCGCGTGCGGGGCGCGCTGCCGTTGGAGATGCGTCCCGCGGTGCGGCGGGAGGCGAAGAAATCGGATCTTCCGGCCGGAGTGCAGCGTGCGGAGCTGGCGGATCAGCAGACAGGGCCGTTGGGTGATACCTGGCCGATGATCGATAGTGCCTATCCGGAGCCTGGGGCGCTGGTGAGCGCGACGCCGCTGCTGCAGTTGGAGTACACACGGATCGGGGCGGGGACGGGCGTTCCCAAGGGGTTGGACATCTCGTTCAAGATCTGTGAGGTTCTGGAGGACTCTGGTCTCCCTCCGATCCCTCCGTTCCCGCCTGCCCCCACACCGGTGTGCGTGGAGTCCGGTTGGCTGGGATGGGTGCACACCTGGCGGGTTCCGGCGGGCAAATTGGAGTGGGGCAAGCAATACGAGTGGTCGGCGCGGGTCCGCGACCTGGACTCTGGCGCTACGGCTGATAGCGACAAGTTCGTGCTGACGACGGGGGCGCGTCAGCCACTGACCAGCGCGCATCTGGGGGAGCGGGCCGGTGAGGGGCAGGAGTTCTCACCGATCGTGGGCAACTACACCTCCAGCTTCGTGGACGCGCGGGTAGCCGTGGCAGGGCCGCCGCTGACAGTGGCCCGCACATACAACAGCCTGGACGCGCGTACCGACGGGATCTTCGGGGCGGGCTGGTCGACGCAGTGGGACATGAAGGTTGTCGCGGAGCGGACGGGTACGGCGGTTACCGGGCTACTGGTGACCTATCCGGACGGTCGGCGGGTGCGGTTCGCCAACCGCGGCAATGGCACATATCAGCCGCCGCCGGGGATGAAGGATGCGCTAGCCGACGTGACTGGTGGCGGCTGGCGATTGATGGATACCTCGTCGAATGTGTACACCTTCGACGTGGCGGGCCGGCTGACGAAGATCGCTGATCGGCGGGGGCGCAGTCAGACGCTGACGTACGGGAGCGATGGCACTTTCAGTCAGATCACCGGTGCCGGCGGGCGGGCGCTGCACTTCACGTGGAACGGATCGCGGGTGGCGTCGGTGTCGACCGATCCAGTCGATGGCCAGGCGTTGACGTGGAACTACACCTACATCGGCGGCAATCTGGACACGGTCTGCGCGCCGGTGGCGGCGCCGAACTGCACCAAGTACAGCTATGCGGACGGATCGCGTTACCAGAGCATCGTGCTGGATGCCGAGCCGGTGGGGTATTGGCGGCTGGGAGACAGCACGGATTCGTCGGCGGCCAACCTGGGCAGCGAAGGCGGTGCCGGCGTCTACACCACGGTGACCGTGGGCCAGCCGGGTGCCCTGGAGGGCAGCACGGACACGGCCGTCGGCTTCACCAAATCCTCCGTGATGCTGCCGCCCGACCAACTGGTCCATGCGCGGGATCAACTGTCGATCGAGGGCTGGTTCAAAACCTCGCAGAACGGCATCATCTATTCTGCTGGTGATTCCGTCCGTCAGTATGGTGGTTCCAAGCCGGTTCTTTATGTCGGCACGGACGGGAAGTTGCGCGGTGAGTTAGGCGATGTCAGGAATAGCGCTGGCACTTTCGTGTACACGCCGATTACCTCCGCTGGTGCGGTAAACGACAACCAATGGCATCACACGGTCCTCACCGTGTCGGGCACGCAACAGAAGATGTTCCTGGACGGTCAGCTTGTCGGCCAGCTGAACGGCGATATCTATCGGGACTATCTCGACTCCGGCTACATCGGCAGCGGGGACAAGGCCATCTCGTGGTCCGACGTCCCGGGCGGTCAGACAGCCTCAGGCGTGTTCGCGTTCAAGGGATCGATCGACGAGGTCGCGCAATACGACAGGCCGCTGAGCGACGCGGAGATTCAGGCGCACTGGGCGGCTCGCACCAAGGTCGCCAACAAGCTGACGCAGACCACGCTGCCGTCCGGCCGGATCTGGGCCAAGAACACCTACGATCAGGGCACCGACCGGCTCAAGACACACATCGACCGTAACGGCGGCACCTGGCAGATCGGCCAGTCCGAGATCGACTGGTTGGAGCATGAAACCACGATCACGGTGACCGACCCGCGCAACGGTACGGTGAAATACAGCTATGACAGCGGGCGCGGTGACAGGCTGGTGTATGGGCAAGATCAACGTGGCGCCAAGACCAGCTACGAATACGACACCGGTGGTTTCACAGCGAAGGTGACCGACGGTAACGGCAACGTCTTCCAGCAATCGAATGACAAGCGCGGCAACCCAATCGAGGGTAAGTCATGCCGTACGACGTCCAGTTGCCAGACCGCTTATGCCAGCTATTACTTCAACAAGGACGACGAGTTCGATCCGCGCAACGACAAGATGCTCATCTACCGTGACGCACGCTCGGCCAACGCGGACAGCAACACGTACGCCACCAACTTGGAGTACAACCAGTACGGTGAGCAGCTCAAGGAGACGTCCCCGGCCACGCCGGACTTCCCCAACGGCCGTTCGACCAGCGTCACCTACACCGACGGCAGCGAGGCGGCGATCGGCGGCGGCTCCACCCCGGCAGGCCTGATCGCCTCGCAAACCGACGCCCGGGGCAACACCTGGACCTATCGCTACACCGCCGCCGGAGATCTCGCCGAGCAGAGCAATCCCGCCGGTCTGCTGGTCAAGCTGAGCTACGACGCTCTGGGGCGGCTACGCGAGAAGTCAGAGGTATCACAAGCTCATCCGGACGGGGTGAAGACCGCCTTCACCTATGACGGACTGGGCCGCCCCGCGACACAGACCGAGCCCGGCGTGAAGAACGAGGTCTCCCAGGTCACGCACACCAAGCGCACCACGTTCGCCTACGACCCGGACGGCAACAAGCTCAGCGACACCATCACCGACCTGACCGGCGGAGATGCCGAGCGTGCCACCGTCTACACCTACGACACCCACGGCAAACTCGAAACGACCACCGATCCCGAGGGCGGCGTCGTCCGGCAATCCTGGAACGCGATTGGCCAACTGGCCACGACCACCGACGCCCGCGGCGCGTTAGTGGAATACGGGTACGACGGGCGCGGCCTACTCCTCTCGCGCACGTTGAAGGGCTGGACCGGCAGCCCGGTCAACCCGCAACCGGCCAAGGACGAGGTTCTGGAGTCGTTCACCTACGACCCAGGCGGCCGCCTTGAAACTCAGACGGACGCGATGCGCCGCACGACCTCCTACAGCTACTTCAAAGACAACCTGCTGGAGAAGAAGACTGCCGCAGGCGCCCTGCTGAACGACTCCACGACCACTACCAGCGATGTGGTGCTGGAGAATCACACCTATGACGCGGCAGGCAACCAGACCCGACTGGTCACCGGCGGTGATAAGTCGATCACCACCGACTATGTCTATGACGCCGCCAGCCGACTGACCTCACAGACTTTCGATCCCTCAAGCCTGGCCCGCAAAACGGCCTTCGTCTATGACGCCAACGGCAATGTGCTCAAGTCCACCCGCACCGGCACCGGCTCCACTCGGGCCGAGGTGACCGAGTACGCCTACAACAAGGTCAACCAGCCCAACAAGACCACCGTGGAGAACGGTGACCAAGACCTGGTCTCCACCACCACGTACGACGAGCGCGGCCTGGCCGTCGCCAGCACCGACCCGCGCGGCAACGCCACCGGCGCGAATGCGGCCGACTTCACCACCACCATGCGCTACGACGCGCTGGGCCGGCTGATCGAGGCGAGCGGCCCCCAGGTCAAGGTAGAAAAGGCCGGCACATCCAGCGACGCGCATCCCACCGCCCACTTTGGCTACGACGCGTTCGGCGCCAAGACACACGAGACCGACGCCGAAGGCCGTACGGTCAGCTCGGTCTTCGACAAGGCCGGACGGCTGACCAGCCAGAGCGCACCCAGCTATACCCCGCCGGGCGGCAGCGCCATCACCCCCACCACCGCGCACACCTACGACCTGGCCGGTCAGCTGATCACCACGACCGACCCGCGCGGCTACGTCACGACGTTCGAGTACGACAAGCTCGGCCGCCAGGTCCGCATCACCGACCCCGCCCCAGACGGGCAGAGCCCCGGCCGGTCGATCATCGAGTACTACATGGACGGCTCGAAGAAGGCGACCGTCGACCCCACTGGCGCGCGCAGCGAGGCCACCTACGACGGTCTGGGCCGTCAGGTCACCCAGACGCAGATCGAGCGCAAGCCGGCCGCGGCCGTTTACACCACCAAGCTGTTCTATAACCAGGCTGGCTTCCTCTACAAAACAGAGGCGCCCGGCACCAAGACCATCGACTACTCGCCGAACGCGGCTGGTGAAGTCGAGACACAGATCGTCGCGAAGGGCACGGCCACGGCGATCACCACCACGATGCAGTACGACCTGGCCGGCCGCCTGATCAAGACCGCCGACGGGCGAGGCAACTCCACCACCACCGAGTACGACCTGGCCGGCCGCAAGATCGCTGCGAAGGACCTGGAAGGCGCGACGGTCCGGCGCACCACCAGCGCTGGCTACGACCCGGCTGGCAACCAGACCAGTGCTACTTCCGGCGAAGGCCACACCACCAAGCAGACCTTCGACGCCCTCAACCGCGCCACCTCGCTGATCGAGCCGACCTCGGCCACCGACTCGATCACCACCAGCTTCGGCTACGACGCCACCGGCGCCCGCACGCGGCTCACCGACGGCCGCGGCAACGCCACCTGGACCACCTACAACAGCCTTGCACTAGCCGAAACGGTCACCGAACCGGCCACCACCGCCCACCCGAACGCCGCCGACCGTACCTGGACCACCGGCTATGACGCGGCCGGCAACCCCAATGTGGTCATCCAGCCCGGCGGGGTGCGCATCGACCGCACCTTCGACCACCTCGGCCGGCTCACCAAGGAGAGCGGCGCGGGCGGCGGCGCCGCCACTGCGGAGCGCACCTTCGGCTACGACCTGGCCGACCGCCCCACCACTATCGGCGACCTGACCGTCGACTACAACGACCGCACCCTGCCCCTGTCGATCAAGCGCGGCGCAACTCAGCTGACCGGCTACGCCTACGACGGCCTCGGCCAACCAACCCAACGCGTGGACGCCGCCGGTACCGCCATCTTCACCTGGGACGCCAACAACCGCCCGGCCACCGCCACCGACCCGGTCACCGGCCGCAAACTCACCTACGGCTACGACGCGGCCGACAACCTGTCCTCGCTGACAGCCACCACCGGTACCACCACGGTCGACACCCAGATCTTCACCTATGACTATGCCGACCGTCTGGACTCCCAGACGCTGCGCAAGGGCAGCAGCACCGGTACCCAACTCGCCAAGATCACGTACGGCTGGGACAAGGACGACAACCTCACCACCAAGACCACCGCCGGGTTGGCGGGAGCGGGCACTAACACCTACGGCTATGACCACGCCGGACGCTTAACCTCCTGGACCGCCCCAGGTGGCACCACCACAGCCTACGAGTGGGACAAGTCCGGAAACCGCACTAAGGCCGGCACCAAGACCTACGTCTACGACGAACGCAACCGCCTAACCTCAGGCGACGGCACCGACTACACCTACACCCCGCGCGGCACCCTGGCCACGGAAACCAAAGCCGGCGCCACCACCAACTACACCTTCGACGCCTTCGACCGGCTCATCGCCGACGGCGACTCGCTGTACAGCTACGACGCCCTCGACCGCGTCAACTCGCGCATGAAGGGGGCAGTCAAGCAGAATTTCGCCTACGCCGGACTGAGTAACGACCTGGCCGCCGTGACTGACAGCAGCGGCGCGGTCCAGGCCAAGTACGGCCGCGATGCAGGAGGCACGCTCCTCGGCCAGCAAGAGGGCACCAACCCCGCCCTGGCCACGCTGACTGACCTGCACGGCGACCTGGTCGCCACCTACAGCACCACCGCGCTGGCCACCACCACCGCCTATGACCCGTTCGGTACCGTCACTGCCCAAACCGGCGTCAAGACCACCCTCGGATATCAGGGCGAATACACCGACCCGGACACCGGCAAGGTCAACATGCACGCCCGCTGGTACCAGCCTCGCACCGGCACCTTCACCAGTCGCGACACTGCCATCCTTAAGCCCAGCCCATCCGTGAAAGCCAACCGCTACACCTACGCCAACGCCTCTCCCCTGACCGGCACCGACCCTACCGGTCACGCCACCATTGTCATCTCCGGCGATGCGGTTGGCAGCACTTGGGACTCGCCCTACACGCCAGGCGCCGACCACCAAACAGCCATCGACTACTACGCCCAGCATGGCATCGTCCAGGCCACAGGCGCAGGAAGCGGACTGTGCATCGGCAGCTGCGGCTCAATCGGCAACTACTCGGCCGGTGCCATCGCCTGCGATATCTGGGGATGCGCCGGCGCCATCGTCGACCCGAGCTGGGTCCGGTACATCGAGCTGGAGACGGAGAAGAAATACTGGTTCGGTGACGACGAACTCAAGAGATTGGGCTGGAAGGTCATGCATAACGGCAGGCCAGTCGAGAAGGGCGTGCCTTATTGGAAGATGTCGAAGGAAGCACAAGAAAACTTCCTGGAGCTCTACGTGCCTTACCTCAAGTCCGCTGAGGAATACCAGATCCTTGCAGGACTGGCAATGCTGGCAGCGGGCGACCTAGACCGATACATAGCGTCCGGCCCGGCTGCGGGGGATTATTCGGCGGCGAAAAAGGCAGGAGTCCCCGAATGGCTCGCTGGCGTATTCAACAGCATGCAGAAAGGAGTAGGGGCTGCCGTCGGATTCATCAAAGATCTTGGTGCCAAGGCGATCGAGATCGGAGAAAAAGCCTTCCGTAAGCTCTACCCTTACATACCCAAGAATGTCGTCGCCGCTATATTCGCCAATAGCAACCTCAGGGACGTAGAACGCGCCGTCATGGACTGGGCTGATTTGGTAGGGGGAAATTGCGGCACACATCGCGGGATGTTGATGTGTACGGGGATGCCGGATAAGTGGATCCCGAATGGGCGTAGCGGTTATACGATCGCCGGTGTATTCGTTACCAAGCTATGGTCAAAGGAAATCGACGAGAAGCTTGCCAATCACGAGAAGGTTCATCGCGACCAGTGGTACTACTATGCCAATCAAACCGGATACTGGTTCACCTTCCCCATTCTCTATGCGGCCGCCGGATCCAACGCATGCAAGAACCGCTTTGAAATAGAAGCGGGCCTGGGCGATGGCCGGTACACCTGTTGACTTACCGTAACACTGTCGCGAGGATCCATAGCATGAAGAAGACCGTAACCTTTTTGACGCTCAGCTTCCTGCTGGTGGCCTGTGGCTACGGCAGCCCGGCGCAGACGGGCGCGACCGGGGTCACCGTGACTGCCGACGGGCAGCTCGTGATGGTGACGTCCTGGTGCGGGAGCGCCCCGGACGGTGTGCGGGTCTACCGTTACGACACTGCTGGCGAACTGCAGAACCAGGCAGACATCAAGGCGCCGTCGCTGACCGGCGGCAGCGCCTCTCTGAACTTGGAGGAGATACCCGCCGGGTGGTCTCTCCGGGAAGGAAACCTGAAGTTCGAGGACGGGGTGAAGTATAGGGTTGCCGCCTATTCCTCGAAAACTAATGCCATGCTCAGCCCTGTTGATTTCACGACCAAGGTGAAGAAGGATATCCCGATCGACAGGATTTTGATCCAGGAGTACCTGTCCGACCGTGACAAGAATGTCCTTCTGACTGACGGCGAGTTCAAGGCGCGAGCGCGACTCCATTGCTGAGTAAAGTGTGCTCACGAAAAGAGGCTACAAGAGTCTCGCATCGCGTCACCTTGGTGGCGACCTCAATGCCGTGCCGGCGGGTCGTGACAGCTTGGGCCTTCTTCCCCACTTTCGCGACGCCTGCGCCTGCCACGCTTGATGCGCTTCTAGCGCTTCGCTCGTTCGTCAGTAAGAGGGCTCTTCCTTGTTTCTTTCGAGGGTAGGGCTGGTTGGTGTGCCGCGATTGAGGAGCGTCGTAGTCTGGCATCATCTGTCTTGCCCTTTCGGGCCAAAAGGAAGGGCGCACGCAGTGAGGGCTTTCCAACCTGAAGCCGCAGGTCGAGGGCATGCCGCGCGGATTGGCCTGATCGACAAGTAGAAGAGCCCCTGGTAGAAGGGTTGTCGACCAAGATCAACCTTCGCAACCAGAGGCTCTGAGGTGTTGTTGTACCGTGCCGCGCTGCCATTGTCATCTCGGACACTGTCCTACCTGTCCGGCATCCTGCGCCGGCACCGCAAGACGATCGGCACACCCTGGCGCCGCCTCAACCCCGGCCAGCAGGCCCTGCTCGTACTCGTCCACCTGCGCAAAGGCGAAACCCTGACAGAGATCGCGGCCGGCGTCGGCGTCGGCATCGCGACCACCTGGCGCTACATCCGCGAAGCCGTCACCCTGCTCGCACACCGCTCGCCCCATCTGGACCAGGTGCTACGCGCGGCCAAGCGGGCCGGCTACCCCTACCTGATGCTGGACGGCACGCTGATCCCCATCGACCGGGTAGCCGATGACCGGCCCTACTACTCCGGCAAACACAAGAAGCACGGCATGAACATCCAGGCCCTGTCCACCCCCGACGGCACCCCCTTGTGGACCTCCGGCTCCCTGCCTGGCTCGGTGCACGACCTCAAGGCGGCCCGGATCTGGGGCATCCTCCGCCGTCTGCAAGCCGCCGACCTGATCACCTTCGCCGACAAGGGCTACGTCGGCGCTGGTGAGCACGTGTGCGTGCCCTACAAGGGGCGCAACAAGCCCGCTTCGCAGAAGGCCGCCAACGCAGCCCACGCCAAGCTCCGCGGGCCTGGCGAACGCGCTAACGCCCAGCTGAAAACCTGGCGGATCCTCCGCAAACTCCGCTGCTGCCCACTCCTCGCAGGTCAGCTAGTCAAAGCAATCTTTGTCCTTCAGCTCCGCGAAGCGAGATCAAAGCCACTCAATGGTCCAGGAAGGGTGGGCTGATGGGCCTCTACAACCTGCTGCTGGTCGAGCTGAAATGCCCTCGATGCCTTGCGCATGCGATGTGCGAGGTGGAATTCAAGCTCGGGCTTCTGGACCTGCAGAGATACCGGCTCGGGGACACCTTGCGATGGGCTGGTGGATACCGGAACAAACCGCCGCGACGCCCGGACGGGGGCACAGCCGACGGTGAGGGCTACACCGAGTGCCCTCGCTGCGGCAAGGACTTCTGGGTTCACGTGTACGTCCGCGAGGACCAGATCTTGGAGGCGTGGCCCGATCCCGATCGCCCTGGCTACATCGCATGACAACAATCACTAGGTCCGCTGTTGACTGGGCCATCAGGATGAAAAGGCCTCAGTGAAGAACTGCGGGAGTTTCGTACAGGCCGGAGCGGACTTCATCGCGCATATCGTCGTGGATTCCAAGACACGCATCATCAACCGGCGGGCCAGCGAATCAGAGCGTGGGGAACTCGACCCTTTCCGACGACGGCTGGGTAACCGTGGTCGAACTGGGGGCAATGTGGAAGTCCTGCCTGTGGACAAGGTTGAGATCCGTGGCGCCGCCAACTGATTCAGAAGGGCCAAGCTTCAACTGGAGAGTATGCGCAGCCAACCTGCCCTGAACACCCTCCCTGTCCAGCGAACCTGCGCGATCTATCACTTCTTGGCTCTGTGTGCGCCTGCATATCAGCATGTGAAACTGATAATGCGGTAAGTTGCATTCCGTGACTCTTGATCGCAAAAATCGATCTTGTGTCCGTTTGATGTGCAGCTTACGCTCGGTCCGTTTGCGGTCATGCTCCGAGTCGCACGAGTCGGGAACCTTCGGGTTCGGTTCGTGGGCGTGGGGCTTCGTCCGGCGCTTTTGAGGCGCCCTGCGTGGTTCGGAGTGTGACGGCGTATGCGCCGCTTGCTGGCATGGGCTCATTCTGCTCGTTTCCGGTTCGGCCTTGTGTTTTTGGCCTTGGTTGCGACGCTGCCGGGTCTTCTGGCTTTGCAGCCGCAGCCGGTCGCCGCTGATTCCGCGAACTCTGTTACGGCCTTGGGAAGTGTGCCTGACACGCCAAAGCAGATGTCGGGCACTGCTGCCGGTTTGCCGTCGCTGTTGTCTGCTGAGGCGACGAGGGCGACGGCGGATCCGGGTACGCCGAAGGCGAAGGTCGTGGTCCCGAAGAGGGCGTTGCCGAGGGAGGTGCGGGAGGGGGTAGTCCGCACCAAGCAGGCCGGTCCGCTGGCGGCGTCATTGATCCGTGGGGCGGCGCCGGTGGCGGTTGCGGCGGCTGGTCCGCCGTGTGGCTCGTATTCGCCGTGGCAGCGATCGGTGTATGTGGCGTACGGCACGTATGTGGCGTCGGGTCAGCGTATTTGGAAAGCGATTCAGAACATTCCTGCCAACCTTAATATCTATCCTCCTGAGGAGGAGGGGACCGGTTGGTTGCTGATCGGGGATTGTCCGAAGGCGCCGCCGCCCGCGGTGACGTCGATGTCTCCCGATAATGGCATCCAGTTGATGACCACGGAGCCGACGTTGACTGTTCAGGCCACGACGTGGCCGGGTGGCTCGATCGGATATGACTTCGAGGTTTGCGACAGCCCTTCCATGACGGGTTGCGTGACGGAAGATCCTTTCAACAATAGTTGGACGGTTCCCAAGGACACGTTGGGGTGGGGTCGTCAGTACTGGTGGCGGGTGCTGGTCAGTGACGCGTCGACGATTGGCGGGTCGAGTGGGTATTCGCCGACGTATACCTTCGTGATCGGTGTGCGTCAGCCGACGATCACCTCGCAGTTGTCGGTGCGGGGGGTGAACGGGCAGGAGTTCAACCAGCAGTCCGGCAACTACACCACGACGTTCACTGACGCGCAGGTGGCCACGGCTGGGCCGCCGTTGTCGGTGGTGCGTGCGTACAACAGCATGGATCCGCGCCGTGACGGCGCGTTCGGGGCTGGCTGGTCGACGCGCTGGGACATGCGGATCGTGGCGGAGAGTGTGCGCGGGCGTGATGCCGCGCTGGTGACCTATCCGGATGGCCGTCAGGTGCGGTTCGCCAAGAAGGACGACGGGACCTTTCAGCCGCCGCCGGGCATGTACGCGACCCTGGCCAAGAACGCCGATGGCAGTTGGCGGTTGATGGACAAGGCGTCTACCTCGTATCTGTTCGATGGCGGCGGGCGCTTACTGAAGGTGGCTGACAGCCGGGGTCGTAGTCAGGAGTTGACGTATGGGACGGACGGCAAGCTGGCCAAGGTCACCGCACCGGGAGGCAGGTCGCTGACGTTCTCCTGGACCGGCGCGCACGTCACCACCGTCTCAACGGACGCGGTGGACGGCAAAGTCCTGAGCTGGGCGTACTCCTACAACGGCGACATGCTCGAGAAGGTGTGTGACCCAAGTACGGCCTGCACGCTCTACCAGCTCAACACCGGGTCGCTGTATCGCAGTACGGTGCTCGATTCCGACCCGATGGGCTATTGGCGGCTGGGCGAGAGCACCGGATCGACCTCGAAGAACCTCGGTTGGGTGGGCGATGACGCCCATTACAACGTCGGTTACACGCTCGCCAAGCCGGGCGCGCTGGCGGGCACCACGGACACCGGGGTGCAGATCGCCGCCTCCAGCAATCCGAATATCAACCTGTCCTCCGATGCCATTTCGCGGATCGGGGCGTGGGGGTCGGTGGAGACCTGGTTCAAGACCACCGCCACCGGTACGCTGATGACCACCGGATATGGACCCCTCAGTGAGCCGCATCCGTTGTTGGAGGTGACGGCTGCCGGCAAGCTGTCGGCCGCTTATCAGGAGAATTCCACGCCGATCGTCACCAGCGCGTCGGTCAAGGATGGCTTGTGGCACCATGCGGTGTTCACTGTCGGTGGCACTGTGCAGACGCTGTATGTGGACGGCCAGCCGGCCGGGACGGTGACCGAAAGGCTCGCAGGCTTCTCCGATAATGAGGGGCTGGACATCGGTGGTGGGATTGCCGCCACCGTCGATGACACCGCCGTCTACGATCGACCGCTGTCGGCGGTGGAGGTGGCCCGCCATTACGCGGCGCGTGTGGCGGCGCCGCACGAACTCACCAAGATCACCCTGCCGTCGGGGCGGGTCTGGGCCGCCAACACCTACGACTCCTCCACCGAGCGGATCAAGACCCACACCGACCAGCATGGCGGCACCTGGCAACTTGCCGAGCCGACCCTGGATCGCACAGCGGGCACCTCCACGATCGTGGTGACCGACCCGAAGAACGAGAAGCTGACGGCCGTTCACGACGTCTGGCGCGGTAACCGGCTGATCTCCACGACCGATCAACTCGGCAAGAAGACCAGATACGACTACGACACCGGCGGCTTCCTGTCGGAAATGACCGACGCGAACAACAACACCACCACCTGGTACAACGACAAGCGCGGAAACACGATCTCCACCGGCACGTGTCATACGGACAGCAGCTGCCAGACCGCCTATACGGAGTTCTACTTCAACAAGAACGACCAGTTCGACGCGCGAAATGACCGCGTGTCGAAGGTGCGCGACGCCCGCTCATCGGGATCCGCCGACAACACCTACGCCACCAGCTACGAGTACAACCAGTACGGCGAGCCGGTCAAGAAGACGACGCCGAAGACGCCCGACTTCCCCAATGGCCGTTCGGCCGTCATCGCCTACACCGACGGCAGCGAAGCGGCGGTCGGCGGCGGTGTCACCCCGGCGGGGCTGGTCGCCTCGCAGACCGATGCGCGGGGCAACGCGTGGACCTACCGTTACACCGTGACCGGCGACCTAGCCGAGCAGCACAACCCTGCCGGCCTGCTGGTCAAGCTCGGTTACGACACGCTCGGCAGGCTTCGGGACAAGACGGAGGTGTCCCAGGCGTATCCGGATGGTGTGAAGACCACCTTCACCTACGATGAACTGGGTCGGCCTGCGACGAAGACCGAGCCTGGCGTGAAGAACGAGGTCTCCGGTGTCACGCACACCAAGCGCACTGCGTACGCCTACGACTTGGACGGTAACAAGCTCAGCGAGACCATCACCGACCTGACCGGCGGCGACGCGGAGCGCGCCACTGTCTACACCTACGATGCCCAGGGGCGGGTGGAGACGGTCACTGACCCCGAGGGCGGTGCCGTCCGGCAGAGCTGGAACACCCTCGGCCAGTTGGCCACGGTGACCGATGCTCGAGGCGCAGTGGTCGACTACGGCTACAGCAAGCGCGGCCAGTTCACCTCGCGCACGTTGAAGGGCTGGACCGGCAGTCCGGTCAACCCGCAACCGGCCAAGGACGTGGTGCTGGAGTCGTTCAGCTATGACGACGGGGGCCGGTTAGCCACGCAGGAAGACGCGATGGGCCGCAAAACCTCCTACACCTACTTCGCCGACAATCTGCTGGCCAAGAAGTTCGCCGACGACGTCAAAGTGAATGACTCCAAAACCGTCAGGGATGTGGACCTGGAGGTCTACGCCTACGATGCGGCGGGCAACAAGACCGAACTGGTCACCGGCGGCGAGAACAACGTGACCACCGGCTACGTCTACGATGCGGCCGGCCGCCTGACCTCCCAGACGTTCGACCCGGATGGACTGAACCGCACAACGGCCTTCGTCTACGACGCCAACGACAACCCCCTCAAAGCCACCCGTACCGGTGCCGGAAGCACCCGCACCGAGGTCACCGAGTACACCTACAACAAGGTCAACCAGGTCACCAAGTCCATCGTCGAGAACGGCAGTGTAGACCTGGTCGCTTCCATCGACTTCGATGACCGAGGTTTGGTCACCGCGAGCACCGATCCGCGGGGCAACGCCGAAGGCGCGACCAAGGACGAGTTCACCACCACCATGCGTTATGACGCGCTGGGCCGCCTGGTGGAGGCGAGCGGCCCACAGGTCAAGGTGGACAAGGCGGGTGCGGCTAGCGATGCACATCCCACCGTCCATTACGGCTACGACATGCTCGGTGCCACGACGCACGAGACGGACGCCGAAGGCCGCACCGTGACCTCGATCTTCGACAAAGCAGGCCGTCTGAAGAGTCAGATCGCGCCGACCTACACCCCGCCGAGCGGGACGCCGGTCACACCGACGACCTTGCACATCTACGACCCGGCCGGTCAGCTGATCTCCACCACCGACCCGCGCGGATTCACCACGACGTTTGACTACGACAAGCTGGGTCGCCAGGTGCGCATCACCGACCCGGCCCCGCAGGGGGAGACACCCGGCCGGTCGGTCATTGAGTACGACCTGGCAGATGAGGAGTTGGCCGCCGTCGACGCGACTGGTGCCCGCATCGAGGCCACTTACGACGGCCTGGGCCGCCAGATCACCCGAACCCAGGTAGAACGCAAGCCCACTCCCGCCGCCTATACGACCACGCTGACCTATGACGACGCCGGCTACCTGACCAAGTCGATCGCACCCGGGCCTGGCAACAAGACCACCGAATACAAAGTCAACGCGGACGGCTCGGTCAAGACCCAGACCGACCCCATGCTCAACAAGACCACCCTGGACTATGACCTGGATGGCCGCCCCGTCAAGGTCACCGATGCGCGCCTCAACGTCACCACCGCCGAATACGACCTGGCCGGCCGCAAGATCGCCACCAAGGACCTAGACTCCACTGGCGCCGTGTTGCGCACCAGCAGCGTCGGCTACGACCTGGCGGGCAACCAGATCAGCACTACTTCAGGCGAGAACCACACCACCAAGCAGACCTTCGACGCGCTCAACCGCGTCACCTCGCTGATCGAGCCGGTCTCCGGCACCGAGGCGATCACCACCAGCTTCGGTTACGACGCCACCGGCGCACGTACCCGTCTGACCGATGGCCGCGGCAACGCCACCTGGACCGCTTACAACAATCTCGGCCTGGCCGAAACAGTGACCGAGCCGTCCACCACTGCCCACCCAAATGTCGCCGACCGTACCTGGACCGCCAGCTACGATCAGGCAGGCAACGCGGTGGCGGTATTACAGCCCGGCGGCGTGCGCATCGACCGTACCTTCGATCACCTCGGCCGTCTCACCGCGGAGAGCGGTGCCGGAGGCGGCGCGGCCAGTGCCGAACGTAGCTTCGGCTACGACCTGGCCGGTCGCCCAACGGCCATCGGTGACCTGACCGTTGACTACAACGACCGCACCCTGCCGCTGAGCGTAAAGCGCGGAACCACCCAGCAGACCGGCTATGTCTACGACGCGCTCGGCAACCCTCTGCAGCGTGTCGACGCCGCAGGTACCGCCACCTTCACCTGGGACAACAACAACCGACTCGGGTCGGCCACCGATCCGGTCACCGGCCGCAAACTCACCTACGGCTACGACCAGGTCAACAACCTGACCTCACTGACCGCCACCACCGGCACCACTACCACCGACACTCAAATCTTCACCTACGACAACCTGGACCGGCCGCAAACCCACACCCTGCGCAAGGGCACCAGCACCGGCACCCAACTCGCCAAGATCACTTACGGTTGGGACAAGGACGACAATCTCACCACCAAAACCACCACTGGCACCGCCGGAGCTGGAACCAACACCTACGGCTACGACCACGCCGGACGCTTAACGTCCTGGACCGCCCCCGGTGGCGCCACCACTACCTACGCCTGGGACGCCTCTGGCAACCGCACCAAGGTCGGCGACAAGACCTACACCTACGACGAACGCAACCGCCTGACCAGCGGCGACGGCGCTGACTACACCTATACCCCGCGCGGCACCTTAGCCACCCAGACCAAGGCAGGTGTCACCACCCAACTCACCTTCGACGCCTTCGACCGGCTAATCGCAGACGGTGACAGCCTTTACAGCTACGACGCCCTCGACCGGGTCACCACCCGTATCAAAGGCGCGGCCAAACAGACCTTCGCCTACTCCGGCTTCGGCACCGACCTCGCCGCGATCAACGACAGCGGGGGCGCAGTACAAGCCAAGTACGGCCGCGACGCCTTCGGCGCCCTGATCGGCCAGCAGGAAGGCACCAACCCGGCCCTAGCCACCATGACCGACCTGCACGGCGACTTGGTGGCGACCTTCTCCGCCACCGCCCTGGCCACCACCACCGCCTACGACCCCTTCGGCGCCATAACGGCCCAAACCGGGGCCAAGACCAACCTCGGCTACCAGGGCGAATACACCGACCCGGACACCGGCAAAGTCAACATGCACGCCCGCTGGTACCAGCCCGGAACCGGCAGCTTCGCATCACGCGATACCTGGACCCTGCCTCCATGGCCGTCGGTCCAAGCCAACCGCTACACCTACGGCAACGCCAACCCGCTTGCCAATAGTGACCCCACCGGCCACGGCCCCTGCCACCCCGACAGCTGGTATTACCAGCAAACCTCCAGTCACAGCGGCGGCGACCCATGTAACACCGGTAATAACAGTGGAAACAAGGACGGTAGGGACGGCAGGTCGCCGGATGGCACACCTATAACTGTCAGCAGCACTGAAAGGGTGGTGGATCGCCACCCCACCCCCACTCCCCATGTCAGGAAGCCAACCGTTAAGCACCCGGGAACCGGGCAGCCGACAGTAAAGGAGCCGCCCAGACAGTCGCAAGGGGAGCCCGGGGGGCCCAAGATACCACCCAAGGGGAGTAAAAAGGATCGGAATTCTAGGGATCCGAAGAAGAAAAAGAAGCCTGCTAAGCCTGAAGTTCAGGTGGTCTACGGGGATCAGATCGCAGAGAATTACGGTGTCGACTATCCAGATGAACCCGATGGTGGGACGCCGACCATAAGCACGGTCGGTTTTCCCACGGACGATTCGCCACCCGATGGGACGCCGCCGTTCCAGCCCACTGACGATTTCTGGCGAGGAGTAGTCGACTCCAGCGCGGGTATTTTCGAGTCCGCATGGAATATGACCTGTGTTGTCTGCCACCTCGTACCGGGCTTTACCGATCTTCCGCAACTTCCCGCACAGACCCTTTTTGGAACTGATCCGACGTCACCCGAATATAAAACCGGTTACTGGGGCGCGAACGTACTCTCCATGCTCATCGCTCCGGAAGCAGAAGCCGTCAGGCCCGGAACTGTACCCAAGGTCGGCGGCGGGGTGGTAAGGAATCCGTGCCTGAACAGCTTCGCGGCCGGTACCCAAGTCCTCATGGCCGACGGAACTCGAAAGAACATCGAGGACGTCAAGGTCGGCGACGAAGTATGGGCCACCAACCCGGAGACGGGCCAGGCCGGGGCTAGGAAAGTGACCGCGGTCCACCGCAATGTCGACACCGAGATGGCGGATGTCGCCGTCCAATCCGACGATGGCATGCCCAGCACGCTCCACACCACGATGGAGCACCCCTTCTGGGACGGCGCGCACAAGATGTGGGTGGACGCTGGCGACCTGCACCCCGAGGACACGCTCCAGACTGCCGACGGACGGCCTGCTGAAGTGGTAAAGGTGCGCACCTTCGACTCCGTGCGGTTGATGTACAACCTGTCAGTCGACGACCTGCACACGTACTATGTACTGGCTGGAACCGCACCGATCTTGGTGCACAACACCCCGTATCCCTGTGATTTGCCTGCCTCTGAAGCCAACGGTGGCCATGCGATAGAGAGACATGTCGGAAAGGATGATGCGTACCTCCGAGGGCGAAATCTTCCGAATGCCTCTACATATAGAGATCTGGCAGCGGCGACGCGTGAGACGCAGGCTAATCTTGACGCACACGCTTCCGATATACGGTCGTGGCTCTCAGGGAGTAGTCCTCAGACCACGATCCGCAATCCGATCTTGGACCCCGCTGATGCGCGCGTTCTAAATCGAGCAACGGGTGGTGAAGTGCCAGGGAGAACCGTCGTCACGACTCTTCGTCGGGACGCGAACATGCCGGACGGTTTCCGGATTCACACATCCTATGTTGATCCTTGAGATGTTGGAAATGAGGAATATGTATGGCAGAAGCAAGGAAATTCCGGATAAACAGCTTTGACGAGCTTCGCTTCCTTGACCTTAAGGCGTTTCCCATCGCGGCGGACTTCACTATCGAGCTGGCCGATGAGGGGATGGGATCATCGATTCGCTTTCTCGCCCCTGAGCTTAGTGTCGTCGTATCGTTTCCGTGGTGGGAAAATGTAAAGGAAGAAATCAGCGAGTGGTCTCTGGCCGATATTCCAAACGGATCCATTGAGTCCCCCTATTGGGACATGGATCAAGGTTGGCATATTTTGATATGGCAATCCAATGGGCTCGTTTATGTCGCGCAAGGAGGGGAGGTGGAAGGCGAGTACGACGACTGGTTCTCATTGCCAGCCGCGCTCTACCGATCTGAGTGGAATAAGGTAATTCGGCTCGCTTCGTCCACCGGGCAATGAGGTGATCTCGTGCGCCCAGCAGAGCAGGAAGTGGGCTCCATTCGCCTCCAGGATCTTGAAGATCGAGCCATGTTGCGATGTGTGAGGTCTGCTGAGGCGCGAGTGGAACTAGAGTCCGTAATGCGGTTAAGTAGGCCTGTCCTGCTGAGCGAGGTCGTGGATGGCGAATTGGTAGGCGTGCAGGCGGCTGCCGCGGGTGGGCTGGGATCGGTGATCTGCGCCGACAGGGATCAGGAAGCGCAGGGCCAGGTGAGTCAGGAAGTAGTCGGCTCCGCCTCGGACTTGGCGTCGGCGCGGCTACAGAGCATGTAGCCGATCTCGGCCAGGAGCGGCGCGGGCAGCAGAGGCGAACCGAGGTAATTCTGGAGCCGTTCGACGCACTGTAGGTGCCAGTCGTCCTTGCGGTTGGCGTCAGCCACCACGGGGCCGGTTCGATCACGCGCTCTGGGGCTGCTCGCTGGCCTAAGCGCGGACGATCTTCTTGCAGCGCGCTCAGATCAGATTCGCCGTCGAAGGCGGCAGTCGTGCCCAACTGGCGGCGAGGGGGTTCGCCGCGCTCCACCTCGGCCCACTGGCGCAGCACTTCGGTGGCGGGGCCAGCCCTCTGGGACCGCGTCGAGCATGCGGTGTGCTTCCTCGCGTACGGTCACAGGTCCGGGACCGCTCCCAACCCAGGAGTGCCCGGACCCCCACCCGCTCGGCGCGCTCGGCGGGCAGCAGGGTGCCGGTGTCGTAGACGATCGTGCGCACTACCCGACCGCCGACCACGGCTCGTCGTCCAGCAGTCCGGCCTCCATGAGGAACTGGCGCGCGCTGCCTCGACTCCTCGGGGAGCTTGCCGTGTTCGCTCTCGTACTCCGCCACCAATTCGCGCGCAGTGGCGCGGCCCTGGGCGTGCAGGAGATCGGTTTGCGCCTTCTCGACAGCAGCTTCCACCAGCCAGGTGGCGACCGGTTTGCCTTCTTCGGTGGCTGCAGCCCTGATCGTTTCTTCGACCTCTGGCGGCACCGAGATCGACAGCTTCCGTGCCGTCATGCATTCACCGTAACGAACGGCAGGAAGACGTTCCTGCCGTTTTCGCGAGAAGGTTCGGGCGTGGCTGTGCAAGCTGATAGATCTGGACCGCCGTCTACCAGGATCTCGCGCCATGCTGACCGATCGTGCGCCGATTAGCCGGTGATCGGCGCGTTCACGGTCAATACCTCCTCGCCCGCAGGCCCGTTCAGCCGAATTGAGAGCTCCCAGACGCCGGTCATCGGGAAGAACTCGCCCTCTGCGACGAAGTGGCCGGGTTCCGGCTCCCGGGCGGTGATCTCCGGCATGGCGTGGCCCATGGCAGGCATCACGGCGGACAGTGCCGCGCTGCCCGCGTCACCTGAAGTCAGCCGCACGTCCACGACGACGCGTCCCGTGGTCGGTCGATCCACCGAGACGGTGGCGGCGTAGTGCGTTCCCCTGGCGGTCACCTGGAGCGGGTCGGGTGCCGAGTTTCTTCCTACGATGAGGAACGTCACCACTGCCACCGCAAGGACGGCGACGGCCACGGTTGCCCGCTTCACTGCGAGGCTCCCGATGCCGTGACGTTGATGGTGAAAGGCGCGGTCACGATGTGGTCGCCGGTCGCGTACTGGGTCCATGCGAGGTAGCGGCCAGCCGACGGGAAGCTGAAGGTGAAGCGGAGCCGGGGGCCCGGCGTTCCCATCTCGTGTACGTGGCCGAGGAAGGTGCCGTCCTGGCTGCGGACGATCAGGTGGCCGGTCATACCTAACCAGGGGCGTGGGGTGCCGGACGTGCTGAGTTCGATCGTCGTCGGGCGGCCCGCGACGGGAGCGGCGGGGTTCAGGAGCGGCGTGACGGCCTCAACGGGTGTCTCCGCCTCAACAGAAGCGTGAGAGGCGTCACCGTTGACGCTGAACTCGCCGGTGATCAGTTGCCCGCCGGAGTCCTCGCGCTCCAGTTCGGCGTACGCCAGATACCGGCCTGGCCGGTCGGCTCGCATCTTGACCTCCAGTCGCCCCGGCGCCTTGCGCAGTGGGTGTACGTGGCGGAAGTAGCGCCCGTCCTCGCTGGTCACGATCACGTGGGCGAGGGCCTCGTGATGCAGGACGAGATCGTCCACGGGCCGGCCGGTGGATCCGTCGATGAGGTCGAGCCGCAACGTGAACTCCGCTCCGGCGGCCGGGCGGGCCGGGAGCGTCGCCATCCGGCCCTGCGCGAACGGGCGTCCGCCGATCTGCGCCCCTGACGCCGCCCCAGCTCCTGCCCCCGCTCCCACCGTCGGCGCCACCGTGGGTGGGGCGCCGTCGGGCGGGGCGGCGGGCAGTATCGGTTCGAAGATGACGATCATGGCGGCGACCGTCAAACCGATCGCGGTGCCGCCGGCCAGCAGCATCGCCGGCCCAGGGCGGGTCAGTGCCCCGGTGAGCAGGCCGCCGATCATCAGCAGAGCCGCCACGAGCAGGCCGCCGTAGATCAGCAGCTCAATCGCCGACCTGCGGTCCACCAGGACGCGGAACGGCACCACGGCGGTCTCGTTCCCGGCCCGCAGCGTGAGCTCATGCGGGCCGGTCCGGTCCACCTTGAGCTGAACATACTGAGGTTCGTACGCCGCCCGCGCCACGCCCGTCACCGTACGGCCGTCCGCGACCGAGCGCAGCTCCAGGGAGACCGGCAGGTCGGTCACCGGCTGGAAAGCGATGACACCGATCTGCAACGGCCCGGGCACCCGCTTCGTCCCCTTGATGACGACGGTGACCTCCGTGCCCGCGATCGTCTGGGCGATCCGCAGATCCGCTCCGACCGTGACATTGTGCGCGGCGGCCGGAGCGGCGCCCGCCAGCAGCAGGACGGCGGCCAGACAGAGGACCCGGAGGACTCGGATCATGCCCGGTCGGCGTCGGCTGCGCTGGGCGAAACCGGCTCGGCAGTGACCGCGCTGGGCGGGGCGGGCTCGGCGTCGGCCGCGCTGGATGGAGCAGGCTCAGCAGTGACAGCGCTGGACGGAACCGGCTCGGCGGTGACCGCGTTGGGCAGGAACAGTGCCCCGAGCGCGAGCCCGACCAGCCCGGCCACGACCGGCGCGCCGGTCCACAGCTCGGTGACGGCAGGCAGCCCGCCGCCCGCCACCGACGCCGCCCCCATGTACAGCGACCAGGTGAGGAAGCCCGACAACCCGGCGAACGCCCAATAAGCGCCCCGTCGCTCGCCCGAGGGCTTGAGCCAGAGGATCAGCAGGTCGCTCACAAGCCCCGCGGCCACGAACGTCAGCAGCACCGCCAGGTTCCCGAACGCGGTCTGCGCGCCCGACATCAGGATGCCCACCGCGTGCAGGATGGTCACGCTACCGAACGGCAGGCGCCAGCGGCGCGCCAGCAGCAGTACGGGGGCGAGCGTGACGACGTTGCTGATGACCAGGCCGCCGGCCAGCCGGTCGGCGCCCTGGCCTTCCATGTCGGAGAAGGCCCTGACGATGCCCTGCGGGCTCCACTGCAGGGCATCGGCGTACCCCAGGAACAGCGACACCAGCGTGGTGGCGAACGCGAGCCCGATCAGTGCCGGGAGCATCCGGCCCAGCGAAGGGCTCGGGCCAAGGCCGGGGGCGTTCCACAGGGAGCGGAGCGGTGTGGTGATGATGAGGAGCATCGTCACGATCAGCCCGAGATGCGAGGGGCTGAACAGGATGTTGAGGGTGGTCTCGATGCCGAGGAAGGTGTGCCACATCATGTCCGCGAGCCCGAAGACGGCGAACCCGGGAATCGCGAGCAGCCCGGCCAGGTAGCCCGTGGGCACCGCCGCGACCCCCTGGCGGCCGGTCTGGACGTTGCGCCACACCTGCCAGATGATCCAGCCGGACACCACGGCGAACCCCGAATAGAACGCCGCGTGCCAAGGCGTGAAGAACGTCTCCAGCTGCGTGAGGTTCGAGTGCGCCCACGCGTCGATCATCAGCCCGATGCCGAACCAGACCCCCAGCAGTGCGGTGACCAGGTCCGTTCTGGGTGACACCCAGCCGCGTTGCTCCCCCGAGTCCGCGAGTAATCGCCGTATTCCGGTGTCGGTCACTGCCATGTCAAGACTCCCTCCTTCTAGATCGAATAGATCGGACAGCTCGCATCCTGGCAGACGGAGCTGGGAGATGAGCGCCCGGGTGATGATCTTCTCGAAGGTCGATCGTCATCGTCCCGCCCGGCCGCGTGGGGAAGGGGACGTACGATGCACGTCCGGGTCCTTCGTGACGCCAAGTCCCCAACAGCGTAAGCGTCCGGGGGCTCGGGGAGCTTCGCACGGCCATACCAAGCCATGTGAAGATCGGGGTTGACAACGATGTCATACGCGGCACTTGATAGTTCTATGTCCGCACCGCTGCTGGAAGCCCGGGGGATCGTCAAGAGTTACGGCCACGTGGAGGCGCTGCGCGGCGCGGACTTCGCGCTGCTTCCCGGCGAGGTCGTGGCGTTGATCGGCGACAACGGCGCTGGGAAGTCGACGCTGGTCAACATCCTTTCGGGCGCCGAAGGACCGGACGCCGGCGAGATCGTCGTAGACGGCGAGTCCGTGGAGTTCGGGTCGGTTGAGGACGCCAGGGGAGCCGGAATTGAGACGGTCTATCAGGATCTCGCGCTGTGTGCCGATCTGAGCCCGGCGGCGAACTTCTTCCTCGGCAGGGAACTGCTGCAAAAAGGTCTGCGCGGTCGGCTCGGGCTACTCGACAACGCGGCCATGCGGGCCCGTACCAGAGAGGCCTGTGAAACGCTCGGAGTACGGCTCATGTCGCAGAGCGCGCCTGTCTCCACGTTGTCGGGCGGGCAGCGGCAGGGGGTCGCGGTCGCGCGGGCGGTGACGTGGGCGCGCCGGGTGGTGTTCATGGACGAGCCGACCGCCGCGCTCGGGGTCGTGCAGACGCAGAAGGTGCTCGATCTCATTCGCCGGGTGCGGGATACCGGGGTGGCGGTGGTGCTGGTCAGTCACAACATGCAGGACGTCAAGGCGGTGTCCGACCGGGTTGAGGTGCTGCGGTTGGGGCGGCGGGTGGCCAGGTTCGAGACGGCGCGGGTCTCGATGGAGGATCTGGTCGGCGCCATGACAGGCGCCATCGAACAAGCCTCCGGTCAAACAATCGAGCCAGCCGAAGGCCAGGTCGCCGAGCAATCGGAGATTCCCAAGTGAGTGTCATCGAATCGCCGCCCGAAACGAGCGCCCCCGAGAAGACCCGCCTGCGCGACCGCCAAGTCGTCTGGATAGCCGCCGTCCTGGCCGCCCTCCTGATCCTCTTCTCGATCCTCCGCCCGACCAGCTTCGCCACCTCCTTCAACCTCCTCAACCTGGTCAGCGACGCCGCCATCCTGCTCCTCCTCGCCACCGGCATGACCTACGTCATCATCACCGCGGGCATCGACCTCTCCGTCGGGGGAGTGCTGGTGTTCAGCGCGGTCGCGGCCACCAAGCTCATGGACGCCACCGGCTCACTCCTGCTCGGCGCCGCCACCGCCGTACTGACTGGCTTGGCCTGGGGGCTGCTGAACGGCTTCCTGATCGCCAAGGGCCGCATCCCGGCGCTGATCGTGACGCTCGGCACGCTGGGCATGTCGCTCGGCGGCGCGCTGCTGCTGACCGGGGGCGTGGATCTGCGCGCGCCCGGCGACCTCAACCTCGGCCTGGGACTGGCGCGCTGGCTCGGCGTGCCGACGATCGCGTGGATCTGCGCCGTGATCACCGCCGTGCTCGGCGTCACGCTGGCGCGCACCCGCTTCGGCCGCCACACGTACGCGATCGGCTCCAACGCCAAGGCGGCCCGCCGCGGCGGCGTGGCCGTGAACAGGCATTTGATCAAGGTGTACGGCCTGGCGGGGCTGCTGGCGGGCCTGGCCGGGTACCTGTCGCTCGCCAAGTACGGGATCACCGGCGTCTCCGCCCACTCCACCGACAACCTGCAGGCCATCGCGGCCGTGGTGATCGGCGGCACCTCGCTGTTCGGCGGCGTGGGGACCGTGGTCGGGACGGTCATCGGGGTGTTCATCCCGGTGGTGCTGCAGAACGGGTTCCAGATTCTCGGGGTGCGGCCGTTCTGGCAGCAGGTGGTGGTGGGCGCCGTGCTCGTCGCCGCCGTCTATGTCGACCAGTGGCAGCGCGGCAGGCGCGACCAGTAAGGAGACAGGCATGCGTAAGGCTCTGGCACTCGCGACGCTGTTGCTCACCGTCGCGGCCTGTGGTGGTGGGACGACGACAACCGAGAGTGGGCCCACCAAGATAACGCTCATCCAAGGTCTGGCGGGGGAGGAGTTCTACGAGACCATGGCCTGCGGCGCCAAGGCCAAGGCCAAGGAGCTGGGTGTGCAGCTCGACGTACAGGGGCCGCAGAAGTTCGATCCGACGCTGCAGACGCCGATCGTCAACTCGGTCATCGCCAGCAAGCCCAACGCCATCCTGATCGCGCCGACCGACGTGAAGGCGCTGATCGCGCCGCTCACCCAGGCCAAGCAGCAGGACATCAAGATCATCCTGGTGGACACGGTGGTCGAGGACCCGAGCATCGGCCTGTCCCGGATCAGCACCGACAACGTCAAGGGCGGTGCCGCCGCCGCGAAGGCGCTGGCCGAGCAGATCGGCGACAAGGGCAAGGCGCTGGTCATCTCCACCGACCCGGGCGTCAGCTCGGTGGACGCCCGGATCAAGGGCTTCGAGGAGGAGATCAAGGCGAACCATCCGGGGATCTCCTATCTCGGCGTCCAGTACTCGCACAACGACGTCAGCGAAGCCTCCAAGATCGTCAACGCCGCGCTGGCCAAGGACCCGGACCTGGCCGGGATCTTCGCCACGAACCTCAACTCCGCTACCGGCGCGGGCTCCGCGCTGCAGCAGGCGGGCAAGCTGGACAAGGTGAAGATGGTCGGCTTCGACGCCGGTCCCGCACAGGTCAAGCAGCTCCAGGACGGCGTCGTGTCCGCCCTGATCGCCCAGTTGCCCGGCGAGATCGGCGCCAAGGGCGTCGAGCAGGCCGTCGCCGCGGTGAAGGGCCAGCCGGTCACCGCCTCGATCCCGACCGACGCCACGATCGTCACCAAGCAGAACCTGAACACCCCCGAGATCCAGAAGGTCCTCTACAAGTCAGGCTGCTGAGGGCGGATAGGCTGACCCGGTGCGGAGTACGAACCGGGCCGAGCAGGCAGACCAGCGCAGGGCCGAGCTCCTGGAGGCCACCCGCAAGGTGGTCCTGGAGCGCGGCCTGGCTCACACCCGGATCGCCGACATCGCCAAGTCGGTCAACGTCAGCGGTGGCCTCATCCACTACCACTTCGCCACCAAGGACGAGCTGATCACCGCCATGCTGCGGGCCACCCTCGACATCGAGGGAGCCCGCCTGGGGGAGCTGGCGGCCGGCCCCGGCACCGCGGTCGAGCGCCTGGACCGGGTTCTGCGCTATTACATCCCGGAGTCCCGTTCCGACCAGAGCTGGCTGCTGTGGATCGACGCCTGGAACACCGCCCTCCGCGAGCCGGCAGTCAGCGAGATCATGCTGGAGCTCGAATCGGCGTGGCTGGGGGCCCTCACTCAGGTCCTCGCGGACGGTACGGAATCGGGTGAGTTCAGGTGCGAAGACCCGGCGGCCTCGGCCGAACGCATCGACGCCATGCTGGACGGCCTGGTCATCCGCTACACGCTCCACCCGGCGGTCCTGACCCGCTCCCGCCTGCTGGACCACGCGCACACGGCGGCGGCCAGAGAGGCCGGGATCCAGCCTTCGGCGTTCGAATAGGGAAGGCGCTTTCCCGACGGGCCTAAAAAAAAGGGCCTAGGCCGGCAGCGCGGCCAGGAGGAAGGCCAGCCGGGCGGCCGCGCCCTCGACGTCGTCCGTCGTTCCAAGCCGATAGCCCCACGAGGTGAGGAAACTCCCACCCTCGGAAAGGGTGACGGTTTCGGCCAGGTTCGCGGAGAAGCGGTTACGCACGGACACATAGGCGGGGTCGCTGGAAAGAGCGACGTTCTGAATCGCCAGGTCGGCGTGTCGTCGCGCATACCACGCGAACCGCTCGAGGCTGAGCGCGGTGTCGAGCATCATGCATCACCTCCGCAACGTCTCGCGACAGAATTGCACGATCTTGTGGTGGGAGGCAAGCAATTGCGATGGTTAATGTGAGGATTGTTTCCGGTAGTCGTTAAGAATGCCGATGATGACGTCCCGGCCCGCCTCGTCGAACTCCGCGCACTTCGCGTAGTCCTCGAAGGCCCGCACGTAGAAGGCGATGTCGTCGGGGTCGCGCAGCACCAGGTCCTTCGTCATGGTGGCCAGCCCGATCATGGCCTCGTTGTAGATCCAGAACCCGTTGATCGGCGACGAGGGGATCTCGGTGCTGAACGGGATGACCCCGAACTCCACGTTCGGCAGCGTGCTCACCGCCAGCAGCCGGTCGAGCTGGCCGTGCATGACGTCGAGCGGGGCGATCCGGGTGCGCAGCGCCGACTCCGTCACGACGAACCTGAACGTACGGCTCCGGTCATAGAGGATCTCCTGGCGCTGCATCCGTACGCGGACCGCCGCGTCGATCTGGTCGGCGGCGCTGTAGAGGCGCTTGACCTTGCGGAAGACGTGCCTGGCGTACTCGGAGGTCTGCAGCAGCCCGATGACGATCGCCGGCTCGAACACCCGGAAGAGCTTGGTGCGTGCCTCCAGGTCGCGGATGTCCTCCTGGAGGGCGGCCAGGCCGCTGCGGTGCCGCTGCTTCCAGTCGTCGTGCCGCTCCAGCAGCGCGATGGACTGCCGGATCAGGTCGTCGGCCGTCTCCGAAGGCGCGTGTACGGCAGCCGCCCAGACGACCACGTCGTCCTCTGTGGCGGTCTGCCGGGCGTTCTCCAGGCGTGACACCTTCGACGGCTGCCACCGGAGCCTTTCGGCCAGGTCTTTGCCCGAAAGGTGGGCGGCCTCGCGCAATTGGCGTAGCTGGCTGCCGAGGTCGACGCGCGCCTGCTGAAACGACGTCACCGCATGAGGCTAGACCGGGTTGCGTGGATCATGCCAGAGCCGGTTTGCAATCGTGATCAATCGGTCGCGGCGGGTGTTCCGTCCCTGCTCGGGAAAGCGGTTACCGGAGTTTCGGCCAGGACTCGGCGCGCTATTTCGGTAATGAGCTCGCGGGGAACCTCCACTGCCGTCTCGCCATCGAGGATGTCACGGAGGTCCGCGAGGGCTTCTTTGTCGGTGAGTTCGAGGCCCTGAACGACGATCGTGCCCCGATCGGTCTCGTACAGGGTGGGGCAGGCGCCCGCCTCCGAGGTGGAGCCGAGGAACCGCATCCGCATATCTATCCTTCCCCGAGTATCAACTGCAATTGCGCGCAATTGTATGACTCAGGCGGACATAAGTGATCGTTTTAGGAAAAATCGGTATTTAGAGCAGCCCTCCCATGAACTCCTGAGCCCTCGCGAACAGGGCCAGCGTGGTGGCGTGCAGCCGATCCCCGATGTCCTTGGGGGCCTGGCCGGCGCAGGCCCTGGCATGGGTGCCTTCCAGCACGATGCCCAGCTTGAAGCAGGCCAGCACGGCGTACCAGTCGATGGCCGACAGATCGCGCTCGGACAGCGCCGCGTAGTAGGCGACGAGCTCTCCCGGCGGCGGCAGGCCCGGGACGTGGTCGTTGTTCGACGGCCAGGTGGCCAGCAGCCAGCCCAGGTCGAGCAGCGGGTCGCCGATGGTGGACATCTCCCAGTCGACGATCGCCGCCACGCGGGGGCCGTCGTGGGCGAACATCAGGTTCGCGAAGTGGTAGTCGCCGTGCATGACCCCCGGCGTGAACGTCGCGGGCCGATGCCGCTCCAGCCACTCGGCCGTCTCGGCCAGACGCGGGATGTCGGGTCCGGGGTAGCCGTCGAGCCTGCCGTACGAGTCGAGCTCCTTGAGCCAGCGCGGCACCTGCCGTTCGAGGAACCCCTCAGGCCGGCCGAAGGCGGGCAGTACGGCGGGATCGACGCGCCCCAGCTCGGCCAGCGCGCCCGCCGCCTCCAGGCCCATCCGGTGCCGGATCGCGGGGTCGGAGGCGTGCGGTTCGGGCAGCCCGTTCGACGGATTGAAGCCGTCGACCGGCTCCATCAGGTAGTAGACCGGCTCGTCCGCCGTCTGCGCGGCCACCAGCCTCGGCGCGGGCACCGGGGTGTCGCGCAGCGCCGCGAGCACTCGCGCCTCCCGGCGCAGCACCTCGTTGCTCTGCTGCCGCGCGTGCAGGGGAGGTCTGCGCAGGATGTACGGGGTGTCGCCGCGTTGGAAGCGGACCATGACGTTCTGCGTGCCGCCCAGGACCGGGACGGCGTCGCCGATGTCGCCGCCGGGCAGGCCCTGGGCGTCCATCCAGGCGCCGAGCGCGCCGAAGTCGATGGCGCCGACGTCGATGTGGGTGGAGGTCATCGCCGCCCTCTTGTAGAATTAAGTTCTAGCACCCTATGAGAGGCGCGTTCGGCCGGTCAACCGAGCGCCTGCATGTACGGCAGGAACTGGCGGGCCCGATCCCCCGGAAGCTCGCCGCCCAGCACCATGAGCGAGACCGGCCACGGGTTGCCGATGCCGTGCTCACCCGCCCACCTGACCAGGCCGTCCTTGGCCAGGTCGAGGTCCAGTCGCACGACGCCGCCCACGTCCAGGGCCAGGTCGCCGATCAGCGCCTCGGCGGTCGCCTGGTCGCGCGCCACCACAGGGCCGATGACCACGTTGCCGTCGTTGCGCCACGCCTGCCCGAACCCGCCCTCGGCGACCCGCACCTGCTCCCCGAACCCGAACATGCGGCGCAGCAGCGCCGACCTGTCCGTGCCGAACACCTCCGCGTCCAGCGCCAGGATCGCGCCGAGATCCTCCTGCGTGGCGGGCCGGGTCCGGCCGGAACGCTCGCCCTGGAAGACACCGGTATGCGCGGCGACCCTGCCGACGGTACGGAAGCCGAGCCGCTCGTACAGCGGGCGCCCGTTCTCGGTCGCGTGCAGCCAGACGACACGCTCTCCCGCCTGCCCCAGCACATGCTCCATCAGCTTGCCCGCAAGCCCCTGCCTGCCGTACCGGGAGGCGGTGAGGACCATGCTGATCACGGCGTGGCCGTCGCCGTAGCGGGTCAGGATGTTCGTCGCGGCGAGGCCGTCCCCGTCGGGCGCGTCGATCCCGTACACCTCGCCGACCTCGAACAGCAGCCCCCACTTGTGCCGCTCGGGCGGCCACTCGCGGTCCTGGGCCAGGCGGGTGCAGGCGTCGAGGTCGGCTCGGGACAGCAGGCGCGGGTTCATGCCGCACAGCCTTCCTGGTCGCCGGTCGCTCGTTCAAACGATTTACTAGGCGGGTGGAATGCGTGGTGGCGGTCGATGTGGGTGGGACGACGCTGAAGGGCGGCCTCGTCGGCCGCGACGGGACTCCGCTGTACGTGGAGCGCCGGGCCACGCCCCGCGCCGAGGGCCCCGAACGGGTGATCGCCGCCATCTCGGCCTTCGTCACAGACCTGTCCCGCCGCCGCACGTCCGGCGGTCTGGAGCCCGTCGCGGTGGGGCTGGCCGTGCCGGGGCTGGTGACTGCCACGCACGCGGTGTTCTCCGCCGCGATCGGCTGGCGCGACGTGCCCGTCGAGGCGTTCACCGAGGTCGACCTGCCGGTCGCGCTCGGCCACGACGTCCGCTCGGCGGGGGAGGCCGAACTGGCGTACGGCGGCGGGTCGGGAGACGTGGTGTACCTCCCCATCGGCACCGGCATCGCGGGCGCGGTGGTCCTGTCCGGCAGCCTGTACGGCGGAGCCGCCGGCTGGGCCGGCCAGATCGGCCACATCCCGGTACGGCCCGACGGCCTCCCCTGTGCCTGTGGCCAGCGCGGCTGCCTGGCGGCGTACGCCTCGGCCTCGGCCATCGCGGCCCGCTGCGGCGAGGACTCCGCCGCCGACGTGGTCGCCCGCGTGCTGACGGGCGACGCTGAGGCCGTGGCGGTCTGGGATGAGGCGGTGGAGGCGCTGTCCCTGGCCCTGGCCACGTACACGCTGCTGCTCGACCCGGCCCTGGTCGTCATCGGCGGCGGCCTCTCGCTGGCGGGCGACACCCTGATCGCGCCCCTCCGTGACCGGCTGTCGGCCCTGCTCACCTTCCGTCATCCACCGGCCCTGCGCGTCTCGGCCCTCGGCGTCCACGCGGGTCTGCTGGGCGCGGGCCTCCTGGGCTGGCGCGCCCAGGAGGCTCACGTATGACCTATCGGCTGATGACACGCTCCGGTGTGTCCAGCCAGATGTGCTGGCCTTCGGGGGTGACCGTCATGCCGAACCGGTCACGGTCGGGCTCGCCCCAGCTCACCCACCGGTAGTAGGCGTCCACGGCCTCCTGCCAGACGTCCCGGTCGCCGATCTGGAAGACCTCGTAGACGTCCCGCTTCGGCTCCCAGGTCGCCGCCGCCCACCGGCCGCTGTCGCCGATGACCCACATGCGATAGAGATCAGCCTCGCGGTAGGTGCGAGATTGCAGGCCGGTCAGCGTCGAGATCGCCAGGTCGGCTCCGGCCGGGGCGTAGGCGAGGGTGCGCGGGTCGATCCTGGTGGTGGACAGTTGCGCCTGGTCGGGGTCGAAGTCGCCGATGTCGGTGCTCCGCTGGGAGCGCATCATCATGTATGAGGCGAAGCCGGGGAAGCGGCCGATCGCCGTGCTGTCCGGCCTGACCACGAGCCGCAGCGCATTGTTGAGGCCGAAGCCGGGACAGTATGGGGCGACGATCACCGCGCCGGGCCGGGACTGTGCGATCCAGGCGTAGGGCACGGTGTGGATGCCGCACGTGACATGCACCCGATCGAAGGGGGCGTGGTCGGGGAAGCCGTACGCGCCATCGCCGACGAGAAGATGCGGCTGTACTCCGGCGGCGCCGAGGTTCTTGGCCGCCTGCTCGGCGTTAGCCCTGTCGATCTCGATCGAGGTGACGTTGGTCGCGCCGGCCACGTGAGAGAGCAGAGCGGCGGTCCAGCCGGTGCCGGTGCCCACCTCGAGCACCCGATGGCCGGGTTCGGGGTCCAGCCATTGGAGCAGGTCCGCTACGGTGCTGGGCGCGGAATTGGACGAGGTGGAGCCTCTGACGCCGAGCTTGATCTCGGTGGCACCGTCATCGACCTGTGTGACGAGCACGCTGTCGGAGTAGACCACCTCCCACCAGGTATCGGGGTCGGCGTCGCGGTCGACGATGACCTCACGCTCTTCCAACCCGACGAACGCCTGCGCGATCGACGGGATGAACAGGTGACGGGGTACGGCTCGCAGTGCGCTGAGCACCCACTTGCTGCGCGTGGAAACGGCCTGGATCTCGTCGAGCATCCGCTCGATTCGGCTGGGGGCGTTCACTTCTTGTCCCCGTTGTCTTTGTTGTCCTTGTTGTCGCCCTTTCCGCCGCTGTGCTTGCCGTTTCCGCCGCACAAGGTGTCTTCGTCCTTGGCCTTGGGGGCAATGTACGGCTTGTACTTCTTGGGGTCGCCTTCGTGCTTACCCATGACGATCTCCGTCGCCTAGTTAGCGACTCCGCATAGTCATCCCGCCGGTAACAATAAGACTACGGACTGTGATCGGGCAAGTGGATTCCGCTTTCGGCCAGCAGCATCTCCGGCACGTCGACCGGCTGGGCGCGTAGCTGCTCGCCCAGCGCCTTGGCCTGGGGATCCATGCGAGGACTGGCCGCCACGCCCCTGCCCAGCAGGCCGTGGACGACGAAGTTGAGCGCGTGGAGGTTCGGCAGCTCGTAGCGGGTGATCCGGTGGGCCGCCAGGCCGGGGAGGAGCTCCTTCAGGCGGTCCGTCGTCAGGTAGGCCGCCAGCCAGTCGTACCGCTCCACCGTGTCGACCCAGACGCCGAGGTTGGCGTTGCCGCCCTTGTCGCCCGAGCGGGCACCCGCCAGACGGCCCAGCGGGAGGCGGACGGTGGGCTGGTCTGTCGAAAGCCGCGACGGGGGACGCCGTACAACGTCCGGCGCCGAGTCGGCCGCTGCCGAGACGTCCACAGGCACAGGGACCTCCTCGCCGTCCAGGAAGACCCGGGCCCGCACCTCCGCGGCCGGTATCAGCACCGGCCAATACACTCCGTACGGCGAAGCGTTGCCCGGCGGCGCGAGACCGTAGAAGCCGGGGTAACTGGCCAGCCCCGTCTCCACCACGGCCGAGGAGAAGGCGCGTCCGGCCCGGCGCTGGTCGGCGTCCATGACCGTGATCCGCAGCAGCCCCCCGTCCGCGAGCGTGACGTCCACGTCGTCGAACGACTCCTTCGGCACCCTGGCCCAGAGAGTCTCCTCCGCCAGGCGGGCCTTGGCCTCGATGTCCAGGCCCGTCAGGACCAGCGTCATCGTGTTGCGGTATCCGGCCAGGTAGTTGACCGCGACCTTGAGCGTGCCGGGCGGCGGCTCACCGCGTACGCCGGAGACGCGCACCCGGTCGGGGCCGTCGTCCGACAGCGTGATGGTGTCGAAGCGGGCCACCACGTCGGGCCCGAGGTAGCGGGGGCCGGCGATCTCGTAGACGAGCTGGGCCGTCACCGTGCCGATCGAGACCAGGCCGCCCGTCCCCGGGTGCTTGGTGATCACGGAGGAGCCGTCGGCGTGCAGCTCGGCGATGGGGAAGCCGCAGTGCGCCAGATCCGGTACGTCCTGGAAGAACGCGTAGTTGCCGCCCGTGGCCTGGCAGCCGCATTCGATGATGTGGCCCGCGACCACCGAGCCCGCCAGAGGGTCGAGCTCGTCAGGCTGCCAGCCGTACCGCCAGATGCCAGGGCCCGTCACCAGGGCGGCGTCCGTGACGCGGCCGGTCACCACGACGTCGGCACCCGCCGACAGGGCCGTCGCGATCGGGCGGCCGCCCAGGTAGGCGTTGGCGGTCAGGGGCGTCGCGGTGAGCTTCTCGCCGGTGTCGGCGTTGGTCAGGTCCAGGTCGCGGCCGGTGAGGTCGTCGCCGGTGACGTGGGCGACCTTGGGGGAGAGGCCGAGGCGGGCGGCGAGCTCGTGTACGGCGGCGGCGCACCCGGCCGGGTCCAGCCCGCCGGCGTTGGTCACGATCTTTATGCCGTTGTCGAGGCAGGTGCCGAGAACCTCTTCGAGCTGCGTCAGGAACGTCGGCGCGTAGCCGGGGCGGCCCTTGAGGCGGTTGCCGGCCAGGATGAGCATCGTCAGCTCCGCCAGCCAGTCGCCCGTGAGCACGTCGATCGGCCCGCCCTCGACCATCTCCCGCGCGGCCGACAGCCGGTCACCGTAGAAGCCGCTGCAGTTGGCGATGCGCAGTGTCATGAAGAGGGAACCCATTTGGCGGGGCGCTTGCCCATGAAGGCCGCGATGCCCTCCTGACCCTCCTCGGAGGTGAAGCGCTGGGCGGACAGCGCGGTCATCTGCCGCAGCCCCTCCTCGAACGCCACCTGCGGCAGCTCCCTGACCAGCCGTTTCGTGATGGCCAGCGCCTCGGGGCCGCCCTTGAGCAGCATCCCGGCGTAGTGCCGCACGGTCGCGTCGAGCTCCTCGGCGGGTACGGCCCGCGTCAGCAGCCCGATCTCCACGGCCCTGGCCGCGTCGAACACCTCGCCGGTCAGGAAGTATTCGGCCGCAGCTCGGGGGTCGAGCCTGCGCAGGACCGGTACGGCGATCATCGCGGGCACGACGCCGAGCCGTACCTCCGTGAACGCGAAGGAGGCCGTCACCGGCGCGATGGCGAAGTCGCACGCGGCCACCAGGCCGAGCCCGCCCGCGCGGGCCGTGCCGTTCAGCTGGCAGATGATCGGCTTCGGGCTCTCCCAGATCAGCGAGAGGATCTCCGGGAACGACGCCGTCACCGGCGCGTCACCGACCCCGGAAGCGGGCTCGACGCGCTGCTCCTTCAGGTCGGCGCCAGAGCAGAACACCGGGCCCGCGCCGGTCAGCACGATCACCCGGACGTCCGGTTCGGTCAGCGCCCAGTTCAGCCGGCGTTCCAGGTCGCCGAGCAGCCGTACGGACAGCGCGTTCCTGTTGGCCGGCGAGTCCAGCGTGATCGTCGCGATGCCGCCGGCCAGCTCCTTGTGGACCAGGCTCGTCATGAGTCCCCTTCCCGGATGATCGCCAGCACGGCGCCCGCCTCGACCTGCTGCCCCTTCTCGACGTGTACGCCGGAGACGACGCCCTCGGCGGGCGCGGCGATCTGATGCTCCATCTTCATCGCCTCCAGCACCAGCACCGCCTGGCCCTTCGCCACGCGGTCACCCGGCTCGACCTCGACCCGCAGCACGCTACCCGGCATGGGGGCCAAGAGTGAGCCCGGCGCGACCTGCTCGACGGGCTCGGGCAGCCGTGGCGCGGGCGTCAGCTCGACGGAACCGCTGGGGGAGTCGACGCAGACCTTCCCGTCGTAGTGGGCGATGTCGAAGGTGTGCCGTACGCCGCCGCGTTCCAGGACGATGCTGGACGGGTCCGCATGGACCAGCTCGATGCCGTCGGGAAGCGGCTCGTAGACGACCTCGGCCTCGTCGAAGACGACGCGCGAGGGCTGTGACCGGACGTTGCGCCAGCCGGAGGGCAGGCTGCGCAGGACCGGCGCGGCGGCCCGGTTGGCGGCGGCCTGCGCCAGGGCGGCGGCCAGCACGGCCAGCTCATCGAGGCGCCCCGGCTCCTGCTGGTGCTCGTCGAGGAAGCCGGTGTGCGTGTCTCCGGCCATGAAATCCCGATTTGTCAGGACGCTCACCAGCAGATCAAGGTTGGTGGTGAGCCCGTGGATTCGAGCGCGTCGCAGCGCCGTGGTCAGTTTCCGTACAGCCTCATCCCGGGACGAGCCATGAGCGATCACTTTGGCGAGCATCGCGTCGTAATGAGCGGAGACGACCGATCCGGCCTCCACCCCTGAATCAACCCGTACGTCCCCAGGCACCTCGAACCGCCGCAAGACCCCGGTCTGCGGAAGATAGTCCCCGTCCTCCGCGTACAGCCGCACTTCGACCGCATGCCCCTGAGGCGGCGGCGGGGAGTCCGGCAGCGCCAGCCCTTCGGCCACCTCGATCTGCAGCCGCACCAGGTCCACCCCGTAGACCAGCTCGGTGACCGGATGTTCGACCTGGAGCCGGGTGTTCATCTCCAGGAAGGCCACCTGATCGCCCTTGACCAGGAACTCCACGGTCCCGGCGCCGACGTATCCGATGGCCTTGGCCGCCCTGACCGCCGCCGCGCAGAGCTCGTCCCTGACCCGCTGGGTGATGCCGGGCGAGGGGCATTCCTCCACGACCTTCTGGTGCCGGCGCTGGATGCTGCACTCCCGCTCGCCGAGCGCCCAAACGGTGCCGTGCCGGTCGGCCAGGATCTGTACCTCTACGTGCCTGGCCCCTTCGAGCAGTGGCTCGACGAACACGGTCCCGTCGCCGAACGCCGACTCGGACTCGCGCCGCGCCGACGCGATCTCCCGCTCCAGCTCGGCGGGGTCGCGCACCACCCGCATACCCCGCCCGCCACCACCGGCGGACGCCTTCACCAGCACGGGGAAGGCCGTGACCGCCGCCGTCAGCGATGGCAGCACCGGCACTCCAGCGTCGCCCATCAGCCGCTTGGCCTCGATCTTCGACCCCATGGCCGCGATCGACTCCGGCGACGGCCCCACCCACACCAGCCCGGCATCCAGCACAGCCTGGGCGAAGTTCGCGTTCTCCGACAGGAACCCATATCCCGGATGCACGGCGTCGGCACCCGCCGCCTGGCAGGCCGCCATGATCCGGTCGATGTCCAGATAGGTCTCCGCGGGTTTGGCGCCGGGCAGCCGTACCGCGTAGTCGGCCTCGGCCACGTGCGGCGCTCCGGCGTCGGCGTCGGAGAAGACGGCCACGGTCTCGATGCCGAGCGAGCGGCAGGTACGGAAGACGCGCCGGGCGATCTCGCCCCGGTTCGCGACCAGCAGACGAGTGATCACGGCCGGAACACCCCGAATCCCGCCGCCTCTGGCACCGCGGCACTGTTGATCGCCGACAGGCACAGCCCCAGCACGGTCCTGGTGTCGCGCGGGTCGATCACCCCGTCGTCATAGAGCCGCCCCGACAGGAAGAACGGCAGTGACTCCGCCTCGATCTGCGCCTCCACCATCGCCCGCATGGCCGCGTCGCCCTCCTCGTCGTACACCTGACCACGTGCCTCGGCCGACGCCCGCCCGACGATCGACAGCACCCCGGCGAGCTGTGCGGGCCCCATCACCGCCGACTTCGCGCTCGGCCACGCGAACAGGAACCGCGGATCGTAGGCCCGGCCGCACATCCCGTAGTTTCCGGCGCCGTAGGAGGCGCCCATCACCACGGTGAGGTGCGGCACCGTCGAGTTGGACACCGCGTTGATCATCATCGCGCCGTGCTTGATGATGCCGCCCTGCTCGTAGTCCTTGCCGACCATGTAACCGGTCGTGTTCTGGAGGAACAGCAACGGAGTGCGCGACTGGTTCGCGAGCTGGATGAACTGGGTCGCCTTCTGCGATTCCTCACTGAACAGCACGCCACGCGCGTTGGCCAGGATCCCGACCGGATAGCCGTGCAGCCGCGCCCACCCCGTCACCAGCGAGGCCCCGTACAGCGGCTTGAACTCCTCGAACTCGCTGCCGTCCACGATCCGCGCGATCACCTCGCGCGGATCGAAGGGCACCTTCAGGTCCTGCGGCACGATCCCGAGCAGCTCTTCAGCCGGATACAGCGGATCTTGTACGGCCTGAGGCCGCGTGCCGAGCTTGCGCCAGGCGAGCGACCGGACGATCTGCCGCCCGATCCGCAGCGCGTCGTGCTCGTCGAGGGCCAGGTAGTCGGCCAGGCCGCTGGTGCGCGCGTGCATGTCGGCCCCGCCGAGCGACTCGTCGTCGGACTCCTCGCCGGTCGCCATCTTGACCAGCGGCGGCCCGCCGAGGAACACCTTGGCCCGCTCCCTCACCATCACCACGTAGTCGCTCATTCCGGGCACGTAGGCGCCGCCGGCCGTGGAGTTGCCGAACACGAGCGCGATCGTCGGGATCCCCGCCGCCGACATTCGCGTCAGGTCACGAAATATCCGCCCGCCCGGGATGAAGATCTCCTTCTGCGTCGGCAGGTCCGCGCCACCGCTCTCCACCAGATTGACGTACGGCAGGCGGTTCTGGAGCGCGATGTCGGCGGATCTGAGCGACTTCTTGAGCGTCCACGGGTTCGACGCGCCGCCCCTGACCGTGGGATCGTTCGCGGTGATCACGCACTCGACGCCCTCGATCACCCCGATCCCGGTGACCATGCTGGCGCCCACCGGGAACTCGCTGCCCCACGCGGCCAGCGGCGACAGCTCCAGAAAGGGGGAATCGGGATCGATGAGCAGCTCGATCCGCTCGCGGGCCAGCAGCTTGCCCCGTTTCCGGTGCCGCTCCACGTATTTGTCGCCGCCGCCCGCGACCGCCTTGGCCTGCTCGGCGTCGAGCTCTTCCAGCTTGCCCAGCATCGCCGCGCGCCGCTCCCGATGGTCGGCGCCGCTGGGATCGAGCCTGCTCCGGATCACACGCCCTCCTGTTGCCAACTTGACGCCGATGTCAACCCGATGGCCCTGGCCCAGAGCTTGGTGAGCAGCTCCACGGCCGTCCGCTCGTCGGCCCGCTCGCCCAGGTCAAGCCAGACGTGGGCGAAGTGCTCCACCATCCCGCCCAGCATGACGGCCGTCAGCCGGGGATCGAGGGCCGGGTCGGCCAGCCCCTGCTCCTGCAGCCGCCGCAGCCCCTCGGCGCCGCGCCGGACGAACACCTCGCGCAGCTCCAGCAGCAGGCCACGCAGGCCCTCCTCGGCGGTGGCGGCCTGTTCGAGCATCCTGACCAGCCGTGAGTTGGCCGCCCAGGCCCGCAGGTAGAGCCGGTTGGCCGCCTCGATGCGCGCGTACGGGTCGCCGGGAACGCCGGGACCCACGACGCTCGCCGTGAACATCTCCCCGACCACCGCCGCCGCCACCTCGCGGAACAGGGCTTCCTTGGCGTCGAAGTAGGTGTAGAAGGTGCCGTGGGAGACGCCGGCGCGGGCGCACACGTCGTCGATGCGCACCGCCTCGTAGCCGTGCTCGTCGAACGCCTCCCGGCCCGCCCGTACGAGTGCGTCCCTCGTACGCCGTCCTCGGGCGGTCAGCTCGGACTTGACGATCACGTCAACTAGGGTAACCCGCTTGTCCGGCACGCGAAAAGCCCTCCACGACGATCCTTTCCGTCGTGGAGGGCTTGGGTTCCGCTGTCTCAGGTGCAGTGGCTCCAGCCGGACTTCCAGGACGCGGTGCCCCAGGAGCCGCCCCAGATCACGCACTTCTTGACGGCCGCCACCCGCACCGGGCCCGCGTAGGCGGTGAACTTGCCCGGGTTGCTGCCGCTGCCGCCGTTCTTTACCTGGAGGGTGGCGTTCATCGAGACCTTGCCGGGATACACCAGCTTGGACATGGTCACGACGCAGTTCTTGCCGTTGCCGTACAGCAGGTAGATCGTCGCATTGCTGCCCAGCGTGTGGCTGTCGATCACCTTGAAGCCGGAGCCGCACACCGCCGTGGCGCTGAAGGTGTTCGGCTTGGGACTGGCGGTCGGCTTCACCGTCGGCTTCGTCGTGGGCTTCACGGTCGGCTTCGTCGTGGGCTTGGAGGTCGGCTGGGGGTTCGGGTCGTCCGTGTCGTCCACGGTGGGCGAGGTCTTGGGGTCGGGATCCGGGTCCACCATGTTGGTGGGCTTGGCCTTGGTCTTGGTGGCCTTGGGCTCCGACTCCGGCTGGTGCGTCGTCGGCTTCGACGTCTGCGGGACCGTGGGGACGGTGACCGGGACCTGGCTGCTCGGGTCCTGGATCACCTGCTCCTTGGTCTTGGTCTTGGTGGGCTCGGGCTGCTCCACGCTCGGGACCGGCTGCGAGACGACCGGGCTGTCCTCCGTCAGGGGCGGCTCGACGGGCTGTCCGCCCCCGGAGCCGTCGGTGGGGGTGGCCTCGGAGGTGTTGCCGACGGCGACCACCTTCTGGACGTCGCCGCTGTTGGCCTGCACGATCACCGCGCCGCCCACGACCAGCAGGGCCGCGGCGGCGGCGCCGGTCAGGGCGAAGGTGAGGGTACGGCGCTGCTTCGCCGACCCGGCGTCAGCCGCCTGCGGCCGCTGCCCCGGCCCGTTCGTGCCGGGCCCACGACCGCCAGGGCCGTTAGGGCCGCCGGGGCCATACGCCGGGCCGCCTGCGCCGAAGCCCGGAGCACCGCTCTGCCCCGGTACGCCGCCCATAGGCTGCCCGGGAGCGCCGCTCTGTCCTGGTACGCCCATCGGCTGTCCCGGAGCGCCGCCCATGGGCCGGCCGGGAGCGCCCGCCCCCTGAGCCATGGGGCCCTGCTGCTGCGTCGGACCGCCGGGTCCTCCCTGGCCGCCGACGGGCATCCCGGGGGCGGCCGACGCGTTGCCGTGCGGCATGTTCTGGCCGCTCGGGGGGTTGCCCTGGGGTGTCCCGGCCGCTGCGGCCATGGGAGCCGGGGCGCCGCTCTTGGTCGCGCCGGGAAGGCCGAAGTGACCGGTCTGACCGGTCTGGCCGGTCGGACCCGTCTGGGAGGCGGCGCTGGGCCGCATCCAGGGGCCGGGGTAGGAGTCCTGCGGGTTCGCGCCCGGCTGTGGCCCCGTACCCGCCGGGGCGCCCATGACGGCGCCCGTCTGAATGTCAGGCTGAGGACCGTTGCCCTGGCGGTTCGGGCCCGTGATCAGCGGGTCCACGGACGCGGGCGGTGCCGGCTGCCCCGTGAGGTGCACGATCAGCTGGTCCGCGCTGGGCCGCTGGGACGGGTCCTTGGACAGGCACGCCGCCACCAGTTGTCCCAGCGCCCCCTCCATCCCGCCGAGCTCCGGCTCCTCGTTCAGGATCCGGTTCATCACCACGGGAATCGAGTCGGCGCCGAAGGCGGGCTTGCCCGTCGCCGCGAACACCATCGTGACGCCCCAGGCGAACACGTCCGCCGCCTCGGACACGGCCGCCCCGCTGAGCTGCTCGGGCGCCAGGTATGACGGCGTCCCCATGGCCATGCCCGTGGCCGTCGCCCCGGGGGAGTCCAACGCTCGGGCGATGCCGAAGTCGATCACGACGGGGCCCTCGGGCCCCATGAGGACGTTCGCGGGCTTGAAGTCGCGGTGCAGGATCCCGGCCCGGTGGATGGCCGCCAGCGCGGTCGCCGTACTGATCGCGAGCCGCTCCAGCGCCGCTCCCCGGCGCGGGCCCTCGTTGATCACCAACTGCCGGAGGGACGGCCCCGGTACGTACTCGCTCACGATGTACGGCCGGCTGCCCTCAAGGTCGGCGTGCAGCACCGGAGCCGTACAGAACCTGGCCACCCGCTGCGCCACCGCGACCTCGCGCAGGAACCTGCTCCTGGCGTCAGCGTCGGCCACCAGCGCGTTGTGCAGCAGCTTTACCGCCGCCTGCTCGCCGGTGTCACTCTGGCCGAGGTACACAATTCCCTGGCCGCCCTCACCGAGCCGGGCGACGAGGTCGTAGGCCCCCAGCCGCCGCGGGTCGTCCGCCGCCAGCGGCTGGTGCTGATTCACGCCGTACCCCCAAGACCACGTATAACAAATCGTCAGATGGTGCGAAACGCTACCAGCGTGACCCTTGGGGCGTTGCCCGGACCCATCAGATGTTTCATCTTTTGACGCCAGATGTCAGCGTTTCGGAGCAGGTCGTGCCCCCTTGGCCGGGCTAGGTCACGGCTTGGTGAACTCAGATCGCCTTGCCCGGGTTGAGCAGGCCAAGCGGGTCGAAGACGGCCTTGATGCCCTGCTGCATCTCCTGCGCCACCGGTCCGAACTCCAGGCCGAGCCAGCGCCGCTTGAGGACGCCGACACCGTGCTCGCCGGTGAGCGTGCCGCCGAGCCGCAGAGCGTGCTTGAACACCTCGTCCGCCGCGGCCCACACCTCGGGGGGCGGCTCGGTCATACCACGCTCGAAGATGAAGACCGGGTGAATGTTTCCGTCACCGGCGTGCGCGGCCGTACAGATCTTCACGCCATGCCGTACGGCGGCCGCCTCGATCGCCATGATCATGTCAGGCAGCGCGGAACGCGGCACGCACACGTCCTCCACCAGGCACGCGCCAAGACGCTCCTTGGCGTCGTAGGCCATTCTGCGCAGCCCGATCAGCTCCTCGGTCTCCTGCGGGCTGGAGGAGACCGCCACGAACGACGCGCCGTTGTCGACGCACAGTCGCTCCATGCGCTTGACGACCGACTCGCTGTCCGACGCGTCGGACTGGCCGATCAGCATGGCGATCGTGCTCGTTTCCAGGCCGATGTTGCGGTAGTCGTCGATGGCCTCCAGCGTCGCCCGGTCGAGCAGCTCCATCAGCGACGGCTGGCACCCGGCGGCCATGATCGCCGACACGGCCGCACCCGCGTCGCGCAGCGAGCCGAACTCCGCCGCGAACGTGGCCGGCGGCTTGTCCGGTGCCCTGCGCAGCCGTACCGTCGCCGAGGTGATCACGCCGAGCGTGCCTTCCGAGCCGACGAACAGGCCGGTCAGGTCGTACCCGGTGACGCCCTTCATCGTGCGTCGGCCCGTCTCGAGGACCCGGCCGTCGGCCAGCACCACCTCCAGACCGAGCGCGGAGTCGCGGGTCACGCCGTACTTCACACACCGCAGCCCGCCCGCGTTGGTGGCCAGGTTGCCGCCGATCGTGGAGATCTCGTACGACGACGGGTCGGGCGCGTACATCAGCCCATGCTCCCTGGCCGCCCGGTCGAGGTCGGCGGTGATCACCCCGGGCTCGACCACGGCGATCTCGTCGGCGGGGGAGAGCTCCTTGATCGCCGTCATCCTGGCCACGGAGAGGATCACCGATCCGTCACCGGCGGTGGCGGCGCCGGCCAGCCCCGTACCCCCGCCGCGCGGCACCACCGGGACCCGGTGCTCGGTCGCCCACTTGAGCGTCGTCACCACGTCGTCACGCGACGTGGCGAGCACCGCGGCCAGCGGCTTGCCGGGCTCCAGGAACGTACGGTCGCGGGCATAGGAGTCGATGACATCGGGGTCGGTCAGGACGCGGCCCTCAGGAAGGGCGTTCACCAAGGCATCAATGGGTCTCACATGGGAAACTCTACGGTTTGCGCCGACCGCGGCTAAAGGCCAGACTGCCCAGGTGGAAGTCACGTGTCCGGTATGCAGCCGATCTGACCAGGTATCCGCAGTCCCTGGAGTGGTGGCGGCGGGCACCACGTACCGGATCGGCCGCGCCCGGATGGCCGCCACGCGCGACATCGTCGATCTGCCGACGGCGGCCCAGCTGGGCGCCTCGAAACACCTCATGAGCCGTACGCAGCTGGCGGTCTGGCTGTCGTTCCCCAGCCGCCACTACACGGCGTGGACCAGGAACCAGGGCTACATCCTGCTCGGCGTCGCCGCCCTGGTCCACCTCGTGACCGCGCTGGTGATCGCGATGGGCAAGGACGCGAACTGGACCGAGGTGCTGCTCGCGCCGTTCTGCCTGACCGGGTTGTTCTGGGGGTTCGGGCTGCTGTTCGTGCTGGGGTCGTACGGGGCCCGCAAGCGGGACACGGCGGAGGCGCCGGCCCGGGTGCAGGCGCTCACCGTGTGGGAGAGGTTGTGTTACTGCCCGCGGGACAACGTGGTGTTCGAGCCCGGGGTCGGGGTGTCGTTCCACCCCAGTGAGACCCGCGAGTACATCTTCGGCTTCCGCCGCACCCGCACCGCTTGACCCGCACTTCCGGTACGGCGGGTCGGTCGTACCGGAAGCCGTGAGCGCGTCAGGCGCGCGGGCTGAGTCGAAACCCTGGGATCAGGCGCGCAGGCTCAGTTAGAGCTGTTGGATCAGGCGCGCTCTTCGGCTACTGCGCGGACGCAGATGGCGAGACCGGTGATGGCCTGCTCCAGCTCCTCGAGATCCGGATAGGTAGGTGCGATCCGGATCGTCCGGTCGTCGGGGTCCTGGCCGTAGGGGTGCGTGGCCCCAGCCGGAGTCAATGCGATCCCGGCCGCCTTGGCCCTGGCCACGACCTCACCGGCATGCGACACCTCGAGGCTGATGAAGTAGCCGCCCTGCGGGCTCGTCCAGGTGCCGAGGTCGCCGAGCTCCTTGGCCAGCACCCGGTCGACCAGCTCGAACTTGGGCCATACCAGCTCGGCGTGCTTGCGCATGTGCGCGGCGACCCCGTCGGCGTCCTTCAGGAACTCGACGTGCCGGAGCTGGTTGAGCTTGTCGGGCCCGATGGACTGCTTGGCGGTGTTGGCCAGGAACCACTTCACGTTCGCGGGCGAGGACCCGAAGAACGACACGCCACTGCCCGCCAACGTCACCTTGGACGTGGACCCGAACACGAAGGCCCGGTCGGCGTTGCCGTACTCGGTGCACAGGGCCAGAAGGTCGGCCAGCTCGGCGTGGGTGTCGGTGAGGTGGTGAACCGCATAGGCGTTGTCCCAGAAAATCCTGAAATCAGCCGCCGCCGTGGACATGGCCGCCAGCCGCCGCACGGTCTCGTCGCTGTAGGTGACGCCGGACGGGTTGCTGTACTTCGGCACACACCAGATGCCCTTGACACTCGCGTCCTCGGCGACCAGCCGCTCGACGACGTCCATGTCGGGCCCTTCGCCGTTCATCGGCACGGGCACCATCTTGATCCCGAACCGCTCACAGATCGTGAAATGCCGGTCATACCCCGGCACCGGGCACAGGAACGTGACCTCCGGCTCCTCCACCCACCGCCGCTCAGCCCCGGGCACCTTGGTGAGCAGCGCGTGCACGATCGTGTCGTGCATCACGGCGAGACTGGAGTTGCCACCGACGACCAACTGCTCGGCGGGCACCTGCAGCAGCGGCCCGAACAGCTCCCGCAGCTCGCTGAGCCCCTGGAGGTTGCCGTAGTTACGCCCGTCGGTGCCGTCGGCGGCCTTGTAGGACGTGGGCAGTTTGAGCAGGTCGTTGGCGAGATCCAGCTGTCGCGGCGACGGCTTTCCCCGGGTCAGGTCGAGCGAAAGGCCACGCTGGACGAGTTCGGCGTAGTCGCGCTGAGCGTTCACTGGATCTACTCCTCCGATCGGGTCGGATACGAAGGATAGAAGACGCACGGCCCCGAGCAGGAATCGGTCCGCCATGTGGATGGCCGGCCGGGCAGGGAAGTCCACGCATCTGGCCGTGACCTGGCCGGCGGCTATTGGAGGGTCAGCCGGTAGCCGTGGTCGCTGGATCGGGGGCAGAGGAAGATGACAAGGGCTACGTAGCGGCCAATCTCGAGCGTGGTGGGCTCGTGGGCCTCCTTGTATTCAGGTGTCCCCCATTCAAGATGGCGTTCTTCTACGGGACGCCATCGCGGCTCGCTGGCGATGTCCCATTCGCTACTGTCCAGTTTGAGGAACGGCTGGGTCTTCGTTCCGCAGACGTTGCATGGCAACTCGTACATGTCGGTGAGGTTCCAGGATATCCATCCGCCGATCTTGCAGCCCGGCGCGATGGACAGGAGGTTGCCGTAGATGAGGCCGGCCTCGTCGTCCCATTCGTCCAGGCCCCTCTGGAGCTGCTCCGGGAGCTCATCGCTTTCAGGATATTCGGTGATCCGCTCGGGATGCAGCACACAGGGGCGCGGCAGAAAGCACTCTTCACTGAGCTCAGCCGCCGGAGCCCCAGGTGGGCTATCCGGGGTGGCATAGTGCCGCATGGGCAGCTCATCCATAACGTCTATGACATCTGAGGTGCGGCGCCAGACCAGCAGCGGGAATGGTGCCGCGGTGTCCTCCAAGAGGTGGCTATTGGGACACCACAGCACTTGCAGCAGATCAGCGCCCTCGGGAAAAGGGATTTCGGGGAAGTCCCGTGCGTAGAACTGCGCAACACCCACCATGGGCACAGGGCTCTCAGGGGTGCGGTCCTGTATCCCGGACTCTCTGTCATACACCGTGACCGTACGATCGCACGCCGGCCACGGCTCCGCCGACGGCCACATCAGCGGTCCGCCGATGTGGCTGTCATGCATGCTCGGCTTTCCGGGCCGTGGATGGAGACGGACGGCTGTCCTTCCGTACGCGCTCAGCTCGGGAAACGGCTCGGTGATGTTGACCGGAGGGCTCGAACTGGTGCGTGCCATAGCCATGAAGCCTAGGGCTACGGCACCCGTAGTGAGAGAAGACGGGAATTGACGGGCCTGGCTACGACGCATAGGGCTTGATCGGGTCGTTGACACTCGGAAGGTGACCGACACCGGCGGTGTCGCCGCAGTCGAGCCCACCCAGACGGACCCGGACTCCGACGGCACGCCACCAACGGCGCCCATCTTTGACTGCGACCCAGGCAACAGCTTCGTCCCCGGCACCAAGGTCCTCATGGCCGACGGCAGCGCCAAGCCGATCGAAGGTGTCAAGATCGGTGACCAGGTCGTAGCCGCCGACCCGGTGACCGGCTAGATGATTTGCGTAAGGGCGGAAAGACGCTAGTTCGCCAAGGGCCTAATCCCGCGGATATTCGATACGGTAATCCACAATGGCCAAACAAGCGTAAAGATGCTAAAGATTGCTCTACATGTCAAGGGCGGATCAACGAAAGTAAGTTTCCCGATAATGTTTCAGCTCAAGAGAATGGTCCATGGGGGTGCTGGTGGAGTGGGACTGGTCACGGTTGAGCACATTGACTGGGGATGCAAAAATGATACCCAGATTGATCGATGAGATCTTTTCCGAGCGGCCCCAGGAGCGCAGTTCGGCTCACGGTAGTCTGTATTGCGAAGTGGTGAATCAAGGCAGCCTGTACTCTGCTGCCGCAGGAGTTGCGGACGTTATCCTTGCCGAGCTCGAAAGAAGGGGAGATCTTTCGGCTGAAGCGTGGTACTTGCTCGATGCAATGTTCAGAGGAACATCGCATGGTCGTACAGTATTCATGGACGGGGGCGAGTTGAAAATTGATGACTATTGCCGCATTAGAATAATGGGGATGCTTCCGCTTATTGAAGATGCTGCGACGGGTGCTATGGGAGAAGAATTTCAAGGTATTGTTTTTCTGTTGGGAGGGATGGCGGAATTTTGTCCGGCTGTGTCTGAAATCCTTGAGCGTGAAATTGCCGCTTCTACTGGAGAGCGAAAAATCATCGCAGAAGGCGGCTTGAGCGAGGCCCTTGAGCTTATTAATGAGTCTTCCTGACCAAATAACCTTTTCTCGGCATGCCGAATTCGGATAGTAGGAGTTGTCGGGCCACAGACGGGGCTGGCCTGAGCCTGAATCCACGAGGTGGTTTGGTCTGATCATTTCCCGGTCCGATTTCTCGATGAGGGCCGGATTTGCAGGTGAGGGCGCTTGTTTTGAGCAGGGGGCGGCCGTCGCCGAGTTCCAGTTCGGCCATGCCGCGCTGCATGAGGAACCAGCCCTCGCCGTAGAAGTACATCCAGGGCGGCTCGTCGTCGGGGTGTTCGGCCGCGGTTCTGATGAGTTCTTCGGCTTCGGCGAGTCTGGTGCGTGCCTGGTTGGCCTCACCCATCTGGGCGTGCCCCCTGCCGGCCATTTGGGCGGCCATGCCTCGCACGCCGTGCGTTGTCCGGCCGTCCTGCCAGCGGGAGGCCTCGGCGAGGCGTACGCAGCGGTGTGCGTCGCCGAGGCTCCATGCCTGGTGGGCGCGCATGTTCAGGGTGGTTGAAGCGAGGCAGGCGTCTCCGGCTTCGACAGCCCAGGCGTGGGAGCGGTCGTACCAGGCCAGCGCGGCGGGATGGTCACGGGAGTCCTGGCACATCCAAGCGATGAACTGGGCGTACTGGGCGAGGACGGCGACCGCCCGATCAGCCGGCGGCCCCTTGGCGCCCCTCGCGAGGTCTGCCACGGTGGACAGCTGAGCGTGGACGAGTGGTAGCAGCGGACGGCTACCGATGGTGTCCTCGGCACGGCGGTGTTCGGCCAGGCAGTGTTCCAGCCATTGCACGGTTTCCAGATCGACCCGTGGCGGGTTCTTGATAGCGCGGGTTATGCGCTCGTACAGGTCAGGGTCGGGCGTCAGTGACGGAAGGGCGAGTGCGGGGACCGGTTTGAGGACGGTGCCGAACAACTGATCTTCCGTCACGCCGAACGCAGTGCAGTAGAGCTTGGTGTAGAAGGCGTCGGGCCGGTGCTCGCCGGTTTCGTGGCCGCGAATGCGCCGGATCAGGTTCGCCGGATCAGGTTCGCCGGCTCGGGGAGCGGTTTGGCAGAGGCTTTGATCAGCTGCTGGGCCAGTTCTCGCTGCGACCAGCCTCGGGTGGTACGGGCGGCCAGCAGCCGGGTGGCCCAGACAGGAACCGCCGGGACGTGATCGTCATCCAGCGCACCTCCAGAGACGGGCGGACATGGGGGCGGACATCCGGCTGCGCCTCCTAGTGTCCTCTTCTGGCGTGCTACCACGCACGGCTCTGATGTATTCATGCACTTCGACACCGATGCCTTCTTCTCATGGATGGCCATCGACCACTCCGGCCAGGGAGCGTGCGGCATCACCGCTGAGTCCGAACGGGCTGCCGCACTGCTGACCGAAGCGCTCGACTTGTTGGCTCCTGGTGCCACAGGGACGGTCCGGCTGGTGCGTCTCGACCGCTACGCGCGGCAACCCTCCTACATCTACGGCAGGACCCTGCTGCGCTTGCGCAGCATCAAGGCCAGCCCGCCGACCGTGATCGCCGCTGGCGATTAAGGCGGGACGGAGCCAGATCGCGAGAATACGAGAGGATGCCGAAGTCAGGCGCGCCAAGCTCGCTCAGAACGTCTGCGAGGCCGAACACGGTCCAGCACACGAGGAGTTCAGAGAGCAATGAGCCACAGCCGTTGGAAGATCTTGCGCGAACGCAAGCTCGCCGCAGGTTTCACCGAGTCGGAGGACGTGGCCGAGGCTCGTCGCGAGATCCGGCTGTCCATGGCCCTGGCGAAGGCGGTGTACGACCGGCGCACCGAACTCGGGCTCACTCAGGCTGAATTGGCCGACCGCGCAGGCCTCACCCAGGCGAAAGTCTCCCGGATCGAAGGCTCTGACACCGTCCCCACACTGCCGCTTCTAGCCAAGTTGGCCGAGGCCCTTGACGCCACCCTTAACATCGCCCTCGACAACGACGACACCCAGGTGAGCTTCACTGGACACCGCACCAACGCGGCCTGAGCAGTCCAAGCACTCCGGGCTGTGCTTCGAGGGGGTATCACCCTGGTGACAAGCTCAGCAGCGCGCCCCGATTAGCTCTTATGACCCGCAAACGCCCCGGTGGGGGCCAAGTGCCGGGGCTGAGCTATGGGCTGGGGCGGCCATTGTGGAGATAGGCAACGGTGCCGGTGTCGGCGGCGGTGATAGCGGCGGACAGGCGGGCCCACACGTAAGGGCGGAGCCGTTTCTGTGCTTGGTCGGAGGTGCAGAACTCGAACGCCGCCAGTTCGGCGTCGGTGATGCGCAGCGCGGTGATTTCATCGGCTGTGAGGGTTCCGGCGTCGAAAACGAACGTCAATAGGTCGTCCCACGGGCCGTGCGGGGCTACCCAGTCCACACACACCAGCGCCATGCGTTCGGGGAGTTGGAGGTTGAGTTCTTCGGCGAGTTCGCGGCGTAGCGCGTCCATGGGTGGTTCGTTGGCTTCAGCCATGCCGCCGGGAGTGTCCCAGTCCGGTTTATAGGTGGGGTCGACCAGCAGGACGCGGCCGTCGTGGTCGCGGATCAGCGCATCAGCCGCTACCCGTTTACGGGCCTGACGGGCGTTGCCTTCGGCGAGCTGCGCGTGCCACGCGGCGGGGTCACGTTCATACAGCGGCCGGAGGTCAGGATCGGTCATGGTGGCATGCCTTTGGTGTGTCAGGCCGGGGGTTGCTGTCGGTGAGCCATTGATACCACCAGACGCGCTGTCGCAATGCCTCCGCCAGAGACTCAACAACGGCGCGCGCGATAGGTGCGGTGTGGGGTTTAAGGAGGGCGCGGAGCTCACGAAATTGCTGAATGACCAGGTATGAGCCGAGCGCCTGGGTGGAGTGGATCACGTCGGTGGCGACAGCGCACGCCCGCTCCAACTCCCCCTGTCCGATAAGGGCGCTGGCTAGGGTGAGATTCCCGAATGCGCGGGAGCGGATACGACCGGCAGAGCGTAGCTCTAGGACGCGCTCGGCGTGACGTTGCGCTGCGGGGAGGTCGCCGAGCTGCCGCATGCAGCGGGCGGCGTCACAAGCCAGCGCTCCCTGATCGAAGGAGGACACCCACGGCGATGGGGCTTCATCGTGGGTGCCTTGCAGGGCTGCCTCAGCGTCGTGCAGCAGCGCCCGCGCCTCCCGCGCTTGGCCGAGGGTGGCATGGCATCGGGCCTGTGTGGCCAACAATTTCGCCTGGAGTTCGGGGTTATGTGGGCCGGTGGCCAATGCCCGCGCGGCCGCCTGAGCCACGCTGATCGCCTCATCGGGGCGGGCCTGGTGGTGGGCCAGGTGCGCGACGCTGTTCAGCACGTGAACGCCGAGATGCCGGTCTCGCCCGATCGTAGACAGATCCCAGGCCCGGTGAAAGTGCCGCCGGGCGTCCTCATCACGCCCGGCCTCGTGTGCCATCCACCCCGCCATTTCGGTGAGCGCGGCGGCTGAGGTGAACACCGCCACACCATCAGCGCCACCCGCCCCGCCGAACAGCCGGGGGCCCACCTGGTCACGCAGGTACGCCGTGACGGTGCCATACAGGTACGCGCCCCCGATTTGGGCGTCCATGACCCGCCATCCCCGCATAGTCGCCGTGTCATCACCGGCTGGCCCCTCGCCAGGCGGTACCTCCACCACCACGGCCGGAGCCGGAATGGGGACGTGCCGCGCCGGGCAGGGGGCGCGCTGCTCCGGAACCTGAAACCACAGCAGCTCGGTCGGGATATCGAGCAGCCGCGCCCACTGAGTCAGCTTGCCCAAATCGACCATGGCGGGGCCGTTCTCGATCCGGGAGAGCTGGGGCTGGGTGATGCCCACCCACGCCGCCACGGTTTCCTGTCGGAGCGGGCGGCCGTGGTGCTGGTGGGTCCGGTAGGCCGCGATCACCCGTCCCATATGCCACCGGCCCAGCGCCGCCCGCATGTTGGGGTGATTCCAGAACTCCGGCGGAACCCGCTGCGGCCCATCGGGTACATCGGCGGTGCCGCGCGTGCCGGTCGTGCATGCCGCGCACCGGCCGCTGGTGTTGTCCCGAGCAAGCCTTGTCGTGCCACATGCGCGACAGTGTCGAGCGTTCGTGTCCGTCATCTGGATCACCGCCACATCGGATCCGCGAATCCTGCACGTCAAATGTAATCGTGCGCTCACTGTCTGAATCTAGATATGCGCCGGGCGCATGCCGGTATGCGCCATCGATCATGGCCCCACGCGTGGGCGGCTGGTCACTGTGGGAGCACCCCCACCGACCAGCAGGGAGGCACAGTGGCCACACACTTGGAACCATCGGAGCCGGTGACCAGCATGGGGATCACGGCGGCGGACAGCCGCCCCGCTGTCGGGGCCGGTGCGGTCACGCATCCGGGAACGCTATCCGGGACCGTCCTTTCGCCCACGGCGCGACGGTTGGCGGTGGGGTACGTGCGGGTTCGGCCCGACACCAGCGCCGCTGACAGTGACCAGGTCACCGGGCGTTTGTCGGCGTTCGCGACCCGCTCCGGGCTGGACCTGGTCGATATTTACACCGACCGTCACCCGTTCCGCCGGTCAGCATTCGGGGCCCTCCTCCACGCACTACGCAGGCCGGACATCACCGCCGTCGTGATCCCCGCCCCGAGGCACTTGTCGGAGTTCGACGGCATCTACCGAGGCATGCGCATGCTGATCGAGGTAGAGACCCGGTGCGAGGTGGTCGTCATGGACGACGGGATCGCGCCATGACCGCACCGATCCACGACCGGACGTTTGAGCAGCTAGTGAGTCAGGTGCCCGCGATCATCGTTGACCAGGCCAAGGCCAAACAGTGGGTGCTACGCCTTGCCGGGGCGCTGTTGGGAGTCAATGGGCGGCACCGCGTCGACGCGCGCGGCCGGTGCCGGCTATGCCGACCCGCACACCTGCGGGCGCGGCGGTGGCGGTCCTGGTCAGCGTGCTCCCCATGGACCTTGCGACCCACCCTCGCTCACTATCTCCGAGAACCGCTGGTGTTTCCTGCTGAGGATCGGGGAGTGTCATGAGCGGCCGGTTCGCGCCGGTGCCGCCCACCGTAGGCCCAGCTTCTGAAATCACGTTGTTGGCGCTGCACACCGCGACCACCATCGGTGCGCAAGTCGCGCGGATCGCCGCCCGGCTTTGGGGCCTTGCACATCTCGATCACGCCGCCGAGCAGGTCGCCGAGCATTTGATCGCCCGTGCGGTAGAGATCACCGGCTATCCCGACCCGAACCTCCGATACAGCGACATCGACCTCACCACCCTTGCCGTGGTCAGCATCCGGGTACACCGCCGTGCCGACGCCCTGATCATCGACGTGTGGGACACCGACCCCACCCCACCTGACACAACGCCACTCGATCAACGCATGGCCGCTGTGGGGGCCCTGGCCCGCCGCTGGAACAGCTACCCCGCCCCACGGGGCGGGAAAGTCATCTGGGCCGAAATCGCGCCCGAAGATCAACACGTAGGTCAGGAACCGCACTCACGCAACGCGGCCGCCAACGGCGTGCCCCATCCCGAATCACCAGCCAGCGCATACCCCTGCCACACCGCTCAACCACCGGAGCTACCCGTGACCACCGGTCTTGACATGGCGCCGTTCTGGTAAGGCACCCATGGTGGGCGGAACCAGTGACCCTCGCTGGTGGTGTGAGGCGGTGGCGAACGGTTCTGGGGGGCGATCGGGCTGGGACTACTGCCGTAAGCGGGTGCTGTATGCCCGTTAACCGTTGTCCGCGTCCGCTGAAGGCCCACCTTGAGCCTCCAGCCAAGCTTCCGCCTCCCCATGGCGAAGCGTGAGGGCGTAGCCCTTGGGAAGGCGGTCCGAGCGGAGCGAGGTCCCCCAGGGGGCGGGCGGTAGCCCGCCTGGGAGAACGTCCGGAGCGAAGCGGAGGCCCTTGCCGACTTCCGGGTCGATTACCTTGATCAGTTTGCCGCACTTGGCCTCGATGACTCGTGCGCCCAGCAGGGCGGAGGTGAGGCCATGACATAGCGGCTGATCGTCTGTTTGTAAGCTCGTCGTCGCTTGCCGCTGGGAGTCTGGGGTCCTGACAGCTGCCAGCAGGCCTGGTAGCAGGCCGGCGGTTTCGTCTGGAAACGAGCGGGGTCGAAGTCGTGCTCATTTGCCTCTCCCGGAGTACAATAATATTGTTGTGTCTGGAGGGCGGATGGCATATCGGCTGGTGTTGACCACTCAGGTACGCGACTGGCTCCACGAGTTGCGTACTGGAGATCCACTGACGCGGAGGCTGGTGGCCGAGGCCGTCGACCGGCTCTTGGATGAGGGCCCGGCCCTGGGACGCCCCTTGGTGGATCGGATCAGCGGCTCCGACCTGCACAATCTCAAAGAGTTGCGGCCCGGGTCCAGCGGAACCAGCGAAGTACGGATCCTGTTCATCTTCGACCCCCTCCGCAACGCGGTCCTGCTGGTCGCAGGCGACAAGTCCGGCCAATGGAACCAGTGGTACCGACAATCCATCCCGCTGGCCGAGCAGTGGTATGAGGCGTATCTGAAGGAGCTGTCATGAGCACCGAGTTTCATTCCTATACGCGTGATGAGTTCATCGCTGAGTTCGTCCACCCCGACGACCGGCAGGCGTTGCAGGAGGCACGGGAGCGCCGGGTAGCCCAGGTGCGCGGGGGGTTTCTGGCCGACATGCGCAAGAAGGTCGGGCTGACCCAAGCCGAGGTGGCCCAGGCGATGGAGGTGTCCCAGCAGCGCGTCTCGGCGATTGAGAGCGGGTCCATCGCCGAACTGGCCACCCTCAGCCTGTACATCCACGCCCTGGGCGGAGAACTGAAGGTCATCGCCGACTTCGGGGACACCTGGCAACGCGTCGCCTGACCGGATCTGCGAAGGTCTCGGACTGGTCAGGATTGAAGAGGTGGGCCCCGCGATTCCCGGCTGAGGCGTGACGTCCACATGCGCCCTGGCGGCTGCGGCTGACGGCAACAGAGGTGGACAACCATCTCCTCGACGTCAGCGTCCTGTCAGCTGGGGTGGGTGTGCAGTTCGTCTAAAGACCAGGACGTTGAACTGACTGTTGGCCAGGGCGTTCAGCAGCCGCCGATGCTGCAGAGCTTCGTCGCCATCTTTGTCGCGTCCGACTGGTGCTTAGCCAGGGTTCTGATGGCCGGGGTGTCGTTGTGCATGTCCCAATAAATGGCTATGGCCGCGCCCTTGCGGACCGCGATGAACTGCTGGGTCTGGGGTACGGGATTGGACTTCGTCGCCTTGGTGGCCCTTGAGGCGCCCACCGAGTCGTCGCCGATTTTCGGGTCGATTACCTTGACCAGTTTGCCGCACTTGGTCAGGCGGGTGCGGAACTCGGTCATCAGTTTCTCCGCGGCGCTTGCCTTCGCGAAGAGGAAGACCTGCTCGCCGCGTTCCGCGTTGGTCTTCTCACCGCCGCCCATGTGCGGGTCATAGGTGAGGTCGCGGCGGGCGATCCAGTCCTTTTTCAGCTTTGCGCCCGAGCACTGGATGTTCTCCACCTCGATCAAGTTGTCGTTCTGGGAGAGGAGCCAGTGTTCGTGCTTGGTGTCCTTGCGGGCCTCCTTTTCGTACAGGAGGAAGTTCTTCGGGATCGTTGGGGTGGCCAGGGCCGCCGCCGGTGGGAGCAGCAGGGCCGAAACCAGGGCGCCGCCGGTCAGCAGGGTGATCTTCTTTATGTTCATGCGGAGTTGGATGCCGGTAAGCGGAGAAAGGTTCGGTACTTATGTGAGGAATTCGGCTGGGGCGTTTCGTTTGATAAACGAATCCAGCTCGGGCAAGGACAGGCCCGGTGGGATGGCCACGATGAGGCGGTCCACGCCCAGTTCCGCGTACGACCTCACAGTGGCGGGGTCGAGGCGGCGGGCCGGGGTGACCGAGATGTGCAGGGGTTTGGTCGAGACGGCCCTCAGTGACGCCAGCTGGGCGGCCGTGGCGCGTAGGCCCAGCATCCAGCCGTACCAGCCGTCGGCCAGCGTGGCGGCTCGGCGGTGGGCGGCCGGAGAGTGGCCGCCCATGATGACGGGGACCGGGCGCTGGAGGGGGCGGGGGTAAGCGTCCACGTCCTTGAAGGAGACGTGCCGGCCGTCGAAGGCGGGCTTCTCGTCCTGCCAGAGGGAGCGGATGGCCGCCAGGTACTCCTCCACGCGGGAGCCTCGGTCGGACATCGGGACGCCCAGGGCGCGGAGCTCGGGCTCCAGGTAGCCGGCGGCCACGCCGAAGATCAGGCGGCCGCCGCTGAGGACGTCCACGCTGGCCAGTTGCTTGGCGAGGATCAGCGGGTCGCGCTGGGGGAGGACGACGCAGCCGGTGGCCAGCAGGATGCGCTCGGTGTGGGCGGCCAGGAAGGCCAGCGAGACCACGGCGTCCAGCAGTGGCGCGTCCGGTTCGAGAGGGGCGGAGTCCACTCGGGGGCTGGGGAGGACTACGTGGTCGGCGGTCCACAATGACTCGTAGCCCAGGCTTTCGGCCAGCCTTGCCACGTGGGCGGCGCCCTGGCGGTCGGCGGCGGCGAACCCGTTCGGCATGTGAAGGCCGATGGAGGGTCCGGCGGAAGGTCCGATGGAAGGTCCGATGGAGGGTTCCATCGAGGGTCCGATGGAAGGCCCCACGGAAGGTCCGGTGGAGGGTCCCGCGGAAGGTTCGGTGGAGGGTGGGGTGGGGGACATATTGGGAAACGTTACGGGGGCCGAGGGTGGTCCACCAGCGACGATCTCGCATGGAATCCATGCGCCGCGTGCATGCCATAAGGGCCGAAAAAGGGGTGCCAGGCAAAGACGTGTGCGGCGAATGTTGAAAATTGCTTCCCGTATGGCGATCGTTGGCGTGGAATTGGAGGATCGGGGGCAGAGCACACTCCGCAAAGGAGGGAGCACTCGTGACGACAGTTCGCGAGACCTCGATCGAGCAGGTCAGACGCCGGCGCACCGGGAAGATCATTGTGTCCTGGCTGTCGACGACCGATCACAAGGTCATCGGCTATCTCTATCTGATCACCTCGTTCGGGTTCTTCCTCGTCGCGGGCATTATGGCCATGGTGATCAGGGCCGAATTGGTACAGCCCGGGATGCAACTCGTGAGCCAGCAGCTCTACAACCAGCTGTTCACCATGCACGGCACGATCATGCTGCTGTTGTTCGCCACGCCGCTGTTCGCGGGGTTCGCCAATGTGATCATGCCGTTGCAGATCGGCGCTCCTGACGTCGCGTTTCCCCGGCTCAACGCGGTCGCGTACTGGATGTTCCTGTTCGGTGGGCTGATCGTGCTGGCCGGGTTCGTCTCGCCGGGCGGGGCCGCCGAATTCGGGTGGTTCGCCTATACGCCGCTCTCCACCGCCACCTTCACGCCGCACATCGGCGGCGATCTGTGGATCATGGGGCTCGCGTTGTCGGGCCTCGGTACGATTCTCGGCTCCGTCAATTTCATCACCACGATCATCGGGCTGCGGGCCCCCGGCATGACGATGTTCCGGATGCCGCTGTTCACCTGGAACACCCTTCTGACCAGCATGCTCGTCCTCATGGCGTTCCCCGTGCTGGCCGCCGCGCTGCTCGTGCTCGAATCGGACCGCAAGTTCGGTACGCACGTCTTCGACCCGGCCAACGGCGGCGCGTTGATCTGGCAGCACCTGTTCTGGTTCTTCGGGCACCCCGAGGTGTACATCATCGCGTTGCCGTTCTTCGGGATCATCACCGAGGTGATCCCGGTGTTCAGCCGCAAGCCGATTTTCGGATATGGCGGGCTGGTCGGGGCGACGATCGCGATCGCCGGACTGTCGATGACTGTGTGGGCGCACCACATGTTCCCCACGGGTCAGGTGCTGTTGCCGTTCTTCTCGTTCATGACGTTCCTCATCGCGGTGCCGACAGGGGTGAAGTTCTTCAACTGGATCGGCACGATGTGGCGGGGGCATCTCTCGTTTGAGACGCCGATGCTGTTCGCGGTCGGGTTTCTCGTGACGTTCCTGCTGGGCGGTCTGACCGGGGTCATTCTGGCGTCACCGCCGCTCGACTTCCACATCAGCGACACGTATTTCGTCGTCGCGCACTTCCACTACGTGGTGTTCGGGACCGTGGTGTTCGCCATGTTCTCGGGGTTCTACTTCTGGTGGCCAAAGATGACCGGGCGGATGCTCGACGACCGGCTGGGGAAGGTGCATTTCTGGACGCTGTTCATCGGGTTCCACACCACGTTCCTGATCCAGCACTGGCTCGGGGCGCTGGGCATGCCCAGGCGGTACGCCGACTACAGCCCCGCCGACGGCTTCACCGGGATGAACGAGATCTCCTCCATCGGGGCGTTCCTGCTCGGCGCTTCGACCTTGCCGTTCCTCTACAACGTCTGGAAGACGGCCAGGCGGGCGCCCAAGGTGACGCTCGACGACCCGTGGGGCTACGGCAACAGCCTGGAGTGGGCCACCTCGTGTCCGCCGCCACGGCACAACTTCACCTTCCTCCCGCCCATCCGGTCCGAACGGCCCGCGTTCGACCTGCACTATCCGCCGTTGGCGAAGGAAGTGCCCAGGGAAGAACTGGATGAAGGGGCTAAGGAGGCTGATGAGGGGGCCAAGGAAGTGGAGAGCGAAGGGGGCGGAGGGGAAGGCTCGGAAGAGACCGAGGAGAAGCCCGGCTGACCGGCCTCTGCCGTAAAGCCGCCCGAAGACAGCTCGAAAGCCGCCCAAAGGCAGCTCGGAAGCCGCCCAAAGGCAGCTCGAAGGCATTCAGAGGCCATCCGAAAGCCGCCCAAACCGGGCCTTCTCCGAAGAAGGCCGGGGTGCTTGTGTGGAGATGACGTTTCGCCCATCTAAGGAGATCGGCGATGACAGGCACGAAGACTCCCTTCACGCCAGAGACGGCCCCCTGCGGCAAGAAGTCCGCCGGCGAGCGCCTCGTCGACGACGACGGCTACGGCCTGGTGATCCGCGACCAGCTCTTCGACTGCGGCTGCCGCAGGATCCGCCACGAGTACCACGACGGCAGCATCCACCTCTCCGCCATCCGCCATGACGGCAAGCGGGTGAAGGACCCGATACAACCCGACCACGGGAGCTGATCGCATGATCGACGTGCTCATCGTCGGAGGAGGCGGAGCGGGTCTGCGCGCGGCCATCGCGGTCGCCGAGACGGACCCCGCGCTCACGGTGGCGGTCGTGTCGAAGGTCTACCCGATGCGCAGCCACACGGTCTCCGCCGAAGGCGGCGCCGCCGCGGTGATCGGCGTCGGCGACACGCTCGACGAGCACTGCTACGACACGATCTCCGGCGGCGACTGGCTCTGCGACCAGGACGCGGTCGAGGCGTTCGTGGAGGAGGCGCCCCGGGAGCTGATCCAGCTGGAGCACTGGGGCTGCCCGTGGAGTCGCGAGCCGGACGGGCGGGTGGCCGTCCGGCCGTTCGGCGGGATGAAGCGGATGCGCACCTGGTACGCGGCCGACAAGACCGGTTTCCACCTTCTCCACACCTTGTTCCAAACAACACTGAAATATCGGGACATCGTGCGGTATGACGAGTGGTACGTCACCAAGCTCGTCGTCGACGACGGCCGGGTCCACGGCGTCGTGGCCGTCGACATCAGGACCGGTCGCATCGAGACCATCCCCGCCAGGACTGTCATCCTGGCCACCGGCGGCTGTGGCCGCGTCTTCCCCTTCACCACGAACGCCGCGATCAAGACCGGCGACGGCATGGCCCTGGCCTACCGGGCGGGCGCGCCGCTGAAGGACATGGAGTTCGTCCAGTACCACCCCACCGGCCTGCCGTTCACCGGCATCCTCATCACCGAGGCGGCCAGGGCCGAGGGCGGTTGGCTGATCAACAAGGACGGTTACCGCTACCTCCAGGACTATGACCTGGGCAAACCCACGCCGACGCCCAAGCTGCGCAGCATGGAGCTGGGCCCGCGCGACCGCCTCTCCCAGGCGTTCGTGCACGAACAGCAGCTCGGCCGCACGGTCGACACCCCGTACGGGCCGGTCGTCTACCTGGACCTGCGCCACCTCGGCGAGGGCAAGATCGAGGCCCGCATCCCGTTCGTCCGTGAACTGTGCAAGAGCTACCAGAACCTCGACCCGGCCACCGACCTCATCCCGGTCCGCCCGGTCGTGCACTACATGATGGGCGGCGTCCACACCGACCTCGACGGCGCCACTCCGATCGCCGGGCTGTTCGCGGCCGGTGAGACCGCGTGCGTCAGCATCAACGGCGCCAACCGGCTCGGCTCGAACTCGCTGCCGGAGATCCTCGTCTTCGGCAGAAGGGCTGGCCTGGCCGCCGCGAGGTTCGCGAAAGAGCACAAAGAGCAGGGCGAGCCCCAGGCCGTACGGACGCAGGGGGACGACGAGCGGCGGCGGCTGGAGCGCGCGCGAGACGCGTCGGGCAAGGGCGAGCGGATCGCCGACCTGCGCGAGGAGATGCAGCACACGCTGGAGGGCGCGGCCGGGATCTACCGGACCGGCGGCGTGCTCGCCAGGGCCGTCGACACCCTCGCCGAGCTGCGCGAACGCGCGGCGGATGCGCGCGTAGACGACTCCAGTACGACGTTCAACACCGAGCTGATCAACCTCCAGGAGCTGCACACCATGCTCGACGTCGCGCAGGCCATCGTCGCCTGCGCGCTCAACCGGACGGAGTCGCGCGGCGCGCACCAGCGCACCGACTTCTCCGCCAGGGACGACAGCACCTATCTCGCGCACTCGCTGGTGCACCGCGCGCCCGACGGCACGCCGTCGGTCGGCCTGCTGCCCGTGACGATCACCCGCTGGCCTCCGGGGGAAAGGGTCTATGGACGTGACTGACACCGAAGAGTCCGTACGGCAGGCGGCGGCCACCCGCACGATCCGGCTGGAGATCGCCCGTTACCGGCCGGGTCAGGACAGCGAGCCGGTGTTCCAGGGCTACGACGTGCCGCTGACGGCCGACTGGGCGGTGCTCGACGGCCTGAACTACGTCAAGGACCGGCTCGACGGCAGCCTGTCGTTCCGCTGGTCGTGCCGGATGGGCATCTGCGGCTCGTGCGGCATGACCGTCAACGGCGAGCCCCGGCTGACCTGCGGAACCTTCCTCACCGAGTACGGCGACGGGCCGATCAGGATCGAGCCGCTCAAGGGCTTCCCGGTGATCAGGGACCTGGTCGTGGACATCGACGACTTCCTGGCCAAGCTGTCGTCGGTGCGGCCGTGGCTCATCAGGGAGGGCGAGGAACTGCCGCTGACCACGGAGTACGCGCAGACGCCCGAGCAGCTCGACGCCTACAAGCAGTACAGCATGTGCATCAACTGCATGCTCTGCTACTCGGCCTGCCCAGTGTACGTGCTCAACCCCGACTTCCTCGGCCCGGCCGCGATCGCGCTGGCTCAGCGCTACAACCTCGACTCCCGGGACATGGGCGACCGCTTCGACGTGCTCAACCTGGAGGAGGCGGTCTGGGGCTGCACGTTCGTCGGGGAGTGCACGCGGGTCTGTCCCAAGCACGTGGACCCGGCCGAGGCGATCCAGCGCGGCAAGCTGACCGCCGCCCTGCGCTCGGTACTGCCCTGGAGCAAGCGATGAGCAGCACATACCGGCCGCCGCGGGACGCGTTCTGGTTCGCCCGTACCCGCAACTACACGATCTTCGTCCTGCGCGAGCTGACCAGCGTGCTGGTCGCGTGGACGATCGTCTTCCTGCTCCTGCTGGTCGGCGCCCTGCTGGGCGGCACCTTCCAGGACTTCACCGCCCTGGCCGCCCAGCCCTGGATGATCGCCGTCAACGTGGTGGCCCTGGTCGCGACCGCCTTCCACGCCGTCACGTTCCTGAACCTGGCCCCGAAGGCCACCGTGGTCCGGCTCGATGGCTGGCGGGTGCCCGCCTGGATGATCCAGGGCGGCAACCATTCGGCGTGGCTGGCCCTGTCCGTCCTGATCGCCTACTTCATCCTGAGGTCACCGTGAAGCGGACGCTGGAGCCGTACCTGTGGCTGCTCTTCAGCGGCGGGGGAGTGGCCGCCGCGCTGCTGCTGCCCGTGCTGGTCCTGCTGTTCGGCGTGCTCATGCCGCTCGGTGTGATCGACTGGCCGACGGTCGCGCACCTGCGCGCGCTCCTGGACAACGTCCTCGTACGGCTCGCGCTGCTCGTGGTCATCGTGCTCTGCCTGTTCCACGCCGCGCACCGGATCCGGTTCACCAGCGAGGAGTTGTTCGGCATCGCCCGGTACGACTCGCTGATCGCGGTGCTCTGCTACGGCGGGGCGATCGTGGGCGGTGTTACTGGGGCGTTGCTTTTGTTCTAGTTTCATCACATTTCAACTGGGCTCTTTACGTTTGCTTTACCCACCCTCTAAATTCCGGCATTGCACACCCTGTGGCCATGCGCCCGGCGACCCCGGGCAGAGAGGGTTACTCAGTGCCCAGCACAAAGCGTCTGTTAGCCGCATTACCCGCGGTCGCCCTCCTCGGCGCCGCGTTGACGGTCCCCGCCGCCCCCGCCTCTGCCGCCAGGTACGAGCCGGGCGCGTCCGACTTCTACATCAACTATGCGCCGCCCCGCGTCGAAGAGACGCCCGACGAGCCTCTTCTGCCCAACCAGAAGGCCCGCTCGCTCAGTCCGGCGCAGAAGGTCGACAGGAAGTTCACCAGCGGCAACCCGGCCGCCGCCCGTGTGCTCGCGGCCCGCGAGAACGAGGCGATCAAGACCGGTCGCAACCCCGCCGACTTCATCTTCAAGAAGTCCAAGCAGACCCGCGTCGCCAAGCTGCTGACCGTCCTGGTCGAGTTCAACGAGCAGGCCAACGACGACTTCTCCGGCTACAACCGCCTGCGCACGGTCGACAGCGCGCCCGACGACTGCGTGGTCGAGCCGGCGGGCACGGTCAAGAACGGCCCGCTGCACAACAACATCCCCGACCCCGCGACGTTGCCGCAGAAGGACAACAACAGCTTCTGGGTCAAGGACTTCAGCACCTCGCACTTCAACACGATGCTCTACAGCGACAAGGGCATCACCCAGCGCGTACGTCCCGACCTGAAGGACCCGCGCGACGGCCGTCCCGGCATCGACATCTCCGGCTTCACGATGAAGAAGATGTACGAGGAGATGTCCAAGGGCGCCTACTCGGTCACCGGCTCCGCGGTCGGCTGGATCAAGGCGCCGCACTCCGAGGCCTGGTACGGCGCGGCGGCCTGCGGTGGCGCTCCCCAGGACATGACCGGCAGCCCGGACAACCCGCTCGGCGCGGGCCAGCTCGCCATCGACACGGTGGACGCCCTGGCCAAGAGCCAGCCCAACTTCCCGTGGGCCGACTACGACGTCGAGGACGTCTCCGACGTCGACGGTGACGGCAACTTCAGCGAGCCCGACGGCGTCATCGACCACCTGGTCATGGTGCACGCGGGCAAGGACAAGTCGTCCGACGGCGGCGCCGAGGGCACGTACGCGATCTGGGCGCACTCCAGCGCGGTGGCCGGCGGCTACAAGATCCCCGGCACCGACAAGAAGATCTCCAACTACATCGTGCAGCCGGAGGACTCCGGCGTCGGCGTCTTCGCCCACGAGTACGGCCACGACCTCGGTCTGCCCGACCTGTACGACACCTCGGGCCAGGCCAGCTCCGCCGTCGACTTCTGGGACCTGATGTCGAGCGGCTCGCACTCCGGGCCGATCTTCCAGTCCATGCCGACCCACATGGGTCTGTGGGACAAGTGGGTGCTCGGCTGGGCGAACCCGAAGACGTTCAACCCGGGCGACGCCGCCAAGCTGGTCACCGTCGGACAGTCGTCGCGGACGCCCAAGCTCACCCAGGACGGCGTCCGGGTGAACCTGGCCTCCACGCCGCTGAAGATGGTCGACCCGCACAGCGGCGCCAACGCCTGGTGGTCCGGGCTGGACCAGGAATGGGCGGACGTCAAGCTGACCCGTGACGTGGCGGTGCCCACCGGGACCGACCTGCGGTTCTGGATGTGGAACAACTACGAGATCGAGCAGGACTGGGACTTCGGCTTCGTCGAGGTCTCGACCGACGGCGGCGAGACCTGGGCCCAGCAGAAGGTCTACGACGAGGCCGGCAACGAGGTCACCACGCCCGACGGCTACCCGGACCCGAACAAGAACCTCAAGACGTTCGGCGACAAGAAGTACGGGCTCACCGGCAACACCGACGGCTGGCGGCACGACTACGTCAACCTGAACGCGTTCGCCGGTAAGACGATCAAGCTGCGCCTCGCGTACAACACCGACGCGGCCTTCACCCCGCGCGGCTGGCACGCCGACGACTTCCAGCTCACCAACGGCGGCACCGCCGTGTGGAGCGACGACGTCGAAGGCGGCGAGAACGGCTGGAAGGCCATCGGCGGCACGCACACCAACACGAGCGGCCAGGGCTGGACGATCAACAACGGCTCGCGCGAGGTGTCCCGCTTCTACCTGGCCGAGTGGCGCAACTTCGACGGCTTCGACCAGGGCCTGCAGTACGCCTACGACACCAACTACTCCCGCGACGGGGCGTGGAAGGTGGAGAAGGTCAAGTACAACGCCCCCGGCCTGCTGGTGTGGTACCGCGACTCGACGTTCACCAACAACTCGCTGTCCAACAACCTCGATCTCCAGCCGAGCATCGGGTCGAAGGGCAGCCTGCTGGTCGTGGACTCGCACTTCGACCCGCTGCGCCGCACCGGCACCGCGGCGACCAAGGACCCGACGCGGCACAAGAACCTCGAAGGCCGCACCCAGTCGTCCAACGCGGCGTTCTCCTTCGGGAAGACCTACCCGCTCAAGGAGTGCCTGGAGGCGGCGGACGAGCCGTTCAGCGAGTACTGCACGAACATCCCGGCGCTGAAGGGCGTGCCGAACTTCACCGACGCCAAGACCTGGTACCCGGGTCTGGAACTGCAGAACGGCAGCCTGTTCTACCGCGACTTCGACGCGTCGGTGGTCGTCCCGTCCAAGGGCGACCAGCCGTACAGCACCCGCGTCGTGAACGTCGACGGAACCCCGGCCACCGAGCTGTACGGCACGGACCTGGGAGGCGGCCACGTGGCCGGCACCGGCAACCCGGGTGACGAGGGCAAGGCGCTCGGCATCCAGTTCAAGCTGGTCTCGCCGCTGCCCGGTAACCTGGGCGCCATCGTCCAGGTGATCCCGCCGAAGAAGTAACGCCAAAAGGTAAATCGAGGGGCCGCCGGGACCATCCGGCGGCCCCTTCGGCTGGCCCCAGCGGGCACTCCGCGCACCTACCATGGATGACCATGAGCGAATTGCGTACCAAGACCGAGCACACCGAGGCGATCCGTCAGGACCGCCGGGTGGCGGTGGTGGTCAACACTCGCTCGCGCCGTGGCCGCCGGCACTACTTCGAGGTGATCGACCAGATCCACGCCCTCGGCTTCGAGCCGCAGGCCGAGCTGTCGGTCTCCAACCCCAAGCGGCTGCGCGCCCTGCTCGACCAGGCCCTCGAGACCCGGCCCGACCTGTTGATCGTCGGTGGCGGCGACGGCACACTGTCCTCGGCCGTCCGCCATGTGGCCCACCGCGACGTGGCGCTCGGCGTGCTCCCGCTGGGCACCACCAACAACTTCGCCCGCAGCCTGGGCCTGCCGCTCGACCTGGCCGGGGCGGTGGGGGTGTTCGCCACCGGCAAGGTGGCCGACATCGACCTCGGCATGGCGGGTGACCGGCCGTTCGCCAACCTGGCCAGCTTCGGCGTGTCCGTCGAGGTGGCGGGCACGGTCAAGCCGTGGCTCAAGCGCATCCTCGGCCGTCCCGCCTACCCGCTGACCGCGCTGCGGGTGCTGCCGGGCCACCGGCCGTTCCGCGCGTACATCACGGTCGACGGCACGCGACACGAGCTTTTCACCCACCAGCTCAACATCGCCAACGGCCGCTTCCACGGCGGCTGGCAGCTGGCCAAGGACGTCAGCATCGACAACGGCATGCTGGTCGCCTACCAGCTCGGCTCGGGCAAGAAGCTGCGGCTGCTCGGCGAGACGCTGGTGCGCGCCACGACCGGCCGCTGGCGCAGCCTGGCGGGCGGGCCGTTCGTGATGGGCAGAGAGATGCTGCTGGAGACCGACCCGCCGATGGCGGCCGACGTCGACGGCGAAGTGCGCCTGCGCACCCCGATCCGGCTCCGCGTGGTGCCCAACGGGGTGCGCGTCATGGTGCCCGCCGACTTCGACGACCGCTAGAGGGTACGCGGCTCGCCGCCCGAACCGTCCGGCAGGCGGCCCGATCCCGGATTTGCGATTAGCCGCTCAAGCGTCGGCGCAGAAGACAGAACTCGTTACCCTCGGGGTCGGTCAGGACGTACCAGGACTCTTCGCCCGTCTGTCCGACGTCGGCGGGCTTGGCGCCGGCGGCCAGCAGGCGTTCGAGCTCGGCATCCTGGTCGCGGTCGGTGGGGCTCACGTCGATGTGCAACGGCAGTTTTCCGGTTCGTGGATGGTCGTCCGGGCTGAGGACGAGCGTCGGCTGGAGGCCGCCGAAGCCTTCGGCCTCAGGACCGATCTCGATGCTGCCGTCCTCGTCCCGGCCGAGAATGACGTAGCCAAGCACCTCACACCAGAACGCGGCAAGGCGTTCGGGGTCTCGACAGTCGATCACCAATTCACTGATACGGCATGCCATCCGGTGGCGATACCCCTGGTTGGCTCTCACCATGCGGGGGCTGGCCGAGACGGCGGTACGCCACGGCCAGCGGGTCCGCCAGATCGCGTGGCGGCGGAAAGACGCGGGGCAGGAGATCGGACGCCGCCGCGGCGGGACGGCGTTCGGGCCGGTGGGCGGTGGCGCCCGGCGCGTAGAAGTCGGCCAGCCGGTCGGCGAACGGCACGTCCGGCACCGCGATCGGCTCCGGCTCCGGATCGGCCAGCGACCCCAGCAGCCGCTCCCGGCTGCGCCCGCGCCAGGCCAGCACCAGGAACGGATCGTCGTCGAACGACTCCGCCAGCAGGTACAGCACCGCCGACAGGTGCTTGCACGGCAGACCCCAGTCAGGGCACGAGCACTCCATGTCCAGGTCCCGGGGGAACAGGTCGATGCCCAGCGCGGCGAACAGCTCCTCGATCTCCGTCGGCATCTCACCGGCCAGCAGCTTCGCCCGGTAGACGGCCTGGGCCGCGATCGCCTCCTCGATGGCGGTCCAGCGCGCCTCGTCGTACGCCTCGATCTTGATCCTGATGTCGTACGGCCTGCGCCGCGAGCCCTGGACGGCCGCCGTCACCAGGCCGGGGGCGAGGTCCATCGACAGGACCTGGCCCGCGCGGGCGTAGGCGCGGCCCCGCGACAGGCGGCCCTTGTCGCAGACGCGCTCCAGGATGTCGATGAAGCGCCGCGACCACCAGGTGGAGCCGATCGAACCCCGCTGTGTGCGCGCCCGCAGCCCGCCCTCGACCCTGATCGGCTTGGCGGCCTCGAACCATGCCATTTCAGCTCACCGCCTCGGCGGTCAGGCGGAACACCTCACGCAACTCGCCGGTGGACAGGTCGGTCAGCCAGTCCTCGCCGGTGCCGACCACGCTCTCGGCCAGGGCCTTCTTGCGCTCGATCATCTCGTCCACGCGTTCCTCAAGGGTGCCCGCGCAGATGAGCTTGCGCACCTGTACGTTCTTGCGCTGGCCGATGCGGAAGGCACGGTCGGTGGCCTGGTCCTCGACGGCGGGGTTCCACCAGCGGTCCACATGGATCACGTGATTGGCCGCCGTCAGGTTGAGGCCGACGCCCGCGGCCTTGAGCGACAGCAGGAACAGCATCGGCTCGTCATCCTGCTGGAACCGCTCGACCAGGCGGTCGCGCGTCTTCTTGGGCAGACCGCCGTGCAGCCAGAGCACCGGCCGGTCGAGCCGCTGCGCGAGGTAGGGCTGGAGCATCGTCCCGAATTCCGAGTATTGGGTGAACACCAGCGCCTTCTCCTCCTCGGCCACGATCTCCTCCGCGAGCTGCTCCAGCCGGGCCAGCTTGCCCGACCTGCCCGACAGGAGCGAGCCGTCCTTGAGCAGGTGGGCGGGGTGGTTGCAGACCTGCTTGAGACGGGCCATGGCCGCCAGCACCAGGCCGCGGCGCTCGATGCCCTCGCTGTCGTCGATCCGGCCCAGCATGTCGTCGACGACGGCCTGGTAGAGGCTGGCCTGCTCGGGCGTGAGCGGGCACCACTCCTTGACCTCCATCTTCTCCGGCAGATCGGAGATGATCGACTTGTCGGTCTTGACGCGGCGCAGCACGAACGGGCCGGTCGCCCGTTTGAGCGCCCGCATGGCCTGCTCGTCCTGGCGCGCCTCGATCGGCTCCTGGAACCGGGTTCTGAACCGCGACCGCGGCCCGAGCAGCCCCGGATTGGCGAACTCCATGATCGACCAGAGCTCGGCGAGGTGGTTCTCGACCGGTGTCCCGGTCAGGGCAAGCCGGGTGCTCGTGGGGATGGCCCGGACCGCCTGGGACTGCAGGGTGCCGCTGTTCTTGATCGCCTGGGCCTCGTCGCAGACCACCCGCCGCCACTCGACCCGCCGCAGCGTCTCCAGGTCCCGCTGGGCGGTGCCGTACGTGGTGATCACCAGGTCGGCGTCGCCGATCGCCTGGGCGTCCCGGCCGCTGCCGTGGTGCACATAGACCCGCAACCCCGGCGCGAACCTGGCCGCCTCCCGCTCCCAGTTGCCCACCAGCGACATCGGGCACACCAGCAGCGTCGGCGTGTCGGCCCGCTCGTAGACCAGCAGCGCCAGCGTGGTGACCGTCTTGCCCAGCCCCATGTCGTCGGCCAGCACCCCGCCCAGCCCCAGCGCCGACAGGAAGCTCAGCCAGGCCAGCCCACGCTCCTGATAGGGCCGCAGCGTGGCGTCCAGGCCGCTGGGCGTGGCCATCGGCAGGAGCCGCCGCTCGGCCTGGCCGGACAGCAGATCGCCGAGCACACCGTCGGCGTCGACCTCCAGCAGCGGCAGCTCGTCGTCACCCTGGACCACGTGACGCAGCAGGTCGGCGGCGGGCAGCTCGCCGGTGCGCTCGCCCCCGACGGCTTTCAGCGCGGCCTTGAGCTGACGGTCGTCGAGCTCCACCCACTGCCCGCGGACGCGTACCAGCGGCACCTTCAGCCTGGCCAGCTCGGCCAGCTCCGCCTCACTGATCGTCTCGTCGCCGACCGCGAGGTCGATCCGGAAGCTCACCAGCTCGCGCAGCCCGAACCCCTGGGCGGTGGCCGCGCTCTGCGTCTTGGTGCGGGTGGTCAGCTTCAGCCCCAGCCTGGTACGGCCGGCCCAGCGCGGCAGCTGCACCCCGAACCCGGCGGCCTGCAACAGCGGCGCCGCCTGCCGCAGGAACCCGAATGCGCCCGCCGTGTCCAGCTCAAGGCCGGTCGGCTGGGCGACCCGAAGGGCCCGGTCGAGTTCGGGGTAGAGGCGTACGGCTCGGCCCAGCCCGGCCAGCAGCTCGCGCTCCGGACTCCTGGGCAGGCCGGGCACCGGCTTGCCGCTCCACACGCGTTCGGCGCGTACGTAGAGGCTGGGATCGTCGGCGGCCTGCAACGCGATCTCAACCCGCCAGCCAGGGGCATCGTCAGCGCCGTCGAGATCGCCGGTGGGTTCGAGCAGACGGAAGCACACCCTGGCGGCCCCGTCCGCGGCGGCCACGGAAGCCCGCCACTCCTCCAGCTCACGGCGCAGCTCCGGGCTGTCCGGGCAGCTGTCGTCGGCCCCGGTCAGCGCCGCCAGCCACCGCTCCTGATCCGTACGAGGGCGGGTCATGAGCGGCTCGGTGAGCGTGGCCCGGACGAGCGCGTCGGCGAACGCGTCGAGCGCCGCCCCGAGCACCTCCACGGAGGGGCGCTCGACCTCGGAGGTACGGCACGCGGGCGGCATGGCGAGGGCGAGGTCCCGGAAGTAGGCGGCGTCGGCCCCGGTCAGCACCGCCCGCCAGACCGCCCGCCCACCGTTCTCTTCGGCGCGCTGCGGGGCGTGGGGGATGAGCTGGGGGATGACCCGCCCCCGCCGTACGAGATCGCGCGCGAACTCGGCCACCACGCTCCAGTGGCGTACGGTGGCGGCGCCGGGGTGTTCGGCGAGCACCCGCAGCGCGTCATCGGTGGCCGGGACTACGGCGGGCACCTCCCACAGATGCAAGCGCGGCCGGACGATCTCCGACAGGCGCCCGGCTTCGGGCGAGGCCAGCGGCTCCTTGGCGGAGCCGGGCAGGAGCAACCGCAGACCGCGCACGCAGCCGTCCAACGGGACCGCAGGCAGCCGATCGCCGGGCCGCCGTTCCGTGCGGACCGGAGGCAGCTGATCGGCCGGTCGCCGTTCCGTGAGGACCACCTGCGAACCCTCGGCGGAGGAGGCGTGGTTACGGAGCGTGACGGCCGGGCTGGGCGTGAGGCCGAGCAGATCGCCGAGCGCGGCACCGGTCGCGGCGAACGGATGCGGCCGCACGACGACTTCCGCGGTCGTTCCGGCGGATCGCGAGGTGCCGTCGGTGTCCTCTGCCCAGAAGGCGAGGGCGTCTCCTGTCCAGACCCCGTGTACGACCAGCATCTCGGCAGCGTATCTCGCCTAGCGGAAGATGGGCCCGGTCTCGAGCGTGACCCCGAACGGCTCCGGTAGCGGCAGCGGCTGCCCCGCCTCGACGACGATCGAGGTGTCGTACGCGCCGTCGGACAGCCCGTGGAGCAGCCTGACCGACGGAGGGGTGGAGAAGTCGTCGAGGATCAATATCATCGGGACCCCCGCCCGCGCGTAGGCGACCGGCTTGGCCTCCAGATCGTCGTCGCGGCTGTCGGACGACACCACTTCGACGGCCATCAGCGTGCCGTATCCGTAGGCCTGGTTGCCGTCGAACTCCGGGCTCCCCGGCGGGGCGATCAGGAGGTCGGGCAGCCGTTTGTCGCCGCGGCCCGGCGGAATGTGCACCGCCCAGGACTGGTAGAACTCCCAGCCGTTCTTACGCTTGACGTCGCAGAGCTGGTCCGCCAGCCGGTCGACCAGGACACAGTGCCGTCTCTTGGCCCGGGAGCTCACATAGACCCGCCCATCCACGATCTCCGGCCTCAGTCCTTGCCCGACGAGTCTCTCCCACACCTGTTCGCGGCGGAGCTCCTCGTCCGTGGGGCCCAGGGCGCCCCATCCAGGGCCCCACGTGGGTGCGGCGATCGGCGGGCGTTCTGGACCCGGGGCGGGGTCGTGCCCGTGTGCCTTCCCGAACGTGCTGCCGATGGGCATGGCGGTCGTCCTTTCGCTCGCGTCGTCAAACTGTTCAGGCCCCGTACTCGCGCCCCCGGCTGGGTGCCTTGCTCAGCGGAAGATCAGGCCGGTGTCGAGCTCGACCCCGAACGGTTCCGGCAGCTTCACCTGCTCGCCTTCGTCCACCTTGGTCATGCTGCGATATTCGCCCTCACGTGGGTCCGACAGCAGGGTGACCGATCGAGGGTCGGAGAAGTCGTCGACGATCAGCATGATGGGTACGCCTGCCCGGGCGTATTCGGCGGGCTTGACTTGCAGATCATCGGTCCGATTGTCAGAGGAGGTGATCTCGACGACCAGGAGCGTGCCGTGACCGTACGCCTGGTTCTCGTCGAACTCCGGACTGTCCGGTGGCGCGACCAGCAGATCGGGAAGCCGCTTGTCGCCTCGATGGGGCGGGATGTGAACAGCCCAGGTCTGGTAGAACTCCCAGCCTTTGTCGAGCGCGAACTCGAAGAGCTGCGTCTGGACGCGGTGGACCAGTTGCGCATGGCGCCTCTTCGTCCAGGGGCTCACGACGATCCTTCCACGGATGATCTCGGCTCTCCAACCCTCTCCGATGAGGGTTTGCCAGAGCTGTTCGCGCTTGAGCTCGGTCTGGGTCGGTCCGGACCGTCCCCAGCCCGGACCCCAGGCGGGCGAAGGACGGGAGTCGCGGCCGGGCTCAGGCGCGGGTGCACGCGTACGTGTTTTTCTGTGCGTGGTGCCGGTGGCCATGGCGGTCATCCTTTCGCCGCTCAGCGGAAGATCAGGCCGGTGTCGAGCTCGACCCCGAACGGTTCCGGCAGCTTCACCTGCTCGCCTTCGTCCACCTTGGTCATGCTGCGATATTCGCCCTCACGTGGGTCCGACAGCAAGGTGACCGATCGAGGGTCGGAGAAGTCGTCGACGATCAGCATGATGGGTACGCCTGCCCGGGCGTATTCGGCGGGCTTGACTTGCAGATCGTCGGTGCGGCTGTCCTGGGAAGTGATCTCGACGGCCAGGAGCGTGCCGTGACCGTAGGCCTGGTTCTCGTCGAACTCGGGGCTGCCCGGTGGTGCGACCAGCAGATCGGGAAGCCGCTTGTCGCCTCGATGAGGCGGGATGTGAACAGCCCAGGTTTGGTAGAACTTCCAGCCGTTCTCCCGCTTGACGTCGCTGAGCTGGTCGATCAATTGGTCGACCAGATCCGCATGGCGCCTCTTCGTCCAGGGGCTCACTATGATCCTTCCACCGATGATCTCGGCTCTCCAGCCCTGTTGGATGAGGGATTGCCAGAGCTGTTCGCGGCTGAGCTCCGTCTGGGTCGGTCCGGACCGACCCCAGCCCGGACCCCACGCGGGCGAAGGACGGGAGTCGCGGCCGGGCTCAGGCGCGGGTGCACGCCTGCGTGTCTTTCTGCGCGTGGTGCCGGTGGCCATGGCGGTCATCCTCTCGCTCGCGTCATCGGAAATACTACACTGCGTAACCGATGTTTTACTCTTTGAAAGGTCTTCGTGATGGGGTTCTCAGCAGGAGAGAAACGGTGGCGGGAGCGCCTGGGCAGCCTGCGTGACGTGGTCAGGCAGGAGCTGGTGAGCCGGCAGCTGGCGGCTCATCTCCCGCCCGTCCCGGCCAGGGTGCTGGACGTGGGCTGCGGGCAGGGCACCCAGGCGCTCAGGATCGCCGCCCAGGGGCATCGCGTGACCGCGCTCGACGCCTCCAGTGATCTGCTCGGGCTGCTGAAGGAGCGGGTCGAGCCGGGGATGGCGATCGAGGTGGTGCACGCGCCCGCCGAGCGGCTGGGGGAGCTGTTCGGGCCCGGGAGCTTCGACGTGGTCCTCTGTCATGGCGTGCTCATGTACTTCGACGACCCCGACCCGCTCCTGGCCGGGATGGCGGAGGTGCTCGCGCCCGGCGGGGTGCTGTCCCTGCTCGTGCGTAACGGCGACGCGCTGGCCATGCGGCCCGGGATGACGGGGGACTGGGCGGCGGCCAGGGAGGCGTTCGACGCGGACGCGTACACCAACCGCCTGGGTGTCCGGGCGCGGGCCGACCGGCTCGACGACCTGACGCGGCGCCTGGCCGTACGAGGGCTGGGCGTCCTGCAGTGGTACGGCGTGCGGGTGCTCACGGACTTGGCGGCCGACGACGCACCCCTCCCCGTCGACCTGGACCTCCTGCTGGAGTGTGAGGAGCGGGCCGGGTCGACCGACCCCTATCGGCGGGTGGCCCCGTTGATCCATGTCATCGCGCGGCCCGGCGATTCGGGTGACGCCCGCACGTGAAGGTCGCCATCATGGTGCGGGTCCGTGATTGCGATCCGCACGTGAGGTTCCCCGTCATCGCGCAGCCCGGCGATTCCGGTGACGCCCGCCGGTGAAGATTCCCCTGACGCCCGCAGGCGAAGTTGTAGAGTGAAAATATGAATCCTCCCGGATCGTGGTGCGAACGGCCCAAGCCGTCGGCTCCTTCGTGTGAGCTGCCCTCCCCGTGGAGCAAGCCCAAGCAGCCCGACAACTGGTGCGACGTTCCCAAGTCCCCGGTTCTGTCCGTCGTCGGCTTCCTGCTGCGAGCCGCCAAGCGGTGATAGAAAGCCACTTCGCTGGGTAGTCGCCTCCTCGGCAGAGGAGGCGATGTGAACGACACCCACAAGCTGGTCAGCGATCTCTCCGAGCAGGTCTCCCAGCTCGTCAGAGACGAACTGCGGCTGGCGCGGCTGGAGCTCACGCGGAAGGGCAAGCGGGCGGGATTCGGCGCGGGCCTGTTCGGGGCCGCGGGAATGACCGCGTTCTTCGGCGGCGCCGCTCTGGTGGCCACCGTCATTCTGCTGCTCGCCCTGGTGATGCCCGCGTGGGCGGCTGCCGCTGTTGTGGCGGGTGTCCTGTTCGTCGTCGCCGCCGTGCTGGGTCTCATCGGCAAGAACCAGGTGAAGCAGGCCGCGCCGCTGGTGCCGGAAGAGACGATCGCCAGCGTCAAGGCCGATATCGACGTGGTCAAGGAGAGGGCACGGCGATGAGCGAGACGGATCCCGAATACGGCGAGCAGGGATTTAGCGAGCAGCATGCCGGGGATGTGGGCGCCCGCCGGACGACGGTCGGCATGCCGACGGACCACGAGTCCGTCAACGTACCGCCGACCAGGCCGGGCGCGGTGGAGAACGCGATGAAGGCGGAGGCCGCCCGCCGGGAGCACGAGACCTTCATCCCCGAACCTGCCTTGGTGGACGAGCGGACCGAGGCGGCAGGGGCCAGGGAAGGCGAGACCGAGTCGGTAAGGGCGAAGCACGCGAGCGACGAGGATGAGGAAGAGGACGACGTGCATAAAAACATCAAGGACACCCGCCAGGAACTCGGCGACACCGTGGCGGCCCTGGCCGACAAGGCGGACGTGAAGGGCCGGGCGAACGACGCGGCGGAGGCGGCGAAGGGCAAGGCCACCGAGGTGGCCGGGGTCGCCAAGGACAAGGCGGCCGCCGTGGCCGAACTGGCGAAGGACAAGGCCGTCGTAGTGGCGGACGTCGCGAAGGACAAGGCCGCCGAGGCAGCCCACAAGGTACGAGACGTCACCCCCGACCAGGTCAAGGACGCGGCCGACAAGGTCACCACGGAGGCCAGGAAGCGCCCCGTGCTGGTGATCGCCGCCGCCGGCGCCCTCGTGGCCCTGGTCCTGCGCCGGATCATGAGGCGCAACAGGAGCAAGTGAGCCCCGATCCCGATAGCCTGCCTGAGTGATTCGTCGAACGGCCGCCACCGCCCTGCTGGCCCTCCTCATGCTGGGGGCCGGCACGGGCTGCGGCGCGGGGTCGGCCGTCAGCGACTACGGCAAGGTCATCAAGGGTGCCAAGGGCTCGACCGTCACGGTGGAGGTCGGCGCGGGGCAGCGGTTCTCGCTGGCCGTGGTCGACAACCCGTCCGTCGGTGACCAGTGGCGCCTCGTGGCGGTGCCCGACGCCAAGGTGGCCTCGTTCATCAGCAAGGAGTACGAGAGCGACGGCGGCGGCACGGGCTCGGGCGGCACCAGCTACTTCGTCTTTAACGGCAAGCACCCGGGCAACACCGAGATCAGGCTGTACGACTGCTGGCGCTGCCCCAGCGCCAGTGCCAGTCCCGCCGATGAGCAGAGCAAGGCGCAGTCGGGCGAGGCGATCTTCGCGGTCGTCGTCAAATAGAGCACCCGTGGGGGAGACCTGTGGATTTCATGCGAGTGCGTGCCTCGACCGACGGCGCGGAGACGATCTCGTGGTGGACCGGTGACGTCTACGGCTGGCAGCAGGACGACGGCCCGCACCACCTGTTCGGCTTCGAGGGCGTCAACGTGGCCAGGGCGGTCGAGTCCGATGACGGCTGGCAGATGCTGACCAGGGAGGCCGCGGCCTACCTCGACCCGAAGTCCCGCGAGATCATCGACACTTGGGACAACCCGTTCACGGGGGCGTCCGTCGAGGTCCGGCACGTCTTCAACGACCCGGTCAATCAGCGCTTCGGCGCCTACCCCGTCCCCACCACGAGGCTCGGTGACCAGGTCGTCTTCAACGCCGACATCCGGCTGGCCTACCCGTCGCCGCTCAAGGTCGCCGACTATCCCGACAACTCGGCCAGTGACACCTATCGGGCGCTGGAGCTGTTCCAGTTCTTCGCCTCGGCCAAGGATCTCGACTCCGGCGAGCCGAGTGTGCCGTGCGTGTTCTCGTGGTGCCGGGTCTCGCCCTGGCTGCCGTGGATGGCCATGGGGCAGCGCCAGGGTGGGCTGGTCTACCACTGCCGCGGGCACAAGACGACCGAGGTGCCCGACCGGCTCCGCGCGCACGTGGGCGAGCACTTCCTGCACGCGCCCGAGGAGTGGTCGGCGCCCAACGTGACCAGCTGGACGGCTTTCGCGAACAAGTCCGCTCGCGAAAGCTGACCAGGCCGCCAGGACAGGTCCGCCCGCGAAAGCTGACCAGGCCGCCCGGACAGGTCCGCCTGATAAAGCCCGGTAGGGTCGGCCGGTGAGCAACGACCTGTTCTGCGAGATCGTCGCGGGCGAGCGGCCCGCCCACATCGTCCACTCCGACGAGGTCGCCGTCGCCTTCCTCGACGCCCGCCCGGTCTTCAAGGGCCACGTCCTGGTCGTACCGAGGCTCCATGTCGAGACCTTCGGCGAGCTCGGCGACGTCGGCCCCTTCTTCGAGCGGGTCCAGCTGGTGACCCGCGCGGTCGAGGAGGGGCTGGAGGCGGCCGGTACGTTCGTCGCGATGAACAACCGCATCAGCCAGAGCGTGGCGCACCTGCACGTCCACGTGGTGCCGCGCAACCCGAAGGACGGGTTGCGCGGTTTCTTCTGGCCCCGCACCAAGTACGCCTCGGAGGAGGAGGCGCGGTCCTACGCCGAGCTGATCGCCAAAGCGTTTCCTACGCCCAGCTGATCGCCAATGCGCTTCCTGCTCCGAGCTGATCGCTAGAGCGCTTCCTGCGCGGTGACGGCCCGCTCGGCCTTCGGCGGCCGGGTGACGAGCGGCAGCACGAGGGCCACCAGCGCGATGATCCCGATCACGGTGAACGCCGTCGTGTAGTTGTCGCCCGAGATGAGCGCGGCCGCGAGCAGCGGCCCGACGATCCCGCCGACGCTCCAGGCCACGATCATCAGCCCGTAGATGCCGCCCGCGTTGCGCAGGCCGAAGAAGTCGCCCGCCGTGGCGGGCATGGTGCCGAACCCGCCGCCGTAGCAGAGGTAGACCACCGCCGACAGGATCGCGAACACGGCCACCTGCGAGGCGTGGCCGAGCAGCAGGAAGCAGATCCCCTGCAGGCCGAGCATCCCGGCGAAGGCGAACATCCGCCCGGTCCGCTCCGAGATCCAGCCCCAGAAGATCCGCCCGGCGCCGTTGAACAGCCCCATGACGCCGGTCAGCGTGGCCGCGGCGGCGGCGGTGTAGCCGGCGATGGAGGTGGCGGCCGAGCTGATCACCGAGATGAGCGCGATGCCCGCCGTCACGTTGAGGCAGAGGATGGCGGCCAGCAGGTACCACTGCGGCGTACGCAGCGCCTCGCCCTGCGTGTACTCGCGCCCGCTGGCGGCGATCCGCCCGGTCGCGGCCACCTGGTAGTCGGCCGGCGGGTTGCGGAAGAAGAACGCGCCCACCAGCGTCATCACCAGGTACGCCACGCCCAGCGTGAGGAACGCCTTGGTCGGCACCGCCGGGTTGGACTCCACCAGTCGTTGCGCGACGGGCGAGGTCACCACGGCGCCGAAGCCGAAGCCGCCCACCGCGATCCCGGTGATCAGACCGCGCTTGTCCGGGAACCATTTCTGCAGCATGGCGATCGGCACGATGTAGCCGAGCCCGAGGCCGAAGCCCGCGATGACGCCGTAGCCGAGGATGAGCAGCCATAACTGGGAGTGATCGGCGGCGAAGCCGGCCAGCAGGATACCGACCGAGTAGAGCACGCCGCCCGCCAGGGCGACCGGTCGCGGGCCGCGTACGTCCTGGATCCGGCCGCCGATGAAGGTGCCCAGGAAGATCATGCCGATCGTCACCGAGAACGGCAGCGCGGCCTCAGCCTTGGTGAGGTCGAAGTCGCTCACCTTGGCCTGGAGCGCCTTGGAGAACACACTCCAGGAGTAGACGGCGCCCAGCGCGAGCTGGAAGAGTACCGCGGCCGCCGCGAGTAACCAGCGATTCATCCGACCCTCACCACCGCGTTGTAGTCGGGGATGCCCGCCTGTGGCGAGCGCTTGTTCCGGTCGATGAGCACTTCGCCCTCCGGCCAGTGGACCTGCAGGTTGCCCGGCGTGACGGGGGCGCGCACGACCCGCCCGGTCAGCTCGCCGGTGTCGCTCGTCAGCCGTACCGGGTCGCCGTCCTTCAGGCCGAGCCGGTCGGCGTCGATCGGGTTCATCAGCACGGCCTCGCGGGTGGCTCCGGTGAGGGCGTCGCGCTTCTCGTACACCATCGAGTTGAACTGCTTGCCCCGGCGGGTGGTGACCACGAACGTGCCGTCGGGGCGGTTCAGCGGCGGCATCTCGACCACCGAGAAGCGCGCCCGGCCGTCGGGGGTGGGGAACTTCCAGCCCGCGCAGAGCAGCGGGCCGCCGTACTGGAGGTGGTCGCCCTTGGCCTTGAGGTTCTCGATGCCCGCGTAGACGGGGACGGACCGGGCGATGTCCTCGCGGATCTGCGGCGTGCCGGAATAGCGCACGTGTTCCGAAATTTCGGGACGTGTTCGGGCGGCCAGTTCGGTGGTGATCTTCCACTCCGGCCAGGCCTCGGGGACGCGCGGGCCGGGGATCTCGGGAGAGAAGATGATCCGCCGCTCCGTGGAGGTGGCCGTAACCCCGCCGATCATCTCGTAGCGGGTCTGGGCGGGCAGCAGGAGCACCGCGGAGCCGGGCTCCACCAGCATCTGGCTCGACAGGCAGATGTCGATGTGCACCCGCAGCGGGATCCGGGCCAGCGCCCGGCGGCAGGCGGCCGGGTCGGGCAGGACCTCCAGGAAGTTGCCGCCGCTGGAGATCAGCACGTCCAGGTCGGCCTCCAGCATCTCGGGGGCGGTACGGCCGGGCGACGAGGGCACCTCGAAGCCCCACAGGTCCGCGAACCTGGTGGCGTTCTCCGGGGTGACGGCCAGGCCGCCCGGCAGCGCCGTGCTGTAGGCGCCCATCTCGGCGCCGCCCTGCACGCCGCTGTGGCCGCGGATGGGCATCAGCCCGGACTTCTCGCGGCCCACGAAGCCCTTGGTGAGCCCCAGGTTGATGATCGACCGGACGTTGTCCTCGCCGAACTCGTGCTGCGTGACGCCCATCGACCACACCAGCACGGCGGTCTTCGCCTCGTGGAGCATCCCGGCCAGCTCGCGCATGTCGTCTTCCGAGGCTCCGGAGAGCGCGCTCAGCTCCTCGTACGAGCGCTTGCTCAGGGACTCGGCCAGCTCCGCGTAGCCCGTGGTGTGCGAGTCGACGAACTCGTGGTCCACCCAGTTGTTGTCGATCATCATCTTGAGCACGCCGCTGAGGAACGCGACGTCGCCGCCCACGTTCACCAGGAAGAACCGGTCGGTGATCCTGGTGCCGAAGACCGCGCTCTCGATGTTCGACGGCACCCAGTACTTGTCCATGCCGGGCTCGCGGTAGGTGTTGACCACCGCGACCTTCGTGCCCTCCTTCTTGGCGTGGTAGAGGTACTTCATCGCGACCGGCTGGTTGTTGGCCACGTTCGAGCCGATGAAGACGATCAGGTCGCTGCCGATCCAGTCCGCGTAGGAGCAGGTGGTGGCGGCCACGCCGAGCGACCCCTTCAGCGCCACGGTCGACGGCGAGTGGCAGATCCTGGCCGCGTTGTCGATCGAGTTGCCGCCCAGCGCGCGCACGGCCTTCTGCGCGGCGAAGTAGTTCTCGTTGGGTTCGCCGCGGCTGGTCATGTAGAGCCCGAACTTGTCCGGCCCGGCCTGCCGGAGCCGGTCGGCCGCCAGATTCAGCGCCTCGTCCCAGCCGATCCGCCGGAACCCGGCCTCGCCGCTCTCCCGCAGCATCGGGTACGGTAACCGGCCCAGGTCGCGTAACTCCGCGCTGCTCTTGCCGGCCAGCTTCGACACGTCCGCCAGCACGCCGCCGTCCAGCGGCGGCATCGTGTTGAGCCGCAGCAGCCGCAGGCGGATGTTGCACAGATGGACCTCGTCCATCGTCCAGTCGCGCATGCCGGTGGTGCCGAGCGCGCAGCCGTCACAGGCGCCGTCACGCAGGATCCGCCAGGCATACCGCCGTTGACCGCGGTTCTCGCGGACGGCCTTCCAGATCTCGAGGTAGTTGTTGGGCTTCTGCTCGCCGAGCCCGAACGGTTTCAGGCCGGCCCAGTTCTTCGGATCGAGGCCCATGACAGGAACTCCTTGCTCTTTGTCGGAACGTAGATCGGGAGTGCCAAAGCGTCAAGGCGGGCACTAGGCTCCGGCGGCGTGGAATACCTGGTCGGAGTCGCCGTGGTGACCGTGCTCGTGGGCGTGCCCGCGATCGTGCTCTGGAGGGTCCTGCGCGGGCGGCGCGAGCTGGGCACCAGCCCGGCCGAGCGGGCCACGTTCGAGACCCTGCACACCGCGTCCCTGGCCGGGCCGCCGCTGCGCGCCGGGCTGACCGAGGAGGCCGTCCAGAAGGCGTCGCGGCACCTGCGTACGCTGCTCGGCTCGTCGGCGCTGGCGATCACCGACGGGAAGCGGCTGCTCGTCTACGACGGCGCGGGGGAGCACCACGCGGGTCAGGCGTTCGAGCACGCGGGCGCGACGCTGACGGACGGCCGGACCCAGGTGCTCGCCATCGAGTGCGAGCTGCTCGAATGCCCGATCCGGCACGCCGTGGTCGTACCGCTCACCACCGACGACCGGGTCGTCGGCGCGCTGGCGGCCTACGGCCCGCACGCCTCGGCGGGGCTGGTCAGGGCCGCCCAGGAGGTGGCCGGCTGGGTGGACTCGCAGCTGGAGCTGGCCGAGCTGGACCGCTCCCGCACCCTGCTGATGGAGGCCGAGGTACGGGCGCTGCGGGCGCAGATCTCGCCGCACTTCATCTACAACTCGCTGACCACGATCGCGTCGTTCGTCCGCACCGACCCGGAACGCGCCCGCGAGCTGCTGCTGGAGTTCGCCGACTTCACCCGCTACTCCTTTCGCCGGCACGGCGAGTTCACCACGCTGGCCGAGGAGCTGCGCTCGATCGACCGCTACCTGATCCTGGAACGCGCCCGTTTCGGCGACCAGCTCCAGGTGACCCTCCGCATCGCCCCCGAGGTGCTGCCCGTCGCGGTGCCGTTCCTGTGCCTGCAGCCGCTGGTGGAGAACGCCGTCCGCCACGGCCTGGAGAGCAAGAACGGCGTCGGCCGCATCACGATCGTCGCCGAGGACGCCGGAGCCGAGTGCCGTCTCAGCGTCGAGGACGACGGCCTCGGCATGGAGCCCGACAAGCTGCGCCGCATCCTCGCAGGTGAGATAGCTCCCGCGGGCGGCGTGGGGCTGGCCAACGTGGACGAGCGGCTGCGCCAGGTCTACGGGGACGAGTACGGGCTGGTCGTCGAGACGGGCCCCGGCGCGGGCACGAAGGTCAACATCAGGTTGCCGAAGTATCACCCCGGCGTCTCGGCCCGTTGACCTCGATCTTTGTTGTCGGTTTTATCACTGTGTATGGCACAACTCCGGGTCCTCGCCGTCGACGACGAGCTACCCGCTCTGGAAGACCTGTCGTACTTACTGCGCGCCGATCCGCGCATCGGGGAGGTGGCGACCGCGAGGGACGGCGCCGCCGCGCTGAAGCTCCTCGACCGCGCCATCGCCGACGGCCGGCCGATCGACGCCGTCTTCCTCGACATCAGGATGCGCGGGCTCGACGGCGTGGTGCTCGGGCGGCTGCTGTCGCAGTTCGCCAACCCGCCACGGGTCGTGTTCGTCACCGCGTACGAGGAGCACGCGGTCGACGCCTTCGAGATCAAGGCCGAGGACTACCTGCTCAAACCCGTGCGCCCCGAACGGCTGGCCGAGGCGATCAGGCGGGTGGCCGTCTCGGCCGACGTGCCGATCGAGCTCGGCGAGTCCGACACCATCCCGGTTGAACTGGGCGGCGTGACCCGGTTCGTCTCCAGCGCCGACGTGGTGTACGTCGAGGCGCACGGCGACTACGCCCGCCTGCACACCGCCGCGGGCAGCCACCTGGTACGCATCCCGCTGGCCACGCTGGAGGACCGCTGGGCCTCGGCCGGGTTCGTCCGGGTGCACCGCAGCCACCTGGTCGCGGTCAAGCACATCGAGGAGCTGCACATCGACTCGGGCAAGTGCACGGTCCGGGTCGGCGACACCGAGATCCCGGTCAGCCGCCGCCACACCCGCGAACTGCGCGACATGCTCGTCCGCAGGGCCAAGAGAGGACGGCCGGAGTGAGCCCGGACCCCCGCCCCGCCCGCCGGGTGCCGCTCGCCCGCCACGACACGGCGCGCCGGGTCACGGTGACGAGCCCCCGCACCGCCGCCGCGCGCCGCCCCCGCTACCCGGCCACCCGCGAGATCGACGAGCAGACGCACCTCGGCGAGGTGTACATGCGCTCGCTGCTGCGCACCCAGTTCCGGCTGGCCCTGTTCGTCTGCACGGTGCTGGCGTGCGTGGTGTGCGGTCTGCCGCTGCTGTTCCTGGCCATCCCGGAGCTGCGCGAGGTGGATCTGCTGGGCATCCCGCTGCCGTGGGCGGTGCTGGCCGGCCTCATCTACCCCGCCTTCGTCGTGGGCGCCTGGCTCTACGTACGGCAGGCCGAACGCAACGAGCGCCACTTCGCCGACCTGGTCGAACGCCCATGAGCCTCACCGCGGTCGTCGTCGTGGTGGTGGCGGCCGTGCTCATCGGGGCGTTCGGCATCCGCTTCTCCCGTACGACCTCCGACTTCTACGTCGCCTCCCGCTCGGTCAGCCCGCTGTGGAACGCCTCGGCGATCGGCGGCGAGTACCTGTCGGCGGCCTCGTTCCTCGGGGTGGCGGGGCTGATCCTGTCGTTCGGCGCCGACATGCTGTGGCTGCCCGTCGGCTGGACCGGCGGCTACCTCGTGCTGCTCGTGCTGGTCTCCGCGCCGTTGCGGCGCTCGGGCGCGTACACGCTGCCCGACTTCGCCGAGGCCAGGCTGGAGTCGATGACCGTGCGCCGCACGGCCAGCGTGCTCGTCGTGCTCATCGGCTGGCTCTACCTGATGCCGCAGTTCCAGAGCGCGGGCCTGGTGCTGCGGACCGTCACCGGGGCGCCGGTGTGGGTGGGCGGGCTGCTGGTGGCGGCCGTGGTCGCGGTCAACGTGCTGTCGGGCGGCATGCGGTCGATCACGTTCGTGCAGGCGTTCCAGTACTGGCTCAAGCTGACGGCGCTGGCCGTACCACTGGTGTTCCTGCTCATGGCGTGGCGCGCGGACGGGGCGCCCGCGGTGAGCGCCGCCGACGCGGCCACCTGGCAGGTGCCGCTCGCCGGCGGCAAGGAGTACGGCCTGTACTCGACGTACTCGCTGATCCTGGCCACCTTCCTGGGCACGATGGGCCTGCCGCACGTGCTCGTCCGCTTCTACACCAACCCCGACGGCCGGGCCGCCCGCCGCACCACGCTCGTGGTCCTGTCGCTGCTCGGCGCGTTCTACCTGCTGCCCGCGCTGTACGGCTGGCTGGGCCGGATGTACGTGCCCGACCTGGTGGGGACCGACGCGGTCGTGCTGACCCTGCCGGAGCGGATGGTCGGCGGCACCCTGGGCGACCTGCTGACCGCGCTGGTCACGGCGGGGGCGTTCGCGGCGTTCCTGTCCACGTCGTCGGGGCTGACCGTGTCGGTGGCCGGGGTGATCGCCCAGGACCTGCTCAAGGGCAGCGTCCGCTCGTTCAGGGCCGCCACGCTCATGGCGGTCGCGGTGCCGCTGGCCCTGGCGCTGTGGGCGCGGGCTCTGCCGGTGGCCGACGTGGTGGGGTTGGCGTTCGCGGTGGCGGCCTCGTCGTTCTGCCCGCTGCTCGTGCTCGGCATCTGGTGGCGCCGACTCAGCACCACGGGCGCGCTGGCCGGGCTGCTCGTGGGCGGCGGGCTGGCCAGCGCGGCGGTGCTGGCCACGATCACCGGTGGGCCGTGGGACGGGGTGGCGGGCGCCCTGCTGGCCCAGCCGGCCGCCTGGACGGTGCCGATCGCGTTCGCGGTGATGGTGTCGGTGTCGTTCCTGACCCCGCACCGGGTCCCGGCGGGAGTGGCGCGCACCATGGTCCGCCTGCACACCCCGGAGGACCTCGACCTGGACCGCGGCGATTGGCGACCCCGCTCGTCCTAAGCGGGCAGTTCGCCGGAGCCGCGGGTGATCAGTTCGACCGGGACCTCGACCCGCCTCGGCTGGTCCGAGGGGTCCAGGAGCAGGTCCACCGCGCTCCGGCCCAGCCGCGTCACGTCGTAGCGCACCACCGTCACCCCCGGGTTGAACACCTCCGCCAGCGCGAAGTCGTCGAACCCCACGAACGCCGGGCGGTCGGGCCGCTCGCGCAGGGCCTGGAGGATTCCGATCGCGGCCCGGTTGTTGGTGGCGAAGAACGCCGTCGGCGGGTCGGCCAGCGACAGCAGCCGCGTCACCTCCTGTCCGGCCCGCCACGGGTCGAACACCTCCCGCACCACCAGCGACTCGTCCACCGCCACCCCGGCCTCCCGCAGCGCCGCGCGGTAGCCGGAGGCGCGGTCGTGGACCGAGCTGACCGTCTCGTCGTCGGAGACCAGTGCGATGCGCCGGTGTCCGTGCCGCAGCAGGTGCTCCGTCGCCATCCGGCCGCCCCTGACGTCGTCCAGCAGCACCACGTCCGCCTGCTCCAGGCCGTGCGGCACCCGGTCCACGAACACCGTGGTCAGGCCGCCGTGCTCGCCGAGCCAGCCGTGGTCGGCGGCCGACGGCACGATGATCAGCGAGTCGACGCCCCGGGCGTACATGGACTCCACGAGCATCCGCTCCCGCTCCGGCCGTTCCTCGTAGGAACCGAAGACGACCAGCGCCTCATGGTCGGCCGCCGCCGATTCCACCGCCTTGGCCAGGCGGGAGTAGAACTCGTTGGAGATGTTCTCCATGACCAGGCCGAGCGTCAGCATGGTGGCGCGGCGGGCCAGCCGGCTGGCCGCCTCGTTGCGGCGGAAGCCGAGCGCGCTGATGGCCTCCTGCACCCGCTGCCGCAGCGGCGCGCTCACGTGCGGCTCCTGGTTGACCACCCGCGAGACGGTCTTCAGACTCACACCCGCACGCCGGGCGACGTCGGCCATGGTAGGGAGGTGAGTTGCCTTCTCCCTCGCTGTCATAGTGTGCCCCCATGGATGATGAATGGATCTGTGGACGGCTGGGCGAGGACGAGCCGTGGATGCTGGGCGCGGTCAACCCGCCGGTGTTCGAGAACTCCCTGTTCACCTTCGAGACGGCCGGCGAGCTGGGTGAGGCGATCAGGAACGAGGACGAGCGCTACGTCTATTGGCGGGGCACCAACCCGACGGTCGACCTGGCGCAGCGCAAGCTTGCCGCGCTGGAGCGGGGGGAGCGGGCCAAGTGTTTCGCCTCGGGAATGGGCGCGATCGCCGCGACCATCTCCTCGCTGGTGAAGGCCGGTGACCATGTGCTGGTGCTGGGCGCGGTCTATGGGCCCACCACCCAGTTCCTGCGTTACCTGGAGAAGTTCGGCGTCACGCATACGCACGTCGATGACCTCGAAGGCTGTGACAGCGCTATCACGGCGAGCACCCGCCTACTCTACTTCGAGTCGCCCTCCTACATGGCCTACGCCGTCGTGGACATCGCGGAGGTGACCGCCTGGGCGCGGGAGCGGGGGCTGGTGACGGTGATGGACAACACCTGGTCCACGCCGCTGTTCCAGAAGCCGCTGACGCTCGGGGTGGACCTGGTCGTGCACTCGCTGTCGAAGTACATCGGCGGCCACAGCGACCTGGTCGGCGGCGTGGTGATCGGGCCGTCGCGGCTCATCAGGCCGCTGGCGCTGACCGAGTACCAGCTCTACGGGGCGGCCATGTCGCCGCACGACGCGGCCAAGGTCATCAAGGGGCTGCGGACGCTGCCGGTACGGATGGCGGCGCACCAGGAACGCGGGCTGGCGGTGGCCGGGTTCCTGGCGGACCATCCGGCGGTGCGGCGGGTCAACTATCCGGGGCTGCCCTCGCATCCCGGTCACGCGCAGGCGCTTCGCCAGATGTCCGGCTTCTCCAGTCTGTTCAGCCTGGAGCTGGACACCGACTCCCGGCCGGTGGTCGCAGCATTCATCGATTTGTTGCGATATTTCAGGATCGGGGTGTCTTGGGGAGGCTTTGAGAGCCTGGTCAACGCGCCCGCGCTCTCGACCGAGGAGAGCGTACGAGCGACCATGGGCATCCCGATCGGGCTGGTCCGCCTGTCGGTCGGCCTGGAGCCCGCCGATACGTTGATCAAGGACCTCGGTCTAGCGCTGGAGGGTGCCAGTCCCCTAGCGTGATTGACAGCGCTGTCTTACCTCTCTGGAGGCTCAGATGAGAACCCCCCTCCTTGCGTCCTTCGCCGCCGCGACACTGGTGCTCGCGAGCTGCGGCTCCGGGTCGTCCTCGGGGGAGGTACGGCTGCGCATGATCGAGAGCCTGACCAGCCCCGAACGGACGAAGCTGATCAAGACCTTGATCGCGGACTTCGAGAAGGCGAACCCGAAGGTCAAGGTGGAGCTGATCTCGCCGCCGCTCGACAGCGCCGACCAGAAGATCACCCAGATCCTGCAGACGAAGAAGGGCTTGGACGTCCTGGAGGTCCGCGACCACACGGCCAAGTCCTTCTCCAACAACGGCTGGCTGGCCGTGCTACCGACCACGGAGTGGCCGGGCTGGTCGGACCTGACCGAGCTGGCCCAGAAGAAGGCGGTCGAGGTCGGCGGCAAGCCCTACCTCATCCCGTACGGCTTCTATGAGCGCACGCTGTTCTACCGGACCGACTGGGGCATGACCCAGCCGCCCACGACCTGGCAGGAGCTCTACGAGGCCGGCAAGAAGATGACCTCGGGCGACAGGTTCGGCTACTCCTTCCGGGGCGGCAAGGGCGGCGCCGACTACGTGGTCCAGATGATCAGCGCCTACAACGGCGAGGCCCTGAACCCCGAGAAGTCCTTCTTCCTCAAGGACAAGCGGACGATCTTCTCGACCCCCGAGGCCGTCCAGGCCACGGACCTGTTCGTGAAGATCTTCAAGGAGATCTCGCCGCCCGACTCGGTGTCGTGGGGCTATCCGGAGATGGTCCAGGGCTTCACCTCGGGCGTCACCGGCATGCTCATCCAGGACCCCGAGGTGATCAAGACGGTCGAGGAGAGCTCGGTCAAGACCTGGTCCACGGCCCCGATCCCCAAGGGCCCGTCGGGCTACGCCTTCCAGCCGGTCGGCTACGCCGGCTGGGGCGCGACCTCCTTCAGCCAGCACCCCAAGGAGGCGGTCAAGCTGGTGCAGTTCCTGTCGGAGGCCAAGCAGAGCATCGCCTTCGCCAAGGGCAACTCGCTCATCCCGATCTCCAAGCAGGCCCAGGGCGACCCGCAGTTCTCCCAGGGCGCCTGGAAGGCCTACCTCCAGGCGCAGCAGGACCCCAAGCAGGTGATCACGATCCGGCCGGTCGACTACCCGGGCTGGAGCCAGTTCCAGGTCGACTCCGACCGTGACGTGCAGGCGCTGCTCACCGGCAAGAAGACCACGGCCGAGGTGCTCAAGTCGTGGGACGCGTTCTGGACGGACCAGGCGAAGAAGGTCTCGTGAGCGTGGGATCCGCCAGGCCCGCGTTCACCACCCGCAAGGCCAGGTTCATCGCCCTGTGCCTGCTGCCCGGCGTGGTGTTCGTGGTGCTCTTCACGTACTACCCGGTGATCCGCGGCGGGATCATCGCCTTCCAGCGGTACAACCTGTTCGACCTGACCTCGACACCGTTCGTGGGCCTGGAGAACTTCCGCGCGGTGCTGGCCGAGGACCGCTTCTGGACGGCGCTCCGCAACACCGGCACCTGGGTGGTCGTGTCGCTGTTCTTCCAATTCGTCCTCGGCTTCGGGTTAGCGCTGTTGCTGCGGCGGCACTTCCGCGGCCGGGGGCTCTACCAGGCGTGGGTGTTCTTCCCTTGGGCGATGTCGGGCTTCCTGATCGGGCTGCTGTGGCGGTGGATGTTCAACGGGCAGTTCGGGGTGATCAACGACCTGCTGCTCAAGACCGGGATCATCGAGCACCGTATCGGCTTCCTCGCCACGCCCGGGTGGGCGATGGCCTCGGTCATCGTCGCCAACGTCTGGTACGGCGTGACCTTCTTCGCCATCATGATCATGGCGGCCCTGCAGTCGGTGCCCCGTGAGCTCTACGAGGCGGCGGACGTGGACGGGGCGTCACGGCTCAGGCAGTTCTGGCACGTGACGCTGCCGCACATCCGGCCGACGCTGGCGCTGATCGTGCTGCTGCGGATCATCTGGATCCTGAACTTCCCCGACCTGATCTACTCGATGACCGGCGGCGGACCGGCGGGGAGCACCGACATCATCACCACGTTCCTCATCCAGCAGGTGATCGGCGGCGACTACGGCCGAGGGGGCGCGGTCGGCATGCTCGTCCTCGGCCTGCTGCTCGCCTTCAGCGTCTTCTACCTGAACGCCACCCGATTCGAGAAGGCCCGATGATTCAAGAAAGGATGAGACGCCTGGCCAAAGCGATCGTGCTCGGCGCCTGGCTGCTGATCACGCTCTTCCCCCTCTACTGGATCGTCGTCACCTCGCTCAAGCCCAAGGCCGAGATCTTCTCGATGCCGATCAAATACTGGCCGGGCAACGTGACGTTCGAGCACTACGCCGACCTGTTCTCCTTCGCCGACTTCGGCACCTACCTGCTCAACAGCCTGCTCGTCTCGCTGGTGGCAGCCGGGGCGGTGACCATGATCGGCGTGCTCGGCGGCTACACGCTGGCCCGCTTCAGCTTCCCCGGGCGGGGCGCGCTCATGCTGGCGTTCCTGGTCACCCAGATGCTCCCGCTGTTCATCGCGCTCGGCCCGCTCTATCTGCTGATGTCCGACCTCGACCTGCTCAACCGGCTGGCCGGGCTCATGCTCGTGTACGTCGCCATGCTGGTGCCGTTCTCCACGATCATCATGCGCGGCTTCTACGAGCGCGTCCCCGTGGCCCTTGAGGAGGCCGCGCAGGTCGACGGCGCCTCCCGGCTGGTCGCCATGGTCCGGGTGGTGATCCCGGTCATGCTGCCGGGCATCGCCGCGACGTTCATCTTCGCCTTCGTGCAGTGCTGGAACGAGTTGTTCCTGGCGATCACGTTCATCGACAGCGAGGACGCCAAGACCATCCCCGTCGCCATGAACTCCTTCATCACCCAGTACGACATCGACTGGGGCTCGATGGCCGCCGCCACCGTCGTCTCGGTGCTGCCGACGCTGGTGCTGTTCGCCGCGATCCGCCGCTACATCGTCGAAGGGCTCACGGCCGGCGCGGTCAAGGGGTGACGACCGTCAGCCGGTGAGCGCGGCCATGAGCTCGTCCCTGCCGCTGGCGCCGGTCTTGCGGAAGACCGCCTTCAGGTGGTCGTTGACCGTGTGCACCGACAGGTCGAGGCGGCGGGCGATCTGCTTGGGGGCCGCGCCGTCGTACAGGCACTCCACGACGCACCGCTCGCGCGGCGTGATGCCGTACCAGTCGCAGAACGACGGGAGCAGCAGCGGGCCGGTGGCCGCCTGGATGACGATGGCCACGTCGCCGTCGCCGTCGGGGGAGAGGGGCTGGCCCTCGATCGCCGTCCAGCGGCCGAAGCTGGCCGGCGGCGCGCAGATCAGCGGGCGCCAGGAGCCGGGGTCGCGGGCGTATGTCCGCGTGTCGAGTGACAGGCCGATCATCGACGTGTCGGCCAGCCAGCCGGGCAGGTCGCACCGGCCGGGCGTCCACATCTGCGCCAGCCAGGCGCGGGCCTGCGGCGTGACCGCGCGGACGGCGTGGTCGGCGCCTATCACGATCAGGCCCGCGGGCAGCGCCGGGAACGACGGGGTCAGGGGCGCGACGGTCACATAGCGGCGCAACGCGGCCAGCAGCGCCGGGGCCAGCCGTACCGCTCTGTCCGCGTCCTCGGCGCCGAACGGCCGCCCGCCCTCCGAGCGGATCAGCCCGAGCAGCCCCCACACGCCGTGGGAGTCGCGCAGCAGCAGCCGGAGTTCGCAGCCCGCGCCGTGCGCCAGCAGCACCTCCCGCGTCAGCCGGTCGCCGTGCAGGTCGCACGGCCCCTCGCCGTGCTGCTTGCAGCGGCTGCCGCCGCATCCCGCGCCCACCAGGCCCACCGGCACGGGCCGCCGGGCCAGCGCGGCCGGGCGGCACGGATCGTCGTCGAGGTAGCGGCTCATCGCGAGCGCGCGGATGAGCGCCGGCTCGTAGCGGTGCCAGAAGCTGAAGGACCCGAGTCCCAGCCCGGTCGCCGGGCTGGTGCCGACCAGCCGCAGCGCGTCATGACTCACCCACCGCGCGACGGCGCGCGAGATCGCCTCACCCAGCTCGTCGGGGCTGGCGCCCTGCCCCATCGCCGCGTTGAGCTCGCGGAAGAGCCGATCCTCCGATGGAATCACGCCGATCACATCAGCATGTCGGGAAGGCTCACCACAATCGCCCCTCAGGGTAGTCATTTGATTACCCAGAGTAAGTATGAACCTGATGGCCTTTCACCCCGACTGTGCTGGCAAGGAGGCAAGGTGGCAGACGAGTTACTTGTGGTGAGATGCCAGCTCGGCGAGCGCGAGGCGCTGGCGGAGCTGGTGCGGGCCTGGCACGCGCCGCTGTGGACCTACGTCAGGCGGATGCTCGGCGCCGGCGCGGCCGATGACGTGACGCAGGAGGTCTGGCTGGCCGTCCTGCGCGGCCTGCCCCGGCTCAAGGAGCCGGGCCGGTTCGCGCCCTGGCTGTTCACGATCGCCCGGCGGACGGTGATGGATCGGCTGCGCCACGAGTACGGCACGGCCGAGACCGAGCTGAGCGCCGATCCGGTGGCCGACGACCCGGCCGCCGCCCTGGTGGACCGGGCCGAACTGGTCGCCGGGCTGGCCGGGCTGCCCGTACGTGAGCGGGAGATCCTCGTCCTGTTCTACCTGGAGGACCTGTCGGTGGAGGACTGCGCCCAGATCTGCGCGATCCCCACCGGCACGGTCAAGTCCCGGCTCAACCGTGCCCGCCGCCTGCTGCGCGAGCACCTCACGGAAAGGGGATTTCAGCAATGATGGGGGATTCGACTGGGCCGTCGCCGGACGACGCGCTGGCCAGGCTGTCGGGGTCGCTGTCGCGGACGAGGCGGATCGGGGCCGTGGTGGCGCTCGTCGCGGGCCTGGCCGGGCTGGTCTTCGTCGGGCTGCTCTGGGCCACCGAGCCGGGGGCGCTGCCGGGCCGTACGCAGGTGGCGTTCGGCGGGTTGATGGCGCTGTGCCTGGTGTGGAGCGGCTACGGCGGCTGGGCCCTGACGCGAAGGGTGCCGATGTTCGCGCTGGACCGGGTCGTCGCGGCCTGGATCGCGCTGGCGGCCTCCGTCCTGACGACCGCGGGTCTGGTGGCGGTCGTCCCCCGCCAGGGTGTCGCATCGGTCGTCGGGGCGGTGCTGATCGGCGTTTCGGCGGTCCTGGCCGTACGGGCGCATCTGCGGCGGGCGGCACTGCTGCGGCGCAAGCGCGAACTGTCCTGACCGTTCATCGCGGCGCGAGCGTGAACGGTCGTGACCGTTCATCGCGGCCGGCGCGAGCCGGCGTGACCGTTCATCGCGCGGATGCGACCTTTCGCCGCAACTCCTTCCCAACTAGGCGCTGAGCTGCGGCGGCTCGCCGAACAGCCTCCCCAGGGGCCTCCACGAAGGATAGGTTTCGCTCCTATCTTGTGCGTGATCCGCATCACAGTGGAGGACTCGTGACGACTAAACAACATGACGCATCCGTCTATGAAGAGATTCAGGGGAGCGCCGAATTCCAGGACCTGAAGCGGCGCTTCCGGCGGTGGACGTTCCCGATGACCGCGGCGTTCCTGGTGTGGTACCTGCTCTATGTGGTGCTGTCCGGGTGGGCGCGTGACTTCATGGGGATCAAGCTGTTCGGCAACATCAACGTGGCGCTGATCTTCGGCCTGCTGCAGTTCGTCTCCACGTTCTGGATCGCGTGGGCGTACTCCAGGCACGCCGACAAGAAGCTCGACCCGATCGCCGACAAGCTCCGCCACGAGGTCGAGGAGAAGACCAAGTGAAGTCCGAGACCCTGGCCACCATTCTCTTCCTCACCTTCGTCGCGCTCACGCTGGTCATCACGTTCTGGGCCAGCAGGCAGACGAAGACCGCGGCCGACTACTACGCCGGCGGCCGCTCGTTCAGCGGCGTGCAGAACGGCCTGGCGATCGGCGGCGACTACATGTCGGCCGCGTCCTTCCTCGGCATCGCCGGCATCATCGCCCTGTCCGGCTACGACGGGTTCCTCTACTCCATCGGCTTCCTGGTGGCGTGGCTGGTGGCGCTGCTGCTGGTCGCCGAGCTGATGCGTAACTCCGGCAAGTTCACGATGGCCGACGTGCTGGCCTTCCGGATGAGCCCGCGCCCGGTCAGGACCGCCGCGGGCGTGTCCACGATCACGGTGAGCATCTTCTACCTGCTGGCGCAGATGGTCGGCGCGGGCGCGCTGGTCGGCCTGCTGCTCGGTATCACCAGCCCGGCCGGAAAGGCGTGGACGATCGTCGGGGTGGGCGCCCTGATGATCGTGTACGTGGTGTTCGGCGGTATGAAGGGCACCACCTGGGTGCAGATCGTCAAGGCCGTGCTGCTGATGACCGGCGCCGCCCTGATCACTCTGCTGGTGCTGGGCCACTACGGCTTCAACCTGTCGTCCCTGCTGGGCGATGCGGCGACGCAGAGCGGCAAGAACGGCAACTTCCTCATCCCCGGCCTCAAGTACGGCACCGAGGCGCAGGGCCTGGCGGGCAAGATCGACCTGGTCAGCCTCGGTCTCGCTCTGGTCCTCGGCACGGCGGGCCTGCCGCACATCCTGATCCGCTTCTACACGGTCCCGACGGCCAAGGACGCCCGCAAGTCGGTGCTCTGGGGCATCGGCATCATCGGCGTGTTCTACCTGCTCACCCTGGTCCTCGGCTTCGGCGCGGCGGCCCTGGTCGGCAGCAAGGCCATCGCCGCCTCGGACAAGGCGGGCAACACGGCCGCGCCACTGCTGGCCAAGGCCGTCGGTGAGACGTTCCTCGGCTCGGCGGGCGGCACGATCCTGCTGGCGCTGATCGGCGCGGTGGCCTTCGCCACGATCCTGGCCGTGGTGGCCGGGCTCACGCTGGCCTCCTCCTCCAGTTTCTCGCACGACCTGTACGCGCACGTGTTCCGGCGCGGCAACGCCACCGAGCGCGAAGAGGTGCTGGTGGCCCGCATCTCGGCCTTCGTCATCGGCGCGGTCGCCATCGGCCTCGGCATCCTGGCGCAGGGACAGAACGTCGCGTTCCTGGTGGCGCTGGCGTTCGCGGTGGCCGCCTCGGGCAACCTGCCGGCGATCCTCTACAGCCTGTTCTGGAAGAGGTTCAACACGGCGGGCGCGGTCAGCGCCATCTACGGCGGCCTGATCTCCGCCCTCCTGCTGGTCATCTTCTCGCCGGTGGTGTCCGGCTCGGAGACGGCCCTGTTCAAGACGGCGCACTTCAACTGGTTCCCGCTGAGCAACCCGGGCATCATCTCGATCCCGCTGGGCTTCCTGTTCGGCTACCTCGGCACGATCCTCAGCAAGGAGTACAACGCGGCCAAGTACGCCGAGATCGAGGTCCGCTCGCTCACCGGCGTCGGCGCCGAGAAGGCCACCGAGCACTGACACCCGCTGGTCATAGGGGCCCGGCTCAGGCCGGGCCCTTTCGCCTGCCGCCCGCGCCGAGCAGGTACAGCAGGGCGCCCACCACGAGCGAGGCCAGGGCGATGCCGCCGACCAGCCAGAACCACGTGCCGTAAGAGATCTCCGCCCCGAACAGGGCGAACGAGCCGGCGTCGTTGGAGATCAACGGTGTCCACGAGCCCGACAGCGTGGAGACGACCCCCACGAGCGAGGCCAGGGCGCCGACGATCGAGGCCACCCAGAACACGGCGGGCGAGGCCAGCCGCCGCGCCTCGAACTGGGTCCGGTAGCGGCGCACGATGATGAGCACGTCGACGAACAGCACCACGATCGACAGGCACCAGATGACCGTGACCGCCGCCTGCAGCACGCTGTAGACCTCGGTCTGCGCGTCGGCCGGCGCGGCCGACGCGAACGGCACCACGATGAACGCCGCCACGGTGAACAGCGCGGCCAGCACGGTCTGGATCCAGACCGCCACGTCCGGCACCTTCTGCGCGTTGACATGCGAGACGGCCTTCGGCAGCCGCTGGTCGAGCCCGGAGACGAAGATCAGGCGGGCGAAGGAGTAGTTGTAGACCACGGTGATGATGAAGAACATCGCCGCCAGCAGGAGCGCCACCAGCTTGCCCGCCCAGGCGCCCAGCCCGATGCCGACCGCGGCCGCCACCGCGGTGATCTGCGCCGAGCGGTCCGCCGGAACCGAGACCATCACGCCCCAGGTGGCGGCGAGGTAGGCGACCATCACGGCGAGAGAGCCCCACAGCAGGTAGCGGGTGACCGCGCGGTCCTGCCGGATCTCCACGCCCATGTTCAGCGGCACCTCGACGCCGAGCAGGGCGAGCACCGCCAGGCCGAAGAAGCTCCAGTTGCCGAGGTTGATCCCGTGCTCGGCCGACGGGCTCCAGGCCGCGAAGTCCCACGGGTTCGTCGCCGCCGCGTTGCCCCGCAGCAGGTAGGCGAGCCCGGCCGCGAAGATCAGCAGGATGGCCAGGCCGTATGCGAGGAAGACGATGTTGACCACGTTCTGCGTCAGCCGGAACCGCATTACGGCAAGTACGGCCGCCAGCACCAGGATCGCCACGATCAGCCCGCCCTGCGCCTGCACGGACAGGGCGCCGACGGCGGGGAAGACGAAACCGAGGAACGAGATCGTCAGCGTGCCTGTGGCCACCATCACCAGGACGCCCGGCCACCACGCGCAGAACCCGGCGAAGAACCCCCAGAACGGCCCGAACGCCTTGCTGGTCCACAGATAGATCGAGCCCTCGCCGGGGAACATGGCGCCGAGCTGCCCGGTCACGATCGCGCACGGGATCAGGAACAGCGCGAACGCGATGATCCACCAGCCGAACGCGGCCGGACCGGCGCTCTGGATCACCGCGGCGTTCGTGATGAACAGCACGATCGCCACGAAGATGGCGACCATGTCGAACGTGGTGAGCACCTTCGGCAGGATCCCGCCCGCCACCCGCTCGGACAGCAGGTCGTCGCCGGACGTCGTCATGGGGCGGCCCCCCTCAGCAGCGGTTACCTGCCAAGATCCGCCGCACTCCGACCTGCGTCAAGGAGCCACGGCCGCCGCGCTCCGACCGGCGTCAAGGAGCCACAGGCTCCGCGCGGAGTTTGGCGGAATGTTTCACCAGGGTGATCAGCACCTCCCTGCTCGAGTCGCGCTTCCTGGCGTCGCACATGATGATCGGGATTGACGGGTTCAGCTGGAGCGCCAGCCGTACCTCGTCGAGCTCGAACGTCCGCGCGCCCTCGAAGCAGTTGACCGCCACCACGAACGGCGTCCCACGGCGCTCGAAATAGTCGATCGAGGGGAAGCAGTCGGCCAGGCGGCGGGTGTCGGCCAGGACGACCGCGCCCAGGGAGCCCTCGGCCAACTCGTCCCAGACGAACCAGAACCGCTCCTGCCCCGGCGTGCCGAACAGGTAGAGCACGTAGTCGGCGCTGAGCGTGATGCGGCCGAAGTCCATCGCCACGGTCGTCGTCCGTTTGGCCTCCACGGACGAGATGTCGTCGATGCCGATGCCGCGGTCGGTCAGGATCTCCTCGGTCCGCAGGGGGCGCGTCTCGGAGACCGCGCCGACCAGCGTGGTCTTGCCCGCGCCGAAACCACCGGCGACCAGGATCTTGATCGCGGTCGGCAGGCGCGGGCGGTCAGAGCGATCGAAGGCCATCGAGCACCGCCCTGTACATCTTCATATCGTTCATGTCCACCTCGGATTGCGGTTCCTGGGCCGAGACGAGTTCTTTGTCGAACAGGTCGCCGAGCAGCACCCGGATCGTGCCCGCGGGCAGGTCCAGGTGTGCGGCGATCTCGGCGACGGACTTGGGCTCGCGGCAGAGCCGCAGGATCGACAGATGTTCGGGGTCGAGCCCGGCCTCGGGACCGGGCGTCGGGCCGATGGCCACGGCCATGGAGATCAGGTCGAATTTGCCATGGGCGGGCTGGGTCCGCCCCCGCGTCACCACGTAGGGCCGGATGATCTCCGGATCGACCCAGTGCTCGTCCTCGGGCCCGTCCGTGGGGCCGTGACCAGGGGTGTTCACCGATCACCCCTGGCCACGGCCTCGGCACGGGCGCCCGAGGTGAGGTATTGGCCGACCCGGGCCACGAGCATGGCCATCTCGTAGGCGACCAGGCCGATGTCCGCGTTCTGCGCGCACAGGACGGCCAGGCACGCCCGCTCGCCCGCCACGGTCACGATGAGGAATCGCGAGCGCCACTCCACCACCGTCTGCTTGACCACGCCACCGCTCACATGCTCCGACAAACCCTTGGCCAGGCTCTGCAGCCCGGAGGCCACCGCCGACAGGTGCTCGCCGTCCGTCCGCTGCAACGCCGCGGACGACGCCATCAGCAGTCCGTCAGAAGACAGGACGATGGCGTGCTCGGCCTCCTTGACCCGGCCGATCAGATCATCGAGCAGCCAGTTCAGATCCGTGCCGGAACCAGGTGTCACGTCTCGCCTCCCGGTTGCTCTCCTTCGAGCCCGTCCATGATTTTGGCCGCTTCGGTCCTGCCCAGCCTGGTGCCCGACTGCAGAGATCCCATCATCGCGCGGATCTCTTCCGGCGAGCGTTCGTCATCGTCCTCCTCGGGGTTCGGTCGCGCGGCGGGCGCCTCGTCGCGCAGGGCGGGGGCAAGGCTGGCCTGTGGCACCCGCAAGGGCAGGCCGGAAGGGGTGAACTCGGCGGGGGGCTGATCCTGTGCGGGCTCCGGTCGCGCGCGCCTCGGCTCCGGACGGACGCGCTCCCGTTCGGACTCCGGACGGACACACTCGCGTTCGGACTCCGGGCGGACACGGTCGCGTTCAGGCTCCGGACGGACGCGCTCCCGTGCGGGCTCCGGGTCGGCGGGGTCGCGGGGCGGAGCCACCGTCAGCCGGCGCACGTTCTCCGGAGCGGCCGTCCGGGCCGCCGTGGTGACCGCCTTCCTGCGGGGCAGCCGCGTCGGCTCATCGCCCTCCTCCGGCGCCTCTCCCAGCTGGACGAGCTCCTGGGGGATCAGGACCACGACCGTGGTCCCCCCGTACGGTGAGGACTTGAGCACGACCTGGATCCCGTGGCGCCCGGCCAGGCGGCTGACCACGAACAGTCCCAGGCGCGCGGTGCCGGTGATGCGGAACTCCGGCGGGTCCGCGATGCGCTCGTTGGCGGACTCCAGGTCCTCCGGCTTCATGCCGAGCCCGCGGTCCTCGATCTCGACCACGTAGCCGTTGGCCACCAGCTGCCCGCGGACCTCGACGGTGGTGTAGGGCGGGGAGAAGGAGGCCGCGTTCTCGATCAGCTCGGCCAGCAGGTGGATGACGTCACCCACGGCGCGGCCCAGCAGCACGACGTCGCCCATCGGCATGAGCGTCACCCGGGTGTAGTCCTCCACCTCGGCCAGCGCGCCGCGTACGACGTCGACCATCGGCACTGAGCGGCGCCAGACACGGGCCGGGGAGGAGCCGGACAGCACGATGAGGTTCTCGGCGTTGCGCCGCATCCGGATGGCCAGGTGGTCGAGCCGGAAGAGCTCCTTCAGCTCCTCGGGGTCGGTCTCGCGCCGCTCCATCACGTCGAGCACGGTCAGCTGCCGGTGCACCAGGCCCTGGGTCCTGCGGGCCAGGCTGAGCAGGATGTCGCGGATGCTGCGCCGCAGCTCGGCCTGCTCGGCGGCGACGCTGACCGCTGTGCGCTGCACGGTGTTGAACGCCTGGCCGACCTGCCCGATCTCGTCCTCACCGAAGTCCAGCGACGGGGCCTCACGCGCCAGGTCCACCTCCTCGCCGTGCCCGATCCGCTCCACCAGGCGGGGCAGCCGCTCGTCGGACAGCTCGTGCGCGGCGTCACGCAGCTTCTTCAGCTGCGCCAGCAGTTGCCTCGTGGTGGTGACGGACAGGACGATGGAGGCCACGACGGCGACCAGGCCGAGTCCGCCCGCCAGGAGCAGCCGGAGCAGGACCCCGACGGCGCCGGGAATGGCCCTGGCCACCAGCCGGTCGCCGCCGTCGGCGATGACCTTCTCCAGGCCCGCGCGGGCCGGTTCGGCCGCGGCCCGCCACTCGGCGCCGGTCACGGGCGGCGGCAGGCCCGTGTCGACCTGCTGGATGAGCCGCTGTTCCAGCGCGCGCAGCTGCGTGACGGACTTGGACTTGAGCCACGCGTCGTATTCGGCCTTGTCCTCGGCGGGGAGCTGGCGGACGGCCTGTTCCAGGTTGAAACGGGAGATGCCGGCGATCTGCACGAAGTCGGTGTGTTCGGTGGCGGTGAAGGCGCCTCTGGCCAGGGCCCCGGCGACGAGCGAGTCCTCGCGGGCCAGGTACTCGCTCGACCGGCTCACCAGCAGGACCGTGCGGGCATCCTTGGCGATCTCCTTGTCGTCGAGCGAGGCCACACCGTCGAACATGCGGTAGAGGGCGTCGATGATGTCGTTGTAGGAGCCGGCCGCCGCGCGGCGATCCGGCCGCCCGCCGTCGATCGCCTTCCTGACGTTCTCCAGGTCGGCCAGGCTGCGGTACGCCTCGCCCAGACGCTGGGTCAGCAAGGCGTCGGCGGCCAGTTCGACGGTGGAACTGGTGGCGGACTCGATGAACTCGGCGCGAGCGGCCGTGGTCTTCGAGCGCTGCTCGCGTACGGCCCGGTCGGGCATCCGTGTGCCGGAGCCGAGGGCGACCAACGTGAGGCGTCGCTCGCGTTGCAGCTCGGCCAGCAACCGTTCGGCCGGCTGCACCGCTCCGCTGTCGACCGTGGTGGCACCGACCAGGTTCACACCTTCGCGCAGCGTCACCCAGGCGGCGAATCCCCACAGTGCGACCAGCGACACCAGTAGGGCAGTCACTTTTGTCCGCACGCTAGAGCTACGGAAGCGCATATGAAGCCATCCTGCAGGAATTATTGCGTAAAGCCCGGAGTCAGAGCATTGTTGAGCTTCTTGAATGCCCGAGCACGCGGCATACCTTAGCAACGCCGCAAAGCGTACTCAAGCCAGCGCAATCAGTGAAAATGCTGATATGCCCTTATTGTCCTATCAAATTCACTTTGCTGCCCAGATGGAGTGCGGCCAGGACGGCGGCCCTTACCACGGCAATAGGACTGTAAAGGTCCTTGTCATGCCACAGAGGCGGATAGTCTGGCCTGTTGTTCGCGTGGAGCAGGTAGGCGTGCCCTCGAGAAGCGGCTTGCTCGTAGCCGATGTTCCTGGCCGAACCGGGAAGCAGGAGCGCCTGGACGGCGTAGGCGGTCTCCTCGATCGTGCTTTCCCAGCGGCCCCATGAGCCGTCGCTCCGCTGGGTGGCCAGGAGCCAGTCACGCGCCCTGGCCACCGGCCGGGCCCGATCTCGCCCGCCGTACTCGCTCAGGGCCAGTACACAGCTCAGCGTCGCGTAATAAGGGGAGGCGTGCCAGCGGTCGTCCCAGCTCCCGTCGGGCTGCTGACGCTCGGCCAGTAGCGCGCCCAGGCGTGCCATGACCGGCCGATAGGAGACCGCCCGCTCGGGCCGGGCCGTCGTGTACGCCCCGAACGCGTCGAGCACGTGCGCGTTGACGCTGATGGAGAAGCCGTCCTCGCCCGGCCAGGTGCAGAAATGCGCTCCCGTGTCGAACGCCATCAGGATCTCCGGGTCGTACGGCATGCCGAGCCGGGCCAGCGCGTGCAGCGCAACCGACGTCGTGTCGGCGTCGGCCGGCAGCCCCGGACCGGCGGGCGTGCCCGAGGGGCCCATCGCCGCCCTGAGGTCGGCCACCATCTCCGGCGGCACCTCGACCGGGACGCCCGCCCTGGCCAGATAGCTCAGCACCCAGCCGCGCTCGAAGACCGTGATGGGCAGCCCCACCGGGACCGGGCCACCGTAGCGGGTCGCCACGGCCTCCAGGTGGGATCGGGCCTGGGTGGCGTCCAGAAGCGCGCCACCCGGCCGGTCGGGGGCGTGCCGCAGGACGCTGCCGAGCCAGGCGGCGGTGGCGGCGGGCGAGGCGCCGATCGTGCCGATCGCCGTCGGACGCACCGCGCGGGCGCCGCCCGCGTCAGGACCGGCCACCTCCAGTGCGTGCAGCAGCTTCTGCGGCAACTCCGCGCCCGACGCGACCGCCTGCCTGATGCGCTCGACGCGCGAGTAGTCCATCCCCGACGGCAACGGCAGGGGTTCGCCGGGGTGATGGGCGTTGATGAGAGTGATCAGGAACGGGACGATCAGCTCCACGGCCGGCATGTCCGGCACCTCGACGGCGTGCGACAGCCAGCCGCGCAGCACGTCGAGCCCCTTGCGCGCGGCCTGGCCGAGGCGTTCCTCGCTCGGCGGGGTCTCGCGTCGTGAACCGTTGTCCGGGCGTTCGGCCTGTGCGCTGAACAGCGCCTCCGTGGCGCTCAGCGTGGGAACGAGGCCGTAGCCGTCGGGTGCCCCCCACGAGCCGTCGGCCCGCTGCGTGGCCAGCAGATAGTCGATCCGCTCCCGGTGGCCGGTGAGCCAGGGGGCCAGCGTGACCAGGCGTCCTGTCTCGTAGATCGACGCGGAGACCTGCCCCCACGGTCTGGCCATCAGCGTGGCGACCAGCTCGTCGGCTTCGCGGGCATAGTTCACAGCTCACCCCAGTAATCGGACATGCCGTAGAAGCCGGTATTGAAGGTCAGCTGTCGCTCCAGGTAGTACGCGGCGCGCGGGCCGGTCGCTCGCAGTGGCCGGATCAGTTCGGCGGCCCGGGCGGCGATCCCGGCCATGCGTTCGCTCACGTCGGCAGGTCTGATGCCCAGCGTGAGCGCGTTCGCGTCGCCCCAGCGGGCCTCCCTGCCGGCCGTCGCCAGGTCGTTGAGCAGCCGTAGGTAGCGCTGTACCTCTTCGCCGGCCCGGCTGGCCGGTTCGAGCGGTTCGCCGGTGGAGATCCAGTGCGACAGGTTGACGAAGGACGAGCCGGTGCCGGCCGCGTTGTCCAGGTACTCCTCCAGGCCGGGCCGGGCTCCGGTGGCGCGCCAGTCCCACTCCTTGGCCATCGCGGTCAGCATCCGCGCGAGCTGGTCGTGCCAGGCGGCGTCGGCCGGTTCGTCTCGGTGGCCCTCGCGGGATCCGCTGGCCGGTTCGTCTCGGTGGCCGTCGCGGGATCCGCCGGCCGGTTCGTTCTGGCGGCCGTCGCCGGATCCGTTGGCGGGTTCATCGCGGAAACCGTCACGGGATCCGTCGCGTCGCCGACCGGCTTCGTCGGGATCGTCTGGGAAGCCGTACCGGAGGCCGTCGCGGAGGTCGGCGAGGAAGCGGGTGATCGGGCTCAGGGGCGTGGCGCCGCCGGCCACGTCCAGGCAGTCGCCGACCAGGGCGGTGACCTCCGCGCGTGATTCGGCGATGTGGTCGATGCGCAGGTCGACGGCGAACACCCACAGCGCCGCCCGGCTGACCGCCCGGAGCTCGGCGGTGCCGGCCCAGGGCGAGCCGAAGGCACTGACGAGCCCGAGGGAGTGGAAGAAGCCCGCGTCGAACGGCCGGGCCGGGAAGAGCTCGCCGTACCGCCGGGCATGACGGGACAGGTCGCGGGCGCACTCCACGGCCAGCGCGCACGTTCTGCCCAGCTCGGCGCCAGTCGGTGGGTCAGCCGGAGGGTCGGTCGCGGAGCCCGTTCGGAAGCCGGCGCCCGTCTGGACGCCCGTGGGGGAGTGTGTCATCGGCGGCCGACCGGCACGAGCGTCATCGACAGGCCGGTGGCCGGCCGCAGCGTGGAGGCCGGCCGGGGGGTGACCGGTCCGCTGTCGTCCAGCACCGGCCGGTATTTGCTGAGAACCCCCGCCACCAGCAGCAGCGCTTCCATCATGAACAGGTGCGGCCCCAGGCAGACGTGCGGCCCGGCGGCGAAGGGGAAGTAGGCGTAGCGGTGCCGCCTGCCCCCGCCATGAGCCTGATCAGCGGGCGCGAACCGTTCGGGCAGGAAGTCGAGCGGCCGCTCCCACCAGTCCGCCAGCCGATGGGTCAGGAACGGGCTGAGCACGACGGTGCTTCCCGCCTCGATCCTGATTCCGTCGATGACGTCGTCCGCGCGGGCCGTACGCGGCAGGATCCAGCCCGGCGGGTAGAGCCGCAGCAACTCCTCCAGGAACATCCGCAGGTACGTGAGCCGCGGCAGGTGGTCCGTGGTGACCGGCCCGGCGCCGACGACCCGCTCGACCTCCTCGTACACCTTCGCCGCCACCTCCGGATGGGCGTCGAGCACCGGCCACACCCAGGTCAGCGCGGTTGCGGAGGTCTCGGTGGCGGCCCCGTGGATGGCCACCAGGTCGTCGCGGATCCGCCGGTCGCCGTCGGCGCCCACGTCGCCGTGGCGGGCCCGGCACAACGCCGAGACGACGTCGCCGTCCTCCTGCGCCTGCGTCCGCGCGTGGCGGATCGTCGGATACACGACGTCGTCGATGGTCCTGATGGCCCGCTTGAACGCCCGGTCACCGGGCAGCGGGAATCCCTGGGGCACGAACGGCAGCAGCAGCCGAATGGACCTGGAGGTGACGCCGGTGTCATAGGCGGGCGCCAGCCGGTCGACGTCCGCCGCGGGGAGCTTGGCGCCGAGCAGCAGTCGCACGATGGTCGGGTGGACGATGGCCGACACGCTCTCGGCGATGTCGAACGGCCGCCCGGGGACCATGACGGTCTCGATCAGCTCGGTCATGATCCCGGCCATCCGCCCGGCCAGCGCGTCGACGTACTTGGCGGTGAACAGGGGCTGCAGGATCGCCCTGCTGTCGGCCCAGGTGGGGCCGTCGGACAGGATGCCGTTGCCGATGAGCGGGGCGAGCGGGTCCCAGAACATGCCTTCGCGCAGGTAGTTGGACTGGTTGCGGCGCAGTACATGCTGGACGTGGTCGGGGTGGGTCACCAGGTAAGGGCGGAACGGGCCCATGTTCAGCCGGACGAGCTCGCCACGGGCCCGGTCGCTCGCCTCCTCGAAGGCGCGGACGGGGGTGCGCGCGTGCCTGGCCAATGAGCGGAGGAAGGGCACGGTCCTGGCTGCCCGGCCTGGGGCGCTGGCTGACACGTGCTCCTCCATCGCCCCGTCCCACATGACGGACATTCCTGACAAAAGTAAGTTGTCGCGTGGAGTATCACATGATCGTCAGGGAAGATTCAAGATCGTAGTCAGGTAGGAGCTCCCGGTGAGTTGTGGCCGGTTCCCGTGGTCAGGGACGGGAGGCTTCGTCCAGAAGGCGTAGTTCGTCGCCGGTCAGCGTGAGCGCGGCCGCCGTGAGGAGCGGCTGAAGCTGCCTGACATCGCGGGCGCTGGAGATCGGCGCGGTGATCGTGGGCTGGGCGGCGAGCCAGGCCAGCGCCACCGCCGCCGGCTCGACGTCGTGCTCGGCGGCCACCTTGGTCAGGGCCTCGATCGTCCGCCGCCCGTGCTCCGTCTCCAGGTATTTGGCCGCCTGTCCCGCGCGCGGGCTGTCGACCGTGACCCCCGGGGCGTACTTGCCGGTCAGGAAGCCGCGGGCCAGCGAGGAGTAGGGAGTGCTGGACAGCCCCTCCGCGGCCACGACGTCGCGCAGCCCGCCCTCGTAGTCGCGCTCCATCAAGCTGTACTGCTGCTGCAGCGCGACATACCTCGGCAGACCCTCGTCGTCGGCCACCCGCAGCGCCTCCGCCAGCCGCTCGGCGCCGTAGTTGGAGGCGCCGATGTGACGGATCTTGCCCTCCGTGATCAGCTGCCCGAACGTGGCCAGCGTGTCGGCCAGCGGGGTGTCCTTGTCGTCGACATGCGCCCAGTAGAGGTCGATCCGGTCGGTACGCAGCCGACGCAGTGAGTCCTCGACGGCCGTACGGATGGTCGCGGGCGCCAGGCCCTTCACGCCCTCCAGCATGCCGACCTTGGTGGCCACCACGATCGAGTCGCGGTTGCCGCGCTCCGCCATCCACTCACCGATGATCGTCTCGGAGGTGGACTCGCCGGTGGCCCAGTAGGGGTAGACGTCGGCCGTGTCGATGAAGTTGCCGCCGCCCTCGATGTACGCGTCGAGCACCTCGAAGGACGCCGCCCGGTCGGCGGTCCAGCCGAAGACGTTGGTGCCCAGGCATATCGGGAACACGGACAGGTCCGTGGTGGCGATTGATCTCATTTCGTGAACCTCATCTGGCTATTATCCGCGCATCGAAATGGGAGGTTTCGATGGCACCCCGGTTACGCGGCTGCCTGGTCGTCGGCGGCCTTCTCACGCTGGGGGCGGTGGCCGTACTGCTCCCTCGTGGTGGCGAGCCCGCCCCCCGGCCGGCTCCGTCGAGCGGCGCGCGGGCGGCCGAGGCGGTCGAAGTCGTCGAGGAGAAGCGGCTCGACGAGCGCAGGATGGAGCTGACGATCAGGTCGCCGGCGCTGGCCGCCACCACGAAGGTCCGGCTGCTGCTGCCCTCGGGATGGGAGTCGCGGCGCGACTGGCCGGTGCTCTGGCTGCTGCACGGCGGCCTCGACGACTACGCCTCGTGGACCGCCAAGACCGACGTCGACGCGCTCACCCGGAACTCCGGGCTGATGGTCGTCATGCCCGACGGCGGCAAGTGCGGCAGTTACTCCGACTGGTGGAACGGCGGCCGCGGCCTCCTTCAGCGGAGCCGTGCACATCCTCGAACCCGGCGTGCCGCAGGCCGTCATGGCGGGCACCACGATCGGCTGCTTCGGCACCGACTGGAAGCGCCTCTGGGGGGATCCGGCCGCGCAGCGCTCCGTCTGGCGCGCCCACAACCCCTACGACCAGGCCGGGAAGCTCAAGGGGGTCGAGCTGTACGTGGCCGCGGGCGCGGGCGACCTGGTCGAGGACCTCGCCAACCGGGCCGCACGGGCGTTCGCGGGGCGGCTGGAGCGGCTGGGTGTGCCCGTACGGACGCACTTCTATCGCGGCGGGCACAACTACGACTCCTGGCAGCGGGAGCTGTACCGGGCCTACCCGATGCTCAGCCGGGCCATCGGCGCCCAGTGAGGATGTCGTCGACTTCCGTGCCCTTACCAGGGGCTACAGGGTGACGCTAGGGTGCGGCTGTGGAGGTCGGTGACGCGCGGACGCGCATTCTGGACGCGGCGGAGGAGCTGTTCGCCGGTGGCGGTTACGAGGCCACACCGACCGCGGTCATCGCCAGGCTGGCCGCGGTGCCCAAGGGGCTGATCTTCCATTACTTCCCGCGCAAGATCGACGTCCTGGTGGCGCTCATCGACGAGCGCACGCTGGTCGAGGAGGGGCACGAGGTCGACGCGGTGCCCGGCGACCCGGCGGGCACGCTGTCGCGGCTGGCCCGCAGGCTGCCGCTGCGCGCCTCGCCGGCGATGCGCCGCATCCTGTTCCGCGAGGCCGACACGCACGGCTCGGTCAAGGAGCGGCTCGGCCGGCTCAACGGCGAGCTGATCAGCCGGGCCAGGTTCGCGCTGGAGCTGGCGCTGCCGGGCGCCCGGGGCGACGCGGCCCGGCTGGAGGTGGCGGCGGCCACATTCGCGGCCGTACTCCTCTACCAGGAGAACCTCTGCCAGCTAACCGGCCACCAGATCGACCCCGACGCGGTCGCGGAACTCATCGCCCACTCGCTCGTCTGACAGCTCGTCGAGGGCCGTCTTCAGGTGGGAGAGCAGCCCCCACACGTCGTCCATCCGCTCGGGGCAGGCCACCACGCCGAAGTCGAGCATGCCGTCGTAGGAGAAGCAGGTGATGTTCACGCCGCCGCTCATGTCGGTCAGCACCGACAGCGGGTAGTACGACAGGACCCGTCCCCCGCACAGGTACAACGGGAACTGCGGACCGGGCACGTTGCTGATGATCAGGTTGATCGGCGGGAACGTCACCGAGGCCAGCCGGAAGATCGCCGGAGTCGCCAGGCTGGTGATGGGCGCGGGCAGCAGCGAGCACAGCTCGTTCACCCAGGCGGGGGGCGCCAGGGCGAAGCGCCGTTTGGCCGCGCTCATGGTGGCGCCGACGGCTCGCAGGCGTCGCACCGGGTCGGCGACGTTCGTGGGCATCGGGGCGATCATGGCGGAGATCTGGTTGCCCACCGTCTCCCCGGCGCCGGCCGTACGGACCGCGACGGGGACCGCGACGACCAGCGGCTCGTCGGGCAGCGCGTTCCGCTCCTCCAGCCACGACCGCAGCGCCGACGTGCACAGGGCCATGACGATGTCGTTGACGCTCATCCCGTTGGCCTTGGCCACGCTCTTGACGTCCTTGAGCGAGACCGACCCGAACGACAGATGGCGCAGCCCGCTGATCGGCCCGTTGAACGGTGTGCGCGGGACGGTCAGGCCGGGCAGCTCGGGGCGCCGCGTGTCGTCGCCGGCGACGAACCTGGCCGCCCTGGCGATCAGCCGCGAGCCGGGAAGGGCGGAGGCCAGGGGGATCGCGTCGAGGTCACCGGCGGCCTTGACCGCCGAACGCATGGCGCGCATGGGGTGGGTCGCGGTCTTTACGGCGGCGGCGGCCAGCATGCCCACCAGACCGGGCGCCTGCCCTTCGGGGACCAGGTCCAGCGCCTTACCCGGCGTCTGGTCCGTCTTATGTGGTGTTTGGTCCGTCTGGCCCGCCTGGTGCGGTGTCCGGCCTGACCGGCAGCCGGGCGGCAGCGGGTCGCGGGCGTCGGGGGAGAGGTCGAGCAGGGTGGCGAGCGTCTCCGCGCCGGAGACGCCGTCGATGGCCGCGTGGTGCACCTTGGTGTAGACGGCGGCCAAGCCGTCGGCCAGCCCGTTGATCAGGTGCATCTCCCACAACGGATGGGCCCGGTCGAGCCGCCGGGCGTGGATCGCCGCCACCGTCTCGGCCAGCTGCCGCTCGCCGCCGGGCGCGCTCAGGGTCGTCTCGAACAGGTGGTTGCCGATGTCGAACTCGGTGTCGGGCACCCAGTAGGGCCGGTCCAGCCCGAACGGCACCTCCGCCAGCCGCAGGCTCAGCGCCGGCGACAGGTGCAGCCGCTCCAGCAGCAGGGCCGCGAGGTTGTCGCGGGTGACACGGCCCTCGGCGGGGTCGAGGATCGCCAGGCCCGCCACGTTGGCGGCGGTGGTCGCGGATTCGACGTTGAGGAACTGGGCGTCGAGTGCGGTGAGCTGGCGCATCTGCTCTCCCTTTCTCACGGAATCTGGCCACCATCACATGCGAGGATTGCCGCGACGTTTCCGCGAGAGTCTTCCAGATGAATTCGGATGCGCTGTCCCATCATTTAGTAAATGCGCAGCTCACCCCCGATCGGTGACAATTCCCTATCCGTGGACAACGGAAACAGGGTGCCGCACGACAGCGTCGAAGTGATATCCGAACGGGTGGTGCGGCGTCGTGAGCGGCTGCGTCTCGCCCGCCTCGTCGGTCGCCCTCGCCATCAGCTCGTACGGCCCCGGCCGCCGGGGCGTCCAGCCGATGTGCCACGGCAACCAGGCGCTGACCAGGTGGGGGCCGTGGTGCGCGGCCCGCTGCCAGCTCAGTCCGCCGTCGACGCTGACCTCGACCCGGATGATCCGCCCCCGCCCCGACCACGACCTGCCGCGCAGGATGTACGGCCGGCCGACCGTCAGGCGCGCATTCCACGCCAGCTCGAAAGCGCTCTTCACCGGCTGGGTGGTCACGTCGCGGTAAAAGACGGTGTTCCACGGGGAAGTGAGCTCCCGGGTCGCCACCTCGATATCACCCAGCCATTTGATCGACGCTATTCCCACCCAGCCCGGCACCACCAGGCGTACCGGAAATCCGTGGTCGGGCGGGAGCGGCCGGCCGTTCATCTCGTACGCGACGAGCACGTCGGCCATGGCCTTGTCGACCGGGAGCGGCCGGCGTACGTGCCCGTGGTCCTCGAACGGCGCGTCGAGACCGCTCGGCAGCAGGTCCACGGCATCGGGCCGCAGTCCCGCGTGCCGGAGCAGGTAGCTGAGCGGCACCCCGCGCCATCGCGCCACCCCGATGGCGCCCAGCCCCCACTGCGCGCCCGGGGCCGGGTTGTGCTGCTGCGCCGCGTAGAGTCGCCGGCCGTTCCCGGCACACTCGATCGCGACGTCGATGGTGCGTGACGGCATGGCGCGAAGCTGGTCGTAGTCGTACTCGCCCGGACATCGCAGCCCGGGCCCGTGGAGCCGCAGCCGCCAGGTCGTGGGGTCGATGCTGGGCGTGTACGTATGATTTCGCACGAAAAATCGGTCTATTGGGGTGTGGTATCCCTGCCCGGCCATGGCTTCCCACCGCATCTCGGCGCTGCCGTCGTGCACGGTGAACAGGTGGGCCGGCAGCGGTTTGACGATCGTCGCCAGAGCTTGCTCCATGGGCGCTACCTCCACAGCATGTATTTCCTACAGGGAAACCATTTAATCGCCGTGGCGGAGTCAGTGCCAGGCCGCATGGCCGCCGGTAGCTCGGCCCGGCCGGTGGCCGTGTGGGAGGGGTCAGGCGTCGTGTTGGGCGGTGGCCGTGTGGGAGGGGTCAGGTGTCGTGTTGGGCGGTGGCCGTGTGGGAGGGGTCAGGTGTCGCGCTGGGTGGTGGCCATGCGGGAGGCGACGAGCGCGGCGGCCAGCGCCACTGCTGCGGCCAGGGCGAGGCTGACGCGCAGCCCGTACTCGAAGCCGGCCGGAGCGGAGATCAGGGCGCCGAAGACGGCCACGGCCAGGGCTCCGCCGATCTGGCGGCTGGTGTTGAACACGCCGCCGGCGGTGCCGGTCCGGTGGGCGGGCACGTGCTCCAGCAGCAGGGCGGTGGTCGGGGGCATCACCAGCGGACCCGCCAGCCCGACCGGGATCAGCAGCAGCGCCGTCACCCACACCGGCACCGACCCCGGCACCAGGGCCAGCGCCACGGACCCGGCCGCGATCAACGCCAGCCCCGCCATGATCGGCACGCGCGGGCCGGTGCGCTCCGCGATCCGCGCGGCGAACGGGGTCAGGCAGGCGCTGAGCAGCATCATCGGCAGGAACGCGATCCCGGCGGCGAGCGCGGACAGGCCGTGCTGCTGCTGGAAGTACAGGCTGAACAGGAACGGCAGCCCATAGAAGCCGACCATGAACGCGAACCCGATCCCGGTGGCGATCACCACCGTCGCGGAGCGGAACAACTCCAGCGGCACCATCGGATGGGCCACCTTGGCCTGCGCGGTCACGAACGCGGCCAACGCCACCACCGCCACGCCGAGCGCCACGAGCACCCGAGGCGCGGTGAACCCGGCCGCCCCGGCCTCGATCGCCCCGTAGGTCAGCCCGCCCATGGCCAGGATCCCGGTGACCTGCCCGATCCAGTCGAACGGTGCCGGACGGGTCGGAGAATGCGGGGCGCGGGCCAGGAGCAGCAGCGTGAGTACGCCGACCGGCAGATTGATCCAGAAGATCATCCGCCAGGAGACCAGGCTCAGCAAGCCGCCCAGCACGGGCCCCGCCGCCGCCGCGACGGCGCCGCCCATCGCCCACACCCCCACCGCGCGGGCCCGGCGGGCCGGGTCGGGGAAGGCGTGGCGGACCAGCGCCATCGAGGTCGGCATGGTGACCGCCGCGCCGATGCCCTGCGCCACGCGCGCGGCCACCAGCGCCGGCAGCGAGGGAGCCAGCCCGCAGGCCATCGAGGCGATCACGAACAGCACCAGTCCGCCCGCGAACGCGCGCCGGGCACCGATCCGATCCGACAGGGCGCCGGCCGACAGCAGCAGAGCGGCGAACATCAGGGTGTAGCCGTCCACGACCCACTGCAATCCGATGATGCCGCCACCGAGCGCGTCACGGATCGAGGGCAGCGCGACGTTCACGATCGTCGCGTCCAGAGTGATCACGAAGAACCCCAGGACGGCGGCGGCCAGCGTCGCCACCGAATGCCGCTCCGTGGCGTGCGCGCCCACGGTTGGCGACCGGCCTGGAGAGGCGTGCGCTTGCGCGCCAACGCTTGGCGACCGGCGCGGGGAGGCGTGTGCTTGCGCGTCCGTGGTCGGCGACCGGCGCGGTGAAGCGAAGAAAGGCATGACTGTACGTGGTCCTCAATGGAAGGGGGTGGATGCCGGGCTCTGTGGCCCGACCGCTCATCCACACAACCACGTACCCCTTCTGACCTGGGAGTCCTAGCTGTAAGGGGTACGGGTGGGGACCCCTTGACACGACGGCGGCCTACGCTGGAGAGGTGCCAGCCGACACTGTTCGCGAGGACATCCGCAACTTCCTCACCAGCCGTCGCGCCCGCCTCACCCCGGCGGAAACCGGGCTGCCCGACATCGGCGGACGGCGCCGCGTCAGCGGCCTGCGGCGATCCGAGGTGGCCCAACTCGCCGCCATCAGCGTCGAGTACTACACCCGCCTGGAGCGCGGCAACGTCCACGGTGTCTCGGCCGACATCCTCGACAGTCTCGCGGCCGCCCTCCGCCTCGATGAAGTCGAACGCGCCCACCTGGCCGCCCTCGTCCGCGCCGCCAACGCTCCCCAACGCGCCGCCAACGCCCTCCACCGCGCCGCCAACTCTCCCCACCGCGCCACCGACCGCGACGGCGGAGCCTCACATGTCCGCCCCAGCCTCCAGCAGCTTCTCGACGCCATGACCGGCGCCGCAGCCTTCGTCCGCAACGCCCACCTCGACGTCCTCGCCACCAACCGGCTCGCCCGCGCCCTGTACCGCGAGGCCCTGGGCGCCGGAGAGCAGCCGCCGCTGGACGCCGGAGAGCAGCCGCCGAACCTGGCCCGCTTCGTCTTCCGGGACCCCCGCGCCCGTCGCTTCTACCGCGATTGGGCGGGCATCGCCCACGACGCCGTCGGCAGCCTGCGCGTCGAAGCCGCCCGCGCCCCCACCAACGCCGACCTCGCCGACCTCATCGACGAACTCACCACTCACAGCGCGGAATTCGCCAGCCGCTGGGACGCCCATGACGTCGAGTACTACCGCAGCGGACGACAGCGCTTCCACCACCCCGATGTCGGCGACCTCGACCTCGACTACGACGCCCTGGCAATCCCCGCCGACCCCGGCCTGACCATCGTCACCTACACCCTCGCCCCCAACGCCCCCCACGCCGCCGCCTTCGCCCGGCTCCAGGGATCCGTTGAATCGGGCTGAAGTGGGTTGGTGGGTCTTTGCCCGGTTCCGGGGATCCGTTGGGTCGGGTTGAAGCGGGTTGGTGGGTCTTTACCTGGCTCCAGGAACCCGCCGAACCGGGCTGAAGCGGATTGGCGAAGACGCATGGTGGTGTCCGAGAGCGAATAAGCGGACACGGGAGACAAGGAAGGTGAACCGGGCCGGGTTCGGCGCTGGGCAGGGGGCGGCGTCGAACCTGACACCGTCGATCAGCTCTTGTCGCTCATCTCATGTTGCCCGACTCTTGTCGTGCAGCTCTTGTCGTGCAGCTCTTGTCGCGCAGCTCATGTTGCCCGGCTCTTTTCGCCTTTCACAGCGCGGTGCCAGTCTCCTTGGCCAGCCTCTGCAGGAGGCGGTCCTGGAACGCCTCGTCGTGGACGGCGTGGTGCGGCTGCAGCCGACGACGGTGGTACCAGTAGCCGCCGGTGGTCAGAGCCTGCGGTTCGTCGCTGGAGGCGAGCCATTCCTGGGTCTGGTGGCCGAGCTCGAGATCGTCCGGTGCGCTCGGTCCGCCCATCCTCGTCGGCACCCAGCCCGGATCCACGGCGTTGCTCAGCACCCCGGGACGCAGGCGAGCTACGGCGGCCGCGAGCGTGGTGACGAACAGCTTGCTGTCGGAGTACGAGCCGGTGCTCTGGCCTCGCCAGTCGACTTCGGTGAGCGACGGGCGCCCGTCGAAATGCGAGCTGCTGCTCAGGTACACCAGGCGGCGCGGCCCACGCACCAGGGCCGTGAGCAGATACGGTGCGATGATGTTGACCGGCATGACCGCCGGTCCACTCCACACGCCGGCGTTGTGGATGACCGCGTCGAGCGGCTCCGCCTCGTTCAGCTCCGCTGCGATGCGCCGTACGGCATCACGCTCGGTGAAGTCGCCCACCACTAGGTGTGCCCCACGGTCGACCAGCGCATCGAGGCCCGCCGCACGCTCCCGGTTGCGGGCGTGCACCACCACGTCGTGTCCCGCGGACAACAACGCATCCGCCGCGGCACGCCCAAGACCGTCCGCGGAACCGGTCACCAGGATCCGGCTCAAGAGTTCACCACCTGCTTTCGTCTTGGCGCTCAACCTGAGAAGACCTGCTTCGCGGTCGTGATCGCCGTCATGGCCTTCGGCCAGCCGGCGTAGAAGGCGAGGTGGGTGATCGCCTCGATGAGCTCGGTCTCGGTGACGCCGTTCTCCTTGGCGCGCCCGAGGTGGAAGCGGAGCTGATCGGCGTCGCCGCCGGCGACGAGGGCGGCGACAGTGATCAGGCTGCGGTCGCGGGCGGCCAGCTCCGTACGATTCCAGACGTCCTCGAACAGGACGTCGTCCGTGAGCTCGGCGAGCTTCGGCGCGAAATCACCGATCATGCGGCGTCCACCGCCGATTTGTCGGGGTTGCTCGGTCATCGAAGATCCTTTCGCTGGGCGTCCTTCGGCCCTGTGGCGCGGCGGCCGCTGCGGAACCGAGACCGGAATCCCGGAACCCGGACCGGGACCGGGACCGGAATCCCGGAACCCGGACCGGGACCGGGACCGGGACCCCGGAACCCGAACCGGGACCGGGACCGGGACCGGGACCCCGGAACCCGAACCGGGACCGGGACCGGGACCGGGACCCCGGAACCCGAACCGGGACCGGGACCGGGACCGGGACCGGGACCCCGGAACCCGAACCGGGACCGCGACCGGGACCGGGACCCCGGGACCGGAACCAGAGTCCGGACCGGAACCCGGACCCAGATCCCGGACCGGGACCCCGGAACCCAGAGCCCGGAACCGAGACCCGGACCCAGATCCTGGACCGGGACCCCGGAACCCAGAGCCCGGAACCAGAGTCCGGAACCCGGACCCAGAGCCAGGGACCGAGACCCGGAACCGGAACCGGGGTCGGGTCGGGATCGCTGGTGTACATCGGTGCTGCTGCGGCCGGAGTGGGAAGAAAGACGGGTTTACCTGGTCAGTGGCGGCGGGCGTGGTTGTATTGCTCGTCGGTGACCGGCTCGTTCCAGGTGGTTTCGGTGCTGCCGTCGCCCGCGCCTTCCCACATGGCGAGGTGCTCCATGAAGCGGTCGGGGGTGGCGCCGTGCCAGTGCTCCTCGTTCGGGGGGCAGCGCACGGTCTGGCCGGGATGGGCTTCGAAGACGGTGCCGTCGCGAGTGCCGATCAGCGCGACGCCGGACACGACGTGCAGGGTTTGGCCCAGTACGTGGGAGTGCCAGTGGGTACGGGCGCCCGGGGAGAAACGGACCATGTTGGCACGCATCCGGGAGGGCTCCTGGCCCGCGTAGATCACGTCGAACCAGACGTCGCCGGTGAACCAGTCCGCAGGAGCCTTGGTGGTGGCCTGCTGTTTGACGAATTCCATGGTGTCTCTCTCAGACGTACGAGGTTATGAGATATGTCAGGTGTGGGCGGGGCCGGTGCCCAGCTCGCGGGCGACGTCGACCTGCGCGAGGAGTTCCTTGCCCTTGGTCTCGAAGGCTGCCGGACTACCTTGCGGTCATCCGTTTCGCCCACCCCAGGCGGCCTGTACGCAGGGTTGTGGCCCCCTCCTGCCTCCGCCCCAGATGCCGACAGACGAGATCCACACCATCCAGGTAACCGGCTTTACGCCCAGGCAAACAGGTTCTGTCGAAGGGCGTATCGGCAGTACACCTCTCCCGCCTGGCGCCGGTGCCCGCAGGTCGGCCGCCAGGCGAACGTGGCCGCCTGGGGTCGGCGGGCCGGGCGCCTGCCGAGGTCAACGGAGTGGCGGCAAGTTTTGGGCATGGCATGGGGCCTCGACATCTCGACCTTCACGGGTGGACTCCTAGCGTGGATTTCAGGTACGGAGCAAGGGGGCCGCGATGTTCATCCAGGTCATTCAGGGACAGGCCGGGGACGTCGGCGAGATGCGGGCGGCGTTGGACCGATGGCACGCCGAGCTCGCGCCAGGGGTGGACGGCTGGCTCGGCACGACCGCCGGCGTGACGGACGACGGCATGTTCGTGAACACGGCGCGTTTCGAGTCGCGGGAGGCGGCGCGGCGCAACAGCGAGCGGCCCGAGCAGGGTCAGTGGTGGGCCGAGACCCAGAAACTCTTCAGCGGCGAGGTCACCTTCCACGACTGCTCCGAGGTGTACACGTACATGAAGGGCGGGTCAGATGCGGCGGGATTCGTCCAGGTGATGCAGGGACGGATCCGGGACCCGCGGCGGATGCGGGAGATCACCGCCCAGAGCGAGCGGGGCCTGGCCGCGTTCCGGCCCGACCTCATCGGCGGGTTCGCCGCGCTGCACGGGGACGGCGGATACACCGAGGTCGCGTACTTCACCTCTGAGCAGGCGGCCAGGGAAGGCGAGGGCAAGGAGCTCCCGGTCGAGATGCGGGAGCTCTTCGAGCAGTGGAAGGACCTGTTCGAGGGCGAGCCCATCTACTTCGATCTGCGCGACCCGTGGCTGTATTCGCCGTTGCTGATCCTATAGTCAGGTATCAGCAGTCCGGGCGTTTCCGCCCGGAAGGTCCGTAACGATGTCACCAGTGCGTTGGGGCTTGGTGTCTTGTTGACGGTCTCTCGTTTCCTTCCGCTGCTGCGGGATCGCGCCACCTGCCCGCCCACCCGCGGCCTCACGGTGGCGGGTGGTGGTGCGGGTCTTCTGGTCGGCTCCACGAGGGTTCGGCGCTGGCGCGCCCTGGTCTCCGGCCACTCCGGTACCAGTGGTGCAGTCCGCCGCGAGGGCGGCGAGGTTGCGGGCCGCGTTCTCGTCCCGGTCGAGGACGACAAGGCGACGCCCAGACGCGGACAAGGCGGTTTCCAGGTGCTGGACCCCGAAGCGGGCCAGTCGGTCGCGGTGCTCCACCACGATCACCTCGACCTTCGGGTCGGACAGGACGCGATGCAGCTTGCGCCGACGACCGTTCATCCCGGACCCGATCTCCTTGACGACCTCACCCACCGCGAGGCCAAGGAGGTTCGCGCCCTCAACGACACGGGCCGTCTGCCGGTCGAGGTCCGGCTTCTGCTCGGCCGACGACACCCGGCAGTACGCGACCACCCGGCCCCGCGCCGCGGCAGGCGCGTCGTCAACGAGCCAGGTACCGGACGGAGCCTGGCGGGCGGGGACCGGCATCGTGCCGTTCTTCACTCACCGCCAGGCGGTCTGGTAGCTGACGCCCTGTTGACGCGCCCACTCTGAAAGCTTCGCGCTCTGAGTATATATGACTACAGAAAGCTACGGACGATTATGCTTCACGGAGCAGATGCCAACCCCCTCAGACCGCCTGAGATTCCCGCAGGCGGGGCTGATGGGCTCTTGCGCGGTCCCCTCCGGGTCCGCCCGTTCATGGCCGCTCTCGCGGTCTGCTCTTCGGGTCTGCTCTCACGGTTCGCCGTTCAGGGCTGCTCTCCGGGTCCGCCGTTCGGGGACGCTGATGGGCGGGGTTGAGCTCAGGGTGAATGATCGGGTGCTCGGTTGGGGACGAGGGAGTCGAAGGCCTCGCCGGTGTTGAGGTGCTGGATGAGGGACTCCAAGCCCTGCCGGTCTCCGTTGGCTCGGAGCCAGCGGTCTACTTGGCAGGCGGCCTTGGCATACGTGTTCGTATCCTTGCTGGCCGTACTCAGCCACTCGTCCAAGGAGACCGGCAGCGGCGCCGTCGGTAAGACCAGACAGCGGTCGCCGGTTGTTCGCGGGGCGAGGTAGCGGGGGTCGTCGGAGACGACTACGGCGAGGCCCTCGTCGAACCATTGCGGGACCTCCGCCCCGGAGGTGAGGCGGGTGTGGAGCTCGACGTGGGACATCTCGTGTGAAGCGATCACCGCGTCGAGGCCGCGGGGTGACAGCATCACTGAGCGGTTCAGAACGGCGATGCCACGCTCCTTGTGGCCGCCGATGTGCTGGTAGCACTCCTCGGTGGCGCAGATGAGCAGGCTGGGTGAGCTCTTTCTGCCGCCGTAGAAGGTCTCGACTCTCTTCGTGGCGGCGCCGACAGTCTGGCTGACTTGTGATCGTTGCTGCGGCGATAGGTCGCGCTCGATGTAGACGCCGGGGCGGAGCTCCGTCAGGCCGTAGCAGCCGGGGCACGTCGTGGCAGCCAAGGAGGGGTAGGCCACCACCACGCCGGCGACGGTGGCGACGAGCAGCACGGCCAGCGCTGCGAGAGCCCGGGTCCAGATCTTGCGGGCTCTCGATCGCTTGGGCGCCGGTGGCATGATCGCCGTCCTTTCGTGGGGTGGAGGTGGGATTACTTTCGCGTAATCCGTTGGGGGCCACATCCACCTGTGGGTGGTCATTCTCGGGGATGACATGCAGGGCGTTGGTCGTGGCGGCATGTTGGTCGAGGGAATCGTCTTCACGGGTAAGCGGGGTGGGCTCGGGTGTGATGAGTTGTAGGGTGGCGGGCTCTTCGGGGGGAGGGCTCGGGCGGTGGCCGGAGGTCGGGGCGTCGCGATCGGTGGTGGGGCCGATGTGGGACGGCGGTTTATACGTGCCGGGCTCGTCAATGACCTGCGGATCCGTCTGGTGCCCGTGTCTCTGAGGGAAGGGGCCGGATTGTTCGAGATCGGGAGCGAGCAGGTCCGGCCGCACCGGAATCGGGTGCTGGAGTCTCCGTTCGCCACACACCGAGGTTCGAGGTGGCGAAGAATTCGCGTGGCGCGGCGGCTCAGGGGGTGTCTTAAGAGATCACCGCGCCTGAGCCCGTTTCGCGCGGGCGATTGGGCGATGGCTGCGCCCGCTGGCCGAGGAAGGCGAGCGGGCGACGGCCGCTCCTACCGGCCGAGGAAGGCGAGCAGGCGCTCCAGCGGCCAGGTGTTGATGACGTCATCCGTGGTCAGCCAGGCGCGCTGGGCGATCCCGATGCCGAACCGCTGGTTGGCCAGGTGGGGGATGGCGTGTGAATCGCTGTCGATCGAGAACTTCACCCCGTGGTGCTTGGCCAGGCGGACCAGGTCCGCGGGCAGGTCCGAGCGGTCGGGGAAGGAGTCGATCTCCATGGCCGTCCCGGTGCGGCCGGCCGCGCGGAAGACGGCGTCCCAGTCGGCGTCCACCTGCGGGCGCTTGCCGATCTTGCGAGTGGTCGGGTGGCCGATGATGTCCACGTACGGGTTTTCGCAGGCGGCGATGAAGCGGCGGGTCATCTCGTCGCGGGACATGCCGAAGTGCGAGTGGACCGAGGCCACGCACACGTCGAATTCGCGGAGGATCTCGCCGGGCCAGTCGACGGAGCCGTCGGGGGCGATGTTGAGCTCGGTGCCGTGCAGGAGCCGCATGTCGGGATATTTCTGTTGCAGCTCCACGACCTGCTGCCGCTGCTCCAGCGCCTTGTCCAGGGTCATCCGCTGCATGGCCAGGTCGGGGGCGTGGTCGGTGATGGCGTAGTAGAGGTAGCCGCGGGCGTGTCCCGCCGCCACCATGTCGGCCAGCGAGGCGATGCCGTCCGTCAGGTTGGTGTGCGTGTGCAGGTCGCCCTTGAGGTCGGGGAGCTGGACGAGGTCCGGCAGCTCGTGGCGGAGCGCGGCCTTCACCTCGCCGCCGTCCTCGCGCATGGGCGGGGGTACGAACTGCATGCCGAGCGCGGCGTAGATGTCTTCCTCGGTCGCCGAGGCGATCACCGTCTCACCCTCGAACAGTCCGTATTCGGAGAGTTTCCAGCCCTTCTTCACTGCCATCTCCCGGATGGCGACGTTGTGCTCCTTCGAGCCGGTGAAGTATTGCATCGCCGCGCCCCACGACTGGGCGGGCACCACGCGCAGGTCCACTTGAAGGCCCGACGTCGTGCGGATCGACGTCTTCTTGTCGCCCGCCGCGATGATCTCCGCTACATAGGGCTGGGCGCGGAAGTCCTCCATGATGGACTCGGGCGCCACCGCCAGGATGTCGATGTCGCCGATCGTGTCCTTCATCCGCCGTAGTGACCCGGCGTAGGCGATCCGCTCGGCCTTCAGCGAGGCCATCACCTGCTCGGCCAGGGACATGGCCACGCCGATGTGCACCCGGCGACCCGACTGCTCCAGCTGCTCGATGCCCTTGAGGAGGTTGGCGAGGGTCTTGGGGCCGAGCCCCTTGACGCCGTCGAGCCGCCCGGCGGTGATCGCCTCGCCGAGGGCCACGGGCGAGTCGATGCCGTAGTCCTCGAACAGCATGATCGCCGTCTTCGGCCCCAGTGTCGGCACGCGGGTCAGCCGCCGCACCCCCTCGGGCACCCGCCCGCGCAGGTCGTCGAGCTGGCGGAAGCTCCCGCGCTGCAGGAACTCCTCCATCTTCTTGGCGATCGCCTCGCCCACGCCCGGCACACCGCGCACGTCTGCCACCGAGATGTCCTCGGGGAACCCGGCGATCGCCTTGGCGGCCTTCTGGTAGCTCCGCACCCGGAACGCGTCGCCACCGGTCAGCGCGAACAGCTCCGCGTATTCGGAGAGCGCCGCCGCCGCATCATCGTTAGCCCTAGCCATGGAGCCAGCTTAGGGATCCCCTCCGACAAACGGCGAAGGCGATGCGCACGACGGCGGCGCGGGGCTACATGCGCACTTCGCGCGGCCGGTAAGGCTCCGCGAGGGAGGCCAGGTCCTTGTCAGAAAGCGACACGCTCACCGCCGCGAGCGCGTCGTCCACGTGGCCCGGCTTGGTGGCGCCCACGATGGGGGCCGTGACGGTCGGCTGCTGGAGCACCCAGGCCAGGGCGATCTGGGCGGCCGGCAGCTCGTGCTCGCGCGCGACCTCCGCCACCCGGTCAAGGATGAGCCGGTCGTTGTCGGGGTCGTAGAGGGCGTCGATGCGCGCGTCGGAGCCGGCCCTGGTCGTCGACTGGGCCGCGCCCGCGCGGGCCAGCATGCCGCGCGCCAGCGGGCTCCACGGGATCACGCCCACGCCCTGGTCCGCGCAGAGCGGGAGCATCTCCCGCTCCTCCTCCCGGTAGAGCAGGTTGTAGTGGTTCTGCATGGACACGAATCTGGTCCAGCCGTTCTCCCGCGCCACGTGCTGCGCCTTGGCGAACTGCCATGCCCACATCGACGAGGCCCCGATGTAGCGGACCTTGCCCGCCTTGACCACGTCGTGCAGTGCCTCCATGGTCTCCTCGACGGGCGTCTCGTCGTCCCACCGGTGGATCTGGTAGAGGTCCACGTAGTCGGTGCCCAGCCGGCGCAGCGAGGCGTCGATCGCGTCGAAGATGTGCTTGCGCGAAAGGCCCCGGTCGTTGCCTCCCTTGCCCATCGGGAAATAGACCTTGGTGGCCAGTACGTAGTCCTCGCGCCTGGGGAAGATCTTGCGCAGCAGGTTTCCGGTCACGACCTCGCTCTCGCCGGCGCTGTAAACGTCAGCCGTGTCGAAGAAGGTGACCCCACCGTCGGCTGCCCGGCGGACGAGCGGTTCGGCCTGGTCCTCGGGCAGCGCCCACTCCTGCCTGGCCGGATCCCCGAAACTCATCATGCCGAGGCAGATGCGCGAGACCCGCAGGCCGGTGTCACCAAGTCGTCTGTAATCCATAGCCGCAACCCTATGACCACGTAACGCGGCCTAAGTCAGGCGGGTGCGGGCAGAAAGTTCTGCTCGAAGCCGACATTGCGCTTTACAGAACGCGGTACATCGGGTCGATTGGAGAGGGACAACGGACGGTTCGGTGCTCGTGACGCTGCGCGACGGGGGACAAGTGAATGGATTAGGAAGCGAGCCGGCTCCCCGGCTGCGCCTTCTCGGCGACATTCCTTCGTCTCCCCTGGACATGGCCTGGCTGACCCTGATGGCGGGACTCCTCACCGTGACGGTTCCGGTGCAGGGAGGGCTCGCCGGCTCCGGGCTCTCACCGGTGGCCTCGGTGGCCTTGCTCCTCCTGCTGGCCGTCCACGCCCGGTTCGTGCTGGGGACCCTGGCGGGTAAGGCCGGGGGGTGGTGGCTGGTCGGCGTGCAGGCCTGGCTGACGTACGTGCCGCTGGCCCTGTTCGGGGCGGCATGGACGCCGATGTGCGGGCTGCTGGCCGGCGCGCTGCTGGTGGTGGCCGGGCGCATCAGGTCGGCCACGCTGGTGGCGCTGGCCGTGTGCTGCGGGCCGGTCCTGCTCGCGGCCCCCCACGAAGGGCTCGCCGACCGTGGGTGGGCGCTGGCCGCCCCGGTGCTCGGCCTGATGGAGTACGCCCTGGTGAGCCTGGCCGCGCGGGCGCAGTGGCTGGCCTCCGCCAGGACCGACGCCATCCGTACGACCGTGGCGCTCGAACGCCGCCGCTTCAGCAGGGATCTGCACGACCTGGTGGGCCACCGGCTCACCGCCCTGGTCCTGAAGACGCAGCTCATCGATCGGCTGGTGGACGAGGAGAACGAGAAGGCCAAGCTGGAGGTCGGCGAGACCCTCGAACTGCTGCGCACCCTGGCGGGGGACGTACGGGCCGTCGCCCATGGCGGGCGGCGCTCCTCGCTGGAGGTGGAGATGAGCTCGGCCCGCGCCCTGCTGGAGTCGGTGGGAGTGCGGTGCCAGATCCGGGTGGCGTGCCCCGACCTGCCCGGTGACGTCGCCGACGCGCTCACGCACGCCCTGCGCGAAGGCGTGACCAACGTGCTGCGCCACGCGGAGGCGCGGCAATGCGCCATCCAGCTGCTCGAACGCGACGAACTGGTCCGGCTGTCGATCAAGAACGACGGCGTCCACCCGGTACGCAGGGCGGGAGAGTCCGGCCAAGGGCTGATGAACCTGACCGAGCGAATGGCCGACGTGGGCGGCTGGCTGGAGATCACCGCGGTCCGCAGCGGGCAATTCACCTTCTCGGTATATGTGCCCCAGATAAACAAACGTGTGAAATTCACAAATGCCTATGAGGTAAGCACACCTCGGTAATGTCGTGTGTTACTAGACGCCTTGTCCGCGCGTTGCCATTCTCTTATTGACAACGCATGGGAGGTCGCACCGGATGGACCAGTATGAGCTGTACTGCCTCGCGGACGGTCGTTTCTACGACACCCTCGAGCACAGCGCCGCCGAGGACGCCGACTTTCCCATCGCGCACCGGCCGGTCCCCGAAGGATGGCTGCACGAGGCGACGGAGACCTGGTGCTATTACGCGCCGGGCGGAGTGGCGCCCCTGCCCTCCCAGGGCTGGAAGATTCATGTCTCGGCCCGTGTGGACGACGCCGAACGGGCCTTGGCGGCCGTCTGGGACTATTGCCTGCCCCGCGGGATCGCGTTCAAGTTCCTGCGCGGCCTGCCGGTCCTGGTCATGCTCAATTCCAAGGCCGCGTCCAGGGCGTCGAGCGGCAAACTGGTCACCATTTATCCCAGGGACGAGAGCCAGCTCGAACTCGTTCTCAAAGAGCTGCACGAACTCCTGCACGACGTACGCGGCCCGTACATCCTGAGCGACCTGCGCTACGGCGAGGGGCCGCTGTTCGTCCGTTACGGCGGCTTCGCCGAGCGGCACTGCCTGTCCGGGGGCGAGCGGGTGCTGGCCGTCGAGGACGGCGGGGGACGGCTCGTGCCCGACGTGCGGGGCGCGACGTTCTCGGTGCCGCCCTGGACGACGCTGCCCGAGTTCCTTGAGCCTCATCTCGCCGCGCGCAACGCCGTGACCACGACCGGCCTGCCGTACGAGATCGAGAACGTGCTGCACTTCTCCAACGGCGGCGGTGTCTACCTCGCCCGCGACCAGCGAACCGGTGACCGGGTCGTGCTGAAGGAGGCCAGGCCGTACGCCGGGCTCGACAACGCGGGACGGGACGCGGTGGCGCGGCTGACGCACGAGCGCGACATACTGAGCCGCCTGGCCGGGCTGTCCGCGGCGCCGGAGCTGCTCGGCTACTTCACCCTCGGTGAGCATCACTTCCTGGTGCAGGAGTTCGTCGACGGGACCACGCTGCAACGCCGCCTGGTGCACAGATATCCGCTGACCCGCGCGACGTGCACGCCGGACGACCTCGCCGGCTACACCGACTGGGCCCTCGACACCCTGGACCGGGTGGACCGGGCGCTGGCGTCGCTGCACGAGCGCGGCGTGGTCTTCGGTGATCTGCATCCCGACAACATCCTGCTGACCGAGAGCGGCCGGGTCGTGCTCATCGACTACGAGGTGGCCACGCTCGCCGAGGAGGACGGCCGCGCCGCGCTGGCCCACCCCGCGTACGCGGCGCCGCCCGACCGGCGGGGCACCGACGTCGACAGGTACGCGATGGCCTGCCTGCGGCTCGGGCTGTTCGCCCCGCAGTGCACCATCATGCTGCCGTTGCACCGGGCCAAGGTCGCGCACCTCGGCGAGATCGTGGCGGACACCTTCACCCGCGAGATCGCGCCGGCCGTGTCCACGATCGCGGGCGATGACCGCGACGAGGGCGAGATGCGCGCCCTGCCGATGCCCGGCAGCGCCACCTGGCCTGAGCTGCGCGCCGCGATGTGCCGGGCCATCCGGACATCCGCGACACCCGGCCGCGACGACCGGCTTTTCCCCGGCGACGTGGCCCAGTTCCAGCCGGGCGGTGGCCTGAATCTCGCCTACGGCGCCGCCGGCGTCCTGTACGCCCTGGCCGCGACCGGAGCCGGCCGCTTCCCCGAGTATGAGAGCTGGCTGCTCGCGCGGGCCAAGCGCCCGGTGTCCGGCTCCGGCCTCGGCTTCTACGACGGCCTGCACGGCATCGCCTACACCCTCGACCTGCTCGGCCACCGGCAGGACGCGCTCGACGTGGTCGAGATCAGCCTGCGCGAGAAGTGGGACGGCCTGGAATCGGCCCTCTTCTCCGGTCTGTCCGGCATCGGGCTGAACCTCTTCCACCTGGGTGAGCCCGAACTGGAGCGCAGCGCGCTGCGAGCGGTCGACATCTGCGCGGACCGGCTCGGCGGCGCCGACGACGTCCCCGAGCTGAGCGGCGGCACGAATCCGCGGGCCGGGCTCATGTACGGCTCCTGCGGCCCCGCCCTGCTGTTCCTGCACGCCTACGAGCGCACCGGTGACTCGGCGCTGCTCGACCTGGCCGCCGTCGCGCTCCGGCAGGACCTGCGCCGCTGCCGCGCGGCCGAGGACGGCTCACTCCAGGTGAACCAGGGCTGGCGGCTGCTGCCGTACCTGGACGAGGGGTCCGTCGGGATCGGCCTGGTGCTCGCCCGCTACCTGGCGCACCGGGAGGACACGGAGTTCGCCACCGCGCTGCGTGATCTGCGGCTGGTCGCGCGCTCGGGGTTCTTCGTCCAGCCGGGGCTGTTCACCGGACGCGCGGGCATCGTCGCCGCGCTCGGCTGCGGCCTCGACGGTCCTTCTGAGGCTCAGATCAAGGGTCTGCGCTGGCACGCGTTGCCCTACGGCGGAGGCCTGGCCTTCCCCGGTGACCAGCTGCTGCGCCTCTCCATGGATTTCGCGACCGGAACGGCAGGCGTCCTGTTCGCCCTCGGCACAGTGATGGGCGAACAGCCGGGACGCCTGCCCTTCCTCGAGGCCGCCGCCGACCGGCGGCCTGTCTCCAACCAGTCCCAGAAGGAGGTGTAAACCATGGTACTTCTCGACCTGCAGGGTCTCGAGACCCCGGCCGGCAGCGATGTCGCCAGTGGCGGCAGCACTCTGACCGCTCTGACGTGTCAGTCAGGCCACCCGAGCAACCTCAGTGTCGCACTTTGTCACTGACACATTTGCGCCGATCCCCGCGCCGCTTATGGCGGCGCGGGGATTGGTATCTGAGATTTGTCCCTTACGCCATGTGAAGGAGACGGTCGTGCGGGCCGGAGACCGGCTGGTGATGGACGCGGTACGGCGAAGCGGCCCATGGCCCGCCGTCCTCGCGGTCACGGCGATCGGGGGCGCGGCCGCCGAGCTGGCACTGCCCTACGCGGTCGGCCGTACCGTCGACGGCTTCGTCTCCGCCCGGCCCGAGACCGCGTCCTGGCTGGCGGCCTGCGCGGTGATCGTGGCCGGGATCATGCTCTGCGAGAGCGCCGGGGTCTGGGCACGCGGCGCGAGCAGCGCGTACGCGGCCGCCCGGCTGCGCCTGTCGGTGCTGCGTCACGTCCTGGGCGTCGGCCCCGCCGCGACCCGCCGTTTCCCCGAAGGCGAGCTGGTCACCCGCGCCGGCCTGAACACCGAGGAGACCGGCCGCGCGCCCGAGTCCGTGACCGGCGCGCTGGCGCTGCTCGTCCCCACGCTCGGCGCCCTGGTGGCGCTCACGCTCATCGACCCCGTGCTGACCGCGACGCTGGTCGCCGGGATCGCGCTCATCCTGCTCGTCCTGCGGGCCTTCCTCCGGGCCACGACCACGATCGCGGGCGGCTACCAGGAGGTACAGGGCGAGATCGCCGCCCGGCTGGTGGACGCGCTCGGCGGCGCCCGGACGATCGCCGCCGCCGGGACCGCCGACCGCGAGACGCGCCGGGTCCTTCTGCCCATGGACCGGCTGCGGGCCCATGGCATGGCACTGTGGCGGGCGAACGCCTCGGCCGGCGTCCAGGCGGGCCTCGTCGTGCCGCTGGTGGAGGTGGCCGTACTCGCCGTGGGCGGACTCCGGCTGGCCGCCGGCGAGCTCACGATCGGCGAACTGTACGCGGCGGCGCGGTACGCGGTCCTGGGCGCGGCACTGAGCACCGCGCTCGGCCACATCGGCGGCCTGGCCAGGGCACGCGCGGCGGCCGAACGCGTCGCCGAGGTCCTCGGCCTGCCTACCACCCGCTACGGCACCCGCCTCCTCCCGGCCACCCACGCGGAGCCCGCCATCCACGCGGAGCCCGCCACCCACCCGCTGGCCGGCACCTCGGGACCACCTGACGGGCTCGGCAGCGTGGAGTTCCGGGGGGTCACGATGCCCGGTCTGGCCGTGGACGAGCTGGTGATCGCCGGTGGGTCGGCCACGGCCGTGGTGGGGCGTTCGGGATCCGGCAAGTCGCTGCTCGCCGCGCTGGCGGCGCGGCTGGCTGACCCTGCCGGGGGAACGGTGCTGCTCGACGGCGTACCGCTGCCGGAGCTGGACCGCGCCGAGCTGAGACGGGCCATCGGGTACGCCTTCGAACGCCCGGTCCTGGTCGGCGACACCGTCGGCGCGGCCATCGGGCTCGGTGCGGACGACCAAGGGATCGTACCCTCGGCGGCGACGGCGGCGTGCGCCGACGGGTTCATCCGCCGCCTGCCCGGCGGTTACGCGACTCCCATGGCCGACACCCCGCTCTCCGGCGGCGAACGGCAGCGGATCGGCCTGGCCAGGGCGTTCGCGCAAGGAGAGCGCCTCCTGGTGCTCGACGACGCCACCTCCAGCCTCGACACCGTCACCGAACGCCAGGTCGGCAACGCCCTCACCGCCGATCCCCGAGGACGGACCCGGCTCATCGTGGCCCATCGGCTCACCACGGCCTCCCGCGCCGACCGGGTCGTCTGGCTGGAGGACGGCAGGGTGCTGGGCCACGCGCCGCACCACGAACTGTGGGCGGACCCGCGATACCGGGCGGTCTTCCAGGACCCCCACGGGTCCCAGGCACTCGAAGGGTCCGCCGGACGCGGGGGGTCCGACGGACCCGAGGTGCCTGGGCCTGAGAGGCGGTCCGAGAGGCTCGCGGACTCTGAGGGACGACGCGGGGATTCCGAGAGGCTCGCGGGATCTCGGGGAGACGTCTCATGAAGTCGCTGCTCTGGCAGGCGTTGCGGCGGCGGCCGTACGCGCTGGTGCGTCTCTGTCTGTGGTCGGTGCTGGAGGCGGCGCCCGCGTTCCTCATCGGGCACGCCGTCGCCCGCGCGATCGAGGACGGCTTCGCGGTGGGCCGCCCCGCCCTTGGGCTGGTCTGGCTGGCGGCGCTCGGCTGTGCGTGGCTGGTCGCCGCGGTCGCCGCCCGCCAGATCATTCTCGCCGTGGCGGCGGTCGCGGAGCCGTTCCGGGACGACCTGCTCGCTCACGTGGTCGGCGGAGCCATGCGCCGGGCCGCCCGATCAGTGACGGCCCGCCCGGACACCGCCGCCGTCACCCGGGCCGGTCTCCAGGTGGAGCTGGCCAGGGACGCCTTCGCGGCGGTGGTCACCACCGTGCGCGGGTTCGCGTTCACCGTGGTCAGTGTCGTGCTGGGGCTGCTCACGCTGGCTCCGCGGGCGGCGGTGCTGGTGCTGCCGCCGTTCGTCGCCGGGCTGGGGCTGTTCCTGGTGTCCCTGCCGGCTCTGGCGTGGCGGCAGCGGGCGTTCCTGATGGCCGACGAACTGCTCGCCGAGTCGATGACCGGCATGGCCGGCGGGCTGCGCGACATCGTGGCCTGCGGGGCGGAGGACCGCGTGGGCGCGGCGCTGGCCGACCGGGTCGAGGCGCAGGCGTCGGCGGCGCGCGCGCTGGCCCGCGTGACCGCCGCGCGCACGATCGCGCTCGCCGTCGGCGCCTGGCTGCCCGTGGTGCTCCTCCTGACCGGTACGCCCTGGCTGCTCAGCGACGGCCTGGGCGCGGGGGTCGTCGTGGGCGCCCTGGCCTACGTCACCCAGTCGCTGGCCCCCGCCCTGAACGGCCTCGTCCACGGCCTCGGCGTCAGCGGCGTCAGCCTCGTGGCCACCCTCCGCCGCATCACCACCTCCGGCCTCCCAGCGCCGATCCCGCCTGCGGCCCTGGGATCGACCCCCACAGCCGGCTCAGCGCGGTCGTCTGAGGCTCCCACGGCTGGGCCGGGGCGGGCGCCCGCGGGCGGCGTGCGGTTGAGGGGAGTCACGTTCGCGTACGGGCCGCACTCCGAGGCGGTGATCGACGGTCTCGATCTCGACATCCCCGAGGGCGACCACCTGGCGGTCGTCGGCCCGAGCGGCGCCGGCAAGTCCACCCTGGCGGCCCTGGTCAGCGGTCTTCTCCGGCCGGACGCGGGTGACGTCCGGATCGGCGGGGTGCCCGCCGCCGACGTGCCCCCCGCCGCGCGGGTGCTGATCCCCCAGGAGGCGTACGTCTTCCGCGGCTCGCCGCACGAGAACCTCACGTACCTGAGCGACGCGCCACCCCACCAGGTCGAGGCCGCCGTCGCCGCGCTCGGCGCGACCGGCCTGCTGGCGGACATGGAGCCGGAGCTCGACCCCGGCGCCCTGTCCGCCGGGCAGCGTCAGCTGATCGCCCTTGTACGCGCCTACCTGGCCCCGGCCCGTCTGGTCATCCTGGACGAGGCCACCTGCCATCTCGACCCCGTGGCCGAGGCGCGGGTGGAGGTCGCGTTCGCGGAACGGGGTGGCACGCTGATCGTCGTCGCCCACCGCCTCACCTCGGCCACGCGCGCCCGCCGCATCCTGCTCATGGACGCCGGCCAGGCCGTGGTCGGCACGCATGACGAGCTGGTACGCCTCTCACCCACCTACGCCGACCTGGCCGGCCACTGGCAACCGGAGCCCGTGTCATGAAATATCCGGACGCAGAGCGTCTGTCCCTCGTCGAAGAGCTGCACGGCCACCTCGTCACCGACCCCTACCGCCGGCTGGAGGACGCCGCCCATCCGGCCACCGTCGGCTGGCAGGCCGAGCAGGACCGGCTCTGGCGGCACCACGCCGCCGGCCTGCCCCTCCGCGAGCACTTCCAGAAGCGCCTGACCGAGCTCAGCGTCACCGGGATGACCACCCCGCCGGTATGGCGCGGCGACCGGCGCTTCCACCTGTCCCAGTCCGCGGGCCAGGAGCACCCGGTGCTGTACTGCGATGACCGGGCCGTCCTCGATCCCATGGAGCTCGACGCCACCGGTCTCACCACGCTGGACGACTGGCAGCCCGACTGGGAGGGGCGGCTGCTGGCGTACCAGCTGTCGAGGAGCGGGGACGAGCGGGCGGACCTGTACGTCATGGACGTCGCCACCGGCGAGATCGTCGACGGCCCGATCGGCGGCTGCCGCTACTCGCCGGTCGCCTGGCTGCCCGGTGGCAGGGAGTTCTTCTACGTCCGCTTCCACCAGGGCGTACACCTGCACAGGCGAGACGGCGGCGACGTCCAGGTGTTCACGCGGGGCGCGCTCTCGTACGGCCTGCAGATCAGCGCGGACGGTCGCCGGCTGGTGATCTCGGCGGGCACCCCCGCCCGGAACGACCTCTACCTCGCCGACCTGTCCGCGGGCCCGCCCGAGCAGCTCGATCTGAAGGTGATCCAGGAAGGGGTGGCGGCGCGCGCCGCGGCGGCGATGGGGCCGGACGGCCGGCTGTACATCCTCACCGACCAGGACGCGCCCCGGCGCCGCCTTTGCGTCGCCGATCCGGCCACCCCCGCCGCGTGGGAGGAGCTCGTACCCGAGGACCCCGCGGCCGTTCTCGGCACGTTCACGCTGCTCGACGGCGGCCGGCTGCTGATCGCCAGGACCCGCCACGCGGTCGGCGAGCTGGCGGTCCACGACGCCGCCACGGGCGAGCGCACCGGTACCGTCCCGCTGCCCGGCAGCGGCTCCATCGCCTCGCTGACGTCGCGTCCCGGCGGCGGCCACGAGGCGTGGTTCGTCTACACGGACGCGGTCACCCCGGCGGAGGTCTGGCGCCACGACGCCCGTGAGGGAACGACGACCCGCTGGTCACCGGCCGTGAGCGGCGCGGCGGTGGCGGCCTCGCGGGTGGAGAGTCACCAGCTCGAGTACGTCTCCGCCGACGGGACCCGGGTGCGCATGGTGGTCGTGGCGGGCCCGCACCCCGGCGGCCCCCGTCCGACGATTCTGACCGGTTACGGCGGGTTCGGGATGTCGCTCACTCCTGGGTACGCGGCCGACTCCCTGGCCTGGGTCGAGGCCGGCGGCGTACTGGCCGTGGCCAACCTGCGCGGCGGCGGGGAGGAAGGCGAGGCGTGGCACCGCGACGGCATGCTGGACCGCAAGCAGAACGTCTTCCAGGACTTCACCGCCGCCGCCGAGAAGCTGATCGCCGACGGGTGGACGACCCCCGGTCAGCTGGCGGTCTGGGGCGAGTCGAACGGCGGCCTGCTCGTGGGGGCGGCGATGACGCGGCGGCCGGAGCTGTTCGCCGCCGTCGTGTGTTCCGCGGGGCTCCTGGACATGGTGCGGTACGAGCGGTCGGGGCTCGGGGCGGCCTGGACCGGTGAGTACGGCTCCGCGGACCTTCCCGAGCAGCTGGGCTGGCTGCTCGGCTATTCGCCCTACCACCACGTACACCAGGGGATCGACTACCCGGCGACGCTGTTCACGGTCTCCGGCGCCGACTCGCGGGTGGATCCGATGCACGCGCGCAAGATGTGCGCGGCCCTGCAGTGGGCGACGGCGGGAGAGCGGCCGATCCTGCTGCGCCACGAGCGCGACGTCGGCCACGGGGCCAGGGCGGTCAGCAGATCGATCGCTCTGGCCGCCGACGTGCTCGCCTTCGCCGCCGCCCACACCGGGCTCTAGGTCGCCGGTCCCAAGCGGGCGGGGTCAGATCCAGCCGGACTCACGGGCGATGCGGATCGCGTCGATCCGGCTGCGCGCCCCCAGCTTCGCCGTACTCCGGTGGAGGTAATTTCGGACCGTTCCTTCCGCGAGGAACAGCGACGCGGCGATCTCCGACACCGTGGCCCCTTCGGCCGCGGCCCCGATCACGTCCAGCTCCCGCTCCGTCAGCGGCGCGTCCGGCGGGCTCATCGCGGCGATCGCCAGCTCGGAGTCGATGACCCGCTCCCCGGCGGCCACCCTTCGGATGGCGTCCCCGAGCCGGCCGGGCGGCGCGTCCTTGGCCATGAACCCCCGCACGTGCACGTCCAGGGCCCGCTTCAGCAGCCCGGGAGTGCCGACGCCGGTGAGGATGAGCACGCCGCACTCCGGCAGCTTCTCGTGCAGCTCACCGGCGGCCTCCAGCCCGTCCTTGCCGGGCAGCGCGACGTCGAGTACGGCGACGTCGGGCCGGACCGTCTGGGCGACGTGGAGGATGCGATCACCCCGGTCGACCTCCGCGACGATCTCGATATCCTCCTCATAGGCCAGCAATGCCACGATCGCTCCTCGCACCAGATGCATGTCTTCAGCGAGCAAGGTTCGGATCACTGTTGTCCTCACGGTCAGCCAGCAAGCCTGTGAGTCACAAGTCTGACGTATCCGGCATCACCTGCAAAGCGGTCGGCGGCGTACCAAGCGGCCGCTAGGGGCCGTTACAGGGGGAACCGTGGCGTGATCATCGTCACGCCGGGCACGCTGCCGATCGAGGAAAGGGCCTTGCCCGCGTCGGCGAGCCCGATGGTCCGGGTGACGAGCTGGTCGGGGTGCAGGATCCCGGCCCTGATCATCTCCATCATCGGCGCGTAGTCGTGCGCGGCCATGCCGTGGCTGCCGAGCAGCCGCAGCTCGTGCCCGATCACCCGGTCCATCGGCACCGGGGTAGCCGCGCCGGGCAGCAGCCCGACCTGTACGTGCCGGCCGCGGCGGCGCAGGCTCTCGACGGAGGCCACGCAGGTCTGCGGGCTGCCCAGCGCGTCGATCGACAGGTGCGCCCCGCCCCTGGTCAGCTCCCTGACCTGGGCGCCCGCGTCACCGGCCGAGCCGTCGACGAAGTGCGTGGCGCCCGCCTGCTCGGCGAGCTGGAGCGCGTCGGTGTTGATGTCGACGGCCACCACCCGCGCCCCGGCCGCGGTGGCGATCATGATGGCGGACAGGCCGACCCCGCCACAGCCGTGCACGGCCACCCACTCGCCCGGCCGCACGGCCCCCACCTGCGTGATGGCGCGGAAGGCGGTGGCGAATCGGCAGCCGAGCCCGGCGGCCGTCACGTAGGCCATCTCCTCGGGGACCGGGATCAGGTTCACGTCGGCGTGGTCGATCGCCACGTATTCGGCGTAGGAGCCCCAGTGGGTGAAGCCGGGCTGGGTCTGCCGCTCGCACACCTGCTGCTGGCCGGCGGCGCAGGCCGTACAGGATCCGCAGGCGCACACGAACGGGACGGTGATCCTGGCGCCGGGCAGCCAGTCGCGCACCTCGGAGCCGACCGCCTCCACGACGCCCGCCAGCTCGTGCCCCGGCACGTGGGGCAGGACGCGGATGTCGGGGTCGTGGCCCTGCCAGCCGTGCCAGTCGCTGCGGCACAGGCCCGTCGCCTCGACCCTGATCACCGCCCCGTGTGGCGCCGGCGAGGGGTCGGGCAACTCGCGCAGGTCGAGCTCCCCACCGAACAGGTCAAACGCAACGGCTCGCATCTCATGAGCTTAGGGTCAACTGCCGCAGCTTGCGCAAGGCTTGGTGCGAGGGTGAACCTGGTTCGGCCGTGTAGATGACGAGGCGCAGGTCCTCGCGGTCCGGCACGGCCAGGACCTGGCAGGTCACGTCGATGACGCCGAGGTCCGGGAGGGCGAGGCGCTTGGTGTTCTCCCGGCGGACCTCCACCTCGTGCCTGGCCCAGATTTCGGCGAACTCGGGGCTCAACGCGAGCAGCTCCGCGACCAGCGCCTGGATGGCCGGATCGTCCGGGTAGCGACCCGCCGCGACGCGGAGGTCGGCTACGGAGCCGCGGGCGAAGCGGCCTTTCTCCTCGTCCGCGAAGTACCCGCCGATGTCGGAGGAGCGGAACACCCAGCGGATGACGTTGAGGTCGTCGGGGGACCGTGAGTCGAGATCGCCCATGATCACGCCGGCGAGCCGGTTCCAGGCGAGGATGTCGTACTTGGCGTCGACCACATAGGCGGGCACCTCCTCCAGGAAGGAGATGAGGTGCAGGATGGCCTCGGGGACATCGGCCCTGATGCGCGGCGTCTCCAGCGCCTGGCCGGCCAGGTTGAACAGGTGGCCGCGCTCGTCCTGGCTGAGCATGAGCGCCCTGGCCAGGGCGTTGAGCACCTGGCGCGACGGATGGGGCCCGCGGCCCTGCTCCAGCCGGATGTAGTAGTCGATCGACATGCCCGCGAGCTGCGCGACCTCCTGCCTGCGCAGGCCCGGCGTGCGCCGGCGCCCGACCTCGGGCAGTCCCACGTCGTGGGGCGTGACGCGGTCGCGCCTGCTGCGGAGGAACTCGGCGAGTTTGTTGCGGTCCATCCCTCTATCTTCTGGCAGATCGTGGCCTCCTGGGTGGTACCGCCGATCCCAGCCTAAGGAGGTCTCTCACGCTGCGGCCCGATCCGCGCGAGCGTTGAGCCATGACGACAACTGCCCTCATCACAGGTGCCAACAAGGGAATCGGTTTCGAGATCGCGCGGCTGCTCGGCGAGCGCGGCGTCACCGCCATCGTGGGGGCGCGCGACGAGGAGCGCGGCCGGGCCGCCGCCGAGCGGATCGGCCAGCCGTACGTGCGGCTCGACGTGACCGACGCCGACAGCGTGCAGGCCGCCGCCAAGTGGATCGAGCAGGAGTACGGCAAGCTCGACATCCTGGTGAACAACGCGGGGGTCATGGTCTGGGCGGAGGACCCGAGCCCCAGTGCGACCAGCGCCGACGAGCTCAGGCAGGTGTACGAGACCAACGTGTTCGGCGTGGTCACCGTGACCAACGCGATGCTGCCCCTGCTGCGCCGGGCCGAGGCGGCCAGGATCGTGAACATGTCGAGCGAGCTCGGCTCCCTGTCCATGGTGATGGACCAGGACGGCCGCCTCTGGGAGCGCAACTTCCTGACCTACAACTCCTCCAAGAGCGCGCTCAACATGATCACCGTCTCCTACGCCAAGGAGCTCTGGGACACCTCGATCAAGGTGAACGCCGTAACCCCGGGTTACTGCGCCACCGACCTCAACGGGCACTCCGGCCACCGCACCCCCGAGCAGGGCGCGACGATCGCCGTACGGATGGCCACCCTCGACGCCGACGGCCCGACCGGCGCCTTCCTGGACGAAGACGGCCCGCTGACTTGGTGAGGTGTGGAAGGGATATGTCCGGACAGTAAGGAGGCTATGGGACAAGATTTGGACAAAGAGCGGTTTTCCGAAGCGGAGTACACCCGCTTCGGAGAGCGTCTCCACGAGCAGCTCGGCGTGCTGCGCGAGCTGCTCGACAGGCCGGGCTTCGGCGAGGGGCCGACGACCATCGGCGCGGAGCTGGAGTTGTTCCTCATCGACGAGGCGGGCCGCCCGCTGCCGCGCAACGCCGAGGTGCGCGACGCGCTCGGCGACCCCCGCGTGGTCCTGGAGCTCGGCCGTTTCAACCTGGAGGTCAACCTGACTCCGCTGCCGCTGGAGGGGCGGCCGTTCGAGCAGCTGGGCGCGGAGGTGCAGGAGACCCTGACGAGCGTGGACCGGGCGGTCGAGGACGGCGGCGCGGTGCCCATCGGCATCCTGCCCACCTTGAGTGCCGGCGACTTCACCAAGGAGGCGATGAGCGACCAGAACCGTTACCGGGCGATGAGCCGGGGGCTGCGGCGGCTGCGGCTGGAGCCGTTCCTGGTCAAGATCGACGACCTGGAGCTGGCGGTCGAGGACGTCATCCTGGAGAGCGCCAACACCTCGTGGCAGGTGCACATCCGCACCCCGCCGGACCGGTTCGCCCGGTTGTTCAACGCGGCGCAGCTGGCCACCGGGCCGGTGCTGGCGGCCTGCGGCAACTCGCCGTTCTTCCTCGGCAGGCAGCTACGGGAGGAGACCAGGATCGCGTTGATGGAGGAGGCGGCCGACGACCGGGACCTGGAACGGCGCTATCGGAAGGACGGCCGGGTCACGTTCGGGTCTGATTGGGTGCGCGAGGGGGCTTACGAGCTGTTCGAGCGGTACGTACGGGACTACGACCCGGTCCTGCCCGACATGACGGACAACCCCGACCCGCTGGACGTGCCCGAGCTGCGGCTGCACCAGGGCACGATCTGGCACTGGAACCGGCCCGTCTACGACCCGTCCGGCGGCGGCCACCTGCGGATCGAGATGCGTGCCCTGCCCGCGGGGCCGTCCTGCGCGGACATGGCGGCCAACAGCGCGTTCCTCATCGGGCTGACGATGTCGCAGGCGGAGCGGGATCTCACCGAGTACGCGTTCGCCGAGGCGTACCAGAACTTCTACCGGGCCGCCATGCACGGGCTCGACGCCAAGCTGTCCTGGCCCGGCCGGGCCGGCGACTTCGCGGCCGCCGACCTGGTGCTCGAGCTGCTGCCCGAGGCCAGGGAGGGGCTGCTCGCGGCCGGGGTCACGCCGTCGGACGCCGACGGCGCGCTCGACGTCATCAGGCAGCGGACCCGGCTGCGCCGTACCGGAGCGGCGTGGCAGCGCGAAACGCTGGCCGAGTTCGGTGGCGACGCGGAGCGGCTGGTACGGCGCTATCACGAGCTCGCCCTTTCCGGTCAGCCCGTACATACCTGGAGTTAGCCGAACTTTCGCGGCCGCTGATCCGTCGAATACACGAGACATCGACGGAAAAGCGAGGGAAGTATGGCTGCACCGGGGATGGTTCCGATCGACAAGACGCCCTTCACCTTACGCAGGGCGACTGGCACCTTGGCCGAGGGGGCGGCCAAGCTGGCCAGCGGCATCGGCGCCGTCTCCGTGGAGGCGGTGCTGACCCACGCAAACCGGACCGGCGTGCGCAAGGGGGCGACGGGGGCGCTGGGCTCGATGAACCCCAAACCGGTCGACTGGTACGCCTTCGACACCAAGGACGAGGACACGACCGACTGGTACCCGCAGGGCCTGACCTGCGGCGAGGACTCCGGCTCCGCTGGGGTCCCGGTGTTCGTGGCCAGCTGGTACTTCAAGCCGTCGCCGCCCGTCGTCGAACGCGGGATCAGGGTGACCTTCTTCAGCCCGCAGACGCTGAAGTACCAGCACGCGCTGCTCGTCGAGGCCAAGCCCGACGGGTCGTACGGGGCGATCAACATCCACGCGGGCGGCGTGGCCTGGTACGGCGACCTGCTCTACGTGGCCGACACGACCAAGGGGCTGCGCGTCTTCGACCTCAACCACCTGCTCGACCTGCGTACCGCCCAGAACGACCTGGGCGATCCGACGCGCATCGGCCGCCAGGGCGGCAAGTACCACGCGTTCGGCTACCGCTACGTCATCCCGCAGAGCGACTCCTGGCGCCTCGCCACGGCCGGCGCCCTCTTCTCGTTCGCCTCCATCGACCGCAGCACCACCCCGCACGCCCTCGTCTGCGGCGAGTACCACGAGAACGACGCCAACGGCCGCGTGGCCCGCTGGGACCTGGAGCTCAGCGGCGGCGTGCCCAGGGACGCCTACGTCATGGGCCTGCCGAAGATCCAGGGCGCGCTCTCCAGCGGCGGCAAGTGGTACATGAGCCAGGCCGCCGACGGCAACACCAACGGCAAGCTGCACGTCAGCACCGAGGGCACGCTCGTCACCCGCCCCTACCCCATCGGGCCGGAGGACCTGACCGTGCAGGGCGGCAGACTGTGGAGCGTCACCGAGTTCAGGAACAAGCGGGTGATCTTCGCGGTCGGTCTGTGAGGTGCCGTCAATCGCCGAGGTGCTGGTACAGCAGCTCGCGGTAGTGGCGGTCGAAGTCGTCGTAGCGGGTGCGCAGCCGGGGGCCCGGCCAGTCGCTGGGCAGCAGTTCCTCGGGCAGCAGCGGGTCGGCCAGCAGGTGGCGCACCACCGCCGCCGACACCAGGAACCCCTCGGTCAGGCCCTCGGCCCGGTCGAGCGCGCTCTCCAGCCGGCGCGCCTCGCCCGCCCAGCCGTCGAGGTCCCACAGCAGCGGCGTGGGGTCGTCGCGCGGGCGGCCGTCGATCAGCGTGCACTGCGCGGTGACGCTCTCGGGCCAGTGCCGCAGCAGGTTGGCCGGGCGCAGCCAGGTGCCCTCACGGAGCTCGGCCAGGCGTAGCGCGGTCATCGTGTGACGGAAGGCGGCCCGGTCGGCCGGGGCGCGGCGCTCGGCCGTCACGACCGCGATCTCCCAGGTGCCGTCCCACGGTCTGGTGTGCGGGTCGCGGCTCTCGTCCTGCCTGCCCTGACGCTCGATGAGGCGGTCGGACAGCGTGTAGCGGCCGCTGGACTGGACCAGGTCGCCCGCCGCCACCATGCGTGACAGCGCCACCCGCACGGTCCCCTCGGCGATGCCGAACAGCGCGCCGATGCGCACCAGGTGGCGGGCGGCCAGCCTGGGCGGATGGCTGCCGAGCAGCGCGCTCAGCACAGCCGACCTCGCACTGAGATTGTTACGCTCTTCCATCGCGTGTCGAGTATATGTAATGTCCGGGGTATGGGGCGCTATCTCATCGAATCGTTCGACGGCAGCGACCGTTACGCGACCGAGCGCTATCAGGGCGCGACGGGGCGTAACTGGTGGAGCTGCGATCCGACGCTGCAACTGCTCATGCGGCGCCACCTGGGCGACGGCTTCGCCTGGGCCACGCCGTACCTGGACAAGCTGGGCGCGCTGATGGGCGGCACGGTGGCCGAGTGCGCGGAGGAGACCGATCGGCACCCGCCGCGGCTGGAGAAGTACGACAAGTGGGGCAGGGACGTCAGCGAGGTCGTGATGCCGCCCTCCTTCCACACGGCCAGGAACGCCCTCATGGCCAACAACTTCACCTCACCCGCGTTCGCCGACGAGGCCCGGGCGAACGGCGCGAATCCCGCCGCGCTCGCCGCCGCCTGGACGTACCTGCTCGACCAGGCCGACATCGGGATGGGCTGCGCGCTCGGCACGGGCGGGGACATGGTGGTCTCGCTGGCCGAGCGGCACGCGCCTGAGGATGTACGGGACCGGGTGCGGGCGATCTTCGCCAATGGCTTCTATTCCGGCGAGGCCGCTCAGATGTTCACGGAGCGGACCGGCGGCTCCGACCTGGCCGCCCTGGAGGCCACGGCGGTGCCGGACGGCGACTCCTGGCTGTTGTCCGGGTTCAAGTGGTTCGCCTCGAACGCCAACGGTTCCGCCTTCGTCGTGCTCGCCCGGCTTCCCGAGGGTGACGTGGCGCCGTTCCTGGTGCTGTGGGAGCGCCGTGACGGTTCACGCAACGGGGTGCGGATCAGGCGGCTGAAGGACAAGCTCGGCACCCGGTCCGTTGCGTCGGCCGAGGTGGAGCTCGTCGACGCGGAGGCGTTCCTGCTGGCCGGGAGCGGTTCCGGCTCGGGGCTCGGCACGATGATGAAGCTCACCAACGCCTCCCGGCTCGGCGTGGCGATGATGGGTGCCGGCGTGGCCAGGCGCGCTCTGGTCGAGTCGCTCTGCTACGCGCGCTCTCGCGAGGCGTTCGGCCGGCCGCTCATCGAGCAGCCGTTGATGCGCCGCAAGCTGGCCGAGTTGATCGTCGAGGTCGAGGCGGCCCAGGCGCTCGTCTTCGATGGCCTCGTCGGGCCGAGGCTGCGCATCGCGCCCGCTTTGATCAAGCTGCGGGCGGCCCGGCTCGGTGTCACGGCGGCCAGTGACGCGATCGAGGTGCACGGCGGCAACGGCTACATCGAGCAGTGGCCGGTGGCCAGGTTGCTGCGCGACGCCCAGGTCAACCCGATCTGGGAGGGCGGCGACAACATCCTGTGCCTGGATGTGCGGCGGGCGATGCTGCGCGAGAACGCCCACGAGCCCTTCCTCGACCGGCTCGTCTCCGTCGTCGACCAGGCTTCGTCCGTCGATCCGGCTTTGCCCGTCGATCCGGAGACCGCGGCTCTCGTCCGCGGCCGGATCGAGGACCTCCGGAAGGCGATCACCGCCTGGTCCTCCCTGGACCCCGTCGCGGCGGAGGCGCGGCTGTTCGCGCTGGCCACGTACATGGCGGACGTCTACGCGGCGGCGCTGCTGCTGGAGCAGGCGGCCTGGGAGGCGCGGGAGCTGGGCACCGACCGCAAGGCACTGGTGGCCCGGCTCTATGCCGACGCGCACCTCGTCGATCACGGTCCGTTGCGGGGGATCGACCGTCCGGCAGAGGGCTTGGACCGCTTCGACGATCTTCTCGCGGGCGCTCTCACACTCTGATGGGGACAGGGCCTTCGGTGCCCTGTTCCGCCGCTGTTCCAGCCCACGAGGTGAGTACTCGGGCGGATCGCCATGCTGCCCACATCTCGGAGGTTGAAATGCGCGACACTCGGAAGGTCCAAACTGCTGTTCTCGGGTTACCCGGCTCGCACCAGCCGATCATGATGCCGTTCGAGCGGGTCGACGCCGAATTGCTTCGGCGGAAGTACAGCGCGAAGCGGTTCTTCTGCGGAGAGTGGCTGGGCGGCTGCGGTAAGGAGCTGTACACGCGCATCGGTCCGGTGCGGGTGCCGCACTTCGCCCACCACCCGGAGAGCAGTGATGGGCCCGTGAACTGCCGACGGTCTAGCACTGACGAGCAAAGCGCCGACCATCTGTACATCCGGCAGGAGCTCACCGACTGGTTGAGGCGGTGTGGCCACCAAATCAAGGCGGTGCACCTGGAGGGCTCGGTCCCCCGGGAGGGAGGCTCATGCACCGGTATGACGATCGAAACGGCCAAGGGCGGTCTGATCGCCGTTGCGCTCCGCAATGACCTGCGCGAAGACTCGAACGGCAAATGGCCTCAGCGGGATGCCCAACTCCGGCGATCACACAGGAGCGTCGAGTGGCTTTTCGCTCCGTCGGTTCCCATGGTCCGGCACATGACCAAGCGCCAGGGGCATGCGTTCGTTGTCGGCTGTGAAACCGACGGGCTCCGGCGCATCGTCAAAATCGGAACGAAGGTCGGCGGCAAGATCCCGCTGTGGGCGAATCTCCAGGACTGCACGATTGACGAACGCGGGCGCGTCCGGACTCCGCACCTGGCCGAGCTTCCTCGGAACCGAACGACGCAGGCTCCCTACCGGCCATCGACGGCCGAGCCAGCGAACACAAGGGCCGCGTCAATCGAGAAGCCAAAGCAGGGGGCAGCGGTGCCTCATCCCCTTGCCGCGGTCGGATTCGCTGTGCACGAGGAGTCGCTCACCCTCATTCCCCGTTCGGGAAGGACGATGACACATCGCGAGATCGATGCCGATATCGCGTGTACGGACTTCGTTCTACCCACGACATCGGTCCGCGTGATCATCGCGGAAGCGGACTCGGCGCCACTCATCGGTCGCTCTCACATAGTCGCTGGTCCTGCACTCTTGTCCGCAACGTCCCCCATGGGATCCGCCGAGATCGTGTGGAAGCTCCAGGTACAAGACCTTGTCCTCATTCCTGCCGACGACGCGGATCAGGTGGATGAGGAATCGAAGGAACCTGCCCAGACCAATCCGGATGCATGGGCAAGGACGCAGGCCATTCTGGCGACGCTGGAGTACGCAGAGACGCAGCGGGATGCCGATACCTGGGCCGGCCTGTACGAGGAGGTCGAAGCCCTTATGGAGCGGTTGGGCGCGACGGAGCGGAGCGAGGCGGACCAACGGCTCAATCGACAGCGGAACATCGTCCGAGAGGCCGAGATTGAACGGGAGCGCAGCAGCGAGCCGGCCAAGATGCGCTCCGGCAAGCCCCCGAAAGCGATCCCATTGCCAGCGCCCACATCGGCCCGTTCCAGACCGCGAGCGTCCAAGGCGGCCCACGTGGACAGAAACCAGGTGGCCATCCTTTTCGGCATGATCGAGCAAGCGGTCTCGCAGAGAAAGCTCCGAGAAGCCAGGGAGGTGTGCCAGGCGTTGGAGCGATTCCTGGACGGGCTGCCGCCAGCTGAGTATCAAGAGGAGCTCGACCGGCTCACCAAGCGCAAACGACGACTCGGTTTGCGCTAAATCGGGAGAGGCGAGCCAGGGGTTTCCGAAAGGCTGTTAGGGACCTCGATCAACCAGCCTGACCGCGCAGAAGAAGGTCCCACAGATGTACGGCCTGCGCGGTCCGTACCCGCTCCGTTTCGTGAACTACAACGCCGCCGTCGTGAGAAGACTCCAGACGGCGGATGAACATCAGCCCGCCCGCCTCGCAGAGCTCAAACTGAACGTTCCCGCAACAGCAGGTGTGGCGGCGTACGCGCACCCTGGCAGTACGCGAAGTGGGAAGATCCCACTCGATTTGCTTGTGGATAGCACCGAGCGGCGCGAGATGCACCCCGTGAAATTCCAACGGAATCAACATGTCAGCCCTTCATGGTTGCGGCGGCATGGTTGTCCGGGATGGTGACGCACCCCGTGGCCATGCCGCCGCGTCGCACGACGCCGGTCCCTCCCGAACGGCTTCGTGCGAGGTCATCGGATGGAAGGCGCGACGGCGGGGATGCCCCCGGAGCGGTCTACGCCGCCGCGCCGTTCACGGAGTCGGCCGCCCGACCTCGGCGAGCACTCGCTCGACCCGGTCCGCCGCCGCGAGGACGTCATCCACCGGGCTGATCGGCGCGCGCCAGGGGAACCAGTACCAGAGCGCACCGTCGGTATCCGGCGCGGTCAGCACGCTCTCGGTGAGGACAGGCGCGGCTACGTTGATGATGGTGATGCTCAGGGGGCGGCCCTCGACCTTGCGCAGCCGTACCTGGAAGCGGCGCGTCTCCAGCTCCGCCGCGAGGTTCAACAGCGCCTGGTGGGCGGCGTCCTGGTCAACCAGCTCTCGGCTCATGCGGCTGACCGTATGGCGCCGGTCAGGGCTCGAACCCAACCAGCGGTTGGGGGTCGCTCCTAAGCGATGACGCGCGCCCGGACCGCCAGATCCAGCAGTGGGGCCGATGGACGACGTTGCTTCTCGATCATCTCGGTGATGGCCCGCTTGGCGACCGGACTGAACACGATCGTCTCCGTCGAATGCTGCTCCGACAGCCTCAGGCAGGCCAGCGCCTCATCCGGCGCGCGATGGTAGAGCTGGCCACGCGCCAGGTCGATGAGGTGCTGGGCGCGGCGGTTCGACGACGGAATCGTGGAGATCGCCATGGCCTTCGCCCGGTCGATCGCCGCAGCCGAGCGTCCCGTCTCGACCTCGATGGCGACGGCATAGATTCCAACGTTCGCCTCGCCGAACATCGTCAGTGGGTTGTGGTGGACAGGGCCCAGCGTGGACGCTGCCTCGCAGGCGAGATCCCAGTGCCGCCATGCGTTCCCCGTCTGGCGGTTCTTCGCGTGTGCGATCGCGGTGAACAACTGCAACGAACCCCATGCCGACAGCGCCGCCTCGGACTCCGTAGGCTGCAGATAATCGGCAGCGGCCGTGGCAACCTCACCGGCCTCGTCGGCCTGCCCACGCCCGAGCGCCGCCATGGCGGAGGTCCATGCCGAGATCGCGATGAGCACCGGATCGTCTGTCTCCTCCGCGGCCACCATCGCCCGATCGGCGGCGCGGGCCGCTAGCTCGGGCTCGCCCACGCAGTAGAGGAACCGCTGGGCCAGCTGGAACACTTCGGCCAGGATCGCCCACGTAGCGGGCCGCTCGTACGGCTGCGCCGTACGGTGCAGGTTGAGCGCGTCGCGCAGCAGATCGGGGGCGACGACCCCCAGCGCCGTGTACGGCCGAACCGACCGGTGCCACGCCGACCACGCCATGTCCAGCCGGCGGCGCATCCGCCCAGTCTCCACCGCGAGGTCAGCCACGGGCTGGGCCGGGAAGATCGGTGTCGAGAGCACGTGCCGAATGGCCGGCACGGCCTCATGCCTGACCCTGCCGCCGTCGACGAGCCGACACGTGAAGCCGTCCAGGCGCCCTTCGACGATGAGCCCCAGATCGCGGACACCCAGCACCTTGGCGAGACTCACCAGCGTGGACAGCTTGTCGAGCCGCTGCTCGCCGCGCTCTACCTGACGGAGCCATTCTTCGGTTCGCCCGCAGAGCTCGGCACAGGCTCGCAGCCCCAGCCCCCGGCGGAGTCGAAGCGCACGGACTCGCCGACCGATACGCCGGTCCACCTCGCCTTGATCTTCGTTCTGCGTCACCATGGCACGACCTCAGGACCCGGACGTAGGGTTCGCGTGGGACCACAGTAGCTTCCCCGTCGGTTATCGGATAATGACGGTGAGTTATTTCTCCAGGCAGGAGTGCGGCTGAACATGGCGGTTCTCTACGTGATCGCATGCGGCGGCCGCCCTGCGGCCCAACTCCCCGACTTCGTCCAGCACGCCCAAGCCGAGGGCTGGACCGTCTGCGTGATCACAACGCCCTCCGGGGCCAAGTTCACCGACAGCACCCGCCTCGCCGAGCTCACCGGCTTTCCCATCCGCAGCGACTACAAGCGTCCTGACGAGCCTGACGTCCTCCCGCCCGCCGACGCGATCGCGGTGGCCCCCGCCACGTTCAACACGATCAACAAATGGGCCCAGGGCATCAGCGACACCCTGGGGCTCGGCCTCCTCAACGAAGCCCTCGGCCTCGGCCTCCCGCTCATCGCCGTCCCCTGGCCCAACGTCGCCCTCGCCCGCCACCCAGCCTTCGCCAACAGCGTGGCGATGCTTCGCGAGTGGGGGGTAAAGGTGATCCTCGATATGGAGAGCCTTCCGGCCCCCGACTCCGGAGAGCCCGGAGCGGCGACCTTCCCCTGGGAAGAACTGCGCAAAGAGGTTGGGATGTTGCGTCCTGCACATTCGGAGTGAGGGCGCTACGCGCGTCAGGGTGGATCTGGCGTGTGATGGACGACAAGGGTCTGTACCTGTTCGCCCGATCGACGACACCGCTCGGTGACCTCCAACGTGACCAAGGCGCAGTGGCTGGCCCTCTGTCCGCTCCTACCTCAACGCGCGCCCGATCTATAGCCAGCTCGACATCCCCCGCCGCATCGCCCAACCTGGGCAGCCACGACCTCGGGGTCGCGCGCGCGGCAGCCGAGCTGTATCGAGCCAAACGGTTCCCGCTGCTCGTCTTCTCTGGAGCCACCAGTCCCACCACCGCGGCCCGCTTCCCTCGTGGTGAGGCAGTCCATTATCGCGAGTACGCGCTCGAATCCGGCGTACCCGACAAGAGCGTCCTCCTGGAGCCGAACGCGACCAACACCGGGCAGAACATCAGCCTGTCCCGGGAAGTGCTGGCGGACGCCGGAGTCCAGCCCAGTTCGGTCCTGCTGATCTCCAAGCCGTACATGGAGCGTCGGTCCTACGCCACCGCACGAAAGGTTTGGCCCGAGATCGAGGTGGTGTGCGCCGCCGAGTCGCTGGAGCTGGACGACTACGTCAGTTCGATCGGCGACCCGAAATTGGTCATCGACATGCTCGTCGGCGACCTCCAGCGCGTGATCGAGTATCCGAAGCTCGGCTACGCCATCGAGCAGTCCGTCCCAGGAAAGGTCCATGACGCCTACCAGGCTCTTCTCCGCGCCGGATTCGACAGCAGGCTCCTATCGTCTTGACCTCCCGTACGGCGCGGTGTGCGCGATCCACCAGCCCAACCTCTTCCCCCGGCTCTCGACCTTGGCCAGGTTGTTCACTGCGGACTACTGGATCGTCCTGGACGACGTGCAGTTCGCCCGCAGGGATTACCAGCACCGTGCGCGCCTCGCCTCGCTCGACGACTCGGGACAGACACAGTGGCTTTCCATCGCTACGCATCTGCCGCACGGCCGCTCCACTACCATCCGCGGAGCGCGTCTGGCCGATCCCGTCCGTTGCCGACGCCGTGTCGCCCAGCGTCTTGCCGACCACTATCGGCACGGTGCTCACTGGGCGGCGTTCAAGAGGCACCTCGAACCCGTACTCGCCGAGTTCGAGAGAACCGACCGACTGGTCGACGTGACGGAGGTATCCACACGCTTGCTGTTGGACGAGGTGGGGTGGCCGGGGCAAATCCTGCATAGTAGCGATCTGTTCGCGCGGGGTGCGAGGTCGCAGAGACTGGCCGACCTCGCTTGGCTGACCGGTGCGACGACCTATCTCTGCGGTACCGGGGGAATGCGTTATCTGGATCCGGCTGTGTTCCGCGTCCATTCGATCGACGTCCTCTCCTTTCAGACTCCCAGATCGGGCATCTGGGCATCCGCTCGAGAAGTGAGCGCCGTGCATGCTCTGATGCTCGTCGGGCCGTGTGCTATGAGGCGGGAACTGAAGATTCTGCGCGGACGAGTTCTGAGGGAGGATCCGTGACCTGGCTTAAGCGCAGACAAGTTCCTGCTTGCTTCCGGATTCGGCCGACCCGTGCCGCCGGTCCCTCTGCGGGACAAGGTGAAGGGCCGGCCGAGCCTGGTCGGGCGGGTAGTGGCCGTCGCACAACGAAGACATCGTCGTCAGGGCCGAGTCGGCGGGACGTCTCCTGCCCACCCACCCACTGAGGTCCAGGCAGGCCAGGCCGGTCTCGTTGCACCGGTGATTCACATTCCGGACGATGTCCTCGTCGGCCTGCACCAGCTGGGCGATCATCGGTACGCAGTTCCGGCGAACCTATGCGGTCACAGCATTAGTAGAGAGCGCGAATGGGCATCTCAACCGCCAGTGATCGTCCTGGCCCTCGTAGCGGCCGTACTTGCCCCTTTAGTCCGAACCGGACACTCTGGCCGTCAACGCTCTTTACCGATGCCTTGCCAGGCCGGTTCCATTCTCTACGGAGAGCGACTGTCCGCATGAATACCTCACCGCATTCAATCGCATCGAGATCAAGTCTTACTTGAAGCGAAAGATCTTGTTACGTTCACGGCCGGACTGTCCTTCAAGAACGTGGAGGAGAAATGGCGCATCCTTCGACTGGATTAGCGGACGCGATGGTCAAGCGGATAATACTGCTGGCCATCGCGGCCCTACTACTGCCGTTATCGACGTTCACCCTGGCGAGTGCCCCCGCCGCTGCATCTCCCACCCGGAGCGAGACCGTGGCGCTGGCCGTTGAGCGGCAACCGAAGATCCACCGCCCGACACTGGAGAGGCTGAAGCGAGAGGCAGCACGCAAGGGAATCTCCCTGGAGCAGGCCGTAGACGCCTACATCGCAGAGAAGGCGAAGATCGACCCCTCGGCGACCGCGAACCGGCCGGATGGTCCGGTGGATATCCCCGACGTCGCCATCGACGACCTCTCCGCGGCCCACATCGAGGTACTGAAGGGTATGGCGCAGGCCCAAGGTGTCAGCTTCAGCGAAGCCATCGAGCGCCACGGGTCATGGCCAGCGACCAAGCAGAAGGTGTTGCAAATCCAGCAGGCGTTCAAGAGCGAAGTCGCCGGTGGCGAGCGCTCCGAAGACGGTTCAACCGTCTGGCTCGGCTTCAAGGGGCAGATTCCAGCGGAGGCAGTGGAGATGGCGAAAGCCCTGCCTGTACGCGTAGAACTGCAGGGACGTCTGGGCTACACCGAGACCGAATTGAACGAGACGAAGAAACGCATCCATCAGACATTGAAGAGCGACCCCAGCATCGCCAGCGTGGCCAGCTACTATGACGCGAGGACTGGCACCGTACACAGCCTCGTGGTCCCCGCGCCAGCGGCCCAAGCTTCCGTTCAGGGTGACACCGTTAGATCGACGGCGTCTTCCCTGGTGCGCAATCCCGCCATCAAAGTGGCGGTGCAGATCGTGAATGGGCCAATAGCATCCACCTTCGCCGACCCCTACATCCGAGGCGGAGGCAACCTGGGAGACTGCACCTCCAACTTCAACGTGGTAGCGACCTGGGACTACGAAACGCGGCGTCACGCCACGGCCGGACACTGTGCCAACGGCGCATCGACGAAGACGTACTGCAACTATCCGGTCGACGGCGGCAATTGCACCACGATCAGCTTGACGAACGAGTGCTGGATAGCCTGTCAGTACGGTGATGCCTCGCTGTACACGCGCGGAAGCCTCACACTCACCCGCACCTTCTACTACAACGCCACATCCAAGGCGTATGTGGACGCCGAGGATCCCGTCCAGTGGGTCGGCGACGCCATCTGCAAGTGGGGAAAGACCACCGGCAGCTCCTGCGGGACCGTGAAGAGAACCAACTGGGCGAACGACAACTCCGACAATCTATTCGTCACCAACATGCCTGCCGGAACCAAGTGCGCGGGCGGCGACAGCGGCGGTCCAGCCTTCACCGGAGGTCCCGCAACAGGCTCCTTCACCGCCTACGGCATCGTCGTAGGCGAGGGCGTACTAGAGGGGCAATCTGGCTTCTATTGCTCGTTCAGCCATGTCTCCGTATACCGCGACGCCTTCGGCTACCGGATTTGGAACCGAGAATAAGGTCCAAGGCGTAACGTCAAGGATTGGGCCGCGCCCTTCCCGAGCGGCCCATTCCTTCCGCGAAGGGTTGTCTCCGTGCGACGACTACGTGGGATTGTCGCAGTAGTGGGTACGGCGTTGAGCTTGGCCGCGTGCACCTCCGGCACGAACCATGCTCCCACCTCCCAGCCCAGCCCCGTTGCGCCCTGTCCCTCTGACAACATCTGCTACTCCGTCGTCGGCACCGACCCGGCCATCGTGGTGTATGGGGGTAGGGCTTACTCCGACTTGATGCCGGCGACCGCCCGTCTCGAGTGGATAGAAGACGAGTCGTGTCTGGTCCTACAGCGGCTATCCACTCCTGGCAACCCGGACAGGACGCAGATTCCCGTATGGCCGGAGGGCACCAGCCCGCTCCGCGCATCAGACGGCAGACGAGGCATCACCCTTCCCCGTGTTGGCCAGGTCTTGGAGGGCGCTGTGATCGACGTGGCAGGGTCGGATTACCCGATGGGACACAAGCCGCTTAACCCCAAACGTTCCGCCCTCACCCAAATACCCGGGGCTTGCACCGCGCATGACGGGTACTTCGTCATCGACCCCCCGAGATGAATTCCGCAAGGAGGCTCAACCCGCCAAGAGCGAACTGAGCCGGCCCTCCCGGTTGGCGTAGACCTATCGAACCGACTGGACGAAGCCCGGCGCCATGCCGGCCTCCTCATCGCCAGGTTGAAGGGCCTGAGCGTCCTGCCATCAGCGAAAACTATGGTGGCTCTCTCAGGACTCAAATGACCCACGAGCGCGGGAGAGGCACGCTCGCGTAACTCCCGCCCACTGGTCGAGATGTTCGCTAACGCCGGATGTCCGCGCTCCCTCACGGGGCATACCGGGTGAAGGCGATCCTTCGTGAGGTAGGGGGCCAGTCGGTCGCCGGAGATCAGGGCGGCCAGACGGGGGAACTGGGCGGGATCCATGCGTATTTGCTTACACTACGTCACTGTGCGTAGTATAAATTTCGAAAGCCCCGGTGCCCTTGGGACGTGAGTCCTGAAGCCCGGGGCATAGCTCTTTCTCGACCCGAACCGGGCGGTCTGTCTGCCTGCCTGGCTGGGACGCTGGCGTGACCCTCGCTGCCGTACGCTCGCGATGCGCCGACCTCAAGACGCTCGACAACCACGTCGGTGAGGACGGCGTCGGGATGGGCTGCGCGCTCGGCACGGGCGGGGACATGGTGGTCTCGCTGGCCGAGCGGCACGCGCCTGAGGATGTACGGGACCGGGTGCGGGCGATCTTCGCCAATGGCTTCTATTCGGGCGAGGCCGCTCAGATGTTCACGGAGCGGACCGGTGGCTCCGACCTGGCCGCCCTGGAGGCCACGGCGGTGCCGGACGGCGACTCCTGGCTGTTGTCCGGGTTCAAGTGGTTCGCCTCGAACGCCAACGGTTCCGCCTTTTGTGACCGCGCAGGAGCAGGCCCCACAGATGCACGGCCTGCGCGGTCCGCACCCGCTCCGTCTCGTGAACCACGACGTCGTCCTGAGAAGACCGCAGACGGCGAATGAACATCAGCCCGCCCGCCTCGCAGAACTCAAACTGAACGTTCCCGGAACAGCAAGTGTGGTGGCGGGTCCCCGCCACCTTCAGCACGATCAACAAATGGGCCCAGGGCATCAGCGACAACACCCTGGGGCTCGGCCTCCCCAACGAAGCGCTCGGCCTCGGCCTCCCGCTAATCGCTGTCCCCTGGGAAGAACTGCGCAAAGAGTTTGGGATGTTGCGTCCTGCGCATCCGGAGTGACGGCGCTACGCGCGTTGGCGGCCGAGCTCATTTCTCGGTCCCTCGAAGACCTTCGTGGATCGATGGGTGCGACGGTGTCCAGCCCAGTTCCCGCGTGGCTTTGGCGTGCGAGACCCGCATGGAGGTGTCGGCCATCAGGCAGGCGAGGTAAGGGGCGCTCAGTCTCAGCAGCCAGCGGGGCATCGCCTTGGGCCGTGGCGTGTGGTGCGCGGCGGCGACGGTTGCGGCGAACTGCCCCCAGGTGATCGGGGTGTCGTCGACGACGTTGTACGCCTGGCCTGACCGGCCGCGTTCCAGCGCGGCCACGGTGGCGCCGGCGGCGTCGGCGACGTGGATCCAGGACGTGCTTCCGCTGTCGCCTGCCGGGAGGATCGGGAGGTGCTTGCGCATGAGGTCGGCGAAGGTGTCGCTGAAGGCGTGCGGGCCGTAGAACATGCCGTATCGCAAGGCGATTCCGTCGGCCTTCAGGACTTGTTCCTCGGTGGAGCGGCAGCCTTCGACGACCGGATCGCCATAGGTTCCCCGCGGCTGCCCGAAGGGGTCCTCCTCGGTGAGTTCGCGATCACCGTGGTCGAGGTAACCGTATCCGGTGATCAGCGACTGGGTGACGAACCGTCCGGCACCGACCACCTGAGCGGCTTCCAGCAAATGCGTGGTGCCGATGGAGCGCAGCGCGTTGGTGGGGTCATCAGTGCGCAACCGGGGTGATGCGCCGCGCAGTGCGGTCGCCTGGTGCATGACGGCGTCCGCGGATATCCCGTCGACGGCCCTCAGGAGTTGTTCGCGGTTCATGACGTCGGCCACGATCGACTCGCCACCGAGGACCTTCACCCGATCTCGGTTGCCGGGATCGCGGATGATCGCGACTACGTGATGGCCGGCATCGGTCAGGGCGGGAACGAGCTGACGCCCGATCGCTCCGGTGGCTCCGGCCAGGAGGACTCTCACGACTTGCTCCTGCGGATGCGTACAAATATGGCGATCAGGGCGAGGAGGGCGAACAGCGCGAGACTCGGGACATCGCTGCTGTGGCCGCCGATGTGCCGGTCGATGTAGTGCGACAGGGTGTGCAGGCCGGCTGCGACGGCGAACCCCGCCAGCGCGGCGACCAGACCGTCCCGCCAGATCAGGGCGAAGATCAGCGCGGCCCCGATGCCGATCTGAAACGCGCCGGCATCGTGGGTCAGGTGTTCGTTGTACGGGTGGTAGTTGACGAAGGCGATGAACGACTCCGGGGCGAAGAACGCCCACAGGCCGGGGGCCAGCATGCTGGCCGAGCAGGTCAGCGTCAATGCGACGACCCACGGCCGGCGTCTGGCGATCATGTCGTGATCCTCACGTATTACTGGACAGGAACCTGGAGGTCGCGGAACGGGCCGATCTTGACCTTGAGGGTGTCGGCGGTATCAGGCAGGGCGAAGAGGTTCCAGAACTCGCGGGTCTGGCCGGGTGCGAACTTCTCGGTGCTGATGCGGACGCCGGAGACATCGGTGCACGCGCAGTAGTAGTCCATGCCGTTGTCGGTCGGGACTTCCAGGCGGCCGGGCCGGTACTGGCGGCGGGCGGCCATGTCGGTCAGCAGGACGTTGCTCGCGGCCTGGTATTTGTAGGCCTCCCAGTCCTGGGCGTGGTGGAGGTCGTTGAACCAGGTCTCAGCCGATCCCGCATTGGTGATCTTGTAGGTGAGCAGGCCGAGACCGCCGGGCAGCCGGCGCAGGCCCGCGATCTCCATGGTGATGGGCTGGCCGTCCGCCTTGGTGGTGCCGGTCAGGCCGGTCGCGCCGGGAGAGGTGGTGGCCGCCGGTTCCTGGGCGGAGGGCTGGGGTTTGGGGAAGGTGACGGTGACGCGGCGGTTGCGGCGTTTGCCCTCATCGCTGTCGTTGTCGTACAGCGGGCGGCGCGAGCCGTATCCCTTGGCCTGGAAGCGGACCCCGCTCCGGGTCAGCCGCGCCGTCAGGGCGCGTTGTACGGCCTGGGCGCGGCGTAGTGACAGGGGGTCGTTGATGGCGTTGTCGCCGGTGGAGTCGGCGTGGCCCGCCACGGTCACCACAGCGGCGGGGGAGGCGTCAATGAGCTTGGCCGTGCGGGCCATGATCGATTTGGCTTGAGTGGTGAGGGTGGCCTTGTTCACCGCGAACAGTACGTCGGAGGAGAGGTTGACCTGCAGGTCCTTGCCGTCGTCGGCGGTCTCCTCGGATTTGTCGAGGGATTCGGAGGGGAGGATGAGGCGGCGGGTGACCTGGGTGACGGGTTCGGCGTCGGGGTCGGGGAAGTCGCCGGTCGGTGCTTGGTCGCTGATGGGCACGTTGAGCATCGGCGGGGCCACGGGGGTGACGACGGTGGTCGAGGCGGGGTTGCCCGATGGTGCGGGCAGTACCGCGTAAACGGTGATCGACTGGCCAGGTTTGATGAAGTAGCCGAGGCCGTCGCGCTTCTGGTCGGTACAGAGGCAGGGGGAGCCGGCGGGTTTGTACGGCAGGATCCAGGTGCGGGCCTGCGCGTCGAGGACGCCGATGCCGGAGGCCCACTTCATTTCGCCTAAGGGGCGGGTGCGGTCGCCCATGTCGGCGGCCCAGGGCAGGTTCTCTTCTGTGCCGGTGTTGGACAGGCGGATCTGGGCGACGAGGTGCTTGGCCTTGACGCGGTTGAGGCCGACGACCTCGACCTTGAGGTCCGGGGTCTCGGTGCCGCTGGTTTCGGCCAGGGCTGGTTGGATGGCTTGACTGGACGCTGTGGCGGTGGCGGGCGGCGCGCTGGTGGGCGGGGAGCTCGGCGGAGGCGTGCTCGTGGTGGGTGGAGGTGCCGTTTCCTTCGTCGGCAGTACTCCGCACCCGGCCGCTGCCAGCGTGAGTACGGCGCTCAAGGCCAAGATCCGGCTAGGCATGGGCGAGATTGTGTCATGGTCGAAATGGCAGGGCTTGATCATGATCCTCGGCTGTGGTCGATGGAGCCGATCGCGAGCTCGCCGGGCTCGCTCGGCTTCAGGCGTCGGGAATCCAGTTGCCGTGGAAGCCGAGCGGGACCCGCACGGGCAGGTGGACACGGGCCACTGGCGGTCCTGTGAAGTCCTGGGCCGAAAGGATCACCAGGTCGGAGGCGCCCCGCTCGGGATCGGCGACGTAGGCCATCAGGTAGCCGTCGTCCTCCTCGCCGCCACCGGACGGGTTGGCGACGAACGCCGCTTCCCCGACGGCGGCCTCGCGTGCGAAACCGTGCACCTCCGTCATGCCACGCCGCAGGTCGTGCTTGACGAGCGCGTTGGTGAACGCCCCGTCGGGGTGCGGGCCGTCGAGCGTGAACGGTACGCCGTACACCGGGCTGACCGCGGAATAGCCGTAGCGGTGCGGGCGCGAGGCGAACGCGTCGTTCACGCGGGGAAAGTCCTGAGCCCGGTCGTCGATGCGGCGCTGATCCACCCTGCCGCTCACCGGATCGATGGTCCAGCGGTCGAGCGTGGGCGCGATCGCGCCCGGATCGGCGACGTCGACCGGCCCTTCTGACCTGATCAGGTCGACCGTGATCGTGGAGCCGTCATCGTAGGCGTTGAGTACGTGGCTGACATAGAAGGACTCGACCGGCAGCCAGCGAATGTCACCGCCGGTCCGGGGCAGCACGCCGACACGCGCCTGGTGCTCGGGATCCCACTGGAACAGCATCTTCGTCATGCTGAACGTCAGCGGGATGTCGAACACGAGGACGTAGTTCTCCGACAGCGCGAAGTCGTGCAGGAACGGGGTGTCGCCGGACAGCGGGATGTCCGTCACCCGGGTCACCGTGCCGGCGGGGTCGGTGACGATGTACTGCGCGAACGGCCGCCCGATCACATAGGCCAGGGAGTGCAGGTCGCCGGTGCGCGGGTCCACCTTGGAGTGCGCGTTGGCGCTGGAGCCCTCCGGTGTGGCGGCCATCGGGCACGCTCCGATCGTGTCCAGCTCGTAGCCGAGCTCATGAGGCAGCCCGCCGGCCTCGACGAGGGCGAGCGTGCGGCCGGCGTGACCGATCACGTGGACGTTCGGGGACGGAGGCAGGAACGCGGGCGGCTCCTCCCCGCGCCGCAGCCGGTCCAGGGCGTCGGCGACCTCTGTCGAGCGGACCCAGCGATTGCGGTACCACTCGGCGCGGCCGTCCCGGATGCGGACGCCGTGCACCATGCCGGCGCCGAAGGCGTAGAAGTGGGTGGCGGGATCCTCCACGCCCAGCGGGTTGGGCCCCATCCGGAGGTAGCGGCCCTCCAGGTCTGCGGGCAGGCAGCCGGTCACGGGCAGGTCGTAGGTGGTGACCTCCTCCTTGACCGGGGCGAAGTGGCCTTCGAAGTAGCGCCTGCGTCGGTCTTCGGTGGTGTTCTGCACAGTCCTCTTCCTCCACTGGTACGGCGTACGACCGGAACGGTACCCTGTGCATAGGTGGTGACCAGCGGTTCAGCGAGCAGTAATCGATCCTGTGCTAGGACACGACTCCTCGCTTTCGCCGCCTCCACCAGGCGGGTGATGGCGTCCTTCGCAAGGGGACAGCCATAGCCTCTGTACTAGGACAGCGGCCTTCCGGCATGAGGAGACGATCGACCATGGACCGGTCCGGCACCGCGCCGCCGTACCTGCGGATCGTCCGTGAGATCAAGCGGCGCGTGGAGGCCGGCGAGCTGCGGGCCGGCGACCGCGTTCCCTCCACCAGGCAGGTCGCCGAGCAGTGGGGGGTGGCCCGTGCGACCGCCGCCAAGGCGCTGGACACGCTGCGGCAGGAGGGAGTGGTGGTGGCCATCTCCCGCGTCGGCACCGTTGTGGCGGAGCCCGCGCCCGGCTCGTTCCCGCCCCCCAGGGCGCCGAGTGCCCCGAAACGGAAGGAACGGCAACAGCCCGCCCACGACGGCAAGCGGGAGCGGATGGTCCGTACAGCTATCGCCATCGCGGACGCCCAGGGGTTCGACGCGGTGTCCATCCGCGGCGTCGCGACCGCGCTCGGCATCCCCACCATGTCGCTGTACGGGCTCGTGCGCGGCAAGGAGGAGCTGGCCGCGCTCATGGCCGACGCCGCGTTCGGCGAGCTGGAGCTTCCGGCGATGCCCCCGGCGAGCTGGCGGGCGCGGCTGGAACTCGCGGCCCGCCTGCAGTGGCGACTCTACCTGCGGCACCCCTGGCTGCCTCGGCTCGTCTCGCTCACCCACCCGCAGCCCACGCCCAACATGCTCAGATACGGGGACTGGGGGATGGGCGTGGTGCGCGAGCTGGGGATCGATCCGGATACCGGCAGGTTCGTGTGGTGGGCGGTGACCAACTACGTCCGGGGGACGGCCGCGAACCTGGAGCCGCAGGCCGAATCGGAGCGGCACACGGGCTTGTCCGCCGGGGAGTGGTACTCCGCCCACATGCCGAGGTTCCATGCCGGCCTGCCCTCCAGCGGCCTCCCCACGCGCGTGGCGCCCGCGGGTGATCAGTCGGCTTTCGACCTGGCCGGGTTCTTCGAGAACGGCCTGCAGCTCCTGCTGGACGGGGTCGCCGTGCTGATCGGCCGGCAGCGCCTGCCGTAGGAACGCGCTGGGCTACTCGGCGAGCGCGTCAAGCGCAGGTCTTCTCCGGCGGGCTGCAGAAGGTGATCTCGGGGTAGCTCGCTGAAGACTTGTTCAACAGGGGTTGAGGCTTGCCGCGCAGGTGCTTGTCGAAGAAGGCCGTGACGTACCTGCGGGTGATGTCCATGGCGCGGGCGCCGCGTATGTCGGCGCCCACGTCGATGCCGACCTGGTCGACCAGTACGCCCAGGTCGGTGAAGGACAGGTGTACCGCTCCGTCCATCAGCAGCCAGCGCTTCCAGCCGGTCAGTCCCGTCCAGACCTTCTCCCACGAGGCGGCCTCACCCTTGCCCGGCGCGTAGGTCGCGGGCTTGCCCAGGAAGAGGAATGGCCGGGACAGCCCGGACGCGGGGACCGGGCTCTCCACGGTTCCGTCGACGTCGATGCCGGCGCGCAGCCGGGAGTCCTCCAGCAGGGCCGTGACGGCGCTCGCGCCGCCGGCCGACTGACCGGCCATGGCGATCTTCGACGTATCGATCAGGCCGGCGCCTTTCCACTTCGGGTGCTTGCCGGTCAGCTGGTCGAGCACGAAGGACACGTCCGCGGCCCGGCTCTTCTCCAGCTTCACCCACCAGCCAGGCCCCTTGGCGATCTCGCAGGTGACACAGGTGGTGACCCGTCCGTCCGGGAAGGTCGTGGCGACGTTCTCGTAGGTGTGGTCGATGGCCGCCACCACGTACCCCCGGCTCGCCAGTTCCTCGGCGAGACCCGTGAGCTCGCTGCGGGGCTTGCTGTGCCCGGGAGAGAGCACCACGAGGGGCAGGCTGTGCCCGCGCCCGGCGGGACGGGCGTCGGTGAAGGCGTTGGTGCGCGTCTTGCTCAGTGTGTCGGACGGGACGGTGGTGATCTTTCCGTCCTTGAGCAGCAGCTCGGACTCCTTCGCCGTCATGTACTGCGCTCGCTTGCGGCCCGGCGATTTGGCCGGGTACCACAGCGAGACCATGAGCTCGCGGTACTTGACGGTGGGAACCCAGGGGTCGGGGCGCGAGGTGTCCTTCAGGTACAGGGATGTGGTGCCGACCGGCCGGGAGCCGGTCGGCGCGGGCAGGAATGGCGTGACCGTCTGGGACGCCGCGGCCGGCAGGGCCTGGACGAGTCCGGTGGCGGCCAGGACGGTGACGAGCCCGGTGATGATGGCCAGCCGGCCACGGCGCCGGGGTTCGCGCGGCTCGCCAAGGCCGTCGTCCGGCGTGGCCCGGTTCGGGGAGTCGATCATGCGGATGGACTATACCCTGAGGATATATTCGCGGTGCATAAAGGAGCGAATCTGCATGGAGTGCATGGATGTCAGGGCTTTTGGATGTCAGGGCTTTGGCGGATGAAGCCGGTCGGCCGCCGCGCGGTGGGCTAGCCGGCCCGGTCGGCGGCGGTCAGGATGGCGCCCAGCTGCACCGCGACCATCCTCCGCGGCTCGATCGGCGGGCCGGGGGAGTCGGTCTCGGCCTGTTCGTACCATGGGTCGAAGCATTCGGCGAGCAGGTGACGTTGGCGCCGGATGGCCGGTGTGACGTTGCCGGCGGCCAGTTCGGCGTCCAGCATGCGGAGGAACACCCCCACCAGGCGCAGCCGCAGCATGTGCGTTGTCTGACGGTGGGAGTATTCTTCGGCGACCGTGGCCGGCCGATCGAGCTCAGGCAGAGTCTCCTCTTCGAGGTCGGCGATCTTGCGGAAGGTCTCCAGCGTGCTTTCGGTCGAGCCGCGGAACGGCGAGCGCACCGTCAGGTCGCCGGCGACGGCGTGCATGCCCGCCTGCAGCGTCTCGATCAGCTCCCGTCGCGCCGCCGCCGCTTCGGTGGCCACCTCCAGGTAGGTGCGGTTGGTCACGCTCCGGTCGGCCACCCGCTGGTCGGTCCACGAGGGCACTTCGGTGATCAGGTGGAGCGCGCCGAACCTGGCGGCGTAGTCGGCGCTGCTGCCGCCGGCGCCGAAGGCCGCGCCCACCCGCGCCCCGTCCGGCGTCAGGAAGACGGCGGGCGCGATCGGTTCGGCGCCGGGTAGTTCCGGCTCGCCGTGGTGCAGGGGAAGGCCCTGCGTGCCGGGCAGGCCCGCCAGCCGTTCGGCCAGGACGGCGTCACGGCGGTTGAGGTAGAAGAACGCGCCCTGGTACTCGGCGTTGTGCAGGGAGCAGACCAGCGATGGGCGTACCTCGTCCATCAGGCGCATGAGCGCGGCCGTCTCCGGCAGCGGCCGGTCGAAACGGTAGTCACCGCTGACGAGCGGGAAGGTCCACTCGACCTGGTCGGACAGGTCGGGGCGGTAGAAGTGCTCGGCGTAGGCGCGGCGGTCGCCCGGTTTGCCGTACCAGCCCTCGTTCAGCCGGGCACCGTCCGGGTCGGCGCAGGCGACGAGGTGCCAGCGGTGGCCCAGCCGCAGCTCTGGGTCCTGGCACAGCAGCCTGACCAGCGTGAGGACGGTCAGCGCGCCGACCGGCTCGTTGGGGTGCGGCCCGGCGATGACCACCGCGTCCGCCGGCCCCGTGCCGATGGTGAGGGCGTGCAGCGGCTCGCCGAGCCGTGAGGCGCCGATGCGGCGCAGCCGTATCAGGTCGGGATGGGCGGCGGCGAGCTCCTCCAGCTCGGCCCGCAGTGCGTCGACGGTGGGGAACGCCGTGTAGCCGGGAACCCGGCTCGTGTACTCCGCAACATTCATAATGAGATTACGGTAATAATAGGATTATGAGAATGACAAGGGCGGAGGCCAAAGAACGCAACCGGCGGGCCCTGCTGGCGGCCGCGCACCGGATCGTCGCCAGAGACGGTCACCGGGCCAAGCTGGAGGAGATCGCCGAACAGGCCGGGCTGACCACCGGCGCCGTCTATTCGCTGTTCGGCAGCAAGAACGGCCTGCTGATCGCCCTGGTCACCGACTACCTCGGCCCGCGCTACGACGGCGTCGAACAGGCCGTCACCCTCGGCCTTGACCTGGTCGAGGCGGTGGAGGTCTTCGCCCGCCACTACCACCGCCTGTGCGCGGAGCCGGATGCCCTGCGCGACCTGTCGTTCGAGATCAGCCTGCAGGACCTGGCACTACGCGACCCCGAGCTGCGGCCCAAGCTCGCCGCCTCCGTACGGGAGCACGAACAACGCCTGGCCGCCCTGCTGACCGGTAGACCGCACGACGGGGCGGCCCTCACCGCTCAGCAGGCGCGCCGCCTGGCCACGGCGCTGCGCGCCCTGCTGGTCGGCCTCAGCCAAGGCGTCATTCTCGGCCTGACCCCCACGGCCCCGGAACAGTACTTCGCCGACACGGCCCGCGCCCTGGTCGCCGGCGACGTGCTCGGGCCGCCCTGACCTGCTCGACCGCTGGTGAGAATAAAGTCCAGATACGGGTAGTCGTATGCCGCAGGCGATCGGCGCTGGCGTGACCTCCGGTGCCGCCGTACGCTCACGTTCCGGCGACCACCCAGCACGGAGGCAGCCATGACCGTACGCATGGAGCGAGAAGGCCAGGTCACGACCGTAATACTGAGCAGGCCGGAGGTCCGCAACGCGGTCGACCGCAAGACCGCCGACGCGTTGGTGGACGCCTTCAGGGCGTTCGAGGAGTCCGACGCCGCGGTGGCCGTGCTGTGGGGCGAAGGCGGCACGTTCTGCTCGGGCGCCGACCTGAAGACACTCGACAACCACGTCGGTGAGGAGGGCGACGGGCCGATGGGCCCGACCAGGATGCGCCTGTCCAAGCCGGTCGTCGCCGCCGTCGCCGGGCACGCCGTCGCGGGCGGGCTGGAGCTGGCGCTCTGGTGCGACCTGCGGGTGGCCGAGGAGGACGCGGTGTTCGGGGTGTTCTGCCGCCGTTTCGGCGTGCCGCTCATCGACGGCGGCACCGTGCGGCTCCCGCGGCTCATCGGCGCCTCACGGGCCATGGACCTGATCCTCACCGGCCGTCCGGTCGGCGCCCGCGAGGCGTACGAGATGGGCCTGGCCAACCGCGTCGTCCCCACCGGCATGGCCAGGCGCCAGGCGGAGGAGCTGGCCCGCGAGATCGCCGGCTTCCCGCAGACCTGCCTGCGCGGCGACCGGCTGTCGGCGCTGGAGCAGGACGGGCTGCCCGAGCGGGAGGCGATACGGAACGAGCTGCGCCACGGGCTGGTGTCCCTGCCCGACGCTGTCGGCGGCGCGGCCCGCTTCGCCGCGGGCGCGGGCCGCCACGGCACCTTCTAGCGACTGCGCTCGTCGTCCGGCAGCACCGCTGCGAGGGAGTAGTCCATGCGCGGTTCCGCTCGGGCCGCCACCGCAACGTTGGCGATGGTGTTCTCGACCTGCTCGCGGGTGCGGGGCTCAAAACTCATGTGCTCGGCCACCTGTGGGTCGCCATAGATGGCCAGGAGGGCCTCGACGTCAGCAGCGGTGAACTCGCGGAGGCTGAGCCGGAAAGATGTGATCGCTACCGGGTACATGCCTGGTGGCCGCAGGGCTCTACCTGAGGTTTCGGCGGAGCTCGATCAACATGAAATCTGCCGTTGACGAGTCAGGCCTAGGCTGTGACGACCCGACTACGTGCCACCCCCACCGCTCATACATGGCGTGCGCCGGAGCGTCCGGGTGGGATGCCAGCGTCGCGTACGGCTCCGCGCGATCGGCCAGTAACTCGCTCAGCAGCCGCTTACCGACTCCGTTGCCTCGATACTCCTTCCGAAGGATCAGCTCGATGACGGCCAGTTTCGGTACGGCAACCACCCCGTCCGGAACCGGAGTCGTCGCGCTGCCCCACCAGCGGCCCGACTCCATGGTGAAGCCGAAGCAGAACCCGGCGAGACTCAGCCCGTCCTCTGCCGACACCAGCTCAAACCCAGGCCGTTGCGCCTGGGCGATCGTGCGCTCCGTGAACAGGGCCCGGGTGTATGGAGGGTGCGAGTTGTACGGCGGCTCGGAGTAGATCGTCTCGTATGTATCGGCGTATACCTCGCCCAGGACAGCGTCCGCCGCAGCAGCGCCTGTCCTATGGTGGAACTCGATGCTCATGCTCAAATGCCCTCCTCGGGCGGTTTCGGCAGGGCTAGCAGCTCTCGGTACGTCTCTACCGCTGGCCGCGTCCGGGCGTCCAGCCTGTCCGGTACGGTCCTCAACACCAAAGTGGCGCTGAAACGGGTGAACATCGTGTGCTGATCAGCGGGAATCTCGGTGACCGCATCTCGGGCCATGTCGAGGCCCGTACGGACATCACCCTTGGTCACCTGTGCCATCGCTTGATAGAGCTTCACCTGTGCTATCGCGCGGACGTCGGATGGCGGATACGCCTCGAGCGCTTCTCGCTGTGCCTGTGCCGCATCGGCGTCGTTCGTATAGGTGGCAACGAACGAACGTGTGTGTAGCATCCGTGTCACCGGCCACCCGAAGGCAGAACCCGTATCACTGGATACTGCGTCCGGGAGCCGCTCGAAGATTGCCCTCTGCCTGTTCAGTGACTCACGGGCTCCTGCCACATCACCGACCATCGCGCGAACCTGCGCCTGCGCGGTCAGTGCCTCAGCTACTCCCGCGCACGGCAGGCCGCCCGCGACATCGATTGCCTCCTCGGCGCGGCCCAGCAGGATCGTCGCCGGCCGCTTCTCATAGAGGCCGTGCGTGCTCTCCCACCCTCGGCATAGTGCTGCCAGTTGCGGGTCACCGCTCTTCTCCGCTGAGTGCCGGGCCGTGTTCCACCAGTGCCGAGACTCTCGGCTCTGTCCAGCGAGCCCGAGGGCGCGGGCCAGCAGGAACTGCATCTGGGCGTTCACCCGCGCCCATCCTGCCGGGTTGTCTCCTGCGGATCGCGAGACTCTTTGCAGATCCAGTACGTCGAGCGACAGATCGGAGATCACGTCGATCGGCTGCGTTTTCAGAGAGTGAGCATACTCCCAGACGATCTCTTCCCACTCTTCTAGGCGGCTTGATCCCATGTCACGGTCGATCAGGTTTCGCAAATTGCCGAGTTCTTCCACCGGCAGAACCACTGCCACCCCGAGCCTTGCGACGGCTGCGAGGAGTTGGCGACGAACCTTATCCATGTCTTCAGCATGCCCGATGTCCGATTCGTCGGAAACCTCGGCCATTTGGCCAACTGAAACGACCAAATCGCGGAGCGCGATCAGGAACCCCTTGGCGTCGTAGTGCTCATCCAGGCGCTTGGTCGCGTCGGCTGAAGGGAATTTGTCGCCGCGCTCATAGGCGTAGATATTGTTCAGGTCCACAAGGGTCGTTTTTGCGACGTCCGAAACGTTACGCTTTTCTCGCAGAAGCCGCATCCCGAAGCCCAGAAGGTGGGCGGGTGACACGCTCGGGTCCAGGTTCTTCAGGGGTCTCGGCATCTCGACTCCGTTTTGGCCAATTGGTCAGTTTGGAATGACCAATTCCTGAGTCTTCTACAACTCTGTGCGACTCATCATGATGGCACTACCGCATGGCGACTGCGCGTAATCGTGGAACGTTCGGGCCGCCCCCTACTACTTGGACCAGGGACATAATGATTGTCGGTAATGCGTCGATAGCCGGGTACAACACCACCGTCTCCTTTAACGCAGGGAGGCTCACCAGCGGCCGTTTCTACGGGTCGGTCAAGGACGGAGCGAAGAACGGCTACAGCGCTGATCGCGATCGAGGCCGATGTGGAACGCTGGCGGTGATAGCCGAGATAACCGGATAGCCCCGGTTCGATGATCGTGGCGTGGCACTTCCCCACGAACAGCGCATTGGCGTTAGCGCAGGGCGTCATGTGCTGCGGGTGCCACGCCCCGTGCGGTACAGCGCGGCTGCCCACCCTTCGCCGCCATGCCGCACGTCCCGGCGCGGGCCGGGGCCTTAGCGACGTCCCGGCCCGCGCCTCCACGACCACGACGGCGGCCACCAGGCCCACCGCCCCAACCGCATGATCACCAGAAGGGCCTGCCCTCATGTACTGGACCCCACTCGCTACGGGCGGCGCACGCGGCAGAAAGGTGGATGACCTGGAATGGGTGCTCACCCGTCGCACCCGGCTTCGACATCGACCTCCACAACGGCCGACCAGCCGTCATCGGCGGCGGCATGCTGCGTCTAAAGCCCAAGTCATGAGCACCGCAACCATCCCGGTGCACCGCCAGGCTCTACCGCGTACGGTGACGCCGACACCGTGATCTCGTGATGGAAGGCACACATTCATGACGTGGCTCATGCTCGACCACCCCGCCTGGGATCATAACGCGCAGCTCTCTGCGGTTCGCGCTGTACGTACCACCGCAGGCACCTGGTTGGTCACCACCCCCGCCACCCCCTCCGCGGTCCGGCTGGCGGGGTCCGGCACCGCGCCGATCTTCGACGCCTACGACCCCGCCATGCTCCGGGACGCGGCCCTGCCCCAAGGGCTGCGTTCGGCGCTGCACCAGCTCGGACCGGTACGGCGGCTGCGTGAGGCGAGTCTGTGGGACGCCCTGGCCACGGCGATCATCCGGCAGGTGATCCGCGCCCGCCAGGCTCGCGTCATGCACCACGCCTTCCGCCACGCGGTCGGCGACCCGGCTGGCCCTACACGCCTGCTGCCCACGCCTGAGCAGGTGCTGGCCTTGTCCGAGGAGGACTTCACCCGGCTTGGCATGGCCTTCAAACGCCGCCCCCTGCAAGCCGCCGCCACCGCCTACCTTGCCCACCCCGAGTGGGCGCAGCTCGCTCCTGACGTCCTGATCAAAGAGCTGCAGAGCGTGTCGCGGATCGGGCCGTGGACCGCGGCCGCGGCGGTCGCCGACCACACCGGCGACTTCTCCTTCTACCCGCACGCCGATCTGGCCGTCCGCACATGGGCGGTCCTCGCCGATCCGGCCACCGACTGGCCCGCCGATGAGAACCACTTCGGGGCGCGCTGGCGGGACATGGCCGGACCGCACCTGTCCGCCTTGACCGTGCTCATCCTCGCCTGGGGAGACCACCATGCCCACCACCCAGCCACATCTGATCAAGGGAGCCCACAGCACCACTGACCCGCTCGACCTGCTGCTCATCAACGCGCCTCTGCGCGACTACAGCCAGCGCCCCCGCGTCAACGACTACACCCTGCCCGTGCTGGGCATGGCCTACATCGCCACCTACGCCACCAGCCGCGGCTACAACGTCGCCGTCCTGGATGCCGAAGCCGCCGGCCTGCCCATCGCCGACACCATCGACCTGATCAACCAGGCCGCACCGCGCTGGGCCGGATTCAATCTCCTGGCCCCCACCTACGAGATCAGCGCCGCCATCGCCGCGGCCATCGATCCCGCGATCCGCGTCATGGTCGGCGGCCACCACGCCAAGGCCATGCCCACCACCGTCCTGGCCGACCCGCGCCTGGCCCGCTGTGACGCCCTGGTCCTCGGCGAGGCCGAAACGCGCGTCGTCGAACTCCTGGCCGATCATCGCAGCCGCGCCACCCTGCCCGGCGTCATGTGGATCGACCCCGTCCTGGGCACGCCCGTCAGCGGAGGCGCCCCAGGCAGCGGCCACCACCTGGCCCCCGACATCAACGCACTGCCGTTCATCGACCGCGGCTTCCTGGCCCAAGACCCCTACACGGCGGGTGACGGCCGCATCGAGGCGAACATGGTCGGCGCCCGCGGCTGCCCCTACGACTGCTCCTTCTGCGGCGCCGCCGTCTCGGCCAACCCCGACATCACCATCCGCGTCCGCGACCCGCGCAACATCCTTGCCGAAATGCGCCAACTCCACGACAACGCTGGTGTGACGGCGTTCCGGTTCGTCGACGACCTGTTCCTCGGCGCCCACCGCGTCATCGAACAGATGACCAGCGCCTTCCATGCCGACCGGGTGGGCGAATGGGCGTGCTGGGACGCCACCGGCCGCATCAATGTTCTGCACCGTCTGTCCAACACGATGCTCGATCGGCTCGCCGAGTGCGGGCTGCGGGAGGTGGCGCTGGGAGTGGAGTCCGGCAGCCAACGCATCCTCACCTACGTCGACAAACGCATCAGCCCCGCCATGGTGCTGGAGGTGGTGCGGCGCCTGACCGAGCGCGGTATCCGGGTCAAGGGCTACTTCATTCTCGGCTTCCCCACCGAGACCCGGCCCGAGTTGCAGGCCACCGTCGAACTGATCCACCGCCTGTGGGGGCTCACCGCCGCCATGCCGGGAACGTTCCGCGCCTCGGTGTTCCAGTTCCGCCCGTACCCAGGCACGCCCGAGTGGGCGCGGCTCATGGCCACTGGCCGCTACACCGCCGACCAGCTGCTCGACTACGCGCCCGTCGACCTCGGGGGCGACGACGAAGCGATACGTGGCCGCGACGAGTTCAACTTCTCCTCCGGCCTGCAGTTCGGTGAGACGCCCGAGGATGAGATCCATCGGCACCTCGCCGATCTCGCCCGCGAACAGCACGCCCGCAACCACCCGATCGGGGGCCGCTGATGCCCGGCCTGTTCATCACCGTCGACGGGCCCGGCGGCGCCGGCAAGTCGACCCTGCTGCCACTGCTGGGCGCCGCCTTCGAGGCGGCAAGCCACATCGTGCATCTCACCCGTGAGCCGTCTGACGGGCTGCTCGGCCGTACCGCCCGCCAGCGGACCGCCGACTTCCACGGCAACGCCCTCGCCTGCCTGGTGGCTGCCGACCGCTTCCACCACCTGGCCGAGGAGATCGAGCCTGCCCTGGCGCGAGGCCAGATCGTCCTGTGCGACCGGTACGTGCCGTCCTCCTACGTGCTGCAGGTCCTCGACGGCGTCCCCCTGGACTACGTCCGCCACCTCAACGTCCCAGCCCGGCGCCCCGACGTAGCAGTCATCCTCACCGCCGCACCCCACATGCTGGAAGCGCGGCTGCGAGAGCGCGGAGCGCACTCCCGGTTCGAGCACGACGGCTCCAGCGGCCCCGAGGTGCACCTGTACGAGGAACTGCGCGGCGTGTTCGCCGACGACGGCTTTCCGACGTTCGAAGTGGACACCGGGGAGTTTCCACCGCAAGCCGCCGTCCAAGCCATCTCCTGGCACGTTGGTGCGCTACTGTCACGCACCCAAGAGGTGTAGCCGACAGCAAGGGTATGGCCATGAAACAGCGGTACCAGGTGACCGTCGACGTCCACGTCATCCTCGAGCGCGGCAGCGACATTCTGCTGTGCCTGCGTGATGGCACCGGATACCGCGACGGCTGGTTCTGCCTACCCTCCGGCCACCTGGAAGATGGCGAAACCATCATCGACTGCGCCATCCGTGAGGTCCGGGAGGAGGTCGCGGTCACCATCGACCGACGCGACCTCCGGCCGGCCACCGTCGTCCATCACCTGTCCCCCGAAGGGCAGCCCCGGCTCGGCGTGTTCTTCTCCGCCTCCCGCTGGTACGGCGAACCGGTGAACGCCGAACCCGCCAAGTGCGCCGACCTCCTCTGGGCGCCGGTGAAGCAGCTGCCCGACAACACGGTGCCCTACACCACAGCGGGCATCAGCCTCTACCTGGACGGCGTCGGGACCGGTCTGCACGGCTGGCCCGAACTCGCCCCTGCTCACTGAAGCGCCGTCTTGATGACTCCTGATTGAGAGCCTCGACGTCCCATCCGCGCGGTCGCTACCCCAGCACGGGGAAGTTCGCGCGGATCACGCCCTGCGGGTCGCGGGCCCGCTTGAGGTCGCGCAGCCGGGCCAGCGTGCTCGCGGGGAAGGCGGATGCGGCGCTTTCGCCCTGAGTCAGCATCGTGTACGTCTTACGTCCGCTCGTGTGCGGCACGAGCGCCTTCGTCAGGTCGGTGACGCGCTCGGCGGTGTCCGGCGTCGGCCGGCCGAACATGTAGACCGAGTACGGCTCGGCCAGGTGCCCCACGGCGCCGCCACCCTCGGCGGGCCGGGCCAGCGCCCCGCCCAGGTGCCGGACCTGCACGCTGATCAGCGGGTCGATCGGGGTGTCGAGCAGCACGTCCGCCACGCCTTCCAGCCCCGTGAGCAGCTCGAACCGGCCCGATCCCGGGCTGGGGTCCGTGGGCTCGGCGCAGATCGACCCCAGCTCGGCCACTGGCGTCGGCCGCCGGGTGTCGCTGATCAGCCCGCCGATCCGGTCGAAGCGGTGCAACAGGGCGCCGGGGTGCTCGCCGAGGAAGGTGACGTCGACGGCGACGTACCCCACCGGAGCGCCGGGGAACTTCAGCAGGTCGAACCAGAGCGTCAGCTCCTCCGGCGCCTCGGCGGTGGTCTCGGCGAAGGCGTCGAACACCTCCCGAGCCCGCTCGACCGGCCACATCATCCGCCCGCCGAACAGCTCAGGGGCCGGGTTCAGGTCGAACTCCAGCGAGGTGACCAAGGCGAAGTCGCCGCCACCACCCCGCAACCCCCAGAACAGCTCCGGATCCGACTCCGCCGTCACCCTGACGCGGTCCCCGGCGGCGTCGACCGCCTCGAAGGCCCGCACACTGTCGGCCGCGAAGCCGTACTTGCGCCCGAACCAGCTCAAACCACCCCCGAGCGTGTAGCCGGTCACGCTCACCACCGGCGAGCTGCCCGCCAGGCCCGTGAGGCCGAGCGGGCCCGCGGCCGCCAGCACCTCGCCCCACTTCACGCCCGCGCCGACCCGCGCGACACCGTCCTCGACGCTCACGCCGCCCAAGTGCGCGGTCTTGAGCAGGATCGTCCCGTCGGTGTCGCCGGAGGCGCCGTGGCCGCTCGGCTGGGCGGTGACCGCCAGGCCGTTGAGCCGCGCGTAGCTCACCACGGCGGCCACGTCGTCGGCGTCGGCCGCCTCGACCACCGCGCGCACCGGCTGGTCCACCGCCAGGTTCCAGGGCTTGCGGGCCTCGTCGAAGCCCGCGTCGCCGGGGAGCAGAAGGTTGCCGTTCACTTTGATGTCATTCATGGGACCAAGTGTGCGTTTTACCATTTGAGGGGGATTTGGGGTTGACTTGGGGTTTGTGGAAGTCCGTCTGTTCGGCCGGCTTGAGGTCGACTCCGCCGATGGTGTTCGGCTCGATCTCGGCACGCGAAAGCAGCGGGCCGTGCTCGCCGTGCTGGCCCTCTCACCGGGGCGGGTGGTGCCGCTCGACCGGCTGATCGAGGAGCTGTGGGCCGGGGAGGCGCCGGCCAAGGCGACGGCGACCCTCCAGGCGTACGTCTCCCACCTGCGCCGGGTGCTGGAACCCGGCAGGAAGCCGCGCACGCCGCCCCGGCTGCTGCTCACCCGCGAACCCGGCTACCTGCTCGACATCGCGCCGGGACAGGTCGACGCGGGCCGCTTCACCGCGCTGGCCGAGGACGGGCGGCGGGTGCTGCGGGGCGGCAGGTACGCCGAGGCGCTGGAGGTGCTCGACCGGGGGCTCGGGCTGTGGCGGGGTGAGCTGCTGGGGGAGTTCGCCGACCTGGAGTTCGCGCGGCGGGCCGTACACCGGCTGGAGGAGCTGCGGCTGGGAGCGGCCGAGGACCGGTTCGAGGCGCGGCTGGCGCTCGGCGAGGCCGGGCTGCCGGATCTGGAGGCGCTGGTCGAGGCCCATCCCTACCGGGAGCGGGCGTGGGCGCTGCTGGTGCTGGCGCTCTACCGGGCGGGCCGGCAGGCGGACGCGCTCGGGGCGCTGCGCAGGGTACGGTCGCTGCTGGACGGCGAGCTGGGCATCGAGCCGGGGCCGGAGCTGAAGCGGCTGGAGCAGGCGGTGTTCGACCAGTCGCCCGACCTGATGACCCTTACCGCACCCGGCCTCACCGCCCCGACCGCCTTCACCACGCCGACCGCCTTCACCGCCCAGACCGCCTTCACCACTCACACCTCCGCTCGAAGCGGTGCGTCGGCGGACGACTCGGTCAGCGGTCGAGGCACGGCCGGTCAGCGGTTGATCGCGCGGGACGGTCAGCTGCACCTGGTCGAGGAACTGCTGGCCGAGGCCCGCCGGGGAAGGGGCGGCCTGCTGCTGGTGACCGGCGAGGCGGGCATCGGCAAGACGAGCCTGGCGCGCGCCGCCGCCGAGGTGGCCGCCGCGCGCGGCTTCCAGACGGCCTGGGGACGCTGCCTGGACGGCGAGACGGCCCCGCCCTTCTGGCCCTGGACCCAGGCCGGGCTGATCCCCGCGCAACCGCAGGCCGAGCTGTTCGACCTGTACGACGGCGTGGTGTCGCGGCTGCGCGGCGGCCCGCGCCTGCTGGTGCTGGAGGACGTGCACTGGGCCGACGTCTCGTCGCTGCGGCTGCTCGGCCACGTCGCCGGTGAGCTCGCCCGTACGTCCACACTCGTCCTGGTCACGCTCAGGCCCGAGCCGGGCGACCACCCCGAGCAACTGCGCGAGACGCTGGGCGCGCTGGCGCGGGAGAGCCACCGGATGCCGCTGGCCCCGTTCGACGCCGGTGAGGTGCTCGACTACCTGCGCCTGCGCCACGTGGACGCGGATCCGGTGGCCATGCTCGACCGCTCGGGCGGCAACCCGTTCTACCTGACCGAGCTGCTCCTGCTGCCGGAGAGCGAGCGGGACCTGGTCCCGGCAGGTGCCCGCGACGTCATCGACCGGCGGCTCGCCCGGCTGCCCGCCGCCACGCAGGACCTGCTCAGAGCGGCCGCCGTGGCCGGCCGCGAGGTGACCGTCGACCTGCTGGCCGCGCTCACCGAGCGGCCGGTCGAGGAGGTCATGACCCTCGCCGAGCCCGCCCTCGCCATCGGCCTGCTGACCGAGGACGCGCGGCCCGCCGACTACCGGTTCTCGCACGCCCTGGTACGCCAGGCGCTGGACGCGGGCCTCACCCAGCTGGCCAGAGCCCGGCTGCACCTGAGGGCCGGTACGTACCTGGAGACCCTGCCCGGCGCCGACCCCGCCCAGCTCGCCGGCCACTTCGCCGCGGCCGCGAAGCTGGGCGGCGCGGACCGGGCGGCGGCCTACGCCGTCGCTGCGGCCCGGGAGGCGGTGGCCCGGCACGGCTACACCGAGTCGGTCACCTTCTGGGAGCTGGCGGTCGCGCACCTGCCGCCCGGCGACTCGGCCGACCGCTGCCACCTGCTGACCGAGCTCGGCCAGGCCCGGCGTACCGTGGGCGACGCCGACGGCGCCATGCGCGACCTGACGGAGGCGATCGCGGCGGCCAAGCGGCTCGGCGACCGCGACGCGCTCGTGACGGCGGTTTCGGCGTTCGGCGCGCTGTCGGTGTGGAACTGGCGGCCGTACGGCGTGGTGGATGAGCAGATGGTGTCGGTCCTGGAGGACCTGTTGGCGGGACCGCTCGACGACCACGCCAGGGCCACGCTGCTGGGCACGCTCGGCGTCGAGCTCCACTACGGCCCCCGCCGCGCCGAGGGCGAGCTGCTCGCCGCGGACGCCGTGGAGCTGGCCCGCGCGCTGGGCGACCCGGCGCTCCTGGCCAGGACGCTGAACAACTATCTGATCGCCGGGTTCGTCCTGGGGAACAACCCCGCCCGGCTGCGCGCCGCCGACGAGATGCTGGCCATTGCCGGGCTGACCAGGGAGGCCCGGCTGGTGGCCGGCGGCCTGCGGATGTCCTGCCTGCTCCGCGCGGGAGATCTGGCCGAGTGGGAGCGCGAGCTCGCCCGCTGCGAGCGGGTCCTGGAGGAGGTACGCCGACCCGAGCTGGAAGCCATGGTCCGGGTCGCGCAGACGGGCGGACACACCCTGCACGGCCGCTGGGCCGAGGCGGAGGCGCTGGTCGCCGACTTCCCCGACCTCAAGTACGGTGCCAGCCCGTGGGGCGCGGAGGCCCGCCGACTGGCCACGCTCTACACGTGCAGACGCGGCCAGGGCCGGGTGGCCGAGATAGTCGACGACCTCATCGCCGCGAGCGACCTTCCGCAGATGACCCCGATGCGGCCGCTCGCCATCCTCGCCGCCCTCGACGTGGGCAAGGAGGAACTGGCCAGGGCGCTGATCTCACGCTGGGGCACGGAGCTGCGGGACGACTGGTCGGGGGGTTTCCTGTTCCCGATCTGGGGCCTCATCGCCGCCCGGCTCGGCACACCGGACCCGGAGGAGCTGTACGAGCGGCTGCTGCCCGTGGCCGACCAGCTCATCGTCATGGGCATGGGCAGCGGCGCCTGGGGCTCGATCCGCGACGTCCTCGCGGCGCTGGCCGTACGCCTGGGCCGAACCGAGGAGGCGGAGGAGCACCGGCGGGCGGCGATCGACACGCACCGGCGGCTCGGCCTGGCCCATTGGGAGGCGCGGAGCCGAAGCTGATCTGTCGGAGGTGCCACGTATCGTGACCCTCATGCCAGAAATCGAGGTCGCGGGGCGTGAAGTCCGCATCACCAACCCTGACAAGGTGGTGTTCCCCGCCAGCGGACACACCAAGCTCGACCTGATCCGCTACTACCAGGCGGTCGGCGAGGGCGCGCTGCGCGGCGTCCGCGGGCGGCCGATGGTGCTCAAGCGGTTCGTGCACGGGATCGAGGAGGAGGCGTTCTTCCAGAAGCGCGCGCCCGCCAAGCGGCCCGACTGGATCCAGGTGGCCGAGCTCCGCTACCGCTCCGGGCGCAGCGCCGAGGAGGTCGTCGCGACCGAGACGGCCCACATCGTGTGGGCGGTCAACCTCGGGTGCGTCGACCTCAACCCGCACCCTGTGCTGGCCGCCGACCTGGCCCACCCCGACGAGCTGCGCATCGACCTCGATCCGGTGCCGGGCGTGCGATGGGGCGACGTGCTGCGCACGGCGCAGGTCTCCCGCGAGGTGCTGGCCGACCACGGGCTGACCGCCTGGCCGAAGACGTCGGGATCACGGGGCTTTCATGTGTACGCCCGCATCGAGCCGCGCTGGACCTTCGCCGAGGTGCGCCGGGCGGCCGAGGCGGTGGCCCGGGAGGTCGAGCGGCGCGCCCCCGAGGTGGCCACCAGCCGGTGGTGGAAGGAGCAGCGGCACGGCGTGTTCGTCGACTACAACCAGAACGCCTATGACCGTACGGTCGCCTCCGCCTACTCGGTCAGACCGGTCGCCGATGCCCGCGTCTCCACGCCGCTGACCTGGGACGAGGTGCCGGGCTGCCGGCCGGGTGACCACACGATCGACACGGTCCCCAAGAGGTTCGCCGAGCTGGGCGACCCGTGGGCGGACATGGACCTGCACGCCGGCGGCCTGGAGTCGCTGCTGGAGCTGGCCGAGTCACAGGGGCCCGCTCCCGAGCGGGAGGACCTTCCCGTCGTCGAGATCGCCAGGGCGCAGCACAAGGATGAGGCGCTGGCCGGGTTCGAGCGGTGGAAGGCCAGGCACTCCGAGGTGGCCGGCCATCTCCAGCCCGCCGACGTGCTGGTTGACGGCATGCGGGGGCGCAGCAGCGTGTGGTACCGCATCCGGGTCAACCTCCAGCACGTCCCGGAGGCCGAGCGGCCCGCCCAGGAGCCGCTGGAGGTCGATTACGACCCCTGGACCTGAGGCTGGGGGCCCTCGGACTCGCGGTGGGTCGGGCGAGGCCGGTCAGGTGCGGGTCGGGCGCTCGTAGCCGTCGTCGCCGCCGTAGACGTGCGCGTTCGGGTCGAGGTCCGGCTGGGTGGCCGGGCTGGTCGGCGAGGCGGTGTGCTCGATGGCGAAGTCGTCCGACGGCTCGGGCGGTTCGGGGAAGAGGTGGTCGTGCCAGGTGATCCGCCCCAGTGGCGTGGCGTCCGTGGTGTGCCAGCCGGCCCGCTGGGCAGCCCACCTGCCGCCGGGATAGCGCACCGGCAGCAGCAGGCGGCGCAGCCTCTTGGCCTGCAACCAGGGTCTGACCACCGCGTCCATGCCGATCACCTCGGGCCCGCCATATTCGATGACGCCCCGCTCGGGACCGGCGGCGACCAGGTCGGTCAGATACACGGCGACCTCGGAGCGGTCCACGGACTGCCAGGGGAGCGTGCGGTCCACTGGGATCGCGGGGCAGGCAGCGGCCAGCTCCCGGAGCAGCTGGTCGAGGTGCTGGTGGAAGGTGGTGCAGCGCAGGATCGTCCAGCCGATCCCGCTCTCCCTGATCAGCCGCTCGGCTTCGAGCTTGTCCACGAGATACCCGGTCGCGGCCTGGTCGACGCCGACGATCGAGGTGAACACCAAATGCGGCACCCCGGCTTCCTTGGCCGCGTCGAGCAGCACCGTGGTGCCCGCGACGTCGACGGAGCCGGCCCGGTGGGATTTGCGGGCGAAGGTGGCGAGATGGATGATCGCGTCGACGCCCCGCACGGCGCTGTACACGCCTTTGCCCGAGGTCAGGTCACCCCATACCCATTCGACGTCCCGGCCTGAGTGCGCCTCGCGGCTCAACGCCCGCACCGTATGACCCGTCCTGAGGAGTGTGGGCACCACGGCCTTGCCCAGCGTGCCGGTTGCCCCCGTGACCAGAATGTGCATTCCCCGCCCCTACCCGCAGCCTGGGAATTCTCCCGAAATGACAACGAAATTCAGCGCATGCTTGGTCAAAGGGTCTGTCTACTTCGGTCGGGGGCAGGTCGGCGGTAAGGACCGGATCCAGCGGTTCGGCCACTAGCCGACTAGCCGACTAGTCGGCGGCTCGGCGCTTGGCCAGGTGCTCCTCGATCCGCTCGGTGCCCCACCAGCCGGTCGCCAGCACGATCCGGTAGCGGCGGGCGATCGTCTGGCCGCGCGCCAGCTCGAACTCCTGGTGGAAGGCCCATGAGGGGTTGACGGCGGCGAACGGGCCACTGCGCACGAACCAGTGCGACTCCGGCCCCGGATCCGGTACGAAGATCAGCGTGGACGACCGGTCCACCTCGTCGTGCCGCCCCTGGAAGGCCAGCCAGCGGGCCCGCTGCCCCATCATCTCCTCGCCGCCCATCCCGTCGGGGCCGAGCACCTCGCCGCCGGTGAACGAGCGCGGGCCGCGCCAGAACAGGCCGCTGTATCCGGCGAGCGGGCGGCCGTGCGTGGTCGGGCTGCCGAACCGCAGCGGCTCCTCACGCAGGCCGGTGAGGGTCGTGTGCCAGACCAGCTCCCAGGAGCCGTTGGCCGGATCGACCGCCTCGACGGTGAGCTCGCGCCGCTCCTCCACCCAGGGCTCGCCGCGCGAGCTGCGCCAGGTCAGCTGCCCCGACAGGCCGTCTTCGCGTACGTCGAGGCTGTCGTGGCGCATCGTGCCGTTGTTGTCCAGGTCGATGTAGCGCTTCTCCTCGCGGACGAAGGTGCCGCCGCCCCAGAAGTTCTGGCCGGACACGTGCGAGGCGGTCAGCTGCAGGCCCTTGTGCCAGCGGTGGTCGTGCGGCCGGTAGGAGGTCACCACGTCACCGGCCAGCGTACGCATCGGGTGGATGTACGGCTTGGGCGCCTCGAACGGCTGCGGGTCGGGCTCGTGGACGTAGCGCATCAGCTCCACGCCGTGTGCCTCGAAGACGATCGCGCTCATGAGGGGCTCCATCCGGGGGTGTCGCCGTGCAGGCTGCGGTAGAAGGGATCGCCGGGGCCCACCTCGCCCGCGTGTACCGTACCGCCGGTCAGCGCCGCCTTGTACATGGCGGTGATCAGCTCCAGCGACCGGCGTCCGTCCCGCCCGCTGGCCCGGGGCCGCCGGCCCGCGCGCAGGTCCGCCACCAGGGCCCGCAGCTGCTTCAGGTGGGAGGTGGGCTCGTCCTCGGCGGGCGGCCAGTCGATCGGGCCGGCGTGCTCGGCCGGGGTGCAGGTCCAGTCGTCGTTGGCGTAGCCGTACAGGTGGGTCAGCTCCAGCGTGGCGTCGGCGAGGTCGACGCGTATGTGGCTGACCTGCCGCGGCGACAGCACGCTGTTGACCACCGTGGCCAGGGCGCCGGACTCGAAGCGGACCAGCGCGGTCGTGACGTCGTCGGTCTCGACGTCGCGCGCCAGCCTGGCGGCCATGGCGCGTACCTCGCTCCACTCGCCCAGCAGCTCCAGCAGCAGGTCGAGCTGGTGGATGCCGTGGCCCATCGCGGGGCCGCCGCCCTCGGTCTCCCAGCGCCCGCGCCACGGCACCGCGTAGTAGGCGTCGTCGCGGTACCAGGTGGTCTGGCAGTGGGCGACGTACGGCGTGCCGAGCGCGCCCTTCTCGATCAGCCGCCGCAGGTGCTGCGCGCCGGAGCCGAACCGCTGCTGGAACACGATCGCCGCGTACGGGCCGCCCTCCTGCTCGGCCGCGACCATGGCGTCGTACTCGGCCAGCGACAGGCACGGCGGTTTCTCGCACCACACCCACGCGCCCGCCCGCAGCGCGGCGGCCACCTGGGCGGCGTGCAGGGAGGGCGGGCTGCAGACGTCGACCAGGTCGGGGCGTACCTCGGCGAGCATGCCTTCGAGGTCGTCCGAGGCGTACGGCACGCCGAAGCGGTCGGCGAACGCCTGGGCCAGCTCGGCGGTCGCGTCCACGACGGCGACCACCTCGATGTCGTCAGACAGCTCCTGGAAGGCGGGCATGTGCGCGAAGCTCGCGATGGCGCCGCCGCCGACGATGGCGACGCGCAGGGGGGACGGCACGGGCGACCTCCTTGGGAGACCTTTGGAAAGCGCTTACCGGAGCACGTTATGGCCCACGGGCAGTTCTGGGCAAGGGCTACGGCGTGGCGGCGCACGCTCTGGCGATTCCGTTCGCGGCCGTCAGCAGGGGCTCGACCAGCCGGGGGAGCTCGCGGGCGCGCCTGGAGGACAGCACCATGCCGAGCGCGGCGATGGCCCGGCCGTCGACGAGGACCGGGGCCGCGGCCGAGCAGGAGCCGAGTGTCATCTCCTCGTACGTCAGCGCGTACCCCTGGGCGCGTACGGTGGCCAGCTCGCGCGCCAGCCGCCCCGGCTCGGTGATCGTGTGCGGGGTCGGCCGTTCGAGCACGCGGTCCAGGTACGACCGGACGAACCACTCGGGCTCGTAGGCGAGCAGGGCCTTGCCGACGCCCGTCGGATGCATGGGCAGTCGCCCGCCCGTCCTGGACACGATCGGCACGGCCCGCCGCCCGGCCACCTTGTCCACGTACAGCACCTCCAGACCGTCACGGACGGCCAGGTGCACGTTCTCGCCGGTGCTCGCGAACAGCTCCTGCAGCCACGGATGGGCCAGGTCCTGGAGCTTGGCGGGCGCGAGCTGGCCGAGCTCCCACAGCCGCAGCCCGATGCGGAGCCGGCCGTCGGGCGCGCGGCTCAGCGCCTGCCACTCCTCCAGCTCGCCGACCAGCCGGTGCACCGTGCTCAGTGGCACGCCGCTGCGCCTGGCCAGATCGGTCAGCGTGAGCTGCGGGTGCCCGGAGTCGAACGCGCCCAGGATGGCGAGCACCTTGGACGTCACCGTGCGCCCCTGGGATCCGCCTGACATACCGTAAATCCTGCACAATTCTTCCGCTCAGTGGAAGAGGCGGCTCGAACAATCGACCGCCTAAGCAGGATGCTTCCCCCATGCGCACTCAGGTAGGGATCATCGGGGCGGGGCCCGCCGGTCTGCTGCTGTCCCACCTGCTCCACCTGCGCGGCATCTCCTCCGTGGTGCTGGAGAAGCGCGGTCGCGCGTACGTGGAGCGCCGCGTGCGCGCCGGCGTACTGGAGCAGGGGACGGTGGACACGCTGGTCGAGGCGGGCGTCGGCGGGCGGCTGCTGCGCGAGGGCCTGCCACACCGGGGCATCGAGCTCAGGTACGGCGGGCAGGGCCACCGCATCGCCTTCGAGAAGCTGGTGCCCGGCCGGTCCATCACCGTGTACGGCCAGCAGGAGGTGGTCAAGGACCTGATCGCCGCCAGGCTGGAGGCGGGCGGTGACGTACGGTTCGAGATCGAGGACGTGGCCGTGCATTCGCTGGAGGCCGAGCCGTACGTGACGTTCGGCGGCGAGCGGCTCGACTGCGACGTGATCGCCGGTTGCGACGGCTTCCACGGCGTGTCCAGGCCGTCCATCCCGCCGGGCGTTCTGCGGCTGTTCGAGCGGGACTATCCCTTCGCCTGGCTCGGCATCCTGGCCCGGGTGGCGCCCTCGTCCGAGGAGCTCATCTACGCCAGGACCGAACGCGGCTTCGCGTTGCACAGCATGCGCTCGCCCACGGTCAGCCGCTTCTACCTGCAGGTCCCGCCCGACGCCATCGTGGCGGAATGGCCGGACGAGCGGATCTGGGCCGAGCTGAAGGCGCGGCTGGAGACCGTACCCGGCTTCGTCCTGGAGACCGGCGAGATCTTCGAGAAGGGCGTCACGCCGATGCGGGCCTTCGTCGCCGAGCCCATGCAGTACGGCCGCCTCTACCTCGCCGGCGACGCCGCCCACATCGTGCCGCCCACCGGCGCGAAGGGGCTGAACCTCGCCGTGGCCGACGTACGCGTCCTGACCGAGGCGCTGGACCGGTTCTTCTCCACCGGCTCGGCCGACCTGCTCGACGCCTACTCCGAGTCCTGCCTGAAGCGGGTCTGGCGGGCCCAGCACTTCTCCTGGTGGATGACGACCCTGCTGCACACGTTCGACTCCGACGACGACTACGGGCGGCGGCTGCAGCTGTCCTACCTGGACTACGTGACCTCCTCCGAGGCGGCCGCCACGACGCTGGCGGAGAACTACGTGGGGCTTCCATGATCAACTTTGAAGGGCGGCCATGACCCATCCTCCTTACCTGAGCCCCGGCTACCGCAGCACGATCCTGCGCGCGCCCGCGCGGCCACCGGTGGCGTTCAGGAGCGATCCCGACGCGATCGAGCTGACCGGCCCGGTCTTCGGCCACGACGAGGTCGGCGCGCTCGACTCCGACCTGACCAGGCAGCACGACGGGGAGCCGCTCGGCGAGCGCATCTCCGTCACGGGCCGCATCCTGGACTCCGCCGGAAAACCGGTCCGCGGCACGCTGGTGGAGCTCTGGCAGGCCAACGCCGCCGGCCGCTACGCCCACGAACTCGACCAGCACCCCGCCCCCCTCGACCCGAACTTCACCGGTGCCGGCCGCTGCCTCACCGACGAGGACGGCCGGTACCGATTCGTCACGATCAAGCCCGGCGCCTATCCCTGGCGCAACCACCACAACGCGTGGCGGCCGGCGCACCTGCACTTCTCCGTGTTCGGGCGGGCCTTCACCGAGCGGCTCGTCACGCAGATGTACTTCCCCGGCGACCCGCTGATGCCCTTCGACCCGATCCTCCAGTCGATCCCCGACGAACCGGCCAGGCAGCGGCTCGTCTCGGCCTTCTCCATGGAGCTGACGGAACCCGAATGGTCGCTGGGCTACTCCTTCGACATCGTGCTGGGCCGAACCCCGATGGAGTCCGCATGAACCTCACGCCCTCCCAGACCGTGGGGCCGTTCTTCAGCCACGCGCTGCCGTACCCGCACGACTGGGAGCTGGTGCCTCCCGGGCACACGGGGGCGATCATGCTGACCGGCCGCGTCCTGGACGGCGCCGGTGAGCCGGTGCCGGACGCGCTGCTGGAACTCTGGCTGGGGCGCACCGGCGACCGCGGCGCGCTGCTGCGGGGGGACGGGGAGGTGTCCGGCTTCGGGCGTTGCGCTACGGCTCCGGATGGTTCGTTTAGGTTCTGTACGGTACGGCCTGAGGGGGCTTATCTGTCGCTGCAGGTGTTCGCGCGGGGGTTGCTGCGGTCGTTGCTGACCCGCGTCTACCTGGAGGATCTGCCTGATCCACTGCTGGACGGCTTGGAGCCGGAACGGCGGGGGACACTGATCGCGACGGGGTCGGGGGACCGGTACCGGTTCGACGTGCGGCTCCAGGGGGATGGGGAGACGGTGTTCCTTGACTTCTGACGGGACTGCTGGCGGACCCTTTGGCGGTGCCGCTGCCGCTTCTGGCGGGGCCTCCGGCGGGGCTGCTGCGGACAGCGGGCTGCTGGCGCCGGTGCGGGCGGGCACTCGGGTGGAGGCGGTGACCTCGGATGCGGTCTGGCTGCGCGCCATGCTGGACGCCGAGGCGGCGCTGGCCCGTGCGCAGGGGCGCGCTGGGTTTATCCCCGGCGCGGCGGCCGCGCTGATCGACCGGGTGGCCTCGGAGTTCACCGCCGACCTGCCGGACCTGGCTCAGCGCGCCCGGCAAGCCGCCAACCCCGTCGTCCCGCTGGTCGCCGACCTGCGAAAAGCCGTCGGCGCCAGAGGTGTGGCCGAGTTCGTCCACCGGGGGGCCACCAGCCAGGACATCTGTGACACGGCCGCGATGCTGGTCGCCGCGCGTGCCGTCGGCCTGATCGTGGCGGATCTGGACGCGGCCATGGACGTGCTCGCCGGGCTGGCGGAGCGGCATCGCGACACCCTGATGGCGGCTCGCACGCTGGGCCAGCAGGCGGTGCCGACGACGTTCGGGCTGAAGGCCGCGGGCTGGCTGACCGGCCTCCTGCGCGCCCGCGACCGCCTGGCCGCGCTACGCCTGCCCGCCCAGCTCGGCGGCGCGGCCGGCACCCTGGCCGCCCTCATCGAAACCGCCCACACCGCCTCCGCAGAACCTGGTGGTGGCGAGAGGGGGCAGGCGCGGGTGCTTCGGCTGGTCGAGCTGTACGCCGAGGAGCTCGGGCTGGTCGCTCCGCTGGCGCCGTGGCATGCCGAGCGGTCCGTGGTCGGCGAGCTGGGCGCGGCCCTGGCCGGTACGGCGGGCGCGCTCGGCAAGGTGGCGACCGATGTGATCCTCATGGCCCAGACCGAGGTCGGCGAGGTGGCCGAGTCGTCCCGGGGCGACTCCTCGGCCATGCCGCAGAAGCGCAATCCGGCCCTGTCGGTGCTGATCCGGTCGGCGGCGCTTCAGGTGCCCGCGTACGCCCAACTGCTGGGACCGGCGGGGGAGCACGAGCGGGCGGCGGGCGCCTGGCAGGCGGAGTGGTCGCCGCTGCGCGAATGCCTTCGCCTGACCGGCGGCGCCGCGGAGACGGCGGCCGAGTTGGTCGCCGGGCTTCAGGTGTTCCCGGACAGGATGCGGGACAACGCCTGCCTGACCGGCGGGCGCATCGTGTCGGAACGGCTCGCGGTCCACCTCGGCCGCGACGCCCTCGACGAGGCGCTGAGCCGTCCGGGCCCGCTGGAGGGACCGGAGGAACTGCTCGACCCCGAGGGCTACCTGGGTGCCGCGCCGGAACTCGTCGATCGCCTCCTGGCCGACTACCGCGAGCGTCGCGTCCCCTCCGACTACCGCAAGCGCAGCGTGCCGGGTGAACACCGCGAGCGCCGCGTCCCGGACGACTACCGGAAGTGATCGTAGGCATGAAGCTGTATCACCGCGTGGACGGGCCCGCCGGAGCGCCGTTGCTGGTTCTCGGGCCGTCGCTCGGCACCACGCTCGACATCTGGCAGCCGCAGCTGGGCGCGCTCACCCGGTCGTGGCGGGTGCTCCGGTACGACCTGCCGGGCCACGGCGGCTCGGCCCCCGCCGCCTCCGGCCTGACGATCGACGACATGGCGCGGGCCGTACTGGACCTGGTGAACGACGTGGAGGACACGGGGGACGGAGAGTTCGCGGTCGGCGGCATCTCCCTCGGCGGCGCCATCGCCACCACGATCGCCGCGGGACAGCGCGACAGGGTCCGGAGCCTGGTGCTGTGCTGTACGTCGGCGCGGTTCGGGGAGCCGAACCCGTGGCTGGAGCGGGCGGCGCTGGTACGTGCCTCCGGTGTGGCCCAGCTCGGCCCGGCACTGGCGGGCCGCTGGTTCACCGCCGGCTACGACGGCCGCTGGGTGACGGACATGCTGGAAGGCGTGGACGCCGAGTCGTACGCGGCCTGCTGCGAGGCCATCGCCTCCTGCGACCTGACTGGACGCCTGCCCGCCATCACCGCCCCCACCCTGATCGTCGCCGGGGCCGACGACCCGGCCACCCCGCTCGACCAGGCGATCACGCTGGCCCAGGGCATCCCGGGGGCGCTGCTGCGCGTGGTGCCCGGCGCGGCCCACCTGGCGAGTGTGGAGCGGGCCGACACCGTCACGTCCGCGATCGTCGGCCATCTGGGCGGCGACTCCGGTCACGCGGCCGGGATGCGTACCAGGCGTGAGGTGCTCGGCGACGCCCACGTTGACCGGGCGGTCGCCGCCACCACCGGCTTCACCCGCGACTTCCAGCACCTCATCACCCGCTACGCCTGGGACGAGATCTGGAACCGGCCGGGCCTCGACCGCCGTACCCGCAGCTGTGTCACCCTGACCGCGCTGGTCGCCCGCGGCCACCTGGACGAGCTGGCCATGCACGTGCGCGCGGCCCTGCGCAACGGCCTGACCCCCGACGAGATCGGCGAGGTGCTTCTGCAGACGGCGATCTACTGCGGGGTCCCGGCCGCCAACGCCGCCTTCGCCGTCGCCCAGCGCGTCCTGACAGAAGACTGATCCAACGAGCGGACCGGGCATGCGTCAAGGCAAGCCACGCCCGTGCTTGATGTCCTGGCTGCAACGGATTTGCAACGTCGGTTGGCAGCATCTTGAGCGGATTGTTCGGCTCAAGGAAGGGACCGATCTCATGCCCAAACTGACCCCGGAGCAGGCCGACCGGATCGTGGCCGGCTGGCGGAGCGGTACGCAGCTCGTCGAAGGATGGGACAACCCGGCTGGCCCGCTGTTCGCCAGCGGTGAGTACGCGGAAGCGGACATCACCCTCGAATCCATCCTCGCCGCGTCGGGCTGCAACCCGCCTCCCCCTCCGCTCACCGAGGGCGGCTGCGGCACCGCGTGCAGCGCCTCCGCCGGGCGCTTGTGCTGCTGACCTGACATGGGGGAATACACCGTAAGCGACACCGTGCTGGACCGCCTGCTCGAACCTTCACTGGAGCGACTGGCGGCCCGGCTCGGGTCCGTCGCGGGCCTGGCGGAAACGGAGCGCCGGGCCGTACACGCGGGCGCCGCCACGGCGCTGCTGAACACCGTGCGCATGAGGACCAACCGGGTCCTGCTCCTGGAGCTGAACGCGGCCAGGATCACCGGCAGGCTCACGGGCGCCGACCCGGAGGCCAGATGGCGGGATTGGGAGTCCCAGGCGGCCAACCCGGAGTTCTGGGAGTCGCTGGGCGGCCACTACCCGACCCTGCTCCCACGCCTGCGACGGCTGATCGGCCACAGGTGTGCGGCGGCGATGAGCCTGGCCTGCCGCTTCGCCGCCGACCGCCCGCTGCTCACGACCCTGCTCCGGCCGCTCGAGGGGGGCGAGCCGGGGGAGCTGGTGAGCGTCGAGTTCGGCGCGGGCGACAGCCACCGCGGCGGGCAGAGCGTGGCGATCCTGACCTGCGCGGCGGGCAAGGTCGTCTACAAGCCGCGATCCGTCGCCGTGGACCTGGCCGCGGCGCGGCTGCTGAGCCGGTTGCTGGCCGACGAGCCCGCCGACACCCGGATCAGGGTCCCCGACGTGGTGAGCGGCGACGGCTACGGCTGGGCCGAGCACGTCGCCCATAGGTACTGCGCCGACGACGAGGAGACGCGCTGCTTCTACCGCAACCTCGGGCACTGGCTGGCCGTGATGCGGCTGATCGGCGGCACCGACCTGCACGCCGAGAACCTGATCGCCGCAGGACCGATCCCGACCGTCGTGGACTGCGAGACGCTGTTCACGCCCCAGCCGCCGACGCGCGTCTCCGGCTACGGGCTCGCGGCGGATCGGGCGGGGGCGCTGATCGGCGGTTCGGTGCTGGGCACCGGGCTGCTGCCGGGCCGGGGGCTGGCGCTCGGCTGGCGCGGCGTCGACATGTCCGCCATCGGCTCACTGCCCGGCCAGCAGCCGGTCACGGAGCTGCCGGTCATCCTCGGCGTCGGCACCGACGAGGCGCGGATCGGCCTCGCGCCCGTGCGCGTCCCGCTCTCGCTCAACCACCCGAGCCCGGAACCCGTGCTGAGCAAGCACTGGGACCTGGTGGTCGACGGGTTCACCCGGCTGACCAGGCGGCTCAGGAAGCTCGACGAGGGCGGGGAGCTGGCGGGGTGGCTCGGGGAGTTCGCCGACCTGCCGATCCGGGTCGTACTCAGGTCCACCGAGAGCTACGCCGAGTTGCAGCGGATGCTCTGGCACCCGCACTCGTTGCACGACGAGCCCGCTGCCCGGCGGCGCGCGGCGGACCTGCTGGCCAGGCAGGCGGCCAACGCGCCCGGCCGGCCGGACGACCCCGAGGTGATCGAGGCGGAGGTCGAGGAGCTGCTGGACGGCGACGTGCCGTTCTTCGCCACGACGCCGCGTCGCGGCCGGCTCACCGGGCCGCGCGGCACCCAGTGGGGTCCCGCCCAGGACCTGATCGCCGGGACGCTGGGCCGGTGGCGGTCGGCCGACCTCGCCCTGGAGCACCAGGTGATCCAGTCCGCCCTGGTCAGCGCGTACCTGAACGAGGGCGGCGTACCCGACCAGCGGCGCCTGCTCCCTGCCGTCCTGAGCACCGGCGACCTGGACCGCAGGCGGCGGACGCTGGCGGCCGACATCATGCGATCGCTGTCCGACGCCGCCGTACGCGCCGAGGACGGCACCGTCACCTGGATCGCGCCGGTGCTCAACCCGACCGGTTGGGCGGTGCTGCCGCTCGGTCTCGACATGTACGGCGGCGCGGCGGGCATCGCCGTGCTGCTGGCGGGCTACCTGCGTGAGATGGAGGCGGGACGGGCCGACCCGATGCCGGACGTCGGGCAACTGCTGGCCGACGTGCTGCGTACCGTGCGGATGGCGGAGGAGCAGTGGGCCAAGGACCGGGCCGAGATCAAGACGCGACGGCCCGCGCCCGCCGGCGGCTACCTCGGGCTCGCCTCGCGGATCTGGGGCTGGCTGCTGCTGGTACGCCTCGGCGTGATCGAGCCGGCCGAGGCGTTCTCACGGTCGGCCGACCTCGTCCGCGAGCTGCCCGCCGCGCTGGACTCCGACCCGTCACTCGACCTGGTACGCGGCATGGCGGGTGCGGTGGTGCCCCTGCTGCGGCTGCACGAGAGCGCGGGCGACGCCGACGCGGGGGACCTGGCCAGGACGATCGGCCGCAAGCTGGTGTCGGCGGCACAGGTACGCGGCGACACCGCGTGCTGGACGATCGACGGCTTCCCCGACGGCATCGGCGGCCTGGCCCACGGGGCGACCGGCATCGGCTGGGCGCTGTCCCGGCTGGCGGCGGCCACCGGCGACACCGACTGCGCGAGCGTCGCCGAGGCCGCCTTCGCCTACGAGGAGACCCTGTACGTCCCCGAGACCGGCAGCTGGCGCGACCTGCGCGGCCCGGACCAGATCGGGGCCGCGTGGTGCCACGGATCGGTGGGGATCGCGGTCGTGGCGGCCGACCAGCTCATGGAGGGCCGCGGCGACCCGGAGCGGCTGCGCGACCTGCTGCGGCGCGCGGCGCAGGCCAGCCAGGCCGACGGCATCGGCTGGAACCACACCCTGTGCCACGGCGACTTCGGGGCCTGGGAGGTGCTGGACCTCGCCGTCACCGCGGGGCTCGGCGCGGGCGGACTGGACCACCCCCGGCTGGAGGCCCACATACTCGGCAGCGTCGAGGAGCATGGGCCGGTCAGTGGGTTCGCCAGGGACGCGTTCGTTCCGGGGTTGATGCCGGGGCTCGGCGGAGTCGCGTACCAGTTGCTCCGCATGCATCCAGAATGCCCGCTGCCCTCGGTGCTCCTGCCCGACCCCGGCCCGGTCTCCAGCACGGTTTACAGCACAGTGAAGCCGTCTTGAGCGCGTCCGCCGATGCCCATGAGATGGTGTCGCCTTACTGGCAACTCGACGACGCGGGCGACATGGGGTTCTGGCGGATGTGCCGGCGGCTGCCGGCCACCAGCCGGGCGGTGCTCGCGATCGTGGCGCGGGCGGCGCCCCGGCAGGCCGTCACGGTCGTGCTGCTCCAGGTCGTGTCGGGAGCCGCCACGGCCTTCGGCCTGCTGGCCACCACGGGGGCGCTGGAACGGCTGCTCGCCACCGGCCCCACCGTGGAGGTGGTGGCGGCCGCGCTGCCCATGATCCTCCTCGTCGGCGGGGCGTACCTGCTGCGGGGGGCGGTCGAGACGGCCATCGCGGCCGCCTACGCCCGGCTGACGCCCGCGGTGCGCCGGATGGCGGAGGGGGAGCTGTTCGCGGCCGGGCTCCGCGTCGAGCTGGCCGCCTACGACGACGCCGGCTTCTACGACCGGATGCAGCGGGCTCGGGACCGGGGCCTGTTCCACCTCGCGCGGGCCGTGGACAACCTGGTCGACCTCGTCGGCGCGGCCCTGGCGTTCGCCGCCGCGTTCACCGGGCTGGCCGTCCTGCACGCCGCGCTGCTCCCGGTGCTGGTGCTGGGTGTGGTCCCGTCGGCCTGGACGGTGCAGCGCTCGGCCCGGCTGGCGTACGCGCACATGACCCGCACGGTCACCCTGAACCGCCGGGTCCAAATGATCACCGAGCTGGGCACGCAGCGCGAGCCTGCCCCGGAGATCCGCGCCTGCCAGGCCGAGGAGTTTTTGCTGCGGGAGTACGCCGAGGTCGCCGACCCGCTGCGCGACCAGGAGGTACGGGTGAAGGCCGGCCAGGTACGCGTCGGCACCGTCGGCCGGGCGCTCACCGGGCTCATGTCCGCCATCACGTTCACCGTGCTCGGCCTGCTCCTGCAGGCGGGCTGGATCCCGCTGGCGGTGGCCGGCGGCGCGGTGATAGCCGTGCGCACCGCGAACGCCGCGCTCAGCCGGCTGGTCCACTCGGCACACCAGCTGCTGGAGCAGGGCATGTACGTGGCGGACTACCAGGAGTTCGTCGACGACGCCGCCTCCAGGAGCCGCGCGGCGGCCACCCGCACCCGCATGGCGCCGGCCGCGCCGGAGGTGATCACGCTGAGCGGCGTCGAGTTCGGCTACCCGGGCGGGGCCCGCGAGGCGCTGCGCGGCATCGACCTCACCGTCCGCACCGGTCAGACCATCGCCCTCGTCGGCGAGAACGGCTCCGGAAAGACCACACTCGCCAAGATCATCGCGGGCCTGTACGAGCCCACCAACGGGCAGGTGAGCTGGGACGGCGTGGACATCCGCGAGATGGACCCGCACAGCGTCGGCGACCGGATCATGATGGTGCTCCAGGACCCGATCCGATGGCCGCACACCGCCCGCGCCAACGTCCGAGCCGGCCGCCACGACCGCGACGACCCCGGCGACCTGGCGCTGCGCGCCGCCGCCGAGCTGGCGGGCGCCGACACCGTCGTGGCCGGCCTGCCCAACGGCTGGCAGACGCTGCTCTCGAAGTACTTCCGCGGCGGCCAGGAACTGTCGGGCGGTCAGTGGCAGCGGCTGGCCGTCGCCCGCGGCGTCTTCCGCGACGCGCCCGTACTGATCTGGGACGAGCCGACGGCGCCGCTGGACGCCAAGGCCGAGTTCGCCGTGTACGAGTCGCTGCGCCGCCTCGCCACCGGCCGGATCGTCATCCTGATCACGCACCGGCTGGCCAGCGTACGCAACTCCGACCGGATCTACCTCCTGCACGAGGGCGCGCTGGCGGAGCAGGGCACGCACGACGAACTGATCGCCCGATCCGGGCGATACGCGGAGCTGTACGAGTTGCAGGCCCGCATGTACGCCGACGAGCTCCCCCTCAGCGGCTCCGGCCGTTGAGCACCGGCCTGGTGTCGCGGTGGCCGAGCAGGTCGGCGGCGCGGCGGCGGTAGACCAGCTGGGTCGGGACGGGCGTGGCGGCGTACAGGGCCTCCCTCGTCACCTCGTCGGCGAACTCGTACCCGCTGCCCGTCACCACGAGCAGGCCCACCCTCAGCGCGCGCTCACACAGCTCGGCGGCTACCTGCGGCGGCATACCGAGCAACTCGCCGGCCAGCGCGGGCTCGAAGGCGCCCCGGAACACCGAGGCGGCCCGCAGCAGCCGCTCCACCAGCGAGCCGGTCCGGTGAACCCGCTCGAGCACCGCCGCGCCCAGCCCCGCCGCCACCCTGTGCTCACCCGCCGCCAGGCCGCGCAGCAGCTCGACGACATACAGCGGGTGACCACGCGTACGCCGGAAGACCTCGTCCGCCCACCTGCCCTGACCGCTCCGCGCGGCCAGCCGCGCGACCGCCCGCGCGGGCAGCGGCCCCAGCTCCAGCCGGACGGCAGAGCGCCCGAGCGCCTCCAGCGCCGCCGCGCCCTCCCCTGAACGCGCCGTCGCGACGACCAGCAGGCGCGCGCCGGAGACCCGGCGGGCCAGGTAGTGGACGAGCTCGACGGTCGCCGTCCCGGCCAGATGCAGGTCCTCCAGCACCAGCAGGACCGGCTCCCTGGCCGCCAGGGCACGCAGGAACCCGGCCACCGCCTCGTACGACGATCTCCGCCCGGCCTCCCCGACCGCATCGTGGCGGCCCTGCCGCAGCGTCGGCGCGGCCTCCGGGATCAGCCTGGCCAGCGCCTCCGCCCCATCACCCACCATGTCGCGGAGCACGGGTCCGGCGAGACGGGTGGCCGGTGGCGTCAACGCGTCGGTGAACGGCTGGAGGAAGAGCGAACGCTCGCTCTCGTGGCACCGCGCCCGCAGGACGGTCCCGCCGGTGGTCCGCGCGACCCGTGCCGCCTCCTCGGCCAGCCGGGACTTGCCGATGCCCGCCACACCCACGATCAGCAGCGCACCGGTCCGCCCCGTTACGGCCGCCGCCCAGGACCGGGCGATCCCGGCCACCTCCTCCGCCCGCCCCGGAAGAGCGGCCTCCTCCGCCTCCGCCCGCGCCGCCAGCGCGGCGGCGCCCTCGTTCACTGCTCCGGCCTTCACGGCGCCCGTCGGGGGAGCGGCCCCGTCGTGCACGGCGCCGCCCTTCACGGCCCCGGCGTTCATGGCTCCGGCTTTTGTGGCTCCCGTCGGGGGAGCGGCCCCCTCCTTCGCGGCTCCGGCCTTCACGGCGCCGCCCAGGGGAGCGGGCGGCTGCTCGCGCAGGACCGCCAGGTGCATGGCCCGCGTCTCGGCCGCCGGATCCGTGCCCAGCTCGGCCGCCAGGAGGTCGCGCAGCCGTTCGTAGGTCAGTAACGCCCGCGCGGGCTCGCCCGCCTCGGTGTGCGCCCGCATCAGCAGCCGGTGTGCGGCCTCGTCGAACGGGTCCGCGGCCACCGCCGCCTCAGCCGCCCGCCGCGCCCGCCCCGGCTCGGCGATGCGCAACGCCGCTGTCGCCGCCGCGTGGAGCGTCCGCCTGAGCAGCCCGGCCGCCTCACCACGGGCCGGCGCCGCCCAAGGAGCGTCGTTGTCCCCATCCAGTACGGCCCCGCCGTCGAGCAGGTCGATCGCCGCCGTCGCCGCGGCGACGGCCACGGCCGGCTCGTCCTTCGCCAGCCTGCTCTCCGCCTCCGCGGTCAGCGCGGCGGCCTCGTCCAGATCCACGCTCACCGCCGGCGGCGCGCCCAGCCGGTAGCCCCGCCTGCCGCCCGTGACCGCCTCAGCGCCGAGCGTCCTGCGCAGCCTGCTCACCAGCGTGGCGACGTTCTCCACCGGCCGTTTGGGCGGGCAATCGCCCCATAACACCTCCACGACGCGGTCAGTGGGCACGGCGTGGCCGCGCTCCACCGCCAGCAGCTTCAGCAGCGTCCCGGCCCGGCCGCCGACCGTCTCGCGCATACCGTCCTTCTCGACCGCGAACGAGCCCACCAGCCGGATCAGCACCCTGCTCTCGCGGCCGCCTGTCCTGTCGATCATGTTCATCCGCCGCCTCCCCGAGCCCCTCACCTTGAGGCGTGACATCGAGGGACAGGGATGTTCCATGGGGCGGGGGTCGGCTCAGCCGACGCGTATCCCGGTCACTGATGGCGACCAAGCTCTGACCGCGCACCGGCGACGTGCCGTCATGGCGCACCGGCAATGTGCCGTCACCGGGCACCGGCAACGCGCGTGTGGTCACCGCGTACCGGCAACGCGCGTGTGGTCACCGCATACCGGCAACGCGCGTGTGGTCACCGCGTACCGGCAACGCGCGTGTGGTCATCACGCACTGGCGACGCGAGGTGCCGTTACCGCTTACCGGCGGTGCGACGTGCGGTGAGTCTCGCGTGGGCGATCGCGGTGGCGGCTTCGACCGTCGTGACGCGTGCACGATCGGCCCGCTCGAAGACGTCGGCGACGATCTGGCCCACGCGTTCGACTCGCGCGGTCGAGCGGGCGTCGTCGTGCCCGAGGAGCTGTCCTTCCAGGTACACCAGTCCACCGGCGTTGGCGAGGAAGTCCGGTGCGTACAGGATTCCCCTTCGGGCGAGCGCGTCGGCGAGGCCGGGTTCGGCGAGTACGTTGTTCGCGCCCCCGGCGATGACACGGCACCGCAACCGCGGCAGCGTCTCACCCGCCACCACCTCGCCGAGAGCGCAGGGGGCGAACACGTCGCAGGAGGCCGAGAGGATGTCCTGTGGTGACATGGCTCGCGCGCCGTACCGTTCGGCCACGTCGCGGGCACGCCCATCGACGAGGTCGGCGATCAGCACCTCGGCCGACTCCGCGCGCAGGAGCCGCGCGAGGTGGGATCCGACGTTTCCTGCTCCCTGTACGGCCACGGTCGCGCCCGCGAGATCGCCGGAGCCTGCGGAGGCGCGCAGCCCGGCCCGGATCGATGCGAGAACTCCGAGCGCCGTGTAGGGGGAGGGGTCGCCTTTGTCGCAGACGGGTGACGTTTCGCGGCCGATGACCTCGATGTCCGCCTGCACTGTCCCGACGTCGTTCACTGGGATGAACCGGCCGCCCAGCGTGGCGATGAACCTGCCGTGGGCGCGCAGGAGGGCTTCGGACTTGTCGCGTAGCGGATCTCCGATGACGATCCCGGCACCGCCACCAAGGTCGAGCCCGGCGGCCGCGGCTTTGAGCGTCATAGCCCGGGCCAGGCGCAGGCCGTCGGCCATCGCCGCCTCTTCGCTCCTGTACGGGCACATCCGCACCCCACCCAGCGAGGGCCCGAGCGTCGTGTCGTGAATGACGATGATCGAACGCAGCCCGGTGACCGGGTCATTTCCCACCACGACCTGCTCGAAGCGGTCGAACAGCTCGGAACCGGTACGAGATCCCACTGCCGCGAACTTCGCTTCCATGTTTCTCCTGCCTGGATATGGGCGCTCCGCTCTCGAAGAGCACGAAGGCACGGTGGGACCCCGTCGATGGGACGCCATCCGTTCCTGCCGTACGCCGAGACGTCATGCGGGACAGCGTCTTGAATTCCCTGTAGTTCCCTGAAGGAATCAGGCAACTCGGACAGGCGTGGCCTGGCCTGGGCCGCCCCAGTGCTTGGCGAGCATGAGCACGGGGGTGGCTTTGGCGTGGTGGAAGCCGGTCCGGTGGTGAGAATTCCTGGCATGCCCTGTCCGGTACGGCTGGTGCCGTCCCGGCTTGGGTGCATGGCCCGCCGGACGCTGTCCACCGCTGGTGGGCGGTGGGGCGGGCACCGTGCGCCGGTCGGGCACACGGCTGGAGGTCATCGGGTTGTTTCGTGGGTTGGCCGGGGTGCGGGTGGGCCGTTTCGGGGTGGGGCGGTTTTTGGCTCTGTCGCGTGCTGCCGGTCGGGGGTGCAGGTCTGCTCGTGTGCGGCGGGCGCGGCGGGCCGCCCGGGTGGGTTTGCGAGTGCGGCGGGCGCGGGCGACGTTGCCTTCCACGATGGCGTGGATGGTGCGCGCCCCGGTGGAACGGTGGGTGCGGGTAGCGTGTTGGCCGAGCAGGCCGCGTGCGAGGATCCGCTCGGCCGCTGCCCAGTCCCGATCACAGGACAGGCCGCAGGCCGGGCAGTAAGCCCACCTCCAGCCCCGCTCGCCGAGCCGGTCGGGGGCCGGGCAGTGCTGGAGCACCGACGTGCCGTCCCCGCACCGGGGGCAGTATCGGCTCGTGCCGCGGGCCGAGATGGTGACCACGGCGATGGCGCTCTTGGCGGCCAGATGCCGGATCGCTTCGACGATCTGCCCGCGTACCTGCCCCGACAGGCGCGTGTTCGCGCTGCCTCGGCGTCCGCGTGCTTCCAGGGTGGTCAGGTCTTCCAGGTAGATGACCGTCGTCCCGGCGGCCTCGGCCTGGTCGACTGCCCAGCGGGCGGCTGACCAGGCCAGCGCCTTGTTCAGGTTGCGGATGCGGGCGCACAGCCGCTCATGTTCGACCCCGAGGACCTGGCAGGCCGCGTTCAACGCGGCGTAGCGGGTATCGGCGCCAGTCATGCCGGCCAGGAGTCGTTGCTGGTGCTTTATCTTGGCGGCCAGGTGCTCACGCTCGGCCCGCAGCCGGTGCAGCTTGGCCGACACACCGCTCGCATCGTAGAGCAGCGGCTGCGCATCGCCGATCACCCGGCTGCCGGAGATCACCCGCCCATCGGCCACAAGACGTCCCACCACACCGGTCAGCAGCCCGTTGAGGCCCCAGTCGAAGCCGCACCCGACCCGATGCCCGGTCGCGGGTGCGAAGCCGATCGGGATCTGGAACGGCAGATCGACGCGCACCCGGCCCTTGGTCACCCGCAAGGTGGGGGCGCACAACCTTGCCTCCGGCGGCACGGTCGGCGGCAAGACGACAGGCAGCACATGCCAGGCCCAGTCCCTGGTGGACGCGGGCGATTCGACCAGGGGAAGCCGCACCCGCAGCCGGGCGCCGTCATCGCCGGTGCGCTCCAGGGTGAGCAGTTGCCGGTCGGCCGCCGCCAGCACCACCTGCGCCGCAACGTTCGGCGGCTCCTCCAGTTCGGTCAGATCGGCCGGGAACACCTCATGCTCGTCGCGATAGACACGGATCTGCCGGGTCCGGTTCCGGATGTCGGCCGCCGACACCCCGTCCGGCAGCAGCGCGCGCAACGCGTCCCATTCGGCATCGGTGCGCGCACCCGGGTCGTGCGGCCAGGTGGTCACGATCGCCGCCGCCACGCGGCGCCGGTGCAGCGCCAGCCGCAACAGGCGGGCGGCCTGCTCCTGCGCGCACCGCAACACCCGATCACAGACGTACACGCCCGGCTCCGGGCCCACACCCCAGCCCAGCCGCCGAACAGCCATCCAGCCCTTCGACGGCAACACCCGCCCATCCAACCCCACCCCGCCGGCCAGCCCATCCAGATCAGCCGGATTCCACCGGACCGCCACCAAGCAGCCGGCCAGATCCCGCACCAGAGCGGTCAACCAAGCCACCCGCCGCGCCAGCAGCGCCTGAGGGACCACCTCGCCCGTTTTCTCCACCATGGCGGCGTGGGCGGTGCACGGGGCGGTCGCGGTGAGCTTACTCACGCACCACCCCCGTCAGGTGATGGGTTCCCAGGCGGCATCGACGCGTCTGCAGTCCACCCTGCAGTCCACCCTGCGGTCCAACCTGCACCCTGCCCACCCCAGCTCTACGATGTGTGACTGTAACGCTACCAAGGGTTGGCATCTTTGGGTAGAACATGTGAGCGATATGCATCCGCCGGATACCAACACCGGCCCCCTCGCCTCATCGCGCCAATGTCGGCACGCGCGATCAGGCCATACGCCAAAGAAGCACCTACGAGCACCGCGCCACCATCCGCACCGAGATCCGCCGCTCACCCGCTGGCCCACCTCGTCCAGCCCGTGCACGCACCGCCGGGCCCGACAGTGCGGCGAGCCGGAAGATGACGGTCACGGCCCACCCTCGGGCGTCCAAGCGAAGCCCGCCCCCGCCTTCGCCCCTAAGGTTTGGCCGGAAACCCCACACTCGCCGCCGCCTCCGAAGACGAGACCGAATCCGTGCCCCAGACCACGTTCCACCGGCACAACACGGACTACGAGCCCATAGCAGAACCTGAGTTCTCATAGCGAATATGAGGAACGGTTCATACCCTCGACTCCGTACGAGAGCTCAGCGGCGGACGGACCGGGCAGGTCGTTCTCGCCTTCGTCGGCACCCTCGCCGGCACGAGCCTCACCCGGCGGCTACGCGGCTTCCGTCCCGGCCATCCGGGAGCGCGGTTGCGTGTGCGCACGGCGACCAGCGAGGGCGTCAGCGACCTCGTCCGCCGCGGCGAAGCGGTGCTCGGCCTGCGCTACGACGAGGACAACCACCCGGACATCATCTCGACGAAGACGTACGACGAGGAACTCGTGGCTGTAGCCGCCCCCGACCACCCGCTTGTGGCCGGACAACACCCGGATACCGCCCCCGATCACCCGCTTGTGGCCGAGCGACGCCTGGATCGCCACCACCCGCTCACGGCCGGGCACCGGCTGGATCGCCGTCGACTGGCCGAGCACCCCTGGATCACCTTTCCGCCGCGCCCCGGCGAAGCCCGTCGGCCCTACGCCGACGCGCTGGAACGGCTGCTGGGCAGAGACGCGCTCAGCATGACGGAGATCGTGCCGATCGACAGCCTGACGGCCCAGATCAAGATGGTCGAAGCCGGATTCGGCCTGGCCCTCCTGCCGCGCAGCGGAGTCGAGGACGAGGTCAACTCGGGGCGGATCCGCGTCCTGGACATCGCGGAGGCCGCCTTCTCGATCCCGGTCGCGCTCATCCAGCGACGCCACGGCTTTCTGAGCGGCGCCGCCAAAGCCCTCCGGGACCTGCTCCTGGAGGGCGATCAGAGCGACAGCGGCACGGGGTGAATCTCGTCGGCGGGGTGGCCCGACCGCTGGTGAATCCGTTGTACGGCCTCCGCGCTCGGTGCGTCGGACAGGCAGTAGATGACGCCTTCCTCGGGGTCCGCCCACGCCTGCACGAAGGACACTCCCTCGTCGGCCTGTATCGCGAGGTCGGCCTCGTGCGCTTCGCGGAACTGCTCGTCAGTGATACCCACCATGTCGTGGTGGACGTCCATGAACCTCGTCATGGCTTCCTCCTGTAGACATCTGTCGCCGCAGACATGCTGTAGACACCCGGCGCACGTCTTTCTCAGCCTAGATCCGACATAAGTCATCAATCACCCCAACATTCCTCAAATGGCACGTCGGGGAACACCCGCCTTTCCCGGCATATGATCATTCAACGGCCTTATGATCATTTCGACTGTTCCCGATCTCGCGAGGAGTCCACCGTGACCGAAAAGTCGGACTTGTGGGCAAATGGCATCGACACCACCCGGCCCAGCATCGCCAGGGCCTATGACGTCGTGCTCAACGGCAAGGACAACTTCGAGGTCGACCGCGCGTTCGTCGCCGAGATCGTGAAAGTCGTCCCCGAGATCTACGACGTGGCCACGTACAACAGGGAGATCCTCGGCCGGGGCGTGCGCTTTCTCGTCGAGCGCGGCATCACGCAATTCATCGATCTCGGCTCCGGCCTGCCGACGGTGGAGAACACGCATCACGTGGCGCAACGGGCCAACCCGGACGCGCACGTGGTCTATGTCGACAACGACCCGATGGTGCTGGCCCACGGCCGGGCGATCCTGGCCGAGAACGACCGGACCGGGGTGGTCACGTCCGACCTGCGTGAGCCGAAGTCGATCCTGGCCGATGAGACGGTCCAGCGGCTCATCGACCTGGACCAGCCGGTAGGCGTGATGCTGGTCGGCATCCTGCACCACCTGCACGACAGTGAGGACCCGAAGGGCATCGTCGAGGAGTACATGGCGGCGGTCCCGTCCGGCAGCTACGTCTTCATCACCCATTTCTGCTCCGCCACCCAGGACGCGCGTGACGCGGAGAAGAAGTTCCTCGCGCTGCTCGGCACCGGCCGCTTCCGGACTCCCGAGGAGATCACCTCGTTCTTCGACGGGTACGACCTGGTCGAGCCCAGCGTCGTCCCGCTGCCCCTGTGGCGTCCCGAGGACACCGTCCCCGAGGAGCCCAGTGTCGGCCAGCGCCTCATGTACGGCGGCATCGCCAGGAAGCCCTGACCCGCTCGCACTGGTGGAGTCAAGGGTCTCGCCCCGCCGTCCCCCACTCTCCGCCCCCGGCGCCTCGCCGATCGTGAGCGGCGCGCCGACGCGGGGCCGACTTGTCAGCGCGATGGCCATGGTAGGCTCGTGCGAGTTGCAGTTCTGGTACCCAAATGAACTTTGTGTGCGCCTGACGGACGTAGCCCTCAGGCGCATTTTGTTTGCCGGTCATTTCCGGATGGGTCATTTCGGCGACGTGGGGCCCGTGACCTGCGGGTTCCGTCTACTGCGCCTATCCAAAGGAGATCGACATGGCGACTGGCACCGTGAAGTGGTTCAACTCTGAAAAGGGCTTCGGCTTCATCGAGCAGGACGGCGGCGGCGCCGACGTCTTCGCCCACTACTCCAACATCGCTGCCCAGGGCTTCCGTGAGCTGCACGAGGGCCAGAAGGTCAGCTTCGACATCACGCAGGGCCAGAAGGGCCCCCAGGCCGAGAACATCGTTCCCGCCTGACGCTGGTCACGCACGGCGAGCCGGGGTTCGCACCTGAAGAGGTGCGGGCCCCGGCTCGTCGCATTGCGGGCCTGTGTCATGAGCTCGCGCCCCAGCCATCCGTTCTCCCGTGCCCCGCAGAGGGTCTCCATCTCCAGGGACTTCAGTGGCGACGGGCGATCGTCTTTCGCCCCCGGGGGTCCCTCCCTGGGAGTTGAGTCGTGACGGGCGGTCGTTTCCGTGTCTCCACAGGGGGTGTCCCTGTCCAGGACCTCAGCGGCGACGGGTGGCAGTCTTCCATTCCCCAGAGTCCCGCCCAGGGACCTCAGCCGTGACGGGCGGTCGTCCTCCGTGCCCCCGCAAGGGGCCTTCCTGCCCTGGGACCTCAACTGTGACGGGCGGTCGTCCTCCATGCCCCCGCAAGGGGCTCTCCCTGCCCAGGGACCTCAGCCACCACGGTCCGTCACGGAGGTTGAGACGGTCGTGTGACGAACCACCCCGAGAGGCCGCCGCACCAGAGCCGCTCCCGCTGCCCGGTGGCGTGAGACGCGGCGGCGGCGCTGCCCCGTCTGAAAGTCGGCTGTTGGCCACGTCGATGCCGGTCGGTGGACAAGGCGGGGTTCGCGCTACTGTCCGGGCTGAGCATCGATGATCACGGAAGTGTAGTCTGCCCGCCTCGGATCATGATCTACAGGAGGCGACGCGTGCACGCCACTCAATGGTCACGTCAGGAGTTCGTCGAGTTGAAGGTCGATGGCCCGGGCATGGTTGTTGAGGACCTGCACCTCGACCGCTGCTCGTTCGTCATGTGCGACCTGGGGGCGGATGATTCGGCACTCAGGCGGGTCGTCCGCAATGTCACAGTCTCCCGGTGCGTCTTCAACGGATGTGACGTGAAGGGCGTCTACTTCGACGAGGTCACGGTCAGTAACCTCAAGATCCGCGGTTGGGGCAGGCTCTTCGGGTGCGTGCTCCGCCATGTCACGCTCAGCGGCCAGGTCCCCGGGACGCTCAGCGTCTTCCCGCCCGGCGGGTGGTGGGACGCCGAGTGCCGGGCCCGGCTGGATGAGGCGATCGCGGACGCGTACCAGGAAGTCGATTGGGCGCTTGACATCTCCGGCGCCGAGTTCCTCGATGTCGATCTCCGCCATTTGCCTGGCCATCTCGTCAGGCGGGATCCGGAGACGCAGTTCCTGCTGCGGAAGGAGACGCTCGACGGCCTGGACCTGGGGCACTTCGGCCCGCACGCGCGGGGTTTCCTGGCGGCGCTGGCTGACAGCCCGTTCGACTCGATGGTGGCGGTCGCGCCCAAGCGGTCGGCGTGGTACCCGAACATTTTCGAGGATCTGGAGGAGCTGCGGAAGCTGGGCCTTGCCGAGTAGCGGCCCCAGCGCTCTCAAAGGTCAACCATTCCGCCGCCGCTGTCTGCGGGCCCCTTCGGAGTTGTGTTGCGCGATGGTACGGATGTTGACCGAGTGCCCGGAGAGGTGCTGACCGATAAATAGCTTCGCCAGCGCCAGCGCCAGCGCCACCGCCAGCGCCAGCGCCAGCGCCACCGCCAGCGCCAGCGCCAGCGCCACCGCCACCGCCAGCGCCAGCGCCAGCGCCACCGCCACCGCCAGCGCCGGCGCCAGCGCCGTGTCGCGTCCGCGGCGGGGATCGTGGACAGTCGAGGACTTCTACATGGCGGCATACACACTCAGCCATGCGATTGTTTATAAGTTACCGACGAAACCGATTAATCGCCAAAAGTGGCTTATGGGGGAGATTGCCCAAAAATGGGAATTGCTGCCGCTGGGGGGAAATTGTGCATTACGGCAGGCCCTTTATTGTGATAAGGCTAATCGGTGCAGTGTCGCTTTGGTGATGATCCTCTGTCTATGAACGTTCTTGTGACTACAGGGCTGGGCTCGCGTTATCTTGTCACGGCGGATACTTCCGCGGATCAGTGGTTCAAGATCGGCGAGGGATGTCGGCTGATGAAAAGCAAGCGCGTCTGGCAGGCCATGAGAAACTTTGCGGACAAGGCACTGCTCAACCTTCCCGTCACCGCTCTTCTCGGAATGGCGGTCCCCGGATTGGGGGTCGCGGTCTCGATTGTCGAGGATCAGGCCCATACTGCCGTTGTCGTGGCCTTATTGATCTGCGCGATGCTCGCCGGCCTTTCCATCTGGCTGAGGCATACGAGCGATGGCGGCTACAAGGAGGTCGCCGCCCGATTGGCGCGCACACTCTCCGGCGGCGGCCTTCCCGTCATCCTCGCCCTTGGCCGGTTGTGCAGTAAGGACAATCGCGGTGAGGCCGACCCCGCGGCCGATTTTCTCATCCATCAGATCGTCACCGCGGCCAGGCGTACCTGCAGCCATGCCAAGCAGCCGAGCTTGACGAAGGCCGCTTACTATAAGTTCGAGCCTGATGGGTATCTTCATCTTAAGAACGCGCTCTGGGGGTCCGGATCTCCGCGCCGCACATTGGGCGTCGATGGCGATCACGACAAAGATCTCCTGCAATTCGCATTGAACCCGATGCGGGTCAAGCGCGTAGATGATATTAGCCGGGAGGATTGCTTTCTCGATGTCCTGGAGATGGGCACCCCCGGCTACAGGAGCTGTATCGCCAGCTCCGTCGGTGTCAAGGAAGCTGGTCTCCAGGAAGGGCTGCTGGTGGTGGTCTCGCCCGAGGCAAAGGCATTCGAAGATTCGGACGTGGAGGCGCTCAGACTGCTCGGCGGAGCTCTAGCCGCAGGTCTGGCGCATGTTCATGGTCTGTGAGACTTTGATGGCAGCGGCATCGAAGGAGCAACCAATGATCGGAAGGGGCCCAAATGGAAAGTAAACCTACTGCCAGTGACGATGTCATCGAAAGGGCCGAACGGGTCGCGGACGAGAAGCTGGACGCGGACGAGTATTACACGGAGGTCGAACGACGTGCCGTCCTGCTGGTGGAGAAGGAGGTCAAGAGGAGCCGCGCGAAACTCCGGCTTCGCTGGCGCCCGGCCGGAGCTTGATCGAGGTAATGCGAACACGCATGAAGGTCGCCGGATATGACTACGCTGCGCAGGCGGTTGCGGGTCGCACCATTGAGGTCGGCTCGCCTTAGCCCGAGCCGACGACCACACAGACGAGCGAGGGAACCTTCAACGGTGAAGGCTGCCTCGTGTCACGTCACCGCCGTTCGCAGGCGGCGGGCCGCACCTGGATCGCGCGAATCCTTTCGACATCGAGCTTCATGGAGCGATCAAAGGTATAGATACCGTTCTGCTCCTGGAACACATCGGTGAGCTGCGTGTAGCAATAGCCGAACATGTCCGGATTATCGAGCAATGTGCCGACGAGGCCGCCGAACCGTACGTAGAACTCTTCCTCGCCGGTCGGACGAACTCCATACCCCCACGACCCGTCGAGCGCATCAGCTCCCGCGACCCACCAGATGCCGCCGAACTCACTGACGAAATACGGCTGCCCCCGATAGGCGGCGGACATCGGGCCATCCGGGCTGGTGTTCATGAACGGCCGCCCGGAGGCGAGGCCGGCGTGGTTCGCGGCGAAGACCGCCGGATCCTGCTCATAGTCGTGCGAGTCCACGACATCGGTCTCCGCGACGCGGTGCGCGTAACCCGACACGTCCAGGACGGGACGCGTCGGGTCGGCGAGCTTCGTCGCCAGCCACATCGCCCGTGTCACGTCGTCGAGCTGGGTGATCCGGTCCGTCAGTATCTGTGAGGTCTCGTTCAGCGGGCACCAGCCGACGATCGACGGATGGCTCAGGTCGCGGCGCACGGCTTCGAGCCACTGCGTCACCATCGACGCCGTCGGCCGCTGATTCTCCCCGGCCGGTCCGGAAGTGTCGACCCCCCAGTCGCCGAACTCTCCCCAGACCAGATAGCCCAGCCGATCCGCATGGTAGAGGTATCGCTCCTCGAACACCTTCTGGTGCAGCCGGGCCCCGTTGAAACCCGCGGCGATGCCCAGCTCGATGTCGTGGGCGAGCGCGCGGTCGCTCGGGGCCGTCATCAGCGACCGCGGCCAGTACCCCTGGTCGAGTACGAGCCGCTGGAACACCGGTCGGCCGTTGAGCAGTAACCGGTTGCCGTCGATCGAGACCGAGCGCAGCCCCGCGTACGATCTGACCTCGTCGACCACGACCCCGGCCGCGTCGAGGATCTGGACGCCCAGCCCGTACAGGTGCGGATCGGTCGGAGACCACGTCCTGACCGCGCCTTCCGGCAGCCGCAGGGTGAGCCTGGGGGAGAGGTCGAGATCGGCGCGCACCTCCGCCTCGGCCAGGACGGCGCCCGCCGGACCGTTCGTGTCGTGATCGTAGGTCTCGGTGAGCCGGAGCCGGACGCGATGGCCGGGCCGGTTGGCCGGCAGCAGGACGGTGACGTCGAAGCCGGCCGACGCCAGCTGGGGCACGACCCGCACCTCGCGGGCGTGCACGTCGCCGACCGGCTCCAGCCACACCGTCTGCCAGATCCCCGTCGTCCTGGTGTAGAGGCAGCCCGCGTTGGCGTACTCCCTCGACTGCTTGCCGCGCGCCTGCAGACTGTGGCGGCTGTCGCGGGCCCGGACCACGATCACGGCGTCCTCGCCCGGCGCGGCCACGCCGGTGAGATCGGCCGTGAACGGGGTGAAACCACCCCGATGCCGGACGACCTCGTGCCCGTTTACCCAGACGGTCGCGTCATGGTCGACGGCGCCGAAGTGCAGCAGTACGGTGCGACCGGCCCATGCCTCGGGAACGCGGACCGTCCGCCGGTACCAGACCGCCTCCATGAAGTCGACGTTCGCGACACCGGACAGCTCGCTCTCCGGGGCGAAGGGCACGGTGATCCGGCCCGACAGCTCACGTTCGACCAGCCCGCGTTCGAGGCCGGAGTCGCCGGCGTCGATCTCGAACTGCCACTCGCCGTTCAGGTTCAGCCAGTCCGTACGCACCAGGGCGGGCCGAGGGTATTCCGGGCGGGGAATGGGCGAGTGCATCGGCGATCCGGGCCTTTCTGAAGATCGGTTTTCGCCCAGCTCCTACCGCATATTCGGCTGGCCCGCAACCCGTTGACCCTCGAGGTAAACGCCATGTATACCTGGGCCATACCTGATGCATCCTCCAAGCGCCGACGAGGTGGAGATGTCATGGCAGTAATCAGCAGGCGGACCTTTCTCGCAGGCAGTGCCGCCGCGCTGGGTACCACCACCCTGGCGGCCTGCGGCAATCCCACGACCTTGCCCGAATCCATGCAGGTGGTCCGCGCCGGTAACGGTGGCCCGAGCCGGGGCGGCATCCTGTACTTCGGTCTCTCCACGGACCCGGCCAACCTCGACCCGCATCTCAGCACCGGCAGCGCCTCCGACTACCTGCGCCAACTCGCCTACAACGGGCTGGTGCAGTACAACGGCGCCGGAGAGATCGTCGGGGACCTCGCGACCGAGTTCGGCTGGGCCGACGAGCTGACCTACAAGGTCAAGCTCCGCTCAGGAGTCACCTTCCACGACGGCTCCCCGATGACGGCCGAGGACGTGGTCTTCTCCTTCCGCCGCATGATGGACAAGGAGACCGCGGCGGCATCGGGTCCGCTGCTCACACAGGTCACCTCCGTCGAGGCGCCCGACGCCACGACCGTGACCTTCACCCTGAAGCAGCCCGACGTGGCCTTCCCCTTCGCGCTGGCCGCGCCCACCACCAACATCGTCTCCAAGAAGTGGATCGAGGCGGGGGCGAACACCAAGACGCAGGTCATGGGCACCGGCCCGTTCCGGTTCGTGGAGCGCATCCCCGGAGTGAGCACCACCTTCGTCCGGTTCGAGCACTACTTCGAGTCCGGCCTCCCGTACCTCAACGGCATCGTCTTCCAGCCGATGAGCGACGACTACGCCCGCGTGATGGCCCTGCGCACGGCGACCGTGGACATGATCGACTATGTCCCGGCCACCCACGTCGGCGTCATCTCCGAGAACCCCCGGCTGCGCTTCGCCTCGGACAAGACCTTCGGTTTCGGCTTCGTCGGGTTCGTGACCAGCAGGAAGCCCTTCGACGACGTGCGGGTCCGCAAGGCGATCGCCATGTCGATCAACCGGCAGTCGGTCCTGGACACCGCGCTGCTCGGGCACGGCAGGCCGATGGACGGCGCCCTGATGTCGGAGACGTTCGCTCCGTACGCGCGCGGACTCGACGGCACCATCCCGTACGACCCTGAACAGGCCAGGTTCCTGCTGAAACAGGCCGGGCAGGAGGGCCTGACCCTGCCGGTGGTCACCACCAGCTCGTACTCGGTCATCGCCCGGCCCGCCCAGGCGATGCTGCCGGGCCTGCGCGCGGCCGGCCTGAACGTGAACCTCACGCAGCAGGAATGGCTGACCTTCCGGGCCAGCGTGACCGACAAGGTCTTCCCCGTCCACTCCTGGGGGACGGCGCCGAAGTTCGGCGACCCCGCGTCGCTGGGCGACTTCATCGGCAGTACGGGCACCTTCGCCAAGTACCTCGACTTCGCCGACGACAAGATCGACGAGCTGCTCGCCCAGGGACGAAAGACCTCGGAACAGAGCCTGCGCGACGAGATCTACCTCGACATCGAGAAGCGGGCGCTGGAGCTGGTTCCGATGACCTACACCGTCCGCCGCGAGCAGGGCGAGGCTCACTACACCTACGTCAAGGGTTACGAGCACCCGCCGAAGGGCGCCTGGACCGCCACGGCCCTGCGCCGGACCTGGATGGAGAAGACGGCGTGAGGCGATTCCTGGCCAAGCGGTTCGCGCAGGCGATCCTGCAGTTGCTCCTCGTCGGCACCATCGTCTTCTTCCTGGTACGCCTCATCCCGGGCGATCCCGCCAAGGCGGTGCTGGGCGAGGCGGCCACCGAGCAGCAGATCGCCCAGACGCGGCTGGCGATGCACCTCGACGAACCCTTCTTCGGGCAGTTCATCGGCTTCTGGGCGCGGCTGTTCCAGGGCGATCTCGGCACCTCGCTGATCAGCGGGCGCCCGGTGATGCAGGACCTGCCCTCCCGCATCGGCAACTCGCTGGAACTGGTCCTGATCGCGCTGGCCGTCTCCCTGGTGGTCGGCATCGTCCTGGGCCGGATGGCCGCCACCCGCGCCGACAAGCCGGCCGACCACGTGCTGGTCGCCGGGTCCATCTTCGGCATCTCCCTGCCCGTCTTCGTGGTCGGCACCCTGCTGTTGCTGGTGTTCGCCATCCTCATTCCGATCCTGCCGCCGGCGCGCTTCGCCTCACCGTTCGAAGATCCCCTCACGCACCTGCACATCCTCATCCTGCCGGTGGTCACGCTGACGGCGGCCTCGTGCGCCGTGGTCACCCGGATGACCAGGGCGTCCATGCTGGAGACCCTCAACGCCGACTACGTCCGTACGGCCCGCGCCAAAGGGCTGGTGGAGAAACGCGTCATCAACCGGCACGCCCTGCGTACGGCGATGCTGTCCGTGGTCTCCGTGACGACGGTGGAGCTGACGACGCTGATCGGCAGCACGGTCCTGGTGGAGACCATCTTCGGCTGGCCGGGGATGAGCTCCCTGCTCATGAACGCCGTGGGGCAGCGCGACTACCCCGTCATCCAGGCCGTCGTCCTCGCCGCGGCCACCATCGTCATCCTGGTCAACCTGGTCGGAGACCTGGTCGTCAGGGCACTCGACCCCCGGGCGGAGGACAACTGATCATGGCCACTGTGCTGTCAGGCGCACCGGCGATCACGAGCGCCGACAGGAAGACCTTCCTGCGGCGGCTGCTGGCCAACCGCAGGACGTCCGTCGCGGGCGCCTTCCTGCTGCTGGTCGCGCTCGTCGCGGTGTTCGCCCCGTTCCTTGCCCCGTACGATTACCGCGACATCGTCGGCAAGCCGCTGACCTCCGGCGCGGCGCTGGGCATCGACGACTTCGGCCGCGACGTGCTGTCCCGCCTGCTGATCGGGCTGCGGGTCTCCCTCGGGGTGGCGCTGTCGGCGGTCCTGGTGGCGGCGGTCATCGGCGTCGCGCTCGGACTGGTGGCCGGGTACGTCGGCCGCTGGGTCTCGACGATCATCATGCGCGGCATCGACGTCCTGCTGAGCTTCCCCCCGATCGTGCTGGCCATCGCGGTGGTGGCGATCCTGGGGCCGGCCCTGGTGAACGTCGTCCTGGTGATCGGCGTCCTGTACATCCCGAGATTCACCAGGATCGTGTACACCCAGGTGCTGTCCATCAGGAACCTGGAGTACGTCGAAGCCTCAAAGATCATGGGCGCCAAACCGGCCGGCATCCTGGCCGGGACGATCCTGCCGAACGTGGCCGCGCCCATCATCGTCCAGCTCAGCCTGTCGGTCAGCTTCGCCATCCAGATGGAGGCCGGCCTGAGCTTCCTCGGCCTCGGCGCGCAGCCGCCCCTGCCCTCGCTGGGCACGATGGTCGGCTCGGGCCGCGACTTCCTGGAGGTCCAGCCGACGCTGCTGATCTACCCGTCCGTGCTCATCATCCTCGTCGTCCTCGCCCTCAACGTCTTCGGGGACGGCCTGCGTGACCTGCTCGACCCGCGCCGCCGTGGCACCAGCTGAGACGTGGCACCAACCGAAAGGAACCACCACATGACCCTCCCTTCCACCCACAGGCTCGGTGAGCTCTCCTGGACCCAGGTCAAGGAGCTGGCGGAACGGGACCCGATCATCCTGCTGCCGATCGGCGCCGTCGAGCAGCACGGCCCGCACCTGCCCATCCACGAGGACTCCATCGTGGCCGAATGGGTCGCCGACAAGCTGGCGGCGGAGAACGGGTGCTATGTCGCCCCGGCCCTCCACTACGGGCACTCCGGCACCTTCCGCGGCTACGCCGGCAACCTCTCCCTGAGTCAGGCGACCCTGCGCAACGTCACGTACGAGATCATCGAGGCGCTGGTCCAGTCCGGATTCCGGCGCATCATCATCGTGGACAACAACGGCGGCAACGTCGGGCCCGTCACCGGCGCCGCCCTCGACGCGCGCCGCGACCTTGGCGTGCTGATCGGGCACCTGTACCCGTGGCAGCTCGGCTACGCGCTCATGCGCGACGTGTACGAGGACGCCACCACGGCGTACGGACACGGCGCCGAGCCCGAGCACTCCGCGATGCTCGCGATGTTCCCCGAGCAGGTGCGCAGTGAGCTGGCCGCCCCGGGAGGGCTGGCGTCCGGCAGCGGCTGGACGCCGACGAGCTACCTGGAGACGGCGATCCCCGGTCAGACCGTACGCGGGACCGTCTTCTGGGACTTCTCCGAGGTGAGCGAGACCGGATGCACCGGCGACGTGAGCCTCGGCGACGCCAAGATCGGCGAGATCTGGATCGAGCGGGTCATCGGTTTCTGCTCCGCCTACATCCAGGAGTACGACCGCAACACCAAGGCCGAGTAGCCCTGCATGAGCGTTTGGGGAGACACATGACAACCGACACGATCCTCTCGGTCGAGCAGCTCTCGGTGGATTTCCAGATCGCGGGCGAATGGACCGCCGCGGTGAAAGACGTCAGCTTCTCGGTCGCCAAGGGCGAGGTGGTGGCGCTGGTCGGGGAGTCCGGCTCGGGCAAGTCCGTCAGCTCGATGTCGGTGCTCGGGCTGCTGGCGCCGAACGCGCGGCGCCGCGGGAGCATCCGGTTCGGCGACACCGAGCTGATCGGCCTCGGCGAGGAGCCGCTGCGCGCCATCCGGGGCAAGCGGATCGCGATGATCTTTCAGGAGCCGATGACCGCGCTGAACCCCGTCTACACCATCGGCGAGCAGATCATCGAGGCGATCCTGTGCCACGAGCGCCTGCCCGTCGCCGAGGCCCGGTCGCGGACCCTGGAACTGCTGCGCAAGGTCGGCATCCCGGAGCCGGAGTCGCGGATCGACAGCTACCCGCACCAGCTGTCCGGCGGTCAGCGGCAGCGCGCGATGATCGCCATGGCGATCTGCGGCTCGCCGGAGGTCATCATCGCCGACGAGCCGACCACCGCCCTCGACGTCACCGTGCAGGCGGAGATCCTGGAGCTCCTGCGCCGTCTGCAGAAGGACCTCGGCTCGGCGGTCATCGTCATCACCCACGACATGGGAGTGGTCGCCGACCTGGCCGACCGGGTCGTGGTGATGAAGCAGGGCGAGGTCGTGGAGGAGGCACCCGTCGCCCGGCTGTTCGCCGACCCCCGCCACGAGTACACCCGCAAGCTGCTGGCCGCGGTGCCCCGGCGCGGGCAGGCGGAATCGGCCCGCGCCACGGCCGAGCCCGCCGATGGCATGACGCTGCGGGTCACCGATCTCGAGGTCGAGTACCCCGGACGGCTCGGCCGCAAGGGCTTCAAAGCGGTGCACGGCGTCAGCTTCGCCATCGAGAAGGGGAAGGTCCTCGGTCTCGTGGGGGAGTCCGGCTCGGGCAAGTCCACGATCGGCCGGGCGATCGTCGGGCTGGCGCGGGCCTCGGCGGGCGCGATCGAGATCTGCGGGCGCGAGGTGACAGGGCTCAAAGCCGGGCAATTGCGCGACTTCCGCCGGACGTACTCGATGGTCTTCCAGGATCCGGGCTCCTCGCTCGACCCGCGCCGGTCGATCGGCGACTCGATCGCGGCACCGATGATCATCAATCGGTACGCCGGTCGCGCCGCCGTACGCGAGCGGGTGCTGGACCTGCTGGAGCAGGTGGAGCTGCCCAAGAGCTGGGCCGACCGGTTCCCGCACGAGCTGTCGGGCGGTCAGCGGCAGCGCGTCGGGATCGCCCGCGCGCTGGCGCTGGAGCCCGAGTTGCTCATCGCCGACGAGCCCACCTCGGCGCTGGATGTGTCGGTGCAGGCCACCGTGCTGCGGTTGTTCCAGGAGTTGCAGGACCGGCTCGGCTTCTCCTGCCTGTTCATCAGCCACGACCTCGGGGTCGTCGAACTGCTCGCGCACGATGTCGCCGTCCTGCAACACGGGCGGCTGGTCGAGCACGGGCCGGCTCGCGAGGTGCTGAACCAGCCGCGGACCGACTACACCAAGCGGCTCGTCGCGGCGGCGCCGGTGCCCGATCCCGCCGAGCAGGCCGAGCGCCGCGAGCTGTGGCGGGCCATGGCGAAGTGATCGAGCTGTCTATCGGGTGTTCACTTCAGGCGGGAGACCACCGACTCGTCGGGGCGCAGATGGTTGCGCAGCGTACGTTCGGCGGCCTCGAAGTCGTGCTCGGTCAGCGCCGCGAGCAGGGCGCGGTGCTCCGGGCCGATGACCGCCAGCCGGTTGGGCCGCAGCGAGATCGCGCTGACCCCGATCCGCTGGTGGCGCGGCTGGAGGCTGGTGAACAGGTCGGTCAGGACGGTGTTGCCCGTCGCCTTCACAAACGAATAGTGGAAGAAGAAATCCATCTTCGCGTGCTCGGCGATCGCGTCGCGGTCGCCGGCCCGGCACCGCGCCAGCGTCGAGGGCTCCTCCATCAGGTCCAGGTGCGCGGACAGGCCCGTCGGGATGTCGGTCTTCGTCTCGCACAGGATCCGGAAACCGTGGATCTCGAGCACCTGCCGCATCTCGTAGGTCTCGAACAGCTCGCCGGCCGTCACGCTCCGCACCTGGGCGCCTCGCCTGGGCTGCAGGTCGATGTACTTCTCGGCCGCCAGACGGTGGAACGCCTCCCGGACGGGAGTCCGCGACACGCCGGCCTCGTCGCAGACCAGCTTCTCCTCCAGGAAGGAACCCTCAGGAAACCGGCCGCCGAGGATCGCCTCCCTCGTCCACCGGTAAGCACGCTCACCGGCCGTCGTCGCCGGGACCCTGTCCGGTTCCCAATCCATGCCACCCCCCACGTTCATGTGTATACACAGCGTATACCAATTTCCGTTAGGAGTATCCATTGCAGGACCAGCAAGACCGGAGATATGCCGCCTGGCTGTCCGGTCCGAGCTTCGCCGCGGCCGAGATCGTGGCGGACCTGGGTTACGGGGCGGTGGTCCTCGACATCGAACACGGCTCGTTCGATCTGGCCGATCTGGAACGCTATATCCCGTTCCTGCGTGCTCTCGACCTGGAGGTGCTGGCCAAGGTCCTGGGACCGGAGCGGGGCCCGATCCAGCAGGCCCTCGACTTCGGCGCCACCGCCGTCGTCGTGCCCCACATCGAGGGTGTCGCGCACGCGGCCGCCATCTGCGGGTTCGGTAAGTTCCCGCCGCTGGGCGACCGGAGTTTCGCGGGCGGCCGTACGACCCGCTATGGCGGCTTCGACGACGAGTGGACCGCCCGGCAGGACCGCGAGACCCGCGTCTACCCCATGATCGAGGACGCCGGTGCCCTGGAGCAGATCGCCGACATCCTCGCGCTCCCCACGGTCGACGGCGTCTTCGTCGGCCCCAGTGACCTGTCGCTGCGCCGGGAGCGCGGCGCCTACAGCCGGTCGGAAGGCGACTTCGCCGACCTCAAGATCGTGGCGGACGCGGCCCGCGCCGCCGGCAAGCCCTGGGTGCTGCCCGCGTGGTCGGCGCAGGAGAAGGCGTTCGCGCTGGAGAACGGCGCCGACCAACTCGTCCTGACCATGGAGCACGGCGCCATCATGGCCGGTTTCCGGGCCGCTCTCGACCAGACCCGCGAACTCACCCGCAATCGTTAGGAGACACAGCATGCTCGTCACCGTCGGCCAGTTCGGCGCCACCACCGACAAGCCCGCCAACCTCGAAGCGGCCACCGCACTGATCGAGCAGGCGGCGGCCCAGGGCTCCCAGCTCATCGTCCTGCCGGAGAACGCCATGTACTCCAACTCGGACGTCACGGCCGACATCGTCTCGGAGACCGAACCCCTTGACGGCCCCTTCGCGACCACGATCGGCGCGCTGGCGAAGAAGCACGGCATCGCCGTCGTCGCCGGCATGACCGAGGCGCCGACCGGAGGGTCCGGCAAGCCGAGCAACACCGTGATCGCCGTGGACTCCGGTGGCGACCTCGTGGGTGTCTACCGCAAGGTCCACCTCTATGACGCCTTCGGCTACCGCGAGTCCGACCGGGTCCAGGCGCACAAGCCCGAGCCGCTGATCTTCACCCTGGGCGATCTGACCTTCGGCGTCATGACCTGCTACGACCTCCGCTTCCCCGAGATGGCCCGGTTCCTGGTCGACGCCGGGGCCGAGGCGCTCGTCGTACCCGCCGCGTGGGTCGCCGGGCCCGCCAAGGAGGACCACTGGATCACGCTGGCCCGCGCCCGCGCGATCGAGAACACCGCCTACGTCATCGCCTGCGGGCAGACCGGCTCGAACTACACCGGCCACAGCTCCGTCGTGGACCCGATGGGCCAGATAGCGGCCTCGGCGGGCGAGGCTCCGGGAGTGGCGTCCGCGGTCATCGGCGCGGAGCGGGTCAAGACCGTACGCGCCAAGAACCCCAGCCTCACCAACCGCCGCTTCGAGGTCGTCCCCGCCTGAGGACCGGCACCCGAGGACCGGCACTTGAGGGACAGCGCCTGAGGACGCCGCCCGCCGTGACGGACGCCGCCCGCCCTGACGGACGTCTCCCGCCGTGACGGACGGTGTCCGTCACGGCGTCTTCGAGCCGGGCTCGTGCCGGCCGGCGTCCGCCGTGGCGGGTGCCTCGGGGCTGCGCAGCCCCGAGGCGGCGACGGCGATGAGGGCGCAGAGCCCGAGCATGGTCGCCCAAACACCGTGGTACGCGACGGTCGAGCCGAGGCGATCCCCCGACAGCACCAGTACGAGCGCGGAGACGCCGATGACCGCCCCACAGGCGCGCGAGGTGACGGACATGGCGGTGCCGGTGGCCAGCCGGGCGGGCGGAATCTCGGCGACGGCGGCACCGCTGAGCGCGTTGACCAGCACGGCGATGCCCATCCCGGTGGTGACGACCGCGGGCAGGATCACCGTGAGGTACGCCTGATCGCCCCCGGCCGCGACCGCCAGGTAGCCGGTGGCGAGCGAGAGCAGCACCACCCCGCCCAACGCCAGCCTGCGGTGCCCGGTCTTCGCCGCCAGCCGACCGGTGAGCGGCGCGGTGAGGACCTGCACGACCGCGCCCGGAGTGACGGCGAGCCCCGCCTGGGCCTCGGAGTACCCCCAGATCTTGGTCAGGAACAGGATGTTGGCCAGCGGAAGGGCGAACATCACCAGCCCGAGCAGGAACATCGCGAGGTTGGCCCGCTGGGTGCCCCGTGCCCGGAGGATCTTCAGGTCCACGATGGGAGCGGGATGCGAACGCGCCCGCCGGACGAAGACCACGCCGACGAGGACACCGGCGACGAGGGCCAGGATCGTACCCGGGCTGCCCGGCCCCCACGCGTCGCTCTGCACGATGGCCAGCGAAGGCAGGCCGATGGCCGCCACCAGCAGAAGCAGGCCGAGGATGTCCGGCATCCGTGACGGGGCGGACGGCGGCGTCCGCGCCAGTGTCCGCCACGCGCCGAACAGCACGACCAGCCCGACCGGCAGGTGGAGGAAGAACACCGTGCGCCAGTCCCAGACGGCGACCAGAAAGCCGCCGAGCGACGGCCCGGATGCGGTCGCCACCGACTGCGTCGCGCTCCACAGACCGATCGCCGTGCCCCGCCGTTCCGGCGGGTAGTACGGCAGGATCAGCGCGAGCGTCAGCGGAGTGATCACGCCACCGCCCACGCCCTGCACCACTCTGGCCGCGATCAGGATGCCGGCCGAGGGAGCGACCGCGCACAGGGCCGCGCCGACCACGAACACCGTCAGCCCGGCGAGGAACACCCGCCGATAGCCGAACCGGTCGGCCAGGCCGCCCGCCGGCAGCAGCGCCGCCGTGAAGGTGATCGCGTAGCCGTTGAACACCCACGACAGTTCGGGCAGCCCGCTGCTCGGGAAGCTCCGGAGCATGTCGGGGAACGCGATGTTCGCCAGCTGTACGTCGATCGCACCGAGGAAGGCGCTCCCGCACAGCACCGCCAGCGGGAGCACGCGAGATCCGCGCACCTCAGCTCGACGCCGCGCCGAACCGCTCCCGGAGTTCGACCTTTCGGATCTTGCCGGTGAGGGTCCGTGGCATCGCCTCGACGAGTTCGAGGCGCTCGGGCCAGAACCAGCTGTTCACGCCGGCATCCTCCAGGTGGGTTCGCAGGTCCTCCAGCGTGGGCGGCTCACCCGCCGGCGTCACGACGGCGCACACCAGCTCGACCAGCTTCGGGTCCGGGATGCCGATGAGCGCGATGTCGCGGACGGCGGGGTGCCGGCCGAGCAGTGCCTCGATGTCGCTGACCGGCAGCTTGAGACACATGTTCGCGATGATGACGTCCTTGGTCCGGCCGGAGATGCGCACGCCGCCGTAGCCGTCGTCGCGGGCCAGGTCGCCGGTGTCGAACCAGCCGTCCGGCGTGACCGATTTGGCGTAGATCTCGTCGCGCCGGTAGTAGCCGAGGCATTGGGCCGCGCCGCGTACCTGCAACGCGCCGATCTCGCCGGCCGGGACCGGCTGATTCTCCTCGTCGACGATGCGCGCCTCCATGCCGGCCACGACGGTGCCGTCGCTCTCGCCCGCCCGCTCCGGCGGGTCTTCGGGCCGGGTCATGGTGACGCCGCCGTTCTCGGTCATGCCCCACAGCGCGTACACCCGTACTCCGAGGATCTCGCTCACCTGCTCCACCAGGTGCGGCGGGACGGGCGCCGAGCCGGACACGAAGATCCGCAGACTGGGGATCTGCCGCGGGTTGGCCTTCTGCTCCTCGCTGATCTCCCGGGCGAAGGGCGGCGTGCCGTAATACATCGTGACGCCGTGCTCGGCCATGAGGTCGAGGTAGACGCCGGGGTTCCAGAGGTCGGCCGTGACGGCGGTGCCGCCCAGCATCAACGCCTGCAGGTACGTCATCACCAGGCCCACATAGTGCATGGAGGTCTGCGCCGTCATGATGACCAGGCTGTCGTCCAGGCCGTACGCGTCCCCGTAGCCGCGGATGGCGGCATGCAGGGTGTTCTGGCTGTGCAGCGCGCCTTTGGGCTCTCCGGTCGTCCCCGAGGTGAACAGGATGAGGAACGGATCGTCCGGACCCAGCGCGCGCCCGGCCAGCTCCGCTGGATCACCGGGTTCCGGGTCGAGGAGGTGTTCTTCGAACCCGATGGACCCGGGCGGGCCCTCGCCGCCGAGGATGACCACGTGCTCCAGGGTCGGGATCTCGCTCGCGAGCGTCATCGCGGTCTCGGCCGTGGGCAGGTCGCCGAGCTGGTTCACGGTGATGAAGAGGCGTGCCTCGGTCAGCCGGATCATGAAGTCGAGCTCGCGATGCCGGTAGATGGGGAACTGCGGCGCGATACGCGCGCCGACCTTGATACAGGCCAGCGTCAGCGGCAGCATCTCGCGGCGGTTGGGTAACTGGACGGCGATGTAGTCTCCCGGCCGTACGCCCAGCCGGATCAGGCCGTGGGCGATCCGGTCGGTCAGCCGGTCGAGCTCGGCGTAGCTGACGACGTCGGTTTGGCCATCGGCGACGCGCCGACTGATGAGTGCTGGCTTGTCGGGAAATTCCGTCACATGATGGCGAAGGTCATCCAGGAAAGTCGCGCTTCGCCACCAACCGTTGCGCCGATATTCCTCATGTGTGTCCGTCACGCTCGCCCGCCTTCCAGTGATCTGCCCGAAATTCAAAGTACGGCATTTACCGCAATTCATCGCCTACGGTTTATCCTCCGTCCCCCGGAGGGGGTATCCCTCCAAAAGGACCCCAGCCACCACGGACCGACTTCTTCCACTCCCCCGGAGGGGGTATCTCCCAAGGGACCCCAGCCACCATGGACCGTCACAGGAACCGCGACGGTCATGGTCACAAGGCAGGGGTGACGAGGTAGAACAGCGCCGGAAGATGGACCGCCACCCCCTCGTACACCTCCGCGCACACAGCCACCCCAGGCCGGGCGAACGTCCCGGGCGGCGGTTCCGCCACCCGGATGACCGAGTGGCGGGCGTCCAGGAGCCTGGCCGCCACCGAGATGTCGCCGACGAGGGCGGACCCCGGGCTGATCCACCGGTTGCGGCTGATCTTCATGCCGTTGCCCGCCGCCAGGTCGGCCAGCAGGCCGTCGCGGCCGACGAGCCGGTGGTAGTAGTCGTTCGGGTTGATGATCATCGCGTGCGGGGTGGCACCCGACTGCTCGACCTCGTCGCAGGCCGTCAGGACTCCGGTGACGTAGTCGGTGTCGTAGGGGAGCCGGGCGATCTCCGGGTGGTCGAGCAGGGCGTTGGTCAGGGCCAGGTTCTCGGCGGTGGCGAGCCGTACCAGTAATCGGTAGTCGAGGAAGGTGGCCAGCGCGTCCGGGTCGTCGGCCAGCCCGTCGGGGATCTGCACCCACGCCCGGATCGGGTGCACCCCCGCCTCGCCCATGCCGAACCTGAAGGCCGCCTCGCGGCGGACGTCGGAGCCGCGCACCGCCTTCTGCTCTTCCGGTGTGGGCCGGGACTCCGTCCAGAACCGGGCGATGTCGTCGGTGGGGCGGACCTTGAGCAGGTTGCGTACGGTCAGGCGTGGTCTGTCCTTGGTCGGCTCGTGTGCCTCGGTGATGGTGTAGTCGAAGGTCACCTCGGCGCGGCCGGGGTCGGCCGCGAACGCCCGCGCGAACGCCTGGCCCGGAGATTGCTTCACGGTGGTGGGGGCTGGGGCGGTGTCCGTTGACATGGGGCCTCCCGGTCAGAAGTCGTGCTGGATGAGCCGCTGGTAGAAGGGCAGATGGTGGTCGTAGAAGGCCCTCAGGGCGGAGTGGTTGTCGACGGTGTCCGGGTAGGTGTTGCGGCGGTCCTCGAAGCCGGCGCTGCCGATCGCGTCGAGATGCCACCGTCGGGTCCGCCGCCACTCGGGCCGCTCTCCGGAGTCCCAGGTGAGCGCGTGCGCGAGAAACGGCAGACCGGCGTACGCGCAGAAGACCTCGGCCACCTTCGCCGGCTCCGCGACCAGTCGCTCCGTGCGGATGACGAGCGGCCTGCGCCCGGTCGCCGACCAGGCCAGCTCGAACAGCCGGTACAGCCGTTCGTAGCCGATCTCCGCGCGGGTCACCGCCGGTTTGATCGCGTAGTGCGAGCTGATGGTCGGCTTGGGATCGCGGACGATGAAGGTGTGGACGATCCCGGAGAGCTCCTCGGGATGGTCGAAGAGGTAGCCGTAGTCGTAGTCGAGCACCTCCTTGACGAACACCGGCCGCACGCGGGCCAGCTCCCTGAGGCCGATGAGGAGCTCCTTTTCCGATCGGGCCATGGCGTGGCGGTCTGGGAGCGGCACCGCGCCCTCCTCGGTCAGGGCGAGGAACGGCTCGTGCAGCACGGTCACGTCGCCGCGCTCGATCATCATGCGCAGGAACGCCGTCGAGGCCGAGCGGGAGTGCGCCCACATGACGATCAGCGGGTTCACCCGGACCACCAGGCCGGGACGCGGTCCCAGCGGTGCCGGCGGAGCTCCTGGAGCAGCGCGTCGTCGAGCGGCCGGCCGTCGCTGACCGAGAAGTTCGCCCGTACGTGGGCGGGTTTGCGCATGCCCGGGATCACCGTGCTGACCGCCGGGTGGTTGAGGATGAACCGCAGGGCGAGCTCGGGCAGCGAGGTGCCCTCGGGGAGGGCCGCCTTGAGGCGCTCGGCCCGCTCGACGCTCGGCCCGAGGTTCTCCGCGCAGAAGTACGTGCTGCGCCAGTCCTCCTCCGGCCAGGTGCTGTCGGCGCTCAGCGTGCCGGTGAGGGTGCCTTCGTCGAACGGTACGCGGGCGATGATCCCGATGCCGTCGCGCAGCGCGCGGTCGAACAGCTCGTCCTCGGGCGCCTGGTCGAAGATGTTGTAGATCACCTGGATGACGTCGATGAGGCCGGTGTCGAGCGCGGCGAAGCAGTTGGCCGGTTCCCACCGGTTGACGCTGATGCCGACCGCGTCGATGACCCCCTCACGCTTGAGGTCGGTGATCGCCTCCTGCCAGCGTTCGTCGGCCGCCCACCGGTCCTCCCAGGTGTGGAACTGCATCAGGTCGATGCGCGACACCCCGAGGTTGTCCAGGCTGCGATGGGTGTACTCCCTGATGTGGTCGGCGGGGTAGGCGTCGTCGAGGGTGTCGTCCGGTCCCGGCGGCCATTCGCGGTTCTTCGGGGGGATCTTCGTGGCGACGTACAGCTTCCGGTCGGGATGGCGGCGCAGCAGCGCGCCGAGCATCTGCTCGCTGACGCCTCGGCCGTACACCCAGGCCGTGTCGAAGAAGTCGCAGCCCAGCGCCACGGCCTCGTCGAGGCAGCGCGGGGCGACGTCGTAGTCCCACCCGGTGAAGTTGCCAGGGCCGCCGCCGATGCCCCACATGCCGTATCCGACCTCGCTGACCGCCCAGCCGAGGTTCCCCATCTTGCGGTGTCGCATCCTAGCCTCTCTGTCGCGTGGTGATCAGCGGGCGTCCCTTCACCGCGCGGCCGTCCCCGCTCCCGCTCGCCAGCCGGGCGTGGTACGCGGTGATCGAGCCGTCCAGGCCGCCGTCGTCGAGCTGCCGGCGCTGCTCCAGCCGGCGGCATTCGTCCTTGCGGAACAGCGCGGGATTGTCGGTCAGCAGGCCGGCGAAGGCCCGCTTCAACCCGTCCTCGCCCGTGCCCTCCGGAGCGGGCAGGAGGGACGCGAGCGCGGCCAGCTCGCGATCGGCGGTGGCCCGGCCCGCCTCGCGGACCAGCGTCACGAAGTCCCCGCACGGGATCGGCGCGATGACCGCGCCGGCGCGCGGCAGGACGTCGTCGAAGCTGACGCTCTCCGGACGGAAGACGTGCAGCGTACGGCCCCAGGCGCCGTCGTCGCACACCGCCGCCGCCACGCGGGCCGCCACATAGTCGACCGGGGTGTAGTCGGAGCGCGTGGCGACCTCGGGCATGACGCCCAGCCGCAGGAAGGCCGACAGCAGCAGATGGGTGAAGGCCACCGGATTCGGATATCCGTTGTCGGCGGCCGGCATCACCTCGCCGAGCCGCAGAATGGTGACCAGCGCGCCCCGGCGCCGGGCCTCGGCGAGGTAGCGTTCGGCGATCCACTTGGACCGGCCGTATCCGCCGGTGGGCGTCCTGGCGAGGGAAGGTTCGTAGTCCTCCGGCAGGCGGTCGTCGTGCCGGAGGGCCTCGTCCTGGAGCGCCCCGAGCGTCGAGACATAGTGCATCGGCACGGGCCGGTAGGCCATCGCGAGCCGTACGAGCTCGATGGTGCCGCGCACGTTGACCTGACGATGGGCGCGATAGTCGAACAGGAAGTTCACCAGCGCGCCGTTGTGGAGCACCAGGTCACACGTGCGTGCCAGGTGCTCCCAGGTCCGGGCGGTCAGCCCGAGGCCCGGTAACGCCAGGTCGCCCGCGTACCCCTCCAGCCGGTCGGCGAACCGCGGCTCCCACAGCCCCCGCTCCAGGAGCGCCCCGACGACCCGCGCGGTCGCGCCGGTGTCGTCGGCGGCCCGCGCGAGGCAGCGAACCCGCAGGTCCGTACGGGCCAGCAGCTCATGGACCAGGCGGCTGCCGACGAAGCCGGTCGCCCCGGTGACCAGCACGGTCCGCAGCCTGCCCGACCGGTCGGCGGGCCGGATGGGCTCGCCCTCCGGCACCGTCGAGTCGTGGGCCATGAGCACGGACTCGTCCTCGATGGCCACGCCGTCGCGCCGCCGGGCCTCGATCAGGGGCGTCAGCTCGTTCGCGGTCGGGTGGTCGTACAGATCCTTGACGTCGACCCGCACACCGCACTCCGCGGTGATCATGTGCACGACGGACAGGGCCTGGATGGAGTCGCCGCCCGCCTCCGCGAAGTGCGCGTCGCCCGTCAGGCCGGGCCGGCCTAGCGCCGAGCGCAGCGCCCGCAGGACCTGGTCGGCCAGGTTCGTGGTCGGCGCGCTCTCGGCCAGCCGGGCGGTGTCCTCGGCCAGCCTGCCGTCGAGGACCGCCTGGAGCCGCCCCCGGTCGACCTTGCCGTTGTCGTTCAGCGGCATCTCCGGCAGCAGGAAGAAGTAGCGGGGCATGCTGGTCCTGGGCAGGGTGCGGCGCAGGTGCTCACCGAGCGCGGCCTCGGTGAGACCGGTGCCGGAGGCGAACAGCGCCAGCGCCTTCGTCCCGCGCTGCTCGGCCACCAGGACCTCCGCCTGCCGGACCCCCGGGCAACTCTCGGCGGCCACCTCGATCTCGCCCAGCTCGATCCGGACGCCGCGGATCTTGACCTGGAAGTCCTTGCGACCGGAGAAGAACAACCGGCCCTCGTGGTCCAGATGACCGAGATCGCCGGTGAGGTAGAGCCGGGGGCCGGGGATGACCTCCGGGAACGGGTTGGGGACGAACGCCTTGGCGGTGGCCGCCGCATCACCCAAGTACCCCTCGCCGAGGCACTCGCCGCCGATGGCCAGCTCGCCGGTGGTGCCGGGCGGCACCGGCCGCAGGTCGTCGTCGACCACCACGGCATAGCAGTTGTCGATCGGGCGGCCCAGCGGAATCGTGTCCCCGTCCGCCTCGGACACGGGATGGAAGACCATCCCGATGGACGCCTCCGTCGGCCCATAACCGTTGGTCACCCGCAGGCCCGGGAGCAGCGCCATCAGCCGGTGCACCGCGCGCGGGTTGACCGCCTCGCTGCCGACGACGAGCCGCCGCAGCGACGACAGCTTCCGGAGCGCCTGCTCGTCGCTGTCCACGATGGCCACCAGCGCGTTGAAGACGCTGGAGACGAAGTCCGCGGTCGTGATGCCGTACGCGGCGATCAGGTCGATGGTGTGCCGCAGGTTGAGGAACTCCTCCTGTACGGGCAGCACGGTGTGACCGCCCGTGGTCAGCGGCCAGAACAGCTGCCAGAGCGAGGAGTCGGAGGTGTGCCTGCTGTTCTGCAGGACGACGTCCGCGCCCGTCGCGGCGAAGTAGCGCGTCATGAAGCGAAACCGGTTGGTCAGCCCCGCGTGCCGGTTCATCGCGCACTTCGGCGTGCCCGTGGTGCCCGAGGTGAAATAGCCGTAGATCAGATCATCGGGGCCCACGGGCACCGCCGGGCGCCGGGGCGACGGGACGATCCGGTCGACCTCGACGGTGACCGCGCGGTGCCGTAACTCCCGTGGCAGCGCGTCCGCGGTGGCGCACAGGATCGGCCCGCCCGGCAGCACCCCGAAGGTGCCGCGGATCCGGTCCTCCGGCCACGAGGGGTCCAGTGGTACGAACGCCGCGCCCAGCTTCATCAGCGCCAGATAGGTGATGGGCAGTTCCAGGGAGTTGACCAGCAGGACCGCGACCACGTCGCCCTTGCCCACGCCGTGCCCGGTCAGTGTGGCCGCCAGGCCGTTCACCAGCTCGTCCAGTCGCCGATAGGTGAGCATCCGGCCCTCGAACGACACCGCCGGGCGCTCGGGATGGCGGTCGGTCTGCTCCTCGATCAGCGCGGAGATCGGGCGGAACCCCCCGAAGTCGACCGCTCGGCCGGCGAAGCTCTGGGATTCGATCGATAACTGGGAAGGGGCTGCTTGCTGCCCCTGGGACCCTTCCTGGTCGTTGCCGGTCGGCTGTCCGGTCATTTCCACCTCTCCGTTAGGAATGCCGCCTTACTCGTAGGCGTTCCATGCCGTTCCAGATGAGTGCGTTCCGGTGAGAGGTGGTCGTACGCGCCGTCCAGCGGGGTGCGCGTCGCCGCCGCGGCGGCGATCCGGCCGACGGCGGGCGCGGTCTGCACGCCGTAACCGCCGAGCGCGGCCAGCCAGACGAAGCCCGGCGCGTCCGGGGCCTCGCCGACCACGGGCGTGTCGTCCGCCACCACGCTGCGCAGGCCGGCCCACGCGTGCCGGACGCTGCGGATCTCCAACGTGGTGGCCCGCTGTAATCGCTCCACGCCGATCGCGACGTCGAGGTCGTCGGGACGGACGTCACCGGGCGGCATCGGGGTCGCGTCGGCGGGTGAGACGAGCAGGCGTCCCGACTCGGGCTTGAAGTAGAAGGTGTCCGCCACGTCGGTCACCATCGGCCACCGGGCCGAGCTGAGGCTTTGGGGCAGACCGACGCCTTGAGGCAGATCGATGTCTTCGGGCAGGCCCACGTCTTCGGGCAGGTCGGTGAGGAAGGCGGTGCGCCGTAGCGGTCGCAGGCCGATGGACCGGATCCCGGCGAGCCCGGCCACCTCGTCCGCCCACGCCCCGGCCGCGTTGACCACGATCGGCGCGGCGAACTCGCCCGCGTCGGCCGCCGCGTGCCAGAGCCCGTCCCGCCAGGACAGGCTCCGCACCCGCGCCGACGTGATCACCTGGCCGCCGCGCGCCCGAATGCCGCGGAGAAAGCCCTGGTGGAGCGCGTCAACGTCGATGTCCATGGCCCCTGGTTTCAGCATGGCGCGGCTGTACCAGCCGGACCGCACGATCGGGCAGAGCCGGTGTACCTCGTCGTGGTCGATCTCACGGACCGGGGTCGGGGCCGACAGCCCGTCGGCCAGCATCTCGGCGAACTGCTCCTCCGCGCCCACGGGACACAGCGTCAGCACGCCGCGCGGGGCCAGCAGCGGACCGTCCGCGAAACCGGGCGGTGGCGTGGTGAGGAACGACCGGCTCGCCGTGGTGAGCGCTCGTACGGCCGGGTTGCCGAAGTACTCGGAGAAGAGCGCGGCCGACCGTCCGGTCGCGTGGTAGCCGGGAGCGTGCTCCATCTCCAGCAGCGTCACGGTGCCGAACTCGGCGAGGAAGTATCCCGCGCTCGCGCCGGCCACCCCGCCGCCCACGATGAGAAAATTTCTCACGCTCGTAACCGATCATATTTCGGGCCGCACCCGCAATATTTTCTGGGCTTCCTAACTTCTGGTATAGAACCGGCGGGAATATAAGCGTCCTGAAGCGTCTTCGGAAAATGGCAGGTCAGAAAATTAGGACCGATGCTGGGCGGAGAGCTGGCCTGTCCGAAACCGGCTCTGACTTAATGATGATAAACAGGTCAAAAAGGCATCATGTCGCCTTTTTGTATATATGGCCGTCTTTAATGTGATTTAGAGGCGCCCATGATCAGGGGTCATGGACGGAGCCCGAGCAGGCCCACGGCGTTGTCCTTGAGGATCATCGGACGGACCTCGGGCTTGATGTCGAGCTTGGCGAAGTCGGCCAGCCAGCGGTCGGGGGTGATCACCGGGTAGTCGGAGCCGAAGAGCGCCTTCTCCTTGAGCAGCGTGTTCGCGTAGTGGACGAGTTGCGGGGGGAAGTACTTCGGCGACCATCCGGACAGATCGATGTAGACGTACGGCTTGTGCGTGGCCATCGCGAGCGCCTCGTCCTGCCAGGGGAAAGACGGGTGGGCCAGGATGATCCGCAGCTCGGGGAAGTCCACGGCGACGTCGTCGACCAGCATCGGATTGCCGTACTTCAGCCGGATCCCGCCCCCGCCCGGCACTCGCGCGCCGATGCCGGTCTGCCCGGTGTGGAACAGCGCGGGCACCCCGAGCTCCTCGATGACCTCATAGAGGGGGTAGGCCATCGGGTCGTTCGGCGCGAAGCCCTGGATGCTGGGGTGGAACTTGAAGCCGCGCACGCCGTACTCCTCGACGAGTCTGCGCGCCTCACGGGCGCCCGCCCGCCCCTTCCACGGGTCCACGCTGCCGAACGGGATCAGCACGTCGGCGTGCTCGGCGCAGCTCGCCGCCACCTCCTCGTTGGAGATGCGCGGGTGACCTGTGGCGTGCTCGGCGTCCACGGTGAACACGACCGCGGCCATCTTCCGCTCGCGGTAGTAGGCGGCGATCTCGGGGATGCTCGGCCGCGCGTGCCCCTTGAAGTACTCCGCCGACGCGCCGAACAGCTCCGGACTCAGCGAGCCGTGGCCGTCCTTGGACACCTCGGCGTGCGTGTGGACGTCGATCGCGACGAGCTCGTCGACGTTCATGCCGGGCGTCCGGAGGTTCCCGGGTCCTCGTACCGGGAGTCGGTACGACCGGCGACGGCTGATTTCCCTGTGAGATTCACCGCTCGAACGTAAGGCGCTTCCGTGACCATGGTCAAGTTTCTGCCGAACGAATCCAATCAGGAGGGTGTGGGCGTCGGTGCGTCGCAGTGCCGGGGTGAGCGCGTCGAGGACGAACAAGCTGAGGGCCCCGTTCACACCGAAGCCTCCGCGGGCGTGACCGCGGAGGCTTCGGTGGTGCGGGGAGTGGCTCTTGGGTTCTCAGGGAGCGGGGACCTCGCGGACCAGCCCGAGCTGGAAGACGAACGGCTCGGCGCGCTCCGCGGTCTGCGTCTCGAAGTAGACCGGCGCGACCGCCGCGTGAACGGGGGCGGCCTGGAGGGAGGCGGGCACGCACGAGCGTGCCGCGGCGGCATGGGCGGGTATGGCCGTGAGTGCGGGGGCGCCGGTGGCAAGCGGCGCCGCGAGGGCCAGTGATGACGCCGCGAGGGAGGGGATGCGCATCGGCTTCCTTTCGATCAGGAGTGGACCCTCTGCACCGATGCCCATCAGCTAAAACTACCTAACGTAACTGTACGACTACAGGACGCTACCGGTTGGGCATGATCAGCCGGTCGAGTAGGTAGGTGTCCCGGGGACTACCTACGTAGTCGAAATAGGTAGTCGTATGGGGATTTCTCACCTCTCGTCATCGCGAGGTGTGAGGGAGGCTTGTGGCCAAAGTACCCCGCCGAAAGTGAGGATCGAGGCTGCGAGCCATGTACAAGCATCAGCCCTCCAAGTCCACCCCCCCTCGTTCCCGACCGCGAGGCGAAGTCTTTCGTCACCTACTGCTTGGAGCAGGGATGGGGTCTGCGTCGCAAGGGGATGGTGCACATGAGCGACACAGGTTCGCGGCCAGGGTCGAGAACGACTGTTCAGCCGACACGCGGCGGGTCGCCTCATGGAGGCTCCCGCACCAGCTCGGCTCGGTGCCCAAGGCACGCCACCTGACACGTGCGCTGCTGTCCCAATGGGGCTTCGACGGCCAGGGTGAGGTCGCCGAACTGCTGGTCAGCGAGTTGGTCACCAACGCGTTGAAATACGTGAAAGGGACCGTCGATCTCAGCCTCTCCGCTGAGGACGGGTTGCTGCGCTTCGAGGTCGAGGACACGAATCCCGAACTGCCTCAGGTGCGTACGCCCCGCCCGGACGAGGAGAGGGGGCACGGTCTGAACCTGGTCGACACACTGTCGTGTTGCTGGGGAAGCATCCGTACCCATCGGGGAAAGGTCGTCTGGTGCGAACTGCCTGTCGGCGCGCCCCAGTGCTGAAACCCGGGCCCACTCGCCCACGATCCGGAAAGGTTACGAGAGAGAGTCCATGCGCCAGATCCGTGTCCGCAAAAGTCCTATCCGCACCAGAGATGATCGGCCAGATCTGCGGACGCCATCAGGACGGAGGTTGCCATACTGAATAAACGATCATTACGGAACCCCCTGAACAGAGGGACGCCGGAGCCGATCGGGTCACCGCTGAGATCGGTCCCGGCGTCCCGCCTTGCCTCTGAGAACATCTACTCGTCGTCGGCCCGCTCGATCGCGTACGTGATCGTCCGCTTCAGCCCGAGCCGCGCCCCTTGGCGGAAGGCCGCCGCGAACGCCCGCCCGCCCAGTTCCTCGTGGGCGCGGGCCATGCACTGCTCGTGGCCCCGTACGTGGGGAAACAGCCGGGTCGGTGAGGCTCCCATCGCCCGCCACAGCGGATGCGCGGTGCCGAGTATCGTGGCCGCCCGTTCGTATCGGCCCTGCGCGCAGGCCGTCCAGGCCAGCACCTCCAGGCATTGCGTGAGGCCCCACCGGTCGTTGAGCGTGTTCCGCAGCTCGGCCGCCTCCTTCATCAGGGCTTCGGTCCTGCGCCAGTCGCCCTGGTTCCACGCGGCCATGCCCAGGGCGAACAGCGCGTACCCGCGCGACAGCTGGGCGCCCCGGGCGTCCGACAGCGCGAGGAACCAGTCGCCCAGGGTGATGCTGAGCTCCGGGGCCTCGGCCGCGCCGTAGGCGGCGGCGTAGAACCGGTTGATGGCGGCGGCGTCGACGTCCCCACCGGCCAGGTGCCCGGCGCGGGCCTCCTCCAGGAGCGCGAGACCTCGCCGGGGCTCTCCCGCCGAGAAGGCGGCGATGCCCGAGACCTGGGTGGCGAACGCGAGAGCGGACTCGTCACCCAGCCGCCGGGCCAGGACCTGGCATTCCTCAAGCTGCGGCAGGGCCGTCTTCAGGTCGCCCTGATGGAGGGCGAGCAGGCTGTCGACCCACAGGGAGTCGGCCCGGGCGGAGTTCGCCTCCGGTACGAGCCGCAGGCCACGATCCAGCCAGTGCCGGCCCTCGGTGAGAGAGCCGGCGATGATCCAGAAGACCCACAGCGCCGAGGCGATCTCCAACCCCACGGACGCCTCGCCCGCCCGGCCGAAGCACAGGTCGAGCGCGACGCGCAGATTGGGCAGCTCACGCTGCAGGGCCCTGAACCCCTCGGGCTGGTGAGGAGAGAGCCGATCCAACCGGTGCCGCTCGACCTCACCCCGGTAATGCTCGACGTATCGCCGGCCCAGCGCTCTCGCCTCAGCCGGGGACAACTCCTCACGGCCGTACGAGCGGATGCTGTCGAGCATGCGGTAGTACACCCCGGTATCGCGCTCAGTCGCGATGAGCACGGACTTGTCCACCAAGCCGGCGACCAGATCGACGACATCCTCCTTGTCGATCTTCTCGCCCGGACAGATCGCCTCCGCGGCCTCCAGCTCGACGCCGCCGGCGAACATCGACAGCCTGCTCCACAGCCGCTGCTCGGCCGGCGAGCACAGCCCGAAACTCCAGTCCAGGGTGGCGCGCAGTGACCGGTGCCGGGGCAGGGCGGAACGGGCGCCTTCGACCGGCGCCTCGAAGTGCTCGTCCAGCTCACGCAGCAACTGCTCCACAGGCGTCGTGCGCAGCCGCACCGCGGCCAGCTCGATCGCCAGGGGGATCCCCTCCAGGCGCTGTGACAGCCGGGCCACCGTCTCGGCGTTGGCCGCGTCGACCGTGAACCCGGGGTGTGCCCGCGCCGCGCGCTCGGCGAACAGGCGGACCGCGTCGTGGCGGGCGATGTCGCGTACCGCCTCGCCGGGATCCGATGTCGTCAGCGGCGGTACGTACAGCACCTGCTCGCCGTAGACGCCGAGCGCCTGGCGGCTGGTCGCCAGGATCCGCAGCCGCGGGGCGCCGCGCAGCATGCGGTCCACCAGCAGGGCGCACTCCTCCAGCAGGTGCTCGCAGTTGTCCAGCACCAGGAGCATCCGCCGGTCGGCCAGATAGTCCACCAGCGTGGTCATGGAGCAGGGACCCTGTTCGCGCAGCCCCAGCGCGGCGGCCACGGCCGACTCCAGCAGGTCGGCATCCTCGAGAGTGGCCAGCTCGACCAGCTCGGCTCCGTGCGCGAACGCCCCGCGCAGGGCCTCGGCCGCCTGCACGGCCAGCCGGGTCTTGCCGACTCCGCCGGTGCCCGTCAGGGTCAGCAACCGGGTATGGCCCAACATTCGCCGCACCGCGGACATCTCATGCCTGCGCCCGACGATGCCGGGTCCCTCTACCCGCCGACGTTCCGGAGAACCGGTCACCTCCGCGTCCATCCTGCCCTGTGGCGCCGCTGTAATCGCGCCATCACTAACCACCAGGCTATGTCCACAACATTACGCTGTGCACCGGGAAAACGGTCTGGGCATAACCTAGGTAGTTGAGGGCCCGGATCCGGCACGGTGGTGACCTGCTTGGCCGGGCCGACACGAGGGCGCGTCATGGCAACGGGGGAGCCCCGGCGGCAGCGGAGCGGGTGGCTGCCGGCCGAGGTGACGAGTTTCGTGGGACGTCGGCACGAGGTGGCCGAGGTCAAAACGCTGCTGTCCGCGTCCCGGACGGTGACCCTGATCGGCGTGGGCGGGGTGGGCAAGACCCGGCTGGCCCTGCGCGTGGGGCTCGAGGTGCGGCGGGCGTTCCGCGACGGCGTGTGGCTGGTCGAGCTCGCCTCCCTGGAGGATCCGGAACTGCTGGCCCAGGTCGTGGCCGAGGCCCTGGAGATTCGCGACCACACCGTCTGCCCGCCTCTGCAGGTGCTCGTCGGCCACCTGCGCGACAAGCAGACGCTGATGATCCTGGACAACTGCGAGCACCTGGTCAACGAGTGCGCCGTGGTGGCCGACATGCTCCTGCGGGCCGCCCCTGAGCTGCGGATCCTGGCCACCAGCAGGCAGACGCTGGGCATCAGCGGCGAGCAGATGCTGCCTGTGCCGACGCTTCCACTGCCGGACTCCGACCGCCCGGGAATGTCCGCTGAGGCGCTCATGCAGTGTGACGGGGTGCGGCTGTTCACCGAGCGGGCCCGGGCCGTCCTGCCGACGTTCGCCGTCACTGAGGACAACCGGGACCTCGTGCTGCGGATCTGCCGCCGGCTGGACGGGCTGCCGCTCGCGATCGAGCTGGCGGCCGTGCGGCTGCGGGCGCTGTCGCTCCAGCAGCTTCACGACCGGCTGGACGACCGGTTCCGACTACTCACCGCAGGCTCGCGGGCGACGCTGCCGCGCCATCAGACGCTGCGCGCGATGATCGACTGGAGCTACGGCCTCTGTTCGGAGCAGGAACAACTGATGTGGGAGCGCGCGTCGGTGTTCGCCGGCACGCTGGACCTGGAGGCGGCGGAGGCGGTCTGCTCCGGCGACGGCATCAGCCGCGACGAGGTCATCGACCTGGTGATGGGCCTGGTCGACAAGTCCGTCTTCCTCCGGGAGGAGCATGGCCGGGGAGTGAGATACCGGCTCCTCGACACCATCCGCCAGTACGGCCGCGAGCGGCTCACCGCCTCGGGCCAGGAACCCGCGCTGCAACGGCGACACCGCGCCTACTACCGGGCACTGGCGGCGCGGGCCCACGCGCAGTTGTTCGGTCCCTCGCAGGTGGCCTGGTTCGACCGGCTGCAGCTCGAACACGCCAACCTCCGCACCGCCATCGACAGCTTCTACGGCGACCCGGCGGAGGCCGGCGCCGGCCTGGGTATGGCCGCCGACCTGCTCTACCACTGGATCACCAGTTACTACCTCGGCGAGGGCCGGCGCTGGCTGGACCGAGGGCTGGCCCTGGAAACCGAGCCGAGCGAGGTACGCGCCAGGGCGCTGTGGGCCAACAGCTGGCTGGCCATCATCCAGGCCGACATCACCACCGCCGCGGCCATGCTGGAGGAGAGCAGGGTCCTGGGGGAGCGGCTGGGTGATGAGCTGGTCCGCGGGTACGTCGCGCTCTACTCCGGCATGATCGCCATGTACCGCGGCGACACCGAAACGGCCATCGGGCTGTACGAGGAGGCCGTGGCACACCACCGGAACACCGAGAACCCCGTGGGCCTGGCCCTGGCCCTCATCCGGCTGTCCCTCGCGCACTCCTACCTGGGTGACTCCTCGCAGGCCATCGCCCTGGGCGACGACTGCCTGGCCGTGTGCGACGCCTATGGGGAGGGGTGGCACAAGGCGTACACGATGATGGCGCTCGGCGTGGAGGTGTGGCGGCAGGGAGACCTCCGCCGCGCGACCGAACTCGAGAAGGAGAGCCTGGTCTTCAACCGTTCGCTCGACGATCCGCTGGGCGTCGGGGTCAACCTCGAGGTGCTGGCCTGGATCGCCGAGACGGAGCAGCACTACGAGCGGGCCGCCCGGCTGCTGGGCATCCTGGAGACGGTCTGGAGCTCGATCGGCGCGGCATTGTCCGGATTCGGGCACCTGGTCCGCTACCACGACGAATGCGAGAGTCGCACGCGCGCGGCCCTGGGGGACGCGACCTTCGACGCCGAGTTCAAGCGGGGTGCCCGGCTCTCCTACGACGAGGCGCTCGGCTACGCGCTCCAGGAAGAGCCGCCCCAGGGCGAGAAGGCGGCGAAGGCGGAGCCGGCGCGGCTCACCCGCCGCGAGACGGAGATCGCCCAGCTGGTCGCCCAGGGGATGACCAACAAGCAGATCGCCGCCGCGCTGGTGATCGCCCCGCGCACCGCCGAGGGGCATATCGAGCACATCCTGAACAAGCTCGGCTTCAACTCACGCGCCCAGATCGCCGTGTGGGTCGGCGAGCGGGCCCGAGCCGCGGGCGGGGAGCCTCCCGATTCGCATGACTGACCTACGGGGCTATTTCGCGAGGGCGCGCAGGAGCTTGGGTTTGGCGGCCTTCTTCCAGATCGGCGCGAGGGCGCGGTACGCCTCGGCGGCCTCGTGGCGTTCCTCGGCGAGCAGCAGGCCGAGGGTGAAGGTGTCGGCCGCCGACAGGTTCGCCCTGGTGGCGAGCTGGGTGAGCTGTTGCTGGGCGACCAGCGCGTCCTGGCGGCGGCCGAAGGCGTCCTGCAGTCGTTCGCCATGCTTGGCGAGCCTCGCGGCGGGCTTGCCGAGCACGTCGGAGGCGGCTTCGGCGGTGTAGCGGGCGCGTTTGGCCGCCTTACGGGTGGCGTGCAGGGCCTGGTCACGCTCCGCGCCCAGCGGCAGGCGCTCGGCCTTGGCGTATTTGGCCAGGACCTTGCGCCAGCTCCTGGCCACCAGGGCCGCGGGCCGGCGGTTCGCCTTACCGAGGAAGGGCGGGTCGGCGATGAGATCGTCGACGGCGGCCAGGAGGGCGAAGTAACGCGGTGTCCGCAGCGTCTTCTTGAGTGCCCGCCTGGCCTTGTGCTCGCGCGCGGCCAGCACGGCAGGCCATTCCGCCTCCCGGGGGCCGCCGGCGGGCTGGTCGGCGAGGCGGCGGGCGAACCGGCCGGTGAGCACTTCGAGATCGCGCACCGTGCCCAGCTCGGCGGCCAGCCACTTCAGCTCCGCGTCGAGCGGGCCGATCCGGTCGCCGTCCAGCAGCAGCGCGTGGGTGCGCAGGAGGCTGCGGATGCGCCGCAGGGCCACGCGCATGGCGTGCACCGAGTCGTCGTCGTGGTCGGCCAGGCGTACCAGCGGGTCGTTGGCGAGCAACTGCTCGCGTTGGCGCCGCACGTACGCGATCAGGACCGCTCTGGCGCTCCGGCCGTCCTTGCGGTCGCCTTCCGGGGGCAGGTCGGCGCCCAGTACGCGCGCCAGCTTGGAGCCGGACGGAGACGGCGCCAGCCCGGCGTCACGCAGCCTGCTCTCGACGGCGTCGAGTACGCCCATCGGGCCGTCGACCAGCTCGACCTCGATCTCGCGCCACGAGACGGGCGGCCGGTCGGCGTTCTGGCGGCGGCCCTCCACCACGTCGTCGCTGACCTCGGCCAGCACCCGGCCCTCCTGGTCGCGCAGCTTGCGTGTCGTGCGGGTGGTCCGCAGGGTGGCGACCGGGACGAGGTCGCGCCCACGCAGATGGGCGGCGACGAGGTCGGTCAGCCGGGCGGGCACCTGATGCACACCGGCACCCAGCGGCGCGTGCACCTCCCGCTTGGCACCCTTGGCCACCGGCAACTTGAGATGCCACCCGGCGTCCTGGCCGCCCCGGCGGCGGCGCAGGGTGATGCCGTGGGCGGCGAGCGTCAGGGCCGGAGTGTCGACGTAGTCGGCCACCAGCCGCCACGTCTCCGGCTCGTCCACCGTGACCTTGCCGTCCGGGCCGGTGAAGTCCTCGATCGCGATCTCGGCGGGGCCTTTTACATCGTACTTGCGTTCGATCTCCACAACGTTTCCTCAACTCTCCGAAACACCCACTACCCCGGCGAGTCCCACAAAACGTGCAAGAAGCCCCTTCCTCGGGCCTCATCCACGACGGACCGTCTTGTTCCACTCCTCCGGATCTCTCCGCTGGGATCTCCGTCGTGACGGGCCGTCTTCTGCCGTTCGCTCTGAGGGGATCCTTCGCCTTGGGCGTCTGTCGTGACGGACCGTCTTGTTCCGCTCCTCCGGCTCCCTCCACGGGGACCTCTGTGGCGACGGACCGTCTTCTTACGCTGCCGGAGGAGGATCCCCCGATCGGGCCCCGGCCGCGAGGGACCGCCTTCTTCTCTCCCCCGCAGGGGGTCTCTCCAGAAGGACCCCAGCCGCCACGGACCGTCACTGGGACCGAGGCGGTCGCGTGACGTCGCACCAAGGGGTTTGGTGAAAAACCATTTGAACGAGTGAGTACTCGCTCATTAGGATCGTCCGCATGACGAAGAGGCGAAGGGTGCCGGCCATGGCGCCAGAAGAGCGTCGGGCCACACTCATCGCTGCCACGCTGCCCCTGCTGCGCGAGTTCGGCACCGCGGTTAGCACTCGCCAGATCGCCGAGGCCGCCGGCGTGGCCGAGGGGACGATCTTCGGGGTCTTCCCCGACAAGGCCTCGCTGGTGCGGGCGGCGCTGATGAGCGCGTTCGACCCGAAGCCGGCGGTGGCCGCGCTGACCGGCATCGGCACGACGACCGAGCTGCGCGCGCGGCTGCGCGAGGCGGTCACGATGCTGCGGGCCGGAATGAACGCCAACGCCAACCTCATCGCCCGGCCCAAGGAGCTGATGGTCGACGACGTCGAGTTCCGCGAGCGGATGCTGGACAGCCGGCGTCAGATACTGGGCGCGGTCACCGCTCTGCTCGAGCCCGACCGCGACCGGCTGCGCCGCTCTCCCGAGGCCACGGCACAGCTGCTCCTCATGTTGGTCGCGGTGAGCGCGCATCGCGGTTTCGGCCATGGCGGCGAGTTCGGCGACATGGACGACGCGGAGATCGTCTCCGTTCTGCTCGACGGGCTGCTTCTGCGGCCTTCCCCCACTCCTTCGACAGAAAGCACTTCTTGATGCTGCTCCGTCTCTTGCGGGCACAGCTCAGGCCGTACGGGAAAGAGATCACGCTCGTCGTCCTCTTCCAGTTCGTGCAGACGCTGGCCACGCTCTATCTCCCCACCCTCAACGCCGACATCATCGACAACGGCGTCGTCAAGGGTGACACCGGATACATCGCACGCGTCGGGCTGGTGATGCTCGGGGTGACGCTCATCCAGATCATCTGCTCGGTCGTGGCCGTCTACTACGGCGCCCAGACCTCGATGGCCCTGGGCCGGGACTTACGAGCCGCGATCTTCCACCGGGTCCAGGACTTCTCCGCCCAGGAGGTCAACCGGTTCGGCCCGCCGTCCCTGATCACCCGGACCACCAACGATGTGCAGCAGATCCAGCTGCTCGTGCTGATGACGTTCACGATGATGGTGGCGGCGCCGATCATGTGCGTCGGCGGGATCGTGCTGGCGCTGCGCCACGACGTGGCGCTGTCGTCGCTGCTGCTCATCGTGCTGCCCGTGCTGCTCGTCATCGTCGGCGTGATCGTGATGCGCATGCGTCCGCTCTTCCGCACGATGCAGGAGCGCATCGACCGGATCAACCAGGTGCTGCGCGAGCAGATCACCGGCATCCGGGTCATCAGGGCCTTCGTCCGCGACCGGCACGAGCGTGAGCGGTTCGCGGTGGCCAACGACCAGCTGACCGACGTGTCGCTGCGGGTCGGGCGGCTGATGGCGCTGATGTTCCCCACGGTCATGCTGGTGGTGAACGTGTCGAGCGTCGCCGTGGTGTGGTTCGGCGGCCATCGCATCGCCGACGGGAGCATGCAGGTGGGCGCGCTGACCGCGGTCATCTCCTACCTGATGCAGATCCTCATGTCGGTGATGATGGCGATGTTCATGTTCATGATGATCCCTCGGGCCGAGGTCTGCGCCGAGCGCATCGAGGAGGTCCTCGACACCGAGCCGACCGTCCACCCGCCGGCGACCCCCGTCGCCTCGGAGAGCCATCTCGGTGAGCTGGAGCTGCGGTCGGTGGACTTCCGCTATCCGGGCGCCGACGAGCCGGTGCTGTGCGACGTGAGCTTCGCGGCGCGGCCGGGCCGTACCACCGCGATCATCGGAAGTACGGGCAGCGGCAAGACGACGCTGCTCAACCTCATCCCGCGCCTGTTCGACGCGACCGCCGGCGAGGTGCTGGTCGACGGCGTCAGCGTACGAGACCTCGACCCGGCCGTGCTCTCCCGGGCGGTCGGCCTGGTCCCGCAGTCGCCGTACCTCTTCTCCGGCACGATCGCCTCCAACCTGCGCTACGGCAGGCCGGACGCGACCGACGAGGAGCTGTGGCAGGCCCTCGACGTGGCGCAGGCCCGCGAGTTCGTCGAGGCGATGCCCGAGGGCCTGGACGAGCCGATCGCCCAGGGCGGCACGAACGTCTCCGGCGGCCAGCGCCAACGCCTGGCCATCGCCAGGACGCTGGTGCACCGGCCCGAGATCTACCTGTTCGACGACTCCTTCTCCGCCCTGGACTACGCCACCGACGCCCGGCTGCGCGCCGCGCTGGCCGAGGAGATCACCGACGCCACGATCGTCATCGTGGCCCAGCGGGTCAACACGATCCGCGACGCCGACCGCATCCTCGTGCTCGACGACGGCCGCGTGGTCGGCAGCGGCGACCACGCCGAGCTGATGGAGACCTGCCCGACCTATCGGGAGATCGTGCTGTCTCAGCTCACCGAACAGGAGGCCGCGGCATGACCGAACTCATCGACTCGCACAGCACCTTGGTCATGCGACCGAGCGTTGTGCGACCGAGCGTTGTGCGATCAAGCGTTGTGCGATCAAGCGTTATGCGATCAAGCGTTGTGCGATCAAGCGTTATGCGATCAAGGAAGGAGGGTTCATGACCACCCCGACGCCCGCGCGCCGCCCCGCGCCCGCTTTCGGGCCGGGCCGGATGATGTCCGGGCCGGCCGAGAAGGCGCACGACTTCGGCGGTTCGTTCCGCCGCCTGCTGCGGCTGCTGCACCCCGAGCGCGCGATGCTGGCCGTCATCCTGGCTTTAGGCGCGGTCAGCGTGGCGCTGACCGTGACGGGTCCCAAGATCCTCGGCCACGCCACGGACCTGATCTTCTCGGGCATCATCGGCGCCCAGCTGCCCGCCGGGATCACCAAGGAGCAGGCCGTCGCGGGGCTGCGCGCCAGGGGCCAGGGCACATTCGCCGACATGGTGTCGGCGATGAGCGTGGTGCCCGGCCAGGGCATCGACTTCACCGCGCTGGCCCAGGTGCTGAGCTGGGTGCTGGCGCTCTACCTGGTGGCGGCGCTGCTCGGGATCGTGCAGTTCCGGCTGACCACGATCGTCGTGCAGCGGGCGGCGTCCCGGCTGCGTGGGCAGATCGAGGCCAAGCTGGCACGGCTGCCGCTGAGCTACTTCGACGGCCAGCCGCGCGGCGAGATCCTCAGCCGCGCCACCAACGACACCGACAACATCGCGCAGACGCTGCAGCAGACGATGAGCCAGCTCATCTCGTCGGTGCTGACGGTCGTGGGCGTGCTGGTGATGATGTTCTGGATCTCGCCGATCCTGGCGATCATCGCGCTGGTCACGGTGCCGCTGTCGGTCTACGTCACCACGGTCATCGGAAAGCGGTCGCAGCCGCAGTTCATCAAGCAGTGGTCCTCGACGGGCAAGCTCAACGGCCACATCGAGGAGATGTTCGGGGGGCACACGCTGGTCAAGGTGTTCGGCAGGCAGAAGGAGGTCGCCGAGACCTTCGACGAGCACAACCAGGCCCTGTTCAACTCCAGCTTCCGGGCCCAGTTCATCTCCGGGCTCATCCAGCCGGCGATGATGTTCATCGGCAACCTCAACTACGTGCTGGTCGCCGTGGTGGGCGGGTTCAACGTGGCCTCGGGCTCGATCTCGCTGGGCAACGTGCAGGCCTTCATCCAATACTCCAGGCAGTTCAGCCAGCCGCTGACCCAGGTGGCCGGCATGGCGACCCTGGTGCAATCGGGTGTCGCCTCGGCCGAGCGGGTCTTCGAGCTGCTGGATGCTCCGGAGCAGTCCGCGGAGCCCGCCAAGCCCGCGCGGCCCGAGCAGGTCAGGGGCCGTGTGGCGTTCGAGAACGTGTCCTTCCGCTACGATCCGGACCGGCCGCTGATCGAGAACCTGTCGCTCACCGTCGAACCCGGCCAGACCGTGGCCATCGTCGGCCCCACGGGAGCGGGCAAGACGACGCTGGTCAACCTCATCATGCGCTTCTACGAGGTGACCGGCGGCCGTATCACGCTCGACGGCGTCGACATCGCGGAGATGTCCAGGGAAGAGCTGCGCGCCAACATGGGCATGGTGCTGCAGGACACCTGGCTGTTCGGCGGCACGATCGCGGAGAACATCGGCTACGGGGCGGAAGGCGCCACGCGCGAGCGGATCGAGGCCGCCGCGGAGGCCGCCCACGTCGACCGCATCGCGCACACGCTGCCCGACGGCTACGACACGGTGATCGACGAGGAGGGCGCGACGGTCAGCGCCGGCGAGACCCAGCTGATCACGATCGCCCGCGCGTTCCTGTCCGAGCCGGCGATCCTGATCCTGGACGAGGCCACCAGCTCGGTCGACACCCGGACCGAGGTGCTCATCCAGCGGGCGATGAGCTCGCTGCGCGAAGGGCGTACCAGCTTCGTGATCGCCCACCGGCTGTCCACGATCCGCGACGCCAGCCTGATCCTGGTCATGGAGAACGGGCGGATCGTCGAACAGGGCACGCACGAGTCGCTGCTGGCCGCGGACGGCGCCTACGCCCGCCTGTACCTGGCCCAGTTCGGCCGGGCGGTCGCGGAGGTGGACTAGCCGTCGAGGACCGGCGACTCCTGTGTGGTGCTTGGTGATCGATGCCGGGTGCCTGATGATGTTCGGGAGTCGCCGGATCTTGACGGGAGCCACGCATGCGGATCGGTGTCGTCTTTCCTCAGACCGAGCTCGGCGCCGACGTGGGCGCCGTACGGGCCTACGGACAGCGGGTCGAGGAGCTCGGGTTCCGGCATGTGCTGGCCTATGACCACGTCGTAGGCGCCGATCCGGCGGTCCACCAGGGCTGGGGCGGCCCCTACGACGTTCGGACCACCTTCCACGAGCCCATGGTCCTGTTCGGCTACCTCGCCGCGCTGACCTCGCTGGAGCTCGTCACGGGCATCATCATCCTGCCCCAGCGGCAGACCGCCCTGGTGGCCAAGCAGGCCGCGGAGGTCGACCTGCTCACCAGCGGCCGGTTCCGGCTGGGCGTGGGACTGGGCTGGAACCAGGTGGAGTACGAAGCCCTCGGCCAGGACTTCAGCACCCGAGGCAAGCGCATCGACGAGCAGGTCGCGTTGCTGCGCCGGTTGTGGACCGAGCCGTCGCTCACCTTCGAGGGCACCTTCGACCGGGTGACCGGCGCGGGGCTGGCGCCCCTGCCCGTGCAGCGGCCGATCCCCGTCTGGTTCGGCGCGCAGTCGCCTCCGGCGTACCGCCGCGCCGGACGCCTGGCCGACGGGTGGTTCCCGCAGATGTCCCCGGGACCGAAGCTCGACGAGGCCAAGGCCATGGTCGCGGAGGCCGCCACACAGGCGGGCCGCGACCCCGCCACGCTCGGCATGGAAGGCCGGGTCAGCTGGACGGGCGACGCGGAGGAACTACGCGAGGCCGCCCGGCAGTGGCAGGAGTCCGGAGCCACTCATGTCGCCATCAACACCATGCGGGCGGGACTTCGCTCGGTCGACGAGCACCTCGCCGCACTGGAGGCGGCCGCCGACGCGCTCGAGGTCCGGAAGGCCGATTAGCCCGGGTCCGCCCGCTCCCACACTCTCGTGCCTCCTCCCACTATTCAGCGTTGCTACATACCAGTAGTCGGTGCTACTTTGTACCGGTAGTAATCAACGCTAAGTAGTTGCGAGGTGCGGCTATGGCCCCGATGAACGACACCCGATCGAACCGGATGGTTGAGCGGCTGCTGGGCGAGCGCCACTCCCTGCCGCTGTCCATCGTGCTCCACCTCGTCCCCGGAGTTTTGATCGTCGCCGTCTAGCTGCTCGTCACCGGACCGCTCGTCAAAGCCGTCGGCTATCCGCCGTTCCTGGGCTGGGCGCTAGCCATGTGCGTGGCTCTGGCGCCGGTCCAGCTCGGCCTGCTGCTGTGGCTGGGCCGCCGGCGCAACGGCCGATTATCGCTGCGCGGAGTGGTGGGCTACCTGGACAAGCCGATGCCACGCGGGAAGCTGGTCGCCATCGTCGCCGCCTTGATCGCGCAGATGGTGGTGCTGTCGTTCGCGTTGATACCGGTGGACAACTTCATCTACCAGTGGCTGTTCACGTGGGTCCCATTCGAAGGCGCCGGTAGCGTCACCGGATACTTCACCGGGTACTCACGCACCGCCGTCATCGTCTCGCTGGCGTCGTGCATTCCGCTGACCGGACTGGCGTTCCCGGTCATCGAAGAGCTCTACTTCCGCGGCTTCCTGATGCCCCGCCTCTCCTGGCTGGGCAGATGGACACCGTTGGTCAACGCCGCTCTGTTCTCGCTGTACCACTTCTGGGCGCCCTGGGGGGTTCTGTCCAGAGTGGTCTTCATGCTCCCGGGGGTTTGGCTCGTCTGGCGCAAGAAGGATCTGCGGCTGTCGATCGGGATGCACCCCGGCACCACTTTGCTCACGTCGACGGGCGGTGTCATCGCCCTGCTGCTGAACCTCGTACCGTTTTGACCTCCTCCCCGGCCTGAGGGCCGGGGGTTCTCCCGTCGCGTCGCGGTTAAGCGGCGTGCGGGGGTTGACGCTTCGCAGACCGGGTGAGCCTGAGGTCTCCACGTCCTGACACCGCAAGCCCTGCGGCGTTGTTGATGTTGATCGCGGCGTTGGTGTCGGCATGGCCGACCCACCCGCACACGGGATTAACGCAGGCCAACACGGTGCCGTTGCGGCTGGCCGGGTCGCGGTGCCCGCACCGGTGGCAGGTCTGTGAGGTACCCGGCGCGGGAACCTTCACGACCTGCCCGCCCCGCTCAGCGCTCTTGTATGCGAGCAGGGTGACGGTCCGGCCCCACGCCTGGCCGCTGATCGACCGGTTGCGGCCCGCTTTTTGGGCGACGTTCTTGCCAGGGGCCTCGACCGTGCCCTTGGCGGATTTGGCCATGTTGAGGATGGCGGGTTTCTCCACCTTGATCACAGCGAAGGTGTCGGCGAGTTCGGTGGTGGTCTGGTGCTGCCAGTCGACGGCTCCGCGCTTGGCTTTCGCGCGGAGCCGGGCGATCTGGTCGTAGGTGCGCTGTTCGCGTCCCGAGGGGCGGGTCTTCTTGGGCCGGGCCGCGCGCTGACGGGCCGACTTCTTCTCCAGGCGGCGTAGGTGTCCGGCCTCGCGGTCGGTGAGCCAGGGGCCGTGCTCGCGCATGGTCCCATCGGACAGGGCCAACGCGACCGTGATGCCCCGGTCGATCCCGACCTGCCCGCCCTGGTGCGGGGCAGCGGGTTGGACCAGAGTTTCGGTGCGGAACACGATGCTCCACCCGAACGCGTCCTTGACCAGGCGGGCTCTGGTCACCTTCCCCGCGGGGGAGGTCTTTCCGACGCCGGGCAGGTCTTTGGTCCACTGGAACCGGGCCCGGCCCACCATCGGGAGGGTGAGCTGTCCCCACGTGGCCGACAGGCGGACGATCCGCATGTTGCGGACCTGCGGCACGTCGACCGCCAATCGAGGCCGGTTCTTCTTGGACTTGAAGGTGGGCCGCTTGGCAGGGTGGTCGGGGTTGAAGAAGTTCTCCCACGCCTGCCGATTACGTTTTCAGGACGGCCTGGGCGGCCTGGGCGGGCAGGGCCGCCAGGAACGGAAAATCCGTGCGGGCTTGGCGGATCGCCTGATCGGCCTGGGCCAGGGTCGGCTTTCTGCCGGGGAAATGCGTCCAGTAGGCGTGCAGGCAGTTCCCTATGGTGATCGCGGCGGACGCCTGCTCGTCCAGGAGCGCGGACTGGTCGCAGGTCAGCTCCAGGCGGGCTTTATGCCCGCGCTGCCGTTTGACCAACTCCCGCCCGCTCAGGGGTTATGGCCGAATACAGCGACATAAGGACCGGCAGACACTGTGTTTTCCTGCTGCACGCTCACTTGGTTTTCGTGACCAAATTCCGGCACCGGGTGTTCACCGACACCCATCTGACCCGCATGGAAGAGATCATGCGGGACGTGTGCGCGGACTTCGAAACCGGACTGGCCGAGTTCAACGGCGAAGACAACCACGTCCACCTGCTGGTCACCTTCCCGCCCAAGGTCGCCCTGTCCAAGCTGGTCAACTCACTGAAGGGGGTGGCGTCCCGGCGGATGCGCCAAGAGTTCCCCGACCTGGCCGCCCACTACTACCGAGCCAACAAGCTGTGGTCCGGCTCGTACTTCGCGGGGAGCGTGGGGGGCGCTCCGTTGTCGATCGTGCGCCAGTACATCGAGCAGCAAAACCGCCCGGTCTGACCACGACAACGCCGGTCCGCCCGGCGGCGAAACGGCTGTTCCTGCCCCGCTACGCGGGAGAGTCCGCTTCACCCCCGGGCCTGAAGGCCGGAGCACTACGGACAAATCCGGTAGCGCCCGGACCGGGCGAGGGGCGGTCAGGGTGCTCCGCCGGGAGGCGGACGGCCACTCCCCGGACTTCGGCGATCCGCCCATCCGCATGCTCCCGCAGGAGCACTCGTGGATCAGGTCCTCGTTCCACCGGTCGGCCGGCATCGGCCCGGCGTACGGATGGAACGCGATCGTGGATGTCCCAGCGGTTGGCGACTCACCGCGGACGGGTGTCGCCGCGCGGCGTGCGCGCCTACGTCGTCCGGCCCGGCGGCGGCCAGCGTGCGACTCCTTGCGGGCGCCTGAACTCCTAGGCGATCAGCGTCAAGTCCGCGATCGAGTCTCCTGCGTGACCGGCAGCTCTCTTGCGTGACCCGCAACTCTCTTGGGTGACCGGCAACTCTCTTGCGTGACCAGCAACGCGATGTCAGCAGTGGTGCTGACGCCAGCCGTGATCAACCCGGAGTGACAAGAAGCCCCAGACTCTCGGCCATGTGCCGCGAGCTGGGGCTGTAATCCCCGTTTGATCAGGTCGGACCTGATGAAACAGGAGTGTGGTGGACGATACTGGGATTGAACCAGTGACCTCTTCCGTGTCAGGGAAGCGCTCTCCCGCTGAGCTAATCGTCCTTATCGAGTTACTTGAACTCCGAGCGGAAGACGGGATTCGAACCCGCGACCCTCACCTTGGCAAGGTGATGCTCTACCACTGAGCCACTTCCGCGTGTTGCCACACTTAACTTTAGCGGACCCGGGAGGGTCCGCTGTCCAGCTGACCGAGGTGGAGACGGGATTTGAACCCGTGTAGACGGCTTTGCAGGCCGCTGCCTCGCCTCTCGGCCACTCCACCAGGAGATTGAACTCCGAGCGGAAGACGGGATTCGAACCCGCGACCCTCACCTTGGCAAGGTGATGCTCTACCACTGAGCCACTTCCGCGTGTTTCCGGTGATGACCGGCCACGGGAAAACCATATCGCCTTCGGGGAGTGCCCGTGTGCGGTGAGCGGGTGTGGGGGCGAGATTCAGCGGGTCACGTGACGGGTGGAGTTTGGTGGGTTGAGCTCTGGTGGTTATGTGGTGGGAGGAGTTCGGCGAGTCGCATGGGCGGGTGAGGGCCGGTGGGCTACGCGGGCGGGTGGGGTTCGGTGGGTCACGTGGATGGGTGGGGTTCGGTGGGTCACGCGGACGTCCTTGGCCATGACGAACATGACGCGGTGGCCGAACTGGATCTGGTGGTAGCGGTCCTTGCCCGTGACGGTGACGTGGTTGGCCGGGTTGAAGGAGTTCGTCGCGTGGTAGGAGCCGGGCAGCGTGAGGCCGAGCGAGTAGTACTGGCCGGGGTGCATGACGTAGCCGAGCGGGGTTGAGAGCTGGTAGGCGACGGCACCGCGGTAGGCGGACTTTTCGGGGTATGCGCGGCCGTACACCTTGACGTGTTCTCTGCGGGGGGTGACGAGCGGGCCTCGCGCCGGGATCGCGGTGGGGGCGGTGGCGGGGTTGTAGAACCACGCCTTGCTGCCCAGGTACCAGATGGCCGTCCAGTCGCCCTTCCGGGCCGCCACCGCGTACCGCTGGCCGGTCGAGGCGCGGGCGCTGTGGTCGTAGACGCTGTACGTGCTGGGCTTGCCGACGCGTTTGCCGATGTCGTCCACGAGGGGGGCGTCCTCGCGCGGCTCTGTTCGCAGAAAGACCGCTGAGGCGCCGTGCGGGGGGCAGGGCCCGGTGGTTTTTGCTGATTTGGTGGTTTTGGCGGATTTACCCGGCGCGGTGGGCTTGGTGGACTTGGCAGGTTCCGTGGGCTTGGACGACTTGGCTGGTTCGGTGGGGTTAGCAGGCGCTGCGGGCTCGGTGTCCTCGGCGTCCTGGGTGTCCCCGGTGGTCTCGGTGGGGGTGGTGGGCTTGGCGGTGCAGCCGGTGAAATGCGGTTGGTTGGTGCCATACGTGGGGCGGATGATGATCGACGTGCCCTTCTTGGCCTTTCTGAGTGGGCTGCCCATCAGGTCGAAATAGTGTGCCCAGTCCCAGTACGGTCCCGGGTCCTCGTGCATGGACGGGAGCGTTTCGGGGCTCGGGCCCGGGACGTTGTCGTGGCCGAGGATGTGGGCGCGGTCGAGGGGGATGTGGTGTTTGGCGGCCAGATATTTCACCAGTTTGGCTGACGAACGGTACATCGCCTCCGTGTACCAGGTGCCGCCGCTGGCCAGGTAGCCCTCGTGTTCGATGCCGATCGAGCGGGAGTTGATATCCCAGTTGCCCGCATGCCAGGCGATGTCCTTTGTGCGTACATGCTGGGCGACATGTCCGTCGCTGGAGCGGATCGTGTAGTGCCAGCTCACGTATTCCGGGTCGTTCACCATCGACGGGACGCCTGCGTAGGTGCCCTCGGTGTCGTGGATCACGATGTAGTCGATGCGTCTCGGCTCGTTCAGGGTGTCGTGGTTGCCGTAGTCGCCCTTGCCGGTGCGTTTGTAGGCGGCGGGCATCCACTCGCAGGCCAGCGAGGCGGGGCATTCGACGTCCGCCGCGTTTGTGTGTGGGTTTGTCTGCGGGGCCGAGAGTGTTGGATGGCTGGTGTCGGTTCCGGGTTTCGGCGGTTGGTCTTCTGGCGCCGCAGGTTGTGCCTGATGGGCCACAGGTTGTGCCACGTGGGGCTGGGGTTGTGCCACGTCGGTCGTGGCCGGGGTCAGGGCCGGGGCCGGGGCTGGTGTCGAGGTCGGGGCCGGGGTCGGCGTCGGGGTTAGGAATGGGGCTGGGAGCGGGAGTGGGGGCGGGTAGTTGGCGTCGGTGATTTCGGATGACGCCGAGGAGCCTCCAGCTGTCTTCGGTGGGCGGAGGGAGGGGATGGCCGTCAGTCGTACGGACTGGCCGTCGTCGGTGCGGTGGGCGGCGCCCGCGCGGATCACCGCGAACACCTCGTCGGCGAAGGCGCGGGCCGCGTTCGGGTCGTGCGCGCCCGAGTAGCGGGCGACCGCGTCGTACCAGTCGGCGGGGTTCGCGCTGGAGCGTCGCTGGTAGGACGCCAGCAGGGCGGCACCGCCACGGATGTTGGCGGCGGGATCGGCGCGCAGCCGCGCGGGCGCCAGCCCGGTGAGGCGCTCCGCGAGCCGCAGCGTCGCCTCCCGCGCGGCGGACACCCCGTCATGCACGCTTCCAGGTATGCCCGACGCCTCCACAAGGTGCCTGCCTCCAGGCTTGGCCAGCGCGTCCATGAGGTGGCTGTCTCCAGGCGCGCCCGGCGTGTCTACGAGGTGGCTGCTTCCAGGCTCTGCCGGTGCGTCCACGAGGTGGGTGTCTCCAGCTACGGCAGGCGGATTCATGACCTGCCTGCCGCCACTTTTGGCCGGTGTGTCCACGAGGTGCATGGGGCCGTAGCCGCCGGCCACGCTGGGTGCTCCGCTGTTCGCGTTCCATCTGGACTCCAGGTACGACACGCCCAGCAGCACGCTCTCCGGCACCCCGAACTCCCGCGCCGCCGCCGTGAAGTCGCCCTGGCGGCTCACGTCAGCCCGATGCCCCACGCCGCCCATGTCCGGCAGGTCCGGTAGCTCGGGCAGTCCGGGCATGGCGACGGTGGACGCGGTGAGACCGACGACGACCCACAGCAACATGAGGACCCCCACACGGCGAAACAGAACGCGACGGTGAAAACACCGAGCGTAACCATGTCGCCGAAAGAGATGGGTCAGGCGGGGCGGATGACGCGGACGAGGTCTGCGAGGTCGGCGGCGAATTCCGCGTCAAGGTCGGCCGGCGCGTCGAGGTAGGGCATCAGTCGCTGATGGGCAGGGAAGTCGCCCCGGGCCCGGCGTGACCGGACGTCATGACCGGCCGCCGAGAAGCGCCCGTTCGCCTCGGACGTCGCGAAGCCGAGCACGAACGTACTGACCATGCGCTCGATCCGCGGCACCTCGGCGTCGGGCACCCCCGCGTCGATCAGTGCCTGGTAGATCCAGTCCACCACCCGCACCGCGTCGGGCGTGACCGAAGGCCGGGCGAACAGCAGCGGGAAGACGCTGGGATGCTCCCGGGCCAGCCTCCTGGTGGCCCAGGCGAACGCGCTCAGCCGCTGGTCCCACGACTCTCCAGGCAGGCCCTCCGGGAGGGTCGTGAGCAGGCGCCCGACGAGCCCGTCCAGCAACTCATCCTTGTTGCGGAAATATCCGTAAAGGGCCATGGGCGTCAGGCCGATGCGTTCGGCGACCGCTCGCATGGTCAGGGCGTCGAGTCCGCGTTCGTCGGCGATCGCGAGGGCGGCGTCGAGGATCTCCGGTTGCCGCTCGGTCTTGAGTTTCCGCACCGTCTCAGTCTACGGTGTAGAGCAGTCTACAAGGTAGACCGGGAAGGGGTGGGAGGCATGCTCAAGGCGACGGGACTCGTCAAGCGCTTCAATGAGGTGGCCGCGCTGGACGGTTTCTGCCTGGAGGTGGTGCCGGGAGAGGTCGCGGGGCTGGTCGGGCACAACGGCGCCGGCAAGACGACCTTCTTCGAGATCGCCTCGGGTCTCATCACTCCCGAGTCGGGAAATGTGGTGATCGACGGCCAAGTGGGTGTCGCGCCGCAGCAGCTCGCGCTCTACCCGAGCGTCACCGTCCGCGAGACCCTGCGTTTCTTCGGCGGCCTGGCCGGGCTCCGCCGCCAGGCGCTCAAGCAGGCCATCGACCGGATCGCCGAGGAGATGCTGCTGACGAACGAGCTGGACCGGCGGGTGAGCGTCCTGTCCGGCGGTCAGCAGCGCCGCACCCAGGCCGCCACCGCGCTGGTCGCCGACCCCGCCGTCCTGCTGCTCGACGAGCCGACCGTGGGCGCCGACCCCGAGACGCGAGCCGCCCTTCTCGCGGCCGTCCGCCGCCGGGCCGAGAACGGCGCCACGGTCGTGTACGCCACCCACTACCTGCCCGAACTGACCGAGTTGGCCGCCACGATCGCGGTCGCCAAGAGCGGCAGGGTGATCGCCAGAGGCACCGGCGAGGAGTTGCTCAAGGGCCTGCCGGGTGAGGTGCGGGTGGTTCTCGACAACGACGAGGAGCTGGCCGTCACCACGGCCGACCCGACGGCGACGCTCGCCGAGTTGCTGCGTGGCCTGGACCGGCCGGTACGCGGCATCGACATCCGGCAGCCGTCGCTCGATGACCTCTACAAGGAGTTGTCCCATGTCGCGTGATGCGGGGACCGTGATGGTTTCCCGGGTGTTTGGTCACACGACCGTCTTGATCTTTGTGACGGGCCGTCGTGGCTGAGGTCCCCGGGGAGAAGCCCCCCTTCGGGGGGCAGGTGCTTGAGGTCTCGGGGGAGGGATGGCCTTTCGGGGGGATGGTGATTGAGGTTTCGGGGGAGGGAACCCCCCTTCGGGGGAGGGGCGAAAACGGTCCGGGGAGGCGAAGGCGGCCCGTCGTGGCTGGGGTCCATCGGGGGGAAGGGCGAAAACGGTCCGTTGTGGCAGGGGTTTGTCTGGCGATTCCCCCTTCGGGGAGAGGAAAGAACGGAGTCGGCCCATGTCGCGTGACTCGCTCCATCGCATCGCGGTGCTGGTCGGGCACAACGTGCTGCTGCGCAGGCGCGACCCCGCTCACCTGGTCAGCTACCTGGTGATGCCGATGGTGCTCATGCTGGTCTTCAAGTCCATGCTCGGCCGGCCCGCGCAGGTGGTGACCGGGCTGCTGGTGATGTTCTCGGTGCTGTCCATGGCCGATGTGGCGACCGCCGTGCTGACCGAGCGCGTCTGGCACACCTGGGACCGGATCAGGGCGACTCGGGCGCGCATGCCTGAGCTGATCATCGGCAAGACCCTGCCGGTCTTCGCCATTCTGGCCGTCCAGCAGGTCGTTCTGCTGGTCTACGGCGTCTTCGCGGTGGGCATGCGGCCCACGGGGCCGCTCTGGCCGCTCGGGCTGGCCGTCGCCGCGTGGTGCTTCGCCCTCCTCGGTGTGGGTACGGCGCTCGCCGCGGTGGTACGGAGCCATGGCGAGCTCAGCACGCTCTGCAACATCGGCGCCCTGTCGGTCAGCGCGCTGGGCGGGGCGCTGGTGCCGTACGCGCTGATGCCGTCATGGGCGCAGACCATCGCGCCCGCCTCCCCGGGCTACTGGGCGACGACCATGCTGCAGGCCGCCGTGCGCGGTGACGTGGCCGCCACGGTGGGTCCCGCGGCCGTCCTCATCGCCCTCGGTGCGGCGGCCGGAGCCTTCGCCTGCCGCCGTCTCGGTAAGGGATGGGGTCGGTCGGCCGTGCTTTAGCTAATATCCTGCCCGATTTCGGGCAGAATATTAGCGTGTCGCATCCCAGCTGCGTAGTGTCCTCGTCTGTGTCCCTGGCACGGCATCCCTACGAAGACCTCGTCGCCCACCTCGTCAGGACCAGTGGTCTGGGTCCCGGTGAGGCGGCGCGCGTGGTGGCCGACGTGCTGTCGTACTTCTCCGAGCCGGTCGAGGACTTCGTACGGCGGCGTCACGGGGAGCTGAAGTCTCGCGGTCTGACCAACGACGAGATCTTCCCCAGGGTCGCCGCGGAACTGCGCGGGCGCCGGGTGGTGCCGCCGGAGCTGTCGCTCCGGCAACTGCGCAGGATCGTGTACGGATAAAAGCGGACAAAAGCTAAGAAAAGCTCCAAAAGCAGAGGAGAGCGTCGTATGTGCGGAATCGTGGCCTATGTCGGGTCGAAGGATGCGGCGCCCATCCTGCTGGAGGGGCTGCAACGGCTGGAGTACCGAGGCTATGACTCGGCCGGCGTCGTCGTGTCCAACAAGGGGCTCAAGGTACGCAAGGTCAAAGGCCGGGTCGCCGACCTGGCGAAGGTCGTACCCCCCAGGTTCAAGGGCGCCCTCGGCATCGGTCACACGCGGTGGGCCACGCACGGCGTGCCCAGCGACGTCAACGCGCACCCGCACCTGTCGTCCGACGAGCGGATCGCGGTCGTGCACAACGGCATCATCGAGAACGCCGACGAACTGCGCGCCAAGCTGACCGCCGACGGAGCGGAGTTCGTCTCCGAGACCGACACCGAGGTGCTCGCGCACCTGATCGCCCGCACGGTCGAGGAGACCGACACGCTGGAGGAGGCCGTACGCAAGGCGCTCAAGAGCATCGTCGGCACGTACGGCATCGCGGTCGTCGACAGTGAGCGCCCCGGCGAGGTGGTCGTGGCCCGCAACGGCAGCCCGATCGTGCTCGGCATCGGCGAGAAGGAGATGTTCGCCGCCTCCGACGTGGCCGCGCTCGTCCGCTACACCCGCCAGGTCGTGCACCTGGAGGACGGCGAGCTGGCCGTGCTCAAGGCCGACGGGTTCCACACCTTCGCCAGCGACGCGCGCGAGACCGCCAAGGAGCCGCTGACCGTCGACTGGGACGCTGGGCACTACGACACCGGCGGCTACGAGCACTACCTGCTCAAGGAGATCTCCGAGCAGCCCGACACGGTCTCGCGCACCATGAGCGGCCGCCTCGACGAGCGCTTCCACATCGCGCACCTGGGCGGCCTGAACATGGACGCCCGCGAGACCCGCTCCTTCCGCCGGGTGAAGATCATCGGCTGCGGCTCGGCCTACTACTCCGGCCAGATCGGCGCGCAGCTCATCGAGGAGCTGGCCCGTATCCCGGCCGACGCCGAGCCGGCCAGCGAGTTCCGCTACCGCAACCCGGTCGTCGACCCCGACACGCTCTACGTCGCGATCAGCCAGTCGGGCGAGACCTACGACACGCTCGCGGCCGTACAGGAGCTCAAGCGCAAGGGTGGCCGGGTCATCGGCATCGTCAACGCGGTCGGCAGCGCCATCGCCCGCGAGGTCGACGGCGGCGTCTACCTGCACGCCGGGCCCGAGGTCTCGGTCGCCTCGACCAAGGCGTTCACCTCGACGTCGCTGGCGTTCGCGCTGCTCGCGCTGCACTTCGGCCGGGTGCACGACCTCTCGCCCGCCGACGGCCGCCGCGTCTGCGAGGGCCTGCGCAGGCTGCCCGGCCAGATCGAGGAGATCCTGACGCAGGGCGACAAGATCGCCGAGCTGGCGAAGAAGTACGCGAACTACCCGAGCATGATGTTCGTCGGCCGGGTCCGCGGTTATCCCGTGGCCCGCGAAGGCGCGCAGAAGCTCAAGGAGATCTCGTACGTCCACGCCGAGGCCTATCCGGCCAGCGAGCTCAAGCACGGGCCGCTCGCCCTCATCGGCCCGGAGATGCCGACGGTGGCGATCGTCCCCGACGACGAACTGCTCGACAAGAACCTCACCACCCTCGGCGAGATCCGCGCCCGCGGCGGCAAGGTGCTCATGGTGGGCCACCGCGAGCCCGACGCCAAGCTGGCCGACGACGTCATCGTGGTGCCGAAGAACGAGATCGAGCTGGACCCGATCCTGCTCACGATCCCGCTGCAGCTGCTGGCCTACCACGCCGCCGTGGCGCTCGAGCGCGATGTGGATAAGCCACGCAATTTGGCTAAGAGCGTTACAGTCGAGTAACTGCTACGACACGGCGGCCACAATAGGCACATAGCCCGTGATAAGCGGACCGGCAGGACTTAAGATCGAAACTGTGCCCGAGTTTCATGGTCAGACGCCAAATCTCGCACGAATGTACGATTACATGCTCGGCGGCACAGACAACTACGCCGTCGACCGCGAGGCGATCGACCGGCTTGCGGCGCTGATCCCGCAAGCCGTCCTGCTGGCGCGTGCCAACCGGGCCTTCCTCCAGCGCGCGGTCCGCCACCTGGCGGACGCGGGCGTGCGCCAGTTCCTCGATCTGGGCAGCGGGCTGCCGACCCAGGGCAACGTGCACGAGGTGGCGCCGGAGGCGAAAGTCGTCTACGTCGATCGCGACCCGGTCGTCGCCACCCACGCCAGGGCGCTGCTGGAGGAGGCGGGCCGGGCCGTCTTCGTCCAGGCCGATCTGCTCGACCCCGACGAGGTGCTGGCGCAGGCGGCCCGCTTCCTGGACCTGAACGAGCCGGTGGGCGTGCTGCTGGTCTCGATCCTGCACTTCATCCCGGACGCCCGCGACCCGGGCAAGATGGTGACCAGGCTGCGCGAGGCGGTGGCGCCCGGCAGCTACCTGGTGCTCACCCACGCGACCTCGCGGGGACGGTTCGACGAGGGCGCCACGCCGCTCCACCGGCCCACCTCGGCCGGGGCCGGTACCGACCGGACTCCAAGGGAGATTCGGGCGTTCTTCGGGGACTTCGAGCTGGTCGAGCCGGGCCTGGTGCACGCCCCCGACTGGCGTCCCGACCGGCCCAGGCTGGTCAGCGAGCCCTCGCTGCCGTCGTACCTGCTCGTCGGTGTGGGCGAGAAAACTTCATAGTTCTTCCCGACTTTTCGTGATCCCTCATAATGACGACCCAGATGTGTAACAGTGCGTTAAGCGTCAGTGACCTGGGGTAGTTATGGGGTGCGAGGGGGGGACGCCATGCGCCGACGGGGGTTCTTCGCGCTCGGCCTGGCGGTGGCGGCCTGCGCGACAGGATGTGGCACGGAGGGGAGTCTCGGCGGACGCGCCGTCAACGCGGCCGGCCTCTCGGGCCGGTTCGCGATCGTCCCCGGCGCCGGGCGCTGGGCCCGGGTCGCCAAGGCGCTCGTCAAAACCGCCCGCGACGCCGGTTTCCCGGTCTCCGGCACGCCGCCCGTCACCCGGATCACCGTCACCGGGCTGCCCGCGCTGGCCGCGACCGAGCTCAACAACGGGCTGTCGCTGCTCGACACCGCCACGCCGCTGGCCCGGCTCACCGGCCAGATCGAGGTGGTGGTGGTGCCCGCCCACTCCAAGTTCGCCACCTTCGACCAGTTCGGCGCGCAACTGGTCGCCCACCCCGACCGCACGCCGCTGACGGGCGGACCGCAGGGCGAGCCCGACCACCTGCTGTTCGGGCTGATCGCCAAGGGTCTTGGCGCCGACACCCGGCAGGTCGACTACACCGGTTTTCCCGGCAGCGAGGAGGCCGCGGCCGCGCTCCTCGGCGGCAAGGCCGCCGCGGCGACCGGCACGCTCGCGGACTGGCGCCACGCCATCGGCAAGGGCCAGGTCAGGGTGCTGGCCGTCTCCAGCGCGCGCCGGGTGGACGGCGTCGACGCGCCGAGCCTGCTGGAGTGCGGCGTGCGGGTCGACTTCGCCGACTGGTGCGCGGCCGTGGGGCCCGAGGAGATGTCCGACGACGGCAAGGCCGTCGCCATCCGGCTCTGCGACGAGGTCACGGAGTCCGCCGCCTGGCGGGCGGCCTGCCGGGCGGAGGGATGGACCTCGATCCCGCTCAGCGGCGACGACTTCGAACAGTGGCTGGCCTCGGAGATCGGCAGGACCAGGGCCGTGCTCCGCGATCTCGGCATGCTCGATACCGCTGACACAACATGCTGGGGTAGTTGCGCCAAGGGCCACTAGATGTAGGATTCTGCTCGTCGCTGGTTCGCCCCTCGGGGCGGAGCAAAAGGGAACCCGGTGCGATTCCGGGGCTGCCCCGCAGCGGTGAGCGGGAACGACCGCCGTCACGAGCACTGGGCATTTCCGGGAAGCGACGGCCAGTAGGAATTATCGACCATGCCCGCGAGCCCGAAGACCTGCCGGTGACGTTGGGGGAGCCAGCCGGCTCCGCCCATCGAAGTGTCCATGGCCTCGAGGGAGGGCCGGGGGCGTCGGCGGCCATGGAGTCCAGGGCCGCCGTGCTCTCACGCGCCCTCACGGGGATGAGCTCGCGAGGAGAGAGCACGTGACGCAGATCATTGAGGCCGATCACCAGCCGGCCACGGTCGATCGGCAGCCGACCACCGTCGACAGGCGGCTGGCGATCGAGGAGGCCGCCGCACGAGTGATCACCGATCCGGCCAACTCCCGGATCGCCGCCCGGCTCCTGGCCGAGGAGATCGCCGACGAGGCGGCCGGGCACGGCGTGCGGACCTTCTCCGAGTCCATCGCCGCCAGCCACGCCGCCGGGCTGCTCCAGGACTCGCTCGCCGCCTTCGTCGGCGCGCACGCCGCCGAGCTCGACGCGCTCGTCTCCGGCGAGGCGGACGACCGCTTCGAGTATTTCGGCTTGCGTACGGTCTACGACCGCTACCTGCTGCGGCACCCGCAGTCGCGGACGGTGCTCGAACGGCCGCAGCACTTCCTGCTCCGCGTGGCCTGCGGGCTGTCGGAGACGGTCGCCGAGGCCGCCGAGCTGTACGGTCTCATGTCCACGCTGTCGTACCTGCCGAGCTCGCCGACGCTGTTCAACTCCGGTTCGCGCCGCCCGCAGCTGTCGTCGTGCTTCCTGCTCGACTCGCCGCGTGACGAGCTGGAGTCGATCTACGACCGCTACGGGCAGGTGGCCAGGCTGTCGAAGTACGCCGGGGGCATCGGCATCGCTTGGACCCGGGTGCGCTCGCGCGGATCCCTCATCAAGGGCACCAACGGGCACTCCAACGGCATCGTGCCCTGGCTGCGTACGCTCGACTCCTCCGTCGCCGCCGTCAACCAGGGCGGGCGCCGCAAGGGCGCGGCCTGCGTCTACCTGGAGACCTGGCACGCCGACGTCGAGGAGTTCCTGGAACTGCGCGACAACACCGGCGAGGAGGCCCGGCGTACGCACAACCTCAACCTGGCCAACTGGGTGCCGGACGAGTTCATGCGGCGGGTGGAGGCCGACGAGGTCTGGTCGCTGTTCGACCCCAAGGAGGTCCCCGACCTCACCGACCTGTACGGGGAGGCGTTCACCCGCGCCTACCGCGCCTACGAGGCCGACGGCCGCTACACCCGGCAGCTGCCCGCCCGGACCCTCTACGGCCGGATGATGCGCACCCTCGCCCAGACCGGCAACGGCTGGATGACGTTCAAGGACGCCGCCAACCGCACCTCCAACCAGACGGCCCGGCCCGAGAACGTCATCCACCTGTCCAACCTGTGCACCGAGATCCTCGAGGTCACCAGCGACGGCGAGACGGCGGTGTGCAACCTCGGCTCGATCAACCTCGCCGCCCACCTGACCGGCGAGGGCGTCGACTGGGCCCGGCTGCGCACGACCGTCCGTACGGCGGTGCGCTTCCTGGACCGGACCATCGACCTGGGCTTCTACCCGACCGCCGAGGCGGAGGCGGCCAACAAGCGCTGGCGGCCGATCGGGCTCGGCGTGATGGGCCTGGCCGACGTCTTCTTCGCGCTCCGGCTGCCGTTCGACTCGCCCGAGGCGCTGGGGCTGTCGACCCGCGTCGCCGAGGAGATCGCCCTGGCCGCCTACGACACCTCCGCCGACCTGGCCGTCGAGCGCGGCCGGCATCCGTCGTACGAGGAGACCAGGGCGGCCGGCGGCGTCCTGCACCCCGACCACTACGACGCCGCCGCGTCGCCGCGCTGGGCCGAGCTGCACGCGAAGATCGCCACGACCGGGCTGCGCAACTCGCTGATGGTCGCCATCGCCCCGACCGCGACCATCGCCTCCATCGCCGGGTGCTACGAGTGCATCGAGCCGCAGGTGTCCAACGTGTTCAAGCGCGAGACGCTGTCGGGGGAGTTCCTCCAGGTCAACCGCTACCTGGTGGCCGACCTCCAGGCTCGCGGGCTGTGGACGCAGCGGATGCGTGACGACATCAAGCGGGCGGACGGCTCGGTCCAGGACATCGCGGGCATCCCCGATGACCTCAAGACCTTGTACCGCACGGCCTGGGAGCTGCCGCAGAAGGCGCTCATCGACCTGGCCGCGGCCCGTCAGCCGTACATCGACCAGTCGCAGTCGCTCAACCTGTTCATGGCCAGCCCGACGATCGGCAAGCTGTCGTCGATGTACGCCTATGCCTGGAAGCAAGGCCTGAAGACCACCTACTACCTGCGCTCGCGCCCGGCCACCCGGATCGCCCAGACGACGATCGCCCAGAGCACGATCGCGCTCGACGCCGTCGCCTGCTCCCTGGAGAACCCGGAAACCTGCGAAGCCTGCCAGTAGTAGCCCCCTCGAACGGAGACCCCCAAATGCTGCTCGACCCCGGCATGGACCTGACCCTGCGTCCCATGCGTTACCCGGACTTCTATGAGCGCTATCGCGCCGCGATCCGCAACACCTGGACCGTCGAGGAGGTGGACCTGCACTCCGACCTCGCCGACCTGGCCAGGATGACGCCGCAGGAGCGCCACCTGATCAACCGGCTGGTCGCCTTCTTCGCCACCGGCGACTCCATCGTGGCCAACAACCTCGTGCTCAACCTCTATCAGCACGTCAACGCCCCCGAAGCGCGCCTGTACCTCAGCAGGCAGCTGTTCGAGGAGGCCGTGCACGTGCAGTTCTACCTGACGCTGCTCGACACGTACCTGCCTGACCTGGAGGAACGGGTCAAGGCGTTCGCCGCCGTCGAGCACATTCCGTCCATCAGGGACAAGGCGGAGTTCTGCTTCCGGTGGATCGACTCGATCAACGGCCTGCGGCGGCTGGAGAACGCGGACGAGCGGCGGCAGTTCCTGCTCAACCTGATCTGCTTCGCCGCCTGCATCGAAGGGCTCTTCTTCTACGGAGCGTTCGCCTACGTATACTGGTTCCGGTCTCGGGGCCTGCTCGGCGGGCTGGCCACCGGCACCAACTGGGTGTTCCGCGACGAGTCCATGCACATGGAGTTCGCCTTCAGCGTCGTCGACACCGTGCGGGCCGAGGAGCCCGAGCTGTTCGACGACAAGCTGGGGGAGCAGGTCACCCGCATGATCGAGGAGGCCGTCGCCGCCGAGTTGGCCTTCGCCCGCGATCTGTGCGGCGACGGCATGCCCGGCATGAGCGTCGAGCAGATGCGCGACTACCTTCAATATGTCGCCGACCAGCGGCTGGCTCGGCTCGGGCTGCCGCAGAGATACGGCACGGCCAACCCGTTCGGGTTCATGGAGCTGCAGGACGTCCAGGAACTCGCCAACTTCTTCGAACGGCGTGTCTCCGCATACCAAGTGGCTGTTGAGGGCAATGTGACATTTGACGAGACCTTTTAGGACATTGGGGGCATGACGTGCAGTCGCCGACCGACTGGCTCATTCTCGCCATCTCGGTGGCGGGCGCCATTCTCGTGGTGGAGGTGGTCAGGAGGCTGCTGGTCAGGGCGGGCCGCAAGTGGGCGCTCGCCCGGCACCTGGTGGAGCACTGCACCTGGGCGGCGTTCTCGGTAGGGGTCGTGGTGGCGACCAACCTGGTGTTCTCGCCGGGGATGATCGGCGAGAGCGTCCGCCAACGCGAGCTCGGCGGCACGATCGACCGCGTGCTCGGCCTGGTCACCATCGCCTGCGTCACCTGGCTGATCGTCCAGGCCAGCTATGCCCTCACGGACGTCGTCCTGGACCGGCTGGTGCTCGTCCAGGGGGAGCGCAATCGCCGGGCACGGCGGATCATGACCCAGATCGGGCTGGTCCGCCGCGTCGCCGCCGTGACCATCGTCGTGCTGGCGATCGGCACCATGCTCTTCTCCTTCCCGCAGGTCCGTGCCCTGGGCGCCGGGCTGCTCGCCTCGGCGGGCATCGCCGGCGCCATCGTCGGTATCGCCGCCCAGCCGACCATCGGCAACATGCTGGCCGGGCTCCAGCTCGCCTTCAGCGACGCGCTCCGCCTCGACGACGTGGTCGTGGTCAACGACGAGTGGGGCAGGATCGAGGAGCTCACGCTCACCTATGTGGTGGTACGCCTGTGGGACGAGCGGCGTCTGGTCCTGCCCGTGTCCTACTTCACCCAGAATCCGTTCGAGAACTGGACCAGGCACGGCAGCCAGGTCCTCGCCGTGGTGTTCCTGCGCGTCGACTGGTCGATACCGATCCCCAAGCTGCGCGAAGAGCTCTACCGGTTCATCCAGGAGAGCCCGCTGTGGGATCAGAAGGACTGGACGCTCCAGGTCACCGACGTGCTGCCGAACGGGCTGGTCGAGCTGCGGGCGCTGATGAGCGCCGCCGACTCGCCCTCCGCCTGGGACCTCAAGTGCGACGTACGCGAACATCTCGTGACCTACATCAGGGAGAACTTCCCCGAGTCCCTGCCCCGCTTCCGCATCGAGACCCCTGAGACGCGCGCCGGGGTGCCATGGGCCAGCGCCAAGCCGGCCTGACGTTCACCGCCGGTTGGCCAGCAGCACTCCGGCGCCGCCGACCAGCAGGCCCGCGACCGCCAGCGGATGCAGGGACTGCCCGACGAGGAGCCAGGCCATCACCGCGGTGACCGACGGGGTGAGGAAGAACATCGTGCTCACCCGGCTCGCGGGCGCGTTCTTCAGCATGGTGTTGAGCAGCAGGAACGCGCCGATCGAGTTGACCAGCACCAGCCAGCCCACGGCGCCGGAGAAGGCGCCCCAGTCCGTCACCCGAGGCGTCTCGAACACCAGCGAGGCCAGCCCCACCAGCGGCGCGCCGACCAGGAACTGCGTCGCGGTGCCCGTCCGCACGTCCATGTCCGCGGCGAACCGCTTCTGGTAGATCGTGCCCAGGCTCAACCCCAGCAGCCCGACCACGCAGAACGCCACCCCGGCCAGGGAGAAGCTCAACCGGTCCGCCACCGCCAGCCCCACTCCGGCCGCGCCGAGCCCGAAGCCCACCCACTGGCGCGGGCTGATCCGCTCGCCCAGTAGCCGTCCTGCCACCAGCGCGATCACCACCGGGTTGAGACCCTGGACCAATGCCACGACCGCGGCGGGCACATGCAGGCCGATCGCGGAGTAGAACGCGCCGAACTGCACCGCCTGGACCAGGATCCCGGAGACCACCACGTGCGCCAGTCGCCGGCCGCGCGGCCACGGGGCCCGTACGGCCAGCGCGAACGCGCCGAGCGACAGCCCCGCCAGCGCGAACCTGGCGAACGTCAGCAGCAACGGCGGCGCCGACTCCACGCCGATCACCCCCGCGATGAAGGCGCTGCTCCACATCACCACGAACAGGGACGGCATGAGGGCCGGCGCCTTGCTCCTGGCCTCCATAACACTGACCGCCACGGCCCCGCCCTTCATAACCCCTTAGTCCGGTTATGTCACTGTTCCGCGCCCTCGCATAACCTGTCAACCTGGTTACTATGTAGGTGTGACGAGCTTCACCTTCATCAGCGGCAATCTGGGGCTCGACCTGGCGGGCACCCTGCAACACCGCCGGGCCGACCGGCGCGACCTGCTGCGCGAGCCGGCGGACCTGGCGCGGTGGACGGTCGAGGCGGGCATTCTCGACGTGCCGCCGGCGGTCGGGGCCGACGATCTCGTGGCGGGGAAGACGTTGCGGGAGGCCATCTACCGGCTGGCGGTGGGGGACGCCGTTGACCGGCTCGGCGGGGCTATGGCCGCGGACGATCGGCTGCTGGTCAACCGGGTCGCCGCCGGGCCGCCGGCGTCCGTGCTGCTGAACGACGCCGGGCGGGTCGAGAGTTCGGGGGATCTCGCCGCCGCCCTCTCCACGGTCGCCAGGGAGGCGGTCCAGCTGCTCGGCGGGCCGCGGGCTGTACAGATCAAGGAATGCGGGGGAGAGGTGTGCACCCGCCTGTACGTCGACACCTCGCGCGGGTCGTCGCGGCGCTGGTGCGACATGCACGAGTGCGGCAACCGCGCCAAGGCGGCGGGCTTCCGCGCCCGGCAGCGGGCGTGACCCGTGCGGCCGGTCAGTGGCGTCTGAGGGCGCCACGCGGTGACGGTGGCCACTGTGAGCACCGCCCCGAGCCCGGCCCCGCGCAGAACCCCGTCGGTCGTTGCGAGCCCTCCCTACTTTTCGTGCCGCCGGCCCACCATCTCGTTGATCCAGATGGGTGCGAACGGAGACGTGCAGCCTGGGGAAGTGGGGTAGTCCTTGAGTACCGCAAGACGCTCACCGATGTCGATCGCACGGGCGCGGTGCTCGGCGTGCTCGATCCCGATCTGCGCCAGGCAGGCGTTCATCGCCCACTGCAGGCGATCCGGGGCGTCTTTCATCTCTGCCTCGATGATGTCGAGCAGTCCCGCGAGGTCGAGTCCCCCGGGTTGCTTCGCCACGCGTTCGGCGGTCAGCGCCCAGCCGGCGCTCGCGGCCGCCGGGTCCGGATCGTCGGACCAGGCCAGGCGCAGCTCTTCGGCGTGCGGGTTCTTCTTCACCACGTAGTTCACGAGCCAGTCGTGCACCTTGGGTGTGCGCGCCTTGCGCAACATGCCGTCCAGTTCGTCACGCTCGAACGCTTTCGGGCGGCAGATCAGGATCGCCAGCAGTTTCGCTGCGGTGTCATCCGTCTCCCAGAGCCGGCGCGCGAGTTCCTGCTGCGTCTTCAGCCGCTTGGCGAGCGCGCGCAGTTTGCCGAGATTCACACCGTGATCGTCACCGTGCCTCCCGTTCACCTCGCGCGCCTTCGGGTCCTCCAACCCGGCCAGCTCGGCCATCACCTCGCCCAGCGTCGTCTCGGCCACCTCAGCCTCCTGTCGGTCACGTGCGAGATTCAGCCTAGACGCGGAACCTGTCGAACCTGCTGAGATGTCAGGACACGTCTGTGGTTTGTGGTGAGGCTGTGTTCTGAGGGGGTGTGGGCGGCGGGATGGAGACCCATTCCACGGGACAGCAGCAGAACCTGCGACGCTTCCGCTTTCTCGACCTGCGAACCCACGACGGTGAGATCCTGGCCGCGCTGAGTTCCAGCGACTGGACCTGGTACTGAGCAGGCGACCGCACGACTGAAGCCGAGCTCGCGGTCCGGTCCGCTTTTCGGGATCCTGTCTACGGTGAACCATTCGAGGCTCGACGGAGAGTCACTCACGTCACCTCTCGTTCCTGTGGGAAAGGCGGTCACGTGACGCAGCTTGTCGTCGAAGGCCATGACACATCGGTGACCCTCGATCCAGGGCGTTCATACCGGTTAGGCCGTGATCCGGGGTCGGACGTGGTCATCGACGCCGATCACGTCTCGCGTACGCATGCCATGCTGCGCTTCGAGGGCGGTCAGTGGATCCTGGAGGACTCGGGCAGCAGCAACGGCACGTATGTGAGCGGCCACCGCGTCCAGCGGGTCATCGTCGGTCCCGGAACCAGGATCGGCCTCGGGCACCCGTCGGAGGGCGGGCTCGTCAGCTTCCGTACCGTCGCCGAAGACGGAGGCGGCGCGCCCGAGATCCAGCCGACGCCCACGGTCCGCTTCCCGCACAGCGGGCAGTGGCGTGCGCCGGCCGCCGTCAGGAGTCTCGACGGCGCGCGGGTCGTACGCATCGGCCGGGCGCCCGAGAACGATGTGGTGGTCAGCGATCTGCGGGTGTCGCGCCGGCACGCCGAGCTCCGGATCGCCGGCGGCGTCCACGAGATCGTCGACGTGGGGAGCCGTTTCGGAACGTACGTCAACGGCCGGCACGTGCAGCGGGCCCGCGTCTCCCCGGACGATCTCATCGGCATCGGGACCTCGACGTTCCAGCTCGTGGGCGACACGCTCATGGAGTACGCCGACACCGGCGAGGTCTGCCTCCAGGCACACGGACTCACTGTCACCGTCGGGGACGGCAAGGTGCTCCTGGACCATGTGTCGTTTCCGGTCGGCGAGAAGTGCCTGCTGGCGATCATCGGCCCCAGCGGCTCGGGCAAGTCCACCCTGCTGCGCGCGCTCACCGGGCTGCGCCCCGCCGACCAGGGCGTGGTCACGTACGACGGGCGCGATCTCTACCGCGACTACGCCGAGCTGCGCTCACGGATCGGCCTCGTGCCGCAGGACGACATCCTGCACAGCCAGCTCACCGTGCGCCGTGCCCTCATCTACGCCGCGGAGTTACGCTTCCCCGACGACACCAGGCAGCACGAGCGGAAGGCGCGGGTCGACGAGGTCCTCCAGCAGCTCGGGCTGGAAAATCGGAAGAACAACCGCATCTCCTCGCTGTCCGGCGGCCAGCGCAAGCGGGTCAGCGTCGCCCTGGAGTTGCTGACCAAGCCGTCTTTGCTGTTCCTCGACGAGCCGACCTCCGGCCTGGACCCGGGGCTGGACAAGTCGGTGATGCAGATGCTGCGGGGTCTGGCCGACGACGGCCGTACCGTCGCCGTGGTCACCCACAGCGTCGCCAATCTGGACATCTGTGACCGGCTTCTGGTGATGGCGCCGGGCGGGAAGATCGCCTACTTCGGTCCGCCCGAGGAGGCGCTGCCGTTCCTCGGCTTCACCGACTGGGCCGACGTCTTCCTGGCCTTCGACGACGCGACCAAGGACTGGGCCGGCAAGTACGCGCGGTCGTCGCAGCATCAGACGTACATCTCGGCCGACATGATCGAGCCGGTTTCGACGGGACGTCCCGTACAGCGAGAGATCCCGCCGAAACCGCAGAGCTGGCCCGAGCAGCTCAGTACGCTGGTGCGCCGCTACTGCCGCGGCATCGTGGCGGACCGGCTGTTCCTCGGCATCACCATCGCCCTGCCGATCGTGATGGGCCTGCTGGCCCGCGTCGTCCCGACCGGTGACCTGATGGGCCGGCCGAACAGCAACGGCAACGCGGCGAACCTGCTGCTGATCCTGTGCATCGGCGGCTGTCTCACCGGCGCCGCGAACTCGGTGCGCGAACTGGTCAAGGAACGCGCCATCTATCAACGAGAACGGGCGGTCGGGCTGTCCAGATCGGCCTACCTCTGCTCCAAGCTGCTCGTGCTCGGCCTGATCACTGTGACACAGGGCGTCGTGCTGACCTACGTGGCGATGGTGAATGTCGCGACGTACGACAAGGGAGTGTTCACCGCGCCGATGATCGAGCTCTCGCTCGCCGTCGCGCTGTTGTCGTTCACCGCGATGACCGTGGGCCTGCTCATCTCCGCGCTGGCCAAGACCAGCGAGATGACCATGCCGCTGCTCGTGCTCGTCACCCTGATCCAGCTGGTCTTCTGCGGGGCGCTGGTGCACCTGGACGGCAAGCCGGTGATGGAGCAGATCTCCTGGCTCGTACCGGCTCGCTGGGCGCTGGCCGCGCTGGCGGGCACGCTCGACGTGGGGCAGCTCATCCCGCACATCCAGGATCCACCGGACCCCCTGTGGAGCCAGGACTTCGGCACCTGGTTCCTGGACATGAGCGTCCTGGCCATCCTCGCGGTCGTCTGCGCTTTCCTGGTCGCCCGCATGCTGCGCCGCCATGAGCCGGCGGTGATGCGCGGCAAGTGACCCCCGCGCCCGTCAGCGGCGCTTGAGGCGCCACGCGGTGACGGCGGCCACGACGAGCGCCGCGATCCCGACGACGAGCAGGTCCGGCAGTACGTCCTGGGCGGCCGCGGCGAGGTCCTCCAGCCCGGCTTCCCAGGATTCGGGGATCGGCAGGGCCAGCCCGCGGGTGCCGTCGGAGAGCAGGAACAGCACCCCGAGCCCGCCGAAGACCAGCCCCGACAACAGCGAGGTGGTGTGCACCCGCAGCCTTCCCAGCCGCAGTCCGCGGCCGCGCAGCCAGCGCCGGCCGCCGAGGTCGTAGCGCTGCCACAGGCCCGCGAGCAGGAACAACGGGGCCGCCATACCCGCCGCGTAGACGGCCAGCAGCACCGCTCCGCGCAGCCCGTCGCCGGAGGCCGCCGCGACCGTGAGCACCGCCCCCAGCACCGGCCCCGCGCAGAACCCCGCCAGCCCGGACACCGCCCCCAGAACCAGCACGGCTCCGGCCGAATCACCTCGAACATGCCCCTTCAACCGCTCCAGCGGCCCGATCGTCCAGCCCTGACCGGCCACCTGCAGCACGCCCAGCCCGATCAGCGCCCATCCCGCGACCGTGACCAGGAGCTCCTGATGGCCGTAGAACAGGCGGCTGACCTGCGCCGACCCCATCCCCAGCGGCACCAGCACGGCGCACAGCCCCACGTAGAACAGCAGGGTGCGGCCGGCCAATTGGCGGCGGCCAGGGAACGCGTAGGCGAAGAACGCCGGGATCAGCAGCGCCCCACACGGGCTGACCAGCGAGAACAGGCCGCCCAGGAACGCGGCGGCATAGCCGACGCCGCTCATCCGCCGCGGCGGGCCTTCTCGATCGCCTTCTCGAACGCGGCCACCGGCTGGGCGCCGAACAGCACCTCACCGTTGATCAGGAACGCGGGCGTGCCGGGCAGGCCGAGCTCGGTCGCGAAGCCGAGGTCGCCGTCCACGACCCGGCGTACGGACTCGTCACGGCGGTCGGCGTCGAACCTGGCCAGGTCGAGCCCGATCTTGGCGGCCACGGAGCGCAGGTCGGCGTCGGAGAGCCGGGGTCGCTCGCCCGCGTACAGGGAGTCGTGGAACTCCCAGAACCGGCCCTGCCGGGACGCGGCGCGGGCGGCGAGGGCGGCGCGTACGGAGTCGCGTCCCCTGATCGGGTAGTCGCGCCAGAACATCCGCACGATGCCGGTGTCGAGGTAGCGGCTCTTCAGCACGGGCTCTATTCGCTGGGCGAAGCGGCGGCAGTTGGGACATTTGAAGTCGCCGAACTCGACGATCGTGACCGGTGCCTGCGCCGAGCCCTTGGACAGGTTCGGGTCGACGGGTGGCGGGGTCGGCCCTTCCCAGACCTGCACCGAACTCGTCGGGGTGGGCGTGGCGGTCGCTTCGGGCCCGCCGGTGGGAGCCGCCGGAGTGGGTGAACCGCCTGTGCTCGCGCTCGGGCTCGTGCTCGGGTCCGTGCCCGTGCTCGCGTGCGCGCTCGCGTTCGCGGAATCACGCGAGCTCGCGGCCGCCGGGACGGCTCGTCCGGCGGGCTCGCCCTGGTTCGTCAGCGCGGCGACCGCCAGCACGGCCACTACGGCGGCGCCGGTCAGTGCGCCGAGCAGCACCCGGCGGCGCGGGGCCGGGGATTCCTTGGTCACCTTCCGCATCATCCCAGCCCGCCGCCACCCACACCGCTGGTTCCTCCGACAGCTCAAGGTCCCCCACGGCTCAAAGCCTCCTACAGCTCAAGCACCTTCATGTCGAAGATCGGCCGTACCTCCACCTCGTTGAAGGCCGCGTCGGGCACCTTCGCGGCCAGCTCCACCGCCCGCTCCATGCTGTCGCACTCGATCAGGTAGAACCCGGCCAAATGCTCCTTCACCTCGGCGAACGGCCCATCGCTCGTCATCGTCCTGCCCTCGCGTACCGCGACCCGCTTGGCCGTCGACACATCGGCCAGCCCCTCCGAAACGATCAGCTCTCCGGACGCGGCCAGCTCCTCGGTGAAGGACATGTGGCCGCGCCCGAAGTTCATGCGCTGTTCGTCGTTCAGCGTCTCCCAGACCGCCCTGCTCGTCGGGTTGCTGTAGATCAGGATGAGGTACTTCACCGGTGGCCTCCATGTGGTCGCGTCCCGCGTCGGTACCCAATATGTCGAAGCTGTCCGCGCGGCCTCGACATCCCCGGCGGAAAATACGTGGCATCTGTCGCGATCACCCGGCTACCGTGGACAGCGTCCACCACGACAGGAAGGCAGCGCAGTGACCTACGCGAAGTTGCTCGAACTGCTTCCTGAGCTCCTGGGTCCGGATTCCGGGTGATCCCTCGCAAAGAGACGACGCCGCCCGGAAGCCTTCCGAGGCGGCTTTTTTCATCTCACGGACGACGGCCCACGGAACAAAGGGTCGCGGGCATCGGTCTGGCCGACGGGAATGGCGCCCCCCGGCTGGATACAGCCCCAGCCCTGGGCTCGGCCCACGCCAGCCGAGCCCGGGGCTAACAAGCCGCTCTGGCCCAACTGGCAGAGGCGCCGCCTTCAGGAGGCGGAGGTTCAGGGTTCGAATCCCTGGAGCGGCACACAGAAGAGGGTGAACTTTTCGCGGATGGTCGCGCCCTTGCCGTGATCCATGTGCTCGGCGAGGCGATCAGCCACATGCGTGCTCGGCGGACGTCAGCATCGCGTCGATGCCGGGTTCACCCGGACCTCGCGGCCGGGTAGGGGCGGCGAGCCGGCTGACCTGGAGCCCGGCCGCGGTCCACGCCTGGAAGCCGCCGATCACGTCGGTGGCGTTCGCCAGCCCGATCTGCCTGAGGGACGAGGCGGCGAGGCTGGAGGAGTATCCCTCGTCGCACAGGATGATCCAGCGGATGTTCGCCGAGGTGGCCTCTGGGATCCGCGCGTCGCAGCGCGGATCGAGCCGCCACTCCAGATGGTTGCGTTCGATCACGATGGCGCCGGGCACCTCGCCGCCGCTGCGACGCTGGAATTCTGGCCGGGTGTCCACGATGAAGCCTGCGCCACGGCCTGCGGCGGCGCAGGCCTCGGTAGGCGGTAGGCGGTGCAGCCCGGCACGTGCCCGAGCCAGTAGCGTGTCGATGCTCACGAGACTCCAGGGGTGGGATCTGGCGGAGACGGACGGGGATCGAACCCGCCGCTCCGAACTGCTCGGCGCCGTTGCTATTGAAGACCGACAGGGCCACCGGGCGCCCAGACGCCTCCGCTCATGATCTTAGCCCCGCGAGGGCGTGACCCTCGACGCTCATCGGGAGCAGCCCTGGGAGTCCCTCCGACGTGGGGTTCCCGGCGCCCTCAGCGCGGGCGGTCGTCCGTACGTGCCGGAGGCGTCGCCGAGCCGTGATGGGCCTGACAGATCCGCAGGTCGTCGCTGATGCGCCGGGTGACGCCTCGCGCGTCGAGGTGTTCGAGGAGGGAGAGGGCGACACGGCGGCTGGTCGCCAGGGCGAGCCGCACGTCCCTGACGGTGAACGGCGAGGCGAACCGCGCCAGCATGTCGGTGGCCCGGTCCAGCGCATCGGGCAGGAGCACGACGTTCTTCCCGATCGATGTCAGCGTGCCGAAGCGGATCGCCGCCGCCAGGGCCTTGCCAGTGAGGCCGAGCTCGGCGAGCCGCTCGGGTGTCGGGGCGTCGAACGGATGCTCGCCGAGGTGGGCGGTCAGTTCGGCCACCGCCTTGACGACGGGCGCGGGCAAAGTGCCGCCGGCCGACACCACGCGGCCCGACCGGAGCGCCAGGGGCGGCGCGACAAGCGCTTCCGCGAGCCTGCGGTCCGGCAATCCGAGCACCTGCGCGGCGGCCTCCAGCGTGATCCCTGGATCGAGCGGGGGCCGGCGCGCGACGTGGTCGGCGAGGCGGCGCCGCAGGGCCGACCAGTGCTCGGGGTCGGCGAACCAGTCACCGGTCACAGGCTCGCCGATCGGCGGGCAGCCCATCGCGGCCAGCTCGGCCCCTGACAGCACACCATGCCAGCGCAACAGGGCGACGAAGTCGGGCAGGTCGGCCTCGCCGAGCTCGGCGGCCCGCGCGGCGGCGGCCCCCCGGCGCCGCAGCGGAGCCGGGCGCACGTCCAGCACGTGTACTCCGGCGATGATCTCGCGCCGTCCCGGTTCGCGGAGCAAGGCGCGATCGCCTGTCCTGAGCGGCAGGGCCCGGTCGAACGTGAGCCGGGCCGTGCCGGCCCCCAGCGCCCGGACGCGGACAGGCACGGCCGCCGATCCGACATGCAGGGTGGCCGCACCGCGTAGGCCCGAGTCCGGTGCCAGCCGGACGTCGGCGACCTTGGTCCGCAGCCAGGCGTCAGGCGTTACCAGCGCCATGCCGCGGGACAGGGCCGCACGGTCGACGCCGCGGAGGTTCACGGCGACCCGCGCGGTCGCGTGGACCACGTCCGTTTCCTGGTTGAGCGTCTGCAGCCCTCGGACTCTGACCCGGTGGCCGTCGACTTCCAGTTCGTCGCCGGTGCGGAGACTCCCCTGAGTGAGCGTGCCGGTGACGACGGTCCCCGCACCCTTGACGGTGAACACCCGGTCGATCCACAGCCGGACCGCTCCCTCGACGTCCGGGCTGGGAAGCCCGGCGACGAGCTCGGCCAAAGCCCCCTCCAGTTCGGGAAGGCCCGCGCCGGTCAGCCCGCTCACTGTCACGATCTCGGCCCCCGCCAGCCCGGTGCCGTCGAGGCGCTCCCGTGCCTGCCGTACCGCGGGCATCGGGTCGGCCAGGTCGCAGCGGGTGACGACGACGAGGCCGTGCCGCACGCCAAGGGCGTCGAGCGCGGCCAGGTGCTCGGTGGACTGAGCCTGCCAGCCACCGTCGGCAGCGACGACGAACATCACCGCCAGGACCGGCCCTACCCCGGCCAGCATGTTGGTCACGAACCGCTCATGCCCTGGTACATCGACGAACGCGATCCGCTCACCCCCGGGCAGCGTCCTCCAGGCGAACCCGAGGTCGATCGTCATGCCGCGGCGCCGTTCCTCCGCCCAGCGGTCGGGCTCCATCCCTGTCAGTGCCCTGACCAGCGTCGACTTCCCATGGTCGATGTGGCCGGCGGTGGCGATCACATACACGCGCGCTCCACGGCCGTGGCGATGATCTCATCCTGGCCGGGGTCGACCGCGCGCAGGTCGAGGATCAGCCGCCCGCCGGTGACCCGGCCCACCACAGGGGGAGCGCCCGTGCGCAGCCGCACGGCGAGTTTCCCGTCCACGGCGATGCCCGCGCTGGGCAGTTCCACTCCCGGAGCGCCACCACCGCCGACCCTGGCGACGGTCTCGACCACTTCCGCGCGGTCGCCCAGGCGCGCGGCCAGCCGCCGCGCGCGCTCGGCGAGCTCTTCGGCAGGTACGTGCAGCGCGACCTGCACCGGCGGGCGCGGGCCGCACAGCGTGGCCTCCAACGCGGCGAGGGTGAGCTTGTCCACCCGCAGCGCCCGGGCGAGGGGGTGGCGGCGCAGCCGGTCCACCAGCGCCGCGTCGCCCAGCAGGAGACCCGCCTGGGGGCCGCCCAGCAGCTTGTCGCCGCTGGCGGTGACCAACGCGGCTCCCGCGCGCAGGGTGCCGGCGGCGTCCGGCTCGCCGGGCAGCAGCGGCTCCGCTCGCAGGAGTCCCGAGCCGATGTCGGCGACCACCGGCGGGCCTGCCATGGCCAGCTCCGCGACGGACACCTCGGAAGTGAAGCCCTCGATGCGGAAGTTGGAAGGGTGCACCTTGAGGATGAAGCCGGTCTCCGGACCGCAGGCGTCCAGATAGTCCCGCAGGGACGTCCGGTTGGTGGCGCCGACCTCGCGTAACCTGGCGCCGGTCGACTGGAGGAGCTCTGGGATGCGAAAGCCGTCACCGATCTCCACGAGCTCGCCGCGGCTGATGACGATCTCCTTGCCCTGGGCCAGGGCGGTCGCGGTCAGTACGAGCGCCGCCGCGTTGTTGTTGACCACATGGACCGCCGCCGCCTCCGGGACCTCCGCCGCCAGCGCCGCCAGCGCCGTACGGCCCCGTCGCGCCCGCACGCCCTCGGCCAGGTCGAACTCCACGTCGGCGTAGTCGGCGGCGGCTTCGATCGCCGCCAGTGCGGCACGGGACAGCGGCGCCCGGCCCAGGTTGGTGTGCACGATCACGCCGGTGGCGTTGATGACAGAGCCGATGCCGCTGGCCGTTCGCGGCAGTAGGGACAGCGCCGCCTCAACCGCCTCGTCCGGCTTGAGGCCGCCCACGCGAACACGCTGCTGCGCCGTCCGCACCGCGGCCCTTACCAACTCGCGGCCGAGTGCTTCCTGGGCGGCGACGAGCCGCGGGTCGGACAACATGCTGTCGGTTCGCGGCACGCGACTGCGTAGATCCACTGACGGCTTCCCCCGCTGCTCGATGAGCGGAGGCGGACGGGAATCGAACCCGCCGCGCTGAGATCCTCAACGCCACTGGTTTTGAAGACCAGGAGGGCCACCAGGCACCTATACGCCACCAAAGGTGATCATAGTTGCATGACAGAGTTCAGACTGACGCAGTACGGCACCGGCGGCGGCTGCAGCTGCAAGATACCCCCCAACGAGCTGGAGACGCTGGTGGCCGGGCTCGCCCGCACCCGCTCCAGCGGATCTCCGGCCGGGGACTTACTCGTGGGAATCGACCACGGGGACGACGCGGCCGTGGTCCAGGTGCCGGGCGACGCGTACGCCATGGTGGCGACGACCGACTTCTTCCCCCCAGTCGTTGACGACGCCTACGACTTCGGCCGGATCGCCGCCACCAACGCGCTGTCCGATATATATGCCGTTGGTGGCGAGCCGGTCATGGCGCTCAACCTGCTCGGCTGGCCGCGCGGGGTGTTGCCCCTCGAACTGGCTCGCGAGGTGCTGCGCGGCGGCTTCGCCGTCACTCAGGCCGCCGACTGCCATCTCGCAGGAGGTCACAGCATCGATGACCCGCACCCCAAGTACGGCCTCGCCGTCACCGGCCGCGCCCACCCCGACCGCCTGCTGCGCGTGGACGCCGGCGCGCCGGGTGTCCCGCTCACCCTCACGAAGCCGCTCGGCGTGGGCGTGCTGAACACCCGGCACAAGGCCACCGGTGAGGTGTTCGCCGAGGCGATCGTCGTGATGACGACGCTCAACCGTGACGCCGCCCGCGCGGCCGTGGCGTCGGGGGTGCGCTGTGCCACCGACGTCACCGGCTTCGGTCTGCTTGGCCACCTGTACAAGCTCGCCCGAGCGAGCGGGGTTACCGCCGTCATCGACAGCGCCGCGATACCGTACGTCGCGGGCGCCCGTGAGGCCGTCCGTGATGGATACGTCAGCGGCGGCTCCCGCAGGAACCTGGACTGGGTGGCGCCTCACTGCGACTTCGATGACGTTCCAGAAGACGAACGCCTGCTGCTGGCCGATGCACAGACCTCGGGTGGGCTGCTCGTCGCCGGCGAGATCCCGGGCCACCCGATCATCGGCGAGCTCGTCCCCCGCGCTGAGTCGGTGCTGATCGTGAAATAGATCAGTCCCCCTGGGGCGTGGACTTGTGCGGTGCCATCGCCGCCGCCGAGTGAGGTGTGGCGTCGTCAGGACGATGCCGAACGGGCCAGTGGCGTCCCGGCCAGCTGGCCGCGGCCTCGCTGGCCGCCTCGACGGCAGTCGTCCGAGGCATGCACACCGAGACAGGATCAGTCCCAGGTGGGGAGGAAGTGCTCAGGGTAGCGGGCGCCGAAGCCGCCTGTCGGCAGGATCTGGTGGATGCCGCCGCCTTCCGATCGGCTTCGACCAGGCCCGAGCTGGGACCTGGAGACGATAGCCAGGTCCCAGCGCCGACTTGACGAAGTTTCTGATGCCCGCGGGACAGAGTATCGACCCTGCAATTGTTCCGGGTCTTCTGTGTGTCCCTGGAGCGGCACGCGGATGCCCTTCTACCGAGGACGATTCACCGGTAGCCGGCGGCGACGATGTTGGCCTGGACCGCGTTCTCGGTGGCGTCCGACGGATAGCCGGAGGTCATCACGCCCTCGTAGAAGGTGCCGGCCGCGCCGTGGCTGTTGTCGCCGCCGATCCCGAGGATGATGGCCCCCTCCTTCTTCATCGGGTTGTAACCCGCGACATTGGGCCGTGGCCCGTTGTAGAAGGTCGACACGCCGCCCGACTGCGCGTTGCCGCCCCGGATCGACCAGTGGTTCGGCTCGCCCTTGATGATGGCCGTCAGGTAGCGGTGGCTGATGCTCGGGTCGTTGGCGTTGTACTTCTGGTTCACCCCGGAGAACAGGCCGTTCTCGAGGTCGGCCATGATCCAGGGGCCGTTGCCGGCGCCGTAGCCCCAGACCTTGATGTTCCCGAAGTAGATGGCCTCCATGGTGCCGTTGCCGTTGTCGCGGCTGTTGGTCTCGGCGTTGCCGTAGTCGAAGCAGCAGCCGCCGTTGTAGTGCGTGCCGTCGAAGATGGCGTACATCCCCTCGGGCTGATCTCCCTTGGCGATGCCGTTGGTGGTGTTGTTGCGGTATCCGACGCCGGGATCCACGTAGACACCGTACGCTTTGCCGCCGTAGACCGTGGTCGGTGCCTTGGTGGCGTTCGCGAGGTTGTCGTACCCGCCAGGAGCCGGGCCGGGGAATCCGCCTGGGGGCGCCTGGGTGAGGCGGTTGTTACGACCCGACTGGTCGTAAATGATGGTGATGAGGCAGGTCGTGCCGGCGCAGAACGAATCCTGTGCCGCGGCGTTGGCGCCGCCGCCCGCGCTCAGCACTCCGATGTCCCGGGTGGTGTTGTCGGAGGCGCGGCGCACCTGGTAGAGCGGGCCGTTGTAGGAGGCGTACAGGGCACGGGTCGTGCTGTGCGCCGCCACGCACGGCGTGCCGCCCGTGGCGTAGATGTCGCACGGCTGATTCGACGACGGTGGCGGCGTGACCGGGGGAGTGGGGGTGGAGACGTCGCCGGTGCAGGTGACGCCGTTCAGGGCGAAGCTCGACGGCACCGGGTTGGAGCCGTTCCAGCTGCCGTTGAACCCGAAGCCGGTGCTGCCGCCGCTGGGGATGGTGCCGTTGTAGTCCACGTTGGCTACGGTGACCTGTGCGCCGGACTGGGTGTAGGAGCCGTTCCACAGCTGGGTGATGGCCTGCCCGGCGGGGAACGTCCAGGTCAGTTTCCAGCCGTTGATGGGATCACCGAGATTGGTGACGCTGACGTTCGCGCCGAAGCCTCCGGACCACTGGTTGGTCACCGTGTAGGCGACCTGGCATCCCGCCGCGGCCGCTGATGCGACGCGCGCCGCGGCCATACCGACACCGGCTGTCGACAGCGCGACGACGGCGGCAGCCGAGATCGCCACTCGGCGGCGTAAAGAGCTGACCTGTCGCATGGTTGCTTACTTTCCGTGAGATGTGACGTTCTCTGTGCGGGCAGGGCTTTCCGCTCGCGAACACGCCGGCCGATCGTGATCGACCGGCGTCGCTACGGGGCTGTGCAGGTGGCGGTGGGAGTGGCCGCGGTGCCGTTGGCGGTGAAGCCGAAGGTGGTGGACGCGCCAGCGGCGATGGAGCCGTTGTAGGCGGCGTTGCGGACCGTCACGGCGGAGCCGGAGCCGCTCTGCGTGCCGTTCCACAGGCTGCTGATGCTCTGCCCGCCAGGCCACGTCCACGTCACGGTCCAGCCGTCGACCGGTGCGTTGCCCGCCCGGACCGTCACCGTCGACTGGAAGCCGCCCTCCCAGCTGTTGACCGTCTCGACCGTGGCCGAACACGCACCCGGAACGGGGGTCGGCGTGGGAGTCGGCGTCGGTGTCGGCCCGCTCTGGAACTGGGTGAAGAACTTCCACACCTCCGCCGGAACCCAGGTCCTGGAGCCGCTGTCGCCGCCGGCCCCGTCCTGCGGCGCGGCGATGTGACCTTCGTCGAACGCGGCCCATACGACCGGATGCCCGGCCGAGCAACCCGAGTAGGTCGTGACTCTGTGCGTCAGGCTGCCTTGCGCCGGCTCGGGCGGGTTCTGGGCGGTGCAGTCGTTGTTCCTGACGAACCGGTCACGAAGAGATCGTCCGCCGGAGATGTTGAGCACGTTGTCCCTGATGCCGTGGATCCCCATGTAGGCGATGGGCTGGGTGCCGCCGACGCAGCCGCTGAGCTGGCCGCCGGACTGGACCGCGACCGCGCGGAAGACGTTCGCCCGGGAGCACGCGATCGCGTACGACATGGCGCCGCCGTAGCTGAAACCCGTCGCGAACAGCTGCGTGGTGTCGACGCAGAGAGCTCCCTCGACCTGCCTGACCACGTCGTCGACGAAGGTCAGGTCTTCACCGTTGGAATTGCCCCAGCCGTTGTTGAAGCCCTGAGGCGCGACGAAGATCGTGCTGTTGTTCGCCAGGCGCTGCAGGCCGTAGTAGGCCCAGACATCCCGTTGTACGGTCTGGCCCGTGGCGACGTCGGTGGCGGTGCCGCCCAGCCAGTGGAGCCCGAAGATCAGCCGGTAGGGGTGGTTCATGTCGTAGTTGTCGGGGATCTTGAGAATGTAACTGCGATTCTTGCCGCTGGTCTGGATCGAACGCGTACCGCTCGCCAGCCCTGGTGCCTTGCCACATCCCGTGGAGGGCGCCAGGGCGCTGACCGTGTCCGTGGTGGTCGTGCTGAGGCTGGCGCTCAGTGCCGGGCCACCTGCGGCCACCAGAACGGCGAGTACCACGACCGCTAAGGCGGCCACTAAGGGTCTATGTCTTGACATCGTGAAACTCCCTCTGCCGACCCGATATCGGCGTACGTCGATGGGAGGAACGGTCGCGAGGGTGCGGGCGTCGGCGGTCGGTACGCCGCACCACACCTCAGCCCGCTCGCTGGTGTCGAAGTTTGCCGCTGGCGGTGGCGAACGCGGTCGTGCTGGGCTTGCGTTATCGGTAACACAAGCTCTAGAGATTTCCCGGAGCATGTCAAGGACCAGCCGTGCTGGTCGCTGATGGAGCCGCGCGAAAGGACTGCCGCCCATCAAGGCGCAAATGGTGCGGGTGCTGGGATATAGCTCCTTTCGCCGGTCGGGGATGAGTCGCCGTACACCAGCCCGGCGTTGATGAAACGTTCATCACCGCTGTCGGTGGCAGGGCCACCGCGAACGCGCAGTGTCGCGGCAGCCTCTCCATAAGGCGAGAGGACGGCGGTCACGAGGGGAGTGGCGAAACTTTCGGATTAACCTTGACATGTTTCGGATCGGTTTCCACACTGAGTCCCCGAACGGGCTGCCTTCTGCCGAGGTCGGTGGCGGACGGCAGGAGCGCAGCCCGTGACGCGGTCCAGGCGGCAGGCCGCGTGCTGGTTCGCGCGTATTTCTGAACCCTCTCTCGCATCCCCTAGCGGAGGCTCAGACATGAGTGAAAAGCACAAACTCGCATCGGGCGCCCGAGCGCTGCTCGCCGGCGCAATCGGCGTACTCACCGCACTGGCTGTCACCACTCCCGCAGGCGCCGCCGCGGGAACATTGGGCGCGGCGGCGGCGCAAAGCGGGCGCTATTTCGGCGCCGCGGTGGCGGCCGGTCATCTCGGCGAGTCGGCGTATGTGACGACGTGGGACAGAGAGTTCAACGCAGTCACCCCCGAGAACGAGATGAAGTGGGGCCCCATCGAACCCTCCCGCGGCTCGTTCAACTGGGGCCCGGCCGACCAGATCGCCAACCACGCCATGAGCAAAGGCATGAAGATCCGCGGCCACACCCTGGTCTGGCACTCTCAACTGCCCGGGTGGGTGAACGGCAACATGTCGGCCGGCGACCTGCGCTCGGCGATGATCAACCACATCAACCAGGTGATGGGCCACTACAAGGGCAAGATCTACGCCTGGGACGTGGTCAACGAGGCCTTCGCCGACGGTGGCGCGGTCGGGACGCTGCGCAACTCGGTGTTCACCCAGAAGCTCGGCAACGGCTTCATCGAAGAGGCATTCCGCGCCGCACGCGCCGCGGACCCCAACGTCAAGCTCTGCTACAACGACTACAACATCGACGACGCCAACGCCAGCAAGACCCGCGGCGTCTACAACATGGTTCGCGACTTCAAAGCCCGCGGCGTGCCCATCGACTGCGTGGGCCTGCAGTCGCACTTCGGGAACCCGCCCGCCAACTACCGGCAGAACATCGCCCAGTTCGCCGCGCTCGGCGTGGACGTGCAGATCACCGAACTGGACATCGGCGGCTCCGGCTCGGCCCAGGCCGACGCCTACCGCCGTGTCACCCAGGCCTGCATGGCGGTTTCCCGCTGCACCGGCATCACCGTCTGGGGCGTCACCGACAAATACTCATGGCGCAGCGGCGACACACCCCTGCTCTTCGACGGCAACTACAACAAGAAACCCGCCTACAACGCCGTCCTGAACATCCTCAACGGCGGCTCCACCCCGCCTCCCATGGGCGGCGGCACGATCCGTAGCTGACCAACCCTCCGAGAGCCGGTTCGCGGAAACCCGCGCGGACCGGCTCCCTCCGTCATCCCTTGACGGAGGCGGCCGGCACCTACAACGTGAAGGCCCTCGACATCTTTGGGGGTTACCGGTCACATGCCACCGAAGGACACTCCTCCAGGCCGATCCGCGAGCATCTGGGATGTCGCCCGGGTGGCCGGCGTCTCCCAGCAGACCGTCTCCCGCGTCATCAACGACAAGACCCGCGTGAGCGAGTCGACCCGTGCCAAGGTGATGCGGGTCATCGCCGAGCTCGGCTACCGGCCCAACCGGTTCGCCCGTACGCTGGCCGGCGGCCCGGTGAGCTGGGTCACCGTGCTCACCTCGGACACCGCCCTGTTCGGCGCCGCCGCCACGCTGCGCGGCATGGAGGAGGCGGCCAGGGCGGCCGGCTTCTCGATGGGCATCAGCGTGCTGGAACCGGGCGCGAGCAACGACATCGCTCTGCGCCTCAACGGCCCCCAGGAGCCCGTCATGGTGATCGCCTACGACGGCCCCGGCGTGTGCGCGCTACGCGCACTGCCGCCGGACGTGCTGGTGACAGCCGCGGTTGAACGCCCCGACAACGGCTCGGGCGACGACTCATGGCAGGTCTGGTTGGATGACCGCGCCGCGGCGGCGCACGCGACGCGCCACCTGCTGAGCCTGGGGCACAAGACCGTCCACTACATGGCCATCCCCTCCTCCACCAGTGCGCTTTCGCAGCGGACCCGTGGCTGGCAGGACGCGCTGCGGGCGAGCGGACGACCTCTGCCCGAGCCCCTGCAGGCCGGCTGGACTCCCCGTTCCGGATACCTCGCGGTGCGCTCCGTGCTGGCGGACCACTCGGTGACCGCCATCCTGTGCGGCAACGACGACATTGCCCTGGGCGTCATGCGGGCCGCGCGCGAGGCCGGCCGGGATATCCCCGGCGACCTCAGCGTTGTCGGCTTCGACGACAGCCCGGCGTCGGCCTACCTCCACCCCTCGCTCACCACCGTACGGCTCGACTTCGAGGGTCTCGGCCGCGCGTGTTTCGGCCTGCTGCTGCGCAGGCTGCAGCGGGAAGCCGCCCTGTCCCTTCCGACCTGGAACGAGCCGGAGCTGATCGCGCGGGAGAGCAGCGGCCCGCCGCCGGCCTGACGCTCACCTGCGAGCAGGCGGCCGCCCCGCTGCCCCGGAGGCCAGGCTTCAGCTCAAGCGTGGGGGAGGGGCGGTGCTGTCGCGGACGACGAGCTCGGTGGCGAGTTCGATGCGGCTGTGTGACAGCGGCTCGCCATGGGCGAGCTTCAGCACCATCGAGGTGGCCGCGGCGGCCATCTGCCTGAGGGGCTGGCGGATGGTGGTCAGCGGCGGGATGGCCCACCGTACCGAAGGCATGTCGTCGAAGCCGATCACGCTGAGATCGTCCGGAACGCGCAGGCCGAGCTGATGCGCCGCGTGATAGACGCCGATGGCCTGACCGTCGTTCGTGGCGAAGATCGCGGTCGGCCGGTCGGGCAGGCGCAACAGGCGTTGCGCCGCTGCCAGACCGCCCTCGATGAAAAAGTCCCCACGGGCGACCAACCGCTGGTCGACAGGCACACCGGCCATGTCCAGGGCGGTGCGGTAGCCGTCGAGACGGGCCCGGCTGGACAGCGCGGAGTCCGGCCCGGTGATGATGGCGATGCGGCGATGCCCGAGCTCTAAGAGATGCCGGGTGGCCGAAAGCCCGCCGTTCCAGTTGCCCGCACCGATCGACGGGATGTTCTTGCCGGGAGCGTCGGCCGGATCCAGCAGGACCAGCGGGATCTCGCGGCGGGTGAGCTGTTCGTGCTGGGCCTCCGTCAGACCGGAGAACACGGCGATCACTCCGCTCGGACGGCGTCGCAGCACGCCCTCCACCCAGGCGTCTCCAGCGGTGTGGTCGCGGCGGAGGCCCGATATCGCCACCATGAGCTCGTGCTCACGCGCCACCTCCGCCACGCCGTTGGTGATCTCGACGGGATAGTCGCCCTCCAACGCGTGGAAGACCAGCTCCACCACGGCCATCGAGGTGGACCGGCGGCGCTGCCGCCGGTAGCCGTGCTGGCGGATGAGCTTTTCCACGGCGGCGCGGGTTTCGGACGACACCGCGGATCGGCCGTTCACTACCTTGGAGACCGTCGCGGTGGAGACTCCGGCCAGCTCGGCGAGCTGGGCGATGGTGAGGGGAGACGACTCCGTGGTCATGGCCGCAGTCTAGCTACGCAGGGCCGACAGGCGGCTTGCCGCGTCTCGCAAGATCAAGACCTCCGTGCCCTTCAGAGTCGTCTCTCCCGTGTCACGCCATCAGCGCTGCAGTGTCAGCAGACCCGGCCGGTAGGGCAGGAGACCGTAGTCGCCGCCGGAGTTGGGGTTGCGTCCCTGGTAGAGCAATCGCAGATTGCAGGGATCGACGGTCATGGTCTGATCGGCGCTGGTGCGGATCAGTTCGCCGTGGCTGATGTCGTTGGTCCAGGTGGCGCCGCTGTTGGCCTTGCCGGCGAAGGGATTGCCCTCGGTCGCGGCCTGCGGTGTCCACGTACCGCTCAGGCTGGTGGCCGTGAACGAGCGGAAGTAGCGGCCCTGCGAGCCGATCGCCTCGACGAGCATGAGGTATCGGTTCTGGCCCTGGAGCTGGTAGACCTGAACGGCTTCGAACAGGTTGTTCGTGGTGTCGCTCATCACCACCGTCGATGTGGTGCCGAAACTGCCCGGGAAGTTCCCGATGGGCATACTGGCGCGGTAGATCTTGCCGTTGTCCCCGGCGAAGAACAGATACATGTTCGTACTGTCACCGATGAGTGTCTGGTCGATGGGTCCTGTGCTGGAGCCGGAGATGCTGCCGGAGAAGAGCACCTGCTGCGCTGACCAGCCGTTCGGGTTGGTGGGGTCGCTGGAGGTCCGGTAGGAGAAGGCGGTCCCACCCCACTGGTAGGCGAGCACCCAGATGTTCTTCGGGGCGAAGTAGAGAAGCGTCGGCGCGACAGTCGAAGAAGACATCGTGTTCTGGCCTGCCGAGGCCATGTCGGACCAGTTGGTGAAGAGGCCGAAGTTCATCGAACCCCACCTCGTCCCCGTGTCGTGCGTCGTCGCGTAGACGAGATGCCTGCCGTTGTAAGGGGCGACGGTGAAGTCCTTGAGCGAGACCCACCCCGACTTCGGGCTGGCCAGCTGGCCCGTCGATGTCCAGCGGTACGTCGACGGAAGATCGCACGTACCGGGGTTGCCGCCGCCTACTGGGACGAGTTGCCATTGTTGGTTGTTGCCGCCCCAGTCGTCGTATTGGACGATATTGGCGCCGTCGGTGGTGGAGGCGCCCTGTACTTCGAGGGCTTTGTTGCTGTGGCGCGAGATGAGCCTCACGTAGCCGTCCGAGCTGTCGGCGAGTTTCCATTGCTGGTTGGTGCCGTTGCCGTCGGTCCATTGGACGATGGAGCCGCCGTTGGCGGTGGAGAAGTTGTAGACGTCCAGGACTTTGCCGGAGTGGCGGGACTTGAGGCGGTAGTAGCCGCCGCCGGAGTCGATGAACTGCCATTGCTGCTGGTTGCCGTTGTTACGGGTCCACTGGGTGATGCGGCCGCCGTCGGCGGTGGACTGGTTGTAGACGTCCAAGGCCTTGCCGCTGTTGCGGTTGACCAGGACGTACCAGGCGTTGGGGTCGACGGTTGCCGCGTCGGCGGACTGACCGGCGACGAGCAGGCCCGCCAGTAAGGTGGCCACCGTCGTGAGGACGGCCAAGATTCTCATTTTCACGATGTGCTCCGATTTATCCGGCTCGGACGGTTGCACGTATCAGGCGTTGGTGTCGATCGGCCCCGGGTTGGGAGAGCCGCCGTTGAGGAGTCAGGGGGTGGTGAGATCGAAGCGGCGCACGGTCACCGCGCCGCCGAGAGCCTGGGTGGCGTAGTTGAAGATCCCGAAGCGGTAACCCATGAAGAACTGCCAGGCGTTGTTCAAGGTGAAGGCCGGGCCCAGGTTCACGAAGTTGCTGCCGTCGGTGCTGTAGGAGAAGCGGGCCTGCCTGCCCGAACCCGGCCGGACGTCCGCGTTGACCCGCAACCAGAGCCGGCCGCCCGAGATGTTGGCACTCGCCGCCTCGGTACCGGTGCCGGTGGTCTGCCACGAACTGTTCATGGTCAGCCCGTTCGTCATCACGACCCGGTTGACGCCGCTGTCGCGTTTGACACCGATCCAGGCCGACTGGTCGCGCAGCATGGCCAGCCCGGAACGGTCGCCGTTGGCCATCTGCGAGTAGTCGAGCTCGATCGTCGCCGTGGACGACGGGCCCTGGATGCGGTGGGTCAGCGTGTTGCGGGCGTTGTAGAGATCGCCTGTGACGGTCGCGGTCTGCAGACGCAGACCGTTGCCGGTGGAGAAGCGGCTGGTGTCGGGGTTGTGGTTCCACTCCCAGCGGTGGCCCAGGGTGCCCGAGGTGAAGGTGTCGGGACCGATCATGGAGGCCACGGTCCGGCTTGTCGGAATATTCGGCTTCGGGTAGTTGACGCCCCAGCCGCCGTTGACGGTCTGCACGATCGGCCAGTCATCGGTCCAGGTGATCGGCGCGAGCGCCGGGACCCGGCCACCGGGGTAGGCGTCGACGAACGACATGTAGTACCAGGCGCCGTTCTGGGTCTGGACGAGCCCGCCTTGGTGGGGGACGCCGCCGCCGGAGATGGGGCCGGGCATGTTGAGCAGGACCTGCCGCATCTCGTACGGGCCCCACGGCGACGTGGAGCGCAGCACGTACTGGCCGTTGGCCGGGCGGGTCAGCCAGATGTAGTAGTAGCCGTTCCGCTTGTAGAAGCGGGAGCCCTCCAGGGTGCCGATGCCGCTCGGGGTCTGGAACACCTGCTGGGCACGCACCTGGCTGAGCCCGTCGGCCGAGAGCTGGGCGACGCTGATGGTGCCATTGCCGTAGGCGACGTACATGGTGTCATTGGTGTCGACCAGCAGGCCGGCGTCGTAGTAGCAGTTGTTGATCTGCGAGCGCTTGGTCCACGTGCCGTCGACGGCTGAGGCGGTGTAGACGTAGGTCCGGTTGAACTCGACGCAGCCGATCCAGTAGTAGGTGCTGTTGCGGGGCCGGTAGTTCAGGGCCGAGGCCCAGATGCCCTTCACGTACGCCCGGCCGCCGTTGAGGTCGTAGGCGCCCGAGCCGAAGTCGAGCCTCGGGACCGAATGGCCGGCGTACTCCCAGTCGACCAGGTTGTAGGAGCGCAGGATCGGTGCGCCCGGTGAGTAGTGCATCGTCGAGGCCGAGTAGTAGTAGGCGTCGCCGACCCGGATGATGTCGCCGTCGGCGAAGTCCTGCCAGACGACCGGGTTGGTGTAGTTGCCGGCCAGATTCGGGTTGCCGCCGTCGACCAGGACGTACCCCGCGTCGGGGCCGGCCGTCGCCGCTGGCGCCTGGGCCGTGAGGAACACGCCCGCGAGCAGCAGAGACGAGAGCGCCGCGAGCACGCGCCTCACAGGAGCCGCCCAAGGTTGTCGTTCGAGCCGTTGTCGTCGGCGAGCACGACCTGCGCGTCCTGAGAGGTGCCGGCCTGGCCGCCGTCGGCGGGGCGAATGTTCTGGTTGCTGGGGGCAGGCCCGCCACCCCCCTGACCACTGGTGTTCCAGTAGACGACGTAGTTGTGGTTATGGGCGTCGTAGAACGGCTCCAGCCGCACAGATGCCCCGTTGGCGGTGGCGGTGAAGTTCAGTGATGAGGTGCTGGTCCGGGTGATCGATGAGATGGTCAGAGTCGGGGCCGACGACAGGTTGGTGTTGCCGTAGTCGCCCGACAACACGACCGGGCCGTAGGTGACGGCTCGCATGGTGGGGTTGTCGTTGGCGGCCTTCATGACCAGCCGCATGGGCAGCCGTACGGTCACGGTGTCGCCCGACGTCCACGAGCGGGTCAGGTCGGCGTAGGTGCCCGGAGTCGTGGTGACGGCCTGCTGAACCCCGTTGACGCTGATCGTCGCGCCCTGGGTCCAGGCCGGGATGCGGACGCGCATCGTCCACGATCCGCTCACATCGCCGGTGACCTGAAGGGACGTCGTGTCGCTGACCGGGTACGAGGTCGTCTGGGTGACCGCGATGCCGCGTTGGCTCCAGTTGAGCGTGGAAGGCACGAACAGGTTCACGAACAGTGTGGTGCCGTTGTGGAAGTAGATCGAGTCCATCAGCTTGGTGTTGGTCTCGATGCCGGTGCCCTGACAACACCAGAAGGAGTTGTAGTCCGTGCTCCACGTGCCGCCGCCCCAGGCCGGGCCGACGCCCCGGCGCCCGCCCGGGTTGAGCGGGGTGAAATAGGTGACGTGCCCGCGTGCGTCGACCGGGTTCTGCTGCCCGATCAGATGATTGAGCAGGGCGTTCTCGTAGTAGTCGAAGTAGGCGGCCCGGGCCGGCGACAGCAGCCACAGCTCCCGGGTCAGCTTGAGCATGTTGTAGGTGTTGCACGCCTCGCCGGTGTCTCTGGTCAGATGGGCGGCGATCGCGTTCGGGGCGCGGAAGTGCTCGGCCTGGCTGTTGGAGCCGTTCGCGTACGTGTGCGCTCCGACAGTGATGGACCAGGCGTTGGCGGCGATGTCGCGGTAGCGGGTGGTGCCCGTCGCCTTGTACTCGCGGGCCGCCCCGATCCACTTGGGCACCTGGGTGTTGGCGTGCAACCCGTTGAGCTGGTCCTGGTTCGCGGCCAGCGGGTTGAACACGGCCGCGTGGTCGAACCGCTGGGCCGTGGTCAGCCAGCGGGAGTCGCCGGTCATCTGGTACAGGTCCGTGAGCACGGCGTTCATGCCGCCGAACTCGGTGCCGAGCATGGCCTGCGTCTGGCCTGCGCTGAGCCGCGACGTGCGGGTGTCCACCCATCCGGCCAGTGCCAGCAGCACGGACCGGGCCTGGGTGTTGCCGATCAGCCGCCACACGTCCAGCAGCCCCGCCAGGGTCTTGTGGACGCAGTAGTAGGGCACGTTGCCGTTGGTGAGCGTGCGGTTCTCCAGGGCGGTGATGTCGGACTCGGGGAAGCCGGACAGATAGCCGCTGGTGAACCCGGCGGCGCCGTTGTTGGCCTGGCATCTGGCCAGTTCGGCGACCATGCGCTCGGCCTTGTCCCGGCAGGTGGTGTCGCCGAGCACGGCGTAGGCCTGCGCCCACGCCGTCAGGAAATGGCCCTGCATGTGGGACCGGAACGGGAAGCTGGGCGCGTCCCAGCCTCCGTTGGCCGCCGCGCCGTTGGTGGACAGGCGGTGGTTGGTCCGGAAGACGTACAGCAGCCGGTCGACATCGACGAAGCGCAGGTAGCTCAGCGTGCGATTCTGATTGTCCAGCCAGCGGCCGGAGGTCAGCCGGACCTGGCCGAGGTCGAACTCGTAGGCGGAGACGCCGATGTCGGATCTGGCCCAGGGGAGTGCGGCCAGAGCGGGGGACGTGCCGATTACCTGGCCGGCGGCCGAGAGCGCGACGGTCGCGCCTGCGGCTTGAAAGAGCCGGCGACGGCTCAAGGGCATGAGGAGCTCCTTGGATGTCAGCGGTGAAGACGGCGGCCACAGATTTGTTAGCGCTAACATTGAGTCTTGCTCACCAGTGAGTGCGTTGTCGCGGAGTACATCCGACGGTCCGGCCCGCGTCAACGAGGGGCGCCCCTCGCCGACTCGGGCGTTGGCACGGGAACGTCTTCCCGCCTGGAGCTTCGCCTCCGGGGAGATCGAGCCGCATTGCCCGTGCATGTGAAAGTTTCATAGAAGTTACCCGTTGGCAACGGGTAACTTGCGCCGCCTTCGGGGTTAACTTGCCGTCTCCGGCATGGCCACGCCGGCTCATCCTCGGCCCAGCTGAGTTACCAGCGCATCGCGGTGGTCGGCGGGCCCGCATTTCCGCTCTTCGGTGAGGTCCTGCCGTATCACCAGGGGCGATATGCCGGGCATGGCGCTGGACTCAACCGTCAATCATTGTCCTCTTCCGCACAGCTATTTGATCTTAATTAAGTTTCTTCCATATGAACGGTTGACGAGTCGCAGTCATGGACTTACCTTCCTGCATGAGATTTCTATGGGAGCGCTCCCATAGTCCGGCAGAACCGGCGCCGGCCGGGCCAACGGGACCGGAAGTGCGCGGACTCAGCAATAGCCAAGAGGAGGAGACATGGCGCAAGGGCGGAATGAGTCTGTCAGCGGCGAGCGAGGATCGCTGAGCCGGAGAAGCGTCCTGGCGACGATGGGGGCTCTGCCGGTCCTCACCGTCGCGGCCTCGGCGGCCGCGGCCGCGACGGCCGCCGCCGCCGTGATCATCGATCCGTCGGCACGACGGCAGACGATCCGAGGCTTCGGCGGCATGACCCACACGGCCTGGATCGGCGACCTCACGGCTGCCCAGCGGGACACGGCGTTCGGCACCGGCGAGGGCCGGCTGGGATTCTCCGTGCTGAGGATCCCCGTCCCCGAGAACCAGGCGGACTGGAGCCGCGACCTGGCGACGGCGAGGCGCGCGATCGAACTCGGGGCGACCGTCATCGCGTCCCCCTGGAATCCCCCCGCCCGCATGGTCGAGACCTTCGTCCGTGGCAGTCAGACCAACGCGAGACGCCTCAGATACGACATGTACGGCGCCTATGCCCAGCACCTGAACGACTTCACCGCGTTCATGCGGAACAACGGGGTGAACCTGTACGGCATATCAGTGCAGAACGAGCCCGACTACGCGCATGATTGGACGTGGTGGACCCCCACCGAAATGGTGCGGTTCTTACGGGAGAACGCCGGCTCGATCAGCTCCAGGGTCATCGCGCCCGAGTCCTTCCAGTACGTGAAGAACATGTCGGACCCGATCCTCAACGACCCCACGGCGCTCGCCAACGTGGACATCGTCGGGGCGCACCTCTACGGCACCTCGTTCGCGAACTTCCCCTATCCCCTCTTCAAGCAGAAGGGCGCGGGCAAAGAACTCTGGATGACCGAGGTCTACTACCCCAACAGCACCGATTCGGCGGACCTCTGGCCCCAGGCACTCGATGTGGGGGAGCACATCCACCGCGCCATGGTGAACGCCGAGTTCCAGGCGTACATCTGGTGGTATATCCGGCGCAGCTACGGACCCATGCGGGAAGACGGCCAGCTCAGCAAGCGCGGCGCTAACATAGCGCATTTCGCCAGGTTCGTCCGCCCCGGATACGTGCGGATCGAGGCGACGGCGAACCCGGTGTCGAATGTGTACGTCTCGGCGTACCAGGGCGGTGGCTCCACGGTCATCGTCGCCATCAACAAGGGGACCTCCGCGGTGAGCCAGCAGTTCACCCTGGCGAACGGCACCGCGTCCAGAGTCTCGTCCTGGCTGACCGACGCGAGCAGGAACGTCGCACCTCAGGGTACGACCGGCGTGTCGAACGGTTCGTTCACCGTCACGCTTCCCGCTCGAAGTGTGCTGACCTTCGTGACCGCGTGACCCGGGCTGACGCGGTCAGGGACGCGGCGAGGCGGTGGACGGCGGTGATGACGCGGGGCTCAGGCGTCGCCGCGTGGCCGAGGAGCAGCCCGGGGCGTTCGACCGGTTCCTGAGCGTGCGCGGACAAGGGCTGGACGTCCACGCCATACGCCGCGGCCCGGGAGGCCGCCTCTCTGCCATCGATGTCTTCGGGCAGCCAGCCGACGACGTGCAGGCCCGCATGGGCGGGCGTCACCGACAGGACGCCGTCGAGCTCTTGACGCGCCGCCCGGACGAGGGCCGCCCCGCGTTCCGCGTACAGGGCACGCATCCGCCGGACATGCCGGGCGAAGTGCCCGTCTTCGATGAAGTCGGTGAGGGCGGCCTGCTCCAGCGCGGGGACGTGCGCGGCCGCGAAACGTTGCCCGGCCGTGAAGGCGTCCACCAGTGACGCGCCCGGAATGATCGAGGTCTGCGAGGAGAGCGGACTGGCGGCCTGGCTCGTTCGCCGCTGGCGATGGGTTTGCTCACCGGCAAGTTCACCGCCGAGTCGCGGCTGCCCGCCGACGACGTACGGGCCAGCGGGCACTCTTGGGTGAGAACGCGGCGGCCCTTGAGCGTGGCCCGCTGGCCCCGGCACAGATGGGGGAAATCGCCGCATTGCTGGCTCGCTGATCCGGAGAAGCCGATACTCGGCGATCACCCGCGGGTAAAAGGAGCTTCATGAGAAGACATGCTCTCCGACCGGTGGTCCTCGCCCTCGCCCTGACCGCCGTCGGCGGCACCGCCGCCTCTCCCGCCAACGCCGCACCGGCCGCCGAGCCCGCCAAGAAGTCCGCAGCCCTCGGCCGCACCACCCTGGGCGGTGCCGACCCCAGTGTCATCCGGGTCGGCAACCTCTATGTCGCGGCCAAGTCGGTGAACGGCGGCGTCGCCGTACGGACGGCGACCACTCTCGAGGGCATCGCCGCCGCGCCCCCGCGCCAGGTGTGGAAGGACACCGGCAACCTCGGTGAGGTGTGGGCGCCCGAGATCGTGCACCACAACGGCGAATACCACATCTACTTCTCGGCGGGCCGCAGCGCCGCCCACCGGATGTACCACATCAGCTCCGCCACCGCCGACTCCGGCTATTCCGCCGCGACGAAGGTCGCGCTGCCCGGCGACAAGTGGGCCATCGACGGCGCGCCGTTCACCTTCAACGGCCAGCGCTGGTTCGTGTGGTCCGGCTGGGCGGGCGACACCAACGTCGAGCAGAACCTCTACATAGCCCGGATGAGCGGCCCGGCCACGGCCACCGGCGGCCGTTACATCATCTCCCAGCCGCGCGAACCGTGGGAGCGGGTCGTCGGCAACCCGTTCATCAACGAGGCCCCCGAGCCGATCCTCGACCCGAACGGGCAGCTGCACATCGTGTACTCCGCGAACGGCAGTTGGAGCAGCAAGTACTGCCTCGCCGATCTGCGGCTGCGCTCCGGTGGTGACCCGACGAACGTGTGGGACTGGTACAAGAGCAACGGTTGCCTGTTCGGCTCGTACGCGGCGTACATGATGGACGGCTGGACCCCGACGCTGCACGTGGACGGCCCGGGCCACCACACGTTCGTGCTGGAGCGCGGCGACATCGCCACCAGCCCGCCGTCCGGCAACCGGTTCCCGACCATGTACCACGCTGTCGCCAAGGGCACGCCGTACGAGTGGTCCAACCGGTACTGGTACACCGGCACGGCCGTCTGGTGGAGCAAGACCACCTACCGGCGGGCGAACGTGCCCGGCCCCAACACTGACATCGGGTACAGCCTCAAGTTCTTCGAATGACACATGTCCGCCGAATGCCCCCATGCTGACCTGGTCAAATGTGCTCCGGCTGTGGATTGCTGGAGAACATGGAATCAGCAAGCGGAGCAACCCGTTCATGACCACCGGCATGGACCACGATCTTCGTGTCGTGCTGCTCGGCCCGCTCCAGGTATGGCGGGGCACGACCTGGATCGAGCTGAGCTCGAATCGGCTGCGGACCCTGCTGGCCGTCCTGGCCCTGTCCGCGGGTGAAACCGTCTCCATGGAACAGCTGGCCTTCGCGATGTGGACCAGCGATCTGCCGGCCAACCAGCGGCGCACCATACAGACCTACATCGCCCGCCTGCGTCACGAGCTTGGATCAGAGGTCATCCGAACGGTGACGGCGGGCTATCGGCTGGAGGCGGAGTCCGACCAGGTCGATGTCCTGCGGTTCCGCCGGCTGCTGAACAAGGCGGCGCTCTCGCAGGGCACCATGGCGGAGCGGCGAACACTGGGCGAGGCGCTCGCCCTGTGGCGGGGCGAGCCCTTCGACGGACTCGCTTCCCGGACATTGCGCGGACCCCGAGCTTCCCGCCTGCTGGAGCTTCGCCTATCGGCCGTGGAGAGATGGATCGACCTGGGCCTGGCGGAGGGACGCCACGACGAGATGGTCGCGGAGGTTCAGGAGTTGGCGGCCTGTCATCCGCTGCGCGAGTCGCTGTGGGCACGGCTGTTTCTCACGCTGGACCGCTGCGGCAGGCAAGCTGAGGCGCTCACCCTGTACGAGCAGCTCAGATCCCGCCTCATCGAGTGCCTGGGCGCTGATCCCTCCCCGGAATTGCAGGGCATCCACCTGGCCCTTCTGGAAGGAGATACGCGGCAGATCGCGCCGATCGCGCCCCGTCAGTTGCCACCTGCCCTGGCGGAGTTCACCGGCCGTGACGACGCGCTGCAGGACCTGGACCGGCTGCTCGGCGAGGGCACGAGGATCTGTGTCATCACCGGCATGCCCGGCGTGGGCAAGACATCCCTGGCCTTGCGATGGGCGCATCAAGCCGCCGAACAGTTCTACGACGGCCAGCTCTACCTCGACCTGCACGGCTTCGGGCCCTCCGACCTGCCGGTGACCCCCGAGGATGCCCTACTGGTTCTTCTCGAGGCCCTAGGCGTGGCCCGGAACCGAGTCCCCGAGAACCTGGAGGCCAGGGCAGGGCTCTACCGTACGAAAATGGCGGGCAAACGCATGCTGATGATCCTCGACAACGCCCGCGACGCCGAGCAGGTGCGCCGGCTGTTGCCGAGCGGCACCAAGTGCGTGACCCTGATCACCAGCCGCCGAGGGCTGAGCGGCCTCGTCACCACCGAAGGAGCCGCGCAGCTCACCCTTGACGTGCTCGCGCACGATGCGGCCCGAGACCTGCTGACGCGCCGTTTGGGCCGGGAGCGGGTCGAGGCCGACCCGGAAGCGACCGCCGAAATCATCCGGCTGTGCGCGGGACTCCCTCTTGCCCTGGCCATAGCGGCGGGCCGAGCGGCGGAAGCACCCTCCTTCCCGCTCGGCCCCCTTGCCGACAACCTTCGCCGCGTCCGGCACGACATCAGCGCGCTCGCCAGCCGAGACACTGTGACAGACCTGCGTACCGTACTGTCTCGCTCCTACGACATCCTGCCCACGGACGCGGCGCGCCTGTTCCGGCTCCTGGCCCTCCATCCCGGGCCTGACATCACTGCCGCCGCGGTCGCCGGCCTGGCGGCTGTCGACCCATCGAAGGCGGGCGAACTGCTCGACTGCCTGCTCGACGCCCATCTGATAGCGGAGATCGCGCCCGGCAGGTTCGCCCTCCACGACTTGCTCCGCACGTACGCCCAAGAGCTGGCCCACGACGCCGACGCCTCGACCCTTCGGCAGGCGGGACGGCCCACACCCGGACGGATCACCCCTTCCCGGGGTGATCCAGGGTGATCCAGGGATGATCCGGCCGATGTGCTGCTCGCCGCGGATCTTCGGGTGGCGGCGAGCGTCGGCGCGCTCGTTCAGTCCGACGTGATGGTGACGGCCTTCTGGGCGCGTGCCCGGGCGGAGCCGTTGCACTGGGTCGAGGTTCCGGTGAAGATCAGGTCAGTCGAGCAGCCCTCGTCGTCGGTGACGACCACGGTGACCTGGTACGTGCCGGGCGCGGGGAAGCTGTGCGCAGGCCGCGGCCCTCCGTCCTTGAGGACGGTCCCGTCGCCGAAGGTCCAGTCGTAGCGGACGACGTGGCCGTCCCGATCCGATGAGCTCGAGGCGTCGAAGCGGGCCTCGAGCCCGGTCGTCTCACCGACGGACAGCGCCGCTTGAGGGCCTTGGTTCGGCAGCACGGCGATCGACTGGAACGCGGGCCGCTTGCCTCCGGTTTCGACCGGAGGGCCGAGCTCCTCCAGCTCGCCGTCCGCTTTGATGCGGAATGCCGAGACGTCGTTGGAGTCGAGGTTCGACACGTACAGCCACTGGCCGTTCGGCGTGGGCGCCAGCGCCACTGGGCTGTCGCCCGCAGTGACGTCTGCGATGTGGTCAAGGGAGCCGTTTTTGAGGATGGTGTAGGCCAACACCAGCTTGCTTCCGCTTTCAATCAGCCCGCCGTTCGTCACGTACAGGTTGCGACCGTTGGGAGTCACTGCGGCCGCGATCGTGGCGGACTTGATCGGCATGTCGGGCGTGGGGAACGGCGAGTCGGGCACCGACGTCAGACCGCCGTCCGAGCCGACGCTGAAGGCGAACACCTCGTGCGAGGCCGAGCACGGCACGAACAGGAACCTGCCGTCGGGCGTGAGGGCCATCGCGCCGCCCGCCGCGCCGATCGGCGTCGTGCCGAGCCGCGTGAGCGTGCCGTTCCCCTCGACCCTGAATCTGACCAGCACATCCGGTACGGTGTCCGCCACCGGGTCGCCGGTGGTCACGAACAGGAACTCGCCGTCGGGGGTCATGGCTATTCCCCGGGGATTTTCGCCCAGGACCGGGACGGATGTTCCGGGCGTCGTGAGCCTGCCGCCGCTCCCGATACGGAACATTGTCACCACCGCGGCGCTGCGGCTGATGACGTACAACCGCTGCCCGTCAGGGGACACGACCGCGTCGTCGGGGTCCTCAGGGGTGGAGGTGGACGGCTGCAAGGCGGTGAGGCCACCATCGGCGCCGACGTGGTACGTCGTGATGGTGCCGGCGTCGCCGTTGGCGACATAGACCGTGCGCGCATCGGGTGAGATCACGATTCCACGGGGAGCCGCGTCGGTCCCCGTCCGCTCGGCATCCGCCGTCAAGCCGCCGTCCTGCTGGATCGCGAACCTCGTGATGTCGTTGGACAGGATGTTCGTGACGTACACGGAGCGCGGGGTCGGCTCCTCGTGCGAGACGGTGGGCGTCATGGCCAGTGGCAGCCCGATCAGGGCCGACAGCAGGCCTAACTTCGTAAGCACGGCAAGAGTTCCTCTCGGTAAAGGGAAGGAAAATCTATGCCGCCGCACATTCAAATCTGCTTCACCGCTCCTCCGACTTCGGGGGCCGCGGGCGCCTCCCTTACGTTCATCGGTGAACCGGTCAGCGCGTACATGCCCAGCAGCGGAGAGGTCGAGGCGATTCTGAAGCTCCTCGGGTAAGCGCTCGTCGAGTCGAAGCTCAGAGCTCGGACGGGTCGACGGTGGAGCCTCGCCGGAACGCGGCGGCGAACCCGTCCTCTCCCAGCGCGGCTCGCACCTTCGTGGTGATGCGGTCGACGTCGCGGCGTTCGGCGGGCGGAAGAGGTGCCCCCAGCGACTCACGCGCCGCGGCCGCCGCGCCGAGCAGGGTCGCGGCGTTCGTGTGCTCCCCGCCGGCGGCGTACGCGCCGGCCATTCCTTCCATGGCCAGGGCGACCGCACGTGCGTCGCCGGTCTCGTGCGCGACCGCCAGACCGTCACGGTGGAGGGTGAGCGCGGCCGCGGCATCGCCGCGTTGTTCGACGGTGAAGCCCAGCTCGGCGAGGATCAGCGCCGAGCGGAAGGTGGGATCCACCTTCATGTACCGCTCGCTCAGGCCGCGTAACAGCCCCTCGGCGAGCGTGAAGTCGCCCGTACGCCGTGCCACGAGCGCCAATCCCAGCTCGGCGTGCAGTTCTCCGGACACATAGCCATGCGCGACGGCGCAGCGATGAGCGCGCTCGTGCAATTCCCTGGCCCGCGGATGGTCACCGGTGAGCAGTGCGATTCGGCCGAGGCCGATCAGGCGGTCGGCGACGCTGGGCCACAACGCCAGTTCTTCGGCCAGCCGCAGACCGTCACCCTGCAGTTCGGCCGCGCGCCGGTAATCGCCCTTGATTTCCGCCAGGGCGGCCAGCGGATGGATGGTCTGCAGCTGTCCCCATCGGTCGCCGAATTCGCGGAACAATTCCTGGCTCTCGCGACCGAACTCGTCGGCCGCCTTCAGGTTTCCCCGAAGCACGGCATGGCCTGCCCGGATGGCCAGCGCCGCGGCGACTCCCCAGCGATCGTGCAGAGAGCGGAACGCCGCCAACGCCTGTTTCGTCCACGCCTCGCTCTCAGCCAGGTCTCTTCCCGGCGCGTACTGCACGAGGCCCCGCAGCCAGGCGGCGAGCGCCCGCGATGCCGGGTCGTCGATGCTCTCTTCTGGTACGAACGGCGCGTTGTCGCCGACGCCGGTCAGGAACGCGAAGGCGGCATGCCAGATCAGCGCCCTCGTCCGGAGCCCGGCCGGCCCCTCGTCCGCGATCGACAGGGCCTTGTCCAGCGACATCCTCGCCTCGGCGTAGCGGCCGCGCAGCAACCAATACCACGCCTGCGCGTTGACCAGCCGAAGCGCGTACTCGGCCGAGGAGGTGTCGATCGCGTGTTCCAGCGCGGCCCGCAGATTGGCGGTCTCGGCGTCCAGACGTTCCAGCCGGCGCCGCTGTCGATGGTCACGCAGGTGGGGTTCGGCCTGCTCGGCGAACACGGTGTAGTAGCGCAGATGCCGTTGTCTGACGCTGTGCCTTTCCCCGGCCTCGGCCAGACGTTCGAGACTGTAGGCGGCCACCGATTCCAGCATGCGGCAGCGGGTACCCGGGATGACGAGCGACGCGTCCACCAGGCCGGCCAGCGCCTCGAGCACGTCCGCCGAGTCCACCCCGTCCCCGGCGCACACCTCCTCGGCGGCTCGCAGCACGCAGCCGTCGGCGTGGACGGCGAGCCGGCGCAGCACCGTCCGTTCGACCACGGTCAACAGCTCCCAGCTCCAGTCGATCATCATCCGGAGGGTCCGCTGCTGCGGCGGCGCGCACCGGTGACCAGTGCTCAGGAGCTGGAAACGGTCGTCGAGCCGGCGAGCCAGTTCGCCTACGTCCAGGACCCGAAGTCGCGTGGCGGCGAGCTCGAGAGCCAGCGGCAGTCCGTCGAGCCGCCGGCAGATCTCCGCCACTGCCTCGCGAGTGCCGTCATCGACGGCGAACGAGGGGACGGCCGCGGCCGCCCGCTCCACGAAGAGCTCCATGGCACTGTCCTGGTCGAGCGGCGGCACCTGCCACAGCACCTCACCCGCCAGGCCGATCGACCGCCTGCTGGTCGCCAGGATCCGCAGCTCGGGTGCGGCCTTGAGCAGCGACTCCGCGACCTCGGTCACCGGCCCGATCAGGTGCTCGCAACTGTCCAGGACGAGTAAGGCGTGCCTGCCGCGCAGCGCGTCGGCGAGCCGTTGCGCGGCGCGGGCGGGTACGGAGCAGGCGTCGTCCCTGATGCCGAGCGCGACGAGCATGGCCTCGGCCGGTTCCTCGGTGCACGCCGCCAGTTCGACCAGCCAGACACCGTCCTGGAACTCATCGGCCACCCGGCGCATCAGCTCCAGCGCCAGACGGCTCTTGCCGACCCCGCCCGGTCCCGTAAGAGTGACCAGCCGGGCGGTCCGGAGCCGCGACGCGACCTCGGCCAGTGCGCCATCCCGGCCGATCAGTCCTGTGAGCGTGGCGGGAATCTCGGGCCGCTGCCCCCGCACGGCCGCCACCGGGTCCGGCCGCAGGATCTCGTAGTAGGCGGCGGTGAGTTCAGGGGCGGGATCCACGCCGAGCTCATCGGCCAGCCGCCGGCGCAGGTCGTGGTAGGCCATCAGCGCCTCCTGCTGCCGTCCCGCCCGTGCCAGCGCGCGCAGGTAGACCGCATGAAGCCGCTCCCGTAACGGGTGCAGAGCCACGAGGTCGCTCAATTCGCTCGCCAGAAGACCGGTATCACCGGCCGCCTCACCTGCCTCCAGACGGGCCTCGGCCTGGGCCTCCAGAGCGACCAGCCGGAGCTCCTCCAATCGCTGGCGGGGCAGCTGGACGTATTCCGCGTCACGCACCTCATCGAACGCCGAGCCCCGCCACAGTGCCAGCGCGTCGGCGAACAGAGCAGCCCGATCCGCAGTCTCCTTGGCCTCCGTCGCTCGCGCGAGCAACGCGGTGAACCGGACCATGTCGACCGCGTCGGGCCCGGCCCGCAACGCGTACCCCTGTCCGAGCGATTCCACCAGCCGGCCGCTCCCGGGCTCAGCCCGATCCAGGAGCCGCCTCAAGCGGGAGATCTTCGTGTATAACGCGGCAGTGGGGTTGCTGGGCAGCTCATCTCCCCACACGTCCTCGATCAGCCGGTCATTCGGAACCGACCGGCCTTCGCGAACCAGCAACGCGACCAGCAGCGATCGGATCTTCGGCTCACGCAGCTCGACCCGACTGCCATCAGCCGCCCACACTTCCAGCGGACCCAAGATCCCGAAGCGCACAATTCCAGGGTAATGCGCGGATCGCTCGCCCCGGCCCCTGCCGACAGTGGATGTTCCGGTCAGCAGATGGTCAGGGTCGTGCGCCACACCTCGTCCAGGGCCATCTGGATCGCGCCGGTGAGCACGGTGCCCTCGGCCAGCTCCGACAGCTCCACGCTCGGCGGGGCGAGGGTCAGGTCTTCGAGGTGCCGGGCGATCGCGTCCAGCAGGACCGCGCCGGCCCGGGCGATGCCACCACCGATCACGATCACATGCGGGGACAGTACAAGGATCACGGGCGCGATCGCCTCGGCGAAGACGGCGGCGATCCGGTCGACGACCTCGGCGGCGATCGGGTCGCCCCCGGCGGCGGCCGCGAAGACGGCGGCCGCGTCCGTCGCACGGGCGAGCCTGGACTCCGGATGCTCGGCGGCGCGGCGGCGGGCGAGATTGACGATCGCCTCGGCACCGATCGCGCGCTCCAGCGGCCCACGACCGTCCCCGGCCGCGTCGGGAAGGTCCGCGTCGGGACAGTTACCGACAGGACGGATGAAGCCGATCTCACCGGCCTGGCCCGCGCCCCGATGCAGCCGCCCGTCGATGACGACACCGGCCCCGAGTCGCTCGCCCCACTGAACCGCGAGCAGGGTGCCCGCGCCGGTGCGCTGGTGGGCGGCCGCCAGCGCGGCCAGGTTCGCGTCGTTCTCCACCGTGACCGCGCACCTGAAACGAGCCCGCAGGCGGCCGGCGAGGTCGATCTCCGACCAGCCCGGCACACTCGGGACGAACAGCACCCGGCCGGTGGTCTCTTCGACGATGCCGGGCGTGGCCGCGGTGACCGCCGTGATCTGTTCGGCGGCCAGGCCGGCTGTCGCCAGCGCTTCATCCGTCGCCTCGTCGACCGCTTCGAGCAGGTGCCGAGCGCTGCGCCGGCCGACCGTCCGGCGGATCACCGCGAGGCGCTCACCGGCCAGGTCGGCGATCCCCGCCGTCACGGTGTGCGGGCCGACGTCCAGGCCGAGCACGGGTGCCGCCCGGCCGTTCAGGGAGAACCGCGTCGCCGGTCTGCCCACAGTGGCCGGCCGTGGCGCGTGCTGCCGCAGCCAGCCGGCGGCCAGCAGATCCTCCACGGCCTGGGCGACCGTCGGGCGGGTGAGCTCGGTCAACTGGCTGAGTTCGGCCAGGCGTACGGGCTCGGGCGCGCGCCGTCGGACCGCGTCGAGCACCGCGGCCCGGTTCATCCTCCGCAGCACGGGTGTGCCCGCCGGCCGCTCCTCCGTCATCCGCGCCCCTTGCCGTCCGGTTCGTGAATATCCGTCGTGGGATCTTGACCTCTGGTCGCCTGCGGCTGAGTATATTTCGCAAAGACGTTACGAAAAGTCTTTACATAACTCTTTCTATAGTAGGCCCCTTAGTCGCCCCCCTCGGAGGTGGCCGCCCGATGACCCGTTCCGGCGAACCCCACAGCCCCTTACCGCGCCGATGGCGTCGGCACCTGACGGCACTCGCCGTCCTGATCACGATGCTCGCCGCTTCGTTCGTCTCCCCACCCAGCGCGGTGGCCGACTCGCCTCCACAGTCGGCGTCCGCCGTGTTCGGCGGCCCAGCGGCGCAGGCCCTGGAGCGGTTGATCGGGACGTCGCGCGCCAAGCAGGTCACTCTGCGCACGATCGCCAAGGGCACGGGCCGAGACCGGTTCCAGGTGTACGCCGCCGACGGCCGCCTCGTCGTCGCCGGCACGACGCCCGCGGTTCAGCTGACCGGCTTCGGCTACTACCTGCGCCAGGTGGCCCACGCCGACATCGCGATCAACGGCTCCCAGGTCGACCTGCCCGAGCACCTCCCGTTGCCCGCGGCACCCATCGCCAGAGACTCCTCGGTGGATCACCGCTTCGCCCTCAACGACACCAACCAGGGTTATGCGGGCGCGTATCTGAGCTGGCCGGAATGGCAGCGGCGGATCGATGTCCTCGCGCTGCACGGCATCAACGAGGTGCTCGTCTACGAGGGTCAGGAGGCGGTCTACCAGCGTACGTTCATGAAATTCGGCTACACCGACCAGCAGATGCGCGCGTGGATCCCGCAGCCGGGCCACCAGTCCTGGTGGTTGCTGCAGAACATGTGCTGCACCGACAGCCCGATCTCCCAGCGACTCATCGACCAACGGGTCGAACTCGGCCGCAAGATGGCCGACCACCTGCGTTCCCTAGGGATGGTCCCGGTGCTGCCCGGCTACTTCGGCACCGTGCCGACCGACTTCAAGGCCCACAACCCGGGAGCCAACACGGTCCCGCAGGGCACCTGGAACCAGCTCGAACGCCCCCACTGGCTCGACCCGACAAGCTCGCTCTTCACGCGCGTCGCGGCCACGTTCTACCAGGTGCAGACCGAACTGTTCGGTAACAGCACGATGTACAAGATGGACCTGCTGCACGAGGGCGGCACGGCCGGAACGGTCAACGTCGCACAGGCGTCACAAGCGGTACAGCGGGCATTGAACACCGCCCACCCCAAGGCGCTCTGGACGATCCTGGGATGGCAGAGCAACCCGCTGCCCGCGACGCTTCAGGCCATCGACCGGACCAAGATGTTCATCGTCGACGGCATCAGCGAGGAACCCGGCATCACCGACCGGGACAAGGACTTTCTCGGCACCGGGTACGCGTTCGGCACCATCTGGAACTTCGGCGGGCACTTCAACCTCGGTGCCCGGCTGACGCTGTGGAACCAGAAGTTCCACGCCTGGCGCGACAAGCCCGGTACGGCGATGAACGGCATCGCGCTGATGCCGGAGGCCATCGACAACAACCCGGCCGCGGTCGCGTTCTTCGCCGACCTGCCGTGGCAGGACAGCCCGGTCGACATGCGGCAGTGGTTCGCCGACTACGCCACCGCGCGGTACGGCGGCGAGGATCCGCACGCCAAGGCGGCCTGGCAGATCCTCCTCGACACCGTCTACAGCTGGCCCGCCGGCGCCGACTCCCGGCACGTCACCGGCCTGTACGACGACGAGCCCGGCCTGGCGAACACCGGCTACCCGCTGCAGTACGACATCGCCGCCTTCGACAAGGCGCTCGACGAGCTGCTCCAGATCGACAAGAGCCTGCGCGGCTCCGGCGCCTACCGCTACGACCTGGTCGACGTCGCGCGGCAGGTGCTGGCCAACCACAGCCGGCTGCAACTCCCCAAGATCCGCGCCGCCTACCGTGCCAAGGATCTCGACCGCTTCGAGCGCCTCACCGGCCAGTGGATGGACCAGATGCGGCAGATGGACCGGCTGCTCGGCACCGACGAGAACTTCCTGCTCGGGGTGTGGCAGAAGGAAGCCCGCAGACTCGCCGCCACTCCGGCCGAGGCGGCGACCCTCGACTACAACCTCAAGTCGCTGGTCACGCTCTGGTCCGCCGACGCCCGTCTGCAGGACTACGCCCGCAGGGAGATGAACGGTCTGGTCGGGCAGTACTACGCCAAGCGCTGGCAGATGTTCTTCGACGGCCTGAAGACCGCGCTGCGCTCGGGCAAGGATTACCCCGAGAAGATCGACTGGATGGCCGTCGCCAAGGACTGGGCCAAGGCCGGCACCCAGCTCGCCTCCGAGCCACGCGGTGACGCCTACGCCGAGGCGAGCAGGGTGGCCGCGGTGCCCGACGGCGCGGTGACCATCGGGGTCGACCGCAAGGGCGTCAAGCCGGGTGAGACCGTACAGGTCACCGCCGTGTTCACCAACGACAACGCCCTGCGGCCCACCGGCCAGGCGACGCTCAAGCTCGACGCCCCTGATGGATACCAGGTGCGGGAGACCTCTCCGACCAGCGCCGACCACGTCGCCCCGCGCGACAAGCTCACCGTGACGTGGACGGTGACCGTTCCCGCCGACGCGGCCCCGGGCGGCACGCCGGCACTGGACGTCACCGCCTCCTGGCGATCTGACGAGCTCGCCCAGCAGGACCGGGCCTCGACCCGCCTGCTGATCGCCGGAACCGCGCCCGCGTCGTACAAGACGATGAGCAACACCCCGGCCGAGTTCGCCCCCACCAGCGACGGGATCGCGATAGCCGCGAGCGGCGCGGACCTTTGGAAGGAGACCAACGAGCTGGCCACCGCCTACCGCGCGGACGCACTGGCCGATGGGCAGCAGCTCGTCAGCACGGTGCTGCGACAGGACGGCGCGTCGGATTGGACCCGGTCCGGGCTGGTGGTGAGCGATGATCTGGCCTCCTCCGGGTCCACCGGCTACGCCAACATCGCCGTCACTCCCGGTCACGGCTGCGTGTTCAGCTGGGACTCCGACGGCAATGGGCAGCTCGACACGTACACCGAAGTGGGTGGGTTCACCCCGCCCGTACGCGTGCGCGTCGGAAAGTCCGGCGACCGGCTCACCGGCTCGTGCAGCGGCGACGGCAAGAACTGGTCGGTGATCGGGTCGGCCCGCGTCCCGGGCACCGGTGCCACGCTCGACGCCGGCCTGTTCGTCAGCGCGGCCAACCGAGACACCGGCCAGCAGGCGGTCGCCGTGCTGACCGATCCCGCGCCGACCCCGTCGACCGCCCGCGACGGCGCGGGGGACACGCTGCAGAGCCTCCGCAAACCGGTCACGGCGCTGAGCTGGGAGGCGAACCGGGGCCCCGAGTACGTGAACGACGGCAACCGGGCCAACTCGCCGTACTTCGCCAGCCAGATGACCTGGGACACCACCTGGTGGAAGGTCGACCTGGGGACGGTCAACGACATCTCACGCGTCAACGTGCGCAACTATGTCGGAGGCGGGCGCTACTACGAGTACCGGCTGGAAGGCAGCCTCGACGGCGTCACCTGGTACACCCTCGGCGGCCGTCGCGGCCCCAAGGCCGCGACCGACGCCGGAGACACGATGACCACCGAGGCGAAGGCCCGGTACGTCCGGGTGGTCGGCACTCACAACACCGCCAACCTGTCCTTCCACCTCACCGAGGTCAGCGTGTACGGCACGCCGGCGCAGTAGGAGCCGTGAGCGTGGGCGTTTCCCGGCCCTGATCACGAGGGCGGGGACGCCCACGCGAACGGCATCGGACCGGCGCGCTGTCCGGATCCGGCCATGTCTCGATTCGGGCCGGTCGCGTTGGCGGTACTGAGGCGTGCGGTCCACGCCCCGGACGGAGGATGACCCGGCCGAGCTGATGCGGGCCGGTGTGCGTACGCGCATCGGCCCGCATGACCCGTCTGGCCGCCGGTGGCGCCCGCGGATGGACGCCGCTCATGCTGTCCCTGGTGACCTTGGTGATGCCGTCGCTCTGGCCGTACGACGTTCTGCGCGCGCCTCCGTAACTTTCTGTACGCGCCTCCGTAACTTTCTGCGAGGGAATAGGGGGCGGTACCGGGAGCCAGGGGGCGCACGGGGACGCTCCGGAAAGAGGGTGCTCAGTGCCCAGAATGACGTGGCTTCGGGGACCGCTGCTGACCGGCGTGCTGGTGGTGACCAGCCTGGTGACCGCCACACCGGCGCACGCCGACTTCATCAGCGCCAATTCGACGCTCCAGAACGACGGCATCGTACCGATGATCAAGGTGTTCCAGAAGCTGGATCACGGCTGCTGGGGCGAAGGCGCCTCGCCGCCGGACAAGGTCGACCCGGGCCAGAAGGTGAGCTGGCGCGCCGAGTCGTGTGACCTGTCGATCGCCACGGGGACCGAGGGCGAGGTCTGGTATCGCCCGTACGGCTCGCCGGACGACGTCATCTACCGCTTCTACTGGGACGTCCCGACATTCGGCACGAACACCGCTGAGAACACCGGATTGCCCGGTTGCACCCACAGCCAGAGCGGCCCCGGGGACGGCAACAACGTCTACATCGACTTCACCGTGGCCTGCGACGCCTCCACGAGCGATCACATCCCCGACATCTGGAAGCTGCACCCGGTCCTCATGGATCCCGACGGGGACGGGCAGAACAAGCAGGAGATCGACCTCAACGCGATGGGCGCGTCCGTCGGTCAGAAGGACATCTTCGTCCAGTTCGACTGGATGCAGGACAGCACCCACAACGAGCGGTTCAGCGCCGCCGCCTTGCGACAGATCATCTCCACGTACGCCGCCAACGGCTACTTCCTGCACATCGACGCCGGCCCGCAGAGCCCGCTCGACAGCACCACCGCAGCGACCTGGGGCACTCTGAGCAGGGCGAGAGCGGTCCCGTACCAGAACCAGATCGGCACCATGTCGGGCACCACCTACAACTGGACGTCCTTCGACGCGGTCAAGAACGCCGCCTTCCCCGCGACCGGACGTTCGGAGATCTTCCGGTACGCGCTCGCGGCCAACCTGATCGGGCCCGCCGAAGTCCGGGGCGTCACCCGGGGCGGGGACACGGACGTCATCACCAGCCTGAACAGCTTCTCGAACAACACCGACAACGAGGTCACCGTCTTCATGCACGAATTCGGCCACTCCCTCGGCCTCGGTCACGGCGGTGACAGCAAGAACAACTTCAAGCCGAACTACTTCAGCGTGATGAACTACCTCTTCGACTTCGAGGCGATCATCAAGAACGGCGTGAAGACCTGGGACTACTCCCACGGCGGCCAGGACCCGCTGAACGAGGCACTCCCGCCGGGTCTGGAGGAGTCCGCCGGCCTGGGCGTGAAGGGCGACGGGTACGTGAGCTCGCACTTCTGCCCGGCCAAGGTCGTCGCGGGCGTCACAGTCCCGGCCGCCCGCATCCCCGTACCTGACGCGGGCAAAGGCATCGACTGGGACTGCGACGGTGTCGTCGCGGCCGCCGGGACCAGGGTGAGCGCCGACATCAACCTCAGCGACAACGAGCCGGCCGACACCCGCAACACGCTCACCGACCACGACGACTGGACGGCCCTCGACATCACCCGCGGCGACATCGGCCGCTACGACCAGCCCGCCATCGAACCGCCGATCGTGACGGAGGTGGACGACCTGCCACCCGCCAACTCCGATGTGCTGCCCGTCGACACCACGGCCCCGGTCACCACCGCCGTGGCCGTCCCCGAGCCGAACGCGGCGGGCTGGAACAACACCGACGTCACCGTCACCCTCACGCCGACCGACGACATCTCCGGCGTCGCCCGCACCGAGTACAGCGTGGACGATGGCCCCTGGACCGTCTACACCAGCCCGATCGTCCTGTCGACCGACGCCGTCCACACCGTCAAGTACCGCTCCACGGATCGCGCCCTCAACATCGAGGAGGACAAGTCCCTGACGGTCAAGCTCGACAAGACCCCGCCGACCGTCACCTACACCGGCGCCAAGGAGACCTACGGCATCCTCGAAACCGTCGACATCACCTGCACCGCCGCGGACAACCTCTCCGGCGTCGCCACCACCACCTGCCAGGACATCTCCGGCCCCGCGTACGACTTCGACCCGGCGGGCAACACCTTCTCGGCCACCGCCACCGATGTCGCGGGCAACCTCGGCCAGGCGTCTTCGGTCACCTTCAAGCTGGTCGTCACCTATGACGACCTGTGCACGCTGTCCAGGCGCTTCGTCACCAGGCCGGGCGGGGGCCCCGCCATAGCCATGTGCGCCGTCCTCGCCGCCGCCGAGCGCGCCGAGGACCTGGGCAACGCCACGGCCAAGGCCGCGGCCATCAACGCCTATGTCGCGCAGGTGAACGCCGCTGTCATCAGCCGCGCCCTCACCCCGGCCCGAGCCGCCATCCTCAAGAAGCTGGCGGCCGCCCTGTAGCCACGCCCCGGAGTGGGCAGGCTATCGGCTGACGCGGTGGGCCATCGGACGCCCGGTGGCCCACTCGCGTGCGGTCTCGGGCCCCCTACCTTGAGCCGTTCTCCCTGTGAAGCGGCTGGAGCGAGACGGCTGGGCGAATCGATCGCCCGCTAGGGGCTCTTCTGCCCTCGGTCGAATGCCCCTGTGTGGTTCATGATCGTGGTGACGAGGGTGGCTGTCGCGATGAAGGTACCCCCGCTCCATCCAAGGGCTCCGGCCATCGGCAACCCGTTCTCTCTCGCCACGATGAAGGCGATGAGCGCGATCACCAGCGAGAGAAGCATGTCGATGGTTAAGCAGAGCGCGATGCGCAGGGTGATGCTCACTTCTTTCTCATTTCGGTCCGATGGATCGAGATCGGAGAAAGCGTGCGGCGCTCGGTCGACCTCGGCGACGTCAATGCCCGGACAGGTAGGCCGGGAACTGCCCCTTTCGTCTGTTGATCTAGTGGCAGGCTCAGGCTGGCGTCGGGACGGATCGCCGTTCCGGCGGTGCTCGTCCATCGCCGCCCTAGATTATGGCGGTTCGCGAGCTGCCGCGCAGATGCAGATGCATGTGCATATATGGATTTTCCCCTGCGGGATGACAATCCTCCACCGGCGCGGCTTCTCGGGAGAAATTGCCAATGCGTTTAGGTCTCATAGAAGCACATAATCCACAGAACGTTAATATGTGACTACGTAAAGTATCTGCACGTGCAGGCTGGCCGCTGGGCTGGGTCGGCGGCCAGCCCCCGTACGCCACGCCGCAGGCGACGTCGGTGAGATGCTCCGCACGAGTCGTCGTCATGGCGGAAGACTGACTCCGACACTTGCTCGTGGCTTCCGTAGGTGAATTCCTGCCGTCAGGAGCGCGCCGGTGGGTGCTGGTCGTGACGGCCGTGGCATCGGAGTCGCGCTGTTGGCGGCGCTCCCGGGTCTCCCGCCCCAGGCCAATGTGCGGGTGTCGAACACCGGGCGGGCCATGGCCGGTCGCGGTGGCCGCGCCAACAGCGGGGCGTCGGGGAAGGCGCCGCAGGGTCGGATCCAGGTGGACTGGACGGGGGAGGCCGAGGCGTCCAAGAGCGGCGAGGCCAACTCCGGAGTCGAGCTCGACTGACCTGGTGACCGTCACAGCGTCGGGGCCGCTCTCGTGCGGTCAAGCGCGAGGGCGGCCCCATGTCCGGGGGTGCTCGTCGTGGCCGCTACTTCTTGAAGGCGTCCTTGACCTTCTTGCCGGCGTCCTTGACTTTCTCGCCGGCCTGTCTGAGGCCCCCTTCGGCCTGTTCTGTACGCCCTTCGGCCCGCAGGTCCTCGTCGTCGGTGGCCTTTCCCAGGGTCTCCTTCGCCCGGCCCTTGAGCTCCCGCGCCTTGTTGCGGATCTTGTCATCGGCGCCCATGTCCATGCCTTCCTCGTCGGTTCCCGGAAACTCCCACTTTCCGAACAGGCCGACCAGAAACATGGGGACCGGTCAGGCGAGGCCCCGCCCCGGGTTAGTTGACGCAGTCCTGCTTGTGGAGCCCCAGCGCCATCTCGTACACCTTGCCCTTGTTGAGGAGGAAGGAATAGTAAGCATGCGCCTTGCCGGGGATGTCGACGTACGGGTAGCCGCTGGCGGCCGTCTTCAGCTTGGGATAGGCCTTCTTGATCTGCCGGTACGTGGAGCCCAGTCCGATGCCCTCAGGGGTCTTGGCGCCCTTGGGCGCGAAGATGACCGCGACGCCGTGCTTCTTGGAGATGAAGAGGCCGACGGAGTCGCTGCCTACCGGGTGAGCCTTCAGGCTCCAACCGGTGCAGGTGGGGGAGGCACCGGCCCCGTCGGCGGGCGTGATCTTGCCGGTGGCCTTGGCCGTCTTGGTGCTCATCCCCAGCGTGATGCCCCCATATCCGGAAGGGCCGAAGGCGGCGGGCGCGGTCGCGGCGTGCGCCGCTGGTGCGAGGCCGCCCAGGACCAGCCCTGCGGCCACGGTCACGCCCAATGTCGTGCCCAATACGGTACGGGTCATCGTGTGTGTCGTCATGCACGGTTGGATGCCCGAACGGGGAGTGAAGTTCGCACGCGGCGAGACTCTGACAGCTGCTCCGGGGATCTTCGGACGATGCGGGTGAATTAGGCGACACTGGGACCGAAGACAGCACGGTCGACGCCACCACCCCGCTCCACCCCCTTCCGCCAACAAGGGACGACATGCCGACCACGAGATCGTCATCAGGAACGGACAGTCGCCGGCTCAACGGCCCCATTCTCGTCACCGGTGGCAGCGGCCACGTCGGCTCGCACCTGGTCAGCCGGCTGCTGCTCGACGGTCACCGCGTGCGCGCCACGGTCCGCTCGCCCGCCCGCGAAACCAGCCTCCGCGAGGCGGTGGCCGCGGCCGGCGCCGATCCAGGGGATCGGCTCGACGTCTGCCACGCCGATCTGTCCGCCGACGACGGTTGGGCCGCGGCCACGGCGGGCTGCGCCTATGTTCACCACGTCGCATCGCCGCTGCCCGCCCGTCAGCCGAAGCACGACGACGAGCTGATCGTCCCGGCCAGGGACGGAGCGCTGCGCGTGCTGCGGGCCGCCCGCGACGCCGGGGTGGCGCGGGTGGTGATGACCTCGTCCTTCACCGCGGTGGGATACAGCCGTAAGGCGAGCGACGAGTACGACGAGCGCGACTGGACCGACCCCGCCGACGACAACACGGCCTACACCAGGTCGAAGACGATCGCGGAGCGCGCGGCCTGGGACTTCGTGCGGACCGAGGCCGATGACCTCGAACTGGCCGTGATCAACCCCACCGGGATCTTCGGCCCACTGCTCGGCCCGCACCTGTCGATCTCCACCATGCTGGTCAAGACGATGCTCGACGGGGACATGCCGGTCGCGCCCCGCGTCTTCTTCGGCGTGGTGGACGTGCGGGACGTCGTGGACCTGCACGTGCGGGCCATGACCCACCCCGCGGCGGCCGGCCAGCGGTTCCTGGCCAGCAGCGGCGAGATGATCAGCTTCCTGCGGACCGCCCGGATCCTGAGCGACCATCTGGGCGAGCTCGCGGCCAAGGTGCCGAAGCTGGAGCTCCCCGACGAGCAGGTCAGGGCCGCGGCACGGACGAATCCCGAGTTACGGGCGATGGTCGGCCAGTTGGGCCGCATCCCGGTCGTCCACGCGGACAAGGCTCGTGACGTCCTCGGCTGGCAGCCGCGCGCCCCGGAGGCCGCCATCGCCGAGACCGCGGACAGCCTCATCCGCCTCGGCCTGGTGGCGGGCTGATCCCCGGCCACCAGCCGTTCGGCGAGGTTCGGCGACCGATCGAGATCATGAACCCGAGGGCGGGGTGTGCGCAAAATAGCAGAGCGCTCGCTCTGTAATGGTGTATCGTCGTTTCCGGCGCTGTGAGGTGTGCGGCAGCCTTTCGCCAGGCCGATACTCACCCGATCCGATCTTCCGCGGATCTTTGAGGAATTAGTTCTGGGTCGAAAGTCAGGAGTTTTGATGCTGGCCGGTCTCTCCCGGTCTTGCTCCCTGGCTTTGTCGGAAGCTCACTGCGGGTTGATCGGACAAGACGAGAAGTTCGCTCTGGCAGCTTCGCCGCAGCATGCTCCTGTCCCCGGCGGAGGTTATCCGGCCTTTGGGTCGCGGTCGCATCAAAGGCGCCGAGGCCGAGATTTGATTAGCGCCCATTGAGCACTGCTTCATGGGCCAATGGGATATTCACAATCGACGACCCAAGCGCGATCTAGGAGCGTGAGCATGGCGCCGGAATCGATACCACCCAAGGCTCTGGAAGACAACTGGCCGGGGCTGGAGGCGGAACGAGACGGCGTCACCTACAACGAAAAGGCGATCAGGGAAAGTGCCAAAGCGCTGAGAGAGGCGCTGGGGCGCTTCGTCGGCGAAGGCGGCAGCGCCAAGGGGAGCAGCCTGGCCGCCGGCCAGGGCTCCATCGATGATCTGACCAAGTACGCCGCGCTCGAGGAACTGAGGACCCAGCTGCAGAGCGTTGCCCGGTGGGAGGGCGGTCGCACCTTCGCCAAGATGCTGGAGACCTGCCACCAGGAGTTCACCACGATCTATCGAGAGGTCCAGAAGAACTTCGATATCGCGATTGCGCTGCTCGACGCCGGCGCGGGCAAATACAAGGACGTCAGCGACGCGAACACGGACGGAGCCTAGCCACCCATGGTCCAGAAGACCGACAAGAAGACACACTGGCTCAAGCCCTCCCGCGGCGAGGATTGGACAATCGATAACGACGACCGCAGATTTGAGGAGGTCAGGGACTTCATCAAGGGCATCAGCGTCAAGGAGATTCAGGATGCCGGCGCCTCCTACGTCGACGCGTGTTCGGTCGTCGCCAACGCCCAATGGGTGCTCGGGCAGGAAGCCGAGGCTCTCGCCAAGGTCTGGGAAGGCAAGGCCTCCGTAACGGCACAGCGGGCCCTGAGAACTCTTTACCTAGCGCTCGGAGAACTCTCTGACAAACTGCTGGCGATGGGCCGCCCGCTCGAGACCCTGGCCGGAGTGGTACGCCAACACCAGGAGTCCATCGACGGCGAACTTTCGGAGGCGGAGCGCGAAACCTCGAATTTCGGCCTCAGGCGCGATGGTCACGGCGACCTCGTTTTTAACGGAGTCCTGCAGTCGGGCAAGCATGGCGTGGATTTAACCTGGAAGAATCTGGGCAAGCTTGGTGGACTGCAGCTGGAGGCGTTCAGCAAGGACCTCGAGGCGATCTACAGCACCCTTCCCAAGACGGTGGAGATGGAACTGCCCGCCATCGCCTATCCGGTGGCGCCGCATGAGAAGCCCGAAACGGTCGACTACAGATTCGGCGAGAGGCCGTCCGGCGGAGCCTCCGACCGCTCCCCCTTCCATATGAGCCCCACTGACACTGACCGCTCAGGCGGCGGCCCCGCGTTACCCGCCGGTGTGGACTCTTCCGCACCGCATGGCGAGCGCGCCCACTTCCCTGGTGATCCCGAGGACCGGAGCAAGGACCTCGGCCAAGGGCCGGACAGCCCATCGTCCGGCGCCGTCCCGGGCGGCACGAACGCACCCCGTTGGCCCGTCCTCGACGCGAACGGCAACGACGCATCGCCTGGCGACCCCACCCGCGGCTCGAACGATCCCACGAGCGATCGGCCCACCGACCCGCATACCAAGCTGGCAGACTTCCAGCGCCCCATCGACTCGGACAGCGGCCCGATCCAGTCCACCCCCAAGGGCCCGAACCACTCCGCGGCCACGGGCCCCGGCAATCCCGGCACCGGCATGGGCGGCGGATCGGGAGCCCCGGCGCCGATCAACGGTATTCGGGCCACCACCACGAACGGGACGAGCTCCTCCTTCATGCCGATGAGAGGGATGGGCGGTGCGAGCGGCCAGGAGGAGAAGGAACGCGAATCCGCCACCTGGCTCCACGAGGACGACGACGTCTGGGGCGGCGACATGGACGGTGTGGTCGACGACAGAATCGGCTGATCGCCTGCCAAGCGCCACAGCAAGGCCCGTGTCGTGTGTCCTATCGCCATCACCAGCTGAGAACATGCCGCGTATGACGGTCGGCGACGACCGCGTGGGGTTCGCCGTCGTCGCCGTTGCTCCGCGGTTATCGGTAGGCGCTGGCCTGGAGGGTGTAGAGGTCGGCGTACAGGCCGTCCAGGGACATGAGGGTGTCGTGAGTGCCCTGCTCGGTCACCTTGCCGTGCTCCAGGACATAGATGCGGTCGGCGTAGCGGACGCTGGCCAGCCGGTGGGTGATGAGCAGGACGGTGCGGCCGTCGGAGTGGTTACGGATGCGTTCGAACAGGGCGTGCTCGGCGCGGGCGTCGAGGGCGGCGGTCGGCTCGTCGCAGATGAGCAACGCCGCGTCGCGGTGGAAGCCCCGGGCCACCGCGATGCGCTGCCACTGGCCGCCGGACAGCTCGTGGCCGTCCTTGAAGCGCCGGTCGAGCAGCGTGCGATAGCCGTGGGGGAGGTCGCCGATGACCACGTCGGCCCCGGCCACCTCGGCGGCTGAGTGCAGGGCCGCCTCGCCCTTGTCGGTGCCCATGGTGATGTTGTAGCGGGCCGTGAGCGGCCAGCGGGTGTGGTCCTGTGCGATGACCGCGGTGCGCAGCCGGAGATCGTCGGGGTTGATGTCTTTCAGGTCGGTCTCGTCCCAGGAGACGGTGCCGCTGTCGGGTTCGTAGAGGCCGGAGAGGATCTTGGCGAGGGTGGTCTTGCCCGAGCCGTTCTCGCCGACGAAGGCGACGATCTCGCCGCGCTTGATCTCGATGGACACCTCGCGGAGCGCGGGCTCGTCGGCGCCCGGATAGGTGAAGGACACCTTGTCGGCGACGATGCACTGGAAGGACTCGGGCGCCGCGAGCGGGCGGGGGCCGGGCAGGCGGCGTTCGGCGTCGGCGCAGAACTCCAGGAAGTCGGTGAAGTAGAGGCCCTGCTCGTAAAGGCGGTTGGTGGCGTACATGAGGCTGCTCAGGGATTGCTGACCGGATCTGATCGCCAGGACGGCGGTGCCCGCTACGGCGAGCGGGATCGCGGCGAGAGCCAGCAGGATGCCGAGCGCGACGTAGACCACGCCGCTGCCCAGGCCGCCGAAGGCCTCGCCCACGAGCCGGGCCACCGTCTGCCGTCTGGCCAGCAGCAGGAGCACCTCCTGCTCGGCCTTGGCCACCGCGTCGTACATGCGCAGCAGGAAGCCGCGCATCGTGAACGAGCGGACCTCGGCGGCGGCCTCGCGCTCGGCCAGCAGTTCGGCGATGATCCACTTGCGGCGGCGGGCCGGGATGAGGGAGTACATCGTCGTGTAGCGCATCCGCGCGCTGCGGACCGCGGCCCAGGCGTCGGGCACCACCGCCAGCAGGAGCAGTGGCAGCAGCACCGGGTGGAGGACGCCGAGCACCCCGGCCACGGCCGCGAGGCCGACCACGGCCGTCACCACGTCGATGGCCGAGGACACCACCGAGTCGGCCACCGCCACGCCCCGCATGTTGGCGCGTTCGAGGGAGTCGTGGAAGTCGGGGTCGTCGTAGGCGACCAGATCGACGCGGCTGGTCAGGCCGTAGAGCCGCTCCTCGGTGTGCCGGGAGATCTGGGGAGTGAGGCGGGACTCCGCCCAGCCCGCGCCCGCCTGCATGGCGGTGCGCAGGGCGGCGGCGGTGGCGACCAGGGCGAGGCTGGGCAGCGCGGCCATCACGCGGTCGGGGGTGGGACCCTGGCTGAACAGGGCGGCGAGCACGCCGGTCGTGGCCAGCAGCCCGAAGGCGGTGAACACCCCGCCGAGCAGGTTGAGCGCGACGGTGGCCAGGGTGTCGCGCGGGTTGGCTCCCCAGGCCATGCGCAGCGCCTGGCGCACGAGGGAGGGGAGCCGGCGGGCGATGGTCAGGAAGCTGACTTCCGCCATCTTGTCGGTGTGGGCGTGCCAATCGGCGATGGAGATCTCGCCGAGTTCGAGAGGCTCATCAGACATACGCTCAGTGTGCACTCGGGCACCGACAGTTTCATCAGGTCGTCTGCTCCGCGCTCGCCGCGGGTGCTCGGCGCCGTTCCGTACCACCTGTTCGTCCGCTGTCCGGCCGATCCTGTGACGCCTCGGTGAAGACGTAGACATAGGGGTGGTGCGGCCGTACCGAACCGTCGGCGGCGGCCCGCGCCAGGGCGAGCGCGCCGTCGGCGGAGTTGCCTCGCGGCGGTTCGAAGCGAGCCTCGGGAAGTTGCGTACGGACGGTGCTCTGGAAGGGCTCCATCAGCAGGTCCGCGGCGTCGAACAGCCGGCCGCCCCAGGAGAAGACCGGGTCGAGCCCGGACGCGGCGGCCAGCGCGGTCTGGCCGAGCTGCCGGCCGGCCTCGGTCCAGATCCGCCGGGCCACCGGGTCCCCGTCACGGGCCGCCTCGCCGACGGCCGGTGCGAACGAGGCGAAGTGGTGGGCCGCCGACCCCGCCGCGTACACCAGCGTCACCAGCTCCGAGGGGGGTCCGAAGTGAGCCGTCAGGCGCTCCAGAAGCGCGGGCGACCCGCCGGCCCGGCCGTCATGCGCGCGCAGAGCGGCGTGCAGGCCGCGCATCCCGATCCAGGCGCCGCCGCCGTGGTCGCCGAGCAGGTATCCCCACCCGTCGGACTGGTTCCAGACGCCGTCCAGGTCGGTGCCGAGGGTGATGACGCCGGTGCCCGCGGCGACGACGACGCCGGGCCGGAACCCGAGCGCGCCGACGTGCGTGGTCACCATGTCACCGGTGACCACGAGCGCGCCCAGGCCGAACCGCCCGCGCAGGGCGTGCCAGAGCGTGCCCGGATCCGGGACCAGACCGGGCAGGCCGGTCGTGCCGATCGCCATGCCGGCGAACCGGTCGATCTCCCGGCCGCCCACGGCGTTCTGGACGACCCGGATGATCCGCGCCGCGAGCCGATCGAGGTCGACCCTGCCCTGCACGCGCGGCACCGGGGACGTGTCGTCCCCGGACACGATCGACCCGCCCACCTCGATCCGCACCCTGATCCCGCCACCGCCGACGTCCACGCCCGCCAGGTTCAGCTGCCGCCCGTCAGCGCCGACGTCCACGCCCGCCAGATGAGCCTGGCGCCCGTCAGCGCCGAGGTCCACGCTTGCCAGTCCGCCACCGCCGGCGTTCACGCCTCCCAGGCTCATCCGGCGTCCGCCAGCGCGGCGACGGCCGCACGGACGCCCGGATGCCGCTCCAGCGCGGTCCGCGCCCGCTCGGCCGAGCAGCCGGTGAGCAGCCGTACGAGCGCCTCCGGGATGTCGCCGTCCGCCTCGGCCAGGACCGCGCGGCAGCGCGCCTCCTCCTCGCCCGTCGCCTCGACGAGCAGGCTCACCGCGCGCTCGCCGAGCTTGGCGTTGGTGGCCACCAGCCCGACCATGAGGTTGCCGTACGTCCGGCCCGCCTTGATCATGAGAGCCGTCGAGAACGAGTTGAGTATCACCTTCGTCGCCGTACCGGCCTTGAGCCGGGTGGAGCCGGTCAGCGCCTCCGGCCCGGTGGCGGCGACGACGTTGATCTTGGCCAGCTCGCGGAGCGGAGCGTCCGGGTTGCAGGTGACCAGCACCGTGAGGGCGCCGGCGGCGCGGGCCGCGCGCAGCGCGCCGGCCACGTACGGGGTCGACCCGGACGCCGTGATCCCGATCGCCACACTGGCCTCGTCGAGGACGGCGGCGTCGGCGGCGCCCAGCGCCTCGGCGTCCTCCTGGTCGACGGAGGAGTCGGTGACGGCGGCGAGCCCGCCGGCGAAGTGGGCGGTGAACAGGCCGCGCGCCGCCCCGAAGGTCGGCGTGATCTCCGTGGCGTCCAGCACTGCCAGCCGTCCCGAGGCGCCGGCGCCGAAGTAGTGCACGGTTCCGCCCCGGTTCAGCCGGAGATGTGCTTCGTCCACCGCGCGGGCGAGCTGGTCGCCGGCCGCGCCGACGGCCTCGACCGCCCGGGCGTCCTCCTCTCGCAGCAGGCGGAGGACCTCACGGGACTCCAGGGTGTCGATGTCGGCGGTGCGCGGGTTCCGGCGCTCGGTCGGAGGTACCACCTGGGGCATCGTTCTCCTCATCGATCGTGTTCGTAAATTTGGGTAAGTGAGTGGGCCTGGTCCGCGTAGGCGGTGAACAGCCGGCGTGACTCCGTGGCGAGGTCGCCCAGGTCCCGCGGCGGCGCCGCCGGGCCCTCTCGCAGGAAGAGCTCGGCCCGGTCACGGAGCCGCTCTTCCAGGTCAGCGTCGGGTCCGGCGCCGGGCGTGGCGAGCGCGTCGTTGAGGCCACGCGCCCACAGCTCCCAGCGGTCGCGGTAATAACCGCCGACGAGCCCGCTCCAGTGCCGCCCCGCGTAGTCGTCGAGCAGCGGGCTGGAGGAGGTGCCCCAGACCGTGATGATGCGGCGGGCGTTGTCCCGCAGGACGTCGCGTTCGGCCGGGTCGGCCGCCCATGACAGGGCCTTGGACTCCCAGCGCTGGAAGGTGTACTCGGGGCGAGCGGCCAGCATCCGGTCCAGGTCATCGAAGACGCGCAGGAACCGGTCGACATGGGGCCGGCTGGCCGTACCGAGCGCGGCCGACCGCTCCACGGCGTCGAGGTAGTAGCGGTCGGCGACCCTGACCATGAACGCGATGCCCACCTCGACGAGGTCGTGCCCCAGCGGACCGGTCACCAGGTCGTGATCGTGCTCGGCCACCTCGATCATCCGTTCCCAGGCCGAGGCCAGCTCCGCCGGGTCGTACCAGAGGGTGCCGGTGACGTTGGCGCGCGCCTCGGTCATCCCCGCGTAGGAGGGTTTGGCGGTGAGGACGCCGTTGAACTGCGCGGGGTAGATCCGCAGGCCCCGGGTGTCGTAGACGGTGTTCAGGAGGCCGCGCCAGGCGGTACGCAGCGCGGCCGCGCTCCTGTCGTAGCGCTGGGCGACGAAGGCGTCGAGCCAGGCGTCGAGGTCGGTGACCCGGTTCCAGATCTGGTCGGTCACCAGCTCGAAGAAGACGGGATTGTTGCGGGTGGCCTCCATGGACAGGCCAAGGCCCGTGGGCGGGTTCGGCGCCGCCAGGGCGGTGTCGATCGCGGCCGGCACCCCTCGCAGGTCGGCGACCGGATCGGTGCGGCCGCCGAAGTTGAGCAGCGCGCACCAGAGCCAGGGCTTGCCGGAGAACTCCTCGAATCGCTCCCACAGCGGGTCGTACTCCGCCCACAGGTCCGCGACGAGCATCCGGTCGTTCGGGATCGCGTCGAGGAAGGCGGTGACGCGGTCCTCGGTCCAGAAGTCCCGCTGGTAGGAGAAGGGCCAGGCCTGCATGAGCCAGACCGCGTCCGGATCGGCGGCCCGCAGCCCGGCCAGCGTCGCCGTCGCCACGGCCCCGGGGAAGGAGGGGTCGGCGTCGACCGGGATCATCTCGATGAACGGATCGGCCGCGTACAGGTGATCGGTGCCGAAGAGCTTGATCTGGGCGCGGGCGATCTCGGTGCTCAGCCGCTCGTAGAGCGGGTCGGCCGGGTCGAGGACCCAGGTCTCGAACCCCTGCCAGTCGCGGCGCGCGGCCTTCGACGTCGAGGCGATCTGGTGCGGGACGTGTCCGGTGAAGGCCGGGAGGACGGGTGTCATGCCGAAGGCGCGCTCGCGGTCGAGGATGCGCGCCCCGAGCTCGCGATGACCGTCGATCCAGGACGCGGGGAGCGGGCCGGCGAAGCCGTCCATACACCCCATGAACTGGAACGGAAGGTAGCCTGGCCCGCCAAGGAAGCCACGGATGGTGTGATCGTCGAGACCGAGGAGGGAGTAGGCGTCGTGCAGCGCGGCCTCATGGCCGGTGATGGCGAGCGGCATGGTGATGCCGTGCAGCGCCATCCAGTCGATCTCGCGCTCCCAGTCGGCCCAGTCCCAGTACGGCATGGTGTAGCTGAACGTACAGAAGTTGAAGTAGTAGCCGTCCTGGACCCGCGCCGAGCCCTGCCGGGGCGGGCTGTCCGCGAGGGACGTCAGCCGCAACGGCAGCACGGTGTCCCAGCCCACGGACAGCTCGCAGCATTCACGCAGATAGTGATGGAGGGCGACCGAGGCGCTCACGCCGTCCGTCGCGGCGACGGTGAGCGCTCCGTCCCTCGCCTCGTACTCATAACCACGCCCCGCGCCTTCGCGCGTGACGAAGCGGATCGACTCGGCCACCGGCCCGAGAACGCGGTGGGCGAGACCGCTGACGGTGTCCGCCCACGGCGGGGGCTGCTCGTCGTCACCGGATGACATCGCAGGTCACACCCCTCGACGAATTAGTTCCGTACGGTCCATAATTATTATGCTAGCGTACCCGCAAGTCGAGACCAGGGAGAGGTCATGGAGCAGGTGGTCGCCGTTGGCACGCAGTTCATGCGTGAGGTCAACGCGGGTGCCATCCTGCGGCGGCTGCGGACCGAGACCAGCATGAGCGTGTCCGCGCTGGCCAAGGCGGTCGGGCTTTCGCGGCAGGCGGTCACCCGTTCGCTCAACGCGCTGGCCGCGGAGGGGCTCGTCGAGTTCGGCTCCCTCGATCGCGACTCCAGCAGGGCCGGACGGCCCGCGCAGCTCGTCCGCTTCCGGGCGGAGGCGGGCTACGTGCTCGGCCTCTCGATCAGCCCGCAGGAGCTGCGGATCGCGGTCTCAGACCTGGCCGGTACGGTCGCCGCCTCCGACGCGGTGCAACTCTGCGGCGGTTCCCATGGTCAGCAGGTGGTGGAGACACTGCTGCCCGCGGTGGCGCGCACGCTGGAGGCGGCGGGCATCACGACCGGCGACCTCTGGTTCGCCTCGGTGGGCACGCCCGGCATAGTCGACCCGGCGACCGGGACCATCCGGCTCATCCCGAGCATGCCCGGCCTGACTGGCGACCTCCTTCATCGCCGGATGAAGGAGGTCCTCGGCTGCCCGGTCTACCTGGACAACGACGTCAAGCTGGCCACCCAGGGCGAGCGGTGGCGGGATTCGGAACGCCGCGAGGACTCGCTGGTGATGGTTCACTGGGGCGAACGCGTCGGCGCCGGCATCGTGCTCAACGGCGAGCTCTACCGCGGTGCCTCCAACGACGCCGGCGACGTCGGCTTTCTCGACCTGTTCGCGGCCACGCCTCCCGAGCCCCGCCATCCGCACGGCCTCGGCCCGTTCGAGGACTGGGTCGGCGGCGAGGAGATCGTCCGGCTGGCGAAGGCGGCGGCCGAACGTGACGGCGACGCCGCCTTCCGCGCCCGGCTCGACGCGGCGGGGGAGCGGGCGTTCGACGCCGTGCTGGACGCCGTCGTGGACGGCATACCCTCGGCCCTGGACGCGCTCGACGTGGTCGCCCGCCGCTTCGCCAAAGGCGTCGCGGCGATCCGGGCGATCCTCGACCCGCGGCTCGTGGTCATCGGCGGGCCGCTGGCCAGATGCGGCGAGACACTGCTCGCCGCGGTCCGGCGGCACCTGGCCGAGCAGCCCCTGGACCAGCCGGCCCTGGAGGTCTCGACCCTCCAGGACGACGCCGTCGTCCACGGGGCCCTGCGTCACTCGCTGGAGGAGATCGAGCGAACCAGGTTCGACCTGGTGAGAAGCGGCCGCCAGGAGGTCCGTTGAAGAACCGACTCGGAGTTTGGCGACTCGGAGTTTTGGCGACTCAGAGATAGGCGAAAGGTCATGCACATGGCAACACCAGGTCGGTGGCAGGCGCTCGTGGCGCTCGGCACCGCGGCGACACTCACCCTGACGGCCTGCGCGAGCACCGGCGGCAGCGGGGCCCCGGCCGGGGACGCGGCGAAGAAGATCGACGTATCGACGACCATCCCCAACGACCCGGTCACGCTGACCCTGGCCTACAGCAACGATCCCCCCACCCAGACCCTCATCGACGGCTTCAGGAAGAAGCACCCGAACGTCACCATCAAGCCCCAGATGACGCCGTTCAGCGACTACGTCAAGTCCATCAAGCTGTCGATGTCGGGCGACGCGGCGCCGGACATCGCCCAGTACAACCCGGGTGCGATGAACTCCCTGGTCCCGGCCGGCCTCATCCTGGACCTGGGTCCGTGGAACAAGGCGTACGGGTGGACCGGTAAGTTCCCGCCCTCCAGCCTCGAGATCCTCAGCTCCGACAAGGCGGCCAAGCAGTTCGGCACCGGCGGCCTGTACGCGGTGCCGGGCGGGCTGTCCGTGGTCGGCGTCTACTACAACAAGAAGATGGTCAAGGAGGCACCGAAGACGCTGGCCGAGTTCGAGGCCGCGATGCAGAAGGTGAAGGACTCCGGCCAGACCCCGCTGAGCCTCGGCGCGCTCGCGGTCGGCGGCTTCCACCTGTGGAACGCGCTGCTCAACGTCACGGGCGACGTCGACGCCTACCGGGGCTGGGTCTACGGCAAGCCGGGCGCGACGATCAAGACCGACGCCGCGAAGAAGGCCACCGAGACGATGATCGACTGGTCGAAGAAGGGCTTCTTCCCCGCCGGCGCGAGCGCAACGGCGGACCCCGACGCGCTGGCGAACTTCTCCAAGGGCAAGAGCGCGTTCCTGGTGACCGGCAACTGGGGCGCCACCGCCGTGGAGAAGGAGCTGGGCGACGACGCCGGCTTCTTCCTCATGCCCACGCCGTCGGGCGAGCCGGCCAAGGTCGCCTCGGGGGCGAGCGTCGCCTACGCCATCTCGGCCAAGACGAAGTACCCGAACGTCGCCGCGGCGTTCCTCGACTACCTGAGCTCGCCGGAGGCGGCGAAGATCGAGTTCGACGGCGGGTTCATGCCGGTCGACACCAAGACCGAGGTCGGCGCCCAGGGGCTGCGTGGCGAGATCGCGGCCGCCTTCGCGCCGGTGGCGCAGGCCAACGGGATTGTCCCCTTCCCCGACTACGCCTCTCCCGGCATGATCGACAAGCTGACCCCCGGCATCCAGGGGCTCATCAGCGGCAAGATGACCGCGGACGACTTCCTGAGCTCCCTGCAGGAGTCGTGGGACGGACACCATGGCTCGTGATGTGAGCACGTCCATCTCCCCGCCGCGGGCCACCTCGGCCCGCGGCGGGGAGCGGGTGGCCGTCAGCGGGCGGGCCCGCCCGCGCCGGCGCGGCGGACGGGCGCGCGGCTGGCTGTACGTGCTGCCCGCCCTCGCCGCCTACCTGGGGTTCGCCATCTGGCCGGCGCTGAACACGGTGCGCCTGTCGTTGCTGAACTGGGACGGCATCCTGCCCGCGACCTTCGCCGGCCTGGACAACTACATCAAGATATTTCGGGATTCGGCGCTGTATGAGGCCATCCTGCACAGCCTCATCCTGATCGTCTTCTTCTCGTTCATCCCCATCGGTGTCGGGCTGTTCATGACGGCCCTGCTGATGGGCAAGGTGCGCCGGGGGATGACGTTCTTCCGGACCGTGTTCTTCCTGCCCCAGGTGCTGCCGCTGGTGGCCGTCGGCATCACCTGGCGCTGGCTCTACAGCGAGTCCGGCGTCGTCAACCAGGTCCTCGACCTGGTGGGGCTGGGGGCGATCACCCGCGCCTGGCTGGGCGACTACGGCCTGGCGCTGGTCGCGCTCGGGCTCATCGGGAGCTGGGTGATGAGCGGGCTGTGCATGATGCTCTTCCTGGCCGGCGCGCAGAAGATCGACCCGTCCCTGTACGAGGCGGCCACGCTCGACGGCGCGAGCGCCTACCGGCAGTTCCTGCACGTCACCCTGCCGGGGGTGCGCAAGGAGATCACGATCGCCGGCGTCATCACCACGATCGCCGCGCTGGCCAGCTTCGACCTCGTCTTCACCACGACGAACGGCGGCCCGGCGGGGCAGACCAACGTGCCCGGCCTGCTGGTCTACCGACTGGCCTTCAACGAGGGCGACATCGGCGGTGCCAGCGCGCTGGCCGTCGTGCTGACCGTGATCGTGCTCGCCGTCGTCGGTGCCGTCCGATACTTCACCAGGGATGAGAGTTGAGCATGCGCGGCAGTGTCGGTATCGGGATCGGTGTCCGGTACGGAGTGCTCGTCCTGATGGCGGCCATGATCCTGGTGCCGTTCGTCGGCATCATCCTGGCCGCCCTGCATCCCCCGGGATCGCAGCTCAGTGGGCTGAGCATCCCTGACCGGTGGTCGTGGGAGAACTTCGCCCTGGCCTGGGAACGGGGCCATTTCACCGTCCTCATGCGCTCCAGCCTGCTGATCGCGGTCTTCGTGGTGCCGATCGCGGTGGTGTTCGCCACGCTCGCCGGCTATGGGCTGACGGTCCTCAAGGTGTGGGGCAACCGGGCGCTGTCGTTCGGGTTCGTGCTGGGGCTCACGCTGCCGATCGAGGTCATCGTGGTGGCCCTCTACTTCAACCTGCGCGAGGTCGGTCTCACCAACTCCTACGTCGGCATCATCCTGGCCGAGGTGGCGCTGTTCATGCCCTTCGGCGTGTACTGGATGCAGACGCACTTCTCCAACATCCCCGACGAACTCGTCGAGGCGGCCCGCATCGACGGCGCCCGGGACTTCATCGTGCTGGCGCGGGTGCTGCTGCCCATCTCGTGGCCGCAGATCACCACGCTGTCGGTCCTGTACTTCATGTGGTCGTGGAACCAGTTCATGCTGGTCCTGGTCATGATGCAGGACCCGGATCGGCGTACCGCGCCGGGCGGCCTGGGGCTCTTCGTCGGCCAGTACACCACCGACATCCCGCTGCTGGCGGCGGCCTGCCTGATCGTCGTCGCGCCGATCGTCATCATGTACCTCATCTTCCAGCGCAGCTTCGTCAACGGCATCACCCAGGGCGCCATCAAGGGCTGACCAGGATCGCCCTGCCGCCGCCCGTGTTCGAGCACCGGGCGGCTCTTGGCGTTTCCGTACGCGCACGTCCCGGCTCATTTTAAATCAGTCGCTTGACTTAACGTTGTGACCCCGGTTAACTGACCACGAACCGAAGGAGGTTCTCGCGGAGGGCACCTCCACCACCCGTTGAGGCACAGGAGGGACTCTCGATGAAAGTGCGCGTGGACGAGGACAAATGCTGCGGCGCGGGCACGTGCGTGATGCTCGCGCCGGAGGTGTTCGATCAGCGGGAAGAAGACGGGATCGTGATCCTGCTCGACGCCGAACCGGCCGAGCAGCTGCACACCACGGTCCGCGAAGCCGCCAGCATGTGCCCGGCGCTCGCGATCGAGCTGAGCGGGAACGCGTGAGCGCTCCCTCCAGCGTTCTGGTGGTCGGCGCCTCGGCCGCCGGGCTCGCCACCGCGGAGGCGTTGCGGCGCAAGGGCTACCAGGGCGGTCTGACCGTCCTCGGCGCGGAGCCGCACCTGCCCTACGATCGGCCGCCCCTGTCCAAGCAGGTCCTCTCCGGCGCCTGGGACCCCGAACGGGCTCAGCTACGACCGCGGACCGCTCTGGACGGCCTGGACGCCGAGTTCGTCCTCGCCGATCCGGCCGTCGGCCTGGACGTGACCGCACGCACCGTGCACACCGCGGCCGGACGGGCCCTGCGGGCCGACGCCATCGTGGTGGCCACGGGACTGCGCGCCCGGACCCTGCCCGGGCAGGCGGATCTGACCGGCGTCCACGTACTGCGCACTCTGGACGACGCGCTGGCCCTGCGCGCGGATCTGCTGACCGCCTCGCGGCTCGTGGTCGTGGGGGAGGGCGTGCTCGGCGCCGAGATCGCCGCCACCGCGCGCGGTCTGGGCCTCGAGGTCACCATGGCCGGCCCCCTGGCGGCGCCGCTGGCCGGCCAGATCGGGCCCTCGGTCGCGGGACTGCTCGCCGAACTGCACACCGAGCGCGGCGTCCGCCTGCGGCTCGGTGCCGGCGTCGACCGGCTCACCGGCCAGGACGGCAAGGTCACGGGCGTGCGCCTGGTCACCGGCGAAGTGGTGCCGGCCGACGTGGTCGTAGTGGCGATCGGGTCCGACCCGGCGACCGGCTGGCTGGCCGACAGCGGCCTGCGGGTGGACAACGGACTGGTGTGCGACTCGCGCTGCCGCGCGGCCGAGGGCATCTACGCGGTCGGCGACGTGGCCCGCTGGCAGCACGACAGGTTCGGCACCCTGCTGCGGCTGGAGAACCGGACCAACGCCACCGAACAGGCCGGCGCCGTCGCGGCCGGCATCCTCGGCGACGACCAGCCCTACTGCCCGGTGCCCTACTTCTGGACCGACCAGTTCGACACCAAGATCCAGGTCCATGGCGTGCTGCCCGCCGACGCCGAGGTGACCGTGGTGGAAGGCGAGCGTTCGGCCCGCCGGTTCGTCGCGCTCTACCGCAGCGAGGGCAGGGTCACCGGCGTACTCGGCTGGAACATGCCCAAGCAGACCCGCCTGCGCCGGCAAGAGGTCGTCGACGCGCTCCCCGCCTTCGTCTCCACCCTCTGACCTTTCCTTGGAGAACCTGATGACCAGCACGTTGGACACCCCGGACTACCCGATGACGAGGGCGGCCGGCTGCCCGTTCGATCCGCCCCCGGCGCTGCGGGAGAAGCAGAAGGAAGGCCCGCTCACCAAGGTCCGCCTGTGGGACGGCAGCACGCCGTGGCTGGTGACCCGTTACGCCGACCAGCGGGCGCTGCTGGCCGACCCGAGGGTCAGCGCCGACGCCTACCAGCCCGGCTATCCGAGCCCGACCGCCCTCGTCGGCTCGGGATCGCCCATCAGCTTCATCATGATGGACGACCCCGAGCATGCCCGGCTGCGTCGGATGGTAACGGCGCCGTTCACCATCAAGCGGGTGGAGGCGATGCGGCCGGCCGTACAGAAGATCGTGGACGATCTGATCGACGACCTGCTGGCCGGGCCGAAGCCGGTCGACCTCGTGGAGGCGTTCGCGCTGCCGGTCCCGTCCCTGGTGATCTGCGAACTGCTCGGCGTACCGTACGCCGACCACGACTTCTTCCAGGACAACAGCAAGACCATCATCAACCGGGACGCCGACCCCGAGCAGCGGGCGGCCGCCCTCGGCCGGCTGGCCGGCTACCTGGACACGCTGCTGGGCGAGAAGCTCGCCAGCCCCGGCGACGACCTGCTGTCCGGGCTGACCGAGCGGGTCAAGAGCGGGGAGCTGTCCCAGCGGGACGCGGCCGGGATCGGGGTGCTGCTGCTGATCGCCGGGCACGAGACGACCGCGAACATGATCGCGCTGGGCACGCTCGCCCTCCTGGAACACCCCGACCAGCTGGCCCTCCTGCGCGACACGGCGGATCAGAAGCTGGTCACCTCGGCGGTGGAGGAGCTGCTGCGCTACCTGCACATCACGCACAACGGGCGGCGCCGGGCGGTGCTGGCCGACATCGAGATCGCCGGGCAGGTCATCCGCGCCGGCGAGGGGCTGATCATGGCCAACGACATCGGCAACCGCGACCCCGACGCCTTCCCCGACCCCGACCGGCTGGACCTCCAGCGCGACGCCCGCCACCACGTGGCCTTCGGCTTCGGCGTACACCAGTGCCTGGGCCAGCCGCTGGCCCGCATGGAGCTGCAGGTCGTCTACAGCACCCTCTATCGGCGCATCCCCACCCTGCGGCTGGCCACGGACCTGGACCAGATCCCGTTCAAGCACGACGGGTCCGTGTACGGGGTCTACGAACTCCCCGTGACCTGGTGACCTTCCCCCACAACGACGATCAAGAGGATCCCATGAAGGTCATCATCGACCAGGACAAGTGCGTCGCCTCCGGGCAGTGTGTGGTCGCCGCGGCGGAGGTGTTCGACCAGCGCGACGAGGACGGCATCGTGGTGCTGCTCAACCCGGACCCGCCGGCGGACCAGGCCGCCGACGTCAGGCATGCCGCGGTGGTCTGCCCGGCGCTGGCCATCCACATCGAGGACTGACACCCGCACCGGCTACCGCGAGCGGCCGGCCCGAACGCTGGATCGGCCGCCGTGGTGCCTGTGGTTCGCTGTTACGCGCTTGGCGCGCGGCTGGGTAGGAGTGGCTCCCACCAGGGGCGATTGTCGCGATACCAGGCGACGGTCTCCGCCAGGCCGGTGTCGAAATCCTTGCGCGGCCGGTAGCCCAGCTCGGTGCGGGCCTTGGCGCAGTCGACCGAGTAGCGGAGGTCGTGGCCCTTACGGTCTTCTACGTAGGAGACCTGGTCCCAGTCGGCGTCACAGGCTTTGAGGAGCAGGCCGGTGAGCTCCCTGTTGGTGAGCTCCGTGCCGCCGCCGATGTTGTAGATCTCGCCGGGACTGCCTCCGGAACGGACCAGTTCGATGCCCCGCACATGGTCGTCGATGTGCAGCCAGTCGCGGGTGTTGCCCCCGTCGCCGTACAGCGGCACCCGCCGGCCGTCGAGCAGGTTGGTGATGAACAGGGGAATGATCTTCTCTGGGAAGTGATGGTGGCCGTAGTTGTTGGAGCAACGGGTCACCCGTACGTCGAGACCGTGGGTGCGGTGATAGGCCAGGGCGAGCAGGTCGGAGGCCGCCTTCGAGGCGGAGTACGGGGAACTGGGCCGCAGCGCGTCGCTCTCGAGCGAGGAGCCCTCCGTGACCGAGCCGTAGACCTCGTCGGTGGAGACGTGCACGAAAGTCCTGAGCCCACTGCGGACCGCCGCGTCGAGCAGGGTCTGGGTGCCGGTCACATTGGTGCGCACGAACTCGGCGGCGCCCATGATGGACCGGTCGACATGCGACTCGGCCGCGAAGTGGACCACCTGGTCGTGGCGGGCGACGAGCTGGTCGACGAGTCCGGTGTCGCATATGTCGCCCTGGACGAAGGTGAACCTCTCGCTCGTACGGACCTGCTCGAGATTCGCTGGATTGCCGGCGTAGGTGAGCTTGTCGAGAACGGTGATCTCCGCGTCCCCGTCGGCCTCGCCGAGCAGGGTGCGCACGTAGTGGGAGCCGATGAAGCCGGCGCCGCCCGTCACCAGGATCCTCATCGGGTGATCTCCTTGGGTCACGATCTGTCTTTCGCCGTGGAAATCATATCGCCGGTAAACCGGGCGCAACCGTTTAGTGGCCGATATAGGGGGGCGCGGGAGGATGGCTAGGGGGTGAACGAGGGTCGTCTTGGAGTCCATTCCGATGTGCAGCGGTGTGATGCTCGGTGCACGAATATCGACTCCGGCTACCGGTTTTCCCTGACGAAGGGTATTTCGTGAAAGGCATAATTCTGGCCGGCGGGCACGGGACCCGGTTGTATCCTATTACGCTCGCGGTCTCGAAACAGCTCCTGCCGGTGAACGACAAGCCGATGATCTATTATCCCTTGTCCGTGCTCATGCTGGCGAATATCAGAGAGATCCTGGTGATCTCCACCCCGGAGGACCTGCCGAACCTGGCACGCCTGCTGCGGGACGGCTCCCACCTCGGGCTCGACATCAGCTACGCCCGCCAGGACGAGCCCGTCGGCCTGGCCGACGCCTTCATTCTCGGCGCCGACCATATCGGCGACGATTCCGTGGCGCTCGTGCTCGGCGACAACATCTTCCACGGAAATTCGTTCTACGACATCCTCCAGGAGAACACCGCAGACGTTGACGGCTGCGTGTTGTTCGGCCATCCGGTCAGCGATCCCGAGCGCTACGCCATCGCCGAGAGGGACGCGCTCGGCGGGCTCGTCTCCATCGAGGAGAAACCCGCGCACCCGCGTTCCAACTGCGCCGTCGTCGGCCTTTATCTCTACGACAACGACGTCATCGACATCGCCAAGAACGTCCAGCCGTCCGCTCGCGGAGAGCTCGAGATCACCGATGTCAACCGGGTGTATCTCGACCGGGGCAAGGCGAAGTTCGTCGAACTCGGCCGCGGGTTCGCCTGGCTCGACGCGGGCACGCCCGACTCCATCCTGCAGGCCAGCCAGTACGTTCACATGCTCGAAGCCCGGCAGGGCGTACGCATCGCCTGCATCGAGGAGATCGCGCTGCGGATGGGCTACATCGACGCCGAGCAGTGCCACCGCCTCGGCGCGGAGCTCCTGCCCTCCAGCTACGGCAGGTACGTCTGCGCCCTCGCCACCGAGTTCCGCCATGCCCGTCAACCGGCCGGCTCATTCTCCTAAAACCCCTAGAGATCGCCGATGGCCGGCCACTCCCGGCCACGATCACCGGAGGTACCCGACATGACCATCCCCTCCGCCGCCTCACCCCCGCCCGGCCGTGGACCCGTGGAGGTCGCGCTCGAAGGCGGCCCCGCCGATGTCCCGCGAACGCTCCGCGTCATGCACGACGTGGTCTCGGATGGAAAGATAAAGATTCCACGCAATGGCGGGTACGAGCATTTCGAACGGGTCGGCGCATCGCCGGAGTCCGGCGATGCGCCGCTGTTTCGGTGGACCACGCGGACCAAAGTGGCTGAATGAACCGGCCCAAGGCGCACAGCGCCTTACCGCGGTTCGGGGAGCACCGCGCCTTCTACGGGCTCAGGGTGCACAACGCCTCTCACGGATTCGGGGCGCACGGCGCCTTTCCGAGAGGCCGGTCTCACAGCGCTTTTCGCAGGCCCGGTCCGATGTCGGTCGAGCCGGAATTCTCCCGTTCCTCGACGAAGACGGCCACCCCGTCGAGCAGGCGGCGGAGACTGAACCAGAGCCATTCGTCGATGTGGGCTATTTCCTCCTGTCTCTCCAGCAGGCTCGACAGCATGGGGAACTGCCCGGATTCGAGGATCTCCGACAGCATCGGCATCTTGGCGGCGCGCCACTGCCGCGTGGTGACGCCGGTGCGCCGTTCAGCCTCCCATTCGCTGACGCGAAGCAGGGCGGCGCCTTGTACCTGAGCGCTCACGGCGATGGTCACCCAATGCATCATCACCGGATCGAGGCCGAGGCCGTCCAAGGCGCCCATGGCCCGCTCGAGGTCGGCCAGAATGTTCGGCCCGAGCGGAGGTTGCGGGGTGGCGATGACCTGCAGCACCCATGGGTGGCGCGAATAGAGTCTCCATTCGCGCAGCGCGGACAGTTCGAGCCGGGCGCGCCAGTCGTCCGGAACGGGCGTCAAATTCTTGTCTTCGCCGTGTACGCGATCGACCATCAATTCGATCAAGGCGTCCTTGCTCGACACGTATCGGTAGAGAGACATCGTGCCGACGCCCAGGTCCGCCGCCACCCGGCGCATGGACAGCGTCTCCAGGCCTTCGGTGTCGGCGATCTCGATGCCGGTGCCCACGATGCGTTCGAGAGTGAGCCCTTCGCGAGGCTCCCGCGGGATCGGCTCGGGCTTGGTGGGCTTGTCGACTTCCATGACCGGTTCCGCGGGGGGACCTTCGGCGAGTGGTCCTTCGGAACAGGGCAGGGCACGTGCCGCCACACGCGCTCTGTACGCCCGACCCTGGCACGACCGCGAGCAGTATCGCGGACGTCGCCCCCGAGGTGCGGCATACAACGGTCTGCCGCATTGTGCGCAGGTGAGCATCTGGCCTCACAGATTTTGTCACGCGCATATTGATATGTAGTGAAATTATATCACACGAAGTCGTGATGAAACTGATCGGCGCGTGTGATGAAATGCCCCCGGCTGCCACCAAAATTGCGTGATATATACCCGCTGGTGTCTCTTTGTCGGAATTTATTCCTCGATAAGGATCTTGAAGCCGGTCGAAGGCAAGTCTGAGTACGTCGTATGCACGCGTACACGCTATCCGAGGAGTGTGGGATGGAAACGGCTTCGACGACCGCTGGACGACGGGAGTGGGTGGGACTGGCGGTTCTGGTCCTCCCCGTCCTGCTGATCTCCATCACCGTCACGGTCCTCTACTTCGCGCTGCCGTTCCTCAGCGCGGAGCTCAAGCCGAGCGGGCCCGAACTGCTCTGGATCGTCGACATCTATGCCTTCTGGCTGGCGGGCCTGCTGCTCGTCATGGGCACGCTCGGCGACAGGATCGGCCGCCGGCGCCTGCTGCTCCTCGGCGCCGCCGTCTTCGGCGTCACCTCCGCCGTGGCCGCCTACGCGCCCAGCGCCGAGATGCTCATCGTCCTGCGCGCCCTGCAAGGGGCGGCGGCCGCCACGCTCATGCCGTCCACCCTGGCCTTGATCCGCAACATGTTCCACGATCCGCGCCAGCGCCGGCTGGCCGTGGCGATCTGGGCGGCCGGGTTCTCCGGAGGCAGCGTGCTCGGCCCGATCGTGGGCGGGTGGATGCTGGAGAGATTCTGGTGGGGCTCGGTGTTCCTGATCAACGTGCCGATCATGGCCCTGCTGCTGGTGCTCGGTCCTATCCTGCTGCCGGAGTATCGCGATCCGGGGGCGGGCCGGCTCGACGTGTTGAGCACCGTGCTGTCGCTGGTGGCCGTGCTCCCGGTCGTCTACGGGGTGAAGGACATCGCCGAGCAGGGGCTGACCCCGACGGCCGCGCTGGCCATGGTCCTGGGCCTGGCGGCCGGCGCCTCGTTCATCTGGCGGCAGCGCGCGCTGGCCGACCCGATGCTCGACCTGCGCCTGTTCGCGAACCGGGCCTTCGGCATCTCACTGATCACGAGCACGCTCGCGATCTTCGCCCTCATGGGACTGTTCTACTTCATCGCCCAGTACCTGCAACTGGTGCTGGGGCTGCGCCCGTTCGTCGCGGGGATACTGACGCTGCCCGCCGCGGGGATGGCCCTCGTCGGATCGATGCTGGCCGTGGCGGTGGTGCGATGGCTCCGACCCGGATTCGTCATCGGCGGCGGCATGTTCGTCGCCGGTCTGGGGTTCGCGGTGCTCTCGCAGCTCGAAGGCGAGCCGGGTGTGCAGACACTCGTGATCGGACTGGGCCTGCTGGGCCTGGGCCTGGGCGCCGTACAGGCGGTGGCCTCCGACCTGGTGATCGCGGTGGCGCCGCCGGAGCGGGCCGGCTCGGCGTCGGCGGTGCTGGAGGCCGGCACCGAGTTCGGCGCCGCGCTCGGCGTCGCCGTCCTGGGCAGCCTGGGGTTGTTGATCTACCGCTGGACGTTCGAGGTGCCTGTCGACCTTGCCGGTGAGGCCGCCCAGACGGCGCGTGAGACGCTCGGCGGGGCGGTCCAGGTGGCCGCCCAGTTGTCGGGCCCCGGGCAGGAGGCCCTTCTCCAGGCGGCGCGTACGGCCTTCACCGAGGGCATGCGGGTGGCCGCGCTGTCGGGCACGGCCATCCTGGTGGCCACGGCGATCCTGGCCACGATCCAGCTCCGGCGGGTGTCCATCGAGGAGAAGAGCCCCGATCGGGCGATATGAGGATCCGCGATGGGAGGGTCAGCGGAGTTCGACGTAGGAGAACTGTGAGGGCAGGTCTCTCCTGCCACGTACGTTGAGCTTGCGGTAGATCCGGGTCAGATGCTGCTCGACGGTGCTGATCGTGATGTAGATCTTCCGGGAGATCTCCCGGTTGGTGTAGCCCAGCGCGGCGAGTGAGGCGACCCGCTGTTCGGCGTCGCTCAGCAGGCCCATGCTCTCCGGGGTCTCCGCCTCCTGCTCGGCCGGATCGTCCTGCCGCACCGCCCAGCGCAGCGGCTCGGCCTGGCACTCGTCGGCGACCCGGTCGGCCCAATATCCGATCATCCTGGCCTTGTGGAGTTCGCCGATCTCGTTGAAGGCGTGGGTCAGATCGACGAGCGCGTACGCCATCTCCAGCCGGTCTCCCGCGTCCTGGAGCATGTCCACGGCCTCCCTGAGCAGGGCCGGGCGCTTCTTGAGGTCACCGATGGCGGCCAGCAGCCGCAGCGTGGCCCCTCTCGCCCTGAGCGAGTCGCCGCCAGGCAGATCATAGGGTTCCTGGAGGAAGGCTCTCGCCTGGTTCAGCTGGCCCATCTGCAGGTGCGCGGCGGCCGCGCCCTGGCGCCAGGGCACCAGCACGGGAGTGTCGAGGTTCCAGGCCCGCATCAGTCTCCCGCAGCTCAGGAAGTCGCTGAGCGCCGCGTGCGACAGGCCCGTCGCCAGGTGGAAATGGGCCCGTGCCTGGAGATAGTGCAGCCCGAACCGGGTCTGGTAGATCGCGGTGGGTACGGGATGCTTGAGAAGGCGCGCCGCGACGTCGAACTTCCCCATTTCGGTGTTGACCCGGATCAAGGCGGCCAGCGGCAGGGCGATATGAATCCCCAGGCTCCGGCGCGGTAGTACATCCAACGCTATAGAGGCATATTTAACGGCTATCGCTAGATCTCCGTGGCGAATGGCGATGTGCGCCCGGACGCCGGCCAGCACGGCGCGCCAGGTGGGGGAGCGCCGTTGGACGGCTTCTTCGAACAGGACATCACAGAGTGGTGCCGCCCGATCCGCCTGATCGGAGTAGAGCAATGTGAAAAGAGAGGACTCTACGGCTTCAAGGTTCGACTCGTCCAGTGTGGTGGACTGGAGGACGCGTTCGGCGGTATCGATCTTTTGCTCATTCTCCTCCGTTCGCAAGAAGCGTGACAATAGGGCGGCCCCCTGAAGGGGAGATACGCCGGGTGCCCCCGGCTTGGGGGTGCCGGAAGAGGCGTCCGCCACCTCGAGGAGAAGCGAGGGAAAGGCGGTGGACAACCACTGATGAGTGACTTCCAGCCGCATGGGCGTGTCTTTTTCGCCCGATTCGGCGGCCTGGACGTTCAGCCGCCGGAGCACCTCTCCGGCTTCTTCAAGTCGTCCGTGCCACAGGAAGAACCTCAGCAGCATGCGAAGGTCGTCGAAGCCGAGGCCGCCCTCTCGCGCGATCGACATCAGATGGTCGAGATGCTGGGTGGTGGCCGCGGGGTTGATCAGCCACTCCGCCCGCGCGAGCGAGGCCCGCAGGGACGCTCGGCGCGCGTCGTCGTGACAGAAGGCGATCGCCAGCTTGAGGCATTGGATCGCGAACTCGTGCTCGTCGTTGAGCAGCGTCTGATCGGCGGCTTCACGCAGCTCCACCGTGGCCCATGGCTCCGGGCAGTCGGAGGCGTGGATGAGGTGCTCGGCGACCGCGGTGCTCGCCGCTCCCTCCATGTGGAGCAGCCGGGCGGCGCGCCGGTGCATCTCCCTGCGCTCTTCGGCGTCGAGGTCGTCGAGAACGGCGGAGCGGGTCTCAGGATGGCAGAAGCGCTGTCCATCGGTGATTCCGACGGCGGCGAGATGGTTAAGGGTCTGCTGGACGGTCGCCGGCGGAAGTTCGATTAGTTCGGGCAGTAGATTGGGAAAGGCTCCCTCCCCGAGTACGGCGAGGCCGCGAGCGGTGCGCAGCGAGGTCGGGTCGGTGCGATGGAGCAGGGCGCGCACCGATCTGGAGAAGGCATCGCCGATGACCAGCGAATTGGATTCGCCGGACTCGTGTAAATAGTCCTCGACCAACGCCTCGACAAGTAAGGGGTTGCCGCCGCCGGCCGCATGGAAATCAGGACCGAGTTTCTCCGCCGTGTCCTGGTCCATGGATTTGCAGAGCATCTTCGTGACGCCTTCCTGGGAAAGCGTGCCCAATCTCATGTGCTGACAGTGCGGGTGGCGCATGAGGTCCACCTCGATGAGCTGATCCATGCCCTGCGGGTTTTCTGTCGCGGTCACCACGACGAATACGTTCGCATTGTTGAGACGCTGTACGAAATTGAGCAGGAGTTGCCACGACAATGCGTCCGAATATTCGACGTCGTCGACGGTGATGAGCACCGGCGCACTCGTGGAGAGCTCCAGGACTATCGACCACAGCCCCTGGATGGTGTGCAGCCAGTCGGGATTGTGCGCCGAGGTTTCGATGGATTTCGCGCTGAAGGCCGCCTCCTCGATCAGCCGGGCCGCCTCCGAGGCGTGCTCGATCGGCAGTGCCGCGCTGTGAAAGCTCTGGCTGGCCATCCCGAGCGGCAGGTTGCGGTCGGCCCGTGAGCAGGTGGCGCTCAGCCAGGTGACGCCGCCCGCGGCGGCGCGCTGGCTGAAGGTGTAGGCGAGTTCGGTCTTGCCGACTCCTGTGGGTCCGGTGATCACCATGACCCGTCCCTTGCCTTGTAGGCAATCGGTGAGCAGGTTGTCCAGCTCCGTGATTTCGTGGTCACGCTCGATGAGGGTCATCGTGATTCCTGTTCGTCCCCTAACGCGGTATGAGGGATCATGCCCCGTCCCGATCCTTGCACAGACCCTTGAGAATCATTCTCCTACGGCCGCCACGGCCCTTGTCAATACATTTGGACAAGCCTGGGAGTGGCGGTGGATTTCATCACATTGCGTCTCGGCTATTTCATCATTTCGTCACGGTGGGCCTGCGGTTTCGGGTAGGGACGCCGAGGTCGGCTACCCGATGTGGACTATCGAAACCCCTCGATGGCCCTTAGTTGGCGGATGAATCTAGGGGTCTCCTTGTGCGCACGGCGGGTCCGAATGAGTTATTCTCCTGTTCATCACAAAGAGGGCCGGCCGAATGTGGGCGGCCACCGAGGGATTTCACGGCCCGGTGCAGCGTGCGGTGAATGTTCGGTGGATATAAAGTCCACGGCTTTTCTTGATTTACGCCAGCCCGAAAAACGAGCCGAGAAAGGGATTGCTGTGAGTGACGCGGTAAACACCGGTGAAGCCTGGATCCGGCGTTACCACCCTTCGCCCGAGGCGTCGTCCGTACTCGTCTGCCTGCCGCACGCCGGCGGCTCGGCCAGCTTCTATTTCCCGGTCTCGCGGATGACGCCGGCCTCGATGGAGGTCCTGGCGGTCCAGTTCCCCGGCAGGCAGGACAGGCGCGGTGAGCCGTGCGTCGAGAGCATCGGGGAACTGGCCGACCGCGTCGTGGAGACGCTGCGGCCGTGGACCGGTACGCCCGTGGGGCTGTTCGGGCACAGCATGGGCGCGACCGTCGCCTTCGAGGTGGCTCGCAGGCTCGAACGGGAGGGTACGTATCCTCTGGCGCTGTTCGCGTCGGGGAGACCGGCACCGTCAGCGCTGCGCCCCGGCTTCTCCGGGCGGCGCTCGGACGAATGGCTCCTGGGGGAGCTACGAGGTCTGGGCGGCACCGACGCGCAGGTGCTCGGCGACGACGAGTTCGTGCGGGCGATAATGCCGGCGCTCAGAGGCGACTACCGGGCGGTGGACACCTATCGCTACCTGCCCGGGCCGCCGCTGTCCTGTCCCGTCTTCGCTCTCAGAGGCGAGGACGATCCCAAGGTCGACCACGATGAGGCCCGGGCATGGGGCGACCACACCACGGCCGGATTCGAGCTGCGTACGTTCGCCGGTGACCACTTCTATCTCGCGGAGCACGCGGCGGAGGTCATCGCCCTTGTCGTCGACCGGATGAACGCCGCGCTGAACGCGACCCGAGCGGCGCGCTGAAACGCGCCCACCGCACGAGCGACGCGCTGAACCGCGCGCCCTGAGCGGGATGTTGAACCGCGCGGCCCGAGCGGGCGGCGAACGAGGCCCGCGCGGGCCGCAGAGGGCCCGTAAGCCCTGTGGTGCGAGCAGAGCCCTACGAATAGTCGTAGAAGCCGCGTCCGGCCTTCCTGCCCAGCAGACCACCCTCCACCATGCGCAGCAGAACCGGCGGCGGCGAGTAGCTCGGCTCCTTGAACTCGGCGTACAACGCGTCGGCGATGGAGGCCACCGTGTCGAGCCCGATCAGGTCGGCCAGGCTCAGCGGGCCCATCGGATGGGAGCACCCCAGCACCATGCCCCGGTCGACGACCTCCGCGGTGGCGAACCCGGACTCCACCATCCTCATGGCCGCGAGGAGATAGGGGATCAGCAGGGCGTTCACCACGAATCCCGCACGATCCGCAGAGTGAATCACCTGCTTGCCGAGCGTTCCGGTGACGAACGCCTCGGCGCGGGTCTTGGTCTGATCCGTCGTGAGGAGCGACCCGGTCAGCTCCACCAGCGCCAGCGCGGGAACGGGGTTGAAGAAATGGACGCCGATGACCTGGCCGGGCCGGCCGGTCGCGCGCGCGAGCCTGATGATCGGAATGGACGACGTGTTCGACGCCAGGATGGCGTCGGGGGATTCCACGATCTTGTCCAGCGCGCCGAACAGGTCGAGCTTGGTCGACTCCGTCTCGGGGACGGTCTCGAAGACGATCTGCCGATCGCCGAGATCGTTGAGATCCGCGGTGAAGACGACGCGGCCCACCGCCGCGTCCCGCTCCTCCTCGGTGATCGTCCCCTTGCGCAGGCCGCGGTCGAGCGACCTGACCAGGCGCCGCCGGCTGTGGGCCACGGACGCCTCCGTGGAGACCGCCACTCGCACGTCGAGGCCCGCGCGGGCGCACACGTCGGCGAGGCCGGAGCCCATCACCCCGCATCCCACGATGCCGATCCTGTCGAACTGGGCCATCTCGCCTCCCGTGATGCTCTGGTCGTCAAGCTCGGTCGTTGAAGCTCTGGTCGTTGAAGCTCTGGTCGTCAAAGCTCTGGTGGTTCAAGCTCCGGTCGTCCAGCGGAGCAGGCAGGCGCCTACCGACATGCCGCCGCCGAAACCGGCGAGCAGGACGAGGTCGTCCTGTTTGAGGATTCCCGCCCGATTCGCCTCGTCGAGCGCGACGGCCACGGAGGCGCTGCCCAGGTTGCCGTACCTCTCCAGAGTGCGCGGGGTGTGCGAGCCGGTGAGGCCGCAGCGCTCGACCAGCTCCGTCACCAGGCGGCCGTTCGCCTGATGGGGTACGAACGTGTCGATCTCGTCCAGCCCGAACCCGGCGCGGTCCACCAGGCTCTTCATCGCGGGCGGCACGTGCTCCAGCACGAACTCCGTCACCGCGCGGCCGTCCATTCTGAAGTAGTGCTCGCCGTCCGCGACGGTCTGGGGCGAGGCCGGATGCCTGCTGCCGCCCGCCTTGATGCCGATGAGCCGGTGATCGGCACCGTGGCTGGACAGCTCGAAGTCGATGAACCCCGAGCGCTCGGGCACCGCGCCGACGACGGCGACGCCGGACCCGTCGCCGAACAGCACGGAGGTGCGGCGGTCGGTGAAGTCGAGCTGCCTGCTGTACAGGTCGGCACCGATGACCAGGGCGTAGGTGTCCGGGCGGCGCGCGATGAGGCTGTCGGCGATGGCGAGCGCGTACACGAATCCGCTGCAGACGACGTTGATGTCGAAGCAGGCGGCGGCACGCGCGCCCAGCGCGTCCTGCACGAGGTAAGACGTCGGAGGCTGGGGGAAGTCGCCGGTGGAGGTCGCCACGATGATGTAGCCGATACGGCCCACGTCGATGTCGGCGCGCCGCAGCGCGTCCAGGCTGGCCTGTACGGCGAGGTCCGAGGTCGCCTCGTGCGCGGCGGCGTGCCGGCGGAACCCGATCTGCGTCTTGCGCAGGATCCACTCCGCGTCGACGCCCACCCGCGCCGCCAGGTCCTCGTTGGCGACCTCGTCCCCGGGGAGATACGAACCGGTCGCCAGGATCCCGGTAGTGTGTCCGGCCACTGTCAGCTCCGCCTTCTCCTGGAAGCCACGCCTACGCCAGCGCCGCGGGGGCGGCGTCCGCCAGGTCGCGCAGCGGATTGATCCGCTGCTCGCCGATCTCGGCGCGCCGCGCGGGGTCGGTGACGCCCAGTCCGGGCTCGGGCGCCATGCACAGCACGCCGACCTTGCCGATGTGGGCGTTGGTCTGCACCAGCCGGGTGGCCTCCGCGACCTCGTCCAGCGGATAGACCGTCGACAGGGTCGGCGCCACCATCCCGAGGTCGAACAGCCGCACGCACTCCCGCACCTCCTGCAGGTTCGCCGCATGGCTGCCGATGATGCGCTTGAGGTGCATCCAGAGATACCGGTTGTCGTAGTGGTGCTGGAATCCGGTGCTGGAGCCGCAGGTGACGACCGAGCCGCCCCGGCGGGTCACGAACACCGAGGTGGCGAACGTCGCCCTGCCCACGTAGTCCATGACGATGTGCGGGTCCTCGCCGACCGCCGCGCGGATGGCCGCTCCCAGGCGCTTGCCCAGCGCTATCGCCTGTTCGGGCGTGCTGTCGATGTCGTCGGTCATCCCGATGTCGTTGCGGTTGATGATGACGTCGCAGCCGAGACTTCTCAGGATCCGGGCCTTCGAGTCCGAGCCGACGACGCCCACGGGGATGCCGCCGCCGTTCTTCACCATCTGCACGGCGTACGCGCCCAGGCCGCCGGCCGCGCCCCAGATCAGGACGATGTCGCCCTGTTTCATCCGGGCGCCCCGGGCGCTGACCAGCATGCGATAGACCGTGCCCGCGCACAGCGTGACGCAGGCGGCCTCCTCCCAGGTCAGGTGCGCCGGCTTGGGCGCCAGCTGACTGGCCCGCGCCAGGGTGTAGTGCGCCAGCCCGCCGAAGTTGGTCTCGAATCCCCAGACCCGCTGCTCGGCGCCGAGCATGCCGTCGTCGTGCGTCGCCGCTTCCTGGTCGTCGGCCTGGATCGGACTGATGACGACGTGGTCGCCGACGCGCCAGCGACGCACGCCCGCGCCGACCGCGACGATGACCCCGGCTCCGTCGGAACCCAGCACGTGGTACGGCTGGTCGTGCCGCGCCGCGAACCCGCCCGCCCGGCCGAAGCGCTTGAGGAAGCCGAACGTCGGTAGCGGCTCGAAGGTCGCCGACCAGACGGTGTTGTAGTTGATCGAGCTGGCCATCACCGCCACCACGACCTCGTCGGGCGCGAGCTCCGGCATGGGCACCAGGCCGACGCGCAGCGATTTGCGCACGTCCTTGTCCTCCATACCAGCGAACATCTCGGTGTCCTCGACCCGGAGGTAAGAAGCCGGATACTCCTTCGGCAACGCGATCTTCGCCAGGTCGCCGGGCGCGGCTCCGCCCAGCAGGGCCTCGGCCATGGGATCCATGTCACTCCTCTTGATGTGGGGGTAAGCCGGTCACAGCGGGATGTTGCCGTGACGGCCTCGTGTCGCCGAGGCCGCCGCGAGCGCCATGGCGAGCTTGGGCCGGGTCTGCGCGGGGTCGATCACCTCGTCGACGACGCCCAGCGCCACGGCGCGGGCGACACCTCCCGCGACGAGGGTGTGCTCGGCGACGAGCCGCTGCCGCAGCTCCGCGCGCTCATCGTCGTGGGCGGCGGCCAGGCGCTTGCGGTGCAGGATGCCCACCGCCGCCTCCGCGCTCATCACCGCGATCTTCGCCTCCGGCCAGGCGAACACCGCGGACGCGCCGAGCGAGCGGGAGTTCATGGCGATGTACGCCCCGCCGTACGACTGGCGCGTGACCAGCGTGACGCGGGGGACCGCCGCCTCGGCGAAGGCGTGCAGCAGCTTGGCGCCCCGCCTGACCACGCCACCCCATTCCTGGGTGACGCCGGGCAGGTAACCGGGAACGTCGACGAGCACGATCAGCGGAATGCCGAACGCGTTGCACATGCGGACGAACCGCGAGGCCTTCTCGGCGCTCAGCGAGTCGAGGCAGCCGCCCATGCGCAGGGGATTGTTGGCGATCACGCCGACGCTCCCGCCGGTCAGGCGGCCGAGGCCGACGACGACGTTGGGGGCCCAGCGCGGCTGGAGCTCCATGAAGGGGGTGCCCTCGTCGAGGATCTCGCGTACCAGCGGGCGCACGTCATAGGCCCGCCGCGCCCGCTCCGGCAGCAGAGAGCGCAGGTCCTTCCCGGCCGTGGCGAGGTGGGGTTCGACGCGGGCGCGATGGGCCAGCAGCAGGGTCACCTGGCGCGTGGCCTCGTACGCGTCGCTCTCGGAGTCGACCACGATGTGCGCCACGCCCGACTTGCGGCTGTGCGTCTCGGCGCCGCCCAGTGACTCCATGTCGATCTGCTCACCGGTGACGGACCGCACGACGTCGGGGCCGGTCACGAACATCCGGCCGGCCCTGGACATGATCACCACGTCGGTGAGCGCGGGACCGTAGGCGGCGGCTCCGGCGGCCGGGCCGAGGATGACCGAGATCTGCGGCACGCGCCCGGAGGCACGGGTCATCGCGGCGAACATCCGCCCGACACCGTCCATCGACTCCACGCCGTCCGCCAGCCGGGCACCGCCGGAGTGCCACAGGCCGATCACCGGGCAGCCTTCGAGCAGCGCAGCGTCGATGGCCGACACGATCTTGTCGCAGCCCGCGGCGCCGAGCGCGCCGCCCATGTTGGCCGGGTCGGTGCAGAAGGTGATCACCTTGTGGCCCGCGATGCGGCCACTGGCCGCGGACACGCCGCTGGCGTCAGGGTCATGCAGGGGCACTACCGAGTCGGCGTCGAGCAGCCGGGCCAGCCGTACGGCCGGCGCACGCTGATCGAGCGGGAAGTGTTCCTGCGTGATCGGTGTGGCGGTCAACGCCGTCTCCCGTTCTCATGCAGGGTTGAATTTATTGTTTCCCGCATGTTTCCTACCTCCAGCGCCAACGCTGAGGACTTTTCTGATGGATTCCAGCAGACTGCTGAAAATAGGCTTATCTACGCGCTATCTCCACACAACCCTTACCAGTCCCCCTAAGCGCCCTGTAGCGTTGCTGAGCGAGGGCGAACGGCGTCGTCCCGGGGCTGATCCGCGGCGATGTTTCGTGGGCGAAGCCACCACAGCTGCGATCATGTCCGCACGTCAGGCCCGATGCCGATCCGCATACGGGTTGTCCGGCTGACGGCGCAGGCCCTGCGGAGTGGGAACGTTCCGAGAAATAATGACTTTATCTCATATTGCGCCATAGTTGCCGCTAGGGGGGCCGGTAGGGGTTGTTCCGCGCGTCTTCGACAGCCAATCATGGTGCCGTCATTTCGACGTACGGCCAGATTTCCTATGGCTGAAAGGCATGCGCATGGAGATAGCCGAGCTTGGCGTGGAGAAAGCTTTCCTGATCACTCCGGACGTCCACTCCGACCACCGGGGAGTTTTCCTCGAAGTGTTCAGCCAGCCGGCGTTCGAGCGGGCGGTGGGCCATCGGTTGTCGGTCGCGCAGCTCAACTGCTCGCTGTCCCGGCGCGGGACCATCCGCGGCATGCACGCCATCGCGCTGCCGGGTCAGGCCCGTTATGTCAGCTGTGCGCAGGGGGGCATCGTCGACATCGTGCTCGACATCCGCGTCGGCTCGCCCACGTACGGCGAGCACGTCGCGGTCGAGCTGACCGCCGCGAACCGGCACGCCCTGTACCTGGCGGAAGGGCTGGCGCACGGGTTCGCGCCGCTGACCGACGAGGCGACCGTCGTGTACATGTGCTCCAGCACCTGGTCGCCGGGCTCCGAGGTCATCATCAACTCGCTCGACCCGGAACTCGGGCTGCCCTGGCCCACTGAGCCCGAGCCCGTGCGCTCCGACAAGGACGCGGCGGCGCCCTCCCTGCGCGAGGCCGCCGAGCGCGGGCTGCTGCCCACCATGGCCGAGTGCCGGGCGTTGTACGCCGAACTCGACGATCTCACGCTCACGAGGTGACGGCATGATCCCACTGTTCCGGGTGGCGATGTCTCCCGAGGCGCCGGCGATGGCCGCCCAGGTCATCGGCAGCGGCATGATCGGCCAGGGCGCCAAGGTCCAGGAGTTCGAGCGGGCGATCGCCGGGCGGATCGGCCGGGACGAGGTGGTCACGGTCAACAGCGCCACGGCGGGCCTGCACCTCGCCCTGCACATGGTCGCCCGCGAGGATGCCGACGACGGCGGCGAGGTGCTGTCCACGCCGTTGACCATGGAGGCCACCAACTGGGCGATCATGGCCAACCGGCTGCGCGTCAAGTGGGTGGACGTCGACCCGGCCACCCTCAACGTCGATCTGGACGACCTGGCCCGCAAGATCTCGCCGAAGACACGGGCGATCATGATCGTCCACTTCGGCGGCTACCCCCTCGACCTCGACCGGCTCCGCGAGATCCTCGACCAGGCCGAGGCCAGATTCGGCGTCCGCCCGCCGGTGATCGAGGACTGCGCGCACGCGTGGGGCGCGACCTACCGCGGCGCGCCCATCGGCAGCCATGGCAACCTGTGCGTGTTCAGCTTCCAGGCCATCAAGCATCTGACCTGCGGTGACGGGGGCGCTCTCGTCCTGCCGAGCGAGGAGCTGCGCCGGCGCGCCGAGCGGCTGCGCTGGTTCGGCATCGACCGTACGGCCGACCGGCTGCGCAACCCGCCGGACGTCACGGAGTGGGGCTTCAAGTTCCACATGAACGACATCAACGCCTCCATCGGCCTGGCCAATCTGGCGTGGGCGGAGGAGGTGGTGGCCCGGCACCGTGCCAACGCCGCCTTCTACGACAGGGAGCTGGCCGGTGTCCCCGGCGTCGAGCTGACCGAACGGGCCGCCGACCGCCAGTCCTCCTTCTGGATCTACCCGATGAAGGTGGAGGACCGCGAGGGCTTCATGAAGCGCATGGACGAGGCCGGGATCATGGTCAGCAACGTGCACGAGCGCAACGACCTGCACACCGTCATGCGCCCGTACGCGTCGCTGCTGCCCGGCCTTGACCACGTGGCGCCGCGCGTGGTGTGCGTGCCCGTCGGCTGGTGGGTCACCGAGGAGCAGCGCGCGCACATCGCGGACACCGTCAGGCGGGGCTGGTGAGCGCGCCCGCCGCCGTACACAACGCAGGGCGGGCGACGAAGGGCACGGTGCCGTTCGGAGAGCACCGGACCTGGTACCGGATCACCGGCGAGCCGGGCGGCGCGGGCCGTCCGGCCGTCGTTGTCCTGCACGGCGGCCCGGGCAGCACGCACGACTATCTGGTCGGCCTGGCCGTCCTCGCCCAGCACGGCTGGCCCGTCGTGCACTACGACCAGCTCGGCAACGGCGGCTCCACCCATCTGCCCGACAAGGGGGCGGAATTCTGGACACCGCAGCTGTTCCTCGACGAGCTGGACAACCTGCTGTGCCGGCTCGGTGTGCGCGACGACTACGTGCTGGTCGGACAGTCGTGGGGCGGCATGCTGGCCGCCCTGCACGCCTCGGCCGGACCGGAGGGCCTGCGCGGCCTGGTGATCGCCGACGCCCCCGCCTCCTACCGGCTCTGGCTGAGTGAGATGCGGGTGCTGCGCGACCGGCTGCCCGACGGCGTCGACGAGACGCTGCGCCGGCACGAGGCCGCGGGCACGACCGACTCCCAGGAGTACTTCGACGCGATGATGGTCTTCTACAACCGGCACGTCTGCACCCTGGACCCCTGGCCGCGTGAGTTCGTCGCCACGTTCATGGAGATCTACAACGACCCGACGGTCTACTACGCGATGAACGGCCCCAGCGAGTTCCACGTGATCGGCTCGCTGCGCGACTGGGGCGTGGAGGACCGCGTCGCGGACATCCAGGTGCCCACGCTGCTCATCTCCGGGCGGCACGACGAGGCCACCCCCGCCACCGTGCGACCGTACTTCGATCTCATCCCCGACGTGCGGTGGGAGGTCTTCGAGGAGTCCAGCCACACGCCGCACCTGGAGGAGCCCGAACGGTTCACCCAGGTGCTGATCGATTTCCTGAAGGGCCTGGGTGAGTGAAGTGGACATGCGGACCGCGATCGTCTTCCCCGGGATGGGACCCACCCGGTTCACCGACGTCGACGCGTTCATGCTCGGCGACCCCGTCGCGCGGCGGCTGGTCGCGCGCGCCGACGAGGTGCTGGGCTACTCGCTGGCCGACCGCTTCCGCGACTCCGAGGACGACTACTCGGAGGCGGCCCAGGTGGCGTTCCTGGTGAACAGCCTGGCCCTGGCCGAATGGGCCGAGCGGACGCTGGACATCGCCCCGCACGTGTGCGCGGGCCCGAGCTTCGGCGGCAAGGCGGCCGCCGCCTACTCGGGCGCGCTGTCCTTCCCCGACGCCGTGCGCATGACCGCCGAGCTGGCCCGCTGTACGGCGGACTACTTCGCGCACGAGCACCGCGACCTCGTCACCTGCTCCTTCGTCCGCGTTCCCGAGGACAAGCTGAGCGAGCTGGTGGCCGAACTGCGTGAGCAGGGGGAATGGCACGACGTCTCCTGCTACATCGACCACGACTTCTACATGGTCTCGCTGCGGGAGCGGCGGGCGGCGTGGCTGGAAGGCAGGATCCGGGCGCTCGGCGGGCTGCCGCTGTACAGGATGCGGCCGCCCATGCACGCGGCCGTGCTGGAGCCGCTGCGCAAGAGGGCCGAGGAGGAGGTGTTCGGCGCTCTGCGCTTCACCGACCCGCGGCTGCCGGTCGTCGACGATCACGACGGGACGCTGCTGACCGGCGCGGCGGGCGTGCGGGCCATGGTGCTCGACGGCTTCGTCCGGCCGCTGCGCTGGCCCGAGGTGGTGGCCACGCTGCGGCGGCTCAATGTCACGAAGGTCGTCGTCAGTGGCCAGGACGCCATGTTCGGCCGGGTGCCCGTCACCACGCGGAGCTTCACCGTGGTTCCGGTGAACCCGAGGATGGCGGTGCTGCCGCGGCCGTCGGTCCCATCGGCCTGACGAGGCCCCGTGGACCTCGTCAGGCGCCGGTCGATCAGGCGGGCGGCCGGTCGGGCGGCGGTCGGTCAGGTCGCGGGAATCCCGGACAGGACTTTCCAGAGTGTGCCCGGAGTCGCGAACGTCTCCTTCGTCAGCGCCTCGTCCCTGAATCGCACGCCGTACGTCTCCTCGAGTGCGGCCAGCAGCTCGACGATGCCGAGTGAATCGAGGCCGAGACCGGGGAGATCGGCATTTTCGGCGAGCTTGTCATCAGGCGGCAGAAACGGCAGAAGTGGCCGCAGGAGTTCTTCGAATCGGGCATCCCACATGACGGCTGATTTCCTTTCTCCGGTTATCGCTAAAGAGCTCACGGCGCCGACGTTATCCGGCGGCAAGGCGAATGTCCATAATGGGTGGTTCAGATGAGCGCAGATTATTCGCGACCCCTCTACGCGCATTTCCTGCGCGGCCTCGGCATGGCGCCAGAGCGGCCGGCCTTCCGGGCCGGGCCGGACACGGCGAGTTACGCCGAGCTCCATCGGTCGGCTCTGCGCTGGGCCGGCGCGCTGCTGCGGGCCGCGCCCCGCCCGCTCGGTGCCGTAGGGGTTCTGGCCGACAAAGGGGGCACGGCCTACGCCGGCCTGCTCGCCGGCCTGTACGCGGGCGCGGCGGTGGTGCCGCTCCAGCCCGACTTCCCGGCCGCCAGAACCCGCCAGATGATCGAGGCCGCCGGGGTGTCGGCGCTGATCGTCGATGACCGCGGCCAGAAGCGGGCGGCCGAGCTCCGCGCCCAGGGGGTGGACGTGCTCGTCCTCACCCCCGACGCGCTCGGCGGCGGGCGGGCGTTGGCCGCGCCGCGGCCGGTCGACCCCGCCGACACCGCGTACGTGCTGTTCACCTCGGGGTCGACGGGCCGTCCCAAGGGGGTGCCTATCACCCACGGGAACACCGCGCACTACTTCGAGCTGCTGGCCGGACGCTACGACTTCACCCCTGACGACGTGTTCTCGCAGACCTTCGACCTGACCTTCGACTGCGCGATGTTCGACCTGTTCTGCGCCTGGGCGGCCGGCGGGACCGCGGTGGCCGTGCCGCCGCACGCGTACGGCGACCTGCCCCGATACCTGGCCGAGCAGGGGATCACCGTGTGGTTCTCCACCCCCAGCGCGATCTCCCTGGTGCGCAGGACGGGCGGGCTCGGCGCGGGCGCGATGCCAACCCTGCGCTGGAGCTTCTTCGCCGGAGAGGCGCTGAAGAGCGCGGACGCCGCCGACTGGCAGCGGGCCGCGAGCGCCTCCACCGTGGAGAACCTCTACGGGCCGACCGAGCTGACGATCACGATCACCGGCCACCGCTGGTCGGAGGAGACCTCGCCCGGCCGCTGCGTCAACGGCCTGTCCCCGATCGGCACGGTGCATCCCGGCCACGGCCACCTCCTGGTGGACGAGGACGGCCGGACCGTCCGCGACGAGGGGGAGCTGTGGATCACCGGGCCGCAGCTGACTCCGGGATACCTCGATCCGGCCGACGACAAGGGCCGATTCGTCGAGCGGGACGGCCGCACCTGGTACAACACCGGCGACCGCGTCCGGGTCGCCGACAACGGCGAACTCGTCTACCTCGGCAGAGCCGACGCCCAGATCCAGGTGCACGGCTGGCGGGTCGAGCTGGCCGAGATCGACCACGCCGTGCGCGGCGTCGCCGGAGTGGCGGACGCGGTCACCGTGAGTGCCGAGAAGGACGGCACCGCCGTGCCCGTCGTGTTCTACACCGGCATTCGGCTACCCCCTACCGATTTCACCGCCCGGCTCGTCGAGACGCTGCCGGCCGGTCTCATTCCGCGCCACTATCGGTATCTCGACGAGCTGCCGCTGAATCCCAACAGAAAAGTCGACAGAGCGGGCCTGCGGGAGCTGGCGGCGGGCCTGGTGGGTAAACGTGAGCGGGTCGCGGAAGAGGGGAGGGGCGCTTTAGGGGGGCGGTAGGGGTCTATTGGAAATCAGGGTTCGGGATAACTTTTCAGTGATTTGCTTTTTCATTGATCGACATTCCTGGAAATTCCTTTTCCCACCTGGGCGGGAGGACGATATTGGACGGGACGCGGTTTCTTCGATCGGGCCTCATCCACGATCTGCTCGATGAGGCCATGGACGCGAGACCTGAGGGCGACGCGGTCCGCGACGCGCGCGGCGCGTGGAGCTACCAGCGGGTCGGCGAGCTCAGCCACGCCGTCGCCCGCCGGCTGGCGGCCAGTGGCGTGGGCCCGGGGGACCGGGTCATCGTCCAGCTGGCCAACCGGCGGGAGACGGTGCCCATCGTCTACGGCCTCTCGCGGCTCGGTGCCGTCTTCGTGCCGCTGCACCCCGAGATGAAGGCCTTCCACCTCCGCTCCGTCCTTCAGGACGCGGAGCCCACGCTGGTCATCGGTGGCGGTGAGGCCATGCGCGAGGTCGCCACCATGCCGGTGCGCGACATCGACGACTTCTGGCCCGAGGTCGAGGAGCTGGCGGGGCAGCTTGCCGCGCAGGGGCCGACTACGCGTGAGCACTCGGCCGCGCGTGAGCCGGTCAAGGTCCTGCCCTCGGACGTCGCCATCTTGATCTACACCTCGGGCAGCACCGCCGCGCCAAAGGGAGTGATCTGCCCGCACGCGCAGGTCACCTTCGCCGCCTCGGCGATCAACGCGGTGCTCGGCTACGGGCCGGACGACGTGGTCTTCTGCCGGCTGCCCATGTCCTTCGACTACGGCCTCTACCAGATCTTCCTCGCCGCGCTCGGCGGCGCCGAGCTGGTCCTGGCCGAGGACGGATCCGACCTGATGCTGCTCGGCCAGATCAGCGACGCCGGCGCGACCGTCGTACCCGTCGTCCCGTCCCTGGGCGGCATGATCGCGACCCTGGCCCGGCGGGCGACCGGCTCGGTGTCGAAGGTGCGGATGTTCACCAACACCGGGGCCGCGCTGCCGGAGGCGACCATCCGGAGCCTGCGCGCCTGCGCCCCCGGAGCCCGGGTGGTGCGCATGTACGGCATCACCGAGTGCAAACGCGTCACGATCATGGAGCCCGAGCTCGACCGGGACCGGCCCGGCGCGGTCGGCCGCCCGCTGCCCGGCACCCGGGTGGACATCCTCGACGGCGCGGGCCGCCCGCTGCCAGCCGGGGAGACCGGGGAGATCGTGGTCGCCGGTCCCAACGTGATGGCCGGTTACTGGCGCGACCCCGAGCTCACCGCTCGCGCCTACCGCCGCGACCCGGTCACCGGCGAGGTCCGTCTGCACACCGGCGACTACGGCCGGCTCGACAAGGACGGCTACCTGTACTTCGAAGGCCGCAGAGACGACATGTTCAAACGCCGGGGCACCCGGATGAGCACGACCGAGATCGAGGCGGCCGCCATGGACGTCCCCGGTGTCCGCGCGGCCGTGGTGCTGCCCCCGGCCGACGGCCGTGACCTCGTGGTCTTCGTCGAGGCCGATCTGACGCCCAGCAGCGTGCTCAACGCGCTGAAACAGCGGCTCGAACCCGCGAAGGTGCCGGCCGCCTGTCATGTCCTGCCCCGCTTCCCGCTGACGCTCAACGGCAAGAACGAGCGCAAACAGCTGGCCCTGCTGCTCGACGGAGGTCACGCGTGAACTGGTACGCCGAGCTCGCCGCTCGCTACGGCTCCCCGCTGTACGTCTACGACCTGGACCGCGTCGCCACCGCGCAGAAGGACCTGCGTCAGGCCCTGCCCGGCGGGTTCTCGCTGTTCTACTCCTTCAAGGCCAACCCGCACCCGGAGATCGCCCGAGCGCTCCGCGACGGCGGCGCGCTCGCCGAGATCAGCTCGACCGGCGAGCTGAACGCGGCGTTCGCCGCGGGCTTCGACGGCTCCGAGGTGCTCCTGACCGGACCGGGCAAGACCACCGAGGAACTGGAGGTCGCCGTCGACGGCGGCGTCCGCCTGTTCTCCGTCGAGTCGCCCACCGACCTGTGGCATGTCGGGCAGGTCGCCTCCCGCCGTGGCGTGCTCGTGGACTGCCTGCTGCGCGTCAACAGCGCCGAGCCCGGCGCCGCCACCAGCATCCGGATGACCGGTGCGCCCTCCCAGTTCGGCTTCGACGAGGAGACGATCCCCGCGCTGATGCCGGAGCTCCGGGCGGTGCCCGGCACGCGGCTGGCGGGGGCGCACCTGTTCTCCCTGAGCAACTCCAAGGACGAGGAGAGCCTGGTCGCCGAGTTCGACCACACCATCTCGGTGGCCGCGCGCCTGGAGCGGGAGACGGGCCTGCCGATCCGCCTGCTGGACATCGGCGGCGGATTCGCCGCGCCGTACCTCACCGGGGGAGAGCGGCCCGTGTACGGCGGCCTGCGCGCCGGGCTGGAGACCGTCCTCGACGCGAAGTTCGCCGGCTGGCGGGCGGGCACGCCCCAGATCGCCTGCGAGTCCGGCCGCTACCTGGCCGGCGACTGCGGAACGCTGGTCTGCACCGTGGTCAACGTCAAGGAGAGCCGCGGCCGCAGATTCGTCATCCTGGACGCCGGCATCAACACCCTCGGCGGCATGTCCGGCCTGGGCAGGCTCCTGCCGGTCTCGGTGGAGCTCAACGGCGCCACCCACGACGGCGAACGGTCGCCCGCGACCCTGGTCGGCCCGCTCTGCACCCCCGGCGACATCCTCGCCAGGAACGTCTCGCTGCCCCCGCTGGCACCCGGCGACGTCGTGACCATCCCCAACGCGGGCGCCTACGGCATGACCGCGAGCCTCGTGATGTTCCTGGGCCACCCGGCGCCCATCGAGGTCGTCGCGCACGGCCACCAAGTGGTGTCCGTCTCCCGGATCGAATTCAACCGCAAGTACGAGTGACACCCCCCGGATCGACCTCAACCGCAAGTCCATATGACATGAGTGAGCGGAGTGTGTGTCTTGAGCGAGCAGCGTCGCTTCCTCGCCGACCTGGTGCACGACCTGACCGTCGAGGTCCTGCGGACCGTGCTCCCAGACGCCCCCGACGCGGTGGATCCCCAGCGCGGCTTCAGGGAACTGGGACTCGACTCGCTGGCCGCCGTCGAGCTGCACGACCGCCTGGCCCAGGCGGTCGGCGCCGAACTGCCGGTAACGATCGCCTTCGACCACCCCACCCCCGAGGCGGTCGTCGAGTACCTGTTCACCGAGGTGCTCGGGCTGGCTGAAGCGGAGACGGCCGACATCGATCCGATCGCCGCCGGGGCACGGGCGGACGAGCCCCTCGCCATCATCGGCGTCGGCTGCCGCTATCCGGGCGGGATCACCACTCCCGAAGAGCTGTGGCGGCTCGTCGCCGAGAGCGGGGAGACCCTGACCGGGTTCCCCGTCGACCGGGGCTGGGACCTCGACCGGCTGTTCGACGACGACCCGGACGCGCCCAACGCCACCTATGTCCGCTCGGGCCACTTCCTGCACGACGCCGGTGAGTTCGACGCCGACTTCTTCGGCATCAACCCGCGTGAGGCCGTCGCCATGGATCCCCAGCAGCGGCTGGTGCTCGAAGCCTCCTGGGAGGCGTTCGAGCGGGCGGGCATCGACCCGCGCTCGCTGCGCGGCAGCCAGGCCGGCGTGTTCATCGGCGCCGAGCCGCAGGACTACGGCCCCCGGCTGGACAAGGCGCCGGAAGAGGTCGAGGGCTATCTCGTGACGGGCAACGCCCCGAGCGTGGTGTCCGGCCGGATCGCCTACGCCCTCGGTCTCGAAGGGCCCACGCTCACCGTCGACACCGCCTGCTCCGCCTCCCTGGTCGCCCTGCACCTGGCCTGTCAGGCACTGCGCAACGGCGAGACCGACCTGGCGCTGGCCGGTGGCGTGACCGTGATGTCCACTCCCGGCACCTACACCGCGTTCAGCCGGCAGCGGGTGCTCGCCGCGGACGGCCGGTGCAAGGCGTTCGCCGCCTCCGCCGACGGCACCGGCTTCTCCGAGGGCGTCGGCATCCTCGCGATCGAGCGGCTGTCGGACGCGCGCCGCCGGGGCCACCCCGTGCTCGCGGTCATCCGGGGCTCGGCGATCAACCAGGACGGCGCGAGCAGCGGTCTAACCGCGCCGAACGGTCCTTCCCAGGAACGCGTGATCCGGCGGGCGCTGGGCAACGCGGGCCTGTCTCCGGCCGACGTCGACGTGGTCGAGGCGCACGGCACCGGCACCAAGCTGGGCGACCCGATCGAGGCGCACGCCCTGATGGCCACGTACGGCCGCGACCGGGGCGAACGCGGGCCGCTGCGCATCGGCTCCCTCAAGTCGAACATCGGGCACACCCAGGCGGCGGCCGGCGTCGCCGGTGTGATCAAGATGGCCATGGCCATGCGCCACGAGACGCTGCCGCGCACCCTGCACGTGGACGAGCCGTCGCCGTACGTCAACTGGTCCCTCGGCGAGGTCGAACTGCTCACCGAGAGCCGGCCCTGGCCCGCGGGCGATGCCCCGCGGCGAGCCGGCGTCTCCTCCTTCGGCGTCAGCGGTACCAACGCGCACCTGATCCTGGAGGAGCCGCCCGCAGCAGCCACCACGGATGGGGACGGCGGTCCGCCCCCGGCCGTCGTCCCCCTGGTGTTGTCGGGCAAGGCGCCCGAGGCGCTGCGCGCGCAGGCCGCCCGGCTGGCGGCCCATCTGGCGGATCACGAGGACCTTCGCCCGGTCGACGTCGCCCACTCGCTGGTGACCTCGCGCTCGACCTGGCAGCACCGCGCGGTGGTCGCCGCCGGTGACCGAACCGGCCTGCTCGCCGGGCTGACCGCGCTGTCCGAAGGCGAGCCCGCCGCCGAGGCGACCGAGGGCGAGGCCACCGCGGAGCGCCGCGTCGTCTTCATCTTCCCCGGCCAGGGCTCGCAGTGGGCCGGCATGGCGGTGGACCTCCTGGACACCTCGCCGGTCTTCGCCCGGAGCATGGCGGAGTGCGCGGCGGAGATCGAGACCCACGTCGACTGGCGGCTGCACGACGTGCTGCGCGGCGAGCCGGGCGCGCCCTCGCTGGACCGGCTCGAGGTCGTCCAGCCGGTGCTGTTCGCGGTGATGGTGTCGGTGGCCGCCCTGTGGGAGTCGCTGGGCGTGCGGCCCGCCGCCGTCGTCGGCCACTCCCAGGGCGAGGTCGCCGCCGCGTACGTGGCCGGCGGGCTGTCCCTGGCCGACGCCGTACGCGTGATCGTGCTGCGCAGCCGCCTGTTCGCCGAGCGCCTGGTGGGCAAGGGCGCCATCGCGGCCATCGCCGCGGCGGCCGGTGAGGTGGAGGAACGGCTGGCCCGCTGGGACGGGCGGCTGTCCATCGGGGCGAAGAACGGCCCCTCGTCGTGCACCGCGGTGGGCGACGAGCAGGCGCTCGCCGAGCTCGTCGCCGAGTACGAGGCCGACGGCGTCCGCGCCCGCCTCCTGGCCAGCACCGTGGCCTCCCACTGCGACCAGGTCGACCCGCTGCGCGAGGAGCTGACCCGGCTACTCGAAACGGTGTCCCCGACCCCGGGAGAGGTGCCGTTCCACTCCACCGTCACGGGGCGACTCCTGGACACCGGCGAGCTGACCGCCGACTACTGGTTCCACAACGCCCGCCAGCCGATCGAGTTCCAGGCCGTGATCGAGGAACTGCTCGCCGGGGGACACGACGCGTTCCTTGAGATGAGCGCCCATCCGGTGCTCGTGATGAGCGTGCAGGACACGATCGACGAGGCCGGGGCCGACGCGTTCGGCGGCGGCACCCTGCGCCGTGGGGAAGGCGATCTGCGCCGCGCGCTGACCTCGGTCGCGGAGGCGTACGTGCGTGGCGTGGCCGTCGACTGGGACGCCCTCCTCCCCGGCGCGAACCTGGTCGAGCTGCCCACGTACGCCTTCCAGCACCGCCACTACTGGCTGGAGACCCGCACGTCGGCCGGCGACGTCGCCTCGGCGGGGCTGACCGACGCCGGCCACCCGCTGCTGGGCGCGGCCGTGACGCTCGCCGAATCCGGTGGCGCCCTCCTGACCGGTCGCCTCTCGGTCCAGCTGCACCCCTGGCTGGCCGACCACGCGGCCGCGGGCACGCCGCTCCTGCCCGGCACCGCCTTCGTCGAGCTCGCCATCCGGGCGGGCGACCAGGTCGGCTGCGGCCTGCTGGAGGAGCTGACGCTGGAGGCCCCGCTGGTCGTACCCGAGCGCGGCGGGGTGTGGCTGCAGGTGTCCGTCGGAGCGCCCGAGGACGCGGGACGACGCGGTGTCACCGTGCACTCACGGGCGGAGGACGCACCGGCCGACGCGCCGTGGATCCGCCACGCGAGCGGGTACGTCGCCCCCGATGACGCCCCCGAGGTCTTCGACCTGGCCCAGTGGCCGCCGGAGGGAGCGACGCCCGCTGATCTCGACGGCCTCTATGATCGGCTGGCCGACGCCGGCTACGGCTACGGCCCGCTGTTCCAAGGGCTGAAGGCGGCGTGGCTGCGCGGTGACGAGGTGTTCGCCGAGGTCAGGCTGCCCGAGCAGGCGACCCGCGACGCCGAGCTGTACGGCCTGCACCCGGCGCTGCTCGACGCGGCGCTGCACGCGGGGTCGCTGCTGGACCCCGCCGACGACCGCTTGAGCCTGCCCTTCGCCTGGACCGGCGTGTCCCTGCGCGCCACGGGCGCGGCATCCGTGCGGGTCCGGCTGTCGCCGACAGGCCCCGACACCCTGTCGCTGTGGCTGGCCGACGCCTCGGGCGCGCCCGTCGCCACGGTGGGCTCGCTGGTCTCACGGGCGGCCTCGGCGCAGCAGCTCTCCGCCGCCTCGGTGGCCCATGGCGATTCGCTGTTCCGCGTCGAGTGGACGGCGGCGCCCGCCGCCCAGCCGACGCCGGCTCCGGCCGGGGGCGCCGCGGTGCTCGGGCCGGACCCGTACGGCCTGCGCCGGGCGGGCGTCGCGAGTGCCGAGTACGCGGACCTGGCGGCGCTGACCGCGTCGGATCCGCTCCCTGACACCATGTTCGTGAGCTTCCGGTCGGACAGCGTGAGCTTCTCGCCGGACGGCTCCGAACCGTTCGTGAGCGTCGGGACGGACGGCTCCGCACCGGGAGAAGTGGTGGGTGGCGCGCGGTCGGCCACGCACCGGGCGCTGGGGCTCGTACAGGCCTGGCTGGCCGACGATCGGCTGAGCTCGGCGCGGCTCGTCGTGGTGACCCATGGCGCGGTGGCGGCCGGGCCCGACGCGGAGGTACGGGACCTGGCGAGCGCCCCGGTCTGGGGCCTGCTGCGGTCCGCGCAGTCGGAGCACCCCGGCCGGTTCGTGCTCCTGGACCTCGACGACTCCGACGTGCCGGTGCCCGCCGTGCTCGCGGCGCTCTCTGAGCCGCAGCTGGCCGTGCGATCCGGCGAGGTGCTGGTGCCCAGGCTGGCCCGCGCGGCCACCAAGGACACGCTGGCTCTGCCCGTGGGCGTCGCGGAATGGCGCCTGGACGCGGCGGTCAAGGGCAGCCTGGACGGCCTGTCCCTGGTTCCGTGCCCGGAGGCGGCCCGCCCGCTGGGGCCGGACGAGGTACGGGTGTCGGTGCGGGCGGCCGGTCTCAACTTCCGCGACCTGGTCGTCACCCTCGGCATGGTGCCCGAACACGGCGAGCCCATCGGTGGCGAGGTCGCGGGCGTGGTGCTGGAGGCCGGGTCGGCGGTGGCCGATCTGGCGCCCGGTGATCGGGTGCTGGGGCTGCTGGACGGGGCCTTCGGTCCCGTGGGTGTGACTGATCGGCGGTTGCTGGCGCCGATGCCCGCTGGTTGGTCGTTCGCGGAGGCGGCGTCGGTGCCGGTGGCGTTCCTGACGGCCTTCTACGGCCTGGTCGATCTGGCCGACCTTAAAACGGGGGACCGGGTGCTGGTGCACGCGGCCGCCGGTGGGGTCGGCATGGCGGCGGTACAGCTCGCCCGGTCGTTCGGCGCGGAGGTGTTCGGTACGGCGAGCCCCGCCAAGTGGGCGTCGACCACCCTGGACGACGCGCATGTGGCCTCCTCGCGGACGTTGGAGTTCGCGCAGAAGTTCGGCCAGGTCGACGTGGTGCTCAACTCGCTGGCCGGGGAGTTCACCGACGCGTCCCTGGACATGGTGGCCGCGGGCGGCCGGTTCCTGGAGATCGGCAAGACCGACCTGCGCGAACCCGGCCAGGTCGCCGACGCTCACCCCGGCCTGCGTTACCTCCCCTACTCCCTGATGGAGGCCGGTCCCGACCGCCTGGGCGAGCTGCTGGCCGAGGTGATGGCCCTGTTCGAGCGGGGCGCGCTGGAGCTGCCGCCGGTCCGGGTCTGGGACGTGCGGCGGGCCGGCGAGGCGCTGCGGTTCATGTCGCTCGCCCGGCACACCGGCAAGATCGTGCTGTCGATGCCGCCCACGTTCGGCGGCGGCGGGACGGTGCTGGTCACCGGTGGCACGGGCGGCCTGGGCGCGCTGGTGGCGCGCCATCTTGTCTCGGTGCACGGCGTACAGGATCTGCTGCTCGTGAGCAGGTCCGGGATCTCGGCCGCCGGAGCGCCGGAACTGCTGGAAGAGCTGTCCGGGGCGGGCGCGCGGGTGCGCGTCGTGGCCTGCGACGTGGCGGATCGGGCCGCCCTGGCCGAGGTGCTGGCCGGGATACAGACCCCGCTGCGCGGGGTGGTGCACACCGCCGGAGTGCTGGACGACGGCGTGGTGGCCGCGCTGACGCCGGAGCGCGTGGACGCGGTGCTGCGGCCCAAGGTCGACGGGGCGTGGAACCTGCACGAGCTGACAAAGGAACTCGACGTGTCGGCGTTCGTGCTGTTCTCCTCCGCGGCCGGTGTCCTGGGCGATGCCGGGCAGGGCAACTACGCGGCGGCGAACGTGTTCATGGACGCGCTGGCCGCGCACCGGCGTGCGCACGGCCTCGCCGCCGTATCGCTGGCCTGGGGCTTCTGGGAACAGCGGAGCAACATGAGCGCCCATCTGCGGGACGCCGACATAGCGCGGATGGAGCGGTCGGGCGCCCGCGGCCTGTCCTCCGAGGACGGGCTGGCGCTCTTCGACGCCGCTCTGACGGTGGACGAGGCCCTGCTGGCGCCGATCCGCCTCGACCTCGCCGCGATGCGCCGCGACCCCGCCGGGGTCCAGCCGATGCTGCGCGGCCTGGTCCACGCGCCCGCGCATCGGGGCGTCGCGGCGGGCGCCGTACCCGGCGGTGTCGCCTCCGCGCTGGAGCAGCAGCTGGCCGGGCTGCCCGAGAGCGACCGCGACCAGGTGCTGGTCTCTCTGATCCGGGCGCAGGCCGCCACTGTGCTCGGCCATGCCGACGTCGGCTCGGTGGACGCCGGCCGGGCGTTCAAGGAGCTCGGCTTCGACTCGCTGACCGCCATCGAGCTGCGCAACCGGCTCAACGCCGCCACCGGGCTGCGGCTGCCCGCGACGCTGGTCTTCGACTATCCGACGCCCGCCGCGCTCGCCCAGCACATCAAGGGCAGGCTGCTCGGCGCGGCGGCCCCCGTCGCGCCGGTCGCCACCCCCGCCGCCTCGCTCGACGACGATCCGATCGTCATCGTCGGGATGGGCTGCCGCTATCCCGGCGGCGTCGACTCGCCGGAGGCGCTGTGGCGCATGCTCGCCGAAGGCCGGGACGCGATGTCGGAGTTCCCCGCCGACCGCGGCTGGGACCTGGAGCGGCTCTACGACCCCGGCACCGAGAGCGCCGGCAGTAGCTATGTGCGGGTGGGCGGCTTCGTGTACGAGGCCGGGGACTTCGACGCGGCCTTCTTCGGCATCTCGCCGCGTGAGGCCCTGGCCACCGACCCGCAGCAGCGGCTGCTGCTCGAAGCCGCCTGGGAGACCCTCGAACGCGCGGGCATCGACCCCGGCGACCTCAGGGGCAGCTCGACGGGCGTGTTCGTCGGCGCCTCCGCCACCGGCTACGGCACCGGACCCGGACCCCTGCCCGAGGAGGTGGAGGGATACCTGATCACCGGCAACTCCAGCTCGGTGATGTCCGGCCGCGTCGCCTACGCGCTCGGCCTGGAAGGTCCGGCCGTCACCTTGGACACGGCGTGCTCGTCGTCCCTGGTCGCGCTCCATCTGGCCTGCGAGTCGCTGCGCCGCGGCGAGAGCACGCTCGCGCTCGCCGGTGGTGTGACCGTGCTGTCCACGCCGGAGATCTTCGTGGAGTTCAGCAGGCAGCGGGGTCTGGCGCGGGACGGGCGGTGCAAGGCGTTCGCGGAGGCGGCGGATGGCACGGCGTTCGCCGAGGGCGTGGGCCTGCTGCTGCTGGAACGGCTGTCGGACGCGCGTCGCAACGGCCACCAGGTGATGGCGGTCGTGCGCGGGAGCGCGGTCAACCAGGACGGCGCCAGCAACGGGCTCACCGCGCCGAACGGGCCGTCCCAGCAGCGGGTGATCCGCCAGGCGGTGGCCAACGCCGGGCTCGGCCTGGCCGACATCGACGCGGTCGAGGCCCACGGCACCGGCACCACGCTCGGGGACCCGATCGAGGCGCAGGCGCTGCTGGCCACGTACGGACAAGACCGTCCGGAGGATCGGCCGCTGTGGCTGGGCACGGTCAAGTCCAACATCGGGCACACCCAGTGCGCGGCCGGCGTCGCCGGTGTGATCAAGATGGTCCTGGCGATGCGGCACGGCGTACTGCCGAAGACGCTGCACGTCGACGCTCCCTCCTCGCACGTTGACTGGTCGGCGGGCGCGGTGTCGCTGGTGACCGAGGCGACCCCCTGGCAGGACCGCGACGGGCGGCCACGCCGGGCGGGCGTGTCGTCGTTCGGCATCAGCGGGACCAACGCGCACGTGGTGATCGAGGGCGTTCCGGCCGAGGAGCCGGTCCCCGCCGACGTGCCGGTCGCCGACGTACCGGTGCCAGTGGTGGTCTCCGCGCGTGGCGCGGACGCGCTGCGGGCGCAGGCGGAGCGGCTGCGGGACTTCGTGGCGGCCTCCGAGGACGTGGGCCCCGCGCAGCTGGGGTACTCGCTGGTCAGAACGCGGTCGCTGCTGAACCATCGGGCCGTCGTCGTGGCGGCCGATCGGGCGCAGCTGGTGGCGGGTCTGGCGCGGGTCGCCGAAGGGGCCGAGCCGGTCGACGTCGTCAGCGGTCCCGGGGACACGGAGGGCGCCGGGGTGGGCTACATGTTCACCGGCCAGGGGAGCCAGCGGGTGGGGATGGGCCTGGAGTTGACCAGGGCGTTCCCCACGTTCAAGGAGCACCTGGAGGCGGTCGCGGCGGGCTTGGACCGCCACCTGGACGTGCCCCTGACCGAGGTGATGTGGGGCAGGCCGGAGCTCCTGGACCAGACGCAGTACGCCCAGACCGGGCTGTTCGCCGTGGAAGTGGCCCTCTATCGGCTCCTGGAGTCGTGGGGGATGGCGCCGGACTACCTGATGGGCCACTCGGTGGGCGAGCTCGCGGCGGCGCACGTCGCGGGCGTGCTGTCCCTGGAGGACGCGTGCGCGCTCGTGGCGGCGCGGGGCCGGCTGATGCAGAGCCTCCCGCAGGGCGGGGCGATGCTCGCGGTCGCGGCGGGAGAGGGGACGGTCGCCAAGCTGCTGGCCGAGCTCTCCGACGTGGCGGGCCAGGTGGAGGTCGCCTCGGTGAACGGACCGGCCTCGATCGTGGTCTCGGGCGACGAGCCCGCGGTGGAGCGGGTGGCGGCGGAGTGCGGCCGGCGCGGGCTGAGGTGCCGGCGGCTGCGGGTCAGCGACGCGTTCCACTCCCATCGCATGGAGCCGATCCTCGGCGCCTTCGGCGAGGTGGCCGCCGGACTGGAGTACCAGGACGCGGCCATCCCGGTGGTGTCGAACCTGACTGGTGAGCCGGTGTCACGGTTCTCGGCCGAGTACTGGGTGCGGCACGTGCGGGAGCCGGTACGGTTCGCCGACGGCGTCGCCTTCCTGCGCGAGCGGGGCGTACGGACCCTCCTGGAGCTGGGTCCCGACGCGGTGCTGTCGGGGCTGGTCCAGGAAGGCGCCTCGGAGCGGGAAGCCGCGCCGGTGGCGGTGCCGCTGCTGCGGCGAGACCGGGACGAGGCCGGGCAACTGGTCACGGCCGTCGGCCGGGCGTACGCACGCGGCGCGGAGGTGGATTGGGACATCTTCTTCGCCGGAGCCCGGCGAGTGGATCTGCCCACCTACGCCTTCCAGCGCCGGCACTACTGGCTGAAGCTCGCCCACCACGGCGGCGATCCCGCCTCGCTCGGGCTCGAGGCCGCGGCTCACCCGCTGCTGGGTGCCGCGGTCGAGCTGCCCGACACCGGTGGGACGCTGTACACCGGCAGGCTCTCGCTCGCCGCCCACCCCTGGCTGGCCGATCACCGGATCCTCGGCACCGTGCTGGTCCCGGGCACGGCCTTCGTCGAGCTCGCCGTCGCGGCCGGCCACCAGGCCGGGTGCGACCTCGTCGAAGAGCTGACCCTGGAGGCTCCCCTCGTGCTGGGGGAGCGGGACGCCGTCACGATCGAGGTGATCGTCTCCGGAGCGGACGACTCGGGCCGCCGTACGGTGACCGTCTATTCGCGGGCCACCACGGGCGAACGGCCCTGGACCCGGCACGCGACCGGGACGCTCGCCGTCGCGGACCAACGCCCCTCCTTCGACCTGGCCGAATGGCCGCCGCCCGGCGCCACGCCCATCGACGTCGGCGACCTCTACGCGCGGCTGGCCGTCGAGGGCACCGAATACGGGCCCGCCTTCCGAGGGCTGCGCGCGGCCTGGCGGCGCGACGGCGCGGTGTTCGCCGACATTGAGCTGCCCGACGGCGTGGTGGCGGACGCGGGCAGCTTCGGCCTGCATCCCGCGCTGTTTGACGCCGTGCTGCACGCCATCGGGCTGGCGACCGAGGATTCCCGGGACGGCAGGGCGATGGCGCCCGGGGATCCTCGGATCGGCACGATCGCGGTGGCCGGGGATCCGCAGGGCCGCTCGGCGACGGTGGCCGAGCGTTCTGGGGTCGAGCGTCCTGGGGTTGAGCTGCCCTTCAGCTGGACCGACGTCAGCCTGTACGCGACCGGCGCCACCGCCGCCCGCGTCCAGGTGTCCGCAGACGGCTCGGGCGCGCCGCTGCTGACCGTGGCGGACGCGACGGGCGCGCCGCTGGCCGGCGTGGGCTCGCTGGCCATGCGGCCCGTCTCCGGCGCCGGGTTCGGCGCCGGTCGGAGCGGGGCGGGCGCCTCGCCGTACCAGGTGAAGTGGACGCGAGTGGCCGTCGGCGGCTCGCGCGGCGACTGGGCGGTGCTCGGCGCCGACGACGGCGAGCTGCTCACGGGCCTGCGCGCCGCAGGACTCTCCGCGCGCGCCGTCCCGGACCTGGACGCGCTGGCCGCACTGAGCCCGCCGCCGACGGCGGTGCTGGTCTCGGCTGGGTACGAGCCCGCAGGGCTGGTCTCCGCAGGACACGAACCCGAGTCGGTGGGTGTGATCCCCACGGGACGCGAGCCCGCTTCGGCGGATCCCTCGGCGGACGCGCGCGAGCTGACCGGCCGCACGCTCGGCCTGCTGCAGGGCTGGCTGGCCGATGAGCGCTTCGGCGGAGCCAGGCTGGTGCTGGTGACCGGCGACTCGGTGCGGACCGGGGCCGACGACGACACCCCCGATCTGGCCCACGCCCCCGTCTGGGGTCTGGTACGCGCCGCGCAGGCCGAGAACCCCGATCGGTTCCTCCTCGTCGACGTGGACGGCACGGCGGCCTCCTACCGGGCGCTGCCCACCGTACCGACCGGTCAGGAGCCCGAGCTGGCCCTTCGCGACGGCGACGCCCTCGCGCCACGCCTGACCAGGATCGGTGAGGACGGCCTGCTGAAGCCGCCGCCCGGTGCGGGCTCCTGGCATCTGGAGATCACCGAGCCGGGGACGATCGACGCCCTGGCGGCGACCGTCTGCGACGCGGCCCGGCGGCCGTTGGAGGAGTTCGAGGTACGCGTGTCCATGCGGGCCTGCGGGCTCAACTTCCGTGACGTCCTGATGGCCCTCGGCATGTACCCGGGCGAGGCGTCCATCGGCGGCGAAGGCGCCGGCGTGGTCGTCGAGGTCGGCTCCGGCGTCACCCGGTTCGCTCCCGGCGACAGGGTGTTCGGGCTGTTCGAGGGTGGTTTCGGGCCCTATACGGTGACCGATCACCGGATGGTGGTGCACATGCCGGACGGCTGGTCCTTCGTGGACGCGGCCGCCGTGCCGGCCGTGTTCGCGACCGCCTACTACGGGCTGGTCGATCTGGCCGACCTTAAAACGGGTGACCGGGTGCTGGTGCACGCGGCCGCCGGTGGGGTCGGTATGGCGGCGGTGCAACTCGCGCGGTGGCTGGGCGCGGAGGTGTTCGGTACGGCGAGTCCCGGCAAGTGGGCGTCGCTGCCGCTGGATGGGGAGCATGTGGCCTCGTCGCGGACGGTGGAGTTCGCGGAGAAGTTCGGCCAGGTCGACGTGGTGCTCAACTCGCTCGCGGGTGAGTTCACCGATGCCTCGCTGGGCATGCTGGCTCCCGGTGGCCGGTTCGTGGAGATGGGCAAGACCGACATCCGGGACGCGGAGACGATCGCGCCCGGCGTCCGCTACGCGCCCTTCGACCTCTCCGACGCCGGGCCGGACCGGACCCAGGAGATCCTGACCGAGCTGGTGAAGCTGTTCGAGGAAGGCACCTTCGCACCCCTCCCGACCCGCGTCTGGGACGTGCGACGCGCGCCCGAGGCGTTCCGGTATATGGCGCAGGCCCGGCACACCGGCAAGATCGTGCTGACCGTGCCCGCGCCGATCGGCGGCGCCGGCACTGGCACCGGTGCCGGCACCGGCACCGGCACTGTGCTCGTCACCGGCGGCACAGGCGGGCTCGGCGCGCTGGTGGCCCGGCATCTGGTGGCCGCGCACGGCGTACGCGACCTGCTGCTGGTCGGCCGCAGAGGGCTCGACGCCCCGGGCGCCGACCGGCTGCGCACGGAGCTCACCGAGCAGGGGGCCCGCGTCGAGGTCGCGGCGTGCGACGTCGCCGACCGCGACGCACTCGCGGCACTGCTCGCGGGCCGCCCGCTGACCGCGGTCGTGCACACGGCGGGCGTCGTGGCCGACGGCGTCATCGGCTCGCTCACGCCCGCCCAGGTGGACACGGTCTGGCGGCCAAAGGCAGACGCCGCCTGGCATCTTCACCAACTCACGAAAAATCTGGACCTGTCGGCGTTCGTGCTCTTCTCCTCCTCGGCCGGCACGCTCGACGCCGCCGGGCAGGGCAACTACGCGGCGGCCAACGCCTTCCTCGACGCGCTGGCCGCGAACCGCAGGGCGGCCGGCCTGCCGGGGCTCTCGCTGGCCTGGGGCATGTGGGCGCCGGAGGTGGGCGGGATGACCGCCCAGCTCGGCGAGGCCGATCTGCGCCGGCTGCGTCACTCGGGCCTGCTGCCGCTGTCGGCCGAGGCGGGGCTGGCGCTGTTCGAGGAGTCGCTCGCGCTCGACGAGGCCGCGCTGGTGCCGATCCGGCTGGATCTCGCGGCCATGCGGTCGCGGGAGGAAGGGCCGCCGCCGATGCTCCGTGGCCTGGTCACCGCCCCTGTCGGGCGGGCGCCCGCCACGGCCTCGGTCACGGCTCCTTCCGCCACGCCCGTCTCGTTGACGGACCGGCTGACGCCGCTGTCCAGGGCGGCGCGTGACCGCCTGCTGCTGAGCCTGGTACGCACCCACGTCGCCGCCGTGCTCGGCCACGACAGCGAGGACCCGGTCGATCCGGTGCGGGGGTTCAAGGAGCTGGGGTTCGACTCGCTGACCGCGGTCGAGCTGCGCAACCGGCTGAGCGCGGCGGCGGACGTACGCCTGCCCGCCACGCTCGTCTTCGACTACCCGACGCCGGAAGCCGTGGCCGCCTTCATCAAGACCGAGCTGCTCGGCGACGACGAAACGGCCGCCGAACCGCTGGAGGCCGAGCTGGCCGAGCTCGAACAGGCGCTGGACCGGCTCATGCCGGATCCCGACGGGCACGCGCGGATCACCGCCCGGCTCAAGGCGCTCACGGCGAAGTGGGCCGAGGCGCACGGCCGGCCGGAGGACCCGGCGCTCGAATCGGCCAGCGCCGAAGAACTTTTCACCATTCTCGACAAAGAATTCTGATGCCATGTCATGGATGCCGATAAAGAGCCCCATTTTCCGCCCTGAGTACCGTTCATGCCACCGAACCATCCCTGAAGAGGATGGCCCGGATGGCCCTCCAGGCCGATGCGCGGAATATGAATCGGTGATTAACATCCGTTCTATGAGCAGACCTGCGGACAATCCAAGGAGCGAAGAAGACGACATCGTGCGGTTGAATTCCGTACGACAGACGTACACCACCAGGAAGGGCAGCTTCGAGGCGCTGAGCGGCGTCACGATCGGCTGCCGGAAACGGGCGCTCACCGCGGTCATCGGGCCGTCGCGGTCCGGCAAGAGCACGCTGCTGCGCTGCGCGTCGGGGCTGGAGCGGCCGGCGTCAGGGTCGGTGCTCCTCGACGGCGAGGAGCTGACCGACCTCGACGACGCGTCGCTGACCAGGCTGCGGCGTGACCGGCTCGGCTTCGTCTTCCAAGGGTCCAACCTGCTGCCCGCGCTCAACGTGGCGGAGAACATCGCGCTGCCCGGTTACCTGGCCGGCCGGAGCGTCGACACCGTCCTGCTGGACCGGGTGATCGCGCAGATCGGCCTGACCGACCACCTGCACGACCTGCCGCACCGGCTGTCCTTCGCCGAGCAGCAGCGGGTGGCGGTCGCGCGGGCCCTGGTCGGCCGGGCGCCGGTGATCTTCGCCGACGAGCCCACCTGCGCGCAGGACAACGAGGGCGTCGGCCAGGTGCTCGGCCTGCTGCGCGAAGCGGCGCGGGCGGGACAGACAGTGGTGGTGGCCACGCACGACTCGCGGATCGCGGCCTACGCCGACCACGTCTTCTTCATGGCCGGCGGCCGGGTCGTGGAGGAGCTGGAGCTCCCGCCCAGCAAGGCGGCGGCGGAGCGGATGGCCCACCTGGCGATGTGGGACCGGGGAGAGCCGTCCTGATGTGGCGCCTGGCCCTGCGCACTCTGTCCCACCGCAGGGGCGCGTTCTCGGCGGTGCTCGCCACAGTCTTCGCCGCCACCGCCATCGTGGCGGCCTGCGCGGGGCTGATGGCGGCGGGGATCCAGGCCGCCTTCCCGCCCGAGCGGCTGGCCGGCGCCGCGGTGGTGGTCGCGGGCGACCCGTCCTACCGGCTGCCGGACGCCGACCCCCGTGATGACGACGTCGAATGGGCGAGCCTGTCCGAGACCGTACGCCTGAGCCGGTCCCTGCTGGAGACCGTGCGGGCGGTGCCCGGCGTCGCCGACGTCATCGGTGACGTCTCCATTCCCGTCACCATGCTCGGCGGGCACGCGCTCCGGGCGACGGGGCACGAATGGACCTCAGCGGGGCTGCTGCCGTACGAGCTGCGGTCCGGCACCGCGCCCGCGACGGCCGGAGACGTCGTGCTGGACGCGGCGCTCGCCACGCGATCGGGCGGCCACGTGGGCGACCGGATCCAGGTCGTTGCCCGCGGCGCCGTCGCGAGCTTCCGGGTGACCGGTGTGGCCGCCCCGGCGGCGGGACGTACGGCCACGGCGGCCGCGATGTTCTTCACGCCCTACGACGCGCGGTGGCTGTCCGGCCATCCGGACTCGGTGGACGCGATAGCCGTGATCCCCGTGCCCGGGACGGGCGAGCAGGCGCTCGCCGACCGGGTGCGCGCCACCCTGCGCGGCCAGTCCGCGGTGACGCTCACCGGGGACGACCGCGGGCTCGCCGAGTTCGCGCAGGCGCGCGCCGGCCGCGAGAACCTGATCACGATCGCCGGCCTGATCGGCGGCACGACGCTCCTGGTCGGCATGCTCGTCCTGGTCAGCACCATGAAACTCCTGGTCGAGCACCGGGCGCCGGAGCTGACGCTGCTGCAGGCGATGGGCACGCCGCCGCGCCGCGTCCGCCTGATGATGCTCGGCGAGGTCACGACGATCGCGGTGGTCGCCACGGCGGCGGGCACGGTGCTCGGCGGCAACCTCGGCGGTCAGTTGTTCGGGCACCTGGTGCGCGACGGGGTCGTACCGGCGGCCATGCGGTTCGACCCGGGCTGGCTCCCGGCCGCGGTCGCGGCCGTGGTGTGCCTGTGCACCGGGCTGGCGGCCGCCTTCTTCCCGATCTGGCGGGCCGCGCGACCTCGCCCCGCCACGGCGCTCAGCTCGGTGCCGCAGGACCACGGGCTCGACCGGGCACGCGCGGCGCTCGCCCTGATCTGCCTCGGCGTGGTGGGCACGACGATCTGCTCGGCCATGGTGATGATCCGCTCGGCCGCGGTGAGCGTCGCCTGCCTGGCCGCGATCGTGGTGATCCTCGGCGTGGCCGTGGTGGCCTCCAGGATGACCAAGGCGATGAGCGGGCTGGTCGGCCGGGCCGTACGCGCGCGGCCCAGGACGATCGGCCGCCTCGCCCTGCTCAACAGCTGCGCCCGGCCGTTCGGCATGGCCACCGCGATCCTGCCCATCATGCTCGCGACCGGCATCAGCACCGCGAACATCTATCTGCAGATGACGCAGGCCGACCAGGTCCGGCAGGTCCGCCTGGAGGACCTGCGGGCCGACCACGTGATCACCGGCGGCCTCGGTCCCGGCCTGCTCGGCCGCGTCCGGACCGTCCCAGGGGTCATGGCCGCGTCGGAGCTGGCGACCAGCAGCGGGTTCGTCGAGAGCCCGTACGACCCGTCGCAGAGCGAACACGGCTGGCCGCTCCTGGGCCTCACGGCGGACGGCGCGGCGGGGGTCACGGACATCTCCCTCACGGCGGGCACGCTCACCGGGCTGCGTGGCGACTCCGTCGCGCTCACCCGGCAGCACGCCCGCGAGCTCGGCAAGGGGATCGGCGACGCGATCACCCTGCGGCTGGGCGACGGCGCCAAGGTGGACCTGAGGGTGGTCGCGCTGCTCGCGGACCGGCCCGGCGGCGAGATGATCCTCATGCCCGCCACGCTGCTCGCCGCCCACACCACCGCCGGCTCGCCGACCCAGATCCTGGTCCGGGCGGCGCCAGGCGGTGACGCCCGGAAACTGCGCGCCGACCTCGTCGAGGCGACGGGCCGCCTGCCCACGCTGCGGGTCAGCGACGGCATCGGGCCGTCCACGACCGCCGTCGAGCAGGGGCGGACCCGGGCCTGGATCAACTATCTGTTCACCGGAGTGATCATCATCTTCGCCGGCATCTCGGTGATCAGCGCCCAGGCGATGGGAGCCGGCTCGCGGCGCAGGGAGTTCCGTCTGCAGCGCCTGATCGGGTTCACCCGTGGCCAGATCCTGCGCATGGTGGGGATCGAGGCCGTGGTGGTCGCCATGGTCGGCGTCGTGCTCGGCACGACGGCGGTCGCGCCCATCCTGATTCCGTTCGCCATGGCGGTCAACGGCTCACCGATGCCCCCGGGGCCGGCCTGGGTCTATCTGGCCGTGATCTGCTCCGCCACGCTGTCCGCCCTGGTGGCGACGCTGTCCCCCGTCTGGGCGATCATCCGGCCGCGCACAGGGGAGCGTGAGGGGTCCCCTAGGGGTCGGGCGGTCATCCGCGCATAGGTAGCGTCCCATTCGACGCGATAAATAATTTGGAGGAATTGTTCATGCGTGTTCTGTTCACTCAACACGCGGCAAACGCGCACCTCTTTCTCATGGTCCCCATCGCCTGGGCGATGAAAGCCGCGGGCCACGAAGTAATCGTCGCCGGCCAGCCGGACATCGTCGACGCCATTACCCGGACCGGCTTGACCGCTTTATCGGTCGGCGGAAAGTCCGATGTGGCCGAGCGGCTGCTGGAGACACCACTTGACCGGCAGATATACGGCTCCGGATACGACATCGCGGAGGAGCGCCCCGAGGTGCTCACCTACGAGTACGTCCGCGACTGCCTGGACGCCTTCTGCTCCCCGATGGCCCTGGACTTCATCACCGACGAGTCCATGTACGCCGACCTGGTCGCCTTCTGCCGGAGCTGGCAGCCCGACCTGGTGGTCTGGGACTCCATCACCTTCCCGGGCCCCGTGGCCGCCCGGGCCTGCGGCGCGGCGCAGGTACGGACCACCTTCGGCCGCGACCACTGGGCGCGGATGCGCTCGTTGTTCCTCCGGCTGCGCGCGGAGCGGCCGGACGATCCGCGTGAGGACCCCGTGGTCGAGTGGATCACGGCGAAGCTGACCGCGTACGGCTGCGACTTCGACGAGGAGGTGATCCTCGGCCAGGCCACGGTCGACTCCATGCCGGCCTGGCTGCGCTTCCCCGGCGAGGAAGACCACCTGCGCGTCCGTTTCATCCCCTACAACGGCCCCTCGACCATCCCGGCCTGGCTCAGGGAGCCACCGTCCCGGAGGCGCGTCTGCTTCACCCTAGGGGTGTCCGGCAGGGAGGTCTGGGGTGGGCGCGGCAGCGTCGGGGCCGCCGAGCTGTTCGAGGCCGTGGCCGACCTGGACGTCGAGGTGGTCGCGACCCTGAAGGAGAACCAGCTGGACGGCGCGAAGGTCCCGGCGAACGTCCGCATCGTGGACTTCGTCCCGCTCAACTCCCTGCTGCCCGGCTGCTCGGCCATCGTCCACCACGGCGGCACGGGGACCACCTGCACGGCCATCACCCAGGGCGTGCCCCAGCTCATCGTCCCCGCCCAGCTCTACGACGAGACGGGCATGGCCCTTCAGATAGCCCAGCAGGGAGCGGGCCTGGTCATCGAGCCCGACCAGCTCTCGGCGCGGACGCTGCGCGACGGGCTGGTGCGGCTGCTGGACGACGAAGGGTTCCGGCGGAACGCGATCCGGATCCAGCAGGACATGGCGAAGACGCCGACCCCCGCCGACGGCGTACGTGATCTAGAAGAGCTGGTCGCCCGTCACCAGGCGGCTTCCCCGACCCGGAGATGAGCCGTGGACAACGAGACCAGGCTGCTGGAATACCTCAGGCGGGCCACCGCCGACCTGCGGGAGACCCGCCGCCGGCTGCGGCAGGCCGAGGACCGGGACGCCGAGCCCATCGCGATCGTCGGGATGAGCTGCCGCTTTCCCGGCGACGCCGGCACGCCCGAGGAGCTGTGGCGGCTGCTGGTCGCCGGGACCGACGCGATCTCGCCGTTCCCCACCGACCGAGGCTGGGACGTCGACCTCTATGACCCGGATCCGGACAGTCCCGGCAAGAGCCTGACGAGTTCCGGCGGCTTCCTCCACGAAGCGGCGGAGTTCGACCCGCACTTCTTCGGGATCAGCCCGCGCGAGGCCCTGGCGATGGATCCGCAGCAGCGGCTGCTGCTGGAGACCGCGTGGGAGGCGTTCGAGGGCGCGGGCATCGATCCGGCCTCGGCCCGGGGCAGCTCCACGGGCGTCTTCGCCGGGGTCATCTACCACGACTACGGCTCCAGGGTCCGCGCCGTGCCCGCCGACCTCGGCGGCTACATCGGCAACGGAAGCGACGGCAGCATCGCCTCCGGCCGGGTCTCCTACCTGATGGGCCTGGAGGGCCCGGCGATCACCGTGGACACGGCCTGCTCGTCCTCCCTGGTGGCGCTGCACCTCGCGGCCCAGGCCCTGCGCCAGGACGAATGCGCCATGGCGCTGGCCGGCGGCGTCACGGTGATGTCGACCCCGAGCACGTTCGTGGAGTTCAGCAGGCAGCGCGGGCTGTCGCCGGACGGCCGGTGCAAGGCGTTCTCGGCGGCGGCCGACGGGACGGGCTGGGGCGAGGGCGCGGGCATGCTCCTGCTGGAGCGCCTGTCGGACGCCACCCGCAACGGCCACCAGGTGCTGGCCGTGATCCGCGGCAGCGCGATCAACCAGGACGGCGCCAGCAGCGGGCTGACCGTGCCCAACGGTCCGTCCCAGCAGCGGGTGATCGCCAGGGCGCTGGCCGCCGCGGGCCTGACGTCCGCCGAGGTCGACGTGGTCGAGGCGCACGGCACCGGTACGACCCTGGGCGACCCCATCGAGGCGCGCGCCCTGTTCGCCGCCTACGGTCAGGGCCGCCCGGCGGACAGACCCCTCTACCTGGGCTCGATCAAGTCGAACATCGGCCACACCCAGGCCGCCGCCGGCGTGGCCGGGGTGATCAAGATGGTGCTCGCGATGCGGCACGGCACCCTGCCCAAGACTCTGTACGCCGACGAGCCATCGCCGAACGTGGACTGGTCGTCCGGCAGCATCGCCCTGCTCACCGAGAACCTCCCCTGGGACACGGCGGAGGACACCCCGCGCCGCGCGGCCATCTCCTCGTTCGGCGTCAGCGGCACCAACGCGCACGTCATCATCGAGCAACACCCGCACGCCGAGACCCCCCGCGACGAGACAGCCGGCCCCGTGGTGCCCTGGCTGGTCACGGCCAAGAGCGAGCAGGCGCTACGGGCCCAGGCCGGGCGACTGGCCGCCCGCGTCGAGCAGGACCCCGGGCTGTCGCCGGTCGACGTCGGTCACTCCCTGGTCAGCTCGCGCGCCGCCCTCCCGTACCGCGCGGCGGTGATCGGCGACGACCGTGACACCCTCCTGCCGGGCCTGCGCGCCGTCGCGGACGCGGTCCCAGCCCCGAACGTCGTGTACGGCACGGCGACCGCCTCGCCCCGGGCGGCCTTCGTCTTCCCCGGCCAGGCCGTCCTGTCGAAGGACATGATCCTCGGGCTGCTCGACGCCGCGCCGCCGTTCGCCGCCCGCATGGCGGAGTGCGCGGACGCGCTCGAGAAGTTCGTGGACTGGAAGCTGATGGACGTCCTGCGCGGCGAGTCGCCCGCGTGGCCGCTCGACCGGATGGACGTGATCCAGCCCGCGGCATGGGCGGTCATGGTCTCGCTGGCGCACCTGTGGCGCTCCTACGGCGTCGAGCCCGAGGCCGTCGTGGGGCACTCCCAGGGCGAGATCGCCGCCGCCTGCGTGGCGGGAGCGCTGTCCCTCGAAGACGCGGCCAAGGTCGTGGCCCTCCGCAGCCGGGCCATCACCGAGGACCTGTCCGGCCGCGGCGGCATGCTGGCCGTCTCGCTCCCGCCCGCCGAGGCGCTCGACCGGCTCGCCCCCTGGGCGGAGCGCCTGTCGATAGCGGCGGTGAACAGCCCGACCGCGGTCGTGGTCGCCGGCGACTCGGCGGCACTGAACGAACTGCTCGATCTCCTGAAGGCCGAGGACGTCAGAGCCAAGATGATCCCGGTCGACTATCCCTCGCACACGGCCTACGCCGAGCCGCTGCGCGACCGGCTGCTGGCCGACCTGGCTGGGATCGTCCCCTGGACGGCCGAAGTGGCGTTCTGCTCCACGGTGACCGGCGAGCCGCTCGACACCGAGGAACTGGACGCCGCCTACTGGTACACCAACCTGCGCCACCCGGTGCGCTTCGAGCAGGCGGTCCAGAGCCTGGTCCAGCAGGGCTACGGAATGTTCGTCGAGGTCAGCCCGCACCCGACGCTGACCGCCGCGGTCCAGGAGACGGCCGAGGCCGCGGGCGCCACCGTGGTGGCGATCGGCTCGCTGCGCCGCGACGAGGACCCGGCGGCCAGGTTCGTCACCTCGGTCGCGGAGTCCTGCGCGCACGGCGCGCCGGTCGACTGGACGCCGCTGTTCGCCTCGGCCGACGCCCGCAAGGTGGACCTGCCCACGTACGCCTTCCAGCGCGAACGCTACTGGCTGGAGGCCGGCGACTCGGCCGACGTCGAGCACGCGGGCCTGACCGCGGCCGACCACCCCTTCCTCGGCGGGACGCTGTCCCTCGCCGACTCCGACGAAGTCGTCCTCACCGGCCGGCTGTCGCTGCGCTCGCACCCCTGGCTGGCCGGTCACACCGTGTCCGGCACGGTGCTGTTCCCCGGAGCGGCCTTCGCCGAGCTGGCCGTCAGCGCGGGCCGCCAGGTCGGCTGCGCCCTGCTGGAGGAGCTGGTCCTGGAGGCGCCGCTGGCGCTGCCCGCACAGGCCGCCGTCGTGGTGCAGGTACGGATCGACGCGCCGGACGAGACCGGGCGACGGCCGCTGACGCTGCACGCGCGCCCCGAGGACGACATGGACTGGACCCGGCACGCGACCGGCGTCGTTTCGGCCGCCCGTCCAGCCGCGGACTTCGACCTGTCCGCCTGGCCGCCGCCGGGCGCCGAGGCCGTCGACGTGACCGATGTCTACGACCGCCTCGCCGAGCGCGGTCTGGACTACGACGGGCCGTTCCGCGGGCTCCAGGCCGCGTGGCGGCTCGGGGACGAGGTGTTCGCCGAGGTCACTCTGCCGCAGCGGGAGGCTGGGGCGTTCGGCCTGCATCCCGCGCTGCTCGACGCCGCGCTGCACGCGGAGTCGCTGCTGGACGGCGCCGCCGCGGGGGTGAGCCTGCCGTTCACCTGGTCCGGCCTGTCGCTGTACGCCGAAGGCGCGTCCACGTTGCGGGTCCGCCTGACCCCGTCGGGTTCGGACGAGCTCTCGCTGCGGCTGGCGGACCCCTCGGGAGCCCCGGTGGCCGCGGTGGAGTCGCTGCTGTCCCGGCCGCTCGCGTCGTCGGCGCCGGATCCGCGCCGCGAGTCGCTGTTCCGCGTCGGCTGGATCGCCTCGCCGTACACCGGCGATTCGGCGCCGACGCCGGCGCCGTCGCCGAGCCGCTGCGCCGTGGTCGACGCGAGCGGGCTCCCCGCCATGCCAGAAGCGGGCGCGAGCGGGCTGGGTTCTGGGCTCGCCGCCGCCCTGGGCGCCCCCGTCTATCCCGATCTGGCCGCCTTGCCGTCGGCTCCCGAGCTGGTGTTCGTCACCTTCTCGGGCGGCGCAGACGTGCGGGAGGCGATCCATCGGGCCCTGGCCACCGTACGGTCCTGGCTGGCCGACGACCGGTTCGAGGAGTCCACGTTCGTCCTGGTCACCAGGGGAGCGGTCGCCCTGGACAGCGAGGACGTGACCGACCTGGCCGCCGCCGCGGTGCTCGGCCTGATGCGGTCCGCGCAGTCGGAGCACCCCGGCCGGTTCGTGGCGCTGGATCTCGACGACTCCGACGTGCCGGTGCCGGTCGTGCTCGCGGCGCTCTCTGAGCCGCAGCTGGCCGTGCGATCCGGCGAGGTGCTGGTGCCCAGGCTGGCGCGGGCCACGACCGGCGAGGCGCTGCTGCCGCCCTTGGGCGGCGAGCCGTGGCGGCTCGAAGCCACCGGCGCGGGCACACTGGACGGCCTGGCGCTGGTCCCGTGCCCCGAGGCGGCCCGCCCGCTGGGACCGGGCGAGGTACGGCTGTCGATACGGGCGGCCGGGATGAACTTCCGCGATGTCGTCGTGGCGCTGGGCATGGTCCCGGAGCGCGACGTCCCGATCGGCGGCGAGGTCGCCGGTGTGGTGCTGGAGGTGGGCTCGGCGGTGGCCGATCTGGCGCCCGGTGATCGGGTGCTGGGGCTGCTCGATGGCGCGTACGGTCCCGTGGGAGTGACGGATCGGCGGTTGCTGGCTCCCATGCCCGCCGGTTGGTCGTTCGCGGAGGCCGCTTCGGTGCCGGCGGCGTTCCTGACGGCCTTCTACGGCCTGGTGGACGTGGCCGGGGTGCGGGCCGGTGATCGGGTGCTGGTGCACGCGGCCGCCGGTGGGGTCGGCATGGCCGCCGTACAGGTGGCTCGCTGGCTCGGCGCGGAGGTGTTCGGTACGGCGAGTCCTGGCAAGTGGGCATCGCTGCCGCTGGACGAAGCGCATGTCGCCTCGTCGCGGACGCCGGCGTTCGCGGAGAAGTTCGGCCAGGTGGACGTGGTGCTCAACTCGCTGGCCGGGGAGTTCATCGACGCCTCACTGGACATGTTGCCGGTCGGCGGCCGGTTCGTGGAGATGGGCAAGACCGACATCCGGGACGCGGAGACGATCACCCCCGGAGTCCGTTACACCGCCTTCGACCTGATCGACACGGGGCCGGACCGTCTGGGCGAGATGCTGGCCGAGGTCCTGGGCCTGTTCGAGGAGGGCGTGTTCCAGCGGTCTCCCATCCAGGTGTGGGACGTGCGGCGGGCGCGGGAGGCGTTCCGGTTCATGTCGCAGGCCCGGCATGTCGGGAAGGTCGTACTCACGCTGCCGGTCCCGTTCGACCGCGACGGCACCGTGCTGGTGACCGGAGGCACCGGGATGATCGGCGGGCTGGTGGCCCGGCACCTGGTGGCCGAGCACGGCGTACGCGATCTGGTGCTCGTGGGACGCAGAGGCATCGAGGCCCCCGGCGCGGAGGAACTGCGCGCCGACCTCGCGGCCTCGGGGGCGCGGGCCGAGATCGTGGCGTGCGACGTCGCCGACCGTACGGCGCTGGCCGGGCTCCTGGACCGCCTGCGCGCGGAACACCGGCTGTCCGCCGTGGTGCACGCGGCCGGCGCGCTGGACGACGGCATGGTGGAGTCGCTCACGGCCGAGCAGGTCGACGCGGTGGTGGGCGCCAAGGCGGAGGCGGCCTGGCAGCTGCACCAGCTGACCGAGGGTCTGGATCTGTCGGCGTTCGTGCTGTTCTCCTCGGCGGCGGGCGTACTGGGTGAGGCCGGGCAGGGCAACTACGCGGCGGCGAACGCGTTCCTGGACGCGCTGGCCGCCCACCGGCGGGCGCACGGTCTCGCCGCGATGTCGCTGGCCTGGGGCTTCTGGGAGCAACGCAGCGGCATGACCGCGCACCTCGACGACACCGCCATGAGCGGCATGGCACGGTCCGGCTTCGTCCAGATCCCCTCCGCCGACGGGCTGGCGTTGTTCGACGCGGCGCGGACGGTGGACGAGCCCGTGCTGCTGCCGATCCGGCTGGACCTCGCCGCGCTGCGGTCGGGCGCCACCCCGCCGCCGGCGCTGCTTCGCGGCCTGATCCGCGACCAGACCCGCTCCCACGTACGGCGGGCCGCCCAGCCCGGCGTCACGACGCTGAAACACCGGCTCGACGGCCTGCCCGAGGAGGAACGCAAGGCCGAGCTCGTACGGCTCGTCCGCGCCGAGGCGGCCGGCGTGCTCGGGCACCCGAGCCCCGACTCGGTGCTACCCGACCGGGCCTTCAAGGAGCTGGGCTTCGACTCGCTGACCGGCGTCGAGCTGCGCAACCGGCTCAGCGCCGCCACCGGCCTGCGCCTGCCCAGCACCCTCGTCTTCGACCACCCCACGCCGAACGCCCTCGCGGACCGGGTGGGAGAGGCGTTCCGCCCGGCCGCGCAGGACTCCGCCGCCGCCGTACTCGGCGAGGTCGACCGGCTGGAAGCCGCGCTCACCACGGTGACGGCGACCGACGACCGGCCCGCGATCACCGCCCGGCTGCGGTCACTGGTCCGCAAATGGAACGACCTGCAAGGCGAGGCGCCCGAGTCCGAACAGGACGGCTCCGAGCAGTACGAGTCGGCCACGGACGACGAGCTCTTCACAATCCTCGACAACGCGCTTGGCTCCTCGCGACGGAGGTCTGAGTCTGATGGCGAATGACGGCAAGCTCCGCGAATACCTGAGGCTGGCGACCGCCGAACTCCAGTCGGTCCATCGCCGGATGGACGAGATGGAGGCCCGGCGGCACGAGCCCATCGCGATCGTGGCCATGAGCTGCCGCCTGCCCGGCGGAGTCAACGATCCCGAACAGCTCTGGCGCCTGGTCGCCGAAGGCAAGGACGCGATGTCGGAGTTCCCCGCCGACCGCAGCTGGGACCTGGAGCGGCTCTACGACCCCGACCCCGAACGCGCCGGTACGTGCTATGTCCGCACCGGTGGCTTCCTGACGGACGCGGGCGACTTCGACGCGGGCTTCTTCGGGATGAGCCCGCGAGAGGCGCTGGCCACGGATCCGCAGCAGCGGCTCCTGCTGGAGACCTCATGGGAACTGCTCGAACAGGCCGGCCTAGACCCCGCGAAGCTGCGGGGCAGTGAGACGGGCGTCTTCGTCGGCGCCGCCTCCACCGGCTACGGCGTCGGCCCGGCCGGATTCCCCGACGGGGTCGAGGGCCATCTGCTGACCGGCGGCTCCACGGCCGTGATGTCCGGCCGCATCGCGTACGTCCTCGGCCTGGAGGGTCCGGCCGTCACCTTGGACACGGCGTGCTCGTCGTCCCTGGTCGCGCTGCATCTGGCCTGCGAGTCGCTGCGCAGGGGCGAGTGCGCCCTGGCCATCAGCGGCGGCGCCACCATCATCTTCACGCCGGAGATCTTCGTGGAGTTCAGCAGACAGCGGGGTCTGGCGCGGGACGGGCGCTGCAAGGCGTTCGCGGAGGCGGCGGATGGCACGGCCTTTGCCGAGGGTGTGGGCCTGATCTTGCTGGAGCGGCTGTCGGACGCGCGCCGTCACGGTCATCGGGTGCTGGCGGTCGTGCGGGGGAGCGCGGTCAACCAGGACGGTGCGAGCAACGGGCTCACGGCGCCGAACGGACCGTCCCAGCAGCGGGTGATCCGCCAGGCGCTGGTCGACGCCGAGCTGTCTCCCGCCGACGTGGACGCCGTGGAAGCCCACGGCACCGGTACGACCCTGGGCGATCCGATCGAGGCGCAGGCGCTGCTGGCCACATACGGCAAGGACCGTCCGGAGGATCGGCCGCTGTGGCTGGGCACGGTCAAGTCCAACATCGGGCACACCCAGGCCGCCGCCGGCGTCGCCGGTGTGATCAAGATGGTCATGGCGATGCGGCACGGCGTACTGCCCAGAACCCTGCACGTCGACACCCCCTCCTCGCACGTGGACTGGTCGGCCGGGAACGTCCGGCTGCTGACCGAGCCGATCCCCTGGCCCGGCGGCGAGCGCCCGCGCCGGGCGGGCGTGTCGTCGTTCGGCATCAGCGGGACCAACGCCCATGTCGTCCTGGAAGCGGTCGAGGCGTCGCACGAAGAGCCGGCGGCACCGGCGGCTCTGCCGGCCGTGCCGCTGCCGATCTCCGGAAGGAGCGCGGCCGGGTTGCGCGCTCAGGCGGAGCGGCTGAGGTCCTACCTGGAGGAGCGGGAAGATGCTGCTCTGCCGGACGTGGCCTACTCGCTGGCGACGGCGCGGGCGGCTCTGGAGCATCGTGCCGTGGTGACCGCCTCGGACCGCGCCGGGCTGCTGGCGGGTCTGTCGCAGGTGGCCGACGGCGTGGTGAGCGGCGGGAAGCTGGCGTTCCTGTTCACCGGACAGGGGAGCCAGCGCGTGGGGATGGGGCGCGAGCTGGTGGCGGCCTATCCGGTGTTCGCCGAGCACCTGGCGGCGGTGTGCGCGCGGCTGGATCCGCTGCTGGAGCGTCCGCTGACGGAGGTGATGTGGGAGCGGCCGGAACTGCTGGACCAGACGGGGTACACCCAGGCCGCCCTGTTCGCGGTGGAGGTGGCGCTCTATCGGCTGGTCGAGTCGTGGGGCGTCGTACCCGACTTCCTGCTCGGGCACTCGATCGGGGAGGTGGCGGCCGCGCACGCGGCGGGGGTGCTGTCGCTGGATGACGCGTGCGCCCTCGTGGCGGCCCGGGGCCGGTTGATGCAGGCGTTGCCGACCGGCGGGGCGATGGTCGCGGTCCAGGCCGGAGAAGAGGAGACCAGGCGGATCCTCGCGGAGGCCGCAGAAGAGGACGCCGGGCAAGAGGGCGCAGGGCGGGTCCTTGTGGGCGTCTCGGAGGCGGGCGCCGGTGGAGTGGTGATCGCGGCGATCAACGGGCCGGCCTCGGTGGTCCTGTCCGGTGACGAGGAGGCGGTGCTGCGGGTCGCGGGCCGGTTCGCCAAGTCCCGCCGGTTGCCGGTCAGCCACGCCTTCCACTCGCCCCGGATGGAGCCGATGCTGGCCGCCTTCCGTGAGGTGGCCGAGAGCCTGTCGTACGGGAGCGCGTCGGTCCCGGTCGTGTCGAACGTGACCGGCGCGCCGGTGCGGGAGTTCACGGCCGAGTATTGGGTGCGCCATGTCCGCGAAGCGGTACGGTTCGCCGACGGCGTCGCCTTTCTCCATGCCCAGGACGTACGGACCTTCGTCGAGCTGGGCCCCGACGGGGTGCTGTCGGGGATGGGGCAGGAGTGTGTGCCCGAGCCGCAGGACGGGCGCGGCCCGGTGTTCGTACCGGCGCTGCGTCGCGGCCGGGACGAGGCCGAGCAGGTGGTGACGGCGGTCGGGCAGGCGCACGCCGGTGGCGCGACGGTGGACTGGGAACGGTTCTTCGCCGGGACCGGCGCCCGCCGGGTGGATCTGCCCACGTACGCCTTCCAGCACCGGCGCTACTGGCTGAACCCCGCGCAGTCGAGCGGTGACCCCTCGTCCATCGGGCTGGACGCCCCGGACCATCCGCTGCTGGGTGCCGGGGTCGAGCTGCCCGACTCGGGCGGATTCCTGTTCACCGCCCGGCTCTCCCTCGCCTCGCACCCCTGGCTCGCCGATCACGTGGTCGGCGAGGCGGCCGTGTTCCCCGGCACCGGCTTGGTGGAACTCGCCATCAGGGCGGCCGACCAGGTCGGCTGCGGGAAGGTCGAGGAGCTGACCCTGGAGCGGCCGCTGCTCGTGCCGGGACACGGCAGTGTCCGGCTGCAGATCGTGGTGAGCGATCCGGACGACTCGGGCACGCGGACGATCACGATGTACTCACAGACCGACGACGCCCCCTGGGACAGACACGCCACCGGCGCCCTCGCCCCGGCCTCCTCGGGCTCCCCGGCCGCCGCGTTCGAGACGAGTCCGTGGCCGCCGGCCGATGCCCAGCAGGTCGAGGTGGACGGGCTCTACGAGCGGCTCGCCGATCTGGGGCTTCCCTACGGGCCGACCTTCCGTGGGCTGCGGGCTGCCTGGATCCGTGGCGAGGAGGTCTTCGCCGAGATCGAGCTGCCCGAGCACGCGGCGGCGGACGCGGCCCGTTTCGGTCTGCATCCCGCGCTCCTTGACGCCGCGCTGCACGCCTTCGGGTTCAGCCCCGCCTCGGCCGAGCACACCGCGTTGCCGTTCACGTGGGCCGACGTGGAACTGCACGCCGCCGGGGCGTCGAGCCTGCGCGTACGGGTGACCCCGATGGGAGAGGACTCCTTCCGTCTGGAGGCGGCCGACCCGCTCGGTCAGCCGGTGGTGTCGATCGGCTCGCTGGTCCTGCGCCAGATCACCCTCGACACGCTCTCCGGTCCACGGCCCGGCGCGGAACGCTCGCTGTACCGCCTGGACTGGACGCCGATCCCGGCCGAGCCGGTGTCTCTGGCCCGGTGCTGGACCATCGGCGGCGGTGAGATCGCCAGCAACGAGGCATACGACGACCTGGCCGCGCTGCTCCGGGCCATCGACTCGGGAGAGGACCCACCTGAGCTGGTCATCGTGAACCCCGACGTCATGAACTGGGCCGACGCCACCGCGGCCATCGCGACCGACGCCGCTACAGTCGATGCCACGGCCGCAGCGGTCCGCTCGGCGGTTCATCGCGCGCTCGACCTGGTGCGGACCTGGATCGCCGACCCGCGCCTCGCCGAATCGCGGCTTCTCTTCGTGACCAGGAAGGCGGTCGCTCCCGACAGCGGGCGCGACCTCGCGGGCGCAGCGGTGTGGGGCCTGGTCCGGTCCGCGCAGGCTGAGAACCCCGGCCAGTTCGTCCTCCTGGACCTCGACGACCGCAACGACCGCACCTACGACCGCGGCCGCGACGGCCGTGACGACCTCAGCGACCACGCCGCCACCGGCCTGATCGCCGCCGCGGCCCTCAGCGGCGAGCCGCAGCTCGTCCTGCGAGAGGGCACCCTGCTCGCGGCCCGGCTCACCCCCGCGCCCGACCCCGGCCTCACACCGCCGGCCGACGGCGCCACTTGGCGGCTGGACAGCCGGGCCAAGGGCACGCTGGACGGCTTGGCCTTCGTCGACGCGCCCGAGGCCGTCGCGCCCCTGCGGCCCGGAGAGATCAGGATCGCCGTACGCGCGGCCGGCATGAACTTCCGCGACGTCCTCAACGCCCTCAGCATGTACCCGGGCGAGAGCGGCGCGATGGGGCTGGAGGGCGCCGGCGTCGTCGTCGAGGTCGGCTCCGGCGTCACCGGGTTCGCTCCCGGAGACAAAGTGTTCGGGTTGTTCGACGGCGGTGCGTTCGGCCCGCTGATGGTCACGGATCACCGGCAGGTGGCGCCGATGCCCGCCGGTTGGTCGTTCGCGGAGGCGGCGTCGGTGCCGGTGGCGTTCCTGACGGCCTTCTACGGCCTGGTCGATCTGGCCGACCTTAAAACGGGGGACCGGGTGCTGGTGCACGCGGCCGCCGGTGGGGTCGGCATGGCGGCGGTACAGCTCGCCCGGTCGTTCGGCGCGGAGGTGTTCGGTACGGCGAGCCCCGCCAAGTGGGCGTCGACCACCCTGGACGACGCGCATGTGGCCTCCTCGCGGACGTTGGAGTTCGCGCAGAAGTTCGGCCAGGTGGACGTGGTGCTCAACTCGCTGGCCGGGGAGTTCATCGACGCCTCCCTCGGCATGCTGTCCGCGGGTGGCCGGTTCGTGGAGATGGGCAAGACCGACATCCGGGACACGGAGACGATCACCCCCGGCGTCCGCTACACGCCGTTCGACCTCGTCGAGGCCGGCCCCGAGCGGACCGGTCAGATGCTGCGCGAGATTCTGCGCCTGTTCGAGCAGGGTGAGATCCAGCCGCTCCCCATGAGGGCCTGGGACCTCAGGCGCGCCCCCGAGGCGTTCCGGTACATGTCGCAGGCCCGCCATATCGGGAAGGTCGTGCTGACGGTCCCGGCTCCCCTCGATCCCGAGGGGACCGTGCTGGTGACCGGTGGCACCGGCGCGCTCGGCAGGCTCGTCGCCCGTCATCTCGTCGCTCGGCACGGCGTACGCGATCTGCTGCTGACCAGCCGTCGCGGCGCCGCCGTCGAGGGTGCCGAGAAGCTCCGCGCCGAGCTCGCGGAGCTCGGCGCGCGGGTCGAGATCGCGGCCTGCGACGTCGCCGACCGCGACGCGCTCGCGGAGCTGCTCGCGGGCCGTCCGCTCACGGCCGTGGTGCACGCCGCGGGCGTCCTGGACGACGGACCGATCACCGCGCTCTCCCCAGAGCGGATGGACGGCGTGCTGCGGCCCAAGGCGGACGCGGCGCTCAACCTGCACGAGCTGACGCACGACCTCGACCTGTCGGCCTTCGTCATGTTCTCCTCGGCCGCCGGGACGATGGGCAGCGCGGGACAGGGCAACTACGCGGCCGCCAACGCGTTCCTGGACGCGCTGGCCCACCGGCGGCGGGTGCGGGGGCTCCCGGCGACCTCGCTGGCCTGGGGTCCGTGGACCGGCGGCGGAGGCATGCTCGACACCCTCGCCGAGGCGGAGGTCGGTCGGATGGCCCGCGAGGGCATCGTCCCGTTCACGCCGGAGACGGGCCTGGCGCTGTTCGACACCACCCTGCTCCGGCCCGAGGCGGCGCTGGTGCCGATTCGCCTGGACGTCAAGGCGCTGGGCGCGCGCGGCGACTCCCTGCCGCCGCTGCTCAGCGAGCTGGTACGCGCCCGCCCGCGCCGCGCCGCCTCGGCGGACCGCGGCTCCGGCGCCGGTCTGCAGGCCAGACTGGCCGGGCTTCCGGAACCGGAGCGGCGGCGGATCCTGCTCGACCTGGTGCTCGACCAGGTCACCGCCGTCCTCGGGCACGCCTCCGCCGAAGAGGTGGACCCGCACCGGCCGTTCGACGAGCTGGGGTTCGACTCGCTGACCGCGGTCGAGCTGCGCAACCGGCTGAACGCCGCCGTCGATCGGCGGCTGCCGAGCACGCTGGCGTTCGACCACGCCTCGCCGATCGCGCTGGCGGAGTACCTGCTCACGGAGATCGCGCCCGACGACCGGCCCACGGGCGAGCGGGCGCTGGAGGAACTCGACCGGCTGGGACGCCTGCTCGGCGCGCTCACGCCCGACGAGGAGACACGGTCGACGGTCACCGCCCGGCTGCGCGGACTGCTGGCGCAATGGCGCGGCGAACAGGCGGACACCGGCCAGACCGTGGAGTCGGCGAGCGCCGACGAGCTGTTCGCGTTGATCGACAAGGGGCTCTGAAACTTCCGGAAGGTGACGTGACGTGGCGGACGAGCAGAAGCTCCTCGACTACCTCCGGCGGGTGACCGCCGATCTCCAGCAGGCCAGGGAACGGCTCCGCGAGGCCGAGGCCCGCGAACACGAGCCGATCGCGGTGGTCGCCATGAGCTGCCGCTTCCCCGGGGACGTGCGCGACCCCGAGGGGCTCTGGCAGCTAGTGGCGGACGGCCGTGACGGTGTGTCGTTGTTCCCCGACGACCGGGGCTGGCAGCTGTCCACCCTGTACGACCCGGACCTGACCCGTCCGGGCACCACGTACACGCGCGAGGGCGGGTTCCTGCACGACGCCGCCGATTTCGACGCCGGATTCTTCGGCATCTCGCCCCGGGAGGCGCTGGCCGCCGACCCGCAGCAGCGCCTGATGCTGGAGGTGGCGCTGGAGGCGTTCGAGCGAGGCGGCATCGACCCGCGCTCGCTGAAGGGCAGCCAGGTGGGCGTCTTCGTCGGCGCCTTCGCCGACGGGTACGGAGGCAGCCTCGGCGCACCCGCGGAAGGAGCGGAGGGGCACCTGCTGACGGGCAACTCCACCGCGGTGATCTCGGGCCGGATCTCGTACGTGTTCGGGCTCAAGGGCCCCGCGGCCACCATCGACACGGCCTGCTCCTCGTCGCTGGTGGCGCTGCACTGGGCGTGCGAGTCGCTGCGGAGCGGAGAGAGCACGCTCGCGCTGGCCGGTGGCGTCACCGTCATGCCCACCCCCGACATCTTCGTGGAGTTCAGCCGCCAGCGCGGCCTGGCGCCCGACGGGCGGTGCAAGGCCTTCTCCGACGACGCCGACGGCACCGGCTGGGGCGAGGGCGCCGGTCTGCTGCTGCTGGAGCGATTGTCCGACGCGCGCCGCAACGGCCATCCGGTGCTCGCGGTCGTCCGCGGCTCTGCGATCAACCAGGACGGTGCCAGCAACGGCCTGTCCGCCCCGAACGGGGTGTCCCAGCGGCGGGTCATCCGCCGCGCGCTGGCCGACGCCGGAGTCGCAGCGGCCGACGTGGACCTCGTCGAGGCGCATGGCACCGGCACCACGCTGGGCGATCCCATCGAGGCGCAGGCGTTGCTGGCCACCTACGGCGCCGACCGCCCGGCCGACCGGCCGCTCTGGCTGGGGTCGATCAAGTCCAACATCGGCCACACCCAGTCCGCCGCCGGGGTCGCCGGGGTGATCAAGGCGGTGCTGGCCATGCGGGCGGGCCTGCTGCCTAAGACGTTGCACGTGTCCGAGCCCTCGTCCCACGTGGACTGGTCCGCGGGGAACGTCCGGCTGCTGACCGAAGCCGTCGACTGGCCGGACAGCGGCGGGCCCCGGCGCGCGGGGGTGTCCGCGTTCGGCGTCAGCGGCACCAACGCGCACGTGATCCTCGAACAGGCCCCGGCAGACGACCTCGCACCGACCGACCCCGCGTCTCCGGCGGATGCGACGGCGACAACGGATGCGACGGCGACAGCGGGTGCGACGGCGACAGCGGGTGCGACGGCGACAGCGGGTGCGACGGCGACAGCGGGTGCGACGGCGACAGCGGGTGCGACGGCGGCAACGGGCGCGGTCGCGTGGACGGTGTCGGCCAAGAGCGCGGCCGCCCTGCGTGCCCAGCTCGACCGGCTCGGCGCCCACGTGGCGCGCCACCCCGGCCAGTCGGCCGCCGACATCGGCTTCTCCCTGGCCACCACCCGTACGGCCTACCGGCATCGCGCCGTGGCAGTGGGCCGGGACCGTGCGGAACTGCTGGCCGCCGTCCGCGCACTCGCCGCGGGCGAACAGGTCCCCGCCGGAGTCGGCGGGCTGGCCGGAGCGCCGGGCAAGACGGTGTTCGTCTTCCCCGGCCAGGGCTCGCAGTGGACGGGCATGGCCACCGAGCTGCTGGACGAGTCGCCGGTCTTCGCCGAGCATTTCGCCGCCTGTGAGCGCGCGCTCCAGCCGTTCGTGGACTGGTCGCCGGCCCAGGTGCTGCGCGGCGAGCCGGGCACGCCGCCGCTGGAGCGGGTGGACGTGGTCCAGCCGCTGCTCTGGGCGGTCATGGTGGCGCTGGCCGGGCTGTGGCGCTCGTACGGCGTGGGTCCCGACGCGGTGATCGGTCACTCCCAGGGCGAGATCGCCGCCGCCACGGTGGCGGGCGGCCTGTCGCTGGAGGACGGCGCCCGTGTGGTCGCCCTGCGCAGCCAGGCCATCGGCGCCGTGCTCGCGGGCCGCGGCGGCATGGCCTCCGTCGGGCTGCCGGTCGAGGAGCTGACCGAGCGCCTTGCCCGGCGACCGGGTGAGTACTCCCTGGCCGCGGTCAACGGCGCGCGCTCGGCCGTGGTCTCCGGGGCGCCCGGCGC